>NZ_CP162487.1:565000-5482839 GCF_041240605.1 Xanthomonas sp. DAR 80977 | reverse complement strand
CAGATGTAATTCATTGAGAGACCAGGCGTGAGGCGCGAAACATCGCGGCGCACTCGGCCGGTGAAAAGAGGAAAGCGGATGGGCCAGACTACCATCGGCGCGCTAGGTCGGGAATGGTTTTCCCGCATCTATTCACAGATCCATCCACAGGCTGCGCATCGCGGCCGTCGTGGCGCCGGATAGAAGGCAGTTGACCGCGCCCCGGTTGGTTCTATAGAATTTCCGGTTCTTTCCGCCTCATTCAGACAGAGCGCCCCGATGGCCACCAAGCGCACATTCCAGCCCAGCAACCTCAAGCGCAAGCGCGACCACGGCTTCCGTGCCCGTATGGCGACCGCCGACGGCCGCAAGATCCTGGCCCGTCGCCGCGCCAAGGGCCGCAAGCGCCTTAGCGCTTGATTGCTTCGCCGCCCCAGGCGGCGCCTGCAATCCGGACCGTGAATCATCCCGACCCGCGTAGGCGATTTCCTCGCTCTGCGCGGGTTCGCACGTCTGCGGAATACCGCGTCGTGTTCGATGCCGCGCGCCGCTGCTCCGAACCGTTGATGAGCCTGCACTGGCGCAGCGCCGACCATCCCGCGCGGCTCGGCCTGGCCGTGTCGCGCAAGGTCGACAAGCGCGCGGTGGTGCGCAACCGCATCAAGCGCGTGCTGCGCGACGCCACCCGGCAACTGCTGCCGTGGCTGGCGCCGGGCGACTATGTGGTGGTGGCGCGCAGCGCCGCCGCCCAGGCCAGCGGCGAACAGCTGCGCCAGGCCTACCTGCGCCTGCTGCGACGCGCCGGCGCATTGCCGGCCCCGGCTGCGGACGGCACAATGCCGCCGCCCATCTCTCCTTCTTCCCCCACTTCCAAGTCAGAACCCGTTTCTGGCTGAGCCGAGCTTGCCTGTCCGATGAACCAGACCCGCCTTTTCCTGATCTTTGCCTGGCTGATGGTCGCGGCCCTGTTGTGGATGGAGTGGAACAAGGAGCACGCCGCGCCTGCGGCCGATGCGACCGCCATTGCGGCCGCGACCACGCTGCCGCCCGCGCAGGACGCCGATGCCGGCGCCACCGGCACGCCGGCCGTGCCGCGCGCCGTGGTGCCCGGTGCCGCGACGGTGCCGGGCGCGACCGCCGAGACCAGCGCGGTGCCGGCCGCCGGCGCCGCGCCGCGGGTCACCATCACCACCGACGTGCTGCACCTGACCCTGGACGGGCGCAGCGTGTTCGACGCGGATCTGCTGCTGTTCCCGCAGACCAAGCAGCCCGGCAGCCCGCCGGTGGCGCTGCTGACCGAGGACCCGGTGCATCCGTACACCGCCACCAGCGGCTGGGTCGGCGAGCACAACGCGCCGTCGCCCGGTCCGGGCGGCTTCCGCCCCGAGCAGCCGGGCAAGGAGTACGTGCTGGCCAAGGGCCAGGACGCGCTGCAGGTGCCGTTCGTGTGGAACGGCCCGGACGGGATCAGCATCCGCCGCGTCTACACCGTGCAGCGCGGCCATTACGCGGTGCAGATCAAGGACGAGATCGTCAACCAGGGCAGCAAGCCGTGGCAGGGCTATGTGTTCCGCAAGCTGAGCCGGGTGCCGACCATCGTCAGCCGCGGCATGACCAACCCCGATTCCTTCAGCTTCAACGGCGCCACCTGGTTCAGCGCGCAGGACGGCTACCAGCGCCGCGCGTTCAAGGACTTCCTGGAAGACGGCCCGGTCAACCAGACCATCAAGGGCGGCTGGATCGCGCTGCTGCAGCATCACTTCTTCACTGCCTGGGTCCCGCAAACCGATCAGGACGCGCTGTACGTGCTGTCCAACGACGGCCCGCGCCACGTGATCGAAGCGCGCGGCCCGGCCTTCACCGTCGCGCCGGGCGGGCGCGCCAGCACCGAGGCGCGGCTGTGGGTCGGCCCGAAGCTGGTGGATCAGATCGCCAAGGAACAGGTGAAAGGTCTTGACCGCGTGGTCGACTACAGCCGTTTCACGTTGCCGGCGCTGCTCGGCCAGGGCCTGTTCTGGGTGCTCAGCCACCTGCACACGCTGCTCGGCAACTGGGGCTGGTCGATCGTCGGCCTGGTGATCCTGCTGAAGCTGGTGCTGTATCCGCTGTCGGCCGCGCAGTACAAGAGCATGGCCAAGATGCGCAAGTTCCAGCCGCGCATCCAGCAGCTCAAGGAGCGCTACGGCGACGACAAGCAGAAGTTCCAGACCGCGATGATGGAGCTGTACAAGAAGGAGAAGATCAACCCCATGGGCGGCTGCCTGCCGGTGCTGGTGCAGATGCCGATCTTCTTCGCGCTGTACTGGGTGCTGGTGGAATCGGTGGAGCTGCGCCAGGCGCCGTGGTTCGCCTGGATCCAGGACCTGACCGCGCGCGATCCGTACTTCATCCTGCCGGTGATCAACGTGGCGGTGATGTGGCTGACGCAGAAGCTGACGCCGTCGCCGGGCATGGACCCGATGCAGGCGCGGATGATGCAGTTCATGCCTCTGGTGTTCGGCGTGATGATGGCCTTCGTGCCCTCGGGCCTGGTGCTGTACTGGGTCACCAACGGTTCGCTGGGCCTGCTGCAGCAATGGTGGATGACCAAGCGCCACGGCGAGCCGGCTACCGCAGCGGCCGGGAGCGGCGCCAAGGCGCCGGCCAAGCCCAAGAAGTAAACCCGACAACGCCCGCCGCAAGGCGGGCGTTGCGCATGTGGCCGCGGCAAATGCGGCGCGCGTGTCCTTCCGTCACCGTCTTCGCGAGTCCCCGGTCATGCACGACCGCCGTTGCGTCTTCCCGTTGTCCCTCGCCACCTGCTGCCTGCTCGCCTTCGCGCTGGCCGGCTGCCAGCGCACGCCGGCCGATGCCGGGGCCGCAGCGGCCACGCATGCGCCGGCGGCCGCGCCGATGCCGGGTTCGCCGGCGCTGCAGGCGCAGGCCACGGCGATCCAGGCGCAGCTGCAGGAACAGCTGGCGGCGCAGCGCAAGATCATCGTGTTGCTCGCCGACGAGGCCAAGCAGTCGCCGGCCGAGCGGCAGACCTCCAGCGGCGTCGGCCAGCAACTGTTCCACGAGGGACTGGAGCGGCGCGACGCGTTGGCCAGGCAATTCGATGCGCTGCTGGCGCAGCCGGACGCGCAGCGCTTCGCCGCGGTCGGCGCGCTGCTGGACTACGTCGAATCGGCGCCGGACCTGTACGACGCCGACCGCCTCGCGTTCCGCGAGATCCTGGCCGACTGGCAGGCGCGCATCGGCAAGGACTCCTCGCTGCCGGCGATCAAGCTGCACCAGCGCATCGGCGAGGACCTGGAGGCGCTGGACGAGATCGAGCGCACCTACAACCGCGAGATCACCGCGATCTTCAGCCGCTTCGACCGCACCCGCGCGATCGTGCAGAAGCGCGAGAAGTGGGAGGACTACGTCGCCCACCTGGGCACGCTGTACACGCGCGAGCGCATCCTGCGCGACTACGGGGTGATCACGCCGTATCCGATGTCGATGAAAGACAGCGACCGCGAGGTGTTCGGCCGCGACCTGCCGCCGAAGACCGTGGTGCTGAGCTTCGACGACGGCCCGCACCGCGAGTACACCGACGAGATCGTCGCCATCCTCAAGCGCTACGACGTGCCGGCCACGTTCTTCGAGGTCGGCCGCAACCTGGGCAAGCTCGATGCCGACGGCAAGGTCGAACTGGCGCCGCTGGCCAGCGTCAGCCGCGAGCTGATGGAGCAGGGCTATACGGTCGGCAACCACAGCCTGACCCACGCGCAGCTGTCCAAGGAGACCGGCGCCGCGCTGCGCAGCCAGATCCTGGACACCGACCGCATGCTGCGCGCGGTCGATGCCAAGCGCGCGCCGCTGTTCCGCTTCCCGTACGGCGCGCGCAACGCCGAGGGCATGCAGATCCTGGGCGAGGCCGGGTTGAAATCGGTGATGTGGAACGTGGACTCGCTGGACTGGGCCGACCCGGTGCCCGAATCGATCGTGCAGCGCGTGCTCGAGCAGGTCGGCCGCGAGCAGCGCGGCATCCTGCTGTTCCACGACATCCACGCACGCACGGTCAAGGCGCTGCCGCAGATCCTGGACCGGCTCAGCGCCGACGGCTACCAGTTCGCCGCCTGGAACGGGCGCGATTTCAGCGTGGCGCGCGCGGCGGCCAACGCCGCGGCGCCGGCGGTGACCAGCGGCTACGACAAGTCGTGGGCGATCGTGATCGGCATCGACGACTACGCGCGCTGGCCCAAGCTGCAGTACGCGGCCAACGACGCGCAGGCGATCGCGCAGACCCTGACCGGCAGCTTCGGCTTCCCGTCCTCGCAGGTGATCGTGCTGAAGAACCAGGAGGCCACCCGCAACAACATCCTGGCCGCGTTCCACGACCGCCTGGCGCACGGCGGGGTGGGCAAGAACGATCGCGTGTTCGTGTTCTTCGCCGGGCACGGCGCCACCCGCAAGCTCGCCTCCGGGCGCGACCTCGGCTACATCGTGCCGGCCGATTCGGACCCGGCGCAGTTCGCCACCGATGCGATCCCGATGACCGAGATCCAGGACATCGCCGAGAGCCTGGAAGCCAAGCACGTGCTGTTCGTGATGGACGCCTGCTACAGCGGCCTGGGCCTGACCCGCGGCGGCGGCGGCACCGGCGCCTACCTGCGCGAGAACGCGCGGCGCGTGGCGCGGCAGATGCTCACCGCCGGCGGCGCCGACCAGCAGGTCGCCGACAGCGGCCCCAACGGCCATTCGGTGTTCACCTGGGTGCTGCTGCAGGCGCTGTCGGGCAAGGGCGATCTCAACGGCGACGGCCTGATCACCGGCACCGAACTGGCCGCGTACGTGGCGCCGGCGGTGTCGAGCATCTCGCCGCAGACGCCGGCGTTCGGCAGCCTGCCCGGCTCGCAGGGCGGCGAGTTCGTGCTGCAGGTGCCGGAGGGCGACGAATTCCTGACCGCCAGCACCCAGCAGCTGTCCTCGGCGGCGATCGCGATGAACGACCGCGTCGATGCGGCGGCGCCGGCGCCCGCGCTGGCCGCCAGCGCGCCGGCCGCGGCGGATGCCGCGCCGGCGGCCAAGCCGACCGTGCTGGTCAAGGACCTGCAGGGCGGCGAGCGGCCGCTGGCGGTGCCGGTCGCGGCCGGGCCACTGTCCGATCGCCAGCGCGCGCAGCGCGCCAACGACCGCGGCCTGCAGCTGTACAAGGAAAAGCGCTACGACGAGGCCGAGGCGCAGTTCACCGAGGCGCTGAAGCTGCGCCCGGATTTCGCGCTGGCGGCCAACAACCTCGGCTTCATCTACTACCGCCAGGGCAAGTACGCGCAGGCCGCGCGCTGGCTGGAGAACACGCTGAAGATCGATCCCTCGCGCGCGGTGGCCTACATCAACCTGGGCGATGCGTACCGGCAGATGGGCGACGCGGCCAAGGCCAAGCATGCGTTCCAGACCTATCTGGAACTGCAGCCCGGCGGCGCGTCGGCGGCGTACGCGCGCACCCAGCTGCAGACGTTGTAGCCTGCAGCGCCGCCGGGACCTTCGCCATGCCGCACGCCGCCGCCGACACCATCGCCGCCATCGCCACCGCGCCGGGCGCGGGTGGCGTCGGCGTGGTGCGCGTGTCCGGGCGCCTGGCCGCGGCGATCGGCGCCGGCCTGGGCCTGGGCGCGCTGGCCCCGCGCACGGCGCGCTACGCGCGCTTTCGCGATGCGCATGGCGACACGCTCGACGACGGCATCGCGCTGTGGTTCCCGGCGCCGCGCAGCTTCACCGGCGAAGACGTGCTGGAACTGCAGGCGCACGGCAGCCCGGTGCTGCTGCGGCAACTGGTGGCGCGCTGCTGCGAACTCGGCGCGCGGCCGGCGCGGCCCGGCGAGTTCAGCGAGCGCGCCTTCCTCAACCGCAAGCTGGACCTGGCCCAGGCCGAGGCGATCGCCGACCTGATCGCCGCCGGCGACCTGCGCGCGGCGCGCGCGGCGCGGCGGTCGCTGGACGGAGTGTTCTCGCGCCGGGTCGAGGCCCTGGCCGAACACCTGCTGCGCTTGCGCATCCACACCGAGGCGGCGATCGATTTCGCCGACGAATCGCTGGACACGCTCGGCGGCGACCAGGTCCGTGCCGGCCTGGCGCAGGCGCGCACCGACCTGGCGCAGCTGCTGCTGGAGGCCGAGCGCGGCCGGCGCCTGCGCGACGGCCTGCACGCGGTGCTGGTGGGGCCGCCGAACGCGGGCAAGAGTTCGCTGCTCAACGCGCTGGCCGGCAGCGAGCGCGCCATCGTCACCGACATCGCCGGCACCACCCGCGACACCTTGCGCGAGACCGTGCGCCTGGACGGGGTCGAGCTGACCCTGGTGGATACCGCGGGCCTGCGCGACGGCGGCGACGCGATCGAGCGCGAAGGCATGCGCCGCGCGCGGCTGGAACTGCAGCGCGCCGACCTGGCGCTGATCGTGCTCGACGCGCGCGAGGCCGATGCCGGCCGCGCCGCGATCGCCGAAGCCATCGCCGGCGTGCCGCAGCGGCTGTGGATCCACAACAAGAGCGACCTGCTCGACGCGGTGCCCGATGCGACCGCCGACACCGTACATGTGTCCGCCGCCACCGGCAGCGGCCTCGAGCAGTTGCACGCGCAGCTGCGCGCGATCGCCGGACAGGCCGCCGGCGACGGCAGCGACGGCGAGTTCTCCGCGCGTGCGCGCCACGTCGACGCCTTGCAGCGCGCCGCCGGGCATGCCGCGGCGGCGGCGGCCGAACTGGGCTACGAGCGGCTGGAACTGGCCGCCGAGGAACTGCGCCTGGCGCACGCCGCGCTCGGCGAGATCGTCGGCCACCTCAGCGCCGACGACCTGCTGGGGCGGATCTTTTCCAGCTTCTGCATCGGCAAGTAGGGCGCGGCCCCGCGTGCCGATGCCGCGCGCTCAGGGCGCCAGCGCGGCCAGTTGCACGCGGTTGGCCTGCAGCCACTGTTCGAACGGCTGCGGCGCCTGCCCGGTGAGCGCCTGGTAATCGCCGGTGACGGTGACCACGCGGCCGGCGGCGGTGTTGCTGTCGAACGAGGCCAGCGCGCGCGCCAGCGGCTCCGGCAGGCCGGCGCCGACCATGCCCTGGACCAGCCCTTCGACCGGCACCGGCACCACCTGGATCGGCTTGCCGACGGTCTGCGCGACCAGCTCCGCGATCTCGGCGGTGGTGTAGGCCTGCGCGCCGCTGAGGGTCAGCGTGCGCTTGCCCTCGCCGCCGCCGGCCAGGGCCACCGCGGCCGCGCGCGCCAGGTCGTCGCGGGCGATGTGGGCGATGCGGCCGTCGCCGGCGGCGCTGTACCAGTGGCCGGAGGCCAGCACCGAGCGCAGGCTCATGAACAGGTTCTCGAAGTACCAGTGGTTGCGCAGCACGGTCCAGCCGGGCAGGGTGCTGGCGGCCAGCGCGTCCTCGGTGCCGGCGTGGTCGGGCGCGATCAGCAGCGGCGAATCGTGCGGTTCCGGGCAGGAGGTGTAGACCAGATGGCGGACCCCGGCGCGCGCGGCGGCGGCGATCGCGGCCCGGTGCTGCGCGAGGCGATGGCCGGGGCGGTCGATCGCATCGGTGCTGATCAGCAGCAGGCGTCCCACGCCTGCGAACGCGGTGTCGAGCGATGCGGGGGCGTCGAAGTCGCCGTGGCGGACCTCGACGCCGCGCGCGGCCCAGGCGCCCAGGGTTTCGGGACGACGGGTCAGGGCGACGACGCGCGTCGGCGGCAGTTGCAGCGTGTCCAGCAGATGCGCCAGCACGCGCTGGCCGAACTGGCCGCCGGCGCCGGTGACGAGCAGGGAATCGGGATGAGCGGACATGGAGTTTCCTTGGTGGAGGTGCGGTGCGTGGCGCCGATCGGGTGGTGCCGACCCGGAGCGGGCTGCGGTGGTCTGCAAAAGGAACCAGGTGCATAGTAGAGAGAGTGGCCAGGCTGTAAATACGGCACTTTTTCCGCCCCTGATTACGTCGAGGTAACCACCATGTCCGTCACCGCGTCGCCTGCCGCCGCCGCCGCCGAGCCGCCGCTGAGCCAGAAGCTGCACGTCTACCGGCGCGACGGCCTGCAGATCGACCAGTGCCCGGTACGCGACGTGCTGGCGCAGATCGGCGACAAGTGGAGCACGCTGTTCCTGCTGCTGCTGGCCGAGCGCGCGCAGCGCTTCGGCGAACTGCGCCGCGCGGTGCCGGACATTTCCCAGCGCATGCTGACCCAGACCCTGCGCGACCTGCAGCGCGAGGGCCTGGTCGCGCGCGAGGTGCTGCCGCTGGTGCCGCCGGGCGTGGAGTACCGGCTGACCGCGCTGGGGCAGTCGTTGGCCGAGCCGCTGGCGCAACTGGTGCGGTGGGCCGAGGCCAATCACGCCGCGGTGCGCGCGGCGCGTGCCGCCTTCGAAAGCGGACTGCCGGGTGCGACGGCCATGGCGAGCGACAGCCGTCGTCGCGCGTAGCCGGCGCCGCGCCGCTGGGCGCACGGCGAAGCAAGACCGCGCCAATTTCCAATACGCGCCTCCCATCCTCGCGCAGCATGCCGTTGCCGGCGCATCGCGTGCCGGCTGCCAGTGCCGTTGCCGCGGCGCCGGTCTTCGCTGCAGCCGAGGAAGTGTCCGTATGCGTTCGAAAATCGTCGCCGCCCTGCTGTCGTCGAGCCTGCTGTCGCTCAACGCGTTCGCCGCGATGGCCGCGCACTCGCCGCCGGCGGCCGCGCGCATCGCCGCCACGCCGCCGGTCGCGGTCGCCCCGCAGTACGACACCACCCATGTGTACGTCGCGCCTGCCGACGTGGAACGTTTCGTCGCCAGTTTCCTGGCCACCTTTGGCGGCAGCAGCACGCGCCAGGTGGTGGCGACGGTGACGCCGACCCCGAGCAGCACCACCTCGCAGCTGTTGCAGACCCCGGTCGGCACGGTGTCGCTGTTCGGCTTCACCACGCCGATCCCACATCCGTTCGGCGCCGAGCGCAACGGCCTGCTGGTCCGCGACCTGGACCAGGCCGTGGCCGCGGCGCGCGCCGCCGGCGCCGACGTGCTGGTCGCGCCGTTCCCCGATCCGATCGGCCGCGATGCGGTGGTGCAGTGGCCGGGCGGGGTCAACACGCAGCTGTACTGGCATACCACCGCGCCGTCGTACGCGGCGTTCCGCGCGCTGCCGGAGAATCGCGTGTACCTGTCGCCGGATCGCGCCGACGCCTTCGTGCGCAGCTTCCTCGCCTTCTCTCACGGCAAGGTCGTGGACGATGCGCGGCAGGTGCCGGGCCAGGAGATCGGCCGCCCCGGCGAGCATTACCGGCGTATCCGCCTGCTCTCGGAGTTCGGCAAGACCACGGTGGCGGTCAGCGACGGCCACCTGCCGTATCCGTACGGGCGCGAGACCACCGGCTACGAAGTCGAGGACCTGCAGCAGACCCTGGACAAGGCCAGGGCCGCTGGCGTGCAGGTGCTGGTGGCGCCGTTCGCCAGCCAGGACCGGCGCAGTGCGGTGGTGGAATTCCCGGGCGGCTACGTCGCCGAGATCCATAGCCCGCTGGCGCATTGAGCCGGGGCATGCGCGGCGCCGAGCGCATGCGGCACGGCGCGCTGCTGGCGCTTGCCTGGACCATGGCGATGGCCGCGCCGGCCTGCGCCGAGGAGCCGGAGGCGCAAGCGTCCGCGCCGGCGACACGGCCGCTTCCGAGCACCAACCGCTGGCAGGAGGACTGGTCGGCATTGGCCGATCCGGCCTTGCGCCAGGCGCCGCTGGATCGGCTGAAGTATCTGCCGCTGGATGCGGACGATCCGCAGCGCTACCTGTCGCTGGGCGCCAACCTGCGCGAGCGCTTCGAGTCGAACGACGCGCCCGGCCTGGGCACCGGCGACGCCGCCGATGCCTATCTGCTGCAGCGCCTGCAGGTGCATGCCGACCTTCGCCTGGGCAGCCGCTGGCAGGCGTTCGCGCAACTCGAGGACGTGCGCGCCTATGCCAAGCGCCAACGTTCCGCGGCCGACCAGAACCGGCTCGACCTGCGCCTGGGCTTCGTCGCCTACCAGCGCGCCTTCGCCAGTGGCACCTTCAAGGCGCGGGTGGGGCGGCAGGATTTCGCCTTCGATCTGCAGCGCTTCGTGTCCTCGCGCGATGGCCCCAACGTGCGCCAGTCGTTCGACGCGGTCTGGGCCGATTGGGAAACCGCGCGCTGGCGCGTGCTCGGTTTCCTCAGCCAGCCGGTGCAGTACGCCGACGCGCGCGCCTTCGACGACCGCTCCAGCCGCGGCGTGCGCTTCGGCACCTTGCGCGCCGAGCGCAAGGTGTTCGGCGACAACGAACTGTCCGCCTACTACGCGCTGTACGCACGCGACCAGGCGCATTACCTGGAAGGTGGCGGGCGCGAACGCCGCCATGTGTTCGATCTGCGCTTCGCCGGTGCCGCCAGCGGCGTGGACTGGGACGTGGAAGCGATGGCGCAGCGCGGCAGCGTCGGCCAGCAGGCGATCCGTGCCTGGGCGTTCGGCGCGCGCAGCGGCTACACGCTGACCGGGTTCGCGGTGCGGCCGCGGCTGGGCCTGCAACTGGATGCCGCGTCCGGCGACGCGCATGCCGGCGACGGCCGCGTGGGCACGTTCAATCCGCTGTTCCCGAACGGCTACTACTTCGCGCTCGCCGGCTACACCGGCTACAGCAATCTTGTGCACCTGAAGCCATCGCTGCAATGGCAGGCCGCGCCAGCGCTGACCGCGACGCTGGCGGTGGGATTGCTGTGGCGGCAGACCACCGCCGATGCGGTCTACCTGCAGCCGAATCTGCCGGTGGCCGGCAGCGCCGGCCAGGGCGGGCGCTGGACCGGCCGCTACACGCAACTGCGGCTGCAGCGTCCCTTGTCGCCGCAGCTCACCGCGGCGCTGGAAGCGGTGCGCTATGACGTCGGCCGCGCGCTGCGCCAGGCCGGCGCGCGGGACAGCGACTATCTCGGCGTGGAACTGCGCTGGGCCTGGTAGCGCGGCCCGGCACGCAGCGGCCGGGCATTTGGCGCACAGCGCGACACGAATCTCCAAGACGCGGCCGCCGCCGCGCGCCAGCATGGCGTTCTCCCCCGCACCAGGATCCGTCCATGCCGCTCGCCCAGCCCACCCCCGGCGCCACCTTGCTCGCCCCTGGCGACCACACCCTGATCATGATCGACTTCCAGTCGCAGATGGCCTTCGCCACGCACTCGATCGATGCGGGCGCGCTGCGCACCAACGCCGCATTGGTGGCCAACGCCGCCGCCAGCTTCGGCGTGCCGACGATCCTGACCACGGTCGCCGAGAAGAGCTTCTCCGGGCCGATGTTCGACGAAGTGGTCGCGCCGTTCCCGGGCCAGGCGCTGCTCGACCGCACCTCGATGAACACCTGGGAGGACGCGGCGGTGATCCAGCGGGTCAACGAAATCGGCAAGCCGCGGATCGTGCTGGCCGGGCTGTGGACCAGCGTGTGCATCGTCGGCCCGGCGCTGTCGGCGCTGGACCAGGGCTTCGAGGTCTACGTGATCGCCGACGCCTGCGGCGACGTGTCGGCCGAGGCCCACAACCGCGCGATCGAGCGCATCGTGCAGGCTGGCGGGCGGCCGATGACCGCACTGCAATACCTGCTGGAACTGCAGCGCGACTGGGCGCGCACCGCGTCCTATGCCAGCACCACCGAGGTGGCGCGCAAGTACGGCGGCGCCTACGGCCTGGGCATCACCTACGCCCGGGCCATGTTCGGCGCCCATGAAGGCTGAGCGGAGCACGCCGATGAAGACCTATCTGGTATCGCTGGGCCTGGGCCTGCTGGTCGGGGTGATCTATGCGCTGTTCAAGGTGCGTTCGCCGGCGCCGCCGGTGATCGCGCTGGTCGGCCTGCTCGGCATCCTGCTCGGCGAGCAGCTGCCGCCGCTGGTGCAGCGGCTGCTGCGCAGCGACGCCAACCCGACCTCGTGGTTCCAGCACCAGGTCAAGCCGCATGTGTTCGGCGAATTGCCGCAGCGCACGCGGGCGCCGGCCGCGGGAGAGCGCCGCGATGGCTGAGCCGCATGCAGCCGATGCCGCGCCGGAACTGATCCTGTACCACGGCCGCTTCACCACCCTGGACCGTGCGCGTCCCACGGCCGAGGCGGTGGCGATCAAGGACGGCCGCTTCCTGCAGGTCGGCAGCGACGCGGAGATCCTGCCGTTGGCCGGCGCGCACACCCGGCGCATCGACCTGCATGGCCGCTGCGTGCTGCCGGGGCTGATCGACAACCACCTGCACCTGATCCGCGGCGGCCTCAACCACAACCTGGAACTGCGCTGGGACGGCGTGCGCAGCCTCGCCGACGCGATGGACATGCTGCGCCGGCAGGTGGCGATCACGCCGGCCCCGCAATGGGTGCGCGTGGTCGGCGGCTTCAGCGAGCACCAGTTCGCCGAGAAGCGCCTGCCGACCATCGCCGAACTCAATGCCGTAGCGCCCGACACGCCCGTATTCCTGCTGCACCTGTACGACCGCGCGCTGCTCAACGGCGCCGCGCTGCGCGCGGTGGGCTACGGCAAGGACACGCCGGCGCCGCCGGGCGGGGAGATCGTGCGCGACGCCGAGGGCAACCCGAGCGGATTGCTGCTGGCCAAGCCGAACGCGTCGATCCTGTACGCGACGCTGGCCAAGGGGCCGACGCTGCCCTACGACTACCAGGTCAATTCGACCCGCCAGTTCATGCGCGAACTGAACCGGCTCGGCGTCACCGGCGCGATCGACGCCGGCGGCGGTTTCCAGAACTATCCCGACGACTACAGGGTGATCCAGGAACTGGCCGACGCCGGCCAGCTGACCATCCGCCTGGCCTACAACCTGTTCACCCAGAAACCGCAGCAGGAGAAGGAAGACTTCCTCGCCTGGACCGCCAGCTCGCGCTACCAGCAGGGCGACGACTACTTCCGCCACAATGGCGCCGGCGAGATGCTGGTGTTCTCCGCCGCCGACTTCGAGGACTTCCGCCAGCCGCGCCCGGACATGCCGCCGCAGATGGAGCACGAACTGGAGGACGTGGTGCGGATCCTGGCGCAGAACCGCTGGCCATGGCGCCTGCACGCCACCTACGACGAGACCATCAGCCGCGCGCTGGACGCGTTCGAACGCGTGGACCGGGAGATCCCGCTGCAGGGGTTGCACTGGTTCTTCGACCACGCCGAAACCATTTCCGAACGCTCCATCGACCGTATCGCCGCGCTCGGCGGCGGCATCGCGGTGCAGCACCGCATGGCCTACCAGGGCGAGTATTTCGTCGAGCGCTACGGCATGGGCGTGGCCGAGGCGACGCCGCCGGTCAAGCGCATGCTGGAGAAGGGGGTCAAGGTCTCGGCCGGCACCGACGCCACGCGCGTGGCCTCCTACAACCCCTGGGTGTCGCTGGCGTGGCTGGTGACCGGGCGCACCGTCGGCGGCCTGCGCCTGTATCCGCAGCGCAACTGCATCGACCGCGAGACCGCATTGCGCATGTGGACCGAGCACGTCACCTGGTTCAGCAACGAGGAAGGCAAGAAGGGCCGCATCCAGGCCGGCCAGTTCGCCGACCTGGTGGTGCCGGACCGCGACTATTTCGGCTGTGCGGAAAGCGACATCGCCGACACCACCGCGCTGCTGACCATGGTCGGCGGCAAGGTGGTGTGGGCCAGCGCGCCGTTCGCCGACTACGACGAGGCACCGCCGCCGCCGCCGATGCCGGACTGGTCGCCGGCGCGCCGCTTCCGCGGCTACGCCGCCTGGGGCGAGGCGCTGGCGCCGGCACTGCTGCAGCAGGCCGCTGCCAGTTGCGGCTGCGCCCACGACTGCACGATCCATGGGCACCGGCACGCCACCGCGTGGAGCAGCCAGCTGCCGATCGCCGACCTGAAGAGCTTCTGGGGCGCGCTGGGTTGCGCGTGCTGGGCGGTATGAGCCGGATGAGCACGACGGGCGGCATCGGCACGCAGGCCGGCGTGGAGGCGCGGAACGTGCCGCGTCCCGCGCTGGCCGCGCGCACGGCCGCCAGCACCCCGCGGAGCGTGCGCCATGCATGACACGACCGATGCGCTCGGCACGCGCCTGACCCCGGCATGGCTGCGCTGGCTGGCGCTGCTCGGCCTGTGCGCGGCCTATCTGCAGGGCGGGCTGGTCAAGGCCTTCGCCTTCGACGGCGCGGTCGCGGAAATGGCGCACTTCGGCATGGCGCCGGCCGCGCCGCTGGCGGCGGCGGTGATCGTGCTGGAACTGGGCGCGTCGCTGCTGATCCTGAGCGGCGCGTATCGTTGGCTGGGCGCGCTGGCGCTGGGCGGGTTCACCCTGGTGGCCGCGTGCGTGGCCAACCGCTATTGGGAGATGAGCGGCATGCAACGCTTTGCGGCAATGAACGCGTTCTACGAGCACCTGGGCCTGGTCGGCGGCTTCGTGCTGGTGGCCTGGCACGACCTGCGCGAGCGCGCGCATGGCTGAGCCCACCGCACCCGCGCCGGCCACCGGCAGCTTCGCCCCGCTGCGGCATCGCGTGTTCGCGGTGCTGTGGGCGGCCACCGTGCTCGGCAACGTCGGCAGCTTCATGCGCGACGTCGCCAGTTCCTGGCTGGTCACCGACCTGTCCAACAATCCCGCCGCGGTGGCGCTGATGCAGACCGCGGCGACACTGCCGGTGTTCCTGCTGGCGATCCCGGCCGGCGTGCTGTCGGACATCCTCGACCGGCGCCGCTTCCTGATCTGCGTGCAGCTGTTGCTGGCCTGCGTCAGCGCCAGCCTGCTGCTGCTGTCCAGGACCGGCGCGCTCACCGTCGAATACCTGGTCGCGCTGACCTTCGTCGGCGGCATCGGCGGCGCGCTGATGGGGCCGACCTGGCAGGCGATCGTGCCGGAACTGGTGCCGCGCGCGGACCTGAAGAACGCGGTGGCGCTGAACTCGCTGGGCATCAACATCGCGCGTGCGCTGGGACCAGCCGGCGGCGGCCTGCTGCTGGCCAGCCTGGGTGCGGCGGCGGCCTACGCCAGCGATGTGCTCAGCTACGTGTTCGTGGTCGCCGCGCTGCTGTGGTGGCCGCGCGCCAAGGCGGCCGACAGCGGCCTGTCCGAGCAGTTCTTCGGCGCCTTCCGCGCCGGCCTGCGCTATGCCCGCGCCAGCCGCGAGCTGCACGTGGTGCTGCTGCGCGCGGCGGTGTTCTTCGTGTTCGCCAGCTCGGTGTGGGCGCTGCTGCCGCTGGTGGCGCGGCGCATGCTCGGCGGCAGCGCCGGGTTCTACGGCGTGCTGCTCGGCGCCGTCGGCGTGGGCGCGATCCTCGGCGCGGTCGTGCTGCCGCAGCTGCGCAAGCGGCTGGATGCCGACGGCCTGGTGCTGCTGGCCGCGGTGCTGACCGCCGCGGTCATGGCGGCGCTGGCGACCACGCCGTCGCAGACCGTCGCGGTGCTGTTGTTGCTGGTGCTCGGGGTCGGCTGGATCGTGGCGCTGACCACGCTCAACGGGGTGGCGCAGGCAGTGCTGCCGAACTGGGTGCGCGGCCGCGGCCTGGCGGTCTACCTGACCGTGTTCAACGGCGCGATGGCCGGCGGCAGCCTGGGCTGGGGCCTGATCGCCGCGCAGCTCGGCATCGCCGCCACGCTGCTGCTCGGCGCCGGCGCGCTGCTGCTGGTCGCGCTGGCGTTCCACCGCCTGCGCCTGCCCAAGGGCGAGGCCGACCTGCAGCCGTCCAACCACTGGCCCGAGCCGCTGCTCAACGCGCCGGTGGCGCACGACCGCGGCCCGGTCATGGTGC
Organism: Xanthomonas sp. DAR 80977; assembly: GCF_041240605.1. NCBI lineage: Bacteria > Pseudomonadati > Pseudomonadota > Gammaproteobacteria > Lysobacterales > Lysobacteraceae > Xanthomonas > Xanthomonas bundabergensis. Next base: position 5,467,144 of record NZ_CP162487.1, on the reverse strand, counting down.
AGATCGAATACCGCGTGCGCGTCGCCGACCGCGCGGCGTTCCTGCACGCCTTGCGCGAGCTGTCGCGCGAGCGCCGCCGCGACGGCGCCTACGCCTGGGGCATCACCGAGCACAGCGCCGAGCCGGAACGGGTGATGGAGTGGTTCCTGGTCGAATCCTGGGCCGAACACCTGCGCCAGCACCAGCGCGTGTCGCATGCCGACGCCGACCTGCAGGACGCGGCGCTGCGCTACCACATCGGCCCGGAGCGGCCGGCGGTGCACCATTTCCTGGCGCTGGACCTGCAGCAGGCGTCGCCGCCCACTGTCGCCGGGCGCGGCAGCTAGCGCTTTTTCAGCGTGGGTTTTTGCGGTTGGCGACGTAGAGGCAACAGACGACGCAATTGTTGTGGGAGCGACTTCAGTCGCGACGCGCGTTACCGAGAGCGCCGATGCGATTGGTGGCCGTGGCCATCAGGCGCGACGAACGACGTCATGGCGTCGCCGGATCGAGGTGGGCGTCGGCGCCGATGGTCCGATGGCGGTTCATCTCACGCACCGCACCGGGCCTTGAGAAGCGAGCCACAAGCCCACGCCGCCACCTCACTCCACCTCGGCCACGCTCGCGCTGTAGGTCGCGCCATCGCGGCGCACCCGCACCGGGCCGCCGAACACCGCCGACAGCGGCGCGTCGGCCAACAGCTCCTCGCGGCTGCCGTCGGCGTAGACGTGGCCGCCGCGCAGCAGGATCACCCGCTCGATCTCCGGCACGATCTCCTCGATGTGGTGGGTGACCAGCACCAGGGTGATGCCCTGGCGGGCGAGCGCGCGCATCGTCGCCAGCAGGTGCTGGCGCGCGACCATGTCCAGCCCGGTGCTGGGTTCGTCCAGCAGCAGCGCCTGCGGCCGGTTGACCAGGGCGCGCGCGATCAGCACGCGCCGGGTCTCGCCGGCCGACAGCTCCGCATACGGCCGCTGCAGCAGCGGCGACGCCTGCGCCAGCCGCAGTGCCTCGCGCGCGCGTTCGCGCATCGCCTCGCTCACCTCGCGGTGCGGCGGCACCACGTAGCTGGCGAAGAAGCCGGACAGCACCGCGCTCTCCACGTCCAGCCCGGGCATGTCGGCCAGATTGACGCTGAGGTCGCCGGTGACGATGCCCAGCTGGCTGCGCAGCCGGTCCACCTGCCAGCGGCTCTGTCCCAGCACCCGCACCGGCGGGTCTTCGCCGGCCCGCGCCAGCGGGTACAGCTCGCGCGTGATCAGCTTGATGAACGAGGACTTGCCGCAGCCGTTCGGGCCGAGGATCGCGGTGTGCTGGCCGAGCGCGATGCGCAGGCTCAGCTCGTGCAGCACGCGCACCTGGCCGCGCACGACGCTGGCGCGGTCCAGTTCGATCAGCGGCGCGGCGGCCGGCATGGGAGTTGCATCGGGGAGGGCGACGGACATGGAAGTGCAACCGTTCTGTGATCAAGAGCGCGCAGCGGCTGAATACCGTACGCAGGCGACGGGTGAAGTTTGCCGCCACTGCCCCCATCATGTCTCCTATACCAACACGGCGCACGCCTTCACCGCCTGGAGTTCTGGCAATGTCCGACGCGATTCTCGACTTCCTCAGCTCCGGCCTGTTCGACCTCGGCTGGTGGGGCATGCTGGCGGTGCTGTTGGTGTTCACCCAGCTGACCATCTTCGCGGTGACCCTGTACCTGCACCGCAGCCAGGCGCACCGCGGCGTCGACTTCCATCCGCTGCTGTCGCACTTCTTCCGCTTCTGGACCTGGTTCACCACCTCCATGATCACCAAGGAGTGGGTGGCGATCCATCGCAAGCACCACGCCAAGGTGGAGACCGAGGAGGATCCGCACAGCCCGCAGACCAAGGGCATCGGCCGCGTGTTCTGGCGCGGCGTGGAGCTGTACCGCGAGGCGCGCGCCATGCGCGGCGACATCGAGCAGTACGGCAAGGGCGCCCCGGACGACTGGATCGAGCGCCGCCTGTACACCCCGCATGCGAACTGGGGGCCGATCGCCCTGTTCGCCGTCGATTTCCTGCTGTTCGGCCTGCCCGGCATCGCGCTGTGGGCGCTGCAGATGGCCTGGATCCCGTTCTGGGCCGCCGGCGTGGTCAACGGCCTTGGCCACTGGTGGGGCTACCGCAACTTTGAATCGGCCGACACCTCGACCAACCTGACCCCGTGGGCGCTGTGGATCGGCGGCGAAGAGCTGCACAACAACCACCACGCCTTCCCAAGCTCGGCGCGCTTCTCGATGCGGCGCTGGGAACTGGACATCGGCTGGGTCGCGATCCGCACCCTGGCCGCGCTTCGCCTGGCCAGGATCCTGCGCGTGGCGCCGACCCTGGACGTACGCCCGAACATCGCCGTGCCCGACGCCGACACCCTGCGCGCGCTGCTCTCGCACCGCTTCCAGGCGATGACCGACTACCAGCGCAACGTGTTCGCCCCGGCGTTGAAGGAAGAAGCCGCGCAGGCCGGCGCCAAGCTGCGCAAGCTGCTGCCGCGGCGCCTGCGCAAGGGCCTGGTCGACGACGGCCGCTGGCTCAAGCCGGACGCGCGCGAACAGCTGCAGCACTGGGTCGCGCAGCGCCCGCGCATGCGTACCCTGGTCGAACACCGCGCGCGCCTGGCCGCCCTGCTGGAAGCGCGCAGCCACGACGCCAGCGAACGCCTGAAGCAACTGCAGGCCTGGTGCCACGACGCCGAGGCCAGCGGCATCGCCGCCCTGCAGGCCTATGCCGCGCGCCTGAAGGGCTACGCGTTGGCATGAGCCACGGTGTCCCGCAGACGCCTCGCGAACGCCGCCTCGTGCGGCGTTCGTCGTTCATGGCAGCGTTCGTCCTGTTGACGGCGCTGAGCGGCGCGATCGCCAGCGCCGGCGCGCAAGTCGTCGACAGCACCGGGAGCTATCTGCAACGCATGGAACGCGACGGCGACGGCCGCGTCAGCCTGGACGAATACCTGGCCTGGATGAGCTACGCCTTCGACGCGCGCGACCTCGACCACGACGGCGTGCTCAGCCCCGCCGAACTCCCCGGCGGCCGCGGCAAGCCGATCACCCGCGCCCAGCACCAGGCGACCTTGACCGCGCGTTTCCGCAAGCAGGACGGCAACGGCGACGGCTATCTCAGCGCCAGGGAGTTGGCGGCGCCGCCGAGATGAACGCGTCGCTTCGTTCCCAAGTCCGCTTTCTTGTGCTTTCTTCCATCCATGCAGCCAGTTCTTTGTCCATAAAAAATGACTACGAAACGCTTATTAATCTGACTGCATCCGCGGCGCAATGCTTTGCTTAAATAGGCCGCGCACTAACACACTTACTTTAATCAACCCTTGTTATCACAGGAAAGCGCCCTGCTGAGATGTGTTAACGATGGTTTTCATCGAAGTAGCGCAGCACGAACACCTCTCTTTCACTATTCCAATGGTGCTCGGCCTTATCGTAGCGCTGCCACGGGAAACCGTATATCGAACATGAAGGCAGTGCCGTCCCAGTCCGGATCTTTGTCCGGCAGGGTAAGGTACCGAAACTCTCAAAGGATTCCCGAACAGTCGCTCGACATGGTCTTCAAAACGCTCTGTGTGGCCACAAGTACGGCTCCAGTAGATCGTATGCCGCAACTACCAAAGTTGGTATATAGAAGAATCAAATGGCCATCCCTAAAAAAAGCAGAATATTTTCCTGAACCGTCATCCCTAATGGATCTCACAAGATAAACGTGCTTTTGACTCAAGAAAAAACTTGGTGCATCCAGCAACCTCAATTCATGACCCGTTATTTCTACGAATTCACGGCCAGCAAGAATTTCCTTTGCTCTCCCATCGCCGCTCATTGGTATTTCAAATAATCTCCCCTCTTCCATCCTATCCAATTCGCGCGGATATTCCGGCACGCTCAGTTGAGGATTTGGAGCGGATGCGCAACCAGAGAAAAAGGCTATAAAGAAAAGAGCGCGGCATGATTTATTTTTTTTGCAATTCAACTCTTTCTTTATTATTTCCCTGACCCTGTCATCAGGTTGCCCGAATGGGTCCGCCATTATATTCCCCTCCCAACCTTGAACCGCTTTAGACCGCCTCGGATTTTGAGATATGACGTCATACATGTCAAATCGTCCACCATACTCGAATTTCATTATATGCCCAGCCTCATGTGCAAATACCCAGGGGTCGCTACCGGCAAAAAACCATTTCCCCCAGTTGCCCTGCATATAAGATGTGCCATGGCGGCCGCGGCAAGGCGATCAGCCGAGTCCAGCACCAGTCCACCTTGACTGCGCGCTTTCGCAAACAGGACGGCAATGGCGATGGTTATCTCAGCGCCAGGGAGCTGGCGGCGCCGCCGCAGCGAGAGGTTGACCCGGCCCATGTCGTCCATGTCGGGTCTTAGCTTGGGGCTTGAGACGTGGGTTCCGTCACCTGGACGATTTGGCACTTAAGGAAAGGTGCAGCAGCGCCATCGAAAGGAAACAGACGGCGGTCGCATCGCTTCGAATACCGACCATCGCCAAGGCGAGAAAACAGTACATCGCGGCCAGTTTACGGTGCGAGGAAGAGCGCATGGTCGTTTAGTTCTGCAGGTAAGTTCGATGTGTCTCCTCGCCGTTGCCCAACGCCGCCGTCCACCGCTGACGCCTAGATGACGCTCTGCAACGCCCAGCTCTTGCAACGCTGAAAATTCTCTTCGTTGTTCCAGACCATGATGTAGGTCGGGCCCCGCACGCGTCCGATCAGTTCGAAGGCCTTTTCGCGATCGCGAGCGAGGCAGGCGAAGCGGGCAAAATTCTGCAGGTTCCACTCATCCGGATAGACCTTGAGCACATCGTCGATCCCCGCACGCATGGTCGACCAGCGTGCAAGCGACTCGCTGAACAGTCGTTCGTCGTAGACCGATTGCGAGGCGTACCAATAGATGCGTGCGTACAGCCCTTTTCCTTCCCGCGCACGAGTGCGCTCCATCGCCATCCTGGTGAACCGTTCGATGTCGGCCGCACTGCCTCCCCATTTTGGCGAATAGAACTCGATCGCGTGGAAATAGATCTCGTAGTACTCGGGATACCGCGTCATCGCTTCATCGATCAAGCTCTGGAAACGGGCATCGTCCCACTGCTGCGCCTTGGCGACGGATTCCATCTTGACGTACCACTCCGGATCCGACGATGCGATCTTCTTGTTGTCCTCCAGATAGCGTCTCGTCGCCTCGATTCCGGCTCTGAACGGTGCCCAGTCCTCCGGTCGAACCGTATTCGCATAGCCCCCGCCGCGATGGCTCCAGGCGCGTCTGGACAGCCACTCCGCGTACGCCAACCGTGCGGTCGGAGACTTCGGATATGCCGCGATCCAGCCTTTGGCGGTCTGTTCTTTTTCCGCCCATGTCGCCTCGTCGTACGTACCTATGAGGAAATAGCGATCGACGCCGCCATGGAGCACACTCAATTTCCAGACGCCGCTGGAGGTACGGGTTTGCCGCGTTCGGAATTGCGTGGCCTGCTGCTCGAGCGCTGCGAAGTCGCCCTTTTTGAGCGCCTCCTTCGTGCTATCGAGAATCGATGTGCGTTCCTGTATCTCTTCGCTCGATGCCTGCGTGGAAAGCATCGAGGCGGCGACAAATAGAAACGCAGTCAACACGCGATGATTTGTCCAGCTCATTGCCCCTGCTCTCCTTGAAAAAATCGTGCTTCCTTAACGGATATGGGAGGCTCCAATACGATGCTGCCGCCGGCTTGCTCCGCCCGCGCACATTGGCGTGTCTCCGCCCAGCGCCCGCGACCCACGCAGCTGAAGGCGTCGGGTGGGAATCGGGCGGCGTGTGGACGATCAAAGGTGCCAGAGAAAATATTCACTTCAAACAGATATTCCCTCTGGTCCATTTTTCTAGCGCGCGATTATCTGTAGTGACTCTGATCATCAAGGCGAGACTCAAAACACTAAAGAATTTCTGCCTTATTCCTCTTTGTGTTCCATGAAACAAGCTTCATAACTCCAGGCGGCCAAGGCTGCGATGGCGGGAAACCTGGCGGCAAAGCATACCAAGTCACGTATGTCGCACACACCGTCTTGTGCACTAGCTGGAATTTTTTCCATTTTTTGCTTCTTGAGTTCTTTCTTAACTGCAGCGGGAAAATTATGGTCTACTCCAAGGGAAGTGTGGCATGCCTCGTCTGCAAAAGCGCTTGACATCATTGAAGCTAAAAAAATCAAAACCCATAGTCTTCGCATTTTTTAGACTCCCGACGTTTGACAGCTTCAAGAAGATTGCGTTTGGTATTCGCATCCAATGGGGTTTTCTTCTTAATTTTTGAGATGCAATCAATGGTGATGGCATCAGCTCTACACTCGGTTTCATGAAACTCACGCGCATAAGCCTCGCTATCAGCAGTGTAATTCTGGGGCCAAGGAGCGGCCCCGAGCGGGCGGCCCAAGCATGCGCCCGGATGTACGGTTTTTAAAAATCTTTTATGCTCTTCTTCATGGCGCTGCGTGCATTCACGGTCGCAGCCATTGTTGCAGTTACTTACCATGAAGCCTCCTTTTCCATCACAGGTCGTTAGACCCAGTTGACCTGCGCAAGTCTTAGTATCCCAGACGGCTTCCAGTCCAAATGGATCATAGAACCGAGTCGGTGTGCCTAACGAATAAAGGTAAGAAGAAGTTCCTCCTCTCAACCCAATCGGATCACTCTGCCCATACCGCCCAATACGAGGTTCATAGTCCCGGAAGTAGTTTTGATTGAACCCAGTTGCCGCATCGTAGCGCTGCCCCGGGAAGCGCATATCGAACACGAACGCGGTGCCGTCCTTGTCCGGGTCCTGGTCTGGTGCGGTGGTGCCGAAGGCTTCGCCCTTCAGGTCCCAGGTCCAGATTGCCACGTCGCGCACCGGTCGATCACCGCGCGCGGACTGCCTAGGTGGTGACGAAGTGAAAATCGCCACAAAAGAAATATCTAATCGCGGTTGCAATAATGTTCACTTTTACTGTCTGATGTCCAAATGACTCCATAAGTCCAGTAACTATTTTCAACTTGCTCCAGAGATAGCATCAAACGTTTTTTACAAAAATTATATATTCTCGAATACGGCGATTTTGTTGGTGTCGACTCAACCCAACCAAGGCTCAATGCTTTTTTTTTGAACTCCACTAAAGGCAAAGAATCCTTATTGGCCAATCTAATACCCTGAGACGAGACACCTACAATGCTCACCCTATCAAAGGCTGTGATAGGAACCCCGCCAAAATTGTCCGAAAAAGGCGCAATTTCTTTTTTTAGATGACTTATGCTTGGCCTTCCAGAGGGATCGTAACCCTTAGATTTCACGTAAGAAATATAAAGCCCATATCCAATGCAAAGGAATATAAGCAAAAAAAACGCCGGCTTGAGCACCTTCACCACGTCCACCCCCATCCATCGTTACTTATAACTTCTCCCAACTCGCCGCCGAAACCGCCTGCTTTGCTACCCTTAGTGGCAGAAACACCAGCTCCAACACCAATTTCTGTTGTGGATCCGGCACCTGGGGAATGACTGTAAGCCCCACCTACTACTTCATAGGCTCCGAAAGTCGCTAATCCAGGCCCGGTAAACAAATTGTCAAGCTTGGAACTACTGGGAGTATCGCATTGATTTGCCCAGCCAATACTAGCCGTAACTCCAGCAGATATAAAATGCGGGTATATTTTAGCCAAACCTTTACTCATATAAACCCTTCCATTTCTGCCGCGCGCAAAAGATAGCGTTCCAGGCCCGTAGCCAAATGAGACCTTGACAAAATCAGGCCCTCGAATGTTCGTGCCCGTCTCCCACCAAACCTTATGCCCGCCGTTATTAAAAGAGCCAACAGATTCAAGTCCATATAAGTCAAAATTCAAAACAGCATTTGAATCAGCATAAGCAAAGGTATTTATACCTGCTTTCAACCCAATCGGATCACTCTGCCCATAACGCCCTGTGCCCGGATCGTAGTCTCGGAAGTAGTTCTGGTTGAACCCCGTCGCCGCATCATAGCGCTGCCCCGGGAAGCGCATATCGAACACGAACGCGGTGCCATCCTTGTCCGGATCCTGGTCCGGCGGGGTGTTGCCGAACGCTTCGCCCTTCAAGTCCCAGGTCCAGATCGCCACGTCACGCACCGGGTCGATCACCGCCCGCGGGCTGCCCAGGTGGTCCGGCTGCACGTAACGCAGGCTGTTCTTGGCCAGTACGCCCACCGGCAGGTCGTCCAGCCAGATCGCCTGCTGCAGCGACGCGCCGTTGGCGTCGTAGTTGCCCAGCCAGTGGCCGCTCTCGTCGTACAGCGTGTAGGTGTTGGTCTTGTCCACCCGCCGCACCTGCTCGCCGCGGCCGTTGTAGCCGTACTTCATCACCACCGTGCCCGCGCGCTTGGCCTGGCTCATCCGGCCCGTGGCGTCGTAGGCGAACTCCTGCGCCGTGCCGCCGATGGACAGCGTGTTGCCGATCGCGTCGTAGGTGCGGGCGGTGCCGGCCACCGCGCTCAGGCGGTGGCTGGTGGTCGGGTACGTGTAGCTCTGGGTGACGGTGTTGACCTTGGCGTTGAGCCGGTTGCCGGTGGCGTCGTAGCTGTAGCCGTCGATCACCGTGCCGGTCGGGCCGTCCTTGAACGCGGTCAGCCGGCCCAGGGCGTCGTAGTCCAGGCTCACCACCGGGGCGGTGTTGCCGGCCGCGGTCAGGGCGCTGAGGTTGCCGGCCGGGTCGAAGGCGAAGCCGGTGCTCAGGCCGTCGCTGCGGGTGTCGCTGACCGCCAGCGGGCGGTAGTCCTGGTCCAGCACGCGTTGCATCGGGCGGCCGTTGCCGTAGGACCAGCTCGCCACCGGGCCGAACGGGTAATAGGTCGCGTTGCCCAGCAGCACCTGCCGCGTGCCGCCGGCCGGGGTCACGCCCACTTCCGTGGTCTGGCCCTGGGCGCTGCGCACGTAGTCCACTGCCGCGCCGTCGGGATAGGTCAGGCGGCTGAGCTGGCCGGCCTTGGTATAGGCATAGCGCAGCACGAACACCTTGCCGTTGGTGGTCTGCACCTTGCGCACCAGGTCGCCGAAACGGTCGTAGCAGTAGTCGGTGCTGCCGCTGCTGTCCTGCATGCGCGCCAGGCGGCCGATGGCGTAGGTCTCGCCGCTGGCGCAGGTGGTCTGGCTGACGTCGTAGGTATAGGTGACGTTGAGGCTGGTGGTCGGATAGGCGACCTTGGTCAGCCGGTTCAGCGCGTCGTAGCTGTAGGTGGTCTTGATGTTGCGCGCATCGGTCTGCGTGGCGCGGTTGCCGGCGCTGTCGTAGGTGTACGTGGTGACGCCGGTGTCCGGGCTGGTGAGCTTGGTCAGGTCGCCCAGGCCGTTGTAGGCGTAGGTGGTGTCCAGGCCCTTGGGGTCGGTGACCTTGGTCAGGTTGTCCAGCGCGTCGTAGCCGAACTTGGTCTCGGCCGCGATGCCGCCCACGTCCTGCAGCGTGCGCGCCAGGCGGTTGAGCGGGTCGTAGTCGTTCTGGGTCTTGTGCCCCAGCGCATCGGTGACCGCCGTGGTGTTGCCGTTGGCGTCGTAGCCGAAGTCGGTCGGGTCGCCGCTGGCGGTGGCCTGCGTGGCCAGCTGGCCGAGCTGGTTGTAGACCCGCGACAGCGTGCGCTTGAGCGTGCCCGACGCGTCCTTGGTGTCTTCCTTGACCCGGTTGCCGGCGTTGTCCAGCGTGTAGTGCAGCGTATTGCCGGCGTTGTCGGCGATATCGGTCAGGCGGTGCGCCGCGTCGTAGGTGAAGGCGGTGAACGCGCCGTCCGGCTGGGTGACCTGCTTGACCAGGCCGGTCGGCCAGTAGTCGATGCGGGTGATGCGGTCGTCGCTCTCGCTGCTGTCGTCGGTGCCGCGGACCTTGCTGGCGGTGAGCCAGCCGCGCGGGTGGTAGGTAAAGTCGGTGATGAGGCCGTTGGCGTCCTTCACCGACAGCACGCGGCCGGCGCCGTCGTAGGCCAGGTACTCCGTCACCTGGCCCAGGGCGTTGGTGACTTTCCACAGGTCGCCCTTGCGGTGCGGGCAGGTGGCTGGAGTGCTGGCACAGGTCGCATCGTCTGATGGGTAATACGCGTAGCTGGCAGTGTCGCTGATGTCGGTGCGCGGCCCATCCACAGCCTTCAGCAAGCCGAGCAGCGGGCAACTGCTACCGGAGGCGACATCATCCGCCTCGCAGTAGCTATATGTCGTAGTACGTAGCTTGCCACTGCTGATGTCCTTGACCACAGCGCTAGTGGACTGCAGGCGCAGATTGCGCGTAAAGCGCGTCTCGCGATTGCTATCCCGGGTCAAGATCACACGATTGCTCGCGAGATCGCGGGTCTCCACGCTGTCGCGCGCACCTGACAAGCCAACTGCCTGCTGAGCAGTATGCGTGCTTGCGGGAAGACCGCTTATCGAATCGACGGCCTCGGCGTAGCTATGTTTGGTTTGCACTCCACTACGATCGATGACGGTATCCACGCGGCGCCGAAAATCCACCGATTCATCGTAATACGTAGTGCTGAGCGTACCCACGTTGTCGACAACATCGCCGATTTTGCGCGGCGGACCATTGGCGGCGCCTGCGGCTAGGCCGTAGTTGGTTTGATGGCCGAGCGCATCGGTGACGATAGCCCCGCCTGCAGGCGTGTAGCTCAAGGTGATACCGTCCGCGCCGCCGTCATGCTGGCTGGAGATCACCCGGCCTTCGTCGTCGTAGGCAAACCAACTGTAGCGACGTCCGTCCTCGGCGGTGATGCCGGTCAAATTCTTGGGATAGCGCGTGTCTTCGTAGTGATATGCGCGGTTGCCGCCGCCAGGATAGGTTGCCGTACCGACTTGGCCAGTGGCGGTGTAGGTATAGCTGACGAGCTGGACGCCCGACGCGCTGACAGCAACGATCGAGGCATTCTCGGCCGTTGAGTCGTAATGGAACTCCAGCGTGCGGCCGCTGGAGTGAAGGATCGCGTTCAGGCGGCCCATCGCATCGTAATCGTAGGACAGGCTGGTGCCGTCCTGATTGTTTCGTTCCAGCAAGCGGCCGTCGGCATCGAAGGTGAGAACGCTATCGGTGCGGTAGAGTTTCCAAAGGCCGCCATCGGCGACGATGCGGTTGCCGCTGCTGTCGGAGGCAAAGTACGCGTCGCCGGACTTGCGGTAACGGGTGTGGAAGCCGCCGCCATCGGTCAGGCCCAGAGAATCGTCGGCGATCGACAAGCGTAGATCATGCGAGTGCGTCCAGCCGTACCCAAAGCCACCGGAGGCATTGGAGATGCCGGAATGATAATGGCGTTCGAAAGCAATCCAGCCGAGATCGAAATCCGTTTCGATCTGGTATTTATCGCCGGTCTTTGTGTCGCAGGGATTGCCCTCGTAGCCGCATCCGCGTTCGAGCGTTTTGGTCACTACGAACGCGAGCGCATACTCGTTGACACACGCTTGGTACTTGTCTCGCCACGACATGAATTTTTCGATCGAGCACTCAGTCTTTCTATGTCGCGCAAGTTCTGAGGTACTGCTTCGGGGTACGCAATCGCTACCGGATCTACGGGTGTAGTCCAATTGATACGGCTTTTTCCCCCATTCGCCGCCATCGTCACCTGGACCAGTGCGGCTGTAGTCCCAGTCTCCCAAAAGAGTAAGCTTAGCAGTGGCAGGACATGGGCTATTGCTCGCATTGGCGATGCTTACCAGTTCTTTGATAGCCTCGTCTTCAGTCGCATAGTCCTGCGCACCGACCGGATATTCCCAGTCTGGATCCGTAGGTTGTTCTTTTCCATTCCAATACGTGATCTTCAACTCCCCATTCTGGGAAATTTCCCGACTCTTTATTTGATCTGCATACTTATAGAAACCGGGAGTATAAGGACTGGGATCTGGCAAATTCTTGATGGAAGCGGCAGCTTGGTCCTGGGTCTTGTACGGACCGTGGGTTTGCCCATCTTGATCGAGTAGTGTCCAGGTTCTTTTGCTTTCTTCCGCGGCGACAGTCGTAGCCAGCATGGGCATGAACATGCTCACCAGCAGCAATAAACTCCTCGAATATTTGAGCGCTGACTTGTAGATGGCGTGACTGTCGCTTCCTGCCTGATACATATCCCTGAAATCCTTGAAGTAAAATCTTGGAGTCACGTCTGCGCGCGTCAATTCGATATGAGCCTGCAGAACGGGCACAACTCTGACGGCATGCATGCAGATGCCGTTGCTAGAAACGTTCTTGAGATCAAGTCGAGTTGCTCCCTACCCATATCTGGTGCCCACCGGCACGCTGCGTCCTAGCATTGGCGACGTTGATACCTTTAGCACGCTACTTTGTCAATCGAAAGACACTGCAACCAGTCGCAACAGGCACACCACGTCAAATGTGAGAGGAATTGTCCATCCCTATTCACAGCCGAACATGCTGGGCGTCGCATTTGTAACGTGATCCGAAATTGTCAACGCTGCTCCGGACATTGATGTACGGGTTCGCGAACGAAGTTGATCGGCTCCAGGCTCTTTCCGATCCGGCGCCAGGCATCGGCGAACAGACGGTTGTCGTAGTGCGCTTGCGAGGCGCACCAATAAATCCTCTTGGCGACGGTGATACATTCCGCCGGCTCGCCTTCTCAACCGACCATCGCACTCCACCCCCATGCCCGAACTCCCCGAAGTAGAAACCACCCGGCGCGGCCTGGAGCCGCATCTGCTGGGGCGGCGCATCCATGGCGTGATCCTGCGCCGGCCGGACCTGCGTTGGCCGATCCCGCCGGAGGTGGCGCAGCAGTTGCCGGGGCAGCGCATCGACGGCATCCGCCGCCGCGCCAAGTACCTGCTGCTGGACACCGCCGCCGGCAGCGCGCTGCTGCACCTGGGCATGTCCGGCAGCTTGCGCGTGCTGCCCGGGGACACGCCGCCGCGGGCGCACGACCATGTCGACATCAGCCTGGAAGACGGGCGCGTGCTGCGCTTCAACGATCCGCGCCGCTTCGGCTGCCTGCTGTGGCAGGCGCCGGGCCAGACCCACCCGCTGCTGGAGGAACTCGGGCCGGAGCCGCTGTCGGACGAATTCGACGGCGATTACCTGTTCCGGCGCAGCCGTGGCCGGAGTGCGCCGGTAAAGACGTTCCTGATGGACCAACGCATCGTGGTCGGGGTCGGGAACATCTATGCCGCCGAAAGCCTGTTCCAGGCCGGTATCAGTCCGCTGCGCGAGGCCGGGGAGGTCTCGCGGGCACGCTATGCGCGGCTGGCCGAGGCGGCCAAGGCGATCCTCGGCTACGCCATCGCCCGTGGCGGCACCACCTTGCGCGACTTCATCAGCCCGGACGGGGCGCCGGGCTATTTCGAGCAGGAACTGGCGGTCTACGGCCGCGAGGGCGAGGCCTGCAAACGCTGCGGCCGGCCGCTGCGGCATGCCAGCATCGGCCAGCGCGCCAGCGTCTGGTGCGGGAGCTGCCAGCGCTGACGGACGGCAGCCGCTGGCCGCCGGCCCGCGTTATAGTCCGCGCGAATCCCGGCCGGAGGAGAGACCGCCGTGGTAGAGACCGCACCCGAGATCACCGTGTGGCTGGATGCCGCGCGCGGCGGCGACCGCGCGGCGCTGGACCGTGTGCTCAGCACCCTCTACCAGGAGCTGCACAGCATGGCCCGGCGCCAGTTGGCCGGGCAGCAGAGCCAGACCCTGGATGCGACCTCGCTGGTCCACGAATCCTATCTGAAGCTGCTCGGCGCGCACGGCATGGCCCGCTTCGACGGCCGCGCGCACTTCTTCGCCTACGCCGCCTCGGCGATGCGCAGCGTGGTGGTGGACTACGCGCGCAACCGCCTGACCCGCAAGCGCGGCGGCGACCTCAAGCGCGTCGCCGAGATTCCCGAGGACAGCGGCGGGGTGCGCCTGGACGAGGACCTGCTGGCGCTGGACGTGGCGCTGGACCGGCTGCAGGCGATCGACGAGCGCCTGGCCAAGGTGGTGGAGCTGCGCTATTTCGCCGGGCTGTCGGAACAGGAGATCGCCGAGCTGATGCAGCGCTCCGAACGCAGCATCCGCCGCGACTGGCAAAAGGCGCGCATCTTCCTGTTGGCGGCGATGCAGGATCACTAGGACGCACAAGGAGCACGCATGGATGCGCTGCAGTGGCAACGCCTGTCGCCGTTGCTCGACGAATTGCTGGAGTTGGCCCCGGACATGCGCGCGGCGCGGCTGGCGCAGCTGCATGCGCACGACCCGGCCATGGCCGACGAACTGGTGCGGATGCTGGCGCTGGACGCGGCCGGCGCGGACCTGCTCAGCGAGCCGTTGCTGACCACCGCCACCGAGTGCCTGTGCGCCGGCAGCCGGGTCGGGCCGTACGCGCTGGAGTGCCTGCTCGGCGAAGGCGGCATGGGCCAGGTATGGCTGGCGCAGCGGGCCGACGGCCTGTACCAGCGCCAGGTCGCGCTGAAGCTGCTGCGCCCCGGCTATGCCGACGCGGCGCTGCGCCAGCGCTTCACCCGCGAGCGCGAGATCCTGGCGCGGCTGGAGCATCCGAACCTGGCGCGGCTGCTCGACGCCGGCATCGCCAACGACGGGCGCCCCTACCTGGCGCTGGCCTATGTCGAAGGCGAGCCGCTCACCGACTACTGCCAGCGCCTGCACCTGTCGGTGAGCGCGCGGCTGCAGCTGTTCCTGCAGGTGTGCGAGGTGGTCAGCCATGCGCACGCCAACCTGATCGTGCATCGCGACCTGAAGCCGTCGAACATCCTGGTCAACGCCGCAGGCGAGGTGCGCTTGCTCGACTTCGGCATCGCCAAGCTGCTCGACACCGAGACCGACGCCGCGGCCGATCCGCATCCGCGCACCGAGATCCGCGCCTTCACCCTGCACTACGCGGCGCCGGAGCAGGTGCGCGGCGAACCGATCACCACAATGACCGACGTGTATTCGCTGGGCGTGGTGCTGTACGAACTGCTCACCGACCAGAAGCCCTACCACCTGCGCCGCAGCAGCGATGCCGAATGGGAGCGCGCGATCCTGGCGGTGGAGGCGCCGCGGCCGTCGGCGGCCGTGGTGCGCGCCGCGCAGCAGGGGCAGCGCGATCCGGCCGAGGCGCGGCGCCTGGCCTGGCGGCTGCGCGGGGACCTGGACAACATCCTGCTCAAGGCGCTGCAGAAGCCGCTGGCGCAGCGCTATTCCTCGGCCGAGGCGCTGGCCCAGGACCTGCGCCGCTACCTGCAGGGGCGGCCGGTGCAGGCGCGCTCGCGGGGCGTGGCCTACCGCCTGCGCAAGTACCTGCAGCGGCATCGCTGGAGCCTGCTGATCGGCAGCGCGACCACGGCCGCGTTGCTCGGCGCGGTCGGCGTGGCGCTGTGGCAGGTGCGCGAGGCGCACCGCGAGACGGTGCGCGCGCAGGCCATGCAGGATTTCGTGATCGGCCTGTTCGATCGCGCCGGCAACGCGCAGCGCGGCGACGGTTTCGACCTGCGCGGCCTGCTCGCCAGCGGCGAACAGCGCGGCGAACGCGAACTGCTGCGGCAGCCGCTGGCACGGGCGGAACTGCAGGGCGTGATCGCGCGCCTGCGCATCGGCCTGGGCGACTATCGCGAGGCGCTGCTGCTGCTGGAACGGCAGCGCACGCTGCTGGCCACGCAGGACGACGTGCCGCTGGCGCTGCGCCTGGAAGCGGCGGCGCAACACGGCCGCGCGCTGCGCCTGCTGAGCCGTTCGCAGGAGTGCGTGGCGGTGTTGCAGCCGCTGGCGGCGCAGGCGCAGCAGGCGCAGGCGCAGCTGCCGCTGCAGGCCGCCGGCTTCTTCTCGCAGCTGGGGCGCTGCCGGCGCGTGCTCGGCGAACGCGCGCCGGCGCGGACCTGGTTCGAGCGCGCGCTGGCGCTGCACCGCGACGTGCTGAAGGATCCGGCCGGCATCGTCGAGAGCATGACCGACATCGCCTCGATGGACAGCGACGTCGGCCACACCGATGCGGCGATCGCCGGCTACCTGCAGGCCCTGGCCCTGCTCGACCGCCAGGCCGGACCGCGGCATCCGCTCAGCGTCAACCTGCTGCGCAGCCTGGGCGTGGCCTACCGCGATCGCGGCGACGTCGACCAGGCCGAGCAGGCGGTGAGCGCGGCGCTGGCCCTGTCGCGCAGCTTGAACGGCGATCGCCACCCGGTCAGCCTGGGGCTGCGGCGGCTGCGCGCGGCGGTGATGATCGACCAGGGCCGCCTGGACATCGCCGAACGCGAACTGCGCGCCGCGCATGCGCTGACCGTGGAGCGGCTGGGGCCGGCGCATCGCGACACCGGCATGAGCTGGAGTTCGCTGGCGATGCTGGAACTGGAGCGCGGCCAGGATGCGCAGGCGATCGCCGACATGGACCGCTCGGTCGCGATCCTGCGCGCGCCCGACAGCCAGGCGCTGCTGCCGTACATGCTGCTCAACCAGGGCCTGGCGCTGTCGGCCGCGGGCCGTTACCGCGATGCGCTGGCGCCGCTGTACGAAGCGCGCGCGCGCTGGATCGCGCAACTGGGCCAGAACAATCCGGCGGTCGGCGACAGCGAGCGGCTGATCGCCGAGGCGCGTGCCGCGCTGGGCGAACCGCGGCAGGCCGACGTGCTGCTGGCGCAGGCGCTGCGCCGCACCGAAAGCGGCTACGGCCCGACCCATCCACGCACCCGCGCGGTGCGCGTGGCCTGGGCGCGCAACCTGGGCCGGCTCGGCCGCGACACGCAGGCGCTGCGCGAACTGGAGCTGCAGGCGCGGCTGGGCGGGGACGGCATCGAGAGCCGCAAGCTGCGCTGGCGCGCCCGCGCCTACGCCGCCGAACTCCATTGCCAACGCCGCAACGGCGCCGGCAGCGGGCGTGGCGAACTGCAGGCGCTGCAGCGCGAACTGGCGCAGGCGCAGCCGCAGGGCGGCACGCTGGTGCACGAGGTGGAGGGGCTGAGTGCGGCTTGCGGCGCTCCGGCGGTGCTGACCGCCGCGCGGTGAGTCTCGACCACGAAACGGCGCTCGCAGCGCGGCCGCGGCGGCCGCGGACCTGCGTCCTTGGCGGCGACGGCGGCCTGCCTGCCGGGATCGGCGTCTGCGAACGGCCGGCGATCGCCGCTACCATTGGCCACCGCCCTCCGACCCGCCGCGCCGTGCCCGTTCGCCATGTCCTGTTCCTGTGCGCCCGCAACCGGTTGCGCAGCCCGACCGCCGAGCAGCTGTTCGCCGACTGGCCCGGCATCGAGACCGCCTCGGCCGGGGTCAACGCCGATGCCGACACCGCGGTGACGCCGGAGCTGCTGGCCTGGGCCGACCTGATCTTCGTGATGGAACGGCGCCACCGCAGCAAGCTGGCGGCCGCGTTCCAGCGCCATCTGGGCGGCAAGCGCGTCGTCTGCCTGGACATCCCCGACGACTATGCGTTCATGGATCCGGCGCTGGTCCGGCGGCTGCAGCAGGCGGTGACGCCGCACCTGCCGCGCCGTCATCCGGCGCCTTGAGCGGCACACCGCGCGGGCGCGCGGCGCAACCCGTCCGGTGACGTCGCGGGCGCAGCAGCGAGCGCCATGCTTGCCGAACGGCCGAGCGCCATGGCGGCACCAGCGCCACCTATCGTTCCCGGGCCACCCTGCGCCGGGAAGCGGCGGAGCTGCGGCACCTGTTCGAGGACTTGGCCAATGGCGACCGAGATCGCGGCGACCGTCGTCTTCGCTGCTGCGATACGTGCAGGTGTTCGGATCAATCCGTTGCCGAAGCCGCGCATGCGCCTGCGCCAGGCGCGACGGCCGGAGTGCGTCGAGCGCAACGGCGCGCCTGCGCGGGCGAGCGACTGTCGCCGCGGCCGCATAGCCGCCACAATCGCGCTTCCTTCCTCGATCGCAGGTTCGCCATGCGCACCGATACGCAGAATGGACGGTGGCGCCCGCGCGCGGCGCTGCTCGCGCTTCTCGGTGCCTGGCCGCTGCTCGCCGCCGCCGCCCCGGCAACTGCGCCTGCGCCTGGCACCGATGCGACTGCGCCCTGGAACATGGACAACGGCGTGGTCCGGTTCACGGTGACGCCGACCCTGGGCGGGCGCGTGCTGGGCTTCCAGCGCAGCGGTGGACCGAACCTGATCAAGCTAGGCGACGCGGTGCAGCGCCAGCCGTTGCCGACCGTCAGCGCGAGCGCCGACGATATTCCGTATTTCGGCCACGACGTCTGGGTCGGGCCGCAGAGCGCCTGGTGGCAACACCAGGACGCCAATCCGGCGCGGCGTGCGGCGCATGCGAACTGGCCGCCGGACCCGTACCTGAGCTTCGCCACCACCAGCGTCGTCGCGCGCTCGCCGCAGCGCCTGCAACTGCGCGGCGTGGACAGCCCGGTCAGCGGCGTGCGCCTGCTCAAGACCTTCGCGCTGTCGCCGCAGCGCGCCGACAGCGTGGTGTTGCAGGTCCAGGCACGGAACGTGCGCAAGACCGCGGTGGCCTGGGACCTGTGGTTCAACACCCGGGTCAGCGCGGCCACGCGGGTGCTGGTGCCGGTTGCGGCCGCCGCCGACATCCGCGTGCAGCCCAGCGATGGCGCCGGCTACGCGCCGCCGCAGTACGCACTGCAGGACGGGGTGATGGCGCTGGCCGCCGCGCCGCCGGGCAGCGCCGGACAGCGTGGCAAGTTGCTGCTGCAGCCGTCGGCCGGCTGGATCGCCGCCTTTTCCGGCGGCCAGGCCTGGGTGATCCGCTTCGCGCACCAGCCGCGCGCGCGCATCCATCCCGAGCAGGGCCAGGTCGAGTTCTACCTGGATGCGTCGGTGGCGGACCCGGGCGGCGGCCTGCTGGAAATGGAGGTGCACGCACCGTACCGGAGCCTGGCGCCGGGCCAGCGCATGCAGGCCGAGGAACAGTGGACCTTGCTGGACTATGCCGGCGGCGACGACCCGGCGCAGCAGCGCAGCTTCCTGTGCGGGCACGCCGCGGCGCTGGCGTTGGCGGGGGCCTGCACCACGCAGTAGCTCTCGCGTTTAACGCGGCTTGTCTATGATGGAGCCCCTTTCCGCTTCGATCCGGCCCATGCAACGACGCGATTTCCTCAAGAACGCCGCCGCCGCCTTCGCCGCCATGGGCTTGCCCGCGATGCCGATGCTCGGCCAGGCCTCGCCCGCGGTCGGCCTGCGCCGCCTGGGCAAGCCGCAGCCCTTCGACTATGCCTGGCTCAAGGGCCACGCCCGGGCCATGGCCCAGGCGCCGTACCAGAGCCACAAGCGGGTGCTGCCTGGACCGCTGGAAGCGCTGAACTGGGACCAGTACCAGTCGATCCGCTACCGCCAGGACCACGCGCTGTGGGCGGTGGACAAGGCGTCGAAGTTCCAGGCCAAGTTCTTCCACCTGGGCCTGTACTTCAAGTCGCCGGTGCACATGTTCGACCTGGTCGACGGGCAGGCGCAGGAACTGGCCTACGACGGCGCCGCGTTCGACTACGGCAGCAGCGGCCTGCAGGGCAAGCACCTGCCCAAGGAGCTGGGCTTCGCCGGCTTCCGCCTCAACACCAAGCAGGACACCGACCGCGACTTCGCCGCGTTCCTCGGCGCCAGCTATTTCCGCGCGGTGGGCAAGGAAGGCCAGTACGGCCAGTCCGCGCGCGGCCTGGCGATCGATACCGGCACCGGCGGGCCGGAGGAATTCCCGGACTTCATCGCCTACTGGCTGGAGCAGCCCAAGGCCGGTTCGGACACGGTGGTGGTGTACGCGCTGCTCGACTCGCCGAGCGTGGCCGGCGCCTACCGCTTCGCGATCACCAACGGCGACGTGCTGCTGATGGACATCGACAGCGCGCTGTACCCGCGCAAGACCATCGAGCGGCTGGGCCTGGGGCCGTGCACCAGCATGTACCAGGTCGGCGAGAACGACCGCCGCATGGACTGGGACTGGCGCCCGGAAATCCACGATACCGACGGCCTGGCGATGTGGACCGGCGGCGGCGAATGGATCTGGCGGCCGCTGTGCAATCCGCCGCAGCTGCGCTTCAACATGTTCGTCGACGAGAACCCGCGCGGCTTCGGCCTGCTGCAGCGCGACCGCAATTTCGACCACTACCACGACGACGGCGTGTACTACGAGAAGCGCCCGTGCCTGTGGGTGGAACCGAAGCAGGGCTGGGGCAAGGGGTCGGTGCAGCTGGTGGAGATCCCCACCGTGGACGAGACCTTCGACAACATCGTCGCGTTCTGGAATCCGCAGGAAAAGCCGCAGCCCGGGCAGGAACTGCTGTTCGGCTATCGCCTGTACTGGGGCGCGCAGCCGCCGGCGTCTTCGCCGCTGGCGCATTGCGTGGCCACGCGCACCGGCCTGGGCGGCGTGGTCGGGCAGAAGCGCAGCCATTTCTCCTGGCGCTTCGCGGTGGACTTCGTCGGCGGCGAGCTGGCCGCGCTGGGCAAGGACAAGGACGCCAAGGTCGAGGCGGTGCTGCAGCTGAGCCGCGGCAGCACCGAGATCGTCTCGGCGCGGCCGCTGCACGAACTCTCCGGCTATCGCGCGATGTTCGACGTGGTGCCGCCGGACGAGGGCACCCAGCAGATCGACATCCGCCTGTTCCTGCGCGCCGGCGACAAGCCGCTGACCGAGACCTGGCTGTACCAGTGGACGCCGCCGCCGGCGGCCGAGCGCAAGCTGTATTGAGTACGGCCGGGCGATGTCGCCCGGCGCGGTATCGCCGGGCGGCATCGGTGTGTGCGTTGGCCTGTTGCGCGTGGTGGCTGATCGGTGGCGACGCGCAATCCGATGCGCTGAAACTGCCGGGCTTCGCTCGTCGCGGCTGAAGCCGCTCCTGCAGGGATCTGCGAAGAGCAGGCCGGGTGCACTGTAGGAGGGGTTTCAACCCCGATGCTTTTTGCGGTGTGCTGAAACTGTTGGGCTCCGCTCGTCGCGGCTGAAGCCGCTCCTACAGGGAGCTACGGAGAGCAAGACGGGTGCACTGTGGGAGGGGTTTCAATCCCGATGCTTTTTGCGGTGCGCTGAACTGTTGGGCTTCGCTTGTCGCGGCTGAAGCCGCTCCTACAGGGATCTGCGGAGAGCAGGCCGGGTGCACTGTAGGAGGGGTTTCAACCCCGATGCTTTTTTGCGGTGCGCTGAAACTGCCGGGCTTCGCTCGTCGCGGCTGAAGCCGCTCCTACAGAGGCTTGCGTAGAGCAAGCCGGGATGCACTGTGGGAGGGACTTCAGTCCCGATGCTTTTGGCGGCGCCGCGGCGTGTCCGGCGCCGCGCACTGCAGCCGGCTCAGGGCTTGGCCGGTTGCTGCGGCGTCGGCGCGGGTTCCTGGGTGATGTCCTCGACGTCGCCGATGTCCACGCGGCCGGGCGTGCGGCCGTCCCAGACCCGGTCCTGCAGCTTCCAGTACGCCGCCGGTTCCCAGAATTCCTTGGCGTAGAACACTTCCGGATCGATGCTGCCGCCGCGCGGGCCGTTGATCTGCAGGCCGGAGGCACCGGAGTGGCCGAGCATGCTGCCGGTGCTGCGCCCGGCTTCGCGGCGCAGCACCGCTTCCTGGCGCGGCTTGGCTACCTGGTCGCCATACGTGGCCAGCATCTTCTTGTCCTGCTTGATCGCGCGCTGGCGCTCTTCCGGGGTCAGCTGGTTCCAGTACTCCATCTTGCGCGCGGTGAACGCCTCGTAGCCGCGCTCGGAGGCCAGCGCCATCCACAGGAATCCCATCGCGCGGTCGCTCGCCACGCCCTGGCCTTCCCAGTACATCTCGCCCAGTCGCGCCTGCGAGGGCTTGTCGGCGTAGCGCGCGGCGAGCAGGTAGTTCTTCTTGGCCTCGGCGAACTCGCCCTTCTTGTCGGCGCGGATGCCGGCGCGGCGGTAGAACAGGTCCAGATGCGCCTCGAGGAAACCGTCGGTCAGCACCTGCGCCGGGATGTCCTCGAACGTGCGCGCATTGTCGGCGGCGGCCGCGTTGCCGGACAGCGCGAGCGCAACCGCGAAGGCCAGGGCGGTGCAGCCACCGATGGCGTATTCCTTGAACTGATGCATGTAACTCTTCCCATGAGTGCGATCGCTGGCGATTCTAGACGTGCGTTGTTGCGGCGATCCATAGACTGATGGCCTATGCGGCGCCTGCCGTGCAGGCGTCGTCAAGCGCGGTTCATGATTGGCGCGTCGCCGGGCCGACGCGGCGGATGCGCGCACCCGTACAGTGCAAGGCGCTCACGACTGCGGTCGCCCGTGCATGCGGCCAAGGCGATGGCGATCAGATCCAGGCCGGCGCGTTCTTGCGCCTGTGCCGCAGCCGACAGCACGGCTGCGCTAGCGCGGCAGCGCGATCTGCAACGGATCGATGCGGCCTTCGCCGCGCATGATCTTCTTGAACTCGGCGCGGCTCACCGACACGTAGCGCTCGTTGCCGCCGATCTCCACCTGCGGGCCGTCCTGCACCGCGTGGCCGTCGGCGTCCACGCGCACGGTCATCGTCGCCTTGCTGCCGGTGTGGCAGATGGTCTTGATCTCCTGCAGCTCGTCGGCCCAGGCCAGCAGGTACTGGCTGCCCTCGAACAGCTCGCCGCGGAAATCGGTGCGCAGGCCGTAGCACAGCACCGGGATGCGCAGCCGGTCGACCACCTCGCTGAGCTGCCAGACCTGCGCGCGGCTGAGGAACTGCGCCTCGTCCACCAGCACGCAATGCAGCGCGCCGTCGCGGGCGATGTCGTCCTGCAGCAGCGCCAGCAGGTCGGTCTCCGGCACGAAGCTGCTGCCGTCGGCGCGCAGGCCGATGCGCGAGGCGACCACGCCGCTGCCGTCGCGGTGATCCAGGCGCGGGGTCAGGATCGCGGTGCGCATGCCGCGCTCGCGATAGTTGTGCGCCGACTGCAGCAGCGTGGTGGTCTTGCCGGCGTTCATCGCCGAATAGTAGAAATACAGTTTCGCCATGGCGCGATTCTAGCGCGGCGGCGGCCCGCGCCGCAGGCCGGGCGCGGCTGGGAAAACCCGTTCAGCGCCGGCGCGGCGGCGCCGGCATCGCCGCCCGCCGGCGCCCGTTACAATGCGCGGCCCAGGGAAGTCTTCATGCACGGTCTCAATCCCCCCCAACGCGCCGCGGTACTGCATTGCGAAGGCCCGTTGCTGGTGCTGGCCGGCGCCGGCAGCGGCAAGACCCGCGTGATCGTGGAAAAGATCGCGCACCTGATCGCCACCGGCCGCTACCCGGCCAAGCGCATCGCCGCGATCACCTTCACCAACAAATCGGCCAAGGAAATGCGCGAGCGCGTGGCCAAGCGCATCCGCGGCGACGCCGCCGACGGCCTGACCATCTGCACCTTCCACGCGCTGGGGCTGAAGTTCCTGCAGATCGAGCACGCCGCGGTCGGGCTGAAGCGCGGCTTCTCGATCTTCGACGCCGACGATGCCGCCGCGCAGATCAAGGACCTGATGCACGGCGCCAAGCCCGACGCGATCGACGACGCCAAGAACCTGATCTCGCGCGCCAAGAACGCCGGGCTGTCGCCGGAGCAGGCGATGGCCGCGGCGCGCAGCAACCGCGAGCAGGAAGCGGCCAGCCTGTACGAGCGCTACCAGGCGCGGCTGACCACGTTCAACGCGGTGGACTTCGACGACCTGATCCGCCTGCCGGTGCAGGTGCTGGAGGAGAACGAGGACATCGTCATGGCCTGGCGCGAGCGCATCGGCTACCTGCTGGTGGACGAGAGCCAGGACACCAACGACGCGCAGTACCGGCTGCTGAAGATGCTGGCCGGCCCGCGCGGCAACTTCACCTGCGTGGGCGACGACGACCAGAGCATCTACGCCTGGCGCGGCGCCAACCCGGAAAACCTGATGCAGATGGGGCGCGACTATCCGGCGCTGCAGATCGTCAAGCTGGAGCAGAACTACCGCTGCTCCAACCGCGTGCTGCGCGCGGCCAACGCGCTGATCGCGCACAACCCGCACGAGCACCTGAAGACCCTGTGGAGCGACCAGGCCGACGGCGAGCGCATCCGCGTATGGGAATGCCGCGACAGCGAGCACGAGGCGGAGAAGGTCGCCGCCGAAATCGCCTACCTGGGCAACGCCAAGCAGGTGCCGTGGAGCGATTTCTGCATCCTGTTCCGCGGCAACTTCCAGTCGCGGCCGCTGGAAAAGGCCTTGCAGATGGCCGGCGTGCCGTACCACATCACCGGCGGCACCGCGTTCCTGGAACGCCAGGAAGTGAAGGACGTGCTGTCGTGGCTGCGGTTGCTGGTCAATCCCGACGACGATGCCGCGTTCCTGCGCGCGGTGCAGGCGCCCAAGCGCGAGGTCGGCGCCACCTCGCTGGCCAAGCTGGCCGAACTGGCCTCGGCCAAGCATCTGCCGATGTCGCGCGCGGCCGAGTCGATGGGCGCGCTGCAGCAGCTGCCGCCGCGCGCGGCCAACGGCCTGAGCGACTTCGTCGACATCCTGCAGGAACTGCGCACCGCCTCGCTGACCTTGTCTTCGGCCGACGTGGTGCGCCAGCTCGCCGAGCAATCCGGGCTGATCCGCGAACTGCGCAGCCAGTGCAAGGACGAAGCCACGTTCCAGCGCCGCCGCAGCAACCTGGAAGAACTGGCCAAGTGGTTCGAGGGCGGCCCGCGCGGCGCCACCGTCGGCGACCTGGCCGCGCAGCTGGCGCTGCTGTCGCGCAACGACAAGGACGACGGCGGCAACCAGGTGCGGATGATGACGATGCACGCCTCCAAGGGCCTGGAATTCCGCTACGTGTTCATCGTCGGCTGCGAGGACGGCGTGCTGCCGCACGAGGTCAGCCTGGAGGAGGGCAACCTGCAGGAGGAGCGGCGCCTGCTGTACGTGGGCATCACCCGCGCCAAGGAGCAGCTGTGGATGAGCTACAGCAAGCTGACCCGCAAGTTCGGCGAGCACATCCGGCTCAAGCCCAGCCGCTTCTTCGCCGAGATCCCGGCCGAGGAGATGCAGCGCGACGGTGCCGACCCGGTGGCCGATGCCGAGCGCAAGAAGGAGCGCGCCAATGCCGGGCTGGCGGCGATCCAGGCGTTGTTCGATTGAAGGCGGGGATTGGGGAGTGGGGATTCGGGATTCGCAACGGCGGTTGTGCGCCGCGCTGCGGGTGGCGCGTCTGGGGTGTGGCGCGGGTATGTGCCAGACCTTGCTAGCTGTTTCCTTCTCCCACCGGGAGAAGGTGCCCCGAAGGGGCGGATGAGGGTACGGGCGAAGCCTCGTGCGCCCAACTCCACGAGACGCTTCGCGCCGGACCCTCACCCCAACCCCTCTCCCGACGGGAGAGGGGCTCGACCCGGCGCTTGTATACGACCAGCCGAGTGCACTGTAGGAAGGCTTTAGCCCCGACACTCTTTCTCAGCACGGCAGGATTTCGGTTGCGCTCGTCGCGACTGAAGTTGCTCCCACAAGAAGCGGTGTTGCCGAAGGCAGCGGCTGCCACGAGCAGGGTCGCTCGGCGGTCATTGCAGGTAGCCGGCTCGGTGCACTGTGGGAGGGACTTCAGTCCCGACGCTTTCCACTTGTTGTGGGACCGTTGGCTTCGCGCGTCGCGACTGAAGTCGCTCCCACAAAAAAGCAGAGGCGGCTTTCGCCGCCTCTGCACGCATCCAGCTGCTGCGTCGCTTACGAGGACAGGTGCTCGATCGCGGCGACGCTGCCGAGGCGGTCGCCCAGGCGCTTGAGCAGGGCCAGGCGGTTGCCGCGGATCGCCGGATCGTCGACGTTGACCATGACCCCGTCGAAGAACGCGTCCACCTGCGGCCGCAGCCGCGCCAGGAAGTTCAGCACGGTGACGTAGTCGTGCTGGCGCAGCGCGCCGTCGGTTTCCACGATCGCCGCTTCCACCGCTTCGGCCAGCGCGCTTTCGGCCGGCTCGCGCAGCAGCGTGGCGTCGATCTGCGCCGGGATCGTGCCCTCGGCCTTGCGCAGGATGTTGCGGATGCGCTTGTTGGCCGCGGCCAGCGCCTCGGCCTCCGGCAGCGTGGCGAAGATGCCGATCGCGTCGATGCGGCGGTCGAAGTCGTAGAGCGATCCGTGGGTGGCGGTCGCGGTCGAAACCGCTCCTGCAGAAGCTGCGACGCTCCCTGTAGGAGCGGCTTCAGCCGCGACCGAGAACAAGGCCGCCACCGCGTTGAAATGCGTCGCCGGGACGCCCTTGTCGGCGTAATAGCCGCGCAGGCGGTCGAGGATGAAATCGAACAGTTCCGCTACGGTCGGAGCAGCCTCCAGGAAGGTCACCGCCTGACCCTGTTGGCTGAAATGCTCCTTCAGGAAGCCGGCGACGAAGCTGTTTCCCGACCTGCCATCGCCGGCGGCAGGAATTGCGCTGGGCTGACTGACGACAGCGTCCTTCTTCGGGCTGTGCGCAGCGACCGCCAAAAGCGTTTGCAGCGTCGCGACACCGAGTAGATCGCGCAGGCTCACATCAAACCCACTCTCGATCACCGTCCGCGCCAACCCCAGCGCATTGCGCCGCAGGGCGAACGGATCCTTGTTGCCGGTCGGCTTCAGGCCCGCGGCGAAGCCACCGGCCAGCGTGTCCAGGCGCTCGGCGATCGCCAGTACCTTGCCCAGCGGCGACAGCGCGATGTCGTCGCCGGCGAAGCGCGGCTGGTAGGCCTCGTCGATCGCCAGCGCGATCTCGCCCGGCTCGCCGGCGGCCTTGGCGTAGTGGCGCCCGGCGATGCCCTGCAGTTCGGGGAACTCGTTGACCATGCGCGACTGCAGGTCGTTCTTGCTCAGTTCGGCGGCGCGGCGCGCCTGCGCCGCGTCCACGCCGACCAGCGGCGCGATCGCCGCGGCCAGCGCGGCCACGCGCTGCACCTTGTCGGCGATGCTGCCGAGCTTGGCCTGGTAGGTCACGCTGGCCAGGCCGGCGCCCATCGCCTCCAGGCCCTGCTTGAGGTCCTCGTCGAAGAAGAACTTGGCGTCGGCGAAGCGCGGCCGGATCACCCGCTCGTAGCCCTTGGCCACTTCGGCCACGTCGCGCGAGACGATGTTGGCGATGCCGATGAAATGCTCGGTCAGCTTGCCGCCGTCGTCGAGCACCGGGAAGAACTTCTGGTTGCTCTCCATGGTCTCGATCAGCGCTTCCTGCGGCACCGCCAGGAACGCCGGCTCGAAATGGCACAGCACCGCCGACGGCCACTCGACCAGGTTCACCACCTGCTCCAGGTTGTCGTCGGAGATGCGCGCGCTGCCGCCGGCCTGGCGCGCGGCTTGCTCGACCTCGGCGACGATGCGCGCGCGGCGCGCGTCCGGGTCCACCAGCACCTGCGCCGCTTGCAATGCGGCCACGTAGTCGCCCGGCTGCGCCAGCGCCACCGGCGCGTCGTGCAGGAAGCGGTGGCCGCGGCTGTCGCGGCCGGCCTGCACGCCGAACAGCTGCACCGGCACCACGTCGCTGCCGAACAGCAGCACCAGCCAGTGCACCGGCCGCGCGAAGCCGTAGTCGTGGTCGCCCCAGCGCATCGGCTTGGGGATCGGCATCGCCGCGATCGCCTCGCGCAGGATCTCCGGCAGCAGCGCGGTGGTCTGCGCGCCCGGGGTCAGCGCGCGGTGCACGAAGCGCTCGCCCTTGGCGTCGCTGGTGCGCTCCAGCGCGGTCCAGTCGATGCCGGCCTTGGCGGCGAAACCGGCCAGCGCCTTGGTCGGCTGGCCGTCGGCGTCCAGCGCGATGTTGAGATAGGGGCCGAGCACTTCCGACCGCTGCTCCGGCTGCTCGGCGGCCACGCCCGGCAGCAGCACCGCCAGCCGGCGCGGGGTGGACAGCGGCTTGGCGTCGCCGCGTTCGAAGGCGATGCCGCGCTTCTCCAGCCCGGCGATCACGCCGTCGAACAGGGCCTGCGCCAGGCCCGGCAGCGCCTTGACCGGCAGTTCCTCGGTGCCCAGTTCGATCAGCAGGGGATGTAGTGCGCTCATGTGTCAGACCTTGCTAGCGGTTCCCTTCTCCCTGCGGGAGAAGGTGCCCCGAAGGGGCGGATGAGGGTTCGGGCGAAGCCTTGGAAGTTCAGGTCTGCAGGGCTTCGCCCCGTACCCTCACCCCAACCCCTGTCCCGTTGGGAGAGGGGCTATGAAGGCCTCAGCGCTTCACGCCGGGGAAGCCCAGCTTCTCGCGTTGCGCGTGGTAGGCCTTGGCCACCGCTTGCGCCAGCGCGCGCACGCGCAGGATGTAGCGCTGGCGTTCGGTCACCGAGATCGCGCGGCGCGCGTCGAGCAGGTTGAAGGCGTGGCTGGCCTTGGTCACCTGCTCGTAGGCGGGCAGCGGCAGGCCGAGCTCGACCAGGCGCTGCGCCTCGCGCTCGCAGGCGTCGAAGCGGTGGAACAGCTCGGCCACGTCGGCGTGCTCGAAGTTGTACGCGCTCTGCTCCACCTCGTTCTGGTGGTAGACGTCGCCGTAGGTCACCGGCGCGCCGTCCGGGCCGTAGGTCCACACCAGGTCGTAGACGTTGTCGCAGTTCTGCAGGTACATGCACAGCCGTTCCAGGCCGTAGGTGATCTCGCCCAGCACCGGCTTGCACTCCAGCCCGCCGGCCTGCTGGAAGTAGGTGAACTGGGTGACCTCCATGCCGTTGAGCCACACCTCCCAGCCCAGGCCCCAGGCGCCGAGCGTGGGCGATTCCCAGTTGTCCTCGACGAAGCGCAGGTCGTGCACCAGCGGATCGATGCCCAGCGCCTGCAGCGAATCCAGGTACAGCTGCTGGATGTTGTCCGGGTTCGGCTTCATCGCCACCTGGTACTGGTAGTAGCGCTGCAGGCGGTTCGGGTTCTCGCCGTAGCGGCCGTCGGTGGGGCGGCGGCAGGGCTGCACGTAGGCCGCGTTCCACGGCTCGGGGCCGAGCGCGCGCAGGAACGTGGCCGGGTGGAAGGTGCCGGCGCCCACTTCCAGGTCCAGCGGTTGGATCAGCACGCAGCCATGCTGCGCCCAGAACTGGTTGAGGGTCTGGATCAGACCCTGGAACGTGATCGGAACGGACCGGGAGACGGGCATGCAGCAAAGGCCGGCAAAGGGGGTGCGCTAGTATAGCGACCGACTTGCGGGGACTTCCGCGCACCGGACCTGGACCATGGATTCGCGACCCGCCGCGCAGCCGCCCGCAGTACCCGTTCCCAATGTGGTGTCGCTGCCGCCCGGGCGCCTGAGTGTCGAGCGGGTCGCCGCGGCGCTGCTCGCCGACGGCCTGGTCGCGCCGGCCGAGCGCGGCCGCATGCAGTTCTCGGCGCAGTCCGCGCGCACCGTCAGCGACGTGCACCCGCTGGTGCTGCTGTCCAACCTGAAACTGGCCGCGACCCGTCCGCCCGGCAGCGAGCTGGGCCTGGAACGGCTGACCGAGTGGCTGGCGCAGCGCTGCGGCCTGCGCTACCTGCGCATCGACCCGACCCGGGTCGACGTGGCCGCGGTCACCGCCGTGGTCTCGCACGCCTACGCGCGCCGCCACCGCATCCTGCCGCTGGCGCTGGACGGCGAACGCCTGCTGGTGGCGACCAGCGAGCCGTTGGCGCTGGACTGGCTGGCCGACGTGCAGCACCTGGCGCGGCGCCGGATCGAGATCGCGGTGGTCAACCCGCTGGACCTGCACCGCTACACCATGGAGTTCTTCGGCGTGACCCGCTCGGTGCGCGGCGCCAAGGACGGGCGCAACGAACAGAGCAGCGGCCTGCCCAGCTTCGAGCAGCTGGTGGAACTGGGCCGCGGCGGCGACGTCAACGCCGACGACCACCACATCGTGCACATCGTCGACTGGCTGCTGCAGTACGCCTACGAGCAGCGCGCCAGCGACATCCACCTGGAGCCGCGGCGCGAGGCCGGGCGCATGCGCTTCCGCATCGACGGCGTGCTGCACAAGGTGCTGGAAGTGCCGCCGGCGGTGATGACCGCCATCGTCAGCCGGATCAAGGTGCTCGGGCGCATGGACCTGGCCGAGCGCCGGCGCCCGCAGGACGGGCGCATCAAGACCCGCTCGCCGGGCGGGCGCGAGACCGAGATGCGCCTGTCGACCATGCCCACCGCGTTCGGCGAGAAGTGCGTGATGCGCATCTTCGACCCGGACGCGGCGTTCAAGAGTGTGGACCAGCTCGGTTTCAGCGCGCAGGAAGCGGCCGGCTGGGCGGCGCTGGTCGAACGCCCGCACGGCATCGTGCTGGTCACCGGCCCGACCGGCTCGGGCAAGACCACCACGCTGTACTCCACGCTCAAGCGCCTGGCCACGCCCGACGTGAACGTGTGCAGCATCGAGGACCCGATCGAGATGATCTCCCCGGAGTTCAACCAGATGCAGGTGCAGACCAACATCGACCTGGACTTCGCCAGCGGCGTGCGTACCCTGCTGCGTCAGGACCCGGACATCATCATGATCGGCGAGATCCGCGACCTGGAGACCGCGCAGATGGCGGTGCAGGCCTCGCTGACCGGACACCTGGTGCTGTCCACCCTGCACACCAACGACGCGCCCTCGGCGATCACCCGCCTGCTCGACCTGGGCGTGCCGCACTATCTGGTCGCCTCCACCCTCAACGGCGTGCTGGCGCAGCGCCTGGTGCGCACGCTGTGCAGCCACTGCAAGCGCCCGCACACGCTCGGCGAGCTCGAATGGGACGCGCTGCGCGAGCCCGGCGAAGCGCTGCCGCAGGAACTGCAGGTCCACGCCCCGGTCGGCTGCCTGGAATGCCGCCGCACCGGCTACCTGGGCCGGGTCGGCCTGTACGAACTGCTGCCGGTGACGCCGCGCCTGCGCACGCTGATCCGCGCCGACATGGACCTGGCCGGCTTCAGCCGCGCCGCGCAGGCCGAGGGCGTGCGCAGCCTGCGCCGCGCCGGCCTGGAAAAAGTCGCCGCCGGCCTGACCACCATCGAGGAAGTGCTGTCGGTGCTGCCGCCGCGCGAGTGAGGCGGCCAGGGCACGCGCTGGCGCGATCGCGGTGCCAGCGACTTGTCCACCCGCGGCGGCGCCAGCTGCGCTAGAACGGTCGGGCCGCCCGGGGCACAAGGGGCGGCATGCGGGCCGCGTTTCCAGACCTCGATCGCTGCGTTGCCGCTCCAGTGCGGCCGCGCGCCGCGCTTCGCCTGTGCGTGGCTCTTCCCGTAGCGCACGTCAATGGAAGTGCAAGGAGATCGCGCAATGACGACAACCACACTGTATGCCTGGGTGAATCCGGTCGGCGCAGGCGATACCGGCTTCATCCAGCAGGCACCCCGGCTCAGCGCCCTGGTCGACCACACCTGGGTGACCAGCTACGACAACCGCGAACACGCCTATCCGACGATCCAGGATGTCCTCGCTCAGCAGCAGCAATATTGGTATTGCTGGGGCGTGTTCCACCCGTCCGGGCAGAGCAAGACATCGCCCGGTGGCTATGCCGGGCAGGCGCAGGCCGACCTGGCGCACGCCAGCTGCCTGTGCCTGCCGAACCAGGCTTCCAACGACAACCCGCCGGCGCAAGGCACCATCTTCCGCTACGCCATCAACGGCGTCTGCCATCAGCTCGCCAACCAGGTGCTGTGGGCGACCGGCAGCGCCAGCACCGCGCCGCTGACGGTACGCATCGCGCGCGGTTACTGGCTCAGCACGGCGCTGTATGGCACCTATGGCCGCAACTGGCTGTCGAACGCGTGGGAGGAAAAGAAGAACGCCTGCGCCGTGGGCGCGGCGCTGGTCGCCGCGCA
This sequence comes from Xanthomonas sp. DAR 80977, assembly GCF_041240605.1. Classification (NCBI taxonomy): domain Bacteria; kingdom Pseudomonadati; phylum Pseudomonadota; class Gammaproteobacteria; order Lysobacterales; family Lysobacteraceae; genus Xanthomonas; species Xanthomonas bundabergensis. The sequence continues at coordinate 5,435,592 of NZ_CP162487.1, read as the reverse complement.
CGAAAGCGACGATTTCGCCGCGCGGGTCCATGCCACCCTGGGCGAAGCGCTGACCGCCGCTGCGCGCGATGGCGTGCTGCAATTCCGCGAGGCGGCGGTGGCGAAGATCGCGGCCATCGCCGCACGCGAAACGCTGCGGGCCGACGCCGCGACCACCCAGGCCGAGGGCGCCGAGATCAACCGCATCGCCCTGGAATTCCAGGACAATGCCGCCAAGGCATTGGATCCGGAGCAGTACCGGCAGATCTTCGAACTGGATCCCGACGAGCGGCTCACCGTGGTGGATCCGGCGATGCTGGCGTAATCCCTTGCCGTCATCCGCGCTGCGTCTACCGGGCAGGACGCAGCGCTGATGCCAAAACCGACGTGCGGCGGCGGCAAACGACTGTCGTGCAGCTGAATTGGGACGCGCGACAGCGGCGCAGTGCGCCGCCGGCTTGGAAAAAGCCGTGAAGGTCTGTCTACAATCGGGTCGACCCCCTCCGAGTTGCCGCCCGCCGATGACGCCCGCGCCCTTCCTGATCCTCGAAACCGGCGAGCCGGTGGCGACGATGCGGCGCTATGGGCGCTTTCCGCACTGGATCCGCGTCGCCGCCGGCCTGGCCGAGCGCGACACGGTGGTCGCCAATGTCGCCGCCGGCGCGGCACTGCCGGCGCGCGCGGGTTTCGCCGGGATCATCGTCACCGGCTCGGCGGCCTTCGTCACCGACCGCGCCGACTGGAGCGAGCGCTCGGCCGACTGGCTGCGCGAGGCGGCCCACGCCGGCACTCCGCTGCTGGGCATCTGCTACGGCCACCAGCTGCTGGCGCACGCGCTGGGCGGGGAGGTCGCCTACAACCCGGCCGGGCGCGAGTCGGGCACCGTGCACATCGACCTGCATCCGCCGGCGTTCGACGATCCGCTGTTCGCCGGCCTGCCCGAACGCTTCCCGGCCCACGCCACGCACCTGCAGACCGTGCTGCGCGCGCCGGACGGCGCCACCGTGCTGGCGCGCTCGGCGCAGGACCAGTGCCACGCCTTCCGCTGGGGCGAGGCGGCCTGGGGCGTGCAGTTCCATCCGGAATTCGCCACCCACCACATGCGCGGCTACGTGCACGCCCGCGCCGAGTGTCTACGCAGCGCGGGCCGCTGCGCCCGTACCATCGCCCGCGAGGTCAGCGCCGCGCCGCTGGCGCGCAAGCTGCTGCGGCGCTTCGTTCAGCACGCGCGTGGCCAGCAAACCGCCGGCGGCCGGGCAAAACCGCGATAATCTGTACAGGCGCCGCGCAGGTACGGCGCCCCCCACTTCGGATTGGCAATGATCGAGATTCGCAAGCTGCCGGCCTCGGCCGGCGCGGAATGGCTGTTGACCGGGATTTCGCTGCTGCGCCGCGCGCCGCTGGCGCTGGGCCTGCTGGGCGTGATCTGGGGCCTGGCGGCGCTGCTGGCGCTGCTGATGGGCGCGCTGAACCCGACCCTGGGCATGCTGGCGCAATTGCTGCTGGGCCTGGCCGGTCCCTTGCTGTTCGGTGGGCTGGTGTGGGCGGTGCGCGAAGTGGACCAGGGCCGCGCCGCGCAGCCGGCGCATCTGCTGCAGGGCCTGCACGACAGGCGTGCGCCGAGCCTGCTGGTGGCGCTGCTGCCGCAGGTGCTGGTCGGCCTGGCGCTGGGCGCGCTGGCGCTGGTGGTGGTCGGCCAGAGCGGTTGGGAGCAGCTGGGCACGGTGATGACCAAGCTCAACGAGCTCGGCCAGTCCAGCACCCAGCCGGATCCGGCGCAGGTCGAGCAGCTGGTGGCCACGTTGCCGGCCATGCGCATCCTGCTGTGGCTGCTGCTGGTGTTCGTCGGCTTCGTGGCGGTGACGCTGACCCTGTTCGTGCTCGCTCCGCAGGTGATGTTCGACGGCCGCGGCGGCCTGGCGGCGATGCGCAACAGCCTGCGCGCCTGCCTGCACAACCTGCCGGCGATGCTGGTGTTCTTCATCCTCGCCTTCATCGCGATGTTCGCGCTGTACTTCGGCCTGGTGCTGGTGATCCTGCTGGTGCAGGCGCTGGCCGGGCCGACCATCGCGGCTCTGGTCGCGCAATTGCTGCTGATGGCGCTGGCGATGCCGGCGCTGGCCGGCGCGGTGTACGCGGCCTGGAAGCAGATGTTCGTGCACACCGGCGACGCCGCGCCGGCGGTGCCGCCGCCTTCGAATGTGTTTGCGGCTTAAGGGCCGGGATTTGGGATTCGGGATTGGGGATTCGTAAAAGCGGGAGCTGACGGTTTCCCGGTCGTCGCTTTGCAGAGCTCCAGCCTTGCCAGGTCGTCGCATCTGTAGGAGGGGCTTCAGCCCCGACGCGTTCGGCCCCGTCGATCGCCGCGGCCCACGGGCTACCTTGAGCCGCTACGCGGCGCAGATCGCGCCGGCCCCCGCCTTTGCGAATCCCCAATCCCTAATCCCGAATCTCCGCCTCAACCGGCTTCTTGGTCACCGCACTGGCCGCAATGATGCCGATCTCGTACAGCAGGCACATCGGGATCGCCAGCATCAGCTGCGAGACCACGTCCGGCGGGGTCAGCACCGCCGCCAGCACGAAGATGCCGACCACCGCGTAGCCGCGGCCTTCGCGCAGCTGCTGCGGGGTGACCCAGCCGAGCAGGGCCAGGATCACCAGCGCCACCGGCAGCTCGAAGCTGGCGCCGAAGGCGAAGAAGATCGCCAGCACGAAATCCAGGTAGGCGCCGGCGTCGGGGGTGAGCTGGATGATGTCCGGCTTGAACGTGGTCAGGAAGTGGAACACCGCCGGCAGCACCAGGAAATAGGCGAACGCGCAGCCGACATAGAACAGCAGCACCGCCGAGGCCAGCAGCGGCAGCGCCAGGCGCTTCTCGCGCTGGTACAGGCCCGGGGCGACGAATGCCCAGGCCTGGTACAGCAGCCACGGCACGGCGATGAACACGCCCACGAAGAACGTCAGCTTGAGCGGGGCGAACACCGCCCCGGCCGGATGGGTGGCGATCACGCTCTGCCCGATCGGCAGCTGCGCCAGCATCGGCGCGGCCAGCCAGGTGTAGATCGGCTTGGAGAAGGGCAGCAGCGCCAGCACCACCACGCCCAGGCCGAGCAGCGCGCGTACCAGGCGGGCGCGCAGTTCGACCAGGTGCTCGATCAGGCTGCTTTCGGCTTCCGGATTCATCGTGGCGCCTCAGGATCGCCGTGGGGCGGCGTGGCGCCGGGTGCCGGCGCTGCGGTGGCCGCGGCGTGCGCGGCAACCTGCGGTGCATCGGTGGGTGGGTGCGGGAGCGGCGCCGGGGTCGGGGTCGGGGTCGGCGTCGGCGTCGCGGCGTGCGTGGTGGACGGCACCTCGGCCGCGGGCGCGCTGGACGGCGGCAACGGGTCCGGCGCCGGTGTGGCCGGCTGCGCCTCGATGGCGGCCGGTGCGGCGTCGGCGTGCGGCTGCGGCCCGGTCGGGTCGATCTCGCGGCGCAGCGCCTCGGTCTCGCGCTGCAGCTGCTGGCCGCTGTCGCGCAGCTGCGACTCGGCCTGGCGCAGCGAGGCCTGCACGTCCTGCAGGCTCCGCTTGAGTTCCTCGGCCTCCAGTTCGCGCTCCAGTTCCTGCTTCACCGAGTCCCACTGCGCGCGCGCGCGGCGCACCCACAGCCCGGCGAAGCGCGCGGCCTTGGGCAGGCGTTCGGGGCCGAGCACCACCAGCGCCACCACGGCGATCAGCAGCAGTTCGCTGAATCCGATATCGAACACGCCAGCGGCTTCCTATTCAGCGGGCGTCGCGGTCGCGTTCGGCCTGGCTCTCGCGGGACTGCTCGCTGTTGCGCGACTCGTCGCCGAGCTGGCCGGCGGGCTTGTCGTCGTCGCGCATGCCTTTCTTGAATTCCTTGACCGCACTGCCCAGATCCTTGGCGCCGCTGGTCAGCCGCTTGGTGCCGAACACCAGCAGCACGATCACCAGCACGACCAGCCAGTGCCAGATGCTAAAACCGCCCATGATCCGCTCGCAGAGAAGTCGTAAGGAACGAGGAGGATAACGCACCGCGCCGCGGTGCGTTCGGTCGCGCTGGTTCTAGTGGTTGCCGTCCAGCGACTCGGTGCGGATCTCGCCCTCGGACACCGGCTGGAAGCCCTGCTGCGGCGGCGTCTGCGGCGGGGCCTGCAATGGCGCGGTGCTGGCGCCGTCGGCGGGCTCGGCGACCGTGGGCGGTGCGGCCTGCGCCGCCGGCTGCGGCCGCGGCGGCGGGGCCGCGGCGGTGTGGCGATCGCCGCCGTCGGTGCCGCGGTTCTGTCGCGCCGCGTAGGTGGCTTCCTCGAGCTTGTCGCGGAAGGCGACCACGTCGTTGGACGGCAGGGCGGTGGTGCGGCCTTCGAAGATCATGCGCGGGGTGGTGTTGCTGCCGTACACGTTGAGGTCGGCGGCATCGTCGATCTGCAGCGCCGCGCCGTCCAGCGCCACGCCGGCGAACAGGCCGCGCGCGCGCGACCACGACCAGATCTCGGCCTTGAGCTGGCCGTCGGTGGCGGCCGAGGCGTTGCGCCCGACCGGGCCGGCGGCGACGCCGGCATCGGCGCCGAGGGTGAACTTGCCGTTGACGATGTTGTCCAGGCTGCGGTCGTTGCGGAACACCAGCACCACGTCGGAGGACTGCACGCCGACCTGGAAGCCGATGCTGCCGCCGGTGAGCTTGACGAACACCGGGTTGGACCAGGTGCCGTCGGGGCGCTTGACCGACATCAGGCCGTGGCCGCGGCGGCCGCCGATGACCAGGCCGGCCTTGAGCGTGTCCGGGATCACCACGATCGCGCGGCCCTCGTCGAGCAGCTTGTCGGGGATGGATTGCTCGGGGATCTCCTGGATGTCGGTCAGCACGCGCAGCGCGTTGCGCGCGCGCTCGTCTTCTTCCGGGCCGGCCACGGCGTGGCCGACGAACAGCGTGGTGCTCAACAACAGGGCGAGGCGCGGCAGGCGGGGCATGGCGGGCTTCCGAAATAGGTCCGCAGCAAGATACTGCAAGACCTTGAACTTAGTCACAGCGCAATGAATCGGCAATGAGTGCGCGCGGCCGGCATGCGCACCGGCCGATCGTTGCGATAGACACGATCGCGACGCGCGCGGCCGGCGCCTCTGCCACAATGCGGGCATGTCCGACGCACCCGATACCGCCGTGCTGGTGGTGAACCTAGGCACGCCCGAGGCGCCGACCGCGCCTGCGGTCGCCCGTTACCTGGCCGAATTCCTCGGCGACAAGCGCGTGGTCGCCATCCCCAGGCTGTTCTGGTGGCCGCTGCTGAACTGGGTGATCCTGCCACGGCGCTCGCCGCGCTCGGCGGAGAAATACGCACTGGTATGGCTGCCGGAAGGCTCGCCGCTGGCGGTGTACACCCGGCGCCTGGCCGAGGGCATGCAGCGCGAACTGCCCGGCCACCGCGTGGCCTGGGCGATGCGCTACGGCACCCCGGCGCTGGCGCCGGCGCTGGACGCGCTGCGCGACGGCGGCGTGCGCAGGATCGTGGTGCTGCCGCTGTACCCGCAGTATTCGACCACCACCACCGCCTCGATCGAGGACGTGGTGCAGGCCTGGCAGGCGCGCAACCCGCAGCTGCCGGTGACCCTGATCGAGGACTATCCGACCGATGCGGCCTGGGTCGAGGCGGTGGCCGACAGCGTGCGCGCGCACTGGGCGCAGCACGGCCGCGGCGAGACCCTGTTCTTCTCCTTCCACGGCCTGCCGCAGCGCGTGGCCAACAACGGCGATCCGTACCCGCAGCGCTGCGAGGCCAGCGCGCAGGCGATCGCCGCGGCGCTGGGCCTGGGCGCCGGCGAATGGCAGCTCGGCTACCAGTCGCGCTTCGGCGCCGAGCGCTGGCTGCAGCCGTATGCGGAGCCGAGCCTGTGGCAGCTGGCCGAGCGGGGCACCAAGCGGGTCGACGTGATCTGCCCGGGCTTCGCCACCGACTGCCTGGAGACGCTGGAGGAAGTGGCGATGGGCTTCGTCGAGACCTGCGCCGCGCGCGGCATGCAGGTGCGCTACATCCCCTGCCTCAACGACGCCCCGGCGCACGCGCGCGCGCTGGCGCAGCTGGCCGCCCGCGCCGCATGACGCTGCGGCCCTTCGCCTGCCCGTCGCGGGTGGGCACGTTGGCCGGGTTGCGCAGCGGCGATCCGCACGGACCCAAGGTGCTGGCGCTGCACGGCTGGCTGGACAACGCCGCCAGCTTCGTGCCGCTGAGCGCGCAGCTGCCGCAGCTGGACCTGGTGATGCTGGACCTGCCCGGCCACGGCCACAGCGACGCCTTGCCGGCCGGTGCCGACTATCTGCTGACCGGTGCGCTGCATCCGCTGCTGGACGCGGCCGACGCGCTGGGCTGGGAGCGCTTCGCGGTGGTCGGGCATTCGATGGGCGCGGCGATCGCCAGCACCCTGGCCGCGGCGGCGCCGCGGCGGGTCGGGAAGCTGGTCGCGATCGAGATGCTCGGCGGCCTGGCCGAGACCGTGGAGGGCACCCTGGAACGCCTGCGCGACAGCGTCGCCGCGACCCGCCGCGCCAATGCCTCGCCGCTGCGCGTGTTCCCCGACCTGGCCGCGCCGGTGCGCGCGCGGATGCTGGCCAACCAGCTCAGCGAGCCGGCGGCGCGGCTGCTGGTGGAGCGTGGCGTCGAGGCGGTGGAGGGCGGCTACGTGTGGCGCAGCGACCGGCGCCTGACCCTGCCCACCGCGGTGCGGCTGAGCGAGGCGCAGGTGCAGGCGCTGCTGGCCGGCATCGACTGCCCGGCGCGGGTGATCTACGCCGACCCGGCGCAGCCGTATTTCCCCGAGCCGTTGCGCAGCGAACGTGCGGCGCGGCTGCGCCATGGCCGCGTGCACGTGTTGCCGGGCACCCACCACCTGCACATGGAGCAGCCGGCCGCGGTGGCGGCGCTGTTGCGCGACTTCTTCTGAGTCGCGGGCCGGCGCCGCTGCGCCGCGCCGCCTCCGCCAGCGCGGCATCCGTGCGACACCCGCAATGGGGCGCCTGCGCCGCGTGCCCGAACCGATGCCGCCGCATGGCCAGCACACGCCCGTGGACGCCAGCGCGTGCGCGCATGTCGCGATCGCGCGCTCAAGTTCCGCGGATCGCCGCCGATAGACGCTGCGGATGCACGGCACGCCGCGGTTGCGATGCACCCGGCGTCACAGTTCGACATGTTGTCGCAGGCCGGTCGCGTTTCAGTAAAGCTTGGTGGCCAGGGTAAGCGTGGGCAATTGCGCCCCAACCTCTCCCCGCCCCGATGATCCGTCTCCTTCGTCGTTATCCCGTCGGTCCCCGACTGACCTTCGCCTTTGCCGCATTGCTGTCGATCTGCGGCGCGCTCATCGTCGCCAGCCTGGCGTCCATGGCCATGGCGCGCCACCAGCTGGACGACATCAGCCTGGACAAGATGGAGAAGATCCGGCTCTCCGACGCCATGGTCACCGCGCAGGCGCGCCTGGAGATCGGCCTGCTCAACGATGTGATCCTGACCAACCCCGACGAGAAGCGAGAGGTGGTGCGCGCGATCGGCCAGGCCGCGCGCGACTACGCGCAGGTGCGGCGCAAGCTGTTCGCGATGCGCCTGGATCCGGCCGACCGCACCGGCGCGCAGCGCCGCGCCGCGATCGACCAGGCCTTTGTCCAGGTGCAGCCGTTCCAGACCCAAGTGCTGGCGCTGGCCGCCGACAACCAGAACCTGGACGCGCAGACCCTGCACCTGTACACGCTGCAGCCGCTGCTGGCGCAATGGCAGCAGGCGATCCAGCGCAATGCCGCGCACCTGCGCACGCTCAGCGACCAGGCCTACGCCGATGCGGTGGCGACGATGACCCGCGCGCGCTGGATGCTGCTGATCGGCGGCGGCCTGCTGCTGGCGGTGGCCACCTGGCTGGGCTGGTGCATCACCCAGAGCCTGGTGCGGCCGCTGCGCGAAGGGACGCGGATCGCCGCGGCGATCGCCGCCGGCCGCCTCGACGCACCGTTGCCGGTGCACGGCAACGACGAGGCCGCCGAACTGCTGCGCAGCATGCAGACCATGCAGGCGCAGCTGCGCGCGGTGCTCGCCGAGCAACGGCAGATGGCACAGCGCCACGCCGCCGGGGCGGTCGCGCACCGCAGCGACGCGGCGGCGTTCCCGGGCGAATACGGGCAGCTGCTGCACGACGCCAATGCCTTGGTCGAGCTGCACGTGGGCACGGTGCAGTGCACGGTCGCGTTGATGCAGCGCTACGCGATCGGCGACCTCAGCGAGGACATGCCGCGCCTGCCCGGCGAGCAGGCGGCGATCTCCGACACCATGGACGCGATCAAGGCCAACCTCGGCGCGCTCAACCGCGACATCTGGCACCTGGCGGCGGCCGCGGCGGCCGGCGATTTCAGCGCGCGCGGCGACGTCAGCCGCCACCAGTACGATTTCCGCACCATGCTGGAAAGCCTGAACCAGCTGATGGCCGCCGTGGACGGCAACCTCGGCGCGCTGTCGACGCTGCTGCGCGCCATCGCCTGCGGCGACCTGGGCGTGCGCATGCACGGCGAATTCCACGGCGTGTTCGCGCGCATGCGCGACGATGCCAACGCCACCGCCGACCAGCTGGCCATGATCGTGGCCGGGATCCAGCGGGCGGCCGCGGCGATCGACAGCGAGGCCGGCGCCATCGCCGATGGGCACCAGGACCTGTCGCGGCGCAGCGCCGAGCAGGCCGGCGCGCTGGAGCGCACCGCGGCCTCGGCGGCGCAGCTGACCGAGACGGTCAAGCAGAACGCCGCGCACGCGCATCAGGCCAACCAGCTGGCGCACGCGGCCGCATCGGTCGCGCGCCAGGGTGGCGCGGCGATCGACGAAGCGGTGGCGGCGATGCAGGGCGTGCAGGGGTCGTCGCGCAAGATCGGCGAGATCATCGCGGTGATCGACAGCATCGCGTTCCAGACCAATATCCTCGCCCTCAACGCGGCGGTGGAGGCGGCGCGCGCCGGCGAGCAGGGCCGCGGCTTCGCTGTCGTCGCCAGCGAGGTGCGCGCGCTGGCGCAGCGCTCGGCCGGGGCGGCGAAGGAGATCAAGACGCTGATCGAGGCGTCCTTGTCCCAGGTCGCGATGGCCTCGACGCAGGTCCATGGCGCCGGCCAGACCATGGGCCGGGTGCTGGCGTCGGTGGGCGAGGTCAACGAGGTCGTGGCCGGGATCGCAGTGGCGTCGCAGGCGCAGTCGGCCGGCATCGAGCAGGTCGGCCAGGCGATGGCGCAGATGGACCGCACCACGCAGCAGAACCTGGCGCTGGTGGAACAGGCCACCGCGGCGTCGCATGCGCTGGAACAGCAGGCCGGCGCGCTGGCCGCCGCGGTGGCGGTGTTCCGGCTGCAGGCGCGCAGCGCGGCGCCGGAACCGCGGCCTGCGGCGAGCGCGCAGGCGCCGGCCGAGTTCGACGTCGCCGTCGGCGCCTAGGCGTGTCCTTGGTCCCCGCGGGTGGCTGTGCGCGCACGGGCGGGGAAGAGGGCGGGAGTCCGTGCCGGGCGACGACGCGGTCCCGCGCACCAGCGCGGCCCAGCCGTGCCGGCGGTCGATGTCGCGCGGCCTGGCGCTGGTCGGGTCGCAGCCGGCTGACGGACCGCAAGGCCTGGCCCGGCGCGACCCGCTCGGGCGCCGATCCGGTGCCAGGATCGGCGCGCCGGGCCGGCGGCTGAACGCGCCGCATACACAACGGACGTGACGCTTGTGTGTAGACAGAATTTCGCTAAAGTTGCGGCCACGCCTGCCGACAACAGGCATAGACGCGATACGTCTTGCGTTCGCGGCACGATCCCGGCGTCCTGACATGCCGGCGTAGCGCCGCACGGACCGTATCGTTCGCTGGCGCCGGAGGTCGCGCCAGGTGTGAGGTAGGCGGGGAGAGGGGGCCTGCCGGGCGCTGCGCATGGAGTTCTTCTTCCGCAGCGCTGAGGCGAAACCCGCCCGTTCCTTGCGTCTTCTCCGCTCTGTCCACCGCTGCGGCGCCGTGCGCCTCGAGCCGAACCATCCCTTCCCGAGAACGCCGCCGGATTCGCCCGGCGCGCCGACGCGTGGCTTGCGGCCATGTCGCACAACGCCCCCGGCTGCCGGCCTGACAGGCCCAACCCGCAGGGCCGCTCTGATGCGTCCAGACGCTACGTCGTCGTCCGCGCTGAAACAGCCCTCACGCGTTCTTGCTTGTCCTTGCCGCGTGCGCGCGCAACGGCGGCGCGGACGAGACGCCCTAGCTCAACAGCCGCCGCAATTGCGCCTTCAGGCGCCGCCCCTGCGCGTGGAAATAGTCGCGTTCGGCGCGCCAGGCCGGGAACCGCGCTTCCACCTCGCGCCAGAACGCCGGCGAGTGGTTGGCCTGGAGCAGGTGGCACAGCTCGTGGACCAGCACGTACTCGAAGGCCGACGGGCGCCCCAGCACCAGCGCCAGATCCAGCGCCATCGACCCGTCCGGCGCCAGCGAGCCCCATTGCGAGGACATCACCTTCAGCCGCACCCGCGCCGGCGCGCGCGGCAGCGAGGGCAGGTACCTGGGCAGCCAGCGGCCGACGTCGGCGCGCGCCTGCGCCTCGTAGAACTCGCGTAGCGCGCGCGCGATCGCCGCATCGCCGGCGCGCGCCGGCAACTGCAGCTGCGCGCCGTCGGCATCGACCTGCAGGCGCGCATAGCGGCCCTCGCTCCAGCGCAGCGGCAGGCGCTCGCCGCGCAGCGGCAACCAGCCGGGCACGCCGCGCTCGAGGCCCGGTTCGTTGTCTTCGTCCTGGTAGCGCGCCAGCTGCTCGCCGAGCCAGTGCCGGTGTTCGAGCAGGAAGCGCTCGCCGGACACCAGGCTGGCGCGCAGCGGCAGGGTCAGGCGCGCACCGCGTTCGTCCACGCTGAGCTTGATCCGCCGCGCGCGCGGGTCGCGCACGCGCAGCACCTCGATCTCGCGCTCGTCCAACCGCAGGCGGACGAGGTCGCGTTCGACGGTCGCGGCAGGCGGCGCGATCAGGCGACGGAGGAAATCGGGCATGCGCACAGCATACCGCCCAGGCGCGCGTGCACGGTGACAGCGCGCACCGATCGCGCTGCATGCTTCAGCTGAATGTCCGTCACGGTTGCCCCGGATCGTTCTCCAGTGGATCCGAGCAGCGCACGCCGTGGCCCTTGTAGGAGCGGCTTCAGCCGCGACGAACGGAGCCGGGAAGCTGGCCGACTCCGGCAGCAGTCGGGACTGAAGTCCCTCCCACAGTGCACCCAGCCGGCGCGCGGCCCCTTGTGGGAGCGACTTCAGGCGCCACGAGCGGAGTCGGGAACTTGGCCGGCTTCGGCAGCGATCGGAGCTGATGGCCCGAGGCCGCCCGCAGCCCCTCCGACAGTGCCCTCGGCCAGCGGGGCGCGGCTTGTGTAGGAGCGGCTTCAGCCGCGACGAACGAAGCGGGCATGCCGGCCGATTCCGGTTCCTGTCCGGGCCGATGGCCCAAGCCCATCAGATCCAATCCACAGGCATCGCCGACAACAACACGCCGGTGCCCGGCAACCTCCCGGCGCGATTCGCCGGGAGGTTGCCGGCCTTGCCTCAGCTGTCAGCCTTGCTCAGCTTCAGCGCCTCTTCCAGCAGCAGGAACAGGCGCCGCACCTCGGCGCTCATCAGCGCGAAGCGCGCGTCCAGTTCGGCGCGCACGCCGTCCTGGTCGGCGTTCTCCAGCTGGTCCAGGGCGCCGTCGAGGAACTTCAGCTTGCGGATCACCAGGTCGTCGCCGAGCACGAAGGAGACGTGGTCGTCCAGGATCAGCGCCAGCTTGGTGACCTGCTTGCCCGCTTCCAGGTGCTTGTCGATCTCGTCGCAGCGCAGTTCCTGGTGCTGGCACTTGACCACCGCGCCGCCTTCGATCGGATCCTTCATCTCGCATTCCTCGCCCAGGCTCAGGCCTTCGGGCAAGGGTTCGCCGGCGATCCAGCCGGTCAGGATCGAGCGCGGCGCCACTTCCGCGTTCAGCGGCAATGCCGGGAAGCTGCCCAGCACGCCACGGATCTCGGACATCACGTTCTCGCCGGTCTTGCGGCTGGAGGTGTCCACCGCGACGTAGCCGTGCTGCAGGTCGAGCATCGCGTCGGTGCGCGAGGTCTTGACGAAGGCGCGCGGCAGCAATTCGTGGATCAGGTCGTCCTTGAGCCGCTTGCGCGCCTTGCCGCCGGGCCGGCGCCCTTCCTTCTCCTCGATCTCGGCGACCTTGCGCTCGAGCAGGTCGTTGACCACCGAGCCGGGCAGGATCTTGTCCTCGCCGCCGACGGTCAGCCACAGGAACTCGGCGATGCGGTGCGACAGCACTTCGCGTTCGTCGCGGCCGAACGGGGAGATGAAGCCGCGCGAGCTCATTTCCAGCGGGCCGACCGGCTTGAGCTGGACCTCCGGCAGGAGCTTGTCGATCTCGGAGAAGTCGAGGGTGGTGGGGAAGCGGAACAGGGTCAGGTTGCGAAAGAACATCGAGCATCCAGCAGAAGGAAACGGAACGCCCCGGCGCCAGGCGCAGGGTGGGCGGCGGGCATTGTCGCATCGCTCCCGCCCGGATACCGCATCGTGTGGTTCAGCGGCGGCCGCGGACCGCCGGCAGCGGCGTTACGCGTCCTCGTCGCCGGCCGGCCAGGCCACGGCGGGCGTGGCCTCGGCAGCGCCCAGCGCGCGGAAATCGAACAGGGCCGGGTCGGCCAGCTGCGCCGGCTGCACGTTGCCCATGGCGCGCGCGATCTGCTCGATGCGGCCGGGATGCTCGCGGTCCCACTGCTGCAGCATCAGCCCGACCTGGCGCCGCTGCAGGTTCTCCTGGCTGCCGCACAGCGTGCACGGGATCAGCGGGAAGCCGCGGGCCTGCGCGTAGTCGGCGATGTCGGCCTCGCGCACGTAGGCCAGCGGCCGGATCACCACGTGGCGGCCGTCGTCGCTGCGCAGCTTCGGCGCCATCGCCGCGAGCCTGGCGTGGAAGAACAGGTTCATGAAGAAGGTGGCGACGATGTCGTCGCGATGGTGGCCCAGCGCGATCTTGCTGATCCCGTTCTCGGCGGCGTAGCGGTACAGCGCGCCGCGGCGCAGCCGCGAGCACAGCGAACACAGGGTCTTGCCCTCGGGCACCACCCGGCTGACCACCGAATAGGTGTCCTGCTCGATCACGTGCCAGGCCACGCCGAGCCCGCGCAGGTAGTCGGGCAGCACCTCGGCGGGGAAGCCGGGCTGCTTCTGGTCCAGGTTCACCGCGACCAGCTCGAACGGCACCGGCGCCTTGCGCTGCAACTGCAGCAGGATGTCCAGCAGGGTGTAGCTGTCCTTGCCGCCGGACAGGCACACCATCACCTTGTCGCCGGCTTCGATCATGCCGAAATCGGCGATCGCCTGGCCCACCTGCCGGCACAGGCGCTTGCCCAGCGCCGACGGCGTGCGCCGCTCGCGCGGTGCGGGATCGGCGAGGCGTTGCGGCAGCGGCAGCGGCGTAGGGGTCATCGGCGCGCATTGTAGTCGGCGCAACCGCAAGCGCGTTGCGCGGGGCGGATGCGCGACCCGCGCGCGATCAAGACGCGGCGCATGGCTGCCGGCATGTCGCACTGTGCTGGCGCGCACGCCGCGCACGCCGATGGCGCAGCGCAGCAAGCGTTTCGCCGATGGGCTGGGTAAAGTCCGCCTGTCCCCGGCTTGCGAACCGCATCTGATGGCCCCGTCGGCTTCCCTCCGCAGTGAAGCTTTTTTTAGCGCGGTTTCTGGTAGCGCTACCATAACCGCGCGTATGGTGCGGCGCGTTTGTGGCGCCGGTCGCCGAACGACGCGGCAGGGTGGCCCTTGCACCAGGGGCCGGCGCTGCGCCCACATCGGCGGCGCAACCCGTTTGCGGTCCGGCCACGCCGATGGCGCAGCGCTCGCGCCTGCGCGCGCCTTTCCAACGCCAACCATCTTCGCGACAGTCGCCGCCGCGGCGCCAGCCCGGCGGCAACGCGTGCCTTTCTTCTCCCACTCGACAGGACTCCACCTCCCATGAGCAACTCCGTCTACATCGGCGCCAAGGAATACTTCCCGGGCATCGGCCGCATCGCGTTCGAAGGCAAGGCCTCGGACAATCCGCTGGCGTTCAAGGTCTACGAGGCCGACAGGAAGATCGGCGACAAGACCATGGCCGAGCACCTGCGCTTCGCGGTGGCGTACTGGCACAGCTTCTGCGGCAACGGCGCCGATCCGTTCGGGCCGGGCACGCGCGCCTATCCGTGGGACGCCGGCAGCGACGCGCTGGGCCGCGCCGAGGCCAAGGCCGATGCGGCGTTCGAGTTCTTCACCAAGCTCGGCGTGCCGTACTACTGCTTCCACGACGTGGACCTGGCGCCGGACGCCGAGGACGTGGGCCAGTACGAGAAGAACGTCAAGCACATGGTCGGCATCGCCAGGCAGCGCCAGGCCGACACCGGCATCAAGCTGCTGTGGGGCACCGCGAACCTGTTCTCGCACCCGCGCTACATGAACGGCGCCTCGACCAACCCGGACTTCAACGTGGTCGCGCGCGCGGCGGTGCAGGTCAAGGCCGCGCTGGAGGCGACGGTGGAACTGGGCGGGGAGAACTACGTGTTCTGGGGCGGCCGCGAAGGTTACGCCTGCCTGCACAACACGCAGATGAAGCGCGAGCAGGACAACATGGCGCGTTTCCTGACCATCGCCCGCGACTACGGCCGCAGCATCGGCTTCAAAGGCAACTTCCTGATCGAGCCCAAGCCGATGGAGCCGATGAAGCACCAGTACGACTTCGACAGCGCCACGGTGATCGGCTTCCTGCGCCAGCACGGCCTGGACCAGGATTTCAAGCTCAACATCGAGGCCAACCACGCCACGCTGTCGGGCCACAGCTTCGAGCACGACCTGCAGGTGGCCAGCGACGCCGGCCTGCTCGGCAGCATCGATGCCAACCGCGGCAACCCGCAGAACGGCTGGGACACCGACCAGTTCCCGACCGACCTGTACGACACGGTGGGGGCGATGCTGGTGGTGCTGCGGCAGGGCGGGCTGGCGCCGGGCGGTCTGAACTTCGACGCCAAGGTGCGGCGCGAGTCGTCCGATCCGCAGGACCTGTTCCTGGCGCACATCGGCGGCATGGACGCGTTCGCGCGCGGGCTGGAGGTTGCCCATGCGCTGCTGACCTCCTCGCCGCTGGAGCAGTGGCGCGCCGAGCGCTACAGCAGCTTCGACAGCGGCGCCGGCGCGGCGTTCGCGGCCGGCAGCAGTTCGCTGGCGGACCTGGCCGCGCACGCGGCCAAGGCCGGCGAGCCGAAGCAGGCCAGCGGCCGCCAGGAAGCCTACGAGAACCTGATCAACCAGTACCTGATCCGCTGATGCGGACCCCGCCGGCCGCCGCCGCGTCAGCGCCGCCCGGCGCGCGCCGCGGCCGGCGCGGCCACCGAATCGCGCTTGACCAGCTGATGAGCGAGCACATGATCGATCTTCGTCCGGGCCGTGCGTTCCTTGCTGCGGATGCTGCGCAGCAGGATGTCGATCGCCGCATCGGCCATGGCCGCGATCGGCTGGCGGATGGTGGTCAGTTCCGGCCACACGGTGGTCGCGGCGGAGGTGTCGTCGAAGCCGACCACGGACAGGTCGCGCGGCACGTCCAGGCCACGCCGGTGCGCCACCGAGATCGCCGCGGCGGCCATGTCGTCGTTGCTGGCGATGATGGCGCTGGGCGGCTGGCGCCGCGACAGCAGTTTTTCCGCGGCATCCAGGCCGGAGCGGTAGGTGTAGTCGCCCGGCTGCAGCAGGTGCCGGTCCAGGCGCAGGCCGGCCTCGGCCAGCGCCGCCTGGAAGCCTTCGAAGCGGCGCGCGCTGGCCGACAGGTTGGAGCGGCCGGCGATGTAGCCGATGCGGGTGTGGCCCTGCGCGATCAGGTAGGTAGTGATGTCCTTGCTGGCGTTGAACTCGTCGATGCGCACGCAGGCCACCTGGTCGCTGAAGCGGTCCGAGGCGATCGCCACCACCGGCACCTTGGCGCGCACCAGCTCGCGGATCGCCGCGTCCGATTCGCACAGCGGCGGCGGCAGGATCACCCCGGCCACGCCGCTCTTGGCCAGCTTGCGCGCGGCCTTGCGCTCGGCCTCGGCGCCGAGGTCGTCCCAGTAGTCCATCACCACCTGGATCGAGGTGCGCGAGGCCGCGCGCAGCACGCCGACCAGCAGTTCGCCCAGGTAGGCGCCGCTGGGGTTGCTGTAGATCAGCGCGACCCGCGTGCTCTGTGCGGCGGCCAGCGCGCTGGCCGCCAGGTTCGGCGTGTAGCCGAGCGTGTCGACCGCGCGCATGACCTGCTCGCGGGTGCTGTCGCGCACGTTGCCCTGGCCGTTGATCACCCGCGACACGGTCATCGGCGAGACCTTGGCCAGTGCGGCCACCTCGTCGATGGTCACGGCGAGGCTCTTGCGGCGAACCGATTTCCTGACCTTCTCCAAGATGGGCCTCTTCGCTGGTGTGCGGGCGTGGATCGCGACCGGGGACATCCTGCGCAAGCCCCGTGTGCGGCGGCGCCGCGGCACGGTGTGGATCCCGACACGAGTGACGCCTGCATGGTACCGGGAAGCCGGGTGGGCGGCGACCGGCGTTGCGCGCCGGCATCGCGCCCAAGGGGGCGCGCATGAGCGGCGGCGCACGGTCGCGCGCGCCGCAGCGCCGGCATGCGGCACGTGGCGATTGGCTGCGCAGCGCCTGCCTGTGGCTGGCGCTTCTGGTGCCGATCGCCGTGGCGCAGGCCGAGGACGGCTACGATCTATGGTTGCGCTACCAGCCGCTGGCCGAGGCGCAGGCCACGCCGTGGCGCGCGGCCGCCACGCAGCTGGTGGCCGGCGCCGAGACGCCGATGCAGCAAGCCGCGCGCGATGAACTGCGCCGCGGCCTGGGCGGCCTGCTCGGGGCCGCGCCGCCGCTGGCGGCAACGGCGGACCGCGCCGGTGCGATCGTGCTCGGCACGCCGGCCACGCCGGCGATCGCGCGGCTGCGGCTGGACACGCGCGGCCTGGGCGAGGAGGGCTACCTGATCCGCAGCGTGGTGGTCGATGGCCGCCCGGCCACCGCGCTGGTCGGCGGCGGCGAGCGCGGCGTCCTGTACGCCGCGTTCCGCTTCCTGCGCCTGCTGCAGACCGGGCAGGCGCCGGCGCGGCTGGCGCTGCGCGATGCGCCGCGGGTGAAGCTGCGCGTGCTCGATCACTGGGACAACCTGGACGGCGTGGTCGAACGCGGCTACGCCGGCGCCTCGCTCTGGGACTGGCAGAAGCTGCCCGGCTACGTGGACCCGCGCTACACCGACTACGCGCGCGCCAACGCCTCGATCGGCATCAATGGCGTGGTGCTGAACAACGTCAATGCCAGCGCGGTGAGCCTGACCGCCGCCTATCTCGACAAGACCGCGGCGCTGGCCGCGGCGCTGCGCCCGTACGGTATCCGCGTCTACCTGAGCGCGCGCTTCAGCGCCCCGATCGAGATCGGCGGGCTGGCCAGCGCCGACCCGCTGGACCCGGCGGTGCAAGGCTGGTGGCGGGCCAAGGCGGACGAAATCTACGCGCGCATTCCCGATTTCGGCGGCTTCCTGGTCAAGGCCAATTCCGAAGGCCAGCCCGGCCCGCAGGACTACGGGCGCAGCCATGCCGACGGCGCCAACATGCTCGCCGACGCGTTGGCGCCGCACGGCGGGGTGGTGATGTGGCGCGCCTTCGTCTATTCGCACGAGCAGCCGGACGACCGCGCCAAGCAGGCCTACAGCGAGTTCGTGCCGCTGGACGGCAAGTTCCGCGACAACGTGGTGGTGCAGGTCAAGAACGGCGCCATCGACTTCCAGCCGCGCGAGCCGTTCCATCCGCTGTTCGGGGCAATGCCGAAGACGCCGCTGATGCTGGAGTTCCAGATCACCAAGGAGTACCTGGGCTTCGCCACGCACCTGGTCTACCTGGGCACGCTGTACCAGGAAACCCTGCAGGCGGACACGCGGCGCGGCAGGCAGGCGACGGTGGCGCGGGTGGTGGAGGGCGCGCTGGACGGGCATGCGCTCAGCGGCATCGCCGGGGTCGCCAACATCGGCGCGGACCGCAACTGGTGCGGCTCGATCTTCGACCAGGCCAACTGGTACGCGTTCGGGCGGCTGGCCTGGGATCCGCAGGGCGATGCGCAGGCGATCGCCGAGGACTGGGTGCGGATGACCTTCGGCAACGACCCGGCGCTGGTCGCGCCGGTGGTCGGCATGATGATGGCCTCGCACGAAGCGGCGGTCGACTACATGACCCCGCTCGGCCTGCATCACCTGATGGGCCGCGGCCACCACTACGGCCCGGCGCCGTGGGATGCGGGCAGCGCGCGTCCGGACTGGGACCCGGTGTACTACCACCGCGCCGACCGCAACGGCATCGGCTTCGACCGCAGCGCGACCGGCAGCAACGCGGTGGCGCAGTACGCGCCGCCGCTGGCACGCCGCTTCGGCGATGTGCGCACGGTGCCTGAGCAGTATCTGCTGTGGTTCCACCATGTGCCCTGGGACCATCGCATGGCCTCGGGCCGGCCGCTGTGGGAGGAGTTGATCGGCCGCTACGACCACGGCGTGGCCGAGGTGGCGCGGATGCGCGCGACCTGGGCCGGGCTGGCGCCGTACGTGGACGCGCCGCGCTATCGCCAGGTCGCCGATTTCCTGGCGATCCAGCAGCGCGAGGCGCAGTGGTGGCGCGATGCCAGCATCGCCTACTGGCAACAGGTGTCGGGCCGCGCGCTGCCGCCGGGCACCGCGCCGCCGCCGCATCCGCTGGCGTATTACCAATCGCTGTCGTTTCCGTACGCACCGGGGAATCCGAAATGACGCCGCACCGTTCCGTTGTCGAGATCGCCCGTGGCCTGCTGCTGGCGGTGTTGTGCGTGCCCGCGTTCGCCCATGCCGACGAGGCGCCGTTGTTGAATGCCCTGTTCCAGGACCACGCGGTGCTGCAGCGCGATGCGCCGATCCGCGTGTGGGGCCAGGCCGCGGCCGGCGAGACGGTGACCGTGCAGCTGGCGCAGCAGCGCGTGCAGGCGCGCGCCGACCGCCAGGGCCGCTGGCAGGCGCAGCTGGCGCCGCTGCCGGCGGGCGGGCCGTACACCTTGCAGGCCAGCACCGCGCACGGCCGCGTGCAGCACGCCGACGACGTGCTGCTCGGCGACGTGTGGCTGTGCTCGGGCCAGTCGAACATGGAGCTGCCGGTGCAGCGCACGCTGGATACGCGCAGCGAGATCGCCGATGCGCAGCAGCCGGCGATCCGCATGTTCAAGGTGCCGGCGCAGTCCAGCCCGACCCCGCAGGCGCAGTTCGGCGGCGCGACCGCGTGGCAGCCGACCACGCCGGAGACGGTGGGCGCGTTTTCCGCGGCCTGCTATTACTTCGCCCGCGAACTGCGCAAGACCGTGGACGTGCCGATGGGGCTGATCAACGCCTCCTGGGGCGGTTCGCAGATGCAGGCGTGGATCGGCGATGCGGCCCTGCGCAAGGTGGACGGCAACGCGCCGGCGCTGGACGTGCTGGCGCGCTACGCCGCCGATCCGCAACAGGCCGCGCCGCGTTGGGGCAAGTTGTGGGAAGCGTGGTGGCGCACGCACGGCAGCGGCGCGCCGTGGCAGCCGGACGATGCCGGCGGCGACTGGCGCGACGCACCGGCGGCGCTGGGCGCCTGGGACGACTGGGGCGTGCCGCAACTGGTCAATTTCAACGGCATGGTCTGGTACCGCAGCACGGTCACGCTGAGCGCCGAGCAGGCCAGAGAGCCGGCGACGCTGGCGCTGGGGCCGGTGGACGAACTCGACCAGACCTGGGTCAACGGCCAGGCGGTGGGCAGCAGCTACGGCGCCGACCAGCCGCGCAGCTACCGCTTGCCGCGCGGCGTGCTGCATGCGGGCAAGAACACCGTGGTGGTCAACGTGTACAACAGCTACCGCCGCGGCGGCCTGCTCGGCGACGCGCAGGCGCAGCAACTGCAACTGGGCGACGGCAGCCGGGTGGCGCTGGCCGGATGGCAGTACCGCATCGTGCCGCCTCAGCTGGGTACGCCGCCGCGCGCACCGTGGTCCTCGGCCGCGGGCCTGACCACGCTGTACAACGGCATGATCGCGCCGCTGGGCCGGGTCGGCCTGCGCGGCGTGCTGTGGTACCAGGGCGAATCCAACACCGGCGATGCGGCCGGCTATCCGGCATTGCTCGACGCCTGGCAGCGCGATTGGCGGCAGCGCTTCGGCGCGCAATTGCCGCTGCTGCTGGTGCAGCTGGCCAACTACGGCGCGCCGCCCACCCGGCCCGGCGACAGCGGCTGGGCGCAGCTGCGCGAGGCGCAACGGCGCTTCGTCGTCGCCGACCCGCACGCCGGCCTGGCGGTGGCGATCGACATCGGCGACCGCTACGACATCCATCCGGCCAACAAGCAGGAACTCGGCCGCCGCCTGGCGCGCGCGGCGCGGCACGTGGTCTACGGCGAGGCGTTGGCGCCGTCGGGGCCGGTGCCGCATGCGCTGCGCCGCGACGGCGCGGCGCTGGTGGTCGATTTCGACGACGTCGATGGCGCACTGCAGGCCTACAGCGCGGATGCGCCGATCGGTTTCGAACTGTGCGGCGCGGCATCCGGCAGTTGCCGCTACGCGCAGGCCGAGTTGCAGGGCCGCAGCGTGCGCCTGCCGATTCCCGCCGGCGCGGCGCCCACGCGCGTGCGCTACTGCTGGGCCGACAGCCCGGTGTGCACCCTGTTCGACCGCGACGGGCTGCCGGCCGGTCCGTTCGAACTTTCCCTCCCGTCCGCGGCCCGTGCGGCGGCGGCCTCTTCCCCGTGAGCGATCCGCGATGACCCAGACTTCCGATAGCGCCTCTTCCGCCCAAGGCTCGGCCCGCGACCGCGAGATCGTCGAGGCGCGGGTCATCGTCACCTGCCCGGGGCGCAATTTCGTCACCCTCAAGATCGTCACCCGTTCCGGCGTGTACGGCCTGGGCGATGCCACCCTCAACGGCCGCGAGCTGGCGGTGGCGTCCTACCTGCAGGACCACGTGGTGCCGAACCTGATCGGCCGCGACGCGGGCCGCATCGAGGACCTCTGGCAGTTCTTCTACCGCGGCGCGTACTGGCGGCGCGGGCCGGTGACGATGACCGCGATCGCCGCGGTGGACGTGGCGCTGTGGGACATCCTCGGCAAGATGGCCGGCATGCCGCTGTACCAGCTGCTGGGCGGGCGCTCGCGCGAGGGCGCGCTGGTCTACGGCCACGCCAACGGCCGCGACATCGCCGAGACCAGCGAGGAAGTCGCCCGTTTCCGCGAACTCGGCTTCATCGCCATCCGCGCGCAGTGCGGCGTGCCCGGGATCAAGAAGACCTACGGCATCTCCAGCGGCGGCAAGCCCTACGAGCCGGCCGAGAGCGAGCTGCCGACCGAGACCGTGTGGTCCACGCCGCGCTATCTCGGCGTGGTGCCCAAGCTGTTCGAACGGCTGCGCGCCGACCACGGCGACGAGATCGAACTGCTGCACGACGCGCACCACCGCCTGACCCCGATCGAGGCGGCGCGGCTGGCGCGCGACCTGGAGCCGTACCGGCTGTTCTGGCTGGAAGACGCCACACCCGCGGAAAACCAGCGCGCGTTCGAGACCATCCGCCAGCATTCGGTGACGCCGCTGGCGGTGGGCGAGGTGTTCAATTCGATCTGGGACTGCAAGCACCTGATCGAACAGCAGCTGATCGACTACATCCGCACCACCATCGTGCACGCCGGCGGCATCACCCATGTGCGGCGGCTGGCCGATTTCGCCGCGCTGCACCAGGTGCGCACCGGTTTCCATGGCGCCACCGACCTGTCGCCGGTGTGCATGGGCGCGGCGCTGCACTTCGACACCTGGGTGCCGAACTTCGGCATTCAGGAATACATGTTCCATTCCGACGAGGCCAATGCGGTGTTCCCGCACGACTACGCGTTCCATGCCGGCCGCCTGCATTGCGGGGAGGCGCCCGGGCATGGCGTGGACATCGACGAGACCCTGGCCGCGCGCTATCCGTACGCGCCCAAGCAGTTGCCGGTGGCGCGGCTGGAAGACGGCGCGATGTGGGACTGGTGAGGCGCATGCGCTGGGGACGCGCCCTGGTTGTGGCGCTGCTGTGTATCGTGGTGCTGCAGACGGCATCGGCGCAGCGCGGGCGGGCCGCCGACATTGCCGAATTCGACTGGTTCGAATACCGCGGCGACGATGCGGTGTTCGCCACGCCGCTGCCGCCCGGCCACTACCGCAATCCGGTGCTGGCCGGGTTCTATCCCGATCCCAGCGTCGTGCGCGCCGGCGACCGCTACTACCTGGTCAATTCCACCTTCGCCTATTTCCCGGCGCTCCCGGTGTTCGAGAGCCGCGACCTGGTGCATTGGCGGCAGGTCGGCAACGTGGTCGAGCGCGCCGGGCAACTGGACTACGACGGCCTGCGCGTGTCGCGCGGCATGTTCGCCGCCAGCATCGCGCACCACCAGGGCCGCTTCTACGTGGTCGGCACCGCGGTGGACAGCGGCGGCAACTTCGTCGCCACGGCGGACGACCCGGCCGGGCCGTGGTCGCCGCTGCACTGGCTGCCGGACATCGACGGCATCGACCCGTCGCTGTTCTTCGACGACGACGGCACGGCCTACCTGCTCAACAACGGCCCGCCTGAGGGCGCGCCGCTGTACGAAGGGCATCGTGCGATCTGGATGCAGCGTTTCGACCTGGCGCGGATGCAGCCGGTCGGCCCGCGCCAGGTGCTGGTCAACGGCGGCGTGGACCTGGCCAGCAAGCCGATCTGGATCGAAGGCCCGCACCTGTACAAGCGCGACGGCTGGTACGTGCTGTCCTGCGCCGAAGGCGGCACCGGCCCGCAGCACTCCCAGGTGGCGCTGCGCAGCCGCACGCCTTGGGGGCCGTACGTGCCGGCGCCGCACAATCCGATCCTGACCCAGCGCGACCTGCCCGCCGAACGCGCCAACCCGATCACCAACGCCGGCCATGCCGACCTGGTCGAAGGCCCCGACGGGAAGTGGTGGGCGCTGTTCCTGGCCAGCCGCCCGTACGCGGGCGAGCGCTACAACACCGGCCGCGAGACCTTCCTGCTGCCGGTGACCTGGCACGACGGCTGGCCGTCGATCCTGCCCGCCGGGCAGCCGATTCCCTATGTCGCGCCGGGGCCTGCAAGGCTGCAGGCCGATACCGACGTCGCACCATTGAGCGGCAACTTCACCTGGCGCGACGGCTTCGATGCGCCGCAGCGCGATCCCCGCTGGCTGTTGCTGCGCACGCCAAAGCGCGACTGGCTGGATCTACAAGCGCGCCCGGGCTGGCTGACCCTGCGGCCCGACGCGCAAGGCCTGGAAGGCAGCGGCAATCCCGCATTCCTGGCCTACCGGCAACAGCACACCCGCTTCGACGCCAGCACCGCCGTGCAGATACCGGCGCAGCCGGGCCTGGTCGCCGGCCTGGCCGCATTCCAGAATGCCGATGCCTGGTACGTGCTCGGCGTGCGCCGCCGCGACGGGCGCGCGGAGGTGTTCCTCGACAAGCGCGACGGCAAGCGCACCACCACTGTCGCGCACAGGACGGTCGACGCCAAGGGCGCGCTGCGCCTGAAGATCGCCGGCGACGGCGGCCGCTATGCCTTCGCCTTCGCCGCCGACGGCCAGGACTGGCAGTGGCTGCGCCGCGACGACGATGCGGCGATGCTCAGCACGGCCGTGGCCGGCGGTTTCACCGGCACCACCCTCGGGCCGTACGCCCGCCGCGAACCGGATCGATCCAGCAAGGAGTAGGCAATGCACACCGAGACTGCGCCGTACCAAGGACATGGCCGCCGCGTCGCGACGCTGGCGTTGCTGTTGGCCATCGCGCCGTGCGCGGCATCCGCGGCCGAAGCGCCGCCGCCGTACCTGGACACCCAGCGCAGCTTCGAGCAGCGCGCCGCCGACCTCGTCTCGCGGATGACGCTGGAGGAAAAGGCCGCGCAGATGCAGAACGCCGCGCCGGCGATCCCGCGCCTGGGCGTGCCCGCCTACGACTGGTGGAACGAGGCGCTGCATGGGGTGGCGCGTGCCGGCGGCGCCACCGTGTTCCCGCAGGCGATCGGCATGGCGGCCACCTTCGACCTGCCGTTGATGCACGAAGTCTCCACCGCGATCAGCGACGAGGCGCGCGCCAAGCATCACGAAGCGCTGCGCCACGACCAGCACGCGCGCTACCAGGGGCTCACGTTCTGGTCGCCGAACATCAACATCTTCCGCGACCCGCGCTGGGGCCGCGGCCAGGAGACCTACGGCGAGGATCCGTTCCTCACCGCGCGCATGGGCGTGACCTTCGTGCAGGGTTTGCAGGGCGAAGGCGCGGACGTGCCGAAGAACGCGCAGGGCGAGGCCTACCGCAAGCTCGACGCCACCGCCAAGCATTTCGCCGTGCACAGCGGCCCGGAGGCCGACCGCCACCACTTCGACGCGCATCCGTCGCAGCGCGATCTCCACGAGACCTACCTGCCGGCGTTCGAAGCGCTGGTCAAGGAAGGCAAGGTGGATTCGGTGATGGGCGCCTACAACCGCGTGTTCGGCGAATCGGCCAGTGCCAGCAAGTTCCTGCTGCGCGACGTGCTGCGCGACACCTGGGGCTTCGACGGCTACGTGGTGTCCGATTGCTGGGCGATCGTGGACATCTGGAAGAACCACAAGATCGTCGCCACCCGCGAGGAAGCCGCCGCGCTGGCGGTGAAGAACGGCACCGAGCTGGAATGCGGCGAGGAGTACTCCACGCTGCCCACCGCCGTGCGCAAGGGCCTGATCAGCGAAGCCGAGGTCGACAAGGCCTTGCAGAAGCTGATGTATTCGCGCATGCGCCTGGGCATGTTCGATCCGCCGGAAAAACTGGCTTGGGCGCAGATTCCGATCTCGGCCAACCAGTCGCCCGAACACGACGCGTTGGCGCGGCGCACCGCGCGCGAATCGCTGGTGCTGCTGAAGAACGACGGCGTGCTGCCGTTGTCGCGGGCGAAGATCAAGCGCATCGCCGTGATCGGCCCCACCGCCGACGACACCATGGCGCTGCTCGGCAACTACTACGGCACGCCGGCCGCGCCGGTCACCGTGCTGCAGGGCATCCGCGAGGCCGCGCCCGACGCCGAGGTGCTGTATGCGCGCGGCGCCGACCTGGTCGAGGGGCGCGACGACCCCGCGGCCACGCCGCTGATCGAGCCGCAATACCTGCGCCCGTCGGCGGACTCGCCGGAACGCGGCCTGCGCGGCGAATACTTCCGCAACCGCGACCTGTCGGGCCCCCCGGCGCTGGTGCGGGTGGATGCGCAGATCGGCTTCAAGTGGGACCGCGGCTCGCCCACCGACAACCTGCTCGCGCGCGGCGAAGCCGGGCCGGACCAGGCCATCCCGGCCGACAACTTCAGCATCCGCTGGAGCGGCAAGCTGGTGCCGCCGGCCACCGGCACCTACCACCTGGAAACCGCGGCCGACGACGGCGTGCGCCTGTATCTGGACGGCAAGCGCCTGATCGACCGCTGGAGCGCCAGCGACCGCCTGCACGCCGACGGCGTCGATGTGCGCCTGGAGGCCGGCCGCAGCTACGACCTGCGCCTGGAGTACTACGAAGGCGAGCGCGACGCCGGCATTCGCCTGGCCTGGCGCCAGCCCGGCGCCAAGCCGCCGCTGCAGGAAGCGCTGGACGCGGCGCGGCGTGCCGACGTGGTGGTGTTCGTCGGCGGCCTCACCGGCGACGTGGAAGGCGAGGAGATGAAGGTCAACTATCCCGGCTTCGCCGGCGGCGACCGCACCGACCTGCGCCTGCCCAAGCCGCAGCGCGCGCTGCTCGAAGCGCTGCACGGCACCGGCAAACCGGTGGTGGCGGTGCTGACTACCGGCTCGGCGCTGGCCATCGACTGGGCGCAACAGCACCTGCCGGCGATCCTGCTGGCCTGGTACCCCGGCCAGCGTGGCGGCAGCGCCGTGGCCGACGTGCTGTTCGGCGACGCCAACCCCGGCGGCCGCCTGCCGGTGACGTTCTACAAGGAAAGCGAGAAGCTGCCGGCCTTCGACGACTACGCCATGCGCGGCCGCACCTACCGCTACTTCGCCGGCACCGCGCTGTATCCGTTCGGGCACGGCCTGTCGTACACCCAGTTCGCCTATTCCGACCTGCGCCTGGACCGCAGCACGCTGGCGGCCGACGGCAGCCTGCACGCCACGCTGAAGGTAAAGAACACCGGCCAGCGCGCCGGCGACGAAGTGGTGCAGCTGTACCTCCACCCGCTGTCGCCGAAGCGCGACCGCGCGACCAAGGAACTGCGCGGCTTCCAGCGTATCGCCCTGCAGCCTGGCGAAACCCGCGAAGTGCGTTTCGCCATTACCCCGCAGACCGACTTGCGCATCTACGACGAAGCGCGCAAGGCCTACGTTGTGGACCCGGGCGACTACGAACTGCAGGCCGGCGCCTCCAGCAACGACGTACGCGTGCGCCAGCGTTTCAGCGTGCAGCCGTCGCCCGCGGCGGAGGCAACGCCGCACAAGTGACCGCAACGGGTGGTGCGAGCAGTCACTGCTCGCACCACCGAAGGAGTGGGCGCGGACGGCCGAGGTCAGCCCCGGGCACGTCACCGACCATGCACCGGACGCCCGCGATCCCCTGTAGGAGCGGCTTCAGCCGCGACCGCCTTACCGACCAAACTCCAACTCGCCTCGGCTCCATTGTGGGAGGGACTTCAGTCCCGACAGCCCTACCGACCAAGTCTCAGACCGAAAAAATCCTCCCCCTGGATCTCCCGTGACCGACCCACGCCTCACCGCCGCCACGCTCCCCAGCCTGCCGCCCACCATCGCCCGCCCAGCCTACGCCCTGGACCGCGTCCGCATCGGCATCGTCCACCTAGGCGCCGGCGCCTTCCACCGCGCCCACCAGGCCGTCTACCTCGACGACCTGCTCGCAACCGAACCGGACTGGGCGATCAGCGCCGTCTCCCTGCACAGCCCGCAGGTGCGCGACGCACTGCGCCCGCAGGACGGCCTCTACACCCTCGCCCTGCTCGACGAACACCCGCAGCTGCGCATCATCGGCGCCATCCGCGAAGTGCTGTGCGCGCAAGACGAGCAGCCCGCCGTCCTCGCCCGCCTGGCCGACCCGGCGGTGCGCCTGGTCACCCTCACCGTCACCGAGAAGGGCTACTGCCTGGCCGGCAAACACCTCGACTTCGCCCATCCGGACATCGTCCACGACCTCGCCGCCCCGCACGCCCCGCGCAGCGCCGTCGGCTACCTCGTCGCTGGCCTGCGCGAACGCCTGCGCCTGGGCCTGGCGGCGTACACCGTGCTCAGCTGCGACAACCTGCCCGACAACGGCGGCAAGCTGCGCCGCGCCGTCCTCCAGTTCGCGCACGCCCTCGACCCCGCACTGGCCGCCTGGATCGAAACCGAGGCCGCGTTCCCGCGCTCGATGGTCGACAGCATCACCCCGGCCAGCGACGACGCCCTGCGCGCACGCGTCGCCGCGCAACTCGGCTGCCACGACGCCTGGCCGATCCAGCGCGAGCGCTACAGCCAATGGGTGATCGAAGACCGCTTCTGCAACGGCCGCCCCGCCTTCGAGCGCGCCGGCGTCACCCTGAGCGACGACATCGCCGGCTACGACCGCGCCAAGCTGCGCCTGCTCAACGGCCCACACTCCGCGCTGGCGTATCTGGGCTCCCTGCTCGACCTGGACACCGTCGCCGACGCCATGCGCCACCCGCAACTGGCCGCCTTCGTCGAAACCCTGATGCGCGACGACATCGCGCCGACGCTACAGCCGATGCCCGGCTTCGATCCGCAGCACTACACCGGCGCCATCCTCGCCCGCTTCCGCAACCCCGCCATCGCCCATCGCCTGGCGCAGATCGCCTGGGACGGCTCGCAGAAACTGCCGGTACGCCTGCTCGGCACCATCGCCGACGCCCTGGCCGCCGGCCGCCGCATCGATCGCCTGTGCCTGCCGATCGCAGCGTGGATGCAGTTCGTGCGGCGCCAGGCGCGCGCTGGCGTGGCACTGGTGGATCCGATGCGCGAGGTGCTGACCGAGATCGGGCGCAGTGCGACCGGCGATGTAGGGCGTGATGTGGAGGCGTTCCTCCGGCTGGATGCAGTGTTCGCTCCGCTATCGCAGGATGTACGTTTCGTCGAGACGCTGCGAGCGGTTTGTGCAAGGTTGAGCGTTGACAACAGCGGACAGAAAGGTGTGGAAGGCGCTCTTGAGTCGGCATAAATCCGCAGCAGCCATTCGACGGCAAAAGCGAATGAAGTCAAGGACGTCTTGCGCGAGCTGGTCGGCCTCCCGTCAAGTCATTCCGGATCGATAGTGACGCCATAGACTTCATAAAAGGGGGCCACTGGAGGTTCCGGATACTGGCGGCCCACCATCTGCGTGGCAAAGCATCGCAGCGCGGGAACGTCCGGATTGACCAGATACTCGGTCACCTTGCCGTGGCGGTCGACGGTTGCAACAGCCTTGAAGCTGCCGATGCCTGCAGCTCTCGCCTCGGGCGCGCAGGCCTGATACACCTGGGCCCAGAATTGGTTGTGCACCAGAATCATCTCCCTTTCCCACAGCATGCCGCGGAAGGTCGACGTTTGCCGGTCGCTTTCATCCTTCAATCGATTCCAACGATCGGTGGATGATAACGACGAGCAGTCGGCGCTACTCATGAAAGCAACGAGCACGAATAAAATCGCTAGCAGCGGCCGCATAGTTTTCCTTGGGGTGTACGCTGATCTTGAGGTTTGAGCGTATCAGTGTAAGGCTGCAGCGAGGCATCCAGCCATCCGAAGAGCAGCGGAAGTTCGCCTGACACTCATGGAACGCAATCAGATCGATCCCGCCTGGCCCAACGCACTGCGCTGGTTCCTTGCGCAGGGCCTGACCAGTTTTACTCCCTGGCACTTCATCACCGAAACGTCGGAGTTGGCCTTCGCGTCGCGCGCATTCGGCCGCGAGGATGTGAGCGGTGGCGAGGTCTTCAGCTTCGCCAGGCGCCAGGATCGCGACGACTTCGCCGGGTTGCTGGTGATGGATGGCCGCATCAGCGACACAGTCGTCTGCTTTCATCCCGTGTTCGCCGACAGTTCCACGCCATCGCCTCGCACCTGGAACATCGTCGCTGCCAGCTTCGAGGACGTCTTCGCGTTCGTGGCGGGGCAGGTGATCCCGGATATGAAGGAATGGGCGCTTGTGGAAGACGCCGCGGAGTTGTGAGCAAGACCCGGCGCTTCTCGGTGTTACCGTAGTTCCAGCCACCAGCAGGCTTCCCGCGCAGGAGACCCCGATGTTCAAGAACCTCATTCCGAAGATCTTCTACGACCGCCTGCAGGACGGACTCGACTTCTTCGTCGACGGCCTGGGCTTTGCCATCCAGTACCAGGACGGCACCATGGCGGTGGTCGCCCGCGACGGCGCCAAGGCCTATCTGGTCGAGAACCCTGAGTGGGCGGCGAAGGATCGGCCGGAGCTCAGCGTCGACACCGACGATGTCGATGCGATCTTCGCGGAAATGTCCGCGCGCGTGCCGCATCTGCTGCATCCCAATTGCAACACCGTCGCGCTCCGGCCCTGGGGTTCGCGCGAGTTCGCGATGCTGGACAAGAGCACCGTGTGCGTGAACTTTCGCGAGTGGCCCCCCGAGGGGTGAGCCAGGGCGAACGGCACCGCCCGGATCGCGTCCGCACGTGGTGCGTGCATCACTGCAGTCCGGCGTCCAGTTTTCGGGGCCGCCCGTTACCGTAGCTCGGGCGGCGTGGCGATCACCTTGATCTCGAACTGGAATCCGTACAGCCAGGTGGCGCCGACGGCGGTGACCGTCGGGTATGGGGCGCTGCCCCTAAGGGTGAAGGATCGCCGGCCGTGCCTCGCCAATCATCGATGCAGGGTGGGAGCTGTTCTCTTCCCAGGCCTCTGGCGTTGGCGGATACTCGCCGCAACGCCGCTTCCAGGCGCTGACATGACAGCTGGATACCAAGAGAACGACATGGCGTCCCAGAGAGATACGCCCTTTTGCTGGCAAGCTTGCAAGGGGGCTGAACGCAACCGCTCTTTCCGCAGCTGTACGCTGTGCGGCGCGACCTGGAACGGTCAAGGCGGCGCTGCAAGCAAAAACTACTGCAACAGTGCTTGGAAGATATGCGTCGATTGCGCGACGCTTCAGCAGCGCTGTGTCGTCTGCGCCGAGAGGACGCCGGGGGGGGCGCCGAGATGACGTTTCGATCCTGCTCCATCGCCATGTTGGTGCTGTCGGTGCTCGCGCCGGCCGCGTACGTGGCCTATTTTTCCTGGCGTTTCAACCAGTGGGCCGAGACGCGGGACGGTGTCGTGTGTGGCATGCCCCTGCTCGGGGCCTGGGGGCTCGGGTTGTTGGCCATGTGCTTTCTTTCCTTGGTTGCCCTGGGTCTCGGGGTCGTGTCGTTCGTGCGTCTGCCTGCGCCTCGGCCGCGTCGCCGTCTCGCGGAGCTGCTGCTCTTGGCTTTGCCACTTCTCGTGGCTTCATCCGTCGTTGCCGTGGTCGTACTATGGAACTGACGTATTCGGGCGGAAGGTTTGGCAACCGCCCAATCCCCATGTGAGGCCCTGGCAGCATGTTCACGTACGCGATTCTGGCATTCGCGGTGGTTGGCGGTATCGCTGGCGGTGCAGCGGTGCTGGTCGTGGCGTTCCTGCTTCCTCGCAAGTCGTGTCCGAAATGCAAGACGCTCCTGCCGAGGTTCCGCAAGCCAAGCAATGCGCGCGAAGCGATGCTGGGGGGATGGCAATGCCCGGCGTGCGGCGCAAGAGTCGCGCGGGATGGCTCGCTCCTGTCCAGTGGTTCCGATGACGGGCTCGCCTGATACTGCGGGCCACATCGCTTCATGGCTTGAATCACTGGCTGCCGTCGCGTGCAGCAGCGATTGGCGTGGTGCTGCTTGCGGCTTTTCGCTGCAATGGTGCTCGCCTCGATCGGGATGATCACGCGGCGTTTCCGAATCCGAAACATCGTCCTGCTAACGTGCGCGCCAGATAGACGCTAGGCATTCGACAGGAGCGAGCGTGAACGAGAGCGATGCGTATGTCCTCGATTCAATCCGGAAGTGGGTCTGGTCCGGCTACTACTCTGAGTCCGAGATCCGCGAGGAGATGCTCGACGACATTCTGGAAGACGGGTGCGACGAACCGATGCTGCGTGCCGCGGTCGCCAGCCAGTGGCAGGCCAAGCAGCAGGCGGAGTTGGGTTGGCCTGCGCGGACCGATTGCGATCGCCTGGATGCGGTGTTCGAGCAGTTGCACGACGTGGGCATCTGCGCGCTGGCGAATGCCGGGTACACAATGTCCGATGGTCACACCGAGGTGACCGAGGCGGTGGCGGAGGCGCCGGAAGGCCAGTACCACGGTTATTGTTTCTACCACGGGCAGGATGTGGAGTGCGCGGTGGAGGGTGGTGGGTTGTTTGTCGCGTTCGGGGATTTGCAGGATGGGGCGGATGCGGATCTGGCCGTGGGGCAGCGGGTCGCTGCGGCGTTGGCGGATGCGGGGTTCGTGTTGGCGTGGGATGGGACGTCGAAGATGCGGATCGCGGTGCCTGGATTTGTTTGGTTGCGGCGGTTTCGCGAGTAGATGGGGAATTTTCTTGCAAGTAGTGGGGCGATGCCGGATGGCGTGCCTTCGTCTGGCACGCTGGCATTGTCGGTAAGGCGGGTCGCGGCTGAAGCCGCTCCTACAGGGAGCAGGGGGCAGCGGTTGGCGATTGTTCCGAATGCTGGAGCGGTGAGATGGCGTCGCGCTTGCGCCGCGCTCACGGCGTTCGAATGAAATCCACGAACGCGCGCAGCGGCGCGGGCAGGTGGCGGCGTCCGGGGTAGTACAGGAACGGGCCGCTGAAGCTTTGCCACCACGGTTCCAGCACCGGCTCCAGCGCGCCGCTGTCCAGGTGCGGGCGCAGCCAGTCTTCGAACAGGTGGATCACGCCCAGGCCGCCCACGGCGGCGTCGATGGCCAGGTCCACCGCGGCGCCCAGGCGCACCAGCAACGGGCCGCTCGGTTCGACCAGCACGACCTCGCCGTCGCGTTCGAATTCCCAGGCCGGGATGGCGCCGCTGGCGAACTGGCCGCGCAGGCAGGCGTGCGCGAGCAGGTCGCGCGGGTGTTGCGGGTGCCCGTGCGCGGCGAGGTACTCGGGCGATGCGGCGGTGGCGAAGCGCTGCACGCGTGGGCCGATCGGCACGGCGATCATGTCCTGTTCCAGGCGCTCGTCGTAGCGGATGCCGGCGTCGCAGCCGGCGGCCAGCACGTCGACGAAGCTGTCCTCCACGATCACTTCCAGCCGGATCTCCGGATAGGCCTTCAGGAACGGGGTGACGATCGCCGGCAGCACCAGGCGCGCGGCGGCGCCCGGCACGTTGAGGCGCAGGGTGCCGCTGGGGCGGTCGCGGAAGCCGTTGACCACGTCCAGCGCCGCTTCCACTTCACCGAGGGCGGGGATCAGGCGTTCGGCCAGGCGCGCGCCGGCCTCGGTCGGCAGTACGCTGCGGGTGGTGCGGTTGAACAGGCGCACGCCGAGGCGGGTTTCCAGGCGCCGCACGGCCTCGCTCAGGCTGGAGGCGGAGCTGCCGCTGAGCCGCGCGCCTTCGCGGAAGCCGCCGCCGCGCAGCACCGCCAGGAAGGCGAAGAGGTCCTGCAGGTCCATGGTCATTGTTCGAGATCCCGCACAGCCCGTGCCGATTCGACCGGATTATCGCGCATCGGCGCGCCGCCTACAGTGCAGGCCTCACCTGGGCTTCGGCCCCCCTTTCTGGAGGCAGTCATGAGCAAGCTTTCGACAGCTGGCACCTTTTCCCTCGGCGACCGTCGCGTGACCCGCATCGGCTACGGCGCGATGCAGCTGGCCGGGCCTGGCGTGTTCGGGCCGCCCAAGGACCGCGCCGCGGCGTTGGCGGTGCTGCGCGAGGCGGTGGCCGCGGGCGTGGACCACATCGACACCAGCGACTTCTACGGGCCGCACATCACCAACCAGCTGATCCGCGAGGCGCTGCATCCGTATCCGCAGCAGCTGACGATCGTGACCAAGGTCGGCGCCGTGCGCGGCGACGACGCGTCCTGGCTGCCGGCGCAGCGCCCGGCCGAGCTGACCCAGGCGGTGCACGACAATCTGCGCAACCTTGGCCTGGAGGTCCTGGACGTGGTCAACCTGCGGGTGATGCTCGATCCGTACAAGCCCAGCGAAGGCTCGATCGAGGCGCAGTTCGGCGCGCTGGCGGAACTGCAGCAACGCGGGCTGATCCGCCATCTGGGCATCAGCAACGCCACGGCCGCGCAGGTGCAGGAAGCGCGGGGCATCGCCAAGCTGGTC
Organism: Xanthomonas sp. DAR 80977; assembly: GCF_041240605.1. Classification (NCBI taxonomy): domain Bacteria; kingdom Pseudomonadati; phylum Pseudomonadota; class Gammaproteobacteria; order Lysobacterales; family Lysobacteraceae; genus Xanthomonas; species Xanthomonas bundabergensis. The sequence continues at coordinate 5,402,248 of NZ_CP162487.1, read as the reverse complement.
TGCGTGCAGAACCACTACAACCTGGCGCACCGCGACGACGATGCGCTGATCGACGCGCTCGGCCGCGATGGCATCGCCTACGTGCCGTTCTTCCCGCTCGGCGGCTTCTCTCCGTTGCAGTCCGACTCGCTCTCGTCGATCGCGCAGGAGCTTGGCGCGACGCCGATGCAGGTGGCGCTGGCCTGGCTGCTGGCGCGTGCGCCGAACATCCTGCTGATCCCGGGGACCTCGTCGGTCGCGCATCTGCGGGAGAACCTGGCGGCGGCCGAGCTGTCGTTGTCGGCGGATGTGTTGGCTGCGTTGGATCGTATCGGGCAAGACGGCTGAAGGTGGCGTTTGACGGAGGCTTTGGCCAAAGCCTCCGTCCGCCAGAAAGCGAAAAGCCCCGGTGATCGCACCGAGGCTATGACGCCGACCGGGAGCTCCCTGTCCACTTAGATCTGGAGCCTATGGCGCATGGCTGAAAAGTTCAATGCAAATCAGCAGGCCTTTCGCAACAACGCTATCTCTCACTCCTCCAAGCAGGTAGACGTTCGGTAAATTCAAGTCGGTTCGAGTTCTTCCTGTAGGAGCGGCTTCAGCCGCGACAAACGAAGCGGCAGACATTACGGCGGCGGAAATCGTTGGATTGAAGAGCATCCACTGCGAACGCCGGCCGTGAAAGAAGCCGCCTGGGGCGCCGTGCAAATGCCTAGGCCGGACGTACCCTCATCCGCCGCTGCGCACCAACTTCCCCCCGAAAAGGGGGCCATGGTCCCGGTGGGAGAAGGGAATGTAGGTTCTGGGCCGCTCGAAGTAGCGCCCTTGATTTCCTCTTGAACGACGGCCAGACGTTCTTCGTTACGTTGCTCAGATAGAAGAACGGCAACATCTTCGTCCGACAGGACGAAATGGGCACCAAGGCGAGCCATGGAATGCCTCCTAAGAGGCAGAACGTTGGAGCGGATCAAGCCCTGATCGACGCATTCGGGTGCTCGGCCACATACGAGTTCAGCAGTGAACCCAGATTGTCCTCGTACTTGTAGAACTCGGCATCCAGCCTGTCCATCTCCGCCTCGTACTCAGGTGTGTCAGAGAAGGCTTGGTGTTGCGACCACCTGACCCGGCGGTCGTTGGATGGCAATGCGTTCGGAAACCACGAAACTGCATTGGACAGAAGGTCGTGGGACTTGCCCGCGCCGATGGTCTGCAAGTGGCCGAGGATCTCGAGGCAATGGTTGCCCAGCGAGTTCGTGAAAAGTTGGTCGAAGCCACCATTGTGGATCTCTCCGTCGAAGCACCACAGCAAGTAGACAAGCCGCGCGTCAGGAGAGAGGCGATCGATATGCTCGGTAACGCCGTCGCCCTTGTCGAAGACTACGTCTAGCGCAGCCTTGAAGACCGCATATGCGGGTTCATCCAGCTCTACTGCATCCGCGAATCGCATGATTTCCATAGACCCAATGTCCGCATTGGCCGCCCGAGGCGGCTTGAATGGATGGGCGGACCCCGTCGGTCAGCTACGGCGCAAAACCGAGCCCCGTCGCCTTCACCCGCACCCGCGCCAGGATCTTGTGCGAGGTCATGTACAGGGTGCGGCCGTCGTCGCCGAAGGCGCAGTTGGCGACGGGGCCGCCGGTTTCGATGCGGCCCAGGCGGCGGCCGTCGGGCGCGAACACCAGTACGCCGCCGGGGCCGGTGGCGAACAGGCGGCCGTCGCTGGCCACGGCGATGCCGTCCGGCAGGCCGGGGTTGGCGTCGCCGACGATGTCGGAGGCATCGGCGAAGACGCGCTTGCCGGTGACTTCGCCGCGCGCGTCCAGCGTGTAGGCGGTCCATATCGGCCGCGCCGGGTCGGAGTTGGCCACGTACAGGGTGCGTTCGTCGGGCGACAGGGCGATGCCGTTGGGCAGGCTCAGGCTGTCGTCGAGCAGGTGCACGCTGCCGTCGGGGTCCAGCCGGTACACGCCGTTGTAGCGCAGTTCCTTGACCGGGGAGGTGTCGCCGTCCTTCAGGCCGTAGGGCGGGTCGGTGAAGAACACCACGCCGTCGCTGCGCCGCACCAGGTCGTTGGGGCTATTGAGGCGGTGGCCGTCGTAGGCGCTGGCCAGAAGGGTCTTGCGCCGCGTGGCCGGATCGAGCCGGGCGACGGCGCGGGTGCCCGAATCGGCGAGCAGCACGCTGCCGGACGGTTCGGCGTGCATGCCGTTGGCGCCGGCCTCGCGCAAGGCGTCCAGCGGCGGGCCGGCGTAGCCGGACGGCTTGAGGAACACCGACAGGCCGTCGCGTTCCGACCAGCGGTACATGGTGTTCTCCGGCACGTCGTTGAACAGCAGGTAGCCGCCGTCGCGCACCCAGGTCGGGCCTTCGGACCAGGTGAAGCCCTCGGCGATGCGTTCGATGCGCGCGTCCGTCGCCACCGTGTCGCTGAACGCGGGGTCGAACGCGGTGACATGACCGATCACGGGGAAGCGCGGCGCGGGCGCCTGGCGCTTCGCACAGCAGGCGAGCAATGCCAGCACGGCGGCGGCAAGCAGGACGCGGGTCGGAAAGCGCATCGGGAGATTCCTGGGTGATGTGGCGCGATGATGCCATTGCGCAGGCGCGGGCTCTTCACTCCGGCGCACCCGGACCGGTGCGCATGCTCGCGCAACCCGTGGCGCCGCCTGCGCGGATCGGGCACGGGCTGCGCCGCACCGAGACGATGGCTACAATCGCCGCCAACATGCCTGGCCGCGGCGACGCGCGCCGGGCGTTCAAAGGAGAGGCGCATCATGGACTCTGTTTCCCCCAGCGGCATCCGCCCGGCGTCGCCGCGCGCCGGCCGCCGGCTTGCCCAGCGCGGCGCCGCGCTGCTGGCGGCGGCGCTGCTGTCCGCCTGCGCCGGTGCGCAACCCCAACCCCCATCGATTCCCAGCACAAAGGAGCGGGCCATGTCGGAGATGACGCCAGAGCAACTGGCACAAGGCGTAGTGCGGCTGATCCTGGCGATCGGCGGCAAGCAGGACCTCACCCCGGCGCAGATCGCCGCGCATGCGGGCCTGCACGTGGACGCCGACGACACGGCGCATGCGTTCAGCGCGTCCGCTCCTGTGGCCGGCGGCGGCCGCTATTCGCTGGAATCGGTCGCCGATGCCGATGGGCTGCCGCCGTCGCGGCTGGATTTCGCGTTCGCGCCGGCCTCCGCCGCGCCAGCGCGCTGCACCCAGCCGCTCGGCGTCTACAGGCAGGCGCTGACCGAGGCCGGTTTCGCCGCGCAGTGGATCTCGCCGCCGCGCCCGGGCAGCGCGGGTCGCTGGCACTTCGAGCGCGGCGCCGTGGTGGTGTACGCGTTCGTCGGCAACGCCGAGGAGCATGACGCGCAGGCTTGCGTATCGGCACTGCAGATCCTGGCCACCGCATAAGGAGATGGGTGATGGCGAACGACGATGACCTGAAGAAAATGCTGGACACGTTCGAAGCGGCGCACGCCAAGGAAGGCCAGGCGCTGCGCAAGATGCTGGACAACACGCCCGAGCTCAAGGCGCGGGTGGAGCAGGCGATCGAGCAGAAGCAGCTGTCCGGCTTCGCGCCGCATCCGCGCGACGGTGGCGGTTCCTACAACACGGAAACCGGCAGGATCCAGTTGCCGATGGACGTGCTGCGCACCGCGAAGATGGATGCGCCGCGCGACGATTCGGCCAATACCGCGCGGATCATCCTCGGCCACGAGATCGGCCATGCGATCAACAAGACGGCGATCGAAAAATCCGACGACGCGTTCAAGGACAAGATCGACCAGATCGCCAAGTCGCCCTCGCCGCACGACTACACCGAGGTGCTGAAGGCGCACGGCGCCGAGCAGCGCACGCGCGAGTCCAAGGACGAGATCGCCGGGGTCAACACGCTGGCCGACTACGTCAAGCACAGCAATCCGAAGGCAACGCTGAAGGACCTGTACAACGCCAGCACGGAGATGGCCAGCTACATCGACAAGACTGGCGAGGGCGCCAAGGCGACCTACAAGGCCAAGGACGGGCTGACCTTCGGCAGCGACCTGAAGATCGACGCCAATTCGCCGAAGAACGTCGAGGCGATGGGCAAGCTGTTCTACGACGCGCGCGGCTACCCGCAGAACTACGGCGCGCGCGACCTGGGCCTGGTCGCCGAGGCCGAGGACGCCGCGCAGTTGCGCGATCCCAAGCGCGTGCAGCCGGAAGTGCGCGCCGACCTGAAGGCGTTGGGCATCGACCAGGGCAAGGTGCCGCCGTCGTGGATCCCGAACGGCTTCCGCGATACCGGTGCGACCCTGCCGGCGCCGCGCGCCGCTGCGCCCGCGGCCGAGCCCACCGGCGCGGACCGGGCCTTGCACGACAAGGTGCGCAGCGGCGTGGCCCAGGCCGAGCAGGCGCTGGGCAAGGGCTGGGACGACAACAGCGAACGCATGACCGCCAGCCTGACCCTGCTGGCCAGGCAGAGTGGCTTCAACGAGCGCGACCAGCTGTCGGTAGGCTTCAATAAGCCCACGGCCACGCACCAGGGCGGCGAGCTGGCGTTCGTGTATCGCGACGGCGCCACGGCGTCGCCCGATCCCTACGCCAATCGCGCACAGATGCCGACCAGCGAGGCGATCGCGCGGCCGGCGCAGGAGACCTACCAGCAGCTGCAGGAGCAGACCGCGCAGCAGGCGCAGACCCAGCGCACGGTGCAGGCCCAGGAGCAGGCCACGCAGGCGCAGACCCAGGCCACCTCGCCGCCGGTGCTGACGCGCTGAGCCGGGGCCGGCGCTGCGCATCGCTGCCGGCGCCGCCCATCGCAGCGCTGCGCCCGGCAGGAGCCGCCGCCGCGGTGCGGCTCCTGCCGTTGTCCGGTCCGCCTCGACAAACGGCACCGTGTCGCCAGCCGTTCCCTTATCCCGGGACCATGGACCGTGCGTCGGCTGCCTGCGCTGCGGGCCGCAGACATAGCCCGCTAGTCACCCTGACTTAATGGCGCTGTCGCGCGGCACATGCCGCCCTATCGTGCAGCCATCACGAACGAGGGAGGGAGAGGTCATGCGCATGCGTCGCTATGCCGCTGTTTTGCTGGCCGTGTGGCCCTTGCTCGCGCTGGCATCGGATCCGCATCCGACGCGGTTGCCCAATGCCCGCGCGCTGGATGCGGAAGTGGCCCGGGCGCTGGCCGCCACGCATGCCAATGGCATCGCGCTGGCGGTGATCGACCAGGGGCGGATCGTGCATGTGCGCGCCTATGGCAAGCGCAATGCCGCCGGCGATCCATTGCGGCCGGACACCGTGATGTATGGCGCATCGCTGACCAAGATGGCGTTCGCCTACATGGTGATGCAACTGGTCGAGCAGGGCGTGCTGGACCTGGATCGCCCGATCGCCGACTACCTGGACAGGCCGCTTCCCGACTACCCCGCCGATCCCAGGTACGGGCCATGGGCGGACCTCGCCGGCGACCCGCGCTGGCGCACGCTGACCGCGCGCATGTTGCTCACCCACAGCGCGGGCTTCGCCAATTTCGCGTTCGTGGAGGCGGACGGCAAGTTGCGCTTCCATTTCGCTCCGGGCAGCCGCTACGCCTATTCCGGCGAAGGCATGATCCTGCTGCAGTTCGTGCTCGAGCGCGGCCTGGGCCTGGATGTGGGCCAGGAAATGCAGCGCCGCGTGTTCGACCGGTTCGGCATGCAGCGCACCAGCATGACCTGGCGGCCGGACTTCGCGGCCAACCTGGCCGATGGATGGACCGCGGACGGCAGCGTGGAAGCGCACGATCCGCGCAGCAAGGTGCGCGCGGCCGGCTCGATGGACACGACGATCGCCGACATGGCCAGGTTCGCCGCAGGCTATCTCGCGGGCAAGGGGCTTTCGCCGCGGAGCGCGTCGGCGCTGACCGCGCCGCAGCTGGCGATCACCACCGCGTCGCAGTTTCCGACGCTGCAGGACGAGCTGCCGCCCGAGCGCCGGCGCGCCGACCTCGCCGCCGGCCTTGGCGTGGTGGCGTTCCGCGGACCGCAAGGCGCCGCGTTCCTGAAAGGCGGGCACGACGAGAGCACCGGCAATCTGCTGGTCTGCGCCCGGCGCTACCAGCGCTGCGTGGTCATCCTGTCGAACGATGTGCGCGCCGAGCGCGCGTTCCCGGCCCTGGTCGACTTCGCGATGGGCAAGACCGCTGCGCCGTGGACGTGGGAGTACGGCGACATGCAGTTCGTCCGCTGACCTGCGTCCGCCGATTGCCGATCGCCGGTGGCCGGTGGCCGGTGGCCGAAGGCGCGCGGTGTCCGGCGCGCGCCGGACACCGCGCTAGCGCGCCTGCGCCGGCACCGCCAGCACCGCGTCGAAGGCGGGCTTGGGCTGGCGCTGGCGATCGAACAGCAGCGGATAGTTGCGGCGCCCGGGCACCGGGTAGTCGTTCTTCCACGACATGCCGTCGTCCACCCCCCACACGCTGACCCGCGCCAGCGTGTCGCGCTTGCGCCAGAACAGTTGGAACAGTTCGGCGTAGCGATCGCGCAGCTGCGCCTGCACGTCCGCCGGCAGGCCGTCACGATACGGGTCGAGGAAGCGCTTGAACTCGGGCAGCTGGAACTGCTCGTGCGCCATGACCGTGCCGATCACCTGGCCTTCCTTGGTCAGCGGCAGCACGTCCACGTCCAGTTCGGTGATCATCACCTTGACCCCGAGCGCGGCGTAGGCGTCGATCGCCGCCTCGATGTCGTGCAGGCTGGGATAGTCCAGGCCCCAGTGGCCCTGCATGCCGACGCCGTCGATGCGGATGCCGGCGCGTTGCAGCATCTTCACCATGCGCACGATGCCGTCGCGCTTTTCCGGGCGCCAGGCGTTGAAGTCGTTGTAGTACAGCTGCGCATCCGGCGCGTACCGGGCGGCGAAGCGGAACGCCTGCCGCACCAGTTCGTCGCCGTCGCCGACGCGTTCCACCCACTTGGTCTTGCGGTAGCTGCCGTCCTCGTCGATCACCTCGTTGACCACGTCCCAGGCCTGCACCTTGCCGGCGTAGCGCCCGGCCACCGCCTGGATGTGCGCGCGCATGCGTTCGATCTGCGCGTCGCGGCCGTTGGGCCTGCCCTGCGCGTCGACGAAGAACCAGTCCGGGGTCTGGTTGTGCCAGACCAGGGTATGGCCGACCACGAACATGCCGTGGCGGCGGCCGTAGTCGACGAAGGCATCGGCGGCGGCGAAGTCGAAGACGCCGGGGCGCGGATTGACCACTTCGGCCTTCATCGCGTTCTCGGCGGTGATCGCGTTGAACTGCCGCGGCACCAGCGCGGCGGAGGCGGCGTCCTTGCCGGAGACGATATCGGCATTGACCGCGGTGCCGATCAGGAACGCGCCGGCGTAGGCGTCCTTGAGGCTGGCGGCGGGCGTTGCGGCCGACGTGTTCGACGCCGTGGCAGGGTCGGCGGCCAGCGCCGACGCGGTGCCGAACAGGCAGGCCAGCAGCAGGGCCGGGACGAGCGTCTTGCGCAGTGCGGGCATGGCGGTGGTCCTTGGTCGAGCGTGGGTGTCACGCGCATGCGTGGTCCGCGCGCAGCGGCGTGCAGGCGGCGCATGCGTGCCGACAGGCGCGTCGCTCATGGCTGTACCCGCACCTGCGCGCGCGCGGCCTGCAGCGTGTCCGACGCGACATGCAACGTGATGGTGCCGGTCTTGCCCGGCAGCGCGCGCACGATCGCCAAGGCCAGGCCGTTGAAGGCGTTGCGCTCGTGCGCGGCGAACGACTCCAGGTCGGTGGGATCGCCGTTGTCGATGGCGACCAGCTCGCCCGGGCCGTCGACCCGGAAACGCAGCCGGTCGCCGGCGGTCGGTGCGGGATTGCCGTCGCGGTCGAGCAGGCGCACGCTCACGAAGGCCAGGTCGCGGCCGTCGCCGCGGATCGTGGCGCGGTCCGGCGTGGCCTGCAGGCGCGCCGCCGGCCCGGCGGTGCGCACGCGCTCGCTGGCCCACGGCTTGCCGTCCTTGTAGGCCTGCACGCGCAGCTCGCCCGGCGCATAGAGCACCTCGTCCCAGCGCAGCCGGTACTGCAGCGGCGCCTTCTTCCTGCGCCCCTGCGAGACGCCGTTGACGAACAGCTCGGCCTCGTCGCCGGAGGTGAACACGTGCACCGGCGTGACCTGTCCCTCGCGGCCGGGCCAGGTCCAGTGCGGCAGCAGGTGCGCGATCGGCAATTCGGGGCGCCAGCGCGCCTGGTAAAGCCAGTAGCGGTCCTTGGGAAAGCCGGCCAGGTCGAAGATGCCCGAGTAGGAACTGCGCGAGGAATAGTACGGCGTCGGTTCGCCCAGATAGTCGAAGCCGGTCCACACGAATTCGCCGGCGACGAACGGATGCGTGTCGAGCGAGGCGAACACCTTGTCGGCGCTGGCCCCGAAATCCACCGCGTGCAGCTCGTAGGCGCTGACCTGGTGCGCCAGCGGATCGCCGCCGCGGCCGTCGCGCACCGGTGCGCTGCTGTCCGCGGTCACCGGGAACAGGTACACGCCGCGGCTGCTCAGCGCCGAGGCGGTCTCGCTGCTGAAGATCGGCTTGTCCGGGAAGCGGGCGTGGAACAGCGGGTATTGCGGCGGCTTGCGGATGCGCTCGGTGCCGGCGAACTCGGGCGCGTCGCGGATGCCTTCGCCCTGGTAGTTGAGGCCGATGACGTCCAGCGCCGCGGGCAACGGCATGTCCGGCGCGGCGTAGTTCATCGCCGCGGTGGCCAGGCGGGTGGGGTCTTCCTCGTGCACGATGGCCTGCAGGCGTCGCGCGATGGCGGCGCCGGCCTCGCCCGTGTACTGCTCGCCGACCTCGTTGCCCACGCTCCACAGGATCACCGACGGGTGGTTGCGATCGCGGCGCAGCAGCGCGCGCAGGTCCGGCTCGTGCCAGTCGGCGAACAGCAGGTGGAAATCCAGCGGGGTCTTCTTCATTTCCCAGCTGTCGAAGAGTTCGTCGACCACCAGCAGGCCCATGCGGTCGGTCAGCTCCAGCAGTTCCGGCGCCGGCGGGTTGTGGCTCATGCGGATCGCGTTGGCGCCCATGCCCTGCAGCAACTGCAGCTGGCGCTCGGCGGCGCGCGGGTTGAACGCGGCGCCGAGCGCGCCGAGGTCGTGGTGGTTGTTGACGCCGCGGATCGGCACGTGTTCGCCATTGACCAGCAGGCCGCGGTCCGCATCCCAGCGCAGCGTGCGCACGCCGAACGGCGTCTCGTAGCGATCGATCACGCGCCCGTCCTGCGTCACCTCGGTGACCGCGACGTAGCGGTGCGGCCGCTGCGTCGGCGGCGGGCCCCACAACCGCGGCTTGGCGATGCGCGTGATGCCCTCGAGCGTGACGCTGGCGCCGGCGGCGATGCGCGTCTCGACCGCGGCGATCCGTGCCACGGCCGCGCCGTGCCGGCGGCCGACGGCGTCCAGCGCATAGATCGCGGTGCCCACCTGCACCTGTGCCGCATCGCCGCCGCTGTTGTCCAGGGTCACCGCCAGGCGCACCGTCGCCGCCTGCGCCGACACCTGCGGCGTGCCGACCTGCGTGCCCCACTGGCCGACATGCACCGGCGCGGTCTTGCTCAGCCACACGCTGCGGTACAGGCCGCCGCCGGGATACCAGCGCGCCGACTCGGGCGGGTTGTCCAGGCGGATCGCCAGTTGGTTGCTGGCGCCGAACACCAGGTACGGGGTCAGGTCCACGCGCCAGGAGCTGTAGCCGTATGGCCAGCCGCCGACCAGGCGGCCGTTGAGCCACACCGTGGCGTAGGACATCGCGCCGTCGATGTCGAGGAACACCGCGCGGCCGCGGTCGCTGGCGGGAATGTCCAGGCGCTTGCGGTACCAGCCCACGCCCCAGCTCGGCAGCCGGCCCATGCCGCCGTACGGGCCGTCCTTCAGGAACGGGCCGGCGATGGCCCAGTCGTGCGGCAGGTCCACGCGGGTCCAGGCGCTGTCGTCGAACTCGGCGTGTACGAAGGCCACGTCGCTGCCCGGGTCGCCGGGCGGGCGCGGGTGGCGCCGCGCCGGGTCGGCGATGAAGGCGTTGCCGGTGGGCAGGATCCACGGCTTGAGCACCGGCCGGGTGCGCGGCGCGGGACGGTCGGCGGCGTCGGGGCGCGCATCGGCGACCTTGCCGTCGGCGCTGCGTTCGATGTCCGGGCGTACGTCGTAGTCCAGTGTGTCGCCGACGCCGGGCGCGTCGCCGCGATGGAAGCGCCAATCGGCATCCAGCGACAGCCGTTCGCGCGGGGATGGCTGCGTTTGCGCCGGCGCTGCGGCGACGCTGCCTGCGGCGAGCAAGGCCAACGCCAGCAGCGGCGCCAGCGCGCGCTGCAGCGCGCGCCTGGGCATCGTCACCGCCAGGCCCGCACGTCCGCACGCGGGCGCGGGAGCAGCGCAGATCGCACCCGTCGTCACAGCCGGTAGGCCTGCTTCGGCAACCGATAGGCCAGGTCGCGCGCGACTTCCGCCGCCTCGTCCTCGTCGAGGCGGTGTTCGGCCACCAGCTTGGCCAGGAACGCGCAATCGACGCGGCGGGCCACGTCGTGCCGCGCCGGGATCGACAGGAACGCGCGGGTGTCGTCGTTGAAGCCGACCGTGTTGTAGAAGCCGGCGCTGCTCAGGGTCTGCTCGCGGAAACGCCACATGCCTTCGGGCGCATCGTGGAACCACCACGCCGGGCCGAGCAGCAGCGCCGGATAGTGCCCGGCCAGCGGCGCCAACTCGCGCGCGTAGGTGCTCTCGTCCAGGGTGAACAGGATCAGGGTGAAGCCGGGCGTGTTGCCGAAGCGGTCCAGCAGCGGCTTGAGCGCGTGCACGTAGTCGGTGCGCAGCGGCAGGTCGGCGCCCTTGTCGCGGCCGTAGCGCGCGAACAGCACGCGGTTGTGGTTGCGGAAGCAGCCCGGATGCAGCTGCATCACCAGGCCGTCGTCCACGCTCATCGCCGCCATCTCGGTCAGCATCTGCGCGCGGAACAGTTCCGCGTCCGCGGCGCTGGCGCCGCCGCCGCGCACGCGCGCGAACAGCCGCGCCGCCTCGGCCGCGGGCAGGTCGGCGGTGGCCGCGCTGGGGTGGCCGTGGTCGGTGGAGGTGGCGCCCATCTGCGCGAAGAACGCGCGCCGCTGGCGGTGCGCGCGCAGGTAACCGTCCCAGGCGTACACGTCCTCGCCGGTCAGCTCGCCGAAGCGGCGCAGCGCGTCGGGGAACTGCTCGTGTTCCGGGTCGATCACCGCGTCGGGACGGTAGGCGGTGAGCACCCGCCCACCCCAGCCGCTGGCGCGGATCGTGGCGTGGTGCTGCAGCGGATCCAGCGGCGATTCGGTGGTGGCGATCACCTCGATGCCGAAGCGGTCGAACAGCGCGCGCGGCCGGAACGCCGGGGTCTGCAGCGCCTCGCCGATGCGGTCGTAGTACAGGTCGGCGCTGGCCGCGTCCAGGCGCACGCGCAGGCCGAACACCTCGTGGAAGACGTGATTCAGCCACAGCGCCGACGGCGTGCCGCGCAGCAGCTGGAAGCGCTCGGCGAACACGCGCCAGGCCGCACGCGGGTCCACCGCGGCGCGGCTGCCGTCGGCGCGCGGGATGCCGAGCGCGTCCAGGTCCACGCCCTGGCTGTAGAGCATGCGGAACACGTAGTGGTCGGGCACCAGCAACAGTTCGGTGGCGTTGGCGAACGGCGCATCCGTGGCGAACCAGGCCGGGTCGGTATGCCCGTGCGGGCTGACGATGGGCAGCGCGGCGACCTGCGCGTACAGGCGGCGCGCGATCGCGCGCGTGCCCGGTTCCGGCGGCAGCAGGCGGTCGGGATGCAGGGACAGGGCGGGGGAGGGCTGGGTCATGATCGGGGTGCGGGTAGGGAGTGATGGTCGATACAGGCGGATGGGTTACGGCTTGCCGGCCACGTAGCCGCGCAGCCAGGCCAGTGCCGGACGCTCGCTGCCGTCGTCGCGGATCAGGTAGGCGCCTTCCTTGTCGCGCCACAGGCCGCGGCGGACGCCCCACAGGGTCACGCCGCGTACCGCGGGGTGCTCCCAGAACAGCGGGAACACGCGCTGGTAGTCGGCCAGCTGCTGCGCGTCGCTGAGCCCGTCCAGGTCGAATTCGGTGACGTAGATCGGCAGGCCGGTCGCGGCCAGCGTATCGAGGTTGGCGCGGTGCACGGCCATCGGCACGTCGGGCCTGGTCTCGAACGCATGTTCCTGCACGCCGATCGCATCGATCAACCGCTCGCGCTGCAGCAGCTGGACGATCTGCAGGTAGCGGCGCGTGTTGTCGGCATTGTTGGTGATGTTGTAGTCGTTGATCATCAGCCTGGCATGCGGAAACTGCCGGCGCGCCAGGCGGAACGATTGCAGCACCCACTCCCAGCCGCTGGCGCCGTCGCCGCCCAGCGCCTGCAGATAGTTGCCGCCACCGCTGTCGTCCTTGCTGGGCGGATCGTTGAGCGGTTCGTTGACCACTTCCAGCAGATCGATGTCCGGATAGCGCTGCGCCACTGCGGCGAACCATTGCTCGATCTCGGCACGTTGCGCGGCCGGCGGCAGCGTCTTGATCCATTCCGGCTGCTGGTTGCCCCATATCAGCACGTGCATCTGGAACGGCAGGCGGTTGTCCTTGGCCACGCGGTAGGCCTGGTCCAGCGCGCTCCAGTCCATGCGGTCGCGCACCGCCTCCACGCTGCCCCACTTGCCGGCGTTCTCGGGCGTGAGCTTGTTCCAGTCGCGCAGGAAATCCTGCGCCTGCTGCGGGCCGTAGGCGTTGCCGAGGAACTTCTGCTTGCCGGCGGCCAGCGGCGCGGCAGGCGTGGCCGCGGCCAGCGTCAGCAGCAGCGCGAGCGAGACCAGCTGTGCTGTCTTCATTGCGGTCCCTCCGATCCGTGTGGCCGTGCGCAGGCATGGCACCGGGACCACCGGCCGCGGCTGCGCGCGCGGCGCCATCATCGCGCATCCTCCTGCAGCCGCGCCGGCTGCAGCCGCGGCGCCAGCCATTGCACCAGCGCCAGCGCCAGCAGGTAGGCCGAGCCGGCCATCAGGAACACCGGCACGTAACTGCCGGTAGCCTCGAGCAGGAAGCCGATGAAGGTGGCGATCAGCATGCCGCCGACCGCGCCGGCGAAGCCGCCGATGCCGACCACGGTGGCCACCGCGTGGCGCGGGAACATGTCCGAGGTCAGGGTGAACAGGTTCGCCGACCAGCCCTGGTGCGCGGCGGTGGCCAGCCCGATCAGGCCCACCGCCAGCCACAGGTTGTCGGCGCGCGCGGCGAACACGATCGGCACCACCGACAGCGCGCAGATCAGCATCGCGGTCTTGCGCGCGCGGTTGACGCTCCAGCCGCGCGCGATGAAGCGCCCGGCCATCCAGCCGCCGGCGATGCTGCCGACGTCGGCGAGCACGAAGATCACGATCAGCGGCGCGCCGAGCTGCAGCAGGCTCAGCCCGTACTCGGCATGCAGGAACTTGGGCAGCCAGAACAGGAAGAACCACCAGATCGGATCGGTGACGAACTTCGCCGCCACGAACGCCCAGGCCTGGCGGTGGCGCAGCACCTGCGCCCAGCTCAGGCGCTGCGCCGGTTCGGGCGGATCGCTGCGGATGTGCGCCAGCTCCGCCGCGCTCAACCGCGGCTGCTGTTCGGGCGCGCGGTAGTTCAGCCACCACACCAGCAGCCAGGTGGCGCTGAGCGCGCCGGTGAACAGGAACGCCGACTGCCAGCCCCAGGCGCTGGCGATCAGCGGCACCAGCAGCGGCGCGACGATGGCGCCGATGTTGGAGCCGGAATTGAAGATGCCGGTGGCCAGCGCGCGCTCGCGCCGCGGGAACCATTCGGCCACGGTCTTGATCGCCGCCGGGAAGTTGCCCGACTCGCCCAGGCCGAGGAAGAAGCGCGCGATCGCGAAGCCGACCACGCTGCTCGCCAGTGCGTGGCTCATCGCGGCCAGGCTCCAGACGCCGATCGCCAGCGCATAGCCGGCGCGCGTGCCGAAGCGGTCGATCACCGCGCCGCTGCACAGCAGGCCCAGCGCGTAGGCGGCCTGGAAGGCGGTGACGATGTAGCCGTATTCGATCTCGTTCCAGCCGATCTGCACCTGCAGGAACGGCGCCAGCACGCCGAGCACCTGGCGGTCGATGTAGTTGATGGTGGTGGCGGCCAGCAGCAGCGCGCAGATGCGCCAGCGCATGCGGCCCAGGCGCGTGCCGCTGTCCGCGCTGTCGGTGCTTGCGGCGTCCGGCGACGGAATCATGCGCGCGGCACCGGCGTTGCGGCAGCGGTATGCGTCCGCCATTGCGGCGGTCGGCGCCGGCCTGCGGCGCCGTGCAGGTGCGGCTGTCGGATATTGCGATGCAGCACGCAATCTGCGCTGTTCCCGGTTCGGTGCATACGCTTCGATCCCCACAGGCCGCGGCGGTCGCCGCCGTTTGGTAGCGCTATCATTAGCACGCCGCCGCGGGCGATCCATCGTGCACAGCAGCACGAAACGCGATGCCGGCACGCGACATGCGCCGCGCATCCGCCGTACCCCGGCGCACGTTTTCCGCAATGTATCGATGCATGCCGGCGTTATGTTGCCGTGCAGCGTGACAGCCATCTTGGTAGCGCTACCATCCGCGGCCACGGCCCATGACACGGGCGTCGAAGTCGCTGCACGTTTTTCCGTCGCTCGGGCAATTCGTTGGCCGACCGCTCCGCGTGGCATCGCAGAGCCGCAGGTCGCCTGTCTTTTGGGGAGAATCACGGTGAAGAACAGTTACGCGCGCACCACGTTGTCTCATGCATTGGCCACCGCATTGCTCGGCATGGCCGCGGGCAGCGCCTGGGCGCAGACCGCGCCACCGGCAGAGCCGCCCCCGCCGCAGGCCGCCCCCACCCCCGCGCCAGCCGGCGACGATGCGGTGAAGCAGCTGGATACGGTGACCGTCTCCGGCTACCGCCGCAGCATCCAGTTCTCCACCGACGCCAAGCGCGATTCGGTGACCTTCAGCGACACCGTGTTCGCCGAGGACATCGGCAAGTTCCCGGACATGAACATCGCCGAGTCGCTCAACCGCATTCCCGGCGTGCAGCTCTCGCGCGACGTCAATGGCGAAGGACTGAACATCGCCATCCGCGGCCTGGGCACCAGCTTCACCAAGACCACGCTCAACGGCGCCAGCATCGCCACCGCCTCGATCGGCCTCAACGCGCAGAACCAAAACCGCGAGGTCGACCTCAACCTGTTCCCGACCGAGTTCTTCACCCAGCTGACGGTGAGCAAGACCCCGACCGCGAGCATGCTCGAAGGCGGCGTGTCCGGCGTGGTCGACATGCGCAGCGCGCGTCCGTTCGATCGTCCCGGCACGCACCTGACCTACCAGCTGCAGGGCGACTGGAACAGCACCAGCGAGAAGACCACGCCGCGCGGCGCGCTGATGGGCAGCTGGACCAATGAAGCCGGCACCTTCGGCGCGCTGTTCGGCTTGGCCTCGGTGCGCAGCAAGCTCGGCGTGGAAGGCTTCGAGAGCGTGGGCTGGACCAATCCGGGCCTGACCTACGCGCAGTGCGGGCTGACCCCGCCGGCGGGCACCCCGTCGACCAACCAGCCGGCCGCGTGCAACGCCAACGGCGGCGGCAACTGGCGCATCCCCGACAGCGTGCCGGTCACCGCCGGCGCCGGGCTCACCCCCGGGCAGCGCATCGACGCCGCCTGGCTGCTGGCGCACAACCCCGGCCTGAGCATCGAGCAGATCAGCGACGCGCTGATCCCGCGCCTGGGCCGCCGCGTGCAGATGCAGGGCGACCGCGACCGCGACGCGTCGGTGATGTCGCTGGAATGGCGCCCCAGCGACAGCGCGCACTTCTACCTGGATACGCTGTTCTCCAAGGCCAAGCGCACCACCGAACGCACCAGCATGAATCTGATCGGGCGCAACGGCAACATGATCCCCTTGGACATGCAGCTGGACGACAACAACGTCGTCACCGATGCCACCTTCACCAACGCGCAGTACTTCCTGGAAGCGCGGCCGTACCGCGAACAGGTCAAGTTCTGGAGCGTCAATCCCGGCGCCGAGCTGCTGTTCGGCGCGAACCAGGACATCAAGCTCAACGTGCAGGCCAATGCCACGCGCAGCTGGCTGTACCGGCAGTCGCCGAGCATCCTGGTGACCTCGCCGTTCACCACCGTCGATTACAGCAACAGCGGCGGCGACCAGCCCTCGATCGACAGCCCGCTGGACCTCAACGATCCGAACCTGGGCTGGAGCTGGACCGGCGGCCGCCTCAACATCAGCAACGAGAAGCGCCAGACCGAGACCCGCGGCGCGCGCGCCGACCTGCAGTTCGGCGAGGACAAGCGCAACGTCAAGGTCGGCGTCGCCTACGACCAGGCCGAGCGGCACATCCGCGGCTTCGACAACAGCGCCGCGTGGGAAACCCTGGTGTGCCGCGGCGGCGGCACCACCTGCACCGGCGGCGCCGGTTCGCTGATCCCGCAGTCGGCGCTGGCGTCGTATCTCAAGCCCGGCCCCGGCGGCTTCATCACCGTGGACTTCGACCGCTTCCTGCGCGACAGCGGCTACTACGGCCTGAGCGACAGCGCGCCGGAGACCAACGCCGCCAACACCGGCGCCTCCACCGGCGGCATCCTGGAGAAGAACTGGGGCTTCTACGTCGAGGCCAACGGCGAGACCGACGTGTGGAACCGGTCGATGCGCTTCAACGCGGGCGTGCGCTACGTGACCACCGACCAGACCATCAGCGGCCCGGTCACCATCGGCGGGGTGCGCCGCTACCAGGTGCTGAACTCGGACTACAACGAACTGCTGCCCTCGTTCAACGTGGCCTGGGACGTGGCCGACAGCGTGGTGCTGCGCCTGTCCGGCTCGCGCACGCTGACCCGTCCCGATCCCAGCGCGATGCTGCCCAACACCAACTTCAGCGACCCGTCAGCGCAGACCGCCACCCAGGGCAATTCCAACCTGGCGCCGTACCGCTCCACCAACGTGGACATCGGCGGCGAGTGGTACACCGGCGGCGAAGGCTTCGTCGGCCTGACCCTGTTCGACAAGCGCATCGACGGCTTCACCGTCAACGGCGTACGCCGCATCCCGTTCCTCGACCTGGGCGTGCCCTACAGCGACCTGACCGCGACCCAGCAGGCCGCGATCGACCAGCGCGGCGGGCCGAACGCGGCCACCGTGGACGTGCAGACCCAGGTCAACGCCGACGGCACGCTCAACATCCGCGGCCTGGAAGCGATCTGGGTGCAGCCGCTGGACCGCCTGCTCGACGGCCTGGGCTTCAGCCTCAACTACACCCACGTCAAGCAGGAGTCCGAGGGCGACGGCATCCAGGCGGTGGCGGTGGGCGTGGCGCCGAACCTGTGGAACGGCACCGTGTACTGGGAGAAGAACAATGCCTCGGTGCGCCTGTCCTACGCCTGGAACGACGACATGATCATCTCCGGCGCCAACCAGAACGGCATCCCCGACGCGCGGCTGATGGCCGATGCGCGCGGCCAGCTGGACCTGTCGGCCAGCTACACGCTGGCGTGGATCCGGTCGGCGCCGCAGATCACCCTCAACGTCACCAACCTCACCGACGAACCGCTGCGCACCACCTTCCAGTATCCCAACGCCACCTACGACCTGTACAAGCCTGGACGCACCATCATGCTCGGCATCCGCGGCTCGTTCTGATCCTGCCTGCCGGATGCGAGGCTCCCGCCATGCGGGGCCACCGCGTCCGGCACGCAGGCGCGCCCTCACCGGCACCCGTTCCGCCTTCGCCGTACCCTCTTCCTCCGGCCCCTCTCCCGGCGCAGAGGGCAGCACGTTCCTCCCGCGACTCCCAGGCCCATGACCAGCACGCACCGCCTCCCGCTCAGCGAAAAGATCGGCTACAGCCTGGGCGACCTGGCCGCCAACCTGATCTTCCAGACCCTGATCACGTTCCTGGCGTTCTTCTACACCGACATCTACCGCATTCCGGCCGGCACCGCGGCCACGCTGATCTCGGTGGTCGGCCTGTTCGGCGCGCTGGTGTTCACCCCGCTGGTGGGCGTGCTCGCCGACCGCACGCGCACGCGCTGGGGCAAGTTCCGGCCGTGGATCCTGTGGACCGCGCTGCCGTTCGGCGCGATCTCGCTGCTCGCCTTCAGCACCCCGGCGTTGGGCGAGCAGGGCAAGGTGATCTACGCGTTCGCCACCTACACCCTGCTGGTGTTGATCTACGTCGCCAACAACCTGCCGTATTCGGCGCTCAGCGGCGTGCTCACCGGCAGCATGGAGCAGCGCAACAGCCTGTCGGCGTACCGCTTCTTCGCGGTCACCATCGCCCAGTTCGTGATCCAGGTGCTGCTGCTGCCGCTGGTGCTGATCCTCGGCAACGGCGACAAGGCGCAGGGCTTCCAGCGCACCATGGCGCTGTTCGCGGTGGTCGGCACGCTGTGCTTCCTGATCACCTTCCTCACCACCCGCGAGCGGGTGCTGCCGATCGCCGCCGAACCGTCCAGCGTGCGCAAGGACCTGGGCGACCTGGTGCGCAACAAGCCGTGGCTGGTGATGCTGGCCCTGACCATCCTGGTGTTCGTCAACCTGGCGATGAAGGGCGGCATGTACGTGTACTACTTCAAGTACTACCTGGATGCGCAGGCGCTGGCCGGCTTCCTCGACCAGGCCGGGTTCAACGGCTTCATCGCCGGCATCAACGGGCTGCTCGCCAGCGCCGGGCTGGCCGCGCTGCACTGGCCGCAGGATGCGCCGACCTCGGCCTTCAGCGTGTTCAGCGCCGGCGGCATCCTGGCGATGATCGTCGGCATCGGCTGCTCCAAGCGCCTGGCCGACCGCTACGGCAAGCGCAACGTGTTCGGCGCGGCGCTGCTGGTGTCCACGCTGTTCCTGCTGGCGTTCGCGGTCTATCCGCCGCAGGCGATCGGCCTGGTGTTCGGCTCCTACGTGCTGCACGGCTTCTTCTACGGCATCACCATCCCGCTGCTGTGGGCGATGATCGCCGACGTCGCCGACTACTCGGAATGGAAGAACCACCGCCGCGCCACGGCGATCATCTTCTCGGCGATGCTGTGCGGGCTGAAGGTCGGCCTGAGCGTCGGCGGCGCGCTGGTCGCCGGCCTGCTCGCCTTCTACGGCTACGACGCCGCGCTGCCGCAGCAGAGCGCCGCGGTGACCGGCGGCATCCGCCTGGCGGTCAGCGTGTACTGCGCGATCCCGTTCCTGCTCGGGGTGGCGCTGCTGTTCCTGTACGAGATCGACAAGCCGCTGGAATCGCGCATCGAGCGCGAGCTGGATGCGCGCCGCCTGCAGGCCGCCGCGCTCGGCGGCTGACGTTTTTCCCCCCACGCTCTAGGTACGCAATGTCCGCCGATACCGATGCCGCAGACCTGCAGACGCTGGCCAGCAAGGCCATCTCGCAGCCCCTGGTGACCCACATGTACACCGCCGATCCCTCGGCGCACGTGTTCGAGGGCGTGCTGTACATCTATCCCTCGCACGACATCGACGCCGGCATCGCCTTCAACGACGACGGTGGCCATTTCGACATGGAGGACTACCACGTGTTCCGCATGGACAGCGCCGACGGCCCGGCGCAGGACTGCGGCGTGGCGCTGCACGTGAAGGACGTGCCGTGGGCGCAGCGGCAGATGTGGGCGCCGGACGCGGCGTGCAAGGACGGCCGCTATTACCTGTACTTCCCGGCCAAGCGCGCCGACGGCATCTTCCAGATCGGCGTGGCCATCGGCACGCGCCCGGAAGGGCCGTTCACCGCCGAGCCGCAGGCCATGGACGGCAGCTATTCGATCGATCCGGCGGCGTTCGCCGACGACGACGGCGAACACTACCTATATTTCGGCGGGATCTGGGGCGGGCAGTTGCAGAAGTACCGCGACAACGTCTACGCGCAGGCGCACGAGGAACCGGGCGACGCCGAGCCGGCGCTGGGCCCGCGCGTGGCGCGGCTGCGCGCGGACATGACCCAGTTCGCCGAACCGCCGCGGGAGGTGCGCATCCTCGACGAACACGGCCAGCCGCTGCTGGCCGGCGACCATGCGCGCCGCTTCTTCGAAGCGCCGTGGCTGCACAAGTACGGCGGGCGCTACTACCTGTCGTACTCCACCGGCGACACCCATCTGCTGTGCTACGCGATCGGCGACTCGCCCTACGGCCCGTTCACCTACCAGGGGCCGCTGCTGAGCCCGGTGGTCGGCTGGACCACGCACCACTCGATCTGCGAGTTCCAGGGCACCTGGTACCTGTTCTACCACGACGCGATGCTGTCCGGCGGCGTCACCCATCTGCGCTCGATCAAGCTCACCGAGCTGCAGCACGACGCGCAGGGGCGCATCGCGCTGGTCCATCCCTACGGCGAGTGAGGTCGCGCAGGGGCGGTTCGGAAGCGGTCGTGTCTGGTTCCGGCGCCGCGACCAGGCCGGGGTGGTGGTGGCCAGGACGAGGCGGGCAGGAACTGGGGTAGGCGCATGGAAGACCTCTCTAGGGCGGCTCGACCGCCGCGGTTGGCGCCGCTGCCCGGACCCGGCGCCGTGCCGGTTCCTGGCGCGTGCATTGCGCCGGCAAGCGCGACCGCCGAGCGCAGGCGCCGCGCACGGTGACGACGGGTACGCTGGCTGTGTATGCTCGGACGCAATGGACGACATGACGCCCGCCGAGATCTCCCAGCGCCTGGACGCCCTGCGTCGCGAACACCGCGCGCTCGACGAACAGATCCAGCGCATCCCGGCCAACCTCGACGACGAACTGCAGGCCAAGCGGCTGAAGAAGCGCAAGCTGCAGCTCAAGGACTGCATCATGCGCCTGGAAAACCTGCTGATCCCCGACGAACCGGCGTGAGCGCGGCGACGTTCTTCAGCGTCGGCCACTCCACGCGGCCGCTGGACGAATTCCTGGACATCCTGCACGGCGCGCGGATCGCGCAGCTGGCCGACGTGCGCGCGTTCCCGTCGTCGCGGCGCTTCCCGCAGTTCGACGGCGCCGCGCTGGCGCGCAGCCTGGCCGCCGCCGGCATCGGCTACACCCATGTTCGCGCGCTGGGCGGGCGCCGCGGCAGGCAGCCCGGCATCGATCCGCAACGCAACGGCCACTGGCGCAGCGCCGGCTTCCACAACTACGCCGACTACGCGCTGGGCACCGAATTCGGCGCGGCGCTGGTCCAGTTGCGCGCGCTCGGCAGCGGCGGCGCCTGCGCGGTGATGTGCGCCGAGGCCGATTGGCGCCAGTGCCACCGGCAGATCGTCTGCGATCACCTGCTGCACCACGGCCATCCGGTGATCCACCTGCTCGACGGCAAGCGCCGCGAGCCGGCCATCCTCAACCCCGCCGCGCGCACCGATGCGCAAGGGCAGCTGGTGTATCCGGCGGATGTCGTGCCTGCCGGACCGATCACCGGCGACCTGTTCGGCGGTTGAGCTGTTGAACCCAGGTGATGCCACATGTGGGAGCGACTTCAGTCGCGACGGGCCTTCCAGGTAGCGCCCGTCGCGACTGAAGTCGCTCCCACACGCGATGGGTCGATCGCCGCGTGAAAGCGGCGCCAGGCCGCCCGCCAATGCCGCCGCTTCAATCCTGCGGCACGACAGGCTCTTCCGGCTTCGCCGCCTCCGGGCTGACCCGTTCGATGGTGTGGCGGAGTTCGCGACCAAGAATGAACTTGGCGTCTTTCGCCCACGCATCCAGGCGCTCGTCGAACACCAGCTTGCTGTTCTCGTCCGGCCACACCAGCTTCAGTTCGCGCAGCTTCTGGATGAAGCCGCGGAACAGGGTCTTGTCGAAGAACTCCGGCGCGGCCGGTGCGTACAGCAGGCTCAGGCGCTGCGCGGCCTGCTGGCACAGGCTCTCCAGCTCGCCGGCGCCGAGCTTGCCGGGGCCGTTCTTGACCAGCACCGAAATGGCGA
The DNA here is from genome assembly GCF_041240605.1 of Xanthomonas sp. DAR 80977. Taxonomy (NCBI): domain Bacteria; kingdom Pseudomonadati; phylum Pseudomonadota; class Gammaproteobacteria; order Lysobacterales; family Lysobacteraceae; genus Xanthomonas; species Xanthomonas bundabergensis. The sequence continues at coordinate 5,380,400 of NZ_CP162487.1, read as the reverse complement.
TGTAGTAGCGCTCGAACGCCTGCTGCAGCGAATGCCCGATCGCGCGCAGGCGGAACACTTCGTCGGTCTGCCCGGTGTTGCGCGCGAGCACGCCGCCGTCGTCGTCGTTGACCTGCAGCAGCAGCCCTTCGCGCACGAACACCTCGATGGTGCGCTCGATGCGCTCGGCGAACTGGTCCTCGCTCCACGGGAGGAACAGTTCGGCCTGCAGGAACGGGTACACGGTGCGGCCCAGCCGCAGCAGCCCGGAGCGGCTCATGCGGCGGTTGTTCTGGAAGCAGCACGCCACCCACGAGGAGGCGGTGAACAGGTGCAGCACGTTGTTGCGGAAGTAGCTCAGCAGCACCGCGTTGTCGCCGTTGACGCTGAGCACGTCGCCGAGCGGATGCGGCGTGCGGGTCAGCACGTTGATCTCCTCGGCGTGGGCGATGATGCGCTCGGGCGAGTGCGGGGTGACGGTGACCCGGTCCGAGTACGGCAGTTCGGCCAGCAGTTTCTTGCACAGCTCGATCTGCGCGATCAGGTCGGCCTCGCCCATCGCGTGCTTGGGCGTGGACAGCAGCGCCAGCGCCAGCAGGTTGACCGGATTGACGTCGGCGGCGGCATTGATGTGCACCTGGATCTGCTGCGCCAGCGCATCGACGGTGCCGTTCAACCAGGTCGGCTTCTCGTCCTCGCCCAGCGGCTGGCCGTCCCAGTCCGGCGCGCGCTGCGCCAGCACCTGGCTCAGCGCGATCGGCTCGCCGAAGTTCACCACCACCTGGCCGTAGTTCTGCTTGAGCACCTTGGGGATGCTCCACAGCAGGCCCCAGATCGATTCCTTCTCCTTGGGCCGGCCGCTGAGTTCGTCGAGGTAGCTGTTGCCTTCCATCAGCTTCTCGTAGCCGACGTAGATCGGCTGGAACAGCACCGGCTTGCGCGGCTGGCGCAGGAACGCGCGCAGGGTCATCGCGATCATGCCGCCCTTGGGCTGCAGCAGCCGGCCGGTGCGCGAGCGGCCGCCTTCGACGAAGTACTCGATCGAGTAGCCGCCGGCCACCAGCTGCGCCACGTATTCGCTGAGCACCGCCGAATACAGCGCGTTGCCCTTGATCGAGCGGCGGATGAAGAACGCGCCGCCCTTGCGCAGCAGGGTGCCGACCACCGGCAGGTTGAGGTTGATGCCGGCCACGATGTGCGGCGGCACGATGCCGCGCTCGTACAGCAGGTAGGACAGCAGCAGGTAGTCCATGTGGCTGCGGTGGCTGGGCACGTAGATCACTTCGTGCCCGGGCGCGGCCTCCTTCAGCTTGTCCAGGTGGTGCACCAGCACGCCGGCGTAGATGCGGTTCCACACATGGGTGAGCAGGAAGCTGGCCGAACGCACCACCGGGCTGGAATAGTCGGCGGCGATCTCCCAGGCATAGGCGTGGGCCTTGCGCCAGGCGTCCATCGGCTTGCTGTTGTCGCGCTTGGCCTGCGCGGCGATCGCCTCGCGCACCGGCTCGGCGGCCAGCACCTGGTCCACCAGCAGGCGCCGGGTCGACAGGTCCGGCCCGATCACCGCCTCGCGGATGCGCCGGAAATGGGTGCGCAGCACGCGCTGCAGCTTGCGCACGGTGCGTTCCGGCGGCAACCCTTCGTCGACCGTCAGCCGCATCGACACCGGCGGGGCGAAGCGCACGATGGTGCTGCGGCCGTTGAGCAGCACGCCGAGCAGGCGGCGGAAGCTACCGACCAGCGCCCAGTTTTCCGAGAACAGCACCGCGAACCAGCCGCTCTGCTTGTCCGGGGCGCGGCCGACGAAGATCGACACCGGCACCAGGTGGATGTCCAGGTCCGGGCGCTCGCGGTGCGCCTGCAGCAGCTTGGCCAGCGAATCGGAATGGGTCTTGGCGCCGCGCTGCTCGGGGATCAGCGCGTTGTTGCTGCTGCGCCGCGACAGCGCCAGGTAGGCGCGCTTGCGCCCCAGCGGGTCGCCGGGCAGCGGCACCAGCGGCGACGGCAGGCCGGCCTCGCGGCAGGCCTTGTCCAGGATCAGCGCGTTGGACAGGCCGTAGTCCTCCAGCACGTAGACCACCGGGCGGCCGTCGTCGTACTGGCCAGGCTCGGCCGGCTCGATGTTCAGGCCCAGCCACGGATCGGCCACGCGCCCGAGCAGGCGCGCCCACAGCGGCCGCTTGGCGTTGCGCGCGGCGACCGACGGCACCGGCAGCGACGCGGCGCCTTGCGCCGGCGGCACGTTGCCGGCGGCGTCGCCGCTGGCCGGGGAGGCGGGCGCGGGCGCCGGATCCGAGGCGCGCGCAGCCGCGGCGTCGTCGGGGAAGGGAAGGGGGTTTTGTTCTGGCATCGGCGTCATTATCGCTTAGCCGGCGGTGCGGGGTCGGCGGCGGGCGCCGCCGCAGCCGCGGCAGGAGCCGCGAGCGGCGCCGCGGCGGCGGCCAGCAGCGTGTCCACCTCGTGCAAGGTATCGCGCAGGTACCAGTGGCCCTGGCGGCGCACCAGCACCGCGGTGGTGTCGATCTGCGCGCTGCCCAGCGGGTAATGGATGCGGACCACGGCCTGGTCGCCCTGCTGGCTGACCAGGCCGGTGCGCAGTTCGCGCGCGCTGGCGTCCAGGTCCAGGCCGTAGCCGGCCAGCACCGTCTTCAGCTCGCCCAGGAACGGCCCGAGCCGTTGCAGGCTCGGCTCCATGCCCAGGCCGCGCAGGTCGGCGTCGCTGCGCAGGCCGGTGCGGCGCGCGGCGGCGCTGAGCTGCGCGATCGCCGCCTGCGCGCGCTTGCGCTCGGCCAGCGGCGCGTGTTCGGCCCAGCCGCTCAGCGCCTGCACCAGTTGCACGTAGTGGCCGCGCTGTTCCGGGGTGTAGTCGCCCTGGTTGCGCAGGTACTGCACGCCGAACAGGCCCAGCGAGTGCGCGGCCTGGCGCAGGCTCGCGGTCTGCCCGCCGAACTGCGCGTCGAAGGCCCGTTGCAGCTGGCGCTCGGCGTCCGGCGCGGACAGCGTGTCGAGGATCTCGGGCAGGCGCTCGGCCAGCGGCAGCTGGGTCAGCGGCCAGCGGCTGCGGTCCTCGCTCCAGGCCTGCTGCAGGCGCCGGTAGTGGTCGGGCGGGACCGCGGCGCGGGCATAGCCGGCCAGATCGTTGCGCTGCAGCGTGTGCGCCAGTTCGCGCACCGCCGCAGCCGGTTCAGCGGCGGCGCCGGGCAGCTCGGCGGGGCTGCGCTTGCACCCGGAGAGGGCCAGCGCGGCCAGCAGCAGCGCAGGAACGACATGCAAGGGCGTGAGCCGGGTCGGGCGTGGCGGCGACATACTCAATTCGGCTCGTTCCCCAAAACGTTCCGCATCTTGCTGGGCGCGCGCGATTCCGGCAAGCCGTGCGCCCGGGGCGGCGCCGTCGGGCGATGGCGCGGCACGCGCGGCCGATGTCGCGCCGGGACAATTCCTGGCTCGATCGGACCTGTCGAGACAACGATGTCAGCCCGATGGCGGCGTATCGCACAGTGTGCCGCCACATTGCGCAATGTTGCGGCGCATCATGTAACCGCTTGCAGTTGCTGTTACCGTCCGCCCACCTCAGCGTGAGGTGGTACTGGACGGGGGTCCCAGTGCGGCACATGTCTGAAATCTTCCGAGCACTGCGTCACGGTGGCATTTTCCGCTACGGCTTGGCGCTGGCCGGCATGTTGTGTGGCCTGGCCATGACCCTGCCGGCGCAGGCGCAGGACGGCCGCCTGCCGCCGCGCGAGGCATGGCGCGCCTCCAGTTCCTCCAGCCAGGTCAAGGCGCAGGCCATCGCCTACCTGATCGACGGCGATGCCAGTACCCGCACCGGCGGCGCGTTCAGTCCCGGCCACTGGTTCCAGGTCGACCTGGGCCGCGCGGCGCGGATCGGCGGCGTGCGCCTGCAATGGGACAGCGCCAATCCGGAAGGCTTCCTGCTGCAGGTCTCCGACGACGGCCAGCGCTGGGACACGGTCTACACCATGGCCGATTCGCTGGGCGGCACCGAGACGCTGTTCTTCGCGCCGCGTCGCGCGCGCTACCTGCGCCTGGCCAGCCCCGAGCGCACCGCCGACTGGGGCGTGTCGATCTACGAGATGGAGCCGCTGGGCGAAGCGGACAGCGCGCGGCTGCGCGGCGTGCCGGCGGATGCGGCGGCGGCGCTGTGGCAAGGCAATGCGGCGCTGGCCCTGCCCGGCAAGGGTGCGCAGGCGCGGCAGCTGGACATCGCCTTCCCGCGCGCTTTCGCCAGCGCCGGACTGATCGTCGAATTCGCCGGCGCGCACGGCGCGACGCGGCTGCAGGCGCAGGACGCCGCGGGCCGCTGGAGCACGCTGGCCGAGGATCCGCAGGCCGGGCAGAGCGACAGCGCCTACCTGGCCGGCACCGCGCCGGTGCAGGCGCGCGCGCTGCGGCTGCGCGTGGACGCCGCGCCCGGCGCGAGCGCACCGGCGCTGCGCCGCCTGCGCCTGCTCGGGCCGAAGGCGGTGATGACGCCGATGAAGCGCTACCAGGTCGCCGCGCAGCGCGGCCAGGCCGCGCTGTTCCCGGCCTCGCTGCATATGCAGCAGACCTACTGGACCGCGGTCGGCATCCATGCCGGCCGGCAGAAATCGATCTTCGACGAGTACGGCAACCTGGAGGCGTGGAAGGGCGCGCCGCTGGTGCAGCCGCTGTGGCGCGACGCGTCCGGCACTGCGGCCGGCGCCGACGGCCACACGCTGACGCATGCGCTGCGCGATGGCTGGAAGCCGATGCCGTCGCTGAGTTGGTCGCCGCAGCCGGGGCTGGAACTGCGCAGCGAGACTTTCACCGTCGAGCACGGCGGCCAGCCGGTGACGCTGTTGCGCCACCGCCTGCGCAACACCGGCGGTACCCCGGTCAGCGGCACGCTGTCGCTGCTGGTGCGGCCGATGCAGATGAATCCGCCGTGGCAGAACGGCGGCCTGTCGCCGATCCACGACGTGGCCGTCGAGGACGCCGCGGTGCGGGTCAACGGCCGCGTGCTGCTGGAATCGCTGAGCGCGCCCAGCGGCGCCGGTGCCGAGGCGTTCGGCGCGCACGGCGAAACCGAAATCACCCGCCACGTCGCCGCCGGTACCTTGCCGGCGCAGCGCGCAGCGCACGACGCCGACGGCTTGGCCGCGGCGATGCTGAACTACGCGGTGACGCTGGCGCCGGGCGCGCAGCAGGACGTGGTGCTGGCGTTCCCGCTCGGCACCGCCAGCGCCGACGCGCAGGGCCGGCTGCCGCCAGCACCGGCGCTGGACCGCGCCGCGCTGCTCGGCGCCGAGGCGCGCGATCCCGGCCGCGGCTTCGACGCGCTGGCCGAGCGCGTGTCCGCCGACTGGCAACGGCGGCTGGGCAACGTCGGCCTGAGCCTGCCCGACGCCAGCCTGGTGGACATGCTGCGCGCGCAGGCCGCGTACATGCTGATCAACCAGACCGGCCCGGCGATGCAGCCCGGGCCGCGCAACTACAACCGCTCCTTCATCCGCGACGGCATGGCCACCTCGGCGATCCTGCTGCGCATGGGCCAGGCCAAGGTCGCGCGCGACTACCTGCAGTGGTACAGCGACCACGCGGTGCATCCGAACGGGCTGGTGTCGCCGATCCTCAACGACGACGGCAGCGTCAACGACGGCTTCGGCTCGGACCTGGAATACGACAGCCAGGGCGAATACATCACCTTGGTCGCCGACGTGGCGCGCCTGGATGGCGGCCCGGACAGCGTGCGCGCCTACCTGCCGAAGGTGAAGCTGGCGATGCAGTTCATGCAGGAACTGCGCGAGCGCACCCTGGTGCCCGGCTACATGGGCGAGCAGCCGGCGCCGGAACGCTTCCGCGGCATCCTGGCCCCGTCGATCAGCCACGAAGGCTATTCCAGCCCCACCCACAGCTACTGGGACGACTACTGGGCGCTGAAGGGCTGGCACGACGGCGCGTGGCTGGCCGAGTCGCTGGGCGACAAGGCGACCGCGGCCTGGGCGCGCGAACAGTACGCCGCGCTGCGCACCTCGCTGGCCGCCTCGATCCGCGCCACCATGGCCTGGAAGGGCGCCGACTTCATCCCCGCCGCGGCCGACCTGGGCGACGGCGATCCGAGCAGCGTGTCGATCGCGCTGGATCCCACCGGGCAGCAGGACCTGCTGCCGGAGCAGGCGCTGCGCACCACCTTCGCGCGCTACCTGGACGACGTGCGCAAGCGCAAGCAGCCCAATGCGCTGTGGGCGTATTCGCCGTACGAGATGCGCAACGTGCTGACCTACGTGCACCTGGACCAGCCGCAGGTCGCCGACGAGCTGCTGCAGGACATGCTGCGCGACCGCCGCCCGTTCGAATGGCAGGTGCTGGCCGAAGTGGTGCATTCGCGGCCGCGCTTCCCCCGCTACCTCGGCGACATGCCGCATACCTGGATCGGCGCCGAGTACGCGCGCACCGTGTTCGGCATGCTGATGCACGAGGGCGACGACGCACTGGTGCTGCTGCCGGGCACGCCGCCGGCCTGGGTCGACGGCGAGGGCCTGGCGGTGCAGCGCCTGCCCACCGCCTACGGTCAGCTGAGCATGCGCGCGCGCCAGCGCGGCGAGGTGTTGCGGGTCGAGCTCGGTGCCGGCCTGCGCGCGGACGCCGCGGTGCGGGTGGTGTGGCCCTCGCGCACGCGGCCGACGCAGGTGCGCGTGGACGGGCGTCGCATCGACGCCTACGACGCCACCGGGGTGGTGCTGCGCAAGCCGTTCCGGACCCTGGAGGCACGCTGGTGAATCCGCGGATCGCGCAAGCGCCGGAACAGCGCGCCAGCATCACCATCAAGGACGTGGCGCGCCTGGCCAACGTCTCGGTGGCGACGGTGTCGCGCACCATGAACGGCCACCAGCACGTGGCCGAGCCGGTGCGCGCGCGCGTGCTGGAAGCCGCGCGCACCCTGCACTACGTGCCGCACCATGCCGCGCGCAGCCTCAGCAGCCGCCGCACCCACACCATCGGCGTGGTCCTGCCCGACCTGCACGGCGAGTTCTTCTCCGAGCTGATCCGCGGCATCGACACGGTCGCGCGCGAGCGCGGCCTGCACCTGCTGGTGTCCAGCTACCACGGCGAGCCGGAGGAGCAGCGGCTGGCGGTGCGGCGCATGCCCGGGCGCGTGGACGGGCTGCTGCTGATGTCGCCCTACCTGGGCACCGGCGCCGAGGAGGCCGCCGACATGCTGCCCGGCGCGCTGCCGGCGGTGCTGATGAACTGCGCCGAGCGCATCGTCGACGCGCAGGTGCTCAACGTGGACAACTACGGCGGCGCGCGCGCGATGACCCGCCACCTGCTCGACAGCGGCCACCGCCGCATCGCCTTCATCGCCGGGCCGGACGACAACTTCGATGCGCGCGAACGCCTGCGCGGCTACCGCGACGAACTGCGCGAGCGCTGCCCGCAGGTGCCGCCGCGGGTGCTGCCCGGCGACTTCGACGAAGCCTCCGGCTACCGCGCCGGGCAGGCGCTGTTGCAGCAGGGCCAGCGCCCGGACGTGGTGTTCGCGGCCAACGACATGATGGCGCTGGGTTGCCTGTTCGCCTTCACCCACGCCGGCCTGCGCGTGCCCGACGACATCGCCCTGGCCGGCTTCGACGACGTGCCGATGGCGCGCTACGTGCACCCGGCGCTGACCACGATGCGCGTGGACATCGCCGGCTTCGGCGCGCGCGCGATGCGGCTGCTGCTCGCCGCGCTGGAGCCGCAGGCCGCGGGCGCGGATGCGCCGCTTTCCACCGATATCGCCCCGCAATTGATCGTCCGTGCGTCCAGTGCCCAGCGAGGAACCGCCATGGACTGACACCGCCCGACGCGCTCCGCCAACACCGTCTGCATCCAACTAGAAGAAACAACGAATGATCCCGTTTACTGCCCTGGGAGGGGTTTCTGTCATGAAGAGAACGCGTTCCGCTTCCAATATGCCCGCACGCAGCCTGCTGTGCTGCGCCCTGGCGACCAGCCTGTTCGCGGCGATGCCGGCGATGGCGCAGACCAGCACCGCGATCCTGCGCGGCCAGGTCGCGCAGGCCCAGGCCGGGACCGAAGTCGTCGTCACCAACACCGCCACCGGTTCGGTGCGGCGCGCGCAGGTCGCCGCCAACGGCAACTACACCATCGTCGGCCTGCCGCCGGGCACGTATACGGTCGAAGCCAACGGCGTCAAGCGCAACGTGACGCTGCAGGTCGCCTCCTCGTCCACCGTCGACCTCGACGCCGGCACCACCGCCGCGCCGGGCGGCGCCGCGACCACGCTGGACACGGTCACCGTGACCGCGCCGATGCTCAAGGACGTCAAGACCTCCGAGGTCGGCAACATCGTTTCGCTGCACCAGATCCAGCAGCTGCCGCAGGCCACGCGCAACTTCCTCGAGTTCGCCGACACCGTGCCGGGCATGGTGTTCCAGATCGACGGCAACGGGAATACCAAGCTGCGCGGCGGCGCTTCCAACGCCAGCGCCGGCAACCTGTACATCGACGGCGTCGGCCAGAAGAGCTACGTCAAGGGCGGCGGCATCGCCGGCCAGAGCGACACCCAGGGCAATCCGTTCCCGCAGCTGGCGATCGGCGAATACAAAGTCATCACCTCCAACTACAAGGCCGAGTACGGCCAGATCAGCGGCGCGGCGATCACCGCGGCGACCAAGTCCGGCACCAACGAATTCCACGGCGAGGCGTTCTACCGCTACACCGACCAGGACCTGCGCGACAAGCGCCCGGACGAGGAAGCGAACGGCAAGATCGATTCACAGACCAAGGAATACGGCTTCTCCCTGGGCGGCCCGATCATCCAGGACCGCATGCACTTCTTCGTCGCCTACGAAGGCAAGGAGAACGTGGTGCCCAAGAGCGTGCAGGCCGAGGCGAATGCGCAGCCGTACGTCGGCTTCCTGCCCGCCAACCTGGCCAGCCAGATCGGCGCGGCGAACATGCCGTTCACCGAAGACCTGTACTTCGGCAAGATCGATTTCGAGCCGACCGACCGCGACCGCATCGAGTTGAGCGGGCAGTACCGCGACGAGACCCAGACCGGCAACGTCGGCGGCACCAGCACCCCCGAGCACGGCACCAACAAGATCAACAAGGACAAGCGCGCCAACCTGCGCTGGCAGCACAGCGCCGACAACTGGTTCAACGAGTTGATCGTCGGCACCGAGAACTCGGAGAACAACCCGACGCCCAAGAGCCTCGGCAACGGCATCCTCTACAAGTATCTCGCTCCGCGCGCCGGCTCCACCGACGTGGACGAGTACAGCTTCCTGGAGACCGGCTCGGCCGGCGGCCTCAACGTGCAGCGCAAGAGCCAGAAGGGCTGGTTCCTGCAGAACGACCTGACCTTCACCAGCTTCGAGTGGCACGGCGAGCACACCATCAAGATGGGCGTGAGCTACAAGGACATCAAGCTGACCTCGCAGGACGCGGCGGCGCTGAACCCGCAGTTCAGCTACTCGGTGGACGCCAACGGCGTCGCCGCCACGCCGTACCGCGTGGACTTCATCGCCCCGTACACCACGCCGGGCCAGAAGGCCACGGTGGTGTCGCCGTCCAAGCAGTACGGCATCTATCTGCAGGACGACTGGGCCGCGACCGACAAGCTGATGATCAACGTCGGCGTGCGCTGGGACTACGAGAAGAGCCCGGCCTACACCGACTTCGTCACCTCGCCCGACTTCGTCGCCGCGCTGTATGCCGACGATCCGGAGAACCCGGGCCATCCGTGGGCCGACCGCCTGCTGCCCAGCGGCATCAACGTGGCCGACTACATCAGCACCGGCAACAACCGCAAGAACTTCAAGGACGCCTGGGCGCCGCGCCTGGGCTTCTCCTACGACTTCTTCGGCGACGAGAGCTCGGTGCTGCACGGCGGCGCCGGCCGTTCCTACGACCGCAACCTGTTCGAGCAGTTGGCGCTGGAAACCAGCAAGGCGGCGCTGTCGCCGGTCGCGGTGTACTTCCAGAACCCGGCCACCGGCCAGTGCTACCGCGCCGACCGCGTCTGCACCGCGTGGGATCCGCGCTACCTCAACGGCGTGGACCAGCTGAACACCATTCCGGGCGTCAGCGGCAGCGCCGAGCTGTTCATGTTCAACAACAAGCTCAAGACCCCGTACAGCGACCAGTACAGCATCGGCATCAGCAACCAGGTCGGCGACTGGCTCACCGACGTGACCTTCCAGCGCATCCTCAGCTACGACGGCTTCGCCATGTCGCTGATCAACCGCTATCCGGACGGTTCCTACTTCCAGAACGGCAGCGCGCCGTGGGGCGAGCCGGTGCCCGGCTACCAGAACACCATCATCGGCAGCAACGGCCTGGAGCAGCGCAGCAGCCAGGTGCTGCTGTCGGCCGAGAAGCCGTACACCAAGGAATCCGGCTGGGGCCTGACCCTGTCCTACACCCACACCAGCGCGCGCCAGAACCGCAACATCGACGAGCCGTACGCGTTCGACAAGGCGACGATCCACGACTATCCGTTCGTGAAGTCCGATGCCGTGGCCGCGCACCGCTTCGTCGCCTCCGGTTCGATCGACGGGCCGTGGGGCGTCACCTTCGGCGCCAAGGTGGTGCTGGCCACGCCCGAGCCGATCAACACCATCGCCTGCTTCGGCCATACCGACGCCGATGGCGCGACCTGCCAGCAGGTGGCGGCGCTTCCGCCGGGCAGCGGCAAGTTCCTGGTCGGCGGCAAGATCTGGGGCTACCGCACGGTGGACTTCCAGGCCACCAAGGAGTTCGCCGTGTACAACGACTTCAAGCTGTCGGCGCGGGTGAACCTGCTCAACGCCTTCAACTTCAAGAACTACTCGTCGTATGCGTACAACGGCTTCGGCAGCAACGGGCGTTTCGAGCCGGACATCACCATCAACGATACCGGCGACATCAACTACGTGCCGCGCACCGTGACCTTCGAGATCGGCGCCAAGTTCTGATCCACCGCAACGGCCCACGCGCGTGCCCGACCGGCGCGCGTGGGGTTTTTCCGGACGGGGCCGCTTGGCCCCGTTCGCGTATCGGATACTTCCTTCTTTCCGCACAGGACCGCGCACGCATGATCGCCGCCCCTCTCCGCAACCTGGTCATCGTCGGCGGCGGCACCGCCGGCTGGATGGCCGCCGCCGCGCTGGCGCGCGTGCTGGGCCCGGACTACCGCATCACCCTGATCGAATCCGAACAGATCGGCATCGTCGGCGTCGGCGAGGCCACCGTGCCGCACATCAAGGCCTTCAACAACCTGCTCGGCATCAACGAGGCCGAGTTCGTGCGCCAGACCCAGGGCAGCTTCAAGCTCGGCATCGAGTTCGTCGACTGGCACCGGCCGGGCACGTCCTACATCCACGGCTTCGGCACCGAGATCGGGCATCCGCTCGGGCTGCTGCCGTTCCAGCAGTACTGGATCAAGCAGGCGCTGGCCGGCAAGGCCAAGCCGCTGGGCGCCTACACGCTCAACACCGTCGCCGCCAAGCGCGGCAAGTTCATGACCTCGGCCAGCGATGCGCCGCCCAACTCGCCGCTGTCCAACATCGCCTACGCCTACCATTTCGACGCCTCGCTGTACGCGGCGTTCCTGCGCCGTTTCTCCGAGCAGCGCGGGGTGACCCGGCGCGAAGGCATCGTCGAGGAGGTGCAGCTGCATCCGGAATCGGGCGACGTGGTCTCGGTGCGCTTGGCCTCGGGCGAGGTGATCGGCGGCGACCTGTTCATCGACTGCTCCGGCTTCCGCGGCCTGCTGATCGAGCAGGCGCTGCACACCGGCTACCACGATTTCAGCCACTGGCTGCCGTGCGACCGCGCGCTGGCGGTGCCCTGCGCCAAGGTCGGGCCGCCGACGCCGTACACCCGCGCCACCGCGCGCGCGGCCGGCTGGCAATGGCGCATCCCGCTGCAGCACCGCACCGGCAACGGCTACGTGTATTCCAGCGCGCATCTCAGCGACGACGAGGCCGCAGCCACGCTGCTGGCCAACCTGGACGGCCCGGCGCTGGCCGATCCGCGTCCGCTGCGCTTCCTCACCGGGCGCCGCAAGCAGGTGTGGAACCGCAACGTGGTCGCGCTGGGCCTGGCCAGCGGCTTCATGGAGCCGCTGGAATCGACCAGCATCCACCTGATCCAGTCCGGCATCTCCAAGCTGCTGGAGCTGTTCCCGCGCGAGGGCATCAGCCCGGTGCTGGTGCAGCGCTACAACGACCGCATCGCCTTCGAGTTCGATCGCATCCGCGATTTCCTGGTGCTGCACTACACCGCCACCGAGCGCGACGACAGCGACTTCTGGCGGCAGTGCCGCAGCATGGCGATCACCCCGGAGCTGCAGGCGACGCTGGACCTGTTCCGCGACAGCGGCCGCTTCTACCGCAACGGCGAGGAGATGTTCGCCGAGATCAGCTGGGTGCAGGTGATGGTCGGGCAGGGCATCCTGCCGCGCGCCTACCACCCGCTGGTGGACCAGGTGCCGGCCGCGGACATCGAACGCTTCGTCGCCAGCATCGAGCAGACCATCGGCCATTGCGTGGACGCGATGCCGCCGCACCAGGCCTTCATCGACCGCTATTGCGCGGCCGCGCCGCTGTGAGCGGGCGGCCCGGGCGTGCGCCGGGCATAAAAAAAGAGGCCTCGCGCACCAAGGCGCGGGCCTCTTCAAAATCCGACCGAAGCCGGAGAACGGTTTGTGGCGCATCTCCGGCAAGGCCGGACGCTGCGCATGCTACCGGCACCGGCAAGCTAATGCAATGATTTAAGTTTTCTAGTCTAAGTCATTGATATTTTTGAGCTGGTTCAGCGCGACGTCATCGCCGCCAGGGTGTCGGCGATCTCGCGCTGGATCGCCTCGGCGGCGGCGCGCGGGTCGGCGGCCTGGCGGATCGGGCGGCCGACCACGATCGCATCGGCGCCGTCGGCGAAGGCCTGGGCCACGCCCACGGTGCGCTGCTGGTCGTCGCCGACCGGGCCGCCGGGGCGGATGCCCGGGCACACGATCGAGAAGCCGGCGCCGGTGGCGCGGCGGATCGGCGCCGCTTCCTGGCCGGAGGCGATGACCCCGTCGATGCCCGCGGCCTGCGCGGCCAGGGCACGCTCCACCACGACGTCCTGCGGGTCGCGGTCGATGCCCATCGACGCCAGGTCGGCGCGGCCCATCGAGGTCAGCACGGTCACCGCCAGCAGGCGCATGTCGCCGCCGTTGGCGGCGGCCGCGGCCTGCATCATCGCCGGGTGCCAGCCGTGGATCGTGCAGTAGTCCACCGGCCACTGCGACAGGCGCCGGATCACCCCGCCGACGGTGGCCGGGATGTCGAAGAACTTCAGGTCCACGAACACGCGCTTGCCGCGTGCGGCCAGCGTCTCCAGCACGTCGAAGTACTCGCCGGAGGCCAGCAGTTCCATGCCGATCTTGTAGAACGCCACCGCGTCGTCGAGCCGCTCGATCCACGCCAGCGCCTCGGCGCGGTCGGGCACGTCCAGGGCGAAGATCAGCCGTTCGCGCGCCTGCAGCGGCAGCGGCGCGCGGCTCACTGCGCCAGCTCCAGCGCGTCGCGCTTGGCCTGGTGGCGCGCGGCGCGCGGCTGCGCGAAGTCGTTGTTGAACAGCGCCGGTTCCCAGGACCCGTAGCTGGGGTTGGGCAGCATCCACCAGCGCTCGCCGAACCAGTCGTGGTACTGCTGCAGCAGCTGCGCGCGGCCGTCCGGGGTGTTGGCCACGACCTGCACGAAATCGCCGAGCTGGTCGCCGAACTGCATCAGCACCCGGTACTGCTGGCCGACCAGCTTGCGCCGGCAGTTCTTCTCCGAGCCGTTCTGCTCGCAGTCCTTGACCACCGTGCCCAGGCCCAGCAGCACGCTGTTGTCGGCCACCGGCAGGCCGGCGCTGCGCAGGTTGGCCAGGGTCGCGTCGGTCAGGTGCACCGCGCGGTTGGACACGTACAGCACGGTGACGCCCTTGGCGGTGGCCGCCTTGGCGAAATCGACCACGCCGGGGATCGGCTTGGCCTTCTTCTCGGCCACCCACTGGTCCCAGCTGAGCTCGTCGTACTCCTTGCCGTTGCGGATCAGCCGCGCCTGGTACGGCGAGTTGTCCAGCACCGTCTCGTCCACGTCCATCACCACCGCCGGCTTCAGCCCGGTGGCGGCATTGCCGCGCTCCTCCGGCACCAGCGCGTCCCAGTTCGGCTCCTTCAGCGCCGCATCCAGGCGGTCGGCGGCGGCGCGGTAGGTCTGCTCGGCCACGGCCTGGTATTCGGCCGAGCGCTGCATCCACAGCACCGCGTTGAGGTTGTCGTCGCCGGGCACCGCGGCGTCGGCGGTCTTGGCGGCGGGCGGCACCGCGGCCTCGGTGGCCGGCGCCTGCGGCTTGCAGGCGGACAGGGCGAGCACGGCGCAGGCCAGTGCGATGCGGGCGATCGGGGTCATCGGGCGCGGGGACCTAGGCGGGGAATCGGCCGATTTTAGCGGGTTGCGGCCGCGGCCGCGCCGGGCGGGCAGACGGCAGCGCGGCGCCGGGCCAGGCGCCAAGCCCGGAAAGGCACAACGGCCATCGGCTGTGGCCGGCGAAGGCAAGTCCTTCGATGGCGGCGCGATCGGCCAGCGGCTCTACTTGGCGCTCGACGGCGGCGGCATCGGCAGCAGGCTCAAGGCCAGGCGCAGGTCCGCCGTGCTGCCGGCGAGCTGCGTCGCCAGGCGGGCGCTGTCGGGATCGTAGGCGGCGGTCAACGCCAGCAACGGCAATGCGTCGCGCGGGGCGTAGGCGCTGCCGACCACGTGGCCGGCTTCGCCGTTGCGCGAGCGGGCCTTGTCGAAGGCGACGTCGCTGCCGACGAATTCGGCATGGGTCTTGTCGCCGCGCACATAGGGCAGCAGCCATTGCACGCTGCGCGCGAGCGAGGCGCCGTTGCGCGCCTGCCAGCGATACAGGTCTTCGCCGCGCTCGGAGAAGGCCAGGGCAAGCGTCACCAGGGGGCGCAGGTCATAGACATGGTAGGACAGCGCATCGCGCTCGATGAAGTCGATGCTCTGGCCGTCGGCGCGCAGGTTGTCGCCGATCTGTTGCTTGAATCCGTCCCTGGCGTAGGCGATCAAGGCGTCGTCGTCCAGCGCGATGCCGATCAGGCCGACGCTCTTCAGGCGATGGCTGTGCCAGTTGTTGGTGGCGGTCTTGCGCCTGGGATCGCGCGACGCGATCTCGGCGCGCGCGATGCGCCGCATCCAGTCGTCGACGTCATGGCGGGTGTCGGTGGGCAATGCCTTCCTGACGATGCGGTAGGCGAAGATCGCCGGCTCCAGGCCGGTCTCGTCGATGGGTTGGCCGCTAGGCTGGTTCACGGCGGCCCATCGGCCGAGATAATCACCGGCCTTGGTCGCATAACGCTCCTCGCCGGTCAGGGCATAGGCCACGGCGAGTGCCTGGATCTGGCGCATGTCGCCCAGGCTCGCTTCGGTGCTCGCCTTGACCGGGTCGCCTTTCAGCCGGCCGGCGGTGCTCAGCACGGCGATGGGGCGCGCGGTGGCGTGCAGCGCCGCGCCGGCCAGGCGCAGCTGTGCGACAGCCGCGTCGCTGTCGGTCCCGAGTTGGCGCCATTGCTGTTCGGTCGGCCAGAGGCGCTGCATTGCGGCGGCCGGCATGCATGGGCACAGCGCGAGGACGGCGATGGCGAGGCTTGCTCGCAATCCGGTGAACGACATGGGGGGCACTCCGTGCGGCTGCGGCGACGCGCGACGTGGGCGAATCTAGGCCGCGCGCGATGAACCAGACATGGCTCCAGCCGAGAGGGCGAGAGTCGGCGGTGGCCGCTGCAGCTGCGAGGCGGTTCGCTGCACGCTGGCGGCGAGACGGTGTCGCAAGCGCTCCCTGCGTGGAGAGGTGACGCGGAAATCCGAGCGGATGCCGCATGCCGGGCTATCCTAGCCGCCCCTGTCGCTGGTATCCCACGATGACGACCGATGCGCCGCCGCCTCCCGTTCTCTCCGCCGTCGAGGCCCGCGCGCTGGGCTGCCTGATCGAAAAGGAGGCCACCACGCCGGATGCGTATCCGCTCACGGTCAATGCGACCGTGGTGGCGGCCAACCAGAAGACCTCGCGCGAGCCGGTGCTGTCGCTGAGTCCGGGCGATGTGCAGCATGCGCTGCGCCAGTTGGAAGGGCACGGGCTGGCGCGGCAGCAGTTCTCCTCGCGCGCGGTGCGCTACGAGCATCGCCTGGCGGCGGCCTTGGATCTGACCCAGCAGCAGGTGATCCTGATCGGGCTGCTGTTGCTGCGCGGCCCGCAGACGGCGAACGAGTTGCTGGCGCGGTCCGAGCGCATGGCGCGCTTCGCCGATGCCGAGGACGTGCGGCACCAGCTGGAGCGTCTGGCGCAACGCCAGTTGGCGGTGCAGTTGCCGCGCGCCAGCGGCCAGCGCGAGGATCGCTACATGCATCTGCTCGGCGGGCCGATCGATGCGGACGCGCTGGCGGCGACGTTCAAGGCGCGTCCGGCGGCGTCGGGCAACGACGAACTGGAAGCGCGGGTGCAGGCGCTGGAGGCCGAGGTGGCGGAGCTGCGCGAGATCGTCGCCGGGCTGCAGGCGCAGGGCGGTACGCCGTAGCGCCGTCGTTACGCAGGGAGGGCCGCGGGTCGCTTGCGCGTCTTCGGCATCATTGCCGGGCTTACAGACTCGCCGACGGCGATGCGGCGAGTGGTTTCTGCCAACCGCGCGGCGACGCCGAGCGCGCGGATCTTGTTGTCTCCACTGTCGCTGGCGCGGGCTACGCGCGCGCGCCGTCGATCCTCACTCCATCTCCATCTGCGGAATCAACGCCAGCAGATCGGTCACTCCCATCTCCGCGCCGGCCTGGCTGAGCAAGGTGGTGGCCTGGCCGCGGTGGTGGGTCTGGTGATTGAAGAAATGCAGCAGCAGATCGCCGAAGCGCCGGCGATACGCGTCGCCGCGGGTATTGCGGTAATGCAGGGCGACGTCCAGGTCCGCCGCGCTCACCTGCGCCATCCAGGCGGCGATGGTCGCGTCCAGCGCCTGGCGTCGTACCAGCAGTGCAGGCAGCGTTGCGGCCTGGACGGCATCCAGCGCGGCGGGCGTCGGCGCGGCGGCGATCTCCGCCAGCGCCGGATGCTGCGCCGGATGCTTGGCGAAGCGCTGCAGCCAGATCGTGTCGGCCACCACCAGGTGGTTGAGCGTGCCCAGCAGCGAGCCGAAGAAGGCGCCGCGGTCCTGCGCGACGGCGTGCCCCGGCAGCGTCGCCGCGGCGGCATACAGGCGCTCGTTCATCCACTGGTTGTAACGGGCGAGCAACCGCAGCGATTCCAGGCTGTCCACGGCTCAAGCGTCCGACGGCACGACCGCGGCAGACAAGTCGCGGACGTACAGTTCCACCTCGTGCGCATCGGCCGCGATCCGTGTGCGGCCTTGCGCGGCGAAGCCCAGCGCCTCCAGCAGCCGGGTCGAGCGCGCGTTGTCCGGCGATACGATCGCGCACAGGCGCGGCAGTGCCAGGGTGTCCTGCGCATACGCCAGCACCGCACGCGCGGCCTCGCTGGCATAGCCATGGCCTTCGTAAGGCCGCAACAGGGCGTAGCCCAGATCCGGGCAGGGCAGGGTCGGGCGCAGCACCAGGCCGGCCACGCCGAGCCAGGCGCCATCGTCGCGGCGTTCCATCGCATACAGGCCGAAACCATGCTGGGCGTAGCTCAGCACCGCGCCATCGGCGAGGTAGTGGCGCGCCTGGGCTTCGTCGCGCACGCCGCGGTCGCCGATATGGGCCAGGAAGCCGGGGTCGTTGAGCAGCGCCAGCATTGAAGCGGCGTCACGCTCCGGCTCCAGCAGGCGCAGGCGCAAGCGCGGGGTTTCGATCACGGTGGACACGGCGCTTCCTTGTGGAGGGAGGACGATCCGATCAGCGTGGCGTGGCCTGTGCCGCTTGGCAAGTTGCACAGGCTGTCCGCCGTGCCTGGCGCCCGTGCGTGTCCTTCTTCGCGCGCCGGACGTCTCCGTTCGCAGTGCCCGGCTCCGCTGGCCAGGCGTGGTGCGCCCGCCACGAAGGATGGCTGCGCGCCAGGAGAGGGGCGAACGGTGCGGTCGCGGTTGGACCGCACCGGCAGCGCTCGCCGCCGCGCTCCAGCGCGCATCGGCAGGGCATCGTGCACGGGCGCGGATGTTCGGCAGTAGCGGCCGCCGATGCCATGCTGCAGGCGTGGCGACGCCGCCGTCGCGGGCCGCATACGCGACCTTGCGGGCAGATGCAAGCCAACGTCTAGTTAACAGCTTCACACGGTGTGTCGGTATTCTGGCGCCCATGCGATCGATCCCCCGCCTCGCCATTCTCCTGTCCCTGCTGTCGCTGGCCGGCGTCGTCCAGGCGCGCGGCACGATCGAAAAAGTCCAGATACAGGGCCTGGACAAGGACGACGATGCGGCGATGATCGAGAACATCCAGGTCTCGCTGTCGCTGTACCAGGCCATCGGCAAGGTCCAGGGCGAGTCGCGCCTGGAGTACCTGCTCAGCCAGGCCGAGCGGCAGACCCGGCAGGCGCTGGAACCGTTCGGCTACTACACCCCGACCATCACCGTCGAGGCGCCGCGCAACGACGACACGCTCACCGTGACCCTGCACGTGGACAAGGGCGAGCCGGTGCGGGTACGCAACTTCCACGTCGGCATCACCGGGCCGGCCGAGGACGACAGCTACCTGGGCCAGGACCTGCACAATTTCCGTCCCAAGACCGGCGAGGTCTTCGACCACACCACCTACGAGACCAGCAAGGTCACCATCACCCGGCGCCTGGCCGAGCGCGGCTACTTCGATGCCGACTTCACCCAGCGCAAGGTCGAGGTGACCCGCGCCGACCATGCCGCCGACATCGACCTGAGCTGGGACAGCGGCCGCCGCTACAACATGGGCGCGATCCGCTTCCACCAGGACTATTTCAACCAGACCCTGTTCGATCCGCTGGTGTACTGGGACGAAGGCAGTTACTACCACGAAGGCAAGCTCGACCGGCTGCGCGAGTCGCTGGTCAAGCTCGACTATTTCAGCGCCGTCGACATCCAGCCCAAGCCCGAGGAGGCCGACGCCGACGGCAACGTGCCGGTCGACGTGAACCTGACCCGCGCCAAGCGCAGCATCTACACCAGCGGCATCAGCTACGGCAGCGAAAGCGGCGCCGGCGTGCGCCTGGGCGTGGACCGCCGCTACGTCAACGCGCGCGGGCACAAGCTCAGCACCCAGCTGGACTACGCGCAGAAGCGCAAGAGCCTGATCACCAGCTATCGCGTTCCCGCGTTCCGCTGGCTCGACGGCTGGTACACCGCCTCGCTGCGCGCCTACGACGAGCAGACCGACTACATCGACCTGCGCAACCTCAAGCTCACCGGCAGCCGCAGCGGCGAGATCAATGAGCACTGGACCGCGATCGCCTCGCTCAATGCGCTGCGCGAGCGCTGGCGCTACGCCACCGACGAGGTGTTCGACGACGCGCTGTACCAGTATTCCACGCTGGTCTATCCGCAGATCGAAGCCGACTACGTGGGCGTGGACGACAAGGTATTCCCGCGCAAGGGCTTCAGCGGCAACCTCAGCCTGCGTGCCGGCGCCGAAGGGCTGGGCTCGGACGCCAGCTTCACCCAGGCGCACATGCGCCTGAGCTGGTTCCAGGGACTGGGCGACAACAGCCGCCTGCTCCTGCGTGGCGAAGCCGGCAGCACCTGGACCAACGCGCTGGTGGCGATGCCGCCGAGCCTGCGCTTCTTCGCCGGCGGCGACAACAGCATTCGCGGCTACGCGTTCCGCGAAGTCGGCCCGCGCACCCCCAAGCCGGACCGCTTCGCGCTCGGCGCCAAGCACGTGCTCACCGGCAGCGCCGAGTACGAGCACTACTTCAAGGGCGGCCCATGGGGCGGCGCGGTGTTCGTCGACAGCGGCAGCGCCTTCGACGATACCCCGGACTGGCACACCGGCGTCGGTTTCGGCGTGCGCTGGCGTTCGCCGGTGGGACCGGTGCGGGTGGACATCGCGCACGGCTTGAACGATCCGGACTCGCAGTTCCAGCTCTACCTCAACATCGGAGCCAACCTGTGAGCGCGACCGGCCCCGCCACGCCCGCGCCGCCGCCGCCGCGGCGCCCGCGCTTCTACCGGCGCAAGCGCTTCTGGTGGGGTTCGGGACTGACCATCGCCGGGCTGGGTTTGCTGGCCTTGCTGGCGGTGTACTGGCTGCTGCAGACGGTGGCCGGGCGCGACGTGCTGCTGGCGCAGGTGGTGGCGCGGCTGCCGGCCGGATCCTCGCTGACCTGGGAGCGCGCCGAGGGCCCGCTGGCCGGCCCGCTGATCCTGTACAACCTGGATTTCCGCTACGACCAGATCCACTTCACCGCCGAGCGCGCCTACCTGGATCCGGACATCCGCCCGCTGCTCGGGCGCAAGCTGCAACTCGATACGCTGCAACTGAAGAACGCCACGCTCAACCTGGCCAAGAGCGACGAGCCGTTCGAGCTGCCGAGCTGGCCGCAGTCGCTGCCGCAGATCGAAGTGCCGCTGGCGCTGCAGGCCGATCGCATCCTGATCAACGGACTGCGCATCACCCAGGCGCAGCAGCCGATGATCGATATCCACACGCTGAGTGGCGGCATCGAAGTGGCCAACGGCGAATTTCGCGCGAAGCGCCTGGTCGTGACCAGTGACCGCGGTGACTTCCGCGTCGATGGCGATTACGTGCCGGCGCAGGACTACAAGGCCAATCTCACCGCGAGTGCGGTATTGCCGGCTGCGCGCGGACGCACGCCGGCGCGGCTGGGCCTGATCGCGCGCGGCAACCTGGACAAGATGGAAGTGGCGATCGCCGGCAACGCGCCGGCACCGTTGCGCGCCACCCTGGTGTTCACCGGCCGCACCGATCCCACCTGGCAGTTCGCGGCGAGCAGCAAGGCGCTGGACCCGTCGCTGTTCGTGCCGCCCGGCGCCGCCGCGGCCCCCGCCAGCGAGCCGATCGCGTTCGACCTGAGCGCGTCGGGCAAGGGCGGCGACGCCAAGCTGCAGGGCCACCTCGCCTACGGCGCGCAGAAGCTGACGCTGGACCCGTCCAACGTGCGCCTGGACAACCAGGTGCTCACCGTCGCGCCGCTGCAACTGCGCGCCTTCGACGGCCAGGCGCGGCTGCGCGGTACCGCCGACTTCCGCGATCCGGACAACGCCACGTTCCGCTTCTCGGTCAATGCCAGCGGCCTGAATTTCGCCACTGCGCCGGATCCGTCCACACCGGATGCGCCGGCCGTGCCGATCAAGCTGGTCGACGCCAATCTCGGCCTGGCCGGCACGCTGAAACAGTGGGCCACCTATGGTGAAGCCACCGTATCGCGCGGCAAGGACAGCGCCGAACTGCACCTCGATGTGCGCGGCGACGACCAGCGCGCGCAGCTCAAGCAGGTGCAGGCGAAGATGCCCAGCGGAACGCTCGACCTCGGCGGCGAAGTGGCCTGGGTACCGGAATTGAGTTGGGATGTGAATGCCAAACTGGCCGGCTTCGATCCCGGCTATTTCGCGCCGGGCTGGGACGGCAACCTGTCCGGCCAGTTCGCCTCCAAGGGCAAACAGTTGCCGGCGCATGCCGACGGCAGCGCCGCCGGCTACCAGGCCAGCCTCGACGTGCCGCGCTTGAACGGCAAGCTGCGCAGCCGCCCGCTCGACGCCAACGGCAAGTTCGCGCTGCAGGGCGAACAGGGCGAAGGCAAGCTGCAACTGGCGTTGGGCGACAGCCGCGTGCAGGCGCAGGGCAAGGTCGGCGACCAGCTCGACATCGAGGCGCAACTGCAGCCGCTGCAATTGGCCGATTTGCTGCCCGGCGCCACCGGCAGCCTGCGCGGCAGCGTGCAGGTCAAGGGCCGCCGCGATGCGCCCGACCTCACCGCCGACCTCACCGGCAACGGCCTGAAGTGGGACAGCTACGGCGCCGACAGCGTCAGCCTGCGCGGGCGCCTGCCGTGGCGCGGCAGTGGCGGCGAACTGGCGCTGCGCGGCAGCGCGATCAGCGCCGGCGTGGTGCTCGAGACAGTGCGCGTGGATGCACGCGGCGCGGTGGAAAACCTGCAGCTCGATGCCGACACCCACAACGACATGGGCGCGCTCGCCTTCGCCGGGCAATTGCGCCGCGACGGCGCGCGCTGGCAGGGTGGGTTGAATACGCTGCGGGTCGCGCCGGCCAAGGGCGAGCCGTGGCAGTTGCGGCAGCCGGCCAGCTTCGACATCGCCGGCAGCGCCTTCACCCTGTCCGACACCTGCCTTGGCGCGAACGGTGGCGGCGCGCTGTGCCTGGCCGCCAACTGGCCCAAGCAGGGCCTGACCGTGCGCGGCGACGCGCTGCCGCTGTCGCTGGTGCAGCCGTGGCTGCCGCCCAACAGCGGCCGCAAGATGTACCTGCGCGGCGAACTCACCCTCGACGGCAGCTTCAAGCCGGCCGGCAACGCCTGGCAGGGATCGCTGCGCCTGGCCTCGCCGGAAGGCGGCCTGCGCCTGGGCGACAACGCGCGCGGCGAACTGGTGCGCTACGACCAGTTCAGTTTCGTCACCGACTTCACCGCCCAGCATATCCACTCCAAGCTCGGCGTCGGCTTCAAGGGCGACGGCTTCATCGACGCCACCGTGGACACCGGCTGGGATGCGTACGCGCCGCTCACCGGCGAGATCTACATGAACATGTCGCGGCTGTACTGGATGGAGCTGTTCTCGCCCGATCTGGTGCGGCCCAAGGGCCTGGTCGAAGGCCACGTCAGCCTGCGCGGCACGCGCTCGCAGCCGTCGATGGGCGGCAACGCCACGCTCAGCGACTTCACCGGCGAACTGCCGGCGCTGGGCCTGACCCTGAGCGAAGGCAAGGGCCGCTTCGACGCGCAGCCGGATGGCTCGGCGCGCATCGTCGCCTCGGTGAAATCCGGTGAAGGCACGCTCAACGTCGACGGCGGCCTATCCTGGTACGGCGACACCACGCCGCTGCAGTTGAATATCCGCGGCACCAACGTGCTGGTGTCCAATACCGCCGAGTTGCGCGCGGTGGCCAACCCCGACCTGCAGTTCGGCATCGCCAACAAGACCATGAAGTTGAACGGCCAGGTCACCGTGCCGTCGGCGGACATCGACCTTGAGCGGCTGGACCGCGGCACCTCGGTGTCCGAGGACGTGGTGGTGCTCGACCCGGCTGACCCCGAGGAAGCGCCGAGCTCGCCGCTGGAGATGGACCTGCGCGTGGTGCTCGGCGACCAGGTCAAGATGGCCGGCTTCGGCCTGAAGGGCGCGCTGACCGGCGCCATGCAGGTGCGCTCGCGCCAGGGCCGCGAGATGACCGCCACCGGCGGCCTGGACGTCAGCGGCCAGTACAAGGCCTACGGCCAGGACCTGACCATCACCCGCGGCCAGCTGACCTGGAGCAACAACATCGTCTCCGACCCGCGCATCAACATGCGCGCGCAACGCAAGGTCGGCGACGTCACCGCCGGCATCGACGTCACCGGCCGCGCCACCGCCCCGCGCGCCGACGTGTGGTCGGACCCGTCGATGTCGCAATCCGAAGCGATGTCGTACCTGGTGCTGGGCCGCAGCCTCAGCAACGCCAGCAGCGACGAAGCCGACCAGGTCACCGCCGCGGCCAGCGCGCTGTCCGCGGGCAGCGGCATCCTCGCCTCGCAACTCGGCGCCAAGCTCGGCTTCGACGACGCCGGCGTCAGCCAATCGCGCACCCTCGGCGGCTCGGTGGTCGGCTTCGGCAAATATCTCTCGCCGAAACTCTACGTGAGTTACGGCGTGTCGCTGATCGGCAGCGGCTCGGTGTTGACGCTGAAATACCTGCTCGGCCGCGGTTTCGACGCGGAGGTGGAATCGAGCACGGTGGAGAATCGTGGGTCGCTTAATTGGCGGAAGGAGAAGTAGGGGGTGCACTCCCAAGCGTTTTGAGCGACCCAAATCACTTGACAGACGTAAGCGTGATCCATCACAGTTGGACGCGAGCGGTAGGCTGGGGAAGCTGAATCGCTATTTTATCTTATAGTCACCGCGATTTTTCGGCGAGATGACGGGTCAAAACAGCGGCACGCTAGGAAGCATTTGAACGTGGGGACAACAGATATTAGATAGGAAATCGAGCTGCTTATGGCAAGCTATATGCGGCTACTCATTGATAGCCCCAGGCGCCTAAAGGGCTTCGTCTGACTACTTCCGTAGTGTCGAAATCAGAATGTGGCCGACTTCTGAGCAAGATGGAGTGGGCGACAGCACATGAATAGGGGGCACAATGACTTGGCTTGCATTATGGGCGCAATGCCTGCGGGAAAAAATTTCTGCTAAATATTCAATATCCAGTATTAGCAGTTTTAAATCTACCAAATTGATGGCATTGCTGTTTTTTGGTTTTTCTATAATTGTCGCGTCGTCAGCTTGGTGTCAAAGCCTGCCATGGCAGCAGTACGACAAAACTATCGCCAAGAAACGCGACGTTGTCGCATTATCCAACGATCTCTTTCAGGACAATGTTGACCTCTACAATGGTCGACTATCATTCAAGCACGTAGATATTGACCTGCCTGGTAACAATGCTCTGCCAGTCTCTTTGGGGCGATCCTTTGGGGTCGCTGATATGTTCGAGTACTCCAGCCAGAATCCTTTCTCTGATTGGGAGCTTGACACGCCTAGGCTCAGTGGCGTGTACGCCTCCACGTATGCGGCGGTCGGCAGTCAAGTCGCCTATTCGTGGTCTGGTCAGCGCTGTTCGTCTCAGCTGACTCCTCCAAGAGTGGGGCCATTCTGGGCGGCTGACTATTGGTATGGTTTACACGCGAGCATGCCGTATGGAGGAGAGTTGCTCGCTCCCAATGCAGCCACAAGAAAGCCAGAAGATGGTGTTGATTATCGCTGGGTAACTGCAGGATTCACTTGGTTCTCTTGCCTGCCCAGCATAAAAAATGGCGCTGGTGAAGGATTTCTAGCGATCAGCCGTGATGGAACTAAGTACTGGTTTGACTGGCTCGCGGTCTACGATGTCTGGCCTATTCTGGAGTCATATGAACTAGGGTATGGCGAACAACTGTATCGCAAGCGAAATGTGCTTTACGCCACTCGCGTAGAAGATCGTTTTGGAAATTGGATTGTTTACAGCTACAGCAATGCCTCAACTGCTTCAGCTAGGCTCAACCGGATTGAGAGCAGTGACGGCCGGCATATTGATCTTAACTATAATTCATATGGAAAAGTTGCCAGTGCCACAGATGGTGTGCGGACCTGGCAGTATACGTACGATAGTAGCGGCAAGAAACTCAAGCAAGTCACATTGCCGGATGCCAGTCAATGGAAATTCGATTTCGACGACATATATAATTTCTACATAGGTACGGGCAGCGATTCAAGTTGCGACCATCCCGGTTGGTATACAGATGCGAATACAAGTCCAACTAGGTCGATGTTGCTTACGCATCCGTCAGGAGCGGTAGGTCAGTTCTTTATTGATGCCAAGCTTCACGGCCGCAGCAATGTAAGACGTAATTGTCTCGGGCCATATGATGCGACCTATTCGGACTTTGTGCGAACATACTGGACTCCGAGTCTGATTAAGAAGCGCATAACTGGGCCCGGCTTACAGGCGGTCGAGTGGCAATATAGCTATGTCAACTCAGCTGAGGAAGGAAATTTTACCGCGCCGAATGCTGGCACACCTCCAGGAAGCTGGGCTGCCACAACCAATCTCCCTTATGGTGACCCTGTATGTGTTTCTGATAGCTGCGCCGGTACTACTGTAACTGAAGTCGTCAATAACGCCGGAGAGTGGCTTCGCTATACTTACGGCAATAGCTATCGCTATAACGAGCACAAGCTACTCAAACTCGAAAAAGGAACCAGTTCCAATGCTATTGCAAGCGTCGAAAACTATGTCTACGAGCTTGCATTGACTGGGCAGCCTTTTCCGACTCCTGTAGGTACAAGTACGCAGTATAAGGGTGATACCTACACCGAAGCCTATCTGCGTCCAATGAAGAGCGTGATTCTAGTTCAAGATGGCGTCACTTACCGAACCACAATCAATTCATTTGATGTGTTCGGGCGCCCGTTGAGCGTTACAAAGAGCAGCTCGCCCTGACTGTCTTAATAAGTGAAATTTTCATGGATCTGAATATTGGGGGGCTTATGAGGTGTAAAATAGCTCTGGTTTTGTTGCCTTTCGCAGGTGTTATTTTTTTAAGTGACGCTGTGGCTCAAAACTATGTAAAAACGGAAAACATTTCGTATTCGGATAGTCCATCAAAGTGGATTTTGGGCTTAACCACTCGGCTCGTTGTCAATGGCGTAGTAGTGGATGAGATCGCATACAATAATTATGGTCAGCCAAGTGAGATTAGGAAATTTGGAAAAATTCAGCAGTCTTTGACATACAACGCTGATGGCACATTGGCTAGCGCGAAGGATGGCGGCGGAAATGTGACGAATATGTCTTCATGGAAGCTTGGAATTCCTCAGTCGATTAAATATCAAAATGGGACAACACAATCGGCAGATGTAGATGACAGGGGTTGGATAAAGTCAATTACTGACGAAAATGGCTATGTGACCACTTATGGTTACGACGCCATGGGTCGGTTAGCTAGCATCGCGTATCCAAGCGATGACAGTGCGACCTGGAATATTACTGCGCAGGCGTTCGAGCGGGTCTCAGCGGCGGAGTATGGGCTACCGGCCGGACACTGGAGGCAGACTGTAGCTACCGGCAATGCACGCAAGCTAACCTACTACGATGCGCTGTGGCGACCGCTTGTCACTCGAGAATACGATGCCGGCAATGAGGGGGGGACTCAGCGCTTCCAGCGTTTTGCTTACGACCATGAGGGACGAGTCACCTTCTCCTCTTACCCTGGTAGCAGCGATGCACTCAGTACCGGCGTTTGGACCAGCTACGATGCATTGGGTCGGAAGACCTCGGTGTCCCAGGATTCCGAGCTGGGCACGTTGACGACGCTGACCGAATACCTGCCGGGCAACCAGACGCGCGTCACCGATCCGCGTGGCAACAAGACGCTGACCGGCTACCAGGTCTTCGATCAGCCCGATTACAAAACGCCGGTCTGGATCCAGCATCCCGAAGGCGCCTACACCGACATCAACCGCGACGTCTTCGGTAAACCGCTGTCCATCCGCCGCCGCGACGCCAATGGTGCGGTGTCGGTGACCCGCAGCTATGTCTACGACAGCTATCAGCAGCTATGCAAAACGGTTGAGCCGGAAACCGGAGC
The DNA here is from genome assembly GCF_041240605.1 of Xanthomonas sp. DAR 80977. Classification (NCBI taxonomy): domain Bacteria; kingdom Pseudomonadati; phylum Pseudomonadota; class Gammaproteobacteria; order Lysobacterales; family Lysobacteraceae; genus Xanthomonas; species Xanthomonas bundabergensis. Next base: position 5,353,172 of record NZ_CP162487.1, on the reverse strand, counting down.
GACCGCGAACGGTTACGACGCGGCAGGCAATCTCGTCTGGACCGCGGCCGGCCTGTCCTTGCCTAGTACCTCTGCATGCGATGCGGATGCTGCCTATGCGTCCGGCCGCCGCATTGATCGCAGCTACGACATGCGCAACCGGATCAAGGCGCTGAGCTTCCCCGATGGCAACGGCAACCAGGCCTGGAGCTATTGGCCGGATGGGGCGGTCAAGCAGATCACGACCATCAACAACGGCGTCGCCACCTACAACAGCTATGCCTACAACAAGCGCCGGCTGCTGATCGCCGAAAGCCAGGGCCAGGCCGACGGCGAAACCTGGGCGCTGGGCTATGCCTACGACGCCAACGGCAATCTTGCCGCGCACCGCTACCCATCGGGACAGACGGTGGACTATGCGCCCAATGCGCTGGGCCAGCCTACCAAGGCCGGCAGCTATGCCACCGGCGTGAGCTACTACCCGAACGGAGCGATCAAGCAGTTCACCTACGGCAACGGCATCGTCCACACCCTGACACAGAACGCGCGGCAGTTGCCGGACACCAGCCAGGATGCCTACGGTGGCACCGCGTTCCTCAGCGACGGCTACGACTATGACGCCAACGGCAACGTCGCCGCTATCAGCGACGGCGCTACGGGGCGTGGTGGCCGAGGCAACCGCGATATGACCTACGACGGCTTGGATCGCCTGATATCCGCCAAGTCGGCTATGTTCGGCTCCACGCCGGCCACCTACAGCTACGACGTCCTCGACAACCTGACCCACGTCGTTGCTCCGGGCCGCGATCACTACTACTGCTACGACGCCAACTGGCAGCTCACCAACGTCAAGGCCGGCAGTTGCGGCGGCAGCACGGTCATCGGCATGAGTTACGACCCGCAGGGCAATCTCAGCAACAAGAATGGCCAAGCGTTCGTGTTCGACTACGGCAATCGCCTGCGCCGGGCGACGGGCAAAGAGAGCTACCGTTACGACGGCAATGGTCGCCGCACACTGGCCACGCAGAGCGCCGGCAATATCGGTTCGCTATACGATCAGGCGGGCGCATTGCGCTATCAAAAGAACCAACGCCAGTCAAAGGCAACCGATTACGTCATGTTGGGCGGTAGCCTGGTGGCCGAGGTCGATTGGCCGTTCGGACAAACGGCGGCGGTCAAGGACTATGTGAACTGGACGGCGGTCGGCGGTGCGACGCGCTACGTGATGGAAGAGAGCGTGGATGGCGTGACGTGGACATCCGTTTATGAAGGCGCCGATCCCAGTTGGACATCGCTTGCCAGGCCTTCCGGCACCTACTCGTATCGTGTTTCGGCATGCACGTCGGATGGAGCATGCAGCGCAGTTGCGAACGTGACGCATACGCAGGGACCTGCGTTCGACATCGTGCCTATTCTCTATCAATTGCTGCTTAACTAAACCATTCAATGGGGGATCGATATGTTTTTTAAAGTTCTAGGGGTGTCGGTTTTAGTTGCTGGGATCAGCCTCTGCCAGACAGTCCAGGCAGCTAATCTGGTAGGCCCGACAAAGATCACCTATGTCGAAAATGGTTGGGATGGCGAAGGGATCGCCATCCATAGTTCGATAGATGGCCCAGCGGGATGCACGGCTTCCCTGAATGACTTTGGCATAGAGAAGAGCCATGCAGCATATAAGGAGCTCGTGGCAATGGCGTTGTCCGCATACGCTTCTAATGCGGATGTCGAGATCATCGTTGATGCCGGAAAATGCGTTTTCGGCGCTCGCACCAAAGTTCTATCCATCCGCCTTAAGAGATAAGTCAGTCGAGCGAACTGCAGCGAAGGTAGCCACTTTCTTATCGAGCCGAGAGTTCCGATGCAGAAAGAGATGGTCGCGCTCTTGCTGATGCCATACAAAACAACGTGCCTGCCACGCTCTATGTGGATGGCTGTAGTGGCGGTGTCATGAAGTTGAAGTCCGTATCCATTTCAAAGAGTTGAAGGGCATGAAAATAAAAGTGTTGGTACCGGTTTTGATTGGTTTATTGAGTGGGCAGGCGAGCGCTAACGAATCCATTAGCAATGTCGAGGTAGTCCAGATCGGCACGTATCAGGCGAACGCCAGTCATTTCGTGTGGTTCAGTGCCACACCGGAGGAGTGCAGAGCCGCGAATCCCGGAAATCCGGTCATGGGATTCAGCGAAACGCAGCCAGGAGGAAAGGCTATGCTCGCGGTCCTCATGACGGCTCTGGTCAATAAGCGGAAAGTGGATGTGCAAGCCAGTGGGTGCAGTATTTTCGAAATCTATTTGAGATAGCTGGTCGTGGTGGTGAGTTGTGGTAGCGATGCGGCATCTTTTTTACTGAAAAGCACTGCTAACCGTGCGCACGATGATGCCTCTAGTGAATGAAATCAATCACTCAAAAGTGCAAGGACGAGTCATGTTGAAAATCCGGGTGGTTAAGGCAATGCTGCGCGTCACCGCTGCAGCGGCCATTTCATTGCTCGTCGCATTCAGCGCATTGGCGCAGACGGTTCGGTATGTCCATACTGACGGACTGGGGTCGGTCGTACTGAAGACAGACAAAGAGCGGAACATCATCGAACGCGGTGAATACGAGCCATATGGAAGTCTGTTGAATCGCCCACTTACGGACGGGCCTGGGTATACCGGGCATGTCATGGACTCGGCGACTGGGCTGACGTATATGCAGCAGCGTTATTATGAAGCTGACATAGGGGTATTCCTTAGTGTAGATCCTATTGCAGTTAACACATCGACAGGGTGGAACTTTTGTCGGTATTGTTATGCTGCGAATAATCCTTACAAGTTTAAAGATCCTGATGGTCGTATAGTCGATACCATCGCTGATATCGGATTCATAGCATACGACACCTATCAATTAGTGAAAGAGCCAAGCTGGACAAATGCGGCCGCACTTGGAGCCGATGTAGTCGGAGCAGCCATACCTTTTGCTACGGGGTTGGGAACGGGCGTTAGAGCAGCCGCTCATGGCGCAGAGGCATTAAGAGGAGCTGATAAAGCAAATGATGCAGCCAGGGCGACTGAAGCTACGATTAGCTCATCTGATGCAGCAGTTGACGCAGGCAGGGCGGCGCCCGATTTTATCGTTTCACCCGGAGGCACTGCATACCCGGTTCCTAAAGGAGCTGAGGGTCCTGTAGCTGTAGTAAATCCCGGTGGTCGGCAGACAGGCACTGCTTTTATCGGGGGTGCTGGCGGCAAGAACGGGCAAGTTTCAACAATTAGAATAATGGACGCCACGCCGCCAAAAGGTAGTAGTCCTGGATACCCAAACGGATATATAAAATATGAAAATTCTGCGAAGCAAGGCGTGGATCCCTATAGCGGGAAGACAATTCCTAATTCACAATCACACTATCCTATAGATCCATGAATAATCCACTCCAAGTGTTAGAAGGTAAAAATATTTATCTCTCACAAGAAGGAGGCGTGCTGTCGTTGTTATCCCAGGATGGGTGGAGTTTGATAATCTATAATTGCACGAAACTTTTGTCCTCAACAGGGGAGGAAATTTTTTCGTCAATAGGAGATACAAAGACTGTCGCCAGTACTGATTTAAGTGAGAAATTTATCTTTATAAATTTTGACGATGGCTCGTCATTGCGTGTAGATTTATCTTTAGATGCATATACTGGGCCGGAGGCGATGCAACTAGCCGGACCAAATGGAGAGATTATTATATGGAGCTAGCTGCGTTAAAATAATTTTAATAATAGAAATCTTAATGACCAGAAATTTCCGCCGATTCCTGAAGGCTATGGCAACGGGGTCTGGCAACGGAGTCAGGTTCACTTATTCAGTGGTTATGGTGAGTTTGCGTGGCCGATGGGCGAGTCTGATGCCGGTGAAGCGATAGGTCTTGACCTCGACCGGTAACGGGGTCAGGTTAACTTATTCAATGTCATGGCGGCTTTGCGTAGCCGATGGGCGAGCCTGATGCCGGCGGAGCGATGGGTCTTGGCCTCGAACATAGTGCGGAAGACGTCGTGGCCAAAAGCGCGCTGTTGCTAGAGCTGAATAGGGATATCGGCGAGTAGTTCGTCTGTCAGGATTTCATCGAGCAAGGCGCGATATGCGCTGGACAGCTTGGCTGCGCCTTTGCCCAAGGCGAGCCAGCATGGATGCGGCGTCAATGCGGAATGCTCCCGTTGACCGAGATTGGCTGGCCAGCTGGACCAGCGGTACGCGTTCTGGCTATATTTTCCTCATGGTGAGCTGGACTTGGTCACTCTTGTCGGGCGGGCCATGGCATCGTAGGCATCCACGCGTTTGGAATAAATGACGCCATTTCTTTGCATGCGAACTTCTTTGATGGGCCGGATACGCGCGTTTAGTGGATTTCCCTTTGGTGCGATCAGATCTCCATATGCCGCTGGATATGTTCCGGATGAACCGTCATCCTTCACATAGTTGGTCTGCTGAAGGACCGTGCTGTTCCGACTAACCTTCTCCGAGATCAGGTCACCAAAGTCTTGCGTGTACGAGTTGCCGAACACATAGTCGACGACCGAGCCATCGGGCTGCTGTACGACGGTGGTTGAGGTGCAGCCCGAACTGCATCCGCCAGTAAATGACCATCGTGGCTGATAGCTGTAGCTCCAGATCATGTCATTCATGCCAGGCCCACTGATCTTCTTGGTGGCGATCGAGCGGGCCAAGTAGGCATTCGGGATGCCATTGGATCCGAATCCGAAGTTGCTGGAACTGGTGCCGATCAATCCACATCCGCCTGGTGTGTTGTCGGAGCCGTGGATCAAACTTCTGATCGTGAACTCGCCCTGGGCGCCGCTCGGATGGCGCATGGTGACAATGTTGACGTAGGCGCTATCAGCGGGATCTTGAGAGCGGAAACCGGTCGCCGATTGTGCGCAGGAGTTTGTGTAGAAGCCCGCTGGAAGCGTTGGAGGCACCATGTACCACCACATTGCACCGTAATGCGTGGCGTTGTCAGCGGGGAAGCTCCAATGAGACTGGTCCGGTAGCACGACCTCCGATAACTTTTTGCCGTAGTAGGTGTCAACATATGTATATCGCCACACTGATGTGCCCGCATGGACTTCGGAAACCTTTCCCGCTGTGTCATACGAAACGTCAATCCTGGCTCCATCGTTGGACGCTATCGAAGTTAGTCTGTGCGGATTCGCTGGATCGAAATTGTACTGGACATAGTTTCCAAACCTGTCCTCTACCTTGCTGGCATAAAGGAACACATCCATCGTCGGTACGAGCAGCCCGGTCGGGTTTGTGCCATCGCCATTCGCGTCTCGATAGTACTCTGTGTTTAATACATCTGAAGCGTTGCGGGTGGCCATCCAGTCGAAGTAATACTTGTTGCCACCTGGTGTCCGAACCAAAAATCCTTCGCCATTACCGTTTTTGATACTGGAAATACAGCTCACGCGCCAGAATCCATTGGCCGCTCCGATGTAGCTTGCGCCGTCCTGAGGTGTCGCTTGACCGGACACAAGCTTCAGCAGACTTTCGTATCCGACACCGGGTGCATTGATAAATATCCCACTCCAATACATGTCGGCTGGCATCACGCGCGTGTTGTAGTCGGGCGACGGACCCACCCATTCCGAAGGCGCCAATATTGGGCTGCTGCAACGAGCGTAACTTGACTTCGCGTCCCAACCTCTGCGGCTATCATAGGTTCCCATCATGTAAGGGATGTCGATTTCCCAGCCCGCACCCAAAGGCGCTGCCGCCCTATCCAATCCTTGTTTCTGCCGAGGTGTGTGCCTGCTGAACTCTACGCGGAGATTGCTGTTCGTTGGCAACGCCACGTCGGTCTGCGAAAACTGAACCGTACCATCCTTTAGGTTGATGCTATCGCCGAAAAGATCGTTTCCCAGTACCGTGATAGCGCCCGCTCCGCGAAGTCGTTCGTCGTAGGTCTTCTCAGTGCTAACGTATTGTGCGTTTGCAGTCCCGGCGAGAAGTAAAAGCCCTAGTGCCACGTACCTCATTAAAATCCCCTTTTTAAACTGCTGAAGACCGTTTGCAATAGTGCTACTGCGTGACCGAAAGAATGTGCGCCCAAGGCTAGCCTTGCGCTGTTCCCACTCAGGCACTAAACGACTTCCCCTGGAGCAAGACTAACCCAGTAGACAATAGCCCGCCAGATCACTTTCCGAGATGGTCTGACGAGTTCCGAGGATATTTTCCTAACCCGTCCGATCTTTCGCAAGACTGCCGGGTGTCGTAGTTGGATGCGCAGAGAGAAAGCCCGTATTCGAGGATGTGCGATGGTCGACGCACCGTTGGATGGCTCCTTGAGAAGAATTGGTTCGCTGTTGTCGCCAAAGCGACAGCACGATAAGGTCACGCGCTAACTTTGTAGTTGTGGACTGCCGCATGCCTACACCCAGCAATCTCGCCGCCTCGCTCACCCTAAGCCTCGCCCTCACCGCCACCGCCCATGCCGACGAAGGCATGTGGATGCCATCCCAGTTGCCGGAGTTGGCCAAGCCGCTGCGCGAGGCGGGATTTCGCGGCGATCCGCGCGATCTGGCGGCGGTGACGCAGCCGCCGTTGAGTGCGGTGGTGAAGGTCGGGGGCGGGACCGGGGCGTTCGTGTCGGGCGAGGGCTTGCTGCTGACCAATCACCACGTGGCCTATGGGGTGATCCAGTACAACACCTCGGCCAAGGAGAACCTGATCGAACAGGGGTTCATCGCCAAGGATCGCGGCGAGGAACGGGCGGCCAATCCGGATTTCCGGGTGCTGGTGACGGTGGGCTTCGACAAGGTCACCGACCAAGTGCTGGGGCCGGCCAAGGGCAAGGCCGGGCGCGCGTATTTCGATGCAGTTGACGCGGCGAGCAAGCGCATCGTGGCCGATTGCGAACGCGAGGGCGGTGTGCGCTGCAGCGTCGCCAACATGTATTACGGCACCGACTTCTACCGGATCCGCCAGCTGGAACTGCGCGATGTGCGCCTGGTGTATGCGCCGCCGCGGGCGATCGGCAATTACGGCGACGAGATCGACAATTTCATGTGGCCGCGGCACAGCGGCGATTTCACCTTGCTGCGCGCCTATGTCGGCAAGGACGGCAAACCGGCCGACTATAGCGCCGACAACGTGCCGTACCAGCCGCCGGCGCATCTGCAGATCGCCACGCAGGGGCCGAAGGCCGGGGACTTCGCGATGCTGGCCGGCTATCCGGGCATCACCTACCGGCATCGCACGGCGGCGGAGTTCGACGAACAGGTGAACTGGACGCTGCCGCAGCGGGTGGCCGTGTTCGACCAGATGATCGCGGTCATCGAGGCGGCGGGCAAGGCGGATGCGGAGGCGCGCACGCGCTATGCGGCGCAGCTGCAGTCGCTGAAGAACAACCGCAAGCGCGCGGCCGGCGAGCTGGGAGGCATGCAGCGCAGCGATGCGGTGCGGCTGCGCGGCGAGGACGAGCGCGGCATGCTCGCCGTCACGCAGGGCGACGATGCGCGCGACATCGCGGCCCTGCAGGCGTTGTTGGCCGAGGCGTCGGCGCTGCGCGAGCGCGATCTGCTGTTGGCCTTGATCGGGACCCAGACCCAGCTGTTGCGTTCGGCGCTGACGCTGGAGCGGCTGCGGGTGGAATCGGCCAAGCCCGACGATCAGCGCGAGACCGGCTATCAGCAGCGCGACCAGGCGCTGATCGAGGGCACGCTGAAGCAGGTACAGCGGCGTTACTCGCCTGCGGTGGAGAAGGCGCTGCTGAGTGCGCTGCTGACGCGCTACCAGGAGTTGCCCGATGCGCAGCGCGTGGCTGAATTCGATGCGGCGTTCGGGCGCACGCCGGCGCAGTTGCAGCAGGCCTTGGACAAGCTCTACGCCGGGACCAGGCTGGGCGAGGAGGCCGAACGCCTATCCCGCTTCGCCGCCGCGCGCGAGGGCAAGCCGGTGGCGGCCGATCCGCTGACGGCGTTGGCCGCGGCGCTGGTGCCGGCGCAACTGCGCCTGGAGAACGAGCGCAAGACGCGCGAGGGCGAGCAGTTGCGCCTGCGTCCGGCCTACATGCGTGCGCTGTTCGCCTGGCGCAAGCAGCAGGGGCGGGCGGTGTATCCGGACGCCAACAGCACGCTGCGCGTCAGCTACGGACGGGTCGAGCCGCTGGCCCCGCGCGATGCGGTGAGCTTCGCCCCGGTGACCACGGTGGCCGGCATCGTCGAGAAGAACACCGGCCAGGAGCCGTTCGATGCGCCCAAGCCGCTGCTAGCGGCGATCGCGAAGGGCGATTTCGGCAGCACTGCCGATGCGCAGCTGAAGACGCAGCCGGTGAATTTCCTGACCAACCTGGACACGACCGGCGGCAATTCGGGTTCGCCGGTGCTCAACGCGCGCGGCGAGCTGATCGGGTTGAATTTCGACAGCAACTGGGAAGCAGTCAGCGCCAGCTGGTGGTACGACCCGCGCTACAAGCGGGCGATTCATGTGGACATGCGCTACCTGCGCTGGCTGCTGGCGAAGGTGTATCCGGCGCCGCAGTTGCTGCAGGAGCTGCGGTTGCCTGCGGAATGAGTAAGGCCGTGCCCGGCAAGTGCCGGGCTTGGTGCTCCACGGTGATGCCGGCGGCCGAAGTGGGGCGCACGGCATTTGGATGGAGCAGCGTGCATCCGGGTGCGGCGCCATGCGCGGTGGTCCGTCGCCGGCCAGGCGGTGCCGTGGTGCGCGCGCTACGATCCGCGCGTTTCGGCGCGCATGCCGATCTGCACGCGCCGCAACGTTCTTCACGGGCGTCCCGGTAGGTTGTGGCGATGTTGCCGACACCGCTGCCGCGCACGTTCTACGCCCGCGACGCGCGCCTGGTGGCGCCGGAGCTGCTGAACAAGCTGCTGGTCACCAATGACGGCCGCTGCGGTCGCATCGTCGAGGTCGAAGCCTACTGCGGCGCCGAGGATCCGGCGGCGCATTCGTTCCGCGGCATGACCCCGCGCACGCAGGTGATGTTCGGCCCGCCCGGCCATCTGTACGTCTACTTCATCTACGGCATGCATTGGGCGTTGAACGCAGTCTGCGGCGGTGCGCCCGGGCATGCGGTGCTGATCCGTGCGCTGGCGCCGGTCGCAGGAATCGAGGCGATGCAGTTGGCGCGCGGCGCGGGACGTATCGCCGATCTCACCCGCGGACCCGGCCGGCTGGCAAAGGCGCTTGGTGCTTCGGGTGCGGACAACGGGCTGGATCTGACCCAGGCCAGCTCGCGCCTGTGGCTGGGCGAGGATGGCACGCCTCCACCTGCGGATCCGGTCGCCACGCCGCGCATCGGCATCAGCAAGGCCACGGAGGCGCTGTGGCGTTGGTATGTGCCTGGCGATCCGAACGTGTCGGGGCCTGCGCTGCCGGGAGCGAAACGCAGTGGCACGCGCGCGAGCTGACGGGTCGCGTTGGGTCCACGCATGCCGGCGCATGGCGCGGCGGGACAGGCGGGAACCGACAAGGCGTCGGGACTGAAGTCCCTCCCACAGTGCACCCAGCAAGTGAGCCGCAAGTCCCTGTGGGAGTCAACTGTCATGCAGAAGCGATCGCAGGGGGGCTGTAAGGTGCCTGATCGCGTGCGATGGCGTTGAGCCATCGCAGGTACTTGTGCATGCACGCGACGATGGCGACCTTGGCGGGTTTGCCCGCGCTGGTCAGGCGTGCGTAGGTGTGTGACAGCGGCGAGCCTGCACGGATCGCGGCCCAGGTGGCCATGTACAGCACCCGCCGCACGTCGGCGCGTCCGCCCTGGATGCGGCGTTGGCCGTGCCAGCGGCCGCTGTCTCGATTGAACGGCGCCAGCCCGACCAAGGCGGCGATCTTGCGCGGTGGCACGCTGCCCAGCTCGGGAAGCCGGGCCGCCAGGGTGGCGCGCAGGATCGGGCCAAGCCCAGGCACGGTCGGCAAGCGTGAACAGGCCGCACCGACCTGGGCGATTTGCCGGGAGATCTCCTTGATGCGCTGTTGCAGCAGCGCGATCACCTCGAGCCACTGGTCACGCACCGCCTCGCAGGTCACGTGCTCCATGCACCGGCGCTGCGCATCGCGCTGGGCGACCAGGGTGCTGCGCAGGTGAAGCAGTTCGCGCAGCGCTTGCACTGGCGCAGGCAGCACGGCAGTGGGCTGACCGGGGAGGCATTGGGCCGCCACGGCCAGCAACCGCGCATCCAGGGCGTCGGTCTTGGCCTTGAGCCCCAACGCGTGCGCCAGCGCCCGGGGGCGCTGGGCAGACAGCCGGACCACGGGCAGGCCAGCCTGTGACAGCACTTGCAGGACCGCCCGTTCGTAGCCGCCGCTGGCTTCCAGCACGATCCGCTCGCATCCCAGCGACGCCAGCCGCAGGGCCAGGCGGGCCTGCTCCTCGGGCGTATTGGCCTGGGTCCAGTCCAGCCCGTCTGGCAAGACATGAATGGCCAGTTCGGCCTTGGCGACATCAATCCCGACAAAGCGTTGCAGCGACATGGACGTTCTCCGCAGTAGACTCAGGGACGAGAGATCTCCTGCCGATGCCCATGCTTGTCGGTTCGAGCTCGCGGCTCAGGCAACTGTTCGGGCTTGTGGGGCAGGAGAAACGGAGTGCGGCGGCCCTGACTCCTACCCGTGCTTGCGACGCACTGCGACTTAGCGGCCTGCCGCACTCCGCTCTCACCTCAACGATAGACCCGTAGAAGACACAAGCGACTTCAGTCGCGACGAGCGAAGCGGTGGAGTTGCCGCGACCGGAAGGTGCCGTGACTGAAGTCCCTCCCACAGTGCACCCATCGAATTGGCCGCAAGCGCCCTTGTAGGAGCGGCTTCAGCTGCGACGAGCGAAGCGGCGGGGTTGCCGCGACCGGAAGGCGTCGGGACTGAAGTCCCTTCCACAGTGCCCCCATCGAGTTGGCGGCGAGTGCCCTTGTAGGAGCGGCTTCAGCCGCGACGAGCGAGGCGGCAGGGTTGCCGCGACCGGAGGGTGTCGGGACTGAAGTCCCTCCCACAGTGCATCCATCGAGTTGGCGGCAATCGCCTTTGTAGGAGCGGCTTCAGCCGCGACGAGCGAAGCGGTGGGGTTGCCGCGACCGGATGGTGTCGGGACTAAAGTCCCTCCTACAGTGCGTCTCAGCGAATTGGATGCAGTTCCCTATGGGAGCAGCTCGAGCCGAAACCAAGCGACTCGATAGCGATCGCCAAAATGGGGGAGAGGCGCGTTACACAGCGCCGACGTTCGCACCACCAGGCGCCGCGCCATCCAACTGCGCGATTGCATCCGCCACCACCGCATCGAACGGCGCGTCCACGTCCACCGAGATCACGTCCGGCTCCTCCAGCGGCAGTTCCAGCGTATCGATCTGGCTCTGCAACAGGCCTGGCGGCATGAAGTGGCCGCTGCGCCGCGCCAGGCGCGCGGCGATCACGTGCGCGGCGGCGTGCAGGAACACGAAACGCATCGGCACGCCGCTGTCGCGCAGTTGCTGCCGGTGCACGCGACGCAATCCGGAAAAGGCGAGCACGACGCTCTGGCCGGCATCGATCGACTGGCGCAGGCGCAGCGCCAGCGCCGCCACCCACGGCACGCGCTGCGCATCGGTGAGCGGCACGCCGCGCGCCATCTGCGCCTTGGCCTCGGCGCTGTGGACATCGTCCGCGTCCAGGAACACCAGGCCGTAGTGCGCGGCCAGCGCCTGCGCGACGCTGGTCTTGCCGCTGCCGGAAATGCCCATCACGACGATGGCTTCGCTGCGCTGCGGCAAGGAATTCTGGGATGTCGCGTCCATCACGGGCGGTTATACCTTGCAGGGGGTTTGGCATGATGCGCGCGCCGGCGTTGGCGATGCGTGCAGCGTGGTGTAGCGTCGGCACGCGACGACCAGCGGAACGCGCCTTGCGCGGTTCCATGATCGCATGCCCACCCGCACAGGATTGCCGATGCCCACACCGCCGCAACGCGCCGATGCACCGCTGCGCTGGACCGAGAAGGTCGGCTACGGCATCGGTGACATGGGCTTCAACTTCTACTGGGCCAACATCTCCGCGTTCCTGCTGATCTTCTACACCGACACCATGGGCCTGCCGGCGGCGGCGGTGGGCACGATGATCCTGCTGACCAAGGTAGTCGATGCGGTCACCGATCCGCTGATGGGCGCGCTCGCCGACCGCACCCGCACGCGCTGGGGCAAGTTCCGGCCCTACCTGCTGTTCGCGGCGCTGCCGATGGCCGCCAGCGGCGTGCTGGCCTACACCACGCCGGACCTGGGCCCTGCCGGGCGCCTGGTCTGGGCCTACGTCACCTTCGGGCTGATGATGCTGATGTACACGGTGATCAGCATTCCGTACTCGGCGCTGTCCGGGGTGATCACCGCCGACAGCCAGCAGCGCACCACGCTGATCAGCTTCCGCTTCATCGCCGCCTTCGCCGGTACCACGCTGGTCAACTACGCCACGCTGGACATGGTGCGCTGGTTCGGCAATGGCGACGATGCGCAGGGCTGGCAGCGCACGATGCTGGTCTACGGCATCGTCGCGGCGGCGCTGTTCGCGATCGTGTTCGCGACCACGCGCGAACGCGTGCAGCCGCAGCCGCAGCCGCGCGCGCCGGTGCTGCAGGACATCGCCGACCTGCTGCGCAATCCGCCGTGGCGGGTGTTGTTCGCGCTGGCGCTGATCATCATGATCACCATCGTCATGCGTGCCGGCGCCGGTGTGTACTACTTCAAGTACTACGTCGGCCGCCCGGACCTGACCGGCTGGTTCCTGGGCAGCTATTCGGTGGCGCTGGCGGTGGGCGCGGCGGCCACGCCGCTGCTGACCCGGTTGTTCGACAAGCGCCGGCTGATGATGGGATTGATGGCGCTGGTGGGTGTGCTCAGCTGCGCGATGTTCTTCGTCCCGCGCGAGGCGATCTGGGCGCTGTTCGGCATCAACCTGCTGATCGGCCTGGCGCTGGGGCCGAAATCGCCGCTGGCGTTCTCGATGTACGCCGACACGGCCGACTACACCGAATGGAAGACCGGGCGCCGCGCCACCGCGATGACGTTCTCGGCGGCGACGTTCTCGCAGAAGCTCGGCGGCGCGCTGGCCTCGGCCTGCATCGCATGGATGCTGGCGGGCATGGGCTATGTGGCCAACCAGGCGCAGAGCGACGCCTCGCAGCTGGGCATCGTGCTGCTGCTGACGGTGATCCCCGGCGCGGTCGCGCTGCTGGCGGCATGGACGATGCGGTTCTATCCGCTCGACGATGCCGCGCTGCTGCGCATCCAGCAGGAACTGGCCGCGCGCAAGCGCGCCGCGGAGGAAGCGAACGCATGAGCATCGACCCCGGGACGAGCGGGTTGCTGGCGCCCAGCGCCGACGGCGAGCGCTACACGCTGCACAGCCCGACCGCGCTGCCCAATGCCGGCGGGTTCCTGTGGAACCGGCGGATGATGATCCAGGCCACCTGTCGCGGCTATGCCACCGCGCAGTTCATGCAGCCGGAGCCGGCCAAGTACGCGCACGCGCCGAACCTGGAGGCCAGGACCTTCATGCAGCCGGAGCAGCCGTACTACGCGCACCATCCAGGGCGCTTCTTCTATCTCAAGGACGAGGACAGCGGCGCGCTGTACTCGGTGCCGTACGAGCCGGTGCGGGCGACGCCGCAGGCGTTCCGCTTCTCGGTCGGCAAGTGCGACATCGCCTGGTGCGTGCGCTACGCCGAGATCGAGGTGGAGCTGCGCCTGCAGTTGCCGGTCGAGGACACGGTGGAGCTGTGGCAATGCCAGGTGCGCAACCTGGACGGGCGCGCGCGGCGGATCGCGCTGTATGCGTATTTCCCGGTCGGCTACATGTCGTGGATGCACCAGAGCGGCGAGTACCGCGCCGACCTCGGCGGCATCGTCTGCCGCAGCGTCACCCCCTACCAGAGGGTCGAGGACTACTTCCGCAACCGCGACTTCAAGGACTGCACCTTCCTGCTGCACGAGCAGGCGCCCGATGCCTGGGACGCGCGGCAAGCGGCATTCGAGGGCGAGGGCGGCCTGCATGCGCCGAGCGCGGTGCTGCAGCCGCGGCTGGGCGGCAGCGACGCGCGCTACGAGACGCCGACCGCGGCCCTGCAGTATTGCCTGGCGCTGCAGCCGCAGCAGGAGCACACGCTGCGCTTCCTGTTCGGCCCGGCGCGCGACGATGCGGAGATCGGCGCGCTGCGCCAGCGCTATCTGTCCGCGGACGGATTCACCGCCGCCGCCGCCGCGTACGCCGATTACCTGGCCGAGGCGGACGGCTGCCTGCACATCGCAACGCCCGATCCGTGCCTGGACAACCTGGTCAACCACTGGCTGCCGCGGCAGGTGTTCTACCACGGCGACGTCAACCGCCTGACCACCGATCCGCAGACCCGCAATTTCCTGCAGGACCACATGGGCATGAGCTTCCTGCGCCCGCAGACCGCGCGCGCGGCGCTGCTGCATGCGCTGTCGCAGCAGGAAGCCGGCGGCGCGATGCCGGACGGCATCCTGCTGATCGACGGCGCGGAGCTGAAGTACATCAACCAGGTGCCGCATACCGACCATTGCGTGTGGCTGCCGGTGTTCCTGTCGGCCTACCTGGACGAGACCGGCGATGCGGCGCTGCTGGACGAGGTGGTGGTCGGTGCCGACGGGCATGGTGCCAGCGTCGCCGAGCGGCTGGACGCGGCGATGCGCTGGCTGCTCGGCGCGCGCGACGCGCGCGGGTTGAGCTACATCGCGCAGGGCGACTGGTGCGACCCGATGAACATGGTCGGCTACCGCGGCCGCGGCGTGTCCGGCTGGCTGTCGGTGGCCACGGCGTACGCCTTGCAGCTGTGGGCGACGATCTGCGAACGGCAGGGCCGCAGCGCGCAGGCGGCCGCGTGCCGCGCCGGCGCGGCCGAGGTCAACGCCGCGGTCAATCGCGAACTGTGGGACGGCGACTGGTACGCGCGCGGCATCACCGACGACGGCGTGTGCTTCGGCATCAAGGACGACGCGGAAGGCCGCATCTACCTGAATCCGCAGAGCTGGGCGCTGCTCGCCGGCACCGCCGACGCTGAGCGGCGCGAGCGCCTGCTGCAGGCGGTCGACGCGCAGCTGGACACGCCGTACGGGCCGACCATGCTGGCGCCGCCGTATACCGCGATGCGCGAGGACGTGGGCCGGCTGACCCAGAAACATCCAGGTTCGGCGGAGAACGGTTCGGTCTACAACCATGCCGCGGCGTTCTACCTGCACGCGCTGTACGCGATCGGCGACGCCGACCGCGCCTGGCGCGTGCTGCGCGCGATGATCCCGGGACCGGACCTGGCCGACTACCTGCAGCGCGGCCAGCTGCCGGTATTCGTGCCGAACTATTACCGCGGCGCCTGGCGCGAGCTGCCGCGCACCGCCGGCCGTTCCAGCCAGCTGTTCAACACCGGCACCGCGGCGTGGCTGTACCGCTGCGTGATCGAGGGCCTGTTCGGGTTGAAGGGCGAGGGCGATGCGCTGGGCGTGCGCCCGCAGCTGCCGTCGCCGTGGAGGCAGGCAACGGTGCAGCGCCGCTTTCGCGGGGCGCTGTTCGAGGTGCGCATGCAGCGCGTTGCGGGGTGCGTTGCGCAGCAGGTCAGCGTGGATGGGCGGGTGCTGGAGGTGCCGCGGATCGAGGGCATCGAGCCGGGGCGCCGTTATCTGGTCGAGGTGGTGTTGCCGGGTGGGTGAGGGATCGGACGGTCTGGCGTTCTGTCGCGGCTGAAGCCGCTCCTACAGGGTGCCAGTCGCCTACCGCTGTAGGAGCGGCTTCAGCCGCGACAGGCAGCCTGCTACGCCCGTGCCGTATCCGCGGTCTC
This sequence comes from Xanthomonas sp. DAR 80977, assembly GCF_041240605.1. Lineage (NCBI taxonomy): Bacteria > Pseudomonadati > Pseudomonadota > Gammaproteobacteria > Lysobacterales > Lysobacteraceae > Xanthomonas > Xanthomonas bundabergensis. The sequence continues at coordinate 5,337,407 of NZ_CP162487.1, read as the reverse complement.
GACCAGGTCGTCCCATTGCAGCCGGGTATTCGCCGCATCGTCGCTTTCCAGCAGCGCGCGGCGGGCGGCGCGGCGCATGGCGCGGCTGATCCAGGTCTGCAGGTCGCGGCCGGAGCGGCCGGCGCTGCGTTCGGCCAGCCAGCTGGCCGCGTCGGCGGCGTCGAACGCCAGCGGCTTGCCGTGCAGCAGGCGCGCGACGATCGCGTTGCGCGCGGCGGCGTCGGGCAGGCCGATCTCGATCTGCCGGTCCAGCCGCGACAGCAGCGCCGGGTCGATCCGCTCGGCGTGGTTGCTCGCGGCCAGCAGGAACACCTGCCCGGCCTGGCTGGCGACGCCGTCCAGTTCCTGCAGCAGCTGGCCGACGATCTCGCGGGTCAGCGCATCGTCGCCGTCGATTCCGCGCGCCGGGGCGACGATGTCGATCTCGTCGACGAACACGATGCACGGCGCCTGCGCGCGGGCACGCTCGAACGCGGCCTGCACGCGCTGGCCGGACTGGCCCAGGTAGGCGGCCTTGAGGTCGGCGCCGGTCAGGGCGATGAAGGCCAGGCCCGACTGGCTGGCCAGGATCCGCGCGAGCTGGGTCTTGCCGGTGCCGGGCGGGCCGTACATCAGGATCCCGCGCGGCACCGGCACGCCCAGCGTGGCCAGGGTCTCGGCGTTGCGCAGTTCCTTGCCCAGGCCGACGAATTCCTCGATCACCGCCGCCGGCAGCACGATGTCGTTCCAGTCCAGCGGCGTCACCCGGGTCGAGCCCTTGCCGCGCAGCAGGCGCAACTGCGCCAGCAGCGCATCGCCGTCGAGCTCGCCGTCCAGGCACTCGGCCGCCACCCGTGCCACCAGGGTGTGCAGGTCGCGGCCGGACAGGCCGCTGCTGTCGGCGACCACGCGCGGGTCCAGCGCCAGCGCGAAGCCGGCGCGTTGCAGTTCGCCGCCGAGGATGCGCGCGCGCGCATCGGCATCGGGCAGGCCGATGCCGATGCTGGCGGTGAAGCGCGACATCACCGCGTCGTCGAGCAGTTCGGGACGATTGGTGGCGCCGATCACCAGCACCTGGCCGCGGGCCTCGTGGAAGCCGTCCCATTCGGCGAGGAAGGTCTGCACCAGCTCGGCGCCGAAGCTGTCGCTGTCCACGCCGCCGCGGCGCGCGAACACGCTCTCGCATTCGTCGATGAACAGGATCGCCGGCGCCTTGGCGCGGCAGCGTTGCCAGATCGCCTGCACCTTGGGACCGGTGTGGCCGACGTGCGCGGCCTTCAGGTCGGCCACGCCCAGCGCCTCGAAATGGCAGCCGGCATGGCGCGCCAGCTTGCGCGCGATCAGGGTCTTGCCGGTGCCCGGCGGGCCGTGCAGCAGCATGCCCTTCGGCGCCGGCGTGCGTCCGGACACGAACAGGTCCACCAGTTTCAGGATCTGGTCCAGGGTGCTGTCGGGCAGCGCCACGTCGGCCCAGTGGCGGTGGATCGCGTCCAGGCTCTGCAGCCGCTGCTGCAGCATGCGCTGCTGGCTGCGCGCGTCCATCCACGCGTCCACGTGCCGGTGCAGCTCGGCGATCGGTTGCGCCTGCGCGGCCGCGGTCGCCGCGACCGCCAGCGCCAGCTCGCGCACGCACGCCTGTTGCGCGCCGTCGAACTCGGTGGCGATCGGGATCAGCGCGGCGGCACGGCGATCGTCGGGCAACAGCAGCAGCGCCTGCACGCGCGGTTCCGGTTCGGCGCCGTCGTGCAGCGCCAGCATGCGCGCGCCGGCCAGGTCGCCGTGCGCCGCGTCGATCTGCCAGCGACCCTGCAGTTCGCGCAGCGGCCATGGCGCGCGGGTGACGCGGTACGGATAGGCGGTGTCGTGGCGGTCGTCGCGGGCGAACTGCATCAACGCCAGCGGCCGCTGCGCGAAGCCGGCCAGCAGCGCGCGTTCGTCCTGGCTGACATGCCGGGCCAGCAGTTGCGCGCCGCCGATCGCCAGCAGCGCGTAGATCAGCAGCGACGGCAGCGCGCGCTGCAGCAACAGCAAGGTGTCGCGCTGCATGCCGAGATGGCGCCACCAGTCCAGATAGCCGCGCCCGTCGCCCAGCCAGTGCGCGCTCATCCACGGCAGCGCCAGCAGCAGGAACGCGAGCAGCGCCAGCCGCCAGCGCCAATCCGGCAGCAGCGGGCGCAGCAGCAGCGCCGGCCACCATGCGCGGCGGCGTTCGCGGCGCAGCACGGCGGCGGCGGCCTGCGCGGCCTGGGCGACGACGTCGCGGCGGATCGCGGCCACGGCCTGTTCCACCGCCGGCAGGTGCCGCTCCACCTCGGCCTCGGCGGTGGCCTGGCGCGCCTGCGCCTGCTGCAGCTGGGCCTGCAGCCGCAGCCGTTGCTGCTGCAGATAGTTGGCCCGCGACTCGGCTGGAACGGAGGACATCAGCGTGGGCGGGCGCGGGCGTTCACTGCACGAATCCTGGCCGGCGCGCGCTGCGCCGGCGGCGCGACTGCCGTGCGCTGCGCGGCGGAGCCGGCCTGCGGCGCGCAGCGGTCGAAGTGGACGTTCACGCCGGTCGTGCGTCGGCTGGCGCGGCGAATGCGCGCGACCACAGCAGCGGGTCGCTGCCGTCGAGCAGCACCCAACCCTGCGCGCGCGCCTGCAGCGGATCCTGCAGGACCTGCTGCGGCGCGACCGTCGCAGCGCCCGGCACCCCCCACAGCCCGGCCCAGGCATTGCCGCCGGCGCGCCCGGCCGCCTGCACCGCGCGCTCGGCCAGCGCCACGCTGTCCTGCAGGCGCGCCTCGGCGCGCTGCGACAGCGGGAACGGCGCCACGCCGACCGACACCGTCAACGGCAGCAGTTCGCCCTGGCCGGCATCCACGCGCAGGCGTTCGGCGGCGCCGCGCAGGTGCGCCGCCAGCGCGAACGCGGCCGCCGCGGAGGTGTCCGCGCGCACCACCAAGAATTCTCCGCTGCCCCAGCGCGCGACCAGGTCGTCGGCGTCGCAGCCCTCGCGCAGGCAGCTGGCCAGCGCCTGCAGCGCGCGGTCGCCGGCGGCATGGCCGTAGCGCGCGTTCAAGGCCTTGAACCCGTCCACGTCGACCAGGACGAGCGCGCAGCGGTGGTCGCCTTCGGGTTCCGCCGCCGCGTCCGCCGGTGTCGCCAACAGCGCCTGCATGCGGCGCTCGGTTTCCGGCCGGCTCATCAGCCCGGTCAGCGGGTCGCGTTGGCCGAGCTCGAGCGCGTCGCGCTGGCGGCGCCGGCGCAGGACCACCAGCACCACGCCCAGGGTCAGTGCCAGGGCGATGCCGATCGCGATCGTGCCGGTCTGGTCGGCATGCGCCACGCGCGCATCGATCGTTGCGGGAGGCAGCTTGCGCGCCGCGTCCGCCTGCAGCTTGGCCAGCGCGGCGATGGTCGCGCCGCGCGCCTGGGTGCGGTCCATCGCGTGCGCTTGCTGCGCATCGCGCGCGGCGGCGGCGGTATCGCCCAATGCGGTGTGGATTTCGCCGAGCAGGTCCAGTCCGTCGCGGATCTCCAGCATGTAGTTGCTGCGCGTGGCCATGGCCTGCGCCTGCTCGGCGTAGGCCAGCGCATCGGCGTCGCGCTTCTGTTCCAGGCGCAGCCGCGCCAGGCGTTGCAGGCTGACCACCGCGCCCTGCGGATCGCCATGCGCCTGCTGCCATTGCAGCGCCTCCTGGAACAGCGCTTCGGCGCGATCGGGGTGGCCGCCGGCGCGCTGGATGTCGCCGCGATGGCTGGCGATGCGGTTCAGCAGCACATCCTGGCCGCCGAGCGTGGCCGCGGTGCGTGCGGCACGATCGAAGGCGCGGTCGGCCTCCTCGTAGCGCTTGAGCACCAGCAGCGCGTATCCGTAGTTGTAGTACAGCGACATGTCGCCGGGCGAGTCCGGCCGCTGCAGCCCTTCGGCCAGGGCGATCGCCTGGCGGAAGTAGCCCAGCGCGCCCTCGTGATCGTCCAGCGCGCCGCGCATCAGCGCGATGGCCATCAGCGCGCTGATCTGCAAGCCGACGTCGCCATTGGCCACCGCATCGGCCTGCACCTGCTCCAGCAGCTTCGCCGCGCGCGGCACCTGCCCCAGTTGCTGCAGCAGCTGCGCCGTCTGCAGCCGCTCGCCGGCGCGCACCTTCGGCGGCAGCGCCGGATCCTGCAGCAGCGTCAGCAGGCGCTCGGCGGTCGCCGCCGAACTGGCGCTGTCGCCCAGGATGTGCTGCGCGGCGGCCAGGCAGCCGGTGGCGATCACCCGCGCCGGCAGCGGCAGCGGCTTGGCCAGCAGGTCGTTGGCGATCCCCAGCGATACCTGCGGCTGCTGCACCAGGCCCAGGCGGCAACGGCGCAGCTGCGGCTCGTAGGGGTCGCTGCCGGGAATGGTCTGCGCCAGCGCGGGGCCGGCCGACAGGCCGACGAGCGCCAGGAGCAGCGTCCGGCCCAGGACAACGAAGATGCGGTGCGAGGTCATGGAGGGTATCCAGGGGTCGAACGGCGGATCGGCCCGCTGCGCCATGCGCCGCGCCATCCCATCGGCGCCGCGCCCGCATCCAGCGGAGAGACGGAGGTGGCTAATATAGCCGCAGTCCGCATCCCGATCGTCGATGCGTTTCCTGCCGGTCCGCCGCATGACGCCTGGTCCCGCTTCCCCGCCTTCCTCCATTGCCGCGCCTGGCGGCGGCGTGTCGCGCCTGTGCCGCTGGTGGCGGGACATCCCGCTGGCCGACCGGGTCGACCGGCGCAATGCGGCGATGCTGCAACTGGTGCTGGTGTTCGTGGGCCTGTACCAGCCGGCGATGATCCTGCTGGCATGGGGGCGGCTGGGCGCGAGCATGGATCCGGTGGCGCTCTGGCTGGCGGGGACCAACACGCTGGCGATGTGGGCCTGCTTCGCGCTGCTGCGGCGCGGCGCGTTCCTGTGGGCGGCGCGGCTGTTCGTGCTGGTGAGCCTGGCGCTGCTGACCGTGTCCTACCTGCGCTGGGGCCTGGAGGCACAGCTGCGCGGCCAGTTGAGCCAGCTGCTGCCGGTGTTGATCGGCGGCCTGCTGCTGAGCCGGCGCGCGCTGTGGGGGGCGGTGGCGTGGCTGGCGCTGGTGGTGGCGATCGGCGCCTGGCGCGATGCGGCGCGCGCGTTCTTCCTGCCGGCGCTGTGGCCGCGGATCCTGGAGAGCGCCACCGTCGGCATCGCCGGCTTCGTCGTCGCCGCGCTGGTGCTGGACCAGTCGGTGGCGGCCTTGCGCGAGAGCCTGGACCTGGCGCGCCAGCGCGGCAACGACCTGGCCCGCTCGCGCGACCGGCTGCAGCTGGAGATGCAGGAAAAGGAGCGCTCGCGCGACCAGCTGGTGCACGCGCAGAAGATGGAGAGCGTCGGCCGCCTGGCCAGCGGCGTGGCGCACGATTTCAATCACCTGCTCAGCCTGATCATGGGCTACGCGGCGCGCGCGCGGCGCAGCGACGATCCGCAGCAGCTCAAGGCCGCCCTGCAGGGCGCCGACGCGGCGGCGCGGCGCGCGGCGGCGGTGACCCGCAAGCTGCTGGATTTCAGCCGCCAGGAAGCCACCCGGCTGGAAGTGTTCGAGCCGGCCGAGACGATCGCCGGCATGCGCCCGATGTTCGACCAGCTGTTCGGCATGGGCGTGCAGGTGCGCCTGCAGCTGCACGAGGCGCCGTGCCCGGTGCGCTTCGACCGCGCGCAGCTGGAGCTGATCCTGCTCAATCTCGCCGCCAACGCGCAGCAGGCGATGCCCGAAGGCGGCCGCTTCGAGCTGACCCTGGCGCCGCGCCCCGACGCCACGCTGGAGATCGCGGTGCGCGACAGCGGCCACGGCATGAGCGAGGAGGTGCGCGTGCGCTGCCTGGAGCCGTTCTTCACCACCAAGCCCAGCGGCCAGGGCACCGGCCTGGGGCTGGCGGTCAGCGCCAACCTGATCGCCGCGGCCGGCGGCGCGCTGCTGGTCGAGAGCGCGCCGGGGCAGGGCAGCGTGTTCCGCCTGCGGCTGCCGCTGCACGCCGGCGCCGCGGCCGTCCCGTGAACGGCCGCGGCGCACAGGCCCTAGACTGCGGCGATCGTCTCGGAGACCTCGCCCTTGGTTTCTAGCTGGATCCTGCTGCTGGTGTCGGTCGGCTACGCGGCGCTGCTGTTCGCGGTGGCGTGGTGGGGCGACCGGCGGCCGCTGTACCCGGAACGGCCGTGGCTGCGCCCGGCGGTGTACAGCCTGGCGCTGGCGGTGTACTGCTCGTCGTGGACCTTCTACGGCGCGGTCGGCAGCGCGGTGCGCAACGGCGCCGGCTACCTGCCGATCTACCTGGGCCCGCTGCTGCTGCTGCTGTTCGGCTGGCGCATCATCGAGCGGCTGGCGCTGATCGCGCGCAGCGAGAACACGGTGTCCATCGCCGACTTCATCTCCTCGCGCTACGGCCGCTCGCGGCGCCTGGCGGCGCTGGTGGCGGTGATCGCGCTGATCGGCGTGGTGCCCTACCTGGCGCTGCAGTACAAGGCGGTGGCGATGAGCCTGCAGGTGCTCAGCGGCCAGTCCAGCGCCGGGGCGCCGTTCTACGCCGATCCTGCGCTGTACGTGGCGCTGCTGATGGCGCTGTTCGCGACCTTGTTCGGCACCCGCCAGGTCGATGCCACCGAGCACCACCACGGCATGATGCTGGCGATCGCGCTGGAATCGGTGGTCAAGCTGCTGGCGATGGTCGCGGTGGGCGTGTTCGCCTACGTGTGGCTGAGCGGCCGCGACGGCCGCGTGCTGCAGTCGGCGCATACCTTGTTCCAGAACACGCCGCCGGTCGGCTTCATCTCGCAGACCCTGCTCAGCTTCCTGGCCATCGTGTGCCTGCCGCGGCAGTTCCACGTGGCGGTGGTGGAGTGCAGCGACATCGGCGACATCCGCAAGGCGCGCTGGCTGTTCGGCCTGTACCTGGTGGTGATCTCGGCGATGGTGGTGCCGATCGCCGCGGCCGGCGTCGCCCTGTTCGGCCATTCCGGCGAGGTGGCCCGCGACAGCATCGTGCTGGCGCTGCCGCTGGCCGAGGGCCGCACCGCGCTGGCGCTGGTCGCCTACGTGGGCGGCTTTTCCGCCGCCACCGGCATGGTCATCGTCTCCAGCATCGCGCTGGCGACGATGATCAGCAACGACCTGGTGATGCCGGTGCTGCTGCGCCGCCGCGGGCACCAGGCGGCCGGCGCCGACGTCGCTTCGCGGGTGCTGTGGATCCGGCGTCTGGCGATCCTGCTGCTGGCGCTGATCGCCTACGGCTACTACCGCAGCAGCAGCAACGACAGCAGCCTGGCCTCGTACGGGCTGATGGCCTTCGCCGCGGTGGCGCAGTTCGCGCCGGGCGTGATCGGCGGGCTGTACTGGCGCGGCGCCAGCCGCAGGGGCGTGGAGACCGGCATGGTGCTGGGCTTCGCCACCTGGATCTACACCTTGCTGCTGCCGGCGCTGACCCAGGCCGGCTGGCTGGCGCCGGAATGGCTGCGCGACGGGCCGTTCGGCATCTCCTGGCTGCGCCCGCAGCAGCTGTTTGGCATGAGCGGCTGGGATCCGCTGGCGCATGGCACGTTCTGGTCGCTGCTGCTCAACGTCGGCACCATGATGCTGGTGTCGGCGCGCTGGCGCCCGGGCCTGGACGAGCGCTTGCGCGCGGCGCCGTTCCTGGAGCCGTATTCGCAGCGGCCGGCGGTGGCCGGCGACTGGCTCGGGCATGTGCAGGTGATCGACCTGCAGGCGCTGGCCGAACGCATGGTCGGCGAACGCCACGCGCGCCGCGCCTTCGCCGAACAGGCGCAGTTGCTCGGCCGCGAGCCGCAGCCCAACGCGGTGGCCGACCGCGCCTGGGTGCAGTTCACCGAACGCCTGCTCGCCGCCTCGATCGGCGCGGCCTCGGCGCGCCTGGTGCTGACCAGCCTGCTGCGCGGCTCGGGCATGGACCTGGGCGAAGTGGTGGCGGTGCTCGACGAGGCCGGGCAGGAGCTGCGCTTCAACCGCGAGATCCTGTCCACCACGCTGGAGAACATCAGCGCCGGCGTCAGCGTGGTCGATCCGGCGATGCGCCTGACCGCGTGGAACCGGCGCTACCAGCAGATGTTCGGCTATCCCGACGGCATGCTCTACGTCGGCCGCCCGGTCGCCGACCTGATCCGCTACAACGCCGAGCGCGGCGAACTGGGCGAGGGCCGGATCGAGGACCAGATCAACCGCCGCATCGGGCACCTGCGCGCCGGCACCTCGCACGTGTTCGAGCGCACCCGCAGCGACGGCAAGGTGATCGAGATGCGCGGCCAGCCGCTGCCCGGCGGCGGCTACGTGACCAGCTACAACGACATCACCGACTACAAGCGCGCCGAGCAGGCGCTGCTGGAGGCCAACGAGACCCTGGAGCAGCGCGTGGCCGAGCGCTCGCGCGAGGCCGAGCTGGCGCAGCAGTCCAAGACCCGCTTCCTGGCCGCGATCAGCCACGACGTGCTGCAGCCGCTCAACGCGGCGCGGCTGTTCGCCTCGGCGCTGCGCGAAGCGCACCAGAACGAGGAACAGCGGCACCTGGCCGAGCGCGTGGACGCCTCGCTGCGCGCGGCCGAGGAGCTGCTCGACGGCCTGCTCGACGTGTCGCGGCTGGATGCCGGCGGCATGCGCCCGGCGATCGAGGATTTCGATGCCAGCGTGCTGCTGCGCGAGCTGGCCGCGCAGTACACCCCGGTCGCCGCCGGCCGCGGCCTGCGCATGCACGTGTACGCGCGGCCGATCTGGGTGCGCAGCGACCGCCGCCTGCTGCGCCGGGTGCTGCAGAACTTCATCGCCAACGCGCTGCGCTATACCCGCCAGGGCCGCATCGTGCTGGGCATGCGCGGCCGCGGCGCGGCGCTGGAACTGCAGGTGTGGGACACCGGCCCGGGCATCCCCAAGCACCACATGCAGCAGATCTTCGAGGAGTTCCAGCGCTACCAGCAGCCGTTCGACTGGGGCGAGCAGGGCCTGGGCCTGGGCCTGTCGATCTGCCAGCGCATCTCGCGCCTGCTCGGCCACGACCTGGATGCGCGCAGCGCGGTCGGCCACGGCAGCATGTTCTCGATCGCCGTGCCGCGGGTGGCGCCGGTGCCGCAGAAACAGCAACGCCAGCAACGCAGCGTGGCCGCCAGCGACTCGCTGGCCGGGTTGCGCGTGCTGTGCGTGGACAACGACCAGGAAATCCTCGACGGCATGCGCGCGCTGCTCGGCCGCTGGCAGGTGGAGGTGATCTGCGCCAGCACCGTGGACGAAGCGCTGCCGCTGGCGGCGCGCGCGCCCAACGTGATGCTGGTCGACTACCACCTGCACGACCGCCTGGACGGACTGGACACGCTGGACGCCTTGCGCGAGGCGATGGTCGGCCCGGTCGCCGGCGCGCTGCTCACCGCCGACGGCCGCGACGAACTGAAACTGCAGGCGCGCGAACGCGGCTACCGGGTGCTGACCAAGCCGGTCAAGCCGGCCTCGCTGCGCGCCTTCCTCACCGCGTACCACGACCCGATCAAGAGCGACTAGAACGGCGCTGCGTACCCGAAGTGTGTGCGTCTTTTGCCGGGCGCCGGCACGGTGTGCGTGGCGACCCGCGAAACCGCCCGGCTATGGTGGCAGCCCTTTCCGCCTGCCCGTCGTGGACCGCCAGCGCATGACCCTACCGGACGACTCCGCGATCCCGCCGCTGCCCGCCTTGCTGGCGGCCCTGGAGGCCGGACAGGCGCAGGCGCTGGAGCAGGGCGCGCGCCGCTACCTGCAGCACGCGCCCGGCGACGCACTGGTCGGCAGCCTGCTGGCGATGAGCCTGCAGATGCAGGGCCAGCCGGCGCAGGCGGCCGCGCTGTACCGCGAACTGGCCGCGCGGCAGCCGCAGGACGTGGCGCACTGGAACAACCTGGGCACCGCCTTGCGCGAGGCGCGCCGTTTCGCCGAGGCGCGGCAGGCGTATGCGCAGGCGCGCGCGTTGACGCCGGACGATCCGATGCTGCACCACAATCTCGGCCTGCTGGCGATGGACGACGGCGACTACGGCGCCGCCCGCGAGCATCTGCTGGATGCGCACGGCCTGGTGCCGGAGTCGCCGCACCTGCGCGTGCACGCCGCCATGGCCTGCCACGAATGCGGCGACTTCCAGCGCGTGGAGGCGCTGATCGCCAACTGGCGGCAATGGCCGGCGCAGGACCCGGAGACCACGCTGGAACTGGCCTGGCTGCTGTCGCAGGCAGGCCAGACCGATGCGGCGTGCGAACTGCTGCGCGCCTGCGCCGCCGCCCCGATGCCGCAGCCGGAGCGCGCCTGGTCGCGGCTGGTGCTGGTGCTCGAACGCGCCAACCGGCTCGAGCAGGCGCGCCAGGCGGCCGCGCAGCTGCCGGCGCCGGAACGCATCGAGGACCCCGACGCGCGCCACGACGCGATCAACGCGCTGGCGGTCCTGGCGATGCGCGATGGGCAGTGGGACGACGCCTACCGATTGCTGTCGGGCTTGCTGAGCGCCGGTGCCGGCACCGACAAGCGCAAGCAGAGCAACCTGTTCTTCGCCCTGGCCCGCGTCTGCGACCGCCTGGGGCGCCACGGCGAGGCGCTGGCGGCGTGCGCGCAAGGGCATGCCGGGCAGGTCGAGGGCGTGGCGTCATTGGTGCCCGAGCTGGCCGCCGCGGATGCGGCGCCGCTGCCGGTCGCGCGTCACCGCTGGGATCCGGCGCGCTACGCCGCGGCGTTGCCGGTGGCCGCTCCGTCGCACGACGCATCGCCGGTGTTCGTGGTCGGTTTCCCGCGCTCGGGTACCACCTTGCTGGAACAGATGCTCGATGCGCATCCGCAGCTGTGCGCGATGGACGAGCGCCCGTTCCTGCAGGGCCTGGCCGAGCGCATCGAACGCCGCGGCCTGGCCTGGCCCGATGGCCTGGGCGAACTGGACGACGCCGACTGCGCCGCCTTGCGCGCCGACTACTGGCAATCGGTCCGCGGCGTGGTGGAGCTGCAGCCGGGACAGCGCCTGGTCGACAAGAATCCGCTGAACCTGCTGCGCCTGCCGCTGATCCGGCGGCTGTTTCCCGAGGCGCACGTGATCCTGGCGCTGCGCCATCCCTGCGACGTGCTGCTGAGCTGCTACATGCAGGCGTTCCGCTCGCCGGCGTTCGCGTTGTTGTGTTCCAGCGCGCAACGCCTGGCGCAGGGCTACGCCGATGCGATGGCGTTCTGGCTGTACCACGTCGAACTGCTGCAGCCGCACGCGCTGGAGCTGCGCTACGAGGACCTGGTGGCCGATCCGCAGGCGCAGGTCGCGCGGCTGGGCAGCTTCCTGCAACTCGAACAGCCGGCGCGGTTGCTCGAGTTCCAGCGCCATGCGCGCGCCAAGGGCTTCATCAGCACGCCCAGCTATGCGCAGGTGGTGGAAGGCATCAACCGCAAGGGCCTGGACCGCTGGCGCCCGTATCGCGGCTTCTTCGAACCGGTGCTGCCGCTGCTGCGGCCCTATCTGCAGCGCTGGGACTACCGCGTCGACTGAGGCCGGCGCGCTGCGCCCACGGCAGATGCCCGTGGCGCCTGCCCATCCAGTCGCGCGGATGCGCATGTCTTCGAACGATGTAGCGTTTATGACGGCCGCTGGCGCAATCCGGCACATCGAAACAACACTTTTCTTATAAAAAACTAACAAGTGCTTGACGGTCCCAGCGACCGCTTGCCCGAGGTCTCCAACAAAAAGACGTCGCGCCTTGCGCGATTCGTATCGGTGCGCGCCCGTGCGTACCGCTGGCGTTCTGTTGCCCATCACATGAGGTTTTCCCCAATGTCCGCACCAAAGAACAGACTCGCCCAGGCCATTTGCCTGGGATTGGCCACGCTTCCCGCTTCGCTCTACGCGCAGAGCGCCGATACCGCCGCGGCGTCCGCGGGCAACGGTGCGGTCGACCTGGACCGCGTCACCGTGACCGGCTCGCTGGTGAAGCGCGTGGACGTGGAGACGGCCAGCCCGGTCACCGTGGTCGATCGCCAGCAGATCCAGCAGAGCGGCAAGCAGACCCTGGGCGACCTGATGCAGTCGCTGCCCGGCATCGCCGGCGATGCGACCAACCCGCAGGTCAACAACGGCGGCGGCGACGGCGCCTCGACGGTGTCGCTGCGCGGCCTCGGCGACCAGCGCACGCTGATCCTGATCGACGGCCACCGCATCCTCAACAACGACATCAACTCGATCCCGGCCAGCATGATCGACCACGTCGAAGTGCTGAAGGTCGGCGCCTCGGCGATGTACGGCTCCGACGCCATCGGCGGCGTGGTCAACTTCATCCTGCGCAAGAACTTCGAAGGCGGCGAATTCGTCGCCAACTACGGCCAGGCCAGCCGCGGCGACGGCGCCCGCCAGGGCGGCACCTTCACCTTCGGCAAGACCTGGGACCGCGGCAACGTGGTGGTCGGCATCGACTACAACAAGCAGAAGGAGATCTCCTCGGCCAACCGCGAGTTCTCCAAGTACGCGATGTACCTGTCCAGCGGCAGCGTCTACAAGGGCGGTTCCAGCCGTACCCCGAACGGCTACTACAAACTGCCGGCGAGCACGCTGGCCGCCAACGGCTGCAGCACCGGCGGCGCGATGACCAGCGACGGCAGCGGCGGCTACAAGTGCTACTCCTCCTCCTCCGACGCCTACAACTACCAGGCGCAGAACCTGCTGATGACCCCGCAGCAGCGCGTCAACAGCTTCGTGCTCGGCAGCTTCAACGTGACCGACAACGTGCAGGCCTACGTCAACGCCTACCACAACCACACCATGTCGCACTACGCGATCGCGCCGCTGCCGTTCGATGCGCAGAGCGACGGCATCACCATCGCCGCCGACAATCCCTACAACCCGTTCGGCGTCGAGTTCGGCCCCGACGGCTACGAGTACCGCTCGCGCTTCACCTCGCTGGGCCAGCGCGAAGGCTTCTACGACACCACCACCGACCAGGACGTGCTCGGCCTGAAGGGCAGCATCGGCGACACCAGCTGGGTGTGGGACGCCAACTTCAACTACGGCCACTACAAGCAGCGCAACTGGAGCCACGGCTACGTCGACTACGCGGCGTTGCAGGATGCGATCACCTCCGGCGAACTGAACATCTTCGACCAGACCGACGCCGATACCGTGGCCTGGATGAACAGCCACGAGTCGATCCCGCGCTACCAGACCACCACCATCACCCGCCAGTGGGAAGCCAGCGCCAACGGCAGCGTGTGGGAGCTGCCGGCCGGCAGCGCGCAGCTGGCGGTCGGTGCGCTGTACCGCAAGGAGAGCCTGGACTACACCGTGTCCAGCAATGCGGTGATCAACAGCGACAACACCTGCGACATCTCCTCCGAGGCCTGCTCCTCGCCGCTGAGCGGTTCCTTCAGCGTCAAGGAAGCCTACGCGCAGCTGTTCATCCCGGTGCTGGCGCAGTCCTCGCCGATCGGCGCGCTCAACGTGACCCTGAGCGATCGTTTCTCCGACTACAGCAGCGTCAGCTCGACCAACAACAGCGCCTCGTTCCAGCTGGAGTGGCGCCCGATCCACGACCTGATGGTGCGCGGCACCGTGGCGCAGGTGTTCCGCGCGCCGACCATCTACGACCTGTACCAGGGGCCGACCGCGAACTCGCCGACCTTCACCGACCCGTGCATCGGCTACAGCGGCAGCGGCCACGAAAACGCCTGCGCAGGCGTGGAGACCGGCTGGACCGGCTCGGGCCTGTCGCAGACCAACGCGATCGTGTCGGGTTCGAGCTATGCCGGCTACGACCTGAAGCCGGAGAAGGGCACTTCCTACGACTACGGCATCGTCTACAGCCCGGACTACGTGCCGGGCCTGTCGCTCAACGTCGACTGGTGGAAGGTCAAGCTCGACGACCTGATCCAGTCGATCTCCGCGCAGACCGTGGTCAACAGCTGCTACAACGACAACAACAGCCCGTACTGCAGCTACATCCACCGCTATGCGGCGGGCACCGCCAGCGCCGGCAACATCGACTACATCGAGACCCCGGTGGTCAACATCGGCAAGCTGGACACCCAGGGCATCGATTTCGGCGCCAACTACGCCCTGCCGCAGACCGCGTTCGGCAAGTTCACCCTGGCCCTGGACAGCACCTACCTGCAGCGCTACGACATCGACACCGGCGACTCGGTGGTGCACATGGCCGGCAAGTACAACTCGTCCTACGGCAACTACGCACGCTGGCGCGCGCGCGGCCAGATCGGCTGGAAGCTGGGCAACTGGGACGCGACCTGGACCACGCGCTGGATCGGCAAGATCCAGGTCGGCAGCACCGACCTGTCGGAGAACATGTCCGCCGATGCGGCAATCAAGGGCGTGGTGCTGAACTACGGCAGCTACATGTACCACGCGCTGCAGCTGGGCTACGACATGACCGACGCCAACATCCGCTTCGACCTGGGCGTGGACAACCTGTTCAACAAGCAGCCGCCGGTGCTGTACCAGAACAACGTGCTGAACGCGAACACCGACGTGAGCACCTACGACACGGTCGGCCGCTACTACTGGATGCGCGCCACCTATCGGTTCTGAGCGGTGCCCGCCGGCGTCCCTTGCGCTCGCAAGGACGCCGGATCGCGACACGCGGCGCGCCCAGCTGGGCGCGCCGTTTTTCTTTGAGGGGGTGGCTGTGACAACGAGGCAAGACGATCCAGCGGCGCGGCTGCAGGCACTGTGGCGTGGCTTCGAACAGGGAGGCTTTGCGCAAGTGCAGGCGGCCGCTTTGGCCTGGCAGGCACAGGGCGACGCACCGCCGGCGTTGGGCCTGCTGCTGGCGGCATTGGCGCAGGAGGCGGGAGCGTGGACGCGCGCCACCGACCTGTATCGCGGCCTGGCGCAGCAGGAGGGGGCGCTGCAGGCGCCGGCGCGGATGGGCTGGGCGGCGGCGTTGTCGGCGCAAGGCGACGACGCGGGCGCCGAAGGCGTGTTGCAGGACCTGCTGCGCGGCCAGCCGGACCACTACATCGCCCACCTGCGCTTGGGCGAATTGCGCGCGGCGCGCGGCGCCGCGTACGCGGCGGCGGGCAGCTACTACGCCGCCATCGTGCATGCCCAGCGCCAGGGCCGTTGGCTGAGCGCGGACAGCACCGCGCCGGCCTTGCGCGAACGGGTGCGCAGCGCGATGGCCGCGGTCGATGCCGGCCGCCGCGACCTGTTCCTCGGCCTGCTGCAGCCGTTGCGCCGCGACTACGGCGCCGCCGCGCTGGACCGGGTCGAACGCGGCCTGCTGGCCTACCTGGGCCTGTTGCCGGCGCAGTATGCCGATCCGTCGCAGCGGCCGACCTTCTTCCACGTGCCCGACGTGCCGGCCGCCGCGTATCCGCCGCTGCAGCTGTTCCCCTGGTTGCAGGAGCTGGAGCAGGCCACCGCGGCGATCCGCGCCGAGATGCTGGCCACGCGCGAGCACGCCGGTGCCTATGCGCCGTTTCTCGGTGCGCCCGCGGGCCAGCTGCCACCGGGATTGCTCGCCGGCGACCGCGGCAGCCCGGCGTGGGATGCGTACTTCTTCTACCGCCATGGCCAGCGCGACGCCGCGCATGCGCAGCAGTGCGCGCACACCGCGGCCGCGCTGGAGCGCACGCCGCTGGTGCGCATCCGCGCGCACGCGCCGGAGATCTGCTTCTCGGTGCTGGCGCCCGGCACCCACATCCTGCCGCACCGTGGCGTCACCAATACCCGCCTGACCGTGCACCTGCCGTTGCTGGTGCATGGCGACTGCGCGCTGCGCGCCGGCGGCCAGCTGCACGTCTGGCAGGAAGGCCGGGCGATGGTGTTCGACGACACCTTCGAGCACGAGGCCTGGAACCGCAGCGACCGACCGCGGGTGATCCTGCTGATGGACACCTGGAACCCGCACCTGCAGCCGGTCGAACGCGAGGCGGTGACGCGCCTGGTCGAGGGCATCGGCGACTTCAACGCGCAGGTGCCGCAGTGAACCGCAACCGACAGCGCAACGCGCCACGACGGAACCCGCATCCATGAAGCACGCCGATCTTCGCCACTACGTCCGCGTCTACGACGCCGCGCTGGATGCCGGCTTCTGTAGCCAGCTGGTCGCGCAGTTCGAGCGCGCGTCGGCGCAGCACAGCCACAATGGCGCCGGCGCGCGCGCCGGCCTGGGCGACAGCGCCTGGACCGAACTCAACGTGACCCAGGCGGCCGATCCGGCCTTCCAGGGATTCTTCATCGAGCAGGTGCGCGCCGCACTGGCGCGCTACAACGCCGACCTCGGCCTGTCCGCGCCGGTGCCGTGGCGCCCGCGCCTGGCCGACCTGCGCATCAAGCGCTACCGCGCCAGCGCCGGCGAGCGCTTCCAGCCGCATTTCGATGCCTGCGACGAAGAGACCGGGCGCTACCTGGTGCTGCTGTGGTACCTCAACGACGTGGCCGAAGGCGGGCAGACCCGCTTCGTCGACCTGGACCTGGAGGTCGCGCCGCGCACCGGGCGCCTGCTGATGTTCCCGCCGTACTGGATGTACATGCACGCCGCGCTGCCGCCGCGCAGCGGCGACAAGTACATCCTCTCCACCTACCTGGAATTCACCGCCAAGCCAGTCCCATCGCAGCGCTGACGCCGGGCGAATCCAGCACCACGTCGGCGTCGCGATCCGCCGTTCCCAATCCCCAATCCCGACTCCCCAATCCCGGCCTCAATGCAGATGCTCGTACAGGATGGTGCTGCCGATCGCGATCAGCAGCGCGCCGCCGACGATCTCGGCGCGCTTGCCGGCCAGGGTGCCGAGCACGCGGCCGAGCATGATGCCCAGGGTCACCATGGTCAGCGTGCACAGGCCGATGACTACGGCGACCTCGACGATGTTGACGTCGAGGAAGGCCAGGCCGACGCCGACCGCCATCGCGTCGATGCTGGTGGCCAGGCCGGTGGCGGCCAGGTTCCAGAAGCCGTGGCGCCTGGGCGCGTCGGTGATGTCCTCGGGCGCATCGGGCTTGAGCCCGGCGACGATCATGTGCACGCCGAGCGCGCCGAGCAGGCCGAACGCGATCCAGTGGTCGAACGCGGTCACGTACTTGGCCGCGGCCTGGCCCAGCAGCCAGCCCAGCACGGGCGTCAGCGCCTCGATGCAGCCGAAGATCAGGCCGGCGCGCAGCGCGTCGCGCCACAGCGGCCTGCGCATGGCCGCGCCCTTGCCGACCGCCGCGGCGAAGGCGTCGGTGGACATGGCGATGCCGAGCAAAAGAATCGAAAGAAACGACATGTGGGGGACCGCGCCGGGGCATGAGACGAACGACGAGCGCGCGCGCCCGGCTTTCGCCACGCAAGCTCGCCGCTGGTCTCGCCAACCGAGATGGTGCCCGCACCACGGCGCAGCGGCCGAGTGTGTTGATGCGGGCGCTGTCCGGACACGCCGGACAGCAGGCTACTCCCCAAGGGACGCGCAGTCTAACAGCGGCAAATGCCGGCGAATACGCTTCGAACGCACGCGAACCTGCGCCTTTTCTTCTTAGCAACGGCTATATGGGGCGCGCGTCTCCGGCGCTGCGGTGAAGTGCCGGAGGCGGTGCGGCGCAATCGCTGGATGTGCGGGCGATGGTGCGCGTTGCGGATATCGGTCGCGGCTGAAGCCGCTCCTACAGTGGGTGGCATCGAACCGCGCCGTCTTCCTGTAGGAGCGGCTTCAGCCGCGACCGCTACTTCCAGACAACACCAAGGTCCGGTGAGCGCGAAGGACGCCGGCGGAGCGCGCAACACGCGCAAGCGACCAGAGGTGGGGAAACCCTGCAACAGGGCCACCCAAACCGCGCTCCCCGCAGCGGCTTCAGCCGCGACCGACGCTCCCGGCAATGGCAATCCCGCCGTAACCGCACGCCGATGACCCTCGGCAGCTGCGTGCGAACAGGCAGCCGACCGGCGCTCGCCCCAACCGCGCCGCCCCGGCCTTCGCCAGGACCTGCCCCGCGCTCAATCCTCTTCCAGCGGCAGCACGATGCCGTCGCTGTCGATGGCCAGCTTGCCGGCCATCAGCACCGCCTGGGTGCGGTTGGTGACCCCGAGCTTGCGCAGGATCGCGGTGACGTGCGCCTTGATGGTGGCTTCGGACACGCCCAGGTCGTAGGCGATCTGCTTGTTGAGGCGGCCGGCGCCGAGCATCTGCAGCACCCGGAACTGTTGCGGGGTCAGCTCGCGCAGGCGCTGCCCGACCTCGCGTTCGGCGCGGTCGGTGGGCGGCACGTTGTGCGCTTCCGGCGGCGCCCAGCGCTCGCCGTCCAGCACCGTGCCCAGGGCCAGGCCGATGGTGTCCGAATCGGCCGACTTGGGAATGAAGCCGAACGCGCCGTGGTCCAGCGCGCGGCGCATCACCGTCGGTTCCTCGCGCGCGGACACCACCACCACCGGCAGCTGCGGGTGCAATGCGCGCATGTGCACCAGCGCGCTGAAGCCCTGCGCGCCGGGCATGTTGAGGTCCATCAGCAGCAGGTCGGCGTCGGCATGGTGGTCGGCCAGCGCATACAGCGCCTCGACGCTGTCGGCCTCGTACAGCTGCACCCCCGGCATCACCCGCTGCACCGCGCCGCGCAGCGCCTCGCGGAACAGGGGGTGGTCGTCGGCGATCAGCAGGGTGGGCATGGGGCTGGGATTCGGGATTAGGGAGTGGGGATTCGCAACAGCAACAGCGGGTGTGGCTGCGTCAGTGAGATTGGACGTGGGCAGGGGATCGCTTTGGCGAATCCCCACTCCCGACTCCCGAATCCCGGCGGGCGCGCATCAGCGCGCCAGTCGTTCGTTGACCAGCGAATCGACCACCGACGGATCGGCCAGGGTCGAGGTGTCGCCGAGCTGGTCGGGGGCGTTCTCGGCGATCTTGCGCAGGATGCGGCGCATGATCTTGCCCGAGCGCGTCTTGGGCAGGCCCGGCGCCCACTGCAGGTGATCGGGCGCGGCGATCGGGCCGATCTCCTTGCGCACCCAGGCCACCAGTTCCTTGTGCAGTTCCTCACTGGGCGTCTCCTCGGCCACCAGGGTCACATAGGCGTAGATGCCCTGGCCCTTGATGTCGTGCGGGAAGCCGACCACCGCGGCCTCGGCCACCTTCGGATGCGAGACCAGCGCGCTCTCCACCTCGGCGGTGCCGATGCGGTGGCCGGAGACGTTGATGACGTCGTCCACGCGGCCGGTGATCCAGTAGTAGCCGTCGGCGTCGCGGCGGCAGCCGTCGCCGGTGAAGTAGCTGCCCGGGTAGGTGCGGAAATAGGTGTCGATGAAGCGCTGGTGGTCGCCGTAGACGGTGCGCATCTGCCCCGGCCAGGAGTCGCGCAGGACCAGGTTGCCTTCGGTGGCGCCTTCCAGGAGTTCGCCGTCGGCGTTGACCAGGGCCGGCTGCACGCCGAAGAACGGCAGCGTCGCCGAGCCGGGCTTGAGGTCGATCGCGCCGGCCAGCGGGGTGATCAGGATGCCGCCGGTCTCGGTCTGCCACCAGGTGTCCACGATCGGGCAGCGGCCGTCGCCGACCACGTCGAAGTACCAGCGCCAGGCCTCCGGATTGATCGGTTCGCCGACGCTGCCGAGCAGACGCAGCGACGCGCGCGAGGTGCGCTTGACCGGCGCCTCGCCCTCGCGCATCAGCGCGCGGATCGCGGTCGGCGCGGTGTAGAAGATCGTCACCTGGTGCTTGTCGATGACCTCCCAGAAGCGCGACACGTTCGGGTAGTTGGGCACGCCCTCGAACATCAGCGCGGTGGCGCCGTTGGCCAGCGGCCCGTAGACGATGTAGCTGTGGCCGGTGACCCAGCCGACGTCGGCGGTGCACCAGTAGATGTCGTCCTCGCGCAGGTCGAACACCGCCTCGTGGGTGTAGGCCGCGTACAGCAGGTAGCCGGCGGTGGTGTGCAGCACGCCCTTGGGCTTGCCGGTGGAGCCGGAGGTGTAGAGGATGAACAGCGGGTCCTCGGCGTTCATGCGCTCGGGCTCGCACTCGGCCGGCTGGCTGTCGACCACGTCGTGGAACCAGCGGTCGCGCGGGGCCTGCATGTCCACCGCGCCGCCGGTATGGCGCACCACCAGCACGGTCTCCACGGTGGTGGTGCCGGGCAGCTTCAGCGCCGCGTCGACGTTGCCCTTGAGCGGGATCTTCTTGCCGCCGCGCAGGCCTTCGTCGGCGGTGATGATCAGCTTGCTGCCGCAGTCGATCACCCGGTCGGCGATCGAATTGGGCGCGAAGCCGCCGAACACCACCGAGTGGATCGCGCCGATGCGCGCGCAGGCGAGCATCGCCACCGCCGCGTCGGGGATCATCGGCAGGTAGATGGTGACGCGGTCGCCCTTGCGCACGCCGAGCGCGCGCAGCGCGTTGCCGAGCCGGCACACGCGCTCGTACAGCTCGCGGTAGCTGACGTTGTAGGACGGCGCGTCCGGGCTGTCCGGCTCGAACAGCAGCGCGGTCTTGTCGCCGCGCGTGGCCAGCTGCCGGTCCAGGCAGTTGACGCTGGCGTTGAGCTCGCCGTCGTCGAACCAGCGGATATGGAAATCGTCCAGGGCGAAGTTCACGTCCTTGATCCGGGTCGGCTTCTTGAACCAGTCCAGGCGCTCGGCGGCCTGGCCCCAGAACGCCTCCGGCTGTTCCACCGATTGCCGGTACAGGGTCTGGTACTGGGTCTTGTCGACCCTTGCCCGGGCGGCGAACTGCGGATCGACGGGGTAGATATCGGCCATGGTGCCCTCTGCAATGAACGGGGCGCCGCATGCGGCGGCGCGTCATGGCGCAGTTTGCCGCATCCACTGTTAAGCGCGCACGCGCCGGGCTTTAGACGATGGTCGTAAAGACCGCGCCCGTTCGACTAATGGCCAATAGGCGCGGCCTGCCGCGGCGCGCACCCTGCATCCAGCCGTGCCTGCGCGCGGCGGACATCCATTATTCGGGAGGGAGTAATGAGCAACCGCATCGCATCCTTGGCACGGCGCCCGTTGGCGGCCGCGCTGTTCGTGGCGCTGGTCGCGCCCGGCGCGGCCTTCGCCCAGAGCGGCAAGACCCCGTCGGCGCGCGAGCAGGCGCTGGAGGCCCGCGTGGCCGAGCTGGAGCGGCAGGTGCAGCTGCTGCTGTCCTCGCAGCAACAGCAGCAGGGCCAGATCGCACAGACCCAGACCGAGGTGGCCGCGGTCAAGTCCAGCCAGGCCGCCCAGCCCGCGCTGCCGGCCGGCAAGGCGCCGATCCAGGTGACCACGATCACCCCCGGCGCCGCGCCCGGCACCACGTTCAAGGTCGGCGGCTTCATCAAGGCCGATTTCCTGGCCACCCGCACCGGCGACGGCCAGCTCGCCGACGACGCCACCGGCCGCGCGCTGTACCTGCCCGGGCAGACCCCGGTCGGCGGCGGCAAGTCCGGCACCGACTACAACGCGCACGCCAAGTTCTCGCGCATCAACTTCGGCGTGGACAGCGTCACCGACGCCGGCAACAAGGCCGGCGCCTTGGTGGAACTGGACTTCTTCGGCAACGCGCTGGGCAACCAGACCGCCACCAACACCTACGGCGCCACCCTGCGCCACGCCTACATGTACTGGAACCACTGGCTGGCCGGCCAGACCTGGTCCAACTTCATGGACCCGGCGGCGCTGCCGGAAGCGGCCGACTTCATCGGCCCCACCGACGGCGTGATCTTCGTGCGCCAGGCGCAGGTGCGCTACACCAACGGCGGCTTCAGCATCGCCCTGGAGAACCCCGAAACCACCGTGTACAACCGCAGCGCGACCGGCGTGATCACCAGCGCCAGTTCCGACCGCGGCGCGTTGCCGGACCTGACCGTGCGCTACGGCTGGAAGGGCGACTGGGGCAGCTTCGGCATCGCCGGCCTGCTCGGCCAGCTCAAGGTGGACAACCGCGCCACCGGCGCCGACGCCAGCAAGGCCGCCGGCGGCCTGACCCTGGGCGGCAAGTGGGTGGCCAGCGACAGCGACAGCCTGTTCTACCAGCTCAGCGGCGGCGAGGGCATCGGCCGCTACATCGGCCTGGGCATCGCCCAGGACGCGGTCTACGACGCGGCCGACCGCGACCTGGACACGGTCGGCGTGGTCGCCGGCTACATCGGCTGGCGCCATGCGTTCTCGCCCAAGCTGCGCACCAACCTGATCTACGCGCGCAGCGACTACGACAACGACACCGCGCTGACCGGGCTGGGCGTGACCAAGAACGTGCAGAGCATCCGCGGCAACATCTTCTACACGCCGATGCCCAAGGTCGACGTCGGCGCCGAGCTGATGTATGGCAAGCGCGAGATCGAAAGCGGCGCCAAGGGCGACATCACCCGCCTGCAGTTCACCACCAAGTACAGCTTCTGAGGCCACGGCCGGCGCGGCGCCCTGGGAGGGCGCGCCGCGCCGCCGCGGACTCGCCCCGCACCCGCGACGGACCGCGCCACCCGACCCACTTGACCGCCACCGCCACACCACCCGCTTCGGAGGGGAAGCTTCCTATGTCCAGCACCGCCATCAACCCGTCGGGCCAGACCCTGACCAAGGGCCACAAGAAGGTGATCTTCGCCTCCAGCCTGGGCACCGTGTTCGAGTGGTACGACTTCTACCTGTACGGCTCGCTCGCCGCGATCATCGCCAAGCAGTTCTTCAGCGGGGTCAACGAGACCACCGGCATGATCTTCGCGCTGCTGGCCTTCGCCGCCGGCTTCTTCGTGCGCCCGTTCGGCGCCGCGTTCTTCGGCAGCCTGGGCGACCGCATCGGCCGCAAGTACACGTTCCTGGTCACCATCCTGATCATGGGCATCTCCACCTTCCTGGTCGGCGTGCTGCCCAACTACGCCAGCATCGGCGTGGCCGCGCCGGTGATCCTGATCGTGCTGCGCCTGGCGCAGGGCCTGGCGATGGGCGGCGAATACGGCGGCGCGGCGACCTATGTCGCCGAGCACGCGCCGCCGAACAAGCGCGGCCTGTACACCAGCTTCATCCAGACCACCGCCACGCTGGGCCTGTTCCTGTCGCTGCTGGTGATCCTGGTGTGCCGCCTGACCCTGGGCACCGAGGCGTTCGAGGCCTGGGGCTGGCGCATCCCGTTCCTGGGGTCGATCATCCTGCTCGGCGTGTCGGTGTGGATCCGCCTGCAGCTGAGCGAGTCGCCGCTGTTCCAGCAGATGAAGGCCGAGGGCAAGGGCTCCAAGCAGCCGTTCCGCGATAGCCTCAAGGACGGCAACTTCAAGCTGATGCTGATCGTGCTGCTCGGCGCCACCGCCGGCCAGGCCGTGGTCTGGTACGGCGGCCAGTTCTACGCGCTGTTCTTCCTGCAGAGCACGCTCAAGGTCGACCCGACCGTGTCCTACCTGCTGATCGCCGCGGCGCTGGCGCTGGCCACCCCGTTCTTCCTGTTCTTCGGCTGGCTGTCGGACAAGATCGGCCGCAAGAAGATCATCATGCTCGGCTGCCTGCTGGCGGCGGTGACCTACATGCCGCTGTTCAAGGGCATCACCCACTTCGCCAACCCGGCGGTGGAGGAGGCGCGCGCCAAGTCGCCGGCACAGGTGCTCGCCGATCCGGCCACCTGCAGCTTCCAGTTCGATCCGGTGGGCGTGCGCAAGTTCACCAGTTCCTGCGACGTGGCCACCGCCGCGCTGACCAAGGCCGGCGTGCCGTACGAAGTGCAGCCGGCCGCGCCGGGTTCGCTGGCGCAGGTGCGCATCGGCGGCAGCCAGGTCGCCTCCTACGAGGCCGCCGGGCTGAGCAAGGCCGACGCCAAGCCCAAGGCCGATGCCTTCGGCAAGGAGCTCAAGGGCGCGCTGACCGCGGCCGGCTATCCGGAGAAGGCCGATACCGCCCGCATCAACATCCCGATGACGATCCTGCTGCTGTGGGTGCTGGTGCTGTACGTGACCATGGTCTACGGCCCGATCGCCGCGTTCCTGGTCGAGCTGTTCCCGACCCGCATCCGCTACACCTCGATGTCGCTGCCGTACCACATCGGCAACGGCTGGTTCGGCGGCTTCCTGCCGGCGATCTCCTTCGCCCTGGTGGCCGGCACCGGCAATATCTACTACGGCCTGTGGTACCCGATCGGCATCGCGCTGATGACCCTGGTGCTGGGCACGCTGTTCCTGCGCGAGACCCGCAACGTGGACATCACCAAGTAAGCGATCGCGCCCTTGCGCCGGATGCGTCCGGCACGGCGACGCCGGCCTTCGCGCCGGCGTCGTCGTTTGCGCGCTGCGCCATGCGCGGGATTCGCCGGCGCCGGCATGCGTTTACCATGCGCGGTAGACACCGCCCGCAGGCCGCCGCATGCGCTACCGCTGGATCCTGTTCGACGCCGACGACACCCTGTTCCGCTTCGATGCCTATGCCGGCCTGCAGCGCATGTTCGCCGGCTACGGCGTGGCCTTCGCCGAGCAGGACTACGCCGACTACACCGCGCTCAACCGGCCGTTGTGGGTGGAGTACCAGAACGGCGCGATCACCGCGCTGCAGCTGCAGCAGCGCCGCTTCGCCGGCTGGGCGCAGCGCCTGCAGACCGCGCCGGAGACCTTGAACGCCGCGTTCCTGGCGGCGATGGCCGAGCTGTGCGCGCCGCTGGACGGCGCGGTGGCGCTGCTCGATGCGCTGCGCGGGCGCGCGCGGCTGGGCC
The DNA here is from genome assembly GCF_041240605.1 of Xanthomonas sp. DAR 80977. NCBI lineage: Bacteria > Pseudomonadati > Pseudomonadota > Gammaproteobacteria > Lysobacterales > Lysobacteraceae > Xanthomonas > Xanthomonas bundabergensis. The sequence goes on along the minus strand of NZ_CP162487.1, from coordinate 5,312,844 downwards.
TGGTCACCAACGGCTTCACCGCGCTGCAGCAGGCGCGGCTGCAGCGCACCGGCCTGCACGACCGCTTCGAGGTCGTCGCCATCTCCGAGCAGATCGGATACGCCAAGCCGCATCCGCGCATCTTCGACCACGCGCTGGCGCAACTGGGCGATCCGCCGCGCGCGCAGGTGCTGATGGTCGGCGACAACCCGCATGCCGACATCGCCGGCGGCCTGGCCGCCGGCCTGCACACCTGCTGGGTCAACGCGCACGGCGTGGCCGCGCCGGAGGGTATCGTGCCGCACTACGAGGTGGCGACGCTGGCGCAGCTGCAGGCCTTGTTGCTCGAAGCGACATGACCGCCCGTCGCGCCGCCGCGCGCCCTCGCTGACGCGCACCCTGCACGCCGCCGCGCCCCTTCGCCGACGCGCACCCTGTAGGAGCGGCTTCAGCCGCGACACACCGGTCGGCGCAGGCCATGCGTGCTGAGGGAGGAATCGAAACGCTTGCAGGATGGTCGATGGCAGGCATCCGACGCCGTCGCGGCGAGGCCCCGTCCGCACGGCGGCGGCGCACCGGTCGGCCCGTTGTGGGAGCGGCTTCAGCCGCGACGCGGCAAACCCTCGGTCACCCGCCAAGCGCGCTCCGGCATGGCCGCGACCATGGCCGGCCGACGCCACGCCACCGCCTGTCCTGCATCGCCCGCATCGGGGCCAGGTGCCGCATCGTATAGTGCGCGCATGTCCATTCCCGACCCCACCTCCAGCGCCGCCGACACGCCGCTCGCCGACCTGCCGGCCACCCTGCAGCGGCTGCGCACGGCCTGGCAGGCGGCCAAGCCCGGGCAGGCGCAACGCCGCGACGATCTGCTGCGCCTGCGTGCGGCGCTGAAGCGGCGCCTGCCGGAGATGGCCGACGCCATCGCCGCCGATTTCGGCCATCGCTCGCGCCACGAATCGCTGCTCGCCGACGGCATGACCGTGCTCGGCGAGATCGATCACCTGCTGCGCCATCTCAAGCGCTGGATGCGGCCGCAGCGGGTCGGCGCCGGCTGGCGGCTGTGGCCGGCGCGCGCGGAAGTGCGGCCGGTGCCGGTCGGCGTGGTCGGGGTGATCGCGCCATGGAACTACCCGGTCAACCTGGCGCTGATCCCGCTGGCCACCGCCATCGCCGCCGGCAACCATGTCTACCTGAAACCGTCCGAACACACACCGCGCACCGCGCAGTTCCTGCAGTCGCTGCTGGCCGAGGTGTTCCCGCCGCAGCGGGTGGCGGTGGCGCTGGGCGCGGCCGAGGTGGCCGGCGCCTTCGCCGCGCTGCCGCTGGACCACCTGGTGTTCACCGGCTCCACCGCGGTCGGGCGCAAGGTGATGGCGGCCGCGGCGCCGAACCTGACCCCGCTGACCCTGGAGCTGGGCGGCAAGTCGCCGGCCATCGTCTGCGCCGACTACCCGCTCGCGCAGGCCGCCGCGCGCCTGGCCACCGGCAAGTGGTTCAACGCCGGGCAGACCTGCATCGCCCCGGACTACGTGCTGATCGATGCCGGCCGCAGCGCGGCGCTGGTGCAGGCGCTGCGCGCGCAGGTGCTGGCGCGCTACGGCGACTTCGCACAGGCCGACGACTACACCCGCATCGTCAACGAAGGCCATTACCGGCGCCTGCGCGGCTATCTGGACGACGCCCGCGCGCGCGGCCTGGAAGTCGTCGAACTGGCCAGCGTCGAACCCGAGCGCGCCGAGCGCGAACGGCTGATCGTGCCGACCGTGGTGCTGCAGCCCGGCGACGACGCGCTGCTGATGCAGGAGGAAATCTTCGGCCCGATCCTGCCGCTGCGCAGCTACCGCACGCTGGACGAGGCGATCGCGCTGGTCAACGGCCGCGACCGGCCGCTGGCGCTGTATCCCTTCAGCCACGACCGCGCGCAGGTGGAGGCGATCCTGCACGCCACCGTCGCCGGCGGCGTCACCGTCAACGACAGCCTGCTGCATTTCGCCGCCAACGCCTTGCCGTTCGGCGGCATCGGCCCCAGCGGCATGGGCGCCTACCACGGCCGCGCCGGCTTCGACGCCTTCAGCAAGGCGCTGCCGATCCTGTGGCAGTCGCGCTGGGCCGCCAGCGACTGGCTCAAGCCACCCTACGCGAAGATCGCGCGCCTGATCGATCTGCTGCTGCGTTGATCGCGCAGGCCGGGCACGCCTGCGACGTCCACGGCCGTTTCGAATCCGATCCGGACACCGAGGCGCGCCATCCGCGGCACAGGCGCGTGCGCGATGCCGCCCGCCGTAGACAACGACGGCGGCAAGCGTCAAGCGCAGCGGGCTGCCGTGCCGCGGTCGCGCACCGGAAATAATTAATTCATAGTTAGTAATTAGATTCTGCCCCCGACGCCACCGCCGATCACGGTCGGCTTCGGCCTCTGCGCGGCCCTCCGCCGCGTTCGGAGCGCGCAGCAAGCGAGCCCGCCGCAGCGTCGACCTGCAGGCGCTCGTCCACCCTTGGCGCCACTTCTTTCCAACTGGGACAGAGACCAATGAACAGCAACCTCGTGCAACATCCGCTGGCGCGCGCCTGCCGCGTGCTGGCGGCGCTGGCCACCCTGGCCGCCGCGCCGCAACTGGCGCTGGCGTCCTGCAGCGACAGCGTCGAAACCAAGATGAGCCACATCATGTTCAAGGACGGCGGCGGCAACAGCGTCGTGCTTGCGCACCGCGGCCTGTGGGGCAAGTATTCGGGCATCGGCGACATGCCGGAGAATTCGCGCGGCGCGCTGCAGACCGCCAACGACCAATGCATGGACGGCGTCGAACTGGACATCAAGATGACCAGCGACGGCGTGCCCGTGGTCCTGCACGACTACAACCTGGGCCGCACCACCAACGTGTGGACCGCGTTCCGCGGCGGCACCGAGTACAACCCGGCCAACAACACCGGCACCAACCCGGCGGTGAGCACGGTGCCGTGGTCCACGGTGAGCAAGCTGTTCCTGCTCACGCCCGACCGCCGCACCACCACCGGCTACCACGTGCCGCGCGTGGACGAGCTGTTCGCCTACTACAAGCAGCACAACCTGAAGACGCCGATGGTGTTCGACATCAAGGACGCCGCCTCGGTGCGCGCGGTGAACCGCGCCGCCGACGCCGCATTCTCGGTCGCCGAAGGCAACTACGTCGCCGCCAAGGTCAACGCGACGCTGTATCCGACCCGCGCGGCGTACCGCGCCGACGGCAACGGCATGATCGGCATCCCGGTGTTCACCACCAACATGCTGACCAAGATCGACGTCGCCAATTCGATCCTGGCCTGGATCACCGAGCGCAAGTCGATGGAGGTCAACGTCAAGCAGCTCGGCGGCCTGCTGCAGAAGGATGCAGACGCCGTGCGCGAGTCCGGGGTCCGGGTCGGCGTGTTCCAGGCGATCCCCGACGGTCCCGGCGGCGGGCAGTTCTACAACAACACCGGCGCCTGCTGCTATCGCCTGTCGGACCTGTATTTCTCCTACTCCGGCGGCCGCGACACCGCGGACAACCGTGGCGACCTCAACTACATCGTCAACCAGCAAGCCTTCGACCTGATCACCACCGACGATCCGAAGACCGCGATGGCCTACCTGCGCGCGCGCGGCAAGCACGACTGAGCCGTTGTGTTCGACCGGCCGGCCCGGACGGGCCGGCCGTTTCCGACGACGGCGCGCTCGCGCCGTCCGCTACGCCATTCCAGGAACCGACCATGTCCCTTTCCCTCGCCAAGCGCGGTGCCGCCGTCGCCTGCCTGCTTGCGGCCTGCCATCTCGCTGCCGCGTCCGCTGCCGCTGCCGCCGCTGCCGATCCCCCCGGCGCCGATCCGGTGGTGCTGCGTGTCGGCGCCTCGCGCTTCACCGCCAGCGAATACCGTGCGCTGGCCGGCAACGGCGCGCCGACCGCTGCCGGCATCGACGATCCGCAGGCCGTGCGCCGGTTCGCCGATCGCGTGATCCTGCTCGAGCAGGCCAGGCAGCACCATCTCGAACGCGACCCGGTGGTGGCCGCGCGCCTGCGCCAGGCCGTCGACGCGATCCTGGCCGAATCGGCGATGGCCGCGCTGGCCAGCAGCGCACGCATCGACGCGGCGCAGCTGCGGCAACAGTTCGAGGCCCATCCCGGCGACTACGACGAATACCAGCTGAGCCACATCTTCGTGGCCTTGCATCCGCAATCCGACGCGCGCCGCGGCCACGACCTGTCCGAGGCGCAGGCGCTGCAGCGGGCCGACGCGCTCAGGCGGCAACTCGATGCCGGCACCGACTTCGCCGCGCTGGCGGCGCGCGAGTCCGACGACGGCAGCACCGCGATGGACGGCGGCCGGCTTTCATCGACGTTCGGCCGCTACCTGGCCGACCCGTTCGTCGCCCCGGTGCAGCGGCTGGCGGTGAACCAGGTATCGGCGCCGGTGCGTGGCCCCGACGGCTATCACCTGATCCGGCTGGACGCCAAGACCGAGGCGCGCTTCGATGCGGTGCGCGGGCAGATCGAGGTGCAGCTGCGCGAACAGGCGGCGGCGCAGGCGCTGCAGCAATTGCGCCAGGCCCATCCGCTGAGCTTCGACCGTGCGGCGTATGCCGCCGCGGCGCACTGAGCCGGGCATGCACACGAGCGTACGCGCGCGTCCGCCGACCGCGACGTTGCGTGGTCGCCTGCGCGTGGCCGCCGCGGCGTTGGCGTGCGCGGCGCTGGCCATCGCGCTGCTGCGGCCGCCGGCGCCGGCGCCGGCCACGGTCGCCGGCGCCGCGCGGCCGCGCACGCAAGCCGCGGTGACGCGAGGGCCGCCGGAGATGCCGCCTGCCGCCGTCGCGGCAACGGCCACGCCGCCGCCTTCGGCCTGGACCGCCGGCGTGGACGCGCAGCGCATGTACGCCATCGCCATGCAGTACGACGCGTGCCGGCAGCGCGCGCAGGCGCCGCCGCCCAGCGCCGTGTTGCCGCCCGGGATCGACGAGATGGACCGCGCGGCGGCCGCGGCGCAACGCGACGCCGAACGCCAGCGCCGCGACGCCTGCGCCGGCATCGGCCGTGCGCAGTACGCGCAGATCGACACGATCCTGCGCAGCGCCGCCGCGCAGGGCGACGCGGATGCGCAGCGCAGCCTGCTGGCGCAGCGCCTGCGCAGCCTGCTCGACCGCGCCGGCGCCGGCCAGCGTCCCGGCGAACGGATCGCGCTGTCGGCGGCCGACGAGGGCGAGGCCGAGGCCGTCGTCGCCGAGCTGGAAACGCTGGCGCTGCGCGGCGACCGGCCCGCGATCGAGGACCTGGCGCAGGTGCTGGAGTCGCCGATCCCGGCCATCGCCGATCCGGCCTATGCGGCGGCCTGGCGGCTGGCGGCGCGGCAGGCGCCGGGACAGCCGTTCCCACCGCCGGAACGGCTGGCCGGCGGCGAGGAACTGCTCGACGCGCTGGACCCGGCGCAGCGGCAGCAGGCGCTGGCCCTGGCCCCGGACCTGTACGCGCAGTGCTGCGCGCGCCGCTGAGCGGACGCCGCCGCGGCCGTGCCGGATTGGCCGTCGCGGCGGGCAGCGGTCAGAATACCGGCCGGCTGCCCCGACATGGATTCTCCCCTTGAAGATCGCCTCCTGGAACGTCAACTCGCTCAACGTGCGCCTGCCGCACCTGCAACAGTGGCTGGCGGCGTTCGCGCCGGACGTGGTCGGCATCCAGGAAACCAAGCTGGAGGACCACAAGTTCCCGGATGCGGCGCTGGCCGCGGCCGGCTACCGCAGCGTGTTCGCCGGGCAGAAGACCTACAACGGCGTGGCGATCCTGTCGCGCGCGCCGGCCAGCGACGTGCAGATCGGCGTGCCCGGCCTGGACGACGAGCAGAAGCGGGTCATCGCCGCCACCGTCGGCGACCTGCGCATCGTCAACCTGTACGTGGTCAACGGGCAGGACGTGGGCACCGACAAGTACGCCTACAAGCTGCGCTGGCTCGAGGCGGTGCACGACTGGCTCGCCGCCGAGCTGCAGCGCCATCCGCGCATGGTGGTGCTGGGCGATTTCAACATCGCCCCGGACGCGCGCGACGTGCACGACCCGCTGGTGTGGAGCGACAACCACATCCTCACCTCCACCGCCGAGCGCGGCGCGCTGCACCGGCTGCAGGCGCTGGGCCTGCACGACGGCTTCCGCCTGCACCACGACGACGGCGGCATCTTCAGCTGGTGGGACTACCGCCAGGCCGGCTTCCGCCGCGACCTCGGCCTGCGCATCGACCTGACCCTGGTCTCCGATGCGCTGAAGGCGCAAACGCGCGCGGCCGGCATCGACCGCGAACCGCGGACCTGGGACCGCCCCAGCGACCACGCGCCGGCCTGGATCGAACTAGAGGAGGGCGGCGCGTGAACGAACGTCATCCGCGCCGCTGGATCGACAAGGTCGGCGACACCGCGATCGCGCCGCTGCACCGGCTCAGCTGCCACTGCGGCGCGGTGCAGATCGACCTGGAACTGCCGCACGGCATCGTCGATCCGCGCCGCTGCAACTGTTCGCTGTGCCGCCGCCGCGGCGCGATCGTCGCCTCGGTGCCGCTGGCCGCGCTGCACCTGCGCCAGGGCGAGGACGTGCTGCGCCTGTACCAGTTCCACACCCACACCGCGCAGCATTACTTCTGCGGGGTGTGCGGGATCTACACGCATCACCGGCGCCGCTCCGATCCCAACGAATACGGCTACAACGTCGGCTGCCTGGACGGCGTGGACCCGTATGCGCTGGCGATCGCGGTCCCGGTCAGCGACGGCGTGCGGCATCCGGCCGATCGCGCCACGCCATGAGCGGCGCCGCAAACGCAAACGCCCGGCGGACCGGGCGTTTGCGCAACCTGCGGGGGCGCCTGCGTTTAGCGCGCGCGGCCGCGGGTGAACAGGTTGACGATGGCCAGCAGGATCACCGCGCCGATCAACGAGTACAGGAACGTCCACAGGGTGATCGCCTGGTTGATGCCGCCGCCGAACAGCCAGCCGGCGATCAACGCGCCGACGATACCGACGACGATGTTCAGGATGATGCCCTGCTGTGCGTCACGGCGCATGATGATGCTGGCCAGCCAGCCCACGATGCCGCCGACGATCAACCAGATGATGATGCCCATGGATAAGACTCCTCGGTTCTGCCCGCACCGGGAGCGGTGTGGCGTGCGCCATTTAAGGAGCGCTGCCGTGAAGCGCCCGTGTTCCCAGGCCGGCCCGGCGCAGCGGCCATTGTGGTTTGTGGGCGCGGCGTGAGTGCGCCTGCCGATGCGCCGCTGCGCGCGGATCCGCCGGACTGGCGCGTCGGCCCGGTGACGCTGTGGCTGCGCCCGCATCCGCCGCGCACGCCGGGCGAGGCGCAGGCGCGGCGCCTGCTCGCCGCCGAGCTGGCCACGCCGGAGGCGCAGCTGCCGTTGCGCCGCGACGAACGCGGCCGGCCCTGGCTGCACGCGCCGCTGGCGCATGTGGGAACGGGATGGAGCCACAGCGGCGACTATCTGCTGGTGGCGATCGGCGCGCATGTGCGGCTGGGCGTGGACATCGAGCGCCAGCGCGCGCGGCCGCGGCTGCTGGAACTGGCGCAGCGCTTCTTCCATCCGGACGAGGTCGCGCTGTTGCAGGCGCTGGCCGCGCCGGCGCGCGAGGCGCTGTTCTTCCGCCTGTGGTGCGCCAAGGAAGCGCTGCTGAAGGCGCATGGCCACGGCTTGTCGTTCGGACTGCACCGGCTGCGCTTCGCCGAGGACGCTGCCGGTGTTCTGCACCTGGCCTGGTGCGACCCGGCGCTGGGCGTGGCCGCGCGCTGGCAGGTGCACGAATGGATGCCGCTGCCGGGCTATCGCGCCGCGCTGGCCTGGTATCCGCTGGAGCCGGCGTAGCGCTGGCAGGCCCTTCGCCAGAGCGCGTTCTGTGGGAGTCGCTCCCACAAGGTCGCGCCGATTGCCGCTGCCGCCGCTCACGCCTCCACCGCACCCGCGCGGCCGTCCTCGACCACGAAGCGCTTCAGCGTGGACACCGTGGCCAGGCGCTCGCGGCGTTCGGAGATGGCCTGCAGCCGGGTCTCCATCCGCGCCTGGCTCAGCGACACCGACACGTAGCCGCGCTGGCGGCTCTCGAAATAGCGCACGTGCGGGTTGCGCGGCAGCATCTGCGCGATCGCCTCGTACGGCGGGCCGTTGGAGGTCACCGAGGTGCCGACGAATTCGGTGGCCAGGGTCGGCGACTGCGGATCGGCGGCGTCGGCCTTCAGGTCGGTGACCCAGTAGGAATGGATGTCGCCGCCCCAGAACACCGGATTGCGCACCTTGGTGTCGGCGATCGCGCGCAGCATGCGCTCGCGCGTGGCCGGGTAGCCGTCCCAGCCGTCGGTCCAGTGGCCGAGGTGGCCGTCCTTGGGGTCGCGCTGCAGCATCGGCGCGACCAGCAGGTCCTGCGCGATCACGTTCCAGCGCGCGCCCGAGCGGGCGAAGCCGTCGTGCAGCCAGCGTTCCTGCGCCGCGCCGAGCATGCTGCGCGACGGGTCGTCGATGTCGCGGCAGCCGGGCGCGGCGACATGCCCGCCGCGCCAGCCGTTGGGCAGGATGCACGGCTGCTCGTTGCGGTACTGGCGGCCGTCGAGCACGAAGAAGCGCGCCAGCGCGCCGTAGTCGAGCGCGCGGTACAGGCGCATGTCCGCGCCGTGCGGGCGGTTGCGCGCGCGCAGCGGGAAGTGCTCGTACATCGCCTGGTAGGCGGCCGCGCGGCGGCGCAGGAACTGCGCGGTGGGGATCGTCGGATCCTGCGACCAGCGGTTGGCGTAGTCGTTCTGCACCTCGTGGTCGTCCCAGGTCGCCACGCAGGCGGCCGCGGCGTGCAGCGCCTGCAGGTCCGGGTCGGTGCGGTACAGCGCATAGCGGTTGCGGTAGCCGGCCAGGTCGGTGCATTCGCCGCTGCCGTGCGCGCGCACGATCTGCGTGGCGGCTTCGCCCTTGCTGCTGTATTCGTAGATGTAGTCGCCGAGGAAGAACACCAGGTCCGGCTGCTCGGCGGCCAGGTGCCGGTAGGCGCTGAAATAGCCCTGTTCCCAGTGCGAGCAGGACACGAAGCCGAAGCGCGCCTCGCCCAGGCTGCCCGGTGCCGGGGCGGTGCGCGCGCAGCCCAGCGGGCTCTGCGCGCCCAGGGCCTCGAACCGGTACCAGTACGGCCGGCCCGGCTGCAGGCCGCTCACCTCCACGTGCACCGCATGGCCCCAGCGCGGATGCGCCGTGGCCACGCCGCGCTGCACCACCTGCGCCATGCCCGGGTCGGTGGCCACGCTCCAGCGCACCGGCACCGCCGCGCGCAGGCCGCCCTGGCCGTCGGCGGCCAGCGGCTGCGGGGCCAGCCGGGTCCACAGCACCATGCCGTCGGCCAGCGGATCGCCGGCGGCCACGCCCAGGGTGAACGGATCGTCGAACCCGCGCGCCCGCGCGAACGGACTCAGCAGCGGCGTGGCGGCCAGCAGGCCCAGCCCGGCCAGGACCCGGCGCCGGCCAGGATCGGGCAGGGCGCCGGCGGCGGCCGAGGGGCGTTTCTGGATGTCCGACATGCCGCTGCACCGCGATTGCAATGAACCGCCGCGTATCGTCGGCCGCGACGATGTCCGCTACATGGCAGTGACCTTGGCGGCACCTGCGATAATCGGGCGATGAACGACGCCTCCCTCCCCGACTCCGTCCGCGCCGCGCTCGACCAGGGCCTGCGCGCGCAAGGCCTGGACGCCGCCGCGCTGGCGCCGCCGCTGCTGGCCTACCTGGCGCTGCTGGCGCGCTGGAACCGCACCTACAACCTCACCGCGGTCCGCGACCCGCACGAGATGGTGACCCGCCACCTGCTCGATTCGCTGGCGATGCAGCCGTTCGTGGAGGCGGGCGAGCTGGCCGACCTGGGCACCGGCCCGGGGCTGCCGGGGATCCCGCTGGCGATCGCGCGGCCGCAGCTGCGGGTGACCCTGGTCGAGAGCAACGGCAAGAAGGCGCGCTTCCTGCGCGAGGCGGTGCGCCAGCTGAAGCTGGACAACGCGCGCGTGGCCGAATCGCGCGCCGAGGCGGTGGACGAAGCCGGCGCCTACGACCTGCTGACCGCGCGCGCGCTGGACACGCTGGCCGGCATCATTGCCGTCGGCGGCCACCTGCTGCGGCCGGGCGGGCGGCTGCTGGCGATGAAGGGCGTGCGCCCGGACGAGGAGATCGCCGCGCTGCCGCCGGGCTGGGTGGTGCAGGCGGTGCACCCGCTGCAGGTCCCGGGGCTGGGCGCGGACCGCCACCTGGTGGTGGTCGAGCGCGGCTGAGCCGCCCGGCGCCGACGCCGATTTCCGCCATGGGGGGGTGTGCCCGCATAATGCCCGGTCCCACCCATCGCCGACGAGGCTCCCGCATGGCCCGCATCATCGCCATCGCCAACCAGAAAGGCGGCGTCGGCAAGACCACCACGGCGGTCAACCTGGCGGCGGCGCTCGCGCGCCAGCCGCAGCGCGTGCTGCTGGTGGACCTGGATTCGCAGGGCAACGCGACGATGGGCAGCGGCATCGACAAGCGCGAGCTGGCCGCATCCACCTGCGACGTGCTGCTGGGCGAGAGCAGCGCCGCGCAGATCCGGGTGACCGCGCCGGAAGGCTTCGACCTGCTGCCCGGCAACATCGACCTGACCGCCGCCGAGATCCAGCTGATGGACCAGCCGGCGCGCGAGCAGCGGCTGAAGACCGCGCTGGCGCCGCTGCGCGCCGAGTACGACTTCATCCTGATCGACTGCCCGCCGGCGCTGTCGCTGCTGACCTTGAACGCGCTGACCGCCGCCGACTCGATCATCGTGCCGATGCAGTGCGAGTACTACGCGCTGGAAGGGCTGACCGCGCTGCTGGAGACGATCGAGGCGCTGCGCGCCAACCTCAATCCGACCCTGGAGATCGAGGGCGTGCTGCGCACCATGTTCGACGTGCGCAACAACCTGGCCAACGCGGTGTCGGCGGAGCTGACCAACCATTTCGGCGACAAGGTGTTCCGCACCATCGTGCCGCGCAACGTGCGCCTGGCCGAGGCGCCCAGCCACGGCCAGAGCATCGTCGGCTACGACCGCACCTCGCGCGGCGGCGTCGCCTACCTCGGCCTGGCCGGCGAGATCGTGCGCCGCCGCAACGAACGCAACAAGGCCGCCACGGCCGTGGAGACCGTCTGATGAGCGCCAAGCCCCCCGCCCTCGGAGCGAAGAAGCGCGGCCTGGGCCGCGGCCTGGAAGCGCTGCTGGGCCCGAAGGGCGGCACCGCGGCCGCCGCACCGGCCTCCGACGATGCGGTGCAGCCCGGCGAGAGCCTGCGCCAGCTGCCGGTCGGGCAGCTGCAGCCGGGCAAGTACCAGCCGCGCCAGGAGATGGACGAGGGCAAGCTGCAGGAGCTGGCCGAGTCGATCAAGGCACAGGGCGTGATCCAGCCGATCGTGGCGCGCGAGCTGGAGCCGGGCAGGTTCGAGATCGTCGCCGGCGAACGCCGCTGGCGCGCCTCGCAGCTGGCCGGGCTGAGCGAAGTGCCGGTGGTGGTGCGCGAACTCGACGACCGCACCGTCATCGCCATGGCGCTGATCGAGAACATCCAGCGCGAGGACCTCAATCCGCTGGAGGAAGCGCAGGCGCTGCAGCGGCTGATCGACGAATTCGCGCTGACCCACGCCGAGGCCGCCGAAGCGGTGGGCCGCTCGCGCGCCTCGGTGTCCAACCTGCTGCGCCTGCTGGAGCTGCCGCCGGCGATCCGCGCGCTGCTCGAGGCCGGCCGGCTGGAGATGGGCCACGCGCGCGCGCTGCTGACCCTGTCGCCGGAACTGGCCAGCCGGCTGGCTTCCGACGCCGCCGACCAGGGCTGGTCGGTGCGCGAGGTCGAGCACCGCGCGCAGCAGTTCGCCGCCGGCAAGGTGCCCAACAACCGCAAGGCCAAGCCCGGCCGCGTCGCCCCGCAGGCCGACATCGCCTCGCTGGAGACCGAACTGTCCGAATCGCTGGGCACCAAGGTCGCCATCGCCCACGGCCGCGGCGGCAAGGGCAAGCTGGTGATCCACTACACCGACCTGGACACGCTCGACGGCGTGCTGGAGCGGCTGCGCGCACGGCAGGGCTGAGGCCCTTCCGCCGCAGAGGGCCCCCAGGGAACCAGTTGCGCCACGCCACGCGGACCATCGCCCCGGGCTGGCGCGATGCCCGCGGCGGCCGCTGGCCACGAACCGGGAGCAATGCATGAGCAACCAGCACGACGACATCAGCCCCGGCGGCAGCCCGATCCTGCTGCACACGCAGGAGACGGACTTCGCGCCGGCAGGCGGCGATTCCTGCATCGAGCAGATCAGTGCGCATATCGAGCGGCATCTGGGGCCGATCGCGGGCGTCCTGCACGAGATCGTCTCCGACACCGTGCACATCGACGTGCATGTGGTGCCGGCCTGCGCGGACGTGCCGTACCTGCGGCTGGTGACCTCGGGCATGAGCGACCTGCCGATGACGCTGTCCGAGGGGGTGGAGGCGCCGCGGCACATGGAACTGATGCTGAGCCTGCCGGCCGACTGGCCGCTGCGGCAGCAGGACTTCGAGGACGAACGCCACTACTGGCCGATCCGCCTGCTCAAGACCCTGACGCGGCTGCCGCACAAGCACGCCACCTGGCTGGGCTTCGGCCACACCGTTCCCAATGGCGACCCGGCCGAGCCGTACGCCCCCGGCGTCGGTTTCGACGGGGCGATCGTGCTGCCGCCGGTGAGCGCGCCGGAGGCGTTCGGCGAGCTGGTCATCGATGCGGACAAGACCATCGTGTTCATGACCATCGTGCCGCTGTATCCGGAAGAGATGGCGCTCAAGCTGAAGAAGGGCAGCGAGGCCTTGCTGGACCGCTTCGACGCCAAGGGCGTCGGCGACATCGTCGAACCCGGCCGGGTCAACGTGGCCAGGAAGCGCTTCGGCCTGTTCTGAGTGCTGCGCCCGCTCCGCAACCCCGTCCCCCCGCATTCCCCAGGATCCCTGCCATGACCATTCTCGTTACCGGTGCCGCGGGCTTCGTCGGCGCCTATACCTGCCGCGCGCTGGCCGCGCGCGGCGAGACCGTGGTGGGGCTGGACAACTACAACGACTACTACGACCCGCAGCTCAAGCGCGACCGCGTCGCCGCGCTGTGCCCGCAGGTCGATCTCCGCCGGCTCGACCTCGCCGACCGCGACGGCCTCACCGCGCTGTTCGACGAGATCCGGCCCGAACGCGTGGTGCACCTGGCCGCGCAGGCGGGGGTGCGCTATTCGCTGCAGAACCCCTACGCCTACGTCGACAGCAACCTGGTCGGCTTCGTCAACGTGCTGGAACTGTGCCGGCACCGTGGCGTGCAGCACCTGGCATACGCCTCGAGCAGCTCGGTGTACGGCGATTCGGCGACCCCGCCGTTCTCCGAGGACCAGCGCATCGACCAGCCGCGCTCGCTGTACGCGGCGACCAAGGCCGCCAACGAGCTGATGGCCTACACCTATGCGCAGCTGTACGGCCTGCGCGCCACCGGCCTGCGCTTCTTCACCGTGTACGGCCCCTGGGGCCGGCCGGACATGGCGCCGCTGCTGTTCAGCCGCGCGGTGCTGGCCGGGCGCCCGATCGAGGTGTTCAACCACGGGCGCATGCGCCGCGACTTCACCTTCGTCGCCGACATCGTCGCCGGCGTGCTCGGTGCGCTCGACCACCCCTCGGCGGACCCCGTGCCGCACCGCGTGTTCAACCTGGGCAACCACACCCCGGTCGAGCTGGAGCGCTTCATCGGCGTGATCGAGGCCGCCGCCGGCCGCGCCGCCGAGAAGCTTTACAGGCCGATGCAGCCAGGCGACATGGTCGAGACGATGGCCGATACTGCGCGCGCGCATGCGGCGTTCGGCTTCGATCCGAGCACCCCGATCGAGGTCGGGCTGCCGCAGGTGGTGCAGTGGTGCCGCGATTATTTCGGCGCCGCGGCCTGAACCTTCAGCCCCGGGTCACCGGCCCGGGGCACAATGCGCGGTCTTTTTGCGTCTCCCCCTTGCGTTGCCGTCGAGCCCAATCGAGCCATGAACCAGCCTTCCCTTTCCGTCGTCGTCCCGGTGTTCAACGAGCGCGACAACGTGCCGCCGCTGGTGGCCGAGATCGTCGCCGCGCTGCGCGGCGTGACCGATTTCGAGATCGTCTATGTCGACGACCATTCGCGCGACGACACCCTGGCCGTGCTGGACGGGCTGAAGGCGAGCGTGCCGGAACTGCGGGTGCTGCACCACGTCACCCAGAGCGGGCAGAGCACCGCGGTGCGCAACGGGGTCAAGGCCGCGCGCGGCGCATGGATCGCCACCCTCGACGGCGACGGCCAGAACGACCCGGCCGACATCCCCAAGCTGCTCGCCGCGCGCGCGGCCGCGGACGCGCAGGTCAAGCTGTTCGCCGGCTGGCGCGTGTCGCGGCAGGATTCGGGCAGCAAGCGCTGGGCCTCCAAGTGGGCCAACGCGATCCGCGCGCGCATGCTGCGCGACGACACCCCCGACACCGGCTGCGGCATCAAGCTGTTCGAGCGCGACGCGTTCCTGGACCTGCCGTACTTCGACCACATGCACCGCTACCTGCCGGCGCTGATGCAGCGCGCCGGCTGGCGGACCCTGAGCGTGCCGGTGAACCACCGCCACCGCACCTCCGGCGTGTCCAAGTACAACAACCTCAACCGCGCGCTGGTCGGCATCCGCGACCTGCGCGGCGTGGCCTGGCTGATCGCGCGCAGCCGCCGCACCGTGGTGCAGGAGCGCTGAGATGGAAGTGCACTTCCTCAACGAACCGATCCAGGCGCTGTACTGGACCGGACTGCACGTCACCGGCTGGAAACTGATCGGCTACGTCGGCGCGCTGATGTTCGGCGGCCGCTGGCTGGTGCAGTTCGTCGCCTCCAAGCGCGCCGGCAAGCCGGTGATCCCGCGCCTGTTCTGGTACATGAGCGTGGTCGGCAGCCTGATGACGCTGAGCTACTTCCTGTTCTCGGCCAAGCAGGACTCGGTCGGCGTGCTGCAGAACCTGTTCCCCGCCTTCACCGCCTTCTACAGCCTGTACCTGGACATCAAGCACCGCGGCTGGCACCGCGACCGCGCGTCGCATTGAGGCTGCTGCGGTCGCGCTTTCCAGTTCCGACGGGGATCTTGTCGCGGCTGAAGCCGCTCCTACAGAAGAGCACGGCTCCCTGTAGGAGCGGCTTCAGCCGCGACCGCTTTCGCTCCCTCATGCGCGGGCAACCAGATCGCATCCCAATACGGGTAGTCGCCTAGACGACGGACCAAGCCGGCGCGCAACGGATTGGCGACGATGTAGCGTGCCGCGGTCAGCATGTCGTCCTCGCGCCGCAGTGCACGGTCGTGGAATCCCGGCGACCAGACCCTGCCGCCGCGACCGCGTGCGCGATTCACTGCGTGGGCGCAGCGGCCCTTGGCGCGTTGCAGTGCGTCGGACAGCGTCGCGCTCGCATGCAGTTCGACCAGGCCATGCCAATGATCGGGCATCAATACCCAACACAGCAGGCGCACGTCTGGCCAGCTGCCCGGTGCGGAAAGGCAGGCAGCCGCGGCACGTGCGCAACGCCAGTCCGAAAACAGCGGTGCGCGTTGGAAGGTCACCATGGTCAACAGATAGATGCGCCCGGCCTCGTCGTGGCGGCCGCGGCGCAATGCGGCATGTCCTGCGGAATGGGCGAGCGGAGGCATGGCATGCAGCGTGCCGGGATCGGCGGCTGACGCCAGTCGGCCGGAGTCTGTGCGCCGTGTCGGGGAATGCCTCGCGTTGCGCGGCCGGATGCCTGAGGCCGCGCGTTCCGTCGCGGCAGGACTTCCGGCCCACCCCCTGCCGCGCCCGGGGTGCGATCATCGGGATCCCGTTCCCACCTGCCTGTTGCCGCCCATGCCGATCGCCAAGACCCCGCTGGCCGCTTCCCTGTTGCTCGCCCTGGCGCTGTCCGCGCCGGCGCTGGCCGCACCGCCGGCAACGCCGCCTGCGGCGGCGGCCGCGTCCGCCACCGATGCCCGCTTCCAGGCCATCTACGAGAAGGAGTGGACATGGCGGCAGGCGCAGGTCGGGCAGGCCGACGAGGACAGCGACAGCAGCGGCGACAACCAGCGGCTGCCCGACGTCGGCGCGGCGGCACAGGCGGCGCGGCTGAAGGTGTGGGACGACGTGCTGCGCCAGCTCGATGCGATCGACCCGGCGCAGCTGTCGGCCGACAACCGGGTCAACCTGGCGGTGTACCGCCCGCAGATCGAGAACCTCGCCGCCGCGGTGCGCCTGCGCGCCTACGAGATGCCGTTCAACTCCGACAGCTCGTTCTGGTCGGACCTGGGCTTCATGGCGCGGCGCACGTTGCGCACGCCGGCCGAGTACCGCGCCTACATCGCGCGGCTAAACGACGTGCCACGCTATTTCGCGCAGCAGACCGACAACATGCGCGCCGGGCTCAAGCGCGGCTTCAGCGTGCCGCGCGCGGTGCTGGAAGGGCGCGACGGTTCGATCGCCGGCGTCGCCGAGCTCAAGGACCCCACCGCCGCGGCGCTGTACGCACCGTTCAAGCAGCTGCCGGCACAGATCCCGGCGGCCGAGCAGCAGCAGTTGCGCGAACAGGCGCAGGCGGCGATCCGCGACAAGGTGATCCCGGCCTATGCGCAGCTGCTGCGCTTCTATCGCGAAGAGTACGTGCCGCAGGCGCGCACCACGCTCGCCGCCGAGGCGCTGCCCGACGGCAAGGCCTACTACCAGCAGCAGATCCGCGAATACACCACGCTGGAGATGCGCCCCGAGCAGATCCACCAGCTCGGCCTGCAGGAAGTGGCGCGGATCCAGAAGGAGATGGACGCGATCATCCGGCAGGTCGGCTTCAAGCCGCCGGCCGGGCAGCAGACCTTCCCGGCGTTCCTGCAGTTCCTGCGCACCGACCCGCAGTTCTACGTCAAGACGCCACAGGAACTGCTCGACCGCGCCGCCTGGATCGCCAAGCGCGTGGACGGGGAAGTCGGCAAGTTCATCGGCACGCTGCCGCGCGGACGCTTCACCATCGTGCCGGTGCCGCCGGAGATCGCGCCGTTCTGGACCGCCGGCCGCGGCGGCGTGGGCACCTACTGGCTCAACACCTACAACCTGCCGTCGCGTCCGCTGTACAACCTGCCGGCGCTGACCCTGCACGAATCCTCACCCGGCCACTCGCTGCAGGGCGCGCTGGCCGAAGAGCAGGGCGCGCAGCCGGCGTTCCGCCGCGAGAACTACATCTCCGCCTACGGCGAGGGCTGGGCGCTGTACACCGAGAAACTGGGCAAGGAGATGGGCATCTACGAGACCCCGTACGAGGATTTCGGCCGGCTCAGCTACGAGATGTGGCGCGCCTGCCGGCTGGTGATCGACACCGGCGTGCACCACAAGGGCTGGAGCCGCGAGCAGGCGCTGGCCTACCTGCGCGAGCACACCGCGCTCAGCGAGCACGAGGTCACCACCGAGGTCGACCGCTACATCTCCTGGCCGGGGCAGGCGCTGAGCTACAAGCTCGGCGAGATCGCCATCCTCAAGCTGCGCGCCGAGGCCGAGCGGGAGCTGGGCGCGGACTTCGACATCAAGGCCTTCCACGACGCGGTGCTGAAGCAGGGCTCGGTGCCGCTGCCGCTGTTGCAGCAGCAGGTGCGCGCGTTCATCGCCGAGAGCAAGCAGCAGGCCGCCACCCGCAAGTCCGCCCAGGCCAAGCCCGAATAGCCGCCGCGCGCGCTCCCTTCTCCCATCGGGAGAAGGTGGCGCGCAGCGCCGGATGAGGGTGCGACCGCTCGCGCAGGGGGGGGCAAGAACCCACGCCGGATGAGGGTACGACCGCCAGCGAGCGCGCTGTCACCCGCGAGGGCGCGACCGCCAGCGAGACGGCAACTGCCAGCGTCGGATCAGGCCGCGACCATCATCGCCGAGGGCAAGCAGCAAGCCGTCACCCGCAAGTCCGCCGCGGCCAAGCCCGAATAGCCGCCGCGGCGCATAAAACGCGCGACGCCTCTCCCTTCTCCCACCGGGAGAAGGTGGCGCGCAGCGCCGGATGAAGGTACGACCGCTCGCGCAGCGTGGGGTGCAAGAACCCGCGCTGGATGAGGGTACGACCGCCAGCGAGCGCGCCGTCAGCAGCGAGGGCGCGACCGCCAGCGAGACGGCAACTGCCAGCGTCGGATCAGGCCGCGACCATCATCGCCGAGGGCAAGCAGCAGGCCCGTCACCCGCAAGTCCGCCCAGGCCAAGCCCGAATAGCCGCCGCGGCGCATAAAACGCGCGACGCCTCTCCCTTCTCCCACCGGGAGAAGGTGGCGCGCCGCGCCGGATGAGGGTACGACCGCTCGCGCAGCTTGGGGCGCAGCCGCCAGCGCCAGATGACCAGGCATCGGATGAGGGCAAGCCCGTCAGCAGCGCATCAAGGCACGACCTTCAGCGCCGGATGAAGGTCCGGCCGCCAGCGTCAAATGAAAGACCCTCGCCGTCGCGATCCGCGCCACCTGCGATTGTGTAACCCCGCCCGCATCGCTAGGCTGGCGCCATGTCCATCCGCCGTGCCCGCCTGTTGCACCCGTTGCTGCGCCTGATCGCGCTGGCGATGCTGGCGCTGGGCGTGCTGGTGGCGCCGGTGGCCTGCGCGCTGGGCGACGTCCATGCCTTGGCGCACGACCAGGCGCACGTGGACGAGGACACGCCGCACCGCGGCGACGGCGACGGCGACGGCAGCGGCGAGCGCGATGGCGCCGGCCTGCTGCATGCGCTGATGCACAGCGGCTACTGCCATGGGCAGAGCCCGGCGCTGTTGTCGTCGCTGGCCTGGGAAGGCGTGCCGTTGCCGGCGCTGCTGCGCCCGGCGGCCGCGCACCAGGACTACCGCTCGCACCTGCTGGACACCCCGCTGCGGCCTCCGATCGCGGCTTGATGCACCGCCGGCGGCTGCCGGCCCGTCCATCGATCCCCGACTCCGGAGACATCCCATGTGGTTGCGACTGGCGGCTGTTGCCGCCTTCGCGGTCGCGCCCTGCGCGTGGGCGCAGGCCGTGCCGCCCGATGCTGTGCTCACCCTGGACGACGCCTTCGCCCGCGTCGCCCGGACCCATCCCGACCTGCGCCTGGCCGACGGCCAGCAGCGTGTGCTCGCCGCCGAGGCCGAGCGCGACGCGCTGCGTCCGCCGTTGCGGCTGGGCGCCGAACTGGAGAACGCCTTCGGCAGCGGCGACGCGCGCGGCCTGGACCAGGCCGAACTGACCGTCACCCTGGCCGGCGTGCTCGAACGCGGCGGCAAGCTCGACGCGCGCAGGACCCTGGCCCAGGCGCGCATCGACGCGCTGGCGCCGCAGCGCGAACTGGCGCGGCTGGACCTGCTCGCCGAGGTCGCGCGCCGCTACCTGGCGATCGCCGCCGCCGCGCAGCGCCAGGCCATCGCCGCCGCCGACCAGGCGCAGCGCCAGCGCACCGTCGCCGCGGCGCGGCAGCGGCTGCAGGCCGGCGCCTCGCCCGAATCGGTGCTGCTGACCGCGCAGGCGTTGCAGGCGCGTGCGGAACTGGAGCGCGACCGCGCGCAACAGGAGCACGATGCCGCGCGCCGCCACCTGTCGGTGCTGTGGGGCGAGCGCGATCCGGGCTTCGCGCGGGTGGCCGGCGATCCGCTGGCGCTGCCGGCGGTGCCGGACTTCGCCGTGCTGGCCGGCGTGCTCGACGCCACCCCGGAACTGGCGCGCTTCGCCGGCGAGGCGCGCGTGCGCGAGGCGCGGTTACGCCTGGCACGCAGCCAGGCGCGGCCGGACCTGGACTGGCAGTTCGGCGTGCGCCGGCTGCAGGACGGCGACGCCACCGCCCTGGTCGCCGGGGTCTCGCTGCCGTTGGGCAGCGCGGCGCGCGCGCTGCCGGAGATCCGCGCCGCCGAGGCCGAGCGCGACCTGCTCGGCGTGGAGCGCGAGGCGCAGGCGCTGGCGCTGTATTCCACGCTCGCCGACGCGCATGGCCGCTACCGCGCGGCACAGCTGGAAGTGGCGCGCATGCGCGGCGACGTACTGCCGAAACTGGCGCGTGCCGAGGCCGCCGCCGAGCGCGCCTACCGCGGCGGCGCGATCAGCTATCTGGAGTGGGCGCAGCTGCAGGCGCAGCACGGCGATGCGCGGCGGCAACAGCTCGCCGCGGCGATCGAGGCGCAGACCGCGCTGATCGAGATCCAGCGCCTGACCGGGCAGCCGTTCGTGATCGCGCGCGCGGCGGAGGCGCCGCGATGAGCCGTTCGCTGCTTTTGCGCATCCGCAATGCGTTGCCGTCCGCCGCCGCACCGGTGCAGGGATGTCCATTGCCGTGGTTCGTGCAGCAGGCCAGCGGCAGCGTCGCACCTGCCTCGTGCCAGCGGTTGCCGATCGGCGCGACCATCTTCGCGTTAGCCGCACTGCGCCGCGCGCTGCGCCAGCGTCGCGCGCGGCATGCAGCGCTGGCGCTGTACGTGGCGCCGTCCGATTCCGGCCGTTGTGCGGGTACGGCGATCGCCAGCGCCGATCGCAAGGATCCGCCGCCTGCGATGCCGCCGCGCGAGCCGCGCCACGCGGCGCCGGCGAATGCCATCGCTTCCGACCCCCTTCTCCCGACGCCTGGCGCTCGCCGCCGGCGTCTTTCAGGACGCCCTACGATGAAACTCGAATCCGCTGCGCTGATCGCGCCGCTATTGCTTGGGCTGCTGCTCGGCGGCTGCTCCAGCGCCGGTGACGACACCGGCCACGACGCAACCGACGCGCACGGCGCCGCCGGCGAGGCCCATGCCGAGGAAGCGCGCAAGGGCGCGCACGGCGGCCGCCTGCTCGAGCAGGACGGCGCCGCGGTCGAACTGGCGATCGCCGAGGACGGCACGCCGCCGACCTACCAGGCCTGGCTGTACCGCGACGGCAAGCCGTTGCCGCCCGGCGCCGGCAGCGTCGAGGTGCAGCTCAAGCGCCTGGGCGGCGCGACCGAGACGCACCGCCTGCGCGCGCGCGACGACGGCAGCCTGCTGGCCGACAGCGTGGTGCGCGAGCCGCATTCCTTCGACGTGGAGGTGCGCGCCACGGTGCAGGGCAGGCCGCTGCGCTGGACCTATCCCAGCTACGAGGGCCGCACCCGGATCGCGGCCGCGATCGCCGCCGATGCCGGTATCCGCGTGGCGCCGGTCGGCCCCGGCAGCATCGCCGACGAGCACGAGGTGCAGGGCCTGCTGACCCCGGCCGAAGGCGCCCAGGCGCAGGCCACCGCGCGCTTCCCCGGCCCGGTGCGCAGCCTGCGCGCCAATGTCGGCGACCGCGTGCGCGCCGGGCAGGCGCTGGCCACGGTGGAGAGCAACCTCAGCCTGACGACGTACACCGTCGTCGCGCCGATCGCCGGCACCGTGCTGGCGCGCAACGCCAGCCTGGGCAGCAATGCCGGCGAGGGCCAGGCGCTGTTCGAGATCGCCGACCTGTCCACGCTGTGGGTGGACCTACACATCTTCGGCGCCGATGCCGGGCACATCGCCGCCGGCGCACCGGTGACGGTGACCCGGATCAGCGACGGCACCGTCGCGCAGACCACGCTGGAGCGCGTGCTGCCGGGCACCGCCACCGCCAGCCAGAGCACGGTGGCGCGCGCGCTGCTGCGCAACGCGGACGGTTTGTGGCGGCCGGGTTCGGCGGTGAAGGCGCGGGTGACGGTGGCGCAGCAGCCGGCCGAGCTGGTGGTGCCGGCGTCCGCCCTGCAGACCTTCCGCGACTGGGACGTGGTGTTCGTGCGGGTGGGCGATACCTACGAGGCGCGGCCGCTGCAGCTGGGCGCGCGCGATGCGCGGCAGGTGCAGGTGCTGTCCGGGCTGACGGCCGGCGACGAGGTGGTGGTGGAGCAGAGCTACCTGGTCAAGGCGGACATCGAGAAGTCGGGGGCGTCGCATGAGCATTGATCGCTTGTCCTGGTTTTCGATGGCTTCTTTTTCCACGTCGTGCGTGGTGCTTGGTTTTCCGTTACTTGAAATGGGGGCGGAAGGGACCGGGCTTCGGCAACAAGAACAACAGCTTTCTCGCCCTTGCGGGCGCGAGTCACTTTTCTTTGCTTGTGCAAAGAAAAGCAACCAAAAGAAAGCACACCCTGCGGTGTGCCCGCGCTACGCGCGGGTACGCGCAGGCACGAGGCATTTTTCGAAGGCACATCCATGTGCCTGCGAAAAACGGCGCGCATCCTGCGCGCCGCCCTTCGGGTTTTTGCCTCGTGCCTGCGCCACACCGAAGGGGCCCGGCAAGGCAGAAGCAAAAAGCAACAGCCAAGGCAACACCGTCACCGGCATGACGGTTCCAAAGGCAGCGTCCTCGACCAACGGAGGCCGCCATCATGCTCGCTAAGCTGATCCGTTTCGCCATCGCGCAGCGCTGGCTGATGCTGGCGCTGACCGGGGTACTGATCGCGATCGGCGCGTGGAGTTTCTCGCGGCTGCCGATCGACGCCACGCCGGACATCACCAACGTGCAGGTGCAGGTCAACACCGCCGCGCCGGGCTATTCGCCGCTGGAGGCCGAGCAGCGCGTCACCTTCCCGCTGGAGACGGTGCTGGCCGGCTTGCCCGGGCTCGAATCCACGCGCTCGCTGTCGCGCTACGGGCTGTCGCAGGTCACCGCGGTGTTCGCCGACGGCACCGACCTGTATTTCGCCCGGCAGCAGGTGGCCGAGCGACTGCAGCAGGTGAAGTCGCAACTGCCGCCGGCGCTGGAACCGCAGCTGGGGCCGATCGCCACCGGCCTGGGCGAAATCTTCATGTACACGGTCGAGGCCAAGCCCAACGCGCGCAAGCCCGACGGCACGGCATGGACCGCCACCGACCTGCGCACGCTGCAGGACTGGGTGGTGCGGCCGCAGCTGCGCAACGTGCCCGGCGTCACCGAGGTCAACACCATCGGCGGCTATGCGCGGCAGATCCACATCACCCCGGATCCGGCGCGGCTGGTCGCGCTCGGGTTCACCCTGGACGACGTGGCGCGCGCGGTCGAGGCCAACAACCGCAACGTCGGCGCCGGCTACATCGAGCGCAACGGCCAGCAGTTCCTGGTGCGGGTGCCGGGGCAGGTCGGCGGCATCGCCGAGATCGGCGCGATCGTGCTGGACCGGCGCGAAGGCGTGCCGATCCGGGTGCGCGACGTGGCCGAGGTCGGCGAGGGACCGGAGCTGCGCACCGGCGCCGCCACCCAGGACGGCAGCGAGGTGGTGCTGGGCACGGTGTTCATGCTGGTCGGCGCCAACAGCCGCGCGGTGGCGCAGGCCTCGGCGGCCAGGCTCGAGCAGGCCAACCGCAGCCTGCCGCCGGGCGTGCAGGCGGTGCCGGTGTACGACCGCACCGCGCTGGTGGACCGCACCATCGCCACCGTGGCCAAGAACCTGGTCGAGGGCGCGCTGCTGGTCATCGCGGTGCTGTTCCTGTTGCTGGGCAATTTCCGCGCGGCGCTGATCACCGCGGCGGTGATCCCGCTGGCGATGCTGTTCACCCTCACCGGCATGGTCCGCGGCGGCGTGTCCGGCAACCTGATGAGCCTGGGCGCGCTGGATTTCGGCCTGATCGTCGATGGCGCGGTGATCATCGTGGAGAACTGCCTGAGCCGCTTCGGCCAGGCGCAGCAGCGCCTGGGCCGGGTGCTCAGCGCCGCCGAGCGCTTCGAGCTGACCGCGCAGGCCACCGTCGAGGTGATCCGCCCCAGCCTGTTCGGCGTGGGCATCATCGCCGCGGTGTACCTGCCGGTGTTCGCGCTGACCGGCATCGAAGGCAAGATGTTCCACCCGATGGCGATCACCGTGGTGCTGGCGCTGACCGGGGCGATGCTGCTGTCGCTGACGTTCGTGCCGGCGGCGATCGCGCTGACCCTGGGTGGCAAGGTGGCCGAGCACGAGAACCGCGCGATGCGCTGGGCGCGGCAGGCGTATGCGCCGCTGCTGGACGGCGCGCTGCGCCATGCGCGCTGGATCGGCGCCGGCGCGCTGGCGCTGGTGCTGCTGTGCGGCGTGCTGGCCACGCGGCTGGGCACCGAGTTCATTCCCAACCTCGACGAAGGCGACATCGCCCTGCACGCGCTGCGCATCCCCGGCACCAGCCTGGAACAGGCGATCGTCATGCAGTCCACGCTGGAGCGGCGGATCAAGCAGTTCCCGGAAGTGGCGCACGTGTTCGGCAAGCTCGGCACCGCCGAGGTCGCCACCGACCCGATGCCGCCGTCGGTGGCCGACACCTTCCTGATCATGAAGCCGCGCGCGCAATGGCCCGATCCGCGCAAGCCCAAGGCGCAGTTGCTGGCCGAGATCGAGGCGGCGGTGCAGCAGCTGCCCGGCAACAACTACGAGTTCACCCAGCCGATCCAGATGCGCATGAACGAGCTGATCTCCGGGGTGCGCGCGGACGTGGCGATCAAGCTCTACGGCGACGACCTGGACACGCTGGTGCAGGTCGGGCGGCGCATCGAGGAGGTGGCCAGGAGCGTGCCCGGCGCGGCCGACGTCAAGCTCGAGCAGGCCACCGGCCTGCCGATGCTGACCGTGGTGCCGGACCGCACCGCGCTGGCCGGCTATGGGCTCAATCCCGGCGTGGTGCAGGACACGGTGGCGGCCGCGGTCGGCGGGCAGGACGCCGGGCAACTGTTCGAGGGCGACCGCCGCTTCGCCATCGTGGTGCGCCTGCCGGAGGCGCTGCGCCGGGACCCGGCGGCACTGGCCGATCTGCCGATCCCCTTGCGCGGCGACGGCGAGCGTGGCGATGCCGACGAATCCAGCCGCGCCCCCGGCTGGCGCAGCGGCGCGCCGATCACCGTGCCGCTGCGCGAGGTGGCGAAAGTCGAAACGGTGCTGGGGCCGAACCAGATCAACCGCGAGGACGGCAAGCGCCGCATCGTGGTCACCGCCAACGTGCGCGACCGCGACCTCGGCGGTTTCGTCGCCGAGCTGCAGCGCCGCGTCGGCGCCGAGGTGGAACTGCCCAGCGGCTACTGGATCGGCTACGGCGGCACCTTCGAGCAACTGATCTCGGCCGGGCAGCGCCTGGCCTGGGTGGTGCCGGCCACGCTGCTGCTGATCTTCGCCCTGCTGTACTGGTCGTTCGGCTCGCTGCGCGATGCGGCGATCGTGTTCAGCGGCGTGCCGCTGGCGCTGACCGGCGGCGTGGTCGCGCTGGCGCTGCGCGGCATCCCGCTGTCGATCTCCGCCGGCGTCGGCTTCATCGCGCTGTCCGGGGTGGCGGTGTTGAACGGGCTGGTGATGATCGCCTTCGTGCGCAAGCTGCGCGAGGACGGCCTGCCGCTGGCGCAGGCCTTGCGCGAAGGCGCCCTGGCGCGGCTGCGGCCGGTGCTGATGACCGCGCTGGTGGCGGCGCTGGGCTTCGTGCCGATGGCATTCAACGTCGGTGCCGGCGCGGAGGTGCAGCGGCCGCTGGCCACGGTGGTGATCGGCGGCATCGTCTCCTCCACGCTGCTGACCCTGCTGGTGCTGCCGGTGCTGTACCGCTGGCTGCACCGGCGCGACAATGCCGCAGCGGCGCCCGCAGCGGTGGCCGCCCCGACCCTTGCGAGGTGATCCATGGCCGACAGTTGCTGCGGGTGCGGCAAGACCCTGGATGTGGCGGCGCTGCAGGCCCGCCAGCGGCGGGTGCTGTGGTGGGTGCTGGCGATCAACGCCGGCACCTTCGCGATGCTGCTGGGCAGCGCCTGGCACAGCGGCTCGGCCTCGCTGCTGTCCGGCAGCCTGGACAACCTCGGCGACGCGCTGACCTATGCGCTGAGCCTGGCCGTGGTCGGCGCCAGCCTGGCGGCGAAGGCGCGGGTGGCGCTGCTCAAGGCCGCGCTGATCCTGGCCGCGGCGCTGGCGGTGGCCGCCGGCATCGGCTGGAAGCTGCTGCACCCGCAGCTGCCGCTGTTCGAGAGCATGGGCGTGGCCGCGGCGCTGAATTTGGCCGCCAACCTGCTGTGCCTGCGCCTGCTGTGGCCGTACCGCCGCGGCGACATCAACCTGGCCTCGGCCTGGGCGTGCTCGCTCAACGACGTCTACGAGGGCGGCGCGGTGATCGTGGCCAGCGTCGCGGTCTGGGCGTTCGGCGCCGGCTGGCCGGACCTGCTGATCGCCGCGGCGTTGCTGCTGCTGTTCCTGCGCTCGGCCTGGCAGGTGGCGCGGCGCGCCTGGGCGGAACTGCGCCTGGCCCGCGCGCTGCCGGTAAGTGCTTGCGACACAAGGGAAAGCCGTGCATAATGCGCGGCTCGCTGTGCCCGGCTCCGGTCGGAACGGCGGCCGGATACGCGATCTCCGGCCGGCCTCTTCCAGCGTAACCGCTTGATTTCCCACGTCGCGTGGCGGCCCGCAAGGCTGCCGGGGCCGCCGTCTCCCAGGCTATGGGCGACTCAAACTATCTATCGAGGTGCGTAATGTCCCGCGTATGCCAAGTGTCCGGCAAGCGTGTGCAGACGGGTAACAACGTCTCCCACGCCAACAACAGAACCCGTCGCCGCTTCCTGCCCAACCTGCACGAGCGCCGCTTCTGGGTCGCCAGCGAGAACCGCTGGGTCAAGCTGAAGGTTTCCGCGCACGCGCTGCGCACCATCGACAAGAACGGCATCGACGCCGTTCTGGCTGAGCTGCGCGCGCGCGGCGAAAAGGTCTGAGGAGTAAGCAATCATGGCAGGCAAGCGTGACAAGATCCGTATGATTTCCTCGGCCGCCACCGGCCACTTCTACACCACGGACAAGAACAAGAAGAACACTCCGGGGAAGATGGAAATGATGAAGTACGACCCGGTCGTGCGTAAGCACGTGCTGTACAAGGAAGGCAAGATCAAGTGATCGACTGATCGCTGGATCGCCTTTCGAGGTCGACACGGAACCCGCCGCAAGGCGGGTTTCGTCTTTGTGGTGTGCGGCCTCGCTGCGATCGGCTCAGGCAGCTTCGCCCGCTGCGGTCGGGCCAGCCCATCCGCTGCGGCGTGCCGATCCGACCCGGCGACGCCGGTTATGAAGCCGGGGCCGCGAATGGCCGCTCGGCTTCCGCCGATCCCCAATCCCCAATCCCGGCCTCACCAATACAACCGCATCGGATTGTCCACCAGCAGCTTGCGCTGCAGTTCGGCGGTCGGCGCGATGCGGGGGATGAAGTCGACCAGCGCGCCGTCGTCGGGCATGTGCTGTTTCATGTTCGGGTGCGGCCAGTCGGTGCCCCATAGCACGCGCTCGGGGAAGCGCTCGACCAGGTGCTTGGCGAACGGCACCACGTCGTCGTAGCCGGGCGGGCCGCAACGCGACAGCCGCTCCGGGCAGCTGACCTTGCTCCAGATGTTGTCGTGCTCGGCCAGCAGGCGTACGAAGCGCTGGAATTCCGGCCCGTCCACCGGTTTGGTCACATCCGGCCGGCCCATGTGGTCGACCACCACCGTGGTCGGCAGCGAGGTGAAGAAATCCCAGCGCTCCTGCAGGTCGGCCGCCTCGAAATACACCACCACCTGCCAGCCCAGCGCGGCGATGCGGTCGATGATGCGGCGGTAGTAGGCGTCGGGCTTGGGATCGACCAGGCGGCGCACGAAATTGAAGCGCACCCCGCGTACGCCGGCATCGTGCAGTTCCCGCAGTTCCGCGTCGCCCACGCTGTCGCGCACCGTGGCGATGCCGCGCGCCCGCGCGCCGGCGGCGCGCAGCGCATCGACCAGGGCGCGGTTGTCGGCGCCGTGGCAGGTGGCCTGCACGATCACGTTGCGTTCGAAGCCGAGGAAATCGCGCAGCGCGAACAGCCGCTCCTTGCCGGCGTCGCAGGGCGTGTACTTGCGCTCGGGCGCATACGGGAACACCGCGCCCGGGCCGAACACGTGGCAGTGCGCGTCCACCGCGCCCGGCGGCGGCACGAAGCGCGGCTTGCTCGGGGCCGGGTCGAAATCCAGCCAGTCGGCATCCTTGCGGAACGTGTTCGTCGCCAGCGTCCCCATCACACCCCCCTCGCCTTCAGTTGCGCATCCAGGCGCGGGTACACGCGCCGCGCGTTGCCTTCGAACACCTTGCGCTTGTCGGCGTCGGATATCGCCAGCGCGTCGATGTAGCGCTTGGTGTCGTCGAAATGGTGGCCGGTCTGCGGATCGATGCCGCGCACCGCGCCCACCATCTCCGAGCCGAACAGGATGTTGTCGATGTCGATCACCTCGAACAGCAGGTCGATGCCGGGCTGATGATAGACGCAGGTGTCGAAGAACACGTTCTTCATCACGTGCTCGGCCAACGGCGGCTTGCCGAGCATGTCGGCCAGGCCGCGGAAGCGGCCCCAGTGGTAGGGCACCGCGCCGCCGCCGTGGGGGATGACGAAGCGCAGCTCCGGGAAGTCGCGGAACAGGTCGCCCTGCAGGAACTGCATGAACGCGGTGGTGTCGGCGTTGAGGTAGTGCGCGCCGGTGGCGTGGAAGTTGGCGTTGCAGCTGCCGGACACGTGCACCATCGCCGGCACGTCGAGTTCGACCATCTTCTCGAAGAACGGGTACCAGGCCTTGTCGGTCAGCGGCAGGCCGGTCCAGTGGCCGCCGGACGGATCCGGGTTGAGGTTGCAGCCGACGAAGCCGAGCTGGTTCACGCAGCGCTCCAGCTCGGCGATCGAATGCGCGATCGGCACGTGCGGCGACTGCGGCAGCTGGCACACGCCGATGAAGCTGTCCGGGTACAGTTGCACCACGCGCGCGATCAGGTCGTTGCAGCGCCGGGTCCAGGCCTGGCTCACCGCCTCGTCGCCGATGTGGTGGGCCATGGTGCTGGCACGCGGCGAGAAGATGGTCATGTCGGCGCCGCGTTCGCGCAGCAGCCGCAGTTGGTGTTGCTCGACGCTGTCGCGGATCGCGTCGTCGGAGATATGCGGATAGTCCGGCGCGGGCTGTGCGGGGTCGTCGAAATGCGCGACCTGCGCCTTGCGGAAGGCGTCGTGCGCGGCCGGCGCGGTGGTGTAGTGGCCGTGGCAGTCGATGATCATGGGAAGCCTCGGTGGGGGAGGGAAGGAGTCACCAGCCGAACAGCTGGGCGAAATGCACGTCCACGCGCAGTCCCAGGACCAGCGCATCGGGGATGTCGGTGATGCGGGTGGGGGCGTAGATCGGATCGGGATTGATCACGTACTGCAGGTTGGGCGTCAGCACGATGCCGGGCCGCAGCGCGTAGCCGTAGCTGATCTCGCCCAGGATCTCGTCGTTGTGCGGCGTGCCGCTGCCGCCGTGGCGGATGCGGCGGTCGCGCAGGTAGGCCATCTGCTCGGGATCGAAGTGGGTGTCGGAGACGAACAGCGCGAACGTGTCCTGGTCGCGGCCGGCGAAGGTGCCGGTCTTCACCAGCCCGGCGGCGGCGAAGTACTGCACCGCGGCGACGTTGCCGGTGTTGACGAAGTAGCGCCCGAACAGCGCCAGGTTGCGCTTGCCCGCGCCGCGCCACACGGTCTGGTCGGCCATCGCGTAGGCGCCGGTGCGGGCGCCGTCCAGGCTGGCGAAGGCCTTGCCGGTGAGTCCGGCGGAGTTGCCGTTGACGTCGAAGTACGGGCTCTTGCCGCCGTCGCTGTTGCGATAGGCGCCGATGCGGACGGTGCGCGGCAGGCGTGCGTCGGCGGAGCTGCTCTGGTAGCCGATCTCGCCGGCGCTGAGGGTGCCGGTGCCTTGCCCCAGGGAGAAGTCCAGGCCGTTCTTGCCGGCGGCATTGAGCGCGTTGTCGTAGTCGAACACGCCGGCCTGCGCGTACCAGCGCGCATCGAAGTCGTAACGCAGCATCGCCGCCCACGATGCGTTGGGGTAGGCGGTGATGCCGATGTCGGTGATCGGGCCGAACGGAGTCAGGCAGATCGCGTTGCTCATGAATACGCAGTTGAGCGGCGAGCTATTGAAATAGCTGTTCAGCGGCGCGCGGCCGACGATGACGCTCAGGCCGTTGTCGAAGCGGTGCTTGACGGTGAGCCGGGTCAGGCGCCCGCCGGCGACCGGTCGCCAGGTCTGCTGCACGCTGATCGAGCTGCCGATCTCCTCGCGCGCCAGGTTGTCGCCGGCCAACCACGCGGCCTGCACGTCGACCTCGGTGTTGCGCACGCCGAACAGCGTGTCCAGGTCGAACCTGGACTGGGCCATGAACCAGTACGAGGCGGCGGTGCCCTGCTCGACGCCGCCGACGGGATTGCCGGCCACGTTGCCGACGAAGTCGAAGCTCAGGTCGACGCCGTCGGGCGCCTTGCCGGCCTTGGCGGTGGGCGTGGCGGACGGCGCGGACTGCGCCAGCGCCGGTGCGATGGCGCCGCTGGCGAGTCCGCCCAGCAGCAGGGCCAGCATGGAAGGGGTGGTGCGGGACACAGAGCCTCCTGTCCGGCCTCGCGGCCGGAACGGCGATGTCGGATGGCGCCCCGGCGCCGCCGGGGCAGGCGATCAGGGGTGCGTGGCGGCGACCGGGTGGCGGCGGCGCAGCGCGCGGTTGCCGACGTGCTCGGCGAGCACGGCGTGGTCGAGCTTGCCTTCCCACTTGGCGATCACGATGGTGGCCACCGAGTTGCCGACCAGATTCACGAAGGTCAGGCCCTCGGCCAGGATGCGGTGGATGCCCAGGATCAGCGCGATGCTCGCCACCGGGATGGTGCCGGTGGTGGACAGCGTCGCCGCCAGCACCACGAACGCCGCCCCGGCCACGCCGGCCGCGCCCTTGGAGGTGAGCAGCAGCACCGCGATCAGGCCCAGTTCGTGCCAGACGGTCAGTGGCGTATTGGTGGCCTGCGCCAGGAACACCGCCACCGTGGTCAGGTACAGGCAGGTGCCGTCGAGGTTGAACGAATAGCCGGCGGGGATCACGAAGCCGACCACGCCCTCCTCGCAGCCGAGCTTCTTCATCTTCTCGATCAGCCGCGGCAGCACCGTCTCGGTGGAGGTGGTGGCGGCGACGATGACGATCTCGTCGCGGATGTACACCAGCAGCCGCCACAGGCTGACCCCGCACCACCAGCACACCGCGCCGAGCACGACCACGGTGAACAGCGCGCAGACCATGAAGAACTCGATGATCAGTTCGCCCAGCGCCATCAGCGAGTCGGCGCCGAACTGGCCGACGGTGAAGGCGATCGCGCCGAACGCGCCGATCGGGGCGAAGTACATGACGTAGCCGATGACCCGGAACAGCGTCTGCGAGGTGCCTTCGATCACCCGCATCACCGGCTCGCCGCGCTCGCCGATCGCCGCCAGGCCGACCCCGAACAGCACCGACACGAACAGCACCTGCAACACGTGCGCCTCGGTGAAGGCGCTGACCAGCGTGGTCGGGATGATGTTCATCAGGTAGGCGCTGACCGACTGGTCGTGCGCGGTATTGACGTAGTTCTTGATGCTGTTGCCGTCCAGGCTGGCCGGGTCGATGTTCATGCCGGCGCCGGGCTGCCACAGGTCGACCGCGACCAGGCCGACGATCAGCGCCAGGATGGTGATCGCCTCGAAGTAGATCAGCGATTTCAGCGCAAGCCGGCCCACGCTGCGCATGTCGCGCATGCCGGCGATGCCGTGCACCACGGTGACGAAGATGATCGGCCCGATCATCATCCGGATCAGCTTGATGAAGGCGTCGCCGAAGGGTTTCATCGCGGTGCCGGTCTCCGGCGCCAGCCAGCCCAGCAGCACGCCGATCAGCGTGCCGACCAGCACCTGGAACCAGAGTTGTCCGAAGATTCCGAAGCGGCGCGGCCGCTTCTCCACAACTGTCATAACTACCCTCCCAGGCAATTGATGGTGTACGCCGGCGCCGGTTCAGTCGAACAGGTGGCCGTCGAAGAGCTTGCGTGCGGTACGCAGGACCGCGGCGCGGACCACTGCGCCGTGCGCATCGAGATCGATCACGCAGCCGGTGGCGCCGCTGGGGTGTTCGACCTGCAGGTGTTGGCTGCGCCCGCCCGGCAGCCGCGCCAGCGCGTGCGCCGGCGATTGCGGCAGCAGGCAGGCGGTGGCGACGCTGACCGCGCCGAGCACGCCGATCGAGGCGTGGCAGCGGTGCGGGATGAACGAGCGGACGCAGATCGTGCCGCCATCGCGCGGCGCGGCGACCAGCATCATCTTCGGCACGGTCTGCTCGGCGACCTCGCCCAGGCGCATGCGCGGTCCGGCCTGCAGGCGGATCGCCTCCAGCCGCGCCTTCAGCGCGGTATCGGCGTCGAGCGTGTCGCGGTCCTCGTAGCCGCCAATGCCCACGTCGCTCGCGCGCAACACCACGCACGGCATGCCATTGTCGATCAGGGTCACCGCGATGCCGTCGATCTCGTCCACCGGTTTGCCGCTGGGCAGCAGCGCGCCGCAGGACGAGCCGGCGATGTCGGCGAACGCCAGCGGGATCGGCGCGGCGCTGCCGGGCACGCCATCGATGCGCGCATCGCCGGCGTAGCGGACGCGCCCGCCCGGCGTGGGCACGGTGGCGGTGGCGAGCTTGCCGGTGTTGCGCATGAAGATGCGCACGTCGGTCCGCTCGCCGCTGGCGGCGACCAGGCCGCGCTCGAGCGCGAACGGGCCGACCGCGGCCAGCATGTTGCCGCAGTTCTGCGCATCGCTGACCAGTGCCTGGTCGACATGGACCTGCAGGAACAGATAATCGACGTCGGCATCGTCGCGGCTGGAGCGCGACACCACCGCGACCTTGGAGGTCAGCGGATCGGCGCCGCCCATGCCGTCGATCTGGCGCGGGTCCGGCGAGCCGTAGGCGCGCAGCAGGAAGGCATCGCGCGCGGCGCGATCGGCCGGCAATTCGTCGGCCAGGAAGAACCCGCCCTTGGAGGTGCCGCCGCGCATCCACATCGCGCGCACGCCGTGCCCTGGCCGGTCTTGCGGGTGCGCCGGCGTCGCGGCGCGTGCCGGATCATCCGACATAGGTCAGGCCCTTGGCGGCCAGGCGCTCGCGCATGGCATAGATGTCCAGGCCGAGCTCGCCATTGGCCAGGCGCTCACGCTTGGCCTGTTCGCGCAGCTCGCGCGCCTGCGCCTCGGCCAGCACCCGCGCGGCATCGGCGCGCGGCACCACGCAGACCCCGTCGTCATCGGCCACCACCACGTCGCCTGGCTGGACCAGCGCGCCGGCGCACAGCAGCGGCAGGTTGACCGAGCCCAGCGTCTCCTTGACCGTGCCCTGCGCGCAGATCGCGCGGCTCCAGACCGGGAAGCGCATCGTGGTGAGGTCGCGCACGTCGCGCACCCCGGCATCGATGACCAGGCCACGGCAGCCGCGCGCCTGCGCGGAGGTGGCGAGCAGGTCGCCGAAGTAGCCGTCGCAGCAGTCGCTGGTCGGCGCCACCACCAGCACGTCGCCGTCGCGCAGCTGCTCGATCGCCACGTGCATCATCCAGTTGTCGCCCGGCGGCACCGACACGGTGACCGCGCTGCCGGCGATGCGCGCGCCGGCGTAGACGGGGCGCAGCCGGTGGTGCAGCAGGCCGCTGCGGCCCTGCGCCTCGTGCACGGTGGCGACGCCGGCCTGGGCCAGGCCATGGATCAGTGCCGGCGCGGTGCGCTCGATCTGGGTGACGACCTTGGACATCCATTCATCCTTCGTAAGGGATGGCGAAGTCTGTGTGCGCAACCTCGAATAGCTCAAGATCGTTTTGCGGCATGGCCATTGGTTTTGGTTATAGTTTGGATGTGGAAGCGACGCCCGAACTCAACCTGCGGCACCTGCACGCGCTGGCGGTGGTGCGCCACGTCGGCGGCATCAGCGCGGCCGCGCCGCTGCTCAATCTCTCGCAGCCGGCGTTGACCCAGGCCATCGCGCGGCTGGAGGGCCAGTTCGGCCTGGCCCTGTTCGACCGCCAGCCCGGCGGCATGGCCGCCACCGAGGCCGCGCAGTTGCTGGTGCCGCGGATCGAGCGCGCGCTGGGCTACATCGCCCGCGGCGTGCAATTGGCCAGGCGTTCGCAGCGCTTGCCGGCGATCGCGGCGGTGGAACGGCGGGTGAGCCTGGGCCAATTGCGCGCGCTGGCCGCGGTCGATACCGCCGGCAGCTATTCGCTGGCGGCGGAGCGCTCGGGCGTGTCGCAGCCGGCGATCTACCGCGCGGTGCACGAGCTGTCCGCGTCGATCGAAGTGCCGTTGACGGTGCGCCGCGGCAGGACCGTGCAGCCGACCCCGGCGGCCACGCGCATGCTGCGGCTGGTGCGGCTGGCGCTGTCGGAACTGGGCGCCGGCCTGGAGGAGCTGGCCGGGCTGCGTTCCAAGGATGCCGGCCGGGTCACCCTCGGCGCGATGCCGCTGGCGCGCGCGATCCTGCTGCCGCAGGTGCTGGCGCGCTTCGCGCGCGCGCACCCCGGCGCCACCGTCAACGTCGTCGAGGGCCCGTACGCGGAGCTGCTCGGGCACCTGCGCGAAGGCGGCCTGGACCTGCTGATCGGCGCGCTGCGCGACCGGTTGCCGGTGCGCGACGTGGTGCAGGAAGGCCTGTTCGACGACGACCCGGTCATCGTCGGCCGTGCCGGGCATCCGCTGGCCGGGCGCGATTTCGGCTTCGCGCGGCTGCTCGAGTTCCCGTGGGTGGTGGCCGCCACCGGCGCCCCGGTACGCGCGCGCTGGGAGCGCATGTTCCGCGAGCAGGCGCTGGAACCGCCGCGCTTGCGCATCGAGTGCGGCTCGGTGCTGATCATCCGCGGCCTGTTGCTGGAGGACGACTGGCTGACGCTGATGTCGCGCGACCAGTTCCTGGTCGAGCGCCGCGCCGGCTTGCTGTGCGAGATCGGCACGGCGGGCCCGAGCGTGCGCCGCCGGATCGGCATGACCACGCGCGCCGACTGGCATCCGACGCGGCTGCAATCCGCGTTCGTGGCCACCTTCCGCGCGGTGTGCGCCGAACGCGAGGCGTCGCCGGCGCTGGCCGCGTGGCCGTTCCGGCATCCGGCCGCGTCGCGCTGAGACGCTTGCGTTTGCCGCCGCAGCCCGCAGAATCGGGCGACTTGGTTGCGAAGGGTCGCGATGCTGCCGTTCTGGTTGGAAGGCACCTGGCTGCTGGCGCTGGACTGGCTGATCCGGCTGGTGGCGTTGCTGTGGATCCCCGCGCGCACCACGCCCGGTGCCGCGCGCAGCTGGCTGCTGCTGGTGGGCTTCGTGCCGGTGCTGGGGCTGCCGCTGTACCTGCTGCTCGGCCACCCGTGGCTGTCGCGCGAGCGCGTGCAGCGCCAGGCGCAGGCCTCGCAGGTGATCCGCGAGCAGCAATTGCCGCTGACCGCGCTGCGCTGGATCCCGCCGGCCGATACCTCGATCGCCGAGGTGGTGCCGCTGATCGAGCGCCAGGGCGATTTCATGCCGACCCACGGCAACACGGTGGAACTGCTCGACCGCTACGCGGTCTCGCTGCAGGCGTTGATCGACGACATCGACGCGGCGCTGGAGCGCGTGCACCTGCTGTACTACCTGATGTTCGACGACGCGGTCGGCGATGCGGTGGTGGCCGCGCTGCTGCGCGCCGCCGCGCGCGGCGTGCGCTGCCGGTTGATGCTCGACGCGCGCGGCGGCCGGCGCGGGCTGCGCCGTTATCGCAAGCGCCTGCGCGCGGCCGGCATCGAGGTGCAGGCGTTGCTGCCGGGCGGGCTGCGCTGGCGCCGCAGCGGGCGCATGGACCTGCGCAACCACCGCAAGATCGCGGTGATCGACAACCGCGTCGGCTACATCGGCTCGCAGAACCTGGCCGCGGCCGAGTTCGTGCGCGGCCATCCCAACCGCGAGCTGGTGGCGCGGGTGCAGGGGCCGGTGGTCGCGCACCTGGAGGCGGTGTTCGCCAGCGACTGGTTCATCGAGACCGGGCAGCGCCTGCGCGTGGCCGAGGTCACCGCGGTGCACGGCGCCGACACCGCCATGCAGCTGCTGCCCAGCGGCCCGGCGTATCCGTTCGAGAACGCGCGCGATGCGGTCAATGCGCTGATCCACCTGGCGCGGCGGCGGATCGTGATGGTGACGCCGTACTTCGTGCCCGACGAGGCCACGCTGAGCGCGCTGCGCATCGCCGCGCTGTCCGGGGTGGACGTGCAGCTGATCCTGTCGGAGAGCAGCAACCAGCGGCTCACCGCCTGGGCGCAGGAGGCCTACTACGACGAACTGCTGCGCAGCGGGGTCAAGATCGCGCTGTACCGGCCGTGCTTCCTGCACGCCAAGCACCTGAGCGTGGACGAGGGCATCGCCCTGGTCGGCTCGATCAACCTGGACATCCGCTCGTTCGCGCTGAACGCCGAGATCGGCGTGCTGTGCTACAGCGCCGAGGTGGTGCAGCGGCTGCGCGCGGTGGAGGCCGACTACCTGGCCGATGCGCGCACGCTGTCGCTGGAGGCGTGGCGCAAGCGGCCGGCGTGGCGGCGCAGCCGCGAAGGCATTGCCCGCCTGGCCGACGCGCTGATGTGAGAACGCGTGGACATGACAGCATGATGTCGCTGCCATGCGCGCTGTTCGCCACCACATGAGCGATGGTTCTTAGCCATCGGCGGAGCCGGCGGGGGCATCCCTTACAATCGCCGGCATGAGCGAACTCCTGCCCACTGCATCCGATGGCGACTGCGACTGCGATATCGCCATCGTCGGCGGCGGCGCGGCCGGCACCCTGGTCGCGCTGCAGCTGCTGCGGCAGGCCACGCGCCCCTTGCGGCTGCAGCTGATCGAGCCGCAGGCCGCGCTGGCGCAGGGCGTGGCCTATGCGACGCCGTGCGCGGAGCACCTGCTGAACGTGCCGGCCGGGCGCATGAGCGCCTTCGCCGAGCTGCCCGACGACTTCCTCGACTGGCTGCAGCAGCAGGCGCTGTATCCGGCGTTGGAGCGCGCCGCGCTGGCGCAGGCCTACGTGCAGCGCCGCCACTACGCCGACTACCTGCGCGCGCGCCTGGCGCAGGCGCAGGCCGCCAGCCCGGCGCAGCTGCAGTGGCGACAGCAGCGGGTGCTGGCGCTGGACCCGGATGCGCGCGGCCAGGCGCTGCGGTTGCAGGACGGCGCGACGCTGCGCGCGCAGGCGACGGTGCTGGCGCTGGGCAACAGCCTGCGTCCGCTGCCGGCGCGCGGCGCGCCCAGCCTGCCCGCGCACGTGCGCGTGGATGCCTGGGACTACGCACGGCTGCGCGCGATCCCGCGCGAGTCCACGGTGTGCATCGTCGGCGCCGGCCTGAGCATGGCCGACAGCGTGCTGACCCTGCTCGCCAATGCGCACCGCGGCCCGGTGCACGTGATCTCGCGACACGCGGTGCTGCCGCTGCCGCATGCCGAGCATGTCGGCAATGCCGCGGCCGAGTTCGATCCGCAGCCATTGCTGGCGCTGCCGTTGCGCCAGCGCCTGCGCGCGCTGCGCCGGCATGCGGCCACCGCGCAGGCGCACGGCCTGCCCTGGCAAAGCGTGATGGAGCGGGTGCGGCCGCTGGGCCAGGCGCTGTGGCAATCGCTGTCGGCCAGCGAACAGCGGCGCTTCCTGCGCCATGCCGCGCGCTACTGGGACGTGCACCGGCACCGCATCGCCGCGCCGGTGTTCGCGCAGCTGCAGGCGATGCGCCGGGTTGGCCAGCTGCGCGTGCACCGCGCGCGGCTGGACACGGTGTTCCCGGTCGGCGCCTGCGTGCAGGTCAACGCGGTCGGTCCCGATGGCCTGGCGCTGCAACTGGACGCCCATTACCTGGTCAACGCCACCGGCGTGGAGCTGCGCGCGCAGACCATGCGCAACCCGCTGCTGCACCAACTGCTGGGCTGCGGCCACGCCGCGCCCGGCCCGCACGGCATCGGCGTGGCCACCGCCGCCGATGGCGCGCTGCTCGACGCCGACGGCCAGGCCGATCCGCGCCTGCGCGTGCTCGGCAGCCTGCGCATCGGCAGCCTGTGGGAAAGCCTGGCGATCCCGGAATTGCGGGTGCAGGCGCAGCAGCAGGCGCAGGCCGTGCTGTGCGCATTGCTGCCGGCGAGCGCCGCATAAAACGCACTGCAATCGCGTCATTCGCAGGATTCGCAGGAGCCGGCCCGGCGTCTTGCAGATCGGCCTGCAGCCGCAAACGTCTAAGGCCCTGGCGGTTGCTCAATCGCTTGCCGCATCTCCCGCACATGCCGCGCGGGCGGCGCGCCAAACTGCCGAAGGTACTCGCGGCTGAATTGGGAGGCGCTTTCGTATCCGACCGCGAACGCCGCATCCGACGCGCTGTGGCCGCCCGCCAGCAACAGCTGGCGGGCCTCC
Organism: Xanthomonas sp. DAR 80977; assembly: GCF_041240605.1. Classification (NCBI taxonomy): domain Bacteria; kingdom Pseudomonadati; phylum Pseudomonadota; class Gammaproteobacteria; order Lysobacterales; family Lysobacteraceae; genus Xanthomonas; species Xanthomonas bundabergensis. The sequence goes on along the minus strand of NZ_CP162487.1, from coordinate 5,274,695 downwards.
TGCAATCTGAGCTGCTTTTGATACTGAAGCGGGCTGAGGCCGGTGATCGCCAGGAAATGGCGATGCAAGCTTGCGCGGCTCATCCCGCTGGCATCGCAAAGGGTACCGATGCGAAGCTGCGCGCCGCGGTTGTCCCTGATCAACGCGATAGCGCGCCGAACGCGGTCCAAGGCACCTTCAGGCCGTGCGATCTGACGCAGCAATCGCCCCTGGGGGCCTTGCAGCAAACGGTAGAGCAACTCGCGCTCGATCAGCGGGCTGAGCGTGGGAATATCCGCGGGGTTGTCGAGCAACGACAGCAACCGGAGCAAGGTATCGCGAAGCGGAGCGCTCATTGGATTGACCGCGATGCCCATGCCTTTCTGATCGCTCTCGCGGATCGGGGGCATGCCCGCAGCCAGCTCCGCCAACAGCGCCGGCTCCAGGACGAGTGAGACCGCGACGTAGGGACGGTCCTTGCCGGCATCCAGGATTTGCCCGATCAGCGGCAGGTCGAGAGCGCTGATGAAATACTGCGCGCTGTCGTAACTCAGGCGGGTGTCGCCGACCGCAACGCGCTTGGACCCTTGCAGGATGAAGCAGATCATCGAGCGATAAAGGCAAGGCGTCTTGTCGGCGGAGCCTTGTCCTGCAAACAGGTCGAGGCGGGGGATCGGCGTCTCCGTCGAACCCGTCGCGGCGTGGCGCAGCACAATGTCCAGATGCGGCGCGAGATCGTTCGTCATCGCTGCAGTGTGCCACTCCGTCGCGCAAAAGCAAAAACACGATTGAGACGATCAGGTAAGAAATTGAGCCGATCGAACTGGTTCCCGCCCCGGCGTTTGCCTACCTTGGATTGGACAAGGCGCCCGAGGGCGCGACCATCCGAGAAAGGCCGCCATGACCCACCCTATTGCACTCATCACCGGCGCGAGCCGCGGCCTTGGCCGCAACATGGCGCTTCATCTGGCCAGGCGCGGGGTCCACATCATCGGCACCTACCGCAATGGCGCGGCCGAGGCCAACGCCTTGCGTCAGGACGTTGAGGCGCTGGGCGGCAAGGCGTCGATGCTGGCGCTCGATGTGACCGACACGGCGAGCTTCCCGGCGTTCGCTGAGGCCGTCGACGAGACGCTCAGGTCGCATTTCCACCGGGATCGTTTCGACTATCTGGTCAACAACGCTGGCAACGGACTGTTCTCGAACTTTGTCGATGCGACCGAGGAGCAGTTTGCTTCCCTGGTTTCCACCCACCTGCAGGGCCCGATTTTCCTGACGCAGAAGCTCCTGCCGCTGATCGCCGATGGCGGTCGGATCCTCAACGTCTCGTCCGGCTTCGTGCGCTTCACCTTGCCGGGCTATAGCCTGTACGCAGCCATGAAGGCGGCGGTCGAGGTGCTTTCGCGCTACCTGGCGGTCGAGCTGGGTGCGCGCAGGATTCGCGTCAACGCCATCGCGCCGGGCGCCATCGCAACCGATTTTGGCGGTGGCGCAGTGCGCGACAACGAGGGGGTGAATGCGTACGTGGCGCAGGGCATCGCGCTGGGGCGCGTCGGCCTGCCGGACGACGTGGGCGGCGCCGTCGCCGCGATCCTGTCCGACGACATGGCCTGGGCCAATGGCACCACATTCGATATCTCGGGAGGACAATTGCTGTAGACCAGGCAAGCGCTCCCCGGATTGTCAATTCTCGAGAAAACAGCATGACGACCAGCACGCTCACGCTCATCAGCCATCCGCTTTGCCCGTTCGTCCAGCGTGCGGCCATTGTTCTCCTGGAGAAAAACGTCGCCTTCGAAAGAATCAACGTCGATCTTGCCGATAAACCGGACTGGTTCCTGGCACTTTCACCGACAGGCAAGGTGCCCTTGCTGAAGGTGGAGCGGGCTGGCGAAGAAGATGCGGTCCTGTTCGAGAGCATGGTGATTTGCGAGTATCTCGAAGAGACGCAGGACGGTGGCAAGCTCTACTCGGAGAATGCGCTGTCGCGTGCCCACCAGCGCGCGTGGATCGAGTACGGCACGGCGACCCTGGCCGACGCGTGGCAATTCCTCAATGCCAAGGATCGCGCGACGGCAGACGCCAGGCGTGCCGCCCTTCGCGGCCGGCTCGAGAAGCTCGAAGGCACAATGGAACAGGGGCCCTACTTCTCCGGATCTGGGTTCAGCATGGTCGATGCGGTCTTCGCGCCTGTGTTCCGGTACTTCGGCCTCATCGACCCGACCGTGACGCAGCCGATCTTTCATGGCCTGCCACGCGTGTCCCAGTGGCGTGAGTCATTGGCATCACGAGACAGCGTCGCCGCGGCCGTGGGCCAGGATTACGCAGACCGTTTCAGACAGCATCTGACCGAGCACCAAGCGCTCTTGGCAGATTGACGCGGCCCAAGTCTGCCTTCGCTTTCACGATGTCTCGACCCGGCGGCGCTCCGAAAAGGCGTTTGTATTCGCGGCTGAACTGCGAGGCGCTTTCGTAGCCGACCGCGAACGCCACCTCGGCTGCGCCCGCTTGGTTCGCCATCATGCGACGGCGGGCCTCGTGGAGTCGGACATATTTCTGATACTGGAGCGGGCTGACGGCGGCGACGGCCTTAAAGCGGCTGTAAAAAACGGATACGCTCATGCCCGCCAGCGCAGCGACCGCCTTGAAATCGAGGCGCTCGGTGTAATGGTCGCGGATCCAGGCCATGGCCTGCCGGATGTGCGACAGGCGCGAGTCAGATCCGGCAATCTGACGGAGCAGGCCGCCATGCGGTCCCATCAGCAGCCGAAACATGAGCTCGTGCTGCAAAGGCTGCGCCATTACCGCAATCTCGGCGGGGCGATCGAGCAACTCCAGCAGCCTTCGCCAGGCGCCCAGCAGCGACGCGCTCGCGGTGCTGACGCCGTAGCCTGACGCGATCGGCAACTCTGGTATTGCGGCCATTTCGAGTATGAGGTTCGACAGCAGGATCGGGTCCAGATACAGACCGACGGCGAGGAACGGCCGATCCTCCGACGCCTCACAAATCTGGCCCAGCGCAGCGATCTCAGCGGCGACGATCATGCTCTGGCCAGGGCCGTACTCGAACATCTGGTCGCCGATGAACATGCGCTGGGTTCCCTGTATCACCAGGGACGCCGCGGGATCGTAGATCAGCGGGTCGACCTCGGTCGTATGGTCGAGGGAGTAGGCGAACAGCCTCGGCAGTTGAAGGCTCCGACGCCCAGCGTGTCGCAGCGCCATCTCGCGGATTTCGTCGAGTTCGCCCATCGAGGCATCCAGTAGCGATTGCCCAAGAGTATCGAGCCTCCAGGAGAATCAGGCAAGTTTGGCGGCAGATCAGACATTGTGGCGATGCGACGCCATGCTTAGCGTAGGGCACAGCGAGGCCATTGAGGCCTATCGCATCTTCCGAAGAGGAATCGCCATGCCCACGCCAACCGAGACTGTCTCGGCTTTTTGTGCAACGTTCTTTGAGGACGGCGGAAGGCCAGCGGTCCGCCGCTGGTTCACACCCGACACGCGCTGGGTCAACGAAGGCGTTTCAGTCACCAGGGGCATCGAGGAGGCGATTGCCATGATCGACGAACTGGAGACATCGATGGGCATTTCCACGGTCCATATCGACATGCTCGCCATTGCCGCCGACGGATCTCGGGTTCTGACCGAACGGCTCGACCGGTTCGAGCGTGCCGACGGCAGTGAAATCGGACGCGTGATGATCATGGGCATCTTCGAGCTCCAGGACGACAAGATTGTCGAGTGGCGGGACTATTTCGACGTCAACGCTCTCCAGAAATTCGCCATCGGCTGAGACGTCGGATCCGAGCGATGCGCTGGATGCGCAGACGAGTGTTGCGCACTCAGCGCAACGCACCCAAGGTGAACTCGAGACGCGGCGGTGCGCCGGGCGGGAGAGATGGATCGCCACTTCGAACATCGACGGAAATCGAGGCCGCGCTGGCTGAACCAGATGACGTCGGAGCAAGATGCCGGCGGCCATGCCGGTTCCTTCGGTACCACGCTGACCGACAGCGCACTCATCACCCTCCCGCGGCAGCGCGGTACCGGCGCCGGTCGACAGCAGGGCCGGCAACGCCTGCGCCGGCGGGCGCTCGGCCAGTACAACCCGGCGGCGGCCAACGCCAGCCCGTTCGCGGCCGGCCGGCCCGGAGCGATGCGCGGCAGCCCCGCCCGGCATCACTGGCATCATCGGCGTCCGTGCCAACAGCGCCAACCAAGGTCGGCCGGGCCGCGCCGGCGTGCTGCCTGTCCCCCAGGCCAGTCGCGCGCGCGATCGATGATGGGGAGTGGACAGGCTGGGCGTTGGCCGACGGCCGCCTGTACCGGCGGCTCCATCGGCGTCTGGGCGGCAGTGGCCGGTTCTTCGTGCTGTGGGCGTCCAGCCGGCAGTTGCCCGAAGCTGTGCGCTTTCGGGGATTTCGCCGCCGAACGGCCGTTGCCGACGCCGTGAACATGGCGCAATCGCCGTTTTTCGCGTCGGCGTCGCGCCTGTCGCAGGCGATGCGCCGCCGCAACCGGTAAAATACCCGGGTGGATGTCTCCCATTTGCTCGATGATCTGAACCCCGCCCAGCGCGAGGCCGTCTCCGCACCGTCCGGCCATTACCTGGTCCTGGCCGGCGCCGGGTCCGGCAAGACGCGCGTGCTCACCCACCGCATCGCCTGGCTCAACGAAGTCCACGGCGTGCCGGTGCACGGCATCTTCGCGGTCACCTTCACCAACAAGGCGGCCGGCGAGATGCGCCACCGCACCGACCTGCAGTTGCGCAACGGCAGCCGCGGCATGTGGATCGGCACCTTCCACGGCCTGGCGCACCGCCTGCTGCGGCTGCACTGGCAGGATGCCAGGCTGCCGGAGAGCTTCCAGGTGCTGGATTCGGACGACCAGCTGCGGCTGGTCAAGCGCGTCGTGCAGCAGCTGGAGCTGGACGAGGGCAAGTTCCCGCCCAAGCAGATCGTGTGGTGGATCAACCAGCAGAAGGACGAGGGCCGGCGTGCGCAGCACATCCAGCCCGAGCCGCGCGACGAGTGGACCACCACCTTGCGCAGCGCCTACGCGCTGTACCAGGAGCGCTGCGACCGCGCCGGCCTGGTCGATTTCGCCGAGTTGTTGCTGCGCGCGCACGAACTGCTGCGCGACAACCCGGCGCTGCTGGCGCACTACCGCAGCCGCTTCGGCGAGATCCTGGTCGACGAGTTCCAGGACACCAACGCGATCCAGTACGCGTTCGTGCGCGTGCTCGCCGGCGACAGCGGCCGCGTGTTCGTGGTCGGCGACGACGACCAGGCGATCTACGGCTGGCGCGGCGCCAAGGTCGAGAACGTGCAGCGCTTCCTGAAGGATTTCCCGAACGCGCAGACCATCCGCCTGGAACAGAACTACCGCTCCAGCGCCAACATCCTCAACGCCGCCAACGCGGTGATCGCCCACAACCCGGACCGCATCGGCAAGCAGCTGTGGACCGATTCGGGCGACGGCGACCCGATCGACCTGTACGCGGCCTACAACGAGATCGACGAGGCGCGCTACGTGGTCGAGCGCGTGCGCCAGTGGGTGCGCGACGGCGGCAGCTACAGCGAGGCGGCGGTGCTCTACCGCAGCAACGCGCAGTCGCGCGCGTTCGAAGAATCGCTGATCGCCGAGCAGGTGCCGTACCGCGTCTACGGCGGCATGCGCTTCTTCGAGCGCGCCGAAATCAAGGACACCCTGGCCTACCTGCGGCTGGTCGCCAACCGCGCCGACGATGCGGCGTTCGAGCGCGCGGTGAACACGCCCACGCGCGGCATCGGCGATCGCACCCTGGACGAGGTGCGGCGCCTGGCGCGCGCGCAGGCGCTGTCGTTGTGGGCCGCCGCGCAGCAGGCGGCGCAAGCGGGCGGCGACCTGGCCGCGCGCGCGCGCAACGCCCTGGCGCAGTTCCTGGGGCTGATCGAGCAATTGTCCGCCGAAGTGGCCGACCTGCCGCTGCCCGAGCAGATCGACCAGGTGCTGGCGCGCTCGGCGCTGCGCGAGCACTGGAGCAAGGAAAGCCGCGGCGGGCTGGATTCGGAATCGCGCACCGACAACCTCGACGAGCTGGTCTCGGTCGCCTCGCGCTTCGTGCGCGCCGACAACGACGCCGACGCCGACGAAGGCCGCCAGGCGATGACCGAGCTGGTCGCGTTCCTGTCCTACGCCTCGCTGGAGGCCGGCGAAGGCCAGGCCCAGGCCGGCGAGGACGGCGTGCAGCTGATGACCCTGCACTCGGCCAAGGGCCTGGAGTTCCCGCTGGTGTTCCTGGCCGGCATGGAAGACGGCCTGTTCCCCAGCGCGCGTTCGCTGGAAGAGAGCGGGCGCCTGGAGGAAGAGCGGCGCCTGGCCTACGTCGGCATCACCCGCGCGCGGCACAAGCTGGTGCTCAGCTATGCCGAGTCGCGGCGCATCCACGGCCAGGACAACTACAACGTGCCCTCGCGCTTCCTGCGCGAGATCCCGCGCGAGCTGCTGCACGAAGTGCGGCCGAAGGTGCAGGTCTCGCGCAGCGCCTCGCTGGGCGCGCCGCGCAATCTCGGCCACAGCGTCATCGAAGCCCCGGCGATCAGGCTCGGCGCCAACGTGCAGCACCCCAAGTTCGGCGGCGGCGTGGTCGTCGACTACGAAGGCAATGGCGCGCACGCGCGCGTGCAGGTGCAGTTCGACGAGGTCGGCGCGAAGTGGCTGGTGATGGCGTACGCGAATCTGACGGTGATCTGACGGAGCCGGCAGCGGCGTTGCCGAAGCCGCGTTCAGCGCGTGCGCGTGTTGGCAACGCAGATGCTGCTGGTGTCAGCGTCGCTCGTCTGGGCGCAGAGTGTCGAGCAGCGCTTGCTGGGCACGGACCAGGCGTCGGCGATGCGCTCGCATTGCGCGACGGCCTGCAGCAGATCGCTCGCACCATGCCACCCGCATCCCATTGTCGGTGGCCCGACACGGTAAGTCGCGATCGCGTTGTCGCCCGCCACCAGGATCGCTAGCTGGTCCTGTGCTTCCCGAAAGAAGGAATCGGCTTGTCGCTGGGACACGCAACGCAGTTCCAGCGCCGTGATGCCGGCTCTATAAGGAAGGATGCGAAGCGCATCTTTTCGGTAGTCGATCTGGACCGCGCCACGATCCACGCAGGTCGTCTTCGCGCCATGCGGGATCGGCGAAACCAGGAGACGGTCTTCTTCCCGTGTCGCAGACGAATAGGAAAGCCCGGTCCAGACCCGGGCCCTGATCGGTACCCGACGCCGGGAGCGGCGGTGTCGGCGAACCGCATGCGCATAGCGCGCTCACCAATACGATCGCGATCGACACCTGCCGTTGGGAGCGCATCGACATAGCCGGGGCGCTCACTGCCCCGCAGGCGGCTGCCAAAGTTCCACCTTGTTGCCTTCCGGGTCGATGACCCAGGCGAATGTCCCGTATTCGGAATCGTCCACGCGCTCGAGCACGTTGCAGCCTTCTTCGCGCAACACCTTGACCAGCGCGTGCAGGTCGTCCACCCGGTAATTGATCATGAACGGCGCCGTGCTGGGCGCGAACTGCTCGCCCTGCGCCGAGCCGATCGACCAGATGGTGGTGCCGGCGACCGGCGCGCCTGCGTCGTCGGTCCAGGTGAACGCGGTGCCGCCCCAGTTCTGCACGTCGATGCCGAGATGGCGCTTGTACCAGGCCTGCAACGCCGCCGCGTCGTGGGCCTTGAAGAAGATGCCGCCAATGCCGGTGACTCGCTTCATTGCAACCTCCGGGAACGGGTGGATGGTGACAGCGCAGGGCACGCGCCTTTGGCAGGTCGAACGGACACGCGATGCCGTGATGCCGGCGCGTGCGCGGCCCGGGCCATCGACGGTCGCCGGCCTCAGCGGCGCGGCGCCGCCGCTGGCGACGGGACGCGGGTGAAATGGTTGGTGCGCATCGTCGGGCTGCCGTCCGGTGCGAACGCGGCGACGGTTTCGGTCATCGAGCGGCCATCCGCGGCGACGGTGTAGATGCGGGTCGATGCCACGCTTCTGTCCTTGGCCAGCATCATCACCAGCACGTTGGGCGCAGGCGTCTGCAGGGCAAAGGTGTCGGCTTCGAAATTGTTCTTCACCGGCGTGGCGCGGCCATCGAGGGCGGCGACGCCTTCGGCATGCATCGTCCCGCCGCCTTGCTCGACGATGTCGACCTTGGCGGCCCACTTGCCGTTGCCGGCTTCGCCGAAGGTCAGGGTGACGCTCTTCGGCCGTTCCTGCGGCGGTTTCGGCAGGCGCGATACGTCCACGGCCCAGCTGCCGAGCAAGGGCGAGGATGTCGGCGAATCGGCGTGCGCGGAGGCGCACGGCATCAGGACCGCCGCCAACACGGCGGCATACAGCATCTTCATGCGACCTCCCAAGGATGTTCCGGCTGCAGTGGACGAGCGAGCCAACGGCGATGCGGCGGCAGCACGCTGCGCGCACGAGCCCGGCATCGCCACCTCCGCCATGCACGACCGCGCCATCCAGCCGGCGCGTCCAACGCAACAGGCGCAATCCCTGCGCGTCATGGGGTCGTCTCGTGGAGGCGTGCGCTGCGACGCTAGCATTCCCGCCCGTCTTCCAACAAGCGCGGCCAGGTCAGGGCAGGGCGTTCATTCCCAGAAGCTGTACTTGCGCGCCAGCGCCAGCGGCTCGCCGCCGACGAAATGGCCGGCCAGTTCCTTGAAGCCGACCGTGCCGACGAAGGTGGAGGACGGGCAGCCCTGGGTCGCGTGCGACGGCAGCGCGATGCGCACCTGGTCCGCGGCCATGGTCACCTGGCCGATCGACGGCGGACCGGCCTTGCCGTCGGCGCACTGCACGATCGCATAGTAGTCCTGGCCCGCGCCGGCGCCGCGATCGGCCTTGACGATGAAGATCTCGTAGCCGTACAGCAGGCCGTCCTTGTCCAGTTCCAGGGTCGAGAACATCCCGGTCTGGCGCGGCTGGCAGCCGCTCAGGGCCAGCGCCGCCAGGACCAGCAAGGCCGCGCGGCGCGCGATCTTCATGGGGAGCGAGGCAGGGAGGGAGGAAGTACGGAAGTCCATGTGCTCACCGGATCTGGAGGGTCGCGCTGAAACCGACAGGGCATGACGTGCACCGATTGCCGGGCGGCAATGGCGCGAACAAGGCAGTGCGAGGCCTTGTCGTGCTCCCCAGCACGCTTGTTATGAGAATTCTGCCACAGTTTTTTGACGGGAGGGACAGGGCAGGCGCGGTCCCGATTTGCGGCCAGCGCCGCTTCCCCTTGGCTGGCGGCGATCCGGCCGCTCAGGCTGGCGATGGACGGGCAGGCGCCACGGACCGCGTCCACGCCCGAGCGCAGGACGCGCGGCGCGGCAGCTGGGCCATGCGGGGTTTGCCATGGCCGCCTGCCCGCGCGCTGGCGGCCGGTGCGCAACCGGCCGCCCGTCGCCTCAGCGCCGTGCGGCGATGATCTGGCTCAGGCTGTCCGGCGTGCCGTCCACCCGGACCAGGTGCGGGTACTGCAGGCCGTCGTGGTAGTTCACGTCCACGTTGCGCACGCTGCCCTGGAACTTCAGCGTCAGCACGATCGGCGCGGTGCCGCCCTTGGCCTCGGCGATGGCCTGCTTGAGCGCCTCGCGCGTGTAGTCCTGGCCGTTGACCGCCAGCAGCGTGGCGCCGGTGCTGATGCCGGCCTTGAACGCGGGCCCGTCCCAGACCACGTCGTTGATGCTGGCGTCGTCGTTCATCACCAGGCCGATCGACCAGGCGAAGTTGTAGCGGTGGCGTGCCGAATGGTGGCGGCTGTCGTATTGCTTCTCGTACTCGCTCGGCTGGTCGGTGTAGACCAGCTTCCAGCCGCTGGCCTGCAGCCCTTCCAGCAGCGGCGGATTCACCGCGTCCACGCGCTGCCTGAGATAGCTGGCCCAGTCGAACGGCGCCACGCCATCGAGGGCGGCCACCACGTCGTCGAAGCTATAGGTCCTGACCGCGTGGCTGCCGTCGTCCACGCCGAAGAAGGCCTTGGCGAAATCGTCCAGCGACTTGCGGCCGTGGCTGAGCGCACGCAGCTTGGCGTCCACCGCCAGCCACAGCATCTGCCCGCCGCTGTAGTAGTCCTCGCTCATCTGCCAGCTGCGGTAGGGCAGCGGCGCGCGATGCGCGGCGGTGGGGTCGTTGGTGGTGTCCTCCAGCGAACGCCAGCGCAAGCCTTCGCGGTTGCGGTCGTAGTTGGCCGCGGTCATCGCCAGCGCATCGCGGAACTGCTGCGGCGTCCACATCCCGGCGCGCGCGGTCAGCACGTAGCCCCAGTACTGGGTCTGCCCTTCGTAGACCCACAGCAGCGAATCGCCCATCGGCACGTTGAAGTTGGGCGTCCACAGGTCGGCCGGACGGCGGAACTTGCCGTTCCAGGAGTGGGTGTACTCGTGCGCCAGCAGGTCGCGGTCGGGCGCGTTGTCGGCCCAGGCGCTGAAGTAGTCCGCCTCCAGCCCGTTCTCGCTGGACTGGTGGTGCTCCAGGCCGTTGCCGCCGAGCACGTCGGACAGCGAGAACAGGAAGTCGTAGTGGTCGTAGTGATGCGAGCCGAACAGCTTGACCGCCTGCAGCGCCAGGTTGCGGTGCGCCTGCAGCTGCGCGGGCGTGATCTCCAGGAACTTCGGCGCATCGGCGACGACGTCCAGGTGCACCGGCGCGCCGCCCGGCGGGGTCAGGTCCACGCGCTTGAAATGGCGCCCGGCGTAGATCGGCGAATCGACCAGGGTCTCGACGTCCACCGGCTTGAAGGTGGTGCTGGCGCCGGACTGCGTGGCGGTCTCCAGCGCCGTGCCGAACTGCCATCCGGCCGGCAGGGTGACGCTGGGCACCACGGTGATGCCGTGCGCGTAGTGGCCGGCCGGATACAGCGCCAGCTTGTTCCACTCCAGTTGCAGCATCCTGTCGGTCATCTCGAAGCCGTCGTCGCGCGGCGACAGGTACTGGAAGCTGGCCTCGATGACGGACACGCACGGCGGCACGTCCACATGGAAGGCGTAGACGTCGAAGGTGTCGCGGCGCCAGGCCAGCGGCGCGCCGTTGGCGGTGAGGGTCAGCCCGGCCAGCATCGCCACCGGCCCGCTGGGCGAGTGGTCGCCGGGGATCCACTGCGGATACAGCAGCGTCAGCCGCCCGGGCACGACCGGAATGGTCTCGCGCACCCGGTAGATGCCCTGGCGCACGTCGCCGGCATCCACCTGCAGCGCGATGCTACCCGGATACGGCGTGTCCTGCGGCGCCGGCACGTCGGGCGTGCGCACGGTCTGCGCGCTTGCTGCACTTGCTGCGCCGGCCAGCGCGAGGGAAATGCCAAGAGCCAGCGCCAGGCAGGCGCGGCGGGGGGCGGAGAAGGCGGCGGCGGGCATGGCAGGGCTCCGGGATCTGGATCGGGTGACGTCAAGCGCGCGACATTAGCACCCGCGGAGACGCGCAGTGCGGCAGATGGATCGGTTCGTCGTGGCGGGGCGCGACGGTGGCCGGTGCCTATCCCGGCGGCTTCGCCACGTTACATTTCCCAGCTGAAGGTGGAGCCGATGCGCTTGCGTCCAATCGACAGTGTCGACGTATCGGAGTGCACCACCAGCGTGAAGGGCGGCACGCGCTTGTCGCGGCCTGCGTAGATCAGCAGCAGCTCCTTGCGCTTGGTGTCGAAGGTCCTTACCTGGAAGTCCTCGCGCAACACGACGCCCTTCGTGTCGCCCGGTTCGTAGAAATGGATGCTGGCGATTACCGGGCGATCGGTATGGCCGATCTCGAACGTCATGCTGTAGCCGCCGCCTTCGAACGACAACGTGGACGTGGCATGCGACGGCGCACTGAAGAACATCGCCAGAAGGATGGCCAGGCAGACAAGGCGAAGCTTCATGCGATCACCATCGAGGATCCGCACGCCGAGCGGCGGCAGTGCAGGCAGTATTGCCCACGCGGCAAGGGCGTCACAACGCAGGGATCGCGGGCGATGCGATGATGCGCCCTCCACATCGCCTGGGAGGGCAGGATGCTTAGCGAGAAAGACAAGATGCTGGCCGGCGAACCGTATCGCCCGGGCGATGCGCAGTTGCAGGCCGACCAGGCCGCGGCCAAGGCGTGGATGGTGCGCTACAACGCGGCGCTGGCCGAACCGCCTGCGCGGCGGCGCGAACTGCTTGGCGAGCGCCTGGGCGCGGTCGGGCGCGGGGCGGTGGTGCGGCCGCCGTTCCATTGCGATTACGGCTACAACATCTTTCTCGGCGAGGACGTGTTCCTCAACTTCAATTGCGTGATCCTGGACGTGGGCAAGGTCAGCATCGGCGACGGCACCCAGATCGGGCCGGCGGTACAGCTGTACGCGGCCGATCACCCGCGCGATGCGGCGCAGCGTGCGGCCGGGCTGGAGTTCGGGCGGCCGCTGACGATCGGCCGCAACGTGTGGATCGGCGGCGGGGCGATCGTGCTGCCCGGGGTGACGATCGGCGACGATGCGGTGATCGGCGCCGGCAGCGTGGTCACCCGCGACGTGGTGGCCGGCGCGCGCGTGGCCGGCAATCCGGCGCGGCCGCTGGCGCCGCGACCGTCCGCGATTTGATCCGGGTCAAGGCGCGGCGTTTACGCCGGGTGTGCAATGGTGCCCGTGCCGCCGCAGGCGGCGTTACCGGAGCACGCAGATGTACCAGCGCATCCTGATTGCAATCGATGGTTCCGAGTTGTCCGCCAAGGGCCTGCAACAGGGCCTGGCGCTCGCCGCCCGGCTCGGTGCGGAGGTGGACATCGTCACCGTGTCCGAGCCGTGGGCAATGGGCATGTACGACGCGATGGGCTGGAGCGTGGGCTACGAGGCCACGCCCGAGTACCGGCAGGACCGCGAGGAAGGCGCGCAGAAGATCCTGGCGCCGGCGCTCGCCGCCGCCGAGGCCACCGGCGTGGTCGCGCATGGCTGCCACGTGCTCGATCGCTACGCGGCCGAGGGCATCATCGACATCGCCAATTCGCACCATTGCGACCTGATCGTGATGACCTCGCATGGCCGCCGCGGCATGAGCCGGGTGCTGCTCGGCAGCCAGACCGCCGAGGTGCTGGCGCACAGCCAGGTGCCGGTGCTGGTGATCCGCTGAAATCGGACGCGTACCGGCGGCGGTGCCTCCTGCAGGAGCGGCTTCAGCCGCGACCCGATCTCGCCGGGAACGCTCCGGTCGCGGCTGAAGCCGCTCCTACAGGGAGCGGCGGCTGCGTTCTCGCCTATTGCGCCGTTGCCGGTTCCGCCGGCGCATACACCGGTGCGTCGTCGACCATCGAGGTGCGGCACAGCTCGCGGATGATCCGCCACATCGGGATGTAGGGGCCGCGGCGCTCTTCCCTGGGCTGGCACGGCGCCGCGCGGCAGGCCTTGCGCCATTGCGCCGGCGACATGCCGAAGCGGGCCTGGAAGGCGCGCTGGAACTGCCGTTCCGAGGCGAAGCCCATTTCGTACAGCAGCCAGGTCAGGCTGCACTGCGGATGCAGCTGCAGGTAGCGGTGCGCGGTGCGCAGGCGCTGCTCGCGGATGTAGCTGGCCACGCCGCCGCGCGCCTGGAACAGCCGGTACAAGGTGGCGCGCGACAGCGGGAACGCCGCCAGCAGCATCTCGCCGCCCAGCTCCGGTTCGCCGATGTTCTCTTCGATATAGGCCAGCAGGTCGATCAGCAGCGGTTCGCCGGTGTCGGCGAGGGGCGCGCGCGCTTGCATGCGCGCCGGTACGGTGATGCTACGGGACGTGGTCATCTGCGGCGGTCGCGGCCCACCCCACGGGGCCTGTCACCGGTACAACCGCGAGAAGCGGGGCAAACCCATCACCGCCGTCACACTTTGTGCACAGGCGTAGACGCGGCCTTCACTGAGACGAAATGTCGGGTGGTCCGTGCGGGCCATTCCTAGACTCGCCGCATCGCTGAAAAGCGCCGTGCAGGGTGATGCGCCGGGGGATCGGCGCGACGCACGGCATGCGATGCCCGGTGTGCGGCGTCTTGCCCGCGCGCCGACGGCGCAAGGGGAACGTGGAGGCGGAACGGCGGCGCGCGCGCGATGGGGGAGCGCCGCCGGCGTTTCGCGTCGGCGTCCCGGGGATCAACCGGCGGCAGGTGCGCGGCCGGCCTGCACGGCATGGCCGGCGGGCCGGGTCGAAAGGCTCAATCGGAGACGAGGCAATGGCAAACAGTCAGAAGTTCATCGCGCGCAATCGGGCGCCACGGGTACAGATCGAGTACGACGTGGAGGTCTACGGCGCGCAGAAGAAAGTGCAGATCCCGTTCGTGATGGGAGTGATGTCGGACCTGTCCGGCGCCAATGCCGGCGAGCTGCCGTCGCTGGAGGAACGCAAGGCGCTGGAGATCGACGTGGACAACTTCGACAGCCGCCTGCAGTCGATGCGCCCGCGCGCCACCTTCAAGGTGCCCAACACGCTCACCGGCGAAGGCGAGCTGGCGGTGGACATCACCTTCGAGAGCATGGACGACTTCTCGCCGGCGGCGGTGGCGCGCAAGGTCGAGCCGCTGGCCAAGCTGCTGGAGGCGCGTACCCAGCTGGCCAACCTGGACACCTACATGGACGGCAAGGCCGGCGCCGAGAACCTGATCGCGCAGGCGCTGCGCGACCCGGCCCTGCTGCAGTCGCTGGTGTCGGCGGCCAAGCCTGCCGATCCGAAGGAGGGCTGAGCCATGGCGAGCGAACAGCTGGCCGAAGCCGGCAGCAGCACCCAGGTCCTGGAAGCCGGCGATTTCGCCGCGCTGCTGAACCGGGAATTCAAGCCCAAGAGCGAACGCGCCAAGGAAGAAGTGGAGTCCGCGGTGCGGACCCTGGCCGAGCAGGTGCTCAGCCGCAGCGACGTGGTCAGCGAGGACGTGTCGCAGACGATCAAGGCCTACATCGCCGAGATCGACCGCAAGCTCAGCGAGCAGCTCAACCACATCCTGCACCACGCCGACATGCAGCAGCTGGAAGGCGCCTGGCGCGGCCTGCACTACCTGGTCAGCAATACCGAGAGCGACCAGCAGCTGAAGATCCGCGTGCTCAACATCTCCAAGAAGGAGTTGGGCAAGGTGCTCAAGCGCTACAAGGGCACCGCCTGGGACCAGAGCCCGATCTTCAAGAAGGTCTACGAGCAGGAATACGGCCAGCTCGGCGGCGAGCCGTACGGCTGCCTGGTCGGCGACTACTACTTCGACAACAGCCCGCCGGACGTGGAGCTGCTCAACGGCATCGCCCAGGTCGCCGCCGCCGCGCATGCGCCGTTCATCTCCGCGGCCGCGCCCAAGCTGATGGGCATGGACAACTGGAACGAGCTGTCCAACCCGCGCGACCTGGCCAAGATCTTCTCCACGCCCGACTACGCCGCATGGCGTTCGCTGCGCGAATCGGAGGATTCCAAGTACATCGGTCTGGCCATGCCGCGCACGCTGTCGCGGCTGCCGTACGGCGCGTCCACCAATCCGGTGGAGGAGTTCGATTTCGAGGAAGAGACCACCGGCGCCGATTCGGCCAAGTACACCTGGCAGAACGCGGCGTATGCGATGGCGGTGAACATCAACCGCTCGTTCAAGCAGTACGGCTGGTGTTCGCGGATCCGCGGCATCGAGTCCGGCGGCGCGGTCGAGGGCCTGCCCACGCACACCTTCCCCACCGACGACGGCGGCGTGGACATGAAGTGCCCGACCGAGGTGGCGATCACCGACCGCCGTTCGGCCGAACTGGACAAGATGGGGCTGATGCCGCTGGTGCACCGCAAGAACTCGGACATGGCCGCGTTCATCAGCGCGCAGTCGCTGAACAAGCCCGACGAGTACGACGATCCGGACGCCACCGCCAACGCCGCGCTGGGCGCGCGGCTGCCGTACATGTTCGCCTGCTGCCGCTTCGCGCATTACCTGAAGTGCATCGTGCGCGACAAGATCGGCTCGTTCAGCGACCGCGAGCAGATGCAGGTGTGGCTGACCCGCTGGATCACCCAGTACATCGACGGCGACCCGTCCAACTCCAGCGAAGACACCAAGGCGCGCAAGCCGCTGGCCGCGGCCGAGGTGGTGGTGGAGGAAGTGGAGGGCGCGCCCGGCTACTACACCTCCAAGTTCTTCCTGAAGCCGCACTACCAGCTGGAAGGGCTGACCGTGTCGCTGCGACTGGTGTCGCGGCTGCCGTCCGCCGCCAAGGCCTGACCCGGCGCCACCGTGCCACGGCGCCGGCGCGCGGCGATGCGCGCCGTGCGCCGACCCATCGTTGTTGCGTTTCCATCCTTAGAGGAGCAGTTCCATGGCGTTCGACATGCATATCAAGTTCGGCAGCGGCAAGGTCAAGATCGAAGGCGCGTCCAACCACAAGAAGCACAAGGGCGAGGTGCCGATCCTGGCCTGGTCGTGGGGCGCGAGCAATTCCGGCGACCTGCATACCGGTGGCGGTTCGGCCAGCGGCGGCAAGGCGCACATCCAGGACATCTCCATCACCAAGTACGTGGACGGCTGCTCCAACGCGTTGCTGGACGCGGTGTGCACCGGCGCGCGCGTGGAGAACGCGTGGCTGTACGTGACCAACGCCACCGGCGAACAGACCGACTTCCTGACCCTGGAGCTGAGCGAAGGCGTGCTGGTCACCTCGCTGTCCACCGGCGGCTCGGGCGGCGAGGATCGCCTGACCGAGAACCTGACCCTGCACTTCGGCAAGTTCAAGTACAGCTTCCAGCCGCAGGACGACAAGGGCACGGCGCAGGGCGGGGCGAAGGAATTCACCTACGACATCCAGGGCGTGGCCAAGGCCTGATCCGTCGCGGCGGCTGCGGCCGCCGCGCACCCCGGCGCCGTCGTTGCGACGGCGCCGCACCATTCCCTTCGTGCGGACAGGCCATGGACACCACTCCCGAACTGCTGCTGCGTCACGGGCGTCCGGACGAAGCGCTGAAACTGCTGACCCAGCGCGTGCGCCAGCATCCGGCCGACGCGCGCCAGCGCGTGTTCCTGTTCCAGCTATTGGCGGTGCTCGGCCAATGGGACCGTGCCCGCGACCAGCTCACCGCCTGTCGCGAACTCGACGCCGACAACGCCGCGCTCGCCGCCACCTATGCGATCACCGTGCAGGCCGAGCGCCAGCGCGCGGCGGTGTTCGCCGGGCAGGCGCTGCCGACCGTGCTGGGCGCGCCCGAACCGTGGCTGGCGCTGCTGCTGCAGGCGCTGCGGCTGTCGGCCGACGGCGCCACCGCGCAGGCCGCCGAGCTGCGCGCGCAGGCGTTCGCGCAGGCGCCGGGCAGCGCCGGCACGCTCGACGACACCCGCTTCGAGTGGATCGCCGACGCCGATCCGCGCTTCGGCCCGTGCCTGGAGCTGGTGGTCAACGGCGGCTACGCCTGGGTGCCGTTCGCGCAGGTGCAGGCGTTGCGCTTCGAGGCGCCGGCCGACCTGCGCGACATGCTGTGGGCGCCGGTCGCGGTGACCTGGCGCAACGGCGGCGAAGCGTTCGGCTTCGTGCCGGTGCGCTATCCGGGCACCGAGCGCAGCGACGACGGCCAGCTGCTGCTGGCGCGGCGCACCGACTGGAGCGGCAGCGACGGCGACGTCGGCCTGGGCCAGCGCCTGCTGGCCACCGATGCCGGCGACCACGCGCTGCTGGACGTGCGCCAGATCCAGTTCGATCCGGCCTGAGCGGAGCCGCTGCGATGGCCGAACTCACCACCCAGGAACGCCTGCAGCCCTCGCTGCTGGACCGGCTCAGCGACGACGAGCCGCTGCGCCAGGAGGAGAGCCGCGACAAGCGGGTGATCTCCGCCGCGCGCCTGCGCGAGTGCGTGATGCGCGACCTGTCGTGGCTGCTGAACTGCGTCAACCTGGCCACCGACCAGCCGCTGGACGCGTATCCGGAGGTGCGCCGTTCGGTGCTCAATTTCGGCATCCCCGACCTGGCCGGCGTGGCCATGTCCGGCATCGACGCGGCGGCGCTGCAGCTGCGCCTGCGTGAGGCGATCCTGGCGTTCGAGCCGCGGCTGATCGCCGACACCCTGCGCGTCACCGTGCAGGCCGACGCGCGGCGCATGGACCGGCGTTCGCTGGTGTTCTTCATCGAATCGGAGATGTGGGCGCAGCCGCTGCCGCTGAACCTGTACCTGAAGACCGAGCTGGACCTGGAGACCGGGCGCCTGGACGTGAGCGAGGGCTACGCCTGATGGATCCGCGCCTGCTCGGCTACTACAACCGCGAACTGCAGCACGTGCGCGAGATGGGCGGCGAGTTCGCGCGCGAGTTCCCGAAGATCGCCGGGCGCCTGGGCCTGGAAGGCTTCGAGTGCGCCGACCCGTACGTGGAGCGCCTGCTGGAAGGCTTCGCGTTCATGGCCGCGCGGGTGCAGCTCAAGCTCGACGCGCAGTACCCGGTGTTCACCCAGCACCTGCTGCAGATGGTGTATCCGCACTACCTGACGCCGATGCCGTCGATGGCGGTGGTGCAGCTGCAGCCGGACCTGAAGGAAAGCGCGCTGGCCGCCGGGCATACCGTGCCGCGCCACACCGCGCTGCGCAGCCTGGTCGCCGGCGGCGAGCGCACCGCCTGCGAATACCGCACCGCGCACGCGCTCACGTTGTGGCCGCTGGCGCTGCGCGAGGCCAAGTACCTGGACACGCCGGCGGCGATCGCCGCGGCCGGGATCGGCCTGCCGCCGGCGCAGGCCGCGGCCAGGCCGGTGCGCGCGGCCTTGCGCCTGCGCTTCGAGACCCTGGCCGGGGTGCAGGCGAACATGCTGGCGCTGGACGCGCTGCCGCTGTTCCTGGCCGGCGCCGACGATCTGCCGACCCGCCTGTACGAACAATTGCTCGGCCATGCCGCCGGCTTCGTGGTGCGTGGCCAGGACGCGGCCGGTGCGAGCGTGGAGCTGCAGCGCGGCCGCAACGAACTGCGCGCGCGCGGCTTCGCCGACGACGAGGCGCTGGTGCCCTACGACGGCCGCGCCTTCAGCGGCTATCGCCTGCTGCAGGAATACTTCGCCTGCCCGCAGCGCTTCCTGTTCGCCGAACTGGGCGGGTTGCGCGCGGCGCTGCGCCGGCTGCACGGCACCGGCTTCGAGATCGTGGTGCTGCTGGAGCGCAGCGTGCCCAGCCTGGCGCAGGCGGTGAGCGCGGACAACTTCCGCCTGTTCTGCACGCCGGCGATCAACCTGTTCCCGCGCCGCGCCGACCGCCTGCACCTGGCGCCGGGCAAGACCGAATACCACGTGCTCGCCGACCGCACCCGGCCGATGGATTTCGAGATCCACAGCCTGGGCGAGGTCGAGGGCTTCGGCGACCGCCAGGAGCCGGAGCAGCGCTTCCTGCCGTTCTACGGCGGCGACGCGCACACCTGGCACGCACGCCACGGCGCGTTCTACACGCTGCGCCGCGAACCGCGCCTGCTGTCGGCGCGCCAGCGCCGCCAGGGCGCGCGCTCCAGCTACGTCGGCAGCGAGGTCTACGTCAGCCTGGTCGATGCCGACGACGGCGCCTACGCGACCTCCTTGCGCCAGCTCGGCCTGCAGTTGCTGTGCAGCAACCGCGACCTGCCGCTGCACATGCCGGTCGGCAAGGGCGCCACCGATTTCACGATGGACGCCGGCGCGCCGGTGCACAGCGTGCGCTGCGTGGCCGGGCCGACCAAGCCGCGCCCGGCGCTGAGCGACGGCGCCACCGCCTGGCGCCTGCTCAGCCACCTGCAGCTGAACTACCTGTCGCTGTTCGAGGACGGCCAGGACGGCGCCGCGGCGCTGCGCGAGATGCTGACCCTGTACTGCGATCCGTTCGATGCCGCGGCGCTGCGCCAGATCGAAGGCATCAAGCACGTACAGGCGCAGCCGATCGTGCGCCGCATCCCGGCGCCGGGGCCGATCACCTTCGGCCGCGGCCTGGAGATCACCCTCACCTGCGAGGACAGCGCCTTCGAAGGCAGCGGCGCGTTCCTGCTCGGCGCGGTGCTGCAGCACTTCTTCGCCCGCTACGTGTCGGTCAATTCCTTCACCGAGACCGTACTGCGCACCAGCGAGCGCAACGAGATCGCGCGCTGGCCGGCGCAGCTCGGCAAACGGCAGCTGCTGTGAGCGCCGCCGACCTCGCCGCCCTGGAGCAGGCCCTGCGCGAGCGGCCGCAGGACTTCGAGTTCTTCGCCGCGCTGCGCGCGCTGGAACGCGCGCATCCGCAGCGCCCGCGGCTGGGCCGCTCCACGCGCCCGTCCGACGATCCGGTGCGGCTGCGGCATACCCCGTCGCTGGCGTTCGCGCCGCGCTCGATCGACCGCTACGTGGCCGCCGCCGGCACCCAGCCGGGCAAGCTGTACGGGCTGTTCCTGGGCCTGTTCGGGCCGAACGCGCCGCTGCCGCTGCACCTGACCGAGTACGCGATCGAGCGCCAGGCGCAGGCCAAGGACCCGACCCTGGCCGCGTTCGCCGACCTGTTCCACCACCGCATGCTGAGCCTGTTCTACCGCGCCTGGGCCGACGCGCAGCCGACCGTGCAGGCCGACCGTCCGCACGAGGACCGCTTCCGCGGCTACCTGGATGCGCTCAGCGGCATCGCCTCGCCGCACCTGCGCGATCGCGATGCGCTGCCGGACGACGCGCGGCGCCATTTCGCCGGGCGCCTGCTGCCGGTGGCGCGCAACGCCGAAGGCCTGCGCGGCCTGCTCGAGCAACTGTTCGCGGTGCCGGTGCAGGTGCTCGAATTCGTCGCCGAATGGATGCGCCTGCCGGACGATGCGCAGCTGCGCCTGGGCGCCTCGCCCGAGGTCGCCACGCTCGGCCACAGCACGGTGCTCGGCGCGCATGCGCGCGGCGCGCAGCAGCGGTTCCGGTTGCGCCTGGGGCCGCTGTCGCGCAGCGCCTTCCAGCGCTTCCTGCCCGGCGGCGAGGCCCTGCGCCAGCTGGCCGCGGCGGTACGCAGCTACGTCGGCGACGAAAAAGGCTGGGACCTGCAGTTGCTGCTGCAGTCCGACCAGGTGCCGGCGACCGCGCTGGCGCGCGGCGGGCGCCTGGGCCTGGACACCTGGCTCGGCCAGCGCAGCTGGGACATCGCCGACGCCGACGACGTGGTGCTGCGGCCATCCGGCTGAGCGCCTCCTTCCACTTCCTCTTCTTTCCGCATTCGCACAAGGAATCACCGCCATGGCCGAGATCAGTCGCAGCGCCCTGTTCGGCAAGCTCAACAAGCTCGCCTACCGCGGCATCGAAAGCGCCACCGTGTTCTGCAAGTTGCGCGGCAACCCGTACGTGGAACTGGTGCACTGGCTGCACCAGATCCTGCAGCTGCCCGACTCGGACCTGCACCGCATCGTCAAGCGCTTCGAGCTCAACCCGTCGACCCTGGCGCGCGACGTGACCGAGGCGCTGGACCGGCTGCCGCGCGGCGCCAGCGGCGTCACCGACCTGTCGAGCAACGTCGAGGAAGCGGTCGAGCGCGGCTGGGTGTACGCCTCGCTCAGCTTCGGCGAGGCGCAGGTGCGCACCGGCTACCTGGTCGTCGGCGTGCTCAGCGTGCGCACCTTGCGCCATGCGCTGGTCGGCATCTCCAAGGAGTTCGAGAAGATCAAGCCGGAGGCGCTGAGCGAGCGCTTCGCCGAGATCGTCGCCGGTTCGCCGGAGGACGGCCAGCTGCCCAGCGACGGTTTCCAGCTCGGCCAGGCTGGCGCGCCTGGCGAGGCCAGCGGCGCGATCGCCCCGGCGGCGATGGGCAAGCAGGAGGCGCTGAAGAAGTTCACCACCGACCTGACCGCGCAGGCGCGCGACGGCAAGCTCGACCCGATCATCGGCCGCGACGACGAGATCCGCCAGGTGGTGGACATCCTGATGCGGCGCCGGCAGAACAATCCGATCCTGGTCGGCGAGGCCGGCGTCGGCAAGACCGCGGTGGTCGAGGGCCTGGCCCAGCGCATCGCCCGCGGCGACGTGCCGCCGGCGCTGAAGGAAGTGGAACTGCGCACGCTCGACGTGGGCCTGCTGCAGGCCGGCGCCAGCATGAAGGGCGAATTCGAGCAGCGCCTGCGCGCGGTGATCGACGAGGTGCAGGCCAGCGCCAAGCCGATCATCCTGTTCGTCGACGAGACCCACACCCTGGTCGGCGCCGGTGGCGCGGCCGGCACCGGCGACGCGGCCAACCTGCTCAAGCCGGCGCTGGCGCGCGGCACCCTGCGCACGGTCGGCGCCACCACCTGGGCCGAGTACAAGAAGTACATCGAGAAGGACCCGGCGCTGACCCGCCGCTTCCAGGCGGTGCAGGTGGACGAGCCGGACGAGGCCAAGGCGGTGCTGATGATGCGCGGCGTGGCCAGCACCATGGAACAGCACCACAAGGTGCAGATCCTGGACGAGGCGCTGGAGGCCGCGGTCAAGCTCAGCCACCGCTACATCCCGGCGCGGCAGCTGCCGGACAAGTCGGTGAGCCTGCTCGACACCGCCTGCGCACGCGTGGCGGTGAGCCTGCACGCCACCCCGGCCGACGTGGACGACAGCCGCCGCCGCATCGAATCGCTGCAGACCGAGCGCGGCATCATCGAGCGCGAACACGCGATCGGCATCGCCGTCGACGAGCGCGATGTCGCCTGCCGCGGGTTGCTCGACGCCGAACAGGCGCGGCTTGCCGAGCTGGAACAGCGCTGGAGCGAGGAGAAGGCGCTGGTCGACGAACTGCTGGCGCTGCGCGCGCAGCTGCGCGCCGGCGCCGCGCCGATCGAAGGCACCGGCAGCCCGCTGGAGGCGGCGGCGCAATCGCTGGCGCAGCAGGCGCCGGCGCAGCAGATGCAGGAGATCCCCGCGCAGGCGCCGTCGGGCAACGAACGCGACGCGCTGCTGGCGCGGCTGCGCCAGGTACAGGCGGAACTGAGCGCCGTGCAGGGCGAGCATCCGCTGATCCTGCCGACCGTGGACTACCAGGCGGTGGCCGCGGTGGTCGCCGACTGGACCGGCATCCCGGTCGGGCGCATGGCGCGCAACGAGATCGACACCGTGCTGCGCCTGCCGCAACTGTTGGCCAAACGCGTGATCGGCCAGGACCACGGCATGGAGATGATCGCCAAGCGCATCCAGACCACCCGCGCCGGCCTGGACAACCCGCACAAGCCGATCGGCGTGTTCATGCTCGCCGGCACCTCCGGCGTCGGCAAGACCGAGACCGCGCTGGCCCTGGCCGAGGCGCTGTACGGCGGCGAGCAGAACCTGATCACCATCAACATGAGCGAGTACCAGGAAGCGCACACGGTGTCCTCGCTCAAGGGCGCGCCTCCCGGCTACGTCGGCTACGGCGAAGGCGGCGTGCTGACCGAGGCGGTGCGGCGCAAGCCGTATTCGGTGGTGCTGCTGGACGAAGTGGAGAAGGCGCACCCGGACGTGCACGAACTGTTCTTTCAGGTGTTCGACAAGGGCGTGATGGAGGACGGCGAAGGCCGCCGCATCGATTTCCGCAACACCTTGATCATCCTCACCACCAACGCCGGCACCGAGCTGATCGCCAGCCTGTGCAAGGATCCGGAGCTGATGCCGGATCCGGAGGGCATGGCCAAGGCCCTGCGCGAGCCGCTGCTGAAGATCTTCCCGCCGGCGCTGCTCGGCCGCCTGGTCACCATCCCCTACTACCCGCTGAGCGACGCGATGCTCGGGCAGATCGTCAGGCTGCAGTTGAACCGGATCAAGCAGCGCGTGGAAGCGCGCTACAAGATCCCGTTCGACTACGACGAGGACGTGGTGAAGCTGGTGGTCAGCCGCTGCACCGAGAGTGAATCGGGCGGCCGCATGATCGACGCGATCCTGACCAATTCGATGCTGCCGGAGATTTCGCGGGAGTTCCTGAACCGGATGATCGAGGGGCAGCCGATCGCGCGCGCGCGCGTGGGCGTGGTGGGCGCGGAGTTCGACTACGCGTTCTGATCGGCCCTCGCGCCGGTGAGCCTGAAACGCCGAGCGGTGGGCTTGCGCGGCGCGATTGCCGGGATCTGGAAGGCGACGATGTCCAGGTCCTGTGGCCGCTGCGGAACCGCGCAATCGAGCCGGCACGATACCGGTCCCTGCCGACGCAGCGGTTCGGGAGCGGAGTCGCTGAAGGCCGTGTTTTCCTCTTGGTGGAACAACGGAGCCACACGTGAAGGTCCAGAACTGGTGGGTCAAGAAGAAATTGCTGACGTCCGGGCTGGATCCGGCAGCGGAGCTTTCGGTGGCGTCGGAGCTGTTCCCCGACGAGTACGCGCCGGTGGTGTTCATGACCGGCGACGGGCATCGCAATCCGCCGTTCGAGTGGACCAACCGCGGTGTCTGGACCGGGTTCTTCGACGGGATCATGGCGGCCAACAAGCTGTGTTGCCACGTGGAGCTATACGCGGATGCGGTCTCCGCCGATTCCGTGCCGAGGCATCTGCAGCCGGTGTTCATGAACAGGAAGGTCTTCGGATGGGAGCCGGAGTGCTTCAAGGCCGTCGAAGGAATTCTGATCTCCGTCAATGCGCTTCTGCCCTTCGCGATGGACAACAAGGAAGTCATGGCCATGTCCGACATCGAGGCGTTGGTGGGCCACCTCGATGCGTTCCGGAACAGCCCGGACGTGGGCAGGCACCTGGTCGACGAGCAGACCATGGCGCGCCAGTTCCTGTCGCTGAAGGCCAGCAAGCATGTGCAGCTCGCTAACGGAAAGCGCGTAGTGGCTACAACCGGGATGCTCGGGTTCGACAAACTGCTACTGCAATGCAATCGGATTTCGATGCAGTTGCGTACCGTCATGAATGACGTGATGGGACGCAATATCCAGGCGGTGATCGATCGCCATCCGGACCACATGCATCTGATCACCTGCGGCGATGCGCATGTGACCACCAACCCGCTGTACGGCTACATCGAGCCGCCGATCGGGACCTTCGGCATCGCCGACGAGGACCACGGGCGCGGGCTCTGAGGCCGGCTGTTCCGTCGCTCCATCCAGCGCACATCCGATCGCCGTCGTGTCGGCGATGCAGTGTTTCACGAGGAAAAAATCACGATGGGAAGAGTGCAGCGCAGCAAGGCCAAGGTCGATTACGCCGCCGTCGTCGGCAGGTACGACCGCTATTCCTTCGTCTCGCCGAAGAAGCCGAAGCGGCAGAAAGTCATCCGCATCAACGCGGCCAGCGGGCGCGCCAATGCTGCGCCGCCTTTGACGTCGTGGCCGCCGAAAGGCATGCACCGGGACGTGATCTACCATGACGACCTGAACAATGCCTTCGGTTGGGGCGTCAGGGCGAACGACGAGATCTTCCTGCCGTTCGCCCTGCTGGATATCCGCCGTCGCACGATCTGGCAGGGCCTGGAGCAGGAGGTCGCCGGCCTGGCCGCCGACGCGCAGGCCTGCCAGCATTTCGATGCGATCGCGCAGGACATGCGCGCGCTGCTGGCGAACACGCGCATCACCGAATGCGTCGGCGAGGCGGCTGCGGCGATCTGCGTTCTCGATCTGCACCCTGGCGGCAACATGATCTGGGGCTACCACTTGCATGCCGGCACGGGCATCGACCAGATCTGGGAGTACCCGAAAGGCGGTGGCGTTTCGGATTTCCTGATCGTGGAGGCCAAGGGGCCGGGCGCGGGATTGAATTTTTCGCTCTTCGTTCCGCCCGGCTACAGCCAGATGGAGCAGGGCTGGATCGCCAATCACCTCTGCAGCATGGACCGCAACGGGCATGCGGCCGGGCAGCGAATCGTGAACGCGATGGGCTTGCAGTTCATCAACGCGCATCCCAACTACATGGGCGCGAGCAAGAGCTATTACGGCGTGGGGCCGACGAGCAAACACAAGCAGTCGAAGTCGCGCGTGTTCGGGATGGTGGTGACGGCGCAATGGCGCGCCGATGGGCGCCTGGGCTACGTGCAGTCCGGACTCACCCGGCATTTCGTCTGACGCGGACCGACGGGTGCGGACAGGGACCTGGACGAGACGACAGCCATCGTCGCGTCCCATGGCCAGGATGCCGGATCGAGTGAAATGGGCCGACGAGCATCGGCATCCCCCAACGGCGATCGTCGATCGCAACGAAAACGAAGGAAGAGGGCGCTGTACATGTTTGGAATGAAGGACTGGAAAGACCGATGGGACGACACGATCGCCTATCTCAATACGAATTTCCCCGCCGACCGGCTGGGCGACCATATCGATCAGCTCGTTCCCGAGAACAAGAAGAAGGGGATCGCCGGGCAGCTGTCGCTCGGCCGGCGCGACGACGGCAAGGACGATCCGCAGTACGCCGGCAACACCAGCCAGCGCAAGGCCTTGCGCGGCCTGTTGCTGTGCCAGCGCGTCTACTACTCGGAGCTGTGGGCCAAGCAATCCGAGGCGGGTCCTGGATTGCACGTCATTCCGTTGCCCGGCCTGCTGCAGGCCAATTGGAAGGTCGACAGCCTGGCGCACTGGAGCATCAAGAGCGAAGTGCAGATCCTGTCCGGCATCGGCATGTTCGTGACGGTGCCGGGCGCCACCCGCGACGACCTCAAGAACGCCGCCTTCGCAGGAGCGCCGAACGGCACCAGCCTGCCCGGCAACCTGACGCTTGCGCGCACCGACCTGGCCACGGTCGGGCAAGGCGTCATCTGCTACGTCGGCGTGCAAGGTTGGCTGGTGAAGAGCGGCCTGGTCTCGATGCGCTGGTTCATGCAGAACTCGGCGCCGAACAAGCAGGCCGGCTGCGACCTGCTGTTCGGTGCGGGCAGGGAGGTCTGGCGCGGCAAGATCGGCCCGGGGGACATGGCGCGCCTGGGCCGGATCGCGGCGGACATCGGCCCGGGTTACGTCGTGCACATCTGGAGCCCGGACAACTACAACTGGAACGGGCACTGGGTGGTGACCAACGGCGACGGCACGATCTGCGGCGTCAACAACGGCGAGTTCCTCGCAGGCGAGGCCGAGCGTGGACAGGCGGTGCAGAAGAACTACACCCGCACCAGCACGCTGATGGAACAGTTCCTGTCCTATGGCGGCGAGGGCGCGCACGCAGGCAGGAAAACGGCGGTGATGGCGGTGATCGATCCGCTGCAACTGCCCAATCGCATCTAGCAATACGCATGCCCGCCGATATGCATGGCGGCGGGCATGCGGTTTTGCCGGCGGCGGCACCGGCAAGCCTGAGACGAAGCGTCGGGTCGCCAGCGTCCGGCAGGCGTACGGTCCGAGCTGCGCCATCCATGGAAACGTCTGTGGGAACAGGATGCGCGGCGGATCCGGCAAGACGCCTTCGGCGGCAAGGTGCAGTCGCGCCCCTGGCACTGCCCGTCCATGCACCAGCGCTTCGCCGGCCGGCTGCGCAGCGCGGGAGCAGACGGCTGGCGGCCGATCGACCGGCGGCAAACGGAACCGGTCTCCAAGTCAGGGATGCCATGAACGCCACGAGTCCTCTTTCGCGCGAATCCGATGGCGACTGCCGGCCCGGCTCAGGCCGGTGTGGAGATCGTCTGTTCCCGTGTGCGTCGGGGGCGCGGCGGAAGCGACGCCGCCGCGATCGCGCTTCACCACGGCACTTCATCCAGGCGTGCCGCCGTGCCGGTGCGGCACGCCGGCGACGCCGCAGGCAATCGCTGTTGGGGCAATGAATGCAATCCGGGGGGAATTGCTCATTCGGAGCGGGACCCTCCGCTCGGTGTTTCTGCCATGCGCCGGGACCACGCCGGTTCCGCGGCCCGAATCCTTTCCTGGTGTGGAGGTTTGAGCGATGAGTGGTGGCTACAACAGCGCGTTCCTCACCGCCATGCGCGGCAATGCGACGCAGATCGCCTATCTGCGCAACAACGTCTTCGCCAGCCAGCCGCACATCGTTGCGGGGGTAGGCCAGCAATTGGTCAACCTCATGGCCGGCAATAGCGGGATCGAGGTCCACACCGCTGGCAACCACAGAAGTTTCTTCTCGCACGCGTTCATGGCGCACTGGCTGCCGAACAACCCCAAAGCCGCGCCGGCCATCACGCTCGGCACGGTCGGGGCGGACATCTTCTTCACGCCCGCGCTCACCGGGTGCGTACTGGAGATCAATGGCACCACGGTGACACACCACGATGCCGGTTCCACGACGCGCGATACCGCGGCACAGCTAGCGGCCGGCGGCGGAATCGGCCACCGCTGCTGGCACAACGACGCCATCGCTCCGGGCTTCTACGCATCGGTGGTGATCGGGGTGCGGCGCAATGGGGTGTGGGAGTTCTATCAGCAAAGCTACAACCCTGGCAGCGGCATGACCACGCCGCTGCCGGCCAATCAGGTGACCCAGATCTGACCGTGGCCAGCGCGCCGGTCGGCGCGCCGGCGGCGAATCCGGCCATGCGCTGCAGGTGGTCGCGCGCAGCGATCGGGTGGGCCATGCCCATCGCGCGGCAGACGACGGCTTCCCGCCCTGTCGGGAGGTGTGTTTTTCCAGGAGGTGAATATGCCGAAGACACAATGGAACCAGGTCGCCACCGCCGCCGAGAACCGGCGCGGGGCAGCGCAGCAGGATGCGTGGAACACGGCGCCGCGCTCGCTGGGCGGCGCCATGTGCAACATCACCAAGATCGCCAGCAACGTCCACATCAAGAACATCGTCGGCACGTACGGATCGCAGCAGACCTTCGCGATCGGCTTCGTCCGCTCCACCAGCGGTTTCGACCTGGTGGTGTCGTTGAAGGGCGTCACCGACGACGTCATCGGCTGGGTGAAAGGCATGAAGGCCATGCTGCTGCCGCAGGCGGACATCCACGATGTCGGCACGGTGCAGACCGGGTTGCATGCCGAAATGGCGATCGTGCGCTTCTGCGTGCACGACCTGGGTATCGCCAAGGCCGAGCTGGGCGGGGCGCTGCAGGTGGTGTGCGTCGGCAAGAAGGTCTGCCGGGACTGCGCCGGCTGGATGAACCAGCATGGCATCGGCCACTGTGCGGTGGTGAACGGCGACAACGGGGGAGAGGTCAAGTTCGCGGCGGGCAAGGTCTCGACCATGGGCGGCGGCATCTGGAAGAACCCGCTCACCTTGGGCACCTACTCCGGCGGCAACGATCTCAACCACTACTCGAAGGACGGCAAGACCATCAACCGGCCGCTGGGCTGGTGAGCCAGGCCCGTGCGGGCAATGGGCGCCGGGAAATGCCCGGATCCGCGTTCGCGAACGACGGTTCGCCTTCACAACCAAGGAGTCACGAGATGCCAGTCCTGATCAAGGTTCCCTACGACATCAACAGCGCCAACGGCGTGGTCCAGGCCTGCCTGAGGAAGAAGCGCGAAGTCGTCCAGTCGAAGGACGACGGAGGCATCACCGGCATCGGCGCGGGCTCGTGCTGTTCCTTCGTGTCGTACATGACGAACGGAGGAGACGTCGACAACGTGTTCGGCAACAGCCGCATCCGCATCCCGTTCAAGGTCAATGGGATCGAGATCGCGAACGCGTGCGCGCATGGCGAACTCACCGCCCTGTGGAACGCGATCGCCGACGAGCCTTCCATTCCCACGATACTGGCGATGTACATCGAGATGTCGCCTTGCACGAAATGCCAGAGCGCGCTGGACAACCTGCTGCAACCCGGGCAGGAAATCTACTACTCCTTCGACCATCCGGGCGAGGTCAAGGCTTGGCAGACCGCGGCCAAGCATCTGTGTGCATGACCCCGGCGGCCAGGGAGCGAGGATCGTGGCAGGGCGGCTTGCGGGACGCGGTTTGAGCTAGGCGTCGCGTCGCCGGGGATCCCGCGGGGAATGTGAGTCCTGTCACCGTTTATGCGCGATACTTGGCGGACTCTCCCCGCTTCCGCCGGCTGGCCATGCCCGACGCCCCGATCAGTCCGCTTTCGCCAGCCGGCCGGGGTCGCCTGGCGATGCGCGTGCCGCGCCGTGCGGAACATGGCGCAGGCACGGCCTCGCTCGGCCCCACGCAGCGGATCGCGCGCCCATGCCGCTGAACCCCGCCGCCTGGCAGCGCCTGCAGGCGCTGTTCCATCAGGCCTGCGCGCTGCCGGAATCGCAGCGTGCGGCCTTCGCGCAGGCGCAGGCCGGCGACGACCCGGAACTGCTGAGCGAGTTGCTCGGCCTGCTCGCGGCCGACGTGGGCGCCACCGAGTTGCCGCGCCCCGGCCTGCTCGGCACTCTGCTGGGTGGCGACGGCAACGCCGCCGAGCTGCCGCCCGGGACCCGCTTCGGGCCGTGGGCGATCGACCGGGTGATCGGCCGCGGCGGCATGGGCCATGTCTATCTGGGGCATCGCGCCGACGGCGCCTACGAGCGCGAGGTGGCGATCAAGCTGATCGCCGCGACCGCCCTGGATGCGCAGCAGCGGGCGGTGTTCGAGTTCGAATGCCGCCTGCTGGCGCAGATGCAGCATCCGGCGATCGCGCAGATCCACGACGCCGGCACCGATGCGCAGGGGCGGCCGTACCTGGTGATGGAATACATCCGCGGCGAGCCGTTGACCCGCTGGTGCGCGCAGCGGGCCTTGTCGCTGCGCGCGCGGGTGGAACTGCTGGTGCGGGTCGGCGAGGGCGTGCAGCACGCGCACCAGAAGGGCGTGATCCACCGCGATCTCAAGCCGAACAACGTGCTGGTCGGCGAGGTTGATGGGCGCCCGGCGCCGAGCATCATCGACTTCGGCATCGCGGTGGAAACCGCGCAGCCCTCGCGCAATCCGGCCGGCGCGAGCGGCACGCCCGGCTACATGAGTCCGGAGCAGGCGCAGGGCGACGACGGCGGGGTGGACGCGCGCAGCGACGTGTATTCGCTGGGCGCGCTGCTGTACGAGCTGATCTGCGGGGTGCGCCCGGAGCTGTTCGAGGCGGGCGTGCCGGAAGCGCCCTCGTGCTGGATTCAGGCGCAGCCGCTGCCGCAGCAGCGCGAGTTGGCGCAACAGCGCGGGGCGTCGCCGGCGCAGCTGCTGCGTGCGCTGCACGATGGCCTGGATGCGATCGCGCTGCAGGCGATGGCGCCGGACCGCGCGGCGCGCTACGCGTCGGTGTCGTCCTTGCTCGACGACCTGCGCCGCTGGCTCGGCGATTATCCGCCGCGCGCGCTGCGCCGCTCGCGGCGCCGCGACGCGCGCAAGTTCGTGCAGCGCAACCGCGGCGCGGTGCTGGCCTCGCTGCTGGTACTGACCGCGCTGTTCGGCGGGCTGGCCGCCACGCTGTGGTCGTTGCGCAACGCGCAGCGCGAGGCGCAGCGGGCGCAGGTCACCGCGGACTTCCTCGGCTCGCTGCTGTCCAGCGTGGACCCGGCGGTGGCCCAGGACAAGGACAAGACCCTGCTGCTGCAGGTGATGGACCAGGCCTCGCAGCGCGCCACGCGCGAACTGGCCAGCCAGCCGCAGGCGCTGGTGGAAGTGGAGCTGACCATCGGCCGCAGCCTGATGGCACTGGGCGAATACAAGCGCGCGGTGGCCGAACTGGAATCGGCGCGGCGCCATGCGATCGCGCACTTCGGCGCCTACAGCGAGCAGGAGCTGCAGATCATGCGCCTGCTCGGCGAGGCGCTGGTGCCGGTCGGCCAGTCCAGGCGGGCCGCCGCGATCCTGCGCGACGGCATCGCCCAGGTCCGCCTGCGCAGCGGCGATGCGGCGCCGCTGGCCTACGACATGCAGTCGCGGCTGAGCTGGGCGCTGCGTGCGCAGGGCCAGACCAAGGCCGCGCTGCGCGAGAGCCAGTTGGCCTACGAGGGACTGTCGCGGGTGCTGCCGGGGGACGACCAGAGCGTCCTGACCGCGGGCGACCGCTATGCCAGCAACCTGGCCGATGGCGGCGACTACGACCGGGCGATCGCGCTGATCCGTGCGCTGATCGTCCGTCGTAGCGCGCGCCTGGGCGCGGAGCACCCGCTGACCCTGTCGATGCGCAACAGCCTGGCGGTCTATCTGCTGATGAAGCGCGACTATCCCGCCGCCGAGCGCGAGCTGAGGGCCGTGTTGCCGGTCGTGATCCGCCTGTACGGGGAGCGCGGCTCGGACACCCAGATGATCTACAACAACCTGGCCGGTGCGCTGCGCCAGCAGGGCAAGGTGGCCGAATCCGGCCCGTACTACCGCAAGGCGCTGGACAATGCGCGCGCGCTGTACGGCGAGGACAACACGACCACCGTCATGGCCCGCACCAACCACGCCTTCTGGCTGCTGGACGACGGCCAGGCGGGCCTCGCTGCGGCCGAACAGCGGGCGGCGCTGGCCAGTGCCGAGCGCATCCTCGGCGGCAAGCACGAGGTGACCGCGGAAATCCTGCGCGGCCTGGCCGAGGCGGAGATCGCGCTGGGCCAGCGCGCGCAGGCGCGCACGCATGCCGAGCGCGCACGCGCGATCCTGTTCGGGCTGTATGGCGATGCGCCCGGGCCGCTGGCGCAGGTGCGCGAGACCCTGGCCAAGCTGGAAGCGCCGGATGCGCCGCGTTCGGCACTGGTGACTGAGACGAAATGACGGGTCGCGCGCCGGCGCGCGCGCCAAGCTGGCGGCCTGGCCACTGCGCTGTCGCTTTCGCATGCAACCTGCCGCCCGCCTCACCGATCTGCACGTCTGCCCGATGGTCACCGGGGTGGTGCCGCATGTGGGCGGGCCGATCGTGGCGCCGGGCGCGCCGACGGTGTTGATCGGCGGGTTGCCGGCGGCACGGATCAGCGACACGGCGGTGTGCGTGGGGCCGCCGGACAGCATCGTGTCCGGCGCGCCGACCGTGCTGATCGCGGGCCTGCCCGCAGCGCGGCTGGGCGACAGCACCGCGCACGGCGGGGTGATCGCGCTGGGGTGCTTCACCGTATTGATCGGATAAGGGGAGCGGGGCGATGCAGCAGGCGGGGGCCGCGCTGGCGCGGCATGGGGATGCGGACGCGGTCGCGGCCGGCATGGGGATGCCGGCCGCACCGACGCTGGCGCAGACGATCGCGGTGCACCGGGCAGGGGAGCTGGACGCGGCCGAGCGCGGCTATCGCGGCGTGCTCGCCGTGCAGCCGGCGCACGCGGACGCGCTGCACTTCCTCGGCGTGCTGTGCCACCAGCGCGGGCGCAGCGACGAAGCGCTGCAGCTGATCGGGCAGGCGCTGGCGCTGGTGCCGGCGTACCCGGACGCGCACAACAACCTCGGCAACGTGCACAAGGAATGCGGACGCCTGGCCGAGGCCGAGGCCTGCTACCGGCGCGCGCTGGCCTGCGCGCCGGCGCACCACAACGCGCTGAGCAACCTGGCGGTGGTGCTGGAGGCGCAGGCGCGCCTGGACGAGGCCTTCCTGGCCTATGCGCAGCTGCTGCAGCAGGTGCCCGGCTTCGCCCACGGCCACTACCTGCTCGGCCTGTTCCTGCGCAACCACGCGCAGCATCACCAGCATCTGGAGCAATCGGCCGACTGCTTCCGCAGCGCCTGCGAACTGGATCCGGCCAACCTGCGCGCGCTGGAGGCGCTGGGCACCGCCTGGTACCTGCTCGGCCGCCACGACGACGCGGTGGCGGTGTACCGCGACTGGCTGGCGCGCGATCCGCACAACGCGGTGGCGCGGCACATGCTGGCCGCATGCGGCGGCAGCGCCGCGCCGCCGCGCGCCGACGACGCCTACGTGCGCGACGTGTTCGACGGCTTCGCCGAGAGCTTCGACGAGCAACTGCTGAACAATCTCGACTACCGCGCGCCGCAGCTGCTGGCCGATGCGCTGGCGCAGGTGCTGCACGCGCCCTGCGCCGCGCTGGACATGCTCGACGCCGGCTGCGGCACCGGCCTGTGCGCGCCGCTGCTGCGGCCGCACGCGCGGCACCTGGCGGGGGTGGATTTGTCTGCGGGCATGATCGACAAGGCGCGCCAGCGCGGTGGCTACGACGCCCTGGTGGTCGGCGAGCTGACCGCGCACCTGCAGGCGCAAGCGCAGGCCTGGGACGTGGTGGTCTCGGCCGATACGCTGGTGTACTTCGGCGACCTGGGCGAGGTCTGCGCGGCCGCGCACGGCGCATTGCGCGGCGATGGCTGGCTGGCGTTCACCGTGGAAGCGCTGGACGCGGCGGCCGACCGGGTGCAGCTGGGATCGAGCGGACGCTACCGGCACAGCCGCGCGCACGTGCAGGCCGCGCTGGCGCAGGCCGGGTTCGCGCGCGTGCAGATCCGCGCCGACCAGCTGCGCAAGGAAGGCGGTGTGCCGGTGCAGGGCTGGGTGGTGCTGGCGCGGCGCTGACGCCGTGCCACGCCAGCCGCATCCGGATGGTCGCTGCGGCCGGGCTCGGGCATGGCCGGCGCAGACCGTGCCGCCGCCGCGCGCCGCGGTCGCTGCGGACGGCAGCAGGCGTGGCCCGCGGGCGCAGCGCCGGCGGCCGCAAGGCTGAGACGAAATGTCGGCTTTCGCGCCGGGCGGCATGTGAGTATCGCCTTGCCGGCAGTGCACAGGGGCGGCCTTCGGGCCTGGGCCGACGCTGCGGGCCGCGCCGCGAACGCCGGTCGCGATCGCTGCCCACCGTCCGCATTGCGCGGCGATCGACCTCCCGGACAGAACGATGACCACGCCCACGATGACGCTGCACTCCGACCTCGGCGATGCGCTGCTGTTCTGGCGCATGCAGGCCACGGAAGCGCTGGGCGACCTGTTCGAGTACCGGCTGACCGCGCTCGGCACGCAGCCGCGGCCGGACCTGCGCGCGCTGCTCGGCACCTCGATGGCGGTGCAGCTGAAGGCCGGCGACGGCCACGTGCGCTGGTACCACGGCATCGTCGCGCACGTCGCGCAGACCGGCTTCCACGTCGTCGACCGGCTCAGCTATGCGGTGCTGGAGGTGACCCTGGTGCCCAAGCCGTGGCTGCTGACCCAGCGCCGCGACTGCCGCATCTTCACCGAACAGAGCGTGCCGGAGATCGTGCGCGCGGTGCTCGACGGCATCGGCTACGGCGATGTGACCCTGAGCCTGAGCGGCACCTATCCCAAGCGCGACTATTGCGTGCAGTACCGCGAGGACGACTTCAACTTCATCAGCCGCCTGCTCGAGCAGGAAGGCATCTACTACTTCTTCACCCATGGCCAGAGCGCGCATACGCTGGTGCTGGCCGACGCGCTGGGCGCACACGCCAGCAGCAGCGGCTTCGAGACCCTGCCGTACGTGCCGCCGGGCCAGCACGCCAACGTGATGGGCGCCAGCGTCAGCCAGTGGCAGCTGGCGCGCAGCGTGCACACCAGCGCGCACCAGCTCACCGACTACGATCCGCTGCGCCCACGTGTCTCGCTGGCGGTGGACGAGGACATCGGCCATGGCGGCGACCTGCATCCTGTCAGCGGGCTCAACGCTTTCGACTATCCGGGCACGCACGTGCAGCTCGCCGACGGCAAGCGCTATGCGCAGGTACGCGCGGAGGCGCACAACGTGCAGCGCTCGCGCTATTGCGGCGACAGCGACGCGGTCGGCCTGCGGGTGGGCGCGCTGTTCTCGCTGAAGGCGTTCCCACGCCCGGAATGGAACCAGGAATACCTGGTGATCGGCGCGCAGACCACGCTGGAAGCGCCGGGCTACGCCTCCGGCGCGGGCAGCGGCGGCGCGCCGTTCGCGTGCCGGTTCCAGGCCATCGAGAGCAAGCTGCCGTTCCGCGCTGCGGCGCGCGCGCGGCAGCCGCTGATTGCCGGCCTGCAGACCGCGGTGGTCACCGGCAGCGAGACCGACGAGGACATCGTGGTCGACCAGTACGGCCGCATCCAGGTCAGCTTCCACTGGAACAGCGCCACGCGCGACGGCAGCAAGCCATCGTGCCCGGTGCGGGTGGCCTCGTCGTGGGCGGGCAAGGGCTGGGGCGCGATGAGCCTGCCGCGGGTCGGGCAGGAAGTGGTGGTCAGCTTCCTGGAAGGCGACCCGGACCGCCCGCTGGTGATCGGCAGCGTCTACAACGCCGACCACATGCCGCCGTTCGCGCTGCCGGACAACAAGACCCAGAGCGGCGTGCGCAGCCGCAGCGCCGGCGGCGGCGCTGCGGATTTCAACGAGATCCGCTTCGAGGACAAGCTCGGCAGCGAGGAACTGTTCGTGCATGCGCAGAAGGACCTGCGCGAGGAAGTGGAGCACGACCACTTCGCCACCGTCGACAACGACCAGACCAGCACCGTCAAGCACGACCGCAAGCACAAGGTGGACAACGACGAGACGCTGGACGTCGGCAACAACGCCACCCATGCGATCGGCAAGAAATTCAAGCTCAGCGCGGGCACGGAGATCGAACTGGTCACCGGCGCGTCGAGCATCGTGATGAAGAGCAGCGGCGAGATCGAGATCAAGGGCGTGACCGTCACCGTCACCGGCAACAACGCGGTGAACGTGGAGGGCAAGGTGCAGGTGGCGATCAAGGGCGGGGCGACCGTGGACATGGGCGCCGGCGCCAGCGTCAAGGTGCATTCGGACGCGATGCTGGCGCTGGAGGGCGGGGCGATGGGCACGCTGAAGGCGCCGATGCTCAGCCTCAAGGCCGATGCGCTGCACCAGATCGGCGGCGCGCTGATCATGATCGGCTGAGGAGGTGGCGATGAACGCGATCGAGAAGGCCTGCTTGGACATGGAGCTGTCGGCGCCGGCGCGCGCGCAGCTGGACACCGCGCAACCGGCGCAGGCCGCGGTGCGCGTGCTGCTCGACGGCGGCCAGCCGCAGGACGCGCTGAAGCTGCTGGCGCGGCTGCTGCCCAAGCGCTACGTGGTCGCCTGGCTGTGCCAGTGCGCGCGCGGCGAAGCGCTGTCGCCGGAAGACCGCGCCGGCGCCGCGCTGGCCGAGAAATGGGTGCGCGAGCCGAACGAAGCCAACCGCCGCGCCGCCTTCGCCTTCGCCCAGGCCGGCGGCTATGCCTCGCTGGGCGCATGGCTGGCGGCGGCGGTGGCCTGGTCCGGCGGCAGCCTGGCGCCGCCGACCCAGGACACGCCGGTGCCGCCGGCCGAGCATCTGACCGCACGCGCGGCGGTGGCGGCGATCAACCTGCTGGCCGCGCAGCAACCGGCGCAATTCGAAGCGCGCCGCCACGGCTACGCGCTGCATGCGCTGGAGTTGCTGGCCGGCGGAGCGGCGGCATGAGCGGCTTCGCGCCGCGCTGTCGCATGCGCGCCGCACCGCATCGCCGCCGGCGCCCGCCATCCGCAGCAGCGTGGCCGCGGCCGCGCCGCGCCACCCGAGCCGAAGGAATCCCCGCGTGTCCCTACCGTCCAGACTGACCCTTACCGTCGCCGGCCAGGCCGCCGCCCAGTTCGGCGCGCGTGCGCAGATGGCGTTCGCCCAGCGCGGCGGCAGCATCGGCCGCGCCGACGACAGCGACTGGGTGCTGGCCGCGCCCGGCGTGTCGCGCACGCATGCGGTGGTGCGCTACCTCAACGGCATGTATTTCATCGAGGACCGCAGCACCAACGGCATGCTGCTCAACGGCGCCGCGCTGCTACGCGGCGATCCGGCCGCGCTCGGCGACGGCGACCGCCTGCAGCTGGACAGCTTCGAGATCCAGGTGCAGCTGCAGGCCGAGGCGCCCGCCGCGCCGCCGCCGGCGGTGGCGGTGCACGACGACGCGCCGGACCTGACCCAGGTGGCGCCGGCGCCGCTGCCGCCGCGCGCGTCCGGCAACGCGCCCGGCGCCGACGCTGGCGGTGCGTTCGATTTCGACTTCGGCCTGCCCGGATTCGGCGGCGCCGCCACGCCGGCGCGCGGCGCCTACGACGACGCGCTGCTCGGCGATCTCGGCGTCCCCGGCGCGGCCGGCGAACTGGATCCGCTGCGCCTGCTCGATCCGCTGCCGGCGCCGCCGGCAGCGCCGCAGCCCACCCACAGCTGGAACCACAGCGACGCGGGCCACGACCATTTCCGCGTGCCGGCGCCGCCGGCGCCGGCCGCGGCGCGCGGCTTCGAGCTGCCGGAGAACTGGGACCTGACCACCGGCGATTTCGCGCCGGCGGCGCCGGCGCCGAGCGCCACGCCCGTGCCTGCCGCGCCGCCGCCGTTCGTCACGCCCGCCGCCGCGTCGCCCATGCCATCCACGCCGATGCCGGACGAGATGGCGCGGATCTTCGAGATCGTCGTCGACGGAGTGATGGAGGTGCTGCGCGCGCGCGCCGAGATCAAGAACACCTTCCGTTTGCCGGTGACGGTGATCCAGCGCTCGGAGAACAACCCGCTGAAGTTCGCCGCCACGCCCGAGGACGCGCTACAGAAGCTGCTGGCGCCGCCGAGCCCGGCGTTCCTGTCCGGCGTGGCCGCGTTCGACGATGCCTTCGACGACATCCGCTGCCACCAGATGGCGATGCTCGCCGGGATGCGCGCCGCGTTCGAGTCGATGCTGTTCCACTTCAGCCCGGACCGGCTGGAGCAGGACGTGGACGCCAACGGCAAGCGCCTGGCCTTCGCCGGCAAGGGCCGCTACTGGGAGCGCTACCGCGACAACTTCCAGGCCCTGGCCAAGGACCCGGACGAATGCTTCCGGCGCCTGTTCGGCGACGAGTTCGCCCGCGCCTACGAGGCGCAGCTGGCGCGGCTGAAGTCGGCGCGGCGCGCGGGTAAGGCTTCTCTCTGAACGTCGGTGGGCGCAACCGGGAGGTCGGCTGCGCTGCAATGGGCAACCGGGCGTACTTGCAGTAGATTGGATCCGGATCGTCGACGTGTCCGGAGCAGATCATGAAAAGGATTTTTCTCGCGTCTCTCCTGCATCCCTTGTTGCGGCCGCTGGATTGGGCCTATCGCGTCACCGATCGCCGTTACGAAGGGCTCTGGCTCGGAGGGCCTGCACAACTTCTGCGCGTGTCGGATGTGCGGGAGGGCGACATCCTGTTCGGCGTGGGCGAGGCGCGGCAACGGACGTCCTGTGCCGACGTGATCGCTCATCGGGTGATTTCCCATTTCTCGTCGGGCCCTTATGTGCACGTCGGCATCGCCCTCGCATACAGCGCCGGTCGGCGACCACGGATCTACGAAGCGGTCGCCAAACCCGGCGTGCAGAAGGTCGACATTGCGGCATTCGTCGAACGCTATGCCTATGTGAGTGTCTATCGATTGTCTGCGTGGCAGACTGCGGACCTGAAGCAGGTCAGGCGATATGCGCTAGCCCGGCTGGGACAGCGCTACCGTTTCGCAGGTGCCGGTGCATCGGCGCTGCGGCAATGGCGGCTGCTGATCGACGAGTGGCGCCGCACCCGCAATGGCGACTTCGCGATTCCGGCACGCGCTGCTTGCCGGGCGCGTCTGGCGGTCGGTGCGTTCTGTTCGTCGTTCGTAATCGATGTCCTGGCCAATGCGGCCATTCCTGGACTCGACGATGCGCTGTGGCAGTCCAATGCGTACACGCCCAACGGCTTGGCCGAGGCGGCGCAGCTGCTGGAGTTCGAGGGATTCATTGCCTCCAGCCTGGACGTGATCGATGCAGACGATCCTGCAGTGCGCGGCGCTGTGGGCTGGCGCTGAGCGCGATCCGCGCCGTAATCCGGCGTCGCCTAGCCGTGGGAACTTCGCCATAGCTGTTGTGTGTTAACGCCTACTGCCCTGAGACGAATTGTCGGGTAGCGCGCACCCGCGCTGGCCACACTGCATCCCGCCAGCCTGGACTGCGCGCGCCGCGCGCCACGTCCGGGCCGTCGGCAAGGGGATCGCATAGTGGGGTCGGTTGCTGCGTCCAACGCCGCGGCCGCATCGCCATCGACAGCAGCGGACACGGCGGATCATGCACAACAACAAGGTCGTCTGGAGCGAGGGGCTGTTTCTGCGCCCCCAGCATCTGCAGCAGCAGGAGCGCTACCTGGAGCGCTACGTGGAGCTGCGCGCCGGCGGCCTGCATGCCCATGCCTGGGGCTTCTCCGAACTGGAACTGGAAACCGACCTGCTGGCGATCGGCAAGCTCGGCATCCGCCGCGCGCGCGGCGTGTTTCCCGACGGCACGCCGTTCGCGATCCCCGGCGACGATCCGTTGCCGCCGGCGCTGGACGTGGAGCCGAACTGGCGCGACCAGACCGTGTACCTGACCCTGCCGCTGCGCGCGGCGGCGCAGGCCGACGTGGGCCGCGCCGAGGCGCCGCCGGACCAATTGTTCCGCTACCGGGTGCGCGAGACCGAGGTTGCCGATGCCTCCGGCAGCATGCAGGGCGCGGTGCTGATGGAAGTGGGCGGGATGAGCACGCGCCTGCTGCCGCAGTCGCAGCCGCTGGAAGGGCTGACCCGCATGCCGCTGGCGCGCATCGTCGAATCGCGCGCCGATCGCCAGGTGACGCTGGACGAGGCCTTCGTGCCGACCGCGCTGGCCTGCCAGGCCGCGCCGCGGCTGGCCACGTTCCTGGTCGAACTGCTCGGCCTGCTGCACCAGCGCGGCGAAGCGCTGGCCGCGCGGGTGTCGGTGGGCGACCGCGGCGGCGCCGCGGAGATCGCCGACTTCCTGCTGTTGCAGGTGGTCAACCGCTGGCAGCCGCTCATCGCGCACTGGTCGTCGGCGCCGCTGCTGCATCCGCAGGACCTGTACGCGGCGCTGCTCGCGCTGGCCGGCGAACTGAGCACCTTCACCACGCCGGGCAAGCGTCCACCGGCGTGGCCGGCGTACCGCCACGATGCGTTGCAGCCCAGCTTCGAACCGGTGATCGCCAGCCTGCGCGGCAGCCTCAGCGCGGTGCTCGAACAGACCGCGCTGCCGATCCCGGTGCAGGCGCGCAAGTTCGGCGTGTGGGTGGCGATGGTGCCGGATGCGGCGCTGTTCGACAGCGCCGCGTTCGTGCTCGCGGCCAAGGCCGACGTGCCCGCCGAAGAGCTGCGCCGGCAATTGCCGCTGCAGGCCAAGATCGGCCCGGTGGAGAAGATCCGCGACCTGGTCAATCTGCAGCTGCCCGGCATCGCGGCGATGCCGATGCCGGTGGCGCCGCGACAGATCCCGTACCACGCCGGCTACCTGTATTTCGAATTCGACAAGCAGTCGCCGCTGTGGCGTACGTTGAAGGGCTCCGGCGGCATCGCGTTCCACTTCGGCAGCGAGTTCGCCGGGCTGGACCTGCAGCTGTGGGCGATCCGGAGCTGAGCGCATGAATTCACGTCCGCCCGTCGATCCGTTGCGCGATGCCACCGTCATGCGCCCGCAGCGCGGCCAGCCGGCGCCGGCCGCGCACGCCATGGCGCCCGCGCCCGGCGATGCCGACATCAGCGAATTCCTCGGCCGCAGCGTCAATCCGCTGGTGCAGGCGGCCAGTCCGCTGCTGCTGCTGGCGGTGCAACTGCGCCACAGCGTGGCGCTGCCGGACGTGGCCCGGCTGCGCGAGCAGGTGACCGCGCAGGTGCGGCGCTTCGAGCAGCGCGCGCGCGACGGCGGCGCGGCGCCGGAAGCGGTGACCGCGGCGCGCTACGTGCTGTGCGCGATGCTCGACGAGGCGGTGCTCAATGCGCCGTGGGGCGAGCACAGCGGCTGGTCGCAGAAGACCTTGCTGGTGGTGTTCCATGGCGAGTCCTACGGCGGCGCCAAATTCTTCCAGATCCTCGAGCGGCTGTGCGCGGACGTGCCGCGCCACATCGACCTGATCG
This sequence comes from Xanthomonas sp. DAR 80977, assembly GCF_041240605.1. Classification (NCBI taxonomy): domain Bacteria; kingdom Pseudomonadati; phylum Pseudomonadota; class Gammaproteobacteria; order Lysobacterales; family Lysobacteraceae; genus Xanthomonas; species Xanthomonas bundabergensis. The sequence continues at coordinate 5,233,323 of NZ_CP162487.1, read as the reverse complement.
AGCTGATGTACCTGTGCCTGGCGCTGGGCTTCTGCGGCCGCTACCAGATCGAGGCCGGTGGTCGCGCCAAACTGGCCGAGATCCAGGACGACCTGTACCGGCGCATCCGCGCCCAGCGCGGCGCCGCGGCGGACACGCTGGCGCCGCACTGGCAGGGCGTGGACGACCGGCGCCGGCGCCTGGCGCGCTACCTGCCGCTGTGGGTGGCGGCGCTGGGCATGGCCTGCATCGTGCTGCTCGCGTTCGCGTGGTTCAACGCGCGGCTCAACGCATTGTCCGCGCCGATCAGCGCCGCCGCCGCGCAGATCGGCCTGCAGCGCGGCACGCCGCCGGACGCGCTGCGGCCGCCGCCGCCGCGCATCACGCTGAAGCAGTTGCTGGCGCCGCAGGAGCGCGCCGGCCTGCTCGTGGTCGAAGAACAGGCCAACGGCCAGGCGCGGGTGCGGCTCAACGCCAACGCGATGTTCGCCTCCGGCGGGGTCGAGGTCGATCCGGACCAGCTGCCGCTGCTGGGCAGGATCGCGGCGGCGCTGGAGCAGTTGCCGGGGCGGGTGATCGTGGTCGGGCATACCGACGACCAGCCGCTGCGTTCGCTGCGCTTCAAGGACAACTACGCGCTGTCCGCGGCGCGCGCCGAGGCGGTGGCGCAGCTGCTGGGGCAACGCCTGTCGGTGCCCGGGCGGATCGAATCGGCCGGCGCCGGCGATTCGCAGCCGGTGGCCGTGCCGCCGGACCTGGCGGCCAACCGGACGCGCAACCGCCGCGTCGAAATCCTGTTCCAACCGGGGGAGTGAGCGCCGTGGGCAAGCTGCTGGGAACGCTGCGATCCGGCTGGGTCGTGACCATGGTCGGGCTGCTGCTGGCGGCGCTGCTGATCTGGCTGATCGGCCCCTATGTCGCCATCGCCGGGCACCAGCCGCTGGCCGGCGCGGTGCCGCGGTTGCTGCTGATCCTGCTGCTGGTCGGCGTGTGGGCCGGCTGGCTGCAGTGGCAGCAGCTGCGCGCGCGCCGGCAGAGCCGGCAGCTGGCCGCGGAGATGGCCACGCCGTCGGCCCTGGACGCGCTCGGCGACGACCGCCAGGCGCGCAGCGCCGACGAGCGCGACCAATTGCAGGCGCGCTTCCACGAGGCGGTGCAGATCCTGCGCAAGCGCCGCGGCGGCGGCGACCTGTACACGCTGCCGTGGTACGTGGTGATCGGTCCGCCCGGCTCGGGCAAGAGCACCTTGCTGCAGCATTCCGGGCTGCATTTCCCGCTCGCCGCGCGCTTCGGCCAGCAGGCGCTGCGCGGCATCGGCGGCACCCGCAACTGCGACTGGTGGTTCACCGACGAAGCGGTGTTCCTGGACACCGCCGGCCGCTACACCACGCAGGATTCCGACCGCCAGGTCGATGCCGGCGCGTGGATCGATTTCCTGCGCCTGCTGCGCCGCTACCGCCGCCGCCGCCCGCTCAACGGCGTGCTGGTGACGATGAGCATGTCCGACCTGCTGCTGCTCGACGACGCCGAGCGCGACCTGCACGTGCAGGCGATCCGGCGCCGCCTGGACGAGCTCAGCGAGCAGCTGAAGATGAGCGTGCCGGTGTACCTGGTGTTCACCAAGTGCGACCTGATCGGCGGCTTCGGCGAGTTCTTCGACGACCTCAACCCGGAGCAGCGCGCGCAGGTGTGGGGCGTGTCGTTCCCGCTGCCGCGCAGCCTCGACGGCACGGCCGCGCGCGGCTTCGCCGACGAGTACGCGCTGCTGCAGGAGCGGCTCAACGCGCGCCTGTTCGAGCGCATGCACGTGGAGCGCGACCGCGCCCGGCGCGCGGCGATCCTGTCGTTCCCGCAGCAGTTCGCCGCGCTCGGCGAAGCGGCGCGGCAGTTCGTCGAGGGCGTGTTCGCCGGCACCGCCTACGGCACCCCGCCGCTGCTGCGCGGCGTGTACCTGACCTCGGGCACCCAGGAAGGCACGCCGATCGACCGCATGATGGGTGCGGTGGCGCGCACCTTCGGCCTGGCCGAAGCCAGCGTGCAGGCGCCGGGCGCGCAGCGCCGCACCTTCTTCGTCGAACGCCTGCTCGGCCAGGTGCTGCTGCGCGAATCCGGCCTGGCCGGGCGCGCGCCGGCGCTGGAGCGGCGCCGCGCCTGGCTGCAGGTGGCCGGCTACGCCGGCATCGCCCTGCTCGGCGCGCTGCTGCTGGCCGGGCTCGGCGGCAGCTACCTGGGCAATCGCGCCTACCTGCAACAGGTGCGCGCGGCGCTGGAGGCGCGCCCGCACAGCCCGGATCCGGACAGCGCCGCGACCACGCCGCAGTATTTCGCGCTGGCGCTGCAGCAGCTGGAAGGCACGCGCGCGCTGGCGCAGGTGGCGCAGCAGTACCGCGACGGCGCGCCGTGGTCGATGCGCATGGGCCTGTACCAGGGCGATGCGGTCGGCGAGGAACTGCACGACGCCTACCTGCGCCAGCTCAACGGCACCCTGGTGCCGGGCGTGGCGCTGCGCCTGCGCCAGGGCATGGCCGAGAACGCCGGCGCGCCGCAGGCGCTGTACTACTACCTCAAGGGCTATCTGATGCTGGGCCAGCCGCAGCATCTGGACGCGCCGCAACTGACCGCGCTGAGCGCGATCGAATGGCGCAAGCTGTTCCCCGGCGACACGGTGCTGCAGCAGGCCCTGGCCGGCCACTTCCAGGCGCTGCTGGAGCAACCCGGGCGGCTGCGCGCGCTGTCGCTGGATCCGGCGCTGCTGGAGCAGGCGCGCAACACGCTGCGCTCGGCCGACCTGGCCACGCTGGTGTACGGCAACCTCAAGCTGTCGCGGCCACAGGCCGGCGCCGAACCGCTGCAACTGGACAAGGCGCTGGGCCTGCTCGGCAACGTGTTCCAGCGCAGCAGCGGCGCGCCGCTGTCCGAGCCGCTGCCGGCGCTGTACACGCAGCCGGTGTTCGCCGCGCTGGCCGCGCAGGGCATCGGCGAGGCGGTCGAACAGTTCGTGCGCGACGACTGGGTGTTCGGCCCGCGCCGCATCGATGCGCTGGGCAAGGCGCGGCTGGCGCAACAGGTGCGCGTGCTCTACGAACAGGACTACATCCGCTACTGGGACGGCCTGCTCGCCGACCTGCAGCTGCAGCCGGCCGCCGATTTGCAGCAGGCCAGCGCGATCGCGGCCAAGCTGGCCGGGCCGAGTTCGCCGCTGCGGCTGCTGCTCGGCGTGGTCCGCGACAACACCCAGCAATTGCTGCGCGCGCCGCCGCCCAAGCCCGGGCAGGATGCGGCGAGCGCGGCGGCGGGCAAGGCCGGCGCCAAACTGGCGGCCAGGCTGCCCGGCGGCAACGCGGCCATGGCCGCCGCGCTGGCCGCCAGCGGCGACGCCGGCGATGCCGGCGCCACGCCGCCGGGCGAGGCCATCGCCAGCCACTTCGCCGCGCTCAACGCGCTGGCCGCCGGCGCGCCCGGCGCCACCCCGCTGGACCATCTGCTCGGCGTGCTCGACCAGCTCAGCAAGACCCTGCTGACCATGACCGATCCGGCCACCGCCCCGGCGCAGCCCAACGCGCAATTGCTGCTGGCGCGACAGGAAGCGGCGCAACTGCCTGCGCCGCTGTCGAGTTGGTTGCAGGCCTTGACCGGCAGCAGCGCCGCGCTGATGACGCGCGGCGCGCAGACCGCGCTGGACGCGCAGGTGCAGCAGGCGGTGGGCGTGGTCTGCGCCGAATTCGTCAAGGGCCGCTATCCGTTCGATCCGGCCAGCGCGCAGGAGATCCCGCTGCAGAACTTCGGCGAGCTGTTCGGCGTCGGTGGCCGCTTCGATGCGCTGTACCGCGACGCGCTGCAGAAGCTGCTCGACACCAGCGGCCGCGACTGGCGCTGGAAGAGCGGCCCGGATGCGCTGGCCGGCGCGCCGGGGCTGCCGGCACAGCTGCAGCTGGCCGAACGCATCAAGCAGAAATACTTCCGCGGCGCGGCGCAGCCGGAGGTCGGCTTCACCGTGCTGGCGCCGATCCTGGATGCCGGCGTGGCGCGGCTGACCGTGGACATCGAAGGCCAGCGCTTCGACTACACCGCCGGCGGTGTGGACAGCATGCCGATGAAATGGCCCGGGCCCACCCCTGGCCACGTCAGCATCGCCGCCTTCGGCGCCGACGGCGCCGCGCTGGGCCGGCTCGATTACCAGGGCGACTGGGCGCTGTTCCGCGCCTTGCAGGCCGGCGACCTGCAGAACCCCTCGGACCTGCGCTTCGTCGCCCACTTCGACGTCGGGGGGCATGCGGTGCAACTGCCGCTGCGCGCCGGCAACCTGCGCCATCCCTTCCTCGACGCCGATGTGCGTCGTTTCGCGTGTGGGGGTTGAGGATGGCGCAGGCCATGCAGCCCGGCTTCTTCGGCAAGTTGCCGAGCGCCGGCGATTTCGTGCAGCGGCGCTTGCCGCCGGCGTTCGTCGAGCCATGGGACCGGCACTTCTCGCAGCTGATCGCCGGCGCGCGCGAACAGCTCGGCACGCAGTGGGCGCCGGCCTACCGCGGCAGCGGCCTGCACGCGTTCGTGCTCGGCAGCGGCCTGTGCGGCGGGGTGGCCTGGGCCGGCGTGCTGGGCCCGGGCGAGGACCGCGTCGGCCGCTGCTTCCCGCTGGCGATCGCGCTGCCGCTGGCGCAGGGCGCCGCGCCGGAGCGCAGCTGGTATGCGCGCGCGGCCACGCTGCTCGGCCAGGCGCTGGCCGATCGCGCGCTGGGCGTGGACGGGTTCGACGCGCAGGTGCAGGCGCTGGCGCCGGATCCGGACGCCACCGCCATTCCCAACGCGCCGCGCGCGCTGCCCGGGCAGGCGCTGTGGTGGAGCGGCGACGGCGTGGTGCAGCACAGCGTCGGCCTGCTGTCCGCGCACGACTACCTGGGCTGGCTGGCGCCGGCCGCCACCGCGCAGGCGGAGGCCACGCGCTGATGGCCGCGCTGCACTACCGCTCCGCCGGCCATACCGAAGTCGGCAAGGTGCGCCGCCACAACGAGGACGCGCTGCTGCTGCGCGACGACGCCGGGCTGTGGGTGGTCGCCGACGGCCTCGGCGGCCACGCCGCCGGCGACTACGCCAGCGGCCTGATCGTCGAGCGCCTGGCGGCGCTGCCGCGCGCGGCCGACGTGTGCGATTTCATCGAGGCGATCGAGGACGCGCTGGCGCAGATCAACACCGAGCTGCTGCACTGCGCCGCGCAGCGCCAGGTCGACATGATCGCCTCCACCGTGGTGCTGCTGGTCCACGACCCGGACTTCATGCTGTACGGCTGGGTCGGCGACAGCCGCGGCTACGGCCGCACCGACGGCCCGCTGCGCCAGCTCACCCGCGACCACGTGCACGGGGTCAAGGACGACGCCACCCAGTTCGCGCAGGCCGGCGCCAACGCCGAGCCGGCCGCCAACGCTGGCGTGCTGACCCGCGCGGTCGGCGCGCAGGAACCGCTGTTCGTGGACTGGGTGCTGGCGCCGAGCGCATCGGGCGCGCAGTTCCTGCTGTGCAGCGACGGCATCAACAAGGAAATCCCCGACCCGGAGCTGGACGCCGAGTGCCGCCGCCATGGCGAGCCGCAGGCGCTGCTGGCGCGGTTGTTCGAATTGGCGATGGGCCGGGCGGCGCGCGACAACGTCACCGCCGTCGTCGTCCGCCTGCAGGAGTGAAGGACGTGCATGAAGATACCGCTACCGTCGTCGAGCTGGTCGCCGCGATGCGCACCGGCGAGCTGGACCTGAAGGCCGTGCTCGACGCATTGGCCAGACGCAGCGCCGTGCCCGAGGCCGACTACCGGGCCGGGGTGGAAACGCTGTGGCAGCTGCGCCAGCAGCAGCTGCTCGACGACGCCACCGTGACCACCCTGGTGACCCGGCTCGACGCCTTGCGCGCAGACCCCGGCGCCGCGCCGGCGGCGGCGATCGACGACGACGCCACCGTGGTGATGCCGCGCCGCGCGCCACCGCCGGCGGCGGCCGTCGAGGACGACGCCACCCGCGTGCAGCCGGCGATGCCGTTGCCGCAGCCCGGCGCCGACCGCACCGGCGGCACCGGCACCGGCGGCGCGACCGGCACCGCGGGCACCGCCAGCCTGTCCAGCTGGCAGCGCCTGGCCGATGCCGCCGGCGGCGACTACGCCACCGTCGGCACGCTGCTGAAGGGACGCTTCTACCTGGAGCGCGAACTCGGCCGCGGCGGCATGGGCGTGGTCTACCTGGCGCGCGACGAACGCAAGGTCGAGGCGCGCGACCGCGACCCGTGGCTGGCGGTGAAGGTGCTCAGCGACGAGTTCCGCCGCCATCCCGATTCGCTGGTGGCGCTGCAGCGCGAGGCGCGGCGCTCGCAGAAGCTGGCCCACGACCACATCGTGCGCGTCTACGACTTCGACAAGGACCGCACCCTGGTCTTCATGACCATGGAGTACATCGACGGCTGCGACCTGAAGACGCTGATCCGCGAGCAGGCCTACAACGGCATGCCGCTGGCGCGCGCGCGGCCGCTGATCGACGGCATGGCGCGCGCGCTGGCGCGGGCGCATGCGGCCGGCGTGGTGCATTCGGATTTCAAGCCCGGCAACGTGATGGTCACCCGCGACGGCGTGGCCAAGGTGTTCGACTTCGGCATCGCCCGCGCCGGCAAGCACGCCGCCGACGTGGCCGGCGAGCAGACCGTGTTCGACGCGGCCACGCTCGGCGCGCTGACCCCGGCCTACGCCAGCCTGGAGATGATCCGCGGCCAGGAACCCACGCCCGCCGATGATATCTACGCGCTGGGCTGCGTGTGCTTCGAGCTGCTCACCGGCAAGCATCCGTTCGACAAGCTCAGCGCCGAAGTGGCCTTGCGCGACAAGCGCGTGCCGCCGCCGGTGCCGGGCCTGACCAAACGCCAGTACCAGACCCTGTGCGCGGCGGTGGCGTTCCCCGCCGCGCAGCGCCTGAGCAAGGTCGAGGCGCTGCTGGAAGGCCTGCGCGAGGTGCCGCTGCGCGAGCGCGCGCTGCCGTTGCTGGGCTACGGCACCGCGGCGCTGGTGCTGGCCGGGGCCGGCGGCTGGGGCGCCTCGCGCTATCTGCACCAGCGCCATCTGGAGCAGGTCACCGCGCGCTTCGGCGCCGCCGATCCGCAGCGCTACGTCGACGAGACCCAGGCCATGCAGGCGCTGGCCAGCCTCGACGACGACGACCGCCGGCGCCTGCTGGTGGACCGCGGCGACCTGATCCAGGATTTCCTGCTGCGCCGGCTGGACGCGCTGTGGAATCCGGCCAGCGGCCGCTACGACTACCGCGGCGCGCTGCAGGTGTTCGCGCTGCGCGACCGGCTGCGGCTGTACTCGCCGGCGCTGGATGCGCGCCGCGAGAGCATGGAGCGCGAGAAGAACGAACGCCTCAACGCGCTCGACACCGCGCTCAACGCGCAGATCGCCGCCGGCGCCATCTTCCGCGACCGCGCCGACAACGCGCTGGCCACGCTGGACCAGGTGCGGCGCATCGATCCGAACAGCGCGCTGCTGCGCCACCCGGAGCTGGAACTGCGCCTGGACGCGGCGATCCAGCAGTCCGCCGACGCGCAGCAGTGGGCGCAGGCGCGCAGCCGCCTGGAGCAGGCGCGCGCGGCGTTGCCCGATTCGCTGCGCCTGCAGTTGCGCGGCGCGCAGCTGCAACTGGCGCAGCACCAGGCCCGCCAGCCGGCGCCCGCGGCGCCGCACGACGCGGCGCAGGCGCGCAAGGCCTTGGCGGCGCTGTTCGCCGCGCCGTCCGTCGATCCGGACTGGCAGGACCGCGTCGATGCGGCGTTGGCCGCGCTGCCGGCGGCCGAGCGCGATGCGCAGGACGCCGCGCTGGCCGCGGCGATCGCCGCCGCGGTCGCGCCGCAGAGCGATCCGCTGCAGTTGCCGGGCGCGCAGGCGCTGGTCCAGTTCGGCCTGAGCCAGGTGCCGCAGGCGCCGCAGCTGCTGGCCCAGCGCGAGCGCCTGCAGACCCTGCAGCAACAGCTGCAGACCATGCTGGCGCGCGAAAGCGCCGACGCCGAGGTCGCCTCGCGGATCGAATCGATGCGCCGCGCCGCGGCCGCCAACGACCTGGACAAGGCGCGCCAGGCGCTGGCGCGCATCGGCAGCCTGCAACCGCAGCATCCGTTCCTGCAGAAAGAAGCGCCGCAGCTGCTGGCCGGGGTCTATCTGGGCAACGCCGCCGGCGCGTTCCGCCAGGGCCGCTACCGCCAGGCCGCCGACGTGCTCGGCCAGGGCGTCGCCGCACTCGGCGACCGCGCCGAACTGCGTGCCGCGCGGGCCCGCTACGACGTCGTCGCGGCAGTGATGGACGGCAGCGCGCAGGCCTTGCCCGCCGCCGCGCGGCAGCAACTCGGCCAGCGCCTGGACGCGCTGTACCGCAGCGACGCACAGGCGATGGCGCAGCTGGAGGCGGACCTGAAGGCGCGTGGACAACTGCCCGAAGGCACGCTGAGCGCGCGCCTGCAGCGCCAGGCGGGCAGCGATGCGCCGAATTCCGACGCGCTGGCGCCGACGCCGGCCGCGGCGGCCGAGCCGGTCGACATGGATGGCGCGCGCAAGCCGGGCCGTGGCAAGCCCGCGGCCAAGCCGGCGGCGACGGTGGCGCCGGCCGCCGCCGCGCACGCCCCGGCCGCCGGCGCGGCCAGCGACGAGGAACCGCTGCCGCCGGTGCCGACCGGTCCGGATCCCTGCGCCGCGGCCGCCCCCGGGCGCGGCAAGGCCTGCTTCGACACGCTCGGCGCGCAGCGCGGGCCGATGCTGGTGGTGGTGCCCGGCATGGCCGGCGGCAAGCCCTACGCGCTGTCGCGCGCGGAAGTGGCGGTGGCCGATTTCAACCTGTTCTGCCAGGCCACCGGCAAGTGCACCGCGCAACCGGCCGGGGACGCCGAACTGGCGCGCGCGCCGGTGCGCAACATCAGCCTGACCCAGGCCCGCGCCTACCTGCGCTGGCTGACCATCGCCAGCGGCGGCTGGCGCTACCGCCTGCCCACCGACGCCGAATGGCAGCACGCCGCGCAGGCCGGCGGCGACTGGCGCCAGGCCGAGGACAGCAACTGCGTGCCGCCCACCGCCAGCGCCGGCGACGCCACCCGCGCACCGCTGCCGCCGCGCGGCCGCGAGCCCAATCCGTGGGGGCTGGTCAATGTCACCGGCAACGTCTGGGAATGGGTTTCCAGCGGTGCCGGGGTGCAGGCGCGCGGCGGCAGTTTCGCCAGCTACTGGGCCGACTGCACGGTGCAGGCGCGGCGCGCCGACAACGGCTCGGCGCAGCCGGACGTGGGCCTGCGCGTGCTGCGGGAACTGCCATGAACGAGGCCCAGCAACTGGCCAACGCGCACCTGCACGCGCTCGCCGAGGCCTACCAGCACGGCCGCATCGGCCGCGACGAATACCGCGCGCGCCGGCGCAACGTGCTGGCCTCCGCGCGCGATGCCGGGCAGGGCGTCACCCATCGCAATGCGCTGCGGCCGACGGTCGTTGCCGCCGCCGTGCCGGCCCCTGCACGCGCCGCGCACGAACCGCTGCGCGCGCTGTTCGCCGACGTGCAGGCGCGCCGCCGTCGGCGCTGGCTGGCGCTGTTTATTTTTGTGACGCTGCTCGCATTCCTGCTGCTATTCTTCGCCGGCGCACTGCCCGCATTCGCTGGGCGGACGCAAGCGACGGCCGATCCCGGCCCGCGCGCGCATCGCCTCGCCGATGCCGCCGTACCCGGGACGCAGTGGGGCGAGGCCGGCGCGCGACAGGGAATCGTTCCAGGGGAAATCGCATGCGTATGACGTGTCTGGCCGCGGCCGTGTCCGCGTGGTTCGCCGCCGTTCCGGCGTGGGCGCAACTGCCGCCTGCCGCCGCCGAGACCGGCACCGCGGCCAGCGGCGCCACCGCCACGCTGCCGCCGCTGAAGGACCGCGACGACGACGCGGTGACGTTGCAGGTTCGCGGCTTCCGCGTGCGCGATGTCGGCGAACACGCCAAGGCCGGCATCACCCCGGCCAGCGTGCAGGCGCTGGCCGATGCGCAGTTCCAGGCCCTGGCGCAGGGCCAGCCGGTGGTGGCGCTGCGCTTCGAGCAACTGCAGGCGGTGGCCGACGCCATCACCCGCGCCTACCGCCTGTCCGGCTTCATCGTCAGCACCGCCTACCTGCCGGCGCAGACCCCGGGACCGGAGCAGATCGTGGAGATCCGCGTGCTCGAGGGCCGCGTCGGCCAGGTCGAGGTCAAGGGCGCCGCGCGCTACCGTCCCGGCACCCTGGCCGCACCGCTGCAGGCGCTGCAGGGGCGGGCGCTGCGCAAGCAGGACGTGGACAGCGCGCTGCTGTACGTGCGCGACCTGCCGGGCGTGTCGGTGTCCTCGGTGCTGCAGCCGGGCCAGCGCGAAGGCGAGACCGACGTGCTGCTGGTCGCCAGCGAGGCGCCGCGTCCGTACTCCATCAGCCTGGGCGGCAACAACTACGGCACCGAGCTGACCGGCCGCTACCGCGCCCAGCTCGGCCTGGCCTGGAACAGCCCGCTCGGCCTGGGCGATGTGCTTGCCGCCAACTACGCCTATTCGCTGGACCCGCGGCAGAGCCGGATCGGCGCGCTGTCCTACGCGCTGCCGGTGCCGGCGCTGCCCGGATTCGGCGCCGTGATCGGCGCCAGCCGCAGCGAGCTGGAAGTGCGCAACGGCGTGTTCGCCACGCTCGGCCTGCAGGGCCCGACCTCGGTGGTCTACCTCGGCAGCGACTGGAAATTCGTCAACCGCGAGAACCTGCAGTGGCAGGCCTCGGCGCGCTACCTGCGCGAGCAGTCGCGGCTCAGCGCCGCCGGCGTGCAGCTGTCCGACCAGAAGTTCGACGTGGTCGAACTGAGCACGGCGCTGCGCCGCACCGACCTGCGCTGGCGCGGCATCGACCTGCTGCAGCTGAGCCTGCGCCAGTCGCTGAAGGACCGCTCGGCCACGCCGGACCTGGTCAGCCCCGAGCACGACAGCCACTTCAGCATCGCGCGGCTGAGCTATACGCGCATGCAGTACCTCAGCCGCACCCAGCGCCTGTACCTCAAGCTCAACGGCCATTACAGCGACGACGCGCTGACCCCGATGGAGCAGTTCGCGGTCGGCGGGCCGGACAGCGTGCGTGCCTACCCGGTGTCCGATGCGCTCGGCGACCGCGGCTACTACGCCGCGCTGGAGTACCACGTCGATGCGCCGGGTTTCGCCGACGCCGCCTCGCCGTTCAACGGCCGGCCATGGCGCGAGGTGCTGGAGCTGGACGTGTTCGCCGACCATGCGCGGGTCTATCCGGCCGGCGGCAACCGCGCCACCACCGCGGCGGTGAGCACGTTCGACGGCGTCGGTGCCGGCGTCACCGTGCGCGTGCCGCAATTCAAGAACTTCGAACTGCGGCTCAGCGCCGCCAGGCCGACCGGCGGGCGCGATGCGTCCGACGGACGCGACGTGCGTTTCTATTCGCGTTTCGGTTTCACCTTTTGAGGAATCCGTCCATGTCCGCCATCGCCCAGGCTTCGATCGCCACCCGTGCCGCGCGCCGCTGCGCGTTGCGCCATTCGCCGCTCGCACTGGCCCTGGCGGTCGCGCTCGGCGCCGCGGCGCCCGGCACCGCGGCGGCGCAGGTGGCGAGCACCCAGCTGCCGACCGGCGGCAGCATCGCCGGCGGCACCGGCACCATCAACGCGGCCAGCGGCGCGAGCCTGACCATCGACCAGACTTCCAGCCGCATGGCGCTGAACTGGTCCACGTTCGACATCGGCTCGGCGGCCACGGTGACGTTCAACCAGCCGTCCAGCAGCGCCGCGGTGCTCAACCTGGTGCAGGGCGGCAATCCCACGCAGATCTTCGGCAACCTCAACGCCAACGGCCAGGTGTTCCTGATCAACACCAACGGGATCATCTTCGGCAGCACCGCGCAGTTCAATGTCGGCGGGCTGGTGGCCAGCACCCTGGGCACCACCGCCTCCAACTTCATGAGCGGCAACGACGTGCTCGATGCCGGCGGCAACACGGTCGCGCTGATGTCCAACAGCGGCACCATCAACGCCGCCGCCGGCGCGGTCGACCTGATCGGCGGCAAGGTGGTCAACAGCGGCACCATCACCGCCAGCGCCGGCAACATCAACCTGGTCGGCGCCGACAAGGTCACCCTCACCTTCGAAAGCGGCGGCTTCGGCGTCGTCGTCGACAAGGCGCTGCAACTGCAGCTGGACACGCTGGCGGTGGACAACAGCGGCAGCCTGAGCGCGCCCGGCGGCATCATCACCCTGCAGGCGCGCGCCGCGCAGGGCCTGTTCGACCAGTTGATCAACAACAGCGGCACCATCACCGCCGCCGCCCTCAGCAGCGGCAGCGACGGCAGCGTGTCGCTGGTCGCCAACGGCGCCGGCCAGACCGGCATCGGCGGCAGCGGCAGCATCGACGTGGGCAGCGGCGCGATCAGCATCAGCACCGACCGCAGCGTGCAACAGAGCGGCACCTACACCGCCGGCACCCTGGGCGGCAGCATCGGCGGCAACGCCAGCTTCAGCGGCAGCAACCGCATCGCCGCACTCGGCACGCTGGACGTGAGCGGCAACCTGAGCCTGTCCAATGCCATCGACCTGGTGCAGTCCGGCGCGCTGACCGTCGGCGGCAGCAGCAGCTTCTCGCTGGGCAGCCATGCGCTCACGCTGGACAACGCCGGCAACGACTTCGGGCAGGCGGTCAGCTTGAGCAGCGGCAGCACCACGATCGTCGACAGCGGCGCGCTGACCCTCGGCACGCTGGCCACCGGCAATCTCGTCGCGACCAGCACCGGCGCACTCAATGTGGGCAGCGGCACGGTGACCGGCACCCTGGCCGCGACCAGCAACGGCGGCGCGATCAGCCAGTCGACCAGCAACCCGCTCACCGTCACCGGCACCAGCACCCTCAACGCCGGCAGCGGCGCGATCACGCTGCAGCAATCCGCCAACGATTTCGGCGGCGCCGTATCGCTGACCGGCAGCGGGATCGCCCTGGCCGACGCCAACAACCTGACCATCGCCGCGTTGACCCTGGGCAGCAACAGCGCACTGTCGCTGTCCGCGGCCGGCACCCTGACCTTGCCGGGCAGCGCGATCAACACCGGCAGCGCCAACCTGAGCCTGCACAGCGGCAACGTCCTGGCCACCGCCGCGGCGCTGTCCGGCACTAACGTGAGCCTGAGCGGCGACGCCGGCATCGCCCTGGCGCACGACGTCACCGCGACCGGCACGCTGGCGCTGAGCGCCGTCAACAGCGCGATCGTGCAGAGCGCCGGAGCAATGACGGTGACCGGCACCAGCAGCGTCAACGCCGGCAGCGGCACGATCGCCCTGAACGGCGCCGGCAACCACTTCGGCCAGGCGGTCAGCCTGACCGGCGGCAGCACCGCGATCACCGACAGCGGCGCGCTGACCCTCGGCACGCTGGCGACCGGCAACCTGACCGCGACCAGCACCGGCGCACTCAACCTGGGCCGCGGCACGGTGACCGGCACGTTGTCGGCGACCAGCAACGGCGGTGCGATCACCCAGTCCGCCAGCAACCCGCTCACCGTCACCGGCACCAGCACCCTCAATGCCGGCACCGGCGCCATCACCCTGACCACCAGCGGCAACGACTTCGGCCAGGCGGTCAGCCTGACCGGCGGCAGCACCGCGATCACCGACAGCGGCGCGCTGACCCTGGGCACGCTGGCGACCGGCAACCTCACCGCGACCAGCACCGGCGCACTCAACCTGGGCCGCGGCACCGTGACCGGCGCGTTGTCGGCGACCAGCAACGGCGGCGCGATCACCCAATCCACCAGCAACCCGCTCACCGTCACCGGTACCAGCGTGTTCAATGCCGGCACCGGCGCCATCACCCTGACCACCGCCGGCAACGACTTCGGCCAGGCAGTGAGCCTGACGGGCGGCACCACCGCGATCACCGACAGCGGCGCACTGACCCTGGGCACGCTGGCCACCGGCAACCTCACCGCGACCAGCAGCGGCGCCTTGAACCTGGGCCGCGGCAGCGTGACCGGCACGCTGGCCGCGACCAGCAATGGCGGTGCGATCACCCAATCCACCAGCAGCCCGCTCACCGTCACCGGCACCAGCACCCTCAATGCCGGCACCGGCGCCATCACCCTGACCACCAGCGGCAACGACTTCGGCCAGGCGGTCAGCCTGACCGGCGGCACCACCGCGATCACCGACAGCGGCGCACTGACCCTGGGCACGCTGGCCACCGGCAACCTCACCGCGACCAGCAGCGGCGCCTTGAACCTGGGCGGCGGCAGCGTGAACGGCGCGCTGGATGCGACCAGCAACGGCGGCGCGATCGGACAAAGCAATGCGCTGACGGTCACCGGCCTGACCGACATCGATGCCGGCACCGGCGCGATCGCACTGGGCAACGCCGGCAACGATTTCCAGGCGACGGTGACGCTGACCGGTGGCACCACGACGATCACCGACAGCGGCGCGCTGAGCCTCGGCACGCTGGCCACCGGCAATCTCACCGCGACCAGCAGCGGCGCCTTGAACCTCGGCCGCGGCACGGTGACCGGCGCGTTGTCGGCGACCAGCAACGGCGGCGCGATTACCCAGTCCAGCAGCAACCCGCTCACCGTCACCGGCAGCAGCACCCTCAACGCCGGTACCGGCGCGATCACGCTGGAAGACGCCGCCAACGATTTCGGCGGCGCCGTGTCGCTGACCGGCAGCGGGATCGCCCTGGCCGACACCAACAACCTGACCATCGCCGCGTTGACCCTTGGCAGCAACAGCGCACTGTCGCTGTCCGCGGCCGGCACGCTGACCTTGCCGGGCAGCGCGATCAACACCGGCAGCGCCAACCTGCGCCTGCACAGCGGCAACGCCCTGGCCACCGCAGCGGCGCTGTCCGGCACCAACGTCAACCTGAGCGGCGACGACGGCATCGCCCTGGCGCACGACGTCACCGCGACCGGCACCCTGGCGCTGACCACCGTCAACAGCGCGATCGCGCAGAGTGCCGGCGCACTCGCCGTCTCCGGTACCAGCAGCGTCGATGCCGGCAGCGGCGCGATCTCCTTGAGCGGCGCCGGCAACCACTTCGGCCAGGCAGTCAACCTGACCGGCGGCACCACCGCGATCACCGACAGCGGTGCGCTGACCCTGGGGACGTTGACCACCGGCAACCTCACCGCGACCAGCACCGGCGCACTCAACCTGGGCCGCGGCACCGTGACCGGCGCGTTGTCGGCAACCAGCAACGGCGGCGCGATCACCCAATCCACCAGCAGCCCGCTCACCGTCACCGGCACCAGCGTGTTCAATGCCGGCACCGGCGCCATCACCCTGACCACCAGCGGCAACGACTTCGGCCAGGCGGTCAGCCTGACCGGCGGCACCACCGCGATCACCGACAGCGGCGCACTGACCCTGGGCACGCTGGCCACCGGCAACCTCACCGCGACCAGCAGCGGCGCCTTGAACCTGGGCGGCGGCAGCGTGAACGGCGCGCTGGATGCGACCAGCAACGGCGGCGCGATCGGACAAAGCAATGCGCTGACGGTCACCGGCCTGACCGATATCGATGCCGGCACCGGCGCGATCGCACTGGGCAACGCCGGCAACGATTTCCAGGCGACGGTGACGCTGACCGGTGGCACCACGACGATCACCGACAGCGGCGCGCTGAGCCTCGGCACGCTGGCCACCGGCAATCTCACCGCGACCAGCAGCGGCGCCTTGAACCTCGGCCGCGGCACGGTGACCGGCGCGTTGTCGGCGACCAGCAACGGCGGCGCGATCACCCAGTCCAGCAGCAACCCGCTCACCGTCACCGGCAGCAGCGTGTTCAATGCCGGCACCGGTGCCATCACCCTGACCACCGCGGGCAACGACTTCGGCCAGGCGGTCAGCCTGAGCGGCGGCACCACCGCGATCGCCGACAGCGGCGCATTGACCCTGGGCACGCTGGCCACCGGCAACCTCACCGCGACCAGCACCGGCGCACTCGATCTCGGAAGCGGCACGGTGACCGGCACGCTGGCGGCGACCAGCAACGGCGGCGCGATCACCCAATCCACCAGCAGCCCGCTCACCGTCACCGGCACCAGCACCCTCGATGCCGGCACCGGGTCGATCGCCTTGACCACCGGCGGCAACGACTTCGGCCAGGCGGTCAGCGCCAGCGGCCACGGCATCGCCCTGGCCGATGCCAACGACCTGACCATCGCCGCGCTGGCCCTGGGCAGCAACAGCGCGCTGTCGCTGAGCGCGGCCGGCACCCTGACCCTGCCGAGCAGCGCGATCGCCACCGGCAGCGCCGACCTGAGCCTGCACAGCGGCAACGCCCTGACCACGGTAGCGGCGCTGTCCGGCCACAACCTCAGCCTGAGCGGCGACGATGGCATCACCCTGGCGCACGACGTCGCCGCGACCGGCACGCTGGCGCTGACCGCCGCCGACAGCACGATCGCCCAGACCGGTGGGACGCTCACCGTCGCCGGCACCAGCACGCTCGATGCCGGCACCGGCGCGATCGCCCTGACCGCCAGCGGCAACGACTTCGGCCAGGCGGTCAGCGCCAGCGGCCGCGGCATCGCCCTGGCCGACGCCAACGACCTGAGCATCGGCGCGCTGGCCCTGGGCAGCAACAGCGCGTTGTCGTTGAGCGCAGGCGGCACGCTGGTGCTGCCGGCCACGGCGATCGACACCGGCAGCGCCGACCTGACCCTGCGCAGCGGCGGCGTGCTGACCACCGCGGCGGCCTTGGCCGGGACCCGGCTGGACCTGAGCGGCGCCGGCGGCATCGTCCTCGCTGCCGACGTCACCGCCCGCGACACGCTGCGGCTGCAGACCACGAATGTCGGCATCTCGCAGTCCGCCGGCAGCGCCCTCACCGTCGCCGGCACCAGCAGCATCGACGCCGGCAGCGGATCGATCGCGCTCGCCAACGCCGGCAACGACTTCGTCGGCGCGGTCGATCTCAGCGGCAGCGGCATCCAGCTCGCCGACCGCAACGACCTGAGCATCGCCTCGCTGCACAACGGCAACAACGCCGCGCTGTCGCTGCTCGCCGACGGTTCGCTCGACCTGCCGAGCGGTGCGATCGCCACCGGCAGCAGCGACCTGAGCCTGGTCGCCCGCCACGGCAGCCTGCGCCTGGGCGGCGCGCTGAGCGGCCACAACCTGACCCTGAGCGGCGGCAGCGGCCTGAGCCTGGCCGACGACGTCGCCGCGACCGGCACGCTGCTGCTGAGCACGGACAACGCGGCCATCGTGCAGTCGGCCGGCGCGTTGACGGTCGGCGGCAGCACCAGCCTGGCGACCGGCAGCGGCGGCATCGTCCTGAGCGGCACCGGCAACCATTTCGCCGGCACGGTGGACATCGCCGGCGGCGCGGTGCAGTTGCACGACAGCGGTGCGCTGACCCTGGGCACGCTGTCGGTCGACAGCCTGGCGGTGAGCAGCGGCGGCGCGCTGAACCTCGGCAGCGGCAGCGTACGCGGCGCCCTGCAGGCCGACAGCGGCAATGCCGCGATCGGCCAGAGCGGCGCGCTCGACATCGGCGGTGCCACACGCCTGATCGCCGGCAGCGGCGCGATCACGCTGGACCAGGCCAACCGCTTCGCCGGCACCCTGGCGTTCGACGGCGGCGCCGTCCGCATCGACGCGCTCGGCGCGCTGACCCTGGGCGCCTCCAACGCCACCGCGCTGCAGCTCGCCACCACCGGCGCGCTGAGCCAGAACGGCGCATTGACCGTGACCGGCGATACCGCGATCGCCACCGGCAGCGGCGCGATCGCGCTCGACGCCGCCGGCAACGATTTCCAGGGCCTGCTCGCGCTCAGCGGCGCCGCCGCGCGCATCCGCGACGCCAATGCGCTGTCCCTGGGCACGCTGTCCCTGGGATCGCTCGACGTCGCCAGCCAGGGCGCGCTGACCCTGGGCCAGGGCAGCATCGCCGGCGACCTGGTCGCCGCCAGCGGCGGCGGCGCGGTGACCCAGCGCGCTGCATTGCAGGTGGCCGGCAGCACCACGATCGACAGCGGCGCCGGCGCGATCGCGCTGGACGCGGCCGGCAACGACTTCCAGGGCGAAGTGAACCTCGCCGGCGGCGCCGTCACCCTGCGCGACCGCAACGCCCTGGCGCTGGGCAGCGTGGCGGTCGCGGCACTGAACGTGACCAGCGGCGGCGCCCTGTCGCTGGGCCAGGGCAGCATCGGCGGCGACCTGGTCGCGCGCAGCGACGCCGCCGGCGCCAGCGCGTCCGCCATCGTCGCCGCCAGCGCCGCCACGCCGGCGGCGAGCGGTGGCGGCATCGGCCAGCGCGGCGCGCTGACCGTCGCCGGCGCCACCACCCTGGATGCCTGCAGCGGCGCGATCGCGCTGACCGATGCCGGCAACGATTTCCAGGGCACAGTGCAGGCAAGCGGCGGCGACATCGCCATCGCCGATCGCAACGATTTGACGGTGGCGGCGCAGGCCAGCGGCACGCTGGCGCTGAGCGCGGCCGGCGCGCTGCGCACGGCCGGCACGCTGAGCGGCAGCAGCATCGGCTTGAGCGCCGGCGGCGACCTGGCCCTGGGCCACGACGTGAGCAGCAGCGGCGCGCTGCAGTTGCGCAGCGGCGGCGCGATCGCGCAGACCGCCGGCACGTTGCGTGCCGCCTCGCTGAGCGGCAGCTCCGGCGGCGCCACCAGCCTGGCCGGCGACAATGCGATCGCCGCACTCGGCGCGTTCAGCGCGACCCAGCTGAGCCTGCGCACGCTGGGCGACCTGAGCGTGACCGGTCCGGTCGCGGTCGCCGGCGCGCTGCGCCTGGACGCGGGCGGCGATCTGGCGATCGGCGGCGCGCTCGGCGGGCAGGGCGTGTGGCTGGAGGCCGGCGGCGACCTGAGCGAAACCGGCGGCGGCCGCATCAGCGCGAACACGTTGAGCGGCAAGGTCGGCGGCAGCACCCGGCTGGGCGCCGCCGGTGCGGCGATCGACAACCGCATCGGCACCCTCGGCGATTTTTCCTCGCCCGGCGGCTTCAGCCTGACCAATGGCCAGAGCCTGACCCTGTCCGCGCTCGACGGCAGCGCCTACACCGTCGACGCCGGCACCTCGGCGCTGTACCTGGCGGTGCTCGGCGACCTGCTGCAGACCGACACCGCCTGGCTGTACGACGGCGCCGGCACGTTCTCGGCCAGCGGCCGCATCGGCACCGCCGCCAACCCGATCTACGTGCTGGGCGTGAGCAACCAGACCGTGGCGGCGATCGGCCAGCCGCCGGCGTACTTCTATGCGGTCGCCGCCGACGGCAGCCTGCTCGGCGTGGTCGGCGAGTCGGGCATCAACGTGCCGACCTCGGTGTTCGCCAGCCGCGCGCAGAGTTCCAGCAACCGCACCATCGCCTACGTCGACCTGAGCGCGGCCAACGCCAACTACCGCGCGTTCGGCCTGGTCAAGCCGGGCCTGCGCCTGCCGGCCGACCAGCAGCCGGCCTGCGATGCGGACGATCCGGATGCGCAGTGCACGCAGGAGTGAGCGCACCGCGCCACCGTCCCGTTTCCCTGCCGGCGTGCGCCATCGCCACGCCGGCCGATCCCGACCCGGAGTGAATGCGCATGACCACCGAACAGACCCTCGACGCACTGCTGGCGCCGATCGCCGACGATGCCGCCTCCGGTCCCGACCTGGAATACGACCCCGAGTTCCTGGCGCTGGACCGTGCCGCGGCGAACAAGGCCGAGCGCGCGGTCGGCGACAGCGTCATCGCCGCCGAGGAGCCGGATTGGGACAAGGTGCAGACCCTGGCGCTGGCGCTGTTCCGCCGCAGCCACGACCTGCGCGTGGCGATCCACCTGAGCGCGGCCTGGCTGCGCCTGCGCGGCCTGCCCGGCTGGGCCGACGGCCTGGCCCTGGTGCACGCGCTGCTGGCGCAGCGCTGGGACAGCGTGCATCCGCAGCTGGACGCCGAGGACGACGACGACCCGACCGCGCGGGTCAACGCCGTGGTCGCGCTGGGCGATCCGCTGGGCCTGCTCGGCGCGCTGCGCAGCACCGCCTTCGTGCAGTCGCCGCGGCTGGGCCGCTTCAGCCTGCGCGACCTGCGCGTGGCCAACGGCAGCGTGAAACCGGCCAACGCCGGCGACAGCGTGCCGTCGCTGACCGAGATCGAGGCCTGCTGCCTGGATTGCCCGCTGGAAGCGCTGGGCGAGACCGTGGCCGCGGTGCAGCGCGCGCAGCAGCTGGCGCGCGAGCTGGACGCGCTGTTCGCCGAGCGCATCGGCAGCGCCGCGCCGGACCTCAAGCCGCTGCTCGGCGACCTGCGCGACCTGGAACGCTTCCTGCTGCCGCAATGGACCGCGCGCAACGGCGGCGCAGCCGAGGGCGACGCGGCGGGCGAGGAGCAGGCCGACGGGCAGGGCGGCGCGGCCGCGCCCGCCGCTGCCGGCGGCAATGCGCGCATCGCCAGCCCCGACGACGTGATGCGCCGGCTCGACGAGATCTGCGCCTACTACGCCAGCCACGAACCCTCCAGCCCGGTGCCGCTGCTGCTGCGCCGGGCGCAGCGCCTGGTCGGGCGCAACTTCCTGGACCTGCTCAAGGAACTGGCCCCGGGCGGGGTCAGCGAACTGCAGCACGTGGCCGGCGTTCGCGACGAGGACGCGTAGCCGCGGCATCGCGGCGCCACGCCCGTGCACGGCGCGCGGGTGTTCGCGCCGTTGCACGGCGGCGTCTAGGGCAGATTAAGTAGAGGCTCGCGTCCCGCATCGCGTGCGCCGCTCGGCTGCAAGGCAAGGCGCGTAACCGGGTTGCATCACGCGCACGCACGCGGGTGCGCCGCTCTCCTCCGCGAACGAACGGATCCCATCGCAAGGGCGGCGCCTGCCGCCCGCTGCGTGCCGTCGCGTGCGCATTCGCCACGCGCATGCCGCCGCCGGCCCACGGCGCGCGCCGATCCCTCGGCCCCGCGGCAGCACGGAATCAGGTTTGCACCGATGGTCCGGCCTGCGGCTTGCGCCGACGCTGGCTGCCAAGGACGCCACGCGCCGCCGGTGCACTGCCAGCCGCGCACGCGTCCAGCCACCGCGCCGCCGTCGCATCGTGCGACCGGCGCCCGCCACCGGACCGAGGAGTCGCAGCATGGGCATCGTCAGCGAATGGGAACTCAAGGCGCGCCTGCAGCCGCGCAGCGCCGAACTGAAACGCGTGGACATCGCCGTGCTGGCCTGGGCGAAGCAGGGCAACGGGGCGAACGGGGCCAACGTGAACGCGGTGCGCATCCAGTTCGACGCGTGGAAGTCCGCGCAGGCCGCCGAATACGCCAGGTTGCGGCCGGCGGCCGACGAACTGAATGCCGAGGTGGTCCGCCAATCGGCGGTGCCGGCCGCGGCGCCGGCCGGAGGCGCGGCCCCGACCCAGGTGCTGCCGGTCGGCTGGCGGCTGGTCGCCTACGATCCGGCGCTGCATGGCGGCGCGTTGTTGCCGGTGGCGCAACGCGTGGCGGCGCTGACCACCGCGGAAATCGCGCGCGTCAACGAGGCGGTGCGGCGCGCCCGCGCGGCGGTGACGCTGGCCCGCGATGCGGTGCTCGAGGCGGCCAGGCTCAAGCGCTTCGCCGCCGCCCCGGTGCCGCCGCCGGAGCGCGCCTGTCTGGACTTCTTCGGCGCCTACGACGCCGCGCGCCTGCAGAAGCTGGTCGAGAATTTCCGCGCGCTGGTGCTGGCGTTCGATGGCACGCCGGACTTCATCGACGTGCGCAACCGCGTGCAATGGGCCGACACCTACGGCGGCTGCGTGCGCCGCAACCTGGTGGCCAAGAGCGCCAAGGGCGAACTGTCGCTGAGCGGGAAGGTGGAGATGCTGATGGGGCGCGCCTTCCTCGGCGGCGGCAACTACGAGAAGAGCACCGACGACACCATCGCCACCCTGGCGCACGAGTTCGCGCACGGCGCATTGAACGCGGTGGACGTGCCGGACCTCGACGCGGCAGGCGCCTTCCAGTGCGCGCGGGTCAGCGACGATCCGGCGCATGCCGATTTCGGCAACTCGAGGGAGCCGTTCGCCCACCAGAGCAGCACCGAGGCGATGGACAAGGTCCTGGCGCAGTTCCATCCCGCCTATGCGCTGGTCAATGCGGACAACTACGGGCAGTTCACCAAGCGCGTGCTGATCGCCGCGCGCGGCTGAGCCGTCCCCATTCCCCCCACACAACCTGCAAGGAGATCGCGCATGACCATCAACACCGAAGGCTATTACGTCGCCAACGGCAAATGGAAATCCGGTGCCACCGGCTCGGTCAGCGGCCAGGGCAAGCAGCAGCATTCGGAGATCGGCGTCTACAACGCGCTCGGGGCGAAGGCGGCGGCCGGGCCGTTCCTGATCGTGCAGGACGCGTTTCCCTGCGCGGTCTGCGATGCGGCGTTCACCAAGCAGCGGCTGCCGTTGCTGGTCAAGGTCACCGCGAACAATGGCGCCTATTCGGCCGACCATGGCCTGGGCCAGAACCCGGCGGCGACCATCTATCCGTACTACCTGTGGTACCGCAACGGGGTCAAGACGGCCGGTACCGCCGCGGCTCCGGCCGGCTTCCCGGCGATCCCGGCCTTCGCCGCGATCACGCTGTAGGCAACCGCGGCGCGCGGCAGCGGCGCCTGCTTTCCATCCTGCAGGCCAGGAAGCGCTGCGCTCGCGCCGCGCCGGGTCGCTGGTTCCCGGTCCCGACGGCGGCCGACGCGGCAGGGTTCCAGCGGCCGGGCTTACCAGCTGTACAGCTTCCAGTACACCGGCGACACGTTGTCCTTGCTGCCGTCCATGTGCCCGTCGCCGTTCTGGTCGTACAGATAGTAGGCCGGGGCGTTGGCCGGGGTCACCTTGACCGCGCGCAGCTGGCCGGAGACCCGGTATTCGTCCACGCTGTCGCCGTTGTCCATGGTGCGGTGGGTCACGTCCGCGCCGCGGACGTCCACCGGCGGGCCGTCGGGGCCGATCCCGGTCGAGGCGCAGCCCGCCAGCAGCAACAGCGGAACCAGCATCAGGGCTTTCATCGCAGCATTCTCCACAGCCGAAGTCGTCGCCGCCGATTATGCGCCGCGCGGCCGCATTCGGTGCGCGAAGGGCGCAGCCGCGTGCGCCCAATTCCGCGAGTCGCTTCGCGCCGGACCCTCACCCCAACCCCTCTCCCGATGGGAGAGGGGCTAGCGGCTGTTCCTTCTCCCATCGGGACCATGGCCCCCTTTTCGGGGGAAGGTGCCCCGCAGGGGCGGATGAGGGTCCGGGCGAAGCCTCATGCACCCAAACTCCACGAGACGCTTCGCGCCGCACCCTCCCCCAACCCCTCTCCGGGCGGAAGAGGCGCCAAGGCGGTCCCAAGCCCCGCCCGGCGTAGAATTGCCCGATGAGCCGATTAGTCCTGATCGACGGGTCCAGTTACCTGTATCGCGCGTTCCACGCGCTTCCTCCGCTGACCAACCCCGCCGGCGAGCCCACCGGCGCGCTGTTCGGCGTGGTCAACATGCTGCGCGCCACGCTGAAGGAGCGCCCGGAGTACGTCGCCTTCGTGGTCGATGCGCCCGGCAAGACCTTCCGCGACGACCTGTACGCGCAGTACAAGGCCAACCGCCCGCCGATGCCCGACGAGCTGCGCGCGCAGGTCGAGCCGATGTGCCAGATCGTGCACGCGCTGGGCATCACCATCCTGCGCGAGGGCGGGGTGGAGGCCGACGACGTGATCGGCACGCTGGCCCTGCAGGGCGCCGGCGACGGCCTGGAGGTGACCATCTCCACCGGCGACAAGGACTTCGCCCAGCTGGTGCGCCCCGGCGTGCAGCTGGTCAACACCATGAGCGGCAGCCGCATGGACTCCGACGCGGCGGTGATGGAGAAGTTCGGCGTGTGGCCGAGCCAGATCGTCGACCTGCTGGCGCTGATGGGCGACGCCATCGACAACGTGCCGGGCGTGGACAAGTGCGGCCCCAAGACCGCGGCCAAGTGGCTGGCCGAATACGGCTCGCTGGACGGGGTGATGGCCAACGCCGACGCGATCAAGGGCAAGATCGGCGAGAACCTGCGCGCGGCGCTGGCGCGGCTGCCGCTGAACCGCGAGCTGGTCACGATCAAGACCGACGTGGCCCTGCCCGGCGGCCCGCGCACCCTGGGCCTGCGCGAACAGGACCCGGAGCAGTTGCGCGGCCTGTACCAGCGCTACGGCTTCACCCAGGCGCTGCGCGACCTGGACGGCGGCGTGGCCGCTCCGGCCGGCGCCGCCGAGGTCACGCCCAGCCTGCGCGGCACCGCCGCCGGCTACGCCCGTGCCGCCGCGCCCATCGACGACACGCTGGACCCGGCGCTGGCCGCCAAGGGCGAGTACGCCGCGGTCATGACCCCGGAGCAGTTCGAGGACCTGCTCGCGCGCCTGCGCGCGGCTGCCGGCTTCGCCTTCGATACCGAGACCGACGCGCTGGACGCGATGCGCGCCAACCTGGTCGGGCTCAGCTTCGCGATCGAACCGGGCCGCGCCGACTACCTGCCGCTGGGCCACGACTACCCCGGCGCGCCGGTGCAGCTGGACCGCAGCCTGGCGCTGGCGGCGCTGAAACCGCTGCTGGAGGACCCGGCCAAGGCCAAGGTCGGCCAGCACGGCAAGTACGACCTGCACGTGCTGCGCCGCCACGGCGTGGACGTGCGCGGCTACGCCGACGACACCATGCTGGAGAGCTTCGTGCTCAATTCCACCGCCAGCCGCCACGACATGGACTCGCTGGCGCGGCGCTACCTGGGCTACGACACGGTCAAGTACGAGGACGTGGCCGGCAAGGGCGCCAAGCAGATCGCGTTCTCGCAGGTGGCCATCGACGACGCCACCGGCTACGCCGCCGAGGACGCCGACATCACCCTGCGCCTGCACCGCGCGCTGTCCGCGCAGCTGGAGGCCGAGCCGGCGCTGGCCCGGGTCTACCGCGAGATCGAGATGCCGCTGGTGCCGGTGCTGGCGCGGATCGAGGCCAACGGCGTCAGCGTGGACATGGCCGAACTGCGCAAGCAGAGCCAGGACCTGAGCCAGCGCATGCTGGCCGCGCAGCAGAAGGCCACCGCGCTGGCCGGGCGCACCTTCAACCTGGACTCGCCCAAGCAGCTGCAGGCGGTGCTGTTCGACGAACTGAAGCTGCCGGCGCTGCTGAAGACCCCCAAGGGCCAGCCCAGCACCAACGAGGAGGCGCTGGAGGCGATCGCCGAGCAGCACGAACTGCCGCGGGTGATCCTGGAGTACCGCGGCCTGGCCAAGCTGCGCAGCACCTATACCGACAAGCTGCCGGAGATGATCAATCCCGACACCGGCCGCGTGCACACCAGCTACCACCAGGCCGGCGCCGCCACCGGACGCCTGTCCTCGGCCGATCCGAACCTGCAGAACATCCCGATCCGCACCGACGACGGCCGCCGCATCCGCCGCGCCTTCGTCGCCCCGCCCGGGCGCAAGCTGATCGCCTGCGACTACTCGCAGATCGAACTGCGGATCATGGCCCACCTGTCCGAGGACGCGGGCCTGCTGCGCGCCTTCGGCGCCGGCGTGGACGTGCACCGCGCCACCGCCGCGGAGGTGTTCGGGCGCAAGCTCGAGGACGTCACCGGCAACGAGCGCCGCGCCGCCAAGGCGATCAACTTCGGCCTGATGTACGGCATGAGCGCGTTCGGCCTGGCCCGCAACCTGGGCATCGGCCGCGGCGAGGCGCAGGACTACGTGGCGCTGTACTTCAGCCGCTACCCCGGGGTGCGCGACTTCATGGAGCGCATGCGCGAGCAGGCGCGCACCCAGGGCTACGTGGAGACCCTGTTCGGCCGTCGCCTGTACCTGAACGACATCAACGCCAAGCAGCAGGGCCTGCGTGCCGGCGCCGAGCGCGCCGCGATCAACGCGCCGATGCAGGGCACCGCCGCGGACATCATCAAGCGCGCCATGGTCACCGTAGACGCCTGGCTGGAGCAGCACCGCGCGCGCGCGCTGATGATCCTGCAGGTGCACGACGAACTGGTGTTCGAGGCCGACGCCGACTTCGTCGACACGCTGCTGCCCGAAGTGACCCGGCTGATGGCCGGCGCCGCCGAGCTGAAGGTGCCGCTGGTGGTGGACAGCGGCGTCGGCGACAACTGGGACGAGGCGCACTAGGCTCGGGATTGGGGATTGGGGATTGGGGATTCGGGCGGCGCGGGCGGCGGCGCGTGCGTCCGGTCGGCACAGGGCGATCGCCTGGGCCAACTACGGCGGTCGGCCGTGCGCGCGAAGCCGCCAGACGCCCTGAACGCCTTCATTCGGAACCGGGGACGCCCCGGCGGCAGATCCCGGGCGGCGCGGCAGCGTTGTCTACGCCGGGAGCGGCATCGGCGTCATCGCGCCAATGCGGTCGCGGATCGCCGCGATGCTGGAGCATGGATGCACCACATTGCGGACAACGCGCGGTTTCGGGATCCAATCCGCATCACGAACGGCATGCCGCTGCGTTCTTGCGCACAGATCCATCCTATAAACAGCAGTTGTTTCTGGAACCTTGCGTTGCGTTGGATTTGGCGAATGAATCGGTCCTTAATCCGATGAATTTTTAACTAAAATCTTCACGAACTAGCAAGGTGCAAAATGTTTTTATATCCCTCGACAGGCGCAATACCTGTCGCGGATCTCCTCCCATCCCCTGGAGCAGATCTAGGAACGGCGACTCCTCCCCAAGTCTCCGTTCCCTGGCCCCGCCGACCTCCCCCTGGTCCGCGGGGCTTTTTATTGCGCGCGGGAAAATCCAGTGTAACGCCATCGCCGCCGGCGTAAGCTCGCGGCTCAACCAGCCTGCGAGCGTGCGATGCCCGATCTTTTCCATCTGTCGATGCCGTGGTGGGAATTCATTTTCCGCGCGGTGGTGGTGTACGTGGTGGTGCTGACCATGGTGCGGGTCTCGGGCAAGCGCGCGATGGGCCAATTGACACCGTTCGACATGCTGTTGATCGTGCTGCTCGGCAACGCGGTCCAGAACGCCCTGCTCGGCGAGGACACCTCGCTCGGCGGCGGCCTGTTGCTGGCGGCGACGCTGATCGCGCTGAACTTCGCGGTCGGCCTGATCACCTCGCGCAGCGCGCGCGCCGAGCGCCTGATCGAAGGCGAGCCGGTGGTGCTGGCGCGCGACGGCCACGTGTTCCGCCAGGTGCTGCGCCGCGAGCTGGTCAGCAACGCCGACTTCGAGGCGGCGATGCGCCAGCAGGGCTGCCTGCAGCTGGACGAGGTCAAGCTGGCGCTGCTGGAAACCAACGGCCACATCACCATCCTCACCAGCAAGGGTGGTTGAAGGGGCACGATCCCTGGAGACCTTGTAGGAGCGGCTTCAGCCGCGACCGGGGCGTTCCCGGTACGGCCCGGTCGCGGCTGAAGCCGCTCCTACAAAGAGCGGGGTCGCCGCGTCAGCGGCGCGGCTCGGTCGGTTGCTCGAGCTGGTAGAGCGCATCGTCCAGCGCGTCCAGCTGGGCGGCGAGCAGGGTGCGCGCGTCCTGCAGGCCGCGGTTGTAGAACTGCGCGCCGATGCGGTCGGCGACGAAATCGAGCAGGAACTCCGCCTCGAAACCGCCGACCTCCTGCTGCAGCTCCTCGCGCAGGTAGCGCTGCAGCTGCTCGGCGATGCGCGCCTTCTCCTCGCGTCCCAGCACGCTCGACGGCAGCGGCACGCGGCGCGGCGCGCTCATGCCAGCCAGTCGCGCGGCACCAGGTACTCGGCCAGGCGCGCCTCGGCGCTGTCCGGCTCGGGCTGGAAGCCGTATTCCCAGCGCACCCGCGGCGGCAGGCTCATCAGGATGCTCTCGCTGCGGCCGCCGCTCTGCAGGCCGAACAGGGTGCCGCGGTCGTAGACCAGGTTGAATTCGACGTAGCGCCCGCGCCGGTACAGCTGGAACTCGCGTTCGCGCTCGCCCCACGGCAGCGCGCGGCGGCGCTCGACGATCGGCAGGTAGGCGTCCAGGAAACCGTCGCCGACCGCGCGCTGGTAGGCGAAGTCGCGCTCGAAGTCGGCGTGCAGGTCGTCGAAGAACAGCCCGCCCACGCCGCGGGTCTCGTTGCGGTGCTTGAGGAAGAAGTACTCGTCGCACCAGCGCTTGTGCGCGGCATAGCGGTCCGCGCCGAACGGCGCGCACAGCGCCTGCGCGGTGCGGTGCCAGTGGTGCACGTCCTCGTCGAACGGGTAGTACGGGGTCAGGTCGAAGCCGCCGCCGAACCACCAGGCCACGGTCTGGCCGTCGCGCTCGGCGCGGAAGAAGCGCACGTTGGCATGGGTGGTGGGCAGGTACGGGCTGTGCGGGTGGAACACCAGCGACACGCCGGTGGCGCGCCACGAGGCACCGGCCAGCTCCGGCCGGTTGACGCTGGCCGAGGGCGGCAGGCGCGTGCCGGACACGTCGGAGAAGCCGATCCCGGCCTGCTCGAACAGCGCGCCGTCGCGCAGGATGCGGGTGCGCCCGCCGCCACCCTCGGCCCGCTGCCACAGGTCCTCGGCGAAGCGGGCGCGGCCGTCGGCGGCCTCGATGGCGGCGCAGATGCGGTCCTGCAGGCCGGTCAGGTAGTCGCGTACTCGGTCGAACTCGGTCATGGGGCGGTCTGGTTGCAAGCGGCGGGGGAGGCGCCGGGCGCCGCCGCGGGGCGGCAGGTCGGGCGCAGGCCGCATTATCGCGCGACAGGTCCGCCGCGGGTGCCGTGCGGCGCGCGCGGCCGCTCAGGCGCGGAATTCGGCGCGGATCGCCGGCCGGTACAGCAGGTAGACGATCCAGCCGTGCAGCGCGGCGAACACCAGCGCGGTCGCCGCGGCGGTGGCGATGCTGATCGTGCGCCCGGTCTGCAACTGACCGAGCAGCTGCGCGCCTTCGGCGGTCTGCCGCATCGCTTCCGGCAATACCTGGTGCATCGCGCCGAAGAACTGCCACAGCAGCGGCAGGCTGGCGAAGTTGGCCAGGGCGGTGACGACCAGGAAGATCACGAAGCCCAGCCGCGCCCATTCGCGCCGCAGCAGCAGTCCCCAGGCCGCGGCGCTGCACAGCAACGCCAGCAAGGCCGACAGCGCCGACAGGGCGAGCCTGTGGTCCAGGCACCATTGCAGCAGCGGCGGCAGCGTCACCCCGATGCGCAATACCACCTGTTCGATCGCGCCATCGGGCAGCAGCGCCAGCACCGCCAACTGGCCCAGCGCATACAGCAGCCAGACCACGCCGACCACCAGCGAGATCTTCGCCATCGAATCGATCATCGGGTTGCGCGCAACGGGCAGGGGCGGGGGCGGCATCGGCGGTCCTTCGGTGGGCGGTGCGGTGGCGCCGCGAAACATCCGGCAAGGATAGGGGGCGTTGCCGGCGGCGCAAGCCGGGGTGCGAAACGCAGGAATGGTGTCGACCCTGATGATCGCCGAGGCCTTCGATCTCCCACTGCTTCTGTCGCGGTCGAAACCGCTCCTGCAGTGAGCAAAATGACTTGCCGGGTGCGCTGCAGGAGGGTTTTCAACCCCGATGGCTGCCGAAGCCCTCCCTCTTTCCGCTCTCTGTCGCGGTTGAAACCGCTCCTGCAAGGAGCAGGACGGCTTGTGCGCTGCGCTGCAGGAGGGGTTTCAACCCCGACCGCCGCGGGCGCCCTCGATCTCTCCGTTGCGGCTGTCGCGGTTGAAACCGCTCCTGCAGGGAGCAGGGCGGTTTGCCGCGAGCAGGGCTACTTCAACTGCTGCTCGAACAGCTTCAGCACCCGCTTGTACTCGTCCAGCCACGAGTCGGCGCGGGTGAAGCCGTGCCGTTCCAGCGGGTACGGAGCGATCTCCCAGTTGTCCTTGTGCAGTTCGATCAGCTTCTGGCTCATGCTGACCGAATCGCGGAAGAACACGTTGTCGTCGATCATGCCGTGGGCGATCAGCAGGTGGTCGCGCAGGCCGGCGGCGTATTCGATCGGCGAGGAGGCGCGGTAGGCCTCCGGGTCCAGTTCCGGGGTGTTGAGGATGTTGGCGGTGTATTCGTGGTTGTACTGGGTCCAGTCGCCGACCGGGCGCAGCGCGGCGCCGGCCTTGAACGTGCCGGGGCTGCGGAACAGCGCCATGTAGGTCATGAAGCCGCCATAGGAGCCGCCGTAGATGCCGGCGCGGTCGCGGTCGCCCTGCTTGTCGGCGACCAGCCAGTCCAGGCCGTCCAGGTAGTCCTCCAGTTCCGGATGGCCCATGTTGCGGTAGATCGCGGTGCGCCAGTCGCGGCCGTAGCCGGCGCTGGCGCGGTAGTCCAGGTCGAGCACCACGTAGCCCTTCTGCACCAGCAGGTTGTGGAACATCTGCTCGCGGAAGTACGGGGTGTAGCGCGCCGACACGTTCTGCAGGTAGCCGGCGCCGTGCACGAACATCACGATCGGGTAGCGCTTGCCGGGCTCGGGATGCCGCGGGCCGTAGTACTTGCCCCAGACCACGCCGGCGCCGTGCCTGGACGGCACCTGCACGTACTGCGGCTGGATCCAGTCGCGCGCCTTGAACGCGGCGCTGCGCGTGTCGGTCAGGACGCGCGCGCTGCCGCCGGCCACCGGCAGCACCGCCAGCTGCGGCGGCAGGTAGCTGCCGGAATAGCGCACCAGCAGCTGCTGGCCGTCCGGCGACAGGGCGAAGTCCTCCACGCCGTCGAGCGCGGTCAGTTCGCTGACGCGGTCGTCGCGCAGGTCGAGCTTGCACACCTCGTAGTCGCCCGGCCACTTGCGGTTGCACAGGAACAGGAAGCCCTGGCCGTCGGCCGTGGCGACCGGTGCGGAGACTTCCCACTTGCCGGAGGTGCGCTGCCGCGGCTTATCGGTGCCGCGCTGGGTGTACAGGTGCGAGTAGCCGGACTGCTCGGACAGCAGCCACAGCGTCTGGTTGTCGGCCAGCCAGCCGAAGTCGTTGAAGTTCCAGCCGATCCAGGCCGCATCGGTGAGGCGGTGGCGGTTCTGCAAGGTGGCCTTGTCCAGGTCCACGCTGGCGATCCAGCGGTCCTTGTTGTCCACCGCGCGCAGCAGCACCGCGACATTGCGGCCGTCGGCGCTCCAGTGGATCGCCGCGCCGGTGCCGTCGCCGTCGGTCTCCACGCGGACCGCGCGCGGTCCCTTCAGCGGCTCCTGTTTGGCTGCCTTGCGCAGCGCCGCCAGCGGATCGGCATCGATGCCGGGCAGGGCGCCCGCGTCGAGCTTGCGCGCGCTGCCGGCAGCCACGTCGACCAGCCACAGCGTCTGCGCCAGCGGCGGATTGCGGCCGACGCGGGTGCGGGTTTCCTGGAATTCCTCGTAGCCGGATTCGGTGACGTACTTGGGCATCTTGCCGTCGCGGCCTTCGTCGCCGCCCTTGGCATGGGTCACCACCAGCAGGTGGCGGCCGTCCGGCGACAGCGCGCTGTCGTCGATCGCCACGTCCTCGCCCAGGTACACCGGCGCCGGCGCGCGGCTGCCGTCGGCGCGGCGCCAGGCCTGCTCCTGCTGCCGCGCCAGGTCGCGCTGCGCGCGGTCGCGGGCCAGGGTTTCCAGGGTGCGCAGTTGCTGCTCGCGCAGCGCATCGGGCTTGGGCGCGGCATCGGGGTCGCGCTCGGCCTTGAGCACCGCGGCCTGCAGCGTGCCGCCGCCGGCGCTCCAGCGGTACCAGTCGTTGCCGACCCGCCACAGCGCGCCGCCGTCGGTGGTGAACTGCGGGCGCGCCGCGGCCTCGTTGCTGCGGGTCAGCTGGGTCAGCGCGCCGCTGCGCAGGTCGCGCAGGAACACGTCGCCGTTGCGCACGAACAGCATGCGCTGGCGCGCCGCGTCGTAGACCGGATCGGCCGCATCCAGGGTGCTGCGCTGGGTGTCCTCGACGCGCTGCGCGGCGGCGCCATCGACGCCCTGCCGGTAGGTGTCGCGCACCGGGCTGCCGGCACGCTTGAGCTGGTACTGCACCTGGCGCCCGTCCCAGGCCCACCATGCCGCCTCGACCGGCGGCCCGATCCAGTCCGGATCGGCCATCGCCTGCTCGATGGTCAACGGGGCGGCGGCTTCCTGCGCGGCGGCCAGCGGCGCCAGGCAGGACAGGGACAGCAACACAAGGCACAGGGGAACGCGACGCATCTGGATTCCGGACGAACGGGCAAGCGGCGAGGGTAGCAGCCGCGGCGCGGCGGCGACTGCGCCGTTGGTCATGGAGGGGCCGGGATTGGGGATTCGGGATTGGGGATTGGCAAACGCGAAAAGCCGCTGCGAATCCCCAATCCCGAATCCCCAATCCCGGCCCCCCTGCGACAAGACGTCACACGCAATTTCTCCCGGCTGGGCCAACAATGGCGGCCAGTTACGGTTTCACGAGCGACGTCCATGGACGCAGTGCTGCTCTCGCGTATCCAGTTCGGATTCGTCATCAGTTTCCACGTGTTGTTCCCGGCCTTCACCATCGGCCTGTCGAGCTGGCTGGCGTTCCTGGAATGGCGCTGGCTGCGCACCCGCGACACGCTGTGGCGCGACCTGTATTTCTTCTGGCTGAAGATCTTCGCGGTGTCGTTCGGCATGGGCGTGGTCAGCGGCATCGTGATGAGCTTCCAGTTCGGCACCAACTGGTCGGTGCTCAGCGAGCGCGCCGGCAACATCCTCGGCCCGCTGCTCAGCTACGAGGTGCTGACCGCGTTCTTCCTGGAGGCCTCGTTCCTCGGCGTGATGCTGTTCGGCTGGCGCAAGGTGCCGGAGAAGCTGCATTTCCTGTCCACCTGCCTGGTCGCGGTCGGCACGCTGATCTCCACGTTCTGGATCCTGTCGGCCAACAGCTGGCTGCACACGCCGGCCGGCTACGCCATCGTCGATGGCGTGTTCCAGCCGGCCAGCTGGCGCGAGGTGATCTTCAACCCCTCGTTCCCGTACCGGCTGGCGCACATGGTGCTGGCCGCGTTCATCACCACCTGCTTCGTGATCGGCGGGGTCAGTGGCTGGTACCTGCGCCGCGGCGTGCACGTGCAGGTGGCGGGGCGGATGCTGAAGCTGGCGGTGGCGTTCGCCGCGATCGCGGTGCCCCTGCAGATCGCCGCCGGCGATGCGCATGGCCTGAACACGCTCGAGCACCAGCCGATCAAGGTGGCGGCGATGGAGGCGCACTGGCAGCGCGAGGCGCCCGGCGCCGGCGTGCCGCTGGTGCTGTTCGCGGTGCCCAACGAGCAGGCCGAACGCAACGACTACGAGGTCAAGATCCCGCGCGTGGGCAGCCTGATCCTGACCCACACCCTGGACGGCGAGATCGCGCCGCTGACTTCGGTGCGCGCCGACGAGCGGCCGCCGGTGAAGCCGGTGTTCTACGCGTTCCGGATCATGGTCGGATTGGGCATGGCGATGCTGTTGCTGGCGTTCGTGTCGCTGTGGTTCTGGTGGCGCGGCACGCTGTTGCGGCGGCGTTGGCTGCACCTGGCCTGGAACGCGATGCTGCCGGCCGGGTTCGTGGCCTTGCTGGCGGGCTGGTTCGTCACCGAGATCGGGCGCCAGCCGTACGTGATCTACGGGCTGCTGCGCACCAGCGATGCGGGCAGCGCGATCAGCCCGGCGATGGTGTGGGTGTCGCTGGGCGTGTACGTGGCCGCCTACGCCTTCGTGTTCGGCTTCGGCGGCTGGTACATCCTGAAGATGCTGCGCAGGGGACCGTTGCCGCACGAGCCCGAGCCGCAACTGCACGATGGCGACAAGACGCCGGCGCGGCCGATCTCGGCGGCCGGCGACGACCTCGAGGAGACGCGCTGATGGACATGGCCACCGTGCTGCCGGTGATCTGGTTCGGGGTGATCGGGTTCGGCGTGCTGATGTACGTGCTGCTGGACGGCTTCGTGCTCGGCCTGGGCATCCTCGCCCCGTTCGCCGAGGACGAAGACCAGCTCGACCTGATGATGAACACCGCCGCGCCGATCTGGGACGGCAACGAGACCTGGCTGGTGCTCGGCGGCGCCGGCCTGCTGGCCGCGTTCCCCAAGGCCTACGCGCTGATCCTGTCGGCGCTGTACCTGCCGGTGCTGCTGATGCTGATCGCGCTGGTGTTCCGCGGCGTGGCGTTCGAGTTCCGCTTCAAGGCGCACCGCTCCAGGTACCTGTGGGGCTGGGCGTTCGCGCTGGGCTCGTTGTGCGCGGCGTTCTGGCAGGGCGTGATCCTGGGCGCGCTGGTCGAGGGCATGCCGCTGCAGGGCGGCAAGTACCTGGGCGGCGTGCTCGGCTGGTTCAGCCCGTTCTCGATGCTGACCGGCGCGGCGGTGGTGTTCGGCTATGCGCTGCTCGGCGGCAGCTGGCTGATCCTGAAGACCGAGGGAGCGATGCAGCGCATCGCGCGTTCGCTGACCCGGCCGCTGGTGCTGGTGGTGGTGGTGTTCATGGGCCTGGTCAGCGCGTGGCTGCCGTTCCTGGACTCGCGGATCATGGCGCGCTGGTTCCACGACGGCAATTTCTGGTGGCTGTCGCCGGTGCCGCTGCTGGTGCTGGTCAACGCGTTCGCGCTGTGGCGCGCGGCGATGGCGCAGGGCCGCGATGCGCGCCCGTTCGTGCTGACCCTGTGCTTCTTCGTGCTCGGCTTCTTCGGCCTGGTGCTGGGCATCTGGCCGAACATCGTGCCGCCGGGGCTGAGCATCTGGGACGCAGCCTCGCCGCCGTCCTCGCAGGGCTTCGTGCTGGCCGGACTGGTGGTGCTGCTGCCGGTGATCCTGGGCTATACCGCATGGTCGTACCGGGTGTTCCGCGGCAAGATCACCGCCGACAGCGGCTACCACCACTGAGTCCGGCGGCACAGGCGCGCCGCGTGCCGCGATCGCGTGAGCGGCGCGGCCGGCTTGCCAGCGGCGGCCGCGGCGGCCAAGCTACCGATTCGCGCTGCCCGTTGCGGGCCAGTCGCTCGCCGAGCCTTCGCCACGCATGCCTGTCGCTTCCCCCGTCGTTTCCCCGTCGCTGCTGCATCCCCTCGCTGTCGGCGACCTGCACCGTCCGCTGGCCTACGCCGGCGGCCAGCACATCGATCTGGGCACCTTCCTCGGCCATGTGCGCGGCCTGGCCGCGGCGCTGCCGGCGGGCCGCTACGCGCTGAACCTGTGCGAGGACCGCTACCGCTTCATGGTCGCGTTCTGCGCGGTGGCGTTGCGCGGGCAGACCTCGTTGCTGCCGTCCTCGCGCGCGCCGGCGGTGGTCGCCGAGGTGCAGCGCGGCCATGCCGACAGCTATTGCCTGGGCGACCTGGCGCTGGCCGAGCCGCCGCCGCGCTACTGGCGGTTGCCCGAACCGTTGCCGAGCCTGGACGGCGCCATGCCGCAGCTGGCGGCCGATGCGCTGGTCGCGATCGGCTTCACCTCCGGCAGCACCGGCACGCCCACGCCCAATCCCAAGACCTGGGGCAGTTTCCTGACCAGCACCCGCCAGGACCTGCTGGCCCTGGCCGGGTTGTGGGCGGCCGATGAGCTGCCGCAGGTGGTGGCCACCGTGCCGCCACAGCACATGTACGGCATGGAGCTGTCGGTGCTGCTGCCGCTGGTGACGCCGCTGGCGGTGCATGCCGGGCGGCCGTTCTTTCCCGAGGACGTGGCGCGCGCGCTGGCGCAGGTGCCGGCGCCACGGCTGCTGGTGACCACGCCGGTGCACCTGCGCGCGCTGGTCGAATCCGGCGTCGCCCTGCCGCCGCTGGCCGGCATCGTCTCGGCCACCGCGCCGCTGGCGCAGGACCTGGCCGCGGCCGCCGAGGCGCGCTTCGGCGGGCAAGTGCGCGAGATGTTCGGCTCCACCGAGACCTGCGTGTTCGCCAGCCGCCGCACCGCGCGCGAAGCGCAGTGGACGCCGCTGCCCGGCGTGCGCGTCGCGCCGCAGCCGGACGGCACGCTGGTGCACGCGCCGCACCTGGCGCAGCCGGTGCTGCTGGCCGACCTGATGGAAGTGGAGGCCGATGGCCGCTTCCAGCTGCGCGGACGCCAGGCCGACCTGCTGGAGATCGCCGGCAAGCGCGCCTCGCTGGCCGACCTGACCCGTCGCCTGCTGGCGCTGCCGGGCGTGGTCGACGGGGCGATGCTGCAACTGGAGCCGGAGCCCGGCCATACGGTCGGCCGCATCGCCGCGGTGGTGGTCGCGCCGAGCCTGGACGAGGCCGCGATCCTGGCCGCGCTGCGCCGCGAACTGGACCCGGTGTTCCTGCCGCGCCGCCTGCGCAAGCTCGATGCCTTGCCGCGCAACGAGACCGGCAAGCTGCCGCGCGACCGCTTGCTGGCGCTGCTGGCGGGCGAGCGCGAGGGTTGAGGGCGGGTTAGCGCCGGACGCCGCAGCGCCTTCGGTGTCTGGCGCATCTGCGGAGTACGCGGCTGACCACCCGCCGCTCTTCACGACAAGGCGCTCGACACCTCCGCGACGAGCCGCTCCACGTCCACCGGCACGCGCGTATCCACCGCGACCACAGTCCCCAGTCCCACCGGTCCGGCGTACTCCGCAAGCATGTCCGGCGGCAGTTCTTTCAATGGATGCGCTGCGTGATGCGCGCTGGCCGCCGCGCGATTCCGGAAACGCCGGGCGGTTTCGTCTGGGCCGCAGTCGCAATGAACCTCGACGATGACTGCGTCCAGGCTGGCCAGCTTGTCGCGTTCGTACGCGCTGCGCGGCCGGAAGTTGGCTTCCAGCACCGCGTGCGGCGCGTGGCGTGCCAGCGACCAGAGGAGTTCCATTGCCGCGCCGCCAATCCGGCGCGATGCCGCGAGATCGCCGCCGCTGTCGCCGAGGGTGTCGGTCAGCGTTTCTTTGATGAAATCCTTGCAGAACAGCGGAAACCCGAGCCGTGTGGCGAGCGGTACCGCCAAGGTGGTTTTCCCTGCGCCAGGTGCGCCGGACACGATCACGATCTTGCGGCGACTGTCGGACATGGCATGCCAGTGCGAGGATCTGGAGCGGACGCCGCCGAGCAGCTGGCGACGTTACTTGGGATTGGGGCGCGCGCATCTGCAAGTGGCGAACCGCAGTGGCAGTGGCGACCGAACGTCCTGCATTGCTCGACGCCTGGTCGAGCGAACCGCACCAGCCGTCGCAGCGATGGCGAGCTGGCGCGCTCAGCCTCGCGCACGCTCACCCATGCACGCCGTCGATCTCCACCGCCAGTTCGTTGCGGCAGATCACCGCGTGCAGCAGCAGGCGCGGGACGCGGTCGCCGAAGCGGGCGTCCAGCGCGGCGGCGACCAGCGGCAGGTCGGCCGCTTCGCGCACGTAGACCTTGAGCCGGGTGCCGTCGCCGAACTGCGCCGGCAGGTCGGGGACGTGGGCGCGTGCGGCGCCCAGCAGCGCATCGAAGTTGGCGAAGGTCTCTTCCAGTTGCGCCAGCAGCTGGCCGGTATGCATCGAGGCGTGGCCGACCACGCTGGCGGTGCCCGACAGCAGCAGCGGCATGTCGCTGCCGGCCGGCGGCAGCATGGCGCGGGCGAAGCTCGGCGATTGCGGGCCGTACTGGCGCGGGTAGCGGTAGGCGCTGACCTGGCGCGGGTTCTCCAGCGGGGTGCCGGCCTGCGCGGCGGCCAGCCAGTAGATCTGGATCACCCGCGCGTCGTCGCAGCGGCCGACCGCGGTGGCGGCCGGCAGCTGGCTGGGGTCGAAATCGCCCAGCCCGCGCGCGCGGCCCACGCAGAACTGGCGGTAGCGTTCGCGGTCGCCGCTGCCCAGGGTGATCGCGTCGAGGTAGTTCCAGATGCGCAGCAGGCGCGGCGTGGCGCTGCGGCCGACGAACGCGGTGATCTGCGCATAGGCCAGCGCCGAGGCGGTTTCGATGTCCAGCGCCTGCTCGTCGATCTCGATCACGCCGAACTGCAGGCGCCCGTCGCTGGCCCAGGCGATGTCGCCGTCGCGGCCGCTGCGGACCGGCGCGTCGGTCCGCCAGACCTCGAGCATGCGCGGGCCGTGCGGCTGCAGCGGCACGCGCAGGTAGCGCGGGTCGGCGTGGTGCGGGGCGTCGTTGCCGAAGCCGAACACCGCCAGCACCTGTTCGTCGCGCAGCAGGTCGCCCGGATCGGTCTCGGCGACGTAGTCCACCTGCAGCTGCGGATGCCGCTGGTCGTGCTGCGGGAACTGCGGATGCGGCCGGCTCATGCTTTGTCTCCCTGCAAGGTGTCGCCGTGGAAGCCTTCGCGCGCCTGGCGGCGGCGTTGGCGCCAGGACCGCCAGGCGCGCGGCAGCATCGCCAGCGCCGACATGGCGTAGATCGCGCGGAACACGCGCAGCCGGCGCCGCACCGCGCGGTTGTCGAACACGTCGCCGGCGAGCATCGCCACCACCGCCTGCTCCACCTGCAGCACGTTGCGCGGCTGCGCGAACAGCTCGCGCATGGTGGGCGAGGTGAAGCGGTAGATGAACCACTTGAACTCGCTCAGGCCGCGGCGCAGGTGCCTTTCCAGGCCGCGCTGCAGCCGCGTCTCGCTGGCCGGGTCGCGCAGCGCCGCGTCGACCATGGCCGCGCCGCGCTCGGCGCCGTGCATGGCCAGGTACACGCCGGAGGAGAACATCGGGTCGACGAAGGCGTAGGCGTCGCCGAGCATCACCCAGCGCGGGCCGCTCATGCGCGTGCACTCGTAGGCGTAGTTGCCGGTGGCGTGCACCGGCGCCACGCGCTGCGCGCCGGCCATGCGCGCGGCCACGTCCGGGTCCAGCGCCAGGGTGCGCATCAGGAACGCTTCGCTGTCGCCCTGGCGGGTCTTCATGTATTCCGGGTAGCACACCGCGCCGACGCTCATCACCCCGTCGGGCAGCGGGATCAGCCACATCCAGCCGTGCGGGTGGCGGTAGATGCTGATGTTGCCGGCGTCCTCGCCGGGGCGCCGCGCCACGCCGCGGAAATGGCTGAACAGCGCCGCCGACTGGTGCTGCGCGTTGGCGCGCTTGAGCTTGAGCTTGTTGCCGAGGAAGGTGTCGCGGCCGCTGGCGTCGATCAGGTAGCGCGGGCGGAAGCTGCGCACGCCGTCGGCGCCGCGCGCCTGCACCAGCGGCTGTTCGCCGTCCAGCTGCACCGACTCGACCTTGACCCCTTCGTGCAGCTCGGCGCCGGCGGCGCGGGCGTGGGCGAACAGGACCCGGTCGAAGTCGGCGCGCGGTACCTGGAACGCATAGTCGGACTGCGCGTCCAGCGCATTGGCGAAGCGGAAGGTGTTGTAGCCGCCGGCGTCGTTGGGGAAATCGGCGCCGAGCTTGAGCACGCCGATCGCGCGGACCTGCTCGAGCACGCCCAGCCGCTGCAGGATCGGGATGTTCATCGGCAGCAGCGATTCGCCGATGTGGAAGCGCGGATGGTGGTCCTTCTCCAGCAGGGTCACCTTCCAGCCCTTCTGCGCCAGCAGGGTGGCCGCGGCGCAGCCGGCCGGGCCGCCGCCGATCACCAGCACGTCGGGCGTTTCCGCCGCGGGAGCC
The DNA here is from genome assembly GCF_041240605.1 of Xanthomonas sp. DAR 80977. NCBI lineage: Bacteria > Pseudomonadati > Pseudomonadota > Gammaproteobacteria > Lysobacterales > Lysobacteraceae > Xanthomonas > Xanthomonas bundabergensis. The sequence continues at coordinate 5,193,979 of NZ_CP162487.1, read as the reverse complement.
TGCGGCGTGGCGGGGGAGGGCGCGGGCGCGCGGGCGGAAGCGGTGGAATTCATCCTGAAAAACCTGCGGTGGACATGTCAGACGAACGTCATGATAGCTTGCCTGCCAAGGTCGGACAGTTGCGCCGCTGCGCGCGATGCACCATCTTGTCGCACCTGTCCTCATCGCCTGGAAGCCCCTGGATGTCTTCGCAAACCGCCGCCGAACGTGAACTGGCCGAGCTGCTGGTCGAGAGCCTGAACCTGGAAGACGTGCAGCCCGGCGACATCGATCCGGAGGCGCCGCTGTTCAATACCGGGCTGGGACTGGACTCGATCGACGCGCTGGAACTGGCGCTGGCGATCAGCAAGCGCTACGGCTTCCAGCTGCGTTCGGACAACGACGAGAACCGCCGCATCTTCGCCTCGCTGCGTGCGCTGTCGGCGCATGTCGAAGCCAACAAGACCAGCTGACCCGGCCGCCGCCGCGCCGTGGGCGCTGGCGCTGGGCGTGCTGCTGGCGCTGGCGTATTCGCCGCTGGCGCACTGGGCCAACGCCGCGCACCGTCCCGATCTGGCCGTACTGGCCGGCGCGGCGCTGGTGCTGATGCTGCTGGTGGAGCCGATGGCGCGGCTGCGGCCGTGGGCCTGGGCGCTGGCGTTGCTGGCGCTGGCCGCGCTGGTGCCGCTGTGGCGCTCGCCGCACGCGCTGCTGCTGCTGGCCGCGCCGCCGGTGCTGTTCACCGCCTGGGTGGCCTGGTTCTTCGGGCGCAGCCTGCAGCGCGGGCGCACGCCGCTGATCTCGCGCATTGTCGAGGCGCTGTACCGCCAGGCGCAGATGCCGATCACTCCCGCGCAGTTGCGCTACACGCGGCGGCTGACCCTGGCGTGGACGCTGCTGCTGGCCGCCATGACATTGCTGAACCTGTTGCTGGCGCTGTGCGCCGTGCCCAGCGGGGTGCTGGCGCAGCTGGGGCAGGCCTCGCCGCTGCCGATCGGCGACGCGCGCGCCTCGCTGATCGCCAACCTGCTGGGCTACGGGGTCATCGGCGGCTTCTTCGTCGGCGAATACCTGATGCGCGGGCGCTGGTTTCCGCAGCGTCCCTACCGTAATCTGCCTGACTTCCTGCACCGGTTGGCGCGGCTGGGGCCGGTTTTTTGGCGCGATCTGTTGCGCTGACGCGCGCATCTCGGGGGATGCAGAGGGTTGTGCAGATCATCAAGGACAAACTGAAGATGCCGCAGGCAGGGATGCCGTCGCGCATGGCCTGGGCCGTGTGGAATACCTTGCAACTGCTGTTCACCCTGGCGTTCACCGGGCTGGGCATCGTCGTGGCGCTGGTCCTGTTGCTGCTGGCCGGGCCGCGGCTGCCGCTGCGCATGGGCGCGCGGGTGTGGGCGCCGGTGCTGTTCTTCGGCGCCGGGGCGCGCCTGCAGGTGGAGGGCCGGGAGCGGGTGGACTGGTCGCGCAACCACCTGTTCGTCAGCAACCACCAGTCGATCATCGACATCTGCGCGCTGTTCGCGGCGCTGCCGGTGCCGCTGCGCTTCCTGCTCAAGGACGAAATGCTGCAGGTGCCGTTCGTGAACTGGTACGCGCGCGCCACCGGCATGCTGTTCCTGGACCGCGACAGCCGCCGCGCCGGCGCCATGGTGCGGCGCCAGGCCGCCGCGCTGCTGCGCCAGGGCCAGGACCTGTGCCTGTTCCCGGAAGGCACCCGCAGCCGCAACGGCGAGCTGGCCGACTTCAAGGCCGGGCTGTTGCAGGCTGCGATCGATGCCGGCGTGGACGTGGTGCCGGTGGCGTTGGACGGGGCGGGCAAGGTGCTGCCGTCGACCAGCCTGTTCCGGGTCCGGCCCGGGGTGATCCGGGTGCGGATCGGCACGCCGATCAACGTGAACGGCGCCGATGGCCCGCTGGACCGGCAACAGCTGACCCAGCGCGCACAGCAGGCCGTCCGTGCCATGCTCGACCCCAGGATCTGAGTCGCTGCCCCTATGGATTTCGTCGTACCGCATGATCATCCCAGCCTGCCAGGGCATTTCCCGGGCCACCCGGTGGTGCCCGGCGTGGTGGTGCTGGACCACGTGCTGCAGGCCGTCGAGGCCGCGCACGGCGCCTGCGGGCCGCTGCGCCTGCCGCAGGTGAAGTTCCTGCAGCCGCTGCTGCCCGGGCAGCCGGCACGGGTGGAACTGGACGGCGCCGCGCCGCGCTGGCGCTTCCGCGTGCGCCGCGGCGAGGACCTGCTGGTCAGCGGCGATCTGGTCGCGGAGCATGCCGCATGAGCGCCAGCTGGAAACACCGCCCCGAAGGCGGCAGCCGTTTCGCGCTGTGGCTGATCCGCAGCATCGCCCGCTACGGCGGCCGCGCGCTCGGGCGCCTGCTGCTGTATCCGATCACCCTGTATTTCCTGGTGGTGCGCGGCCCGGAGCGGCGCGACTCGCGCGACTACCTGGGGCGCGTGTTCGCCCGCCCGGCCACGCTGCTGGACGTGGCCCGGCACATCCACACCTTCGCCTCGACCATCCTGGACCGGGTGTTCATGCTGTGCGGGCAGATGCACCGCTTCCGGGTCGACATCCAGGGCCTGGAGCAGCTGCACGCGCAGATGGACCGCGGCCGCGGCGTGCTGATCTTCGGCTCGCACCTGGGCAGCTTCGACGCGCTGCGGGTGCTGGCCACCGAGCGCCCCGACGTGCAGGTCAAGGTGGTGCTGGACAAGGCCCACAACCCGGCGATGACCGAACTGCTGGGCGCGCTGAACCCGCAGCTGGCGGCCAACATCATCGATGCCGGCATGGACAGCACCTCGATCGTCATGGCGATCAAGCAGGCCACCGACGAAGGCGCGCTGGTCGCGCTGCTGGTGGACCGGCCGCGCCCGGAGGACCCGGCGCTGCCGGCCGCGTTCATCGGCCAGGGCGCGATGTTCCCGACCTCGCCGTGGCTGATCGCCGCGGCGCTGAAGGTGCCGGTGGTGCTGGCGTTCGGGCTGTACCGCGGCGGCAACCGCTACCAGCTGGTGTTCGAGACCTTCAGCGAAGGCCTGGACCTGCCGCGCCGGCAACGCGCGCCGGCGCTGGCCGCGCTCATCCGCGATTACGCCGCCAGGCTGGAACATTACACGCGCTCCGCGCCGTACAACTGGTTCAACTTCTACGATTTCTGGAACAACCGCCATGCCGATGCGCCGCACCTTGCCGTGGATGCTGATACTGCTGTGCAGCGCCGCACCGCTGTGCGCCGCGTCGCCTGAGCCGCTGGACCCCGGCTGGATCCTGCAGAAGCTGGCGCGGCCGGCCCCGGTCAGCACCGAGTTCGTCGAACTGCGCGGCTCGGCGCTGCTGAAGGCGCCGCTGCGGGTGCAGGGCCAGTACCGCCGTCCCGATGCCGACACGCTGGTGCGCGAGGTCACCGCGCCGTACCGCGAGACCACCACCCTGCGCGGCGGCGAAGCCACGCTGGAGCGCGCCGGCAAGCCGCCGCGGCGCTTCTCGCTGGCGCGGGTGCCGGAACTGGCCGGCCTGCAGAACGGTTTCGGCGCGTTGCTGTCCGGCGACCAGGCGCAGTTGCAGCAGCACTACGCGCTGAGCAGCAGCGGCACGCGCGAACGCTGGCAGCTGCAGCTGCAGCCCAAGGACCCGGCACTGGCCGCGCAGGTGCGCAGCCTGCGCCTGTACGGCCGCGGCGCGGAACTGCGCTGCATCGAGACCACCCCGGCCAAGGGCGACGTGCAACGCACCCTGCTGGCCGGCGCCGCGCGCGACGCGGCCAGCCTTGCCGAGACCGGGGCGCTGACCGCGCTGTGCCACGGCGACGCGCGCTGATGTCCGCCTGCGGTAGCAGAAGGCGGGCCGTGCTGTGCGCGGCCCCGGGCAAGAACGTGCTGGCATTTGCGTGGTCGCCGCGATGAAACGCGAACTGAGTTCGAAGGCGCGCATCTCGCTGGCGCTGCTGTGGCTGGCGGTGCTGACCGTAGGCGGGCTGTGGCTTGGCACCGTGCTGCAGGTGTCTGGCGACCTGCGCAAGTTCATGCCGGAAGCCCAGACCCCCGCGCAGAAACTGCTCCTCGACGAACTCGGCGAAGGCCCGGGGTCGCGGCTGCTGCTGATGTCGCTGTCCGGCGCCGATGCGCCGACCCTGGCGCGGCAGTCGCAGGCGCTGCACGCGCAGCTGGCCGCGCAGCGCGACACCTTCGAGCTGGTCGCCAATGGCGCCGATGCCGGCCTGGACGCGATTCCCGAGCGCCTGCTGGCCTACCGCTACCTGCTCAGCGACAGTTTCGACGCCCATCCGCTGGATGCGGCGACGCTGGCCGACGCGCTGCAGGCGCGGCTGCAGGACCTGGGCTCGCCGGCCGCGGCGATGGTCGAGCCGCTGTTGCCGCGCGATCCGACCCTGGAAGTGCTGCACCTGGCCGAGAGCCTGCAGCCGGCCGGCGGCCCGCAGCAGCGCGACGGGGTCTGGTTCGACCGCGCCGGCAAGGACGCGCTGCTGGTCGCGCAGACCCGCGCCGCCGGGTTCGATCCGACCGGGCAGCAGCAGGCGGTGGACGCGATCCACGCCGCCTTCGCCAAGGCCAGCGCCGGCAGCGGCAGCCGCCTGACCCTGACCGGCCCCGGCGCGTTCTCGGTGGAGATCGGCGGGCGCACCCAGAACGAGGCGCAGTGGATCGGCATGCTGGATACGCTGGGCCTGATCGTGCTGCTGCTGGTCGCCTACCGCAGCTGGAAGATCCCGGTGCTCGGGGTGCTGCCGCTGGCCAGCGCCGGCCTGGCCGGGCTGGGCGCGGTGGCGCTGCTGTTCGACGGCGTGCACGGCATCACCGTGGCGTTCGGCTTCACCCTGATCGGCGTGGTCCAGGACTATCCGATCCACCTGTTCAGCCATCAGCGGCCGGGCCTGGATCCGCGCGCCAACGCGCGCCACCTGTGGCCGACGCTGGCCACCGGCGTGGTCTCCACCTGCATCGCCTACGTCACCTTCCTGTTCTCCGGCGTGGACGGCCTGCGCCAGCTGGCGGTGTTCACCATCGCCGGGCTGCTGGTGGCGGCGCTGACCACGCGCCTGCTGTTGCCGGCGCTGATCGATCCCTCGCCGCGCGACCACGCCGATTCGCCGGCGCTGGCGCGGCTGTGGCGCGGCATCGCGCGGCTGCCGCGGCCGCGCTGGTCGCTGCTGCCGCTGGCGCTGGCCGCGGCGGCGGTGATCGCGTTCGCGCCGGGCCCGTTCTGGCAGAACGACCTGTCCAAGCTGACCCCGGTGCCGGCCGACGGCCTGGCCCGCGACGCGCACCTGCGCCAGGAACTGGGCGCGCCGGACGTGCGCTACGTGCTGGCGCTGCCGGCGGCCTCCGCCGATGCCGCGCTAGCCGCCTCCGAGCGGCTGCGCCCGCGCCTGGACGCGCTGGTCGCGCGCGGCGAACTGGCCGGCTACGACATGGCCGCACGCTACCTGCCCAGCGCGGCGACCCAGCAGCGGCGCCAGGCGGCGTTGCCGGACGCGACGCAGGCGCGCGCGCTGACCGCCGCGGCGGTGGCCGCCACGCCGTTCCGTGCCGACGCCTTCGCCCCGTTCCTGGCCGACCTGGCGCGCGCCCGCAGCGCGCCGCCGCTGACCGCGCGCGACCTGCACGGCACGCCGCTGGCGACCACCGTCGATGGCCTGTTGCTGGACCGCGGCGGCCACGCCACCGCGCTGGTGTCGCTGACCGGCCTGCGCGACCCGGCGCTGCTGGCCGGCGCGGTGCGGGGCAGCGGCGCGCAGCTGATGGACCTGAAGGAGGCCTCCGAATCGCTGGTCGCCGCCTATCGCGGGCGCGTGCTCGGCGCGCTCGGCATCGCCGCGCTGCTGCTGGCGCTGACCGTGGCGATCGCGCTGCGCACGCCGCGCCGGATCGCGCGCGTGCTGCTGCCGATGGCGCTGACCACGCTGCTGATCCTGGCGATCCTGCGCGGCTGCGGGGTCGAGCTGAACCTGTTCCACCTGATCGCGCTGATCCTGGCCGCCGGCCTGGGCCTGGACTACGCGCTGTTCTTCGACCACGCCGGCGACGACCGCGCCGACCAGCTGCGCACGCTGCATGCCTTGATCGTGTGCAGCCTGATGACGCTGCTGGTGTTCGCGCTGCTGGCCGCCTCCAGCATCCCGGTGCTGCGCGCGATCGGCAGTACCGTGGCGCTGGGCGTGCTGTTCAATTTCGTGCTGGCGCTGCTGATCTCGCGCGAGACCGCCAGCGACGCGCCGGCCGTGGCGCATTAGGAGACGCTGCATGACCGAGCTTCCGCGCGGCCGCGACGCGATCGCGGCGCTGGTGCCGCACCAGGGCCTGATGTGCCTGTGGGAAGAGGTGCTCGCCTGGGACGCGCAGCGCATCGTGCTGCGCAGCCAGGCGCACCGCGCCGCCGAACATCCGCTGCGCAGCGGCGGCCGCCTGCGCGCGCTGCACCTGTGCGAGTACGGCGCGCAGGCGATGGCGGTGCACGGCGGCCTGCTCGGCCGCGCCAGCGGCAAGCCGGTGCGACCGGGCATGCTGGTCGCGCTGCGCGGCGTGCAACTGCACGTGGCCGATCTGCATGAGCTGCCGGAGGCGATCGAGTGCGAGGCCGAAGTGCTGCTGCAGGCCGAGGACAGCCAGCAATACGGCTTCCGCATCGTGCATGGCGCGCAACTGCTGGCCGAAGGTCGCGCCACGGTGATGCTGGGCGCGGCGTAGCGGCGCCCGGTACCGATCATGCATGCGGAAGCCCCCCGATGAAGGCGCTGAGAGCACCGAAACCGGGCGATCTTTTCTATATCCCCGCCGTCGATGCCGCCGATGCGCCCGGCTTTGTGATCGCGCGCTACATCGAGCTCATACCGCCTGCGCTCGGTCATCTGGTCGAGGTGTTCGCCGATTTCCATACGCAGATCCCGGCATCCATCGCCCAGGTGGACAGGTCGCGCCGCCTGTTCCGGCCGATCTTCTGCAGCCTGCGGTTTTCGGCGATTCCGCGCTGGAAGATCCTCTTCAGCGATCCCGGCTATACAAAAGCCGACTCCCGTTACGATGCGATCCAGTTCGCCTTCGAGACGGATCTCTGGATCGGAGGGACCAGCCATCCGGCGACGGCGGAGCGGCTTGCCGGCATCGAACCGTCCATCTGCTGGCGGATGGACCATCTGATGGTCCGCGTCATTGCGCACTTGCGCGGGGCCATCGCCGAGAACGCATGCATGGAGCACTTCGCCCTGCCGGAAGACCTGCGTGTGGATAGCGAGGTTGCGCTCGAACGGGTAAGGAAGGCTGTGCACAACATGCAGACGCTGCTCGGCAGCAAATAATCGATCGCCCGATCTTGGCGCCGCAAGATGCATCCGCCGCACCGTGGAGGCGCGCCCGGCGGGTGCCGGCCACTGACCCTGTACATCGCCGTGTTCTACGATGAAGGGTCCCGCAGCCAACGCAACACGGAGAATGTGCGCATGACCGATCCTTCGACGAAACGCCGCGCCCTGGTCACCGGCGGCAGTGGCGACCTTGGCGGTGCGATCTGCCGGCGCCTGGCCGCGGACGGGCTGCATGTGATCGTGCACGCCAACGGCAACGTGGCGCGCGCCGCTGCCGTGGTGCAGGACATCGCCGCGGCCGGCGGCAGCGCCGAGGCGGTGGCGTTCGACGTGGCCGATGCCGATGCCAGCGCCGCCGCGCTGGCGACGCTGCTGGAGGCCGGGCCGATCCAGGTGGTGGTCAACAACGCCGGCATCCACGACGACGCGCCGATGGCCGGGATGAGTGCGGCGCAATGGCACCGGGTCATCGACGTGTCGCTGCACGGCTTCTTCAACGTGACCCAGCCGCTGCTGCTGCCGATGGCGCGCACGCGCTGGGGCCGCATCGTCAGCGTGTCGTCGGTGGCGGCGGTGCTCGGCAATCGCGGGCAGACCAACTACGCCGCGGCCAAGGCCGCGCTGCACGGCGCCAGCAAGTCGCTGGCGCGGGAAATGGCCAGCCGCGGGATCAGCGTCAACGTGGTCGCGCCCGGGGTGATCGAGGGCGCGATGGCCGGCGAGGCGTTCGCGCCGGAGGCGATCAAGCAACTGGTGCCGGCCGGCCGCCCCGGCAAGGCGGACGAGGTCGCCGCGCTGGTGGGCTTCCTGTGCTCGGACGCGGCCGGCTACATCAACGGCCAGGTGATCGGCATCAACGGCGGCATGGGCTAGCACCTGCGCCGCGGCACTGGGAATGCGGGCGGGCCTATGGTCGGGTCATGTCCGCCGTTCCCGCCACCACGAAGCGCCCCCGCCGGGCCCAGGGCGACACGAAAGACGCGGCCAAGGCCGCGTTGCGCACGCCGCCAGGCCGGCGGCGGCCTGGCTCAGGCCGCGCGCGCGTACCAGCTGTCGGCCAGCGAGCTCTCGCCTTCCAGCGTATCGGCGAGCAGCGCGTCCAGGCCGTGGCCGTCGATCTGCGGATGCTGCGCCCGCGCCTGGCCCAGCACCTCGCGCGCCAGCCAGCTCATCCGCGCGACGTTCTCGCGCACGCGCGCCACGAACGCCGCGTCGTCCAGCACATCGTTCAGCGCGGCGTTGAGCTGGTGGAACCAGCCGATCACGTACTGGTCGAGCAGCCGCCCGTCGGCTTCCGGCTGGCCTTGCGCCGCATTGTGGCGGCCCCAGTCGCGCAGCAGCGCCTGCATGCCCAGGTTGAGTTCGCGCGCGCGGGTGAAGTCCGGCCGCAGCCGGCCCAGCGTGGGCAGGTCGGCGATGCGGTCGGAGAAGAACAGCGGCGCCAGCAGCGCCCAGTAGTAGGTGTAGTCCCAGATCACCTTGACCGGCATCACCTGCGCGTCGCCGAACAGCGGGTACTGGTCCTGGTACAGGGTCAGGGTGTTCTCGTAGAACGAGAAGTACAGCTGCTGGTACAGCTCGGCGTACGGCGCGATGTTGCCCCCGGCGCGTTCGCGCCCGATCAGTTCGCAGATGTAGGTGTTGGAGATGGCGATGAAGTCGCTGCCCGGCGAATAGAACGGATCCAGGAACACCCCGGCCTCGCCGGTCAGCGCCCAGCGCTGTCCCGAGAACACCTGCTTGCAGCCATGCGAGAACTTGCGCAGGAACAGGAAGTCCTGCAGCGCGAACTGGCTCTGGTCGAGCGTGCGCGCCACCTGCGGCTGGTGTTTGCGCAGCCAGTCCATCGCCTTGTCGTGGGTGTTCATCGTCTCCAGCGGATGCATCTGCGCATCGCAGACGATGCCCAGCGAATGCGCGCCGGAGGACAGCGGGATCAGCCAGAACCAGTAGCCCGGCCCGCACATGTGGTTGGTCGAGCGCCAGCGGTCCGGCGGCGTGCAGCGCTGCAGCCAGGCGTTGTCCTGCGACCACACGTTGGGATCCACCACCCCGTCTACCCGCCACCACACCGCATTGGCCTGGTGCGCGTTGTCCTGGGCCAGGCCCAGCTTGCGCTTGAGCAGCCCGGCGCGGCCGCTGGCGTCCACCACCCAGCGCGCGTGCAGCGTCGCCGCGGTGCCGTCGCGCTCGTAGCGCACCTGGTGGTCGGCGTCGTCGTCGGCCAGGTCGATGCCGCGCACGGTGCAGCCGTCGATGAACTCCACGCCCAGCGCGCGCGCGCGTTCGCCGAGGAAGTTCTCGAAGCGGCCGCGGTCGATCTGCCACGACGGCGTCGGCAGCAACTGGCTCACGCCCAGCTCGGTGCAGCGGTCGATGTCCTCGCGCCCGTCGGAGAAGAAGAAGCGGAAGCCGAACTTGCGGATCTGCTCGGTCTCCAGGTGTTCGCGCAGGCCGAGCACGTTGGCGAAGTAGTGCGCGCCGATCTCCACCGAGGATTCGCCGACCTTGAACGCGGCCTCGCGCACCGGGTGCGCGCGCCGTTCCAGCACGCTGACGCGCAGCTGCGGATCGCGCTGGCGCAATTGCAGGGCCAGGGTCAGCCCGGCCAGGCCGCCGCCGGTGATCACCACGTCCGCATGCTGCTGGTTCATGTCGTCTCTTCCTTGCTCAAAGGGATGGGTGCCGCAGCGAATTCGCCGGCGGCGTCGTCGATCAGCACCGGATTGGCGCGGACGCGGCGGTATTCGCGCACCACATGGCCGTATTGCCACACCTGCACGACCACGTGCGAGGTGATCTTCCACAGGTCGCGCACCAGGCGGAAATGGCTCTTGCGGAACTCGCCGGCCTGGTGCGCGTAACGCGTCTCGATCGGCACCGCCACCACCCGCGCGCCGGCCTGGCGCGCGGCGGAGATCAGCAGCTGCGCCTCGAACACGAAGCCCTCGCCGGGCACGTCCGGCAGCGTGTACACCGCCTGCGGATACAGGCGCTGCCCGCTCTGGCTGTCGATCAGGCGGAAGCCGCAGCCCCAGGCGATGCCCCAGTCGCCGAAGTCGTTGCCGATGCGGCGGATGGTCGGCTGGCTGGCGCGCTTGCGCAGCCGCGCGCCGACGATCACGCAGCCGGGATGGCGATTGGCCGCGGCCAGCAAGCGCGGGAAATCGGCGGCGCTGTGCTGCCCGTCGCCGTCCATGGTCATCACCGCGCGCGCGCCCTGGCGCTGCGCTTCGGCGAACCCGCTGCGCAGCGCGGCGCCCTTGCCGCGCCGCTGCGGATGCCGGAGCAGCGTCACCGGCAGGTCGGCGATGCAGTCGCTGGTGCCGTCGTCGGAGCCGTCGTCGACCACGATCACCCGCGGGCAGTGCGCCAGCGCATCGGTCACCACCTCGCGGATGCGCAGCGCTTCGTTCAGCGCCGGAATCAGGATCGCGGCATCGGCAGCGCTCAGCGCGATCCGGCTCATGCCTGCAGGTCCACGTGCAGGCAGCGGCCGCCGCCGGCGTCCAGCACGCAGCGGCCGGCGCCGGCGGCCAGCGCATCGAACAGCGGCAGCATCGGCGCCATCGCGTTGCCGGCGGCATGCCGCGCCAGCGCACCGCTGCCGGCATCGGCCCGGCCGTCGGCCAGGCGCACGCGCAGACGCGGCTTGCCCGGCAGCGCCGCGGCGCCGAGCACCAGCGCGGCACCGAGCAGGCCCTCGCTGTGCGAGACGCGGCCGAGCGGACCGGTCGAGCGGCTGTCGTAGCCGGCCAGCAGCACCGCCGCCTCGCCGGCCGCCAGCTGCGACAGCGCTTCCAGCAGGCCCTGCGCGAAGCTGGCACTGTGCGCGCTGATCGCGGTCGCCGCGGCGGTGGCGCCGGCGCCGATGGTCCAGTAGCCGGCGGCGGCGTTGTGCACCGAGTTGTGGAACTTGGTCGGCGAGATCGCCAGCGGATCCTCGGCCAGGGTGGTGCACATGTAGTCGGTGATCGCCAGGTCGCCGTGGGTGGAGGCGAACACCGACGGCAGCGTGGCCGGATCGCGGCCGGCGTCCTGGCAGGCGGCCAGCGCCACTTCCAGCGACACCGCCACCGTGTCCGGCGCGCGGCGCCGCTCGTTGGCCGCCAGCAGTTGCGACGCCGGCCGCGCCGGTGTGTCCACGATGCCGCCAGCGCCGCCGGCGTAGGCGCGCGCCGCCGCCCAGCTGGGCAGGCCGGTGGTCCAGAAACCGATGCCTTCGATGGTCGCGGTCAACATCGGCGTGCTCATGCGCGGCCGAACAGCAGCGAGCAGTTGTTGCCGCCGAAGCCGAAGGAATTGTTCATCGCGTAACGGACCTGTGCGTGGGCATTGGCGAAGCGGATCTGCGGGCCGCACCCGGGATCGGGCTGTTCGCTGTTGAGGGTGCCGGGGAGCAGGCCGTCGCGCAGCGCGAGCAGCGCGAACACCGACTCGACGATGCCGGCCGCGCCCAGCGTGTGCCCGGTCCAGGCCTTGGTCGAACTGGCGTGCAGGGTGGCCGGGAACAGCGCGGCCACCGCGGCGGCCTCGATGCTGTCGTTGGCCGGGGTGGCGGTGCCGTGCAGGTTCAGGTAGCCGACCTGCGCGGCGTCCACGCCGGCGCGCTGCAACGCGCCGCCCATCGCCAGGCGCGCGCCCAGGCCCTGCGGGTGCGGCGCGGACATGTGGTGCGCGTCGCTGGATTCGCCGTAGCCGCACAGCAGCGCCAGTGCCGGCGGCGCGGCGGCCGCGTCGCTGCGCTCCAGCAACGCGTAGCCGCCGGCTTCGCCCAGCGACAGTCCGTCCCGGCGCAGATCGAACGGCCGGCACAGCTCCGGCGACACCAGCTGCAGCGAATTGAAGCCGAACAGCACGCTGCCGCACAGCGTGTCCACGCCGCCGACCAGGGCCGCATCCACCACGCCGGCGGCGATCAGCCGCGCCGCCTGCGCGAATACCTTGGCGCTGGACGAGCACGCGGTGGCGACGGTGATGCACGGTCCGCGCAGGCCGGTGGCCTGGCGCACGAAATCGCCCAGCGAGTGCGGCGTATGCACGATCGGCCGGTCCAGGTCGGCGGGAAAGCGCGCGCCCTCGGCGTCCTGTTCGAGCCGGGTATAGGCCTCCTCGCTGGCGCCGATGCTGGAGGTGGACGTGCCCATCACCACCGCCACGCGCTCGGCGCCGTGGCGCTGCGCGGCGGCGGCGACCGCCGCCTGCAGGCCGTCCTGCTGCAGCGCCAGCCACGCCAGGCGGTTGTTGCGGCATTCCCACTCGGCCAGCGCCGGCGGCAGCGGCAAGGTCTCCAGCGCGTCCACGCGGCCGATCCAGCAGGGCAGCGGCTGCGCGCCGAAATCGTTGCGGCGCAGGCCGCTGCGGCTGTCGCGCAAGGCGCTGGCCTGGGCCTGCAGTCCGCTGCCGAGCGCGGTGGTCGCGGTGTACGCACGAATTGCGACGGCTGCCATGCGGGGCGACGGGGACGCTTCGGTCACGCGATATTCCGTAAAGGATGGATCGCAGCAGTATATCGACGCGGTCCGCAAAGCCGTGAAGCGCGCGCCCACGCTGAACGTGAACGGGCACGGCGCATGCATTTATAAATGGCGTGCGGCGTGCGCGCTTTCGCCGCTGCCGCATTTCCTCCACAATCGCTTGCCTTTCCACGCCAGGCGCACGCCACGGGCATGCAAGCCTACGTCTACAAAAGCCAACGCAAGCCGGACACCTATCTCTACCTCGCCGCGCGCGACGACTTCGGCTGTCTGCCGCAGCCGCTGCTGGCGTCGTTGCAGCCACTGGCGTTCGTGCTCGAGGTGGCGTTGACCGCCGAGCGCACCCTGGCCCGGACCGACCCCGCGGCGGTACGTGCGAATCTGGCCGGCTGCGGCTTCCATCTGCAATTGCCGCCGCTCCCCGACGGCCGGACCGACCGACACGATGACTGACTCCCCCTTCCGCGCGCGCGCGCCCTGGATCGCCGCCGCGCTGGGCGCACTGCTGGCGCTGGTCGCCGGGTTCGGCCCGCTGGCCGCGGCGCTGGGCGCGTGGCTGGCGCAGCCGGCGTTTGCGCTGGCGCTGTCGTGGTCGCGCGGCAGCCGGCCGCGGCCGGACAGCGTGCCGGCGCTGGGCCGCGAGCTGTTGCCGCTGCTGGCGCTGTGGGCCGGCGGGCTGGGCCTGGTCGCGCTGCTGGTGGCCTGGCCGCTGGCCGCGCTGCGCGACAGCGGCAGCCTGGCCGCGGCGCTGGCGCTGAGCGTGGCCGCCAGCGCGGCCTTGCTCGGGCTGTGGCGCACCTGGCCGCTGTGGCATGGCAGCGAATGCGAGGGCGGCGCGCTGGGCGCACGCTGGCAGGCGCTGGCGCAGCAGGACGTGCAGGCCTGGCGCGGCCTGGCGGTGGCGGCGCTGGTGCTGTTGCTGGCCGGGGTCGGCGTGCTGCTGGCCTGGCCCGGCCTGCTGGCCGTCGCCGCGCGCTGGCCGCTGGCGCTGGCCTATGCGCTGCTGTCGCCGTTGCTGCACGCCTTGCTGCAGCGCGTGGCGCCGCCGCAGGCGCTGCCGTCGCCGCCACGGACCACCTCGGCCGACCTGTTCGCCGAACTGAGCGCCAATGCCGCGCCGCGCGAGGACGATGTGCCGCCGCCGGCGGACGAACTGCATGCGGCGCTGTACGACGCCGCGCGCGGCGGCCGCGTCGATCGCGCGCTGCAACTGTTGCACTCCGGCGCCGACCCGCATGCGCTGCCGGCGCCGGACTGGCGCGACCAGCGCAGCCTGCCGGTGCTGGCCGCGGTGCTGCCGGACCTGCGCCTGCTGCGCGAGCTGATCGTGCGCGGCGTGGACGTCAACCAGCCGCACCTGGGCATGACCCCGCTGCTGGCCGCGACCCGCGACAGCTGGCACGGCCGTCCCGAGGCGGTGATGACCCTGCTCGCCAACGGCGCCGACCCGCGCGCCAGCGACAGCGACGGCAACACCCCGCTGCACCACGCCGCGCGCAGTTCCGACCCCGGCGTGGCCGCCCTGCTGCGCGATGCCGCGGCCGAACTGGACGCGCTGAACCGCGACGGCCTGACCCCGCTGGCGGTGGCCTGCCACGTCGGCAACTGGCGCATGGCCAAGTTCCTGCTCGAGCGCGGGGCCAAGCCCGAGCCGGCCGAGGGCAGCCCGGTGCTGCTGGCCGCGGCCGGTACCGAGGAAGACGATCCGGCCGGCGTGCAGCTGCTGCTCAAGCACAAGGCGCGGGTCGATGCGCGCGACCGCCAGCGCCGCAGCGCGCTGCACGAGGCGGCGCAGGCCGGGCACGTGGAGATCGTCGATGCGCTGCTCGGCGCCGGCGCCAACCTGGAGGCGCGCGATGCGCTGGGCCGCACGCCGTGGCTGGAAGCCGCGCGCCACGGCCGCGTCGCGGTGCTGGAACACCTGCTGCCGCACAAGCCCGACCTCACCGCGGTCGATGGCGACGGCCGCAACGCGGTGCTGCTGGCCTGCACCGCCGACCAGGTCTCGCCGGGGCTGATCCGGCGCCTGCTGGAGCTGGGCATCGCGGCCGCGCAGGCCGACCAGAGCGGGCGCCGCGCGGTCGACCTGGCCGCCGAGGCCGGGCGCTGGGCGATCGTGTCCGCACTGGATCCGGACTACCCGCTGCCGGCCGCGGTCAGCGACGGCCAGGGCGAGGTCGGCAGCGCCAGTCTGCCCGACCGGCCGCCGCTGGAACTGCTGCGCGAAGGCCTGCAACTGGGCCAGCGCGACGGCCTGGCGGCGCTGGCGCGGCTGTGCGCGGCCGAGGAGCTGGGCGCGCTGCTGCACGATCCGCACCTGGCCCTGAATCCGCAGGCGGTGGACTGGCTGCTGGCGCATGGCGCCGCGCCGGAAGTGCTCGACGCCTGCGGCGACACGCCGATGTTCGCGCTGCTCTCGCGCGGCGTGGAAGCGGTGCCCAGCCTGCAGGCGATGCTGCGCCAGGGCGTGTCGCCGGCCGGTCGCGGCGGCCTGACCCGGCTGCTCGCCGCCTGCGCCCAGCACGACCACGCCTCGCGCGCGCTGGAGCAGTTCGCGCTGGAACTGCTCGAACGCGGCGCCGACCCGTTCGCGCCGTCGCCGGCCGGCGATCCGCCGCTGTCGCTGGCGGTGCGCCTGGGCTGGCTGCGCCTGCAACTGCAATTGCTCGAACGCGGCGCCGACCGCGAGGCGCGCGACAGCCACGGCATGACCGCGCTGCACCTGGCCGCCGCGCTCGGCCGCGAGGCCTCGCTGAAGCTGCTGATCCAGCAGGGCGCCTCGCCGGAAGCGCGTGCGGCCGACGGGCAGACCCCGCTGGGCGTGGCCCTGGCCAGCGGCCGCCGCGACCTGGCCGACTGGCTGGACTGGCGGGTCTGGCCGTTGCCGCGGCGCCCGCTGCGCGAGGCCGACCTGCCGGCCGCGGCGATGGTCGGCGACGCCGATGCGATCCGCCGCCTGATCGACCTGGGCCTGGCGGTGGACGCGACCGACGCGCAGGGCTGTACCGCGCTGCTGCGCGCCGCCGGCGGCGGCCATGCCGCGGCGGTGGACCTGCTGCTGGCGCGCGGCGCCGACCTGCAGCACGCCGCGGCCAGCGGCGCCACGCCGTTGTCGGCGGCGGTGAGCATGCGCCAGACCGACATCGTCGCGGCGCTGCTGGCCGCCGGCGCGCAGATCGAACACCGCCTGCCCGGCGGCGTCACCGTGCTGATGCTGGCCTGCGCGCTGGGCCTGCCGGACATCGCCGCGCGCCTGCTGGCGGCCGGCGCCGACGTGCATGCCGGCGACGCGCAGCAGCTGGCGCCGCTGCATTGCGCCGCGCTGTACGGCTTCACCGCGCGCGACAAGTCGCGCCTGCTGGCGCTGCTGGATACCTTGCTGCTGGCCGGCGCCGAAGCCGACCGCAGCGCCGCCGGCGGGGTGACCCCGCTGTTGCTGCTGCTCGGCGCGCGCGCCGAACCGGGCACCGCCTGCGACGAGCCGGTGGTGCTGGCCGGGGTGGAGCGCCTGCTCGACGAAGAGGTGAGCCTGGACGTGCAGGACCCGCGCGGCTTCGGCCCGCTGCACCTGGCCGCGTTGCACGGCCTGCCGCTGCTGGTGCAGCGCCTGCTGCGTGCCGGCGCCGACCCGGACCTGCGCGACACCTTGAACCGCCCGCCGCGCGAGATCGCGGTGATGCGCGGCTTCGTCGATGTCGCCGGCCAGTTCCAGCCGGCGCTGCCGGGGGTGTCGTCGATGGCCCGGTTCCTGCGCGAAAGCCGCTGACGGCGGTCGGCGCGCTGCGCCGCATGCGCGGCACGTGCGCGAACCCGCCGGCGCGGCAGTCGCGCGGCGTCGCTTCCGTTGCGGCGCCCCCAAAAAAACCCCGCCGGACGGCGGGCCAAGCGATCCTTCGATACGTACGCGGGAGGGGTGTTCCTCCCGCGCACATCGGCGCGGCGGCGAACGGCGCCGCCGCTTGCCGCCTTACTGCCGCACCACCAGGGTCAGGCCGCTGTAGCTGCCGGACAGGCGCAGGTAATACGTGCCTGCGCTGGACGGGGTGACGCGGATCGTCTGGGTGGTGCTGCCGGCCCGCACCGAGCGCGCATCGTAGCTGCTGCTGGTCGGCACCTTGCCGGCCGCGGCGTACAGCGCGACGCTGCCGGTGCCGCCGAAGGTCATGAAGCTCACCGCCTTGCCGGCCTCGGCCTGGAAGCTGTACAGCGCGTCGCCGCCCTGGCTGCCGAGACCCCGCTGTTCGACCTTGTTGGTCAGGGTCTTGGTCGGCGGCACGCAGCTGCTGTCCGACGGTGCGCATGGCGGCGTGGTGGCCAGCTGCAACAGCATGTCGATGTCCAGGATGCCGGCGCCGATCGGCGTGGTGGTCGGGATCGCCACCGGGAACGGGCGCGCGCTGGCGCGCAGCAGGTCGCGCATGCCGCTCCAGGTGAACGGGGTCGTGGCCACGCTCTGCACCATCGCCACCGCGGCGGCGACGTGCGGGGAGGCCATCGAGGTGCCGGCCATGCCGCCGATCTGCCACTCGCTGGTCGGGCTTTGCGTGCCGGCGTTGAGCACCTGGAAGATGTAGCCGTTCGGGTTGCCGTCGATGCTGCCGCCGCCGCCCGGCGCGGCGATGTCCACGCGCGTGCCGTAGTTGGAGTAGCTGGCGCGCCCGCCGTTGATGCGCGCGGCGCCGACGCTGATGACGCCGTTGCAGGAGGACATGGTGTAGGTGCCGGCATCGGCGTTGGCGTTGCCGGCGGCGACCACGATGATCGCGCCCTTGGCGTTGATCCTGTCGATCGCGTCCTGGTACAGCGCCGGGCAGCTGTCCGGACCGCTGCTGCCCAGGCTCATGTTGATCACCTCGGCCGGGTTCGGATTGGCCGGCAGGCCATCCACCGGCAGGCCTGCGGCCCACAGCATGCCGTCGGCGATGTCGCTGCCGAAGCCGCCGCACGAGCCGAGCACGCGCACCGGCAGGATCTTGGCGTCGTACGCCAGTCCGGCCGTGCCCACGGCGTTGTTGGTGACCTGGGCGATGGTGCCGGACACGTGGCTGCCGTGCCACGAGCTGGCGTTCGCCGAGTTGCCCGGCGCGCCCAGCGCGGCGCAGTAGTCGGCCTCCACCCAGTCGCCCAGGTCGTAGCCGCCGGGCGCGCGGCCGTCGCTGTCGCGGCGCGAGACGCGGTGGTCGGTGATCATGTCGTAGCCGGGCAGCACGTTGGCGGCCAGGTCCGGATTGTCCTTGACCACGCCGGTGTCGACCACCGCCACCACCACGCCCTGGCCGGTGGAGCGGGTCCAGGCCTGCTCGGCATTCACCCCGCCGACGGGGTCGTGGAAATTCCACTGCAGCTGGGCGTAGGCCGGATCGTTGGGAGCCGCCGCGGCGGTGGCCAGCGCCGCCTTGGACACCGACACGCGCTGTTCGTCCAGGCGCTGGTAGAGGCGGTCGACCTGGACCGACAGCACCGCCGGATCGGCCTGCAGTTCCTTGACGAACGCGGCGCTCTCGCTGGCATCGAGGCGGCGCGAGGTCTGCACCACGTGCCAGCCCGGCACCGCCATCTCACGCAGCACCTTGGCGCTGACCGCAGCTTGCGCCGGGGCGCCGGCGATGGCGGCCTTGGCCCGCTGCAGGCCGGTGCGGGTGACCGCGGTCGACAGCGAGCCGTCGAGCAGGCGCCGCGCCGTGGTGCCGGCGTCGCGGGTCTTGACGATGAAGCGCTGGCCCACCTGCAGCGGTTGCGCCGATTGCGCGGCCGGTTCGGTCAGTCCGCCCTTGCCGATGACGGGCGAGGCGGCCTGGGCGGCGCTGGCGGCGAGGACGACGGCGAGGGCCGCGCTGAGCTTGCTCTTGGAAATCATCTGGAGGTCCTGTGGCAACGGGAGGAAAGAGAGGAAAGAGAGGACGGCGCGTGGCCGGTGCGCATGGACCTCACAGATCCACGCCCACGCCGATGCCGGCGGAGGATTCGCCGCTGCTGAAGGCGCCGCCCAGGCTGAACGAGGCGCGCGCGCCGATCTTCCTGGCGTAGCCGATCGACAGCGCCTGCTGGCCGCCCTGGAAGCCGGCGCCCACCGACACGCGACCGCGCGGGCTCTGCGTGCCGGCGGCGTTGACCGCCATGTTGAGCATCGCCGCGCTCATCGCGCCCAGCTTGTCCATGCGCCGGTCCATGCCGTCCAGGCGGTGCTCGGTGTCGGTACGCAGCTGCTCGAAGCTGTCGTCGAGCGCGGTGACGCGGGTATTGGTGTAGGCATTGGCACTGCTCAGCGTGGCGCTGTCGCCGGAACGCATCTGCGCCACGTTGGCCGCGTCGGTGCCGGCGCTGCCGGCGGCGACGTTGGCGATCTGGCGTTCGTCGCCGCTGCTGCCCACCGAGACGGTGTTGGCGCGATCGGCGACCGAGCCCTGGCCCAGCGCCACCGCGTTGGCGGCGCTGGCCGAGGCGCCCTGGCCCAGCGCGGTCGCCGACGCGGCCGAGGCGCTGGCGCTCTCGCCGACCGCCACCGCATTGGTCGCGACCGCGGCGACGCGGGCGTTGGCGCCGACCGCGGTGCTGCCGTCGGCGTTGACCTTGGCATTGGCGCCGATCGCGGTGTCGTTGGGGCCGTAGGCCAGCGCCTCGGCGCCCATCGCCAGGCCGTTGTCGCCGTTGGCGGTGGCGCCGGAGCCGACCGCCACGGCATTGGTGCCCTGGCCGGTGCTGGGCGCGGCGGTAGCGCCGTCGCCGACGCTCACGCCATGCCCGCCGCCGGAACTGGCGAGGGCGTTGATGCGGGTATCGAATCCGGTCAGCGCCGTGTCGAGGGCGCCCATCGCCGAGCCGAGGTCGCCGTAGCGCGTCCCCTGCACCAGATAGCTGCCGCCGATCAGGTTGCCGTTGGCGTCCACCGTGCTGCCGGCGCCGAACGCGCTGGCCACGCCGCGCAGCTGCGCCAGGTTGACCGCATCGGTGTCGGCGGTGCCGGCGGCCAGGTTGGTGAGCTGGCGCTCGGCACCGGCGGCGCCGATGGACACGGTGTTGTCGCGCTCGGCGACCGACCCGGCGCCCAGCGCCACGCTGTTGTTGGTGATCACCTGCACGTCGTCGACGAAGGTGGAATTGCCGACCCGCGCGCCGGCACCGATCGCGATCGAGTGATCGCCGAACACGTCCGCGCCGGTGCCCATGGCGATGCTGTCGTAGAACAGCACCGGGGTGTCCAGGAAGAAGTTGCCGTTCCACACCATCGCCGCGCCGATGGCGATGCTGCGCGTGCCGCCGGCCCAGGCGCCGCTGCCGACGGCGGTCGCGCCCTGCTGCAGCGCCAGCGCGGCCTGCCCGAGCGCGGTGGTGTCGTCCATCGCGGCCAGGGCGCTGCCGCCCAGCGCCAGGCTGCTCTGGCCCAGCGCCCGGGAGGCGACGCCGATCGCCACGGCGAATTCGCCGGACGCCTCGCTGCGCCCGCCCACGGCCACCGCACCGTACTGGTTGGCGATCGACTGCGTGCCGATCGCCACGGTGCGTTCGGAACTGGCCTCGGCCAGCGCGCCGACCGCGGTGGCGCTGTAGGCGGTGGCCAGCGCACCGCCGCCCACGGCGGTGGACAGCGGGCCGGTGGCCTGGGTGGCCTGCAGGTAGACCCCGTCCAGGCCGAAGCCGGGATACAACTCGTTGCCCAGATCGACGATGCCGCCGATGGCGACGCTGGAGCGGTCGCTGGCGATCGCGCCGGCGCCCGTGGCCACGTTGTACTCGCCGCTGGCCTGCGCGCCGGCGCCCAGCGCGGTCGCGGCCAGGCCGGAGGCGGAGGTCTGCTGCGAAATCACCTGGCCGTTCTGCTTGTACGAGAAGTCCAGGTCGAGCACGCCGCCGACCGCGGTGGTGGAGACCTCGGTGGCCAGGCTGTTGTGCCCCACCGCCAGTGCCTGATTGGCGTAGCCGACCGCGCCGGCGCCGAGCGCGATGGTGCCGTTGCCGACCGCGGAGGCGGCTTCGCCCGCCGCCAGCGCCTCTTCGCCGTCGGCATAGGCGCCGGCATCGCTGCTGTCGCTGCCGGTGGCCTGCAGATAGAAATCGGCGTCGGCGCTCGCGTCCGCGGGTGCCGCGTTCGTGTCGGTGGCCGTCGCATCGGTCGCGGCCTGCGCCAGCGCCGGTAGCGCCAGGCACAGCGCGCACGCCAGGGCCAGCACGTTGCGGGTGCGAATGGTGGAAGCGCCGAGCGCGGCGCCGAGGGGCGGACGAGGGGCGGCGGTGCCGTGGAGGGACATGCATGCGTTCATGGCGATCTCTGGTGTGCGTGGCGACAGGGCAGGACGCGACGTCAACGGCGCGCGGGCGCCGCTTCGGTCCGAGTGGTCTTGGGAAGCGCGCCGTGATTCCCCCTGTGCGCGCTCCGTACAGCGAACTTATGCGCGGCGTCATTTGCTTGTCACCCGCAAGTTCTCGCACGATCATCACCGGGTTCTCACCGAGCCAGGTGGGATGGGGAGCACGGTCGGATGGTGAGGACGTTGTTGAACTGGTTCGACCGGGTGCCGGTCGTGGACGAGGTGGACCGGCGCAACGTGCGCGTGATCCAGCTGTTGCTGCTGTTCCTGGCGATCACCATCCCGGCCACGTTCGCGGTCGCGCTGACCCTCGCCTGGCCGCAGCTGCGCGGCCGCGCCATGCCGCCGGGCATGGTGGTGTCGCTGGCGATGAGCCTGCTGATCGCGCTGTGCGCCGCGATCGGCTTCGTGCGCGTACGCCGCGGCGCGCTGCGCGCGGGCGTGAGCTTGCTGTTGGCCGCGATGCTGGCGTCGCTGCTGGTCAATGCCGCGGTCAACGGCCTGCAGCGGCAGTTGCCGGACCAGTTGGCGCAGATGCTGGTGCTGATCCTGGCCGGGCTGGTGCTGGGGCGCCGCGCGCTGTGGATCACCTTCGGCGCACTGCTGCTGATGCTGGGCCTGGGCGTGGGCCACGACGCGCTGCTGGAATTCGTCGATGAGCCGGCGCGCGCGTTCTACAACCTGCCCTCGGTGCTGTTCAGCTACCTGCTGGTGACGCTGCTGCTGGACCGCACCACCGAGGCGCTGCGCGAGAGCCTGCGCGAATCCAACGCGCGCGGCCATCGCCTGCAGCAGGAGATGCTGGCGCGCGAACGCGCCCAGGCGCAGCTGATCCATGCGCAGAAGCGCGAGATCGTCGAGCGCATGGCCGGCGGCCTGGCCCACGACTTCAACAACGTGCTGGCGGTGATCGTCGGCTTCTCCGCCACGCGCCACGACGACGAGGCCGGCAGCGATGCCGAGCGCGTCGCGCAGCTGGAAGGCAGCCTGGGGTCGGTGGAGGAATCGGCGCGGCGCGGCATGGCCATCATCCGCCGGCTGCTGCGCTTCAGCCGCCGCGATGGCGAACAGGCCGAGGACTTCGACGCCGCCGCCGCCATCGACATGCTGCAACCGATGCTGCGGCAGCTGCTGGAAGCGCGCATCGTGCTGCGCTGCGCCTTGCCCGCGGCGCCGGCGCCGATCCACTTCGATCGCAGCCAGTTCGAACTGATGCTGCTCAACCTGGCCTGCAACAGCCGCGACGCCATCGCCGAGCGCGGCCATCTCGACATCGCCGTGCGCAGCGAGGACGCATGGACCGTCATCGAGGTCGCCGACGACGGCCAGGGCATGCCGGCGGACGTGATGGCGCGGGTGTTCGAGCCGTTCTACAGCACCAAGCCCGCCGACAGCGGCACCGGCCTGGGCCTGGCGGTGGTGCACGACCTGGTGGTGCGCGCCGGCGGCCGCATCCAGGTGCACAGCGAACTGGGCGTGGGCACCCGTTTCCTGATCGCCTTGCCGCGCGCGGAGGCGGCGGCCGGCGTGGCAGACGCTCAGCCGGCGGGATCGAAGATATAGCCCTTGCCGTGCACCGCCGCCAGCGGCAGGGCGGCGCCGCAGCGGCGCTGCGCCTTGCTGCGCAGGCGGTGCACCATCGAGTCGAGCCGGTGCGCGTCGAAGTCGTACACGCGGTCGGTCAGCGCCGCGATCAGCGCCTCGCGCGCGACCAGCAGGCCGGGCTGCTCGAGCAGGCGCCGGCACAGCCGCCGCTCGCTCGCGGTCAGCGCGGCGGCGGCGCCGGACGGCGCCAGCAGGCACCAGCCGTCCTCGCTCAGCTGCCAACGGCCGCGCGCCGGTTCCACCGCGGCGCGGCCCAGGCGCCGGGTCAGGCTGTGCAGAGTCGCGGCCAGCAGGTCGATCTCCACCGGCTTGGCCAGGTAGGCGTCGGCACCGCCGGTGAGTCCGCGCACCCGGTCCTCGGTCTGGCCCAGGCTGGTCAACATGACGATGCCGATGTCGGGATGCCGTTGGCGCAGGTCGCGGGCCACGGTGAAGCCGTCGGTATCGGGCAGGCCGACATCGAGCACGACGATGTCGGCCGGATCGGCCTGCAGCTGCGCCTGCAGTTCGGCACCGGTGCCGCAGCCATGGGGATCGAAGCCGAAACGGCGCAGGCCCGGGAGCAGGATGCGCTCGCGCAGCATCGGATCGTCCTCCAGGACCAGGACGCGCAGGGCGGCGGCAGCGGGATGGGCATTCATGCGCCGGCGCAGTGTAGCCGCAGCCGGCCGCTAGCGCGTGCCGGCGCCGGCCGCCGGTCCTTACGTGACGCAAACGCGGGCGCTGGCAGACTCGCGTTTTTCCGGCCAACGGCGGACGCAATGGCTTCACGCATCGAGGACTACGCCATGCTCGGCAACTGCCGCAGCGCGGCGCTGGTGGACCGGCAGGGATCGATCGACTGGCTGTGCCTGCCGCGCTTCGATTCCGATGCGCTGTTCGCGGCGCTGCTGGGCACCCCCGAGCACGGCCGCTGGTCGATCGCGCCGGTCGGCGAGTTCCGCAGCACGCGCCATTACCGCGACGGCAGCCTGGTGCTGGAGACCGAGTTCGAAACCGACGAAGGCGCCGTGGCGGTGCTGGACTTCATGGTCGCCAGCCACGACGACGTGGCGCACAACCACGTGGTGCGCATCGTGCGCGGGCTGCGCGGGCGGGTGCCGCTGCGCATGCAGCTGCAGCTGCGCTTCAACTACGGCCACACCATTCCCTGGGTCTCGCAGATCGATGGCGGCCTGCAGGCGATCGCCGGGCCGGACCAGATCGCGTTGCGCAGCCCGCAGCCGATGCATGGCCACGGTTTCGCCACCGAGACGGATTTCGCGCTGGAGCCGGGCGACAGCACCTGGTTCGTGCTCAGCCATGGCGCCTCGCACCTGGAACTGCCGCCGCCGCTGGCGCCGGAGCAGGCGCTGGCGCAGACCGAGGCGTTCTGGCACGGCTGGTCGCACCGCTGCGTGCATGCCGGCCCGTGGACCGAGGCGGTGCGGCGCTCGCTGGTGGTGCTGAAGGGGCTGAGCTACCTGCCCACCGGCGCGATCGTCGCCGCGCCGACCACCTCGCTGCCGGAACGGCTCGGCGGCGAGCGCAACTGGGACTACCGCTTCTGCTGGCTGCGCGATGCGGTGTTCACCCTGACCGCGCTGCACGCGGCCGGTTATTCCGACGAGGCGGCCGCCTTCCATGGCTGGCTGCAGCGCACCGTGGCCGGCTCGCCGGACCAGTTGCAGGCGCTGTACGGCATCGGCGGCGAACGGCGCATGCCCGAATGGGAGGCCGATTGGCTGCCCGGCTACGAAGGCGCGCTGCCGGTGCGCGTGGGCAATGCCGCCGCCGGCCAGTTCCAGCTGGATGTGTACGGCGAGGTGATCGCCGCGTTCCATCGCGGCCACCACGAAGGCATGGCGACCGCGGCGCACGGCCGTTCGCTGGCGCGGCAGCTGCTGGAAGTCCTGGAGCAGCGCTGGCGCGAGCCGGACGAAGGCATCTGGGAAATCCGCGACCAGCGCCGCCACTTCGTGCATTCCAAGGTGATGGCGTGGCTGGCGTTCGACTGCGGCGCGCGCGACGGGGTCACCGACGCCGATGCCGCGCAACGCGCGCACTGGCGCGCGCTGGCCGACGAAGTGCATGCGCAGGTGCTGCAACAGGGCGTGCACCGCGACGGCCATTTCGTGCAGAGCTACGGCAGCGAGCGGCTGGACGCGGCGACCCTGCTGATCCCGCTGGTCGGCTTCCTGCCGGCCGACGATCCGCGCGTGGCCGCCACCGCCGACGCGATCGCCCGGCAGCTGAGCATCGACGGCCTGGTCGAGCGCTACCGCGCCGACGACGACAGCGGCGACGGCCTGCCGGCCGGCGAGGGCACCTTCCTCGCCTGCAGCTTCTGGCTGGTGGAGAACTACGCGCTGCTCGGCCGCACCGAACAGGCGCGCGCCCTGTTCGAACGCCTGCTCGGCCTGTGCAACGACGTCGGCCTGCTGGCCGAAGAATACGATCCGCGCAGCGGCCGCATGCTCGGCAACTTTCCGCAGGGTTACTCGCACGTGGCCCTGGTCCACGCCGCGTTGCGCCTGCATGGCTTACTCGGCAAACAGGACACCCATCCATGAGCGATGCGACACAAGCGACTCCGCCCTGCCTGATCGTGGTCTTCGGCGCGCGCGGCGACCTGACCCGGCGGCTGGTGCTGCCGGCGCTGTACAACCTGCGCCGCAGCGGCGCGCTGCCCGAACAGTTCGCGGTGATCGGCGTGGACCACGGCGACATCAGCGAAACCACCTGGCGGCGCCTGCTCGGCACCGCGCTGCACGGGCTGATGGCCGACCGCGACGCCGAGTTCAAGGCCGACGGCCTGGACGAGGACGTGTGGACCTGGCTGCGCACGCGCCTGCACTACCTGCGCGGCGACTTCGCCGATGCGGCGACCTATCGCGCGCTGGGCGAGGTGATCGCCAAGTACGACGCGCAGTACCGGACCGGCGGCAACGTGCTGTTCTACCTGGCCACCGCGGCGCGCTTCTTCGCTCCGGCGATCGAGCAGCTGGGCGCGGCCGGGCTGGTCAAGCAGCACGCCGGCGGCGGCTGGCGCCGGGTGATCGTGGAGAAGCCGTTCGGCCACGACCTGCAAAGCGCCAGGCAACTCAACGCCATCGTCGGCCGCGTGCTCGACGAGGACCAGGTGTTCCGCATCGACCATTTCCTGGGCAAGGAGACGGTGCAGAACATCCTCGCCTTCCGTTTCGCCAACGGCCTGTTCGAGCCGGTGTGGAACCGCGACCGCATCGACCACGTACAGATCACCGCCGCCGAGACCATCGGCGTGGAAGGGCGCGGCGGCTTCTACGATCCGACGGGGTGCTTGCGCGACATGGTGCCCAACCACCTGTTCCAGTTGCTGGCGATGATCGCGATGGAGCCGCCGGCGGCGTTCACCCCGGCCTCGATGCTGCGCCGGCGCGCCGAGGTGATCGAGGCGGTGCGGCCGCTGGCCCCGGCCGACGTGGTGCGCGGCCAGTACGCGGCCGGCGCGATCGGGCGCAACGCGGTGCCCGGCTACCGCGAGGAAGACACGGTGCCGGCCGATTCCAACACCGAGACCTACGTGGCGATGAAGCTGCAGGTCGACACCTGGCGCTGGGCCGGCGTGCCGTTCTACCTGCGCACCGGCAAGCGCTTGCGCGAACGCACCACCGAGATCGCGATCCGCTTCAAGCCGGCGCCGCTGGCGCCGCTGCGCAGCGCCGAGATCGGCGGCTATGGTCCCGACTGGCTGGTGCTGCACATCCAGCCCGACGAAGGCATCTCGTTGCAGTTCGACGTCAAGCGCCCGGGCGCGCGGGTCAGCCTGGCGCCGGTGCGCATGGACTTCCGCTACCGCGACTGGTTCCCGAAGGAATACACGGTCGGCTACGAGCGCCTGCTGCAGGATTGCATGAACGGCGAGGCCGGCCTGTTCCAGGACGCGACCATGGTCGAGGCGGCCTGGCGCATCGTGCAGCCGATCCTCGATGCCTGGCAGGCCTCGGCCGACGAAGTGGCGCAGTACCCGGCCGGCAGCGCCGGCCCGGCCGCGGCCGACGCGCTGCTCGCGCTCAACGGCGGCCACAGCTGGCGCACCCTCACCGCCGGCCGCCGCCCGCCGCCGCGGCGCGCCCCGGAAGGCGGCGCCGAGGCCAGGCCCGCAGCGCCGGCGAAGCGTTCTTCGGCTTCTGCCAAGCCTGCCGTTTCGAAAGCCAGGGCGGCCGGCGCCGGCAAGCCCAGCAAGGCGGCGGCGGGGACTGTTTCGGCCAAGAAAGCGGTCGCCTCGTCGAAGGCGGCGCAGGGCAGGAAGACAGCGAACGGCAAGAAGACGGCCGCGCCAAAGAAGGCAGTCAACTCCTCTGCCAGAAAAGCGAGCAAGCGCACAGCGAAGAAGTCGCCCGCGACTGCGGCCAAACGACCGGCGGCGAAGCGCTGACCCGCAATGCGCGTAGCCCGCGTGGGAGCGACGTCAGGTGGCCTTGGGCCACCGTCGAGACGAGGCTTGGCTGCAGTCGGGACTGAAGTCCCTCCCACAGCGCACCCGGCACCCAGTCGCGCGCGCTGCGGGCGCAAGCCGACCGAAATCCTGTAGGAGCGGCTTCAGCCGCGACGAACGAAGCGGCGGAGTCGCCAGGTTTCGGATCCTGTCGGGGCTGAAGCCCCTCCTACAATGCCCCAGCCGCGGCTCGCGAAACCTTTGTAGGAGCGGCTTCAGCCGCGACCAACGAAGCCGAAGAATCGTCAGGTTTCAAACCCTATCGAAGCCGATGACCAGAGGCCAATCGGCTCCGCTTCCACAGCACCCGGCGAGCCGATCGCAAGTCCTGTGGGAGCGGCTTCAGCCGCGACGAACGAAGCAAGGATCCGGCCGGCATCCGGCACTGCCGTGGCCGGCGCATCTGCCGCCCGTCCCTCTGCCGCATAAGCCGCGCAAGCGCCGCATCACCAACATCACCATGCCCGCCACTACGACGGCGTCTTCGCCGCCGCAGTACCCTCCGCCGCTTCCCCAGGCGTATCGCTCACATCCGCCTCGAACAGCTGCATCAAGTCCGCGCGCGCGGCGCGCGAGGTCTGCACCACCGCCGCCTCGTCGTCGTACACCAGGTGCTGCGCGCGCAGCAGCTGCTCGTCGTGCTCGCGGAAGCGGGTGATGCGGTCGCGGGCGGTCTCCGGACTCAGCCCCAGGTTCACCAGCACCTTTTCGCTCAGTTCCAAACTCGAGGCGAACACCTCGCGGAACGGTTCGGCGCCCAGGTCCATCAGCCGCCAGGCGTGCTGGCGGTTGCGCGCGCGCGACAGCACCTGCGCCTTCGGATACAGGCGGCGGATCAGCCGCGTGGTCTTGATGTTGGTCTCCGGGTCGTCCATCGCCACCACGAAGATGCCGATGCTGTCGCTGCCGGCGGCGCGCAACAGGTCCGGGCGGCTGGGATCGCCGTAGTAGATCTTGTTGCCGAAGCGGCGCAGGTCTTCCACCGTGTCCGGGTTGTGCTCCAGCGCCACGAACGGGATGCGCTGCGCGGTCAGCAGGCGCGCCACGATCTGGCCGAAGCGGCCCATGCCGGCGATCAGCACCTGTGCGCGCTGCTCGTCCACGGTGTCGTAGCTGGCGGCCGGAGGCGGCGCGCGCCTGGCCTTGGCCGCGTCGCCGCCGTCGAGCAGGCGCTGGATGCCGATCAGCAGCAGCGGGGTCAGCGCCATCGACACGCCGACCACCGCGACCAGGCGGTCGTGGTTGGCGTCGTCGAGCAACTGCACGCGCTGCGCCTCGGTGAACACCACGAACGCGAATTCGCCGCCCAGCCACAGCAGGCTGCCCAGCAACAGCGCACTGCGCAGCGGCAGCCGCGCCACCCGGCCGATGCCGACCAGCAGGCTGAACTTGACCAGCAGCAGCGTGGCCACGCCGCCGGCGATCAGCCACGGCTCGGCGACGATGCGGTCCAGGTCGATGCCCATGCCCACGGCGATGAAGAACACGCCCAGCAGCAGGCCCTGGAATGGTTCGATCTGCGCCTCCAGTTCGTGCCGGAATTCCGAGTCGGCCAGCAGCACCCCGGCCAGGAACGCGCCCAGGCTCGGACTCAGCCCGGCCTTCTGCAGGAACCACGCATTGCCCAGCACCACCAGCAGCGCGCTGGCGGTGAACACCTCGGGCATGCGCGTGCGCGCCACGATGCGGAACAGATGGCGCAGCACGAAGCGGCCGCACAGCACCACAACCGTCAGCGCGCCGAGCGCCTGCGCCACCTCGGTCCAGGTCAGCGTGTCGTTCTTGGCCCCGCCGAGCAGCGGGATCGCCGCCAGCAACGGGATCGCGATCAGGTCCTGGAACAGCAGGATGGCGAAGCCGAGCCGGCCGTAGTCGCTGTTGAGCGCCTTGCGCTCGGCCAGCAGCTGCAGGCCCACCGCGGTGGACGACAGCGCCAGCGCCAGGCCCACCACCAGCGCGCTCTTCCAGTTCAGGTCCAGGCACAGCAGCAGCACGCCCAGCGGCAGCGCGGTCAGCACCACCTGCGCGGTGCCGGCGCCGAACACCGCGCGCCGCATCAGCTTCAGCCGTGCCGGCGACAGTTCCAGGCCGATCAGGAACAGCAGCATCACCACGCCGATCTCGGCGGCGTTGAGGATGCGGTCGGTGTCCTGCACGAAGCCCAGCCCGTCCGGACCCAAGACCACGCCCGCGGCCAGATAGGCCAGCACCGCGCCCAGGCCCAGGCGCTTGAACACCGGCACCGCGATCACCGCGGCCAGCAGCAACACCAGCGCCAGTTCCAGGCCGCCGCTATGCACGAGTCGTCTCCATCGCGCCATTATGCGGCCGCCACGCGACCGTCCGCTTACCCGGATGGGGTAGGTAAGGGCGGGCGCGGGCTCGCGGTGCCGTCAGAGTGCCGGTGGGTGGTGGGAAGGATGCCGGGCGGCTTCGGGCGATCGGCGCCGACGGGGTGCGAAGCCGGCAAGTGCACCTGCTTCGTTCGTCGCGACTGAAGTCGCTCCCACAGGGCTTCCCCGGCGCCTGGAGGAGGGCTTCAGCCACGACAGGAGCCGGCGCCGGAATGCGCGCGGCCATGCCGGTCGCGGCTGAAGCCGCTCCTGCAGGAATCGCGATTGGCTGATGGGTGAACTGTGGGAGGGGCTTCAGCCCCGACTAGGTCCGACGCCTGGAAGCGCAATCGCCCGCTGGCAAGCGACCGAAGCCGCCCACCCTCGCCGCGACTCCGATCATCCCCGCGCCAGCATCACCCGTGTACCGTTGTCGCACCGCTTGCCCGCCCCACGCCCGCCATGAGCACCTACCACCTGCAGTCCGTGTTCCGTCCCGCCTCGGTCGCCATCGTCGGCGGCAGCCCGCGCGAGCGCTCGGCCGGGCGCGCGGTGGTGCGCAACCTGCGCGCGGCCGGATTCCCCGGGCAGATCGGCTGGGTCAGCCCGCGCTACCGCGAGATCGACGGCGTGCCGACCGTGCGCCGGCTCACCGACCTGGCGTGGGTGCCGGACCTGGTGGTCATCACCGTGCCGGCGCGGATGGTGCCGCGCATCGTCGCCATCGCCGCACGGCGCGGCGTCGCCGCGGCGATCATCCTCACCGCCGGGCTGGGCGAAGGCCCGGGCTCGGCCGCGGCCCGGGTCGAGGCGGCGGCGCGCGCCAAGGGCCTGCGCATCCTCGGCCCGCATTGCCTGGGCGTGATCGCCCCGCACGCCAAGCTCAACGCCAGCATCGCCGCGCACTGCCCGCAGCCGGGCGACCTGGCGCTGGTCTCCGAATCCAGCGCCATCGCCGCCGCGCTGGTGGAGTGGGGCGTGGCGCGCTCGGTCGGCTTCTCCGCGGTGGTGTCGCTGGGGGACGCGCTGGACGTGGACTTCGGCGACCTGCTCGACTACTTCGCCACCGACTACCGCACCCGCGCCATCCTGCTGTACGTGGAACACATCCACGACGCGCGCAAGTTCATGTCCGCCGCGCGGGCCGCGGCGCGCGCCAAACCGGTGGTGGTGGTGAAGTCCGGCCGCCAGCTGCGCATCGATCCCAACGCCGACACCCACGTGCAGGCGCTGGCCAGTTCCGACGCGGTCTACGGCGCCGCCTTCGCCCGCGCCGGCCTGCTGCGTGTGCGCGCGCTGGACGAACTGTTCGCCGCGGCCGAGACCCTGGGCCGGCTCAGCACCTTCCCCGGCCGGCGCCTGGCCATCCTCAGCAACGGCGGCGGCGTCGGCCGCCTGGCGGTGGACAAGCTCGCCGACCTCGGCGGCACCCTGGCCGGGCTGTCGCCGCAGACCCTGCAGCGCCTGGAGCAGGCGCTGCCGCAGGAATGGTCGCACGCCAACCCGGTGGACATCGTGGTCGACGCCGACGGCGAGCGCTACGCCGCCGCCGCCGAAGCGCTGCTGGCCGACCCGGAGAACGACGCGGTGCTGGTGGTCAACGTGCCGACCGCGTTCACCTCTTCGGCCGACGCGGCGCAGGCGCTGACCCGCACCCTCGGCCTGCGCCCGCGCCACCACCGCGACAAGCCGGTGTTCGCGGTGTGGCTCGGCAACGACGAAAGCGCCACCGCCGCGCTCAACGCCGCGCACATCCCCACCTACGCCACCGAGGCCGACGCGGTGCGCGGCTTCATGCACCTTGTGCGCTACCGCGAAGCGCAGGCGGCGCTGATGGAGACCCCGCCCAGCCTGCCCGAGGATTTCGTGTTCGACGCGGCCACCGCGCGCGGCATCGTCGACGCCGCGCTGGCCGCCGGCCAGACCTGGCTGGATCCGCTGGCCACCACCCGCCTGCTCGCCGCCTACGGCATTCCCACCGCGCCGGTGGTGCACGCCGCCAGCGCCGCCGAGGCCGCGTCGGCGGCGGCGCCGATGCTGGCGCAGGGCCTGGCGGTCGCGGTGAAGATCCATTCGGCCGACATCCCGCACAAGTCCGACGTGGACGGCGTGCGCCTGAACCTGGTCAGCGCGCAGGCGGTGCAGGACGCCGCCGAAGGCATCCTCGCCCGCGCGCGCGCCGCGCGTCCGGATGCGCGCATCGACGGCGTGCTGGTGCAGCCTACCCTGTTGCGGCCCAAGGCGCGCGAACTGATCGCCGGCATCGCCGACGACCCCACCTTCGGCCCGGTGATTGTGTTCGGCCGCGGCGGCACCGCGGTGGAAGTGATCGACGACAAGGCGCTGGCGCTGCCGCCGCTGGACCTGCGCCTGGCCCACGAACTGATCGGCCGCACCCGCGTCAGCCGCATCCTCAAGGCCTACCGCGACGTGCCCGCGGCCGACGAGCGCGCGGTGGCGATGGTGCTGGTCAAGCTCGCGCAACTGGCCGCCGACCTGCCGGAGATCCGCGAGCTGGACATCAACCCGCTGCTGGCCGACCGCGAGGGCGTGATCGCGCTGGACGCGCGCGTGGCGGTGGCGCCGTCGCGGCGCCTGCACAAGGGCCGCGGCCACCCGCGCTTCGCGATCTTCCCGTATCCGAAGGAATGGGAGCGGCGCATCGTGCTCAACGACGGCGCCGCCGCCCTGGTGCGCCCGGTGCGCCCGGAAGACGACGCGCTGTTCCGCAGCTTCTTCGCCCGCGTCACCGACGAGGACCTGCGCCTGCGCTTCTTCCAGGCGGTGAAGCACTTCAGCCACGAATTCATCGCCCGCCTGACCCAGCTCGACTACGCACGCTCGATCGCGCTGGTGGCGATCGAGCCGCGCAGCGGCGACATGCTCGGCGCGGTGCGCCTGCATGCCGACGCCGATTACGACCGCGGCGAATACGGCATCCTGATCCGCTCCGACCTCAAGGGCCACGGCATCGGCTGGCAACTGATGCGGATCATGATCGAGTATGCCGGCTGGCTCGGCCTCAACGTGGTCGAAGGCCAGGTGCTGCGCGAGAACCGCACCATGCTCGCCATGTGCGAACACCTGGGCTTCAAGGCCACGCCGGACCCGGAGGACGCGACGCTGATGGATGTGGTGTTGCCGGTGGGGAAGGGCTGACTGCCGGACGCTCGATGCCGCATGCGCAAACCGAACGACAAGGCTGCGAAGAGTGAAGTACATCGTACGAATCCATGATGCCGATGAGCTCATGCGTGTGCAGGCGTTGCTGCGTGCCAAGGGCATCCCGACGCACGTGGTACAGGAAGAATCCCAGCGAATGGGAGCGCAATGGGCCGTTTTCGTCTGCGTCAATGCGCAAGCGACCGACGCCCTGCAGCTGTTGCGCGATCCCAATCACATGCCGGCAATGTCGATCGACGCCGCCGCACTCGAGCAAGCTGCACGGAACCCGGATCTGCGGCATCTCACCCGCGCGGCGACCATCGTGTTCTGCGTCGGCGTCCCCATGTTGTGCCTGTTGATCTACGTGCTCTGGCGTTATTTCTGACGCGGGAATGGCACAGGCAGCGGATGCCCTCGGCCTGGCTGGAACGTGATGCTCGGAGAGGGGCAGGCGCATTCGGCCCGTGGAGGCGCACACTGCCTGGGCCCCGGCGTTTGAAGCTGGTCCACGATGCGCCATACTGGCGATGCCGCCGCTGCAATGCGGCCCAAGGGTTGCTCGCAGGCAGATGGGGATCGCTGAGTCTTCGGTCGTTTCGTTCCGGGTCTTCGGAGATGACCTCGTGCCCGCCGAGGTGACCGCGCTTCTGGGATGCGAGCCGACCCACGCGTTCGCAAAAGACGATGTGCGTATCGGCAAGAAGACCGGAAACCGGTACGTGGAGAAGACCGGGCGTTGGAGCGTGTTTGCTGCCGATCGGCACCCCGAAGACATCGCTGCCCAGATTTCCGAAATCCTCGGCAAGTTGAGCGCCGATCCGGCGGTCTGGGACCTGCTCGCGTCGCGGTTCACGCTCGATATCCTCTGCGGCGTTTTCATGGGGTCGTCGAATGATGGGCTCGAACTCAGCCCGAGCGTGCTCGGGGAGCTCTCCAGGCGTGGGGTCTCGCTGTGCCTGGACATCTATGACAACTCCGAAGACTGATATGGCCTGCATGAACGCTTGCGAGCAAGTACTGCGTGATGGCGCAACGCGATAAGCGATTGCGATGGAGACTTCGGAAAAATTCTTTCCCCAATATTTGATTGCTCATGCGTGCTTCGACTGCCGCAAGAGCTTCAAGATCGCGCCGCGGCCGGGCTACGTTGCCGTGTGCCCGAATTGCGCCGGCGAGATCCATGAGATGGGCCGCTCGTTCAAGGTGCCGCCCGCCAGGGACGCAGAGCAGTGGGCGAAGGTCCAGGCGCTCTACGATGCCGGCTTCCGCTTCTCCAGTTACCGCAGCACGTCTGCACCACCGCTGCCCGACAGGCTCGCGCAAGTGCCAGAATTTCTCAGAGACAACCCGGCACACCCATTGCGCGTGGCAGCGCCGCGCAACGCGCGTTAGGTGTCCTCATGCGACGCAAAGTGCTGCAAGACATCGCCAACACTCTCTGCCAGATGACGGTTGGCTGGCGCATGGGCGACGACGTCGAACGGATGGCCGAGCTTCCCGATGGAACGCTCTACATCGATTTGTTGGATAAGACGATCGCGCATAGCGCCGGCCACAGTCCGACGCTATGGATCGCCGGTGAGCTGAGTGCATGGCTGGAGCACAGGCTGAGCGTCGAGAAGATCGACCGTCGCGAACTGGTGCACGCCAGGCTCGAACTGCGGTATGAGACCGGACGCATAAGGACGGAACGGAAGAAGGTCGTTTCGTTCGACTTCGAGTGTCGTTCCTCGCTACAAACGGACGAGGTGGAGTATCGCGGCGTCGCCGTCGATCGCCATGCCTACCACCAGCGCATCGTGTCTGGTCCATCTTCCCGGCAGGCGCGCGATGGCGGCGGTGAACCAGCTTAAGTCCAGCGCAACCCGATGCTGCCTCGCAGCAACCGCGTTGCGATTTGCGGGCGCCACGCCACGCTTGAACGGCGTACACGGAACTCGCCTTGCGCACTCGGCGGTTCCCTGCTTATCGTTTGCTGCGCGCTGGTGCCGCAGGGGAGCGCCATGCCGTTTCGACAGCATCCGATAGGCGCATCGACGATGGTTGTCGTCCCTTTCCCTATGCTGTTCGCCAAAAAAGGCGCATCCCATGACTGAATCGGATTCTCCCTTCCTGCTCTCGCGCCGTAGCTTCCTCGGCGGTGCCGGGAGCACGGTGATCTTCGCGTCGCCGCTGCGCGCCATGGTTCTTTTTGATAGCGCTAGCAATGCGTTCCGGATCGCGGGCGACGGGGGCGTCGCGCCGATCCATGTGGACGCGCAGGATTTCCCTGGCGTGGCCAGAGCGGCGCGCGATCTTGCCGAGGACGTCGGCCGCGTGTTCGGAACGCCAGCTGCGCTCGTGAACGAAGCCAGCCGGCTCGGGCGCCCGGCTGTGTTGATCGGCACCCTCGGCAAAAGTGCGGTCATCGACGCGCTGGTCCGCTCCGGCAAGCTCGATGTCGCGCCGATCGCCGGGCAGTGGGAGTCATTCACGCTGCAGACCGTGTCCGATCCGATGCCTGGCGTGGCCGAGGCGCTGGTGATCGCCGGCAGCGACAAGCGCGGCACCATCTACGGCATCTATGCACTGTCCGAGCAGATCGGCGTGTCGCCCTGGTATTGGTGGGCGGACGTGCCGGTGCGCCGCCGTACGGCGATCTCGATCCGGCGCGGCAAGCATTTCCAAGGCCCGCCCGCGGTGAAGTACCGCGGCGTGTTCCTCAACGACGAACAGCCGTGCCTGGGCAAGTGGACCACCGAGAAGTTCGGCGGGATGAATGTGGCGTTCTATACCCGGCTGTTCGAGGTGCTGCTGCGTCTGCGCGCGAACTACCTGTGGCCGGCGATGTGGGACAACGCGTTCGCGCAGGACGATGCGGACAATGCGCGGCTGGCCGATGAGTACGGCATCGTGATGGGTACCTCGCACCACGAGCCGATGATGCGCGCGCACAAGGAGTGGACCGAGTACCGCGCGCAATACGGCAACGGCGAATGGAACTACGCCACCAACAGGGACGCGTTGCAGACCTTCTTCCGCGAAGGCATCGCACGCAACTACGATGGGCTTGCATTTGGTGAAGTGACTTTGCCGTATGATTTTTGCCTTGGGCGGAGTTTGGTAGTTGGTTTAAGTGGGTTGTGAGAATGCTTGTCGAATTTTTCGAAGTCCCTGCAATTTTGACGGTCTTAATTTATGCATTTTATTAATATGGAGGGGTTGTGAAGATAAGGACTATGTTTTTTACTTTGTTGCTTTTTTCCAGCTTTTTTGCAAATCGAGAATTGTACGCTTCGCCAAAGGTCGGCATTCATTACATGACTTGGTTCGACAACAACGGTCCATCTCTTGGATGCAGTGGAACAGGATGGAGCAATGCAACAGCGGGTCCTTTCGGTTTCGCCAACGGTTCCGTGGTCCCGTTAACGACCTCCACCTGTTACAGCTCCGATGATCCATACGTAGCCGGGTTGCACGCGTCCCTTCTGCATGACATGGGTGTGGATTTCATCATTCTCGATGAAACGAATCTGTCCAAGGTGATGGACCCTGCCGAAAACAATATTTTCCAATCGGCGAAGAATGTTATCTATGGCTTGGGAGCATATGCTACAGAGAAGATACAAGTAACATTCCAAATATCGCTCACGTGTTGGGCGTCTGCGTGCCATGGTGGCACAAAGAACGTGGAAGTTTTTACCTATAATGATCATGTCAAAAGGCATATCGAAGAAATCGCGCGGCTGAACGAAGCTAATCCTGGCCGTTTTGTCACATATAAAGAGAAGCCATTGTTGCTGGTCTATCTGAACGGCGGCTCAAATGTGTATGCGAGCGAAAATGACACAACGCCATATTTCAATGGTCCCGGCGCACTTATTCCGACTGCTGATCAGTGGAATCCTCTGGTTGAGGTGAACGGGAGTAGTGTGCGAGTTCGTGACTATTTCACTGTTAGATTTACACTGGCAGCTTATAATAATTTCGATTATCGGCCTTTCTCAAATGAGATATGGCCTTTTGCGTGCGACTATGGATGTGATGCCACGGAAGCCGGAATTGCTTCGTTGTATTCGCCGGCATGGGGGAAGAGAGACGTGGCGCAGTTCTCCCGGCAGGTAGATGCCACATCAAATCGTGATTTTCTGCTCATCCGCAGCTGGAATGAATTTTCCTCGACCGACGAGTACATGGCAAGATCCTTCACAATCGAGCCGAACACGAAATTGCATTCGGTCGACTCTACTCCAGGAAATATGGATGGATGGTATTTTTTCAATGCAATCAAGGTGAAGTTAAACGCAGGAAAGCAGTTCCGCATCCGCAGCAAGAATTCAAGCAGGTGTGTCTCCACGCAGGGCGGCGGAGTATCGAGCGGGGCTGCTTTGGTACAGAAAGACTGTTCGGGAAGCGTAGATCAACGCTGGGTGCTCAATTATCGCGGCGCAGGCGAAGATAGGTATCTCTCTATTGCCGGATCAACCCAATGCATGGATGTCAAGGAATCTTCTTTGACTAATGGTGCGGATGCCCAGATTTATACATGCCTGGGCGCAAACGCTACCAACCAGACATGGCGAATCACTTCCATCGGCGCTGGTGAGTATAAGATAATAGCCAATCATAGCGGCAAGTGCCTGGACGTTCGGGGAGGCCCGAGTGCCACGTCCAGTCAAATTCCCTTACAGCAGTGGGAATGTTTTGAAACCGCGAACCAGGTGTGGATTTTTGATCGAATTTAGTTTTCCTCGTGCACGCATGGTCTAGTTGATTTTTACGTCTCCGGGTAGCGATGATGGTGCTGCCGACTGATTGGCTCGTTATCCAATGATTTTCTTTAACATCTCACGTTCAGTTGAAAACGGTTGTCCGCTGCTGAAGATGACCATGCAGTTGGAATATGGAATAGCAATTGAGGCAGATACCTCCTTGTTCTGAGGTCGGTTGGCCCGGAGGTTGGAGGTGCGGACGCGCCTAGGGGATGTCGTGAATCTGGGCGTTGCAAGGCGGTCAGGCAGCACATCACCGTCCCGCTTCCGAACAGCCGCATGCCGGGCGGAGCACGGTGCCCCGCCCGGCATGTTTTCCATGGCGCTACAACGGCGTCGAGCGCAAAGGAAACACATCGGCGTGGCAGGCAGCATCGGGGGACGAATGCTGCAGGGCGGGCGATGACGCTGCCGCGCGGGTGCCAGACGACGCGTCGTGCGCGGGCGCGCGTGCATCGCGCGACCCCTCGCCTTGCTCGACGGTCCCGACTCTAGTCGATCGCCCCGACGCAATGAGTAGACATCTGTGCAGTCGCGTGGGCGCTGTGACGCGCGCC
Source organism: Xanthomonas sp. DAR 80977 (assembly GCF_041240605.1). NCBI lineage: Bacteria > Pseudomonadati > Pseudomonadota > Gammaproteobacteria > Lysobacterales > Lysobacteraceae > Xanthomonas > Xanthomonas bundabergensis. The sequence goes on along the minus strand of NZ_CP162487.1, from coordinate 5,156,018 downwards.
GCAACGTCGTTCGTGAATACGATCGCGTATGGACGGTGGGAGGCAGGGCTTGCTGCGCTTCCCGCGCCAGGCATGCCCGAGGCCGACGCAAGGGCGCACGGCGATGGCCGGCATGGCATGCCGGCCCCACCTGCTGGCGCTGGGTCGCGGTCGGTGTCAGGCTTGCGGCATCCGGCGCTGCGGGGGATGGGCGTTGGCGCACGGCGCTCGGTTGTGTCCGGGGCCCGCCGCCATCGGCATGGCCGCTGTGCTGCGTTCTTGCCGTTGCCTGCAGTGACGGTTTGCCAGTTCCCGCCTTTCCGGTGGTCCCATGCGCACGCACGGAACGTTGATCAAGTGGGACGAGGCGCGGGGCTTCGGCTTCGTGCGCTCGGCGCATGGCGATGCCGAGGTGTTCGTGCACATCGCGGCGTTTCCGCGCGACGGGGTGCGTCCGCGGCTCGGCGAGTTGATTTCGTTCGATCTGGAACAGGACGCGGAAGGACGCCCACGCGCGGTGCGGGTGATGCGTCCGGGGCGCGCGCCGGCCAGGCATGCGCGCCATGCCGCCGCCGACGCGCCGCGGCGCAGCGTATTCGGCCGCGTGCTGGCGGTGCTGCTGGTGCTCGGGATCGGCGTCTACGCGTATTGGCAGATCGCCCCGCGCTTGGCCACCAGGCCGGAACCGGGCGTGGTGGCGCCGACCGCGGCAACGCTGGCGACGCCGCCCCGGCCGAACTTCCAGTGCGACGGACGCACCCACTGCGCGCAGATGACCTCGTGCGAGGAGGCGACCTATTTCCTGCGCAACTGCCCCGGCGTGCAGATGGACGGCAACCACGACGGCGTGCCGTGCGAACGGCAGTGGTGTCACTAGCGCACGACGGACGCGGCATGTGCTGCGAGGATGCGTGCCTGTGGTGCCGTACGCCTATCCGGCCAGCGGCATTGACGCCTACGTTTGCACGCCCACACACTTGCCGTGGCGACTCCGGCGTCCGTGCCACGATCAGGGAGATGGGATGAGCTACGACCTTGCGGTGTTCGACGTGGAGGCGGCACCGCGACTGCGCGCGCAGTTCCTGGCCTGGTACGACACCCAGACCGAATGGAACGAGGAGCATGGCTACGACGATCCGGCAGTGAGCGCGGCGCCGCTGCGCGCATGGTTCCTGGACATGATCGCGGCGTTTCCGCCGATGAACGGCCCGCTGGCCGTGGACGACATCGACGCAGCGCCTGGGCGCGCCACCGACTACAGCGTCGGCCGTTCGCTCATCTATGCGGCATTCGCCTGGTCGCAGGCGCAGGACGCGTACGCAACCGTGTATGGCCTGGCCGCCAAGCACGGCGTGGGCTTCTTCGATGCCAGTTCCGAGCTGGGCGAAGTCTGGTGGCCGGATGGCCGGGGCGCGCTCACGCTCGTCCACGCCGACGCCGACGCCGACGCCGACTAGCCGATTCGCCGCGACCGTTCGTCACCCGCTGTGGTCATGCGGCAAGGGACCGCTGTTCCCGCTGGACGTTTCGACCGGCCTTGCGCCGGTCCTGTTCCAGGTGTCCGGCCTGCGTCGCCAGGACGGCATCGGCGCCGAGCGCCGCGCCGCTGGACGCTTCCGCCGCGCCGCTTCGTGCGTGGCGTCATTCGGACGCCGGCGGGCTCGGCGGTGGATCCTCGGGCTGCGCGCGGGTGAACGGCGCCAGCCGCAGCTTGACCCGATGCTCGACGCCGGCCGGGCACTGCCCCGGCGCCGGCCCGCGGAAATAGCTGCGCTGCCAGCCTTCGCGTTGGGCCGCCGGATCGGCCTGTTCCAGGTCGTGCAGGAACTGGCCGCGGCTGCGCATCCAGGCCTGGTAGTCGCGCTCCAGTTCCGGGGTCTGCGACAGCGGCTGCCAGCGCGGCTCGGTCTCGGCCAGCACCCGCCGCTGCACCGGGAAGAAGTGGCAGAACGGTTCGCCGGCGTCGAAGCGCACCCGTCCGGGGCGGGTGAACTGCCAGTTCATGGTGAAGGTGTAGGGACTCCAGTCGGTCTCGATCAGGCCGGTCAGCCCGGCGATGCCGTCCTTGGGCCGGTTGACCGGCGCGGTCACGTACAGGTCCACGCCCGGTTCGGTGCGGAACAGGCAGGGCACGTGGAAGGTGAGCACGCCGTAGCCGAAATGGCTGACCGCCGGCGCGTGGCTGCCGGCGTCGGCATGAATGCGGATGGCGTCGAGCGCATTGCCGCCGCTCCACTCGGCCTCGAACCCGCTCTGGCACAGCAGCTCCCAGCCGTGCGCGTTGGCGATGTCCAGCGGCAGGCAGCGGTAGGCGTAGCGCTGGTCGGTGCGGTCCATCCACGGCCGCTCGCGCGGCGCCGGGCGCACGTCGAGGGTGTGGCCGTCGAGAACGTGGGCGGTGAGTTTCATGGTGACGGCAGCGGCTGGGGGTGTACGCCGAGTGTGACGCGTCGGCGTCGGCATGGCGACCGCGGCGGCGGAACCATGGCCGGTCCGCGCTGCGCTTGGCGGAAGGCGATCGCGCGCGGTCGCGGCCGCGCGCGATGCCCGGCGCGAGGCAGTGCGCTCAGTCCGCCTCGAAATCCAGCAGCGCCACGCCGTCGCCGACCAGCTCGGCCTCGCGCACGCGGTAGCCGTGCACCACGCCATCGGCGGGGGCCTGCAAGGTGTGCTCCATCTTCATCGCCTCCAGCACCAGCAGCGGCGTGCCGCGCGCCACGCGCGTGCCGGGCGCGACCAGCAGTGCGACGACGCGGCCGGGCATCGGCGCGGTCAACCCGCCGGCCTCGGCGATCGGCTGGTCGGCCTCGGCGACGGGATCGTGCAGGTCGAACAACTGCGCCTGGCCATCGACGAACAGATGCAGGCGGGTGACGGCGAACACCGCGTCGGCCTGCACGCGCTGCGCATCGAGCCGGGCCTGCAGGCGGCCGTCGTGCAGGCTGCCGGCGGCGAGCAGGGTCGTGCCGGTGGCGCTGTCGTGGACGCGCCAGCCGCTCTCGGTGGCGGTCGCGCGCAGCGTGCGGCGTGCCTCGCCATGCTGCAGGGTGAGGTTGCGCGGCGCAGGCGCGCCCAGGCGCCAGCCGTCGCGCAGGTCCCAGGGCGACTGCGGATCGCCCGGCTGCGCGGCGTCGCGGCGGTCGTGCAGCAGCCAGGCCAGTGCGGCCAGGCTCCAGCTCGACTCGTCGGTGCTGGGCGCTTGCTCGAACAGTGCCGCGTGCTCGCGCTCGATCAGTGCGGTATCCAGATCGGCCTGCGCGAATGCCGCGGTGCCGACCAGGCGCTGCAGGAACGCGGCGTTGGTCGCCACGCCGACCACCTGGCACGCGGCCAGCGCCGCCTGCATGCGCCGCAGCGCGCGTTCGCGGGTCTCGTCCCAGACGATCAGCTTGGCGATCATCGGGTCGTAGTGCGGGCCGATGACGTCGCCCTGTTCGACGCCGGCATCGACGCGGGTGTGCGCGTCCGCCGCCGGCAGGCGCAGGTGTTGCAGCGTGCCGGTCGAGGGCAGGAAGCCGCGCGCCGGGTCCTCGGCGTACAGCCGCGCCTCCAGCGCATGCCCGCGGATCGCCAGTTCGTGCTGGCGCCTGGGCAGCGGCTGGCCGGCGGCCACGCGCAGCTGCCACTCGACCAGGTCGGTACCGGTGATGCACTCGGTGACCGGGTGCTCCACCTGCAGCCGCGTGTTCATTTCCATGAAGTAGAACGCGCCGTCGGGCGCGACGATGAACTCCACCGTGCCGGCGCCGACGTAGCCGACCGCGCGCGCGGCTTCCACCGCGGCCTGGCCCATCGCCGCGCGGCGTTCGGCGCTCATGCCCGGCGCCGGCGCTTCTTCCAGCACCTTCTGGTGGCGGCGCTGCACCGAGCAATCGCGTTCGAACAGGTAGGCCAGTTCGCCATGCGTATCGCCGAACACCTGGATCTCGATATGCCGCGGCCGCAGCACGTATTTCTCCACCAGCACGTGGGCGTTGCCGAACGCGGCCTGCGCTTCGCGCTGGCAGGCGGCCAGCGCGGCGACGAACTCCTCGCTGCGATCGACCCGGCGCATGCCCTTGCCGCCGCCGCCGGCGCTGGCCTTGATCAGCACCGGATAGCCGATGGCGTCGGCTTGTTCGCGCAGGAACTCCGGCTCCTGGCGCTCGCCGTGGTAGCCGGGGGTCAGCGGCACGCCGGCGGCGTGCATCAGCGCCTTGGCCGCGCTCTTGTCGCCCATGGCGCGGATCGCCGCCGGCGGCGGCCCGATGAACGCGATGCCGCGCGCGGCGCAGGCGTCGGCGAAGTCGGCGTTCTCGGAGAGGAAGCCGTAGCCGGGATGGATGGCTTGTGCGCCGCTGGCCTGTGCGGCGTCGAGGATGCGCTCGCCGCGCAGGTAGCTGTCGCGCGCGGGTGCGGCGCCGATGTGGATCGCCTCGTCGGCCAGGCGCACGTGGCGGGCGTCGCGGTCGGCATCGGAGTAGACGGCGACGCTGGCGATGCCGAGTTTGCGGCAGGTGGCGATCACGCGGCAGGCGATCTCGCCGCGATTGGCGATCAGGATCTTGTCGAACATCGGCAGGTCGGGCGTGGCCATGGTCAGTTGCCTGGAGAAGGGGTGTCGTGTGTCGCTTGTGCAGTTGCAGTTGCCATTACCATTACCGTTGCTTTGGCTTTGGCTTTGGCTTTGGCTTTGGCTTTGGCTGTTGCAGTTGCTTTGGCTATTGCTGTTGCCATTGCTTTTGACTTACCGGGTTCCCTTCCGCAGCGGCGGCCATGGCGGGGAAAAACCCGAAGGGCGGCGCACATGGATGTGCGCCGTTCGCGGCAGGGGCAGGATGCCCCTTCCGCGAATCCCCGACATGGACGCGGACCCGGAGCGCGTAGCGCGGAGGGCGCAAGGCAGGGCGCGCTTTCTTTTGGTTACTTTTCTTTGCGCGAGCAAAGAAAAGTGACCCGCCCTAAGGCGGAAGCTTTTGCTTTGGTCTTGATTTTGTAGGAGCGGCTTCAGCCGCGACCGAGGCATGCCCGGGAGGCCCCGGTCGCGGCTGAAGCCGCTCCTACAGTGATTCGGCCGCCGCAACTGCAGCAAGTGCAAGAGCAAAGCTTTCGCCTTGCGGCGAGTCACTTTTCTTTGCTTGTGCAAAGAAAAGTAACCAAAAGAAAGCACACCCCGCAGCGCGCCTTCCGCGCTGCGCGCTCCAGGTCCGCAGCCCCGACGGGCATTTTTCGATGGCACATCCATGTGCCAGCGAAAAACGTCGCGCATCCTGCGCGCCGCCCTTCGGGTATTCGCCCGCCGGGTCTGCCGCGCCGAGGGGGCCCGGTAGATCAAAAGCAAAGCAAACGCGACAGCAAAGGCAGCAGCAGAAGCAACAGCAGAAGCAACAGTAACAGCGGAGCTGGCAGCCACGGTCGGTGGGACGGCCAACGACCGCCGCGCGTGCAGAGCAGGACGATCGCGCCCGCTCACATCCGGAACACCCCGAACCGGGTCGGCTCCGCTGGCGCGTTCAACGCCGCCGACAGCCCTAGCCCCAACACCCGCCGCGTCTGCGCCGGATCGAGGATCCCGTCGTCCCACAACCGCGCGCTCGCGTAGTACGGATGGCCCTGGCGTTCGAACTGTTCGCGGATCGGCGTCTTGAAGGTGACTTCGTCCTCAGCCGACCAACTGCCGCCCTTGGACTCGATGCCGTCGCGGCGCACCGTCGCCAGCACGCTCGCCGCCTGCTCCCCGCCCATCACCCCGATCCGCGCGTTCGGCCACATCCACAGGAAATTCGGCGAATACGCACGGCCGCACATGCCGTAGTTGCCGGCGCCGAACGAACCGCCGATCACCACGGTGAACTTGGGCACCTTCGCGCAGGCCACCGCCATCACCAGCTTGGCCCCGTCCTTGGCGATGCCGCCGTGCTCGTACTTGCGTCCGACCATGAAGCCGGTGATGTTCTGCAGGAACACCAGCGGGATGCCGCGCTGTGCGCACAGTTCGATGAAATGCGCGCCCTTCAGCGCCGACTCGGAGAACAGGATGCCGTTGTTGGCGACGATGCCGACCGGATAGCCGTGCAGGTGGGCGAAGCCGGTGACCAGGGTGGTGCCGTAGCGCGCCTTGAACTCGTCCAGGCGCGAACCGTCGACCACCCGCGCGATCACCTCGCGCACGTCGAACGGCTTGCGCGGATCGGCCGGGATCACCCCGTACAGCTCCTCGGCCGGGTACAGCGGCGGCTCCGGCGCGCGCAGCGCCAGGGCGGGCGCGGGCTTGCGCCAGTTGAGCTGGGCCACGATCGCGCGTACCCGCGCCAGCGCCTGCAGGTCGTTGTCGGCGAAATGGTCGGCCACGCCGGAGATGCGCGTGTGCACGTCGGCACCGCCCAAGTCCTCGGCGCTGACCTCCTCGCCGGTGGCCGCCTTCACCAGCGGCGGGCCGCCGAGGAAGATGGTGCCCTGTTCGCGCACGATCACCGTCTCGTCGCTCATCGCCGGCACGTAGGCGCCGCCGGCGGTGCACGAGCCCATCACGCAGGCGATCTGGGCGATGCCCTGCGCCGACAGGTTGGCCTGGTTGTAGAAGATGCGGCCGAAATGGTCGCGGTCCGGGAACACCTCGTCCTGCAGCGGCAGGAACGCGCCGCCGGAATCGACCAGGTAGATGCACGGCAGCCGGTTCTGCTGCGCGATCTCCTGTGCGCGCAGATGCTTCTTCACCGTCATCGGGTAATAGGTGCCGCCCTTGACCGTGGCGTCGTTGGCGACGATCACGCATTCCACGCCGGACACGCGACCGATGCCGGCGACCACCCCGGCGCACGGCACCTCGTCGGCGTACAGGCCCAGCGCGGCGAGCGGGGCGATCTCCAGGAAGGCGCTGCCGGGATCGAGCAATGCGTCGATGCGCTCGCGCGCCAGCAGCTTGCCGCGCGCCTGGTGCTTGGCGCGTGCGGCGTCGCTGCCGCCCTGGGCGATGCGCGCCTGGGTCTGCTGCAGGTCGTCGACCACCGCGCGCAGTGCCGCGGCGTTGGCGGCGAAGGCGTCGCTGCCGGGTTGCAACTGGGTCTGGATCACGCTCATGGCAGGGCCATCGAAAAAGAGGAAAAGGGAGTGCGTGTAGGAGCGGCTTCAGCCGCGACGCGTTACCGGGAGCGTGTCGCGGCTGAAGCCGCTCCTACACGAGGCGCATCGCATCACTTGGTCCGCTCGAACAGCTCGCGGCCGATCAGCATGCGGCGGATCTCCGAGGTGCCGGCGCCGATCTCGTACAGCTTGGCGTCGCGCCACAGGCGCCCGGTCGGGTAGTCGTTGATGTAGCCGTTGCCGCCCAGCACCTGGATCGCCTGGCCGGTCAGCCAGGTCGCCTTCTCGGCGGCGTACAGGATCGCGCCGGCCGCGTCCTGGCGGGTGGTGCGGCCGGCGTCGCAGGCGCGCGCCACCGCATACACGTAGGCGCGGCAGGCGTTGAGGCCCACGTACATGTCGGCCAGCTTGCCCTGCATCAGCTGGAAGCTGCCGATCGCCTCGCCGAACTGGCGGCGCTCGTGCACGTACGGCATCACCACGTCCATCGCCGCGGCCATCAGCCCCAGCGGGCCGCCGGACAGCACCAGCCGTTCGTAGTCCAGGCCCGACATCAGCACGCGCACGCCGCCGCCGACGCTGCCCAGCACGTTCTCCACCGGCACCTCGCAGTCCTGGAACACCAGCTCGCAGGTGTTGGAGCCGCGCATGCCGAGCTTGTCCAGCTTCTGCGCGGTGCTGAAGCCGGGCATGCCCTTCTCGACCAGGAACGCGGTGATGCCGCGCGCGCCGCCGGCCGGGTCGGTCTTGGCGTAGACCACCAGCACGTCGGCGTCGGGGCCGTTGGTGATCCACATCTTGTTGCCGTTGAGCACGTAGCGGTCGCCGCGCAGTTCGGCGCGCAGCTTCATCGACACCACGTCCGAGCCGGCGCCCGGTTCGCTCATCGCCAGCGCGCCAACGTGCTCGCCGCTGCACAGCCGGGGCAGGTAGCGCGCCTTCTGCGCGTCGCTGCCGTTCTTGCGCAGCTGGTTCACGCACAGGTTCGAATGCGCGCCGTAGGACAGGCCGATGGCGCCGGACGCGCGCGAGATCTCCTCCATCGCCACCACGTGCGCCAGGTAGCCCATCGCGCTGCCGCCGTAATCCTCCTCCACGGTCAGCCCGAGCAGGCCCTGCTCGCCGAGCTTGCGCCACAGCGGCGCCGGGAACGCGTTGTCGCGGTCGGCCTGTTCGGCCAGCGGCGCGATCTCGCGCGCGGCGAAGGCGGCCACCGTGTCGCGCAGCAGGTCGATGTCCTCCCCCAGTTCGAAATTCAACGACGGCATCAGCATGGCGGGCGGGCTCCGGAAGCGGGCGTGCGGCGGATGGGGCGCCTAGAATCCAGGCGGCGCCGGGGAATGGACGCCAGCGTAGCCGGGAACGGCGAAGAAGTGAACAATAATTCATTAATTGAACATAGAATCACCCCATGGCCTACAAACGCTCCGCCCTGATGGAAGAACGCCTCGCCGGCAACCGCCAGCGGATCCTGCTGGCGGCGCGGCGGCTGGTCGCCGCCGGCGGCTTCCGCGGCGCGCCGGTGACCGCGGTGGCGGCCGAGGCGGGGGTGTCCACCGGGTTGATCTACCGCCACTTCCCGTCCAAGGCCGAGCTGTTCGTGGAAGTGCTGACCGCGGCGGTGGACCACGAGCTGGCGATCCTGCACGGCATCGCCGCCGAACCGGCGCCGGCGGCGCAGCGCCTGCGCGCAGCGATCGCCTCGTTCGTGCGCCGCGCGCTGGCCGGGCCGGGACTGGCCTACGCCTTCATCGCCGAACCGGTGGAGCCGGAAGTGGACGCCGAACGCATCCGCTGCCGGCGCCTGTTCGGCGATCTGTTCAAGGGCATCCTCGCCGACGGCGTGGCCGCGGGCGAATTCCCGGCGCAGGATCTGGACGCGGCCGCGGCCTGCCTGGTCGGCGCCTATACCGAAGCCCTGGTCGGGCCGACCGCGCCCAGCCGCGACGGCCCGCGCGACAGCGAACGCCTGGTCGAGGCGGTGTGCGGCTTCTGCCTGCGCGCGGTCGGCAGCACGCAGGCGGGATAGGGCGCTTGCGCAGCGGCGCGTTGGCGGCGACTCGGCCGCGTGCAAGGCTTGGCGGCGGCGCAGCGCTGCAGTCGCCACCGGCTGTGACCGCTAGCCCAGGGAAACAGCCGCATTGCCGACGGCGCCCTCCCGAACGCGGCAAAACTGTTGCGATGCAGCACGCATCGTCTGCGATTGGCTGCGCCGCCGGGCTGCCGTGCGCGGCAAACGCTGGCTATACTCGGCCGCGTAGCGGTGGTCCGGTCACCACGTGCCAAAGGGGTGTGATGTGCGGAATTACGACCTCGAATTTCTCAAGCGGTTCTCGTTGGTGATCGGCCTGCTGGCCGTCATCACGCTGGGGCTGATCGCGTTCGCGGCCTACCTGCACGGCGCGATCCCGCCGGAGGTCTCGCCGGTCGCGCTCAAGCGCACCGAGGAACGCATCGCGCCGGCGGGCGCGGTCTATGCCGGCAGCACCGGCGCCGCGGCGCAGGCCGCCGCGCAGGCGGCGGCGCTGGCCAAGGCCTCGGCTCAGGTCGCCTACGGCGGCACCACCGACGGCAAGGTGATCTTCGACAACCTGTGCACCGCCTGCCACACCACCGGCGTCGGCAAGGCGCCGACCCTGGACCATTCGCACTGGGACGCGCGCATCGCGCAAGGCAAGGACACGCTGTACAAGCACGCGATCGAGGGCTACACCGGCCCCGACGGCGGGATCATGCCGCCCAAGGGCGGCAATCCGGCGCTCAGCGAGGCACAGGTCCATGCCACGGTCGACTGGATGCTGTCCAACCTGAAGTAATCTGCGCATCCTGCGGGTTCCAGCGCCGCCTCCGGGCGGCGCTTTCGTGTTCGATGCCGGCCGCGTGCCGGCGAGCTAAGGAGAGTGATCGCATGCGCGTGCTGCCCCCGATGTTGTCGTTGTTGCTGATCGCCGGCGCGCCCGCCGCGCATGCGTTGACGCCGCCGCAGCTGGTCCCGATCGGGCAGTTGCGGCCGTCCGATACCGCGCCGCAGGGCGTGGTGTTCGAAGGCGTGGTCACCGCGCGCGTGCAGGCCGGCGGCGCCGGCTACCTGGTGCAGGACGCCGGCGACGGCGATCCGCTCACCGCCGACGCGCTGCTGGTGCAGGGCGACGCCGAGGCCACGCTGGTTCCGGGCGACCGGGTGCGGGTGTGGGGCGAACTGGCGCCGCGGCGCGCGCCGAGCCTGGCCTCGGCCGGCACGCCGTTCGCCGGGCGCAGCGTGCGCGAGGCCGGGCACACCGTGCTGGCGCGCGCGCAGCCGCTGCCGCTGCAGGTGCTCGACGCCGCGCCGGCCGACTGGTCGGCGCTGGCCGGCATGCGCGTGCGCATCGACGCGCCGCTGACCGTGGTCGATACCGACGCGCTGGCCAAGGCCGGCGAACTCGGCGTCGCCTTCGGCGGGCGTCTGTGGCAACCCAGCGAGATCGCCGCGCCGGGCAGCGCCGAGCAGGCCGCGGCGGTGGCCGACAACGCGCGGCGCCTGCTGCGCCTGGGCGAGACCGCGGCGCATGCGCCCGACACCCTGCCCGCCTACCTGGGCACCAGCGAGGCGGCCGCCGCGCCGCGCGCCGGCGCGACGCTGCAGGGCGTGGAAGGCATCGTCGGCGGCGTGGTCGAGGGCGCGGCGCGGCTGTATCCCACTGCGCCGTTGCAGCTGACCCCGCCGCCGGCACCGGCGCCGCCGCAGGTCGCCGGCAGCGTGCGCGTGGCCGCGTTCAACCTGGAGAACTTCTTCAACGGCGACGGCCGCGGCGGCGGCTTCCCGACCCTGCGCGGCGCGCGCAGCGCGGCCGAGTTCCAGGCGCAGCTGGCCAAGCTGGTCGCCACCATCCGCCCGTTGCAGGCCGATGTCGCCGCGCTGATGGAACTGGAGAACGACGGCTACGGGCCGACCTCGGCGATCGCCACGCTGGTGGCCGCGCTCAACGCCGGCGACGGCGGCGACTGGCGCTTCGTCGATGCCGGGCGCGGCCCGGGCGACAACCCGATCCGGGTCGGGCTGATCTACCGCGCCTCGCGGGTCAGCCCGGTCGGCAAGCCGGCGGTGCTGGAAGGCGGTCCGTTCGCCGCGCACAGCCGGGTGCCGCTGGCGCAGGCGTTCCGGCGCGGCAACGGGCAGCCGTTCGTGGTCGTCGCCAACCACTTCAAGTCCAAGGGCTGCGGCGACGCGGTCGCGGACGATGCCGACCGCGGCGACGGCCAGGGCTGCTGGAACGCCACCCGCACCGAGTCGGCGCGGCGCCTGGACGCCTGGCTGCGCACCGATCCCACCGGCAGCGGCAGCCACGCCAGCGTGCTGCTCGGCGACTTCAATGCCTACGCGATGGAAGACCCGCTGCGCCTGCTGCGCGACGCCGGCTGGCGCGATGCGCTGGCCGAGGCGCACGTCGAGCAGCCCTACAGCTTCGTCTACCGCGGCCTCAGCGGCCGCCTCGACCACGCCCTGCTGAGCCCGGCGCTGGCGCCGCTGCTGCGCGGCGCCGCCGAATGGCACGTCAACGCCGATTCGCCCGACGCCGACGGCTACCGCGAGCGCAACCTGCCCGGCCCGTGGCGCAGCTCCGATCACGATCCTCTGCTGCTTGGCTTTGAGCTTTGAGAGCGGGGATTGGGGATTCGGGATTGGGGATTCGTTGAAGCGCAGGGTCGCGGGCGGTCGGTTTTACGATCTACGTTCGGCAAGAGCGGGGTGACCAGCCACTCGGCTGTTGAACAGTCGGGATTGGGGTGGGCGAACCGCAGGCTGCGATCTGCGCTTTTGCCAATCCCGAATCCCGAATTCCCAATCCCGGCTAGCCGTGGCGATGCCCACTGCGGCGCCAGTTCCACAGGTGCGCGCTCGCCAGCAGCAGGCTGCCGAGCACCGTGACCGGGGTTTCGGCCTGCGCGCTGGGGAATCCGACCGCGCCGGCCAGCAAGCCGCACAGGCCCAGCACGGCCATCGTCCACAGCGGCAACGGCAGCGGGCGCTGCCGCTGCGCGCGCCACAGCGCCAGCCCGGCCAAGGGCAGCGCGATCGCCACGAACAGCGCATGCACCCATTCGGCCTGCGCCCACACGCCGAACAGGGGCAGGGCCGCGGCCAGCAGCGGCAGCGCCAGGCAGTGCAGCAGGCACAGCCCGGACAGCAGCACGGCGGAGGCATCGAAGAACGGCTGGGGCAGGGATTTCATGGGCGGCGACTCCGGCATTGAAGTGTTATATAGTAACATTTCTCCCGCCACGTCCAAGCCGCCATGCCACTGCCCGCCGTGCTCGACCGCCGCCTTCCCGTCACCGTCCTGTCCGGCTTCCTCGGCGCCGGCAAGACCACCTTGCTCAACCGCGTGCTGCGCAACCGCGACGGCCGCCGCGTGGCGGTGATCGTCAACGACATGAGCGAGATCAACATCGACGCCGCGCTGATCCGCGACGGCGGCGCCGCGCTCAGCCGTACCGAGGAGACCCTGGTCGAGTTCAGCAACGGCTGCATCTGCTGCACGCTGCGCGACGACTTGCGCCAGGAGGTGCAGCGCCTGGCCGACAGCGGCCGCTACGATTACCTGCTGATCGAATCCACCGGCATTTCCGAGCCGATGCCGGTCGCCGCCACGTTCGCGGTGCGCGACGAGCACGGTCGCAGCCTGGCCGACGTGGCGCGGCTGGATACCATGCTCACCGTGGTCGACGGAGTGAGCTTCCTGCGCGATTTCGGCTCGGCCGAACGGCTGGCCGAGCGCGGCCTGCAGGCCGGCGCCGACGACGAGCGCGGGCTGGTCAACCTGCTGGTGGAGCAGATCGAGTTCGCCGACGTGATCGTGATCGGCAAGTGCGACCTGGCCACCCCGGCCACGCTGGCGCGCACCCGCGCGGTCCTGCGCGCACTCAACCGCGACGCGCACATCGTCGAGGCCAGCCACGGCGACGTGCCGCTGGACCTGGTGCTGGACACCGGCCGTTTCGACTTCGTGCGCGCGCAACTGGCGCCGGGCTGGATGCAGGCATTGCGCGGCGAGCACGCGCCGGAAACCGAGCAGTTCGGCATCGGCAGCTTCGTCTACCGCGCGCGGCGCCCGTTCCATCCGTTGCGCTTCGCGCGGCTGGCGCAGAACGGCCTGCGCGACGTGGTGCGCAGCAAGGGCTTCTTCTGGCTGGCCAGCCGCATGGACTGGGTCGGCGAGCTGTCGATCGCCGGCGCGGCCACCCAGACCCAGGCCGCTGGCTTCTGGTACGCCGCGCGCGAACGCGTCGAGCAGGGCCTGCTGGACACGCCGCTGCCGTTGCCGCCGCGGCCGCTGCCGTATACCGAGCTGGGCTGGCAGCGCCAGCACAGCGCGTGCTGGAGCGCGCCGCCGCCGCGCGCCGAGGACGTCGGCGACGCGCGCGAATACGCGGCGCTGCGCGCGCTGTGGCATCCGTTGTGGGGCGACCGCCGCCAGGAACTGGCGGTGATCGGCGTCGATCTGGACGAGGCGCGGGTGCGCGCCGAACTGGACGCCTGCCTGCTCGACGACGCGGAACTGGGGCGCGGGCCGGTGGCCTGGCAGGCGCTGGCCGATCCGTTCCCGCTGTGGCGGCGCTGAATCGTTGGCGATGACATCGACGTTTCGGGCCGGGCGTGGGGGAAGCCTTCGCCCGGACACCGATCCAGGGCGGATGGCTCCGCGCTGCGCTCGTCGCGGCTGAAGCCGCGACACAACCCCACGCCGCCCACGGCCCCACTAACCGCGCGCACCCACCGCGATCAGCACGATCGCCAGCAACGCCAGCCCCAGCCCGGCGCGGTTCCAGACGCTGGTCTTCTCGCCGAACGCCAGCACCCCGAGCAGCGCGCCCAGCACGATCACCCCCAGGTTCATCGCCGCGAACACCACCGCCGGGCTGTCCGGCAGCGCCTGGTGCGCGCGCACGTAGAACGCGATGTTGCCGAAGTTGAACGCGCCCAGCAGCAGGCCGGCACCGAGATTGCGCCAGGCCAGCGGCGCGCTGCCGCGCACATGCCGCCACAGCTGCACGCCGAGCAGCAGCACGAAGGCGATCGCGAAGGCGACCAGCAGCGACGCGGCGAACGGCGTGCCGGCCTGGGCGATGCGCTTGAGCAGCACGTCGATCAGGGCGAAGCCGGCCCACACCAGCAGCAGCCATGGCGCCGCGCGCGCCGCGCCGGCCGGGGCCGGCCCCGGCCGGTGCACGATGCCGGCGATGGCCAGCAGGCCCAGCGCCAGCCCGGCCAGCTTGTAGCCGTTGGCGCGCTCGCCGAACAGCGCGAACGCCGCCGCCAGCGACAGCAGCAGCGATAGCCGCTGCGCCGCGTCGGTGCGCACGATGCCGGCCAGCGCCACCGCGCGGCCCAGCACCAGGAACAGCGTCGGCAGCAGCACCGCCAGGCCGAGTAGTTCGGTCCACGGCGCCTGCGCGCCGCGCAGCGTGGCCAGCGGCGGTTGCAGCAGCGCCGCGCACAGCAGCGCCGCCGCCAGGTAGTTCCAGGTCACCGCCTGGGCCAGGTCGATGCGCCGGCGCGGCGCCAGCTTCAGCAGCATCGAGACCAGCACGCTGCACAGCACACTCAGCAAAACGAACGCCACGCGCGGGAATCCTTCGGGGAAGAGAACGCTGCGTGCGCATGGCCGGCATGTGGCCTGCACCCAGCCCCGGTATTATGAGCGCATGACCTCTCCCGCTTTCCCCACCGAATCCGGCGCGTTGACGCTGGACGGCCCCGCCGGCCCGATCGAGGCCGCGGTCGATCTCCCCGATGCCGACGTGGCCGCCGTGCCGGTCACCGCGATCGTCTGCCACCCGCTGTCCACCGAGGGCGGCACCATGCACAACAAGGTGGTGACGATGGTCGCGCGCGCGCTGCGCGAGCTCGGCGTGCAGGTGGTGCGCTTCAATTTCCGCAGCGTCGGCGCCTCCGCCGGCAGCTTCGACCATGGCGACGGCGAACAGCAGGACCTGGCCGCGGTGGCCGCCTGGGTCCGCGCGCAGCGCCCGCACGACGCGCTGTGGCTGGCCGGCTTCAGCTTCGGCGCCTACGTGTCGCTGCGCGCCAGCGCCGCGCTGCAGCCGCAGGCGCTGGTGTCGATCGCGCCGCCGGCCGGGCGCTGGGACTTCGCCGGCGTGGAACCGCCGCCGCAGTGGCTGGTGATCCAGGGCGACGCCGACGAGATCGTCGACCCGCAGGCCGTGTACGACTGGCTGGAGACGCTGGAACAGCAGCCGCAGCTGGTGCGCATGCCCGACACCAGCCATTTCTTCCACCGCAAGCTGATCGACCTGCGCGGCGCCTTGCAGCACGAGGTCAAGGCATGGTTGCCGGCGCAGCAGGCGTGAGTGCGGTGCGGCGGCAGGATGGCGCATGCCGCAGCGCGGATCCTTGCCGATGAGCGCCGCCGTCCCCCCCTCGCAACGCTACGCCGCCGGCGTGGCGCGCGGCGACTGGCGCGACGATCCGGCGCAGCACGCCGCGCTGGCCGAGCTGGACCGCATCCACGAGGCGATCGTGGACGGCGACCAGGACGGCTGGCTGGATCGCCTGGCCGCGTTCTGGAAGAAGCCCGAGCCGGTGCGCGGCCTGTACTTCTGGGGTGGCGTGGGCCGCGGCAAGACCTTCCTGGTCGACTTGTTCTACGACGGCCTGCCGATCGAGCAGAAGTACCGCACCCATTTCCACCGCTTCATGCGCGGCGTGCACGAGCGCCTGCGCGAGCACGCCGGGCAGAGCGACCCGCTGGCCAAGATCGCGCAGGAGTGGCGCACCCAGCTGCGCGTGCTGGTGCTGGACGAGTTCTTCGTCACCGACATCGGCGATGCGATGCTGCTGGCGCGGCTGCTGGAGCGGCTGTTCGCCGAGGGCGTGACCCTGGTCACCACCTCCAACACCGCGCCGCAGAACCTGTACCTCAACGGCCTGCAGCGCGAGAGCTTCCTGCCGGCGATCGCGCTGCTGCAGAAGTACTGCGTGGAGCTGTACGCCGAAGGCACCGAGGACTACCGCATGCGCGCGCTGACCCGCTCGCCGGTGTACCGCGCGCCGCTGGATGCGCAGTCCGACGCATGGCTGGGCGGGCGTTGGGGCGAACTCAGCGGCAACGAACCCGCGCGCAGCGGCAACATCGTCATCGAGGCGCGCAAGATCCCGGTGCGCGGCCGTGGCAAGAGCATCGCCTGGTTCGATTTCGCCGCGCTGTGCGAAGGTCCGCGCGGGCCGGCCGACTACATCGAGATCGCGCGCGAGTTCAACACCGTGCTGCTCGGCGGCATCCCGCACTTCGACCGCATGAACGAGGACGCGGCGCGGCGCTTCGTCAACCTGATCGACGAGCTGTACGACCGCCAGGTCAACCTGGTGTGCACCGCGCAGGACCCGCCGCCGCAGCTGTACAGCGGCGAGCGCCTGGCCGGCGCGTTCGAACGCACCGCCTCGCGCCTGATCGAGATGCAGAGCGCCGAGTACCTGGCCACCGCGCACCGCGCCTGAGCGCGGTGGCGCCACCGCGGTAGCAGCCTCCGCTGCAAGGGCGAACGCCCATGTGCCGTCAGGCCTCTGCAGGAGTGGCTTCAGCCGCGACGAACGAAACGCCGGCACCGCCGGCACGGTGCAGTCGGGACTGAAGTCCCTCCCACAAGGGCCGGAATGCCTGGAGCATCGCGATGCTTCCTGTGGGAGCGACTTCAGTCCCGACGAGCGAAGCGGTAAACCGGCAAGCATGTGCAGTGCCCTCACAAGGACAGGTAGGCCCGATGCGCCGTCGGGCTTGCCTGTGGGGGCGAGCCCGGATGACCGGACCGGCGATCGGTCGCGATGCGGTAGACATTGCGATCCATGCAGAACGAGGTGCTTGCAATTAAATAGCGCACTATGTAAATTGCAGCCATGCCGAAGAAGCGCACCCCTGCCGAGATCCCCAGCCGCGACGCCGCGCTGCAGCTGGACCAGCAGCTGTGCTTCGCGCTGTACTCGGCCAACCTGGCCATGCACAAGCTCTACCGTGGCCTGCTGAAGGACCTGGACCTGACCTATCCGCAGTACCTGGTGATGCTGGTGCTGTGGGAGCAGGACGCACGCACGGTCGGCGCGATCGGCGAGCGCCTGTTCCTGGATTCGGCCACGCTGACACCGCTGCTGAAGCGGCTGCAGGCCGGCGGCCTGGTCACCCGCGAACGCTCGGCCGACGACGAACGCCAGGTCGTGGTGCGCCTGACCGCGGCCGGCCGCGCGCTGCGCGGCAAGGCCGGCGCGGTGCCCGAGCAGGTGTTCTGCGCGGCGGCGTGCTCGCTGCAGGACCTGCGCCAGCTCAAGCAACAATTGGAGACCCTGCGCGGCAACCTGGGCGGCGGCTGACGCCGTTGCCACGGAGCTGACGCGCTTCCATGACGTTTCGTTAATTAAGTAGTGTGCTATTAAATAGCTGTCAATCAACTGGCGCGACGCGCCTCACCAGGAGCAACCACCATGGCCTCACCCGAAAAGATCCTCTACACCGCCCATGCCACCGCCACCGGCGGCCGCGAAGGCCGCGCCGTGTCCTCCGACAAGGCGCTGGACGTGAAGCTGTCCACCCCGCGCGAACTGGGCGGCGCCGGCGGCGACGGCACCAATCCGGAGCAACTGTTCGCGGCCGGCTATTCGGCCTGCTTCATCGGCGCGATGAAGGCGGTGGCGGCGCAGGACAAGCAGAAGCTGCCGGGCGAGGTCAGCATCGAAGGCAGCGTCGGCATCGGCCAGATCCCCGGCGGCTTCGGCATCGCGGTGGAACTGCGCATCGCCGTGCCGGGCATGCCGCGCGAGGAGCTGCAGGCGCTGGTCGACAAGGCGCACCAGGTCTGCCCGTACTCCAACGCGACCCGCGGCAACATCGACGTGAACCTGGTCGTCCTCGACTGATCGATGCCGTTTGCCTGAAAACCCCGTCGCGCACCCTGCGCGGCGGGGTTTTTGCTGTCTGCAGTACGGCAGTGGCCGAGCCAGCATGGCGCATGCGTTGCGACGTCGTCGAGAGCGAGGGCGACAATTGGTCGGCCGAGAACGAGACTGTCTTCAAGACGCCGATCCGCGAACAATTCGAACAACGAGGCCATCCGTACTACGCGAGCGTACGGTTTTGCGATGACATCACAATTGATCCGGCGCAGACATGCGTTGTCGCTGGGAATTGGGTTGTCGGCGGCGCTGAACGCGCCGCCGACCGATCCGGTTTGGTGTGTTCCGGATGTGAGCGGGCACGACCGCCCTGATGTGCAAGGGTGCGGCGGTCGTCGGCCACCCCACCGATCGTGGCCGATAGCTCTGTTGCTGTTGCTTCTGCCTCTGCCGTTGCTATTGCTGTCGCTTTTGCTTTGTTTTTGATCTACCGGGTCCCCTCAGCGCGGCAGACCCAACGGGCGAATACCCGAAGGGCGACGCGCAGGATGCGCGTCGTTTTCCGCCGGCACATGGATGTGCCGGCGGAAAATGCCCGTTGGGTCTGCGGACCCGGAGCGCGCAGCGCGGAGGGCGCGCTGCGGGGTGTGCTTTCTTTTGGTTACTTTTCTTTGCACAAGCAAAGAAAAGTGACTCGCCGCAAGGCGAAAGCTTTGCTCTTGTACTTGCTGCAGTGGCAGCGGCCGAATCACTGTAGGAGCGGCTTCAGCCGCGACCGGGGCCTCCCGGGCATGTCGCGGTCGCGGCTGAAGCCGCTCCTACAAAATCAAGACCAAAGCAAAGGCTTCCGCCTTAGGGCGGGTCACTTTTCTTTGCTCGCGCAAAGAAAAGTAACCAAAAGAAAGCGCGCCCTGCCTCGCGCCCTCCGCGCTGCGCGCTCCGGGTCCGCGTCCATGACGGGGATTCGCGGAAGGGGCATCCTGCCCCTGCCGCGAACGGCGCACATCCATGTGCGCCGCCCTTCGGGTTTTTCCCCGCCATGGCCGCCGCTGCGGAAGGGAACCCGGTAAGTCAAAAGCAGCAACAACAGCAACAGCAACAACAACAGCAACAGCAACAGCAACAGCAGCAACAGCAGCAGCAATACTCACGCGATGACTATGGCTACCGTGGGCTGCTTGCTATTGCGACCTCGATCGCATCGCCTTCGTGCCGGGCCGTCCCTTGCCTTACCCGCGGCACCGGCGGTATTGCTGTGCTGCAGAATGAGGTGGAACTGGGTCAATGCGATAGTGCGAAGGTCATCACTTTTGCGCATGCCATGCTCAGCCCTGCCGGCCTCAGCTCCGCCTACAACGCCGATACCGTTGCCGCCTTCATCCAGGGCGCGCGCCGCCTGCTGGTCCTCACCGGCGCCGGCATGTCCGCCGAAAGCGGCGTGCCGACCTTCCGGGGCCAGGACGACAGCCTGTGGGCGCGCTTCGATCCGCAGCAGCTGGCCACCGAGGAGGCGTGGCGGGCGGACCCGGCGCTGGTCTGGGGCTGGTACCGCTGGCGCATGGCGATCGTCGCGCAGGCGCAGCCGCATGCCGGGCACCACGCGCTGGTGCGCCTGGCCGGGCTGAAGAGCACCACCCTGGCGACCCAGAACGTGGACGACCTGCACCAGCGCGCCGGCAGCGAGGTCGCCGCGCACGTGCACGGGCGCCTGTCGGCGTTGCGTTGCAGCGATTGCGGCCAGGCCTGGCACGGCCTGCTGCCGCCGATCGACGTGCAGGCGCCGACCCAGCGCCTGGCGCCGCCGGTCTGCGCGGCCTGCGGCGGCGCGGTGCGCCCGGGCGTGGTCTGGTTCGGCGAGGCGCTGCCGGCCGCGGACTGGGCGCGCGCCGAGAGCGCCGCCGATGCCGCCGACCTGGTGCTGGTGATCGGCAGCTCCGGCCTGGTCCATCCGGCCGCCGGACTGCCGCTGCGCGCCAAGGAGCGCGGCGCCTACGTGGTCGAGATCAATCCCGAGCCCAGCGCGCTGTCCGCACGCGCCGACCTGCACTGGCGCGACAGCGCGGCGGTGGCCTTGCCGCTGCTGTTGCAGCGCTGGCCGGCGGGCTGAATTCCGCGTGCGCCCCGCCCGCCAGGCGGGCGCTCAGCGCAACGAACGCAGGAATGCGTCCACCGCGTCGGTATAGGCCGAGGGCAGGCCCAGGTCGTGGTTGATCTCGGCGTGGCTGCGGTCCTGCGGCAACACCTCGACGCGGATCCGCCGCGTCGCCGCCTTGTCGGCCAGGTGCCGGGCCTGCGCGCAGGCATCGGCGCGGCGGCTGGAGCACACCGCCAGCAGCGGCGGCGCGGCGGCGCCCATCTGGTGGTACGGCGAGGCGGCGATCCAGTCGCTGCGCCGGCTGCCGAAGGCACGGTCGTACAGCGGCAGGTGCCGCTCCTGCATCACCTGCTCCACGTCCATCGCCGCGCTGTCCAGCGCCACCGTGCCCAGCGGCGCGCGCGCGCCGGCCCGCGCCAGCAGCGTCGGCGACAGGTCCAGCAGCGCCACCAGGTGCGCGCCGGCCGAGTGCCCCATCAGCACCATCCGCGTGCCGTCGGCACCCCAGCCGGCGGCTAGCGCCTGCACCCTGGCCACGGCGAGCGCGACATCGCCGGCCTGCTGCAGCGGCGTGGCCTGCGGCAGCAGGCGGTAGTTCACCGAGACCAGCGCGTAGCCCTGCGGCAGCCAGTGCGCGACCTTATTGGCGGCGACCCCGGGATTGTCCTTGTCGCCGTTGGCCCAGCCGCCGCCGTGCACCATCACGATCAGCGGCGCGTTGCGCGCATTGGCGGGCAGGTAGACATCGAAGCGCTGCGCCGGATCGGCGCCGTAGGCGACATCGCGCAGCACGCGCGTGCCGTCGGGCAGCGGCGCGCGCGGCGCGGACGCCGACTGCACCAGCCGCGCACGCAGGCGTTCGCGCAGGCGGCCATCCTGCGCATGCAGCGTGGCGGCGTGCAGCCCGGTCAGCAGCAGCGACACGCCAAGCAAGGTACGGGCGAGCGAGTTCATCGGCGGAGTCCTTCGAGAGCGGGGGCGTGGGAGGGAGGGGTGGGGTGACGCGGGATCGATCCGTTTCCGGCGCGAGCGCGACGCCGCGGGTCCCCGGGTGCAGCGGCTGCCTGCGCCGTCGCCGCGGCGCCCGCGCTCATGCCTCGCGCACCCGCAACGTCGCGCGCAATCCGCGCGGCGCGGCCGCCTCCAGGCGCAGTTCGCCGTGGTGCTGGCGGGCGACGCGCTCGACGATGGCCAGGCCCAGCCCGCTGCCGCCGTGGCCGCCGTGCACGAACGGCTGCCGCGCGCTCGCAGCCAGGGCCGGCTCCAGCCCGGGACCGTGGTCGCGCACCTCGATGCGCCAGCCGTCGCCGTCGCGCGCCAGGCGCAACTGGAACGGGGCGGCGCCGTGGCGCTCGGCATTGCCGATCAGGTTGCCGAGCGCGCGCTGCAGCGCCATCGGCTTGGCGTACAGCGGCGCCTGCGCCGGCAGGTCGGCGTCCCAGGGCGCCTGCGCCGCGCCCAGCGCGTGCCGGCACAGCTCGGCCAGGTCCAGCGGCGCGCTGGCCTCGTCGCGGCCGTCGCGCGCATAGGCGATGAACTGCGCCAGGATCGCGTCGATCTCGCCGATGTCGCGTTCCATCCCCTCGCGCAGTTCCGGCTCCACCTGCGGCAGCAGCGCCAGCGCGTACTGCAGGCGGGTCAGCGGCGTGCGCACGTCGTGCGAGATGCCGGCCAGCATCAGCGTGCGTTCGGCCGCGGCGGTGCGCACGTCGGCGCTGGCGTCGGTCAGGGCCCGGGCCAGGTCGTTCACTTCGCGCGGGCCGCCGCTGACGACCGGCACGGCGCCGTCGCCGCGCACCAGGTGCGGCGCCGCCTGGGCCAGTTGCCGCAGCGGCAGCACCAGGCGCCGCGCGAAATAGGCCGCCGCCAGCCACACCAGCAGCGCGCAGGCGGCCAGCAACGCCACCGAGAAGCGGCGCATGCCGTGGCCGCGGCGCTCGCCGGCGAACGACACCCACAGCGGATCGGGGGTGGCGAGCTTGAGCCACACCGCGCCGTCGCCGTCGCCGCGGCGCAGCTCGCGCCCCGGGCCGAGCTGGTCCGCCGCGCGCCGTTGCAGTTCGTCGGCCAGCGGCCCGCTGCGCGCGTCCACCGCCGGCGGCGGCGCATGCCGGACCTGCAGCCCGGCCTCGCGCAGCGCCGGCTCCAGCGCCGCCGAAGACGGCGAGCGCTGCAGCGCCTCGGCGACGTTGGCGAAGCCGTCCATCGCCCGCAGCAGCTGCTGCGCGGCCGGGCGCAGCGCCAGTTCGCGGCCGAGCAGCAGCGCCAGCAGGCCGGCACCGGCCAGCACCAGCGCGATCACCAGGGCCAGCTGCCCGAACAGGCTGCGCGGCCAGCCGTCGCTGATGCGGCGGTTGCGGCTCATGGCGCGGCCTGCGGCGGCACGTAGACGTAGCCGATGCCCCACACGGTCTGGATCAGCCGCGGCGTGCGCGCGTCGTCCTCGAGCAGCTTGCGCAGCCGCGCCACGGTGACGTCGATGCTGCGCGCGAAGGCGTCGTGCTCGCGGCCATGCGCCAGGCTCATCAGGCGGTCGCGGCTGAGCGGCTGCTGCGGATGCCGCAGCAGCACCGACAGCACCGCGAACTCGGCGGTGGTCAGCTTCAGCGGCTGCCCGTCGCAACTCAGTTCGCGCCGGCCCAGGTGCAGGCGGAAACGGCCGAAGCCGATCTCGCCGCCGTCCGGCTGCGGCGCGCCGGCGCCGGCCGGCCGCGTGCGGCGCAGCACCGCGCGGATCCGCGCCAGCAGCTCGCGCGGGTTCACCGGCTTGGGCAGGTAGTCGTCGGCGCCGATCTCCAGGCCGACGATGCGGTCGACCTCGTCGCCCTTGGCGGTGAGCATCACGATCGGCGTGGTGTCGCCCTGGCCGCGCAGGCGCCGACAGATCTCCAGGCCGCTCTCGCCGGGCAGCATCAGGTCCAGCACCACCAGGTCGTAATGGCCGCGCGCCAGCGCCTGCTGCAGCTGGGCGCCGTCGGCCACCGCCTTCACCGAAAAGTCCTGGCTTTCCAGATAGCGGCGCAGCAGCTCGCGCAGGCGTTCGTCGTCGTCGACCAGGAGCAGGCGGGCAGGGGCGTCGTTCATGGGCGCCACTATCGGCTGCGCCACGGTCGCCCGGCAACGCCCGCCGTGCGGACTTTGTAAGCGGATGTTTCCGCCGCCGCCCGCAGAAACATCCGCTGGTCACACCGCAACACCTTGCGCCCGCAGGCGGCCTACCGTGGCTCCACCGCAGCCACCCGCTGCCTATCCGGAGAGGACACGATGAAAACCTCGATGCACAGTTCGATCTTGCTGCTCACCCTGGCCGTGGGCGGCCTGACCGCCCTGGCGGCGACCGACGCGCAGGCGCGCGAACGCACCCGCACCCGCACCGCCAGCCATTTGGACGGTGCCCGCAGTGCCGCGGTGAATGCCAGCGCCAGCGGCGCCAACGGCAGCCGGGCGCGGGCGCGCCAGTGGCAGGCCGATGGTCAAGGCAACGCGTCGGGCACTAGCGGTGGCACCGCCAGCGGCGTCAACGGCGGCGCGGCCACGCGCCAGGGCGCCTTCTACCGCAACGCCGACGGCAGCGCCGGCCGCCAGGGCAGCGCCAGCGTCAGCGGCGCCAACGGCGGCAGCGCCAGCAGCAGCGGCAGCGTCGCCAAGAGCGCCGACGGCAGCGTCACCGGCAGCCGCCAGACCAGCGCCACCGCCGCCAACGGCGCCACCTACCAGGGCTCGACCACGGCCGCCGGCGGCAGCGTCAGCCACACCGGTACCTGCACCAATGCCGCCGGCGAGGTCGTGGCCTGCCGTCCGTGACCGCGCGCCGCGGGCGCAGTGAGCGCATGCCCACGGTGACCACCGCCACCGCGCTGCGGCGCCGCGTGCGCCGCAGCGCCTTGGTTCCCCTTTATTTCCGTTTCCCGAGGATCGCCATGAAGATTGTCATCGCCTGTGGAGCGCTGTGCAGCCTGCTGCTGGTCGGTACCGCCGCCGCCCAGACCACGCCAACCGCGCCGACCGCCGCACAGAAACAACAGTTGCAGCAGCGGCTGAAGGCGGCCGACGCCAACGGCGACGGCCTGATCAGCCGCAGCGAGGCCGATGCGTCGCTGCCACGGATCGCCAAGCGCTTCGATGCGCTCGACGGCAACCACGACGGCCAGCTGTCGCCGGACGAACTGCGCGCGGCCATGCAGGCCATGCAGCAGGCCAAGCAGCGCGAGCGCTGAGCCGGCGCCGATGCGCATCTGGTTGCCACTGCTGGTGTTGCCATTGCTGGCGGCGGTCGCCGCGCTGGAAGCCTGGGCCTGGCGCAGGCGCGGCCGCCGCTACGACTGGAAGGCCTACTGGGCCTCGCTCGGCGATGCGCTCGGCCGCATCGTGCTGGGCCTGCTGCTGCAGGGCGGGGTGGTCGGCGCGCTGTTGTACGCGGTCTGGCCGCTGCGGGTGGCGACGGTCGCGATGGACCGGCCCTGGCACTGGCTGGCGCTGTTCCTGGGCCAGGAGCTTTGCTACTACTGGATGCACCGCGCCGATCACCGGGTGCGCTGGTTCTGGCTCACTCATGCGGTGCATCACTCGCCGCAGCAGTACACGCTGGCCAACGCCTACCGGCTGGGCTGGACCGGCAAGCTCACCGGCGCGGCGGCGTGCTTCGCGCCGCTGGCGTGGCTGGGCTTTCCGGTACCGTCCGTGCTCGGCGCGCTGGCGGCGAACCTGTTCTACCAGTTCTGGCTGCATACCGAACTGATCGGGCGCCTGCCGCGGCCGCTCGAGTTCGTGTTCAACACCCCGGCGCACCACCGTGTGCACCACGCCAGCAATCCCGACTACCTGGACTGCAACTACGGCGGGGTGCTGATCCTGTTCGACCGGCTGTTCGGCAGCTTCCGCGCCGAACTGCCCGGGGTGCCGCCCCGCTACGGGCTGACGACCCCGCTGCGCAGCCACAACCCGGTGACCATCGCGTTCCATGCCTGGCCGCCGCTGCTGCGCGACCTGCGCCGCGCCCGCGGCTGGCGGCAGCGCCTGCGGGTGCTGTTCGGTCCGCCCGGCGCGGCAGGGTCCGACGTTGCGGCCGATCCCCCGCGCAGTTAGCGCCGGCCGCTGCGCACCGACGGCCGCCGACGGCCGCGCCGAGGCCCTTGCGGCATGGGCGCGGCGGCCGGTTCCAGGCCCGATCCGGCGCCCCGCCGCGGGGTTTTGCCGCGTCGCCACGGCAAACTCTTGCCCCGCTTGGGTTTTCGCTTTTTGGACTACATTTAGCGTTGACGACGCCGGGGTACCCCACTATCTTGTGGTGGTCGGTTCCGGCGGCCACCAGGCCGCGGGATCAAAAGGGAAGCCGGTGCGGCGCGCGAGCGCTCAGGCCGGCGCTGCCCCGCAGCGGTAATTGGGAACGAACCCGTCACCCGCACTGAGGCGCCCTGCCTTGGGAAGCGACGGGCTAGGACACCGGCCTCGGCCGTCGCCCATAAGCCCGAAGACCTGCCGACAGCCGCGCGATGCACACAGCGCGGCGCCGACCGTTGCATCTCCGGGGGGAGATGGTCGGTGAAGCGGTGACCGCCCGCAGGCTCGCGCCTGCGCCGTCGCGGTCTCTGCGACGCCGCGTCCCCATCCTGCTGATCCGGTCGGACCGCTGCCTGCGAGGGTCGGGCAGCCGGGTGCACCACGCTTGGAGACCTTCATGAGCCAGACCCACAGCCTGCCGGCCGCAGCCCCCCTCGACACCGCCGACGTCGATCCCACGCCTGCCGCCGCCGCCGCGGCGCAGCCCGATGCGGCCGCCAGCGAGCCGAGCAACGACCAGCGCGCCGTGACCTGGATCGTCAAGGACGGCGGCAACCGCCGCATGGCCTTCGACCGCTCGCGCCTGCAGCGCACCCTGGACCGGATCCATGCCGAGTTCCCGCAGCTGGACGTGGCCGACTACGAGCGCAAGGCGTTCGCCTTCGTCGAGAAGAAGGAAAGCCTGTCGGCCGACGACATGGTCGACTACCTGATCCGCGAGGCCGAGTCGCGCGTGGACATCGCCACGCCGGAGTGGGAGTACTTCGCCGCGCGCCTGTACCTGCACCGCCTGTACAAGCGCGCCAGCAAGAACCGCTTCTACGATGCCGGCGAGAAGTACGGCTCCTACGTCGGCCTGCAGGAAAGCCTGGCCGACCGCGGCGTGTACTCGATCGACATCCTCAAGAACTACTCCAAGGACGAGCTGGCCGAAGCCGGCCGGATGATCGACCCGGAGCGCGACAAGCTGTTCGCCTACAACGGCCTGTACCTGCTGGCCACGCGCTACCTGGCCACCGACAACTCGCGCAAGGTCTACGAGCTGCCGCAGGAGCGCTGGCTGACCATCGCGCTGTACCTGATGCAGGACGAAAAGCCCCGTGAGCGGCGCATGCAGCTGGTCGGCGAGGCCTACTGGGCGCTGTCCAACCTGTACATGACCGTGGCCACGCCGACCCTGGCCAACGCCGGCAAGATCGGCGGGCAGCTGTCGAGCTGCTTCATCGACACCGTCGACGACAGCCTGCAGGGCATCTACGACTCCAACACCGACGTGGCGCGCGTGTCCAAGCACGGCGGCGGCGTCGGCGCCTACCTGGGCTACGTGCGTTCGTCCGGCTCGGCGATCCGCGGGGTCAAGAACTCCAGCGGCGGCGTGGTGCCGTGGATCAAGCAGCTCAACAACACCGCGGTGTCGGTGGACCAGCTCGGCCAGCGCAAGGGCGCCATCGCCGTGTACCTGGACATCTGGCACCGCGACATCGAGGCGTTCCTGGACCTGCGCCTGAACAACGGCGACCAGCGCCTGCGCGCGCACGACGTGTTCACCGCGGTGTGCGTGCCGGACATCTTCATGGAAGCGGTGGAGCGCCGCGGCGAGTGGTACCTGTTCGACCCGCACGAGGTGAAGGAGGTCAAGGGCTGGTACCTGCAGGACTTCTTCGACGAGAAGCGCGGCGAAGGCAGCTTCCGCGCCCGCTACGAGGAAGTGGTGGCCGA
This sequence comes from Xanthomonas sp. DAR 80977, assembly GCF_041240605.1. Classification (NCBI taxonomy): domain Bacteria; kingdom Pseudomonadati; phylum Pseudomonadota; class Gammaproteobacteria; order Lysobacterales; family Lysobacteraceae; genus Xanthomonas; species Xanthomonas bundabergensis. The sequence continues at coordinate 5,129,001 of NZ_CP162487.1, read as the reverse complement.
CGAGCGCATCGGTCGCAAGGTGGTCAAGGCCATCGACATGCTCAAGCGGATCATGGTCAGCCAGCTGGAGACCGGCAACCCGTTCATGTTCTATCGCGACGAAGTCAATCGCATGAACCCGAACAAGCACCAGGGCATGGTCTATTCCAGCAACCTGTGCACCGAGATCCTGCAGAACATGAGCCCGACCCGGGTCATCCAGGAGATGATCAGCGGCGACCAGATCGTGACCACCAAGCAGGCCGGCGACTTCGTCGTGTGCAACCTGTCCTCGGTGAACCTGGGCCGTGCGGTCACCGCGCAGCCGGACCTGCTGTCGCCGGACGTGCTGGAGCGGTTGATCCGGGTGCAGGTGCGCATGCTCGACAACGTCATCGACCTCAACGATCTGCCGGTGCCGCAGGCCACCATCACCAACCAGAAGTACCGCGCGATCGGCCTGGGCACCTTCGGCTGGCACCACCTGCTGGCGCAGAAGGGCATCGAGTGGAATTCCAAACAGGCCGAGGACTACTGCGACGAGCTGTACGAGCGCATCAACTACCTGACCATCCAGGCGAGCCTGGCGCTGGCCAAGGAGAAGGGCGCGTACAAGGTGTTCAAGGGCAGCGACTGGCAGAACGGCGAGTACTTCAGCAAGCGCGGCTACGACAGCGCCGAATGGCAGGAACTGGCCGCGCAGGTCAGCATCAACGGCGTGCGCAACGCGTGGATGATCGCGGTGGCGCCGAACATGAGCACCGCGCAGATCGCCGGCTCCACCGCCTCGATCGACCCGATCTACAGCGCGTTCTACTACGAAGAGAAGAAGGACTTCCGCCGGCCGGTGGTGGCGCCGGGCCTGACCGTGGACACCTACCCGTACTACGAGAAGGGCGCCTACCGGGTCGACCAGTTCGCCAGCGTGCGCCAGAACGCGCGCCGCCAGCGCCACGTCGACCAGTCGATCAGCTTCAACTTCTACGTGCCCAGCACCATCCGTGCCAGCACCCTGCTCGACCTGCACATGACCGCGTGGAGGGAAGGCCTGAAGACCACCTACTACGTGCGCTCCAACGACATCGACATCAGCGAATGCGAGTGGTGCTCGAGCTGATCGCCACCCCGTAGCGGCACCCGCGCGCGCATGGCCTCCGCAGGGAACGCCATGCGCCCGCCGCGCCGTCCCGCATCGCCGCGCCGCCCGCCGGCGCCGTTCAACCGACTACCGAATCCGACCATGGCCATCGCGCTCGACCGCATCAAGATCCTCGAACCGATGCATCCCAACCGTTCCACCGGGATCATCAACGGCACCACCAGCGGCATCCTCAACTGGAACGACATCCCGTACCCGTCGTTCTATCGGGCCTACAAGGAACTGTCGACCAACTTCTGGATCCCCGACGAGGTGGACATGAAGGGCGACGCCAAGCAGTACGGCGAGCTGTCGGCGCGCGAGAAGAACGCCTACGACTCGATCATCGGCCTGCTGGCCACGCTGGATTCGCCGCAGACGCGCTTCATCTACAACGTCGCCGAATACATCACCGACCCGGCCGCGCACGCCAACGCGGCGATCATCGGCCAGCAGGAAGTGATCCACAACGAGAGCTACTCGTACGTGCTGGCCTCGATCGCCGGACTGGCCGACCAGAACCGCGTGTTCGAGATCGCGCGCACGCACCCGACCATCATCGCGCGCAACCAGCCGATCATGCAGGCCTACGACGACTTCATGCGCGAGAAGACCGCCGAGACGTTGCTGCGTTCGCTGATCCAGTCCTCGATCCTGGAAGGCATCAACTTCTATTCCGGCTTCGCCTACTTCTACAACCTGGTGCGGCAGAACCGCATGACCGGCACCGGCAAGATCATCAGCTTCATCAACCGCGACGAACTGGCCCACACCAAGTTCATCAGCGAGCTGATCCGCGCCATCATCGGCGAGAACGCCGAGCTGCAGACCAACGAGCTGACCGACTACGTGCACCAGGCGTTCGAGCATGCGATCCGGCTGGAGACCGAGTGGTCCTCGGAAGTGCTCGACGGCATCGAGGGCATCGACGTGGACGAGATGATCCAGTACGTGAAGTACCGCGCCAACAAGATGTCCGGCATGCTCGGCATCGAGAAGCTGTACACCGACGCCAGCGACAACGTGATGCCGTGGATCAAGGCCTACGCGGACAACTTCACCGAGACCAAGACCGACTTCTTCGAGATGCGCAACGCCAGCTACAAGAAGACCAACTCGGACAACGGCTTCGATGATCTGTGAGGAGCCGGGATTGGGGATTCGGGATTAGGGATTCGTAACGGCAACGGCGAACCCGCTTTTCCAATCCCCAATCCCCAATTCCGAATCCCTGCCTCATGCGCCTCCTGCTCGCCTACGCTTCGCTCAGCGGCAACACCCGCGACGTCGCCCGCCGCGTGCATGCGCAGTGCGAGGCCGCCGGGCACCAGGTGACCTGGATCCATACCGACCTGCAGACCCTGCACGGCGTGCTCGGCGACGCCGCGCATGCGGCCGGCTTCGACCTGCACCTGCTCGGCAGCTGGAGCGACAACGCCGGGCGCACCCCGGCGGAGATGAAGCGCTACATCGCCGAATTGGTCGAGGCGACCGGCAAGGCGATCGAGGTGGCCGCGTTCGGCACCGGCGAGACGCAGTGGGGGCTGGAGTACTACTGCGGCGCGGTCAAGCGCATCGCGCGCTTCTTCGACAGCGCCTATCCGCTGCTGGAGATCGAGCAGATGCCGCACGGCGACCGCGATACTGCGGCGATCGACGCCTGGTGCGCGCAGGTGCTGGCGTTGCGCGCCGCGCGGGCGCTGCCGGCAGGCGCCGCGCCGGTGGCCGAGGTCGCCGCTGCCGGGCCCGCATCCGCCAGCGCGGCGGGGTTCGCTTCGATGGCGTTGCCGCTGCACGGCAGCGGCTGACGCTGCATTCGTCCACTCGTTTTTCCTGGCATCGCCGGCGTCGCGCCATCCCGCGCCGGGCTTCCTCCGACATCAGACAAGGTCCCGCTCCATGTTCACCACCATCACCGTCGCCACCGCCGAACAGTTCGCCGACGCCATCGCCGCGCATCCGCGCGTGCTGGCCGATTTCAACAAGGACAACTGCCCCGGCTGCCGCATGCTCGACAAATCGCTGGAACGCTTCGCCGAGAGCGACAGCGCGCAGGGCGTGACCTTGCTCAAGGTGAAGATGGAAGACGTGGGCGAGGACTTCTTCCGCGCCCAGGGCCTGCGCCAGACGCCGACCCTGATGCTGTTCCGACAGGGCGAGGAAGTGGCGCGGGTGCCTGGCTTCGTGCCGCCGGCGAAGATCGACGAAGCGGTGCGCACGCATCTGGGTTGAGTGCGTTCGCCTGCGTGCCGGCCGGCGCATTGCTCTCCTGCAGGAGCGGCTTCAGCCGCGACAGGCTTTCCCGGTAACGCCGGTCGTGGCTGAAGCCGTTCCTACAGGATGTCCTGCGCAGACACCGCCGTCGCGCTTGACCTCAACCACGCTTGAGGTCGTTCACTAGGGACTCCCACACGAGGAGCCACCATGCGCATCACCCATCTCGACCTGCCCTGCCGCGATCCTGCGGCCAGCGTCGCCTTCTATCGCGACGTGCTGCAATTGCCGGTCACGGGCACGCAGGTGCGGATCGGCTGGAGCCGGATCGACCTGCTGGCCGCCGCCGATGTCGGCAGCGTGCATCTGGCCTTCAATCTCCCGCATCCGCGCTTTGCTGCCGCCCGCGCCTGGCTGTCTCGGCGCGTGCCGCTGCTGCGCGATCCGCTGGGCGAATCGCGCTTCACGCTTGGTGCCGCCTGGCAGTCGCAGTCGGCGTACTTCGCCGGGCCCGACGGCGCGGTGCTCGAACTGATCGCACGCAGGCCGTTGCCGGTGCACGCCGTCGCCGCCGGCGCGTTCTCCGCAGCCGAATTGCTGTGCGTCAGCGAGGTCGGATTGCCCAGCGCGCAGGTGTCCGCGGTCGCCGCCGCGGCGCAGGAGCGGATGGGGCTGCGGCCGTTCATGCCGGTGTCCGACGTGTTCGCGCCGCTGGGCGACCACGAAGGCCTGTTGATCGTGGTCGATGCGCAGCGGCGCTGGTTTCCCGAACAACGCCAGCTGCCGTTCGCGCAGGGCGTGCGGGTGGTCGTCGAAGGCGTGCACGGCGGGCAGGTGCTGCGCGATGCGGCGGGATGGGAAGTGGTGTCGCGGTGAGCCTGTCCGCGCGCTCCCACATGAGGTGGCGTGGCGCGCGCCGATCCGCAGCTACCCACGCTTGCCCGCCGCATGCCCCTGCGCCAGCTGCCACAGGTGGCGCACCACCGGCAGCGCCTGCGCGGTGGCCGGCAGCGCCGCCAGCGCCAGCCGTGCCATCGGTACCCGGCCCTCGATGTCCAGGTAGCGCACGCCCGGCAGTTGCACCTGGGTGGTCGAGGCCGGCACCACCGACACGCCGAGCTCGGCGGCGACCAGGTTCACGATCGACGACATCTGCGGCGCTTCCTGCTTGATCTGCAGCTCGAAGCCGGATTGGCGGCAGGCCTCCAGGATCTCGTCGTACAGGCTGGTGCCGAAGCTGCGCGGGAACAGGATGAACGGCTCGCCGGCCAGCGCCGACAGCGGCGCGCGCCGACGCCTGGCCAGGGGGTGCGCGGCCGGCACCGCGATCTTCATCGGCTCGTCGGGAAATTTCAGCAGCTGCAGCTCCGGCGGGGTGACCACGCCATAGCGGATGAAGGCCGCATCCAGGCGGCCCTGCACCAGCGCGGCGAGCAGGCCGGCGGTGTTGGTTTCCTCCAGCGCCAGCGCCACCGCCGGCCAGCCGCGGCGGAAGTTGCGCACCAGCGTCGGCACGATCGGGTTGAATGCGGCCGAGGCGGTGAAGCCCAGCCGCAGCACGCCGCTCTCGCCGCGTGCGGCGCGGCGGGCGGCGTCGCCGGCGCGCTCCAGGTCGGCGAGCACGCGCCGGGCCTCGACCCGGAACGCGCGGCCGGCCTCGGTGAGCTCGGCGCCGCGCGGGGTGCGCAGGAACAGCGGGGTACCCAGTTCCTGTTCCAGCGCACGGATCTGCTGGCTCAGCGGCGGCTGCTGGATGCCCAGCTGCGCCGCGGCGCGGGTGAAATGGCCGGCCTCGGCCACGGCCAGGAAATAGCGCAGATGGCGCAGTTCCATGTCATATCCAGAAGATATGGAGAATGCCTGGATCATATATTGGACACCGGATCGGTGCAGGCAAATACTGGCCGCCCTTTTCGCTGTCCGGCACCGTGACCACTTCCAGCCAATGCCCGCCGCTGCAGGCCGTGGACGATGCGCCGCTGTTGCGCATCCGCCTGGCGCTGTTCCTGGCCGGCTTCGCCACCTTCTCGCTGCTGTACAGCGTGCAGCCGTTGCTGCCGGCGTTCGCGCGCGAGTTTGGGGTCGACGCGGCGACCAGTTCGTTGCCGCTGTCGCTGGCCACCGGCGGCCTGGCGATCGCGATCTTCTGCGCCGGCGCGGTGTCGGAGAACCTCGGCCGGCGCGGGCTGATGTTCGTGTCGATCGCGCTGGCGGCCTTGCTCAACCTGCTCGCCGCCTGCCTGCCGCACTGGGGCGCGCTGGTGGTGGTGCGCGCGCTGTCCGGCGTCGCCCTGGGCGGGGTGCCGGCGGTGGCGATGGTATACCTGGCCGAAGAGTTGCCGGCGACCAGGCTCGGCGCGGCCACCGGCCTGTACGTGGCCGGCAACGCGTTCGGCGGCATGGTCGGGCGCATCGGCATGAGCGTGCTCACCGACCATTTCGACTGGCGCACCGCGCTGGCGGTGTTCTCCGGCATCGACCTGCTGGCCGCGGTCGGCTTCGTGCTGCTATTGCCGCCGTCGCGGCATTTCGTGCGCCGCCGCGGCATCAACCTGCGCTTCCACCTGCAGGCCTGGGGCGGGCATCTGCGCGACCGCTACCTGCCGTGGCTGTTCGCGATCCCGTTCCTGGCGATGGGCGTGTTCGTCAGCGTCTACAACTACGCCGGCTTCCGCCTGGGCGGGCCGGAATTCGGGCTCAGCCAGAGCCAGTTGGGACTGATCTTCAGCGCCTACGTGTTCGGCATCGTGTCTTCGTCGGTGGCCGGCGCGGCCTCGGATCGCTTCGGCCGCGGCCCGGTGGTGCTGGCGGGAATCGCCACCGCGGCGCTCGGCGTGGCGCTGACCATCGCGCACGTGCTGGCGGTGGTCATCGCCGGCATCGTGCTGCTGACCATCGGCTTCTTCATCGCGCACTCGGCGGCCAGCGCCTGGGTCGGCCGCCTCGGCGGGCGCAACAAGGGCCATGCCGCGTCGCTGTACCTGCTCGCCTATTACAGCGGCGCCAGCCTGATCGGTTCGCTCAGCGGCGCCGCCTGGCAGCACGGCGGCTGGAATGCGCTGGCCGGTTGCTGCCTGCTGTTGCTGGGCATCGGCCTGGTCGCCGCGCAGGTGCTGCGCCGCGGCGCCGACGACAGCCGGCCCTACGGCCGCTTCGGCCCGCATCCGCCGCGCGGCGAATAGCCGCACGCCCATTCCTGCGCGGTGCGCGAGCGCCGCCCTTTGCGCTGCCGGAGACACCGCATGCAGATCGACCGCCTCGACCACCTGGTCCTCACCGTCGCCGACATCGACGCCAGCTGCGCGTTCTACACGCGCGTGCTCGGCATGCAGGTGCAGCGCTTCGGCGAAGGCCGCACCGCGCTGGCGTTCGGCCGGCAGAAGATCAACCTGCATGCCGCCGGCCGCGAATTCGAGCCGAAGGCGCGTACGCCCACGCCCGGTTCCGGCGACCTGTGTTTCCTCACCGCAACGCCGCTGGCGCAGGTGCGCGACGAGCTGGAGGCGGCGGCGGTCGCCATCGAAGAGGGCCCGGTGCAGCGCACCGGCGCCACCGGCCCGATCCTGTCGCTGTACTTCCGCGATCCGGACGGCAACCTGATCGAGGTCAGCAACGCGCTGTGAGCGCGGGCGGCACCGCGGCGCCGCCCGCGCGCCGCGTCATTGCACCGAGTAGGTCACCGACAGGCTCACGTTGGCGTAGCCGCCGCTGCCGCCGAGCAGGCGGATGAAATAGCTGTCCGTGGCCGGCAGCGCCAGTTGCACGTTCTGCGTGGTGCCGCTGCGCACCGAACTGTAGTCGGCGTCGCTGCCATCGGCGCTGGGCGCGCGGATGGCGCGCACGTAGAGCTTGAGCTGGCCGCTGCCACCCAGCGTGCGGATCTGCAGGTTGCGCGCGTTGACCGGCACGTCCACGCGGTACAGCGGTCCCTGCCCGGCGCTGGCCGCCAGTTTGCTCAGCGTGCCACGGCCGATGACCACCGCAGTGGCTTCCTCGCCGCCGCCGCTGACGCCGGCGGCGCGCGCCACGGCCTTGTTGGCGTTGAGGATGCCGGCGCCGATGCGCAGCGTCGGCTTGACCGGAAACACGTTGGAGGTCTGGGTCAGGATGTCGCGCATCTGCGCCGGGGTGGGGATCGGGCGATTGGCGTTCAGTGCCGCACTGATCGCCAGCGCGGCCACGCCGGCCACGTGCGGGGACGCCATCGAGGTGCCGCTGTAGCCCGCATAGACCGGTTGTCCCGGGCCGTGCGCGCCGTCGTTGAGGGTGGACCAGACCAGGCCCGTGCGCACCGTGGTGCCGCTCGAGGCGTCGTTCGGGTAGACGCCGCCGCCCGGCGCCGACAGCGTGATGGTGTTGCCGTAGTTGGAATAGAAGGCGCGGCCGCCGGTGATGCCGGTGGCCGCCACGTTGATCACGCCAGGGCAACTGGCCGGGGTGGACGCCGCCGCGTCTGCGCTGTCGTTGCCGGCCGCCACCACCACCACGCTGCCGCGCGCGATCGCGGCGGCGATGGCCTGGGCGGTCACGGTGTCCTGCGAACACGCGCCGCTGCCGCCCAGGCTCATGTTGATGACCTCGGCCGGATTCTGGTTGTCCGGCACGCCGTCGACGTGGCCGCCGGAGGCCCAGACGATGGCGTCGGCGATGTCGGCGGTGCTGCCGCCGCAATGGCCGAGCGCGCGGATCGGCAGGATCTTGGCCTTCGGCGCGATGCCGGCCATGCCCAGGCCGTTATTGGTCAGCATGGCGATGGTGCCGGACACGTGGGTGCCGTGCCAGGAACTGTCGGTCTGCTCCCACTCCTGCGCGCAGCCGCCGTTGGCGACCAGGAACCTGTCCTCGCTGGTCCAGTCGCCGGTGTCCCAGCCACCGGCCACGCGCCCGTCGCTGGCGCGGCCGGAGACGAAGCCGTTGCTGATGAAGTCGTAGCCGGCATTGGCCAGCGAGGTGTCCAGGTCCGGATGCGCGGTGATGCCGGTGTCGATCACCGCCACCACCACGCCGTTGCCGTCGCCGTACTGCCAGGCGGGCAGCAGGTCGATACCGCCGCGGTTGGCGTAGCCGGTCGTGTCGGGGGCCAGCGTTTCCAGGTGGCCGTCGGGCGTGCGCAGGTGCCATTGCACCTCGAAGCCGGGATCGTTGGGCGCGGCGACCGCGCTGGCGCTGGCCTGGGTGGCGCTGCGTACCGGCTTGAGCATGAGGTTGGGCTCGACGTGCGCCACCGACGGATCCGCGGCGAGGCTGGCCATCAGCGTTTCCAACTGGGTCTGGCTCAAGGCGCGGCTGGGCCGCACCAGGTCGGCACCGGTGCCGAGCCGGCGCACCCGGCGCAGCGCGGGCGCGCTTTGCCGGTAGCTGCGCGACCACGCATTCGCAGTGCCGGGAGCGGCCATGATCCTGTCGAGCCGGGCGGCGGCCGCGGCGGTATCGCGGCGCTCGCTGCTGCCATCGCGGTAGGTCACGATCAGGCCGTCGTAGACCTTGGACTGGCCAGGCACGCCGGCGTCGAGCACGGAGAAGCGCGGCGCGGTCTGCGCGTGGGCGGTGGAGGCGAGCGCCAGGCTCAGCGACAGGGCCAGCAGGCTGCGGGGAAGCGACGGGACGGTGGTCATGTGTGTCTCTCTGCGAGGAGGGTGATGAGGAGCGCCGGCCGCGCAGTGCGGCAGGCCGGCGGAAAACGCTGCGTGGGGGTGCGGCCGGCGCGCCGCCGCGGCGTCACCAGCTGAAGCCGGCGCCGGCGGAAACGCTCTTGTCGTTGCCGGAGAACGCGCCGCCGAGCGAGACGCTGGCGCGGTTGCCGATCGCGCGCTGGTAGCCCACCGCCAGCGCGCTCTCGCCGCCTTGCGAGCCGACACCGACACCCACGCGGTTGGCGCCGGCCAGCCCCGAGGTGTTGACCGCCATGCCGGCATAGGCGGCACTCATCGCGCCCATGCGGTCGATGCGCCGGTCCACGTCGTGGAAGCGGCGATCGGTGTCGCTGCGCAGCGTGGTCAGGTTGTCGTCCCAGCCCGACAGGCGGCTGTCGGTGTAGGCGTTGGCGCTGCTCAGCGTGGCGCTGTCGCCGGCCTGCATCTGGCTGACGTTCACCGCATCGGTGGCGGCAGTGCCGGCGGCCACGTTGGTCACCTGGCGCGCGTTGCCGGCGCTGCCCACCGAGACGGTGTTGGCGCGGGTCGCGCTGGAGTTGCGGCCCAGCGCCACCGCGTTGTCGGCCGAGACCGAGGCGCCCTGGCCAAGTGCGGTGCCGGACGCGGCGGTGACCGCGGCGCTCTCGCCGACCGCCACGGCATTGGTGGCGCTCGCGCTGATGCTGGCATTGGCGCCGACCGCGGTGCTGCCGTCGGCGTTGACCCGCGCGTTGCCGCCCAGCGCGGTGTCGTTGGGACCGTAGGCCAGGGCATTGGCGCCCATCGCGGTGCCGTTCTCGCCGTTGGCGGTGGCGCCGGCGCCAGCGGCCACCGCATTGGTGCCCGCTCCGACGCTGGCATTGGCGCTGCCCGCGCTACCGCCAGTGCCCACCGCGACGCCGCCGCTGCCGCTGCCGCCCTGGGCAAGATGGCCGACGCGGGTGTCCAGTGCCGTCAACGCGCCATCCAGCGCCGACACCGCCGAACCCACATTGGCGTAGGCGGTGCCCTGGACCAGATAGACGCCGCCGCCCAGGCTGCCGTCGCTGCCCACCACGCTGCCGGCGCCCAGGATGCTGGCGATGCTGCGCAGCTGCAGTACGTTGACCGCGTCGGTGTCGGCGGTACCGGCGGCGACATGGGTCAGCTGGCGCGCCGCGCCCTCGCTGCCGAAGGCGACGCTGTTGTCGCGGTCGGCGACCGAACCGGCGCCGATGGCCACGCTGTTGGCAGCGGTCGCCGCGCTGTTGTAGCCCAGTGCGACGGTGTTGGCGGCCAGCGCGGTGGCGCCGCTGCCGAGCGCGGTGGCGCCGGCGCCGTTGGCGCTGGCGATGCTGCCGAAGGCGCTGGCGTCGTCGCCGTCGGCGAACGACTGGGCGCCGACCGCGACGGCATTGCTGCTGGTGGCCAGCGCCTGCGCGCCCAGCGCGATGCTGTACAGCGCGTCGGCATGGCTGTCGAAGCCCAGCGCGGTGCCGTAGTCGGACAGCGCCCAGGCGCCGGCGCCGACGGTGACCCCGCCCAGGCCGTTGGCTTGCGCCGGGATGCCGCCGTTGCTGGCGCCGATCACCACGCTTTGCTGGCCGGCCGCCGAGGCGGCGTCGCCGATGGCGATGCTGCCATTGGCCGCGGCCGAGGCGCCGTACCCCATCGCGATGCCGAAGAACCCCGCGGCCGAGCTCCAGCCGCCGTGGGCGATCGCGCCGATGCCGGTGGCGCTGGCGGCATAGCCGATGGCGCTGGCCTGCTGCGCTTCGGCCCGTGCCGAGCCGCCGATGGCCAGGCTGTCCTGCCCCAATGCGGCGGAGGTGGCGCCGAGCGCGGTGGCGCCGGTGCCGCTGGAGGCGCTGTTCCAGCCGATCGCCACCGTGGTCGACGCGGAGGCATTGGCGGCGGTGCCGAGCGCGAGCGCGCCGAACCCGGTGCTCTGCGCGCCGGCCGAGTCGCCGTAGGTGCTGCCGAAGAAGCTGCCGCCGATCGCGATCGCCGAGGTGCCGCTGGCCACCGCGCCGTCGCCCATCGCGATGGCCGCGCTGTCGGAGGCGGTGCTGTGGTGGCCGATGGCGATGGCGAAGGCCCCGGACGCATCGGAGCGCGCGCCCATCGCCACCGCGCGCAGGCCGGCGGCGCTGGCGCTGTCGGTGCCGTCGTTCAGGCCCTCGGCGAGGAAGTAGTTCAGCGTGTTCTGGCTGCCGGGCTGGACCGGTTGCACCGGGTCGTCTGCGGCGCTGTCTGCGGCGGCGGTCGCGTCGCTGGCCTGCGTGGCCGGCGTCGCCTGTGCGGAACTGGCGCCGGCGGCCGGCGCATCGGTGGCGAAGGCGGCCAACGGCGCCAGGGCGAGCAGCACCGCAGCGGTCAACAGACCGTAAGACAGCGGCGGCAACATGCGAGCGTGGGCGAGCGTCTGGCGCGAACGCGCCGGGGCGGGCAGAAGAGGCATGGTCGGATCCAGGGCTGAGGCCGGCGCGCGGGGGCGTTCCGGCGATGGGTTTAGCCCCGATTAAGGCGGCAGCCCGGCGTCGCTTCAATGCACGCAAATTCACGGCAACCTCACGATAGACTCACCGACATGGGAGTCAGGCCGCGACACGCATCTCAGATTCCGGCATTCGCCCTGGGCGCGCGGGTGTGGCGGCGCGCGTCGGCCTGGTTGCGCCGGGTGCCGATCGCCGACCCGGTGGACCGGCGCAACGCGCCCGCGCTGCAGGTGCTGTTCCTGTTCCTGGGCAGCGAGATCCCGCTCAACAAGCTCTACCACCTGCTGACCGCGCCGCAGATCCAGATGACCGCCGGGCAGCTGGCGGTGGATGTGGGCACCGACGTGGCGATGGCCACGGCCGCCTGGGTCGGAGTCTGGATGATTCGCCGCGGCCTGCTGAAACAGGCCGCCGCCGCGTTCGTCGCCGTGGTGCTGTGTTCCGCGGTGGCCGCCAACCTGGCGTTCGGCTACCAGCTGCAGGCCTTCGACCCCTACCCGATGATGATGCTGACGCTGGCGGCGCTGGTGATCGGGCGGCGCGCGCTGTGGTCGGTGTACCTGTGCATCACGCTGATCTTCTGGCTGGGCATGGAGAGCCCGTGGGGCCAGGATCCGCACGCCACGCGCAGTCCGTTCCAGAACCTGCCGTCGCTGGCGCTGAGCTACCTGATGATCACCCTGGTGCTCGACCGCACCGTCGCCGCGTTGCGCGAGAGCCTGTTGCGCGCACGCCGCAACGCGGCGCGGCTGCGCGTGGAGATGCGCGAACGCGCGCAGGCGCAGCAGCGGCTGTTGCACCTGCAGAAGATCGAGTCGGTCGGGCACCTGGCCAGCGGGGTGTCGCACGACTTCAACAACATCCTCGCCGCGATCGTCGGCTACACCGAGCAGCGCCATCGCGTGCACGAGCTGGACTTCGAGCCGCACGGCGACGCGCTGGCGATGGCCGAGGCGCTGGAGGGCATCGAACTGGCCGCGCAGCGCGGCGTGGCGATCAGCCGCAAGTTGCTCAGCTTCAGCCGGCGCGAACTGAGCGTGCCCGAGCGCTTCGACGCCAACGAGGCCTTGCGCGGCATCCAGCCGATGTTGCGGCAGCTGTTCGGGCCGGCGGTGCGGCTGCAACTGGAACTGGCGCCCGAACCGATGGCGCTGTTCCTGGACCGCAGCCAGCTCGACCTGGCGATGCTCAACTTCGCCGCCAACGCGCGCGATGCGATGCCGGGCGGCGGCTGTTTCTCGGTGCGCCTGCAGCGCGAAGGCGCGTGCGCGCGCATCGAGATCGCCGATACCGGCATCGGCATGAGCGCGGACGTGCAGCGGCAGGTGTTCGAGCCGTTCTTCACCACCAAGCCGGCCGGGCAGGGCACCGGGCTGGGGCTGGCGGTGGCCTTCGAGATGGCGCAGCAGGCGCGCGGCAGCCTGGAGGTGCACAGCGCGCCGGGCGCGGGCACGCGCTTCGTGCTGCGCCTGCCGCTGGCCGCCGCGCTCAGCGCTCCTGCGGCATGAACAGGTAGCCTTCGCCGCGCACCGACTTCAGCGGCAGCGGCGCGCCGGTGCGCTCCTGCACCTTCAGGCGCAACCGGTGCAGCAGCGCGTCCAGCCGATGCGGGTCGATCTCCATGCCGAGGTTGCCGCCGAGCATGCCGACCAGCGCGTCGCGGGTGACCAGCCGACCGCGCGCGCTCCACAGGCTTTGCATCACCTTGCGCTCGGAGCCGGTCAAGGGCACGGCGTTGCCGTCGGGCGCGAACAGGCACCAGCCATCGTCCTGCAGTTGCCATTCCTCGCTCGCGGCCGGTTGCGGATCCTGCAGGCGGCGCATGCGCCGGGCCACGCTGAACAAGGTGGCGGCCAGGATCTCGATCTGCACCGGCTTGACCAGATAGGCGTCGGCGCCTTGGTTGAGGCCGCGCAACAGATCGGGGTGCTCGCCGCGCCCGCTCAGGATGACGATGCCCAGTGCCGGCCGCAGCGACTGCAACTGCTGGGTCAGGGTGAAGCCATCGCCGTCCGGCAGGCCGATGTCGAGCACGATCAGGTCGAAACCGTCGCCGTCCAGCGCCGTCCACAGCGCCTGGATGGTGCGCAGCGGCGTCACCTCCAGGCCGTGCCGCCGCAGTCCTGGCACCAGGACCCGGTCGCGCAACAGATCGTCGTCCTCCAGCAACGCCACCCGCAGCGCGGCGTTGGCGGTGGAGGCGGTCGGCAGGCCACTGGAATCGGAAAGTCTGCTCACGACGCGGGATCGGGTAAGAGGCGGCATTCCCCGCGGCCGCAGCGTGCGGCGGCGAGGAAGGTCCGGCGTCATGCGGCCTGCAACCGGCGCATTCCGTGGAGTCCCGACAGTAGCCAGTTTCCGCAGCGCTTTCAATGCGCGGCGCCGTGCACCGGCCGCGCTGCGCCGCCGCGCCGATGAATGCGGCGCGCATGCGCCGTCGTTGCCGCGTGCTTGCGTTGCCGCGTAGAGCACCCAAGATAGGCGGCATCGCCGCGTTTTTCGGAAATCCCCTTGCATGCGCCTGCCGACCGCTGCCCCGCCACCACCTGCGCTGTTGTCGACGCGGCGGGAGCGGCGCGATGAATGATCCGTTGCAGGCAGCCGATCCGCGCGCCGATACCGCCCCCGTTGCGTCGCTGGAAGCCTTCGTCGCGCGCCACCGGCGCCTGTTCGTGCTGACCGGCGCCGGTTGCAGCACCGATTCGGGCATTCCCGACTACCGCGACGCCGCCGGCGACTGGAAGCGCGCGCAGCCGGTCACCTACCAGGCGTTCATGGGCGAACTGGCGACGCGGCAGCGTTACTGGGCGCGCAGCCTGGTCGGCTGGCCGCGCTTCGGCCATGCGCGGCCCAACGCCACGCACGCGGCCCTGGCGCAGCTGGAAGCGTGCGGCCAGGTCGAGGTGCTGCTGACCCAGAACGTGGACCGCCTGCACCAGGCCGCCGGCAGCCGCGCGGTGATCGACCTGCATGGACGCCTGGACGTGGTGCGCTGCATGGGCTGCGAACGGCGCCTACCGCGCGAGGACTTCCAGCAGCAGCTGCTGCAGGGCAATCCGCACTGGGCGACGCTGCAGGCCGGGCAGGCGCCGGACGGCGACGCCGACCTGGAGGACGTGGATTTCGCCGCCTTCGCGGTGCCGGCCTGCACCCGCTGCGGCGGCGTGCTGAAGCCGGACGTGGTGTTCTTCGGCGAGAACGTGCCGCGCGAGCGCGTGGCCGCGGCGTTCGCGCACCTGCAGCAGGCCGACGCGATGCTGGTGCTGGGTTCGTCGCTGATGGTGTATTCCGGGTTCCGCTTCGTGCAGGCCGCGGCCAAGGCCGGCGTGCCGATCGCCGCGGTCAACCTGGGCCGCACCCGCGGCGACGACGTGCTGAGCCTGAAGCTGGCCCAGCCCTGCGCGCAGGCGCTGGCGTTCCTGCTGCCGCGCGCGGCCGCGTAGCGGGCGCGGCGCAGCGCGTTTCGAATCCTGACACGAACTGATCCATCGGCAGTGGTTGATCGGCAGCGGCCGCAGGAGTGCAATGGGGACTTGCCTGCAGTACAGCGGGCGCCCCCACGGAACGCCACCTTGAGCCATCTGTTCTCGCCCCTCGCGCTGGGGCCGCTGTCGTTGTCCAGTCGCATCGTCGTCGCGCCGATGTGCCAGTACTCGGCCGAGCATGGCCAGGCCAGCGATTGGCACACCATCCATCTCGGCCAGCTGGCGCAGTCCGGCGCCGGCCTGCTGATCCTGGAAGCCACCGCGGTGGAGCCGCGCGGGCGCATCAGCTATGCCGACCTGGGCCTGTGGGACGATGCCACCGAAGCGGCGCTGCGCGCCGTGCTGGCCTCGGTGCGGCGCTGGTCGCCGATGCCGCTGGGCATCCAGCTGGCGCATGCCGGGCGCAAGGCGTCCACGCAGCGGCCGTGGGACGGCGGCGGCGCGATCGCGCCGGGGCAGCCGAACGGCTGGCAGACCGTGGCGCCGTCGGCGCTGGCCTTCGCCGACAACGGCACGCCGCCGCAGGCGCTGGACCTGGCCGGCATCGACGCCATCGTCGCGGCGTTCGTCGCCTCGGCGCAGCGCGCCGAACGGCTGGGTTTCGAGCTGATCGAACTGCATGCCGCGCACGGCTACCTGCTGCACCAGTTCCTGTCGCCGCTGAGCAACCAGCGCGACGACGCCTACGGCGGCAGCCTGGAGAACCGCATGCGCCTGCTGCTGCGCGTGCATGCGGCGGTGCGCGCGGCGGTGTCGGCCTCGGTCGCGGTGGGTGTGCGCATTTCCGCCACCGACTGGGTCGAGGGCGGCTGGGACGTGGCGCAGAGCGTCGCGCTGGCGCAGGCGCTGCAGGCGCAGGGCTGCGATTACCTGCACGTGTCCAGCGGCGGCCTCGACCGCCGCCAGCAGATTCCGCTGGCGGCCGGCTACCAGGTGCCGCAGGCCGAGGCGATCCACCGCGCGGTGCGCATGCCGGTGATCGCGGTCGGCCTGATCACCGAGCCGCAGCACGCCGAGGCGATCCTGGCCGAGGGCCAGGCCGACGCGATCGCGCTGGCCCGCGGCATCCTCTACGATCCGCGCTGGCCGTGGCACGCCGCCGCCGCGCTGGGCGCCAAGCTGAAGCCAGCGCCGCAATACCTGCGCTGCGAACCGCGTTCGGCGCGCGGCCTGTTCGACGCGTGATGCGCACGCGCTGCGCCGCGCATCACGCGGCATCCACCTCGAGGCGTACAAGGAGTTTGCGATGAGCATCGGATTTCTCGGCCTGGGCACGATGGGCCAGCCCATCGCGCACAACCTGCTGCGCGCCGGGCATGCGCTGACCGTGTGGAACCGCAGCGCGGCCGCGGCGCAGCCGCTGCTCGACGCCGGCGCGCAGCTGGCCGCGCAGCCGGCCGACGCGGTGCGCGGCCAGGTGCTGTTCTCGATGCTGGCCGACGACGTGGCGGTGCGCGAGACCCTGCTCGACCGCGGCGCGCTCGATGCGCTGCCCGCCGGCAGCGTGCACGTCAACATGGCCACGATCTCGGTCGCGCTGGCGCGCGAACTGAGCGCCTTGCATGCCGAGCGCGGCGTGGCCTACCTGGCCGTCCCGGTGCTGGGCCGCAACGACGTGGCCGCCGCCGGCCAGCTCAACCTGCTCGCCGCCGGCGATGCCGCCGCGCTGGCGCGGGTGCAGCCGCTGCTCGACGTGATCGGGCGCAAGACCTGGTATTTCGGCGCGGCGCCGGAGCAGGCCAACGCGGTCAAGCTGGCCGCCAACCTGTGCCTGGCCAGCGCCATCGGCACCATGGCCGAAGCGTCGGCGCTGGTGCGCGGGCATGGCGTGGACGCGGCCGATTTCCTGGGCATGCTCGGCAACACCGTGTTCGCCGCACCGGCGTACCAGAACTACGGCGGCATGATCGCGCAGCAGCGCTACAGCCCGGCCGGCTTCAAGACCACGCTCGGGCTGAAGGACGTGCGCCTGGCCCTGAATGCGGGCGAGACCCGGCACGTGCCGATGCCGCTGGCGGCGGTGCTGCGCGACCAGTTCATCGACGCGATCGCGCATGGCGACGGCGAACTGGACTGGTCGGCGCTGGCCAAGGTCGCCGCGCGCCGCGCCGGGCAGGGCTGAGCGCGCGATCGGGCCGCGCCGCCGCGCGATCTTCAGGCGGCCTTGTCGCGCCGTGGTGCAGACTGCGTCGCCGCGCTTGAGCTGGCCGCATGCTTGCGGCTAAGGTGCGGCGGCCCGCAGGCGCATCATAGGAGGATGCCATGAGCCCGAATTCGTCCGACCCCGGCGCCATGACGCCCATCCAGCCGCCGCGCGCCGTCGCGCGCGAGGCCGCGCTCGGCCCCGAGCATCCGGAACATCCCGACCACCTGCTGTATGCGCAGATCCGCGAGGGCGTGCATGAACTGGACGCCGCCTGCGGCCGCGAACCCGATGCGATCAGCGAGCGCATGGTGGCGCGGCTGCTGCCGCTGGCCAAGGAATACGGCTTCGACCAGGTCGACCACGTGGTGCTGAGCCGCGAACTGGGCGAGGTGGAGCAGGGCGAGAACGTGTTCCTGGTGCGCGGCGACCTGGACGACCCGGCGCATCTGCGCGCGCACATCACCACCCACGAGGCGGTCGGCATGTCGGTGGAAGACTCGCTGGCGCGGCTGGAGAAGGTCAACCGGCGCCTGGCGCTGCGCCTGCGCCCGGAGTGAGCGCGCGCAGGCGCGCTGGTGTGCCCGCGTGCCGCCAGCGCACGGATGCCCCACATCCGTAGGAGCGGCTTCAGCCGCGAGGAGCGAAGCGGTGCACTTTCCCGCGTCGGAAAGCGTCGGGACTGAAGTCCCTCCCACAGTGCACTCGATGGGCCCGCTTCAAGCCCCTGTAGGAGCGGCTTCAGCCGCGACGAGCGAAGCGCTGCACTTTCCCGAGTCGGAAAGCGTTGGGACCGAAGTCCCTCCCACAGTGCACCCGGTGGGCCAGCCACAAGCCACTGTGGGAGCGACTTCAGTCGCGACAGGCTCTACCGGTAAAGTCCATCGCGACTGAAGCCGCTCCTACACCCGGCAAGGCAACAGCGGCATTCCACATTCAACGCCCTAGCGACCTCTGTAGCAGCTCGTCCCCAGTCCCAAGTCCCAAGTCCCGAATCGAATCGAATCCCCAATCCCGAATCCCGAATCCCGAATCCCGAATCCCGAATCCCGAATCCCGAATTCTCCCCTATCATTGCGCGGATGCGCCCCGACTACATCCTGACCCTGTCCTGCCCGGACCGTACCGGCATCGTCTACCGCGTCAGCGGCCTGCTGTTCGAGCACGGCTGCAACATCCTCGACGCGCAGCAGTTCGGCGACGAGGAGAGCGGCCGCTTCTTCCTGCGCGTGCACTTCGACGTGCCCGCCGACGGCATCGTCGCCGCGGTGAAGGTGCAGCTGGCGCCGCTCGCCGCCGACTACGCGATGGACTGGCAGCTGCACGACGCGCGGCGCCGCGCGCGCCTGCTGGTGCTGGTCAGCAAGCAGGGCCACTGCCTCAACGATCTGCTGTTCCGCGCGCATAGCCGGCAACTGCGCGTGGACATCGCCGCGGTCGCGTCCAACCACGCCGATTTCGCCGCGCTGGCGCGCTCCTACGACGTGCCGTTCCACCACCTGCCGGTCGACGCCGGCAACCGCGCCGAGCAGGAAGCGCAGCTGCTGGCGCTGGTGGAGCGCGAACGCATCGACCTGGTGGTGCTGGCGCGCTACATGCAGATCCTGTCGCCGACGCTGTGCGCCGCGCTGGCCGGACGCGCGATCAACATCCACCACAGCTTCCTGCCCAGCTTCAAGGGCGCGCAGCCGTACCACCAGGCGCACGCGCGCGGGGTCAAGATCATCGGCGCCACCGCGCACTACGTCACCGGCGACCTCGACGAAGGCCCGATCATCGAACAGGACGTGGCCCGCGTGGACCACGCGATGACCCCGCGCGACCTGGTGCGCCTGGGCAGCGACACCGAATCGCAGGTGCTGGCGCGCGCGGTGCGCCGCCATGTCGAGCATCGCATCCTGCTCAACGGGCATCGGACGGTGGTGTTTCGGTGAAGCCGGGATTCGGGATTGGGGATTGGGGATTCGCAAAAGCGGGCGCTCCAGTACCGAGGCGGCGCCAGCCAAGCGGCTCTACCAATCCCGAATCCCGAATCCCCAATCACGGCTCAAACCGATAACCAGCCCCATACACCGAACGCACCCAGTCCTCGCCGCCGACCTCGGCGAGCTTGCGGCGCAGGTTCTTGACGTGGCTGTCGACGGTGCGGTCGGTGACGATGCGGTGGTCGGCGTAGAGCCGGTCCATCAGTTGCTCGCGCGAGTACACGCGCCCCGGCGCGGCGGCGAGGGTGCGCAGCAGGCGGAACTCGACCTGGGTCAGGTCCAGGTCGCGGCCGTGCACGCTGGCGCGGCAGGCGTCCTCGTCGATGCGCAGGCCCGGCGCCGGCGCATCGTTGGGATCGTGGCGATGGCGGCGCAGCACCGCCTGCACCCGCGCCACCACCTCGCGCGGGCTGAACGGCTTGCAGATGTAGTCGTCGGCGCCGATCTCCAGGCCGAGCAGGCGGTCGATCTCCTCCACGCGCGCGGTCACCATGATCACCGGCACCGCGCTTTCCTTGCGCAGGTCGCGGCAGATCTCCAGGCCGTCGCGGTTGGGCAGCATCAGGTCCAGCAGCACCAGGTCCGGCTTCTGCGCGCGGAACGCGCCCAGCGCCTGCGCGCCGTCGGCGATCCAGTCGTGCGAATAGCCGGCCGCATGCAGGTACTCGCGCATCACCGCGGCCAGGCGCGGTTCGTCCTCGACGATCAGCACGTGCCCGATCGGATCCAGGCCGCTCATGCGCTCAGCGCCGGCAAGCGCAACACCACGCGCAATCCGCCCAGCGCGGAGGCCTCGGCGTTGATCGAACCGCCATGCGCCTCGGCGATGTTGCGGCAGATCGCCAGGCCCAGGCCGCTGCCGCCGCTGGCGCGGTTGCGCGAGGCCTCGGCGCGGTAGAAGCGTTCGAACAGGCGCTCGCGCTTGTCCGCGTCCACGCCCGGCGCGCTGTCCTCGACCTGCAGCTCCAGCACCGTGTCGCGGCGCACGCAGCGCACCTGCACGGTGCCGCCGGCGTCGGTATAGCGCAGCGTGTTCTCCAGCAGGTTGCCGAGCAGTTGCTGCAGGCGCCGCTCGTCGCCGTCCACCTGCAGCGGACCGGTGGCGATCTGCACCTGCAGTTGCAGCTGCGCGGCGGCGAAGCGTGCCCGCACGCCGTCCAGCACGGTGCCCAGGATCACCGCCAGATCGACCGGCGCGCGCCGGTAGGCGAGCGCGCCGACGTCGGTCAGCGACACGTCGTAGAGGTCCTCGATCAGCTTGCCGAGCTGGCCGACCTGCTGGTGCAGCGAGCCCAGCGAGTCTGGGGTCATCGGCCGGATGCCGTCCTGCAGCGCTTCCAGTTCGGCGCGCAGCACCGCCAGCGGCGTGCGCAGCTCGTGCGAGATGTCGGCCATGAACTCGCGCCGCGCGCGTTCGTTGTGCTCCAGCGCCTGCGCCAGCAGGTTGAAGTCGCGCGCCAGCTGGCCGAATTCGTCGCGCGCGCCGGCCTCGATGCGGGTGCCGTAGTCGCCGGCAGCCAGGCGATGGGTGGCGCCGGTGAGGCCACGCATGCGCCGCAGCAAGGCGCGCGACAGCAGCCAGCCGAGCAGCGCGGCGACCAGCAGCGAGGCGCTGCCGATCGTCCACCACGCGCGTTGCTGCGCCGCGTAGAAGCGCGCATCCTCCGCCGCCAATACCTTCTGGAATGGCAGCATCGCCATCCAGCCGACGGTGCGGCCGCCGACCACCACCGGGCGCAGGATGTCGTGGCGGCCGACATCGGGGTTGCCGATCACCGACTTGTAGTCCTGGTCGAGCACGGCGAAGCGGAAGACCGCGCCGGTCTGGTCGGAGATCGGCGGCGGCCGGCGCGGCAGGCCGGGGCCGCGCTCCGGGCGCATCAGCACGAACCAGGCGTCGGGATTGTCGCGCACGAAATCCCAGTTGCCGTGCCGCGCGTACTCGGCCCTGACCCGCGGCAAGGTCTCCAGCATGCGCTCCACGCCCTGTTCGTTGAGGTAATCCAGGAACTGGCGCTTGAGGAAGACCTGCACGGCCATGCCGTTGATCAGCAGCACCGCCACGCACGCGGCGAGGATGGCGAGGAACAGCTTGGCGGTGATGCCCAGTTTCATCGGAGAGGCAATGCGTGGCGACGGCGGATGCTGCGTATTAGCCGCGCCGCGGCAGGGGAAATCAAGCGAATCCGCGCCGTTGCCAGCAATCTCCAAATTTGCTGCACATTCGCGCCGTAGCGTGGCCACATTCGGATAAACCGTGAGTTCGCCGCATGCTGCCCGTCGTCGCCCGTCGCTTCCCCGTTCCGTCCTCGCGCTGGCTGCTGGCCGCAGCCATCGCCGCGGCCGTGGCCGCGTGTTCCTCCAAGCAGCCGCCGCAGATGCCGCAGGCGCAGGTCGGCGTGCAGACGGTGAAGGCGCAGCGGCTGGCGCTGGACCAGACCCTGTCCGGCCGCACCGTGGCCTACATGACTTCGGAGGTGCGCCCGCAGGTCGGCGGCATCCTGCGCAAGCGGCTGTTCACCGAGGGCCAGGACGTCAAGGCCGGGCAGGTGCTGTACGAGATCGACCCGGCCAGCTACCAGGCCGCGTACGACACCGCCAAGGGCGACCTGGCCCAGGCCGAGGCGGCGGTGCTGTCGGCCAAGCCGAAGGCGCAGCGCTACCAGACCCTGGTCGCGCTGGACGCGGTCAGCAAGCAGGACGGCGACGACGCGGTGGCCACGCTGCGTTCGAACGAGGCGGCGGTGGTCGCGGCCAGGGCCTCGCTGCAGACCGCGCGCATCAATCTCGACTACACCCGCATCACCGCGCCGATCGGCGGCCGCATCGGCACCTCCAGCTACACGCCGGGCGCGCTGGTCAGCGCCGGCCAGAGCGACGTGCTGGCCACCATCAACCAGCTCGATCCGATGTACGTGGACGTGACCCAGTCCAGCGCGCAACTGCTGCAGCTGCGCCGCCAGCTCGATGCCGGCCAGCTCAAGGCGGTGGACGGCAAGGCCGAAGTGAAACTGCAGCTGGAGGACGGCAGCACCTATGCGCGCAGCGGCACCCTGGAAGTGGTGGATGCCGCAGTGGATACGGCCACCGGCACGGTCAAGCTGCGCGCGGTGGTGCCCAATCCCGATCGCCTGCTGCTGCCGGGCATGTACGTCAAGGCGGTGCTGTCGATGGCGGTGGACGAGCAGGCCATCCTGGTGGCGCAGCAGGCGGTCAGCCGCAACAGCAAGGGCGAGGCGGTGGCGATGGTGGTCGGCAGCGACAACAAGGTTGCGCAGCGCGTGCTGACCACCGGCGATGCGATCGGCGACAAGTGGGTGGTGCGCGACGGCCTGAAGGACGGCGACAAGGTCATCGTGCAGGGCCTGCAGAAGGTCGCGGTCGGCGCCCAGGTCAAGACGGTGGAAGTGAGCGACACCGCCGCCGCCAAGCAGGCACCCGCGGCCGCGCAAGGTGCCGCCGCCGCGGCGCCGAAGGCCGACTGAGGAACCGCCATGGCCCGTTTCTTCATCGACCGTCCCATCTTCGCCTGGGTCATCGCGATCGTGATCACCCTGGCCGGCGCGATCTCGATCCTGTCGCTGCCGCTGGAGCAGTATCCGGACATCGCCCCGCCCGCGATCACCGTCAGCGCCACCTACACCGGCGCCTCCGCCGAGACCGTGCAGAACTCGGTGACGCAGATCCTCGAGCAGCAGATGACCGGCCTGGACAACCTGCTGTACATGTCCTCCAGCAGCAGCTCCGCCGGCAGCGCCTCGATCACCCTGACCTTCGACTCCGGCACCGATCCGGACACCGCGCAGGTGCAGGTGCAAAACAAGGTCTCGCAAGGCGAGTCGATGCTGCCCGAGGCGGTGCAGAGCAACGGCGTGACCGTCACCAAGTCCGCCGGCGGCAGCATGTTCATGGTGCTGGCCTTCACCTCCGAAGACGGCAGCATGGACAGCACCGACATCGGCGACTACATGGTGTCCACGCTGCAGGACCCGATCAGCCGGCTCAACGGCGTCGGCGGGGTCAACGTGTTCGGCTCCGAATATTCGATGCGGGTGTGGCTGGACCCGGAAAAGCTGCGCACTTATGCGCTGATGCCCTCGGACGTGAGCAACGCGATCTCGGCGCAGAACGCCGACGTCTCCTCCGGCGCGCTGGGCGCGCTGCCGGCGGCGCAGGGCCAGCAGCTCAACGCCACGGTCACCTCGCGCAGCAAGCTCAAGACCCCGGCGCAGTTCGAAGCGATCGTGCTCAAGTCGCAAAGCGGCGGCGCCACCGTGTACCTGCGCGACGTGGCGCGGGTCGAGCTGGGCTCCAAGTCGTATTCGTCCAGTTCCAAGTACAACGGCAAGGCCGCCTCCGGCATGGGCCTGCAGCTGGCCACCGGCGCCAACGCGCTGGATGCGGCCAAGGCGGTGGAGGCCAAGCTGGAGCAGCTCAAGCCGTACTTCCCGGCCGGTCTCAAGTACGAGGTCGCCTACGACACCACGCCGTTCGTGCGCATCTCCATCGAGGAAGTGGTCAAGACCCTGCTCGAGGCGATCGTGCTGGTGGTGCTGGTGATGTACCTGTTCCTGCAGAACTGGCGCGCCACGCTGGTGCCGGTGATCGCGGTGCCGGTGGTGCTGCTGGGCACCTTCGGCGTGCTGGCGCTGCTAGGCTATTCGATCAACACCCTGACCATGTTCGCGATGGTGCTGGCGATCGGCCTGCTGGTGGACGACGCGATCGTGGTGGTGGAGAACGTCGAGCGCCTGATGAGCGAGGAAGGCATGTCGCCGCGGCAGGCGACCTACACCTCGATGGGGCAGATCACCGGCGCGCTGGTCGGTATCGCCCTGGTGCTGACCGCGGTGTTCCTGCCGATGGCGTTCTTCGGCGGCGCCACCGGCGAGATCTACCGCCAGTTCTCGGTGACCATCGCCGCGGCGATGCTGCTGTCGCTGCTGGTGGCGCTGACCCTGAGCCCGGCGCTGTGCGCCAGCCTGCTCAAGCCGATCGAGAAGGGCGGCCACGTCTCCCACAAGGGCCTGCTCGGGCGCTTCTTCGGCTGGTTCAACGACCGCTTCGACCGCGGCGCCGACGGCTACGGCCGCGGCGTGGGCAAGCTGATCGGCCGGCGCAAGCTCGGCGGCCTGGTCTACCTGGTGCTGCTCGTGGTGATGGGGCTGCTGTTCTGGCGCCTGCCCAGCTCGTTCCTGCCCGAAGAGGACCAGGGCATGCTGATGGTGATGTTCACCACCCCGGCCGGCGCCACCCAGCAGCGCACCCAGCAATCGATCGACCAGGCCACCGGCTTCATCCTCAAGCAGCCGGAAGTGGCGGGGGTGATGACCATCAGCGGCTTCAGCTTCGCCGGCAGCAGCCAGAACTCGGGCATGGGCTTCATCAAGCTCAAGGACTGGGCCGAGCGCGATGCCTCCGCGCAGGAGATCGCCAACCGCATCACCGGCGCGATGATGGGCGCGCTGCCCGACGCGCAGGTGTTCGCGCTGTCGCCGCCGGCGATCAACGGCCTGGGCACTAGCTCCGGTTTCACCCTGGAGCTGCAGGACGTGGCCGGCAAGGGCCACGACGCCCTGGTCGCCGCGCGCCAGCAGTTGCTGCAGCTGGCCAACGCCGACAAGGGCCTGGCCGCGGTGCGCTTCAACGGCCTGGAGGACGCGCCGACCTACCGCGTGCAGATCGACGATGCCAAGGCTGGCGCGCTCGGCCTGGACGCATCGGACATCAACACCACGCTGGCCACGGTGATGGGCGGCAGCTACGTCAACGACTTCCTCAACAACAACCGGGTCAAGCGCGTCTACGTGCAGGGCGAGGCGGCCGCGCGCATGCTGCCCAGCGACATCGGCCGCTGGTACGTGCGCAACAGCAGCGAGGCGATGGTGCCGTTCTCGGCCTTCTCCAGCAGTGAATGGGCGTATGCCCCGCAGGTGCTGAACCGCTTCAACGGCGTCGAGTCGATGGAGATCACCGGCAGCGCCGCCAGCGGCATCAGTTCCGGCGACGCGATGAACGGCATCGCCGGGCTGGTCGGCAAGGTGGGCAAGGACGTGGGCTATGCCTGGTCGGGCATGTCCTACCAGGAGCAGGCCGCCGGCGCGCAGACCTGGATGCTGTACGCGGTGTCGCTGGTGTTCGTGTTCCTGTGCCTGGCCGCGCTGTACGAGAGCTGGTCGATCCCGATCTCGGTGATGCTGGCGGTGCCGGTGGGCATCGTCGGCGCGCTGCTGGCCACGTGGTTGCGCGGGCTGTCCAACGACATCTACTTCCAGGTCGGCCTGCTGGCGACGATGGGCCTGGCGGCCAAGAACGGCATCCTGATCGTGGAGTTCGCCAAGGAACTGGAAGAGAAGGGCCAGCCGCTGATCGAAGCCACCCTGCACGCCGCGCGCATGCGCCTGCGCCCGATCCTGATGACCTCGCTGGCGTTCATGCTCGGCGTGCTGCCGATGGTGATCAGCAGCGGCGCCGGCTCCGGCGGGCGCCATTCGCTGGGCACCGGCGTGCTCGGCGGCACCCTGGTCTCGACCGTGCTCGGCATCTTCTTCGTGCCGCTGTTCTACGTGATCGTGCGCAGCCTGTTCCCCGGCAAGCGCACCGCGCCGGAACCGGCGCATCCCCAGGAGGCAAGCCCGTGAACCGTGTGTCCCTGACCCGTACGGCGCTGGCGCTGGCCTGCGCCGGCCTGCTCGCCGGCTGCGCCAGCATGGCGCCGAGCTATGCCCGCCCCGACGCGCCGGTGCCGGCCACCTTCGCGGATGGCGGTACCGCCACCGGCAGCAGCGACGCCGCCGACGTGGCGACGCTGGACTGGCGCCAGGTGTTCCTGGATCCGCGCCTGCAGCGGGTGATCGCGCAGGCGCTGGACAACAACCGCGACCTGCGCGTGGCGGTGCTCAACATCGACAAGGCGCGCGCGCAGTACCGCATCCAGCGCGCGGACCTGTTCCCGTCGGTGGACCTGAGCGGCAGCCAGAGCGCCTCGCGCAGCAGCGCCTCGACCAGTAGCAGCGGGCGCTCCGAAGTGGCGCGCACGTATGCGGCCGACGTCGGCGTCAGCAGCTGGGAGCTGGACCTGTTCGGGCGCATCCGCAGCCTCAAGGACGAAGCGCTGGAGACCTAACTGGCCACCGCACAGACCCAGCGCAGCACGCGCATGAGCCTGGTCGCCGAGGTCGCGGCCGACTGGCTGACCGTGGCCGCCGACCAGCAGCGCCTGGCGCTGGCGCAGCAGACCCTGGCCAGCCAGCGGCAGACGCTGCAGCTCACCGAACTGCAGCACCAGCAGGGCATCGTCTCCGGGCTGGACCTGGCGCAGGTGCAGACCAGCGTGGAGAGCGCGCGCGCCGACGTGGCCAGCTACACCACGCAGCTGGCGACCTCGCGCAACGCGCTGGACCTGGTGGTCGGCGCGCCGGTGGCGGCCGATGCCCTGCCGCAGGCCACCGCGCTGGAAAGCGGCGTGGCGCTGGCGCCGCTGCCGGCGCCGCTGGAATCGCGCGTGCTGTTGCAGCGTCCGGACGTGCTGTACGCCGAGCACACGCTGAAGTCGGCCAATGCCGACATCGGCGCGGCGCGCGCGGCGTTCTTCCCGACCATCTCGCTGACCGCCTCCACCGGGCGCAGCAGCACCGCGCTGTCCAGCCTGTTCGACGCCGGCAACCGCACCTGGTCGTTCGTGCCCAGCATCAGCGTGCCGATCTTCCGCGCCGGCGCGCTCAAGGCCGAACTGGACGAGGCCAGGATCACCCGTGACGTCAATGTCGCCGAGTACGAGCAGGCCATCCAGACCGCCTTCAGCGAAGTGGCCGATGCGCTGGCCACGCGCGCGCAGCTGGACGAGCGCGTGGACGCGCAGCGCGCCCTGGTCGATGTCACCCAGCGCAGCTACAGCCTGGCCGACGCGCGCTATCGCAACGGCGTGGACAGCTACCTGGACGCACTGGATTCGCAGCGCTCGCTGTATTCCGCGCAGCAGGACCTCATCACGCTGCGCCTGACCGAGGCCAGCAACCGCGTCACCCTGTACAAGGTGCTCGGCGGCGGCGCCGACGCGCAGAGCGGCACGCCGGTGGCCGAGGCGACGCGCTAGCGCCTCCCCGACGCCTGTAGGAGCGGCTTCAGCCGCGACCGGCGCTACCGGTAGCGCCGGTCGCGGCTGAAGCCGCTCCTACAAAGAGCGGCATCGAATCGAAACTGCACCAGCTGCAGCATCGGCGCATGGAGACATCGGCGCCGCACCAGGCTTCCATGCCCGGGCAGCGCTTCTACCAATCCCCAATCCCGACTCCCCAATCCCGGCCGCTCAACGCGCCGCGTTGGCGTTCATCGTCGCGTTGCGGCTGGCGTCCAGGTATTGCGCCGGATCGCGCATGCCGGTGGTGTGGCACTGGCCGGTGGTGTGGCCGCGGTTGACCCCGCCCGGCAGCTGCGCGTTGACCTGCTCGACCACGCCGTCCTCCGGATCGTCCAGCACCAGGTCCGAGGCCGCGTTGCAGTAGTCGTTGGTGTACCAGTTGGTCTTGGCGAAGGAGGTGGTGTAGTAGTTGACCAGCGCCCGTGCCGAGCTCGGGATGCCGGCCAGCCACGCCTTGGCGCCGTCGTAGGTCATGTCGCTGTTGCTACCGCAGCCCACGCCGAACCAGGAGCCCACCGTGGCCAGGATGCCGGACAGGTTGGTGCCCTGGTAGGGCGTGCCCACCGACTGCATGACGCGGCCGCCGCTGGCGTTGTCCAGGCCGCTCCAGTAGTAGCTGTACAGATGCAGCGCGGCCATGCCGCCCTGGCTGTGCGCCACCGTGCCGAACGAATTCCATTGGCTGCCGAACTGGCCCAGCAGCTGCGCGAACTGGTCGTTGCTGCGGTTCTGGTTGGCGTCCAGGAAGGTCGAGGCGTTGCTGAACTGCGCCGCCGGCCAGACCCCGCCCGAGCAATAGCCGTGCACCAGCACCAGCCGCTTGCCGGTCGCTTGCGGCTGCGCATCGCTCGCCGCGCGCTGCAGCGCGGCCGGGCGCTCGCCCATGCGCATGCTGGCGTCGATCGCGCCGCCGCGCGCCACGCTGCTGCGACGCAGGGCCGGCAGGCTCAGCGCCAGTGTGTCGCGCGTGGCCAGCGGCACGAAATGGTCCGGATCCTCGATGCGCAGGTTGCGCAGCGTGAACGGCGCGCGCGCGCCGGCGCGGACGATCCAGCGTTCGTCCACGCTCAGCGGCAGGCGCCCATCCTGCGGCGCGAGCATGCCGCCGAGCCAGGCGACCGGCACCGCGCTGCCGTCGCGGCCGGTGCCCCACAGTTCGCCGAGCACGCGGTAGTGCGCCGGCGCCTGGCCGCTGGCGCTGACCGGGATCGGCAGCGCCAGGCGGGTACCGTCCTGTGCGCTGGCGGCCACCGCATCGGCGGCGATGCGCAGCGTGGTGTCGAGCACCGGCAGCACGTGTTCGGTGGTGCGCACGAACGCCTGGCCGGCGGCATCCTCGCCGTGCACCACCACCTGCGCGAGGTAGCTGCCCGGCGCCTGCGCCGGGAAATCGCCGGCGTAGATGCCGTCGCCGGCGGCGCCGTCGCCATGGCGGCCGTCGTCGGCCATCGGCCATTGCGTCACCGTGCCGTCGGGCGCGGTGACGCGCAGCTGCGCATCGCGGATGTGCCCGGCAGTGGCGCCGAGCGCGGTGGCGCCGTGGCTGTCGCTACCGCCGAGCATCGCGGTCAGGCCGATGCGCTGGCCGCGATGCAACTGCCGGCGATCGCTGGGATAGGACGCCAGCTGCGTGCGCGCATCGCCTTCCATCAGCAGGTAGCCGCGTTGCGCATCGGCGCCGTCGGCGCGCAGGGTCAGCGTCCAGTTGCCGTTGGCGGCGCTGTCCACGCGGTACTCGCGCGCCGGCAGCGCGGTGTCGCCGCTGCCCAGGCGGGTGGCGACCGCGTTCGGCACGAGGCTCGCGGCGCTGGCGCGCGCGTTCGCCGCGACGGGCGCATGCAGCTGCGGTTGCCAGTCGTGTGCGCCGGACAGCAGCACGAAGCGCAGCTTGCCGTTTTCCACCGGCAGCGTCGCCTGCCATTGCGCGGCTGCGCCGCTGCGCGCGGAAGAGAATTCCACCGGCAGCAATGCGCTCTTGGACAGGATCGCGGCCTCGGCCGGCGCCGGCGCGCGCATCTGCGCGAATTCCTCGGGTGGGCCGGCCAGTTGCTTGGGGACCAGTTCGGCCGCATGCGCGAGCATGGGCGACAGCAGCAGCGTGGACAGCAGGGACAGCGTCGGTAGCGTCGACATGGCGGCTCTCTCCTTGAACAGTGCGAAGCCGGACAGTGCGCCGATCGCGATTGCGACCGCACGCCTGCGCAGCGGATGCAGCGCCCCCTCGCCGCGACGTGACTGCGTTATACCCCGCCACGATGACAGTTCCACGATGCGCTGCAGCACCGCCGCGCGTGCTGCGTTGTGGTGCGGACGCAGCGGATGGTCTAGTGTCTGCGTTGGGGCGGCACTGCGGTGCCGGCGGGGATGCTGGAACAGCCAGGGGGATGTCCGGATGCTGCGCAATGCACTGCATTTGTCTATTTTTTGCGCCACGCTGGCGCCCATCGCGGGCCTGGCGCAAGCGCCTGCGCCGACCCGCAGCGCGTTCGCGTTCTGCAGCGTGACCGACACCGGCGGGGTGCCGGCCAAGGTCTGGGCCTCGCCGGTGTTCGAGACGTCGTATCGCGACGACGCCAGCGGCTGGCTGCAACGCAGCAACCAGCTGGCCAGCGATTTCCTGGCCCACGTGGGCAGCCTGGGAGGGGCCGGGACCAAGGACTGCATGCTCGGTCCCGGGCGCGAGGAGGCCCTGGCGCAGCGCGAGCAGCAACGCGCGATATGGAGCAAGCGGCTGTTCCTGATGAAGGTCGGCAGCTGGCGCGACGTGGACTGGACGCCGCCGCCGTGGAATGCCGCCGCCCAGGCGCCGGCGCAGACCACGCGCTATTTCCACTGCTATGCGACCCAGGTCGACATTCCCGATCGCAGCGACCTGGCGCGCACCGTCGCCAGCCAGGTCTTCGCCATGCCGACCGGCGCCGATCCGATGGCGGTCTATACGCAGAGCGCGGCGTACGCCGAGGAGTTCAAGCAGACCGTGCGCGCGCACGGCCAGCCGGACGAGGGCACCACCTGCACCGCGTACGACACCCAGGCTGAAGCAGGCAAGGCCAGCCGCGATTACCGCAAGCTGTTCGGCGGGTTCAACACCAGGTTCACCGAAGTGGCGTGGACGCCGAGCGGGCGGGCGCCCGCCGCGGTCGCTGCGCCGCCGACCTCGCCGCAGATTGCGCCCGCTGCGGCGGCGGCACCCAGAGCGCTGGGAGTTGGCATCGCGCCGGTCACCGAGGAAGTGGCGCAGGCAACCGGACTGCCTGCCGCGCGCGGCGCATGGATCGTGAAGGTGATCGATGGCAGCGTCGCCATGCAGGCCGGGATCAAGCCGATGGACGTGTTGCTGGAGATCGACGGCCGGCCTGTCGGTGCCCCTCAGGACGTGCGGCCCCTGGTGGCCGGGCTACGCGCAGGTGTTCCGGTGCCGGCGCAGATATGGCGCGATCGCCGCATGCAGCAACTGAGCCTGCTGTTTGCAGACGGCACTGCCGCTGCGGTGCCCGCACCAGTGCCGGCGGCCGCTGCGGCAACGACGGAGTGAGTCGCGCTCGCCTGTAGCGCTGCGGGGGTGATTTGCCATCTGCGGCGTGTGCGTCGCATCAGCCCGCGCTGCGCAGCGCGGTGCGGCAGGGCAGGCCTGCTCCCCCAGGGCCGGCGCATCAACCAGGCGCTGCGCGGCGATGCCCGCGAACGGACATGCCGGTCACTCCTGCCGCTGCGATGCCCGGCGTGCAGCACGCCGGGCATCGTCGGCTCAAGCCGCTTGCCTACGCCGCCTGCGCCTGCTGCGCGCGCAGCTGCCGCGCCGCGGCCACCATCGCTTCCAGCGCGCTGCGCGTTTCCGGCCAGCCGCGGGTCTTCAATCCGCAATCCGGATTGACCCACAGCTGCTGCGGATCCAGCACCGCCCGCGCCTTGTCCAGCAGCTGCAGCATCTCCTGCGTGCCGGGCACGCGCGGCGAGTGGATGTCGTACACGCCCGGGCCGATCGCGTTCGGATAGCGGAAGCGCACGAACGCATCGAGCAGTTCCATCCGCGAGCGCGAGGTCTCGATCGAGATCACGTCCGCATCCATCGCCGCCACCGCCTCGATGATGTCGTTGAACTCCGAGTAGCACATGTGGGTGTGGATCTGGGTCGCGTCGCGCACCCCGGCCGCGGCGATGCGGAAGCACTGCACCGCCCACTCCAGGTACGCCTGCCACTCGGCGCGGCGCAGCGGCAGGCCCTCGCGGATCGCCGGCTCGTCGATCTGGATCACGCCGATGCCGGCCGCCTCCAGGTCGCGCACCTCGTCGCGTAGCGCCAGCGCGATCTGCCGGCAGGTCTGCGCGCGTTCCTGGTCGTCGCGCACGAACGACCACTGCAGCACCGTCACCGGCCCGGTCAGCATGCCCTTCATCGGCTTGTCGGTCAGCGACTGCGCGTACTGGGTCCAGCGCAGCGTCATCGGCGCCGGGCGCTGCACGTCGCCGAAGATGATCGGCGGCTTCACGCAGCGCGAGCCGTAGCTCTGCACCCAGCCATGCTTGGTGAAGGCGAAACCTTCGAGCTGCTCGCCGAAGTATTCGACCATGTCGTTGCGCTCGAACTCGCCGTGCACCAGCACGTCCAGCCCGATCTGCTCCTGCGCGCGCACGCAGCGTTCGGTCTCCGCGGCCAGGAACGCGTCGTACTCGGCATCGCCGAGCTTGCCGGCCTTGTGCTGCGCGCGCGCCTGCCGCACCTGCGCGGTCTGCGGGAACGAGCCGATCGTGGTGGTCGGGTAGGCCGGCAACCGCAATGCCGCCTGTTGCGCCTCGCGCCGCTGCGGATACGGCGACTGGCGGCGCCCGGCATCCTCGCTCAGCGCCGCCACCCGCCGGGCCACGTCAGGACGATGCACGCGCGCGGACGCGCGCCGCGTCGCCAGCGCCTCGCGCGCCGCGTCCAGCTCGGCCTGTGCATGCGGCAACTCGTGCACCGCATCGGCCAGCGTGCGCAGTTCCTGCAGCTTCTGCCTGGCGAAAGCCAGCCATGCGGACAGCTCGCGGTCCAGCGCCTTTTCCTGTTCCAGGTCCACCGGCACGTGCAGCAGCGAGCACGACGGCGCCAGCCACAGGCGTTCGAGGCCGACATGCCCGGCCGCGTAGCGCGCCAGGGTCAGCGCGTTGTCCAGCGGCGTGCGCCACACGTTGCGGCCGTTGACCAGCCCGGCCGACAGCACGCGCCCGGCCGGCAGCGCCTGCAGCACCGCGTCCAGCTGCGCCACGCCGCGCACCAGGTCCACGTGCAGGCCGTCCACCGGCAGCGCCGCGGCCAGTTCCAGGTTGTCGCCCAGCTCACCGAAATACGTGGTCAGCAGCAGCTTCGGCCGCGGCGCCTGGGCCAGGAACGCATAGGCGCGGCGATAGGCGGCGCGCGCGGCCTCGTCCAGGTCCAGCACCAGCGCCGGCTCGTCGATCTGCACCCAGTTGGCGCCGGCCGCATCGAGCTGCTGCAGCAGTTCGGCGTAGACCGGCAGCAGGCTGTCCAGCAGCGCCCAGCGATCGCTGCCGTCCACGGTCTTGGACAGCAGCAGGAAGGTCACCGGCCCGATCAGCACCGGCCGCGTGGTGATGCCCAGCGCCTTGGCTTCCAGGAATTCGGCCAGCGGCTTGTCGCCGCGCAGGCGGAAGTGCTGGCGCCGCGCCAGCTCCGGCACCAGGTAGTGGTAGTTGGTGTCGAACCACTTGGTCATTTCCAGCGCGTGCAGGTCCAGGCCGTCCTCCTGCGTGCCGCGCGCCATCGCGAAGTAGCCGGCCAGCGGATCGGCATCGGCCAGCGCGCGGTAGCGCTGCGGGATCGCATCGAACAGGAACGCGGTGTCGAGCATCGCGTCGTACAGGCTGAAGTCGTTGCTGGGCGGCAGATCCACCCCGGCCTCGACCTGCAGCCGCCAGTGCCGCTGGCGCAGCTGCCGCGCCGTGTCTTGCAGGCTTGCCTCATCCGTTTCGCGGCGCCAGTAGCTTTCCAGCGCACGCTTGAGCTCGCGCCGCGCGCCGATGCGCGGGAAGCCCAGGTTGGTCACGATCGTCATTTGCGTTTCCTCATTGCGTTCATAGGCATTGAGGAACGAAGGAACCGCGCGCCGTCCGCCCGTTCGCACGGGACGCCCGCCACGCCAGCGACCTTCGCCCCCGCGGGCGAACCGGCGCCACGCGGGCAGGCGGAAGAGCGCGACGCGGCGCACGGCCACGGCACGGCTTCCGGCCGCCTCCCCGCGGAGACGCCAGGTCGAATCGGAGGACCCACAGGTCCTCCGGCCGGGGCCGGTATTCGGGCTGATGGACGAGCGCACCGTGCCGGCTGCGCGCCTACTGTCCGCCGCTTCCCAGGCCGGCATGCGCCGGCCCAGTGCCATTGACGGAGGTCGTTTCCATTCACCGCTGCGGGGCAGCTCCGGAATGGGCAGGCGCTTGCGGCGCCGGCCTTCACCGGATTCCCGTTTAAATCCATCCCTTCATCCGAATGAAGCGATGGATACCTTCGGCGAGCGCACGATAGGCCGGATGCGGCGGCGGGTCAAGCGCCAGGTGAATTTGCGCGTGGGCCTCGGCAGCGTTCATGGCGAACGTGTAAGCTATTGATCCCAAAGCTAATGATCTGCCGCTTACGCCAGCAGGCGACAGCGCAGCACCGCCGCGCCCGATGACGCTTCTGCTCCCGACCTCCGCCCTGTCCGCGCGCTATGCCGCCTCCCTGCGCCTGTCCGTCGCGCCGATGATGGACTTGGACCGACATGCCTTCCAAATAGGGATTTCCGGGGCGCTGGTCCACTATTAGTGCGATTAGGAGGGGGCGGCCTCGCGAGATTCCATGCCTCAAGATGTCGCCCAATTCATGCCAGCTTCGTGGTTCAATGCCGACAAATAGCCCTAGGGAGGGGGGGCGGTGCGAGGCAACAGAAACCCTGAATGGTATCGATGGGCCGGATACGTGCAGGGAGCGTTGTTGTTCTCGGCCGGGCTGGTGGCTGCCATCATGAAGGCGAAGCCAGAGCAGCTGAGTCGGAAGCTAGGTGAAGCAGGACCGATCATTGCTTGGCTGTTGACACAGGTTCAACAGAATGCATGGTGGCTCTCTCCTACAATGCTGGGTGCGGCGGTGGGGCTGAAGCTTGTTAAGAAGGCTGTAGGCGAGCCAGAGGTTTGGAAGGAACTCCAGCGAGTCATTGATGACATTCGAAGTGACGTCTACGGCACTCAACCAGGTAGCTATCATCATCATCATCGTGTCACTCTGTACCAATACCGGCGGCGATGGTGCTATTGGATCCCGTGGAGTTTTTGGCTGATGCCATTCGTAAGGTCGGCCCACACGAGCAAGAGCAATGTGCGCTGCTTTCGGGTCCACCCGAACAACCCCGGGTGCTTGAATGGTGTTGCCGGGAAGGCGTGGGAAAGCGAAGGTGCGATACACGTCGAACAGTTGCCGTCGCTGACGGCGTTGAGTTCACCCGAGGATTTCATTCGCTACGCGGAAGACACCAACATAGACGTGGATGCCTTGAAAAAGAAGAGTTCATCTTCCCGTTCCTATTGGGCTGTTAGGGTCTTGGTAAAAGGAGAGCCTTGGGGGGTGCTGGTTCTCGACTCGGTCTCGGAGACGCTGAGTAAAAAGAAGGCAGATGGCGCTTTCAAGCAATATGCCCGAGTCTTTTCGTTGTTGTTGCCGAGGGTATGATCATGAATGAACAAGTCGCGGATTGGATCGAAGTCGACGAGTCCAAATACAACCAGATCAAGCAGGCTCATTCTGGTCTTGACTCCCGCAGTGTGACAATTGAAATGAGCATGTCGCCCTATGATGTGCCGCTGCAAGTTCGCGGTGACTACGACGAATATGCTAAGAAATTCGTTATCGATTTCAAGTATATTGATGCTGAGGATAGCAAGCCAATCGCAGTAGACGATCATATGATCGCATTTGTCGGATTGCGTAGCGGGCGAATTTATTCTCTCCTGATCGACCTTGATGCATTAGGCGCAGACATGGTTAAGGTGAAGATTATCGAAGATAAGGTTCATAGTAACGCGGACCGCGCGCTAACCAGAATGGCTGATCCTGCAGGTTTCAGAGGTTCAAAGGCTAGGTCGAATACTAAGAACTATACCGTGGCGCAGAAGATCATTAGCGACTATTGGCCGAAGCTGAGTAGGGAGCTGCTGCAAGTGTATTAGTCGCCGATTGCCAAGATACAGCGAGGGCGGAACGATAGCGCAATTCCCAGTGGAACGCCGCATAGTATGGTCAGCCCAAGAGCCGGACTTCTTTTTCGTTGTAGTTTATGAGGCGTGCGTGCGCCTCTGAACATCCCACCAAGCCGCCACGTCCCGCGTGTCGTAAACGTCGCTGGTCCTGGCCGGCAGCAGGCGCGCGCTGTGCCGGTTCGCCATGGTCTTCATGGCGCTGCCCGGGAAGAAGGCATCGCGCAGCTGCTCGATCGTCATCGTGGCGCCGTACTTGCCGAACAGCAGCCAGAACGTGGAGAAACTCGTCAGCGGCCATGAATCACTTCCTCCCGTGACATAGTGCCGCGCTTAGAAAAGTCCGCTATGTCGCGCCGCAACCAGCCCTTCGCTTCTGCCAGACGTTCTCGGTAGACGCCAAGCCGTAGGTCCAAGTGATTCACCTTATCCCGCTGACCTCCCAGCAGCATACAGAACTGAGTGCGCAGCACGGTGGCCAGTTCGCGCGATTCCCGGCGGAGGCGTACTACCGATTGCTCGACGCGCAGCGCGTCTGCAGGGATGTTGACGTCATGGGCTAGCATCCCTTTGCAATACAAGTGCGTGTCTCGGTTGTGCGTACCGCTTCTGTCGCTCACGACGTGCACCTCGCGCGTCTACCAGGCCGGCGGCAGCACCAATCGTGAGTCGGCGGGCGACCGTCAGGTGAGTTGGGGGGGGGGCAGGCCTCGGCAGCGTTCATGGCGAACGTGTAAGCTATTGATCCCAAAGCCAATGATCTGACGCTTCCGCCAGCAGGCGACAGCGCAGCACCGCCGCGCCCGATGACGCTTCCGCTCCCGACCTCCGCCCTGTCCGCGCGCTACGCCGCCTCGCTGCGCCTGTCCGTCGCGCCGATGATGGACTGGACCGACCGCCACTGCCGCGTGTTCCACCGGCTGCTGGCGCCGTCGGCGCGGCTGTACACCGAGATGGTGCACGCCAATGCCGTGGTGCTGGGCGATCGCGAGCGCCTGCTGGGCTTCGATGCGGCCGAGCATCCGCTGGCGCTGCAGCTCGGCGGCAGCGAGCCGGCGCTGCTGGCGCAGGCGGCGCGGATCGGCCAGGAATGGGGCTACGACGAGGTCAATCTCAATTGCGGCTGCCCGTCCGACCGGGTCCAGGCCGGGCGTTTCGGCGCCTGCCTGATGCGCGAGCCGGCGCTGGTCGCCGACTGCGTGGCGGCGATGGTGCAGGCAGTGGATATCCCGGTCACGGTGAAGTGCCGGCTCGGGGTGGATCAGGATGACGACTATGCGGTGTTCCTGGGCTTCGTCGACCAGGTCGCCGCCGCCGGCTGCGGGCTGTTCGTGGTGCATGCGCGCAACGCATGGCTGCAGGGCCTGTCGCCCAAGGAGAACCGCGAGGTGCCGCCGTTGCGCTACGACTGGGCCTACCGGCTCAAGCGCGAGCGTCCGCAGCTGCAGATCGTGCTCAACGGCGGGCTGGCCGAGGTGGACACGGCGCAAGCGCAGCTGGATGCGGTCGACGGGGTGATGCTGGGCCGCGCCGCCTACCACGATCCCTACGTGCTGCACCGGCTGGACGCGGCCCTGACCGGCGCCGCGCCGCGGCCGCGCGCCGAGCTGCTGCGTGCGCTGCGGCCCTATGTCGAGGCGCGCCTGGCCGAGGGCGTCGCGCTCAAGCACATCGCCCGCCACCTGCTCGGCCTGTTCCACGGCCAGCCGGGCGGCCGCGCGTTCCGCCAGGTGCTCAGCGAGGGCGCACACCGGCCGGGCGCGGATTGGGCGCTGCTGGAACAGGCCTTGCTTATGACCGAGGGCGCGCGGCACGCCGCAGCGTAGCCAGGTCCGCACGGGTCGCGATCGGTCCGCGCTCCGTGTCACTTGGCCCCAACGCAAGCTGTCTCGGCAGGCGCCGCGCTTCCCTTTCGGCGGCGCGTTCAGTTACTTTGTTCAGCTTGCGCCGGCCGCCCGTGCCGGCGCGGAAGGGGCGGCAGATCCTTGCCGAGGCGGGGCCGGGCGCCGCTGGCGACGGTCCGCCAGCGCGGAACCGGGAGTTCATTTCACTGAACGCCGACGGCCGCGGCGGGAAAAGTTCAGATCGGATTCACCCCGAAAAATCAAGAATTTGGCTCGATTTTGCGAAATCGCGACGTCGCCGCCAGGCGTCCCGTTTCACAACTTTTGAACGTTTCCAATCAGTCCGTTAGGATGCCATCCCGTGACCTCCGCCACTCTCCGCCGCTGCCGCACCGCCGCCGTGATCGCATTCGCGCTCATGGCCGTGGGCGATGTATGGGCGCAGCAGCCGGGTCCGGGCGTGGCGCCGATGGCACCGCCGCGCGAGGCGGCCCGGCCGCGCGACTATACCGGCAGCTCGCTGTCCGATGCGGTGCGCCGGGTGCAGCGGTCTACCGGTGGACAGATCCTCGGTGCCGAGCGCGTGCCGTTCGACGGGCGCGACATCAACCGCGTGAAGTACATGGATGGCCGCGGCCGCGTGCGCTACATGGACGATCCGCAGCCGGGCCGGGCCGCGCCGCCGCGCGTGCCGCGCCCCAGCGACGCGCAGGAACCACCACGCGGCGATAACCCCTGAGCCCGGATAGTCTGGTTCAGCTTGTCATACACACTGCCCCGGCCGCCGGCCATCTGTAAGTAACTAGGGAGAGTTCATGC
This sequence comes from Xanthomonas sp. DAR 80977, assembly GCF_041240605.1. NCBI lineage: Bacteria > Pseudomonadati > Pseudomonadota > Gammaproteobacteria > Lysobacterales > Lysobacteraceae > Xanthomonas > Xanthomonas bundabergensis. The sequence continues at coordinate 5,090,921 of NZ_CP162487.1, read as the reverse complement.
GTATCCTTCTGGTCGAAGACGAAGCCCCGCTGCGGGAAACCCTGGCCGCTCGCCTGAAGCGCGAAGGCTTTGCGGTGGATGCGGCGCAGGACGGCGAGGAAGGCCTGTACATGGGCCGCGAAGTGCCCTTCGACGTGGGCATCATCGACCTCGGCCTGCCGAAGATGTCGGGCATGGAGCTGATCAAGGCGCTGCGCGACGAAGGCAAGAAGTTCCCGGTGCTGATCCTCACCGCGCGTTCCAGCTGGCAGGACAAGGTCGAGGGCCTGAAACAGGGCGCCGACGACTACCTGGTCAAGCCGTTCCACGTCGAGGAGTTGCTGGCGCGGGTCAACGCGCTGCTGCGCCGCGCCGCGGGCTGGAGCAAGCCGACCCTGGAATGCGGGCCGGTGGCACTGGACCTGGCCGCGCAGACGGTCAGCGTCAGCGGCAGCAACGTCGACCTGACGAGCTACGAATACAAGGTGCTCGAGTACCTGATGATGCATGCCGGCGAACTGGTCTCCAAGGCCGACCTCACCGAGCACATCTACCAGCAGGACTTCGACCGCGACTCCAACGTGCTGGAGGTCTTCATCGGCCGCCTGCGCAAGAAGCTCGACCCGGACGGCGAACTGAAGCCGATCGAGACCGTGCGCGGCCGCGGCTACCGCTTCGCCATCCCGCGCACCGAAGGCTGATCCCACGCGCCTGCGACGAGCAACCGAAGGACGCGAAGGCGTGGTGGCACGGCCCAAGTGGTACAAGCGCTGGCGCCCGCGTTCGTTGCAGGCGCGCCAGCTGCTGGCCGCCAGCCTGAGCCTGGTGGCGTTCCTGGCCGCGGCCGGCTATGCGCTGGACCAGGCCTTCGCCGACACCGCGCTGAGCAACCTGCGCGAGCGCCTGAAGAGCTACGCCACCGCCTACGCCAACAACGTCGACGTGGCGCGCGACGGTTCGCTGTACATCAACAACGACAAGCCGCCGCCGGATCCGCACTTCGACCGGCCGGGCAGCGGCCTGTACGCGCAGATCGTGATGCCCAACGAACGCTGGATCTCGATGTCCAGCGAAGGCCCGCTGCCGCCCAAGGGCGGCATGCTCGAGCCGCGCCAGGAGACCTTCGACGGCCCCTGGCCGATGACCCAGATCGACGGCAGCGAAGGCGAGGTCTACCGCTACGGCATCGGCCTGGCCTACGTGCGCCGCGACAAGGAAACCCCGGTCACCATCTACATCATGGAGGACACCCGCGCGCTGGGTGCGCAGCTGTTGGTGTTCCGCCACCGGGTGTGGTTCAACCTCGGCGGCGCCGGGCTGATCCTGCTGCTGCTGCAGGCCTTCATCCTGCAATGGAGCCTGCGCCCGCTGCGGCGGGTGATCAACGAACTGACCAAGGTGCAGCGCGGCGAAGCGGTGCGCATGGGCGACCGCCATCCGCGCGAGCTGGAGCCGCTGACCGACAGCATCAACGCCTTCATCGAGAGCGAGCGCGAGAACCTGGACCGCCAGCGCAACACCCTGGCCGACCTGGCGCACAGCCTGAAGACGCCGCTGGCGGTGCTGCGCACCCAGCTCGACAGCGGCACCGAGGGCCCGGAGCTGCGCGAGGAACTGGACGCGCAGCTGCGGCGCATGAACAACCTGGTGACCTACCAACTCAGCCGCGCCGCTTCCAGCGGCCACAAGCTGTTCTCCGCGCCGCTGCCGATCGAACCCAACGCCGAGGAGATCGTGCGCGGCCTGGAGAAGGTGTACGCGGCCAAGGGCGTGCTGTGCGAGTTCGACATCGAGCCGAGCGCGCGCTTCCACGGCGAACCCGGCGACCTGCAGGAACTGCTCGGCAACCTGCTCGAGAACGCCTTCAAGTGGGCGCGGCGGCGGGTGCTGCTGAGCGTGCGTCCGGCCCCGGCCGCCGGCAGCCGCCGCGCCGGCCTGGTGATCTCGGTCGAGGACGACGGCCCCGGCATCGCCCCGGAGGAGGTCGCGCACATCCTGCAGCGCGGCGTGCGCGGCGACGAACGCGTGCACGGCCACGGGATCGGCCTGGCCATCGTGCAGGACCTGGTGAAGGGCTACCGCGGCGAACTGCAGGTGAGCCGTTCCGAGGAACTGGGCGGCGCGCGCTTCCTGGTGACCATGCCGCCGGGCCTGTAGCCGCCGCGGCTGCGCGCGGCCTGCAGGTGAATCCCGCGCAAACGCCGCAGGCGTTTCCGACATCGGCTTAACGTGTGGCGCAGGCAGACGCGGATACTGCGCGGATCGCCACACCCGGTTGTCCCGTCGAGGAGCGCCGCATGCCCCAGCCCCGGCAACGTCCCGCATCGCGTCTGCGCGTGCACGGGCGCCGCGCCTTGCGCAACGCGCAACGGCTGCTGTTGTCGCTGTTGCTGGTGCTGTTCACCGTGGCCGCCATCGCCGGCAGCCAGAAGGTGCTCGAACGCGACGATGCGCGCTGGCTGCAATCGATGACCACCGGCCTGGACAGCGCCAGCGTGGCGCAGCTGCAGCACGACGGGCGCAAGCGCTTCCTGCGCGACCAGTTGCAGGCGTCCAGCGGCGATGCCGCCCTGCCTGCGGCGGTACGCACCCAGCTGGACGGCTACGAGGCGCTGCATACGCCGGTGCAGGAGCTGCTCAAGCAGCTGGATGCGCGCCAGCAGTACATCAAGGCGATGCCCGACGGCGAGGCCAAGGTCGCGGCGAAGAAGGCCTTGCAGCAACGCGCCGATGCGCTGCTGGCGCAGGCGCGGCAGGCGCAGTTGCTGCGCGCGGTGTATTCGCGCGACCAGCTGCGCGAGCAGATGGTGTGGTTCTGGCTCAACCATTTCAGCGTGTTCGCCGACAAGGGCCGCCTGCACTGGACCGTCGCCGACTACACCGACAACGCGATCCGCCCGCATGCGCTGGGCAAGTTCTCCGATCTGGTGATGGCGACGCTGCAGAGCCCGGCCATGCTCGAGTACCTGGACAACGCGCAGAACGCCAAGGGCAAGGTCAACGAGAACTACGCGCGCGAGTTGATGGAACTGCACACGCTGGGCGTGGACGGCGGCTACAGCCAGCACGACGTGCAGCAGCTGGCGCTGATCCTCACCGGCGTCGGCATCGCCCCGCCCAACCGCGACGCGCCGCCGAAGCTGCCGCCGCCGCAGCAGGCGCAGTACCTGCGCCGCGGCGCGTTCGAGTTCAATCCGGCGCGGCACCAGCCCGGCGACAAGACCCTGCTCGGCCAGGAGATCGCCGGCGGCGGTTTCGACGAGGTCGAGCGCGCGGTGCAGCTGATCGTGCGCCAACCCGCCTGCGCGCACTTCGTGTCGCGGCGCCTGGCCGAGTATTTCGTCGCCGACGATCCGCCGCCGGCGCTGGTGGAGAAGATGGCGCGCACCTTCCAGCGCAGCGATGGCGATATCGCCGACGTGCTGCAGGTGATGTTCAATGCGCCGGAAATGGCTGCCGGCGCGCCGCACAAGTTCAAGGATCCGTACCGCTTCCTGGTGTCGTCGCTGCGCCTGGCCTACGACGGGCAGACCATCGTCAATCCGCAGCCGCTGCTGGGCTGGCTGAGCCAGATGGGCGAGCCGAGCTACGGGCGCATCACGCCCGACGGCTGGCCGCTGCAGTCCAGCGCCTGGAACAGCTCCGGGCAGATGGCGCAGCGCTTCGAGATCGCGCGCGCGATCGGCGGCGGCAACACCCAGCTGTTCACCAGCGACGGCCAGCAGCGCGGCGGTTTTCCGCAGCTGACCACGCCGCTGTACTATCAGGCGATCGAACCGCAGCTCGGCGAGGCCACCCGCCAGGCGCTGGCGCAGGCGCGCTCGCAACAGGAGTGGAATGCGTTCCTGCTGGCCTCGCCCGACTTCAACTACCGCTGACCCGGCCCATAGCGTCGGGCGCGGCGATCGCCGCCATGCCCGGCGATCACGGAGGTCCATCCCATGCACCGTCGCCATTTCCTGTTCGCGTCCGCCGCCGCCGCGGCGAGTCTGCCGTTCGCCGGGCGCCTGTTCGCCGCGCCGGCGCCCTCGCCGCGCCTGCTGGTGGTGTTCCTGCGCGGCGGCTACGACAGCAACAACCTGCTGGTTCCCCATGCCAGCGATTTCTACTACGCGTCGCGGCCGACCCTGGCGATCGCGCGGCCGGATCCGGCCAACCCGAACAGCGCCATCGCGCTGGACGCGCAGTGGGGGCTGAACCCGCGGCTGCGCGATACCTTGCTGCCGTTGTGGAACGACAAGCAGCTGGCGTTCGTGCCGTTCGCCGGCACCGACGACCTGTCGCGCAGCCACTTCGAGACCCAGGACAGCATCGAGGCCGGGCAGCCGGCGGGACAGCGCAGCGACTACCGCTCCGGCTTCCTGGCACGGCTGTCGCAAGTGGCCACCGGCACCCCGGCGATCGCCTTCACCGATTCGCTGCCGTTGAGCTTCCAGGGCGGCGGCGACATTCCCAACCTGTCGCTCAAGCGCAATCCGACGCCGGCGTTCGACCAGCGCCAGGCCGGGATCCTGGCGCAGATGTACCAGGGCACGCCCCTGGCCAGCGCCGCGCACGAAGGCCTGGCGCTGCGCCAGCAGGTGTCGCAGGCGCTGCAGGACGAGATGCAGCAGGCCAACCGCGGCGCCGCCAGCGCGCGCACCTTCGCCGACGAGACCCGGCGCATCGCCACGCTGATGCGCGATCGCTACCGGCTCGGCTTCGTCGACGTCGGCGGCTGGGACACCCATGTCAACCAGGGCAGCACCGACGGCCCGCTGGCCACCAATCTCGGCAACCTGTCCGAAGGCCTGGCCGCCTATGCCGAGGCGCTGGGCCCGGAATGGCGCAATACCGTGGTGGTGGTGCTGTCCGAGTTCGGCCGCACCTTCCGCGAGAACGGCGACAAGGGCACCGACCACGGCCACGGCACCACGTACTGGGTGATGGGCGGCGCGGTCAACGGCGGCCGCATCGCCGGCGAGCAGGTCGCGGTGAGCAAGGACAAGCTGTTCCAGGATCGCGACTACCCGGTGCTGACCAACTACCGCGACCTGTTCGCCGGCCTGCTGAGCCGCATGTGGGGCCTGTCGCCGGCGCAGCTGCAGAAGGTGTTCCCGCAGGCGCATGCGCGGGATCTGAAACTGGTGTGAGGTGTGAGGTGTGATGCGGTATTGCTGCAGGAGCAGCGGCACGCCGGCTGGTGCGCGCATTGCGGGAGGAGCTTCAGCCCCCACACCGCTCGATGCCGGCGTGTCCACCGCTCCGTTCGTCGCGACTGAAGTCGCTCCCACAGGGGATTGGCGGCCAGCTCACCGGGTGCACTGTGGGAGGGACTTCAGTCCCGACAGCGTCCGACGTCGGAGGTTCACCACTGCGCTTGTCGCGGTTGGAACCGCGCCCGCAGGACACCCGTCATGCCGCGATCGCCGCCCGCGTACTCCACGTTGCGCGCTCACGCGCCAGCGAACGGAGAGCGGCCGTAGAACCGTGTCAGATGGGCGGCGACGTCCGGCATCTCGCGCTGCAAGCGCTCCGGCGCGGAGAAGTGGTATTCGCTGACCACCGCGAAGAATTCTTCCGGCGCCTCGGCGGCGTAGGCGTCGATCTCGCTGGCGCGGCCGCGGTCCACGCGCTTGCAGAAGGCGTCGTAGCTGCGCTGGAAGTCCGCCGCCCAGCGCCGTTGCCAGTCGCGCGGCAGCGGCGGCGTGCCGTCCAGCGCGCCGTCGAGCACGTCGAGCTTGTGCGCCATCTCGTGCACGGCCACGCAGTAGCCGGCGCGCGGGTCGTCCAGGTCGGCCTGCACGTCGGCCCAGGACAGGATCAGCGGGCCGCTGTCCCAGGATTCGCCGATCAACTCGTCTTCCCATTCGTGCAGCACGCCGGCCGCATCGACGTGGCTGCGCTGCACCCGGAACGCGTCCGGATACACCAGCAGCTGCGACCAGCCGCGCAGGCCGTCGGCGCCGAACTCCAGCAGCGGCAGGCAGCACAGCGCGGCCAGCACGGTGCGCTGCTCCGCATCCAGGGTCAGCCCGGCCAGCGGCGAGATGGTCTTCTGTTGAAGGAATTGCGCGGCCAGCGTGCGCAGCCGCTGCTCGCGCTCGGCATCCAGCGCCGCCACCCATGCGCAGCGCTGCCGTACCAGCTGCCAGGTCGCAGCGTCGATCGAAACAGGCGCGGGCGTCAGCCAGCGCAACCAGCGTGGGATCAGCGGAACATCCCCGGCAGGAAGCTGTGCCACTTGGGCATGCGCAGGCGCGGCACCAGGTCGCTGTCGCTGCCGCCACCGCTCGGCGCCGCACCGGGCTTGGCGCTGGAGGCGGGCGGGCGCGCTGCCGGTGCCGGGCGGGCCTGGGCCGCATCCGCGTCGGTCGTATCGGCATACACGCAGTCGTTGCGCTGCTTGTTCGCCAGCGCGTCGGACGCGTGGGCGGCGGCCAGCGGGAGCAGCAGCAGGATCAGGCACGGCAGGAAGCGGCGCATCGTCGGCATCCATTGCGAGCGGCGGTGAATCGCGATTCTAACGCGGTTTTCACCCGGCGCAGGGCCGCCGCTGGGCGCGGGGAGGGCGCTTCCCGCATACTTTTCCGATTCGAGGCGATGGAATCGGCGTGGACGAGCGCGAACTACTGGCCCGGCTCAGCCAGGGCCGCCTTTCCGGCGACGCCCTGGCGCGGTCGTTCGGGCTGACCCGGGCCGCGGTGTGGAAGCGCATCCAGGGCCTGCGCGCGGCCGGGGTGGAGATCGACGGCCGCGCCGGCGAGGGCTACGGGCTGGCACGGCCGCTGGAATTGCTCGAGGCCGAGCGCATCCGCGCCGCGCTGGCGCCGGCCGCCCGCGACGAGCTGGCCGGGCTGGAGATCGCCTGGAGCCTGGCTTCCAGCAACAGCACCCTGCTGGCGCGGCCGGCGCCGGCGCGCGGCAGCGAGGTGTTGCTGGCCGAGCGCCAGACCGGCGGCCGCGGCCGCCGTGGCCGGGTATGGGCCTCGCCGCTGGCCGCGCACCTGTACCTGTCGGTGGCGCGCGGCTTCGACGGCGGGCTGGGGCGGCTGGGCGGGCTGAGCCTGGCCGCCGGCGTGGCCGTGGCCGAGGCGCTGCGCGCGGCCGGCTTCGCCACGGTCGGGCTGAAATGGCCGAACGACCTGCTCGCCGACGGGCACAAACTCGGCGGGCTGCTGGTCGAGGGCGGCGGCGAGTTCGCCGGGCCGGCGCGGGCGGTGATCGGCCTGGGCCTCAACGTGCGCATGCCGGCGGCCAGCGCCGCGAGCATCGGCCAGCCGTGGACCGACCTGGCCACGCTGGCCGGCGCCGAGGCCGAGGTCTCGCGCAACGCGATCGCCGCCGCGGTGCTGTCGCACCTGCTGCCGGCGCTGGCGCTGTTCGACGCACAGGGCCTGGTGCCGTTCCTGCCGCGCTATGCCGCGCTGGACCTGCTGGCCGGGCGCGCGATCCGCATCGACGAGGGCGGCGTCGCGCGCGAGGGCGTGGCGCTGGGCCTGGCCGACGACGGCGCGCTGCGGGTGGCCTTCGCCGATGGCGAGCGCCCGCTGCATGCCGGCGAAGTCAGCGTGAGGCCGGCATGAGCGACTGGCTGTTCGACCTGGGCAATTCGCGCTTCAAGTTCGCCGCGCTGGAACGCGGCCGCGCCGCCGCGGTGCAGGCCTGGCCGCACGGCGCCGAAGCGATGGACGCGGCCGCGGTGGCGGCGTTGCCGCGCGGGGATACCGCCTATGTCGCCAGCGTCGCCGCGCCGGCCTTGACCGCGACGGTGCTGGACGCGCTGCGCAGCCGCTTCGCGCAGGTGCAGGTGGCGCGCACCGCGGCCGTCTGCGCCGGCGTGCGCATCGCCTACGCGCAGCCGCACAAGTTCGGCGTGGACCGTTTCCTGGCATTGCTCGCCGCGCACGGCAGCGGCGACGTGCTGGTGGTCGGGGTCGGCACCGCGCTGACCCTGGACCTGCTCGATCGCGACGGCCTGCACCACGGCGGGCGCATCGCGCCGTCGCCGACCACGATGCGCCAGGCCCTGCAGCAGCGCGCCGCGCAACTGCCGGCCGAGGGCGGCGACTATCGCGAGTTCGCCGCCGATACCGCCGATGCGCTGGCCTCCGGTTGCGACGGCGCGGCGCTGGCGCTGATCGAACGCAGCCTGCAGCAGGGCGAGGCGCTGCTGGCGCGGCGGCCGCGGCTGCTGCTGCACGGCGGCGGCGCGCCGGCCCTGCTGCACGGGTTGCCGGGCGCCGAGCAGCGGCCGTCGCTGGTGCTGGACGGGCTGGCGCTATGGGCGCAGGCGCACGCCGCGGCCGAGCGTGCCGGGTAGAATCCGGGCATGCTCGTCCGCGCCCTGCTCGTCGTCCTGACCATCCTCAATCTCGGCGTCGCGCTGTGGTGGGCGACGCAGCCGCAGACCCCGCCAGCGGCGCCGATGCCGGCGCTGCCCGCAGGGGTGGCGACGCTGCAGTTGGTGCAGGTGCCGCCGGCCGGGCCAGCGGCGGGCGCGCCGACGCCACCGGGTGCCGCCGCGGCGCCGGCAGCGGCCGACGCCGACGCTGGCGCGTCGACCGCGGTGAGCCCGATTCCCGGCGCGCCCGCTGCGGACGTGCCGGCAAGCGCCGCGGTGCCGGCCACCACGGCACCAGCCGCGGTCGCCGCGCCGCCATCGCCGGCCGCTGCACCGACACCGACACCGACACCGACCAAGGCGCCTGGCGCTGACGCTCCGCTCGCCGCCGCCGACCCTGTCGCCGCGTCCGTCTGCCTGAGCCTGGGCCCGTATCCGGACCGCGCCGCCGCCGAGACGGCCATCGCCGCACTCGGCGCCCACACGTCGCGTCCGCGCCTGCGCGAGGTCGGCGACGACGACGCCACCAGCTTCCGCGTGCTGCTGCCGACCATCGGCGGCGAGGACGGGGTCAAGGCCGCGGTCGAGCGCATCGTCGCCGCCGGCATCCGCGACTACTACCCGATCCGCCAGGGCGAGACCGGCAACGCCATCGCCCTGGGCCAGTACCGCAGCCGCGAAGGCGCCGAGCGCCGCCAGGCCGAGCTGGCCCGCGCCGGCTTCAACGCCGACCTGATCCCCAGCGGCGGCAGCGGCCAGTCGCGCTGGTGGCTGGACCTGCGCGCGGATTCGGCGGCGCAGGCCACCGCGCTGCGCCGGCAACTCGGCGCGCCGCGGCAGCGCGCACTGGACTGCGCCACGCTGCGCTAGAATGCCGCGCTGCGCCTGCGCGGCAGCCAACGCGGATCGCAGCCCGGCACGGCCGCGGCGACGTGCCGCAACGGCCTGCCAGCAGGTAGACTGCGACGGCCCGCCGCGCGGGCAGTGCCATCCTCGTGCCGCTTTAGCTCAGTCGGTAGAGCAACTGATTTGTAATCAGTAGGTCGTCCGTTCGATTCGGACAAGCGGCACCACTTCTCTTCGCACCCTGGCGCAGTGCCTTTCTCGTCTCGATTGCTTGCAAGCGCAAGCCGCCATGGTGCGGCAGGTCGCATGCGTTTTTCGGCAAGCCGCGCGCGCTGCCGGCATTCGCCCTGCTGCGCCGCGGCGGGTCGCGCCGCGAACGGCTCGCTAGACTGGCGCACATTTTTCGCTGGAGCGTGTCCGCATGAGTTCCTCTTTCCTGCCGGTGTCCCTGATCGGCGTTCCCACCGACATCGGCGCCGGCCATCGTGGCGCGCGCATGGGCCCGGAGGCGCTGCGCATCGCCGGCCTGCACGAGGCGCTGGCCAATCGCGGCATCGAGGTGCGCGATCTGGGCAATCTCGACGGCCCGCGCAATCCGTGGCAATCCCCGGTCGGCGGCTACCGGCACCTGGACGAGGTGGTGGCCTGGAACCGCGCGCTGATGGAGGCCAGCTACGCCGAGCTGCGCGCCGGGCGCATGCCGATCATGCTCGGCGGCGATCATTGCCTGGGCATCGGCTCGATCACCGCGGTGGCGCGGCATTGCCGCGAGCAGGGACGCAAGCTGCGGGTGCTGTGGCTGGATGCGCATTCGGACTTCAACACCAGCGAGGTGACCCCGTCGGGCAACGTGCACGGCATGCCGGTGGCCTGCCTGTGCGGGCTGGGGCCGCAGGCACTGACCGAACTCGGCGGCGCCGCGCCGGCGCTGCGCCCGGAGCAGGTCCGCCAGATCGGCATCCGCTCGGTGGATCCGGACGAGAAACGGCTGATCAAGCAGCACCGCATCGACGTGTACGACATGCGCTACATCGACGAGATGGGCATGAAACGGACCATGGAGGCGGCGCTGGACGGGCTCGATGCGCAGACCCATCTGCACGTGAGCTTCGACGTGGATTTCCTCGACCCCAGCATCGCGCCGGGCGTCGGCACCACCGTGCCCGGCGGCCCCAACTACCGCGAGGCGCAGCTGGTGATGGAGATGATCGCCGACAGCGGGCGCATGGGCTCGCTGGACATCGTCGAACTCAATCCGGTGCTGGACCATCGCAATCTGACCGCGGAACTGGCGGTGGACCTGGTCGAGAGCCTGTTCGGCAAGTCCACGCTGATGCGCGACTGACGCGGCTTTTCGGCACAAAGCTGAATGCCGCGGAGCTTCATTCACGTGAAATCCACAGTCGTGAAGTCAGATTCACCGCCAGACGGTAGTTCGGCAACGGCTATCGCCGCGACCACCCAGACCCGATCCACTGCGAGGACTCCACGATGAAGCGACTGCTCACCTTGATGATGCTGACCCTGTTCTGCGGGGGCATGCTGACTGGCTGCAACACCATGGCCGGTGCCGGCAAGGACATGCAGAAGGCCGGCGATAAAGTGGAAACCAAGGCCGACGATTGCAAAGACGGCAAGTGCTGATCGATCGTCCGCAGTGGTTTGGCGTTGACCGATTACCCAATGCGTAACCCCGCGCGGCCACATACGCCGCGTTCCCATGACCAAGAAGGAGTGAACCTATGAAGCGTACTTTTGCGTGGATGCTGCTGGCGATGTTCTCGGTGGGCCTGCTGTCGGGCTGCAACACGGTTGCCGGTGCCGGCAAGGACGTGAAGAGCGCCGGCGAGAAGGTCGAAGACGCGGCCAAGAACTGAGCCCAGCGCTCGGTGACGAAAGACGGGTCGGCTTGCCGGCCCGTTTTTTTTGCGCGCTTTTCGCCATCGCCGCCCGCGTTGGCGGTAAACGCTTCAGCGCCCTCATGCGCCGTTGACGGCGCATTGATCGATCGGCAACGGCGCAGGCGCAAAGCTGGGCACGCGGCGCGATCGCCGCGTACATCCAACGGGAGGAACGCTGCTATGAACAAAGACATCATTTCCGGCAAGTGGACCCAGCTCAAGGGCAAGATCAAGGCCCAGTGGGGCGACCTGACCGACGACGATTTCGACGTGGCCGCCGGCAATGCGCAGTACCTGTCGGGCAAGCTGCAGGAACGCTACGGCTGGGATCGCGACCGTGCCGAGAAGGAAGTGCGCACGTTCCAGGACGGCCTGGGCAAGGAATACCGCGACTGAGGCGGCCGCTTCGTCTTCGGCGACGCCTTCGACGCAACACGGGCCGCGATCGCGGCCCGTTTTTTTGCGTCGGCTCATGCGTCGCGGCTCAGCGCGACGGCGGATCGGGCACGAAATCGCCGGGGAAGGCGTTCGGCGCGTCGGCCACGCGCGGGTAGAGCCGCGGCTGCGGAATCACGCCGCGCGCGAGCAGCCGCGCACGGCTGTCGTAGCGCAGGCGCACGCGCTGCTGCGGCACGTCGCTGGCGCGTTCGAAGGTCGTGGTGCTGGAGGGTGACCACTCGCGCTCGCCGTGGCCGGTGCCCATCCGCTGCACGGCGCCCTGCGCGGCAGCGCTCTCCTGCATGCGCGCGGCCGCGGACGGTGCAATCGGCGCTGCGGCGGGCGCGGGCCTGGCAGCGTCGTCGCGGCTTGTCTCGATCCGCGTCTGCGGCACGATGGTGGGTGCCTCGTCGAACACCGCCATGCCGATCACGCCGACGTTGTCGGGGCGTCCGGTGCGCGCGGCATAGCTGTCGGCGAGATCGGTGAACACGAACTGCGCGATCTCGCGCTGCGACTTGCGCCAGCCGGCGATCTCGGTGCTCTGCCACGGCGCCAGCACGTAGCCGCGCTGGTCGCTGGCGGCGGTTTCGCCGCTCACCGCGTTGACCCCGTCCACCGCCAGCACCACCAGCACGCGGCGGCCGGTGAGGTTGGTCAGGCGCAGCGCATAGCGGTGGCCGGGCGCGGCCTCGATCCAGCGTTCGCCGCGGTGCGCGTGCTGCGGCAGGGGGACGTCGGCCCAGTCGCGGTCGATCACGTCCAGGGTGACCAGCGAGGCCGACGGCGGCGGTGCGGGATAGGGGCGGAAGCCGCACAACAGACCGATGCACAGCAGGGCGATCGAAAGCGGGCCGATCGGGCGGTTGGACAGCAGGCGGGCGAACATGCGCATCAGGGCGACTCCAGGAAGGGACCTGTGGTTGAACGCGCGATGCGCCGGAACGGGGTTGCCGCGCAGCGGTTAAACTCGCCGGGTTTTCTCCTGGCCGTCGATTCCCCGCATGACCACCCGCGTCCTTACCGGCATCACCACCTCCGGCACCCCGCACCTGGGCAATTACGTCGGCGCGATCCGCCCGGCGCTGCAGGCCAGCCTGCGCCCAGGCATCGAGAGCTTCTATTTCCTGGCCGACCTGCACAGCCTGATCAAGGCGCAGGACCCGGCGCGTACCCAGCGCTCCACGCTGGAGATCGCCGCCTCGTGGCTGGCCGCCGGGCTGGATCCGTCGAAGGTGTGGTTCTACCGCCAGTCGGACGTGCCGGAAACCAACGAACTGACCTGGTTCCTGACCTGCGTCGCCGGCAAGGGCATCCTCAACCGCGCCCACGCCTACAAGGCGGCGGTGGACAAGAACCGCGCCGACGGCGAGGACGACGATGCCGGGGTCAGCGCGGGATTGTTCATGTACCCGGTGCTGATGGCCGCCGACATCCTGCTGTTCAACGCGCAGCAGGTGCCGGTGGGCCGCGACCAGATCCAGCACATCGAGATGGCGCGCGATTTCGGCCAGCGCTTCAACCACGTCTACGGCCGCGACTATTTCACCCTGCCCGAAGCGCTGATCGACGAGAACGTGGCCACCTTGCCCGGGCTGGACGGGCGCAAGATGAGCAAGAGCTACGACAACACGATTCCGTTGTTCGCCCCGCGCGAGGAGCTGAAGAAGCGCGTGTTTTCGATCGTCACCGATTCGCGCGCGCCCGGCGAGCCGAAGGACACCGAGGGGTCGGCGCTGTTCCAGCTGTACCAGGCCTTCGCCAATGCCGAGGAGACCGCCGCGTTCGCGCAGGCCTTCGCCGCCGGCATCGGCTGGGGCGAGGCCAAGCAGCAGCTGTTCGAGCGCATCGATGCGGAGATCGCGCCGATGCGCGTGCGCTACGAGGCGCTGATGGCGCGCCCGGGCGACATCGAGGCGATCCTGCGCGACAACGCGCAGCGCCTGCGCGAACGCTACGCCACGCCGTTCCTGGCCGAGCTGCGGCATGCGGTGGGCCTGCGCGACCTGTCGCTGCGCGAGGCCGGGCACGCCGATGCCGCCGCGGCCAGGCAGGCGCTGCCGAGCTTCAAGCAGTACCGCGAAGGCGACGGCCGCTTCTACTTCAAGTTGCTCGACGGCGAGGGCGCGCTGCTGCTGCAGAGCGGCGGTTTCGATTCGCCGCGCGAGGCCGGGCGCGTGATCGGCACGCTCAAGCAGGCCGATCGCGCCGATGCGCTGCAAGGGGCGGAACTCACCCTGGCGGTGCCGGCCGAGACGGTGCTGGCGGCGCTGCAGCGGTTGCGCGACGCGGGCTGAAGTGAGAGCAGGCCGCGGGCCCGGCCATGAATAGTGTGGGAGGGACTTCAGTCCCGACGAGGCCTTGGCAGTAAGGCGTCGGGACTGAAGTCCCTCCCACAACGTCTGAAGATCGCGGTTGACTGTCAGCGCGGGTCATTCGCGCAGCAGTACGTCAGGACTGCATGTCCCGATGGCAACCGCGGGTGCCGTGGATTGCTTGAAGACCGAGGCGTAGCCAGCAGGGCTGGCAACCGCCTCCATACGGCCTAGAATGGAGGCTCGCCCAGCCACCGCCTTGCGCAATGCCACGCGACCCCAGCATCCATCTCATCGACACCGGCTTCCAGCGCGCGCAGTTCGATGCGGCCTACCTGATCGTGGAAGACGGGCGCGGCGCCTTCGTCGATTGCGGCACCAGCCACTCGCTGCCGGCGCTGCTGGCCGCGCTCGACGGTGCCGGCCTGGCGCCGGGCGACGTGGACTGGCTGATCCTGACCCACGTGCATCTGGACCATGCCGGCGGCGCCGGCGCGCTGCTGCAGCGCCTGCCGAACGCGCGCCTGCTGGTGCATCCGCGCGGTGCGCCGCACATGGTCGATCCGGCGCGGCTGATCGCCGGCGCAACCGCGGTGTATGGCGAAGCCGAGATCGCGCGCAGCTACGGCACCATCCTGCCGGTGCCGGCCGAGCGCGTGGTCGTCGCCGAGGACGGGCATCGGCTGTGGCTGGGCCAGCGCGAATTGCTGTGCATCGATACGCCCGGCCACGCGCGCCATCACCTGTGCGTGTGGGACGCGCGCAGCCGCAGCTGGTTCACCGGCGACACCTTCGGCCTGTCGTACCGCGAACTGGACAGCGCGCGCGGCGCGTTCGTGATCCCGACCTCCTCGCCGGTGCAGTTCGAGCCCGACGCGATGCGTGCCTCGATCCAGCGCATGCTCGACCATGCGCCGGACACGCTGTACCTGACCCACTACGGCCCGGTCGGCGCGGCGGACAGGCTGGCGGCGGAGCTGTTCGAGCAACTCGAGGCGATGGTGGCGATCGCGCGCGGTTGCGACGGGCGTTCCGATCGCCATCGTTGCCTGGTCGCCGCGTTGAGCGCGCTGTACCTGGAGCGCGCGCGGCTGCATGGCTGCCCGCTCGACGACGCCGGCGTGGAGCAGGTGCTGCGGATGGACATCGAGCTCAATGCGCAGGGGCTGGGCTGCTGGCTGGAGCGTTGAGGGGCCGGGATTCGGGATTCGGGATTCGTCAACGGCAGGGAATTGCCGGTCCAAGCATGCCGCTCTTCCCGATTCTCGATTCCCGTTTCTCCATTCGCTGCCGTGTCGTTGCTGTTTCATGACGGTGTCACGCTCTACACTGTGCGGCCCGCTTTTTTCCAGGTCGTTGCCGTGAATCCGATGCGTATGTTGCTGCTGTCCGCCTGCCTGTTCATGGGGGGCGCCGCGCAGGCGGCCAACGAGGTGCTGCCCGGCGGCGGCATCGATGCGCAGGCGCTGGAGCGGCATGTGCGCACGCTGGCCTCCGATGCGTTCGAGGGCCGCGCGCCGGCCACGCCGGGCGAGGACAAGACCATCGCCTATCTCAGCGAACAGTTCCGCCTGGCCGGCGTGCAGCCGGCCGGCGACGACGGCGGCTGGACCCAGGCGGTGCCGCTGGTGCGCGCGCAGGTGGACGGGCCGGTGACCGCGACGCTGCGCGTGGCCGGCGCGTCGCAGGCGCTGGTCAACGGCGAGGACGTGGTGCTGCAGAGCCTGCGCCCCGGCAACAAGGTGGCGCTGAAGGACGCGCCGCTGGTGTTCGTCGGCTACGGCATCCATGCGCCCGAGCGCGGCTGGGACGACTACAAGGGCGTGGACCTGAAGGGCAAGATCGCGGTGATGCTGATCAACGACGCCGACTTCGAGACGCCGCAGCCCGGCGCCTTCGACGGCCGCGCGGTCACCTACTACGGGCGCTGGACCTACAAGTACGAGGAAGCCGCGCGGCAGGGCGCGGCCGGCGTGCTGATCGTGCACGAGACCGCGCCGGCCGCGTACGGCTGGGCGACGGTGAAGAGTTCCGGGCTGTCGCCGCTGTTCGACATCGAGCGCAGCGACGCGCAGGCGCGCGCGCAGCACGTGCCGGTACGCGGCTGGATGCAGCGCGCGCTGGCGGTGTCGCTGTTCCAGCGTGCCGGGCTGGACTTCGAGGCGGAGAAGACGCGCGCGCAACGTGCCGACTTCCGCCCGCAGGCGCTGGGCGACGCGGCGCTGTCGGTGCGCTTCGCGCTCAAGCGCGAACGCGTGGTCACCCACAACGTGGTCGCCAAGCTGGAAGGCGCCACGCATCCGGACGAGACCGTCATCTACTCGGCGCACTGGGATGCGTTCGGCATCGGCGCGGCCGACGCCAGCGGCGACCGCATCCGCCGCGGCGCGATCGACAACGCCACCGGCGTGGCCAGCGTGCTGGAACTGGCGCGGGTGTTCGCGGCCGGGCCGCGGCCGCAGCGCACGCTGTACTTCATCGCGCTCACCGCCGAGGAGAAGGGCCTGCTCGGCGCGACCTACTACGCCGCGCACCCGCTGGCGCCGCTGGCGACCACGGTGGCGGTGATCAACAGCGAGATGTTCAGCCCCGACGGCGCCACCCGCGACATCGCCTCGTGGGGCCGCGGGCGGGTGTCGCTGGAACGCGACCTGGCCGCGGCGGCGCAGGCGCGCGGCCGCGCCTATTCGCCGGATCCGAACCTGGAGGCGGGATTCTTCTACCGCGCCGACCACTTCGCCTTCGCCCGCGCCGGGGTGCCGGCGATCACCGTCGGGCCGGGGCTGGACAAGCGCGACGGCGGCGTGGCCGCCGGCAAGGCGATCCGCGACCGCTATTTCGCCGAGTGCTACCACCAGCCCTGCGACCGCTGGAGCGCGTCCTGGGATCCGGCCGGACATGCGGCCGATACGCTGTTGCTGTACGACCTGGGCCAGCGCCTGGCCGACAGCCGCGAGTGGCCGCGCTGGGACGAGGGTTCCGAATTCAAGCCGGCACGCGATGCGAGCGAGGCGGCGCGGCGCTGAGGGGGGCGCCCGCCATGCCGCTGCGCAGCTGGCGCGCAACGGCTCGACGACCTTCCTTGGCGGCGGCATTGGAGCGAGGGCGAAGCTTGGCATGGCGGCCGTCGCCTCGACGTTCGCCGTGGTAGACGCGCTGTCGCATTCCCTCGCCCTGGACCTGGCGCCCGTCACGATCGCCGACGTCGGGCACGCGGCGGTCTTCCTGATGACCAATCCCTATGTCCCCGGAATCGTCCTCGAGGACTCCGGTGGAGCGTTGCTGGTCAACTGGCAGTTCTGACCGACATCCCAGGACGGGCCGCCGTCACACCCAGGCGGCGTCGGAAACACTACGATTCCTCGCGCCACCTGGACGCGAGGAATCATGCAGATGAAGACGCTGATAAATGCAGTCCTGCTCGGAACCCTACTGACGAGCGTCGCGCACGCGCAGACCAACGCAGGCAATCAGAAGCCCGACCCCGACCTCCCTTTCAACGTCACCAAGGTGGCCAGCTTCGATCTGCCCTGGCGCATCGCGTTCCTCCCCGATGGCCGCATGCTGATCACCGAGAAGGTCGGTCGCGTGCAGCTGGTGACCCCGCAAGGCGCCAAGACCGAGGTCAAGGGCGTGCCGGCCAGTTACGTGGAAGGCCAGAACGGCATGCTGGGCGTGTTCCTGTCGCCCCACTACGCCATCGACAAGAGCGTGTACCTGACGTATGTCGCACCCGGTGACTACGGCGGTGGCCTGGCCATGGGCCGAGGCAGACTCGTGATCGAGGGCAACGAGGCCCGGCTGGACAACTTCAAGGTGCTGTGGCGCCAGATGCCGACTGGCAAGGGCGGCCAGGCCGGCGCGCAGATCGCGTTTTCGCCGGACGGCCGGTACCTGTTCCTCACGGTGGGCGACCGCCAGCGCTTCACGCCGGCACAGGATCCCGATCAACCGGAAGGCAAGATCCTGCGGTTGACGCTGGACGGCAAGCCCGCGCCGGGCAACCCGTGGGCAGGCAAGGTCGGCGCGCGCACCATCCCGCTGATCGATCCGCCGGCCGATACCGAGGCGGCCAAGACGGCACCGGTGATCAGCACCTACACGTTCCCCAAATCCAACCTCACGCCGGCCGAAACCTGGTCCACCGGCCACCGCACACCCTACGGTCTTGCCTTCGCTCCTGACGGTCGGCTGTGGGAACTCGAGCACGGTCCCCTCGGCGGCGACGAACTGAACCTGATCCAGCGCGGCAAGAACTACGGGTGGCCGCTGGTTTCGTATGGCGACAATTACAACGGCGTGCCGATTCCCAAACCCGATACGCGGCCCGATCTTGCCAAGCCGGCGATCTATTGGGTGCCGGTGATCGCGCCCGGCAACCTGATGTTCTACAAGGGCAACCTGTTCCCGCAATGGAAGGGCAGCGCGTTGATCAGCGGCCTGGTCAGCCAGGGCATCATCCGCGTCACTGTCGATAGCAAGGGCGGCGCCATCGCGGTCAATCGCTGGAGCATCGGCAAGCGCATCCGCGATGTCGAGGAGGCGCCGGATGGCTCGCTGTGGTTGCTGGAAGACGCCAAGCCCGGTGGCCTGTACCGGCTCACGCCGAAGTAAGCGCACTGGCGGTGTTCCTGGCGCTATCGGGTGCGCCCGCTGAGTCGCGAACCGCCGTCATGCGGAAGGTGATCGACCGGTGCAGACCGTGTCTGCAGCCGGCGCAGTTTCCGACTTCGCTCGTCGCGGCTGAAGCCGCTCCTACAGGGGCTAGCGGCATGCCGGCTGGGTGCACTGTGGGAGGGGCTTCAGCCCCGACAGACAGTGTCCGCAGCTGCGCAGTTTCCGACTTCGCTTGTCGCGGCTGAAGCCGCTCCTACAAGGGGCTTGCGGCCGGCATGTTGGGTGCACTGTGGGAGGGACTTCAGTCCCGACGCGTGCGCGTTGGCCGGCGCGGCGCACGGCTCGATGGGCCGACTTCGCCTGCGCGCAAAGCGTTGCGCTGCCACGGTCGGAGTTCGATCTTGCCGCGTCGGTGCGCTGGGAACGGGGCGCGTGCGCCACGCGCAAAACAGCGTGCCACGCGCGTCGCGCCGCGCTGCTGTCGCTGGTCGCCGCCGCTGGCCTAGAATCCATTTCCACACCGCCCGGTCCTTCTGCGCATGTCGTCCCCGCCTTCTCCCGCCGCCGCCGTTCCCGCGCGCGGCGGTTTCGTCGTCCTTGCGCTGCTGCTGGTCTACGTGGTGTGGGGGTCGACCTATCTGGCGATCCGCTTCGCGCTGGAGGGCGGCACGCCGCCGTTGAGCATGGTCTCGGGACTGCGCTTCGTGGTCGCCGGCTCGCTGCTGTACGCGGTGCTGCGCTGGCGCGGCGTGGCCGCGCCGACGCGGGCGCAATGGGGGTCGCTGACGGTGCTGGGCGCGCTGCTGTTGTTGTGCGGCAACGGCATGGTGGTGCTGGCCGAGCGCCAGGTGTCCTCGGGCCTGGCGGCGGTCGCGGTGGCGTCGGTGCCGTTGTGGATGGCGCTGTTCGGCGCGCTGCGCGGGCAGCATGCCAGCCGCGGCGAATGGCTGGGCATCGTGGTCGGGTTCGCCGGCGTGCTGTGGCTCAACGCCGGAAGCAGCCTCAGCGCCAGCCCCAAGGGCCTGGTACTGCTGTTGATCGCGCCGATCGGCTGGGCGTTCGGGTCGGTGTGGTCGCGCGGCCGCGATCTGCCGATGCCGTTCATGGCCGCGGCCGGGCAGATGCTGTGCGGCGGCGTGCTGCTGGTCGCCACGGGTGTGCTGAGCGGCGAACGCCCGCACGGCTGGCCGACGCCGCACGCGCTGATGGCGGTCGCCTACCTGTGCGTGTTCGGTTCGATCGTGGCGTTCACCGCCTACGTGTGGCTGCTGCAGAACGTGCGCCCGGTGCTGGCCGGCAGCTATGCCTACGTCAATCCGGTGATCGCGGTGGCGCTGGGCAGCTGGCTCGGCGCGGAGCGTTTCACCGCCAGCGACCTGGGCGCGATGGCGGTGATCCTGGCCGGCGTGGTGGTCATCACCGTGGCGCGGACCCGCCG
The DNA here is from genome assembly GCF_041240605.1 of Xanthomonas sp. DAR 80977. NCBI lineage: Bacteria > Pseudomonadati > Pseudomonadota > Gammaproteobacteria > Lysobacterales > Lysobacteraceae > Xanthomonas > Xanthomonas bundabergensis. Next base: position 5,071,064 of record NZ_CP162487.1, on the reverse strand, counting down.
ATGACCGCCGCCGAACAGGAAACGCGCCGCGGGCTGCTGGTCACCGCATTGACCTTCGCGCTGTGGGGCCTGGTGCCGGTGTACTGGCACCTGCTCAGCGCGGTGCCGTCGGCGCAGATCATCGCCCATCGCATCGTCTGGAGCACGCTGCTGGTGGTGGGATGGCTGCTGTACCGCACGCGCCTGCAGTGGTGGCGCAGCATCGCCGCGCAGCCGCGCGCGCTGGCCATCCTGGCGCTGAGCAGCCTGGCGATCGGGTTCAACTGGAGCCTGTACATCTGGGCGATCAACGCCGGTCACGTGATCGAGACCAGCCTGGGCTATTTCATCAACCCGCTGGTCAACGTGCTGCTCGGCGTGCTGGTGCTGAAGGAACGGCTGCGCGCGCTGCAGTGGCTGGCGGTGGCGTGCGCGGCGCTGGGCGTGGCCTGGCTCACCGTCGATGCCGGCGCGCCGCCGTGGATCGCGCTGGGCCTGGCCGGTTCGTTCGGGCTGTACGGCCTGCTGCGCAAGCTGGTGCAGGTGGATGCGGTGGCCGGGCTGGGCGTGGAGAGCCTGTACCTGTTCCTGCCGGCGCTGGGCTTCGTGCTGTGGGGCGAGGCCGGCCACGGCGGCGGCTTCGCCGACGGCTGGGGCTGGCGCAGCGACCTGCTGCTGGTGTTCGGCGGCGTGGTCACCGCGGTGCCGCTGATCGGCTTCGCCTACGGCGTGCGGCGCATCCCGCTGTCGCTGGTCGGGCTGCTGCAGTACGTCTCGCCGAGCCTGCAGCTGCTGCTCGGGGTGTGGTTCTTCCGCGAGCCGTTCGACAGCGGCAAGGCGGTCGGCTTCGCCGCGATCTGGGTCGGGCTGCTGCTGTTCGCCGGCGAGAGCCTGTGGCGTTCGGGCTGGGGGCGGCGGGGGGCCTGAGAGGCCGGGATTGGGGATTGGGGATTCGGGATTGGGGATTCGTAACGGCGGACTGCGCGGGCCGCCGCACTATTAGAGGGAGCGGCTTCGGCCCTTGCGAATCTCCAATCCCGAATCCCCAATCCCCGCTCAACCCCGGCTGGCGCTCGCGGCGGCGGTGGCAGTCAGCTGCTGCTCGGCATCCACGCGCGGCGCCAGCGGCTGCGGGCAGTGGCCGTCGTGGCGCTGCGCCGGCAGTTCGGCGAACCAGTCCTCCACCGTCGGCGCCAGCAGGTCCAGCCGCATCGGCAGGCTGATGTGGTTCTCGCCGGGCATCTCCAGGTAGTGCGCGCGCGGCGCTCCCAGCGCCAGCAGGCGGCCGTGCGCGACCGGGATGTGCTGGTCGGCGCTGCCGTGCAGCAGCAGCAGGCAGGCCGGCGCGGTGCGCGCGGCGGCGGTCACGTCGACCCGGTCCAGGTTCAGCGCCAGGCGCTGGTTGGCGTTGGCGATGACCGCATCCAGGTTCTGCCCGGCGTAGCGCCAGCGCGCCAGGCCCATCGCCGCGCTGGCCATCCAGCCCTGCGGGCGGCTGGCGAGCATGTGCGGGATCATGTCGCGGATGCCGCGGCCGGCGTTGGCGAAGGATTCCATCGCGACCACGCCATCGACCTCGCCGCCCAGCTTCTGCGCGGTGAACAGCGCGGTGGCGGCGCCGTAGGACACGCCGAACAGGTACAGCGGGCCCTGCACCTCGCCGCGCGCGCGCAGCGCGCGGATCACCGCGACCACGTCGTCGGACTCGCGGGTGCCGTAGCCGGCCGGGCCGCCGCCGGAGCGGCCGTGGTTGCGCAGGTCGATGCTGATGCTGCGGTAGCCGGCCTGGGCCAGGTCCAGCGACCAAGGCAGCAGCGAATCGCCGTCCATCATCCAGCCGTGCAGCAGCACCACGGTGCCGCGCGGGGCGGCATGGGCGCCGGGCTGCGGCGCGGCCACGTCCATCGCGAAATCGGCGCGCTCGTGGCCGTTGGCGTCGCGGCCGGCATGCTCGTAGCGGTAGCGCATGCGGTAGTCGCCCGGATCGATCGCGCGCCAGAAGATCGGGATGCCGCCCGGGGTGAGCACGTGCCCGCTGCGGTTGGGCAGCGTCGCCAGCAGGCCCTGGATGCGTTCCTCGTCCATCAGCGGCGACACGCCGCCCGGCGCGACCAGGCGGTCGCTGAGCGAGGTGGAGGAGCGGGCGGCCAGGCACAGGCTGGTCAGGCACAGGCTGGCGCAGAGGACGAGCAACAGGCGCAGGCGCGACGACATGGCGGTAGGCGGTGGATGAATGGCCGCGCAGGCTATCGCCTTCGCCGGCGCGGCTCTACCGCAATTGGATGACGAAACGATGACGCGGGTCCGATGCGGCGTGCCGAGCTGGGACCGCCGGCCCGGTTTTGCCGGCCACGCCTTGCGCTGCGGTGCATTCGCGCTGTCCGGGCGGGGCGCGGCAGAGCTGTCCGGCGCCCGGTCGGCGCCGTGTGGCGCCGACTGGCGTTCAGCTCGGGCCATGCCGCGCCGGCCTGCGGCGCGCCCGGCTGGACCCGCAGGGCCGCGCTTGCGCGGGTGTGGGCGGCCCTCGCCGTCGCTTCCCGCCCGCCGTGCCCCGCGGAGGGACGGCAGCCGCTACAGCGCGCGCAAGGCGGTGGTGATCGGCAGCCGCGCCGCGCGCAGCGCCGGGAACAGCCCGCCGACCAGGCCGATGCCCAGCGCCCACTTCAGCCCGCTCCACAGCAAGGCCGGGGAGACCTTGAACTGGAACACCACCTGGCTGAAGTTGCTGCCCAGGGTGGACACGCTGTAGCCGTTGAAGATGGCCCAGGCGATCAGCCCGCCGAGCAGCCCGCCGAGCAGCGCCAGCAGCATCGTCTCCAGCATCACCGCGGTCACCACCGGCAGGCCGCGGAAGCCGATCGCGCGCATCGTGGCGATCTCGCGGGCGCGGGTGGCCACCGCCGCGTACATGGTGTTGAGCGCGCCGAACACCGCGCCGACCGCCATGATCGCGCCGATCACGGTGCCGAGGACGCTGATCAGCTTGCTGAGGTTGCCGCCCTGCTTGGCGTAGTAGGCGCGGGTGGTCTCCACGTCGAGCTTGAGCCGCGGGTCGGCGGCCATCGCCGCCTTGAACTGGGCGTAGCCGTCCTTGCCGGCGGTGCGCACGCTGATCGACTGGTAGGCGCTGCGGTTGTAGGTGGAGGCCAGGGTCTGCGCGTCGGCCCACAGTTCCGAGTCGTGCGCGTCGCCGGAGGCGAACACGCCGACCACGGTCCACTGCTCGCGGCCCAGGCTCAGCGTCTTGCCCACGTCCAGCCCGCGGAACTGGGCCTTGGCGCCCTGGCCGACCACGATCTCGCGCAGGCCGGCGCCGAAGCGGCGGCCCTCGACGATCCTGAGCTTGTCGTGCACCGCCCAGCCGGCGTCGCCGATGCCGCGGAACTGCACGTTGGTGTCGGTGCCGTCGGCCTTGCTCGGCAGGTTGATCACCTGCGACAGCTCCGGCGACACCAGCGGCTTGCCGTCGGCGCCCTTGGCCACGCCGGCCAGGCTGGCGATCAGCGGCACCTGATCGCGGGTGATCACCGAATTGGTCTCGGCGCCGGAGCCGCCGCGCAGCACGATCGCGGTGGTGTCGTCGCCGGTGCTGTTGAGCGTGGCCTGGAAGCCTTCGCCCATCGCCAGCATCGCCACCAGCACGCCGACCACGCCGGCGATGCCGACCACGATCACCGACGAGGCGCCCCAGCGCTGCGGCAGGCTGGCCACGCCGATGCGGGTGGCGGCCAGCGCCAGGCGCCCGCCGCGGGTCAGCAGCAGCCACAGCGCCACGCCGGCGGCCAAGGCCAGCACGCCGTACCAGGGCAGGGCGATCCACAGCGCCAGCCCGGCCGCCAGCAGCAGCAACGTGAGCAGGTTTCCCAACCAGTGTTTGAGTTTCATCAGTGCGTCTTCCGAGAATGCGAAAGGGAGCGATGCGGCGGCGGGCTCAGCGCCCGGCCAGCGCGTCCACGATCTTCAGGCGCTGCGCGCGCAGCGCCGGCAGCAGCCCGACCACGATGCCGATGGCGACCATCAGCCCCAACGCCACCGCCCAGGTCTGCGCCGGCACGCCGCGCATCGGCATCATGCCGCCGCTGGCCGCGGCCACGCCGGGGATGACCAGCGCCGCCAGGCCCATGCCGATCAGGCCGCCGAGCACGATCAGCAGCACCGACTCCACCATCACCAGGGTCAGCACGGTGCCGTCGCGGAAGCCGAGCGTCTTCAGCACCGCCAGTTCCGGGATGCGCTCGCGCACCGCCTGCGCCATGGTGTTGCCGGTGAGCAGCAGCAGGGTGAAGAACACCGCGGCCATGATCGCGGTGACGATCAGGCCGACGTCGGCGAACTGCTTGGCGAAGGCCTGCGAGAACGCGGCCTCGGTCTGGCTCTTGGTCTCGTGATCGGAGTTGAGCGACAGCGCATCGATCGCCTGCGCCACCCGCGAGGCCTGCTCGGCGCTGCCCAGCTGCACGGTGTACCAGCTGACCTTGTTCTTGATGTAGTCGTTGGACTCGTCGAAGTACTTCCAGTTCATCATCAACTGGTTTTCGGCCTGGACGTTCTTGGCGTCCTTGACGTGGAAGATGGTGGTCAGGGTCAGCGGCCAGTCGTTGCTGCCGCCGCGCGGGAAGATGGTGGCCTGCAGCGGAATGGTGTCGCCGATCTTCCAGCCGTTCTTCTTGGCCAGCGACGCGCCCACCGCCGCCGCGGTGCGTGTCTCGCGGAACGCCTTGAGCTGCGCCGGCGGCACGTCGTACTCGCTGTAGACGTCGAAGAAGTTCGGCGCCACCGAGAAGTTGGGGAAGAAGTTCTTCGGGTCGCGGTAGATGCCGCCGAACCACATCGCGTAGGTGACCTTCTTCACCCCGGGCACCGATTCGATCTGCGACTGCAGGCTGACCGGCAGCGACTGGGTGATCGACAGCCGCGAGGACACGATCAGCCGGTTGGCGCCCTCGACGCTGCCGCCGGAATTGAACGCCACGCGCACCGAGTCGAGCATGCCGAACAGCAGGAACGCGGCGACCACCGACAGCAGGGTCAGCAGGGTGCGGGTCTTGCTGCGGAACAGTTGCGCCCAGACCAACGAAAAATATTTCATGTTCGATCCTCCAAGGGACGGGATGCCGGGGCGCGGAATGCGCGCGGCGGCAGCGGCCGGTTCAATGCGCCACGAGCGGCGCGTCGGCCAGCTCGCCCTTGTCCAGGTGCACGGTATGGCTGGCGTACTCGGCGGCCTTGGGGTCGTGGGTGACCATGATGATGGTCTTGCCGTGCTCGCGGTTGAGCTGCTGCAGCAGGTGCAGGATCTCCTCGGCGGCATGGCGGTCGAGGTCGCCGGTGGGCTCGTCGCAGATCAGGAAGGTGGGGTCGGAGACGATGGCGCGGGCGATCGCCACGCGCTGCTGCTGGCCGCCGGACAGTTCGTTGGGGCGGTGGCTGCGGCGGTCGGCCAGGTTGACCAGGGTCAGCGCGATCTCGGCGTTGCGCTTGCGCTGGGCGGCACCGAGCGCGGTCAGCAGCAGCGGCAGTTCCACGTTCTTCTGCGCGGTGAGCATGGGCATGAGGTTGTAGAACTGGAACACGAAGCCGACGTGCTGGCTGCGCCAGGTGGACAGCTGGCCGCCGCTCATGCGGTCGATGCGCTCGCCTTCGATCTCGATCTCGCCGCCGCTGGGGGTGTCCAGGCCGCCGATCAGGTTGAGCAGGGTGGTCTTGCCGGAGCCGGAGGGACCCATCAGGGCGACGAAGTCGCCGCGTTCGATGTCCAGGTCGATGCCGTGCAGGACTTGTACTTTCTCGGGTCCGCGCTGGTAGGTCTTGGTGACGTTGCGCAGTTTGACGAGGGTGGACATGGTGGTGTTCCTGGCAGTGGACGGTGGTGGATGTGCCGAGTGCGGTGAGGCGGTTCGCGGATGCTGGGTTGCGGTTGCGGTTGCGGTTGCGGTGATTTTGCTTTTGCCGTGCTTCTGTTCTTCAGCTCTTGCTCTACCGGGTCCCTTACGTAGCGGCGAATAGGGCGGGAAAAACCCCGAAGGGGCGGCGCACAGGGATGTGCGCCGTTCGCGGCAGGGGCAGGATGCCCCTTCCGCGAATCCCGTCCTATTCGCGGACCCGGAGCGCGAAGCGCGGAGGGCGCGGAGTAGGGTGTGCTTTCTTTTGGTTACTTTTCTTTGCACAAGCAAAGAAAAGTAACTCGCCGCAAGGCGAAAGCTTTGCTCTTGCTCTTGCGGCAGCGGCAGCGGCTGAATCATTGTAGGAGCGGCTTCAGCCGCGACCGAGGCATTGCGGGAACGTATCTGTCGCGGCTGAAGCCGCTCCTACAAAATCAACACCAAAGGCAAAAGCTTCCGCCTTAGGGCGGGTCACTTTTCTTTGCTCGTGCAAAGAAAAGTAACCAAAAGAAAGCACGCCCTGCCTACGCGCCCTCCGCGCTGCGCGCTACGGGTCCGCGGATGCACCGGGGATTCGCGGAAGGGGCATCCTGCCCCTGCCGCGAACGGCGCACATCCATGTGCGCCGCCCTTCGGGTTTTTCCCCGGTCCATCCGCCGCTGCGGAAGGGAACCCAGTCGATCAAAAGCAGCAGCCAAAGCAGAGCAACAGCAAGAGCAAGAGCAAGAGCAAGAGCGACAGCAGGAGCGACAGCAGGAGCGGGGTAGCGGTTGTAGCTTTACAGCCGGTTGCCGGCTTGATCCAGCACGAGCAAAACCAAGTCATGCGATGAAGCGATTGGGTGGAACGACACTCGCTACGGCAAGAGCTAGACGGGAAACAAAGTGAAGGCCGACATCTTCACGGCGATGGAGCAAGATGGCTGCGACACGGGCGACACGCAGTGATTCGCGGCAACGCGCCGTACCTCACAAGCGTTCGCCGCTATTGCTCGCTCGCCTCCGCCAGCTTCACCTTGACCCCCTCGCGCAAGGTCTCCGGCGGATCCAGCACCACCGTGTCGCCCGCCGCCAGGCCCGACAGCACCTGGCGGTCGTCGCCCAGCGCGATGCCGGTCTTCAGCGCGCGCTGCTCGACGGTGTTGTCCTCCTTCAGCGCGAACGCCACGTCCTGGCCGCCGCGCTTGACGATCGCCGCGCCGGGCACACGCACGCCCTGCGGCTTGTCCTGCGCCTGCGCCTGCGGCGCTTCCAGGAAGCTCACGCGCACGCCCATTTCCGGCACGATCCGCGGATCCTTCTGCTTCAGCGCCACGCGGACCTTCACCGTCGCCTTGCCGCGGTCGGCCGAGGGGATGATCGCGATCACCTCGGCCGGGATCTTCCACTCCGGATAGGCGTTGAGCGTGGCTTCCACCGGCATGCCCGGCTTGACCCGGCCGATGAAGGCCTCGCCCACTTCCACCTCGATCTCCAGCGAGTCCATGTCCACCACCGTGCCGATGCCGGTGCGGGTGAAACCGCCGCCGGCCGACAGCGGCGAGACGATCTCGCCCGGCTGCGCCGCCTTGGCGGTGACCACGCCGGCGAACGGCGCGCGCACGATGGTGTTGTCCACGTTGAGGTCGGAGATCGACAACTGGTTGCCCGCCACCACCACGTTGCGCTGCGCGCTCTGCAGCTGCGCGCGCAGGGCGTCGCGCTGCGACACGGCCTGGTCGTACTGCGAGCGCGATACCAGCTGCTGCGCGACCAGGGTCTGCAGCCGCTGCGCGTCCGCCTCGGCCTGGCGCAGCTGCGCCTGCATGTTGGTCACCTGGCTGCGCGCCGCGTCCAGCTGCGAGGCCGACAGCTGCCGCTGCGCGCCGGCGTCGATCGGGTCCAGCGTCGCCATCACCTGGTCCTGCTCCACGCGCATGCCTTCCTCGATCAGCACCTCGCGCACCTTGCCGGTTATCTTGGCCGACACCGTGGCCATGCGCCGCGCCACCACGTAGCCGCTGGCGTCCAGCACCGAGGCGCTGCTGCTGCCGGCAGCGATCGCCACCACCGGCGCGGTGGTCACGGCGATGGCCTTGCCGCGGCCGAACAGCAGCCAGCCGCCGGCGCCGAGCGCCAGCAGCAGCGCCACGGCCACGGCGATCCACAGCCCGCGCCGCGACGGCGGCTCGCTCGGCGGCGCCTTGCGGTCGATACGGAGTTCTTTGAGCAGGTCGGCGGAGGTACTCATCTTGTCCCTGGACGAATCGGTAGGCGCAGTGTGGACCGGCGTGGCACGCGCTTCCCAGTTGCCGGAAGTCACTTTCTGCGTTGCGTTGCGGCAAGTGCGGCGCCATTCCCCATGGCGCGGATCGCAGCATGCGGCAATCGCGCGGCCATCGCCAGTGACAGCTGTCACCTGCGGCGGCTGACGGCCCGCACTGGGACGCGCCGCCGGCGCGGCGCAGCATGGCCACTCCTGCCACGACCGGTCCGCGCCGATGCACGCTCCCGATACTCTCCCGCTGGCGCAACTGCGCGGCGTGCACAAGCGCTACGGCGCGGCGGTCGCGCTGGACGGCGTGGACCTGCAACTGCAGCGCGGCCAGCTGCTGGCGCTGCTCGGCGCCAACGGCGCGGGCAAGAGCACCGCGGTCGCGCTCATGCTCGGGCTGCAGGTGGCCGACGCCGGCAGCGTGTCCCTGTGCGGCCAGGACCCGCGTGCGCTCGGCGCGCGGCGCCAGGCCGGGGTGATGCTGCAGTCCGCCGGCCTGCCGGACGCCCTGCGCGCCGGCGAGCTGCTGGAGCAGGCGCGCGGCTACTACCGGCGCCCGCGCAGCGTCGCCGATTGTGTGGCGCTGGCCGGGCTGGACGGCCTGTTGCCGCGCCGCTACGGCAGCCTGTCCGGCGGCCAGCAGCGGCGCGTGCAGTTCGCGATGGCGATCTGCGGCCGGCCGCAGGTGCTGTTCCTGGACGAGCCCAGCACCGGCCTGGACATCGAGGCGCGGCAGGGCCTGTGGCGGGCGATCCAGGAACTGGTCGCGGACGGCTGCGCGGTGCTGCTGACCACGCATTACCTGGAAGAGGCCGAAGCGCTGGCCGACCGGGTCGCGGTGCTGCAACGCGGCACGTTGATCGCCGAAGGCAGCGTGGAACAGCTGCGGGCGCGCTTCGAGCAGCGCACGATCCGCTGCCGCAGCGCGCTGGCCGCGGCGCAGGTGGCGAGCTGGCCGCAGGTGCGTCGCGCGGAAGGCCGCGACGGCGTGCTGGAGATCGTCGCCGAACCGGCCGAGCCGGTGGTGGCGCGATTGCTCGCCGCCGATCCGGGGCTGGACGAACTGGAAGTGAAGCGCGCCGGCCTCGCCGATGCGTTCCTCGCCATTACCCGTGCGGAGGCCGCATGAACGCTCCCGATCCACGCCGCATCGAGCCCGTCGCAGCGCCAGCTGCCGCCGCCGCACTGCCCTACGACGCGTCTGCGTTGCCGTGGCGCGAGTATGCGGCGCTGCTGCTGCGCGAGATCCGCTACGAACTGCTGCGCTGGCTGCGCACGCCCTCGTTCGCGTTGCCGACCCTGCTGTTCCCGCCGATGTTCTACCTGCTGTTCGGCGTGGTGCTCAACCGCGGCAATCCCGCCGCCGCGGTGTACCTGATGGCCAGCTACGGCGTGTTCGGGGTGATGGCGCCGGCGCTGTTCGGCTTCGGCGTGGGCCTGGCGCTGGACCGCGAACGCGGCCTGCTGACCCTGAAGCGCGCGATGCCGGTGCCGCCGGGGGCGATGCTGCTGGCGCGCACGGTGCTGGCGATGCTGTTCGCGCTGGCGATCGGCGTGCTGCTGCAACTGCTGGGCAGCGCGCTCGGCGGGGTGCGGCTGGCGCTGCCGCAGCGCGCCTTGCTGCTGCTGGTCGATGTGCTGGGCACGCTGCCGTTCTGCGCGATCGGCCTGTATATCGGCGCGCGCGTCGGCGGCAGCGGCGCGCCGGCGGTGGTCAACCTGATCTACCTGCCGATGGCGTTCCTGTCCGGCCTGTGGATTCCGCTGCAACTGCTGCCGTCGCTGCTGACCACGCTGGCGCCGTTGTGGCCGTCGTATCACCTGGGCCAGCTGGCGCTGCGGGTGGTGGGCCAGGATGGTGGCGGCGGCAGCGCCGGCCATGTCGCCGCGCTGCTGGCGGTGACCGTGGCGTTCTACGCACTGGCGCATCGGCGCCTGCGCCAAGGCTGATGGCCGGCCTGCGCCATTGTGGCCCGGCCATGCGGGGACGCGGCGTTCGCGCCCGGCCGCAGGCGCCGCCGAGCGGCCTCCCTGCGCACTCGCTATGCTACGCAGCGCGGCCGCGCCGCCCTGGGAGCCTGCCGTGATCGCCTTGCTGCACGCCTCGCCCGATTCGCTGATCTCGCGGCGCCTGGGCTGGAACACCGCCCGGCCCGGCGCGCACTGGTTCGTGTGGCTGTCGCTGATCTGGTCGATCTGGCTGTTCGTGACCCCGCTGTACGAGCCGCACTACTTCACCCGCTGGTTCTGGCCGACCATGGCCAGCTACGCCGTGTTCCTGGCGCTGTACTACTGCGCCTACTACCGCCACCGCCGCTACCTGCGCTGGTGCGTGGCCGGCATGGCCGCGCTGGCGTTCGCGCTGCTGCCGTACAACCCCGGCGCGCAGTGCTACATCATCTATGCCTGCGCGTTCCTGGCGTTCTGCTTCCAGCCGGTGCGGGCGCTGCTGGGGATGCTGCTGCTGCTCGGCCTGTTCGCCGCGGCCTGGTGGATGCGCGGCTGGTCGCCCTTGTACATGGCCAGCGCGGTGCTGGTGGGCCTGGCGGTGGGGTTGATGAACATCAGCTTCGAACGCCGCGCGCGTGCCGATGCGCAGCTGCGCCTGAGCCACGAGGAAGTGCGGCGCCTGGCTGCGGTCGCCGAGCGCGAGCGCATCGGCCGCGACCTGCACGACCTGCTCGGCCACACCCTGTCGCTGGTGGCGCTGAAGGCGGACCTGGCCGCGCGCCTGCTGGCGCGCGACCCGGACGCGGCGCGGCAGGAGATGGAGGACGTCGGCCAGGTCGCGCGCGAGGCGCTGGGCCAGGTGCGGCGCGCGGTCAGCGGCATCCGCGCCGCGCAGCTGGCCGCGGAGATGGCCTCGGCCAAACTGCTGCTGGAATCGTCCGGGGTCACCTTCCGCTACCAGGTCGATGCGTTGCCGCAGTGCGCGCAGCTGGAGACGGTGTTCGCCATGGTGCTGCGCGAGGCCGCCACCAACATCCAGCGCCATGCCGGCGCCGGCAACGCGCAGCTGCGGCTGTGGTGCGAGCACGGGCAGGCCTGGCTGGAGATCCGCGACGATGGCCGCGGCAGCGCGATGCAGCCGGGCACCGGCCTGGCCAGCATGCGCGAACGGCTGGAAGCGGTGGGCGGTTCGTTGCGGATCGACTCCGAACGCGGCCAGGGCACCCGCCTGCTGGCGGCGGCGCCGTTGCCGCGCATGCCGCAGTCGGCGCCCGAACCCGAGACCGCGCCGGAACCGCGCGGCTGCCAGGATCCCGCGCTGCGCTGAGCGCCGCGGTGGGCGCCGCCCTACAATGCGGCCACAAGGACCGGGGGGAGCCGTGATTCGATTAGTGCTGGCGGAAGACCAGGCGATGGTGCGCGGCGCGCTGAGCGCGCTGCTGGGCCTGGAAGCGGATATCGCCGTGGTCGCCAGCGCCGCCGACGGCGAGGCCGCGTGGCGCGCGCTGCAGGCGCATACGCCGGACCTGCTGGTCACCGACATCGAGATGCCCGGCCTCAGCGGCCTGGAACTGGCGCAGCGGGTGCAGCGCCAGCAGCTGCCGATCCGCGTGGTCATCGTCACCACCTTCGCCCGCCCCGGCTTCCTGCGCCGCGCGCTGGATGCCGGCGTCGGCGGCTATCTGTTGAAGGACGCACCGCCCGAGCGCCTGGTCGATGCGATCCGCCAGGTGCACCGCGGCGGCCGCGCGATCGATCCGGAGCTGGCGCTGGAAGCCTGGTCCGAGGCCGACCCGCTCAACGACCGCGAGCGCCAGGTGCTGCGCCTGGCCGGCGAGGGCGTCTCGGCCGGCGACATCGCCGCCCAGCTCGGGTTGTCGCACGGCACCGTGCGCAACTACCTGTCCGAGGCGATCGGCAAGCTCGGCGTCGGCAACCGCATCGAGGCGGCGCGGCTGGCGCGGCAGAAAGGCTGGCTGTAGCGCGGCCGGAAACGCGAATGCCGGTGGCGCAGGGCCACCGGCATCCGGGGTCGACTCCAGGCCCGCCCGGCGCATGGCACCGGACGGGCATGGCGGATCAGAACGACCAGGTGAAGCTCAGCGAGCCGCTGCGCGGTTCGCCCCAGGCGCCGTAGCCGTAGATCTGCGCGTAGTACTTCTTGTCCAGCAGGTTGTTGAGGTTGGCCTGCACCGTGAATTCGTCGGACAGGCGGTAGCGCGCGAACGCGCTGACCAGCGCATAGGCGTCCTGCTCGAAGCGGCCGTAGGTGGCATCGACGTAGTAGATGCGGTTCTGCCAGTTGACGCCGCCGCCGAAGGTCAGCTCGGTGAGGCTGCGCGGGGTGTAGCTGGTGTAGAGCTTGAGCGTGGTCTGCGGCAGCTGCGAATTGATGTCCGCGCCGCCGGCGTCCTTGGCCACGTAGCGCGCCGCGCCGAAGGTGCCGTTCCAGCCCGGGGCCAGTTCGCCGTTGAGCTCGAACTCGAAGCCGCGGCTGACCGTGCCCTGCGCGGCGACGTAGGCCGTCTCGGTGGTGCCCTGGACGAACTCGGTGGTCGCCTGCGCGACATTGTCCTGTTCGATGCGGAACACCGACAGCGAGGCGTTGAGGCGGTCGTCGAACCAGGCGGCCTTGACCCCGGCCTCGTAGCTCTTGCCGATCACCGGATCCAGGTAGGCGCCGCTGCGGGTGCGCGACGTCTGCGGCTGGAAGATGTCGGTGTAGCTGGCGTAGGCCGACCAGACATCGTCGATCGTGTAGACCAGGCCGGCGTACGGCGTGGTTTCCTTCTGCCGGCTGGTGTAGGGCACGCCGCTTTCGGCGCCGTCGACCTTCCAGTCGGTGTAGCGCGCGCCGACGATCAGCTTCAGCGGATCGGCCAGCGAGAAGCGCGCGGCGGCATAGCCGGCCTTCTGGGTGACGGTGCCGCGGCTGAACTCGGTCAGCGCCGACCAGGCCGGCTCCGGATAGTTGCCGGTCCAGTTCAGGTAGCTGGCCATCGGCGCCGGGAAATCGAACGCGCCGTCGTTGACGTAGCGGCGGCGGTTGTAGCTGACCCCGGCCATCAGTTCGTGCTCGCGCCCGAACAGCTGCAACGGGCCTTCCGCGTAGCCGTCCAGGCCATCGACCTTGCGCTCGGTGACGTAGTAGCCGGAGTACGGCACCACGCCGGCGCCGGTGCTCTTGTCGAAACCGTAGATCGTGTAATACGGGTAGAACAGCTTGTCGGTGACGTTGGTCTGGTCGTGGGTGGCGTTGGCCTTGATCTTCCAGCCGCTGGCGAAATCGTGCTGCAGCGTGGCGAAGGCGCGCTTGGTGGTGGTGTCCCAGAACGTCCAGTCCGCGGCCGGGTTGAACGAGCGCGAATAGTCGGTGCGGCTGCCGTCGGAATACCACAGCGGGAAGCCGCCCCAGGTGACGTCGTCGGACTGCTTCTTCTGGTAGTCGTAGCCCACGCTCAGCTGGGTGTCCGGGGTCAGGTCGGCATCGATCACCGCATAGCCCAGGGTCTTGTTCTGGCGGTAGCGGTCCACGTACGAATCGGTATCCAGGTAGCTGCCGATCACCCGCGCGCGCACCGTGCCGCTGGCGTTGAGCGGGGTGGTCACGTCGACCGTCGAGCGGGTCCTGCCCCAGCTGCCGGCGGTGACCTGCACGCTGCCGGTCAGCTCGGCGCTGTCGGCGTGCTTGCGGATCAGGTTGACCGAGGCCGAAGGGTTGCCCGCGCCGGTCATCAGGCCGGTGGCGCCGCGCACCACTTCCACGCGGTCGTACAGCGCCAGGTCCAGCGCCGAATCGCCGTAGCTCCAGTTCTGCACCATCGTGGTCGGGATGCCGTCGAACTGGTAGTTGTCGATGTAGAAGCCGCGCGCGTAGAACTCGAAGCGCTCGCTGTCCGAGCGGGTGTTGGACACGCCGGTGGTGTTCTCCAGCACGTCGATGATGTCGTCCAGGCCCTGATCCTCGATGCGCTGGTGGCTGATGATGCTCACCGACTGCGGGATCTCGCGCGGCGCCAGCTCGAAGCGGGTGCCCGCGGTGGTCTTCCTGACGCTGTAGCCTTCGGCGCGTTCGCCCTTGACGCTGATCTTGTCGAGGGTGGTGACATCGGCATCGCTGGCGCTGGCGCTGTCGGCGGCCGCGTCGGCGGCGAACGCGGGCAGGCTGGCGAGCAGGCAGGCCATGGCCAGGGCGCAGCGGCGCGGGAAACGGCGGGGAGGGAGGAAACGGTTCATTGCAAAGGCTCCGTGGCAAGCAGGCATGGCCATCGACGGCGCTGCACGGAGCGCCGCGGGACGGTCGGGTTTGGCTGCTGGCTTGGAGCGGGACGCCCGGCGTGCGCAGGGCAGGCCTGGGCTCGGGGCGTCGCACCTGGCTGGCGCTGTCGATGCGGCCGGCTGCCGCGGGAAGGGCGGCCGGCGCAGGGACGGGTATTTCGGGAAACGGGCGGGGTGACCTGGCGATCAGGGCGCGCCCACGGTGGCAAGTGTAACGGTGTCGGGTCGGCGCGGCCATGTCGGCGCTGCCATATTGCGCGCAGGCCCTGGCGTTTTTGGGCGGGAAGATCGGGGGCGCGATGGGCGATGCGGGCTGCCGCAAGCGGCCCCCGGCAAGGGTTGCGGCGGACACGCCCGCCGCGCGCCGGCCATCGGTATGCCGGAAGCGCAGGCGCCTATGAAATTGTGCGTGCCCGCGTGGTCGCGCTGCCGCCAGTGACTATGCTGTCCGCAATCGGATCCAGCGACGCGCCAGGCAGGCAGTGCCCGGGATGGAGCGTCTGCGGACGGCGGTGCGATGCCGCCCACCGCCGCCACCGCGAATCCCGATGGAGGCGCCCGGCTCGACGGACAGGAGGATGTGGATGAAGTGGATGCGCGCAGTGTTGTGCGGATGGTCGCTGCTGCTGGCCTGGTCGCTGCCGGCCGGCGCCGCACTGGCCGCCGACGGGCAGTTCAAGGTGCTGGTCGCGGCGATTCCCAACAAGTACCACCACGACTACATCCCGGTGGCCAAGCCGCAGTTCGAGGCGCTGGCGCGGCAGCACTACTTCGAGCTGGTGTGGGCCTGGAACGCGGAGGCGTTCGACGGCGACCTGTCGCAGTACGCGGCGATCGTGCTGCTCAACACGCCGGCGACCGACCTGAACCCGGCGCAGCGCGCCAATTTCCAGAAGTACGTGCGTGCCGGCGGCGGCGTGGTCGCGGTGCACAAGGCGTTCGCGATCGCGCGCGGGCAGTGGGACTGGTACGACCGCCTGATCGGCCGCGCGTTCCGCACCCACCCGTACATGCAGACCGCGATGGTCGACGTGGTCGACCGCAACTTCCCGGCCACCGCCGGCCTGCCCGCGCGCTGGATGTGGACCGACGAGTGGTACGAATACGACCCGCCGTACAGCGACGACCTGGTCACCCTGCTGACGGTGGACGAGTCCAGCTACGACCCCACCCTGATCTGGCCCGGCCAGGTCGCCAAGGGCATGGGCAGGCCGCATCCGGTGGCGTGGTACCACCGCTACGAAGGCGCGCGCGTCTTCGTCACCGCGCTCGGCCACCTGGCCGAGGCCTACAACGACCCGCGCTACCTCGAACACCTGTACGGCGGCATCTACTGGGCCGCCACCGGCCACGGCATCGCCAACGATCCGGCCGCGGCACCGAGCCCGCGCTGAATCGCCAGCACCCCCTGTAGGAGCGGCTTCAGCCGCGACAGCAACCGAACCGTTGCCAGCAATCCGTCGAGGCTGAAGCCCCTCCTACAGAAGCGTCCGACCAGCACGCCACCCGCTTTTTGTGGGAGCGACTTCAGTCGCGACGGGCGTTACCGACAACGCCCATCGCACCCGATGGCCAACCCGCCATAGCCCGCAAACAGCAGCGAGCAAACCCCTAGACCTGCTCCCGCCGCACCGCCGGCTCCACCACCGGCGCCGCACCACCCCCCCGCGCCATGCTCGAAAACACCCCATCGCGGCGCACCCAGGCATGGAACAGCGCCGCGCACAGATGCCCCAGCACCGTGGCGAACAGCAGGTACGCCAGCCAGCCATGCGCGCTGCGCAGCCAGGCGTACAGCGCCGGGCTGTGCGGCGCGATCGGCGGCAGCTGCACGCCCGGCCACAGCACGATCGGATAGCCGCCGGCCGACAGCATCGACCAGCCCAGCAGCGGCATCGCCAGCATCAGCGCGTACAACAACCAGTGCGAGGCCAGCGCCGCCGTCTTCTGCCACCACGGCAGGTCCGCCGGCAGCGGCGGCGGCCGGTGGCGCAGGCGGTTGCCCAGGCGCACGATCGCCAGCAACAGGATCGCGATGCCCAGCGGGCGGTGCAGGTCGAGCAGCCACGGCCGCTGCGACACCGAGGCGACCATGCCCACGCCGACGAACAGCATGGTCAGGATCATCGCCGCCATCAGCCAGTGCAGCACGCGTGCGGTCGGGTTGAAATGCCCGGAGGCGTTCGCGCGGCTCATTGCGCACCCCCATGCGCCTGGCCGGTGGCATCGGGCGCCTGGCCGCGGCCGATCTCGCGCTCGCGGCGGTTGAACGATTGCGAATACACCGCCGAGCGCGCGGCCAGGATCGGATCGTCCGAACCGGCGATGCCGCGCGGCAGGATCAGCGGGTCGTAGTTGAGGTCGCGGCACGGGCCGGTGGCCTGCGGCTCGGCGTGGTCCAGCACCAGGGTGCCGGCGACCACCTGCTGCCGGTCCTGCGGCCAGGGCTGCGAGGGATCGTTGACCGGGTCGCCGGGCGCGGCCACGGTCAGCACCAGATCCCAGCGCAGCGGGCCGCGCGCCAGCCGCGCCTGCAGGTCCTCGCCGAGGAAGTCGGCATCGGCCTGCGCGCGCTGCGCCGCCGACAATTCCTTGAACGCGGTCTGCGGCCGCATCGACCAGCGCACGAAGCGGCTGCTGCCGTCGGCGGCGATGAAGCGGAAGCTGTTGACCCCGTTGTACTGGGTGTTGGCCCAGCTGTCCGACCACGGCGCGGTCTTGGCCCACTCCTGGAATTTCTTCGCTTCCGGATAGCGCTGCGCGAACGCGGCCAGCTTCGCCGGGTCCGGCTTGCCGGTGGCCGGGTCCGGCTGCGCGGCCAGGGTCTGCGCCATGAAGCCCTCCGGCGTGGCCACCACGAAGAACGGGAAACTGTTCATCGCCGTGCGCCACTGCTGGCCGTCGTCGCTGCGCAGCAGCAGCGCCATGCTGCGCACCCGCGCCGTGGCGTCGGCGCCGTGCGGATCGCCGCCGCCGATCGACATCCGCCCCAGCACCGGCACGGACGCCTGGGTGAACACGCGTGCCGACGACAACGCGCGCGCCTGGCCGTTGCCTTCGAAGTGGCCGCTCACGCACATGCCCTTGCTGTGCGCGCGGCGGAAGCCCGGATGCGGCGGACCGCCGGCCTCGATGGCGTCGGTCATGCGCTGCGCGGTCAGCCGCTGCGGTCCGCCCAGCCAGCCCGCGCTCCAGGCGAAGGCGGCGGCGAGCACGGCGCCGATCGCGACGATGGCGGCCAGCGGCAGCCACGGCCGTGGGCGGGGCGGCGGTGTGGGATCGGGATGGGACATGGGACGACTCCTGTGGCGGCGGCGATTGGGAGTGGGACGTCCGGCGCCGCGTTCTATTCCCGGCGTCGGCGATCGTGCGATGGCGGCGTGGAGCGTTCTCGCCGCCTGCCCGCCGCACGATCGAATGCGCGCAACCGGCCCAGACAGGCGGCTAACCCCGGCCAGGGAATAATCCGCCCCGCCGTGCGTCCTACCCGTGACGACCCTTGCCCGAGCGCTGCCGCACGCCCCTGCCATGCACGAACTCGACGACGAATCCCTGCGTGCGCTCATGCCCCGGCTGCGGCGCTTCGCCCAGTCGCTGAGCGGCGATGCGGCCAGCGCCGACGACCTGGTCCAGGCCGCGCTGGAGCGCGCGCTGCGGCGCTGGTCCACGCGCCGCGACGCCGAGGCGCTGCAGCCGTGGCTGTTCGCGATCGTGTACCGGCAGTTCGTCGATGCGCGCCGGCGCGCGCAGCGCTGGCAGCGGGTGCTGGCCCTGTTCGCGCCGCAGCAGCCGACCCAGGCGCCGTCCGCCGAACAGGTCCACGACGGCCGCGCGATGCTGGCCGCCTTCGCGCAACTGCCGGCCGAACAGCGCGCGCTGCTGTTGCTGGTCAGCGTCGAGGGGTTCAGCTACCGCGACGCCGCCACCGCGCTGGACCTGCCGATCGGCACGGTGATGTCGCGGCTGTCGCGCGCCCGCGACAAACTGCGCCAGATCGGCGAAGGCCGCGGCGCCGGCGGCCCTGCCTTGCGAGTGCTCAAATGACCGGACTGCGCCCCGACGACGAAACCCTGCATGCCTATGTCGACGGCCGCCTGGACCCGGCGCGCCGCGCGCAGGTGGCGGCGTGGCTGCAGGCCCATCCCGCGCAGGCCGCGCGCGTGGCCGGCTGGAAGCAGGACGCCGACGCGCTGCGCGCGGCCTGGGCCGGCGCCGAGGCGATGCCGCCCAACCCCGCATTGCGCGTGCCCGCGCTGCGCCGCCGCGTGCGCCAGCGGCGCCGCACGCTGGCCGCCATGGCCGCCAGCTGCGTGCTGATGCTCGGCCTGGGCACCACGCTGGGCTGGCAGTTGCGCGACAGCCGCCTGAGCGGCGAGCGCCTGCCGATGGCCGACGCGGTGGCGGCGTACCGCCTGTTCGCCGACGGCGAGCAACCGCTGGAATTCGACCCGGCGCGGCGGGCGGCCTTGCAGGGCTGGCTGCGCACCCACTTCGGCGCCGCCGGCGCGGTGCCCGACCTGCGGGCGCAGGGCTTCGCGCTGCGCGGCGGGCGCCTGCTGTCCACGCCCGAAGGCGCCGCGGCGATGCTGGTCTACCAGGACGCCGCCGGCGCGCGCATCGGCCTGTACCTGCGCCCGCGCAGCGCCCGCCTCGGCGACGGCGAGCGCCGCGACGGCCGCCTGCTGGCGCAGTACTGGTCCGAAGGCGACACCGCCTTCGCCCTGGTCGGCCCGGCCACGCAGACCCGCATGCGCCAGATCGCCCCGCTGCTGCGCGGGCAGGGCTGAGCCGGCCGCAACGCGGCGCATGCAGCGAAGCGATGCGTCTGCTTTCAGGGAGACGCGTCGGGACTGAAGTCCCTCCTACAGTGCACCCAGCGAGCAGGCCGCGCGCTCCCTGTGGGAGCAACTTCAGTCGCGACGAACGAAGCGGTACAGGTGCCGCCGACAAAAAGCGTCGAGACTGAAGTCCCTCCCACAACGAGCGAGGCAGCGGTGCCGCAGCGCAACCCCGGCCTTTGTAGGAGCGGCTTCAGCCGCGACCAGCGGCGTCGGGAACGCGCGCGGTTCCAGCTGTCTGTCGCGGCTGAAGCCGCTCCTACAGGGGCCAGCGCGCGTCGGCGGCCTCCCGGCCGCGCCTTCGCCGCGCCACCTCCCAAGCCTTACCCGGCGTAGCGCGCCTTCAGCATCGCGTAGGCCGAGCGCAGCGCCAGCGCTTCGCCGCCGGCGGGGCGGCCGGGGCGGTCGCTGTCGTTCCAGGCGTACACGTCCAGGTGCGCCCAGGCCTGCCGCGCCGGCACGAAGCGCTCCAGGTACAGCGCCGCGGTCACCGCGCCGGCCATGCGCGAGCCGGCGTTGGCCAGGTCGGCGACCGAGCTGGTCAGGTAGCGCAGGTAAGGGCGCCACAGCGGCATGCGCCAGACCGGATCGCGGCTGCGTTCGCCGGCGTCGAGCCAGGCCTGCGCCAGCGCGTCGTCGTTGGAAAAGAGCGCCGGCAGGTCCGGGCCCAGCGCCACCCGCGCCGCGCCGGTCAGCGTGGCGAAATCCAGGATCGCGTCCGGCGCCTGCTCGCTGGCGTAGGTCAGCGCGTCGCACAGCACCAGCCGGCCTTCGGCGTCGGTGTTGTCCACTTCCACGCTGATGCCCTGGCGGGTGGCGAGCACGTCGCCGGGGCGGAACGCGTCCGGGCCGACCGCGTTCTCCACCGCCGGGATCAGCACCGTCAGCCGCAGCGGCAGCCGCTGCGCCATCACCAGCCCGGCCAGCGCCAGCGCATGCGCCGCGCCGCCCATGTCCTTCTTCATGTGGCGCATGCCGTCGGCCGGCTTCAGGTCCAGGCCGCCGGTGTCGAAGCACACGCCCTTGCCGACCAGCGCCACGTGCGGGTGCGCGTCCTCGCCCCAGCGCAGCACGATCAGCCGCGGTGCGCGATGCGAGGCGCGGCCGACCGCGTGGATCGCCGGGAAATTGCGGCTCAGCAGCGCCTCGCCGACGATGCTGTCGCACTGCGCGCCATGCGCTTCGGCGAGCGCGCGCGCAGCGGCTTCCAGCTGGTCCGGGCCCATGTCCTCGGTGGGCGTGTTGACCCAGTCGCGCACGCGCACGCAGGCCTCGAGCAGGTCGCGCACTTCCGCGCCCGGCGTCGCCAGCAGCTTCGCCGGCAGCCGCGCCGGCTGCTTGTAGCGGGCGTAGCGGTAGCTGCCCAGGCCCCAGCCCAGTTGCAGCGCGTCCTGTTCCTCTTCGCTCAGCGCGCTGGCCAGGCGCCAGGTGCTGCCGGGGGGCAGCGCCAGCGGCGCATGCGCGTAGGCGTAGGCATCGCCGCGGTCGCCGACGCCGAGCACCGCCGCGGCCACGCCGTCGGCGCCGGGCAGCAGCAGCGCGGTGCCGGGCGCGGCCACGAACTGCTGCGCGTCCAGCCACGCCACCCAGGCCGGCGCCTGCGCCGCGCGCCATTCGGCCAGGCGTTCGCGGTCCAGCACATGCAGCGGCAACGCGTGGGCGGAGGCATCGGTGAAGCCGGAAGGCAGGGACATCAGCAAGTCCTTGTGGGGCGGGCGCGGCCGGCGGCGGGCGCGGCCTGGGCGAAAGGAAGACGGCGGCGGGCCGCGCTCATGCGTGCGCTCCGGCGGCCGGCTGGGTCGCGTCCAGCCAATCGGCCAGGCCGGTGAGCGTGTGGAAGTGCAGGTCCGGCGGCGTGGGCGGATGCCAGGCCTGCGCGTCGCGGTTGATCCAGCAGCCGCGCAGCCCGGCCTGCATCGCGCCGACCACGTCCATCTCGATGTGGTCGCCGACGTGCAGCACCTGCGCGCAGGGCAGGCCCAGGCGCGCGCAGGCGGCGTGGAAGATGCTCGGGTCCGGCTTGGCCGCGCCGTGCTCGCGCGCGCTGAGCTGGAACGCGAAATGCGGCGCCAGGCCGATCGTGGCCAGGTCGGCGTTGCCGTTGCTCAGCGCCGCCACCGGCACGCGCGCGGCGATCCGTTGCAGCGCCGCGATGCTGTCCGGATAGCATTCCACCTGGTTGCGCGCGGCGTAGAACACCGCGAATGCCGGCTCCGCCAGCGCCTCGTCGGCGCCGCTGTCGCGCAGCGCGCGGCGCAGGGTCAGGCGCCGCATCTCGCTCAGGTCGTGGACCAGGTGCGGATGCGCGGCGAACACCTCATCGCGCAGCTGGCGCATCGCCGCGACCGGAAACATCTCGGCGGTGCGCGGACTGTGCTGCAGCAGCCAGTCGTGCAGCACCTGCTCGATGCGCGCGCCGATCGGCGCGAACGGCCACAGCGTGTCGTCCAGGTCCAGCGTGATCGCGCGAACGGGGAAGGAAGGCAAGGAAGTCACTCGCAGCATTTTACGCCAACCGGCCGCAGCGGCCGTCGCTCCAGGTAGACACGCGCTTGGGCTGCGGCACCGCGCCGATCGCTTTCCCGAGTCCCCGGTTCCCGGTCCCGTGTCCCGGCCTCACTCCAGCAACCTGGCCCAGCGCTGCATGCCTTCCACCCGCGCCAGCACCATCTTGATGCACACCAGCAGCGGCACCGCCAGCAGCAACCCGATCATGCCCCACAGCCAGCCGAACAGCATCAGCGCCAGGATCAGCATCAGCGGCGAGATCGCCATGCGCCGGCCGAGCACGATCGGCGTCACCACCTGGCCTTCGAGCATGTGCAGCGCCAGGTACAGGAGCGCCGGCAGCGCCGCGCTCAGCGGGTCGCGGAATTCCACGAAGCCCATCAGCAGCATCAGGATCGCGCCGATCAGCGGGCCCACGTACGGGGCGAAGTTCAGCAGCGCCACCACCGTGCCCCACAGCAGCGCTTCCTGCAGCGGGATCTTCAGCAGCACCAGGATGCCGGCGAAGATCAGCCCGACCAGGGTGTTGATGACGCTGATGGTCAGCACGTAGCGCGACACCTCGCGCTCGATCGAGCGCAGGATGTCGGTGGTGAACTTCTGCTGCTGGCGGTTCGGCAGCAGCGCGATCGCGTGGCGCTGCAGGTTCTCGCCGAACACCATGAAGAAGAACGTCAGCAGCACCACCGCCAGTGCCGAGGCCGCCAGCCGCGGGGTGCGCACCAGCGCCTTGTACGGGTCGTCCATCTGCGTGCGGATCACCTGCACCCGGCGCCCGCTCTCGCCGCCGGCGGCGCGCGCGAAATTCTCCGCGGCCTGGTTGGCCTGCTGCATCGGCTTGGTCAGGTCGCGCACCTGGGTGGCGATGTGGCGCATCTGCCCGGGCGCCTGCTGCACCCACTCGGCGGCCGGGCCGGCCAGCTGCATGGTCAGCGTGGTCGCCACCGCCATGCCCGACAGCAGCACCAGCAGCGCGGCGAGGAAGCGCGGCACGTACAGCCGCTGCAGCACGCGCAGGATCGGATTGCCGACCAGGGCGAAGAACGCGGCCAGCAGGATCGGCAGGATCACCTCCTGCGCCGCCCACAGCGTGTAGCCCACCGCCAGCGTCGCCAGCACCACCAGCGACACCGGGCCGCGCGGGCGCGGGGCGGGCGGCGGCGGCAGCGCGTCCTCGGGTGGCGGGGCCACGTCGCCGGCGTCGGCCACGGATTCGGGGAAAGCGTTCATCGGACCTGCGCTGCGTACGGCGCCCCTGGCGCACGTCCTGCGGACGCGCACCGTTCGGCGGGAAAAGGGGGGACGCGGAGTGTAGGCCGATCCTGGCCCGGGCGAAATGAAGGCGGCGTGGCGGCCGCGGCCAACCGCCGCGGCCGCGGTGCCGCGCTCAGCGTTCGGACAGTTCGGTGGCCGCTTCGGCCGCGTGCGGTGGCGCCTGGCCGGGGACGCCGGTCGGTGCCGCGGCGGGCGCGTGCGGGCGCGGGCCGGGATCGGCCGGTGCCGGCGTCTCGGCCGCGTCGACCGCGTCCTGCGCGGTGTCCGCCGCGCGCTCGGCCTGGTCGGAGGCCTCCTTGACCTTGGTCGCGGTCAGCAGGCTGGAGACCGCGCTGAGCATCTGCAGCCAGCGCGCGCCGCCGATCTTGCCGATCGCCGCGGCCGGTTCGGCGCGCCCGGCCAGGAAGCCGGCGCCCAGCCCCACCGCGACGATGCGCAGCGGCGTCCAGCCTTCGCGCCAGACGCGCTGCAGCGTGGTCCACTGCGTCTGCATCTGCTGCTGGCGGCCTTCCAGCACCGTCTCGGCGCGGGCGATGCGGTGCTGCAGTTGATCCAGCTTCATCGGCCCGCCTCGCTTGCCGCGGACGCGTTGCCGCCGGCGTTGTCCTCGTCCTCGCCGCCGATGCCCAGCTTCGCCAACTGGCGGCGGGTGGCGTCGAGCTTGCTCATCTCGAAATAGCGCAGCGCCTGCCACGCGCCCAGCGCGGTGACCACCAGGCTGAACGCGGCGGTCGCCGAAATCGACGCCAGCCACGACCAGCCAAGCCGCTGCAGCACCGCGATCAGCGCGCCCATCAGCAGCATCCACGCCGAGGCGCCGAACGCCACCGCGATGGTCAGCCACACCAGCGCACGGGCCATGGCCGCGCGCGCCAGCGCCAGGTCCGCCACCACCAGCTTGCGCAGCGCGCGGCCGGCTTCCAGGGTGGCGGTCAGGCCCTCGCGGCCGGCCGTGCCGAATTCGCGGAACGATTCCTCCAGCGACGGCCGCTCGGCCGCCGCCGGATCGGGCGCGGCCGCGGCGCCGTCGCGGGCCTGCTGATCGCTCACGTGGCTTACTTGTCGCTGCTGCGCGCCAGCTTGGCGATGATCCAGCCGGTGGCGAAGGCCACGCCGAAGGAGGCCAGCGGGCGCTCGCGGATCAGCTCGGCGGCGCTGTCGATCAGGTCGCGGCCCTTGTCCAGCAGCACGTCCACCTGTTCCTTCGCCGCGGCACCGCCGAACTCGGCAGCGGCCAGCCCGGACAGCGCGCTGTCGGACAGCTCGGCCTTGACGTTGGCCTTGCCCAGCTTCAGTTCGTCGCCCGCGGCACCGGCGGCGCCCTTGATCGCTTCGCCGGCGTAGCTGGCGGCCGACTTCAGGTGCGAACCGGCTTCGCTGAGGTTGTCCTTGAGGTTTTCGGTATTGGTGGGATTGGCATTCATCGCGTGTCTCCTGACGGTGGTAGGGGCATACCTGCGCGCGGCAGGCGGTTCGCGGATCGCGATCCAGAGAAATAGCATCGACGCGGTGTAGAGCTTGTTACGCCCGCGCGGCGTGCCGACGGCCTGGCCGAACGGCATTATGTCCAAGTACAGCCCGCACCGCGCGCCGCCCACAGCCCCGCCCGCTTTTTTTGTAGTAGCGGCTTCAGCCGCGACAAGCGAAGCCGCAAACCCGGCCGGCGCCGGACCCTGTCGGGGCTGAAGCTCCTCCTACAGTGCACCCAAGCCAGAACGCCGCGCGCTTTAATTGTGGGAGCGACTTCAGTCGCGACGAACGAAGCCACAAGCCCGGCCGGCGTGGTGCCCTGTCGGGGCTGAAGCACCTCCCACAGCGCACCCAGCCAGCCGGCCGCACGCTTTTCTGTAGGAGCGGCTTCAGCCGCGACGAACGAAGCCGCAAGCTCCAACGATCCCGCAACCGCCGGAGGCCGCAGCCCCCAACCCTCACTGCATCAACAAATCCGCCTGCGCCCCACCGCGCACCACGCGCAGCACCAGCTGCGCCGGCTTGCGCGCGAAGTTGGCGCGGAAGCTGGCCAGGTCGGCGAACTCGCCGGTGGAGGCGGCCATCACGATGTCGCCGCTGGCCAGGCCGTTGCGCGCCGCGCGGCTGCCGCGCGCCACGGTGCCGACCAGCACCCCGTTGATGCCGGACTGGCGCAGCGACTCGGGCAGGTCGGTGAAGCTGGCGCCGCCCAGGCGCGGGTCCAGCGCCTCGCCGCTCACCGCGCGCGGCTGCTCCTTCAAGGTGGCCTTGATCTGCAGCGGCTTGCCGTCGCGGCGAACGTCCAGCGTCACCGTGCTGCCCACCGGCTGCAGGCCTTCGTAGTTGTGCAGCGCCTCGGCGCTGTCCAGGCGCTCGCCGTTGGCGCCCACCACCACGTCGCCGGGCTGCAGCCCCGCGCCGGCCGCGGCCGAGCCGGTCAGCACCCGCGTCACCAGCGCGCCGCGCGGCGCGTCCAGGCCCAGGCCCTGCGCCATCTGCGCGGTCAGGTTCTGGGTCTCGATGCCGAGGGTGCCGCGGATCATCACCCCGTTGTTCTTCAGCAGCTGATCGACCACCGCGCGCGCCAGGTTCGACGGGATCGCCAGGCCCAGGCCGATGTTGCCGGCCATGCTGCCCTGCGGGTTGAAGCTGGCGGTGTTGATGCCGACCAGCTCGCCGTGCAGGTCGACCAGCGCGCCGCCGGAGTTGCCCGGGTTGATCGAAGCGTCGGTCTGGATGAAGTTCTGGTAGCCCAGGCCGCGGATGCCGTTGCGGCCCATCGCCGAGACGATGCCCGAGGTCACCGTCTGGGTGAAGCCGAACGGGTTGCCGATCGCCACCACGAAGTCGCCCACGCGCAGCTTGCTGCTGTCGCCCAGGCGGATCTCGGTGAGCTTGTCGGCCTTGATCCGGATCAGCGCCACGTCGGTGTCCGCGTCCGAGCCCATGAACTCGGCCTTGAAGCTGCGCCCGTCGGCCAGGGTCACCTGCACGTCGTCGGCGTTCTCCACCACGTGGTGGTTGGTCAGCACGTAGCCGTTCTTGGCGTCGATGATCACCCCCGAGCCCAGCGACTCGTTGATCCGCTCCTGCGGGATGTCCGGGAACAGGCGCCGGAAGAACGGATCGGCGAAGTAGGGATTGCGCACCCGCACCACCTGCTTGGTGTTGATGCTGACCACCGCCGGCATGGTCTGCTGCAGCATCGGCGCCAGCGACGGCAGCGGCTGGCCGGCCACCGAGGCGGGCAGGGCCGCGCTGCCGGCCACGGTCTGCGCCACCGGCGGGGCCGGGGCGGGCGCGGCGTTGGCGCGGTTGTCCAGTTGCGCGTTGATCGCGGTGGCGGCGAAGCCGCCGAAGGCAGCGGCGGCGGTCAGGGTCAGCAGCGTGGGCAACGGTCGCATGGGTCGGGGTTCCGGATGACGCGGCGGGAGACGCAAGGCAGATGGGCGCCGGGGCGCATAAATCAAGATGAACGCGCGGCGTTTAACCGCCAGTGAAAGCCCGGCGCCGGGCAAACCCACGGCGGCGTATGGCGGCGCCGCTCGACCCCGGTTCCGGCGTTGACAGCGGGCCCGCCCAGGGTTAGCTTGACGTCTTCGTTTTGCCACTACATGTAGCGGTAGGGCGGCAGACCGACCCAACAACTAGGGGTTTTCACTGGGTGTTCACATCCCAGGGGGCGCGCGCAGTGACGCATGGCGTGAACGTGAGACGGGCCTTCGAACGCCCTACGCATTCCCATCCGGCCGAAGGGTGGCGCCGCGCGCGCTGCCGCGGCTGTCGTCGTCGCGCAGCGCAAGCGGTTTACAACTAAGAGACACGGCGGACGGCCACCCCCATCCGCCCCATCGGGACAGGTTCGAGGAGAACAGAAAAGAATGAGCACGGTGCGCCTGGAAGTCGTCCAGACCGAGTCCAAGCAGAACCCCATCCCGATGCAGCCTGCGTCGCAGGATATCTGGGACAAGAAGTACCGCCTGAAGACCAAGCAGGGCGAGCCGCTGGATGCCGACATCGACGGCACCTACCAGCGCGTGGCGCGGGCGCTGGCCGACGCCGAGGCCACCGAGGAAAAGCGCGCCTACTGGTTCGAGCGCTTCGCCTGGGCGCTGCGCCGCGGCGCGATCCCGGCCGGGCGCATCACCTCCAACGCCGGCGCGCTGGAACACAAGCCGGCCACCAGCACCATCAACTGCACCGTATCGGGCACCATCACCGACTCGATGGACGGCATCCTGGAGAAGGTCCACGAAGCCGGCCTGACCCTCAAGGCCGGCTGCGGCATCGGCTACGAGTTCAGCACGCTGCGCCCGCGCGGCGCGTTCGTGGCCGGCGCCGGCGCCTACACCTCCGGGCCGATGTCGTTCATGGATATCTTCGACAAGATGTGCTTCACCGTGTCCTCGGCCGGCGGCCGCCGCGGCGCGCAGATGGGCACCTTCGACGTGTCGCACCCGGACGTGAAGGACTTCATCCGCGCCAAGCGCGAGGACGGGCGCCTGCGCCAGTTCAACCTGTCGCTGCTGATCACCGACGGCTTCATGCAGGCGGTGGAGAACGACGCCGACTGGCCGCTGGTGTTCCCGGTCAACCGCAAGGAAGAGGCCGACATCGACCTGGCCGACGCCAGCGCGGTGGTCTGGCGCGACTGGCCCACCCACAGCAACTACATCGTCCGCGACGACGGCCTGGTCGCGTGCAAGGTGTACGGGCAGATCCGCGCCCGCCACCTGTGGGACATGATCATGGTCTCCACCTACGACTACGCCGAGCCGGGCTTCATCCTGATCGACCGCGTCAATGAGATGAACAACAACTGGTGGTGCGAGAACATCCGCGCCACCAACCCCTGCGGCGAGCAGCCGCTGCCGCCGTACGGCGCCTGCCTGCTCGGCTCGATCAACCTCACCAACTTCGTGCGCGACCCGTTCACCGCCCAGGCGCGCTTCGACTGGGAGGAATACAAGGAAGTGGTGCGCGTGTTCACCCGCATGCTCGACAACGTGGTCGAGGTCAACGGCCTGCCGCTGCAGCAGCAGCGCGACGAGATCCTGCGCAAGCGCCGCCACGGCATGGGCTTCCTCGGCCTGGGCTCGACCATGACCATGCTGCAGATGAAGTACGGCAGCCCGGCCTCGTGCGAGTTCACCGAAGCCATCGCCCGCGAGATGGCGGTGGCCGGCTGGGAGACCGCGCTGACCCTGGCCAAGGAGAAGGGCCCGGCCCCGATCATGCAGGAGACCTTCGAGGTCACCGCCGCGATGCTGCGCCAGCGCCCGGAGATGGCGAAGGACGGCTGGCGCGTGGGCCAGCAGATCGAAGGCAAGCTGCTGCACGCCAAGTACAGCCGCTACATGCAGCGCATCGCCGAAGTGGCGCCGGAACTGGTGGACGAGCTGGCCGAGGTCGGCGCGCGCTTCACCCACCACAGCTCCATCGCCCCCACCGGCACCATCTCGCTGAGCCTGGCCAACAACGCCTCCAACGGCATCGAGCCCAGCTTCGCCCACCACTACAGCCGCAACGTGATCCGCGAGGGCAAGAAGTCCAAGGAGAAGGTGGACGTGTTCTCCTTCGAACTGCTGGCCTACCGCCACCTGGTCAACGCCAAGGCGATGCCGTTCGCCGAGGCCGCCGACGCGCAGCTGCCGGACTACTTCATCTCCGCCGACGACATCCACCCCAAGGAACACGTGGACGTGCAGGCCGCGGCGCAGAAGTGGGTGGACAGCTCCATCTCCAAGACCGCCAACGTCCCCACCGACTACCCCTACGAGCAGTTCAAGGACATCTACCGCTACGCCCACCAGCAGGGGCTGAAGGGCTGCACCACCTTCCGCTTCAACCCGGCGGCCTTCCAGGGCGTGCTGGTCAAGGAGGCGGACCTGGAGAACACCACCTACCGCTTCGAACTGGAAGACGGCAGCGTGGTGGAAGTGAAGGGCAACGAGCAGATCGAATACGACGGCGAGATGCACACCGCCGCCAACCTGTTCGATGCGCTGAAAGAAGGGTATTACGGCAAGTTCTGACGGCCGTCTCGCGCGTCCCCCGTGGCGACGGGGGGGCGCCGCGGCGGCGGGAAACCGGGGTGGCCGCGCGCCGGCGTTCCCCAACGCTTCCCTACCGCCCATCGTTTGTCGCCACATCCGGTTCCACGCTTCACTTCAATCGGTATAGCATCGCCCGCGTTACATAAACACTGACACCCTGAGGAGGGTTTTTTATGAGCAACGGTAATGGTGTGACGGCGACGCTGACGCAAGTCGCCGAGAACGTGAAAGAGACCGCCAGCAACGTCGGCGAAGCGATCGCCGCCACCGCCAGCGACGCCGTCGCCAGCGTCAAGCAGACCGCCGAGAACGTGCAGAAGCGCGTGCAGGACCAGGTCGCCAAGACCCGCAAGGCGGTCAAGAAGGCCGAGAAGGCCGTGGCCAAGCGCGCCGAGAAGGCCGGCAAGTCGGTGAAGAAGACCGTCGCCAACGCGCGCAAGAAGCTGGAAGCGGCCAAGGCCAGCGCCCAGTCCGAAGCCGCCGCGCTGAAGAAGGCCGGCAAGAAGACCGCCAAGAAGGCCGCCGCGAAGAAGGCGCCGGCCAAGAAAGCCGCCGCCAAGAAGACGGCCACCAAGAAGGCCGCAGTGAAGAAGGCCCCGGCCAAGAAGGCCGTGGCGAAGAAGGCGGTCAAGAAGGTCGCCGCGAAGAAGGCCGTGGCCAAGAAGTCGCTGGCCGCCAAGAAGACCGCGGTCAAGAAGAGCGTCGCGGTGAAGAAGGCCTCGGCCAAGAAGGCAGTGAAGAAGGTCGCCAAGGCCGCCAAGAAGAGCACCGCCAAGGTCGCCAGGAAGACCGCCGCGGTGAAGAAGACCGCCGTGCGCAAGAGCGCCGGCAAGAAGGCCGCGGCCACCCGCGCCAAGAAGTAAGCCGTCCCACGCTGCACCCTCTCTCCCGTGCGCGGGAGAGAGGCAGCGCGCGGGACGCGCGCCCAATACGACACGCACACCAGGAACGCACCATGGCCGTCAAGATCGACAAGAAAATCAAGGGCTACGCCGTCGTCACCGCCGAAGACAAGGCGCGCGAGGCCGCACCGCCGGTGCCCGCCGCGTCGATCGACCGCGCCACCGCCGAGGCCGAGACCCCGGTGGACAACATCATCCACATGCACGAGCGCATCGAGCGCCCGGACGTGCTGATCGGCAGCACCTACAAGATCAAATCGCCGTTGGTGGAACACGCCATGTACGTGACCCTCAACGACATCGTGCTCAACGCCGGCACCGAGCACGAACTGCGCCGCCCGTTCGAGATCTTCGTCAACTCCAAGTCCATGGAACACTTCCAGTGGATCGTGGCGCTGACCCGCATCATGTCCGCGGTGTTCCGCAAGGGCGGCGACGTCACCTTCCTGGTCGACGAGATGAAGGCCGTGTTCGACCCCAAGGGCGGCTACTTCAAGGCCGGCGGCGTGTACATGCCCTCGCTGGTGGCCGAACTGGGCAGCATCGTCGAAGAGCACATGAAGTCCATTGGCCTGCTGCACGACCCGGAGATGAGCGACCACCAGCGCGCGCTGATCAACGAAAAGCGCAAGCAGTACGAAGACCGCTCAAAAAAAAACAGTGAAGTGAAGCCCGCTGCTCCTTCTCCTACGGGAGAAGGTGCCCGCAGGGCGGATGAGGGTACGGCAACCGCCGACTCCACCGCCGACCACGAAGAAGACATCGCCGTCACCGGCGACGGCGCGAGTTTCCCGCCGTCGGCCACGATGTGCCACAAGTGCAACACCAAGGCCCTGGTGATCATGGACGGATGTGCGACTTGTTTGAATTGCGGGTATTCGAAGTGCGGGTAACAGATATGCTAGGAAGCAATCAATGATTAGCTACTCGACCCATTTCCCCCTGAAACAAGGGGTTAGTGTTGCTGAGGTTGTAAAACTTGGCCATAGATGGATTGCTGGTAGTCCCCACTCAAAAATTAAGCTTTCGGCTCTATGTCTTCCTGATCATAACGATGAGCAGGACTTCATCTTGGGCGACGAGCGTGTTTCGACGCTCATAGTATCAGGTGGTGGGGAGTCTATATCTGCTGGAATTCGTTACTCGCAAATATCAGACGAGAAAATTGAGTGGGTAACGACTCTTAGCTGTACTCGGATAGATGAGAAAATTTTTGTAGGCGTCCAGGTTTCCTGCGATAAAGAAGGCGGTGTCCCTCGGTTGCCTCCAGCCAGAAAGCCTCATCTCATAAAGATGCTTTTGGGTGAACTTGGGGGTGGCGATGATGGCGATATCCCTGTGGCTGATAAAGCTATTCCACTGCCTGACTCAAGTCCTGCTGTTGCTGCAGCGCTGATGACTGGTGAGGCTCGTAATTCTTTGCCAATCATTTATATCAGTCGGGGGTATGATGAGCGCTTGGGTCTGGATCCAGAGCGGCTGGTGAGGTTCGTCTCCGGAGCAGCTCATGTCGTCTGCGAGCCAAGCCGTAGATTCTCTATTTCGCTGAGAAGTTTGGTGGGGCGAGCAGCCGTCTACGGAGGTAATATTGGAATTTATTGGCCAGATGGTGCGGAGCGATGGAATTTCTTTCCTGTCCCTGGAGAAAATCCAAAAGAATTGATTCTTGATATTTGGCGATCAGTAAGAAATGCTTCTGTCCATCGTCGTGTGCCTTCTAAATTGGGTTGGCTTTATCTAAGGGAGCAGCTCGCAAAACATCGAATAGAGCTTGTTCGGAATCAGGGGAATGCTGACGTAGAGGCCTACACAAAGGCTTTCGATGACGAGATTTCTGCGAAACAAGATCGCATTGATGAGCTTGAACGTGAGCTTGCGAGAGCGCTTGCTACGAGTAGTAGGCCCCAAGGAGCTGCAACGGGCGGTGAGCTTCTCAAGTCTGGCCCTGAGCGAGATTTCTACGACGGTGAGACTATTGATATTCTGATTGATGCGCTTGAGCAGTATAAGGGTTATGTGCCTCCAGAAAGTCGAAGGCTGCATTTGATTGACTCCCTTCTTAAGGTAAATGATAGGCGAGGGAATGGCGGGCGTATTGACTCGGAAATCAAGGCGGCTCTGCGTTCTTACAAAGATATGGACCGTGCAACAAGAAAAGTTCTCGAAGAATTCGGCTTTTCAATTTCTGAGGATGGCAAGCATTACAAGGTGGTTTATCATGATGATGCACGGTATGCATTCACAATAGCAAAAACCGCGAGTGATCATCGCGCTGGGTTGAATATTGCTGGTGAGATATCCAGAAAGATTTTCTGATTTGGAGGTGAGGAGATTAATCGATTGTATTGGTCTTCATGACGCACGGCATGTAAACAGATGGTTTCGTATTTCGGAAGTGCGCGACGGCGTTGTTCTGGTTGCGTCAGGGTGAGTAACAGGGTCAGAATGGAATTGCCGTAGATAGATATAGTAATTTCTGTCTACAAAGTTATTTGACAACGGCTTTCGCGCACAGCAATATTTAATCGCTGCGTCAAATCGCGCAGCCGGGATTGGTGTCCCGTGCCCAAAGGCGCATCCAGCGCCCATCTTTCGATGTCCGGCGCTTTTTTATTGGCTGCATCGACGACGGCGAATGCTCTGCCGATTTACGGCGGGCGGTGCGCGGGAGCCTTCGGGCTCGCCGGACCTTTGGCCGGTACGCCAATCGCGCACCGTCCGCCACCCTGATTGGCGTCGGGGAGCGGACTTCCTTACCAAAGGAGCCTCGCATGTCCCGCAAAGCAACCGCACCCAAAAGCACTGTCACTCCCAGTCGTCGCATCCGCAAACCAGCAAACCCGTTCGACGCGTCTGCCAACACCTCACAGATGCTAGGGCTATCGCTCGGCGACCTGCGATACACCACGCTGTTCAAACCGGTTCCGACGGAAGACGAGCTGCCGCCCAAGCGCGCGCCGGGTCCGCGCCAGCCCGCGCAGTGCACCATCGGCTACACCTGCCACGACGTGCTGGTGGACGGCCGCCGGCAGAGCCAGCGCATTCCCACCCTGCGCCTGAGCGGCCAGTGGCTGGAAGCGTTGGGCTTCGCGCCGGGCAGCAAGCCGCGCATCGCCATCGTCGATGGTGCGCTGGTGATCACGCCCGCTTCCGAGCGCAACGCGTCCTGAGCGAGCCGTCGCGCCGGCTGGCTTTCTGGCGGTCGGCGCACCGGCCAGTGTGGCTGCGGGCTGCAGCCTGATGGAGTACAACGTTGATGTTCGGAGGCGCCGAGAGATGACGATGCGTGTCTTGTTGGTACCCGGAAGCAGTTGTGGGCTGTAATCAACGTGACGGTAGCGGGCCATAACATTCCCTTGCCGTGATGGATCGGGTGTAGCAGCATGGGCAAGGTCTTCTTCAGCTTCGTTCGGCGCAATCCTCCCAATTTAGTCGGCCCTGGGAGTTCTGCCAGCGCTCAGCCAAAGAAGGCCGCGTAGCCGGCCAGTATCCGGGTCTTGTCGACGCCGGCGGCCGCAGCGACGCGCTCATGGCGCTGAATCCGCCCGCACACCACCACGCCGACAGGCGCAAAAAACACGGCGCTAATGCCGCGACGCGGCATCACCCACGCTACCGGCTTCGGGCCTGTTCAGCCTCCGCCCCGGCCGCTGCGAGCGCCGGTGGGCGCTGGCGAATGCCGCCGTAGCTCAATCGCCGCCACAGCCACTCCACCGGGCCGATGCTGAAGCGCGCCAACCACCAGCGGCTGCTGATCACCTGCATAGCGAACAGCAGCACGCCCAGCGCCAGCGCCAGGTCGAGTGGCATCCGCCCGTACTGGCCCAGACCGAAGCCGTAGAAGATCCATGTGCAGACCAGCGACTGCAGCAGGTATTGGGTCAGCGCCATGCGACCGAGCGGCGCGAACACACCCAGCCACACGCGCCAGCGCGATCGCTGCAGCAGCAACAGGATGCCGGCCGCGTAGCCCAGGGTCAGCGCGAACTTGGCGAAGAAGAAGGTCGCCTTGATCAAGACCCGCAGCGGCTGCAGCGCAAGCTGATTCACCCAGGCATGCAGCGCCTCCTGCGGCACCGCGTTGGCCACCAGCCCGAAGCTGAAGCAGAGCACGAAGACCTGCCGCAGCCGGCGCCGATGCGCGTCCGGCGCCGAAAGCCATCCGCCCTTCCAGGCCGCAACGCCGACGATGAAGAACGGCGCCAGGATGATGAAGCGATTGGCGATACGCATCGGGCCGATCACATGCAGCGTTTCCCACCATCGGTATTGCAGGGCGTCGAGCCACCCACCTTGCCCATAGTGCTGGAGACCAAGGGTGTAGGTTTGCGCCGGCGGCAGATCCGTTGCAAGCGCCTGCATCGGACCGGCAATCACCGCCGAGACGATCAGCACCACCGGGATCGCCCACAACACCCGGCCGGCCGACAGCCGCAGGAAGGGCAGAACCATCAAGCTGATCAGTGCGTAGTCGAGCAGGATGTCGACGTTCCACAACAAGAACGTGTGCACGCTGCCCAGCAGGGCGAGCACCGCGCTGCGACGCAGCGCAAACGGCCAGCGCGACTGACCCTTGTCGGACGCACGATCGGCCTGGATGGCGAGGCCAGCACCGAACAGGATCGACAGCAGCGCCGCCGCCTTGTTCTCCAACAGCACCCTAACGAGGTCGCCGGCCAAGCCACCGAAGTCTCCCAGCGGATAGGCGACCCCGGCTTCCCGCGCCAAATCGGCACCGCAGAAGTAACCGATATTGACCAGCAGCACGCCGAACAAGGCCAGACCGCGCAGCACATCCAATTGCAACAACCGTTCGCCGCGAGCGACCGGGTCTTGCGACACAACTTCCGCAGACATAGCTACTCTCTCAGTAAGACACTGACTCAGTTCGCCGGCGCGATGCCGAGCACCCGCGCCGCCATGTTTTTTGCCCGCGTGGCGGGGGTCGGGTTTCCTTCGCGAACCGCGGTGACCACGGCCCCGTCGAACAGCAGCATGAGATCGCCGGCCGCGCTTTCGTCCAGCCCGGCCGCTCGCAACAAACGGGCGAAGTAGGCCTCGAAGCGGTGCTTGTGCGCAGCCGCAGCCCGATGCAGTGCGTGGCTGGGCAGCGGCGTCTCGGCGATGGTGTTGAGGAAGGTGCAACCGCGGTAGTCGGGGCTGGCCAGGCGCATCGCCAAGGCGTCGAACACTGCCAGCGGCCGCAGATTTGCATCGGGCGCCAAGCGCTCGACCTCCTGCTCGAACCAGGCGCAGAGTCGTTCGTCGTGCCGCTCCAGCACCGCCAACGCCAGACCTTCCTTCGACCGAAAGTGCCGATAGAAGCTCATGCGGGCGACTTCCGCGGTGCTGATGATGGCGTCCACGCCGACCGCCTGAATCCCCTGCCGATAGAACAGATTGGTGGCGACATCCAGGATGCGCTCGCGAACCTTGCTCATGATCACTCCGGCGGTGGATTCCCGGCGGATGATATAGACCGGTAAGTATCATTTCAAGTCAAGCGCAGGCGGACCCTACCCACGACATCGCCGGGAGCAGGCGTGGCATCGCGTTTGGCTTGGCTGGCCCGGCGCTTGAACTCAGGCGTGTTCGGTGCTGGCGGCAAAGGTCCAGGCCTTGCCGTGGATCGTGCTGATCCTAGCCATCACGGAGTACGCGGGGCGGGGCCAAACGTTCGATCGATGTGCTACTCCCCATAGTGGCCGGAAGGGATGCTCAGGGTTGCGAAGCGATCAGTAGGAACCTCCTGAAGTTCCCTCTTTCGGGCGAGGTCTCGCAGCACTTTCTGAACTTCTTCTTCTGGCCGGAAGCGGCCTCGGAGTGGAGGTTTCGGAGGCCGCTGCTCGGCTACTCGTGCCTGCTAAGGTCACTGTCTGTTCTGCCATTTCGAGGGGTGAAGGGGTCGGGTTCACTTCCAGGCCGACCAGACACCATGACGTTCCCCGTTGGCGGTTGGCTGCTCGCGCCTCGACCCAACCATGGGCTTGGCAGGGTCCTGGACATGGCGAGAGGAGCCGGCGGCTGAGGCGTGCGCCACCGTTTGTCGGTCGATGACGGGTCAGGCCGGCTCCCACAAAAATGTTCAAGCCGTCTCAGAATTTGCAACAAACATCGGTAAGCTTTGTCGGCGCCGGGCAATGCCCGCGCACCGCGGTTGCCCGCCTACAACGCTATCGAAGCTCAAGGATGATGCTATGCCGAACCCCCGCGTTCGTCTGTTCCGCCGTATCGGCGTGGCCTGCCTGTTGCTGCTTGCTGGCGTACTGAGTGTCCCATCCAGTTTTGCTGTGACGCCGCAGCGCCAGTACGGCCCCCCGTATTCGGCCGGCTCGGTCTCGTTTCCGACTGTCGGCGCCGCGGTTCAATATCTGTACGACAGCGCCTACAACCTGTGCAGTTCGCAGCCCGACTGCGTGACGCCGACGATGACGGCTACCTACAGCGACGGCTACACCGCCGCGAAGGTGTATCGCAATGGATATTGGTGGGGCAATGTCTATGCCAACGACAACATCGCGGGACAGGGCCAGCCGGTCAAGAACGCCGGCACCTGCAACACGCTGTGCACCGGTGGCTTGGGGCAGGCGGGCGACAACACCGGTCCGCACGGCAGCAGCGGCGATGCCGCGCTGAAGCGCGATGGCGCGCATCGGGGCACGCCCTTCGAAGGCGACCCGATCAACACCGCCACCGGCAACCTGTTCCGTCAGGACACCGATTACGATTCGCCGACCTGGCTGACCCTGCGCCGCTTCTACAACAGCAAGACGTTCGTCACTCAGGTCGCACTGGGCAACCAGTGGCGCCATTCCTTCGAGCGCACCCTGGACGTGCTGCTGTCCGGTAAGGCTGACGACGGCAGCCGCATTGATGTTCGCCGGCCGGACGGTGGCCTGGAACGGTTTCGCCCGAGCAACGGCGGATGGGCCACCGATCCGGACATGCCCGACACCCTGACCGAGCGCCGCGACAGCGCAGGTGTGCTGCTGGGCTACTCCCTGGCCGTGGCAGCGACCCAGCAGACCGAGATCTACGACACCGCCGGCCTGCTGCGCTCGGTCTTCGATCGCATGGGCCAGACCGTGCTGACCCTGGACTACAGCGACCTGCCGCCGGTGCCCGGCAGCAAGCCGCCGCCGAACCTGCTGCAGCGGGTCACCGATGCCGGCGGTCGCTCGCTCGGCTTCGCCTACGACAGCACCAATCGGTTGACCACGGTCACCCTGCCCGATGGCGGCACGCTGACCTACGGTTACGACAGCACCGGCAACCTGACCTCCGTGCAGTATCCGGACGGCAAGGCGCGCCAATACGTCTACAACGAGCCGTCGCTCACCTCGAATGCGAACCTGCCGACCGCGCTGACCGGCGTCATCGACGAGAAGGGCGTGCGCTTCGAGAACACCGGCTATGCCAGCAACGGCAAAGCGATTTCCTCCAGCTTCGCCGGCAATGTCGATACGACGCAGGTGGCGTATTCCGCATCCACCTCCAACTGGGGCATTCCGGCCACGGTGACCTCGCCGCTGGGAACGCAGGTCTATTTGACCTATACCGACAGCGGCTACGGCGCGATGAAGCCGACCGGCGCGGGTGTGGCCTGCGGCGAACAGTGCAATCAACCCTGGAAAGCACTGACTTACGACGACAACGGGTATCCGGCGTCGATGACGGACTTCAAGGGCACGGTCACCAAGACGACCTACGCGGCCGGCGGCCTGCTGACCCAGCAGGTCGATGCGTCCGGCACCGCCCAGCAGCGCACGACCAACACCACGTGGAATACCAGCCTGCGCGTGCCGCTGACCCGCATCGTGCTCGACGCTGCCGGCGCCACGGCCGCCAAGTCGGCCTGGGCCTACAACGCACGCGGCCAGCAAACGGCGCGTTGCCAGGTGGATCCAACCGTGTCCGCGGCCATGAGCTACAGCTGCGGAAGCGCGGCCAACGCGCCGGCCGGCGTGCGCCAGTGGCTCACCAGCTACTGCGATACCGTCGATGGCACGCAGTGCCCGCAGATCGGCCTGGTGCTGAGCCAGGACGGCCCGCGCACCGACGTGGCCGACACCACCACCTATCGCTACTACCTGACCACCGACGAATCCGGCTGCGCCAGCGTCGGCGGCGCCTGCCATCGCGCCGGGGACCTGTATCAAGTGGTCGATGCGCTGGGCCGCGCCACCACCTATGTGGCCTACGACCGCAACGGCCGCCCGACGCGCACCCAGGACGCCAATGGCCTGATCCGCGATCTCGCCTACACCCCGCGCGGCTGGGCGGCATCGAGCACGTTGCGCGCGAATGCCGACGGCACGCCGTCGGACCAGGACCAGGCCACGCTCGTCGCCTACGATGCGGTCGGCAACGTCAGCAAGGTCACCGATCCGGACGGCACCTTCGTCACCTACGGCTACGACGCCGCGCACCGCCTGACCGACGTCACCGATGGCGCCGGCAACGCGATCCACTACACGCTGGACGCCTCCGGCAACCGGGCCAAGGAAGACACCAAGGACGCGTCCGGCACGCTCAAGCACACGCTGTCGCGGATCTACAACAAGCTCGGCCAACTGGCCACGCAGGCCACCGCCGAGGCCGACCCCACCGACTTCACCTACGACAGCAACGGCAACGTGCAGTTGGTGACCGACGCGCTCAAGCGCAAGACGCAGACCGATTACGACCCGCTGGACCGGGTCAAGCAGGTGCTGCAGGACGTCGGTGGCATCGCCGCGAAGACCCAGTTCGACTACGACGCGCTGGACCGCACCACCAAGGTCACCGACCCCAAGGGCCTGGCGACGAGCTACCAATACAACGGCCTGGGCGACCTGCTCAAACTGACCAGCCCCGACACCGGCGTGACCAGCTACACCTACAACAGCGCCGGCAACCTGGCGACCCGGACCGACGCACGCAACACCAAGACCAACTACGTCTACGACGCGCTCGGCCGCCTGGCCAAGGCGACCTACGCGGACAAGGCGCTGATCGCGACCTACACCTACGATGCCAGCCAGACCGTCTGCCCCGCCGGCGAAACCTTCGCGCTGGGGCGCCTGAGCAAGCTGCAGGACGGCAGCGGCCTGACCCAGTATTGCTACGACCGCTTCGGGCGCGTGGTGCGCAAGGTGCAGACCACCAACGGCAAGGCGCTGACCGTGCGCTACGCCTACACCAAAGGCGGGCGCCTGAGCCGGGTGACGTATCCGGACGGCGCGGTGGTGGACTACGTGCGCAACGCGTTGGGGCAGGCGACGGACGTCGGCGTCACGGCCGCAGGCGGCGCGCGGCAGAAGTTGCTCGGTGGTGCGACCTACTACCCGTTCGGCCCCAGCGCCGGCTGGTCCTACGGCAACGGCCGGCCGCTGCAGCGCGCGCTGGACCAGGACTACCGCCCGCTGGCGATCCAGGACAGCCGCAGCGACGGTCTCAATATCGGCTTCGCCTTCGACCCGGTCGGCAACCTCACCGCGCTGACCGCGCCGGGCAACACCGCGCCGGTCGTGAGCCTGGGCTACGACAATCTGGACCGCTTGACCGCGTTCAAGGACGGCCCGACCGGCACGGTGATCGACGGCTACAGCTACGACGCCACCGGCAACCGGCTGAGCGCCCAGGTCAACGGCAGCGCCCAGACCTACGGCTACCCGACCGACAGCCATCGCCTGGCGAGCGTGGCCAGCGCCGCGCGCAGCTACGACGCCGCGGGCAACACCACGGCCATCGACGGCACGGCACGCGAGTTCGCCTACGACGCGACCGGACGCCTGAGCCAGGCCAAGCGCAGCGGCACGCTGGCGATGGAGTACCGCTACAACGACCGCGGCGAACAGGTGCGCCGCTTCCTGGGCACAACCAACACCTACACGCTTTACGACGAAGCCGGCCACTGGCTGGGCGACTACGACAGCAACGGCAAGGCGCTCCAGCAAGCCATCTGGCTCGACGACCTGCCGGTGGGCGTGCTGGCAGGCACCTCGTTGAACTACATCCAGCCTGACCACCTCGGCACCCCGCGCACGGTCATCGACCCGGCGCGCGACGTGGCGATCTGGACCTGGGACATCAAGGGCGAGGCCTTCGGCAACACCCTACCGGACCAAGACGCGGATCGCGATGGCACGGCGTTCGTGTTCGGCATGCGTTTTCCCGGCCAGCGCTATGACAGTGCGACGGGGCTGAACCAGAACTATTTCCGGGACTACGATACGGGCACGGGCCGCTATGGACAAAGCGATCCGATCGGGATGGCGGCGGGCAATAGCACGTTTGCTTATGTTGAAGCGAGACCTTTGGTTGCAAGAGATTTATATGGGCTGCAATCTAGTGCGATGGTAGGCTCGGAAGCTGCCAGAGCGATAGGACCCTATGCCGCAAGAAACGCTGATGGAGCTATCGAAAATGATATTCCAGTCAGCAGATTGTTTGGTTGGGATCGAAATGAGGCTCGGCCTACGGTAGAAGTTCCGCTTGACGAGAAAATTCTCAACACTCTTTACGACGCGTCCCAGTTTGGAATGATGAGTAGGGTGGGGAGCTTGGTCAGCTCAAAGCTCAATAATGTCAATAATCAGTGTTCTGAGGATGATGAGTTGCGGAAAAACTGTCAGGCATTGAAGGATAGTATATTGAATACTTGTTATGGGCTTTCGCCAAGAAAAAGAATGGCGTGTTATGAGGCGGCAAATACTAGCTACCGTCAATGTATGGGGTATGAGTAATGACAAATTATCGTGGTGAATTGGTGGCAGAAAGAGCGCTTCTTTTTTCTGGCGCCGACGACGCGGCTTTGGAAGAGTTCAAAGTCAGGATTTTTGCTCCAGTGCGTATTGAGTCAAAAAATGTGAATTTTCAATTTGACGAGGGCGCTGCCGTCTGCGTCATAGAGCTTTTGGGGCTCGCTGAGCAAGATATAGAGATTCACGGTATAGATGGAGTTCATGCGCTGAAGCAGGCATCAGATGTGGACGTGGTATTAAAGCGGATTGCGAAAAAAAATGGCTATACATTTTTCTGGCCATCTGGTGAGCCATATTTCGAGGACTGAATAGTTCGCGGATTGCGCTCTGGAATTAGCAGTTCGTGGTGCGGTCGCTAGGAGTGTCAGCATAGTCCTTGCGGGGAGGTTTTTTTGCCTATGGTTGATTTTTATGAAAGTTAAGCTAATTGCCTGCGTGGCACTGCTGTCCATGGGTTCCCAAGCGGTAAAAGCTGCTCCGGACGAGGTTGAGGCGCAGCAACTGATTTTAAATCTTTATCATGACTATGCTTGGGTGGCGGTCATTGGAGGTCAATGGAAAGGGAATGAAATTTCTTCTGAGGAAAAATCCACCTTGGAAAATTTCTTTGATCCTCATATCGCCAGCCTGA
The DNA here is from genome assembly GCF_041240605.1 of Xanthomonas sp. DAR 80977. Lineage (NCBI taxonomy): Bacteria > Pseudomonadati > Pseudomonadota > Gammaproteobacteria > Lysobacterales > Lysobacteraceae > Xanthomonas > Xanthomonas bundabergensis. The sequence goes on along the minus strand of NZ_CP162487.1, from coordinate 5,029,797 downwards.
TTGACAAAGACAATAAATGTAGGTCTAAAGGTGAGGTTTGTAATCTCGATTTTGATCCGATATATGCATCACAAGATCCTGCAATTTATGATCTGAAAGTAGGGCGTGTAAATAAAAATAAAGTAAAAGTAACATTTAAGTATCCGGAGACTCATGAGGTGATTTCAATCGATTACTCTGTGGTCAAATTGGGTTCCGGTTGGAGAATAAATGATGTGTGCTACAGCGACGGCTCCTGCCTGTCTCGTATTCTTGAAGGGAGTGCCAAGTAAGCTATGCACAAAGAATGCAGGCTATGTGATCAGCGATTAAACGCCTGCCTGAGCTGGGTTGGGCATTCCGGCACGCTATTGATGCAATGCCGCTACAACGCTGGCGAAAACAGGGCCGTGTAAAGCGGTGTAGGAAGTATCCGTAGATTGCGTGCGCAACGCGCTGGGGCAGGCGACGGACGTCGGCGTCACGGTCGCAGGCGGCACGCGGCAGAAGCTGCTCGGCGCTGCGACCTACTACCCGTTCGGCCCCAGCGCCGGCTGGTCCTACGGCAACGGCCGGCCGCTGCAGCGCGTGCTCGACCAGGACTACCGCCCGCAGGCGATCCAGGACAGCCGCAGCGACGGCCTCAATATTGGCTTCGCCTTCGATCCGGTCGGCAACCTCACCGCGCTGACCGCGCCGGGCAACACCGCGCCGGTCGTGAGCCTGGGCTATGACAACCTGGACCGGCTAACCGCGTTCAAGGACGGCCCGACCGGCACGGTGATCGACGGCTACAGCTACGACGCCACCGGCAACCGGCTCAGCGCCCAGGTCAACGGCAGCGCCCAGACCTACAGTTACCCGGCCGACAGCCATCGCCTGGCGAGCGTGGCCGGCGCCGCGCGCAGCTACGACGCGGCGGGCAACACCACGGCCATCGACGGCACGGCCCGCGAGTTCGCCTACGACGCGACCGGACGCCTGAGCCAGGCCAAGCGCAGCGGCACGCTGGCGATGGAGTATCGCTACAACGACCGCGGCGAACAGGTGCGCCGCTTCCTGGGCACGACCAATACCTACACCGTCTACGACGAAGCCGGGCACTGGCTGGGCGACTACGACAGCAACGGCAAGGCGCTCCAGCAGGCGATCTGGCTCGACGACCTGCCGGTGGGCGTGCTGGCTGGCACCACGTTGAACTACATCCAGCCGGACCACCTCGGCGCACCGCGGACGGTCATCGACCCGGCGCGCGACGTGGCGATCTGGACCTGGGACATCAAGGGCGAGGCCTTTGGCAACACGCCGCCGGACCAGGACGCGGATCGCGACGGCACCGCGTTCGTGTTCGGGATGCGCTTCCCGGGGCAGCGCTATGACAGTGCGACAGGGCTTAACCAGAACTATTTCCGGGACTATGATGCCAGCGCTGGCCGATATGGACAGAGTGACCCCATCGGTTTGATGGGAGGAGCTAATACCTTCTCCTATGCAGGGGGTGTTCCTCTCTGGAAGATTGATTCGTTAGGTTTAGTGGAGGGAAGTCCGGCCAATTTGCAAAAGCGTGGAGAAATATCCAGCTGGGCAATGCAAAAGGTTGGGTCAACTGCATATGGCTTCTATCAAGCCAGGTCCTCCCAATATCCCGCCGGGTCTTGGAAATGTTCCTCCTTTGTTTGTGATGCGGTTTCTTCTGCTGGGGCTTCAACCATGGTTTCTGTGAAAGGTAAAAATGGGAGTCCTGTTGAACGCTGTGCAACTGCTGCTGAACTTGCACAGGGAAATATCGCCAATTGGCGGCGGCTTGGAAAGTATGAAGAGAGAATGCCCGGCGACATTGCAGCTTATAGAAACATTGGTCTCAGTTCGACGGGGCATACAGCGATAGTGGTCCCAGGTATAAATGGCGGCATATCGACGCTGGGGGCGCATGAGGTCTACGTGGGGCCAGTTGGGATTGATGTCTTCCCTGACCCTGAGAATATGACTGTTTTGCGATACACGGGTGAATAAAATGAAAAATATTTCGATTTTCGCAGTGGTGATTTTTGGATTTTTTAATATATCTTCCGCTTTTGCCGCTAGTTCATGCGATAGCAGGGATCTGGTTGTGGTTGAGCTTGATGTGGTTAAGGGGAAGGAGGTTTTTAAGGTAAACGATACCCTCGTTAAGCCGCGCGACACATTTGATACATTCTTCAGGAATTGTGCGCGGAAGACAGTTATCTTAGCCAGTCCTGAAGCAAAGATATCCCAGGTAATTAATGTGCGTTTTTTCTTGGGGAAGATTGGGATAAAAACCAATCGGGATAATTTCTTTGTTTTTTTTGCGTCATCTGGTGCGAGAAGTATGACCTACATGGAGACCTTTGCAACAATTAAGTACACAAAGAACCGAGATGAGCTTATGAAAATAACGGAAAATCCACCACAGGAAAGTAATTGGCTCTAGTCTCGGCTTTTCCGTCAGTGGAGTTCCCGGTTTTGCGCAACCGTGTTGCGAATTTGATTGTAGGAGTAGTTGCTTGCGCAGCTCTTCTAGCCTGTTGTGGCAAGAGCGATCACAAGGCAGCTGCATCCCCCGTGTCAGGGGAAGAAAGCTGTAAGGCGTTTGATATTGACTCCAGTCGTGCGAAGGCTGAAAGCGGGGAGCTATCGGCAGTAAGAGGGATGCGAGACTACTATTTGGATTGTGTCCTGCACAACAACGGCCCCGAGGCATTACGCTGGGGTAAGTTGGCTGCCGAGAAGGGCGACGGCCAAGACAGGGAAGCCTACGAGAGCCTCAAGGTGACATTTCTTCCCGGCAATTGTGGAACTGGAAAGAATCATTGCCGGTGATTTGGAAAAGTAACAGGAGGCCGGGTCGTTTATGCTGAAGCCGGCATCTTGATCTGGAAAAATAGGACATCAAGGGCGAAGTGTCCGGCAATACGCCCCGGACCAGGATGCAGATCACGACGCCAAGGCGTTTGTGTTCTGCATGCGCTTCCCGGGGCATCGCTATGACCTTACCAAGGCACCACCCTGCCCAGGTAATCCAAGTAATTCAGACCCCCGCGCCCCGCGGACGCCTCGATGGTGTCCAGCAGCTTCGGGATGCTTTCCTCGATGGTCAGGCGCGCCTCGGGGCCGCCCATGTCGGTCTGTACCCAGCCGGGGGCCATCAGCAGCAAGGTGCGCGGGTCGTCGCGGTGACGGGCGGCGAAGCTGCGCATGAACATGTTGAGCGCGGCCTTGCTGCCGCGGTACACCTCGTACTGGCCGTTGGTGTTGTTGCCGATGCTGCCTTGCCCCGACGACATCGCGCCGATGGTGCCGGTGGGGCGCACCAGGTCCACGAAGGTCTCGATGACGCGCATGGGGCTCAGGGCGTTGGTGACCATGACGCGGATGAACTCGTCCGTGGAGACGTCGGCGATGGTCTCGCGGTCGTCGTTCTTGACCCCGGCGTTGACGAACAACAAGTCCAATTTTTTGCCGTGCAGGCGTTGGCGCAGCGCCGCCACTTGTTCCGGGAGAGTGATATCGACGGATTCGATGTGCAGTGTGCCGGGGTAGGCCTGCGCGAGCCTGTGCAGCTTGCTTGGCGCGCCGGCGCGCTCGGTGGCGATGACGCGCCAGTGGCGTTTCAGGTAGCCTTCGGCCATCGCCAGGCCCAGCCCGCGCGATGCGCCGAGGAGCAGGACGGTTTTCTGCGGAGGGATGTGTGTCATGGATCGAGCCTCGTAGGGGCCGGGTTGCGCGGCATCGTGGATGCCGGCCAACCGGTCGGTGTGCGAAAGGTAATGGCACATGCGGGCGAGCGGAACGCGCGTGGAATGCAGTTCGTGATTGCGTCGAACGCCTGTATGTCGCCGGTCACGCTCTGGATGGGACATGTCGGAACCGGATTTGAACCTGTTGATCGCGCTGGACGCGCTGCTGGCGGAGGCCAGCGTGGCCGGCGCCGCGCGGCGGTTGGGGTTGAGCGCATCGGCGATGAGCCGCACGCTGACACGGCTGCGCGCATCCACCGGCGATGCGCTGTTGGTCAGGGCGGGCGGCAACATGGTGTTGACGCCGTATGCGGCGCAGATCCGCGAGCGCACCCGCGCCGCGGTGGACGCCGCACGCGCCGTGCTGCGCCCGTCGCCGGCCGAACTGGAGCTGTCGGCGCTGGAGCGGACGTTCACCGTGCGCGCCAACGACGCGTTCGTGGAAGCATTCGCCGCCATGCTGGTCAACGCGGTCTCCATGGCCGCGCCGCGCGTGCGCCTGCATTTCGCGTCGAAGGCGCAGAAGACCGCCGCGCCGCTGCGCGAGGGCTTGGCCGATCTTGAAATCGGCGTGTTGAATGCGATGGGACCCGAGGTGCGGGTGCAGGCGCTGTATCGCGACCGCTTCGTCGGCGCGGTCAGGCAGGGACATCCGCTCGCGCTGGAGCCGGAGGTGACCGCGCAACGCTATGCCGCGTTCGGCCATGTCGTCGCCTCGCGCCAGGGCAGGGCGCACGGTCCGGTGGACGATGCGTTGCGCCGGCAAGGCCTGGAGCGGGTGGTGGCGACGGTGGTGCCCAGCTTCTCCGCGGCGCTGGCGGTGGCGCGCGGGTCGGACCTGGTGGCGCTGGTGCCGGCGTCGTTCGTGGCGGCGCAGCCCGAGGCGGTGCGCCAGCTCGACCATGTGTTCGAGCTTCCGGTGGCCACCGACCCCATCACCGTGTCGTTGATGTGGCATCCGCGCGCGGACCGCGATCCGGCGCATCGCTGGTTGCGCACGCTGGTGCTGACCGAATGCCGCAAGCGCATGGCGCCCGGGTAGCGCCGCCGCCCAGAATGGAAAGGGACGCACCGTCGATAGGCGTGCGGCTCATGGATCGCCACCGCCACACCGCGCACCACGGACACGTACAGGACACCGCCATGCACCATCGCATCGCCACCATCGAGGCACTCGAAGCGCTGTACGGTCAGCCCGCCGAGCGCTCGGTGCGCAAGGAGATCGATCATCTGAACGCCGACTACCAGGCGTTCGTGCGCGCCTCGCCATTCGTGGTGCTGGCGTCGGCCGGGGACGACGGCCTGGACTGCTCGCCCAAGGGCGACCCTGCCGGCTTCGTGCAGATCCTGGACGCGCGCACCCTGGCGGTGCCGGACCGGCCGGGCAACAACCGCGTCGACAACCTGCGCAACCTGCTGCACGATCCGCGCGTGTCGCTGCTGTTCCTGGTGCCCGGCATCGGCGAGAGCCTGCGCGTGAACGGGCATGCCGAGATCAGTGTCGATCCGGCCTTGCTGGCCCGCTTCGAGATCCGCGGCAGGCAGCCGCGCAGCGTGATCGTGGTGCACATCGATGCGGCCTATTTCCATTGCTCCAAGGCGATCGTGCGCTCGGCCCTGTGGGATCCGGCGCGGCACGTGCCGCGCGAGCAGTTGCCCAGCGCCGGCACCATGCACGCGCATTTGGCCGACGGCGATTTCGATGCCGCCGCCTACGACCGCGAGTTGCCAAAACGCACGCGGGACATGCTGTACTAGCGCACCAGCCGCGCCAGCCGCCTGGGCGGCGGACAACCGGACGATAAAGGGGATCGATGCAAGGACGCGACACGATATCTGCAGGATGGGGCGAACTGCTGGCCGTCGTCGCGATCGCACTCGGACTGCCCATCTACTGGAGTTTCTCGGCCGTGCTGGCGCCCACGGTCGAGCCGTCGTTTTCCGAGGCGAGCCTGTGGGGCATGGTCCTCTACGAGCTGCTGGTCCTGGCGTTGCTCGTCCCGGTGCTGTGGTTCCGTGGGTGGACGCCGCAGGCCTTGGGGCTGCAGTGGCAGCAGCGCGACATCCGACCGGCGATCGGCTTGCTGGTCGCGTGCATCGTGGCCTGCTATCCCCTGAACTGGCTGCGCGCGGACATGGCCGAGGCGGTGAATCCTTCGATGGATGCCATGGTGGCCGGGAAGCTGTCGCTGGCGGCGGTGGTGGCGGTCTCGCTGCTCAATCCGATCTTCGAGGAGGTGTTCGTCTGCGCCTACGTGATCCGCGTCCTGCAGCGCAGCCACAGCCCGGCTTTCGCGGTGAACGTCAGCGTGGCGATCCGCGCCTCGTACCACCTGTACCAGGGACCCATCGGCGCGATCTCGCTGGTCATCGTGGGGTTGATACTCGGCTGGTGGTTCGCGCGGACCGGCCGGCTGTGGCCTGCCATCGTCGCGCATGGCCTGATGGACCTGCTGGCGCTGGTGGCCTATGCATAACATGTCCGGTTGGGTGAAAAAGATGGCGCTGCATGCGCCGCGCCGACTATCGGTTCCGACCGCGCAGCGGAAGAATTGGTCTACGGCCATTCAAGCGCTCCGCTCCATGCTCTCCGGCGCTTACCCATGTTGGATCGGCGGCAACGGGAGATCGCCATGCCACGCGTCATGCTGAACAGATCAGCCCAGCCATGGATCGCTGAGCATGCGGTGACGACGGCATCGGGCGCGGCCCGGCATGCCTTGAGCATCGACGGCTTCGGGGCCAGATGGCGATAGCGGGGCCGGGTTCGCCCGGCCGGGAGATATCTCTTTCCCGAGATTCCCGGCCGGTCAATGGCCTTGGGCCTGTCCGCACCGATGGTCTGCGCATGGCGTGCAGGCAGGACAATGGGGAAGGGTACGCTCCGCCGTCGTTTTCCGCTGCTTGCCTGCGAGACCGGGCATTCGCCCAAGACCCGATCCGGGTGACGCCGTCTTGCATCCTCGCGGATATCGCGTTTAGTTTATTGCCTGCAATCACGCCGCCGGGAGAGCGCGTTGGCCAAGAAACGGAACTTCGAAGCGCTGCTGGTCGAGCATCTGGTGGACGAGTATTTCGACGGGGACACGCAGCGGTTCGCCGAGCACACCGGCTATTCGCGCACGCAGGTGACGCGCTGGTGCGCCGGCGAGATCAAGCCGCAGAAGGCGACGGTGCGTTGGCTGCTCTCGACCACGATCGCGCCGGAGTTCCGGGTGGCGGCCGAGTTCAAGCCGGTGGCGTTCGCCACGGCCAAGGAGATCAGCAAGGTGCTGGCCGCGGCCCTGGGCGCGCACAAGAACGCGTCCGGCGTGTATGCGTTCTACGATTCGATGTGCAATGTGCTGTACATCGGCAAGGCCAGCACGAATTTCCAGAAGGAAATGTACCAGCAGCTGCGCGGCAGGATCGGCATGGAGTTCCCCAAGGCGGTACGCAAGGCGCCGGTGCAGCGCTGGCAGGCGGTGAGCTTCGTGTCCGCCTACGAAATCCCGCCGGTAGAGCATCTGGATTACCCGAAACACGTCGAAGCGCTGGTGCTGCGGCTGTCCAAGCCGGTCGGCAACAAGGTGCTCGGCTCGCTGCAGAAATCCTCCCCGCCGAAGGACCATGGCACCTTGCTGTGAGTGCGACGCATGCGCTGTCGCGCCCGCCGGCGGTCGTATAAGCTCGCGTTTTCCCCAGGGGGAGGGCAGCATGATCCGGATCTATGCCGCGGTGCTGTGCGTGCTGGCGCTGCCGGCGTCGGCGCAGTCGGCCTACAAATGCAAGGATCCCAAGCTCGGCACGGTGTACCAGTCGATGCCCTGCGCGAACGGCACCGAGCAGAAGCGCTGGGACACCGCGGCTTCCGCTCCGTCGGCCGGTGCCGGCAGCGAGCGCACCGTCTCGGAACCCGCCGCCGGGCAGGGCGGCCAACGGGCGCCGGCCGGCGCCGGCCAGGAACCGAGCTTGGGCGCGAGCCTGATCAGCTCGGTGCGCGCGCCGGGTCCGGAAGCCTGTACCCGCGCCAGGCACGTGCGCGACAGCGCCCGCGCCGACCCCACCATGAAGAACGACCGCGATTTCATCCAGGCGGTCGAGAAGGCCGTGACCCAGGCTTGCAAGTAGGCCATCACTGGCCGGCGGCGTGCATCGTCGCTGGCCGTTGAACGCCATGGGCCGCGCGGCGTTTCATGCAAGCGGCCGCGGCACGGATGTCGGCGACGTTGCGGCATGCACTTCGGTCCCGTGGACGATCGCCTGCAGCCGTTCCCTCATGCAGCACCCAGTGGGCGTGGGCCGATGCTCGGTGTCGTATCGAATGGGCAGCGCACACCGCGCCCATTCGAGTGGTGTGCGCTCGATAAAACGGAGGAGCCTTGAGCCGAGGCTGCACCGTACCGATTGCGCCACTGCGGACGTGATGTCGCAAGGTCACCCATCGATACGCTGGATCGCCTGGATCGGTGGCGACACGATCGCCGTGGCGCCGTTGCCGCGCTCAGCACCGCCCGCTGCGGCCGGCCGCATAGCGCACGCCCTGGCGCAGCTGCGCCAGGAAATCCGGATCGGCATACACCGCCGCGTCGTGGCCGAGGCCGGTGTACCAGGCGCGGCCGCCGTCGAAAGCGTGGCACCAGGCGATCGGGTGGTCCGCGCCCATCGTGCCGCCGGCGTAGAGGCGTTCGTCCACGGTGGCGATGACCTGCACCTGGGCGCGCGGGTTGCTGCGGTAGTTGTAGATCTCGTCGTGGATCGGCCAGGCCGCGCCGTCGGGCCGCCCGTCGCGTTCGGGTTGCACCCGGGTGGATTGCAGCCCGGGCGGATGGCCCTGGAACCACGCGCCGACCAGCCGTCCGTACCATGGCCAGGCGTAGCCGGTGTCGGCGGCCGAGTGCACGCCAACGAAGCCGCCGCCGTTGCGCACGAAGCCTTCGAACGCCCGCTGCTGGGCCGGGTCGAGGATCTCGCCGGTGGTGCTGGCGAAGACCACCACGCGGTAGCGGGCCAGGTTGTCGGTGCTGAAGTCGTTCGCGTCTTCGCTGTGGTCCGCGGCCAGGCCTTCCTCGGCCGCCAGCTGGCGCAGCGTCGCCACCGCGGTGGGGATCGAGTCGTGGCGGAAGCCGGCGGTCTTGCTGAAGATCAGCATGCGCTCCGGCACCGGGGCCGCCGCGGCGACCCCGGCCAGCATGGTGGCGAGCGAGAAGGCGAGTGGATGCATGCGGGGATTCTGCCCTGGATGGCGGGCCAGCGGGTGGCGGAGGTGATCGCCGGGCTTGGCGCCCGCCGCAACGGTTGCGTGCATCGCGCGCCGGCATGCGCTGGCGCCGGGCGTCGCCGCTGTCCTTGCGCGGCCGCGGGACCGGCCGGCGCATCGGCGTCGCTGGCGCGTGGCCGGCGTGAGCGACGTGTTGCGAACGATGGTGCCAGGTCCGCACCCATGGCGGCGGCCGTCGGGGGGCGCATGCCTTGCGCCATTCAGTCATCGGCCGCGTGGCCGATAACGCGTGCACCCGCGTCCATCGCCCCACCTGAAAGGGACTTCTGTTGAACATCTCCGCTTACCGATTGCGTTGGCTGCTCTTGCTCGCGTTGCCGCTCGATGCCATGGCCCAGGGGGCGCCCGATCCGGCGCAGTTCCCCGATCCGGCGCGCCTGCGCGTGTTCGGGCAGAACGGCGTCGGTCTCACGCTGTACACCAATGCGGTGTGCAAGGACGACTACGAAGAGGAGATCGAGGTCTCCGGTTCGCTCGGGAACGGCTTCCGCGCCCTGGCCGGCAAGAGGGTCCCCAACATCTCGCTGGGCATGCCGGAGACGGTCGGCGTGCGCACGATGGAAGAGGGCAAGGTGTTCATGGCCAAGCCCTACTACCGCGAATACGCGCTGATTCCCGGGCAGCCCGTCAGGGTGCGCGCCGGCATCAAGTCGGCGGCGAACATGCGCTGCGCCAGCGACTTCGATGTCGCGTTCACCCCGGAGGCGGGGGCGGACTACGAGGTCGCGATGCGCTTCGACATGCAGGCCTGCCTGCTGACGGTGATGAAGGTCGCCGCCGACGGGCAGCTCAGCCCGCAGCCGTTCGCGCCGGCGAAGCAGCGCTGCGACACACCCAGGCCCGAGGCGCAGGTGCCCTTGCTGGTGTTCTTCTTCGCGCCGGAGGAGGTGCACTATCGCCTGTCCGGCAATGCGAGCGAATGGAGTACCTACGAGGATACGCAGGACGAGGCGGAATCCTTCGACGACGAGGTGCGCGAGGCGTTGCAGCAGCCTGGCGCGAAGGTCTGCGCGGTCGCGCCCGCCGGCGGCGGCAGCCCGCTGTACGCCAGGCTGCGTGCGCTCGTGCACGCGCATGACGATTCGGCTGCGGTCTGGGAGCAGGCCGAGTCGGTACGCCAGGCGCTCGATCTGCCGCAGGGCCAGCCGTTGGAATTCCCCGCCGCCGCGTACCAGTGCATGAAGGCGGCGTCCCGGGCATTTGGCGCGAAGTGATCCTGCGCCAGCGGAGTCGGGAGCCGCGACCCCTGGTCTGCGGCTCGCCAGTTGGGGGAGAATTCCACTCCCTTGCCGAGTTTGGAGCTGCCATGTCAGGACGATGGAAGTGGAGCGCGCTGCTGCTGTGCGCTGTGGCGTGCGCTGCCGGCGCGGCGGCGCCGCCTGCCGAGTACGGCACCAAGGATGGCTGGGGCAGCCTGCGGATCAGCGGCCAGGGCGACGTACGCCCGTTCGAGATCGAAGCGGTCGGCGCCAACGGCCACAGCTGCGCGCTGTCCGGCACGCTGCAGGGCGACACCGGCGTGGTCACCGAGGGCAGCGACACGCCGTGCCGCGTGGCGTTCAAGCGCACCGCGGGCGGGTTCGACGTGAAGGCGTTGACCGAGGAGAGCTGCCGCGACTACTGCGGCATGCGCGCCGGCTTCGAGGGCGAGTACCTGGCGTTGCCGGCGGGCTGCACCGCCAAGGCGAGCGCGCGGCGGCGCGAGGGCTACCTGGCCGACTATCGCGGCAAGCGCTATGCGGCCGCGCTCGCCGGGATGGATGCCCTCGCCAAGGAGTGCGGCGTGTTCTTCAACTGGCTGGAGCGCGACCGCTTCGCCAACGACCGCGCCATCGCCCTGCTGCGCCTGGGCCGCCCGAAGGAGTGCCTGGCCGTGCTGGACACCACCATCGCCGCCGGCAGCCGCGACGAGGACACGCTGCAGCAGGAGCTGGACAAGAACGGTAGCATGCTGCCGCCCAGCGATTGGGACAGCTATCTGCCGATCGCCAAGTCCACCTGGTTCAACCGCAAGCTGTGCGAGGCGGCGAAGCCCTAGTGGCGGGTTGGGCGGCTCCGGACGCGGGGCAGGCCGTGGCGAGGCGCCCGGCCGCGGATGCCGCCGGGGCTGAAGCCACCGCTCCCGCTGCGGCGCAGGGGGCGCCTGCGGATTGCGTGGGTGCTGCCTTCACCCGGTAGCGCGCGGGAGCTCCAGCGGCGTGCGCGAGCGGTCCACCGCCAGGATCGAGGCGTCGTCGGGGTCGCGCAGGAGATGCACGCGGGTGCCGGCGATGCAGAACTGCGGCAACAGCGCTTCGTCGATCAGCGTGCGCAGCGTAGCCGCGGACACGCCGCCCGCGCCGTCGAAGACGTCGAGGGTCAGTTCGACCGCGTGCACGGTCTGGCCCTGGCTGCCGCCACGCGACAGTCCGTGCTCGGAACGCTTGAGCGAGCGGATCTCGGCCTCGGTGGCGATGCCGCCGTGGATCAGGCGCTGCCAGGTCTTGGCTTCGGCGGAGTAGATGCGGTTCTCGCGGGTGGCGACGCGCACAGCCGCCACGCCGAACAGCACGACGGCGCTCATCACCACGGCGAAGACGCTCCACAACACGATCTCGATGGCGAGCTTCCTTGGCGGCCGCGGCCGTCGGCGTGGCCGCCAGGCTAGAAAATCCCGATGTCGTGCGCGTGACACGTCACCCGCCGCGCGCGCCGCAATGCATGCGCCGCCTGCGGTGCAGGCGCTAGCGTGCGCGGATGGCGGTGACCGCACCGCGCTGCAGTTCGATCGTGACGCTGCCGGGCGCCTGCGTCGGTGGCGGCACGCGCCGTTCGGCCAGTGCGGTCAGCAGCGGCACCGGATCGCCGTCGAAGGCGACGGTGCGCGTGTCGCCGCACAGGGCGGAATGGATCACCGCGCTTTCGAACATGACCACCTGGGCCAGCCGCGGAATCGCCGGCGCTGCGCGCTGCACATGCTCGAGGAAACCCAGCGCTTCGCTGCTGGCGAACTGGCGTGGCGGCTGCGCGGCGGCATAGGCGTCGAACAAGGTGCGGAAGGCGGCTTCGCCGCCATGCGCCAGCAGCATGCGCGTGGTCAGCCGCGCCGCGCTGGCGATCTGCCCGGCGCGCGCATTGCTGGCCAGTTCCCGCAGCAGGGCGACGCCGGGATCGTCGATCAAGGCGGCGACGGGGTGCGCTTCGGGCGCATCGCCGCGCACCAGCGCGCCCAGCGTGCGCTCCCAGTCGCCCGGCGAAGGCGTGGCGTCGCTGCCGGTGCGGCACACGACCGGTTCCGGGTGCGGAAGGCGCGCGCCGGGCCGGCGCAACGCCCATAGGCTGTGCAGTCCGTCGAGTTGCCTGCGCACCGCGGCGATGCCGACCTGCGGCAGGTAGCTCGGCAACATCTCGAAGACGATCGCGCGCAGCTTGGGCAGTGCGGGGACCAGCTCCGCGGCCAGCCGCATCAGCTCCTGGTCGACCAGCCCGGAGTGCGCGTCCAGCCAGTAGCCGCGGTGCGCGAAGCCGCCGGCCAGGTGCAGCTCGCACACGCGCTCGAGCGGCAGCGCGGCGAGCGCCTCGCGGACCGGCTGGCGGCCGTTGCGTTCGTTGGTCCACAGGTTGTGCAGGTCGAGCAGGATGCCGCAGTCCGCCTGCGTCACCACTTCGGCGATGAAGGCGCCATCGCTGAGCTCGCCATCGACCGGGCGCAGATAATTGACGTTGTTCTCCACCGCGAACGGCACCTGCAGGCCGTGCGCCATCGCGCGGATGTTGGCCGCCGCCTGGTGCGCGCCCTCGACGGTCTGCAGCGGCGGCAGCAGGAAGCCCGAATCCACCGGGCCGCCGGCCACCGGCACCGCATTGAAGCTCAGGTGCTCGCTGGCCCACGGCGCGCCCAGCGCCTGCACCACCTCGCGCATCGAGCGCAGCCGCCGCGGATCCGGCGCCAGCGAGCCGCCCACCGGCGAGGCCACGCCGTGCACGAGTTTATGGTGCGGCAGCTCGGCGAGCTGCCGCACCATGCCGGTGTCGATGCGCATCGGCGCCTGCGCGTTGCCGGTCTCGAACCAGAAGAATTCCGGTTCGATCTCGACCACCCCGATCGCGCCGTCGTCCTCGTCCAGTACCGGCATCAACTCCGGCCACAGCACCAGGCCGACGCCGAGCTCGGGCAGGGCATGCATCGCCGATGCGCTCCGCTCAGCCGAAGCGCGGCGAGAACTCGTGGATCTCCAGCGCCGGATTGACCCGGAAGTCGCGTTCGATCACGAAACGGAAGTCGAAGCCGGAATGGCAGCCTGCGCAGCCGAGCCGGCCGAGGATTTCCCGGGTCACCTTGTTCAGTTGTTCGATGTCGTTGCCGACGCTGACCGGCACCGCGATGGTGACGGCATGCGGGGACCGGAACGACGGGACTGCCCTTGCGCTCTTCATTTGCGTTCTCCATGAACTGTTGGGAAGGACCTGCGCGGACGCGGTCCATGTCTGGGCGCGCGGCGCGGCAGGCAGGCAACCGTGCCGGTGTCCTGTGCGGGTCGGGGGACGCCGCGCCGGTCGCGGTTGCCTGCCGATAACAACGCAGGGAGTGCGGCACGGCGGCCAACGCTGTCTACGAACGCTCGCCGGATCCTGCTTCGCGGACTCGGCGCCGTGCGGCACGCGGTCGGTACGGCCATGGCCGGTTGTGTCCGCCGCGGGTCGCGTCCTGCCCGGGCGCCGGGGCGGGCAGTTCTTTCACAGCCCCGGTCGCGGGTATGATCCTGGGTGACCGGCCGCCACTGCCTCCCATGCTCATCGCGCCCTATCCCCAGAACGAGGAGACCCGGCTGCGCTTCCTGCGCAGCCTGAATGTGCTGGACACCCCGGCCGAGGAGGCGCTGGACCGGATCACGCGCGAACTGGCCGAGCGCCTGCAGGTGCCGATCGCGACGGTGACGCTGGTGGACGCCAACCGGCAGTGGTTCAAGTCCAAGGTGGGGCTGGATGTCTGCGAGACCTCGCGCGATGTCTCGTTCTGCTCGCATGCCCTCTACGCCGATGCGCTGCTGGTCGTGGAGGATGCGTTGCGCGACGCGCGCTTCCGCGACAACCCCCTGGTGCAGGACGAGCCGCACGTGCGCTTCTATGCCGGCGTCCCGCTGCGCGGCAAGCAGGGGTTGGTGATGGGCACGCTGTGCGCGCTGGACACGCGGCCACGGCAACTGGATGCGGAACAGGTGACGCTGCTGCTGGAGCTGGCCGCACGCGCGGAGCGCCATCTGTTGGAGCGGCGCGCGGGCCCGGGCGCGGAGTCCGGCGCCGCCCCGGACGGCTCTTCGCCACTGACCGGCGCTGCGATGCGCAGCGCGTTCCAGGCGGCGCCGTTCGGCCTGGCGGTGGTCGATGCGGAAGGACGCGTGGCGGCGGTGAACCGGGCGCTGTGCGCGTTGTCGGGGCACACGGAGACCGCACTGCTGGGCGGCCACGCGCAGGCGCTGTGGGCGGGCGAGGACGGCGCGTCGCTGGACCTGGCGGCGTGCGCGCGTGCGGGCGGTTTCCACCAGGCGGTGTTGAACGTGCAGGAGGGGAGTGGGAGCCGCGTCTGGCTCAATGTCGTCGTCGGCGACGGAGAAGACGCGGCCGCGGCCGTCGTGGTCACCGTCGTCGCGCGCGATGGTGGTGGATCGCCTTGGCCGTGGCAGGGCGCCTGATGGCGCTGCGGCGCCCCCATGTTCGCGGCGCGGCCGCCGGGCGCGTCGGCGCGCAGGGAGGATGCCGCGTTGCCGGCGCACCCCTGGCGGGACAGGCATGACGCCGCCGCGCCTTCGGCAACATTTCATGCTGCGGCTGGTCCCGTATTTCGTGGTCGCCATGCTGCTGCTGTTGATCGCCACGACCGCGTACCAGGCATGGATCGGCTATCGCCACGCCTTCGATCTGGCGCGCGTCACCACCGAGAACATCTCCCATTCGATCGGGCAGCACGCCGAGGATGCGATCAAGGAAGCCGACATCCTGTCGCTGGGCGTCGTCGAACGCATCGAAACCGATGGCATCGAGACCATGGACCGGCGGCGCATGCACGCGCTGTTCCAGCGCCAGGTCAAGAGCCTGCCGCAATTGCATGGCCTGTTCGTCTACGACAGCGAAGGCAATTGGGTGGTGACCGACAAGGACGCGACGCCCGCAAACGCCAACAATGCCGATCGCGCCTACTTCGTCTATCACCGGACCCATCCCGGCAACGCGGTCCATATCGGCGAGGTCATCAGCAGCCGATCGACCGGCGAGCTGGTCATTCCGGTGTCCCGGCGCATCAATCGGGCGGACGGCAGCTTCGGCGGCGTGTTCCTGGTGACGCTGAAGGTGTCCTATTTTTCCAGCTTCTACTCCGAATTCCGCATGGATGCGCAGGGCGTGGTGGTGCTCGCCTCCGATACCGGCACGATCCTGGTCCGGCGTCCGTTCGACCCTGCGGTGATCGGCAGGAGCATCGCCAAGGGCGAGATCTTCCGCACCTATCTGCCGCGCGCGCCGCGCGGCGTGGCGACGATCGTGGCGATCACCGACAAGGTCGAACGCATGTACGGCTACGAGCGCCTGGACCGCTACCCGTTGGTGGTCATGGCCGGGATCTCCAAGCGCGCCATCCTCGCCCCCTGGTATGCGGACCTGTACCGGTCGCTGATCGTGCTGGGGCTGGTGCTGCCGATTCCGATCCTGTTCGGCTTCTTCCTGTCGCGGCAGATCCGGCAGACCGTGCGCGCCGAAGACGAATTGCGCCTGGCGTACGCGGCATTGGAGAAGATCGCGTTGCACGACAGCCTCACCGGCCTGGCCAACCGGCGGCAGCTTGACGCGGTGCTGCCGGCCGAGATCAGCCGGGCGCGACGGACCTCCAGCCCGCTGGGGCTGATCATGATCGATATCGATCACTTCAAGCGCTACAACGATCTCTACGGACATCCGGCCGGGGACATCTGCATCAAGTCGGTGGCCAACGCGGTGAAGAACCATGCGCGGCGTTCGGGCGACCTGGCGGTGCGCTACGGCGGCGAGGAGTTGACGGTGGTGCTGCCGGCGTCCGGTCCGCAGGAGACCGCGGCCACTGCCGAACACATCGTCCAGGCCGTGCGCAACCTGTGCATCGAGCATGCCGGCAGCCCGCTGGGACATGTGACGATCAGCGCCGGCGCCTACAGCTTCGTTTCCTTCCCCGCGCCCTTCGGCGCCGAGGAACTGCTCGCGCGTGCCGACGAGGCCTTGTATGCGGCGAAGGAATCCGGCCGCGACCGCGTGCATGCCGCGGCCGGCCAGGATTGAGCGGCACGGGAACCCGATGCCGGCCGCCG
Organism: Xanthomonas sp. DAR 80977; assembly: GCF_041240605.1. Taxonomy (NCBI): domain Bacteria; kingdom Pseudomonadati; phylum Pseudomonadota; class Gammaproteobacteria; order Lysobacterales; family Lysobacteraceae; genus Xanthomonas; species Xanthomonas bundabergensis. The sequence goes on along the minus strand of NZ_CP162487.1, from coordinate 5,013,487 downwards.
CGACTGCCCCTTCCCTTGCCATTGGACCGTGAATGCTGAAACAGCTGCTGCGCCTTTTCGCCGACAAGCGCCTGCCCGAGCCCGCCCCGGCCGATGCCGCAAGCGATGCGTCCCCTGATCGCGCTTTGCTCGCATTGTTGGCGCAGGTGCTGGAGCGCGAAGGATGGACGCCTGTGTTGCAGGACGACCGCATCGCCCTTGGGGAGGAGCTGCAGGTCTTCGTCGAACTGCTGGAGGTGGTCGAGCTGCCGCCGGACGGCATCCGTACCGCCACGATCATCCAGGTTCGCCATCCAGCGCTGTTCCCCGACGGCATCGCCGAGTTCCAGCATGCCTCGGGTGCGGATACGGAACAGAGTCTGGTGTCGGGATTCGCGACGTGGGCGCGTACCGACTTGGTCGCGCTGTCCGAGGCGGTGTCCGCTGCGCAGCAGGAGCGCAGTTGCATGACGCTGCAACTGGACTTTCCGGCGCCCGCCGCGCACCGGCGGGAGGTCGTGCTTGGACCCGTCGCGCGGCTGGGCGGCGCTGCGAACACCGCTGCCTGCGATGTCGGCGATGCCGGCGATGCCGACGAGCAGGCGCACGCGTTCTGCCCATGCTGCCTGTTCACGCAAAGCCTGGAGGCATTCAAGCCGGTGCTGGAACACGATGCACGCATGCTGGGAATCCGCCTGTTCGCCTCGCGCGACGCAGCGGGCGCGGTCGCGGCGGATTGCCGGATCAATGGCGTCGACTTCGCCGAGGGCGCGGAATGCCTGCGCCGCTATGCCGCGACCTGGCCGGCGCATGCGGCGCTCGAGTTCCGCAAACAGTACGTGGTGGTGCGTCCGCCCGATTCGCTGCCTGCATGACAGCGCCGGCAGCGGCGTCCCGTTCGCCAGACAAGCGTTGAGGGCACGAAGATGAGGACGTTGCTGGCGGTATTGCTGAGCCTGGTGCCGTTCGCGGCCTCGGCCTGCAGTTGCAGCATGTACGACAGCGCCGAGGACGCGCAGGCGCATGCGGCGGTCGCGGTGGAAGCGGAGATGCTGTCGCTGCGGCGCGAGGAGTCGCCCGAGGCCTCGGCTCCCGCACGCATGGTCGAGGTGGCGCGCTGGACGGTGACGCGTTCCATGCGTGGCCCGTTGGCGCCTGCACAGATCTTCGAAACCCGGACCACGCTGTCTACCGCCATGTGCGGCACGCAGCTGGCCGACCCGCTGAGCGCCAGCAACCATAACGGACGCGTGCGCAAGCGCTGGTTGCTGTTCTTCCATGACGCCCAGGCCAGCGGCGTTCCCTATTTCATCGCCACCTGTTCGCGCAGTCGGCCCAACGATCCTTAGGCGCGGCAACAGGCGCGGCGGCGCCGGCCTATCGCGCTCCGTCGTGCGCCTGGTTCACGAGCGCCGATGCCACGATGCCGTGCACCTGCTGTGCGAGCGCCTTGCGGTCGCTGCCATGGGCGATGGCGATCGGCGCATGGAACGTGACCCTGACCACGGCGCCGGACGAGCGCAGGAAGCGCGCGACGTGGGCGCCGGCCTGCATGCTGCCGTAGAACGCGTAGGCGTCGCGCTCGCCGCCGTGCGCCAGGCTGCGGCCATCGACCGACAGCACCTGCAGGGTGAACGGTTGCAGCGTCCATGGCCGGGCGCCGGCGTCGCCGCCCAGGAACAGCGAGAACAGGCTCGACTTGAACGGGGCGACGCGCTCGCCGGACGAGGTGGTGCCTTCGGCGAACAGCACCACGTCGTGGTCGGGGCGGATCTGCGCGGCGACGGCCGCGGCCACGGTGGCCGCGTCGATCCGCCGGCGGCTGATGAACAGGGTCTGCGCCAGCGCGCCGAGACGGCGCATGCCCGGCCAGCGCTCCATGTCGTTCTTGGCGATGAAGCGCGCGCGCAGCAGGCTGCCCAGCACCACGATGTCGAAGTGCGAAACATGGTTGCCGACGAACAGCGTGCCGCCGCCGCTGCGCGGCGTGCCCACGACCTCGACGCGGATGCCCATGGCCTTGCGCAGGCAGGCGAACCACAGCCGCGGCAGCACGAAGGCGCCGCGGCCGCGGGTGAAGCGCATGCACAGCCATTGCAGCGGGACCAGCGTCGCGCTGGCCAGGAGGAAGGCGGCGAGCTTGGCGGGCAGGCGAAGGGGGGCGAGCAGGGAGCGGGACGCGGTCCGTGGGTGGGCGACGTGCATGGCGTGGAAGGGGCGCGAGGGCCGCTGGATGCAGGGCGCAGTTTACCGCGCCGCCGCAGCGCCGATGCGGCCGGCGGCACGCGCGCGCCGCGCGGCGGCGCCGAGCCCCTCTCCCGCCGGGACAGGGGTGGGGGCGAGGGTACGGGCGAAGCTTCGTGGAATGCAGGCGCATGCGGCTTCGCGCGTATCCTCATCCGGCGCTGCGCGGCCACCTTCCCCCGAAAAGGGGGCCGTGGTCCCTATGGGAGAAGAGGTGAATCAATCTGGTGCAGACGTACAGACGTACAGACGTACAGACGTGCAGACGGCGAGTGCGCCGTGAAGGGCGCAACGCGCTGCGCTAAACTGGCGACCTTGACGACGCGCAAGCCGCAGTTGCCGCCAGCCCCAGTCGTGAGAGTCCGCACAGGCCGCCTGCCTGTGTCTCACTTCATCCAGGGGTTTTTCCATGTCCGCTTTCCATCTCCGCGCCACTGCGCTGCGCTTGAGCCTGCTGTCGGTCGGCCTGTCCCTCGCGGTGTCGGCCGCGGCGCAGCCTGACGCCACCGACGATCCGACCACGCTGGATGCGATCAACGTCAAGGCCGAGCGCGCGCGTTCCTACACGGTCGAACAGACCGCGGCGGCGACGCGCCTGGCGCTGACGCCGCAGCAGACGCCGCAGTCGGTCAGCATCGTCACCGCGCAGCGGATCGAGGATCAGCACCTGACCTCGGTGCGCGACGTGCTCGACAACGTCACCGGCGTGTCCTCCAATGCCTACGACACCGAGCGCGTGCTGTTCTATGCGCGTGGCTTCCTGGTCGAGAACATGGCCTACGACGGCGTGCCGGTCGCGCCGGGAATCAATTCCGGGTCCGCCGACGCCAGCCTGGATACGGCCATCTACGAGCGCATCGAGGTGCTGCGCGGCGCCAGCGGCCTGCTCACCGGCGCCGGCAGCCCGTCGGCGACGATCAACTTCGTGCGCAAGCGCGCCGACAGCCGCACGCTGCAGGTCGACGCGGCGCTGAGCGTCGGCTCGTGGAACACCTGGCGTGGCAGCGTCGACGTGGCCGCGCCGCTGGTGGCCGACGGCAGCGTGCGCGGGCGCGTGGTCGGCGCCTACGAACAGGGCGATTCCTACCTGGACCGCTACAGCAAGAAGAAGACCGTGCTGTACGGCGTGGTCGATGCCGACCTCGGCGCCGCCACCACGCTGAGCGTGGGCTACGACTACCAGAAGAACCGGCCCAAGGGCGTGACCTGGGGCACCTACCCGGTGTTCTACGACGACGGCAGCTTTCTCGAATGGCCGCGCGGCTTCAGCAGCGCCGCGGACTGGACCTACTGGAACACCACCACCGCCACCGCCTTCGCCGATCTCAAGCACCAGTTCGGCAATGGCTGGCTGCTGCGCGCGCTGGCCAGCCACCGCAGCACCGACGGCGACATGGCGCTGTTCTACGTCTACGGGTTCCCGAACCGCGTCACCGGCGAAACGCTGGACCCTTACGCCTACCGCAGCCGCGACCACGGCCGCCAGAACATGCTCGACGTGTACGCGTCCGGGCCGTTCCAGGCCTGGGGCCGCGAGCATGAGCTGGTGCTGGGCCTGAGCGGTTCGCGCTACAGCAAGAGATCCTGGGTCAACGCCACCGAGTCGCTGGCGCCGATCGGCGATTTCCTGCAGTGGAACGGCGACTATCCGTTTCCGCAGTTCGCCGCCGCCGCCGACAAGGTCACCGACATCCGCACCGACCAGCAGGGCGCTTACGCCGCCGCGCGGCTGTCGCTGGCCGAGCCGCTGACGCTGGTCGTCGGCGCCCGCTACAGCCGCTGGAAGAACGACACCGACGACCTCTACAGCGGCGTGTTCCGCCACGACCACCGCAAGACCGTGCCCTACGCCGGGCTGATCTACGCGATCACCCCGGTGTATTCGGCGTTCGTCAGCTACACCGAGATCTTCGACCCGCAGGACAACCGCCGCAGCGACGGCAGCTTCCTCGATCCGGTGCTCGGCAGCAGCCGCGAGATCGGCCTCAAGGGCCGCCATCTCGACGGCCGCCTCAACACCGCGCTGGTGCTGTTCGACACCCGCCAGGACAACGTGGCCGAGGCCGACGTCGGCAAGACCCTGCCCGACGGCCTGACCCAGGCCTACGTCGCGGTGGACGGCACGCGCTCGCGCGGCTTCGAACTGGAAGCGTCGGGGGACCTGAGCGAAGACTGGAATGCGGCGTTCGGCTGGTCGCATTTCGAACTGGAGGGCCCGGACGGCGCCGACCTGCGCACCGCGCTGCCGCGCACGCTGGTGCGCCTGTTCACCACCTACCGGCTGCCCGGTGCCTGGAACCGGCTCAGCGTGGGCGGCGGCGCCAACTGGCAGTCCGCCAGCCGTGCCGCGGTGGACGGACCCAACGGCCCGCAGCGCGTGGACCAGGCCTCGGTGACCCTGCTCACTGCGATGGCGCGCTACGACTTCACCGCGCAGGCCTCGCTGCAGGTCAACGCCGGCAACCTGCTGGATCGCAAGTATTTCGTGCTGGACGAGTACAGCAACCTGTACTACGCCGCCGGGCGCAATGCGACGCTGAGCTTCAGCTACAGGTTCTGAGCGGCCCCGCGCTGCGCCGTCGCCGCGGCGCGGCATGAAGCGGCAGGCGCGGGCGGCATGCCGCTGTGGCGGCGCAGCGCGCGTCGCATGCCGTCCGCTTGCGCGCCTATCTTTTCAGTTCCAGCACCGGCACGAAGCCGCCGTAGATCATGCGCTTGCCGTCGAACGGCATCGGGTTGTTCGCCGGGTCCATGCGCGGGTCCTCCATCATTTTCTGCATGCCCGCATCGCGGGTGGCCTTGTCCGGCCATTCGATCCACGAGAACACCACCGTCTCGTCGTCCTTGGCATCCACCGCGCGGAAGAAGTCGGTCTGCTGGCCGCGCGACACGTCGTCGCCCCAGCACTCGAGCACGCGCAGCGCGCCGAACTCGATGAACACCGAATCGATACGCGCGTGTTCGAGGAACTTCTGCTTGTTGGCCGTGGGCACGGCCAGCACGAAACCATCGACATACGACATGGGAACCTCCGGATGCGGCGCGCCGGGATGGGCGCCTTGCTGGATACGACGTGCGAGGGGGCCGGAAATCGACATGCGCTTGCCGGCACGGCGATCCTGTCCGCCACGGCACCGCGGCCGTGTGAAGCCGGCCGCTGCACGAGGCCGCGAACGCGCCTGGTTGGCGCAGGCCAGGCGGGCGTGGCGTGATGCATGGCCTGCGTGACGCGGGAAGGAACGGCGGCGGCCGCCGCTTCGCTGTGCCAGTCGGCGCCATGGCCAGCGACTCCCTGTGGTGCGCGCGGTCGGATGCGTCGCGCGCTTCACTCCGGCCCGGAGCGCCCGCCGCGTTCGATCGCCGCCTGCACGCGCGCGTGCAGGTGCGCGAAGGCGGGCGGCAGCGTCGCCAGCAGGTAGCGTTCCACGCTGAATGCGGCATCGCGGTAGACGGCGGCGCCGACCGTGACCTCGCCCGCATGGGCATGCCAGATCGCCGAGCCGTCCTGCCAGCGGAAGCCGCGGTAGCCCAGCGCCGGCGGCGTGGCGGCCGGCGTGGGCACGCGTGGCAGGCGCTCGCACTGCTGGCGCAGTCCGCGCGCGGCGATGGCGTCGAGGTCCCAGCACGGATTCGGCTGGCCGCTGTAGATGTCGAGCTCGACGCGCATCGCCCTTCCGTCAGGTTCAGTTGATGACCACCGAGCGTCCGGCGTAGAAGTAGCCGCAGAAGTGGGTGTAGCCGCCGCGGTTGCAGGTTTCCGGGTTGAGGATCAGCTGGCCGCTGTTGTCGTAGTTGCGCGCGGCGGTGCCGCCGGGCTTGTGGCCCCAGAAGCCGCCGCGCTGGTGCCGGTACCAGTGGTAGTCGTAGCCCGGGTCGATGACCAGCGCCATCAGCCGGCGCGGGTATTCCTTCTCGCTCAGGCAGTCGCAGCGCTTGCGCAGGCCGTCGGCCATGGCCGCGGCGCTGACCGTGTTGCAGGCCATGGTCGAGGTCATCGCGCCATGCGCGCGCCCGGGCTGGGCGAAGGTGTTGGTGCGCCAGTTGCGCGCGTAGTTGTAGCAGTTGTTGTGGCCGATGACGCCGGCGCCGTTCCAGAAGCCGGGGTTGTACTGGCTCACCTCGTATTCGCACTTGCCGCACTTTTCGTCCTTGATGGTGGTGCGCAGCGAGCTGCGCGGCGGCGCCGGTGGTGGCGGCGTGGGCCGCGGCGGGTCGGCGAGGTAGCGTTGCAGGCGTTCGAGCACGCCCTCGCGCAGCTTGGCGTCCAGCGGGGTCAGCGCGTGTTCCAGCAACTGCACCTTGGAGCGCAGCGGCATGGCTTCGATCAGGCGCTGCGCGAGCGCGCCGGAGGCCTTGAAGTCGCGGCTGGCGGTGGAGGCGAGCGCGAACTGGCGCGGGACGCCTTTGACCTTGGCCGGCGTCTCTTCGAGGAATTCGACGCGCACCTCGCGGAAGCCCAGCCCGTCGTAGCCGGCGCCGGGGCGGGCGATCACGCCCTCGTTGCCGCTCACCTCGCCGAGCAGGCGGTCGGCCTCGGCGCTGTCGGTGACGTACCAGACGGGATTGGGGCGGCCGGAAAACAGTTCGATTTCGATCCTTAACATGTGCTTCTCCATGGATGTTGCGTGCAGGCACGCTCGCGGACGCCGCGCGAGCGGCTGCATGAATGCGGGATGGCGCCGGCGGCATGCCTGGCGCGGTGGCGTCCTCCTAGCGAACGCGCGAAGCCGCGCGGACCGGCCAGGCGCCCGCGGCGGGGTTGCCGGGGGGCGGGCGGATGGAGGGTCGATGCCCGGATGGCGGTCCCGGGCTGGCGTCGCGATGGCCGCATGCGGGTCGCTGCGCGGCCAGTCCAGCGGGCGTCGCGTCGATCCAAGGGCTGCGAATCGTGGGGACGACGTCGATCGCGACCCGCGTTGTCGGTAGAGCCCGTCGCGACTGAAGTCACTCCCACAAGGGGCTTGCGCGGGGCGACTGGATGCGCCGCGGGAGGGGCTTCAGCCCCGACCCATTGTTGGCTGTTGCAGGTCCGTCATGTCGTCGGTCGCGGTCGATGGCACGAGGCCACGCGGAACCGCTCCTGCAGGCGGCGAAGCCGGCGGCAGACGCGCCATCCGGTCTCGCATGGCCGTGCCCGGCGAACCCTGCGGACGTCAACCCTGGCTGGCGCCGCCGGGGCAGGGTTCGGTTTGCTTCAGCGAGTAGGACTGCAGTGTCCAGCGATTTCCCTGGCTATCGTCCGCAATGTAGTTCCACGATTGCGTGTAGCCCTGCGCGCACGAGGAGATGCCGATGCTGTCGCCAGGCGTACCGGTCGCAGGCAAGGGCAGCGGCCGCGGCACCGTGCCGGTGGTGACCGGCTTGGTCGCGCTGTAGGCCAGCGTCACCGCGCCGAGCTGCCCGGGATCGCCCAGGCGCTTGCCGTCGATCGCCGACGCATGCTGCGTCAGCCAGTCGCGGAGCTGGCGCCATTCCGGCGTCCCTGCCGCGTATGTGGTCCTGCTCGCGATCTGCAGCGAGTCCTGCTGCGCGTTGGCGCCGCCGGCCAGTGCGGCCAGCGCCAGCAAGGCGAGGCGCGGCAGGCGCGTGGCGCGCGGGCGCAGGCCCGTCCCTGGACTGGTGCGGTTGCGCGAGTGCATGTGCCTGCTCCTTGCCGGTTGCCTGGTCCGGCGAAAATAGCACCGGTTCGGGCCGACGGCATCCTGCAGGCATGCCGGCTGTCGCGGCGGCCGCGCGCTGCCGCGCCTGGCGTTCACTTCCTGGCGGCGGCGAGCGAGGCCTGCAGCGCGGTGGCCAGCGCGGCATCGCCGCTGACCAGGTCGCTCCAGCGCAACACCAGGCCCTTGCGCCGGCCCTTCTCGGTCAGCGTCAGGCCCTGCGGGTCGATGCTCAGCGTGTAGAGCGTGCCGTCGATCTCCAGCGCGCGACGCAGCGGCTTGTCGAGTGGGGTCATGGGCGCCTGCCGGTTTTCACGATGCGCCGAGCGTAGCTTGGGCAAGGTGATGGCCGGTTCTGCATTGGCGCATGCGATGAAGACGCTCAAGATCGCCACCTACAACGTCAACGGCATCCGCAGCCGCCTGCCGCAGTTGCTGGAATGGTTGCGGCGCGAGGCGCCGGACATCGTCGGGCTGCAGGAACTCAAGAGCGCCGATGCCGGCTTCCCGCTGCAGGCGATCCATGCCGCCGGCTACGGCGCGCTGTGGCAGGGGCAGTCGGCCTGGAACGGGGTGGCGCTGCTGGCCAAAGGCAGCGATCCGGTGGAGAGCCGGCGCGGCCTGCCGGGCGATGCGCGCGATACGCAGAGCCGCTACCTGGAGGCGATGGCGCACGGCGTGCTGGTCGGCTGCCTGTACCTGCCCAACGGCAATCCGCGCCCGGGGCCGAAGTTCGACTACAAGCTGGACTGGTTCGCGCGGCTGCAGCGGCATGCGCGGCAGCTGGCCGCGCTGCCGCATCCGGTGGCCTTGATCGGCGACTTCAACGTGGTGCCCACCGATGCGGACATCTACAACCCGGCCTCGTGGCTGCGCGATGCGCTGCTGCAGCCGGAAAGCCGCCAGGCCTACGCCGACCTGCTCGCGCAGGGCTGGACCGACAGCCTGCGCGCGGTGCATGGCGAGCGCCGCATCTACACGTTCTGGGATTATTTCCGCCAGCACTGGCAGCGCGACGCCGGCCTGCGCATCGACCACCTGCTGCTGAACCCGGCGCTGGCCGCGCGCCTGCACGACGCCGGCGTGGACCGCTGGGTGCGCGACCAGCCGCATGCCAGCGACCACGCGCCGGCCTGGGTCGCGCTGAAGGGCAGCGCGCAGCGCGGCGGCCTCGCTGCTTCGACCGACAAGGCCACCGGCCCGGCGAAGACCGGCGGGTCTGCGAAGACGGAAAAGGCAGCGAAGCCGGCCAAACCGATGCAGCCGGCGAGCGCCGGGAAAATCGCCAAGCCGCTCGCGCCGACCAAATCGACCAAGTCGACGAAAGCGACCAAAGCGACCAAAGCGGCCAAAGCGACCAAGGCGACCAAGGCGACCAAGGCGATCAAGGCGACCAAGGCGACCAAGGCGACCAAGGCGACCAAGGCGAAAGCGACTGGGGCGGCCAGATCCGTGCAGTCGCCCAAAGCGACCAACGCGGTCAAGCGCGCTGAGCAGGCCAGGCCCGCGAAACCGGCTAAAGCAACCAAGGCCGGCAAAGCGGACAAGCTGGCCGAGGCAGCCAAGCCGGCGAAGCCAGCCAAGCCAACAAGGCGAGCAAAGCCAGCCCGGACCCCCTGACCCGCATTGCATGCGCGTGCGCAAATCGTCCGTGCATGGCGGGCGCCGTGCAGGGCTGCCTATACTCAGGCGACGCTGCCGCCTGCCGTGCGGTACGCCGCGCTTGCCAGGTTGTCCCGGGTTTCCCTTCGCCACCTGCCGGAGTCGCCGTCATGAGCCTGCTCGTCGTCGCACTGTTGATCGGGATCGTCGCCGGCCTGCGCGCGATGACCGCGCCGGCGGTGGTCAGCTGGGCCGCCAGCCTGGGCGTGTTGCCGCTGGTCGGCACGCCCCTGGCGTTCCTGGGCTGGCGCTTCACGCCGTGGATCGTCTCGCTGCTGGCCGTCGGCGAGCTGGTCACCGACCAGTTGCCGGGCACGCCCAGCCGCAAGGTGCCGCTGCAGTTCGGCACCCGCATCGCCACCGGCGGCCTGTGCGGCGCGGCGGTGGGCATGGCCGGCGGCCTGTGGGTGGCGGCGATGGTCGCCGGCGCGCTCGGCGCGGTGCTCGGCACCTTCGGCGGCGCCGCGGCGCGTGCGTCGCTGGCGCAGCGTTTCGGCCGCGACCTGCCCGCCGCCTTGCTCGAGGACGCGGTGGCGATCGCCCTGGGCGTGCTGGCGATGGCGCTGCTGCGATGAGCCGCGCGTTCGACGCGATCGTGGTCGGCGCCGGCCAGGCCGGTCCGTCGCTGGCCGCGCGCCTGGTCGCGGCCGGCATGCAGGTGGCGCTGGTCGAACGCCAGCTGCTCGGCGGCACCTGCGTCAACACCGGCTGCATGCCGACCAAGACCCTGGTCGCCAGCGCGCGCGTGGCGCACCTGGCGCGGCGCGCCGCCGACTACGGCGTGCAGCTGCAGGGCGAGGTCGGCATCGACATCGCGCGGGTGATGGCGCGCGCGCATGCGGTGACGCACAGCGCGCGCGACAACCTGGAGCAGTGGCTGGGCGGCCTGCGCGGCCTGACCGTGTTGCGCGGGCATGCCCGCTTCGAGGCGCCGCAATTGCTGCGCGTGGGCGACGCACGCATCACCGCGCCGAGGATCTTCCTCAACGTCGGCGGCCGCGCGCATGTGCCGGCGCTACCGGGCGTGGAGCAGATCGATTACCTGACCAACACCTCGATCCTGCAGCTGCGCGAGGTGCCGCGGCACCTCGCGGTGATCGGCGGCAGCTACATCGGCCTGGAATTCGCGCAGATCTTCCGCCGCCTCGGCGCCCAGGTCACCGTGGTCGAGCAGCAGCCGCGGCTGATCGCGCGCGAGGACGAGGACGTGTCCGACTGCATCCGCAACGTGCTGGAAGGCGAGGGTGTGGCGGTGCGCACCCACGCGCAGTGCATCGCCTTCGCGCCGCACGCGCAGGGCGTGGCGGTACGGGTGGATTGCCACGATGGCGCGCCGGAGGTGGTCGCCAGCCATGTGCTGCTGGCGATGGGGCGGCAGCCCAATACCGACGACCTGGGCCTGGAGCACGCCGGCATCGCCACCGACGCGCGCGGCTACATCACGGTGGACGAGGAACTGGCGACCAGCGCCGCGGGCGTGTGGGCGCTGGGCGACTGCAACGGCCGCGGCGCGTTCACCCATACCGCCTACAACGACTACGAGATCGTCGCCGCCAACCTGCTCGACGGCGGCCAGCGCCGCGTCTTGCAGCGCGTGCCCGGCTATGCGCTGTACACCGATCCGCCGCTGGGCCGGGTCGGCATGACCGAGGCGCAGGCGCGCGCCAGCGGCCGGCCGCTGCTGTTCGCCAAGCGGCCGATGACCCAGGTCGGGCGCGCGCGCGAGAACGGCGAGACCGCCGGCTTCATGAAACTGGTGGCCGACGCGCAGACCCACCGCATCCTCGGCGCGGCCATCCTCGGCATCAACGGCGACGAAGCCATCCACGGCGTGCTCGACCTGATCAACGCCGAGCAGCCGTTCGAGACCCTGCAATGGGCGGTGCCGATCCACCCGACCGTGTCGGAACTGTGGCCGAGCGTGGTCGGCGCGCTGCAGGCCGAGGTGGCGGATGGGGCCGCAACCTGAAGCCGCGAGCGCAAGCCGTCCGTTCGATCGCCGCCATTGCGCCGTGCCGCGCTCATGGCGCTGGGCAATCGCTTTCCGCTGCAGCGGCTGCGGGGGGCGCTGCACCCACCTCGGTCCGGCATCGCTTGCAGTTCGGTCATCCCCGGTGGCGCGCCTGGCCTGGTGTCGGACCGCAACGCGATATCGTTTCCGTCCTGCCTCGCTGACCGCAGCTCGGAGACGCTGCGCTCAATTCACCGCCTTGGCCTCCGCGATCAAGGCGGTATCGATTTTCCGCTTGCCGGCGCCGTAATCGAACTCGAAAAAGGTCGCGAGCTCGCCGCGTCGATAGTACGGATGAGTGGCATCGGTATAGACGAAGGTGTTGCTCTGGTCGACACGGCCCTGCCATATGTCGACGATGAAGCGTTGCCACGCTCTGTCGGTGGCATTGAAGATATCCAGCACCACGAAGTGGTGATCGTAGGCGGTGCTGCCGACGATCGAGATCTTGACGTTGTCGAAGTTGGCGTTGCTCAGCAGATCCACGGCCGCCACGCCGGACATGTGCAGGCAGCGCCCGATCTTGGTTTTCTTGGTGATGGCGCCCAGCTTGATCCAGAACCCTCCGATCTTCTGGGCTCCGCCGAACTCCTTCGCGGTCGTATCGAGAGCTTTCAGCTTGCCCTCGATCCACGCGGCGGCCGAACCGCTGGTGTTCGTGGCTTGGGCATCCTTGTCCGTGTAGGTGTAGCCACCATGCGGTTTCGGAATGTTGGTCGGCGTCAGCTGCTTCCATTCGGTCAAGGTCGCTTCGCCGATCCAGCCCTGCACGTCTTCGATCGTGTATCCCATCGCACACCTCCTGGCGAAAAGCACATGGGAATGCGTGCTGCCGCCGCCGCGGCCGCACGCCATCAACGTCGCGGCGCTGGGCTCAGCGCAGCATTTCGGTGAACGCGCGGTCGGCCTCGATCACGTCCGGCAGCGCGGCGAACAGCGCGTCCAGGTCCACGTCGTCCAGCAGCGGGCCGCTGACCGCCTGCCGCGCTTCCGCGGTGGCGCCGTCGAAACGCTCCAGCGCATCGGCGACCAGCGCCGCCTGCGCCACCACGCGCGGCATCGGCTGGCCTTCCGGCGCCTGCAGCGGCCGCGCCTGGTAGGCGATCGCGGTCTGGATCACCTCCGGCAGGTGCCAGCGCCGCGCCAGTTCGGCGCCCACTTCCGGGTAGCCGAAGCCCAGCTGCACGGTCTCGTCGGCGGCGCGGCCGCTGGAGGACGCGTCCGGGTGCAGCTGCGCCGCATAGTCGGGCGCGCCGGTCTGGATCAGCAGCTCGCCGATGTTGTGCATCATCCCGCAGGTGAACGCGGTTTCCGCGTCCAGGCCCTTCTGCCGGGCCAGCAGCCGGCATACGCCGGCGACCTCGAAGCTGTGCAGCCAGAACGCGCGCAGGTCGAAATGGGCCGGAGCATGGAAGGCGTCGGTCATCGACGAGGCCAGCACCAGGGTGCGCAAGGTGTTGAAGCCCAGCCGCAGCGCCGCATCCTCGACACTGGTCGAATCGCGCGCGCCACGGAAGCGCGCCGAGTTGGCCAGGCGCAGCACCTTGGCCGCGATCACCGGGTCGCGCTCGATGCTGCGGGCCACGCTGTCCAGGCTGGTGGTGGGATTGTCGAATTGCAGGATCAGCTCCTGCGCCACCTTCGGGATGGTCGGCAGGGTGTGCAGCTGGTCGAACAGCACCTCTAGTTTCATGTGGGGACCTCAAGACAGAGCGGGAAGGGACACCGTCGGCGCAGGGGGTCGGCGGCGCCCGCCAGGGGCGGCGAACCCCGCGCATCGTAGACCGAATCGCGGCATGGGGCGTGCACACCGTCGGGCATGCTCCGTCCTGGCGGTGGCGGCTGGACACTGCGTCCCGGGTATGAACAATGCGCCGCGGAGCGCCCTGGCGGTCGGGCCATCGGAATCCGCCATGGCGCCCCGATCAATCCGCAGGGGCCTCACTCGGCCCCCCGGCGCCGGGCCTCGGCAGTGTCCGCAGGCGAACGCCCGGCCGCGTCGCTGCGCTGCGATCGCGGAGCGCCCTGGCGGTCGGGCCATCGGAATCCGCCATGGCGCCCCGCTCACTCCGCAGGGGCCTCACTCGGACCACCGGCGCCGGGGCCTCGGCGGTGTCCGCAGGCGAACGCCCGGCAGCGTCGCCGCGCTGCGATCGCGGAGCGCCCCGGCGGTCGGCCCATCCGAATCCGCCATGGCGCCCCGCTCACTCCGCAGGGGCTCACTCGGCCCCCCGGCGCCGGGGACTCGGCGGTGTCCGCAGGCGAGCGCCCGGCCGTGCCGCCGCGCTGCGATCGCCGTGGCCGCTATCGTGGCGCGGCGCCGAACAGCGGCGCGGCCGCATCGCCGGGTGCCGGGCGACGGGCAGGCGATCCGGTCCGCCGCCGGCGCGGCGTGTCATCCCGTTGTCACCGGACTGACCCAAACTCGCCGGACTGGGGAGCCGGTCCCATCGGGCCGCGTGGCCTTGCTCATCCGCGAAGGCGGCAGGATCGAACGATGAAATACGTGGTGCTGGCGCTGGCATGCGCCCTGGCGGCACCGGCTGCGCTGGCGCAGTCGGGGTATGTGGAGATCGAGCGCCGGCTCAGTGCCGAGCAGCTGCGCGAGGTCGGGCTGACGCCGACCCAGCTGACCACCCTCAACCGCCTGCTGCGCGACGCCGATGCGCGCGAGGCGGCGCAGGCCCCGGCGCGACCCGCCGCGCCGATGCCGGCGACCGCCGCCGGCGACAGCCAGGCCGAGCAGGGCATGATGATCGGCCTGGACGACGGCCCGATCAGCGCCCGCGTGCAGGGCGAGGTCGCCGGCTGGGCGCCGGGCACCGTGTTCGTGCTGGACAACGGCCAGCAGTGGAAGGTGCTCAAGGGCAGCATGACCCTGCGCACCGCGCTGGCCTCGCCGGCGATCAAGGTCGTGCCCGGCATCGCCGGACGCTGGTTCCTGCAGGTGGACGAAGACCTGCCGAAGGCGCGGGTCTACCGGATCCGCTGAGCGGCCCGCGGCGCGGCGCACGCGGCGCCTGGCTGCGCGTGCCGGCGGTGCCGGTACGCAGCGACATCGCCTCAACTTGCGTGCTCGAAGGCCTCCAGCAACTTGGCGCCCAGCCGTGCGTCATCCATGCCGCAGTGGATCGTGTGCTCGTCGCTGTCCTCTCCGCCGTCGTGGCGGAAATCGACGCATGGGATAAAGGCAAGCGTATCGCCGGCCCATTCGATGCCGACGGCTTTTGCCTTCTTGCCGAGGGCGGCCCAATTTTTGACGCCGGCGGCGTGCAGGATCGGACGCTGGATGTGCTTCCATTCGGACTGCGGCGGGTGCGCGACGTCTTCGATCGAATGGTCGAGCGATTGCCTGATCGCGCTTGCCAGCCCGGCTGGATCGTCCGCGGGGATGGAGAGAACCTCCCCATGCGCGATCCACAGGCTGGTGTCGGTCAACGACATCGCCTGCAGCAGGACGGTTCCCTGGATCCTGTAGGCGGCCACCTTCTTCATCCTGGCTCCGGGTCCTGTCCTGCCATCGGCCGCGGCGCGACCTGCCTCAGCCGGCCGCGCGCATGCGCAGCGTCAGCCCCTTCAGGAAATTACGCAGCAGCTGGTCGCCGCACAGGCGGAAGTTCTTGTGCTCGGGCTGGCGGAACAGCGCCGACAGCTCCGGCTTGGAGACCGGGAAGCCGGCGTCGGCGAAGATCTGGTGCATGTCCACGTCCTTGAGCTGGAACGCCACGCGCAGCTTCTTCAGCACCACGTTGTTGGTGACCCGGGTCTCCACCGGGCGCGCCGGCAGGCTGTCGTCGCGGCCGCGGTAGTGGAACACCAGCCCGTCGAGGAAATGCGCCAGGACCAGGTCGCTGCATTCGACGAAGCCGTCCTCGTCTTCCTTCTTCAGGTAGGCCGGGACTTCGCTCCTGTCGATCGGGAAGGCCGGGTCGGCCAGGTGGACCGTGTCCACGATCATCTGGTCGCTCAGGTCGAGCATGTAGCGGATGGAGCGCAGTACGTCGTTGTTGATCATGGCCGGTCCGGTGCTGCCGGTGGCGTCCGGCGGGGTGCGTAGTCTAGCGGCAGCCGCAGCGCGGTTCGTGGGGCGGTTCACAGGCATGGCCGGGACGCGTCTGTAGGACTGGAGCCGATGCGCTCCATCTCCAGGGTCGCAGGGGCGGACGATGCACGGTTACACGGCGCGGCGCAGCTACCGGCAGAGCGGGTTTGCCCTGGAGCTGTATCCGTATCTGGCGGTGTCCGGAAACCTCTTCGGAGACGGCGCGAGACTGCGCTACGGCGCCGATTTTCGCCTGCGTTTCGGCCGCGATCCGCCGCAAATGCGGCAACTGGGCCTGATCCAGCTGTGCTTTCCGCAGGCCAGTGGGGTAGGGCACGGCCGGGCCGGCCCCTGGAGCGTCGACAAGCGTGCAACCGACTCGGCGCAGCTGCCGCTCACGCGCTGCCTGTACGGCGAGCCGGACGCCCGCGTCGGTGCGCATTCGGCGTACTACGCCGGCCAGCCCGTGCGCACCGTAGGCGCCACCGACTGCAGCCTGATCGGCACGCCGCGCGCGTGCGTTGCCGTCGCGGCAGGCCGCATCGACGGCGAGACGGTCACCCGCTTCGCCAACTACCTGGTCGATCTGGATGGCGGCGGCGTATACGACCAGGGCATCGTCTGGGGCTACCGGGTGCTACAGGATGCCGCGTATCCGGCGCGCCTGTGCATGGACGTCGCCGCACCGGCGGAGTGCAGGCTGAGCGGCAGCGTCGCGCAGCAGGATGCGCTGGCGCGCTTGCTGGGAATGCGCCGCTCCGCGGTCGCCCGCTGGCTGCGCTGATCGGTCCGCGCGCGATGCGGTGGCGGCCGCCGGCGTTTGCATCCGTTCGCGCATGCGCCATGATCGGCGCATGGACAACACGATCCCCAAGCCGAGCGCGGTGCCCGCGCTCAATCCGCGCCAGGAACAACTGGTCGCGCTGGTGCGGCAACAGGGCTATGCCGAGGTGGAAGGGCTGGCCACTCGCTTCGAGGTGACCCCGCAGACCATCCGCCGCGACATGGCGCTACTGTGCGAGGCCGGCCTGCTGCGCCGCTACCACGGCGGCGTCAGCCTGCCCTCGAGCGTGGAGAACCTGGCCTATGCGGCGCGCAAGTCGCTGCAGGCGCAGGAGAAGCGGCGCATCGCCACGCTGCTGGCGCAGCACATCCCCGACGACGCCTCGCTGTTCATCAACATCGGCACCACCAACGAGGACGTGGCGCGGGCGCTGATGGGGCACACCGGGTTGCGGGTGATCACCAACAACCTCAACGTGGCGGTGATGATGAGCGCCAATCCGAGCTTCGAGGTGGTGGTGGCCGGTGGGCGCGTGCGCGGCCGCGACCAGGGCGTCACCGGCGAGGCGACGATCGAGCTGATCCGCCAGTTCAAGGTGGATTTCGGCGTGATCGGCATTTCCGGCATCGATCCGGACGGCACCCTGCTGGATTTCGATTTCCACGAGGTGCGGGTGGCGCAGGCCATCATCGAGCACTCGCGGCAGGTGTTCCTGGCCGCCGACCACAGCAAGCTCGGCCGCAATGCGATGGTCCGGCTGGGGCCGATCGCACGGGTCCAGGCCTGGTTCACCGACCGCGCGCCGCCGCCGGAGCTGGCCGCGGTGCTGGCCGAGGCCGGCACCCGCGTGTTCGTCGCCGAGGGCGAGGAGCGCGGCGAGGCCGAGGCGCACGCGGTGGCCGGCAGCGACGCCGATCCCGACTGAGCGGCGTCGGCCGCATGCGCTGCGCATTGCCGGGAAAAGCGCGCTGCGGCGGTCGCGCTGGTCGGATTTGGACGCGGCGCTCGCCGAACGAACAGGCGTTTCGTGTGCGTTTATGTTCGTATTATTTCGTTATTGTGACGTGAAACCGTGCCAGCGATCGCCCTCCTGGGCGGTAAGCGGGCAAAAATCGGCTGATCCCGGCCTTCTGATCCTCTCGTCTTGTCGTCGCCCGCCTCGACGCTACGCTGCACTGCAGCGTGATATGTTCGAAAATGTTCGTTTACGATCTTTTCGTCCTCCGTCGTGACCCAGGCGCTTGCCGCCGGGGACGCGGCGCTTCCGGAGTCAGGCAATGAGCGAGATCTACGATGTGCTGGTGGTCGGTGGCGGCATCAACGGGGTGGGCATCGCCCGCGATGCGGTGGGCCGTGGCCTGTCGGTGTGCCTGTGCGAGCGCGACGACCTGGCCTCGCACACCTCCAGCGCCAGCACCAAGCTGATCCACGGCGGGCTGCGCTACCTGGAGCAGTACGAGTTCGCGCTGGTCGGCAAGGCGCTGGCCGAGCGCGAGGTGCTGCTGCGCCTGGCCCCGCACATCATCTGGCCGCTGCGCTTCCTGCTGCCGCACCAGCCGCACCTGCGGCCGGCGTGGATGATCCGCACCGGCCTGTTCCTGTACGACCATCTCGGCCGCGGCCGCCGCACCCTGCCCGGTTCCCGGCGCATGGCGCTGCGCTCGGACCCGGTCGGCGCGCCGCTGCGCGAGGAATTCCGCACCGGCTTCGTCTATTCCGACGCCTGGGTGCAGGACGCGCGGCTGGTGGCGCTCAATGCGCTGGATGCCGCGCAGCGCGGCGCGAAGATCCTGACCCGCACCCGCTGCGTCGCCGCGCGCCGCGTCGGCGGCCTGTGGCAGGCGACGCTGCAGCACGCCGACGGCCGCCGCCAGGAGCTGCAGGCGCGCGCGCTGGTCAACGCCGCCGGGCCGTGGGCGGTGCAGTTCCTCGACGACGTGGCCAAGGTCGGCCACGACCACGCGCTGCGCCTGGTCAAGGGCAGCCACATCGTGGTGCCGCGGCTGTTCGAGCACGACCACGCCTACATCTTCCAGCAGCCGGACCGGCGTATCGTGTTCGCGATCCCCTACGAGCACGACTTCACCTTGATCGGCACCACCGACGTGGACTACCGCGCCGATCCGTCCGCACCGAAGATCGATGCCGAGGAGACGCGCTACCTGTGCGAGGCGGCCAACCGCTACTTCCTCAAGCAGATCGCGCCCAGCGACGTGGTGTGGAGCTACAGCGGCGTGCGCCCGCTGCTCGACGACGAGGAGGACAACGCCGCCGAGGTCACCCGCGACTACCTGCTGGAACTGGACGCCGATGGCGGCGCGGCCTTGCTCAACGTGTTCGGCGGCAAGCTCACCACCTACCGCAAGCTGGCCGAGGAAGCGGTAGACCGGCTGGTCGCGCAGGCCGGGCGCAAGGCGCCGGCCTGGACCGCGCGCGGCGCGCCGCTGCCGGGCGGCGAACGCCGCGACATCCGCGCGCTGGCGCAGGAACTGCACGCGGCGCGGCCGTGGCTGGGCGAGGCGACCGCCACGCGGCTGGCGCGCAACTACGGCACCCGCGCCACGCTGCTGCTGGGCGAGGCGGCCTCGCTGCAGGAGCTGGGCGCGCATTTCGGCGCCGACCTGTACCAGGCGGAAGTGGACTACCTGCGCCGGCACGAATGGGTGACCGAGGCCGACGACCTGCTGTGGCGCCGCAGCAAGCTCGGCCTGCGCATCGACGCGGCCGGGCGCCAGCGCCTGATCGACTATCTGCAGCAGGCGCCGGCCGCGGTGGCCGCCGCGCCCGCATGAGGCAAGCAGCGCGGCCGGCGTGCCCTGTTCCGGGCGCCGGCCGCGCCTGCGCAATCGCCGCGCGCATCGGCATCCGCCGCCGCGCGCGAACCTGGGAACGACCGTGGAGGGTGGCAGGCATGGGCAAGACGACGACAGGCACGACCGGCAAGACGACGACAGCGGTGCGGGAGCGAGGCGCATGAACCGGCAACTGCTCGGCGAACTGATTTCCGAGGCGGTGGCGATGGTGATCATCATCGCCTTCGGCTGCTCGGTGGCGTGCATGTACGTGCTGTACGACCCCAGTCCGTACCAGAACGCCTACTGGGGCGTGTGCATCGCCTGGGGCCTGGCGGTGACGATCGCGATCTACGTCACCGGCTCGGTCTCCGGCACCCACGCCAATCCCGCGGTGACGCTGGCGCTGGCGGTGTTCCGCGGCTTCGCCTGGAACAAGGTGCTGCCGTACTGGGCGGCGCAGGTGGTCGGCGCGTTCCTCGGCGCGGGCATCGTCTACCTGCTGTTTTCGCCGGTGATCGACCACTACAACCAGGCGCATCAGCTGACCCGCGAGGCGGGCGGCGCGGCCGGCGTGTTCTTCACCGCGCCGGGCCTGGCGATCACGCCGATGCACGCGCTGCGCGACCAGGTGATCCTGACCGCGTTCCTGATCTTCGGCATCTTCGCCATCACCGAGCGCTACAACGAGGCCGCGCCCACCGCCAATTCCGGCGCGCTGATCATCGGCCTGCTGGTGGCGACCATCGGCGCCTCGATGGGCTACCTGGAAGCGTGGGCGATCAACCCGGCGCGCGACTTCGGGCCGCGCCTGTTCGCCTACTTCGCCGGCTGGGGCTCCTCGGCGCTGCCGTCGGCCAACAGCTACTGGTGGATCCCGATCGTCGGCCCGCTGATCGGCGGCGTGGTCGGCGGCGGCGCCTATCAGCTGCTGATCTATCCGTTCCTGCCGGCGCGGGTGAAAGCGCTCGAGGAAGAAGCGGCCTCGCGCCGGGCCTGAGCCGGCGCGCGCCAACCGGTGCCGGCGCCGCCGGCACGCTCCCACCATTCCGGGCGCCGCCGCGGCGCGCGCCCCACGACCCCGCAGGAGTCACCGATGGAAAAGAAATTCATCCTGGCCATCGACCAGGGCACCACCAGTTCGCGCGCGATCCTGTTCGACCGCAAGGGCCACATCGTCGGCATGGCGCAGCGCGAGTTCGGGCAGATCTTCCCGCAGCCGGGCTGGGTGGAGCACAACCCGCGCGAGATCATGACCAGCGTCTACACCACGATCACCGAGCTGCTCAACAACCAGCAGGTGGACGCCAGCGCGATCGCCGGCATCGGCATCACCAACCAGCGCGAGACCGCGGTGGTATGGGACCGCGCCACCGGGCAGCCGATCTACAACGCCATCGTCTGGCAGTCGCGGCAGACCAAGGACATCTGCGAGCAGCTCAAGGCGGCCGGCCACGAGGACATGGTGCGGGCCAAGACCGGCCTGCTGATCGACGCGTATTTCTCCGGCACCAAGGTCAAGTGGATCCTCGACCACGTCGAGGGCGCGCGCGAACGCGCGCAGCGCGGCGAGCTGGCGTTCGGCACCATCGACAGCTGGCTGATCTGGAACCTCACCGCCGGCAAGGTGCACGTCACCGACTACACCAACGCCTCGCGCACGCTGCTGTACAACATCCACGAACTGCGCTGGGACGAGGAACTGCTGCAGATGCTCGACATCCCCGCCTCGATGCTGCCCGAGGTGCGCTCCTCCAGCGAGATCTACGGCACCACCCAGGGCCAGTATTTCTACGGCCACGAAGTGCCGATCGCCGGCATCGCCGGCGACCAGCAGGCGGCGCTGTTCGGCCAGGCCTGCTTCGAGCCGGGCATGGCCAAGAACACCTACGGCACCGGCTGTTTCATGCTGATGAACACCGGCGAGAAGGCGGTCGCCTCCAACACCGGCCTGCTCACCACCATCGCCTGGGGCGTGGACGGCAAGGTCGAGTACGCGCTGGAAGGGGCGATCTTCGTCGCCGGGTCGGTGGTGCAGTGGCTGCGCGACGGCCTGCGCATGTTCGGCAAGGCCAGCGATTCGGAAGCCTATGCCGAGCGCGCCGGCGACAACGACGGCGTGTACTTCGTGCCGGCCTTCGTCGGCCTGGGCGCGCCGTACTGGCGCAGCGACATCCGCGGCGCGGTGTTCGGCCTGACCCGCGGCACCACCAAGGAACACTTCATCCGCGCCGCGGTGGAGTCGATGGCCTACCAGACCCGCGACGTGCTGACCGCGATGCAGGTCGATTCGGGCATCGAGCTGAAGGAACTGCGCGCCGACGGCGGCGCGATCAGCAACGACTTCATGGCCCAGTTCCAGAGCGACATCCTCGACGTGCCGGTGCTGCGCCCGGAAGTGGCCGAGACCACCGCGCTGGGCGCCGCCTACCTGGCCGGCCTGGCGACCGGCTTCTGGAAGGACCGCGCCGAGATCGCGCAGCAGTGGGCGGTGGACCGCCGCTTCGAACCGCGCATGCCGGCCGAACGCCGCGAGGAACTGTACGCCGGCTGGAAGCAGGCGGTGGAAGCGACGATGGGGTTCCGCATCCGCTAGCGCTCGCCAACGCTTCCCTTGCTCCCTGCAGGAGCGGCTTCAGCCGCGACCGGGGCTTTCCCGGGAAAGCTCCGGTCGCGGCTGAAGCCGCTCCTGCAGGGGTTTGCGGGGCCTGACGCTATACGTACTGCGTCGGCCCGCGCGGCCCCGGCACCGGGGCGTCGACATCGCCGACCGGATCGCTGATCGGCGGGATGGTCGGATCGATCGGCTGGTCGGGGATCGGATCCACCGGCCGGTCCGGCATCGGGTCCACGCCGGGATTGGGCACCTGGCCCGGCACCCCGTTCGGTGGCTGCTGCGGGTCCTGGCCTGGGTTGGGATTCTGCATCTGCATGTTCTGCCTCGCGCTTGCGGTAACCAGCGTGCACCGTGCGCGCCGCCGCGAACGCAGCGCGTGAAGCCGGAGGCAAGGGCGGATGAAGGCGCGCGCAGGCGGCTTATGCCGCGGCCGCCAGCCCGCGTTTGCCTGCGCCGGTGCGGAACACCGCCACCGCCGAACTCAGCCCGTTGGCCTGTTCCTCCATCGCGCGCGCCGCCGCGGTGGCTTCCTCGACCAGCGCGGCGTTCTGCTGGGTCGCCTCGTCCATCTGGGTGACGGTCTGGTTGACCTGCTCGATGCCGGACGATTGTTCCTGCGAGGCGGCGGAGATCTCGCCCATGATGTCGGTCACGCGCTGCACCGAGGACACGATGTCCTGCATGGTGTCGCCGGCCTGGCGCACCAGCGCCGAGCCGTTGGACACCTGGCCGATCGACGTCTCGATCAGCTCCTTGATCTCCTTGGCCGCGTTCGCCGAGCGCTGCGCCAGCATGCGCACCTCGCTGGCGACGACCGCGAAACCGCGGCCCTGTTCGCCGGCACGTGCCGCTTCCACTGCCGCGTTGAGCGCCAGGATATTGGTCTGGAAGGCGATGCCGTCGATGACCGAGATGATGTCGGCGATCCTCTTCGAGGAGGTCTCGATGCCGTTCATCGTGCTCACCACCTGGCCAACCACCACGCCGCCCTGCGAGGCGACCGAGGCCGCGCCGATGGCGAGCTGATTCGCCTGCCGCGCATGCTCGGCGTTCTGCTTGACCGTGGACGTCAGTTCCTCCATCGAGGCGGCGGTTTCCTCCAGGCTGGCCGCCTGCTGTTCGGTGCGGCGCGACAGGTCGTCGTTGCCGGCGGCGATCTCGCTGGCGGCGCTGTTGATGCTCATCGCGGCGGTCTGGATGCGGCCGACGATATCGGCCAGTTGCTCGGCGGTGGCATTGGCATCGTCGCGCATGGTCGCGAACACGCCGTTGAACTCGCCGTGCATGCGCGCGGTCAGGTCGCCGGCGGCGATGGACCGCAACAGCTTGGACAGCGCGTCGAGGTTGCCGTCGGCGGTGGCCATCAGCCGGTTGAGGCCGTCGATCATCGCGCGGAAGTCGTGCTGGTGGCCGGCCGCATCGCCGCGCCGCGAGAAGTCGCCGGCCGAGGCCGCCTCCACCAGGGCGCGAATCTCGCCGTTGATCGCCATCAGGTTGCGCTTGGTCGCATCCATTGCCTCGGTGATCTGCGCCTTCTCGCCGGGCAGGCGCGCCATGTCCACCGACATGTCGCCGATCGCATAGCGCTGCATCGTTTCCAGCATCTGCTGGATCAGCTGCACCTGTGCGCCGATCAGGCCGTTGGTGTCTTCCACCATGCGTCCGTACGCGCCCGGGAACGCGTCGGCAGTCATGCGGTAGCTGAGCTGCCCGGCTTCGTGGCGCTGCGCCATTTCCGCTTGCGCGGTGGAGACCGACGTCAGCGTATCCACCACCTGTCCCATCGCCTTGCCGAGCATGCCGATCTCGTCGCGGTTGCGCACGTTCAGCGTGGCGACCAGTTCGCCGGAGGCGACCGAGCGCGCGGTACGCGCCACCGCCTCGATCGGGCGCACCACCGAGCGGCGGATCCACCAGCCCACCGCCAGCACCAGCGCGAATGCGGCGGCCACGGTCAGCGCTGCCGAATACACCAGGCTGCGGCGCGCGGTTTCGGAATTGCGCCGTACCGCCGCGTCGGCCAGCAGCTTGCTGCGCTCGACCAGCGCCTGCAGCGTGTCGCTGGGCTTGCGGTCCATGCCGCGCACCGCATCGTCGCCGACTCGGGTGTCGTAGCCGGCGGCGGCGAAGCCCTGCAGCGCGCCGCGGTAATGCTGTTCCAGCAGCTTGTGCTGTTCGGCGAACTCGCGTGCCAGCGCCGCGGCCTGTGGGTCGGCCAGGGCCGTGGCCAGGGCCTGGGTGGCGCTGGCGACCTCACGGCCTTCCTTGTCGAAAGCGGCCAGATACTTGCTGCGCATGTCCTCGGCGTGGCCGCGGATCAGCACGTTCTTCCATTCCTGTACCTGCATCCGGAAATGGCGGCTGATCTCCTCGCTCGCCGACGCCTGCGCGACCTCGCGCGGCACGTCGGTGGACAGGTTGAGCCAGGCCGAGCCGAGCCCGGCCAGGGCGCACAGCAGGACCACGCCCAGGCCCAACGCCAGGGCGGTCAGCAGCTTGGTCTGCAGGCTGACGAATGCAGTCGGATTGGAGGAAGTGCGCATGGGGGGCGGTCTTTGGGAGAACGGCTGTACCAGCGGTATCGGCGTGCCGGCGCCGGGCTTGAATGGAATCGCCTGCGCGCCACTGGAATGCGCGCCTGCGGCAAAGCGTGATTGCCTCCCCAGCATCGCCACGCGGGCAAAATAACTGCGCGGCAGGCGTTGACCGCGGCGATGCGGCTGCGCAGCCTGCAGCGACACGGCACGAGGCGCAGCGCGCATGGCACGTCGTTTTCCCTGGAGTTGGCTGGCGCTGCTCGCGGCCTGTGCGCTGGTGGCGGTGCTGGCCTGGCAGAACCGTGCGCTGCGCGAAGAGCGCCGCTGGTTCGTGACCCGCACCACCGAGCCGTACCTGGGCATGTACGTGCCGCGGATCGCGGCGACCGCGCTGAACGGCGCGCCGCTCACCCTGGGCGTGCCGGCGGCGGACGCGCAGGTGCTGTTCTTCTTCACCACCACATGCCCGTACTGCAAGCGCTCGGCGCCCGCGGTGGTGCAGGCGGCGCAGCGCCTGGCCGAGCAGGGCGGCGGCCGCGTGCAGGTGCTGGGCGTGTGCCAGTGCAGTCCCGACCAGGCGCGTCGCTATGCCATCGAGCACCGCTTCCCCTTCCCGGTGACCACGCTCACCGATCGCCGCGCGCTGATGCTGTTCCGCGCGCGCAACGTGCCGCTGATGCTGGCGCTGGACCGCGATGGACGGGTGCGCTACGCGCGCGTCGGCGTCTTCGATACCACGGAGCGGGTGCAGGACCTGGTGGCCGCAGTGCGACGCACGGAGGCGCCGGCGGCTTTTGCAACTGTCGAGGAGTGACTCATGAAACAGCGTTGGACAGCATTGCGCAACGGGATGGTCGCGGCCGTGTTCCTGGCCTGCATGGGCTTCGGCGCGGTGCAGGCGACCGCGGGCGACGGGATCGAGAAGGACGCATCCTGTAGCGCCTGGGCGTGTCAGCAGGAATGCGCGCCGTTCGGCGGCGAGCTGGGGCCGGGCGGGCCGGGCAAGCCGCTGGTCTGCTACTGCTGCGGTTGAGCGGGCGCCGGGGCCGGCGGCGGCCGGCTCCGGCTTAACCGCGCGCCGCGGCGGAGCGCGGCCGGCCTGGCGACGCGGCCGGCGCTGCGGCATGCTGGCGCCGCATGCAGCGCTACGACCTGGTCATCTTCGATTTCGACGGCACCCTGGCCGATTCCTTCGCCTGGTTCCTCGACACCATCAACGACGTCGCCGACGAGTTCGGTTTCCGCCGTTTCGAGCCGGAGCGGCTGCAGGACATCCGCAGCCTGAGCGCGCGCGAACTGATGGCGCGCAGCGGCATCCGCTGGTGGCGGGTGCCGGCGGTGGCGCGGCGCATGCGCGCGCTGATGGCCGCGCAGATCGAGCGCATCGCGGTGTTCGACGGGGTGGCCGAGTTGCTGGACGCGCTCGCGCAGGCCGGCGTGCACCTGGCGCTGGTGACCTCCAACAGCCGCGACAACGTCGAGCGCGTGCTCGGCGCCGAACTGACCGCGCGCTTCCGCCACATCGGCTGCGGCGCCGCCGTGTTCGGCAAGCGCCGCAAGCTGCGCGCGGCGCTGAAGGCCTGCGCGGTGCCGGCCGCGCGCGCGCTGTGCGTGGGCGACGAGATCCGCGACGCCGACGCCGCGCACCAGGCCGGCATCGCCTTCGCCGGCGTCGGCTGGGGCTACACCTTGCCGGCCGCGCTGCAGCCGCACACGCCGCTGCCGCTGCTGCGGCGCCCGGCGGACCTGTGGGCCTTGCTCGACGGGCCGGAGCACGCCATCGCGTGAGCAGCGTGACCAGCTGCGCTCATCTGAAAGGCCGCAATTCGTAGCCATGGTCTACAAATCCATAGCGCTTCTTGAGATGGGTCTCGAGCGATTTAGCCGCGTCGCTGCCGCTCCAGTCGGAGAGTACCTTGCCACTGCCTGATACATAGATCCATTTTGCATAGCCTTTTTTGATCCACCAGTCCATGAACATCGCGGAGACCGGATTGCCCTTGCCGCTGGCGCTGCCCATGTTCAGCAGTGCGCCAAGATTCGGACCCCTGGTATTGGCCGGGTCATCGCTGATCTCATACAGGGCCCGTTCCACCAGCGCATCGAACGAGGTATCGAAGCCGACCCATTGCGGGCTGGCCGCGGAGATGCCGCGGCGTCCGGACAGGTCGCCCAGGTAGAGCAGGGATGTATCGGCTTCGGATATCGTGGCCTCGTAGGCACGTGCGTTGTCGCGCAGGCGGCGGCCGGTGTCCTCGCAGCAGCGCAGGGCGTAAAGTCGGGAGTAGCCGGCGATGGTTTGAAAGAGTGCTTCGGTGGCGCGGCGGTTGGCTTGCAGCAGCAGGTCGGCCAGCGGCTTGCCCAGCTCCATCCAGTGGCTCCACGCATTGGTCGCGTCGATCTGCGCCATGTCCGCGAGCCTTTTCAGCAAGTGGTCAGTGGCGTCAGGGACAAGCGTCGGATCGGCACCGTTGGCGACGCCGCGCACGCATGCGTACCAATGCTGCAGTGCCACCAGGAATGGCTGCAGCACAGGATCGTGGATCACCGCCTCGCCCTCGTTTTCCCCTTCCGCGATGCTGTCGTCGAGCTGGTCCGCCGCCGCCTGCAGGGCAGCGACGAGCTGCGCGGGAGCGTACAGCAAGGCCCGCTGGCCGCGGCTGATCCAGCTGCGGCAAACCGCTTCGATCCAGTGCTTGGCCAGCGTTTGGTAGTAACTGCGAACGAGATCGGGATCCGGCGTGCCGTGGCCGCCGTCGAGGCTGACCACGCTGCGGGCATCGCTGTCGGTCCATTCGAATCCGCGTGGAGCGCTGATGCGGTGTACGTAGACGCCGTGCAGATTGAGTTCGGTCCACAGCGTGTGCAAATAGGTATCCGGCTTCAATGGCGCACGTGCGTCCAGCTCCTGTCCAATGCTGCAGCCATACAGATAGAGCGCGATGTGCAGCGGCTGGATGCGCTTGCTCTGGGTGTGCAGCCACGGTTGCAGGAGTTGCTGGATGCGTGCGGCGAGTTCGCGTGGCTTGGACTTGGAGAATCCGCCCGACCCCGCATGGCCGACCACATTGATGCGGACGCTGCTGTCGAACGAGGTCAGCAGTTGCGGATCGGGTTGGGTGCCGGGCGTATCGAAAAGCCGCAGTTGCGCCAACGCATAGTCGATCTCGCTCTCGTTGACGCAATTGCGAAAGTCGTTGGCCGAAACGCAGCCGTTGGGCGGGATGGCGAACGACTGGATGCGCTGATCCTCGGGGACGGCGGTCAGGGTCTTGGTCCAGGGCATCGCGGCGAGCTCGTTGTCGGGTGCCGCTAAAGGACGTTGCCGAGCGCCCGCTGTGAACCGTTCGTCCGCTGCCGGCGGCGCGGATGTCGGATGTTGCACCGCGGCGTTGATTGTTCACTTATGATTGCTATATTCATATACGAACAGCCGGCAGGCGGCGCCAGCCTTCAGGGCGACGCGGTCCGGCCACCATCCGATCTGGCCCCCAGGTGGGCGGAGGCGTGGCATGCGCAATCCCAGCAGTCCCCGAGTCGGCAAGCCGAGCGGGCGCCTCGCGTCGGCGATCTATCGAGGTCGGCGCCGGTGCCGTTGAACGCCGCCATCGCCGACGCCGCACCCGGCGCGGTCGCGCCGCGCCCACTGGGCCGCAGCGGCGTGCGCATCGCCACGCTGGGCTTCGGCGCCGCGCCGATCGGCAACCTGTACGCGGAAGTGGACGAGGCGGTGGCGCTGGCCGCGGTCGCCGACGCCCATGCCGCCGGCATCCGCCATTTCGACACCGCGCCGTACTACGGCTACGGCCTGAGCGAGCGCCGGCTCGGGCAGGGCCTGCGCGGGCTGCCGCGCGCCAGCTACACGCTGTCGACCAAGGTCGGGCGCCGTGTCTTCGACGATGCGGGGGCCGCGCCGGGGCGCGATGGCTTCGCCGTGGCCGGGCGCAGCGCCACGTTCGACTACAGCCGCGACGGCGTGCTGCGCGAGTTCGAGGCCAGCCTGCAGCGGCTCGGCACCGATCACGTGGACGTGCTGCTGCTGCACGACATCGGCCGGCTCACCCATGGCGAGCGCCACCCGGCGATGCTGCGCCAGGCGCTGGACGAAGCCTTGCCGGCGATGGCGGAGCTGAAGGCGAGCGGCGCCTGCCGCGCGATCGGCATCGGCGTCAACGAGGAAGACATCGCGCTGGAGCTGATGCCGCTGTTCCCGCTGGACTGCGTGATGCTGGCCGGCCGCTACACCCTGCTCGAACAGCACGCGGCGCAGCGGATCATGGCGCAGGCGTTGCAGCGGCAGGTCGGCATCCTGGTCGCCGGCCCGTACAGCTCGGGCCTGCTCAGCGATGCGCGCGGCCCTGGCGACACCTACAACTACGCGCCGGTGGATCCGGCCACGCTGGCGCATGCGCAGCGCCTGTTCGCGGCCTGCGCGGCGCAGGGCGTGGACGTGGGCGCGGCGGCGCTGCAGTTCCCGCTCGCCCACCCGGCGGTCGCCGCGGTGGTCGCCGGCATGCGCACGCCGGCCGAGGTGGCCAGCGCCGCCGCGCGCCTGCGCGCGTCGATCCCGCCCACGCTGTGGCACGTGCTGCGCGAGCAGGGCCTGCTGCAGGCGCAGGTGCCGACGCCGTGAACGTGGTCGATGCGCACGTGCATTTCTGGCAGCTGGCGCGCGGCGACTACGACTGGCTGACGCCCGATTTCGCCGCGCTGTACCGCGACTTCGTACCCGCCGACCTGATCGCCGCGCTCGATGCGCACGGCGTGGACGCGATCGTCGCGGTGCAGGCGGCGCAGACCGAAGCGGAAAGCCGCTACCTGTTGCAGCTGGCGCGCGCGCAGCCGCGCATCGCCGGCGTGGTCGGCTGGGTCGATTTCGAAGCCGGCGACGTCGCCGCGCGCATCGCCGCGCTGTGCGCCGAGGGCGACGGCCTGCTCAAGGGCCTGCGGCCGATGGTGCAGGACCTGGCCGATCCGCAGTGGCTGGCGCGGCCGCAGCTGGATCCCGCGTTCGACGCGATGCTGCGCCACGACCTGGCGTTCGACGCGCTGGTCAAGCCGCTGCACCTGCCAGCCCTGCAAACGCGATTGCAGCGCCACCCGCAGTTGCGGGTGGTGCTCGACCACGCCGCCAAGCCGGCGATCGGCGGCGACGGCTTCGCCGCCTGGGCCGATGGCCTGGCGCAGCTGGCGCAACAGCCGA
The DNA here is from genome assembly GCF_041240605.1 of Xanthomonas sp. DAR 80977. Lineage (NCBI taxonomy): Bacteria > Pseudomonadati > Pseudomonadota > Gammaproteobacteria > Lysobacterales > Lysobacteraceae > Xanthomonas > Xanthomonas bundabergensis. The sequence goes on along the minus strand of NZ_CP162487.1, from coordinate 4,983,959 downwards.
ACGTGCTGTGCAAGCTGTCCGGCCTGCTCACCGAACTGCCCGCCGACGCCGATGTCGCCGCGATCGCGCCGTACGTGGCGCAGGTGTTCGCCTGCTTCGGCGCGCAGCGGGTGCTGTGGGGCAGCGACTGGCCGGTGCTGACCCAGCGTGCCGGCTACGGCGACTGGTTCGCGCAGGCGCAGGCGCTGGTCGCGCGCCATGCCGCCGCCGGCGCGGCCGACGTGTTCGCCGGCAACGCCCGCCGTTTCTACCGCCTGCCCGACCCGATTCCTTCCCCCTGATCGAGAGTGTCCCACCATGACCACGTCCGCGTTCCACCCCCGGAGCCGCCCATGAGCGGCCGGCTGCAAGGCAAGCGCTGCCTGATCACCGCCGCCGGCGCCGGCATCGGCCGCGAGAGCGCGCTGGCCTTTGCGCGCGAAGGCGCGCAGGTGCTGGCCACCGACATCGATGCCGCCGCGCTGCAGGCGCTGGCCGCCGAGTCCGACGCGATCGCCACCCAGGTGCTGGACGTGACCGACGCCGCCGCGATCCAGGCGCTGGTCGCGGAGAACCCGCCGTTCGACGTGCTGTTCAACTGCGCCGGCTACGTGCACCAGGGCAGCATCCTCGACTGCGACGAGCCGGCCTGGCGGCGCTCGTTCGCGATCAACGTCGATGCGATGTACTACCTGTGCCAGGCGGTATTGCCGGGCATGCTGGAACAGGGCCGCGGCAGCATCGTCAACATGTCCTCGGTGGCCTCGAGCATCAAGGGCGTGCCGAACCGCTTCGCCTACGGCGTGACCAAGGCCGCGGTGATCGGGCTGAGCAAGGCCATCGCCGCCGACTACGTGGCCAAGGGCATCCGCTGCAACGCGATCTGTCCGGGCACGATCAAGACCCCGTCGCTGGCGCAGCGCGTGCAGGCGCTGGGCGGCGACGAACAGGCCGTGTGGAAGAGCTTCACCGACCGCCAGCCGATGGGCCGCCTCGGCGACCCGCGCGAGATCGCGCAGCTGGTGGTGTACCTGGCCTCGGACGACGCCTCGTTCACCACCGGCCAGACCCACATCATCGACGGCGGCTGGTCGAACTGACCAGGCGCGCCCATTTCCCTTCAGAGAGGACACCCCATGAAACTGCTGCGCTACGGCGAACCCGGCCACGAACGCCCGGCCCTGCTCGACGCCGACGGCCACCTGCGCGACCTGTCCGCGCTCATCGACGATGTCGCCGGCGAGCACCTTACCGCCGCCGGCCTGGACAAGCTGCGCGCGCTCGATCCGGCCACGCTGCCCAAGGTGGAAGGCGAGGTGCGCTATGGGCCGGCCGTGGGCCGCGTCGGCAAGTTCATCTGTGTCGGCCTCAACTACGCCGACCACGCCGCCGAGTCGGGCATGGCGGTGCCGGAGATGCCGGTGTTGTTCATGAAGGCCACCACCGCGATCAGCGGCCCCAACGACACGGTGACGATCCCGCGCGGTTCCAAGAAGAGCGACTGGGAAGTGGAACTGGGCGTGGTGATCGGCGATGTCGCCCGCGACGTGTCGCGCGAGGACGCGCTCAAGCATGTCGCCGGCTATGCGGTGATCAACGACCTGTCCGAGCGCGAGTTCCAGCTCGAGCACGGCGGGCAGTGGGTCAAGGGCAAGAGCTGCGACGGCTTCGGCCCGCTCGGCCCGTGGCTGGTCACCGCCGACGAAGTGGCGGACCCGCAGAACCTGTCGATGTGGCTGGAGGTCAACGGCCACCGCTACCAGAACGGCAGCACGCGCACGATGGTGTTCGGCGTGGCCGAGCTGGTCAGCCACATCAGCCGCTACATGACGCTGATGCCGGGCGACGTGATCAGCACCGGCACCCCGCCGGGCGTGGGCCTGGGGCAGAAGCCGCCGATCTACCTGAAGCCGGGCGACGTGATGGCGCTGGGCATCGAAGGCCTGGGCGAACAGCGCCAGGCCGTGGTCGCCCACCCGCGCGACGCGCAATAAAGCCCAAAGCCCCTCTCCCCTCGGGAGAGGGGTTGGGGTGAGGGTGTGGGGCGAAGCCACCTCGCAATGCATCCGGATGCGGTCTTCGCTCGCGCCTTCGCATCCGCGTGTGGGCCACGGCTGCGTGCTTTTACTTCGTTCGTGTTTTGGATGGGCGGCAGCAGCAATGCACTCCCGCACCCTCACCCCAACCCCTCTCCCGAGGGGAGAGGGGCTCTTCACTGCATTTTCTTTTCTTCTTCCCGCCTCACCGACCAGGATCCCCATGAGCAAAATCGTTGCCCTCGAGACCTTCGACGTGCGTTTCCCCACTTCGCGCGAACTGGACGGTTCCGATGCGATGAATCCGGATCCGGACTATTCGGCCGCCTATCTGCGCCTGCGCACCGATGCCGACGACGGCCTCGCCGGCTACGGCCTGGTGTTCACCATCGGCCGCGGCAACGACGTGCAGAGCGCGGCGATCGCGGCGCTGTCGCACCACGTGGTCGGGCGCGACGTGGAGGAGGTGATCGGCGACCTGGGCGGCTTCGCGCGCAGCCTCACCGACGATTCGCAGCTGCGCTGGCTGGGCCCGGAGAAGGGCGTGATGCACATGGCCATCGGCGGCGTCATCAACGCCGCCTGGGACATGGCCGCGCGCCGCGCCGGCAAGCCGCTGTGGCGCTACATCGCCGAGCTGTCGCCGGAACAGCTGGTGGCCACCATCGACTTCCGCTACCTCACCGACGCGCTGACCCCCGACGAGGCGCTGGCGCTGCTGCGCGCGGCCGAGCCGCTGCGCGCCGAACGCCTGCAGACGCTGCTCGAGCAGGGCTATCCGGCCTACACCACCTCGCCCGGCTGGCTCGGCTACTCCGACGAGAAGCTGGTGCGCCTGGCCAAGGAGGCGGTGGCCGACGGCTTCCGCACGATCAAGTTGAAGGTCGGCGCCAACGTGCAGGACGACATCCGCCGCTGCCGCCTGGCGCGCGAAGCGATCGGCCCGGACATCGCGATGGCGGTGGATGCCAACCAGCGCTGGGACGTGGGCCCGGCGATCGCCTGGATGCGCCAGCTGGCCGAGTTCGACATCGCCTGGATCGAGGAGCCGACCAGCCCCGACGACGTGCTCGGCCACGCCGCGATCCGCCAGGGCATCGCGCCGGTGCCGGTGTCCACCGGCGAGCACACCCAGAACCGCGTGGTGTTCAAGCAGCTGCTGCAGGCCGGCGCGGTGGACCTGATCCAGATCGACGCCGCGCGCGTGGGCGGGGTCAACGAGAACCTGGCGATCCTGCTGCTGGCGGCGAAGTTCGGCGTGCGCGTGTTCCCGCATGCCGGCGGCGTGGGCCTGTGCGAGCTGGTGCAGCACCTGGCGATGGCCGACTTCGTCGCCATCACCGGCAGGATGGAGGACCGCGCGATCGAGTTCGTCGACCACCTGCACCAGCACTTCGTCGATCCGGTGCGGATCGAACACGGCCGCTACCTGGCGCCGACGCTGCCCGGCTTCTCGGCCGAGATGCACGCGCAGTCGGTCACCCAGTACCTGTATCCGGACGGCCCGTTCTGGAGCGCGGACCTGGCCGCGCAGCAGGCCTGACGCGGCAAGCGTGCGCGGCCCGGTGCCGCGCACGCACCTCCTTGTAGGAGCGGCTTCAGCCGCAACGAACGCAGCGGCGGACATAACGGCTCCGGACGCAGTCGGGACTGAAGTCCCTCCCACAGCGTACCCAGCCCGCTTGCCGCAAGTCCCTGTGGGAGCGACTTCAGTCGCGACGAACGAAGCGGTGGGCGTAACGGCTCCGGACGCAGTCGGGACCGAAGTCCCTCCCACAGTGCATCCAGCCCGCTTGCCGCAAGTTCCTGTGGGAGCGACTTCAGCCGCGACGAACGCAGCAATGGACATAACGGCTCGAGACGCAGTCGGGACCGAAGTCCTTCCCACATTGCACCAGCCCCGCTCGTCGTAAGTCCCTGTGGGAGCGACTTCAGTCGCGACGAACGAAGCGGTGGACGTAACGGCTACGGACGCAGTCGGGACTGAAGTCCCTCCCGCGGTGCACCAGCCCGCTTGCCGCGAGTCCTTGTAGGAGCGGCTTTAGCCGCGGCGCTTCACCGGTAACGTTCTGTCGCGGCTGAAGCCGCTCCTACAGGGTGGTTTCGGCAGGGTGGGGAGCGCAATCGCTCAGTCGTGCGCCTGCGCCGCCAGCGCCGCCTGCAACGAAAAGATCTGCAGCGCCTCGCGCCACTTCTCGCCCGGCGCCGAGCCCGGCAGCGGCTTCTGGAAGCGCCACATCAACTCCTCCCAGGCCTGCACGCGCGGATCGGCCGCATCGGCGGCGGCCTTGGCCGCGGGCGAGTAGTCCTCGTCCACCTCCATCAGCATCACCAGGCGGTCGCCGCAGCGATGGATGTCCAGCTCGCGGATGCCGGCCGCGCGGATCGAGGCCACGATCTCCGGCCACACCGCGTCGGGGCGATGCCAGCGTTCGTACTCGGCGATCAGCGCCGGGTCGTCGTGCAGGTCCAGCAGATAGCAGTGGCGCGGCATCTCAGGCTCCCGCTGCGGTGGCGCGCGCCGCGGCCGCGCGGTCGCGCGCATAGGACGCGAACACCAGGATCACCGCGAAGCACAGCGCCGGCACGGTCATCGCCCAGTGGATGCCGGCGCGGTCGGACAGCGCGCCCATCAGCGCGGTCAGCACCGCGCCGCCGATGATCGACATCACGATCAATGACGAGCCGAGCTTGCGCGCGTCGTCGTTCAAGCCGTCCAGGCCCAGCGCGAAGATGGTCGGGAACATCACCGACATGAACGCGCTGCTGGCCACCAGCGCATACAGCCCGGTCCAGCCCGGCAAGGCGATCGCCACCCCGCACAACAGCAGGTTGAGCAGCGCGAACGCGCCCAGCAGCACCGCCGGCGCCACGTAGCGCAGCATGAAGCTGCCGATGAAGCGGCCGCCCATGAACAGAAACAGCGAGACGGTCAGGAAATTCGCCGCGGTCTTCTCCGGCGTGCCCGGCACCGCATCCTGCAGGTAGCGGATCAGGAAGCTCCAGATGCCGACCTGCGCGCCGACGTAGAAGAACTGCGCGACCACCGCGAACACGAAGCGGCGGTTGCGCAGCAGCGGGCCGAAGTAGGCCTTGCCGCCGCTGGCGGCGGCACCGCTGTCGCGGGTGACCGGGAAGCGGGTCAGCGCGATCAGCAGCGCCCACAGCACCACCACCGCGCCGATGATCAGGTACGGGGTCTGCACCGCGGCCGATTCGGCGGCGAAGAAGCTGGCGCGCGCGGCCGGCGCCATCGCCTGCAGTTCCTGCGGGGTGTGCTCCACGCCGGACAGGATGAAATGCTGGCCGATCAGCACGCCGGTGATCGAGCCCAGCGGATTGAACGCCTGCGCCAGGTTCAGCCGCTGCGCCGCGCCCGCGGCCGGGCCGAGCACGGTGACCAGCGGATTGGCCGTGGTTTCCAGGAACGCCAGGCCGCTGGCGATCACGAACAGCGCCAGCAGGAACAGCCCGTAGGTGTGCTCCTGCGCGGCCGGGTAGAACAGGAACGCGCCGGCCGCGTACAGCAGCAGCCCGAGCACCACCGCCGCCTTGTAGCTGAAGCGGCGCATGAACATCGCCGCCGGGATCGCGAACACGAAGTAGCCCAGGTAGAACGCGCTCTGCACCAGCCCGGCCTGCAGGTCGGACAGCTCGAAGGCCTTCTTGAACTGCTTGATCAGGATGTCGTTGAGGTTGTTCGCCATGCCCCAGAGGAAGAACAGGCTGACGATCAGGACCAGGGGCACGATGGCGGTACGGGCCAGAGTGCCGGGCGCCGCTGTCGCGGTGTCGCTGCTGTAGTGCATGCCGCCTACCCCTCCCAGGATGTGCCGCGTGGCGTTGAGTTGTGGCCGGAGCGTACTGCGGCCGCTGTCGCCATGCAAATATAAAATTCGTGTTTATATTTGCATGGGTGCGTGGTGTCCGATGTCTGGCGCGTGCCGTCATCGCCTGCGGCAACGCCGGTCGGAGTGGGGCGCAACGAGCGCGCCGTCCGGCCATCGCCATGCCAGCCGCAGACCGGATCCGCCGCGCTTCTGTCCACGGGCATTCCCTGTACCCTAGCGCCCTTCCACCCCCTGCCGGGCCTCGACGGAATGACCACGCCCCCGCCCAAGTACCGTGCCCCCGCCCTGGACAAGGGCCTGGACATCCTCGAACTGCTGGCGCGCGACGCGCGGCCGATGACGATGAGCGAGATCTCGCAGGGCATCGGCCGCTCGCGCGGCGAGATCTTCCGCATGCTGCAGGTGCTGGAAGAGCGCGGCTACCTGACCAGGGGGCCGGGCGAGGGCGGCTACGTGCTGACCAATCGCCTGTTCATGCTCGGCATGCAGCAGCCGCAGGTGCAGAACGTCACCGAGGTGGCGCTGCCGGTGATGCGCCGGCTGGCCGATGCGATCCGCCAGCCCTGCCACCTGGTGGCGCCGTCGGACGACCAGATCGTGGTCATCGCGCAGATGGACGTGCCCAGCGACCTGGGCATGGTGGTGCGCCCCGGCCATCGCCGCCCGCTCGCCCATTCCACTTCCGGCCTGGTGCTGTTCGCGTTCCAGCACGAAGACGCGCAGGCGCGGCTGCTGCAGCGCCTGGACGCCGGCGAGGTGGCCTACGACCGTGCCGGCTTCCTCGCCGCCGCCGCGCAGGTGCGCGCGCTGGGCTACAGCATCCACCCCAGCGAAGCGGTGGTCGGCGTGATCGACCTGACCGCACCGATCCTGCAGCACGGCAGCGCCATCTACACGCTGACCGTGCCCTTCATCGAGCGCCGCCCGCAGGAAATCGATGCGCAGGCGGCGATGCAGGCGGTGTGCGCGGCGGCGGCGGAGATCAGCGCGGCGCTGGGCGTGTAGGCTGGCGGCGCAACACACGGTTGGTGTCGTCCATGCAATGCAGCCGAAGCGCCGCGGCCATGCGGCTCCACATCGGGGACGAGCGCGCTTGAACATACTGGACGTCATCTTCCATACCGCGATCGCTGCCTACGTGGTGGCATTCGTGTTTCTGCACCGGCGCAACACACGCAGGATCGAACGCGCCCTGCAGCAGTCCTTTCGGGATATGTCCCTCATCAGCGAGGGTCTTCCTCTCACTGGCGCGGATCTGGTTGTGGTGAAGAAGGCGGGGCATTTCTCCTACTCAAGCTACGACTCACTGCTGATGCCCGATGGCGCGATGACCACCGATGCAGATGCGTTCTGGTACTGCAGCGGCCCCGGCGCGCGCTGGTTCCTGGCGATCCCGTCGGTCCGCGCGCAGCAAGGGCGGGTCGACGTGCAGTGGGTCGTGCGCCCGCTGACCGAGCAGCGCGTGCGCGCCGTGCTGCGCTTCGACCGCGAGGCCTACCGGCGCGCGTTCGGCGCCACGCCTGACAAGATCTAGCGACACGCGCCGCAACGCACCCGCCATGCGGGCGTTGGCCAGCTGCATCGTCGCCAAGCCCAAACGCTGTTTCAGCACCCCCGACAACGCCTGTTGCAGCGCAGCGTGCATTGGTCACGGTTTCATAATTATATCGTAATTACAATTTCGGCCGGCCCGCCGCGAGGCGGAGCCGCCCCTCCATCGGCCGACGGAAAGCCTTATGCCTCAAGACTGGAACACGCTCGCCGACAATCGCCGGCAACGCATGCAGCGCGCCGCCGCCCTGGCGCGCGGGCGGCTGGTGGAGGCCAAGGACGCGGTGGCGCTGCTGGAGGCGGTGATCGAGCCGGGCGACCGCGTGTGCGTGGAAGGCAACAACCAGAAGCAGGCCGATTTCCTATCGCAGTGCCTGACCGAGGTCGATCCGGCGCGGGTGCACGGGCTGCATCTGCTGCAGTCGGTGCTGGCGCTGCCGACGCACCTGGACGTGTTCGAGCGCGGCATCGCCCAGCGCCTGGATTTCTCCTTCTCCGGGCCGCAGGCGCTGCGCCTGGCACGGCTGGTCGCCGACAACCGCATCGAGATCGGCGCGATCCACACCTACCTGGAACTGTTCGGGCGCTATTTCGTCGACCTGACCCCGCGCGTGGCGCTGGTCGCGGCGCAGGCCGCCGACCGCCACGGCAACCTCTACACCGGGCCGAACACCGAGGACACGCCGGTGATCGCCGAGGCCACCGCGTTCAAGGGCGGCATCGTCATCGCCCAGGTCAACGAGATCGTGGACACGCTGCCGCGCGTGGACATCCCCGCCGACTGGATCGGCTACGTGGTGCAGGCGCCGCGCCCGCACTACATCGAACCGCTGTTCACCCGCGACCCGGCGCAGATCTCCGAGATCCAGGTGCTGATGGCGATGATGGCGATCAAGGGCATCTACGCCGAGTACGGCGTGGACCGGCTCAACCACGGCATCGGCTTCGATACCGCGGCGATCGAACTGCTGCTGCCCACCTACGCCGAATCGCTGGGCCTGCGCGGCAAGATCTGCCGGCACTGGGCGCTGAATCCGCATCCGGCGCTGATCCCGGCGATCGAGTCGGGCTTCGTCAAATCCGTGCACTCGTTCGGCTCGGAGCTGGGCATGGAGCAGTACATCGCCGCGCGCGCCGACGTGTTCTTCGCCGGGCCGGACGGGTCGATGCGCTCCAACCGCGCGTTCTCGCAGACCGCCGGCCTGTATGCCTGCGACATGTTCATCGGCTCCACGCTGCAGATCGACCTGCAGGGCAACAGTTCCACCGCCACCCGCGACCGCATCGCCGGCTTCGGCGGCGCGCCGAACATGGGCTCGGACGCGCGCGGCCGCCGCCATGGCAGCCCCGCCTGGCTCAAGGCCGGGCGCGAGGCCGCGCGCCCGGGCGAGATGCCGCGCGGGCGCAAGCTGGTGGTGCAGATGGTGGAGACCTTCCGCGAACACATGGCGCCGGCCTTCGTCGAGCGGCTCGACGCGTGGGAACTGGCCGAGCGCGCGAAGATGCCGCTGCCGCCGGTGATGATCTACGGCGACGACGTCAGCCACGTGCTGACCGAGGAAGGCATCGCCAACCTGCTGCTGTGCCGCAGCGCGGAGGAGCGCGAGCAGGCGATCCGCGGCGTGGCCGGCTACACCGCGGTGGGCCTGGGCCGCGACAAGCGCATGGTCGAGAACCTGCGCGACCGCGGCGTGATCCGCCGCCCCGAAGACCTGGGCATCCGTTTGCGCGACGCCAGCCGCGACCTGCTGGCCGCACGCAGCGTCAAGGATCTGGTGCGCTGGTCCGGCGGCCTGTACGCGCCGCCGCAACGTTTCCGCAACTGGTAAGGGACGTCGATGGAAACCCTTCGCTATCGCTACGACGGGCACCTGGCGCCGAACGGCCGGCGCGACCACGTGCTGGTCGGCGTGGTGTCGTCAGGCAACCTGGAAGTGCTGATCGAACCGCAGGAGCTGGGCGGGGCGATGCAGATCGAGATCGTCACCGCCGCCGACGGCTTCGGCACGATCTGGCAGGCGGTGCTGGACGATTTCGCCGCGCGCCATCCGCTGCGCGACGTGCGCATCTCGATCAACGATGTCGGCGCCACCCCGGCGGTGGTGGGGCTGCGCCTGGACCAGGCGGTGGAAGCCTTGCAGGAGGATGCGTGATGCGGCGAATCCCGACATCCGCAGTCGCCATGCTCTCCGTAGCAGCGGCTTCAGCCGCGACGGTGTCCGGAGTCGGCGCTATTTCGGCTCCGTTCGTCGCGGCTGAAGCCGCTCCTACAGGGAGCGCTGCCCTTTCGATAGGTGCTTCGGTTCCGAGGGCATCCGCAGCGCTCGCTGTTCGGGCTTCGCTCGTCGCGACTGAAGTCGCTCCCACAAGGGATGTCGTGTCTGCGATGCACCTTGTGGGAGGGGCGTTAGCCCCGACGCGATCCTCCGGCAGTGCCTGGATGGCGCCGGCCGCGATCCGGACGCCTGCTGCAATGAACGCGCGTCCCGCACTACTTATTCGGCGAGTAAGCCACCCACACCGGAGCTGCGCATGAGCGCGATCCCCAACAACCGCCGCCCGCGCAGCTTCTACGAAGCCGATGCGCGCGAGCGCATCGCCGGCCTGCTCGATCCCGGCTCGTTCCGCGAGTTCGTCGGCCCACGCCAGCGCGCGATGAGTCCGCACCTGGCGCAGCTGGACCAGCCCGGCGCGTTCGACGACGGCATCGTGGTCGGCGAGGGCCGGCTCGACGGGCGCAGCGTGCTGATCGCCGCGCAGCAAGGCCAGTTCATGGGCGGCGCGGTCGGCGAGGTGCATGGCGCCAAGCTCACCGGGCTGCTGCAGCGGGCCGTGGCGACGAAACCTTCGGCGGTGCTGCTGCTGCCCGACACCGGCGGCGTGCGCCTGCACGAGGCCAACGCCGGCTTGATCGCGATCTCCGAGATCATGCGCGCCACGCTCGACGCGCGCGCCGCCGGCGTGCCGGTGCTGGCGCTGATCGGCAGCGGCAACGGCTGCTTCGGCGGCATGGGCATCGTCAGCCGCTGCTGCTTGCGCATCGTCATGTCCGAGGAAGGGCGGCTGGGCCTGTCGGGTCCGGAAGTGATCGAGACCGTGCGCGGCGTTGAGGAATTCGATTCGCGCGATCGCGCCCTGGTCTGGCGCGTGACCGGCGGCAAGCACCGCTATCTGCTCGGCGAGGCGCAAGCGCTGGTGGCCGACGCCATCGATGAGTTTCGCGCCGCGGCGATCGCGGCGCTGGCGGCGCCGGCGCCGGCCGCGGACGACGACGGCCTGGCGCGCATCGCCGCCGAACACGCCGCGTTGCGCCAGCGCCTGGACGCCTACGGCGATTGCCGAGACGGCACGGAGATCTGGCGCCGGCAAGGCATCGCCGATCCGGACGCGCTGCCGCTGCTGGACACCGCCGCCTTCCTTGCCGCCGTCGCCGACCGGAGCCCGTGATGGAACTGACCCCTCTGTTGCAGCAACTGTTTCCGCTCGGCCACCGGGTCGAGGTACGCGACGGCGTGATCGGCGGCAGCGCCAGCACCGCGCTGGGCGAGGTCACCGTGATCGGCAGTGCGGACAAGCTGGAAGTGGGCGTGGAGCACGCGCTGGCGCTGGCCGCCGCGGTGCTGGACAGCACCCGCGCGCATCCGCAGCGGCCGATCGTGATGCTGGTCGATACCGCCGGCCAGCGGCCGTCGCGCAAGGACGAACTGCTCGGCATCAACGGCTACTTCGGCCACCTGGCGCAGTGCCTGGACCTGGCGCGGCGGCGCGGCGCGCGCCTGCTCACGCTGGTCTACGGCGAATCGGTCAGCGGCGGTTTCCTGGCGTTCGGGCTGATGGCCGACGCGATCTACGCGCTGCCCGAGGCGCAGGTGCGGGTGATGGACCTGCGCGCGATGGCGCGGGTCACCAAGCAGCCGCTGGAGAAGCTGCAGGCCTTGAGCAAGAGCTCGCCGGTGTTCGCGCCGGGCGTGGAGAACTACGTGGCGATGGGGGCGGTGCAGGCGCTGTGGCAGGGCGATCTGGCGCAGGCGCTGGTCGCCGCGCTGCAGGCGCCGCTGCACGGCGACGAACGCGCGCAACGCGGCGCCGAGCGCAACGGCCGCCTGCTCGCCGCGCCGATCGCCGCGGAGGTCGCTGCCGGCCATGCATGAGCCGCTCGCCCGGCACGACCTGGTCTGGCTCGCGGCCGATGCGCCGTGGCAGGCACGCACGCCGGGTGCGCAGGCGCGCCTGCGCGACTGGTTCGCCGCCGGCCATCCGGCGATCGTCGCGCGCGGCGATCGCGGCGACGACGCGCAGCTGCTGCGCCTGGGCGTGCCGTTGCCGCCGGCCGAGGGCAAGCAGCGGCTGTCGCTGTCGGTGCAGCGCGATGCGGTGCTGCGACAGCGCGCACCGCTGACGCTGGACGAGGTCTGCGCGCAGGTGCAGGCCGTGCCCGACTGGCAGGCACCGCTGCACGAATTGCAGGCGCTGGCCGCCGCGCATGTGCTGACCCCGCGCGTGTTCGGCGCCTTCGCCTGGCAGGCGCTGACCGGCTTGCCCTATGTGCGGGCCGGCTCGGACATCGACCTGCTGTGGCAGCTGCCGTCGCCGGCGCAGGCGACGGCGTTGCTCGCCGAGCTGGCGCGCTGGGAGCAGCGCCATGGGCAGCGCGCCGACGGCGAAGTGCTGCTGCCCGACGGCAGCGCGGTGAGCTGGCGCGAGCTGGCCGGCGACAGCGCGCAACTGCTGGTCAAGGCGCTGCGCGACTGCCGCCTGCAGCCGCGTGCGGAACTGCTGCAGGCATGGAGCGCGTGATGGACCTGCAGGCGAAGCGCAGCATGGAAGGCGACGACTTCGCGGCGCTGGCGTCCGCCGCCGTGGACATGCCGGCGCCACAAGCGGTCGGGGCTGAAGCCCCTCCTGCAGTGGAGCCAGCCGATCATTCGCCGCCCCCTGTAGGAGCGGCTTCAGTCGCGACGAACACAGCGTCGACTCTTCCGGCTTCGGAAGCCGTCGGGACTGAAGTCCCTCCCACAGTGCAGGCAGCCAGCCATCCGCGCGTCGCTGTGGGAGCGACTTCAGTCGCGACGAACGAAGTGGTGATCTCTAGAGCGTCAGAGGCGGTCGGAGCCAAAGCCCCTCCTGCAATGCACTTCGCTGACTATCAGCGAGTAATTGCAGCCGCGACGAAGACCACAACGCATTTCCGCAACGCCGCGGCCATGCCTCATCGCCTCGGCCGCCTCGCCGTCGCCAGCCTGCATGCCGAACTGGCCTGCGCGCCGAAGCCCGGCCTGGTCACGCCGTTCGATCAAGGCAGCCACGACGACATGGATGCGGCCACCTTCCTGCGCAGCCTGTTCGCATTGCGCGGCTACTTCGTCGCGATCGCCGCCGCCGGCGCGGCGGGCGCGACGTTCCCCGCACTGCGCGACCTCGGCATCGCCGCCGAACGTTCCATGCTGCGCGCCACCGGCGGCATCAACACCCATCGCGGTGCGATCTTCAGCCTGGGCCTGCTGGTCGCCGCGGCGGCGCGGCTGCGCCCCCGGCATCCCGCGGCGCCGGATGGCATCGCGGTGTGCAACGCGGTCGGCCTGTGGCGCGATGCGCTGCTGGACGCACCATTGGACGCGCACAGCCACGGCCAGCGCATGCGCCGCCTGCACGGCGTGACTGGCGTGCGCGAACAGGCTGCCGCAGGCTTCCCGCTGCTGCGCGAGGTGGCGCTGCCGACGCTGCGCAGCGCGCTGTGCGCCGGCCTCGCGCACGATGCCGCCATGGCGCAAACCCTGCTGCAGCTGATCGCGCACACCGACGACCTGAACCTGCTGCACCGCGGCGGCCGCGACGGCCTGCGCTTCGCGCAGCGCAGCGCGCAGGCGTTCCTCGCTGCCGGCGGTGCGGCGCAGCCGCAGTGGCGCCAGCAGCTGGCGCGCATCGGCGACGCCTTCGTCGCGCGCCGGCTGAGCCCGGGCGGCAGCGCCGACCTGCTTGCCTGCGCCTGCTTCCTGCAGCGCCAGGAGACCGCATGAGCCTGGCGCTGCTATGCCCGGGGCAGGGCGCGCAACATCCGGCGATGTTCGACTACAGCGCCGGCGCGCCTGCGGCCGAGGCGGTGCTGGCCGCGGCCGCGCAGGTGCTCGGCGCCGATCCGCGCGCGCTGGCCGGCGGCGATGCGCGCTACGACAACGCGGTCGCGCAGCCGCTGGTCTGTGCCGCGGCCCTGGCCAACGCCGCGGCGCTGCTGCCGCAGTTGCCGCCGCCGGCGCTGCTGCTCGGCTACAGCATCGGCGAGCTAGCCGCGCACGCGCTGGGCGGCGGCATGGACGCGTCGACCTGCCTGGCGCTGGCGGTGCGGCGCGCGCAGCGCATGGATGCGGCCAGCCGCAACGGCGACGGCCTGATCGCCGTGCAGGGCCTGCTGCGCGACGCCGCCGAGGCGCTGTGCGCGCAGACCGGCCTGCACATCGCCATCGTCAACGGCGACGACCATCTGATTCTCGGCGGTCACGCCGATGCGCTGGCGCAGGGCGAACGGCAGGCGCGCGCCCTGCGCGCGCGGGTCACGCGGCTGCCGGTGGCGGTGGCCGCGCATACGCCGCTGCTGGCGAGCGCGGCGCAGGCCTTCGCCGCCGACCTGCGCGACGCCGCGCTGGCCGCGCCGCGCGCCACGCTGCTGGCGGGCATCGACGGGCACCGCATCGGCGACCGCGACGACGCCATCGGCGCGCTGTCGGCGCAGCTGGCGACGACGCTGGATTGGGCGGGCACGCTGCGCCAGGCCGCCGAGCGCGGCGCGCGCGTGTTCCTGGAACTTGGACCGGGCGGTGCGCTGGCGCGCATCGCGCGCGAGCTGTTGCCGGACTGCCAGGCACGCTCGGTGGAGGAGTTCGGCAGCCTGGCCGCGGCGGCGGCCTGGGCGCGGCAGGTGGAGCAACGCATGCAGTGAGGCGGCCGTGGCGGCGATGGGGGGCGGCGATGGGAGCCGTCGCGCCGCAACGGCGGTTGGCAGTGGGCGATCGACCCAGGGTGGCGGGTGGCCATTCGCGGCAGTGGTACGGATCCAGCAAGCTCGGGAGGGCGCATGAGTCCACAAATCGCGACGATCATCGGCTTGATCGTCATGTTCATCGTGGCCACGGCGTTGCCGGTCAACATGGGCGCCGTCGCGTTCGCGTTGGCCTTCATCATCGGTGGCGTCTGGGTAGGCATGGACGGGAAGGAGGTCTTGGCCGGATTCCCCGGCGACCTGTTCCTGACCCTGGTCGGCATCACCTATCTGTTCGCGATCGCGCGCAACAACGGCACCATCGATCTGCTGGTGCATTGGGCGGTGCGCGCGGTCCGCGGCAAGATCGTGGCGATCCCGTGGGTGATGTTCGTGGTCACCGCGGTGCTGACCGCGTTCGGCGCGCTCGGCCCGGCGGCGGTGGCGATCATCGGCCCGGTCGCGCTGCGCTTCGCCAAGCAGTACAGGATCAATCCGTTGATGATGGGCCTGCTGGTGATCCACGGCGCGCAGGCCGGCGGCTTCTCGCCGATCAGCGTGTACGGCGGCATCACCAACAAGGTGGTGGAGAAGGCCGGGCTGGACGTGACCGAGATGGCGGTGTTCCTGACCAGCCTCGGCTTCAACTTCCTGATGGCGCTGATCTGCTTCTTCGCCTTCGGCGGCCTGGCGCTGCTGCGGCGCGAGCAGGCGCCGTCGCTGGCCAACGCCGAGTACGTGCCGGTGGGCGACCAGTCCTCGCACCGCCAGTTCGCGATCGAAGGCCATGGCGCGTTGCTGTCGGCCGGCGGCGGCACCTTGTCGACCGACCCGGTGGCGCTGGAGGCGATGAGCCTGAACCGCGATCGCGTGCTGACCCTGTTCGGCCTGCTCGGCCTGGGCATCGCCTCGCTGATCTACAACCTCAACGTCGGCCTGGTGTCGATGACCGTGGCGGTGGTGCTGGCGCTGCTGTCGCCGAAGGCGCAGAAGGGCGCGGTGGACGGCATCAGCTGGTCCACGGTGCTGCTGATCAGCGGCGTGGTCACCTACGTGGCGGTGCTGCAGGAGAGCGGGGCGGTGGACTACATCGGCAACGGCGTGTCCGACATCGGCATCCCGCTGCTCGGCGCCTTGCTGGTGTGCTACGTCGGCGGCATCGTGTCCGCGTTCGCCTCCTCGGCGGCGGTGCTGGGCGCGACCATCCCGCTGGCGGTGCCGTTCCTGCTGCAGGGCCATCTCGGCGCGGCCGGGGTGATCTGCGCGCTGGCGATTTCGTCGACGGTGGTGGACGTGAGCCCGTTCTCGACCAACGGCGCGCTGGTGGTGGCCTCGGCCGCGCCGGACGAACGCGAGTCGCTGTACAAGCGCTTCCTGATCTACAGCGGCCTGGTGGTCGCCTTCGGCCCGCTGCTGGCCTGGCTGCTGCTGGTGGTGCCGGGGTGGCTTTGAGGCCGGGATTGGGGATTCGGCATTGGGGATTCGTTAAAGCAGATCGCGGTTGCTGATCCAACGTGAGTTGGACAAAAAAGCGCCGGCCCTTGGGTCGGCGCTTTCTTGTGCATGGTTTCAACAGTGCATGGGCTCATCGGCGCGGCAGACGCTGCCGTTACGAATCTCCAATCCCGAATCCCGGCCGTCCAACGAATCCCCAATCCCCAATCCCTAATCCCGGCCCCTAGGCAACGGCGCCGGCACATTGAGCTTGCCGCCGGCGGCCACGTACATCGCCAGGGCGTTGCCCTGGCTTTGCAGGTGCCGGTTCATGGTGCGCTCGGCGCCTTCGGCGTCGCCGCGGCGGAAGCAGTCCATCAGTTCGCGGTGCTCGGACAGCGATTGCTGCATGCGTCCGGGCGCCAGCAGCTGGCGCCCGCGGTGCATCTTGAGGATGCGGTGCAGGTCGTGGGTGACGCGGATCAGCCATGGGTTGCCGGCGAATTCCTGCACCGATTCGTGGATCAGGTAGTTCTGCCGGTAGTACTCGGCCAGGTCGCCTTCGTCGGCGGCCTGCTCCATGCGCGCGTGCAGCGTTTCCAGCCGCGCCAGGCCGGCGGCATCGACCTTGCGCACCGCCTCGTAGGCGCAGCGGCCCTCCAGCAGCGCCATCACCGGGAACAGCTCGTTGAGGTCCTCCAGGTTCAGCCGGGTCACGCGCGCACCGCGGCCGGGCTCGATCTGCACCAGGCCTTCGGCGGCGAGCAGCTTCAGGCTCTCGCGCAGCGGGGTGCGGCTGATGCCCAGTTCGGCGACCAGCGCCGGCTCGTCGATCCACTCGCCCGGCGGCAACACGTAGTCGTAGATCTTCTGCCGCAGCCGCTCGGCCACGTCTTCGTACAGCGCCACACGCTTGCGCGGCGTACGGATGTCGGGCGCGAGGGTCATCGGCGGGTCGGCGAGGCTCTTGGTTGGTCTGGACGGCCAGAGGCGTCATTCTACCGTCATGCGCGCCGGCCTGCGCCGCCCCACGCCCAGGCTCACAGGCACAGCGCTTCGAGAATGGCGCAGACGGCATGGCGCTTCTTGGGCGACAGCCGCCGCAACAGTTCCAATGCCCGGCTTTCATCCTCGTTCTGGGCGAAGTCGGACAATGTCGCGACGGTGTCGAATTCATGCGGCTGCGCCTGCGGCGAGCCGCGCCCGGTCGCCAGCCACTCGAACTTCACGTCGGCAATGACCGCGATCTTCACCAGGTTCTTGACGCTGGGAAACGTTCCGGGATCGCGTTCCCATTGCGCTACCGCACTGCGTTTTACCCCGACCTGTTCGGCCAGTTGCGACTGCGAAAGATTGGCCATGCTGCGTACGCGGCGAATACGACTGCCGATGGAGAACATCCAATTTCCTTTTGCGATGGAGACGAATGAATCCGACTCCGTTGGCTCGTTTTGTTAGTGAAAATGTCAGGGCAGTGAAAGTGTCTGAAAGTTGTCATGATTTGCTAACGGCCCATTGCAGTGCATGGAGCAACGGGTTGGAAATGGATTGCTGCTAAGCATTTCTGTGCCTGATTCCTGCGGTTTTTGGCTTGACGGAATGTCGTTTGCTGGAGATGTTCTGTCTCGCCGCGTGCCATCAACGTATCAGCAACGACAAATTAAGTCATACGGAAATATTTCCACGACTTAATCGGCGGGACAAGACAGGACATTTCAGGGAATCGATGGGATAACCATCACAGAGCTACTTCAGCAGGGGGAGAAAGATGGACAGGAATCCGTCGATGGGCGATTGCGCCCGCGCCAAATTCGGGCGCGTCTTTGTTGCGGCATGTCTGGCGCTTGCGCTGTGTCTGGGGCTGGCGAGCAATGCACGGGCACAAGCGGGTTGCACCGCCGGCGCCTGCGTTTCGGCCGGTCCGCGGCTGGTGCAGGTGGACAGCAGCCAGGGACCGTTGCTCAACCTCCTGTTCGCGACCCTGCTGCCCGGCAGCAACGTCAACGTCAGCGTGCTCGACTGGAACGCGCTGGCCCAGTCCGACGTCAATCTCAACGCGCTCATCACCCAGCTCGGCCTCAATCTCGGCCTGAGCGATACCACCCAGATCCTCAATAGCAACATCACCCTGGCGCAGTTGCAGCTGGCACTGGTGCAGGTGGCCCAGGCCGATGGCAACACCGCGGCGGTGAACGCGTTGACGGCGTTGCCGCTGGGCATCGGCGCGCTCAGCGGCAACCTGCGCTTGGCCGACCTGTTGCGGATCTCGCTGCCGAAGGGATCGCTGGCCGATGTCGAACTGGATCTGCTCGACCTGGTGACCGGCGCGGCGCAGTTGTACAACTACCGCAACGTGCTGACCACGCCGCAGCCGGTGAGCGTCAACACTGCGGCGCTGGGACTTGCCGGGGTGGCCAATGTGCAGCTCTGGCTGCAGGTGGTGGAGCCGCCGGTGTATGCCTGCGGCACGCAAGGCGTGTCGTTCCATACCGGCGCCATCCGCACCAAGCTCAACCTGGACGTGGTGCAGGGTTTCAACCTGCAAGCGGTGATCAGCGCGATCAACGCGCTGGGCCTGGGGCTGACCAACGTCAGCCTCAGCGCCGATGTGCTGAAACTGCAGCTGTATGCCGACATCGCCCGCGCCGAGGGCACGCTGACCGCGGTGGATGCGTTGAACGGCGTGGTGAGTTTCAATGCCCGCCCCGGCCTGGCGAACCTGTATCTGGGCACGGTCGCCGACAACGTGTTCTTCAACCGCAGCACCGTGCTCACCAATGCGCTGGTCACGCCGGTCACGCTGAACAATCTGGACCTGCGGTTCAATGTCAATCTGGCCGGCATCGGCCTGGTGGCGGTGCGGGTGCCGCTGAAGGTCACCGCGCGCGCCGCCGCGACCGGCTCGCCGTCGCTGCAGAGCTTCGCCGTCAACGCGCCGTTTCCGCAGACGCGCACGGCGAGCGCCGGCACGGTCAGTGCCGGCACGCTGATCGTCGATCTGCTCAACAACCTGGATCTGGAGGTGACCAGTGGGACGCCGGTGGTGACCCTGCTGGGTTTGCCGATCGCCTTGCCGGCGGCGCTGGTGCCGATCGTCAATTCGCTGGTCAATGTGGTCGAAACCACCCTGGCGGCCACTGCCAGCACGGTCCTGCAGCCGGTGTTGCAGAGCCTGCTGGGCGGGCTGCTGGACAACCTGTTGGGCTTGCTGGGCACCCGCATCGGCAATGCGGTGTTCACCGTGGAAAGCGCGAACCGCGCCTGCGCCGCGCTGCTGTCGCTGGCCAAGGCCTTGCAGCCCGCCAACGATGCCGGGCGCTTCGACCTGAGCATCAGCCAGGGCGGCGCGGTGCGTGCCGCGGTGTCCGGCGTGGGCGATGGCGGCGCCACCGCGCCGATCGTCACCGAGCCGGGCGCGGTCTATCAACTGGCCGAAACCGCCGCCAGCGGCACGCTGCTCAACCGCTATGTCAGCAGCTGGGCATGCACCGACCAGGATGGCAATGCGTTCAGTTCCGGCACCGGGACCGGATTCGCGCTGACCGCGCCGGCGCAGACGGCTGCGCCGGTCACGCTCACCTGCCGCCTCAGCAACCGCGCCCGGCAGGCCGACCTGTCGATCAGCAAATCCGACGGCGCATCCGGCTACCTGCCTGGCGGTAGCGCGACCTACGTGATCACGGTCGCCAACGCCGGGCCGGACGCGGTGACCGGCGCGGTGGTCAACGACGTGCTGCCGGGCGGGGTGGAGCTGTCGGCGGCCTGGACCTGCACGGCCAACGTGGGCAGCTGCGGCGCCGCCAGCGGCGGTGCGGCCGGCGGCAACAGCGTCAATCTCACCGTGGATCTGCCCAGCGGAGGGCAGGCCACGATCAGCGTTCCGGTCAACTACCGAATAGATCCCGGCACGTACTGATCGCCCGCGGCGCGCACGCGCCGGACGGGCTTCCCCATTCCCCGAAAAAGTAGGCCGCCCCGCAGCGGACGGCCGCTCGCACCCCGAATTCGCGAGGACTTCGCATGGACACCAGCGCCAGCCACCCGCTTTGCGGACATTCCGTGCCCGACCATGCCTGTCCCGCACCGGCGCGTGCGCCGCGGCTGTCGTGGTGGTGGCTGGCGCTGTTGCTAGCGGGCAGCGGCAGCGCCGCGGCGCAGTCGTATCCCGGCACGCTGTCCAATACCGTCACCGTCACCCTGCCGGGCGATACCGCCGATCCCGACGGCGGCAACAACGCCGCCGTCGACAGCAACGCCTTGGCGGCGCAGGCCGACCTGGCGGTGAGCAAGACTCTGTTGACCGCCAGCCCGGTCGCGGCAGGCGGCGCGGTGCGCTATCGCATCGTGGTCGCCAACAGCGGCGTCTCGCAGGCCGGCGGCGTGGTCGTGCGCGACGTGGTGCCGCCGCAACTCGACGCGGTCACCTGGACCTGCGCAGCGGCGTCGCCGGCATCCAGCTGCGCGCTCGCCGGCGGCAGCGGCAATGTCGCGGTCACCGTAAACGTGGCGGTGGGCGACAGCGTGACGATCGACATCGCCGGCACCGCGCCCACGCTCACGCCGGCCACCATCGCCGCGAACACCGCCACCTTCACGCTGCCGCCGGGACTCGGCGATCCCAATCCCGGCAACGACAGCGGCACGGTGCCGGCGATCCCGGTGCAGGCCCATGCCATCGTCGCCAACGACGATACCGGCGCCACCGCCATCGTCGGCGCCAGCGGCGGCGTGGCGGTGGGCAACGTGCTGGGCAACGACAGCCTGGCCGGTGCGGTCGCGACCGTCGCGGACGTGCTGCTGAGCCTCGTCACCCCGGCGTCCAACCCGGGCGTGACGCTGGATACCGGCACCGGCCAGGTCGCCGTGGCGCCGGGCACGCCGGCCGGCAACTACACGCTGGGCTACCAGATCTGCGAAACCGCCAACCCCGGCAACTGCGACAGCGCGCTGGTCGCGGTGGCGGTGGCGGCCGCCAGCGTGGATGCGGTGGACGACAGCGCCGGTCCGGTCAACGGCCGTACCGGCGCCAGCGCGCTGATCAATGTGCTGGGCAACGACAGCTTCAACGGCGCGCCGGCCTCGCTGTCCACACTCACGCTGACCCCGAGCAACAGCGGTCCGCTGACCATCAACCCCGATGGCAGCGTCGATGTCGCCGCCAACACGCCCGCCGGCAGCTACAGCGCCAGCTACCAGATCTGCGAGACCCTCAATCCGAGCAGTTGCGACAGCGCCACGCTGACCGTCGCGGTGGTGGCCGGCAGCCTGGATGCGGTGGACGACAGCGCCGGCCCGGTCAGCGGCCGCACCGGCGCCAGCGCGGTGCTCAACGTGCTCGACAACGACCGCCTCAATGGCGCTGCGGTGCTGGCCGCCGATGTGCTGCTGACACCGAGCAACAGCGGCCCGCTGACGATCAACGCGGACGGCAGCGTGGACGTCGCCGCCAACACGCCCGCCGGCAGCTACGGCGCCAGCTACCAGATCTGCGAAACCCTCAACCCCGCCAACTGCGACAGCGCCACGGTCAACGTCAGCGTGGTGCAGGGCGTGCTCAACGCCGCCGACGACACCGCCGGCCCGGTCGACGGCACCGCGGGCGCCACCGCGGTGACCAACGTGCTCGGCAACGACACGCTCGATGGCGTGGCGGTGACGCCGGCGCAGGTGACGCTGGCCCCGGCCAGCAACGGACCGCTGACCATCCACCCCGACGGCACGGTGGACGTCGCCGCCAACACGCCCGCCGGCAACTACAGCGCCAGCTACCAGATCTGCGAAACGCTCAACCCCGCCAACTGCGACAGCGCCACGGTCATCGTCAACGTCGGTGCGGCCACCATCGACGCGGTGGACGATGTCGCCGGCCCGGTCGCCGGCGGCAACGGCGCCACCGCGGTCGTCAACGTGCTCGGCAACGACACCCTCAATGGCGTCGCGATCGTGCCCGCGGACATCGTGCTGACGCCGAGCAACAGCGGCCCGCTGACCATCAATCCCGATGGCACGGTGGACGTGGCGGCGAACACCCCGGTCGGCAGCTACAGCGCCGGCTACCGGATCTGCGAGGCGCTCAATCCAGCCAACTGCGACAACGCCAGCGTCACCGTCAACGTCGCTGCGGCGACGATCGTTGCGAGCAACGACAGCGCCGGCCCGGTCAACGGCCGCAGCGGCGCCAGTGCGGTGGTCAACGTGCTCGGCAACGATACCTTCAACGGCGCGGCGGCGAGCCTGGCGCAGGTGACGCTCGCCGCGGTCGGCAACGGTCCGCTGACCATCAATGCCGACGGCAGCGTGGACGTGGCGGCCAATACGCCGGCCGGTAGCTACAGCGCCGGTTACCGGATCTGCGAAACCCTCAACCCGGCCAATTGCGACAACGCCACGGTGACGGTGGCGGTGGCCAGCGCGGTACTGCTGGCCAACGACGACAGCGCTGGCCCGGTCACCGGCGGCACCGGCAGCAGCGGCGCGGTCGGGTTGATCAACGTGCTGGCCAACGACACCCTCGACGGCGCTGCGCTCGCGCTCGCGCAGGCGACGCTGGTCCCGGTCAGCGGCGGCCCGTTGACGATCAATGCCGACGGCACCCTGGACGTGGCCGCCAACGCCGCCGCCGGCAGCTACAGCCTGACCTATCGCGTGTGCGAAGCCCTCAATCCGCTCAATTGCGACAGTGCCACCGCCACCGTGGTGGTGGCGGCGGCGCAGATCCAGGCCAACGACGATGCCGGACCGCCGGTGTCCGGCGTCCACGGCGGCGTGGCCGTGGCCAGCGTGCTGGACAACGACGTGTTGAACGGCGCCGTGCCCAGTACCGCCAGCGTGCTGCTGAGCGTGACCGTGCCGGCCGCCCATCCCGGCATCACCCTGGCCACCAGCAACGGCCGCGTCAGCGTCGCTGCGGGCACTCCGGCCGGCAGCTACAGCCTCGGCTACCAGCTGTGCGAACGCAGCAATCCCAGCAACTGCGACAGCGCCCAGGTGAGCGTCACGGTGGCCGCTGGCGCGCTGCAAGCCGCCGACGA
The DNA here is from genome assembly GCF_041240605.1 of Xanthomonas sp. DAR 80977. NCBI lineage: Bacteria > Pseudomonadati > Pseudomonadota > Gammaproteobacteria > Lysobacterales > Lysobacteraceae > Xanthomonas > Xanthomonas bundabergensis. The sequence goes on along the minus strand of NZ_CP162487.1, from coordinate 4,961,104 downwards.
CAGCGCCGGACCGATCAACGGCGCCAATGGCGCCACCGCGCTCGTCAACGTGCTCGGCAACGACACCCTCGATGGCATGGCGGTCGGCAAGGCGCAGGTGACGTTGACGCCCAGCAACAGCGGCCCGCTGACGATCAATCCCGACGGCACCGTGGATGTGGCGGCCGGCACCCCGGCCGGCAGCTACAGCGCCGGCTACCAGCTGTGCGAGGTGCTCAACCCCGGCAACTGCGACAGCGCGACCGTCACCGTGCTGGTGGGCGCGGCCAGCTTGCGCGCCAACGACGACAGCGCCGGCCCGGTGAACGGTCTTTCCGGCGCCACCGCGGTCACCCAGGTGCTGCGCAACGACACCCTCAACGGGGTGGTGGTCAGCGCCGCGCAGGTGACGCTGACCCCAAGCAGCAACGGTCCGTTGACGATCAATGCCAATGGCACGGTGGACGTGGCGGCCAATACCGCGGCCGGCAGCTACAGCGCCAGCTATCAGGTATGCGAAGCGCTCAACCCGGGCAATTGCGACAGCGCCACGGTCACCGTGACCGTGGGCAGCGGCAGCCTGGACGCGGTGGACGACATCGCCGGCCCGGTGAGCGGCACCGGCGCCCTCGCGGTCATCAACGTGCTGAGCAACGACACCCTGGGCGCCGCCGCCGTGTCGCCGGCGCAGGTGACGCTGACCCCGAGCAGCAACGGCCCGCTGACGATCAATGCCAACGGCACGGTGGACGTGGCGGCCAATACGCCGGCCGGCAGCTACAGCGCCAGTTACCAGTTGTGCGAAGTGCTCAACCCGGGCAACTGCGACAGCGCGACCGTCACCATCACGGTCGCGACCGCCGCGATGCAGGCGCTGGACGACAGCGCCGGTCCGGTCAACGGCAGCAGCGGCGGCACCGCGGTCGCCAACGTGCTGGCCAACGACACCCTCGACGGCGTGCCGGTGACGCCTGCGCAGGTGACGCTGACCCCAAGCAACAGCGGCCCGTTGACGATCAATCCCGACGGCAGCGTGGACGTGGCGGCGAACACCGCGGCCGGCAGCTACAGCGCCAGCTACCAGTTGTGCGAAGTGCTCAACCCGAGCAATTGCGACAGCGCCACGGTCACGGTGACCGTCGGCAACGGCACCCTGCTGGCCAACGACGACAGCGCCGGTCCGGTCAACGGCAGCAGCGGCGGCACCGCGGTCGCCAACGTGCTGGCCAACGACACCCTCGACGGCGTGCCGGTGACGCCTGCGCAGGTGACGCTGACCCCGAGCAACAGCGGCCCGCTGACCATCAATCCGGATGGCAGCGTGGACGTCGCCGCCAACACCGCGGCCGGCAGCTACAGCGCCAGTTACCAGCTGTGCGAGGTGCTCAACCCGGGCAACTGCGACAGCGCCACGGTGACCGTGACCGTCGGCACCGGCACCCTGCTGGCCAACGACGACAGTGCCGGCCCAGTCGACGGCGCCAGCGGCGGCACCGCGGTCACCAACGTGCTGGCCAACGACACGCTCAACGGCGTATCGGTGACGCCGTCGCAGGTCACGCTGGTCCCGAACAACAGCGGCCCGCTCACGATCAACCCCGACGGCAGCGTGGACGTGGCGGCGAACACCGCGCCCGGCAGCTATACCGCCAGCTACCAGCTGTGCGAAGTCGCCAATCCCAGCAACTGCGACGGCGCCACGGTCACCATCACCGTCGGCATCGGTGGCCTGCAGGCCAACGACGACAGCGCCGGTCCGGTCGACGGCGTTGCCGGTGGCACCGCGGTCACCAATGTGCTGACCAACGACACGCTCAACGGCACGCCGGTGACGCCATCGCAGGTGACGCTGACCCCGAACAACAGCGGCCCGCTGACGATCAACCCCGACGGCAGCGTGGACGTGGCGGCGAACACCGCGCCCGGCAGCTACACCGCCAGCTACCAGCTGTGCGAAGTCGCCAATCCGGGCAACTGCGACAGCGCCACGGTCACCATCACCGTCGGCACCGGTGGCCTGCAGGCCAACGACGACAGCGCCGGTCCGGTCGACGGCGTTGCCGGTGGCACCGCGGTCACCAATGTGCTGACCAACGACACGCTCAACGGCACGCCGGTGACGCCATCGCAGGTGACGCTGACCCCGAACAACAACGGCCCGCTGACGATCAACCCCGACGGCAGCGTGGACGTGGCGGCAAACACCGCGCCCGGCAGCTATACCGCCAGCTACCAGCTGTGCGAAGTCGCCAATCCCAGCAACTGCGACGGCGCCACGGTCACCATCACGGTGGGCAGCGGCGGCCTGCAGGCCAACGACGACAGCGCCGGTCCGGTCGACGGCACTGCCGGCGGCATCGCGGTCATCAACGTGCTGGCCAACGACACGCTCAACGGCGTGGCGGTGAACCCTGCGCAGGTGACGCTGACGCCGAGCAACAACGGCCCATTGACGATCAATCCTGACGGCAGCGTGGACGTGGCGGCCAATACCGCGGCCGGCAGCTACAGCGCCAGCTACCAGCTGTGCGAAGTCACCAATCCGGGCAACTGCGATAGCGCGACAGTCACCATCACCATCACCGTGGGCAATGGCAGCCTGCAGGCCAACGACGACAGCGCCGGTCCGGTCGACGGCACTGCCGGTGGCACCGCGGTCACAAATGTGCTGACCAACGACACGCTCAACGGCACGCCGGTGACGCCATCGCAGGTGACGCTGATCCCGAACAACAACGGTCCGCTGACGATCAACCCCGACGGCACGGTGGACGTGGCGGCCAATACCGCACCCGGCAGCTACACCGTCAGCTACCAGCTGTGCGAAATCGCCAATCCCAGCAACTGCGACGGCGCTACGGTCACCATCACCGTCGGCACCGGTGGCCCGCTGGATGCGGTGGACGACAGCGCCGGCCCGGTCGACGGCGCCAGCGGCGGCACCGCGGTGATGAACGTGCTGGCCAACGACACGCTCAACGGCGTACCGGTGACGCCGTCGCAGGTCACGCTGATCCCGAACAACAACGGCCCGCTGACGATCAACCCCGACGGCACGGTGGACGTGGCGGCCAATACCGCACCAGGCAGCTACACCGCCAGTTACCAGCTGTGCGAAATCGCCAACCCGGGCAACTGCGACGGTGCCACGGTCACCATCACCGTGGGCAGCGGCGCCGTGCTGGATGCGGTGGACGACAGCGCCGGTCCGGTGAACGGCACCGCCGGCGCCACCGCGGTGATCAACGTGCTGGCCAACGACACCTTCAACGGCGCGCCGGTGGCGGCAGCCGACATCGTGCTGGCACCGGTCGCCGCCGGCCCGCTGACGATCAACGCCGACGGCAGCCTGGACGTGGCCGCCAATACCGCGGCCGGCAGCTACACGCTGGCCTATCGGATCTGCGCTGCGAGCAATCCGGCCCGCTGCGACAACGCCACGGCCACGGTCGCGGTGGTGTCGGGCATCGTGCAGGCGCAGGAAGACACGGCCTGGGCCGCGCAGAACACCACGGTGCTGGTGTGGGTGCTGACCAACGATTCCCACGAAGGCGTCCCTGCCGATACCACGATGGTATCGCTGAGCAGCGTCACCACGCCGCAGGCCGGCACCGTACAGATGCAGGGCGATGGCAGCCTGGCCTATACCCCGGCGCTGCACTTCAGCGGCGTGGATACCTTCAGCTACACCGTCTGCTCGTCGAGCAGGCCGCTCGACTGCGCCACCGCGGCGGTGGTGGTGACGGTGGCCGCAAACGACATCGCGGTGGTGGACGACCGCGCCAGCACGGTGCATCCGCAACCGGTGAGCATCGCCGTGCTGGCCAACGACAGCACCACTGGCGCGCCGATCGACCCGGCATCGCTGAGCGTGGCGGTCGCACCGGGCAATGGCGAGGCCCGCTGCGCGCAGGCGGCATGCGTCTACACGCCGGTGGCCGACTTCGTCGGCGAGGACCGCTTCAGCTACCGGGTCTGCGATATGTCCATCCCCGAGCGGATGTGCGCGGTGGCGCAGGTGACGGTCGCCGTGGCCGCCGACCCGGTGGTGTTGCGGGTGAGCAAGCAGGCCGCGCAGCGCAGCGTGCGCATCGGCGACCTGGTGCGCTACACGCTGACCGTGGAGAACGTGGGCGCGGTGGATGCGGTGGGCGTCGCCCTGCTGGATACGCCGCCGCCCGGCTTCAGTTACGTGCATGGCCAGTTGCAGGTCGGCGATGCGGACGGCGCCGGTGCGTTGACCGGCACCTCGCCGCTGCGCGTGGCGGCGGTGGATATCGCCAGCGGCCAGCGCGCGACTTTCGCCTATGTGATGCGCGTGGGCGCCGGCGTCGGCCCCGGCATCCACACCAATCGCGCGCTGATGCAGAGTGCCGACGGCAGCCAGATCAGCAATCTGGCCAGCGCCGATGTGGAGGTGGTGGGCGACCCGATGCTGGACGAGAGCCTGATCGTCGGCAGCGTCTTCGACGACCGCAACGGCAACGGGGTGCAGGATGCCGGCGAACTCGGCGTGCCCGGCGTGCGCATCGGCTCGGCCGAAGGCTTGCTGATGGAGACCGATGCCTACGGCCGCTTCCACCTGGTCGGCATCGCGCCGGCGGCGGGGCGCGGCAGCAACTTCATCCTCAAGGTGGACGCGGCCACGCTGCCGCCAGGCACCGTCTTCACCAGCGAGAATCCGCGCGTGCGGCGCATCACGCCAGGCTTGCCGGTGCGCTTCGACTTCGGCGTGCGCCTGCCGGACGCAGGCCCGCCGGGCGCAAGCCTGGATCGCGGCGGCGAGCGCGGCCAGCGCCAACCCAATGCGGCGTATCCCGAGGTGGAACTGGGCCAGGCGCTGTTCGAACCGGGCAATGCGCAGCTGCGGCAGGGCTACGCCGGCACGCTCGAACGCATCGCGCAGCTGCTGCGCGAGGCCGGTGGCGGCCATCTGCAGCTGCCCTTGCATGGCACTGGCGAAGCGCTCGGGTTGCAGCGTGCGCAAACCGTGCATGCCGCGCTGGCGGCGCAGCTGCCGGCGGACGTGGCGGCACAGACCCGGGTGGAACTGCGCGATGCCGGCAGCGCGCCGCCGCTGCTGACGGTGAGCGATGCGATCGGGCTGGGCGAGGCGTTGTTCGAACCGGGCGGCACATCGTTGCGGCCGCAGTACCGGCCGCTGCTGGAGCCGATCGCGCAGGCGATCAACCGGCGCGGCGGTGGCGTGGTGGAGATCGCCACCGGCCGCGGCGCGCAGGACGCCGCATTGGGCCGCCGCCGCGCGCAGGCGCTGGACGCCGCGCTCGCGCAATGGCTGCAGGCGCAGGTCCGACCCCGATTGCGGGTACAGGCAGCGCCGCCTTCCGACGCCCCGGCCGATGCCGGCCGCCCCTGAGGAGAACAGCGATGGACATGGTCAAGACAGGGGTTTGCACGCGTCTTCTCGGGGCGTGGATGGCGGCGGCGCTGGGCGCGATGCCGGCCATGGCGGCGGAAACGGCCGAACTGCGCAGCGCCGAGGAACGCAGCGGCGAGGAGCGCGAAGGCGAGGCGTCGGTCGAATGCGACATCGATGGTTGCCGTGCCGGCGACGCGCTGTTGTTCCGCGTGCGCGAGCCCGGCAGCGCACGCGCGCCGCTGCGCACCGATACGGTGGCGCCGTCGGCACCGGCGGCGATGCCGGCGCCGGCGAGCACGCCGCGCCCCGTGGCCGCTTCCGCTCCCGCCAGCGATCGCGCGCTCGCGCCCGGCCAGTTGGCCATCGACCTGCCCGGCGGCGGCATGATCTGGGCCACCGAAGACCCGGCGATGACCGAGCCGGTGTTGAACGTGCAGGCCAGCAGCATGGTGCCGTTCGAGAACGGCCGCATCGCGCGCCCGGTGCGTTTCCATAGCTACAGCAACTACGCCTCGTTCATCGAGCGGGTGCAGGTGAGCCTGTACCGCGGCAGCGATACCGATCTGGTCACGCCATTGGCGACGCTGGCGCTGCCGGCGGCCAGCGTCGGCGAGGCGCAATGGGACGGCGCGTTGCCGGCGTCGCTGCACCTGCGCGAAGGCGACGAACTGCTGTACGTGGCGCGCGCCTACGGCCACGACGGCAGTTTCGACGAGACCGTGATCCAGCGCATGCAACTGGTGTCGCAAGCCGATTTCGAACGCGGCGCGCAGCAGCTGCGCACCCAGGTGCAACGCACGCTCGGCCAGGCGCTGGATGCCGAGTCCGCGCAGTCGCTGGAGATCAGCAACGCCATCTACGGCCAGAACGCGCTGCGCCTGCAGAACATCCCGCTGTACGGCTCGCGCGTGCGCGTGCACGGCCGCGACATCGCCGCCGGCACGCGCCTGACCATCAACGGGCAGATATTCCCGGTGGACCAGGAGGGCAAGTTCGTCGCCGAATTCCTCGAGCCGGTGGGCAGCCATCAGTACCGCATCGAGGCCGCGCGCCAGGACGCGCCGCCGCTGCGCAGCAGCATCGACGTCAACGTGACCGGCCGCTATGCCTATCTGGTCGCGCTGGCCGACCTGACCCTGTCGCAGAACCGCAGCAGCGGCAATACCCAGCCGCTGCTCGACGCCACGCGCGACCAGCACGACTTCCTCAGCGAGGGCCGGCTGGCGTTCTACCTGAAAGGCAAGCTGCGCGGCAAATACCTGCTCACCGCGCATGCCGATACCCGCGAGAACCAGATCGGGCACCTGTTCGACGGCTTCACCGATGCCGATCCGCAGGACGTGTTCCGGCGCCTGGATCCGGACCTGTACTACCCGGTGTACGGCGACGACTCCACCACCTACCGCGACGTCGATACCCAGGGCAAGCTGTACCTGCGCGTGGACTGGGACCAGAGCCAGGCGCTGTGGGGCAATTTCGCCACCGGCATCACCGGCACCGAGTACGCCCAGTACAACCGTTCGCTGTACGGCGCCGCGCTGGACTGGCGCGCGCGCAACGCGACCGCGCTGGGCGAACCGCGCACGCGGCTGAAGGTGTTCGCCTCGCAGGCGCAGAGCGCGCCGGGACACAGCGAATTCCTCGGTACCGGCGGCAGCCTGTACTACCTGCGCCATACCGACGTGCTGCCCGGTTCCGAGCAGGTGGTGCTGGAAGTGCGCGACCGCAGCAGCGGCCGCGCCGAGGCGCGCGTGACCCTGCAGCGCGGCGTGGACTACGAGATCGACGAGATGCAGGGCCGGCTGCTGCTGACCCGGCCGCTGGCGCAGGTGACCCGCGAGAACGTGCGCACGCTGACCCGCGATACCCCGCTGGACGGCTACGAACAGCGGCTGCTCGCCGATTACGAGTACGTTCCCACCGGCTTCGACGCCGACGACACCAGCGGTGGCGTGCGCGGCCGGCACTGGCTGAGCGAGCACCTCGCCGTCGGCGCCACCTACATCCAGGAGAACCGCAGCGGCGAGGACTACACGCTCAAGGGCGCCGACCTGACCCTGCAGGCCGGGCGCGGCACCTACCTGAAACTGGAAACCAGCCGCAGCGCAGCCACGGTGGCGCCGATCTTCTATTCGGACAACGGCGGCTTGAGCTTCGTCCAGCGCAATCCGCTGGGGCAGGCGCGCGCGGGCCGCGCGCATGCGCTGGAGGCGCGCGCCAACCTGAAGGAACTGGGCTGGACCGAACAGGAATGGACGCTGGGTGCCTGGCACCGCCGGGTCGATGCCGGCTTCTCGGTGTCGCGCTTCGATACCGGGGCGGAGGTGGAGGAATACGGCGGCGAATTCCTCGGCTATTTCAGCGACGCCTTCAGCCTGTACGGCCGCTACAGCCGCGTGCAGCGCGATGCGCAATCGCTGCAGCAGGCCCAGCTCACCGGCGACTGGCGGCTGGGCCAGGATGCGCAGCTGGGCGCGGAACTGCGCAGCGTGCAGGAGCGCCTGCAAAGTGGCGATGCCGACGCGCTGCTGGCGGCGCTGAGCTACCGCCAGCGCGTGAACGACACGCTGGAGCTGTACGCCACCGGCCAGTACACGGTGGACGACGACAGCGGCCGCTACGATCGCAACAACCTGCTCACCTTGGGCGCGCGCTATCTGTTCGGCGACCGTTCCAGCGTCGGCGCCGAGGCCAGCAGCGGCAGCCGCGGCCAGGGCGGAAAGCTCGACGCCGAATACCGGCTGAGCCCGGACCACACCGTGTACGGCGCCTACAGCTACAGCACCGACAGCACCGAACGCGACCCGCTGCTGGACAGCAGCCTGCAAAGCGGCTGGACCCTGGGCCAGCGCTGGCGCGTGAGCAACCAGGTCAACGTCTACAACGAAAGCCAATACCTCAAGGACCGCAGCAGCGAGAGCGCCGGCCTGGCGCATACCTTCGGCCTGGACTTCACCCCGGCACCGGGCTGGAACCTGGGCTTCACGGTGATGGACGGCGCACTGGACGCCGCCAGCGGCCGCGTGGACCGCCAGGCCTACAGCGTCAACGGCGGCCGCACCGATCCGCGCATGCAGTGGGCCAGCAAGCTGGAGTACCGCCGCGACCGCGGCGCCGAACAGCGCGAACAATGGGTCACCACGCACCGTCTGCTGTTCAAGCTCAACGAGGACTGGCGCATCGCCGCGCGCGCCAACTACGCCGACACCCGCGACGACCTCAACCCGCTGGCCGGCGCCAAGCTGGCCGAGGCCAACCTGGGCTTCGCCTGGCGCCCGCACGACACCTCCCGTTGGGCCGCGTTCGGCAAGTACACCTACCTCTACGACGTCGCCTCGCTGGGCCAAGACGGCGGCAACCGCTACGACCAGCGCTCGCAGGTGCTGTCCTTCGAGGGCATCGTGCAGTTGAACGACCGCTGGGAACTGGGCGGCAAGCTGGCCGGGCGCTGGGGCGAGTACCGCGCCGGCCGCGGCAGCGGCAGCTGGCTCGACAGCCGGGTCGACTTCGCTGCGGTGCAGCTGCGCTACCGGCTGATCGCGCAGTGGGACGGGCTGGCCGAATACCGCTGGCTCGGCGTGCAGGACGGCGGCGATCGGCGCGGCTGGCTGGTCGGGCTGGATCGGCAGGTGTCGGACAACTTCCGGGTCGGCGTGGGCTACAACTTCACCACCTTCAGCGACGACCTGACCGCGCTGGAGTACGACCAGCGCGGCTGGTTCCTGAACCTTTCCGGTTTCTATTGACGGTGCCGGCGCGGCAGGCCTGGCGTGCGCGCCGGCCGCCGCTGCGCCGGGGCGGCGGCGCGCCAAGGAGGCGGAAGCGTGGTCGATTCACGCGGGTTTGCACGCGGCCTGGGCAAGGTGGCGGCTGACCAACCAGGAGCACCCCATGACCCCGAGGCTCACCACGACCCGGCTTTCGATCCTCGCGGCGCTGGCCGCCGTAGCGCTGAGCGGCTGCGGCAAGCCGGGCGACCAGACCTCGCGCACCGCGCCGGCGACCTCGCCCGCGCCGACCGCGGCCCCGGTCGGCGGCGAAAGCGGCCGCGCCCCGATCGCTGGCGACGCCTCGGCCAAGGCGATGCTGCAGGTGCTGGAAGGCAATGCGGTGGCGCTGTCGCAGCAGGCGCTGTCGCGCAATGTCAGCGGCAGCGTCGCCGACTTCGCCCGCGAAGTGGTCGCCGCGCACCAGGGCGCCGCGGCCGCGGACGCCGGCAAGGGCGGTCCCGGCGATGCGGAGAAGATCGCCGCGCAGGCGGCCAAGGGCAAGGCGCAGCTGCAGGCGCTGGACCAGGAGAAGGACGATTCGGCGTACATGAACGCCTACATGGCGACGATGGTGCGCAGCTATTCCGATGCGCTGGCGGTGATCGACGCCGAGCTGGTGCCGGCCGCGCAGCAGGACGCGACCAAGCAGGAATTGCAGCAGGCGCGCAGCCGCATCGCCGAGCAACTGGAGCGCGCGCAGGCGCTGGCGTCGGCACGCTACTGAGTGGATCTTGTCCCGTAGCCCCTCTCCCCCCCGGGAGAGGGGTTGGGGTGAGGGTCCGGCGCGAAGCGTCTCGTGGAGTTGGGAGCACGAGCTGCGCCCGTACCCTCATCCGGCCCTTCGGGCCACCTTCTCCTGAAAAGGGGGCCATGGTCCCGATGGGAGAAGGGAGCAGCCGAGCCCCTCTCCCACCGGGAGAGGGGTTGGGGGTGAGGGTAAGGCGCGAAAGCGACTCGCTGATCAGAAGACGCGCGGCTGTTGCGGCGCCGGACGCTCCTCGCGCCCATCCGGGTGTCGCGCGAAGCGGTTCGGGTCGCTGCCGTGCACCGGCGCCTCGTCGTTCCATGGCCAGCCGCCGAACTGGGTGCGGCGGTAGTCGGCCATGGCCTGAGCGATCTCGGCCTGCGTGTTCATCACGAACGGGCCATGTTGGGCCACCGGTTCGGCGATCGGCCGGCCCTGCAGCACCAGGAACTCGCTCACCTCCGCATCGCCGTTGACCAGCTCGACGGCCTGGTCGGCGCGCAACTCGATGGCAGCGTGGCTGGCGACATTGCGTCCACCCACGCTCACCGCTGCGCCCTTGAAGAAGTACAGGCTGCGGCGCGTGCCGCGGCCTTGCGCGGCGGGCAGCGTCCAGCGTGCGCCGGGCGCCATGCGGATCGTCCAGATGGCCACGTCGGCGTCGTCCTGTGCGGCCCACGAATCCGGCGGCGGCGCGAGCGGGCCGCCGGCGGTGCCGGGTGCGGCATCCACGGTGCCGACGCGGCCGGCCACGCAGGCCACGTCGGTGGTGCGGCCCGCGTCGTCGGTGGCGGTGAAGCGCGGCAGGTCTTCCGCCCAGAACATGGTGAAGTGCGGCGCCGCCAGCTTGCTGCGCGCCGGCAGGTTGAGCCAGATCTGGAACAGTTCCAGCGGGTTGGGCGCCGCGCTGTCGAGCAGCGGGAACATCTCCGAATGGACGATGCCCGCGCCGGCGGTCACCCACTGCACGTCGCCGGCGCCGAAGCGCGCCGCCGCGCCGAGCGAGTCGGCATGGTCGATCAGGCCCTGGCGCACGATGGTCACGGTCTCGAAGCCGCGGTGCGGGTGGCCGGGAAAGCCGGGAACGTCCTGGCCGTGATACATGCTCCAGCCGTCCTTGCGGCTGAAGTCCTGCCCGATGGCGCGGCCCGCCAGCGACGCCGCCGGGCCCATCGCGCCATTGCCGGCGGGGTAGGCGTCGTCGTGATAGACGCAGAACAGGAACGGGTCGATCGTTTCCCATGGAAAGCCGAGGGGCTTGATCTGGACGATGGGGTCGGTCATGGAGCTGTCCTTCGTGCGAACGCCGGCTGAGAGGAGCGGCAATGCTTGGAATATGGGGCAGGGTCGATGGAACGGAAGGCTGGCCCGGAAGACATCCTGTCCCGCGTGCGGAACGCCGCCGAAGGCCGCCGCGTTGTCGCCGGCAATTAAGGACGAGGAGATAGGCGGCGGCAGCGGCGATCGTCCGGCTTGGCAGCGCCGGCTCGGCGCTGGGTGGGCGGTCGACGTGCAGGGTGGTTCGCTGTCTTCGCCGCTGCGCCTCGGCGTGCGGCAGCTGGCCGGCGCAGGCCAGTTGCCAGGCCGCAACCGCGCGTCCGCGATGGAGCATCGGGCGCGACGTCACTGGTGGTGCAGGCGTATCACTGCAGGCGCATGTCCCGGCCGTGCCATGTCCGCGGGGCGCGTGGGCAAGCCGACCCTGGCGCGCAACTGAATGCCGGCTGGGGCGCAGCGTGCCGCATGTGCCCGCGCGGCCCGCGCGTCATCGGACTGTCATCTGCCGCGACCAGCATCGCAGGCCTTTCCGATCCTGCGAGCGCGTGGTGCGTCCCGAACCCTTGCCGGTGCTGTCGCGGCTGTTCCTGCAATGGCGGCCGTCGCTCAGCCGCTATTTCCTGCGCCGCCGCGCCGCGGCGTGGGATGCCGAGGACCTGGTGCAGGAAGTGTGGCTGCGCCTGCAGCGCAGCGAGGCGCACGCCCCGGAGATCGCCAATCCGGAGGCCTACCTGTTCACCATCGCCGCCAACCTGATGCGCGAGCACGCGCTGCTCAACCAGCGTAGCAGCCAGCGCGACACCTGCCTGGACGAGGTGCTGGAGCGGCTGGCGGTACCGTGCGAGGCCGATGCGCAGATGCACCGCGAGCAGCGCCGGCGGCGCCTGGCCGAACTGATGGCGCGGTTGCCGCCGAAATGCCGCGCGGCGATGGTGCTGCGCTACCGCGACGAACTCGGCTACCAGGACATCGCCGAGCAGCTGCAGATCTCCAGCCACATGGTCAAGAAGTACATCATCAAGGGCCTGGCGGCATGCCGGCAGGGCATGGCGCGCTATGCGTGAGTCGCCGATCGCCGCGGCCGCCGCGGCCTGGTACCTGGCGCAGCGCGAGGCGCCGTTGCCGCCGGTGCAGCAGGCCGAGTTCCTGGCCTGGCTGCGGCAATCGCCGGCGCACGTGGCCGAATACCTGGGCATCGCCCATCTGCACCAGGACCTGCAGGCCGCGGCGCAGTCGCAGCAGGCCAGCAGCGAACAGCTGTGCACGCATGCGCGCCACAGCGGCGCGGTGGTGGTGCCGCTGCGGCCCGAACTCGGCCGCAGCGCCGCGCCGCGATGGCGCGTGGCGCCGGCCGCGCGCCATCGCCACCGGCGCTGGGCGCTGGGCCTGGCCGCCGCGCTCGCGCTGGCGGCGGTGGGCGTGGCCACGCAACTGGCGACGCCGGCGACGGTGCCGGCGACGGTCTACGCCGCCGGCGCCGATGCCGGGCGCGAGGTCGCGCTGGCCGACGGCAGCGTGGTGCGCCTGGACCGCGGCAGCGCGATCGCAGTGCGCTACGGCACGCAGCGGCGCGACATCGCCCTGCTGCGTGGCAAGGCGCTGTTCGATCTCGGCCACGATCCGGCGCGGCCGCTGCGGGTCAGCGTCGGCACCCTGGTGCTGCGCGACATCGGCACCGTGTTCGGCGTCGACCGACACGCCGGCGGCACCCGCGTCACCGTGCTGCAGGGCCGCGTGCACGTGCTGCGCGGTGCGCATCCGTGGTGGCGGCGCAGCGCGTTGCCGGCCGAAGGCGCGCAGCTGGCGGACCTGGGCGGCGGCCAGCAGGCGCGGCTGGATACGCAAGGCCAATTGCTGGGGCTGGACGCGCATGCCGACATCGCCGGCGCCACCGCTTGGCTGCCGGCGCAGGTCGGCGTGCACGACCGCAGCGTGGGCGAGGTGGCGCGGCTGTTCAACGCCTACACCACGCAGCCGCTGCGCATCGCCGACCCGGCGCTGGCCGCGCGCCGCATCAGCGGCGTGTTCCACCTGCGCGATCCGGAGGCCTTCGTCGCCTACCTGGGCAGCCTGCCGAACGTGCAGGTGCACCGCGACGCGCAGGCGGTGACGATCCGCAGCGCGCCGGCGCCGATGTAAGAAAAGATTCACGCAAATACCGGTAGCCGCGCGGCGCTGTGCGCCACTCCTAGGTAGGCATGGTCGTCGCGCTGCGTGCGCATGGCCGCCTTCCTCTCCCCTCCGGTAGCCACGTCCCATGCGCAACACGCTCGTCGTCTCCATCGCCCTGCTGCTCGGCAGCACCTCTTCGCTGCCGGCATGGTCGGCCCCCGTCGCCGCGTCCGCGCCGGCGATCGCGCCGATGCCGCTGGACCAGGCGCTGGAGCTGTTCGCACGCAACAGCGGCCTGCAACTGATGTACGACCCGGCGCTGGCGGCCGGGCAACGCAGCAACGGCGCACCGGCCGGATTGGCGCCGGCGCAGCAGCTGCAGAAACTGCTGGCCGGCACCGGCCTGGACTACCGCATGCCGACCCCAAGCACGGTCAGCATCGTGCGCAGCGCCGCCGCCCCGCGCAGCGCTGCCGCCCCGCGTGCGCCGCACGCTGCCGCCACGCCCGCCGATACGGGAGACCGCGACGACGGCCCGCGCGAACTGGCGCCGATCAACGTCACCGCCAACAGCGTCGACACGCTGGCGCCCAGCGCCGCGCCGCTGGAAGCGAGCCAGCCGACCTCGGTGATCGACGAACGCTTCATTCGCGACGGTCTGCGCCTGAACGCGAACTACGACGACATCATCAAGTACGCGCCGAGCGTGGTCACCACCTCGCCGGAAGGCCCCGGCCTGGGCAAGAACGAAGGCATCAGCATCCGCGGCTTCCAGGACGGCCAGTTCAACATCACCTTCGACGGCATCCCGTTCGGCGACGCCAGCGACCTGCACCACACCACGTCGGCGTACTTCAACAACCACGTGCTCGGCCAGGCCGAGATCGACCGCGGCCCCGGCGGCGGCGCCACCATCGGCAACGCCACCTTCGGCGGCACCCTGGCGCTGCGCACGCGCAATCCCAGCACGGTGGACGGCGTCACCGCGTACGCCACCGGCGGCAGCTGGGACACCTGGTCCACCGGCGTCAGCGCCGACGAACACATCGGCAACACGCGCGTGTTCGCCGACCTGTCCAAGGAAGCCAGCGACACCTACCTGAAGGGCACCGACGACCGCCGCGAGCACGCCTTCGTCAAGACCGTCACCGAGCTGGGCGAGGCGACCACGCTGAGCTTCGTCAGCAGCTACAACCAGGAGCACCAGAACACCGTGCAGGGCGCCACCCGCGCGCAGATCGAACAGCATGGCTGGCGCTACGGCCTGGGCAACGATCCGACCCTGCAGAACTACACCGGCTACAACAGCGCCGCGTACTACTCCAGCTTCAGCTACCTGGGCCTGAGCACGCGCCTGGGCGACTGGGACCTGGACAACAAGGTCTACTACAACAGCTTCGACCACACCGCCGCCAAGAGCAGCATCCCCACCAGCGAGAGCGCCGCCGACAACGGCGTGACCTTCTACTCCAGCACCGGCAAGAAGCTGTCCAAGTCGGCCACGGACGTGCCCGGCAAACTGTCGGACAACGATTTCCGCGCCTTCGGCGACGTGCTGCGGCTGGCGCGCGAGCTGGGCCCGGGGCAGCTGCAGACCGGCGTGTGGGTGGAGCGCAACCTGGACGAACGCGAGCAGTTGCCGGTGGACATGAGCACCGGCGCGGCCAGCGGCACCAAGTACGGGTACCTGTACAACTACCAGCTGCACGACCGCACCGACACGCTGCAGCCCTACGTGCAGTACGACTGGAAGCTGAGCGACACGCTGACCCTCAGCCCCGGCGTGCGCTATTCGCGGGTGCAGCGCGAGCTCGACGCGCAGCTCAACAAGAGCACGCCGCCGGCACCGTCCTACACCCATGCCAGCTACGACGCGACGCTGCCGTCGCTGAGCCTGCACGACGCCTTCAACGAGCACTGGAGCGGCTACGTGCAGGCCGCGCGCGGCTTCCTGGCGCCGCCGATCGACGTGATCGAACTCAACGGCAGCCGCGGCCTGCAGCCGGAGCTGACCAGCAACTACCAGCTCGGCACCAGCTACGCCGCGCGCGGCCTGACCTTCGGCGCCGACGTCTACTACATCGACTTCAGCAACTACATCAGCCAGACCCTGGTCGCCACCGACAGCGGCACCGAGAGCGCCTACGTCAACGGCGGCGGCGCGGCGTACCGCGGCGCCGAGGCCGAAGCCACCTACGCGCTGACCCCGACGCTGAGCCTGTACGCCAACGCCAGCTACAACGAGGCCACCTACAAGCACAGCAGCACCCAGGTCGCCGGCACCCCGCACGTGACAGGGGCATTGGGCCTGCTCTACAACAGCGGTACCGGCTACTTCGGCTCGCTGATGGAGAAAGTGGTCGGCGCGCAGTACGGCGTGGACAACAGCACCGACGCCAGCGGCGCCACCGTGTTCGGCAACGACCAGCGCCTGGGCGGCTACGCCAGCCTGGACGCGGCGCTGGGCTATCGCAGCACGCATGGGCCGTACGGGCTGAAGGGCTACTCGATCAGCATGGACGTCAACAACCTGCTCGATCGGCATGCCCTGATCGGCTACGCCGGCACCCGCTCCTCCGACAACCAGCCGCTGTACTTCGGCCTGGCCGGACGCGGCGTGTTCCTCGACCTGTCGCTGAAGTTCTGAGGCCGGCGCCATGCATGTCTCCATCGAAACGCGCGGCATCGCCGCCCCGCGCGCGCGGCGGCGCCTGCAGCGCGCGGCCGCGCTGCTGATGCTGGCCGCGGCCGCAGTGCCGGCCGCGGCGGCGCGATCGCCAGCTGACACTTCCGCTGCCACCCATGCGCACGCAGCGGCCGACGTGCGCCTGGCGATCGTGGTGATGCGTCACGGCGTGCGCGCGCCGACCCAGGATCCGCAAGCGCTGGCCAGGTACGCAGCGCAGCCATGGCCGCAATGGCCGGTGGCGCCGGGCATGCTCACCGCGCACGGTGCGGCGGGCATGCAGGCGCTGGGCGCGCGCTATCGGCAGCGCTGGCTGGGCGAGGGCGTGCTGGCACCGGACTGCGCCGCGGCGCAGGTGGTGCTGATCGCCGACAGCACGCCGCGCAACCATGCCAGCGCCGCGGCGTTCGGCGCAGGCCTGCAGCCGGGTTGCCAGGCCCGGTACCTGGCACTGCCGAGCGAGCAGAACAATCCGCTGTTCCACTACGCCGCCGGCAAGGACAAGGGCGACGACAAGGACGAGGACGCGGTGGCCGCGCCGCTGCATCCGGATGCGGCCACGCGTGCGCGGCTTGGCGAGCTGCAGCAGGTGCTGTCCGGCTGTTCGGGCGGTGCCTGCGCCGCCCAGGCGCAGGCGGGCCAGGACACGCCGCGGCTGGACGATCCGCAACGGCTGGACGATCCCGCGCAGGCGGCCAAGCTGCTGAAGACCGCCGGCAGCCTGGCCGAGAACCTGATGCTGGAATACGCGCAGGGCCTGCCGCTGGCGCAGGTGGCGTGGGGCCGCGCCGACGCGGCCGCCCTGCAGCGCCTGATCGGCCTGCACAACGCCTCCTTCGACCACGGCAAGCGCGCCTTGCCGGCGGCGCGTGCCGGCGGCTCCAACCTGCTCGCGCACCTGCTGGCCACGCTGCAGGCCGCGGCCGGGCAGACCCCGGCCGTGGCGCCGCTGGCGCCGGCGCAGACCCGCGCGTTGCTGCTGCTCGGCCACGACACCAACCTGGCGCACCTGGCCGGCCTGCTCGACGTGCCCGGCGCGGTCCCCGGCCAGCCCGATGCCTATCCGCCCGGCGGCGCGCTGCTGCTGGAACTGGTGCGACAGCGCGGCCACGACTATCTGCAGCTGCGCAGCGTGGTGCCGACCCTGCAGGCGCTGCGCGACAATCGCTTCGACGGCACCGGGCTGCGCGAGCGGCGCTGGCCGCTGCCGGGCTGCGGCGGCCGCCTGCGCTGCCCGCTGGCGGTCGCGTTGCCGGCACTGCAGGCGCGGCTGGACCCGCAGCAGGTGCAGGCCGAGGTGCCGGCGTTGAGCGCGTGGCCGGTGCAGGCCGCTGTGGCGGACGATTAGTACGCTTCCCGACGCCCTCCAAATCCTCTGTGGGAGCGACTTCAGTCGCGACGGGCCTTACCGGTGACGCCCGTCGCGACTGAAGTCGCTCCCACATGGTTCCAGGCGTCTCCTTGTTCCCGAGGCGATTGCGCCGGGGCTTGCAGGACACGTTGCGCGCACCATCACGGATCGCAACGCGGCGAACGCCGATGATCGGCGCTTCCTCCCCCGCGCTTTGCGCCCGCGTGGCGCCGCGCTTTCGCCCAGGTTCCCGCCATGTCCCCGACCTCCGCCGCTGCGCTCCCCGATTCGATGACCGCGATCGAGATCCGCCACCCCGGCGAACCGGAGGTGCTGGTGCCGGTGCGCCTGCCGCTGCCGCATCCGGGCCGCGGCGAACTGCTGGTGCGGGTGGCCGCGGCCGGGGTCAACCGCCCCGACGTGATGCAGCGCCGCGGCAGCTATCCGCCGCCGCCCGGCGCCTCGCCGTTGCCGGGGCTGGAATTCGCCGGCGAGGTGGTGGCGCTGGGCGAGGGCGTGGAGCGCTACCGGCGCGGCGATGCGGTGTGCGCGCTGGTCGCCGGCGGCGGCTACGCCGAGTACGCGGTGGTGCACGAGCGCAACGCGCTGCCGGTGCCGGGACCGTTGAGCCTGGCCGAGGCCGCGGCGCTGCCGGAGACCTTCTTCACCGTGTGGGCCAACGTGTTCCAGCGCGGCCGCCTGCAGGCCGGCGAGACCCTGCTGGTGCACGGCGGCACCTCCGGCATCGGCAGCGTCGCCACCTTGCTGGGCGTGGCCTTCGGCGCGCGCGTGATCAGCACCGTCGGCTCGGCCGACAAGCGCGCCGCCAGCCTGGCGCTGGGCGCGCAGGCGGCGATCCTGTACCGCGACGAGGACTTCGTTGCCGAGACCCTGCGCCTGACCGGCGGCCGCGGCGCCGACGTGATCGTGGACCTGCTCGGCGGCGACTACCTGCCGCGCAACTACCAGGCGGCGGCGCTGGACGGGCGCATCGTGCAGATCGGCATCCAGCAGGGCAAGGTGCGCGACCTGGACCTGATGCCGCTGCTGGCCAAGCGCCTGACCCATACCGGCTCCACCCTGCGCGCGCGTTCGGTGATGGAGAAGGCGGCGATCGCGCGCGAGCTGGAGCAGCAGGTCTGGCCGCTGCTCGAACAGGGCCGGATCAAGCCGCAGCTGGACCGCAGCTTCGCGCTGGCCGAAGCGGCGCAGGCGCATGCGCGGATGGAGTCCAGCGCGCATATCGGCAAGATCGTGTTGCTGACGCAGGCGGGGCGGTGAGACTCTGTCGCGGCTGAAGCCGCTCCTAAAGAAAGCTCCCTGTAGGAGCGGCTTCAGCCGCCACTGGCCCGCACCGGCCACGCACCGCTGGCTCTGTTCAAGCGCCACGCCGTATATTGCGCCGCACGCGCGGTGGTCCGCGCTTCACCGCCGGTCCCCCGCGTGCGCCTGCCTTCCCGTTCCGCCGTGCTGCTGCCGTTGCTGCGCCGTTCGCTGCTGCTGTTGTTCCTGTGCCTGAGCGCGGCGGCGACCGCGCAGCCGCAGGACCAGCCGCAGCCGCCCGACCCGCAGGCCTTGCTGGAAGGCGCCGAGCAGACGCTGGACGATGCGCGGCGCAGCATGGACAGCGACAACGACCAGACCGGCTTGCGCGCCCTGCTCGGCAAGGTCGCCGATGCGCAACGCGATGCCGAGGCCGCGGTCGCGGCGCTGACCCCGCAGCTGGCCCAGGTCGATGCGCGGCTGCAGCAGCTCGGCCCGGCCGCGGACGGCGAGGCCAAGGACATCGCCGCGCAGCGCAAGGACCTGGCCAAGCAGCGCGCGCCGCTGGATTCGGGGATCAAGCGCGGCAAGCTGCTGGCGGTGGAGGCCAAGCAGCTCGGCGAGCAGATCGAAAGCGTGCAGGCCGAGCACTTCAGCCAGGAGCTGTCGCTGCGCTCGGCCTCGCCATTGTCGCCGTCGCTGTGGCGGCAGATCGCCAGCGATTTCCCCGCCGACCGCGATCGCCTGCTCGCCCTGTACCGGCTGGGCGCGCAGGCGCTGGACGCCGCGATCGCCGAAAACGGCAGCGGTGCGCTCGGCATTGGCCTGACTATCGCCTTCGTGCTGCTGTTCCCGCTGCGCTACCTGTTGCGCTGGCTGGGCAAGCGTTACGCGATGTCGCGCGCGCCCGGCAGCCGCCTGCGCCGCTCCGGGCTGGCCCTGTGGTTCCTGCTGCTGGGCACGCTGACGCCCGGCCTGGCCGCGCTGGTGCTGGCCGAGAGCCTGCGCAGCATCGGCGCGGTGCCGGCGCGGCTGGAGAGCGTGCTGCATGGCTTCGTCGTGGTCAGTTTCGCCGCCGCGTTCATGGGCTCGCTGGGCGCCAGCGTGCTGCTGCCGAACCAGCCGTCGTGGCGCCTGTTCCCGATCGACGACGCCACCGCGCGGCGCCTGCGCAAGTACACCTGGGCCACCGCGACGCTGGCCTGGCTCAGCAGCATGCTGCTGGTGGTCAACCAGGCCAGCCGCACCAGCGAGTCGGCCACGCTCGCCGCCGACGGCGTCATCGCGCTGGTCTATGCGGTGCTGATCCTGGCGATCCTGACCAGCCTGTCGCGGCTGCGCCGGCGCCAGTACGCCGAGGCCGCGGCGCAGGCGCTGGAAAACGCCCAGCCGCCGCCGCCGGGACAGCACGGCGGCGCGCTGGCGCTGGTCGGGGTGCTGGTGCGGGTGGCGGTGGTGGTGGCGTTGCTGGCGTCGCTGCTGGGCTATCTGCACCTGGGCCTGTTCATCACCCGGCAGATCATCTGGATCACCATGATCGTCGGCGCGATCCGCCTGCTGATGACCTTCGCCGACGATTTCGCGCTGTGGCTGTTCGCCAGCGAAGGCCGCATCGGCCGCGCCGCCAGCGGCGCGTTCGGCGTGCGCGCCAGCCGCCTGGAGCAGGCCGGCGTGCTGACCTCGGCGGTGGTGCGCGTGTGCCTGCTGCTGATCGGCGTGGGCGCGTTGCTGATCCCGTTCGGAACCAACGTGTCGACCATCACCGACTGGTTCTCGGTGCTGTCGCAGGGCATCCCGATCGGCAAGAGCCACCTGTATCCGGGCGCCGTGTTGCGCGCGGCGCTGGTGCTGGGCCTGGGCCTGCTGGCGATGCAGTACATCCATGGCTGGCTGACCCAGACCTACCTGCCCAAGACCGAGCTGGACGACGGCTCGCGCAATTCGGTCAGCACCGTGGCCCGCTATGCCGGCATCCTGCTGGCCGCGCTGTGCGCGCTGGCCGCGTCGGGCATCGAGGTGGCGCAGATCGCGCTGGTGGTCAGCGCGCTGTCGGTGGGCATCGGCTTCGGCCTGCAGTCGATCATCCAGAACTTCGTGTCCGGGCTGATCCTGCTGGCCGAGCGCCCGGTCAAGATCGGCGACTGGGTCAAGATCGGCGACCAGGAGGGCGACGTGCGCAAGATCAGCGTGCGTTCCACCGAGATCCAGGTCGGCGACCGCTCCACGCTGATCGTGCCCAACTCCGAACTGATCACCAAGACCCTGCGCAACATGACCCTGGCCGGGCCGCTGGGCCGGCTGCAGATCCAGTTCGCGGTATCGCTGGGGACCGACATGGTCAAGCTGCGCGCGCTGCTGCTGGAGCTCTACGCCGCGCACCCGGGCGTGCTGGAGGACCCGGCGCCGTCGGTGTTCATCGATTCCATCGCCAGCGGCCACGTCACCCTCAACAGCTTCGCCTACGTCGGCAATCCGCGGCTGGTCTACGGCATCCGCAGCGACCTGTTCTTCAGCCTGCTGCAGCGCCTGGCCGAAGAGGGCATCGCGCTGGAATCGCCGCAGGAGGTGCGGCTGCTGCGCAAGGAGCCGTGAGCGCGGCAGGCGGCATGTGCGACGCATGCGGTCCCGGCGCGCCGATCGGCCGGGAAAGCTCGGGCTTGCTCATACGCTGAAGTTGAAGGCGACCGAGATGCGCGGCCGCGAACCCGTGAACAGCGTGACCGAGTGCAGGAGCCAGGACGGGAACATGACCAACGCGCCGCTCTCGGGAGCGATGGAGGTGGTCAATCCCGCGCTCAGGCAGCCTGCAATGCGGATCTTGAGTTCTGGATTGTAAAGCGACGGCATGACGCCTCTCGGATCGAGAAACTGGAGTTCTCCGCCGGGAATCCGGCCATCTTCGGCGCCGTCGTCCACCCAGTAGACGCCCGACCAGAACGCCCCCGGATGGGCGTGTTGCGCGTTCGAATCCCCGGCTTCGTTGACGTTCGCCCATGCGTTGATCTTCCACTCGAAATCGGGCACGACCAAGCCGTGCTGCGGGTGGTAGACGGCCGTCAGCTCGTGGGCCAGATCCTTGGCGAACGCCGTCAGCGCCATGGCGCCTTCGCCATGCCAGTGATTGAAGTCGGCACTGGATTGCCATCCCCCCGAGTTGCTGTGGCGCACGCCGGCCGGGTTCTGGGCTCTGTTGCTGTGGATTTCTTCCTTCAGCACTTCGTTCAGCAGCTCGGCCGCTGGATGCGTGATCTGCGCGACGGGCGTGGCGAACAACCGGTGGATCTTGATCTGCTCGGGTTCGACGAGGTTTGGATAGGGCGACATGACCGGAGTTCTTGATATTCGCTGGCCGTTCTTGATGCATGCGCATCGCGGTTCTGCTTGCGCTTCCACGACGCCGAGTGCTCGCCGCAGCGAGCGTCGCGGTCGAAACCGCTCCGGCGGGAAGAAGCCGGGCGTCAGTCTAGCGGCATCGTTTCGGTGGGGTGTGTCAGCCATGCCCGTGCCGATCGCGCCACGCCTGCCCGTGCATGCGGCAACAGGGAGGATGTGAACGGCGTGCCCATGCGCTGGCCATCTGCGGCAGCGTTGCATGCGCAACGGCGGCCTTGCGGGTCGGGGCCTGTCGGGCGTCATCCGGCGCCGCGCGGCTTGACCCGCTCGCGCGCTGGACGCTGCGCCACGCTGCATCCGCCGGCGGCCTGTCAGGCCCGGCGCGACCTGCCGGGAATTGCCCGGGAATCGATGGCAACCCTAGGCGTTTCATCAATCCCCGAGCGGCATGCGCCACTGCTGCGCGTGCGTCTCCATGTGGCGCTGGCAACGGCCGCGCGCACGCGCAAGAGTGGTCCTGCGGGTTGGGCCGGTCAGGCCGCCAGCCTGCACCGCGCGGCGTGACCCGACCGCCCGGCAGGCGCTGCGCCGCGCCGCACCGGATGGCGGCCTGTCAGGCCCAACCCGACCTGCCCGGGAATCGAGGGCAGCCCTAGCGCCGCCCGCGTTCCTCGCGCACCCGCGTGCGGCGGTCGAACAGTACCGCGCTGGCGACGATGCCCAGCCCGAGCACCACGCCGAGCAGGAACAGCACCATCGCGATGGCCGGGTAGCCGAACAGCTTGGCGCCGGTGTCGATGCGCATCATCTGCGTGGAGGCCAGGATCAGCGCGGCGGTGACGATGCCGGCGGCGACGCGGTTGGCGATCTTCTGCAGGCTCTCCATCAGCCGCGATTCCTCCAGCCCGGCCACGCGCACCTGCAGGCGGTTGTCGGCGGCCAGCGACAGTATGTCCGACAGCTTGCGCGGGCCTTCGCGCAGCAGCGCCTGCATCTCCATCGCCTCGCTGGCCAGGTTCGCCGCCGACAGCGATTTCTTCAGCCGCGCGCGCATCACGTGCTGCAGTTGGTCCTCGACCACGCTGCGCGTGTCCAGGTTGGGCGACAGCGCGCGGCATACCGCTTCCAGGTTCAGCAGGGTCTTGCCGAGCAGGCTCAGTTCCGGCGGCGTGCGCAGCCCGTAGGCGGTGGCGATGCGCACCAGGTCCAGCACCACGCGGCCTTCGGAGGTGGCGTCGTGCGCGGCATAGCGCGCGATCATCTGCCCGGTCTCGCGCTGGTAGTGGTCCTCGTCGAAGTCCTCCAGGCGCGTGCTCAGCGCGATGGTCTCCTCGGCCACTTCCTCGCCGCGGCCGTCGACCGCGGCGAACAGCAGCTTGAGCAGGCGCTCGCGCAGCTTCGGCGGCACGTGCGCGACCATGCCCAGGTCGAAGATCGCCAGGCGCCCGTCGCTCAGCACGCGCAGGTTGCCCGGATGCGGGTCGGCGTGGATCTCGCCGTGCACGAACATCTGGTCCAGGTAGCCGCGCACCAGCGCCGCGGCCAGGTCGTCCATCGGCTGCTCGGTGCGGCGCAGCCCGGAGATCCGGTCCACGCGCACGCCTTCGGCCAACTGCATGGTCAGCACCTTGCGGCTGCTAAGGTCCCAGATCGGCTGCGGCACCCACAGCTGCGGGAACGGCTTGAGGTGCTCGCCGAAGCGCGCCAGGTTCTCCGCCTCGGCCTCGTAGTTCAGTTCGGCCAGCAGCGCCTTGCCGAATTCGGCCAGCCAGTCGGCGAAACGGATGCGGCGGCCCAGGCCGGTCAGCTTGTCGGCGGCATTGGCGAAGCTCTTCAGCACCTCCAGGTCCGACCGCACCTGCGCGGCCACCTCGGGCTTCTGCACCTTGATCGCCACCGGCGTGCCGTCGCGCAACGCGGCGCGGTGCACCTGCGCCAGCGAGGCGGTGCCCAGCGGGGTGTCGTCGAAGGCGGAGAAGGCCTTGTTGACCGCCACGCCGAGTTCGGCCTCGACGATCTCGCGGATCCGCTCCACCGGGACCGGCGCGGTGTTTTCCTGCATGCGCTCCAGTGCGGTGGCGAATTCCGGCGGCACCACGTCCGGGCGCGTGGACAGCATCTGCCCGAGCTTGACGAAGGTCGGGCCCAGCGCCTCCAGGTCGGTGACGAACTGCTCGGGCGTGCCTTCGGGCGGCAGCTCGTTCGCGCCGTCGACGCCCTGCATGTCCATGCCGGAGAACACCCCCGAACTGCGGTAGCGCAGCAGCAGGCGCAGGATCTGGGTACGGCGGCTGAGGCCGCCGACTACGTGCGGGGTGTCCGCAGCGTCGGGCGTCGCGCTCAAGGTTCGGCTCCGGGAATGGCGGGGATTGCGGCGGCCAGTGTGGCCGGGGCCGGGTCGTCGCGCGGTGAACCCGCCGCCGGCGCGCTGTGCGGCGGCGGCGTACGCGCATGCGGGTGCCACCGCAACACGCATGCCGTCGCTGGCGTGCCATGCGGCGAGGCCTGGGGTGCGCTCCGGCACGCGGCACCTATCGCGGCGCCGCGCCCGCCCTTACCCTTTGCGTTCCACTGTCGCCAAGCAGGGCGTGCCATGCCGTCTTTCCTTTCGCGTGTCGTTCCCGCCGCCAGCGCCGCCAGCTGCTGCCGCGGCCTGGCCCTGGTGGCCGCGTTGCTGCTGTCGGCCACGGCGTCGGCCGCGCCGGAGCGCTATGCCGACGAAGGCTTCGATGCGCAGGCCTTCGCCGGCAGCGAGCACCGCACCTATGCGGTGCAGGACTTTTCCGAGCGCTACCGGGCGACGCTGGAGATCGAGGACAACAGCGAGGTGTTCCGCCCCGGCATCGTGCGCGTGTTCGCGCGCGGCAGCGCCACGCCGCTGATCGAGGTGGCCTCGCCCGAGCTGGTGCTGGACACCGACGGCAAGAGCGGCAAGGCCAAGGCCAACGTGCACGAACTGCCGTACGGCGAGCAGAGCGTGCTGATCTACGCCGATTTCAACTTCGACGGGATCAAGGACCTGGCGCTGATGGACGGGCAGAACAGCTGCTATCACGGCCCTTCCTATCAGGTGTACGTCGGCACCGCCGATGGCTTCGCGCCCAGCCCTGCGTTCACCGAACTGGCGCAGAGCAACTGTGGCCTGTTCGAGGTGGACGCGCAGGCGCGCGAACTGCACACCATGACCAAGGACGGCTGCTGCTGGCATCAGTTCGCGGTGTACACGGTGCGCGACGGCGAGCCGTTGCTGGAGCGCGAGCTGGTCGACGACGCCACCGGCGCTTCTTCGGGGCTGACCCAGGAGACGCGCTACCGCGACCAGGGCGGCAAGCGTGTGGCGGAGAAGCACTACCTGTGGGACGAGGACGGCGGCAGCGTGGCGGGGGAGCGCAGGATCCTGCTCGAATTCCGCCTGGCGCCGTCCGGCAAGCGCATCGTCGTGTTCGCCAACCAGGGCGATGGCGAGGCCGGAACGCCGTACTACGCGGCGATCGGCGCGCAGCAGCGGGTCGAGCTGCTGTATCCGGACGACGCGCAGGAGGGGTTCGATGTCGATGCGTCGCGGCACGTGTTGAGCTTCGCCCGCGGCGATACCACCTACCGCATCGTCGGCAACGCGCAGGGCGTGCCGCAGCGCATGGAGGTGGTGGCGCGTGGCAAGACCCAGCCGCTGGCGCTGCAGCCCGGCTCGGTGCATGGATCGTTGCAGGCGGTGGCGCAGGCGCTGAGCGCCGCGCAGGCGACCGCGGAGTAGCGCCGGCGCCTGCGGCACCCGCGCATGGCTGTTGCCTGTCGCAGCGGCTTTAGCCGCGACAGGCATTCTCGGTCATGCCTGTCGCGGCTGAAGCCGCTCCTACAGGAAGCGTGCGGCCGACCTGCTGGGTGCACTGTAGGAGGGGCTTCAGCCCCCGACAGACTGCCGGAGCCGCTGCTGTTCCAACTCCGCTCGTCGCGACTGAAGTCGCTTCCACAGGGGCCGGCGGCGAGCCGGCGGGCTGCGTTGCCAGCGCTCATCGTTCCCATGCCGCGAAGGCGCGCGCTACCGCGTCGGCGCCCGGGTCGACCACGCCGCGCAGCGCGTCCGCGGGGACCGCGGCCGAGCGGCCGGCGCGGGCCTGGGTCAGCTGCGCGGTGGCATCGGCGCCGGCACGTGCCGCGCGCGCTGCGTCGTCCGCGCTGCCGCCGCGCGCCAGCGCCTCCAATGCCGGCAACAGCGCGTCGAGCATGGTCCGATCGCCCAGTTGCGCGCCGCCGTAGTGCTGCATCCGCGCCACGCCGGCCTGCAGCGCCGGCACCCAGCCGCGCCCGGCCTCCAGTTCGGTGGCCGCGGTGGTGAACAGGATCGACAGCAGCACGCCGCTGGAGCCGCCCATGCTGCGCTCGATCGCCGCCGCCAGGCCGTGCGCCAGCGCGGCGGCCTCGCCCGTCGCCAACCCGTCCGCGTCCAGCGCCTGCTGCAGGGCACGGGCGCCGGCGGCGAAGGTGCTGCCGGCATCGCCGTCGCCGGTCTGCGCGTCGAGCGCGTCCAGTTCCGCCTGCGCGGCGATCAGCGCCTGCGCGACCCGCGCCAGGGCCGCGCCGCGTTGCGGGTCGCGGGCGCCGTGCCGGTGCGCGTCGCTGCGCGACAAGGCCGGCGCGAAGCGGGCCGGCGCGTGCGGCACGCGCACGCCGGGCCAGCCCAGGGTCTGCACCGGCGATCGCAGCGCGGCGAGCACGTCGGCCTCGGCCGGCGCCAGGGTGATGGAGAAGCCGTGCATGTCCATCGAGGTCATCAGCGCGGCCGGCAGCGTCATCAGCGCGATCCGCTCGGTGCCGATGCGCTGCAACGCCAGCCGGGTCAGCACGCCCAGTTCCTGGGTGGAGCAGCCGCCCAGGTCGTTGAGCAGCAGCACCAGCGGCGCGTCGGCGCCGTAGCGCGCGTCGGCCTGCGCCAGCAGCGGGTCCAGCACCAGCGCCAGCGCCTCCTCGACCGAGGCCGGCTGCACCTTGCGCGTGCCCGGCTCGTTGTGGATGCCCAGGCCCAGTTCCGGCGCGCGGCGGCCGGCGTGCTGGCCGGGCACGGTGCAGCTGGACAGGGCCATGCCCAGCGACAGCAGGCGGTCGGCGAAGGCCTGGCCGCGCCGGGCCAGCTCGGCCAGCGCCACGCCTTCGCGGGCCAGGTGGCCGACGTACTTGTGCACCAGCACGGTGCCGGCGATGCCGCGCGGCTGCGTGGCGTCGGGCAGGGCGATGTCGTCGGCGACCAGTACACTGGCCACGTCGATGCCTTCGGCGCGGGCGCGCTCGGCGGCCAGGCCGAAGTTGAGCCGGTCGCCGGTGTAGTTCTTGATCACCAGCAGCACGCCAGGCGCGTCGGCGCAGGCGCGGATCGCGGCCAGCACCGCTTCCACCCCCGGCGAGGCGAACAGGTCGCCGGCGATCGCGCCGCTGAGCATGCCCGGGCCGACGAAACCGGCATGCGCCGGTTCGTGGCCGGCGCCGCCGCCGGACAGCACCGCGACCTGCGCCGGGTCGCGCTCGGCCTGCAGCACGATGCGGGTGCCGCTGGCCGGATCCGAACGCAGCAGCGGTTGCAGCGCGGCGACGGCGTCGAGCACGTCGTCGACGATGGCGCGGGGGGCGGTGAGGAACTGGTCCATGGGTGTCCTTCGCGGTGGCAGGTGTCTGCCGCGTACGCTAGCCGAGCCGGCGTTATGCGCGGCTGAGGCCGGGCACGGTCGCGCTCACCCACCGGGCGCGCGGAATCGGCGAGAATCCCCGCTCATCTCCCCGAATGGAATCCCCGCATGGCCGGCGCCAGCCTGTTCACCCTGCTCGACGATATCGCCTCGCTGCTCGACGACGTGGCGATCCTGACCAAGGTGGCGGCGAAGAAGACCGCCGGCGTGCTCGGCGACGACCTGGCGCTGAACGCGCAGCAGGTCACCGGGGTCAATGCCGACCGCGAGCTGCCGGTGGTGTGGGCGGTGGCCAAGGGTTCGCTGCTCAACAAGGCGATCCTGGTGCCGGCGGCGCTGGCGATCAGCGTGTGGCTGCCGTGGGCGATCACCCCGCTGATGATGATCGGCGGCGCGTTCCTGTGCTTCGAGGGCGTGGAGAAGCTGGCGCACCGCTTCCTGCACTCCAAGGACGAGGACGCGCAGCGCCACGCGCAGCAGCTGCAGGCGCTGGCCGACCAGCAGGTGGACGTGGTCGCGCTGGAGAAGGACAAGATCAAGGGCGCGATCCGCACCGATTTCATCCTCTCCGCCGAGATCATCGTGCTGTCGCTGGGCGTGGTCGCCGGGGTGCCGTTCGTGCAGCAGCTGTCGGTGCTGGTGGCGATCGCGCTGGCGATGACGGTCGGCGTGTACGGCCTGGTCGCCGGCATCGTCAAGCTCGACGACCTGGGCCTGTACCTGACCCGCAAGGGCGCCGCCGCCGCGACCATCGGCCGCGGCATCCTGTGGCTGGCGCCGTGGCTGATGCGCGCGCTGTCGATCGCCGGCACCGCGGCGATGTTCCTGGTCGGCGGCGGCATCCTGGTGCACAGCATCGGCCCGCTGCACCACGCCCTCGAGGGCATCGCGCCGCAGGGCGCCTGGGGCAGCGTGGTCCTCAATCTGGGCAACGCGCTGGTCGGCATCGTCGCCGGCGCGCTGGTGCTGGGGGCGGTGTTGCTGTTCAAGAAAATCCGGGATTAGGGATTCGGGATCGGGGATTCGCAAGCGCGGCGCGCCCGCGCTTTGGCCAATCCCGAATGCCCAATCCCCAATCCCGCGCCGGCCGCGCCGGCGCACTAGTCCGCTGACACCACCCGGTTCTTGCCCGCCTTCTTGGCCTCGTACAGGGCGCGGTCGGCGCGCTTGATCAGCACGTCCTGGCTCTCGCCGGCGCGGCGCATCGCCACTCCGGCGCTGAAGCTGACGAACACGCGCTGGTCCTCGTGCACCACCGCGCGCTGGGCCAGGGCGCGCTGCACCCGGGTCACCGCCGCGGACGCTTCGAAAATGGTGCAGTCGGGCATCAGCAGCAGGAATTCCTCGCCGCCGTAGCGGGCGATCGCGTCGCTGCCGCGCAGCGTGGTGCGCGCCACTTCCACCACGTGGCGCAGCGCGGCGTCGCCGCCGGGATGGCCGTAGGTCTCGTTGAGCTTGCGGAAATCGTCCAGGTCCAGCATCGCCACGCACAGCGGCTGCGCGATGCGCTCGGTGCGCGCCAGTTCGCGCACGAACAGCTCGTCGAGCCCGCGCCGGTTGAGGGCACCGGTGAGCTGGTCGACCCGCACCAGCCCGCTGACGTCCTGCAGCTCCTGCTCCAGGCGCAGGATGCGCTGCTCGGCCGCTTCCACTTCCTGGCGCGCGGCGATCAGGTGGTCGCGCGCGCGCAGCGCCTGCTGCTGCACGTGGCCGGTGTCCTGCAGCACTTCCTGCAGCAGGCGGTTGAGGTCGGCGATGCTGCGCGCGTCGCGGATGGTCTGCGAGTAGTCGGCGATGCGGTCGTGGAACTCGCTGGTGCTGATCGCCATGCCGTCCAGGTTCTCGACGAAGGACACCATCATGTCCTTCATCGCCTCCTTGGACTCGGCGATGCCCTGCTTGAGCAGGCCCTGCTTGTAGATCACCTCGCGCAGGCTGCCGCGCGCTTCCTCGATCGAGTAGCGGTCCATCGGGCCGCTGATCATGTCGCGCACCACCGCGATCTGGCCCTGCAGCCAGCTGGTGTCGTCGAGCAGTTCGCCGACGTTCTCCAGCAGCAGGTCGAACAGGCCCAGCAGCAGGGTCTGCTGTTCCTGGCTGTCGCTGGCGCGCAGCGACACCTGGTGGCACAGCTCGCGCACGCGCTGCGCCAGCGGTTCCAGCGGCAGGCCCGGGCGCCATTGGCGCAGCGCCTCGCCGGTGGCCTCCGATTCGTTGGCCAGTTCCGGCAGGTTGTGCAGCAGCGAGGCCAGCGCGCCGGCGATCGCCTGGCGCAGCAGGTCGCGCAGGCGCTCGGGATCGCTGGGCCCGGCCAGCGGATCGCCGACGTCGATGGTGCGGATGTACTTGTCGATCAGCTGGCGCAGCGCGCGGCCGTAGCTGGGCCAGTCGCCGCTGGCGGCCGCCGACTGCAGGCGCCGGCCCATGTCGCCCAGCTCGCCGTGCAGGCTGGCCATACCGTTGGCGAAGGCGCCGAGCAGGTCCAGCGGCTCGTGGGCGTGGTTGAACAGGCGGATCAGCGCCGCGGTGACCGCGGCCGGATCGGCGTGTTCGCCCGGCGCCGCAGGCGCGGTACCGTGCCCGTGCGCATGGCCGTGCCGGCGCGGCGCCACCGCGGAGGCCGGCGGCGCCGCCGGCTCGCGGCGGCGCGGCGACAGCAGTTTGCGCAGTCCGCCGACGGGTGGCTCGTCGCGTTGATCCGGCATGCTGACGCCTCCTCCCCAGTAAACGCACCGCCCTGCCGCAAACGCGGCGCCCATGGCGACACTCAGGAACAGGATATCGGCGCCGGCGGCGCGCGCTTGAGCCAGGGCGCGCCCTCGATCCCGGAGCAGGTCGCGCCGCGCTTGCGCGTGCGCGAGGCAAGGAAGAGGGAGAACGTGGAGGATGCCTCGCCCTGCCAATGAGGTGGCGCCGGGAGGCGCGCGAGCGCGGCCCTGCGGGTTGCGCCTGTCAGGCCGCCAGCCGGCGCGGCTTGACCCGACCGCCAGTCAGGCGCTGCGCCAACCGGCAACCTGATAGACCCAACGCGACCCGCTCGGGAATCGACGATACGCCCTATAGCGCCGCGCGGACCTCGTCCAGGCTGGGCGGGTTGGCGCCGGCGCGGGTGCAGTTGATCGCCGCCGCGGCCACGCAGAAGGCCAGCAGCTGCTGCAGCGCCGGTGCCGCGCGGCCCAGCGCGGCGAGCGCGGCCAGGTCGGGCAGCTGGTGCAGCAGCGCGGCCTGGAAGCTGTCGCCGGCGCCGACGGTGTCGGCCACCTGCACCGTGCGCCCGGCCACGCGCGCCTCGGCGTCGCCGCTCCAGGCGATCGCGCCGTCGCCGCCCAGGGTCATCACCACCAGCGACGGGCCGTGCTGCAGCCAGCCGCGCGCGATCGCGAACGGATCCTGCTGCGGGTACAGCAGCTCGATGTCTTCCTGGCTGACCTTGACCACGTGCGCCAGCGCGATCCAGCGCGCCAGCCGCGCGCGCCACACCGCCATGTCCGGCTCCACCGTCGGCCGCACGTTCGGATCCAGCGAGATCAGGCGCTGCGCGCGCTCGCGCTCGGCCAGGGCCTGGAAGGTGCTGGCGGTGGTCTCGGCGACCAGGGTGTAGGAGCCGAAATGCAGGCCGCCGACCGAGGCGCCGAGCACCGGCAGGTCGGCCGTGGTCAGCGCGCGGTCGGCGCAGCCGGTGCCGTAGAACGAATAGTTGGGCACGCCCTGCGCGTCCAGCGCGACCATCACCAGGGTGGTCGCCTCGGCCTTGTCGACGCAGTGGTCCAGGGCCACGCCCTCGCGCTCCAGGGTGCCGCGCAGCTGGCGCCCGAGCGGGTCGGTGGACAGGCCGGTGAACAGCGCCGACGGCGTGCCGAGACGGGCCAGGCCGATCGCCACGTTGAACGGCGAACCGCCCTGGCGCGCGGTCATGCCGACCGAGGTGCCGGCGTAGCCGTCGATGAAGATGTCGTACAAGGCCTCTCCACACACCACGAACATCGAACGGCTCCTCGGTTGGCTGCAGCGGCGCCGGGCGGCGCGATGGGCGGCTATTGTGGCGTACAAGCCGCAGCGCGGCGACCATGCGCGGCGCTGCGGGAGCGTGGCTGCGTGCCATGTTGCCTGTGTGTGTCGGGCGCGAGGTTGCGCCCCCGTACTCGCATCCGCCCCTTCGGGACACCTTCCCCAAAAAGGGGGCCATGGTCCCGATGGGAGAAGGGAATGGCCTAGCCCCTCTCCCACCGGGAGAGGGGTTGGGGTGAGGGTGCGGCGCGAAGCGTCTCGCGGAGTTTGGGTGCACGAGGCTGCGCCCGTACCCTCATCCGCCCCTTCGGGGCACCTTCCCCCAAAAAGGGGGCCGTGGTCCCGAAGGGAGAAGGAAAAGCCTAGCCCCTCTCCCACCGGGAGAGGGGTTGGGGTGAGGGTGCGGCGCGAAGCGACTCGTGGAGTTGGGAGCACGAGGCTGCGCCCGTACCCTCATCCGCCCCTTCGGGGCACCTTCTCCCGAAGGGAGAAGGAAAAGCCTAGCCCCTCTCCCACCGGGAGAGGGGTTGGGGTGAGGGTCGGGCGCGAAGCGTCTCGTGGATCCGGGAGCCGGCCGCGCATGCCGCCGGCGCCTTGCCCATGTGCCCGCGATCGTCGTAGCTTCATTCACCCATTGCGCAAGGCCGCTTTCGATGAAGATCCTGCTCGCCGGCGCCACCGGCCTGGTCGGCGGCCACGCGCTGACCCAGTTGCTCGCCGCGCCGGACTGCGGCGCGGTGGTCGCGCCGACCCGGCGCGCGCTGGACCTGGTCCATCCCAAGCTGCACAACCCGCTGGTCGACTTCGACCGGCTGCCGGCGCAGGCGCCGTGGTGGCAGGTCGACGCGGCGATCTGCGCGCTGGGCACCACGATGAAGCAGGCAGGCTCGCGCGAGGCGTTCCGCCGCGTCGACCACGACTACCCGCTGGCGATCGCGCAGCTGCTGCGTCAGCACGGCGCCACCGCGTTCGCGTTGAACTCGGCGCTGGGCGCCGATCCGGGTTCGCGCGTGTTCTACAACCGGGTCAAGGGCGAACTGGAGCGCGACCTGCAGGCGCTGGGCTTCGCCTCGCTCGCCTTGGTCCGCCCCGGCCTGATCGGCGGCGAGCGCGCGCAACCGCGCGGCGCCGAGCGGCTCGCCGCCGCGCTGCTGCAGGGACTGGGTCCGCTGCTGCCGCGGCGCTACCGGATCAATCCCGCCGCGCGCGTCGCCGCCGCGCTGGTGGACAACGCGTTGCGGCCGCGTGCCGGCCGCCAGGTGGTCGGTTCGGAACAGCTGGCCTGAGCGCGAGGCGCCGATGGCGTGGCGTCGTGAGCAAGGCATGCGCTGCCGCGCCGGCGCAGTGCCGCAGCACGATGGTTGAAGAACAGGCGTTGCGGACCTGCCTGCCATGCAGGCGGCGTCGATGCGAGGCGCGTTGAACTGGCGTGCCGTGTCGGCATGGCGCCGTGCGAACGACGCCACCGCCGTGCCGCGGCACGCGACGCTCAGAAGGTCATGCTGACGCGCAGTCCGCCGACCACGCCGTTGTTGTCCTTGATCCCGTTGGCGTTGCGGATGTACTGCAGGTTCGGCATCAGCGACAGCGCCGGGGTGATGGCGTACTGGTAGTTCAGTTCCAGCGGGTATTCGTATTCCTGCACGCCCACCGCGGCCGCCCCGGCCGGCAGCGCGGCGTTGTAGCGGCGCTGCGCGTCGCCCAGGCGTTCGCTGACGCGGGTACGGCCGGCGGCGAAGCCGATGCGGTCGTCCGGACGCGAGGCGAACGGCGCATCCAGCCACGCGCCCAGCTGCAGCATCTGGTCGATGCGGTCGGTGTCCTTGTCGGCCTGCACCCAGTTACCGAACAGGCGCAGCGCGCCGCCGCCGGGCGTGCGCCACAGCGCCTGCTCGGCGGTGGCGTAGTAGCCGCGTTCGCTGTCCATCACCGCAGTGGCGTCGTCGCTGAGCTCCGACGGCAGGCCGCTGGCGGTGACCGTGTTGCGGTAGTTGGCGCTGTTGCGCCAGCCGCCGACGCGGTAATGGCCTTGCAGGCCGTCGCCGAACGTGGGCAGGTACTCGACCTCGGCCACCACCAGCGTGCCCTGGCTGTCGCCTTCGGTGCGCAGTTTCAGGCCCTGGTCGCGGTCCAGGTTGTTCGGGTTGACGTCGTAGGCGCCGAGCTTGAAGCGCCAGGCGTCGTTGGGCTTGAACGCCACCACCGCGCCGTACTGGCTGATCGGATCGACGTACCAGCCGTTGCTGACGTAGCCGGGCAGGCCGCCGCAGAAGCTCAGGTTCTGGAACTTGCAGGAGAACGAGAAGAAATCGCCATTGGCGTACAGGCGGCCGAGCTTGAGGCTGAGGCGGTCGTCGAACAGTTCCTGGGTCAGCGAGAACTGGCTCAGTCGCGTCACCGAGCCGCGGCCGTGGATCTCCTGCACCGCCAGCAGGGTGGGAAAGCCGGCCGTGTCGTTGAGCGAGTCGCCGTTGCGGTTGGCCACTTCGACCTTGAAGGTCGCGCCGCGCCAGGCCCACAGCTTGTCCAGGTCGAAGGTGCCGGCCAGGAAGAACTGGTCGGCGTAGGCGTAGGTATCGTCGCGGCTGCCGCCGGAATTGTTGTGCGCGAACTCGCCGGTGTAGGACAGGCGCAGGTCCACGCCGCTGTCGACCAGGCGGGTGCGTGCGCCGCCCCAGTCGCCGGTCAGGGTCTTGGCCGGATCGAAATCCTGCGCCGCGGCCTGCGCGCACAACAGCGCGGCCGACAGCGCCGCCAGGGCGATGCATGGGGTCTTGTTCATGGGTGACTCGCTTTGCACGGGGCCGGCGGGAGCGCGCGGCCGGTCATGGAGAGGACGCCGGCGCGGAGGCAGCGGCGCGGAGCAGGGTGGCGACCGTCGGCGATGCGGCCAGCGTCTCTGTGCCGCTGGCCGGCCGTGGCAGTGCGTGGTTCGACGGGCGGAGCGCCGGGCATGCGGGTGGCCCGGTGGCGGGAAACGGGACGGGTGACGGTGTCGATGCGTGGCTGGAACACATGGCCTCCAGGTCGCCCATCGCGATGCGTCGCGCTGGGCTTGTATGAACGCGGATGCAACCCCTGTGGCCGGAGCATAGCGTCGCCATGCGCGTTTCATGTTCGTTATTTTTCGAATTAGAACTTTCTTGTTTTTCTTTGTTCAGGGTGATGCGCGATCGCAACGCCGGAAGTGGATGCTTCGCTGGCGCGTCGCGCCTTGTGCGGCGAGGGTTTTGGCCATCGGCGTGTCGCGCCGCACGCGTCGCTCACCGCTGCTGCCGCTGCGGCGGCGCAGTGGATGAGCAGTGCGATTTGTTGCGTTGCAGCGTTCGAAGTGGCGCAGCAACCGCCGCGGCGGCGAGGGCGCCTGACCGACAACGTGGGGTCAGGCGGTCGCGCTGGCGGCTGCGTACCGCGTCTGTATCGCGTCTGCCGCCGATCGGCATCGGCGCGCCGAGACAGGCCGCGCGGCGGCGTCTCGGCACTGCGTGCAAGTCGCGGCTTCCCGCCCTGCTGTGCGGCCTGCGTGCGCGACCGCGCGTCTGGGATGCCCCGCGTCGCGGCGGTGTCCAATCGGTGCAGCCGGGTCTCGCTGTCACCCGGCGCCGGAGCACCGGGCGCGGCGGTCTTGGGCGACGCCGCCTGCGTGGCGCACGCCACGGCGCGGCTCAGGCGCCCAGCGACTGCCCGCCGTCCACCGCCAGGATCTGGCCGGTGATCCAGCGCGCCTGCGGCGAGGCCAGGAACAACGCGGCGTGGGTGACGTCCTGCAGCGCGCCGAAGTCGCCGAACGGAATGCCGGCACGGATGCGCCGGTACAGTTCCGGCTGCTGCTCGCGGCGCTGGTCCCACAGGCCGCCGGGGAACTCGATCGACCCCGGCGCGATCGCGTTGACCCGGATCCGCTCGCGCGCCAGCTCCGCGGCCAGGGTGGTGGTGTAGTAGTTCAGCGCGGCCTTCGCCGCCGAGTACGCCGGCACCCGCGGCGTGGGCCGCAGCGCGTTGATCGAGCTGATGTTGAGGATGCAGCCGCGGCCGCTGGCGCGCAGCCGCGGCAGGGCGGCGCGATTGCAGCGCACCGCGGCCATCAGGTCGATGTCGAACCCGGCCTGCCAGCTGGCGTCGTCGTCGCCATGGCCGTAGCCGGAAGCGTTGTTGACCATCACGTCGATGCCGCCCAGCGCGTCGGCCGCGTGCGCCACCCAGTCCTGGATCTGCGCCGGGTCGGCCAGGTCGCAGCCCAGCCGCGAGACCGGATGGCCGTGGCGGAGCAGTTGCTCGGCCGCATCGGCCAGGCCGGCGGGATTGCGCGCGCAGATCGCCACCGCGGCGCCCTGGCGCGCGAAGGCGTCGGCGATCGCCAGGCCGATGCCGCGGCTGGCGCCGGCGACGAGGACGCGGTAACCCGCGAAGGCGGAAGGGTCGGTCATCGGCTGCTCCTGCGGCGGCGCAGGCCTGCGCCAGGCACCGATTATCGGCCAATCCGCAGCGCGGGGCCGGCTTCTGGCACCATGGCGGCCCGCCGCGCACGCAGGCGGCCGGCAACAGCCGAGCAAGGCCCGCCAGTGGCCGCCGCCCCTGCCTGCCCGCCGCGTTCCCTCTTTCCAGGATCCTCCCCGCAGTGAAGAAGACCTACCAGCTCCGCATCGAAGGCAAGCATCCCGACCGCCTGCTCGACGCCAGCAAGCACGACATCCGCAAGTACATCCGCCGCGAGCGCCGCAAGACCTTGCCGGCCGGCGCCGACTACTGGGATTTCGACACGCTGTTCGGCACCGAAGAGGCCAGCGCCGCGGTCGTGGCGCCGGCCGACCTGCTGCGCTCGATCGATGCGCTGGTCGCCACCGGCGGCACCCAGTTCTACGTGGAGATCCGCAGCAAGCCGGGCAAGCGCACGCCGCGGCCGAAGGGCGACGCCGCGGCCGTGGCCGATCCGTTCGACGATTGAGCGCGGGCCGCGCAGCTTCCTGTTGGAGCGGAGCAGGGTGGTTTGCGGGCCATCGGCCGCGATGATCGAAGCGGGGCGTTTGGATTTCTGTCGCGGCTGAAGCCGCTCCTACAGAGGCGCTGTAGGAGCGGCTTCAGCCGCGACAGGCAGTCTCAGCGCACGGAGTGCATCGGATCGCGCGCGATCGGCGCTTTGCGAGATAGCGCCTGCACCGCTGCGCCGCGTGCAAGCCGCAGCAGCGCAGCCAACGCGATCACTCCTTCGCAGGCGGGGCGCCGCCGCCCTGCGCATTCGCCGCGCGCAGCTTGTCCTTCTTGCCCGGGCGCTTGCCCTTGATGCCGCCGGTCCGCGGCGCGGCCTCGGCGTCGGTCGCGGCCGCCAGCGCCGGCGTCGGTTCGAACCCGGCGATGCGCTCGCGCGGCACGCGCAGCTGCTGGCGCTTCTCGATCAGGCGCAGATGCGCTTCGCTGGCCGCGTCGACGAAGCTCAGCGCCACGCCGTCGGCGCCGGCGCGCCCGGTGCGGCCGATGCGGTGGGTGTAGTCGGCGGTGGCGCGCGGCAGGTCGTAGTTGACCACCACCGGCAGTTGCGCGATGTCCAATCCGCGCGCGGCGACATCGGTTGCCACCAGCACCTGCACCTGGCCGCTCCTGAAGCCGGCCAGCGCCTGGTTGCGGCGACCCTGGCTGAGTTCGCCATGGAACGGCTGCGCCGCCACGCCGGCCTTGCGCAGCTTCTCGGCCAGGTTGTCGGCGCCGCGCTGGCTGGCCACGAACACCAGCGCCTGCGCCCAGGCTTCGCTGTGCAGCAGGTGCCGCAGCAGCGCGGTGCGCTGCGCGCTGTCGACCTCGATCGCGCGCTGGCGGATCGTCGCCGGGGCCGCGGCGGCCACGTCCTCGCCGAGGCGCCGCGGCCCGCGCAGCAGGCGCCGCGCCAGCACCTCCACCTCGGCCGGGAAGGTGGCCGAGAACAGCAGGGTCTGCCGGCGCGGCGGCAGCAGCGCCAGGATCCGGCCCAGTTCCTCCTCGAAGCCCAGCGCCAGCAGGCGGTCGGCTTCGTCCAGCACCAGCGTGCGCACCGCGCCCAGCTCGAGCGCGTTGTGCGCCACCAGGTCGAGCAGCCGGCCCGGGGTGGCGACGACGATGTCGGTGCCGCCGCGCAACTTCATCATCTGCGGATTGAGCGCGGCACCGCCGGCGACCGCGGCCACGCGGATGCGCCGCGGCAGGTAGCGTCCCAGCGCCTGCAAGGTGTCGCCGACCTGGGCGGCCAGTTCGCGGGTCGGTACCAGCACCAGGCTGCGCGCGCGGCGGCTGGGCGGCGCCAGCGCCGCGCGCTGCAGCAGCGGCAGCGCGAACGCGGCGGTCTTGCCCGAGCCGGTCGCCGCGCAGGCCAGCACGTCGTCGCCGCGCAGGATCGGCGCGACCGCCTGCGCCTGGATCGCGGTGGGCGCGGTATAGCCGGCGGCGTCGAGCGCGCGGGAAAACGCGGGCAGCAGCTCGGGCGCGAGGCCCAGCGTGGCGAATGGCATGCAGCAAGGTCCGGAAAAAGGGTGGGCGAACGCGATGCCGCCGCGATGCGACGCGGCGGACGTAGCCGCGCAGCCTACCCGCAGCCGGACCTCTGTGCGAGGCGGGCGCGCAACCGGTCGCCCCGATCGCCGCCGCGTGCGAGACGGTCGCTCAGGTCGCAGCGGTGCCGCATCCATGCCCGATCGTCCCAAGCGACACGGTCGCCGCCGTCGCCGCTCGCGGGCAGGACGACGGCGCGCGCGGCGTGCGCAAGGCGCGGCCTTGCGTCGCCGATCGGGTGCCGAGCCGGTCGTGTCCGGCAGCGACGCGCGCAGGCGCTTCGCCATGCCGATGGGCGATGGTGCGGTTCGCACGCGTATCGGCGACGCCACGCCGGCCCACGCCGACGCCCGGCGATCCGCACAGGATCGCCGGGCGTCGGCTCCGCCGCAGGGGTGCTTACTGGGTGCAGGTCACGCCGACCGCAGTGAACGCGGCGGTCACCGCCGCCACCGAGCGGCCCAGGTCGCTGGCCGCGGTGCGCACGCCGCAGGCGCCGCTGTTGAAGCTGGTGCTCGGGGTCCAGTACAGGCGGTTGGCGCGGGCGAACACCTCGAAGGCGGTGCGCGTGTTCCAGCCGGAGGTCGTGGCCAGCTTGTAGAACGCCTTGTTGTAGACGCCGGAGGAGTAGTGCACGTCGAGCCCGCTGCGGTAGTTGGCGGCGTTGTCGATCGAGGAGCCGTCCTGCGGCGGGTTGGCCATGTAGCGCAGCGCACCGGTGGACTTGAAGATCTCCGGGCCGACCAGGAAATCGTTGCTGCCCTTGAGGTAATACTCGGTGGCCTCGCCGGCGATGTCCGAATAGGCTTCGTTGATGCCGCCGGACTGGCCGGAGTAGGTGAGGCCGGAATTCTGCTCGGTGAAGCCGTGCGAGACCTCGTGGCCGGCGACGTCGACGCTGACCAGCGGATAGAAGCGGGTGGCGCCGTCGCCGAAAGTCATCGTCGAGCCGTTCCAGAACGCGTTCTCGTAGCGCGTGCTGTAGTGCACCCGCATCACCAACTGGAAGCTCAGCGGCGCCACGCCGGCATAGGCGCGGTACATCTTCTCGATGACGCCGCCGAAGTAGTGCGCGTCGTTGATCGGCGAGTAGGCGCCGTTGATGGCCTTATAGGTGTTGCGCGGGCAGGTGAACTGGTAGGCGGTGCTGCCGGAGGTGCCGCCGTTGAGGTTCACCGACTTCACCGTGCTGTTCTGCATGCGGCAGCTGTCGTCCACCTCGAGGAAACCGTGGATGCTGCCGCTGGTGCCGTATTCGTATTGCCCGGTCTTGGCGTTGCCGCCGGGGCCGGTGGCATCGCGGGTGGTCAGGCCTTCCCACTGCCGCAGCACCGCGCCGCTGCGCGCATCGACGATCACGAACGGCCGGGTCGGCTCGCCGCCCTGCGGCGCATCGGCGAAGAACGACACCACGTAGGCCATGTGCGCGCGGTCGTCGTCGTCCAGGTAGATCATCTGCGGCGCCTGCGCGCGCTCGATGCGGCGCGCGGCCAGCGCATCGCCGAGCGCGGCGCGCTTGGCCAGCTCCAGCGCACGGTTGGCCGGCAGCAACGCCGCGGCGGCGGCCGTCGCGGTGGCCGGCAGCTCGCTGGCCAAGCCGGCGACCGAGCGCCCGAACAGGCTGCGCACGCTGCCGTCGCTGCGCTCGCTGACGACGACGTGCTCGCCCCAGATCGGCACGCCGCGGAAGGTCTGCTGGTAGCGGCTGTGCACGGTGCCGTCGCTGTCGGTGCTGCTACTCAGCAGGCTCAGCGCGGACTCGGCATCCAGCCCGACCAGCTCGGCGTGGCGCACCGCGGCGGCGGCCGGCACCCCGCCCAGGCTGGTGGTGGCGGCCTTGTACTGCGCGTTGAGCGTGCCGAGATCCTTGCCGTGCAGGTCCACGCGCTCGGCCGCGGTGGCGGAGGCGGCGGCGAGGGCGAGCAGCAGCGACGGCAGCAGCGCCAGCGGGCGCTGGCGGCGGATGGACTGGGTCATGTTCGGGTTCCTCGTAGGCGTTAGGGAATGTCTTGCCAGCGCGGCAGCGCATGGCTGCCACGTGTCGTTGCGGTTGTGTCGTGGATCGCGTCGGCGTTGCGGCCAGTGGCGCGCTGCCGTCCCCCTGGCAGCGAACATAACGATGCGGTTACAGGTCGTGGTAGACAGCTTTCGTTCAGATTTCGGATGTGGGATGGCGAGCCGGATGCGTTGCCTGGGCCGGCATCGCGGCCGGCCTGCCCGGCAGGCGTGGCGCGAAGCGGTGCGCAGCAAACAGCGCGCGATCGAGCCGCGCTTGCGGCAAGCGAACGTGGCGGTCGACGCAAGCGAGCGCGACGCACATAATCGGGGCAGGCGTCCTGCCAGCTGCGCAATGTTTATCGCGGAATCGGCGCGGGTTGCGGCGGCGTAGCGCAGCCGCACTGCGCGCAATGCGCAAGAACAGCGAAAAATCGCGTATTTCCCGCCGAATTTCGCATGATGCGTAAGCTTGATTGCGGTACTTTCGGTGAATGTAGAAAATCCGTTATGCCGTCTTTGCCATGCCGATGGAGTTAATCGGTAGACGCGGGCGATCCAAACTGCGTGGCAGTTCACTGTTGGGCGGATTGGCGATTGCCGTCGCCGATCGTGGATTGCTATATATCGGCCGCGTTTCGTCGCTGCGGCGCTGGCTGCCGACGAGTGTCCCTTCCCCCCTCGGGATCGCAACGGTATGACCTCTTCGCTCTTGCGGCCGATCGCGGCTGCGCTTGCCGCGGCGGTGCGCGCGTGCCGGCAGCCGCCGGCGCCCGCCGCCGCCGTGCGACATGGCGCGCACGGCCTGGCGATGCGCAGCGTGCTCGGCCTGGCCCTGGCTGTTGGTATTGCGCTGGCCGCGCCGCCGCTGTCGGCGCAGGCGCCGGACATCCAGGCGCTGCGCCAGGCGGCGACCGGCGCGCGCTTCACGCTTGGCCATTCGACCTATCGCCTGATCCCCGGTGCGGTGGTGCGGCTGCGCGAGAAGGAGCGTCCGCGCGACCGGCGCATGGCGCATGCGGGCGCCGGCGTGCTCGCCTCGATCGGCCCGTACGCGATCCTGCTGGGGCGCGATGCAGGCAATGCGGCGCAGGCGGCGGCCGATCCCTCCCGGCCGGACGAACGCCTGGCCGCGGCGATCAACGAACTGACCGCGCAGACGGTGCTGGTCGCGCCCAAGCTCAAGCTGTTCGGGACCACGCCGGCGGTGGTCGAAGCGCTGGCGCGCAGGACCGGCGGCACCCTGGTCTACGCCTCGGCGATGGATGGCAGCGCGGTGATCGGCTACGGCTCGGTCGAGGCTGCGCATGCGGCGCTGCTGCAACTGCAGAAGGCCAGCGGCGTGACCGAGGTGGCGTTGCAGGTGATCCAGGCCTTCGACGAACGCAACTGAGGCGTGGCAACCGCCGCCTCCTGGCGAGGCGGCGGCGCGCGGTTCAGCCCGGCAGGGCCAGGTCGTCGATCATCGCGCGCAGGAAGCGCGCCGCCTCGCCGCCGGTGCAGGCGCGGTGGTCGAAGCTCAGCGACAGCGGCAGCAGCTTGTGCGTCTCCACCCCGCCCATCACCGGCACCAGCTGGTGGCGGGCGCGGCCGGCGGCGACGATGGCCACGCACGGCGGCACCACGATCGGGGTGGCGTAGCGGCCGGCGAACATGCCGAAGTTGGACAGCGAGATGGTGTAGCCGCTCAGTTCCGAGGCGGCGATGCTGCGCGTTTCCACCTGCTGGCGCAGGCGGTTGACGCCTTCGCGGATGCCGCGCGCGTCGAGCATGTCGGCGTTGCGCAGCGCCGGCACGAACAGGCCGTCGTCGGTGTCCACGGCGATGCCGATGTCCACCTGCGCATGCAGCGTGCGGGTCAGCGCCTCGCCGTCGAACCAGGCATTGAGCGCCGGCACCGCGCGACAGGCGGCGACGATCGCGCGCACTAGGCGCGCGGTCATGTCGTTGCCGGGCGCCCAGGCGTGCAGGTCGGCGTCGTCGTTGAGCGTGGTCAGCACCACCTGCTGCTGCGCCTGCGCCATCACCCGCGCCATGTTGCGGCGCACGCCCTTGAGCGGCTCCGGCTGGCCGTGCGCGACGACGCCGGGCGGCTGCGTGCGCATCGGCTTGCCGGCCGCGGACAGCGGCGTGCGCGAAGGTGTCGCCGGCGCTGTGGCTGTTGCCGTTGCAGGAGCGGCTTCAGCCGCGACCTGTGGTGACTGTGCGGTCGCGGCTGATGGCCCGAGGCCACCCTGAGCCGCTCCTGCAACAGCCGAGCCGTCGGCCGCGGCCTGCTTCACGTCGGCCAGGGTCACCGCGCCGTCGCCGCCGCTGGCGCGGACCCGCGCCAGGTCCACGCCCAGCTTCCTGGCCAGCGCGCGCACCGCCGGCATCGCGCGCACGCCGCCGACCGAGACCGTGCGCTCGCTGTGCACGGCGTTGGAGCTCTGCATCGCACCGACCACGGTGCCGGCGTCGTCGCGCGCGCCGCCGCCC
The DNA here is from genome assembly GCF_041240605.1 of Xanthomonas sp. DAR 80977. Taxonomy (NCBI): domain Bacteria; kingdom Pseudomonadati; phylum Pseudomonadota; class Gammaproteobacteria; order Lysobacterales; family Lysobacteraceae; genus Xanthomonas; species Xanthomonas bundabergensis. Next base: position 4,918,532 of record NZ_CP162487.1, on the reverse strand, counting down.
GGCGCCGCGTCGGCATCGGGCAGTTCGCCGCCGGTGTCGGAGGCGACCACGCGGTCGTTGTCGCCCGGCGCGTCGGCGCCGGCGCCCTTGCCGGGGTGGGCCGGCGCGGCGCCGCCGTGGTGGTGGCCGGTGTCCTGGCCTTCGGCGCGCTGCGGCATGTCGGGATCGGGCGCGAACTGCGCCAGCATGCTGCCGGTGACGACGATGTCGCCCGGCGCGCCGGCCAGTTTCAGCACCTTGCCGGAGACCGGCGAGGGCACCTCGACCACGGCCTTGGCGGTTTCCATCGACACCAGCGGCTCGTCCAGCCGGATGGTGTCGCCTTCCTTGACGAACCATTCGACGATGGTGGCGTCGGGCAGGCCTTCGCCCAGGTCGGGCAGATTGAAGTTCTTGGTTTGGCTCATGGGGTCTCTTCCAGCAGTTCCAGGTCGCGCGCCGGCAGCCAGCCCTGCACGCCGTCGGCGCGCTCGGACCACCACCAGTCGCCGTATTCGTGATGCAGGGTCACGGTGTCGCCCTGCGCCGCATCCAGTTCGCGCGCATCGTAGTCGCGCAGCGCCTCGGCGTGGCCGTCGCCGGTCGCGCGCAGCCAGGCCAGCGGCGCCCAGCCGGCGCTGCCGGCGGCGGTCGTGGTCCAGACGAAGGCCGGCCATTCCTCGTCGCGCACGCCCAGCACCACCCGCTCGCCGGCGGCGAAGCGGATCGGGTGCGGGTAGGCGGCGCGGTAGTCGCTGAGCAGGCGCGCCCGCATGTCAGCCTGCGGCGACGGCACGCTTGGCCGCCGCGACGATCTTGTCCACGCTCGGCAGGTACTTCATCTCCAGCCGGAACAACGGGATGTGCGTGTCGTAGCCGGTCACCCGCTGCACCGGCGCGACCAGGTCGTACATTGACTGCTCGGCCAGGCGCGCGGCGATCTCGGCGCCGAAGCCGGCGCTGCGCGGGGCTTCCTGCACGATCACGCAGCGGCCGGTGCGCGCCACCGATTCGGCGATGGTGTCGAAGTCCAGCGGGCGCAGCGTGGCCACGTCGATGACCTCGGCGCTGATGCCGTCGGCGGCCAGCCTGTCGGCCGCTTCCAGCGCTTCCTTGACCTGCGCGCCCCAGGCGACCAGGGTCACGTCGCTGCCCTCGCGCAGCACGAAGCACACGTCCAGCGGCAGCGCCTCGCCGTCGTCGGCGACCACTTCCTTGTACTGGCGGTAGATGCGCTTGGGCTCCATGTAGATCACCGGATCCGGCTCGCGGATCGCCGCCAGCAGCAGGCCGTAGGCGCGCTGCGGCGAGGACGGCAGCACCACGCGCAGGCCCGGCACGTTGGTGAAGATGGCCTCGTTGGCCTCGCTGTGGTGCTCCGGCGCGCGGATGCCGCCGCCCCACGGCACGCGCAGCACCATCGGGCAGTGCAGGCGGCCGCGGGTGCGGTTGCGCAGGCGCGCGGCGTGGCAGATCAGGTGGTCGACCATCGGATAGACGAAGCCGTCGAACTGCGCCTCGGCCACCGGCTTCATGCCCTGCGCGGCCAGGCCGACGCTGAGGCCGGCGATGGTGGTCTCGTCCAGCGGCGTGTCCAGCACGCGCTGCGCGCCGAAGCGCTGCTGCAGGCCGGCGGTGGCGCGGAACACGCCGCCGTTGACGCCCACGTCCTCGCCCAGCACCAGCACCGACGGGTCGTGCTGCAGTTCCCAGGCCAGGGCCTGGGTGACCGCTTCGATCAGGGTGATGGGAGTGCTGGTCATCGGGCTGTCTCCGCGCGCTGTGGCCGCGCTGTGGGCGGTGCCGGCCGCGTGCGCGGCGGCGGTGTCGGCGAGGCGGGGGCTGAGCTCATCCATGGCGCTGCTCCAGGGCGATGGCCTCGGCGCGCTGCGCGAGCAGGTCCGGCGGCGGATCGGCGTATAGGTAATCGAACATCGCCTCCACCGGCTGCACCGGCGTGGCCAGGTAGGCGTCGACCTCGATGTCGACCAGGCGCGCGCATTCCTGCTTCCACGCCGCTTCCTCGGCCTCGCTCCACAGGCCCTGCGCGGTCAGCCAGGCGCGCAGCCGGAGCAGCGGCTCGTTTTCCCAGGCGCGCTTGACCTCGGCGTCGTCGCGGTAGCGGCGCGCGTCGTCGGCGGTGGTGTGGTCGGACAGGCGGTAGGTCATGAATTCGATGACCGTGCCGCCCTGGCCGGACAGCGCGCGTTCGCGCGCCTGGCGCATCGCCTCCAGCACCGCGATCAGGTCGTTGCCGTCCACCTGCAGGCAGTGCAGGCCGCCGGCCAGGCCTTTCTGCGCCAGGGTCTGCGCGCCGGTCTGCGCCGCGCGCGGCACCGAGATCGCCCAGCCGTTGTTGATCACGCACAGGATCAGCGGCAGTTCGTAGGCGCCGGCGGAATTGAGCGCGGCATAGAAATCGGTCTTCGACGAGCCGCCGTCGCCGCAGGTGGCGACCGCGACATGGCCTTCGCCGCGCAGCTTGAACGCCAGCGCCGCGCCGGCGGCATGCAGGCACTGGGTGGAGATCGGCACGCAGATCGGGAAGTCCCGGACCGCGTCGGAATCGCGCAGGAAGTCGCTGCCGCGCTCGTCGCCGCCCCAGTACAGCAGCACCTCGCGCGGGCGCACGCCGCGCATGAACATGGCGCCGTATTCGCGGTAGCTGGGCGCCAGCACGTCGCCGCTGCGCATCGAGGCGCCGATGCCGACGTGGGTGGCCTCGTGGCCCAGGCACGAGGCGTAGGTGCCGAGCTTGCCGGTGCGCTGCAGCGCCACCGCCTTGCTGTCGAAGGTGCGCACGTAGAGCATCTGCTTGAACAGCGCCAGCAGCGTCTGCGGGTTGGCCGAATCGGCCGGAAGCGCGTCGCGGACCGGCTGTCCGCCCGCGTCGAGGTACTGCAGGAATTCGATTTCGAACTGGGCGGCGATGGTCATGACAGCGGCACTCTCGACAACAAGTTTCAAATGATATGACCCGGCATGTTAAGGAAGCCGTGCACAAAAGCCGTCCTGCACCGCAGCACGGCATCTTGCTGGATTGCAGCAAAAATGCGCGGTGGGTGGGCTGTGCACGTTGCTGGCGTTCAGTTGGACGATTGGTGCGTTGCGGTTTGGGGATGCGCGGTGGCTGCGGATGTCTAGCGGTGGACGTGTGGCTGCGGGGCGTTATACGCGCGATGGTGGTTGCTGTATGTGTGCGGGTGGCTGCGCAACGGCAACGGCAACGGCAGGAGCAGGAGCAGGATCAAGAGCTTTCGCGCCTGTGGCGCGAGTTACTTTTGTCTTGGCAAAAGTAACCAAAACCGTTCCCGCCCGACACGAGCCGGTGCGATGGAGCCGCACCGGTGCCCTGTGCTCCTCGGCGCGAGCGGCACGGCGCCCAAACTCGCTTCGCTCAAACAGGGGCGCCTCTTCGGCCGCTCGCGCCTGCGGTGCTCGGCTCGCTTTAGGGCGGGACGTTTTAACAGCAACGGCTCACGGCAACAGCAACAGCAACAGCTCAAGAGCGTCAGCGAAAGACTCGAAGCGGGAGTGGCCGCTGTTCCTTCTCCCATCGGGAGAAGGTGCCCCGCAGGGGCGGATGAGGGTACGGTCGAAGCGGCGTGCGCCCAAACACCGCGAGACGCTTCGCGCCGGACCCTCACCCCAACCCCTCTCCCGAGGGGAGAGGGGCTTGAGCAACCGCAGAGCGGCTTCGAGGAGAGCGTGGATTCCGGCCGGAGCGAGCGCAAAAGAAAAGGGCGCGGCTTTGTGGCCGCGCCCTTGTTCTGCCCGAAGGCGGTGGCGCTCAGCGGCCGATGCGGGTGCTGAAGCGTGCGGCGTTGTCGGACGGGTCGGCATCGGGCGAAGCCGAGCTGGCGCTGGCTTCGATCACGATGTTGCGGTCGGCCGGCAGCGGGCGGGTCGCGGTGGTGAGGGTGAACGTGGTGCTCGCGCCCGGCGCCAGGTCGGCGCGGGTGCTGCACTGGTACTGCGCGCTGCGCAGGCCGTGGGCCTGGCGCACGCACTGCCAGCCGCGCGGCGGGACCAGCAGCGACAGCACCGACAGCGTGTTGCCGCCGACGCTCAGGCTGGCGCGCTTCACCGGCGCATTGCCATGGTTGCTCAGGGCGATGCGGTAGTTGGCGCTGAACGCGGTGAGCGGCAGCGTCGCCGGGCCGTCGATGCGCAGCGCCAGGTTGCCGGCCGGCGCGGCCTGCACCGCCACCGCGGCGCTGGCGCCGTTGTTGCCGCCGTTCGGGTCTTCGGTCTGCGAGGCGACCGAGGCGGCCAGGGTCAGCGAGCGCCCGACCAGTGCGGTGCCGGCCGGCACCGCGAGCTCGAAGCGCTGTGCCGCACCGGTGGCGAACTCGGTGGTGGTGCAGGTCACCACGGTCTGCGCGGCCACGTCCGGCGCGGCGCAGTCCCAGCCCGGGGCGGCGGTCACGCTTGGGGTCACCGCCGCATCCAGGGCGAAGGCGACCGCGGCGAAGCGCGCCGCGTCCGGGCCGGCGTTGCCGACCTCGACGCTGTAGCGGATCGTGTCGCCGGCGTAGACCGACGCATTGGCCGCGTTCACCGTCACGCCCAGGTCGGCGCGCTGCAGCGGCTTGAGCTTGAGCAGCACCACCGCCGGATCGTGGTCGGACAGCCGCGCCGGCGAGTTGGCGTCGTTGCGCGCGGTGGCCGGGAAGTCGGCGTTGAGCCGCGCATGGCCCTCGACCAGGCTGGCGACCTGCGCCGACTGCATCAGCGCGCGGTTGGCCAGGATGTGGTCCAGCGACTGCACGTTGCCGTCGTAGGCGTAGGAGTAGCTCTGGTCCGGTGTCGACAGCAGGGTCAGGTTGTACAGGTCCGGGTCGACCAGGTCGGCGCCGTCGCCATCGACCACGGTCTGCGCGTCGGCCGAGGGCAGGCCGGTGACCGTGCCCATCGCATCGACATAGCCGTCGTTGAACTCGAAGGCGTTGAAGTCGCCCATCACCAGCAGCTGTTCGCCGGGATCGGCCGCCTGCCGCGCCTGCAGCAGGTTGGCCAGGAACACCGCCTGCGCCTGGCGCTTGGCGCGGATGCGCAGGCCGCTGGCGTCGTCGGTCTCGGCGCCGTTGAGCGAGCGCTGGTGCACCTCGACCACGGTCAGCGGCAGGCTGCGGCCGTCGGCGAAGTGCACGATCGCCTTCAGCAGCAGCGGCGGGCGGTCGTTGAGCAGGCTGGTGCCGCCGGCCGGCTCGGTCCAGGTGGTGGCCTTGCCTTCCTGGCTGACCGAGAGCACTTCCACGCGGGCGACGCCGGCGCCGACCGCACCGGTCTTGACCAGGAAGCCGACGTCGATGCCGCCGACGTCGTTGCCTTCCTGTAGGTAGGCAACGTACTGCGGATCGGGCTGGCCGGCGGCGACGGCGTCGGCATTGACGCGCGCGGCCAGGGTCTGCAGCACGCTCAGGCTTTCCACTTCCACCGTGCCCAGGATGTCGGGCGTGTTGAGGTAGTTGCGGATCGCCAGCGAGGCCTTGTTGAGCCGGGCCTGGTAGGCGGCCGCGGTCAGCACCGGTTCGCCGATCGCCGGGTCGTTCTGGTCGTCGAAGAAGCGCTCCATGTTGTAGGTGGCGACGTTGACGTCGTCGGCCTGCGGCGCCGGGGCCGGCTTGGGTTGGTCGGCGCCGTTGCACTGCACGGTCGGCGCGGTTTCCGGATAGATCGTGTAGCGGCGGAAACTGTAGTCCAGCGGGCCGCTGACGCCGAGCACCACGCAGCCGCTGGCCACGTCGATGCGCTCGCCGCCGAGGCCGGCGCTGCCCACCGCGATCACCTGCGGGCTGGTGTTCCAGCGCGGCACGTCGGCCGGGGAGCCGGCCGGCAGCGGGTCGGGCTGCTGCACGCCGGCGGTGCGCCAGGCGCGCGGCAGGCCGGTGACCACCGCATGGAACACGCCGTTGCTGCTGGCGGTGGCGTTGCTCTCGTTGACGCTGCCGCCGGTGGGCGCGTTGACGGTCAGGCTGGGCACGGTGACGCGCATGCCTTCCAGGCGCTCGAGCTGGTCGTAGGCGCCGCTGGGGTCGGGGAAGCTGGTGGTCAGCGTCACCGCGGCCGGCAGCGGGTTGCCGGTGGACTGCAGCAGCACGGTCGGTGTGCCCAACTCGGTCAGCGGCGGCTGGGTCGGGTCGGCGGTCGGCACGTACTCGAGCACGGTGGCCTGCACCCGCACCGCATTGCCCACCGCGGCCTCGGCCGGCGGCGCGCTGCCGGTGTAGACGTAGATGCCTTCGGAGGTCTGCGGATCGGCATCGGCCTCGGCGTCCGGCGCCTGCAGGAAGAAGCCGGCGCTGCGCCGCGCGGTGACGATGCCGCTGGTGGCGACCACCTGCCCGACCAGCGGCGAACGCGCGCCGCTGCCCTGGATGCTGTGGATCGGCACCAGGTTGAAGTCGTCGTTGAGGATCACCGCGCTGGCGGTCAGCGTGGCCGGCAGGGCGCCGCTGATGCCGGTGATGTCGAGGTAGAAGGTCTCGTCGGGTTCGTTGGCGGTGTCGCCGTTGACCTGCACGCCGACCTGCGCGCTGCTCTCGCCGGCAGGAATGGTCACGCTGGTCGCGGCCAGGGCCTGGTAGTCGCTGCCGGCGCTGGCGCTGCCGTCGCGGGTGGCGACGCTGAAGCTGACCCCGCCGCTGCCGGCCGGCTGGCTCAGGGCGATGGTGAACACGAACGCGGTGCTGCCGCTGTCGCCTTCGGCGCGGCTGAGGTTGGCCACGCTGGCCACCGGCTGGTTGCCGCCGCCGCACAGGTTGGCGGCCGCGGCGCTGTTGCGCGGGGTCGGCGCGCCGGTGGCGAAATCGGCGCTGTTGTTGTCGCTGTCGCTGCAGCCGCCGTTGCCGCGCAGCACCGCCAGGGTGTTGCTCGGCGCGGCGGTCGGCGCGCTGCCTTCGGCGCAGCTGGCGCTGCTGCCGTAGCCGACGAAATCGACGTTGCCGGCGGGGCAGGCGCCGCTCAGCGCGGCCGCCGCGTTGCTCAGCGCGACCTTGCCGGCGGTGCCGCTCATCGCGGTGGTGCCGGTGGCGTCCGGGGTCGGCAGCGCGGTGCTGCCGCCGCTGCCGTCGGCCTGCTTGACCAGGTAGTAGCCGCCGGCGGGGATGCTGCCGGCCAGCGTGGTGACCTGCCAGCTGCTGCCGGCGGCCGAGGCGTACTGCACCGACCAGCCGGCCAGGCTCACCGCCTGGTTGCCGTTGTTGTGCAGTTCGACGAAATCGCTCTTGTAGGTGGCGCCGCTGTTGCCGCCACCGCCGTAGACCTGGCTGATGACGACCTGGGCCTGGCCGGTTCCGGCACAGGCGAGCGCGCACGACAACACTGCGGCACGAAGCAGCATGGTTCGCATGACGAAGACTCTCCCCAATCCTTGAAGACGTGAAATACCGCGGACGACGACCGGGCGCCCCCCTAAGGCCCCGATCCGATTCTGCCCGAGTTTGGCGCCGGCCGCTGACCGGGATGTGACAGGCGTCGCTGCGGTACCCTTGCCGGCCCCGGATCGCCGTTGCCGCCCATGCCCGTCGAACAGAACCAGCGCCCGCTCGAAGCCGGCATCCACACCGACCTGGAAGGCCGCCTGACCTACGGCGGCTACCTGCGGCTGGACCAGCTGCTGTCCGCGCAGCAGCCGCTGTCCGACCCGCCGCACCACGACGAGATGCTGTTCATCATCCAGCACCAGACCTCCGAGCTGTGGCTGAAGCTGCTGGCGCACGAGCTGCGCGCGGCGATCGCGCACCTGCAGCGCGACGAGGTCTGGCAGTGCCGCAAGGTGCTGGCGCGCAGCAAGCAGGTGCTGCGCCAGCTCACCGAGCAGTGGTCGGTGCTGGAGACGCTGACCCCGTCCGAATACATGGGCTTCCGCGACGTGCTCGGCCCGGCCTCCGGCTTCCAGTCGCTGCAGTACCGCACCATCGAGTTCCTGCTCGGCAACAAGAACGCGCAGATGCTGCGCGTGTTCGGCCACGACCCGCACGGCCAGGCGGCGCTGCAGGCGGTGCTGGAAGCGCCGAGCCTGTACGAGGAGTTCCTGCGCTACCTGACCCGCTTCGGCCATGCGATTCCCGAGCAGTACCGGGCGCGCGACTGGCGCCAGCCGCACGTGAGCGACCCGCTGCTGCGCCCGGTGTTCGAGCGCATCTACGAGAACACCGACCGCTACTGGCGCGAGTATTCGCTGTGCGAGGACCTGGTGGACCTGGAGACCCAGTTCCAGCTGTGGCGCTTCCGCCACATGCGCACGGTGATGCGGGTGATCGGCTTCAAGCGCGGCACCGGCGGCTCCAGCGGCGTGGGCTTCCTGCAGCAGGCGCTGGCGCTGACCTTCTTCCCGGAGCTGTTCGAGGTGCGCACCTCGGTGGGGCTGGAGGGCCGGGACTCGGGACTGGGGACTGGGGACTCGGGACCCGCCGGCGCGCCTTGAATCGTTTCGGCGCGCGCTTGGTGCCGGTCTCGGGCGGCGAAGGGTCGGATCGTCAGGCGCCGCCGAATCCCCAATCCCCAATCCCGGCCATTTGACGCCACCGCCACCTCTCGGTGATGCTCGCCTGTCGCCCGGCCCGCCCGGGGGAATCGCCCAGCCCATACTGAATACGCAAGGGAACACCGCATGAGCGTTGACGTCGTCGCGTCGAACCACCCAGCCTCACCGCCGCAACCGCCAGCGCAACCGCCCGAATTCAAGACCCTGCTGGGCCACCCACGGCCATTGTGGCTGCTGTTCATGACGGAATTCTGGGAGCGCTTCGCGTTCTACGGCATCCGCTGGGCGCTGACCCTGTACATCGTGGCCGAGTTCTACCAAGGCGCCGGCGCGGGCGAGGCGCCGGCCAACCGGCTCTACGGCGCCTACCTGGCGCTGGTCTACGCCTCGGCGCTGTTCGGCGGCTTCGTCGCCGACCGGCTGATCGGCTACCAGCGCTCGCTGCTGATCGGCGCGGTGGTCATGTCGGTGGGCCTGTTCCTGATCGCGGTCCCGAACGAAGAGGTGTTCAAGATCGGCCTGGCCACGATCATCGCCGGCAACGGCCTGTTCAAGCCGAACGTGTCCACCATGGTCGGCAAGCTGTATCCGCTCAACGATCCGCGCCGCGATTCGGGCTTCACGATCTTCTACATGGGCATCAACGCCGGCGGTTTCTTCGCGCCGATCCTGACCGGCCTGCTGGCCGACAAGCTGTTCGGCACCGAAGCGATGCCGGCCTACAAGTACGTGTTCATCGCCTCCGGCATCGGCATGCTGATCAGCCTGGTGTGGTTCTGGATCGGACGCCACCAGCTCGGCCCGGTCGGCAAGCCGCCGGCCGGCGGCGAGGGCATGGGCCGCACGGTCGGGGTGCTGCTGGCGACGCTGGTGGTGATCCCGGTGGCCTACGGCCTGCTGCTCATCGATGCCGGCATTCTCGGCTGGATCCTGACCGCGCTGTTCGTGGCGCTGTGCGCGATGATCCTGGTCGAGGGCATCCGCGAGGGCCGCGTGCCGCGCGACCGCTCGATCGCGATGCTGATCGTGTTCGTGTTCAACGTGATGTTCTTCATGTTCTTCGAGCAGGCCGGCAGTTCGTTCAACTTCCTCGCCCAGAACATCGTCGAGCGCGACCTGGGCGGCTGGATGTTCCCGGTCGGCTGGTTCCAGTCGGTCAACACGCTGGCGATCCTGGTGCTGGGGCCGGTGTTCGTGTGGCTGTGGGTGGCGCTGCGTTCGGCCAACCCGTCGATCCCGCGCAAGTTCGGCCTGGGCCTGATCTTCAATGGCCTGGCCTTCGCGCTGCTGATGTACGCCCTGTCCTCGCTGGTCGACGGCTCCGGCAAGATCCCGTTCTGGACCCTGTTCATGGTCTACGTGATTCAGACCGTCGGCGAGCTGTGCCTGTCGCCGATCGGCCTGTCGATGACCACCAAGCTGGCGCCGACCAAGGTCGTGGGCTTCGCGATGGGCGGCTGGTTCCTGTCCACCGCGATCGGCAACAACCTGTCCGGCATCTTCGCCGCGGGCGTCAGCGGCGAGAGCGGGATGACCGTGGACTCGGCGCTGAAGGGCTACACTTTCGGCTTCTGGGCGCTGCTGGGCTCGGGTGTATTGCTGTTCCTGATTGCACCGTTGATCAACAAGTTGATGCACGGTGTCAAATGACGTGAGGTAGATCGCAATGGCGAACAAGACGATCAAGACGATAGGCGGCGCGGCGGCGCTGATGCTGGCATTGAGCGGCTGCAACAAGGCCGCTGCGCCGGAGGCCGAACAGGCGCCGGCCAAGCCGTTGGACACCTCGGTGCAGAAGCCGCCGGTGGCCGATCCGAACCAGCCGGTGGCCTCGGGCAACACGCCCGCTGCCGCCGACGTGGCCGCGGCCGCGGCCCTGGGCGCGCAGTTCGACCCTGCGCGCGACCCGGCCAACGACCTGGAAACGGCCGAGGTGGAAGCCAAGCGCGGCGGCAAGCGCATCCTGCTCGACGTGGGCGGCGAGTGGTGCTCGTGGTGCCACATCCTCGACGACTTCATCGAGGGCGACGCCGAGGTGCGCAGCTTCCGCGACGCCAACTACGTGTGGGTCAAGGTCAACTACAGCGACGACAACAAGAACGAAGCGTTCCTGGCCCAGTACCCCAAGATCGAGGCGTATCCGCACCTGCTGGTGCTGGATGCCGACGGCAAGCTGCTGCACTCGCAGTTCACCGGCGAGCTGGAGAAGGGCGAGGGCTACGACCGCAAGAAGTTCTTCGACTTCCTCAAGCAGTGGGCGCCGCCGAAGCCCTGAGCTGGGCGGCGGGGCGTTTTCCCGGCCTACGGGAAAACGCCATCACCCGTAGGAGCGGCTTCAGCCGCGACAGGCTTTCCCGGTAGAACCTGTCGCGGCTGAAGCCGCTCCTACAGGGTCTTGCGGTGCGTATCGCGCATTCCGCAGAACCGCAGCCGCGCGGCCCGCCGTGAGCGGGCGCTGCGCCTCACTTGCCGGTCATGCTCGGCAAGCCCTCGGCGGCCAGGCGGTCGATCAGCCGGTGCAGCACGCGCTGTTCTTCCTCGCTGAACGGCGCCAGCAGGCGGCGCTCGCATTCCAGCACCATCGGCGCGACCACCTGGTAGACCTCCACCCCCGCCTCGGACAGGTGCAGCACCGAGCGGCGGCGGTCGTCGCCATGCGTCTCGCGCTGGATGAAGCCGCGCTCCAGCAGCCGCGCCACCGCGCGGCTCACCGCCACCTTGTCCATCGCGGTGCGCTCGGACACCTCGCCGGCCGACAGCCCCGGGTACAGCGCCAGCACCGCCATGACCCGCCACTCGGTCACCGCCATGCCGTAGCGCTCGCCGTAGACGCGGGCGATGTTGCTGCTGATCCGGTTGGACAGCACGCTGATCCGGTAGGGCAGGAACTGCTCCAGGTCGAGCGAGGGCTGCTCGGGGACGGGCGGGGCGGCGGGGGCGATCGACGTCATGCTGCATTGCACCTTGCTGGTGGTTTCATTTGTAACTATAACGGAGGACACTACCGTCCATTCTCGCGAGTCTGGCGTCCGTCCGCATCCGAAATTTCGGCCGGCCACCGCCCGCATCCTCCAGGAGACGCGCCATGAGTGCACAACCGCAGTATCCGTCCCAGCCGGCCAACCTGGGCATGCAGGTCACCACCTTCGAGAACCCGATGGGCATCGACGGCTTCGAATTCGTCGAATTCGCCGCGCCGGCCGGGCAGGGCGAACGCCTGCACGCCTACTTCCGCAGCATGGGCTTCAGCGCGGTGCTGCGCCACCGCAGCCGCGCGATCACCGTGTACCGGCAGGGTGGGGTCAACTTCCTGCTCAATGAGGACCCGGACTCCTTCGCCGCCGATTTCGCCGCCGCGCACGGCCCCTGCGCCTGCGGTTTCGCGATCCGCTTCCGGCATCCGGCCGACGCCGTGTTCGCAAAGGTGCTGGAGAACGGCGGCGAGGCCATCGGCGACAAGGCCGACACCCGCGCGGTGCCGGCGCCGGTGGTCAAGGGCATCGGCGACTGCATGCTGTACCTGGTCGACCGCTATGGCGAGAAGGGGTCGGTGTACGCCGATTTCGAACCGGTGCCCGGCGCCGACCAGCATCCGGCCGGCTTCGGCCTGACCTTCATCGACCACCTGACCCACAACCTGTACTTCGGCAACATGCAGCGCTGGTCGGACTACTACGAGCGCCTGTTCAACTTCCGCGAGATCCGCTACTTCGACATCAAGGGCGCCAAGACCGGGCTCACCTCCAAGGCGATGACCGCGCCGGACGGAGTGGTGCGCATCCCGCTCAACGAGTCCTCCGACCCGAAGAGCCAGATCAACGAATACCTCGACGCCTACCACGGCGAGGGCATCCAGCACATCGCCTGCTTCACCGACGACATCTACGAGACGGTGGAGCGGATGCGTGCGGCCGGCGTGGACTTCCTGGACACCCCGGAGGCCTACTTCGAGGTGATCGACCAGCGCATCCCCGACCACGGCGAAGACGTGGCGCGGCTGGCCAGGAACAAGATCCTGATCGACGCCGATCCGGAGACCAAGCAGCGCAAGCTGCTGCAGATCTTCACCCAGAACTGCATCGGCCCGATCTTCTTCGAGATCATCCAGCGCAAGGGCAACGAGGGTTTCGGCGAAGGCAACTTCCAGGCGCTGTTCGAGAGCATCGAGCGCGACCAGATGAAGCGCGGCGTGCTCTGACGGCCGGAACCAGCATGCGCCGACACGGCAAAAGCCCCTCTCCCGACGGGAGAGGGGTTGGGGTGAGGGTACGGTGGCGTCATGAAGCCCAAGCCGCCATTGCCCACAATGACCCTGGTAAATGCGCGCAAGTTGCGCCGCGATATGACGGATGCGGAACGAAAGCTTTGGCAGCATTTGCGCTGTGAGCGGCTTTACGGTTTGAAGTTTCGCAGGCAACACCCGGTTCCACCTTACGTCGTCGATTTCTATTGCGAGGCATTGAAGCTGGCCGTTGAGCTGGATGGCTCGCAACATTCGACAGCGGCCGACGCCGAGCGGACCCGCTACCTGCAGTCGCAAGGAATGCACGTACTGCGCTTTTGGAACAACGATGCAATGCTGCAGCCGGACGCTGTCCTGGAATCGATTCTGGATTTTGCCGGCGGCCGTACCCTCACCCCCACCCCTCTCCCGATGGGAGAGGGGCTTTCAGAGCCAGAGTCCACGCCATGAACAGCCAGCATCAGGGTTACCAATCCGGCTTCGGCAACGAATTCGCCACCGAGGCCGTGCCCGGCGCGCTGCCGCAGGGGCAGAACTCGCCGCAGCGCGTGGCCCATGGCCTGTACGCCGAGCAGCTGTCGGGCACCGCGTTCACCGCACCGCGCGGCGTCAACCGGCGCAGCTGGCTCTACCGGATCCGTCCGGCGGCGGTGCATGGCACGTTCGCCGCGTACACGCAGGCCGGCGGCTTCCACAACGACTTCGATGCCGGGCCGGTGTCGCCGGACCAACTGCGCTGGAGTCCGCTGCCGCTGCCGCAGGCGCCGGTGGATTTCGTCGATGGCCTGTACACGATGGCCGGCAACGGCTCGGCCGCCGCGCAGCACGGCGTGGCGGTGCATCTGTACGCGGCCAACGCCTCGATGCGGGGGCGCTTCTTCTACAACGCCGATGCCGAACTGCTGATCGTGCCGCAGCTGGGCCGGCTGCAGCTGTGCACCGAACTGGGCACGCTCGAGCTGGAGCCGCAGGAGATCGCGGTGATCCCGCGCGGCGTGCGCTTCCGTGTCGTGTTGCTCGATGCGGAAGCGCGCGGCTACGTATGCGAGAACTTCGGCGCGCTGCTGCGGCTGCCCGACCTGGGCCCGATCGGCGCCAACGGCCTGGCCAATCCGCGCGATTTCCTCGCCCCGGTGGCCGCCTACGAGGAGGACGAGGGCGACTTCGAACTGATCGCCAAGTTCCAGGGCCACCTGTGGCGTGCGCCGATCGCGCATTCGCCGCTGGACGTGGTCGCCTGGCACGGCAACTACGCGCCGTACAAGTACGACCTGCGCCGCTTCAACACGATCGGCTCGATCAGCTTCGACCATCCCGATCCGAGCATCTTCACCGTGCTCACTGCGCCCAGCGACACGCCCGGTACCGCCAACCTGGACGTCGCGATCTTCCCGCCACGCTGGTTGGTGGCGCAGCACACGTTCCGGCCGCCGTGGTTCCACCGCAACGTGGCCAGCGAGTTCATGGGCCTGGTGCACGGCGTCTACGACGCCAAGGCCGAAGGCTTCGCGCCGGGCGGCGCCTCGCTGCACAACTGCATGAGCGGGCACGGCCCGGACGCGGCCACCTTCGACAAGGCCTCGCAGGCGGACCTGTCGCGGCCGGACGTCATCGCCGACACCATGGCCTTCATGTTCGAGACCCGCGCGGTGCTGCGTCCGACCGCGCAGGCGCTGGCCGCCGACCATCGCCAGCGCGACTACCAGCAGTGCTGGCAGGGCCTGCGCCGCCACTTCCGCGCGCCCTGAGCGCTGCGGCGCTGGCCATCCAGCCCGCGTCGTCCGTGGGCCGGCACCTGCGGCGGCGCGCTCAGGCGGCTTCCAGCGACGCGTGCAGCGGCGCGGGCAGCACTTCCAGCAGGCGCTCGCGGATGCGCTGCGCATAGCGCTCGGAGGTCATCTCCGGCATCGCGCGCAGTGCGTCGGCGATCGCCTGCAGGGTGGCGGCGTCCTCGCGCGCGTCGCGCAACTGCTGCTGCAGCGGGCGCGAGGCCGGGTGGCGCTGCAGTTGCAGCAGATCGAGCAGGTACATGCGCGCGTTGAGCAGCGCGCGGCGCGGATCCGCTGGCGCCGTGGCGGGCGCGGCCGGCGCCGCGACCTGCGGCGGCGCGGCGGCTGCCCGGCCATCGTCCAGGTAGCCCTGCTGCAGCAGCGCCTGCACGATCGCCGCGGCATTGCTGCCGCCCAGCGCGGCCAGTTCGTCGACGCTGCGCCGGCCGTCGGCCAGGATCAATACGCGCCGCTGGCGCATGTCCAGCGGCGCGGCATGGGATTGCAGTGCCGCGAGGGCGAGGGCGGTCTTGCGCGGATGCATGGCAGCGGTACCGGAAGGTGCGAAGCTTCGCCGTCGGCGGTGAAACGTTGATGACAGGCGCTGCGCGCTGTCGCTGCGCGGTGGTGCATGCCGGTGGCGCGAAACGTCGTCGCAGCGCTGTGCCGGTACGAATGTCTGCACTTGGGTGGGCGCGTGGGGCTGCGTCGCATGCGCGACACGTTGCGGATGCCGGCGCCTGCTCTGATCGGCTTCACTGCCGCCACATACACAGCCACAACCACAGCCACAAACAACGCCATCGCCACCACCACAGCTACAGCTACAACTACAGCCAGACGATGCATATGCCTATCCGGCATCGACGCTGTACCGGCGCTGCTGCGCCAGGCGTGCGCCACGTCGCATGGGCAAGCAGCGCACCGCATCGTCCAGCGCGAGCGATGCTTGCGTCGGTTCCGACGGCCGTCCGGCGCCGGCGCTGGCGAACCGCGGCAATAGTGAAGGCGTGCCCGCATCGCGCTTCCGCCATCATCGAGGCAGCGGATGCGACGCCGGTCAGTGCATGCGCACGGCACCCGCGCTAGCCTATGCACTGCTCTTGCGAGGACCTGCGATGAAGCCGACCCTGCCCGCCGCTGCATTGCTGCTGCTCGCGTTGAGCGCCTGCGACAGATCGCCGCCACCGTCGCCGCCATCGGCACCCGCGCCCGCGTCCGCCCCTGCGGACGACGGCGCCTTGCCGCCGCCGGCGCTGGACCAGCCCGATACCGACGTGCCCCCGGCGCAGGCCCCGGCTGCGGCGATGCCGCCGGAGATGGCGCCGGCGGAGCGGCAACTGGCCCGCGACGACGGCTATGGCGACCTGCGCCTGGGCATGAGCGCGGCGCAGGCGCGCGCGGCCTGGGGCGGCGAACTCGATGGCCAGCCCGGCGAGGCGGGCGGCTGCTATGTCCTGCGGCCCCGCTGGGCCAAGGGCGGCAACGACTTCGGCCTGATGTTCGAAGCCGACAAGCTGGTCCGCTACGACGTGCGCACCGCCAAGGAAACCGCGCCGGGCGGCGGCAAGGTCGGCATGGACCTGGCGCAGCTGCGCGCGCTGTACGCCGGGCGCGTGGAAGAGCAGCCGCACAAGTACATCGAAGGCGGCAAGGTCCTGCGCATCGCCGGCGCCACCGCCCAGTCCGGCGTGCTGGCGTTCGAGATCGACGCCGCGGGCAAGGCCAGCGCCTGGCGCGTGGGCTTGCCGCCGCAGGTGGACTACGTGGAAGGCTGCGGCTAGCGCAGGAGTCAAGCCGGTTGTCAGCGCGCCTGGATAGAGATCAACGCGTGCAGGTCGCTGCAGGGAATGCCATGTACCTATTGGACATCAGTGAGAGCTACTCGGAAATTTTCTGGTTCAAATACGACCAGACGCTCTCGCCCGACCACCTGCTGTTCATCAGTGGTGAAACGCAATCGTCGATTGCTGCCACCCCGACCTTCAGAAACAACAAGAAAGTAAGCAAGTCGCGCTTGCTGGCGTTCGATCTCCTTCAAAGCGACACGCTCGAATTCGTCAGCCAGGCAATGGCTGAGGTGTTGCGCCAATATCCTGACGACGTTCAATTATTTCCCGCCGACGTCTACCTCAAAGAGGAACGGTTGCAGGGCTTCCACGTCTTTAATGTGATCCAGACGGTGCCTTGCATCGACCTCGAACACTCCCGGCATGCCCCCATGTTCGGCTTCATGCCTGATGGACCTCTGCGATTCACAACGCTTCAGAGCCTGCCGCCTGCGGCCTTGGCTGGTCACCACCTCGTCCGGGCCAGGGAAAGCTCGCAGCGCATTTTCGTTTCCCAGCAGCTGAAACAGCAATGCGAGGCTTCCGGGCTTGAAGGCTTGCGGTTTGTGGACTGCTCCAAGGGTATTCGAGTGTGAGATAAGCGGGGTGAGTTGGTTGATGAAAGGGCCTTGTCGCTCTTTTTTGTTTCCTTCAGGAATTCGACCGCGATCTTGACCGGCTCGCCGGTCCGCGGGCTTTAGGGGTGTAGCGGCGGCGGTTGCGATCCACGCCGCGGGTACCCGGTTCCCCCGAAGAAATCCGCCTGGCCAGCCAGCCGCCCCCCGCCCGGTCGCCACAATGACGGCCGCATCATCCGCGCTGCGCATAGAATCGCGCATCGTAATGGCGAGGGGATGGGCGATGGCGAGCGCGATCGGCTTGGTGCTGGTGGGATTGCTGTTGCTGGCCTTGGGCGGGGACTCGATCGTCAAGGCGGCGTCGGGCCTGGCGCAGCGTTGCGGCGCCTCGCCGTTCGTCGCCGGCCTGCTGCTGGTGGCGTTCGGCACCTCGCTGCCGGAGCTGGCGGTCAATGCGCGCGCCTACGTGGTCGGCGCGCAGGACCTGGCGCTGGGCAACGCGGTCGGCAGCAACATCGCCAACCTGGGCCTGACCCTGGCGCTGGCCGCGCTGGCGGCACCGCTGCTGGTGCGTACGCGGATGCTGGCGCCGTTGCTGGTGGTGCTGGCGGTGGCGACGCTGGCGCTGATCGGCTTCGGCCTGGACGGGGCGATCTCGCGGCTGGAAGGCGCGCTGCTGTTGCTGGGCTTCGTCGGCGTGGTGGTGTTCCTGCTGCGCCGTGCGCGTACCGAAGACGCCGCGCGCCAGCTCGGCCTGTCCGGCTATGCGGTGACCCGCACCGCGCTCGGCCTGAACCTGCTGCGCCTGCTGATCGCGGTCGTGCTGCTGTACTTCGGCGCCAAGCTGGTGGTCGATGCCGCGCCGCGGCTCGGCGCCGCCTGGGGCCTGTCGCCGCTGCTGGTCGGCCTGCTGCCGGTCGCGATCGGCACCGCGCTGCCGGAAGCCGCCGCCGCGATCGCCGCGGCGCGCCGCGGGCAGGGCGACATGGTGGTCGGGCATGTGCTCGGCTCCAGCCTGTTCAACCTGCTGGTGGTGATCGGCGGCATGGCCGCGCTGCGTCCGTTGCCGTTGCCGGCCTCGTTCGTGCGCCTGGAGCTGCCGGCGGCGGTCGCGCTGAGCGTGGTGCTGTATCCGATGCTGCGCGGCGACATGCGCATCAGCCGCGGCGAAGGCGCGGTGCTGCTGGTCGCGTTTCTGGCCTGGGTCGGGTTGGAAGTGGTGTTGGTGGGGTGAGGCGCGGCTGAAGCTCCCTCATCCAGACGATGCCACCTCCAGGAGCGGCTTCAGCCGCGACCGGGCGTTACCGGTAAGGCCCGGTCGCGGCTGAAGCCGCTCCTACAGGACTGCGCCAATGCGGCTCATCCGAATCGGATCTTCTAGCGCTCATCCTGCTGCTCAGGCGGCGGCAACCCTTCCTTGTCGGCATGATCGCTGCTGCCAGGCACCTGCGGGCGCTGTTCCATCATCAGCGACAGCGCGGCCTTGGCCATCATGTGCGCGCTGATCGGCGCGGTGATGAACAGGAACGCGGTGATCAGCAGTTCGCGCGGCTGCGGGTCCTGGCCCAGGAACAGGTGGTAGCCGACCGAGGCCAGCAGCACGCAGCCCACGCCCAGGGTGCTGGCCTTGGTCGGCGCGTGCAGGCGCTTGAAGAAGTCCGACAGCTTCACCAGCCCCAGCGCGCCGAGCAGGATGAAGAAGCAGCCGACGATCAGCAGCAGCGACAGCCCCACCTGCAGCAGCCCGATCATTCGACGATGTCCCGGCGCAGCACGTACTTGCTCAGCACCACGGTGCTGCCGAAGCCGAGCATGGCGATGACCAGTGCGGCCTCGAAGTACACCGGCGAATCCAGGTACATGCCGAACAGCATCAGCTCGGCGATCGCGGTCACCGACAGCGTGTCCAGCGCCAGGATGCGGTCGGGCACCGTCGGCCCGCGCAGCAGCCGCCACAGCGCCAGCAGCATCGCCAGCGCCACCACGTGCATGCACACGGCGATGGTGCCCTCGATGAACATGTGGCTGGTCATGGGAAGATCTCCATCAGGGGCGCTTCGTAGCGCGTCTTGATCTGCCGGATCACGGTCTCGGCGTCGTCCAGGTGCAGCACGTGCACCAGCAGGTACTTGCGGTCGTCCGACAGCGCCGCCGACACCGTGCCCGGGGTCAGGGTGATCATGCTGGTCAGCGCGGCGATGCCGTGGATGTTGGCGATGTCCAGCGGCACCCAGATGAAGCCGGGGCGGATACGCGATTCCGGACCCAGCACCTGCAGCGCCACCACCACGTTGGAGCGCACGATGTCCCAGGCGACCACGCACAGCATCTTCGGCACCGAACGCAGCGAGCCGATGCGCGCGAACTCGCGGTCCAGGCGCGCGGCGAACAGCGGGACCGCCACCCCCAGCAGCGCGCCCAGCAGCCATTGGCCCAGGCCGAAGCTGTCGCTCATCAGCAGCCAGAACACGGTGACGGTGACGCTCAGCGGCCACGAGGGGAACAGGCGGCGCAACCAGGGACGGCGCATGTCAGGGCTCCCGTAGCGCCGGCGCGGTGGCGCGCAGCTGGGTGGCGTAGTCGGCCGGGCGCAGCAGCTGCGCGGCGGCCGCCTCGGTATAGCGCAGCATCGGCCCGGCGGCGACGGTCATCGCCACGCCGTAGCCGAGCAGCAGCAGGGTCGCGGCGGTCTCCAGCGGCCGCGCGCGGGCCTTGCGCGGCGCCGGCCGTGGCGCTTGCTCGGTGCCGTCGTCGTCGTCGTGCTGGTCGCCCGGCACGCGCCAGAACAGGCGCACGCCGGCGCGGGTCAGGCCCATGATCACCATCAGGCTGCTGAGCAGCACCGCGGTCCACACCGGCGCGACGTTGCTGTCCGGCGTCGCGCTGAGGATCGCGACCTTGGCCAGGAACCCGGACAGCGGCGGCAACCCGGCCACCGAGACCGCCGCGATCAGGAACAGCACGCCGGGCACGGTCTTGCCCGGCAGCGGCGCGATCACTTCCTTGCGGTCGCTGGCGTCGCCGCGGCGGCGCCGGATCAGGTCGGCGATCAGGAACAGCGCCGCGGCGACGAAGCTGCTGTGCGCCAGGTAGTACAGGCCGGCGCCGAGCGTGCCCGGCGCGTCCAGCGCGAAGGCGATGAACAGCGTCGCCGCCGACACGATCACCAGATAGCCGACCAGCACCCGCAGGCGCACCGCGGCCAGCACCCCGAGCGCAGCCAGCAGCAGCGTGCCGATGCCCAGCCACAGCAGCCAGTCGCGCGCGTAGCCGTCCAGCGCCTGCGCCTGGCTGCCCAGGATCAGCGTGCTCACCCGCAGCACCGCGTACAGCCCGACCTTGGTCATCACCACGAACAGCGCCGCCACCGGCGCCGGCGCGCGCGCATAGGTTTCCGGCAGCCACAGGTACAGCGGCAGCAACGCGGCTTTGGCGCAGAACACCAGTAGCAACAGGCCGAAGGTGGCCTTGATCAGGCGCAGGTTCTCCGGCGGCGCCTGCGCGATGCGCTGCGACAGCTCGGCCATGTTCAACGAACCGAGCAGCGCGTATAGCAGGCCCAGCGCGATCAGGAACAGGGTGGAGGAGGTGACGTTGAACACCACGTAGTGGAAGCCCACGCGCAGGCGCAGGCCGCGCCCGCCGCTGAGCAGCAGGCCGTAGGAGGCGATCAGCATCACCTCGAAGAACACGAACAGGTTGAACACGTCGCCGGTCAGGAACGCGCCGTTGAGGCCGACCAGCTGGAACTGGAACAGCGCGTGGAAGTGCGGCGCGCGCCGGTCCCAGCCGGCGCAGGCGTGCAGCAGGCAGGCCGCGGCGAGCAGGGTGGTGGTCAGCAGCATCCACGCCGACAGGCGGTCGGCCATCAGCGCGATGCCCAGCCGCGACGGCCAGTCGCCGAGCAGGTACGCCTGCACCTGGCCGTTGCCGGCGCGCACGAACAGCGCGATCACCGCCGCGGCCAGCGCCGCCATCGCGGTCCAGGCCACGGCGCGCCGCACGTGGCGCCCGTAGCGGCGGTGCTCGACGAACAGCGACAGCGCCGCGCCGAGCAGCGGGATCAGGATCGGCAGGATGAGCAGATGGTTCATAGCGCGCTGTCGCCGTCGTGATCGACGCGCGCATCGACATGGTCGCTGCGGTTGTCGCCGCGGCTGCGCATCGCCAGCACGATGCTGACCGCGGTCATCGCGAAGGCGATCACGATCGCGGTCAGCACCAGCGCCTGCGGCAACGGATCGGCGTGCTCGGCCAGGGTCGGCGCGACGCCGTCGCGCAGCACCGGCGCCTTGCCCTGCAGCAAGCGCCCGCCGGCGAAGATCAGCAGGTTGGTGGCGTAGGACAGCACGGTCATGCCCAGGATCACGTCGAAGCTGCGCGCGCGCAGCAACAGGTACACGCCGACCGCGGTCAGCACGCCGATCGCGCTCGCCAGGGCCAGTTCCATCAGCGCATCTCCCCGGTGCGTGCGGAGCGCTGCGCCGGATCGATCTCGCCGCGCTGGGACTCGCGCGTGCGCGAGGGTTTGATCGTGCCCATCATCGACAGGGTCAGCATGGTGCCGCCGAACACGACCAGGTACACGCCGGTATCGAAGCCCAGCGCGCTGGCCAGCGGGATGTCGCCGATCAGCGGGAGGTGGAGGTCGTAGTGGCCGCTGGTCAGGAACGGCACCCCGAACAGCATCGAGGCCATGCCGCTGAGCGCGGCCAGCAACAGGCCCAGGCCGATGCAGCGGATGTAGTCGAAGCCGAAGCGCGATTCCACCGAGGCCGCGCCCTGGATCACGTACTGGATCAGCAGCGGCACCGCCAGCACCAGGCCGGCGATGAAGCCGCCGCCGGGCGCGTTGTGGCCGCGCAGGAACAGGAAGATCGACACGGTGAGGGTCAGCGGGAACATCAGCTGCGCCAGGTCGGCCGGCACCGGCAGCTTGATCGGCGGCCCCGGCATCACCTTTTCCGGCGCCATCCGCGCGCGCCGCAGCAGCGCATGCACCACCAGCGCGGCGATGCCGAACACGGTGATCTCGCCGAAGGTGTCGAAGCCGCGGAAATCGACCAGGATCACGTTGACCACGTTGCGTCCATAGGCTTCCGGCAGCGCGCGCTGCAGCAGTTCGCCGGCCATCGTCGTCGCCGGCCGGGTCATCACCGAATACGCCAGCAAGGCCATGCCGGTGCCGGCGGCGATCGCCAGCGCCGCATCGCGCAGCTTGCGCCAGCGCTGCGGTTCCACCGGCGAGGCCTTGGGCAGGTAGTTCATCGCCAGCAGCATCAGCACCAGGGTGACCATCTCCACCAGCAACTGGGTCAGCGCCAGGTCCGGCGCCGACAGGAACACGAACACCAGGCTCACGCCCAGGCCGCTGCCGCCGATCACCAGCACCGCCAGCAGGCGCTGCCGGTACAGGAACAGCGTGGCCAGCGCGCAGCTGACGATCAGCAGCCACAGCGCCCAGCCCAGCAGCGGCATCGGCTGCGGCGCCGGCCACTGGCTCCACAGTGGCGGCGCGGCCACGAACGGCGCCGCGGCGACCACCACCGCGCTCAGCAGCAGCCAGCGCAGGCTGCGCTGCAGGCTGCCGTTGGTCAGCAGCCGGGTGAAGCGCACGGCGATGCCGAACAAGGCGTCCACCTGCCAGTGGAACACCCGCTTGCCCAGCGAGCGGCGCACTTCGGTATACAGCGCGGTCAGCCGGCGCAGGCCGAAGTACAGCGCCACGCCGCCGATCATGCCGGCGATGCTCATCGCCAGCGGCGCGTTCCAGCCGTGCCAGACCGCCAGGCTGTAGTCGGGCAGCGCGTCGCCGAGGATCGCGCCGGCCGCGGTGCGCAGCACCGGCGCCACGGTCAGCGCCGGGAAGATGCCGACCGCCACGCACACCAGCACCAGCACTTCCACCGGGATCTTCATCCAGCGCGGTGGCTCGTGCGGCATCGCCTCCAGCTGCCGCGGGCCGTGGCCGAAGAAGGTCTCGTAGACGAAGCGCAGGCTGTAGGCGACGCCGAGCACGCCGGCCAGCAGCGCCGCGCCGGCGGTGAACACGCGCATCGCCACCGGGCCGTCGGCGTCCAGCGCCTGCGCGAAGAACATCTCCTTGGACAGGAAGCCGTTGAGCAGCGGGATGCCGGCCATCGACAGCGAGGCGATGATCGCCAACGCGCTGGTGAACGGCATCCAGCGGCGCAGGTTGCCGAGCCGGCGCATGTCGCGGGTATGCGTCTCGTGGTCGATGATGCCGGCGGCCATGAACAGCGAGGCCTTGAACACCGCGTGGTTGAGGATGTGGAACACGCCGGCCACCACCGCCAGCGGCGTGGACAGCCCGAACAGCATGGTGATCAGGCCCAGGTGCGAGATCGTCGAATACGCCAGCAGGCCCTTCAGGTCGTGCTGGAAGATCGCGTACCAGGCGCCGACCAGCAGGGTGACCGCGCCGACGCCGCCGACCGTGTAGAAGAACAGGTCGCTGCCGGCCAGCGCCGGATGCAGCCGCGCCAGCAGGAACACGCCGGCCTTGACCATCGTCGCCGAGTGCAGATAGGCCGACACCGGGGTCGGCGCGGCCATCGCATGCGGCAGCCAGAAGTGGAACGGGAACTGCGCGCTCTTGGTGAAGATGCCGAGCAGGATCAGCCCCAGCGCCCACGGATACAGCGCGCTGGCGCGGATCGCGTCGCCGGCGGCGAGCACCGCGTCGAGCTGGAAGCTGCCGACGATGCGCCCGATCAGCAGGATCCCGCCGAGCAGGGCCAGGCCGCCGCCGCCGGTGATCACCAGCGCCATGCGCGCGCCGTCGCGCGCATCCTTGCGGTGCGACCAGAACCCGATCAGCAGGAACGAGCTGATGCTGGTCAGTTCCCAGAACACCATCAGCAACAGCAGGTTGCCGGCGATCACCATGCCCAGCATCGCGCCCATGAACAGCAGCAGGTAGCCGTAGAAGCGCGCCACGTTCTCGCGCGCGCCCAGGTAGTAGTGCGCGTACATCACCACCAGCGCGCCGATCGCCAGCACCAGCCCGGCGAACATCCACGCCAGTCCGTCCAGGCGCAGCGAGAACTGCAGCCCGATCTGCGGCAGCCAGGCGTGGTCGGCGCGCACGATGCCGCCGTCGAGCACGGTCGGGGTCAGCAGGCCGAGCAGGACCAGCCCGGCCAGCGGCGCGGCCGCGGCGACCCAGGCCAGCGTGGCGCGCGAACGGTGGCGCAGGGCGACGACGGCCGCCGCCATCAGGAACGGCAAGGCCAGCAGGATGTCCAGAACGGGGATCATGCAGGGAATACGAGATTCGCGAGCAGGAGCCCGAGTGTAACAGGCGCTTCCCGCTGCTGGCCTGCGATGGTGGTCGGCGCATGCAAGGTCATTTCTTCACCATAGCGCAGGCCAGGTGATGCGCTTGCGAGCGCGCGGCGGCCTCGGGATTGGGCGTGGCGGCGCGCGCTCGCTATGCTTGCGCGATGACCGAACGGCCCGCCATCGACGCTGCTGCTTCTTCCGCGCCTGCGAACGCGCAGGGCGTGCGCGTGGCGCTGCTGTTCGGCGGCAGCGGCCAGATCGGCGAGCGCCTGCTGCCGGGCTTGCTGGCCGCGGGCTGGCAGGTGCATGCGTTCTCGCGCACGCCGCAGCCGCCGCGCGACGGCCTGCACTGGCATGTGGGCGAATTGAGCCAATTGCAGGCGCCACCGGTGCAGGCCGAGGCGATCTTCAGCTGCGGCCCGCTGGATGCGTTCGCCGACTGGTACCGGCGCACGCCGCTGCGCGCGGCGCGCGTGGTCGCGTTCGGCTCCACCAGCCTGGAGGTCAAGCGCGATTCGCTGGACGCAGCCGAACGCGACGTCGCCCGGCGCCTGCGCGAGGCCGAGGCCGCACTGTTCGCCGCCGCGGCCGAACGCGGCGCGGCGGTCACCGTGCTGCGCCCGACCCTGGTCTACGGCGCCGGCCGCGACCGCACGCTGAGCGCGATCGCCATACTGGCGCGGCGCAGCGGCTGGTTCGTGCTGCCGCGCAGCGCGCGCGGCCTGCGCCAGCCGGTGCACGTGCAGGACCTGGCCGACGCGGCGCTGGCGGTGCTGGCGCATCCGGCCACGCACGGCCGCGGCTATGCGCTGGGCGGCGGCGAGGTGCTCAGCTACCGCGAGATGGTGCGGCGGGTGCTGGCCGCGCTGCAGCCGCCGGCGCGGCTGCTGCCGCTGCCGCATGCGCTGTTCGCGCTGGCCCTGGCCGTGGCCCATGCCGGCGGCCGCCTGCGCGGCATGAACCGCGCCGCGTTGCGGCGCATGGGCGAGGACCTGGTATTCGACCTGGCGCCGGCGCAGCGCGATTTCGGCTATGCGCCGCGCGCCTTCGCCCCGGATGCGGCGATGCTGGGCGTGCCGCGCTGAGGCAGGGGCAGGCCCGGCGCCCGGCTCAGTAGCGCCAGTCCATGCGCCGGTACAGCTTGGCCAGCACCCAGGCCGGCCCGATCAGCAGGTACACCAGGTCGGTGAGGAAGCTGGGCTTGTGGCCTTCCAGCTTGTGCCCGACGAACTGCGCGATCCAGGCCACCACGAAGGTGCCCACCGCCAGCCACAGCAGGCCCTGCAGGCCCAGGCGCGCTTCCAGCAGCCGGCACAGGCAGCCGCAGAAGAAGAACGCGGCCAGCATGCCGTAGCCCAGCGGCCGCGACAGCCGGTTGTAGTACATCCACGCCGCGAACATGCCCAGCGCCGCCCACAGCCCGCTCTGGAACCAGCTGCCGCCGACCGGGATGCACCACAGCAGCGCCACCACCGACCACAGGATCGCCGGCACCGCGACCACGTGGATGCGCTGGTTGGCGGCATTGCGGTGATCGTCGGAATAGCTGGCGAAATAGCGGTCGATCGGGCGCGCGTAGGCAGTGGTATCCATCGTCCCTCCCAGGAGTCGGGCCAGCATAGCGCCATCCAGCGAGCGGCGCGGAGACAGCGCGCGCCGCGACCGTGGCGGCGCGTGGGTCGGGATCGGTGTCGGGGATAGGCCCGGGCGCCGGCGCGGGGAAAATCCGCAGGGTCCACAATATCGGCCGCGCTGCCACGTCTGCCACAGCATGAGCCCAGCGAATCCAGCGCCCGAGACCGACCGCGACATCGCCGCGACGGTGTTGCGCGAGCGCTCCAGGCTGGGTCGCTTCATCCGCCGCCGCGTGCTCGACTGGGCCGAGGCCGAGGACATCCTGCAGGACGTGCTCTACGAGTTCGTGCAGGCATACCGGTTGCCCGCGAGCATCGAGCAGGCCAGCGCCTGGCTGTTCCAGGTCGCGCGCAACCGCATCATCGACCGCTTCCGCAAGCGCAAGGCGCAGCCGCCGGGCGAGCGCATCGACGACGGCGCTGCCGACGACGACGATGCGCTGCGCCTGGACCTGGCGTTGCCGGCGCCGGGCGGCGGCCCGGAGGCCGCCTATGCGCGCGCGCGCCTGCTGGTGGCGCTGCAGCAGGCGCTGGACGAATTGCCGGACAAGCAGCGCGAGGTGTTCGTGGCGCACGAGTTCGAAGGCCGCAGCTTCAGGCAGATGGCCGATGCGGACGGCATCCCGATCAACACCCTGCTCGCGCGCAAGCGCTACGCCGTGCTGTACCTGCGCGCGCGCCTGCAGGCCGCCTACGACGAATTGGAACCTTGAAGGAGTGAATGCGATGGCGCTGTTCAGAGGGTGGTACGTGGGCAAGCTGGCGATCGCCCTGGTGGCGGCCGCCGTGCTCGGCGCGGTGGTCATGCTGTTGTGGAACGCGGTGGTGCCGGTGGCATTGAGCGCCGCGCGCCCGATCGACTATCCGCATGCGGTGGGATTGCTGGTGCTCAGCCGCATCCTGTTCGGCGGATTCCGCGGGCACGGCGGCTGGCACAGGCACCGCCACTGGCAGAAATGGCAGGCGATGACGCCGGAGGAGCGCGAGCAGTTCAAGCACGCCATGCAGCGCCGCCGGCACCGGGGAGAACGCCAATGACGCCGCTGGATGACGCGTCGACCGTCTGCAAGCAGCCGCCCGGGGCGGTGGCGCCGAGCATCGACCTGACACGGTGCGAGGGCAAGGGCGATTGCGCGGAGGTGTGCCCGGAACAGGTGTTCGAACTGCGCCGCATCGACGCGACCGATTACGCGCGGCTCGGCCTGCTGCACAGGGTAAAGCTGCGCGTGCACGGCATGCGCGTGGCGTATGCGCCCAATCTCGACGCCTGCCGCGGCTGCGGCCTGTGCGTGGCCGCATGCCCGGAACAGGCCGTCACGCTGCGCCGGGTACGGCAACCATGAGCGCGCCATCTCCGGTCGCGCCGCTCGGCTTCACCGCCTACCAGAAGCTGGTGGCGGGCATGCTGGCGTTCCTGCAGTTCGCGCTCATCCTCGATTTCATGCTGATGTCGCCGCTGGGCGCCAGCATCATGCCGGCGCTGCGCATCGGCCCGACCCAGTTCGGCCTGGTCGTGTCCGCGTATGCGTTCAGCGCCGCGGCGTCCGGCCTGCTGACCGCTGGTTTCGCCGACAGGTTCGACCGCAAGAAGCTGCTGCTGTTCTTCTACGCCGGTTTCATCGTCGGCACCGCGTGGTGCGGGTTGGCGCAAAGCTTCCACAGCCTGTTGCTGGCGCGCATCGTCACCGGGCTGTTCGGGGGCGTGATCGGCTCGGTGGTGCTCGCCATCGCCACCGACCTGTTCCCGGCGCAGCTGCGTGGCCGGGTGATGGGCCTGATCCAGACCGCCTTCGCCGCCAGCCAGGTGCTGGGCATTCCCATCGGGCTGTACCTGTCCAACCGCTGGGACTGGCACGCGCCGTTCCTGGCGATGACCGCGCTCGGCCTGGCCGCCGGCCTGGTCGTGGCGTGGCGGCTGCAACCGGTCGCCGCGCATCTGCAGGCGCCGCGCGAACATGGCGCGTGGCGGCATCTGCTGCGCACCCTCGCCGTGCCGCGCCACCAGCTGGCGTTCGCGACGACCGCACTGCTGAGCACCGGCGGCTTCATGCTGATGCCGTTCGGCAGCGCGTACATCGTCGGCAATCTCGGCATCGACCTGCACAGCCTGCCCACCATCTATCTGATCACCGGGGTCTGCGCCATCGTGTTCGGCCCGTTGATCGGCAGGGCGACCGACCGCTTCGGCACCTTGCGCGTGTTCAGCTTCGGCACGGTGCTCAGCATCCTCATGGTGCTGATCTACACCCATCTTGGCCGGGTCTCGCTGCCGATGCTGATCGGGGTCAACGTGCTGCTGTTCGCCGCGATCTTCTCGCGCATGATCCCGTACCAGGCATTGGCCGCCTCGGTGCCGGCGCTGCAGCAGCGCGGCGCGTTCAACGCGATCGGCGCCTCCGTGCAGCAGCTGTCCGGCGGCCTGGCGTCGCTGATCGCCGGGCACATCGTCGCGCTGGGCGCCGACGGCAAGCTGCAGCATTTCGACAGGGTCGGCTACGTGGTGGTCGCCGTGTCGCTGGTGGCCTGGGGGCTGCTCTTCGCCCTGCAGCGCGATGGCGACGGCGTCCCGCAAGTGCGCGATCCGGCGGCAGGGTGAGCGCTCGCCGCTGCCCTGCGCAGCAGCGGAACGCGTGCCGTCGTTGCCGCGTCCGCATCGAGCTGGCGTGCGGCCCGCGAAGGCTGCGCGTGCCGGCGCACTGCCCGTCTGACCCGGCCGGGCCAAGCCCGTCGCTGCGCGCGATGCGCGGCAGGGCCTGGGCGCGGACGCCAGGTCCCGTCGCGACGGGGGCCGTCAGTCGATCGAGATCCCCGCCAGCCGCTGCAGCGCCTCGGCGTACTTGGCGCGGGTGCGGTCGATCACGTCCTGCGGCAGGCTCGGGCCGGGCGCGGTCTTGCCCCAGTCCAGCGTCTCCAGGTAGTCGCGCACGAACTGCTTGTCGTAGCTGGGCGGGCTGGTGCCCACTTCGTATTCGTCGGCCGGCCAGTAGCGCGAGGAATCCGGGGTCAGCATCTCGTCCATGATGTACAGGCGGCCGTCGGCGTCGGTGCCGAACTCGAACTTGGTGTCGGCCAGCAGGATGCCGCGCTCGGCGGCGAAATCGGCGGCGAAGCGGTAGATGCGCAGGGTGGCGTCGCGCACGCGCTCGGCCAGTTCGGCGCCGACCGTCTTGACCATCGCGTCGAAGTCGATGTTCTCGTCGTGGTCGCCGACCGCGGCCTTGGTCGAGGGGGTGAAGATCGGCTCGGCCAGTTTCTCGGCCTGGCGCAGGCCGTCGGGCAGTTCGATGCCACTGACCTTGCCGGTGCGCTGGTAGTCCTTCCAGCCGCTGCCGATCAGGTAGCCGCGGGCGATCGCCTCCACCGGCACCGGCTTGAGCTTCTTGGTCACCACCGCGCGCCGCGCGTACAGCGCCGTGTCCACGCCGGCGGGCAGCACCGCGGCCACGTCGATGCCGGTGAGGTGGTTGGGCATCAGATGCTCGGTCTTCTTGAACCAGAAGTTGGAGACCTGGCACAGCATCTCGCCCTTGCCGGGAATCGGGTCGGGCAGCACCACGTCGAAGGCGGACAGGCGGTCGGTGGCGACCATCAGCAGGTAGTCGCCGGGGGGAGCGTCGGCGGGCAGGCGCTCGCGGGGGATATCGAATACGTCGCGGACCTTGCCCCGGTGACGCAACGGCAGGCCGGGCAGATCGGATTGCAACAGCGTGGTGGACACAGGCACTCCTACGGACTTCGCAATGGCGGCTGTCCCGGGACCCGGCGGGCCCGCGGCTCGACAGCGGGCCGCGTAGTGTACGGCCGGAAAGCCCCGCTGTGCCGTAAAATGCGAGGCCTTGTCCGCCGAGCCCGCCCTCGCCCATGCACTGGTACGGAAAACTGCTCGGCGCGATCGCCGGGGCGCTGCTGTTCCGGCCCAATCCGGTGTTCGGCGCGGTGCTCGGGCTGCTGGTCGGGCATGCCTTCGATGCTGACTGGTTCAAGCTCGGCCAGCGCGAGGACCCCTACCGCGAGCTGGGCGTGCGCCGCGACGCCACCGACGCCGAGATCGAGCTGGCCTACCGCCGGCTGATCTCCCAGTACCACCCCGACAAGGTCGCCGGCGCCAGTCCGGAGCTGCGTGCGCGGGCCGAGAAGAAGGCCAGCCAGCTCAACACCGCCTACGACCGTATCCGCACCCTGCGCAAGCGCTGAGACCTTCGCCATGTCCGACTGCATCATCTCCCCGTCCATCCTGTCCGCCGATTTCGCCCGCCTCGGCGAGGAAGTGGACGCCGTGCTCAAGGCCGGCGCGGACTGGATCCATTTCGACGTGATGGACAACCATTACGTGCCCAACCTGACCATCGGCCCGATGGTGTGCCAGGCGCTGCGCAAGCACGGCGTCACCGCGCCGATCGACGTGCACCTGATGGTCGAGCCGGTGGACCGGCTGATCCCGGATTTCGCCGAGGCCGGCGCCAGCCTCATCAGCTTCCATCCCGAGGCCAGCCGCCACGTGCACCGCAGCATCCAGCTGATCAAGTCGCACGGCTGCAAGGCCGGGCTGGTGCTGAACCCGGCCACCCCGGTGGACATCCTCGACTGGGTGCTCGACGACCTGGACCTGGTGCTGGTGATGTCGGTCAACCCGGGCTTCGGCGGCCAGGCCTTCATCCCCTCGGCGCTGGACAAGCTGCGCGCGATCCGCAGCAAGATCGACGCCAGCGGCAAGCCGATCCGCCTGGAGATCGACGGCGGGGTGAAGCCGGACAACATCGCCGCGATCGCCGCCGCCGGCGCCGACACCTTCGTCGCCGGCTCGGCCATCTTCAATGCCCCGGACTATGCCGCGGTGATCGCGCAGATGCGCGCCGCGGTGGCGGCGCGCTGAGATGCCCGCGCTGCACATCCGCCCGGCCACCGCCGACGACGCCGCGCTGATCCTGCGCCTGATCCGCGACCTGGCCCGCTACGAGCGCGCCGAGGACGCGGTGCAGACCGACGAGGCCGGCCTGCGCGCCAGCCTGTTCGGTCCCGGCGCCACCGCGCACGCGCTGATCTGCGAAGCCGACGCGCAGCCGATCGGCTATGCGGTGTATTTCTACAACTATTCGACCTGGCTCGGCCGCAACGGCCTGTACCTGGAAGACCTGTACGTGGACCCGGAACACCGCGGCAGCGGCGCCGGCAAGGCCTTGCTGCGGCACCTGGCCAGGCAGGCGCTGGCCGAGGGCTGCGGCCGCTTCGAATGGTCGGTGCTGGACTGGAACCAGCCGGCGATCGACTTCTACGAGGCCGCCGGTGCGCGGGCGCAGGACGAGTGGACCGTGTACCGCCTGCAGGGCGAGGCGCTGGCCAGGTTCGCGGCCGGCTGAGCGGCGCGCACAAAGAAAGAACCGCACTGTCGCCAGTGCGGCCCCTGGGAGAAATCGGAGGCTGATCCTGCCTCCATCCGTCGTCCTTGCTATGGCCTTCCATGTTCCGGGCGATCGGTGACGCGCGTATGACACCGCGGCGGACATCGCGGCGTGCGCCGCTGGCGTCGCGCGCCGCGCAGGCAACTGGGCGTCGTGCCGCAAGCGGTCGCCGGCCGGCCGCATGCGCCGCGCGACCCGCGGACCTGCGCAATGGCCCCGCTGCCGGGTGGCGGCGGATTCGTACGGATGCCGCTCGGCAGTGCGGATATCCGCGCCGGGCGCGTTGTTCGCCGCCAGCGGCGCACGCCGCATTCACGATGTCCGCATCCGCCGCCGGCTAGGCTGCGCGCCTGATCCCGGGAAGGTCCGTATGGCAACACCGCACTGGCGTCTGATCCTCAACGGCAAGTCCGCGGGCGACGAACCGCTGCGCGAGGCCGTCGCCGCGCTGCGCGCGCGCGGCATCCAGCTGCAGGTGCGGGTGACCTGGGAGGAGGGCGACGCCGAACGCTACGTGGCCGAGGCCGTGGCCGACGGCGCCGACTGCATCGTCGCCGCCGGCGGCGACGGCACCCTGAGCGAGGTGGCCAGCGCGCTGGCCCACCACGACGCCGACGCCGCGGCGTTGCCGGCGCTGGGCCTGGTGCCCTTGGGCACCGCCAACGACTTCGCCAGCGCGGCCGGCATTCCCGACACGCCACTGGCGGCGCTGGAACTGATCGCGCAGGCGCCGGCCGTGGCCATCGACCTGCTGCGCATCGAGGCCGAGCACGGGCCGCACTGGTGCGCCAACGTCGCCAGCGGCGGCTTCGGCACCCAGGTCACGGTGGAAACCGACGAGGGCCTGAAGAAGATGCTCGGCGGCCTGGCCTACCTGATCACCGGCATGGGCCGGCTTGGCCAGATCGACCCGATCCAGGCGCGGTTCGAAGGGCCGGAGTTCGCCTGGGAGGGCGAGTTCATCGCGCTGGGCCTGGGCAACGGGCGCCAGGCCGGCGGCGGCCAGGCGCTGTGCCCGGACGCGCTGCTCGACGACGGCCTGCTCGACCTGACCATCGTCCCGGAGATGAGCGGCGAGGTCGCCGCCACGCTGGGCACGCTGGTCACCTCCGGCAAGCAGGCCGCGCTGGAGCGGGTCGCGGTGCGCGCGCGGCTGCCGTGGCTGCGCATCGACGCGGCCGAGCCGCTGACCTTGAACCTGGACGGCGAGCCGGAGACCTCGCGGCATTTCCGCATCGATTGCGTCGCCGGCCGCCTGCGCATGCACCTGCCGCCCGGGTCGGCCTTGCTGCGCGGCCGGGCGGGGTAGCGGCACGCCGGTCGCTGGCCTGGAGGGGGCGCGCGTCGCGACTGAAGTCGCTCCCACAATGGGACTTGCGGCGCGGCGGCTGGGTGCGCTGTGGGAGGGACTTCAGTCCCGACTGCATCCAGCCCAGGGAGTCCAGGCGCTTTTCAGGCTGCGCAACAGCAGGTACGGCGCCACGCCGATGGTCCCTGCTGCAACCGTTGCCAGTCGCCGCAGTTGCGGTAAAGTAGCCGCCGTGTCCAGCCTGACGACCCCGCGTTCCCTCACTTCCGCTCGCCGTGCGTGGCGATGGTGGCCTGCAGCCGTCGTCCGCCCCGCCACCGAGTCCCGGAAGGAAAGTCGTCTTGATCACCCGCGAGCAGTTCCAGCGCTACGCCGCTGAAGGCCACACCCGCATCCCCGTCGTCCGCGAAGTGCTGTCCGACCTGGACACGCCGCTGTCGGTCTATCTCAAGCTCGCCGACGCCCCGCATACCTATCTGTTCGAATCGGTGGAAGGCGGCGAGCGCTTCGGCCGCTACTCCATCATCGGCCTGCCGGTGCGCCGCGTGTACACCTTCCGCGGGCATACGCTGGAGGTGCGCGATCACGGCGAGCTGATCGAGCGCCGCGAGGTCGCCGATCCGTTCGCCGAGGTCGAGGCGCTGCGCTCGGCGCATTCGGTGCCCAAGCTCGACGGCGTGCCCGGCTTCACCGGCGGCCTGGTCGGCTGGTTCGGCTTCGAATGCATCGGCTACATCGAGCCGCGCCTGGCCAGCGGCGACAAGCGCAACGAGCTCGACACCCCCGACATCCTGCTGATGCTGTCCGAGGAGGTCGCGGTATTCGACAACCTCAAGGGCCGCCTGTACCTGATCGTGCACGCCGATCCGCGCGAGGCCGACGCCTGGGAGCGCGCACAGGCGCGGCTGGACGCGCTGACCGCCACGCTGCGCCAGCCCGGCGCCGGCTACCCGGTGCCGCTGGCGCGCGACGTGCTCGACGAAAGCGACTTCGTCTCCGGCTTCACCCGCGAAGGCTTCATCGACGCGGTGGAGAAATCCAAGGAATACATCCGCGCCGGCGACATCTTCCAGGTGGTGCTGAGCCAGCGCCTGAGCGTGCCGTTCAGCGCGCGCCCGGTGGACGTGTACCGCGCGCTGCGCGCGCTGAACCCGTCGCCGTACATGTATTTCCTCGACGTCGGCGACACCCAGGTGGTCGGCTCCTCGCCGGAGATCCTGGTGCGGCTGGAAGCGGGCCAGGTCACCGTGCGTCCGATCGCCGGCACCCGCCCGCGCGGCAGGACCGTGGAAGAGGACCTGGCGCTGGAGGCGGAGCTGCTGGCCGACCCGAAGGAGCGCGCCGAGCACCTGATGCTGATCGACCTGGGCCGCAACGACGCCGGCCGGGTGTCGCAGGCCGGCACCGTCGCGGTCGGCGAGCGCTTCGTGATCGAGCGCTACAGCCACGTCATGCACATCGTCAGCGAAGTCACCGGCACGCTGCTGCCCGGGCTCAGCTACGCCGACGTGCTGCGCGCCACGTTCCCGGCCGGCACGGTCAGCGGCGCGCCGAAGATCCGCGCGCTGGAAGTGATCCGCGAGCTGGAACCGATCAAGCGCAACGTCTACGCCGGCAGCATCGGCTACCTCGGCTGGCATGGCGACGCCGACACCGCGATCGCGATCCGCACCGCGGTGATCAAGCACGGCCGCCTGCACGTGCAGGCCGGCGCCGGCATCGTCTACGACTCCGACCCGCAGAAGGAGTGGGACGAGACCATGAACAAGGGCCGCGCGCTGTTCCGCGCGGTGGCCGAGGCGGCGAAGGGGCTGTGAGCGTGTCCGCGCCGAGCCCGCGGGTCAGCTTCCGCAACGACTACAGCGAAGGCGCGCATCCGCGCCTGCTCGCCGCGCTGGCCGCGGCCAGCGCCGAGCAGAACGGCGGCTACGGCCTGGACCGGCACAGCGAACGCGCGGCGCAGCTGATCCGCCGCGAGATCGCCTGCGCCCATGCCGACGTGCACCTGCTGGTCGGCGGCACCCAGACCAACCTGGCCGCGATCGCCGCGTTCCTGCGCCCGCACCAGGCGGTGATCGCCGCCGCCAGCGGGCATATCGCCACCCACGAGACCGGCGCGATCGAGGCCACCGGGCACAAGGTGCTGACCGTGGAAGCGGCCGATGGCCGGCTGAGCCCGGCGCTGGTCGCGCCGCTGCTGGCCGAGCACGGCAACGAGCACATGGTGCAGCCGCGGCTGCTGTACGTGTCCAACACCACCGAAGTCGGCACCCTCTACCGCAAGCGCGAACTGCAGGCCTTGCGCGAATTTTGCGATGCGCACGGGCTGTGGCTGTTCCTGGACGGCGCGCGCATCGGCAGTGCGTTGACCGCCGAGGGCAACGACCTGGGCCTGGCCGATGTCGCCGCGCTGACCGATGCGTTCTACATCGGCGGTACCAAGAACGGCGCCCTGCTCGGCGAAGCGCTGGTGATCGTCAATCCGGCGCTGCAAGCGGATTTCCGCTACCTGCTCAAGCAGCGCGGCGCGCTGCTGGCCAAGGGCATGGTGCTGGGCGCGCAGTTCGCCGCGCTGTTCGAGGACGGCCTGTACTACGCGCTGGCCGCGCACGCCAACCGCATGGCCGCGCGCCTGCGCGAGGGCCTGGCCGCGGCCGGGGCGCAGTTCGCGTCGGACTCGCCGACCAATCAGCTGTTCGTAACGTTGCCGGCCGCCGCGGTCGAGGCGCTGGCGCAGCGCTACGACTTCGAGCGCTGGCAGCTGCTGGCCGATAGCCGTTGGGTGATCCGTTTCGTGACCTCGTGGGCCACGCAGGCCGATGCGGTCGACGCGCTGATCGAGGATTTCGCTGCATCGACCCGTGCCGGCACGCAGCGCGCAGCCGGCTGACATTCACCAGGGAGAGGAAGGATGAAGACGAACAAGATCGGTCGCTGGATCATCGCCGCCTCGCTGGCGCTGCCGGCCTTCGCCGGTGCGCAGGTCAATAGCCTGCCGTCGCAGCCGCACCTGCTGGTCAAGGGCGATGCGCAGCGCGAAGTCATGCCTGATCGGTTCAACATCAGGTTGACGCTGGAAGCCGTCGATTTCGCGCCGGAGGTGGCGCGCAAGCGGGTACAGGAGGACGCGACGAGTGTCCTGGCCGCGTTCAAGCAGCATCATGCACTGGGCGATAGCGTACATGCGTCCACCTTGTCGATCGAGCCGGAACGTCGCTATGAGAACGAACGCCAGGTGTTCAAGGGAACCAAGGTGGAACGCACCTTGTCCGCCGACTTTTCCACGCTCGACGATGTACGCCGGTTCCTGGCTGAGTTGAAGACCAGCCAGTCTCTGCAGGTCTCCGCCATCGTCCCCACCTACAGCAAGGAAACCGAGGTGCGCGCCGAACTCAAGCGCCAGGCAGTCGAGCAGACGCGTGTCTCGGCGCGCGAATTGGCAAGCGCCTATGGTGTGTCGCTGGGCGGGCTGTACACGATTTCCACAGTCGCCCCCAACTTCGCCTATGGAGTTCAGGCAGGAACCTGGCAAAGAGAGCGAGGCCAGGCGAGTGATGGCTTTGGCTACAGCCTGGACGCCATCCAGGTGACAGGCAACCGGGCGGCAGCTGCGCCGTTGGCCGAATCCCTCGAAGCCGGCAGCCTCACCCTTTCCGAAAACGTCTATGCGGTCTTCCTGATCGCGCAATGAGTCCCCCGCCATGCTGCTGATGCTCGACAACTACGACAGCTTCACCTACAACCTCGTGCAGTACCTGCAGGCGCTCGGCGCCGAGGTCAAGGTGGTGCGCAACGACGCGCTCAGCGTGGACGAGATCGAGCGGCTGGCGCCGGAGCGCATCGTGATCTCGCCCGGCCCGTGCACGCCGAACGAGGCCGGCGTGTCGCTGCAGCTGATCGAGCGGCTCGGCCAGCGCACGCCGATCCTCGGCGTATGCCTGGGCCACCAGAGCATCGGCCAGGCCTACGGCGGCGAGGTGGTCCGCGCCGGCACCATCATGCACGGCAAGACCTCGCGCATCCGCCACGAGGGCCGCGGCGTGTTCGCCGGGCTGCCGGACCGCTACGAGGCCACCCGCTACCACTCGCTGGTGGTGGAGAAGACCGCGCTGCCGGACTGCCTGGAAGTCACCGCCTGGACCGAAAACGAAGACGGCACCATCGAGGAGATCATGGGCCTGCGCCACCGCCAGTTTCCGGTGGAGGGCGTGCAGTTCCATCCCGAGTCCATCCTCACCGAGCACGGCCACGCGCTGCTGAAGAACTTCCTGGAGCGGTGAAGATGCGTCTGCCTCTACGTCTGCTGCTTGGCGCGATCGCGTCGCTGCCGAGCGCTGCGTGTTTCGCGGCGCCTGCCGCCGCCGAGCCGGCCGCGCCGCAGTGCGCTGCGGAGGCGCTGAAGCAGGCCGCCAAGCTGCTCGCCTTCCACTCCGGCAACGACGAGCGCGCCGAAGTCGAAGACAAGGTCGGGCGCTTGCCATCCATCGTCAATCCGGCCAACCCGAAGCAGCGCTTCGAGGTGCTGGAAGTAGGGGGATACATCTACAAGGGCAAGTACCGCATGCGCCTGCTCTATTACCCGATGCGCGACGGCGACTGCGTGCTGATGGGCCAGGAAATCCTCGAGTACGCCAGTCTCTGATCCGCCAGGAACCGCCATGACGCTGACCCCCCAGCAAGCCCTGCAACGCACCATCGAGCACCGCGAGATCTTCCACGACGAGATGGTCGGGCTGATGCGGCAGATCATGCGCGGCGAGGTGTCGCCGATGATGACCGCGGCGATCCTCACCGGGCTGCGGGTGAAGAAGGAGACGATCGGCGAGATCGCCGGCGCGGCCGCGGTGATGCGCGAGTTCTCGCGCACCGTCGAGGTCGCCGACCGCACCCACATGGTCGATATCGTCGGCACCGGCGGCGACGGCTCGCATACCTTCAACATCTCCACCTGCGCGATGTTCGTGGCCGCCGCGGCCGGCGCCAAGGTGGCCAAGCACGGCAACCGCAGCGTCTCCTCCAAGTCCGGCAGCGCCGATGCGCTGGAAGCGCTGGGCGCGGCGATCGAGCTGCAGCCCGAGCAGGTGGCGCAGGCGCTGGCCGCCACCGGCATCGGCTTCATGTACGCGCCGGTGCACCACCCGGCGATGAAGGTGGTGGCGCCGGTGCGGCGCGAGATGGGCGTGCGCACCATCTTCAACATCCTCGGCCCGCTGACCAATCCGGCCGGTTCGCCGAACATCCTGATGGGCGTGTTCCATCCCGACCTGGTCGGCATCCAGGCGCGCGTGCTGCACGAGCTGGGCGCCGAGCGCGCGCTGGTGGTATGGGGCCGCGACGGCATGGACGAACTCTCGCTCGGCGCCGGCACCCTGGTCGGCGAGCTGCGCGACGGCCAGGTGCGCGAGTACGAAGTGCATCCGGAGGATTTCGGCATCGCCATGTCGGCCAGCCGCAACCTCAAGGTGGCCGATGCCGCCGAATCGATGGCGATGCTGCTCGGCGTGCTCGACAACGTGCCCGGCCCGGCGCTGGACATCGTCGCCTTCAACGCCGGCGCCGCCCTGTACGTGGCCGGGGTGGCGGCCGACATCGGCGCCGGCATCGTCCTGGCGCGCGCCGCGATCGCCGACGGCCGCGCGCGCGCCAAGCTGGATGCGTATGTGGCGTGCACGCGGCGGTTGGTGGGTGTTCGGGACCCGGGACCCGGGACCCGGGACCCGGGGGGCTCCGGCTCCTGACGGGCACGCGCGCAAATCCATGCCGCACGCGTGGCCTTCGCGCTTGCCGATGACGAACCGCCACCCACGCTGCTGCCGAATCCCGAATCCCGAATCCCGAGCCTCGGGCAGTCACAACCGCTGCGCCCAACTTGGCCGATAATGCCCGACCCCCAGGATCCGAACCGCCAATGAGCAGCGACATCCTCCGCACCATTCTCGCCCGCAAGGCCGAAGAGATCGCCGCGCGCCGCGCGCGCGTGCCGCTGGCCGAGCTGGTCGCGCGCGCCGAGGCGGCGCCGCCGGTGCGCGGTTTCGCCCGTGCGCTGCAGGCCGCGATCGCCGACGGCGCGCCGGCGGTGATCGCCGAGGTCAAGAAGGCCAGCCCGTCCAAGGGCGTGATCCGGCCCGACTTCCATCCGGCCGACATCGCGGTCAGCTACGAGTTCGGCGGCGCCGCCTGCCTGTCGGTGCTGACCGACGAGGACTTCTTCCAGGGCCACGACCGCTACCTGCAGCAGGCGCGCGAGGCGTGCACGCTGCCGGTGCTGCGCAAGGACTTCACCATCGACCCGTACCAGGTGTACGAGGCGCGCGTGCTCGGCGCCGACTGCATCCTGCTGATCGTCGCCGCGCTGGACGACCTGCAACTGGCCGAACTGTCGGCGCTGGCGCTGCAACTGGGCATGGACGTGCTGGTCGAAGTGCACGACATCGACGAGCTGGAACGCGCGATCCAGGTGCCGGTGCCGCTGATCGGCATCAACAACCGCAACCTGCGCACCTTCGAGGTGTCGCTGCAGACCACCCTGGACATGAAGGACGCGGTGCCGCGCGACCGCCTGCTGGTCACCGAGAGCGGCATCCTCGGCCCGGCCGACGTGGCGAAGATGCGCGCGGCCGGCGTGCACGCGTTCCTGGTCGGCGAGACCTTCATGCGCGCCGAGGAACCCGGCGAGGCGCTGCGCCAGCTGTTCTTCGAGCCATGACCGCTACCTATCCCGCCCCGCGCGCCGATGCGCCGCTGGTGGTGTTCGATTTCGACCACACCCTGTACGACGGCGACTCGGGTAGCCACCTGTTCGCCTGGCTGATCCGGCGCAATCCCTTGCGCCTGGCCGCCGCGCTGCTGGCCACGCCGCTGCTGGGGCCGCTGGTGGCGATGCTGCCGACCCGGCGCAGCGGCATCTCCGGCTACGTGTGGATCGCCAGCTTCGGCCTGCACCGCGCGCGCGAGTTCAACCGGGTGATCGACCAGTACGTCGTGCGGCACGAGGCGCAGATCCGCCAGCGGCTGCTACCGCAGGCGCTGGAGGTGTTCGCCCGGCACCGCGCCGCCGGCGACCGGGTGGTGGTCGCCACCGGCGCACCGCCGGAGCTGGCACGCGCCATCCTCGGCTTCGTCGCGCACCAGGACGTGCCGGTGGTCGGCAGCCTGATCGGCCCGCGGCTGGGCGCGGTCACCGCCACCCGCCACTGCCACAACCAGGAGAAGATGCGCATGCTGCGCGAGCTGGGCTATGGCGAGATCGCCACCGCCTACTCCGACAGCACCGCCGACCTGCCGTTGCTGCAGGCGGCCGCGGTCCCGGTGGTGGTCAATCCCAAGGGGGCGGCGGTGGCGCGCTTCCGCCGCGAACTGCCGTCCGGCACGCCGATCCTGAACTGGGGTTGCCGCGACCGCGCCGGCGACGCCGCGCCGCCGTAACTGCGCAGGGCCTGGCTAGGCCCACCAGCGATACAGCGTGCTGCCGACCTGGTACGCGCTGATCCCGAGCACCAGCAGGCCCACCGCCACCAGCATCCAGCGTTCGCGCACCCGCTTGACCAGCACCGCCGCTAGCGGCGCGGCCAGCATGCCGCCGACCAGCAGTCCGAGCACGATCTCCAGGTGCTGC
Organism: Xanthomonas sp. DAR 80977; assembly: GCF_041240605.1. Taxonomy (NCBI): domain Bacteria; kingdom Pseudomonadati; phylum Pseudomonadota; class Gammaproteobacteria; order Lysobacterales; family Lysobacteraceae; genus Xanthomonas; species Xanthomonas bundabergensis. The sequence continues at coordinate 4,878,381 of NZ_CP162487.1, read as the reverse complement.
ACGCCCATGCTCAGCAGGAAGGTCAGCGAGATCGACAGCGTCACCAGGAACTCGGCGGCGTTGACCGTGCCGATCGTGGTGCGCGCCTGGCCGCCGCGCGCCAGCAGGGTCGAGGTCGCCACCGGACCCCAGCCGCCACCGCCGCTGGCGTCGAGCAGGCCGGCGACGAAACCCAGCAGCGGTACCCGTTGCACCTGCTGCCGCGGCAGCGCGCGGCCGGCCGCGCGCAGCAGGATCAGCACCGCCAGGCCGAGCAGGTACAGGTAGACGAACGGGCGGATGAGCTCGCCGGGCAGCTGGGTCAGCGCATAGGCACCGAGGATGCCGCCGGCCATGCCCGGCAGCGCCAGGCGCAGGAACAGGCGCTTGTCGACGTTGCCCAGCGCCAGATGCGACAGCCCCGAGGCGCCGGTGGTGAAGACTTCGGCGCTGTGCACGCTGGCGCTGACCGCCGCCGGCGGCAGGCCCATGCTCAGCAGCACCGACGAGGACACCAGGCCGAAGGCCATGCCCAGTGCGCCATCGACCAGCTGCGCCGCCAGGCCGACCAGCACGAACCAGTAGAACGTCTCGCTCAGCAGCATCGCGGGGGACCGCCGCCGCTGGCGCGGCGCGCGGTCACGGTCTTGCGCTCAGCGCGCGCCGTACAGCACCACGGTCTTGCCGCGGGCATGCAGGATGCCGTCCACCTGCAGCTTCTTCAGCACCCGGCCAGCCATCTCGCGCGAGCAGCCGACCAGCCGCGCCAGCTCCTGCCGCGACACGCGCAACTGCATGCCCTGCGGATGGCTCATCGCCTCCGGCTCCTGCGCCAGGTCGTGCAGGGTGCGCACGATGCGGTCGGTGACGTCCAGGAACGCCAGGCGGCTGGCCTTGCGCGAGGTGTCGAGCAGGCGCTTGGACAGCTGCACGCCGATCGCGTACAGCACCCGCGGCGCGTCGGCCGACAGCGAGCCCAGGAACAGCTGGTGCAGCCGTTCGTAGCTGATCTCGGCCAGTTCGCACGGGGTGCGGGTGCGCAGGATCACTTCGCGCTGGTCCGATTCGATGAACAGACCCATCTCGCCGACGAACTCGCCGCTGCCGAAATAGCCCAGCACCAGCTCGCGGTCGTCATCTTCCTCGGCGATGATGCTGACCGAGCCGCTGACCACGTAGTACAGGGTGCCGGCCGGATCGCCCGGCCTGAACACGTCGGTCCGCGCCGGATAGCGACGCCGATGGCTGTGCGCCAGGAAGCGGTCGATGGTGGCGGTGTCCAACGTCAGAGGACTTGGAGCGATGCGCACAGGTGTTGCTGTGGAGGTGTTTCCGGGACTCATGGCGGCTTCGCTACTGCGTGAGTCCCGAAGCTTAACGGGACGCGTTGTCTGCGGCAAACGAGCGCCAGACCCCACGTTTCGCTGCGGGCGCGTTTGGCCCATAATTGCTGCCCTTTCTACCCCATCCATCTTTTAGAGGATTCACGCCGTGGTCAAGCCGTTGCCTCGCCTGAGGCTGCAAGGTTTCAACAACCTCACCAAGGCGTTGAGCTTCAACATCTACGACGTCTGCTACGCGGTTTCCGAAGAGGAGCGCCAGCGCTACATCGAGTACATCGACGAGCAGTACGACGCCGACCGCCTGACCGAGATCCTCACCGATGTGGCCGAGATCATCGGCGCCAACATCCTCAACATCGCGCGCCAGGACTACGATCCGCAGGGCGCCTCGGTGACCATCCTGATCTCCGAAGAGCCGGTGATCGACAAGAAGGCGGCCGGCAAGGAGATCATCTCCGACGCGGTGGTCGCGCACATGGACAAGAGCCACATCACCGTCCATACCTACCCGGAAACCCATCCGCAGCACGGCATCGCGACCTTCCGCGCGGACATCGACGTCGCCACCTGCGGGGTGATCTCGCCGCTGAAAGCGCTCAACTACCTGATCGAGCGGCTGGAATCGGACATCGTGATCATGGATTACCGCATCCGCGGCTTCACCCGCGACGTGAAGGGCAAGAAGCACTACATCGACCACAAGATCAATTCGATCCAGAACTTCCTGGCCAAGAACATCAAGGCCCGCTACGAGATGTTCGACGTCAACGTCTACCAGGAGAACATCTTCCACACCAAGATGCACCTGAAGGACTTCGACCTGGACCAGTACCTGTTCGAGGAAAAGGCCAAGAACCTGTCGTTCAAGGAGCGCATGCGCATCGAGGCGCTGCTCAAGCGCGAGATCGAGGAGCTGTTCCACGGTCGCAATCTGGCCGAGTAGCACGTCACATTCGGCGGGACGGCCCGCCCCGCGGCGTTTGCGCTGCGACCCCTGCCGACGGCGGCCCGATGTGCAGACATCGGGCCGTTTTTGTTTTTATTTGTCTACGGAGACAGACAATGCCATGGATCTACCTGCTGCTCGCCGGCCTGTTCGAAATCGGCTTCGCGCTCGGCCTCAAGTACAGCGAAGGCTTCACCCGGCTGTGGCCGACCCTGGGCACCCTGGCCGGCGCCGGCATCAGCCTGTGGCTGCTGACCCAGGCCCTGAAGCACATCCCGCTGGGAACGGCCTATGCGATCTGGACCGGGATCGGTGCGCTGGGCACCGCCGCACTGGGCATCGCGCTGTTCGGCGACAGCGCCTCGCCGGCGCGGCTGGCCTGCATCGGCCTGATCGTGGCCGGCGTGATCGGGCTGAAGCTGGTCCAGTCCTGAGCGCTGCCGGGTCCGGAGCGTGAAAGGGCGTCGAATGCCGTCGGCGAGGGCGCTGCCAGGCTGCGCGGCGGTGCGCATCAATAGATAAGAGGATCGGGCGAATCCATGTAGCGGTTCGCCTGGTGCGCCGTCGTCACCGCATCCGGCGCGGGCGACAGGCCGGCGCTCTTGCCCGTACGCTCAGACCGCGGCGGCGCGGCGCGGGCGCAGCACGCGCCCGATCAGCACCTGGTGCGCGGCCGCGGCCAGCAGCGCGGCGATCGACAGCGCGATCGCCAGGCGGGTCAGCACGCCGCCGAGGTTGCCGGCGTGCTGCAGCTGGTCGAGGCGGCCGAAGCGCGACGGATCGGCGTTGGCGTAGGCGATCTCCACGGTCGCGCCATCCAGCAGCAACGCCCCGGCCTCGGCGCCGCTGGCCTCGAAGGCGCCGCGGTGCAGCCGGCCCTTGCTCTCGAACACATAGTGGAAGCGGTAGTGCACCAGCGGCTCGGCATGCACGCCGAAGGCGCCGTCGGCGATCACCGGCACCGTCGCCACCGAATGGTCGCGCAGGATCGCGCTGGCATGGCGGTAGTCGCCGAGCAGGTGGTACAGCAGCGCGCCGCCGCCGAGCGCGAACAGCCCGGCGAACAGCAGGCGCGAGAGCCAGCGGGTCAGTGGCGAGGGAAGCTGGGTGGCGCGTGCAGGCATATCGGTCGGGCAAGCGGGCGCAAGCGGCATGGCCGGGCGCCGTGGTGGATCGGATGCAGGCGGTACCGGGTTGGAGCCGCCGGTCGCTGGAACAGGAGGGCCGACGTGGAATCAGTCAGCATTTGTTCACTTTAACCCGAATGCCACCCCGACGCCAGCGCGGTGCCGCGCGGCGCCGGCGCAAGCGGCGCGCTCACAGCCGGTAGGCGACCGCCTTCATCAGCCGCGAGGCCGCCGCCATCAGGCTCGGGATCGGCGCCGGCAGGCGCCGCGCGCCGGCCTGTTCGGCGTGCTCGGCATGGCGCGCCTCGTCGGCCTTCATCACCTTCAGGACGTCGCGGCTGCGCAGGTCGGCCGGCGGCAGCGTCTGCAGGTGCTCGTCCAGGTGCGCCTCGACCTGGCGCTCGGTCTCCACCACGAAGCCCAGGTTCCAGCCGTCGCCGCGCAGTCCGGCCAGGGTGCCGATGGCATAGCTGCCGGCGTACCAGACCGGATTGAACAGGCTCGGGCGGCTGTCCAACTCGCGCAGCCGCGCCGCGCACCAGGCCAGATGGTCGGTTTCTTCCTGCGCCGCCTCCAGCAGGTGCGCGCGGGTGGCCGGATCGCGCGCGACCGCGGCCTGGCCGAAATACAGGCCCTGCGCGCAGACCTCGCCGACGTGATTGATGCGCATCAGCCCGGCGGCGTGCCGGCGTTCGTCCGGCGCCAGCACCACGTCGGCGGTCGCCGCGGCCGGGTAGGGGCGCTGCGCCGGCGGATTGCCGAACACCGTCTCCAGGGCGCGCTGGGCTTCGACCAGGGCGCGGTCGAGCGGGGACTGCAGGCGGGGAGCCGTCATCGAGGGGCCGGGGTCGGTGGGGGCATTCGATTTTCCCCTCGGGTCGCCACAATGCCAAGCGCGCCGGCCGGCCGTGGCGGCACGGACCGGGTGGGCTTGCATGCGGCGCCGCGGCCGCGTAGAATTTCGCCTCTTGCGTTTTTGCAATTCACAACGCGTGGCAAAGTTCAGGCAGCGTGCTGCCGGAATCCGCCCGACCAACCGAGTCTTCCAATGAGCACCTTCACCGCTAAGTCCGAGACCGTCCAGCGCGACTGGTATCTCGTCGACGCCGCCGGCAAAACGCTGGGCCGGCTTTCCACCGAATTGGCCCGCCGTCTGCGCGGCAAGCACAAGCCGGTCTATACCCCGCACGTCGATACCGGCGATTACCTGGTGGTGATCAACGCCGAGAAGATCACGGTCACCGGCAACAAGCTCAACGACAAGAAGTACCACCGCTTCACCGGCTACATCGGCAACCTGAAGACCGAGACCTTGGCGCAGGCGCTGGAGCGTCACCCCGAGCGCGTCATCGAGATCGCGGTCAAGGGCATGCTGCCGAAGGGTCCGCTGGGTCGCGCCATGTACCGCAAGCTCAAGGTCTACAAGGGCTCCGAGCATCCGCATACCGCCCAGCAGCCGCAAGTTCTGGATATCTAATCATGGCGATCACGCAAAACTACGGCACCGGCCGCCGCAAGTCCTCCACCGCCCGCGTGTTCCTGCGCAAGGGTACCGGCAACATCACCGTCAACAACCGTCCGCTGGACGAGTTCTTCGGCCGTGAGACCGCGCGCATGATCGTGCGCCAGCCGCTGGAGCTGACCAAGAACACCGAGAGCTTCGACATCTTCGTCACCGCCGCCGGCGGCGGCACCACCGGCCAGGCCGGTGCGATCCGTCTGGGCATCGCCCGCGCGCTGGTCGAGTACGACGAAACCCTGAAGTCCGAGCTGCGCAAGGCCGGCTTCATGACCCGCGACGCCCGCGAAGTCGAGCGCAAGAAGGTCGGTCTGCACAAGGCCCGCCGCGCGACCCAGTTCTCCAAGCGCTGATCCACCGCGCCTGGCGTGGAATCCTTCGGGATTCCCCTGGGAAACACGCAAAAGCCCGGCTCCGGCCGGGCTTTTGTCGTTTCGGAGTTTGGGTCTGTGCCACGGTGACCGGCAGGTCATCGAAATGGCGGAGCCAAGCAATGGTGGCTGCTGCTGATCGCGCGCGTTCGATCGCTGTGCCCAGGGCAATGCGTCATTCAGTAGCGTTGGCCGTCGAGCGCGGCCTGCCCGCAGGTCAAGGCTTTACCTCCAGCCTGCATCAAAGTGTCTGGTGAAAAGCCCCCTTGGAGTCCAAGGGGGCGCGCCGACAGGCGCGGGGATGTGGGGCGGAAGGGCTGGGGCCCGCATCTTGCGCAGCAAGGTGCGGGGCGCAGGCGCGTAGCGCCTGCGCAAACCCCGCGCCAAACAAAAAAGAAAGGCCGATCAAAGATCGGCCTTTCTTTTTTGTTTGGCTGCCCCGGATGGATTCGAACCACCGAATGCCTGAGTCAGAGTCAGGTGCCTTACCGCTTGGCGACGGGGCAATGTCGCAGATCGCAATTATCGCACGCCTTCGGCGTGGACACCAATGGTGGCTATGGGTGGACTCGAACCACCGACCCCAGCATTATGAGTGCTGTGCTCTAACCGGCTGAGCTACATAGCCTTGGTGAACCGCCAATTCTTATAGCAAATCAGGCAGCTGTCAACGGGTTTTTGCCGCGCTTGTGGGCCGGGCGCAGCCATGGCAGAGTCGGAGCCAGTAGATTTTTCAGGAGTCCGCATCGTGATCGATCCGGACGGCTATCGACCGAACGTGGGCATCGTGCTGATGCGGCCGGATGGTCAGGTGTTCTGGGCACGTCGTGTGCGCCGGGATGGCTGGCAGTTCCCGCAAGGCGGCATGAATACCGACGAGACCCCGGTCGAGGCCATGTACCGCGAGTTGCGTGAAGAGACCGGGCTGTTGCCCGAGCACGTCGAAGTGCTCGGGGCGACGCCTGGCTGGCTGCGCTATCGGCTGCCCAGCCGCGCCATCCGCCGCAACGAACGCCAGGTGTGCATCGGCCAGAAGCAGGTCTGGTTCCTGCTGCGCATGCAGTGCGACGAGAGCCAGTTGAACCTGGAGCTGACCGAGACCCCGGAATTCGACCATTGGCGCTGGGTCGACTTCTGGTATCCGGTGGAGCACGTGGTGCTGTTCAAGCGCGGCGTCTACGCGCGCGCGCTGCGCCACCTGGCGCCGTTGGCGCAGAGCATCGCCGGGCCGGGGATCCGTGCCATGCCGACCCTGGCGCAGGAAGCGTGGATGCCCGGCAACAACGCCGGCCACGAGCGGCCGCGCAAGCGCCCGCGCAAGCGTGGCGGGCCGTGGGCGGCCCGTATTAATAACGATTAACGGGCGGAATTGACAACCATTCTCACTTTGGGTTGAATGGCGGCAGGTGCAGTCCGCGCCGCCTGCCGCCAACGCCATCGTGTACGTCTGCATCTGCAATGGGGTCACCGATCGCCACATCCGCGAAGCCGCCGCCGCCGGCTGCCGCACCGTGTCCGAGCTGACCATGCGCACCGGCTGCGGTGCCACCTGCGGTTCCTGCCTGGACATGGCCGGCGACCTGCTGGAACGCGCGCTGCTGCGCGACCTGCCACTGCCCGTGCTGGGCGGCCTGGCCCGCGCCGCCTGAAGGCGCGTTCCCGCGGCGCGGATGCGCAGCGGGATGATCACGATTCGCGTTCCTTCACGGCTGCGGCCGATTCGCTAAAGTCTGCGCTTTCCACGCATGGGCGAGCACTGCGATGAAGGGCGACAGCAAGGTCATCGAGTTCCTCAACAAGGTCCTCTACAACGAGTTGACCGCGATCAACCAGTACTTCCTGCACGCCAAGATGCTGAAGAACTGGGGGCTGAAGGAACTGGCCGAACACGAGTACAAGGAATCGATCGACGAGATGAAGCACGCCGACAAGCTGGCGGACCGCATCCTGTTTCTCGAGGGGCTGCCCAACTTCCAGGCGCTGGGCAAGCTGCGCATCGGCGAGAACCCGAGGGAAATCCTCGAGTGCGACCTGGCCCTGGAGCAGGACGGCACCACCACCTTGCGCGAAGGCATCGCCTACGCCGAGTCGATCCAGGACTACGTCAGCCGCCAGCTGCTGGCCGACATCCTGGAGTCGGAGGAAGAGCACATCGATTGGCTGGAAACCCAGCTCGACCTGATCGGCCGCATCGGCGAGCCGAACTACCTGCTGACCAAGCTCGAGGACTGAGCGGCGCTGCTGCCGGCGCCTGTGGGCAGGCGCTGCGCATTGCCGCGGCGTGGCCCGCGCTGACGGCACTGCCGCGTCCGACGCCGGGCAGGCGCGCGGGGCGACCCCATCGCTGCGGACGCTTCGCTCCGGATGCTGGCCCTTGTAGGAGCGGTTTCAGCCGCGACAGACGCTTTCCGATAGGACCTGTCGCGGCTGAAGCCGCTCCTACATGGGGGTAACGGATTGCCTACGAGGCCGCGCTCTCGGCGGCATCGTGCAAGGTATTGCGATAGCCCTTCAGGGCCAGCCGCGCCCGCGCGAATTCGGCGATGACCAGCGCCACCGCGACCGCGGGGCGCTCCAGCTGGTGGGCGCGCACGCCGGCCTCGATGCGCGCGGCCGCGGCCGACAGCGCCAGCGCGCCGACGTTGGCGGCCGAGGACTTCAACGTATGCGCCGCGTCGCGCAGCGGGTCCAGCTGCGGGATCGCGGCGGCCTGCTCCAGGCGCTGGATCAGCTGCGGCGCATCGCCCAGGAACAGTTCGACGATCTGCGCGGTGGTGGCGCTGCCGGCGAGTTCGCGCAATTCGTCGAGCACGGCGATGTCCAGCACCGGCAGCGGCGTCGGCGGCAGCATCGGCGCCGCATCGGCGACGATGGCGACGGGCGTTGCCGCGACGTGCGCAGATGGCGGCATCGGCACTGGAACTGAAACTGGCACTGGCACTGGCACTGGCGGGATCTCCACCGCATCCGCATCGGTAGCCAACTGGATCGCGGCGGCGGCGGCCGGCGCGGCATCGGCGGCGCGGTGCGGCAGCCAGCGTTGCAGGCATTCCGCCAGCTGTTCGCGGTTGACCGGCTTGGACAGGTAGTCGTCCATGCCGGCCTCCAGGCAGCGCTGGCGGTCGCCGGCCATCGCGTTGGCGGTCATCGCCACGATCGGTAGCCGCGGCCGTGCGTCCGCCGCTTCGGACTGGCGCCATTGGCGGGTGGCGGCATAGCCGTCCAGCACCGGCATCTGGCAGTCCATCAACACCAGGTCGTAGCGTTGCGCGGCCAGTTGCGCCAGCGCGGCGGCGCCGTCGGCGGCGCTGTCGCTACGGTAGCCGAGCACGTCGAGCAGCTTCTGCGCGACCAGCAGGTTGACCGGGTTGTCCTCGACCAGCAGCAGGCGGTAGTCGGCGGGCGGCGAGGCGGGGGCGGTCGCGGCATCCAGCGCCGGTTCGCCAGCCGGCGCCGATGTCGGCGCGGACTCGGCGATGGGGTCGGGTTCGGACTCGGGCGAGAGCAGTGCGGCAAGGGGCGCGGACCCCGCCGCCGGCGCCAGCGCCAGCATGCCGCGCAGGTCCAGGTCGGCCGCCTGCCGCGACAGCAGCGCGCCGTGCGCGCGGATCTCGTCGGGGATCTCCACTTCCCCGTACAGCCAGATCAGGCGCAGCCCGTGCGGCGCCGGCAAGCGCCCCACCGCGCGCTGCAGCGCGCGTGCGCTCTGGCGCAGGCCGTCCAGGTCGCCGATCACCAGGTCGTAGGGCGGGCGCGCGGCACCGCCGGCGCGCAGCCGCTCCAGCGCTTCCTGGGTCGAGTCGACCTTGCTCAGCTGCACGCCCCAGTTCGGCAGCAGCCCTTTCAGGCGCTGGTACAGGCGCAGGTCGGCGCCGACCAGCAGCGCGTGCAGCCGCGGCAGGCCGCCCTGGAGCTGCGGCAGGTCGCCGATCACCTTCAGCAGCGGGATCTCGAACCAGAACGTGGCGCCCTGGTCGCTGCCCGATTCCACGCCGATGCGCCCGCCCATCAGGTCGACGATGCGCTTGCAGATCGCCAGGCCCAGGCCGGTGCCGCCGTACAGGCGGGTGGTGGAGGCGTCGGCCTGGGTGAAGGAGCGGAACAGCCGTTCCTGCTGCTCGGCGCTGATGCCGATGCCGGTGTCGCGCACCTCCAGCCGCAGCAGGTGCTGCGCCGGGGTCTCGCCGAGGCGGCGCACGCGCAGTTCCACGCTGCCGCGTGCGGTGAACTTGATCGCGTTGCCGATCAGGTTGCTCAGCACCTGCCGCAGCCGCACCGGGTCGCCGCGCACCGGCAGGCGCACCGCCGGATCCAGGTGCAGCGCCATGCGCAGGCCCTTGGCCTCGGCCGAGCGTTGCATCAGCTGCAGCACGCCCTCGAGCAGCTCGCGCAGGTTGAACGTGGTGATCTCCAGCTCCAGCCGGTTCGCTTCCAGCTTGGAGTAGTCGAGGATGTCGTCGACGATGCGCAGCAGTTGCAGCGAGGAATCGTTGGCGGCGCGCAGCATCTCGCGCTGCTCGGTGCCGAGCTGGCCGCGCGCGATCAGTTCCAGCATCGGGATGATGCCGTTGAGCGGGGTGCGGATCTCGTGGCTCATGGTGGCCAGGAATTCGCCCTTGGCCATCGCCGCGGCCTCGGCCGCCTGCTTGGCCTGCACCAGTTCCCGTTCCAGCCGCTCGCGCAGGTGCACGTCGCGCTGCAGCGCGTCGCGTTCGGACTCGGCCAGCGCCGCGCGCGCCAGCGCCGCATCCAGCGCGCCGGCCTGCTGCCGCGCGCGCCAGCCGGCTGCGACCGCCAGCAGCGCGGCGCTGCCGATGCAGAGTGGGGCCAGCAACTGCCAGGGCGGTGGCGGGGCCAGCGCCGGCACCGCCAGCAGCGCGCCGGCGGCCGCGATCGCCGCGCTCAGCGCGGCCAGCCACGGCAGGGGCCGGCGCCGGCGTGCGGGCATCGCTACAGCACCGCGTTCTGGAAGTCGAAGTTCAGTTCGTCGCCGACCGACTGCACCAGGTTGCCCTGGATGAAATCGACCCCGCCCATCCACATCGCCGCGGCCGCCTGCGCTTCCTCGATCTGCTGGCCGATGATCAGCAGCCCGGCGCGGTGCGCCAGGTCGATCGCGGCGCGCAGCTGGTCGCGCAGCCCGGCATCGGTGTGCGCGCTGGCGAAGCGCGCGGACAGGCGCAGGTAGCCCAGCGGCAGCTGGCCGAGCAGCGCCTCGGCCTCGGCGCCGGGTTCGAACTGGCTGAGGCAGAACTGCACGCCCAGCGGCATCAGCCGGGCGCAGAACTGCTGCAGCGTCACCGTGTGGATCAGCGCGTCGTCCAGGCGCAGGTCGATCACCAGCGAGGTGCCGGTGACGCCACGGCGGCCGATCGCCTCGACCAGCCAGTCGGCGAAGGCGCCGCGTGCCAGCGTGCGCGAGGATTGCGACACGAACAGGCGCAGCGGCGGCAGCGCATGCTGGTACAGGTGCAGCAGGCCGAGCGCGTGGTCCAGCACCTGCTGGTCGAGGTCGGCGATGCGCCCGCCGGCCTCGGCCGCGGGCAGCACCTGCCCGGCCGACAGCAGGGTGCCGTCGCGCTGGCGCAGGCGCAGCAGCACCTGGTACTGCGCGGTATCGCCGCCGGCGACGGCGACGATCGGCTGGTAGGCCGGCTCCAGCTGGCCTTCGAACATCGCGATGCGGCCCAGGTCCTCTTCCTCGCGCGGCGGCGCGTACGCGGCCACGCCCTGCGGGTGCAGGCGCGCCTGCAGCGCGGTGCGCTCGACCGCTTCCAGCGCGCTGCCGGCATCCTCGAAGCCTTGCGCCAAATCGGCATAGCCGATCGCGCAGCGCAGGTGCACCGACTCGTCCTCGCGCAGCGGGAAGGCGTGGCTGGCCAGGGCGTCGCGCAAGGCCTGCGCGCGCTGCCGCAGCGCGTCCAGGTCGCTGTCCTGGGCCAGCAGCAGGAAGCTGTTGTCGTTGAGCCGGGCCAGCGGCTGCGGCGCGGTGACGCTGGCCAGGCGGCGCCCGGCCTGGGTCATCAGGCGCTCGAACGCGGCATAGCCGTAGCGCTCGCGCAGGCCCAGCGCGCTGGCGATCTCGATGAAGAACAGGCCGCCGCCGCTGCGCAGGCGCAGCGACTCGCCGAGCAGCTGCAGCACGTGGCTGCGGGTCGGCAGGCCGGTCTCGGGGTTGTTCAGCGGCGCGCTGTCGCTGGCGCTCTGCTGCGCCTGCTGGCGCGCGCGGCGGATGCGGTTGGAGACCGCGGCGATGAGGTGCCGCGGCCGGATCGGCTTGGTCAGGAAATCGTCGGCGCCGCTGTCGAGCACTTCGTATTGCAGCTCCGGATCCGGGTCGCCGGTCAGGAACACGATCGGCAGCAACTGGTGCTGCGGCTGCTGGCGGATCAGCGCGGTCAGGCGCATGCCGTCCAGGCCGGGCATGTGCAGGTCCATCAGGATCAGGTCGGGGCGGTAGTCGGCGATCGCCTGCTGCACGCCTTCGGCCTGCATCTCCACCTGCGCCTGCATGCCGGCGCCGTGCAGCACGCTCTGCGCGAACAGGGCCTGCGAGCGGTCGTCCTCGACGATCAGGATCCGGTACGGCGCGTCCAGCGGCTGCGGCGGCGCGGCGCCGTCGCTGGCCGCGCCCGGCGCGGCAGCGGCAGCGGCAGCGGCAGTGGCCTGGTGGCTGGGAGCGGGGGCGGCGGATGCCGCGCCGTCTTCCGCGCTCGGCGCCAGGGCGGGCGCCGGCGCTGGCGCGTCGGGTGCGGCGTCGGCGGCCCAGCGCCGCCAGTAGTGCGGCGGCGGGGTCTCGGCACGGACGTTGCGCGAACGCGCTTCGTCGCGGCTGGAAAGCGGAGCGGTGTCTCTTGCGGCCATCGCGTCTTTATCCTGGTGCGCGCTCAATTATGCGATGAAGTTCACGAAGACAGGGAGCCATCTCGGCTCGGCCTGGCGACGACGGCGTCCGCGGGCGGCGCCAGCAGGCGGCGCACGCCACGCCATAGCGTGCGCCACACCCACCACACCAGCAGCGCGCCCAGCACGCTCGCTCCCAGCAATACGGCCAGCGCCAGCCACGGATGCACCAGCGCCAGCGCGAGCGTGGCCAGCACCACCGAATCCTCGGTCAACGAGGCGATCCAGTTGCTGGCCGGTTCCGGCGAGGTGTTCAGCAAGGCGCGCGAACCGGCCTTCAGCGCATGGCTGGCGAGCGCGACGCCGGCGCCGGTGGCCAGCGCGCCGGCGCCCAGCTGCCCGTCCTGGGACAGCGTGGCCGCGGCCAGGAACGCGCCGGCCGGGATCCGGGTCAGGGTCTGAAACAGGTCCCATACCGAGTCCACGCCGGGAATCTTGTCGGCGAAGAACTCGGCCAGCGCCAGTGCGCCGGAGGTGCCGAGCACCCACCACGACTCGGTCGCCTGCAGCGCCGGCGGCAGGTGCAGCCAGCCGAGCAGGCCGGCCACGCCGATCCCGAACACGGTCAGGTAGACGCGGATGCCGGCCAGCCAGGCCAGCAGGATGCCGATTGCGAAGAGGTGGGCGTCGGTCATGGCGGGGCGCTCTCCTGCAGATGCGCGGGTGGCGGCCACTATCGGCCAAGCGTGCGGCGAAGGCCAGCATGCGCGCCGGCGGCGCCTGTAACGGTGCGCCGCGGCGCGTGGCTTACACTACCGGGCCGGCCGCCCCCCCGCGAGGATCGACGCCGCTGCCGCCTCGGTGGCGCGGCTGCAACGATGAACCGACCCGTCCCCCGTTTCCAGATCGTCCCCAACGGCGCCGCGCCGCCGCGCGGCCGTGGCCTGTGGCTGCTGGTCGCCATCCTCTGGCTGCTGTCGCTGGGCGGGACCTGGCTGCTGGCCAGCCGCCAGGCCGCGCCGCAGCTGGGCGCGGTCAGGACCCAGTTGCGCGACGCCGAGAGCAAGCTGCAGGCGCAGCAGCGGCAGATCGACACGCTGAACCAGCGCCAGGCCACGCTGGCGCGCTCGGACCAGATCAGCCGCGCCGCCAACAACGAAGTGCAGGGTTCGCTGGCCGAGCGCGACGAGGAGATCGCCGGGCTGCGCGCCGACGTGGCCTTCTACGAGCGCCTGGTCGGCGCCACCAGCCAGCGCAAGGGCCTGACCGTGCATTCGGCGGAGTTCTCGGCCGAGGCCGGCGGCACCTGGCACTACAACGTGGTGCTGACCCAGAACCTCAACCGCGGCGCGATCAGCCAGGGACAGATGCGCCTGGCGGTGGAAGGCGTGCGCGGCGGCAAGCTGGCCAGCGTGGGCTGGGACGAACTGCACCAGAAGACCGGCGTGCCCGGCCAGGAGTATTCGTTCCGTTATTTCCAGCAGTTGGACGGCAGCGTGATCCTGCCCAAGGACTTCACCCCGCAACGGGTGCGAGTATCGCTGTCCGGCGGAGGGGCGCCGGTCACCCAGAGTTTCGATTGGACACTGGCCGGCAACGGCAAAGGGGAATAGGCAGCTTATGTTCGGAAGCAAGAACGGTCGCAACAGCGGCCAGACCGTGGTCGATACCTTGATCGGCGCGCAGGTGGTGATCCGTGGCGACCTGGTGTTCAGCGGCGGCCTCTACGTGGAAGGGCGCATCCTCGGCAAGGTGCTGGCCGAGGACGGTGCGCCGGCCACGCTGACCCTGTCCGAGCACGGCAGCATCGAGGGCGAGGTGCGCGCGCCGATCGTGGTCATCAACGGCCAGCTGATCGGCGACGTGCATGCCGCCGAGCGGGTGGAACTGGCGCCGAAGGCGCGGGTGCAGGGCAACGTGCACTACCAGGTGGTGGAGATGAACGCCGGCGCGCAGCTGACCGGGCGACTGATCCATGCCGGCAGCATGGCCGCGCTGGCCCCGCCGGAGCACCTGGACGAGGAAGCGCAGGCCGCGCCGGCGCAGCGCGCCCTGACTTCGGCCGACGCTTGATTCGGCCGCCGGTCGCCCCCATCCTGCTGCCATGAGCACTCTCGTTTCCCTGCCCAGTGCCGCGCCGGCGCCCGACTACCAGTCGCTGCAGCGGCCGCTGAACTTCACCCAGGCCGCCGCGGCCAAGGTGCGCGAGCTGATCCGCGAGGAAGGCAACGACGCGCTGGCGTTGCGCGTGTACATCCAGGGCGGCGGCTGTTCCGGCTTCCAGTACGGCTTCGAGTTCGACGAGAACCGCGCCGAGGACGACCTGTCGGTGCGTACCGACGACGTCACCCTGCTGGTCGACCCGTTGAGCCTGCAATACCTGATGGGCGCGGAAGTGGATTACAGCGAAGGCCTGCACGGCGCGCAGTTCGTGATCCGCAACCCCAACGCCAAGACCACCTGCGGCTGCGGCAGCAGCTTCAGCGTGTAGACACGCTGCGGCTTGCCGGATGCGTGGTTTGCCTGCACCCTGCGCCGCATGCCCGACCTGACGCCTGTTTCCTTCGCCTTCGCCGACGCGGTCATCGACCGCGCCGATGCGCTGCGCAACGACCCGGCGGCGCTGCGCCGCATCTGGCCCGAAGCGCGCCTGCTGCTGCTCGATGCCGACGGCAACGCCTATGCCGATGCGCACGGGCAGCCGCTGGCGCTGACCGGCGCGGCGCTGGGCGACGTGGTCGAGCAGGCGATCTTCCTCGGCCTGAGCGACGGCGATACCTGGTTCGCGCTGGCCGCGGGCATGCTCGACGCCGATTTCGACCCGCCGCAGCGCATGGACCTGCGCCGCGCCGCGGCCGAGTGGCCGGCCGCCGCGTCCGCCCTGTTCGCCTATGCGCGCGGCATGCTGCACTGGCAGTCGCGCACCCGCTTCTGCGGCGTGTGCGGCGGCGCCATCGCGTTGCGCCGCGGCGGCTTCCTCGGCGTGTGCACGCAATGCGCCAGCGAGCACTATCCGCGCGTGGATCCGGCGGTGATCGTCGCGGTCGGCGATGGCCGGCGGCTGCTGCTGGGGCGCCAGGCGAGCTGGCCGGCGCGGCGCTATTCGGTGATCGCCGGCTTCGTCGAGCCGGGCGAGTCGCTGGAGCAGACCGTGGCGCGCGAGGTGGCCGAGGAGACCCAGGTGCGGGTCCGGCCGGGCAGCTGCCGCTATTACGGCGCGCAGCCCTGGCCGTTCCCCGGCGCGCTGATGCTCGGCTTCCGCGCCTTGGCCGAACCCGACGCGCCGCAGGTGGATGGCGAGCTGGAGGATGCGCGCTGGTTCGAACGCGACGAGATCGGCGCCGCCCTGCAACGCGCCGCGGCGCAGGGCGACAGCGCCGACGACGGGCACGGCCTGCGCCTGCCGCCGCGGATCTCCATCGCGCGCGCGCTGGTCGAGGACTGGTACCGCCGCGGCGGCGACCACGACGCCTAGCCGCACTGCCGTGCCGGCGCCCGCCGCGGCACACGCTTCAGAACGGTCCCGGAGGACCTGCATGTTCACTACCCTCGTCGCTGTGATCGTTGCCCTGGTGCTGGGCCATGTCGCGCCCGGCATGATGGCCTCGCTGCGCCGCTTCGACGCCTATGCCGACTGGCTGTCGTGGCTGGACGCGCATGCCGGCGAAGGCAGCGGCTGGCGCGGCCGCTACGGCATCGCGCTGGCGTTGCTGCCGGCCCTGCTGCTGGTGGGCCTGCTGCAGTGGTTGCTGGCCGCGCCGCACCTGGGCCTGCTGGCGCTGGTGTTCGGCGTGCTGGTGCTGGCCTTCAGCTGGGGGCCGCGCGACCTGGATACCGACGTGGAAGCGGTGATCGAGGCCGACGACGTCGCCGCGCGGCGCGTTGCGGTCGCGCAGCTGCAGGCCGACGGCGGGCCGCTGCGCGAGGATCCGGCGGGCCTGGTCGAGGCGGTCGCGTTCAGCGCGCTGCGGCGCTGGTTCGCGCCGCTGTTCTGGTTCCTGTTGCTGGGACCGTTCGGTGCGCTCGGCTACCGCCTGCTGGCGCTGGCCGCGGTCGGGCCGTATGCGCCGCGGCTGCCGTTGGGCACCGCGCTCGGCGCGCGCACCGCGCTGGCCGCGATGGAGTGGCCGGTGGCGCAGCTGATGACCTTCTCGCTGGCGCTGGTCGGCAATTTCGAGAGCGTGTTCGGCGCCTGGCGCGCGGCCGGCGGCCGGCGCTGGCAGCTGGACAGCGGCTTCCTCGGCCCGGTGGCCTGCGCCAGCGTGCGCGGCGAACTCGACGCCGAGGCGCACGACTACAGCGATGCGGGCATGGTGGTGCCGGCGTTGCGGCGCCTGCCGGAACTGCGCGATGCGATGAGCCAGGTCTGGCGGGTGCTGCTGCTGTGGCTGGTGGTGCTGGCGCTGCTGGTGATCGCCGGCTGGGTCAGCTGAGGCGTCCCAAGACCTGCATCGCGTCGGCCGGCGATGCGCGCTCGATTCGGCGGCAGGCTGTCAGTTGCCGCTCGGGAACTGGCGCTCGTAGGCGGCGACGTGGTGAGGGAGCAACTGGGCATACGGTGGATCGCTGATGCCGAGAACCGACACCTCGAGCCCACTCGCGCCAAGTTCCGCCGAGCAGTCGCTGATGCAGACGGCGATGCATGCGAGCGGCACCCCGCTTGGAGCGCGTGCCGAGAGATGCAAGCCCTCCGACGCCGGGGCCTGGGCGGCGACCACGTGCGATTGAATCAAGCGGTAGGCCGGTGTCGGAATGAACTTGCCGAACGCCACGCCCATGGGCGCATCGCCAAGTTCGAGCTCTGACCAACCGACTAGCAGTTCCCTGCTGTAGATATCAAACCGCGGCACGGTGCGCATTGCAGCTAACCCGGCGCCAGCAGGGTGAACGGGAACCACGGCAGGTTGCGCGCGATCCAGTAGCCGGGCAGCGCCAGCAACCAGAAATTCGGTCGCGACACCAACGCGACCACCGGCGCGAACCACGCCGCGCGCCAGCCCGCCTTCCACGCGATCAATCCGGGCAGCACGGCCAGGCCCAGCATCGCGCCGGGATTCATCGCGAAGGCGCCGAGCGGATCCAGGTGCAGCAATGCGTGCACGGCACGGGTCATGCCGCAGCCGGGGCAGTAGTAGCCGGTGAGCGCATGGAACAAGCACGGTGCGAACGGATTGTCCGCGGCGTTGGGATCGAACCGGTACAGCACGATGGCGCCGCTCGCCGCAAGCGCGGCGGCGGCGCCGAGGCACGCCCGTTGTTGCCAGGCGCGCATGTCGATCAGCTTGCGTGCTGCATCTGCTGCACGTATTCCATGTAGCTCTGCATGCCGCCGGTGGCGACCATGCCGATGTTGATCAGCAGGCCGAGGATGGCCAACGCGGTGGTCACCCAGCACCAGGTCTTGGCGCTGTTGGAGGCGCGCCGCGCGCCGTCCAGGTCGCCCTGGTTGAGCAGCCCGTTGACCTTGCTGGAGAACACGATCGCGACGATGCCGGGAATGATCGACGGGCAGCACAGGCAGAAGCCGAGCACCGTGGCGATGATCGCCCAGGCCAGATGATTGGGGATCGCGCCGGGCGTGGGGGCGGGCGGGGGCGTGACAGGGCTGACGGTGCTCATGTGTGGATCTCCTTGAGTGGCGATGCGCCGGGCATGGGGCCAAGTCTAGACGAGGCGTGCGTCGCGCCTCCATCTTTCGGTGCCGTTGCCGCCGCGCTCAGTGCGGCGCCAGCAGCGTGAACGGGAACCACGGCAGGTTGCGCAGCACGGCGTAGCCGAGCAGCAGCCACAGCCACAGGCGCGGGTCGGCGAGGATCTTCAGCAGCGGCGCCAGCGGGCGCATGCGCAGTCCGGCGGCATTGAGCGCCATGATCGCCAGCAGCGGCAACGCCACCACCAGCAAGGGATTGCTCGCCAGCGCGTGGGCCAGGTCCAGGTGCACCAGCGCGTGCAGGCAGCGGGTGCTGCCGCAGCCTGGGCAGTACAGGCCGGTGAGGGCGTAGAACGGGCAGGCCGGCAACGGATTGCCCGGCACGTTGGGATCGACCCGGCGCAGCACCAGCGTGGCCACCACGGCGGCGCCGCTCATCGCGGCCAGCGGCAACCAGCGGGGCAGGGAGCGTCCGCGCAGGAGCATGGTGTGCGGAATCGGAGGCGATCGGCGCAGGCCGCCGCTGCGCGCGGCAGCGGCGGCCCCGGTTCGATCAGTACGACGAGGACTGCTGCATCATGCCCAGGCCGCCCAGGGCGAAGATGAAGATCAGGTACAGCACGACCAGCACCACCCAGGCGATGGCCGAGTAGATCGCCCACTTCTTGGCCTTGTCGGCCGATTCGCGGGCGCCGGTGACGTCGCCGGCGGCGAGCTTGGTGTTGACCTGGGCGGCGAACACGATCGAGACGATGCCCAGCGGCAGGCAGCAGAACAGCGTGCTCAGGATCGCCCAGACCAGATTGTTGGACACTTGCGGTGCGGTGGTATTCATCCGTGTTACTCCGGTTGCGTGGTGGAACGAGGAAAAAACGAAAGGGCGGGCGTGCTCATTGCCCCAGCACGCTGCCGAGGATGGCGATGCCGCCGAACAGCAGGAACCACAGTGCGATCAGGATCGGCGCGGCCAGCGCGGACCACATCGCCCACAGGCCGGCCTTGCGCGAGGCTTCGCGGGCACCGGCGACGTCGCCGGCGGCGCGCCTGCCGTCCACCTGCGAGGCATAGACGATGGCCACCACGCCCAGCGGCAGGCAGCAGAACAGCGTGGACAGGATCGCCCACACCAGATTGTTGGGGACGTAGATGCCCGCTCCGTTGGGCGGTGGTGGCGGTAGTGCCTGACTCACTGATCGATCCCTAAAATGGACGCCGCTGCAGCGCGCGGGCGTCTCCCCGGTGCCTAATCTACCTGAAGCGGCGCGTTCCGGCACCCTGCGAGGTCAGGCGGCATCCCCGCGCAGCTGCCGCACCTGCGCTTCCAGCCGCTCGGCGCTGGCCTCGGCGGCCGCCACCGGCGCGCCGGCGATCACCTCCACGTGCGCGCGGAAGCGCCGCGGCACGCGCATGCGCCGCAGCCGCGAATCGCGCTTGCTCCACATGCTGGTCCACATGTTGCGCAGCGCCATCGGCACGACCGGCACCGCGCGGCGCTCGAGGATCTTCTCCACGCCGGACTTGAACTTGGCGATCTCCCCGTCCTTGGTCAGCGCGCCCTCGGGGAAGATGCACACCAGTTCGCCCTCGGCCAGCGCCGCGTCGATCTCGTCGAAGGCGCGCTGCATCAGCGCCGGGTCCTCGCGCGCGCCGGCGATCGGGATCGCCTTGGCGGTGCGGAAGATCCAGCGCATCACCGGGATGTTGAAGATGCGGTAGTACATGACGAAGCGCACCGGGCGCGGGATCGAGGCGGCCAGCACCAGCGCATCCATGTAGCTGACGTGGTTGCACACGATCAGCGCCGCGCCCTCGTCGGGCACGTGCCGCTCGATGCCGTGCAGGCGCAGCCGGTACAGCGCGCGCACCATCACCCAGCTGAGGAAGCGCATCAGGAATTCGGGGACGATGCTGAAGATCCAGATCGCCACCACCGCGTTGGTGATGGCCAGCGCCAGGAACACCTGCGGAATGCTCAGCCCGGGCATCGGCACGCGCACGCCGAACAGGCTCAGCTGTTTCATCTGCAGCGCGATGCCGACCATCGCGGCGATGACGATGAACATCGAGTTCTGGATGTTGAGCCCGGCGATGACGCGCGACAGTTCCGCCTTGGGCGTGCGGCTCTGGATCAGCGCGAACAGCGGCACCACGAACAGGCCGGTGCACAGGCCGATGCCGACCAGGTCGAGCATGATCCGCCAGCTGCCGGCCTGGTGCACGAACTGGCCGATGCCCAGCCCGGCCTGCAGCGCGCCGCCGGGGCGGGCGAAGTACAGGTCGAGCATGAACGCGCTGATGCCGAACGCGCCCAGCGGCACCAGGCCGATCTCCACGGTACGCCCGGACAGCTTCTCGCACAGCAGCGAGCCGGTGCCGGTGCCGATCGAGAACAGCGCCAGCGCGAAGATGTACAGGTCCTGCGCGCCGCCGAGGTTGAGTTCGGCGTAGGTCGGCAGCTGCGCGGTCAGCACCGTGCCGATGAACCAGAACCAGGACACGCCGAGCACCGCGTTGCGCACCGCCAGCTGGCGCCGGGTCAGGCGCATGATCGCCAGCGACTCGGGCAGCGGATTCCAGTTGATCTTCAGCTCCGGCGCGCCGGCATCGACCTTGGGAATCAGCCGCGCCACCAGGTTGCCGGTGACCGCCAGCGCGATCACCGCGGTGGCCGCGGCGACCGGGCCGTGGCTGCCGGCGATCTGGAAGATCAGCCCGCCCAGGATCATGCCGCACAGGATCGAGATCGAGGTGCCCATCTCGACCAGGCCGTTGCCGCCGGTCAGTTCCTCCGGCTTCAGCACCGAGGGCAGGATCGAGTATTTGACCGGGCCGAACAGGGTGGACTGCAGGCCGGTGCAGAACAGCGCGACCAGCAGCACCGCCATGTTCTCGGTCAGGAAGCCGACCGCGGCCAGCGACATGATCGCGATCTCCATCGTGGTGGTGATGACCACCAGCCGCGACTTCTCCAGCTTCTCGGCGATCTGCCCGGCCAGTGCGGAGAACAGGAAGTACGGCAGGATGAACAGCGCCGGCGCCAGGTTGGTGTACAGCGTGCGCTGTTCGGGGGTCACGCCCAGATAGAACAGCAGGCCGATGATCGCCTGCCGGTAGACGTTGTCGTTGAACGCGCCCAGTCCCTGGACCACGAAGAACGGCAGGAAGCGGCGCTGTTTCAGCAGGGCGAACTGGCTATGGCCGGACATGCGGGCTCCTTGGCGAACGCGCGCAGCCTAGCAGGTTCGTTGCGCGGCGGATGCGGCGCCGGTGGGCGACCGCGCGGTGTGGCCGCCTGCATCGGCGGCGTCGCCGACAGCGGTCGCCGGGTATTGCCGTTTTGGAAGCGCGGCCATGCGGGCGTGCTGCGTTCGTCGCGACTGAAGTCGCTCCCACAGACGCGCCGGTCGCTGGACGGATAGGGCTGCTGGGCGGCGGCTCGACGCGGTCCGACGCGCCCGGTTAATCGGCGGCGCCGGCATCCGCCTGGCGCTGCCGCAGCAGCGCGATCAGCGCGCGCGCGGCCGGGGTCGGGTCCGCGCGCCAGGTGGCGTAGGTCAGGAAGCGGAAGCGCTCGCGCAGCGCGATCACCGCCACGCCGCGCATCGCCGCGGCCATGGTCTGCGGCACGATCGCCAGGCCCAGGTCCTCGACCACTAGCTGCCGCTGCAGGTCGGCGTGGGTGACCTCGTATTGCAGGCGCTGGCGCAGGCCGGCCTCGGCGAAGGCGCGGTCGATGATGCCGCGCACGCCGGCGCCGGCGATCAGCCCGGCCATCGGCGCGTCCTCCAGTTCGCGCAGCGCCACCTCGGCGCGCCCGGCGAAGCGGTTGCCGGGCGCGGCGATCAGCGCCAGCGGTTCCTCGTGCAGCAGCAGGCGCTGTTCGGGCAGCACGACGTGCGGGCCGACCCCGACCAGGGCCACGTCCAGCCGGCCTTCGCCCAGGTCGAGTAGCAGCGCATCGCTCATGCCGGTGCGCAGGTGCACGTCGACCGCGCTGTGCGCCTGGCCGAAGCGGCGCAGCAGCGCCGGCACCTGCACCGTGTTGAGCGAGGAGATCTGGCCGATGTGCAGGCGCCCGCGCACCGTGCCCAGCGCCTGCGCCATTTCCTCGTGCAGGCGCTCGGCCGCGCGCAGCGTGGCGCGGGCGTTGTGCAGGAACACCTCGCCGGCGGCGGTCAGCCGCACCTGCCGCGCGCCGCGCTCGAACAGGCGCGCGCCCAGCGCCTCCTCGATCTTGGCGATCTGGTGGCTCAGCGCCGACTGCACGGTGTGGCAGCGGCGCGCGGCGGCGGTGAAGCTGCCTTCCTCGGCGACCGCGACGGCGAAGGCGAGCTGGCGCAGGGTCAGCATGGCATCTCGAAAGAAGATGGATCGGGTGAAAACAATACATTGGAACGATCGATGGCGCCGCCCCAGACTGGCGCCCTTCCTCTTCCCCTGCTCAGGATTCCCCCATGCAAACCTCCCCGCATCCGCCGCTGCACCGCGGCCTGGTGCTGCTGATGGCCACCGCCACCGGCCTGGCGGTGGCCAGCAACTACTACGCGCAGCCGCTGCTGGAAGTGCTGGCGCAGACCTTCGCGATCGATGTGCGCAGCGCCGGCGCGGTGGTCACCACCGCGCAGCTGGCCTATGCCGCCGGCCTGCTGTTGCTGGTGCCGCTGGGCGACCGCTTCGAGCGCCGCAGCCTGATCGTCGGGCTGTACGCGCTCAGCGCGGTGGGCCTGCTGATCAGCGCCGCCTCGACCAGCTTCGCGCTGCTGCTGCTCGGCACCCTGGTCACCGGGCTGAGCTCGGTGGCCGCGCAGATCCTGGTGCCGTTCGCCGCCACCCTGGCCGCGCCGCACGAGCGCGGGCGGGTGATCGGCACGGTGATGAGCGGGCTGCTGCTGGGCATCCTGCTGGCGCGCACCGTGTCCGGGCTGCTGGCCGGCGCCGGCGGCTGGCATACCGTGTACTGGGTGGCGGCGGCGCTGATCCTGCTGGTGGCGGCGCTGCTGTGGCGCGCGCTGCCGCGGCATCCGGGCAATCCGCGGCTGTCGTACCCGCACCTGATCGGCTCGGTGCTGGCGCTGCTGCGCGACGAGCCGGTGCTGCGCGCGCGCTCGATCCTGGGCGGGCTGATCTTCGCCGGCTTCAGCATGTTCTGGACCACGCTGGCGTTCCTGCTGTCCGGCCCGCACTACGGCTACGGCACCGCGACGATCGGCCTGTTCGGGCTGATCGGCGCCGCCGGCGCGTTCGCCGCCAACCTGTCGGGCAAGCTCTCCGACCGCGGCGCCGGGCACTGGGTGGGCTGGGGCGGGCTGGCGATGCTGCTGCTGTCATGGCTGCTGCTGGCCGCCGCGCCGCATTCGCTGTGGCTGCTGATCGCCGGCGTGCTGTTGCTGGACGTGGCGGTGCAGGGCGTGCACATCGGCAACCAGAGCGTGATCTACCAGCTGGATCCGAAGGCGCGCAACCGCATCACCTCGGCCTACGTCACCTGCTACTTCATCGGTGGCGCGATCGGCTCCAGCCTTGGCACCGCCGCCTACGCCTACGCCGGTTGGCGCGGGGTAGTGGTCGGCGGCGCGGCGCTGGCGCTGGCGGCGCTGCTGTGGATGGGCATCAGCGTGCGGCCGGCACCGCAGCCGGCGGCGCTGGCGCCGCTGCCGGAGCGGTGACCGCATGCGCGGCGGCGCGCAGCTTGGGCAGCAGGCGCAGGGTCAGCGCCAACTGGTTGCGCACCAGCCGCCGCTTGGCCTCGTCCACGCCGTGCTCCTGTTCCAGCGCATCGGCCAGCGCGACTTCGGCGGATTCGTCGGCCGGCGGTAGCGCCTGGCGCTGGGCCAGGGCGTCGGCGATCGCGCCCAGGGTGTCCTGCAGATAGCCGCCGGCGCGGTCGATGGCCGGATCGGCCTCGCCGGCCAGCGCGGCACGGTGCGCGCCCAGCGCCGACAGGTAGCCGAGCAAGGTGTTGGACAGCGCCAGGAAGCGAAAGCCCGCATCCAGGTTGCGGCGGTAACGGCCGGGCTCGCGCAGCATGTTGGACAGCGCCACCGACAGCGCGGCGTCGGCGTTGTGCATGTCGCGGCGGGCGATGCGGTAGGGCAGGTCGTCGCGCATGCCGCTGCGGTACTGCTCCAGCACCTGCGCCAGGTAGCGCGCGCAGCTGGCCAGCACCGTCGCCATCACCTGGTTGAGGCGACGCCCCTGCCAGTCGGGCAGGATCAGGAACGAGGCCGCCGCGGCGATCGCGCAGCCGATCAGGGTATCGACCAGGCGTGGCCAGATCAGCACGAAGCCGTCGCCGAGCAGGTTGAAGCAGAACAGCGCCATCACCGTGATCGCGGCGGTGGCCAGCATGTAGCGGTCGGTGCGGGTGACGAAGAACAGCAGCGCGCCGAACAGCGCGAACAGCAGCTGCAGCTCGGTGCCGGGGAACAGCTGCATCAGCGCCCAGGTCGCGACCAGCCCGATCAGCGTGCCGGCGATGCGCTGCGCCAGGCGCAGCCGGGTGGCGCCGTAGTTGGGCCGGCACACGAAGGCGGTGGTGAGCAGGATCCAGTAGCCGTTGCTGGCGTGGATGGATTGCATGATGGCGTAGCCGACCACCAGCGCGATCGCCATGCGCAGCCCGTGGCGGAACAGCACCGAGCCGGGGGTGAGCTGCTGGCCGATGCGCACCAGCATCTCGCGCAGGGTGTGCGGCGAGGAGTCGCGCAGGCGGGTGTCGAGGTTGTCGCTGGTGGTGTCCGACTGCGCGGCCTCCGACAGCCGCCGCTCGATGCTCTGCAGGTTGGTGACCAGCAGTTCCAGCGAGCCGAGCAGGCGTGCCTGGCGCGGGTCGGCCTGCGCGTGCAGGAAGTCCAGCGACTGGCGCAGGTCGGTGGTGGCCTGCTGGGTCTGCTCGCCGTACTCGAACGGCTGGCGCAGGCGGATCGCCTCGCCCAGCGCCGCGCAGGCCTTGCCCTGCAGCGCCAGCAGGCGCTGGCAGCGGTACAGCACGTCGCTGTGGAAGAACGCGTCGGTCAGCGCTTCGTAGGGATAGTGCGAGGAGCTGGCGCGCTCGTGGAAGTCCTGCGCCATGTAGTACAGCCGGAAGTACAGGCCGGACTGCACGCCGGGCCGGCCGGAGCGGCCGAAGCGGCTCATGATCGCGGTCTTGGCCGCGTTCAGCGCCGCCACCACCTGCGCGTTCTGCTCGGCCAGCGCCAGCCGCCGCGCATGCAGGTCGCTCTGCCGCACCGGTTCGAACAGCGCGGCCTTGAGCCGCAGGTAGCGGCCGAGTTCGAAGAACAGCCGCGACAGCCGCTCGCGCACCGGGCGGTTGGCGAACAGGAGGGTCCACAGGATCGACAGCAGCCCGTACCAGGCCGCGCCGAGCATCAACAGCGCGATGCCGTGCCAGGCGCTGCCGCCGACGTGGCCGGCGCGGCCGCCATGGTCGATGCCGATCATCGCGTAGATCGCCAGCGCCACCGTGGCCTGGGCGATGGAGGCATAGCGTTCGCCGAGCGCGCCGAGCAGGGTCAGGGCGAAGGTGGACAGCGCCATGCCGGCGACGAACGCCAGCGGATACGGGAACAGCAGCACCACCGCGGCCGCGGCGGCGGCGAAGCACAGCAGCGACAGCAGCACCGACTTGATCCGGCCCAGCCAGTTGTCGTCGGTCTCGGCGATGGCGCTGGCGATGGCGCCGAGGAAGATCGCCGGCAGCGCGGTCAATTGCTGCTGCTGCCAGCACACGCCCATCGCCACGCCCAGGGCGATGAACACGCGCAGGCCATAGCTGGCCTTTTCGTGGGCCCACAGGCGGCTGAGGCGCGATTCGATCGAGGATTTCGGCACGGCGACACGATAGCGCAACGGTGGCGCGCAGTATCGCAGCCGGCGGCGGATCGGCGTAGCGCGGCGTGGGCGCGGCGGTCTCGCGCGCAGCCGCGTCCCGCTCAGATCCGCAGTTGCCGCAGGCGCGCGTCGAGCAGTGCCGGGAAGCGCTTGAACCAGGTCTGGTTGAGCGGCGAGGGATGCGGCAGCGGATGCAGGGTGAAGCGCCGCGCTGCGCCGGTCTCGGTCCGCAGCGCGATGTCGATGTGCGCGTCGAAGCGCGACGGGTCGGCCCAGAACGCGTACAGCTGCGTGCGCACGTCCCTGGGCTGGTCGATGCCGAACCACAGGAACGCTTCGCGGCCGAGGGTGACGATGTCGCGGCCGCGCCATTGTTCGATCAGCAGGCGCCGCATCAACGGGTGGAAGCGCCGCTTCACCTGCATCGACCAGGCCTTGTTGCCGAGCGGCTTGTACGGCACGGTGTTGATCCAGAACACATCGCGGCCGACCGTGAGCGAGGCCGCGACATCGGGCATCGCCTCGCCGCCGTGCAGGTGCCGGTACAGCGCCTTGCGCACGAGCTGGCCGCCGCTGCCGACGAAGGGCTCGCCGTATTCGACTTCGCTGCGACCCGGATCGCGGCCGAAGACGCACAGCCGCGCGTTGCGCCGGCCCAGGCCGATGATCGGGTCCAGCGGATCCTTGGCGTACTGCGCGTACACCGCGGTGTCGATGCCGTCGGTGTGCGCGGCCAGTTCGCGGAACTGCTTGCGGATGTCGGGATCCAGCGCCATGGAATGTCCTCGAATGCCGATGCTGTCACCTGTAGGAGCGGCTTCAGCCGCGACGGGATGCATCGGCAAGGCCCGTCGCGGCTGAAGCCGCTCTTACAGGGGGGCGGCGTGCGGCCTATTCGCCGCGATCGCGCGCGATCGCGCGCCAGCCGATATCGCTGCGATGGAATTCGCTGGGCCAGTGGATCCGCGCCACGCCTGCATACGCATTGCGCTGCGCCTCGGACACGCTGTCGCCCAGCGCGGCCACGCACAGCACGCGCCCGCCGGCGCTGAGCACGCGGCCCTGGTCGTCCAGCCGGGTGCCGGCGTGGAACACCTTGGCGCTGCCCGGCACCTCGTCCAGGCCGTCGATCGCCTCGCCGGTGACCGGCGTTTCCGGATACGGCGCCGCCGCCAGCACCACGCCCAGCGACGGGCGCGGATCCCACTGTGCCTGGGTCGCATGCAGGCGTCCGTCGATCGCCGCCTCGACCAGCTCCACCAGGTCCGACTGCAGGCGCAGCATCACCGGCTGCGTCTCCGGATCGCCGAAGCGCACGTTGAACTCGATCACCTTCGGCGCGCCGTCGGCGTCGATCATCAGTCCGGCATACAGGAAGCCGGTGAACGGCACGCCGTCGGCGATCATGCCCTGCACGGTCGGCTCCACCACCTCGCGCATCACCCGCGCGTGCACCTCGGCGGTGACCACCGGCGCCGGCGAATACGCGCCCATGCCGCCGGTGTTGGGGCCGGTGTCGCCGTCGCCGACGCGCTTGTGGTCCTGGCTGGTGGCCATCGGCAGCGCGGTGGCGCCATCGACCATGGAGATGAAGCTGGCTTCCTCGCCGTCGAGGAATTCCTCGATCACCACGCGCGCACCGGCATCGCCGAACGCGTTGCCGGAGAGCATGTCGCGCACCGCGGCCTCGGCCTCGTCCAGGGTCATCGCCACGATCACGCCCTTGCCGGCGGCCAGGCCGTCGGCCTTGATGACGATCGGCGCGCCCTTGGCGCGCACGTAGGCCAGCGCCGCGTCCACCTCGGTGTGCACCTCGTAGAACGCAGTCGGGATGCCGTGGCGCTGCAGGAATTCCTTGGCGAAGGCCTTGCTGCCTTCCAGCTGCGCGGCCTGGGCGCTGGGGCCGAAGATGCGCAGGCCGGCGGCGCGGAAGCGGTCCACCACGCCCAGCACCAGCGGCACTTCCGGGCCGACCACGGTCAGCGCCACCGCCTCGTCCTGGGCCAGCTTGAGCAGCCCGTCCAGGTCGTCGACCTTGACCGCCACGTTGCGGCACTTGGTTTCAATGGCGGTGCCGGCATTGCCCGGGGCGACCAGCACTTCGCTGACGCGCGGGGATTGGGCCAGCTTCCAGGACAAGGCGTGTTCGCGGCCGCCGGAGCCGATGACGAGGATTTTCAAGGCGTGTCTCGTGATGTCGAAGGAGGGACTATTCGCAGGCTTCGCGCTGCATCGAATCGGGGAACGGATAGGCCCAACGGGTCGTGTCGAACGCGAACACCTGGGTGGTGCCGAGGGTCTTGCCGCAGGACAGGCCGCGTTCCTCGATGGTCACCGGCCACACCCGTGCGGCCGGATCGCTGTCGTCCACGGCGAGCTTGAAGTCCACGTCGAACAGTTGCGCCTGGCATTGCGCGGCGGTCTGCTGCGGATCGCGGCCCTCATCGCTGCAATCCAGCGCGCCGTGGTTGTCGATGTGCTGGCGCACCGAGCCGGCGGCGACCAGGCCCTTGGGGCCGGGCAACACCAGGTCCTGCGATTCCAGCACGGTGCCTTGCCCGATCCAGCTGCTGTAGACCACGAAGCCGTAGAAGTCGCTGCCCAGGCGCAGGATGTCCACCGCGCCCGGATCGCCGTCGCTGCCGAAGCCGTCGGCCAACTTTTCGGCCACCACCGCCAGGCCCTGGCCGTCGTCGCGCAGGATCAGGAAATCGATTAGTCCCGGATTGGCATGGCCGCCGTCGCTGAGCCGGTGGCAGACCGCCAGCAGTTGCTGGATCTGGTCGCCGACCACCACCGGCTGTTCGGCGCAGACCTCGCTCTGCACCGCGTTGCCATCCACCTGCCCGGACCAGCTCTCCGACAGGCGCGCCTGCTTGCCGTAGCGCGACTGCAGGAAGGCCTGCAGGCGTTCGGTGCGCGGCACGTGCGCGGCCTGTGCGGGGGTGGCGCTCGCCGCCGGCGCTGCGGCCGCTGCGGCCGGCGCCGGTGCCGCGGTCGGCTTGCAGCCCGCCATGCCGAGCGCGAGCAGCAGCGGCAGGCCGTGGCGCAACGGGTGGGAGGTCATCGTGCCGGTCCCTGGCCGCTCAATGCCGGAAATGCCGCACGCCGGTGAACACCATGGCGATGCCGTGCTCGTCGGCGGCGGCGATCACCTCGCCGTCGCGCATCGAGCCGCCGGGCTGGATCACCGCCTTGATGCCGGCCGCCGCGGCCGCGTCGATGCCGTCGCGGAACGGGAAGAACGCGTCGGAGGCCATCACCGAGCCCTCCACCACCAGGTCCGCGTCGGCGGCCTTGATCCCGGCGATGCGCGCCGAATACACCCGGCTCATCTGCCCGGCGCCGACGCCGATGGTGCGGTGGTCCTTGGCGTAGACGATGGCGTTGGACTTGACGTACTTGGCCACCTTCCACGCGAACAGCAGGTCGGCGAACTGCGCCTCGCTCGGCGCCAGCCGGGTGACCACCTTGAGTTCGTCGCGGCTCACCACGCGGTCGTCGGCGGTCTGCATCAGCAGGCCCGAGCCGATGCGCTTGGTGTCGATGAAGCCGCTGGACGCGGGCGCCAGTGGAATGCGCAGCACGCGCACGTTGGCCTTCTTCTTCGCGTATTCGAGCGCCGCCTCGTCGTAGTCCGGGGCGATCAGCACCTCGACGAACTGGCGGTCGAGGATGACCTTGGCGGTGGCCGCGTCCAGCGGGCGGTTGAAGGCGAGGATGCCGCCGAAGGCGCTGGTCGGATCGGTGGCGTAGGCCAGCTCGTAGGCATCGCCGCAGCCGGCGCCCACCGCCACGCCGCACGGATTGGCGTGCTTGACGATGACGCAGGCCGGCGCGTCGAACTGGCGCACGCATTCCCAGGCCGCGTCGCTGTCGGCGATGTTGTTGTAGCTCAGCTCCTTGCCCTGCAGCTGTTCGAACGTGGCCAGCGACCCCGGGGCCGGGCACAGGTCGCGGTAGAACGCGGCCTGCTGGTGCGGGTTCTCGCCGTAGCGCAGGTCCATCACCTTGACGAAGCTGCCGTTGGCCTGCGCCGGGAACGCGCTGCGCGCCGGCACATCCTGCGCGGGGTCGGCCACCGCCGACAGGTAATTGCTGATCGCCGCGTCGTACTGGGCGACGCGGTTGAACGCGGCCACCGACAGCGCGAAGCGCTTGGCCGCCGACAGCTGGCCGTCGTGCGCCTCCAGTTCGGCGAGCAGGTCGGGGTATTGCGCCGGATCGGTGGCCACCGCCACGCGCGCGAAGTTCTTCGCCGCCGAGCGCAGCATCGCCGGGCCGCCGATGTCGATGTTCTCCACCGCGTCGGCGAGCGTGCAGTCGGCCTTGGCGGTGACCGCCTCGAACGGGTACAGGTTCAGCACCAGCAGGTCGATCGCGGCGATGCCGTGTTCGGCCATCACCGCGTCGTCGGTGCCGGCGCGGCCGAGCAGGCCGCCGTGCACCAGCGGGTGCAGGGTCTTGACCCGGCCGTCCATCATTTCCGGGAAGCCGGTCAGCTCGGACACGTCCTTGACCGCCAGCCCAGCCTCGCGCAGCGCCTTGGCGGTGCCGCCGGTGGACAGCAGTTCCACGTTGCGCGCGGCCAGCGCACGGGCCAGGTCGATCAGGCCGGTCTTGTCGGAAACGGACAGCAATGCCCGGCGCACGGGCAGGAAATCGGAGGACATGGGGGCAGGGCACACATCGGAGCGGGGAGCCGATATTGTAGGCTGCGCCGCCCCGGCATGGACCCTCAGGACCCCGCAATGGTTTCGATCTACGCACTGAAAGGACGCTTCCAGGACCTGCTGCGCCCCGGGGTGCGCGGCCTGTACCGGCTCGGCGCGACCGCCAACCAGGTCACCGTGGGCGCGGCCGCGGTGTCGCTGCTGGTCGCCGCCTGGGTGTTCTGGCGCGCGCCGGCGCAGCCGCTGTGGTACGCGTTGCTGCCGGCGTGGATGCTGCTGCGCATGGCCTTGAACGCGGTCGACGGGATGCTGGCGCGCGAGTTCGGGCAGCAGTCGAAGCTGGGCGCCTACCTCAACGAATTGAGCGACGTGATCGCCGATGCGGCGCTGTACCTGAGCCTGGCCAGCGTGCCCGGCGCGGCGGCCGGCTGGCTGTGGGCGCTGGCGCTGGCCGCGGCATTGACCGAGTATGCCGGGGTGTTGGGGCTGATGGTCGGCGCCGGCAGGCGCTACGACGGGCCGATGGGCAAGAGCGACCGCGCCTTCGCCATCGGCCTGCTGGGGTTGCTGCTGGCCGGTGGCTGGGTGGGGGCGAAGACGGTGGACGGGTTCGCGATCGTGCTGGCGGCGCTGTGCGCGGCGACGGTCGTGCGGCGCGTGGCCGCCGGCCTGCGCGAGGCGGCATCGCGCTGAACCGCGCGGCGGCGGCCACGGCAACGACACGGAAGAAGCGGTAGCGACACTCACGGCGACGGCAAGGGAATCGGCAACGGATGCGGCAGGTCAGCGAAAGCGAGTTTTGCAGTTTCGACGGAACACGGTTGTTCTACCGGCACTGGCCGGCGACGGCGCCCGCAGCGCCGCCACGCGCGGTGGTGCTGCTGCACCGCGGCCACGAGCATTCGGGGCGGGTGCTGCACCTGGCCGAGGAGCTGGGCCTGGACGAGTGCGCGATGTTCGCCTGGGATGCGCGCGGCAACGGCCGCTCGCCCGGCGTGCGCGGCGATGCGCCCGGCTTCCCGGCGCTGGTGCGCGACCTGGACCGCTTCATCGCCCACATCGGCGACACCCACGGCATCGCGGTGCAGGACATCGTGGTGATCGCGCAGAGCGTGGGCGCGGTGATCGCCAGCACCTGGGTGCACGACTACGCGCCGCCGCTGCGCGCGCTGGTGCTGGCCTCGCCGGCGTTCAAGGTCAAGCTGTACGTGCCGTTCGCGCGGCCGGGGCTGGCGCTGCTGCACAAGCTGCGCGGCAATTTCTTCGTCAACAGCTACGTCAAGCCGCAATGGCTCACCCACGACCCGGCGCGCGTGGCCAGCTACCGCGACGATCCGCTGATCACCCGGCCGATCTCGGTGCGGGTGCTGCTGGGCGTGTACGCCGCGGCCGACCGCGTGGTCGGCGACGCGCAGGCGATCACCGTGCCGGTGCAGTTGCTGGTGTCCGGCGACGACTTCGTCGTGCACCGCGGCCCGCAGGACCGTTTCTACGAGCGGCTGTCCTCGCCGGTGAAGGAGCGCCACCTGCTGCCCGGGTTCTTCCACGACACCCTGGGCGAGCGCGACCGCGCGCCGGCGCTGGCGCAGATCCGCCGCTTCGTGCGCGAGCGCTTCGCCGAGGCCCCGGCGCTGCCCAGCCTGCTGCAGGCGCACCGGCGCGGGCCGACCTTCGAGGAGGCCGAGCGGCTGGCCTGGCCGCCGCAGAAGTACAGCGTGCAGGACCTGCGCTGGCGCTTCGTGCGCGCCAACCTGCGCTTCGGCGGCACGCTGTCCGAGGGCGTGGCGCTGGGCCTGCAGACCGGCTTCGATTCCGGCAGCACGCTGGACTACATCTACCGCGACCGCGCCGCCGGCAAGGGACCGCTGGGGCGCTTCATCGACCGCAATTATCTCGATGCGATCGGCTGGCGCGGCATCCGCGTGCGCCGCACCCATCTGCACGAACTGCTGCGCCTGGCGATGCAGCGCCTGCGCGCCGCCGGTGCGCCGGTGCGGGTGCTCGACATCGCCGCCGGCCACGGCCGCTATGTGCTCGAAGCGCTGGCCGGCGGCGAACAGCGCGCCGATGCGATCGTGCTGCGCGATTTCAGCGCCTTGAACGTGGAACGCGGGCGCGCGCTGATCGCCGAGCTCGGCGCCGCCGACATCGCCCGCTTCGAGCAGGGCGACGCCTTCGACCGCGACGCGCTGGCCGCGCTGCAGCCGCGGCCGACGCTGGCGGTGGTGTCCGGCCTGTACGAACTGTTCCCCGACAACGACCAGGTGCTGCGCTCGCTGCAGGGCGTGGCCGCGGCGGTCGAGCCGGGCGGCTATCTCGCCTACACCGGCCAGCCCTGGCACCCGCAGCTGGAGTTCATCGCCCGCGCGCTGACCAGCCACCGTGGCGGCGCGGCCTGGGTGATGCGCCGCCGCACCCAGCAGGAGATGGACGAACTGGTGCGCGCGGCCGGCTTCCGCAAGCTCGAACAGCGCATCGACGCATGGGGCATCTTCACCGTGTCGCTGGCGCAGCGGATCGCGCCGTGAGCGAGCCGGCGCCGCGGCCATGGCGGCGTGCGCTGGCGTGGCTGGCGCTGCTCGGGCCGTTCTTCTTCCTCAGCTACGGCCTGGCCAACACGCTGGCCGCGCGCCGTGCGCACGTGCCGTCGCTGCCGTTCGCGTGGGAAACGCAGATCCCGTTCTGGCCGTGGACGATCGTGCCGTACTGGTCGATCGACCTGTTCTACGTGGCCTCGTTCTTCGTCTGCCGCACGCGCGCCGAGCTGGACACCCATGCCCGGCGGCTGCTGACCGCGCAGCTGCTGGCGGTGAGCTGTTTCCTGCTGTGGCCGCTGCGTTTCAGCTTCGAGCGGCCGCCCAGCGACGGCGTGTTCGGCTGGCTGTTCGCGGTGCTGCTCGGCTTCGACAAGCCGTTCAACCAGGCGCCGTCGCTGCACATCGTGCTGCTGGTGGTGTTGTGGGTGCGCTACGCACAGCACCTGCATGGGCTCGCGCGCGGCCTGCTGCACGCCTGGTTCGCGCTGATCGGGGTGTCGGTGCTGACCACCTACCAGCACCACTTCCTGGACATTCCCACCGGCCTGGCCGCCGGCTGGCTGTGCGTGTGGCTGTGGCCGCAGCGCATCGCGCCGCCGTGGAGCGCGCTGGCGCTGGCGCGCGATCCGGTGCGCTGGCGGCTGGCTGGCGCCTATCTGTTCGGCAGCGCCGCCTGCGTCGCGCTGGCCTGGGGTGTCGGCGGCGCAGGATGGTGGCTGCTGTGGCCGGCGCTGTCGCTGCTGCTGGTCGCGTTCGACTACGCGCTGCTCGGCGCGCCCGGCCTGCAGAAGCGCGCCGACGGCCGCCTCAGCCTGGCCGCGCGCTGGCTGTACGCGCCCTACCTGGCCGCGGCCTGGCTCAACGCGCGCGCCTGGACCCGGCGCGATCCGGCGCCACGCGAGATCGCCGACGGCGTCTGGCTGGGGCGGCTTCCCGGCCGCGGCGAGCGCGTGGCCTTCGCCGCAGTGGTCGACGTCTGCGCCGAACTGTCGTTGCGCGATGCCGGCGCGCATGATCGCTGCGTGCCGATGCTGGACCTGGTCGCGCCGCCCGCAGTTGCACTGCGCGAGGCCGCGGCCGCGATCGAGGCCGCACGCCGCCACGGTCCGGTGCTGGTGTGCTGCGCGCTGGGCTATTCGCGCAGCGCCGCCGCGGTCGCCACCTGGCTGCTGCATAGCGGTCGCGCCGAGAATCTGGACGCCGCGCTCGCGCTGTTGCGCACGCGCGCGACGCGGATCGTGCTGGGCCCTGCGCAACGCCACGCCATTGCCGCCGCCTGCGCCGCGCCGGCCGTATCGCGGCAGGCACTGGGAGTGCCGGCATGAGCACGCCGCTGCAGCTGCGCACGATGGCGGCGCTGTTGAGGCAGGCCGCGCCGCTGGATCGGCTGTCGCTGGCGCTGCTCGCCGTCGCCTTGCTGCTGGGTGCGTGGTACGGCAACGCCGGTGCAACGGTGGCGGCGGCCTTGTGCCTGCTCAGCGTGCTCGCCGGCCTGCTGCAACGCTACTGGGCCGCGCGCGTCGGCCTGGATGTGGCGCTGCTGGAGGCGGCGCTGGCCGAAGCGGATCTCGACCAGGCCGGCAGCGATCTCGACGCCGCCCTGCACCGGCTCGGCCTGCTGCGCCGGCTGCCGCCGCCGCGCGACTGGCAGGCGCGCTGGCGCGGCATGCGCGGCCTGCTGCTGCGGCAGGTCGCCAGCCTGGCGCTGCAGCTGCTGGCGCTGCTGGCGGCGCCGATCGCGGCGCAGTTCGCATGACGGAGTGCAGGCCATGACCGCATCCGCCGATCCGGCGCCGCTGCCCCACGCCGATGCCGCGCAACAGGCATTGTGGCAGCGCTTGCAGGCCTACCGTTTCGGCGAGGAAGACGACGCGCTGCCGGTGTTCGTGCGCCGGGTGGCCAAGGAAGCCAGGGTCTCCCTGGTCGAGGCCGCGCAGGCAGTGGAGGAATACCGGCGCTTCTGCTTCCTGGCCTGCAGCGGAGGCGAGAACGCGACGCCCAGCGCGCGGATCGACCAGGTCTGGCATGCCCATCTCACCGATACCCACGAATACTGGCAGCGCTTCTGCCCGCAGGTGTTGCAGACCACGCTGCATCATCGGCCCGGGCGCGGCGACGCCGCCGATACCGAACGCCACGCGCTGCAGTACCGGACCACCCTGGCGCGCTACCGCTGCCATTTCGGCGAACCGCCGGCGGCGTGCTGGCCGGCGCCGGCCGGCACCGCAACGCCGCAACTGCGGTTGCGTAGCGACGTCCCGGCGCGGCGTTGGTCGATGCCGCACGAGTACGGCAAGGCGCTGTGGCTGTGGCTGCTGGCGACGCTGCTGCTGGGCGGGTGGCTGAGTTCGATCAATACCGCCGCGTCGCCGCTGCACTGGCGCGGCGGTTCGTTCCTGCTGCTGTTCCTGGCGGCGATCGGGCTGGCCTGCGCGTTGGCCGTGCGGCTGCGGCGCGCAGTGCGCGGCATCGGCCAGCAGCGCGCGGTCAGGCAGGTGGACAGCGCCGAACTGGCGTTCCTGGCCGGCGGCAGCGAGCGCGTGGCGGACATGCAACTGGCCTTGCTGCTGGCGAACGACGCGGTGCGGTTGCAAGTGGCGCCGTCGAGCCTGCGTGGCAACCACCGCGACACCGCCCAGCTGCAGGTCACGGACGCTGCAGCGCCGGCGGCGCTGCAGCGCGCCCTGCTGCTGGTTCGCGCCAACCCGGAATTGCCGCTGGCGCTGCAGGCGTTGCGCGACGATGCGTCGCCGCTGCGCGAGGCGTTGATCGGCAAGCGCCTGCTGCTCGGCCGCGGCCAGGCCTGGTGCGCGCGTCTGCTTGGCGCCGCGCCGCTGCTGGCGCTGTGGATCGCCGGTGCGCTGAAGATCGACATCGGCCTGCAGTTGCAGCGCCCGGTCGGCTTCCTGGTGGCGGCGATGGTGCTGGTGACGATGCTCGCGCTCGGCTTCCTGTTGACGCCGCCGCGGCGCAGCCTCGCCGGCGAGCGCCTGCTCGCCGAGCGCGATACGGCATGGCGCGCAGGCGCCGGATCGGCGCCCGCGCCGCAGGCGTCGCACCTGGCATTGCCCCTGGCCCTGGCTGGAACCGGCGTGCTGCTGGGGACGCCATGGGCGGACTACCACGCGTTGCGCACGCCGATCGTCGCCAGCAGCGGCAACGGTGGCGGCAGCAGCTGTACCAGCGGCGGCGATGGAGGCGGCGGCAGCAGTTGCAGCAGCGGGTGCGGCGGTTGCGGCGGCGGAGGCGGCGACTGATGGCGCGGCCGAGCATGACCGAACGCGGCGCGCAGTGGCGCGCACGCCTGACGACGGCGTTGCGCGCGCGCGGCGCCACGCCGAACGGCCTGTCCTGGACCGCGACCGGCTTCGCCGCGCTGGCCGCGCCGATGTTCTATTGGGCCTGGCGCGAACCGCCGCGCGATGCCGCCGCGCTGTTGCTGCTGGCCGCCCTGGCGTTGCAGGCGCGGCTGCTGTGCAACCGCCTGGACGGGCTGATGGCGCGGCAGGCGCAGATGATCGGCCGCGCCGGCGAGGTCTACAACGATGCGCCGGACCGGCTCTCCGATGTACTGGTGTGCCTGGGCGTGGGCTATGGCCTGCAGCACGTGCTGAGCTGGGGCGCCGAGCTGGGCTGGGCCGCGGCCTTGCTGTGCGTGGGCACCGCCTACGTGCGCATGCTCGGCCTGGCCTGCGGCGTCAGCGAGCCGGTGCAGGGGCCGATGGCGCGCGTGCAGCGCATGCACTGGCTGTCGCTGGCGGCGTTGCTGGCCGCCGCCGCGCTGCTGCTGCAGCGCAGTGCCATCGCCCAAACCATTGTGGTCCTGGCGCTGGCGCTGCTGGTCGCCGGCGCCGTGTTGACCCTCGCGATTCGCCTGCGCGCCATCGTGCGCGAACTGGAGTGGAAATGATCGAACGCCTGATCGCCCGCGGCTGCAGTGCCGCGATCCGCACCCTGACCGGGGCGCGTGCGTTCTGGCGCGGCTGCATGCCCTCCAGCGAGCGCCGCGTGTACTACGGCAACCATGCCAGCCACGGCGACTTCGTGCTGATCTGGTCGTCGCTGCCGGCATCGCTGCGCCGCGAGGTGCGGCCGGTGGCCGCGGCCGACTACTGGCAGCGCGATGCGCTGCGCCGCTACCTGATCCATGCGGTGTTCAACGGCGTGCTGATCGAGCGCGAGGCCGCGCAGCGCACCCGCGATCCGATCGACTGCCTGTGCGAGGCGGTGGACGGCGGCGGCTCGCTGATCCTGTTCCCGGAAGGCACGCGCAACACCGAGGAAGGCGTGCTGCCGTTCAAGAGCGGCATCTACCACCTGGCGCGGCACCGCCCGGAACTGGAGTTCGTGCCGGTGTGGATCGACAACCTGAAGCGGGTGATGCCCAAGGGCAAGTGGCTGCCGTTGCCGCTGCTGTGCACCACCACCTTCGGCGAGCCGCTGCGGCTGGGCGCCGGCGAGGACAAGCAGGCGTTCCTGGAGCGCACCCGCGCGGCCTTGCTGGCGTTGTCGCCGGAACAGATGGAGGCCGCGCGATGAACCCGATCGCCTTCAGCGACCACCTGCAGCAGTCCTCGCTGCGCCAGCAGACGCTGTACCTGTTCCTGGGCATCGCCGCGGTGCTGCTGCTGGCCACGCTGATCTCCGAGACGCTGCGCTGGCGCGCGCGCGAACGCCCCAGCGCGGTGCTGGACAACCTGGTGGCGCGGATCCGCGCGTGGTGGGTGATGGCCGCGGTGGTGGCGCTGGCGTTCGTGTTCGGGCGCATCGGCGTGATCGCGCTGTTCGCGCTGGTGTCGCTGTTCGCGCTGCGCGAGTTCATCACCCTGGCGCCGACCCGGCGCGGCGACTACTACGCGCTGCTGGCCGCGTTCTACATCGTGCTGCCGTGGCAGTACTGGCTGGTGTGGAGCGGCTGGTACGGGCTGTACACGCTGCTGATCCCGGTCTACGCGTTCCTGGTGCTGCCGATCCTGGCCACCATCGGCGGCGACACCACGCGCTACCTGGAACGCACCGCCAAGGTGCAGTGGGGGCTGATGATCTGCGTGTTCTGCATCTCGCACGTGCCGGCGCTGCTGAACCTGGAGATTCCCGGCTACGAGGGCCGCAACCTGCTGCTGTTCGCGTTCCTGGTGATCGTGGTGCAGTCCTCGGACGTGCTGCAGTACGTATGGGGCAAGCTGATCGGCAAGCACCTGATCGCGCCGAAGCTGTCGCCGTCCAAGACCGTGGAGGGCTTCGTTGGCGGCATCCTGTCGGCCAGCGCGCTGGGCGCGGCGCTGTGGTGGATCACCCCGTTCTCGCCGTTGCAGGCGTTCGCGCTGGCGCTGGTGGCCAACCTGATGGGCTTCTTCGGCGGCCTGGTGATGTCGGCGATCAAGCGCGACCGCGGCATCAAGGACTGGGGCCACATGATCGAAGGCCACGGCGGCGTGCTCGACCGGCTGGACTCGGTGTGCTTCGCCGCGCCGGTGTTCTTCCACCTGATCCGGTATGGCTGGGTGTGAGTGGGGCCGGGATTGGGGATTGGGGATTTTGGGATTCGCGGGGAGCGGGCCGTCTCCTGCAGGAGCGGCTTCAGCCGCGACGCCTTGCCGCCAACGCGTCGCGGCTGAAGCCGCTCCTGCAGAAAAGCGCCCGGATTGAAATAGAAAAAGCCGCCTTTTCTGCAGAAAAAGGCGGCTTTTTACTGGTTCGCTTGACGGCGATTTGCACGAGAACGTGATCCTGCAGTCCCGAGTCCCGAGTCCCGAGTCCCGCTTCACGCCAGCCCGTATTCCTTCAGCTTCTTGCGCAACGTCGCGCGATGGATGCCGAGCATCGCCGCGGCGCGGCTCTGGTTGCCTTCGCAGTGGTTGAGCACTTCCACGAACAATGGGATCTCCATCTCGCGCAGCACGATCTCGTACACGTCGTCGGCGTCGCAGCCGTCGAGGTCGCGCAGGTAGCGGCGCACGGACTGTGCCACGTGTTCGCGCAGCGGCGGCTTCGGCGCGCCGCGACTGGAGTCAGGACGAGTGGTGGCAGCGTTCAAGTTCGGCGGGTCCCCGGGTGACGGCGGCGCCGGAAGGCTGGAGGGCCGGCGCGGGGGGACGAGTCTAGCGCGTGGCCTGCCTCGCTGCCATGCCGGATCGTGATGTCACAGCGTTTCAGTGGAAGTCGAAACTGAATGCCGCGGTGCCCGCCGCCGGTTCGCGCACCTGGAACGCCACCTGCGCGCTCTGTCCGGGCGCCAGCGTCGCCGCATCGGGACGGGTGCGTCCCAGGTACTCCTCCGGGCGCAGCACGCGGCTGCCGATGGTGCGGCCGTCGGCGTCGGCCAGCGACAGTTGCAGCAGCGGCCAGGCCTGCGCCCAGCGCGCGTCGTTGCGGAACGTGGCCTGGATCTGCAGGGTGCCGGCGCGGCCGGGCAGCGGCCGCACTTCGCGGCTGAGCATGGTGAACGCCCCCGGTTCGCGCCACGGCGGCAGGCTGCAGCGCAGCGCCTGGCACACGCCGGCCACCCACGGCCGCCAGCGCGGGTCGGCGCCCAGCCGCTGGCGGTCGGCGACCAGGATCTGCAGCGCCAGCAGCACGCCCAGCCCGACCAGCGCGATCCACTGCCAGGGCGCGGCGCGCAGCACCGGCCGCCGCGCCGCGCCGCGCTGCATGAAGCTGGGTGTGGCGGCGGTGGCGGCCGCGGCTGGCACGGCGTCCGGTTCGGGCGCCGGCTCCAGTGCCGATGTCGAGTCCAGTTCCGATGCCGATGCGACGGCGGCGGACGCCAGCGATGCGCCGGCCTCGGCCGCGGGGCGCGGCGCGGGCGTCGCCGCGGCGAGCGACGCGTCCGTGGCCGGGCCGGACGCCGGCGCAGGCGTGGCGGATGCCGGTTGCGCCGGCACGGGCACGGCCTCGGGGTGGGGTGCAGCGCCGGTGTCGCTCGCCTGCGCCGGGCTGGCCGCGGCGCCTGGCTCGGTCCCAGCCGGCGCTGCGGCATCGGCCGATGCCGGCGCCGGCCGGTCGGGCTGGCGCAGCAGGGTCGCGAGGCTGGGGCGAGGCGGGACGGGATCGGGCATGCGCGGAGGCGACGGCGGCAACGAGAGCGCTATTCAAGCACGCGCGGCCGCGGGCTGCAGCGCGGCGCCGGCATTCCCAGCTCCCTGTAGGAGCGGCTTCGGCCGCGACAGGCACCTTCGGCAAGGTTCTGTCGCGGCTGAAGCCGCTCCTACAAGTGGCGCCGGGAGTGGCCGGCTCAGCGCCGCTGCTTGCCGGCGCCGATCAGGTCCAGCAGGCCGGCGCGTTGGCGCGGGCTCAGGGTCTCGAAGCCGTCGAGCAGGCGCACCTGCTGGTCGGACAGCAGCCGGTAGTGCGAGGCTTCCTCGGCGACCGACAGCGGCTCGCCGAACACGCGTTCGCCGCGGCCGGTGGCCAGGTATTCGAAGGTCAGCCCGCTGCGGCGGGCCAGCGCGATCAGGTGCTCCACCGCCGGCGCGGTGCCGTCGGCCATTTCCCACTGCGCCACGGCGCTGCGGGTCACCGCCAGGTCCAGCGCGAGCGCTTCCTGGGTGAGGCCGGTCAGCTTGCGCGCTTCGCGCACCCGTTCGTACAGCTTGCTGTTCACACTCACCTCCGCGGGGGAGGCGAGATATAGCCGCGCCGACTTGGGAAGTTGGTTCGTACGGCTTTCAATTGCAACTTTGTTGTTGATACTGTCGTCACTGCTGGCTGTGCGCGGTGAAGACGCCGCGGCGGTGGTGCCGCCTGCGCCGCATCCAGCCGACCGACCCGCTGCCATGGACCAGGACGCGCCGATGCACACGCAGGATGCCCCGCCGCAAGACGCCGCTCGCCCCCGTTTCGCGTTCGCGCCGCCGCACCCGCGGCGGCGTCCGCGGCCGCCGCCGGGGATCGGCGTGCACCGCTACCGGATCTGGGCCGATGCCGGCGACGGCCGCCGCGCGGTCAGGCAGGGCTGGTCGTGGCGGGTGTTCGCGCTGCCGTATCCGCCGTCGTCGCTGCCGGCGGCGCTGTGGCTGCTGCTGCACGCCGCGGCCTGGAGCGCGTTGCTGCAGGCGCTGGGCGCGCCCGCGCTGTGCGCGACGTTGCTGGAGCTGGCCTGGCGGCTGCCGCGGGCGCGGCGCGGCCATCGCTGGGACGAGCGGCGCCTGCGCGCGCAGGGCTGGCGGCCGCGCACGCGGGTGCTGGCGATCCATGCCGAGGCGGCGCTGCTGACCGCGGCGATCCGCAGCCTGGCCGCGGGGCGGGGCTGAGCGCGGCGCCCCCGTGCGGCCGCCTCAGCGGCGGCGCACGCCGTCGATGCGCATCCAGTCGCCGTCCTGCTCGGTGCGCAGCTGTTCGAACCAGGGTTCGTAGCGCTGCAGCAGTTCCTGTTCCTGGCCGTGCAGGATCCCGGACAGGGCGATGCGCCCGCCCGGCGCGACGCGATCGGCCAGGGTCGGCGCCAGCGCGTCCAGCGCCGAGGCCAGGATGTTGGCGACCACCACCGGATAGGTGGCCGGCGGTTCGTCGGCCGGCAGATGGACCTGCAGGCGCGCGCCGACCGCATTGCGCTCGGCGTTGTCGCGGGTGGCCAGCAGCGCCTGCGGGTCGTTGTCCACGCCCACCGCCGCCGCCGCGCCCAGCTTCAGCGCGGCCAGCGCCAGGATCCCCGAGCCGCAGCCGAAGTCGAGCACCCGCGCCTGCGCCAGGGCGCCGTCGGCGGCCAGGGCGTCGAGCCAGCGCAGGCACAGCGCGGTGGTCGGGTGGGTGCCGGAGCCGAACGCCAGGCCCGGGTCCAGCCGCACCACCGCGGCATCGGCGCCGCGCGCGTCCTCCGGCAGGTCGTGGTTCCAGGGCACGATGAAGGTGCGGGTGCCGAAGCGCATCGGCTGGAACTGGTCCAGCCAGGCGCGTTCCCAGTCCTGGTCGTCGATCTTGCGGAACGCGGCCTGGCTCCAGTCCAGGCCCGGGTCGAACGCCTCCAGCACCGCCAGCAGCAGCAACGCGTCCTGCTCGGCGGGGAACAGCGCGGTGAGCACCAGGCTGCCCCACAGCGGGGTCTCGCCGACGCCCGGTTCCAGGATCGCGCGCTCGTTGCTGGTGTCGGCCTCGGCGTCGAGCAGGGTGACCGCCAGCGCGCCGATGTCCTCCAGCGCGTTCTCGTAGCGGGGCTGGGTGGCGTCGGTGCAGCGCACAGTCAGTTCGAGGAACGGCATCGGTCGGGCACGCGGGGGAATGACCGCGCATCTTAGACGACCGCCGCCGCGGCCCGCAGGCGCGCGGCCCGCCACCGCGCCGTGACCGCTGCCGGCACCCGGTGTCCTGGCCCGCCACCGGCTGCGCTAGACTGCGACACTGCGGCGGCCGGATTCCAGGGGACCCGGCCGCCACTGCCGCCTGCCGCCCTCGTCGCCTTCGCGCATGCCCCTCGCCCTGTCCCGCAAAACCTGGTTGTTGCTGGCGCCCGCTGCGCTGCTGCTGGGCGTGGTCGCGTACCGCGTCGCGGTGCTGGCGGCCGCGCCGGCGGCGCCAGTGGCGGCGGCCACGACCACGACCGTGCCGGCGGCCGCGGCGGTGCCTGGCCATGCGCATCGGGAGCGAAGCTCGCTGCTGGCCCTGCAGGCGCTGCCGCCCGACCGCCGTGCCGCGCTGGAGCGCAGCACCGACCTGTACCGCTCCGCGCAGCAACTGTCCGCCGCCGCCGCCCGCGGCG
Organism: Xanthomonas sp. DAR 80977; assembly: GCF_041240605.1. NCBI lineage: Bacteria > Pseudomonadati > Pseudomonadota > Gammaproteobacteria > Lysobacterales > Lysobacteraceae > Xanthomonas > Xanthomonas bundabergensis. The sequence goes on along the minus strand of NZ_CP162487.1, from coordinate 4,835,866 downwards.
ATGCCGATGCATCCTGGCTGCTCAGCCGCATCTACGACTATTGCGCCGGCTACGCGATGGACCCGGCCGGCTATGCCGCCGACACCCGCGCGATCGACGCGGCGCAGCTGCCGACCTCGGCGCGCATGGTCGATGCGCGCGCGCGGGTCGGTCGCCGTTGCGCCGGCTTCGTGCCCGGCGACGGCCTGACCCGCCAGGCCATCGTCGCCCAGCGCGTGCAGGCCGCGCGCGGCGGCAACCTGGCCGCGGAGGCGGCGCTGCTCGCGCTGGGGCAGCCCTTGCAGCCCACGGCCGAGTACAAGCGCGACCTGGTCGAACGGGTCCGCGCCTCCGGCGATCCGGACGCGTACGTGGCGCTGGCGCCGGCGATGGGCCTGGCCGCCAGCGGCGACGACAGCCTGGACGAGCGCATCGCCGGCACCGCCTTCACCGAACTGGCCTGGCAACTGGCGGCCTGCCGGCTGGGCCTGGATTGCGGCCCGGACAGCGAGTTGATGACCCGCTATTGCGCCAACGGCGGGATCTGCTCGCAGGATCCGACCCAGGATTTCAGCAGTTTTGTTTACGACGCCGCGGTCCCGCGGCAAGGCACGGACACGATGAACGACATGGTCAACCGTCTGGTGGATACGACAGGAGCGGGCTCATGAATTACCGGCGATGGCTGCATGGTGCCAAGTTCTGGTTCTGGGTACTGGCCCTGGTCGCCTATTCGGCGGCGGCGGCCGGCTTGCTGATGATCGACACGGCCGAGCAGCGCTACCGCGGCCTGTCCAAGGTCGAGCTGACCACCACGCATGCCGACCCGGACGTGCGCCGCGCCGGCGCCGCCCAGGTGGCGGCGATCTACCGCGCCCGCAGCGGCATGCCGTTCTCCACGCTCAGCCCGGGCACCACCTTCCAGATCGTGTGGCCGGACGGTTCCACCGAGACGGTGATGATCGTCAGCCCAACCTCGAGCCTGGGCGCCGAGCCGGTGCCGGGGACGCAGACGAAGTAGCCGGATGGGGAATTAGGGTTCGCAAGAGCGGACTCCCGGTTCCTGCCCGTCTTGTGCGGCTCGGCGGCTCGGCGTGTCGGTGCCCGGCGGCCGCACGCGGTGACCTAGTGCGGCGCGGATAGCGCCAGGGCGTCGGCGCCGGCGGGGAAGTGCAGGCGGTCGGTTCCGTCGTTGGCCGCGTGCCAGATCGCCTGGGCAACATCGGCTGCGGTGGTCACCGCCGCCGGTTGGCCCAGGCTGGAGAACACCTCGCGGGCGAACGGCGCGTAGGCGTCCGGGATCAGGCCCTGCATGCGCTGCTGCCCGTTCGCGGTGAACCGGGTGGACGGGCCGTAGCCGGGCTCCACCAGCCTGGCGCTTACGCCGAACGCCCGCAGTTCGTGCTGCAGCGACGCGGTGAAACCCTGCACCGCGGTCTTGCTCGCGGTGTACGCGGCCACCAGCGGGAACGGCGCGAGGGTGGCGCTGGAGGTCACGTTGACGATGCCGCCCGCGCCGCGCTGGCGCATCTGCGGGATCACCGCCTGGCACATCGCCATGACGCCGAAGGTGTTGGTCTCGAACACCTCGCGCACGGTCGCCATCGGCGTGGCCTCGAACGCGCCGAACAGCCCGATGCCGGCATTGTTGACCAGCACATCGATCGGGCCGGCCGCCTGCAGTGCCAGCGCGATGCTGTCGGGCCGGGCCACGTCCAGCGCCAGCACGCGCAGCCGCGGCGAGGCCGGCAGCAGTGCCGGTTGCGGCTGGCGCATGCTGGCGACGACGTTCCAGCCTTGCGCCAGGAAGTGGCGCGCGGTTTCCAGGCCGTAACCGGAGGAGCAGCCAGTGATCAGGACGGTCTTCATTGCGTTCTCCGAAAGGTAAGTGGGACGGGGAGAACCATAGGCCGGCCGTTTCGGATGATCGATAATGCGGAATCCGTTTTGTTTTAGCCAAAGTCCGAAATGCACGATCCGCTTTCCGATGTGGTCCGCCTGCTGCACCCGCGTGCGGTGTTCGCCAACCCGATCAGCGGCAAGGGCAGCTGGGCGGTGCGCTATGCCGAGTACGGACAGCCGGGGTTCTGCATCGTCCTGGAAGGCAATGCCGTGCTGGCGGTGGACGGGCATGCGTCGCTCACCATCGGCGCGGGCGATTTCGTGCTGCTGCCGACCACGCCGGCGTTCACGCTCTCCAGCCTGGTGCCGGCGCCGCCGGTGTTCATCGACCCGAAGCGCGTGCCCGGCGGGCAGGGCGAACGCCGCCACGGCGACCCGGACGGCGCGCCGGACATGCGTTCGTTGGGCGGCGCCTTCCTGTTCGACAGCGCGCAGGCCGGGCTGCTGGTCTCGCTGCTGCCGGCGGTGGTGCACGTGCGCGGCGCGGGCCGCCTGGTGCAGCTGGTGCAGATGGTGGGCGAGGAGTACCACGATGCGAAGCCGGGCAGCGCCTACATGCTGTCGCGGCTGGTGGAGATGCTGCTGGTGGAGGCCATGCGCTGGAGCAGCGCGGGAAATGCGCCGCCCGGCCTGCTGCGCGGCCTGGGCGACGAACGGCTGGCGGTGGCACTCAAGCGCATCCACGCCCGCATCGACCATGCCTGGACGGTGGGCGAACTGGCGCAGGCGGCGGCGCTGTCGCGCTCGACGTTCTTCGAGCGCTTCGCCCGCACGGTCGGCGTGCCGCCGATGGAATACCTGCTGGCCTGGCGCATGCAGGTGGCCAGGGACCTGCTGCGGCGCGACGGCCTGGGCGTGGCCGAGGTGGCGCAGCGCGTCGGCTACGGCTCGACCAGCGCCTTCAGCGTCGCCTTCAGCCGCCACGCGGGCGAACCGCCCAGCCGCTACGCCAAGCGCTGACGCGAAACGCGCCGGCGCTGCCCGCCTCGATCTTCAACCCACCACCGCGCATCCGCCAGAGGCACCAAGGCAGTCACGAGCGTGCCTGCCACTCCAGGAAAGGGAGCAGAGCAGGGCCCCGCCTTCGCGAATCCCCAATCCCCAATCCCCAATCCCGGCTCTCAAACCAACGCAATCGACTTGTTCTTGCGCTCGGCCAGGCGCTTTTCCAGGTAGTGGATGTTCTGCCCGCCGGCCTGGAAGCCCTTGTCGCGCATGATCCGCTGCTGCAGCGGGATGTTGGTCTTGATGCCGTCCACCACCATCTCGCTCAGCGCCACGCGCATGCGCGCGATCGCGGTCTCGCGGTCGGGACCGTGCACGATCAGCTTGCCGATCATCGAGTCGTAGTTCGGCGGCACCTTGTAGCCGCTGTAGATGTGCGTGTCCACGCGCACGCCGGGGCCGCCGGGCGGGTGGAAGCCGGTGATCAGGCCCGGGTTGGGCATGAAGGTTTCCGGGTCCTCGGCGTTGATCCGGCATTCGATGGCGTGGCCGCGCAGCACGATGTCGCTCTGCTTGATGCTCAGCTTGTGCCCGGCGGCGATGCGCAACTGCTCGCAGACCAGGTCGATGCCGGTGATGCGCTCGGTGACCGGGTGCTCGACCTGGATGCGCGTGTTCATTTCGATGAAGTAGAAGCGGCCGTCCTCGAACAGGAACTCGAAGGTGCCGGCGCCGCGGTAGCCGATGCGCACGCAGGCGTCCACGCAGACCTTGCCGATCTCGCTGCGCAGCTGCTCGGTGATGCCCGGCGCCGGCGCTTCCTCCACCACCTTCTGGTGGCGGCGCTGCATCGAGCAGTCGCGCTCGCCCAGGTGGATGGCGTTGCCCTGGCCGTCGGCCAGCACCTGGATCTCCACGTGGCGCGGATTCTCCAGGAACTTCTCCATGTACACCTGGTCGTTGCTGAAAGCGGCCTTGGCCTCGGACTTGGTGGTCTCGATCGCGGCCTTCAGCGCCGCCTCCGAATGCACCACGCGCATGCCGCGGCCGCCGCCGCCGCCGGCGGCCTTGATGATCACCGGGTAGCCGATCTCGCGCGCGATCTTGGTGTTGGCGACGATGTCCTCGCCCAGCGGGCCGCCCGAGCCGGGTACGCACGGCACGCCGGCGGCCTTCATCGCGCGGATCGCCTCGACCTTGTCGCCCATCAGGCGGATGGTGTCGGCCTTGGGCCCGATGAAGATGAAGCCGGACTGCTCCACGCGCTCGGCGAAGTCGGCGTTCTCCGACAGGAAGCCGTAGCCGGGATGGATGGCCTGCGCGTCGGTGACCTCGGCCGCGGCGATCAGCGCCGGGATGTTGAGGTAGCTCTCGGCCGAGGACGCCGGGCCGATGCACACCGACTCGTCGGCCATCGCCACGTGCTTGAGGTTGCGGTCCACGGTGGAATGCACCGCGACCGTGCGGATGCCGAGCGTATGGCACGCGCGCAGGATGCGCAGCGCGATTTCGCCGCGATTGGCGATGACGACTTTATCGAGCATGGGATTCGGGATTCGAGATTGGGGATTCGTAGAGGGCGCCGGGCTCGCGTAGATGTCGCGAATCGTCCAGCGTGCGGATCAATGCGTTGAGCCTGGAAAAAGTGCGGTTCAAGAGATCAAGGGTTGCCGCATCGGGCGAACCGAACTGCAGCCGCGTTGCGATCTGCATCTGCGTATCCAGCTCGGCCAGCGAACCTCGCGCCATCGACAGATAGCGCAGGTAGTCGGCGGTGGAGCGCCGCGCGGCGCCCTCCGCGATGTTGGACGGAACGCTGATCGCCGCGCGCCGCATCTGTGCCGTCAGTCCGAAGCGTTCGGCATCGGGGAAGTCCTGCGTGAGACGGTAGGTCGCTTCGACGAGCGACATCGCATCGCCCCACACCATCAGGCGCTCGTGCGGCCGCTGTTGCGAATCCCGAATCACGACTCCCCAATCCCGGCGGCTCAGCCAATCACGAACAACGGCTGATCGAACTCGACCGGCAGGCCGCTTTCGCTGAGGATCGCGACGATGGTGCCGGAGACGTCGGCTTCGATCGGGTTGAACATCTTCATCGCCTCGATGATCGCCAGGGTCTCGCCGGCCTTCACCGTCTGGCCGACGCTGACGAAGGCGGGCTTGTCCGGCGACGGCGAGGTGTAGAAGGTGCCGACCATCGGCGCGCGCAGCACGTGGCCGTCGGGCAGGGCGTTGCCGGGCTTGGCGGTGCCGCCGGTGGAGGCCTCGGTCGGCGAGCTCATCGGCATCGGCGCGGCCGCCGGCGGCGCGGCGGCGGGCGCCGGCGCGGCGTACTGCGGGGCGCTGGCGATCATGCCCTTGGGCGTGCGCGCCAGGCGCACGCTTTCCTCGCCTTCCTTGATCTCGATTTCGGCGAGATTGGATTCTTCCAGCAGGTCGATCAGCTTCTTGATTTTACGGAGATCCATAACGGCCTCTTGAGGTGAATCGGGAAATGACCGGGCACGCGGCCCGGCGAACTCGGATAGGGTCGTGCGCCGCCGACGCCGGGCGCGCGCGACGGGTGTTCATGCGGCCGCTCCCAGCCGCGCCAGCGCCGCGTCCATCGCGTAGCGGTAGCTGTCGGCGCCGAAGCCGCAGATCACCCCGACCGCGTGGTCGCTGAAATAGCTGTGGTGGCGGAACGGCTCGCGGCTGTGCGGGTTGGACAGGTGGATCTCGATGAACGGGATCGCCACCGCCGCCAGCGCGTCGCGCAGCGCCACCGAGGTGTGGGTGAACGCGGCCGGGTTGATCAGGATGAAGCCGGTGCCGTCGCCGCGCGCGGCCTGCACCCGCTCCACCAGCACGTGCTCGGCGTTGGACTGCAGGCTGTCCAGCTGGTGCCCGGCGGCCGTGGCCTGCGCGAGCAGCGCCGCATCGATCTGCGCCAGCGTCGTGTGCCCATACACCCCCGGCTCGCGGGTGCCGAGCAGGTTGAGGTTGGGGCCATGCAGCAGCAGCAGTCGCGCCATGGAAGACAAAGCAGCGGAAAGGGCGGCAGTCTGCGCGAAGCCGGCATTACTGTCCAGTTCGGCGAAGTTGCGGTTGTTTTAAACGATCGTTTGGTTTTGCGGAAGGATGCCGCGGGTAGCGCGGGTGCCGAGGCGCACGATCCCGCATGCGCCGCTGTCGCGTTGCCGGTCGACCGCAGGGGCCACCGTCCTTCGGGACGGGCGCAGTGCGCTGCTCACCAGCTTATACAACAGCTTGCCGCGCCCCGGGTGACCACGCAGCTTTCGACGGTAGAGGTCCTGGTGATGGCGAAACGGGGCCGGGCGGCGGAACTGCCGCGAACGCGGTCATGGATCGTGCGCGGCCGCCAGGCACGCCGTGCCTCCGGCGGCGGTGCAGGACGTGGCCGAGACCAGGCGAGTGGGGCGCTCGGATCCCGGACATCCGATGCGGCCGCGCGCCGGCGTCGCTCAGCTGGCAGCTCGGGCCTTGAGCCACAGCCCGAATTCCTGCATCACCGCGACCACCGGCTCCAGGCGCCGGCCGTCTCCGGTCAACGCGTATTCGACCTTCACCGGCACGCTGGGATACACGGTGCGCAGCACCAGGCCCGCCTCTTCCAGCGCTCTCAGGTCCAGGGTCAGCATGCGTTGCGAAATGCCCGGAATGTCGCGCCGCAGTTGATTGAACCGCTTGGGCCCCTCGAGCAGGTACGACACCAGCAGCAGGCGCCAGCGTCCCCCCAGCAGGCGCATGGCTTCCTCCACCGAGCATCCGGAAACGTTGTCTTTCATCGCAGGCTCCTGGCGCTCGTCCGCTAGGTATAAATTTTGTACCTATACAACAATATAGTGCCTTCTTCTCTTTTTATACCCGATTCCTAGAATGCAGCCAGCCGCGCCGCCAAGGCGCCGCGCGCCACCTTCTTTCTTTCCGGACATCGCGATGAAGCTCTACTACATCCCGGCCGCGTGCTCCCTGGCCGCGCACATCGTGCTCAACGAGCTCGGTCTCGCTGCGACCCTGGTGAAGGTGGATCCGCGGACGCAACTGACCGGGGATGGAGCCGATTTCCGCCAGGTCAATGCGCTGGGCTACGTGCCGGCGCTGGAACTCGACGACGGCAGCGTGCTGCGCGAAGGCGCCGCCATCGTGCAATACCTGGGCGACCTGAAGCCGGAACTGGGCCTGGTGCCGCCCGAAGGCGGCATGCAGCGCTACCGCCTGCAGGAGTGGCTGAACTTCCTGGCGTCGGAGATCCACAAGGGCTTCATCCCGCTGCTCTATGCGCGGTTTGCCGGCCAGTACGTGGACACCGCCCGGCCGAAGCTGGAGCAGCGCTTCGCCTGGATCGACGCGCAGCTCGCCGATCGCCCGTTCCTGATGGGCGATGGCTTCACCGTCGCCGATGCGTATCTGTATGCGTTGATCGGCTGGGGACAGGCCCCGTGGCTGACCTCGCACTACAAGGCCGACATCCATTTCGACGGCCTGCAGCACCTGCAGGCCTGGTACCAGCGCGTGCACCCGCGGCCGTCGGTGCGGAAGGCCTTGGCGGAAGAAGGTCTTCGCTAGGCCGGCAGCATGCGTGCGCGGCCCCGCCGGTGCTGCGCGGTTTCCGCGACACTCTCCGCCTTGAACAGGCGATCCAGGCGCAGGCGGACACGCACATCGGCAGCGCCCCGGTCCGCTGCCGCGCGGCCGGACAACGTGCCGCATCGATCGTTGCGTGTCTCCGCGTTCGCGTCGTGCCGCGCCGCGGGCGTCCGGTCTCGATCGACCGCGCCGCCGACCCATCGTCGCGGCCCGCCGGCCCGGGCTTATGTGCCAGGCGCATGTGCTCATGCCCGATCGCCATGGCGATGCGAGGCACGCATTAACCTGCGATTTACACCTTCGGCCGGCATCCCGGGCACAAAGGACGCCCCGACCGGCCACGAGTGCGAGCCATGCGAATTGCGATCATCGGCGCAGGATTCTGCGGCAACGTGCTGGCCGCGACGCTGGCCAGGCAGGGCGTCGCCAGCCGCATCACCCTGGTCGGCGTGGCCGACACCTATGGCCGCGGCATCGCCTACGGCGCGGCGCGGCCGGAACATCTGTTGAACGTGCGCGCCAAGGACCTGGGCGTGGATCCGCAGGATCCGGGCGGGTTCGCCGATGCCCTGCAGCTGGATCCGGAGCAGCGCCTGCAGTTCCTGCCGCGGCTGCTGTACGGCCGCTACCTGGAGCAGCACCTGGACGCGGCGCTGGCCGCCTCGGCGGTCGAGGTGGCGCGGGTGAGCGAGGAGGCGGTGGCGGTGGAGCGCGACCCGGACGGCTTCCGCATCTTCCTGGCCAACGGCGAGGACGTGGTCAGCGACGTGGTGGTGCTGGCGATCGGCGCGCTGCCGCCGGCGGCGCTGCCGGGCATCGGGCCGCGCCTGGCGGTGCACCGCCGCTACATCGGCTGGCCGTGGCAGGACGGCGTGCTCGACGAGGTGTCGCCGCAGGCGCGGCTGTTGCTGGTCGGCACCGGCCTGACCATGGCCGACGTCGCGCTGACCTTGCGCCGGCGCGGGCATCGCGGCCCGATCACCGCGTTGTCGCGGCGCGGCCTGGCGCCGCAGGCGCATCTGGCGGTGCCGGGCGCGGCGGTGACGTTGCCGCCGAGCGTGGCCCAGGCGCTGCGCAACCACGACCTCGCCGGGCTGGTGCGCAGCCTGCGCCAGCTGACCACGGTGGTGGAGGACTGGCGCAGCGTGGTGGATGCCTTGCGCCCGCATCTGCAACCGTTCTGGAAAGGCCTGGCGCCGGCGGCGCGCTCGCGCTTCCTGCGCCACCTGCGCCCGTACTGGGAAGCGGCGCGGCATCGGCTGGCGCCGGCCGCGGCCACCGCGCTGGCGCAGATGCAGGAGCAGGGCCAGCTGCGCATCCGCGCCGGGCGCCTGCTGCGCGCGCGGCTGGGCGAGCGCGCGGTGGAGGCGGTGATCCGCGATCGCGCCAGCAGCAGCGCGCGCACCGAAGACTTCGACGTGCTGATCCGCGTCACCGGGCTGGACACCGACGTCGCCCGCACCAGCCATCCGCTGGTCGCCACGATGCGCGACGCCGGCCTGCTGCAGCCCGATCCGCTGGGCCTGGGCCTGGCGGTGGACGAGCGCCTGCAGGTGCGCGACGGCAGCGGCCATCCGGTCGCCGGGCTGTACTGCCTGGGACCGCTGCTGCGCGGCGTGTTGTGGGAAATCACCGCGGTGCCGGAATTGCGCACCGCCGCGCAGCGCCTGGCGGCGGAACTGGCGGCGCTGGGGCAGGCGCGGGGCGCGGGCGGCCGTGCCGGCGGCCAGGCGCAGCGGCAGGCGGTGTAGCGCTTCCGATCGGGCAACGATTCCCCTGTAGGAGCGGCTTCAGCCGCGACCGGGCCTTACCGGTAAGGCCCGGTCGCGGCTGAAGCCGCTCCTACAGGGTGGATGGCACAAACCAGCGCCTAGGCCTACGGCAGCTGCGCCCAGCGCTCCGCTTCGCCGTCCGCGAACGGCCCCAGCTTCTGCCGCACGATGCGGCCGTTCGCGTCGATCAGCACGCTGTAGGGCAGCAGGCCCTGGGTGTCGCCCAGGCGCACGCTGGCGTCGGCCGGGCCGGGGGGCTCCAGCGCGATCGGGTAGGCGATCGGGATCCGCTGCAGGAAGGCGCGCACGTCCTCGGGGCGGTCCAGGGCGATGCCGAGCACCTGCAGGCCGTCGGCCGGCTGCGCGCGCGCCAGCCGATCCAGTTCCGGCATCTCGCGCACGCACGGTTCGCACCAGCTGGCCCACACGTTGACCAGCAGCGGGCGGCCGCGGAACTGGGCCAGGGTCAGGCTGCCGCCGTCGAGGGTGGGCAGGCGCAGCGCCGGTGCCGGGTCGCCGGGACGCGCCGCGGCGACGCCCGCAGGCATGGCGCTGCCGCTGGAAGGCGCCGGCGATACCGTCGGCGTGCGCCACCAGGCCTGCGCGGCGAGCACGCCCAGCGCCGCCGCGATGGCCGCCACCGCGAGCAGCCGCGGCGGCGTGGCCCTCATCGCGCCGCGCGCAGCAGGGCGTCCTCGACCACCGCCTGGCTCAGCACCGGCGGCAACACGGTCGGCGGCGCGCCCGGGCCGTAGACCACGTACAGCGGCACGCCCACCGCCTTGTGCTCGGCCAGGAAGGCGCTGATGCGCTGGTCCTCGTTGGTCCAGTCGCCCTTCATGTACACCGCATCGACGCGCTTGAGCGTGTCGCGGAAGGCGTCGCTGCTGAACACGTTGCGCTCGTTGGCCTTGCAGGTCACGCACCAGTCGGCGGTCATGTTGACGAACACCACGCGGTTGTCGGTCCGCAGCCGGTCGAGCATCTGCGGCGAATACGCCACCGTGTTGCGCTCCACCGTGGCGCCGGGCGGCGACAGCCGGGTCACGCCCCAGGCCGGTACCAGCGCCAGCAGCAGCAACACGCTGGCCAGGCGCATGCCGAGCCTGTGCCCGCGCCAGCGCGCGCGCTCGAACCACCACAGGCCCAGCGCCAGCAGGGTGGCGCCGACCAGCAGCAGCGCCACCGCGTCCACGCCGCGTTGCTTGCCCAGCACCCACAGCAGCCAGATCGCGGTCAGGTACATCGGGAACGCCAGCACCTGCTTGAGCGTTTCCATCCACGCGCCGGGCTTGGGCAGGCGCCTGGCCAGCGAGGGCACGAAGCCGATCAGCAGGAACGGCAGCGCCAGGCCCAGGCCCAGGGTCAGGAACACCAGCATCGCCATCGCCGGCGGCGCGGTGAGCGCGTAGCCCAGCGCCGGGCCCATGAACGGGCCGATGCAGGCGCTGGACACCACGCAGGCCAGCACGCCGGTGAAGAAGTCGCCGACCGGGCCGCTGCGCGAGGACAGCGACTGGCCCAGGCCGCCGAGGTTGGCGCTCAGGGTGAACACCCCGGACAGGCTGAGCCCGACCACGAACATCAGGTACACCAGCACCGCGACGAAGCCGGGGCGCTGCAGCTGGAAGCCCCACAGCAGGCGCGCGGCCACGGCGATGCCGCCGACCACGGCGAAGGACGCCAGCACGCCCAGCGTGTACCACAGCGCATGGCTGCGCGCGCGGCTGCGGCTCTCGCCGCTCTGCGCCAGGCCCAGCACCTTCAGCGACAGGATCGGCAGCACGCACGGCAGCAGGTTCAGCACCAGGCCGCCGCCCAGCGCCAGCAGCAGCATCCACAACAGGCTCTCCGGTTCGGCCACCGGCGCGGTGCTGCGCGCGGCGTTGTGCGCCGAGGCATCGGGTGCGGTCGCGCCGTCAGGCGCGGTCACCGGGGTCGTCGTGTCGGCCGCGGCGTCGGCCGCCGCGGCGCTGGCGTCGGCCTGGCTGCTGTTCAGCGGCGCCACCAGCAAGGGCGCCACCTCGGCCTGGTCGGCGGGGCTGAGCTTGCCCTTGGGCAGCGACAGCTTCACCCGCCGGGTCATCGGCGGATAGCAGATGCCGTCGGTCTGGCAGCCCTGGAAGGTGGCGACCAGGGTCGCCTCGGCGGCATCGGCGCGCTGGCGCTGCAGCGGCACGGTGACCTCGGCCTGGTCGAAGTACACCACCACGTTGCCGAAGTGCTCGTCCTGGTGCGAGCGGCCCTGCGGCCAGCGCGGCATGCCGGTGCGGATGCCGGCCGCGCCTTCCAGCGCCAGCGCGGTGCGGTCGCGATACAGGTAGTAGCCCGGCGCCGGGGTGAAGCGCAGCAGCAGGGTATTGCCGTCGCCGACGATGGCCTCGAAGCCGAACGCCTGGTCCGACGGCAGCGGCAGGCCCTGCACGGCGCCGGCGGCGCCGCCGAACAAGGGCTTGGCGGCCGCTCCGGCGTTGCCCGGTGCGCTGCCCGGCAGCGGCGAGGAGGCGGGCGCCGCCGCGCCGGCTTCCTCCGCCGGCAGCGCCACGCTGAGCAGGCGCTTCTGCGGCGGATAGCACACGCCGGCGTCGGCGCAGCCCTGGTAGCGCACTTCCACCTGCAGCGTGTCCACGCCGCTGGCCGCCGCACCGGTCTGCACCGCGCTCAGCTGGCCGCGGTAGGTTTCCACTTCGCCGAAATAGGGGTCGATCTTCTTGTGCCCGGCCGGCAGTTTCAGCGTCGGGTTGGCCTTGAAGCCGCTTTCCACATGCACGGCGATGCGGTGCCGGTACAGGTAGTAGCCGTCGGCGATCTTCCAGTGCAGGTCGATGCGGCCGCGCTCGGGCGCCTGTGCGCTCAGCACGAAGGCCTGGTCGACCGGCAGCAGATCCTTTTCGTCGACCGCCAGGGCGGGGAAGGCGGCCAGGGCCAGCAGGCACAGGGCGGCGATACGGTGCAGCAAGGTCATCGGCTTACGGTTCCTCACGGGTTTCGGCGTACACCCACTGCAGGTAGGCGGGCAGGCCGCCGGCGGCCTCGACCTCGATCAGTTCGGGGACGTCGTAGGGGTGCAGTTCGCACAGCCGCCGCTGCAGCGCGGGGATGCGGTCGGCGGCGGTCTTGATCAGCAGCAGCACTTCCTCGGCCTGCTCCACGGCGTCCTGCCAGCGATAGGTGGCGTGCACGCCGGGCAGGCGGCTCACGCACGCGGCCAGGCGCTCCTCGACCAACACCTGGGCGATCCGCGCGGCGCTGGCCGGATCGGGGCAGGTGCTGAACAGCAAACGGAGTGGGGGCAGGGACATGCGGCCGACAGTATAGGGACGCCGGCAGGGCTTTGCCGGGCCTGGTTCTGGCGTGGGTCCGCGCCTGCGGGCGCTTGGTTGCGGGCGCGTGCGCGACGGCGCTGGCCGGGCATGGCGCCGGACCGCGGGGCGGCGCAGCGGCTGCAGCGAAAATGCCTGGCAGCCTTGCTGCCGAGGATGGCGTCCGGCAGGGACATCACGGACGCGGTGGCGGCGGCCTTGACGCGATTTGCCGCCGAACCTGCATGCGTGCGCAAGCGACGGCGGATGGCACAAGACCATCCGGGTCGCCCGCACGCAACCCGGCGCGCCGCGATCGGCGCGCCGGGGATCGGACTCAGTTGAGCAGCTGGCAGCTGGCCGGCTTGGTCGAGGTGAACAGCGAGGAGGTCGCCCACTCCGGATGGTCGATGAACGGATTGCGGTTGCCCTGGAAGCTGTACACCACTTCGTTGCGGGCGCGCTCGGCGTCGTCCGGCGGATCCTGCTGGCTCCACGCGATCAGCGTCGACAGCAGGCCCATGTAGGCCGGCGAGGCCGAGGTCTGCACGATCTTGCTGCGGTCGTCGGTCAGCTCCAGGTCCGGCTCGGACTGCCCGGTGGCCGCGTCGGTGCCGCCCTCGTAGCGGATCGCCATGTACATGACCGCGCGCGCCATGTCGCCCTTGCGGTGGTTCCACACTTCGAAGCTGCCGCCGTTGCCGTCCGGGGTGCGCACCCAGTTGGAGTTGCCCGGGTAGCTGCCGCTGCCGCCGCCGAAGCCGGCGTTGGCCTCGGTGATGCGCTCGCCGCAGTTGCTGTCGCAGTTCGCGTACGGCTTGTTGCCGCGGTCGGCGTTCCAGGTGGAATCGGTCAGGTACAGCATGTGCGTGTCGGTGTACGGCGCGTAGGGCAGGCCCTTGTCGCCGCTGGCCGAGCCGAAGCCCAGCGAGTTCGGCCAGCTGTGCTCGCGGTTGTACTTCAGCCCGCTGCCGCTGCCGGCGCGGTCGGTGACCTTGGCGTAGCTGCGGTTGCGGTAGGCGTCGAGGATGCGCCCGCTGTTGTTCGGGTCCTCGTCGGCGATCTCCAGGATGGTCCAGGTGCTGGTGCCCGAGCTGCTGCTGTACGGGTAGACGGTGTGGCCCTTGATCGTCTCGTGCAGCGAGCAGCGCAATTGGCTGGCGCTGGAGGTGTTGACCCGCGAGTAGTAGCCGCTGGCACCGCCGCCGCTGCCGCTGGCGACGCTGAAGGCGATGCTGCTGTCCTGCGCCGGGTGCGCGCCGCCGGCGTCGCTGACGCGCGCGGCCAGGATGCTCAGGCTGCAGCTTTCGCCGGCGGCCAGGGCGGTATTGGTGGAGATCGCGAACTGGCTGCCGCTGCTCGGGTAGCTCAGCGCCACGGTGCCGGACTGGCTGCAGCTCAGCCCGAACGCGCCGCTGGCCAGGGTCACCGCCTCGCTGAAGGTCACCGCCAGGTCGCCGGCGGCGGGGAAGTTGCTGGCGCCCTGCGCCGGGGTGGTCGCGGTCACCGACGGCGCGGCGTTGCTGCTGCCGCCGCTGAAGGTCTGGCCGCTGTTGCAGGCGCCGAAGCTGCTGGCCGAGCTGCCGGCCCAGCTGAAGTCCGAGGCCGCGCTGCCGTTGCTGCCGCGCAGCTGCAGCGAGGTGCCGGCCGCGGTGCTGTTGCTCTCGCTGACCGGCAGGTTCTGGCTGGTCAGGCCGGCGGCCGGGCCGCCGCCGCCGGTGATCGCGCCCTCGTAGCTGAGGAACTGCACCACCTGGCCGCTGCCGTCGACCAGCGCCAGGCCGTCGTTGGGGCCGTTCTGCACGCCGTTGCTGGCATAGCCGACGGTGGCGATGCGCACCTGCCCGCCGCAGCTGACCAGGCTGCCGGCCGGCACCGAGGTGGTGGCGTAGACGGCGGCGCTGCCCGGGCTGCTGCCGTTGTACAGGTACACCTTGTAACCGCTCAGGCTCTCGCCGGCGGTGGCGACGATCTCCACGCCCTCGCCGGTATCGCCGGCGGCGGTGGCATCGTCGTAGTGCAATTCGTTGATGAATACGGCGGCCTGGGCGTGGCCGGCCAGGGCCAGCAGACAGGCGAGAGGTAAGGCAACGGCGGATGGCTTCATCGACAACTCCTTTTGGATGGTGGTCCCCCCTGGGTCTGCGAGCCTAGCCTGCCTCTGTGACAGCGTTGCGGAATCCGGGTACCAGTTCCGGGGCCGGGCAGGTGCCGGCGCGAAATTTTTTGCGTCCCGGCCCTTGAAAGGGCGCCGGCCAGCACCACATCAAGCGCATCCCGGCGTACCGGGTTTTTTCGCGAGCGCTGCTGGCAGTCGTCACATGCGAGTGCTAACATCGCCAGCCTTTCCTAGACCAATCAATCACTTAAGAGGGTCTCTCTCAATGAGCATCAAGCCGCTTCACGACCGCGTCGTAGTCAAGCCGATCGAAGCCGACGAAATTTCCGCCGGCGGCATCGTGATCCCGGATTCGGCCAAGGAAAAGTCCACCAAGGGCGAGATCGTCGCCATCGGCAGCGGCAAGCCGCTGGACAACGGCAGCGTCCGCGCCCCGGCGGTCAAGGTCGGCGACAAGGTCATCTACGGCCAGTACGCCGGCTCCAGCTACAAGGCCGAAGGCGTCGAGTACAAGGTGCTGCGCGAAGACGACATCCTGGCGATCGTCGGCTAAAACGCCGCCGATCGCGGGATTCGGGAGTGGAGATTGGGGATTCGCGCTGCGCTCGCCGCGCCGCGGTCCCGGATCTCCCCCGAATCCCGCTTTGGGCCAATCCCTAATCCCCAATCACGAATCCCGGAGTTACACACATGGCTGCCAAAGATATCCGTTTCGGTGAAGACGCTCGTTCGCGCATGGTGCGCGGCGTCAACATCCTCGCCAATGCCGTCAAGGCCACCCTGGGCCCGAAGGGCCGCAACGTCGTGCTCGAGAAGAGCTTCGGCGCCCCGACCATCACCAAGGACGGCGTCTCCGTCGCCAAGGAAATCGAACTGGCCGACAAGTTCGAGAACATGGGCGCGCAGATGGTGAAGGAAGTCGCGTCCAAGACCTCCGACAACGCCGGCGACGGCACCACCACCGCCACCGTGCTGGCGCAGGCGCTGATCCGCGAAGGTTCCAAGGCGGTCGCCGCCGGCATGAACCCGATGGACCTCAAGCGCGGCATCGACAAGGCCGTCGTGGCCGCCGTGGCCGAGCTGAAGAAGATCAGCAAGCCCACCGCCGACGACAAGGCGATCGCCCAGGTCGGCACCATCTCGGCCAACTCCGACGAGTCGATCGGCAACATCATCGCCGACGCGATGAAGAAGGTCGGCAAGGAAGGCGTCATCACCGTCGAGGAAGGCTCGGGCCTGGACAACGAGCTGGACGTGGTCGAGGGCATGCAGTTCGACCGCGGCTACCTGTCGCCGTACTTCATCAACAACCAGCAGAGCCAGTCGGCCGACCTGGACGACCCGTTCATCCTGCTGCACGACAAGAAGATCTCCAACGTGCGCGACCTGCTGCCGGTGCTGGAAGGCGTGGCCAAGTCGGGCAAGCCGCTGCTGATCGTCGCCGAGGAAGTGGAAGGCGAGGCGCTGGCGACCCTGGTGGTCAACACCATCCGCGGCATCGTCAAGGTCGTGGCGGTCAAGGCGCCGGGCTTCGGCGACCGTCGCAAGGCGATGCTGGAAGACATGGCCGTGCTGACCGGCGGCACCGTGATCTCCGAGGAAGTGGGCCTGGCGCTGGAGAAGGCGACCATCAAGGACCTGGGCCGCGCCAAGAAGGTGCAGGTCTCCAAGGAGAACACCACCATCATCGACGGCGCCGGCGAGACCACCGGCATCGAGTCGCGCATCAAGCAGATCAAGGCGCAGATCGAAGAGACCTCTTCGGACTACGACCGCGAGAAGCTGCAGGAGCGCGTGGCCAAGCTGGCCGGCGGCGTGGCGGTGATCAAGGTCGGTGCCTCGACCGAGATCGAGATGAAGGAAAAGAAGGCGCGCGTCGAAGACGCCCTGCACGCGACCCGTGCGGCCGTGGAAGAAGGCGTGGTCCCGGGCGGCGGCGTGGCCCTGGTGCGCGCGCTGACCGCGATCGGCGAGCTGAAGGGCGCCAACGAAGATCAGACCCACGGCATCCAGATCGCGCTGCGCGCGATGGAAGCGCCGCTGCGCGAGATCGTCACCAACGCCGGTGAAGAGCCGTCGGTGATCCTGAACCGGGTCAAGGAAGGCACCGGCAACTTCGGCTACAACGCCGCCAACGGCGAGTTCGGCGACATGGTCGAGTTCGGCATCCTGGATCCGACCAAGGTGACCCGTTCGGCGCTGCAGAACGCCGCGTCGATCGCCGGCCTGATGATCACCACCGAAGCGATGGTGGCCGAAGCGCCGAAGAAGGACGAGCCGGCCGGCGGCGCCGGTGGCATGGGCGGCGGCATGGGCGGCATGGGCGGCATGGATTTCTGATCCGCGCCGGCGCAAGCCGACCTGCAGTACGCAATCGAAAGGAGCCCCGCAGCGATGCGGGGCTCTTTTTTTGTGCGCCTATCTGCGATGCGTGCTTAGCGGGCGTTGCTCGGCGCACGCCCTACTTCCGGCACGTTCCGCCTTGCAGGGCCGATGACCTCTTCAAAAATGCAAAGGCCGTGCCGCTTCATCGCGCTGAGCCGTGGACATTCGGTGAAACGCTTCAACCTGCGATGGCTGGGGCGGCGCCTGACCCGATGCACAGTCCACCTCGATAGGGGCCTGCGTCACGCAGAGGCGTGCGCTGGCGAAGCCGCACGCCGCTGCATCGTTACAGGAAGTCGTAGCTGATGGTGAAGCGCACGTTGCGACCCGGCTGCGACCAGCGGCCGATGCCCTCGGGGCTGGTCGCACCCTGGAAGACGGCCGTGCCCGCACCGGCGGTGCGCACGCGGTTCCACAGGTAGTACTCCTTGTCGAACACGTTGTAGACACCGCCGGTCAGGTGGATCCGCGGGGTGATGTCGTAACTGCCGAACACGTCCAGCAGCGTGTACTCGCGTGCCTTGTACGCATACACCGGCAGCACTTCGGCGCCGTAGCTGGCGTTGGTGATGCTCAAGCCGTAATCGGACGGATCCTTGCGCTGCTGGTGGGTGAGGTTGGCGGTGACGCTCCAGCGGCGCGACGGCGCGTTGTAGCTCAGCCCTGCCACCGTCTTGGCCGGAATGATGCTCGCCAGCGGCTGATCGTCGTTGTCCTTGCCTTCGTTGTACGAGTACGCCACGCGTGCCAGCCAGTCATCGGCCAGCAGCCACAGGCCTTCCGCTTCCACACCCTTGACGACCACTTCGCCGCGGTTGATCGGCATGGTGTAGCTGTAGCCGTTGGTGATCGTGGTCTGGCCACGCACGGTGGTGCTGTACTGGGTGCCTGCGTCGGCGACGAACTGGGCGGTGTCGATGAAATTGCTGTACTTGTCGCGGAACACCGACACGCCCAGGCGCAGCCGGTCGCTCTGGAAACGCCAGCCCAGTTCCACGTTGAAGCTGCGCTCCGCATCCAGGTCCGGGTTGCTCTTGCCATCGGGCACGGTGACGGTGGCGCCATCGGACACCCGGGTCACTTCGGTGGTGGAGGAACTGCCGTACATGTCGTTCACGCCCGGAGCACGGAAGCCACGGCCGAACTGGGTCCACAGCGACTGGCTGTCGGTGACCTTGAACTCGGCACCCAGGTTCCAGGTGGGCGAAGAGAACTTCGAGGTCCCCACGCTGCCGCCGTCGTCTTCATAGCCCGATTCACCGGCGCTGGAGGGCGAGGTCTGCGGGGTGTACCTGTAGCTGTCATAGCGCAGGCCGCCGGTCAGGTTCAGGCGGTCATCCAGCAGCCGCACGCGATCGCGCACGTAGGCCGTCAGATCGGTCTCCTTGGTGTCGGGCCACAGCGAAGGGTCGGTGTCCTGCGTATACAGGCTGCCGGTGTTGCCCCAGCGCGAATCGACCGAGTTCCAGTGGATCTTGGCCTGCTGCCAGGCGGCGCCGTAGACGAGGTCGTGGCGGACGCCGCCGGTTTCCACGCTCTTGTCGAAGTCCAGCGCGACGCGATCGCGCTTCTGGGTATCCCAGCGGTTCTCCTGGCGAGCGCAGAGCGCGGTGACGGAGCAGCGCGTGCCATAGGTCGCCGCGGTGCCATTGGCGACCAGCACGTTGGTCTGGCCCTGGATGTAGTTCTTCTGATGGTCGGCCGTGGCCTCCAGGCTGTCGAACAGCGCGTTGCCGGCGGTCCAGGTGTACTTCAGCCCGTAGCGGTCGCGGTCGTTGCGGTCTTTCGCGCTGCGGAAGTAGTACGAGCCGACACCATCGCTGCGGGTCCAGTTGTCGATGTCGTTGGTCGAGCGGGCACGCTCGTAGACGACGCCGAGGGTCTGCGTTTCCGTGGCCAGGAAGTTGACCTTGGCCAGCAGGTTGTCGCTTTCGCGGTCCACCGGATCGGGCGTGCGACGGTCCGGTCCCAGTCGCGCGATGGTGGTGTCATACCAGGATTCGGTTTCGTGGCCCTCGCGGCGGGTGTAGACCAGCAGCGACTCGAAGCGGCCGGTGCGATTGGCGAAGGTCAGCGTGCCCATGTTCTCATCGCTGGAACCGGTGTAGCCGTACTTCACCGACCCGAAGCTGTCGTTGCCGGTGGCCTTGAGGAAATCGGCCGGGTCCTTGGTGGTGAACATCACCGCGCCGCTCAGCGCGCCGCTGCCGGCGGTGATGGCATCGGCACCCTTGACGATCTCCACGCTCTTGACCGCTTCCAGGTCGACGCTGCCGCGGCCGGAGCGGAAGAACTCATAGGGCTGGTAGCTGCCCGGGTCCAGGCTCTGCGGGAAACTCAGGCCATCGAGGGTGATGGCCACGCGGTCCGCTTCCAGTCCGCGGATGTTGAAGCCGTTGAAGCCGGCGCGGCCCAGATCGACCATTTCCACGCCCGGGACGTAGCGGATGGCGTCCTCCATGCTTTGCGCTCCCTGCTGCTGCAGGTTTTTCGAGGAGAGCGTGGTGACGTTCTGGTTGTCGGATTTTTTCCGGGTTTCGGTGACGTGGATGGTGTCCAGCGTGTCCGCATCCGCCACGGCGGCATGGGCGAACAGCGGGGTGGTCAGGCTTGTGGCGATGGCCATCGCAAGCAGGGAAGGGTGCAGTTTCATCGGGGCTCCGCAGAGAGGTGGAAGGTGAGTACCGCCAACCGGAACGGTCGGCGGCGGTCTCCTGGCTGCGGGGCGGCATCGTGGGGGCGGTGCGGGCGTTGCTGGGAAGAAAGGGGAGGGAAGCCGGTGGCGCTAATGCCCGGTGTTGCGCAGCACGAGCTGGCCGATCTCGCTGCGACCGCGGTACGGGCGCGCGGCGGCCCGGCCATGGGTGATCTCGACCGGCACGGTGAGCAATTCGTGCCCGCCGGCCTGCCGGGCAGCCTCGACCTGCAGCAGATACCGGCCGTCGGGCATGCGCTGTCCGCGGTCGTCGCGGCCATCCCAGGCCACGCTGTACTGGCCAGGCATCCGGGTGGGACGCGCGATGCCCTGGATGGCCGGCAGGTCATCGCGGCCATAGTGGCGCCACCACCGCGGCAGCGACTCCAGGTAGCGCGAACGGGTGCCCAGCACCAGCAGCTGCCGCACCGGGCTGCCGTCCGGGGTGGCGATCCACAGCGCCAGATAGGGCGCGTAATAGCGCTCGGCCGCCTGCTGCGGTATCTGGTAGTCGATCACCAGGCGTTCGCCATCGGCCTGCAGCGGCGCATCCGTCAACCGTGCCGGCCACGCCTGCGAAACGAACGGCACGCCGGTGTCGCTGAGGATCAGCGCGGCGGCATCCGGCAGCGCATCGACCAGCGCCAGTCCGTCGCGGATCGGCATGACCGACAACGCGGTGGCCAACGCATCCGCGCTCGCTGCATCTGCCGCGATTGCCGTGGCCGAGGGCGCGAACTGCATCGGCCACCCCGAAAGCGGATCCAGGATATGGCTGTAGTGGCGGTAGCCGATCGTATAGCCGCGCGTGGCATGGCCGCTGGCCGCGATCGCGCTGTCGTGCAGCGCCAGGGTAGCCACCTCGGCCCCGTTGTCGCGGGGCCGGCGTGCATCGGCTACGCCGACCTGCCAGGCGGTGGCGTGGCCCGG
This sequence comes from Xanthomonas sp. DAR 80977, assembly GCF_041240605.1. Taxonomy (NCBI): domain Bacteria; kingdom Pseudomonadati; phylum Pseudomonadota; class Gammaproteobacteria; order Lysobacterales; family Lysobacteraceae; genus Xanthomonas; species Xanthomonas bundabergensis. Next base: position 4,815,244 of record NZ_CP162487.1, on the reverse strand, counting down.
CACCTGCCAGTAGCGCGCGTCACCGCCGATATCCAGCTTGATGGCCACGGCCTCCGGCGCCGCGGTACGGCCGGCCGCCAGTGCGCGATCGAGGATGTAACCCTTGGCCAGGCCATCGATGTCCAATACCACGGCCTCAGGGCGGCTGACCGGTCCGTTGTCGCCAACGGGCATTTCCGCAGAGGCGGCCGCGGTGGCCATCGCACGCAGTGCATCACGCGGCGGCAGTACGCCCGCGTCGGCGGCTTCGCGCCAGCGGGCGGCCAAGCGCCCAAGGCGACAACTGAAGAAGCCGTCCGTGCGCGTTTTCCACTGCTCGCACAGGACCAGCACGGCGCGCAGGTCGGCGGAGATGTCCTGTGGTCCGCTGCTGGCATTGAAGCGGCTCAGCTCGCTGTCGCTGCGCCAGCGGCTCAGCACCGCATCCAGCCGTTCGGTCTCGGCCAGCACGGCCTGCAGCACCGCATCGGCGGCCGCAGGCGGGCCTTCCACGCCGAGGTCGAACGAGGTGCCGAGGATGCCATCGCGGTGGAAGCTGGCCGGTGTGCCGGCAGCAGCAGGCAGACCGAGCATGCCCGCTGCCAGAAGCAGCAGGCGGGAAACGGAAGAATGCATCGGGATACTCTTGCAGCGATGGGACAACCGGATCACGCATGGGGTCGGAATGCCGGACCCACGCGTGGAACTCAACGGCGCGCTGCAGGCGGTGCGACCTTGGCATCGGCCGCATCGACCGTGCCGTCCTTGTTGCGGTCGGCCGTCTCGAACAGGCGCTTGCCCGAGACCTGGTATTCGGCGAACGTCATCCGGCCGTCCTTGTCGGCATCCAGCACGCCGAAGCGCACATGCACCTGGCGGTCCTCGCCTTGGTCCAGCGCGGCGGCGCGTCGGTCCACGCGCGTTTCGAACTCGCCCAGATACTCTTCCAGGGCCAGGCGGCCATCGCCGTTGCTGTCGGTACGCGCGAACTGCGCATCGCGCGCCTGCTGGAACTCGGCCCGGTCCACCTTGCCATCGCCATTGCCGTCATACAGCGCAAGGAAGCCTTCTGCGGTATGGCTGGTGGGCATGTCCAGGCGGCTGCGCGAGCGGTTGTCGAAGCGCTGCGCGCCGGCGGCGGTCCGTGGCGCGGTGCCCGTCTGCGCTGCTTCGTCCTTGTGCTTGCCATTGCCCCTGGCGGCCAGCACGTTCTGCCCCGCTTTCCAGGTGTCCTCGCCGGTGGCATCGAACTCGGCGCGGGAAATCTGCCCGTCCTTGTCGGTGTCCAGTGCGGCGAAGCGCGCGCGGGTCTGTTCCACCAGCGCCACGCGTTCGCGGTCGATTTCCATGGCCATGCGCTCGTCGAACTCGCGTACGTACTCGGCATCGTCCACCGTGCCGTCCTTGTTGGAGTCGGTGGCATCGAAGCGCGCCCGGCGGAAGGCGTCGAATTCGGCCCAGCTGACGGCGCCGTCGCCGTTGTCGTCGAATTCGGCGATGAAGGCGGTGACGTTGTTGCCGTGGCCGCCGACCAGCGGACGCGCGCTGCCGGCAGGCGCCTGCGCAGCGGCGGCATGGGCCAGCAGCAGCGCACCCAGGCACGCCGTGGCAAGGACAGTGATGTTCATGGCAATCTCGATGGAGGGGGAACGGGACGTTACGGCGTAAGGACGCGGAAACTCAGCGTGTAGCTGTTGCTGTACTCGGCCGCCGGCGACCCGGCGGGTGCAGGCGTGCGGTAGCGGGTCAACGCGATCCACGTGCCGGCCTGCCGGAGCGGCCAGGTCGCGTGGCCACGGGCATCGGTGTCCACGGTAATGACCTGCGCGGTACGGTCCGAGCTCCAGACTGCCTCGGTGATCTCGACCTTCTGCGCCGCCAGCGGCTTGCCGTCGTACTGCACGAGGAACTCGAAGGTCTCGCCGGCGTACAGGTCGTTGGGGTGGCTGACCGGGACCAGTTCCAGGCCCTTGTTGCGCGGCGCCAGGGCGGCGCGGTCCGGGCTGCGGACGGTCACATAGGTTTCGGCCAGGGTGAGCGACTGGAAATCGGAAATCACCTTGGCCCCCGCGGGAATCTTCACCGCCGGGTCGCGCGAGCTTTCGCGCTTGCCATTGATCTCCCAGGTGCGGAACAGCGCGCCAAGCCGCGGGCCGGTGCTGAGCCGATACGTGCCCGCTGTGTCAGGCAAGGTGTACTCGGCCACCGTCCGCGTCTTCATCGTGTGCGAAGCCAGCGCGGTCGTCCCGCCATCCGGGCCGGTCACGCTGAACGCGCTGTCGTCGAAGGCCGCTTCCGGGATGAAGAACGTCTCGGCGAACGAGGCGTCCAACGCCACCGTCTGCCCTTCGTGCGGTGCGAAGCTGTTCGGGACAAGGTAAGGGGTATGAGCGGCAACGGGTATGGCGGCCGCCAGCGCTGACGCAGCCAAAGCAGTGAGAAGTAGGGACTTCACGGAGACCTCGTATCGATGAGCGAAGGCGCTGGCGAGACGAGGGTCGGTGGCTGGCGAGCGGCATCGTAAGGCAAATGGGAAGCGTTATCAATTGGTGAAACGTGTCGAATTGATTGGTGCGCGGGCAACATCGATGCAGCTTTGGTCGGGCCCGCCACGCGGCTGGGCGTGTTGGCCAAGAGGGACGATGCGGCAGCCACTTCGGCGTTGTTGGGATTTACGGCCAACCCAATTCGATTGCCGAGCCGATGCGTCGGAGCCTGACCTGCGATCCAGGCAAGGAAGCGCCCAGCACGTTCAGCTCGGCGCGAACGCGGGCGTGCCTATGTATTTCTGCGATCCGCACAACGCCTGGCAGCGAGGCCCCTGCGAGACGGCAACGGCTTGCTGCATCAGTACCTGGGCAAAGGGACAGACCCGTCGATTTACCCGCAAGATCATTGCCACGCGGCTCAACACGCATCCGCGCAAGACGCTGGACTGGATGGCGCCGCTTCGAGCACATGCGCTGGCATCGAGCGGCGATTCTCGCCTTGTATGCATCCCTCGGCAGGACATGTGTTGCGATTTGGAACTTGAAACCGCCATCTCTCACTGAGCGATTCGGACACCATAAAGCCCAGGCTGTAGGCATGGCGGCGCCGGCAGGCACCGCCATGCGTTTTGAGTCTGGCCAACCAGCCCCCAGTCGGCATCGGGATTGCCGCGACGCACGGAATCCAGCAGGGAGGCGTCCGCGATCCCGTTGATAGGGATGCCCTGCTTGCCACCTGCTCGCCCCACCCTGGCCTGGAGCAGGTGCCTGCGTGCTGGCGGCAAGTCCGCTGGCTCAGGCGCCCGGCTGCGCCACGCCGGTCATGCCGGTTGCATGCCGATGCGCTATAAGCTGCGCACGCATTGCCTCGCATGGGACGCCATGGCCACCCCGGTCTGCCACATCGATCAGCATCGGCTGGATCAGCACCGGCCGGCCCTGCATCGCTTCCTGTTCCGGCGCACCGGCGACTGGTCGCTGGCCGAGGACCTGGTGCAGGAAACCTTCCTGCGCCTGGTGGTGTACGCGCGCGAGCATGTGGTCACCGACATGGCGGCGCTGGCCCGCTCCATCGCGCTCAACCTGCTCAACGACCATCTGCGCCGGCGCCAGCGCCAGCGCACCGAATCGATCAGCGACGACGTGCCCAGCCCGGCCGCAGGCGTGGAGGAGGCGGCGATGCAGCGCCAGCGCGTGGAAACCTTTACCCGCGCGCTGCAGGGCATGCCGCCGCTGCGCCGCGAGGTGTTCGTGCGCTGCCGGGTGCGCGGGCAGAGCTATCGCGAGATCGCCGAGGCGCTGGGCCTGAGCGAGGGCGCGGTGGAAAAGCACGTCAGCCGCGGGTTGCGCTGGCTGCAGGAGGCGGTGGCGCGCACCGATGCCACGCGCCCGCCGGCCGCCGGCGCAGGCGCCGTGGCGCGCGCCGCGCCGCGCGGCCCGGCGCAGGACGACGACGCATGAGCCGGGATCCGGCCTTGCCTCCAGACGATCGCGCACAGGCCCCCGGCGACGCCGCGGACTGGGTGGCGCGCAAGCTCGCCGGCGACGGTGCCGATCCGCCCGGCCTGCAGCGCTGGCTGGCGGCCGATCCGGCGCATCGCGCCGCGTTCGAGTCGCTGTGGGCGCTGGCGCACGATGCGGCCCTGCTGGAGGCGCTGGCCGGTTTCGATGCGCCGACCGCGGCGCAGGCGGCGCCTGCCTCGATACCTGCGGCCGCGCCGGCACGGCGCCGGCGGCGGCGCTGGCCGGCCGCGGTCGCGCTGGCCGCCAGTCTGGCCTTGCTGGTGGTGCTGCTGTGGCCATGGCTGCGTCCGGATCCGGCGCCGCTGCTGGCCGCCACCGCGCCGGGGCAGGTGCGCGTGCTCACGCTCGACGACGGCAGCGTGCTCACCCTCAACGGTGCCAGCCGCGTGCGCGTGCAGTTGCGCGCGCACCGGCGCGAGGTCGCGCTGGAAGCCGGCGAAGTGTTCTTCGACGTCGCCCACGACGCGCAGCGCCCGTTCGAGGTCACCGTGGGCACGGCGCGGGTGCGGGTGCTGGGCACCGTGTTCAACCTGGCGCGCGATGGCGCCACCAGCGAACTGTCGGTGTACTCGGGACGGGTGGAGATCGTCAGCAGCGGCGCCCGCCAGGTGCTGGCGCAGGGCATGCGCATCGATGCCGCGCACGACGGCCTGGGCGCGCTGGCCCGCTTCGACCCGGCCGCCGGCGACTGGCGCGAAGGCTGGCTGCAGACCGCCGGCATTCCGCTGTCGCGGCTGGTGGAGCGGCTCAACCGCCGCTCGCCGCAGGCCATCGCCATCGCCGATCCGGCGGTGGGCGCGCTGCAGGTGTCCGGGCGCTTCCGCCTGGACCAGCCGGAGCAGACCCTGGCGCACCTGGCGCGGCTGTATCCGCTGCGCATCCAGCGCACTGCAACGGGCATCACGCTCGCCAACGAGACCGCAGCACGTCGCTAACGTGCTGCCGGCTCCGCTTCGGCGGGTCACAAAAATTTCATGCGATCGGGCTGTCGGGAACCGCATGCCGCGACGTCTTTGCTGTCGGAGCCAACGCTCCGACAGCGGCCGTGGCGTTCCCGCGCGACGGCGTCATTCCCCCGATTCGCCCCTGAAAAGGATTCCCATGAAAAGGCAATTCCAGCGCAAGACCATGCCGCTGATGGTCGCCCATGTCCTGACCCTGACCATCGCCGCCGGCATCGCGATACCGGCCCAGGCGCAGTACTACAACGTCGTCGACAACGCGACCACGCAGACGCTTCTGGACGCCTTCCAGCAGCGCACCGTGCCCACCACCGATACCACGTTGCGCGACAAGGCCCCGGTCATCGTGGCCGCGCATCGCGGCATGGTCGATGTCGCGCATCCGGAAAACACCGTGGAGGCGGTCGTCAACACGATGAACTACGGCATCGAGGCGATCGAGCTGGACGTGTACGAAAGCAGCGACCATATCCCGTACCTGATGCATGACAAGACGCTTCTGCGCATGCTCAACCGTCGCGAATACTCGGACATCTATCGCTGGGAAAAGGAGGGAGGCGGCGACATCACGGTGAAGACGCCGCCGTGGGACGACATCCGCAGTTCGTTCGTCTGCGACAACCGGGCCGACGGATACGGCATGACCGAAGCGAACCCGTACTGCGACGACCGGGCGATCCGTCCGGCCTCGCTCAACGACGCCCTGCATGCGCTCTACCTGGACGGCTACACCGGCCTGGTGTTCCTGGACCTGCGCCAGCCGGAGAACGTGCGCGACACCGCCGCGCGCCTGGTGCACGCGCTCAACACCGACGGCGAGTACGGGGTCTGGGTCGCGCAGCACGTCGTGCTCAAGTTCCAGACCTCCATGTTCAACGGCCCGGACGACTACGCCAAGCAGGTGGTCGACTACCACGCGAGCCTGTACGGGCAGAACACCACGCCGACGGACGTCTCGCAGTTGTTCGTGCAGCCGGTCTACACCACCAACGGCGCCGCCGCGCAGGGATCCGGCGCCTCGCCATGGGCGACCAACGACTTCACCCGCTGGCGCAACTGGTTCGAGAACCAGGGACTGGAAGCGGGATTGCTGTCGCCGGAGTTGAGCCTGAAGGCGGCCGGGGCGATCCTCAACTACGGCAAGGACGACCTGTTCACCACGCTCTGGCAAGACGGCCTGAATCTCGGCGTCTACGTGCCGGAGCGCCTGTGCACCGTCGCATCGCCCAGCGGCGACGCCTCCAACCTGGCCGGCGACGCGGGCACCATCTGGGAAGGCGGGGTGTGCGGGCCGCTGGTGCCGCCGATGAAGCCGGCCGAATGCGGCAGCGCCAGCACCACCCGCTTCGACCGCGCCGGCGGCGGCTGCACCGATCACCGGCCGTTCCGCGAGTGGTGGCACGACACCGCCAAGTTCGGTTTCGTCATCACCGACAAGCCGGTCGAGACCATCCAGTACCTGGCGCAGTTTCCGGGCCAGCGCCCCGGCATCAAGGGCATCAACGGCGTCAACCTCGGCGCGTTGCCGCCGCTGGTGGTGGCGGCCGACGGCAGCGGCAGCTACACCACGATCGCGGCGGCGCTGGCCGCGGTGCCGGCCGGTGGCGGCATCATCCAGATCCGCCCCGGCGTGTACCACGAGAAACTGCGCATCACCCAGGCCAATGTCGGCCTGCTCGGCACCGGCAGCGACGCCTCGCAGGTGGTCATCACCAACAACGACGCGGCGACCACCACCGATCCGGACAGCGGCAAGCCGCTCGGCACCTCGGGCAGCTCCACGCTGACGGTCAGCGGCTCGGACTTCTACGCGGCCAACCTGACCATCCAGAACACCGCCGACTACGAGGCGCCCGGGCTGGAGAACAACGCGCAGGCGGTGGCGCTGCTGTCGCGCGGCGATCGCGCCGTGTACCGCGCGGTGCGCGTGCTCGGCGGCCAGGACACGCTGTACGTGACCAACGGCCAGCGCGCCTACTTCGACAACTGCTACGTCGAAGGCTATGTCGACTACATCTTCGGCAACGGCAAGGCGGTGTTCGACAACAGCATCATCAAGACCAAGATCCACGGCGACCTCGGCGGCGAAGCCACCATCACCGCACAGTCGCGCGGCAGCGCCAGCGAGGACAACGGCTTCGTGTTCAACAACACGCAGCTGCTGTTCGACAGCCCGTACATGAACAACGTGTGGCTGGGGCGGCCGTGGGGGCAGTATTCCACCGTGTACTTCCTGCACACCAAGCTCGGCAGCCAGGTGCGCAACGCGGGCTGGATCGAATTCATCCCGCTGTCGGCCAGCGCCGGCGGCACCAACAACCTGCCGACCTCGACCTACCGCGAATACGACTCCAGCATCCAGAACGCCGCCGGCACCTGGGGCAGCTTCGACATCGGCCAGCGCGAAAGCGCATCGCCCAAGAGTAACGTGCCGCTGAGCGACGGCGAGGCGGCGGCGTTGGCGGCCGACGTGTACCTGGCCGGCAGCGACGGCTGGCAGCCGAGCAAGGTGGTCTACGGCAGCACCGTCGGCCAGGCGCTGCCGCTGCCCACGCTGGCGGTGGGCGCACCGAACGCGCCGACCATCGCGGCCACCACCGCCGGCAACCACAACGTGCAGGTGCGGTGGGGCGGGCAACCGGCCAATCCGGTCGAGCAGGGCTACATCCTCACCGCCAGGCAGGGGTCGAGCACGTTCGGGCCGATCACGCTGCCGCCGACCGCCACCACCGGTTACGTCGATGGGCTGGACAACGGGGCGCCGGCCACGGTCAGCGTGGTCGAGTTCAACGCCAAGGGCAACAGCGCCGCGTCGGTGTCGGCGACGGTGACGCCGGTGGCGAACGATCCGACCGCGCCGGCCAGCATCCATGTCGATGCCGCGCGCAGCTCGGCCACGGTGACCTTCACCATCCAGGACCAGGGCAGCGCACCGGTCTACGGCGGCAGCGTCGCGCATGCCGGCGTCTACACCGCGCTGTACGCCAGCCAGAACGATGCCTACGCCGGCAATGCGATCGCCGGCACCAGCACCGGCTTCACCACGCCGTCGTGGACCTTCAACAACCTCAGTCCGAACACCACGTACTGGGTGTCGCTGCGCGCCTACAACGGCAACTGGAGCCCGACCGCGGTGACCTCGTTCAAGACCGCGCCGTGATCCGGTAGCGGGATGCCCGCGTTGCGTCGCCAGGGTGCGGCGCAACGCGCACGTTGCGATCCGCAACAACCGACAACTGCCGGGCGCGAGGCCGCCCGGCAGTCCCGGGTATCCACTGGCGCATGCGCGCCGTACGCGCAGCGCAAGCGCGACGCATATCTCAGATGACAGTGCGACGCGTCACAAAAATTTCATGGAATCCGCTGTCGGAATCGGCACCGTGCAGCGTCTTTGATCTTCGCCACGCCACGTTGGCACCTCGACAGACGATCGCTCATGCCGCCCCGAATTCCGTTCCGTTGTTCCCCGCGTCTTCCCCGAGCCACCGCGTTGGCGCTGGCCCTGGCCGCCGCCGTGGCGGCGCTCCCGCTCGCCGCACAGACGCCGGCGCCCGTGGCGGCGCCGGCTGCGGCGGCGGTGCTGCCGCCCGGCGACCTGGGCGACACGCTCAACGCGTTCTCGCGCGCCACCGGCCTGCAGGTGATCGCCGACCCGAGCCTGCTGCGCGGCAAGCGCAGCCCGGGCGGCAGCGTCGCCGGCGATGCGCGGCAGGCGCTGGCGCAGCTGTTGCGCGGCACCGACCTGGGCTTCCGCCTCGACGGCGACACGGTGATCGTGCATGCCGGCACTGCCGACGCAGCGGCGAACGCAGCGCCTGCCGCGGCCGCCGCCGAAGCGATCGACCTGGACCAGATCGTGGTCACCGGCACCGCCACCCAGCAGCCGAAATTCCTGGCCCCGTACGCCATTTCCACGGTCGGCGCCGAAGCGATCGCGCGCCAGGCGCCGCGCAGCATGGTCGACATGCTGCGCTCGGTGCCCGGCGTCACCGTGGAGAATTCCGGTGGCGAGGCCGGCGGCGAGAACGTGGTGATCCGCGGCCTGCCGTGGTCGGGCTTCCGCCTGCTCGACGTGCTCGAGGACGGCCTGCCGCTGTTCGAATCCAACTACGAGCGCCAGCTGCAGATCGACGAGGTGTACAGGCTGGACCTGGGCACCACCGGCGCGGAAATCGTGCGCGGCGGCACCGCGCCGATCTACAGCAACAACGCCTCCGGCGGCGTGCTCAACTTCATCACCAACCACGGCACCGACACGCCCAAGGGCGCGCTCAAGCTGACCGCCGGATCGAATGCGCTGGGCCGCCTGGAGGGCACCGCGTCCGGGCCGGTCGAGGGCAACGAGGACCTGCTGTATGCGGTCAGCGGCTTCTACCGGCAAAGCGACGGCCTGCGCGATCCGGGCTTCGGCAACGGCAACCAGGGCGGCCAGATCAAGCTGGGCGGCACCTACAAGTTCGACTACGGCAAGCTGTTCGCCGACTTCAAGTACCTCAACGACCGCGGCGTGTTCTACAGCGCGATCCCGCTCGCCGATCCGCGCAACGGCAACTCGCTCGCCGAGCTGATCGATCCGGGCACCGGCACGCTCAACAGCGACAGCTTCCGCAACGTCAGCATCCGCACGCTGGACGGCCAGGGCGGCAACCGCGTGGAGACACGCGACCTGGCCGATGGCGTGCATCCGGTCACGCGCACCCTGACCGTGGGCGGCGAGACCGAATTCGCCAACGGCTGGCGGCTCAGCGACAAGGCCCGCTACGTCGATGGCGACGTCAGCTTCAACGCGCTGTTCAACGGGTCTCCGGTGGATGCGGCCAGCGCGCTCGGCAGCCGCCTGGCCGCCGCGCGCGCCGCGTTCCCGGGCACCGCGTCGCTGCGCTACGTGCTGGCCGGGACCAACACCCCGTTCGACCCGGCCTCCACCGCCGGGCTGACCATGATCAACACCTGGTCGAGCACGCAGACCCACTACAGCGACTTGGTCAACGACCTGCGCCTGGGCCGCCTGTTCGACACCGCCGGCGGCGGCAGCCACGACGTGTCGCTGGGCCTGAGCTTCAGCCGCTTCCAGTTGCGGCAACAGCAGATCGGCAATGCGTTGCTGACCGACGTCAAGAGCAATCCCGACGCGCTCGACATCCAGGCCCTGAACGCGGCCGGGCAGGTGCTCGGCAACGTCACCGAGAACGGCTTCACCGCCTACGGCAGCGGCGACCTGATCGGCGACAGCCACGGCACCGCCACCGCGCTGTACGCGGCCGACACCTGGAAGCTGGCCGAGGCCTGGGAAGTGGATGCCGGCCTGCGCCGGGTGTGGCGCCGCGAGGAAGGCAACCGCGGCGTGATCGGCACCCAGACCATCGCCAGCAGCGGCCCGCTGGCCGCACGCACCGTCACCGGCCTGGTCGGCAGCGTGCCCTACGAGAAGAACATGGCCGGCACCTCGTGGACGCTCGGCACGTCCTACAAGTTTTCCGAACCGTTCAATGCGTTCGCGCGCTACACCGAGAGCTTCAGTTTCCCGCGCCTGAGCGAGCAATGGGGCAACGTGGTGAACGGCGTCGGCGGGCGCATGCCCGACGGCAGTTCCACGCCGGTGACGCCGATCCGCCAGGCGGAGATCGGCCTGAAGTACGGCTCGCGGCCGCTGGACCTGGTGTTGATCGGGTTCTACAGCGACTTCAAGAACCTCAATTCCAGCACCTATGTCGCCAATGCCAATGGCCTGCTGGTCAACGTGCCGCTGATGATCGACACGCGCACCAGGGGCGTGGAACTGGAAGGCAGCTGGCGGCCGACGGACGCGTTCGAGCTCGCCGGCTCGGTCACCGTGCAGGATCCGCGCATCAGCGGCGCCGACACCTTCAACGGCCTGTCCGGCGCCAGCCTGGTCGACAACGAGATCCCGCGCGTGCCCAAGTACAGTTGGTCGCTGCAGCCGAGCTACCGGTTCCAGGCCGGCGAGGTGCAGACACGCGTCTACGCCACCTGGTTCGGCATCGGCCGGCGGTTCCAGGACTTCACCAACGCCAGCGTGCTGCCCGCCTACCGCACGCTGGACGTCGGCGTGCACCTGCAGTTCGATGCCAACTTCAGCGCGCAAGTGTTGTGCACCAACCTGACCGATTCGCACGGTCTCACCGAAGGCAACGCGCGCGCGCCGGGCGTGTCCGGCGATCTGGTGCAGGCCGACGCCACGGTCGGGCGGCCGATCTTCGGCCGCAGCTACGTCGCCTCGCTGCAGTGGGCCTGGTAGCGCGGCGCCAGCACCGCCGTGCCTGCGCCAGCGCCGACGGCGCACGCACGGCGACGCGTCGCGTCGGCCTCCCGCTCCGCCAGAAGGACACCCTCATGCGTTCCATGAACCTCACCCGCCGCCGTTTCATCGGCAGCCTCGGCAGCGCGCTCGCCGCGGGCATGCTGCCGCTGCCTGCCTGGGCGCAGGCGGCCGGCGCGGCGCCCGCCTCCGCCGACCAGCTGCGCGAACCGCTGAGCGGCTGGACACCCGGCATGCTCGACATCCACCACATCGGCACCGGCCGCGGCAACGCCACCCTGATCGTGTGCCCGGACGGCACCTCGATGATGATCGACGCCGGCGCGATCGACGGCCTGGACAAATACCTGATCGACGAGCTTCCCAACGACACGCGGCGCGCCGGCGAATGGGTGGGCCGTTACGCGCGCCGCCACCTGGCGCAGGCCGGCCGCCACGAGATCGACGATTTCGTGCTGACCCATTTCCACCGCGACCACATGGGCGAGCGCCTGCCGGACACGCCGATGGCCGCCAACGGCAGGTACGCGCTGACCGGCCTGATCGACGTGGCGCAGATCGTGCCGATCCGCCGCTACCTGGACCGCGGCTATCCCGACTACGATTTCCCCAAGCCGCTGGACGACCCGAACCAGCTGAACTACCGCGCCTTCATCCAGGCCGAGCACGCCCGCGGCGCAGTGGTCGAGCGCTTCCGTGCCGGTGCCGGCGCGCAGCTGCGCTTGCGCCGCAAGCCCGCGGCCTACCCGACCTTCGCGGTGCGCAACCTGGCGGTCAACGGCGAGCTGTGGACCGGCGAGGGCGAACACACCCGCACGCTGTTCCCGGCCGGCGCCGAGCCGACCGAGAACCAGTGTTCGCTGGCGCTGCGCATGGACTACGGCGCCTTCCGGTACTACAGCGGCGGCGACGTCAGCAATGCCACCAACTACTACGGCGACGATCCCTGGCGCGACGTGGAGACGCCGGTGGCGCAGGTCGCAGGACCGGTGGACGTGGCCGTCGCCAACCACCATGCGTATGCCGACGCGATGGGGCCGGCCTGCGTGCGTGCGCTGCGCCCGCGCGCCTTCGTGATCCTCAGCAACGACTCGGCGCATCCCTCGGTCACCCCGCTGGAGAACATGCTCAGCCAGCGCCTGTATCCCGGCCCGCGCGACATCTACGCCACCGCGATGAAGCCGGAGAACATCGTCGCCAACAAGCGCGTGCGCGAGATGACCAGCCTCAACGGGCACGTGGTGGTGCGGGTCGAGCCGGGCGGCGCGCGGTACCGCATCGTGGTGCTGGACAACAGCGACGAAGCGGACCGCGTGCTGGCCGTGCATGGCCCGTATGCCAGCGGCGGGCGCGAGGCGGCCGCCGGCTAGCGCATTCGGCGGAACCGTTGCCCTGTGTAGGAGCGGCTCCAGCCGCGACAGGGTGTCGCTTCGGCACCTGTCGCGACCGCTGGCGAAGACCGCCAGGCCATGCGCCGGACGCTGCGAATGGCGAGCGGAAAAAGCGCACGTGCTGCGTGCCCGCCTGGCTGCGGCCTCGTACCGGGGGCCTGGCCGCGTTCGACCGAGCGCGGGGCCATCGCCGCTGCGTGCATCGCGCCGCGATCGGTGTTGGATCGACGGCCGAGGATTCCAACAACAACGCCGTGTCCCGCAATGTGGCAACGCATCGCCGCCGCCGCGGCGCCGATGCAGTGCGGACTCTGCGCAAATCGGCACTCGTGCCGGCGAATCGCGCATAAAGCCGCATCGTCTACAAGATCGATGTGGCGGCGTGTTGACAACGTTGTCGCCGCATTGCAGGTTAAGTCGGCAAGCGCGTCAGGGGATAGGCGCGCTCGCACGCTCGTCTTCCTTCTGCGCGCCGATGCGGCGCAGCGCAGCGCGTGCCATCGCACGCGTGCGGCTGCGCCGTGGGCAACGGCAGCGCCGCAGCGGCCCTGTCCGGCGCCTGGGCGAAGACGCGCATCGCACGCCGTCGTCCGTCGGCGTTCCACGCCAGCCTGCAGCAGGGAGATCCGCATGCCTCGACATCACTTCACCACCCTCGCGCTCGGCATCGTGCTGGCGCTGCACGGCGCGCCCGAGGCGCTGGCGCAGGACGCGAGCGACGACGCGGCGCCCAAGGCCGCCGCCACCGACCTGGGCCAGGTCGTCGTCACCGGATCGCGGATCAAGCGCTCGGAAGTGGAGGGCGCCGAGCCGGTGGTGGTGATCAGCGCGCAGCAGATCCAGCAGGAAGGCTTCCTCACCGTGTACGACGTGCTCAACACGATGAACCAGCAGGGCAGCGTCGAGGCCGATACCAAGTACGGCTCGCACACGCCCAATGCCTCGCCGGTGAACCTGCGCGACCTCGGCCCCGGCCGCACCCTGCTGCTGATCAACGGGCACCGCGTCGCCGACTACCCGCAGCCCTACGCCGGCGAAAGCAACTTCGCCAACTACAGCAACATCCCGTCGGCGGCGGTGGAGCGGATCGAGATCCTCACCGGCGGCGCCTCGGCGATCTACGGCTCCGATGCGGTGGCCGGCGTCATCAACGTGATCCTGAAGAAGGACTACCAGGGCAACCAGGTGCGCCTGCGCGGCGGCACCGCCACCGAGGGCGGCCGCGACGCGTTCGACCTGTCCTGGGTCGGCGGCACCGGCGGCGAGCGCTGGAACCTGACCTATGCGCTGCAATGGACGCGGCGCGACCCGCTGTCGGTCGGCGAGCGCCCGAAGATGGACGACCAGGACGACGAGTCCTACAGCAACTGGACCGCGCAGGCGCGCAAGTACGGCTTCAATTCCTACACCGGCCTGACCCTGCTCGACGCCGACAGCAACCAGCGCCTGGCGCCGCCCAGCGGCACCTGCGCGCGCTTCGGCGGCCAGTTCGTCGATTCGCAGCGACTGAGCTACGACTACAACAGCGGCACCCTCACCAACCTCGGCGGCTACTGCGGCATGGCCCACGACTACGCCGACTGGCTGGCCGCCAGCGGCGGCGACAACGGGTCGGCCTATCTGTACGGGACCTTCGATTTCGACAACGGCGTGCAGGCCTGGAGCACGCTGTCGGTGAACAAGGGCATCGGCTACTGGACCTACGACCCGCCCTACGTCTACCTCGGTCCGTTCCACGACACCGGCACCGACCGCAACCTGTACGCGATCCGCCAGCTGACCCGCTACGAGTCCGGCGGCTGGAAGAACCTGGCCAACACCACCAAGGAACTGTCCTGGGACCTGAGCGCCGGGCTCAAGGGCACGCTGGCCGACCGCTTCGACTGGGAAGTCTCGCTCGGCCGCGCGCGTTACACCGTCGACGAATACGTGCGCACCGTGGACACGCAGAAGGCCACCGACTACTTCCTCGGCCCGCAGCTGGGCAGCACCGCCGACGGCACCCCGATCTACGACCTCAACGAGGAGCGCTGGTACCAGCCGCTCAGCGGCGCGCAGTACAACGACCTGGCGGTGAAGGCGCACAACCAGGCCGATTCGTGGGTCAACCAGGCCAGCGCCAACATCACCGGCGAGCTGTTCCAGGGCTGGGCCGGGCCGATCAAGTTCGCCGCGGTCGGCGAAGTGGCCAAGCAGGGCTACCGGCTCGACCCGGACCCGTGCGCCAACACCTGCTATCCGCTGGACGTGGTCGACTACGGCGGCGGCGAGCGCCTGCGCTATTCCGGCGGCATCGAGTTCGACGTGCCGTTGCTGCCTACGCTCAACGCCAGCCTGGCCGCGCGCCACGACCGCTACGGCGACTACAAGTCCTACAACAGCGACCTGGGCTCGGCGATCGGCAAGCAGAGCGACACCACCTGGAGCACCGGCCTGGAGTGGCGTCCGCTCAACACGCTGCTGCTGCGCGGCAGCCTCGCCACCAGCTTCCGCGCCCCGGACATGCACTACGTGCTCGGCGAACCCAGTTCCACCCAGCAGACCGTGATCGACCAGTACCGCTGCATCCAGCAGGGCTACTACCTGACCGGCGGCTGCAGCGCCGAGAACGCCGACGTCTACTACCTGATGCAGGTCAACCGCCGCGGCACCCCTGACCTGGAATCGGAGCACGGCCGTTCGGCCACCGCCGGCTTCGTCTGGGACATCGCCGACGGCCTGTCGCTGACCGTGGACTACTACAAGATCCGCCTGCAGGACATGATCAAGGATCTCAACCGCGACGAGATCCTCAGCGCCGAAGCCGGCTGCCGCACCGGCCTGACCACCGCCGGCGGCGTGTGGGTCAACCCGGGCGGCGCCGAATACTGCGCGCGCATCGTCTCGCGGGTGACGCGCGATGCCGCTGGCCGCGTCACCGGCATCGAGCAGGGCCCGATCAACATCGCGCAGATGCAGGTGTCCGGCGTCGACGCCTCGCTGAAGTACCGCCTGCAGACCGCGCGCTGGGGCAACTTCAGTTTCGGCCTGGACTACAACAACCTGATCAGCTACCGCGAGCAGACCTACCGCACCGACGACTACAAGAACCTGCGCGACCAGAAGATCCGCAGCAAGCTGCGCGGCAGCGTGCACTGGGAGAACGGCGGCCCGCTGGACCTGACCGTCTACGCCAAGCGCTTCGGCTCCACCCAGGCGGTGAACTGGGGCACCTGCACGCGCTTCGACGACGGCTACCAGCCGAGCCCCTCCGACGAATGCCGGGTCACCGACAGCGCCAACCCGCATTTCGGCGACAGTACCAGCCGCTACTTCGGCCGGGTCGGCCCGGCGGTGTACTGGAACCTCACCGCCGGCTACCGCATCACCCCGAAGATGAAGGTGAACCTGTACGTCAACAACGTGCTCAACACCACCGGCTACGACAACAAGGAACGCTACTACGGCTACCAGTTCTACAACACCACCCTGTACGACGCGGTCGGGCGCGAGGTGGCGGCGGAGTATGTGTTCGATTTCTAGAGGCCGGGATTGGGGACTCGGGATTCGGGATTGGGAGACGTCGCGGATCGCCGGGGCCGTCGGTCTTTGCGACTCCCCAATCTCCAATCCCGAATCCCGGCTCCATCCAGTTGCCAATGCAACTGTGGCACTCGCAAAAATCCTGTGCTATCAATGCATCCCATGAACGCCAACCGCAGCTTTTATTTTTGGTACTACGGTTTTCCGATGCCGCTGGCGGAGGAAGGAGTGCGTTCACCCTGAAGGAAACTTCAGCCGCATCCCCGAAAGCCGCCAGCGAACCTGGCGGCTTTTTTCATGCCGCCGGACCTGGTCCCCCACCCAGAACCCGACCGAGAGATTCCCCATGGCCCCGCATACCGACGATCTGCGCATCCGCAAGATCGAACCGCTGACCCCGCCCGCCCACCTGTTGTCGCTGCTGCCCTGCGACGAGGAGGCCTCGCAGACCGTCGCCGCCTCGCGCGCGGCGCTGCACGAGATCCTGCACGGCCGCGACGACCGCCTGGCGGTGGTGATCGGCCCGTGCTCGATCCACGACCCGGTGGCGGCGATGGAGTACGCCCAGCGCCTGCGCCCGCTGCGCGACACCTATGGCGATGCGCTGGAGATCGTGATGCGGGTGTACTTCGAGAAGCCGCGCACCACCGTCGGCTGGAAGGGCCTGATCAACGACCCCAATCTCGACGGCAGCTTCGACATCAACAAGGGCCTGCGCCTGGCGCGCGGCCTGCTGCGCGACATCAACCGCCTCGGCCTGCCGGCCGGTGTCGAATTCCTCGACATCATCTCGCCGCAGTACATCGCCGACCTGGTGGCCTGGGGCGCGATCGGTGCACGCACCACCGAAAGCCAGGTGCACCGCGAACTGGCTTCGGGGCTGTCGTGCCCGGTCGGGTTCAAGAACGGCACCAGCGGCGACGTCAAGATCGCGGTCGACGCGGTCGGCGCGGCCTCGCATCCGCATCATTTCCTGGCGGTGACCAAGGACGGGCAGACCGCGGTCGCCACCACCACCGGCAACCCCGATTGCCACGTGATCCTGCGCGGCGGCAAGCTGCCCAACTACGATGCGGCCAGCGTCGCCGCCGCCGGCCAGGTGCTGGAGAAGGCCGGGTTGCCGGCACGGCTGATGGTCGATGCCAGCCACGCCAACAGCGGCAAGAACCCGGACAACCAGCCGAAGGTGATCGAGGACATCGCCGCGCAGCTGGAAGCCGGGCAGACCCGCATCGTCGGCGCGATGGTGGAGAGCCACCTGGTCGGCGGCCGCCAGGAACTGGTCGACGGCCAACCGCTGCGCTACGGGCAGAGCATCACCGACGGCTGCATCGACTGGGACAGCTCGGTGCAGGTGCTGGAGCGCCTGGCGCAGGCGGTGCGCGCACGGCGCCAGGCACGGCTGTCGCAGGCGGCCTGAGCCGCGCGGCGACGCGGCACGCACCGGGCCGGATGCCCGGTGCCCGTCGCCCGAAAGATTCGCCACCATCGCGATGCCCGCCGCGGCCCGAGCAAAGCAGCGAGCACGAACCGCGCTTGCCGCTTTTTTGTAGGAGCGGCTTCAGCCGCGACAAGCGAAGAAGCAACGCACTCCAGCTCAGCAGAGGCTGAAGCCTCCACAGCGCACCAGGAAGAGGGTGCATGCCTTTGTAGGAGCGGCTTCAGCCGCGACATGCGGCGTCGTCAACCAGAGCAGCCTGGCGCGTGCGGTGCGGTGCCTGGCGCGTCCTACCGCAAGCGGCCCTGTGCGCGTGGCAGGGCATAGGCAACACCCAGGGTGTCCGTTGCGTGTCGCCAAAAAAGACCCGGCCGTGCCGTCGAATCCAAAGGGAGAGAGCCTCTTCATCGACGGCATCCGGCCGGTGGTGAAGTTATGCGCCCGTGCCGTGGCTGCGGTTTGCCGGCGTGTGCCAGCGGCTGGCAAGGTGTTCGGGTTGCGTTAAAGCCGATTTCGGGGCGGTTCAGCGCGGCGACGCGGTCTCGATGACGGAATCGATGTCGCGGGCAGAGCGCAGGCTTCCGCGCACGCTGGGGTGCCGCGCTCGCGGACAGTGGCGCAAAGCGCGGGCTGGCCGATAATGCGTACATGGCCGACTCCACGCCCTGGTTCCTGTATCTGCTCGAATGCCGCAACGGCAGCTACTACGCGGGCATCACCCTGGACCTCGAGGCGCGCTACCAGGCGCATCTGCGCGGCACCGGCGCCAAGTACACCCGCGCCAATCCGCCGTTGCGGCTGCTGGCCAGCCGTGCCTATCCGGATCGCGCCGCCGCCTCGCGCGCCGAATGGGCGCTCAAGCAACTGCCGCGCGCACGCAAGCTGGCGTTCCTGAGCGAGCCCGAGCCGGTTCCGACGCCCATCGACGCATAACGGGGCTGTGCAGGTTTGGCTCCGGTTGCATCCGCAGTCGGTCGGCATCCTTGCTTCGCTCGTCGCGACTGAAGTCGCTCCCACAGGGGGCTTGCGGCCAGCTGGCTGGGTACGCTGTGGGAGGGACTTCAGCCGCGACGGTATCCGGAGCCGGTAAACGCCACCGCTTCGTTCGTCGCGGCTGAAGCCGCTCCTACCGGGGCCTGCGGCCAGCTGGCTGGGTGCGCTGTGGGAGGGGCTTCAGCCCCGACTGTGTCCGGAGCCGGCAAGTCCCACCGTTTCGATTGTCGCGGCTGAAGCCGCTCCTACAAAGGCGGGGGGAGCCGCGGCTGCGGCGACGCGCAGCGCTTTCGATCAGCCCGCCGCGTGCATCGTGCCGGTGTCCAGCCAGCGCTGGTGCCAGGACAGTGCCTCCGGAAGCAGGTGCGGGGTGTGCTTGCCGTAGCTGTGGTGCAGCGCGCGGTCGAAATAGTCTTCCAGCTGCGCGCGGTAGCTCGGGTCCACGCAGTGGTCGATCAGCTGCCGCGCGCGGTGCCGCGGCGGCAGGCCGCGCAGGTCGGCCAGGCCGTGTTCGGTGACGATGATGGAGACGTCGTGCTCGGTGTGGTCCACGTGGCTGACCATCGGCACGATCGCCGAGATGCTGCCGTGCTTGGCGGTGCTGGGGCTGAGGAAGATCGACAGGAAGCCGTTGCGGGCGAAGTCGCCGGAGCCGCCGATGCCGTTCATGATGCGGCTGCCCATCACGTGGGTGGAGTTGACGTTGCCGTACAGGTCGGCCTCGATCATGCCGTTCATGCCGATGCAGCCCAGTCGCCGCACCAGCTCCGGATGATTGGAGATCTCCTGCGTGCGCAGGATGATGCGTTCGCGGTAGAAATCGATGTTGCGCTTGAACTCCTCGTTGGCCTCCGGGCTCAGCGCGAAGCCGGTGCACGAGGCCACCTTCAGCACGCCGCTGCGCAGCAGGTCGAGCATGCCGTCCTGGATCACCTCGGTGAAGGCGCTCAGGTCGCGGAAGCCGCTGCTGGCCAGGCCGGCCAGCACCGCGTTGGGGATGTTGCCCACGCCGGACTGCAGCGGCAGCAGGTTGGCCGGCAGCCGGCCCTTGCCGACTTCGTGCTTGAGGAAGTCGATCAGGTGCGCGGCGATGCGCTCGCTGGTGGCGTCGGCCGGGGTGAACGGGCTGTTGCGGTCCGGGCCGTGGGTGCGCACCACCGCCACGATCTTGTCCGGGTCGCAGCGCAGCGACGGCTCGCCGATGCGGTCGTCGGCGTGCAGCAGCGGGATCGGCTTGCGCTGCGGCGGCAGCGCGGTGCCGTAGTACACGTCGTGCATGCCGTCGATGCCGGCCGGCTGCCAGTCGTTGACCTCGACGATCACCTTCTTGGCCAGGTCCAGCCAGGTCTTGTTGTTGCCGATCGAGGTGGACGGGATCAGGCTGCCGTCTTCGCGGATGCCGGCCACTTCCACCACCGCGGTGTCGATCTCGCCGTAGAAGCCGAACCACACGTGCTGGGCGACGTGGCTGAGGTGGATGTCGATGTAGTCCAGGGTGCCGGCGTTGATGCGCTGGCGCGCGTCCGGGTCGGTCTGGAACGGCATGCGCAGGGCGATGCCGTCGGCCTTGGCCAGCGCGCCGTCCAGTTCCGGCGCGGTGGAGGCGCCGGTCATCAGCCGGATCTTGAACGCCTGGCCCTGCAGATGCGCCGCCTCGATCCGCTGCGCCAGCGCGATCGGCACCGCCTTGGGGTAGCCGGAGCCGGTGAAGCCGCTCATCGCCACCGTCTCGCCGGGCTGGATCAGCGCCGCGGCGGCCTCGGCGGTGACGATGCGCTCGCGCAGGCGCGGGTGGAGGATGCGTTCGGCGGACATGGGGCAACCGTGGGGGAAGGGGAGGCGGCAATTATCGCGGATCGCGCCGGCGGTGGGTTTGCGCCGGCGGTGCAGTGGCGGCCCGGCTTTCACGCGCCCCACGCCACGGCACGGCGATAGTGCGGCGGTGCCGCCCTTCGCCCGCCTCTCGTTGAATGCCGCCCTCGAACGCTACCGGCGCTTGCCGCGTCCGTGGCGCCTGCTGCTGCGCGGGCTGCTGATCGCCTATCTGCTGTACCTGCTGCTGGGCAACGTGTTCCTCAACACGCCGCTGTTCGACATGGCGACCAACCGCAAGCCGGAGAAATTCCGCATGCACACCGGGCCGGCGCTGACCGTGCTGCCGGGCTTCGTCACTGCCTGGGACCTGCGCATGCGCGGCCACGTGCAGCGCAACGTGTGGACCTTGCGCGCCGATCGCGCCAGCGCGCGCATCGCGTTGCTGCCGCTGCTGCACCGCGAAGTGCGGCTGCCGTGGCTGGAGGCGGTGAACGTGATCGGCGAGATCGACCGCGTCGCCGACAGCATCCCGCCGCCGCCGCAGAGCGACCAGGGCTGGACCCTGCGCTTCGATGCGATCCACAGCGGCACGCTGCGCCGCGCGCGCATCGGCGAGCTGGCGATCGAGGGCAAGGGCCACGGCACGGTGGGTTTCCTCAAGCAGATCCGCGGCGGGCCGTCGGAACTGTTCCCGTCGCAGATCGTGTTCGACGACGCCAGCGTGCGCTACGGCAAGCGCCAGATCGCCGACCAGGCGCACCTGGACGCGCGCTTCTCGTTCCCGCACCACTACCGCGCGCAGGCGCCGGGGCTGCGCAAGCTCGGCATCGCCGACCTGGCGCTGCAACTGCACGGGCGCAGCGTGGCGCTGCGCATCGACACCGCCGGGGCGCAGACGCGGCTGAGCACCGAGCCCGGACTCGGCCGCGTGGACGCGAACCTGCATATGCTGCGCGGCGAACTGCAGCCGGGCAGCAAGCTCAACTGGCGGGTGCCGCTGCACGCCGGCGTCGGCGCCACCGATCGCGGCGTGCTGGCGCTGCTGCTCGACGTCGATCGCGACATCCGGCTGCGCGCGCGCCTGCCTGGCCAGGTCGATCCGCGCAGCATGCTCGATGCCGACCTGCGCATCGCCGGGCGCACGCTGCCGTTCACCGATCCGGCGGCGCTGCTGCCGCGGCTGTCCGGCAGCGTGCAGGCGCGCTGGCATTTCGAATCGCTGAACTGGATCAGCGACCTGCTGGTGCGCAAGCCGTGGTTCCGGCTCGATGGCGGCGGCGACGTGTCCACCGATCTGCGCCTGGCGAACGGCGCGTTGCAGCCCGGCAGCCGCCTCGACGTGCCCGACGTGCAGGCGGTGGCCGACGTGTTGCGCCTGCGCTTCCGCGGCCAGGCGCAGGCCAGCGGACGCATCGTCGGCAGCGCGGCGCAGCCGCGCACGCAGGTGAACGTGCGCATGCACACGTTCGCGCTGGCGCCGGTGGCCGAGCCCAAGGCGATCTTCGTGCAGGGCGAGGACCTGCGCCTGGACCTGGACGGCGACGGCACGCTGGCGACCATGCACGACTCGTTGCAGGCGCGCCTGCGCTTCGACGACGCGCGCGTGCCCGACCTGCGCGCCTACAACCGCTACCTGCCGGCCGCGCAGGTGCGCGTGCTCGGCGGCAGCGGCTCGCTCAGCGGCGACCTGCAACTGGACGCGTCCGGGCAGGTCGGCGCCGGCAAGGTGCGCGTGCGCGGCCGCCAGGCGCAGCTGCAGGCGGCCGGTCTGGCGCTGGCGGGCGACCTGGACCTGGACGCGCGGCTGCGGCGCGCGGAACTGCACGACAAGCGTTTCGACCTCAGCGGCAGCACGCTGCGCCTGCAGGGCGTGCGCTACGGCGAGGGCGCCCGGCAGCGCGACTGGTGGGCCACGCTGCGCGTGCCGCAGGGGCGCATCGCCGCAGCGCCGGCGACGCAGGCCGATGCGCAGGTGCAGATCCAGATGCGCGATGCCGGCCCGGTGCTGGCGGTGTTCGCGCAGCGCAGCGATGCGCCGGCGTGGCTGCTCAAACTGGCCGATGCCGGGCAACTGGACGCCAGCGGCCAGTTGCGTTGGCGCAAGGACGCGCTGTGGCTGGATCGCCTGTCCGCGGAAAACCAGCGCGTGTCGCTGCGCGCGCGCCTGCGCGTCGGCGATGCCGGCACCCAGGGCGACCTGTACGCGCGCTGGGGCGTGCTCGGCGTCGGCGTGGCGTTGCGCGGGGAGCAGCGGCAATGGCATCTGCTCGGTGCACGCGAATGGTACGAGCGGCAGCCGGCGTGGTTGCCGGATACGCTGCCCGCTCCGGCACCGGCCGCATCGGCGCCCTGAGCCGGCGCGAGGCGTCGTCCGTTTCCTGGGTGGCCGCGGCGATGCGTGCGCGCCGCCGGATGCATGGCATCGCGCCGCGTCGTACGCCGCACGCTTGCGCATTGCGGATCACGCACGGTGGGGCGGTTGCGATCGCGACGCGGACTGCCGGTGCGGTGCACCGCATCCGATCCGCTAGCCCGCCGACAGGCCATGGCATGATGCTGCGACGCGCGCCCGATGCAGTCCGCGTGTGATCGGCGGATGTGAAGACGGGCGTGGGAAACATACTGCGTTGCAGCAGAATGTACTGGCCAGTTTCATTTTGCAGTGCAGCGTGCAATGTGCAAAAAAAGCGCCCAAGATCAACCTGCATCCCGACGTGGGGGAGGGAGCAAGGCCCGCTGGCAGTTCGCTGCAAGCGGGCTTTTTTTTGCCTGTCGTTCGGGGAACCCGGGAGGCTGCGCCGCCGTTTCGGGCAGCGCTTGTCGTGCGGCACCAGGCATGGCCGCCGAACATGCACCATGCACCTTGCCCTCGAGCGTGCCTGCAGCTTGGCCAGTCGCCTTGTCCGCGCGCTGTGCGGCCCCTGTCTGCCGACGCGCCGGGATGCCAGAATCCACGGATGCCTGACTCTTCCCTGCTTGTCCCCGACACCGTGCAGCCCCTGCTCGAGCGCAGCCTGGCGCGGTTGCGCCAGGCCCTGGGCGCACGTCCCTGGCCCGGGCGCGCCGGGTTCGACGGCGACCTGCAGCGCGCCGTGCTCGCCAGCGATTTCCTGCTCGACACGCTGTGCCGGCAACCGGCGCTGCTTGATCACCTGGCTCAGCCCGATCCGCCGCCGCTGCCGGTGCCGCCGCTGGATCCGGCGCAGCCGGCGGCGTGGCCGGCGCAGCTGCGCCGCTATCGCGCCGCCGCCTCGGCGCGGCTGGTGTGGCGCGACGTGCTGGGCCTGGACGACGTCGATGCGACCCTGGCCGGCAGCACGCAGCTGGCCGAGGCCTGCCTGGACGTGGCGCTGCGGGCGCTGGAAGGCGAATTCGCGCTGCGCCACGGCGTGGTCCGCGCCGCCGACGGCAGCGTGCAGCGGCTGGTGGTGTTCGGCCTGGGCAAGCTCGGCGGCGGCGAACTGAATTTCTCTTCGGACGTGGACCTGGTCTACGCCTATCCGCAGGGCGGCGAGTCCGATGGCGCGCGCCCGCTCGCCGCCGAGGAATATTTCGCCCGGCTCGGCCAGCGCCTGGCGCGGCTGCTGGACGAGACCACCGCCGACGGCTTCTCGCATCGCGTGGACCTGCGCCTGCGTCCGTTCGGCAGCGCCGGGCGGGTGGCGCTGTCGTTCGCCGGCATGGACCACTACTTCCAGCGCGAGGGCCGCGACTGGGAGCGCTACGCATGGCTGAAGGCGCGCGCGGTGGCCGGCGACATCGCCGCCGGCGAGGACTGGTTGCAGACGCTGCGCCCGTTCGTGTACCGGCGCTACCTCGACTTCACCGCGCTCGACGGGCTGCGCGAGATGAAGGCGGCGATCACCGCCGAGGTCGCGCGCCACGACCGCCTGGACGACATCAAGCGCGGACCCGGCGGCATCCGCGAGATCGAATTCCTGGTGCAGTCGCTGCAGCTGATCCGTGGCGGCCGCGAACCGGCGCTGCGCGAGCGCCGCTTGTTGCCGGCCTTGCAGGCGCTGGTCGCCGGTGGCCAGGTCGCCGCTGCGGATGGCGCCGCGCTGGCCCACGCCTACCGCTTCCTGCGCCGGGTCGAGAACCGCCTGCAGATGCTGCGCGACGCGCAGACCCATGCGTTGCCCGAGGATGCGCTGGACCGCGCGCGCATCGCGCTCGGTCTCGGTTACGCCGACTGGGCGCAGCTGTATGCCGCGCTGCAGGTGCAGCGCGACCGCGTCGCCGCCGAGTTCGCCGAGTTGCTGGCGCCGCGGGTGCAGGCGGTGGCGCCGGATGCGCTGGCCAGCTACTGGCGTGGCCTGCCGGACGACGCGGATGCGCAGGTGCTGGCCGCGGCCGGATTTGCCGATGCCGACGGCGCCGACCAGGCGCTGCGCGGTTTCGTGCAGTCGCTGGGCGTGCGCACGCTGTCGGACGCGGCACGCGCGCGCCTGGACCGGGTGCTGCCCGCGCTGCTGCACGCCGCCGCGCGTTCGCCGCAGGCCGACGCCGCGTTGCACCGCGTGCTCGGCCTGCTGCAGGCGATCCTGCGCCGCGCCAGCTACCTGGCCTTGCTCGACGAACAGCCCAGCGCGCTGGCGCGGCTGGTCGACGTGCTGGCGCGCAGCGCGTTCCTGTCCGAACGCCTGGCCGCGTATCCGCTGCTGCTCGACGAACTGCTCGACAGCCGCGTCGCCGGGCCGATGCCGGACCGGGTGGCGATGCGGCGGCTGTGCGACGGCGCGGTCGCCGCGGCCGGAGACGATCCGGAAGCCGCGCTGCGCGGCCTCAACGAAGCGCGCCAGGCGCTGAGCTTCCGCATCGCGCTGGCCGCGCTGGACCGGCGCCAGCCGGCGGTCGACAGCGCCCGCCAGCTTGCCGAGCTGGCCGAAGGCGTGGTGCTCACGGTGCTGCGCCTGGCCCGCGCCGACCTGGTCGCGGCGCATGGCGAGGTGCCCGGCGGCAGCTTCGCCATCGTCGGCTACGGCAGCCTCGGCGGCATCGAACTGGGCATCGGCTCGGACCTGGACCTGGTGTTCCTGTACGACCATGCCGCCGGCGTGGAGGCCTCCGCCGGGCCGCGGCCGCTGGAGAGCGGGCGCTGGTTCGCGCGGCTGGCGCAGAAGGTGATCGCCCTGCTCGGCGCGGTCACCGGCGGCGGCCGCCTGTACGACATCGACGTGCGCCTGCGCCCGGACGGCGGCAAGGGCGCGCTGGTGTCGTCGCTGGCCAGCTATACCGAGTACCAGCGCGAGCGCGCCTGGACCTGGGAGCACCAGGCGCTGGTGCGCGCGCGTGGCGTGGCCGGCGACGCCGACCTGCTGCAACGTTTCGAGCAGGTACGGGCGCAGACCCTGGCGCGCCCGCGCGACGCGGCGCAATTGCGCGAGGACGTGCTGAAGATGCGCGCACGCATGCGCGCCGAGCTGGACCGCAGCGATGCCGCACGCTTCGACCTGAAGCAGGGCGCCGGCGGCCTGGTCGACCTGGAGTTCCTGCTGCAGGCCGGCGTGCTGCTCGGCGCCGCGCAGCACCCGGAGCTGACCGTGCCGCGCGCTACGCCGGCGCTGATCGACGCATTGGCGGTCAGCGCATGGTTCGATGCGCCGACTGCCGCCAGTTTGCACGAGGCGCACGCGACGCTGGTCGACGCCGGTCTGGCCTGCACGCTGGACCGGCGCCCGCGGCTGACCGCTGGCACCGACGCGATCGCGCGCGCGCGCGCGGCGATCACCGCCGCGGCGCAGGCCAAGGGGCTGGCATTCGAGCCGGGGCGCAGCGAGCGATAGCACGGCGGGCCAGCCGACGGTCCGCCGGATCCGACCCGGCCTGCTCGGACGTGGATGGCAGGCCCCTGAGGCGAACATGGGGCGTGCCGGTCATCTGGGGTTGATTCGCTTTTTGAGCCAAAGCGCCCTGATGAGCATGAGGACAAGCAAAAGAAAGCCGGAGAGTCCTTGCAGCAATTCCGGCCAGCCGGGGCCGAGGTCGCATGTGGCCGCAATCTTCTGCCAAAGAACGTCTGCGGAAAGCGCATTCAAAAGCGAGGCGAGCAATAACGGAAGAAGCAGTGGATCGCGGAGCATGCGGCTGTAGTTCGATGTCATCTGTCTTCGCTTCCTTTCGTTTTTGAGGTGGCCGATTCGCGTCCGAGTCGCGGCGCCGTCGATGCGTCGCGGGGAAGAATTCGAGGCGTGTTTTGGGTCCGAGTCATGTGCGCGACCGCACGTAGCAGTGTTGTTCGATCCGTCGCACGGGCTCGGCGACGATGTTGCCGAAGTCGGCCTGGCGTGGCGAGTGCCGCCGGGTCGGTGCATTGGCGCTTGCGTGGCTGCGCGTTGCCAGGCCGGGACGTTGCGCAAACGCCGGGGGTGCCTGTTTCCATGGCGGCCGCCAAGCGGATCGCGGTTCGCCCTAACGCTGCGGTGCGCGCGTGGCCGATGCATCGGCGGCGGCCGGCGGCGCGGTCCGCCACAGCAGCGCGCGGAACGGCGCCAGCAGGAACACGCCGATGCCCAGCTTCACCGCCAGGTCGCCGGCGGCCCAGCTGACCCATGGCAGCGCCGACCCGGCGAAGGCGATCGACCAGAAGATCGTCGTGTCCAGCGTCGCGCTGCAGGTGGTGGCGACGATCGGCGCACGCCACCAGCGGCCGCGGCGCAGGCGGTCGAACACCGTGATGTCGAGCAATTGCGCGGCGATGAACGCCAGGCACGAGGCGGCGGCGATGCGCGGCGTGGCGATCCAGATCGACAGCAGCACCGCCAGCGCGAAGCCGCACCAGGCCACGCGCCGCGCCGCACGCGGGCCGAAGCGGCGATTGATCAGGTTGCTGACCAGGAACGCCAGCGGATAGCTGAAGGCGCCCCAGGTCAGCCAGTCGTTGATCGGGAACTGCACCAGCACGTTCGACAGCAACACCACCGCGCCCATCGCCAGCACCGCCAGCAACAGCGCGCGCGGGGTCAGCGCGGCGAACGTGGGGGGCGATGAGGGGGAAGGCGGATGCACGGAGGTCGGTGCTGCAGGCGGGGCGAGGCCGCGCATTATCGCGGTGCCGTGGCGTGGCGGCCAGCGCCGCCTGCCGACGCACCGCTTGCGCTCCCTGTAGGAGCGGCTTCAGCCGCGACCGGGCGTTACCGGGGAAGGCCCCGGTCGCGGCTGAAGCCGCTCCTACAGGAGAGGCCGATGCCGCTTTTTGTGGGAGCGACTTCAGTCGCGACGGGCTCTACCAGGAAAGCCTGTCGCGACTGAAGTCGCTCCCGCAACTATTGGTGGGTAGCCCCGGAGAACGCCTAACGGTCCCGCGGAACCGCTGTCCCATCCACCGCGGCACGCCCCACCGCCGGGTCGTCGGTGAAGAAGCCGTCCACGCCCGCGGCCAGGAACGCGCGCATCTCGGCGAGGCTGCCGGTGGCATTCACCGCCGCCGGGCCGTGCGCGTCCTGCAAGGCCTTGGGCAGGAAGTAATTCTCCGGGCGGAACGTGTACGGCACCACCAGCAGTCCGGCCGCGTGCGCATCGGCGACGAAGGAGGTCGGTGCGGCCAGTGCGCCGTCGGCGCCGACCGGGACGATGGCGCGCAGGCCGGGGCTGACCAGTTGCGCGTACCTGGCGATGGCGCGCAGGCCCTGCGCGCTGCCCATCTGCGCATACGTGGGGCCATCGCGCAGCTGGTCGCCGGGGCGCTCCTTCGGATCGCCCAGCAACTGCACCAGGCGCACGTTCGGATGGGTGTCGCCGAGCTTGCGGTGCAGATACTCCAGGTTGCCGATCTCGAACGACTGCACCACCACCGGCGCGCTGCGCGTGTACGCATGCGCGTCCAGCGTGGCCAGCAGCTTGTCCTCCATCGCCAGGCCCAGCGACTGGAAATAGGTGCCGTGCTTGATCTCCGGGATCAGCCCGATCGGGCGCCCGCGCGTGGCCGACTCGGCCGCGGCGAAATCGATGATCTCGTCGAAGGTGAGCAACTGGAACTGGCCGTCGAAGGCGGTGCCGCGCAGTTGCGGCAGGCGCTCGCGCGCGCGCAGCGTCTTCAGCTCGGCCAGGGTGAAGTCCTCGGTGAACCACCCCTCCACGCGCTGCCCGTCGATCTGCTTGACCGTCTTGCGCGCGGCGAATTCCGGATGCGCGGCCACGTCGGTGGTGGCGCCGATCTCGTTCTCGTGGCGCGCCAGCAATGCGCCGTCCTTGCTCGACACCAGGTCCGGCTCGATGTAGTCGGCGCCGTCGGCGATGGCCTTGGCATACGACGCCAGCGTGTGCTCGGGGCGCAGCGCGCTGGCGCCGCGGTGGCCGATCACCAGCGGTTTGCCCGTACCCGGTGCCGCGGCCTCGGCCGCGGCGGTCAGCGACGACAGCGCCATCGAACATCCCAATAGCCAGACCATCGGCTTCATCATCGCATGCGCTCCGCGGCAAGGTGGGGGCAGGATGCGCGCGTTCAGAAGCGCGCGTCCAGGGTCAGGAACACCTGCCGCGGCGCGCTGGCGTGGAAGGCCAGCGAACGCCCGTTCGGATCGCTGTTGCTGAACGCGGTGAGGTTGGAGGCGTAGCGCTTGTCGGTGAGGTTGGTCACGTTGAGCGACAGCTTCAGGTCCTGCAGGAACGACACCGCGCCGAAGTCGTAGCCGGTGCCGGCGTCGAACGCGGTATAGCCGCCGAAGCCCTGGTCGTTGGTGTAGGTGTAGTAGCGCTGGCCGGTGTACTTGCCGCGCAGGTTCGCGTTCCAGCCGTTGTAGGTCCAGCTGATCTCGCTGGTGAACATGCGCTTGGGCGTGTCCACCGTGTACTTGCCGGCGGTGGGGATGGTCACCCCGTTCTGCACGTAGTTGTCGTCGTAGGTGGAGCGGTTGACCGAGGCCGAGTTGTACCACTGCAGGTGCGCGCTCGGCTTCCAGATGAAGGTCAGCTCGCCGCCGCGGCTGCTGACCGAGCCGACGTTGAAGAAGCGCGTGGTGCACGCCGGCGTGGTGCCCTGCTGGATGCTCGGGCAGGGGTTGAGCGAGAGCAGGCGGTTGTCGAAGGTGACGTCGTAGCCGACCAGCGAGGCCTCGAACTGGTCGCGCACCAGGCGGTAGCCGGCCTCGAAGGTCTTCGACTTCTCTGGCTCCAGCGCGCCGACGCTGGCGTCGAACGAGGCCTGGGTCACCAGCAGCGGGCCGCCGGCGCCGCCACCCTGGAACGCGGCGATGTTCTCGGCGTAGGAGGCGAACACTTCCTGGCCTTCGGCCAAGCGATAGCTCACGCCCGCCTGCGGCAGCAGCGCCTCGCTGGCCTTCAGCGTGCCGTTGGCGACCGGCGACTCCACCGCGATCCCCGGCGTCTCGTGCGCGGTCATCGTGGTGTGCGGGCTCTTCGCGCCGATGTCCAGGGTCAGGCGCTCGTCGAGCAGCTTGAAGGTGCCCTGCACGTAGGCCTGCTTGGTGGTGATCACGTAGTCCTGCGAGAACAGCCGGCGGTCCGGGCCGCTGAGGAACAGGTCGTCGTCGATCGGGCCGTCGATCCAGTAGAAGTTGCGCTCCACGTGGTGCTTGTTGCGCTCGTACCACACGCCGGCTTCCAGGTGGTGCGGACCAAGGTCCCAGCCCAGCGAGGCGATGCCGCCGGTGCGGTTGATGGTGTAGTTGGTGCTGCGGATCGAGATCGGCAGCGCCTGCGGCGTGCCCGGGTTCGAGGCCTGGCCCGGCGACCACCAGTGGCCCTGGCCTTCGTTCTCGTGGTGGTAGACCTGGGTGTGCACGCTCACCGTGTCGGAGGGCTGGAAATCGCCCGCGAGGTAATACAGGTCGTCGTTGCGCAGCGCGCGGCTCTGGTAGTAGGCGTCGTCGATGTTGTCCACGCCGCCGCTGTAGCCGCAGCGGCTGGCGTCGCGGGTGGCCGGCGCGCAGTAGGCCGCGGCCAGCGCGCGCTGCCAGTCCGGCGCGTACAGGTTCCAGTCCCAGCCCAGGCCGCGGTGCAGGCCGCTCTTGGACAGGTAGGCGTAGTCGGCCTGCGAGGTGCGCGAGGTGTCGACGAAGGCGGTGATCTTGCCGCCGTCGAACTGGTACACGCCCTTGCCGTTGAACTGCGCGGTGTGGGTCGGCGATTCCGGCTTGGCCCACATGTCGGCGCTGGCGTAGATGCCGGACAGGTACGCGGAGAAGCCGTTGTGCTCGCCGGTGTCCAGGCGCAGGTAGGTGCGGCGGTTGGCGTCCGAGCCCACGGTCTGCGACAGGCGCACGCCGGTTTCGGTGGACGGATCGTCCGAGAAATACTGCACGGTGCCGCCGAGGTTGCTGGTGGAGGCGGTGCCCAGGCTGCCGATGCCCGAGGCCAGTTCCACCCCGCCGAAGTTCTCGGCGATCAGCGCGCGGCTGATGTTCAGCCCGTTGTAGTTGCCGTAGGCGTTGTCGCCCAGCGGCAGGCCGTCGAGCGTATAGCCCAGGCGCGTGCCGTTGAAGCCGCGCAGGCTCACCGTCTGCGATTCCTCGTTGGCGCCGAACGCGTCGTTGGACTGCACGTTGACGCCGGGAATGCGGTTGAGCAGCTTCTGGATGCTGGTGCCCGGCGGCAGCACCGGCACGTCCTGGCGGGTGATGCGCTGCACCTGGCGGGTTTCGCCCTGTCCGATCACCGAGACCGTATCGAGTTGGCGGGCGTCGGTCGCCGCGCCGTCGACCGGCGCGTCCGCCGCGTGCGCCGCCAGCGGCGACGACAGCAACGCGGCGAGGATCGCCGCGCTCAGCAAGTGATGGGTAGGCATGCGTGGGGGATCCGCTACGAAGAAGGTCCCGCGAAGATGCGACAGCGAGATTTCAGAATCGGGTCATGCGTGTTGCGGTTGTCATGCAATGCCGACACAGGCGACACAGTGCCGAGCCGGCATCGGCCGGTCCGGTGCGGCCTGCGGCGCATGCATGCCTGTTGCGTGCGGGTAGCGGCGATCGCGGCGCGCGGGTGCGGGCCTGGGTGCTTCGGCGAAAGTAAATGGACGCAAAACAGGAATGTCGGCCGTTCAAGAATGGATCTTTCGGTGCCTCTGTTTTCCGATGAAAAACGCGCATCGTCGGCACATTTTTCAGCAATGTACGTAGACCTCAACGGCGGCCATGAAACATTGCCGATGCATTTCTTTGCAGGATCGAAAATGCGGTGCGGCGTCAAAGTTTCGACGCGGATCTTCATGAATGATTGCCGCGCTCTTCGCCGCCGGGTCTGCGCTCATGACGTTGCCGAAACATGGATCCGATGACCGCACGGCGTCGCCGCCGGCCTGTCCGGTGAACACCCGGATGGGGTGCGCGCGCGGAGGGGAGCCTTCATTGCGCTTGCGCGCGCCCGCTGTGGCCGTCCAGGTGCGGTAGTTGATCGCAAGTTCCTGTTCCTGTTGGCGCGCAGTGGCCGCTGCGCGTTTTTCTTGCCCATGCAACGCCGCCTGCGCTTGCTGTGCAGGTGGCGCCAGATCGTTCCACCACGGAGAGAGAGACGCCATGATCGATCGTATTCGCCGCCGCCCGTTGCTGGCCGCCGTGTTGTCCGGGGGCATGCTCGTGTTCGGCAGTGCCCATGCCGCGCAGGACGCCACCGATGCCAGGCTTGCCGCCATGTCCGCCACCTTGCGCGCCGCACCCGTCACCTTCGACGTGCACCTGCCGTTGCGCGACGAAGCCGGCCTGGACGCGTTGCTGGCGGATATCCAGGATCCGGTGTCGCCGCACTACCATCACTGGCTGTCGCGCGCCGAGTTCGACAGCCGCTTCGCGCCGTTGCCGGCCCAGGTCGAACGCGTGCGCTCGGCCTTGCAGGCCGCGCACATGTCGGTGGCGCAGCAGGGCGCGACGCTGCACGTGAGCGCCAGCGCCGACAACGTGGAGCGCCTGTTCTCCGCGCCGTTGGCGGTGGACCTGCCCGAGGGCGGGCAGGCCAGGCTCGCCGCCACCGGCACGTTGCAGCTGCCGGCGGCGCTGCGCGACAGCGGCGCGGTGGTCACCGGCCTGACCGGCGGATTGCCGATGCGCCATGTGCATTCGCAGCGGCTGCGGCAGCTCGATCCGGCCAACCGCAATGGCCGCGACGGCGTCTATGCGTACAACGATCTCAAGCAGGCCTACGGCTATCCGTCCTACCAGAGCATGATCGGCCCGCCCGGCCAGCAGCGCCGCCTCGACGGGACCGGCACCACCATCGCGATCCTGATCTCCAGCGACGTGCTGGATTCGGACATCGATGCGCTGTTCAACGAAGAGAATTTCAGCCGCTACGCCGCCGGCCATGCCAATCCGAAACTGTACGCGCGCCGCTATGTGGCCGGCGCCAAGCCGGGCGTCAACGACGAGGGCGGCGCGGGTGGCGAGGCGGCGCTGGACGTGGAGATGGCGCTGGCCGGCGCACCGGGCGCGCATGTCCTGCTGTACGTGATCCCCGACCTGTCCGATGCATCGCTCATCGCCGGCTACCGGCAGATCGTGCAGGACAACGAGGCGGATGTGGTCAGCTCCTCGTTCGGCGGTTGCGAGCTGTACTACACCAAGGCGTACAACGATGGTCGCGACTTCACCGCCAGTTTCCATACGATGGATGCGATCTTCAAGCAGGGCAACGCGCAAGGCATCAGCTTCATCGCCTCCAGCGGCGACAATGCCGGGGTGGCGTGCGCGGATACGCACTATGCGGTCGACGGCAAGGACGGCCACTTCGTTGCCGGCGTCGAGCATCCGGCGGCCGATGCCTATGTGACCGCGGTCGGCGGCGGCAACCTGGCCACCAACTACCAGAAGGGCTCGCTGGATTCCAGCTACCGCACCGAAAGCGCCTATGCCGATCCGCTGCTGACCGCGGACTACTACGGCGTGGGCGCGCTGCTGGCCGGTGGCTATTGGGGCGCCGGCGGCGGGGTGAGCACTTTGTTCCAGCGTCCGGCCTATCAGCTGCGCGCGCTGGGCGGCACCCGCCAGTCGATGCGTGCATTGCCCGATGTCGGCATGCTGGTCGGCGGCTGCCCCGACACCGCAAAGCAGCCGTGCCGGCAAGGCAGGGCGCCGTACGCAAGTTCGGTGCTGTCGGTCTACCAGGGCGGGTTCTATTCGACGATCGGCACCAGCGTCGCCGCGCCCGAGTTCGCGGGCGTGGCTGCGCTGCTGGTGGAGAAGCAGGGGCGCCAGGGCAATCTCAACGATTACCTGTACCGGCTGGCGGCGAACTACCCGCAGGCCTTCCATCGCGATATCCCCGGCTACAACGGCGTGGTCGACAACAATGTG
Source organism: Xanthomonas sp. DAR 80977 (assembly GCF_041240605.1). Lineage (NCBI taxonomy): Bacteria > Pseudomonadati > Pseudomonadota > Gammaproteobacteria > Lysobacterales > Lysobacteraceae > Xanthomonas > Xanthomonas bundabergensis. Next base: position 4,781,610 of record NZ_CP162487.1, on the reverse strand, counting down.
CCGCTCAAGGGCAAGTACAACTACACGGTCGGCCTGGGCACGCCGGTGGTGCGCGCGCTGATCGGCGCATTGGATGCCGCGCCGGCCGGCGTGCCGCGCTCGCCCAGCAATCCCTGACCCGGGCGCAACGCGATCACGGGGCGGCAGGCGCGCCATGACCGGCACGCCTGCCGCCCCGCGGCGTTCGCGCACGCGTGGCCTGCAGGCCGCATCGCCTCAGTCGATGGCGTCCAACTGCAGGCGCTCGCGGATGCGCGCGGCGATGCGTGCGGTTTCGCGCAGCGGCGCGATCCCGTCGCTGGCGGCGCCATGCACGGCCGGGACATCGCCGAGGCGGCCGCGTGCGTGCAGCGCCGCGTGGAAGCCGCGCGCGCGGCCGCGCGCCGACGCCGGCATCGCCACGGCCACCGGCACCCGCGTCGCGCAGGCTTCCGACAGCAGGTTCACCGAATCGGGCGTGCACACGATGCGTTCGGCCCAGCCGAGCAGGCCGGCGTAGGGATTGGGGCCGTCGGCATCGCCGCACCAGACCACGCCCGGCACGCCGGCGAACGCCTGGCGCAGCGCATGGGCCACCGCCGGCGGGGTCCGCCGCGAGGTGCTGGCGAGCACGCTGCCGCCCTGCTCGCGCAGTTGCGCCGCCAGGTCCCGGAACGTCGCCGTCGCCGCCTCGGTGGTCCATGGCGCCAGCGCGGCGGGGCCGCCGACCAGCAGCGCGGTGCGCGGCGAGGGCAGCGCGCCGAAGTGCGGGAACGCGGCGCGCGCCGCGGCCAGCCAGGCATCGTCGATCGGGTGCAGGCTGCCGAGCAGGGTCAGCACGTTGTCGCCGCGCAGCCGATCGTGCTCGGGCACCACCACCACGTCCCAGTGCCGTGGCGGCAGGCGCGGATCCAGCACCTGCACCACGGCGCTGCCGCGCGCGCGCAGCAGCCGCGTCGCCAGCGCCGCCTGCCGGCCGCAGCCGATCGCCAGCGCCGGCGGTTGCCGCAGCAGTTCGGCCAGGCCAGGGCCATAGGCCTGCGCCGCGCCGGGCAAGCGCCGCGGCGCCAGCCAGCGCCAGGGCATGTGCGGCTGCAGCAGCAACGCCGGGAGGGCCGACGGCGTCGGTCCGGCCAGTGCCGCGGCGAGCGCTTCGGCCTGGCGGGCGTTACCGGCGCGGCCGTCGCTAATCGCCCAGGGCGCGCCCGATCGTTTCACGTTTGGTAGTAATCCGTTGCATCGCGGCTGGGTGTTGCGGCTATCGTGCCACTCTACACTGGCCGCCTTGCGCCGAGACCGCCTGCCATTGGCGGCTTCGGCTTCCCCCGACGATAGAGGAACTTCCGCATGTCCGACGCTCTGCACGATGCCGCCCTGGATCAGCTGTTCCGTACCGCCCGCACCCAGAACGCCTTCCGCGACACGCCGGTCGGCGAGGACACCCTGCGCGCCCTGTACGACCTGCTGAAGTGGGGCCCGACCGCGGCCAACGGCAGCCCGGCGCGGTTCGTGTTCGTGACCTCGGCCGCGGCCAAGGAAAAGCTCAAGCCGGCGCTGTCCGAAGGCAACCTGGCCAAGACCCTGGCCGCGCCGGTGACGGTGATCGTGGCCCACGACGAGGACTTCCACGAGAAGTTGCCGTACCTGTTCCCGCACGCCGATGCCAAGAGCTGGTTCGACGGCCCGCGCGAAGGCCGCAGCGAATCGGCGTTCCGCAACGGCTCGCTGCAGGGCGCCTACCTGATCCTGGCCGCGCGCTCGCTGGGCCTGGATGCCGGCCCGATGTCCGGTTTCGACAATGCCAAGGTCGATGCGGCCTTCTTCGCCGGCACCGCGATCAAGTCCAACTTCCTGGTCAACCTGGGCTATGGCGACCCCGCCGGCCTGTTCCCGCGCCTGCCGCGGCTGAGTTTCGACGAAGCTGCGCGCATCGAGTAAGCCGTCCCATTTCGCTTCGCCCTCACACCGTTGTGCCCGTGTTTGCTGCAGTTTCCCCCAACCACCCGATTTCCCAGGAGCTTCGCCCATGAACAAGACCCGCACCCTGCTGCTCCCGCTCGCCCTGGCGCTGGCCGTCGTCGTCGCTCAGCCCGCCACCAGCGCCTTCGCCGCGCCGGCCGCCGCTGCCGCCACCGCGATCAAGGGCGCCACCGGCACCTACAAGCTCGACCCGTCGCACACCGACGTGCTGGTGCAGTGGAACCACCTCGGCTTCTCCAACCCCACCGCGCACTTCGGCGACGTCGACGGCACCCTGGTCTACAACGCCGAGAACGTGGCCAAGTCCAGCGTCCAGGTGACCCTGCCGCTGTCGGGCCTCAACAGCTTCACTGCCAAGTTCGACGAGCACCTGAAGAGCGCCGACTTCTTCGACGCCGCCAAGTTCCCGACCGCCACCTTCAAGAGCACCAAGGTGAGCGCGGCCGGCACCAACAAGCTGAGCGTGGCCGGCGACCTGACCATCAAGGGCGTGACCAAGCCGGTGGTGCTGGCGGTGACCCTCAACGGCGCCGGTCCGCACCCGATGCGCAAGGTGCCGGCGCTGGGCTTCGATGCCAGCACCACGATCAAGCGCAGCGATTTCGGCCTGGGCGCCTACGTCCCGAACGTCAGCGACGAGGTCAAGATCCGCATCACCACCGAGGCGCTGCAGGACGCGAAGTAAGCCTGCGCGTTGCGGTAATGGTGGCGGCCTGACATTCGGCCGCCGCCCTCCACGAAACGCCCGCCATCCGGCGGGCGTTTTCGTTTGCGGCAGTGTGGTTGGACGCGGCGATCTCGGTGGCTGGAACCGGTGGCGAAGCGTGCAACCACGAGTGTTCCAGTTGGCTGCAGTCGGGACTGAAGTCCCTCCCACAAAAGGCACACTACCCTTGTGGGAGGGACTTCAGTCCCGACGAGCAGCACCGTGGCCACCGCATCGCCAAGCCCCTGTGTAGGAGCGGCTTCAGCCGCGACCGGAGAATGAAGCGATCGGATCGATCGATTCAAGAAAAGCGTCGCGGCTGAAGCCGCTTGTGTCTTCTACGGGTCTATCGTTGAGGTGAGAGCGGAGTGCGGCAGGCCGCTAAGTCGCAGTGCGTCGCAAGCACGGGTAGGAGTCAGGGCCGCCGCACTCCGTTTCTCCTGCCCCACAAGCCCGAACAGTTGCCTGAGCCGCGAGCTCGAACCGACAAGCATGGGCATCGGCAGGAGATCTCTCGTCCCTGAGTCTACTGCGGAGAACGTCCATGTCGCTGCAACGCTTTGTCGGGATTGATGTCGCCAAGGCCGAACTGGCCATTCATGTCTTGCCAGACGGGCTGGACTGGACCCAGGCCAATACGCCCGAGGAGCAGGCCCGCCTGGCCCTGCGGCTGGCGTCGCTGGGATGCGAGCGGATCGTGCTGGAAGCCAGCGGCGGCTACGAACGGGCGGTCCTGCAAGTGCTGTCACAGGCTGGCCTGCCCGTGGTCCGGCTGTCTGCCCAGCGCCCCCGGGCGCTGGCGCACGCGTTGGGGCTCAAGGCCAAGACCGACGCCCTGGATGCGCGGTTGCTGGCCGTGGCGGCCCAATGCCTCCCCGGTCAGCCCACTGCCGTGCTGCCTGCGCCAGTGCAAGCGCTGCGCGAACTGCTTCACCTGCGCAGCACCCTGGTCGCCCAGCGCGATGCGCAGCGCCGGTGCATGGAGCACGTGACCTGCGAGGCGGTGCGTGACCAGTGGCTCGAGGTGATCGCGCTGCTGCAACAGCGCATCAAGGAGATCTCCCGGCAAATCGCCCAGGTCGGTGCGGCCTGTTCACGCTTGCCGACCGTGCCTGGGCTTGGCCCGATCCTGCGCGCCACCCTGGCGGCCCGGCTTCCCGAGCTGGGCAGCGTGCCACCGCGCAAGATCGCCGCCTTGGTCGGGCTGGCGCCGTTCAATCGAGACAGCGGCCGCTGGCACGGCCAACGCCGCATCCAGGGCGGACGCGCCGACGTGCGGCGGGTGCTGTACATGGCCACCTGGGCCGCGATCCGTGCAGGCTCGCCGCTGTCACACACCTACGCACGCCTGACCAGCGCGGGCAAACCCGCCAAGGTCGCCATCGTCGCGTGCATGCACAAGTACCTGCGATGGCTCAACGCCATCGCACGCGATCAGGCACCTTACAGCCCCCCTGCGATCGCTTCTGCATGACAGTTGACTCCTACAGTGGCTCCGCAGGGAGGCATGCTTTTTGTGGGAGGGACTTCAGTCCCGACGCATGACAGCGTGGCCGCCGCATCGCCAGGCGCTTGTGTAGGAGCGGCTTCAGCCGCGACCGAAGAATGAAGCGATCGGATCGATCGATCCAAGAAAAGCGTCGCGGCTGAAGCCGCCCCTACAGTGGCCCCCAGCGAGGGAGTGCGCTCCTTTGTGGGAGGGACTTCAGTCCCGACGCGTGAAAAACAACGGCATCCACATCGGGCGCGCAATCGCCAAACTTATGCTTCTTCTTCGCGCCCGGACTTCCAATACCCCGTCGCGCGGATCCACTCCTTGGGCACGTTGAGGCGGCCTTCGACGAACTTGCGCATCATCCGCGCGCGTGCCGATTCGCAGGCGATCCAGTAGAACGCGTCGCCGTCCGGTGCCTCGAAATCGCGCAGCGCGTCTTCCAGCAGCTGGCTGCTCAGCACGGGCACGCCGTTGCGTTCCAGCCAGGTGATGCGCACCTGCGCGCGCGACGGCAACGCCTGCCGGTCGGCGAAGCCGGGGATCTCGATCAGCGCCTCCACCTGCGCGCCGGCCGGCAGTTCCTCCAGCCAGCGGCCGATCGCCGGCAGCGCGGTCTCGTCGCCGATCAGCACGTAGGCGGCGTAATCGTCGGCGGCGACAAACGAGCCGCGCGGGCCGCCGACCACCAGCGCGTCGCCCGGGTTGGCCCGCGCCGCCCAGCGGCAGGCCGGGCCGTCGCCGTGCAGCACGAAATCCAGGGTCAGCTCCTGCGCCGCGGCGTCGTAGTGGCGCGGGGTGTAGTCGCGCGCCGGCGAGGGCGCGGCATCGGCCGGATACACTGGGCCGTTGTCGGTCATCGTCGGCAGCACGAACACGCCATCGGCGTTGGGGAAGAACAGCTTGACGTGGTCGTCGGGTCCGGCGCTGACGAAGCCGTCCAGCGCCGGGCCGCCGACCACGATGCGGCGCATGTGCGGGGTCAGCGGTTGGGTGCGCAGCACCTGCAGGTGGCGGATCCGCAGCGGATGGCGCAGCAGGCGGTTTTCATGGGTGTTCATGCGGAAAAGTCCTTGGGGGAAAGGGGAGCGGCGCGCTGCGCCGGCAGGCAGGGCGGCGATGCGGCGGCGGTGCGCGGACGGCACTCAGCCATCGGCGTCGCGCTCCATGCCGTCGGCGGCCTGCATCAGCAGCTGCGCGACGCGTTCGACTTCCGCGTCGGTCCAGCGGCCGTGGCGCGCCAGCAGGCCATGCTTGATCCGGCGCATCGCCTCGCGCACCGGTGCCGGCACGTTGGCGCGGACCAGCGCGCGCGCGCTGTGGTGGGTGCGTTCCACCGCCGCGTCCAGCTGCGCGCGCTGCGCCTGCACGAAGGCCAGGCCGTCGGCGGTGATCGCGTAGCGCTTGCGCGCCGCGTCGGCGTCCGCCTGCACCAGGCCCTGCGCCTCCAGCTGCGCCAGGGTCGGGTAGACGGTGCCGGCGCTGGGCGTGTACAGCCCATGGAACAGGTCGGCGACCGCGCGGATCAGCTCGTAACCGTGGCGCGGCTGGGTCTCGATCATCGCCAGCAGCAGCAGGCGCAGGTCGCCATGGCCGAGCGGGCGGCCGCCACGCCCGCCGCCACGACCATGTGGACCGCGGCCGGGGCTGTCCTCGTCGAACAGGCGGCGTGGGTGACGGTGATTGGGGTCGGTGGGGCGGGGCATCGTTTCGATATGTCTAAGTTTCGCGAAAAGATATATCGAATCTAGGCGGCGGGCAAGGCCGTGAGGGCGGGGGCTGTGCAGGTGGGGTGGGCGATCGTTCAGCCGCGCGGGCAGGCAGGTGGCTGGAGCCTTGGTGTTGTGTGGCGTGAGGCGTGAGGCGTGGGGTGTGCATGGCGCGGGGCGCGGCTTGATTGGTCGCGTCGCGACTGAAGTCGCTCCCACAGAAGAAGTCGCCCCCACAAAAGGCGCGGGGCCGGAAGTGGTACCGAAAGACAAGGCCCGGCCTGGGCAGTCCGCGATGCGCTGTGCAGCACTGTTGTGGGAGCGACTTCAGTCGCGACGCGGGATCGGTCGGTACTTGGCTTCGGGGCCTGCCTGTCGGGGCTGAAGCCCCTCCTACAGTGCGCCGGGCGGGTTGGTCGCGCACGTTCGACGGTCGCGCGCTTCTTGTAGGAGCGGCATCAGCCGCGACCAACGAAGTCGTCAGGCGCTCCGGCCCCGGACGCTGTCGGGACTGAACTCCCTCCCACACTGCAGCGCGCCGGTTATGTGCACGCTTCCCTGTGGGAGCGGCTTCAGCCGCGACGAACCCAGCTCAACCGCCTTCGCCCTCCTCCAGCACCCGCCGCTGCATCTCGTCCAGGTACGCGTCCAGCTCCTGCACCGAGGTGAAGATCTCGTTCAACGGCACCGCCTTGACCACGTCGAACACCTTGCGGATCTGCGGTTGCGGGTTGACCACCAGCACCCGGCCGTCGCGGGTGGCCAGCACCTTGCGCGCCTTGAAGATCGAGCGGATGCCGGCGCTGCTGATGTAGTCCAGGTGCGACAGGTCCAGCACCAGGGTGGTGATCTGGGTGGCCAGCAGCGGCGCCAGCGCCTCGTCCAGGGCCTGGTAGGTATGCGTGTCCAGGCGCCCGCTGAGGATGATGCGCTGGCGCCGGTCCTGCGTGGGTTCGATTTGCAGGCTCAACGTGGTCATGCGGGGAACTCCTGGGGGGCGGGGTCGAAGGGCTGCAGCAGGGTGATGCGCACGACGTTGCGGCCGGCGTCGTGACGGTAGTCGATGTGGTCGGCCAGCTGCCGCACCAGGTGCAGGCCGAGGCCGCCGATCGGACGCTGCGCGATGTCCGCGTCCAGGTCCGGCACCGGTGCGGCGCGCAGGTCGAAGGCCGGGCCGCTGTCGTGGAATTCCAGCACCAGCGCGCCAGTGTCCACCTGCAGCAGCACCTCCACCGGCGGCTGTTCGCTGGCCAGGTGACCGTGCTCGAGCGTGTTGCAGGCCAGTTCCTCCACGATCAGCCTGGCCCGGCTCACGTGCTCCCCGGTCACGCCGTGGCGCAGCAGCGCGGCCTCCAGCGTGTCGCTCAACTGCGCCAGCGTGTCCAGCGCCGGCACCATCTGCAGCCGTAGTTTCATGTGCCTCCCTCCCGCATCCGATCCTGGCGCAGGCGAATCGCCAGCAAGGTAATGTCGTCGGACTGCGGTGCGGCTGCGGTGAACGCGTGCACCGCGGCCAGCACCTGCGCGCACTGCGCCTGCGCGTCGATGCCGGGCTGCAGCGCGGCCAGCAGCCGCTCGGCGCCGTAAGGCTGATCGTGCGCGTCCATCGCCTCGGTGATGCCGTCGGTGTAGCTCAGCAGGGTGGCGCCGGCGGCCAGGCGCCCGCGCACCACCGGGTAGCAGGTCTGCGGCTCGATCCCCAGCGGCGGGCCCGATTCCAGCGCCAGCAGCTGCGCGTGGCCGTCGGCGCCGAGCAGCACCGGCGGCTCGTGGCCGGCGCTGGACAGCCAGTAGTCGCCGCTGTGCACGTCGATCAGCCCGCACAGCACGGTGGCGAACATGCAGGTCTCGTTGCCCTCGACCAGGCGCTTCGAAGCCGCGATCAGGATCGCGTCCGGGCGGTTGTGGCGGCGCGCGGCCACCTCCAGCACGGTCATCGCCCGGGCCATGAACAGCGCCGCCGGCACGCCCTTGTCGGACACGTCGCCGACCACGAACCACAGCAGCCCCGGCTCGGTCTCGAAGAACTGGTAGAAATCGCCGCCGACCATCGTCGCCGGCTCCAGCAGCGCGTAGGTCTCCAGGTGCTTGTGCGCGCTGTCGAAGGTGCGCCCGTCCGGCAGCATCGCCTGCTGGATGTCGCGCGCGATCGACAGTTCGCTCTGCATCCGCTGCCGCGCCTGCGCCAGCGTGGCGATCTCCGCCAACTGCAGCTTGATCGAGCCGCGCGCGCGGTCGAAGGCGCGCGCCATCACCCCCACCTCGTCCTGCCGCTCCACGTGGCGCAGCGGGTAGTCGAACTCGCCCTGGCTGAAATGCCCGGCCGAATTGGTCAGGTCCTCGATCGGCCGCGCCAGCCGTGCGGTGTAGCGGTGCAGCAGCCACAGCCACAGCAGCAGCGCGGAGCCGCCGCCCACCCCCACCCACAGCGCGATGCGGTTGAGCCCGGCCAGGATGTAGCGCTCGGACACGGTCAGCGCGAAGGTCCAGCCGGTGTCGCCGACCGCCGCGCTCTGGGTCAGGTAGCGCTCGCCGTCGGGGGCGGTGTGGGCGAAGCGCACCGGCGCATGCGTGGACAGCGCGGCGGCCAGCGGCGACAGGTCCGGCCGGGCGCGCGCCACATGCGCCTCCAGGGTGCGGTGGAAGCGCAGCGCCGGGTCCGGATGCAGCACGAACAGTCCGTCCGGCGACAGCAGCATCGGCTGCAGCCCGGCGCTGGCCGGCAGCTCGGCGACGATGGCCTGCAGCCGCTTCAGCGGCACGTCCACGCTGACCATGCCGATCGCCCGCGCCTGCGCGCCATCGCCGGGCAGGCGCAGCGGCAGGTTGTAGGTGGTGAGGTAGTCGCCGCCGGTGGAGGCGTCGCTGTACGGCTCGGACCACCAGGGTGCCTGCGCCGCCAGCGTGCGCCGGTACCAGGGCATGCTGCGGTAGTCGAAGCCCAGCGTGTCGGCCGATTGCTCGACCAGCGTGCCGTGCATGCGCCGCAGGTGCCAGGCGAAGCCGCGGTCGTCGCCCTTCAGCGCGCCGGGCTCGATCACCAGCAGCGCCCCGGCGATGTCCGGGTCGCCCTCCAGGGTGGCGTGCAGCAGGCTGCGCAGGTTGAACGGCTGGCGCCCGACCGCGGACGCGCCGGCGGCCAGGGTGCGCCCGCTCACCTGCACCGAGCCCAGCGTCGCGTCCAGGCTGCGCGCGGTCTGCTGCGCCAGCCCGGCCACCTCCTCGCGCGCATTGCGCACCACCACCTGGCGCGCGCCCAGGTAGAACAGCAGCGCCAGGCCCGCCAGCAGCGCCACCTGGATCAGGCTGCCCCACAGCATCAGCCGGGTGCGCAGGCTGTGCCGCCAGGCGACCGCGGGAGCGTCCTGCACTGACGAGAAGACGGCGATGGCGGCGCTCCGCGGGAGTCGGCTCCGATCATAAGCGCAGCCGCGCCCGCCCGCGCGGCCGTTGTCGCGCGCTGTCCCGGGCCAATGTGACAGTCCGTTCCATACGCTGCCGTACGAGGTCCGGCGGGGCGGTTGCGCTACACTTGGAGGCTTCGAAAAACACATGCAATCGCGCGCGTGCGTGCGACCTACGGGAGCGCTATGAACTGGTTGAACGAGGTGCTGCAGAACGATCCGAACCCCACTGAGACCCAGGAGTGGATCGAATCGCTCAAGGCCGTCATCGATGTGGCGGGCCCCGAGCGCGCGCATCAGCTGCTGGAGGACATGGTCGAACTGACCCGCCGCTCCGGCGCCTACCTGCCGTTCTCGCCGACCACCGAGTACGTCAACACCATCGCGCCCGCCAACGAGGCCAAGAGCCCGGGCGATGCGGCCATCGAGTGGAAGATCCGCTCGATCATCCGCTGGAACGCCATGGCCACCGTGGTCCGCGCCAACCGCAAGCCCGGCGACCTGGGCGGCCACATCGCCTCCTTCGCCTCGGCCGCCACCCTCTACGACGTGGGCTTCAACCACTTCTGGCGCGCCCCGTCCGACAAGCACCCCGGCGACCTGCTCTACATCCAGGGCCACAGCGCCCCGGGCATCTACGCCCGCGCCTTCCTCGAAGGCCGCATCAACGAGACCCAGCTCGACCATTTCCGCATGGAAGTGGACGGCCAGGGCATCTCCTCCTACCCGCACCCGTGGCTGATGCCGGACTTCTGGCAGACCCCCACCGTGTCGATGGGCCTGGGCCCGCTCAGCGCCATCTACCAGGCGCAGTTCATGAAGTACCTGGAGCACCGCGGCCTGATCGAGAAGTCCGACCGCAAGGTGTGGTGCTTCATCGGCGACGGCGAGAGCGACGAGCCGGAAACCCTGGGCGCCATCGCCCTGGCCGGCCGCGAAGGCCTGGATAACCTGATCTTCGTGGTGAACTGCAACCTGCAGCGCCTGGACGGCCCGGTGCGCGGCAACGGCAAGATCATCCAGGAGCTGGAAGGCGTGTTCCGCGGCGGCGGCTGGAACGTCATCAAGCTGCTGTGGGGCGGCTACTGGGACGCGCTGCTGGCGCGCGACACCGACGGCGTGCTGCGCAAGCTGATGATGGAAACCGTCGACGGCGAATACCAGAACTGCAAGGCCTTCGGCGGCGCCTACACCCGCGCCAACTTCTTCGGCAAATACCCGGAGACCGCGGCCATGGTCGCCGGCCTGTCCGACGACGACATCTGGCGCCTGAACCGCGGCGGCCACGACCCGCACAAGGTCTACGCCGCCTACCACCAGGCGGTGAACACCAAGGGCATGCCCACCGTGATCCTGGCCAAGACCGTCAAGGGCTACGGCATGGGCTCCTCGGGCGAATCGCTCAACCCCACCCACCAGACCAAGAAGCTGGACGACGACGCCGTGCGCGCGTTCCGCGACCGCTTCAACATCCCGCTCAGCGACAAGCAGCTGGCCGACGCCGAGCAGGTGCCGTTCTACCACCCCGGTCCGGACTCGCCGGAAGTGCAGTACCTGCAGGAACGCCGCGCCGCGCTCGGCGGCTACCTGCCGCAGCGCCGCCGCAAGGCCGACCAGTCGTTCACCGTGCCCGGCCTGGACAAGTACGACCGCCTGCTCAAGTCCAGCGGCGAGCGCAGCTACTCCACCACCATGGCCTTCGTGCAGAGCCTCAACATCGCCCTGCGCGACAAGGACCTGGGCCCGCGCATCGTGCCCATCGTGGCCGACGAAGCGCGCACCTTCGGCATGGAAGGCATGTTCCGCCAGATCGGCATCTACGCCCCGTTCGGCCAGAAGTACAAGCCGGTGGACGCCGACCAGCTGATGTTCTACCGCGAGGACCAGTCCGGCCAGGTGCTGCAGCAGGGCATCAGCGAGCCGGGCGCCATCTCCTCGTGGCTGGCCGCCGGCACCAGCTACTCGGTCAGCAACGTGCCGATGCTGCCGTTCTACATCTACTACTCCATGTTCGGCTTCCAGCGCGTGGGCGACATCGCCTGGCAGGCGGCGGACATGCGCACCCGCGGCTTCCTGCTCGGCGGCACCGCCGGCCGCACCACGCTCAACGGCGAAGGCCTGCAGCACGAAGACGGCTTCAGCCAGGTCATCGCCGGGTCGATCCCGAACGTGCGCAGCTACGACCCCACCTTCGGCTTCGAGGTCACCGTGGTCATGCAGTACGGCATGAAGCGGATGATGCAAGAGCAGGTGGACGAGTACTACTACATCACCCTGATGAACGAAAACTACACCCACCCGGAAATGCCGGCCGGTGCAGAGGACGGCATCATCAAGGGCATGTACCTGCTGCAGGACGCCGGCAAGCCCAAGAAGGGCGAACTGCGCGTGCAGCTGCTGGGCTCGGGCACCATCCTGCGCGAAGCCATCGCCGCCGCCGAGCTGCTGGACAAGGACTTCGGCGTCACCGCCGACATCTGGTCCTGCCCCAGCTTCAACGAACTGCGCCGCGATGGGTTCGATGCGGAGCGCTGGAACCGCCTGCATCCGGAAGGCGAGCAGCGCAAGCCTTATGTGACGCAGCTGCTGGAAGGGCGGCAGGGGCCGGTGATCGCCGCCACGGATTACGTGCGTGCCTTTGCCGACCAGATCCGCGCTTTCGTGCCGACGCACTACACCGTGCTGGGGACGGATGGCTTCGGCCGCTCGGATACCCGCGCCAACCTGCGGCGGTTCTTCGAGGTTGACCGCTACTACATCGCGCATGCGGCGATTGCGGCGCTGGCGAAGGATGGCAAGATGACTGGGAAGGATGTGGCTCGGGCGATCAAGCAGTACAAGATCGATGCGGAGAAGGCTAATCCGGTTGGGGTTTGATGGTTCAGCATGCTGACAAAAGGGCGGCTATGATGCCGCCCTTTTTTGCATCTAGCCTCCCGTTCAACGTCAGCCTAAACTGACCTGACCTTAATATTTGGATGAGCCATGGCCGGCGCAACATTTGATGACTCCCTCAGCAAGGTTTGTTCGCTCATTTCTTCGATGGGCCATGGGGTGCTTCTCGAGCAAGGATGGTTCGTGCGCGATGCTGCTGGGGCACTAGCGCTAATAGTTCCAGATAGGCTCGCGCATACGGTCGATATGTCCTTGCTTAGGGGAGCCATTGCTGAGCACCTTGGCCGTTACAGTCAATGTATTCCTGACAATGTGACGAAGCAGAGCGACCACTCCTTGGGCGAGATGAGCCATCTAGCATTGCCTGAAATGGTGCAGCTAGGGGACGGTTCAGAAGTGAAGGCGTGTGTTATTGATCGACGTGCAAACGGACAAGATTGGTTGCTGCCTCCGTCGATCTCTAAATCTGACGACGCTCAGCCACCTAGGCTTGTATTTTGGAGTTTGAAGGGCGGAGTGGGTAGGACAACTGCATTGTCCATGCTGGCTTCAAGTTTGGCGAATGATGGACACAACGTTCTAGTAATTGATCTGGATTTAGAGGCTCCGGGAGTTGGTGATCACTTGCTTCGTGAGAGCGATCGGCCACTCTATGGAGTATTGGATTACCTTGTAGAGCTTCGGGCGGGAAGTGTGGACGCCAACGCCATGCTTGTTGACGCGATCGGCACAAGTGGTCTCACTCGAGGTGCTGGCCTAGTGCACGTTTGCCCTGCGGTAGGATCAACAACGTACAAAAATCCAGGTTTGTTCCTCGGCAAGCTTTTTAGGGCTTATGGCGGTCAGATAATTGGTGGCGTAGAGACTACATTTGCTGGGCGCATTGATCGTTTAATATGCGGTCTCACATCGCGAGGACGCTACGACGCTGTCCTAATTGATGCTAGGGCAGGTATGAGTGAGTCTACCGCTGCATCGATTCTGAATTTAAACGGGGACGTCTTGCTATTCGGGCACAATACCCCGCAAACGTTTTCCGGATATAGTTTCGCTTTTGCTCATATGTCGCGTTTCGTGCTGGGTGGAAATTTTGAATGGGTGATGCGATTAAAGATGGTTCATGCAAAGGCGAGCCTGAAGGCGAGCGATCAGGCGGCGTTTCGCGACGAGGCCTTTGAGATTTTCTCGAAATCGCTCTATGGAGATAGTGAAGAGATCGGCTTTTCGCTCGATGATCTTGAGGCGCCACATTATGCTTGGATTATAGCAGATGATGGAAATTTTCGGGATTTTGATCCGATCGGTAATCCTGATGTTCTGTCAGGCGGCATAGCGTTGGCAGCTTTCGGTGATTTTATTAAGTCGTGTAAAGAACGGTTGAGGGTTTGACGTGGCTACCCGCGCTAACATTGTTCATAGCCTTAGAGAAGGTCTGCGGTCTCTGCCGTTAGATGTCTCCCATAACGCTTCTAGGCCGCCTGCGCCTGAGGAGGTCTACGCGCCTCGAGGGCATGAGGGGGCACTAGATCCGGATCGTGCGATTGTTGTCGGCAATCGTGGTGTTGGAAAAAGCTTCTGGTCCGGAGCGCTTATCGAGGATAAGACTCGCGAACTATTGGCTTACGCATATCCGAAGTTGAAGTTGGGCTCTGTTCGCGCTTTCCTGGGATTTTCAGGTGAGGATTTTTCGAGTGGAATTTCTCCGTCCAGTCGAATTCTTGCAGCTCTCCTAAAAGAGGGTGCAGAACCTGAGGCTATTTGGCGTGTTGTATTTATGAAGGCATTGGATGAGCGATGGAAGGATCTCACATTTAGTGATGCAGTAAGAAAGATCCAGCTGGATCCGGAAGCCTATGAGAAGGCTATGATTAATGCCGATCGCGCGCTCAAGGCTGAGGGGATCAAGCTCATTATAGTTTTTGATGCTCTTGATCGCCTTGGCGATAGTTGGCAAACGGTGCGTGAGCTGACTCGCGGACTGCTAAGGCTCGCTCTCTCATTAAGGAGCTACACGTCGATTAGGGCAAAGATATTCATTCGTCCTGATCAGGCGGATGATAATCTGGCTTTTGATTTTCCAGACGCATCCAAGCTCAGGGCGGAACGGGTTGAGTTAAAATGGTCAACAAATGACCTATATGGGTTGTTGTATAGCCGATTACTTAATTTGCCAGATTCTGCGTCTTCTCTATTAGATCTCCTCCATTCTCGGAAGTTGACTGTTACCAAAGAGCGTGGTGTTTCTGTGATTCCTGAAGGGCTAAAAATGGACGAGTCGGCCCAGGCGGGCCTCTTCTCCGTATTGGCAGGGGAATATATGGGGAGCGATCATCGCCGCGGAAGAACATATACTTGGCTGCCTAATCACTTGGGTGACGCGCACGGACAGACAGCGCCTCGAACATTTCTGACTGCATTAAAAATAGCTGCGGATAAAGGGGTGCATGATGCATCTGCATCTAAACGTCAAGCCATTGACCATCACGGAATTAAGGAAGGTGTGCAGAAAGCTTCTCAAGTTAGATTTGATCAACTCTCGGAGGATCATATTTGGATTAAAGACGTCCTGGGGGCGCTTTCAGGTATGGAGGTTCCCTGTGCGGAGCAGGCTATTATTGTGCGTTGGAAAAATGGCGGGGTGGTGAGAAAGATAAGGAAGGATGTTGAGGCGGGAAAATACCTTGGGCCGCTAGAATTGCAAGGTGGCGCTGCCGAAGCATCATTACTTGACGCGTTGACTCGATTGGGTATCACCGAGCGGCGTTCAAGTGGTAAAATAAATATTCCAGATATTTTCCGCGTTGCCGCTAGTTTGAAGCGGCGAGGTGGTGTTAAGCCCCCATCTAAATAATTAAGAATTTTAGCTTTTGGGGCCTATCCGTCCGAGCAGAGGGGCGAGCAAAGAGGCGGGGGTAATTAAGTCGCCAATTCCTATGGTCCACCGCGGCCGAGTAACGGGGTCAGGTTGACTTATTCGGTGGTCGTGGTGGGTTTGCGTGGCCGATGGGCGGGCCTGGCGCCAGCGAAGCGGTGGGTCTTGTTCTCGACCATGGTGCGGAATGCGTCGTAGCCAAGGGCGCGCTGCTGCTGGAGGTGAATGCGGATGTCGGCTAGCAGGTCGTTGGTCAGGACCTTATCGAGCAAGGTGCGATATGCGCTGCACCGGGGTGGGGGCAGAGTGCACTTCCTCAGACCATGGTGTTTGGCTACGCCGAGATCAGGCGCCGGAAGGTGAAGACGCGGTGCGGCGGCATCCCATGCAGTAGCGCGCCTTGGAAGATCCAGCCTTTCAGGCAATGGTAGAACGTGCGCTGGGACGCCCATCAGGCAATAACGCTCTGTCCCTCTCCCGCCACGCGGGAGAGGAGGGGCCGCAGCGGAAGAGAGCGCTCTTCCCCTGGCCGGCCCGCATTCGCAAGGACCGCGAATATGCCCCCGAAAATCGACAATAACGGGGTCAGGTTCACTTCTGGCTGTAAGTGAACCTACCGTCCGTTTCCCGAGAACGAACGAAGGAGGTCGAGATGAACCACAAGCGGGGAAGTTCCAAGGCACGCCGAGCGGGGTGCCTGCTGTGCAAGCCCAACAAACTTGGGCAGGGCATGGAACATAAGGTCGGACACTATGGGTTCGGCAAACTGCGTAAGGCTGCTGCTGCGGTGCAGGATCTACGAGACGCGCTGAGCCATTGATCGATGACCGAATAACGGGGCAGGTTCACTTCTGGCTATAAGTGAACCTGACCCCCGTTTTTCTAACCCCGTTTTTCAGACCCCGTTTTCAATGCTGGCGAAGGACGGAAAGATGACCGGGAAGGATGTGGCGCGGGCGATCAAGCAGTACAAGATCGACGCGGAAAGGTGAACCCGAACGGGGCGTGATACGGCATCGATGTAAAAAAGGCGGCCTTCGGGCCGCTTTTTTTTGGCACTTCATTTTTTAGATGCGAAAACGAGCGCAAAAAATAGGTTTCCCTGGCAAATTGAAAGCTTTCTGTGAGTCGCATTTTTTAGACTAAGAAGCCCTAAGTCTTGAAACTTAGCGGCGCTCGGGTCATGCTATAGCTATCTAGGGAAGGAGGACGTATGGTCGATTTCACGAAGCTGGGAAAGTCGGGAGAAAAGAAAGCTCCGGCGAGCCTCGCGGAGACATTTTCACGGCTCGATAGACAAGTAACTCACGTCGAGTTACGGCCTTCTCAAATAAAAATTTTCGAAAAGCTAGACGGTACATCCAATCAGCGCGATGTGGTGGTCAAGTTAAATACCGGCGGAGGGAAAACTACTACTGGGCTGATATATCTATGGCACAAAATGCAGCAGGCCAGCGGCGAGCCGGGTGTCTATCTTGTTCCAACTGTCCAGCTTGCCGAGCAGGTAGTTGAGGAAGGTTTGAGGGTCGGAGTTAAAGTTTCTCCGTGGCTAGCTAAAGAAAGTTATCCTCCAGAAGAGGCTTTGGCTGGAAGAAGTCTCATAGTTTGCACCTATGATAAATTTTTCAATGGGAAATCCACTTTCGCTCGTCGCGACGTAAGGCTGACGCCATCGGCTATTGTTCTCGATGACGTCCACGCGGGTGTTGAGGCAGTTAGAAAATGCTTTACTGCGGATCTGGCTGCCGAGGCGCGGGCTGAATTAATAAGTTTATTGAACGCAGATATGGAAGCGTGTGATGCCTCTGCGTGGACCAGAATTCAGATGGATGATCCAATGGGGATTGTTGAGATTCCTTATTGGATATATACGGAAAAGCTTGAGACGATTCGGTCTATTGTAAATAGGTACTCAACTATTTCAGAGGTTGCATTCGCTTGGGAATATTTATCTCAATGCCTTGAGATTTGTCGCTTGGTCCTGTCTGGAACGGGGGCTACATTGACAGTTGACCCGGTTCCGCTTGAATACGTTCCACACTATACCGGAGCAAAAAATCGCCTGTTCATGTCTGCGTCAATTCAGGATGCCTCTGTTTTAGTGCGTGAACTTGGTTGCGACCCAGTGGCAGCTAAATCGCCGATCGATATTCCTGGAGAGGGCTCAGTGGGCGAGCGCATGGTACTAGTGCCCTCTCTGGTTAATCCTGAGTTCTCACGAGAACAGCTCGCAGAAGTCGTAAGGTCCTTTACTGCGCTAACAAACATTGTCATTCTCGTTCCGTCTTATCACGTGGCCAAATTTTGGCAGGGGCTGGGTGCGACGCTGCCCGACAAAAACAACGTTGGGACTGCTGTTAATAGATTGCGCGAGACATCAAAAGGAAATTTTTTTGTTTTTGTACAGCGTTACGATGGCATTGACTTGCCGGACTCCGCATGTCGTCTGCTTGTTATCGATGGACTGCCGTTTGGAGAGAGTCTGATCGATAGGGCTGATGGAGAATTGCAAGGCGGCGTAGTAGGGATGCGCGGAAAGATCTCGAACCGGGTGGAGCAGGGTTTGGGTCGCGCTGTCCGGTCGTCATCTGACTACTGCGCAGTGCTACTCGCTGGACGTGATCTGGCAAATTTCATCTCTAGACGTGTAGTTCTTGAAAGCTTTTCTCCATTGACAGTCCGCCAGATAGAAATTGGTCGAGAAGTCTCGGAGGATATATCGAAATCGGATAATCAGGTTTTCGGAATTATTGAAACGATTCGTCAGTCGCTAAATCGAGATATCGGGTGGCGCGATTATTACGCCCAGCAAATTTCAGAACCGGCCAGTAACATAAATGCTGTGGTTGAGTCTGCTGAGTCGAGACGTCTAGTGGCAGAGCTCGAGCGAGATGCGCTCAAATGTGCCCTGGCTAGAGAATACTCAGTGGCTGCACAGAAGGTTCAATTAGCAGCGAACATCGTGCGCAGTCAGCCGCTCGCCAGATCAGTTTTAAAACAATCGTCCGCTAAGTATCTTTATTTTGTAGAGAAAGTGGCGGCGATGCAGTTGCAGGCAGCTGCATTTTCGGAAAACTCTGGGCTTTCACGTCCGCCGATGCAGCCATCAAAGCTGGAGCGGAGAATTACCTCGCAGGCTGAAGCCATTGCAATCTGGATTAAAGATTTTAGTAACAAAAGTGGTGCTTTAGTCGAGCTTGATCAGCTTAGGGCTGCGCTTTCATTTGCGCGCCGTGCAAGCGAAGTGGAGCGCGTCATACACGAGCTGGGCGGTGCCATAGGCGCGGATTCGTCTCGTCCAGAAAGAGATCACAATCGCGGTCCGGATAATCTCTGGGTATTCGATAATGTGGCTTTTTCTATAGAAATGAAGAGCGAAAAAATTGGGTCTTTGTCTAAAGACGATGCTGCGCAGTTACATGTAAGTACGCAATGGGCTGAGGGTAACGTGCCGCCTGGGATCTCAGTTTATCCAATTGTTGGAACTAACGCGCCGCGAGCGGACTCTTCTGGTGATTTCTTACCTCAGACGCTTGTGCTGGCCGAGTCTGATTTCCTAGAGATTCTTGATCGCCTTAGATCACTAGTGATGGCGCTCCTTCAGCATGGGCCCTTATTTTCAGAGGATCCTGGCAACATCCAAGGGCAATTGGGACCGCATTCACTTCTTCCTGTGCAGCTGCTTCAGCTTGGGAAAAAGATTTCAAAGTTCTAGATAGGAGGAAATAGGGTAAGAGTGCAGTTCAGTTTCTGACGCTTTGACCTTCTTCGGTCTACCGGTACGTACCAAGGCGCCGCGCGCTGCTTCAGGCGCGGCTAGATAGCATCGCGGAACAGATAATTTCTGCGCGTGTCGGCACTAAATTTTGGGCGGATCACGATGGTATTGTACGGGTTGATGGCGGAGCGAATCGTTGTAAAGCAGCATCCTGACCCAAGTTTTCTCTTGTAAGGATGACCGATGCTTGTTGCCAGCGAAATCGAGCGAGTTCCCAAAAGGTCATCAGGTATCTAGCATCTGCGAGTAGGAAGTGGGCTTGGACCAGTTTTTTAGGACCGGCTGTCACCGACGGAAGCACGTGCAGCCGAGTGGCACTGCAGGAACTGCATAGTTGGTGCGTGCATGCCTAATTGTTGGCGGTTAGGATGCAGACGAGGATAGGAGCACTGGGGGGCTGCATGGAGTACGAAGCGGGCTCAGATGGATATCCGCAGGAAGTAGTGGGATCATGGGTCAAAGACAAACACGAACTCTTAAAAGGATATGTCCGCGCATCCCGGATGGCACGCGGCAAAATGCGTGGAGAGCCGTGTCTGCTGGATTTGTACTGCGGTCCCGGCCGTTCTCGGATCAGAGGTTCAGGAAGCACTGTGGTTCCTGGTGGCACCCTGGCTGCAATGGAAGCGTCAGTGGAGGGCCGCGGTGCGTACCCGTTCAGTCGGATCATCATTGGCGATGTATCGCCAGCGAACGTCGCCGCATGCAAGGCGCGGCTCGGAATGTTGTATTCCACACGCGTCGACGAACATATTGGGGCCGCGGAAGCGGTAGTCCAACGGATTGCATCTAAGTTGCCGCGGAAGGGCCTGCATCTGGCATACCTGGATCCGTACGCTCTGCACGCGTTGCCGTTCTCGGTGATCCAATCGCTGTCGCGGCTAGGGCGGGTTGATCTGATGATCCACTTCGCCTCGCTTGATATGACACGAAATTTGGTCAGTCGTGCGGACCTGTGGCCGAGCTTCGACAAAGTGGCGCCAGGCTGGCGGGATGTGTGTCTTGGAAGCCACGGCAAGAGCGTGATCCGCCAGCGATTTTTTGAGCATTGGGTGTCGCTGATACGTGGCGTTGGTTACCATGTGTCACCGCATGCGAAAGCCATCCGCAACACTGGTCAGCGCGAGATCTATCGGTTAGTGCTGGCCAGCAAACACCCATTGGGTGCGAACATTTGGAGCACCCTGCGCGGCGGCATGGTGCAGAACGATTTTGGTTTCTGAGGTGACCTATGGCGTCCGGCTCGCGAATTGAATGGACTGAGGCGACTTGGAACCCAATTATTGGGTGCACCAAGGTGTCTGCCGGATGCAAGCACTGCTATGCAGAGGTTATGGCTCGGCGCCTACAGGCGATGGGCGTGCCTGGCTACGAGCACGGGTTCAAAAAAATCCGGCTTCGGACGGAGAAGCTGTCCGAGCCGCTGGAGCGGAAGAAGCCCACGATCTACTTCGTAAACTCGATGAGCGACCTTTTCCACCCGAAAGTGCCGGATGCCTTCATCGACCAGGTGTTCACCAAGATGTCCGCCGCTGACTGGCATACGTTCCAGGTGCTGACCAAGCGGCCGGAGCGCATGGCAGAGTACTTGCAGGGCAAGGTATTGCCTGCGCACATTTGGTTGGGCACGTCGGTCGAGAATCGCCGCCATGGTGTACCGCGTATCGATCATCTGCGCAATGTCCCTGCGTTGACGCGGTTCCTGTCGGCCGAGCCGCTGCTGGAAGATCTGGGAGAGTTGGACCTGACGGGCATCGCATGGGTCATTGTTGGAGGTGAGTCGGGTCATGGCGCTAGGCCAATGCGGCTGGAATGGGCGCGGAACATCCGCGAGCAGTGCAGGGCGGCGGGCGTCAGCTTCTTCTTCAAGCAGTGGGGTGCTCATGGTGCCGACGGCGTGCGACGGTCGAAGAAGGCCAACGGTCGCGAGCTGGACGGTCGTCGCTGGGACCAGATGCCAGCCAGCGCGCTGGCCATGTAAGTGAACTGGGGTCAGAGTGCACTTTCTCTTATGTTGTCAGTTTGACCTCCGTGGACTTAGTTGCGCAGTCAGCCCGGCGCGGTAACCATCTGGTCCGTAATGGGACCGACGAATATTAGGTAGCCACTGACGCCGCTAGAGCGAGTCAAATTTTTGATGAAGGATTCTACAAATCGCTATTGACAGGCCGCGCATCACGGTAGCACTCTTTGCATCAAGGAGCGTCGAAACTCCTCTAGTAGCGGTACCCACCTCCGACAAACCGGTGGGTTTTTTGTGCCCGATGCTCGGGCGCAAGCCGACGCGATGCCTGCGTCGGGAGGGCGGCTAATACAACACCCTTCGGGGAAATACGCCCGCCGGCTACTAGCGGTTTCGAACCTCCCGACTTCCCGTCCGCCCTGCGTGGCGGGCGGACCCCTTCATGGAACGAGGAGGCAACGATGTCGTACGACCGGTTGGACGATGAAGACATGCCCGGCTATTTCCTGCCGGAGGAGAGCCAGTTCCGGCTGGCGAAGCTGCGCGATCACGTGAGGTTCCTGGTCCGGCTGGCGCAGCCGCGCACGCCGGACGAGGAGCGTGCCGCCGAGCCTAAAGTGCGCATGGGCGAGCTGGCGGTCTGTCTGGAGCTGTTGGCCGACCAGGTGGAACTGGTGCTGGACGCGCTGTCCTATCCTGCGCAGCGGACCGACACGACGCGCGACGCCCGGCCCGCTGCCACCGTCGCCGTGGCGCCGGACATGGGCGGCGGCGCCTTCCGCGTCACGCTGGCGCAACTCGACCAGCTCACCCTGCTGGCCGAGACCGTCTCGGCCCATGCCCGTGCGGTGGCAGCCGGCGATGCAACCGCGCGTGCCGGCCAGGCATTCCCAGAGGTGGGCGACACGCTCTGCGAGGCAGCGAACGCGATGCGGGCGCTGCTGCTGCAGATCGAGCGCCAGCCGCTGCACGAACCCACGTCCAACGGCGTGCGCGAGGAGCGGGCGGTCTATGCGGTGGAGTGGGGCGCGCTGCCTGCGGGAGGCGGGCGGCTGCATTGATCGCGGCATGGGTGGGATGCGGCAGGGATGCGTCGCCGGAGCGGGCTGGCCTCGTGGTGCGGGGCCGGCCCTGGGATGCAGCGAGCGTCAGTGCGCGAGCAAAGGGAGTGAGGCGCCTGAGGGCATAAGCGGCGCTCAGGCGGCCACTCAGCCCATCATTGCGCCCCCGGCTATGCCGTGTTGCACCGCCACACCGACGGCCGCCGTGTCCCGGTCCTGCGCCTGAGCGGCCTGTGGTTGGAGCGACTGGGCTTAGCCATCGGCCGTAAGGTTCAGATCACCTGCCGAAACGGCAGATTGGTGATGGAGCTTGCAAATCCGGATCGCGATTGACGTGGACGCGCGGCAGGTGGGTGAGCTACTTTCCGCACAGCGGAACCTCCAGCACATCGGCGCGTGGCCAGTGTCCCGTTAACGCAAGGAGAGCATGCATGAAAACCAAGTTCTTTCAGTATCTCTTCTTGACCCTGACTCTGACGACAGGGTGTGCTTCCGTGTCGGCTGGCGGTGAAGACGCCGCGTCAGCGGGTGTCTCTCTATGTGAACAATCACGTGGCTGGGGGAGCAGTACATCGTCGCCAGCAAGCCAGGTTGCTCCCCAGGTGGTCGAGGACAGCAGCGGGCGTTCCTACCATTTCGATCTTGACGGGCGTGGCGGTGGAATCCGGTCCTTGGACGCCACATGTGGCTGGGGCAGCTACGCCGAGTGCGACATCAAGGTGCTTCAAGCTGACGGGACGACGTATCAGTTCTCGGAGCTCTCAACGTTCGGTCTGTGGGAATCGCGGGGTAGCCTCTATCTTCTCTATCGCATCGTTGCCCCTAAAGACGACGCGGCCGCTAGCAAGCGCCGGGTGGTGAAGGTGAGTAATCCCCCGCAGGAAGTGTGCAATGAGATAGGGGATTACTCGAACATCATGTAGCGGTGGTTCTTTGATACGGAGATCATTCTATGCCTATTGCCTATCGTGAGCTCACCCAAGAGCAGTACAACACGTTGACCGGCGATTTGATAAAGCTCACTGAAAGCCTGCATGAAAGGTCGCAGGACGTAAGGGATGGACGGGCCACCATCGGATATGGATATACCTTCAACCGTTCCAACAACACCGAGCTATGGCGCAATTCGGGAATTGCGCTTACGGATGCACAGTGGCGCCAGCTCGGGGCCATCGATGCCGCTGCTCCTGGCGACCGCACAAGACTAGGGTTGCAATTCGACAGGACGCTCAATGCCGCCGAGGGGGACAGTCTGCTTTCAGCATCAATGCCGGAGTATGAGCGGCCGATCGCTGGCCTGAATATGCCGATGTCACAGGAGCGCGCTGCGTTGGTGTCGTTGGTCTACAACCGTGGTGCCGGATCCTACGCCAACAACATGCAGCCGTTCCGGGATGCCATCACCTCGGGAGATCGCGCCGAGGCATGGTACGAAATGCGATACAACGCGTGGGGCAGCAATGCGACTGCCGAAGCGGGCCTGCGCAAGCGCCGCGTGATGGAGGCGGAACTGTTCGGTCTCTACAACGATCCGAACAACGTGACAGCCGAAGAGGCGTTGTCGACGTACCGCATGTACCAACAGCACCGGGATCGCATCAATCGGGACGAGACACGCTGGGGCGTCGATGTGGATGGAAATCCTGGCCAGCGCAATCTCATCTCAGAAGCGAACCGCGACTACGCTACCTTGCTGGCTGGTCGAGGCCAAGTGCAGACACTGGCGCAATCTTTGGAGCCTGCCCGCACACGATTGCTGTCTGATCTGCGCGAGCAACATCCGGAAATCTCCGATCGTCTGACCGATGCTGCCTTCAATGCGGGTTCGATCTATGTCGATGCTGGTCGGGATTCGGCGCGTGTGGCGGTGGACGCCAATCATGCCGCGACATTGGATGCAACGCGGACCCGTAATGGAAATGAGGTTGCAAATAACGATCTGCTGCTGGGGCAGGGCGGGAATGACACGCTGATCGGAGGTCGAGGGGATGATGTTCTGATCGGTGGAGAAGGTCGCGACGTACTACGTGGCGGTGCCGGTAGCGACACCTATGTCGTTGGTGATGGTGATGTAGTCCAAGATGCCGATCGCAATGGGCAAATCTTCTGGAGTGGCCAACGGCTGACGGGCGGCACGCGACAAGCAGAAGATCCAGAAGGTGTGTTTCGAAGTGCGGATGGCCAGCACACCTACCGGTTACAAGGTGCCGACCTGTTGATTGGCAACGGGCAGGGTCAAACCGTGACAGTCAAGGACTATCACCCTGGTAGTCTCGGCATCGAATTGGGTGAGGCGCGTGTACGGAGCGATAGCGGCGCGACGGATCTCAACTTGAACCAGCAGCAGGATCCGCCTGATCGCGTGGGACCCGACAACCCGGCGCATCCCAATCACGCCATGCTGTTGCAGATAAGAGATGGCGTTCAACGGCTTGGCAACCAAACCGGGGTGCCATTCGATGAGAGCAGCGAACGTCTATGCAGAGGTCTTTTGGCGGCATGCAAGGACAACCGGGATCAGTATCCTGATGTCGGTGGCTATTCGATGTCAGGCAATGCCCTGACACGCGTGGATCATGTGGTTGCTGGACCCGAACGCATCTTTGCCGTGCAGGGGGCGCTCAATGATCCTGCACAACTGCGTGCGCATGTTCCGGTACAGGAGGCCATGCAAACGCCTATTGGACAGTCCGATGCCAAGCTTGCAGTGGCAAATCAGGCGATCTCCCAGGAATTGGCATTGACTCAGCAGCTAGAGCAGTCACGAAGCCAGGGTCAATCCATCGGATAGTTGCTGCTACTCTGCGGCTTCTTGTTGCCTATTTTTTGCCAAGGCTTTACGGCACAAGCCGATGTTGGTTCTCGCCGCGCGCACGATCGCCAGTTGGCGATCCGCCAGCGTCGGCGTCCATCCTTCCACCGCTGCGTCGTCGTCCTTGCCGGCGTCCTCGGCATACTTGTCGAGCGTGGCCAGACATTGCGCATACAGCCCGTTCTTGTACTGGGTGATGGCCAGGTCGTTGCGAATGGCGCCTTCTTCTTCCCATTCCAGCGTCGGCAAGCAATTCGTCAGTGTGGGGGACAAGGTGGTGATCGCCGCCTTGTAGTTCTTGCCGTCATAGAAGCGCTTGAATGCAGTCCGTGTGCGATCCAGATCGTCCCGGCCGCAGCCTTCCTTCACCCGCAGGTAGGGCGCTTCGAAATCGCCGTTGTAGCCGCAGAATGCCTTGCACTCGGCGGGTGTCGCCGCGGTCACGTCAATGCCTTGCTGGGTGCTGGTGAACTTCACGCTGCAGGCGGATTGGCCGTTGTCGCCGTTGGCGACGCCCCGATAGCTGTCGATCGCTCCATCCAGCGCACATACGTCTTCCCCGGTGGTGCTTTCCAAGGAAAACGTTAACGCCCCGTTCTGTTCCTTGAGCAGCAGGCGCCCCCACCCCTTTTCTGTGACGTACTCGCCCGGTTGTAGAGCGTTGCCGGCTGCGGCTTGCGCTGCGGCCACCGACAGCCGCCCGCTGCTGGGGGCATGGTTGGGCGCGGGGGACGGCGGCTGCGCCGAACATGCTGTCGTGGAGAGCGCCGCGATTGCCGCGCAGGCTAGCCATGTGGTCTTCAGTGGAGGTGTTTTCGCCATGTCCATTCGTCGATCATGTCATCCCTGCGGCTCTTTAGCTTGCTATCCGATCTTGCGTCAAGTCGGAACGCTGCTGCCGCACTGTTAGACGCCGCTCTCGATGCCGCGATCCGCCGCTGCCGTCAACGCGTCCCGCGCCAGCCTATCCAGTGCACTGGCGGTGTCGATCACTATTCCGGCGAACAGCGTTACACCGGCGACCACCGGTCCTGGTCCTGCGCCTGCGTGGCCTGTGGCTGGAGCGACTGGGCTTCGTCAGTGGCAGCAAGGTGCGGACCACCGTGCGTGCTGGGGAGGTGGCGGTGTCGGTGGTGGAGGGCGATGCCATCAGCACGCGGATCTAGCCCGCGAAAGGCGGAGAGATTGTCGCTACCATGGCAGCGGGCGGCCTTGGCAACATGATCCAATTGCTCTTGGTTGCGACATCGATACCATCTGGAGGGTTACGCGTGCCCATCGTAAAGGACCGAGTGCGTCTTTCCCTGTTGGCGCTGCTGATCGGCTTGATCGCCGGATGCGGCGGGCCGCCACAGCCCGCAAGCAAGCCCATCGCAAAGGAGCGGAGTGATATGCGAACTGTCGTGCCGTTGGTGCGTGATTTGGTCCCGCACGATGCGGGGCCCATTGAACTGGAGTTCGACTTGCCCGCACAGGCCGATGACGCGGAACCACCGATCTTCATCGGCGTGCTACTCACAGGCCATGATTCGAGTGAGGTGGCAGATGCCGGCGACCGGCTGGTGCGTGCCGATGTGGGCGCGGTGGTGCAGCTGGAGCGCGTTCAGTCATCTGGCTCCGCCAAGGTGGGATTGGAGCGGAGCCAACGCGTTGGCAGGGGCGAGGAGGTGCCCGTTGCCGTAGCTGCCGATGGCGTTGCGCCAGGCCTGTTCGCGTTCGATGCAGATCCGATAGCGATGCAGGAAGCGGGCCTGTCTTCGGCGGACACGGTATCCAAGGAGTTCGCATTCGCTTACAGCCCATCACTCCCAGCGGGTCGCTATCGGCTCAGCTTGCGGATTGATCGACATCGCGAAGCGCTGATCGATGTGAACGCACAGCTCCTGATTGCCTACACCCGGAAAGCAAAGTAAGGGCCGCACGCCATGGACGATCATGACAAGCGCTATACGCTCACCGTCTATGTGGCCGCACCAGGCACGCCTCTGCTGCTCTCCAGAGGGACGTCCGCCGCAGGACACGTCTACTACGCGATCAATGATGGCACGGTATCAAACAGCTATGGCTTCGCTCCGGCGAAGCATGGTGAATCGAGTGGGCCAGGAAAAGTCTTTGATAGTGATGCCAAGGACTACAAGGATCCCTACTACTCGCGCACGATGGAAATCGACAAGGCGCAGTACGAGAAGCTGAAGGAGTTCGGCACGGCTCCAAACAAGTATGGCTTCAGCATGGAGTATGGCGGCGCCACGAACAGCTGCATCGACTTCACATGGGGTGCGCTCAATCATGCCGGGTTGCATCGTAAGAGCATTCTCGGCATCGGCGACAAAACCTTTGAAGGCGAGCTCAAGCCGCTGCAGAACGTGGATGACATCAAGAGCATTCCTGCGCCGATACCCGGCAGCGACTTGAACAAGGAACACCACAACGCGATGCCGGAGCGCACCCTGCTGCAAAAGGTGATCAGTTCCACGGATCTGCCTGGAGGGCGAGCAATTCCGGACGCCGGCGTTGCGGGTGCAGCACAAGAAACAGCACGGGATCCACTACACGTACAGGCAGAAGCAGCTGTACTGAAGCTGGAGCAGGGCCTTGGCCGCGACTACGACGCCAACAGCGCCAAGCTTGCCGCGAGCGCCGCGTGTCTGGCAAAGGAGAATGGCCTGTCGCGGATCGACCATGTGGCGCTGAGCGAAGACTCGCGCAATGTACGCGCGGGCGAAAACCTGTTCGTCGTCCAGGGCGCGTTGAACGATCCCGCGCATCTGCGCGCGCACATGCCGACCGAGGATGCGTTGAGCAAGCCTGTGGAGCAATCGCTGGCGCAGTTGCAGTCGTTGAACGACATGCAGGGCCAGCGTCAGGCCCAGGATGCAGAGCAGCTCGATCAGACGCAAGCCAAGCCTCAACGGATGGGCTAAACGTCGTTGGAGGGTGCAAGGCGCGGCGGCCGCGGTTTGCAGCAGCACGACTGAGGTCAGTTTGTTCGGCCCATGGGAGTCGCGGAGCAACCTCTATCTTTTGTACCGCATTGTCGAGCCCGAAGACGACATGGCGGCCAGCAAGTGTTGTGTGGTGAAGGTGAGAAATCCTTCGCTGGAAGTCTGCAATGAGATCGGGGATCACTCGAAGCTCATGTAGTTGCGCTTCTTTGGTACTGAGATCAAGCATGCCGATATCATTGGTGCCATGCAAAGGAGGGAGTAGATGGACGCAGTCATTCAGTACTTGCTGTCGGCCGGTGGACTCAAAGTGGCAGTGCCACTGGTCGTGATGGGGTTCGCCGTCATATCGGTAAGAGGCGGCTTTGGTCTGCATCGCTCGTACAGCGCAAATCGGAAGGAATTCCTAGATATATTCCAGGAGTGGGAGAAACGCGGAGATCTTTGGTTGTCGGTCAGCATTCGTCATTGCTTTGGCAAGTACCTGCCGCCCTGTTTGATTCGACGACTCATGGATAGCTCGGATCCTGCGAGTGCCTTGTTGGAGGTCTCCAATGGATGGGGTGCCTTCGTATTCGATCCAAACGCATCGATATTGCGGTGGCGTAACCCACGCAACAGCAGCTCGGGGACCAGGAAGTGGAAGCGACGCTGGTACTTGCTTGGCTACTTCGGGCTTGCCTGTACTGCGATGCTGATCGCCTATGGAGCGGTGCGGCTCGATTTGACAGACGTACAGACGTTCATCGCTTGGACGTACGCCGCGCTAGCTGCGTTCGGTGCAGTCTTCTGCTTAGTTGAAGGTGATCATCTTAAGGATGCCGGCGTGGCTGCAGAGCGGTGGCTGGGGATGGGGGAAATCGCATCGTCTTCGCTCTTTTGCCCAGAGACGCGGGAAAATACCATGCGTCAAGCGCTTGTCGATTCCAAAGGCGAGAATTCTGCTGCGATTCGGGGGTAAGCGTCGCGATTTCGGGCGGAAGTCACGCGGTTCTGCAGATTGCTGGCTTTTGGATGCGAGGCGCGTTTGCAATGCGGCCAGCGCCAAATCCCCCATTTGCGATCACGATGCCTAGGTGGCGCTGCATGTCGTCGTATCGGGCTGGGCATCTTGCTGGC
This sequence comes from Xanthomonas sp. DAR 80977, assembly GCF_041240605.1. Classification (NCBI taxonomy): domain Bacteria; kingdom Pseudomonadati; phylum Pseudomonadota; class Gammaproteobacteria; order Lysobacterales; family Lysobacteraceae; genus Xanthomonas; species Xanthomonas bundabergensis. The sequence goes on along the minus strand of NZ_CP162487.1, from coordinate 4,752,895 downwards.
TGCGTAGATGTTGGAGCCTTAGGGCGGCGTGCTCTTCTTAGGCAAGCCTGCTGCCTTGCCCGCCGCAATCGGCTAGGATTTGCGCACAGTGGACGGCGAGGGGCGCCGGCCGAACAGGGGACATCGATGAAACACCTTCCGCTGGCCGCCGCGATGGCGAGCCTGCTCTGCGCGTGTACCGTGGTCTCGCCCGATCCGGGGCAGCAGGCCGTGCTGGTGGACAAGCCCATTTTCCTGGGCAAGGGCGGCATCCGCCTGGACGATGTGCGCGAGCCCGGCCGCACCTATGCCTGGTGGACCACCTCGGCGGTGTACGTGGATGTCACGCCGCAGACCGTGCAGGTGGCGTTCGACGATTTCTCGTCCAGCGACAACATTCTGTTGGATTTCTCCACCCAGATCCAATACCGGATCACCGCGCCGGCCTTGCTGTTGTCGGGTTTCGGGCAGGACTGGTTCAAGAACAACGTGGCCAGCCAGTACGCGGCGATCGTGCGCGACCAGGTGAAGCGCTACGACATGACGCGGATGATGAGCGACCCGGACACCGCGCGGAAGATCGACGATGCGGTCACCGAGAGCGTGCGCGCGCTGGTCAAGGAGCAGGGCCTGCCGATCCAGATCCAGAACATCACCCTTGGCCGTGCGCGTCCCAATGCGGACGTGCTGCAGCAGATGAACCTCACCGCCGCGCAGCAGCAGCGGGTCAAGACGCTGGTCGAGGCCACCACCGCCGAGCGCCAGCGCGAGCAGGAACAGGTCGCCAAGGCCGATGCTGACAACGCGTACCGCAACCGCATGGGCCTGACCCCGGAACAATACCTGGCCAGCCAGATCGCCGAGATCAACGCCGAGGCCTGCGCCAAGGCGCAGGCGTGCTACATGGTGCCGTCCGGGACCTCGGTCATCGCCAAGTAGAGCGCTTCCACGCCGAAACGGGAGCGCTATCGCTGCGCAGGCTGTCGCTGCGGCACGGCAGGCGCCTCTTCCTCGATCCGCACCGGCACGCCGAGCGCTTGTGTCAGTTCGGCCTCTTTCGCCTTGCCGCCAATGGCGTCCGGGGCGATCGCGATGACGATCGCGCCGGTGCGTTCGTCCACGTAGCGGCCGTGCGCGGTCGGCAGCGCCGCCGCGATCCTGGCGGTGCTGTCGGCCAGGATCCGGTTCAAGTCCGCCAAGGCGTGCGGGGCGCCAGGCTCGAACACGACCTGCACGGTGCCGCCTGCCACCGTGTGCCGTTCCGGCGGCACGGGCGTGGTCCCCGTCAACCGCACCACGATGCGGCGCTGCTCTCGCTCGTAGTAGAGGCCTGCCAGGCGCTCGGCGTAGCGCTTGCGCAACTGCTCCACGAGCGGGCCGGTGTCCGGCTCGGCCGCGTCGGCCGGTGCGGCCACCTTGGCGGGGTCCGCGGGCGCGCTCGCCGGGCCGTCGGTGGGGCCGTTGCTCTTGCCGCATCCAGCCGCGCCCAGACACATCATCAGTGCAATTCCCGAACGTCGCATTGTGCTTCCCATGTTCGACGGAAGATCGGCCGTTCATGGACCGGCCGATCTCGTGCGCACGCTGCGCGGCAGCATGCTGCGCCCAGGTGTTACGGATAGAGCAGGTTGAGGCCCATGCTGTCATAGGCCCAATCGGTGCTGGTGTAGTAGCACGGGCTGCCGCCCGCCGTGGGCCCGGCGAAGTGGATGCCGGCGGCGAGCGTGGTTCCCGTGAACCACGGCCCGCCGCTGTCGCCGCCGACGCAGAACAGCGACGTGCCGGCGACGCGCACGTACACCGCGTTGCAGGCGACGTTGTTGTTGGGGCCGCAGATGTTGCCGGGATTGGCGACCGTGGACTGCACGCTGCCGCAGTTGTAGCCGCCGTTGCGCCCGTAGTGGCAGTGCACGGCGCCGGTGGTGGTGGCCGCGCGCGTGCGCCGTCCCGTGGCCGCACGCCAGGCGTCGGCGTAGAAGTAGCCGCCGAAGGCGACGGCGGTATTGCCCAGGCGCAGCAGGTCCGCATTCGCGTTGGCCAGCAATGCCACTTCATTCAGCGTGTGCGATGCGCCGTCGATACCCGAGTAGGTCTGCGCCGCGCCGGTATCGCAGTGTCCCGCGGTCAATACGCCGTTCTGGTTGCTGGCCGCATGGTAGACCGCGAATCCCGTGGTGCACAGCGATGAAATGCTGCCGCTGCCGTACACGGCCTGCGTCGCCGCGCGCGGCGCGGCGCCGATGCGTACCGGCACGCCGGCGAGCTGTTCGGTGCGCGCCGTCAATCCGGCCAGGTTCCTGGTGCCCGGATCCACTTCGATGACGATCGTGCCGCTGCGCTCGTCCACGTAGCCGGCATGAATGCCCGGCGCGCTCTCGTGCAGGCCCGCGGCGAGTACCCGCTGCAGGCCGTTGGCCAATTGCGCGACGGTATGCGCGGCACCGGGTTCGAAGGCGATTTCGAGCGTATCGGTGCCGAAGGTACGGAACTGGGTGCGAACCGCCTGGCTGCCGGTCAGGCGTACCACCAGCCGATCGATCGGATCGTGCTCGATGTACATGCCTGCGAGCCGGTCGGCGTACTGCGCGCGCAGCGTTTCCGCCAGGTCGGCGGCATGCGCCTGCACGTTCATGATGCTGCGTGCGCGCTGCGGGTCGACATCCAGCGCGGCCGCGATGGCGGGCAGATCGTGGTCGAGCGCCTGTGCGCGTGTCAGCGCATCGCTCGGCATCGCCTGCGGCGTTGCCGCCTGGGCCGTGCCGGCCGCCAGCATCGCCAGGGCTGCGGCCAGGGCGAGGTTGCATCCATGGGCCTTCATCGCCTTCGTCGTTTTCGCCGCTAGCCGCGCGCATACCCATTCGAGGTTCATCGTCGCTCTCCTGTGGATGGACGGTCACGGGACGCCGCGACCGACCCGACTGTAGGAAGCACGACGTCCACGTTTCTGTGATGGAGCGGAGGGTCTGGCCAGGGGGGCGAAGCTTGTCTACGGCAGGTGCCGTGGCACGGAATGCACCTCACGCCGACAGTGGCGTGGTGCCGGAAAACAGGAAGCGCCTGTCTGCATTTTCTTGCATGGCGGCAAAGCACGCACTGCACCGAAGTTTCTGGCATGGGAAAAGGGCGACAGCCGCTATCGGAATGGAGTCCTAGGAAAATCGGAACGGTCATGAAAAGTGAAAAATTTCCTGCTTGATTGGCCTCGAGATGTCTACAAACTATCCAGCGGATCGGCGTAGCGTTCCTAGCTCTCTCTGAAGCTTGGGGCGGCCTTTATGTCAGGTAGCGAACAGGGTGCTGTGGACGAGAAAGCGGGCCGGCTGGTCGTCATCGGTTCGGGGATCAAGGCGGTGTCGCACTTCACGCTGGAGGCGCAGGCGCACATCCAGCAGGCGGACATCGTGCTGTACGCGGCCGCCGATCCGGTCACCGACATGTGGATCGAGGCGCAGAACCCCAATGCCTTCGACCTCTACGAGTACTACGCCGACGACAAGGCGCGGATCATCACCTACGTGCAGATGATCGAGCGGATCATGGCCGAGGTGCGCGCGGGAAAATACGTCTGCGCGCTGTTCTACGGCCATCCCGGCGTCTTCGTGACGCCGTCGCACAACGCGATCGCGATCGCACGCGGGGAAGGCTACGACGCGGTGATGCTGCCGGCAGTGTCGGCCGAGGACTGCCTCTACGCCGACCTGGGCGTGGACCCGAGCGTTCCGGGGATGCAGATCTACGAAGCGACGGATTTCCTGCTGCGCCGGCGCAAGATCGACACCACCGCCAACTTCGTGCTGTGGCAGGTCGGCTGCATCGGCGATCTCGGGTTCAAGTTCGGCGGCTACAAGAACGACAAGTTCGATGTGCTGCTCGATTATCTCGAGGAGATCTACGGCGCCGAGCATCCGGCGATCAATTATGTCGCCAACATGTTCTCCGGCCCGCCGCAGATCGACCGCCACGTGATCGGCGACTACCGCGACGCCGAAGTGAAGGCGAAGGTGTCCGGCATTTCGACTTTCTTCATCCCGGCCAAGGACGCGATCCAGTCCGATCCGGAGATGCTGGTCAAGCTCGGCCTGGCCAAGATCAGCGAGGCGCGGCGCACGCCGCTGATCTGCGACCGCGACGACTATCCGGTGCTGGCCGAGATCGCGCATCGCAACATCCACAATCACAAGGTGCCGCCCGGCTACAAGTACAGCTTCGCCTCGGAGGCGCTGTACCAGACACTGCTCACGCTCGCGCTGGATCAGCGCGCCCAGGGCGAGTTCCGGCGCAATCCCAGGGCCTACCTGGATGCGCGCGAAGGCCTGACCGCCGAGCAGCGGCGTTCGCTGCTGCTGCAGCACACCGGCGTGACCCGGATGATGTTCAAGCGCGACCCGGACAAGGAAGCGGTGCGCTTCGTCGGCGCCGCCCTGCTCGATCCGGCACTGGCCCGGGAGTACCGCGATCGCCAGGCCGCGACCGCGCAGGCCGTCGCCGACCGCGAGATCCCGATCGGCGAGTACGAGGGCCTGCTCGCCGCCTGGCTGCGGCAGCGCGGCTACGCGGCGACGCCTTCCGCCGTGACCCGGGCCATGGCCGAGGTCCACACCAGCAAGGACAGCCTGATCGAGGCCTGATCCTCCATCGCGAATCCCTCCGCAGGAAAAAAGGACAAGACAATGGCGACCTTCGATCCGTCCGGAACCTACATGACCAGCTGGCTGCAACCGGACGGGAAAACCTATATCCCCGGCCCGGTGGTGATCGACGCCAGCAACCAGTCGATCACGGTCAACGGTGCCGCGATCAATTCCCCGGCGTTCACCGCGACCGGGGTGAGCTGGTCCGCGTCGGGCAACAACGCGACCTCGGCGCAACTCACGTTCTACCAGAATGCCGGCGTCAACGGCTTCGTCGGCCTGTTCGCGCAGGGCAGCGACCCGCTGCCGGCGGCCAACAACCTGTTCGGCAATGCCGGCACCGCGACCCAGCAGCTGTCCACCTGGAACGGGACCTACAACCTGTTCAGCCTGACCAGCGACGGCAAGAGCACGCCGCTCAGCGACAAGCTGGTGATCAGTGCCCCGCAGGTCACCTACGCCGGCGCGACCATCAAGCAGCCGGTCTACACCGGCGAGAAAGGCCCGAAGGGCGAGATCGACCAGCTCGCCTGGTCCAGCCAGAACGGCAATGCGCAGAACGCGATCATCCAGTTCTCCAATTCGCAGGCGCCGACGCTGACGCTGTACGGCGAGCTGTGGAGCAGCGGTGCGCAGCCGACCTACGTCAATCTTTCGGGCACCACCAAGTCCAGTTCCAATCCGCCGAACATCACCGTGGTCGCCGCGCTGATCAGCAACACGACGACCGAGGTGACCACCGAGGTGACGACGGAAGTCACCACCGAAGTCACGACGGAGGTCACCACCGAAGTGACCACCGAGGTCATGACCGAGGTGGCGGTCGCGGTGGTCGAAGTGCTGGCGGAGGAAGACGACAATCCCTCGCTCGGCACCGCCAAGGCCTCGCGCCCCAAGGACGATTCGGTGGCGGCGGAAAGCCTGCTCACCAAGGCCCTGGCGCTGGCGGGCTAGGCCGCCAGCCAATTGGTGCGAGCGCGGCATGGCAGCCCAGATCATCGAATCCGGTGCGTCCCCGATCCGTTCCCGCAGCGAGGCGACGGTGGAGGTGGCGGGGCACGCCCTGCCGCTGTCGTCGATCTTCGCCTACGACACCGCGCGCTGGGACCTGCGCGCGATCGTGGCCGAGTTCTTCGGCACCGACGCGCTGGAGACCCTGCACCTGGATCCGCGCTGGAATCCACAGGAGGCGGGCCTGCCGTTGCCGCACCACTTCGTCACCCGCAACAGCTGGGATGTCAGCAAGGCCTTGCGCGAGGCGGTGATCCAGCGCTCGATGGCGCTGATCCAGTCGCTGGTGTTCGAGCACGTCGCCGGTTTCGTCGGCCCGATCCGCAGCCTGCAGCCGGAGGCGATGATGCGGGTCAACTTCCACGGCTCGCGCGCGATCCTGCGCTTCCACCGCGACGAGGAATACGGGCAGCGGCCGAATCTGGTCAACATCTGGCTGCCGGTGACCCGCACCCACGGCAGCAATTCGATGTACGTGGAATCGGCGCCGGGCCTGAGCGACTTCAAGCCGGTCGAGCTCGCCTATGGCGAAGGCTTCATGTTCTACGGGACGGAGATGGTGCACGGCACGCTGGACAATCTGAGCGGCGGCACACGGATCTCCTACGACTTCCGCTTCTCGTTGTAGGTGGTTGCCGGCGTCGCTGGAACGCAGGCGCCTACTCCGCTTTCAGGTAGCCGACGAAGCCGCCACGCGGCGCCAGCTCCAGCGCGATCGCTCCGTCGCGGTGCACCTGCCGTTCCGTGCGTTCCCACGCATCCGGCCGCGCAGGCGCGTCGCGCAATTCGGTGAGCTTCCACTTTCCCTTCTTCATGAAATCCAGCTTCAGTGTCATGCGGGTAGCGGTGCCACCGTTGATGACCGCGATGAACCAGTCGCGGCCATGGCGCCTGGCCATGGCCGCCACCTTGCCCGGCTCGCTGCCGGGCAGCACGAGGGTTTCGTCCCATGTGGCGGGCACCGCTTTGATCACGTCCAATGCGGGATTGGCGAGATAGGTCTGCGGATGCCCGCCCATCGCCAGGAACGGCGAGGTGAACAGGACCATCTGCGCCAGTTCGTGCGCCCAACTGTTGCCCATCAGTTCCTTCGGCTCGAACACGGTGGGCGTGTAGTCGCCAGGCCCGACGACGTAGCGGGTGAAGGGCAGGATGGTGTCGTGCTCGGCGGCCAGCACGCGCCTGTAGCGGGTGATGTGCCACTCGTGCCCGCGCACGCCCTCGCGGGTCAGCACGTTGGGCCAGGTGCGCTCGGTGCCGGTGGGTTTCATCGCGCCGTGTAAATCGACCATCAGGCGTTCGGCCGCCGCGTCGCGCGCCACGTCCACGTACCAGTTGGACCACTCGCGGCTGGCCGGCGCCGGGAAATCGACCTTGACCCCGACGATGCCGGTGGCGGCGATCTGGCGCAGCAGCGCCTTGCGTTCGGGTGCATGCTGCACGTCGCGGCTGTGCACCCATAGCCACAGGCCGACGCCTTGCGTACGCGCATGGCGCGCGGTGGCCGCCAGCGTTTCCCACGGGTGCTGCCACGCGCGCCAGCCGTCGTCCACCAGGTAGTACTCGAAGCCGAGCTGGTGGGTCCAGTCGACCCATTGCCGCTGGTCGTCCTCGCGCGGCTCGCCGACCGCCAGCCATTGCCATGCCGAACGCCCGGGCCGGATCCAGTCGGCCTTGGCCAGTGCCGGCGATGGCGGCGGGTTGAGGTCCTGCACCAGGGTCGAGTTGACCAGCTCGGTCAGCGTGCGCGCGACGATGGTCACCCGCCACGGCTGCACGACTGCCGCATCCGTGCGCCAGCCCTGCGGATCGGCATACAGCACGCCGGACAGGCTGCCGCCCGCGCCGCGTTCGATGGCCAGGTCGCCGTAGTCGACCACCGCCGCTTCGCTCAGGGTGATCCAGAATCCCCTGCTGTGCGCGGTGAGCGGCAGGCCGTAGCGTCCGGCCACCATGCCGCGCAGGGTCGTGCAGGTGTAGCTGTTCTCGTAGTCGGGCAGCAGCGCGGTGGCCCACACCGGCGGATCGGCCTCGGCCAATGTCCATGCGGAGCGGTCGGCCTCGACCGTGCTGCCCGCGTGGGCGGGCAGGCGCAGACGGACCGCCACGCCGTCGTCGGCGACATGCAGGTCCGCCTCGAAGGTGCGGCCGTGCGCGGTGAGCGCCACCGTGGCGGTGTTGGCATGGTCGGTCGCCACCGCCTTGACGCCGTTGAACCGATAGCGGGCGTCGGTCGTGCCGCGGCGCACGCTGCCGATCGCGCTTTGCATGCCGAGCTCCAGGCCGTCCACGCGGATCCCCAGCGGCGATGGGGCGAGCAGCGCCTGGCCATCGGCCTCGATCCGGTAGCGCAACCCGCCGTCGTCGTCGCTGAGCACGGCCACGATCCTGCGATCGGGGCTGGACACCGACACCGATCTGGCCTGCACGCCGCTGGACAACGCCATCCCGAAGACCAGTCCGATCCAGAGGCCCGTGTCGCGCAGCCGGTTCCGCTTGTTCGATGCCACATCGCCCCCGGTTGGATTGCGGGTGAAGCCCGCCGGCGATCTTATCGAGTTTGCTTGCAGTGCTGTTGTCGTTGCCGGCATCTCCGGGCGGATGCAGATCGGCTGCTGGGCGATCGCCGGCGGCATGGGCGGTCGGGACGGCGGCCGCGTCCCGATGACGACGCGCGGCGGGTACGCGGCTAGCTGCTCTCCAGCCCGCAGTACACGTTGGAGAAATCGCGCTTGGCGAGGTCGCTCTTGTGGATCACGAAATACAGCTCGCCCGCGTCCCAGAAGCAGAAGCCGGGTTGCGGGTCCGAGGCCACGCGCAGCAGCACCATGAAGTCCTCGGCACGTCCGCGCAGGCGGTTGGCGGCTTCGCTCAGCGGGGTGTCGTGCTGCTTGAACACATGGCTGTTCACGCCATGCACCGGCGGGACGCTGGATTGCGCCGCCAGGCGATCGCGCAGCGACGCGACGAGTTCGTCGGCATCCTCCAGGCCGTCCAGGCCCTCGGCCGCGTCTTGGTAATACGCCTCGTCCGAATAGAAGTGCGGCACGCTGATGCAGGCGGCGGCGCTTGCGCGGTAGGGCTGGGTGCTGTCTTCCATGCCGTCGATCTGGGCGGCATCGAGCGCCAGCTCCGCCGCCGTCTGCAGGGCATCGCGCGGGCCGTCGTGGTGGACGACGCGTGGCACGAGGTCTTCCTGGTCGGAGATGAAGAAATACAGCACGCCGCTGCGCGGCAGGTAGCGTTGCAAGGGAGCCAACTGCGCGCAGTCCAGTTGCGCGATGAACTGCATGGGCTGCGTGCTGCCGTCGGCGGCGGCATGAAGTGGGTAGGGCATGTCCGGCGGCAGGTCTGGCAGTCCGCCGAAGCGGGTGTTGCCGCGCTCCCGGTAGTCGTCCGGCGCGTCCGTGGCCAGTGCCACCGCGTGCCAGGCCAGCGCCTGCATCCCGGAGCGGTACGGCGCCCACTGTGTGTCGCTGGCCAGCGCTTCCTGCAACCGGTTCGCCAGGATCGAATCGTTGCGTGCGAAGAACGCATCGTCGTCGAAGGCGATGCTGCCCCGTCCATCGGCGCCCTTGTAGCGGTAGTCCAGCAGCGCGTGCTTCTTCGCTAGCTCCAGTTCCAATCGCTCGATGCGTTCCAGGCCGGCCGGTAGCGCGGTCAAGGGGTTGTGGGTGAGATCCAGCCGCTGCAGCGCCGGCAACGCCGCCACGCTGGCGGGCACGGTCTGCAATTGGTTGCGCGCGAGCGAGAGGGTCTTGAGCGTGGCCGGGAACGGCGCTTCGGGTAGTTGCGCGAGCGCGTTGTTGTCCAGCACGCAATACTCCAGCGGCAGCGACAGCAACTGCGGCGGCAGCGCGCGGATGCCGGTGCCGGTGACGTGCAGGCGCCGCAATCCGCGCAGCGCCCCGAGTGCGGCGGGCAGCTGCGCGAGCGCGCTGGCGCGCACGATGGTCAGTTCCTCCAGATTGGCCAGGCCGGCCACCGCGTCCGATAGTTCCCGCAAGCCGTTGGCGGCGGCCGCTTCGTCGTCGTAGTAGAGGCTGAGCGAACGCAGCGCTCGATAGGCGAACAGCGCGTCCGGCAGCGTGGGTCCGGCCAGGTTGGACAGGTGCAGGTGGCGCGGCACGCCGGTAGGTGCGCTCGATACTTCGTCCATCGAGGTGAAGCGATAATTGGACCAGTCCAGGGACTGCGTCGCCAGCTTGCATGCGATGCGCACGGGATAGCGATGGCCCGCACCATCGGCCTGCAGGTAGCCGCTGAAGCCGACCCAGCCCTGTTCCAGGACCAGCTCGCCCCAGAGCTTGAGGCCGTAGCGCAGCCCGCCGGACCAGAGATAGGCATTGTGGGAGGGTTCGCGATCGTCCTCGAAACGGATCCGGCCGGTCGGAATCCCGGCGCGGTGGACGCCCTTCACCGAGAAGCGGAAATAGACCTTGGCGTCGTCCACCAGGTGCGGCCGCACGGCGGCATCCGCCTTGCGCGCGCGGGCCTGCAGGTCGATGGTCAGCTCGCCGCCGGTGCTGCTCGCCGTGTCGATGCCCGCCTTGGTCTGGCGCGGGACGTCGAAGGCCAGGTCGTCGATCCGGAACACCTCCACGCCGTCCTCGGGAATGCGGAACGGTTCCGCCGCTGCGGTCGCCGGCGCGGGATGCGCATCGGCGTCCTCGTCCTCGTCCTCATCGCCGCCGAACATGTCCTGCATCCAGGCCTCGTGTGCGGCCAGCGCGGCGGCGGGATTGCCGGTCACGCGCAGGCTGCGCAGCGCGGCCTCCAGCACCGGAACGTGCTCGGCCTCGGTCCCGGCCGGGCAGTCGCCGGCGATGTCCAGAGACAACGCGTCGCCCAGTTGCACCATGGCGAACAGGTAGGTGTAGCCATTGCCCTGCACGGTCATCTGCAAGCCGGCGCGGCCGTCGATCTCCAGCGCCTGTTCCGCCAGCACCGTCACCTCGCCGCGCCGTGTCCGGCATTCGCCACGGAACTCCCCCCACGGATCGGCGGCGGCCGCGTCGTGCGGGGTCTTGCGCCGCGCGATCACGATGCCGAGCGCGACCTCGTCGTCGGCGATGGGATACGCCGCCTTGATGAACTGGCCCACCTGCCGCACGACGGTGAAGCGATCGGGCAGCTCGATGGAGAGGGCATCGGTCTGGACGCGGCGCATGGACCTGCCATGGGGAGTGGCTGATTGGCCGCAGCTTACCTTGCCTTTTTTGCACTTGTCATGCGCGTGCAGACGCTTGCGATCCCGAAACAGAGCCTGCTGTTGGACGATCTGCTTGTTGCCTGCACATGCAGCTACGATTGGTCGATGCGCAGAACCGAACGTCGCTCCTGGGCTGGACGTACGCAGCGGGTTCGGGCAGCCTGCGGTGTCATGGAGGCGATCGCGTGGAAGTGACTCGGCACAACGATGGGCAGCGTTCCCCCGCCACCCGGCTCTACGCGCTGCTGGCACGCGAAGGCCGCAACGGCGTGATCTTCCGTCGCGGGCCCAGCAAGCAGGTGCAGCTCATTCGCTGGGACCTGCGCGACGACACATTCGAACACGGGCAATGGTTCAAGGGCCGCATCTACGAACGGCGTTGCGATCTGTCGCCGTCGGGCCGGCTGCTGGTCTATTTCGCTTCGAAACAGCACGGGGATTTCGGTACGTGGACGGCCATCTCGCGCCCGCCGTTCTTGACCGCGCTGGCGTTGTGGCCGAAAGGCGATACCTGGGGCGGTGGCGGCATGTTCGAGGACGAGCGGACGCTGCTGTTGAACCATCGCCCGCAGGAAGGCCGCGATCCGTTTCCGTTGCCGACCGGCTTCCAGGTGCCGCATGACGTGCAGCTGCGGCCGTTCGGCCGCCATTCGGGCGGCGGCGAGGACGAGCCGATCGACAGCGTGCTGCGGCAGCGCGACGGCTGGCAGGTGATCGATGCGGGCGCGGGCGAAACCGGCGGCCTGAGCTCCACCACGCTCTATCGTTTCACCCGGCCGCGCGTATGGGAGAAGGCGGGCGCCAGCGGACGCCGGCTGCAGTCGCTGTTGCATGCCGTCGGCCGCGAGAACGCAGCGTGGTACGGCCTGGACCATCGTGTCCTGGACCGCGAAGGCGCCGTGGTGCTGGACCTGCCCGGCACCGACTGGGCCGACTGGGACGGCGGCGACCTGGTGTTCGCCCGCGATGGCGGTCTGTACCGCCTCGCCAAGAGCGACATCCGGCGTTACGCGCAGGAAGGCGAGCAGGTCGTGCGCCTGCTGCACGATTTCAGCACTGCCCGCTTCGCCGCGCTCGCCCCTGCCGCGCATGCGCTCAAGTATTGAGTGAAAGCCGCCGGCAAATGCGGTGCCGATTCCGCAAGCCGGGCGCTGTGCGATTCCCATCGGAACGCTTGCAATGGCGCGCACCTTAGTGGGACAGGACTCGATTCCATTCTCGAACGAACAGCCAAGGCGCTTGCCTCACGGCATGTGCACAATGCGCCGGTCGTCTCGCGAATGCACGATGGCTGAAGAATTCATGCGCACTGCATGGGCCGTCTTCACCCGCGCAGGCGGATGCTGATCCCCACATTCGAGAGGGAATCGCACATGAGACATTCACTGTTGGTCCTGTCCATCGCCGCTGCGCTGGCCGTCGCGGGCTGCAAGCCGAACAAGGACACCGACGTACCGGCGCCATCGGCAGAAACGCCCGCCGCAAGCGCCGAGCCGACGCCGGTCGGCGGTACCGCGACCCCTACCACGCTGCCGGTCGGCGAGGCCAGCCCGGCCCCGGAGGGCGCGGCGCGCGCGAGTTCGGGCGACGACATCGCCCTGGGCTTGCTGGGAGCGGTCGACAAGAACGAAATCGCCGCGGCGAAGCAGGCGCAGGAGAAGCAGGTGACGGGCGCGGTGCTGGAATACGCGAAGATGATGGAGAAGGAGCACGCCGAGAACCTGGAAAAGACCAAGGCGCTGGGCACGCTGGCCGAAACGCCGGACGTCAAGCAACTGCAGGGCAAGGGCGAACAGGAACTGGCCACGCTCGGGCAGAAATCCGGCAAGGACTACGCCGCGGCCTACATCGACGCGATGATCGCCGGGCACAAGGACGCGCTGTCGCTGATCGACACGCAGATGATGGCGGCGGCATCGACCGAGCCGGTCAAGCAGCATCTTGCCGAGACCAAGACCCACGTCGAGCAGCATCTGGCGAAAGCGGAAGAGATCAAGAAGGCGATGTGAGCGCAGGGCGTGGCGGGTCGTCGACCTGCCACGCCCTGTTCGTCCGAGCGGCGCAGGAAGCGTCGCCGAACGCGGCATCGTGGAAGACACGCGATGGCGCGCGAGGTCGTCGATCACTCCGTGGACGCGGATCGGCCATGCTGTCGTGTATGGCCGTTTGTGCAACGACGGCGCAAGCGGATCCCGCTGCCGTGGCGAACAAGCGCTTGGCGCTACTCTCCGGCGATGAATTCAGCTGTGCGGTCGTGCCTTGCTCTGGAGTTGCCGATCGGCATGGCGTGCCTGCTGCAGGCGCCGTGCATGCGACGGCGTACGGCACGTTCGCGGTGGCATCCGCCGCCGCGTGAAACCTCGGGTCACAGGCGCGCCTGCCGATGCGCCTCGGTCTCCAGCAGATATTTCAGCCCATGCGTGAATCCGCGCGGCGCCACGCTCAGGTGGTCCTCGTCGGCGAGCACGTCCAGCTGCAGCTGCAGTGACGGATAGCGCCTCCCTCGCAGCGTCTGCGTCATCGCTTGCGCATCCGACACCATGTCGTAGTTCTGTCCATAGCGCCGCTGCTCGTATTCGCCGACGTACATGTAGACCTGCGCCGGCAAGTCCTTGTGGGTGGCGGCGAAGGCCTTTTCCTGCCCCTGCATGACGTGCTCGCCATACCAGTAGGACGGGCTGCCGAGGATGTAGCCGGAGAACGTCTCCGGCGCGCTCAGCAGGATCTGGGTGCCGAGCAGGCCACCGTAGGAGTGGCCCAGGAACAGGCGCCTGCGTTCGTCGGTGCGGTAGCGCTGCGCCACGAACGGCAGCACCTGGCTGCGCAGGTAGGCCAGGTAGTCGCCCGCCTTGCCATGCGTCGCGTCCGGTGGCGCGTCCGCTCCGCCTTCCGGCGTCGGGGTGTAGTCGCGTCGCCGGCTGGGCATGGGTTCGTCGCCGATCGCATAGGACAGGCCGACCAGGACGAAATCGTCGATGGCCGGCCCTTCGCCGTTCAAGCGGCGCGCGATCTGCCGGACCAACGGAAAGGAGTAGTCGGCGTCGGTGACGTAGAGCACGGGATAGCGGCGGCCGGGATCGTCGGCATAGGAACGCGGCAGCGCGACGAACACCTGGTAGTCGCGCCCGGAGACCGGGTCGGGCACGTTCCAGACCTGGCTGTCGGCGATTTCATAGGGCTTGCCTTCGCCGCGTTGTCCGCCCGCGACGGAGGCTATCGCCGGCGCCGCCGGCGCCTGTTTCGACGCATGTGGCGCCGACGTCGGCGCGGGTTCCTGCGACGTAACGGTACAAGCGACAAGGAGCACTGCAACCAATCCCACCGACAACGACTTGCTCAATCTCGATCTCCTGGCCTCATTGGCGTTGCCGTTCCGGCGCATGGACGGCGCTGGATCATGCCATGCCGCGATCCGGCCTGCCGGCGCGATCCGGACGATGCATCGCCGACGCTGCGCCAGCGCTGCGGTGCCGGCCGTATCGCGGCGCGAAGCCGCAAGCGTCGGCAGCCGCTAGACTTGGCCGCTCCGTGATCTGGTGCGACCGATGAACCGCTACCGCCGCTTCGTGTTGCTGGCCCTGCTGGCCGTGTTCGCCGTCGCGCAGGCGCAGGCGCAGGACGCCGATCGCCGCATCGCCGTGACCATCGACGACCTGCCATGGCAGCGCATGGGCAAGACGCCGGCCGCGCAGTTGCCGGCGTTCCATGCGCAGCTGATGGCGTCGTTGCAGCAGGCGGGCGTGCCCATCGTCGGCTTCGTCAACGAGGACAAGCTCGAACAGGATGGCCAGTTGCAGCCGCAGCGCGTGGCGATGCTGCGCGATTGGCTGGACGCGGGCTACGAACTGGGCAACCACACCTACGGCCATGTGAACCTGCACGAGGTGGGATTGCCGGCCTACGAGGACGCCATCGTGCGCGGCGAACGCCGCTTGCGGCCGCTGCTGGCCGAGTACGGGCAACCATTGCGCTGGTTCCGCCACCCGTACCTGGCCACCGGCCGCAACGACGCCGATCGCGACGCGGTGGTCGCCTTCGTCGCCGCGCGCGGCTACCGCATCGCGCCGGTCACCGTGGACAACGGCGAATGGGTGTGGGCCTTCGCCTATGCGAAGGTGCTGGAGACCGAGCCTGCAGGCGCGGCGCGCGACGCTACGCTGCTGCGGCTGCGCAAGGGCTACGTGCCGTACATGCTCAACAAGCTGGACTATTTCGAGGCGCAGTCGCAGCGGCTGTTTGGCCACCGCATCGCCCAGGTGTGGCTGATGCATGCCAACGAATTGAACGCCGTCGCGTTCCCGGAGCTGATCGCGGCCACCCGCCGCCGCGGCTATGCGTTCATCACCTTGGACGAGGCGCTGCGCGATCCGGCCTACCGGCATGCCGAGGGCTACACCGGCCGCGGCGGCATCAGCTGGCTGCACCGCTGGGCCATGGCCGAGCACAAGCCCAAGGACTTCTATGCCGGCGAGCCGGCGGTGCCGGGGTGGGTGTTCGCGCTGGCGGGGATCGAGTCGGAATAGGGTCTCGCAGGTCGGGGCAGCCGGGGCGCATCGGTGCGCTGGCGTCCTTCACTTTTTCGCGCACCGCATCGCGTCACCCTGTGCGCCTCCCTTGCCTGCGGCCATGCCCATGCGCGCCTCCAAGACCCCGCCCTGGAAGAAACCCAAGCCGCGCGGCCAGCGCGGGCAACCGTTGTCGCCGTCGCAGAAGGCCGCGGCGCAGCAGCGTGCGGAGGAAAACGGCCGACCGTATCCGAATCTGATCGACAACATGTGGGCGGTGCGGCAGCCGCGCGGCGATGATGCGGCGGACGCTGCCGAGCAGGAGTAGGTGCCTAGGTGCGCAGGCGGTTGCAGGGGATGGATGAGGTCCGATGCGGGAGGTGCAGGTGCCGCTGTTTGGTCTTGGGTCATCGGTTGCGATAGGTCTTGCCGGTGATGCCCGGTCGCGACTGAAGTCGCTCCTACAGGGACTGCGGCGGCTGCCGGCGCCTGGCGCGGATGCGTTGGCTCCGTCGCATCAGGGCGGCGATGCAGTCAGCGTGCGCAGCACCGACTTGTCGATGCTGGCGGCCACACCGATGCTGCGCCCGGCGAGGTTGGCCACCCGGTAGCGCACCGCCACGCCCAGCACCTGCGTGGCCTGCGCCAGCGAAAGCCCGTAGTCCTGCTGCAGCCAGTGCAGCATGCCCGAGGTGGCCACGCGCAGCGCTTCGTCGCTGGAGCCGGCCTGGCCCAGCGTGATGATCTGCTCAGGCGATTCCACCCGCGGCATCGCGATCGACCGGCGCTTGAGCAGTTCGACCCGGAACTCCACGTCCAGCGAGGTCTCCAGCGCCCATTGCGTGGTTTCGCCGTCGCCCTGCACGGCATGCCCGTCGCCGAGATAGAGCAGGGCGCCGGGCTGCTGCACCGGCAGGTACACCGTATTGCCCGCGACCACGGCGTTGAAATCCATGTTGCCGCCGCTGGCGCCGGTATCGCCGGTGGACAGGGCGGCGCTGCCGAAGCCCGGCGCCAGCGCCAGGCCGCCGAGCATCGGCCGCAGCGGGATCGCGAAATGCTGCATCGGCCTTTCGGCGTCGAGCGGATGCGCGAGCATGGCGTCGCGGTCCAGGCGCCAGCGCACGTGCTTGCCGAGCGCGGCGGCTTGCGCGGCCACGCGCGGGGTCTGCAGGCGCCCGACCAGGCCGTCGAGGCTGTCGGCGGAGTCGCGGTTGAGCCGCAGCGCGATCAGATGGATCGCAAGCGTATCGCCCGGCTCGGCGCCGGCGACGAAGAACGGCCCGACCTGCGGATTGCCGAACAAGGCGCGGGTGACGCCGCCCGCGTCCACGCCGCCGGAATCCAGCGTCTGCGTGCGCACCGTGTCGCCCGGCCGGATCACCAGCACCGGCGCGCGATCGGCGCTGAAGGTATTGGCGTAGTCGCTGGGCGCGAAGGTGTGCGTGTGCGGCGCGGCGGTGGCGCGGGCCGGCACGCGCCAGGCGTCGAACGCGTGGCTGGCGCGCACGTCGGCGGCATTGGGATCGGGCTGGTCGCTGTGCCCGCGCATGCGGTCGCCATCGACGCGGCCGTCGAAGCGGTAGACGCGGCCATCGGCGGAGGTGGCCACGAAGGCGACCGTATCGCCATGGCGCGTGCCGCGAACCGGGTCGGCGTCGAGTCGCCCCTGCAATTGCGTGCCGGTCGCGTCCAGCTCGAGCGTCTGATAGCTGCGGTTGCCCCACAGGTCCGTGGCCACGATCCATTGCTCGCCGCCCCAAGCCGGTGCGGATGCCGCCCATGCCAGCGCCAGGATCCAGCGCATGCCTTGCCCATCCATCGTCGTTCCCCCGGCGAGCCAATGCTTGACTACAAATGTAGTCACGAATCGCCGGTGCGGAAAATGCCGGAAGTCATGCCGGGATGGAGGTGGATCGCGCCTGTCGCGGCGTCGCACCGGTGTCCGATCCTGCGGCTTTGATGAATGTCGTCGCACCAGGGCGCGGCGCCGCCCTTGGCGCCGGCGTGTCCGTGCCCATGCTGTGCCTGCCGGCATCGAGCCGGTCACCTTTTCCAGGTACTCGGTATGACCCCGCAAGAACAACAACTCCTCGAAGACTTCCTGGCCCGCGTGCGCAGTGCCGGCGGCGCGGCGAAGGACCCGCAGGCGGACGCGCTGATCCGCGAGCGCCTGGCTGGCCAGCCCGATGCGGCCTATCTGCTGGTGCAGCGCGCATTGCTGCTCGAGCATGCGCTGGAGAGTGCCAAGGCGCAGATCGCGCAGCTGCAGCAGGCCGCGCCGCCTCCGTCGCCGGCCGCCAGCTTTCTGGGCCAGGGTTTCAACGCGGGACCGCCGCCGTTGCCGCCGGCGCCCGCGCCGCAGGCCGCGCCGGGCTGGCGCGAGCGCTTGTTCGGCGGCGGCGCCAGCGAGCCAGCGCCGGCACCGGTCGCGGCGCCGGCCGCACGCGGTCCGAGCTTTCTCGGCACCGCGGCCACGACGGCCGCGGGCGTGGCCGGCGGCATGTTCCTGTTCGAAGGCGTGGAGAGCCTGCTTGGCGGCCACCACGGCGGACTCTTCGGCGGCGGCTCGCCGCAGCCCACCGTGGTCGAGAACGTCACCAACAACTACTACGACGACGCGCCGTTGCAGGATGCCGATCAGGACTTCGCGGACGACAGCGGCGTGGACAACGACAACTGGGCCTAAGGGACTTGGCGTTCCCGCTCGGCGGTGAACCCGCCGAGCGGGCGTTGCACGGCTATTGCACCTAAGCGTTCCGCCCGGTGGCATTCCCGCTCCTCCCTTGGGAGGCGGCTGCCGCCTATCCGCACTGCCGTGTCTGCCGGTGGACTGCTTGTTAGCTGGTGCCAGGGTGGGGTCCGCTGCGGCGGACCCCGCCCTGGCACCAGCGACCAGCCATGGATCCCAGTCTTTATTTATTCAAATTTTTCCCATTTGCGTTTGGGGGGCGAAGATAAGTAACTGATACACAAGTGAATCGATAGTGGACGTGGCTTGACTATCTATTCACAATTCTATTCAATCACTCCATGAGTGACTCCCGCCTCCGCGAGTTGACCGCGCTGCTGCTCAGCCAGGGGGCACGCACCGCCGCCCAGATCGGCGCGGCGCTCGGGATCAGCCAGCCGACGGTGTCGCGCCTGTTGCTGTCCGCGGGCGACAGCGTGGTGCGTCTCGGCAAGGCCCGCGCCACCCGCTACGCGCTCAGCCGCCAGGTCGGGCGCTCCGGAAATCGCTGGCCGCTGTTCCGTATCACCGCGCAAGGCCAGGCCGAGTTGCTCGGCCAGTTGCATGCCTTGCACGGCGACGGCTACCTGTTCGCGCCTCGTGCCGCGTGTCCTGCCTTACTGCACGGCGAATTCGCCAGTGGCGTCTTCCCGGGTTTGCCCTGGTTTCTCGACGACCAGCGGCCGCAAGGGTTCCTAGGGCGTGCCTTTGCGCGCCGTGTGGCCGAGGACATCGGCGCCTCGCCCGACCTGCTGCGCTGGCAGCCCGACGACATCGTGCTGGGCTTGCTGCGCCACGGAGACGACCAGCCCGGCGACCTGGTCCTGGGCGAACTGGCGCTGCAACGCGCGCTGCAGGGGATGCTGCAACCCGCCGACACCATCGCGCCGGCGCGGCGCCTGCAGGCGTATCCGCAACGTGCCGAAGCCGCCTTGCGCGGCGAAGACGTCGGTTCCTCGGCGGGCGGCGAGCAGCCCAAGTTCGTCGCGACGTTGCAGCACGACGGCCGCTTCCAGTCGGTCATCGTCAAGTTCAGCGACCGCGCCGGCGCGCCTGCCGCACAGCGGTGGGCGGACCTGCTGCGCTGCGAACAGCTTGCCGGGCAGGTGCTGCGCGCGCACGGCATGGCTGCTGCCGACAGCGAGATCGTCGAGGCCGGCGAGCGCGTGTTCCTGCAATCCACCCGCTTCGATCGCACGCCGGAGCTCGGCCGGCGCGGTTTCGTTTCGCTGGCCGCATTGGATGCGGCCTATTACGGGCACGGCCGCATCGACTGGTGGTCGTTCTCCAGGCAATTGCAGCGCGACGGCTGGCTCGACCGCGACGATGCGCGACGGCTCGCCGTGTATGGCTGGTTCGGCGCGCTGATCGGCAACAACGACATGCACCTGGGCAATGCGGGCGCGATGCTCGCCGATACGCGTCCGCTGGCGCTGGCTCCGGCCTACGACATGCTGCCGATGGCGTTTCGTCCTATGGCGAGCGGCGAGGTGGTCGAGCGCGACTACACGCTGGCCTTGCCCACACCGGACTACCGCGAAGACTGGCGCGCGGCGGCGGTGATGGCGCTGGAGTTCTGGGAGCGCGTCGCGCAGGCCGCTGCAATCTCTTCAGGTTTCCGCGGCCTGGCGACGAGCGCATGCCAGCAACTCGGCCGGGCGATGCAGCGCATCGGCTGACATCGCGGCGGCGTGGCGCAATTGACGCCTTGGCAACGTCGCGCTCACGTGTACCGGACATGCGGGCAGGGAAGCTTGCGACTCCTTCCCCGCATGAGCCAATGCCATGACTGCAGCACAATCGCGTGTCCGCCTGCACGTTGAAGACACCGGCGGTAGCGGCCGGCCGGTGGTCCTGATCCACGGTTGGCCGTTGTCGGCCGAGGCGTGGCAGGCACAGGTCGGGCCGCTGCAGGATGCCGGCTACCGCGTGGTGGCCTACGACCGCCGCGGCTTCGGCCGTTCGGACAAGCCGTCCGACGGCTACGACTACGACACACTGGCCGCCGACCTGGCGGGCGTGCTCGAGGACAAGGACCTGCAGGACGCGGTGCTGGTGGGCTTCTCGATGGGCGGTGGCGAGGTGGCGCGCTATGTGGCCAGGCACGGTAGCGCCCGCCTGGGCGGGGTGGTGTTCGCCGCCGCGGTGCCGCCGTACATGCTCAAGACCGACGACAACCCGGAGGGTCCGCTGAGCAAGGACAAGGCGCAGGAGATGGAGCAGGGACTGACCGCGTCGCGCGAGGCGTTCTTCGACCAGTTCACCCGCCAGTTCTTCAGCGCGAATGGCGAGCTGAAGGTCAGCGAGGCGCAGCGGCAGGACGCGATCGCGCTGTGCCGGCAGAGCGACCAGACCGCCGCACTCGGTTGCATGAAGGCGTTCGGCACCACCGACTTCCGCCAGGACCTGGCAGCGGTCGATGTGCCGACGCTGGTGCTGCATGGCGACGCCGATGCGACGGTGCCGTTCGAAGGCTCCGGGCAGCGCACCCATCGCGCCATCGCCGGCAGCACGCTGGTGGTGTTGCCGGATGCGCCGCATGGCTGCAACGTCAGCCATGCCGACGCGTTCAACGCCGCGCTGCTGGCGTTCCTGGCCACGCTGGACTGAGCGCCCGCAGTGGGGACGCATCGCCGCTGGCGATGCGTCCCGCTCGTCGCGTTGCGGCTGCGGCTAGTTGCTGACGAACGTCGCCACGCTCTGCGGATCCACATAGAACGCGGTCTGGCCGTTGCTGACCTGGTACGCGCCGCCGTAGCCGACATTGACGCTGGCCGAGGTGCTGTACTTGGTGAAGCTGGCGGCGCTGCCGCTGGGCAGGCTGACCTTCAGTTCGCGGTACTGGGTGCCGGTGTTGACCGCGACCAGCACGATCTTGTTGTCGGCGCGCTTGTAGGCGGTGACGGCGACATCGCTGTACGGCGCGGCAGTCGCGCCGATCCGCTTGGCGCCGGGGCGCACGAAGCGCGCGTACTGCGCCATCGCGTAGCCGCGCTTGCTGACCGCGCCGCCTTCGGTGATCAGGCCGTAGCTGCGGCGGATGTACCACCAGATGTAGGCGCTGTAGTTGGCGGCCATGCTCTTGTGCAGCTCGCTGGCCACGCCCAGCGCGGACGGCCAGGCGTTGCCGTCGGTGTTATCGGTGTAGTGCTCGGTCATCCACAGCGGCTTGCCCTTGCTGCGCGCCAGCGGATAGTCCTTCGGCTGCACCCCGTACAGGTGCCCGCCGATGATGTCCACGTGCTGGCTGGCGCTGCTGTTGAGCAAGGCGTCGGTCAGGTTGGGATTGAAGTTCAACGATTCGGCAGCGAGCACCTTCAGGCTGCCGAAGCCGGCGCCCTGGGCGCTGAGGAAATTGGTGAAGTCGCTGGCGTTCCATTCCGCCGACTCGTAATCCGGGTGCCAGTCCGGTTCGTTCTGCACGGACAGCGCATACAGCGGCGCGCCCTGGCCGGACATGTAGTTGGAGAAGTCCAGCAGGTGCTTGGCGTAGGCGCCGTAATACTGCGACAGCAGCTTGCCGCCGTTGTTGAGGTTATTGTTCGATTTCATGTACGCCGGCGGCGACCACGGTGTGGCCAGCAACACCGCACCATGCGAGCGCGCACGCACCGCGGCCGGGACCTGTACGCTCCAATCGGCGCTGGAGGGGGCGATGCGCATGCGCATGATCGACAGGCCGATCTGGCCGTCGCCGCTGCCGAAGGCCAGATCGACCTGGGCCGGGGTGAGGTCGGCGATCCAGCCGGCGCCGCTCATGCCGCCGAATCCCTGGATGGTCTGGTAGGTCTCGTTCGGATTGACGGTGACGTTCTGCGCCGAGGCGGGCGCGGTGGACAGGACGGCCGTGGCCATCGCCAGCAGCGTCGCCAGGATCCTTGGTGTTCTCATGGTTGTCTCCGGGGGAATGCAACAGGGGTTTGTGGCAGGGCGCGACGCTACGCCGTCGCCATGACATAGACAATCGGTGCATGCGCCAACTGCGGCAACTGAGATGCACCGCGCAGGGAGGCAGGGATTGCATTCGCGAAGGGGCAGGACAGTCGCCGACTTGTCCCAGGACACGTGCATGCCGATCGAAGATGCCGCCGCCGTTGCGCAGGTCGAGCGCCGCGCGTGCCGATCGATGGGGCATCGCATGCGAGCATGCGTGTGCCAGCGCTTTGCACGGCGGCTGGCGCTGCGCTGCGCAATCCTGTGCGCGTCACCGTGGCATCGCCCGTTTTGTGCGCAGTTGCGCATCCAGGTTCGGCAAGTTGCGCAAGTGCGCGCACGGCGCATGCGTGCACAATGGCCGCTGGCGGCGACGGGGGTCACCGGCCGCCGCTCCTTCCATCGAGAGTCCGCCTATGCCATCGCCTTCCTGGTTCCCGCAGCGCGCGATCGCGCTGTTGTTCGGTACGCTGTTCGCAATGGCGACGGCATTGCCCGATGCCCGCGCGCAGGCCACGCGCTATGCCGATGCCGCGCCGTTGCTGCTGGGCGTGGCCTGGTATCCGGAGCAATGGCCGGAGGCGCAGTGGGAACACGACCTTGCGCTGATGGAGGCGGCGCACGTGCGGGTGGTGCGGATCGGCGAGTTCGCCTGGAGCCGCATGGAGCCGCGCGAGGGCCAGTACGACTTCGCGTGGATGGACCGCGCCATCGCCGCGGCGGCACGGCACCGCATGGTGGTGGTGCTGGGCACGCCGACCGCGGCGCCGCCGGCGTGGTTGACCCAGGCGTATCCGGACACGCTGCGCGTCGGCGAGGACGGCGTGCGCGACGAGCACGGCAACCGCCAGCAGTTCTCCTTCGCCAGCGCGCGCTACCGCCGTTTCGCCCATGCCATCGCCGAGCAGATGGCGCAGCGCTACGGCCGCAATCCGCACGTGGTCGGCTGGCAGCTGGACAACGAATATGCGCAGGCCTCGTTCGATCCGGAGGCCAAGGCGCAGTTCCACGCCTGGCTGCAGCGCAAGTACGGCAGCATCGAGGAACTGAACCGGCGCTGGGCGACCGCGTACTGGAGCCAGACCTACAACGACTTCGCGCAGATCCCGGTGCACGAGGACGGGCAGAACCCGGCCCTGCTGCTGGAGTGGAAGCGCTTCGTCAGCGACACCTGGACGGACTATTCGCGCAACCAGATCGAGGCGATCCGCCCGCACGCCGACCCGCGCCAGTTCATCACCACCAACACCATGGGCTGGTTTGCCGGCTTCGATGCATACAAGGTGCATTCCGTTCTCGACATCGCCGCCTGGGACGACTATGTCGCCGGCGAGCGCTACGACTGGGTGGACAATGCGGCGCGCCACGACCTTACCCGTGGCTACAAGCAGCGCAACTACTGGGTGATGGAGACCCAGCCGGGCTTCGTCAACTGGCGCGCGACCAACGTGGCGCTGCGCAAGGGCCAGGTGCGGGCGATGGCGTGGCAGGCGGTCGCGCACGGTGCCGATGCGGTCGCGTACTGGCAATGGCGCGCGGCGCCTAACGGGCAGGAGGAGTACCACGGCACCCTGGTCGGTGCCGATGGCGAGCCGGTGCCGGTGTATGCGGAGATCCAGCAGGTCGGCGCGGAATTCGCCAGGGCCGGCGCGGCGCTGGCCGGCACCACGCCGCACGCGGAGGTGGCGCTGATCAACGACTTCGACAGCCGCTGGGCGCTGGGTTTCCAGAAGCATTCGGCCGATTTCGATCCGGTCGCGCAGATGAAGTCGTTCTACCGGCCGCTGCGGCAGCAGGCGCAGGTGGTCGACCTGGTCTCGGCGCTGGCGCCGCTGGACGGCTACAGGCTGGTGGTGGCGCCGTCGCTCAACGTGCTCAGCGACGCGCAGGCGCAGCGGCTGCAGGCCTATGTCGAACACGGCGGGCACCTGGTCCTGGGCCCACGCAGCGCGATGAAGAACGCCGACAACGGCCTGCAGCCGCAGCGCCAGCCCGGTCCGCTGGGCGAGCTGCTGGGCGGCCGCGTGCAGCAGTTCTATGCGCTGGACAAGCCGATCCCGGTCGCCGGCGCCGGCGGCGACGGAACCGCGAAGATCTGGGCCGAGCAACTGCAGGCGCGCACGGCGCAGACCGAGGTGCCGCTGCGCTACGGCCAGGCCAATGGCTGGCTGGATGGCGAGCCGGCGGTGCTGACCCGGCGTGTAGGCAAGGGCCGCATCAGCTATGTCGGCGCCTGGCTCGACGACGCCACGCTCGATCGCCTCACCAGCGATTGGTTGAGCGCCGCGCAGGTGCGCGCGCCACTGGCGGACGTGCCGCAGGACGTGGAGGTCGGTGTGCGCAGCGACGGCCGCCGCCGCGTGCTGGTGCTGATCAACCACGGCACCGATCCGCAGCAGGTGCGCCTGCCTGCGCCGATGCGTTCGCTGCTGGCGGCGGGTGCCGCCAGCGACGTGGTGCAGCTGGCGCCGGAGGACGTGGCGGTGCTGGACGATCGTCGCTGAGCGCGGTTACGGTGCGCGGCTGATGCGGTGCGGCCCGAACGCCCGGTTCGGCGCGGTCGCGGGCCGGAGTCGCAGCTGAGCAGGGCGGTCGCCGTTACGCCGACGATCCGCCCGGTGCGCGTTCGCCGCTGTGTGCGTGTACGACTCGCGCGCAGGTGTCTTGCGCATCGCGCGCGGCGCGGCAAGACTTGGCGCCGTGGCGCCGGCCTCCCGCCGGCCGGGAGGGAACCCGTGCGCGCGATCGATGCCGAGCACTATCTGATGGATGTCACGCTGAAGCAGGACCGGGTGGCCTCGATGCAGGCCTGGCCGTATTCGCTGCCGGCGGTGCGCAACCTGGGCGTGCTGCGCTTCCATCCCAAGGTGACCTTCATCGTCGGCGAGAACGGCAGCGGCAAGTCGACCCTGCTGGAAGCGATCGCGGTGGCCTGGGGTTTCAATGCCGAGGGCGGGACCCGGAATTTCAACTTCAGCACGCTGGCCTCGCACTCGAACCTGCACGAGGCCTTGCGCCTGGGCCGCAGCGGCCGCCGCGCGCGCGATGGGTTCTTCCTGCGTGCGGAGAGTTTCTACAACGTGGCCAGCGAGATCGAGCGCCTGGATGGGACGCCATCGTTCGGCGCTCCCGTCATCGACAGCTACGGCGGCGTGTCGCTGCACGCGCAGTCGCACGGCGAGTCGTTCTTCGCGCTGATGCTGCACCGCTTCGGCGGCAACGGGTTCTACGTGCTCGACGAGCCGGAAGCGGCATTGTCGCCGTCGCGGCAGATGGCGATGCTGACGCGCCTGCACGAACTGGTGCAGCAGCGCTCGCAGTTCGTGATCGCCACGCATTCGCCGATCCTGATGGCGTACCCGCATGCCGACATCCTGCAGATCGGCGAGGACGGCTTGCAGCGCGTGGAGTACCGCGACACCGAACACTACCGGCTCACCCGCGCATTCCTGGAGCAGCCGCAGCGCATGCTGGAGACGCTGCTCGGCGACGATTGAAGGCATGGCGCGGCGGTTCGTCGCGGCCAGGCGCCGACCGCCGGCGCCGGATCTGTAGAATGGCGGCGCCAGCGGGCGTCGCCGCCGCCATCGCGTCGCGGCGTCTTTCTTCCCACTGGAGTTGCCTGTGCCTTCCCATCCGATGTCGCCTGTCGGCCGGCTGTTCGCCGCCGCCGCCTTCCTCGAGGGCCTGACCTGGGCCGGCCTGCTGCTCGGCATGCTGCTCAAGTACGGCACCCAGACCACCGAACTGGGCGTGTGGCTGTTCGGCCGCCTGCACGGGGTGGCGTTCCTGGTCTACCTGGTCGCCAGCGTGATCGCCGCGGTTCGGCTGCGCTGGCCGTGGTGGGCGTGGCTGTTGAGCCTGTTGGCGGCGCTGCCGCCGCTGGTCACGGTGCCGCTGGAGATGTGGTTCCGCCGCATCGGCCTGCTCGGCCTGCCGCAGCAGCGCGCGCGGCGATAGGCGCAGCCGGGCCACGTGCGAGCCGCCCGATCCTGGTGCGCGGCGCGAGGCAAGAAAAAAGCGGCCCAGGGGCCGCTTTTTTCTTGTCCATTGCCGCCGCCGCTCAGCCGTTGGTCACCAGATGGATGCGGTGCTTCTTGGCGTAGGCATTCTGCGCGGCGTCCAGCGCCGTCGCGTCCTTGTCGAGGGCGTCCGATTCGGTGTTCAGCCGCTCCAGCAGCGGCTGCACCTGGGCCTCGGTGTAGCCGTCGGGCAGCGCGGCGATCTCCTGCAGCGTCGCCAGCACCGTGTCGGTATTCTTGTAGTAGGACTTCAGCTTGACGTCCATGTCCTGCGCGTCTTCGGGAATGCCGAAACCTTCGTAGCCCCTGTTGGAGCTGGCGATCTGCTTGCGCGGATTGTCCAGCGCGTTGCGGTGCGGCTGCATCGACTTCAGCTCGCTCGCATCGGACAGCAGCCGCTCGCCGCGCTCGCCGCCGATCCACGGCTCGGTCACCGAGGTGATGCCGTTCCAGGCCGAGACGTTGTAAGTCAGGTAGTCCTCCGGCGACATGTTCTTTTTGCCGGTGGTGGGATCGCAGGCGGACAGCGCGGTCGCGCACAGTGCCAGCAGGACGAGGGTGACGAGATTCTTCAAGTGGATTTCCTTGGTGCGAACGAAGTACCGGCCGGGCGACCGGCGCGGTAGCGAAAGGACAAGGGAATCGACGCATGCGGCATGCCGGGGCGAGGCCGGCGCGATCATCCTTGATGTGTGCAATGGCGGCAGTCCGAGCCGATGCGCCGCAAGTATAGCGCCGGCACCGTTGCCGCGCGCTCGCCACGTTCCGCCGCAGCTCTAGAATGCAGGCGGTAGCGCAGGCGATGGATGGCGATGGGCAAGCGGCGGCGACGGCAACACACACGCGAATCCCCACCCGGGTTCGGCCGCCGGCTGGCCGGCCGCTTGCGCTGGCCGGTGTCGCTGCTGGTGGTCGCGCTGGCGGCGGCGAGCGCGTTGTTGAAGCTCTACCTGCTGGCGAAGGCGTTGCTGAGCGGCGTGTACACGAGCGGGTCCCGTGTCGGTTCGCCGCAGGTGTATCTGCTGGAGGTCGATCCCAGGCGCTACTGGTTCTGGATGGCATGGGACGGGGCGTTCACCGTCCTGTTGCTGCTGCTGGCCGCGGCCATCGCGTGGGTGTTCCTGGTGCTGGACAAGCCGAAGTAGCGCGCCGGCCGTTCGACCTGTCTGCTGCGTCACCTGCCCATGCAACGGCGCCAGCGCTCGGCGACGCGCTGCGCGAACCAGGCGGTGGTGAGGGTGCGGGTGATCTTCGGGCTTTCCAGGGTGATGCCGGGCAGGATCGCGCGCGGCAGCGGCTTGCCGGCGCTGCGCTCGGCCAGCGCGAAGACCTTGCGGTAGAGCGCGGTGTCGCCGAAGTCGGCGGCGTTGCCGCGCTGCAGGGCGCGGCGGATCTCCTTGTCGTCCAGCGCCAGGCGCGTGCCCAGGCTGCGCGCGGCGCGCTCGGTGGCGCCGGGTCGGTCGATGTCGCTGCCGGGGATCAGCAGGTCGCCGTCCAGCGCCAGGGTGGTGCCGCTGGCCTTCGCCAGTGCGGCCTGGAACGCCGCGTTGCGGCTGGCGTACCAGCCGGCGTTGAAGTCGGCGAAGCGGTACAGCAGGGCGTCGTAGTCGCTCGGGTAGCCGAGCAGGTGGCGGGTGCCGAACCACACGCCGCCGCGGCGGCTGAACACCTCGTGGCGCACCGTGTCCTGCAGCGGATACGGATACCCATCGGTATGCGCTTCGGCGAAGGCGATGCTCACCTGCATCGGCCCGCCGGTATGCACCGGGTTCAGCCCGCCGAACAGGCGCTGGCCCAGCGGCACGCTGCCGGCGAAGTCCTCGAAGATGCCGCTCAGTTCCTGCTCGGTGCGCGCGCTGGCGATGCGCTCGCCGTAGCTGCGGCCGTTCGGCGAATCCAATGCCAGCGCCGCGTCGAGCATGAACGCCGGAACATGCAGCGCGGCCGCGCGGCGGCCGAGTTCGGCGCGCGAAATCCTGCCCAGGCCGGGCACCGGCGGATTGGCCTGGTAGGTGGACTCCTGTTCGATCACCGCCAGCACCGCGCAGATGTTGTCGGGGCTGCTGGCCACGTCCTGCGAGGACAGGGCGACATAGACGTCGTTGGCCCAGCCGCTGCGGTCGGGGATCGTCGCCGGGATGCGCCGCGCGATGTCGGCCTTGATCTCGGTCGGGGTACGTTCCGGCGCGCGCGGCGCCTGCGTGGCACATGCGCCCAGCAGCGCGGTGGCGCACAGCGCGAGGAGGCGGGCGAGCGTCGAGCGGGTCGCGTGCTGCATGGTTCCGATGGCAGGCGCGACTTCTTCGTCGCAGGCGCCATCCTACAGGCGCTTCGGAATCGGCTGTGGCTAGCGCGGCGTTGCGTCCTCGCCGGGCACCCGCACATGCGCCGCGAATCCGCTCCGGTCCGGTGCGATGTCCGGCCGCAGCGTCAAGTCCGGGATCGCGTAGTCGCCGCCGTTCTGCTTGCGGAACGCGATCGGCGCCGCGCTCCACAGGGTGTCCAGGCGCTGGCCGAGCGCATCGCGGGTCTGCGCGAACCGCGCTGCGTCCATGCGGCTGCTGCGATAGACCACGAACGGCGGCAGCACGTCGAAGCCAGGGTAGTGCAGGATGCCGTGCTGGATCGGGAACAGCATGTCGTCGATCGGGCCGTTGATGCCGCGCGGCGCGTAATGCGACTCCCAGCCGCCGGTGGTGACGATCAGCATCGCGCGCTTGCCGGCCATGCTGCCCTCGCCGTAGCGGTCGCCCCAGCGCGCATCGGAATGTTCGCCGACGCCGTAGGCGAAGCCGTAGGCATAGACGCGGTCCACCCAGCCTTTCAGGATCGCGGGCAGCGAGAACCACCACAGCGGGAACTGCAGCAGCACCGCGTCGGCCCAGCGCAGCTTGTCCTGCTCGGCGGCGATGTCCGCGCTCTGGCGGCCGCTGGCGAAGGCGCGCTTGGAGTCCAGCGACGGATCGAAGCGATCGCCGGCGGCGCCGTCCAGGCTGTCCTGCGCATCGAGCGCCGGTTTCCATTGCATCGCATACAGGTCCGACACCTGCACCTGGTGCCCGGCGCCCTGCAGGCGCTGCACGGCGAACTCCTTGAGTGCGCCGTTGAGCGACATCGGTTCGGGATGGGCATGGACCAGCAGGACGTTCATGGGCGGGCTCGGGGAAGGAGGAGATGGGCAAGGTAGGCCACGGCTCGCTATAGTGGAAATGAATTACGGGAATTCCAGCTATTGTCATGCTTAATTTCGGACGCCTGGACCTGAACCTGCTGCTGACCCTGGACGCGCTGCTCGCCGAGCACAACGTGACCCGCGCCGCCGAGCGCCTGCATCTGTCGCAGCCCTCGGTCAGCGTGCACCTGGCCAAGCTGCGCGAGGCGCTGGACGACCCGCTGCTGCTGCCCGGGCCGCGCGGCATGCGTCCGACCGCGCGTGCCGAGGCCTTGCGCGCGCCGCTGCGGCAGGCGCTGGAGGCGCTGCAGCGCGCGGTGGCCGCGGATGCGCCGTTCGATCCCGCGCAGGCCGGTCACAGCTGGCGCGTGGCCGCGACCGACTACGGCGAATCGACCATCCTGTTGCCGGCGCTGGCGGCGCTGCGCCGCGCGGCGCCAGGCACGCGGCTGGCGGTGCTGGGGATGTCGCCGCCGCAGATCGCGCGCCAGGCCGAGCAGGGCGAGATCGACCTGGCCCTGCACACCCGCGACGGCGCGCCGCCCAACCTGCGCCAACGCACCCTGTTCGCCGAACGCTACGTGCTGGCCGGCCGCGCCGGACATCCGCGCCTGCAGCGGCGGCCGACGCTGGCGCAGTTCTGCAAGCTCGAGCACGTGATCGTGTCGCCGGACGGCGGCGGTTTCAGCGGCGCCACCGACCAGGCCTTGCGCGAGCGCGGGCTGCAGCGCCGGGTGGTGCTGTCGGTGCCGCATTTCCTGTTCGTCATCGACGCGCTGGTGCGCACCGATCTGGTGGCGATGCTGCCGGAACGGTTGGTGCGCCAGCACCCGGGCTTGCGGGTCTGCGCGCCGCCGCTGGCGGTGGCGGGTTACGAGATGGTCATGCTCTGGCACGAGCGCGTGCACCGCGATCCGGCGCATCGCTGGTTGCGCGAGCATATTGCCGCTTCGGTGTAGGGCGCGCGTTGCGGCTTTTTCCCAGCGTAGTGCGGACGCGACTGCGGATGGCTTCGGTTCATCGGTCGCGATGGGCGGTCTGTCGCGGCTGAAGCCGCTCCTGCATGGGCGTGCAGCAGGTCGGGAAGGGGGGATTGCATGCACCTTGGGAGGGGCTTCAGCCACGACGCTTTTTTCGATGTCGTCAGACCGACCGTTGCGCGTGCCGCACCGATGGTCAGAGGCGACCCGGCGCCGCTCCTGCAAGGACCTGCAACCGAATCGAGATGGACTAGCGGCGCGTCGCCAACACCCCGTCCAGCGCCAGGTCCGCGCGGAAGCCGGCCTTCTCCAGGCGCTTGGCCACCTCGCGCGGCACGTCGCGGCCGCTGGTCAACTTGTTCGGGCTGCCGGTGTAATGGAACAGGCGCCCGCCGCGGCGCAGGACCCGCGCCAGCTGGTCGTAGAACACCTGCGAATACAGTTCGCCGGCGATGCCGAAGCGCGGCGGGTCGTGCAGCAACGCATCCACCGAATCGCTGGCGATGGCGGCGATGGCCTGGGCGACGTCGGCATGCGCCAGCTGCAGGCGTCCGTCGCTGGCGGCCGGATCCGGCGACCACGGGTTGAGCGTGCGCAGCCACAGCACGTCGGCGTTCTTCTCGAACGAATGCAGCTGCGCCACGCCGGCCTCCAGCGCGCAGGCGGCGAAATAGCCCAGCCCGCCGCAGGTGTCGAGCACCCGCTTGCCGCGCGGTTCGATCAGCGCCACCTTGCGCCGCGCATCCTCGAACGGCGACAGCTGCGCGCTGGGCAGCATCTTGATGCCGTCGATCTCGAAGGTCGGCGCGCCCCATTCGGTCGGCACCAGCTTGATCAGCGCGCCGCCGAAGCGCGACACCGGCGCGAACTCCTCGCCGTCCCACCAGTAGATCGTGCGGTCCTTGAGCCTGGACGGATACGGATACGCCTGCCCGCGCCATTGCCAGCGGTCCGCGGCGAGCAGCGCCTGCCCCTCGCTGCGCTGCAGATCCAGCGATCCGGACCAGGTGGCGGCGCCGCCGGCATGGGCGGCAAGCAGCGCGTCGGCGAGCGGGCGGGTCAGCAGGGGGCCGGAATAAGGTGTCATGTCGGGAGAGGCGATGTGCCAGCGCGCATTGCGCAAGGCCAGGTCGTCGGAGCGGGGAGGGCATCGTATCCGAGCCTCGCGGCGAAGTCGTGCGCTGCCGCAGGCCCGCGCCGGCGCGCGCGGCGATGGTGGCGGTGGCGGCGGCGACGCATCATGATGCGCTCCTCCCCCCTCCAATGGCCGACGCCTCGCCGCGCCGGTGGCCAGGATCCGCGATGCTCAAAGGTGTGCTGCTCGGTTTCGCCTGCTATGCCGCCTATTCGATCAGCGATGCGTTCGTGAAGGGCCTGGAGGGCACGCTGCCGGCCTACGAGGTGGTGTTCTTCGGCGCCTTGCTGATGCTCGCCGCGCTGCCGTTCCTGAAGAAGCGCGGCGACCGCTGGCGCGAGGTGGTGGTGGCGCAGCGCCCCAGCATCTGGCTGCTGCGCGCGTTCACCGGGGCGGTCGGCAATCTTTCCGCGGTCACCGCCTTCACCCTGTTGCCGATGGCCGAGGCGTTCGCGCTGATCTTCCTGATGCCGATCTTCGTCACCGTGCTGTCGGTGCTGCTGCTCAAGGAGGAGGTGCGCTGGCGGCGCTGGCTGGCGGTGATCGTCGGCTTCCTCGGCGTGCTGATCGTGTTGCGCCCGGGCTTCCGCCACCTGGGCGAGGGCCATGTGGCGGCCATCGTCTGCGGCCTGGTCGGGGCGGTGTCGGTGATCAGCCTGCGCATGGCCGGGCCGGGCGAGAAGCGCCTGACCCTGTACGGCGCCGGCGTGCTCGGCCCGCTGCTGATGGGCGCGTTGCTGATGCTGCCGACCTTCGTGTGGCCGACCTGGCAGCAATGGGTGCTGCTGGCCGGCTATGGGCTGCTCGCCGGGCTGGCGGCGATCTTCCTGATGTACGCGTCGCGGCTGGCGCCGGTCAGCGCGGTGGCGCCGACCCAGTACAGCCAGATGCTGTGGGCGATCGGCTTCGGCTACTGGCTGTTCCACGACCATCTGGACTGGCCGATGGCGGTGGGCATCGCCTTGATCCTGGGCGCCGGGCTGTTCACCCTGGTGCGCGAGGAAAAAGTCACGCAGTGGTGGCGGCGCACCAAGATCGTGTGAGCCGCCGGCGCCAAGCGCGGCCTGCGCTGGCGTTCGCTCCGCTGCGGCTGTCCGCCGTGCGCCTCAGTGCGCAGGCCGCGCGCGATCAGCAAATCTCCGATGGCGTGCCATCCGCGCCGTGCCGATGCTGGCCTCTCACGGACGAGGCACGGCATGGCGCACGGCGCCGGTTCCTTTCTTCCATCGAACCTGGAGATTCTTCATGATCAACGAATTGGCGGGCGAGGCGATCGGCTTCGGCCAGGGGCCGTCGGGCCGCGTGGTGGCCGGCGTGGTGGCCGGCAATGGCCAGATCCGCAACGGCAGCGGCTTCTCGGTGGCGCGGACCGGCACCGGACACTATCTGCTGTCGTTCCAGCCGGCGTTCGAGACCCTGGGTGGCGCCGCCATCACCCAGATCTACGGCGGCGACGGCGACACCCGCGACAACGCGGTCATCATCCGCATCGACGCGCGGCAGGTGCTGATCAAGACCGGCGACGGCAACGGTGCGCAATCCGATCGCGACTTCAGTTTCGTGGCGCTGGGCCAGGGCGCCACGCCGGCCTGATCGGGGCTGCCGCGGCGGGGCGTTGCGCGCGGCATGGCCGCGTCCCGCCGCGGTTGCCGCTGTGCGCAGCCAGTCACCGCGCCGCTACTGGCGGACGTCGGCCGGGTCAACTATGTTGTCGGATTCTCCCCCGCCGATGGCCGCGCCCATGTCCGAACCGTCCGCCCAGCCCGACCACCTCAAGCGCAGCCTGTCCAACCGCCACCTGCAGCTGATCGCGATCGGCGGCGCCATCGGCACCGGCCTGTTCATGGGCTCGGGCAAGACCATCAGCCTGGCCGGACCGTCGATCCTGTTCGTGTACCTGATCATCGGTGTGATGCTGTTCTTCGTGATGCGCGCGATGGGCGAACTGCTGCTGTCGAACCTGGAGTACAAGTCGTTCATCGACTTCTCCACCGACCTGCTCGGGCCCTGGGCCGGGTTCTTCTGCGGCTGGACCTACTGGTTCTGCTGGATCATCACCGCCATCGCCGACGTGATCGCGATCGCCGCCTATGCGCAGTTCTGGTTCCCCGGCCTGGCGCCGTGGATCCCGGCGATGCTGTGCGTGCTGTTGCTGCTGAGCCTGAACCTGGTGACGGTGAAGCTGTTCGGCGAAATGGAATTCTGGTTCGCGCTGATCAAGATCGTGGCCATCTGCGCGCTGATCCTCACCGGCGCCGGGCTGGTGGCCTGGGGCTTCCAGTCGCCGTCGGGGCATGTGGCCTCGCTGGCCAACCTGTGGAACGACGGCGGCATGTTCCCGATGGGCATCGGCGGTTTCTTCGCCGGCTTCCAGATCGCGGTGTTCGCCTTCGTCGGCATCGAACTGGTCGGCACCACCGCCGCCGAGACCGCCGACCCGCGCCGCAACCTGCCCAAGGCGATCAACTCGATCCCGGTGCGGATCCTGGTGTTCTACGTGCTGGCGCTGGTGGCGATCATGGCGGTGACGCCGTGGCGCGAGGTGGTGCCGGGCAAGAGCCCGTTCGTGGAGCTGTTCGTGCTGGCCGGGGTGCCGGCCGCGGCCAGCCTGATCAATTTCGTGGTGCTGACCTCGGCGACTTCGTCGGCCAACAGCGGCATCTTCTCCACCAGCCGCATGCTGTACGGCCTGGCCGAAGAGCGGCACGCGCCGCGCGGCTTCGCCCGGCTGTCGCGCGCGGCGGTGCCGGCGCGCGGCCTGCTGTTCTCCTGCGCCTGCCTGCTCGGCGGCACGCTGCTGGTGTACCTGATCCCGAACCTGGTCACCGCCTTCACCCTGGTCACCACGCTGGCCGCGGTGCTGTTCATGTTCGTCTGGTCGCTGATCCTGTGCGCGTACATCGCCTACCGGCGCAAGCGCCCGCAGCTGCACGCGGCCTCGGCGTTCAAGATGCCAGGCGGCGTGCTCATGTGCTACGTGTGCCTGGCGTTCTTCGCCTTCGTGCTGGCGCTGCTGACCCTGCAGGCCGACACCCGGCAGGCGTTGCTGGCCAGCCCGGTCTGGTTCCTGATCCTGGGCATCGGCTATGCGTTGAAGCGCCGCGGTGGCGTGCGCGCCTGATGTCCGCCAGCGCGGCGTGGGCCGGCGTCGCGCGGCGACGGCGCTGGTCGGCGCAGTGTCGTGGCGTTGGCTGCCGCGGCGCTCGCCTGCGCCGTTGACGCGTGCTTCAGCCGCGGCGGAGGATGCTCGCGCCCTCCCGCCACGAAGCCGATCCCGATGATCACGATCCACCGCATCGCCGGAACGTCCGCCCAGCCGTTCTGTTGGGTGGACCTGTGCCAGCCCAGCCGCGAGGACCTGGCCGAGGCCGAACGCAACGTGGGGTTCGCCTTGCCCACGCACGCGGCGATCGGCGAGATCGAGTTCAGCAGCCGGGTGCGCATCGAGGGCGACGTGCTGTTCCTCAACGTGCCGCGCTTCCAGGACGACGACGGCCCGACCGCGCCGCTGGGTTTCGCGCTGTCGCCGCGGATGCTGGTGACCCAGCGCGAGCAGCGCATGGGCTCGCTGGAGGCGGTGGCCGCGCAACTGGAGAAGACGCCGTGCCGCAGCAGCGACGATCTGTTGCTGCGCCTGCTCGACCAGATGGTCGGGCGCCTGGCGGACCGGCTGGAAGCGCTGGAGGCGGAGATCACCGAGACCACCCGCGTGGCCTTCGACGAACCGCACAAGTCGCGCGACCTGGAGCGGATGCTGCATGCGGTCGGCGGCATGGGCCGGCGCCTGGGCGGCATGCACAACGCCGGCCAGGGCCTGCTGCGCCTGGCCACCTACCTGGACGGCGCCGCGCCGGACTGGTTCGGCGAGGGGGCGGCCAAACGCATCGGCCTGCTGCACAAGGACCTGGTCACCCTGGGCGAATTCGAGCAGCACCTGGACGACCGCGTCGAGTTCCTGCTCGACAGCGTGCTGGGCATGATCAACATGGACCAGAACAACGTGATGAAGGTGATGGCGGTGGCGTCGGTGGTGGGCATCCCGCCGACCGTGCTGGTCGGCATCTGGGGCATGAACTTCGCGCACATGCCCGAGCTCAAATGGCACGACGCCTACTACTGGGCGCTGGGCGTGATCGCGCTGAGCGTGGTGCTGCCGCTGGCCTGGTTCCGCCGCCGCGGCTGGGTGTGAGCGCGGCGGCGGCCGTCGGCGCCGCCGTGCCTAGGCGGCGAGGCTGTCGGCTTCGGTTTCCGTCTCGCTGTCGTCGCGCTCTTCGCCGCTGACGTGCTGCACCGGCGCGATGTCCCAGGACACCGTGTCCGGATCGATCAGCGCGTGGATCGCGGCGCCGCGCAGCTCGCGCATCAGCCGCCGGGCCGAGGCGGTGCCGTGCGCCACGCTGTCCCACAGCAGCATGTCGACCACGGTGCCGTCGCGGCGCCGGGCGATGCGCCGCGAGCGGAAACCGGGCTGGCGCTGCAGCCAGGCATCGACCTCGGCGTTGGCGCGCAGGAAGGTGCGCCAGGTGCAGTCCTGCAGGCGGAAGGTGGTGATTTCCAGGGCTTCGGTATGCGCTTGCATCGGCTCAGCCCTGCGCTTTGCGCGGCGCGGCGCAGTGGTGGGAAAGGGCGCGGCAGGGCGCGGCGGCGGCGCTCGGCGCAAGGGAAGGGGAGGAGGGACGCAGGATGGGCATGGGAGCACTCCGGTAGACGCGGCGGGGGATCCGGCCTGCACAGGATGCGAGCGCGGGGCGGCGGCGCGTTATCGCGATCCCGCGGAATTCTTGTCCGATCCTGCAAACCGTGCCGTGGCGGCGACCGCGCCGTCGCAGCATCAGGCAAGCTGTACGTCCCTGGATTGCCCGCCACTGCGCCCGACGCCGATGACCGCGCTTGCCGACCGCTATCAAGAAATGGCCGCACTGGTTGCCCGATTGGCCGCGCCCGACGGCGATGGCGACACCGCCATCGACGGCCTGTTCTGTTCGCACCGCACCGCGCCGTCGCCGAAGACGCATACCGCGCAGTGGCCGTGTTTCGCCCTGGTGGTGCAGGGCGAGAAATGCTTGACCCTGGGCACGGAGGAATACCGCTACGGCGTCGGCAACTACCTGCTGGTGGCGCTGGACCTGCCGGTGGTGTCGCGGATCACCCAGGCCAGCCCGGAGCAGCCCTTGCTGGGCGTGGGCATGGCGATCCGCCCGGACCGGTTGCGCGACCTGCTCGAGCGCATCCCGCTGCCGGCGCAGGCCAGCGCCGATTGCGTGCGCGGCGTGTCGGTCAACACCGCCTGCCCGGCGCTGCTGGACGCCACGCTGCGCATGCTCCGGCTGCTCGAACGGCCGGAAGACATCGCCGCGATGGCGCCGTTGATCGAGCAGGAGATCCTGTATCGCCTGCTGACCGGCCCGTGCGGGCCGAACCTGCTGCGCATCGCGCAGGAGGACAGCCCCAGCAACCGCATCGCCAAGGCGATCGCGTGGCTGCGCCAGCACTACGCCGAGCCGGTGCGGATCGAGGACCTGGCGCGGCAGGTGAACATGAGCGCGTCGTCGCTGCACCACCATTTCAACGCGGTGACCTCGATGACCCCGCTGCAATACCAGAAGCAGCTGCGCCTGCGCGAGGCGCGGCGGCTGATGGTGGTGGAGCGGATGGACGTGGGCTCGGCCGGCTACCGCGTCGGCTACCAGAGCCCGTCGCAGTTCAGCCGCGAATACAGCCGCCTGTACGGCCGCTCGCCGCGCACCGACCTGGCCGAACAGCTCGGCCTGGGTGGCTGATCGCGCCGGCGTGGCCTATCGTGCCGTGCCCGACGCCATGCGCAGGCCGCCACGATGGAGTGTTCCGACGAGACCGCGAGCAAGTTCCTGAGCTGGGTGCTGCGGCACCAGCCGCAGGCGATCGGGCTGCAGCTCGACGCGCAGGGCTGGGCATCGATCGAGACGCTGTTGCGGTTGGCCCAGCCCACGCATCCGCTGACCCGCGCGCAACTGCAGCGGGTGGTGGCGCACAGCGACAAGCAGCGCTTCGCGCTCAGCGCCGATGGCCTGCGCATCCGCGCCAACCAGGGACATTCGCTGTCCGTGGACCTGGGCCTGGCATCCGCGCTGCCGCCGCCGCAGCTGTACCACGGCACGGCGACCCGCTTCCTGGAGGCGATCCGCCGCGAGGGACTGCGGCCGGGCCAACGCCAGCACGTGCACCTGACCGCTTCGCCCGGCACCGCGTTGCAGGTCGGGCAGCGCTATGGGCAGGCGGTCGTGCTGACGGTGCGCACGCAGGCCATGGCCGAGGCCGGCCATGCGTTCCATCGCGCCGACAACGGCGTCTGGCTGACCGCGCAGGTGCCGGTGGCGTTCATCGACTTCGCAGGCGCGGACGCTTAGCGTGCCGTCCAGCACGCATGCGCGGGCTTCCCCGCGCCGCGCGCTTTGTCTAAGGTGCCTGACCATTCGTCGCGCGGGCAGGGCATGAGAAGGACCGGGGTGTGGCTGCTGTTGCTGGCGTTGCTGTCGCTCGCCTCGTTCGCGTGGTGGCGTAGCGCGCGTCCGCACACCGCCGCGCCGGCCTCCAGTGCGCCGGCGCCGACGCCGCTGGGTTGGCTGGCGCAGCTGCAGTGGGTGGCCGGCGACGGGGTGCGCGGGCTGGCCGATGGCGCCGCGGGACGCGCGCGGTTCGCCGATCCCTACGGCATCGTGGTCGATGCGCATGGCGTGCTGTACGTGGCCGACGCCAGCGACAACAACCGCATCCGCCGCATCGGCCGCGACGGCACGGTCTCCACCGTGGCCGGCGGCGCCGAAGGCTTCGCCGACGGCATCGCCAGCGCGGCGCGCTTCGCCACGCCATCGGGCATCGCCGTGGATGCGGCGGGCACGCTGTACATCGCCGACACCGGCAACCATGCGATTCGCACGCTCAGCGCGCAGGGCGTGGTGACCACGCTGGCCGGCGACGGCACG
This sequence comes from Xanthomonas sp. DAR 80977, assembly GCF_041240605.1. NCBI lineage: Bacteria > Pseudomonadati > Pseudomonadota > Gammaproteobacteria > Lysobacterales > Lysobacteraceae > Xanthomonas > Xanthomonas bundabergensis. The sequence goes on along the minus strand of NZ_CP162487.1, from coordinate 4,714,622 downwards.
GCCGGCTTCCGCGACGGCCCGGCCGCGCAGGCGCGCTTCAACGGCCCGATGGGCGTGGCGGTGGATGCGCAGGGCCGCGTCTACGTCGCCGATACCTACAACGACCGCATCCGCGTGATCGAGCGCGACGGCCAGGTGCGCACGCTCGCCGGCGGCGAGCGCCCCGGCTATGCCGATGGTGTGGGCGCCGCCGCGCGCTTCGATACGCCGACCGACCTGAAGGTGGATCGCGCCGGCGTGCTGTGGATCGCCGACCTGCGCAACGACGCGATCCGCCAGCTGCTGCCGGACGGGCGGGTGCTGACCCTGGCCGGCGCCAGCGAGGCGTCGCCGCTGTGGCGGCCGCTGAGCCTGGGCCTGACCTTCGACGGCCACGGCTACGTCGGCAGCGACGACGGCCGCGTGTGGCAGGTCACCTCGACCGGGCACGTGCTGGTGCTGTCCGGCGAGCGCAGCGAGACCCGCCTGGCGCGCCCGGCCGGCGTGACCGTGGCCGCGGACGGCGTGGTCTACGTCACCGATGCGGGCAGTGCGCGCGTGCACCGGCTGCTGCCGACCACGCCGCAGGCCGCGGCCGCCGCCACGCCGGTGGCGATCGGCCCGGCCGCCGCACAGCCGCTGCCGGTCACCGGCGGCCGCTGGCCGCTGCGCCCGCAGGACGGCTGGCACGAGGTGGTCGGTACGCTCGGCGAAGTGCGCGGCAACTACCAGGGCGAGAGCCGCGACCATCTGCATGCGGGCCTGGATATCCGCGGCGACGTCGGCCAGACCGTCTACGCCATCGCCGATGCCAAGGTCGCCAGCCCCAGCGCGACCTGGGCGCTGGGCACGCTCGGCGAAGGCATGGCGCTGGACCAGCTCGGCTACATCCACATGCGCGTGGGCCGCACCGCGCAGGGCGCGGTGCTGGATCCGCAGCGCTTCCATCTGCTCGCCGACGACAGCGGCGCGCCGGAGCGGGTGCGCGTGCTGCGCGGCACCCGCTTCGCCGCCGGCGAGGCGCTGGGCACGATCAACGCGATGGCGCATGTACACCTGAGCGTGGGTGCCAGCGGCTACGAACGCAACGCGGTGACGCTGGGCTTCCGCGACTACGCCGATCACGTGCCGCCGCAGATCCAGCGCATCGAGCTGTCCGACGCAAACGGCCAGGCCTTGCCGGCGACGCAGGGACGCGTGCGGCTGGCGCGCGGCAGCGGCGGCGTGCGGATCGTGGTGGAGGCCTGGGACCAGGTGGACCGCAACCTGCCGCGGCGGCGGCTGGGGCTGTATGCGCTGGGCTACGAGGTGCTCGATGCGCAAGGCCGGCCGCTGCCCGGTGCCGCGCCGGCGCAGCCCAGCATCGAATTCGACCGCATGCCGGCCGACCCGGATGCGGTGAAGCTGGCCTACGCCGCCGACAGCGGCATCACCGTGCACGGCAGCGCACGCACGCGCTTCCGTTACGTGGTGACCAACACGGTGCGCGACGGCCGCATCGCCGAAGGCCTGTGGCAGCCGGACGCGCTGCCCGCCGGCGACTACCTGATCCGCATCAGCGCGCGCGACTACAGCGGCAACCAGGCCACGGCCAATCGCGACCTGCGGGTGACGCTGGAGTAGCGGGCGACAGCGCCTGGAGTGTGGAATGCGCCAGCCGAGTCGGCTGGAGAGACGGCGGAGCGGATGCTCCTGCAGGTGCGAAACACAGGTGCGAAACCCTTGTGGGAGCGACTTCAGTCGCGACGGGCCTTGCCGGTAACGCCCGTCGCGACTGGTGGCCCCAGGCCACCCAGCGTCGCCCCCACAACGTTAGTCGGCTGCCTCTCCCAACCACGGCGCCTGCGCCTTGCGGTACTCGCCGCTGGCCTTGCTCAGGTGCAGCCACTGGTCCACGTAGGCCTTCCAGGCCATGTCGTCGCGCGGCAGCAGGAAGGCCTTTTCGCTGTACTGCAGCGGCTGCTGCGGGTTCACCGCGCACAGGCCGGGAACGCGGCGCTGCTGGAAGCGCGCTTCGGAGGCGTCGGTGATCATCACGTCGGCGCGGCCTTCGGCCAGTTCGCGGAAGATCGCGGTGTTGTCGTCGAACAGGGTGAGCCGCGCCTGCGGCAGCTCGCGGCGGGCGAAGGCTTCGTTGGTGCCGCCGCGCGGTTCGATCACCCGCACCCTGGCGCGGTTGATCTGGGCGATGTCGCGATAGCGCGCCTGGTCGGCGCAGCGCACCAGCGGGATCTTGCCGTCCACGTCGAGCACCGCGCTGAACCAGGCCTGGCGCTGCCGCGGCAGCGACACCGAGATGCCGCCGACGGCGATGTCGCAGCGATCGGCGAGCAGGTCCGGCAGCAGCGTCGCCCAACGCGTCGGCACCCAATGCACCGGCACCTGCAGGCTGGCCGCGAGCGATTGCGCCAGGGCGATGTCGATGCCCTCGTAGCCGCCGTCCGCGCGCAGCAGGCTGTACGGCAGGTAGTCGCCGGTGGTGCACACGCGCAGCGTGCCGCGCTGGGCGATGGCGTCCAGGTGCGAGGTCGCGGCGCTGGCCGGCAGCGCCGCGGCGGCGCTCAGCAGGCAGGCGCCCAGCCATCGGATCATTGCGTTCTCCAGAACAGGGGTGGCATCGGTGGCGCCAGGGCGCGCTGGCTGTACGCCGGCTGTCGCCGTGTCGGCGCGCGCCACCTTAGCCGGTTTCCTCGCCGAAGGCGCAGCGCCAAGCGTGGCGGGGGTTTGCACCGGCAGTCCGGCGGCGCGTGGCGGGAGATGGCGGCGCTGGACGCCGGCTGACACGTTGCGGCATGGGAACTCACGGCACCATAGCGGAGTCCGGGGACAATCCTCCGGTGGACGCATACCTCGCTATGGAATCCCGATCGTCGTGACGTCTGCGCCTGCGGAAGACCGGCTGCTGCGCCTGGGCGCGGCGGCCACCACCTTGCTGATCCTGCTGCTGCTGGGCCGCTTGCTGCTGATCGCGCCGGCGCCGCCGCCGGCGCGCGTCCACGATGCGATGCGGCTGGTGTTCGTGCCGCGCCCGGCAGCGGCCGTCGCAGCGCCACCGCAACGGGCGCCCGCGGCGCAGGCCGCGCCGCATGCGTCGTCGCAACGCGCGCCGGCCGCCGCGCATGCAGCGCCCTCGCCGCTGCCGCCGCCGACCCGCAGCGCCGCTGCCGTGGCCGCGCCGGCCGCGCCGATGAGCGCCACGCTGTACACCCGCGACGGCAGCGCGCGGCTGCCGGACGGCGTGGCGGTGGACCCGTTCGCCGAGGCGCAGGGCACCCCGCCCGGTACCACCAATCCGCGCGACCTGGCCAAGGCCAAGCGCCTGTTCGAGCGTCCGAACCCGATCGACTACCGCTCCACCCGCTTCGAGAAGGACTGGGCCACCGACGGCACCCTGGGTGACGTGGCGGTGCAGGGCATCGGCGATGCGATGAAGAAGCTGCTGCCCAAGAGCACCCACCAGCCGGCGGTGGCGCGGCCGCCGCCGGACGTGCGCTTCAACCCGGGCTTGCACGAGCGCCCCGGCGATCTGGGCAGCGAGGCCACCGGCGACGCCTACAAGGCCGCGCCGATCGCGTTCGAGAAGGCGCCCGGGCTGGACGGCGAGGCCAGCCGCCGCATCCGCAAGGCGATCGGCGAACTGGAGCAGCGCCGTGCGGCCTGCCCGGCGGCGCAGCGCAGCCGCCTGCTGCGGCCGGCGCTGGACAACCTGGACGAACTGCAACGCGTGGAAAACGCCATGGCCAAGGGCGCCGACCCGATCCTGGCGCAGCAACTGCTGCCGCGCGAGGCCGACAGCGCCTACGACCTGGCGCGGCGCGCGCTGTGGTACGCGGACCAGAAACTGGCGGCCTGCGCGCCGTAACGGTGGCGTTTTCGCGGCCGCTTGCCGTTGCAGGAGCGGCTTCAGCCGCGACAGGCGGCCGGAGTCGGCGTTTGTAGAGCGGCTCCGGGTGGCCTCTAACTGTCTGCCGCGACAGGCGGCCCGGAGTTTCTGTCGCGGCTGAAGCCGCTCCTGCAACGGCGCGCGTCAAAACGGGTGGGCTGGCCGGTCCTCACCCGCGCCGACGCGCGGTGCGCGATGATGCGCGCCCGCCTTCGCCGGTTGCGTCTGCCGTCCCATGTTCTGTTCCCGAACGCTGCTGAGCCTGCTGCTGTGCTGCTGCGCCGTCGCCGATGCGCAGGCGCGCACGGTGTACCGCTGCGTGCGCGACGGCACGGTCAGCCTGGCGACCGCGCCGGAGCCGGGCTCGCGCTGCACGCCGAAGGAGCTGGACGATGCCGCGATCGCCACGCCCAACCTGTGGGGCAGCATGGGCGTGTTCAGCGGCACCCTGTACGAGCGCGAGCAGGACGGGCGCCTGGTGTATTCCACGCGCAACCTGCCCGGCTCGCGCCCGTACCTGCGCTTCACCGCGGTCACCCCGCCGGGCGAGGCGGCGCACCCGGGACTGGGCAAGGTCGGCGCGCCGCAGTTGAACGTGCACGCCAAGCAGTTCCGCGCCGCGGCGCGCGCCACTGGCGTGGACGATCCGTGGCTGCGCGCGATCGCGCATGCCGAGAGCGGTTTCGACGCCGCCGCGGTCTCGCCGAAGGGCGCGCAGGGCGTGATGCAGCTGATGCCGGAGGTGGCGAAGGAATACGGCGTGGCCGATCCGTTCGCCGCCGACCAGTCGATCGCCGGCGGCGCGCGCTACATGCAGGCGCTGCTGCGCCGCTACCAGGGCGACCGCACGCTGGCCGCGGCCGCGTACAACGCCGGCATCGGCACCGTGGCGCGCTACCGCGGGGTGCCGCCGTACGCGGAGACCCGCGAGTACATCGACAAGGTGATGGCGCTGTACCAGCGCTACCGCGAGGCGATGGGGATCAAGGCGGAAACGCCCGCACAGTAGCGCACGTTGCGCCCAGGCTGGCGGCGGCGTGGCTGCGCCTGCCGCTGCCGGCGCACGCCCGCATCCTGGCAGCCGCACGCCTGCCGCTACGGCGCCCTCCGCATGGCGTGTTGCATCGACCAGGCGTGCTGCGCGCCGTTCCGGCGGCCACGTGGCATTGCGCCCTCCATGGCCAGACCAGGCCAGCGGCATGCAGCAGGACTCGGCTCTCGGCCTGCAGCGCCACGCGCAGCTGGATGCGCTCGCCGCGCCGCGCCCGTGCAGCGTGCCCGGCCCGGCACCGGCGCCGATCTGCGCCGCCAGGCCTCAGCTCCCGGCCTGCAACGCACCGCCACCCGGCCATCGCCGGCAAAGCGCAGCCGGATGCGTTCGCGGCGCCGTGCCCGTGCAGTGGGCACGGCCCGGCACCGGCGCCGATCTGCGCCGCCAGGCCTCAGCTCCCGGCCTGCAACGCACCGCCATCCGGCCATCGCCGGCAAAGCGCAGCCGGATGCGTTCGACGCGCCGTGCTGGTGCGGTAAGCCCGGCCCGCCAGCGGCGCCGATCTCAGCCGCCAGGCCTCAGCTCCTGGCCTGCAGCGCCACTTCCTCGTAGGGCTGCACCACCACCCAGCCCTCGCCGGCGAAGCGCAGCTGGATGCTCTCGCCGGAGCCGCGCCCGAGCAGCGTGCCCAGGCTGAGGTCGGCGACGATCTCCGGGGTCAGGCCGCCGGACCAGGCCACGGTGGCGTTGGGGTCGGTGAACACCGGGCCGCTCTGCGCGTTCACCGGCAGCGTCAGCGGTTCGTAGTGCGAGGTGATGGCGACGATGCCGTGGCCGCTCAGGCGCACGTTGAACAGGCCGCCGGAGAGCATGCCGGCGACCTTGCGCATCATGGTGATCTGGCTGTCGATGCCGGACTCGATGGCCAGCACGTCGTTGCCGTTGACGAAGATCGACTCGCCGGCCAGTCGCAGCAGGGTGATCTTCTTGCCGGCGTCGGCCAGGTACACGCGGCCCTGGCCCTCGATCTTCATCAGCTGCATGCCTTCGCCGCTGACCGCTTTCTTCAGCAGGTTGCCCAGGCCCTGTTCCATCAGCCCCTGGCGGGTGAACTTGACCGCGCCCTTGCGCGCGACCATGGCCCCGGCCTTGGCCCAGACCAGGCCGTCCAGGCGCACTTCCAGCAGGTGCGGGCTTTCCAGTTCGAACGCGTCGGCGGAGGCGTCCTTCTCGCGCGAGGCGGACAGGAATTCCGCCAGGGTGCGTACGCTCATCTTCGGTCCTTGGTGTGGGCAAGGACCGCAGCATACCCGCCGGCCCGCGCCTCAGGGCGTGGCCGGCTCCGGCTGCCGCTGCCGCTGCGCGGCCGGCGCGGCGGGGGTCGCCGCGGCGGGCGTGGCGTACAGGTCCAGCAGCAGCAAGGTCACGCCGTTGGTCCAGCCGAAGCCGTCCTGCAGCGCGTATTCGCCGCCGCCGCCGCCCTGCGCCTTGGCGTCGACGCCGTATTTCTCCACCAGCTTGTGCTGCTGCGCGAACAGCGCCTGCACCCGCGCCAGGAAGCGGCTGCCGATGCGCTGCGCCAGCGCGTCCTGGCCGTAGCGGCGCAGGCCGTCCACCGCGATCCACTGCAGCGGCGCCCAGCCGTTGGGTTCGTCCCATTGCTGGCCGGTATGCAGGCGGGTGCTGGCCAGGCCGCCGGGGCGCAGCAGCTGCGCCTGCACGGTGTCGGCGCTGCGCTTGGCGCGCGCCGGCGAGGCGACGCCGACGAACAGCGGGTACAGCGCCGCGGCGGTGACCTGGTCGCGCAGCCGCCGCTGCTGCCAGTCGTAGTCGGCGTAGTAGCCGGCATCGCTCCACAGGTGCTTGTCGATCGCGGTCTTGCGCGCGCTGGCCAGGGCCGCGTAATCGGTGTCGCAGCCGGGCGCGCCGGGGTTCTTGGCGCAGGCCAGGGCCAGGGTCGTTTCCAGGTGGTAGAGCAGGCTGTTGAGATCGACCGGGACGATGGCGGTGGTGCGGATCGTGGCCAGGGTCTTGCGGTCGCCGAGCCAGCGGCTGGAGTAGTCCCAGCCGCTCTCGGCGCCGGCGCGCAGGTCGCGGTAGACCTCCGCGGCCGGGCGGCCCTTGGCCTCGGCCGCGGTGTGCACGTCGTGCAGCCAGGCTTCCGGGCGCGGGGTGTCGCGCGCGTCCCAGTAGCGGTTGAGCAGGCTGCCGTCGGCCAGCCGCACCACGTGCGCGTGCGCGTGGCCCGGCGCCAGCGTCTGCGCGCCTTCCATCCAGTACGCGTATTCCTTCTGCAGTTGCGGCAGGTAGCGCGCGTAGGCGGCGTCGCCTTCCACCCTGGCCTGCAGCTGCACCATGTGCGAGAAGAACGGCGGCTGCGAGCGGCTGAGGTAGTAGGTGCGGTTGCCGTTGGGGATGTGTCCGTAGGTGTCGATCAGGTAGGCGAAGTTGTCCAGCATCTGCCGGCTGCGTTCGGTCTCGCCGCTCTCGACCAGGCCGAGCATGGTGAAGTACGAATCCCAGTAGTAGACCTCGCGGAAGCGCCCGCCCGGGACCACGTAGGGCTGCGGCAGCGACAGCAGGCTGCTGTGCGCCGGCACGTCCACCTGGCGCCGCACCAGCAGCGGCCACAGCGCGTCGATGTGCTCGCGCAGGCCGGTGTCCTGGCGGATCGCCTCGGTCTGCACCGGGCCGGATTCCTCGAAGTTGGCGGCGACGAAGCTGCGCAGGTCGAAGCCCGGCTGCTGGCGCTGGGCCAGGTAGTCGGCGTTGATCAGGGCCGGGTCGCGCAGCGGCAGCGCGTCGACGAAATGCTTCTGGTCGTCGAACAGTTGCTGTTGCTGCACCGCCTGGAACAGTTCGGGGTAGGCCAGGTCCGGGGTCGGCGGCGCGGGCGCAGGCGCGGTCTGCATCGCGGCCGGCGCGGCCTGCGCCGAGGCGGTGTCGCAGCTGCCCAGCAGCAGGCCCAGCGACAGGCTCAGCAGCGGCGTGCAGCAAGGAGGAGCGGCATGGCTCATCTCGGGTCCAGAGCAGGATGCGTGCGGCATGGTAAACGACCGAAGGAGGAGGCGGGTGACTGGCGGCTGTGGCGGCGACGCGCGCCGATGGAAAAGCGGAAGCGCGTCGCGCTCCGGTCCGGGGCATGGCGCAGGTGCCCGATCTGGCGATATCGGCCGCGCGCCGGTCGGCTTGAATCGGGGCGGGTGCTGTGCGGAGGACATGCCGCTGGGGATGCAAGAGCGGGGCCAATCGGGCCGCGCTGCGGCGGCCGCGGCGCGGTGCCGGCCGTGGGGCCGGCGCCTCTGCCGGCATCGGCCGTGGCGTGCGCGGCCGGCGGGCGGCGAAAGCGGCCGATCCGCTGCCAATGGCGGCCGTCCCATGCCGGGAACGAGGGCGGCCGGCAGGCCGTGTCCCGGCCTTGGCGGTCGCGGCGATGGCGGGCGCCGGTGTGCGGTCAGCGATCCGGGCCGGCGCCGCGCGCGTGCAGCTGCGCCCGCAGCGTGGCGGCATTGGCGAGTGCGTGGCCGAGCGCGGTGTTGTCGAAGATCACCCAGGCCTCGCCCGTGTGCGGCGTGGCGGCGGCGACGCGTTCGGCCAGGCCCTGCAGCGCGTCGTCGGGGTAGTCGCTGTAGTACATGCGCGGTGCGCCGTGCCAGCGCCAGTAGGCCGGCGCCGCCGTGCCCGCCGGCTGCGCGGCGGCGGCGTTCAGCGCCGGGTCGGCGGCGACGCGGGCGATGCGATGGCGCTGCCACAGCGCCTCGGCGCGCGCGCAGAACCAGCTGGCATGGCGCGGCTCGCAGGCGATGCCGCCGTGCCAGCGGCGGCGCAGCATCGCGAAGAAGGTGGACGCACGGCGCGCATCGAAGGCCAGGCTCGGCGGCAGCTGCACCAGCAGGCAGCCGAGCCTGTCGCCGAGGTGGCCGACGTCATCGAGGAAGGTCTGCAACAGCGGCCCCACGCCGGACAGGCGCGCATCGTGGGTGATGCTGCGCGGCAGCTTGGCCGAAAAGCGGAAGTCCGCCGGCACGCTGTCGGCCCAGCGCTGGTAGGTGGCGGGACGGTGGGCGCGGTAGAAGGTGGAGTTGATTTCGACCGCGTCGAAGCGGGTCGCATAGCGTTGCAGTTGGCTGGCGCCGTCGCCGACCAGCGCGCGCTGGGCGCTGGCGATCGACCAGCCGGCGCAGCCGACGCGGATGCGCGGCAGAACGGGGGACGCAGGCGACATGACCGGCTCGGGTGGGGGACGCATGCACTGCATACACGCCGGACTGTCTGCGAATCGTCAGCGCCGCGATCGGCAGGGCATCGCGGCAGCGGCGGCAGCGCGCGCAATCGGCGGGGCTGGCACCGTGCGCCAAGCAGCGTCGGCTCAGCATGCCGCCATGCGGCGCACGGTGCGGGCGCTGCACCGCCGCGCCGCGATCCGGGCGGTGCGCAACCCGGGCGGGCTGCCGGCAGCCCGCCTACGTCAGGCTTTGCCGGTAGCGGTCCTTCTCCGCGCTGAGCGCCGCTTCGGCGCGCAGGAACACCTGCCCGATCGGTTCGTCCGCCTGCGTGGCCTGCGCGTCTCCCACCAGCACGGTCAGGCCCAGCGCACGCTGCCGTTCGGCGATCTCGTGCAGGCCGCGCAGCTTGTGCTCGGCGTCGTCGCCACGCAGCATCGCGACGAACTCCGCGCTGTCGGTCACCCGGTCCACGCTGTCGCGTCCACCGCTGTGCACGTACGCGGCCAGCGTGCGGTCGAGTTGCTGCAGGGTGCTGCCCAGCAGGCGCTCGCTCTGCCGCGCTGCCAGCGCGGCCAGTTCCTGCACCTCCAGGATCACCACGCGGTAGAGGGCGTCCGCGCCGGCGGCGGTGGGTTGCAGGACCGCGTCCCGCTCGCGCTGCAGCCCGCGTCGGCGCTCGTCGAGCAGGCGCATGGTCACGCGCGCCAATGCGCGCAGGCCGTCGCGCTGGGCCGCGCTGAGGGCGCGCGGTTCGGTGTCGAGCACGCAGACCGTGCCCAGCGGCACGCCTTCGCTGGTGACCAACGGCATGCCGGCATAGAAGCGCGCGCCCGTTTCTCCGGTCACGACCGAGATGTCGGCGAAGCGCGGATCCTCGGCGAGGTCGGCCACTTCCAGCAAGTGCTCCGGGTCGCGGATGGCGTGATCGCACACCGCCTGGCTGCGCTCGGTCTGCGCCAGGCCCAGGCCCAGCTGGGCCTTGAACCACTGGCGGTCGCGGTCCACCAGCGACATCAGCGCGATCGGCGTATCGCACAGGGCCGCGGCCACTTGCACGATGTCCTGGTAGGTGTCCTCGGGCAGGCTGTCGACGATGCGGTAGCTGTCGAGGACGTGCTGGCGTGAGGCTTCATCGGTCATGTGCATCTCTCTGGTCGGGCGCGCGCAAGATCGGGGCGCGACGCACGATAGCCTCGGTTCCGATAACGCCACGTGGATACCCGGCGGCGCGCGCGTCGCCAGGTATCCCCGCGCCGAGGACGCGGGGCGCGATGCCGGCCGCCGCCTGCCGAGCGCAGGCGGGCCGGCACTCGCGGCGGCGGCTCAGCGCTTGACCGGCTGGCCGTCGCTGTCCAGCACCTGCACCTCGCCCAGCTTCAGCGCGCGCACCGGCGCCTCGATCTGCTTGAGGTCGCCGACGATGACCCAGGTCATCGCCTGCGGCGCGACGATCTCCTTGATCGCCGCCTGCGCCGCGCCCTGGTCGATGCCTTCCAGGCGCGTCTTCAGGGTCTGCACGTAGTCGTCCGGGCGTCCGTACTGGACGATGCTCTCGACCGCGCCCAGCACCGCGCCGGTGGTCTCGAAGCTGCCCGGCAGGGCGCGGATGCGCTGGTTCTTGATCTTGGCGATCTCCTCGGCGGTCAACGGCTTGTCGCCGACCACGGCCTTGGCTTCCTTCAGGATCTCGGCGGCCGACTCGGCGGTCTTGTCGGTCTGCACCGGGGCGAAGAATAGGAACGGGCGCTGGCCCTGCGCATCGAGCATGAAGCTGTTGGCGCCGTAGGCCCAGCGCTTGTCCTCGCGCAGGTTCATGTTCAGCCGCGAGGTGAAGGTGCCGCCGAAGGCGCCGTTGGCCACGCCGATGGCGAGGTTGTTCGGCGCCTTGGTCGACGGCGCCAGCAGGCCGGCCAGGATCAGCGACTGCGGCGCGTCGGCGCGGTTGATCAGGAACACGCGCGGCTTGGGCTGCGCGGCGACCTTCGGCAGGGTCTTGCTCGGGCGCGCGGCCGCCGGCGGCTGCCAGTCGCCGAACGCCGCGTCCAGCTGCGGGATGATCTGCGCCAGGGTGGTGTCGCCGGCGACCAGGATGCGCAGGTTGTCCGGGCGCAGCCAGGTGTTCTGGAACGCGGCCAGGTCGCTGGCGCCCAGGCTCTTGATCGCCGCCTCGGTGCCGCTGCCGGTGAGCGGCACGCCGTAGGGATGCTGCGGGCCGTACAGCAGCGGCGGCAGGGTGCGCAGCGCCAGGCCCTGCGGCTGGGTCTTCTCCTGCGCGATGGAGGCCAGCCACTGGCCGCGGATGCGTTCGATGTCCTCGGCCTTGAACGCCGGGTTGCGCACGATGTCGGCGAACAGCGCCAGCGACGGCGCCAGCTGGTCGTTGAGCGCGTCCAGCGAGGCGGCGCAGCTGTCCAGCTCGCAGGCCACGCTGGTGATCGCGCCCAGGCGCTGGCGGCGCTGCGCCACTTCCACCGAATCCAGGCTGCGGGTGCTTTCGTTCATCAGCGCGGCGGTGAAGTTGGCGGTACCCAGCTTGCCGCCCTGGTCCACGGCGTAGCCGGCATCGAACAGCAGTTCGACCTGGGTCACCGGGATGGTGTGGCGCTCGGCCAGCACCACCTCGATGCCGTTCTTGAGCTTGCCGCGCTGCAGCTGCGGGAAGCTCAGGCTCGGGAACTGGGTGGTCTCCGGGAGGCCGGCGGCGCGGTCGACCTGGTTCTTGCCGACGCTGTAGCTGGCCTTGGCCGGCAGCTTGGGCGCGGGCTTGCCGTCGGCCACGGGCAGCGGCTTGACCGCCTTGTCCTCGGCCGCCGGGTCGAAGCCCTCGCCGGCCGGCAGCACGGTCAGCAGGTAGTCGCCCTTGCCGAACCAGGTGTCGGCGGCCTTGCGCACGCTGGCCGCGGTGGCCGCCTGCGCGCGCTGCAGGTCGTGCTTGTAGGCGCCCGGGTCGTTGCGATAGACCTGGCCCTCGGCCAGGATCGCGGCCTTGCCGGTGAAGCCGCCGACCTTTTCCAGGCCGCGCACGAAGCCGGCGCGGGAGGCGACCTGCGCGCGCTGCAGTTCGTCGGCGGTGGGGCCTTCGGCGAGGAATTTCTTCAGTTCGTCGGCGATGGCGGCCTCGACCTTGGCCGGGTCCACGCCGTCCTTCACGTCGGCGCTGATCTGCAGCTGGCTGGCCAGCGCGAACGGCTGGATGCTGGCCGAGACGTCGTCCACCAGGTTGTCGCGGTACACCAGGCGCTGGTACAGGCGGCTGGTCTTGCCGCCGCCGAGCACGGTGGTGGCCAGGTCCAGCAGCACCGCGTCGTCGGTGCCCAGCTGCGGCGCGACCCAGGTGCGGTAGATGCGCGGCTGCGCGACATGGTCGTGCTGCACGCCGCGGGTCTGCTTGGCCAGCGGGGTGATCCACGGCTGCTGGCGCGGCACCGGCTTGCCGGCCGGGATGTCGCCGAAGTACTGCTCGGCCTTGGCCTTCGCCTGGGCCACGGTGATGTCGCCGGCCAGCACCAGGGTGGTGTTGGCGGCGCCGTAGTTGTCGTGGAACCACTGCTTGACGTCGTCCAGCGAGGCCGCGTCGAGGTCGGCCATCGAACCGATGGTGTCGTGCTGGTACGGATGGTTGGCCGGGAAGATGTTGGCCAGGATGTTCTCGTCCACGCGCCCGTAGGGGCGGTTCTCGCCCTGGCGCTTCTCGTTCTGCACCACGCCGCGCTGGGTATCCAGTTCCTTCTGCCCGATCGCGCCGAGCAGGTGGCCCATGCGGTCCGATTCCATCCACAGCGCCAGGTCCAGCGCGGTGGTCGGCACGGTCTCGAAGTAGTTGGTGCGGTCGAACCAGGTGGTGCCGTTCATGTCGGTGGCGCCGACCTTCTCGAACGGCTGGAAATAGGTGCCCTTGTGGTTTTCCGAGCCGGAGAACATCAGGTGCTCGAACAGGTGGGCGAAGCCGGTCTTGCCGGCCGGCTCGTCGCCGGAGCCGATGTGGTACCAGATGCTCACCGCCACCACCGGCGCCTTGTGGTCCTCGTGCACCACCACGGTCAGGCCGTTGGGCAGGGTGAAGCGGGTGTAGGCGATCTCCGGCACGGTGGCCTTGGCCGCCAGCGCCGGCGGCGCGGCGCTGGCCGGGGCGATCGCGGCGCCGACGCCGAGGGTGAGGATGCTGGAGATCAACAACGACAGCGGTCGGAGCATGGGCCGGGCCTGATGAGGAGAATGGCCCAGCATAGTGGGCGCGTGCCGGGCTCGGAACGTGACTTATGGCACAGCGGGGGGCCTGGCCGCGCGCGGTGTGCCGATTGGCAGGCGCTGGGAGCGCTGTCAGTGGCGGCCGGCGTCGACGGGAAAACCCCGTCGCGTTGGATGCTTCGAGACGGCCCGGAGCCGCTCCTGCAGCGATCGCCATCCGGATGACGATGCGCCACGACGCAGTGCGATGGCCTGAAACGCGAACGGCAGCGTCGTGCGACGCTGCCGTTGCCGTCGTCGCCGCGCAATGCGCGCGGCGGCGATTTCCCTGCACGCGATCAGCGCGCGGCGCAGAAGCCGAATTCGGCCATGGCGCCGGGGGCCAGCGTCTTGTTCCAGTCCACGCCGGATGCCTTGAGCGTGCTGCCGGACTGCGTCCAGGTGGCGTTCCACAGGTTGTTGACGGTGCCGCTGATCGAGAGGGTGACCGCCCAGTTGCCGCTGGCGCTGCCGGTGTTGGTCACCTGCACGCGGTGGCAATAGCCCGCGTTCCAGTCGCTGTCGACGAGGGTCTTGGTGCTGAAGCTGGCGCTGCCCGGGGTCGGCGTGGGCGTCGGGGTTGGAGTAGGCGTCGGCGTCGGGGTGGGCGTCGGTGCCGGCGTGGTGCTGCTGGAATCGCCCCACAGCTTCTTCAGCAACGCGACCTTGTCGGTGCGCACCGAGCTCCAGTCGTCGTTGAGGATGCCGCCGGTATCGCCGCTGTTCGGATTCCACGACCAGTAGAAGCCGCTGTGGATGCCCTTGCCGATCAGGTAGTCGACCAGCGCGTTCTGCCACTTCACGTCCAGCGCATTGCCCTGGCCGTACTTGCCGCCGAATTCGCCCAGCAGCAGCGCGTGGCCGGACTGCACGAACTGGCCGAAGTGCTGCTCCCAGATCGCCGGCATGTTGGCCGGGAAATTGGAGGCGCTGAAGTAGGACTGCATGTACACGTCCGGGCCGTACACGTGCGGCGCCAGCAGCAGGCGGTTGGCCGGGATGTTCAGCGCGGTGCAGGCCAGCGGCTCCAGGTTGCCGCCCCAGAAGTGGCCGCCGCTGCTGGAGCAGTTCGCGTTCTCGCCGATGCCCTCGACCACGATCAGCCATTTCGGCGCCACCTTCAGCACCGCCGCCGAGGCGCGTTCGGCGGCCTTGTTCCAATCGGTGCCGGCATTGCCGCTGCCCCAGGTGGCGGCGCCGTGCGGCTCGTTCTTCAGGTCCAGGCCGATCACGCCCGGCACGCCGGCGTAGCGCTTGGCGACGAAGGTCAGGTCGTCGAGCCACTGCTGCTCGCTGTAGGAGGAGGTGTACCACAGCTCGGAAATCGCATTGCAGTCCGGGGTGTGGTGGTCGAGCAGCACGTACATGCCGCGGCTGCTGAGTTCGTTGATCACCTTGTCCATCACCTGCAGCGCGCTCAGCCCCTGCAGGTCCGGATTGAGGCCGTAGTCGATGCTGCTCGGCGCGGTGCCGTTCAAGGTCTGCGGGCAGAACGGCAGGCGCACGGCGTTGAAGCCCAGGCCCTGCATCTGCGTGATCATGTCCTTCCAGTTGCGCGCCCACAGGCCGTGCACGCTGTGCACATTGGTCTCGAAGCCGAACCAGTTGACGCCGCGCAGCTGCACCGCGTTGCCGCTGTCGTCCACCACCTTGCCGCCGTTGACGGCGTAGCTCCAGGCCGAACCGCTGGCCGCCAGTAGCGCCGCGGCCAGCAGGCAGCGGGTGATGCGGGATTTCCTCGACGTCGACATCTCTCTGTTCTCCGAAAGCGGCCGCCCAAGACGGAGCGGCCAAAGGTGGGGGCGCAGGCGGGGCGCATGGCGGCCATCATCGGGAGCCGATGCGGCGGGCGTCGTGATTTCCGGCACAGAAGGGCGGCTTGTCCACGGACGCTGCGGTGCGTTTGGCGAGCGCGGCGATTAGAGCATGCGCAGATGGCAATCTGAGCACTGCGTCACGCCGCACGCGGCGCTGCCGGCGCCGCATGGCTGCCCGCCGCCGGCGTCGCTACACTCGGGCGTATCCATCCATCCGAGGGGCAAGAGTGAAGCGACCGATCATGGGCATGCTGGCGCTGGCGGTTTCCGGCGCACTGATGGCGGCGCCGCCGTCCGCACCGCGTTTCGACACGCAGCGCATTTCCGCCGACGTCAAGACGCTGTCCTCCGACGCGTACGAAGGCCGCGCGCCGGCCACGCCGGGCGAGGACAAGACCGTGGCCTACCTGAGCGCGCAGTTCCAGGCCGCGGGCCTGCAGCCGGGCGGCGACCTGCGCGACGGCCAGCGCCTGTGGACGCAGGCGGTGCCGCTGCGCCGCGCCGACATCGTCGGCACGCCGCAGGTGGCGATCGAGGCCGGCGGCCAGCGCCAGGCGCTGACCCAGGGCCAGCAGATCGCCGTGCGCGCCGCGCTCGACGGCAGCAGCCAGGTCGCCATCGACGGCGCGCCGCTGGTGTTCGTCGGCTACGGGGTCAAGGCGCCGGAGCGCGGCTGGGACGACTTCAAGGGCGTGGACCTGAAGGGCAAGATCGCGGTGGTGCTGATCAACGACCCGGATTTCGAGACCGGCAAGGGCGCCTTCGACGGCAAGGGCATGACCTACTACGGCCGCTGGACCTACAAGTACGAAGAGGGCGCGCGGCAGGGCGCGGCCGGCGTGCTGATCGTGCACGAGACCGCCCCGGCCTCCTACGGCTGGGCCACGGTGGCCAGCTCCAACACCAACAGCATGTTCGACGTGGTCCGCGACGATCCCAAGTCCGCCCATCCCGCGCTCGAAGGCTGGATCCAGCGCGACCTGGCGGTGGACCTGTTCAAGCGCGCCGGGCTGGATTTCGAGGCCTTGAAGAAGCAGGCGCAATCGCGCGAGTTCAAGCCGGTGGAGCTGAAGGGCGAACGGCTGCACGCCGACTACGCGGTGAAGTCCGAGGTCATCACCTCGCACAACGTGGTCGCGCGGCTGCCCGGCAGCACCCACCCGGACGATAGCGTGATCTACACCGCGCACTGGGACCACATCGGCGTGGGCGCGCCCGACGCCAACGGCGACCGCATCTTCAACGGCGCGCTGGACAACGCCAGCGGCACCGCCGCGCTGCTGGAACTGGCGCGCGTGTTCGCCAAGGCGCCGGCGCCGCAGCGCTCGGTGGTGTTCCTGGCGGTCACCGCCGAGGAGAAGGGCCTGCTCGGCTCGGAGTACTACGCGTCCAAGCCGCTGTATCCGCTGGCGCGCACGGTGGCGGTGATCAACATGGACGGCATGAGCCCGTTCGGCCCGTCGCGCGATTTCGGCATCTACGGCACCGCCAAGCTGGACCTGCTCGAGGACCTGAAGACGGTCGCCAAGCGCTGGGACCTGCGCTACACGCCGGACCCGAAGCCGGAAGCCGGCTACTTCTTCCGCTCCGACCACTTCTCCTTCGCCAAGCGCGGCGTGCCGGCGCTGTCGTTCTCGGCCGGGCAGGACTGGGTGGATGGCGGGGTCAAGGCGGGCAAGGCCGCCTCCGACGACTACACCGCCAAGCGCTACCACCAGCCCGGCGACGAATGGCTGCCGAGCTGGACCTTTGCCGGCGCCGCGCGCGACCTGCAGGTGCTGTACACGCTGGGCACGGAGCTGGCCAACTCGTCGCAATGGCCGAACTGGAGCAGCGACTCGGAGTTCCGCGCCACCCGCGACGCCAGCGCCGCGCAGCGGCAATAGGCCGGGGCCGAGGCGTGACGACCGAGCCGCCGGACTCCGCGCCGGTGGCGCGGCGGCAGGACGACGCAGCAGCGTCGTGGCCGACGGCGGCCGCGGCCGCCGTCGCCGATCCCGATGCGGCAGAGGGCATCGATCCGCTGCATCCCGGGCTGGTGCGCACCGGCGTGGTGCTGGCGTTCCTGATCGGCGGGCCGCCGCTGGGCACCGTGCTGGTCGGCCTGCCGCTGCTGCTGCTGTGGCCGGGCGAAACCCTGCCGTTGGTCAACGCGCTCATGCTGGCGTTGATGATGGCGCTGTTTTCCTACGCGTTCGGCGGCGTGCCGGCACTGCTAACCGGCGCGGCGGCGGCGTGGTACTGGCCGCGCCTGCGCGGCTGGCGCGCGCATCTGCGGATCGGCCTGGCCGGCGCACTGCTGTCGGCGGTGTGCGTCGGCGCCGCGATCGCGTTGCTGGGCCCCCGGACCAGCCCGCTCGGCCAGGTCGGCATCGCGCTGGCGCTGTGCGGCCTGGCGGGCTTCGTCGGCGCCACCCTGGTCTCGCGCCTGCTGCAGGCGCTGCGCGGCCGCTGAGCCGCGCCGGCCTCAGCCGGCGCTGGCCTGCTGCAGCGACGGCGTGCGCCAGCCGGCGCGCACGCCCCAGAAGTAGAAGCCCAGCGCGACCACGCCGACCACGATCAGGTCCGGCCCGTAGGACAGGTAGCCATGCCCGCCGAAGGTGGTGCTGCCGGCCCACGACAGCAGCGCGATGGTCGGCAGGTAGGCGATCAGCCAGCTGGCGCCGCGCAGGTGCCGGCCGAAATCCTGCCAGCCCTGGCGGTGCTGGTAGTAGGCGTACACCGGCAGCGCCACCAGCATCAGCACGATGATCTCGCCGGTCAGCGGCCAGCGCGCCCAGTACAGCAGTTCGGTGGCCAGCACGAAGGCCGCCGCGGCCAGCACCGGCAGGCCGAAGATGCGCAGCGGGCGGTGCATTTCCGGTGCGTGGCGGCGCAGCGCCATCGCGCTGATCGGGCCGGTCAGGTAGGAAATGATCGTGGCCACCGAGATCACCGCCGCCAGCGTGCCCCAGCCGCGGAAGAAGAACAGGAACAGGTAGGACACCGCCAGGTTGAAGAACATCGCCGGGCGCGGCACGCCCCAGTGCGGATGCAGCTTGCCCAGCACCGCCGGCAGCGTGCCGTTGCGCTCCATGCCGTAGATCATCCGCGCGGTGGTGGCGGTGTAGGTGATGCCGGTGCCGCTGGGGCTGACGAAGGCGTCCACGTACAGCAGCATCGCCAGCCAGTGCAGGTTGACGATGATCGCCAGTTGCGCGAACGGCGAGCGGAAATCGATGCCGTGCCAGCCGGCCTTGGCCAGCAGCTCCGGCGGCACCGCGCCGATGTAGGCCACCTGCAGGATCAGGTAGATCACCGTGGCCAGCGCGATCGAACCGAGCACCGCGAACGGGATGCTGCGCCCGGGGTTGCGCGCCTCGCCGGCCAGGTTCACCGGGCTCTGGAAGCCGTTGAAGCTGAACACGATGCCGGCGGTGGCCACCGCGGTCAGCACCGCGGCGAAATCGATCGTATGCGTGCCGCCATGCAGGCCGACGCTGAAGTTCTCGCTGTGGAAGCCGCTGGCGACCAGCGCGATGCCGGTCAGCGCCGGCACCACCAGCTTGAACACGGTGATCAGGCTGTTGGAGCGCGCGAACAGCTTCACGCTCCAGAAGTTCAGCAGGAAATACACCAGCACCAGCGCCGCGGCGATGTACAGGCCGGGCACCGACAGTTCGCCGGCGCCGCCGGGCTGCTGCACGTACAGGTTCTGCGCCCATTGCCACGGCCACGACGCCATGTACTGCACCGAGGCCTCGGCCTCGACCGGGATCACCGACACGATCGCGATCCAGTTGGCCCAGCCGGCGATGAAGCCGACCAGCGAGCCGTGCGAGTAGTGGCTGTAGCGGACCATGCCGCCGGACTCGGGGAACATCGCGCCCAGCTCGGCATAGGCCAGGGCGATGGTGGTGACGATCGCCGCGCCCAGCAGCCAGGCCCAGATCGCGCCCGGGCCGGCCAGCCCGGCGGCGCGCCAGGCGCCGAACAGCCAGCCGGAGCCGATGATCGAACCCAGGCCGGTCAGCATCAGGGCGAACGGGCCGACATCGCGGCGCAAGGCGGTTTGGGTCATGGGGAGGTTCCTGGCGGCGACGGCAGCGGGAAACCGGGGATGATCGCAGAAGCGCGGCGGCGCCGCACTTCCGGGATTGGGGATTCGGGATTGGGGATTCGCAAAAGCGGTGGGTCGCGAAGCGTGGCTCTGCCGGCTTGCGTTCTTTCGAATCCCCAATCCCGAATCCCCAATCCCCAATCCCTGCACTTCTTACGCAAGCTTTACGCCGCAGGCACCTCGACGAATGGCGCGCTTACGCACCCCAGGCCTAGAGTCTGCGGCGTCCTTTCCGCTGGATGTGTTCCATGTCGATTCTGTTGATCCAAGGCCCGCACCGCGGTGCGCCGGCCATTGCCGTGGCCCGGCGCCTGGCCGGCGCGTCCGGTCCTTGCGTGGTGCCGGTGGCCTGCGCCGATGCGGCGCAGATCGTGGCGCGGCTGCGGCAGGGCGCGCACGACGAAACCGAACTGGTGCTGCTGGATTCGGGCGAGCTGCCGGCCGCCGACCTGGCCGATCACGGCGCGCACCTGCGCGAGGCGCTCGACGCGCTCGGCCATCCGTACATCGAGGTGCACGACGCAAGCGCGCAGGCGCTGGAGCCGCTGCTGCATCCGCGCCACGCACCGCTGCTGACGGTGATCGCCAACGGCGCGCTCGCCGACGGCTATGCGATCGCGCTGGGCGTGGCCGCGCGCCGGCTCGGCGCGCGCGCCGCGCTGGCCAACTGAGGGCGCCGCCATGTCGATCCTGTTGTTGCGCGGCCCGGACTGCGTGGCCGGCCATCGCGGCCGTCCGGCGCGCATCGCGCCGCCGGTGATGCGGCAATTGCTGGAGCACGCCGGCCGTGCCGGCAAGACCCTGGCGGTGCGCGGCTGCGCCAGCGAGGCCGAACTGCTGCTGGCGCTGGCCCAGGCCGATGCGGCGCAGGTGGAAATGCTGCTGCTGGATCCGGGCGCGTGCTCGGACAGCGCCGCCACCGCCGCCGCGGTCGCGCACCTCGGCCGGCCGTACGTGGAAGTGCACGACGACGCCTGCGACCAGCGCGAACCCTGCCTGTGCGCGGCCTCGCGGCAGCGCGTGGGGCAGGTCGGCGGCTACTGCGCGCAGAGCTACGCGCTGGCCTTGTCGATCGCGCTGGAACACCTGGGCTGCAACGGCTACGAAGGCGATGTCCACGTCGGCACCTGAGCGCGCGCGCCACTACCTGGCCGACTACGACGCCTACAGCTACGGCCAGCGGGTGGCCTGGGGCACGCTGGCGCACAGCTGGCGCGGGGACGCGCCGCTGGACCCGGAGCGCCTGCTGCAGCAGCTGCGCGCGCAGGCCGCGCAGCGGCACGGCGTGGACAGCGCCGACATCCGCATCCGCAGCGTCAGCCGGCTGTGAGCCGGGGCATGCATTTCCACGCAGGCCGCGCCGTTTTCGCGCGCGCACCGGGCAGGGACGGGGAATGGACGCGCCATCCGCGTCCAAGCGATGACGCCGCGCTGGAGCGTGCGCGGCAGCGGACCCGTGCGATGGACGACACGCCTAGGCGCGCCGACACCGGCACGCTGCGGCGGTCTACGCGAACAGCGCGGCCAGCCGCGCCACCGCCGCTTCCGAGGCGGCCCGGTCGGGCGTGGCGTCGGCATTGCCGAAGTCGCCGTCGGCCTGCGCCTGCACCAGGATGCCGTCGCGGCGCGGCACCACGTTGAGGTTGTGGCCGCGGTAGACCAGCCCGTAGTTCACGTCCGGCTGCGGCACCAGCCGCGCGGTCTGCCCGCGCACCGGCACCACGCTGTCGTCGCCGAGCAGGGCGCGCGCGCCGTAGCCGGTGGCGTTGACCAGGGTCTTCTCTTGCAGGTCGGCGAACTGGCGCGGACTGTCGAACGCGCGCGTCTCGATCTCGCCGCCGGCGGCCAGGAAATCGTCCAGCAGCAGCCGCGCATAGGCGCTGATGTTGAACACCAGCTGCGTGTAGCGGCGCACGTGCGCCACCGGGAACGGATGCTGGCCCGGCGCCAGCGGTTGCGAGCGCGGCCCCAGGTCGGCCAGGTACTGCGCTTCCAGCGCCGGGTAGTCGGGCTCGCCATTGCCGCCATGGCCGGCGGGCTGGTCGAACGGCACGTCCGACAGCGCGTAGCCGTCGCGCCACTCGACCGGATCGCCGGGCAGGCCGAGCAGGTTCTGGTACATGCCGAACGAGGTACGCGCCATCTGTTCCCAGCGCCGCGCGAACTCCGGGGTGGCGTAGGCGCTGGTGCACACCCGCGAGTCCGGCGACCACACGCCGGTGGCGAAGGAGGAGCGCACTTCCGGCGGCCGCTCCCTGGCGTAGATGCGCACGCGCAGCCCGGCGCGCTGCGCGACCAGGGCGGTGGTCAGGCCGATCGCGCCGCAGCCGATCACCGCCAGCCGGGGCTGGCCGGTGGCGCGCGCCAACTGCGTGGCGATCGCCGCCGAGCCCCACGACAGCGACCAGCCGCTGCCGCCATGGCCGTAGTTGTGGATCACGGTCTTGCGGCCGAGGCGCTCGGCCTCGATGCGCGGCCCCTGCGCGCGGAACGGGCGCGTGCACGCATGCAGCGCGACGATGCGGTCGGCGCTGGCGCGGATCGGCGCCAGCGGCGCCGGCGTGGCGAATGCGGCGGCCGGCTGCGGTGCCGGCAGTACCGGCAGGATCGGCGCTGGCGGCAGCACTGCCGCATCGCGCCGCGCGTGCGCGAGCAGGGGAGCGGCGCCGAGCGTGGCCGCGGCCAGCGCGCCGCTGCGCAGGAAGTGTCGTCGGTGCATGCCGGGCTCCTGGTCGTGACGGCAAAGTCTAAGCGAGCGCGTGCGCCCGCATCGCCGCGGCCTGCCCGCGGACAGGTCGGTGCCGCGCGGCATCGTGACTGCCATCGCAGGCGTTGCGCGCCGTGCGCCACGTTGCCGTGCATGCCGCCGGCCGGCTTCAGCACCGAGTCGGTTTCGGCGTTGCCCGCGTGGCGCGCGCCGCCTACCGTGGCGCCATCCCACGCATGCGGCGCCGCCCGCAGGAGTTCGTTCCGGTGACCAGCCCGCTTGCCGCCGTTTCCGCCGCGCCGCCGCGCATCGTCGACCTGTCGATGGCGATCGAGAACGATGTCCCGTCCGATCCGCCGGTGATGGAACCGAAGATCACCTACCACGGGCACCACCAGACCGCGCCGCAGATGGCGGCGTTCTTCCCCGGGCTCAGCGCCGCCGACCTGCCCGGCGGCGAGGGTTGGGCGATCGAGGAACTGCGTCTGACCACGCACAACGGCACCCACATGGACGCGCCCTATCACTACCATTCGACGATGGACGGCGGCGCGCCGGCGATGACCATCGACGACGTGCCGCTGGACTGGTGCCTGCGTCCGGGCGTCAAGCTCGATTTCCGCAACCTGCCCGACGGCCACGTGGTCGGCGCAGCCGAAGTCGAGGCGGAGCTGGCGCGCATCGGCCACGTGCTGCAGCCCTTGGACATCGTGCTGGTCAATACCGCCGCCGCGGCGCGCTACGGCGAGCCGGCCTACGTGGACAGCGGCTGCGGCATCGGCCGCGAGGCGACGCTGTACCTGCTCGAACGCGGCGTGCGCGTCACCGGTACCGATGCCTGGAGCTGGGACGCGCCGTTCAGCCATACCGCGCGCCGCTATGCGCAGACCGGCGATGCCAGCCTGATCTGGGAAGGCCACCGCGCCGGCATGCACACCGGCTATTGCCACATGGAAAAGCTGCGCAACCTGGAGGCGCTGCCGGCGCATGGTTTCCGCGTGTGCTGCTTCCCGGTCAAGATCCGCCGCGCCTCGGCCGGCTGGACCCGCGCGGTCGCGCTGCTCGACGGCTGAGCCTTCGCAGCAGCGCGTCCACCGCCGCGGCCGATGGCGCCGCGCCCGGTGCGCCGCGGCCACGCGGCCCTGCCGACAGTGCGCGCTGGCCGCCGCCGTGCCGCATGCCGTGCGGCATGCGACAGCGTCTCGGCGCGGCGCCGGTGCCGACTCCTCGCCAGCGCCGCGGTTTCGCCCCGACGATCCGGTGTCCCGTCCGGGCCGGCACGGTTTCGTCGCAAGGGGACTGGCGGCCGGCGCCGCCGCGGCTATGCTCGCCGCCATGTCACCGATCCCCGCCGCCATGGTTTCCAGTGTGTCCCTGATCGTCCGCCTGCTGTGCGCCTGGGTGGCCGCCGTGATCGTCGCCGGCTTCGTCTGGAGCGGCCTGTTCTACAGCATGGAGGAGCCGCCTGGCTGGTTCTTCGGCCTGCTGGCGATGCTGCTGATGCTGTCGGCGCTGGTCGCCGGCATCACCCACCTGCGCCGGGTCTGGCTGATCGCCGGGCGGCTGGACAGCGCCACCCTGTCCAGCCGCCAGCGCCGCCAGATCGAGATCCCGCTGGACACCCGCGAGGCCTTCGCGCTGGTCGATGCGGCGGTGCGCGAACTGCCGCGGGTGGAAGAGGTCGAGAGCGCCGCCGACAGCCTGCAGGTGCGCGCGAAAGTGCGCCGCATCGATCCGTACAACGGCCGCCCGCCGTCGCGCTGGAACCTGGCCGCGCGCTTCGCGGTCAAGCGCAACCAGGTGCTGGCGACGCTGACCCCCGGCGCCGGCACCAGCAGCCTGACCCTGCTGCTGGAACCGGACGCGAGCGCCTGGATCGACCTGTTCGCGGTCGACGAGGGCAGCAACTACGAGAACGCCGAGGCGCTGAGCCGCGCGGTGGCGCGCCGCGTCGCCGAGCTGCGCCGCGACGAGCAGGCCGCCGCCAAGCAGGCCGCCACCGACCAGGAACTGACCGTGGCGCGGCTGAACCTGCTGCACGCGCAGGTCGAACCGCACTTCCTGTACAACACGCTGGCCAGCGCGCAGGTGCTGGCGCGCACCGATCCGCCGCGCGCGGACCTGATGCTCGGCTATCTGATCCAGTACCTGCGCCGCTCGCTGCCCAGCGCCGAGGACGCGCTCAGTTCGCTCGGCGAGGAGCTGGAGCGCACCCAGGCCTACCTGGAGATCCTCAAGATCCGCATGGGCGCGCGGCTACAGCTGCAGCTGCAGGTGCCGGAGGCGATGAAGACGCTGGCGCTGCCGTCGATGATGCTGCAGACCCTGGTCGAGAACGCGATCAAGCACGGCCTGGAGCCCAAGCCCGGCGGCGGCACGGTCTGGATCCTGGCGCGCGCGTTCGACGACCACGTCACCATCACCGTCGCCGACGACGGCCTGGGCTTCAACAACCAGTCCAGCGGCACCGGCATCGGCCTGAAGAACCTGCGCGAACGCCTGCGCCTGACCTACGCCGGCGCGGCCACGTTCGCGATCGTGTCCAACTTCCCCAGCGGCGTGGCCGCGACGATCACCTTGCCGTGTCCGCCGCAACCGCCCGTGCCGCCGCCGCTGCCGACAGGAGTGCGACATGGTTGACGCGGTCATCGCCGAAGACGAGGAACTGCTGCGCAGCGCGCTGGTCGCGCTGCTCGGCGAGGTCTGGCCGCAGCTGCGCATCGTCGCCGAATGCGAGGACGGCGCCAGCGCGCTGGAACGCCTGGCCGAGCACCAGCCGGACGTGGCGTTCCTGGACATCCGCATGCCCGGCCTGAGCGGCATCGAGGTGGCGCGCGCGCTGGGCGAGGTGAGCCCGCGCACGCAGGTGGTGTTCGTCACCGCCTACGACCAGTACGCGATCGATGCCTTCGAGCAGGGCGCGGTGGACTACCTGCTCAAGCCGATCGTGCGCGAACGCCTGCAGGCGACCGTGCAGCGGCTGCAGGCGCGCGCCGCGCAAGGCCCGGACGTGGCGGTGCTGGACGCGCTGCTGCAGCGCCTGGGGCAGCGCCCGCCATCGCCCGCCGCGCCGCCGCCGCTGGCCTGGATCACCGCCAACAGCGGCCGCGAGACGCGGCTGATCCTGCTCGACGACGTGGTCTATTTCCAGGCCGACAACAAGTACACCACGGTGCTGACCCGCGATGGCGAAGCGCTGCTGCGCACGCCGCTGCGCGAACTGCTGGACGTGCTCGACCCGGCCGCGTTCCGGCAGATCCACCGCTCCACCATCGTCAACCTGAAGGCGGTGGCCTCGGTGGTCCGCGACGACACCGGCAAGGGCCGCATGAAGCTGCGCCACCGCGACGAAGTGCTGACCGTCAGCCAGCCGTACATGAGTCTGTTCCGCGGCATGTAAGCGCCGCCTCCCGCACTCCGCACTGGAACAAGGAATTCGCCATGCGTCTGCTTTCCGCGTTGTGGTCGTGCCTGCTCAGCCTCGTCGGCTGCCAGGGGCACGCCAATCTCGACCTGTCCACCAGCACCCACCGCGAGACGGTGGTGCATGCCAGCGAGCGCGGGGGCGCGGTGATCTTCAGCCGCACCTCCTACCGCGACGGGCTGACCACGTTCCGCTGCGTCGACAGCCGCAGCGGGCGCTGCCACTACCAGATATACGCCGCCTGCGCGGCGCCTGGCGCGACCGCCGGCAGCGGCCCGGCGGCGGCGTGCGCGCCACGCATGCTGCAGGAGTTCGACCTGCCGGTCGGCCAGCGCCGCGAGGTCGGCGGCCTGCCGCGCGACTTCAGCCAGTGCGTCGCGCCCGAGACACCGGCCGCGCCGCAGCCGTGCATGCAGGGCTGAGTACCGATAGGTCGCCGAAGCCGTTGCGTAGCTGGCTTCGCTCGTCGCGACTGAAGTCGCTCCCACAGGGGAATTTGCAGCGACCTGTCTGGGTGCACTGTGGGAGGGACTTCAGTCCCGACATCCCACCGAAGCCGTTACGATTCCCGACTCCGTTCGTCGCGGCTGAAGCCGCTCCTACAGGAAGCTCGCGGCCGACTTGCCGGGTGCACTGTAGGAGGGGCTTCAGCCCCGACAGGTTGCCGGAACTGCCGCGGCTCCCGTCTCCGTTCGTCGCGACTGAAGTCGCTCCCACAAGGGGACTTGCGGCGAGCCGTCTGGGGGCACTGTGGGAGGGACTTCAGTCCCGACCGCTTCCGGAGCCGGGTCGCTGGGTGGCTTCGTGCGGCGCTGTCGATACCATTCCTGCAACGATGCCGCAAAGCGCGGCAGTGCGTGCGTCCGGACCTTGCTTCAAGGGTGCAGCGGCGCGCCGCGGCGTCGGTGTGCAATGCGACGGTGCGGAGATGCCCCCGCACCGTCGCCGATGGCAGCGCGCGCTGCCGGTCGTGCGCGCTGACCGGCTCAGCCGGCGACGCGGAACACGCCGTTCTGGCCGCCGGGCGGCAGGCCTTCGAACTGGGTCAGGGCGGCGACCAGTTCGGCATGCAGCCGGATGCGGCCCATCTCGCGCATGATGCGGATGTCCTCGTGGCGCAGTTCGCGGTTGGCCACCACCTCGCGCTTGTACTCGAGGATCTCCGGATACTTGCGCGCCATGTTCAGCGCGTCGGCGACGCACTCCACCGTGTCGGCATCGGCCGACAGCCGCTCGCGGCTGTTGAAGGCGGTGAGCCAGCGCTCGAAGCCGGCGGTGCGGTCGAACATGTTGGCGATGAACCAGATCACGAACAGGATCGCGACCCAGGACGTGACCACGATGACGATGCGCGAGAAGGTCAGGTGGTAGTCGTGCTGCCACAGCTGGTTGGTGATGACGCCGAGGATGACCAGCGAGATCGCCTGCCAGCCGATGATCGAGGCCACCAGCCATTGCTGCTTGGCCTGGGCCAGCAGGTCCACTTCCGAACGCAGCTGCGCTTCGCTCTTGTGCTGCCAGTGCGCGACCTGTTCGGGGAACGAGCGCTGATGCAGCGCGTTGTCCTCCAGCAACAACCCCAACCCCTTGAACAAAGCGATCATGACAGGCTCCTTGCAGATGCGATGACGGACGACGACGTCGTTGGCGATCTTGAAGCAGCTTCTTTCTAGCACAACGGCCGGGATTGGCATGCTGCATCCGCACATGGCCGCGCCGCGACGCGGGGCCTGCGCACGCTTTCCGGGGCGGCTCGGCCGCCTGGCGCCTGCCGGCAGTGCCCCCGCCTGCCCGCCACCACGCGCGCAGCGGTTTGCGCGGCGCATGCAGGCCGCCCGCTACCATGGCGCGATGACCGCCATGCTGCGTACGCTCACCGCCCCTGCCGCCGCCCGCATCCGCCGCTGGGTGCTGGACGTGTTTCCGCGCGGCCAGGGCGGCATCGACTACGACCGGCCGCCCGGCGATGCCGGCCTGTTCGGCCCCGACAGCGTCACCTGGCGCATCCATGCCGAGTTCCCCGGCATGCTCTCCGGCGGCCTGTGTGCGTTGCTGCTGCAGACCCTGCATCCGCTGGCGCTGGCCGGCGTGTACGACCATTCCAATTTCCGCCAGGACCTGGTCGGGCGCCTGCGCCGCACCACCCAGTTCGTCGCCGCCACCAGCTATGCGCCATCGGCCGAGGCGCAGCGCCAGATCCAGCGCGTGCGCACGATCCACGCGCGGATCCGCGGCCAGACGCCCGACGGCCGCGCCTATGCCGCCGACGATCCGGCGCTGCTGACCTGGGTGCACGTCACCGAGGCCTACGGGTTCCTGCAAGGCTATCGCCGCTACTGCCGCGCGGTGCCGACCGCCATCGCCGACCGCTACTACGCCGAGGGCCGGCGCGTGGCCGAGGCGCTGGGCGCGCAGGCGGTGCCGGGGTCCGAGCGCGAGGTGCTGGACTACTTCGCGCAGGTGCGCCCGCAGCTGCAGATGGATGCGCGATCGCGCGAGGTGCTCGAGGTCCTGGCCGGCCTGCGCCTGCCGGTGCCGGCGGCGGGCCTGTCGCGCGAGCTGTTCCTCGGCGCCGGCGCGGCGCTGCTGCCGCCATGGGCGGGCGCGATGCTGCAGCGCAGCCGCCTGCAACGCGTCCAGGCCGCGGCCTCGGCGCGGGTGCTGCAGGGGCTGGCGCCGCTGTTCCGCATCGCGCTCAATGACGGCATCGCGCAGCGCGCCTGCCGCCGCGTCGGCATCGCCCCGCAGCGGCTGGCGCAGTGGCCCGAGTGAGCGGGTTTCGGCGTGGATGCGTGCCTAACCGCGCTCCATGACCGCCAGGCCGAATCCGCTGCGGCCATAGTCGTTGCCGTTGTAGAGCATGTAGCGTTCGCCCTCGTGATCGAACACGAAGGGATACTCGATCATCTGCGAATCCCAGCCCGCGGCGGAGGGCGCGATGCCCGCCAGGTGGTCCAGGCGCTGCCAGCGCAGGCCGTCGGCGGATTCGGCGTAGCCGATGCGGTAGGCCTCGCCGCGATACGAGTACCACATGCGCCAGCGGTCGGGATCGCGGATCACGCAGGGGCGGGAGATGGCGTATTCGCCGGCGTCGGCATAGTCGATCGCGACATCGCCGTTGCGGCGCCAGGCGATGCCATCGTCGGACTCGGCATACTTGAGGTGGTAGCGATGCCTCGGCTTGCCGTCATGCAGCTCCCAGCCGGTGCACGACAGATACCACATGCGCCACATATCCTCGCCGGGCATCACGCAGCAGCTTGCGCAGAAATGCGGCTCGGTGGCCGAGCGGTCGACGATCGGCCCGGGCAAGTGACGCGCGAACGGTTGTTCGGTTCCCGCTGCCATCGCCAGGCCGATCGAATTGCGGAAGGGCACGGTCACCCCAAGGTTCCAGCCGATGTAGTACAGATACCGTCGGCCGCGGTGCGTCGCCAGCCAGGTCGCCATCGCGCCGCTGTCGTCGAACTCGCCCAGGTCGCCAGGCTGCAGCACTGGCGCGGTGGCGGCCTCGAGGATGCGCTGAGGGTGGCGGATGTCGACGATGACGTAGGAGGTGAAACTGCGATTTGCCGCGTCGCGGCTGCTGAAATAGATCCGATAAAGGTCGCTGCGGTCGAGGCGCTCGGCGATCGGTACCGCGGCATAGGCATGCAGCCAGGGGGCCTGGCCGCTCGCGTTGAAGACCAGTCCCAGTTTCTTCCAATGCGCCGCCATGTGAACTCCCGTTGTCAGGCGCGGCCGCGGCCGCGAGTTGACGCGTGTGCGGAGCGGGTCAGCCGAGCGCGCGCGTGAATACGTCGACCACCCGGTCCTGCTGGGCTTCGCTCAGCCCCGTCCACAGCGGCAGGCGCAGCAATCGTTTGGACTGTCGCTGGGTGATCGGCAGCTCGCCCTCGGCGCGGCCGTAGCGCTTGCCGGCGGGCGAGTCGTGCAGGGGCACGTAGTGGAAGACCGATCCGATCCCCGCTGCGCGCAGCGTTTCCAGCACGCGCTGCCGATCGGCCTGCGGATGCAGCAGGACGTAATACATGTGCGCGTTGTGCTGGCAATCGTCCGGGACGATCGGGCGGCGGATGCTGCCGCTGCGTTCCAGCGCTTCCAGCGCGGCGTGATAGCGGTCCCAGCTGCGCAGCCGATCCTGGGTGATGCGTTCGGCTTCTTCCAGCTGCGCCCACAGGAAGGCGGCGGTCAGCTCGCCCGGCAGGAACGAGGAGCCGACGTCCTGCCAGGTGTACTTGTCCACTTCGCCGCGGAAGTAGCGGCTGCGGTCGGTGCCTTTCTCGCGAACGATCTCCGCACGCTGCGCCAGCGCGGCGTCGCGCATCAGCAGCGCACCGCCTTCCCCACTGATCACGTTCTTGGTTTCATGGAAGCTGTAGGCGCCGATGTCGCCGATCGCGCCCAGTGCGCGCCCCTTGTAGCTGGCCATCACGCCCTGCGCCGCATCTTCGATCACCTTCAGGCCGTGGCGTGCGGCGATGGCGAGGATGGCGTCCATCTCGCAGGCAACGCCGGCGTAATGCACCGGCACGATGGCGCGGGTGCGGGCGGTGATGGCGGCCTCGATCAGGCGCTCGTCAAGGTTCAAGGTGTCTTCGCGGATATCGACGAACACCGGAATGCCGCCGCGCAGGACGAAGGCGTTGGCGGTGGAGACAAAGGTGTACGACGGCATGATGATTTCGTCGCCCGGCTGGATGTCCAGCAGCAGGGCGGCCATCTCCAGCGCCGCCGTGCAGGAATGGGTCAGCAAGGCGCGCGCGCCGGTACGCCTCTGCAGCCAGTCGTGACAGCGCCGGGTGAATGGGCCATCGCCGGCGAGGCGGCCGTTGAAATGCGACTCGGCGATGTAGTACAGCTCCTTCCCGGTCATGTGCGGCCAGTTGAAGGGGATGGAATCGTTGCTCATTCGATGCGTGTCCACAGTCTTGGAAGAGTCGTCTGGTCGAAGCGGATCGGGGCGGCCATGGGCGTTCACCTCGCCGCCATGCATCGGTGGCGGCTGGCGAGCAGTGCGCCGGCCCGCCATACCTGCAATTGTGCCGGTTCGCCGTGCAGGCGCTGCGCGCAATACAGGTCCAGCCACTGCAGGCGTTGCTCGTTGGCGATGATTGTCACTCCGTCGCCTTGTTGCAGCAGGCGGACGAATCCGCGTCCTGCCTGGTCCTCGCGCCTGGCGACCGAGTTCGGCACCAGGGTGAAGGCGCCCAGCGAGTACAGCCGGTATCTGCCGCGTTCGGCGGCGCCATTGAAGGGGCGGTAGACGGCTTCGAAGGGGAAGGTGGCGCCCCACACCACGATGGATCCGCGCGGAAGCGATGCCAGGTCGCTGCGCGCCTGTGCGTCTGCATGCTGCACGGTCTGCCATGCAGCGACCGAGAGCCACGCATTGGCCCCTGCCGCAAGTGCCGCGACGGCGAGGATCGCGTGGCGCTTGCTGCTGTGGCCTGCATCGACGAAGAGCAATGGCGCGATGGTCAGCAAGGCGATCAGCGGCACGTACACGCGCAGGACGCCCGGCCGGCCGAGCAGGCCCAGCACGAACACGGCCGAGGCGCAGAGAAGCCAGGCAAGCGCGACCTTGCGGCTCGGCAGCAGCACGCCCAGCAGCAGTGCGGCAACCAGCAGCGGCAACAAGTTCGGATGCCAGAGCGCACGGATGCCTTGCCAGCCGGTGGCCAGCCCGTTCTCGCGAAGCGGCAGTGCGCCGGCTTCGGCCAGCATGGCTTTCAGCGCGGTCGGATCGGCAATGCGCGGGTCGGCGAAGAACCATCGACTCAGCAGGTCGATGTCGTTCGTCGTATAGCCGTGGCGCGCCAGGATGTCGGGGCGTGTGTTGAGATAGTCGCCGGCGCCGAAATCGGTGAATGCGGCGCGCACCAGATTCAGGTCGTTGAAATCCTTCCACGCCGGCGTGGCGTACGCCTGCCGGTCCAGCAGCGCGGCGGCGAGCAGCGCGATGCACAGCGCTGCAGCGGCCCAGCGCGGCGCACGCCCCTGCGCGAGGGAGCGCCAGGGCAGCAGCGGCAAGGCGACCAGCATCACCAGCAGGAATTCATGGCTGCGTACCAGGCAGCTCAGGAACATCAGCGTCGCGCCCAGCCACAGCGCCGGGATACGCCCCGTGTGGGCGTGGAGGCGCAGGCAGGCCACGGCAGCCACGGCCAGCAGCCCGGCGTTGACGGTGAACTGCGGAAGCAGCACCGGGCGTGCCAGCACCAGCGCCAGAATGCTGATCGCCAGCATCCAGCCGGTGCCGAGGCGCCTGAGGCAGTACAGCAGGGTGGTCCCGACCAGGACGAGCACCGCGAAGGTCGCAAGCGCATAGCCGTCGATGCCACCCGGCGTGGGCAACAGGCGCACGATGTAACCCCAGACCACATTGGAGAACACCAGGTTGGGCGAGCCGACGGCGGCCATGCCGTAACCATGCGCCAGCATCGCCATGCCCACATCGTCGTTGGTTTCCCAGCGCGGCGAGTAAGCGGCGCACAACGCCGCTACCGAGAACAGGACGACCAGCAATGCGCCCAGCCACTGGCGCCACTCGGCAACGGAAGGACGCGCGAGCGGCTCAGCCACGCGCGGCCACGACGGTTCCTGCCACGATCAACGCAACGCCTGCCACGCGCTGCGGCGTCAGCGGTTCGCTGAGCAGCCAGCCGCTCAGCAATAGCACGATGACGAAATTCAGGCTCATGAAGGGATAGGCGTGGCTGAGTTCGAAACGGGTCATCGCCGCCATCCATGCCAGCGAGGCCAGGAACGCTGCGGCGAAACCGGAGAAGATCGCCGGGTCGAACAGCAAGGACACCAGAAACTTGAGTTTGTCGAACGCATCGGCGGGCAGCGGACCCAGCTTGGCGATCCGCCATTTCAGGATCAATTGGCCATACACGGTGAAGGCGATCGTGGCGGCGATGTACAGATAGTCCAAAGGCCGTGGTGGCATCAGCAATGCTCCGGCAGGGAAGGGCTGGCCCGGTGCGCGGCCAAGCAGGCGGCGCGGCACGCTGCGTTTGCTGCGTGTCGGCAGGTCATATCTTTCTCAGTCGCGTGCTGGGGACGGGGGATCGCTCGGTCGCGGCACCGATATACAGGCCTTCCTGCTCGGCATCGCCCAGCAGCAGGGCGCCGGCACCGACCACGGTTCTGTCGCCGATGCGGATGTGGTCGCGCAGCGTCGCGTTCACCCCGATGAAGCATTGCTCGCCGATCTCCACGCCGCCGGAAACGACGATATGCGAGGCGAGGAAGCAGTGGCTGCCGATCGTGGAATGATGGCCGATATGGTTGCCGCTCCACAGCGTGACGTTGTCGCCGATCCGCACGAACGGCTGGATGGTGTTGTCTTCCAGCAGGAAGCAGTTGTCGCCGATCCGGCCGTCGTTGAGCACGGTGGCGTGCGAGCTGATGTAGCTGGCGAGCCGATAGCCGGCCGACTTGGCGGCCAGGTACTTCTCCTTGCGGATCGCGTTGAGCTTGGAGTAGCTCAGCGCGATGAAGATGTCGTTGGCTTCGGGCGGATAGGACGCGGCGAGGCGATCGAACGCCACCACCGGCAATCCGCAGAAGTGGCTGTCGGTGATGTACTCGGCATCGATCGTGAACGCCACCACCTCGTAGTCCGAGTCGGTGCTGAAGTAGTAGTGCGCCAGTTGCGCGATGTCGCCCGCGCCGAAAATGACCAGTGGTTGTTTGCTCACAGCGGTTTCCTCACCAGGATGGTGAATTCATACAGATCGTAATCGTGCAGGAGCGCGACATTGCGCGAATAGCGGCGCTTGCACAGATCGAAGTACCTGCAGGGATCGGCATAGTAGAGATGCTCGCGCATGCGGTCATGGTCGGAATAGCTGGTCAGGCAGTTGAACGCGAAGCCGGCGCGGCTGGTCCGGTCGAGGACGTCCAGCGTGGCTTCCACGTAGGACTGCCAGCGTGCCGGGTCGTGGCCGAGCCGCACGTTGAAAGTGCCGCTGGCCATGCCGTAGTCGGCAATGCGGTCGGGTTCCGCGGCGACGACGAACCTGGCGTTGGGGTCGGCCTCGTGCCGCTTGGCCGCAGCGGCGGCCATGTCGGCGGAGACGTCGAAGCCGGCGTAGTCCACGCCGGCGTGTCGCACCCGCAGGTAGTCGTAGAGTGCGGCGTAGCCGCAGCCCAGGTCGTTCACCGAGAATGCGCCGTCGTTGCCGACCAGCGTGCAGAGCTGGGCGAACCTCAGGGTCTGGCTGTCCTCGCCGTTCCAGTCGACACCGCGCGCCGTCTGCCCGTGCCGGGCCAGCTTGTCGCTGTAATAGCCGGCGACGTCGGCGAGCAGCTCAGTCGTGTCGTTGTGCATGGATCTGCCTCACGATCGTATAGGGGCGCTGCTTGGTTTCGGAGAAGATCTTCGACAGGTAGATGCCGATGACGCCGATGAAGGAGATGATCATGCCACCGAGCAGCCAGATCGATGCCATCACCGAGGTCCAACCGCTGAGCGGTCGTGCCAGGAATGCCCATTGCACCAGCAGGTAGGCGCTGTAGGCCAGCGCCATCAGCGAAATCGCCACGCCGACGTAGAAGATGCCGACCAGCGGCGTATTGCTGAACGAAGTGACCGAATTCACCAACAGCGAGAGCTTGCGGCGCAGGGTGTAAGTGGTCTGGCTGGTGCTGTGCTTGGTGACCGGAGACGGGTGCTGCCTGAAGCCGGTGATATGCCACAGGCCGGCCATGAACACCTCGCGTTCGCGATGCGCCACCAGCGCCTGCACGTAGCGCCTGCGCATCAGGCGCGCCGTGACCACGTTTTCCGGGAGCGCCATGCCGGTCAGCAGCTTGAACGCGCGATAGAACCACTGCCCGCTGACCCGCTCGAACGCATTGCCCTTGCGCTGCACCTGCATCCCGAACACGACGTCGGCCTCATGGCGCTGCAGCTCGTCGGCGAACGCGGCGAGCCATTCGGGTTCTTCCTCCAGGTCGCTGTCGATCAGGAACACCAGCTCGCCGGCGGCATGCGCCAGGCCGGTCATCATCGCCTTGTGGTGGCCGAAATTGCGCGAGAGATCCACGACCACGACGTGCGGATCGGCTGCGCTCAAGGCGATCGCCAGGTCCAGGCTGTGGTCCGGAGAGCCGTCGTTGACCAGGACGATCTCGTAGTCGTCCGCGACCAGTCGCTGCGCAGCGAGGCTTGCGCGCCGATGGAAGTCGGCGATGTAGGGCGCGGACTGGTAGAGCGTGGAGACGATCGAGAGCTTCATGGATGTATGTGCCTCATGTACCTGTGCGTGTCCGGGCCGCAATTGAAGAGCAGGTCGAGGATGCTCACGCCGTGCACGAAGTCGCCCCATAGTTGCGGGTATTCGGGATAGCCGGCGTAGTCGAACCAGACCAGGTCGATGCCGTACTGCCGGAACACGTCTTCGTCGATGTAGTTCTTTGCCGAGGGGCCGGAAATGTAGGTCGTGGCCCCGACTTTCGCGCACAGATCGGCCAGGCGCTCGGTCTTCGCGTCCAGCAACGCATGGTCGGACGAGCTGCTGATGACGGTGTCGATCTGCAGATAGCCGCATATCGCTTCCAGGAAGCGCCGGTTCATCCGCGAAAGATGGGTGTGGGGTTCCAGGTAGAGCGGTTGCAGCCAGGCCGCGATCTCATCGAAATACGGGGCGCGGCGATAGTTCTGCGCGAGCGAGCGCCAGTGCAGTTCGGCCCATTCGTGCCCGTCCAGTTCGGTGTCGGCAATGCGCTGATGGTACTTGCCCTTGGTCAGGACCGGTACGGTCAACCATTGCACGCCTTGCGGGGTCTTTATCTGGTTGCGGTTGCGCCAGTCGCGGCGGGTGTACTGCATGTCGTCGTACAGCACGAACTCGTCGACCGCGGCGATCAAGTCGAAATAGCCCTTCCAGGGGATGTAGTTGGATTGCAGGATGGCGACTTTCTTGGTCACTTCTGGCGCCTTGGTGTATGGCTGAATACGTCGTACCCGCCCGCCACCGCGAATGCCCGGCGATAGCCTGCAGCGGCGAGCTGGGAAGCGATGGCGTCGTGGTGATCCGCATTGACGGGAACCAGCACGTGCCGCGGCCCATCGGCTGCAGCGATCATGGCCCGGAAGGCATTCTCCGCCTCCGGCGTTTTGCCATTCCGGTACAGGTAGAAGGCGGCATCCAGTCTCTGCTGGAAGGAAATGGGCGCCGGTACGCTCGCCATCATCAGGCCGAGATAGTCTTCGCGCATGAAATACTGCGGAAAATGCGACGACAGCAGCAGCACGTTGCTGGCGATCCCGATGGGGGCCAGCACCGAACCGGGCGCGGCGCGATCAACGAACTGCTGCGCGGAAGCCCGGTCCGCTGGACCTATTTTGTATCCCGGCAAGGCGAGCGTTGCGCCATTGTCGTGCCGCAGCACCGAGGTCGGCCCGATCGTCGCCAGCAGGCCGGCAGCGGCCAGGCACAGCGCCGCCCAGATCGGGCCGGTGCGGCCGGCATTCGCCAGCGGCGCCAGCGCCAGTGCCGCGAGCAGCGGAAACGGAAGCAGGTAGAACATCCGCCAATAGATGTTCTCGGTGGTCAGGTGCAGCATGACGAAATGCGACACCCACGGATTCAGCAGCAGCACGCACAGCGTTATCACCCAGGTGGCGAAAAAGCGCCGATACGGGGAGAGCGCGAGAATCAGCGCGAGCGAGGCCACGAACAGCACCGGGGTCAGCGGGTAGTCCGGATTGACGATCAGGCGCAATTGATCCGCGAACGACTTCGGGAAGCCGGCGTTGATCTGGCTGCCTGCGGCGATGTTGTCTACCGCGTAGAAGCGAAAGCCGATCGCCATCAGCACCAGCGGCGCCAGGGAAGCGCCATAGCGCACCGCCGGCAGCAGCGCCGCGATCGGGGTGAAGGGCCTGGATTCCTGTACGTGGATCGCCAGGGCCAGGGTCATCGCCAGGAACGGCAGAAACACCATCGCCGTCGGCGTGGCGGCGGCCATGCCGATGCCAAGCGCTGCAAGGATCAGCCATGTGCTCGACCGCGGCTGGCGCAGATAGCGCAGCGAGAAGTAGATCCACGCAGGCACGCCCACGGACAGGAACATGTACTTGCCATGGAAGGCGCGGGCGATGCTCAGGTTGCCGTAGGCGCGATGCGACTCCCCAAGCGCCAGCAGCAACAGCAGGTAGAAGGCGCTGCAGATCAGGACCGTGCGGGGACGCGTTTCGAACGAGCCGATGACGACGATCGCCGCGGCGCACATCAGGAAACCGACGATTCCCGGAAACAGCACGTGGTACACGTCCAGATACGGGCGGCCGCCGAGCCAGGAAAGTGCTGCCTGGGTGAGCTCGTAGTAGGGGAAGACGCCGGATTGGGGCGTTCGCTCGAGGCCGGCCAGCCAATTCACGCTGGAGTCGATCGGAGCATCCGGATGCTCGACGTAATACACCGCCTTCGGCACGTAGATGGAGTCGTCGATATCGGGGCGGTTGATCGACATCGCCAGCCAGCCGCCAGCCAGTGCCAGCGCCAGTGCGCCGATCAGGTGCAGGCGCTGCCCGGGCTGGTCCAGGCGCCGATAGCAGCCGATCGCGTGGACCGCCGTCGCCAGCAGCGTCGCCGCCGCCACGCCACCGATGATGCAGGCGGCGACGGAGAAGCGCAGCGAGAATTGTTTGGCGAGCATCAACGATGCCGCCGACGTTGCCAGGAAGATCGCAAAGGCCGCGAGGCAGGCCGCGAGGATTTCATGACTCTCGTTCATGAAAGTAGAGGGGGGGCGATTGCGCGGAAGGCTTGCCACTGCGGCCTGGAGTCCAAAAGGGAGGCATGGAGGTCGCGCGTTCGCTTGTGCCCCATTCGATCGCCGAATGGGACCACCCTTGCCGGCCCGCTCCCTCCTTGCGCATTTTACCGTCACGCAGCGTTTTTTTTGGGGATCTTGGCGGAAGTTGGGGGCATCAGCCCGCGCGGAGCGGCGAGTGCCTGCATTCGCCCGATAGCGGTACCCTCGCTCGAAGCGGTGCGGCATGCGCCGAGATCCCCAACTGTGCAAGCGAGCCGGAGCGTGATTCCCCATTGCCGACTGTATTGTTCATGTGCGGCGACGGAGGTGCTTGCCGCAAGCGCAGGCCTGGATGCCAGGGCGATTCAAGAATGGCGTGTCGGAGCCGCTCTAAGCAGCACCTATGCTGCATCCGCGCTCCTCCGCCGACAAGACGCGCGACGTCCGCTTCAGGCAGCGCCTGCGGCGCGCGTTGCGGGCGCCGTTGCGCGCGATCCTGGTCTGGGGCCTGGGGTTGGCGGTGCTGCTGGCCTGCGGGCTGGCCTACGTGCTGGTGCAGGACCGCGACACCCGCCTGGCCGCCGCGCAGCGGCAGAGCCTGGCGCTGGCGACCGGCGCCGACCGGCTGCTGCAGCTGGAGCTGGACAACCTCAGCCAGGCGCTGCGCGGCGAAGGCGTGGGCGCCGAGGCGCTGTTGGCCGACGCGCCGGCGCGGGCACCGGAACTGATCGAGGCGTCGTTGCGCGGATTGTTGCTGCGCCATCCGGAACTGCACGATGTCGCGCTGCTGGATGCGCAGGGCCAGCGCCGGTTCGGTGGGTCCGGCGATCCAGGCGTACGCCAATGGGCGCTGGGTTCGCGCCGCAATGGCGACGATGTGTTCGTCGGCCCGTACCAGCATCTGGCCGACGGCGAAACGGTGGTGCGCCTCGCGTTGCCGCTGGCGTCGGGCGACTGGGTGGTGGCGACCTGGCGGGTCGCGGCGCTGCAACGCATCGTCGGCGGGGTCGATGCCGGGCGCGACGGCGTGGTCGCGCTGACCGACACGCATGGGGTCCTGCTTGCGGCCAGCAGCCCCGCCGCCGGCGCCACCGGTACCCGCGTGCGGCTGCCCCTGGGCCTGGTGCGCGGGCTGCCGCAGGGCAGCGCGCTGGGCATGCACCGCGCGGTGTTCGGCCAGCAGGCGCGCATGCTGGCGGTCAGCGGCGGAGGCGACTATCCGCTGCTGGCGGTGGCCGGGCTGGCGGTGCGCGAGGCGCTGGCGCCGTGGTGGTGGTTCGCCGGCGCCGCGCTGTCGGTCTATCTGCTGTACCTGGCCGGATTCGCCTACCTGCTGGGCAGCCTGCGCCGCGCCGAAGACCGCCAGCGCCAGCTGCTGGAGCGCTTGCGCCGCGGCGACGAGGACCTGCGCCTGGCGCACGAGATGGGCGGCATCGGCACCTGGCGGGTGGAGGCGGACCAGCACCACTTGCTGATCGCCGAACCCACCGGCGCCATGTTCGGCAGGCCGCTGCTGCGCACGACCTTCGATGCGTTCCTGGCCTGCGTGCACGACGACGATCGCACGCGCGTCTCCCGCCTGTTCCAGGATGCGATGCAGGGGCGCAGCGAATACAACACGGTGTACCGCGCGTACCTGCCCGATGGGCGCCTGCGCTGGCTGGCCGTGCGCGGCGCGCGGGTGCAGGGGCGCGACGGGGTGTGCATGACCGGCGCGGTGCAGGACGTCAGCGAACGGCTCGAGGTGCAGGCGCGGCTGTTCGACGCCGAGCGCCAGTTCCGGCTGGTGTTCGAGCGCAACCCGCTGCCGTTCTGGCTGTTCGCGGTGGAAAGCCTGCGCTTCCTGGAGGTGAACCAGGCCGCGATCCGCCAGTACGGCTACAGCCGCGACGAGTTTTTGGGCATGACCCTGCTCGACCTGCGCCCGCCCAGCGAGGCCGCACGGCTGATCGAGGACGTGCGCAAGCCGCGCGACGGCTTCGACGAACCGAGCGTGTGGGTTCACCGGCGCAAGGACGGCAGCCTGCTGTCGGTGCGGATCCACAGCGCCGACCTGGACTTCGGCGGCGTGCCGGCGCGGCTGATCCTGGCCGAGGACGTCAGCCAGCGCATGGCCGACGAGCGCGAGCTGGCGTTCCGCGCCAGCCACGACGTCACCACCGGGCTGCTCAATCCGCGTGCCCTGGCCGAAACATTGAACGCGCGCCAGGAGGGCGGCTATGCGGTGGCCTACGTGCAGCTGCGCGGGCTGGCGCTGATCGGCGACACCCTGGGCCGCGCCGCCGGCGATGCGGTGCGCTGCGCGGTGGCGGCGCGGCTGCGCGGGCTGGGCGAACGGTTCGGCCTGACCGCGCACCAGCCGTCGCAGGATTTCGTGCTGGCGGTGCTGGATCCGCGGCAGCTGCCGCAGGCGCTGCAGGCGCTGCTCGAGGCGGTGTCCGCGCCGGTGCAGGGCGGCGGCTTCACCCAGCAGCTGCAGGCGCACATCGGCGTGGCGCTGTGCCCGGACGATGCCGCGGGCGCCGAGGAGACCATCGGCAGCGCCGCGCAGGCCGCGCATGCGGCGCAGGCCGAGGGGCGCAGCGTCGCCCGCTTCGAACGCAGCATGTCCGCGCGCATCGGCGAACGCCTGCGCCTGGCCGGGCGCATCCATCAGGCGATCGCGCGGCAGGAGTTCGAACTGCATTTCCAGCCGATCCTGCGCGCCGACAGCGGCGCGCCGCGCCTGCTCGAGGCGTTGATCCGCTGGCCGCAGGCCGACGGCAGCTGCATCGCCCCGGACCAGTTCATCCAGCTGTGCGAGGACACCGGGCTGATCCTGCCGCTCGGCCGCTGGGTGCTGCAGGCCGCCGCGCAGGCGCGGCGCCAGTTGACGCAGCACGGCTGGGCCGAGCTGCCGGTGGCGGTGAACGTGTCGGCGCTGCAGTTCTTCGACGGCGACCTGGTCGCGGACCTGGTGCAGGCCTGCGCCGATGCCGGCCTGGCCGCCGATGGCCTGCACCTGGAACTGACCGAAAGCAGCCTGATGCGGCAGCCGCAGCAGGCGCTGGAGGTGTTGCGGCAGCTGCGTGCGCTGGGCGTGTGCGTGGCGCTGGACGATGTCGGCACCGGCTTCTCCAGCATGGCCTACCTGCGCGACCTGCCGCTGGATACGCTGAAGATCGATCGCAGCTTCGTCGCCGAGGTGGATCGCGACGCGCGCAACGCGTCGATCTGCGAGGCCTTGCTCACGCTCGGCCGCAGCCTGGGCCTGGAGGTGGTCGCCGAAGGCGTGGAGACCGAGGCGCAGCTGCAGTGGCTGCGCGCGCACGGCTGCGACCATGTGCAGGGCTATCTGCTGGGACGGCCGGCGCCACTGGCGCAGGTGATCGACGCGCTGGGCGCGCGCGAGAAAGCTACAGCATGAGATCGATGGCGTGCCGCGCGCCGGGCGCGGGCAGCGGTTCGCCGTCCCAGTAGCGGCGCAGCGGTTCGCGCACCAGGTCCAGCACGGTGGAGGCGCCGCGTGCGCCCGGATAGCGCTGCAGGTTGCGCGACTGCAGCGCGAGCATGCGCCGGTCCTGCTCGCCGACCTTGCGCAGCAGCGGCCACACCAGCCAGCGCACCGCCCACGCCGGCGCCCAGCGCCCGTCCACGTGCAGGCTGGCGAACACCTCGGTGCTGCGCGGGCCGACCGGGGTGAAGTGCAGGGTGATGCGCACGCGGCCGCCGCGGGCGTAGCGGTACTCGATCTGCGCGCTGCCGGGCGCGGCGAAATGCGCGCGTTCCAGCGTGCGCGGCGACTCGAACAAGCGGTACAGCCAGCCGCTCTGCGCGGCGGCGCCGGCGTAGTCGACATGGAAGCCTTCGCCCGTGGTCTGCAGGCTGGCGCGCATCGCGCTGCGCGCGCCGCCGCGGCGCACCAGGCCCGGATGCAGCAGATGGGTGTGCAGCGGGTCGAGGAAGTTCTCCAGCGCATCGACCACGTGCGCGTCCCAGCGCGTGCGCCACAGGAAGCGCCGCGCCGGCGGTTGCAAGGCCTGCACCAGCGGCGCCGGCCGCGCGTCGCCGTCGGGATCCGGGCGCAGCCAGATCAGCCCATCGTGTTCGCGCGCGGCGAATGCGCGCACCCGCACCGCCGGCAACGCCTGCCCGGGCGGCATGCCGGGGATCTCGCGCAGCGCGCCGTCGCGGCCGAAGCGCCAGCCGTGGTACGGGCAGGCCAGGCCATCGCCAGTGGCGCAGCCGGCCGCCAGCGGCGCATGCCGATGCGGGCAGCGGTCTTCCAGCGCCAGCAGGCTGCCGTCGGCGCAGCGCGCGATCGCCGCATGCCGGTCCATCACCGTCACCGCCAGCGGCCGCTGGCGCAGCGTGTCGGCGCGGGCGACGGCGAACCAGTGCCGGTACAGCGAGGGATGCCAGTCGTTCATGGCGCATAGCGTCGCATGCGCGGCATGCGCATGTCCGGATGCGTGCTCGAACGCTGGCGGTGCGCTAGGCGACGATCGTTCCGGTGACCCGGTTGCGTCCGCCGCGCTTGGCCGCATACAAGGCCTGGTCGGCGATGACGACCAGCTTCTGCCACTCGATCTGCGCCTGTGCCGAGATGCAGTAGCCGATGCTGACCGTGCAGGCGACGGCGGCGCTGGACGCGGCGGGAATGTCCTGGCGTTCGATCGTGCGCCGCAGGCGTTCGGCGATGTCGCGTACCACCGGTTCGTCGCCATGCGGGATCAGCACCATGAACTCTTCGCCGCCGACCCGGGCCAGCAGGTCCGGGCTGCGTATATGCCGCGCCAGCGTGTCGGCGATGGCGATCAGCACCTGGTCGCCCACGGCGTGGCCCAGGCGGTCGTTGATCGTCTTGAAGTGGTCGACGTCGATCATCAGCACCGCGATCGGCGCATTCCTGTCGCGCGCCTCCTGTGTGGCCGATTCGCCTTTTTCCCACATGACGCGGCGGTTGGCGACGCCGGTGAGCGAGTCCTGCGAGGCGTGGCGAATCAACTCCGCATTCATCTGCCGGGTCAGCATCCACAGGAACCCGGGGGTGATGATCGAGGTCAGCACCATGCGCGAGAGCAGGCCGAAGGTCGTGGTCGGGTCGTGACCCGTGTCCGCGGACGGATGGATCGACCACCATGCGATGCGCATCGCCAGCATGAACGCCCACAGGAAATGGAACGCGGCCGTGAAGCGCGCCGCGGTGCGCACGATCGCGTCGTCGCAGCGCCACAGCGCCATGCCCGTGGCGACAGTCAGCAGGCCGCGCAGCGTGCAGCCGAAGATCACCATTATCTTGTGGTTGTCGCCGGCTTCATGCAGGAAATAGATTTCCGCGGTGCCCAGAACCGCCGTCGCAACCAGGATCGGCCATGGCAGCAGCGGCCGGCGCAGATAGGCGTTCACCGCAACCAGCGTCAACACCGTGGCGATGTCGAGCGTCAGGTTGCCGATCAGGGTCAGCGCGTCATCGTGCTGCGGCGCTACCGGCAGCAGCAGAAGGAAAAAGCCCGCTGCAAAGATGCCGTAGCTCAGGCTGAGAAGCGCCAGTCCGCCGACCTGCTTCGCCTTGCGTCCAGTCAAATGAATGCCAAGGAACACCGCCGACGAGACCGCCGCCAGCAATGCATTGACGATCAGCAAGGTGCCAGCGTGAGCCAGGTGTGCAATCCATTCCACAGGTCCCCCGATCCGCGGCAGAAACGATTTTCAGGTGCCGCCCAGTATAAGGCAGCGAGAATATGCGAGCGGCGCGTTTGCGGCCATTTCCTTCGCGAAAATGTAATCCGGTATCGACCGATGCGCATGCGTGCGCGGGCCTGACAGCGGTGATCGCGCGGAGGGTCGTTTCTCCGGTCGCGGCGTGGCAGTCCAGCGGGCAGGGTCGATTCGGTCCGTCCATCCCCCTGGCATGAGAGAGCACCGGCATTATCGGCATCGCACGCCGGGTCTTTAGGAAATCTTTGGTGCGCTCGAACCGGAGACGGCGACCAGGCCGAACGTGCTCGGGCATCCATGCGGGGGGCGTTGCCCGCGCGCGTGATAATCGCAAAGGTTCTTCATTTTCATACGACTTCGGGGGCAGGCCTCATAACCGGTAGCGTCGCATCAGCGGCACGCCGATGCGTTGGGTCAGCGCGCCGAGCGCGGTGATCGGCTGGCGCCGGCGCAACGGCAGGTGGCGCGCATCCACCGCGCTGTATTCGATCACCGGGGTGCCGCCGCGCTGGCGCTTGAAACTGGCCGCGCCGGCGCTCTGGTTGAGCCGGCGACCGTGCCGCAGCGCATGCTCGAACCCGCAGGCGGTGAGCGTGCGGTACAGCGCCAGCCGCTGCGGCTGTTGCAGGTCGTAGCCGACGATCGGCGCGGTCAGCGTGCGGCCGATTCCGAACAGGCCGGTTATGCAGGCCAGCGCACCGTCCTCGCCGCGGAAGCCGTCGAAGCGCAGCAATCCTGCGCGGTGCCAGGCGCGCAGGAACCGGGCGTGGTAGGCCGGATTGCAGCGCGAATACTTGTCCAGGTACAGCTGCGCGTACAGCGCGGCGATGCGCGGATAGTCGGCTTCGCCGATGGCCCCGTTGCCGCAGCGTTGCAGGTCGGTGCGTGCGGTCAGCTTGAGGTCGCGGGCCAGGTCGCGGTGCTGCAGCAGCGCCGGCCAGTCGTCGTACAGATACACCTGGCGGCTGCCGATCAGGGTGAAGCCTTCCGCCTGCAGCGCGTCCAGCCAGTGCGGCGTGTCCACCCGATTGAGCGAGCGGAACCACAGCGCATGGTCCGGCCAGCGCGCGCGTGCGGCGTCCAGCAGGGCGCGCAATCCGCCGCGCGGCAGCGGCGGGTACAGGTTGGTGGACAGCAGCCAGTTGTTGAGGATGACCGCGCGGTCGATGCGCGCCCAGTCCAGCCACGCGCCGATGCCGCCGCACAGGCCGCGCAGCGGCGCGGCCAATGCCGGCGGCAACAGGCGCGCGGCCTCCTCGGCGGCGTAGTCGGCATAGGTGGTGCGCGGCGAACACACCCAGGCATTGCCCGCGCGCTCCTCGCTCACCGTGACCGGCATCGACAGCGCGCCGGCCTGCAGCATCTCGATGCGCGCGTACAGATTGCCGGCCACGCCCTGCGCATCGCCGCCGGCATGCAGTTCGGCGAAGCGCTGCGCCTGCACGGCGTAGTCGGCACCGGCGTCGGCGGCGTCGGTCATGGCGGCGGCAGGGCCTCGCCGTCCCATTCGATATCGCGGGTGGAGGCCTCGCGCAGGGTGCAGCGCTGCGCCAGCGCCAGCCGCGCATGGCTGCCCAGGTCGCGCAGCGCGCCGGCCAATGGGCGCCGATCGCCGCGCGGCGCCAGCACGTCGTCGGCACGGGCGTAGTCGTGGCGCCATTGCTGCAGTCGGCCGTGCCGCAGCGCGGCCGGCAGCGCGACGCCGAGCATCAACGGCCCGAGCATCGCCGCGCGCGTCGGC
Organism: Xanthomonas sp. DAR 80977; assembly: GCF_041240605.1. Taxonomy (NCBI): domain Bacteria; kingdom Pseudomonadati; phylum Pseudomonadota; class Gammaproteobacteria; order Lysobacterales; family Lysobacteraceae; genus Xanthomonas; species Xanthomonas bundabergensis. The sequence continues at coordinate 4,670,053 of NZ_CP162487.1, read as the reverse complement.
GCCGGGCGCACGACCGCGGCCGGCTCGCGGCGGCTGCCGTCCAGTGCCGCGACCAGCGGGTCGGCCGCGGCGAACAGGTGCAGGCCGCTGGTCGCGCGCGGATTGCATTCGATCACGCTGTGGCGGCCCTGCGCCGAGACGATCCAGTCGAAGGAGAGTTGTCCGCTGAAACCGAGCTTGCCGACCAGTTGCGCGGTGAAGCGCTCGATCTGCGGCGACGGCGCGGCGTCGAAGTAATAGCTGGAGCTGCGCTGCAGGCGGTAGCGCGGCCGGTATACCGCATGCGCCAGCAGCACGCCGTCGCGGGCCACCGCGTACGAGCAGCGTTCCTCGCCGGCGCAATGGCGTTGCGCGATCCAGTCGCCCTGTTCGGGCAATGGCGGCGCGCCGGCGGGCAAGCCGTGCGGATGCACGCGCACGTGCACGCCGAAGCGCGAGTACTCCGGCTTCAGCACCAGCGGCGCGGTGCCGGCCCAGTCGCGCGCCTGCGCAAGGCTGCGCACCCGCGCGCTGTCCGGCACGTCCACGTCGGCCTCGACCGTGCGCGCCATCTGCAGGAATTGCCACTTGCTGTGCAGCGCGCGCAGCGTGTCGAATGCGCCCACCAGCACGTCCAGCTGCGCCGGCAGCACCTGCCGGTAGCGCGCCAGATAGAACACTTCCTCGCAGGTCGGCAGCAGCAGCGCGATGCGCTCGCGCGCGACCAGCGCATTGAGGTCGGCGATATAGGCGGCCGGGGCGTAGCGCGCCGGGGCGATGCGATGGCTGGCGGCGGCCGCGCGCGACCAGCCGGAGAGGCGGCAGGCCACGCTGTCGGCCAGGTGCACGCGCCAGCCCTGGGCGGCGAAGCGGCGCGCCAGGTCCAGCGCCACCGGCGCGCGTGCGCCGGTGATCAGCACGGCCGGCGCGCTAGCCATCGGCGGCCGTGTGCGCGGCCGGCCGCCATTGCCGGCAATGCGAGGGCACCATGCGCAGCGCCGGTTCGGCAAGACGCAGCGCATGCAGCCGCGCCAGCGTGTCGCGGTAGACGCGGTGTTCGCCGAGCAGGTGGGTGACCAGCGCCGGCGGCGGCGTGCCGTCGGCGATCGCGGCGCTGGACCAGGCCGCATCGGCGACCAGGAACACCGGCCCGTGCGCGTCCTCGAACCACAGCCCATGGTGGCCGGGCGCGTGCCCGGGCAGCGGCACCAGCAGCACGCTGCCGTCGCCGAACAGGTCGCGCAGCGTGCCGAAGGCGCGCAGCGCCGCGGGTGCCGGGCACGCCGGCAGCGCTTCGAACCAGTGCATGCGCGCGCGGCTGCCGTGCAGCAGCGCCGGCAGGAAGCCTTCGCGCAGCGCCGCCAGCCGCCCGCGCCGCTGCAGGTCGTCCCAGGCCTGTTGCGCGCAGGCGATGCGCGTCTGCGCGAAGTCGGCCACGCCGCCGACATGGTCGCCGTGGAAATGCGACAGCACGATCCAGCCGATCGCCGCCGCGTCGATGCCGTCGGCGGCCAGCTGTTCGCGCAGCGATTGCCCGGGCGCCAGATGCACCGGCGTCAGCAGGCGGTACAGGCGCTCGGGAAAGCGCGCGGTGGCGTCGAGAAAATGCTGCGAGTAGCCGGTGTCGAACAGCAGGTTGCCGTGCACCGGGTGCTGCAGCAGCGCCGCCAAGGCCGGGAACTGGCACGGCGCCAGCGCCGCGCCGCGGCGCGTGGCGCGTTCGGGATGGGTGCAGTGGCCGGCTTCGTACAGCCGCCAGCGCAGCGTCGGTGCGCTCATGCGCGGGCCAGGGCCGCGATCCCGGCCTCGGTGGACAGCAGCGGCGCGTAGCCGAGTTCGCGTCGCGCGCGGCCGATGTCCAGGGTCTGCGAATAGCCGAGCACGCCGATGCCGTAGCGGCTCAGCCGCGGCTCCGGTTGCCCGCGCCGGCGCAGCGCGATCTGCTCGCCGACGGTGGCCAAGGCCAGGGCCAGGCGGCGCGGCACCGGCAGCAGGCGCACGCGCAGCTGCAGCGCCGCGAACAGCTGCGTGAGCAGGTCGCGCACCGCGATCGGCGTGCCGTTGCTGATGTTGTAGGCGCGGCCGTCGCCGAGGTGTTCGGCGCGCAACGCGGCCAAGGCCGCGGCCACCGCGTTCTCCACGCAGCACACGTCGATCATCGCGCGCCCACCGTGCACCAGCGGGAACCAGCCGCGCTGCGCCACCGCCAGCAGCCGCGGCACGATCGCGTTGTCGCCGTGGCCGAACACCGCGCGCGGGCGCAGCACCAACGCCGGCAGTCCGGCCGCGGCGGCGGCGCGCACCTTTTCCTCGGCTTCCCACTTGGTCTGCGGATAGCCGCCGATCCAGCGCGCCGGCGGGGTGAAGTCCTCGCCCACCTGGTACTGGTCGGCGAAGCGGAAATAGATGCTCGGCGAACTGAAGTGGATGAAGCGTCGCACCTGCGCGCGTTGTGCGGCGGCGAGCATGCGTTCGGTGGCGACCACGTTGGCCTGGCGGAACACCTCGGCGCTGGCCCATGGCGCGGACAGCGCGGCGCAGTGGATCACCGCGTCGCAGCCGTGCAGCAGCGGCGCCAGGTCGTCGCGGCACAGTTCGGCACGCACCACGTCGATGCGCGGGTCGCCGGCGAAGGCGGCCAACGCGGTGGCATTGCGGCCGCTGGCGCGAACCTGCGCGCCTTCGGCGGCGAGGGTGCGGACGATGTGCGCGCCGATGAAGCCGGAGGCGCCGGTGACCAGGATGCGCGCCATGTCAGTACCGCAGCACCGCGCCGCCGAACGCCAGCCCGGCGCCGGAGCCGACCAGCCCGATCAGGTCGCCGCGCACGATGCGGCCGCTGGCGATGGCCTGGTGCAGGGCGCCGGGGATCGACGCCGCCATCTGGTTGCCGCGCGTGCCGATCACGTCGATCAGGGTGTCCGGCGCCAACCGCAGCGCGACCTGCAGGTGGCGCAGGGCCTTGGCGCTGGCCTGGTGTGGCACGATCCGCTGCAGCTGCTCCAGCTCGACGCCGGCCGCGTGCAGCAGCCGTTGCAGGAAGCCCGGCAACTTCGCGGCGGCGAGCCGATAGGTGGCGCGGCCGTTCATTTCGAACAGCGAACCGGCGCGCAGCGCCTCCACGCCGTGTCCCAGGTGCAGGCGGGTGCCGCCGGCGCGGACCTGGCAATGCGCGATGCCTTCGGAATAGGTTTCCAGGCGCGCGGCCAGCAACTGCGAGCCGCTGTCGCCGCTGTCCGCGCCCAGCACCACGGCCGCGGCGCCGTCGCCGAACAGCGGCGCGGTGTCCACGTCGTCCCCGTTCAGTCCGGCGCTGGCGATCTCGCTGGACACGATCAGCACGCGCCGGTGGCGGCCGGCGGCGATCGCGCAGGCGGCCAGGTCCAGCGCGGCGATGAAGCTCAGGCAGGTGGCGTTGACGTCGAACGCGGGCAGCCCGCTGCCCTGCAGGCCGAGGCGGGCGTGCAGCAGCGCGGCGCTGCACGGGATCGCCTGCTCCATCAGGCTGCAGGCGGAGATCACGCAATCGATCTGGGACGGTTCCAGTTGCGCCGCCGCCAGCGCCGCGCGCGCGGCGCGTTCGCCCATCAGCGAGGCCGGCTCGTCGGCGCCGGCGTAGTGGCGCACGCCGACCCCGGCGTGGCGCAGGGTCCAGCCGGCGGGCTTGCCCCAGCGCCGGTCGAAGTCGTCCGCGCTCACCTGCCGGGCCGGCAGATAGTCGCCCGTGCCGAGGATGCGCACCGCGATGGGCCTGCTGGGGTCGACGGTCATTGCGAAAGCTCGCGCAAGGGGGGCGCAGCGTACTGCCAGCGGATCGGCGCCGGCAACCGCCCTTGGGAAGATCGCGCCGCTGTCTGCGGCTGGCGACCTCAGACAGTCCTCAATCGCGCAGCGACTTGGCGAAATACTTGGGCGCTTCGACAAAGCCTTCCCGCCGATAGAAGGCGTGCGCCCGTTGCCGCCGGCTATGGCAGTGCACCTCCAGGCGGTCGCAGCCGCGCTGCCGCGCCAGCGCCTCGCCCTCTGCCAGCAAACGCTGTCCCACCCCGGCGCCGCGCGCGCGATCGTCGACGCAGAAATAGCTGATGCGGCAGATGTCGCCGGCCAATGCCAACTGCGGCAGGAAATGCAGCGACAACACCCCCAAGACGCCGTCCCCTGCGGCGGCCACCAGCAGGGCCTCGTCCGGATGCGCCAGGAGCTGCGCCAGGCGGGCCTCGATGAAGTCCTCGGTTCCGGCGTAGTCCAGCGCCGCCATCAGCGCCACGATCGCCTGCCAGTCCGCCATCGCCGCGTTCCTGATCTCCAGGTTGCTGTTCTCGCTCATTTGCAGAGAGTAGGAAGTCGCCCGCGTTGGGCGCAACCGCTTTGCCGACCCGACGCAACCTGTGCGGACATCGGCGGTGCGCCCTAGCGCCCGCGGCGCTGCCCGTACCAGAAGCCGAGCGCGTCGCGCGAGCGCAGCATGCCGCGGCCGCGGCGCAGCAACTGCAGCAGCAGGCCCAGGTGCTCGCGCTTGCTGAAGCTGCGCAGCTTGCGGTCGGAGGTGTGCACCGGCTCGCGCAGGATCACGAAACGGCCGCGCCGGGCCAGTGCGCGGCTCAATGCCACGTCCTCGCCGGCGTAGTAGCGTTCGTCGAACCCGCCGGCGGCGTCGAACGCACTGCGCGTGCAGAACAGGAAGCAGCCCGGGGCGATGCCGGTGCGGCGGAACAACCAGCCGAACAGGGTTTGCGCCACGCGTTCGTGCCAGGCGATGGCGCCGAGCAACTGCACCTGCGCGCCGCCGCCGACCGCACCGGTGTGCAGCGCGCGCAGGGCCGCCGCCAGCAGCGGGGTGTTGACGCGGGTGTCGGCATCGACGAACAGCAGATAGCGGCCGCGGCTGGCGGCGGCGCCGGCATTGCGCGTGGCGGCGATGTGCCGCAGCTGCACCTCCAGCACCTGCGCGCCGTGGCGTTGCGCGATCTGCGCGGTGGCGTCGCTGCAGGCGTCGGCGACCACCAGGGTTTCGAAGTCCAGGCGCAGCGCCTGCGCGGCGACGTGCAGCGACGCCAGGGTGTCGCCGATGAGGGCGGCTTCGTCGTGGGCGGGGACGATGAACGAGATCACGCCCCGCATCATGCGACGGGCGGTGCGGCGCGGGCAAATCGGCCCACGCCGCACCGCCGTCGCGCGGCAGCGCTCAGCGCTGCAACGCGGCCATCATCGCCGGCGGGTAGCGGGTGCCGGCGGCGGCGTCGGCCGGGAAGATCGCCTCGATCTGCGCGCGTTCTTCCGCGCTCAGCGTCACCTGCAGCGCGCCCAGGTTCTCTTCCAGGTAGGCCAGGCGCTTGGTGCCCGGGATCGGCACCAGGTCCTCGCCCTGCGCCAGCACCCAGGCCAGCGCCAGCTGGCCGGGGGTCACGCCCTTGGCCTGGGCCAGGGTGCGCACCTGTTCCACCAGCTGCAGGTTGCGGGCGAAGTTCTCGCCCTGGAAGCGCGGCGAGTGGCGGCGGTAGTCGTCGGCCTCGAAGTCCTCCGGCGAGCGGATCGCCCCGGTCAGGAAGCCGCGGCCCAGCGGCGAGTAGGGCACGAAGCCGATGCCCAGCTCGCGCACGGTGGCGAACACGCCGTCGCTCTCCGGGTCGCGCGACCACAGCGAGTACTCGCTCTGCAGCGCGGTGATCGGGTGCACCGCATGCGCGCGGCGGATGGTCGCGGCGGCGGCCTCGGACAGGCCGAGGAAGCGCACCTTGCCCTGTTCCACCAGCCGCGCCATCGCGCCGACGGTGTCCTCGATCGGCACGGTCGGGTCGACCCGGTGCTGGTAGTACAGGTCGATGTGGTCCACGCCCAGGCGCTGCAGGCTGGCCTCGCAGGCGGCCTGCACGTACTCGGGGCGGCCGTCGATGCCGCGCGCGGCCGGATCGTTCGGGTCCAGCTTGATCCCGAACTTGGTGGCCAGGAACGCCTGGTCGCGGCGCCCGGCCAGCGCCTTGCCGACCAGCACTTCGTTGGTGTGCGGGCCGTACATGTCGGCGGTATCGATCAGGGTGACGCCGTGGTCCAGCGCGGCATGGATCACCGCGATCGCGGCGGCATCGTCGCTGCGGCCGCCGTAGAACGCGCTCATGCCCATGCAGCCGAGGCCGAGGGCGGACACGCGGGGGCCGTTGCGGCCGAGGGTGCGGGTTTGCATCGGGAAGCTCCTGGTGGGAGGTGGGGGGAAGATGAAACGGGAGAACGATGCGGTGCGGACCGTGTCGTCGCGCGGGGCGCAGAGGATGCGAGCGCCACGTCGCGGTGCGTTATCGCGATCGCGCAGGATTCTTGTCCGATCCTGCAAACGCGCCGTGCCGCACCGCGACTTGCGCAGACGCCGACCATGCCATGGCGGACGTTTGCGCAAGGTCAGCGCCGCGTTCGCCCACGCGGCGGTGGCCGCGTTCAGGGCGCCGGCGAGCGCGGCTGCAGGCGGGTGCCGCCGGACACCAGCTGCCGCGGCATCGGCAGGCGCACGAATGCGTGCGGGAACGGATGCGCCACCGCGCTGACCGCGTCCAGCCGCTGCAGCTGCTGCGCGTCCAGCTGCAGCTCCAGCGCGCCGAGGTTGTCGTCCAGCTGCGCCAGGGTGCGTGCGCCGACGATCGGGATCGCGCCGCCGCCAGGCCGCTGCAGCAGCCAGGCCAGCGCCACCTGCGCCGGCGAATGGCCGATCTCCGCGGCGACCTGTTTGACCACGTCGGCGATGTCCAGCGCACGTTCGGTCAGCATCTCGTGCGCATGCGCGGCATCGCCGCGCTCGGCGCTGGCCTGGCCATCGGCGGCGCGGCGCTGCACCGCGGCCAGGTCCTGGCGGCTGTACTTGCCGGTCAGGATGCCCATGGTCAGCGGCGACCAGGCCAGCACGCCCAGGCCCAGCGCCTCGGCCATCGGCACCAGCTCGGCTTCGACCGTGCGCTGCGCCAGGCTGTATTCGATCTGCAGCGCCACCAGCGGCGACCAGCCGCGCAGGTCGGCCAGGGTCTGCATCCGCGCCACCTGCCAGGCCGGCGTGTCGGAGATGCCGGCGTAGACGATCTTGCCGGCGCGGACCAGGTCGTCGAAGCCGCGCATCACTTCCTCCACCGGCGTGGTGTCGTCCCAGATGTGCAGGTACAGCAGGTCCAGGTAGTCGGTACGCAGCCGCTTCAGGCTGGCCTCCACCGACTGCAGCAGGTTCTTGCGGTGGTTGCCGCCGCCGTTGGGGTCGCCGGGGAAGGGGTTGAGGGTGTACTTGCTGGCGATCACCAGGCGGTCGCGGCGGCCTTCGGCGAACTTGCCGAGCAGGGTCTCGGAACTGCCGTTGGTATAGGTGTTGGCGGTGTCGATGAAATTGCCGCCATGGTCGACGTAGCGCGCGAACAGGCGCCCGGCTTCGGCGGCGTCGGCGCCCCAGCCCCAGTCGTTGCCGAAGGTCATCGTGCCCAGCGAAATGGGGCTGACGCGCAGGCCGGAGCGGCCGAGCAGGCGGTAGTGGTCGAGCGACATGGGGAGCTTCCTGGCGAGCGGATCGGAACCGCGGGAGGCGCAGGATGCGCCGCCCGACCAAGACGATAAACTGGCATAGTCTTCATCTTCCTTGAAGTTGAGCTTCACAATGGCCGCCAGTCCCCTCCCTGCCGTGGTCGCCTTCGCCCGCGTCGCCCACCACGCCAGCTTTACCCGCGCCGCCGACGAACTCGGCGTCTCGGCCTCGGCCTTGTCGCAGACGGTGCGCGCGCTGGAGGCGCAGCTGGGTGTGCGCCTGCTGCACCGGACCACGCGGCGGGTGGCGCTGAGCGAACATGGCGCGCGCTTCCTGGAACGGGTACGGCCGGGCCTGGCGCAGATCGAGGCGGCGTTCCTGGACCTGGACACGGTGCGCGAGCGCCCGGCCGGGCGCCTGCGCATCACCTTGCCGCGGGTGGTGGCCGACCAGCTGGTGATGCCGTGGCTGCCGTCGTTCCTGGCGCGCTATCCGCAGATCGAAGTGGAGCTGTGCGTGGATCCGGCCCTGGTGGACGTGGTGGCCGAGGGCTTCGACGCCGGCATCCGCCTCGGCGAGTGCCTGGCGCGCGACATGATCGCGGTGCCGCTGGGGCCGATGCAGCGCCAGGTGATCTGCGCCGCTCCGGCCTATTTCCGGCGCCATCGGCCGCCGCAGACCCCGGCCGACCTGGTCGACCACGACTGCATCGTGCACCGCATGAGCAATGGCCGGCGCATGGCCTGGGAGTTCACCCGCGACGGCCGCGATTTCGAGGTGGAGGTGAGCGGCACCCTGGTGTTCAACGACAGCGCCCTGACCCATGCCGCCGCGCTGGCCGGCATGGGCCTGGCGCAGGGGTTCGAATCGGTGGTCGCCGACGACGTCGCCGCCGGCCGCCTGGTGCGCGTGCTCGACGACTGGCAGCAGCCCTTCGCCGGCTTCTACCTCTACTATCCGGCGCGCGAACACCTGGCGCCGAAGCTGCGCGCGTTCATCGACCACATGCGCGCGGCGAACGCGCCGGGGTGAGGTTAAGCTCGCGCTGACTCGTTGCAGGAGCCGGCGCGATGCGTGGCCTCTACCTGGGATTGTGCGTGGTCGGAACGGTGTTGCCGCTCGCGGCTTTCTGGCCTTGGCTGCAGCACTACGGACTCGACTTGCCTTTGTTGCTGCGCCAGATCGTGGCCTCGCCGCCATCGCTTTTCGCCTGGTGCGATGTGCTGGTCGCGGCCATGACGGTGATCGCACTGGTGTTGGTCGAGGGCCGTCGCCTGGGCATGCGCAGGCGTTGGCTACCGATCGTGGCGCTGCTGACGGTCGGCGTGTCGCTGGCGCTGCCCTTGTTCCTGTGGATGCGCGAGCGGCAGCTGGCGGTTGCCCGCGACGCGGGCAAGGGGACGTGACCGAGACGGCATGGCCGTACGGCCAGGCATGCGTCGCGGGCGACGATCCGCTGTCGGGGCGGTCGCGTCGCCACCGTTGCGGTGGCGACGCAGTCACGCGGCTCAGCCCTTGAGCTTGGCCGCGTATTCGGCCACGCGCTTGCCGAGCAGGCGCGCGGTTTCCAGGTCGCCGGCACGCGGCGCCTCGTCCGGCGAGGCGTCCGACGGCGAGACCGCCAGCGCGCCGCCGAAGCCGGCGGTCCAGTTCACGTCGGCCGGGCCGTGCGCCTTGGTGTTGGCCGGCGGCAGGCCGGTGCCGACCCAGATCTGGCCGTGCTGCTGCGACAGGGTCCAGAAGTATTCGATGGTGGAGAACTTGTCGCCGTTGACCGAGGCCGAGTTGGTGAAGCCGGCGGCGACCTTGTCCTTCCACGCCTGCGTGAACCACGGCTTGGAGCTGGCGTCGGCGAACTTCTTGAACTGCCAGGCCGGGCCGCCCATGTAGGTCGGGCTGCCATAGACGATCGCATCGGCCTGGCCGATGGCCTCCCAGGCGTCGTCCGGCAGGTTGCCGTCCTGGTCGATGCGGTACAGCGTGGCCTCGCCGACGCTGGCGGCGCCGGCGTGCACGGCCTCGGCCTGCTTGACGGTATGGCCGTAGCCGCTGAAATAGACGATCGCGATCTTGCTCATGGGCGAACTCCTGGAATGAAGGGGAAGGGGCGAAGCGCGGGCATTGTGCGCATGCGCCGCCGCTCCGATCATCGCCACGCGCAGGATGTTGTGTCCGACCGGTGGCCGCGGCGTAGCGGCCGCGCGCGGATCAGGACGCCGCGGCGCCGCGCATCTCGCGCTCGATGCCGACCTCGACCAGGTAGTCGATGAAGCTGCGCACCTTCGGCGCCAGGTGGCTGCGGCTGGCATAGACCGCGTAGACGCCGATCGGGGCGAGCTGGTGGTCGGGCAGCACGCGCACCAGGCGGCCGTCCTCCAGCGCCTCCTGGGCGATGAAGTCCGGTTGCAGGACCAGGCCCATGCCGGCAATGGCGGCCTCGCGCAGCACGTCGCCGCTGTTGGCGCGCAATCCGCCCTGCACGCGCACCCGGGTCTCGCCGTCGGGGCCGTGCAGGGCGATCTCGTCCAGCGGCACGTAGCTGTAGGTCAGGAATTCGTGGCCGGCGATGTCGGCGGCCAGGCGCGGTGTGCCGGCGCGCTGCAGGTAGGCCGGCGCGGCGTACAGGTGGACCTGGGCCTCGCCGAGCCTGCGCGCGATCAGCGTCGGCGCCACCTGGCGGGTGATGCGGATCGCCATGTCGTAGCCTTCCTCGACGATGTCCACCAGCCGGTCCGACAGCGACAGGTCCAGCGCCACCTGCGGGTAGCGCGCGCGGTAGCCGGCCAGGCGCGGCCCCAGCCGGGCGATGCCGAAGCTGAAGGGGGCGTTGATCCGCAGCGTGCCGGACGGGGTCAGCGCCTGTTCGCCGACCGCCGCCTCCATGTCGTCGAACTCGGCCAGCAGCACCTGGCAGCGCTGGTAGTAGGCAGTGCCGACGCTGCTCGGGCTGACCCGGCGGGTGGTGCGGTTGAGCAGGCGCAGGCCCAGCCGCTTCTCCAGCCAGGCCACCTGCCGGGTGACGCTGGCGGTGGACATGCCCAGCGCGTCGGCGGCGGCGTTGAAGCCGTTGCGGTCGATCACGGTGACGAACACGCGCATCGCCTCCAGCGTATCCATTGTTGCCGTTCCTGAAATATATATCCGGTCGGAGGGTAATTTATCGCCCCCTGCGTCGGGAATACCCTGTGTTCCTGCTGCCATGGCCGCGCCGCGCGGCCGCTGCGCGCCGGCGTCGCCGGCCCGGCGACATCCGGTCGCCGGCTGCAGCGCCTCGTCCTCCTGGAGAAACCCGTCATGTCCCGTCTGCCCTCGCTGTACATCTCGCACGGCTCGCCGATGACCGCGCTGCATCCGGGCCTGGTCGGCGCCCGGCTGGCCGAGCTGGCGGCGGCGCTGCCGCGTCCGCGCGCCATCGTGGTGGCGTCGGCGCACTGGCTGGGGCGGCGGCCGCTGGTCGGCGCGGCGGCGCAGCCGCAGACCATCCACGACTTCGGCGGCTTCCCGCGCGAACTGCACGAGATGCAGTACCCGGCGCCGGGCGCGCCGGCGCTGGCGCGCGAGGTCGCCGAGCGGCTCGAGCGCGCCGGCCTGCAGCCCTACGTGGACGAGCGCCGCGGCCTGGACCATGGCGTGTGGGTGCCGCTGTCGCTGCTGTACCCGCAGGCCGACATCCCGGTGCTGCCGCTGTCGATCCAGCCGGAACTGGGGCCGGCGCACCAGCTGGCGATGGGCCGCGCGCTGGCGCCGCTGCGCGAGGAGGGCGTGCTGCTGGTCGGCTCGGGCAGCATCACCCACAACCTGCACGACTTCGGCCGCTACGCCGAGGGCAAGGACGCGCCCTACGTGCGCCCGTTCATCGACTGGGTGGAGCAGGCCTTGCGGCGCGAGGACCTGCCGGCCCTGCTCGACTACCGCCGCCAGGCGCCGTTCGCCGAACGCGCGCATCCCACCGACGAGCATTGGCTGCCGATCTACTTCGCGATGGGCGCGGCCGGCGAGGCTGGACTGGGCGCGCAGCGCATCGATGCCGGCATCGACGCCGGGCTGCTGGCGATGGACCTGTACCGCTTCGACGGCGCGGCGCAGCGCGCCGCGGCCTGAGCGCGACCGCAAGCATCGCGCCGCCGCGCGCCTGAGCGGTTCATCGCGGTGAAGGAAAAGACGCATCGCCGTCTCACAGGCTGAGACGGCAGGCGGGCATCGTCCGCGGGTGAATACCCTCGAAAAGCTCGCCGTGCTCGCCGACGCGGCCAAATACGACGCCTCCTGCGCCTCCAGCGGCGCGGACAAGCGCCATTCGCTGCGCAGCGGCGGCATCGGCAGCACCGAGGGCATGGGCATCTGCCATTCGTACACGCCGGATGGCCGCTGCGTGTCGCTGCTGAAGATCCTGCTGACCAACTTCTGCGTGTTCGATTGCGCGTACTGCGTCAACCGCGTGTCCAGCAACGTGCGCCGCGCGCGCTTCGCCCCGGCCGAGGTGGTGAAGCTGACCCTGGACTTCTACAAGCGCAACTACATCGAGGGCCTGTTCCTGTCCAGCGGCATCATCCGCAACAGCGACTACACGATGGAGCAGCTGGTGGAGGTGGCGCGGCAGTTGCGCGAGGAACACCGCTTCGCCGGCTACATCCATCTCAAGACCATTCCCGATGCGGCGCCGGAACTGCTGGCCGCGGCCGGCCGCTACGCCGACCGGCTCAGCATCAACGTCGAGCTGCCGACCGAACAGGGCCTGACCCGGCTGGCGCCGGAAAAGAGCGTCGGCGGCATCCGCGCGGCGATGGGCGAGCTGCGCTGGCGCATCGAGGAAAGCAAGGAGGCGCGCAAGGCCGAGCGCAAGCTCAGCGCCAAGCCGCCGCGTTTCGCGCCGGCCGGGCAGAGCACGCAGATGATCGTCGGCGCCGACGCGGCCGACGACCGCGCGATCCTGCGCACCAGCCACAATCTCTACGGCAATTACCGGCTGCGCCGGGTCTACTACTCCGCGTTCAGCCCGATCCCCGATGCGTCGTCGAAATTGCCGCTGCAGGCGCCGCCGCTGCAGCGCGAGCATCGCCTGTACCAGGCCGACTGGCTGCTGCGCTTCTACGATTTCTCGGTGGAGGAGATCGCGCCGGAGGCGGCTAGCGGCATGCTCGATCTGGACGTGGATCCGAAGCTGGCCTGGGCGCTGCGCCATCCGGAGCGGTTTCCGGTGGATCTGAATACGGCGGCGCGGGAGATGCTGTTGCGGGTGCCGGGCCTGGGCACGCGCAACGTGGAGCGTTTGTTGCTGTCGCGGCGGCATGCGCGGTTGCGGGTGGAGGATCTGGCGCGGTTGCGGATGCCGATGAAGAAGGTGCTGCCGTTCGTCAGTGTGGTGGATCATCATCCGCGGCGGCGCTTGGACGATCCGCAGCGGTTGCGGGCGCAGTTGGCGCCGGCGCCGCGGCAGGGTGGGTTGTTTGATTGACTTGATTGGGGGGCGTTGTGGGGGTTGGGCTGCTGCGATGGTTGCCGCAGCCGCAGCCGCAGCCGCAACTGCAACTGCAGCTGCAGCTGCAACTGCAACTGCAGGAGCAACTGCAACTGCAACTGCAGGAGCAAGATCAAGAGCTTTCGCGCCTGTTGGCGCGAGTCACTTTTGTCTTGGCAAAAGTAACCAAAACCGCTCCCGCCTGACACGAGCCGGTGCGATACCGCCGCACCGGTGCCCTGCGCTCCTCGCGCCGAGCGGCACGGCGCCCAAACTCGCTTCGCTCAGACAAGGGCGCCTCTTCGGCCGCTCGCCACTGCGGTGCTCGGCTCGCTTTAAGGCGGGAAGTTTCAACAGCAAAATCACCGGCAACAGCAACAGCAACAGCAACAGCAACAGCAACGGCAATAGCAACGGCAATAGCAACGGCAATAGCAACGGCGGAAGCGGCGGCGGAAGCGGCGTCGGCAATTGCGGTCGCTGCTGCGGCGGTTGCGCTGTGGTCTTCCGCTTTGGATTTGGTGGGGCGATGCGGGGGCTGGGCCGTGTTCCAGGCTGAGGTGGTGCCGCCGTGGAGTCTGGAGGCGTGGCGGGCGGCGGCGCGGGCGGCGTGGTGTGCGCAGGTGGCGCCGGAGATGGTGGTCTGGGACGGGGATGCGCAGGGCGGGTTGCTGGCCGGGACCGATGTGGCCACGTTGCCGGCGGCGGTGGCGGCGCCGCGGGTGTCGGCGGAGTTCCTGGCGTTGGCCGGGGCGGTGCTGTGCCATCGCGATCCGCAGCGGCATGCGTTGCTGTATCGGTTGCTGTGGCGTATCGCGTCCGGCGAGCGCGCGCTGTTGCAGCGGGTCACCGATGCCGATGTGCACAGGGCGCAGCAGTGGACGCAGGCGGTGCGGCGCGACAGCCACAAGATGAAGGCGTTCGTGCGCTTCCGCGAGCTGCCCGGCGAGGACGAGGCGTTCGTCGCCTGGTTCGAGCCGGAGCACCACATCGTCGATCGCATCGCGCCGTTCTTCGCGCGGCGCTTCGCCGGCATGCGCTGGGCGATCCTCACGCCGTACCGCAGCGTGCGCTGGGACGGCGCCGCGCTGCAGTTCGGCGCCGGCGCGCAGCGCGCCGATGCGCCGGCCGACGACGCGCAGGATGCGCTGTGGCGCACCTACTACGCCAACATCTTCAATCCTGCGCGGCTCAATCCGAGCATGATGCGCCAGGAGATGCCGCAGAAGTACTGGAAGAACCTGCCGGAAACCCGCTTGCTGCCGGAGCTGATCCGCGATGCCGGGCAGCGCGTGCGCGCCATGGCCGAGCGCGCGCCGGAGCCGGTGCGCCGGCGCGTTCCCGCGCCGCCGCCGCCGGCCGTTATCGAAGCCGAGGGCAGCCTGGACGCGTTGCGTGCCGCGGCGCGCGACTGCCGGCGCTGCGCGCTGTGGCAGCCCGCCACGCAGACCGTGTTCGGCGAGGGGCCGCACGACGCGGCGGTGATGGTGGTGGGCGAGCAGCCCGGCGACGAGGAGGACCTGAGCGGGCGGCCGTTCGTCGGTCCGGCCGGGCGCCTGTTCGATCGCGCGCTGGGCGAGCTCGGCATCGCCCGCGCCGGGCTGTACGTGACCAATGCGGTCAAGCACTTCCGCTTCGAGCAGCGCGGCAAGGCGCGGCTGCACCGCAATCCCGAACGCGCGCAGGTCGAGGCCTGCCGCTTCTGGCTGGCCGGCGAGCTGGCGCGGGTGCGGCCGCGTGTCGTGCTGTGCCTGGGCGCGACCGCGGCGCGCGCGGTGCTGGGCAACGGCTTTGCGCTGATGGCGCAGCGCGGGCAATGGCAGGCGCTGGCCGACGGCACCCGCGCCCTGGCCACCGTGCATCCGTCATGGGTGCTGCGCCATCGCGGCGGCGATGCGGCCGATACCGCCTATCTAGGCTTCTTGCACGACTTGCGCGTTCTTGCAGAGCAGACGCAGGCGCCGCGCGGAGTCAGTGCCGGCGACTGACCGCATGCGCGAGTCCGCCCGTCGTTGGGGTGGGCCAGCCAAAAAAAATCACGCAAAACGGGGACGGCCGTAGCCGTCCCCGCGATGCCAATACACCCCCCGACGTGTGCTTACGGCATCAAAACCTTGTCCACCACATGGATCACGCCATTGCTCTGCATCACGTCTGCGGTGGTGACGTGCGCGGTATTGCCCTTGCTGTCGGTGAGGGTGACCTTGCCGCCGCGGGTCTTGGCGATGAGCGTTTCGCCCTGCACGGTGGTCAGCCTGGCGCTGCCGCCGCCGGCCTTGATCTGCGCCAGCAGCGTCGCCGCATCGAGCTTGCCGGCGACCACGTGATAGGTCAGCACCTGGGTCAGCTTGTCCTTGTTCTCGGGTTTGAGCAGCGTGTCCACCGTGCCCGCCGGCAGTGCGGCGAAGGCGGCGTTGGTCGGCGCGAACACGGTGAACGGGCCTGCGCCCTTCAGCGTGTCCACCAGGCCGGCGGCCTTGACCGCGGCGACCAGGGTCGTGTGGTCCTTGGAGTTGACCGCGTTGTCGATGATGTCCTTGGTCGCGTACATCGGCGCGCCGCCGACCATCGGATTCGGCTTGGCCTCGGTCATCGCCGCATGGTCGTGCATCGCGGCTTGGCCGGTGTCGGCCATGGCGGGCATCGAGACGAGGCCGGCGAGGGCAAGGGCCAGCAGTTGGATCTTCATGGGATTGCTCCTTTAGGGGATGCGCGGCCAGTCGACCGTGCCTAAGCGTTACGGCGGCAGCACCGGCGCGGTTGCATCACGCCGCCCAGATAATGATGAATGGGCATCTCCGGCGGGTGTCGTCCCGTCGCCATGCGCAGTCCTGGCAGGCGCGCCTGCGCACAGGCGCAGACGCTGCAACAGGCAGGGCTGCGCTCGACGACGTGTGCCCTATCGCAACGCGTGTTGCGTTATCGGTACTGACGCGCGCAGTGCCGCTTGCCAGTGCTGGCAAGCGCAGGACGGACAAAGCGCCGTCGGCTCAGCCGCGCTGCAGCACGTAGCTGTTCTCGAAGCCATGCGCGCAGCCCAGCACATGGAAACCGTTGAAGTAGCCGGTGGCGCGGAGCAGGTCGACCGCCGGGCCGACTTCCGGCGAGTGCTGGTGGTCGCCGTAGTCGTCGAACACCACGAACCCGCCGGTCACCACGCTGGGCCCGTACAGCAGGAAATCCAGCAGCACGTTGCGCCCGGTGTGGCCGCCGTCGATATGCAGCAGCGCCACTTCCGGCTTCATGTTGTAGAAGTGCTGGGCGCAGAACTCCGAGTAGCCGCGGATGAACTGCGCATTGGGCAGCAGCAGCTGCCGATAGTGGTTGAATTCCTCGAACTGGTTGGGCAGGGCGAACGGATCCAGGCCGATCACCCGGCGCTGGCGATTGCTGACCTCGTTCATCAGCACCAGCGACTTGCCCTTCCACACGCCGATCTCCACCAGGTCGCCGGGCACGCCCTCCAGCAGCAGGCACAGGTAGCCCAGCAGCCGCACGTGGTCGTGGAACGACAGCTCGCGGCGCGGCATCGCCTGGTCGGCGGGCAGGCTCGCCTGGGCCTGCTCGAAGTGCTGGCCGATCAGGTTCCAGACCTGCGAGACGCTGTCGCCGACCGCCTGGTCGTCGATGAATGCATTGAGCTCTTGAATGGTCAGCATGGGTTCTCCGACGGCGACGCTGCGCAGGGTTCGGTGTGGCATGGGGCGGATCGATACTAGCGCGTGCCGCGGTCCGGCCGGGGAGTGCAGGTTGCGCCGCGACCGCGGCACCGCGCCAGCGGGGGTGTGCGGGCCGCCGCAGACGCGCCGCCGCCTAAATGCCGCGCGCCGCTGCCACTGGACATCGCGCCTGCGGTGCGCTTTGCTTGCCGCTTCCCCCATTCATGGTGCGCGCCTGGCGCGGCGGCGCCGTCCGGACGAGCATGCATTCGATCGAAGTGGTGTTGGCGATGTTGCTGGCGGTGGTGGCCAGCGGCTATCTGGTGCGCGTGCTGCCGTTCTCGCTGCCGTTGCCGTTGGTGCAGATCGGCCTGGGCGCGGTCATCGCCGGGGTGTTCAAGAAGGGCTACGCGCTGGAGCCGGAGCTGTTCTTCCTGCTGTTCCTGCCGCCGCTGCTGTTCCTGGACGGCTGGCGCATCCCCAAGCAGGGCCTGTTCCGCGACAAGGGCGCGATCCTGGAACTGGCGCTGGGGCTGGTGGTGTTCACCGTGGTCGGCGCCGGCTTCCTGATCCACTGGATGATTCCGGCGATGCCGCTGGCGGTGGCGTTCGCGCTGGCCGCGGTGGTGTCGCCGACCGATCCGATCGCGGTGTCCTCGATCGCCGCGCGGGCGCCGATCCCGAAGCGGCTGATGCACATCCTGGAGGGCGAATCGCTGCTCAACGATGCGTCCGGCCTGGTCTGCTTCCAGTTCGCGGTGGCCGCGGCGATGACCGGCACGTTCTCGCTGGCCGACGCTTCGCTGACCTTCCTGTGGGTGGCGCTGGTCGGCGTCGCCGCCGGCATCGGCGTGACCCTGGGCGCCAGCCTGGCGCAGCGCTGGGTCTGGCGCCAGGTCGGCGAGGAGCCGGGCGCGGCGATCCTGGTCAACCTGCTGCTGCCGTTCGCCGCCTACCTGCTGGCCGAGGCGATCAACGCCTCCGGCATCCTCGCCGCGGTCGCCGCCGGCATCAGCATGAGCTACGTGGAGCTGAGCGGCCGCGCCCCGGGCAGCATGCGCGTGCAGCGCTCGGCGGTGTGGGACATGGTCCAGTTCACCCTCAACGGCATCATGTTCGTGCTGCTCGGCGAGCAGTTGCCGGGCATCGTGCAGGGCGCGGTGCACAACATCGACGAGGCCGGGCATCTCAATCCGTGGTGGCTGCTGGGCTACGCGCTGGCGATCTACCTGGGCCTGTTGCTGCTGCGCTTCGTGTGGGTGTGGCTGTCGCTGCGCTGGAACCTGCTCAAGGCACGGCGCCGCGGCGAGGCCCAGCCCAGCCCGCCGTCGCGGATCATCGTGGCCACCTCGCTGGCCGGCGTGCGCGGCGCGATCACCCTGGCCGGCGTGCTGACCCTGCCGCTGCTGCTGCCCAATGGCGCCGCGTTCCCGGCGCGCGACCTGGTGATCTTCCTGGCCAGCGCGGTGATCGTGACCTCGCTGCTGGTCGCCAGCGTGGCGCTGCCGCGGCTGCTGCGCGGCCTGGAACTGCCGGAGGAGCCCAGCGACCGCCTGGAGGAGGACCTGGCGCGGCGCGAATCCTCGCGCGCGGCGCTGGCGGCGGTGGAGAAGCTGCGCCAGCGGCTGGTGCACGACAGCGAGCACGCCGATCTCTACAACGAGGCGGCGATCCGGGTCAGCGCCCTGTACCAGCGCCACCTCGACCACGGCGAGGCGATGGAGAGCGATCCGGAAGAGGCGCGGCGGCTGGACGACGTGCTGCGCCAGCTGCGCCACGCCGGCCTGCAGGCCGAGCGCCAGGAGCTGTTCAAGCTGACCCGCCAGCGCAGGATCTCCGACGAGATCGCGCGCCGGCTGATCCGCAACCTGGATCTGCTGGAGGCGCGGCGGAAGAGTTGAATGCCGGGATTGGGGATTCGGGATTCGGGATTTGAAGGGCGCTGCGCTGGAGGCTGGCGTTGGTTGCGGACGCGCTACTTGCCATGCTCGTGACGATGTGGCTGCTAGGCTTTTCGAATCCCCAATCCCCAATCCCCGCTCCATCACTATCCCGCATGCGGGAGACTGCTTCCGCCGAACGCGGTTTATCCGAGCGTAGCGGACCTCTACCCTGTCGGCGTTCGCAGCGCCCGACCGCTGCGCAAGGAGTTCGTGTGTCCCCGATCATTTCCATCCAGCAGCTCACCAAGACCTACGCCGGCGGCTTCCAGGCGCTGAAGGGCATCGACCTAGACATCCAGCGCGGCGAGATCTTCGCCCTGCTCGGTCCCAACGGCGCCGGCAAGACCACGCTGATCAGCGTGGTCTGCGGCCTGGTCAATCCCAGCGGCGGGCGGGTGCTGGCCGACGGCCACGACATCGTGCGCGACTACCGCGCCGCGCGCGCCAGGATCGGGCTGGTGCCGCAGGAACTGGCCACCGACGCGTTCGAGACGGTGTGGGCGACGGTGCGCTTCAGCCGCGGCCTGTTCGGCAAGCCGAAGAACCCGGCCTACCTGGAGCAGGTGCTGCGCGAACTGTCGCTGTGGGACAAGCGCGACAGCAGGATCTCCACCCTGTCCGGCGGCATGAAGCGGCGCGTGCTGATCGCCAAGGCGCTGGCGCACGAGCCGAGCATCCTGTTCCTGGACGAACCCACCGCCGGCGTGGACGTGGAGCTGCGCCACGACATGTGGCAGATGGTGCGGCGCCTGCGCGAGCAGGGCACCACCATCATCCTGACCACGCACTACATCGAGGAAGCCGAGGACATGGCCGACCGGGTCGGGGTGATCAACCGCGGCGAACTGGTGCTGGTGGAGGACAAGCGCACGCTGATGCGCAAGCTCGGCAAGAAGCAGCTGGCGCTGACCCTGCAGGCGCCGCTGCCGGCGCTGCCCGCGGCGCTGGCGGCGCAGCCGCTGGAACTGTCCGCCGACGGCGCCGTGCTGACCTACACCTACGACGTGCAGGCCGAACAGACCGGCATCGGCAGCCTGCTGCGGCAACTGGAAGAACAGGGCGTGGAGATCAAGGACCTGCATTCCAGCGAAAGCTCGCTGGAGGAGATCTTCGTCAACCTGGTGCGCCCGGCCGCCGCCGGCGCGGAGGCGCGCGCATGAACCTGCATGCGATCGCCGCGATCTACCGCTTCGAGATGGCGCGCACCTTCCGCACCCTGACCCAGTCGATCGCCTCGCCGGTGCTGTCGACCTCGCTGTACTTCGTGGTGTTCGGCGCGGCGATCGGCTCGCGCATGGGCGACATCGACGGGATCCGCTACGGCGCCTACATCATCCCCGGGCTGGTGATGCTGTCGCTGCTCAACGAGAGCGTGTCCAACGCCTCGTTCGGCATCTACATGCCGCGCTGGGCCGGCACCATCTACGAGGTGCTGTCGGCGCCGGTGGCGTGGTGGGAGGTGGTGATCGGCTATGTCGGCGCGGCGGCGAGCAAGTCGGTGCTGCTGGGCCTGCTGATCCTGCTCACCGCGCGCGCGTTCGTGCCGTACGAGATCGCGCATCCGCTGTGGATGTTCGGCTTCCTGGTGCTGACCGCGCTGACCTTCAGCCTGTTCGGCTTCATCATCGGCATCTGGGCCGACGGCTTCGAGAAGCTGCAGGTGATCCCGCTGATGGTGGTGACCCCGCTGACCTTCCTCGGCGGCAGCTTCTACTCGATCGGCATGCTGCCGCCGCTGTGGCAGAAGATCAGCTGGTTCAACCCGGTGGTGTACCTGGTCAGCGGCTTCCGCTGGGCGTTCTTCGGCAAGGCCGACGTGCACATCGCGGTCAGCGCGAGCATGACCGGGGTGTTCCTGGCGCTGTGCCTGCTCGTGGTCTGGGCGATCTTCCGCAGCGGTTACCGGCTCAAGTCCTGAGCCGGCGCCGATCGCGCGTTGCCGCTGCGACGCTTGTGCACGGGCAGCCGCCGCCGCGATCCGGCGCGGTGGAGAGGCAACGTGACGACGGATCTGGTCACTGCCGGGGCCGAAGCCCCACGTGATGCTGCACCAGCAAGCCAGCTGCAGCCCTGTGTAGGAGCGGCTTCGGCCGCGACAGAATAGGTCGGTGACTACGTCCCCGGCCTGCTGCGCAGGCGGACGCGATGCGCCCACCCGACCGCATCCAGACGAGCCGCGGCACACGATAGGGGGTCAGACCATGACCACCATCAGCGCATCGATCGCCAACGCGGACAGCTGCCATCGCACGACGCCGCGCGTCCGCGCCTGTGCGGTCAGTTGGTCTCGAGGTAGTACGCCTCGACGGCGCCCTTGATCTTCATCGTCATCGGATTGCCGCGGCGGTCGCGGGCCTTGCCGACCTGCACGCGGATCCAGCCTTCGCTGACCGAATACTCCTCCACGTTGTCGCGCTCCACGCCGTTGAAGCGGATGCCGACCCCGCGCGCGAGCGCCTCGGCGTCGTGGAACGGGCTCTGCGGGCTGATCGCCAGGTGATCGGGAGGGGTATCGCTCATCGTGGTGGGTTCGCTTGGCGGCGGACAGCGCCGTCTTCCGGGGGGCGAAGGATAAACGCCCGCGGCGCCGTTGCCGAATTTCGCCGCGCTTCCGTCGCCGCGCCGGGCGCGTCACACTGCGCATCCCGCAGCACCGATCCGCCGCCATGCCCGACAACAGCGCCGACTACGACGATCCCGACGACCTCAGCGGCGACGCGGACGACGACGATCCCGACACCCAGCAGGGCCTTATCTGGAACCTGCTGCTGCTGATCAATCCCGGCGACGAAGAGACCGCGCTGCGCCAGTTCAACGCCTACCGCGAGGCCGCGGGCGAGGCCGACAGCGACGGCGACGGCTGGCTGTGGACGCTGAAGGACGCCATCGACTGGAGTTCCGGCTTCTACGTGGACGGCCGCGACGCCGAAGCGCTGGTCGGCGCCATCGACGAACTGGCCGCGCGCTGGAACCTGCGCATCGACTGGGGCGGCGACCTCGACGACGAGGACTTCCTCGGCGCCCACGACACCGCCTCGCTGCTGGCGGTGGCCTACGACCGCCTGCGCGAGTACGGCTACAGCATCTGGTGCTGGGACACCGGCGGCGACGACCGCGCCGGCTGGATGGCGCTCAGCCGCGACGACGAGGACATGCAGCGGCTGGCGGCGATCCTGGGCATCGACCTGCGCCCGGGCAGCGATCCGTTCTAGGCGCACGCCGCGGATGCCCGCGACAGGGACCGCTTCAGCCGCGCCAACGCAACCGGAAACCACGCCGGTGCCGGCCGCCTGTCGGGGCTGAAGCCCCTCCCACAGTGCCCCCGGCCAACGTCCCGCAAGCACCCTGTAGGAGCGGCTTCAGCCGCGACGAACGGAGTCGGAAACCGTGCCAGTGCCGGCCGCCTGTCGGGGCTGAAGCCCCTCCCGCAGCGCACCAGCAGGGCATCCGAAGCCTCCTGTGGGAGCGACTTCAGTCGCGACGAACCGAGTCGGAATCCACCACGCCTTCGATGCGGCGTCGAGGCCGCTGCCCATGCCGCCCGCAAGCCGCTTCCGCGGCGGTGAGGTGGCGCGCCTGGCGGCGTTCCTCGCGCCGATTCAGTCGGCCTCGCCACGCGCCTGCGCGCGCGCCTGGCGGATCAGCGCCTTCATCAGTGCGCGATCGGTGTGGCGCGACACCGGCACCGCGCCCAGGCGGATCGCTTCGTCGCGCAAGGCGGCGGGCACGTCGTAGTGCGCGCCGCTGAGCTTGTTCTGGAAGGCGCGGCGGGGAATGCCCAGCCGCGCCGCCATCGCATGCAGTTCGTCCAGCGTATCGGCGAGCAGGTGGCCCCAGCGCTGGCCGCGCCAGGGATGCACCGCGTCGTCGATGTAGACCGCCATCGCGCCCGGTCAGGCCGGCTTGTGCGTGCCGTCGGCGTCCGCATCCGCGTCGGCCGCAGGCGTTGCCGCGGTCGCTTCGCTTGCGTCCGTGCTCGCATCCGCATCGGTCTCGGCGCCATCTGCAGCGTCGTCGCCGTCGGCATCATCGGCGGTCGCGTCGCCCTCGGCGAACTCGGCGACCAGCGCGTCCAGATACTCGGCCGCGGTCTTGCCTTCGTCGGCGGCCAGGTCGTCGATCATCTGCTGCAGCTGGGTCGAGTAGTCCAGGGTGATGGTGTTGCCTTCCTGTTCCTGCACGTTGGCCAGGTGCTTGAGCATCGCCAGCATCGGCACCGGATTGTCGGCGTTGCCCATGGTCTGGCCGCCGACCGACAGCAGCCATTCGGTGCCCTGCAGGCCGATCGCGGCCAGCACGCGGCCGCTCTCGTCCTGCAGCACGGCGTGGTTGGCGATGGGCTGTTCGCGGCCCAACCGGGCGAAGCCGCGCTTGGGTTGCTGCTTCTTGCGCTTGTCGCGCTTGGCTTTGGATTGCTTGGACACGTTCGTCTCGTTCGCGGATTGGCCGCCATTGTAAGCGGGGCGGGCGGGCATGACCTTCGGCATGCTTGACTACATTTGTAGTCATGGATAGCTTGACTACAGCTGTAGCTATCCAGCTTCGCCGGCGACGCAGGCTGCAAGCGCCGCGGTTTTGCAGCCGCGGCAGCGGGTTGCGCCTCGCGGCGGGGCCGGCGGCCTGCGTCGCGCCAGCGCATGGTCCATGGCGCCGGCCGAGCGACTGGTCGCTGCCGTGGAAGCCACTGCCTCGCTCATCCCACCCTGCTCACGAGGAGACGCATCATGCTGCATTCGAACTTCACGCTCTGGCGCCACGGCGCCGCACTGCTGGTCCTGGCCGGTACCGCCGTTGCTGCGATCCCGTGCGGACGGGCGAGCACGCAGGATGCCACGGTCGGCTTCGCCGAACTGACAGAACCGGCAGAACCGGCAGAACCGTTGGAACCGGCAGAACTGGCAGAACTGGCAGAACTGGCAGAACTGGCAGAACTGGCCGAGCTGGCCGAGTTGGCGCCGCCGGTGCCGCCAGCAGCGCCGGCACTGACCGCTTTGCCGCCCGCACCGCCGGCACCGCCGGCAGCCCCCAAGCCGCCCCGGCACGTCGCCGGCACGCATCGCCTGGTGACCAGTTCCAACATCACCCTCCTGTCCGACGATCAGCGCAATGCGTCGGTGCTGTTCGAGAAGGGCGACACCAACATGTACGGCAGCAGCGACGACCTGCGCGAGGCGCGCCGCGCGCGCCGCGGCGAGGAGACGCTGTGGTGGATCCGCAAGGACGGCAAGCGTTACGTCGTGCGCGATGCGGCCACGATCCAGCAGCTGAAGGCGGCCTATGCGCCGGTCGAGGCGCTGGGGCGGCAACAGGGCGAACTCGGCGAGCGACAGGGGCAACTGGGTCAACGCCAGGGCGAACTCGGCCAGCAGCAGGGCGCCATCGCGCAGCGCCAGGCGGGCCTGGCCGTGGAGGAAGCCAGGGCCGCCAGCGCGCAGGCGCGGCGTGCCGCCAGCGGCGGCCAGGCCGCGTCCGGGCCTGCGCCACGCACCGACGCGGCGTACGCGGACCTCGCGCAGCAGATGCAGGCCCTGGCGAAGCGCCAGTCGGCGTTGGCCGAACAGCAGGAGGGCTTCGCCAGGCAACAGGCCGCGCTGGCGCAACGCCAGCAGGTCGCCAACGCGGCGCTGCAGCGCGACATCGAACGCATCGTCCAGCAGGCGATCGCGCGCGGCGTGGCGCAACCGCTGCCGCAGTGAACGCTGCGGCGCCAACGCGGAATGCGTGGGCCGCGGCAGCGCTTTTCCGCAGCCGGATGCAACCTGTAGGAGCGGCTTCAGCCGCGACCGGGTGTTACCGGGACGGCCCGGTCGCGGTTGAAGCCGCTCCTTCAGGCCGGGCAAGCTGCCGAAGAGTGTCAGCGCTGCGCCGGACTCTCGGCCGCGGCCGTCACCGTTGCCGCAGACGGTGCAGCGCCGCCGCGCGGCTTGCCGCCGGTGACGCTGTTGACCGCGCGGATCGCTTCGCGGGCGGCGTCGGCCGCAGCTTCTGGGGAAGTGGTGCGCGGCGGCGCGATCGTCACCGTCGCCGGCTTGGCCGCGCTTGCCGCCGGCGCGGCGGCATTCGCTGCCGGCTTCGCGGCGCCCGCGGGCGCCGGCACCGGCACCGGCGGCGCCGCGGTCGCGGCCGCGCTCAGGTCCGGCGCCTTGGTGTCGGCGTCGGCCTGCGGCTTGCCCAGCGCCACGGCATGATCGCTGCCGGCCAGCGCCGCATCCTCGGCGTCCTTGGTCATCACCACGATGCTGATGCGGCGGTTGATCGGATTGTCCGGGTTCTGCTTGTCGAAAAGCACCGACGAGGACAGGCCGACCACGCGCGAGACCTTGTCCTCGCCCATGCCGCCGACCACCAGCTCGCGCCGCGCCGCATTGGCGCGGTCCGCACTCAGTTCCCAGTTGCTGTAGCCGTTCTTGCCGCTGTACTGGGTGACGTCGGTGTGGCCGGTGATGCTGATGTGGTTGGGCACTTCGTTGATGAAGCCGGACAGCTCGTGCAGGATGTCGCGCGTGTAGGGCTTGAGCACCGCGCTGCCGATGTCGAACATCGGCCGGTTCTCCTTGTCCACGATCTGGATGCGCAGGCCGTCGGGAGTCAGGTCCAGCAGCAACTGGTCCTTGAACGGCTCCAGCGCCTGGCTCTTGTCGATCGCTTCCTTCAGGTCCTGCATCAGCGTTTCCAGGCGCTCCTTCTCCTTCTCTTTCTCCTTCTCGCGCTCGGCGGCCTTGCCCTGCACGTCGCCCTTCAGGCTCTTGCTGCCGAACGGATCCTTGTTGTCGCCGCGCTGCATGTCGGCCGAGCCGCCGAGCTTGATCATCGAGGTGCTGGCGCCGCCGGGACCGGCCATGCCGGGACTCGGCGCCGGGCTCTTGCCTTCCAGCGGGCTGGGATTGCGGAAATATTCGGAGATCGCCGCGCGCTGTTCCTTGGTGGTCGCGGCGACCAGCCACAGCACCAGGAAGAACGCCATCATCGCGGTCACGAAGTCGGCATAGGCCACCTTCCAGGCGCCGCCATGGTGGCCGCCGCCCTGGACTTTCTTGACCCGCCGGATGACGACGGTGGCTTTGGTTTCGGGCATAGCGGCGGCGCTACTTGATCGTCTTCAGGTGCGTCTCGAAGTCCGAGAAGCTCGGCCGCACGTCGCTCGGCAAGGTCTTGCGCGCGAACTCCAGCGCGATCTTCGGGTTGTAGCCGCGCAGGCAGGCCAGCAGCGCGGTCTTCACCGATTCGAAGATGCGGCTGTCCTGCTCGGCGCGCGCTTCCATCGCCGCCGACATCGGCCCGACGAAGCCGTAGGCCATCAGGATGCCGAGGAAGGTGCCGACCAGCGCGGCGCCGACGTGGTGGCCGATCTCCTCGATCGGGCCGCCGATCGCGCCCATGGTGATGACGATGCCCAGCACCGCGGCGACGATGCCGAACCCCGGCAGGCCGTCGGAGACCTTGCTCAGCGCATGCGCCGGCGCCATCGCCTCGTGGTGGTGCTTTTCCAGTTCCAGTTCGAGCAGAGGTTCCAGCTCGTGCGGCTCGATGTTGCTGCCGATCATCAGGCGCAGGCAGTCGGTGATGAAATCGAGCAGGTGGTGGTCGGCCAGCACCTTCGGGTAGTTGCCGAAGATCGCGCTCTCGGCCGGCTTCTCCACATGGTCTTCCAGCGCCATGAAGCCGTCGCGCCGCGCCTTGTTCAGCAGTTCGTAGATCAGGGTCAGCGTGGACCGGTAATCGTCGGACTTGTACTTCGGCCCCTTGAACACGCCGATGGTGTCGGTGAGGGTCGCCTTGACGATCTTGCCCGGGGTGCTGACCAGGAACGCGCCCAGCGCCGCGCCGCCGATGATCATCAGCTCATAGGGCTGCCACAGCGCGCCGAGCTTGCCGTGCGACAGCACATAGCCACCGACCACGCTGAGGATGACGACGATGAAGCCAACGATGATGAGCATGGCGGAAGCAGCCTGCGGAACCGTGAACAGGGATACTTCCATTTCGGCCCGACGGCGGCTTTCTGAAGGCGGCGCTGCCGCCGCGTCCGCGTGAAGACGCAGGTGAAGACATTGCTGAAGGCGTTGCCGAAACGCGGCGACTTCGACGTACGCCGGCGTGTGGGCGGGGCTGCATTGGCGGCCACGCTGCCGCGTTGGCGCGCGTCAGAGCCACTTCGGCAAGGTCAACTCGGCCGATTCACCGGCCGCGCCACGCGCTTGCGCGCCGCGTCCGAATCGGCTGCGCCGCGGCGCGTCACCGCACTGCCGCGGCAAACGTCGCGCGGCGGCCGCATGCAGGCCCGCGCTGGCCGATGCCGCGGCCAGCGCAATGCCGCCGCTCAGGCAGGTTCGGCGTCGCCGCCGCCGCGCTGCAACGGATTGGGCAGCGCCTGGCCCTGCTCGGTGAACTGCAGCGACACCGAGTTCAGGCAGTGCCGCTCGCCGCTGGGCGGCGGGCCGTCCGGGAACACATGACCGAGGTGGCTGTCGCAGCGCGCGCAGACGATCTCGGTGCGGATCATGCCGTGGCTGGTATCGCGGATCTCGCGCACGTGGGCCGGGTGATAGGGCGCGAAGAAGCTGGGCCAGCCGGTGCCCGAATCGAACTTGGCGCTGGAACGGAACAGCGGCAGGCCGCACAGCCGGCAGGTGTAGACGCCCTCCAGCTTGTTGTCCAGGAACACGCCGCAGAACGGCGCTTCGGTGCCGTGCTGCAGCAACACCCGGCGCTCCTCGGCGTCGAGTCCGGCGATCAGGCGCTCGCGTTCGGCGGGCGTGGGAGGCGTGAGGTCGAATCGGCTCATGGCGGGGGCCTGCGGCGCGGAAGGATGCGGACAAGATGAGGGCGGCGCCGCGGCGATCAAGCCGGGTGCAGGCGGCATCGACGTGGCGGTCCGGTTGCGCTAGCGTGGGTGCGTCGATCACGGAACTACGGAGCGGTTGTGCCTTCTTCCCTCATTCGCGTGGCCGCCATCGCGGCGCTGGCGACGGCGCAGAGCCTCGATTCGGCGCCGTCCTCGCCGACCGCCACCCGGCAATCGACCACGCTGCAGTCGGCGCCGGCCGCCAGGACCGCGCCGGTGTCGTCCAGCCTGGACGACCGCCCGCAGGCCTCGCCATCGTCTGTGCGCAAGCCGGCCAAGGCCAAGCCGTCGCCCGCCAATGCCGCCGCCGCCGCCGATCGGCGGCCGGTCAAGCTGTACGACCGCAGCGGCCGTCTCATTCCCGGCGCCGTGCAGGTCGGCCCCAACCGGGTGCTGGACACGCGCAGCGGCCGCTACCACAGCACCGTGCCCAGCGGCGACGGCCAGCGCATCGACGACTAGCGCCAATGCCCGCGGCCGCGGCGTGAAAGCGCGGCAACGCGCCGTGGTCGCGATCCTCACGAACCGCTTCCTAGACTGCTCCGACGCAGGCGCTTTCGCCGCCTGCGCCGTACCTACGCTAGGAGAACCGATGAGCAAGCTTCCCGACAACACCCTGGTGGTCGTCGCCGATCGCGTCAGCGCACGCCTGTTCCGCACCAATCTGGCCGGCCAGACCTCGCTGCTGGAGCAGACCGAAGTGCTGACCCCCACGCCCATCGAAGGCGTCGAGGACGGCGACCGGCCGATGACCATGGACGAGGCCGGCTTCGTCCGCCAGCTGGCCGAGCGCCTGTACCAGAGCGCGCTGCGCAGCGACTTCGAGCACCTGGTGCTGGTCGCCGACCCGCAGACGCTGGGCCAGCTGCGGCCGCTGCTGCACAAGGAGGTCCAGAAGCGGGTGGTGTCGGAACTGGCCAAGAACCACGCGCACACCTCGCGCGACGAGCTGGAAAAGCTGCTGGCGTAAGCGTGTCCGATGCGCAGGGCGCTGCGCATTGCGCCCACTCCGTCTCCCCTCGACAGGCTTGTCCTGCTCCTGTCGGGATCAGGCGTTTCCTTCTCCCATCGGGACCATGGCCCCTTTTTCGGGGGAAGGTGCGCCGACGGGGCGGATAAGGGTATGGGCGCCGCCTCGTGTACCTAAACTCCGCGAGCCGCTTCGCGCCGTACCCTCACCCCAACTCCTTTCTCCCACGGGACTTGCTTCGGTCGCCGGCGGGAGAGGGGCTTGCGCTCAGTCGGCGATCGGCAGGCTCAGCGTCTCCTTCACTTCCTCCATCACGATGTAGCTCTTGGATTCGCGCACGTGCGGCAGGGTCAGCAGGGTGCTGCCGAGCAGCTTGCGGTACGAGGCCATCTCGCTGATCCGCGCCTTGATCAGGTAGTCGAAGTCGCCCGAGACCAGGTGGCACTCCAGCACGTTGGGCAGCTTCAGCGCCGCACGCCGGAATTCCTCGAAGATGTCGCCGGACTTGTAGGCCAGGCTGATCTCCACGAACACCAGCAGGCTGGCCTTGAGGTAATGCGGGTCCAGCCGCGCGTAGTAGCCGGTGATGGCGCCGTCGCGTTCCAGCCGGCGCACCCGCTCGGTGCACGGCGTGGTCGACAGGCCGACCCGCTCGCCCAGTTCGGTGAAGGAGATGCGCCCTTCCTGCTGCAGGATGCGCAGGATCTTGCGGTCGATCTTGTCCAGTTCGCGGGCGCGTGCGGCCATGGCGCGGGTCTCGGCAGGCTGGGGCAGGGCATTGGCCTGCCGATGAGTCGAAAATCAGGGGAAAATCCTGGGTTGCGCTTCATATACTGCCCCTAAACCCATCCCTGGCGCCATCCAGCCAGGGATTTGATCCGACAGAGGTAAGCGCATGCGGGTTCTGGTTCTCGGCAGCGGTGTGATCGGCACGGCCACGGCGTGGTACCTGGCGCGCAGCGGCTGCGAAGTGACGGTGGTCGATCGCCAGCCCGCGGCCGGGCTGGAGACCAGCTATGCCAACGCCGGGCAGGTGTCGCCGGGCTACGCCTCGCCATGGGCGGCGCCGGGCGTGCCGCTGAAAGCGCTGAAGTGGCTGTTCCAGCGCCATGCGCCGCTGGCCATCACCCCGACCGCCGACATCCGCCAGTACCTGTGGCTGGCGCAGATGCTGCGCAACTGCACCGCCGAGCGCTACGCGATCAACAAGGCGCGCATGGTGCGGCTGTCCGAGTACAGCCGCGACTGCCTGGACCAGCTGCGCGCCGACACCGGCATCGAATACGAAGGGCGCCAGCTCGGCACCACCCAGCTGTTCCGCACCCAGGCGCAACTGGACGGCGCGGCCAAGGACATCGAGGTGCTGCGCGAGTACGGCGTGCCCTACGAACTGCTCGACCGCGCCGGCATCGCCCGCATCGAGCCGGCGCTGGCCAGCGCCCCGGCCACCCTGGTCGGCGCGCTGCGCCTGCCCAACGACCAGACCGGCGACTGCCGCCTGTTCACCCAGCGCCTGGCCGCGCTGGCCGCCGCGGCCGGCGTGCAGTTCCGCTACGGCGAGACGATCGACGGGCTGCACGCCGACGGCGACCGCATCGACGGCGTGCGCATCGGCGGCCGGATCGAGCGCGCCGACCGCTACGTGGTCGCGCTGGGGAGTTATTCTCCGCAGCTGCTTGCGCCGCTGGGCATCCGCCTGCCGGTGTATCCGTTGAAGGGCTATTCGCTGACGTTGCCGATCCGCGACGCGGCGCTGGCCCCGATGTCCACGATCCTCGATGAAACCTACAAAGTGGCGATCACCCGCTTCGACCAGCGCATCCGCGTCGGCGGCATGGCCGAACTGGCCGGCTTCGACCTGTCGCTGCCGGCCCGGCGCCGCGCCACCCTGGAAAACGTAGTGAACGACCTGTACCCGCGCGGCGGCGATCTGGCCCGCGCCGAATTCTGGACCGGGCTGCGCCCGGCCACCCCCGACGGCACCCCGGTGGTGGGCGCCACCGGCTACCGCAACCTGTTCCTCAACACCGGCCACGGCACCCTGGGCTGGACCATGGCCTGCGGCTCCGGCCGCTACCTGGCCGACCTGATTGCCTCGCGCCAGCCGCAGATCAGCGGCGAGGGCCTGGACATCTTCCGTTATTCGCGCCGCGCCCCGGCGCCCGTCGCCGAGGCAAGTTCGTGCGCCCAGCCCGTGCATTGATCGATCTGCACGCGCTGCGCCACAACTACCGCCTGGCCCGGCAACTGGGCGGCGGCAAGGCGCTGGCGGTGGTCAAGGCCGATGCCTACGGGCACGGCGCGGTGGCCTGCGCGCGCGCGCTGGAAGCGGAGGCCGACGGCTTCGCGGTGGCCTGCATCGAGGAGGCGCTGGAACTGCGCCAGGCTGGCATCGCCGCGCCGATCCTGCTGCTGGAAGGCTTCTTCGACGCCGACGAGCTGCCGCTGATCGCCGCGCACGGCCTGTGGTGCGCGGTGGCCTCGCCGTGGCAGGTGGAGGCGATCGCCGCCTACGCCGCGCCGCAGCCGCTGTGCCTGTGGCTGAAACTGGACAGCGGCATGCACCGTCTGGGCCTGGCGCCGGACGAGTTCCGCGCCGCGCACGCGCGCCTGAGCGCGCTGCCGCAGGTCGAGCGGCTGGTGCTGATGAGCCATTTCGCGCGCGCCGACGAGCTGGACAGTGCGCGCACCCTGGAGCAAGCCGAGGTGTTCCGCCAGGCCACCGCCGGCCTGGCCGGGGAGACCAGCCTGTGCAATTCGCCGGGGCTGCTGGGCTGGCCGCAGCTGCATAGCGATTGGAGCCGTCCCGGGCTGATGCTGTATGGGGCCGACCCGTTCGCCGCCGGCGCCGAGCTGCCTGGCGAGTTGCGCCCGGTGATGACCTTGCAGTCCAAGGTCATCGCGGTGCGCGAGCTGGCCGCCGGCGAGCCGGTCGGCTACGGCGCGCGCTTCGTCGCGCCGCGGCCGACCCGGGTCGGCGTGGTGGCGATCGGCTATGCCGACGGCTATCCGCAGTTCGCGCCGAACGGCACGCCGGTGCTGATCGACGGCGCCCCCGGCGTGCTGATCGGGCGGGTGTCGATGGACATGCTGACCGTGGACCTGACCGAGCACCCGCAGGCCGGGCTCGGCAGCGAGGTGCAGCTGTGGGGCGCGCAGCCGCGCATCGACACCCTGGCCGCGCGCTGCAGCTCCAGCGCCTACCGCCTGCTGTGCGGACTCAAGCGCGCGCCGCGCCAGTACCTGGGTGGCTGAGCGCCGCGCGTTCGCAGGGACGCGGCGGGTGCCTCGACCGGCGGCCGCGACCGTCGACCTGAAGCGAGCGGCGCACGGCCATCGCGCGCCGAGCGAAGCGCTGGCCTCGCGGAGCCTGGCTGCAGTCGGGACTGAAGTCCCTCCCACACAGGTGCGCATCGCGTCCAAACGCTTCGCGTCCAGAACCCTCCGCTCCTCGTAGGAGCGGCTTCAGCCGCGACGAGAGAAGCCGCGATGCTTGATGCTTTCGGACGGGGTCGGGGCCGAAGCCCCTCCTGCAGGCCCCAGCCAACCAACCGCAAGCCCTGTAGGAGCGGCTTCAGCCGCGACGAGCGAAGCCGCGATGCCTGATGCTTTCGGACAGGGTCGGAGCCGAAGCCCCTCCTGCAGGCCCCAGCCAACCAACTGCAAGTCCTGTAGGAGCGGCTTCAGCCGCGACGAGCGAAGCCGCGATGCCTGCCGCTTCGGGCGGGATCGGTGCCGAAGCTCGTCCTACAGGGCCCCAGCCAACTCGCCGCAAGTCACTGTGGGAGCGACTTCAGCCGCGACGAGCGAAGCCGCGATGCCAGCCGCTTCGGGCAGGATCGGCGCCGAAGCTCGTCCTACAGGGCCCCAGCCAGTTCGCCGCAAGTCACTGTGGGAGCGACTTCAGTCGCGACGAGCGAAGCCGCGATGCATGCGCAGCGAAAGACTCGCCGCGGCAGGCGACCGCCGCGATGCCTTGCCATGGCCGCCGGGCGTCGCCCGCACAGGACATGGCAATGCCGCCAGCCAGTGCGATCCGCCGGCTCAGCGCTCGGCCACCGCCGCCTGGTCGCGGAATTGGCGGCGCAGCCAGTCGTCGAGCATGCGCTTCTCGTAGCGCAGCGGGTCGTTGCTCAGGCCGATCGAGCTGTTGAGCAGGTAGCTGGTGTCGAGCAGCTTGCGCTCGCCCTGCTCCAGCACCTGGCCGTCGGCGCCGTACAGGGTGAAGTTCAAGCTGATGCGCGGCGGGTAGATGTCGCGCATCACCCGCACGTCGTTCCACTGCGGGCCGTGCCAGGACTCGTAGTCGCCGGCGCGCTTGATGTCGGTCAGCTCCACCTCCAGCCGCTGGCCGGGCGCCAACTGCTTGCCGGCGCGCTGCTGCAGGTAGTCGGCCAGCTGCCGCACCCAGTCGCCACGCTGCGCTTCCCAGCGGTTGCGGCTGTAGCGCAGTTCGCTGAAGGCGGCCGGATCGGTCCAGCGCACCTGCACCGGGCTGTCGCCCTCGGTGCTGCGCGCGGCCTGCGGATCGGTGACGTTGCGGATCTCGGCGGAGGCGCCGCCCGCCACCAGGCAGGCCAGGGCCAGCGCCATCCAGGCATATCGGATCTTCATGGCGGATCTCCACGGAAACGGCCCCGCCAGTGTGTGCCTGCGCGCGCGCCGCCGCAATCGCGCCGTGGCCGCCCGCGGCCGCCGTTCGCCGCCGGTTCATGGGCGCGGCCAGGTGACATGCGGTTCACGCCGCGTCGCCGTGCGCTTCACGGCGCCGGCGCGACCATGGCCGCCACAAACGTGATTCGGGGATCGCATGAAGATGCCGCTGTTCCACCAGGCCCACGCCGCGTCCGACGTGCGCCTGCAGTTCATCGACTGGGCCAAGCGGCATGGGCACAGCCCGGCGAGCGGCGCGGCCAGTTTCGTCGACCAGCAGGCGGACCTGGACGCGGCGGCGCGCCACCTGCGCCTGACCCCGGGCGAGGACGTGCGCCAGGAACTGCGCCGCTACCTGGCCTCGCTGGGCGAGCAGCAGGACGTGGCGGTGCAGTTCCCGCCGATCTATGCCTTCCGCAATCCGCAGGGGCAGCCCTTCCGCTATTCGCTGACCCTGGTGCTGGCCGAGAGCGGGGTCGAGTGGAAGGCGCGGGTCTGGACCGGCCTGGAGTACCTGGGCCTGATCGTCGGCCGCGGCGCCGGTCCGCGCGCCAACTACACGCGCCTGGCGCGGATGGCGGTGGAGCACGAGCTGACCAGCGACAGCCCGCGTTTCACGCTGGGCTAGAAACAACGGATAGAGATAGAGGGAGACCGCGCATGTCCTATGCAATCGCGCCCGAAGAGGTCGCCGCCCCCGCCGCACCCGAGCAGTGCCGGCAGCAATGCCGCCAACTGGGCGTGGTGCGGGTGCAGCAGATGCTGGGGCAGTCGCCGCCGTCGCCATGGCGGCAGGAGGCCGAACGCTGGCTGGAAGAGCAGGCGCTGCGCAGCGCGCAGCTGACCCAATGGGGCGTCCTGGCCGGCATCGCGCTGTCGCTGCTGGGGATCGTGCTGGTCGTCGCCTTCCTCTGGTGAGCGGCTGCGTTCGCGGCGCCGAACGGTCGGCGCGGCTTGACGGCAGCGGAGCGGATTAACAAGATGCAGGGTCGATCGCGCCGTTTCTGGTCCTGAGCATCCGTCATCACGCCGTGGGCGCAGAGCGCGTCGTCGCTTCCGCCGCTGGCCGTCTCCAGAGCAAACTCCCTCATGCATGTCAGTACCGAATCTTCCTCCTCGTCGCTCGCGCAGGCGTCTGACCTGCACTACCGCGAGATCTTCGACAAGATCGATTCCGGGTTCTGCGTGGTGCAGGTGCTGTTCGACGATACCCGGCGCGCGGTCGACTACGTCTTCCTGGAGGTCAATCCGGCGTTCGAGCGCGAGACCGGCCTGCGCGACGTGATCGGCCGGCGCATGCGCGACCTGTCGCCGATCCACGAGGAGCACTGGTTCCGCGTGTACGGCGAGGTGGCGCTGAGCGGGCGCTCGGCCAAGTTCGAGAACTTCGCGGCCGGGTTCGGCCGCTGGTGGGCGGTGGACGCGTTCCGCGTCGGCGCGCCGGAGCGGCACCTGGTCGCGGTGCAGTTCCTCGACATCACCGAACGCAAGCGGGTGGAGCGCGACCTGGCCGAGAGCGAGGCGCGCTTCAGCGCGCTCGCCGAAGGCCTGCCGATGCCGGTGTGGGTGCTGGACGCCACCGGCCAGCTGCGTTTCACCAATACCGCCTATGCCGAATTCTTCGGCATCGACCTGCAGGCCGACGACGCGCGGCCGGGTTGGGGCGACGTGCTGCACCCGGAGGACGCCGGCGTGTTCGCGTTCGAACTGCGCAGCGCGCTGGAAGAGCAACGCAACCTGCGCGCGCTGGTCCGCGCGCGCCGCCACGACGGCGAATGGCGCTGGGTCGAGATGACCGCGGTGCCGCGCTATTCGGCCGAGGGCGAGTTCATCGGCCTGGCCGGCAGCAGCCCGGACGTAACCGAGCGCCGCGACATCGAACTGGCCCGCGAGCAGCTGCTCGAATCCGAGCGCAGCGCGCGCAACGCCGCCGAGAGCATGGCGCGGCTGAAGGACGAGTTCCTGGCCACGCTGTCGCACGAACTGCGCACGCCGCTGACCACCATCCTGGGCTGGAGCGACCTGCTGCTGCAGCGGCTGCCGCCGGGCGATCCGAGCACCAAGGGCCTGTCGGTGATCGCCAGCAGCGCGCGCGCGCAGCAGCGGCTGATCTCGGACATGCTCGACCTGAGCAGCATGCTGCTGGGCAAGGTGCAGTTGGAAGTGGAGGCGCTGGACCTGACCGAGCAGGTGCGCGAAGCGCTGCGCGCGCAGGAGCCTGTGGCCGAGGGCAAGGACCAGGCGCTGACCCTGCGCGAGCCGGCGCAGCCGTGCCTGGTGCTGGGCGATGCCACGCGCCTGCAGCAGGTGTTCTGGAACCTGTTGTCCAATGCGATCAAGTTCACCCCGGCGCATGGCCGCATCGAGCTGGCGATCGACCTGGATGCCGACGGCGAACACGTCACGGTGGCGGTGCGCGACTCCGGCGACGGCATTCCGCCGGAATTCCTGCCGCACCTGTTCGGCCGCTTCCGCCAGGCCGACGGCACCACCACGCGCCTGCACGGCGGCCTCGGCCTGGGCCTGGCGATCGTGCAGCAGCTGGTGGAGATGCATGGCGGCCAGGTCAGCGCGGCCAGCGACGGCCGCGGCTGCGGTTCGGTGTTCAGCGTGCGCCTGCCGCTGCACCGCGCCACGCCGGGCAAGCGGCCGCTGCGCGAGGTGCGCGCCTTCGCGATGGCCGAGCAGGTGGTGGAGGCGTATGCGCTGAAGGGCATGCGCCTGCTGGCGGTGGAAGACCAGCCGGACATGCTCGAATACCTGCGGCGGCTGCTCGAGGAGCAGGGCGCAGAGGTGGTCACCGCCAGTTCGGCCAGCGAGGCGCTGGCGGTGCTCGACGAGGGCGGCCACAGCGGCATCGACGTGATGGTCACCGACATCGGCATGCCGGGCATGGACGGCTACGGCCTGATCCGCACGATCCGCGAGAACATGGGCCTGCAGGCGGCCGAATTGCCGGCGGTGGCGGTGACCGCGCTGGCCCGCGCCGACGATCGCCAGCGCGCGCTGCAGTCCGGTTTCCAGGAACATCTGGCCAAGCCGTACAGCGTGGCGCAACTGGTGTCCGCGGTGCGTTTCGCGCGCCAGGAATAGCGGGATTTTCCCGGTTTTTCACGCCGTTGCCGCTAGCGTGCGCAGATTCCCCCGCAGGAGACGCGCATGACCAAGTACGCCGACGTGGTGCATACCGATCCCGACGCCATCGCCGCGCTGCAGGCGTGGCTGCCGCAGTTGCCGGAACTGGCGCAGGTGCTGGTGCGGCTGGACGACGGCAGCCAGGTCAGCGGCACCGTCTCGATCCGGCCGACCTTGCAGACCTTTCGCGACCGCGAGGAGCGCGAGGGCATCAACGGCGTGGTGCGGCTGGACGATCTGCTGCATCCCGAGCAGCAGCACTACGTGTGGCTGGACCGGATCCGCGAGGTCCAGCCGCTGGTACCGACCTCGTGACCGCCGCGTGCCTGCGCATCGCGGCATTTGACATCTATTTCACGTTTGCCGAGCGCGCGCTGTGCATCATCGGTGGTCCTGTCGACACCATGGAGAGCTGAGCAGCGATGATGCGACTTCCCCCATCCCCGGCCCGTTGGGCACTGTGTCTCCTGTCCGTCGCCGCGCTGAGTGGCTGTGGCGATACCGCCAAGCACTCCATCGAGGACGGGATGGGGCCCGATCCGGTGCTGCCCGATCCGGTCAAGCGGATGATTCCCACGGTCAAGGTCGCCGAGGTCAAGCGCTGGGCCGAAGGCGCCGCGCCGGTGCCGGCCGCCGGCCTGGCGGTGCAGGCCTTCGCCCGCGACCTGGACCATCCGCGCTGGCTGTACGTGCTGCCCAACGGCGACGTGCTGGTGGCCGAGACCGCGGCGCCGCCGGCGCCGGAAAAGGAGAGCAGCGGCCTGCGCGACAAGATCCAGGACGCGATGATGGCCAAGGCCGGTTCGACCGTGCCCAGCGCCAACCGCATCACCTTGCTGCGCGACGCCGACGGCGACGGCGTGGCCGAAGTGCGCACGCAATTCCTCTCCGGCCTGTATTCGCCGTTCGGCATGGCCCTGGTCGGCGACCGCCTGTACGTCGCCAATGCCGACGCGCTGGTCAGCTTCCCTTACAAGGACGGCGACACCCATGTCAGCGCGCCGCCCAGCTTCGTCGCCAACCTGCCCGGCGGCATCAACCATCACTGGACCAAGAGCCTGGTGGCCAGCCGCGACGGCAAGAAGCTCTATGTCGGCGTGGGCTCCAACAGCAACGTCGCCGAGAACGGCATGGACGCCGAACTCAACCGCGCCGCGATCCTGGAAGTGGACGCGCAAAGCGGCGCCACCCGGGTGTTCGCCAGCGGCCTGCGCAACCCGGTGGGCCTGGCCTGGCAACCGGGCGCCGACACGCTGTGGGTGGTGGTCAACGAGCGCGACGAGATCGGCAGCGATCTGGTGCCCGATTACCTGACCTCGGTGCGCGAAGGCGGTTTCTACGGCTGGCCGTACAGCTATTACGGCCAGCACGTGGACGAACGCGTGCAGCCGCAGAACGCGGAGATGGTGGCCAGCGCGATCAAGCCGGACTATGCGCTGGGCGCGCATACCGCGTCGCTGGGTCTGAGCTTCTACGAAGGCGCGCTGCTGCCGCAGGCGTACCGCGGCGGTGCCTTCATCGGCCAGCACGGTTCCTGGAACCGCAATCCGCCGTCCGGCTACAAGGTGATCTACGTGCCCTTCGCCAATGGCAAGCCCAGCGGCAAGGCGCAGGACGTGCTGACCGGCTTCCTCGATGCCGAAGGCAAGGCCCAGGGCCGCCCGGTCGGCGTGGCAGTGGACAAGCCCGGTGCGTTGCTGGTGGCCGACGACGTCGGCAACGTGATCTGGCGGGTGACGCCGAAGGCAGGGTCGTAGCCGGAAGCGGCCGGGGATGCTGCGCTGCGCCCGGCGCTTTCATCGCACGCAATGCATGAACGCAATGCGTAATGCATGTAAATGCATGTAGGAGCGACTTCAGTCGCGACGGGCTTTATCGGTAACGCCCGTCGCGACTGAAGTCGCTCCTACAGAAGGTCGCTCCTACAGAAGGTCGCTCCTACAGAAGTTTGTAGTTGCAGAAGTTTGCAGTTGGATCGAAGACGCAGCTCGGTAGCTGGAGAACTGCGGCGATCGATCCGCAGCCTCCGCTTCGCTCAATGTTCGCTCAATGCTCCACCGGCGCCGGCTCCACGCCGAAGCGGCGCGCATAGCCGCGCTCGCTGACCACGCGCTCCACCTCGGTGTCGCCGAGTTCGGGGGCGGCATATACCGCATAGACCACGCTGCCGTCGTCGCGTGCGCCGCGCTGGTGCAGGCGGTAGCGCGGGCGTCCGGTGCCGGTGTTTTCCGGGTAGTGCAGCGGCGGTTGGCTGCCTTCCAGGTCCACTTCGCTGTTGTCGACGACGCCACCGATGAACACTGCGCGCATATGCCTCTCCATCCGTTCGGGGTGACTTGCAGCCTAGGCGCGGCGATGTTGCCATTGCATCAATGATGCGTTCACTTGGCGCAAAACCGGGCAGGCGCCGGGCTGCCGGTAGAATGCGCGTTCCCTGTCCGAACCCGATCCCGATGCCGGCTCTGCAAGACGCTCCCCTCGACACCCTGTTCCTGCCGTTCGCCCAGGGCGCGCTGCGCTGGCCGGCCGGCAAGGTGCTGTTCCTGCGCGCGCGCGACGGCTGGGCGCTGCGCCAGCACGCGCAGCCGGCGCAACTGGTCTGCGAGCAGGGCTACCGCCCGTTCGCGACCGCCCTGCAGCAGGGCGGCTGGCAGGTCCGCGCCGAGGATGCCGCCGACCACGACGATGCCGGCGGCTATGCGCTGGTGCTGGTGCTGCCGCCGCGGCAGCGCGACGAGGCGCGGGCGCTGCTGGCGCGCGCGGTGGCGCTGGCCGCGCCGGGCGGCATCGTGGTCGCCTGCCAGTCCAACAACGAGGGCGCCCGCTCCGGCGAGGACGACCTGCAGCAACTGGCCGGCCTGGGCGGCAAGCTGACCAAGCACCATTGCCGCGTGTACTGGACCGCGCCGCTGCACGGCGGCCACGACGCCGCGCTGCAGCAGCGCTGGGCGAAGCTGGACGCGCCGCGGCCGATCCTGGACGGGCGCTTCCGCAGCCGTCCCGGCGTGTTCGCCTGGGACCGCATCGATCCGGCCTCGGCGCTGCTGGCCGAGCACCTGCCGGCCGACCTGGCCGGTCGCGGCGCCGACCTGGGCGCCGGCTACGGCTATCTGTCGGCGGAATTGCTGGCGCGTTGCCCGAAGATCGCCGCGCTGGACCTGTTCGAGGCCGATGCGCGCGCGCTGGCGCTGGCCCGGGCGAACCTGACGCAGGCGCCGGCCGCGGTGGAGCTCGGCTACCACTGGCACGACGTGACTACCGGGCTGCCGGCGCAGTACGACTTCATCGTCAGCAATCCGCCATTCCACGCGCCCGGGCGCATGGAGCGCCCGGACATCGGCCGCCGCTTCATCGCCGTGGCCGC
This sequence comes from Xanthomonas sp. DAR 80977, assembly GCF_041240605.1. Lineage (NCBI taxonomy): Bacteria > Pseudomonadati > Pseudomonadota > Gammaproteobacteria > Lysobacterales > Lysobacteraceae > Xanthomonas > Xanthomonas bundabergensis. The sequence goes on along the minus strand of NZ_CP162487.1, from coordinate 4,630,558 downwards.
GCAGGCGCTCAAGCCCGGCGGCAAGCTGTATCTGGTCGCCAACCGGCACCTGCCCTACGAGGCGGTGCTCGATGCCAGCTTCGGCGAGACCTCGGTGATCGCCACCCGCGACGGCTTCAAGCTGATCCTGGCGGTCCGCGCGCGCGCCACGGTGCGCCGGTGAAGCTGGTCAAGCACCTGGCCAACCTGGGCTACGGCAGCCGCAAGCAGGTCGCGCTGATGTTCCGCGAAGGCCGCATCACCGATGCCGACGGCGAGGTGCTGTACGCCGACGACCAGGTCGCGCATGCGGCGATCCGGGTCGACGGCGAGGCGCTGGACCCGGCGCCGGGGCTGATCCTGGCGCTGCACAAGCCGATCGGCTACACCTGCTCGACCAAGGACCCGGGACGCATCGTCTACGACCTGCTGCCGCCGCGATTTCGCCTGCGTTCGCCGCTGCTGTCCACGGTCGGGCGCTTGGATCGCGACACCAGCGGCCTGCTGCTGATGACCGACGACGGCGCGCTGCTGCACCGCATCGTCTCGCCGAAATCGCAGCTGGCCAAGGTCTACGAAGCGACCCTGGCCGAGGACCTGCGCGGCGACGAGGCGGCGCAGTTCGCCAGCGGCACGTTGCTGCTGGACGGCGAGACCACGCCGCTGCTGCCGGTGCAATTGGAAGTGCTGGGTCCGCGCCAGGCGCGCGTCACCCTGTACGAAGGCCGCTACCACCAGGCGCGGCGCATGTTCGCCGCGGTCGGCAACCACGTGGTCGCGCTGCACCGCAGCCGCATCGGCGGCTTCGCGCTGGAGGAGGCGCTGCCCGCCGGGAAATGGCGCGCGCTGGACGCGGCGGATCTGGCGGAGGTGTTTGGGGCCGGGAGTGGGGATTAGGGATTAGGGATTCGGGATTCGCAAGAGCGGTGGCTGTGCGCTGCCGCTTACGCTGTTACCAATCCCGAATCCCGAATCCCGAATCACGAATCACGAATCCCGGCTCTCGAACAAGCGCTTCCAGCCATCCAGTCCCAGCTTCTCCAAGGTCTGCAGATTGCGCTCCACGATCACGTCCGCGTCCGGGAACGCGGCCACCGCGCGTTCGACGCTGTCCTCGCGCAGCAGGTGAAGGGTGGGGAAGGGCGCGCGGTTGGTGTAGTTGCCGATGTCGTCCGGCGCGGTGCCGGCGAACTGGTAGTGCGGATGGAAGCTGGCCACCTGCAGGACGCCGTGCAGGTCCAGCGCGTCCACCGCCGCGTCGGCGTTGTCCAGGAAATCGTTGTAGTCGAGAAAATCCTCCAGCACCTGCGGATGCACGATCAACGTGGTGTCGATCTGCTCGGCCGGGGTGTCGCGCAGCAACAGCAGTTCCTCGCTCAACTCTTCCAGCAAGGCCTCGGGCGTGGTCGCGTCGCTGAGCACGTAGCGGATCTGCTGCTTGACGTGCACCGCCTTGGCGAACGGGCACAGGTTCAGGCCGATCACCGCGCGTTCCAGCCATTGCCGGGTCAATGCGATCGGGTCGGGGGCGGCAGCGGAAATCGTGGAGTCCATGGCGTCGGCTTGGGCGAGGGGGCGGCGCGTACCGGCGCGGGCCGGCGGACGCGGGGCGCAAGTGTATGCCGGATGCGCCGCGGCGGCTCGGTGGGGATGGCGCGTCAGGGCGCGTGCCAGCGGTTGTAGGAGATGTCCAGCCACGGCGGATGTTCGGCGTACATGTCGCGGATCAGCTGCTTGGTCAGTTCCACCAGGCCGGAATCGTCGTTGCGGCGATAGCTCATGATGATCGGCGAGGTCGCGTGTTCGTCGTCGATCAGCCGGTAGCGCAGGTCGTTGCGCATGAACCGCGCCGATGCCGGAATCAGGCAGATGCCGCTCTCGGCGGCGACCAGGCCCAGCGCGGTCTGCAGTTCGCGCACTTCCTGCAGTTCGCTGGGGTGCACGCCGTGGTCCTGCAGCAGCGACAGCACCTGGTCGGCGAAGCTGGGGCGCGGATGGTTGGGATACAGCAGCAGGCGTTGCCCGGCCAGCGCGGCCGGCGGCAGCGGCGTGTCCTGCGCGGCCAGCGGGTGCGCGATCGGGATCGCGGCCACCAGGCGTTCCTCGCGCAGCACCAGGCGCTCGACATGCTGGTCGCTGCTGCGCACGCGGCCGAAGCCCAGGTCGATGCGGCCTTCCTTCAGCGCTTCCACCTGCTGGCTGGACATCAGCTCGACCAGGCGCACCTCCAGGTCAGGACGCACCTGGCGCAGGCGCCGCACCACCGTGGGCAGGCCGCCGTACAGGGTGGAGGCGACGAAGCCGATCGAGGCCACGCGGCGCTCGCTGCGGCCGATCCGGCGCGCGGCCTCGGTCATCTGCTCGACCCGCCCGAGTACCTGCAGCGCTTCCTCGTAGAACAGGCGCCCGGCATCGGTCAGCCGCAGCGGCCGGCTGCGCCGCACCAGCAGCGGCACGCCCAGTTGCTGCTCGATCTGCTGGATCTGCCGGCTCAGCGGCGGCTGCGCCATGTGCAGGGTTTCCGCGGCGCGGGTGAAGTTGCGCTCGCGGGCGACGGCGACGAAATAGCGCAGTTGGCGCAGGTCCATGGAGGCGGTCGCCAGGAGGAAAGTGAATATGCCGTTCAGGGCATGCTGTGCTGCAGCATCCGAATGAAACCGGCATTTGCGGGCCTACTATAGCCTGAAGGTATGGAAGGGTGACGCATTCAGTCTTGGACGGCGCGGCCGCCGCGGGCCAAGAATCGGCGCCATGCACGCCACCCACGCCACGCTCCCGTCCACCGCGCCGCGCATCGAACGCGTCGAAACGCTGCTGCTCGACCTGCCCACGATCCGCCCGCACCGCCTGTCGGTGGCGACGATGCGCGGGCAGACCCTGATGCTGGTGCGCGTGCACTGCAGCGACGGCATCGTCGGGCTGGGCGAGGGCACCACCATCGCCGGGCTGGCCTATGGCGCGGAGAGCCCGGAAGGCATGCAGCTGGCGATCGACCGCTACATCGCGCCGGTACTCGTCGGCGCCGGCGCGAGCGCGGTGCAGGCGCTGATGCAACGCGTCGGCGGCCTGGTCAAGGGCAACCATTTCGCCAAGTGCGCGATCGAGACCGCGCTGCTGGACGCGCACGGCAAGCGCGTCGGGCTGCCGGTGTCCGAACTGCTGGGCGGGCGCCTGCGCGAGCGCCTGCCGGTGGCGTGGACGCTGGCCTCCGGCGACACCGCGCGCGACATCGCCGAGGCCGAGCGCATGCTCGCCGCGCGCAGGCACAACGTGTTCAAGCTGAAGATCGGCACGCGCACGGTCGCCGAGGACGTGGCGCATGTGGCCGCGATCAAGCGCGCGCTGGGCGCGCGCGCGGCGGTGCGCGTGGACGTCAACATGGCCTGGAGCGAGGCCGAGGCGGTGCGCGCCTTGCCGGCGCTGGCCGACGCCGGCTGCGAACTGGCCGAGCAGCCGGTGGCGTCGCTGGCGGCGATGAAACGGCTGATGCGCCGCTTTCCGATCGCGTTGATGGCCGACGAGATGCTGAGCGGTCCGGACAGCGCCTTCGAGGCGGCGCGGCGCGGCGCCGCCGACGTGTTCGCGGTGAAGATCGAGCAATCCGGCGGCCTGTTCGCCGCGCAGAAGGTCGCCGCGATCGCCGACGCCGCCGGGATCGGGCTGTACGGCGGGACGATGCTGGAAGGGGCGATCGGCAGCATCGCCTCGGCCCACGCCTTCGCCACCTTCGCCAACCTGCAGTGGGGCACCGAACTGTTCGGTCCCTTGCTGCTGACCGAGGACATCCTCGCCGAGCCGCTGCGCTACGAGGATTTCCACCTGCAGCTGCCGCGCGGGCCGGGCCTGGGCATCGCCCTGGACGAGGCGCGGGTGGACGCGTTCCGCCGCGATCGCCGCCGCGTCATGGTGCCGGCCGCCGCCGGCATGGAGGAATGAGCATGTTGTTCCACGTCAGCATGGAAGTGAACCTGCCGGGCGACATGCCGCCGGAGCGGGCCGCGCAGCTCAAGGAACAGGAGAAGGCGCGCTTCCAGGAACTGCAGCGCAGCGGCCAGTGGCGCCACATCTGGCGGGTGGTCGGGCAGTACGCCAACGTCAGCGTGTTCGACGTGGCCGACAACGCGGAACTGCACGCGCTGCTGCTGTCGCTGCCGCTGTTCCCCTACATGCGCATCGCGGTCATGCCGCTGTGCCGACATCCGTCCTCGCTGTACCCGGACGATCGCTAGACCCGGACCACGGGCGTGTCCTCGGGAGGGGAACGTCTCAAGGCAGCCAACGCAACCATGAGCAGAGAAGGAACACCACGATGAGCGTCAAGATCTTCGAGACCCGGGAGGTGCAGGATTTCCTGCGCAAGGTCGGCGGCCTGGACCAGGCGGCCGGCGATGCGCGGGTGAAGCAGATCGTGCATCGCGTGCTGTCGGACCTGTTCAAGGCCATCGACGATCTGCAGGTCACGCCCGACGAGTACTGGACCGCGATCGCCTGGTTCAACGACCTGGGCGCGGCCGGCCAGGCCGGGCTGATCTCGCCCGGGCTGGGTCTGGACCACTTCCTGGACCTGCGCCTGGACGCCATCGACGCCGAACTGGGCATCGCCAATCCGACCCCGCGCACCATCGAGGGGCCGCTGTACGTGGCCGGCGCGCCGGTGGCGCACGGCTTCGCCCGCCTCGACGACGGCAGCGACGAGAACGGCCATCCGCTGGTCATGCACGGCACCGTGTACGGCGAGCGGGGCGAACCGCTGCCCGGCGCGACGGTGGAGGTGTGGCACTGCGACACCCGCGGGTTCTATTCCCACTTCGACCCCACCGGCAAGCAGGCGCCGTTCAACATGCGCCGCACCATCGTCGCCGACGCGCAGGGCCGCTACCGCTTCCAGAGCATCGTGCCGAAGGGCTACGGCGTGCCGCCGGGCAGCCCGACCGAGCAACTGCTGTTCGCGCTCGGCCGGCATGGCCAGCGCCCGGCCCACATCCACTTCTTCGTCGGCGCCGACGGCCACCGCAAGCTGACCACCCAGATCAACATCGCCGGCGATCCGCTGGTCAACGACGACTTCGCCTACGCCACCCGCGACGGCCTGGTGCCGGACCTGGTGGAGCGCAACGACCGGGCCGGCATCGAGGCCAACGGCCTGTCCGGGCCGTACGCCGAGATCCGTTTCGATTTCCGCCTCACCGAACTGGTGGACGGCGTCGACAACCAGGCCAATCCGCTGCGCCGGCGCGCCGCCGCCGCCTAGTTCCCGTCGCCACGCAGGGCGGCCGCCGCGCGCATCGCCCTGCATCGGTCACCGCTGCGGCTCGCTGGCGCCGCGCCGCCCGCCGCCGCCTTCCTTCCAGGAGACAACGCCATGTCCGCCGTCATCGACAAAGCGACTGCGCTCGACGCCTTGCTCGCCAGCGCCGTCCAGGACGACCACGCCGCCGGCAGGTTCCGCTGCCGCCGCGACATCTTCACCAACGCCGACCTGTTCGAGCTGGAGATGAAGCACATCTTCGAAGGCAACTGGGTATACCTGGCGCACGAGAGCCAGATCCCCAACGCCAACGACTACTACACCACCTACATCGGCCGCCAGCCGGTGGTGATCACCCGCGACAAGAGCGGGCAGCTGCACGCGGTGATCAACGCCTGCGCGCACCGCGGCGCGATGCTGTGCCGGCGCAAGCACGGCAACAAGGGCAGCTTCACCTGTCCGTTCCATGGCTGGACCTTTTCCAACAGCGGCAAGCTGCTGAAGGTCAAGGACGAGAAGACCACCCAGTACCCGCCGCAGTTCGGCCAGGACGGCGCCCACGACCTCAAGCGCGTGCCGCGCTTCGAGAGCTATCGCGGTTTCCTGTTCGGCAGCCTGCGCGAGGACGTGGCGCCGCTGGAGCAGTTCCTGGGCCAGGCGCGGCTGATCGTCGACCAGATCGTCGACCAGGCGCCGGACGGGCTGGAGGTGCTGCGCGGCAATTCGTCCTACATCTACGACGGCAACTGGAAACTGCAGATGGAGAACGGCTGCGACGGTTACCACGTCAGCACCGTGCACTGGAACTACGCGGCCACCATGGGCCGGCGCAAGCAGGAAGGCACCCAGGCGGTCGATGCCAGCGGCTGGAGCAGGAGCGTGGCCGGCGTGTACGGCTTCGAGAACGGCCACATCCTGCTGTGGACCAAGACCATGAACCCGGAGGTGCGCCCGGTGTATCGCCAGCGCGAGGAACTCGCGCAGCGGCTGGGCGCCGAACGCGCCGGTTTCATCGTCGAGCAGACCCGCAACCTGTGCCTGTATCCGAATCTGTTCCTGATGGACCAGTTCTCCACCCAGATCCGCGTCACCCGGCCGATCGACGTGGACAGGACCGAGGTCAGCATCTTCTGCTTCGCGCCGAAGGGCGAGAGCGCGCGCGACCGCGCCACCCGCATCCGCCAGTACGAGGATTTCTTCAACGTCTCCGGCATGGGCACCGCCGACGACCTGGAGGAGTTCCGTGCCTGCCAGGCGGGCTACGCCGGCAGCGCGGCGCCGTGGAACGACCTCAGCCGCGGCGCGCCGCTGTGGATCGACGGCCCGGACGAGAACGCGCGGCGGATGGGGCTGGCGCCGCTGCTGTCCGGCGAGCGCAGCGAGGACGAAGGCCTGTTCGTGCGCCAGCACGCATACTGGGCCGCGGCGATGCGCGAGGCGCTCGCGCAGGAACGGGCGTGCGCGGCATGAGCACCGACCACCACGCGATCTGCGCGTTCCTGTACCGCGAGGCGCGCCTGCTCGACGACCGCCAATGGGACGAATGGCTGACGCTGTATGCCGAGGACGCGATCTACTGGATGCCGGCCTGGGACGACGACGACCGGCTCACCGAAGACCCGCAGTCGCAGATCTCGCTGATCTACTACGCCGACCGTTCCGGGCTGGAGGACCGCGTGTTCCGGATCAAGACCGAGCGCTCCGGCGCGTCCACGCCGGAACCGCGCACCAGCCACAGCGTGGCCAACGTCGAGGTGCTGGCCGAGCGCGGCGAGGAGATCGAGGTCCGCTACAACTTCCACACCCTCAGCCACCGCTACAAGGTCACCGACCAGTTCTTCGGGACGATGCTGCTCACCTTGCGCAGGCACGGCGACGCGCTGCGCATCGCGCGCAAGACGATCGTGCTGAAGAACGACTACATCCGCCAGGTCGTCGACGTCTACCACGTCTGACCGGCACGCCACTGCGAGCAACCGCCATGTCCTACCGCATCGCGCTGAATTTCGAAGACGGGGTCACCCGCTTCGTCGACTGCAACGACGGCGAGAAAGTGCTCGACGCCGCCTTCCGCAACAGGATCAACCTGCCGATGGACTGCGCCGACGGCGTCTGCGGCACCTGCAAGTGCCGCGCCGAGAGCGGGCGCTACGACCTGGGCGAGGACTACATCGAGGACGCGCTGAGCGCCGGGGAGGCCGCCGCCGGCCTGGTGCTGACCTGCCAGATGCGGCCGCGTTCGGATTGCGCGCTGGCGGTGCCGGCGACCTCGATCGCATGCAAGACCGGCAGCGCGCGCTTCCAGGCCGCCGTCGCGGAGGTGGTCGCGCACGCCGACGCCGCGCTGGAACTGAGGCTGGACGCGATCGGCGACGTCCCCGCGTTCCTGCCCGGCCAGTACGTCAACATCGCCGTGCCCGGCAGCGGGCAGGTGCGTGCGTATTCCTTCAGTTCCGCCCCCGGCGCGGCGGCGCTGAGCTTCCTGATCCGGCGCGTGCCCGGCGGCCTGATGAGCGGCTTCCTGGACACGGCCCGGCCGGGGCAGGTACTGGAGCTGAGCGGGCCGCTCGGCAGTTTCTACCTGCGCGAGGTGGCGCGGCCGCTGCTGATGCTGGCCGGCGGCACCGGCCTGGCGCCGTTCCTGTCGATGCTTGCGCAACTGGAGGCCCGCGGCTGCGCGCATCCGGTGCACCTGATGTACGGCGTGACCCGCGGCGCCGACCTGGTCCTGCTCGAGCGCCTGCAGGCCTTCGCCGAGCGGCTGGCCTGGTTCAGCTACGACACCTGCGTGGTCGACCCTGGCGCCGCGCATCCGCGCACCGGCTACGTCACCGAGCACCTGCCGGCGCACGTTCTGCACGACGGCGACGTGGATGTGTACCTGTGCGGCCCGCCACCGATGGTCGAGGCGGTGCGCGCGCATTTCCGCAGCATCGGCCTGGCGCCGGCCAGCTTCCACTACGAGAAGTTCACGCCCAGCGCCGCCGCGCCGGCGCAGGAGCGGGCCGCGTGAGCGCACGCTTCGCCGGCAAGGTCGTGGTGGTCACCGGCGCGGCCCAGGGCATCGGCCGCCGCGTGGCCGAGCGCGCCGCCGCCGAAGGCGCGCGGCTGGTGTTGGTGGATCGCGCCGCGCACGTGGCCGAACTGGAGCAGGCGCTGGCCCCGGCCGAGGTCGCCACGCTGGCCGCCGACCTGGAGCACTACCCGGAGAACGCGCGCGCCATGGCCTTCGCGCACGCGCGCATGGGCCGCATCGACGTGCTGGTCAACAACGTCGGCGGCACCATCTGGGCGCAGCCGTTCCAGCATTACGCGCCGGAGCAGATCGAAGCCGAAGTGCGGCGCTCGCTGTTCCCGGCGCTGTGGGGCTGCCGCGCGGTGTTGCCGTATCTGATCGCGCAGGGCGGCGGGGCCATCGTCAATGTCTCGTCCGTGGCCACCCGCAGCCTGCACCGGGTGCCCTACGGCGCGGCCAAGGGCGGCGTCAACGCGCTGACCGCGTGCCTGGCGTTCGAACATGCCGGGCACGGCATCCGCGTCAACGCGGTGGCGCCGGGCGGCACCGAGGCGCCGCCGCGGCGCGTGCCGCGCAACCCGGATGCGCAGAGCGCGCAGGAGCAGGCGTGGTACCGGCAGATCGTCGCGCAGACGCTCGAATCGAGCCTGATGAAGCGCTACGGCACGCTCGACGAGCAGGCCGCGGCGATCCTGTTCCTGGCCTCGGACGAGGCCTCCTACATCACCGGCACGGTGCTGCCGGTCGGAGGCGGCGACCAGGGCTGAGCAATGCCGCCGCAGGCGGTTCCATCGCCACATCGATCCGGCGGCGAGCCTCCGGCGATGCAGCGCCCGCAGCACGCACGACGGCCCCTGCCCGGCAGTCGCGCGTCTGCTTCAGAGCAACCCTGCCGCCGGCCGGCATGTTCCGCCTCGCCGGCCGCGATCGAATCCAGGAGACACGATGGACGCCACGGCTTCTTCCCTGCGCATCGGCATCGTCGGCGGCGGCATCGCCGGGGTCGGCCTGGCCCTGGGCCTGTGCCGGCACCGCCATCTCGACGTGCAATTGTTCGAATCGGCCGCGGCCTTCGGCGAGATCGGCGCGGGGGTCTCGTTCGGGCCCAACGCGGTGCGCGCGCTGGCCGGGCTGGGCATGGCCGAGGCCTACACCGAACTCGCCGACCGCACCCCGCCGCCATGGCAGGATGTCTGGTTCGAATGGCGCCGCGGCGAGGATGCGCAGCTGATCGGCAGCACCTGCGCGCCCGGGGTGGGGCAGTCCTCGGTGCATCGCGCCGACTTCCTCGATGCGTTGGCCGCGCGCCTGCCGCCCGGGCTCGCCAATTTCGGCAAGCGTGCCGAGCGCATCGCGCAGGACGCCGGCGCGGTGCATGCGGTCTTCGCCGACGGCAGCCGCTACCGGGGCGACCTGTTGATCGCCGCCGACGGCATCAAGTCCAGCCTGCGCGGTCCATTGCTGCAGGCGCTGGGCCATGCCGCGGCCGCGCCGCGCTTCACCGGCACCTGCGCCTACCGCGGCATGATCGACAGCGGCCGCCTGCGCGCGGCCTTCGCCGTGCAGGGTGTGGACACGCGGTTGGCGGACGTGCCGCAGATGTACCTGGGCATGGACGCCCACATCCTGACCTTTCCGATCAAGCGCGGGCGCCTGATCAACGTGGTGGCGTTCGTGTCCGACCGCGGCGAACCCGCCCCGCAGTGGCCGGCCGGACAGGCGTGGGTGCGCGAAGCCAGCCGCCGCGAGATGCTGCAGGCGTTCGCCGGCTGGGGCATCGCCGCGCGGACGCTGTTGGAGTGCATCGACGCGCCCACCCATTGGGCGCTGCACGACCTGGCCGAACTGCCGGCCTATGCGCATGGCCGTCTCGCGCTGATCGGCGATGCCGCGCACGCGATGCTGCCGCACCAGGGCGCCGGTGCCGGGCAGGGCCTGGAGGACGCGTATCTGCTGGCGCATCTGCTGGCCGACCCGGCATTGCGCCGCGGCGACCTGCCTGCGTTGCTGCAGGCCTACGACCAGGTGCGGCGACCGCGCGCCTGCCGCGTGCAGCGCAGCTCGCGCGAGGCGGGCGACCTGTACGAACTGCGCGACGGCCGGGTCGGTGGCGACAGCGGCGCACTGGCGCGCACGCTGGCCACGCGTTTCGACTGGATCTGGCAACACGATCTGCAGGCCGAAGCGGCGCAGGCGGCGCGGCTGATGCGCAGCATCCTGCGCGACCCGGACATGCTCGCGACCGACCAGCCCCGTGCGCGTGCGAGCGTGGCCGCCGGCGCGCGCCCACGCGCGCCGGCACCGTGCCGGCATGAACCCGAATGATGCGACCCCATCGTGGAGCCAAGGCAATGCAGACAGATCCGTTCGATCCCTCGCGGCTGGCGCCGGACGTGCTGGCGGCGCTCGGCGGCATGGCCGCCAGCGGCGCGCCGGCGCTGGAAGCGTTGCCGATCCCGGAGATGCGCCAGGCCTACCGCCAGATCGGCGTGCTGCTGGGCGGCGAGCCGTTGCCGGTGGCGCAGGTCCGCGACCTGGCTGCCGACGGCCCGGCCGGGCCGATCCCGCTGCGGCTGTACCTGCCTGTCGCCCGCCCGCAAACGGCGCATGCGGCCGTCGTCTATCTGCATGGCGGTGGCTGGTCGGTAGGCGACCTGGACAGCCACGACAAGGTCTGCCGGCGGCTGGCGCAGGCGGCCGGCTGCGCGGTGGTGGGCGTGGGCTACCGCCTGGCGCCGGAACATCCGGCCCCGGCCGGCCCGCAGGATGTGGTCGCGGCGATCCGCTGGCTGGCCGCGCAGGCCGGCGCACTGGACCTGGACGCGCAGCGCCTGGCGGTGGCCGGCGACAGCGCCGGCGGCAGCCTGGCGGCGGTGGCCTGCCAGCAACTGCGCGGCGAGGTGGCGCTGCGCGCGCAGGTGCTGTTCTACCCGTCCACCGACCTGTCGCCGGCGGCGCGCGAATTCCCGTCGCGGCGCGAGAACGGCGCGGTGCCGCCGCTGACCCTGGCGCTGATGCAGGCGATGTCGGATCCGTTCGTGGCCGCTTTCGACACCCGCGATCCGCGGCTATCGCCGCTGCGCGCGCCGGACCTGCGCGGCCTGCCGCCGGCACTGATCTATGCCGGCGCCTGCGACGTGCTGCGCGACGACGGCCGCCGCTACGCCGAGGCCCTGCGCGCAGCCGGCGGGGCGGTGGAGTACGTCGAGTTGCCGGGCATGGTGCACGGCTTCGTCGAGATGGCCGGGGTACTGCCGGCGGCGGTACAGGCGATCGAGTACGCCGGCGCGTTCCTGCGCGCGCGGCTGGCATGACGACACGGTCGGCGCGGCCGTCGCCGCGCCGATTCCAGGCAGTGGACACCAAGAGGAAACAGCGATGAGCGACAGTATTTTCTTGCAGGGCGATTTCTGGCACGGGGCCTTGTTCGGCGGCCAATGGCAGGCGGCCGCGGACGGCGCCGAGGCGATCGAGCCGGCCACCGGCCAGGTCCTGGGCCGTATCGGCCTGGCCGGCCCGGCGCAGATCGCCGCGGCCGCCGCCGCGGCGGCGCAGGCACAGCGCGCCTGGGCCGCGGCGCCGTATGCGCAGCGCACGCAGGTGTTGCGCAAGGCCGCGCAACTGGCCGAGCGGTTCCTGCCGGAGATCGCCGACTGGATCGTGCGCGAGAGCGGTTCCACCCAGGGCAAGGCCGGCTTCGAGGCGAGCCTGTGCGCGACCGCGCTGCACGAGGCGGCGGCGCTGCCGTCGCACAGCGTCGGCGAGGTGCTGCCGTCCACGCCCGGGCGGCTGAGCCTGGCGCGGCGGCGCCCGCTCGGGGTGGTCGGGGTCATCGCGCCGTTCAACTTCCCGCTGTACCTGGCCATGCGCGCGGTGGCGCCGGCGCTGGCCCTGGGCAACGCGGTGGTGCTCAAGCCCGATCCGCGCACCGCGGTGTGCGGCGGCGTGGTCATCGCGCGGCTTTTCGAACTGGCCGGCTTGCCGGCCGGCGTGCTGCACGTGCTGCCCGGCGACGGTGCCGCCGGCGCGGCGCTGACCGCCGACCCGCACGTGGCGATGATCCAGTTCACCGGCTCCACCGCGGCCGGGCGCAAGGTCGGCGAGGCGGCCAGCCGGCACCTGAAGAAGGTGTCGCTGGAACTGGGCGGCAAGAACTCGCTGATCGTGCTCGACGATGCCGACCTGGACCTGGCGATCGCCAACACCGCCTGGGGCGCGTATCTGCACCAGGGCCAGATCTGCATGTCCACCGGCCGCGTGCTGGTGCAGCGCGCGCTCTACCCGCGCTTCGTGGAGCGGCTGGTCGCCAAGGCCAACAGCCTGAGCGTCGGCGATCCGGCCAGCGGCCAGGTCGCGCTCGGGCCGCTGATCAACGCGGCCCAGCGCGACCACGCCGCGGCGCTGGTCGCGGCCGCGCGCCAGGCCGGCGCCACCGTCGCCGCCGGCGGCGGCTACCGCGAGCTGTTCTTCGAGCCGACCGTGCTCAGCGACGTCGGTCCCGACAATCCGGCGTTCCGCGAGGAGATCTTCGCCCCGGTCGCGGTGGTGGTGCCGTTCGACACCGACGCCGAGGCCGTCGCCCTGGCCAACGACACCGAGTACGGCCTGTCGATGGCGGTCCTCTCGGCCGACGTCGGCCGCGCGCTGGCGCTGGGCGAGCAGCTGCGTACCGGCCTGCTGCACATCAACGACCAGACCGTCAACGACGAGGTCATCAATCCGTTCGGCGGCGTCGGCGCGTCGGGCAACGGCAGCAGCATCGGCGGCCCGGCCAACTGGGAGGAATTCACCCAGTGGCAGTGGCTGACCGTCAAGGGCACAGCGCCCGCCTATCCGCTTTGAATCCCAGGAGACATTCCCGATGAACGCAACAACCAGCAATCGCCAGATCACCGTGGCGGTGGCGCGCGCGCCGCAACAGCCCTTCAGCATCGAGCAGGCGCGCATCCGCGCGCCGCAGGACGACGAGGTGCTGGTGCGGGTGGTGGCCACCGGCCTGTGCCATACCGACCTGATCGTGCGCGACCAGTACTACCCGGTACCGCTGCCGGCGGTGCTCGGCCACGAGGGCGCCGGCGTGGTCGAGGCGCTCGGCCCCAACGTCAAGGCGCTGCAGGTCGGCGACCACGTGGTGCTGACCTACGGCGCCTGCGGCCACTGCAATCCCTGCGACGGCGGCCATGGCGCGTACTGCAAGGAGTTCTTTCCGCGCAATTTCGGCGGCGGCGACGCGCATGGCCACACCGCCATCGAGGACCTGCAGGGGCAGCCGCTGCACGACCACTTCTTCGCCCAGTCCTCGTTCGCCACCTATGCGCTGGCGCGCGAGAACAACGCGGTCAAGGTGCCGCACGATGCGCCGCTGGAATTGCTCGGCCCGCTCGGCTGCGGCATCCAGACCGGCGCCGGCGCGGTGATCAATGCGTTGAAGGTGCGACCCGGCAGCAGCTTCGTGGCGTTCGGCGCCGGCGCGGTCGGACTCAGCGCGGTGATGGCGGCGCGGGTGGCCGGCGCCACCTGCATCGTCGCCGTGGACGTGGTGCCATCGCGGCTGGAGCTGGCCATGGAACTAGGCGCCACCCACACGATCGACAGCCGCGAGGGCGACCTGGTCGAGGCGGTGCGCGCGATCACCAGCGGCGGCGCCGACTTCGCGCTGGAATCCACCGGGCGTCCGGACGTACTGGCGCTCGGTATCGAGGCGCTGGGCGGGCTCGGCACGATCGGCGTGGTCGGCGCGCCCAAGCTCGGCACCAAGGCCGAGTTCGACGTCAACAACCTGCTGCTGGGCGGGCGCAGCATCCGCGGCATCGTCGAGGGCGACAGCGTGCCGCAGGTGTTCATTCCGCAGCTGGTGACGCTCTACCAGCAGGGCCGCTTCCCGTTCGACAAGCTGGTGAAGTTCTATCCGTTGGCGCAGATCAACGAAGCGGCCGCCGACAGCAGCAGCGGCGTCACCCTCAAGCCGATCCTGCGCATCGCCAGCTGACGTGCGCGATCGCGGCGGCGGCAGTGCCGCCGCCGCGACGGTCCGTCGCAGGCGGCGGCGTCCGCTCAGTCGCGGAAATTCTCGAACTGCAGCGGCAGCTCGAAATCGCTCTTCTTCAGCAGCGCCATCACGTCCTGCAGGTCGTCGCGCTTCTTGCCGCTGATGCGCAGCTTGTCGCCGTTGATCTGCGCTTCCACCTTCAGCTTGGCGTCCTTGATCGCGGCGACGATCTTCTTGGCGAGCTTCTGCTCGATGCCCTGCTTGACCGTGACCTTCTGCCGCGCGCCGGCCAGGTTGGTCTCCAAGTCGCCGAATTCCAGGCAGCGCACGTCGATGCCGCGGGCGATCAGCCGCGCGCGCAGGATGTCGGTCATCTGCTTGACCTGGAAGTCGCTGGGCGCCGCCTGGTTGATGACCTGGTCGTCGAGTTCGAAGCGGGCCTCCACGCCCTTGAAGTCGAAGCGGGTCGACAGCTCGCGGTTCGCCTGGTCGATGGCATTGGTCAGTTCGTGCTTGTCGATTTCGGAGACGACGTCGAAGGAAGGCATGGCAGTTCCTCGGGAAAGACCGCATATCCTACCGATCCGGACGCAAGGCCGCTGCCGCTGCGGGCGCGTCGCTGGGCGCCGCCGCCGATCGCGGCGATAATCCTGCGATGCCCACCTCACGTTCCAACACCGCGGCCGCCGCCTGGATGGTCGCGGCGGTCGCCTGCTTCGCGCTGATGGATGCGGCGATGAAGATGCTGGCCGCGCACTATCCGGCGCTGCAGGTCGCCACCCTGCGCGGCGGCGCTTCGCTGCCGTTCGTGTTGCTGTGGGTGCTGGCCACCGCCGGCCCGCGCTCGATCGTGCCGGTGCGCTGGAGCCTGCACCTGCTGCGCGGCGTGCTCGGCATCGCGATGATCGGCTGCTTCGCCTGGGCGCTGCGCAGCCTGCCGCTGTCCACCGCGTACACGATCTACTTCGTCGCCCCGCTGCTGGTGGCGGCGCTGTCGGTGCCGTTGCTGGGCGAGCAGGTCGGCCCGCGGCGCTGGGCCGCGATCGGCCTCGGCCTGGTCGGGGTGCTGGTGGTGCTGCGCCCGGGCGTGGGCGGCTTCGTCTCGCTGCCGGGGTTGATGGTGCTGCTGGCGGCCACCGCCTACGCGGTCGCGGCGGTGCTGGTCAGCCTGCTGGCGCGCACCGATACGCCGCAGTCGCTGGTGGTCTGGTTCCTGCTGATCATGGCGCTGGGCGCCGGCGCGCTGGCGCTGCCGGCCTGGATCCCGCTGCGCCTGGCCGATGCCGGCTGGATCGCCACGCTGGGCCTGGCCGGGGCGCTGGGGCAGGTGGCCCTGACCCAGGCGTTCCGCCGCGGCGACGCCTCGCTGATCGCGCCGCTGGAGTACAGCGGCCTGATCTGGGTGATCCCGTGGGACTGGCTGCTGTGGCGCAAGCTGCCCGACGCCTGGACCTGGCTGGGCGCGGCGATCATCGTCGCCAGCGGGCTGTACCTGCTGCATCGCGAGCGGGTCCGCGCCACCGTGCGTCCGCCGCCGCAAGTTCACCCTTAGCGGCGGCCGCGCCGGCGCAAGCGTTAGAATCGAATGGAATAACGCGCGCAACCTTGGCCTGCTAGGCTTTGCGCCCCCCCTTCCGCTGCCGGTCCCCGCGCGTTGATCCAGTTCGAGCACCTGCACAAGTCCTACTCCGTCGCCGGCCAGGCCGTCGTGGCCTTGCATCCGCTCGACCTGGAGATCCGTGCCGGCGAGGTGTTCGGCATCATCGGCCATTCCGGCGCCGGCAAGTCCACCCTGATCCGCCTGATCAACCGGCTGGAGGAGCCCAGCGGCGGGCGCCTGCTGATCGGCGGCGAGGACGTCACCGCGCTGGACCGCGCCGGGCTGCGCACGCTGCGCCGGCGCATCGGCATGATCTTCCAGCACTTCAACCTGCTGTCCTCGCGCACGGTGGCCGGCAATGTCGCCTTCCCGCTGGAACTGGCCGGCACCCCGCGCGCGCAGATCGACGCGCGGGTGGCCGAGCTGCTGGCCCGGGTCGGCCTGGCCGAGCACGCCACCAAGTATCCGGCGCAGCTGTCGGGCGGGCAGAAGCAGCGCGTCGGCATCGCCCGCGCGCTGGCCACCGGGCCGCAGATCCTGCTGTGCGACGAGGCCACCAGCGCGCTGGATCCGCAGACCACCGCCTCGGTGCTGAGCCTGCTGGCGCAGATCAACCGCGAGCTGGGCCTGACCATCGTGCTGATCACCCACGAGATGGACGTGATCCGCCGCGTCTGCGACCGCGTGGCGGTGCTCGATGCCGGGCATCTGGTCGAGAGCGGGCCGGTCACCGAGGTGTTCCTGCACCCGCGCCATCCGACCACGCGCCGCTTCGTGTCCGAGGCCGAACATGTCGACGCGGGCGAACTGCACCGCGACTTCGCCGTGGTGGACGGGCGCATCCTGCGCCTGACCTTCCTCGGCGGCGACACCTACGCGCCGCTGCTCGGGCGCATCGCGCGCGAGACCGCGGTGGACTACAACATCCTGTCCGGGCGCATCGACCGGATCAAGGACACCCCGTACGGCCAGCTGACCGTGGCCCTGGTCGGCGGCGACCTGGACGCGGCGCAGGCCGGGTTCGTCGCTGCCGGCGTGCATGTCGAGGAACTGCGCCGATGACCGCGTTCGCCACCGCCGCCGGCGGCTTCTTCCGCAATCTCGACGCCGGCAAATGGGCCGAGATCGGCAACGCCACGCTGGACACGCTGCTGATGCTCGGCGGCTCGCTGCCGCTGACCCTGCTGATCGGCCTGCCGCTGGGCGTGCTGCTGTTCCTGACCGGGCCGCGCCAGACCCACCAGCGGCCGCTGCTGTACGGCAGCCTGGCGCTGGCGATCAACGTGCTGCGCTCGGTGCCCTTCATCATCCTGATGATCGCGATGATCCCGCTGACGCTGTGGGCGATGGGCACCTCGCTGGGCGTGCGCGGCGCGATCCTGCCGCTGGTGGTGGGGGCCGCGCCGTTCTACGCGCGGCTGGTGGAGACGGCGCTGCGCGAAGTGGACCGCGGCGTGGTCGAGGCCAGCCTGGCGATGGGCGCGACCACCTGGCAGCTGGTGACCCGGGTGCTGCTGCCGGAGGCGCGGCCCGGGCTGATCGCCGGCGCGACGGTGACCACCATCGCGCTGATCGGCTTCACCGCGATGGGCGGCGCGATCGGTTCCGGCGGCCTCGGCGACCTGGCCTACCGCGACGGCTACCAGCGCTCGCACGCCGACGTGGCGCTGATCACCGTGGTGGTGCTGCTGCTGCTGGTGCAGGGGCTGCAGATGCTCGGCGATCGCCTGGTCGCGCATTACAGCCGGCGCTGAGCCGCATCGCCCGTATCGCGCCTCTGTAGGAGCGGCTTCAGCCGCGACCGCTTCACCGGTAATCCCGGTCGCGGCTGAAGCCGCTCCTACAAAAAGCCGGGCGGGCCTTTCGCCGCACATCGCGGCCGGGTCTGCTAGCTTGCTCGCAGCGCCGCCCGCCCATTCTTCTCCCACGTTTCCGGATTCCCGCCCATGAACAAACTCCCGCTTCGTCTGCTGCTCGCCACCGCCGTGCTGGCCCTGGCCGCCTGCGGCAAGTCCACCTCCGGTACCGACACCGCGCGGCTCAGCGTCGCCGCCACCGCGGTGCCGCACGCGGAGATCCTGGAGGTGGTCAAGCCGCTGCTGGCCAAGCAGGGCCTCACCCTGGACGTGCGCGTGTTCAACGACTACGTGCAGCCCAACGACCAGGTGGTGCAGAAGCAGATCGACGTGAACTACTTCCAGACCGAGCCGTACCTGGACGCCTACAACCGCGATCGCAAGAGCGCCCTGGTCACCGTGATCGGCGTGCACATCGAGCCGTTCGGCGCCTATTCGCGCCGCTTCAAGTCGCTGGCCGAGCTGCCGCAGGGCGCCGACGTGGTGATTCCCAACGATCCCAGCAACAACAGCCGCGCGCTGATCCTGCTCGACAAGGCCGGGGTCATCAAGCTCAAGGATCCGGGCAACGCCCTGTCCACCCAGCGCGACATCGTCGCCAACCCGAAGCAGCTGAAGTTCCGCGAGCTGGATTCGGCGATGCTGCCGCGGGTGCTGGACCAGGTCGACCTGGCGCTGATCAACACCAACTACGCGCTCGACGCCGGGCTCAATCCGACGCGCGACGCGCTGGCGATCGAGAGCAAGGACTCGCCGTACGTGAACTTCCTGGTCGCGCGCGCCGACAACAAGGACGACCCGCGCGTGCAGAAACTGGCCAAGGCGCTGACCAGTCCCGAGGTCAAGGCCTTCATCGAGCGCAAGTACCAGGGCGCGGTGTTGCCGGCGTTCTGAGCGAAGCCCGCGCATGCCGCTGCTGCTGGCCATTCCCCTGGCGATCGTGATCGCGCTGGCGGTGACCGCGGTGCTGTTGCCGCTGTCGCTGCTGCAGCGCTTCCGCTACGGTACCTCGCGGCGCCAGGCGCGGGCATGGCTGGCCGGCGTGCAGTTCTGGTCGGCGCTGGTGTCCAGTGCGCTGCTGCTGGGTTTCGCGCTGATCGCATCGCACTGGTGGCCCGACGCCGCGCTGCATGCCTGCATCGGCTGGGTGGCGGGCCTGGGCCTGGGCGCGCTGGGCATCTGGCTGAGCCGGTTCGAGCCGCTGCCGCAGGGCCTGTACTACACGCCGAACCTGTGGCTGGTGCTGGCCCTGACGCTGCTGGTGGTGGCGCGCATCGGCGCCGGCCTGGTACAGGGCTGGCGCAGCATGGGCGAGGGCGCGGCGTGGCCGGCGCAGGGCTGGATGAGCCACGCCAGCCTGCTCGCGGCCGCGGCCTTGCTGCTCGGCTACGCCTGCGCGTACGCGTGGCTGCTGCGGCGCCGCGTGCGCCGCTTCGATCGCTACCGCGGCTACGACCGTTCGCCGCGTTGAGCGCGGACGATCGCGGGTGTGCGGCAGCACAAAAGCAAACGGGCCCGAAGGCCCGTTTGCGGGTGACGCGGAGCGGGCGCGCTTAGAAGCGCGCGCCGACGCCGAAGCTGACCAGCCACGGATCCAGCTTCAGGTCCTGGCCGGTGCCGCTGCCGCCGACCTGCACTTCCGGACGCGAATGCATGTAGCGCGCATCGGCACGGGCGAACCAGGTCGAGTTGATGTTCATGTCCACGCCGACGGTGCCGATCGCACCCTTGGCGGTGTCCAGGCCCACGTGCTGGCCGCTGGCCGACAGGCCATCGATCTTCTCGTTGCTGAAGTTCGACTCGTAGTAGCCGACGCCGACGAACGGACGGAACACATTGTCCGCCTGGCCGAAGTGGTACTGGCCGCTGAGCGCGATCGGCTGCTGCTCGACGGTGCCGACCTTGCCCACGCCGCTGGCGTTGACGCGGTGGTTGAACTTGTCGGCCGCGCCCCACAGCTCCACTGCCCAGTTGTCGTTGATCAGCCAGCTGGCGCTGATGGTCGGCGCCGGGCCGCCGTCGACGTCGAGGCCGTTGGCCGGCTTGGAATGGGGGTCGAGCAGGGTCGCGCTGCCGACGACGGAAAAGCGCTTGCCGGATGCGGTGTCGCCATCCTGCGCGAACGCGGCGGGCGCGAACGCAAGGGCGGAAACGACAGCCAGGCTCAGCATTTGAATGGACCGCATGGGAATCTCCTCAATCTTTTTTTTGTGGGGCCACAGGAGTGGGCGCGCACACCGTATCGATGAGAAGATGAATCGATGCCGACCCCGGCCAAGCGGATGCAGGCATTGTTCAGGCACACGCTTTCGACGCTTGAAATAACGAGGTTTTAAGGCTTGGCGACATTCACCCACATGCGCGCGGCGTGACGATGCAGGACGTGTTGCAGGGTTTGCCTGCGCAGATTCGCGACGATTGCCGGGTGCTGATTCTCGGCTCCATGCCCGGTGCGATGTCGCTGCAGCACGCGCGCTACTACGCGCATCCGCGCAACCGCTTGTGGCCGTTGCTGGGCGCGTTGTGCGGCTTCGATCCGCTGCTGGACTACGACGCGCGCCTGCAGGCCATGCAGGCCTGCGGCGCGGGCCTGTGGGACGTGATCGGCCAGTGCCGGCGCAGCGGCAGCCTGGACACGGCGATCGTGCGCGGCAGCGAAGTGCCCAATCCCCTGCCCGCGCGCATCGCGCAGTTGCCGCAGTTGCGCGCGATCGCCTGCAACGGCGCCGCGGCGGCGCAGGCGTTCGCGCGTTTCGTGCAGCCGCAGCTGGCGCTGCGCGCGCCGCCGCTGGCGGTGCTGGCACTGCCGTCGACCAGCCCGGCCAATGCCGCGTTCTCGCTGGCGCGGCTGCAGCAGGCGTGGGCGCCGCTGCAGGTCTGGCTCACGCCAGCGCCCACCTAGCCCGGATCAGGGCAATGCGCGCGGCGACGGCGCGCGCAACCGCAGCCACAGCGTCTGCACCAGCAGCGCCGCGGCCAGCGCCAGCGCCACCCAGGCCGCGCTGCGCGCACCGTCCAGGCCGCTGCCGGCCTGCTTGACGTAGACCGCGGCCAGCGCCCACAGCGCCGCCGCGACATAGGCCAGGTTGCCGCGCATCGCCCGGTTCAGGCCGAGCAGCAGCGCGCCGGCCAGCGCGAACAGCACCAGGCTCCACGGCAGCATGTGCGTGGTGGACAGCCACTGGTAGGCGACGATCACCTGCGCGGTGTTCAGGAACGCGGCCAGCGACAGCCAGCCGGCGTGCAGCGACAGCGGCAGCCACGCCCACAGCGCCTGCCATGGCTCGGCGTGCGCATCGCGCGACAGGCGCAGCGCGGCCAGCGCCAGGCAGGCCAGCGCCGCCCAGATCACCGCCAGCGCCAGCAGGAAGTGCTGCTGCGAGAACACCGGCATCCACAGCGCGGTGAGGCCGAAGCCCAGCGCCGCCGGCAGCCGCACCTGCGCCAGCGCGCCGTGGCGCCGGCGCCGCGGCGACAGCTGCCACAGGCCGAAGGCCAGGTCGAGCAAAAAGATCGGCCCCCAGATCGCGAACGCGTAGCCGGCGGCGACGACCAGGGTCGGGTAGCGGTCGGAGATCGCGCCATTGGTCGGGCCGAACGCGCCGCGCTGCGAGAACCAGGCAACCAGCGGCATCGCCAACGACATCAACAGCACGAACACACGCATGGCGGCACTCCGATCGAGGTGCGGCGCATCCTATGCGCCCGCCCGTGAAGGCGATGCGCCGCCTGGCCCGGCGTTGGCCGCGGGACAATGCGCCGGCGTACAGTCCGCCGCGAACGCCGCATGCAGGCGCTTCTCGGCGCCGCGGCGCGGCCGCTGCGGGTTTTTTTGCCCGGCAAAGGTTGGCGCTGCGGCTGCGGGCCGCCACAATAGGGGTTTCCCCCTCATTAGTTGCCGGAGTTGCCCGCATGGCCGAAATCAAGGAAGCACTTGTCCCCGATATCGGTGACTACAGCGACGTCCCGGTAATCGAAGTGCTGGTGGCGGTCGGCGACACGGTGAAGAAGGACCAGAGCCTGGTCACCCTGGAGTCGGACAAGGCGACGATGGAAGTGCCGTCGCCGTTCGCCGGCGTGGTCAAGGAGCTGAAGGTCAAGATCGGCGACAGCCTGTCCGAAGGCAAGCTGGTGGCCTTGATCGAAGTGGCCGAGGACGGCGCCAGCGCCGCCGCACCGGCTCCGGCAGCGGCCAAGGCCGCGCCAGCGCCGGCCAAGCAGGAGCCGGCCCAGCCGGCGCCGGCCGCGCAGCAGGCGACCAAGCCGGTGCCGGCAGGGAATGCCGGCGGCGGCATCGTCGAGGCGCGCGTGCCGGATATCGGCGACTACAGCGACGTGCCGGTGATCGAGGTGCTGGTCGCGGTCGGCGATACGGTGAAGAAGGACCAGAGCCTGGTCACCCTGGAATCGGACAAGGCGACGATGGAAGTGCCCTCGTCGGTGGCCGGCGTGGTCAAGGAGCTGAAGGTCAAGGTCGGCGACAGCCTGTCCGAGGGCAAGGTCGTGGCGCTGATCGAGGTGGCCGGCGCCAACGCCGATGCGCCGGCCGCGGGCGCGGTCCAGGCCAGCGCCGAGACCGGCGGCGGGGTGGAGCCGGTCCCGGCCTCGGCCGCGCCGGACAAGCTCGCCCAACGCGAGATCGCGCAGGTGCAGGGCGCGGCCCCGGCCAAGGCCGCGGCGCCCGCCTCGGCCGGCACCCCGAGCAGCCCGCCGGTGGAGTTCAACGCCGACAGCGTGCTGCCGCAGAAGGTGCCCTATGCCAGCCCGGCGGTGCGCGTGTTCGCGCGCGAACTGGGCGTGGACCTGTTCCAGGTCAGCGGCACCGAGCACGGCGGCCGCATCACCAAGGACGACGTGCAGCGCTACGTCAAGGCCGCGCTGGCCGGCGGCGCAACCGCTACGGCGGGCAGCGGCGCGGCGCCGGCCGGCGGCGGCAACGGCCTGAACCTGCTGCCGTGGCCGAAGGTGGACTTCGCCAAGTTCGGCGAGGTCGAGGTCAAGCCGCTGTCGCGGATCAAGAAGATCTCCGGCGCCAACCTGGCGCGCAACTGGGCGATGATCCCGCACGTCACCCAGTTCGAGCAGGCCGACATCACCGACCTGGAAGCGCTGCGCGTGGCGCTGAACAAGGAGAACGAGAAGGCCGGCATCAAGCTGACCATGCTCGCCTTCCTGCTCAAGGCCAGCGCCGCGGCGCTGAAGCAGTTCCCCGACTTCAACGCCTCGCTGGATGCGGCCGGCGAGAACCTGACCCTGAAGAAGTACTTCCACATCGGCTTCGCCGCCGACACCCCGAACGGGCTGGTGGTGCCGGTGATCCGCGACGTGGACAAGAAGGGCGTGGTCGAGCTGGCGCGCGAGAGCGGCGAGCTGGCCAAGAAGGCGCGCGACGGCAAGCTCGGCCCGGCCGAGATGAGCGGCGGCTGCTTCTCGATCAGCTCGCTGGGCGGGATCGGCGGCACCGCGTTCACGCCGATCGTCAACGCGCCGGAAGTGGCGATCCTGGGCGTGTCCAAGTCGGCGATCCAGCCGGTGTGGAACGGCAAGGAATTCGCGCCCAAGCTGCTCCTGCCGCTGTCGCTGAGCTACGACCACCGGGTCATCGACGGCGCCGCGGCGGCGCGCTTCACCACCTACCTGAGCCAGGTGCTGGCGGACATGCGCCGCGTGCTGCTGTAAGTCCTGCCGCAACGGCGCCGCGCCCGGCGCGGCCCGTGTTTTCCCCCACCTGCGCGCGCCGCGTCCATCGCGGCGCCGCCGTAGAACTGCAATCGCCCGCCGGCGCGCCGGCCGGGCCACAGGAGAAGCTGCATGGCGGTCATTGAGGTCAAGGTCCCGGATATCGGCGACTACAGCGAGGTTCCGGTCATCGAAGTGCTGGTCGCGGTCGGTGACACGGTCAAGAAGGACCAGGGCCTGCTGACCCTGGAGTCGGACAAGGCCACGCTGGAAGTGCCGTCGGCGGCGGCCGGGGTGATCAAGGAGCTGAAGGTCAAGCTCGGCGACACCCTGTCCGAAGGCGCGGTGATCGCGCTGCTGGAGACCGAGGACGCCGGCGCCGCGCCGGCGGCCGCGCCCGCGCCGGCCAAGGCCGAGGCGCCGGCCAGCAAGCCGCCGGTGGCGCCGTCGCATCGCGCCCCGGCCGAGCCGCCGGCGCCCAAGCCGGCGCTGTCCAGCGGCAAGCCGGCCGACATCGAATGCAGGATGGTGGTGCTCGGCGCAGGCCCCGGCGGCTACACCGCCGCGTTCCGCGCCGCCGACCTGGGCCTGGACACGGTGCTGATCGAGCGCTACGCCAGCCTCGGCGGCGTCTGCCTCAACGTCGGCTGCATCCCGTCCAAGGCGCTGCTGCATGCGGCCGCGGTGATCGACGAGGTGGCCCATGCCGGCGATTTCGGCGTGACCTTCAGCGCGCCCAAGATCGCCCTGGACAAGCTGCGCACCTACAAGGACAACGTGGTCGGCAAGCTCACCGGCGGCCTCGCCAGCATGGCCAAGCAGCGCAAGGTGCGTACCGTCACCGGCGTGGCCACGTTCGTGTCGCCCAACGAGCTGGAGATCGTCGGCGCCGACGGCAAGACCCAGCTGCTGCGCTTCGAGCAGTGCATCATCGCCGCCGGTTCGCAGGCGGTGAAGCTGCCGAACTTCCCGTGGGACGACAAGCGGGTCATGGACTCCACCGATGCGCTGGAGCTGCAGGAGATCCCCAAGACCCTGCTGGTGGTCGGCGGCGGCATCATCGGCCTGGAAATGGCCACGGTGTACAGCGCGCTGGGCAGCAAGGTCACCGTGGTCGAGTTCATGGACCAGCTGATGCCGGGCGCCGACAAGGACCTGGTCAAGCCGCTGGCCGACCGGCTGAACAAGCAGGGCGTGGAGGTCCATCTGAAGACCAAGGCCACCGAGGTCAAGGCCGACAAGAAGGGCATCACCGTGGCGTTCGAGGCGGCGGCCGAGGGCGAGCAGCCGGCGCTGGGCGCGACCAGCTACGACCGCGTGCTGGTCGCGGTGGGCCGCTCGCCGAACGGCAAGAAGATCGGCGCCGACAAGGCCGGGGTCAACGTCACCGAGCGCGGCTTCATTCCGGTCGACCGGCAGATGCGCAGCAACGTGCCGCACATCTTCGCCATCGGCGACATCGTCGGCAACCCGATGCTGGCGCACAAGGCCACGCACGAGGGCAAGCTGGCCGCGGAAGTGGCCGCGGGCGAGAAGAAGGAGTGGGTGGCGCGGGTGATCCCGTCGGTGGCCTACACCAACCCGGAAATCGCCTGGGTCGGCGTCACCGAGACCGAAGCCAAGGCCAAGGGCCTGAAGGTCGGCGTGGCCAAGTTCCCGTGGGCGGCCAGCGGCCGCGCCATCGGCATCGGCCGCACCGAGGGCTTCACCAAGCTGATCTTCGACGAGGACACGCACCGCATCATCGGCGGCGCCATCGTCGGCGTGCATGCCGGCGACCTGCTGGCCGAGATCGGCCTGGCGATCGAGATGGGCGCCGAGGCCGAGGACATCGGCCACACCATCCACGCCCATCCGACCCTGAGCGAATCGGTCGGCATGGCCGCCGAGGTCTACGACGGCACCATCACCGACCTGTACATCCCGAAGAAGAAGTAAGCCGCCCCGCGCCTGGCGATGCCGACGACGCCCCGCTCGCGGGGCGTCGTCGCGTCTGCGCGGCGCCGCGGCCGCGATTGCGGAGAATGCGATGCACACCAAGCCGCTGTGTCCCGAGCTGCAGGCGCTGCTGGAGCGCGAACTGAACAGGGGCAACCGCATGCAGGAGCCGCCGCAGCGGACCGATTGGCCCCAGCCCGGCTCGGTGTTCGTGGCCTTGCGGCACGATCTGCGCAGCGCGGTGGGCGACCTGCCCGCGGCGGTACGCCATTCGGTCTGCCGCGATCCGCACTACGGCTGGCACGACGAGTGCTATTGCGAGATTCACCGGCACCTGCTGGTGGCGGGCGCGACCAAGCCGCCGTGAGCGTGTCCGCCGCGCCCGCGCCGGCATCGCCGTCCAGGCCACCGCAGGATTCGACTGCCTGCCAACCAGCCCCATAAACGACAAACCCCCGCATCGCTGCGGGGGTTTGCGTTGAAACTCCTTGCGAGTCCCGAGTCCCGAGTCCCGAGTCCCGAAGGAATCAGAACGCGAAGGTCACGCCGGCCACCGGGCCCTTGAACTCCTGCTTCAGGCCGACATTGGTCAGCGAGGCGGAGTTGGAGTCGGTCTCGCGGTCCACGTCCAGCTTGAACCAGTCGTAGCCGGCGAAGATGCCGAAGTTCTTGGTGAAGCGGTATTCGGCGATCGCGTTGGCGCGGCTCAGGTCGCCGTCGTACTTGCCGAAATCGCCCCACTTGGTGTTGAGGTACTGGCCCTGCACGCTGAACAGCCAGTGCTCGTTCGGCTGCGCGGTGAAGCGCAGGCCGACCACCGGCGCGGCGCCGTCCTCGCTCTCGTCGATGAAGGTGCCCGAATACAGGTCGCCCAGGTCGGCGTAGGCATTGGCCTGGATCTTGGCCCACTCGGCGCCGATCTGCAGGCCCATGCTGAACTGCGGGGTGTCGATCACCGCGTAGTCGTACACCAGGCTGGCGACCTGGTACTTCAGCTCGCCCTTGACGAAGCTGCCGCTGGGCACGGTGACGCCGTCGTAGCTGACGTCCTCGCCCAGTTGCTCGCGGCGGTCCTTGTCGTACTTGAAGTAGTCGAAGATCAGGCGCTGGCGGGTGCTGATGCGGAACATGCCGTCCACGCGCGGCTCCCATTCCTTGCCGCCGAAGTCGAAGTCCTGCGAACCGGAGATTTCGTTGCCGGCGATGGTGGTGTTGCCGCGCAGCGTGTTGTCGTTGTCCACGTTCATCGCGCCGAGGCGGATGGTGAAGCGGTCGTCGCCGTCTTCGGCGTGGGCGGGAAGGGCGTAGGCGGCGGCGAGCGCGCACGGCAACGCCAAGGCAAGCAAGTGTTTCATAGGGGGCAAGGCTCCGACATCTGGGGATGGATGCGCCGATGGCGAGCGCCACCGCGTGCCGCCACTATCCGTAACCCCATGTCCACCATCCGTGAAGGTATGGAGAGAACGGCGCGGCCTTGGTCACAGAATCGGAGGCAAAAAAGAAGAGCCCCGGTCGCCCGGGGCTCCATGGGTCTGCGCTGCAGATCGACGAGGATGGGCGCAGTCCCTGCAGCTTAGGACCGGATGCGGCAGGAAAAGTTCCCACGCAAATCCCTGTTGCGATGCATCAATCCAGGCCGCGGCGCGCAGGCGCGACGTGCTATCGTTGGCGGCTGGGCTCGGTCCTGGGGATGGCCGCGACCTTTGGCGGTTGTCTCGCAAATTGTCCCATTGCTATAATTCCGCGGCTCGACGGACGCGAAGACGTCCTCAACCCACCACCAACTGCAGGATTTTCTGTGCTGAACTCCGTTGATGCGGGTCGGCGGCTGATGCTGCGCGCAGCGATTTACCCGCTGGTGGCGGTGGCCGTGGTCTCCCTGGCGTTCCTGCTGCTGGGGCCGAAGTACGCCATGGGCGCCGCCGCAACCGGGCTGGCGACAGTGGCGGGGGGATGGCTGGCGGCACGCACCGCGTTGAGCGGCGGCGTGCAGGCGGCAGGTGCGGCGATGGCGCGGTTGATCGTGGCCATGGTGCTGAAGTGGGTGTTGGTGTTCGCGGTACTGGCGCTGGGCTTTGCCTGGTGGCGGCTGCCTCCTCTGGCCCTGTTGGCGGGTATCGCCGTCGGGCTGATGTTCCAGGTTCTGGCTCTGGCCAGACGTTGATCGAATCACGATAAAGGCTCAGGACTCATGGCGGGCGAGGAAGCAACCCCTACCTCCTACATCCAGCACCACCTGCAGAACCTCACCTTCCAGGTGCAGGAAGGCGGGTTCTGGCAGGTGCACGTGGACACCCTGGTCATGTCGGTGCTGTCCGGCCTGCTGATGGTGTTCGGCTTCTGGCTGGCCACGCGCAAGGCCACCGCCGGCGTGCCGGGCAAGTGGCAGGCGTTCGTGGAGATCCTGCTCGAGTTCGTCGACCGCCAGGCCAAGGACACCTACCACGGCACCAGCAAGCTGGTGACCCCGATCGCGATCACCCTGTTCTTCTGGATCCTGATGATGAACCTCATCAAGATGATCCCGGCGGACTTCATCGCCATTCCGCTCAGCTGGGCCGGCGTGCACTACTGGAAGCCGGTGCCCACCGCCGACGTCAACGCCACCCTGGGCATGTCGATCAGCGTGTTCTTCCTGATGATCTTCTTCTCGCTGCGCTCCAAGGGCGTGGGCGGGATGACCAAGGAATTCCTGACCGCCCCGTTCGGCAAGTGGATGCTGCCGTTCAACCTGATCCTCAATGTCGTCGAGTGGCTGAGCAAGCCGATCTCGCTGGCGATGCGACTGTTCGGCAACATGTTCGGCGGCGAGATCGTATTCCTGCTGATCTGGGTGCTGGGCGGTGCCGGCATCTTCGGCGCCCTGGCCGGCGGCGCGTTCGGCTTCGGCTGGATGCTGTTCCACCTGCTGGTGATCCCGCTGCAGGCTTTCATCTTCATGATGCTGTCCATCGTGTATCTGAGCCTGGCGGAAGACAGCCACTGACGTTCCTGCTTCACGCGTTTTAAGCAACCCTTCGTCCGATTCACCATCCTCAAGCAACTTTGTTCCTGGAGAAAACCATGTACTTCGCCGTCCTGACCAACCTCGCCCAAGTCCAGAGCTCCACCGTCCTCGCCGTCGGCATCATGATCGGCCTGGCCGCGCTGGGCGCCGGCCTCGGTCTGGCCATCATGGCCGGCAAGTTCCTGGAGTCGGCCGCGCGCCAGCCGGAACTGATCCCGGTGCTGCAGGTGCGCATGTTCATCACCGCCGGCCTGATCGACGCCGCGTTCATCATCAGCGTCGCGGTCGGCCTGCTGTTCGCGTTCGCCAACCCGATGATCGGCGAGTTCGTGTCGCGCCTGCCGCAGGGCGGCTGATCCAGTAGCACCGGCGGACGGCCGCAGCGATGCGGCCGCCGCTACGGATGAAGGTTCGGACGCGCCCGCCGCGATGGCGGCGCGTCCACCCCGTCACCTTTGGCTGAGCGTACCCAATGAATATCGGTCTCACCCTCTTTGCCCAGGCGCTGGCGTTTGCCGGTCTGATCTGGATCGTCGCGACCAAGATCTGGCCGCCGCTGATGAAGGCCATCGAAGAGCGCCAACAGAAGATCGCCGAAGGCCTCGCCGCCGCCGATCGCAGCCAGAAGGATCTGGCGCAGGCGCAGGAAAAGGTCAACGAAGCGCTGAAGGACGCACGCGTCAAGGCCAACGAGATCATCGACCAGGCCCACGCGCGCGCCAACCAGATCGTCGAGGCGGCCAAGAACGAGGCGATCGCCGAGGCCAACCGGCAGAAGGACCTGGCCCAGGCCGAGATCGACGCCGCGGCCAACCGTGCGCGCGAGGACCTGCGTCGCCAGGTTTCGCTGCTGGCGGTGAGCGGTGCGGAAAAGCTGCTCAAGCGCGAAATCGACGCCAACGCCCACAAGGCGCTGCTCGACGAGCTGGCGGCGGAGATCTGAGATGAGCCAGGCCCTCACACTGGCGCGTCCGTATGCCCGCGCCGCGTTCGCCGCGGCCAGCGATGCCGGCAAGCTCGCGCCGTGGTCGCAGGCCTTGGCGTTCTCCGCCCAGGTCGCGGCCGATCCGCGCGTGGCCGCGTTGCTGCACAACCCGCAGCTGCAGCGCGAACAGGCGGTGGCGCTGCTGGCGCCGCAGGTGGCCGACGAGCAGTACGCGCGCTTCCTGAGCCTGCTGGCCGAAGGCCAGCGGCTGCCGCTGCTGCCCGAGATCGCCGGGCTGTACGATCAGCTGCGTGCCGAGGCCGAATGCGTGGTCAAGGCCAACGTGACCTCGGCCAGCCAGCTCAGCGACGCGGAAGTGGCCTCGTTGAAGGTGGCGCTGAAGCAGCGCTTCGGCCGCGAGGTCGAGATCACCACGGCGGTGGACGCTTCGCTGATCGGCGGCGCGGTGATCGACGCCGGCGACGTGGTCATCGACGGTTCGTTGAAAGGCAAGCTGTCGCGCCTGCAATCCGCACTGGCCCACTAAGAAGCGGGAATGGCGAATAGAGAAGCGAGAACCCGGCCCGGCGGCGACGCCACCTGCGATTCCCGATTCCCCATTCCCGATTCTCAAAGAAGCTAACCAAAAGTCGCCATCCGCCTTCGTGCGGTGGACGATCCGAAGGAAACCAAGATGGCAACCACGCTCAACCCCTCCGAAATCAGCGAACTGATCAAGAACCGCATCGAGCAGGTCAAGCTGACTGCGGAGTCGCGCAACGAAGGCACGGTCACCAGCGTGTCCGACGGCATCGTGCGCATCTTCGGCCTGGCCGATGTGATGCAGGGCGAGATGATCGAACTGCCGAACGAGACCTATGCCCTGGCGCTGAACCTGGAGCGCGACTCGGTCGGCGCCGTGGTGCTCGGCGACTACGAGAACCTGCGCGAAGGCGACGTGGCCAAGACCACCGGCCGCATCCTGGAAGTGCCGGTGGGCAAGGAACTGCTCGGCCGCGTGGTCAACGCGCTGGGCGAGCCGATCGACGGCAAGGGCCCGCTCGGCACCACGCAGACCGCGCCGGTGGAGCGCGTGGCGCCGGGCGTGATCTGGCGCAAGTCGGTCGACCAGCCGGTGCAGACCGGCTACAAGTCGGTCGACGCGATGATCCCGATCGGCCGCGGCCAGCGCGAGCTGGTCATCGGCGACCGCCAGACCGGCAAGACCGCGCTGGCGATCGATGCGGTGATCAACCAGAAGACCACCGGCATCAAGTGCGTGTACGTGGCGATCGGGCAGAAGGCCTCGACCGTGGCCAACATCGTGCGCAAGCTGGAAGAGAACGGCGCGCTGGCGCATACCATCGTGGTCGCCGCGACCGCCTCCGAGTCGGCGGCGATGCAGTACATCAGCGCCTACGCGGGCTGCACCATGGGCGAGTACTTCATGGACCGCGGCGAAGACGCGCTGATCGTGTACGACGACCTGTCCAAGCAGGCCGTGGCCTACCGCCAGATCTCGCTGCTGCTGAAGCGCCCGCCGGGCCGCGAAGCGTACCCGGGCGACGTGTTCTACCTGCACAGCCGCCTGCTGGAGCGCGCCGCGCGCGTGTCCGAGGAGTACGTGGAGCAGTTCACCAAGGGCGAGGTCAAGGGCAAGACCGGCTCGCTGACCGCGCTGCCGATCATCGAAACCCAGGCCGGCGACGTGTCCGCGTTCGTGCCGACCAACGTGATCTCGATCACCGACGGCCAGATCTTCCTGGAAACCGACCTGTTCAACGCCGGCATCCGCCCGGCGGTGAACGCGGGCATCTCGGTGTCGCGCGTCGGCGGCGCCGCGCAGACCAAGATCATCAAGAAGCTCTCCGGCGGCATCCGCATCTCGCTGGCGCAGTACCGCGAGCTGGCGGCGTTCGCGCAGTTCGCCTCGGACCTGGACGAAGCCACCCGCAAGCAGCTCGAGCGCGGCCAGCGCGTCACCGAGCTGATGAAGCAGAAGCAGTACCTGCCGATGTCCATCGCCAACCAGGCGCTGTCGATCTACGCGGTCAACGAAGGCTTCCTGGACGACGTGCCGGTCAACAAGATCGGCGCGTTCGAGGAAGGCCTGCACGCGCATTTCGCCAACACCGCCGGCGAGCTGATCGCCAAGGTCAACGACAGCGGCGACTGGAACGGCGAGATCGAAGCGGCGTTCAAGAAGGGCATCGGCGAGTTCAAGACCACGGGCAGCTGGTAAAGAGCCGGGATTCGGGATTGGGCATTCGGGATTCGCAAGAGCGGTGATTCAGGGGACTTGGTCGATCCCCGATCATCGTTCCGGATCTCCAGATTCAGGTATTTTGGGTTGTAGGTGAGGTGAGTTTGGGAGCTTTAGCTAATCCCCAATCCCCAATCCCCAATCCCACGAGCGGAGCGAGCGAGTAATGGCAGGCGGACGCGAAATCAAAACCAAGATCAAGAGCGTGCAGAACACCCGCAAGGTGACGCGCGCGCTCGAGATGGTCTCGGCCTCCAAGATCCGCAAGGCGCAGGATCGGATGAAGACCTCGCGGCCGTACGCGCAGGCGATGAAGCAGGTGATCGGGCATCTGGCGCAGGCCAGCACCGACTACACGCATCCGTTCCTGGTGCAGCGCGACACGGTCAAGCGCGTCGGCTACATCGTGATCTCCTCCGATCGCGGCCTGGCCGGCGGCCTCAACAACAACCTGTTCCGCA
The DNA here is from genome assembly GCF_041240605.1 of Xanthomonas sp. DAR 80977. NCBI lineage: Bacteria > Pseudomonadati > Pseudomonadota > Gammaproteobacteria > Lysobacterales > Lysobacteraceae > Xanthomonas > Xanthomonas bundabergensis. The sequence continues at coordinate 4,598,597 of NZ_CP162487.1, read as the reverse complement.
AGATGCTGGGCGAAGTGCGCCAGTGGCAGGACAAGGGCGCCGGCATCGACGTGGTCACCATCGGCCAGAAGGCCTCGGTGTTCTTCCGCCGGCTCAAGGTCGACATGGTCGGCAGCGTCAGCCACCTCGGCGACGTGCCGCAGCTGGAGCAGCTGATCGGCGTGATCAAGGTGATGCTGGACGCGTTCACCGAGGGCAAGGTCGACCGCGTCTACCTGGTCTACAACCGCTTCGTGAACACGATGACGCAGAAGGCCAGCTTCGACCAGCTGCTGCCGCTGCCGGCGGCGGAGAACCAGGTCGCGCACCACGACTGGGACTACCTGTACGAACCCGATGCCGCGACCGTGCTGGAGCACGTGATGACGCGCTACATCGAGTCGCTGGTGTACCAGGCGGTGCTGGAGAACGTGGCCTCCGAGCACGCCGCGCGCATGGTGGCGATGAAGGCCGCCAGCGACAACGCCAACAAGCTCATCAGCACCTTGCAGCTCATCTACAACAAGGCGCGGCAGGCGGCGATCACCCAGGAAATTTCCGAGATCGTCGGCGGCGCAGCGGCCGTCTAAGTGCCGGGATTCGGGATTGGAGAATCGGGATTGGCAAGAGCAGCGAAGCGCGCTTTTACGAATCCCGAATCCCGAATCCCGAATCACGAAATCCATGGGATGGCGCAGGCCATCCGCACAGAACTAAAGCTAACCGGAGCAGCAAAATGAGTCAGGGCAAGATCGTTCAGATCATCGGCGCGGTCGTCGACGTCGAATTCGCGCGTGCCGATGTGCCGAAGATTTACGACGCACTGAAGGTCGAAGGCACGGCCATCACGCTGGAAGTGCAGCAGCAGCTGGGCGACGGCATCGTGCGCACCATCGCGCTCGGTTCCACCGACGGCCTCAAGCGCAACCTGGTGGCGTCCAACACCGGCCGCGCGATCTCGGTGCCGGTCGGCCCGGGCACGCTGGGCCGGATCATGGACGTGCTGGGCCGCCCGATCGACGAGGCCGGCGAGGTGCAGGCCACCGACCATTGGGAAATCCACCGCGCCGCGCCGAGCTACGAAGACCAGTCCTCGGCCACCGAGCTGCTGGAAACCGGCATCAAGGTCATCGACCTGATGTGCCCGTTCGCCAAGGGCGGCAAGGTCGGCCTGTTCGGCGGCGCCGGCGTCGGCAAGACCGTCAACATGATGGAACTGATCAACAACATCGCCAAGGCGCACTCGGGCCTGTCCGTGTTCGCCGGCGTGGGCGAGCGTACCCGCGAGGGCAACGACTTCTACCACGAGATGAAGGACTCCAACGTCCTGGACAAGGTGGCGATGGTGTACGGCCAGATGAACGAGCCGCCGGGCAACCGTCTGCGCGTGGCGCTGACCGGCCTGACCATGGCCGAGTACTTCCGCGACGAGAAGGACGCGTCCGGCAAGGGCAAGGACGTGCTGCTGTTCGTCGACAACATCTACCGCTACACCCTGGCCGGTACCGAAGTGTCGGCGCTGCTGGGCCGCATGCCGTCGGCGGTGGGCTACCAGCCGACCCTGGCCGAGGAAATGGGCGTGCTGCAGGAGCGCATCACCTCGACCAAGACCGGCTCGATCACCTCGATCCAGGCCGTGTACGTGCCCGCGGACGACTACACCGACCCGTCGCCGGCGACCACCTTCGCCCACCTCGACTCGACCGTCGCGCTGTCGCGCAGCATCGCCTCGCTGGGTATCTACCCGGCGGTGGATCCGCTGGATTCGACCTCGCGCATGATGGATCCGAACGTGATCGGCCACGAGCACTACGACACCGCGCGCCGCGTGCAGATGACCCTGCAGAAGTACAAGGAACTGAAGGACATCATCGCGATCCTGGGCATGGACGAGCTGTCCGAAGAGGACAAGCAGTCGGTGTCGCGCGCGCGCAAGATCGAGCGCTTCTTCAGCCAGCCGTTCCACGTGGCCGAAGTGTTCACCGGCTCGCCGGGCAAGTACGTGTCGCTGAAGGACACCATCCGCGGCTTCAAGGGCATCGTCGACGGCGAATACGACCACCTGCCGGAGCAGGCGTTCTACATGGTCGGCAGCATCGAGGAAGCGGTCGAGAAGGCCAAGAAGATGGCCGAGAAGGCGTAACAGCCGGGATTCGGCATTCGGGATTAGGGATACGCAAGGCGGCATCGAGGGCGAGGGATTCGGAGTGAGGGCAAGGCGGCGCGACCGCTTCGGCCAATCCCGAATCCAGAATCCCCAATCCCGCCTCGCGCCAGCGAGGTAACCATGAGCACCATCCGTTGCGACATCGTCAGCGCCGAGCACGAGATCTACCACGGTGAGGCGACCCTGGTGGTCGCCACCGGCGAGCTGGGCGAGCTGGGCATCGCGCCCAAGCACGCGCCGCTGATCACCCGGCTCAAGCCCGGCAAGGTGGTGGTGACCACCGCCAGCGGCGAGCAGCTGGATTTCGCCATTTCCGGCGGCATCCTCGAGGTGCAGCCGCAGGTGGTGACCATCCTCGCCGACACCGCGATCCGCGCGCAGGACATCGACGAAGCGTCGGTGCGCAAGGCCAAGGAAGAGGCCGAGCGCATGCTCGCCAACCGCGGCGACGGCATCGACGTGGCCGAGGCGCAGGCCAAGCTGGCGGAAGTCACCGCGCAGCTGCAGGCGCTGGAGCGCCTGCGCAAGAACCTCAAGCACTGAGCGCCGCCGCGCGCGTTGCCTGGCGCGCATGCGATCGCGACGAGGACGCCGGCTGTTGCCGGCGTTTTCGTTTGTGGAGCATGCCCGCAGCGTGCCGCGCCTTGCCGTTTCGCAGTCGCGGCCGCGATTCCGCCCCACGCGAGCCGCCGCGGCCGCCGCACAATGGTGACGCGGCGCACGGCGCTGGCTTTATCGCCGCTGACTCGGCCGCGACCTCGCGCGCCAACCGCGGCGCGCTGCAATGAAAACGTCCGGCGGCTTGGGCAAGATGGCCGCCCGATCTGCAGCTCCTTCCCCCGCGCAGACGGTTTCCTGGAGAGACACGATGACCGCTTCCGTTGCCGCCACCCTCCCGCGCGTGCTGACCGCGCTGCTGGCCGGCGCCGCCGTGATGGGCTGCGCGATGCCCGCGCGCAGCGCCACCCCGCTCGAACCGCTGCTCGACCGGATCGTCGAGCGCAATGCGATCGGCGACCAGGTCGCGCTGAGCAAATGGGACAGCGGCAAGCCGGTACTGGACGCCACGCGCGAGGCCGCGGTGCTGGCCAGCGTGCGCGAACAGGCGCCGGCGCACGGCCTGGACGCGGACGATGCGGCGCGCTTCTTCGGCATGCAGATCGAGTCCAACAAGCTGGTGCAGTACCAGCTGCTGGAGCGCTGGCGGCTGCGTGGCCGCGCCCCGGACCAGCCGCGCCCGGACCTGGCCGCGCTGCGCGCGCGGCTGGACCAGTTGCAGGGCGAGATGCTGGACGCCCTGCAGGCCAACGCCGCAGCGCGGCAGGCGCCGGATTGCCCGGCGGCGACCGCGCGCGCGGCCGAGGCCTATGCGCTGCGCTGGCAGCTGGACCAGGTCCACCGCACCGCGCTGGTGCGCAGCCTGGGCGATTTCTGCCGCTGAGTGGGGCGAGCGGGCGCCGTCGTCCCGACTGCACCCGCAGGCGGCCTGTGCGGTCGAGGGCGTGCGGGCCAGGCCATTTGCCGCAGCCTCCTTCACACTGTGGGAGCGACTTCAGTCGCGACCGGCGTTACCGGTAGAGCCCGTCGCGACTGAAGTCGCTCCCACAAGTGCCCAGCATGCCGCGCGCGATGCGCGGCATGGTTGTCCGCGCCCAGTCCCTAGCGATACACCACGTGCCGGCCCAGGAAGAACGACAGCACCGCCAGCAGGCCTTCGACCACCGGCTTGGCCAGCCACGCCAGGCGCAGGCCCAGCGCGTCCACGCACAGCGCCACCAGCCAGGTGCTGAGCAGGGTCAGCACGATCCACATCGCCATGAAGCGGCCGAAGCGCTGCCAGCCCAGGCGCGCGGCGTCGCCGCTGGCGAAGGTGATGCGCCCGTTGAGCCAGAAGCCGAGCAGGGCGCCGCACACGCGGCCGAGCACGTTGGCCGGGATCGTCGGCATGCCGGCGGCGGTCGCGGCGACGAACACGCTCCAGTCGATCAGCAGTTGCAGCAATCCGATCACGACGAATTGACTGCCCTGGCGCAGCAGACTCATGGGAGTCCCGGGTTGGGATCAAGCGCGCATGCTAGCGTCTGCGGCGCAGATGTAAATGCCGCGCGGCGGCGCGCAGGCGCGCCGTTGCGGCACGCATGCACCGCTGCCTCTAAAATCCCTGTCTACCCGGAATGGAACCCACCCATGAGCCTGCCCCTGCACGTCGTCATCCTCGCCGCCGGCGCGGGCAAGCGGATGAAGTCCGCCAAGCCCAAGGTGCTGCAGCCGGTCGCCGGCCGGCCGATGCTGGCCCACGTGATCGAGACCGCGCGCCAGCTGCAGCCGGCGGCGATCCATGTGGTCCACGGCCACGGCGGCGATGCGGTGCGCGCCGCCTTCGCCGGGCAGCCGGACCTGCTGTGGGCCGAGCAGGCGCAGCAGCTGGGCACCGGGCATGCGGTGCAGCAGGCGATGGCCGCGGTGCCGGATGCGGCCACCGTGCTGGTGCTGTACGGCGACGTGCCGCTGATCCGCGCCGACACCCTGCTGCGCCTGCTGCACTCGCCGGGGCGGCTGGCGGTGCTGGTGGCCGAGCCCGAGGACCCCAGCGGCTACGGCCGCATCGTGCGCGACGCGGCAGGCAAGGTCGCCGCGATCGTGGAGCACAAGGAGGCCGACGACGAGCAGCGCCGCATCCGCATCATCAACACCGGCATCGTCACCGCCGAATCCACCGCGCTCAAGCGCTGGCTGGCGCAGCTGCGCAGCGACAACGCGCAGGGCGAGTACTACCTCACCGATGTGTTCGCCGCCGCCGCCGCCGAATTCACCCCGGCGGAGATGGTGCTGGTGGCCGATCCGATCGAGGCCGAAGGCGCCAACGACCCGTGGCAGCTGGCGCAGCTGGAGCGCGCCTGGCAACTGCGCGCCGCGCGCGCGCTGTGCGAGCAGGGCGCACACCTGCTCGACCCGAACCGGCTGGATCAACGCGGCCGCGTGCGCGTGGGCCGCGACGTGTGCATCGACGTGAACGTGGTGCTGGAAGGCGAGGTGGAGCTGGGCGACGGGGTCAGCATCGGCCCGTTCGTGCGGCTCAAGGACGTGGTGCTGGGGCCGGGCACCGAAGTGCGCGCGCATTGCGACCTGGAAGGCGTGGTCACCGAGGGTGCGGTGCAGATCGGTCCGTTCGCGCGGCTGCGGCCGGGCACGGTGCTGGCCGACGGCGTGCACATCGGCAACTTCGTCGAGACCAAGAAGGCGGTGCTCGGCGTCGGCAGCAAGGCCAACCACCTGAGCTATCTCGGCGATGCGACGATCGGCAGCGGGGTCAACATCGGCGCCGGCACCATCACCTGCAACTACGACGGCGTGAACAAGTCGAAGACCACGATCGGCGACGACGTCTTCGTCGGCTCCAACAGCGCGCTGGTGGCGCCGGTGACGATCGGTGCGGGCGCGACCATCGGTGCCGGTTCGGTGATCACGCGCGATGCGCCGGAAGGCCAGCTCACCGTGGCGCGGGCGCGGCAGAGCACGCACGAAGGCTGGAAGCGGCCGAAGAAGAAATAGCCGGCAGCGCGCGTCGGGCGGCGCGTGACAGGCATCGCATCCGCACGCGCAGGGCCGCGCTAAGGTGGCGCGGCTGGCCAGGCATGGCGCCAGCGCCGCAACGCTCCACGGAGGTGTTCGATGCTGCTACGACGCGCGCGGTGGTGGATCCTGGTGCTGGCGTTGGCCGCGGCGAACGCCGTGCACGCGCAGACCTTTCGCCTGTACCTGGCGCCCGATGGCGACGACAGCGCGGCCGGCACCAGCGCCGCGACCGCGCTGCAGACCCTGGACGCGGCGCAGCAGCGCCTGCAGGCGCAATCGCCCAAGACCGAGGTGGAGATCGTGGTCGCGGCCGGCACCTACCTGGGCCAGTCGGTGCGCTGGACGTTCCGCAACGGCGCGCCGCTGCGCATCGTCGCCGCGCCCGGCGCGGCCACGATGCCGCATTTCGACGGACGCGGCGGCGGCACCTGGTTTACGCTGCGCGGCGGCGGCAACCAGCGCACCCAGCTGCAGTTCGTCGGCCTGGAGGTCAGCGACTACTGGATGGCGCTGGACCTGGGCAGCAGCAACGCGGCCGCCGACGGCAACGCCGGCAACGAGATCCGCGGCATGCGCTTCACCCGCATCGGCGGCATCCACGGCCAGGGCGATCCGGCGTACTCGTATGCGGCGATTCGCTTGCAGAACTCGCGCGACAACGTGATCGCCGGCAACCAGTTCAGTGCGATCGAGAACAGCAAGGAGACTTCCGGCTACATCCATGCGCTGTACCTGGCGCGGCATTCGACCGGCAACACGGTCGAGGACAACAGTTTCATCGACGTCAACGGCGACGCGGTGCGCACCCGCGATGCGTCTGACGCTACCCAGGTGCGCGGCAACCAGTTCGTGCGCGCCGGCAAGTACGCCGCGTTTTCCGACTGGTTCGATCCGGAGCAGGGCGAATGTCCGTCGCAGGGCGGGCGCTTCGTCGACAACACGGTCGGCGCCGGCTACTACGGCGCGATTCCGGCGACGGCCACCACCGGCGCCGACGACGCCTGCGGCGCGCTGGGCACGCCGCGCATCGTCGAGAGCGGCACGGTGCGCGAGTGAGGCTGTTTACCGCAACGGCGGAGCTGCAGCGTGCAGCGCGATGAGGAAATCTGTGGGAGCGACTTCAGTCGCGACGGGCGTTACCGGTAAAGCCCGTCGCGACTGAAGTCGCTCCCACAGTGGCAACATCACGTGGCACCGTCTGGACCGAAGTGTGCTAGCTCGCCGATGTCAGTGGCCATGGCACCGTTACTCCGGCGCGATTCCCGCCAGCGCCACGGCCCGCGCCGACGCTGCGCATCGTCGAGAGCGGAAACCGTACACGACTGAGCGCGTGTGCACCCTGTAGGAGCGGCTTCAGCCGCGACAGGTTCTACCGGAAATGTCTGTCGCGGCTGAAGCCGCTCCTACAGGGATGCATGAGGCGCTAGCTCGCCGACGCCAGCGGCAACTGCACCGCCACGCACAGCCCGCCTTCGTCGCGGTTCTGCAGCGACAGGCGGCCGCCGTGCGCCTCGACGATCTCGCGGGTCAGCGCCAGGCCCAGGCCGGTGCCGTTGCGCTTGGTCGAATAGAACGGCATCAGCGCGTTGTGCAAAACAGAAGCGCGGGGCGCTAACTTCCAGATGCCAGCGGCAGCTGCACCGCCACGCACAGCCCGCCCTCGTCGCGGTTCTGCAGCGACAGGCGGCCGCCGTGCGCCTCGACGATCTCGCGGGTCAGCGCCAGGCCCAGGCCGGTGCCGTTGCGCTTAGTCGAATAGAACGGCATCAGCGCGTTGTGCAGCACAGAAGCGCGGGGCGCTAACTTCCAGACGCCAACGGCAACTGCACCGCCACGCACAGCCCGCCCTCGTCGCGGTTCTGCAGCGACAGGCGGCCGCCGTGCGCCTCGACGATCTCGCGGGTCAGTGCCAGGCCCAGGCCGGTGCCGTTGCGCTTGGTCGAATAGAACGGCATCAGCGCGTTGTGCAGCACCGCTTCGTTCATGCCGCTGCCGCGGTCCAGCACCTCGATGCGCAGCCATTCGGGACGGGTGGAGACGCGGATGCGCACGCTGTCGGCCGGCGCCAGGCCCTCGGGGCTGGATTCGTGCGCGTTCTTGACCAGGTTGAGCAGCGCCTGCTGCAGTTGCGCCGGATCGACCCGGCTGTGCAGATCGGGCGCTTCCAGTTCCAGCGCGAACGGGATCTGCTGCTGCAGCCCGCCCAGGAACTGCGCCCAGTGCACGGTCTGCAGCTGCGGCTGCGGCAGCTTGGCGAAGCGCGCATAGCCGCGGATGAAACCCTCCAGGTGCCGCGCGCGCTCCTCGATGGTGCCGAACACCTCTTCCAGCCGCTCCACCTTCTGCCGCCGCACCAGCTCGGCGCCGGAGTGCGCCAGCGAGGCGATCGGCGCCAGCGAGTTGTTCAATTCGTGGCTGATGACCCGGATCACCTTCTTCCAGGTATGCACTTCCTGGCGGCGCAGTTCGGCGGTGAGCAGGCGGATCAGCAGCAGTTCGTGCGGGCGGCCGTTGAGGCGGAAGCGGCGCCGCGACAGGTGGTAGACCTGCTCCTCTTCCGGATCCTCGTCGTCGTCGATGGTGAACAGGCTGTCGCCGCCGCGCGCGACCGCTTCGCGCAGCGCCGGCGGCATGCCCAGCAGCAGGTCGTCCAGGCGCTGGCCTTCCAGTTTCCAGCCGCCGTGCAGCAGCTTGCGCGCGGCCAGGTTGGAGAACACCACGCGGCGCAGGCCGTCGCCGCCGTTGGAGGTGAGCAGCATCGCCACCGGCGTGTTCTGCACCATGGTGTCGAGCATCAGTTCGCGCTGCGCCAGGCCCTGGCGCTGTTCGCGCAGGATCTCGCCCAGCTGCCGGTGCGCGGCGACCATCTCGCCCAGTTCGTCGTCGCCGCGCCAGTGCACGCCGAAGTTGTACTCGCCGTCGCGGTAGCTGCTGACGGTGCCGGCCAGGGCGCGGAACAGCGAGCGCATCGGCGCGGTCGCGCGGCGCAGCGTCCACCACATCAGCGCCAGCAGCAGCAGCGCCGACAACGTCACCACTTCCCAGCCGCGGTCCATCCAGTACGCCAGCAGCCACGGCATCGCCGCAGCCAGCGCCAGCACCGGCAGCAGGCGCAGGAACAGGCCGACGGTGAAGGAGCGGCGCAGTTTCATTCGCGCGGGATTCCGTAGCGGTCCATGCGCCGGTACAGTGCCTGCCGGCTCATGCCCAGCTCGGCGGCGGCCTGGGCGATGACGCCGTTGGCGCGGCCGAGCACCGCCACGATGCGCTCGCGGTCCGGTTCGGCGCCGGCGGCCGGGCGCGGCGCCGCGGGCTTGGGCAGGTTCAGGTCGGCGGCCTCGATCTGGCGGCCGCCGGCCAGCAGCTCGGCGCGCTGGATGACGTTGCGCAGCTCGCGCACGTTGCCCGGCCAGGCATGCCGCTGCAGCGCCTGCACCGCGCCGGCCGACAGCGCCTTGGCGCCGGACAGGAAGTGCTCGGCCAGCGGCAGGATGTCGCCGGGGCGGTCGGCCAGCGCCGGCAGCGACAGCTCCACCGCATTGAGCCGGTAGTACAGATCCTCGCGGAACGTGCCTTCGCGGATCATCGCGGTCAGGTCGGCATTGGTGGCGCTGATCACCCGCACCTTGACCTGGCGCTCGCGGTTGGAGCCCAGCCGTTCGAAACGCCCGGTCTCCAGCACGCGCAGCAGTTTCATCTGCCCGGCCAGCGACAGGTTGCCGATCTCGTCCAGGAACAGGGTGCCGCCGTCGGCCGCTTCGAACTTGCCTTCGCGGACCTTGTTGGCGCCGGTATAGGCGCCGGCCTCGGCGCCGAACAATTCGGCTTCGATCAGCTCGGCCGGAATCGCGCCGCAGTTCAGCGCCACGAACGGGCCCTGCCGCATCGGCGAATTGGCCTGGATGATCTCGGCGATCTTTTCCTTGCCGCTGCCGTTGGGGCCGGTGATCAGCACCGGCAGTTCCGAGCGCGCGACCTGGCAGGCCAGGGCGATGGCGCGCTCGCTGGCCGGGTCGGCGAACACCGCGCCGCGCAGGTCGTAGCGCTGCGCCAGTTGCTGGCGATGGCGGCGTTCGCCGTCGCGGCGCCGTTCCAGTTCGCGCCGCGCCTCGGACAGTTCCAGCAGGTTGTTGACCGTGGTCAGCAGCTTGCGGTCGTCCCAGGGCTTGGCCAGGTAGTCGGCGGCGCCGGCCTTGACCAGTTCCACCGCGCTGCTGAGCTGGGTCCAGGCGGTCAGCAGGATCACCGGCAGGTCCGGATGGCGCGCGCGGATCGCATCGAACAGCGCCACGCCCTCCTCGCCGGAGGTGGTGTCGGCAGTGAAGTTCATGTCCTGCAGCACCAGATCGATATCGCTGTCGGCCAGGCGTTGCAGCCCGGCGTCCGGACTGTCCGCATGCACCGTCTCGATGTCGTGCAGGGAGAACAGCACTTCCAGCGCGGTGGCGACGGCGGGGTTGTCGTCGATGATCAGGATGCAGGGCATCGGGAACCTTGTCGGATGGCCGGGGCGGAACGCGGGAACGCGGGACGAGGCGGCATCATCGCAGTCCCGGCGCGGCTTGTCGTGTGCGCCAGCGGCCGCCGGCATGCGCTGCGTCCGGGTGCGCACGAGCGCGCTGTCGCCGTCGTGGTCATCTGTCTCACCGATACGCCGCAGGCGACAGCTGCGCCGCGCGCCTGGCCGGTCCGCGCATCGCCAGCCAGCCGGCCGCCAGCAACAGCACTGCGGTGGCCAGCGGATACGGCGACGGTGGCGACAGCGCCGGCGCATCCAGCAAGGCGCGTCGCAGCAGTGCGGTGGCGACCACGCCGATGGCGATGCCCAGGCCGCACAGCAGCAGGTTTTCGCGGCGCAGATGCCAACGGATCTGCGCCGCGCGTGCGCCGAGCGCGCGCCGCAGCGCGATCTGCGGGTAGCGCTGGCGCACCATCGCCTCGCTGATGGCATAGACCGTCGCGATGGTGCCGAACAGCCACAGCGCCGCGGCCGCGGCCAGCAGCATCAGCCGGTGGCGATGCAGGTGCCGTTGCTGCAAGCGCAGTTCGCCGGCATCGCCCACCTCATGCAGCCGCCCCGGCGCGATCCGCTCCGCGTCCGCCGCCAGGGACGCGCGGACCCCGGCCGGATCGCCGGGCGCGACCCGCAGCACATAGAGCGCGTTGTCCTGTTCCGGCAAGCGCAACGGCAGGATGGCGCCGTCCTCCTCCTCGCCGGCGCCCGGCGCGCGCAGCCGCTCGACGATGCCGACCACCGTCGCCGGCGGCTTGCCGCCCAGATACACCGCCTGCCCCAGCGGGTCGCGATCGGGAAACAGCCGCGCCGCCAGCGTCCGGGTCAGGATCACCCGCTGCGCGAGATCCAGCGCGGCGGGCGAGACCAGCTCGCGATATTCGGCGTCGGCGAAGTCGCGGCCGCGTTGCAGGCGCAGGCCCAGGGTCTGCAGCAGTCCGGGATCGCCGAGGTAAGTGCTCACCCGGAACTGCCCGCCGGCCCCATCGGCGCGCGGTCCCAGCAGGGCGGTCCACTGTTCGGGTCCGAACGGCAGCTGGTTGATCGCCGCCACGTTGAGTACGCCGGGGATCGCGCGCAAGGCCGCCGCCTCGCGTCGCGCCGCCGCCGCGGGCACGCGGCCGCTGAGCCGCAGCGTCAGCAGGTGCGCATCGTCGCCGATGCCGCTGGACGCGTGCATCCGCGCATGCGCCTGGCTGGCCAGCGTGCCGATGGCGAGCAGCACGGGGTAACCGATCGCCATCTGCAGCACGATCAGCGTCGCCAGCAGCGTGTGCCGGCGCAGCGATATCAGGAACCGATCCATGATCCGGAGCGTCCCGTTCAGGCGCTGCGCGTGGCCACTGCCGGCGGCACCGCGGCAGCGCGTTGCGCCGGCCACAGCACCGCGAGCTGGCCGAGCGAGAGCAAGGCCACCGCCGCGGCAGGCAGGTAGCCCAATGGCAGGCGCGACAGGTCGTAGCGTTGCATCAGCGCCTGGTTCAGCAGCAAGGCCAGCGCCATGCCCACCACGTTGCCGCTGCCGACGATCAGCAGGTTCTCGGTCTGGAAGTAACGCAGGATGTCGCGGCGGGTCGCGCCGATGGCGCGGCGAATGCCGATCTGGCGCGTGCGCTGCTGTACCCAGAAGCTGGCCAGCCCGCCGATGCCCAGGGCGGTGACGAACAGCAGGCCCGTGGTCGCCGCGAGCAGCAGCCCGATCATGGTGGCATCGCGCTGGAAGTAGCGCTGCCGCACCTGCGCGAAACTGCGCCGCCCCTCGTTCGGAATCAGCCGCAGCGGGCCGGCCTTGGCCAGCGCGCCGGCCGCGGCGGCCAACACCCGGTCGCGGTCCTGCGGGGCGCTGCGCAGCAGGTATTGCGTCTGCGAGCCAATGGGAAGCTGTGGCGACAGCGCGACCAGGCGATCGACCGCGGCGCTGCGCAGCGTCGGCCGCAGCAGGTCGTCGACCACGCCGACGACGGTGCTCTGGCTGCCGCCGTAGAGCGTCTTGCCGACGGCCGGCTGGTCCGGCCACAGCCGTTGCGCCAGTGCGCGGGTGACGATCAGCGCGCTGGGCGACGCGGTGGAGTATTCGTCGGCATGGAAATCGCGGCCGGCGACCAGGTGCGCGCCCATGGCCTGCACGAAACCTGGCGAGCCGGCGTAATAGGTGGCCTGGATGCAACCGGAAGCGTCCATCGATCGTTGCGCGCTCGCGCGTTCCAGCGCTTGCCGGTCGGCGCAGCCGCCATAGTCGTTGGAGCCGCCGGACAGCGGCGTGCTGAAGCCGAACGCGGTCGCCGCCTTGACCCCGGGAATGCTGCGCAGCGCCAGCAGGTCGGCTTGCTGCTGGGCCTGCGCATTGTCGCCGCCCTGCAGGCCACGCACCGAGATCAGCGAGAGTTCGTCCTCGGGCAGGCCGCTCGGGGTCCGCAACCGTTCGATCCGGCCGTCGATCAGGAACACCGCGTTGGCGACGAAGGCGCAGGTCAGCGCGACCTGCAGCGTCAGCAGCGCGGCGGTGAGGCGGTGGTGATGCAGGCTGGAGAGGATGGGGCGGATCGGCAGGTTCATGTCAGACGTCCTTGATCTGCAGGGCGGGGTTGATCCGGCTGGCCCGCCAGGCCGGCAGCAGGCCCGCCAGCAGCGCGGCGACCACCGCCAGCGCCACGGTGGCCAGCAGCATCTGCAGGTCCATCCGCGCGATCCTGGCGTAGTCGTCCGGGCGCTGGCGCACGCTCCACAATCCCAGTTCGGCGATCGCGGTTCCCAGTGCGCCGCCGAGCAGCCCGATCAGCGCGGCTTCGCAGCCGAACTGCAGGAACACGTGGCCGCGCCGGGCGCCGAGCGCGCGCCGCACGCCGATCTCGCTGCCGCGGCGCAGGAACTTCGCCAGCAACAGGGCGATCACGTTGACCAGGCAGATCCACAGGAAGCCCAACGCCAGCAGCGTCTGCAGGCGCACGTCGTCGGGCACCATCCGCAGGTGGCGCAGCCAGTCCATCAACGCATACAGCCGGACACGCTGCGGCGGGCGCTGGAAGCGTCCGCTGGCGTGCTGGGTCGCGGCATAGTCGTAGAGGAAGCGCTGGTAGGCGGAGACCTGCTGCGGCGTATCCAACTGCACCCAGAACTGCAGCCAGCTGGTGGAAGGATCCTTGAGGCGCGCCTGGTCGCTGCCGCTGAACGCATCCCAGCCGCTGACGCTGCTGCTGGTGTCCAGCCCCAACTCCATCGCGGTGGACAGCGGGAGGAAGAAGTCGTCCTGCTGGCCGAAGTCGCCCTTGCTGTTGGGGTCGGCATAGAACAGCGGTTGCGGATTCCATGTCCCGACCACGCCGATCACCTGGAAGCCGATCCGCTGCTCGCCGAGCGCAAGCCTCTGGCCGATCGGATCGCGCGCGCCGAACAGGGTGTCGGCCAGCGTGTGGCTGAGCACGATGACGCGGGCATGGTTCTGGTCGTCGCTTGCGCTCCAGCCGTGTCCGCGTTGCAGCGGTATGCCGAACAGGGCGAAGAACCCGGCGCTGGCGTAGCGGCCGCTCGGCTCGAGCGGCGGGGCGGCCGCGCGCGGCGGCCACAGCAACGCCTGCCCGCCTGCCATCGCCGCCTGGTGCGTGGCGCGGTTTGCGCGCAGCAAGGCCATGGCATCGGGCCAGGTGAGGTTGTCCGCCGGGTCGCCCCATTCCTGGTTTTCGGGATAGTTGGACGGCAACGGATCCAGGTGCGGGGTGTAGAGCGCACCGCTCCTGCCGGGCAGCGGATCGCGCGACATCACGTGCAGCACCGTCAGCATGGTCATGCTCGCGCCGATGCCCAGGCCGATCGCCAGCACCATCAGCGCGGTGGCGATCGGCGTGCGCAGCAGGCTGCGCCAGGCCATCATCAGGGAGTAGTGCAACATCCCGAAGTTCCTCGGTTGCGTGTCGTCGTCCGCGACAGGTCAGGCGCTGCGCGTGGCCACCGCCGGCGGCACGCGGGCGGCGCGTCGCGCCGGCCCGAGCACCGCGAACTGGCCGAGCAGCCACAGCACCAGCGCGCCGACCGGCAGGTACCACAATGGCAACCGCGGCAGCTCGTAGGCGTTCATCAGCCACAGATTGGCGGTGTAGGCCAGCAGCATGCCGAGCACGATGCCGGCGCTGGCGAGCAGGAAGTTCTCGGTCTGGAAATGCAGCAGGATCTGCCGGCAGGTGGCGCCGAGCGCACGGCGGATGCCGATCTGCTTGGTGCGCTGCTGCACCCAGAAACTGGTCAGGCCGACGATGCCCAGCGCGGTGATCATCAGCAAGGCCACGCAGACGCCGACCAGCAGCCAGGCCATGGACCGGTCGTTGCGATAGTAGGCCGCGCGCGCCTGCTGCAGGGTCTTGCTGTCCTTGCTCTGGACCATGCGCCTGGGGCCGTGCGCCAACAGGGCGGTACGCGCCTGCTTCAGCACCGCCTCGCGCTGCGCCGGGTCGTCGACCCGCAGCAGGTAGGTCCCATTGGTGTAGGGCATGTTCACCGGGAACAGCATCGCGTCCTCGTAGTCGGCGGCGCTGCCGAAGTCGCGCGGCTGCACCAGGCGTTGCACGATGCCGACGATGCGATGCTCGCCGAAGACATGGATGCTGCGGCCCAGCGCGGTTCCGTCCGGGAACAGGCGTTGCGCCAGCGCCTGGCTCAGGATCACCGCCGGCAGCGTGCCCTTGTCGTTGGGATCCTGCAGCCGTGCGTAGTCGAGGAATTCGTCCGCATTGAAACGGCGGCCGGCGACCAGCGTGAGCCCCAGCGTGTCCAGCAGCTGCGCATCGCCGAAGTAGTTGGTGGCGCGCAAGGTGCTGCGCTGCTGGGCGGCGTTGAGCGAGATGCCGCTGGAGCCTACCGTGCTGCCGAACAACGGCTGGTTGACGACGCTGGCGTTGCGCACCCCGGGGATCCGGCGCAGGGCATCCAGATCCTCGCGGGTCAATGCGGCGCTGTCGTCGTTCCTGTCCACGCTGCGGATGCGCAATTGCACGATCTGCTGTTCGACCGCCCCAGTGGGCCGCTGCATGCGTTCCAGGCGCAGGTTGATCAGGAACAAGGCGTTGCACACCACGGCGCAGCTGAAGGCGATCTCCAGCACGATGAGCAGTGCGGCGATCCTGTGCTTGCGCAGGCTGGAGAGGATGGGGTGGATGTGCACGGCTGATGGTCCTGAAAGGGATGGAGGCGCGCGGCGCGTCATTGCGACTTGAGTTGCAGCGCGGTCTGCACGCGCATCGCCTGCCACGCCGGCAGCGCGCCGGCCAGCAGACTGCTGGCCAAGGCCAACACCAGCGTGATCAGCAGCATGCTGCCGTCCATATGCGCCAGCGCGGCATAGTCGGCCGGTTGCCGCCGCACCAGCCACAGGCCGATCCAGGCGAACAGCAGGCCGAGCGCGCCGCCCGCCGCGCCGATCATCCCGGCCTCCACCAGGTGCTGGGCGAAGATCGCGCGGCGCGACGCACCGAGCGCGCGGCGCACGCCGATTTCGCCGCCATGGCGCATGAACTTGGCCAGCATCAGGCCGACGGTATTGAGCAGGCAGATGCCCAGGAACACCAGCGCCAACCACAGTTGCAGGCGCACGTCGGCAGGCACCGCGTGATTCCTGTCCAGCCAGCTCATCACGTCGCTCAGGCGGATGTCCGCCGAATGCCTGAAGCGCCCGGCATCGTGCTGCTGGCGCGCGTAGCTGTCGAGATAGTCGCGGTAAGCGGCCTGCTTGCCGGCGTCGCCCAGTTCGACCCAGTACTGGATCCACACGCAGGGGGCGTTCTCGCCGTTCGGGCCGTTCGGACTGTCGCCCCAACAATCCATCGTGCCTCTGCTGCCGAGCTCCAGGTCGCGCGAGGTGGAGAACGGAATGAACACGTCCTCGCTGTCGGCGTAGGTCTCGTTGGTCATGTCGTAGAAACGCGGGTTCATGCTCCAGTCTTCGGTCACTCCGACGATGCGCAGCACCGTGTCGCCGATCTGCAGGTCCTTGCCAACGCTGTCGATGTCGCCGAACACCTGCTCGTTCAGATGCCGCGAGATCACCGCGATTCGCGCACGCCGGCCATCGTCCTCGGCGGTCCAGGCATGGCCGTAGCGCATCGGCACGGCGAACATCGGGAAGAAATCGGCGCTGGTGTAGCGCGCCTCCACGGAAAACGGGGTCTGCTCCGCGCGCGCCGGCACCACGGTGACGCCGCCGGCGGACATCATCGCCTGGCGGTCGCCGCGCCTGTCGCGCAACAGCGCCTCGGCATCGCGGCGGGTCAGTTGCAGCGGCTCTTCGCCGGCGGGTTCGTACTTGTCGTCCGGATAGACGTTCATCTCCACATAGAACAGCTGCCCGCTCTTGCCCGGGATCGGGTCGGCGGCCAGCACGTGGAACACGGTCAGCGTGGTCATCGAAGCACCGATGCCCACGGCGATGGCCAGCACCATCAATGCGGTCAGCAGGCGATTGCGGCCGAAGCTGTGCAGCGCCAGTTTGCAGTAGTAGCCGAACATCGGGAGTCCTGGAAAAAAGGGCCGGCATGACGCCGGCCAAGGGGACGCTTCAAGCGCTGCGCGTGGCCACTGCCGGCGGTACCGCCGCGGCGCGGCGCGCCGGCGCGAACACCGCGATCTGGCCGAGCAGCCACAGCGTGATTGCACCGAACGGCAGGTAGTACAGCGGCAGCCGCGGCAGTTCGTACTTGCCCATCAGCCACTGGTTGATCGCGTAGGCCAGCAACATGCCGAGCACGATGCCGGTGCTGGCCAGCAGGAAGTTCTCGGTCTGGAAGTAGCGCAGGATCTGCCCGCGGGTGGCGCCGAGCGCGCGGCGGATGCCGATCTGCTTTGTGCGCTGCTGCACCCAGAAGCTGGCCAGGCCGACGATGCCCAATGCGGTCACGATCAGCAGCGCCACGCACACCGCGCCGAGCAGCCACACCATCGCGCGGTCGCCCTGGAAGTAGGCGTCGCGGATTTCGGCGTAGGTCTGCTGTTTCAGTACCAGCCGGCTGTTGTCCACCTTCATCAGCGCCGCGGTCGCGGCGGCGAGCACTTCCTGGCGCCGCGCCGGGTCGGTGACGCGCAGCACGTACAGGCCGTCGGTGTAGCTCAGGCGCAGCGGCAGCAGCATCGCGTAGTCGATCTCGGCCAGGCCGCTGCTCGCGGTCGGCCGCGCCAGCGTCTCGACGATGCCGACCACGCGTGCGGCCACCGGCCCGGTATAGACGGTCTTGCCCAGGGCGTTCTGCCCGGGGAACATCTTTTCCGCGGTGGCGCGATTGAGAATGATGGCGGTGCCTTTTTTCTGCACTTCCTTGTCGGTTTGCGCGGTTTCCAGATCCAGGTATTCGTCGGGAGTGAAGTCGCGCCCGGCCGCCATCCGCAGGCCCAGGGTCTGCAGCGTGCCTTCCTCGGCCATGTACTGCGCCGCATTGAGGGTGGGTCGCTCCTGGTCCGGAGTCAGCGACAGGCTGGTGTTCCAGGAGTAGTGCACGAACGGCACCTGGTTGAGCACGGTCGCGCTGCGCACGCCCGGCACCGCGCGCAACGCGGCCAGGTCCTCGCGGGTGCGCGCGGCGGCATTGACCTGCTGGCCGATGCCGCCCAGCGAGATCGTCACCAGTTCCGATTCGGCGATGCCGCTGGGCCGGTGCAGGGTCTCGATGCGGTTGCCGATCAGGAACAGCGCGTTGCACACGATCGCGCAGGCCAGCGCGATCTCGAGCACGATCAGCGCGGCGGCGGTCTTGTGCCTGCGCAGGGTGGAGAGGATGGGGCGGATGTCCATGGCGGTAACCTTGTGAGGGACCTTCGTTGGCGGTCTGCCTGCCGCGTCGCGGCGGGCGTCGTGGTCAGGAGGATTTGAGCTGCAGCGCCGGTGCGACCTGGATCGCGCGCCAGGACGGCAGCAGGCCCGCCAGCAGGCTGGCGACCAGGGCCAGGGCGAAGGTCAGCACCAGCATCGTGGGATCCAGGTGGGCCAGCTTGGCGTAGCCGGAGGGCTGCTGGCGGACCGCCCACAGCCCGAGGACGGCCAGGCCGAGACCGGCGATGCCGCCGGCCAGGCCGATGGTGCCGGCCTCCACCAGGCACTGCGCGAAGATCGCGCGGCGCGAGGCGCCCAGCGCGCGGCGCACGCCGATCTCGCCGCTGCGGCGCAGGAACTTGGCCAGCAGCAGGCCGACGGTGTTGAGCAGGCACACCAGCAGGAAGCCCATCGCCAGCCATAGCTGCAGGCGCACGTCGCCCGGCACCACTTCGTTGTGGTCCAGCCACTGCATCACGTTGCGCAGGCGCACGTTGTTCGGACGCTGGAAGCGGCCGGCGGCGCGCTGCTGGTTGGAGTAGTTCTCGAGGTAGGCCTTGTAGTCGGCGACCTGCGCCGGACTCTCCAGTTCCGCCCAATACTGGACCCAGGTGCAGGGGGCGTTGAGTCCGGTCGGCTCGCCATTGCTGTCGCCGAAGCAGTTCATGCTGCCGTTGCGGTCCATCTTCAGGTCCATCGCCACCGAGAACGGCAGGTAGGCCTGCTCGTCCGCACCGTAGGTGTTGGTGATGTCGTAGAAGCGCGGATTGGGTTCCCAGGTATCCAGCACGCCGACGATGCGGAACGTGTTCTGGTCCATGCGCAGTTCGCGGCCGACGCTGTCGGCGCCGTCGTACAGCTTCTCGTTGAGCTTCTTGCTGATCACCGCCACGCGCTCGTGGCGTTCGTCTTCCGTGCCGGTCCAGCCATGGCCGTACAGGAACGGGGTGTCGAACATCGGGAAGAAGTCGGCCGAGGTGAAGCGCACTTCCGACTTGAACGGTTTCAGCCCGCTCTTGGACGGTTCCACCGCTACCGACCCACCGGTCATCATCGCCTGCCGCTTGGCGCGCTTCTCGCGCAGCAGCGTCTCGGCGTCGAAGCGGGTGTTCTGGAAGTCCGGTTCCTCGCCGGGCTGGAAGCCGGCCTTGGGCTGCGGATCCACCTGCACGTAGAACAGCTTGTCGCTCTTCTGCGGGATGGGGTCGCCGGAGAGCACGTAGAACACGGTCAGCGTGGTCATGCTGGCGCCGATGCCCAGCGCGATGGCCAGCACCATCAGCGCGGTGAGCACCTTGTTGCGGCGGAAGCTGCGCAAGGCGAGGCGGAAGTAATAGCCGAACATGGGTGGCTCCGGGTCAGGCGCTACGGGTGGCGGTGGCGGGTGGGACGGCGGCGGCGCGCAACGCCGGGCCGAGGACGGCGAGCTGGCCGAGCAGCCACACTGCGAGGATGCCGGTGAGCACGGTGGGCGTGGACAGCCGCTCCAGTTCGAAGCGCTGCATCAGCCACTGGTTCATGACGTAGGCGAGCACCGCGCCGAGCAGCGCGCCGCCGCCGACGATCAGCAGGTTTTCCAGCTGGAAGTAGCGCAGGATGTCGCCGCGGGTGGCGCCGAGCGCGCGGCGGATGCCGATCTGCCGAGTGCGCTGCTGTACCCAGAAGCTGGCCAGCCCGCCGATCCCCAGCGCGGTGACGGTGAGCAGGATCAGGATGATCGCCAGCAGCATCCGCGCCACCGCACTGTCGCTCTTGAAGTAGTCGGCCCGCAGCTCCTGCATGGTGGCGACCTGCTGCTGCACGTAGGTGGGGTTGGCGCGCTGCATCGCCGCCGCCGCGCGCGGCAGCACCTGCGCCAGTTGCCCGGGCTTGCTGCGGATCAGGTAGCCGCCGCCCCAGCCTTCGCTGCTGGCTCGGATCTCGGCGAGCAGCGCATCGGTATCGTCGTCGTGGCCGGTGATCTCGCCGCGCAGCGGCGCCATCACCCCGACGATGTCCAGGCGCACCGGCTGGTTGAAGGTGCTGGTGTAGAGCGTGCGCCCCAGCGGCGAGGCGCCGGGGAACAGCTTGGCGGCCAGCGACGGGGTGATCAGCGCCGGCAGGCGCCGCTCGATTTCGGCCGGCGCGCCGAAAAGCGCGGAGGCGCCGGGAAGTTCCGCGTCGCGCAGGTCGCGGCCGGCGACGATGCGGATGCCCAGTGTGCGGTTCAGGTCCTGGCTGCCCAGGAACAGGCTGGCACGGGCGGCCGGTTGCGCGGCCTGCGGCTCCAGGAACAGCTGCGCCTGCGCGGGACCCCACAGCGGCGGCGCGCCAAACGCCGCCGCTTCCACGCCGGGCACCGCCTGCAGGATGTCCAGGCTGCGGCCGACGCTGCTGACGTTGTCTTGCTCGCCGATCACGCCGATGCTCTGGATCAGGCCGATGTCCTGTTCCATCGCCCCGGTCGGGGTCTGCACGCGCTGGTAGGTGCGGGCGATGATGAATACCAGGTTGCACAGCACCGCCAGGGTCAGGGCGATCTGCAGCGCCATCAGGACCACCGCGGCGCGATGGCTGCCCAGCGCGGACAGGATGGGACGCACCGGAGGCAGCGAGGTCATAGCGATTTCACCTGCAGGGCGGGGGCGATGCGCGAGGCGCGCCAGGCCGGCCAAAGGCCCGCGGCCAGCGCCGAGAGGGTGGCCACAGTCAGGGCGATGCCCAGGATCGCGGGATCGGCGTGCGCCTGCTGCGCGTAGGCCACCGGTTGCTGGCGCACCAGCCACAGGCCGATCCAGGTCAGCGGAAGGCCGAGCAGGCCGCCCAGGCAGCCGATCAGCGCCGATTCGGCCAGGCATTGCGCGAACACCGCGCGGCGGCTGGCGCCGAGTGCGCGGCGCACGCCGATCTCGCCGGCCTTGCGCATGAACTTGGCGACCAGCAGGCCCACCGCATTGAGCAGGCACACCAGCAGCACGCCGAAGGCGATCCAGGTCTGCATGCGCACCGTGGCCGGCACCACCCGCTTGTAGTCCAGCCAGTCGACCAGGCTGCGCAGACGGGTGTTGGGAGCGCGTTCGAAGCGGCCGAGCTGGCGCTGCTGCGCGCTGTAGGCGTCCAGCGTCGCGCGGTAGCGCCGCACCTGGTCCGGCGTGTCCAGCTGCACCCAGTACTGTACCCAGGTGCATTGCGCGGCCTTGGGATCGTGCAGGCCGGCCTCGCCATCCTTGCCCCAGCACTGCATCGGCCCATAGCCGTAGTCCTGCGGCAGGTCCAGCCAGGTCTCGAACGGCATGTACAGCGCCTCCGGCGGCGTGTACGCGCCGGAGTTGAGGTCGTAGAAGCGCGGCTGCGCATCCCAGGCGTCGATCACCCCGATCACCCGGAACGGGCGGGTGGCGATGGTCAGGGTCCTGCCGACGCTGTTGGCGCCACCGAACAGCGCGTCGTTGAGCTTGCGGCTCAGTACCACCACCGGCGCGCGCTGGGTATCGTCGCGATGGCTCCAGCCGCCGCCGTAGACGAAGCGCATGCCGAACATGGCGAACAGGTCGGCGGTGGCGGCGCGGGTGGTGAGCATGCGCAAGGGGCTGTTGGGCACGGGCTGGTGCACCGGCAGCCAGTTCGCGCTGGTCATGGTCTGCGCCGGCGCCGCCTGTGCCCGGTACAGCGCGGTCGCGTCCTGCCAGGTCAGCTCGTCCGGCGGCTCGCGGTCGGCGCTGGGCAGGTTGCGCGGACGCGGGTCCACCTGCGGATGGAACAGCGTGGCGCTGCGCCCGGGCAGCGGATCCCCGGAGAGGGTATGCAGCACCGTCAGCATGGTCATCGACGCGCCGATGCCCAGCGCCACGGCCAGCACCATCAGCGCGGTGAGGATGCGGTTGCGGCCGAAGCTGCGCAGCGCCAGGCGGAGGTAGTAGGCGAACATGCGGGCTCCGGGTCAGGCGCTACGGGTGGCGGTGGCGGGTGGGACGGCGGCGGCGCGCAGCGCCGGGCCAAGGACGGCGAGCTGGCCGAGCACGCACAGCAGCGCCGCGCCGATCGGCAGGTAGGTCGCAGGCAGCCGGTCCAGTTCGAAGAAGCGCATCAGCAGCACGTTGCCGGCATAGGCCAGCAGCATGCCCAGCGCCACGCCGGCGCCGACGATGAGCAGGTTCTCGGTCTGGAAGTACTGCAGGATGTCGCGGCGGGTGGCGCCCAGCGCGCGGCGGATGCCGATCTGCTTGGTGCGCTGCTGCACCCAGAAGCTGGCCAGGCCGATGATGCCCAGCGCGGTGACCAGCAGCATCGCGACGATGACGGCGACCATCAGTCCGGTCATGGCGCGATCGCTTTGGAAATACTCCTGGCGCAGGTCGAGCAGCGGCTTGCTGTAGGCGGTGTCCATCACCGCTTCGGGCACCGCCCGCGCCACCGCGGCGCGCGCCTGCGCGAGGACCCGCGGCAGCTCGCGCGGATCGGCGCGCAGCACGTACGTGCCCGACTGTTCCGCTTCGCGCACCGGGATGACCACCGACCAGTCGCTGCCGACCGCGCCGTCCTCGCTGCGGCCGGGATCGGGACGCGCCAGGTGGTCGAGCGTGCCGACCACGCGGAAGTGGCCGCCGGCCCAGAACTCCTTTCCCAGGGGATCCTGGCCCGGCCACAGATGCGCGGCCAATACGCGCGTGACCCACACGCCAGCCGCGGTCGGCAGGCCGTTTACGAGCGGCTGGTAGTCCGCGTCGCCGAACGCGCGGCCGCTGTCCGGCTTGAGTGCCAGGGCCGCGACGGCGCCAGGGCTGACCATGTAGAAATGCGGTACCCCGCCGACCTGGGTGCAGTCCTGGTCCAGGCACAGTCCGTTGTTGTTGGTCGGCGTGGCGAACGGCACGCTGTTGACCGCGCCCGCCGCGCGCACGCCGGGCGTGCGGCGCACCGCATCCAGCGCGCGGGCGTTGACGTCGGCATCGGTGCAGCCGTCGCAGCCAGACAGCGACACCAGCCCCAGCGCGGCCTCGTCGACGCCGCTGTGCAGATGCACCAGATCCAGGCGATTGCCGATCAGGAAGAAGGCATTGCACAGCACGGCGCAGGCCAGCGCCACTTCCAACGCGATCAGCGTCGCCGCGATGCGATGCCGCGACAGGGCGCTCAGGATGGGGGTGATCTGCATCGTCGCGTGCCCCGGTCACAGACTCTTGAGTTGCATGGCCGGCGCGATACGGCTGGCGCGCAGGGCGGGAAACAGGCCGGCAGCCAAGCTGCAGGCGATCGCCAACATGAAGGTGGCAGCGAACGCGGACAGGTCCAGGTGCGCCAGATCCGCATAGGCGGTGGGTTGCTGGCGCACGCTCCACAGGCCCAGCAGGGTCAGCAGCCAGCCGCCGACGCCACCGATCAGGCCGATCACGCTGGCTTCGGTCAGGCACTGCGTGAAGATCGTGCGACGCGACGCGCCCAGCGCCCGGCGCACGCCGATCTCGCCGCCACGGCGCAGGAACTTGGCCAGCAGCAGGCCGACGCTGTTGAACAGGCACAGGCCAAGGAACGCCACCGCCAGCCAGCTCTGCAGGCGCACGTCGCCCGGCACCACGCGGTTATGGTCCAGCCATTGCGGCAGGGACAGCAGGCGCGCGGTATCGGCACGGCCGATGCGCCCGGCGGCATGCTGTTGCGCGGCGTAGTCGGCCAGCAGGCGGCGGTACGCGGCGACCTTTGCCGGCGTGTCCAGTTGCACCCACAACTGCAGCCACACGCACGGCGCGTTGCGCAGGTCCATGGCGGACTCCGTCTTGCCGAAGCAGGTCCATGGCTGGATGTGACCGTCGTTGACCTCCAGGCTGCTGGAGAGCGGCATGAACACATCCTGCGGTCGGCCGTAGAAACTGGCGGTGTCGCCGTGGGCGAAGCTGCCGCCGGCCAGCGTGTAGAACAACGGCGACGGCCGCCACGGCGCCAGCACGCCGACGATGCGCACCGCCGTGCCGCGCACCAGCAGGCTGCGCCCCACGCTGTTGCGGCCGCCGAACAGCTTGGCGTTGAGGTCGGCCGAGATCACCGCCACCCGCGCCCGATCCTGATCGTCGCGCGCGCGCCAGCCGCTGCCGTAGGCGAACGGGACCTGGAACATCGGAAAGAAATCGGCCTGGGTCATCAGCAACTGGGACATGAAGGCCGGGGTGGCGCTGTCCGGGGCGCGCAGCTTGATCTGACTCTCGGCGACCATGGCCTGGCGATCGGCGCGCCCGCTGTTCCACAGGCCCATGGCCGAGACATAGTCGAGCTTGTCGTACGGCCGTTGGTTGGCCTCCTTGCCGGGGCGCGGATCGAGTTGCGCGAAGAAGATCTGCTGGCTGCGCCCGGGCAGCGGATCGCCGGACAACAGCCGCATCACCGTCAGCGTGGTCATCGCCGCGCCGATGCCCACGGCGATGGACAGCACCATCAGCGCGGTGAGCACTGGGCTGCGGCGCAGGCTGCGCAGGGCGGTGTGGACGTAGTAGCTGAGCATGCCGGTCTCCGCGCCGTCGCCGTGCCGGTCAGGGATTGGCCGCTGCGCCGCTGCCGCTGTGCGCCAGCACCGGTTCGCGCTGCAGGTCGGTGGCCTGACCGTCGACGATGTGCACGTTGCGCTGCGCGCGCGCGGCCAGTTCCGGGTCGTGGGTGACCATGACGATGGTCGAGCCCTGCGCGTTGATCTCTTCCAGCAGTTCCATCACCCCGCGCGCCATCTGCGAGTCCAGGTTGCCGGTCGGTTCGTCGGCCAGCAGCAGGCGCGGGCTGCCGGCCAGCGCGCGCGCGATCGCCGCGCGCTGTTGCTGGCCGCCGGACAGCTCGGACGGGTAGTGCTTCATCCGCGACCCCAGCCCGACCCGGCCCAGTGCGTCCTCGATGCGCTGCTTGCGCTCGGCCGCGGCCATGCCGCGGTAGCGCAGCGGCACATCGACGTTGTCGAACAGGTTGAGGTCCGGGATCAGGTTGAAGCCCTGGAAGATGAAGCCGATCTTCTGGTTGCGCATGCGCGAGCGCGCGTCGTCGTTGAGGTTGCTGACGTCCTGGCCGTCGAGCACGTACTGGCCGCTGGTGAAGGTCTCCAGCAGGCCGGCGATGTTGAGGAAGGTGGTCTTGCCGGAGCCGGACGGCCCGGTGACGGCGACGAACTCGCCCTCGCGCACATGCAGATCCAGCGAGCGCAACGCGTGCGTCTCGACCTGTTCGGTGCGGAAGACCTTGGAGACGGAGCGCATTTCGAGCATGACGTATTCCTTGGTGGTGGAGCGGGATTGGGGATTGGGGATGTCGGGATTCGGGACCAACGCTCAGGGAGGGGAAACGGCAGCGGGGCTCTCACCAATCCCCACTCCCGATTCCCCAATCCCTGCTTCTAATGCACCGTCACCTGCGGCGCCTCGCCGAACAGGTCGCTGCCGGAGACCACGACGCGGTCGCCCGGCTGCAGGCCCGAGCGCACCTCGACTTCGCCCAGGCTGGTGACGCCCAGCTCCACCGGGCGGCGGATCGCCGAGTTGCCGTCCATCACGTAGGCGTAGCGGCCGCCGGACTGTTCGACGAACGGGCCGCGCTCGAGCTTGAGCACGTTCTTGCGGGTATCCAGCAGCACCCGCGCGCTCATGCGCTGGCTCTGGCGCAGGCCGGGCGGCTGCTTGTCGGTGAAGCGGATGCGCGCGTTGACCTCGCCGTTGACCACTTCCGGCGACACCGCCGAGATCGCGCCGGCGAAGGGTTCGCCGGCACCGCTGGTCAGCTGCGCCGGCATGCCGATCGCCAGGTCGCGGGCGAAGCTTTCCGGCACCTTGATCTCCAGTTCGAACTTGGACAGGTCGACCACGCTCAGCACCGGCGCGTTGGCGGCGACATTGGTGTGCTGCGACACCTGCACCTGGCCGACCTGGCCGTCGAACGGCGAGCGCAGCGTGAGCAGGTCCACCTGCCGCTTCACCTCGGTCACCACCGCGCGCTGGCGCTCGGCGAGCAGGCGCTTGTTGCGCGCGTCCAGGCCGGCGCCTTGGGTCTGCAGGCCGGAATCCTTCTGTGCATGGCTCATGGCGATGTCGGCCTTCTTCAGCGTGTCCTGCGCCTTGGCCAGCTCCACCGCCGGCACCGCGCCGCCGTCGTAGCCGCGCTGGTAGCGCTCCAGGTCGCGGCTGGCGGCCTGCCGCTCGATCTGCGCCTGGTCGACCAGCTTGCTGGCGTTGGCGCGGGCCAGCACCGCATCCAGGTCGGCGCGGCCGGCCTCGGCCTCCAGGCCGGCCAGCGTGGCCTCTTCCTGGGCGAGCTTGCTGCGCAGTTCCGGGCTGTCGATCTCGGCCAGTTCCTGGCCCTGCTTGACCACGTCGCCGGCCACCACCTTCAGGGTCACGGTGCCGCCGGAGATCGCGTACAGGGTGGGGCTGTTGGCGGCGATCAGGCGCCCGTCGGCGGAGATGTCGCGGACCAGGTCGCCGCGGCTGACCGTGGCGATGCGCACGCGCTGCGCGTCGAACGAGCGGCTGCCGGCGATCCAGCCGCGCGCGGCGAAGGCGATGCCGAGCAGCACCGCCAGCGCGATCAGCGCGGGCCAGAACCAGCGGCGCCAGGCGGCGGCGGAGCGGGGGCGGGCGAGAACCTGGTCCTGGGCGGAAGTGTCGCGGATCATCGGTCGGGTCGGCGCAGTGAGGATGAACGAATCCAAAGCACGTCCCGTGCCAATCGCAAGTGTTTGAAAGGATTGCGGTTCCATTGCAGCGGACGGCTGTCCGCGTGTCCGCGGACACGTTCGCGGACACCGTGTCCGCGGCCGGGCCGGACGATCAGGGGCGGGTCGCGCTGTCGCGATCGGCGTCTGGAGCGTGCGTGGCGCCGGGTCCCGCACTCCCGCTCGGTCGCGCCACGTGCGGGCGCCTGGTGCCGGTCATCGCAACCCCGGGCGGCGCCACCAGGGCGTGCGATGGCCCATCCAAGTCGCGCCGGTGCGTCCTATAGGACATTCAGCGGACAAAGCTAGAATGGCGATCTTTCGGTGCAGGGTGCGGCTATGTGCGGGATCGTGGGTGCGATAGCGGAGCGGGACGTGGTGCCGGTGCTGATCGAAGGCCTGAAGCGTCTGGAATATCGCGGCTACGACTCCTCCGGCATCGCCGTGGTCGCCGGCGACGGCGTGCGCCGGGTGCGCCGCACCGGGCGCGTGGCGGAGATGGAAAGCGCGGCGCTGGCCGAGGATCTGCACGCCACGCTGGGCATCGGCCACACCCGCTGGGCCACCCATGGCGGCGTCACCGAGGCCAACGCGCATCCGCACGTCAGCCACGGCGACCTGGCGCTGGTGCACAACGGCATCATCGAGAACCACGAGCAGCAGCGCGAACGGCTGCGCGCGCTGGGCTACGTGTTCGAGTCGCAGACCGACACCGAGGTCATCGCCCACCTGATCCACCACCACGCCGCGCAGGGCCTGTCGCTGCTGGCGGCGCTGCAGGCCGCGGCGAAGGAGCTGACCGGCGCCTACGCGCTGGCCGCGGTCAGCAGGTCGCGCCCGGACGTGCTGGTCTGCGCGCGCATGGGCTGCCCGCTGCTGATCGGCCTGGGCGAGGGCGAGAACTTCATCGCCTCCGACGTGTCGGCGGTGCTGCAGGCCACGCGCCGGGTGATCTTCCTGGAAGAGGGCGACACCGCCGAGCTGAGCCGGACCGGGGTGCAGGTGTACGACGCCGAGGACCAACCAGTGCAGCGCGAGGTGCACATGTCCGAGGTGTCGCTGGCCTCGCTGGAACTGGGCCCGTACCGCCATTTCATGCAGAAGGAGATCCACGAGCAGCCGCGCGCGCTGGCCGACACGCTGGAAGCGCTGTTCGACGCCGGCGGCTTCGACACCGCGCTGTTCGGCCGCAACGCCGATGCGCTGCTGGCCGACGTCGAGGGCGTGCAGATCCTCGCCTGCGGCACCAGCTACTACGCCGGGCTGACCGCGCGCTACTGGATCGAGTCGATCGCCGGCCTGCCGTGCAGCGTGGAGATCGCCAGCGAGTACCGCTACCGCGCCGCGCACGCCAATCCGCGCCAGCTGATCGTCACCATTTCCCAGTCCGGCGAGACCCTAGACACGATGGAGGCGCTGAAATACGCCAAGTCGTTGGGCCACGCCAAGACCCTGTCGATCTGCAACGTGCCCGAGAGCGCGATCCCGCGCGCCAGCGCGCTGGTGCTGTACACGCGCGCCGGCGCCGAGATCGGCGTCGCCTCGACCAAGGCCTTCACCACCCAGCTGGCGGCGCTGTTCCAGCTCACCTGCGTGCTGGCCAAGCTGCGCGGGCGCCTGAGCGAAGCGCAGGAAGCCGATTGCCTGGAACAGCTGCGCTACCTGCCGGGCAGCGTGCAGCATGCGCTGAACCTGGAACCGCAGATCGCGGTGTGGGCCGAGCGCTTCGCCGACAAGCACAACGCGCTGTTCCTGGGCCGCGGCCTGCACTATCCGATCGCGCTGGAAGGCGCGCTCAAGCTCAAGGAAATCACCTACATCCACGCCGAGGGCTACCCGGCCGGCGAACTCAAGCACGGCCCGCTGGCGCTGGTCGACGCCAACATGCCGGTGGTGGTGATCGCGCCCAACGACGCGCTGCTGGAGAAGGTGAAGTCCAACATGCAGGAGGTGCGCGCGCGCGGCGGCGAGCTGTTCGTGTTCGCCGACCAGGACAGCCACTTCAGCGAATCCGAAGGCGTGCACGTGATCCGCACGCCGCGCCACGCCGGCCTGCTCAGCCCGGTGGTGCACACCATCCCGGTGCAGTTGCTCGCGTATCACACCGCGCTGGCGCGCGGCACCGATGTGGACAAGCCGCGCAACCTGGCCAAGTCGGTGACGGTGGAGTAGCAGCGGGCGCGGGTCGTTCGGCCGGCCTGCGTGCTGCCGCATGGCCGGCCTGCGCTGCGCACGGCATCCCCTCCACAGCAGGGTTGCGCGGCGCGATCTGGCGCCAGTGCGGGCACGGCGACACCAGCGCGGCCGAATTCCGGCGTAACCGACCCGCTACCCGGCAACGCGGTCGAAGAAGTCGACCAGGCCCTGAGGCGCGTCGTCGTCGAAGAACATCGCCAGGTTCCGCGCCGATTCCTCGGCAAAGGGCGCGCTGCGGGAGAAGAGGTCCTGTTCGTAGGCGGCGAGCGCGGCGTCGATGTCGCCGGGATGGGCAGCGAGGGCCTTGCCGAGTTCGGCGCCGTCCTGGAGCGCCAGGTTGGCGCCTTCGCCGGCGAACGGCGACATCAGGTGTGCCGCGTCGCCGAGCAGGGTCACCCCGGGCCTGCGTTCCCAGCGGTGCCCGACCGGCAGCGCGTGGATCGGACGCAGCACGGGGGCGGTGTCGCCGTCGGTGACGAGCGCGGTCAATGCCGGCGCCCAGCCGGCGAATTCCGCGGCGACCCGGGCCAGCGCCGCTGCCGGGTCGGCGAAGTCGATACGGGCGAACCAGTCCTCCGGCCTGGACAGCGACACATAGGTCTGCAGGGTGCCATCGGCATGCCGGTGCGCGAGGATGCCTTTGCCCGGCGCGACCGCCATCATCGTGCCGCCGCCCACCGCCTGCGCGCTGGCGGGGTGCCGGGTGTCGCCGTCGAACAGGCAGGTCTCGATGAAGGAGATGCCGGCATAGGCGGGCATCGCGTCGGACAGCAGCGGACGCACTCTCGACCAGGCGCCGTCCGCACCCACCAGCAGGTCGGTGGTCGTCGTCGCGCCGTCGGCGAAGCGCAGCAGGTGCTGTCCGTCGCCGAACGCGGATGCCGCGGCGAGTTTGCGTCCCCAGTGGATCGTGCCTTCGGGAAGCGCGTCGATCAGCAGCCGGCGCAGGCTGCCGCGATCCACCTCGGGCCGGTTGCCATGGCCCATGTCGGGCCGCTCGACCAGGAGGGTGCCGTGCCGGTCGACGACCCGCTTGGCATCGGCGCCGGGAAGGACGAGTTCGAGGAACGCGTCGTACAGGCCCGCCGCCTTGAGCGCGAGCTGGCCGTTGTAGGTGTGGATGTCGAGCAGGCCGCCCTGCGGGCGGGCGTCGGCCGAGGCCTCGGCTTCGTGGATCGTCGCGGCGATGCCGTGCACGTGCAGGACGCGCGCGAGCATGAGCCCGCCGAGCCCGGCGCCGATGATCGCGATGGGAGTGTGCATCTGGGCTTTTTCCTGGGAGGGGGGCGCGCCGGGCATGGTTGGCGCAAGACGGTGGAACGGCGTTCCACAATATTGGAATGCCGTTCCATTCGTGTCAAGATGGGCCATGGCCAAGAAGACGCGCAGTACCCAGCGACGCGAGGAATCGCTGACCCGGGAGCAGATCGTGGAGGCGGCGATCGCCTTGCTGGACGAGCGCGGCGAAGCGGGGCTGACCTTCCGCGCGCTGTCCGAACGGCTCGCCACCGGCCCCGGTGCCCTCTATTGGCACATCGCCGACAAGCGCGACCTGCTGACCGCCGCCTGCGATGCGATCGTCGCGCGCACCCTGCATGCGCCATTCGCAGGGGCGACGCCGGAGGCGGCGATCCGCGCGCTGGCGCTGGGCATGTTCGACGCGATCGACGCGCATCCATGGATCGGATCGGCGCTCAACCGCGCTCCCGGCGAGTTGCCGATCGTGCGCGTCGTCGAACGCATCGGCCAGCAGGTGTGCGCGCTCGGCGTGGCGGACGCGGAACAGTGGCCGGCTGTGTCCGCATTGCTGAGCTACATCCTCGGCGTCGGCGGCCAGAACGCGGCCAATACGCAGTTGGCGCGGACCCAGGGCATCGTCAGGTCCGAGTTCCTGGACGCAGTGGCGACCGTCTGGTCCGGGCTCGATCCGGCGGCGTATCCGTTCGTGCGCAGCCTGGCTGGCCCGTTGCGGACGCACGACGACCGAATGGATTTCATCGCCGGGATCGACCTGATCCTCGGTGGGCTTGCAGCGCGGCAGGGCGCGGCGCCGTCGGTCGGCGTTTCGCCGAAGCGCCGCAGGCGCTGAGCTGCGCGAACCGCCGGCACATGGTCGCCGCCGGCATTCGCGCGGCGGCGCGCATGGTTCCGGGCGGCGCCACGCCGGCGTGCGCACTGTCCGCGAGGTCGGCGGTTGCGGCGGCAACGCGGACGAGGGATCGCGGCTGCGCGCTGCCTGGCGAACCTGTGCGGGCATGGCGGCCGAACGACACCGCGGCGGCCCCCGGGCATGCGATTGGCAGCCGTCGCCCGCGGCTGCCAACGCAGTGGCCCAGGTTATGCATAAGCTCCTGGCGAGGGTTCCCACCACGCAGGAGGACGCATGTACGAGTCTTTCAGACAGGGGGCGCCGGCCGAACTGTGGCAGGCGCTGGTGCACGAGGCAGGGCAGCGGCTCGGCCGGCCGCTGGACGAATCGCGCGAGAGCTACCTGGTGTTCGTGTTGCTGCGCTACCAGGCCGACGGGCATCTGCTGTCGCGCACCCAGGCGCTGGCCTGGCTGCATGCGCAGGAGCAGGTCGGGCGCGCCCGCGCCGACGCGCTGCGCGAGGTCGGCGACGGCTGCCTGCTGATCGCCGGGCTGTTTCCCGGCGTGGCCGAGCGGCGCCGGGTCAGCGTGGACTACTTCATCGACCTGGGCCGCGGCGCCTACTACGAGGTCGCCGAAACCCGCGCCAGCGACGCCGGGCTGTTCGCGCAGCTGGCGCGCAGCTACCAGGAACTGGTGCGCACGCTGGGCGCGCTGCGTCCGCCGCGCGGCTGGCGGATCGGGGAGGATGGTTCGCTGCGTGCTTGAGCGGCAGTGCCACTGGGGTGATGCATGGGCGTGCACCGGTGGCAAGCAGCGAGTGGCCGCGAACTTGCCCGCCAGCCCATGTGGGAGCGACTTCAGTCGCGACGGCTTCACCGGTAACGCCTGTCGCGACTGAAGTCGCTCCCACAATTGTTCCTAGGCCGTTTCGTTGACGTTGGGGATGTGCCGCTAGAACCAGACCCGCACGCCCGCTACCACGCGCGTGTCGCGCGCGGCGTCTCCCGCGTCGCGCCGATAGTCGGCCGTGGCGCCGAACGCGCGCTCGTGGACCACGCCCAGATACGGCGCGAAGCGGCGGCTGATCTCGTAGCGCAGGCGCAGGCCGGCCTCGAGCGTGGACAGGCCGCTGCCGCTGCCGTGTGCGCGATCGTCGGCGAATGCCACATCCGCCTCCAGCCGCGGCTGCAGGATCCAGCGGTTTGTCAGCAGCACGTCGTATTCGCCTTGCAGCCGTGCACTGGCCTTGCCGCCTTCGCCGACGTACAGCGTGGCCGCGACCTCGAACTTGTACGGCGCCATGCCCTGCACGCCGAACGCGGCCGAGGTGCGCGCGTCGCCCGGCGCGACGTCCTGCTTGACCCCGGCCAGCAGGTCCCACCAGGGCGATACCGCGTGGCCGTACAGCGCTTCCAGGTCCGCGGATTCGGTGCGGCCACCACTGCGCTCGCCTTCGCTGCGCAGCCACAGCCGGTCGATGTCGCCGCCGTACCAGGCGCTGGCTTCCCAGGCCTGGCCGCTCCCATGGTCGGCGTCCCAGCCCTCCAGGCGGTCGATCAGCAGGTAGCCGATGCGCGACGGGCCATGCAGCATCGTGTCGGCGCGCAGCGTCGGGAACGCGGCGGCACGGTCGGCGTCGGTGAGCGGCGGGATCGGTTCGCGCGGCAGCGTGGAGGCGGGCGCATCCGTGCAGGTGCATGCCGCGCCCGACGGCGCTGCAGCTGGCGGTGCTGCAGCGGGGTGATGCATCGCGGCGTGGTCCGGCATGGCGCGATCGGCCTGCGCTGCGGCCGGCGCGTCGTGCTCCGGCGTGGCGGGGGGCATGCCCATGTGCTGCATGTCCGCATGCTCCGGCATGGCGTGGTCGCCGTGCGCTGCGTGGTCCATGGACATGTGCTGCATGCCGCCGTCGCCCGCCGCCGCGGCGGCCGGAACGGTGTCGGCGTGTGCGGCACGATCCATCGCCGCATGGTCCATGCCGGCATGCGCCATCGCTGCGTCGTCGGCGCCGCCCGTGGCGGTGGGCGGCGATGGCGGGGTGTGCATGCGCGTCCCGTCGTCGGGCGGCGGACACACGCACGCTGCAGGCGCAGGTCCAGATGCAGGCGCCGATGCGGATGCAGGGACGGCGATGCCGGCATCGGCAGCGACAGGTGCATGCACATGCTGCGCATGCGCGGCGCCGTGGGCGAGCAGCAGCGCCAGGCCGATGGCCTGCGCGAGCGTGGCGAGCGGCGCGGCGCTCATGCGTCCACCCGCACTTCGCGCATCATGCCGCCGTCCATGTGGTACAGCAGGTGGCAGTGGTAGGCCCAGCGGCCCAGCGCGTCGGCGCGCACGCGGTAACTGCGGCGCGTGCCCGGCGGCATGTCCACGGTGTGCTTTCGCAGCTGGAACTGGCCGGCGGCGTTCTCCACGTCGCTCCACATGCCGTGCAGGTGGATCGGGTGCTGCATCATCGTGTCGTTGACCAGCACGATGCGCAGGCGCTCGCCGTAGTTGAGCCGCAGCGGCTCGGCGCTGGCGAACGGGACGCCGTCGAAGGACCAGGCGAACTTCTCCATGTTGCCGGTCAGGTGCAGTTCGATCTCGCGCCCGGGCTCGCGGCCGTCGGGGTCGTCGAACAGGCTGTGCAGGTCGGCGTAGGTCAGCACCCGGCGGCCATTGCCGCGCAGGCCGATGCCGGGGTCGTCCAGCTTCGGCGCGGTGGCGGACGACTGCATGTCCACCAGCGGATTGCCGCGTTCGCTGCGCGGATGCGCGGGCGCCGCGCCAGCGCCGGCCGCCGCAGGCGCGCCGTGATTCATCGCCGCGTGGTCCATCGCGCCGTGGTCCATGCCGGCCATGCCCATGCCGGCGCCGCAGCCGCCCTCCATGCCCTTCATCGTGGCCGCGCCGGTGCCGTGGTCCATGCCGGCATGCGCGCCCATGTCGTGGCCCATGTCCTGCATGCGCAGCAGCGGGCGCGGATCGTTGGCCGGCACCGGCGCCTGCAGTCCCTGGCGCACGGCCAGGGTGCCACGCGCGTAGCCGGTGCGGCCCATGTCCTGCGCGAACACGGTATAGGCGTCCTGGCCGCTGGGTTCGACCAGCACGTCGTAGGTCTCGGCCGCGGCGATGCGCAGTTCGTCCACGCTCACCGGGTGCACGTACTGGCCGTCGGCGGCGACCACGGTCATCTTCAGCCCGGGAATGCGCAGGTCGAAGTAGGTCATGCTGGAGGCGTTGATCAGGCGCAGCAGCAGTTTCTCGCCGGGACGGAACTCGCCGGTCCAGTTGCCGCCGGGCGCGACGCCGTTGAGCAGGTAGGTGTAGGTGTTGGCATTGACGTCGGACAGGTCGCTGGGCGTCATCCGCATGCGTCCCCACATGCCGCGGTCGGCGAGGGTGGCGCGCAGGCCGTCCTCGCGCGCGTCGCGCAGGAAGTCGCCGACGGTGCGCTGGTAGGTGTTGTCGTAGGACGGCATCTTCTTCAGCCGCCGGAACAGCGCCGCCGGGTCCAGGTCGGTCCAGTCGGACAGCAGCAGCACGTGTTCACGGTCGTAGTGGTAGGGCGGCGGCTGCAGCGGATCGATCACGATGGCGCCGTACAGGCCGGCCTGTTCCTGGTGCAGCGAGTGGCTGTGGTACCAGTAGGTGCCGGACTGGCGCAGGGTGAAACGGTAGCGGTAGCTTTCGCCGGGATAGATGCCGTCGAAGCTCATGCCGGGCACGCCGTCCATGTTGGCCGGCAGCAGGATGCCATGCCAGTGCACCGAGGTCTGGGTGTGCCCGGGCAGGCGGTTGGCGACGCGGACTTCGACGGTGTCGCCTTCGCGCCAGCGCAGGATCGGCGCCGGCACGCTGCCGTTGACGGTGATGGCCGGGCGCTCGCGTCCGGTGAAGTTGACCCGCGCGCTGCCGATGCTCAGGTCGAAATCGGTGCCGTGCAGTTGGTAGGGCACGGCGCCGTCGCGCGCCAGCGCCGCGGCCTGGGCCTGGCGCAGCGACAGGCCGCCGAGGCCGGCGGCGGCGCCCAGCGCCAGTCCGGTGACGAAACGGCGCCGCGACGGCAGCGCCGGCAGGCCGGAGGAAGGTGGTTTCATGAGCTTGCCTCGATGCGATGCGATGCGCGACCGCCTGGAGCGGTGCACGCAAGGAGCGACGGCGCGCAGGCGCGCGCGGCCGCAGTGGCGCCGCCCGTGGGCGGCGGCGTCGCGATCAGGCGCTGGGAGGTCGCTCGAGCCGCGGCAGGCCGGGCGCGCCGCGGCCGTCCTGGCGGCCGCTGGGGAACGGGCGCTGCGCGGCGACCGGCAGCGCCAGCGGCAGCGCGAGCAGCGCCGGCAGCGACTGCGCATGCGGGCACTGGCAACCGGCGGCGGCGGCGCAGCAACCGTGCTTGCCGGCCTGCTTGGGACAATGGCCATCGCCATGGTCGGCAGGTGGCGGTAGCGCCGCCTGCGGGTGACAGGGCATCGCTGCGCTGGCGGTGTGCGCGGCATGCGCATGCTCGGCGGCGTGGCGCTGCGGCGTGGCATGACCCGCGTCCCCCGGCGTCGCGGCCATGCCCGGCATGCCCGGCATCGCCACGGCGGTGCCGGCGCCATTGAGCAGCAGGCTCAGGCACAGCAGCAGGCGGGTGAGCAGGGCGAGGATCGGCACGGACGGCGAAAGGCGCGAGGGGATGCGCAGAGAATACTGGAGTGATGGCCGCCGGCAAGCGCCGCGACAGCATGGCGCGCGGCCCGCGGCGCACCCTGGAGGCGGGTCCAGGGCGGGCGTACGCGCCCGGCAGCGCCCGCCAGGCCGGGCATTCGCCCCTGCGTGAGCGGCCAATGAACGCGGCGCGCACGACGGCGACAAGGGCTTGACCCTGGACCGGCATCCAGGGAGTAGCTTGGACACATGAAACCGGTCGCCACTCCGTCCCGCTTCACCATCGGCGCGCTCGCGCGCCAGGCCGAGGTCGCCATCGACACGGTCCGCTACTACGAGCGCCAGGGCCTGCTGCCGGCGCCGCCGCGGCGCGCGTCCGGCTATCGCGACTACGATGCCGCCGCGGTGGAGCGGGTGCGCTTCATCCGCCGCGCCAAGGAGCTGGGATTCTCGCTGGAGGAGATCGGCGACCTGCTCGCGCTGCAGGACGATCGCCAGCACGGCGTCGAAGGCATCAAGCAGCGCGCCAGCAAGCGCCTGCACGCACTGGACCGGCGCATCGCGCAGCTGACCGAGATGCGTGACGCGCTGGCCGTGCTGGTCGCCGAATGCCCGGGCAGCGGCGAACCCGCCTGCTGCCCGATCCTCAGCGACATCCGCGGCGACGCGGCGCCAGGCAAGCCGCAGCCGTGAACACGGCAGCCTCCACCCCCAGCACCTTGAGCCTGCCGGTGCACGGCATGAGCTGCGCCTCCTGCGCCGCAGGCCTGGAGCAGGCGCTCAACCAGCTGCCCGGGGTCCACGCGCAGGCCAACCTCGCCGCCGCGCGCGTGCGCCTGGACTACGACCCGCAGCAGGTGGATGCGCGCGCGCTGTTGCAGCGCATCGACCAGGCCGGGTACTCGGTGCCGACGCAGGCGCTGACGCTGGAACTGAGCGGCATGAGCTGCGCGTCCTGCGCCGCGGCGATCGAGGCGGTGCTGGCGAAGGCGCCGGGGGTGATCGCCGGCAACGTCAACCTGGCCGCGGCCAGGGCGCGCGTGGAGTACGTGCCGGGCATGGCCGAGCCGGCCGACCTCGTCGCGCGGATCGGCAAGGCCGGCTTCGGCGCCAGCGTCGTGCGCGAGCTGGACCAGGCCCGGCTGGAGGCGCGCGAACAGGCCGAGCGCCGCGCCTGGCGCCGCGAGCTGGGCCGGTTCGCCGCCGCCGCGCTGCTGAGCCTGCCGCTGTTCGTGCAGATGTTCGGCATGTTCGACATCGCCGGCATCGAACACACGCTCAGCGGCCGGCACGCCGAGCCGCTGCCGCGCGGGCTGCAGTTGCTGCTGGCCACGCCGGTGCAGTTCTGGCTCGGTGCGCGCTTCTACCGCGCCGGATTCGCCGCCTTGCGCAACGGCCGCGCCAACATGGACGTGCTGGTCGCGCTCGGCACCGGCATGGCCTACCTGTACAGCGCCGCGGTCACCGTGTTCGGCCTGGCCGGGCAGCATGTGTACTTCGAGGCCAGCGCCTCGATCATCACCCTGATCTTGCTCGGGCGCCTGCTCGAGGCGCGCGCCAGGCGCAGGACCTCCTCGGCGATCCGCGCGCTGCTCGACCTCACGCCGAAGACCGCCAGGGTGGAGCGCGACGGCGCGATCGTGGACATCGATGCCGCCGAGCTGGTCGTCGGCGACGTGTTCGTGGTCGCCGCCGGCGAGCGCGTGCCGGTGGACGGCGAGGTGCTCGACGGCCGTTCCAGCGTGGACGAGGCGATGCTGTCGGGCGAGGCGATGCCGGTGGCCAAGGAGCCGGGCAGCCGCCTGTTCGCGGCCACCGTGAACCAGTTCGGCATGCTGCGCGCCCGCGCCACCGGGGTCGGCGCCGATACGCTGCTGGCGCAGATCATCCGCATGGTCGATGCGGCGCAGGGCTCCAAGGCACCGATCCAGCACCTGGTCGATCGCATCGCCGCGGTGTTCGTGCCGGCGGTGATCGCCATCGCCGCGCTCACCCTGGCCGCGACCTGGTGGCTCAGCGGCAGCTTCGCCACCGCGCTGGTGCATGCGGTGGCGGTGCTGGTGATCGCCTGCCCGTGCGCGCTGGGCCTGGCCACGCCGACCGCGATCATGGTCGGGACCGGCGTCGGCGCCAGGGCCGGCATCCTGATCCGCAATGCCGAGGTGCTGGAGCGCGCGCGCACGCTGACCACGCTGGTGGTGGACAAGACCGGCACCCTGACCGAGGGCCGGCCGCAGGTGACCGCAGTGGACGTGGCGCCGGGCGGCGATGCGACCGCCTTGCTGCGCCTGGCCGCCGCGCTGGAGACCGGCTCGGCGCATCCGCTGGCACAGGCGATCGTGCGCGGTGTCGCCGACGCCGGGGTGCGTGCGCCCGCTCCGCTGCCCATGCCGGAGGCGGTCGAAACGCTGCCCGGCAAGGGCGTGCGCGGCCGCGTGGACGGCTGCGACGTGGCGCTTGGGTCGTTGGCGTGGATGCGTGAGCTGAGCGTGCAGGCGCCGGATGCCGCCGTGCTGCAGCGCGCCGAGGCGGCGCAATCGCGGGGCCAGAGCGTGGTCGGCGTGCTGCTGGACGGCCGACTCGCCGGCTGCATCGCCATCGCCGATCCGCTGCGCGCGACCTCGGCCGAGGCGGTCGCCCGGCTCGAGGCGCGCGGCATCGAGGTGGCGATGCTGACCGGCGACAACCGCCATGTCGCGCAGGCCGTCGCCGCGCAGGTCGGCATCGCGCGGGTGCTGGCCGAGGTACTGCCGCAGCACAAGGCCGAGGAGGTGCGGCGGTTGCAGGCCGAACGCGGCGCGCACGTGGGCATGGTCGGCGACGGCATCAACGACGCGCCGGCGCTGGCCGCCGCCGACGTCAGCTTCGCGATCGGCGCCGGCTCGGACATCGCCGTGGAAGCGGCCGACGTGGTGCTGGTGCATGGCGACCTGGGCGGCGTGGCCACCGCCATCGACCTGTCCGCGGCGACCCTGCGCAAGATCCGCCAGAACCTGTTCTTCGCCTTCGTCTACAACGTGCTCGGCATCCCGCTGGCCGCGTTCGGCCTGCTCAATCCGGTGATCGCCGGCGCGGCGATGGCGCTGAGCTCGGTCTCGGTGCTGGGCAACTCCCTGCTGCTGAACCGCTGGCGGCCGCGCTGAGCGCGGCGCGGCGACACCGACATTCCAACGAGGACACCGCAATGCGCCACATCGAACTCACGGTCCAGGGCATGACCTGCGGCGGCTGCTCGGCGCGGCTGCAACGGGTGCTGGAAGCCAGCGCCGGGGTCGCCGCGGCCGAGGTGGTGCTGGAGGGCGGGCGCGTCGGCGTCGACTACGACGAGGCCCGCACCGACGCGGCGGCGATCGCGCGCGCGATCGGCGAGGCCGGCTTCGGCGTCGTGGCGCGCTGAGCGGCGCCGCGGCCCTGCCGCCCGGCGCAGCCGCAGCCAGGTGAACGTCGCCACGCCGCGCCGCCCCGGGGCAGCGGCGGGGCGCGGGGCGGGCGTGTATCGTGGACGCGATTTTTCCGCCCTGCGCACCGCCATGACCCCTCGCGATTGGGTGGCCAACGCCATCCAGAAGATCGAAGCCGATTTCAACCGCTCGGCCGACACCCACCTGATTCCGCTGGACCTGCCCGGTTTCCCCGGCATCGACCTGTACTTCAAGGACGAGTCCAGCCATCCCACCGGCAGCCTCAAGCACCGCCTGGCGCGCTCGCTGTTCCTGTACGCGCTGGCCAACGGCTGGCTGCGCGAGGGGCGGCCGGTGATCGAGGCTTCGAGCGGCTCCACCGCGGTGTCCGAAGCCTATTTCGCGCGCTTGCTG
Organism: Xanthomonas sp. DAR 80977; assembly: GCF_041240605.1. Classification (NCBI taxonomy): domain Bacteria; kingdom Pseudomonadati; phylum Pseudomonadota; class Gammaproteobacteria; order Lysobacterales; family Lysobacteraceae; genus Xanthomonas; species Xanthomonas bundabergensis. The sequence goes on along the minus strand of NZ_CP162487.1, from coordinate 4,559,182 downwards.
GGCCTGCCGTTCATCGCGGTGATGCCGGCGGCGACCTCGCCGGAGAAGATCGCCGCGATCGAGTTCCAGGGCGGGCGCTGCCACCTGGTCGAACGCGCCTGCGACCTGCATGCCGATTCGGTGCAACTGGCGCGCGAGACCGGCGGTCATTTCATGGACCAGTTCCTGTACGCCGAGCGCGCCACCGACTGGCGCGCCAACAACAACATCGCCGAGTCGATCTTCCGGCAGATGCAGGAAGAGCCGCACCCGGTACCGGAATGGATCGTGTGCAGTCCCGGCACCGGCGGCACCGCCGCCACGCTCGGCCGCTATGTGCGCTACCGCCGCCACGCCACCGCCATCCTGTGCGCGGATCCTGAGGTGTCGGTGTTCTTCGACGGTTACCGCGAGGCGCTGGCCGGGCGCGACTATGCCGGCCTGGCCAGCACCGGCGGTTCGCGCATCGAGGGCATCGGCCGGCCGCGGGTGGAATCGAGCTTCATTCCCAGCTGCGTCGATGCGATGGTCAAGGTGCCCGATGCGCTGAGCCTGGCGGCGATGCGCTACGTCAGCGCGCGCCTGGGCCGGCGCGTGGGCGGGTCCACCGGCACCAACTTCGTCGGCGTGCTGCACGCGGCCACGCGCATGCGCGCGCAGGGCCGCAGCGGTTCCATCGTCACCATCCTGTGCGACAGCGGCGAGCGCTACGGACACAGCTACTACCGGCCGGACTGGTACCGCGAGCACGACATCGACGTGGCGCAGGCCGACGCGCAGCTGGCCGCGGCGGTGGCCGGCGCCGGACTGCCGCCGCTGGCTTGTGCCGCGCTGGCCTGACCGCCATATCCCGACCATGGCCGGCGCCGCCGGCCCTTCCCCCGCTACCGAGACTGCCGCGATGACCAACCCCCTGCTCGATTTTTCCGGCCTGCCGCGCTTCGATGCGATCCAGCCCGAGCACATCGGCCCGGCGATCGACACGCTGCTGGCCGCCGCCGAGGCCGCGGTCGCGCAGGCCGAACAGGTCGCACCGGTGAGCTGGGACAGCTTCGTGGTGCCACTGGACGACGCCACCGAGCGCCTGTGGCGCGCCTGGGGCCAGGTCAACCACCTGCAGGGCGTGGTCAACACCCCGGCACTGCGCGAGGCCTACAACGCCAACCTGCCCAAGGTGACGCGCTTCTCCAGCGCGCTGGGGCAGAACCTGGCGCTGTTCGCGCAATACCGCGCGCTGGCCGCCGCGCCCGAGGCCGCCGGCTACGACGCCGCGCGGCGCAAGGTGCTGGACAACGCGCTGCGCGATTTCCGCCTGGGCGGCGCCGAACTCGGCGATGCCGACAAGCAGCGCTTCGCCGCGATCCAGGAGGAACTGTCGGCGCTGTCGGCGAAGTTCTCGCAGAACGTGCTCGACGCCACCGATGCGTGGTCGCTGCGGATCGACGACAGTGCGCGCCTGGCCGGCCTGCCCGACGACGTGATCGCCGCCGCGCGCGCGGCCGCGGACAAGGACGGCCAGGCCGGCTGGAAGCTGACCCTGCAGATGCCGTGCTACCTGCCGGTGCAGATGTACGCCGACGACCGCGCGCTGCGCGAGACCCTGTACCGCGCCAACGCGATCCGCGCCTCGGAGTTCGGCGAGCCGGCGCTGGACAACAGCGCGGCGATCGGGCGTATCCTGGCGCTGCGCGCCGAACTGGCCGGCCTGCTCGGCTTCGCCAGCTACGCCGAGTATTCGCTGGCGACCAAGATGGCGCAAAGCCCCGACGAGGTGCTGGGTTTCCTGCGCGACCTGGCCGCGCGCGCCAAGCCGTACGCGCAGCGCGACCGCGCCGAGCTGGAGGCGTACGCGCGCGAGCACCTGGGCCTGGACGACTTGCAGGCCTGGGACCTGGCCTACGCCAGCGAAAAGCTCAAGCAGGCGCGCTACAGCTTCTCCGAGCAGGAAGTGAAGCTGTATTTCACCGAGCCGAAGGTGCTGGACGGCCTGTTCGGCGTCATCGGCGACCTGTACGGCCTGCAGGTGCAGGCGGACAGCGCGCCGCTGTGGCATCCGGACGTGCGCTTCTTCCGCGTCAGCGATGCGCATGGCCGCCTGGTCGGGCAGTTCTACCTCGACCTGTACGCCCGCGAGGGCAAGCGCGGCGGCGCCTGGATGGACGATTGCCGCAATCGCCGCGACCGCGCCGACGGCGTGCAGACGCCGCTGGTGTACCTGGTGTGCAACTTCGGCCGCGGCAGCGACGGCAAGCCGGCCACCTTCACCCACAACGAAGTCACCACCCTGTTCCACGAGATGGGCCACGGCCTGCACCAGCTGCTGACCCAGGTCGGCGAACTCGGCGTGGCCGGCATCAACGGCGTGGAATGGGACGCGGTGGAGCTGCCCAGCCAGTTCATGGAGAACTTCTGCTGGGAATGGCCGCGGCTGCAGGCGATGACCGCGCACGTGGACAGCGGGCAGCCGCTGCCGCGCGCGCTGTTCGACAAGATGCTGGCGGCGAAGAACTACCAGAGCGGCATGTTCACCGTGCGCCAGCTGGAATTCGCGCTGTTCGACATGCAACTGCACCACGCCTTCGATGCCGCCGGCGACAGCATGCTGCAGCTGCTCGAACGCGTGCGCGACGAGGTCGCGGTGAACCGGCCGCCGGCATGGAACCGCTTCCCGCATCAGTTCAGCCATATCTTCGCCGGCGGCTACGGCGCCGGCTACTACAGCTACAAGTGGGCCGAGGTGCTCAGCGCCGACGCCTACGCCGCGTTCGAGGAAGCGCCGGACCAGTTGGCGGCCACCGGCGCGCGTTTCCTGCAGGAGATCCTGGCGCGCGGCGGTAGCCGCCCGGCGCTGGAGAACTTCACCGCCTTCCGCGGCCGCGCGCCGGAACTGGAGGCCTTGTTGCGGCACAGCGGCATGGCCGGCTGATTCGCGCGCGCCGCGTCGCAACCCATGCGGCGTGGCGAGGCACGAGCAGGCGGCGATAGCGCGCACATCCGCGTGTTGCGCGCCGCAATCCGACGGCGCGCGCTTGCGCACGCATACGGCGGCGCAATCGCTCCGTCTCTGGTGGCATCGGCTTCTTGCGTTTCTTCCTGCCGCGCATGTGCCCAGACACGGCCTGGCCCGATCGGGTTAACAGGCCCTTAGCGCATCGGCGTGCTAGAACATCGCCGAACGCGATGGCTCGCACGAGCCCAGGGAAGAAACGCCGGCCACAGGGCCGGCCAGGCACAGGAGGTTCGGCATGAAACGAGGCATCTGGATGGCGCCGCTACTGCTGGCGGCCGCCGCACCGGTGATGGCGCAGAGTGGCAGCGGCTTCGCCCGCAGCGGCGCCAATCTGCGCGCCGGCCCGGCCAACGAATATCCGCGCGTGGCGACGGTGGTGAGCGGCGACAGCCTCACCGTCTACGGTTGCATCAACGACTTTTCGTGGTGCGACGTGCGCTGGCGCGAGGCGCGCGGATGGCTGCCGGCCGGCGTGGTCGAGTTCGACGCGCGCGATGGCGCCATCGCGCCGGTCATCGGGTTCGCCGTCGATCCCTATTGGGACGCGCACTACCGCGGCCGGCCCTGGGCCCGCGACCGCGCACGCTGGCGGCAGCAACCGCAGGCGTCGCCATCCGCGCCGGCGCCGGTGCCCGAGGCGCTCAAGCGCCAGCTGATCCCGCCACGCATCGCCGAGACCCGCGGCTACCAGCCGGCGCAGCCTGCGGTGGAGGCGCCGGTGCAGTCGCAATGGATTCCGCCGGGCGAGCGCATGTACCAGGCGCCGCCGCCGGATGCGCTCAACCCCAAGCGCAACAAGGAACTGGCGGAGCAGCAGCGGCGCGACGAGGAGGATCGCCGCTGGCGCGAATCCACGCACCAGTCGAGCGCGTCCCCGCCGCCATCGACGTCCGCCTCGTCGTGGTGGCCACCGAAGCCGGAGACGGTGGTGCAGGCGGCGCAGCACACGCCGCCGCCGGCACCGCCACCGAAGCCTGCTTCGCCACCGCCACCGCCACCATCCGCGCCGCCGCCCAAAAAGGAACGGACCAAGGACGAGGACGAGAAGAAGCGCCGCGACGACAGGCAACTGGAGCGCTGACGTTGCCGGCGGCCAGCGGCAGGACGCCCCTGCCGCTGCCGTGCCCAGGCCCGATCAGGGCTTGCCGAACACCAGCGCGGCGTTGGTGCCGCCGAAGCCGAAGCTGTTGGACATCACCGTGCGCAGCGTCGCCTCACGGCTCTCGCGCACGATCGGGAAACCCTCGGCGCGCGGATCCAGCGCGTCGATGTTGGCCGAGCCGGCGATGAAGCCGTCGCGCATCATCAGCAGGCAATAGATCGCCTCGTGCACGCTGGCCGCGCCCAGCGAATGCCCGGACAGCGCCTTGGTCGAGGACAGCGGCGGCACCGCGTCGCCGAATACCTCGCGCACCGCGCCCAGCTCGGTGACGTCGCCCAGCGGGGTCGAGGTGCCGTGCGTGTTGAGGTAGTCGATCGGCGCGTCCACGCCCTGCATCGCCATGCGCATGCAGCGCACCGCGCCTTCGCCGGACGGTGCGACCATGTCGGCGCCGTCGGAGGTCACGCCGTAGCCGAGCAGCTCGGCATGGATGCGCGCGCCGCGTGCCACCGCGCGTTCGTAGTCCTCCAGCACCAGCATGCCGCCGCCGCCGGCGATGACGAAGCCGTCGCGCTCGGCGTCGTACGGACGCGAGGCCAGCGCCGGGCGATCGTTGAAGCCGCTGGACAGCGCGCCCATCGCATCGAACATCAGGCTCATGGTCCAGTCCAGCTCCTCGCCGCCGCCGGCGAACATCACGTCCTGCTGGCCGTGGCGGATCAGGTCCGCCGCCGCGCCGATGCAGTGCGCCGAGGTCGCGCAGGCGGCCGACAGCGAATAGCTGACGCCCTTGATCTTGAACGCGGTGGCCAGGCTGGCCGAGACCGCCGAACACATCGTGCGCGGCACCATGTACGGGCCGACCTTGCGCACGCCGCGGTTGCGCAGCAGGTCCGCCGCTTCCACCTGCCAGTGGCTGGAGCCGCCGCCGGAACCGGCGATCAGGCCGGTGCGCACGTCGCTGACCACGGCCTCGTCCAGGCCCGCATCGGCGATCGCATCGCGCAGCGCCAGGTACGCATACGCCGACGCATCGCCCATGAAGCGCTTGAGCTTGCGGTCGATCAGCGCCTCCAGGTCCAGCTGCACGTCGCCGCCGACCTGGCTGCGCAGGCCGTGTTCGGCGGCTTCGGCGTTGAAGCGGATGCCCGGGCGGCTGTCGCGCAGCGCGCGCGAGACCGTGTCCAGGTCGTTGCCCAGGCACGAGGTGATGCCCATGCCGGTGATCGCGACGCGGCGCATCAGAACGCCTCCGTCGAGGTGAACAGGCCCACGCGCAAGTCCCTGGCGTGGTAGATCTCGCGGCCGTCCACGGACATGCGGCCGTCGGCCACCGCCATCACCAGCTTGCGGTTGATCACCCGGCTGATGTCGATCTCGTAGACCACCTGCCTGGCGCTCGGCAGTACCTGTCCGGTGAACTTCACTTCGCCCACGCCCAGCGCACGGCCGCGGCCGGGCGCGCCGATCCAGGTCAGGAAGAAGCCGGTCAACTGCCACATCGCATCCAGGCCCAGGCAGCCGGGCATCACCGGATCGCCGATGAAATGGCAGCCGAAGAACCACAGGTCCGGGCGCACATCGAGCTCGGCGCGGATCACGCCCTTGCCGTGGGCGCCGCCGCTGTCGTCGACGTGGGTGATGCGGTCGAACATCAGCATCGGATCGTTGGGCAGGCGTCCGGCCTCGGCGCCGAACAGTTCGCCGCGCGCGCTGGCGAGGAGTTGTTCGCGTGAATACGAAGTGAGGCGGCTCATGAGCAGAAATTCCCAGGGCAGACAGTCGAGGCGCGCAAGCGTGCACGACGCCTGCGCTTTCAATCAAACGTTTTATCCGTACGCACGCGTAGCGTAGACACTGCTGCAGTGCGGCGCGCTGAGCCGGATCAAGGCATGCATTCTCGGCGCATGCGCAGGCCTGGCTTATCATGCCGCTACCGTTCGCTGGCGTAGGGTGCAGGGCAGATGCGCAAGATCATTCACGTCGACATGGATGCGTTCTACGCGTCCGTGGAGCAGCGTGACGATCCCGCATTGCGCGGCAAGCCGGTGGTGGTGGCGTGGCGCGGCATGCGCTCGGTGGTCTGCGCCGCGTCCTACGAGGCGCGCGTGTTCGGCATCCGCTCGGCGATGCCGGCGTTGCGCGCCGAGCGGCTGTGTCCGGACGCGATCTTCGTGCCGCCGGATTTCGCGCGCTACAAGGCGGTGTCGCGGCAGGTGCGCGAGATCTTCCAGCGCCACACCGACCTGATCGAGCCGCTGTCGCTGGACGAGGCCTATCTCGACGTCACCGCGCCCAAGGGCGAACTCGCCACCGCCACCGAGATCGCGCAGGCCATCCGCGCGCAGATCCGCGAGGAAACCCAGCTGACCGCATCGGCCGGCATCGCGCCCAACAAGTTCCTGGCCAAGATCGCCTCGGACTGGCGCAAGCCCGATGGCCAGTTCGTGATCCGCCCGCACCAGGTGGAGGCGTTCCTGACGCCGCTGCCGGTCAGCAAGGTGCACGGCGTGGGCAAGGTGATGCAGGCCAAGCTGGCGGCGCTGGGCATCGTCACCGTCGGCGACCTGCGCGCGCACGGCGAGGCCGAACTGGAAGCGCGCTTCGGCAGTTTCGGCTTGCGCCTGTACCAGCGTGCGCGCGGCATCGACGAGCGCCCGGTGGAAGCGGACCAGCAGGTGCAGTCGATTTCTTCCGAGGACACCTTCGCCGAAGACCTGGCGCTGGACGCGCTGGAGCCGGCGATCCGGCTGCTGGCGGAAAAGACCTGGAACGCCACCCGCCGCACCGAGCGCGTCGCGCGCACCGTGGTGCTGAAGCTGAAGACCGCGCAGTTCCGCATCCTGACCCGCAGCTTCACCCCCGAGCAGCCGCCGGATTCGCTGCAGGCGTTGACCGATATCGCGCTGGCCTTGCGCCAGCGCGTCGACCTGCCCGCGTCCACGCGTTACCGCCTGGTCGGCGTCGGCCTGGCCGGCTTCCACGAACCCGAGCCGGTGCAGACGCAGGGGCGGCTGTTCCGCTGAGCCGCGCAGCGGCACGGGCGCCGGTGTCCGCCGCCGCGCGCCGATCGCCGGTTTGGCGCCGGCGCATTGCGCCTGCCTGCTCGGCGCCAGCGCATTGCGCCGGCTCAGGGCCAGCGCATCTCGCCCTTGGCCACCTTCGCGCTGAGCTGCAGCGCCTCCACGCCGCCCAGCTGCGGATAGCGCCGCTGCATCGCCGCGACCAGCGCGGCCGCGTCCTTCGCCCTGGCGGTTTCTTGGTCGAAGGCGCGGATGTAGTCGGCGGTGAAGCGCACCGCGGCCAGGTCCTGCGCCGCGCCGGGCGCGAAGTGGCCGGGAATCACCCGCTGCGGCTGCAGTGCCTGGATCCGTTGCAGCGTGGCCAGCCATTGCGCATGCGATGCCGGGGTCTGCGTGTCGGCCATCCACACGTGTTCGCCGGCCACGACCGGGATCCCGCCGAGGACGGTGCTGACCGAGGGAATCCACACGAAGGTGCGATCCGGGCTCGCGCCGTCCAGGCCGACGATCTGCAGTTCGCGGCCTTCCAGCAGCAGGCGGTCGCCGCGCAGCGGCTGCGGCAGCACGATGCGCTGCGGCGCCTCGGCGCCGAGCTTGGGCGCCCACACCTGCAGCTTCTGCGCCTGGGTCTGGCGGATATGCGCCACGGTCGCGGGGCTGGCCAGCACCTTGGCCTGCGGAAACGCCTGGGTGAGCACGTCCAGGCCGAAGTAGTAGTCCGGATCGCCGTGGCTGATGTAGATCGTGGTCAGGCGCTTGCCGGAGGCGCGGATCCGCGCGACCAGTGCGCGCGCATCGGCAGCGGAGAACTGCGCATCGACCAGCACCGCGTCCCTGGCGCCGCTGACCAGCACCGAGGCGACGCCGAAGATCGCGTTCGCGTCCGGATGGTAGACCTGCACCTGCAGCGGCGCGGCCGCCGGCGGCGTCGCGGTGCCGGCCGGGGCGGCCTGGGCCGGGGCGCCGGTGGTGGCATGCGCCGCGCCGGCGCCGGTGATGCCGAGGGCAAGGATCAGCGCCGCGCCGAGGCGCGACAACGCAAAGGAAGGCATGCGGAACTCCATCGTGGAAGGCGACGCCCTGCATCGGCATGGCGTGCGGCAATCGGGCCGCGACCGTGTGCGGCCGCGGCGCGGTCGGGCGGCTGCGTGGGCGGCCATGGCAGACCCGCCGCAGCGCGCCCGGGGTTGCGACTCAGTACGCGGCGGTGGCGATCTGGCGCAGGTACTGCGGGCGCTCGATCTCGTCGACGAACGCGCTGGCGTAGTCGGCGTAGCTGATCGCGCTGTGGCCCTGCGCATCGCTGAGCAGTGCGGTGGCCTGGGTGCGCGCGCCGCCGCGCGCCGCGCCGGGGCCGATCTCGGCGGCCGGTGCGAAGAAGGTCCAGTCCAGGTCGGCGGCGGCCTGCAAGTGCTGCAGGGAGGCGCGGTGCGCCAGCGCGTAGGGCTTGTAGGCGTCGGGGAAGTTCGGCGTGTCCACCAGCTGCACGCCCGGCGCCACTTCCAGGCTGCCGGCGCCGCCGACCACCAGCAGGCGCTGCACGCCGGCGTCGCGGGCGACGTCGATCAGGGTCTGGGCCACGGCCGGGATCGTGTCGGCGGCCGCGGCACTGGGGCCGTAGGCGCTGGCCAGCACGTCGTGGCCACGGACCGCGGCGGCGAGCGCGGCGGCGTCGTCCAGCGTGGCGACCACGATCTTGGCGCCGTCCAGTTCCGGCGGCAGCGGCTGCGTGCGGCGGACCAGGGCGGTGACCGCATGGCCGCGGCGCAGGGCTTCGTGGGCGATGTGGCGGCCGATATTGCCGGTGGCGCCGATCAGGGCGATGTTCATCGGGGTGCTCCAGGGATGGATGGGATGGGCACAGCCTAGTCCTGGCCATTAGCGCGATAAACCGCGTATAAGTCGATTATTTGTTGCATGGAACAGGCAAATGGACCGTCTGACCGCGATCGCCGTGTTCGTCGAGGTCGCCGAGCGCGGCAGCCTCACCGCGGCCGCCGAGGCGCTGGACCTGTCGCGGGCGATGGTGTCGCGCCACCTGGCCGAGCTGGAGCGCTGGCTGGGCGCGCGCCTGCTGCACCGGACCACGCGGCGGGTGACCCTGACCGGCGCCGGCGAGACCGCGCTGGCGCGGTTCCGGCCGATGCTGGCGATCGGCGCGTCGCTGCGCGAGGAACTGGCCAGCGACGACCCGGAGCCGCACGGACAGCTGCGCGTTACCGCCTCGGCCTCGTTCGGCCAGGCGCATCTGGCCGCGGCCGCGGCCGAGTTCGTCGCCCGCCATCCGCAGGCGCGGGTGGACATGCTGCTGGCCGACCGCACGGTCAACCTGGTCGAGGAGCGCATCGACCTGGCGGTGCGCATTTCCCATCGCGTGGATCCGGGGTTGATCGCGCGGCGGCTGAGCGTGTGCCGCTCGGTGCTGTGCGCCGCGCCCGCCTACCTGCAGCGGCACGGCGCGCCGCGGACCGCCGCCGACCTGGCCGCGCACAACTGCCTGGGCCATCACTACGTGGGCAAGCACGCGTGGCCGCTGCGCCACCGCGGCGAACGGGTCTCGGTGCCGGTGAGCGGCAATTTCACCGCCAACGAAGCCACCGTGCTGCTGGAGGCGGTGCGGATCGGCGCCGGCATCGCGATGCTGCCCACCTACCAGGCCGCGGCGCTGCTGCGCAGCGGCGAACTGCAACGAGTCCTGCCCGACCACGAGCTCGACAGCATGGACATCTTCGGCGTGTATGCGTCGCGCCGGCAGCAACCGGCGATCGTGCGCGTGTTCCTGGATTTCCTGGTCGCGCGCTTCGGCGAGGTGCCGTACTGGGATCGCGACTGACGCGGCGCCTACAATGCACGCCGGTCTTCGCACGTAGGAACGAGATGACGTTTCCGTATGCCGTGGTGGTGTTCGACCTGGATGGCACGCTGGTGGACAGCGGCGCCGATATCGCCGAAGCGCTCAATCGCACCCTGGCCGACTTCGGCCTGGCGCGCGTGCCCGAGGCCACCGTGCTCGGCTGGATCGGCGAGGGCGTGCGCAAGCTGGTCGAGACCGGGTGGCGGCATGCGCACGACGCCACCCCGATCGACGCGGTGATGCCGACCTTCATGCGCCACTACGCCGAATGCCTGCTGCGCAGCCCGCGCCTGTACCCGGGCGTGGCCGAGGCGCTGGCGCAGCTGCACGCGCGTGGCGTGACCCTGGCGCTGTGCACCAACAAGCCGTCGGCGTTCGTGTTGCCGCTGCTGCGCCATCTCGGCGTGGCCGACGCGTTCGCCGCGCTGCTCGGCGGCGACAGCCTGCCCGAGCGCAAGCCCAGCCCGTTGCCGCTGCTGCACCTGGCGCAGCGTTTCGCGCAGCCGCCGGCGCGTTGCCTGATGGTCGGCGATTCCGGCACCGACCTGCAGGCCGCGCACGCCGCCGGCATGCCGGCGGCCTTGGTGCGCTACGGCTATCCGCGCGACCTGGACCTGGCCACGGCCGACGTGGTGCTGCTGATGGACGACATGCGCGAGTTGCTGGCGCTGGGGTGAGGCGGGCTGCCAATCGCGCTCAGGGGTCCGTTTCGCCGCCTGCAACGTAACCGCAGCGGCGTGGCCGCGTTGGCCGGCGCCGACCCGGCGGTCGTCGCCTCAGTCATCACGGATCTGCCGCGACCTCCTGATCCGCAGACGGAGAAGACGCCGCTCTCATGCCTCATAGGTCACAGCGTAGGCCGCGTTGGTTCGTTCGATGCGTGCGAAGCCGAGTTCGCCGAAGTGCATGCCGGCGATCAGGAGCCGCTCCGTGCTGACCAGATCCAACAGCCGCGACCGCGTCGCGACTGCAAGCACCGGATCATGGTCGAAGACGATCGATACCTCCGGGTGCGGCACCTGGATCTGCGGGAAATGCACGATGTCGCCCCAGACCAGCAGGCTGCGATCGCCGGCGTCGAGACGATAGCCCGTGTGCCCGGCTGTGTGCCCTGGCAGCGACAGGGCGGCGATGCCAGGAAACACCTCGCCTGCATCGAAGATGCGCAGCCTGTCGCGATAGCCGTCGAACACCTGGCGCGCGAGCAGGAAATTGCCGCGGGCGCGCGCGGCAGCGCGGCCCATGTTGCCGTCGTCCTGCCAGAACGCGATCTCCCGACGGTGCACGACAAGTTCGGCATTCGGGAAGGCGACGTCTCCCGATGCGCCGATCAGTCCCCCGACATGATCGGGATGGGCATGGGTCAGCAGGACCGCATCGATCTGTGCGGGGCGCAGGCCTGCCAGCGACAGGTTGCGCAGCAGCCGACCGCCCCATTGCTTGAAGCCGCCGGCACCGGCATCGATCAGGATCGTGCGGCCGCGACCACGCACCACGTAACAGTTGATATGGACTGCGGAAGCGTCTTCCGCCCGCCCATCGTTCTGCATCTGCAGGGCGTCGGCCGGCTCCACGTTCATGAGCGCGTCCAGGCCGACGCTGAGATAGCCGTCGCTGATGGCGGTGATCGTGAAATCGCCGATCCGCTGGCTCGGGAACAGTGCTGTCGTCATCGCGTTTCTCCGGGGCGCCAATCAGTTGCGGGCGTGAATGCACTGCGCCGCGTAGCCGAAACAACGGATGCGGGCCTGGCAGCCGGTCGCTCGCCGGATGGCGTCATCGAGCCCTTCCATGAACTGCGCCATGACCGTTGGGGTGCGCGTCGCGGCGAGCCGGTAGCGGACGTCCGCGAAGATGGGGTGGCCGCGACCATGCAGGACCGGGACGTAGATGACATGCATGTTCTCCGCAGCGGCGAGAAGCAGGCCCGTGCAGAGGTCGGTGCAGTGGCCGGTCAGGTTCGCGAGCGCTGTGTCCGACGGCATCGCGTGCGCCGGAATGAAGAGGGTGACGTTCGGCATCGTGATCCTAGCCTGCCGTGGCGCAGGCGTTGCCGCGTGCCGCCGTCAACTGCGCCGTCATCGGGGCATAGACGTGGATGTCCGCCGGCAACCGATCTATCGCGGGCAAGTGGCTGCGGTCGAGTGTCGCCAGCCAGCGGCGTTCCGGACATTTCTCCAGTTCCACCGCACGCATGGCGCATGGATTCAGTCCCAGCCCGATCAGCGGCTCGGGGCCGGTGGCACTCGACAACAGCACTTCGTGGCTGCCCACGGCGGGAGCCCGATCGAGGCCGGCGTAGAGGTTGCGGTGCCAGTCGCCGATGTGCCGCTGCCAGCGTGCGAAGTTGCCACCGCCCTTCCGGCGATAGTCCTCGCCGGTCAGGATGTGCAGGCCATCGATCGCGTGCACTGCCAGATAGGTGGGGTAGCCGCGGCGCAAGGCCTTGAAGCGTTGTGAACTGTGGAAGCCCTCCACCGAGATGAGCGCCGGCAGCTTGTCCAGGCTGTAGAAGTCGTTCCATTCCGCTTCGCTGGCGGGATCGGCGAAGCTGCATTCCACCGTGTAGATCATTGCGTCGGCCTTGCCTTTCGTTGATGTCCGCTCATGGTAGGCCGGCGGTTTCAGCGCGAATATCGATATTCGATCACTCTTCAGTGACTCGATGTCATGGTGGACGGGTCGAATGCCGTATCACCGCCTTGGAGCCGTACATGCGCCGCAAGATTCCCAGCCACTCCGCGCTCATGGCATTCGAGGCGGCTGCCCGGCATGCCAGCTTCGCGCGTGCGGCCGAGGAACTTGCCTTGACCGAAGGAGCGATCAGCCGCCAGATCGGCCGGCTGGAAGATTTTCTGGGCGTCACCTTGTTCGCCCGGATCGGCAACCGGGTCAGGCTCTTGCCGAACGGCGAGCGTTATGCGGCACAGGTGCGCGAGACGCTCGACCGGCTGGAACGCGACAGCCAGTACCTGATGGGCCAGCGCAGCGACGGGGCCAGTCTCGACATCGCCGTGCTCCCGACCTTCGCCACACGCTGGCTCATTCCCCGCCTGAAACACTTCCAGACACGCTACCCGAACATCACCGTGCATCTGGCCGAGCGCATGCAACCTTTCGTCCTGGCCGGCAGCGGTTTCGATGCGGCCATCCATTTCGAGCATCCGGCCTGGACGGGGATGCGCACGCATCGGTTGTGGCAGGAGGTGCTGGTGCCGGTCTGCCATCCGGCGCTGCTCGCCGGGAAAGACGTTGCGACGGCGCTTGACGCGTTGCCACGCCTGCATCGCCGCCAGAACCCGGACGCCTGGCAACGCTATGCGCAGGAAGCCGGAATTGGGCTGACGCATCCGGCGATCGGCGCCCGCTACGATCTCCACGCGATGTCGATCGAGGCGGCGCTGGCCGGTCTCGGTGTCGCGCTGGTACCGCGCCTCTATGTCGCGGCCGAGCTGGCCGCCGGGCGGCTCGTTGCGCCATGGCCCGACGGCACTTCGATCTCCAAGACCTTCTGTCTTGTGCTGCCGGAACCGATCCGGTTGAACGATGCGCCAATCCAGAGGCTGGCGGACTGGCTCATCGAGGAAGCGCGGGCGTCGTCCCCCATGCCCTGAAGGTTGTGCCTGGGCCATGCCGCGCGACGCACGGCGAAGCCCGTGGCGCGGCGTCAGGCGCGACGGATGTTGCCAGCGACGCCGATGGCGTCCGATCGCCGAACCCGCGCTGGGCGAGACACGTCGCGTCGCGCGCGCATGCCTGCGATGAATGCATGTGCAGCGGGCGACGCCGTCCGGCGCAGCCCGCTGCAGAGACTCAGCGCGCCGCCGGCGCGTAGCGCAGGGTCAGCGCGTACTCGCGGCCCGGCTGGTTGTACCAGTTGATGGTCTGGTAGTCGCGATCGAACACGTTGCTGGCCTTGGCCTGCAGCGTCCAGTCCGCCGTGAACGCGTATTCCACGCGCAGGTCCAGCGTGCCGTAGCCGGCCAGGCGCACGCTGTTGGCCGCGTCGTCGTAGCGGTGGCCGCTGCCGAACGCGGTCACGCCGAGCTTGACCGGGCCGAAGCCGCGGTCCACGTCCAGCCGCGCGGTGTTCTGCGCGCGCCGCGCCAGCCAGTTGTCGCGGTTGGCGCCGTCGCTGCGGTTGCGCGGATCGGTGTGGCTGAGCTGCGCCGACAGTTCCCAGCCGGCCAGCGCGGCGTAGCCGGTCAGCTCGGCGCCGCGGATCCGCGCTTCGTCCACGTTGACCGGCAGGAAGGTCGCGGCGTCGTAGGAGATCAGGTCGTCGACGCGGTTCTCGTACACGTTCAACGTCCAGTTCCAGGTGTCGGCGTACTGCGCCACGCCCAGGTTGCCGCTCTTGGACTTCTCCGGCTTCAGCTGCGGATTGCCGGAGAACGGGTAGTACAGGTCGTTGAAGGTCGGCGCCTTGAAGCCGGTGCCGATGCTGGCGGTGAGCTTGAAGCCGCCGTCCAGCGCCAGGCCCCAGCCGAGGCTGCCGGTGGTGTGCTGGCCGAACTGCTCGTTGTCGTCGCTGCGCACGCTGGCCTGCACTTGCTGCGCGCCGAAGCGGCCCTGGTATTCGGCGAACACGCCGGTGTTGTCGCGCTGGTCCACGTCGTAGGCGGTGGTGCCGGTGACTTCCTCGCGCTGCCAGTCGGCGCCGGCGCTGAGCAGCTGGCCTTCGGCCAAACCGAAATCGCCCTGCAGCGAGGCGCTGTCGCGGCGGCTGTCGAAGGTGCTGACGAAGCTGCGGGTGCTGCTGCCGGCGGCGTGGTAGTAGCTGTCGGCCTGGTCGGTGTTGCGCCCGACCTGCGCGGCCAGGTGCACGCGCTCGGACGGGGTCCAGTCGAGCTTGCCGCCGAACACCTGCTGGGTGTTGTCGGCCTCGTTGCCGGCGAACAGCGGATCGCCGTCGTACTCGTTGCGGCTGTCGATGTTCAGCGCCTGGCCTTCGATGCGCAGGGTGTCGCTCAGCGCATAGCCGCCGCGCGCGCTGAGCGAGGTGTTGCGGTAGCCGTCGCGGTCCGGCTCGTCGACGTAGCAGCCGGCGAACAGGGTGGCCGAGCCGTTGCAGGCGTTGATGCCGTCGGTCTTCTGGTAGCCGCCCTGCACCGACAGCCAGCCGCGCTCGCCGCGGTTGCTGAAGCCGGCGCTGGCCTCGCGCAGGCCGTTGCTGCCGGCGCCCAGGCTCAGGTTCTGCTGCAGGCCCTGGCCGCCGCGGCGGGTGAAGATCTGGATCACGCCGCCGATCGCATCGGAGCCATACAGGCTCGAGCGCGGGCCGCGCACGATCTCGATGCGCTCGATCTGGCTCAGCGGCAGGTCCTGGAACGCGGCCAGGCCGGCGCTGGCCGAGCCGATGCGCACGCCGTCCACCAGCACCAGCACGTGGTCCGATTCGCTGCCGCGCAGGCTCAGCGTGGTCAGCTTGCCCAGCCCGCCCTGGTTGGAGACGCCGATGCCGGCGCGGCCCTGCAGCAGCTGCGCCAGCGACGTGGCCTGGCTGCGTTCGATCTCGGCGCGGTCGATCACCTGCGCCGGGACCACGCTGTCCTCGACCGAGATCTGGGTGCGGGTGGCGGTGACCAGGACCTGGTCCAGGTCGGTGGCGGCATCGGCGGCGAGCGCCAGCGAGGGCAGGGACAGGGCGGACGCGATCGCGACCGAAAGCAGGCGGGACGACATGGGGCAACTCCGGCGCGCCGCGGCGCGCTGTGACGGCAAGGGAGTCGCGAACGGAAGGTGCAAGCGGACGGCGCCAGACGCGGCGCGGCACGCCGCGACGCCCTCCGCATCGCAACCAGTGGACTGCAAGGCCGGTCTCCGGGCTGGCGATCTGGGAGTCGGAACTCCCGGCTGCGACGCCTTCCCATGCCAGGCACAGTGGCGCAAGTCGTCAGCGCGGATCGCTTACCGTTGCGGGGGCAGCGCCGGCCTTGTCGCAAGACGCACCGGCTTCCCGTTTCAACCTGCAGGCCGGGGCCGGCAGGTCACCTTGAAGCGGCGCGATTGTACGCGATCGCCGCCGCTGCGCGCGGATCAGTCGGCGTCGCGCTCGCCGGCGTGGCCATCGTGGTCGCGTTCGAGGTCGTGCTCGGCGTCGTAGGCGTGTCCGCCGGACGCGTCGTGCGCGTAGTCCGCATAGGGCGTGTCGCTGCGGTCGCCGTCGCGGTCGAAGTGGGTGGTCGCCACCGGTCCGGCCACCGGCAGGCCGCGCTGCGCCGGCAGCTGCGCCGCCGCGGTTTCCAGCTCGCCGAGCAGCTGCGTGCGCCGCGCCTCGGGCAGTTCCTGCCAGTGGCAGCCGGTCAGCGCGCCTTCCAGCGAATACAGCAGGTTGAGGCTGGGCTTGAAGCCGGCGCGCTTGACCTTCAGGAACGCGCCCACCGCACCGGCGGCGACCAGGTCCTGCTGCGTGCGCAGGCCGACCTGACGCAGCCAGGCCGCGCTCTTGGGGCCGATGTTGCGCAGCTTTTCGGTACTCATCGCAGCGCGTCGACGAAGACCTGGGCGATCGCTTCCAGGCCGTGCTGGTCGTCGGCGTCGAAGCGCGCCAGGTCCGGGCTGTCCAGGTCGAACACGCCGATCAGGTCGCCGTCGCGCAGCAGCGGCACCACCAGTTCCGAGCGCGACGCCGCATCGCAGGCGATATGCCCGGGAAAGGCCTCGACATCGTCGATGCGCTGGGTCTGGCCGCTGCTGGCGGCGGCGCCGCACACGCCCTTGTGCAGGGGGATGCGCACGCACGCGGGCAGGCCCTGGAACGGCCCGACCACCAGTTCCTTGCCGTCGTACAGGTAGAAGCCGACCCAGTTCAGCCGCGGCAGCGCGTGGTACACCAGCGCCGCCAGGTTGGCGGCATTGGCGATGCGGTCGGGCTCGCCGCTGACCAGGGCGCGGGCCTGGGCGAGCAGCTGGGCGTACTGTTCCGGCTTGCTGCCGGTGAGCGAAGAGGAAGCGAACATCGCGCGAGTCTAGCAGCGGCCGATGGCGGCCTGTGCGCCAACGCAGTCGTCGCGATGGGCCGCGGCGGGCGCTGACGCGGCGCGCGGCGCCGGCTATCCTGCGCGACCGCGCCGCATGCGGCGGCCTCCAGGTTCGTGCAGCGATGAGCTTCCCCGCCTTCTACGTCACCGGCACCGATACCGGCATCGGCAAGACCGTCGCCAGCACCGCGCTGCTGCATGCGCTGCGCGCGCGCGGGCAGGCGGCGGTGGGCATGAAGCCGGTCGCCAGCGGCTGCGAGCGCAGCGCCGACGGCTGGCGCAACGAGGACGCGCTGGCGCTGCAGGCGGCGAGCATGCCGCGGCCGGACTACGCCGACCTCAATCCCTATGCCTTGCCGTTGCCGCTGGCGCCGGAACTGGCCGCGGCCGACGCCGGGGTGCGCCTGGAACTGGCGCCGATCGCCGCGGCCTTCGCGCGGCTGCGCGCGCAAGCCGATGTGGTGGTGGTGGAAGGCGTGGGCGGCTGGGCGGCGCCGCTGTCGGCGACGCTGGACCAGGCCGACCTGGCGCGCGCGCTGGCGCTGCCTGTGCTGCTGGTGGTCGGCCTGCGCCTGGGCTGCCTCAACCACGCCCGGCTCAGCGCCGCGGCGATCGCCGCCGACGGCCTGCGCTGCATCGGCTGGATCGGCAACGAGATCGATCCGCAGATGCAGCGCATCGACGCCAACATGCAGATGCTGCGGGAGCGGTTGCCGATGCCGTGCTGGGGACGCCTGCCGTACCGGCCGCAGCCGGATCCGGCTGCGCTGGCGGCGTCGCTGTCTCCGTGGCAGGGCGCGCAGACGGCGCAGGACTGATTCGGCGCCTGGCCAGAAGCGCGCGCACGAATCAACAGCGGCGGCTCTCGCGAGGGAGGGCTTCTTGCTTGCAGGAGGGGTTTCGGCCCCGCCCCACGCTGCGAAAACGTCGGTCCAAGGCCCGCGCAAGAAGCGCAGGAATGCCTGACGCTTGCGAAACTCCCGAATCCCGCCCGCACGTCGCCAGCCGCAGGCCAGCCATCCCGAATCCCGAATCCCAAATCCCAAATCCCGGCCATAAAAAAGACCCGGTAGAGGGAGGGATCTACCGGGTCTTGGCTGCACGGGGGGAGGGACCCGCGCGTACCACTGGTCAGTCGTGCGGCTGCGCCGCAGCGGACTTGTCTGGTCTTGCTTATTTGGTCTTGGCTTTCGGAGCGGCCTGGTCGGTGGCCGCCTCGAACTGGCTCTTGGCGAGCTGGCCGATGGCTTCGGAGGTCTTCAGGCCCAGGCCGAACACTTCCTGGTTGGCCGTGGCCAGACGCTCGAAATTGTCGCGGGCGACCTGCAGACCCTTCGGCCACAGCGACTGCACGCTGCCGAGGTCGCGCGCTTCGGTGAGCTCGCCGAGGAAGCCGGTGGTCGCAGTCACGTTCTTCTCGAAGGTCTTCAGCTGCACGCCGAACACGCTCTCGGCGCTTTCCAGCGCCAGGCGGTTGGCGCGCGAGGCGGCGGCGGCGAACTGCTGGGTGTAGCTGCTGAACTGATCGTTGAATTGAGCGGACATCATGCAACTCCAGGAGAATGCCGATTTGCTGTTGCAGTGCAACATACGCGCATTCTGCTGCAATGCAACAAAATTTTCTGAAGCCGCTCAGGTTTCGTTCAAACTGGCTTTCGGATCAATGGGTTGGAGCCGGGTTTCCGGGCTCCGATACGGCCTGGTGTCACGCCCTGCAGGCGCCGATTGCGCTCACCGCGGCGCCGCGCAAACGGGGTTGGTCACTCGAAATTCGCCAGGACCCGCCAAGCCGCCGTTGCGAATCCCCAATCCCCACTCCCGAATCCCCGCCTCAAGCGCCCGGACCGCGATACCGGCAGCCGGACGTGCAGGTCTCGTGCACCACGATCTCGCTCAGCAGCGGCAATGCCGGCTTGAGCCGCTCCCAGATCCACACCGCCAGGCGTTCGCTGGTCGGGTTCTCCAGCCCCTCGATGTCGTTGAGGTAGTGGTGGTCGAGCTGCTCGTAGATCGGCCCGAACGCGGCCTTGATGTCGCCGAAGTCCATGACCCAGCCGGTCTGCGCGCCGGGCTCGCCGCTGACGTGCAGTTCGACCCGGAACGAATGCCCATGCAGCCGCGCGCACTTGTGCCCGGGCGGGACGTTGGGCAGGCGGTGCGCCGCTTCGAGGGTGAAGACTTTGAAGATATCCATGCGCGGCATTGTAAAGCCAGGCCGGCCGGGCCATCGCCGCGCCGATATTGCCGCATGGTGTCGATGCATGTCACACGAAGACATATTCGTATGCAGTTATGTAATTTTCGTTAAGCCGGCGGCGATGGCCCACTGGTGCGCCCCACCCACGGACGTCCATGTGAAGCCGCACATGCCCCACCTGCTCGCCATGAGCCTTGCGAGCGTCCTGCTCGCCCCCGTCGCCGCTGCCCAGTCCCGCACCGACGACGCCACCGGAAAGACCCTGGCGACGGTCAGCGTGACCGGCTCCAACATCAAGCGCAGCGACAGCGAAGGGCCCAACCCGGTGCAGGTGATCGACCGCCAGCAACTGGAGCGGTCCGGCAAGCTCACCGTCGCCGACGCGCTGCGCTCGATCTCCGCCAACACCGGCAACGCCAGCAACGAGACCACCAACAACGGCTGGGCCTCCGGCTCGGCCGGCATCGGCCTGCGCGGCCTGTCGCAGAAGAACACGCTGGTGCTGCTCAATGGCCGGCGCCTGGCCAACTACGGTTTCCCGGCCAACGGCCTGGGCGACACCTTCGTCAACCTCAACGCCTTGCCGCTGGTGGCGGTGGAGCGCATCGAAGTGCTGAAGGACGGCGCGTCCGCGGTCTACGGCTCGGATGCGGTCGCCGGGGTGGTCAACATCATCACCCGCCAGGATTTCCAGGGCGCCGAGCTCGGCCTCAGCGGCGGCACCTCGGACCAGGGCGGGCTGGATACGCAGCGCGCCAAGTTCATCGGCGGCATCGGCGATCTGGACCGCGACGGCTACAACATCCTGTTCAGCGTCGACGCCTACAACCGCGACCGGCTGGACCAGGACCAGCGCGCGCTGACCCGCTCGGGCATCTACACCGATTCGCCGGGCGGCCGCTGGAACGGCTGGTCGGCCAAGGGCGCGCGCTATCTGGTCGGCGGGCGTTCGGTGCCGATGCTCGACGCCCAGGGCCAGTGCCCGGACGGCACGGTGCTGACCGCCAGCGCGCCGATCGACGGACTGGCCGGCGACACCTGCGCGTTCAACCAGGCGCCGTACACCACGCTGATTCCCTCGACCAAGCGCTACCAGGCCTACACCAACGCCACGTTCCGGCTCGGCGACACGCTCGAGGCGTTCGGCGAGGCGCTCTACAGCGAGGTCAAGGGCGTGTCGATCTTCGGCTCCAGCCCGTACTTCACCTTGGAAGGCGGGCGCTTCGCCCTGAACGCGAACACCGGGCTGGCCGAGCCGGTCTCCAACCTGCTGCCGGCCTCCAGCCCGTACAACCCCTACGGCGTGGCGGTGCCGATCGAATACACGTTCTTCGACCTCGGCGAGTCGATCAAGACCAACCGCTCGCAGTCCTACCGCTTCCTCGGCGGCGTGCGCGGTTCGCTCGCGCGCTGGGATTGGGAGGCGGCCGCGTTCGCCGCGCGCAGCAGCGAGCACGAGACCGTGTCCGGCGGCTTCGCCAATCGCTGGACCCTGGCCCAGGCGCTGGCCGACGGCAGCTACAACCTGCTCGATCCGGCGGCCACGCCGCAATCGGTGATCGATGCGATCAACCTCAGCACCTTGCGGCCGGCGCGGTCCAGCCTGCGCGGCGTCGATGCCAAGCTGTCCGGCACCCTGTTCGCGTTGCCGGCCGGCAGCGTCGGCTTCGCCGCCGGCGCCGAGTGGCGGCAGGAGGAACTGGTGTCGCGCAACCCGTGGCAGATCGACGCCGGCCTGCAGATCCGCCCGGCGATCGCCGAGGTCGATGGCAAACGCGAGGTGTCGGCGCTGTACGCCGAGGTCAACGTGCCGCTGCTGCCATCGCTGGAACTGCAACTGGCCGGGCGCGGCGACCACTACAGCGATTTCGGCGATGCGTTCTCGCCCAAGCTCAGCCTGCGCTGGCAGCCGCTGGATGCGCTGCTGGTGCGCGCGGCGGCCTCGCGCGGCTTCCGCGCGCCGTCGCTGTCGGAGAACGCGGCCAGCACCAACATCTCCTACGGTTCGGTGGTGGACCCGTACGATCCGGACGTGCCCGGCTCGCGGCAGAATCCGACCTTCTTCACCGTCGGCAACACCGACCTGGATCCGGAGCGCACGCGCAGCTACAACCTCGGCGTGGTGCTGTCGCCGTGGGCCGACACCAGCCTCAGCGTGGACTGGTACAAGATCGAACTGGAGCACCTGATCGGCACCGGCAACGTCGCCACCCTGGTGCAGAACAACGCTCCGGCCGATGTGGTCCGCGACGCGCGCGGCAAGCTGGTCGCGGTCTACAACCGCTACCAGAACCTGAGCGAGCTGAGCACCTCGGGCATCGACGTGGAACTGCGCCAGCGCTGGCGCAGCGCCGCGCTCGGCGAATTCGGCCTGAGCAGCGCCTACACCCATGTGCGCGACTACCGGCGGCCGACCGTGGTCGGCGGTCCGCTGGAAGACTACGCCGGCAGCAACCTCGGCCCGTCGCTGCCGCGCAACAAGGCGACCACCACGCTGGACTGGAGCCTGGGCGATGTCAGCGCGGCGCTGACCTGGTACTACAGCGGCGGCTACGCGCAGAAGGCCAGCGCGGCGGCCAGCGCGGTGCAGTCGCGGGTCGACCACTACGACCAGTTCGATCTGTACCTGGGCTACCGCGGCATCGACAGGCTCACCCTCTACGCCAAGATCGAGAACCTGGCCGACGAAAAGCCGCCGTACGACGCCTCCTTCCCCGGCATCCGCGCCCCCTACGACTTCACCCAGTACGACCTGCGCGGCCGCTATTTCACCGTCGGTTTCGATTACCGTTTCTGAGTTCGCCCATGCCACGTTCAAGGAGTGTCTTCATGTCGCACCGCCGCCGCAGTGCCGGGCTGGTCCTGGTCCTCGCCGTTTCCTCCGCGTTCGCGCAGCCGGCGCCGCTGCCCGGCTACGACGCCGCGGCCGCCGAGGCGCAACGCGCGCTGGAGGCGCGCTTCGATGCCGGGCTGCAGGACGCGGACTACCGCGGCTGGCTCAAGCAGTGGTCCTCGCGTCCCAACCAGGTCGGCGCCCCGCACAACCTGGAGAACGCCCGCGACCTGCAGGCGCGGTTGCGCAGCTACGGCTGGGACGCGCGGATCGAGCAGTACGAGGTGCTGTGGCCGTCGCCGAAGAGCGCGGAACTGCAACTGCTCGGCGCGCAGCCGTACGTGGCGCGGCTGAAGGAACCGCCGCTGCCCGGCGACAGCACCTCCACGCAGACCCAGGACGTGTTGCCGCCGTACGTGATCTACGGCGGCAACGGCGACGTCACCGCCGACCTGGTCTACGTCAACTACGGCATCGCCGAGGACTACGAGGCGCTGGCGCGCAACGGCGTGGACGTGCGCGGCAAGATCGTCATCGCCCGCTACGGCAAGGGCTGGCGCGGGCTCAAGCCGCGCCTGGCGCAGGAGCACGGTGCGATCGGCGCGATCATCTACTCCGATCCGCGCGACGACGGCTATTTCCAGGACCTGCCGTATCCGGACGGTCCGGCGCGCAACCAGTGGAGCGTGCAGCGCGGCTCGGTCGCCAACTTCGCGATCTATCCCGGCGATCCGCTGACCCCCGGCGTGGGCGCGACCGCCGGCGCCAAGCGCCTGCCGCTCGCGCAGGCGCTCAGCGTGCTGAAGATCCCGACCCTGCCGATCAGCTGGGGCGACGCGCAACCGCTGCTGGCGGCGCTGCGCGGCCCGGTGGCGCCGGAGGACTGGCGCGGCGCGTTGCCGATCACCTACCGCCTCGGCGGCGACGGCGCCGCGCAGGTGCACCTGAAGGTCGATGCCGACTGGAGCGGGCGCAAGACCCTGTACAACGTCATCGCCACGCTGCGCGGCAGCGAGTACCCCGACCAGTGGGTGGTGCGCGGCAACCATCGCGACGGCTGGGTGTTCGGCGCCGCCGATCCGCTGTCCGGCACCGCCGCGTTGCTGGCCGAAGCCAAGGCGATCGGCGAACTGGCGCGGCAGGGCCAGCGGCCCAAGCGCACCCTGGTCTACGCCAGCTGGGACGGCGAGGAAGCGGGGCTGCTCGGCTCCACCGAATGGGCCGAGCAACATGCCGACGAGTTGCGGCGCAAGGCGGTGCTGTACGTGAACACCGACGGCAACGGCCGCGGCTTCCTCAACGCCGGCGGCAGCCATGCGCTGCAGCGGCTGGTCAACGGCGTGGCCGCGGATCTGCGCGATCCGGACAGCGGGGTCAGCGTGCTCGAGCGGCAACGCGCCCGCGCGCGCCTGGATGCGCTGGCGCCGAGCGCCAAGCCGGCGCAGAAGGACATCGCCAAGAAGGCCGCGGCGGGCGAGGACCTGCCGCTCAAGGCGCTGGGCTCGGGCAGCGACTACAGCCCGTTCCTGCAGCATCTGGGCCTGGCCACGCTGGACCTGGGCTATGGCGGCCAGGGCGGCGGCAACGGCGTCTACCACTCGCTCTACGACTCCTACGACTACTTCGCGCGCTTCATCGATCCGGAGTTCCGCTATCTGCCGCTGCTGTCGCAGACGGTCGGCCGCACCGTGCTGCGCGTGGCCAACGCGCCGGTGCTGCCGCAGCGCTTCGGCGACTTCGCCGATGCGGTGGCCGGCTACGCCAAGGAACTCAAGCAGCAGGCCGACAGCGATCGCGAGGCCGCGCTGACCCAGGCCGCGCTGCTGCGCGACGGCGCCTACCGCGCGGCCGACAATCCGAATCGTCCGCTGCAGCCGCCGCCGCCCAAGCAGCCTGTGCCGCCGATCGATTTCGCCGCGCTGGACCAGGCCATCGCCCGCCTGCAATCCAGCAGCCAGCGCTACGACGCGGCGCTGGCCGCCCGTGGCGGCGCGCTGGATGCGGCGACGCGGCGCAAGCTCAACGCCTCGCTGCAGCGCATCGACCAGAGCCTGCTGGCCGAAGAAGGGCTGCCGGGGCGCGCGTGGTACCGCAACCTGGTCTACGCGCCGGGCCTGGCGACCGGCTACGAGGTCAAGACCCTGCCCGGCATCCGCGAAGCGCTGGAAGACCAGCGCTGGGACGACCTGCGCACCTACATCGTGCGCACCGCCGCGGTGCTGGACGCGTATCGCGCGCAGATCGAGCGCAATGCCGCGTTGATCGAGGGCTAGGCAGCCGCTCCGGCGCGATGGCGCGTGCGGCAGCGACTGCCGCGCGCGGTGCCGGGCCGGACGGCGTGCCGTGCACGCGAGGGTCGCGTGGCGCCAATGCGGCGCGCAAAAAAAAGCCGCCCCGAAGGGCGGCTGTTCGCTTGCAGCGCGCGATCCGCGTGCGCGGATCGCGCTGGCGGCCTCAGCGCGCGCCGGGCTGGCGATTGCCGCCGTTGGCCTGGCGGCGGCCCTGGCCACGCCCGCCGTTGGGCTGGGCGCCGGCCGGCTTGGTGCCGGCATGCGCGTGCGGACGCGGCGCATCGCCGTGCGGGCGGCGCGCATGGGTGCTCTTGCGCGGCGGACGCTGGCCGCCCGGACGCTCGTCGGCCGGGTTGTTGTTGCCCCAGCGGATCGGCGTGACCGGCTCGAAGCCCGGCACGTCGCGGATGTCCATGTCGCGCTTGAGCATGCGCGCGATCGCACGCAGCAGCTTGGCCTCGTCCTGCGCCACCAGCGACACCGCCTCGCCCTGCGAGCCGTTGCGGCCGGTGCGGCCGATGCGGTGCACGTAGTCCTCGGCGACCATCGGCAGGTCGTAGTTGATGACCTTCGGCAGCTGGTCGATGTCGATGCCGCGCGCGGCGATGTCGGTCGCCACCAGCACCGTGATGCGGCCGGCCTTGAAGTCGCTCAGCGCGCGCAGGCGCTGGCCCTGGCTCTTGTTGCCGTGGATCGCCGCGGTCTTCAGCCCGGACTTGTCCAGGAACATGGTCAGCTTGTCGGCGCCGTGCTTGGTGCGCGCGAACACCAGGGTCTGCATGCGCGAATCGGCGGCCAGCAGGTGCAGCAGCAGCTCGCGCTTGCGGGTGCCATCGACCGGGTGCACGCGGTGGGTGATGGTGTCGGCGACGGTGTTGCTCGGCGTGGCCTGGATTTCCTGCGGGTCGTGCATGAACTCGCGGGCCAGCTGCTTGATGCCTTCCTCGAAGGTGGCCGAGAACAGCAGGGTCTGCCGGTTCTGCTTGGGCAGCTTGGCCAGGATGCGCTTGATCGAGGGCAGGAAGCCCATGTCGAGCATGCGGTCGGCCTCGTCCAGCACCAGGATCTCGATGCCCGACAGGTCCACGCTGCGGCGCTCGAGGTGATCGAGCAGGCGGCCCGGGCAGGCGATCAGCAGGTCCACGCCGCGGCGCAGCGCGTCGAGCTGGTTGCCCATGCCGACGCCGCCGTAGATGGTGGTGCTGGGGATGCGCAGGTACTTGCTGTAGCCGCGCAGGCTGTCATGCACCTGGGTGGCCAGCTCGCGGGTCGGGGTCAGGATCAGCGCGCGCGGCTTGCGCGGACCGGGGCCGACCGGCTGCGGCGTGGTGCCCAAGTGTTGCAGCAGCGGCAGGCCGAACGCGGCGGTCTTGCCGGTGCCGGTCTGCGCGCCGGCCATCAGGTCGTGGCCGGCCAGCGCCAGCGGGATCGCCTGCAACTGGATCGGGGTGGGGGTTTCGTAGCCCTGCTCGGCCAACGCACGCAGCAGGAAGGGCGCCAGGCCCAGGGATTCGAACGACATCGAGGAAAGCTCCGGATAACGCGCCGTCGCCGGGACGTGCCGGCGTGCAGACGCAAGTGAGGTGAGGCTCGGAGCGTTCCCGTGAACCGCGCTGCGAGAGGGTGGATCAACCCGGAGCAGACAGCGCTCGGGTTTGTCGGCACCACGAAAGGCGTCGGGCGGGGCGGGCGAGCGGATCGAACGATCCTGGCCTCGCCGGCGGTCCCTGAGGGAAACGGACGGCCGCATGCAGACCTGGCCAGTCTACGCTGAATTGGCGCATTGCACAAAAGGCGGCGCGAACCCGCCGACAGCCGGCGATTCCGTTTCACTTGCAACCAATATCCGGTCTGGTCGTACAATCGCCCGATCAGCTCCCCAGCACTGGACGGACATGAAGCTAGGTTCCCTGAAGGAAGGCGGCCGCGACGGCACCCTGGTCGTCGTTTCCCGCGATCTGACCCGCGCGGTGCGCGCCACCGGCATCGCCGCGACCCTGCAGCGCGCGCTGGAGGACTGGAGCAATCTGGCGCCGCGCCTGAACGCGCTGTCCGAGTCGCTCAACGACGGCAGCGCCGACGGCCAGTTCGACCTGGACATCGCCGCGCTGGCCGCGCCGCTGCCGCGCGCCTACGAGTTCCTCGACGGCAGCGCCTACCTGCCGCACGTGGAGCGGGTGCGGCGCGCGCGCGGCGCCGAGGTGCCGGAGAGCTTCTACACCGATCCGCTGATGTACCAGGCGGTCAGCGCCGGCTTCTACGGCCCGCGCGATGCGGTCAAGGTGGTCAGCGAGGACCACGGCATCGACCTGGAGGCGGAGATCGTGGTGGTCACCGACGACGTGCCGATGGCGCTGAGCGCCGCGCAGGCGGCCGCGCACATCCAGTTGGTCGGGCTGGTCAACGACGTGTCGCTGCGCAACCTGATTCCGGCCGAACTGGCCAAGGGCTTCGGCTTCGTGCAGTCCAAGCCGCGCTCGGCGCTGTCGCCGGTGTTCGTGACCCCGGACGAGCTGGGCGATGCCTGGCGCGACAACAAGCTGCACCTGCCGCTGCTGACCCACATCAACGGCGCCTGGTTCGGCGCGCCGGAAGCCGGCGAGGACATGCAGTTCGACTTCGCGCAACTGGTCGCGCACGCCGCCAGGACCCGGCCGCTGGCGGCCGGCGCGGTGATCGGGTCGGGCACCATCGCCAACCAGGACACCACGCGTGGCGCCTCGTGCTTCGCCGAGCAGCGGGTGGTGGAGACGCTGCGCGACGGCCAGCCGAGCACGCCGTTCATGAAGTTCGGCGACGTGGTGCGGATCGAGATGCTGGACCGTGACGGAGTAAGCATCTTCGGTGCGATCGAGCAGCGCATCGAACAGGCGCCGGCGCCCTGACCCGGCCAGCGGCGGCGCGCAGGCGACCGGCGGTGCCGCTGCACCGGTGTCCACCGGTATCGTGATCGTCCGAACGCGGAAGAGGGCAGAGCGTGGAAGAGGCGTTGCAGCTGTACACCTACTGGCGTTCCAGCGCCGCCTATCGCGTCCGCATCGGCCTCAACCTGAAGGGGCTGGCCTACCAGGCGTTGCCGGTGCACCTGCTGCGCGACGGCGGCCAGCAGCATTCGCCCGAATACGCGCGGCTCAATCCGCAGGAGCTGGTGCCGACGCTGTGCCACGACGGCCAGCCGATCCGCCAGTCGCTGGCGATCCTGGAATACCTGGACGAGCGCTGGCCGGAGCCGCCGCTGCTGCCCGACGCGGCGATCGACCGCGCGCGCGTGCGCGGGTTGGCGCAATTGGTCGCCAGCGACATCCATCCGCTCAACAACCTGCGCGTGACCCAGTTCTTCGAGAACGTCTGGAGCGTGCCGCAGTCCGAGCGCGAGGAGTGGATGCTGCACTGGATCGCGCTGGGCTTCGATGCGCTGGAACAGCTGCTCGCCGAATCGCCCGATACCGGCACCTACTGCCACGGCGAGCAACCGGGGCTGGCCGATTGCTGCCTGGTGCCGCAGGTGTTCAACGCGCGCCGTTTCGGCGTGGACATGCAGGCGTATCCGACCTTGGCGCGGATCGAGCAGGCCTGCCAGGCGCTGCCGGCGTTCGACGCGGCGCGCCCGGAGCGGCAGCCGGACGCGCAGGGCTGAGGTCCGGCGTCGGTATCTGCCCCTGTAGGAGCGGCTTCAGCCGCGACAGGCCTTATCGGTAATGCCTGTCGCGGCTGAAGCGGCTCCTACAGGGCGCGCGGCGCCGGCTCAACCGAAGCCGTGGGTGATCCGCGGCGAACTGGCGCCGCCGCCGATGCCGGTGTCGTAGTCGGCGTAGGGGTCGTGTTCGCCGCTGGAGCCCTCGGACAGGCGGAACTTCAGCGCCAGGCCGTCGCGCGAGTCGGCCGCGCGCAGCGCTTCCTCCTGCTCGATCTGGCCCTGCTTGACCATCCGGAACAGGCACTGGTCGAAGGTCTCCATGCCTTCCTCCAGCGACTCCTCCATCGCCGCCTTGATCTCGTGGATCTGGCCGCGGCGCAGCAGGTCGCGGATCATCGGCGTGTTCAGCAGCACTTCGGTGGCCGGGCGGCGGCGCTCGTTCTTGTCCTTGACCAGACGCTGCGAGATCACCGCGCGCAGGTTCAGCGCCAGGTTCATCAGCACGTTCTTGTGCGCGCTTTCCGGGAAGAAGTTGAGGATGCGCTCGATGGTCTGGTCGGCGTTGTTGGAGTGCAGCGTGGCCAGGCACAGGTGGCCGGTCTCGGCGAAGGCGATCGCCGCCTCCATCGTCGTGGCGTCCAGGATCTCGCCGATCAGGATCACGTCCGGCGCCTCGCGCATCGCGTTCTTCAGCGCGTTGTGGAAGGCGTGGGTGTCCAGGCCGACCTCGCGCTGGTTGACGATCGACATCTTGTGCCGGTGCAGGTACTCGATCGGGTCCTCGATGGTGAGGATGTGCCCGGTGGTGGTGCTGTTGCGGTGGTCGATCATCGAGGCCAGCGAGGTGGACTTGCCGGAGCCGGTCGAGCCGACCACCAGGACCAGCCCGCGCGGGGTCATGATCACGTCCTTCAGCACCTGCGGCAGGTGCAGCTCCTCGATGCTGGGAATCTTGCTGCGGATCGCGCGGATCACCATGCCGACCTCGCCGCGCTGCTTGAACACGTTGACCCGGAAGCGGCCGGCGTCCTGCAGCGCGATGGCCATGTTCAGCTCCAGCTCGCGCTCGAACTGCGGCACCTGGCCCTCGTCCATCAGCGAGTAGGCGATCTTCTTGACCATGCCCGGCGGCAGGCCGGTGGCGCCGAGCGGGTACAGCTTGCCTTCGATCTTGATATAGACCGGTGCTCCCGTGGTCAGGAACATGTCCGAGGCGTTCTTTTCGGTCATCAGCTTCAGGAAGTAGCCGATATCCATGCGCAATGGTTCCCCAACGATCCGCGGCCGCCCGTTGCAAGCGCGCCACAGGCTTCCGACAATGGCCGTGCTCGACGTCTCCGCCTACGGCCCCCCTTGATGAAAACTAGCTTCGCACAAATCCGTTGCCCGCAGTACGTGATGGCGTGCGCATTGGCATTGTTTGCCGCGCCCGCCGCCTTTGCCCAGGTCGCCTCGCCGGAGCTGTTGACCGCGCAGCAGGCGGTGCAGCGCGCGATCCAGGCCGACGCCGACCAGTACGCCCCGGACCTGATCGCCAACGCCCGCCAGGGCCTGGAGCAGGCCCAGCAGGCGGCGCTGGACCGCCGCCAACGCAAGACCGCGCCGCAGCTGGCGCTGCGCGTGGCGGCCGATGCCGACCTGGCGCGGGCGCGCAGCGAGGAGGCGGTGGCGAACGCGCAACTGCAGCAGCGCAAGGCCGAGGTGGCCGAGCTGGAGCGCAGCCTGAACACCGGGGAGGGCCGTCCATGAGCCGCCGCCTGGGCATGGCCGGCCGCCTGGCCGCGCTGCTGTTGCTGGCCGCGCCGCTGGCCGCGTTCGCCGCCGACGATCCGGAGCTGGCGGTGCTGAACCAGCGCCTGGTCGCGCTGCAGGCCGATCCGCTGAGCGCCGACCTGGCCGCCTACGAGCGGCTGCAGGCGCAGCAGGCGGTCGCCGCGTTCGCCGCGGCCAAGCGCAAGGAACAGGACGATGCGCGCTATCTGGCCGAGCGCCGGGTCGAGATCGCCGAGACCGCCGCGCGCGCCGCGCTGGCGCGGCGCCAGGTCGACCAGTTGGAGAAGACCCGCAGCGACCTGCTGGTCGAAGCCAGCCGGCGCGAGGCCGCGCGCGCGCGCCAGGAAGCCGAGCGGCTGCGGGTGCAGGCGCAGATCCAGGCCGAGGAGGCCGAAAGCCTGCGCCAGGCGGCCGAGGCCGAACAGCTGGCGCGGCAGGATGCCGAGCAGGCCCTGACCAACGTCGCCGGGCAGCAGACCGCCAAGCTCAGCGCCGCGCAGCAGAAATCGGCCAAGCTGGCCCGCGAGGAGGCCGAACTGGTCGCCGGGGCCAAGTTGCCGGCGTCGCGCTTCGAGCCGCGCGGGGAGGTCTTCACCGTCACCGGCGGCGCCTTCGCCGCCGGCAAGGCGGCGCTGTCGGCCGATGCCGCCGGCCAGGCCAAGGCGCTGGCGCAGTATCTGCAGATCGGCGCCAAGGGCCGGGTGCGGATCGAGGCCTACGATGCCGACGCGGGCGTTGCGCAGAAGCGCGCCGACGCGCTGCGCGATGCGCTGGTCGGCGGCGGCGTCGCCGCGAGCCGGCTGCAGGCGGTGGGCAAGAAGGCGCCGGCGACCAAGGCGCGTGCCGCCGAAGTGGTGATCGCGCCCTGAGCCGGGCTGGCCGTTGCGCGGCCTGCAGGCCGGTTTAACGCGGTTTTTCCCTGGGCCTGAGCGGCAAGCAACTGAATGCGGAAAGCGCGCTGTGCTTCTCTTGCCGGATCCGGTGGGGAGGCGTAGGGTCGAACTCCCAGGCGGCACATCGTCGCCTGGTTCCACGGAGACGCCGGGCCGATGAAGCAGTGGCACGCACCGCAGCAAGACGTTCCAGGGGCAGCAAGCCCGGGCGTTGCGGTGGAGTGGCTGGCGGCCCGCGCGATTCCGCTCCCAGGCAACGCCCCGTGCCGTTCCGGCCGGGGCGTTCTTGTTTCCAGCTGAAGGAGGCTATTCCTATGTTCGAAGGGCAACCGCAGACCGAAATCGACGCGCTGATCAAGTCCGATCCCGAGTTCAAGCAGCTCTATCAACGCCACAAGACCCTGGACAAGAAGTGCATGGACGCCGAATTGGGCGTGCTGCCGATCGACGATCTCACCCTGTCGCAGATGAAGCGGGAAAAGCTCGCGGCCAAGGAAAAGCTGTTGCGGCTCTACGACGAGCAGCAAAAGCCCCACTGATCCCCCTCCCACGACCAGTTCAATTGTCGCGGGCGGTGGCCGGCCTCCTCGTCGGCTTGCCACCGTCCGCGTCATCTCCTCCGTCCAAGCCGCGATCGCGGCTTTTTTCTTGCCCGGCGCGGCGCTTTGTCTGACATTCCGGCGCATACCGCGGATAATCACCGGTCCAGCCGCTACGACGGCGCGATGCTCCCGGACTCGATGGCCATTCACTCTTCCGTACTCGACCTGATCGGCGACACCCCCATCGTCAAGGCCAGCAAGCTCGACACCGGCGTGTGCGAGCTGTACCTGAAGCTGGAAAGCGCCAATCCCGGCGGCTCGATCAAGGACCGCATCGGCCTGTCGATGATCGAGGCGGCCGAACGCCGCGGCGAGCTGTCCCCCGGCGCGGTGCTGGTCGAGGGCACCGCCGGCAACACCGGCATCGGCCTGGCCCTGGTCGCCCAGCAGAAGGGCTACAAGCTGATCCTGGTGGTGCCGGACAAGATGAGCCGGGAGAAGATCTTCAACCTCAAGGCGATGGGCGCCGAGGTGGTGCTGACCCGCTCGGACGTGGCCAAGGGCCATCCGGAGTACTACCAGGACCTGGCCGCGCGCATCGCCGCCGAGACCCCGGGCGCCTACTTCATCAACCAGTTCGGCAATCCCGACAACCCGGCCGCGCACGAGTTCGGCACCGGCCCGGAGATCCTGCGGCAGATGGACGGCAAGCTGGACGCGATCGTGTTCGGCTGCGGCAGCTCCGGCACCATGACCGGCCTGTCGCGCGCCTTCGCCGCCGCCTCGCCGCACACCGAACTGGTGCTGGCCGACCCGGTCGGCTCGATCCTGACCGAATACATCGAGCAGGGCACGGTCAGCGAGAAGTCCGGCAGCTGGCTGGTGGAGGGCATCGGCGAGGACTTCCTGCCCGACATCTCCGATTTCTCGCGGGTCAAGAAAGCCTATTCGATCAGCGACGCGGAGAGTTTCCACACCGCGCGCGAACTGCTGGCCAAGGAGGGCATCCTCGGCGGCTCCTCGACCGGCACCCTGCTGGCCGCCGCGCTCAAGTACTGCCGCGCGCAGACCGAGCCCAAGCGGGTGCTGGTGTTCGTCTGCGACACCGGCAACAAGTACCTGTCGAAGATGTACAACGACTACTGGATGCTGGACAACGGCTTCCTGGAGCGCCCGCAGCACGGCGACCTGCGCGACCTGATCCTGCGCCCGTACAGCCAGCGCGACACCGTGGTGGTCGGCCCCAACGACCTGCTGACCACCGCCTACCAGCGCATGAAGCTGTACGACGTGTCGCAGCTGCCGGTGATGGATGGCGACCAACTGGTCGGCATCGTCGACGAAAGCGACGTCTTGTTGCACGTCTACGGCGACGAGGCGCGGTTCCGCGACCCGGTCTCCACGGCCATGGTCAGCAAGCTCGACCGGCTCGACGTGAAATCGCCGATCGAGGCGCTGCTGCCGGTGTTCGACCGCGGCCAGGTCGCCATCGTCATGAACGAGGGCGCGTTCCTCGGCCTGATCACCCGCATCGACCTGCTCAACTACCTGCGCCGCCGCGTGCAGTGACGCTCGCGCGCGAACGGCCCCGCTGCATGGGGCCGTTCAGACCTCGCTGCTAGAATCACGCCCCTTCTCCGGGAACCCCTCATGACGGACAACGCGTCCAAACCCAATGGCGACGGCCCTGCGCTGTCGCTGGCGACCCTGGCGATCCATGGCGGCCAGCATCCGGACCCGTCCACGGGCGCGGTGATGCCGCCGATCTATGCGACCTCCACCTACGCCCAGTCCAGCCCCGGCGAACACCAGGGCTTCGAGTACTCGCGCACCCACAATCCGACCCGCTTCGCCTACGAGCGCTGCGTCGCCGCGCTGGAAGGCGGCACCCGCGGCTTCGCCTTCGCCTCGGGCATGGCCGCCACCTCCACGGTGATGGAACTGCTGGACAGCGGCAGCCACGTGGTGGCGATGGACGACCTGTACGGCGGCAGCTACCGCCTGTTCGAGCGCGTGCGCAAGCGCACCGCCGCACTGGAGTTCAGCTTCGTCGACCTGACCGATCCGGCCGCGTTCGAAGCCGCGATCGGGCCCAGGACCAGGATGGTGTGGATCGAGACGCCCACCAACCCGATGCTGAAGATCGTCGACATCGCCGCGATCGCGGCGATCGCGCGCCAGCACGGCCTGCTGGTGGTGGTGGACAACACCTTCGCCTCGCCGATGCTGCAGCGCCCGCTGGAACTGGGCGCGGACATCGTCGTGCACTCGGCCACCAAGTACCTCAACGGCCACTCCGACATGGTCGGCGGCATCGCCGTGGTCGGCGCCAACCCCGAACTGGCCGAGCAGCTGGCGTTCCTGCAGAACTCGGTGGGCGGCGTGCAGGGCCCGTTCGACAGCTTCCTGGCGCTGCGCGGGCTCAAGACCCTGCCGCTGCGCATGCGCGCGCACTGCGCCAACGCGCTGCAGCTGGCGCAGTGGCTGGACACCCACCCGGCGATCGACAAGGTGATCTACCCCGGCCTGGCCTCGCACCCGCAGCACGCCCTGGCGCAGCGGCAGATGTCCGGCTTCGGCGGCATCGTCTCGATCGTGCTCAAGGGCGGCTTCGCCGCGGCCAAGCGCTTCTGCGAACGCACCGAACTGTTCACCCTGGCCGAATCGCTGGGCGGCGTGGAGAGCCTGGTCAACCATCCTGCGGTGATGACCCATGCCTCGGTGCCGGTGGAACGCCGCGCCCAGCTCGGCATCAGCGATGCGCTGGTGCGGTTGAGCGTGGGGGTCGAGGATGTGGGGGATTTGCAAGCCGATCTCGATCGCGCGCTGCGGAGCTGACATGCACGACGTGCTGCAACGGGCGAATCGCATTTCGCCGACCGGTCCGTTCCATGCCTGGCTGCATCATCCCAGCCTGACGATGGAGATGACCCGGCGCGACGTGCTCGGTCGCTATCGTGGGGCCAGCTTCGGCCTGCTGTGGTCGCTGATCAGCCCCTTCATGATGCTGGTCATCTATACCTTGGCGTTCGGCTATGTCCTGAAATCGCGCTGGCCCGGTACCAGCGGCAACATCGCCGACTTCGCCATGTTGCTGTTCCTCGGCCTGATCGTGCATGGCCTGTTCGCCGAATGCCTGACGCGCGCGCCCACCTTGGTCATCGGCAATTCGAACCTGGTCAAGCGGATCGTGTTTCCGCTCGACGTCCTGCCATGGACGATGGTGCTGTCGGCGCTGTTCCACGCCTGCACCAATTCGCTGGTGTTCGTCGTGCTGAACCTGATCGTGCGGCATGAAATGCACCCGACGCTGATCTTCCTGCCGATCGTGTTCCTGCCGCTGGCGGTCGGATTGCTTGGCCTGGGATGGCTGCTGTCCTCGCTGAGCGTGTTCCTGCGCGATATCGGGCAGATGACCGGCGTGATCGCCACGGCGACCTTGTTCCTGTCCTCGGCCATCGTCCCGGTCAGCACGCTGCCGCCGAAGTACCAGTTTGTCTTCCACCTCAATCCCTTGACCTTCATCATCGACGAGGCGCGCGACGTCGCGTTCTGGGGACGCGCGCCGGATTGGGCGGGATTGGGGATGTATACGCTTGGCGCACTGGCGTTCGCCTATTTCGGCTACTTCGTCTTCCAGAAGACGCGTCGGGGATTCGCCGATGTCCTCTGAACTCGCGGTCGCGGTACAGGCGGACAGCCCGATGTCCAGCGACGCCGACCTGGTGGTCGATGCGCGCGGCGTCGGCAAGTGCTATCACATCTACGATCGGCCTTCGCACCGCCTGCTGCAGGGGCTGGTGGGCGGCTCGCGGCGCTACTATCGGGAATTCTGGGCATTGCGCGGCGCCGACCTGCAGGTGCGCCGCGGCCAGACGGTCGGCCTCATCGGCCGCAATGGTTCGGGAAAATCGACATTCCTGCAGATGATCGCCGGCACCCTGACCCCGACCGAGGGCAGCATCCAGGTGAAGGGGCGCGTCGCGGCCTTGCTGGAGCTGGGCAGCGGCTTCAATCCCGAATTCACCGGGCGCGAGAACGTCTACCTCAATGCGGCCATCCTCGGCTTGAGCAAGGAAGAGGTGGATGCGAGCCTGGATCGCATCCTCGCGTTCGCCGACATCGGCGCGTTCATCGACCAGCCGATCCGCAGCTATTCCAGCGGCATGGTCGTGCGGCTGGCGTTCGCGGTGCAGGCGCAGGTGCACCCGCAGTTGCTGATCGTCGACGAGGCCTTGTCGGTCGGCGACGCCAAGTTCCAGGCCAAGTGCTTCGCGCGGCTGAAGCAGCTCAAGGACGATGGCGCGTCGATCCTGCTGGTCAGTCACTCGGCCGACCAGATCGTGCAGCATTGCGAGTTCGCCCAGTTGCTCGATAGCGGCCGCGTCCTGCGCCAGGGCAAGCCCAAGGACGTGGTCAACGCGTACTACAACCTGTTGTTCGGCAGCGGCGACAGCGAGACTCCAGCGAACGACACAGGCGAGCGCGCCGCGGATGCGCCGTTCGAAGAGACTGTGCCGTTCTCCGGCGAGGGCAGCGGCTACGAGTCGCGTCCCAACTACAATCCGCACGAATTCCGCTGGGGCGACGCTGCGGCCCGCATCACCGACTTCGAGTTGCGCTCGGCGCAAACGCTCTATCCGCCGATCCTCGAGTCCGGCCAGGAATTGCGCCTCGTGGTCAGAATCGCGTTCGAGCGCGAGGTGATCAGGCCGATCATCGGCTTCACCCTGAAGACCGCCGAGGGTGTCGTCGTCTACGGGACCAATAGCGAGTACAAGCCGCTGCCTGCGTTCACCGCCGGCGGCGCCGCCGGCAGCACGGTCGATGTCGTGGCCGCGTTCCGCTGCGACCTGGCCGACGGCGACTATTTTCTGTCCGTCGGCGTGGCCAGCCGCAGCGAAGAGGATGTGGTGCCCCATGACCGGCGCTACGACAGCATCCATTTCAAGGTGATCAATGCCGATTTCTTCGGCATGGGCGGGTTGGACATGCGGCTGGAAATCGCAGGTTCTCGCCAGGCTGTTTGATAAATCACGCCAACGATGATTCAAGAGGAAGCATTGCATGATTGATTCATTGGCAGCAGCTGGCTATGTCCTGCCCGTGGACGTTGCGGTATGGCGTCGCGACGGGTACGACAGCATCGACTACAGCGATGGCGACAGCTCCGAGGACGGGCTGTTGGCGACATTGCGCGCCGCTGCCGACGTCAGCGTGTTTTCTTCCGAACTGGCGGCCGCTTGCGTGGATTGGCCGAGCCGTTATCACCTGTCCACGGAGCGGGCGAACCTGCTGCGGCCGTTCGCGCAGCATCTGCGGCCGGGTGCGAAGGTTCTCGAGATCGGCGCCGGCTGCGGCGCGGTCACGCGCTATCTCGGCGAGAGCGGGGCGGACGTGCTGGCGCTCGAAGGCTCGCTGCGACGTGCGAGCATCGCCCGTGAGCGCACTCGTGAGCTGCGCAATGTCGCAGTGGTGGCCGAGCGGTTCCAGGATTTCTCGGTCGATCAGCGTTTCGACGTCGTGACCCTGATCGGCGTGCTGGAGTACGCCAGCCTGTTCTCCGAAGCAGAGAATCCCACGCTGCACATGCTGCAGGCGGCGAAGCAGCTGTTGGCGCCGGGAGGGCGCCTGATCCTGGCCATCGAGAATCAGCTGGGCCTGAAGTACCTGGCCGGCGTGCCGGAAGACCATCTGGGGCATCCGATGGTCGGGTTGGAGGACCGCTATCAGGCGCGCGGCGCACGCACCTACGGACGGCACGAGCTCGACTCGCTGCTGCGGCGCGCCGGCTTCGCACGCAGCCGTTTCGCGGCGCCATTGCCCGACTACAAGATGCCGGCAACGATCCTGACCGAACGCGGCATCTCGGCCGACCCCGCCCTGTTCAATGCCGGCGCGCTGGCGGCGCAGGCTGTTCGCCGCGATCCCCAGCTCACGCCCACGACATTCAATCTCCAGCGCGCCTGGCCGGTCGTCGCGGCCAATGGCTTGGCGCTGGACCTGGCCAATTCGTTCCTGGTGGAAGCGGTGGCCGACGACGTGGCGATGGCCGAACAATCGGCGTTGGCGTATCACTACAGCACGCAGCGGCTGGGTGCCTATGCGCGCGAAACGCTGTTCGTCGCGGAGCAGGGCCAATCGGTGCGGGTGCATGCACGCAGATTGTCCGACTCGCCATCGGCAGAGGGTGGGGTTCGTTTGCAGGTGCAAGGCGAGACCGACTATTTCCAGGGCCCTTTGCTGGTCGACGGAATTCGTGCGGTACTGAGTCAGTCGGGCTGGACCCAGGCAGACCTGGTCGCGGAAATGCGGCGCTATTTGCACGCATTGGCGCAAGTGCTGCACGGCGAAGGGCATGCCGTCGCGCTGGACAGCGTCGACAGCGTTTTGCCCGACGACTACCTCGATGCCACGCCATCGAATCTGTTGTGCGCCGCCGATGGCCGGATCGTCTATTTCGATCGCGAGTGGGTCGCCGAGCGCCCGACGCTCGGCTGGCTGCTGTTGCGCTCGCTGTTGTTCACCTATGGCGGCAGTGTCGTGGCGCCGATGGCGGAGGGCGCGCCGATCGATTTGCGGACCCTGCTGCTGGATGTCGTGGCTGGGTTGTTCGCTCCCTCGGCAGGCGGCGGTTTCGATCTGTGGCTCGAGCGCGAACTGGCGTTTCAGCGCCAGGTCACGGGCAAGGACCAGCGCGAAGCGATCGAGGGCATGCTCGATGCAGCCGTGCCGCGTGCAGCAGTCCCCGTTCCTGCGGCCGGGCAGCAGCACGTGGAGATCGCCGACGGGTTCGCGTCGCTTCAGCACTCGCTCAATCTGGCTGGACAGCATGGCGTGAACATGTATGCCTCCATCGCGGCGCTGCACGCCGCGCTTGGGGATGGCCTGGCGCAGACGATGCCGGCCTTGCAGCGGGTTCAGGCCGTCGTCCAGCAGTTGGCCGAGGGCCAGGGCGCCTTGCACGACCGACTCGTTGCCACCGACGACCGTCTGGTCGATTCGATCCGGCACTGGAGCGCACAGCAGGGCGAATTGACCGACCGGCTCGGCGACGCGCTGGGGCGGATGGAGCGCGGCGATGCGCTGCGTGCGCTGGAAGCCAAGGTCGATGCGCTCGCCACGGCGCAGAGCCAGCAGATGGCCATGCTTGCGCAGTTGCAAGGGCGCAGATGGTGGAAGTTGCGGTGACCGTGCCGGATGCGGGCCAACGACCGCCGACGCGAATGCGTTGGGATGCGACGCCGTTGGCCGATCTTGCCTGCGTCGCAGCCGGCGAGGTCGCTACCTGGGAATCTGTGGGGCCCGATCCGCAGTTCGCGCTGACCCAGCCGGCATTGCCGCTTGCCGCCGGCTGGTACAGGCTGCGTGGCGTCTTGCGCGAATTGGATGGACGCCTGGCCAGCCCCTGCCTCTATCCGGACTATGGCAACGGCATCGCCGAAGACACCCGGATCGATCTCGCGCTGGCCCCGGGCCGCGGCAGGTTGGATGTCGTGGTGCGCTTCCCCGAGCCATTGCAGGCGCTGAGATTCGACCCGACAGACGCCTATGCGAGGTTCGAGCTGGGGCCGCTCGAGTCTTATCGGTTGAGCGAGCGCGAGGCCTTCTGGCTGTTGTTGCGCGGCGGCGTCGGCGAGCGGCTGCGCGATGCGCCACAGGAGGCGCTGGAACTCGTCGATGACGCGCAGGCGCAATGGCGAGAGCTGGGTGCTGTCGCATCGTTGCAGGCTCTGCTCTCCACTGAGCGCAAGGATGTGACGGCACGTGATGCCGGCTATGCGACCTGGGCACTGCGCGAGGATCGGCGGCTGGCCGGACTGGTGGCGTCGCCGCGCCGCGACAGGCCAGCCCAGGCTCCGGTGCTTTCGCTGATCCTCCACGATCGGGCGGGAG
Organism: Xanthomonas sp. DAR 80977; assembly: GCF_041240605.1. NCBI lineage: Bacteria > Pseudomonadati > Pseudomonadota > Gammaproteobacteria > Lysobacterales > Lysobacteraceae > Xanthomonas > Xanthomonas bundabergensis. The sequence goes on along the minus strand of NZ_CP162487.1, from coordinate 4,520,169 downwards.
CGGATTTCTCGGCATGCCTCGCTGCGCTTGGGTCGCTGGCCGGGCAGGCGATCGAAATCGTGGCCGACGCCCGGCAGCTGGGCGAGTGGCCCGTGGACCGTGCGCTGCCGATGCTGCAGACGGTGCATGCCTCGGCACCGCTGGCTGCGCGTCTGCGTGCCGCGCAAGGGGCCTACGTTGCAGTGCTGGCTGCGGACGATCGCATTCATCCGATGACCGCCGAGGCCCTCGCCGAGGTGGTCTCGCTTCCTGCCGCGACCTTGGTCTACAGCGACGAAGACAGGGTGGATGAGGATGGGCGGCGTTTCGCGCCGCTGTTCAAACCGGCGTGGGATCGCCTGCGCTGGTACGAGCAGGATTATCTGGGGCGTAGCGCGTTCGTGCGCAGGGATGCGCTGGCGGATGGCCTGCTCGATGGCCTCGACCCGGAGGTGCCGTGGTTCTCGCTGCTGTGCGCACTGATCCACGAGCGCGCCGCGCTCCCGTTGCACTTGCCGCACATGTTGCGTCACGTGCACGGTGACGCCGGCCCGATCTGCGCTCCGTTTGCGCGTGGCGAAGCGGATGCGACGGCGCGTGCGCGCGTGCTCGGCCCGGCATTGCGCGACCAAGGCGCGCGGATCCATGTGCTGGACCGGCAGCGCTTGCATGTGCAGTATGCGCTGGACGCCGAACCGGACGTCGAGATCATCATCCCCACCCGCGATCGCATCGATCTTCTCGAGCAGTGCATTTCCACGCTGCTCGCCAGGACGGAGTATTCGCGCTATCGCATCACGGTGGTGGACAACGGTTCCGTCGAAGCCAGATCGCATGCCTATTTCGAGGCGATCGGCCAGGATCCGCGCGTCCGCATACTGCGCTACGACCGCCCGTTCAATTATTCCGCGATCAACAATTATGCCGTGGCGCATTGCGCTGCCCAGATCGTGGTCTTGCTCAACAACGATATCGAAATCACCGATGCGGGATGGCTGCGGGAACTGGTGCGGCTGGCTGCGCGCCCGGGGGCGGGCGCGATCGGCGCGAAGCTGTTCTATCCTGATGGGTCGCTGCAACATGCTGGTGTCGTGTTGGGCATCGGTGGCGTCGCTGCACATGCCTTCGCTCATGCGCCGCACGATTTCGCCGGCGAGTACGGACGCGCATTGTTGGCGCAGCGCTATTCGGCGGTCACCGCGGCGTGTCTGGCGGTGACGCGCGCGGCCTACGTCGCGGTGGGCGGCCTGGATGAATCGATCGCGGTGGCGTTCAACGATGTCGATTTCTGTTTGCGGCTGCGCGCGCACGGTTACGACAATGCGTGGACGCCGCACGCCCAGGCCTACCATCACGAATCCGCCAGCCGGGGCATCGAGGACGATCCGGTCAAGCAGGCGCGGTTCGCCGGGGAGGTCGCCACGATGCAGGCGCGTTGGCAGCAGGTGCTCGGCGACGACCCGGCCTACAGTCCCTGCCTGTCGCTGGATGTGCCGGCGTTCTCGCTCGATCCCGATCGCCATGCGCCAGCGCTGGTGCGGGGTTCATATCCCGTTTATCCTGTAGAGTACGCGCCCCCGGTGATCCGGGGGGCCTTTCCCGAGAGTTAGATGTCCGAAACGATTGCACTCAGCGTCACTCCACTGCAGCAGATTGCGCCGCTAGCTCCGACATTCCCGGCCACGGCAGCGCATGATGCGATATGGCGCGCCTTCGGCAGCGATCCCCAGATAGCACTGCGTTGGCAAGGCGAAGCCCTGGCTGGGGGCTGGTATCTGCTCACCGGCGAGCTGTCGGTCTACCGCGGGCGCATGTTCGCGCCGGTGCTGTATCCGACGTATCGCGTCAGGCACAGCGGCGAGGCCGAGCGCATCGACCTTCCCTTGAATATCCCCAGCGGCGAAACCTGCCGGTTCGAGATCGTGGTCCGTCTGGTGGAGTCGACCACGGGCATCCGCTTCGATCCCTCCGTCGCGCCGATGGATTTCAGTCATTCCGCCCTGCACTTGCAGCGCATCGAGCGCGGCGAAGCCATGCGGCGTCTGTTCGGCGCATCGTTTGCCCGCCGCGAAGGCGGCGTGAACAAGCTGCGGCTATTGGCACGAACGGCGATCGATGTGTTGACCAAGGGCGTCCGCAGGATGGCCGATCGCCTCTATCACGAGTATGCGACCCGCATGTGTTCGGGGTCCTTCTCCGACTACGAGGTGTGGCAGGAGTTCTACGATTGCCGCGACGCTGCATGGAAGGAGGCCGCAGACGCGGAGCTCGCCTCGTTGACGCGCAGGCCGCTGGTATCGGTCATCGTGCCGACGTACAACACCCCCGAGCGTTGGTTGCGGCGCTGCATCGAAAGCGTGCGCGAGCAGGTGTACCCGAACTGGGAGTTGTGCATCGCCGACGATGCATCCACCGATCCTGCGGTGATGCAGGTGCTTGCCGAATATGCCGGACTCGACGATCGCGTGCGGTTCCAGCGACGGGAGCAGAACGGGCATATCTCCGCGGCGTCGAACACGGCCCTGCAGATGGCCAGGGGCGAGTTCGTGGCATTGCTCGACCACGACGACGAATTGCATCCCCTGGCCCTGCTCAAGAGCGTCCACGCGTTCGAGAACAACCCGCGCTGGCAGATGCTGTTCACCGACGAAGACAAGATCGACGTGGAGGGGAAGCGGTCCGATCCCTACTTCAAGTCGGACTGGAATCCGGATCTATTCCTTTCGCAGAACTGCGTCTGCCACCTGACCGTCTATCGTGCCGAAGCGGTGCATGCGGTCGGTGGTTTCCTCGAGGGCTTCGAGGGCGCGCAGGATTGGGATCTGACGTTGCGGATCACCGAGAGGCTCCCTCACGATGCGATCGGCCATCTTCCGCTGGTGCTGTATCACTGGCGCATGATCAGTGGCTCCACCGCGATGGCGCCAGGTGAAAAGTCGTATGCGCATCTTGCCGCGTTGCGCGCGGTGCAGGCGCATCTGGACCGGACCGGCAACGGCGGGAAGGTGCTGGAGATGGCGAGCTACAGCGGCTATTTCCGGATTTCGTATCCGCTGCCGGAACCGGTGCCGCTGGTCAGTCTGTTGATTCCCACCCGCGACCGCATCGATCTGCTCAAGCAGTGCATCGATTCGATCCTGGAGCGCACCGACTATCCCAACTACGAGATCGTGGTCATCGACAACGACTCCCAGGAGGAGGCGTCCAGGGAGTATTTCGCGCAGGTCCAGCAGGATCCGCGCGTACGCGTGCTGCCGTATCCGCATCCGTTCAACTACTCGGCGATCAACAACGCCGGCGCGCGCGTCGCGCGCGGGACGGTTCTGGGTCTGCTCAACAACGATATCGAAGTCATCAGTCGCGATTGGCTGGACGAGATGGTCGGGCACGCGCTGCGCCCCGAGATCGGCGTGGTGGGCGCGATGCTGTACTACCCGAACAACACGATTCAGCACGCTGGCGTGATCCTCGGCATCGGTGGTGTGGCCGGGCACTGCTATGTGGGCATGGCGCGTGGCTGGCCTGGCGACAAACACCGCGGTGGCTTGGCGCAAAGTCTGAGCGCGGTGACCGCGGCCTGTGCGATCGTGCGCCGTTCGGTGTTCGAGCAGGTCGGCGGCCTGGACGAGCAACTGGAAGTGGCCTTCAACGACGTCGACTTCTGCCTGCGCGTCCGCGCGGCCGGCTATCGCAACCTTTGGACCCCGTTCGCCGAGCTTTATCATCACGAATCGGCTTCGCGCGGCTACGAGACCACCCCGGAGAAGATCGCCCGCTTCAAGCGCGAGGAGAGCTTCATGAAGGCGCGCTGGGGCAAGGCGTTGCAGCAGGATCCCTACTACAACGTCAATCTCACGGTGGAGTCGACTCCATTCACGCTGGCTTATCCGCCGCGCTCCTGGGAACCGCAATCCTGGGGCCGGGCGCTTGCATGAGCGCCCTGCGCGGCGCCGCAAGCACCGGGATGAAGAGCCGTCTGCCGTGGATCGCGCTGGCGGTCGGCACGATGCTTGGCGGGTGCCACAGGCAGCCACCGATTTCCGACGAAGGCATTGCCACGGCGACCGAGCCGGCATTCGCGCCATATCCTGGGTCGATCGCTAGCTTGCCTACGGGCGGGCACTGCAGCCTGGACGCGGTCGACGGCAGGCCGGCCCAACAGGCACACGTCCGGCCGCGGAGCTGGGTAACGTTCGGCGGCTGGATGGCCGATGCGGCGGATGGCGTGCCAGACGGCGCAACCCTCGTACTGAATTCCACGGCAGCGTCATACGCGGTTCCCATCGTCGCCGGCGGAGAGCGTCCGGATGTGGCCCAGGTCTTGGGCAAGCCGGCGCTGCTGCGCTCGGGTTACAACCACAGGGCATGGCTGCCTGCCATCCAGCCCGGAAGCTATCGCGTGTTCTTGGTGTACGGGCGCGACAAGGCCGCGTCGGCATGCGAAATGGGAACGATCGTCGCTGGCGAGCCGTGAGCGCCTCGCTCTACCCCCCGCAATGATTGCGGGGGAGCGGACCCACGGCTAGTGCGTGTCGTTCGGCGAAGCGAAGCTCTCCAGCGGCCTGGGCTGGTCGCTGCCGGACAGCGCCTGGAGAAGATACGGATCGTTTAAGAGCTGGTGCAGCCGCTGCGAATTCGGATAAGGCAGTGGCAACTGTCCGCTTTCGAACGATACGTCATCTTTGGAGGCGACGTAGTACAGCACGCTCTGCGCCTGAGCCTGCGTGGCTTCGTGCCGGCCATGCAGCGCCGCCATATCGACGTGGAATCGCTCGGCCCAGCCACCGAACACGGTGAGCGCAAACAGCGCCACGATCGCGTACGTGCCGCGTTGCGCCCAGACGGGAAAGGGGCGACGGAGCTGCAGCAGGCGAACGGCGAACCATGCGTTCGCGAACAATCCGGGAATGAGGATTTCGGTATAGCGTGGGGACAGTTCCACCAAGTCGTGCCCTCGCCCATAGGCGATGGCGACGGCCTGCAGGCCACCCCAGGCCAGCAAGCCGGCCATGGTGATGTCCGTCTTGCCGACTGGCTTGGCATGCAGCGTCAATGCCAGGCCAAGCAAGCCGGGAAGCCATAGCAGCAGCGCTGGCGCGTACATGCCGCGGACCGGCCAGCTCAACACGCGCGCCAAGCCGCCGAACAGCTCGAGCGCGGACTGCGCGCGCATTGCCGCGTGCTGGGGGATGACGGGCATGCTTTTGTACGCCGCCACGGCGATCGCCATCAGGACGCAAACGGCCAGCACCGGCGGCCATTTGCGCCCAGGCAGCAGCAGGGCGGCCAGCGCATACGTGGCCGCCGCTGCGACCGGCGTCAGCAGGCCGGATGCCATCGTGAGCGCGCTGACGACGGAGAGCGCGACAACGCCACCGATGACGATCCAACGGTCGTGCTTCGCCGCGGCAAGCGAGACCGCCAGGACGGCGAACAGGATCAGGAAGTAGAACTGGCTCTGGAAGCCGACCAGGAAGTTCTCCCAGGCGTAGGGCAGGACCGCCGCGCAGATCGCCACCGCGACCAACAAAAGGCGTGCGAGCAGCGATGCGCCGATGCGCATGCCGTGCCAGACCAGGAGGGCCGGAATCATCGCGTAGATCGCCGCGCTGATTCGGGCTTCGTAGATGTTGTTCCACTGGCCGGTTGCCAGGTAACTCGCCAGCGTCACAAGCTTCGTCGGCAGGATCCGATGTTCGTTGTGGGCATGCCACAGCTCGGCAAGGCCGAGCGAACCGGACAGCAGAGGTCTCAGAAGATTGTCGCCTTCGCCGTCCCATTGATCCCAGAACGGCATGCTTACGGCGAAGTGTTCGATGTAGAGCAGGCGTGCGGCGAGCGCGACCAGGCCCACGGCCACGGCGATCAACCAGGAAGGATAGGGCTGGCTCCGGCCACGGCGATCCCCTGCATGGCGCATGGCGGCATCGTTCATGCAGGTCGCTCTTTGAAGGTGAGTGCCTTGTGGCCGAAATAGCTGGTGAAGACCGGCACCGCGACCCCGATCGCATGCGCCAGCGTTTCAGGATGGAAGCGCATGCCGATCGCAGGGAAGATCCAGCGGGCGAAGATCAGGCTGCAGGCCAGCGTCTGCAGCACAGCGGCGACGTTGATCAGCGTGAACCAGATGGCCTGGTGCTTCAGGCCGGTGCTGGCAGCTTCGAAGACGAACATGCGGTTGAGCACGAACGCCGTGAGCATGCCGATGAGATAGGCCACGACGATCGACCACGTGTACGGCATGACATGACCGAGCAGGATGCGGGAGCCGAAGTTGGCGGCTGCAGCGGTTCCTCCTGCCAGCAGAAACTTGACGAACTTGAGCGATGTCATGCGCGAAGCACGACGTCTGCCAGGCGGTCCGCCGCCTGCAGGCTCTCGGAGATCGAACGGTCCTCCGGATAGTAATAGGCGGTGTCGGCCATGAAGAACCCGTTCAGCGGGGTCCGCATCGCCGGGAGGCGTTCCTGGAAGCCTGGCGGACAGATGGTCTGCGCGAATTCATAGCGGTGGCAGTGGCTTGCCAGAACCCAGTCGCGTTGGAACGACGGATTCAGCTTCGGCAGGTAGCCGAGCACCTCTTCGATCAGCGCTTCGTTGCTCATGCTCCATTTCGGGTGCGTCTTGGGCATGTAGAACGGGGCGTACAGAATCTTCTGCCCCGGCGGCGTGGTGGGATTGAGGTTGCTGTATTCGATCACGCCAGGGATCGCGATGCCCGGGTCGCTGATGTTCATCCAGAAGTTTTCGCTGACCGGCTGCTTCAGTTTCAGGATGACGCAGGCGACCGGGATGTTCTCGACGGCGCGGATCTGGGCGCTGAAATCGCTCGGCAGGCCCGGCACCATCGCCGGCACGTACTGGATGGGAGCGGTCGATACCACGCCATCGTAGGGCAGGAACTGGCCGCCGGCGCGGACCCCGCTGACGCTGCCGTTTTCGCTGACGACTTCGTCGATGCCCTGCGACAGCAGGATGCGGCCGCCGCGCGCGGTGATGTCTGCCGCCATCTTGTCCAGCAGGGTGATCGAGCCGCCATCCAGGTAGCCGAGGCTTTCATGCATGAGGCTGCGCCGCGACAATGCGATGCGCTTGATGCGCGTGCCGATCCAACTGGCGGAAAGATTGTCCTTGTACTCGAAGAACTTCAGCCGGAATGCGTCCTTCCACATCACGTCGTACGCCTTGTCGCCGATCCACTTGCGGATCCACGTGGTCGCATTGACCTTGTCCAGCGCCGTCCAGTCCTTGATGCCTTTGGTATACATGACGTGCAAGGCATAGCGGAACTTGCTGATCGGTCCAAGATGCGGGAAGCCCAGCAACGCGAACGGCGTTCCCCACTTGTAGAGCTTTCCATTGTAGAAATAGCCCATCTTGGTATCCGTCCAATGCAGCTTGTCGGACAGGCCGTAACGGGCCAGCAGGGCGAACAGCGGATCGTCGGTCTTGCAGATGAAGTGATAGTAGCGCTCGATGGGCAGGCCATCGAAATCGAAGGTGGCGGACATGCCGCCGATGCGGTCGTCGCGTTCGTAGATATCCACGCTGTGGCCGGCGTCGAGGAGCCGAACGGCCGCCATCAGGCCCATGGGGCCGGCGCCGACGATCGCGTAGTGCTTCTTTGAGGTCATGTCATTGGCTTCAGTAGAGGGTCGCCGGCGCCGGCAATCGGTGGGTGGCGCGGCAGGCAGGGAGCAAGTTTAGCGTGTCATCGCCGTGGGTGATGCGGGCGGCGGGATCGTTCAGGTCGGCAGGTCGGGGTGCCTTGTGCGGCGCGCCAGGCGTGGAAGGCAGCCCGGATTGTCGATGCGGCGGCGCTCAGTCCGAACAGGAGCCAGCGGTCCTATACCACGGCACCTGGATGGAATGCAGAATGTAGAAACAAGCCGGAAAGGGCGACCCACATCGATTTGAAGGCGAGCGATGTCATCTTGGCCAAGGCGGCTTTGGATACCAGACGAGACCGGAGCAACCGACATTCATGCATCATTGAAATATACAGCCAATGAAAATAGCTTGTGCGTCGCCGTCCGCCCCGGTGTAGGGAGTAGCTCCCCCCGCAAGTACCGGGCAAGTCGGGGGCGTTCCCGCCCATCGGACATCGATCTTCGTGCCTTACCCATCGTAAAAGATGGGTATGGACGGTTCAGCGTTCCAACGGCGCAGGCGTTATTCCTTCTTGGTGATGGTCACCTGCCAGCCCTGCGGATTGAGCTGGATGGTGTGAGAGCCCGGCTGGTCGAGTTTGCGCAGTTCCGAAGCGGGGCCGTGGTCGACAAAACTCGGCCGCAGCATGTGGTCGCGATTCAACAGGCCGACGAACAGCATGAACAGCAATGTGCATTTGGCGCCTTGCCCTTCGCTGCCGAGCAGATCCTTCAAGCCGATGAAGCAGGTCCACCAGAACACGATCTTCAGGGCGAAGAAATAACGGTCGCCATTGAGCAGCGACAGTAGCGGTTCCACGGTGATCTTGTGCGCCGCCGCCAGCACCTCGATGATCGCGAACGCCAGCGCCAGAACCATGCCAATCCGGATGGCGGGGGCAAGCCTGCTGAAGAACAGCAGGTACGCGACAGCTGCCGCATAAGCGAGTGGCCAAAACACGGGGCGTAACGGGTTGTAGCCGAAAATATGCAGCGGCGCGGCCTGCCCCAGGGAGCCGACCACCAGATGTGCGAGGGAAGTGGCCTGGTCCTGGCCGGGAGTCGAGCCGAACAGGAACGACACCTGGACCAGGGCGCACGCGGCCACCAGCGCCCAGCATACGAGGTCGCGCTGTTCGAAATATCCGGTGGCGATGGAAAGAAGGTTCGAGCGCCTGGTGATGCGCAGGACGAGGAAGCCGACGAACGCCAGCGCCATCAGCATCGTGCAGATGATGGAAAACGGCCCGGTCAGCGCCGCGACGACGAGTGCGCCATTGAGCAGGCGCCTGGCCACCGGATTGCTGGCCTTCGTGGCGATGAAGCAGTAAGTGACCAGCGGGAATTGCAGGAACCACTGGACATTGGTGATCGTGCCGAACACCTCCCCGTTGGTGGGGGTGAGCAAGAAGGCAGCAAGCACCAGATACGGCGGAATCAGCGCGCGTAGATTCCTGGCGCATATGAAGATCGAGACTGCGGAGAGGGCGATCGCGCTGGCGTTGTAAATGAACGGAGTGAACTGCGCGCTGGCAAAAGACGCCAGCCATGCCACCAGTCTGGGCACGGCATGCAGGTACCCCGCGTAGGGGGTGAACAACAGCAGTCCCTGTTGCTCGATCTGCTGCTTCAGGAAAACGACGGCGTCTTCCGCCCACAACTGCGGATGCGACAGCGCATCGTTGGATTTCAGGCACACCAGTACCAAGGCAAGGAGAAATATGCCGAGATCGTGTCTGCCCAGGCCGATCCTGTAGTCGCTGCGCGTGTTCATCGACGTCGGGCCTCTTCAGCGCTGCAGCACGATGCGGCTGTAGCGCGGATCGGTATAGCTTTCGCGGATCGCGTCCTCGAACGGCGTCTGCCGCACGCCGAACACGGCTTCGGTATCGATGCCCTTGAAGTCGTCGCCGGCGCTGAGCGCCTTGAGCTGGTCGGCGGTGAACGGCGGCTTGGAGCTGAAGAGCGAATACACGCGCAGCAGGAAGGCGAAGAAGCCGATCGGGATATGCACGATCAGGGTATGCAGCTTCTTGACCCGCTTGATCGTCCTGATGATGTCGACATAGTCCACGCGCGTATCGCCGACGATGTCGTAGACCTCGCCATCGGGCTCGCGCTCGATGCACTTGGCGATGCAGCGGCAGAAGTCGCGTTCGTACAGTGGCTGGCGCATGAACTTGCCGTCGCCGGGAATCGGAAACACCGGGGTCTTGGCCATGAAGCGCGACAGCCAGCCCAGGTGCTTGGGGTCGAACCAGCCGAACATCAGGGTCGGGCGCAGCACGCAGTGGCGCAGGCCGCTGGCGACCACCATCTCTTCCTGCGCGCGTTTGGTATTGGTGTAGTCGTCCTTCGCCACCGAGTTCACCACCGAGGAACTGATGTGGACCAGGTACGGCACGTTGGCCGCGCGGCAGGCATCGAGTACGTGCGAGGTGGCCACCAGGTTGTTGCGGGTGAACAGCTCGGTGGTCTTGCCGGTGATCTGCGCGTGCAGCTGGGCGACGCAGGCCGCCCCCTCGAACTCGCGCGCCCAGTCGCCGGGCTCGGCCAGGTCCGCCTGCACCACGCGCACGGCCGGATGCAGGTCGCGCAGGATCTGCAGGTTGTGCGCATGCTTGTCGATCGCCACCAGCTGGGTGTAGCCCTGCTGCTCCAGTTCGACGATCAGGTTCTGCCCGACCAGCCCGGCGGCACCGGTGATGACGATCTTGGCGTGTTTGTCGGTCATGTCAGAGCTTGATCCTGCGGAAAACGAATTCGGGGATGGACTTGATGATGAACATGATCGCCCACCAGAAACCCGGCAGGTAGGCGACGGCGCGGCGGCGATCGACGGCGCGCACGATGCCCTTGGCGATCTGGTCGGGCTTGGCCCACAACGCACCCTTCTTGAAGGCGGCGGTCATCGGCGTGTCGACGAAGCCCGGCTTGATCGTCAGCACGTTGATCCCGGCCGGGCGCAGGCGCTGGCCGAGGCCGCTGAGGTAGGCGCTGACCGCGGCCTTGGCGCTGCCGTACAGGTAGTTGCTGGCGCGGCCGCGGTCGCCGGCGACCGAGGAGATCACCGCCAGCGTCGCGCCGGCCGCCAGCCGCGGCGCCAGCGCCGCGCACAGCGCGATCGTGGAGGTGCCGTTGGTGGCGAACTCGCGCAGCGACAGCTCGACCGAGGCGTCGCACGCGGCCTGGTCCGGCAGGGTGCCGTGGGCGATCAGGACCACGTCCACGCCGCCCAGGGCCGCCCATGCCGCGTCGAACGCTGCGCCGTGGTGCGCGCCGTCGTTGACGTCGAGCACGCCGACGCTGCTCCTGGCGCCGCGCACGGACAGGTCGGCCGCGATCGCGTCCAGGCGCGCGGCCTGGCGGCCGAGCAGATGGATCGCCGCACCGCGCGCGGCGTAGCGTCGGGCAGTGGCTTCGGCGATGGCCGAGGTGGCGCCGATGATGAGGACGCGTTGCATGTTCACTCCGTGACCCGGCGCCAGAAGCCGGAAGAAAAACGTGGGTCGAGATAATCGGCGAATTCCCGCCAGCGGCCGTAGGCGCGCTGGAACGACGCCGCGCTCATGCGCGCATCCTTGGCAGGGTACAGAGCGCCGCCGGCCGCGTCGACGATGCGGTCGAGCCGCTCGAGCAGCCGGAACACCTCCGGGCCGCTATTGGGGAAATCCAGCGCCAGGGTGGTGCCCGGGCGCGGAAACGACAGCATGCCGAGCGAGCGCGCGTTGCCGAATTCCTTCAGCACCGCCAGGAACGAGCCGCTGCCGCTGCGCGCGATCTCCGCCAGCAACGCGTCGATCCCATCGCGCGAGGCGGCAGGCGGCAGCACGCACTGGTACTGCAGAAAACCGGCCGGGCCGTACATCCGATTCCAGTCGCGGATGCCGTCCAGCGGATAGAAGAACGGCAGCAGGTGGCTGACGAAGCGCTTGCGCGGCGCAGGCTGGCGCCAGAAATACAGCGCGTTGAACGGCCGCAGCGACAGTTGGTTGACCAGGGAGAACGGCGGCGTCAGCGGCATGGGCAGGCCCGCGCCCGGGGGCTTGGGCCGCTCTTCCGGCAGGCCCGGGCAATGGTCGGCGCGGGTGAAGTGGCCGCGGCCGCGCGCGCGGCCGCTGGCCAGGCAGTCGATCCAGGCGACGCTGTATTCGTGGCTGTCGGCGGAGGCCGCGGACAGGGCGAAGAACTCGTCGAGCGAGCCGAAGCGGATGTTCTCCGTTTCCAGGGCGGCGCTCGCGACCCGGCGCAACTGGATCTGCGCCCAGGTGATCAGGCCGGTCAAGCCGAGGCCGCCGACGGTGGCGGCGAACCAGCCTTCGGCATCGTGGCCGGGCGTGCACACGCGGCGCGTGCCGTCGCTGCGCAGCAACTCGAAGGCGCGCACATGGTGGCCGAAGCTGCCGGTGCGGTGGTGGTTCTTGCCGTGCACGTCGTTGGCGATGGCCCCGGCCACCGTCACGTAGCGCGTGCCCGGGGTGACCGGCAGGAACCAGCCCTGCGGCAAGGCCAGGTCGATGATCTCGGCCAGGGTGACCCCGGCTTCGCAATGCAGCAGGCCGGTCGCCGGATCGAATCCGATGAACCGGTCCAGGCCACGCGTCGCCAGCAAGGTGCCGTCCGGGTTCAGGCAGCTGTCGCCATAGCTGCGGCCATTGCCGCGCGGCAGCGCATGGCCGTCGAACGCAGGCAGCTCCGCCGCGCGGTCGGTGACCGGCAGCAACACCTGCCTCGCCTTCGGATAGCGTCCCCAGGATTGCCCCGCGGCCGCCATCAGATGGCGCTCAGGGCGAACAGTCCGCACAGCACCACCACCACCTGGCTGACCCGGTCGGTGGCGGCGAACACGATCGGGTCGTCGTGCATGTCGCCGCGGTGCGCGATCACCCACACCCGGCTCACCCAGTACAGCAGCACCGGGCAGACCAGCCACAGCACTTTCGGATGGCGGTACAGCTCCACGCTCTCGGGGCTGTTGATGTACAGCGCCATCACCATCACCGCGATGTAGCCGGCGGCGGCGCCCATCGATTGCAGCAGCGACAGGTCCTCCACCGAATAGGCGCGCCCGCTGGCCTTGGTCTTGCCGCTGCTGAGCATCGCGTGCAGCTCGGTGTAGCGCTTGAGCAGGGCCAGCGACAGGAAAATGAACATCGAGAACGCCAGCAGCCAGAACGACAGCTCGATGTCGATCGCCATCGCGCCGCCGATGATGCGCACCGTGTACAGCGCGGCCAGCAGCACCACGTCGATCATCACGATCCGCTTGAGCCGCAGCGAGTACGCCAGCGTCATCACGTAATAGGCCAGCAGCACCAGGGTGAATTCCAGGTTGCAGGCCAGCGACAGCGCGAGTCCGGCCACGGTCAGCGCCGGGGCGGCGAACAGGCCGTGCAGCAGGGGAAGCCGGCCTGCGGCGAACGGACGCTTGCGCTTGCGCGGGTGCTGCCGGTCCGGGGTGAGATCGAGTAAATCGTTCAGCACATACACGCCGGACGCGCACAACCCGAACGCGACCAGCGCGATCGCCGCCTGCAGCACCGATTCCGGATCCAGGAAGCGGTGCGCGGTCAGCAAGGGGACGAACACCAGCAGATTCTTCAGCCACTGGTGCAGGCGCAGCGCCTTGAGCCAGGCGCGGGCACGCGGCGGCGCGGGCCAGTGCGCATGCACCGTGGTGCGCTGTGCGGCGGCCTTGCTGAGCGCGGTGCCATTGTTGACCACCCAGGCGCCGCCGGCCTTCTCCCACACATGCAGGTCCACGCTGCCGTTGCCGGCATAGTCGAAATTGCCGGCGCCGAACGCGTCGACCAGGACATCGGCCTTGTTGCGCCCGGAGAGATTGCGTTTGCCGTCGCTGGCGATCACCTGCTCGAACAGGCCCAGGTACTCGGCGATGGGCGTCACCAGCAGGGCATCGGAGGCGGTGCACAGCACGCGCGGGCGTTGCGTCGTGGTGCGCAGCAGTTCCAGGACTTTCTCGTTGTACGGTAGGGTCTCGGCCGGCAGGGAGACGCGCGAGGCCAGTTCGCGCTTCAGCGCCGCCTTGCCGCGCAGCAGCCACAGCGGCAGCAGGAACAGGTACAGCGGATTGCGCGCCAGCAGCGCCAGCACCGACTCGTAGAGGATGTCCGAGTTCAGCAGGGTGCCATCCAGATCCACGCACAGGGCGCGCCCCGAAACTGCCGGACGGTGGGGCGGAGGACTGGTAGGGGCGGGCATTCGATGGCCTGGCGGTCCATTGCGGGGCCGCGATTATACCTATCGAATCAAGCGCCCTCTTCGCGCGGCAGGAACTCGGCCCGCAGCATCGCCAGCGCGCCGACCAGGATGGCGTACCACAGCGTGACCAGGCGCGCGGCCACCGCCACGGCGATCGCGTCGGCGGTGGCGATGCCGAGGCGGTCGAGCATCAGCACGATCGCCAGCTCGGTGGTGCCGACGCCGCCGGGCACGAAGGACAGCGCGCCGACCAGCATCGCCAGCGGGTAGATGCCGAACGCGACGATGGGATCCAGGTCCAGTCCCATGCCCAGGCACAGGCCGACGAACACCGATGCCGTCAGTCCCCAGGCCATCAGCCCGGCGAACATGCTTTGTCCGAACTGGCGCAGGCCCAGGCAGCCACGCAGCTCCAGCGCCGCGGCCAGCGCGAAATGGGCCGGCCGTTGCAGCCAGCGGCCAGGAATCCAGCGCACCATCGCCGTCAGCCGGTCCAGCAACGGCGGCCAGGCGGCCGCGCCGAACAGCAGGCCGACGAAGGCCAAAACCACCGCCGCCAGCGCGCCCAGCGTGGGAAACACCGGGGCGGCCAGCAGCGACAGCGCCAGGATGACCAGCAGGTCGCAGGCGCGCTCGAACACGAACACGGCGATGGTGCGCCGTGCCGGCACGCCCATGCGGGCGAAATAGCGGATACGCAGCAATTCGCCGGCCTTGCCGGGCGTCGCGGTCAGCGCGAAGCCGGCCAGGTAGCCGGCCAGCCCGGCGGCAAACGGCACCGGATGGCCGTAGCGCTGCAGCAGCCAGCGCCAGCGCCAGTACCGGAACAGGTAGCTGGCGCTGACCGGCACCGTGGCCAGCGCCATCAGGTGGCCGACCTCGCCCAATCGCGAGAACGTCCCGTTGCCGCGGTCCACCCAGAACAGCGCGGCCACATAGCCTGCGCACAGCAGCAGCACGAACCCGGCCAGGTGGTCCATGCGCCGCCGCGGCAGCGGCATGCCGTCGGTGCCCGAGGGCGGCAACGGGGTCATCGGCACCGCCTCGCGTCAGCCCAGCGCCGCTTCCAGTTCCGGCAGCAGGGTGAACAGGTCGCCCACCAGCCCGATGTCGGCGATCTCGAAGATCGGCGATTCCGGGTCCTTGTTGATCGCGACGATGGTGCCGGCGTCCTTGATCCCGGTCAGGTGTTGGATCGCGCCGGAGATGCCGACCGCCACGTACAGGTCCGGGGCGATGATCTTGCCGGTCTGGCCGACCTGCAGTTCGTTGGGCACGTAGCCGGCATCCACCGCCGCGCGCGAGGCGCCGACCGCGGCGCCGAGCTTGTCGGCCAGCTTGTAGATGATTTGGAAGTTCTCCGCCGAGCCCACGCCGCGGCCGCCGGAGACCACGCGCTTGGCGCTCTGCAGGTCGGGGCGGTTGGACTTGCCGGCGGCCAGGCCGACGAAGCGGGTATGGGTGGGCAGCGTCGCGCTGACGCTGGCCGCCTCGATCGCCGCGCTGCCGCCCTTGGCTGCTTCCGGCCACGAGGCGCTGCGCACGGTGGCGACCACGGTCTGGTCGGCGGGCGCCTGCACGCTGATGATCGCGTTGCCGGCGTAGATCGGGCGCTTGAAGGCATATTCGCCATCGACCGCCATCAGGTCGGAGATCTGGTTGACCCCGAGCAGCGCGGCGACCACCGGCATCAGGTCCTTGCCGAAGGTGGTGGAGGGGCCGAACACGTGGCTGTAGCCCTGTGCCAGCTGCGCGATCTGCGGCCCCAGCACCTGTGCGATGGCGTGTTCGTTGGCCGGATTGGCGACGGTAAGCACGCGGCCCACGCCGGCGATCTGCGCGGCCTGCGCGGCGACGGCGGCCGGGTCGGCGGCCAGCACCACAATGTCGATGGCGTCCGGCGACAGCGCCTGCGCGGCGCTGACGGTCTTGGCGGTGGCCGCGTTGAGCTGGCCGTTCAGGTGTTCGGCGACGACGAGGATCTTGGCCATTACAGCAACCCCTTCTGCTTGAGTGCGGCCACCAGTTCGGCGGCGTCCTTGACCATCACCCCACGGCTGCGCTTGGGCGGCGGGGCGTAGTGGGTGGTGGCGAGGCTGTCGTTGGACTCCACGCCCAGCTCGGCGAACGCCAGGGTCTGCAGCGGCTTGCTCTTGGCCTTCATGATGTCGGGCAGCTTGATGAAGCGCGGCTCGTTCAGGCGCAGGTCGGTGGTGACCACGGCCGGCAGGTCCACTTCCAGCGTCTCCAGGCCGGCGTCGACCTCGCGGGTCACCGTGGCCTTGCCGTCGGCGACGACCAGCTTGCCGGCGAAGGTCGCCTGCGGGCGGCCCCACAGCGTGGCCAGCATCTGCCCGGTCTGGTTGGCGTCGTCGTCGATCGCCTGCTTGCCCAGGATCACCAGGTCCGGCTGCTCCTGCTCGACCAGCTTGAGCAGGGCGCGGGCCGCGGTCAGCGGCTGGATCGCGGCGTCGGTGACCACGTGGATGGCGCGGTTGGCGCCCATCGCCAGGCCGTTGCGCAGGTGCGCGGCGGCATCGGCGGGGGCCAGGGTGACCACCACCACCTCGCTGGCGATGCCGGCGTCGCGCAGGCGCAGCGCTTCTTCCAGGGCGATTTCGTCGAACGGATTGGGGGAAAGCTTGACGCCCTCGGTCACGACGCCGGAGCCGTCCGGCTTGACCTGGATGCGGACGTTGTAGTCCACCACGCGCTTGTAGGCGACGAGGATTTTCATCTTGTACGAGATCCTTCAGCAGTTCGGGAAGGCCCGGCCGCGGCGGCTGGCGCGGGGCAGTCGGTGGATTCTAACCGCCGGCGATGGACCATGCGAGGGCGTATGGTGGTCGCCGGGGAGGCGCCGACTCAGCCTGAACCGGCGGCGGTGGGCACAGGCGACCATCCCCGGCAAAGCGTATATCCTGTGCGGTTTGAACAGCGGAGCGCCTCGCAGCGCCCGATCAGGAGACGTCACAGTGGCTACTTGGCTTGTAACCGGCGGCGCCGGGTTCATCGGCGGCAATTTCGTGCTGGAAGCGGTGTCGCGCGGCGTCCGCGTGATCAATCTGGACGCGTTGACCTACGCCGGCAACCTGAACACGCTGGCGTCGCTGGAGGGCAATCCCGACCACGTCTTCGTGCAGGGCGATATCGGCGACCGCGCGCTGGTCGCGCAACTGCTGCGCGAGCACCAGCCCGACGCGGTGCTGAACTTCGCCGCCGAGAGCCATGTCGACCGTTCGATCGACGGCCCGGGCGCGTTCATCCAGACCAACGTGGTCGGCACGCTCGGCCTGCTGGAAGCGGTGCGCGATCACTGGAAGGCGCTGCCGGAAGGGCCGCGCGCCGCGTTCCGGTTCCTGCACGTGTCCACCGACGAGGTCTACGGCACGCTCGGCGAGACCGGCAAGTTCAGCGAGACCACGCCGTACGCGCCCAATTCGCCGTACTCGGCCTCCAAGGCCGCCTCCGACCACCTGGTGCGCGCGTTCCACCACACCTACGGCCTGCCGGTGCTGACCACCAACTGCTCCAACAACTACGGCCCGTACCATTTTCCCGAGAAGCTGATCCCGCTGGTGATCGCCAAGGCGCTGGCCGGCGAGCCGCTGCCGGTCTACGGCGACGGCAAGCAGGTGCGCGACTGGCTGTTCGTCGGCGACCATTGCGAGGCGATCCGCACCGTGCTGGACAAGGGCCGGGTCGGCGAGACCTACAACGTCGGCGGCAATTCCGAGAAGCAGAACATCGAGGTGGTGCAGGCGATCTGCGCGCTGCTCGATGCGCGCCGCCCGCGTGCCGACGGCAAGCCGCGCAGCAGCCAGATCACCCATGTCGCCGACCGCCCCGGCCACGACCGGCGCTATGCGATCGACGCGTCCAAGCTGAAGAACGAGCTGGGCTGGGAGCCGCAGTACAGCTTCGAGCAGGGCATCGCCACCACGGTGGACTGGTACCTGGCCAACCAGGCCTGGGTGCAGGGCGTGCTCGACGGCAGCTATCGGCTGGAACGGATCGGCACGGCGGCATAACGCGAGTCCCTCGCAAGAGCCCGCACATCCATGTGCGGACTTCCAAAGGAAGTAACCGATGACACAACGCAAGGGCATCATCCTGGCCGGCGGCTCCGGCACGCGGCTGTATCCGATCACCAAGGGCGTCAGCAAGCAGCTGCTGCCGGTGTACGACAAGCCGATGATCTATTACCCGCTCAGCGTGCTGATGCTGGCCGGCATTCGCGAAGTGCTGATCATCAATACGCCGCACGAGCAGGCCTTGTTCCGCGCGCTGTTGGGCGATGGCTCGCAGTGGGGCATGCGCCTGGAATACGCGGTGCAGCCGAGCCCGGACGGGCTGGCACAAGCCTACCTGATCGGCCGCGAGTTCATCGACGGCAAGCCGAGCTGCCTGGTGCTGGGCGACAACATCTTCCATGGCCATGGTTTGACCGAGACCCTGCGCCGCGCCGACGCGCGGCAGCAGGGCGCCACCGTGTTCGGCTATTGGGTCAACGATCCGGAGCGCTATGGCGTGGCCGAGTTCGACCAAGCCGGCAAGGTCATCGACATCGCCGAAAAGCCGGCCCAGCCGCGCTCCAACTATGCGGTCACCGGCCTGTACTTCTACGACGGCCAGGCCAGCGACCACGCGGCTGCCTTGAAGCCTTCGTCGCGCGGGGAGCTGGAGATCACCGATCTCAACCGCCGTTACCTGGAGGCGGGCGAACTGCACCTGGAACCGCTGGGCCGCGGCTACGCCTGGCTGGACACCGGCACCCACCAGTCGCTGCACGAGGCCTCCAACTTCATCGAGACCATCCAGTCGCGACAGGGCTTGCAGGTGTGCTGCCCGGAGGAGATCGCGTTCGGCCAGGGTTGGATCGATGCCGCGCAGCTGGAGCAACTCGCCGCGCCGCTGTCGAAGAACGACTACGGCAAATATCTGCATGAACTGGCTGTCCGAGGAATCGTTCCGTGAAAGTGATTGAAACCAATCTGCCCGGCTGCGTGGTGATCGAGCCGGCGGTGTTCGGCGACGAACGCGGCTATTTCTTCGAGACCTGGAACGCCGAGCGTTTCGGCCAGCACGGGTTGCCCACCAGCTTCGTGCAGAGCAACGTCTCGACCTCGGCCAAGGGCGTGCTGCGCGGGTTGCATTACCAATGGCCGCGCCCGCAGGGCAAGCTGGTCAGCGTGCTGGAAGGCGAGGTCTACGACGTGGCGGTGGACATCCGCCGCGGCTCGCCGCACTTCGGTCGCTGGGCGGCGGTGGTGCTGAGCGCGGAGAACAAGAAGCAGTTCTGGATCCCGGAGGGCTTCGCGCACGGATTCGCGGTGCTGTCCGAGCGGGCGGTGTTCAGCTATCTGTGCACCGACGTGTACGTGAAGGAAGCCGACGCCGGCGTGCGCTGGGACGACGCCGCGATCGGCGTGGACTGGCCGATCAGCCAGCCGGTGCTGTCGGCCAAGGATGCGGTGGCGCCGTTCCTGGCCGACATCGCCGCCGAACGTCTGCCGGTGTACACGCCGTGACCACGCTGGTGTTCGGCGCCAACGGCCAGGTCGGCCAGGAGCTGTTGCGCGCGCTGGCCGGGCGCGGGCCGTTGCTGGCGACCACGCGCAGCGGCCGCCTGCCCGACGGCAGCGCCTGCGAGCGCGCGGACTTCGACCAGCCGCAGACGCTGGGCGCCTTGCTCGATCGGCTGCAGCCGACGGCGGTGGTCAACGCGGCCGCCTATACCGCGGTGGATCGCGCCGAACAGGATCGCGACGCCGCGTTGCGCGCCAACGCCGAGGCGCCTGCGGCGATCGCCGGCTGGTGTGCGGCGCATGGCGTGCCGATGGTGCATTACTCCACCGACTACGTGTTCGATGGCCAGGGCACCCGCCCGTATCCGGAGGACGCGCCGACCGCGCCGCTGGGCGTGTATGGCGCGACCAAGCTCGCCGGCGAAGACGCGATCCGCGCCTCCGGCGCGCAGCACCTGATCTTCCGCACCGCCTGGGTCTATGCCGCGCACGGCAACAACTTCCTGCGCACCATGCTTCGCGTCGGCGCCGAACGCGACGAGCTGCGCGTGGTGGCCGACCAGGCCGGCACGCCGACGCCGGCGGCGCTGATCGCCGATGTCACCGCACAGGTCCTGGAACGGCGCGCTGCCGCGCAATCGGGCACCTGGCACCTGACCGCCGCCGGCGAGACCACCTGGCACGGCTTCGCCGAGGCGATCTTCGACGAGGCGCTCGCGGCGGGCCTGCTGGCGCGCGCACCGCGCGTGCTGCCGATCGCCACGGCCGAGTACCCGACCCCGGCCACGCGCCCGGCCTACTCGCGGCTGGATGTTTCCAGACTGCAGCGCGATTTTTCGCTGGTGCTGCCGCAGTGGCGCGATGGCCTGCGCCGCGTGATCGGCGAACTGGCCGCGCAGGCGCGGTCCGCGTAGCGCGCCGCGCGCCGGCAGCGAACGCAGGCACAAAAAAAGCCGGGCATCGACCCGGCTTTTTTCTTTTCGCTGCAGCAGGACTCAGGTGCGCCCGTAGGTGTCCTCGAAGCGCACGATGTCGTCCTCGCCCAGATAGCTGCCGGACTGCACCTCGATCAGTTCCAGCGGCAGCTTGCCCGGGTTCTTCAGGCGATGGGTCACGCCCAGCGGGATGTAGGTGCTCTGGTTCTCGGTGAGCAGCAGCACTTCCTCGCCACGGGTGACTTCGGCGGTGCCGCTGACCACGATCCAGTGCTCGGCCCGGTGGTGGTGCATCTGCAGGCTCAGCGTGGCGCCGGGCTTGACCGTGATGCGCTTGACCTGGAAGCGCTGGCCGTTGTCGATCGAATCGTAGGCGCCCCACGGGCGATACACCTTGCGGTGCCAGGTGGCCTCGGAGCGGCCGCTGGCCTTGATCCTGGCCACGATCTCCTTGACCTCCTGGATGCGATCGCGATGGCCGACCAGCACCGCGTCGTCGGTCTCGACCACCACCACGTCCTGCAGCCCGACCATCGCGATCAGCCGCGAACCGTAGGCATAGGTGTTGCGGCAATCGATCTCGATCACGTCGCCGTGGTGTGCGTTGCCCTGCGCATCCTGCGGCGAGACTTCGAGCAAGGCCGACCAGGAGCCGACGTCGTTCCAGCCCGCATCGAGCGGCACCACCACCGCGTCGGCGGTCTTCTCCATCACCGCATAGTCGATCGAGTCCGACGGGCTGGCGGCGAAGGCGTCCTTGTCCAGGCGGGTGAAGTCGGCATCGCGCTTGGCCGCGTCCCAGGCCTTGGCGCAGGCGTCGGCGATCGCCGGCTGGAAGCGGCGCAGTTCTTCCAGGTAGCGCGAGGCGCGGAACAGGAACATGCCGCTGTTCCAGTAGTACTCGCCCGAGGCCAGATAGCCCTGCGCGGTGGCCAGGTCCGGCTTCTCGACGAAGCGCTCGACCGCGCTGACGCCGTTGCCGGCACCGGCCTTGATGTAGCCGTAGCCGGTTTCCGGCGCGGTCGGCTTGATCCCGAAGGTGACCAGCTTGCCTTGCTCGGCGGCGGTGGCGGCCGCGCGCACCGCGGCCTGGAACGCCGCTTCGTCGCGGATCACGTGGTCGGACGGCAGCACCAGCAACAAGGGGTCGGCGCCGTTGCGGGTCGCCTCCAGCGCCGCCACGGCGATGGCCGGGGCGGTATTGCGGCCCTTGGGCTCGAGCAGGATCGATTGCGGCTTCACGCCGATCTGCTGCAATTGCTCGGCGGCGACGAAGCGATGCTCTTCGTTGGCGACCACGATCGGCGCATGCCCGGCGACGGGCGCTGCACGCAACCATGTCGCCTGCAGCATGCTGTGCTCGCCGACCAGCGGCAGGAACTGTTTCGGATAGGACTCGCGCGACAGCGGCCAGAGCCGGGTGCCGGAACCGCCGGACAGGATGATGGGTAGGACGTCGCTCATGGGCGGGGGAACTCCATAGTGCGTCTAGGGGGGAGGGGGATCAGCCGCGCAACAGGTCGGAAATTTCCTGGGTGCGCGTTTCCAGCAGTGCCGCATCGCCACGCGTTTCCACGTTCAGGCGCAACAGCGGTTCGGTATTGGAGCTGCGCAGGTTGAAGCGCCAATCGGCGAATTCGGCGCTGACCCCGTCGGTGTAGTCCAGCGACGGCGAGTGCGCGGCGTAGTGCTCCATCACCCGCGCCACCGCGGCCTTGGCATCGGCGACCTTGAAATTGATCTCGCCGCTGCACGGGAACTTCTGCATGCGCGCCTCGACCAGGTCGGCCAGCGAGCGGCCCGACTGCGACACCAGTTCGGCGATCAGCAGCCACGGGATCATGCCCGAGTCGGCGTAGGCGAACTCGCGGAAATAATGGTGCGCGCTCATCTCGCCGCCGTACACCGCGTTCTCGCCGCGCATCTTCTCCTTGATGAAGGCATGCCCGCTCTTGCACAGCACCGGGACGCCGCCGGCATCCTCGACCATCTCGATCGTGTTCCAGGTCAGACGCGGGTCGTGCACCACCTTGCCGCCTGGCTGCTTGGCCAGGATCGCCTGCGCCAGCAGGCCGACCAGGTAGTAGCCCTCGATGAAGCGGCCGTTCTCGTCGAAGAAGAAGCAGCGGTCGAAATCGCCGTCCCAGGCGATGCCGAAGTCCGCGCCGTGTTCCTTGACCGCCTTGGCGGTGGCCTCGCGGTTCTCGGGCAGCAGCGGGTTCGGGATGCCGTTGGGGAAGTGCCCGTCCGGCTCGTGGAACACGCGCACGAACTCGAACGGCAGGTGCGGCGCCAGCAGGTCGACGATGGCGCCGGCGCCGCCGTTGCCGGCGTTGACCACCAGCTTCAGCGGCTTGAGCGTGCCGAGGTCGACGTAGCTGAGCAGGTGCGCGATGTAGGCGGACTTGTCCGGGCGGCTGTGCTCGGCCGCGGTCGGAGTGCCTGCGGGCGCGGTGTCGGCCGCCACGGTGTCGCGGATCGCGAACAGGCCGGTATCGGAGCTGATCGGGCGCGCATTCTCGCGCACCAGCTTCATGCCGTTGTAGTCCATCGGATTGTGGCTGGCTGTCACCATCACCCCGCCGGCGGCCTGCAGGTGGTCGGTCTGGAAATACACTTCCTCGGTACCGCACAGGCCGATGTCGATGACCTCGCGGCCGCTGGCGCGCAGGCCGGCCGACAGCGCCGCCTGCAGCGCGGCGCTGGCCAGGCGCACGTCGTGGCCCACCACCACCGGTCCGCTCTCCAATTGCCCCGCCAATGCCACGCCGATGCGGCGGGCCAGGTCCTCGTTCAGTTCGTCGGGAACGCGACCGCGGATGTCGTAGGCCTTGAATGCGGGAAGCGGCATAGGGGAGGGACCTTGGATGGGGGAGCCTGGAGTGTAACGTTCCGGCCCTTAATCGGTCATTGCGGCAGTGCGCAGCGGACCGCGGCCGACGAGCGGCTAGACTATCTGTCTACTTCCAATGCGGATGCGGGCCAATGGGCGATACCTCCACCCGGGCGACCGGGCGACGCGGCAAGCTTTTCCCCGACGCGGCCACGGCGCTGGCCGACGTGGTGGCGGACGGCCAGACCCTGGCGGTCGGCGGTTTCGGCCTGTGCGGCATTCCCGAGGCGCTGATCGCGGCGTTGCGCGATTCCGGCGCGAACGGCCTGACCGTGATCTCCAACAACGCCGGGGTCGACGGTTTCGGCCTGGGCCAGCTGCTGGCGACCCGGCAGATCCGCAAGATGATCTCGTCCTATGTCGGCGAGAACAAGGAATTCGAGCGCCAGTACCTGGCCGGCGAGCTGGAGCTGGAGTTCAACCCGCAGGGCACCCTGGCCGAACGGCTGCGCGCCGGCGGCGCCGGCATCCCCGCGTTCTTCACCGCCACCGGCTATGGCACGGTCGTCGCCGAGGGCAAGGAGACGCGCGAATTCGATGGCAAGCACTACGTGCTGGAGACCGCGCTGCAGGCCGACGTGGCCCTGGTCAAGGCGTGGAAGGCCGATGCCGCGGGCAACCTGGTGTTCCGCAAGACCGCGCGCAACTTCAACCCGGCCTGCGCGATGGCCGGCAAGGTCTGCATCGCCGAGGTCGAGCAGGTCGTCGAGACCGGCAGCATCGACCCGGACCAGGTGCATCTGCCCGGCATCTACGTCGATCGCATCGTGCACAACCCGCATCCCGAGAAACGCATCGAACAGCGCACCCTGCGCCAGAAGGACGCCTGACATGGCCTGGACCCGCGACGAAATGGCGCAGCGCGCCGCCCGCGAACTCACCGATGGCGCCTACGTGAACCTGGGCATCGGCCTGCCGACCCTGGTCGCCAACCACATTCCCGAGGGCGTGGACGTGTGGCTGCAGTCGGAGAACGGCCTGCTCGGCATCGGCCCGTTCCCGAGCGAGGACGAAGTGGACGCCGACCTGATCAACGCCGGCAAGCAGACCGTGACCGCACGCGCCGGCGCCAGCTATTTCGGCAGCCACGATTCCTTCGCGATGATCCGCGGCGGCCACATCGACCTGGCGATCCTCGGCGCGATGCAGGTCAGCGCGCGCGGCGACCTGGCCAACTGGATGGTGCCGGGCAAGATGGTCAAGGGCATGGGCGGGGCGATGGACCTGGTGGCCGGAGTCAAGCGCGTGGTGGTGCTGATGGAGCACGTGGCCAAGGACGGCAGCCACAAGCTGCTGCCCGAGTGCGACCTGCCGCTGACCGGCGTGGGCGTGGTCGACCGCATCATCACCGACCTGGCGGTGTTCGACGTGGGCGCCGATGGCCTGGTGCTGGTCGAGGCCGCCGACGGCGTGGACGCGGCGGAACTGGCGGCCAAGACCGGGGTGCCGTTCCGCAGCGCCTGACGGCAGCGCGAACGCGCACGCCGCTCAGATGGCCACGGCGACCCGGCCGCGGCCAGTGAACGCATCGCTGACCGCGAGGCCGCGCGCCCAGTCGCCGGCATGCCAGCGGCCTTCGCCCAGGCAACGCAAGGGCGTCTGGATCAGGGTGCGGTCGAACGTGAACTGCCAGGTCTCGCTGCCGCCGACCGCGCACAGGTCGGCGACGAAATCGAGCGCGCCTTGCTGCACCGCCGCCACCGTGGCGAAGTGGGTGGGATCCAGTTCGTTGTCGGCGAAGACCGGCTCGGTCGTGCCGTCGTCGCGCGACGCGAAATGCGAGAACTGCCCATCCGGCGCGGTCAGGAAGGTTTCCAGCAGCAGGTCGTGTTGCAGGATCGGCGAGGTTTCCGTATCCGTGTTGCGGCCATCGAAGTAGCGGGCCTCGGCCCAGCCACCGGGTTCGACTTGCGCGATGCCGGCATTCACTGCGAAGTAGCCGCCCCCCAGGGCGGTTCCGGTCAACCTGCCCAGCTGCGCCTGGATGGTGCCTGCATATCCCAGGTCCGCGACCATGGCCGGCGCATCGCCAACCGTCGCGCGCCAGTAGCGCAAATAGCCCTCGCGTTCCGCGGCGGCGACGTGCAGCAGTGCCGGCATCGCCGGTGCCAGTTTCTGCGACAGCGCGCTGCGCATCTCCGGCAGCAGGACCGTGCTGCGCATGTCTGCGGCGCCAAGCTGCGCGGCGATGGCGGTCGTCGCCGGCGTGCCGAGCCGCGCCTGCAGCAGCGCATGCAGCGTGCCGGTGTAGGTGCTGCCGAGCAGCGCATCGAGGTCGGCGGCCTCGCGCAGCGTCGGCACGCCGGTGCCGCGACGCGAGGCCAGCACATAGCTGCCGCGCAGCGCGGCCAGCGGCGGACATGCCGCCTGCAGCTGCGCGAATGCCTTCTGCAACAGATACCCTTCGCGGCTCAGGAACAGGAGCTGGCCGACGCCGCGCGACAGCGCCAGGCGCGCCAGCCACAGCAGGTAGTCCGCGACCAAGGGGCCGAACACCAGATAGCCGAGCGATGCTGGCGATGCCAGGCGCAGCCGGTCGCCGAACTGCTCCGGCCGGGTATCGGCCATATCGGCCAAATGGCGACAGAGCAAGCCCAGCCACAACTGGTCTTGCCAGCCGCTGTGCGCCCCTGCTGCGGGTCGCAACGGACGCAGCGCCGGGACCACGTCGAGCAAGGCCGATGGCCGCAGCACATGCACGGGCGTGAGATAGCCGTGCATCTGCGGGCGCTGGATATCCGCCTGTTCGTTGTCACCGACGTGCAACCAGTGCCGCGCGGCGATGCCTTCGCGCGCCGGCAGCCGCTCCCAGGCCTGGCCGTCGTCCTTGCGCCAGCCGGTGTCGCAAGACACGTACCAGGCGCGCGGCAGCGCTCGCACGGCGGGTGGCAAGACCTGCTGCAGATCCGCGCCATTGAGGTACATGTCCGACACGGCGATCAGACGCCGCCCGCTGGCGGCGAGCGTGTTGGCCGCGGCGACCAGTGCCTGGCGCGGCTGCAGCAGGCGGGCTTCGGTCTCCAGTTCGAGCTTCTGCAGTGCGCCCAGGGGAAGCTCGTGCGCCTCCGCGAGCTGGGCCATCGCGGCGTAGATGGCGTCCAGGTCGACATCGCGCCCGGCCGCCGTGCGCGCACGCGCCTCGGCACGTTCGCGCAAACCGGCGAATCCGGCGACGCCAAGCGTTTCGGCGGCCAGATGGGCGAGATAGGCACGCGCGCCGGCCGGGGTCAGGAACGGGCGCGTCACCAGCGTGTCGAACACGTCCAGCGACACCACGTTTGCATCGATCGCCGACAGGGCCAGGCGCGTGGCCAGCGGCATCTGGAAGGCCTGCATCCAGTTGCGGCCGCCTTCCGTGCTCAACGCGAGCGCTCCATCCGCTGGCAGGATGCCCGCCAGCAGCCCTTGCTGGCGCACGACCGCCACGAACATCCGTTCCAGGGCGTGCTGCAAGGTGCCATCGGTCTGGCCGCGCTCTTCCGGGAAATCCTGCAGGCTCAATCCCAGTGCGTAGAGCGGCCGCAGTGCCTCCACGCGCGCCCAGAACATCGAGCCCGCCGGGAAATCGATGTAGGCGGCCGCATCGACGCCGATGCCAAGACGCTGGCCCAGTTCGCGGCAGGCCTGCAGATTGCTCAGCCAGGTGTGCGCCCACAGCGGCACGCCGCCGAAGCTCTCCGGATAGACGATGCCCAGCCTTGGTTCGGCCTGGAACATGCCGAGGATCCAGCCGATCCGCTGTGTCGAGCCGAACAGGGAGGCGGTCAGATAATTGCGCCAATCCTGGCGTTCGCTGCCGGTGTACAGCGATTTCTTGGTATGCCAATGCGCCACCACGTCCAGTGCCAGGACCTCCTCGCGGAAGGTCACGATCAACGGCGCCAGGTCGCGGCCACGGTTGGCGACCGTGCGCACCTGCAGCGTCCGCAGGTGCGGCAGCGACGACAGGCGCTGCCGGGCCGCAGCCTGCGCGGCGTCGTCGACGACCGACACCATCAGCACATACGGCACCGGCATGGCCGCCAGCGCCTGCGCCAATTCATCCAGCAGGTCGGGATAGAACACGTGGGCCATCACGCCCACGCGCAGTTGCACGCGCTCGATCGGGGTCGGCGCCGGGAACACGACATCCGACGGCGGCGCTGCCGACACCTGCGCATGCCCGGCATGGCGCAGGCGCCGCAGAAAACCGGACAAGCCCAGCGCGCGCAGCACTTTCCAGCCGCGCTCAGCGACCGCGAGCAAGCCGCGCCAACCGCCGCCGTGGCGTTCGACAGCCGCGCGCGCGGCAAGGCTGGCTTTACGCCAAGCCGCGCTCATCGCAACGTCATGCGGCGGCGAGCTGAGCCGCGGCGCAGTGCATGCAGCGTGTCGGGAGCGCGCAGGCGGCTCACAGGTTCTGGTAATTCGGCCCGGAGCCGCCTTCCGGGGTGACCCAGTTGATGATCTCGTAGGGGTCCTTGATGTCGCAGGTCTTGCAGTGCACGCAGTTGGCGGCGTTGATCTGCAGGCGCTTGCCGGCCGCGTCGTCGACGATCTCGTAGACCGCTGCGGGGCAGAAGCGGGTGCAGGGATTGCCGTATTCCTCGGTGCAGCGGGTCACGCAGATCTGCGGGTCCAGCACCTGCAGGTGCACGGGCTGGTCCTCGTCGTGTTCGGTGGCGGCGAAGTACACGCCCTGCAGGCGGTCGCGCGGCGCCAGTTCGCGCTGCACGTAGTCGCGCTTGGGTTGCTCGTGCTCGCCGAGCCGGTCCAGCGACGCCCAGTCGGCCGTCACCTTCAGCGTCCACGGCGAGGCGCCCTTGACCAGGGTTTCCCAGGCCGCGTTGAGCATGCCGAACCACAGCCCCTTCTTGAAGCCGGGCTTGATGTTGCGCACCTGGCGCAGTTCGGCCATCACCTCCGAGCCGCGCAGTTTGGCGTCGAAGCCGGCCGGATCCAGTGCCGCGCCGGCGGCCAGGTGTTCGGCGGCGAGCATGCCGCTGCGGATCGCCTGGTGGGTGCCCTTGATCTTGGGCACGTTGAGCAGGCCGGCGGTGTCGCCGATCAGCAGCGCGCCGGGCATCTCCACCTTCGGCAGCGACTGCCAGCCGCCGCTGGCGATGGCGCGGGCGCCGGCCGACAGGATGGTGCCGCCTTCCAGCAGCGGCTTCATCAGCGGGTGGTTCTTCCACTGCTGGAATGCCTCCCACGGCCGGTACTCGGGGTCGTGGTAGTCCAGCCCGCTGACGTAGCCCAGCGCCACCTGGTTGTTCTCCAGGTGGTACAGGAAGCTGCCGGCGTAGGTGGCGTTGTCGGCCGGCCAGCCCAGGGTGTGCACGATCTTGCCCGGCACCACGCGGCCTTCCGGCAGCTGCCACAGTTCCTTGATGCCGATCGAATAGGCCTGCGGGTCGCTGCCGGCGTCCAGCGCGAAGCGCTTGACCAGGCGCTTGGTCAGATGCCCGCGCGCGCCTTCGGCCAGCACCGTGACCTTGGCGCGGATGTCGATGCCGGCGGTGTAGCCGGGCTTGTGCGAACCGTCCTTGGCCACGCCCATGTCGCCGATGCGCACGCCGAGCACGCTGCCGTCGTCGGCGTGCAGGGTCTCGGCGGCGGCGAAGCCGGGATAGATCTCCACGCCCAGCGCCTCGGCCTGCGGCGCCAGCCACGCGCACAGCGCGCCGAGGCTGACGATGAAGTTGCCGTGGTTGCGCATGCCCGGCGGCACGATCGGGAACTTGCGCCCGCCGTCCTTGCTCAGGTGCCAGAACTCGTCCTCGCCGGCGGGCACGCAGATCGGCGGCGGATTGTCGCGCCAGCCGGGCAGCAGCGCGTCGAGCGGCGCGGGTTCGATCACCGCGCCGGACAGGATCTGCGCACCGACGGTGCTGGCCTTCTCGATCACGCAGACCGAGATGTCGGGGTTGAGCTGCTTGAGCCGGATCGCGAACGCCAGCCCGGCCGGACCCGCGCCGACGGTGACCACGTCGTATTCCATGACGTCGCGTTGCACTGGCTCCGGCGCACTGGCGCCGCCCTCCGATCCCGTCATCTGCTCCGCTCCCGTTGGCTCGTTCTGGCTGTCTGCATTTTCAGGCTTTGTGCGTGACGGGGCAAATTCCGCACGCTGGCGTATGGTGCCTGCAGGCATGCTAGCGTGGCGCGATGCAACTCGACCTGCCCGGCGCCGACGTCCGCTGGCTGCCCGGCTGGCTGGCGCCGGCAGAGGCGGCGGCGCTGTTCGCGCAACTGCTGGACGCGGTGAGCTGGGAGGTGCACCGCATCCGCCTGTTCGGGCGGCTGGTCGATTCGCCGCGGCTGAGCTGCTGGATCGGCGATCCGCAGGCGAGCTACCGCTATTCCGGCAGCCGTTTCGCGCCGCATCCTTGGCCGCCGGCGCTGCGGCCGCTGCGCGCGCGGCTGGCGGCGGAAACCGGGGTGGCGTTCAACAGCGTGCTGGCCAACCGCTACCGCGACGGGCGCGACGCGATGGGCTGGCACAGCGACGACGAGAAGGAACTGGGTCCGCGTCCGCTGATCGCCTCGCTGAGCCTGGGCGCGACCCGCCGCTTCGTGCTGCGCCATCGCGCCGAGCCGGCGTTGCGCCAGGCGCTGGAACTGAGTCCTGGCGGCTTGCTGCTGATGGGCGGCGAGACCCAGCGTTTGTACCGGCATGCCTTGCCGCGGACTGCGAAGCCGGTCGGCGAGCGGATCAATCTGACCTTTCGGAAAATCGCCGCGCATTAGCGGCCACGAATTCCCTTCTCCCCTCGGGACCATGGCCTCCTTTGGGGGGGAAGGTGCCCCGCAGGGGCGGATGAGGGTAGGGGCGCAGCCTGGTGCACCCAAACTCCGCGAGTCGCTTCGCGCCGGACCCTCACCCCAACCCCTCTCCCGCGGGGAGAGGGGCTATGTGCGTCGCGGCTGTTCCCTTCTCCCCCCGGGACCATGGCTCCCTTTTCGGGGGAAGGTGCCCCGCAGGGGCGGATGAGGGTAGGGGCACAGCCTGGTGCGCTCGAACTTCGCGAGTCGCTTCGCGCCGGACCCTCACCCCAACCCCTCTCCCGCAGGGAGAGGGGCTTCAGGGTCGGCGGCGCGGTGTCGGGGCGGGCGTCGGTGCCGGCGCCAGGGCCGTGGCCGCATCGGCCTGGCCCTGTTGCAGGGTCCAGCCGACGACCTGCCCGGTCACCTGCGACAGTGCCTGGCCGAAGGCGTCGGCGACCTGCGCCTGCGCGGTGCTGGCGGCCGGTTGCGCGGCGAGGAAGGTGCGCGAGGCGACCACGCGCTGGTCGGGCGTGTACAGCAGCTTGGCGTTGAGTTCGATCGTGGCCGAAGGAACATCGTGGCCGGCGTAGTCGGATTCGAAGCGGCGCAGGTCCAGCACCAGCTTGTAGTCGGCGCGGATGCCGGTGCCGAGCCGGGCCACGCCGGGGATGCGCCCGGAATCCTCGAACGCGCGCACCAGCGTGTCCTCGAGCATGTCGGTGGCCGGCTGCGCCCAGCTGACGCCGCTGTACACCTGCAGTTCGCCCGGGGTGGGGCGTACCGCGATGCGCGGGCTGTCGACCACGCGCGCAGCGCTGGGCTTGGCGATCGCCAGTTGCCAGGTCACCTGCGGCCAGGACGGGTCCGGGGCCACGCGCACGTCGGGCGCGTAGATCGTCACCGGGTCCTTGCTGCCGCCGCCGGTCAGTGCGGAGCAGCCGGCGAGCAGCAGCAGGGCCGGGGCGGCGAGCAGCAGGAGGGCGCGCGTCGGCTTCATTTGGGTTCGAACTCCTTCGGGGCGTCGCGGCCGAGCAGGTAGCGCGCGGGGTTGTTGTCCAGGCGGTCGCTGACCCGGCGCAGGTCGCGGATCAGCCCGCGCAGCTCGGTCAGGGTCGGGCCGAGCTGGCCCAGGCCGTCGTTGGCGAAGCTGTTGATCGCCGCGCGGTTCTCGCCGAGGATCTTGTCGGCGTTGCCGGAGGCCGAATCCAGCTTGCTCAGGGTGCTTTCCAGCTTGTCCAGGATCGGCGGCAGCTGCTGCACCAGGTTCTGGTCCAGGCGCTGGATGGTGCCGTTGGTGGTCTTCAGGGTCACGTCGAGATTGCGTGCGGCATCGCGCGCGCTGAGGATCAGCGACTGCATGCCTTCGTCGCGGTCGGCCAGCGAGCCGCTGATCGTTTCTAGGTTGTGCAAGGTGGCGGTGATGCTGGCCACGTTGCGGTCGCTGAGCACCTCGTCCAGGCGCTCGACGATGCGGTTGGCGGTATCGGTGATGTTCTGCAGCGCCGACGGCGTGGTCTGGATGATCGGCGCGTCGCTGGTGTCGATCGAGGTCAGCGACGGCGCTTCCGGGGTACCGCCGGAGAGCTGGATGATCGACGGCCCGGTCAGGCTGGTGATGCCCAGCTTGGCGCGGGTGTCGCTCTTGATCGGCGTGGTCGAGTTCAGCCGCACCCGTGCCACCACCTGGCGCGGATCGTTCGGCGCCAGGGTCAGCTCGGTGATCGAGCCGACCGCGATGCCGTTGTACTGCACCGGGCTGCCCACCGACAGGCCGGTGACCGCCTCGCGGAACACCACCCGGTATTCCTGCCAGGTGCGGTCGGAGGAATACTTGGCCGCCCACAGCCCGAACAGCAGCAGGGCGAGGCCGGCGACGATGGTGAAGGCGCCGATCAGGACGTAGTTGGCTTTGGTTTCCATGGCTCAGGCGTTCTCGGTCCAGGCGGTTTTGGCGTCGCGCGCCGCGCGGGCGCGCGGGCCGTGGAAATATTCCTGGATCCAGGGGTGGTCGACTTGCTCGATCTCGGCCAGCGGCGCGGTGGCGATGACCTTGCGGTCGGCCAGCACCGCCACGCGGTCGCAGATAGCGTACAAGGTGTCGAGGTCGTGGGTGATGAGGAACACGGTCAGGCCCAACGCTTCCTGCAGGGTGCGGATCAGGCGGTCGAAGGCGGCCGCGCCGATCGGGTCCAGCCCGGCGGTGGGTTCGTCCAGGAACAGCAGCGGCGGATCCAGCGCCAGCGCGCGCGCCAGCCCGGCGCGCTTGCGCATGCCGCCGGACAGCTGCGAGGGCAGCTTGTTGATCGCATCGGCCGGCAGCCCGGCCAGCTTCACCTTCAGCAGCGCCAGTTCGTAGTGCCAGCTGTCGGGCAGTTCGCCGAAGTGCTCCTTCAGCGGCACCTGCACGTTCTCGCCCACGCTCAGCGAGGAGAACAGCGCGCCGTCCTGGAACAGCACCCCGGTATTGCGCTCCACGTGCAGGCGGTCTTCGCGGCGCCTGGACTCGGTGTCCACGCCGAGCACATTGATGCGGCCGGCATCGGGATCGCGCAGGCCGAGGATGCTGCGCATCAGCACCGACTTGCCGGTGCCCGAGCCGCCGACCACGCCGAGGATCTCGCCGCGGCGCACGTCCAGGTCCAGATCCTCGTGCACGGTCTGGGTGCCGAAGCGGTTGAGCAGGCCGCGCACCGAGATGGCCAGTTCTTGATCGGGATTCGGGATTGGGGATTCGGGATTGGTCAAGGCAAACGCTCCCGGTCAGGCAGCGCACGGCGCCCGCCTTCAACGAATCCCCAATTCCCAATCTCCAATCCCGGCTCCATCACCACCCCACGTTCATGAACCACAGCGCCGCGATCGCGTCGATGATGATCACCAGCGAGATCGTCTGCACCACGCTGGAGGTGGTGCGCTCGCCGACCGACTGCGCCGTGCCTTCCACGCGCAGGCCTTCCAGGCAGCCGATCAGGCCGATCACGATCGCGAAGATCGGCGCCTTCGACAGGCCCACCAGCATGTGCCGCAGCTGGATGGTGTCGTGCATGCGCGCCAGGTACATCTGTGGCGGGATGCCCAGGTCGAAGGCGCCGACGGTGACGCCGCCGGCCAGGCCGGCGATCATCGCCACGAAGGTCAGCAGCGGCAGCATCACCAGCAGCGCCACCAGCCGCGGGATCACCAGCAGGTCCATCGGGTCCAGGCCCAGGGTCTGGATCGCGTCCACCTCCTCGCGCGCCTTCATCGCGCCGATCTGCGCGGTGAACGCGCTGGCGGTGCGCCCGGCCAGCACGATCGCGGTCAGCAGCACCGCGAACTCGCGCAGGAAGGCGATGCTGACCAGCTCCACCACGTAGATCTCGGCGCCGAAGTCGCGCAGGATGGTCGAGCCCAGGAACGCGATGACCGCGCCGACCAGGTAGGACAGCAGGGCGACCAGCGGCACCGCGTCCAGCCCGACCTGTTCCATGTGGTGCACGGTGGAAGTCAGGCGGAAGCGCCGCGGCTCGTGCACCAGGCGCAGCACCTTGACCAGGGTCTCGCCGAGGAAGCCGACCAGCGCGACGATCTCCTTGCCGTTGCGGTGCACCGCGTAGCCCAGGCGTTCCAGCGCCGCGGCGAAGCCGTAGTCGCGCTTGCGCTTGGGGCGGTCGTCGGCGACCTCCTCGATGGTGCTGACCAGCGCCTGGTGGTCGTGGCGGAAGTTCAGCGCCTCGTGGGCGATGCCGTTGCGGGTGGCGTAGCGCATCAGCTGCAGCACGCCGGCCGAATCCAGCTGGCCGATGCCGCTGGCGTCGATGCCGCTGGTGCCGGGCGGCAGCGCGCGCAGCACTTCCGAGGACGCCAGCGCGGTGGCCAGGGTCCAACTGCCGGACAGCCGCACCCGCGAGGGGTCTCGGTCGTCCGGGCTGAGTGCTGGCGGTTGTGGTTCGATCATGGGGCGTCCGGGGCGCGAGCATACCTGTTTCGCCGGCGCCGCAATGTCGTCGTGCGCCACAGGGTGGCTGTGCGCGGGGTTCGC
This sequence comes from Xanthomonas sp. DAR 80977, assembly GCF_041240605.1. Taxonomy (NCBI): domain Bacteria; kingdom Pseudomonadati; phylum Pseudomonadota; class Gammaproteobacteria; order Lysobacterales; family Lysobacteraceae; genus Xanthomonas; species Xanthomonas bundabergensis. The sequence continues at coordinate 4,486,195 of NZ_CP162487.1, read as the reverse complement.
GCCATACTAGCCGACATGCACGCCGCGCCCATCGCCAACCCGTCGTCCGCCGCCACCTATGCGCAACGGATCGCCTTCGTCTCCGAGATCGCCGGCCGCCTGCACACCTACGGCACCACCGCGCAGCGCCTGGAAGCGGCGGTGGTGGCGCTGTCGCAGCAGCTGGACCTGGACTGCGAGCCCTGGTCCAACCCGACCGGGCTGATCCTCAGCTTCAGCGATCCGACCAAGGCGATCGGCTCCAGCGACATCACCCGCGTGGTGCGGCTGGCGCCGGGCGACAACGACCTGCACAAGCTCAGCGTGGCCGACAACATCGCCGACGCGGTCGCCAGCGGGCGCATGAGCGTGGCCCAGGGGCATACCGCGCTGCGCCAGCTGGACCGCCCGCCCGGGCGGCGCTGGAAGGCGATGCAGGTGCTCGGCTTCGGCCTGGCCGCGATGGGCGTGGCCGGGCTGTGGCGGCTGCCGTGGCTGGACATCGCCACCGCCGCCGCGATCGGCCTGCTGATCGGTGCGCTGACCCAGCTCACCGACAAGCGCCCGGCGGCCAAGGAGGCCAACGAGGCGCTGGCGGCGCTGCTGGCCGGCGTCGTCGCCGCGCTGGTGGCGACCTTCGTGGCGCCGCTGAACCTCAATTCGGTGATCATCGCCTCGCTGGTGGTGCTGCTGCCGGGAATGGCGCTGACCAACGCGGTCAACGAACTGACCAGCCAGCATTGGGTCTCGGGAACGGCGCGCTTCGCCGGCGCGGTCACCACCATCCTCAAGCTCACCGTGGGCGCGGTGATCGCGGTGACCCTGGCGCAATTGCTGGGCCTGGAGCCGCTGGTGCGCGCGTCGCGGCCGCAGGCGGTGTGGGTGGAATGGGCCTCGCTGCTGGTGGCGGCGTATGCGTTCGCGCTGCTGTTCAAGGCCAACGGCCGCGATTATCCGTGGGTGATGGCCGCCTCGGTGGCCGGCTACGCGATCGCGCGCTTCGCCGGCGAGGCCTGGGGCAGCCCGGTCGGCATCTTCCTGTCGGCGATGTCGCTGACCGCGGCCGGCAACCTGTTCGGCCGGCTGGTGCAGCGGCCGGGCGCGCTGATCCGGCTGCCCGGCATCATCATGCTGGTGCCCGGCAGCGCCAGCCTGCGCGGATTGCTGACCCTGGTGCAGCAGCACGACGTGCCCGGCGGGCAGTCGGCGCTGCTGGCGGTGACGTATATCGTGATGGCGCTGGTGGCCGGCCTGCTGTTCGGCAATCTGCTGGTGCCGGCGCGGAAGAATCTCTAGCGCCGCGGCGTGCTGCGCGGGCATGAAAAACGCCGGCTTGCGCCGGCGTCCTTCGGATAATCCACCGATCCCGGAGCGGTGCCCGGATCAGTTTTTCGGCGCGGCGGACTTGCTGGCTTTCTTGGCGACCTTGGCGACTTTCTTCACCGCCTTCTTGGCGGTCTTCTTGGCCGGTGCCGCGGCCTTGGCCGGCGCCGCAATCAGGAAATCTTCGGCCTTCTTGCCCTTGGCCACCTGCTCGGCCAGCCAGCGCGGCTGCTTGCCGCGGCCGGTCCAGGTTTCCGCCGCATTGGCCGGATTGCGGTATTTCGGCGCGACCTTGCCCAGCTTGCGGCCCGGCTTCGGACCCGGCTTGCCGGCGGCCTTGCGGCCGCGCTTGGCCGGCGCGGCGCCAGCGAAGACTTCGTCGATGCTGTAACCATGGCTCTTGGCCAGGCGGGCCAGCTGGGTGCGGACCTTGGCGATGGGCGTGCGCTTGGCGACGATGGTCTGCTGCTTCTTGGCCGTCTTGATGAGAGCGCCCAACTGCTTGGCCGACAGGCCACTGAGATCGATGGTCATCTGTACTCCGGAAAATGGATGGTGAGCATACCGCCATTCCCTGGCTAGAGCGGAATCATAATATCGCTTTATCGGATTGACAAATATTCCGGGTATTTCGATATGCCGGCGGCCGCTGGATCGGCGCGTGACATTTATACGCGCCGAATTCGGATTGTCAAATCAATGCGCGGTAACGCTGTGATTCCATCGGCATATTGGCCCGGCAAATGTCGAGGCCGTGTCGTCGTGAGGGCCGCGCAAGAAAAAAGGCCGGGATATATTCCCGGCCTTTTCGAATTAACCCTGCAGGCGCGCCAGCAAGGCGGCGCGGTCCAGGCTCTCGGCCTCGCCGCCGCTGCGCGCGCGGTATTCGAAGGTGCCGGCCGCCAGCCCGCGTTCGGAGACCACCACCCGGTGCGGAATGCCGATCAGTTCGATATCGGCGAACATCGCGCCGGCGCGCAGGCCGCGGTCGTCGAGCACGGCGTCCAGGCCCGCCTGCTGCAGCTCGGCCAGCAGCGCCTCGCCGGCCGCGTCGATCGCCGGATCGCGCTTGGGATTGATCACGCACACCGCCACCGACCACGGCGCCATCGGCTGCGGCCAGCGGATGCCGGCCTCGTCGTGGTTCTGCTCGATCGCCGCGGCGACGATGCGCGAAATGCCGATGCCGTAGCAGCCCATCGCCATCGCCACGGTCTTGCCGTTCTCGTCCAGCACGGTGGCGTCCAGCGACTGCGCGTACTGGCGCCCGAGCTGGAACACGTGGCCGACTTCGATGCCGCGCGCCAGGCGGATTTCGCCGCCGTCGTGCGCGCGCTCGCCCTCGACCACGTTGCGCAGGTCGGCCACGGCGTCCGGCTCGGGCAGGTCGCGGCCCCAGTTGACCCCGGCCAGGTGGAAGCCGGCTTCGTTGGCACCGACCACGAAATCGGCCATCGCCGCCACGTCGCGGTCGGCGACCACGCGGATCGGCTGGCGCGGCTGCAGCGGGCCGAGGAAGCCCGGCTCGCTGCCGAGGTGGGCGCGGATCTCGGCCTCGTTGGCCATGCGGTAGCCGGCCAGGCCGGCGACCTTGCCCAGCTTGATCTCGTTCACCGCGTGATCGCCGCGCACCAGCGCCAGCACGAACGTGTCGCCGGCCATGACCGCGACCGACTTGACCGTGCGCTGCAGCGCGATGCCGAGCAATTCGGCCACCGCCTCGCAGGTCTTCTGGGTGGGCGTGTCGACCTTGCGCAGTGCTTCCTGCGGCGCCGGCCGCGGCGCCGGGTCGGCGGCGACCGCGGCCTCGACGTTGGCCGCGTAGTCCGAGCCGGTGGAGAACGCCAGCGAATCCTCGCCGGAGTCGGCCAGCACGTGGAATTCCTGCGAGGCGTCGCCGCCGATGTCGCCCGAATCGGCCTGCACCGAGCGGAACTGCAGGCCCAGGCGGGTGAAGATCCGGCTGTAGGCGGCCTTCATGTTCTCGTATTCGCGGGCCAGGTCCTCGTCGCTGACATGGAACGAATAGGCGTCCTTCATCAGGAACTCGCGCGCGCGCATCACCCCGAAGCGCGGGCGGATCTCGTCGCGGAACTTGGTCTGGATCTGGTAGAAGTTGACCGGCAGCTGCTTGTAGCTGCTCAGCTCCTGGCGCGCGAAGTCGGCGGCGGCCTCCTCGGCGGTGGGGCTGTAGCAGTATTCCTGCTCCTTGCGGTCCTTCATCCGCAGCATCAGGCCGCCGAACTTCTTCCAGCGCCCGGTGGCTTCCCACAGTTCGCGCGGCTGGATGGTCGGGAACAGCACTTCCACCGCGCCGGCGCGGTTCATTTCCTCGCGCACCACCGCTTCCACCTTGCGCAGCACGCGCAGACCCAGCGGCGACCAGGTGTACAGGCCGGAAGCGAGCTTGCGGATCATGCCGGCGCGCAGCATCAGCCGGTGGCTGACCAGTTCGGCGTCGGCCGGGGTTTCCTTGGTGGTGTGCAGGTGGAACTGGGAAAGGCGCATCGAGGGGCTTCGTGGACGGCGGGCGCCCATTTTGCCAGTCATTGCCGGCGCTGCGGGAACCGGACGCGGCCCGCGGCGCCGGCGCGCCGGCCGCGCGCTCACTCGGCCGCGGCGGGCTGCGGGCAGTAGGCCTTGACCGCGGCCTCGGCCAGCGACTTCTGCGCCGCGCGCTGGCTGTCGTTGAGTTCGGTGTCCGGCTTGCCGTCGCCGTCGTTGTCGGTCATCACCTTGCCGGGCTTGCTGAGGATGTCCAGGTTCTTGCGCGCCCCCAGGCAGTTGGCGGTCTCGGCCGGCGCGGCGGAGGTGGCCTCGGCCGGGGCGCCGCCGCGGCTGTCGACCCGCCGCGCCTGGTACTTGCCGCCCGGCGGCGGGCTCTCCGAATAGTGGGTGACGCCCTGCGCATCCTTCCATTGGTACAGGGTGGTGGCGCCGGCCACGCCACTGGCGGCGAGCAGGGACAGGCAACAAAGCCGGGTCAGGGCGCGCATCACGGTCTCCAGGGGCACGGGGCGAGCGCCGATTGCAGCACCCGCCGTCGGGCCTGGCAAGTCGATTAAACTGCCGGGCATGGACCCATCCCGACCGCCCCCCCGTTCGCGCACCATCTATCTGCTGCCGAACCTGTTCACCACCGCCGGCCTGTTCTCCGGTTTCTACGCCATCATCGCCGCCGCCAACGGCCAGTTCGTGCACGCCAGCGTGGCGGTGTTCGTCGCCGCGGTGATGGACGGGCTGGACGGGCGGGTGGCGCGGCTGACCGGCACCAGCAGCGAATTCGGCGTGCAGTACGACTCGCTGGCCGACCTGGTCAGCTTCGGCATGGCCCCGGCGCTGGTGATGTACCACTGGTCGCTGTCGGCGCTGAAGTTCGACGGCAGCGTGATGGGCCGGGTCGGCTGGTCGGTGGCGTTCCTGTACGCGGCCTGCGCCGCGCTGCGCCTGGCGCGCTTCAACACCCAGGTCGGCACCGTCGACAAGCGCTGGTTCGTCGGCCTGGCCAGTCCGGCCGCGGCGGGGCTGATGATGGCCTTCGTGTGGGCGTTCGCCGACGGCAACCTCGGCTGGGACGGCGAGCAGCTGCGCTACGTGGCGCTGGGCCTGACCGTGGCCGCGGCGTTGCTGATGGTCAGCCGGATCCGTTTCTGGAGCTTCAAGGGCGGCGGCGAGAAGGGCCCGCGCGCCGACCGGGTGCCGTTCCTGATGCTGGTGCTGGCGCCGGTGGTGATCGCGGTGCTGGTCATCGACCTGTCGCGCGCGCTGCTGGCGATCGGCGTGCTGTACGCCTTGTCCGGCCCCTGCTACTGGCTGTGGCGGCGCTGGCGCAAGCTGCCGGACGCGACGTGAGCGAGGCGATGGCCAGCGACGTGCCACTGTGGTCGGCCGAGCAGCACGGCTGGCTGCAGGCGTTGGGCTACACGCTCTATGTCGGGGCCGACGCCGATGTCGGCGCGGTGGTCGCGCAGCCGGCGCAGGCGCAGGTGCACGATGCCCCTGTCGCCGATGCGGCTGCGCCCGCGGTGGTGGCCGAGCACGCGGCACCGGCGTACGCGCCGCGCGCCACAGCGCCCGCGGCGCCGTCGCCGCGCGGGCGGGCGCCGGCCGCGCCCGCGGCCGATCCAGAGCCGCAACGCGCGGCGACGGCACCGGTGCGCCGCGCCGGCCTGCGCCTGCCCGATCGGCTGCAGATCGCCTTGCTGCGCGCCTCCGGGCGCAACCCGAACGATCCGGCGACGCAGGCCCTGATGGCGACCTGGCCGCTGGCCGAGCTGCGCGGCAACGCCGCCGCCAAGCGCGCGCTGTGGCCGCAGCTGCGCGCGCTGCGCAAGCAGGCGCCGCGATGAGCGCGCTGGGTTCGGCGTCCTCGCCGGCCGCGGCGACGCTGCGCCCCCTGCGCGAGGCCGACCTCGACACGGTGATGGAGATCGAGCGCCGCGCCTATCCGTTCCCGTGGACGCGCGGCATCTTCCGCGACTGCCTGCAGGCCGGCTATCCGGGCTGGGTGCTGCAGGAGCAGGGCCAGATCGTCGGCTACGGCGTGATCAGCGTCGCCGCCGACGAGGCGCACATCCTCAACGTCTGCATCGCGCCCGAGCGGCAGTCGCGCGGCTACGGCCGCCTGCTGTTGCGCGCGCTGATCAAGTACGGCGCCGACCTGGGCGCGCGCCGCGTGTTCCTGGAAGTGCGCCCGTCCAATCCCAGCGCGATCGCGCTGTACCACAGCGAAGGCTTCAACGAGATCGGCCGCCGTCCGCGCTACTACCCGGCGGCGAACGGCCGCGAGGACGCGCTGGTGATGGCGATCGAGCTGTTCTTCGAAGGCATGTCGTAACGCGCGACGGCGTGCCGTCGCCGGCGCCACGCCGGCGTGCGCGCAAGCCAGTGGCACGCTGCGGCCGTGGCGCGCGGCTTTCCTTTCGGTAATCGGGGTATTCCGACTCAGGCCGTTCTACGGTCGGCGAAATGCTGCGCAAGCGATTCCGGCCGCAATGGACCTTATCGCCGTTGCCCATCGCGACCGATGATCCCAGGCGGCCGGGCGTCGCTCCCGCGGTGCCTGCCGACGATGCCGCCTGCGGCGCCGCATTTTTCAAGCAAGTTCTGAGCGCATCGGGCATTCGCGCAATGTCGCGACTTGTCGTCGGGACAGCGTTGTTGTCCCGCAGCGGGAGCGGGTGGGCGAGCCGCATCGCGAACGCATTTTGTTAGATGCCATCCCCACATCGCAGCGCTGGATCCGCGCACGCCGCATTTGTCTCTTCCCAAGCGCAACGCGCTCCCTACAGTGCGCGCCTCTTCGGCGCTGCCACCTTTCACGGCATCACGCGCAGTTGTCCGAAGGGACAGCGAATGCGCGTGCGTCGCTTGCGTTTTCCGCGTTGCGGAACGCGCCGCGCGCGCGGCGACTCCACCCATGCCTACGAGGTTCCAGGATGAAGACACAGTCACTCATCGCATCCCCGCGCACGCTCACCCATGCGATTGCGCTTGCAGTCTGTCTGGCGGGCGCGACCGGCAGCGCCTACGCCGATGCCAGCCTGGAGGTCGCCAGCACCGGGTGGGCGACGCAGAACGGCGGCACCAAGGGCGGTTCCAAGGCCGCCGCGGCCAACGTCTACAGCGTCAGCACCGCCGCGCAGCTGAAGACCGCGCTGAAGGCCAGCGTCGGCAGCAACGGCCGCATCATCAAGATCAGCGGCATCATCGACGTCAGCGAGGGTACGCCGTACAGCACCACCGCGGACATGAAGAGCCGTGCGCGCCTGGACATCCCCACCAAGACCACGCTGATCGGCGTCGGTTCCAATGCGCAGATCCGCGAGGGCTATCTGTACGTCAAGGCCAACGACGTGATCATCCGCAACCTCACCATCGAAAATCCGTGGGATCCGCAGCCGGTGTGGGATCCGGACGACGGCAGCGCCGGCAACTGGAATTCCGAGTACGACGGGCTGACCATCGAAGGCGCCAGCAACGTGTGGGTGGACCATGTCACCTTCACCGACGGGCGCCGCACCGACGACCAGAACGGCACCGCCAACGGCCGCCCCAAGCAGCATCACGACGGCGCGCTGGACGTGAAGAAGGGCGCCAACTACGTGACCATCTCGTATTCGGCGTTCAAGTCGCACGAGAAGAACAACCTGATCGGTTCCAGCGACAGCGCCTCCAGCACCGACAGCGGCAAGTTGAAGGTGACCATCCACAACACGCTGTTCGAGAACATCTCCGCGCGCGCGCCGCGGGTGCGCTTCGGCCAGGTGCACCTGTACAACAATTACCACGTGGGCAGCACCAGCCACGCGGTGTATCCGTTCTCGCACGCACACGGCGTCGGCAAGGAGTCGAAGATCTTCTCCGAGAACAACGCCTTCGACATCGCCGGCGTCAGCAGCTGCGACAAGATCGCCGCCGACTACGGCGGCAGCGTGTACCGCGATTTCGGCTCGCTGCTCAACGGCAAGGCGCTGACCTGCTCGTGGAACAACAGCATCGGCTGGACCCCGCCGTACACCTATTCGCTACTGCCGGCGAACCAGGTGGCGAGCGACGTCAAGGCCAAGGCCGGCGCGGGCAAGCTCTGAGTGTTGCAGGCCGCCGCCCGCGATGCCGGGCGGCGGCCGATTGTCGTGTCGCGGAATTCCCACTACAGCCAGCGTCGCACGCGCCGGCAATACTCCGTGTAATCGGTGCTGAAGCGTTCGCGTAATGCCGCTTCTTCGCGCGGAATCTGTACGCGATCGACGTACAGCAGATAGAACGCCAGGGAAACACCTGCGGCCGGATGGCCGAGGCACAGCATCCAGCCCAGCAGGATCAGCGCATGTCCCAGGTACATGGGGTTGCGCGAATAGCGATGCAGCCCGGATTGCACCAAGGCACTGGCGCGCTGCGGATGCAGCGGATTGACCGTGGTCCCGGCGTGGCGAAAGTGCAGTTTGGGCGCCACGTTGGCGACCGCTCCGGCAACGATCACCGCTGCGCCCAGCGAGCGTTGACCCGGCAGGAGCAACGTCGCCGCCGGCCAGGCATGTGCGGCACCCCATGCGCACAGCGCGCCGGCGACCACGATCAGCGGCGGCGGCACGCGCAGCTTCATGCGCTTGGGGTCGTCCGCGACTTACAGCTTGGCGCGCTGCTCGCGCAGCCCGGCCAGCTGCGTGGTCCAGTCGGCCAGGCGCGCGCGCTCCTGCTCGACCACCGCCGCCGGTGCGTTCTGCACGAAGGTGGCGTTGCCGAGCTTGCCGTTGCACTTGCCGATCTCCGCGTCCACGCGCTTGATCTCCTTGTCCAGGCGGCTGCGCTCGGCGTCCAGGTCGACCAGGCCTTCCAGCGGCACCAGCAGTCGCAGCTCGCCGACGATCGCCGCCGCGGCCGGCGGTGCGTCCTGTGCCGCGTCCAGCCACTGGATCGCCTCCAGCCGCAGCAGGAACGTCAGCTGCGAGGCGAAGCGCTCCACCCGCGTGCGGTCTTCGGCGTGGCCGCCCTGCAGCAGCAGCGGCACCAGCCTGGACGGCGGCACGTTGAGTTCGCTGCGCACCCGGCGCAGCGCCGAGACCATCGCCTTGAGCCACTCGATGTCGGCTTCGGCGCCGGCATAGGCGGCCACGTCCAATGCGCCGGCAAGCGGATACGGCTGCAGCGAGATGGTCGGCGCGGCGATGCCCAGGCGCGGCGCCACCTGCTGCCACAGTTCCTCGGTGACGAACGGGGTCAGCGGGTGCAGCAAGCGCAGCAGCGTCTCCAGCACCAGCAGCAGGGTGTGGCGGGTGCTGTCGGCGGCGACGGCGTCGTCGCCGTTCAGGGCCGGCTTGGTCAGCTCCAGGAACCAGTCGCAGAACTCGTTCCAGGCGAACTCGTACAGGCACTGCGCCAGCAGGTCGAAGCGGTAGGCGGCGTAGTGCGCCTGCGCTTCGGCGCTGACCTTGTCCAGTCGCACCAAAATCCATTTTTCGGCATCGGTGACCGGCGCGTGCTTGCCCGGGTCCAGATGCAAAGCGGTGTCCGCATGGTTCGCCACCTGGGCGCGTGGCGACGCGTTTGTCGCTGTCGCGGCCGCGGGATCCTCGGGGCGCGTATTCATGAGCACGAAGCGGCTCGCATTCCACAGCTTGTTGCAGAAATTCTTGTAGCCCTCGGCACGGCCCAGGTCGAACTTGATGTCGCGGCCGTGGCCGGCCAGCGCGGCGATGGTGAAGCGCAGCGCATCGGCGCCGTGGGCGATGATGCCCTCGGGGAATTCCTTGCGCGTGGCCTTCTCGATCTTCTCGGCCATGCGCGGCTGCATCAGCCCGGTGGTGCGCTTGGCGACCAGGTCCTCGATGCTGATGCCGTCGATGATGTCCAGCGGGTCGAGCACGTTGCCCTTGGACTTGGACATCTTCTGCCCGTCCTTGTCGCGGATCAGGCCGGTGATGTACACGTCGCGGAACGGCACCTGGCCGGTGAAGCTGTCGGTGGCCATGATCATCCGCGCCACCCAGAAGAAGATGATGTCGAAGCCGGTGACCAGCACGCTCGACGGCAGGTAGCGGTCGAAGCCGCGCTCGGCCATCGCCTGCGGGTCGGGCCAGCCCATCGTCGAGAACGGCCACAGCTGCGAGGAGAACCAGGTCTCCAGCACGTCGCTGTCCTGGTGCAGGGCGACGTCGGCAGCCAGGCCATTCTTCGCGCGCGCCTGCGCCTCGTCGCGGCCGACGTAGCAGTTGCCGGCGTCGTCGAACCACGCCGGAATGCGGTGACCCCACCACAGCTGGCGGCTGATGCACCAGTCCTGGATGTTCTCCATCCAGTGCCGGTAGGTGTTGATCCAGTTCGGCGGCACGAACTTCACCTGGCCCGATTCGACCAGCTCCAGGCCGCGCCTGGCGAGCGCGTCCATCTTCACGAACCACTGGTCGGTGAGGTAGGGCTCGATCACCTGGCCGGTGCGGTCGCCGCGCGGCACCTGCAGCTTGTGCGGCTTGGTCTCCACCAGGAGGCCGAGGTCTTCCAGCTCGGCCAGCACCGCCTTGCGCGCGTCGTAGCGGTCCAGGCCGCGGTAGCGCTCCGGCGCGTTGTCGTTGATCGCCGCGGTCGGGGTGAACAGGTTGATCATCGGCAGGCCGTGGCGCACGCCGACCTGGTAATCGTTGAAGTCGTGCGCCGGGGTCACCTTGACCACGCCGGTGCCGAACGCGCGGTCCACGTAGTCGTCGCCGATCACCGGGACCTGGCGGCCGGTCAGCGGCAGCGTTACGGTCTTGCCGATCAGGTGCGCGTAGCGCGCATCGTCCGGATGCACCATCACCGCGGTGTCGCCGAGCAGGGTTTCCGGGCGCGTGGTGGCCACCACCAGGTAGTCGCGGGTCTCGCGCAGGGTCTCGTTGCCGTCGGCGTCGTGCTCGACGTGTTCGTAGCTGGCGCCGTCCTCGAGCGCGTAGGCGATCGACCACAGGAAGCCGTCTTCCTCGACGTTCTCCACTTCCAGGTCGGAGATCGCGGTCTTCAGCACCGGGTCCCAGTTGACCAGGCGCTGGCCGCGGTAGATCAGGCCCTGTTCGTGCCAGCGCACGAACGCCTCGACCACCGCCGCCGACGGCTGCGGGTCCATGGTGAAGGTGCTGCGCGACCAGTCGCTGGAGGTGCCCAGGCGGCGCATCTGCCGTTCGATGATGTCGCCCGACTGCGCCTTCCATTCCCAGACCTTGGCGATGAAGCCCTCGCGCCCCAGCGAGTCGCGGGTCTCGCCCTTGCCTTCCAGCGCCAGGTTGCGCGACACCACCATCTCGGTGGCGATGCCGGCGTGGTCGCTGCCGACCTGCCACAGCGTGTCGAAGCCGCGCATGCGGTGGTAGCGCACCAGCGCGTCCATCAGCGTCTGCTGGAAGGCGTGGCCCATGTGCAGGGTGCCGGTCACGTTCGGCGGCGGCAGCAGCACCGTGTACGGCTCGCCCTGCCCGGACGGCTTGAAGTAGCCGGCCGCTTCCCACTGGGCGTACAGGCGCGATTCGAAGGACTTGGGGTCGTAGCTGGGGGCGAGGGTGGTCATTGAGGAGCCGGGATTGGGGATTCGTGATTCGGGATTCGTTGCGGTGCCATGCCGATGAAGGGGGACAGGGCAGGGATCCATTCCGAATCCCCAATCCCCAATCCCGGCCCCATCACATGTCGTACTTGCTGACCTCGAAGCCCAGCGCCTTGTACTGCTTCCAGCGTTCGCGCAGCGGCTCGCGCGCGGCTGGATCGGCCGGCACCACTTCCAGCACGCGCTCGCAGGCGCCGAGGTAGGCGTCGTCGCGCAGGTTGATCGCCAGCGCGCGCGACGGCGCTTCCACGCCGGGCGGGACGATCAGCACCTGCGCCTCTTCCTCGTCGACATCGGCGCCGGCGATCTGGTGCGGGATGTAGGCATCGGGGTCGAACGCCCACAGCAGCTCGTCCAGCTCCTCGGCCTGCGCCTGGTCGCGCGCCAGCACCAGCGTCCACAGGTTGGCGTCGTTGGCCTTGCGCGCCAGCTCGCACACCAGCCGCAGCGGCTCGGTGAGGAAGCGCGGCTTGGCGATCAGGTAGAAGTCGGCGCGCATCAGGGCGGGGATTCGTTGTTCGGGATCGGGGATTGGCCAACGCAGGTCGCGAACGTCGGCGCAAGGTGCGGGACGGGGGAAAAGGGGAGGCGCTTTTCGCGACTCCCCAATCCCGACTCCCCAATCACGCCGCGCCGCCCGCGGCGCGGTCGAGCAACCACTGGCTCAACAGCCCCACCGGCCGCCCGGTCGCCATGCCGCGCTTGCCTTCGTCGCTGGCCACGCCGGCGATGTCCAGGTGCGCCCAGCGCTGGCCTTCGGTGAAGCGCGACAGGAAGCAGCCGGCGGTGATGGCGCCGGCCCAGCGGCCGCCGATGTTGTAGACGTCGGCGAAGCTGGAATCGAGCAGGCCCTGGTATTCGTCCCACAGCGGCAGGCGCCAGGCGCGGTCGAACACGTGCTCGCCGGCGGCCAGCAGCTCGTTGGCCAGGTCGTCGTGCTTGCTCATCAGGCCGGCGGTCTGGTGGCCGAGCGCGACCATGCAGGCGCCGGTCAGGGTGGCCACGTCGATCAGCGCCTCGGGGTTGAAGCGCTCGGCGTAGGTCAGCGCGTCGCACAGGATCAGGCGGCCTTCGGCGTCGGTGTTGCCGACCTCGATGGTCTTGCCGGACATGCTGGTGATCACGTCCGACGGGCGGTAGGCGTTGCCGTCGATCGCGTTCTCCACCGCCGGCACCACCACCACCAGGTTCAGCGGCAGGCGCGCGGTGGCCGCGGCGACGAAGGTGCCGATGACGTTGGCGCCGCCGCACATGTCGTACTTCATCTCCTCGATGCCGCCCTGGGTCTTCAGGTTGACGCCGCCGGTATCGAAGGTGATGCCCTTGCCGACCAGCACGTAGGGCTTGGCGTCGCCGCCGCCGTGCCACTTCAGCACCAGCAGCCGCGGGCGATTGGCCGAGCCGCGCGCCACCGCCAGCAGCGAGCCCATGCCCAGGTCCTGCATCTGCGTCTCGTCGAGGATCTCGGCCTCGGCGCCGTCGACGCCGTCGGCGAAGGCCGCCGCGGTCTCGGCCAGGTAGGCCGGGGTGCACAGGTTCGGCGGCAGGTTGCCGAGCTCGCGGGCGAACTTCACGCCGGCGGCGATGGCCTGGCCCTGGACCAGTGCGGTGGCGTCCTCGCCGAACACGGCCAGCTTGGCCAGGCCGCTGTCGTCGGGCTTCTTCTTGCCCAGGGTGGCGGTGTAGCGGTAGCAGGCGTGGTCGCTGGCGATCACCGCCTGGCGGATCGCCCAGGCCTGGTCGCGGCCCTTGACCTCCAGTTCGGACAGGGTGAACAGCGCCTTGGCCACCGGCCCGCTCTTCAGCGCACGGGCCGCGTCGCCGACCGCCTTCAGGTACTGCGGCACGCCGAACTTGGCGGCCTCGCCCAGGCCGACCACGAGCACGCGCGGCGCGGCGACCCCCGGCAGGTCGTGCAGCAGCGCGGTGGCGCCGGTCTTGCCGGCGACGTCGCCGCGGCCGGCCAGGGCCGCCAGGCGTCCGCCGCTGGCCGCATCCAGGGCCTGGGCGGCAGGCGACAGGCGCTTGTCGGCGAACACGCCGACGACGATGCAATCGAACGCCGCGGTAGCCGGGGCGTCGTGGTTCAGGGTGAATTCCAGGGCCATTGATCAGATTCCGTTGGCAAATCCGTACAATCGCGGGCTGTTTACGTCCAGCCGGGTTAGGCTGGCTCCGCCGCGAACGAATCCGAGAGTTTAAATCAACCCACCCCCATGCCGAAGCTCGATCGATACCTGCTGCGCGATTTCATCCAGAGCTTCTTGGCCACCCTCATCGTGTTGCTGGTGGTCAGCGTCGGCGGCGTGCTGGTCGATATCCTGGGCAACATCGCCGATGGCCGCATCCCGGCCAAGTTGCTGTTCTCCCAGCTCGGCCTGCAATTCGTGGTGTACCTGCCGCTGATCCTGCCGCTGGCGCTGATGCTGGGCCTGCTGCTGGCGCTGGCGCGGCTGTACCGCGACTCGGAGATGGCGGTGATCACCGCCATCGGCGTCGGCCCGCGGCGCCTGCTGCGGCCGATCCTGATGCTGGTGGTGCCGGTGGTGACCCTGGTCGGGCTGTGCTCGCTGTGGCTGGGCCCGTGGGCCGACCGCACCTCCGACCGGCTGATCGACGAGGCCAACCGCAGCCTGCTGATGGCCGGGCTGGAGGCCGGGCGCTTCACCCCGCTGTCCGACGGCGGCATCGTCTACATCAGCACCCTGTCCGGCGACGGCACCAAGCTGGGCAAGGTGTTCATGCAGCGGCAGAAGGACGACCGCCTGGACGTGGTCACCGCGCAGCGCGGCGCGATGTTCTTCGAGGGCAGGGCCGACCGCTACCTGCGCCTGGAGGACGGCTACCGCGTCGAGGGCCCGCTGGCCGGCGACGGCCTGGACTACCGGATGATGCGCTACGTCAGCAACGACGTGGCCCTGCCGGACCGCAGCGAGGCGCGCAAGGACGACGATCCCGAGCTGCTGCCCACCGCCAAGCTGATCGGCGACCCGCGCCCGCAGGCCAATGCGCAGCTGCACGCGCGCCTGGCGCCGCCGCTGCTGGCGCTGGCCTTCGCCCTGCTGACCCTGCCGCTGTCGCGCAGTTCGCCGCGGCAGCAGCGCTACGGCCGGATCATGCTGGCGTTCCTGGCCTACCTGGTCGGCACCAACCTGATGTTCATCGGCACCCAGTGGCTGAGCACCGACAAGCTGCCGCGCGCGCTGGGCCTGTGGTGGCTGACCCTGCCGCTGCTGGCGCTGGCGGTGTGGAGCTACCTGCGCGACGGCCGCCTGTCGCGGCCGCGGAGGCAGACGGCATGAGGCTGCGTCCGAACCTGCACGACGTCTACGTCGGCCGCGCCGTGCTCGGCACCGTCCTGCTGACCTGGGCGGTCCTGCTCGGGCTCGACGTGATCATGGCCTTGTCCAACGAATTCAAGGACATCGGCAAGGGCAGCTACAGCCTCGGCCACGCCGTGGCGTTCGTCGCCTACACCGTGCCGCGGCGCGCCTACACCCTGTTCCCGACCGGCGCGGTGATCGGCGTGCTGATGGGCCTGGGCCAGCTGGCGGCGACCTCGGAACTGACCGCGCTGCGCGCGCTGGGCCTGTCGCGGCCGCGGCTGAGCGTGGCCGCGGCGGCCACGATGTTGTTGCTGACCGTGGCGATGGTGTTCAGCGGCGAGACCCTGGCGCCGTGGGCGCAGAACCAGGCCGACACGATCAAGGCCAACGCCAAGTACAACGGCAACATGAGCATGGCCCGCTACTCCGGGGTGTGGGCGCGCGAGGGCGACACCTTCCTCAACGCGCAGGCCGGCGAGGAACACCTGGAAGGCAACGGCGGCACCTGGCTGGAACTGCGCGACGTGCGCCTGTACACGCTGGACCAGCACGGCCGCCTGGCCTCGCTGACCCACGCCACCACCGCCGAGCACCGCAGCAGCGGCTGGACCCTGAAACAGGCCTACCGCGACACCTTCGCCGAGCGCTCGGTGCAGCGCGAGAAGTTCGACAGCCTGCCGTGGGCCTCGCGGCTGGACGCCGCGGCGCTGGCCTCGGGCCTGGCCAAGCCGCGCAACCTGTCGGCGCACGACCTGCACACCAGCATCGAGTACCGGCGCCGCAACGGCCTGGACGCGCGCGACTACGAGGACCAGTACTGGAGCCGCTGGTTCTACCCGGTCAACGTGCTGGCGCTGTGCTTCGCCGCGATCCCGTTCGCGTTCGGCGCGCTGCGCAGCGGCGGCATGGGCAAGCGCCTGTTCCTGGGCATCCTGTTCGCGCTGGTGTTCTGGCTGCTGCAGCTGTTCTTCGGGCGCATGGCCGGCGCGCTCAAGTTCGACTACCGCATCGCCTACGCCTTGCCGCCGCTGGTGATGCTGACCGTGTCGTGGCTGCTGTTCCGCAAACGCAGCAGTTAGCCGATGCGCCGGTTGAGCCTGACCGGATTGGTACTGTGCCTGCTGTATGCGGCGGTGATCGCGCAATGCCTGTTGTGGGCGAACGACCCGCAAGTGAACGACAAGTCGCAGTTGGTGTGGCGACAACTCCCGGTGATATTGCCGCTCATGGTGGCGAACGGACTCGGCTTGGCGGGGTTGCTCGAGCGGTTGCCGCAGAGCGTGTCGTATGTATTGCTGGCGACGCCGATGTTCGCTGGCCTGTATGTACTCGGTTCCCTGGTGGAAGCCGAAATTCGCGGCATTTTCGCGGCGCGGAAGGCGGCATCGGCCAAACGTCGCGATGGGCGCGGACCGTGATGGCAGTCGCTGCTGCTGTACGCGTCGGCGCCCCGCGCCAGTCTTGAAGCGATAGTGTTCTTTGCCGCGCGGCCCAGCGCCGGAGCGGTCGGGTTGGGTGGCGTATCAGGTGAATGCCGCTGGCGCGGTCGTGCCGCGTCGCAGCCCTTGAAGCGCCAGTGGTGTTCGCCGCGCCGCCGCGCGCCCATGCAGTGCAGTCAGGGCTTTTGCTTCGGAAGTCGAACCAGCCGCGTGCCGCTGGCGCGGTCGTGCCAGGTCAGCCGTTCGCGATCCAGCAGCGCCCACCAGAACCCCAGGCCGCCCAGCAGCAGCGACAGCGTGCCGACCAGGTAGCGCCGCCACAGCGCGCCCCAGCCCGGCGTGCCGCCGTCGGCGCCGTGCAGGCGCAGCCGCCACGGGCGCATGCCCAGGGTCTGGCCGCCGCGGCGCCAGCTCAGCGTGGCGTACAGGCCGGCCGCGATCCAGCAGCACAGCCACAACAGCCACTGCAGCGCGCTGAACGGAGCGATGTTCTCGCGCGGCGCATGGCCTTCGAGCGTATAGCCCAGGGTGAACAGCGCCGAGATCGCGAACCACAGCGCCAGCACCGGCCAGGCGTCGTAGAACAGCGCCAGCAGCCGCCACGGCAGCAGCGCGCGCGGACGGAAAGCGACGGCGGTGGGCGAAGCGGTCATCGCCACAGCTTAGCGGCAGCGCCACCGGCGCGTCACCGGCTGCCGCCGGGGCGGCGCAGGCGCCACCCAGCGTCGGCGCTAGGTGTTTCCCCGAATCCCGCTCGCTCTTCGGCAGCCGCAGGCTGACCATCCCAAATCCCAAATCCCAAATCCCGAATCCCGAATCCCGAATCCCGAATCCCATAAGCTGCCTCCATGCCCGAACTCCGCACCCCCGCCGAACGCCGCCAGCAGGCGCAGCACCTGGCCCCGCTGCGCGATACCGATGCCGCCGCGATCCAGCAGTTCCTGGACACGGCCTGGGCCGAGCAGGGCCTGGCGCGGCAGAGCCTGGACAGCTACCGGCGCGACCTGGAGGGCTTCGCGCGCTGGCGCGACGGCGCCGGCGGCGGCCTGCCCGGGGCCGATCGCCAGGCCTTGTTCGACTACCTGGCCTGGCGTGCGCGCATGGGCTACTCGCAGCGCAGCAACGCGCGCTGGCTGTCGTCGCTGCGCGCGTTCTTCGCCTTGCGCCTGCGCCGCGGCGAGCGCGGCGACGATCCGACCGCGCTGCTGGACCCGCCCAAGCTGCCGCGCTCCCTGCCCAAGGCCCTGGCCGAGAGCCAGATCGACGCGCTGCTGGCGACGCCGGACGACACCGTCCCGGCCGGCCTGCGCGACCGCGCCATGCTCGAACTGATGTACGCGGCCGGGCTGCGCGTCAGCGAGCTGGTCAACCTGCCGGCGAACGCGGTGAACCTGCGCCAGGGCGTGCTGCGCGTCACCGGCAAGGGCAGCAAGGAGCGCCTGGTGCCGCTGGGCGAGGAATCGCAGCACTGGCTGCAGCGCTACCTGGACACGGCGCGGCCGGCGCTGGCGGCCGGGCAGGCGGTGCCGGCCAGCGACGGCATCGTGCCGATGTTCATCGATGCGGCGCGGCGCCCGCTGAGCCGGCAGCAGTTCTGGAGCCTGGTCAAGCGCTACGCGGCGCTGGCCGGCATCGACCCGGCCTCGGTCAGCCCGCACGGCCTGCGCCACAGCTTCGCCACCCACCTGCTCAACCGCGGCGCCGACCTGCGCGCGCTGCAGATGCTGCTCGGGCACAGCTCGCTGTCCACCACCCAGATCTACACCCTGGTCGCGCGCGAGCACCTGCAGAAGCTGCACAGCAAGCACCATCCGCGCGGCTGAGCGGCCGTGCCCGGGTGGCGCGGGCCGGGCCGCGGCCCGCTCAGCCTGTCTACATGGAGCGGACCGGGGGGTATGCGACAATCCAGCCCGATTCGCAGCCCTCATGGATAGCCAATGCTCCGTTTAGCTCTTTGCGCGCTGCTGGGCGCCACCTCCCTTTCCGCCTGCGCGCAGCCGGCCTCGCCCACCGCCGCCACCGCCGCCCCGGCCAAGCCGGCCGCCGCGCCCGCCGGCGCCCCGGGCGAGCAGCGCGTGCGTGCGGCGCTGCTGCAGCTGGACCCGAACTTCAAGCCCGACTACATCGGCACCGCGCCGTTCCCGGGCTTCCGCGAAGTGGTGGTCGGCGGGCAGGTGCTGTACGTGTCCGACGACGGCCGCTACCTGTTCCAGGCGCAGCCGTTCGACATCCAGGAGAAGCAGTTCGCCTCCAGCGAGGGCCTGCTGAGCTACCGCCGCAAGCTGCTGGAGTCGGCGCCGCGCACCGAGCGCATCGTGTTCGCCCCGGCCAACCCGAAGTACACCATCAGCGTGTTCACCGACATCGAATGCGGCTACTGCCGCAAGCTGCACAGCGAGATCGCCGAGCTCAACAAGCAGGGCATCGCGGTGGAGTACCTGGCGTTCCCGCGCATGGGCCTGGGCAGCCAGGACTACAAGGACATGGTCGCGGTGTGGTGCGCGGCCGACAAGAAGAAGGCGCTGACCGACGCCAAGGCCAGCGGCAAGGTGCCGGGCGCGGCCAGTTGCAAGAACCCGGTGACCATGCAGTACAACCTGGGCCAGCGCCTGGGCGTCAACGGCACCCCGGCGATCTTCGCCCCGGACGGCACCCAGCTCGGCGGCTACCTGCCGCCAGCGCAGCTGCGAGAGGCGCTGGACAAGCGCGCGGCGGAGACGGCGAAGGCGGGCGGGAGCCGCTGATAGCGGCTGGGATTGGGCATTCGGGATTGGGGATTCGCAGGGCGGTGCCCCGGTCTTCCTGAGCGGCGCTGTAACCGTCTGCCTGAGTTGCGCGGCTTCGTTCGCCTTCATCCGGCCCGGATGGCCTGATCGGCGCTGCGTGCGGCGAGCCTAGACAAGGCGGTGGACCCGCCTGGCCGCCCCCGCATGCGCCCTGAGACGGTTGCGGAGGGGGCTATTCGATGCCGGCGCGGGAGCCGGCTTTTCCGAATCCCCAATCCCGCTCGCTCTTCGGCAGCCGCAGGCTGACCATCCCCAATCCCGGCTCTCCAGCTACAATAGCCGGCCCGTTTCCTCACACGGTTCCCCGGACATGATCGTCCTCGAGGGCGCTTCCGCCCTTTCGCCGTTCCGCCGCGCTCGGCTCGAAACCCGCCTGCAATCCGTCGTTCCCGGTCTGCGCATCGCCGGCGCCTGGCATGTCTACTTCATCGACAGCAACGCCGACAGCGCGGTGGATACCGCCGCCGCGCAGCGCATCCTGCAGGCGCAGGACGCGCCGGCCGCCGCCGAGGCGGGCACCCGCTCGCGCTACGTGGTGCCGCGGCTGGGCACGCGCTCGCCGTGGTCGAGCAAGGCCACCGAACTGGTGCGCGGCGCCGGCCTGGCGATCCGCCGCGTGGAGCGCGGCACCCGCCTGGACCTGGCCGGCTGGCCGGAGGACGCCATCCAGCAGGCCGCGCTGGCCAAGCTGCTGCACGACCCGATGACCCAGTCGCTGCTGGACAGCGCGGAACAGGCGCAGGCGCTGTTCCAGGCGCCGGCACGCGGCGACGTGGAGCGCATCGCGCTGGACCAGCTGGACGCGGCCAACGCGCGGCTGGGCCTGGCCCTGGCCCAGGACGAGATCGACTACCTGCGCCAGCGCTTCGGCGAACTCGGCCGCGATCCGGCCGACGTCGAGCTGATGATGTTCGCGCAGGCCAACTCCGAGCACTGCCGGCACAAGATCTTCAACGCCAGCTGGAGCATCGACGGCAAGGAGCAGGACCGCTCGCTGTTCCGCATGATCAAGCACACCCACCAGCAGACCCCGCAGCACACGCTCAGCGCGTACAGCGACAATGCGGCGGTGGTGGAAGGGCACCCGGCCGCGCGCTACCGCCCGGACCCGGCCAGCGGCGAGTACCGCAGCGAGGCGGTGACGCCGTCGGCGTTCTGCATCAAGGTCGAGACCCACAACCATCCGACCGCGATCGCGCCGTTCCCGGGCGCCTCCACCGGCGCCGGCGGCGAGATCCGCGACGAGGGCGCCACCGGCCGCGGCGGCAAGCCCAAGGCCGGCCTGACCGGCTTCAGCGTCTCCCACCTGCGCATCCCGACGCTGCCGCAGCCGTGGGAAGGCGAGCGCCCGTTGAACCCGCGCATGGCCCCGGCGCTGGAGATCATGCTCGAGGCGCCGCTCGGCGGCGCCGCGTTCAACAACGAATTCGGCCGGCCCAACCTGCTCGGCTATTTCCGCAGCTTCGAGCTGCCCGAGACGCAGGACCTGACCCGCGCCTACGACAAGCCGATCATGCTCGCCGGCGGCCTCGGCGCGATCGACCGCATCCAGGTCGAGAAGATCCGGCTGCAGCCGGGCGACGCGGTGATCGTGCTCGGCGGCCCGGCGATGCTGATCGGCCTGGGCGGCGGCGCGGCCAGTTCGGTGGCCTCCGGCGACAGCGCCGAGGACCTGGATTTCGCCAGCGTGCAGCGCGACAACCCGGAGATGGAGCGGCGCGTGCAGGAGGTCATCGACCGCTGCGTGGCGCTGGGCGCGGACAACCCGATCCGCTGGTTCCACGACGTCGGCGCCGGCGGCCTGTCCAACGCCATTCCCGAACTGCTGCACGACTCGGGCGTGGGCGGCATCATCGACCTGGACCGCGTGCCCAGCGACGACCCGTCGCTGTCGCCGATGCAGCTGTGGTGCAACGAATCGCAGGAGCGTTACGTGCTCGGCGTGCCGCAGGCGCGCCTGGCCGAATTCGCCGCGATCTGCGAGCGCGAGCGCTGCCCGTTCGCCGCCGTCGGTGTGGCGACCGCCGAGGAAAGGCTCGTCGTGGGTTACGGTGTCCTCGGCGGCGGGAATGGGGAATCGGGAATCGGGAATGGTGAAAAGCCGGCCGCGCCCGCTGTTGCCGAATCCCCAATCCCCAATCCCCAATCCCGGCACCCCATCGACCTGCCCATGGACGTGCTCTTCGGCAAGCCGCCGAAGATGCACCGCGACGCGCGGCAGCCGCCGGCACCGCGCTGGCCGGAGCTGGACACCGACACGCTGGACCTGCGCCAGGCCGGGCTGCGCGTACTGGCGCATCCGGCGGTGGCGGCGAAGAGCTTCCTGGTCACCATCGGCGACCGCAGCGTCGGCGGGCTGACCGCGCGCGAGCAGATGATCGGCCCGTGGCAGCTGCCGCTGGCCGATTGCGCGATCACCCTGGCCGGGTTCGATACCCATGCCGGCGAAGCGATGGCGATCGGCGAGCGCACCCCGCTGGCGCTGCTCGATGCCGCCGCCGCCGCGCGCATGGCGGTCGGCGAGGCGATCACCAACCTGTGCGCGGCGCCGGTCGAGGCGCTGGCCCAGGTCAAGCTGTCGGCGAACTGGATGGCCGCGGCCAACCACGCCGGCGAGGACGCGCGGCTGTACGCCGCGGTCAAGGCGGTGGGCATGGAACTGTGTCCGCAGCTGGACCTGAGCATCCCG
The DNA here is from genome assembly GCF_041240605.1 of Xanthomonas sp. DAR 80977. Taxonomy (NCBI): domain Bacteria; kingdom Pseudomonadati; phylum Pseudomonadota; class Gammaproteobacteria; order Lysobacterales; family Lysobacteraceae; genus Xanthomonas; species Xanthomonas bundabergensis. Next base: position 4,464,581 of record NZ_CP162487.1, on the reverse strand, counting down.
GTCGGCAAGGATTCGCTGTCGATGCAGGCGCAGTGGGGTGTAGCCGGGATTCGGGATTCGAAATTCGGGATTGGCGAAAGCGCGGGAACGGGAGCGGAGGGTGTTTTTGCCAATCCCGAATCCCCACTCCCCAATCCCGGCGCCACCACCACCCACAAGTCGGTATCGCCCGTCTCGCTCATCGTCTCCGCATTCGCGCCCGTCGCCGACGCGCGCACCCAGCTGACGCCGTTGCTGGCGCGCGAGGCCGAGAGCGAGCTGTGGCTGATCGGGCTGGGCGGCGGCAAGCAGCGCCTGGGCGGGTCGGTGCTGGCGCAGGTGCATGCCGAGGGCGGCCTGCCGGCGTTCGGCGGCGCGGTGCCGGACCTGGACGATGCGCAGCGGCTGCGCGCGTTCTTCGAACTGATCCGCGATGCGCGCGCGTCCGGCTTGCTGCTGGCCTACCACGACCGCAGCGACGGCGGCGCCTTCGCCACCCTGTGCGAGATGGCGTTCGCCTCGCGCCAGGGCCTGGAGATCAACCTCGACGCCTGGGGCGACGATCCGTTCCGCAGCCTGTTCAACGAGGAACTGGGCGCGGTGGTGCAGGTTGCCAACGAGGACCGCGCCGCGTTCGCCGACCTGATCGAGCGGCATGCGCTGACCGAGTGCGCGCAGCGCATCGCCCGCCCCAGCACCGCCGCGGTGGTGCGCGTGGGCCTAGCCGGCAAGACCCTGGTCGAATGGCGCTGGGAGGAGCTGTTCGACGCGTGGTGGTCGGTCAGCCACGCCATGCAGAAGCTGCGCGACAACCCCGACAGCGCCGACGAGGAACGCGCGGTGGCGCGCGATTTCGCCGCGCCGGGGCTGAAGCCGAAGCTGGTCTTCGACCCGGCCGAGGACGTGGCCGCGCCGTTCGTCGCCAGCGGCCAGCGGCCGAAGGTGGCGATCCTGCGCGAGCAGGGCGTCAACGGCCAGATCGAGATGGCCAATGCGTTCGAGCGCGCCGGCTTCCGCGCCTTCGACGTGCACATGAGCGACCTGATCGACGGCCGCGTGGACCTGGCCGGCTTCGTCGGCCTGGCCGCCTGCGGCGGCTTCAGCTACGGCGACGTGCTCGGCGCCGGCCGCGGCTGGGCCACCTCGATCCTGGAACGGCCCGCGCTGCGCGATGCGTTCGCGGCGTTCTTCGCGCGTCCGGACACCTTCGCGCTGGGCGTGTGCAACGGCTGCCAGATGCTCAGCCAGCTCAAGGACATCATCCCCGGCGCCGAGCACTGGCCGCGCTTCCTGCGCAACCGCAGCGAGCAGTTCGAGGCGCGCACCAGCCTGCTGGAAGTGGTGGAGTCGCCGTCGATCTTCCTGCGCGGCATGGCCGGTTCGCGGATCCCGGTGGCGGTGGCGCACGGCGAAGGCCGTGCCGAGTTCGACAATGCCGTGGACCAGGCCGCCGCGCGCGTGGCGCTGCGCTTCGTCGACGGCAACGGCGAGGTCGCCGCGCGCTATCCGCTGAACCCGAACGGCTCGCCCGACGGCATCACCGGCCTGACCAGCGACGACGGCCGGGTGACGATCCTGATGCCGCATCCCGAGCGCACCCCGCGCTCGCTCAACCTCAGCTGGCACCCCGAAGGCTGGGCGGATGCCTCGCCATGGCTGCGCATGTTCCGCAACGCGCGGGTGTGGGTGGGCTGAGCGCCCGCCGGCCGCGTCCGCCATTGGCGGGCGCGGCGGCATGATGCGAGCGAGCACGCCTTGCGCCGACCCGGCGCAAGGTTCGCTGCGGTGCGCGCCCTGTGCGCCGCGTCGAGCCGGCGCCTGATCCCGGCCCTTGTGGGAGCGACATCTGTCGCGACGAACCGAGCCGGGAACCGCAGCGGCATCGGTGCGCGCAACTCCGCGAGTCGCTTCGCGCCGGACCCTCACCCCAACCCCTCTCCCGACGGGAGAGGGGCTAGCGGCTGTTCCTTCTCCCGTCGGGACCATGGCCCCCTTTTCGGGGGAAGTTGCCCCGCAGGGGCGGATGAGGGTCCGGGCGCAGCCCCGTGCACCCAATCTCCACGAGTCGCGTCGCGCCGGACCCTCACCCCAACCCCTCTCCCGATGGGAGAGGGGCTAGCGGCTGTTCCTTCTCCCGTTGGGACCATGGCCACCTTTTGGGGGGAAGGTGCACCGCAGGGGCGGATGAGGGTCCGGGCGCAGCCCGTGCAACCAAACTCCGCGAGACGCTTCGCGCTGGACCCGCACCTCAGCCCCTCCCCCGGCGGAGAGGACTAGCAGCTGTCTGGCCCGCGCCTTCCGCCGCCCGGCAACGGCCGCGATCTGCGCAATCGCGCTTGTGCGCGGCCACAGGCGACCGGGCCTAGGGAGCGGCTCCAACGCGCGCCACGGCCCGGCCCGCTGCGCGTCAAACCCTTGGCAGGGCAGCAAATGTCGCGGCGCTCCCATGTCAACACATGGCAAGTGTCGTGCCGGGAATTTGGCGGAATGTCTTGTTTTGATTGAAATTTATCGAAAAATTAACAATTTAGTTGTAAATCCGGGACTTCCATCCCTGTTCGTGCCGTTTTTAGTCAAAAACTTGACGTAATCAAGATACGGGGTTAACACTCCAGACAGTTCCGCATTTCATCTCAGTTCATCAAGGCAGACGGGCCGCGACACACGCAGGCCTGTCGCGCCCGAGCCGGGGATGCGGCGCGAATACCGACAGGGGGTCGGCCGGCTGGAATGCCGGGCGAGGGTGGCTTTTTGACCAAAAACCAGCCTATTGAGGAGCAGTACTCGATGAATCGGATTTATCGCAAGGTCTGGAACAAGGCGTTGGGGATGTGGACCGTGGCCTCGGAACTGGCCAGCGGCGACTCCCGCGGCCAGCTGGTTCGCGAAGGCAGGGCCGGACGCGCGCAGGGCCTGGCCTTGTCGTCCGCGATCGCCATGGCGCTGGGCGCCGGCGGATCGATGCTGCCCTCGGCCGCACAAGCGCAGGCGCTGCAGATCGGCGACGGCGCCAGCGCCAGCGGCGACTACGCCACCGCGGTCGGCGCCGAAAGCAACGCCAGCGGCGAGCAGAGCACCGCGACCGGCGCGGCCAGCAACGCCAGCGGCGACGGCAGCGTGGCCAGCGGCGCGCTCAGCGAGGCGAACGGCCTGGAATCCACCGCCCTCGGTTACTACAGCACCGCCAGCGGCATCGGCGCGACCGCGCTGGGCGCCGAAAGCGTCGCCAACGGCACCGCCACCGCCGCGCTCGGCCTGGGCGCCAGCGCCGACGCCGACTATGCGACCGCCGTCGGCGGTTTCGCCGCCGCGTCCGGCTACAACAGCACCGCGCTGGGCAATGCCGCCGTGGCACAGGGCGAGAACAGCGTGGCGCTGGGCGCCGATGCGCTGGCCGATCGCGACAACAGCGTCTCGGTCGGCAAGGCCGGCGGCGAGCGCCAGATCACCAACGTCGCCGCCGGCAGTGAAGCCACCGACGCGGTCAACGTGGCGCAGCTGGATGCGGTGAAGCAGACCGCCGACACCACCGCCAAGTATTTCCAGTCCAGCGGCAGCGCCGACAGCGATGCCGGCGCCTATGTCGAGGGCGACAACGCACTGGCCGCCGGCGAAGCCGCCAACGCGATCGGCAACGGCAGCAGCGCGCTCGGCAGCGGCGCCACCGGCATCGGCGCCAATGCGACCGCGGTGGGCAGCAACGCGACCGCGACGGGCGCCTCGGCGACCGCGGTCGGCGGTGCGCTGTCGATCGTCGACGAGAACGGCGAGGTGCTGCTGGAAGGCACCACCAGCGCCGCGGCGCAGGGCGCCAGCGCGTTCGGCGCCGGCGCGCAGGGCAATGGCGCGTTCAGCACCGCGCTGGGCAGCGCCGCGCGCGCCGATGGCGTGCAGAGCACGGCCACCGGCTTCTCCGCCGAGGCGTCCGGCCTCGCCAGCACCGCCAACGGCGGCTTCAGCCAGGCCGGCGGCGATTTCGCTTCCGCGTTCGGCTATGGCGCCAATGCCAGCGGCGGCAGCGCCGTGGCGCTCGGCGAATCGAGCCTGGCCAGCGGCGAATCCAGCACCGCGGTCGGCGGCAGCGTGCTCGGCCTGTTCGCCACCGAAGCGCAGGGCGAAGGCGGCTCGGCGTTCGGCGCCGGCGCCTGGGCCAACGGCGCGTTCTCCAGTTCGATCGGCTGGCTGAGCTCGGCCGATGGCGCGTTCAGCACCGCGCTCGGCGGCGCCTCCTGGGCGCAGGCCGACGACTCCACCGCGCTGGGCTACGGCGCCAAGGCGTCGGCCGCCGGCAGCGTCGCGCTCGGCCAGGGTTCCACCGCCGACCGTGCCGACACGGTGTCGGTCGGCAGCGCCGGCAACGAGCGCCAGATCGCCAACGTCGCCGCCGGCACCGAGGGCACCGATGCGGTGAACCTGGACCAGCTCGACGCGGTCGCCAGCGTCGCCGACACCACCGCGCGCCTGTTCGCCGCCAATGGCGAAGGCAGCGCGCTGGCGCAGGGCGAGGAGGCCACCGCCTCTGGTTCCAACGCCCTGGCCGACGGCGACTACGCCACCGCGCTCGGTTCCAGCAGCTTCGCCGCCGGCACCGCGGCCTCGGCGATCGGCAGCGGCGCCGTGGCCAATGGCCGGAACGCCAGCGCGCTCGGCGCCAACGCCACCGCCGACGGCGAATCGGCGACCGCGCTCGGCGGTGTCGCCACCGTGTACGAGTACGACGAGAACGGTTTCATCGTCGGCAGCCGCGAGCAGACCACCCAGGCGCTGGGGACTGCGGCCACCGCGGTCGGCGGCGGCGCGCAGGCGCTGGATCCGCTGAGCACCGCGGTCGGCACCGGCAGCTACGCCAGCGGCGTGCAGAGCACCGCGCTGGGCTACCACGCGCAGACCTTCCAGGACGGCGCCACCGCGGTCGGCGGCCTGTCCGAAGTGTCCGGCGCACTGGGCACGGCGGTGGGCTACGGCTCGCGCGCCGCGGGCGATTACGCCACCGCCGCCGGCATCGGCGCGCGCGCGACCGCGACCAGCACCGTGGCGGTGGGCATGAACTCGCTGGCCAGCGGCACCGACAGCGTCGCCATCGGCGGGGTCAGCACCGCCGCCGAGAGCGCCGGCAACAGCGTCGGCATCACTGCCGCGACCGGCGTCGGCGGCGTCGCCCTCGGCGCGGGCGCGGAGAGCCAGGGCGATTACGCGATCGCGCTGGGCTACAACGCCAACGTGTTCCCGAACCTGCCGGGCAACGTCGATTCGGTGGCGATCGGCCACAGCGCCGGTTCGTTCGCGGCATACACGGTCGCGCTCGGCGGCTACGCGCTGACGTCGGGAGAAGGCGGGGTGGCGATCGGCCACGAGTCCACCGCGTGGACCGCCAACAGCGTCTCCCTCGGCGCCCGCTCGGTGTCGTCGATGTTCCACGACAACAGCACCGCGATCGGTGCCGACAGCGCGGCCAACGGCACCGACGCGACCGCGATCGGTTACGGCGCGCGGGTGAGTGGTTGGATCGAAGACGCGCAGAACCGTTCGGCGTCCAGCGCGGTCGCGCTCGGCGCGTACTCCTATGCGGACCGCGACAACAGCGTCTCGGTCGGCGATGTGGCCAACGGCCTGACCCGGCAGATCACCAGCGTCGCCGCCGGCACCGAGGCCACCGATGCGGTCAACGTCGCGCAGCTGCAGGCGGCGGGCAAGTACCTGCAGGCCAGCGGCAGCAGCAACAGCGATGCCGGCGCCTACGTCGAGGGCGACGATGCGCTGGCCGCGGGCGAGGCGGCCAATGCCATCGGCAACGGCAGCACCGCGCTCGGCGGCGGCGCCGATGCGCTGAGCAGCGGCGCCACCGCCGTGGGCAGCGGCGCGGTGGCGGCAGGGCAGAACAGCGCCGCGTTCGGCACCAACGCGCAGGCCACCGGCCCGGCCGCGGTGGCCGTGGGCGGGGTCGCGGTGGACGAGAACGGCGATCCGCTGATCACCAATGGCGGCGTGGCGGTGGATACCGGTGCGACCAGCGCCGGCGTCGGCGGCACCGCGCTGGGCGCCAGCGCCGATGCCGGCGGCTTCGCCGCCTCGGCGGTGGGCGTGGGCGCCTATGCCAGCGGCGCGCAGGCGTCGGCGTTCGGCGCGGTGGCCAATGCCACCGGCGACTACGCCACCGCGGTCGGCACGCAGAGCGCGGCGAGCGGCGCCAGCAGCGTCGCCGTCGGCGGCCCGGCCGACCTGATCCCCGGCCTGGGCCTGTTCGTGCAGACCCAGGCCAGCGGCGAGAGCGCGGCGGCGTTCGGCGCCGGCGCGATCGCCTCGGGCGATTACAGCCTCGCCAGCGGCAGCCTCAGCGAGGCCTCCGGCCTGGAAAGCACCGCGCTGGGTTACTTCGCCTATGCGCCGGGCTCCTTCGCCAGCGCGCTCGGCGCCGAGTCCTGGGCCAGCGGCGCCAACAGCACCGCGATCGGCTACTACAGCACGGCGCTGGCCGCCGACAGCGTGGCGCTGGGTTCCAACTCGGTCGCACGCCGCGCCAACACGGTGTCGGTGGGCGACGCCGGCAGCGAGCGGCAGATCGCCAACGTCGCCGCCGGTACCGAGGCCACCGATGCGGTCAACGTGGCGCAGCTGGACGCGGTCAAGCAGACCGCCGACACCACCGCCAGGTTCTTCACCAGCAGCGGCAGCGGCACGGTCGGCGCCTACGCCGACGGCGAGGGCGCACTGGCTGCGGGCGATGCGGCCAATGCCTACGGCAACGGCGCCGCCGCGTACGGCAGCGGTGCCGCCGCGATCGGCAACGACGCGGTCGCGCTCGGCAACGGCAGCACCGCCGGCGGCGCCGGCAGCACCGCGATCGGCGGCCAGGGCCAGGCCTTCGACCAGTACAACCAGCCGATCGTCGATGCCGACGGCAATGCGCAGCTGATCGGCGCCAACGCCGGCGAGAACGCCACCGCCATCGGTGCCGGCGCACAGGCCACCGGCGCCGTGGCGACCGCCACCGGCTACGGCGCGCAGGCCACCGGCGACCACAGCACCGCCGGCGGCTACAAGGCACGCGCCACCGGCAGCTACAGCCTGGCGCAGGGCGACAACGCCTGGGCCAGCGGCGACGACGCCAGCGCCAGCGGCGCCTATGCCTGGGCCACCGCCGACGGCGCCTCGGCGTTCGGCGCCTCGGCCTGGGCGACCGGCACCAATGCCTCGGCCTTCGGCACCGGCGCGTGGGCCAGCGGCAGCGGCGCCACCTCGATCGGCTTCAACAGCTGGGCACCGGGCCTCAGCGCCACCGCGGTGGGCCGCGGCGCGTTCGGCTACGGCAACTACAGCGTGGCGATGGGCTTCCAGGCGCTGGGCAACCAGGTCAACACGATCGCCCTGGGCACCAATAGCCTTGCCGATGCGGAAAGCGCGGTGGCGATCGGCGCCGGCAGCGAGGCGACCGCCTCCAACGCCGTTGCGCTGGGCGCAGGTGCCGTCGCGGACCGCGCCTACAGCGTGTCGGTGGGCAGCGCCGGCAACGAGCGCCAGATCACCAACGTCGCCGCCGGCACCGAGGCCACCGACGCGGTCAACGTGGCGCAGCTGGATGCGGTCAAGCAGGCCGCCGAAACCACCAGCAAGTACTTCCAGGCCAGCGGCAGCGACGCCAGCGATGCCGGCGCCTATGTCGAAGGCGACAACGCGCTGGCCGCCGGCGAGGCGGCCAATGCGATCGGCGACGGCAGCACCGCACTGGGCGGCGGCGCCAATGCGCTGGCCGCCGGCGCCACCGCGATCGGCTTCAACGCCGTCTCCAGCGGCGCCGATGCGGTCGCGCTCGGCAGCGACAGCCAGGCGCTGGGCCAGGACAGCATCGCCATCGGCAACGGGGCGCTGGCCAGCGAGATCGGCGCCACCGCCAGCGGTGCCGGCGCGCAGGCCAGCGGCACCTATTCCACCGCCACCGGCAGCGAAGCGGTGGCCTCGGACAACCAGGCCACCGCCAACGGCTTCCGCAGCAGCGCCTCCAACGTCGGCGCCACCGCGCTCGGCGGCTACAGCGAAGCCAGCGGCTACCTGTCCTCGGCGCTGGGCTACGGCGCGCTGGCCGCCGGCGACTACGGCACCGCGGTCGGCGTCGCCTCCACCGCCTCCGGCACCAGCAGCGTGGCGGTGGGCGAGTACAGCGTGGCTTCCGGCGAGGAGAGTGTGGCGGTCGGCGGCACCTCGTTCTTCGGGCTGATTCCGGCCGAGGCCTCGGGCGCCAACTCCTCGGCGTTCGGTGCCGGTGCTGGCGCCACCGCCGACTTCAGCACCGCCATCGGCAGCCTGGCCTATGCCAGCGCCGAGGACGCGAGCGCGTTCGGCTACGGCGCCTATGCGTCCGCCAGCAACAGCGTGGCCCTGGGCACGCTGTCCGAGGCCGACCGCGCCAACACCGTGTCGGTCGGCAGCGCCGGCAGCGAGCGGCAGATCGTCAACGTGGCCGCCGGGACCGAGGCCACCGATGCGGTCAACGTGGCGCAGCTGGATGCGGTCAAGCAGTCCGCCGATGCCACCGGCAAGCAGTTCAAGGCCAATGGCGGCGAAGATCCGGCCGACGACGTCGGCAGCTATGTCGAGGGCAACTACGCCACCGCCGCCGGCGAGGCGTCCAACGCCTTCGGCACCGGCGCCTCGGCGTTCGGCAGCGGCGCGCTGGCCGGCGCGCAGTACGCCACCGCGTCCGGCTACAACGCCACCGCCACCGGCGAGTCCAGCACCGCGATCGGCGGCTCGCTGTACTACACCGACGACGCCGGCAACGTGCTGCTCGACGGCACCACCACCGCCAGCGACGCCGGCGCCACCGCGCTCGGCGCGGGCGCGCAGGCCACCGCCGCGTTCAGCAGCGCCAGCGGCGCCGGCGCCACCGCCAGCGGCGTGCAGTCCACCGCCAACGGCTACAAGGCCGAGGCCACGACCGACTACAGCACCGCGGTCGGTGCGTTCAGCAGCGCCAGCGGCACCCGCACCAGTGCGTTCGGCTACGGCGCGGAGGCGGCGGGCAACTACGCCTCGGCGTTGGGCTGGGGCAGCACCGCGGCCGGCGCCTATGCCTCGGCACTGGGCTACAGCGCCCGCGCCACCGGCGAGGATGCGACCGCGCTCGGCGCGTCGGCCTGGGCCACCGCGGCGCAGACCACCGCGGTGGGCCAGTTCGCCTGGGCCACCGCACAGGGCGGCACCGCGATCGGCCAGGACGCCTACGCCTACAGCGGCATCAACGCCACCGCGCTGGGCACCAGCGCCTGGGCCAGCGGCAGCAACAGCGTCGCGCTCGGCGCCGGGTCGCGCGCCAGCGAAGCCAACGTGGTGTCGGTGGGCGGCGGCAACGGGGTCAGCGCGCCGGCCACGCGCCGCATCACCAACGTTGGCGCCGCGCTCAACGCCACCGATGCGGTGAACAAGGCGCAGCTCGACGCGGTGGCCGCGGCCGCCGGCGAGACCAGCGCCGACTTCCAGAGCTCGGGCAGCGGGGTGGCCAGCGCCAGCGGCGCGAACAGCACCGCGGCCGGTGCCGGCGCCACCGCCAGCGGCCTGCGCAGCACCGCGCTGGGCGTGGCCAGCGTCGCCAGCGGCGCCGGCGCCACCGCGTCGGGCGCCAGCAGCTCGGCCAGCGGCGCGCGCAGCACCGCGATCGGCCTGCAGACCAACGCGATCGGCGAGAACGGGGTGGCGCTGGGCTACAACAGCTTCGTGCGCAACAGCGGCAGCAACGGCGTGGCGATCGGCGCCAACGCCGGCGTGTCGGCCGACAATGCGGTCGCGCTCGGCGCCGGCTCGCGCGTCTACGAGGCCGACACGGTGTCGCTGGGCAGCGGCAACGGCCGCGGCGGCCCGGCCACGCGGCGCATCGTCAACCTCACCGCGGGCAGCGTCGCCGCCGGCAGCACCGAGGCGATCAACGGCAGCCAGCTGTACCAGTCGCTGAGCAACATGGCCACGTTCCTGGGCGGCGGTGCCGGCCTCGGCGCGCAAGGCCTGTTCGTGGCCCCGACCTACGTGATCCAGGGCGCCAGCTACAGCAACGTCGGCGATGCGTTGGCGGCGCTGGACGGCAAGGTCAGCGAGCTGGATGCGCGCAGCGGCGGCAGCGCCAGCGTGGCCCGCAGTGCGCGCGTGGCCAGCGTGGCGTCGGTCGCCGAGTCGGAACCGGCTGTCGCCACCGCGCAGGCCGCGTCGGAGCCGGCGACGGTGTCCGGCAGCGCGTCCACCGCGCAGGTCGGCGAGGCGGCCGTGGCCGATGCCGGCACCGGCGCCACCGCGGTCGGTACGGCGGCGCGCGCCAACGACGTCACCGGCACCGCGATCGGCGGCAGCGCCTATGCGCATGGTCCCAACGACACCGCGATCGGCAGCAACGCCAAGGTCAACGCCGACGGCAGCACCGCGGTGGGCGCCAACAGCCACATCGCCGCGGTGGCGACCAATGCGGTGGCGATGGGCGAGGGCGCCAGCGTCACCGCGGCCTCGGGCACCGCGCTGGGCCAGGGCGCCAGCGCCACGGCGCAGGGGGCGGTCGCGCTGGGCCAGGGCTCGGTCGCCGACCGTGCCAACACGGTGTCGGTGGGCAGCGCCGGCAACGAGCGCCAGGTCGCCAACGTCGCCGCCGGCACCCAGGCCACCGATGCGGTCAACAAGGGCCAGCTCGACAGCGGCGTGGCCAATGCCAAGTCGTACGCCGATTCGCGCTTCAACACGATGGCCGACAGCTTCGACGTGCTGCGCGGCGACGTGGATGCGCGCTTGCGCGACCAGGACCGCCGCATCGACCGGCAGGGCGCGATGAGCGCGGCGATGCTCAACATGGCCACCAGCGCCGCGGGCATCCGCACCCAGAACCGGGTCGGCGCCGGCGTCGGCTTCCAGAACGGCGAGTCGGCGTTGTCGGTGGGCTACCAGCGCGCCTTCAGCGAGCGCGCCACGCTGACCATCGGCGGCGCGTTCAGCGGCGACGACAGCTCGGTCGGCATCGGTGCCGGCTTCGGCTGGTGAGCCATCGCGGACGGCGGCGCGCGCCGCCGTCCGCCCATGCAATGGCCTGAGGGGGCAGACCAAAGGACCTTGGCTGGGCCGGCCAACGGATTCGGGAAAAAGGAGCTTTTTTACGGCCGCAACTGTCGCCTGATCCACGAAACTTTGAAGAGGACGTCAACGTGATCGACAAGCAAAACCTTCGTATCAATGCCATCGCCGCCGCCATGCTGATGATGTCGCTGGGGGCGCCGAGCGCATTCGCGGCCGGGGCCGCGTCGCCGCTGCCGGTCAAGCAGCCGGCCAAGGCCGCGCCGGCCGACGCGCAGACTTCCAGCCGCATCGTGGTGCGCTACAACGCCGGCACTGCCGCGGCCAGCGACCGCAGCGCCAAGCTGTCGGCGGTGCAGTCGGCGGTGAGCCGCGCCAGCCTCGGCGGCAGCAACGGCATCTCGCGTGCCGCCGCCGCCAGCGTGCGCGCCGAGTACGTGCGCACCCTGGGCGTGGGCGCCGACCTGATCCGCCTGTCGGGCAAGCTGAGCAAGGCCGACGTGGACAAGGTGGTGGCGGAAATCGCCGCCGACCCGGCGGTCAAGTACGCGCAGGTGGACGTCAAGCTGCAGCGCAGCGACCTGCCCAGGGCCGCGCTGGAGCAGCCGCAGCTGGTGCCCAACGACCCGCTGTACGCGCAGTACCAGTGGCACCTGAGCAGCGCCACCGGCGGCATCAACTCGCCGGCCGCCTGGGACGTGTCCAAGGGCGACGGCGTGGTCGTGGCGGTGCTGGATACCGGCATCCTGCCGAACCATCCGGACGTGGCGGTGAACCTGCTGCAGGGCTACGACTTCATCTCCGATGCGGAGACCTCGCGGCGTCCGACCGACGCGCGCGTGCCCGGCGCGCTGGACTACGGCGACTGGGTCGAGAACGACAACGAGTGCTATGCGGGCTCGCTGGCCGAGGACAGTTCCTGGCACGGCAGCCACGTCGCCGGCACCATCGCCGAGGCCACCAACAACGGCATCGGCATGGCCGGCGTCGCGCCGAACGCCACGGTGTTGCCGGTGCGCGTGCTCGGCAAGTGCGGCGGCTACCTGTCCGACATCGCCGACGCGATTACCTGGGCCTCCGGCGGCACCGTCGCCGGCGTGCCGGCCAACGCCAATCCGGCCGAGGTCATCAACATGAGCCTGGGCGGCAGCGGCACCTGCGATACGCTCTACCAGGACGCGATCAACGGCGCGGTCGCGCGCGGCACCACCGTGGTGGTGGCGGCCGGCAACAGCGCCGGCAACGCCGCCAACTTCCGTCCGGCCAGCTGCGCCAACGTGATCGCGGTCGGCGCCACGCGCATCACCGGCGGCATCGCCTACTACTCCAACTATGGCGCGGCGGTAGACCTGTCCGGTCCGGGCGGCGGCGGCAGCGTCGACGGCAACCCGGGCGGCTTCGTCTGGCAGAACGGCTATACCGGCGCGACCACGCCGACCTCGGGCAGCTACACCTACATGGGCATGGGCGGCACCTCGATGGCCTCGCCGCACGTGGCGGCGGTGGCAGCGCTGGTGCAGAGCGCGGTGATCGCCGCCGGCAACGCGCCGCTGACCCCGGCCGCGCTGGAGACCCTGCTGAAGCAGACCGCGCGTCCGTTCCCGGTGTCGATCCCGACCAGCACCCCGATCGGCACCGGCATCGTCGATGCCAAGGCCGCGCTGGACAAGGCGCTGGAAGTGCCGTGCGATCCGCAGACCGAAGAATGCGCGCCGCCGGCGACCGCGCTGACCAACAAGGTGGCGGTGAGCGGCCTGACCGGCGCGGCCGGCAACGCGGTGCTGTACAGCTTCGAGGCCAAGGCCGGCGCGGTGCTGAGCTTCCTCACCTACGGCGGCAGCGGCGACGTGTCGCTGTACGTGAGCTTCGACAAGGAGCCGAGCACCACCAGCTACGACGCCAAGTCGACCCGTCCTGGCAACAACGAGACGGTGCGCTTCACCGCGCCGCAGGCCGGCACCTACTACATCAAGCTGGTCGGCACCTCGAGCTACAGCGGGGTCAGCCTGGTCGCGCGCCAGTAAGCGTGCGCCAGGCGGCGCCGGAAACGGCGCCGGAGCAACCAGGAAACCCGGCTTCGGCCGGGTTTCCTGCATTCGGGCGGCGGCAAATCGCGACTGTGCCGCGGATGCCGCTGGTGGCGGATCGCCCCGCGCGGCGCCGTGGACGGGCCGCCCATGGCGGTTGTGCGCTGCAGCGCCGGTGTCGCTGCAGCCATGCGCACGGCGCCGCAACGCACGATGCTGCGCGCCGCACATGTCATGCCAATGACGCCCTGCCGCGCCGCCGCGGCCTCGTAGACAGTCGCGGCGGCCGATGTCGCGCGAGCGGGCGGCAGGTCGCGCCGAACTGCTAAAGTCGCCGCACGCTCTGGAGGGATTGTGTGAACGCGCTCGTGAAGGACACTGCTGCCGCTGCCGATACGCCCGAGGCGCGCATCGTCGAGGCCTTGCTGGCCAAGGGCCGGCTCAAGGATGGCGACCTGCTGCGCGCGCGCCAGTTGCAGCGCGAATCCGGCGGCGGCCTGCTGTCGCTGCTGGCGCGGCTGGGGCTGGTCTCCGAGCGCGACCACGCCGAGGTCAGCGCCGAAGTGCTGGGCCTGCCGCTGCTCGATGCCAAGCAACTGCCGGCCACCGCGCCGGAGAACCTGCCCGAGGCGCAGCCGCTGTCGCTGCGCTTCCTCAAGCAATTCCACGTCTGCCCGCTGGGCGAGCGCGACGGCGCGCTGGAACTGTGGATGTCCGATCCGCACGAGGCCTATGCGGCCGATGCGGTGCGCCTGGCCACCGGTTTCCGGGTGCTGCCGCGGGTCGGCCTGCGCTCGGAGATCGACGACCTGATCGAGCGCTGGTTCGGCCAGGGCCGCAGCGCGATGGGCGCGATCGTGGAAACGGCCGACGGCGACAGCACCGCCACCGACGACATCGAGCACCTGCGCGACCTGGCCTCGGAAGCGCCGGTGATCCGGCTGGTGAACCTGGTGATCCAGCGCGCGGTGGAACTGCGCGCCTCGGACATCCACATCGAGCCGTTCGAGAACCGGCTGAAGGTGCGCTACCGCGTCGACGGCGTGCTGATCGACGGCGAGAGCCCGCCGGCCAACCTGACCGCGGCGGTGATCAGCCGGGTCAAGATCATGGCCAAGCTCAACATCGCCGAACGCCGGCTGCCGCAGGACGGGCGCATCATGCTGCGCGTGCAGGGCAAGGAACTGGACCTGCGCGTGAGCACCGTGCCGACCGCGCACGGCGAGAGCGTGGTGATGCGCCTGCTCGACCGCGAGACGGTGGTGTTCGATTTCCACCGGCTCGGCTTCACCGATGCGTTCCTGCCGCAGTTCCGCAAGGTGCTGGAGCAGCCGCACGGCATCCTGCTGGTCACCGGCCCCACCGGCTCGGGCAAGACCACCACGCTGTACACCGCGCTGAGCCAGCTCAACACCGCCGACGTCAAGATCATCACCGTCGAGGATCCGGTCGAATACCAGATCGAGGGCATCAACCAGATCCAGGCCAAGCCGCAGATCGGGCTGGATTTCTCGCATGCGCTGCGCAGCATCGTGCGCCAGGACCCGGACATCATCATGATCGGCGAAATGCGCGACCTGGAAACCGCGCGCATCGCGATCCAGTCGGCGCTGACCGGCCACCTGGTGCTGTCCACGCTGCACACCAACAACGCCGCCGGCGGCATCACCCGCCTGCTCGACATGGGCGTGGAAGACTACCTGCTGACCTCCACCATCAACGGCATCCTGGCGCAGCGCCTGGTGCGGCGGCTGGAGCCCACCCACGCCGAGCGCTATCCGGCCTCGCCGGAGGAGATCGAGAAGTTCGACCTGCGCCGGCTGCAGCCCGAGGGCGAGATCTTCCTGTTCCGCCCGCTGCCCTCGGCGATCGCGCCGACCGGCTACCTCGGCCGCACCACGATCATGGAATTCCTGGTGATGAACGACGCGCTGCGCCGCGCGGTGATGCGCCATGCCGGCATGGGCGAGATCGAACAGCTGGCGCGCGAGGCCGGCATGCGCACGATGTACGAGGACGGCATCGGCAAGGCGCTCAGCGGCCAAACCACGATCGAGGAAGTGCTGCGCGTGACGGAGGAAACCTGATGCGCGCGGCACCCAGCGCGGCAGCGCGCGGCGCCATGGTTCCGCGACGGTCGCGTCAGCACGCGCAGAGCGTGCGTTCCGATTCCCGATTCCCGATTCCCGATTCCCAGCCCTGATGCCCCTTTACCGCTACAAAGCGCTCAACCCGCACGGCGAGATCCTGGAGGGCCAGATGGAGGCCGCCAGCGACGCCGAGGTGGCGCTGCGCCTGCAGGAGCAGGGGCATATGCCGATGGAGGCCAAGCTCGCGGCGCAGGGCGGCGGCACCTCGCTGCGCGGCCTGTTCCGGCCCAAGCCGTTCGACGGCGCGGCGCTGGTGCAGTTCACCCAGCAGCTGGCGACCCTGCTCGGCGCCGGCCAGCCGCTGGACCGCGCGCTGTCGATCCTGCTCGAACTGCCCGAGGACGAGCGTTCCAAGCGCACCGTCGGCGACATCCGCGACGCGGTGCGCGGCGGCGCGCCGCTGTCGGCCGCGCTGGAGCGCCAGCACGGCCTGTTCTCGCGCCTGTACATCAACATGGTCCGCGCCGGCGAGGCCGGCGGCAGCCTGCACGACACGCTGCAGCGCCTGGCCGAGTACCTGGAGCGCAGTCGCGAACTGAAGGGGCGGGTGATCAACGCGCTGATCTATCCGGCGATCCTGGTCAGCGTGGTCGGCTGCGCGCTGCTGTTCCTGCTCGGCTATGTGGTGCCGCAATTCGCGCAGATGTACGAGAGCCTGGACGTGCAGCTGCCGTGGTTCACCCAGGCGGTGCTCAGCGTGGGTCTGTTCGTGCGCGACTGGTGGATCGTGCTGCTGGTGGTGCCGGGGCTGGCGCTGCTGGCGGTGGACCGCAAGCGCCGCGACCCGGCGTTCCGCGCCGCGTTCGACGCCTGGCTGCTCAAGCAGCGCTTCATCGGCGTGCTGATCGCGCGGCTGGAAACCGCGCGCCTGACTCGCACCCTGGGCACCCTGCTGCGCAACGGCGTGCCGCTGCTGGCCGCGCTGGGCATCTCGCGCAACGTGCTGTCGAACCTGGCGCTGACCGCCGACGTCGGCGCCGCGGCCGACGACGTCAAGAACGGCCACGGCCTGTCGGCGTCGCTGTCCAAGGGCAAGCGCTTCCCGCGGCTGGCGCTGCAGATGATCCAGGTCGGCGAGGAATCCGGCGCGCTGGACACGATGCTGCTGAAGACCGCCGACACCTTCGAGCAGGAGACCGCGCAGGCCATCGACCGCCTGCTCGCCGCGCTGGTGCCGTTGATCACCCTGGTCCTGGCCTCGGTGGTCGGCCTGGTGATCATCTCCGTCCTCGTCCCCCTGTACGACCTCACCAATGCGATTGGGTGAGGCCATGCGTTTGCGAACCATTGGTTCGCGCATGGCCGAACGCCCGGCCATGGATGGCCGGGCCGGCGGTTCCGGCGCACGTGGTGTTGCGCCAGGGATGGCAGCGTGGGCCCGCGGCGCAGCGGAGCATCGAATCGAAGGAGGCCATGCGCTTGCGAACCATTGGTTCGCGCATGGCCGAACGCCCGGCCACGGATGGCCGGGCCGGCGGTTCCGGCGCACGTGGTGCTGCGCCAGGGATGGCAGCGTGGGCCCGTGGCGCAGCGGAGCATCGAATCGAAGGAGGCCATGCGCTTGCGAATCACTGGTTCGCGCACGGCCGGTCTCTCAGGGCGCGGCGATATCGCGCCACGGATGGCAACGACCACGCCACCAGCATCCGCGCGCCGCGTCACGCGACAAGTGCGATATGCGTCCATCGCTGCCGCACCGCCGTTCCCGCGCATGAAGCGCAGCTGCACGACCCGCACGCTGCGGCGACCATCGTCACCGCGTTCGGCTACATAAGGTTTTTCACCGCAAGGATCCGATGCAATGCGAAATATCCGCTCCCTGACCCGTTCCCCCTCCGCCGCGCGCCAGTCGGGCATGAGCCTGCTGGAAATCATCATCGTCATCGTGCTGATCGGCGCGGTGCTGACCCTGGTCGGCAGCCGCGTACTCGGCGGCGCCGATCGCGGCAAGGCCAACCTGGCCAAGTCGCAGATCCAGACCATGGCCGGCAAGATCGACAACTACCAGCTCGACACCGGCAAGCTGCCGTCCAAGCTCGACGACCTGGTCACCGCGCCGGGCGGCGTCAGCGGCTGGCTCGGCCCGTATGCCAAGGCCACCGAACTGAACGATCCGTGGGGCCATCCGATCGAGTACAAGGTGCCCGGCGACGGCAAGCCGTTCGACCTGATCAGCCTGGGCAAGGATGGCCAGCCCGGCGGCAGCAGCTACGACGCCGACATCAAGTACGAGTGACCCCGGCGCCGTGATCCAGGCCCCTGCCCGCGGTCCCCGGCGCGGTGCGCACGCGTGCGCACCGCTGGCGCGTGCGCGCATGCGCGGCGTGTCGCTGCTGGAGATGCTGCTGGTGGTGGGCCTGATCGCGATCGCGGCGGTGCTGGCCGCGTCGGTGCTGACCGGCGGCATCGACGGCATGCGCCTGCGTTCGTCGGCCAAGGAGATCGCCGCGCAACTGCGCTACACGCGGGCGCAGGCGATCGCCAGCGGCCAGCCGCAGCGCTTCCTGATCGATCCGCAGGCGCACCGCTGGCAGGCGCCGAACGGCCGCCATGGCGAGATCCCGGCGTCGCTGGCGATCCGCTTCAGCGGCGCGCGCGAGGCGCAGCGGCGCGAAGACGAAGGCGCGATCCAGTTCTTCGAGGACGGCGCCGCCACCGGCGGGCGCATCGAGTTGCTGACCCGCAAGGCCAGCTGGCGCATCGACGTGGCCTGGCTGACCGGCGAGGTCAAGGTCGGGCGGCCGCCGCAGCAGGGCATGCCATGAAGGCGCAGCGCGGCTACACGCTGATCGAGGTGATCGTGGCGTTCGCGCTGCTGGCGCTGGCGCTGACCCTGTTGCTCGGTTCGCTGTCCGGCGCCGCGCGCCAGGTGCAGCGCGCCGACCAGCTCAGCCGCGCCACGCTGTACGCGCAATCGCTGCTGGCCGCGCAGGGCGTGGAACAGCCGCTGCAACCGGGCCGCGAACAGGGCAGTTTCGAGCAGGGCCGCTACCGCTGGACCCTGGACGTGGCGCCGTACGTGGATGCGCGGCGGCCGCCGGACCCGACCATCACCCCTGGCGCGCCGACCCTGCTGCAACTGAACCTGCAGGTGCGCTGGGGCGAGGCGCCGGCGCAGGCGCTGCAGTGGAAGACGCTGCGCCTGGTCAGCGCGCAGAACAACGGGGTGCCGCAGTGAACCGCGCACCGCGCCGCGCCGCCGCGCGAGGCTTCACCCTGATCGAAGTGCTGCTGGCCACGGTGCTGCTGGTCGGCGGCCTGACCCTGGCCTTCGCCACGCTGCGCTCGGCCACCGCGATCAGCGGCCGCGGCGAGAGCATCGCCGGACGCAGCGAACGCATGCGCGCGGTGGAAGGCTTCCTGCGCCGGCGCCTGAGCGGGGCGCAACCGATGGCGCTGGAGATCGACAGCCGCACCCTGCAGCCGGTGCGCTTCGTCGGCGAGCCGCAGCGCATGCAGTTCGTCGCCGATCTTCCCGACTACCTGGGCCGCGGCGGCCCCTACGTGCACGACCTCAGCGTCAGCGGCGACGGCGGCCAGCAGCGCCTGGCGATCGCGCTGGTGCAGGTGCAGGCCGGCAAGCAGATCGCCGACGCCAAGCCGCGCCCGCCCGAGCCGCTGGCCGAGGGCCTGCGCCAGGTGCGCTTCCGCTACCGCGGCATCGATCCGGAGCGCGGCAGCATCGGCCCCTGGCAGGAACGCTGGGAACGCACCGACCAGTTGCCGCTGCTGGTGTCGATCGAACTGAGCAGCGACGACGGCATGGTGTGGCCGCCGCTGGTGGTGGCCTTGCGCCAGGCCGGCGGCGCGGAGGCGCGGCAATGAGCGCGGCGCCGGGGCGCGCGCGCGGCGCGGCGCTGGTGCTGGTGCTGTGGCTGATCGCGCTGCTGACCGCGCTGATCGGCGCGTTCGCGCTGACCGCGCGCACCGAGGGCCTGCAGGGCAAGGTGCTGGGCGACGGCGCGGCGGCACAGGAACGCGCCCGCGCCGGGCTGGAGTACGCGCTGACCCGGCTCGCCGGCACGCCGACGCAGCCGGGCTGGCGCGCCGACGGGCGCCGCTACCGCTGGCAGTACGAGGACGCCACGATCGACCTGCGGGTCACCGACGAGAGCGGCAAGGTCGACCTGAACCTGGCCGACGCGCCGTTGCTGGCGGCGCTGGTGCGCGCGGTCGGCGGCGATCCGCAGCGCGCCGACGCCATCGCCGCGGCGATCGTGGACTGGCGCGACCCGGACAACCTCAGCCAGCCCAATGGCGGCGCCGAGGATCCGGACTACGCCGCCGCCGGGCTGCCGTACGGGGCCAAGGACGCGCCGTTCGAGAGCCTGGCCGAACTGCAGCTGGTGCTGGGCATGGATGCGGACCTGTACGCCAAACTGCTGCCGAACCTGACCCTGTACAGCGGGATCTCGCGCCCGGCGCCGGATTTCGCGCCGGCGCCGGTGCTGACCGCGCTCGGCCTGGATGCGCAGCAGGTGCTGGCGCAGCGCGAGCGCAACGACCCGATGCAGGCCGCGGCGATCGGCGGGGGCGGCGGCACCTACAGCATCGAGAGCCGCGCGCGCCTGGCGGCCGGGCGCGAGGCGGTGCTGCGCGCGGTGGTGCGCCCAGGCTCGTCGGCGCTACCGGGCACCGCCTACACTGTGCTGCGATGGGAAGAAGGATCGACCGTTCGATGACTGCGTGGCGGGACACGATGGAGAAGCTCGGCGTGCGCATGGCGCCCGGTGCCGGCGGCTTGCTGGCCTGGTGGCAGCGTTCGCTGATGGCGTGGCTGCCGCCGCGCTGGCAGCTGCAGCTGGGCTGGTCGCAGGCGCGGCTGCTGCTGTGGCGCGAGGGCGACCAGCTGTTGGTCGCGCGCCAGATCGATGCCGAACTGGGCACGCCGCTGGCCTTGCCGTGGCCGCTGCTGCCGGGCGATCTGGAGGCTGTGCTCGGCCCGCGCCTGGCCGCGTTGCCGCGGGTCTGGCTGCTGCCGGCGCAGGCCGCGCTGCAGCGCACGCTGCGCCTGCCGGCCGCCGCCGCCGAGCACCTGCGCGACGTGGTCAGGTTCGAGATCGACCGGCAGACGCCGTTCCAGGCCGACCAGGTGGTCTACGACGTGCGTCTGGGCGCGCGTCGCGACGATGCGCAACTCGACGCCGAACTGGTGGTGGCGCCGCGCCGGGTGCTGGAGGACCTGCACGCCAGCGCCGGCGCGCTGCGCCCGACCCTGGCCGGGGTCGATGTCGCCGCCGCCGACGGCACGCCGCTGGGCGTGAACCTGCTGCCGCCGGAGCAGCGCCACCGCCGCGCCGATCCGATGCGGCGCTGGAACGCGATCCTCGCCGCGACCGCGCTGCTGGCCTTGTTCGCCGCCGGCTGGCAACTGCTGGACAACCGCCGCGACGCGCTCGAGCAACTGCGCTCGCAGGTGGACAGCGGCGCGCAGCGCGCGCGCGGCGTGGCCGCGCAGCGCCAGCAACTGGTCGACCTGGTCGAGGGCGCGGCGTTCTTCGACCAGCTGCGCGCCGAGCGGCCGACCTCGCTGGAAATCTGGAACGAGCTGAGCAAGCGCCTGCCCGAGGGCACCTACCTGGAAAAATTCTCGGTCGAGGGCGACCAGTTGCAACTGATCGGACTCAGTAGCGAGGCATCCTCCCTGGTCGGGCGGCTGGAGGGCTCGCCGCTGTGGCGCACGCCGTCGCTGACCGGCGTGCTGCAGGCCGATCCGGGCAGCCACCGCGACCGCTTCACCCTGACCGCCGAACTGGCCGGAACCAAACGCAAGGAGGCCGCCAATGCCGGTGCAGGTCGATAAGCGCGACCGCTGGCTGGCGCTGGGCCTGCTGCTGGCGGTGCTGGCGCTGGCCTATCTGCTGCTGGTGCATCCGTGGCTGACGGTGCCGATGCGCGAGGTCGATGCGCAGATCGAGGAGCTGCGCCAGCGCGAACTGCGCGTGCGCATGCAGTTGCAGCAGGCGCCGCAGGTGGCGCAGCGGCTGCAGCAGGCGCAACGCGATCTCGCCACGCGCCCGGGCTTCCTGCGCGAGACCTCGGCCGAGCTGGCCTCGGCCGGGCTGGTGCAGCGCCTGGAAAGCGCGGTGGTCGCCGCCAGCCCCGGCAACCGCAGCTGCGCGATCAGCAACCGTTCGCCGCTGGCCGCCGACAACCGCCGCGACCGCTTCACCCGCGTCGCGGTGCAGGTGCGGCTGCGCTGCGGCACGCCGGAACTGGCAGCGGTGCTGCACGCGCTGGAAAGCGGCAGCCCGGCGCTGTTCGTGGACAACCTCAACGTGATGGCGCAGCGCTACCAGCTGTCGCCGGGCGAGAGCGGCAACGGCCTGGACGTGGCCTTCGAACTGGCCGGCTATCTGCGCCCGAACGCGATGCCGCCGCCGCCGGGCATGCCGCCCCCGCCGCCGCCGGGCGGCGCGGCGCCGCCGTCGGGCGCGCCGGTGATGGATGCCGGCGGCTCCGCCGGCCCCGGGCCGAGCGAGCCACCGCCCGCGCCCGCGCCGCCGCCGGTGCGCGATGCCGCGATGCCGGCGCCGCCGCAGCAAGTGGAGGGCGCGCATGCGAATTGAAGCGATCGGCCTGCGCACCGTGTGGCTGGCGACGCTGGCGCTGTGGGGGCTGCTGATCTGGGCCTTGGGCCTGGCCGGCCTCGGCCAGCGCATCGTGCCGCTGCCCGACGATCCGGCCATGACCCAGCGCCTGCCGAGCCTGCCGGCCGCGTCCGCGCAGCGCCTGGGCGACTATTCGCGCTACGCCGAGATCGCCGCGCGCCCGGTGTTCGCCGAGGACCGCCGGCCGCATCCGTTCTTCCTCAGCGCCGACAACGGTCAGGCCGCCGCGCCGAGCGTGCGCCTGACCGGGGTGCTGCTCACCGACAGCTTCAAGATGGCCACGCTGACCACCGAGCAGGGCGAATCGCTGCGCCTGCAGGAAGGCCGCGATCCGGTGAAGGGCTGGCGGCTGCTGTCCCTGGAGCCGCGCCGCGCCGTGGTCAGCGGCGGCAGCGGCACCCAGACCCTGGAGCTGCAGGTGTTCGACGGCAAGGGCGGGCAACCGCCGACCGCGCTCGGGCAGGGGGCGCGGCCGCCGGGCATGCCGCCGCTGCCGCCGCCGCAGCAGGCGGCGCCCACGCCGGTGGCCAACGCACCGGCCGCGCCTGCCGCCGCCACGCCGCAGGCGGGCGCGAACGGCACGACGGCGAGCCCGGCGCCGAACGCACCGGCGGCCGCGCCGGCGCCGTCGTCGGAACAGTTGCAAGCCATCCGCGAACGTATCGAAGCCCGCCGCCGGCAGTTGCAGCAGCAGCGCCAGAACGGCACCACCCCCGGCCAGAACCCTTGAAGAGTGATCGCATGACGCCGCGCTTGTTTTCCCTGTTCCTCGCGATCGGCCTGGTGGCCGGCTGCGCCACCACGCCCTCGCCGGACGTCCGCCGCGGCGCCGCGATCAATCCCAATGTCGGCGCCGCCGGCAGCACCAGCGCCATCGCCGGCGGGCCGGCCGGCGCGGCCGATCCCAACGACCTGCCGGACCGGGTCGCGCCGGTGATCCGCCGCGGCAGCGGCACCATGATCAATTCCGGCGCCGCGGCCGCGCCGGCGCCCTCGCTGGCCAACGCCAGCAGCGGCAGCGCCACCTTCAATTTCGAGGGCGAGTCGGTGCATGCGGTGGTCAAGGCGATCCTCGGCGACATGCTCGGGCAGAACTACGTGATCGCGCCGGGCGTGCAGGGCACGGTGACCCTGGCCACGCCCAAGCCGGTGTCGCCGGCGCAGGCGCTGAACCTGCTGGAGATGGTGCTGGGCTGGAACAACGCGCGCATGGTCTACAGCGGCGGCCGCTACAACATCGTGCCCGCCGACCAGGCGCTGGCCGGCACGGTGGCGCCGAGCACCGCCTCGCCGGCCAGCGCGCGCGGCTTCGAGGTGCGGGTGGTGCCGCTGAAGTTCATCTCCGCCAGCGAGATGAAGAAGGTGCTGGAACCGTACGCGCGACCCAACGCGATCGTCGGCATCGACGGCTCGCGCAACGTCATCACCCTCGGCGGCACCCGCGCGGAACTGGAGAACTACCTGCGCACCGTGCAGATCTTCGACGTGGACTGGCTGTCGGGCATGTCGGTGGGCGTGTTCCCGATCCAGTCGGGCAAGGCCGAGCAGGTCGCCGCCGACCTGGAGAAGGTGTTCGGCGAGAACAGCAAGACCCCCAGCGCCGGCATGTTCCGCTTCATGCCGCTGGAGAATGCCAACGCGGTGCTGGTGATCACCCCGCAGGCGCGCTATCTGGACCAGATCCAGGAGTGGCTGGACCGCATCGACAGCGCCGGCGGCGGCAGCCGGCTGTTCTCCTACGAACTGAAGTACATCAAGGCCAAGGACCTGGCCGACCGCCTGGCCGAAGTGTTCGGCGCCGGCGGCAGCCGCGGCGATTCCAGCGCCTCGCTGATGCCCGGCACGCAGCTGAGCCAGATGGGCGGCGGCGGCCTCAACGGCAGCAGCGACGGCAGCCTGGGCGGCAGCAGCAGCCTCAACGGCAGCAGCGACAGCCTGTCCTCGAGCAGCGGCAGTTCCTCCTCCGGCAGCAGCGGCGGCCTGGGCAACGGCAGCCTGCAGCTGTCGCCGCGCACCTCCGGCAACGGCAGCGTGACCCTGGAAGTGCAGGGCGACAAGGTCGGCGTGTCGGCGGTGGAGGAGACCAACACCTTGCTGGTGCGCGCCACGCCGCAGTCGTGGCGCTCGATCCGCGACGTGGTCGAGAAGCTCGACGTGATGCCGATGCAGGTGCACATCGAGGCGCAGGTGGCCGAGGTCAGCCTGACCGGCGACCTGCAGTACGGCGTGAACTGGTTCTTCGAGAATTCGGTCAACGCCTCCGCCGACAGCACGGTGAGCAACAGCACCGGGCTGGGCGTCGGCGCCGGCCTGCCCAGCGCCGCCGGGCGCAACATCTGGGGCGACATCGCCGGCAAGGTCGGCAGCAGCGGCCTGGGCTGGACCTTCCTCGGCAAGAACGCCGCGGCGGTGATCAGCGCGCTGGACAAGGTCACCAACCTCAAGCTGCTGCAGACCCCGTCGGTGTTCGTGCGCAACAACGCCGAGGCCACGCTCAACGTCGGCACGCGCATCCCGATCAACTCGACCTCGATCAACACCGGCCTGGGCACCGACACCAGCTATTCGTCGGTGCAGTACATCGACACCGGCGTGATCCTGAAGGTGCGGCCGCGGGTGACCAAGGACGGCATGGTGTTCCTGGACATCGTGCAGGAAGTCAGCACGCCCGGCTCGCGGCCGGCGGCGTGCACCTCGGGCACCTCCACCGTGACCAACAGCTCGGCCTGCAACGTGGACATCAACACGCGCCGGGTCAAGACCGAGGCGGCGGTGCAGAGCGGCGACACCATCATGCTCGCCGGCCTGATCAACGACAGCACCAGCGACGGCAGCGCCGGCGTGCCGCTGCTGAGCAAGCTGCCGGTGGTCGGCGCGCTGTTCGGGCAGAAGACGCAGCAGAAGAACCGCAACGAAGTGATCGTGCTGCTGACTCCGACCATCGTGCGCAACCCGCAGGAAGCGCGCGATCTCACCGACGAGTACGGGCAGAAGTTCAAGGCGATGCAGCCGCTGCCGGCATCGGGCAAGAAGTAGGCGCAGGTGACCCTGCCCATCGTGCTGCTGCCGGTCGGCGTCGACGACGCGGCGCTGGACGCATGCCTGGGCGCGCTGGAAGCGCATACCCCGGCCGGCACCCGGGTGTGGCTGGCCGACGACGCGCAGGCCGGCCCGCGCGGGCAGCGCGTGGTCGAGGCCTGGCTGGCGCGGACCCGCCTGCAGGCCGACTACACCCGGCGCCCGCGCATGCTCGGCGAGGTCGCGCACCTGGACGAAATGCTGCGCGCCTGCGCCGCCGCCGACGTGGTGGTGCTGGCCGCCGATGCGCAGCCGTTGCCCGGCTGGCTGCAGCAACTGGGCGCGTGCCTGGCGCGCGATGCGGCCATCGCCAGCGCCACGCCGTGGAGCAACGCCGGCGAAGCCTGCGCCTGGCCGCGGCTGGGCGAGATCAATCCGCTGCCCGAGGACGGCGAACGCCTTGCGCGCGCCTGCGTGGCGCTGCCGCCGGAGCATCCGGAACTGCCGTCGGCGGTGTGCCACGCGGTGGCCCTGCGCGGCGCCGCGCGGCAGCGCGCCGGCGGCCTGGACGCGAGCAGCTACGGCTCCTGGTACGCGGCGCTGATCGACCTGTCGCTGCGCATGGCCGGGCTCGGCTGGCGCAACGTGCTGTGCGAGACCGCCTACGTCGCGCGCAGCGGCGAGGGCCGCGCCGCCGACGGCGACATGGACGCGCTGGCCACGCGCTGGCCGGCCTGGCATGCGCGCCTGGCCGGCTTCCTGATGCACGACCCGCTGCGCGCGCGCCGCGAGGAACTGCAACGCCTGTACGCCGAACTGCCGCCGCCGGACCCGCAGCGCGCGCTGTTCGAGGCCTAGCGCGCGTCGGCGCGGACATTGCAATCGGCCAATTGGCGGAATGTTGTCAGTCGGCGGAGTGTTGTGGTTGCAGGTGGGTCGAGGCCGTAGACCGCATCCGCACCGCCTCGCCCTTCCGCGTTGGCGCATTGCGCTGCCAATGTTGCACGGGCCAGCCTCACGCCGGCGGCGCCTGCACCTCCACCGTCACTTCCAGCACGTCGTGGCGCCAGGACTCGATGTCGAATTCCACCGCGCGGCCATCGGCGGCGTAGCTGACCCGCTGCAGCAGAAAGCACGGCGTGCCGGCGGTGGACTGCAGCAGCGCGGCCTGCTCGGCGTCCAGCGTGGCCGGATACATCGACAGCCGGCTGCGCGCCTGGCGCAGCCCGAGCCGTTGCCCGAGCACGGCGCTGAGCGAGCCGGCCAGGTCGTGCTCGAGCAGGCTCGGCGCCCACGCGGCCAGGATCGCATTGGTCTCCAGCAGCACCGCGCGGCGGCCGATCCAGCGCCGCCGCTGCAGCACGAACACCTCAGCTTCGGCGTCGTCCAGTTCCAGCTGCCGCGCCAGCGTGGCGCCGGCCGCCTGGCGCCGCGCGCCGAGCAGTTCGGTGCGCGGCGTGCCGCCCTGCGCGGCCACGTACTGCATGAAGCCGGCGATGCTGGTGGGGTCGTGGCGCACGCGCGGCGCGCTGACGAACCAGCCGCGCCGGTTCTCGCGGTAGATGTGGCCCTCCGATTCCAGCTGCTGCAGCGCTTCGCGCAAGGTGATGCGGGTGCAGCCGAACAGCGCGGCCAGCTCGCGTTCCACCGGCAGGCGCTGGTCCGCGGCCCATTCGCCGCCGGCGATGCGCGCCAGCAGCGCATCGACGATGCGCTGGCCGAAGCCGGCGGCCGGGTTCAATGGCGTGGGCATGCGTTCTCCGTCGCGCGATGGCGCTGTCCTTGCGCATGGTCGCAGACAACGCCGGGTGCGCGGCACATGCCCATGCCGATCATGCGCCCGCTCATGGCGACGACGGCGCGGCGCCGGCGCGGCGCAGGTCGGCCTGCCACAGGCGCAGGCCGTAGATCGCCAGCACCACGAAGCCGGCGTACAGCGCCGCGGTCGGATACAGCCCCTTGTAGACGAAGACGCCGACGTAGAGGCAGTCGAGCACGATCCACAAGCCCCAGTTGGCGATGCGCTTGCGCGCCGCCCAGAAGCTGGCGACCAGGCTGAAGGCAGACAGCGTCGCGTCCAGCCACGGCAGCGCGGCATCGGTGTGGCGATGCATCAGCCAGCCCAGCAGCGCCGCGCCGGCGGCGCCGGCCAGCAGCGACAGCGCGCCTTCGCGCAACGGCAGCGGCCCGACCCGGACCTTGCCGTGGTCCAGCCGGCCCTGGCTCCAGCGCCACCAGCCGTAGCCCTGCAGGAATACGTAGACGCCTTGCAGCAACATGTCCGAGTACAGCTTCCACTGGTAGAACAGCCACGCGTAGAGCAGTACCGCGACGACGTTGACCGGCCAGCACCAGCGCACCCGGCGCGCGGTCAGCCACACGCCGAGCACATTAACCAGCACGGCGAGGAGTTCGAGTGGGGACATGGGTGGAAGGCCGGGATTGGGGATTGGGGATTGGGGATTGGGGATTGGAGATTTTCCGCGAGCGCGAAGCAATGCGCTCGTTTGTGGGAGCAGCTTCAGCCGCGACAGGCTTTCCAGGGACGTCCCGTCGCGGCTAAAGCCGCTCCTGCGACAGTGACGCTCCGTGTCCATCCCGCTCTTGGCCTTTACGAATCCCCAATCCCGAATCCCCAATCCCGGCCCTCAGAAATCGAACTGCAGCGCCAGCCGCGCAGTGCGCGGCGCGCCCAGGAACAGGTAGTCGTCGCCGAGGTATTCGCCGACGTCGCGCCAGTAGCGCTTGTCAGCCAGGTTGTCCACGCTCAGCCGCAGCGTGGTCGGCACCGTGCCCAGCCGCGTCGCGTAGCGCGCGCCCAGGTTGTAGACGGTGTAGCCGCCGACGGCGACGCGGCCGCTGCGGTCGGCGTACTTGGCGCCGCTGTACTGCGCGCCGCCGAGCAGCGCCAGGCCGGTCGCGCCGGGCACGTCCCAGCTAGCCTGGGCGCTGGCGCGCAGCCTGGGCACGTTCAAGGCCTGGTGGCCTTCGTAGGCCGGCGTGCCGGTGTCCTCGGCGCGCGCGCGGATGCCGGCGACGCTGGCCTGCAGGTGCAGGCGTTCGCCGATCGCGCCGTCGGCCGACAGCTCGATGCCGCGGTTGTGCAGGCGGCCCTGCTGCAGGTACAGGAAGCTGCCGTCGGCCTGCGGCTGCGCGTACTGGTAGGCCTGGCGGATGTCGAACAGCGCCGCGCCCAGCGCCAGCCCGGCGCGTTCGTACTTGATGCCGGCCTCGCTCTGGTAGGCGCTGGTCGGGGCGAGGATCGCATCGGCATTGCTGGCGAACCACGAGGCAGTGCCGCCCGGCGCCAGGCCCTTGGCGAAGCTGGCGTACAGCGACAGCGCCTGCTGCGGCTTGAACAGCAGCGCCGCCTGCGGCAGCAGTTCCGAGCGGCGGGTGCGCCGGGTCAGCACGCCGTCGCGGTCCCAGGCGCGTTCGTCGTAGCGCACCTGGCGCGCGCCCAGCAGCAGTTGCCAGGCCGCGCCGATGCCGATCCGGTCGCTGGCCTGCAGCGCGGTCTGCGTGCTGTCCAGGCGCCGCCGCTTGGGATCGAGCTCGGCATCGGCCTGGGTCAGCAACGGCGGATCGGCGTCGATGTTGCCGCTGCCGATCCATTCGTTGATCGAGCCGTGCTGGTCGATGGTGCGGTGCAGGTAGTCCACGCCGGCATTGAGCTGGTGCTGCAGCGGGCCGGTGGCGAAGCTGCCGGACACGGTCGCCTGCAACTGGTCGTTGCGGCGCGTGTCGTCGGGGTTGCGGTAGTCGTAGATGTCGTAGTCGCCTTCGCGGCTGAAATAGTTGGGGACCGCGTCGCTGGCGCAGCTGGCCGCGCCGTAGCAGCCCCAGGCGAAGCTGGAATAGTCGTCGATCACCGCGCGGCTGTGCGCTGCCGCCAGTTGCGCCTGCCAGGCGTCGTTGAAGCGGTATTGATAACGCAGCTGTGCATTGAGCGCGTCGATGCCGACCGGCTTGGACCAGGGTTGGTAGGCCAGCAGCCGGTGCACCGACACGTCGCCGGGCACGCGCTCGCCGCCGAGCAACTGGTAGCCGGGCACCGAGCGCTGCTGGCGGTCCTGGTATTCCACGTCCAGCTGCAGCGTCGATTGCGCATCGATCTTCCAGTCCGCGGCCAGCGACAGGAAATTGCGGTGGCCGTCGGCATGCTCGACGTAGCTGCGGATGTCCTCGTGCGCGGCGTTGACCCGCAGCCCGAACTGGCGGTCGCGGCCGAACCAGTCGCCCAGGTCCACGGCGGCGTAGCGGCCGCCGTCGTCGTCCGTGCCCAGCACCAGCGAGCGCACCTGCTGCGGGCGCTTGGTCGTGTAGTCGATCACGCCGGCCGGCTCGGTGAGGCCGGACTGTAGGCCGGACAGGCCCTTGAGCACCTGCACCTGTTCCTTGTTCTCCAGCGCCACGTTCTGCTCGCCGGTGACGGTCAGGCCGTTGATCCGGTAGCTGTTGGCGGCGTTGAGCGAATAGCCGCGCACCACGAAGTTCTCGTAGTAACCGATCGGCGCGTAGCTGTCGCCGACCGAGGCGTCGGCGCGCAGCACTTCGCTGAGCACGCGCACCTGGCGGTCGTCCAGCTGCGCACGGTCGATCACCGCGATCGATGCCGGCGTGTCCAGCAGCGCGGCATCGCCGTAGCCGGCCAGTTCGGAGCGGTGCCGCGGCTGCTCGCCTTGCACGTTGACCGCGTCCAGTTCGACCGGCGTCTGCGTGGCGCTGGCGGTGTCGACGCGGTCCGCGGCCAGCGCCTGCGCCGGCGCGGCGATGGCCAGTGCGAGCGCCAGTGCGAGCGGCGCGTGGGGGGAAGAACGGTGTGCCATGCGGAACCTCAAACGGATGAAAGGGGGGAAGGGCGGCGGCGCAGGGGGCGGCCGCGACATCGGATGCGAAGCGCGAAAGGTTGCAAGCAAGCCGTCATTGCGGCGGCTCCGTCGCGTGCGTGGGCGCGCCGCCCGTCGCGCGCGGCCGCGCCGCATCGGCATCCGCGTCGGCAGCGCGTTCGCTCGCGCTGGAGGCATCTGCCAGCGTCGCCAGCGGCAGCGCCGGATCGGCCGCCCATTCCTGCAGCGAGCCGTCGTAGACCGCCACCGCGGTCTCGCCGAGCAGGCTCAGCGCCAACGCCACGGCGGCGGCGCTGATGCCGCCGCCGCAATACAGCAGCAGCGGCCGTGCTGCGGCCTGCAGCGGCGCCAGGATCCCCGCCAGCTGCGCCGGCGGCAGGTAGTGGCCACCGGCGTCGAACAGCGCGCGTGCCGGCAGGTTGCGGCTGCCGGGGATATGCCCGCGGCGCGCGTAGCGGCTCGGCGCGTGGCCTGCGAACAGCGGCGCCGACAGCGCGCAGACCAGGGTTCCCGCTGCGTCCCCGGCCAGCACCGCCTCGATGTAGCGCCGATCCACCCACGATTCCGGCCGCGGCGTGGCCGTGAGCATCGCCCATGCGGTTACCGGCATTGCGGGCTCGCCGCTGGCGACCGGCAAGCCGGCGGCGTGCCAGGCGCGCCAGCCGCCGTCCAGCACCTGCGCGTCGATGCCGACGCTGCGCAACATCCACCACAGCCGCGCCGCCCAGAAGCCGTCGCTGCGATCGTAGAGCACCGGCATGCAGCCGTCGCCGATGCCCAGCCGCTGCAGTGCCGCGAGCAGCGCCTGACGCTGCGGCAGCGCGAAGCCGAAGCCGGCCTGCGGATCGCTCAGCGCATGCAGCAGATCGGCATGCCGCGCGCCGGGAATGTGCGCCTGGCGCCAGCCGTCGGCGCCGCTGGCCGGGCGGTAGTCGCCGTCGAAGCGCGGTGCCGGCAGTTCGACGCTGGCGTCGAACAGCCGCAGCCGCGGATCCTGCAGCCGTGCGGCCAAGCTGGCGACGTCGACCAGCGGCGTGGCGGGCGCGCTCATCGCCACGCCGCCGCGCGCCGCTGCAGGTGCTGCAGCAGGCGCTGGCCGTCGTCGCCGCCGAACCAGTCGGCGTGGCCGAGCAGGTAGCGCCGGTAGGCGATGTCCGCATTCGCGTCCGAGCCGGTGATGCCGGCGAAGTACTCGATCTCGCTGAGCGCGAAATCGGCATGCACCAGCGGCAGCAGCGCCGCCAGCAGGCGCAGCTGCGCAGGGTCCAGCGGCAGCACCGCGGCGTAGCCGTGCAGCAGCGCGTCCAGCTGGTCGAGTTCGGCGACGGCGCGGCGGCCTTCGTCCAGGTGCAGCCATGGCACCAGGTTGCGTTCGATCGCGGTGGCCAGGTCGTACAGCGCGAAGTTGCGGTCGGCCAGGCCGAAGTCGAACACCGCGCTGACCTCGCTGGCATCGCCGTGGCCGCGCCACAGCAGATTGGAGGCGTGCCAGTCGCCGTGCGTCCACAGCGCCGGCGGCGGCGAGCGCAGCAGCGGCCAGGCCTGCGCGTGCCAGGGCAGCAGATGCGTGCGCAGGTCGGCATGCCAGTCGCGGCGCTGCAGCCAGGCGGCCAGCGCCGGCCGCCGCGCCAGGTCCTGCTGCAGCGCCGGCAACGGCTGCGGCTGGCCGAACAGGCGCAGGTTGGCGACCAGCAGCGTGGTGCTGCGCGGTGCGGCGGCATAGCCGCTGGCGGCGCGGTGCAGGCCGGCCAGCGCGCGCCCGGCGGCATGGGCGTGGGCCGTGCTGGCGAACGCGGTCCACGACGCGGCCTCGCGGTAGACGTCCTCGCCCTGTGCGGCGCGCTGCACTTCGTAGGTCCAGTCGCCCAATTGCACCGCAGTGGCGCCCTCGGCGCTATGCAGCAGCAGCGGCACCGGCGCGCCGCGTGCGCGCAGGTGGGCGATGAAGCGGTGCTCCTCGCCCAGCGTGCGCACGTCGCGCAGGCTGCGGTGATGGCGCTTGACGAACAGCGTGCCGACCCCGGTCTCGACCTCGGCCGCCGCGGAGAACGGGCGCGGGCTGTGCCAGCGCAACGCGCGCACCGCGTCGTGCAGCGCGAAGCGCCGCAGCAGCGTGTCCACCTCGTCGGCGCGCAGCGGCGGCCAGTCGGCGGCCGCGGTGGCCGCGCTCATGCTGTGCATCTGGTGCTGCGCGCTCATGCCGGTGTCTCGGCCAGGAAGCGCGGATCGGCGGCATCGCGCCAGGCCTCGGCGTCGGCAAGCACGCCATGCTGCGCCAGCCAGTGCGCATAGCCCTGCAGCAGCGGCTGGCGCATCCGTCCCCAGCGCCCGCCATGCAGCCAGGTCGGCGCGATCGCGTGCAACGAGGCCGACAGCAAGGTGCGCGGGAAATACGGGGTGGCGCGCTCGTAGGCGTCGAGCGCGTCCAGCGGCGCGGCCGCCGCGGCCAGGAACCCGCGCGCGGTGGCGGCGAGGAACGCGCGCACCTGTTGCGGTTGCGCGGCCAGCGTGCGCTCGTGCGCGCCGAGCAGGTAGCTGTGGTAGGCGGGCGCGCCGAGCGCGGCGACCGGCCAGGTCACCCGCCGCGCGGCCTCGATGCGGCTGTCCATCAGCGCCTCCCAGGCCCAGTAGCCGCCGAAGCTGGCATCGGCGACGCCGGCGGCCAGGTCTTCCGGCCGCAGTTCGCGGCTGCCGGCATCCACGATCGTCACGGCGTCCGGATCGCCTCCGTCGTGCGCGACCAGGTGCCGCACCATCGCCAGCCCGCGCGGCGTCGGGTTCATCGCCAGCCGGCGCCCACCCAGGTCGCGCGGGCGGGCGATGCCCAGGCCGGTCAGGGTCTGGATCGCCTCGAGCCCGCACTGGTTGATCGCCGCGATCGCGCGCAGCGGCTCGCCGCCGGCGCGGCGCACCAGCAGGCGGTTGCTGGGGAACACCGCGAAGTCGCAGTCGCCGCGCAGCAGGTGCGCCAGGCCGTCGCCATGCCAGGGGTCGGGCAATTGCAGCACCAGCTCCAGGCCGCAATCGCGGTACCAGCCGCGCTCGCGCGCCAGGTAGAAGCCGGCCGAGTTCGGCCACGGATGGAAGTATTCGAGCATGACGCGCAGCGGGCGCATGGCGGGGACGGCCGGCGGGGACGGGAAGCGCATGCTTGCCCCGGCATCTGGTCTAGACCAATGATCTGCGGTGCTATTGATACGTCCGATGGATATATCGGCTGAATGGACGACGGCGCCGCCGGGCCGTCGGCACGCGCGCAGGCCGGAGCGGCGTACGCGGTTTCTGGGTCGTGGCGGCAGCCTTGGACAGGAACGAGCGCTGGCCGGCATCTGCACTGTGCGAGGGAAAGGGCGCGGACAGTTCCGCGTCCCCGTGGATGGCGGCCTGCTGCAAGGCGGGCCGCGCGTCCACGGTCGCAGAGTATGCGCGGCAACGGGGGCTCCGTGCCACGCCCGCGGCGCGCTGGCCGTGCCGGGTTGCGGGATAATCGGTGGATGAGCGAACAGCAGATGGCCGTGGTGGTGGTGACCTACGAGAGCGGCAGCACCATCGACGCCTGTCTGCAGCGGCTGCGCGCGGCCGCCGAGGTGGCGCAGATCCGCGTGGTCGACAACGCCTCGCGCGACGACACCCTGGCGATCGTGCAGCGCCACGCGCTGGAGGACCGGCGCGTGCGCTTCATCGCCAATCCCGACAATCCCGGCTTCGCCACCGCCTGCAACCAGGGCGCGGCGGCCAGCGACGCGGCGTGGCTGGCGTTCGTCAATCCGGATCTGCTGGTGGAGGCCGACACGCTGGCGCTGCTGCGCGCGCAGGTCGCCGCGCTCGGCGACGCGCTGCTCGGGGTGGAGCAGGTCGACGAGCACGGCCGCGCCGACGCCGCGGTGCGCCGCCGCGATCCGGACTTCGCGGCGATGCTGCGGCACCCGCTGGCCGGTTCGCGGCTGGCGGTCGCGGCCGATCCGGCGCAGCCGCTGCAGCGCGTGCAGGCGATCTCCGGTGCGCTGATGCTGCTGCCGCGCGCGCTGTTCGAGCGGATCGGCGGCTGGGACGCCGGCTACCGCCTGCATGCCGAGGACCTGGACCTGTGCCGCCGCGCGCGCCAGGCCGGGGCCACGGTCGCGGTGCGCAACGACATGCGCGTGCTGCACGTGCGCGGCGTCTCCAGCCGCAAGCGGCCCTGGTTCGTGGAATGGCACAAGCATCGCGGCCTGTGGCGCTACTTCCGCAAGTTCGAGGCGCCGACGCGCCCGGCGCCGGTGCGCGCGGCGGTGTGGGCGGTGATCTGGCTGCATGCCTGGGTGACCTTCGCCAGGCTGTGCTGGCGGCGTCCCGGCTGAACGCAGCACCAGGCTGGTGCATGCGCTGCGTCAGGCTGTATGCGTGATGAGCAGTTCATTTATTGCGTGATGTGAAGCACACGGAAAAAGTGCTACGTTCCGATCGCGATTCCGCTACGGGATCGTTTCCTGCTCCCTGTTCCAGGGGCCCCCCTCCAGGAAACAACGGCGATGAACCAGCCCTACGGCGAGCGTGCGCGCTCGTGGTCGCACGCATGTGCGGCACCCCCTTCTATGGCGAACACCGGTGGCCTGCGGCAGCAGCCGGGCCGGCGCACGCGCGCACTGCTGCCGGCGCTGGCGCTGGGCCTGGCGGCCATGGCGGCCGGACCGTGTTTCGCCGGTGCCTGGGTGCAGGACGAGGGCGCCGCGCTGGCGATCCTCAAGGCCAGCCACAGCGATGGCGGCGCGGTCTACAACAGCCACGGCCAGAGCCAGAATTTCCCCGATGCCGGGCGCAGCCGCCAGGACCAGCTGAACTTCTATGCCGAGTATGGATTGAGCGCCGACCTGACCCTGGTCGGCAACTTCTATTTCAGCAAGGTCGGCTACCGCAACGACAGCGGCTACGGCGACCAGCACACCACCGGCTGGGCCGACCAGGAAATCGGGCTGCGCTACCGCCTGGACCCGGACGGCCGCGACGGCCCGTGGCAGGGCGCGGTGCAGGTGCTGGCGCTGATTCCCGGCTACGGCCGGCAGGGCGCCGACGACCGCGACCATCCGGCGCTGGGGCAGGGCGACTACGGCGCCGAACTGCGCTACAGCGTCGGCCGCGGCTACCGGGCCGGCAGCCGCGACGGCTACGTGGACCTCGGCGCGGCGGTACGCCTACGCGGCGGCGACTCCGCCGACGAGGCGCGGCTGGACATCAGCAGCGGCCTGGCGCTGGCGCCGCGCTGGATGCTGATCGGCGAACTCAACGTGATCCAGGGCCTGGGCAACGGCAACGGCCCCAATCCGGTCTACGCGCCCGGCACCCCGATCCGCGGCAACAACTACGACCTGACCAAGCTGCAGGCCTCGCTGCTGCACACGCTGCCCGGCGGCACCCAGTTGCAGCTCGGCTACCAGCAGCCGGTGGCCGGGCGCAACACCGGCGGCGCCGGCGGCCCGTTCGTGGCCGCCTGGTGGCGGTTCTGAGGAGGCGGCCGTGAACGAGTCCATGGCCGGCGCCAGCGCCGGCGACGCGATCGGCCCGCTCGGCAGCGTGCCCGAACCGCGCGGCTGGCAGACCCCGATCGGCACCGCGCTGGTCGAAGCCGGGGTCATCGACGCGGCGCAGCTGCAGGACGCGCTGGCGCTGCAGGCGCGCTGGCGTTCGCGCCTGGGCGATGTGGTGCTGGCCCAGCGCGGGGTCACCGCGCTGCAGTTCTACACGGTGCTGTCGGCGCATTTCGGGCTGAACTTCGTCAACCTGCTGCAGCAGCCGATCGACCCGGCGCTGTTCGAACCGGAGCGGCTGGCCGAATACGCGCAGCGCCTGGTGCTGCCGTGGCGCCGCGAAGAGGGCCGGCTGGTGCTGGCGGTGGCCGATCCCGGCCCGGAGACCTTCGCCTGGGCGCGCAACCTGTACGGCGCGGACGTGCGCTTCGTCGGCACCTCCAAGTTCGACATCGTCTGGGGCCTGCAGCAGCAGGCCGACGCGCAGCTCACCCACGACGCGCTGAACCTGCTCGCCGAGCATGCGCCGGAGCATTCGGCCAGGCAGGTCGTGACCCGCAAGCAGGTGGTGTTCCTGTGGGCGCTGGCGGTGCTGCTGGTCCTGGCCCTGGCGCTGTGGCCGGTGGCGAGCCTGATCGCGATCAACACGGTGATCGGGGTGGCGTTCCTGGCCACCTTCGGCCTGAAGTTCGCGCTGGCCTGGCGCGGCGCGCGGCGCCGCATCGACATCAAGGTCAGCGACGAGGAGGTCGCCGCGCTCAGCGACGAGGACCTGCCGGTGTATACGGTGCTGGTGCCGATGTACAAGGAGCCGGACGTGCTGCCGATCCTGGCCAACGCCCTGCGCCGGCTCGACTACCCGACCTCCAAGCTGGACGTGAAGCTGGTGCTGGAGGCCGACGACATCGAGACCATCGAGGCGGCCAAGGCACTGGGCCTGGAGGCGTTCTTCGAGATCATCCGGGTGCCGCCGTCGCAGCCCAAGACCAAGCCGAAGGCCTGCAACTACGCGCTGCAGTTCGCGCGCGGGCAGATGCTCACCATCTACGACGCCGAGGACAAGCCGGAGCCGGACCAGCTCAAGCGCGCGGTCGCCGCGTTCCGCAAGTCGCCGGCCGACGTGGCCTGCATCCAGGCGCGGCTGAACTACTACAACGCCGACGAGAACTGGCTCACGCGCATGTTCACGCTGGAATACACGCTGTGGTTCGACTTCTACCTGCCGGCGCTGGAAACGCTGCGCATCCCGATCCCGCTGGGCGGCACCTCCAACCATTTCCGCCTGGACATCCTGCGCAAGGTCCATGCCTGGGACCCGTACAACGTCACCGAGGACGCCGACCTGGGCGTGCGCCTGACCCAGCAGGGCTATCGGGTCAGCGTGGTCAACTCGACCACGTTCGAGGAAGCCAACGTCAGCATCCCCAACTGGATCCGGCAGCGCTCGCGCTGGCTCAAGGGCTACATGCAGACCTGGCTGGTGCACATGCGCGATCCGGTGCAGCTGTACCGGTCCACCGGCTTCCGCGGTTTCTGGGGCTTCCAGCTGTTCGTCGGCGGGACTTTCTTCACCGCGCTGGTCGCGCCGCTGATGTGGTTGAGCTACGGCCTGTGGCTGGCGGCGGGGTCGAAGTTCTTCGATCCGTTCTTTCCGCCCGCGCTGCTGTACCTGAGCCTGCTCAACCTGCTGCTGGGCAACGGCTTCCTGATCTACATGACCCTGGTGGCCGCGTTCAAGCGCGACTACTTCCGGCTGGCGCCGTACGCGCTGACCGTGCCGCTGTACTGGCTGCTGCAATCGATCGCCGCCTACAAGGGGCTTTGGCAACTCATCCGCAATCCGTTCTACTGGGAAAAGACCACCCATGGCATCAGCAAGCACATGGCCGAAGAGCGCCGCGCCGCCCTCGACGACTGAGACGCCGGGCCGCTACCGCGGCGCGCCGGTGTTCGTGGCCACCGCTGCGCTGCTGGCGCTGCTGTGCCACCGGTTGCTCGCGCACGGCTACATGAGCGACGACGCGATGGCGCAGTACGCCAAGCTGCTGCTGTTGCGCGACGCGGCCGGTTTCCGCACCGAATACCTGGGGTTCCTGTACGCGCAGGCCTCGCTGTACCTGGGCCTGCTGATCGGCGGCGTGCCGGGGCTGTCCACGCCGTTGCTGCCGTACCTGGTGGACGTGCTCGCCGGCGCGGCGATGGTGACCCTGCTGTGGCGCGATCTCGCCGCCGGCCTGGGCCGCGGCTGGGCCTGGGGCCTGTGCGCGGCGCTGGTGCTGCAGCCGTTCTTCCTGTGGCCGACGCTGTCGGGCAACAACCAGGGCCTGGGCCTGCTGGTGTTCTACCTGACCTGCCGCGCGCTGCGCCATTTCCGCGGCGACCCGGAAGCCTTCGCCTACCTGCGCCTGGCGCTGGGCCTGTGCCTGCTGTTCTTCGTCGACGAACGCGCCTGCTTCCTGGCCGTGGCGATGGCGCCGTGGCTGGGCCTGATCGCGCCGCAGGGCATGTTGCGGCGCGCGCCGGTGTCGTTCTACCTGGTCTGCTACCTGCCGTTCCTGTTCGCGGTCGCGACCTGGATGTACCTGAACTACCTGTTCTTCGGCGACGCGCTGCTGTTCGTGCGCGACCAGCATTCGGCGTTCCGCGGCAGCTACGCGCAGGCCGCGCTGCAGCCGTGGCTGCAGCAGGCGCTGGCGCGGCCGTGGTGGCCGCCGCTGTACCTGGCGCTGGCCGGCCTGGTCACCACGCCGCTGCTGTTGCTGGTGCGGCGCGCGCGCCTGGGCAGCACCTGGCGCTGCGTGCTGGTGGCGACGGTCACCGTGATCGGCGCCGGCACGCTGGCGGCGTGGGCGCGCTTCAGCGCACAGCCGCTGGATTTCCTGGCGCTGATGGTGGTGCCGGCGGCGCTGGTGCTGGGCGATCTGCGCCGCGAACTGCGCTGGCCGGCCCTGGCGCTGCTGCTGCTCGGCGCGGTCGCCAGCAGCTGGGTCATCGCCCAGACCGCCGCCTCGACCACCCGCGACTGGGCCGCGGCGTTGCGCGCGCCGGTGGCGCCGCGGCATCCGGACGAAGCGCGGCTGGGCGCCTGGCTGGCCGAGGCGCGGCTGCCGACCCTGCTCGACGACCGCGCCGGCTACGCGGTGATCGTGGCGCGCGGCGACGCGCAGGGCCTGGTCCTGCCGTTCGACCCGCGCTACAAGCGCGCGCTGGACGACCCGCGGCAGATGCCGGCGCAGGTGGTGGTGGCCGACCCGGCGAGCCAGGCCGGGGCGCTGGACAGCGTCAACCGGCGCCTGCCGCAGCTGTGGCAACAAGGCCTGCCCGGCTACAGTCTGGTCTACCGACAAGGGTCCTACCGGGTATGGCGTCGATTGCCGTGAGGTGGCTGGCCGGCATGCTGTTCGCGATGAGCGCGTGCGGCTGCGGCGCGGCCACGCCCGCGGCGGCGCCGTGGATGGGCGCCAACGTCAAGGTGTCGGCGCAGGCGCCGTGGGGCAGCGCGGCGGCGCAGCGCTCGCTGCAGCAGTTGGCGGATGCCGGTGCCGAACGCGCGCTGCTGGTCGCCTTCGTCTGGCAGGCCACGCCGCAGTCCGACGATCCGGTGCTGGGCAGCGACAGCAGCGTGGAACAGGTGCGCGCCGGGCTGCGGCAGATGCGCGCGGCCGGCCTGCAGCCGGTGCTGAAGGTGCATCTGTGGATCCCGGGACACTGGGCCGGCGATGCCGCGCCGGCCGATCGCGAAGCCTGGTTCGGCGCCTACCGGCGCGCGCTGTTGCAGCTGGCGCAGGTCGCCGCCGAGGAGCGCGCCGAGGCCCTGATCGTCGGCACCGAATTGCGCGGCCTGCAGGACGCGCCGCAGTGGCCCGAGCTGGTCGCGGCGGTGCGCCAGGTCTACCGCGGCCCGCTCGGCTATGTGGCCGACGGCCTGGAGCAGGCCGAGCGCTTCGGCTACTGGGACCGCTTCGATTTCGTCGGCACCAGCCTGTACCCGGCGTTGGCGGCGGTGCCGGCGCAGCGGCTGGCGCAGATGCGCGCCGCGGCGGCGCGGGTGCAGGCGCTGGGCACGCGCAGCGGGCGCCCGGTGTGGGTGGCGGAACTGGGCCTGCGCTCGGCGCGCGGCAGCCTGGCCGCGCCCTGGGAGAGCCCCGAACAGCGCAGCGCCGCGGTGGATACCGCCTTGCAGGCGCAGGTGCTGAAGGACTGGCGCCGCGTGCTCGGCGAACAGCGCATCGCCGGCATCGCGATCTGGTGCTGGTACACCGATCCGGACGCCGGCGGCGCGCACGACAGCGATTTCACCGTGCAGCACAAGCCGGCGCAGGCGGTGCTGGCGCGTGGCGCCGCGCCCTGACGCTTCCTGCAGGAGCGGCTTCAGCCGCGACCGGCATTACCGGTAGCGCCGGTCGCGGCCGAAGCCGCTCCTGCAGAAGAGCCGGAGTGAGCCGGCAACACGCTGGGCGCATAATCGCGCGATGATCATCGATTCGTTGCTCGACACCGACCTCTACAAGTTCACGATGATGCAGGCGGTGCTGCACCAGCATCCCGGCGCGCAGGTGGAATACCGCTTCAAGTGCCGCACCCCGGGCATCGACCTGGCGCAGTTCCTGGAGCAGATCTCGGCCGAGATCGACGCGCTGTGTGCGCTGCGCTTCCGCGACGAGGAACTGGACTACCTGCGCGCACTGCGCTTCATCAAGCCGGACTTCGCCGATTTCCTGGCGCTGTTCCACCTCGACCGCAAGTACCTGCAGCTGCAGGCCTCGGCCACGGTGCCGGGCGAGATCGAGCTGAGCATCCGCGGGCCGTGGCTGCACACCATCCTGTTCGAAGTGCCGCTGCTGGCGATCGTCAACGAGGTCTGGTTCCGCAACACCGGCGGCGACGACCAGGCCGAGGGCCTGCGCCGGCTGCAGGCCAAGATCGCGCTGCTGCGCGACAGCAGCGGCTACGGCGCCTGCGCGATCGCCGACTACGGCACCCGCCGCCGCTATTCGCGCGCCTGGCATGGCGAACTGCTGCCGGTGCTGCAGCAGACCCTGGGCACGCAGTTCGTCGGCACCAGCAACGTGTATTTCGCCCGCCGCTACGGGCTGACCCCGCTGGGCACGATGGCCCACGAATACCTGCAGGCGTTCCAGGCGCTGGGCCCGCGGCTGCGCGATTCGCAGGCCGCGGCGCTGGAATCGTGGGCGCGCGAATACCGCGGCGACCTCGGCATCGCCCTGTCCGACGTGGTCGGGCTGGACGCCTTCCTGCGCGATTTCGACCTGTACTTCTGCAAGCTGTTCGACGGCATGCGCCACGATTCCGGCGACCCGTTCGAATGGGGCGAGCGCGTGCTGGCGCACCTGCAGCGGCACCGGGTGGACCCGCGCGGCAAGGTGCTGGTGTTCAGCGACGGCCTGGACATCGACAAGGTGATGCGGCTGTACGCGCATTTCCACGGCCGCTGCATGCTCGCCTTCGGCGTGGGCACCAACCTCACCAACGACCTGGGGCCGGCGCCGCTGCAGATCGTGATCAAGATGGTCCGCTGCAACGGCCAGCCGGTGGCCAAGCTCAGCGATTCGCCGGGCAAGAACCTGTGCGACGACCCCGCCTACCTGGCCTACCTGCGCCAGGTCTTCGACGTGGCGGCCGATCGTCAATAGTGGGACGTGGGCATGCCGACAGGCGCTCCCATTGCGGCGAGAATGGGGGCCGTCGTCCGGTCGGCGGAGACTTTGCTGTGGCGCAGCAGTGGGCTATGATTGGCGGGCAAAGTGAGAACTGTGTCGCATTAGTGGCAGTCCCCGCCATATTGGCATTGCGTTTGCTAGGTACCCTTGCAGCGCACGCGCCGTGCCATTTTTCCAGCAGAGGCATCACCCGATGAGCTCTCCCGAGCTACACACGCATTTCCGCACCCAGGCCTGTTCGCGGCAGTGGCGCGGCTTTCTGCGGGCGTTGGCCCAGGAGTTCGCGGCGGAGCTGGCGGCGGAGGACATGGCGCTGCTGATGGCGCGGATCGGCCGCCGTTTCGCCGACGAGCACCCGATCGGGGCCTGCGCGACGCTGGACGAGGTGCAGGCCGGGGTCAACCGCGTGTGGGACAGGTTGGAGTGGGGCTATGCGCGTTTCGAGGAGCAGGCCGACCGGGTCGACCTGCACCACGTCGGCTCGCCGTTGCAGATCGCCCTGGCCGGGGAGACGGCCGGAGCGGATGGATTCCTGGAAGGGGTGTACCACGCCTGGTTCGAGCAGGCCGGCATGTTGGCGGGTCTGGGGATCCGCGCGGTGCCGGCCGTCGAGGAAGACGTCCGCCGTTTCGTGCTGTGCCGGGTCGCCTGAGCGGGCTGCCCGGATTCCACCGGCTACACAATCATCTTAGGGGGTGATCGATGTCCAAGAAGAACGACCATGCGGGCGCCGACGCGGCCGACGACATTTCCAGCCTGTTCGCCAAGCTCGGCAGCCAGGGCGCCAGCGCGTACCAGGACTTTTCCGCGGCGCGGCTGAGCGCGCCGGAGCCGGTCGCTGCCGAACCGCTGCCGCCGGCGGCACCCGCGCCGACGCTGTCGGTGGTGCGCGCGCCGGCCGAACCCCGGCTGGTGGTGGCGTTGCCCGCGGCCAGGCCGGTCCCGGCGGCCGAGCCGGCCGCGCCGGCGCCGGCCGCCACGACGGCTACGCCGCTGACCCAGCTGTTCCAGCGCCTGCTCGACGGCGGCCGCGATCGCGCGCCGACGCCCAACAGCCCGCTCAAGCGGATCCTGATCCGCTGACCCGTGCGCGGCCGCCGTGCCGCGTCTCGCCGTCCTGTCGCCGCGCGGAGGGGAAAACGCGCGCCGGCCTCGCCCCACTTCGCTAGGAATCGCTGATGAGCGCTGCGTCCGCATCGCGTACCGGTCAACCCATGCACACACTGGCCACCTGGTCGCTGTGGGCGCTGGGCGCCTTGTTGTTGGTGTTCGTGGTCGCCATTCCGATGGACGTGCCGCAGCAGATGCTGTTCTCGCTGGTGGTGTTCGCCGCGGCGCTGCTGCTGCGCCGCAGCGGCAGCCGGCTCGCCGTGCTGGTGATGATGTCGCTGTCGCTGGCGATGTCCTCGCGCTACATCTGGTGGCGCATCACCCAGACCATGGGCGTGAGCAGCGTGGTCGATCTCAGTCTCGGCCTGGGCCTGCTGCTGGCCGAGGTGTATGCCTTCACGATCCTGGTGCTGGGCTATTTCCAGGTGCTGTGGCCGCTGAACCGGCGCCCGGTGCCGCTGCCCGCCGACCAAGGCGCGTGGCCGACGGTGGACCTGT
Source organism: Xanthomonas sp. DAR 80977 (assembly GCF_041240605.1). NCBI lineage: Bacteria > Pseudomonadati > Pseudomonadota > Gammaproteobacteria > Lysobacterales > Lysobacteraceae > Xanthomonas > Xanthomonas bundabergensis. The sequence goes on along the minus strand of NZ_CP162487.1, from coordinate 4,422,116 downwards.
TCATCCCCACCTACAACGAACCGCTGTCGGTGGTGCGCTCCACCATCCTGGCCGCCAGCGTGATGGACTGGCCGGCGGACAAGCTCAACATCTATCTGCTCGACGACGGCCGCCGCGACGAGTTCCGCGACTTCTGCGCGCAGGCCGGCATCCACTACGTCACCCGCACCAACAACTTCCACGCCAAGGCCGGCAACATCAATGCCGCGCTGAAGAAATCCAGCGGCGAATACGTGGCGATCTTCGACTGCGACCACATCCCGACCCGCTCGTTCCTGCAGGTGGCGATGGGCTGGTTCCTGCGCGACCGCATGCTGGCGGTGGTGCAGATGCCGCACTACTTCTTCTCCGCCGATCCGTTCGAGCGCAACCTCGGCAACCACGGCAAGGTGCCCAACGAGGGCGAGCTGTTCTACGGCCTGCTGCAGGACGGCAACGACCAGTGGGACGCGACCTTCTTCTGCGGCTCGTGCGCGGTGATCAAGCGCAAGCCGCTGGAGGAAGTGGGCGGGGTGGCGGTGGAGACGGTGACCGAGGATGCGCACACCGCGCTGAAGCTGCACCGGCGCGGCTACCGCAGCGCCTACATCACCGTGCCGCAGGCCGCCGGCCTGGCCACCGAGAGCCTGTCCGGCCACGTCGCCCAGCGCATCCGCTGGGCGCGCGGCATGGCGCAGATCGCGCGGCTGGACAACCCGCTGCTCGGCAAGGGCCTGCGCCTGTCGCAGCGGCTGTGCTACGCCAACGCGATGCTGCACTTCTTCTACGGGCTGCCGCGCATCATCTACCTGACCGCGCCGCTGGCCTACCTGTTCTTCGGCGCGCACGTGATCCACGCCTCGGCGCTGATGATCCTGGCCTACGCGCTGCCGCACATCATGCAGGCCAACCTGACCAACCTGCGTACCCAGGGCAAGTTCCGCCACCTGCTGTGGAACGAGGTCTACGAGACCACGCTGGCCTGGTACATCCTGCGTCCGACCCTGGTGGCGCTGTTCAATCCCAAGCTCGGCAAGTTCAACGTCACCCCCAAGGGCGGCCTGGTCACGCGCAGCTATTTCGACCGGCAGATCGCCAAGCCCTACCTGTTCCTGCTGGTGCTGAACCTGGCCGGCCTGGCTGCGGGGGCGATGCGCCTGATCTACACCGATGCCACCGGCGAAGCGCAGACGATCTGGTTCAACCTGGCCTGGACCGTCTACAACGTGCTGCTGCTCGGCGCCACCATCGCCACCGCCAGCGAGATGCGCCAGGTGCGCCGCTCGCACCGCGTGCCGCTGGACATCCCGGCCACGCTGTACCTGCCCGACGGCCAGGAACTGGCCTGCCGCAGCGTCAACTTCTCCACCGGCGGCATGGCCCTGAACCTGGTCGAGACGGCGCCGGTGGAGCCGGACACGCTGGTCGACGTGGGCCTGTCGCATCGCAACAGCGAAAAGCGCCTGCCGGCGATCGTGCGCCACGACCGCGACGGACACATCAGCGTGCAGTTCCGCGCCATGTCGATCGAACAGGAGCGCTGGCTGGTCGCCTGCACCTTCGCCCGCGCCGACATCTGGGTGTCGCAGTGGGGCCGCCACGACCGCGACAACTTCTGGAAATCGATGGGCCAGGTGTTCGCCGCGAGCATGCGCGGCTTCCAGCGCCTGGGCCAGCATGTCGGCGACAGCGTGCGCGGCGGCTTCCGTTCGCGTCCGGCCGGCGAGGAATCCGCGCCGTGACGCGCGTTGCCCGGTCCTTCCTTCCCTCTTTCTTCCGGTTGCCCTCGATGCGCCTACCTGCCTTGGCTGCGTGCTGCCTCACCATCCTGTCCGGCCTGGCGCTGGCGCAGGAACCGACTCTCCCCGCCGCGCCGACCGCGCCGCCCGCCACCGGCGCGGCCGCGGTGCCAGCGCCGGCGGCCCCCGTGCTGGGCGTGCAGGAGCGTTCGGCGACGCTGAAGCAGCTGGGCATGGACTACGAGATCACCCTGCGCGGCATCCAGGGCAGCGCAGGCGTGTCGTTCAGCGCGCGCACCGACGAAGTGGTCGAGGCGGCGACGCTGCACCTGAGCTACAGCTACTCGCCGGCGCTGCTGCCGGAGCTGTCGCACCTGAAGGTCACCGTCAACGGCGTCACCGTGGCGACCCTGCCGGTGACCCGCGAGAACGCCGGCAAGCTGCAGCAGACCGACGTGCCGATCGACCCGCGCCTGGTCAGCGACTACAACCAGCTCAACCTGCAACTGATCGGGCACTACACCCGCGAGTGCGAGGACCCGGACCACACCAGCCTGTGGGCCAACATCGACCCGGCCACGCGGCTGTCCCTGAGCACCACGCCGCTGGTGCTGGCCAACGACCTGGCGCTGCTGCCGGTGCCGTTCTACGACAAGCGCGATACGCGCCGGCTGGAACTGCCGTTCGTGTTCCCGCAGCGCCCGGACCTGGCCACGCTGCGCAGCGCCGGCATCGTGTCCTCGTGGTTCGGCGCGCAGGCCGGTTACCGCGGCGCGCTGTTCAGCGTCTCCATCGGCGACGTGCCGGCCACCGGCAACGCGGTGCTGTTCGCCACGCCGAACACGCTGCCGGCGGAACTGGCCACCGCGCAGAACGGCCTGGGCGAGATTGCCGGCCCGACCCTGGCGGTGCTGTCCAACCCGCGCGATCCGGCCGGCAAGCTGCTGCTGGTGCTCGGCCGCAACGACGCCGACCTGCAGCAGGCGGCGACCGCGCTGGCGCTGGGCACGCCGTTCAACGGCGCCGTGGCCAGGATCGGCGAACTGAAGCAGGCGCAGCCGCGCAAGCCCTACGACGCGCCGAACTGGATCTCCAGCGACGGCCCGGTACGCTTCGCCGACCTGGTCGCGCAGACCTCGCAGTTGAACGTCAGCGGCTACCACCCGGACCTGATCCGGGTCGGCCTGCAGCTGCCGCCGGACCTGTTCGTGTGGCAGCGCGACGGCATCCCGGTCAACCTGCGCTACCGCTACACGGTGCCGGACGTGCGCAACAAGTCCGCGCTCAACGTCAGCATCAACGATGCCTTCGTCACCACCCTGCCGCTGAGCGGGCGTGCGTACGCCGAATCGCTGCCGCTGCAGTGGTGGCACGACCTCAAGGCCAAGGGCGCGATGCCGGTGGAGCAGAAGCTGCTGCTGCCGACCGGCCCGTTCTCGGCCAACAGCCAGCTGCGCTTCCACTTCTTCTTCGACCGCCCGCAGGCCGGCGAATGCAAGAACACCTTCCCCGACGTGTCCGGCGCGATCGACGCCGACTCGAGCGTGGACCTGAGTTCGTTCCACCACTACATGGCGATGCCGAACCTGGCCGCGTTCGGCAATGCCGGCTATCCGTTCACGCGCCTGGCCGACCTGTCCGAATCCACCATCGTGGTGCCGGACGAGGCCAGCGACCAGGACATGTCCAACCTGCTGACCCTGCTCGGCAAGCTCGGCGCGTCCACCGGCTATCCGGCGCTGCGCGCCACGCTGATCCATGCCGGCGAGGTGGACCAGCACGCCGACAGCGACCTGCTGGTGTTCGGTTCCTCGCGCTCGCAGCCGCTGTTCCAGCGCTGGAGCGAGCACCTGCCGATCGGCGAGGGCGCCAGCGGCCGGCGTTTCTCGATGACCGACTGGGCGCGCGACAAGCTGCCCGGTTTCCTGTCCTTCGACGCGCGCCGCACCGACCTGCCGACCACTGCCGAAGTGGCGGTGAAGCCGGCCCCGGGCGACGTGGTGCTGATGGGCTTCGAGTCGCCGCTCAAGCCCGGGCGCAGCGTGGTCGCGCTGCTGGCCGAGGACCCGTCCAGCGTCGGCCAGCTGTTCGACGCCTGGTTCGAGCCGGCCACGCTGAAGGATTTCCAGGGCAGCGTGGTGTTGCTGCAGCAGGGCAAGATCCGCAGCCTGGCCGGCAACCAGACCTATTACGTCGGCCACCTGCCGCTGCCGACCTGGGCGCGCTGGTACTTCTCGCAGCATCCGTTGCTGCTCGGCCTGGTGGTGGTGGTGCTGAGCCTGCTGCTGGCGCTGGCCGCGCGCGTGGTGCTGCGCCGGCATTCGGCGCAACGGTTGCGGGAAGGGCAATGACCCCGCACGCGCGCCAGCGCCGCTGCCTGCTCGGCGGCGTGCTCGCCGCGGGCGCCGCGGCGCTGCTGCCGTCGCCGCCGGCCGTGGCCGCGGCGGCCGCCTGCGCGCCGTGGCGCGAATGGACCAGCTTCGTCGCCAAGCACATCGACGACAGCGGGCGGGTGATCGACTTCAGCAACGCCGACCAGCGCAGCACCTCCGAAGGCCAGTCCTACGCGCTGTTCTTCGCGCTGGTCGCCAACGACCAGGTGCTGTTCGACCGGCTGCTCGGCTGGACCCGGCACAACCTCAGCGGCGGCCGTCCGCAGCAGGTGCTGCCGGCCTGGCTGTGGGGCCGCGCCGGCGATGGCAGTTGGCGCGTGCTCGACGACAACACCGCCAGCGATGCCGACCTGTGGATCGCCTATGCGCTGCTGGAGGCCGGGCGGCTGTGGAAGCGGCCCGGCTACACCCAGGCCGGCATGCAGACGCTGGCGCTGGTGCGGCGCCAGGAACTGGCCGACCTGCCCGGCTTCGGCGGCATGCTGCTGCCGGCAGTGAAGGGCTTCGCCAAGCCGCAGCGCTGGACGCTCAACCCCAGCTACCTGCCGATCCAGCTGCTGCGCCGTTTCGCCGCGGCCGATCCGAAAGGACCGTGGGCCGGACTGGCGCAGCGCAGTGCGCGCCTGCTGCGCGACAGCGCGCCGGTCGGCTTCGCCCCGGACTGGATCGGCTGGGACGGCCGCGCGTTCGTGGCCGATCCGGACAAGGGCCCGCTGGGCAGCTACGACGCGGTCCGCGTATACCTGTGGGCCGGCATGCTCGATGCCGGCGAACCGCTGCGCAAGGCACTGCTCGAGGACCTGTCCGGTCCGCTGCAGCAATTGCAGGCGCAGGGCCACTTCAGCGAGAAGGTCGACACCCGCCTGGGCGTCGGCAGCGGCACCGCGCCGCCCGGCTTCGCCGCCGCGCTGCTGCCGTACCTGAGCGCGCTGCGCCAGCCGCTGCTGCTGAAGGCGCAGGCGCAACAGATTCCCGCGCCCGGCGATGCCGCCGCGGCGAAGCTTCCCTATTACGATCGGGTGCTGGTCCTGTTCGGACGCGGCTGGCTCGATAACCGCTATCGCTTTTCCGCAGACGGCCTGCTGCAGCCCGCCTGGAGAACCCAATGTTCCGCATGAACCTCAAGCCTCTGTACCTGGCCGGCATGATCGACCTGTGCCTGCTCGCCGGCAACGCGCACGCGCAGGCCGGCAACGCCACCCAGCAACTGGTCAGCCAGGGCAACTACTGGCACGACCAGGGCCGCGACGACCTGGCCGCCGATACCTGGCGCAAGCTGCTGCGGGTCGATCCGAACCAGCCCGACGCGCTGCTCGGCCTGGCCCAGATCGACCTGGCGCAAGGCCGCCAGGGCGAGGCGCGCAAGCGCCTGCAGCAGTTGCAGAAGGTGCATCCGCAGGCGCCGCAGACGCAGCGCCTGAGCCAGGCGATCGGCGGCACCGGCGACAGCATCAACCTGCGCAATGCGCGCCGCGCCGCCTCGGCCGGCCGCTACGTGGAGGCGGTGCGCGAGTACCAGGCGCTGTTCGACGGCAAGGCGCCGCCGGACCACCTGGCGCTGGAGTACTACCAGGCCCTGGCCGGCACCCCGCAGGGCTGGGACGGCGCCCGCGACGGCCTGCGCCGCCTGGCCGCGGCGCAGCCCAACAACAGCGCCGCGGCGCTGGCGCTGGCGCAGGTGCTGACCTACCGCGAGCCGTCGCGGCGCGAGGGCATCGCCCAGCTCGGTGCGATGAGCAAGCGTCCCGACGTCGGCGGCCCGGCCCGCGCCGCGTGGCGCCAGGCGCTGCTGTGGCTCAATGCCGGCAATGCCGACGCGCCGCTGTACCAGGCGTTCCTGGCGGCCAATCCGAACGATGCCGAGGTCGCCGCCAAGGCCACCAAGCTGGGCGAGCAGCGCGCGGCGCAGGCCGGCGATCCGGCCGGCGAACAGCTCGGCGAGGCGTTCAAGGCGCTCAACGCCGGCAACCTCGCCGTGGCCGAACAGCGCTTCACCCAGGTGCTGCGCGCGCGTCCGCGCGACACCGACGCGCTTGGCGGCCTGGGCTCGGTGCGTCTGCGCCAGCAACGCTTCGGCGAGGCGCAGGAACTGCTGCGCCCGGCCGCGGCCGGCAATGGCAAATGGCGGTCGGCGCTGGACAGCGCCCGCTACTGGCTGCAACTGCAGCAGGCGCAGGCCGCGCGCGGCCGCGGCGACAGCGACGAAGCGCTGCGCCTGACCCAGCAGTCGCTCAAATTGCAGCCCAACGAAGCCACCGGCTACGTACTGCTCGGCGACCTGCAGTCGGCCACCGATGCGGCCGCGGCCGAGCGCAGCTATCGGCAGGCGCTGGCGCTGAGCGCCGACAACGCCGGCGCGCTGCAGGGCCTGATCGGCCTGTACAGCCGCCAGGGCCGCGCCGACGAGGCCAGCGCCCTGTTCGCCAGACTCAGCCCGGCGCAGCGCGAAAAGGCCGGCGGTGAAGCCACGCTGCGCTCCAACGTGCAGCGCGCGCGCGCCAAGCAGGCGCTGGAGGCCGGCGACACGGTCTCGGCGCAGAGCGAACTGGAAGCGGCGATGGTCGAGCGCCCCGGCGATCCATGGGTGCGGCTGGACCTGGCGCGGCTGTACCAGCAGGCCGGTCGCCCGGACCAGGCGCGCAGCGTGATGGACGGCCTGCTCGCGGTGCACGGCGACATGCCCGAGGCGCTGTACGCCAATGCGCTGCTGGCGCAGGAACGCGGCGACTGGGCCAGCGCCTACGCCAGCCTGGAGCGCATCCCCAGCGCGGCGCGGACCGCGGAAATGAGCGCGCTGCGCAACACCGCCTGGGTCGAGCAGCAGGCCGCGCAGGCGCGGCTGTTGCAACAGCAGGGCCGCGCCGGCGAGGCGCAGCTGCTGCTGGCGCGCACCGAGGCCGCGCTCGGCGGCGCGCTGGAACAGCCGGCGCTGCTGGCGTCGATGGCCGGCGCCTACGCCGACATCGGCAGCAACCAGCGCGCGCTGACCCTGGCGCAGCGCCTGGTCGCGCAGAACCCGGGTACCGAGGCGCGATTGCAGTACGCCAGCGTGCTGCTGCGCGCGCAGCAGGACGCCGAACTGGCGGCGACCTTGCGCCAGTTGCGCGACACCGACATGAACGCCGAGCAGCAGCGCCGCTACCAGGCCCTGCGCAGCGGCTACACGCTGCGCCAGGTGGACGCGCTGCGCGAACTGGGCAACCTGGAAGCGGCCTACGACGCGCTGGCGCCGCTGCTGGCGCAGCAGAACCAGGATCCCAAGGCGGTGGCCGCGCTGGCGCGGCTGTACGCCGCCGCCGGCGACCAGCGCCAGGCGCTGGTGCTGTACCAGCAGCAGCTGCAGCAATCGCCCAACGACCTGGACACGCTGATCGCCGCGGCCAACACCGCCGCCGCGCTGCGCGACCTCGACAGCGCCGAGGACTATCTGCAGCGCGCGCTGGCGCAGGCGCCGGACTCGCCGGCGGTGCTGAGCGCGGCCGGCCGCGTGTACCGCAGCGCCGGCAAGAGCCGCAAGGCCGAAAGCTATTTCCGCGCCGCGCTGGCGGCGCAGGCGCGCGAGGCCGGCCAGCACGACAACGGCCTGCCGGCGGCCAACGGTCCGGCGTCGTTCGCCGGCGCCGGGCGCCCGCTGAACCCGTTCGCCGGCATGAGCGGACGCATGCCGCGCAGCCCGGCGGTGATCTCCGACAGCCTCGGCGGCGGCTACCCGGCGCCGGCCTACGCCAGCGCCGCACAGGCGCCGCTGCCGGCAGCGCCGGCGGCGAGCGCCTATGCCGGCGGCGACGACCTGCCGCCGCCGGCCAGCGCCAGCGCCGCTCCCGCCGGCGTGCAGCTGGCGGCGCTGCCGGTGCCGGGCCAGCGTGCGCCGGCCGCCAGCCTGGCCCCGTCCTACTATCCCGACGACCGCGTGGTCGCCACCGGCAGCGCACGCCAGGCGCAGGCGCTGGCCACGCCGGCGCGGACCGGCACCGTGCTCGACGAACTGCGCGAAGTGCAATCGGAGAACAGCGACAGCCTGGCCGCCGGCGCCACCTACCGCGCCCGCGACGGCGAGGCCGGGCTGGGCAAGTTGAACGACCTGGAAGTGCCGCTGCACGGCGAGTTCGCGGTCGGCGAGGGCAAGCTCAGCGTCGATGTCACCCCGACCCTGCTCGATGCCGGCACGCTGGACAACGCCTATTCCACCGCCAGCCGCTTCGGCGCCGGCCCGAGCGCTGCGATGGGCGACGCCCTGGCCGCCGATCGCACGCCGATCGATGACCTGATCGGCAGCGACCTGTACCAGCTGCTGCTCACCGAAGGCGACACCACCGCCACCCGCAACGCGCTGCGTACCTACGCGGTGAACACCGGCCTGTACAACGAGCTGTACAACGACACCGACGCCAGCCTGACCAACGCGCAGCGCGAGGCGGCGGCGCTGCAGGCGCTGTATGCCGAACCGCTGTCGGTGTTCCTGCTCGGCAACGTCGCCGCCGACGTCTCGATCAGCACCCTGGCCAGCGCCATCCTCGACGACGCCTCGCGCAGCGCCGACCTCAGCGCCGCCGACATCACCCGCTTCAAGGCGCTGGCCGCCAACACCACCGCGGCCAGCCTGACCCCGGCCGGCTTCAGCCAGGCGCTGTACACGATGGCCGCCAACGGCAACGGCGCGCGGCGCCTGGACCAGAACACCAATGGCGTCGGCGTGTCGGTGAAGTACAAGAACGGCGGCTTCGCGGCCGACCTGGGCAGCACCCCGATCGGCTTCCCCGAGCAGCGCATCGTCGGCGGCGCCGGCTACCGCGGCCAGATCGGCGAGAACCTGAGCTACTCGGGCCAGGTGTTCCGGCGCGCGGTCAGCGACAGCATGCTGTCCTTCGCCGGCGTCGACGACGGCCGCGCCGGGCTGCGCTGGGGCGGCGTGACCAGCAACGGCGTGCGCCTGTCGGCCACGCTCGACAACGGCCTGCTCGGCGGCTACGCCAACCTCACCGCCGACCGCGTGATCGGCCACAACGTCGCCGACAACGACCACCGCCAGGTGGACCTGGGCGTGTACGTGCACGCGCTGGAGACCGAGAACCAGTCGCTGACCGCCGGCCTCAACCTGACCGCGATGCAGTACGACAAGAACCTCAGCGGCTACACCTACGGCCAGGGCGGCTACTTCAGCCCGCAGGACTACGTCGATCTCGGCTTCCCGGTGCACTGGAGCGGGCGCTCGTCCGGGCGCAAGGTCAACTGGAGCGTGGACGCCAGCGTCGGCGTGCAGCATTTCCGCAGCGACGACAGCAACTACTTCCCGACCAGCGCGCAGATGCAGCAGGACGCCTACGACGCGGCATCGCTGGCCGCGCTGCTGGGCCTGGTGGACACCTACACCGCGCCGGTCTACGCCGGGCAGAGCAAGACCGGCGTGTCCTACAACATCGCCGGCGCGGCCGAGTGGCAGCTGGCCCCGCAGCTGTTCCTGGGTGGCAGGCTGATCTTCAACAACGCCCGCGACTACAACCAGTTCAGCACCAACCTCTACGTACGCTTCGTGCTCGACCGGCTCGGCGCCGGCCTCGGCCGCCGCCCGCAGGTGCTGGCCTCGCCGTACGTGGGCGAGTAGGGCAGGGGCCTGGCGATCGGGCCGCCCGGTGCACTGTAGGAGGGGCTTCAGCCCCGACCGGTAGCCGCAACCGGCGTGGTGTGCGGCTGCGTTCGTCGCGGCTGAAGCCGCTCCTGCAGGGGCCCGCGGCAGGCCGGCTGGGTGCACTGTAGGAGGGGCTTCAGCCCCGACCGGTAGCCGCAACCGGCGTGGTGTGCGGTTGCGTTCGTCGCGGTCGAAACCGCGCCTGCAGAGGCCTGGCGATCGGCCGGCTGGGTGCACTGTGGGAGGGGCTTCAGCCCCGACGCCATCCGCAACCGGAACGCTGGCAGCCGCACGAACGCCCCACAACGCTGCAGGCGCGCCGCGCTCGGCGGATAATCGGCGGCATTCGGCGACAGGAGCAGGCCATGATCCGCGACATCATCCGCATGGGCGACCCGCGCCTGCTGCGCATCGCGCAGCCGGTCGGCGACTTCGGCAGCGCGCAGCTGCAGGCGCTGGTCGCCGACATGTTCGAGACCATGGACGCCGCGCGCGGGGTCGGCCTGGCCGCGCCGCAGATCGCGGTGGACCTGCAATTGATGGTGTTCGGCTTCGACAGCAACGCGCGCTATCCCGATGCGCCGCCGGTGCCGCGCACGGCGCTGGCCAACGTGCAGATCGAGCCGCTGTCCGACGAGCTGGAGGACGGCTGGGAAGGCTGCCTGTCCATTCCCGGGCTGCGCGCGGTGATCCCGCGCTACCGCCGCATCCGCTACCGCGGCGTGGACCCGCACGGCACCCCGGTGGCGTGCGAGGCCGAAGGCTTCCATGCGCGGGTGGTGCAGCACGAGCACGACCACCTGATCGGCCGGCTGTACCCGTCGCGGATCCGCGACTTCGGCAGGTTCGGCTTCGAGGACGTGCTGTCCTACGAGCTGTAGCGCACCCGCCGTAGCGCGGTCCGCGCCGCGCACGGCCTGCACTGCGCCCGCCCGTCGCGGCAGGGCACGGCAGCGGGCGTCCGCGTCCGGTATCCCTCGACACACGGTGTCTACCGGCCGGACTGGCTATTTTGTGCCGCATGCCCCATTGTTGTGTGACGTTGGTCACTTATTTTCGGTGACCCACATGGAGTGTGCTGGTGAAAGTTCTTTCCGTTTTTGGTACGCGCCCCGAAGCGATCAAGATGGGGCCGCTGGTCCGCGCGCTGCATGCCGCGCCGGACATCGACTCCCTGGTCTGCATCACCGGACAGCATCGGGCGATGCTGGACCAGGTGCTGGGCCTGTTCGCGATCGCGCCGGATCACGACCTCGATGTGATGGTGCCCGACCAGACCCTCAACGGGCTGTGCTCGCGGTTGTTCGACAAACTCGACGCCCTGTACGCGCAAGTGCAGCCTGACCGGGTGCTGGTGCACGGCGATACCAGCACCGCGATGACCGCCGCGTTGGCCGCGTTCCATCGGCGCATTCCGGTCGGCCACGTCGAGGCCGGCCTGCGCACCGGCAACCTGCAGCAGCCCTGGCCGGAAGAAATGAACCGGCGGGTGATCGACGTGGTCGCCGACCATCTGTTCGCGCCCACCCATGACGCGCGCGGCAACCTGGAGCGGGAACACCTGTCCGGCCGCATCAGCGTCACCGGCAACACCGTGATCGACGCGCTGCAACTGACCGTCGAACGGCTCGCGCGCGATACCGCGCTGCGCGAGGCGGTCGATGCGCAGTTCGCGTTCCTGGATCCGCGGCGCAAGCTGCTGCTGGTCACCGGGCACCGCCGCGAGAGCTTCGGCGACGGCTTCGCCAACATCTGCCGCGCGCTGGCCGAACTGGCGCAGCGCCAGGACCTGCAGATCGTCTACCCGGTGCACCTGAACCCGAACGTGCAGGGCCCGGTGCACGCGCAACTGGGCGGCCTGCCCAACGTGCACCTGATCGCGCCGCAGGACTACCTCAACTTCGTGCGCCTGATGCAGCGCGCACACGTGGTGCTTACCGATTCCGGCGGCGTGCAGGAAGAAGCGCCGGCGCTGGGCCGGCCGGTGCTGGTGATGCGCGATGTCACCGAGCGTCCGGAAGCGGTGAAGGCCGGCGTGGTCGCGCTGGTCGGCACCGATCCGGCGCGGATCGTGGCCGCGGTCGCCGCGGCCTGCGCCAAGCCGGCAAGGCCCGCGCAGTTCCTGCCCGGCGCCAGCCCCTACGGCGATGGCCGCGCCTCGGCGCGGATCGTGGCCGCGTTGCGCGGCCTGCCCTTCGACCAGTTCGCGCCCGGCCCGGCCGTGGCGGTTTCCCACCTTCCTCTCTTAGAAGCGACACCATGACCCAGACCCGACGTCGTACCGCACGCTTTCCCACGGTCGTGCCGCTGGCCCTGGTCCTGCTGGCCCCGTTGACTCCCGCCGCCGCCGCCGCCGCCGACTCCGTCGCCGGCCAGTTCGGCGAGTGGACGGCCGAGACCACGGTGCAGCGTTCGATGACCCTGCGCGAGCTCGGGTTCAAGCAGCCGCTGGTGCTCAGCGGCCAGGACGGCCAGCGCGAGATCTACCTGCCGGTGCCGGCAGGCGTGGCGACCCGCGATGCGCAGCTGCAGGTGGATGCGCGCTACATGCGCGGGCATCCCGGGCGCAGCGCCAGCCTGCTGTCGATCGACGGCGACCCGGTGTCGGCGCGTTCGCTCACCGACGCGCAGGGCGACCTCGGCCAGGTGATCGGCATCGACGGCTTCGCCCGTCCCAGCGGCTTCGTGCGCTTCGGCGTGGGCTGGTGGTCGGTGGTCTCCGAGCGCGAGTGCGCCGACCAGAGCGCGCCGGCCAACGTGCTGCGGCTGTCGCCGGACTCGCGCTTCAGCTATCGCTTCGACGGCCGCGCGATCGACACCGTGGCCAAGGCCTGGGGCGCATTGCCGGCCACGGTGCGGCTGCTGGTGGAAGGCCGCGCCACCCGCGCCGACAGCTACGACACCGCCTGGCGCGTGGGTGCGGCGCTGCAGAACGGCGGCAAGCGCGTGCAGGTGGTCGCCTTGCCGGCGGTGGGCGCGAGCGTGGACCTGCGCGGGCTGGCGATCCCGGTCAGCCTGGCCGGCATCCCGGCCTACGCGGCGCTGTCCGACGGCAGCGCCCGCCACCGCATCGGCAGCCTGGCGGAGGTCGGCGCGCTGCTCTCGCTCGGCGACGCCGGTCCGCTCGCGGTCGACGTGGCGGTGCTCAGCGATCCGCTGCGCGCCGGCGTGCGCGCCGCGCTGGATGCGCTGGCCGGCGAGGTCGCCGGCGCCGCGCCGGACGCGGCCAGCGCGTTCGCCGCTTGGCGCAGGACCGACATGGCCGGATTCGAACAGCCGGCCGCGCCGGCGTCGGTGGCGGTGGCCCTGGTCGGCGGGCGTCCGACCCTGCTGGTCGCCAACGGCGCCGGCGCCAAGGCCGCCGGCCTGCTCAGCGAACAGTGGCGCGCCTATGCGCTGGGCGGTTCGCTGCAGGTCGGCGCGGCGCTGCTGCCGCCGGCCGACAAGGGCGTGGTGCTGCTCGGGCGCCTGGGCAACATCGCCGGCACCCTGGACATCGTCGCGCGCGGCGAGCGCAGCGTGAACTTCGACCTGGGTGGGCTGTCCAGCGATGGGCGCGTGCCCAGCGAGGTGGTGCTCGACGTTTCCGCGGCGCCGAATCCGGCCGGGCAGGGCGCGGTCGCCTCGATCTTCTTCAACGACTACCTGGTGGGCGCCAAGGTGCTCGACGGCGACGGCAAGCCGCAGCGCCTGATCGCCAAGCTGCCGCGCTTCGCCCTGGCCGCGCGCAACCAGGTACGGATCAGCTTCCTGCGCCAGCCGGCGCGTGCGTATTGCCACGACCCGGCTACCGGCTACCCGGTGTCGGTGCTGCCCAGCAGCCACATCCGCCTGGCCGAGCGCAGCCTGGGTGGCGATTTCGTCGGCGCGGCCGCGCAACTGGCCGGTCCGCACGAGGTGTTCGTGCCCGCGAGCTGGCTGCAGGATGCGCCGGCGTCGCTGGCCAAGGTGATCCACATCGCCAGCGCGACCGGGGCCTCGCCGATGCAGGCGCTGCTCAAGGTCGGCGATCCCGCGACCGCGATCGCGCCCAGCGGCGCCTACCTCAGCTTCGTGCTGGCCCCGCAGGGCCTGGCGCAGAGCGGGGCGCTGCGCGACGGCAAGCTGGTGGTGTCCGGCCCGGACAAGCAGGTGCTGCTGGACCTGGCCGGGCTCGACCGCGCCGCCTTGGTGGAAGTGGTCGGCAGCGGCGCGAACACCGGGGTGATCTACCGCGAGCTGGGCACGCAGGGACCGCAGATCGAAGAGCCGTTCCGGCTGGTCCACGGCAACCTGGCGCTGCTGGATGCGCGCGGCGTGGTGCAGGACTTCGATGGCCAGGACCCGACCGGCGCGCGCCTGGCCGAGCAGGCCGACCCGCAACCGATCTGGGAGCAGCACATGGTGTGGCTGCTGGCGCTGGTGGCGCTGATCGTGTTCATGCTGCTGGCCGCGCGGGTGACGCAGGTGCGGCGTCGCCGCACGTCCGCGCAGAGCGGGCACTGACCGCACGTGGACAGCCTGTCCTGGAACATCCACCTGGCCAACTACTACGCCTTCCTGGAGACGGCGGCGGTGGTGGTCGCGGTGGTGATCCTGATTTCCAGCCTCGACGACCTGTTCATCGATGCCTGGTACTGGGTGCGCGAGATCTGGCGCAGCCTGATCGTCAAGCAGCGCAGCCAATACCGGCCGTTGACCCAGCAGGACCTGCTGCAGCGGCCCGAACAGACGCTGGCGATCATGGTGCCGGCCTGGGCCGAGTACGACGTGATCGGGCAGATGGTCGAGAACATGATCGACGTGCTCGACTACCACGACTACGTGGTCTTCGTCGGCACCTATCCCAACGATGCGCAGACCATCGCCGAAGTGGAGCGCATGCGCCGCCGCTACAAGCGCATGCGCCGCATCGAGGTGCCGCACGAAGGCCCGACCAGCAAGGCCGACTGCCTGAACTGGCTGGTCCTGGCGATCTTCGAGTACGAGAAGCAGAACGGCATCGAATTCGCCGGCGTGGTCCTGCACGACAGCGAAGACGTGCTGCACCCATTGGAGCTGCGCTTCTTCAATTACCTGTTGCCGCGCAAGGACATGATCCAGCTGCCGGTGACCTCGCTGGACCGCGAGTGGTACGAACTGGTCGCCGGCGTGTACATGGACGAGTTCGCCGAATGGCACGCCAAGGACCTGGTGGTGCGCGAGAGCGTCTCCGGCATGGTGCCCTCGGCCGGCGTCGGCACCTGCTTCTCGCGCAAGGCGCTGCTGGCGCTGAGCCAGGTCAGCGACAACCAGCCGTTCAACACCGAGAGCCTGACCGAGGACTACGACGTCGGCGCGCGCCTGGCGGCGATGGGCATGCATTCGATCTTCGCGCGCTTCCCGGTGCAGTTCCGCGTGCGCCGCCCGTCGTGGTTCGGCTGGGGCCCGGTGCGCGAGCGCACCTTGCAGATGGCGCTGTGCGTGCGCGAGTACTTCCCCGACAACTTCCGCGCCTCGTACCGGCAGAAGGCGCGCTGGGTGCTGGGCATCGGCCTGCAGAGCTGGGAGACGCTGGGCTGGCGCGGCTCGCTGGCCACCAAGTACCTGCTCGCGCGCGACCGCAAGGGCATCGTCACCTCGTTCGTCAGCGTCTTCGCCTACCTGATCTTCCTGCAGCTGATGCTGTTCTGGCTGTTCAAGGCCAGCGGCGCGTGGACCGCGCAGTTCCCGACCATCTTCCAGAGCGGCACCTGGCCGATGAACGTGGCGCTGCTGACCACCGCGGCGCTGGCCACGCGCGTGGCGCAGCGCTTCTATTTCGTCAACCGCCTGTACGGCTGGGAGCATGCGCTGATGTCGATCCCGCGCATGGTGGTCGGCAACATGATCAACTTCATGGCGACCGCGCGCGCCTGGCGCCTGTTCCTGCTGTACCTGCTGTTCGGCAAGCGCATGGTGTGGGACAAGACCATGCACGATTTCCCCAGCGCCGCGCAGCTGGTGCATACGCGCCGGCGCCTGGGCGAGCTGCTGGCCACCTGGGAGGCGGTCGAACCCGAGCGCCTGCAGCAGGCGCTGCAGCAACAGCAGGGCGGACGCCAGCAACCGCTGGGCCGGATCCTGGTGGCGCAGGGCTGGCTGGACGACGAGACCCTGGCCGAGGCCATCGCCTTCCAGGGCGACCTGCCGCGCGCGGCGATCGACGTCGATTACCTGCAGGCCGGGCAGTTCCCGCTGTCGGTCGAGGCCTGCGTGCAGTGGCGGTTGCTGCCGCTGCCGTCGAGCGTGCCCGGCGAATTGGCGGTCGCGGTGTCCAACGCGCTGCCCGAGGCCGAGCAGGTGCGGCTGCTGCACGACGTCGACGCGAGCGTGCTCAAACAGTCGATCGCGCGCGAAAGCGAGATCAACGCCGGCCTGCGCCTGATCAGCGGCGAGCGCTACCGCGTCGATGCGGTGCCGCTGCTGGGCGATCTGCTGGTGGAGCTGCGCCTGATCGCGCGCGACCAGTTCGAGCGCGTGCTGGACGACTACAAGCCGCAGCGCGACGGTCGCATCGGCGATCACCTGGTCAAGCAAGGCGTCGCCACCGAAGCGGCGATCGCCGCGGCGGTGCGCGAGCAGCAGCGCCGTTCCGGCCAACCCCGCTACAGCGCCGACGGAGAGCTGCAGGCATGAGAACCACCTTGCTCTCCAGCGTGATCGCGCTGAGCCTGCTCGGCCTGGGCAGCGCTGCTGCGCACGCGCAGCAACCGCCGCTGGCCGGCGCCGCCTACCGCATCGCCGAGGATGCCTACGCGGCCTATGCGCGGGGCGATTACCAGCAGGCCAACCGCCAGGCCGCCGAAGCGGCGCGACTGCGCCCGGACGTGACGCGCCTGCGCCTGTTGCAGATCTACGCGCTGCAGAAGCTGGGCCGCGGCGACGACGCGCGCGCGCAGGCACGCCGCGCGCTGGCCGATGGGCTGCAGGATCCAGCGCTGCCGGGCCTAGCCGCCGCCACGACCGCCGCATCCACGGCCGCTGCGCGCGCCGGCGGTGCCCCAGCGCCGCGTGCGACGGCGCATCCGAGCGCGGCCGAACAGGCCTACCGGCGCGCCTTCGCGCTGGCCACCCAGGCCTACGACGCCTACAACGCCGGCCGCATGGCCGAGGCCGCCGGCAAGGCCGAACAGGCGTTCCGCCAGCAGCCGCAGCAGGGCGGGTGGGCGCTGTTGTGGGTGTCCGCGCTGGAAACGCAGGGCGATCTGGACGCGGCCCGGCAGGCGGCGAACTCCGCGCTGGCGCTGGGCGCGCCCAACCGCAGCGAGGTGCTGGCCGGTCGCGAGCGCATCGAACGCGCGCAGGCGAGCGCGGCGGCCCAGCTCGGCGAGCAGGCGCTGGCCGCGCAGCGCCCGGAGGACGCGATCGCGCCGGCACGCAGGGCGGTGCAACTGGCGCCCGCTGACGGCCACTACCGCCTGCTGCTGATGCGCGCGCTGCTCCTCGGCGGGCATCTGCAGGACGGCGTGGACGCCGCGTCCGCCACGCTCGCCCAGGATGGCGCGGATACCGATGCGCGGGTGATGCGCGGTTACATGCTGCAGCGGCTGGGCCGCGCTGCGCAGGCCAACGCCGATTTCGACGCGGCGCTGGGCCAGGCGCAGCTGGACCCGCAGCAGCGGCGCAACGTGCGCCTGCTGGCGGTCGATGCGGCCGTGGCCGCCGGCGACCGTGCCCGCGCCGAGCGCCTGCTGGCCCCGCTGCGGACCGATGTGCCGGCGGACGCGGACGCGGCCACCGGCAAGGGGTTGGCCGCGGCGGTGGCCGAGCGCGAGCGCGCGCTGCGCGGCGCGCGTCCCGGCCAGGCGCTGACCCAGGCGACCTATCCGGCGCCGATCCAGCAATGCCGCCAGGCCGCGGACGGCAGCCGGTGCACGTTGCTGCCGGCCGACCTGCAGGACGGGGGCGGCGCCGCGCGCACGGCCTATGCCGCGTACGCACGGCAGGACTACCCGGCGGCCATCGACAACGCCCGCGAGGCCGTGCGCACCGACCCGGACAGTGCGTCGCTGCAGGCATTGCTGACCACCGCGCTGGCGGCGGGCGACCCCACCCAGCAGGCCGAGGCGCGCCAGCGCCTGGACACGGCGCTGGCCGCGACCCCGGACGATGCCGGCCTGCTGATGCAGCGCGGCTACCTCGCCCGGCGCATCGGCACGCCGCAGCAGGCCTTGGCCGACTTCCGCGCCGCCGACGCCACCGGCAAGGCGCCGCCGACGGTGGTGCTGGACCAGGCCTATGCCAGCGCCGCCGCCGGCGACCGCCGGCAGGCGGCGCAGCTGCTGCGCACGGCCATCGACCGTGCCGATGCGGGCCAACTGCCGCTGGACACGACGCAGCGCGAGGCCACCCGCCAGTCGATCGCGGAGGTCTCGCGCGAATGGGGCATGACCCTGTCGGCCGGCTACCGCGGCGCCCGCCAGGCCGCGACCAACCTCGGCGGTGCGGCGGTCAGCACGCCGGGCGATTCGGTCTTCGGCACGCTGGAAGCGTTCTGGCGTCCGGCCGCGTTCAACGACCGCCACGGCACGCTGGAAGCCTACGCGCGCCTGGCCAACACCCTGTACGACGAGGGCGGCACCTACGAGTCCCTGCTCGCGGTGGATCCCTGCACCGGCGAAGCCACCGCCGATGCGCGCGACCGCGCCGAGCGTCTCAGCCGCTCGCGTTCGGTCGCCGGCTGGCCGTCCACGGTCGGTTCGCTGGGCCTGCGCTACGCGTTCGCCCAGACCGGCCTGAGCGTGGGCATCGAACGCCGCCAGTTCCTCGGCAGCGGCAGCCGCCGCGGCGGCGTCTATGCGGACGCGGCGGACGTGCGCTGCCGCATCCAGACCCGATCCGAGCGCCCGTTGCAGGTCGACACGCTGGCCCGTTACCGGCTCGACAGCGACGCAGGCGGCTGGATGACCTACCTGACCTACGGCTTCTACCATGGGACCGGCTTGCGCACCGATACCCGCCAGTGGTGGACCGTCAGCGGCTACGCGCAGGCCGGCTACAGTTGGGACGACAACCGCGCCCGCTTCAGCGTGGACAGCCTGGACGGCAACGGCGATCCAGCGCAGCGCCTGTCCGATTCCGATGGCCGCCTGCGTCGCCAGCAGGCCTTCGCCGCGGCCGAGGTGCGCGCCGGCCGCAGCTACCGCGTCGGCGCCGGGCAGGCTCCCTGGGTGCTGACCCCGTATCTGGTGGTGGGCGCGGACTGGCTCGACCAGCGCTCGCGGGTCAGCGGCATCGAATACCCGCTGATCGGCGAGCAATCGTTCGCTCTGTCCGACACCGAGCGCAGCTGGTCGCTCGGCGCCGGCCCCGGCGTCGGCGTGCGCTACTGGTTCCGCGAAGACCATTACCACGCGGCGCGCTCCTACCTGGACCTGACCGTGCAGTACCGCTACGCCCTGGGCGGCGGCGATACCCAGCGCGCCAAGGGGCTGTTCGCCACGGCGACCCTGTCCTACTGAAAACGGCGTGTCCAGCCGCGGCCCGATGCCGCGCTCGGGCCTGCCCGTGCGCGCCGCAGCCTGCGCCGGACGGACCTACCCGCGCCCGCTGCGCCACTGCCGGCGCAGCGCCTGCGCGCGCGGGGTGTCCTGCGACAGCCACGGATCCAGCGCGAACGCGTAGATGCCGGCGGCGCCGCTGCGCCGCGCCCACGCCAGCTGCTTGGCGATGCGCGCGGCATCGGCGGTCTGCGCCTGGAAGTCGCTGCCATCGGCGGCCGTGCCGGGCAATTGCTCGAACAGTTCGACCACCACGTCGAAATCGACCTGGCGCGCGCGCAGCAGCGCCAGCAATGGATTCACCCCGTCCAGGTTGTCCAGCCCGGCCACGCCGACGCCGTCCTGCACCATCGGCCGCAGCGGCACCTGGTCGAGGATGCGGGTCCACAGCTGCGCCAGCGAACCGGTGGTCGGCAACCGGCTGAAATACGTTGAGATCGCAGTGACCTGCCCAGTGCCGGCCTTGGCCGCAGCGCACAGCGCACCGAGCCAGGCGCACAGACGACGCTGCCGATCGTCCTGCGCCCAGTGGAACTGTTCCAGCTCGTACGGCAGGTACCAGCCGGCGAAGTTGTCCTGCCTGGCCCACGGCGCGGTCTGCAGGTAGCTGCGCGCGTTGTCCAGGGCCAGCGCCAGGAAGGCATCCAGCGCGGCCGGGTCCGGCGCCTGCAGCGCCCGCCACCAGCCGCTGTGGTAGGGCAGGCCGACGCGCACCTGCAGGCCCGCGCCGGCGGCGCTGGAGAAGATCCGCTGCATCACGCCGTCGGGCACGGTCCAGTCCGCCTCATCGCCGCCGCCGTACAGCCCGGCCCACTGCAGCACGATCTGCCGGCAGCCCATGCGCTGGGCGAGCGCCATGTGCCGCTGCCAGTCCTGCGCGCTCAGCTCCAGGTGGCTGCGCCACGGCTGGATGAAGCCGCCATCGAAACGCGGTGGAGTCGAACAGCCCGGCAGCATACCCAAGCCGAACGCCGCCGGCGCCAGCACCGCCAGCCGCAGCAGGTCGCGCCGGCCGGACGAGACGGGACGGGAGCCAAAGCGATCGTTGTTCATTGCGTCCGCGCGTGGCGAGATCCAGGCCGCAGTTCTACAGCATCGCCACCAACGAGCGTGTCGCGCGGGTGCGATGGAGCTTCGGGGTGACGTTCTCCAGCGGCGTGTTCGGGCCGAGGCCGGCATTGTTGACCATCACGTCGAGTCGGCCGAACGACGCGCAAGCCGGAGCGTGCGGATGCAAGGGTGAGCGACACCGGCAACAGGCGCCGGGCGCGTCGATTCGCGAAGAGGTCGACACGAGTGGATAGTTCGGTGTCTCTGCAGAGGCGGGCAGTGTTCCAATGGGCTGCCTCCCATGCCGAGCCAGCGGCCAACGCCGGGAGCACCGGTGGAGGTTCCGTGCGCTACCCTATCCGCGAGTTCGGGCATGGTCCGGGGAAGCCGATGGAACACGAGATCACCCACCTGCTGGTGCAGGCGCGTGCGGGTGCGCCGGAGCGGCTCTCGGCGGTCTTCGAATTGTTGTATCCGGAACTGCACCGGCTGGCCGCCACGCGGCTGGGGGCCGGCGAGCGCACGCTCAGCCCGACGGTGCTGGTCCACGAACTGTACCTGCGCGCGACCACCGGCGAGCCGCTGTCCACCGTCAATCGCCGGCACTTTTTCGTCGCCGCGGCCAAGGCGATGCGCTGGATCGTCATCGACCATGCCCGGCGTCGCGCCAGCGAGAAGCGTGGCGGCGGGCAGGTGGCGGTCACGCTCACCGTCTCGTTGGCTGCCGACGACGGTCCGGAGCCGCGGGTGCTGGAATTGAACGAAATGCTGGAGGCGCTGGGCGAAATCAATCCGCAGCGGCGCGAAGTGGTCGAACTGCATTTTTTCGCCGGGCTCGAGTTCGCCGAAATCGCCGAGCTGCTGGATTGTTCGTTGCGCACGGTCTACCGCGAGTGGGAACGCGCGCGCGCGTTCCTGCACGCGCAATTGCGCGAGCCGTGACGCATGGACGCCGGCGAGAAGGAGATCTGGCACGAGGCCGATCGGATTCTCGACGAATTGCTCGATCTGCCCGCGCTGGAACGCTTGCCGCGGTTGCGGCAACTCCCGCTGGCGCCGGCGCTGCGCGAATGCGTGACACGCCTGCTGGCCGCGCACGAGGAAACCGGCGGTCCGCTTGATACCGGTCCGCTGCACGACTGGGTCACGGCGGCCGAAGCCGCCGCCGGACCTGCTGCGGATCTCGGCGGGCACCGGCTGGGCCGCTGGCGTCTGCTCGAACCGATCGGCCAAGGCGGCATGGCGGTGGTCTATCGTGCGGTCTCGTGCGAACCGCCACTGGACCAGCAGGCCGCGGTCAAGCTGTTGACCCTCGGCGCCCTGGCGCAGGGCGGGCGTGAGCGTTTCCTGCGCGAGCAGCGCTTGCTGGCACGCCTGCGCCACCCCTACATCGCCCCGCTGTACGACGCCGGCGTGGCCGCCGACGGCACTCCGTGGCTGGCCATGGCGCTGGTCGAAGGCGAGCGCATCGACGATTGGTGCGAGCGCCATGACGCCGACCTCGACGCACGTGTCGGCCTGGTCCTGCAGGTGGCCGAGGCGCTGGCTTGCGCACACCGCAATCTGGTGATCCATCGCGATATCAAGCCGTCGAACGTGTTGGTGGACGCCGACGGCCACGCCCGCTTGCTGGATTTCGGCATCGGCGCCCTGGTCGATGCCGAGCACAACGAACGCACCACTACCGGCCTGCACGCGTTGACCCCCGAATATGCCGCGCCCGAGCAGTTCGCTGGTGCCACGCCGACCACCGCGATGGATGTCTATGGGCTGGGCACGCTGCTGTACCGTCTGCTCGGCGGCCGGCCGCCGGGGCGGCCGAGCCCGGGCCCGTTGGCGCCCCCGTCGCGAGTCGCCGCGTGTGCCACCGTCGACGCCGCGCCGCGCCGCTGGGCGCGGCAATTGCGTGGGGACCTGGATCTGATCGTGATGAAGGCGCTGGCGCCGGAGCCGGAACGCCGCTACTCCAGCGTCGAAGCCCTGGCCACGGACCTGCGCCACTGGCAGGCCAGACGGCCGATACAGGCGCGTGCGCCCAGCCTCGGCTATCGGCTGCGTCGTTTCCTGTCCCGCAATCGCTGGGGCGCTGCCGCGTGCGCGGCGCTGGCGATGGCCTTGCTGGGCGGAGTCGCCGTGGCCGGGTGGCAGGCGCACTGGGCGCGGGAAGAAGCGCGACGCGCGCGCGCGGCCGCTGCCGAGTCCGAGGCCCAGCTCACCTACGTGGACAGCCTGCTGGAGCTGCTGGTGGTGCCCGCCAACGCGCCGGCGCAGAAGCGCGACGTCGGCGCTCTGGTGCGGCGGGTGGCCGAGCGCGCGCGCAAGGATCTGGCCGGACGCGATGCCGCGCTGGCGCGGGTGGAAAACACCCTGGCCGATGTGGCCGCTTATGGCGGCGACTATCCCCAGTCCGCCGAACTGGCCCGGAGCGCTCTGGCGCGTCGACGCGCCGGTTTCGGCGACGACGCGCCGGAAACCGCAGAGGCGATGCAGACCATGTCGTTTGCGCTACGGCAGAAGAACACGGCGAAAGACAGGGCCGAAGCGTTGGCACTGGCCGAGCGCGCCACCGTGATCCTGCGCCGCCACGCCGCCGACACGCCGCAACTGGTGATGGCGTTGGACCATCTGGCATTGCTGCAGATGGAGCGCGACGACACGGCGCGGGCGTCGGCGCTGACCGACGAGGCCCAGTCCATCTGCGATCGCCGCGTGCATGACCATCCCATCTGCGAACGGCCGTTGTTCCGCCGTGCCGACCTGCAGTTCCGCCTGGGGCACTTCCAGGCAGCGATAGCGGGGTTCAGCAGGTTGCTGGAGCTGAAGCGGCAGCGCCTGGGCCCGGACGACGCACAGACCCTGCAGGTGGGCAGCCTGTTGGCAATGAGCTACAGCCGGTCCGGCGCCGGCGCCAGGGCGGTGCCGCTGCTCGAGCAGATCCTGGCGCAGCAGCGCCGGATCTACGGCAGGCCGACCGAGGAAATGCTGTTGACCCAGCAGAGCCTGGCCGAGGCCCTGAGCCAGTCCGGAGATCATCCACGCGCGCTGCGGCAGTTCGGCGAACTGATCGAACAGATCCGGCCCGTTCTTGGGGAAGGCAGCGCGCAGATGGCGTATGCATTGTGCTCGCAGGGCATGGCCGAGTACGACATGGGCCGCTACCGGGAGGCCGCCAGAGACTTTCAGCGCAGCCGGGCGATCTACGCGGCGATGTTCGGCGCCGATTCGGCCTTCGCGATGGCCAACCTGCTCTTCTACGCCGATACCCTGCGCGAACGTGGCCAGCCACACGACGCGCTGCCGCTGCAACGGCAGGCGCAGGCAACGATGGAACGGTTGCTCGGGGCCGATTCGTTGTACGTCGCCCGTGGCCTGAGTCGCCTGGCGGCCACCGAAGTCGCCGTCGGCGACGGCGCCTCCGCACTGGCGCATTACGACCGCGCGGTGGCGATCTATCGCGCCGGCCTGCCTGCCGACAACCCCTTGCCGGCAGTGATTGCCGCTCCCCGCAGCAACGCGTTGCTGCAGCTGGGCCGGGTCGATCAGGCGCGTGAAGCCGCGCGTGCCGCACTGGACGAAATCCAGGCCAAGGCCCGCCATCACCCGCTCTATTACGGTCAGGCCCTGGCCCCGTATGTGCGGGCCACATGCGCCACTGCGCCCGCCGCCCCGACGGAGTGTGCCGAGGCACGCCATCTGGCGGCCGTTGAACTGCGGCGCGAAGACCTCGCCGGACGCGCGCGCCTGCTGCTGGTCGCGGCGCTCGACGACACGGCGGTCGCGATCCGCCGCTGACCCCGGCGCGAGCCGCACCAGCAACATTCACATTCCTTTTGGCGGAAGTGCCGGCATGGCAGGCCTGCCTGGCAGTTCATGGCCCTGTTTTGCGGATGTCTAGGTACAGGGCCCCGTTCCGGCCGGCCCGTCAGCGGAGCAAGCAAACCATGAACAGTTTCCACCGGACGGCCGCATCCAGCCCGGCGCTGGCAGGCCGAGGTCGCTCCCGCAGATGAGGCTGCAGGGACTGGCCGCCGCCGGTGGCAGTCCTCAGCCGTGCAGCTTGGCCAACCGTGATTTCGTTGACTGGACAACCTAGGAGTACACATGAAATACAGGAACAGCCGATTCAAGCCGAATCGTCCGCACGTCGCGATCGCGTGCGGACTGGCGATCATGCTCGCGCTTTCCGGTTGCGCGTCAACGCCGAACCGGCCCTTGCAGAGCAGCGCCCGTGAGGCGTTTCCCGACCTGTCGCAAGCGGTGTCGGGCAATGAAGTGCCGGCGGAGGCGATGAAGGTCGCGGTCTATGAGGCTGGATTCGAGGATGTCTTCCGTGTTGCCAGCGTCTCGGCGAGCCAGGCCCAGCTCAATGTCGAGCAGGTCGACAAGAAGAACGGGCTGATCTTCGCCACCCGCGATGCCATGCTGCTGCCGGGCATTTCCGCTTACGACCAGCCATCGCCGCATCGTTTCTTCTACGTCATCTCGGTGAAGGAGCTGGATGCCAAGCGCAGTCAGGTGCGGGTCGTTGCCAAAGTGCAGGCGGAATGCCAGAACAGCGTGGAGGGCGGCAACAGGGCGCTGTTGGGCGTCCTTTCGTTTGGTATGACCGAAATCGCGTTAGCGCCGATCCGTAGTGCCTGCGAGCGGATCACGCATACGCGTTGGGCGCAGAGCACGTGGACGGCGGCATTGGAGATGGGGCAACTGCAGGTGTTCATGCGCAACAACCTGCTGGCTGCGGGATTGCTATGACCATGGTGATGGGACTGTCCACGGGCCTGGACGGCGGGGGGGCGTCGTGTCCAGGTTCCAGTTGAGCGGGGTCTTCCTGTCGATCTGCGGGGCACTGGCGGCGGGAGCGGCAGACGCGCAGCTGGCCAAGTCGATCAGGCTCGAATCCGCTCCGGTCGGTGCGCAGGTCTTCCTGTTGCAAGGAAGCGGCCGCAAGCAGGTGTGCGCGGCCACCCCATGCGACTGGCAGGCCGATTTCCACAGCGACCGTTCCGTGCTGCGGCTTGGTTTCGAGCTCGCTGGCCATGAGGGCGCCACGCTGGAAGTTTCACCCGGGCTGAGTCATGTCAAGGCAAGTCTGAAGGCGGAGAAGGGCGCGGTCCGCGCGCCTGCGCAGACTGCGCGGGTGCAGCAATTGCAGTCCAGGCTGATGCCGGCGATCGCGGAAGTCGTACGGGTGGGGGAGGCGAACAGCAAGGTCTCGCGGGCGTCCGGGGCCGCCAGCCTGCGCGAGATCGGTGGGCGCACCTACGTCCATCTGCCCCTCAAGGTATGGAACCTCGAACCATTCGTCGTTGACGGCAAGGGATCGCTGGTGCGCGCGATGTGGATGAGTTCGGGAGGAGGCTACGACACCTTGCTGGAGGAGCGGCTCGCCGGCGAAGGAATCGATGGGACGATCGTCGAGGCCACGATCGGCGATCCGGCCGACAGCGATTTCTCGGTGGCTGGCCAGGCCGAAGCCACGGCCGAGATGACCTGCATCCCCGGCACAGTGATGGTTTACACAAGCTGTGCCACACAGGCGCCTACCTACGAGACGTCCTGCTCCAACGGGACCTGCAATACGCGCCAGAGCGGCACGCACTGCGCTCCCGGCAACGTTGCGCAGTACAACGCTTGCGCAACGCGCGCGCCCGTCACGAAGTACACGGTCAAGGCCAATCCCCGGATCGGGATCAATCCCCAGGCCAACGCGGGCAGGGTGCGTCTGATCGGCATTTCCCATTGGTCGGGGAGCGATAGCCAGGGCGCGCCGACATGGCTGCAGACCGATGCGGCGGGCCGCGTCGTCCATGTTGCCGGCCCACCCCCATCGGGCGCACTCAAGCGCGACTTGGGATTGCCGTGATCGCGTCGCGGCCGCGACGGACCTGGCCCGGACAGTCGACGCAGGGTGGGCACAGCAGGTGCCCACCCCTTTGCTTTCACGCCCGATCCGGAAGCGGTGGGCAGCTTTGCTGTCAGCCTACTTCAGCGCCTTGAAGCGCAGCCGCTTCGGACCGGCGTCGTCGCCCATGCGGCGGCGCTTGTCGGCCTCGTACTCGCGGTAGTTGCCCTGGAAGAACTCCACGTGCGAGTCGCCTTCGAACGCCAGGATGTGGGTCGCGATGCGATCCAGGAACCAGCGGTCGTGCGAGATCACGAAGGTGTTGCCGGGGAACTCCAGCAGCGCGTCTTCCAGCGCGCGCAGCGTCTCGATGTCCAGGTCGTTGGACGGTTCGTCGAGCAGCAGCACATTGCCGCCCTGCAGCAGGGTCTTGGCCATGTGCAGGCGGCCGCGTTCGCCGCCGGACAGGGTGCCGACCAGCTTCTGCTGGTCCTGGCCCTTGAAGTTGAAGCGGCCGATGTAGGCGCGCGACTGGATCTCCACGCCGTTGATGTTGAGGATGTCCAGGCCGCCGGAGACTTCCTGGAACACGTTGTGGTTGCCCTCCAGCTTGTCGCGGCTCTGGTCCACGTAGGCCAGCTTCACCGTCGGCCCGAGCACGATCTCGCCCGAGTCCGGCTTCTCCTTGCCGGTGATCATCTTGAACAGCGTCGACTTGCCCGCGCCGTTCGGGCCGATGATGCCGACGATGGCGCCGGACGGCACCAGGAAGCTGAGGTCGTCGATCAGCAGGCGGTCGCCGAACTTCTTGGTGACGTGCTTGAACTCGAGCACCGCATTGCCCAGGCGCTCGCCCGGCGGGATGAAGATCTCGTTGGTCTCGTTGCGGCGCTGGTAGTCCACCGACTGCAGTTCTTCCAGCCGCGCCAGGCGCGCCTTGCCCTTGGTGCGGCCGCCCTTGGCGTTCTGCCGCGACCACTCCAGTTCCTTCTGGATCGCCTTCTGCCGCGACTTCTCCTGGTTGTCTTCCTGCTTCAGGCGTTCTTCCTTCTGCATCAGCCAGTCGGTGTAGTTGCCCTTCCACGGGATGCCGCGGCCGCGGTCCAGTTCCAGGATCCATTCGGCGGCGTTGTCGAGGAAGTAGCGGTCGTGGGTCACCGCCACCACGGTGCCGGTGTAGCGCGCCAGGAACTGCTCCAGCCATTCCACCGACTCGGCGTCCAGGTGGTTGGTCGGTTCGTCGAGCAGCAGCATGTCCGGCTTCTGCAGCAGCAGCCGGCACAGCGCCACGCGGCGCTTCTCGCCGCCCGACAGCGGGCCGATCACCGCGTCCCACGGCGGCAGGCGCAGCGCGTCGGCGGCCACTTCCAGCTGCTGCTCGAGCAGGTGCGCATCGCCGGCGGCGAGGATCGCCTCCAGGCGCTGCTGCTCGGCGGCGAGCTTGTCGAAATCGGCGCCTTCCTCGGCATAGGCCTCGTAGATCCTGTCCAGCGCGGCCTGCGCCTGCAGCACTTCGCCGACGCCTTCCTCGACCGCTTCGCGCACGGTCTTGGCCGGGTCCAGCTCCGGCTCCTGCGCCAGGTAGCCGACCTTGATGCCCGGCTGCGGGCGCGCTTCGCCGCTGAAATCGGTATCCACGCCGGCCATGATCTTCAGCACCGTCGACTTGCCGGCGCCGTTGAGGCCGAGCAGGCCGATCTTGGCGCCCGGGAAGAACGACAGCGAGATGTCCTTGATGATCTGGCGCTTCGGCGGCACCGTCTTGCTGACGCCGTTCATGGTGTAGATGTATTGCGACATGGGGTCTCCGGAAGGCGCAGGACGCCCGCCGGCCGGGGCCGGAAGGCGCGAAATGGATGTGCGCGATTATAGCGGCACCGGCGTAGCCACGTCGGCCGCCGGCCTGCATGCGCTGCTTGCCGGAGCGGTGCCGGGAGCGGCTGGGTTCAGGTCGCCGCAGCGCGTACCAAGCGGCGCTGGCGCTGCCGGTAGACCAGCGTGCACGCCACCAGCAGCAGCATCGCCAGCCACTCGCTGCCCAATGCCGCCTGCATCGCCGCCAGGCTGCCGCCGCCGCGCGCGCGCGCGTAGACCGCGCCCAGCGCCGCCGGGCCCAGGCCCATCGCCGCCTGCAGGACGGTGGAGAGCATGGCGCTGCCCGCGCCCGCATGTTCGGTCGGCACCTGCGACAGACCGATGCGGTAGAAGCAGGCCACGATCCACGCCTGTCCGGCGCCGATCAGCGCCGTCGCCGGCGCCAGCGCGAGCCAGCCGGGATGCGGCCACACCGCGTGCAGGGTCCAGGCCAGCGCGAGCAGGCCCAGCATCTGCACCGTGCAGCCCAGCAGCAGCGTCGGCAGCAGCCCGAACCGGGCCACCCCGCGCGCGCTGAGCAATGCCGAACAGAAGTACGCCACGCCGAGCACGATGAAGGCATTGCCCGACTGCAGCGGCGACAGCCCGGCGCCCGACTGCAGGGTCAGCGCGAGCACGAACATGAAGCCGCTCCAGCAGGCGAAGAACAGCGCGCCCAGCAGCAGCGCGAAGCGCACGCTGGGCAGGCGCAGCAGCGCTGGCGGCAGCAGCGGCACGCGGCCGCGGCGCTCCTGCCAGGCTTCGGTGCGGGCCAGCGCCGCCAGCAAGGGCACGGTCGCGGCCAGCACCGCCAGGCACGGCGCCGACCAGTGCAGCGTGGGGCCGAGCGCCAGCGGCAGCAGCAGGCAGGCCAGGAACAGCCCCAGCAACCCGGCGCCGGCCAGGTCGGGCGGCATCCGCCGCGCCGCGCGCGTCTCCGGCACCGCGCGCAGGCCCGCCAGCGCCAGCACGCAGAACGGCAGGTTGATCAGGAAGATGGCGCGCCAGCCGGAACCGGCGATGTCGGCGGTGACCAGGGTGCCGCCCAGCACCTGGCCGATGACGAAGGCGATCCCGCCCAGCGAGCCGTACAGCGCCAGTGCGCGCGCATGCGCCGCGCCGCGCAGGCTGACGTGGATGGTGGCGAGAATCTGCGGCACCGCCAGCGCCGCGCCCAGGCCCTGCAGCACGCGGCCGGCGAGCAGGGCGGCCACCGATCCGGCCAGCCCGCACAGCAGCGAGGCCACCGCGAACAGCAGCACGCCGGCGGCGAACACGCGGCGCCGGCCCAGGTTGTCGCCCAGCCGCCCGCCCGCGGCCAGGCCCACCGCGAACGCCACGCCGTACACCGCCACGATCAGTTCCAGCGCCGTCGCCGAGGCGTGCAGCGTGTGGGCGATGGAACCGAGGGCGACGTTGATGATGGAAAAGTCGATCAGCGGCAGCATCTGCCCGAGCAGCAGGATCGCCAGGCCCCAGGCACCCAGCGTCGGCGGCGAGGCGCTGGGGCAGGCGCATGCGGGCGGCTGCCGGTCGAGACGGTCGAGGGAATGGGGCGTGGTGGCGGGAGCGGAGGGCGTGGTCATGGCGCGCAGTATGCGAACCTCTTAAACTGGTACAAGTAGTTATTTATCCTGGTACTGGCGCTTCCTGCCTGTGGCTGGGAGCGCCGCGGTGGAACAGGGAGAAGAGCGAGATGCTGGGTGAGCGGGTAAATCCCATGGTCGATGCGGCGGGCGGTGGCGCCGTTGCCGCGCACGGTGCTGCGCTGGCGGCCGAACGCGCGCGCGCGCTCGGCGCCTTCCTGCGGGCGCGCCGCGAGAGCCTGGATCCGGCGCGGCTGGGCCTGCCGCGTGCGGGCAGGCGCCGCACGCCGGGCCTGCGCCGCGAGGAGGTGGCCGCGCTCGCCGACGTCGGCGTCACCTGGTACACCTGGCTCGAACAGGGACGGCCGGTGCGCGCCTCCGCACGCGTGCTGACTGCCATCGCCGGCGCCTTGCAGTGCTCGGATGTGGAAACCGGCCACGTGCTGGCGCTGGCCGGATTGGGCGATGCGGCGCCCCGGCTGCAGCCGCTGTGCGAGCCGTTGACCGACACCGGGCGCATGTTGCTCGATCAGCTCGGCCCCTGGCCGGCGATGCTGCAGAGTCCGCGCTTCGACATCCTCGGCGCCAACCCGGCCTTCGAGCGGCTGATGGGGGTGACCCTGGCGGATCTGCCGGAAGCCGATCGCAACTGCGTCTACCAGGCGTTCACCAACCCGCACTGGCGCGCCCGCCTGGCCGATCGGGACAACGTCCTGCAGCACATGGTGGCGCTGTTGCGTGCCGCCATGGGCGAGCATCTGGGCGAGCCGGCCTGGGAGCGCCTGCTGGCGCGCTACCGCGCCGCCTCGCCCGAGTTCGATGCCTTGTGGCAACAGCGGCGCGAGGTGAGGGGGGTGGAAAACCAGCTCAAGCGCTTCCACCACCCGCAGGCGGGCGAACTGCACCTGCAGCAGGTCAACTGGTGGTCGGCACCGCGCAACGGCAATCGGCTGGTGGTGTACCTGCCTGCCGACGAGGCGGCGCGGGCCGCGCTGCTGCAACTGCATGCGCAATCGGCCGGGGTTGCCGCGCCGGCCCACCGCCACTGAGCGCAGGTGCGCAGTCCGGGACCAGGGGGCTGGGACGGCGCAGATGGCCGGTGCGTGCCGGGTTGCGGCGGACAGGCCCGCGCCGGTGCCGCCGATCACGTCGAAAGGCCGTTGTGGACAGGAAAAAGAGGGCCGAAACGTAATGCGCGCTTACCCGTTTCGGGAAAGCTGAATACGTAACCGGTTCCAGCAGGAAGCGGTTCAGACGACAAGCGCATTAATGCAGTCGTGACACCAAAAGTGACGGAGCAGCCATGAACATCAAACGCATTGCCACCCTTGCCCTTTCGTCCCTGCTGGCGCTGGGTTTCATGGCGCCCGCGGCGTATGCCCGCGACGGCTGGGACGACCGCGACCCGCGCGGCTGGCACGACCGCGATCACGACCGCCGCGACTACGACCGCCGCGACCGCGATCGCGACCGCTACTGGCGCGAACGCGAGCGCCATGACGATCGCCGCTACTACAGCCAGGGCTATCGCGACGGCTACCGCGGCCGCCCGGACGTCGTCTACTACCGTCCGGGTCCTCCGGGCCCGCCGCCGTGGGCCCGCGGCCAGCGCTACTACGGTCCCAACTACGTGGTCTACGACTACGACCGTTACCAGGTGCGGCGTCCGCCGTACGGCTACCGCTGGGTGCGCGACGACCGCGGCAACCTGCTGATGGTCGCCATCGCCAGCGGGATCATCGCCGACCTGGTGCTCAACGGCCGCTGAATCCTGGCCGCAACGCACGCCACGACGGCCTCCTCCGGGAGGCCGTCGTCGTTTTGGTTCGCCGCCGGACCTGCGCGGGGCTTAAACTAGCGGTCTGCCTTTTGTCCATGCCCCCGGAGACCCGATGTTCCCGCGCGACGCCCGCATCGAAACCTACGACCCCGAACTGGCCCAGGCCATCGCCGCCGAAGCCGGCCGCCAGGAGGACCATGTCGAGCTGATCGCCAGCGAGAACTACTGCAGCCCGCGGGTGATGGAAGCCCAGGGCAGCCAGCTGACCAACAAGTACGCCGAGGGCTACCCGGGCAAGCGCTACTACGGCGGCTGCGAATTCGTCGACATCGCCGAGCAGCTGGCGATCGACCGGGTCAAGCAATTGTTCGGCGCCGACTATGCCAATGTGCAGCCGCATTCGGGCTCGCAGGCCAACCAGGCGGTGTACTTCGCGCTGCTGCAGCCAGGCGACACCATCCTGGGCATGTCGCTGGCCCACGGCGGCCACCTGACCCACGGCGCCAAGGTCAACGCTTCCGGCAAGCTGTTCAACGCGGTGCAGTACGGCGTGAACGAGCAGGGCCTGATCGACTACGACGAAGTCGAGCGGCTGGCGCTGGAGCACAAGCCGAAGATGGTGGTGGCCGGGTTCTCGGCGTATTCGCAGAAGATCGACTGGGCGCGCTTCCGCGCCATCGCCGACAAGGTCGGCGCGGTGCTGTTCGTGGACATGGCGCACGTGGCCGGGCTGGTCGCCGCCGGCGTGTATCCGAGCCCGCTGGAGCATGCGCACGTGGTCACCTCGACCACCCACAAGACCCTGCGCGGCCCGCGCGGCGGCATCATCCTGGCCAAGGGCGCCAGCGAGGACCTGGTCAAGAAGCTGCAGTCGATCGTGTTCCCGGGCATCCAGGGCGGTCCGCTGATGCACGTGATCGCGGCCAAGGCGGTGGCGTTCAAGGAAGCGCTGGAGCCGGAGTTCAAGGACTACCAGCAGCAGGTGGTGAAGAACGCGCAGGCGATGGCCAAGACCCTGATCGCGCGCGGCTACAAGATCGTCTCCGGCGGCACCGAGAACCACCTGATGCTGGTGGACATGATCGGCAAGGACGTGTCCGGCAAGGACGCGGAAGCGGCGCTGGGCAAGGCCCACATCACCGTCAACAAGAACTCGGTGCCCAACGACCCGCGCTCGCCGTTCGTGACCTCGGGCCTGCGCCTGGGCACCCCGGCCATCACCACCCGCGGCTACCTGGAGCAGGACAGCGTCGACCTGGCCAACTGGATCGCCGACGTGCTCGACGCCCCGGCCGACGACGCGGTCATCGCCCGCGTGCGCGAGGCGGTGACGGCGCAGTGCAGGAAGTATCCGGTGTATGGCTGAGCGGCCGGGATTGGAAATTGGGGATTCGGGATTGGCGAAAAGCCTGGTTCCCGGCGATCCTGCCTTTCCCAATCCCCAATCCCCAATCCCAAATCCCCGCCCCTGATGCATTGCCCCTTCTGCCAGCACACCGACACCCGCGTGATCGATTCGCGCGTGTCCGAGGACGGCGCGACGATCCGTCGCCGCCGCGAGTGCGAGGCGTGCGGCGAGCGGTTCAGCACGCTGGAGACGATCGAGCTGAAGCTGCCGACGGTGATCAAGAGCGACGGCGGCCGCGAGGCCTTCGATGCGCGCAAGCTGCGCACCAGCTTCGATCGCGCGCTGCAGAAGCGGCCGGTGGCCGAGGAGCAGATCGAGGCGGCGGTGCGCGCGGTGGTGCACCAGCTGCGCATGTCCGGCGAGCGCGAGCTGCCGTCGATCCGGGTCGGCGAATACGTGATGGCCGAGCTGCGCAAGCTCGACCATGTCGGCTACGTGCGCTTCGCCTCGGTCTACCGCAGCTTCCAGGACGTGGCCGATTTCCGCGAGGAGATCGAGAAGCTCGAGCGCGAACTGCCGGTCGGCAGCGAGCAGTTGCCGCTGCTGGAGCTGGTCCGCGCCGACAAGCCGGCCGACAAGTCCGGCAAGCGCTGAGCCGGCATGCGTATCGTCTGCCTGGCCGAGGCGCCGCAGCATATTCCGGCCTTGGCCCGCGCACACCTGCAGGCCTTCGGCGAGCTGCTGCCGGAGTGGAACCTGGCCGAGGCCGAGGCCGACCTGCGCAGCCATCGCTGCGACAGCCGCATCCCGACCAGCTGGATCGCGCTGGACGGCGAGGACTGGCTGGGCTCGGTCAGCCTGCTGCAGAACGACGATGCGCGCATCCGCCAGTTCTCGCCGTGGCTGGCGACGCTGTACGTGCGCCCGCAGGCGCGCAGCGGCGGCGTCGGCGCGCAACTGGTCGCGCATTGCGTGCAGGCCGCGGCGCGGCTGCAGCCGGGTCCGCTGTACCTGTATTGCGAACCGCGGCTGGTGCCGTACTACCAGGGCCTGGGCTGGCAGCCGCATGTGCAACTGCCGCTGGGGCCGCTGCAGGTGACGGTGATGCGCATCGACGCGGGCGCAGCGGCGGCGTGAGCGAGTTCTGCGCCGACGACCATCGCTACATGGCGCAGGCGCTGCGCCTGGCCGAGCGCGGCGCCTACACCACGCGTCCCAACCCGATGGTCGGCTGCGTGATCGTGCGCGACGGCGAGGTGGTGGGCGAAGGCTTCCACCAGCGCGCCGGCGGCCCGCATGCGGAGGTGTTCGCGCTGCGCGACGCCGGCGCGCGCGCGCGCGGCGCCACCGCCTACGTGACCCTGGAGCCGTGCGCGCACTACGGACGTACCCCGCCGTGCGCGCTGGCACTGATCGAGGCCGGCGTGGCGCGGGTGGTGGCGGCGATGGCCGACCCGTTCCCGCAGGTCAACGGCGGCGGTTTCGCGCTGCTGCGCGAGGCCGGCATCGCGGTCGGCGCGGGGCTGATGCAGGCGCAGGCGCGAGCGCTCAACCGCGGCTTCCTGTCGCGGGTGGAGCGCGGCCGGCCGTGGCTGCGGGTCAAGCTCGGCGCCAGCCTGGACGGGCGCACCGCGCTGGCCAGCGGCGAATCGAAGTGGATCACCGGCGCGGCCGCGCGCCAGGACGTGCAGCGCTGGCGCGCGCGCGCCGGTGCCATCCTCACCGGCGCCGGCACCGTGCTGGCCGACGATCCATCGCTGACCGCACGCCTGGACGACGGCGCCGAGGTCGTGCCGCCCTTGCGCGTGGTGCTGGATGCGCAGTTGCGCACGCTGCGGCAGGCCAAGGTGCGCGACGGCGCGGCGCCGACCCTGTACCTGCATGCGCCGGGACTGGCGCCGGCGCCGCTGCCTGGGGCCGAGTTCGCCGCGGTTGCGCTGCAGGCAGGCCGCTTCGACTTGGAGGAGGTGCTGCGCCTGCTCGCCGAACGCGGCATCAACGAGGTCCAGGTCGAGGCCGGCGCGACCCTGAGCGGCGCGTTGCTGCAGGCCGGCCTGGTCGACGAACTGCTGCTGTACCTGGCGCCGCTGCTGCTCGGCGGCGACGCGCGCCCGCTGCTGGCGGGGCTGGGCATCGACACGATGGCGCAGCGCGTACCGCTGCAGTTGCTGGAGACGCGCCAGGTCGGCGACGACCTGCGCCTGCTGCTGCGTCCAGTGGCGGCGGACGCCGCCTAGCCGCGGCGCTGGGTCGAGAGTACCTGGCCGATCCCGGCCGGCCCGTTCGGCGATGTGCGGGGTTCATTGGTTCGACCGGCGCGGTGCGTAGCGCGCGTGCAGGTTCGACCAGCGGGCGCGCCATGGCGTACGGCATGCCGGCGACGCCCGCTTCCGGACAAGGTCCCCTTTCGCCGATGCTCGGACGGCTGGCGACGGCGCCCGATGCCTGCGCAGCGCTCGGCATGCGCGCGGCGCGGCGCACAAGGTTGCCGCCTTCGCCGCGACGCTATGTCCCATCCGCGAGGCGCCGGCGCCGGCGGCCGCCCGGCCGAGCCCTGCTAGAATGCGCACGCCGGTTCGCCGGCAACCACAAACGTCTTCAGGGCGGGGTGCGATTCCCCACCGGCGGTAGGTGCGTTCGCGCACGAGCCCGCGAGCGCTTGGGCAGTCGGAACCGGCACGCAGGTGCGGGGTCGAGTGCGCAAGGTCAGCAGATCCGGTCCGATGCCGGAGCCGACGGTATAGTCCGGATGAAAGAAGACGGCCTTCGCGCAGCCTCGCGGCTGTGCGTGCGCCTGTATGCCTTGTGGCGTTTTTCGCTCACCATGCTTGCGAGAAACGTTTATGTTCACCGGAATCATCGAAGGCGTCGGCCGCCTGGCCGCGCGCCAGCCGCAGGGCGGCGATATCCGCTTCACCTTTGCCACCGGCAGCCTGCCGTTCGCCGACGTGCAGCTCGGCGAGAGCATCGCGGTCAACGGCGTGTGCCTGACCGTGGTGGCCTTCGACGCGGCGTCGTTCCAGGCCGACGCGTCCACCGAAACCCTGGCCCTGACCACGCTCGGCGCGCTCGCCGAAGGCGCGGCGCTGAACCTGGAGCGGGCGATGCGCCCGAGCGACCGGCTCGGCGGGCACCTGGTCAGCGGCCATGTCGACGGCCTGGGCACGGTGCAGTCGGTCCATGACGATGCGCGCGCGCAGCGCTGGCGCTTCGCCGCGCCACCGGCGCTGCTGCGCTACATCGCCAAGAAGGGCTCGATCTGCGTGGACGGGGTCAGCCTGACCGTCAACGACGTCGACGACGCCGGCTTCGAGGTGGCGCTGATCCCGCACACCGTGGCGCACACCGCATTCGCGCACACCGCGGTCGGCGCGGCGGTGAACCTGGAGATCGACCTGGTCGCGCGCTACGTCGAACGCCTGCTGCACGGCCGCCAGGACTGAGTTCCGCCGCGCCTGTCGCCTGCCGCATCGTCGCCGCTGCCCGCGGCGGCGCCTTCCGTCTTCTGCGAGTCCCTCATGTCGCCATCCACCACCCCCAGCCTGAACTTCGCCCCCGTCCCCGAGCTGCTGGAGGAAATCCGCGCCGGCCGCATGGTGGTCATCGTCGACGACGAGGACCGCGAGAACGAGGGCGACCTGATCATGGCCGCCGAGCTGGTCAAGCCCTCGGACATCAATTTCATGGTCACCCACGCGCGCGGCCTGGTGTGCCTGTCGCTGACCCGCGAGCGCTGCGCGCAGCTCGGGCTGGCGCCGATGGTCCAGCACAACACCGCGCAGTTCCACACCAACTTCACCGTCAGCATCGAGGCCGCCGAGGGCGTCACCACCGGCATTTCCGCCTACGACCGCGCACATACCGTGCGCACCGCGGTCAAGCCGGACGCCAAGCCGCACGACCTGAGCCAGCCCGGCCACATCTTCCCGCTGATCGCCCAGCCCGGCGGCGTGCTCACCCGCGCCGGCCACACCGAGGCCGCCGGCGACCTGCCGCTGCTGGCCGGGCTGGAGCCGGCCGGGGTGCTGGTGGAGGTGCTCAATCCCGACGGCAGCATGGCGCGGCGCCCGCAGCTGGAGGAATTCGCGCGCCTGCACGGGCTGAAGATGGGCTCGATCGCCGACCTGATCGCCTACCGCCTGGCCACCGAGCACACCGTCGAGCGCATCGACGAGCGCGCCATCGAGACCGAATTCGGCGGCTTCACCCTGGTCACCTACCGCGACCGCATCGCCCACGACCTGCATTTCGCGCTGGTCCGCGGCACCCCGGACGCGGACACGCCGACCCTGGTGCGGGTGCAGGTGGAGAACCCGCTGGCCGACCTGCTGCACTGGCGCCGCGACGATTTCGGCGTGGCCGCCAGCGACGCGCTGCGCGCGATCGCCGCGGCCGACAGCGGGGTCATGGTGGTGCTGTCGGCGCCGCGCGACAGCCAGGCGCTGCTGGCGCGGCTGCGCAAGCAGCCGGACGTGGCCGCCAACAGCAAGGACGTGGGGCAGTGGCGGCGCAACGGCGCCGGCAGCCAGATCCTGGCCGACCTGGGCCTGGGCAAGCTGCGCGTGCTGGGCACCCCGCGCCGCCAGGTCGGCCTGGCCGGGTTCGGGCTGGAGGTGGTGGAACACGTGGAGCCGGGACTCGGGACTCGGGACCCGGGACCCGGAAAAGGCTGATTCCTCCGCTGGCACGCGCTCGCCGTGCTCTAAGCTCTTCCGAGTCCCGAGTCCCGAGTCCCGAGTCCCAGGCAAGCCGCCTGCTAAACTCTCCCACCCCCTGAACCCGCCACCGCCATGACCCACTACGAAGGCGACCTCCGCGCTCCTGCCGCGGCCCGTTTCGCGATCATCGCCAGCCGCTGGAATGCGCGCATCACCGACGTGCTGGTCGCCGGTGCGCGCGAGAGCCTGTCCGGCAACGGCATCGCCGACGACGCGGTGGACGTGATCCGCGTGCCTGGCGCGTGGGAACTGCCGCTGGCCGCCGCGCGCCTGGCTGCCGCCGGCCGCCACGCGGCGATCATCGCGCTGGGCTGCGTGATCCGCGGCGACACCCGCCACTACGAGCACGTGGCCGATGGCTGCGCCGAAGGCCTGCTGCGGGTGTCGCTGGACTTCCGCATCCCGGTGCTCAACGGCGTGCTGGCGGTGGAGCAGGTCGAGGACGCCGAGGCGCGCGCCGGCGGCAGCCATGGCAACAAGGGCGAGGAAGCGGCGCTGACCGCGCTGGAAATGGTCAATCTTTTGGAGCTGCTGCCGTGAACAAGCCCGCTGGCCACAAGCATGTCCGCCGCGACGGCGTCGATCCGGTGCTGCGTTCGCGCGCGCGCCGGCGTGCGCTGCAGGCGATCTACGCCTGGCAGATCGCCGGCGGCACCGCGCAGCACGTGATCGCGCAGTTCGCGCACGAGCAGGCGCACGAGATCGCCGACCTGGTCTATTTCGAGAACCTGGTCGAGGGCGTGCTCAAGCACCGCGCCGAGCTGGATGCGGCGCTGGTCGGCTACCTGGACCGCACGGTCGAGGAAGTGGACGCGATCGAGCGCGCGGTGCTGCGCCTGGCCGCCTACGAGCTGCTGCACCGCCACGACGTGCCGTACCGCGTGGTGATCAACGAAGCGATCGAGACCGCCAAGCGTTTCGGCTCCGAACACGGCCACACCTACGTCAACGGCGTGCTCGACCGCGCCGCGCTGGAATGGCGCACGGTGGAGTCGGGCGGCGCCGGCGGCGCCTAGCGGCGCGGGATTCGGCATTCGGGATTGGGGATTCGCAGGAGCGGCATTCCTGTCCGGGCCACGGCCGTTGCCCCGTTTTTGCCAATCCCGAATGCCCAATCCCCAATCCCGGCCCCACAAATGCCCGAATTCGACCTGATCGATCGCCTGCGTGCCCGGATCGGGACGCATGCGGACGTGCCGCTGGGCATCGGCGACGATGCGGCGCTGCTGCAGCCGCCGCCGGGCGAGCAACTGGCGATCACCACCGACACGCTCAACGCCGGCGTACACTTTCCGGCGGAGACCGCGCCTGCCGATGTGGGCTGGAAGACGCTGGCGGTGAACCTGTCCGACCTCGCCGCGATGGGCGCGCAGCCGCGCTGGTGCACGCTGTCGCTGTCGTTGCCGCACGAGGATGCGGGCTGGATCGACGCCTTCGCCGACGGCTTCTTCGCCCTGGCCGACGCGCACGCGATCGTGCTGGCCGGCGGCGACACCACGCGGGGGCCGTTGTCGCTGTCGGTCACCGCGATCGGCAGCGTGGCGCCCGGCGCGGCGCTGCGCCGCGATGGCGCGCAGCCGGGCGACGACATCTGGGTCAGCGGGCGCCCGGGCGAGGCGGCCGCGGCGCTGGCGCTGTGGCAGGCCGGGCGCCTGGACGTGACGCGTGCGGCCGCCGATCCGGTCCACGAGCATCTGCGCCAGCGCCTGCTGCGGCCGTCGCCGCGGGTCCAGGCCGGGCTGCGCCTGCGCGGCCTGGCGCACGCCTGCGTCGATATCTCCGACGGCTTGCTGGCCGACCTGGAGCACATCTGCGTGCGCAGCTGCGTCGGCGCCGAACTGCGGCTGGACGCGCTGCCGGCGGTCGCCGCGCCGGCGGAGGCGAGCGCCGCGCAGGTGCATGCCTGGCAACTGGGCGGCGGCGACGACTACGAGTTGTGCTTCACCGCCGCGCCGGCGCAGCGCGCGGCCATCGTGCAGGCGCTGCAGGCGATCGGCGAGGAGGCCACGCCGATCGGCCGCATCGTCGCCGGCAACGGCATCGTCGTGCGCGACGCGCACGGCCAGCCGTGGCAGCCGCCGCGGCGCGGCTACCAGCATTTCGCCGGGTAGGGGAAATCCGCGAGTCGCTTCGCGCCGGACCCTCACCCCAACCCCTCTCCCGGTGGGAGAGGGGCTAAGGCTAGCGCGGCCGTTCCCTTCTCCTCTCGGGAGAAGGTGCCCCGCAGGGGCGGATGAGGGTACGGGCGCAGCCTCGTGCCCCCACCTCTGCGAGGCGCTTCGCGCCGTACCCCCCAACCCCTCTCCCGACGGGAGAGGGGCTAAGGCGCACCACGGTTGCTTTTTTTCCCATTGGGAAGAGGTCCCGCAGGGACGGATGAGGAGCTGACTGGGCGCTCCATGGACGGCCACGAGGGCGCCACCATACCGTGCCGCACTGCGGCGTGAACTTGTCCGTACCTGCTGGTATGGTCGCGGCTCGACTCCCCACGTCGCGTACCCGGAACCGTTTCTGGCAGCTGGGCCATTCCGGTCCGGCGCCGCTTGGGAGGCAGTACATGCGTACGTCCGTGTCCCGTTGCATCGCCCTGTGCGCGATGCTGTTGTTCTCCGCCGCCGCCTTCGCCGGCGGTTTCAGCAAGCAATACCAGACCATCTCCAGTTGGGACGGCACCAAGCTCGGCGCGCTGGTGCTGGTGCCGCAGGGGCAGGGCGCCGGGCCGTTCCCGCTGGTGGTGATGCCGGCCAGCTGGTCGCTGCCGAACCTGGAATACGTGGGCCGCGCCAGCGAGCTGGCCAGCGACGGCTACGTGGTGGTCAGCTACACCTCGCGCGGGTTCTGGGATTCGGCCGGCGTGATCGACATCGCCGGGTCGCCGACGGTGGAGGACGTCAGCGCGGTGATCGACTGGGCGTTGGCCAATACGCCGGCCAATGCCGGGGCGATCGGCGTGTCCGGCATTTCCTACGGCGCCGGCACCAGCCTGCTCGCCGCCGCGCGCGATCCGCGGATCAAGGCGGTGGCCGCGCTCAGCGGCTGGGCCGACCTGCAGGCCTCGCTGTACGCCAACGCCACGGTCAGCCAGCAGGGCGTGGACCTGCTGGTGGCGTCCGGCGCGATCACCGGCCGGCCCGGCCCGGACCTGGCGCAGATCAGCGCGCGGGTCGCCCTCGGCGACTACGACGGCGCGGTGCAGGGCTTCCTGCCCAAGGCCGGCGAGCGCAGCGTGATCAACGAGGTGCAGGCGCTCAACCGCAACGGCCCCGCGGTGCTGATGGCCAATGCGTTCAACGACGGCCTGTTCCCGCCGAACCAGTACATCGACCTGTACAACCGCCTGAGCGTGCCCAAGCACCTGATGTTCAGCCAGGGCGACCACGCCACCGCCGAACTGCCGGGTGCGCTCGGCCTGCCAAACGAGGTCTACGCCGAGACCACCCGCTGGTTCGACCATTACCTCAAGGGCCAGGCCAACGGCGTGGACAGCGAGCAGCCGGTGCAACTGGCCACCCTCGGCGGCACCTGGCTGCGCTATGCCGACTGGAACAGCGTTCAGGCCGGCGCCACCAGCTACGCCCTGACCCGCCCGAGCGGGCTGATCGCGACCGGCGCGCTGAGCAGTGGCGCCAGCAACGGCTGGAGCCACCGCATCGCCACCGGCGTGCCGACCCTGGCCGATTCGGGCGTGCTGCTGGTCAGCGGCCTGCTGCAGGGCCTGGGCCAGCCGGTCACCACCTCGATCCCGCTGGTGGACCGCAACGGCGCCGCGGTGTGGAGCGGGCCGGTGCTCGCCAGCACCAAGCGCCTGGCCGGCAGCCCGTCGCTGCGGGTGACGGTGACCCCGAGCCAGGCCAACGTCTCGCTGTTCGCCTACCTGTACAGCATGAACGGCCTCGGCGTGGCGCAACTGCTCAGCCATGCGCCGTATTCGCTGCGCAACGCGACCCCGGGCGTGGCGACCACGATCGACCTGCCGCTGCAGGCGACCGCCGCCGAGATTCCGGCCGGCAACCGCCTGGTGCTGGTGGTGGACACCACCGATCCGCGCTACACCTCGGCCAGCCGCTTCGGCGGCAGCGTCAGCTTCAGTTCGCCAGCGTCGGCGCCGTCGCGCCTGAGCGTGCCGCTGCACTGACAAGGCGTTCGAGGGGAAGGCCGGCGCAAGGCCGGCCTTCCCTGCGCCTCGCCACGCCCGTGCGGCAGCAGAAATTACGCGGAATTTACGCCGCCCCCGGCGTCGGCCGATAGCGACTTTACGGCCCCGCGCCGGAACATGACCAGGTCGGCGGAACGGTTCCGCCCTTGGACCTCAGCTCATGTTCTCCCCGTTTTCCCGCAGCGCCCGCCGGCCCGTGTCGTGCGGCGCGCTTGCGCTTTCCCTGCTGGCCGGCGCCGCCTGCGCGCACGCCGCCAGCGTCAGCGGCAATGCCACGCTCACCAGCGACTACGTCTGGCGCGGCAGCACCCAGAGCGATGGCGATCCCGCCGTCCAGGCCGGTCTGGCCCTGGCTGCCGACAACGGTGCGTATGCATCGCTGTGGGCGTCGTCGATCTCGTTCGACAGCGCCCCGCACGCCAGCACCGAAGTCGACGGCGTGCTCGGCTGGCGCGGCCAGTGGACCCCGGACTGGGCCTGGGACGCGAACCTGACCCGCTACCAGTACCCCTCGGCCGCCGCGCTGAACTGGACCGAGCTGGGCGCCACCGTGACCTGGAAGCAGCGCGTATGGGCGCAGTTGGGCTGGTCGGACGACGCATTGGCCAGCGACAGCACCGGCACCTATGCGCAGCTCGGTGCGCGCTATCCCTTCAACGACCGCGTCCGCGTCGAGGCGGCAGTGGGCCACTACTGGCTGGCCCGCGGCTACGCCGACAGCTACAGCCACGGCCTGGTCAGCGCAGTGTTCACCCTGCCCAGCGGCCGCCAGGGCGGCCCCGGGCTGGAGCTGCGGCTGACCGCGCACGACACCGATCGCGCCGCCGAGCGGCTGTTCCCCGACATGGCCGGCGCGCGTTTCGAAGCCGCGCTGCAGGCCACCTTCTGAGTCCCGAGGAGAGATGACATGCCGACCTGGCTATCGCTGATCTGCGGCGTGGCGGTGATCGTCGCCGCCGGCTACCTGCTGTACGTGATCCTGCGTCCCGAAGACTTCTGAGCCGAGTGCTGCCTCCATGATCGATACATTGCTTGTTTACGCACTGGCGCTGTTGCTGGGCTGGCCGCTGGGCCTGTACCTGGCCAAGGTGATGCGCGGTGCGCCGATGCGCGGCGACGCGCTGTTCGGCTGGATCGAACGCCCGCTGTACCGCCTGCTCGGCACCGATCCGGCGCGCGGCATGAGCTGGCGCGGCTATGCCGGCGCGTTCCTGGCCAGCAACCTGGTGCTGGGCGTGCTGGTGTTCGCGCTGTTCGTCACCCAGGCGTGGTTGCCGCTCAATCCCGATGCGGTGCCGAACCTGCGCTGGGACGTGGCCCTGCACACCATGGTCTCGTTCCTGACCAACACCGACCAGCAGCATTATTCCGGCCAGGCGCAGCTGTCCTACCTGTCGCAGGCGGTGGGCGTGGTCGGGCTGCAGTTCGTGACCCCGATGATGGGCCTGGCGCTGGTGGTGGCGACGCTGCGCGCGCTGTTCGGTGGGCGAGCGGTCGCAAGCTCAGCCGATGCCCTATCGGCATCGGCTGCGAACGGGAGCGCCCGGCCATGGATGGCCGGGCAGGAGGATCCGGAGCCGACGCCGTCGCGCCATGGACGGCAGCACGCAACCGCTGTAGCACCAATGCAGCACACCACGCTCAGCGCCGACGACGCCGACGTCGGCAACTACTGGGCCGACGTGATCCGGCCGACGCTGCGTTTCCTGCTGCCGCTGTGCCTGCTGTGGACCGTGCTGCTGACCCAGCAGGGCGTGCCGTCGACGCTGGCGGCCGGCCCCGTGGCGACGCCGCTGGATGCCAGCGCCGGCATGGCGACGCAGAAGATCCCGCTCGGCCCGGTGGCGGCGATGGTGGCGATCAAGCAGCTCGGCACCAACGGCGGCGGCTGGTACGGCCCCAACAGCGCGATGGCGCTGGAGAATCCGACCCCGTTCTCCAACCTGCTGGAAACGCTGGCGATCGTGCTGATCCCGGTGGCGATCGCGTTCATGGTCGGCCCGTTCACCGGCCGGCGCAAATTCACCGCGCTGGTGTTCGGCAGCATGCTGGCGATGTCGCTGGCCTCCACCGCGGTGTCGGTGTGGTCCGAAGGCCATTCGGCCAGCACCGCGAGCGCGGCGCTGATGGAAGGCAAGGAGGTGCGTTTCGGCGTGGATGCGTCGGCGGCGTGGTCGTCGCTGACCACGCAGACCTCCAACGGCTCGGTCAATGCGATGCACGATTCGCTGGCGCCGCTGACCGGCGGCGTGGCCATGGTCAACATGCTGGTCAACGCGATCTGGGGCGGCATCGGCTGCGGCCTGCAGCAGTTCCTGGTGTACCTGCTGCTCAGCGTGTTCCTGGCCGGGCTGATGACCGGGCGCACGCCGGAGCTGTTCGGCCGCAAGATCGAGGCCGGCGAGGTGCGCCTGCTGGCGCTGCTGATCCTGCTGCAACCGCTGGTGCTGCTCGGCTTCACCGCGCTGACCCTGGCCATGCCGGCGGCGATCACCGCCACCTCCAATCCCGGCTTCCACGGCATCAGCCAGGTGTTCTACGAGTACACCTCGGCGTTCGCCAACAACGGTTCCGGGTTCGAGGGCCTCGGCGACGGCATTTCCTGGTGGAACCTGACCTGCACGCTGGTGCTGATCCTGGGCCGCTATCCGGCGCTGATCGTGCCGCTGATCGTGGCCGCGCAGATGGCGCGCAAGCGGGTGGCGCCGGAAACCGGCGGCAGCCTGCAGGTGGAGACGCCGACCTTCGCGCTGACCCTGATCGCGGTCATCGCGGTCCTGACCGTTCTGCAATTCACGCCGGCACTGGTGTTGGGCCCGATCGCCGATCACCTGACCCTGGCCGCGCACTGAGACGACGACAATGAGCACCCCGTTTCCGCAAGCCTCTTCCCCCGTCCACAAGCCCGGTCTGCTCGACGGCCCCGCGTTGCGCGCGGCGCTGCGCGCCAGCGTGCTGAAACTCTCGCCACGCCATCTGCTCGGCAGCCCGGTGATGGCGGTGGTGTTCGCCGGCACCTTGCTGTCGGCCTTGATCACCGTGGCCGGGCAGGGCGCGCCCGCGTTCGGCTGGGCGGTGACCGCGATCCTGCTGGTCACCGTGCTGTTCGGCAATTTCGCCGAAGCGGTGGCCGAGGCGCGCGGCCGCGGCCAGGCCGCCTCGCTGCGCCGCGCGCGCAAGGACCTGGTGGCGCGCCGCGTCGGCAGCGCGCAACTGGACGGCGAAACCAGC
The DNA here is from genome assembly GCF_041240605.1 of Xanthomonas sp. DAR 80977. Taxonomy (NCBI): domain Bacteria; kingdom Pseudomonadati; phylum Pseudomonadota; class Gammaproteobacteria; order Lysobacterales; family Lysobacteraceae; genus Xanthomonas; species Xanthomonas bundabergensis. Next base: position 4,377,314 of record NZ_CP162487.1, on the reverse strand, counting down.
ATTCCCGCCGCCGAGCTGAAACCCGGCGACCTGGTGGTGATCTCCGCCGGCGAACTGATCCCGGCCGACGGCGAGATCGTGCACGGCGTGGCCACGATCAACGAGGCCGCGGTCACCGGCGAATCGGCGCCGGTGCTGCGCGAGGCCGGCACCGACCGCTCCGGCGTGATCGGCGGCACCAAGGTGCTGTCCGACGAGATCGTGGTGAAGGTCACCGCCGAGCCCGGCCACAGCTTCCTGGACCGCATGATCGCGCTGGTCGAGGGCGCCAACCGGCAGAAGACCCCGAACGAGATCGCGCTGACCATGCTGCTGGCGGCGATGACCCTGACCTTCCTGATCGTGGTCGCGACCTTGCCGGTGATCGCCGGCTTCGTCGGCGTGCAGATCGATCCGCTGCTGCTGATCGCGCTGCTGGTGTGCCTGATCCCGACCACCATCGGTGGGCTGCTGCCGGCGATCGGCATCGCCGGCATGAACCGCGCGCTGTCGGCGAACGTGCTGGCCAAGTCGGGCAAGGCGGTGGAAGTGGCCGGCGACGTGGACGTGCTGCTGCTGGACAAGACCGGCACCATCACCCACGGCGACCGCCAGGCCACCGCGTTCCATGCGCTCAGCGGCGTGGATACGGCGCAGCTGCGCGAGGCGGCGATGCTGTCCTCGCTGGCCGACCCGACCCCGGAAGGCAAGTCGATCGTGCGCCTGGCGCGCGAGCAGGGCCTGCCGCCGGCCGATCCGGACGGCGCCAGCTTCGTCGCCTTCACCGCGCAGACCCGTATGTCCGGCGTGGACCTGCCCGCGCAGGGGCAACAGCCGCCGCGTTCGATCCGCAAGGGCGCGGCCGATGCGGTGATCCGCCACGTCACCGCGCTGGGCGGGCAGGTGCCGGCCGAGTTGAAGGGCCGTGTCGAGCAGGTCGCGCGCAGCGGCGCCACGCCGCTGGTGGTGGCCGAGGGCCGCCACGTGCTCGGCGTGGTCGAGCTGTCGGACGTGGTCAAGCACGGCGTGCGCGAGAAGTTCGCGCGGCTGCGCGCGATGGGGGTGAAGACGGTGATGATCACCGGCGACAACCCGCTCACCGCCGCGGCGATCGCCGCCGAGGCCGGCGTCGACGACTACATCGCCGAGGCCACGCCGGAAGACAAGCTCGCGCGCATTCGCGCCGAGCAGGCCGGCGGGCGGCTGGTGGCGATGGTCGGCGACGGCACCAACGACGCGCCGGCGCTGGCGCAGGCCGACGTCGGCCTGGCGATGAACTCGGGCACGCAGGCGGCCAAGGAAGCCGGCAACATGGTCGATCTGGATTCGGATCCGGCCAAGCTGCTGGCGGTGGTGGAAGTGGGCAAGCAGCAGCTGATCACCCGCGGCGCGCTGACCACGTTCTCGCTGGCCAACGACGTGTCCAAGTATTTCGCGATCCTGCCGGCGCTGTTCGCCGCCTCGATCCCGCAGATGGCGGCGCTCAACGTGATGCGCCTGTCCAGCCCGGTGCACGCGGTGCTGGCCGCGTTGATCTTCAACGCGCTGGTGATCCCGGCGTTGATTCCGCTGGCGCTGCGCGGCGTGCGTTTCACCCCGGCCACGGCGACCTCGCTGCTGCGCCGGAACATGCTGATCTATGGCGTCGGCGGCGTGCTGCTGCCGTTCGTCGGGATCAAGCTGATCGACCTGCTGCTGGTGGCGCTGGGCTGAGCCCGGCGCCGATCTTCCGCTTCATTTTTCCGGATCTCCCGCGATGAACGTTTCCCCGGTTTCTGCTTCCTATCGCGAACCGCTGCGCTGGCGCGCGGCGGTGGTGCTGCCGCTGCTGGTGCTGGGCGCCGCCGCACTGTATTCGCTGCTGTCTACCGTGGTCGCCGGCGCGCTGTTCCCGGCGCAGGCCAACGGCAGCCTGCTCGAGCGCGATGGCCGCGTGCGCGGCTCGGCGCTGGTCGCGCAGCCGTTCGCCGCGCCCGGCTATTTCCAGCCGCGTCCGTCGGCGGCCAAGTTCGACCCGATGGCCGCGGCCGGCAGCAACCAGGCGCGCAGCAATCCCGAGCTGCAACAGCGCATCGCCGACGCGCGCGCGGCGCTGGCCGCACGCGACGGCGTCGCCCCGGCGCAGGTGCCGGACGACCTGCTGACCCAGTCCGGCAGCGGCCTGGATCCGGACATCAGCGTGGCCGCCGCGCAGCAGCAGGTGGCGCGCGTGGCCGAGGCGCGCGCGCTGCCGGCCGCCACCGTCGCCGCGCTGGTCGCCGCGCAGGCGCAGCCGCGCCAGTTCGGCGTGCTCGGCCAGCCACGGGTGAATGTGTTGGCGCTGAACATGGCGTTGGATGAAGCCGGGAATGGGGAGACGGGAATCGGGAATGGGGAAACACAAAAGCCGTAGTGCCGGCGGCCCAAGGCTGTAGGCTCTGCGAATCCCGACTCACGAATCCCCACTCCCGGCTCTCGAATGTCCGATCCCCGCACCCAACAGGCCGACGCCCTGATCGGCGCGCTCCAGCGCGAACGCGGCGGGCGCCTGACCGTGTTCCTGGGCGCGGCGCCGGGGGTCGGCAAGACCTACGCGATGCTGTCGCGCGCGCGCCAGCTGCAGCAGCAGGGCAGCGAGGTGGTGGTCGGGGTGGTCGAGACCCATGGCCGCGCCGAGACCGCGGCCCTGCTGGACGGGCTGACCGTGCAGCCGCGGCGGCGCGTGGAGTACCGCGGCCGCACGCTCGAGGAGATGGACCTGGACGCGCTGCTGGCGCGGCGCCCGCCGCTGGTGCTGGTCGACGAACTGGCCCACCGCAACGCGCCCGGCAGCCGCCACGAGCGGCGCTGGCAGGACGTGCAGGAACTGCTCGACGCCGGCATCGACGTCTACAGCACGGTCAACATTCAGCACCTGGAAAGCCTCAACGACGTCGTACACCGCATCACCGGCATCCGCGTCGGCGAGACCGTGCCCGATGCGATCTTCGACCGGCTGCGCGACATCGTGCTGGTCGACCTGCCGCCGCGCGAGCTGATCGAACGCCTGCAGCAGGGCAAGGTCTATCTGCCCGAGCAGGCCGGACAGGCGCTGCAGGCGTTCTTCTCGCCGTCGAACCTGGCCGCGCTGCGCGAACTGGCGATGCAGACCGCGGCCGACCGCGTCGACAACGACCTGCGCGACGTGCAGGCTGCGCAGGGCCGCACCGGCGTGGCCCTGCGGCGGCGGGTGCTGGTGGCGATCGACGGGCGCGGCCAGTCCGACTACCTGGTGCGGGTGGCGCGGCGCGTGGCCGAACGCCGCGGCGCGCCGTGGAGCGTGGTCACCGTGCAGACCCAGGCGCAGCCCGACGAGGCCTGGCAACTGGAGGTCGATCGCGCCTTCGCGCTGGCGCGGCGGCTCGGCGGCGACGCCGCGCTGCTGCACGGCGCCAGCGTGGCCGACGCGCTGCTCGACCATGCCGCGCACAACGGCGTGTCCACGCTGCTGCTCGGCCGCACCCGCGAACGGCCGCTGGCGCGGATGATCAACCGCACGCTCACCCAGCAGCTGCTGCAGCGCGGCGCGCACTACGAACTGGTCATCATCAGCTCGCCGGAGGCGCGCGCACGCGCGCGGCGGCGCTGGCGCCGTCCCGGCCACTGGCTGTCGCGCGACGACCTGGTGTTCGCCACGGTGGCCTCGCTGCTGGCGGTGGCGGTGGGCTGGATCGCCGAACGCTGGGTCGGCATCGACGACCTGTCGATGGTGTTCATCGTCGCGGTGGTGATGGTCGCGGCGAAGACGCGCATGGCCGCGGCGGTGCTGTCGGCATTGCTGAGCTTCTTCGCCTACAATTTCTTCTTCATCGAACCGCGCTACACCCTGCACATCGGCGCGCGCCAGGGCGTGGTCACGGTGCTGCTGTTCCTGGTCGCCGCGCTGGTCGCCGGGCGCCTGGCCTCGCGCCTGCGCATGCAGGTGCTGGCGCTGCGCGCGGCCAACGCGCAGACCACCGCGCTGCAGCGGCTGGGCCGCGAACTGACCAGCGCCGCCGACCTGGGCCAGGTGCTGGAGGCCGGGCGCCGCGCGCTGGCCGCCACGCTCGAGGCCGAGGCCTGGGTGCGGCTGCAGCCGCTGGAGGCGGCGCACGCCGCCGCGCAGGATGGCGCGCACGACTACGCGCCGTCGATGGCGGCGGTGGACCGCAGCGCCGCCGACTGGGCGCAGCGCCACGGCCAGGCCACCGGCCGCTTCACCGACACCCTGGCCGGCGCCAGCTGGTGGTTCCTGCCGGTGCGCCACGAGCGCGGCGCGATTGGCGTGGTCGGGCTGAAGTTCGCCGCCGGCGTGCAGCGCCCCGGGCTGGAGCAGCAGCGCCTGGCCGAGGCCATGGTCGAGGACATCGGCCAGGCCGCGCTGCGCACGCGGCTGGTCGCCGACCTGGAGAGCGCGCGGGTCAGCGGCGAGACCGAACGCCTGCGCTCGGCGCTGCTGTCGTCGGTCTCGCACGACCTGCGCTCGCCGCTGGCGGCGATGATCGGCGCGGCCAGCAGCCTGGCCAGCTACGGCCAGGCGATGGACGCCGACGACCGCCGCAGCCTGCTGGAGACGATCCAGCTGGAAGGCGAGCGCCTGGACCGCTACATCCAGAACCTGCTCGACATGACCCGGCTCGGCCACACCGGGCTGACCTTGAACCGCGACTGGATCGACGTGGACGAACTGATCGGCTCGGCTGCGCGGCGGCTGCAGCGCTACCAGCCGCAGGTGCGCCTGGACATCGCCCTGGCTGCGGAACTGCCGACGCTGTGGGTGCATCCGGCGCTGGTCGAACAGGCGATCTTCAACGTGCTGGAGAACGCGGCGAAATTTTCGCCGGAGGGCGAGGCGATCCGGGTCGCCGCGGCGATGGTCGACGGGCGCCTGCGCATCGACATCGGCGACCGCGGCCCGGGCATTCCCGAGGACGAGCGCGCACGCATCTTCGACATGTTCTACAGCGTCGAGCGCGGCGACCGCGGCCGCCACGGTACCGGCCTGGGCCTGACCATCTGCCAGGGCATGATCGGCGCGCACGGCGGCAGCGTCGAGGCGCTGCCCGGCGCCGATGGCCGCGGCACCACGATCCGCATTACCCTGCCGTTGATCGAACCCGCCGCCCCGCCACCCCGCCCCGATGCCGACTGAGTCCCACGCCGATCCGATTCCGCCGCCGCGCGTGCTGGTCATCGACGACGAGCCGCAGATCCGGCGTTTCCTGGACATCAGCCTGCGCGCGCAGGGCTACCGCGTGCTGCAGGCGGCCAGCGGCGGCGACGGCCTGGCGCAACTGGCCGCGCACGGCGCCGAACTGGTGGTGCTGGACGTGGGCCTGCCCGACCAGGACGGGCACAGCGTGCTGCGCGAATTGCGGCAGTGGTCCACGGTGCCGGTGATCATGCTCACCGTGCGCGCCGGCGAGGCGGAGAAGGTGCAGGCGCTGGACGCCGGCGCCAACGACTACGTGACCAAGCCGTTCGGCGTGCAGGAACTGATGGCGCGCATCCGCGTGCTGCTGCGCATGCAGCCGGCCGCCGGCGAAGCCGAGCCGGTGTTCGACGACGGCCACCTGCACATCCACCTCGGCCTGCGCGAGGTGCGCCTGGACGGCGAGCCGCTGCCGCTGAGCCGCAAGGAATACGCGCTGCTGGCCCTGCTGCTGCGCCACAGCGGACGCGTGCTCACCCAGCCGCAACTGCTGCGCGAAGTGTGGGGGCCGACCCACCAGGAGGACACCCACTACCTGCGCATCCTGGTCGGCAAGTTGCGGCAGAAACTCGGCGACAGCGCGGTGGCGCCGCGCTACATCGCCACCGAACCGGGCGTGGGGCTGCGCTTCGTCGGGGTGCAGAACAATCCCGAACTTCATTGATTTCCGGATGCGGCGGACAAGGCGTTCGTCGCGACAGGTGCGTGGAGAGGGCTGTCACGACTGGACGGCTCAAGATCAGGGAAATACGTTTCAGCGTTTGATCCTGCTTGGCTGGCACGCAGTGCATTGTTGAAAGCATTTCACGCCCTGCGGGCGCGAGTCACTTTTCTTTGCTTGTGCAAAGAAAAGTAACCAAAAGAAAGCACACCCGTCCTCGCGCCTTCCGCGCTGCGCGCTCCAGGTTCGCGGTCGCGGCGGAAGGGGTCCGGTAAGTCAGAAGCCAATCCAAAGTCACGAGCAACAGCAACAGCAACAGCAACAGCAACAGCAACGGCAAAGCCGAAAAGGCAGTCGATCGCTTGACGTAGCGCAAAACCAAGGGATTTCAGCGGCGCTGATCAGACGTCCAAATTATCGGGCGCGAATCTTCCTTGAACGCGCAAGCTGCATTTTTACGGCCCCAGTCCCGCTACTCGTCCGGCAACACCTTGCCCGGATTTAAGATGCCGTCCGGGTCCAGCGCGCGCTTCACCGCGCGCATCGCGTCCAGCGTGGCCGCGTCGAAGGCCTGCGCCATGTAGTCGCGCTTGGCCACGCCGATGCCGTGCTCGCCCGACAGCGTGCCTTCCAGCGCCAGCACCAGCGCGAACAGGCGCGGCAGCGCGGCATGCGCACGCGCGGTCTCTGAGGCGTCGTCGGGCGCGTACATGATGTTGACGTGCAGGTTGCCGTTGCCGGCATGGCCGAAGGCGACGATCGGCAGGTCGAATTCCGCCGCCAGCGCCTCGACTCCGGCGACCAGCTCGGGAATGCGCGACACCGGCACCACCACGTCCTCGTTGATCTTGCCCGGCTTGATCGTGCGCAGCGCCGGCGACAGCGCGCGCCGCGCGGCCCACAGCCGGTCGCGCGCGGCGCCGTCGGTGGCCACGTCCAGCGACAGCAGGCCGTCGCCCTCGGCCGCCGCGCCCAATGCCTGCAGCGCGTAGGGCAGGGTGTCGTGGTCGCCGTCGGCCTCGATCAGCAGCATCGCGCCGGCCTCGGGTACGTCGCTGCCGTTGCGGCGCAGCAGCGCGATCGCGCTGCGGTCCATGAATTCCAGCATCGCCGGCGTGGTCGGTTGCGCCATCAGCCGCGACACCGCCGCCGCGGCGCTGCCGGCATCGCGGTAGAACGCGCGCAGCCCGGCCTGCGCCAGCGGCCGCGGGGTCAGCTTCAGCGTGGCCTCCACGATCAGCGCCAGGGTGCCTTCGCTGCCGACCAGCAGGTGGCTCAGGTCGTAGCCGGTGGCGTCCTTGGTGTAGGCGCCGCCGCAGCGGATCAGCTCGCCGGCGCCGGTCACCGCGACCACGCCGAGCACGTTGTCGCGGGTGGCGCCGTACTTCACCGCGCGCGGGCCGCCGGCATTGGTCGACAGGTTGCCGCCGACGCTGCAGATCTCGGCGCTGGACGGGTCCGGCGGCCAGAACAGGCCGTGCGGCGCCAGCGCCTGCTGCAGCTCGCCGTTGAGCACGCCCGGCTCGACCACCGCGCAGCGGTCCTGCGGGCGCAGCTGCACGATGCGGTTCATGCGCGCGAACGACAGCACCACGCCGCCGTCGAACGGCACCGCGGCGCCGGCGGTGCCGGTGCCGGCGCCGCGCGCGACGATCGGCACGCGGTGCGCGCGGCAGGCGCGCACGATCGCCTGCACCTGCTCGCGGGTCTGCGGCAGCGCCACCGCGTCGGCCAGCGCCCAGCGCCGCGAATCGTCCTCGCCGTAGCTGCGCCGGCTGGCGTCGTCGGTGCGCCAGCCGTCGGCGCCGAGCAGGTCGGCGAGGGTCTGGGCCAGGGAAGCGGGCAGCGGCGTGGTCATGGCAGCGATCGCGAAGCGGGAGAGGGCGGCGGTTGCAGCAGTTTCCAGGTGACGACCGCCGCCGCCAGCGGCAGCCACACCCAGCGCAGTTCGGATAGCAGCGTGGCGACGCCGCGCGCGCCGAAGAAGCCGTTGGCGAACGGCGACACCCGGATCGGCCGCCACGGCGCGAACCAGCGCTGCTCGCTCCACGGCCAGGCCAGGGCGACGCCGAGGCCGCCGGAGGTCAGCGCATCGAGCAGCGGATGCGAGGCGGTGCAGACGAACATCCAGGTCGCCGCCTGCAGCGGGCGCGCGCGCAACGGCCGAGACAGGGCCGCACCGATCGCGCCCAGCACGGCGGCGAACAGCAGCGAATGGCTGGCGCCGCGATGGCCGAACGCATCGGCGTAGGGAATGTGCAGGGCGAACGCGACAACGTCCAGGTCCGGCAGCATCGCCGCGACGATGCCGGCGCCGAGCAGGCGCGCGGAAATGCGCCCGCGCTCGGCGGCGGCCCACAGCGCCAGCGGCACCGCGGCGTGGGTGAAGATGCTGGGCACGTCAGCAGTCGTCGGCGCGAAACGCGTCGCGCAGCCAGGTCAGCCGCGGCGGTTCGCCCTCGGCCTCGACCACGTCGAAGCGGCATGGCCAGTTCGCGTAGTGCGGATGCGCGGCCAGGAACAACTGCGCGGCCAGCAGCAGCCGGCGGCGCTTGCGCAGGTCGACCGAGGCGGCGCCGCCGCCGAACGCGGCGGTGCGCCGGTAGCGCACCTCGACGAACACCAGGCACTGCGCCTGCTGCATCACCAGGTCCAGTTCGCCGCCGCGGTAGCGCACGTTGGCGGCGATCAACTGCAGGCCGGCGCGCTCCAGTTCGGCGCGCGCCGCCGCTTCCACGTCGTTGCCGCGTTGCTGGCGGTCAACGCCCATCGGGCAGCGGCGTCGCGCGCCCGCCGCTGAAGGTGGACCAGGCCGGGGTGCGCAGGATGTTGCCGAAGCCGTCCAGGTGCAGCACGCCGGTGGCGCCGCGCAGGTTGGCCTCGGCGCCGGTGGCCAGCTTCTCCAGGTAGGCGCTGATCTGCCAGGCGTCGTAGCCGAACGCGAACAGGCGCCCGGCCGGGCCGCGCGCGGTCGGCAGCGTCTCGGCCACGCTGGTCGCCGCCGGCAGGCCGCCGACGCCGCGCACGTTCCACAGTTCGCTCGGGTAGGCGATGCCGTCCAGCACCAGGTCGTCCTCCGGCTTGCCGGTGCCCAGCACCAGCTGCGAGGTCGCCACCCGGCTCTTGCCGGCGAAACCGGCCAGCGCCAGCTGCGGCGCCAGCGCGCGCGCGGTGCCGCCCTTCACCGCCAGGAACACCGCGTCGGCGGCGCCGGCGTTGCGCAGCTGCGCGCCGACATCGCCGGGTACCTCGGCCACGCTGACGCTGGCCGCGACCTTGCCGCCGCGCTCGCTGAAGCGCTCGCGGAACGCGGCCACCGCACGGCGGCCATTGTCGTCGTTGCTGCCGATCACCAGCGCGTTGCGGCGCTCGTGCGCCAGCAGGTACTCGGCGGCGGCGATGCCGTCGTCTTCCGGCGCCAGCGAGAAGCCGGCGCTGCCGGCGGGCGGGGCGCCGGTGCCGCGGTTCAGCGCCAGCAGCGGCACCGGCAGCGCGTCGCGCGCGAACAGCGCAGTGACCTCGTCGCGGCCGAGCGGGCCGACCACGAAGTCGGCGCCGCCGTCGATCGCCTTCTGGTAGGCGGCCAGCGCCCCGGCCGCGGTGCCGGTGGTGTCGATGAAGTTGATCTCCGGGCGGCGCCGGGTCTCGCCGTAGTAGCCGGCGAGCAGGCCGTCGCGCACCGGTGCGGCGGCGGTGGCCAGATTGCCGCTCAGCGGCAGCAGCACCGCCAGCTTGGCCGGCGGGCGGTAGCCGTCGCGCTCGGCCGGCGGCCGCTTGCTGGTGTCGAAGCCCCATTGCTCGCCGCGGTCGAACGGCCGCGGCAGCGCCAGGCCGCGGCTGATCAGCGCGCGCCCGGCGAAGTTGTACAGCGGATCGCCGGCCGGCAGCGCGGCGGCGCGGGCCTGCAGCGTGGCGTCGTTCAAGGCCGCCAGCTGGCGCACGATGGCGCGCTGGTTGTCGGTGCGCGCCTGGCCGGTCAGGCCGATGTCGGCGCGGGCGCGTTCGTCCAGCGCCGCGGTGGCGTCGCCGGTGCCTTCCAGCGCCTGCGCGCGGGCCAGGTGCCAGCGCGCGCGCAGGTTCTGCGGCACCGCCTGCGGATCGCTGCCCAGCGCCTGCAGCGCCTGCGCCGGCTGGCGGTCGGCCAGGGCCAGCTCGGCGTTGACCAGGGCCAGCCGCACCTTGCTCAGGCCCGACAGCTGGCGCGGCTGCACCTGCGCGACCAGGCTGCGCGCGCGGGCGACGTCGCCGCCCTCGTACCAGGCGAAGGCGGCATCGGCCAGCAACTGGTTGCGCTCGCTGCCGGTGGCGCTGGCGGCCTGGGCCTCGAGCTGCGCCGCCGCTTCCCGCGGCTTGCCCTGGTCCAGCAGCGCCAGCGCCGCGGACTGGGCCGGCGACGACGCGCTCTGCGTCACGCTGGTGGTGGCGCAGCCGGCGAACAGCAGCGCCAGCAGCGACAGGGCGGAAATCCTTGCGAATCGCTTGTTCATTTCTGGTCCATTCGGCAGGGCACGCCGGGGCGCGCCGGGGAAAACCGCTACGATTCTACCCTTGACCATGGAAAGCCGTAGATGAGCGCCCAGCCCGGAACCCTGCATGTCGTCGCCACGCCGATCGGCAATCTCGCCGACCTGACGCCGCGCGCGCAGGAGGTGCTGCGCGCGGTCGCCGCGATCTGCGCCGAGGACACCCGCCGCAGCGGCCAGCTGCTGTCGCACTTCGGCATCGACAAGCCGCTGCTGGCGCTGCACGAGCACAACGAGGAGGCGCTGGCGCAGCGCATCGTCGCGCGCCTGCTCGGCGGCGACTCGCTGGCCCTGGTCAGCGACGCCGGCACCCCGCTGGTCAGCGACCCGGGCTACCGGCTGGTGCGCGCGGCGCGCGAGGCCGGGGTGCGGGTCAGCCCGGTGCCCGGCGCCTGCGCGGCGATCGCCGCGCTCAGCGTGGCCGGCCTGCCCAGCGACCGTTTCACCTTCGAGGGCTTCCTGCCGGCCAAGGCCTCCGCGCGCCGCGAGCGCCTGGCGCGGCTGGCCGGCGAGCCGCGCACCCTGGTGTTCTATGAGTCCTCGCATCGCATCGTCGAGTCCCTGGCCGACTGTCGCGCCGCCTTCGGCGACGCGCGCCCGGCGGTGCTGGCGCGCGAGCTGACCAAGCTGTTCGAGACCGTGCTCGACGGCAGCCTGGCCGAACTGCAGGCGCGAGTGGAGGCCGACGACAACCAGCGCAAGGGCGAGTTCGTGCTGATCGTGCAGGGCGCCGGCGACGACGCCGATGCGCAGCTGGCCGAAGGCCGCCGCGTCTACGCCGCGCTCAGCGCGCACCTGCCGCCGTCCACCGCCGCCAAGCTGGCCGCGGAGATCACCGGCGCGCCGCGCAAGGCGTTGTACGGGGGGTGAGGCGGCGGGCAGCCGCGCGGTTCGTCGGCGTGCCGGATGGGCAGGGAACAATGTTTCCCCGCACGTGCGACAATGCGCGCGGCGGAGTCGGCCAGACAGTCGCGTCATCGTGGTGCATTTCGGTGCAACGCGGTGCCGAGGAAAGTCCGGGCTCCATAGGGCAAGGTGCCAGGTAACGCCTGGGCGGCGCGAGCCGACGGAAAGTGCAACAGAAAGATACCGCCTAAGCCTGCGCAAGCAGGCCGGTAAGGGTGAAATGGTGCGGTAAGAGCGCACCGCGAGTCCGGTAACGGACCGGTACGGCAAACCCCACCTGGAGCAAGACCAAATAGGGACCTCATGGCGCTGCCCGCGTCGGGTCCGGGTAGGTTGCTCGAGCGCCGCGGTGACGCGGCGCCTAGAAGAATGACTGTCCACGACAGAACCCGGCTTATCGGCCGGCTCCGCCGCTTTTTTCGCGCGTCGCGCTAAAAAAGCCCCAAACTTTTGCGTAGCAAAAGTTTGGGCCCCGGGCTCTTTGCCCCCCAAATCCCCGCGGCTTCGCCGCGCCCCCTTTACTAAAGGGGGCTTTGCTCCAGATGCATGGCGCGCTCTGCGCAGATGGCTCTGTCCATAGGTGGCGCGCGTGCTGTCGCTGTGGTCCTTCCTGTCGACGTGGCTGCCACGCGGGCTCGGCTGTTGTGGGAGGGACTTCAGTCCCGACTGCAGGGCCGATCCGGCAGTGGGCGCTGCTTCCCCAGATTCGGCGCCTTGCCGGCTTGCGCAGCGCGCATGTGTGGCATCCGTGCTGCGAGCCTCGACCGGAGATCTGCAGCAGATGGAAGCGCCGCGTCTCGCTTTTGCTGTCGCTCTTACCGGGTCCCGAGTCCCGAGTCCCCGGTCCCGAGCCCCTCCAGCCGCGTCTCCCCCAGGAACACGCCATCGGCGCCGAAGCGGCGCTCATGGATCCAGCCGCGGCCGTCGCCGTCCACCGCGACGATGGTGCTGGCGCGGGTGCCGTAGTCGTGGCCGCGGATGAAGGCCGGCGACAGGCGCCGCTCCAGCGCCAGGCCCACGCCGGTGTCGGGCAGCCGCGCGTCGTCGGCGATGGTTTCGTCGGCCAGCGCCCGCCACAGCGGGGCCAGGTCGTCGTCGCCGGCGGCGATCCAGTCGGCCACGGCCGCGCACAGGCGCACGGTCTTCGGCCAGGGCGCGTCCAGCGTGCCGTTGGACATGCCGTGGATGCCGGGCGCCAGGCGCTGCCGGGCGGGCGGGTGGTTGCCCAGGTACTCGGCACCGTCGGCGTCGGCCAGCAGCAGGTTGAACGGCGGGTAGGCGTCGGCGCGCAGCGCCAGGGCCTCGGCGAAGGCGGCCGCCGGCGCGGCGCCGGCCAGGTAGTCGGCGACCAGGGCGCCGCGCGAGGCGCCGGACATCGACGCCAGCGGGTCGCGCACGTTGGTGACCACGGTGCAGCGGCCGGCGTCGTCCAGGCCCACCCAGCTGCCGCCGGAACGCAGGTCGCGCCCGGCCAGCACGCGCTGCGCCGGGGCCGGCCAGCGCTGCAGCGGCGCGGTCGGGCGGGCGTGGAATTCGTCGCGGTTGCCGACCAGCAGCAGGCGCCAGCGCGGGTGCGATTGGAGGGCGAGGGCGACCAGGCACATGGGCCGGAATTGTGCGGTTTTGCGCAGTGGCATGCGAGCCGGCCGGCGGCGGAGGCGGCAACTGGCCGCCGTCTTAACGGCTTGTGCACAGGGCTGAATTTCCGCTCAATCTCAAAATATGAGACGAAACAGCAACTTGTGGATAAGCTTTGAACAAGTCTCTAAAGAATGGCGCAAGCCATTGATGTGGCTAGCGATTTATCGCTCGCAAAGTTGTTGACAACCTTTCGCGCGCTGCTAAGGTGGGCACCTGAGGGAAAACCGGGTTTTTTGTGGTTTTTCGTGGTTCAATGACCGCCCAGGCGGATTTGGAAAGGTGTAGGCGTCGTGTTTCAGGGCGAGACCGCAATCACAGTGGACGACAAGGGGCGTATGGCGGTTCCCACCGCGTACCGCGACCTCGTCGCGCGTGCGAGCGGCAATCGGCTGGTGCTGACCTACAACCCGTTCGAGGCCGGATGCCTGTGGCTGTACGCGGAGAAGGAGTGGGAGCGGGTCCGTGACGACGTCATGGCCAAGCCCAACACCCAGCGCGTGGTGCGGGTGCTGCAGCAGAAGCTGGTTGGTTCCTCGGCCGCGCTGGAGCTGGACGCCAACAGCCGCATCACCATTCCGCCGAGCCATCGCGCCGCGGTGGGCATTGAAAAGCGCGCCGTGCTGTTGGGCATGGGCGACAAGTTCGAACTGTGGAGCGAGCAGGCTCATCGCGCACTGATCCAGCAGACGTTGTCTGACGAGGATCTGGGCGATGGATTGCTCGATCTGAAGTTGTGAGCCGGGGTGTCCGGATGCGCGGACAGGCGCAGGCCGGTCACCTTCCGGTGTCGCAACCGCCGGCGGCGCATGTGCCGGTGTTGTTCGCGCAGGTCATGGACGGGCTGCAGGTGATCGAAGACGGAATCTATCTGGATGGCACGTTCGGGCGTGGCGGACACGCGCGCGGGGTGCTGCACAAACTCGGCCCGGGAGGCCGGCTGCTGTTGATGGACAAGGATCCCGAGGCGATCGCCGAAGCCGAACATGCGTTCGGCGGCGACGCGCGCGTGTCCATCCGCCGCGGCAGCTTCGCCGAACTGGGGCAGTGGGACGCCGCCGCCGGCCTGGACGGGGTGCTGTTCGACCTGGGCGTGTCCTCGCCGCAGCTGGACGTGGCCGAGCGCGGTTTCTCGTTCGGCAAGGACGGCCCGCTGGACATGCGCATGGACCCGGAGGCCGGCGAGAGCGCCGCGCAGTGGCTGGCGCACGCCAGCGAGCGCGACATCGCCGACGTGCTGTGGACCTACGGCGACGAACGCCAGAGCCGGCGCATCGCCCGCGCGATCGTGGCGCGCCGCGCCGAGCAGCCGCTGACCCGCACCGCGCAGCTGGCCGAGCTGATCGCCAGCGTGATGCCGCGCGGCGACAGCAAGACCCATCCGGCCACGCGCAGCTTCCAGGCGATCCGCATCCACATCAATCGCGAGCTGGCCGACCTCGAAGCCGGGCTGGACGCGGCGCTGGCCAAGCTCAAGCCGGGCGGCCGGCTGGCGGTGATCAGCTTCCATTCGCTGGAAGACCGCATCGTCAAGCAGTTCATGAACCGCCACGCCAAGGCCCCGCCGAGCAACCGCCGCCTGCCCGAGGCGCAGCCGTTCGTGCCGACCCTGCAACTGCACGGCGGCGCGATCAAGGCCGACAGCGCCGAGCTGGCGCTCAATCCGCGCGCGCGCAGCGCGGTGCTTCGGGTGGCCGAGAAGCTGGGATTGGGGATTGGGGATTCGGGATTGGGCAAGCGCTCGTCTCCAATCCCCAATCCCGAATCCCCAATCCCGGCGTCTCCGGCAGGAGATGCCCAATGAGCCGGTTGCTGCTCATCGTCCTGCTCGCCTGCACCGTCGCCTCGGCGATCGGCGTGGTGTACATGCGCCATCGCCATCGCCAGCTGTTCGTCGAGCTGTCGCGGCTGGAGCACAACCGCGACGAGCTGAACATCGAATTCGGCCGGCTGCAGCTGGAGCAGGCGACCTGGGCGGAAAGCAACCGCGTCGACCAGGTCGCGCGCGAGCGGCTGGGCATGAAGTTCCCGGAAACCGGCGACATCGTGGTGGTGCGGCCATGAGCAAGACCGGCCGCAACCGCCCGCGCAGCAACTTCAATCTCCGTGGCCGGCTGGTGCTGGTCGGCGCGGCGCTGAGCCTGTGCTCGGTCACCCTGATCGGCCGCGCCGCCTACGTGCAGCTGATCAACAGCGACTTCTACCAGCGCCAGGGCGAGGCGCGCTACCTGCGCGAACTGCCGATCGCGACCTCGCGCGGCATGATCACCGACCGCAACGGCGAGCCGCTGGCGGTGTCCACGCCGGTGGAGTCGATCTGGGTCAATCCGCAGGAGCTGCTGCGCAATCCCGACCGCATTCCGCAGCTGGCGCAGGCGCTGGAACTGCCGAGCGACGAACTGACCGCCAAGCTGTCGCAGAAGGCGGACAAGGAGTTCATGTACCTCAAGCGCCGGATCAATCCGGACAAGGCGCATGCGGTGGTCGCGCTGGGCATCCCGGGCGTGTTCTCGCAGCGCGAGTTCCGCCGCTTCTACCCGCAGGGCGAAGCGATGGCGCACGTGCTCGGCTTCACCAACATCGACGACCGCGGCCAGGAAGGGCTGGAGCTGGCCTTCGACGAATGGCTGCGCGGCAAGCCCGGCTCCAAGCGCGTGATCCGCGACCGCAAGGGCGCGATCGTGGAGAGCATCGACCTGGTCAAGCCGGCCGAGCCGGGCAAGGACCTGACCCTCAGCATCGACCGCCGCATCCAGTTCCTGGCCTACAAGGAGCTGCGCAACGCGCTGGTGGAGAACAACGCCGCCGGCGGGTCGATCGTGGTGATGGACGTGGCCACCGGCGAGATCATGGCCATGGTCAACCTGCCGACCTACAACCCGAACTCGGTCACCGGGGTCAACTCCGATGCGCGCCGCAACCGCGCGGTCACCGACCTGGTCGAGCCGGGTTCGACGATGAAGCCGTTGACCATCTCCACCGCGCTCAAGGCCGGCGTGGTGACCAAGGACACGCTGATCGACACCAACCCGGGCTACATGGCGATCGGCCGCTTCACCATCAAGGACGTGCCGCGCAACAATGGCGTGCTGACCGTGACCGGGGTGATCACCCGCAGCTCCAACATCGGCGCGGCCAAGATCGCGGCCAAGCTGCCGGACCAGGCCTTCTACGACCAGATCCACAGCTACGGCTACGGCAGCGCCCCGCACAGCGGCTTCCCCGGCGAGTCGGCCGGCGTGCTGCCGTCGCCGGGACGCTGGAGCGGCTCGTCCAAGACCACCATGTCCTACGGCTACGGCCTGTCGGTGACGCCGCTGCAGATCGCGCGCGCGTACTGCGCGCTCGGCAACGGCGGCAAGCTGGTCACGCCGACCTTCGTCAAGGGCCAGCACGAGGAAACCAAGGAAGTGCTGAGCCCGGCGATCGCCAAGGAAGTGGTGTCGATGATGGAGACCGTGGTGACCCAGGGCGGCGCCAAGGGCGCGGCGATCCTCGGCTACCACGTCGCCGGCAAGACCGGCACCGCGCGCCTGAACGGTCCGGGCGGCTATATCCGCGGGCACTACAACGCGCTGTTCGCCGGCCTGGTGCCGGCGACCAATCCGCGCTTCGCCACGGTCATCGTGATCAACGATCCGCAGGGCGCCAAGTACTACGGCGGCCTGGTCTCGGCGCCGGTGTTCCACAACGTGATGGAAGGCGCGCTGCGCCTGATGGACGTGCCGCCGGACGACATCCAGGCCTGGCTGGCGGCGCAGGCCGCCGGCAAGAGCGGGCATGCGCCGCCGCCGGTGGCGGTGGAGCCGGATCCGGCCGTGGTGCCCGACGCCGCCGCCGAGGTGGAGGCCGCGCTGCCCGTCGCGCGCGCGATCGCGCCGCCGCCGGCTGCGCAGCCGGTGCCGCTGCAGGAGACCCGCCAGTGAGCCGCGCGCTGCCGCTGTCGCAGTTGCTGCCGGGCGTGGCGCTGGCGCGCGACGTGCAGGTGTCCGGGCTGGTCATGGACAGCCGCGCGGTGCGCGCCGGCGACGCGTTCGTGGCGATCGCCGGGTTCGGCGCGCACGGGCTGGGCTTCGTCGCGCAGGCGCGCGCCAACGGCGCCGCGGCGATCCTGTTCGAACCGCCGGCGCCGGCCGACCTGCCGGCCCCGGCCGACGCGATCGCGGTGCCGGGCCTGCGCGCGCGCATGGGCGCGATGGCCGACCAGTTCCATGGCCATCCGTCGCAGACGATGACCATGGTCGGAGTCACCGGCACCAACGGCAAGACCTCCACCGTGCAGCTGCTGGCGCAGGCCTGGCAGAGCCTGGGCACGCGCAGCGGCAGCATCGGCACGCTCGGCGTCGGCCTGTACGGCGACGTGGTGCCGACCGGTTTCACCACCCCGCTGGTGCTGCAGACGCATGCGCTGCTGGCGCAGTTGCGCGATGCCGGCGCGCAGGCGGTGGCGATGGAAGTGAGTTCGCATGCGCTGGACCAGGGCCGCGTCGATGCGGTGCACTTCGACGTGGCGGTGTTCACCAATCTCACCCGCGACCATCTGGACTACCACGGCGACATGGCCGGCTACGGCGCGGCCAAGGCGCGCCTGTTCGCCACGCCGGGACTGAAGGCGGCGGTGGTCAACCTCGACGACGCGTTCGGCCGCGAGCTGCTGGCGACGCTGGACCCGGCGCTGCGCCGCATCGGGGTCAGCTCGCGCGGCCAGGCCGGCGCCACGCTGCGCGCCGAGGCCTTGCGCCTGGACGCGCGCGGCATCGGCTTCGACCTGCTGCTCGGCGACGCGCGCCATCCGGTGCAGTCGGCGCTGCTCGGCCGTTTCAACGTGGACAACCTGCTGGCGGTGGCCGGCGCGTTGCATGCGCTGGACGTGGCGCCGGCGCGCATCGCCGCCACGCTGTCGCAGCTGCAGCCGATCCGCGGGCGCATGAACCGTCTCGGCGGCACCGAGGCGCAACCGCTGCTGGTGGTCGACTACGCGCACACCCCGGACGCGCTGGAGCAGGCGCTGGACAGCCTGCGTGGCCACGCCCACGGCCGCCTGCTGTGCGTGTTCGGCTGCGGCGGCGAGCGCGACACCGGCAAGCGCCCGCAGATGGCGGCGATCGCGCAGCGCCTGGCCGATGCGGTGATCGTCACCGACGACAATCCGCGCGGCGAGGACGGCGACCGCATCGTCGCCGACATCCTGGCCGGGTTCACCGACCTGCAGGCGGTGCGCGTGCAGCGCGACCGCGCCCAGGCCATCGCCCAGGCCGTGGCCGAAGCCGGCCCCGAGGACATCGTGCTGATCGCCGGCAAGGGCCACGAGCCCTACCAGGAGATCGCCGGCATCCAGCATCCGTTCGACGACACCGAGGTCGCCGCGCAGGCGTTGCAGGCGCGCGCCGCGCAGGCCGCCCACGCCCAGGCCCAGGCCGGGGAGGGCGCACGATGAAGCGCCTGCCGCTGTCGATGATCGCGCACTGGGCCGGCGCCGAGCTGCATGGCGACGACGTGGCGATCGACGCGATCGCCCACGACACCCGCACGCTGGCGCCGGGCAGCCTGTACGTGGCGCTGCGCGGCGAGCGTTTCGACGGCCACGACTTCGCCGCCGACGCCGCCGCGCGCGGCGCCAGCGCGTTGCTGGTGGACGTGCTGCAGCCGCAGATCGAGCTGCCGCAGATCCTGGTCGCCGATACCCAGCTGGCGCTGGCGCGGATCGCCGCCGGCATGCAGCGCGGCCGCGCCACGCGGGTGGCCGCGATCACCGGCAGCAACGGCAAGACCAGCGTCAAGGCGCTGCTGCTGGCGATCCTGCAGCATGCCTGCAGGGTGAACGGCGGCAGCGTCTACGCCAACCCCGGCAACCGCAACAACGAGATCGGCCTGCCGCTGGCGGTGATCGAAGCGCCGGACGCGGCCGACTACGCGATCTACGAGATGGGCGCCGGCAAGCCGGGCGACATCGCCTACCTGACCGACATCGTCGCCCCGCACGCGGCGCTGGTGAACAACATCGCCCCGGCGCACCTGGAGCGCATGGGCAGCCTGCTCGGCGTCGCGCAGACCAAGGGCGCGATCTACGCCGCGCTGCCGGCCGACGGCACCGCGGTGATCAATGCCGACGACGCGTTCGGGCTGTGGTTCGAGCAGCGCCTGCCGGCGCCGCTGGCCCCGCGCGTGCTGCGCTTCGGCCTGCAGGCCAGCGCCGAGGTCACTGCCACGCAGTTGCGCATGCGTCCGGACCGCTCGCAGTTCGTGCTGGTCACCCCGCACGGCGAGGCCGAGACGACGCTGCCGCTGCCCGGCCGCCACAACCTGATGAACGCGCTGGCCGCCGCGTCGCTGGCGCTGGCGCTGGACATCGCGCCGGCGCTGATCGCCGCCGGCCTGGCCCAGGTGCAGCCGGTGCCGGGGCGGCAGATCGCGCACACGCTGCCCGGCGGCGCGGTGCTGATCGACGACAGCTACAACGCCAACCCCGGTTCGCTGGCCGCGGCGATCGACGCGCTGGCCGCCGCCGGCGGCGAGCGCTGGCTGGTGCTGGGCGACATGCGCGAACTCGGCGACGGCGCGCAGGCGCTGCACGCCAGCGGCGGCCGCCGCGCCCGCGACGCCGGCCTGACCCGGCTGTACGCGCTGGGCCCGCTCAGCGCCGTCGCCGCGCAGGCGTTCGGCGAGAACGGACGGGTGTTCGACAGCCACGCGGCGCTGATCGCCGCGTTGCGCGCGGATCTGCGTGCGGTCGGGACTCGGGACTCGGGACTCGGGACTCGCGAAGAGCAGGATCAAGAGCAGGAAACAGAACAAATGCATGAGAGCACCGGTGCGGCGTCCGCTGGCGTTGCGCCCCTCCGAATCCCGAATCCCGAATCCCGAATCCCGGCCACCATCCTGGTCAAGGGTTCCCGCGGCAGCGCCATGGACAAGATCGTGAGCGCGCTGCTGGCGCAGGGAGAGGAGGCGCCGCATGCTGCTTGAACTGTCCCGTTGGCTGCAGCAGCTGGAGAGCCTGTTCGGGCTGTTCGGCTACCTGACCTTCCGCGGCATCCTCGCGGCGCTGACCTCGCTGTTCCTGTCGCTGTGGCTGGGCCCGGCGATGATCCGCAAGCTGGCGCAGTTCAAGGGCGGCCAGCCGATCCGCAAGGACGGCCCGCAGACCCACTTCTCCAAGGCCGGCACGCCGACCATGGGCGGCTCGCTGATCCTGCTCACCGTGCTGCTGTCGGTGCTGCTGTGGGGCGACCTGCGCAACCGCTACGTGTGGCTGGTGCTGGCGGTGATGCTGGCGTTCGGCGTGATCGGCTGGTACGACGACTGGATCAAGATCGTGCGCCGCGACCCGAACGGGCTGAAGTCGCGCTGGAAATACCTGCTGCAGTCGATCTTCGGCCTGGCCGCGGGCCTGTTCCTGTACTACACCGCCGACGTGCCGGCCGCGATCACCTTCTACATCCCGATGTTCAAGTCGATCGCGCTGCCGCTGGCCGGGATCAGCTTCGTCGCCATCGCCTACTTCTGGATCGTCGGCTTCTCCAACGCGGTCAACCTGACCGACGGCCTGGACGGGCTGGCGATCATGCCCACGGTGCTGGTGGCCTGCGCGCTGGGCGTGTTCGCCTACGCCTCGGGCAACGTGGTGTTCTCCGGCTACCTGAAGATCCCGGCCATTCCCGGCGCCGGCGAGCTGGTCATCATCTGCGCGGCGATCGCCGGCGCGGGCCTGGGCTTCCTGTGGTTCAACACCTACCCGGCGATGGTGTTCATGGGCGACATCGGCGCGCTGGCGCTGGGCGCGGTGCTCGGCACCATCGCGGTGATCGTGCGCCAGGAACTGGTGCTGGTGATCATGGGCGGCGTGTTCGTGATCGAGACGCTGTCGGTGATGATCCAGGTCGCCTCGTTCAAGCTCACCGGCAAGCGCGTGTTCCGCATGGCGCCGATCCACCACCACTTCGAGCTGAAGGGCTGGCCCGAGCCGCGGGTGATCGTGCGCTTCTGGATCATCTCGGTGGTGCTGGTGCTGGTCGGCCTGGCCACGTTGAAGGTGCGCTGATGAACGACGCCGCACGCCAGGCAACCCGACTCGAGGCCATCGGCGGCCGCTACGACCCGTGGCTGCTCGGCGCCGTGGTGGCGCTGGCCTCGCTCGGCGTGGTGATGGTCGGTTCCAGCTCGATCGAGTTGACGGTCAGCCCGTTCTACTACCTGACGCGCCACCTGCTGTTCCTGGCCGGCGGCGTCGGCCTGGCGATCTGGGCGATGCGCACCGAGCTGAAGAACATCGAGCAGTACAACCAGCTGCTGCTGCTGGCCTGCTTCGGCCTGCTGCTGGTGGTGTTCGTGCCGGGCCTGGGCAGCACCGTCAACGGCGCGCGGCGCTGGATCAATCTGGGCATCTCCCGCTTCCAGACCGTGGAAGCGGTGAAGGTGCTGTACATCGTGTGGCTGTCCAGCTACCTGGTGCGCTTCCGCGACGAGGTCAACGCCACCTGGCCGGCGATGCTCAAGCCGCTGGGCGTGGCGGTGGCGCTGGTCGGCCTGCTGTTGCTGCAGCCGGACTTCGGTTCCTCAACGCTGCTGCTGGCGATCACCGCCGGCATGCTGGTGCTGGGCGGGGTCAACCTGCCGCGCATGTCGATGCCGATCGTGATCGGGCTGCCGGTGTTCGCCTTCATCGCGATCCTGGAACCCTACCGCCTGCGCCGCATCACCTCGTTCCTGGACCCGTGGGCCGACCAGCTCGGCTCCGGCTACCAGCTGTCCAACGCGCTGATGGCGGTGGGCCGCGGCGAACTGTTCGGGGTCGGCCTGGGCGGCTCGGTGCAGAAGCTCAACTACCTGCCCGAAGCGCATACCGACTTCATCTTCTCGGTGATCGCCGAGGAACTGGGCTTCACCGGCGTGTGCCTGATCATCGCGCTGTACGCGCTGCTGGTCGGGCGCGCGTTCTGGCTGGGCATGCGCTGCGTGGAAATGAAGCGCCACTTCTCCGGCTACATCGCCTTCGGCATCGGCCTGTGGATCAGCCTGCAGAGCTTCGTCTCGGTCGGCGTCAACCTGGGCATCCTGCCGACCAAGGGCCTGACCCTGCCGCTGATCTCCGCCGGCGGTTCCAGTGTGCTGATGACCTGCGTGGCGATGGGCCTGCTGCTGCGCGTGTCCTACGAACTCGACCGTGCCGAGCGCCAGGTGGCGAAGGTGCGCAGCGACGCGGCGCCGACGGTCAAGCAGACCGTGGACAGCGCCGAGGACCTGCAGGCCGCGCGCGAGGCCAGCGCCAGCGCGGTGGCCGCGGCGATCCAGGCCGGCACCCCGGCGCGCGGCACCAGCCGCATGCAGCCGCGGGTCGAGCCGACCTTCGGGAGGCTCGGATGAGCGTGTCCGCGCCGCTGGCGTCCACCGCAACGACCGCCGCCGCTGCGCGCCCGGTGATGATCCTGGCCGGCGGCACCGGCGGGCACATCTTCCCGGCGTTGGCGGTGGCCAAGGTGCTGCGCGCGCGTGGCGTGCCGGTGGTGTGGCTGGGCGCGGCCGGGCGCATGGAAACGCAACTGGTGCCGCAGCACGGCATCGAGATCGACACCATCGAGATCGGCGGCCTGCGCGGCAAGGGCGCACTGGCGCTGTTCGGCGCGCCGCTGCGGGTGCTGCGCGCGATCCGCGCCGCCGGCTTCGTGCTGCGCCGGCGTGCGCCGCGCGCGGTGGTCAGCTTCGGCGGTTTCGCTGCCGGCCCCGGCGGCATCGCCGCGCGCCTGCTGAAACTGCCGCTGCTGGTGCACGAACAGAACCGCGCCCCGGGCCTGACCAACAAGGTGCTGTCGCGCGTGGCGAGGCGTGTGCTGACCGGTTTCCCGGGCAGCTTCGCCGCGCGCGAGGAAGCGGTGGGCAATCCGGTGCGCGCCGAGATCGCCGCGCTGGCGCCGCCGGCGCAGCGCTTCGCCGCGCGCGACGGCGCGGTGCGCCTGCTGGTGCTCGGCGGCAGCCAGGGCGCGCGCGCGCTGAACCAGGCGCTGCCGCGCGCGCTGGCCGCGCTCGGCGCGCAGGTCGAGGTGCGCCACCAGTGCGGCGAAAAACTGCGCGACGAAGCCGCCCAGGCCTATGCCGAGGCCGGCGTCGCCGCCAGCGTCGAAGCCTTCATCGGCGACATGGCCGCCGCCTACGCCTGGGCCGACCTGATCGTCTGCCGCGCCGGCGCCTCGACCCTGGCCGAACTGTGCGCGGTCGGCATCGGCAGCGTGCTGGTGCCGTTCGCCGCCGCGGTCGACGACCACCAGACCCGCAACGCCGAATACCTGGTCGAGCGCGGCGCCGCGGTGTTGCTGAAGCAGGACGACGCCCTGGCGACCAACCTGCAAGGCGTGCTGCGCGACCTGCTCGGCAACCCCGCGCGGCGCCTGGCGATGGCCGAAGCCGCGCGCAGCCTGGCCAAGCCGGATGCGGCCGAGCGCATCGCGGACATCATTCTGGAAGAGGCCGGGAGTCGGGATTCGGGATTGGGGATTCGTAAAGAGCAGGAGCACAAGCAGGACACCATGCAGACATCCGTACAGGGCGAGGCGCCGCGGCAACAGGCCACGGGCGACGCCACCAATCCCCAATCCCCAATGCCGAATCCCGGCACCTCCGCAGGAGGTGCCCTGTGATCCGCCGTCTCCACGACACCGGCGATTTGGTCCGCGCGTTCCCGCGGGTGCACTTCGTCGGCATCGGCGGTACCGGCATGAGCGGCATCGCCGAGGTCATGCTGACCCTGGGCTACGAGGTCTCCGGTTCGGACAACGCCGACAACGCGGCGACGCGGCGCCTGGTCAAGCTCGGCGCGCGGGTCATGCGCGGGCACTCGGCGGCCAACGTGCTCGGCACCGATTGCGTGGTGGTGTCCAGCGCGATCCGCGACGACAACCCGGAGCTGATGGAGGCGCGCAGCCAGCGCATCCCGATCATGCCGCGCGCGGCGATGCTGGCCGAACTGATGCGCTTCCGCCGCGGCATCGCGGTGGCCGGCACCCACGGCAAGACCACCACCACCAGCCTGGCCGCGGCGGTGCTCAGCGAAGGCGGGCTGGATCCGACCTTCGTGATCGGCGGCCAGCTGCTCGCCGCCGGCGCCAACGCCAAGCTCGGCGGCGGCCAGTGGCTGGTGGCCGAGGCCGACGAGAGCGACGGCAGCTTCCTGCGCCTGAACCCGCTGATCTCGGTGATCACCAACATCGACGCCGATCACCTGGAGAACTACGGCAACGACTTCGCCCGGGTCCAGGCCGCGTTCGCCGAATTCCTGCAGCGCCTGCCGTTCTACGGCTTGGCGGTGCTGTGCATCGACGATCCGGAAGTGGCCGCCTTGGCCGCGAAGACCCCGCGCCACGTGATGAGCTACGGGCTCAGCGAGAATGCCGACGTGCGCGCCGAGGACGTGGTCCAGGACGGCCCGCGCATGCGCTTCACCCTGCGCCTGCCGGAAGGCAGCAGCACGCCGGTGACGCTGGCGTTGCCGGGCCGGCACAACGTGCTCAACGCGCTCGCCGCCGCCGCCATCGGCTGGCAGCTGGGCGTGGCGCCGGCGGCGATCGCCAGCGCGCTGCAGAGCTTCGCCGGCATCGGCCGCCGCTTCAACGATCTGGGCGAAGTGACCACCGCGGCCGGTGCGCGCGTGCGCCTGGTCGACGACTACGGCCACCATCCGCGCGAACTGGCCGCGGTGTTCGCCGCCGCGCGTGGCGGCTGGCCGGACAAGCGCCTGGTGGTCGCGTTCCAGCCGCACCGCTACAGCCGCACCCGCGACCAGTTCGACGCCTTCGCCGCGGTGCTGTCGGAAGTGGATGCGCTGGTGCTCAGCGAAGTCTACCCGGCCGGCGAAGCGCCGATCCCGGGCGCCGACGCGCGCTCGCTGGCGCGCGCGATCCGTGCGCGCGGCCGCAGCGAGCCGGTGGTGGTCGGGCAGGTGTCCCAGCTCGGCGAAGTGCTGCCGGACGTGCTGCAGGACGGCGACCTGCTGTTGATGATGGGCGCCGGCGACATCGGCTACGTCGCCCAGCACATCGCCCAGGACGGCTTCGGCGGCGGAGCCAAGCCATGAGCGCGCAGACGTTCCCGCCGCTGCGCCACACCGATCCGGCCGTGTTCGGCCGCGTCGCGGTGCTGCTCGGCGGCACCTCCAGCGAACGCGAGGTGTCGCTGGATTCGGGCCGCAACGTGCTCGAGGCGCTGCGCGCGCGCGGCGTCGACGCGGCCGCCGTGGACGGCATCCCGGCGCTGGCGCAGGCGCTGGTGGACAAGCGCTTCGACCGCGTGTTCAACGTGCTGCACGGGCACAACGGCGGCGGCGAAGACGGCATCGTGCAGGGACTGATGGAGGCGTTCGGGGTGCCGTATACCGGCTCGAACGTGCTCGGCTCGGCCTTGAGCATGGACAAGATCCGCACCAAGCAGGTGTGGCTGTCGCTGGGCCTGTCCACGCCGCGCTATGCGCGCCTGGCGGCCGGCGCGAGCGCGGCGGAAGTACACGCCGCGGCGCGGCAGGTCGGCTTGCCGGTCATCGTCAAGCCGGCCAACGAAGGCTCCAGCGTCGGCGTCAGCCGCGTGTTCGACCAGGCCCAGCTCGAAGAGGCGGTGACGCTGGCGGCGCGCTACGACGGCGCCTTGCTGATGGAGCAGATGATCGAAGGCGACGAACTCACCGTCGCCATCCTCGGCGATGTGGCGCTGCCGTCGATCCGCATCGTGCCCAAGGGGCAGTGGTACGACTACAACGCCAAGTACATCGCCGACGATACCCAATACCTGTGTCCGGGCCTGGACGGCGATGCCGAGGCGCAGCTCGCGCAGCTCGCGCTGGACGCGTTCCGCGCCGCCGGTTGCCGCGGCTGGGGCCGCGTCGACGTGATGCGCGACCGCGCCAGCGGCCAGCTCTACCTGTTGGAAGCCAATACCGCCCCGGGCATGACCAGCCACTCGCTGGTGCCCAAGGCCGCACGCCAGCTCGGCATCGGCTTCGAAGAACTGGTGTGGCGCGTGCTGGAGCAGACGCTGTGAAGCCGGGATTCGGGATTGGGGATCGGGGATTCGCACAGCGGCAGCATCGCGCTGCCGGTGCGCCCGCGCGCGTGTCCTGCGCGAATCCCCAATGCCGAATCCCGAATCCCGCGGCACGGAGTGCCGCATGAGCGCCCTGCTGCGCATCCTCGCCTGGTTGCTGGCGCTGGCGCTGGTCGCGCTGCCGGTGGTGGCGGTGCTCAACGGCTGGGTCGGCGCCGAGCGCTGGCCGCTGAGCCGGCTGCAGGTCAGCGGCGATTTCAAGCGCGTGCCGGCCGAGCAGCTGCGCCAGGTGGTGCTGCCGTACGCGCGCCGCGGTTTCTTCGCGGTGCGCCTGCAGGACGCGCAGGACGCGATCGAGCGCCTGCCGTGGGTGGAGAGCGCGCGCGTGCGCAAGCGCTGGCCGGACGTGCTGGAAGTGCGCGTCACCGAGCACCGCCCGTTCGCGCGCTGGGGCGCCGACCGCATGCTGTCCGAGCAGGGCCGCATCTTCGCGCTGCCGAGCGAGCTGCGCGGCATGGCGCTGCCGCAGCTGGCCGGGCCGGATGCCAAGGCGCAGGACGTGGTCGCGCTGTACAACGAATCGCGCGCGCTGTTCGCGCCGGCCGGGCTGCAGGTCAACGGCGTGGCGATGGACGCGCGCGGCAGCTGGTCACTGCAACTGGGCGACGGCGTGCAGGTCGTGGTCGGCCGCGACGACGCCCGCGCCCGCCTGGCCCGCTTCGCCCGCGTGCTGCCGCAACTGGCCACCCCGGAACAGGCGCCGATCGCCCGCGCCGACCTGCGCTACACCAATGGGTTCACGGTCGAAAGGCAGGCATTGGAGATTCGGGATTCGGGATCGGGAAAGAAACCGGCTTCGCAACGCTCCGCTTCAGCCGACGTGCCCCGCATCCCAAGCCATCCTGCCTTCACCAATCTCCAATCCCGAATCTCAAATCCCGGCTCCAAGACATGAACCGCAAAGGCGACAAATCCCTCATCGTTGGACTGGACATCGGCACCTCCAAGGTCGTCGCGCTGGTCGGCGAGTATTCGCCCGGCAACCCGATCGAGGTGATCGGCATCGGTTCGCACGAATCGCGCGGGCTCAAGCGCGGCGTGGTGGTGGACATCGAATCCACCGTGCAGTCGATCCAGCGCGCGGTCGAGGAGGCGGAGCTGATGGCCGGCTGCGAGATCCGCTCGGTGTACGCGTCGATCTCCGGCAACCACGTGCAGTGCAAGAATTCGCCCGGCATCGTGCCGATCCGCGACGGCGAGGTCACCTGGAACGACCTGGACCGGGTGCTGGAAGCGGCCAAGGCGGTGGCGATCCCGGCCGACCAGCGCATCCTGCACGCGATCCCGCGCGAGTACGTGCTCGACGATTCGCAGGAAGGCATCCGCAATCCGGTCGGCATGACCGGCGTGCGCCTGGAGGTGCACGCGCACCTGGTGGTGTGCGCGCAGTCGGCCGCGGCCAACATCAGCAAGTGCGTGCAGCGCTGCGGCCTGCAGGTGGACGACCTGATCCTGTCCTCGCTGGCGTCCTCGGTGGCGGTGCTGACCGCCGACGAGCGCGAGCTGGGCGTGGTGCTGGTCGACATGGGCGCCGGCACCACCGACCTGGCGGTGTTCGTGCAGGGCGCGATCTGCCACACCGCCTCGCTGCCGATCGCCGGCGACCACGTCACCAACGACATCGCGCACATGCTGCGCACGCCCACCCCGGAAGCCGAGCAGATCAAGGTGCGCTACGCCTGCGCGCTGGCGCAGCTGGCCACCGCCGAGGAAAGCATCCAGGTGCCGAGCGTCGGCGACCGCCCGCCGCGGCGCATGCCGCGCCATTCGCTGGCGCAGGCGGTGCAGGGCCGCTACGAGGAGATCTTCGAGATGGTGCAGGCCGAACTGCGCCGCTCAGGCTTCGAGGAACTGGTGCGCGCCGGCATGGTGCTGACCGGCGGCGCCTCGAAGATGGAAGGCGTGGTCGAGCTGGCCGAGGAAATGGTGCAGATGCCGGTGCGCGTGGGCATCCCGCAGCACGTCACCGGCCTGGGCGAAGTGGTCGGCAACCCGGTGCACGCCACCGGCGTGGGCCTGCTGCTGATGGGCAGCCAGATCGAACACCCGCGGCGCCCGTCGCTGCCCACCGGGCGCGCCGGCAGCCTGTTCAAGAAATTGAAGAATTGGTATCGCGGAGAGTTCTGAGGGCTGGGATTCGGGATTCGGGATTTGGGATTTGGGATTCGTAAGAGCAATAGCAAAAGCAAAAGCAACAAAGCGGAGAGCGGAGAGAGGGTAGGCGACAGGTTTTTTTTGTGGTGATTCCGCCGCGGAGCGGGAAACGGTATCGGCGATCGCGCATTTGCGAATCCCCAATCCCGAATCCCCAATCCCGGCTTCCAAACAACAACACTCGCCGGACGGAGAGGCGGGAACGAGGATCGGAGCTGTTCCGAATCCCCACTCCCCAATCCCGAATCCCGGCTCAAAGAGGACACGGACATGGCGCATTTCGAACTGATTGAAAAGATGGCACCCAACGCGGTAATCAAGGTGGTCGGCGTGGGCGGCGGCGGCGGCAACGCGGTCGCGCACATGGTCAGCAGCAGCGTGGACGGCGTGGAGTTCATCACCGCCAACACCGACTCGCAGGCGATCAAGAACTGCGGCGCCAAGCTGCAGCTGCAGCTCGGCACCAACGTCACCAAGGGCCTGGGCGCCGGCGCGAACCCGGAAGTGGGCCGCCAGGCCGCGCTGGAAGATCGCGAACGCATCATGGACGCGCTGCAGGGCGCGGACATGGTGTTCATCACCGCCGGCATGGGCGGCGGCACCGGCACCGGCGCCGCCCCCGTGGTCGCGCAGCTGGCCAAGGAGATGGGCATCCTGACCGTGGCCGTGGTCACCAAGCCGTTCCCGTTCGAAGGCCGCCGGCGCATGCAGGTCGCGCTGAAGGGCATCGAGGAACTGAGCCAGCATTGCGACTCGCTGATCACCATCCCCAACGAGAAGCTGATCACCGTGCTCGGCCGCAACGCCACCATGATCCAGGCGTTCCGCGCCGCCAACGACGTGCTGCAGGGCGCGGTGCAGGGCATCGCCGACCTGATCGTGCGTCCGGGCCTGATCAACGTCGACTTCGCCGACGTGCGCACCGTGATGTCGGAAATGGGCCTGGCGATGATGGGCACCGGCTCGGCCCGCGGCGACGACCGCGCGCAGGCCGCGGCCGAAGCGGCGATCCAGAACCCGCTGCTGGACGACGTCAACCTGGCCGGCGCCAACGGCATCCTGGTCAACATCACCGCCGGTCCGGACTTCACCATGGCCGAGTTCGACGAGATCGGCCGCACCATCGAAGGCTTCGCCTCGGAAGACGCGACCGTCGTGGTCGGCACCGTGCTCGACCCGGATATGCAGGACGAAGTGCGCGTGACCGTGGTCGCCACCGGCCTGAACCGCGCCGTGTCGCGCCAGACCCAGCGTCCGGAGCAGCGCGCGCCGATCAAGCTGGTGCGCAACGCCACCACCGGGCAGCCGGAATTCGGCGACTTCGAGCATGGCGGCGACGCCGTGTCCAAGGCGGTCGGCGGCGCGATGGGCCTGGGCCTGCGGCGTCCGAGCAGCGATGCGATGGGCGTGTCCGCGCCGGCACCGGCGGCGGCCGACCTGCCGAACGACTACCTGGACATTCCTGCGTTCCTGCGCCGCCAGGCCGACTGATGCCGTCCCTGGCGCGACAGACCGGCTGGCGGACGGCCCAGCCTGGCCATCCCTGGCCAGGCGCGGGTCGGCGTGCGAAGCAGTGCTTCGCAAGCGCGCTGCCCGCCCTGCGCCGCCAGGCCGACTGACCGCGCCAGGCCGGCCCTGCGCCGGCCGCAACACCGCCGATCGGGATTGTCCGCCCGAGCGGCGCGCCGTGTCCTTTGCTGCCGGGTCGCCTCGACCCGGCAGGTTTTTGCGACCGCGACGCCGGCTGTGGCCAGTGTTGCGGAAATAGGATGCTGTGACCGTATTGTTAAAATTTGGCTAAACGCGTGATATTCTCGATTCCGTTCAGTTCCCGTCTGAGCGGACGTTCCCAAACTGTCTCCCATGACCCAGCAACGCACTCTCAAGAACACGATCCGCGCCACCGGCGTGGGCCTGCATAGCGGCGACAAGGTGTACATGACGCTGCGTCCGGCGCCCGCCGACCACGGCATCGTGTTCCGGCGCGTGGACCTGGAACCGGCGGTGGAAGTGCCGGCCGACGCCGAGCTGGTCACCGAGACCACGCTGTGCACCGGGCTCAGCCGCGGCGAGGCCAAGATCCAGACGGTGGAACACCTGATGTCGGCGATGGCCGGCCTCGGCGTGGACAACGCCATCGTCGAGCTGTCCTCGGCCGAGCTGCCGATCATGGACGGTTCGTCCGGCCCGTTCGTGTTCCTGCTGCAGTCCGCAGGCATCGTCGAGCAGGGCAAGCCCAAGCGCTTCATCCGCATCAAGCGTCCGGTGGAAGTGCGCGACGGCGACAAGATCGCCCGCTTCGAGCCGTACGACGGCTACAAGCTGGGCTTCACCATCCAGTTCGACCACCCGATGATCCCGGCCAAGCAGTCGCGCCAGGAGATCGAGTTCTCGACCATGGCCTACATCAAGGAAATCTCCCGCGCGCGCACCTTCGGCTTCATGCGCGACCTGGAGTACATGCGCGAGCGCAACCTGGGCCTGGGCGGGTCGATGGACAACGCCATCGTGCTCGACGAGTTCCGCGTGCTCAACGACGACGGCCTGCGCTACGCCGACGAGTTCGTGCGGCACAAGATCCTCGATGCGATCGGCGACCTGTACCTCGCCGGCGGCGCCATCCTGGGCGCCTACGAAGGCTACAAATCCGGCCATGCGCTGAACAACAAGCTGGTCCGTGCCCTGCTCGCCGAGCAGGCCGCGTGGGAGTGGGTCAGCTTCGATTCCAAGGCCGTGCCGGCGCCCGTGGCCTACGGGGCCGTGGCTTACGCCTAAAGTTTCCCGCCCCTCGGCCGGGGGCGGTTTCGGATCACGGAATGGGCGATCCGTCGCGCTTTTGGCGCCACTTAACTTCTATTTAACGAATCGATAACGACCTCGACGCCGGCGCCCGCTAGGATGCGTCGGGTCGTGACGTGCGTGTCTACGTACGCAGACCGCCGCGGCCGGACGCCGCGGGGCCTTTGGATGTCGTGGAGTCGACGTCCTGCAGGGATGCCAGCGCGTCGCGCAATCCCTTGTGTGTCGCTGCGGAAACCGGTGCTGGCGTGCTTCTTGCCTGTTGCATTGGGGAATGCGCAGGTGCAGTCGCAATCTTGACGGTCACCCTGGTGGCCTTCAGCCCGAGGGACCGGGCCGCAACGAGGATATCGGCCTCGGCGAGCCTGACCCGGGCGTGCCAGACCGGAGAGTCAACGAGAAAAACGAGCTGTTCGCCGTTCACATTGGCCAACCGGCAACGGGACGCCAGATTCGGCGGCAGATGGGGGCGCAGTTGTCGGTCCAGCGCGTCGAGCCACAAGGCACGCCGCAACGGGTCGCCCACCTTGTCCGCCAATGCGGCGTCCAACGCCGGCATCGGCGCGGTGGTATGGCCCTCGCCGGACTTTCGCTTAGACATGAAAACTCATATGGCGTTTAAGAAGATCGTAATCAATTCGCGTGAAAAGGGGATCAAGGACTTGCCGTGGCGATTCCGCGAGTTCGCGGACCGGCGTCCCCTGGCCGTGCTGGGCGCCGTCCTCGGCGTGGGCATGGTACTCGGCATCGGCGTCAGCGCCGCGACCGGCCTGGTCGGCTCGGCGCAGTTGCGGGCCAAGGTGCAGAAGCAGGATGCGGAGCTGGCGCAGGTGCGCCGCGACGCGCAGACCCAGGTCAACGCGCTGGCCGCGCGGCTGGGCGAGCTGCAGGCGCAGGCCACCCGGCTGAACGCGCTCGGCGAACGCCTGACCCGCATGGGCAAGCTGCAGGACGGCGAATTCGACTTCGACCAGCCGGTCGGCGTCGGTGGCGGCGACGACGAGGTCAGCCAGGACATGCCGGCGCCGCAGCTGGGCAAGGAACTGGACGGGCTGCAGCAGCAGTTCGCCACCTCCGGCCAGCAGCTGTCGGTGCTCGAATCGCTGCTGTTCGACCACCAGCTCGACCAGAACGCGGTGCCGTCGCGGATGCCGATCCGCAACAGCTACATCACCTCCGGCTTCGGCGGCCGCGCCGATCCGTTCGGCGGCGGCGCCGGCAACCACAAGGGCATCGACTTCCATGCCAATGTCGGCGACTCGGTGCTGGCCGTGGCCGATGGCGTGGTCAGCTACTCGGGCGTGCGCGGCGGCTACGGCAACGTGGTCGAGGTCGATCACGGCAACGGCTATGTCACCCGCTACGCGCACAATTCGCGCTTGTCGGTGAAGGTCGGCGATCTGGTGCGGGTCGGCCAGGAAGTGGCCAAGGCCGGCTCCACCGGCCGTTCCACCGGCGCCCACGTGCATTTCGAGGTATGGAAGGATGGCGTGGTGATGAATCCGGCCAAGTTCCTCGGCGATGGCGCCACCCCGGTGGGCCGCCGCGGCCGCGGCTGAGCGGCGCTGGGGCGGCGTTGCCGGCGCTTGAATCGCCGGAGGCCGCCCCAAGCTACAATACGCTTTGCCACGACAGGGCGCCTCGCGCCCTGTTTCGTTTGCGGCCCGCCGATTCCCTGGGGGATTGGGCCGTACGGGCGTTCCTTTCCAACCGGTTCCTTCAATGATCAACAGTCTGCTTACTCGCGTTTTCGGTAGTCGCAACGAACGCCAGCTGCGTCAGCTCCACCGTATCGTCGCCAAGGTCAATGCGCTGGAACCGGAGATGGAGCAGCTCTCCGACGCGCAGCTGCAGGCCAAGACCCCGGAACTGCGCGGGCGCATCGCCGGCGGCGAGAGCCTGGACAAGGTGCTGCCGGAAGCGTTCGCGGTCTGCCGCGAGGCCAGCCGCCGCGTGCTCGGCATGCGCCACTACGACGTGCAGCTGATCGGCGGCATGGTCCTGCACCTGGGCAAGATCGCGGAAATGCGCACCGGCGAAGGCAAGACCCTGGTGGCGACGCTGCCGGTGTACCTCAACGCGCTGGAAGACAAGGGCGTGCACGTGGTCACCGTCAACGACTACCTGGCGCGCCGCGATGCCGCGCAGATGGGCAAGCTGTACAACTGGCTGGGGCTGAGCGTGGGCGTGGTCTATCCGGGCATGCCGCACAGCGACAAGCACGCCGCCTACGCCGCCGACATCACCTACGGCACCAACAACGAATTCGGCTTCGACTACCTGCGCGACAACATGGCGCTGTCCAAGGCCGACCGCTACCAGCGCGGCCTGAACTACGCCATCGTCGACGAGGTCGACTCGATCCTGATCGACGAGGCGCGCACCCCGCTGATCATCTCCGGCCCGGCCGACGATTCGCCGGAGCTGTACATCCGCGTCAACCGCATCGTGCCGCAGCTGAGCAAGCAGGAGTCCGAGGAAGGCGAGGGCGACTTCTGGGTCGACGAGAAGGGCAAGCAGGTGCACCTGTCCGAGGCCGGCATGGAGCATGCCGAGGAACTGCTGCGCGCGGCCGGGATCCTGACCAACGACGAGGACCGCCTGTACGGCGCGCAGAACCTCAGCGTGGTGCACCACCTCAACGCCGCGCTGCGCGCGCATGCGATCTACCAGCGCGACGTGGACTACATCGTGCGCGACGGCGAAGTGGTCATCGTCGACGAGTTCACCGGCCGCACCCTGCCGGGCCGGCGCTGGTCCGACGGCCTGCACCAGGCGGTGGAGGCGAAGGAAGGCGTGCCGGTGCAGCGCGAGAACCAGACGCTGGCCAGCATCACCTTCCAGAACCTGTTCCGCATGTACAAGAAGCTGTCCGGCATGACCGGTACGGCCGACACCGAAGCCTACGAATTCCAGAGCATCTACAACCTGGAAGTGGTGGTGATCCCGACCAACCGCCCGACCATCCGCAAGGACTGGCCGGACCAGGTGTTCCTCAACCGCCAGGGCAAGTTCAACGCGGTGCTCGCCGACATCGAGGACTGCGCCAAGCGCGGCCAGCCGGTGCTGGTCGGCACCACCTCGATCGAGACCTCGGAGATGCTGTCCGAGCACCTGCGCAAGGCCGGGGTCAAGCACGAGGTGCTCAACGCCAAGCAGCACGAGCGCGAGGCGCAGATCGTCGCCAACGCCGGCCAGCCGGGCGCGGTGACCATCGCCACCAACATGGCCGGCCGCGGTACCGACATCGTGCTCGGCGGCTCGCTGGAAGCGGAGCTGCACGCGCTGGGCGAAGACCTGAGCGAGGCCGAGCGCGCACGCCTGAAGGCGGCCTGGCAGGAGCGCCACGACGCGGTCAAGGCCGCCGGCGGCCTGCACATCATCGGCACCGAGCGCCACGAGTCGCGGCGTATCGACAACCAGCTGCGCGGCCGCTCCGGCCGCCAGGGCGATCCGGGTTCCTCGCGCTTCTACCTGTCGCTGGAAGACAACCTGATGCGCATCTTCGCGTCCGACTGGGTGCAGAAGGCGATGCGGATGATGGGCATGAAGGAAGACGACGTCATCGAGGACAAGATGGTCAGTCGCCAGATCGAGAAGGCGCAGCGCAAGGTCGAGGCGCACAACTTCGACATCCGCAAGAACCTGCTCGACTTCGACGACGTCAACAACGACCAGCGCAAGGTGATCTACGCGCAGCGCGACGAGCTGCTCGACGCCGAGTCGGTCAAGGACAACGTCGACGGCATCCGCGACGACGTGATCTACGACCTGGTGGCGCGCTTCGTGCCGCCGAATTCGGTCGACGAACAGTGGGACTTGCCGGGCCTGGAAGCGACCCTGGCCAGCGACCTGGGCCTGCCGCTGTCGCTGACCGACCTGGTCAAGCGCCACGAGGAACTGGATGCGGCCGGCATCGCCGAGAAGGTGCGCGAGGAAGTCGATCGCCACTTCCAGGAGAAGGAGACCGCGGTCGGCGGCGAGACCATGCGCGCGCTGGAGAAGCACGTGATGCTGACCGTGCTCGACCAGAGCTGGAAGGAGCATCTGGCGCGCATGGACTACCTGCGCCAGGGCATCCACCTGCGCGGCTATGCGCAGAAGCAGCCCAAGCAGGAATACAAGAAGGAAGCCTTCGAGCTGTTCTCGGAGATGCTCGAGCACGCCAAGCGCGAGGTGGTGACCTTGCTGGCGCGCGTGCGCATCCGCAGCGAGGAGGAAGTGGCGGCGCTGGAGGCGCAGGAACGGCAGCAGATGGAGGCGCAGCTGCGCCAGGCGCAGTTCCAGCACCAGGACGCCGGCGGCTACAGCGCCGACGAGGAAGCCGAGCAGCTGGCGCTGGGCGCCAACCCGCCGCAGGTGGCGCAGGTCACCCGCGAGGCGCCCAAGGTCGGCCGCAACGATCCGTGCCCGTGCGGCAGCGGCAAGAAGTACAAGCATTGCCATGGGCAGTTGAGCTGAGGGCGAGCGCTGTTGCTGAGCGCTGTTGCGCGATCGCGCAACAGCCCCACACTTCGCTGCGCGAAGTGCGGGCCCCGGCTCACCGCTCCCAAAACCTCGTGCCTATCGGCGCGCCCCTTTATTAAGGGTGTTCCTTCTCCCCTCGGACCATGGCCCCCTTTTCGGGGGAAGGTGCCCCGCAGGGCGGATGAGGGGATGGCGCAGCCTCTTGCATCCAAACTCCGCGAGGCGCTTCGCGCCGGACCCTCACCCCAACCCCTCTCCCGACGGGAGAGAGGCTAGGCTTTTGCTGCAGACGGGGTGCGGTGATTGGTCAAACCCTTGATCTACAGCCCTGCTTTGTGCGGGGCGTTTTGTTTTTGGGGGAGGCTTGGGGCGGGCTTGCCTGTATGGCATGTCGTGCGTTCTGCGGGTAGGGTGCCCGGTGTCGCCCTTGCCGTCGGATGCTTGCCGTGGAGCCTTCCCCCAGTCTCGAATTGAAGGTGTTCGTGCCGGCGCGCGACTTTGCGCTGTCCGTGGACTTCTATCGCGAGGTGGGATTCGTGCCGGAGCCGCTTGGCGACGGACTCGTCTGTTTCCGCCATGGCGAGCACTGTGCGTTCCTGCTGCAGGATTTCTACGAGCAGGGGCTGGCGCACAACCTGATGCTGCACCTGGCGGTGATGGACGCGGATGCGTGGTGGCGGCGGTTCGAGGCGGCCGACCTGGCCGGCCGTTACGGCGCGCGCGTCGGCGTGCCGGAGGACCGGCCGTGGGGCATGCGCGACTTCACCCTGCACGATCCGGGCGGGGTGCTGTGGCGGATCGGGCACGAGTTGCCGGAGTGAGCGAAGTGCCAGCATCCAGGCCGCGTTGATGCCGCCGGCGCCGCCATGCGTGAAGAGTCCATTTGCATGGCGCCATGCGGCCGGTGACGGCGTCGTCGCCGCGTCGTCCCCGGCCACCGCGCCGCAGGCTGGCCGAACGCACGCGGAGCGTTGCGATGACACGCGGATCGGCGACGATGTGAAGCGAGTTCATTGCGTTGGCACCGCCGAAGACGGCAAGCTTGCGTCATGTCCGAACCGCTCAGATCCATCCATGTCGTCGCCGGGGTCATCACCGATGCCCGCGGCCGTATCCTGCTGACCCGGCGTACCGAGGGCCGCGATCTCGCCGGTCTGTGGGAATTCCCCGGCGGCAAGCGCGAGCCTGGCGAGACGTCCGAGCAGGCCCTGGTGCGCGAGCTGCAGGAGGAACTGGGCATCGAGGCGACGGTCGGCGCGCAGCTGATGGAAGTGCCGCAGCGCTATCCGGACAAGCGGCTGCGTCTGGAGATGCGCCAGGTGCTGTCGTGGAAGGGCACCGCGCGCGGCCGCGAAGGCCAGGCGCTGACCTGGGTGACGCCGGACAAGCTGGGGCGTTACGCGATGCCGCCGGCCGACCAGCCGGTGGTGGCGATGCTGCGCCAGCCCGATCGCTATCTGGTCACGCCGGAGCCGGTCGAGCCCGAGCGCTGGCTGGCGGCGCTGGAGCGCGCGCTGCAAGGCGGCGTGCAACGCGTGCAGTTGCGCGCGCGCAGCCTGCCGGCCGCCAGCTGGCAGCCGCTGGCGCGGGCCGCGGCGGTGCTGTGCGCGGCGCGTGGCGCGCAGGTGCTGGTCAACCGCGATCTGGCCCTGGCGCAGGAACTGGGCATCGGCGTGCATCTGGGGTCGGAGCAACTTGCGCAGTTCGACGCGCGCCCGCTGCCGCCGGGGCAATGCGTCGCCGCGTCCTGCCATCGCCTGGAGGAGCTGCAGGCGGCGCAGCGGATCGGCTGCGACTTCGCCGTGGTCGGCCCGCTGGCGGCCACCGCCAGCCATCCCGGCGCGGCGACGCTGGGCTGGGACGCGTTCGAGCGCCTGCGCGAGGAAGTGGCGCTGCCGCTGTACCCGATCGGCGGCCTGCTGCCGGCGCAGGTGGCCGAAGCGCGCCGCCATGGCGGCCAGGGCATCGCCGCGATCCGCGGCCTGTGGCCGGTGGACGTGGACGCTGCCTGAGCGGACTGCGCGGCGTCGCGCGACGCCGTCGATCGCGGCCCGTTGCGCGACGTGAGGGTGTTGGCGACGCGGCGCGCGGCGCGCAGCGCAGAACATGTTCCGATCGAGATGCCGCAGGTGTGGGAGCGACTTCAGTCGCGACCGGCCTTGCCGACGCGGCCCGCCGCGACTGACTTCGCCCCTACGACGCCCGGCCGGCTGCAAAGCGCCGAGTCGGAAACGCGCTAGAAACTGATCCAGAAGCAGTTGTACTGCCGGCGCAGGCCCAGCACGGTCGAGGTCGGTGTCGCGCTGCCGCCGAAGGTCTGCTCCAGGCGCAAGCCGGTCGCGCGTGCGCGCGGCGGCGTAGCGCTGTCGCCGAGCGGGGCCTCGGTCGATGCCTGCGCTGTCGCAGGCGTGGTGCTGGAGGTGCGTTGCTCCGCAGTGGCCAAGGCGTCGGCCGCGGCGGGTACGGCTGGCGGGTAAGACGCCGGCTCCGGCGTCACCGGCACGATCGCGACCAGCGGCCGCTGGACGATCGCGTCCAGGCGGTCGAGGATGCGCCGCGCCGCGTCGTCCGAGACGCCGTTCCACCAATACAGCGTGGACAGGCGATTGACGTCGCGCGCGTCCACCGCGGTGCGGATCTGCTGCGCCAGTTCGCTGAGCCGGCGCACGCACTGCGGCCGGTACAGGCCGCTGGCGCCCTCGCTGGCCGCACTGGGCGCGGCGCGTGGCGGCAGCCGGTCGATCGCGCCCAGGTCCTCGCAGCGGCGATCGCTGAACACCGTGGCGCCGTCGGCGCCGGTGCAGCGGTTGACCTTTTGCGCAGCTGCGGGCGCGGCGCACAGGCAGAGCAACAGGAGCATCGACGAAGGCGCGCGCATCGCCCCAGCCTAGCCGCAGGCCTGGTGTCTGGGAAGCTGCCACGCGTGAAGGCGAGACCGGCGGTGCGGTTAACTGCGGGATCGGCATCGATGCGGATCCTTCGCGCGGGCGGGGTGCCTGGCTGCTTCGCTCGTCGCGACTGAAGTCGCTCCCACAGGTTGTTCGCTGAGGCGAGGCGCCGAGGCTCTCGTAGGAGGGGCTTCAGCCCCGATCGGCTCCCGGGACGAGAGGTTTCCGGCTTCGTTGGTCGCAGCTGAAGCCGCTCTTACAGGGGATTTTGCGAGGCGAAGGATCAGTGCTCTTGTAGGAGGGGCTTCGGCCCCGGCCGGGTCCCGGACCAAGAGGCATCCTGCTGCGCTCGTCGCGGCTGAAGCCGCTCCTACAGGGAATTTTGCGGGGGGACTTCTGCGAGGCGAGGCGGCAAGGCTTTTTGTGGAAGGAACTTCGGGTGGCCTCGGGCCATCAGTCCCGATGCTGTCCGGCATCGGGATGCCTTCCGCCTCGCCGATGGTTGCTTACGTCGCACCGCAGGCGCGCGTGCCGGGCCGGGCGCGGACCGCGCTCACGCCAGGCGCGACAGCACGCCGACGGTGGGCTTGGCCAGGTTGAGCGTGTAGAAGTGCAGCGACGGCGCGCCGCCGGCGATCAGGCGTTCGCACAGCGACGCGACCAGGTCGGCGCCGAACTCGCGGATGGCGTCGGCATCGTCGCCGTAGGCCTGCATGCGCTTGCCGATCCAGCGCGGGATCTCCGCACCGCATTGCTCGGAGAAACGCCGCAGCTGGCTGAAATTGGAGATCGGCATGATCCCCGGCACGATCGGGATCTGCACGCCGAGCTTGCGCACCGCATCCACGAAATGGAAATACGCGTCGGCGTTGTAGAAGTACTGGGTGATCGCGCCATCGGCGCCGGCGTCGACCTTGGCCTTGAAATGGCGCAGGTCGCTCAGCGCGTCGCTGGCCTGCGGATGCGTTTCCGGATAGGCGCCGACCTCCAGGTGGAAGGCGTCGCCGTGCTCGGCGCGGATGAAGGCGATCAGGTCGGCGGCGTAGCGCAGGTCGCCGGGATGGCCCATGCCCGAGGGCAGGTCGCCGCGCAGCGCGACCAGGCGCCGGCAGCCGATCGCGCGGTACAGCTTGAGCAATTCGCGGATCTCTTCGCGGCTGCCGCCGACGCACGACAGGTGCGGCGCCGCCTCGAAACCATGATGCTGCTTGAGGTGGCGCACCGTCTCGGAGGTGTAGCTCAGGGTCGAGCCGCCGGCGCCGAAGGTGCACGACACGTACTCCGGCGCGTAGGCCTTCAGGCGTGCGGCGGTGCGGTCCAGCTGCGCCCGCTGCTCGTCGGTCTTGGGCGGATAGAACTCGAAGCTGATGGCGGTCATGGGCGCGGCGCGTCAGGTGATGCGTGGAGTATATCTCTTCATCCGGATGGATGCGAAACCTTGATGGGCGTCCTGCCCGGCTGCACGCCTGGCCGCCGCCTGGGCGCTGTCCGCGATGGCCAGGCCGCAACGGACGCCATGGCGCCTGCTGCGGTCCGTCCGCGCGGGATCAGCGCTTCCACATCCGCGCCTGCCGCGGCGGCAGGCTGAAGGTGTAGCTGCCGCTGGAGATGCGCACCACGTTGCCGGAGCCGAGCGCGTCGCTGTAGTCCACGTTCCAGCGCAGCACGCTGCCGTTCATCGCCACCGTGGCGTTGACCGCGGTGCCGCACTTGTTGATGCCGACGATGCCCAGGTCGCCGCGGCGGAACAGCAGGTGGCAGGCATCGTGCGACAGCACCTGCATGTCGCTGCCCTGCGCGGCGTTGTGGAAGCCGATCATGCGCTTGAGGTCGTCGCGCTGGTAGGCGTCCACCCAGCGGTTGTCGCCGCTCTCGTTGTTGTCCGAGTACACCATCGGCACGCCGCCGTCGCGGCCGAGCAGATACGCATAGGCCAGGGTCTCGTCGACCGGGTCGAGGATCGCGTAGCGGAAGCCGGCGTTGTTGGGAATGTCGTGGGTGACGGCGAAGGTCACCGCGCGACTGCCGGGCAGCGCCTGGCCGTAGGCGCCAGGATCGACCAGCAGGTCCATGCTGCCGCCGTAGGCGAAGGCGTTGCGGATCGAGTTGAACAGCGGGAAATCGTAGGCCGCATGCGGCGTGGCCTGCAGATAGGGCGCCAGGAACTGGTCGTAGTCGGCGTTGCCGGCGCCGCCGCCGGTGATGACCTCGCCGAACACGTGCACCCCGGAACGGATGCCGGCGTCGAGCACGCGATTGAGATGGTCGAAGGTCATGTGCTTGGCCGCGTCGATGCGGAAGCCGGTGACGCCCAGCGCCTTCAGCGACTGCAGATAGCTGCGCTCCTGCTGCACCACCCAGTCGTTGCCGACCAGGTCGGGCAGGCCGGGATCGCTGCCGCCGCCGCAGATGCGGTAGGTGCGCACCTGGTAGGCGTCGTTGTAGTCGGTGATGCATTGCGCCGGACCGAAGTCGCCGGCGCCGAGGAAGTTCACCGACAGGTCGCCGAACAGCCGCAGCGATGCGTAGCGCGACGGGTCGGAGGCATACTGCGACAGCACCGCGCTGCCGGGGTAGTTGAGGTCCGGACGTGTCGCCGCCTCGTTGGCCATGTGGTTGAGCACCACGTCGGCATAGGTTTCCACGCCGACATCGGCCAGCGCCTGCACCATGCTGGCGAAGTCCTCGGTGTCGCCGAGCGGGTTGTCGATCACGCGCATGTCCTGCGGCTGGTAGCGCGCCCACCACGCGCTTCCCTGCGAGCGATAGGCCGGCGCCACCATCACCTTGTGATAGCCGGCCGCGGCGATCTGCGCCGCCCGCGCCTCCACGGTGGCGTAGGGCCAATTGAAGGCGTGCAGGATGACATCGGCCTGGGCGCTGGCGGTGGCCAGGGTCAACAGCAGGCCGACGAGGAACGTGCGCCAGCGGTGCGGGCGCACTGGAGCGGTTGCAGCGGCGGGCAGTTCGCGCATCACACAGATCTCCTTCGGTCGGGACGCCGCGCATGCCGAGCGCGATGCGTGGCGTCGGGAAATCCGGCCCCCTTCCGGACGCGCAGCACACGGCGTGCCGCGCTGCGTGGATGCTAAGCGCGCATCGCGGCGCAGCATGCGCGGGCTACATACGTATTCATTGCATTGGACGATGCAAAGCGGGATCGGTATCCGGTTCTGCCGGCGCTGTGCGGCGCGCGAGCGCATCGCATGCGAGGCATGCATGCCGATGCGGCCGCGAGCTCGCGTAGTCGCGGTAGACGGCGTTTCCCAGTGCTAAAGTCATCCGCCTCACCTGCACATGCGGACTCGCACGATGACACTCGATACCTTCTATCCGATCGGTACGCCCGGCATCCCCTGGGGGCAAGCGGAAAAGGCGGCGTGGCTGGCGCGGCAGCGTCGCCAGCGCAGTTATCAGGCGGACGTGGTGGCGGCGATCGAACGCATGCGCGGGCAGCTGGAGATCGTCGACTACGGCGTGCTGGATGGCGCCGGGGAGCATTATCCGCTGCTGGCGTTGCGCAGCCGCGCGTGGGACGACGCACTGCCATGCATGCTGGTGACCGGCGGCGTGCATGGCTATGAAACCAGCGGCGTGCACGGTGCGCTGCAGTTCGCCGAAGGCCACGCGTCCGAGTACGCCGGCCGCGCCAACCTGCTGGTGGCGCCGTGCGTGAGTCCGTGGGCCTACGAGCGCATCCATCGCTGGAATGCGGATGCCATCGATCCCAACCGGTCGTTCCGCGAGGACAGCCCGGCGCAGGAATCGGCCGCGCTGCTGCGGCTGGTCGCGCCGCTGCGCGGGCGCATCGCGATGCACATCGACCTGCACGAGACCACCGACAGCGACGAATCCGAGTTCCGGCCGGCGTTGGCCGCGCGCGACGGCGTCGCCTACGAGCCCGGTGGCATTCCCGACGGGTTCTACCTGGTCGGCGA
Organism: Xanthomonas sp. DAR 80977; assembly: GCF_041240605.1. NCBI lineage: Bacteria > Pseudomonadati > Pseudomonadota > Gammaproteobacteria > Lysobacterales > Lysobacteraceae > Xanthomonas > Xanthomonas bundabergensis. The sequence goes on along the minus strand of NZ_CP162487.1, from coordinate 4,335,069 downwards.
CAGCGAGAATCCGCAGCCGGCGTTCCAGCAGGCGGTGGTGGCCGCGGTCGCGCAGATCACCCATATCGCGCCCGCCGATGCCGAGGGCGAGATCATCGGCTCGCCGGTGGTGGCGCACGGCGTCATCAACTACCCGGTGAAGAAACTGGGGTTGTGCGCAGGCATCAGCGACGCGCGCTACACCACGACCACCGAGGTCTACCCCGACAGCCCAATTGCCACACCGGAGCAATGCAATGCCGCGCAGGTGGCGGCGATCCGTGCGGCGATCGACTACGCGTTGGCGCATCCCTAGTACATGCCGGACCTGGAGTAGGGGACATGCTGCGTGTCTGCGCGATGGCTGCACGCGGCGCCACACCGGCTTTCCTATGGAAGCGGTTCAACCCCGACGCTTTGCTGGCAAGGCGTCGGGGTTGAAACTCCTTCTGCACAAGGCGGGGCGCAACAGCGGCCTGGTCGGATCAACGCCTCTGCCCGGGTTTGCAGCGGTCGTGGTGCCCATCGTGCATCGAGCGCGCTACGCTTGCCCCACTCCTCGTGCCCGTCGCCGCCATGTCCATCGTCCTGACTCCCTTCGCCCGCACCCGCCTGTTCCCGCGCGACGCTCGCCGCAACGCGATCCAGGACTGCACGCCCGAACAGTTCGAGCGCCAGCTCAACGACGCCGCGCCGCTGCGCGTGCTGGACGGTTACGCGCCGTTCTGCAAGCTGCACGTGCATCCCAACTGGACCTCCACCCGCTGCCTGACCGTGCCGATCACCGAGGCCAATCGCCGCCTGCTGCGTTCCGGCTACGAAGCGCGCAGCAGGGAGGAACTGCCGGTGCTGGTGCGCTGGTTCGAAGGCATCGAGCCGCCGGTCGCCGCGTACCTGCTGCCGATCCTCTACAGCCGCGAGCAGCTGGCACGCGAGGGCGCGCCGATCGAGGCCGACTGGGGCGTGGTCGGCTGCCTCTACACCGCCGAACCGCAGGAGATCCCGATGGCGCCGATCACCATGCTGCGCAACGCGCTGGGCGTGGAGGAGGGCGGCTCGGGCGTGGCGCTGGACCGCGAGGCCTACCGGCGCAGCGTGGCGTTCTGGGAGAGCAATGCGAATTGGCGGCCATAGGACGTATCAGCCATCCCTCGCGAGTCGCTAACCTGCACTAGTCGACGAAGCTGTCTGGATATCTCCTCCAGACGAGCCTTTATCAAACAGAACGGGCGCCTTCCGGCGCCCGTTCTTTCAGCTTTTAGCGTTCGGCGATAGACCCGCCAACCACTCAGTACCGGTAGTGCTCCGGCTTGTACGGGCCGTCGACCGAGACGCCGAGGTAGGCGGCCTGGTCGTCGCTGAGCTTGGTCAGCTTCACGCCGATCTTTTCCAGGTGCAGGCGCGCCACTTCCTCGTCCAGCTTCTTCGGCAGGCGGTAGACCTGCTTTTCGTAGCTGTCCTTGTTCTGCCACAGGTCGATCTGCGCCAGGGTCTGGTTGGCAAAGCTGTTGGACATCACGAAGCTGGGGTGGCCGGTGGCGCAGCCCAGGTTGACCAGGCGGCCTTCGGCCAGCAGGAAGATCGCGTTGCCGTTCGGGAACACGAACTTGTCCACCTGCGGCTTGATGTTGATCTTCTGCACGCCCGGATACTTGTACAGCGCATCGACCTGGATCTCGTTGTCGAAGTGGCCGATGTTGCAGACGATGGCCTGGTCCTTCATCTGCGTCAGGTGCTCGATGCGGATGATGTCCTTGTTGCCGGTGGTGGTGACGTAGATGTCGGCCTGGCCCAGGCTGTCCTCGACGGTGTTGACCTCGAAGCCTTCCATCGCCGCCTGCAGCGCGCAGATCGGGTCGATCTCGGTGACGATGACGCGGGCGCCGTAGGCGCGCAGGCTGTGCGCCGAACCCTTGCCGACGTCGCCGTAGCCGCAGACCACGGCGACCTTGCCGGCCAGCATCACGTCCATCGCGCGCTTGAGGCCGTCGGCCAGCGACTCGCGGCAGCCGTACAGGTTGTCGAACTTGCTCTTGGTCACCGAGTCGTTGACGTTGATCGACGGCACCAGCAAGGTGCCGGCCTCGGCCAACTGGTACAGGCGGTGCACGCCGGTGGTGGTCTCCTCGGACACGCCCTTCCAGTCCTTGACCACGCGGGTCCAGTAGCCGGGGCGCTCGACCGCCACGCGCTTGAGCAGGTCCTTGATCACCTGCTCCTCGTGCGAGGAAGCCGCCTCGTCCACCCACTTGGAGCCGTTCTCCAGCTCGTAGCCCTTGTGGATCAGCAGGGTGACGTCGCCGCCGTCGTCCACCACCAGCTCCGGACCGGTCTGGGTGCCGTCGGCCAGGGTGAAGGTCAGCGCGTCGAGGGTGCAGTCCCAGTATTCCTCCAGGCTCTCGCCCTTCCAGGCGAACACGGGGGTGCCGGTGACGGCGATCGCCGCGGCGGCGTGGTCCTGGGTGGAGAAGATGTTGCACGAGGCCCAGCGCACGTCGGCGCCGATGTCCTTCAGCGTCTCGATCAGCACCGCGGTCTGGATGGTCATGTGCAGCGAGCCGGTCACGCGCACGCCGGCCAGCGGCTTGGCGGCGGCGTACTGGCGGCGGATCGACATCAGGCCCGGCATTTCGTGCTCGGCGATGTCCAGCTCCTTGCGGCCCCAATCGGCCAGGGAGATGTCGGCGACCTTGTAGTCGCCCTCGGTGGAAAAGCTCTTGCGTACAGCGTTCATCGGTAGTGCTCCGGTCAATGGCGAGAAGACTCGCGAAGGTCCGGGCGCCGTTGTCGCTCAAGCCTGCCGCCGAGCCTGGCCGGGTCTGGAGGCGGGAGCCCCGCATCGACACGGTCGCAGCGCCCCTCGGCGGAGGGGTGACCGATTATAGCGGCTGCCGGCCGCGGCGCTTGAATGGGGCCGGTTGGCCTGGGATGCGGTGCACGCCGGTCATCCAGCGGCGGCCCCGTGCCGGGGTCTCGCCCTTGGGCCGGGTGGTCAATCGGCCAGCGCTGCCGAGCACGCACCGGCATCCGGAGGGACGGCTGCAGTCGCGACGCGCCTGGCCTGGCGTCGTCGCGACTGCAGGCGCTCCCACAGGTCCCGGGCGCCTCGCATGGCCGGCGATGGTTCGCTTTGAAACCGTCGCCGCGCCAGGCGAGGGACTAATACTTTTGGGTTAGTCTTGCGGCGCCCCCACCGCCGAGCCATGCGTTTCCGATGAACGAGTACCGCAGCAGCATCGTGTTTGCCACGCCCGATATTCCCTTGCGCGACGACGTACGCCGATTGGGGGCGCTGGTAGGCGACCTGCTCGCCGAGCAGGTGTCTGCGGAGTTCCTGGACGAGATCGAAACCATCCGCACCACCGCGATCGCGCGCCGCGAGAGCGATGCGCCGCCGTCCTCGCTGAGCCAGCAGCTGTACGCGCGCGCGCCGCGCGATGCCGAGGCGCTGGTGCGCGCCTTCAGCACCTATTTCCAGGTGGTCAACATCGCCGAGCGCGTGCACCGCATCCGCCGCCGTCGCGACTACCAGCGCAACAGCGCCGACACGCCGCAGCCGGACGGCCTGCACGACGCGTTGCGCCGGCTCAAGGCGCAGGGGGTGAGCGCGCAGGAACTGGGCGAATGGCTGCCGCGCATCGACGTGGAGCCGGTGTTCACCGCGCACCCGACCGAGGCGGTGCGCCGCGCGCTGCTGGAAAAGGAGCAGCTGATGGTGGCCAGCCTGGTCGACAACCTCGACGGCATGCGCACGCCCGGCGAGCGCGCCACCGATGCGGCGCGCTTCCGCATGGCGCTGACCGCGTCGTGGCAGACCGCCGATTCCTCGCCGGTGCGGCCGACCGTGGAGGACGAGCGCGAGCACGTCGGCTTCTACCTGACCCAGGTGCTGTACCGGGTGGTCCCGGTGATGTACGAGACCCTGGAGCATGCGATCGAGGAAACCTACGGCGAGCCGGTGCCGCTGCCGCGGCTGCTGCGGTTCGGCACCTGGGTCGGCGGCGACATGGACGGCAATCCGAACGTGGATGCCGGCACCATCACCGCCACGCTCGACGCGCAGCGCCGCGCGGTGCTGGACCGTTACCTGAAGGAGCTGTGGCAACTGGCCAGCCTGCTCAGCCAGTCGACCACGCTGGTGGCGGTCAGCGATGCGTTGCTGGCGCAGCTGGAACGCTACCGGCAGTTGCTGCCCGAGGCCGCGGCGCGCTCGCGGCCGCGCCATGGCGACATGCCGTACCGCCTGCTCAACGACCTGATGCGCGCGCGCCTGCAGGCGACGCTGGACGACGCGCCGGGCGCCTACGCCGCGCCGGCCGAACTGGAGCAGGACCTGCAGCTGATCCTGGACAGCCTGCAGGCCAACAAGGGCCTGCACGCCGGCTGGTTCGCGGTGCGCCGCCTGTTGTGGCGGGTGCGCAGCTTCGGTTTCCACCTGGCGCGGCTGGACGTGCGCCAGGAGTCCAGCGTGCATGCGCGCGCGGTCGCCGCGGCGCTGGGCGAGGACGATTGGGAGGCGCGCTCGGCCGAGGCACGCGCGGCCACGCTCGGCACCTATGCCGGCGGCGAGCGGACCCTGCCGGCGGCGCCCGACGATGCCGGCAACGCGCGGCTGGACGCGGTGTTCGCCGCGCTCGCCGATGCGCGCACGCGGCACGGCGCCGATGCGCTGGGCAGCTACATCATCAGCATGGCGCACAACCGCGCCGATGTGCTGACCGTGCTCGCGCTGGCGCGGCGCGGCGGCCTGGTCGACGCCGAGGGCGCGGTGCCACTGGACATCGTGCCGCTGTTCGAGACCGTGGACGACCTGCGCGGCGGCACCGACACCTTGCGCGACCTGCTCGCCGATCCGGTCTACCGCCGCCACCTGGCCGCGCGCGCCGACGTGCAGATGGTGATGCTCGGCTATTCGGACAGCGGCAAGGACGGCGGCATCGCCGCCTCGCGCTGGGGCCTGCAGCGCGCGCAGGTGGAACTGCTCGAGGTGGCCGCCGAACTCGGCATCCGCCTGACCTTCTTCCATGGCCGCGGCGGTTCCATCGTGCGCGGCGGCGGCAAGACCACGCGCGCACTGGAAGCGGCGCCGCGCGGCAGCGTCGATGGCCGCCTGCGCGTCACCGAGCAGGGCGAGGTGATCCACCGCAAGTACGGCATCCGCGCGCTGGCGCTGCGCTCGCTGGAGCAGATGACCGGCGCGGTGCTGCTGTCGAGCATGCGCCCGCGCGCGCCGGACGCGCGCGAGGAGGCATGGCGGCCGGTGATGGACATCGTCGCCGAGCACAGCACCCGCGCCTACCGCAGTTTCGTCGGCGATGCCGAGTTCATGCGCTATTTCCGCCTGGCCACGCCGATCGACGTGATCGAGCGGATGACCCTGGGCTCGCGGCCGTCGCGGCGGCTGGGCCAGGACGCGGCGCTGGACAACCTGCGTGCGATCCCGTGGGTGTTCGCCTGGAGCCAGGCGCGCGCGGTGATCCCCGGCTGGTACGGCGTGGGCAGCGGCCTGCGCGCGGCGGTGGAGGCCGGCCATGAGGAAACGCTGCGCGAGATGGCCGCCGACTGGCCGTTCTTCCGCACCTTCCTCGACGACATCGCGATGGTGCTGTCCAAGGGCGACCTCAACATCGCCGAGATGTTTTCGCGCCTGGCCGGGCCGCTGCACGAGCGCTTCTTCCCGCGCATCCGCGACGAACTGGCCCTGACCAAGGGCTGGGTGAAGGCGCTGACCGGGCAGGCCTCGCTGCTGCAGCACGATCCGCGCCTGGCGCTGTCGATCCGCCTGCGCAATCCCTACATCGACCCGATCAGCGTGCTGCAGGTGGACCTGCTGCAGCGCTGGCGGGCCACCGACGGCGAGGACGAGGCGTTGCTGCGGGCGCTGGTGGCCTGCGTCAACGGCGTCTCGCAGGGCGTGCAGAACACCGGCTGACAGGCGCCGGCAGCGCCGCCGCCGCGTCGCGCGCGCAGCGGTGGACGCGACCGGCACGCGGTCAGGCTTGCAAGCGGACAAAATTGTCCGATAATCCGCGGCATGGACCTGCGCACCGATGCCGCCCAACGCCGCCGCCTGCTGCTCGACGCGGCCGACGAAGTGTTCTGCGAGCACGGCGTGCTGGCGCCGCTGGAGCTGGTGGTCGAGCGCTCCGGCGTCGGCCGCGCCACCCTGTACCGCAATTTCGCCGACCGCGCGGACCTGATGCTGGCGCTCATGCAGCGCGCCCTGGACGGGCTGGAAGGCTGCGCGCGCGACATCGGCGAGCGCCCCGACGGCCTGTTCCTGCTGTTGCGCGACGTTGCCGAACACATCGCGATGTCGGCGCCGCTGGCCGACTACTGGCGCTCGATGCCGCGCGACCATCCTGCGATCGAAGTGGCGCATGCGCGGCTGATGGGTGTCCTGCTGCCGTTCCTGCGCCGCGCCACCGACGCCGGGCTGTGCCGCCCGGGTCTGGACGGCGAGGACCTGGGCCTGCTGATGGACATGCTCGGCGCCTGCCAGCGCGGCAGTGACGAGGCCGAACGCAAGGCCTTGGCGCTGCGCAGTTGCCGGCTGCTGTGCCACGCGCTGGCCACGCCCGCTGCGGCGGCGACGCTATGAGTCGGCGGCGCGGCCAGGGGCAGGGCAGCGACGCCGGCGTGGCCGCGCGCGACGCCGTGCGGCCGCGCTGGCCGCTGCGCCTGCTGCGCGCGCTGGCGGCGCTGGCGATCGTGCTGGCCGGCATCTGGGGCGCGCTGTTCCTGGCCTACCTGCCGCATACCGGCAGCGTGGTGCGCTACGCCTCGGCGCTGCTGTGGCTGGCGATGGGCGGCGCCGCGCTGTGGGGCCTGCGCCATCCCCGCGAGTACCGCGTGCTGCCGTGGATCTTCGCCGTCGCCTGCGCCGGCCTGGTGTTCGGCTGGTCGCAGCTGCTGCCCGAGCAGAACCGCGACTGGGCCGACGACGTGGCGCAGCCGCTGCAGCCGCAGGTCGAAGGCCACATCGTCACCCTGCACAACGTGCGCAACTTCGCCTGGCGCAGCGACAGCGACTACACGCCGCGCTGGGAAACCCGCCAGTACGACCTGGACCGGCTGGTCTCGGCGGACCTGGCGCTGTCCTACTGGATGGGGCCGGCGATCGCCCACACCCTGGTCTCGTTCGGCTTCGACGACGGCCGCCGGGTGGTGTTCTCGCTGGAGATCCGCAAGGAGCGCGGCGAAGCGTTCTCGGCGCTGGCCGGGTTCTTCCGCAACTTCGAGCAGGTGATGATCGCCGCCGACGAGCGCGACATCCTGGCGGTGCGCAGCAACGTGCGCGGCGAGGACGTCTACCTGTACCGGCTGAACATCCCGCGCGCGCAGCTGCGCCAGCTGTTCATGGGGTACGTGGCGCAGGCGCAGCAGCTGCAGCGCACGCCGAAGTTCTACAACACCGCCACCAGCAACTGCACCACCATCGTGTTCGAGCTGGTACGCAAGTTCGAACCGCAGCTGCCGCTGGACTACCGCCTGCTGCTGTCTGGCTACCTGCCGTCCTACGTCTATGCGCAGCACGGCTTCGTGCCCGGCTATGCGCTGGCCACGCTGCAGGCGCGCGGGCGCATCGGCGCGCGCGCGCGCCAGGCCGGGGCCGGCGCCGACTTCTCGCAGCGCATCCGCGTGGGCATTCCCGGCGAGGAAGCGTCCGGAGCGGCGGACTGATGCGCGCCGCCCGCGTCGTGCGGCAGCTGGCGGCGCGCGCGCTGCTGGCGGTGGGCCTGCTCGCCGGCTCCGGCTGCGCCATGGTCACCGTGCAGTCGCGCGCGGCCGGCGACTACATCGCGACCAAGCGCGGCGACGTGCTCAGCACCGGCGAGCTCAGCGACGCCAGCCAGGAAACGCTGCGCGTGGTCGCGATCGAGCGCAAGGCCTGCGAGGCGGACATCCCCGCCTGCGCCGCGCAATTGCGCACTGTGCAGGGGCTGGACGAGGAGCGGCGCCTGGCGGCGCTGTCGGAACTGTGGCTGCGCGCGGCCACCACGCGTACCCCCAAGGGCACCGCCGCGCTCGACGATGCGGCCTTGCAGGCATGGCTGGAAACCGCGCGCTACGCCTATGCCTACCTGTTCTATACCGAACGCCCGGCCAGCGCGCGCGCCTTCGAGGACCGGCAGACGCAGGTGCGCGACTACTACAACTACGCGGTGCAGCATGTGGTCGGCACCCTGTTCGAGCGCTGGCGCGCGCGCAGCGCCAGCGGCGAGTTGCACGACGACGACACGCTGGCCACCGCCGGTTGGCAGGCGCGCGCGCAGCTGGACAGCTTCCGCCTGCCGGGCGGGGTGGCGCGGCCGAATGCGATGGTGCCTGCCGCCTCGCTGCGCTTCGAGGGCCTGCGCAGCACCTATCGCCGCGACGGGTTCGGCGCCGAACTGGTGGCGGAAGTGTCGCCGGCGCAGGTCGGCGATCCGACCGCGGTGCTGGCCGCGGATCCGGGCCAGGCGCGCCGCGATACCGCCGGCTACAGCGAACTGTCGTACGCGCCGACCACCGTGCTGCTGCGCTTCGACGGCGACAGCCTGGCGCAAGTGCTGGACACGCACAGCGTGGTGATCGCGCCATACGATCCGTACCGCGACAACGAGGTCGTGGTGCACGGTCAGCGGCTGCCGCTGGCCGCCAACTTCACCGCCGCGTACGGGCTGTGGCTGGCGCGTTCGGGTTTCGCCAAGCAGTCGCTGCGCTCGATGCTCGGGCGCCAGTACGGCCTCGAGCAGCCGCACCTGTACCTGATGCAGCCCTACGACCCGAACCGGCGCATCGTGCTGATGCTGCACGGCCTGGCCAGCAGTCCCGAAGCCTGGGTCAACGTCGCCAACGAGATCATGGGCGACGAGCAACTGCGCCGCCATTACCAGATCTGGCAGGTCTACTACCCGACCAACATGCCGATCGCCTGGAACCGCGCGCAGATCGAGACGCTGCTGCAGCAGACCCTGCACGACTTCGATCCGCAGGGGCAGGCGCCGGCCTCGCGGCACATGGTGCTGATCGGCCACAGCATGGGCGGTGTCATCGCGCGGCTGCTGGTCAGCAACTCCGGCGATCGCATCTGGAACGACCTGCTCGCCGGCCGCGACCTGAGCGGCGAGCGTGGCGCGCGCATCCGCGAGCGGCTGCAGCCGTTGTTGCGCTTCGCGCCGCTGCCGCAGGTGGACCGCGCCATCTTCATCGCCGCGCCGCACCGCGGCACCTCGTTCGCCGAAGGCCGCATCGGTCGCCTGGTCGGCGGGTTGATCCGCCTGCCGGCCACCTTGCTGGCGCGCTTCACCGACGTGATGCGCGATATCGGCGGCGACGATGGCGTGCCGCCACGCCTGCCCAACGGCATCGACAATCTGCGCGATACCGATCCGTTCGTGCGCGCGGCCGCCGAGCTGCCGATCTCGCCGGCGGTGCGCTACCACTCGATCATCGCCCGGCGCGATCCGGCGGTACCGCTGGCCGACGCCGACGACGGGCTGGTGCCGTACCGCAGCGCGCACCTGGAGGGCGCCGCATCGGAGCTGGTCATCACCTCCGGGCACAGCGTGCAGGAGACGCCGCAGGCGATCCTGGAGGTTCGCCGCATCCTGCATGCGCAGATCGCGTCGGAGTGATCTGGGCCGTTGATGTGTGCCGGGCCATTGCAGCTTGTGGGAGCGACTGAAGTCGCTCCCACAAGGAATTGCGGCGAGCTGGCTGGGTGCACCGTAGCAAAGACTTCAGCCTAGACTGATTCCGCCGCCGGCACGAGCCACCACGTCGTTCGTCGCGACTGAAGTCGCTCCCACAAGGTCATGCGGCAAGCCGGCTGGGTGCGCTGTAGGAGGGGCTTCAGCCCCGACTTTGCCCGCGGCCGGTAGGTCCGCCGCTGCGTTGGTCGCGGCCGAAGCCGCTCCTGCAGTGGCGTTGCATAAGCCAGGTGTCAGGAGAACGCGCTGACACCATGTGCGCCTGCGATACGCACGTATGCATCGCCATGTATCGCGTTTTCGTTCACATATGAACTCCGTCACGCATCTGCAAACATCGCCGCACACAATGCGCCGCAGTTGTTAACGGGACGTCAGTTCGCACGGCCCGGCTCCGACACGGAACCTCCCCCAGATGGTCGCCCAGTCGCCTGCTCGATGCCGGCGATACGGGCAGCGCTTTGCCTTCTCCGGCCGCGGCGTCGTCGCGTGCCGGGACACCACCCCCACGTCCTGATGGAATCCACATGAACCACGTATCGCACCGCGCCAGGCCGCATCGGCTTGCCGGTTCCATCGCCCTGGCCCTGAGCCTGGCCCTCGCCGCCACCGCCCACGCCGAAGATGCCGCGCAGGAACAGGCGCAGAGCACCGCCAGCGACGACACCGCGCCGGCCGCGGCCAAGAGCAACGCGCAGACGCTGACGGCGGTGACCGTCGCGGCGAACCGCTACAACGCCGCCGACATGCAGATGGCGGCCAGCAACACCGCCAACGTGCTGTCGGCCGACGACCTGAAGTACACCGCCGTGCACAACATCGCCGAGGCGCTGGGCCTGCTGCCGGGCGTCAACGTGGTCAATACCGGGCAGTCCTACTTCGGCGGCGTCGACGGCGCCGCGCGCGGCGAGGGCATGTTCGCTTCGGTGCGCGGCCTCAATGCCGAATACAACGTCAACCTGATCAACGGCGTCAACGTCGCCCAGGGCATGCCGTACAGCCGCAGCGTGCAGCTGAGCCTGCTGCCGCCCTCGGGCCTGCAGACCATCGTGTTGAACAAGACCTCCACCGCGGCGATGGACGGCGATGCGATCGGCGGCACCATCGACTACCGCACCCCCAGCGGCTTCGACTACAGCGACGCGATCGGCGGCAGCATCACCGCCAGCGGACGCATGGAAAGCCGCGCCCGCGACTACGACGAGAGCGGCCTGGGCAAGGGCGCAGCCGGCGAGTTCCACGCCAAGTTCGGCAGCGAGAACCAGTTCGGCATCTACGCCAGCGCCTACTACGACGAGCGCCATTACGTGAACAGCGAAGTGGCCAGTTCTTCCGCCGCACGCAACGACGGCTCGTGGAAATTCTCCCGCACCACCGCGACCGGCGCCCTGGCCGCCGGCTACGATCCGGAAGATTCGCTGCAGTCCACCGGCACCAACATCGGTTACTCCGGCGGCGACACCAAGCGCTACGGCGGCAACGTCTCCTTCGACTGGCACGTGGATCCGACCCTGCAGCTGTACGCACGGGCCACCTACGCCTACGCCAAGACCGAGCAGAACACCGGCTATACGCAGTTCGTGCCGGCCAGCGTCAGCTACACCCAGATCGGCAGCACCGGCGTGTACCAGCCGCAGATCAACCGCGTCGCGGTGCGCTACTGGTACGAGACCAACCCGGAAGTGGCCGACCTGGCCACGTTCCAGTTCGGCGCCGACAAGCAGCTGGGCAACTGGACGCTGTCGCCGAACCTGTTCTACAGCTTCGGCGACAACGATCGCCCGGACCACATCGAAGTCTCCGCACGCGTGGACCAGTACAGCTCCACCCAGTTCCCGTACGGCGCCAACAGCTTCATCAGCTACGACAGCGAAGGCTTCCCGGTGCCGCAGCTGACCACGGCGATGCAGAACCAGGCCGACGACATCGGCAGCCTGTATGCGCGCCGCCACGGCCAGTTGACCAAGTCCTACAGCGGCCAGAAGAAGGGCGGCGCCAAGTTCGACGCGCGCTACGATTTCGATGACGGCGCGCTGAGCAGCATGCAGTTCGGCGTGAAGTACGTGGACAGCTCGCGCGAATTCACCTCGCGCGACTGGACCACCGCCAAGTTCACCGACGGCACCCTGCTCGAGAACACCGGCCTGGTCAGCGGCAGCTACGATGCGGTGTATCCGGGCAAGTACGACTATCCGACGGTCAAGCTGAGCAATTCGGCGCTGAAGGCCTCGATCGCCAAGTACCTGACCCCGGGCAGCTTCGACACCTGCGGCAGCCTGGCGGTCAACAACCAGAACTGCGCGACGATGCGCGGCACCGAGGCGGTGGCCGCGGCCTATGCGATGGCCACGTTCAAGACCGGCGACCTGGAGATCATCCCCGGCCTGCGCTTCGAGCAGACCCGCATCCGCAACACCTACTGGACGATGCCCAAGGACAGCAGCGGCAACGAGCTGGCCGGCTACTTCCAGAACAACCACACCACTTACGACGAGCCGCTGCCGAGCGTGTTCCTGAACTACCGGCCGGGCAACGCCAACGCCGTGTACCGCGCCTCGGTGTGGACCAGCTACACGCGCCCGGCGTTCGTGCAGCTCGGCGGCGGTTCCAACTACGACGTGTCCAGCGATGGCATCACCACCATCACCGAAGGCAACCCCGATCTGAAGCCGATCAAGGCGCTCAACGTCGATGTGTCCGGCGAGTGGGACAATGGCGTCGGCGGCCACGCGATGCTGGCCGGCTACTACAAGCGCCTGTCCGACTACATCTACGAGAACGGCTCGGACGCGGCCAATGCCGGCGCGAGCACCAGCGGCAACGTGCGCTACGTGCGTCCGCAGAACGGCGGCGACGGCAAGGTGCTGGGCGTGGAAGCGGCGGTGCGGCAGACCCTGCAGGGCATGCCGGCGCCGCTGGACGGCTTCGGCATCGGCGCCAACGTCACCCGCCAGTCCACCCGCGTCGACCTGGGCATGACCGGCTTCCACGACGAGCGCATCCAGAACGCGCCGGACCTGATGGCCAATGCCGAGCTGTTCTACGAGAAGGGTCCGCTGTCGGTGAACCTGAGCTACCACTATTCGGGCGAATACGTGTCGGTCTACGACTACCTGGACCAGGGCGCCAGCTGGGACGACCTGTGGGTGAAGCCGATCACCCGCGTCGACCTGCACGTGGGCTATGCGGTGAACGAGCATCTGCGCGCCGACCTGTCGGTGGCGAACCTGACCAACCGCCTGAGCTACTGGGCGCACGTGGGCCGCAACAGCACTGCGATCTCGGACATCGTCGATGCCGGGCGCACCAGCCTGCTGACCGTGAAGTACACGTTCTGAGCCAGCGGCCTGTGCATGGACCGGCTTCCCTCGCGCGTCGCGGCATGTTGCCGCGGCGCGTGCGGTGGCGTGCATGCAGTCGGTGGGCGCGAGGCGCCGGCGCATGATCGCCGGCGAGCCGGCGTGCGCAGGTGGTGTGGGTGTCCGCTGCGCAGTGGAGCGGCAGCGATGAGATCGCGGGTGTATCCGACCCACCGCGGCGCGGCGACCGACACGCTATCGCCACGGACGTGCGCTGCAATCGGATCGGCATGCAGTGCGATGGATGTCGGGCAGCCAGCGGTTTCCTTTTTCCCTTTTTTCCTGGAACGACGATGAGCAAGCGGATGCGGTGGATGCTTTGGACCGTGCTGGCGGCGACCGCCGGCGCGCATGCGCGGCCTGCCAGCGAAGCGCCGGCGCCGCAACTGCAGGTCGAGCAGGTGGTGATGCTGTTCCGCCACGGCGTGCGCGCGCCGCTGCAGGGCGAGGCCGCGGCGGCGGCGTTGGCCGACCGGCCGTGGCCGGTATGGGACACGCCGGCCAGCCTGCTCACCGCGCACGGTCGCACTGGCGTGCAGCTGAGCGGCGACTACACCCGGCAATGGCTGGTCCGCGACGGCGTGCTGCCGGCCACGGGCTGCCCCGGCGCCGGCGCGGTCAGCGTGTACGCCAACACCGACCAGCGCACCATCGCCAGCGCGCAGATCCTGGCCGAGACGCTGGCTCCCGGGTGCGGGCTGCAGGCCGGGCATCGGCCGCAAGGCAGCGACGATCCGCTGTTCCGCCCGGTCGAGGCCGGCGCGGTGGACTTCGACGCGGACGCCGCGGTGGCCTCGATCCAGCGCCAGACCGGCGGTCCCGGCGCGGTGCTCGCGCCCTACGCGAAGGAATTGCGCACGATGCAGCAGATCCTCGGTTGCAGCGCCAAGACCTGCGATTTCGCGAAGATGCCATCGTCACTGAGCGCAAGCGCCAATGGCCGCGGCATCGCCATGCACGGTCCGCTGGACCTGACCTCCGGCACCGCCGAGGTGTTCATCCTGCAATACGCCGAAGGCCTGCCGCTGGACCAGGTCGGCTGGGGCCGCGCCACCCGCGAGCGCATCGGCGTGGTGTCGCGGCTGCATGCGCTGCTGTTCGAGATATACGCGCGGCCGCAGTACATGGCCGCCCGCGCCGGCGCGCCGCTGGCGCGGCGGGTGCTGGACACGCTGGGCGTGGCGGACGCGCCGAAGCTGAGCGTGCTGGTCGCCAGCGATACCCATATCGCCGCGCTCAGCGGCCTGCTCGACCTGCATTTCCATCTGCCCGGCTACGGCCGCGACGACTCGCCGCCGGGCGGCGCGCTGGTGCTCGAGCAACTGCGCGACACCCGCAGCGGCCAGCGCTACGTGCGCCTGCGCTACCAGGCGCAATCGCTGGACCAGCTGCGCGAACTGACCCCGCTGAGCCTGCGCAAGCCGCCGCTGCTGCAGACCCTGCACGTGCCGGGCTGCAGCGACGCCAGGACGCAGCTGTGCACGCTGCAGCAGTTCCAGACGGTGCTGCAGGAGGCGTTGCAGCGGCGTGGTTGAGCCGGGTGCCCGAGCCGGTACCCTTGCCGTTACAGCAAGTACGTCTGCAGCGTTGCTGCTTGCTTGTGGGAGCGACTTCAGTCGCGACGGGCTCTGTCGGTAATGCCCGTCGCGACTGAAGTCGCTCCCACAGGAGAGGAATTGGCACGCCGTCCTGGCAATGCTTTCTGGCGGCGGCGCATGGAGCGCAACGCCGGGAAAAACCAAAAAAAACGGGCCGCAATGCGGCCCGTTTCCATGCAAGCGCGGGCGAGCCGGCTTACTTCAGCTTCGCGTCCGTGCGCAGGGCCTCGGCGCGGTCGGTCTTCTCCCACGAGAACGAGGTGGCGTTGTGCTGCGCGCCGGTGCCGTCGGTGTAGGTGAACGCCTTCGGGGTGCGGCCGAAGTGGCCGTACGAGGCGGTCTGCTGGTACATCGGGTGGATCAGGTCGAGCATCTGGATGATGCCGAACGGACGCAGGTCGAAGTGCTTGCGGATCAGCTTCTCGATCTTGTCGTCGGCGATCTTGCCGGTGCCGAAGGTGGTGACCGAGATCGAGGTCGGCTCGGCCACGCCGATGGCGTAGGAGACCTGCACTTCGCAGCGGTCGGCCAGGCCGGCGGCGACCACGTTCTTGGCCACGTAGCGCGCCGCGTAGGCCGCCGAACGGTCGACCTTGGACGGGTCCTTGCCGGAGAACGCGCCGCCGCCGTGGCGCGCCCAGCCGCCGTAGGTGTCGACGATGATCTTGCGCCCGGTCAGGCCGCAGTCGCCCACCGGCCCGCCGATCACGAACTTGCCGGTCGGGTTGATGTGGAACTTGGTGCCCTTGTGCAGCCACTTGGCCGGCAGCACCGGCTTGAGGATTTCCTCGCGCACGGCCTCGACCAGGTGCTTCTGCTTGATGTCCGGGTCGTGCTGGGTGGACAGCACCACCGCGTCGATCGCGGTCGCCACGCCGTCCTCGTAGCGCAGGGTGACCTGGCTCTTGGCATCCGGGCGCAGCCACGCCAGCGGCGAGTTCTTCTTCTTGCGGATCTTGGCCTGCTGCTCGACCAGGCGGTGCGACAGGTGGATCGCCGCCGGCATGAAGCTGTCGGTCTCGCGGGTGGCGTAGCCGAACATCAGGCCCTGGTCGCCGGCGCCCTGTTCCTCGGGCTTCTTGCGGTCCACGCCCTGGTTGATGTCCGGCGACTGCTTGCCGATCAGGTTGAGCACGCCGCAGGTCTCGCCGTCGAAGCCGACGTCGGAGCTGTTGTAGCCGATGTCCAGGATCACCTTGCGGGTAAGCGCTTCCAGGTCGATCCAGGCGCTGGTGGTGATCTCGCCGGCGACGATCGCCACGCCGGTCTTGACCAGGGTCTCGCAGGCCACGCGGGCACGCTTGTCCTGGGTCAGGATCGCGTCGAGCACCGCGTCGGAAATCTGGTCGGCAATCTTGTCCGGATGGCCTTCGGAGACCGACTCGGAGGTGAAGAGATAGCTGGACATCGCGGCTATATCCTTGTATTCGGATGAAAAGATGGACGCGCATGATACACGGGCGCGCGGTGCTGTGCATTGTGCCCCGGGCGGCGTTGGGCAAGGTTAACCGGTCAGCCGGCCGGGCCGCCGGCGTCACCTTGCCGTAGTCATATTGCAAGATCGGTGTCGCCGCGGGCGCCGAAGCTGTGCGCAGTCAGCAAGGGGGCTTGCCGTGCTCGCACTCGAACGTCGTCTGCAGGATCGCTACCCGCACTGGTTCGCCGGTCGCCGCTCGCGGCTGGTGCGGCCGCTGCTGCGCGGCCTGCAGAAGTGGTCGGGCCTGGACGCGCTGGACGCGTTCCTCGACGCCAGCCACGACCTGCGCGGCTTCGCCCTGGTCCAGGCCGGGCTGGATTTCCTGCAGGCGCGCTACGCGGTCGCGCCCAGCGCCGCCGAATGCATCCCGGCGCACGGGCGCCTGCTGATCGTCGCCAATCACCCTTCCGGCGCGCTGGACGCGCTGGCGCTGCTGGATTGCGTCGGCCAGGTGCGGCGCGACGTGAAGATCGTCGCCAACGACTTCCTGTGGGCGCTGGAAGGCCTGCGCGAACTGCTGCTGCCGGTGCGCATCCTCGGCGGCGCGCCGTCGCCGGCCAGCGTGCGCGCGATCGAGCAGGCGCTGGCGCAGGAGCAGTGCGTGATCGTGTTCCCGGCCGGCGAAGTGTCGCGGCTGGGCTGGGGCGGGGTGGCCGACGGGCGCTGGCGCCGCGGCTTCACCCGCTTCGCGCTGCGCACCGCCACCCCGGTGCTGCCGGTGCGCATCCATGCGCGCAACTCGGCGCTGTTCTACGGCGCCTCGGCGCTGTTCAAGCCGGCCGGCACCGCGCTGCTGGCGCGCGAGATGTTCGCCCGCCGCGAACGCCGCATCGGGCTGAGCCTGGGCCGCGCCCGCGCGTTGCCGCAGGACCAGTCCGAGGCCGAACTGATGCGCGGCCTGCGCCGCGAGCTGTATGCGCTGGGCCGGGCCGGGGCGAGCGCGCCGGCGCCGAGCGAGGAGCCGCTGGTCGCCGCCGAGGATCCGGCCGCGGTGGCGGCGGAGATCGGCGCGTTGCGCAGCCTGGGCCAGACCGTGGACGGCAAGCAGATCCGGGTCGGCCGGCTGCGCGCCGGCTCGGCGCTGCTGCGCGAGATCGGCCGCCTGCGCGAACTGACCTTCCGCGCGGTCGGCGAGGGCACCGGCCGGCGTCTGGACCTGGACGACTACGACACCTGGTACGAGCACATCGTGCTGTGGGACGGCGCCGCCGCGCGCGTGGTCGGCGCCTACCGCGTGGCCCGCGGCGCGCCGGTGCTGGCCGAGCGCGGCCTGGCCGGTTTCTACACCGCCGGGCTGTTCCGCTACGGCGAAGCGCTGCTGCCGCGCATCGCCGCCGGCATGGAACTGGGCCGCAGCTTCGTGGTCCCCGACTACTGGGGCAGCCGCAGCATCGACTACCTGTGGCAGGGCATCGGCGCCTACCTGCGCGACTACCCGCAGGTGCGCTACCTGTACGGCGCGGTCTCGATCAGCGCGGCGCTGCCGCGGCAGGCGCGCGAGCAGATCGTGGCCTACTACGCGCACTACTACGGCGATGCGCTGGGCGAAGCCGCCTCGGCGCGGCCGTTCGACTATTCGCAGGCGCCGCCGGCGTTCGACGCGCTGGACGCGGACACCGCGTTCAAGGTGCTCAAGGGCAACCTGGATGCGCTCGGCGCCGCGGTGCCGATGCTCTACAAGCAATACACCGAACTGTGCGAGCCCGGCGGCGCGCGCTTCCTCGCCTTCGGCGTCGACCCGGCGTTCAACGACGCGGTCGATGGCCTGATCGAACTGGATCTGCAGCGCATCCGCAGCAAGAAGCGCATGCGCTACCTGGAACGGCCCCGCAGCGAAGCAGAGGTGATGGCATGAACACGGTGAGCAGCTTGTCCCCGCGCCGGGCGGTGTTCGTGTCCGACGTGCATCTCGGCGCGCCGCACTGCCATGCGCGCG
The DNA here is from genome assembly GCF_041240605.1 of Xanthomonas sp. DAR 80977. NCBI lineage: Bacteria > Pseudomonadati > Pseudomonadota > Gammaproteobacteria > Lysobacterales > Lysobacteraceae > Xanthomonas > Xanthomonas bundabergensis. Next base: position 4,317,025 of record NZ_CP162487.1, on the reverse strand, counting down.
AACTGGCCGATTTCCTCGGCGGCCTGCACTGCAGGCAGCTGTACCTGGTCGGCGACATCGTCGACTTCTGGTGGATGGCGCAGCGCCGCGCGGTGTGGGGCGCGGCGCACCAGCGCGTGGTCGACGCGCTGCACGCGCTGGCGCGCGGCGGCACCGAACTGATCTACGTGCCCGGCAACCACGACCGCCCGATCCGCCGCTTCTGCGGCCTGGCGCTGCCGGCGATGCAGGTGCGCCGGCGCGCGGTGCACGTGACCGCCGACGGGCGCCGGCTGCTGGTAGTGCATGGCGACGACTACGACGCGGTCACCCAGTTCGGCGGCCTGCAGGAGAAGTTCGGCGACTGGCTGTACTACCGCATCCTCACCGGCAACCAGCTGACCAACCGCGTGCGCCGCCGCTTCGGCATGCGCTACTGGTCGCTGGCCGACTACCTGAAGCGGCAGAGCAGCGCCGCCGAGCGCTACATCGAGCGCTTCGTCGATGCCGGCCTGTCCGATGCGCGCCGCCGCGGCCTGGACGGCGTGGTCTGCGGCCATGTGCACCGCGCCGGCCTGTTCGAGCGCGACGGCCTGGTCTACGCCAACGACGGCGACTGGGTCGAAAGCCTGACCGCGCTCGGCGAGGAGGCCGACGGTACCCTGCGCCTGCTCTCGCATCGCGGCGAAGTGCTGACCGAACTGCCGCCGCGCCTGCGGTTGGCGCAGGACAGCGCCTGGCCGCGGGCGGCCTGACGCCGGCGGTGCGTGCAATACGACGCAGTGCCGGGGTGTGTGCCTCGGCAGCTCGTGCGGCCGAACCTGCGCGCTTCTTGCCGAGCGTTTGCATCGGCGGCGCGCGCCGCCGCGGCCGACCGCCAGATTGGCCAGTCGGCGCGTGCGCTGGAAGGACGTCGAACATTGCGGTGTGATGGACATTCCGCAATCGACGCGCCGCGGCCATGAGCGCGGCATGCGCTTGATCGGCATGCACTCCATCGGGTCTACTGCGTTCCTTCGGAGCGGCGAACCCGGACAGGACTCCACGATCGGGTCTGGTTACCCGCACTGACCAACGGCGGCGCCGCGCCAGCGCGTCGCATCTCGATCACGTCGGGGTTCATGGAGAAAGTGAAGCCAGGAAAGGCGTTGTCCAGCCGGCGGTTGCGATCCGCGTGGAACTGGATGAACCCGATCGCGCCGGCCTCTTCCGGCATCGTCGTTCACACGCCCGCCACGACCGCAAGCGCCCGCTTTCCGGCAAGACTCGGACTGTGCTGGGTGCTCATCCTGCTCGCGGCGAACGGTACCGCGATCGCGCGAAACACGGTGTCCGGCTGCCCGGATGACAGGGCGGCGCGCACGCTTCCGGACGCGGCGCTTTGCGTCCGGCATGCCGGGCTTTCGCCACCGGAAACGGCGCGCGGCGCGCGGGTGGCAGCGTTGTTCGCGCACGCCAGGGACCGCCTCGACGCTGGCCGCTTCGAGGCCGCCGAGCAGGCGCTGGATTGCGCCGACGCAAACATCGGCGACGGCGGCGACGGCGGCGACGAGCGCTTGCGCTACGAACTCACGCGCCGCCGCGGCATTCTCGATTTTCGCCGCGAACGCATTGCGCAGGCGCTCGAGCGGTTCGAGTGCGCGGCCACGCTGTCCAGGGCGCTCGGCGATCGCGGGGCGGAGGCGCGCGATCTGAACAACGTGGGCGCGGCGCTGCGCCGTCTCGGCGATTTTCGCGGCGCCCTGCGCAACATGACGATCAGCCTCGGGATCCAGCGCGCCCAGGGCGGGGCAGCGGCATCCGTGCTCAACAACATCGCCGACGTGTATCGCGAATTGCGCGAGCCCGACACCGCGATGCGCTACTACCGCGATGCGCTCGCCGCCAACCGCGCGAAGGGCGACTCCATCGAGGCGGCGCATGTGCAGGAGACCATGGCAGAGCTGGCGCTCGACAGCGGCGATACGCGCCAGGCGCTGGCCTGGCTGCAGGAGGCCCTGGCCGTCTACCGCGAGAAGGGCCGCCGGGCCTATGAGCTGCGGGTCCATGACGGCCTGATCCGCGCGGCGCTGGCGTTGGGCGACGTGCCGCAGGCGCGGCGCTGGAGTTCCAGCGCGCTGGCGCTGGCCGACGCGTGGAAGCTGCCGCTGCCTTCGGCGTTGCAGTTGCAGATGGCGCGGACGACACGGCTCGAAGGCAATGCCGCCGCCACCGCGGCGCGCCTGCGCGAGGCGCTGGCATCGGCCACCAGCGGCGATCCGGTGCGGGTACCGCTGCTGGAGGAACTGGCGCGGCTGCAGGAAAGCACGGGCGATGCCGTGGCGGCCAACGCCACGCTGCGGCGTGCGAACGCGGACGCGGCAGCGCTGGTGCGCGCACAGCACGACCGCCAGTTGGACTGGTTGCGGATCCGTTTCGAGAGCGCCGAGCAGCAGCGCACCATCGACCAGTTGGCGAGCGAGAACAGCCTGCGCAAGGCGCAACTGCGCCAACGCACGCTGCTGCTGTGGCTGATACTGGTGTCCGGTCTTGCGGCCGCGCTTGGCGGCTGGCTGCTGCTGCAGCGGCGCCGGCAACGCGCGCGCCTGCTGGAGGAAACGCGGCGGATCCGCCACGAGGAGGAACTCGCCCGCTATCGGCGCGAGGCGGACGCGCTGGCCGAGGATCGCAACCTGCTGCAGACCCTGCTCGATAGCCGCGAGGATGCGGTGTGCCTGCTCGATGCCGAAGGTCAGGTGCTGGTCGCCAATCGCGCCGGACGCCTTCGGCTCGGCGGCGCGGACGCTGCCGAGCCAGTGGGACAGGCGGTCTCCGCCTTCGTGGTCGAAGCCGAGCGTCCCGCGCTGCAGTCGGCGCTGGAGCGGATGGAGGACAGCGCGGCGCAGCGCGTCGCATTCGTCGCCCGGCACGGCGGCCCGCTGATCGCGACGCTCGAACCCTGGCCGGGAGGCGACGGCCTGGTCGTCCTCGTCTTGCAGGAACGCGGCAGCGATGCGGCTACCGACACCGGGCAGGCCGCGGAGCAGGAGGAGGGCGCCGCCGCGCCTGCGGCGCGCGATGCGTTCCGGCGCACGCTGGTCGAACTCATGCTGGCGGTCATCGACACCTGGGAACGGGCCACCGGGACCGGCCGGCTAGAACTGGCCGAGCGCAGCCGGATCTGGCGCGTGAACATCGACGACGGCCGCCTGCGCGCACGCGCGATGGAGCGCTATCTGGCGGTCTCCAAGTTGCCGCACAACCCGCGCTGGCGGGATGTGCTGCGTTCGGCCTATTTCGTGCTCGCGCACTGCGACGGGCTGTCGGCGGACACGCGCGCCGCGCTGCAGGCCAGGGTCGACGCGGTGCTGGCCTACACCCGCCGGGACGCGCTCGTCTGACGGCGGGCGTCCCTCGCCGGCCGCTCAGCGTCCGCGCTTGGCCGGGCACACCACGCAAGCGCCCTTCAGGCCCTGCTCCATGCGGTAGGCGGTGTGGTGGTCCCTGGCCAGGAAGGTATCGGGTCCGAGGATGACCGGCTTCGCCGATCGCGCCGGCGCCACGATGTCGCAATAGGCGGAAATGGTCTCCAGGGCGTTCATGTACGGCTGCTCATGGTCGACCACGCCGCACTTGGCCATCAGCTCCTGCAGTTGCCTGCCGTTGAAATCGAACTTCACGACGATCTCCGGCTCCTGGGTTTCCTCCAGGCACCAGTCGGGCGGCAGGGTCTCGTGGCCGTGGGCGGCCATGGGCAATGCCAGGAGGGCCACGACGATGGCGGCATGGACGGCGGGACGGAAGGCAAGCATCGGAGTCTCGCAACAGAAGAAACGGGACCTGCAGCGTAGGAGCGGTGGCGACCCGGATGCCAGCGCGCCCGCGGGTATAGACCGGGAACAAATCCGCGCAACGCATTGATTCTTCGATGGTGGCATCCGTTCCGCAGGCCGGGGAACGCGCGTCCGCGACGGTGCGGGGCCGATCCCGGATTCGCCAATTCGACCCGGCTCGCTCCCGTGGCGACCCGGTTTCGCCCTCGTGCCTCGCCGCAGGCCTGCCTAGCCTGACACCGCCGCATCGAGCCGCGTGCCGAGGCGGCGCTGGCCACATCGCCCGAACACCTCCGCACGGCGTCGGGAGGCCCAGCCACCTTCAACCCATCCATCACAGGAGAATGCTCATGAAGAAGAAGCTCCTTGTCGCAACGGTCGCCCTTCTGGCCGGCGGTGCCTTCGCTGCCCCCGCGCTGGCGGCCGAGAACCCCGTGGACCAGGCAGGCATCCAGCACAACATGTATCTCGGTTGCCTGATGGACGCCAATGCCTCGCCCGACGAAGCCCTCACCGTCGCGGTCAATAAGTGCGGCTACGACCCCGGCATGCCGCTGGAGCGGTTCATCGCCACGCAACAGCCCATCGTCGACTCGGTCGACCCGACCCGGCCGATGGCGGAAAACCTGGCCGGGCTGCGCCAGCAGCTCAGTGCCTACGAATTCTCGTTCATCGTGCGGATGGACCAGATCGTCGAGAACGCCGAGGACATGGACGCCGCGGCGGTGCAGTTCGAGGAACTCGAGAAGGAAGCCATGCTGCGGCTCGATCCCAGGTCCAGGAACGGCGCGCTGATCCTGGGCGGGCTGAGCGTGGCCAAGCACTCCAACCGCTACTGGTCCAAGTACGCGGCCGAGAGCGGTGAGGCCACGGCTGGCGACACCACCGCGAAGAAGAAAGGGCGGTTCTGGAGATGGCTGGCCGTCGTCGGGTCGGACGTGGTCGGTTTCCTGCTCACCGAAAACCCCGTCACCGCGGCCACCACCTCCAGCACGGTCTACGACATCGTGTTCTGACACGACCACCGTCCCCATGCGCCACCTCCATCCGCACCGCATCGCGCCGTGCCCATGCGTCGGTGAGCACATGCCCAGGTCTGCGCATGGACCCGAGTCACCTCACCCATTTATTGCAAGAGAATGCTCATGAAGAAGAAGCGCTTTGTCGCAACCGCCGCCCTGCTGGTCGGCAGTGCCGTCGGTCTCCCCGCGCTGGCGGCCGAGAACCCCCTGGACCAGGCAGGCATTCAGCACAACATGTATCTCGGCTGCCTGATGGACCTGAACGTGTCGCACGACGAGGCCCTGACCCTGCTGGTCAAGAAGTGCGGCTACGACCCCGGCATGCCGCTGGAGCAGTTCATCGCCACGCAGCAGCCGATCATCGATGCGATCGATCCGACGCGGCCGTTGACGGAAAATCTGGACGGGCTGCGCCAGCAGTTGAGTGCCGACGAATTCGCGTTCATCGTGAGGATCGACCAGATCGTCGAGAACGCCGAGGACCTGGATGCGGCGGCGGCACAGTTCGAGGAACTGGAGCGGGACGCCATGGCGCGGCTCGATCCCAGGTCCAAGAACGGCGCGCTGATCCTGGGCGGGCTGAGCGTGGCCAGGCACTCCACGCGTTACTGGTCCAAGCAGGCGGCCGCGAGTGGTCAATTCGCGGCCGAGAGCGCCACGTCGAAGAAGAAGGGGCGGTTCTGGAAGTGGCTGGGCGTCATCGCGGCCGATGTGATCAGCTACTTCCAATCGGAAAACCCCGCCACGGCGGCCACCTCCTCCGACGATGCCCATTCCCTCTTCTTCGAAGGATTCTGATCCGGGCGGCGTATGGGAAAGGGAAGGCGTCCCGGTGGGGCGCCTTTCTTTTGAGTTTCGCCGACCGCGAACTGGCGGGTCGCCGCCGTCGCGACGGCGCTTTCCCATGACTCCGCTTGGCCCAAGAGGCATCCAGGCCGAATGCCGCTGCCGCTTGCACTGCAACTGCTCGCCGCTGCGGCCATGCAAACAGAGCAAATCACGGCGACCGCCACCAGCACCGCCACTGCCCGCGCCCCCGTGGCGCCATCGCTGCTAGCATCGGCCGATGGATTCCCTCTCCCAGATCGTGCTCGGCGGCGCCGTCGCCGCCGCCATCGCGCCTGCCGCGCACCGCCGCGCCGCGTTGCTCGCCGGCGCCGCGCTCGGCACCGTGCCCGACCTCGATTCGCTGCTCCTGCTGCCGCTGACCCGCGACCCGGTCACGCTGATGACGGTGCACCGCAGCTTCAGCCACTCGCTGTTCGTGCTGCCGCTGCTCGGCTGGCTGATCTGGTGGCTGTACCGGCGCTTCGGCCATGGCCGCGTGGCCGAAGCGCCGCGCCGCTGGTTCTGGGCGATGCAGCTGGCCTTGATCACGCATCCGCTGCTGGATGCGTTCACCGTCTACGGCACCCAGCTGTGGTGGCCGTTGCGGCCGCCGCCGGCGATGTGGTCCAGCGTGTTCATCATCGATCCGGGCTACACGCTGTGGCTGATCGTGGCCTGCGCCATCGCCTGGTGGGCGCGCGCGCGGCGCGTGGCGCAGCAGGCGCTGCTGGCCGGACTGATCCTGAGCAGCGCCTACCTGGGCTGGTCGCTGCTGGCCAAGCACCTGGTCGATCGCCAGGCCGACCGCGCGCTGGCGGCGATGGGCCTGCAGCACGCGCCGCGCTTCTCGGTGCCGATGCCGTTCAACACCTTGCTGTGGCGGGTGGTGGCGATGACCCCGGGCGGCTACGTGATCGGCGAACGCTCGCTGGTCGCCGACAGCGGGCAGATGCGGTTCCAGGGCTATCCCTCCAACACCCAGGCGCTGGGCCAGGTGCGCGCGCTGCCGTCGGTGCAGCGGCTGAGCTGGTTCAACCGCGGCTTCATGCGCGCCCAGGTCAAGGACGGCGAACTGGTGCTCAGCGACCTGCGCATGGGCCTGGAGCCGGACTACAACTTCAATTTCGCGGTGGCGCGGCAGCGCGGCGACGGCTGGCAGGCGATCGCACCGCGCCAGCTGCAGGCCGCGTATCGCGCCCCGGTGGCGCGCGGGCAGATCGGCGCGGCGCTGGCGCGGATGTGGCGGCGGATCTGGACCGAACCTGCAGCGGCGACGCCGGTCGGCGCGCCGGCGCCGTCCGAGCTGCACTGAGCGGCCAGGGGATCGCCGCCGCAGCCCGGTCCGCGTGCGGGTGCCGCTGGGCACGTGCGTCCGGGGCCACCTGCCGCTGTCGTCGCTCTGGTCGAACGGCCCGCCGCCGAACCGGCGCGCTCGTTTCAGCCGCCGCGCCTGCGGGGGAGCGGAGAACGGCGTACGGCTGGGGACGGGACCCGCCGCGAATGCCTGGCGTGGCCCTGCGCCGCGCCGCTCAGGCCGCGGCGGGTAGGTCGGGCGACACGCCGGCGATCAGTGCGTCGAAGTAATCGGCCGTCAGCCGCAGCTGCGCATCGGCGGTCTCGGCGCGGTTGACCACGGCGCGGAACGCCGCGTTCTCGGGGCGGTCCCTGGCGTACCAGCCCAGGTGCTTGCGCGCGATGCGCACGCCCTGCGCCTCGCCGTAGAACTCGTGCAGCGCCTGCAGGTGGCCGAGCAGGGTGTCGCGCACGCACGGCAGCGACGGCGCCGGCAGCAGTTCGCCGGTGGCCAGGTAGTGCGCGATCTCGCCGAAGATCCACGGCCGGCCCTGCGCGGCGCGGCCGACCATCACCGCATCGGCGCCGGTGGCGGCCAGCACCTGCGCGGCCTTGTGCGGCGAATCGATGTCGCCGTTGGCGATCACCGGGATGCGCAGCGCGGCCTTGATCTGCGCGATCGTGGCGTATTCGGCCTGCCCGCTGTAGTGCTGGTCGCGGGTGCGGCCGTGCACGGCCAGCGCGGCGATGCCGCAGTCCTCGGCGATGCGCGCGATGGCCGGGCCGTTGCGGTGGTCGCAGTCCCAGCCGGTGCGGATCTTCAGCGTCACCGGCACCGGCGAGGCGGCCACCACCGCGTCGAGGATGCGCGCCACCAGCGCCTCGTCGCGCATCAGCGCCGAGCCGGCCCAGGCGTTGCACACCTTCTTCGCCGGGCAGCCCATGTTGATGTCGATCAGCTGCGCGCCGTGGTCGGCGTTGTAGCGCGCCGCCTCGGCCAGCTGCTGCGGCTCGGTGCCGGCGATCTGCACGCTGACCGGGTCCGGCTCGCCGGCGTGGTCCATGCGCTGCAGCGACTTGCGGGTCTGCCAGAAGCGCGGGTCGGAAATGGTCATCTCCGACACCGCCAGGCCGGCGCCCAGGCGCTTGCACAGCAGCCGGAACGGCTTGTCGGTGACCCCGGCCATCGGCGCCAGGATCACCTTCGGTTCGATCGTGTAGGGGCCGATACGCATGCGGCCATTGTCGCCGCCGCCGCGGCCGCTGCCAACTTGGCGCGGTGCGCGGGTTCAGCGGACCAGCTGGTACAGCTCGAAGCCCTTGTCGTTGCCGTCCAGGATCAGCAGCAGTTCGTCCGGGCCGAGCGCGACCAGGCGGCCGACGCTGTTGCCATGGGTGCCGTCGGACACGTTGCCGGGGGCATACGCGGCTTCCGGCTCGTCGTTGACCGTGCTGGCGCCGAGGAACGCCAGTTCGCGGCTGTCCGCGGCCAGCGCGGACAGCGTGCCGCTGCGGCGCTGCGAGCCGCTGGTCTTGCGCAGGCGGTAGCCGCAGGGACCGCGCGCGATCTCTGCCTTGAAATAGGGATAGGCATAGGCGAAGTCGCGATCGACCTGGATCGAGCGCAGCTTCCAGCGGCCCTCCAGCTTGCCCAGCGGCTGCGGCGTCTGTGCGCGCTGCAGCAACGTGCGCGCCAGCGCCGCGCCGGCTTCCTGCTCGGCATCGCCGTAGCGCGGCGCGATCGCCTGCTGCAGGCTGCGCGCGGAGACGGTGACCGCGGCGCGGTCGGCGGCGCTGGCATGGCCGTTCCAGTCGCAGTCAGGCGCGGCGAGCGCGGACAGCGGCGCCATGAGCGCGCACCACGCGGCGAACGGGAGGGCGCAAAGACGTGGCATCGGAACTCCTTGTCGTGATGCGCGCCGCGCGCGACGAGCGGCGCTGTTGCGGACGGCGTCGCGCGCCGTCCTGTGGGAAACGGCTCAGCCGGCGTCCGGCACCAGCCGCGGCATCGACGCGGCGGCGCCCTCGGCCTCGGTCGAACGCGCCGCGTAGTGGTTGGCGAACCGCACGTGGGTGGCGAAGGCCGCGTTCGGCGACTGCGCCAGCGAGGCCACCAGCGCGCCGTTGAAGGCGTCGCCGGCGCCGGTGGTGTCCACGGTGTGCGCCGCCTCGGCGCCGATGCGGTAGTACGGCTGCGCATCGCCGCGCTGGCGCTCTTCGGGATGCGAGATGAACGCGCCGACCGAACCCAGCGTCACCACCACGGTGCCGCCGGGCAGCAGCTTGCGGCACAGCGCGTGCAGGCTGCCGCCATCGGTGGCGGCGACGTCGTCGGCATCCACGCGTTCGCCGACGTGGCGCGCCAGCAGCGCGGCGAACTCGGTCTCGTTCGGGGTCAGCACGTCGGCCAGCTTGAGCAGGCCGATGCTGGTCTGCGCATTCGCCGGCGCCGCGTTGAGCACCGTGGTCAGGCCGGTCTCGCGCGCCAGCGCCAGGGTGCCCTCGATGGTCTCGATCGGCGATTCCAGCTGCGCCAGCAGCACCCGCGCCGACCCCAGCAGCGCGCGCTGCGCCTGCACGAAGCCCAGGCTCAGCGCGGCGTTGGCGCCGGCGCCGATGACGATGGTGTTGCGGCCGTGGCCGTCGACGTAGATGCCGCCGGTGCCGGTCGGCTCGGTGCTGGCCTCGGCGGCCAGGTCGATGCCGTCCTGCGCCGCCAGCGCGCGCGCCATCGCGCCGCCGGCGTCGTCGCCGAGCGCGCAGACGAAGGTGGTGCGGGCGCCGGCGCGCGCCGCCGCCACCGCCTGGTTGAAGCCCTTGCCGCCGGGGCCGGTGCTGTAGCGGCCGGCGATGGTCGCGCCCGGGGCGGGCAGGGTTTCGCAGCGCCAGACGTGGTCGACATTGAACGAACCGACGACGATGACCGAACTCATAGGCATGTGCTGCTTCTCAACGGGTACTGGGGAAAGGGGAACTGCATCAGCCGAAGTGCGACAGCACGCCGGCGATGGTGGCGGTCATGAAGGTGGCGATCGAGCCACCCAGCACCGCGCGCAGGCCGAACCGCGCCAGGTCGTGGCGGCGCTCGGGGGCCAGGCCACCGATGCCGCCGATCTGGATCGCGATCGAGCTGAAGTTGGCGAAGCCGCACAGCGCGTAGGTGGCGATCAGCCGGCCTTCGGTGCTCAGGCTCATGCCCGGGACCTGGCCTTTGACGATCTGCGCCAGCTCGCTGTAGGCGACGAATTCGTTGATGACGACCTTCTGCCCGATCAGCGAGCCGACCGTGGTCGCGTCCGCCCACGGCGTGCCGATCACCCAGGCGATCGGCGCCAGCACATAGCCGAAGATGGTCGACAGGTTGGTCGGGCGGCCGATCGCCGCGGCCAGGCCGGTGACGTCGCCGATCCAGGTCAGCGGCGCGTTGACCAGCGCGATCAGGGCGATGAAGGCCAGCAGCATCGCGCCGATGTTCAGCGCCAGGCGCAGGCCGTCGCCGGCACCGGCGGCGGCGGCGTCGATGATGTTGCTGGTGGTCTTCTCCACTTCCATCTTGACCGTGCCGCGGGTCAGCGGCGTGCCGGTTTCCGGGATCAGCAGCTTGGCCACCACCAGCGTGGCCGGCGCGGCCATGATGCTCGCCGCCAGCAGGTGCTTGGCGTAGAACGCCTGTTCCGCCGGGTCGGTGCCGCCGAGCATGCCCACGTAGGCGGCCAGCACGCCGCCGGCGATGTGCGCCATGCCGCCGATCATCATCGTCAGCAGCTCGGACTCGGTCATCTTCGGGATGTACGGGCGCACCGTCAGCGGCGCCTCGGTCTGGCCGATGAACACGCTGGCGCAGACGCTGGTGGTTTCCGCGCCGGACACGCGCATCACCTTGGTGATCGCCCAGGCCATCACCCGTACCACCGCCTGCATCACCCCCAGGTGGTAGAGCACGCCCATCAGCGCGGAGAAGAAGATGATCGTCGGCAGCACCTGGAAGGCGAAGATGAAGCCGTAGGTCTTGGTGTCCATCAGGCTGCCGAAGATGAAGCCGGAGCCTTCGTTGACGAAGCTCAGCACCTTCACGAACAGCTGTCCCAGCCAGTCGAAGACCTGGCGCCCGCCGGGCACCAGCAGCACCAGCGAGGCGAAGCCGATCTGCAGGATCAGGCCGGTTGCGACCAGCTTCCAATCGACCGCGCGCTTGTTGTTCGAGAACAGCCAGGTGATCCCGATCAACACCGCCAACCCGAACAGGCCGAAGCCGATCCTCCCCAAACCCTCGACCATCTGCTTCCCCTGGATCGCCGGACCAAAGAGAGGAAGCCTAGTGCAGGGGGTGACGGGCGGCAAGGTAAACCCCGTTCAGCGCCGCAAATCCTTGATGGATCAAGCATTGCGCGCAGTACGCGGGATCCCGGCGGGCTCGCTACACTGTGCGGCCGCCCGCCGGCCACGTTCGCGGGCCCGTCCAGCAGGAGGAGTTCGCATGCATTACCGTCGCCTCGGCGCCACCGGCTTGCAGCTGTCGGCGCTGTCGTTCGGCGCCTGGATCAACTTCGGCGGACAGATCGACCGCGACGAAGCGCGCAACCTGATCGCCGCCGCCTGGGACCACGGGGTCAACTTCTTCGACAACGCCGAGGTCTACGCGCAGGGCCGCGCCGAGCAGGTGATGGGCGACGTGATCGCCGACCTGCGGCTGCCGCGCGATGGCTATTGCGTGTCCAGCAAGGTCTACTTCGGCGCGGTCGCCACGCCGCGTCCGACCCAGCGCGGGCTGTCGCGCAAGCACGTCACCGATGCCTGCCATGCCGCGCTGAAGCGGCTGCGGGTGGACTACCTGGACCTGTACTACTGCCATCGCCCCGACGCCGACACGCCGGTGGAGGAAACCGTGCGCGCGATGGACGCGCTGGTCCGCCAGGGCAAGGTGCTGTACTGGGGCACCTCCGAGTGGCCGGCCGAGCGCATCCGCGAGGCGGCGCGGGTGGCGCAGGCGCTCGGCCTGCAGGGGCCGTCGATGGAGCAGCCGCAGTACAACCTGCTGCACCGCCAGCGCGTGGAGCAGGAATACGCGCCGCTGTACGCCGAACTCGGCCTGGGCACCACGATCTGGTCGCCGCTGGCCTCGGGCCTGCTGACCGGCAAGTACAACGACGGCATCGACCCGGCCTCGCGGCTGGGCCAGGCGAGCAACGCCTGGCTGCACGACGAGGTGATTGGGCCGCCGGCGCAGCGCCGCGTGGAGCGCGCGCGCCGCTTCACCGCGCTGGCGGCCGGCGCGGGCGTGGCGCCGGCGGCGCTGGCGATCGCCTGGTGCCTGCGCAATCCGCACGTGTCCACGGTGATCCTCGGCGCCAGCCGCGTCGCCCAACTGGTCCAGAACTTCGAGGCGCTGCCATTGGCCGCGCGCGAGGATCCGGCGTGGTGGGCGCAGGTCGAGGCGGCGGTGGCCTGAGCGGGCCCGCTTTCGGCGCGAAGGCCGGTCGGAGCATGGCTGGCCAAAGGCCGTGCGCAATAGGCGATTCGTTGCGGCTGTCGAAGATCGATTTTCCATCCGTAGCTTGAATCGTCGCAAACGAGAACGGCTCTTGCTTAATTGTTGAGAATCATTATCATCCGTATCGACCCCTGTGTACGGAGCTCGACCATGACCGCCCAACCCGTCCTGTTGCGTCACCCCGAAACCCTGAGCCTGCGCGAGCGCGCGCTGCCGCGCGCGGTGCCGGCCGAAGAGACCATCGGCAGCGAGGCGCTGCTGAAAGGGCGCCGCGAGGTGCTGATCCAGCACGGCGACCGCGTCTATCGCCTGCGCCATACCAGCAACGACAAGCTGATCCTGACCAAGTAAGCCGTCCGGCCGCGCAGCGCGCGGCCGGACCCCCCGCTCGACACTGCCGCCACCTGGCCGGACCCGATGGGTCCGCCGCGGCCGCCCGCAGTCGCGACCGTTTCTCTCCCCTCGGCCCCTGCGCCGGCCTGCGTGCCGGCGCGGCCGGGATTTTTTCGCGACCCACCGATGACTTCCATGATCCGTACCGCTCCGCTCACCGGCGCGCTGTGGCTGGCCCTGGCCGCCTGCGCGCACGCCGCTCCCGACACCGCCACCGACGCCGTCGATGCGGACAGTTCCGCCGGTTCCGCCACGCCGCGCGACTTCGACCGCCTGCAGGTCACCGCCACGCGTACCCAGCGCGCCATCGTCGAGGTGCCGAGCAGCGTCGATGTGATCGACCGCGAGCAGATGGACCAGGAACTGGTGTACGACCTGGAGGACCTGCTGCGCTATACGCCCGGCGTCTCGGTCACCGGCAACAGCGGCCGCTTCAGCGGCGTCGGCGGCATCCGCATCCGCGGCCTGGACGGCAACCGCGTGCTGATCCAGACCGACGGCATCCCGGTCTCGGACAGCTTCAGCTTCGGCAGCTATCTCAACGCCAACCGCAACTTCGTCGACATGGAAACGCTCAAGCGGGTCGAGATCGTGCGCGGCCCGGCCAGCTCGCTGTACGGCTCGGACGCGCTCGGCGGCGTGGTCGCCTACGTCACCAAGGATCCGGCCGACTACCTGGCGCCCGGCAAGGACAGCTACGTGGGCCTGAAGTTCGGCTACGAGAGCGAGTGGGACGGCCTGTTCGCCGGCGCGCTGGTCGCGTTCGGCGGCGAGCGCTGGAGCGGCATGGCCGCGGTCAGCCACCGCCAGGGCCAGGAAAGCGAGACCCAGGGCGACAACCGCAGCACCGGCGCGGCGCGCACCGCGCCCAATCCGCTCAGCAGCGACGGCCGCAGCCTGCTCAGCAAGCTGGTCTACGCGCCAAGCGCGAACCAGCGCTTCAAGCTGACCGTGGAAGGCAACGAGGACTATTCCAGCATCGATGCGCTGAGCAACGTCACCTCCAGCATCCTGTCGCAGCGCGGCCGCGACCACCAGACCCGCGCCCGCGTGTCGCTGACCCACGAAGTGGACCAGCTCGACACGCTGCTCGCCGACGACCTGCAGTGGCAGCTGTACCGGCAGGACAGCGAGAGCCTGCAGCGCACCGACGAGCGCCGCAGCAACAACACCCTGCGGCACATGGAACACGACTTCGACCAGCGCCTGTACGGTCTGCAGGCCAACCTGCACAAGCAGGTGGACCAGGGCAGCGTGGTCCACGATTTCAGCTACGGCATCGACCTGTCGTGGAGCGACACCCACGAGAAGCGCGATGGCTACGCGCAGAACCTGACGACCGGGGCGATCAGCAAGACCGTGGGCGTGGAGACGTTCCCGGTGCGCGATTTCCCGGTCACCGAGACCACCAAGGCCGGCGCCTACCTGCAGGACGAGATGCGCCTGGCCGATGGCCGCTTCAGCCTGATCCCGGGCCTGCGCGTGGACTACTACCGGCTATCGCCGCAGGTCGATGCGATCTTCGCCGTCGACAACCCCGGCGTGGCCGCGGAGAAGGTCACCGACAGCAACGTCTCGCCCAAGCTCGGCGCGATCTGGCGCATCGACGACGCGTGGTCGCTGTACGCCAACTACGCGCACGGCTTCCGCGCGCCGCCGTACAACGACGTCAACATCGGCTTCACCAACCTGCAGTTCGGCTACACCGCCATCGCCAACCCGGACCTGAAGCCGGAGACCAGCAAGGGCGCCGAGCTGGGCCTGCGCTACACCGCGGCGGCCGGGTACTTCGGCCTGAGCGGCTACTACAACGACTACCGCGACTTCATCGAGTCCTACAGCTTCGTCGGCTACAACGCCGACGGCCTGATGCTGTACCAGTCGCGCAACGTCGATCACGTGGTGATCAAGGGCGTGGAGGCCAAGGCCGGGGTCGATGTCGGCGCGCTGGACGCGCGCTGGGCCGGCTGGTCGCTGCATTCCAGCGCCGCCTATGCGCGCGGCGACAACAAGACCGACGACGCGCCGCTGAACTCGATCGATCCGCTGCGCGGCGTGCTCGGCCTGGCCTACGATCGCGACAGCTGGGGCGCGCAACTGGTCGGCACCTTCGTGGCGAAGAAGAAGCGCCCGGCGCTGGCGAGCTACTACACGCCGGCCGGCTACGCGACGCTGGACCTGCTCGCGCACTGGAACTTCACCCCCGGCGCCAGGCTCAACGTCGGCGTGTTCAACCTGGCCGATCGCCGCTACATCGACTGGAACAACCTGCCCAGCGCGACCCTGGCCAGCAGCGCGGTGCTCGACCGCTATACCGGCGCCGGGCGCAACGTCTCGGTCAGCCTGGCGCTGGACTGGTAGCGGCGCATGCGCAGGGCGTCGCCAGCGAGCACCGACGCGACCCGGATCGCCGCATCCGCGCCGCTGCCGCGTCCGGCGCAACTGGCGGCGCTGGGCACCGTGCTGTGCCTGTACCGCACCCAGCTGGGCGCGGAACTGATGGGCTGGAACCATGCGCTGCGTGTCGGCGCGCAACTGGGCGTGGACAGCGACGGCTTGCTCGAGAGCCTGTGCTTCTACGACCGCCAGGAGCGCTGCTGCTGGCGCCTGTACCTGCTGCCGGACAGCGATTTCGTGGCCTGGGACGCCTTGCTGTCGGCGCTGCCGGCGATCCACGGCGGCAGTACCGATGCCGGTGTCGCCGAACGCCTGTGGCGGCGCGTGGCCGGCCGCCTGAGCGGCGACAACTGGCGCGCGCGGGCGCTGCGCCTGCACGCCAGCGACGGCGAACTGGCGGCCAGCGTCGCCAGCGTGTCGCCGCTGGGCGCCAGCATCGCCCGGCGCATCGCGCGGCTGGAAGCGGCCGAAGGCGAAGTGCTGGTCGACGACTGCTGCTGCGCCCGCGCCGGCCGGCCCGCCGCGCGGCCCGATCCGGAGCGGCCATGGCCGCTGCTGCGCCTGTAATCCGCATCCCTCTTTTTTCCTCAGCCACCGCCAACGACCACGACGATGAAATCACCGCTCCTGTTCCTGCTCCTGCTCGCCGGTACCGGCCTCGCCCACGCCCAGGACGCCGATCCGCAGCGCGACCGCGCCAGCATCCTGGCGATGCAGGGCGAGTACCTGGTCGATTTCGCCTTCGACGAGACCGTGCTGCTCAAGCCCGGCTACGAGCGCGCGCCGGCGATGCGCAGCGGCGCCAACGAAGTGGTGATCGTGGTCGAGGACAGCCCGCGCAAGGTGGTGCTGCAGCATCTGCTGGTCGACAGCAAGAGCGGCCACGTGACCAAGCACTGGCGCCAGGACTGGAGCTACGAGGCGCCGCAGCGGTTCGAATTCAGCGCCGACCAGACCTGGCAGGTGCGCCCGCTCGCCGCCGCGGCGACCCGCGGCGCCTGGACCCAGTGCGTGTACGAAGTCAGCGATGCGCCGCGCTACTGCGGCACCGGCCGCTGGGACTACGCCGATGGCCATCCGAGCTGGACCAGCGACCTGAGCTGGCGTCCGCTGCCGCGGCGCGAATACACCAAGCGCAGCGACTACAACGCGCTGGCGGTGATCAACCGGCACACGCTGACCCCGGCCGGCTGGACCCACGAGCAGTTCAACACCAAGGTGCTGCGCAAGCCCGACGGCAGCCAGCAGCCGATCGCGCGCGAATTCGGCTTCAACGACTACGTCAAGACCGATGAGGTCGACTTCAAGCCGGCCTACGCCTACTGGAAGGCGACGCAGGGCTATTGGGCCAAGGTGCGCGCGCACTGGGACGCCTTCCTCGGCAAGCCGCCGGGCGTGCACCTGAAGACCAAGCTCGACGGCATGGCGATGATCATGCCGCTGTTCGAGCAGGCCGAGGCGGTGCAACAGGGCAAGCCGGTGGCCGATGCCAGGATCGCCGCGGTGTTCGCGCAATGGGTGGAGCCGGCGCCCGCCGAGCGTTGAACGCCGCTGCCGGCGCAGCGCCAGGGTGGGAAGGCGGCCGGGATTGGCGCCTTCCCTTTTTTGTCGCCCCAGCGCGCGCTGCGGCGAGGGCCTACAGGTCGGTCACCAGGTGGTAGCTCAGGCCCTTGTGCTCGGGCAGGGTGACGATCAGCGGGAAGCCGACCGACAGCCCGCTCAGGTCCAGCCACTGCGGGTTGCGCGACTCGATCAGGCCGCGCTGCCAGCAGTGGCTGAGCCGGGAGATTTCCGCGGCCCGCAGCAACGCGGCCACTTCGTTCTCGCACTCCTCGTACCACACCGCCAGGATCGCGACCGGGTCTTCGCTTTGCCCGCGCACGTGATGGCGCTCGCGCAGGCGTCTGCCCAGCCCATCCAGCGCCTGCGGGGTCGGTGCGGTGGCGATGTAGTACGGGCCGCTGCGGGTCTCGGCCAGGATGCAGGCCAGGTACGGCACGCCGTTGCGGGCGGGCGTCTCGCTCACCGGGGCGGCACGCTGTGCAATGGGCTGTCGCTTGCCGGCATGGTCCTTGCGCTCGCCGAGGCTGACCGGGCGGTGGCCGAACCGGGCACGACGGTGCGCCAGCGGCAGTCGCCGCGATGCTGGGCGAAGCCGGCGCCGCCAGTCAAGTCGCGCGCGCCGGCACGGATGGGCAGGCGCGCGTGGTCGCCCGCCTCAGCGCTGCATGCCCCAGCGACGCACGGTGAACCGTTCCAGCACGCGGAAGCCGGCGCCTTCCACCAGCAGGCCGAGCAGGATCACCATGGCCAGCCCGGCGAACACGCGGTCGGTGTACAGCTCGTTGCGGTTCTGGAAGATGTACCAGCCCAGGCCGCCCTGGCCGGAGGTGGCGCCGAACACCAGTTCGGCGGCGATCAGCGTGCGCCAGGCGAAGGCCCAGGCGATCTTCAGCCCGGACAGGATCGCCGGCAGCGCGGCCGGCACCAGGATCGCGACCACGTAGCGCAGGCCGCGCAGGCCGTAGTTGCGCCCGGCCATGCGCAGCGTCTCCGGCACGCCCTGGAAGCCGGCATAGGTGTTCAGCGCCAGCGGCCACAGCACCGCGTGCACCAGCACGAACACCAGGCTGCCGTTGCCCAGGCCGAACCACAGCAAGGCCAGCGGCAGCAGGGCGATCGCCGGCAGCGGATTGAACATCGCGGTCAACGTGCCCAGCAGGTCGCGGCCGATCCGGCTCGAGACCGCCAGCGCGGTCAGGGCGAAGGCCAGTACCACGCCCAGCGCGTAGCCTTGCGCGAGCATGCGCAGCGAGGCGCCGACGCGGCCCGGCAACTCGCCCGACCACAGGCCTTCGCCGAAGGCGCGCGCGGTCTGCACGAAGCCCGGCAGCAGCAGGTCGTCATCGAGCAGGTACGCCGCCAGTTCCCACAGCGCGGCCAGCGCCAGCAGGATCAGCGCCTGCCGCAGCCAGTCCGGCAGCCGCCGCCGCCGCGGTGCGACCGCTGGCGCGGTGGCGGCATAGGGCGCGACCGGGCGTTCGTACTCGGCGCGGATCGGCGGCCGCAGCGGCGCGGCGGCGCTCATGGCGCGGCCTCGCGCAACGGCGCGCGCCGGCGCAACGGCGCCACGTTGCTGGCGAGCGTCGCCGCCTCGGCATCGGCGTCGGCATCGGTCTCGCTGCCGGCGTCGCCGGGCGGATCGAACAGCAGCCGGTGGATGCGTTGCGCGGCATGCCGGAACGGCGTACTGCCGACGCTGGCCGGGCCGAAGCCATGGCTGTTGAGTTCGGCGCGGACCTGGCCCGGATGCGCCGACAGCAGCACGATGCGGTTGCCGACCAGCAAGGCCTCGTCGATCGAGTGGGTCACGAACAGCAGGGTGAAGCGCGCCTCGTCCCACAGCTCCAGCAATTGCTCCTGCATGCGCTGGCGGGTCAGCGCGTCGAGCGCGGCGAACGGTTCGTCCATCAGCAGCACGCGCGGCTGCATCGCCAGCGCCCGCGCGATCGCCACGCGCTGCTTCATGCCGCCGGACAAGGTGTGCGGATAGGCGTCGGCGAACGCGCTCAGGCCGACCTTGTGCAGGTAATGCTCCGCGCGCTCGGCCGCTTCGCGCCGTCCCAGCCTGCGCGCCGCGCGCAGGCCGAAGACGACGTTCTGGCGCACCGTCTTCCACGGCGCCAGCTGGTCGAATTCCTGGAACACCACCACCCGGTCCGGTCCCGGCGCGCGCAGCATCTGCCCGTCCAGGCGGATCTGCCCCTCGACGGGCGCGACGAAGCCGGCGATGGCCTTGAGCAGGGTCGACTTGCCGCAGCCCGACGGGCCGAGCAGCACCAGGCGGTCGGCGGCGTACACGTCGAAGCTGACCTGGTGGGTGGCGCGGACCACGCGCGGGCCGCTGGCGTATTCCAGGCTGACCCGCTCGACCTGCAGCAGCGGCGCCGGGGTCAAGGCGAATGCGCTCATCTCAGCTGCCTCCGGCGACTTGCGCGCTGTCGAAGAAATAGTCCTTGACCGCGCCGGGCGCCTGCTTGATCGCGCCGATCCGGTACAGGAACTGGCCGAGCTTGAGCGTGTTCTGCGGCGCGGTCTTGAACTGCACCTTCGGGTCCTTGAGGATGCGCAGCATCAGCGCGCGATCGATCTTGCCGCCGTTGCGGCGCACGAACAGGTCCGCCGCCTGTTCCGGCTGGCGCTGCACGAACAGCGCCGCCTCGGCCAGCGCGGCGACGAAGGCCTGGTAGGTCCTGGGGTTGTCGCGGCGGAACTTCTCGGTGGCGTACAGCACCGTGGCCGAGGTGGGGCCGCCTTCGATCGCGTACGAGTCGAGCACGATGTGCGCCTTCGGATTGCGCGCCAGTTCCTGTTCCTGGAACGGCGGGCTGGCGAAGTGCGCGGTGATCTCGGTGCCGCCGCGGATGATCGCCGCGGCCGCGTCGGGATGCGGCAACGCCACCTGCTGCGCATCCAGCCGGTTGTAGGCCTTCTCGCCCCAGCGCTGCGCGGAGGCGTGCTGCAGCAGCCGCGACTGCACCGACACGCCCACCGCCGGCACCGCGATGCGGTCGCGCGGGCCGAAGTCGTCCAGGGTCTTGATCCGCGGATCGTTGCTGATCAGGTAGTAGGGGAAGTTGCCCAGCGAGGCCACGCCGCGCACGTTCTGGCGGCCGCGGGTGCGGTCCCACAGCGTGAACAGCGGGCCGACGCCGGCGCCGGCCACGTCGATCGAACCGGACAGCAGCGCATCGTTGGCGGCCGCGCCGCCGGACAGCTGCACGGTCTCCACCGCGATGTCGATGCCGGCGGCCTTGCCGTGCTTCTCGATCAGCTTCTGCTCCTGGGCCACGTCCAGCAGCAGGTAGACGATGCCGTACTGCTTGGCGATGCGCAGCCGGCCTTCGGCGTGCGCGGGCTGGCCGTGCAGCAGCGCGATGGCGAGCAGCGCGGCGGCGAACCAGCGCCGCCGCCGCGAGGCGGCGGCGGGCGGCGCGGTGGCCGGGAAAGCGGGCGAATCGAAAACGGTCATGCGTCGCTCCGTTGCGGGGGGGGAGGGCGGCGTGGCGGGACAGCGGCGTATGCGCCGAGTCGGTGCGGTGTCGGCCTAGAACGGCACGTCGCCCTCGATGGTGGTGCGGTGCAGGCGCCGGCGCAGATGGTCCGGGGTGCCGCCGGCCAGGTGGGTGACCGAGCGGTTGTCCCAGAACACCATGTCGTGCGCCTGCCAGCGATGCCGGTAGACCAGCGGATCGGCGCTGCTGTGCGCGAACAGCGCCTGCAGCAGCGCATCGCTTTCGTCCTGCGGCAGGCCGACGATGCGGGTGGTGAAGTGCTCGCTGACGAACAGCGCGCGGCGTCCGGTTTCCGGATGGGTGCGCACGACCGGGTGGCGCACCGGCGCCACCTCGTCGATCTGCGCCTGGGTCAGCGCCGGCCGCCACGGATTGCGCGCGCGCAGTTCCTCGTACTTGGCCAGGTAGCTGTGCTCGGCCAGGCGGCCGTCGACCGCGCGCTGCAGGTCCGGCGGCAGCGTGTCCCAGGCCAGGTGCTGGTTGGCGAACAGGGTATCGCCGCCTTCGGCCGGCAACTCCTGCGCCAGCAGCATCGAGCCCAGGCTCGGGGTCGGCTTGTACGACAGGTCCGAGTGCCAGTAGTGCCCGGCGTCGCCCAGCCCGATCGGCTGGCCGTTTTCCTTGATGTTGGACACCACCAGCACTTCCGGCTGCTCGCGCAACTGGAACTGGCGCAGCACGTGGATCTGCAGCGGGCCGAAGCGGCGGCTGAAGGCCACCTGCTGCGCCGGGGTGATGCGCTGGTCGCGGAACACCAGCACGTGGTAGTGCAGGTGCGCGCGATGCAGCAGCGCGAACGTGGCCGCATCCAGCGGCTGCGCCAGGTCCAGGCCCAGCACCTGCGCGCCCAGCGGCGCGGCGAACGGCTCGATGCGGACCGCCGGCGCCGCGGCGGGGGCAGGCCATGTTGCGGTGGATGCGCGCGCCATGTTCTGGCCTCGTCTGCGAAGGATGCGATGCCGCGCTTAGGGCAGGCGGCATCCCTCCACTGTAGGCAGCGCCGGGCGCGCGCTGAAGCAACGATTCGGATGGTGCTTATACGCAACCGGCATATGGCGCTTGCGTGGGATTGGGGATTGGGGATTCGGGATTGGGGATTCGGAGTGCACCGCCGATTTCTATCGGCGGTGCACATCGTCGCCGCTGGCCTAGAACAAACGTTCGCCGAGGCATCCCTCATCGCCGCGACCCGCATGCCAGGCCGCGCCGCAGTGCGCTCAGTTCTCGCGCAGGGCCAGGGCCGGCGGCGTGCGCAGGATGCGGCGCGTGCCCGACCAGCCGGCCAGCAGGCTCAGCAGCACGCCGCCGACTCCGCCCAGCAGCAGCGCCGGCCACGGCGGCGACAGCGCCAGGTCGAACGCCTGCTTGGCCACGACCACGCCGATCCCCGCCGCCGCGCCGACCGCCAGGATCGCCGCGAGCAGGCCGAGCGCGCCGAATTCCACCAGCACCGCGCCGCGCAGCTGGCCGCGGCGCGCGCCCAGCGTGCGCAGCACCGCGCTGTCGTAGCGGCGCTCGCCGGCGGTGGCCTGCAGCGCCGCCAGCAGCACCAGCGCGCCGGCCAGCAGGCTGAAGCCCATCACCAGCTGCACCGCCTGCGCCACCTGGTCGATCACCTCGCGCACCCGCCCCAGGATCGCGTCGATGTCCAGCAGCGACACGTTCGGATAGGTGCGGCTGAGGCCGCTCAGCTGCGTGGCGGACCCGCGCGGCAGGTGGAACGCGGAGATCAGGTTGTAGGGCGCGTCCTGCACCGCGCCGGCGTTGAGCAGCAGGAAGAAGTTGACCCGGAACGAATCCCAGTCGGCCTTGCGCATGCTGGTGACGGTGAAGCTGCGCTGCTGCTCGCCGAGCAGCAGGGTGATGCGGTCGCCGAGCTTGAGTCCGTAGCGCTGCGCCCAGGCTTCCTCCACCGAGGCCTCCGCCGCGGTGCTGTCGGCGGCCCAGAAGCGCCCGGACAGCAGGCGGTTGGCGGCGGGAAATTCATGCCGCCAGGAGAAGTTGATCGGGCGGTCGACGCCGTCGCCATCGCCGCTGTCTTCCGGACCCTGGTCCTGGCGCTGCGGCGGCTTGCCGTTGATCGCCACCAGCTTGCCGGTGCTGAACGGCTCCACCGCCGCGTCGGTCACGCCCAGCCCGCGCAGCGTGCCGAGCACGTGCTCGGCCTGGTCGGGCTGGATGTTCATCAGGAAGTAGTTCGGCGTGTCCGCCGGCAGCCGGTCGCGCCACTGGCCGAGCAGGCCCGGGCCGATCACCGCCAGCAGCAGCAAGGCGCACAGCGACAGCGACAACCCGACCAGTTGCACCACGCTCAGCGCGCGGCGCCGGGTCAGCGCGGCCAGGCCCAGCCGCCATGGCCCGCGCAGGCGCGACTGCAGCCGCCGCAGCAGCACCAGCAGCAGGCTGCCGACCGCCGCGGCGAGCGCGGCCAGCAGGGTCAGCCCGCCCAGCACCCAGGCCGCGAGCACCCCATCGCCGGTGGCGTACACCGCCAGCACCACGGTGGCGACCAGCGCGGCGGCGTAGACCAGCAGCGAGGTCGGCGGCAGCGCGGCGAAGCTGCGGTTGAGCACGCGCATCGGCGGGACGTTGCGCAGCCGCAGCAGCGGCGGCAGGCCGAAGCCCAGCAGCAGCAACAGGCCGATGCCGGCGCCGGCCAGCGCCGGGGTCGCCTGCGGCAGCGGCAGCCGGTTCGGGATCAGGCTGCCCAGCGCTTCGACCAGGCCGATCTGCGCCAGCATGCCCAGGCCCACGCCGAGCGCGCAGGCCGGGATCGCCAGCAGCAGCAACTGCAGCGCCAGCGCGCCGAGGATGTCGCGCTGGCGCGCACCCAGGCAGCGCAGCACGGCGACCGTGTCGATGCGGCGCAGCGCGAAGCGGTTGGCGGCCAGCGCGGTGGCGACGCCGGCCAGCAGCACCGCCAGCAGCGCGGTCAGCGCCAGGAAGCGGCCGGCGCGATCGAAGGCGCCGCGCACGCCGCGCTGGGTATCCTCGATGCCGACCAGGCGAAACGCCTTGGCGCGTGGCGCCAGCCATTCGCGCAACGCGGCGATCTCGCCCGGCGCGCCGGCGAACATCAACCGGTACGAGGCGCGGCTGCCCGGGCCGAGCAGGCCGGCGGCATCGACGTCGGCGCGGTTGACCAGCAGCGGTGGCGACAGCTGCATCAGTTCGCCGGAGGCGTCCGGCTCGGCGCGCAGCACCCGGGTCACGCGCAGCGTGCCGGCGCCGAATTCCAGGTCGTCGCCGAGCTTCAGTCCCAGCGCCTCGAGCAGGCGCGGATCGGCGTAGGCCTGGCCGCGCGGCGGCGGGCCAGCGCGTTCGCTGCCGGCACCGGCGGTGTCGCGCGCGACCAGCAAGTCGCCGCGCAACGGATAGCCGTCGGCGACCGCCTTGATGTTGGCCATCTGGCTGGCATCGCCGTGGAACAGCACGCTGGGGAAGCTGACCAGGCGCGTATGCCGCAGGCCGCGGCGCTGCGCTTCCTCGGCGAACGCGGCGGGAATGTCCTGGCGCCCGGTGACGCCGAGGTCGCCGCCGATCACCTCGGCGGCGCTGCCGGTCAGCGCCAGGGTGACGCGATCGACCAGGGTGCCGACCGCGGTCATCACCGCCACGCCCAGCACCAGCGCGGCGAACACGGTCAGCAGGTCGCCGGCGAACAGCTCCCGGCGCAGCGCGCGCGCGGCATGGCGCAGCACGTTCATGCGTCGGCCACCGCTTCGGCCTGGCGCAGGCGCCCACGGTCGAGCCGGTAGCGGTGCTCGCAGCGCTGCGCCAGGCGCAGGTCGTGGGTGACCAGCATCAGGGTGGTGTCGCTGCCGGCGTTGAGCGCGAACAGCAGGTCGCTGATCTGCTGGCCGGTGGCCTGGTCGAGGCTGCCGGTGGGTTCGTCGGCGAACAGGATCCGCGGCCGCGCCACGAACGCGCGCGCCAGCGCCACGCGCTGCTGCTCGCCGCCGGACAGCTGCCGCGGGTAGTGCCGCGCACGGGCGGTCAGGCCGACCGCCTCCAGCACCTCGCGCACCCGCGCCGGGTCCTCGCGCCCGGCCAGTTCCAGCGGCAGCGCGATGTTCTCCGCGGCGGTCAGCGACGGCAGCAGGTGGAAGCTCTGGAACACGAAGCCCACTTCGCGCGCGCGCAGGGCGGCGCGCGCTTCCTCGTCCAGCGCGTTGAGCGGCTGCCCGGCGAGTACGATCTCGCCACGCGTCGGCAGGTCCAGGCCGGCGAGCAGGCCGAGCAGGGTGGTCTTGCCGGAACCGGAGGCGCCGACGATGGCGACGCTGTCGCCTTCACCGATGGTCAATCCGACGTTGTCGAGAATGTGGACCGTGCCCTCCGGTCCGCTGACGGATTTGCCGACATCGCGTACGTCGATCGCGATGCCGGTGCGGGGAGTGGGGGCCAGACTGTCGATGAGGAAATCTCCGGATGCGTGGCAACGATACGAAAGGAACGCCTGGCTGGACGCGCAGCGCCTGGCTCTTGGCCTGCTTGGCATGGTGTCTGCTGCTGCCCGCCCTCGCCTGTGCCAAAGGTGCGACGGGGCCGGTCCTGGTGGTCGGCGACAGCCTCAGCGCCGCGCACAACATCCCGGTCCAGTCCGGCTGGGTGGCGCTGCTGGAGCGCCGCCTGCAACAACAGATGCAGGCGCCACCGGCGGTAGTCAATGCCAGCATCAGCGGCGAGACCTCCTCCGGCGCGCTGACCCGGCTGCCGGGCTTGCTGCAGAAGCACCGGCCCGCGGTGGTGGTGATCGAACTCGGCGGCAACGATGCGCTGCGCGGGCTGACCCCGGCGGAGCTGCGCGGCAACCTGGAAAGGATGATCGTGCTCAGCCGTGACGCCGGCGCGAAGGTGCTGCTGCTCGGCATCGACGTGCCGCCGAACTACGGGCCGGCCTACCGGCAGCGGCTGCGCGCGGTGTACGCGGACCTGGCCAGGCAGTACCAGACCGGGCTGCTGCCGTTCCTGCTGGAGGGCGTGGCGCTGAACCCGGCGCTGATGCAGGACGATGGCCTGCATCCCACCGCCGCTGGCCAGCCGAAGGTCCTGGACAACGTGTGGCCCAAGCTCAAACCCTTGATCGGCGGGTGATTTTTGCTCCGGTCAGGCATATGAAGCGTTCTTCACGCCGTCACCACTCGGCTTCCGGCATGTTTCACAAAGCTGAAGACTGAGGAAGCTCTATGCGTCAGACCAAGGAAACCTCCGGACTCGTTCTGGTCGTCGAGGACAACCGCAACATCTCCGAAATGATCGGTGAATACCTGGAAGGCCGCGGATTCGAAGTGGATTACGCCTGCGATGGCCTGGACGGCTACCGCCTGGCGGCGGAGAACAGCTACGACGTGGTGGTGCTGGACCTGATGCTGCCACGCCTGGACGGCATCGAAGTGTGTCGCCGTTTGCGCAACGACGCGCGCAAGTCCACGCCGGTGCTGATGCTGACCGCGCGCGACACGCTCGACGACAAGCTCACCGGCCTGGGCTTCGGCGCCGACGACTACCTGACCAAGCCGTTCGCGATCCAGGAACTGGAAGCGCGCCTGCGTGCGCTGATCCGCCGCGAGCGCCGTCAGGTCGGTTCGGAAGTGCTGAAGGTGGCCGACCTGGTGCTGGACCCGGTGAGCATGCGCGCGACCCGTGCCGGCACCGAGCTGCAGCTGTCGCCGATCGGCCTGCGCCTGTTGACCATCCTGATGCGCGAATCGCCGCGCGTGGTGACCCGCCAGGAGATCGAGCGCGAGATCTGGGGCAACGGCCTGCCGGACTCGGACACCTTGCGCAGCCACCTGTACAACCTGCGCAAGATCATCGACAAGCCGTTCGACCGGCCGCTGCTGCACACCGTGCAGAGCGCCGGTTACCGCATCGCCGACATCGCCCAGCCGATGAGCTGAGCGGTCCCGGCGTTGCTCACGCAGGCAGGCCCCGCACACGGGGCCTGCCTGCTTGCACGGCGGATTCACGATTCGCCCTCCTATAATCGCGGCGACGTCACACGGAAGCTGTAATGCCGCACGGTTTGCCGCGCAAAATCCGCCTTGCCCTGATCGCCCGGATCCTGTTCGCTGGCTGCATCGTCGCGTTGGGCAGCTACCTGGTGGTGGCGGTGGTGCAGCACTCGCTGGTGGGCTCGGTGATGCGCCAGGAAGCGGCGCACTACTGGCGCCTGTACGCGCAATCGCCGGCGCAGCCGCCGCCCAACAGCCACACCTTGCGCGGTTACTTGGTACCGGCCGGGCGATCGGATGCGGCGGTGCCGGCGGAGCTGCGCGGCCTGCGACCCGGCCTGCACGAGAACCGCCCCGGCGGCGAGATGGTACTGGTCGACGAGACCAGGGCCGGGCGGCTGTACCTGGTGTTCCTGCGCGCGCAGGCGCAGCGCCTGGCGTTCTGGTTCGGCATCGTGCCGGCGCTGCTGACCCTGATCGCGGTGGTGGTGGTGGGATGGCTGACCCACCGCGCCTCGCGGCGCCTGCTGTCGCCGGTGAACTGGCTGGCGCGGCGCGTGTCGCAATGGGACCCGCGGCATCCGTCCACCGCCGACCTGGCGCCGGAGAACCTGCCGGCCGACGTGCAGGGCGAATCGCGGCAACTGGCCGCCGCCTTGCATGCGCTGGCCTTGCGCGTCACCGACCACGTCTCGCGCGAGCGCAACTTCACCCGCGATGCCAGCCACGAGCTGCGCACGCCGCTGACCGTGATCCGCGTGGCCAGCGACATCGCGATGACCGATCCGGACCTGCCGCCGCGGCTGAGCCGCAGCCTGCAGCGCATCCAGCGCGCCGGCCGCGACATGGAGGCGGTGATCGACGCATTCCTGATCCTGGCGCGCGAAGCGGACGTGGTCCCGCAGAGCGAGACCTTCGACGTCGCCGACGTGGTTGAGTACGAGGCCGAGAACGCGCGCGAGCTGTTGACCGGCAAGCCGGTGACGCTGAGCGTCAGCGTGCTGGCGGCCACGCGCCTGCATGCGCCGCCGCGGGTGCTGCACGTGGTGGTCAGCAATCTGCTGCGCAACGCCTGCAGCTATACCGACGCCGGCAGCATCGAGGTCGAGATCGGCGCGGACCGGATCAGCATCCGCGATACCGGCATCGGCATGTCCCACGAAGCGCTGCAGCGCGCATTCGAGCCGTTCTTCCGCGCCGAGCCGGACCGCCCGCAGGGCACCGGGCTGGGCCTGTCGATCGTGCGCCGGCTGTGCGAGCGCTTCGGCTGGCGGATCGGCCTGGAAAGCGCCGAAGGCGGCGGGACCACCGCCACGGTGCGCTTCGATCCGGTCAGGTGAGCGGCGGCGAAGCGGGCCGCTTTCGGCACCTCATTTGCCGGGGCGATCGTCATTGCGGGTTCGCACGGACGACAAGGCTGCAGTGCCCGCGGCCGCGCTTGGCGCCAGCGCGGCTCCTGCGCCTGCATCCCATCCGCCACCCAGCGCGCGGATCAGTGCCACGCTGGCCCGCAACTGGCGGGTCTCCAGGTCGATGACGCTGCGGCGCGCCTCGAGTTCGGCCGTCTGCGCCTGCACCACGTCGAGGTAGCCGACGGCGCCCTCGCGGTAATGATTGAGCGACAGGTCGACCGACCGCTGCGCCGCCGCGGCCGCCGCACGCTGATCGGTGAGCGCCGTGCCCAGCTCGTGCAGCAGGCTGAGGTTGTCCTCGACCTGGGCGAAGGCGTTGAGCACCACGTCGCGGTACTTCGCGCCGGCTTCTTCGGTCGCGGCCCGCGCCGCGTCCACGCCGGCCTTGCGGCGGCCGCCATCGAACACGTTCAGCAGCAGGGTCGGACCGATGGCCCAGAACCGGTTGGGTGCGGTGGCGATGCCGCCCCAGCGATCGCTCTGCCAGCCGCCCAGCCCGTCGAGGGTCAGCTGCGGGAAGAACGCGGCGCGCGCGACGCCCACCTGGGCGTTCGCGGCGGCGGTGCGCCGCTCCGCGGCGGCGATGTCCGGGCGGCGCTGCAGCAGGGTAGAAGGCAGCGCCAGCGGGATCGTGGGCACCGGCACCTGCGCGGTGTTGGCCGCGAGCTGGAAGCTGGACGCGGACTCGCCGACCAGCGCCGCGATGCCGTGCAGCACCAGCGCACGCTGTGCCTGCGCCTGGGTGCGCTGCGACTTCGCGTTGGACAGCTGCGTCTGCGCGCGCGCCACGTCCAGGCCCGAGGCCAGGCCCCCGTCGTGCCGCGACTGGGTGAGCTGCAAGGCCTTGCCGAACGCGTCGATGCTCTCGGTGAGCGCGCCGATCTGGCGATCGTCGCCGTTGAGCAGCAGGTAGCTGTCGGCGAGCTGCGCCTGCAGGCTCAGGCGCGCCTGCGCGAGATCGGCGGCGGACGCGGCTTGCTGCGCTTCGCCAGCGGCGACGCTGTCGCGCACGCGGCCCCACAGGTCCACTTCGTAGTCGAGCTGGGCGCCGACGGTGTACGCGTCGTAGTAGGCCGGCGAGGTCGCGCCGCGCAGCGGACGCGTATCCGATTGGCGGTTGCGCGCCGCGTTGCCATTGAGGCCCAGGGTCGGGAAATCGCTGGCGCGCGCCTGCCTGGTGAACGCTTCGGCCTGCTGGTAGTGGGCGAGCGCGGCGGCCAGCGTGGCGTTGTTCGCCAGCAACCGCGCCTGCAACTGGTCGAGCCGGTCGTCGCCGTACACTTTCCACCAGCCGTCGCGGTCGAGCCGATCGGCCGGCGTCGCGTCCACCCATGGCGAATGCGGGTCGCTGTACTGCGCCGCCACCGGCACCTCGGGCGCCCGGTAGGTCGGCGCCAGCGAGCACGCCGCCAGGCCCAGCGACAGCAGCAGCGACGTCGCGGCAGTCGGTGCGCGCATGCGGTCAGGCCTTGGCATGGTCGCCTGCCGGCTTCGGCGCGCTGACGCGCACGCGGTCGCCTTCGGCCAGGCCATCGGGCGGGCTCTCGATCAGGCGGTCGCCGGCGGCGACACCGGACCCGAGCTGCACGGTCTTGCCGAAGTCGCGGGCGATGGTCACCGCCTTGAACGCCACCTTGTCGTGCGCATCGACCACGGCCACGCGCAGGCCCTTGTCGTCGAACACCAGCGCGCTGGCCGGCACGCGCAGCAGCGCGGCATTGGCCGCAAGCGCGAAGGTGACGCTGGCGTAGCCGCCGGCGAGCAGCTTGCCGTCCTGGTTGTCCACCGCCACCTGGACCAGGGTGGTGCCGGAGGCGGCGTTGATCGCCTGCGACGAACGGTCGACGACGCCGGCGAAGGTCTGGCCCGGATATTCCGGCACCGTCAGGGTCGCGCGGGTGCCCGGACGCACCGACGGCGCGTAGTTCTGCGGCACGTTCACGTACATGCGCAGCTTGCGCGTGTCGGACACCACGAACAGCTCCTGGCCGCCGCCGCCGGCGTTGACCAGCGCGCCGACATCGGTCTCGCGCGCGGTGACGGTGCCGTCGAACGGCGCCACCAGCCTGGCGAAGCCCTTCAGCGCCTCGATGCGCTCGACGTTGGCCTGCGCGGCCTGCGCCAGCGCGCGCTTGGCGGCGTAGTCGCCGGTCTTCTCGTCCACTTCCTGCTTGGACACGGAGTCGGAATCGCCCATGGCCTGCCAGCGCCTGGCGCTGGTCTGCGCCAGCGCCGCGTTGGCGCGGGCGCTGGCCAGGTCGGCCCTGGCCTGGAGCAGTTGCTGGTCCAGGTCGGGGGTCTCGATCTCGGCGAGCACGTCGCCGGCCTTCACCTTGGTGCCGATGTCGGCCTTCCACCATTTCAGGTAACCGCTGGTGCGGGCGTAGATCGGCGCGCGGGCATAGGCCTGCAGGCGACCCGGGAGGTTGAGGTCGCTGGCGTCCCGGTCGACCTCCGGCGTCACCAGTCGCACCGTCGGCACGGCCTGGTCGTCGGTCCATGCGCGCAGCGTGCGCGCGTCGTTGGCGCGCGTGGCGACTCCGGCGACGACGATGGCCAGGACCACGATCGCCGCGATGATGGCGGCCAGGCGCAGGCGGGGCGGTGGCGGAGTGTACAGGGTGTCAGGCGACATGGATGGGCTCTCTGGAGGCGTTCGCCGGGGAGGGCGCCGGACCGGCGTCGCGGCGGTGAATGAGGCTGAAGACGACCGGCACGAAGAACAGCGTGGCGGTGGTGGCGAAGATCAGGCCGCCGATGACCGCGCGGCCCAGTGGCGCGTTCTGCTCGCCGCCTTCGCCCATGCCCAGCGCCATCGGCGCCATGCCGATGATCATCGCCAGGGCGGTCATGAGCACCGGACGGAAGCGGACGAAGCCGCCTTCCAGCGCGGCCTTGGCCGCGTCGCCGTGCTCGGCCAGGCGCTCGCGGCAGAAGCTCACCACCAGGATCGCGTTGGCGGTGGCCACGCCCATGCACATGATGGCGCCGGTCAGCGCGGGCACCGACAGGCTGGTATGCGTGGCGAACAGCATCCACACGATGCCGGCGATCGCCGCGGGCAGCGCGGTCACGATCACGAACGGGTCGCTCCACGACTGGAAGTTCACCACGATCAACAGGTAGATCAGCACGATCGCGCCCAGCAGGCCGAAGATGAGCCCGGAGAACGCGTTGTTCATCGTCTGCACCTGGCCGAGCAGCGCGGTGCTGGACGCCTTGGGCAGGAATTTCTGGTTGGCGTCGACGATCTTCTGGATGTCGGCGGCGACCGCGCCGAGGTCGCGGTCCTGGGTGGCGGCGTAGATCTCCACCATCGAATTGATGTTGTACTGGCTGACTACTGCGTTGGTGGCGGTCCGCGACACCGTCGCCAGGCCGCCGAGGATCTGCGCGCCGCCCGCGCCCGCGCTCGGGCTGATCGGCAGGTTCTCCAGGCTGGGCAGGCTGTCGAGGCTGTATTGCGGCGTCTGCATCACGATCGGATACGACACCCCGTTCTGCGGATTCAGCCAGAAGGTCGGCGCGATCTGGCTGGAACCGGCCAGGTTCACCCCCAGGCTGCTGGTGACGTCGCGCTCGGTGATGCCGACCTGTTGCGCGCGGCTGCGGTCCACGTTCACGTTGAAGCCGGGGCTGGCCTGCGACTGCTGGATGCGCGCGTCCGCCACGCCCGGCACGCGGCGGATCTCGCGCAGCAGGCGGTTGGCGTAGGCGAAGTTGGCCGCCAGGTCCGGGCCGCGGATCTGCAGGTCCACCGGCGCCGGCGAACCGAAGTTCAGGATCTGGCTGATGATGTCGGCCGGCGGGAACGAGAACACCACGCCGGGGAACTGCCGCGGCAGGGTCTGGCGCAAGCGGCGCACGTAGTCGGCGGTGGGCGCGTGGCCCTCGTTCAGCGCGATCTGGATGTCGCCATCCTGCGAGCCGATGGTGCCGGTGTTGTTGTAGGCGTTGTTGATGCCCGAGGACGACAGGCCGATGTTGTCGACCACGCTGCCGAGCTGCTCCTTGGGGATCAGCGTGCGCACCGCGCCGGTCACCGCGGCGAACAGGCGCGCGGTCTCCTCCACCCGCGTGCCGACCGGCGCGCGCACGTGCATCAGGATCTGGCCCGAATCCACCGACGGGAAGAAGTTGCGGCCGAGCATCGGCACCAGCAGGAACGACAGCGCCACGCAGGCCACGAAGCCGGGCACGAACGTCCTGCGCCGCAGCAGCGCGGTTTCGAGCAAGACGTGATAGCGGGCGCGGACGGCCTCGAAGCGTTTCTCGAAGCCGCGCTGGAAGCGCACCAGCGGATTGCGCGAAGGCGGCTGGCCATGGCCGTCGCCGTGCAGGTCGGTGTGCGGCGCGTGCGGATGCAGCAGGTATTTCGCCATCGTCGGCACCAGCGTGCGCGAGAGCACGAACGAGGCGATCATCGCGAACATCACCGCCTCGGCCATCGGCACGAACAGGAAGCGGGCGACGCCCTGCAGGAAGAACATCGGCACGAACACGATGCAGATACACAGCAGCGAGACGAAGGCGGGCGTCACGATCTGCGCCGCGCCGTCCAGGATCGCGGTCTCGACGTCCTTGCCCTGTTCCAGGTGCCAGTTGATGTTCTCGATGGTCACCGTGGCATCGTCCACGAGGATGCCCACCGCCAGGGCGAGGCCGCCCAGGGTCATGATGTTCAGCGTCTCGCCGATCGCCGACAGCGCGGCGATCGAGCTGAGGATCGCCAGCGGGATCGAGGTGGCGATGATCAGCGTCGAACGCCAGCTGCCGAGGAACAACAGGATCATCAGGCTGGTCAGCGCCGCGGCGATCACGCCCTCGCGCGCGACGCCCTCGATGGCGCCGCTGACGAACAGCGACTGGTCGCCGATCGGGACGATCTTGAGGTCGGCCGGCAGGGCGTCCTTCATCGCGGCGACGCGCTGCTTGACGCCGGCGATGATCGCCAGGGTCGAGGCCGAGCCGTTCTTCAGCACCGTCATCAGCACCGAGCGGTCGCCGTCGACGTGCACGATGTTGCTCTGCGGCGGCGCGCCGTCGCGCACGTGGGCCACGTCGCGGATGAACACCGTGGCGCCGTCGACCGTCTTCACCGGCAGGTTGCCCAGTTCCTCGATGTCCGACGGCGAGTTGTTCAGTTGCAGCGTGTACTCGTACCTGCCGATCTTCTGCGTGCCCACCGGGGTGATCAGGTTCTGCGCGGCCAGGGCGTTGGCCACGTCCTGCGCCGACAGCCCGCGCGCCTGCAGCGCCGGCGGATCGATGTCGATCTGCACCTGGCGGGTCTTGCCGCCGAACGGATACGGGATCGCCGCGCCGGCCACCGAGGTGAGCTGCGGGCGGATGATGTTGAGGCCGAGATCGGCCAGGTTCTGTTCGGTGAGGCCTTCGCCGGACAGGGCCAGCTGGATGATCGGCACCGTGGACGCGTTGTAGTTGAGGATCAGCGGCGGCGTGGTGCCCTGCGGCAACTGCCGCAGCATGGTCTGCGCGACGGCGGTGACCTGCGCGTTGGCGGTGCGGATGTCCGCGCCCGGCTGGAAGAAGATCTTGACGATGCCGAAGCCCTGGATCGAGCTGGCCTCGATGTGCTCGACGTCGTTCACCGTGGTGGTGAGCACGCGCTCGAACGGCGAGGACACGCGCCCGGCCATCTGCTCCGGCGGCAGGCCGTTGTACTGCCACACCACTGCGATCACCGGGATCCTGATGTCGGGGAAGATGTCGGTGGGCGTGCGCAACGCGGCCAGCGGCCCCACGATCAGGATCAGCAGGGCGAGGACGACGAAGGTATACGGTCGCGTCAGGGCGATCCGGACGATGCCAATCATGGAGGGGAGGGTTCCGTGCGCGAATGTTGCGTCGCGGCGGATTCTGCGCCTGGGCTCTCCCCGGGCGTAGTTAAGATTTATTTAGATGGCGCTGCGGCAGCCCAAAACGCGCGATGGCGGAAGGCTGCGTCTGCCCGTCACGGCGCCAGCGGGCGTGCATCCGGCAGGCGCTCGCCCGGCGCGCCGTGGTCGGCCTGTTGCAGGCGGCAGGCCACGGGCGTGTGGTGTTCGGGCGACGCGGCGGGCGGGCAGATCACCGAGAACACCGCCCCGCGCGTGTCGCCGCCCACGCGCAGCGCATAGCCGTGCAGGCGCACGATGGCGCTGACGATCGCCAGTCCCAGCCCGCAGCCGGGTTTGGCGCGGGTCTGGTCGCCGCGGTAGAAACGGCGGAACACCGCCTCGCGCTCGTCGGGCGCGATGCCGGGCCCGGTATCGGCGACGTCGATGCGGGCGTTGCCGGCCGGGTCGGTGAACGCCGCCAGGCGGATCGCCCCGCCGTCGGGGGTGAACTTGATCGCGTTGCCGACCAGGTTGGCCAGCGCCTCGAACAGCAGGTGCGGGTCGCCGCGCACCGCCGGCAGCCGCTCCAGCGCCAGCGCGAAGGCCTGTCCGCGGTCCTCGGCCAGCGGCGCGTAGAACTCGTGGACATCGTGCAGCAGGGCGCCGAGGTCCACCGTCGCGAAGCAGGCGCTGCGCTGGCGGTCTTCCAGCTCCGACACCCGCAGCAGGGCGCGGAACCGGGTCAGCACGGTGTCGATCTCGCCGACGCAATCGTCCAGTTGCTCGCCTTCGGGGCGGCCGGCGAACTGTTGCTGCAGGCGGTACAGGCGCGTGCGCATGCGCGTGAGCGGGGTGCGCAGGTCGTGGGCGATGTTGTCGGTGACGCCCTTCACTTCGCCGAGCAGGCGCTCGATCTCGCCGAGCGTCTGGTTCACGGTGGCCGCGAGCAGGTCCACCTCGTCGCCGCCGCGCGACACCGGCAGGCGCACGCTGAGGTCGCCCTGGCGGATGGGTTCCATGGCGCGCTGGATGGCGCGGATGCGCCGCGCGGGGCCGCGCGCGATGAGGATGCCGCCGAGCACGCCGGGCAGCAGGGTCAACGACAGTCCCCACAGCAGTCCGCGGCAGATGATCCCGCTGAGTCCGTCGATGACGTTGCTTTCCTTGGCCACCACCAGGCGCCGGCCGTCCGGCAACTGCCGGGCGATGCCGCGCGCGCGGGTCTGGCTGCCGTGCCCGGCGTCGATCAGGCTGGCCTCGATGGGGCTGACCGTCCCGTCCTCGGCCATGCCCTTGGGCACCGCGTTGATGTTGCCGGCGATGCGGCGCCCCTGCGCGTCGAACAGGCCCACCCACATGAAGCCCTGGATGTCGATGGCGCTGGCCGCGGCCACGGTGTCGGCCAGGCGCCTGGGATCGGTGTTCTCCAGGTAATGGATGCGCGCGGCCAGCATCTGGTCGACCACGTTCGACAGGTAGCGCGAGGACTCCCACTGCACCACGCCGAGCAGCACGATGCACCAGACCGCGAACAGCGTCCCGTAGATGAGGATCAGCCGCGAGGTGGCCGAACGCCAGGCGTCAGTCAGCGGGCGCAAGCACGTACCCCGAGCCGCGCATCGTGCGGATGAGCGGCGGCTGGCCGTTGCCGTCGATCTTGCGGCGCAGGCGGCCCAGATGGACGTCGATCACGTTGGTGCCCGGATCGAAATGGAAGCCCCACACGTGCTCGAAGATCATCTGCCGCGTCACCACCTGGCCGGCGTTGCGCATCAGGAATTCGAGCAGGCGGAACTCGGTGGGCAGCAGCGCGAGCGGCTGGCCGTTGCGCAATGCGTTGTGGCGGACCAGGTCGAGTTCGAGGTCGGCCACGCGCAGGCGGGTTTCCGGCGTGGCGCTCGCGTTGCGACGGCGGCGCAGCAGCACTTCGGCGCGCGCGGCGAGCTCGTCGGGCGAGAACGGCTTGGTCAGGTAGTCGTCGCCGCCGGCGCGCAGGCCGCGCACGCGCTCGTCCACCTCCGACAGCGCGCTGATCATCAGCACCGGCGTTTCCACCGCGCGCTTGCGCAGTTCGGAGACCACGTCGATGCCGTCCATGCCGGGCAGCATGCGGTCCAGGGTGATGATGTCGTAACCGTCGGCCAGCGCGTGCTGCAGGCCGTCGCGGCCGTTGGCGATCCACACGGCGGTGAAGCCGTGCGCGCCGAGTTCGGCGACGATGTCGCGGGCGGTCACTTCATCGTCTTCGATGACCAGGGCCCTGGGCATCCTGTGCTACTCCACGCTGGGGGACAACGGAAAACGCCCGCCAAGGGTAGCCGCTCGGGCGGCCGGGCGGGCGCTGTTTCCTACTTGCGCTGCAGATAGGGCCGCACGATGTCGCGCCACAGCGCATAGCCGGCCGCATTCATGTGCAGGTGGTCCGGCCCGAACAGCTCGGCGCGCGGCTGCCCGTCGGCGCCGAGCATCGGCGTGGACACGTCGATGAAGTCCACCCGCTTCAGCCCGGCGGCGGCCTTGCGGATCAGCGCGTTGGCCTCGGTGGCCTGCGGCAGCAGCGCCGCGCGCGCCGGGCTGGGCTTGATCGAGAGGTAGGCGATGCGGGTGCCGGGCAGGTCGCGGCGCACCCTGGCCACGAAGGCCAGGAAGTCGTCGCGCAGCTGCTGCGGGCTGCGGCCGCTGTTGAGGTCGTTGTCGCCGGCGTAGAACACGATCAGGCGCGGCCGGTACGGCACCACGACGCGGTCGGCGTACCAGGTGCTGTCGCGGATCTCCGAACCGCCGAAGCCGCGGTTGAGCGTGTCCACGCCGGGGAAGTCGCTGGCCAGCGAGGTCCAGAAGCGGATCGAGGAACTGCCGACGAACAGCACGCCGCCGGGCTTGGGCGGATGCGCGGCATCGGCCTGGGCGAAGCGCTGCATGTCCTCTTCCCAGGCCGGGTTGGAGACCTGTTCGGGGATCTTCGGCGCGGGCGTCGGGGTCAGCGCCAGGGCCGACTGCAGGCCCAGCAGGAACAGGCAGGTGGCGAGCAGCGCGGCGCGCAGCGGCGAACGGGGCATGGTGGCGCCTCCTGGATGCGAGGGAGCGGCGATGGTGCCGCAGGCGGTGCGCCGCAGGCAAATCCGCCGCCGGCGGCGGTTCAGTCCAGCGGCGAGTGGGGGCTTGTGGCAAAATTGGCGCCTAGCCCGCTTCGCCATCGCCCATGACCGTTCCCTTCCGGCCGTCGCCGTCGCGTCTTCGTTCCCCAGGCCGGGCCTGAGCCATGGCCGACCAATTCGGGCACCTGCCGCGCGGACCGCGCCGGATGCTGATGGCGCTGCGCTGGTCGTACCAGGGCCTGCGCGCGGCCTGGCTGCACGAATCCTCGTTCCGGCTGGAGGTGTGCCTGTTCGTGCTGCTGGCGCCGTTGGCGCTGTGGCTGGGCGACGGACCGGTGCAGCAGGCGCTGATGATCGGCTCGCTGCTGCTGGTGCTGGCGGTGGAACTGCTCAATTCGGCGATCGAGGCGGTGATCGAGCGCTACGGGCCGGAGCACCACGAACTGGCCGGCCGCGCCAAGGACATGGGTTCGGCCGCGGTGCTGCTGATGCTGGCCAATGTGCTGCTGTGCTGGGGACTGATCCTGCTGCCGCGCGTGCTGTGACGTCCCCCCGTCTTTTTTACCGTTAAAGGATTCGACCCCCATGGCTTTCGAGTTTCTCGCCGATCCCAACACCTGGCTGACGCTGCTGACGCTGAGCGCGTTGGAAATCGTGCTGGGCATCGACAACCTGGTGTTCATCTCCATCGCGGTGGGCAAGCTGCCGGAGGCGCAACGCCCGGCCGCGCGCAAGTTCGGCATCGCGGTGGCGTGCCTGACCCGCATCGCGCTGCTGGTGTCGCTGGCGTTCCTGGCGCGGATGCAGGGCGAGCTGTTCAGCGTCGCCGGCATGGGCATCTCGGTGCGCGACCTGGTGCTGATCGTCGGCGGCCTGTTCCTGCTGGTGAAGGGCACGATGGAGATCCGCGAGATGATCACCGGCGGCGAAGACGCCGATCCGACCACCAGCAAGGCCTCGGGCGTGTTCTGGATGGTGATCGCGCAGATCGCGGTGATCGACATCGTGTTCTCGCTGGACTCGGTGATCACCGCGGTCGGCATGGCCCAGCACATCCCGGTGATGGTCGCGGCGGTGCTGCTGGCGGTGGCGGTGATGCTGCTGGCGGCCAACCCGCTGGGCCGCTTCATCGACGCCAACCCGACGGTGAAGATGCTGGCGCTGGCGTTCATCCTGATGATCGGCGTGGTGCTGATCCTGGACGGCCTGGACGTGCACGTGCCCAAGCCCTACATCTACGCGGCGATGGGCTTCTCGGTGCTGGTGGAGTGGCTGAACCTGCTGATGCGCCGCCGCGCCGCCGCCCATCACGTGCCCGGCGCCGGCCAGTGGTGAACGGCTGACGCGGCCGCGGCTGCGTTTTCACGGGGCGCGTGGCAAGCTGCGCCCTGTCTTCATGCCGGAGAGCGCCATGCGCCTGTTGTCCCGTTCCTTGTTCCTCGCCGCCGTGGTGGCGCTGCTGTCCGGCTGCGGCTACAACGCGATCCAGCAGAAGGACGAGGCGGTCAAGGCCGGCTGGTCCGAGGTGCTGAACCAGTACAAGCGCCGCGCCGACCTGATCCCGAACCTGGTCAACACGGTCAAGGGCTATGCCGACCAGGAGCGGCAGGTGCTGACCGACGTGACCAACGCCCGCGCGCGGGTCGGCCAGGTCCAGGTCAATGCCGACGATGCGGCGTCGCTGCAGCAGTTCCAGCAGGCGCAGGGCCAGCTGTCCAGCGCCCTGTCGCGGCTGCTGGTGGTCACCGAGAACTATCCCAACCTCAAGTCCGACCAGTCGTTCCGCGACCTGCAGGCGCAGCTGGAAGGCACCGAGAACCGCATCACCGTGGCCCGCGGCCGCTACATCCAGGCGGTGCAGGACTACAACACCTACATCCGCTCGTTTCCGCAGGTGATCACCTCCAAGATCTTCGGCTACAAGGAAAAGCCGAACTTCTCCGTGGCCAACGAGGCGCAGATCTCCGAGGCGCCGGCGGTGAACTTCGGCGGCCAGCCGGCGCAGACCGCGCCGCAGCCGCAGCCGCAGCAGGCGCCGCAGCCGGCGCCGGCGCAGTAAGCGCACTGCAGCGCGTGGCGGTGCCGACGCTGGCGCCGCTGCGTGCCGGCCCGCGCTGCGGCGTGCGGCCGGTGTGTGCAGCCGGGCCGGCGGCGTGAGCCGGCCGGCCGCTTCCCGGGCCACGCCGCCGCTGCGGTGTCCACCCTTCGATGCCGCCGCGCGAGCGCGCCGGCAGGAGTCCGCAATGCGCGATACCACCACCCGCCACCGCCCCGCGCGCCGCGGCCGGCATGCCTGGCTCGGGATGCTGCTGGCGCTGTTGCCGCTGCTGGCCTGGGCGCAGGCGGCCGGCGAGGCGCCGATCCCGCCGCTGGACACGCCGGTGGTCGACACCACCGGCACCTTGCAGCCGACCCAGCGGCTGCAGCTGGAACAGCAGGCGGTGCAGCTGCAGCAGCGCAAGGGCAGCCAGCTGCAGGTGCTGGTGGTCGCCAGCACCGCGCCGGAGACGATCGAGCAGTACACCCAGCGCGTGTTCGACCAGTGGAAGATCGGCCGCAAGGGCGTGGACGACGGCGTGCTGCTGGTGGTGGCCAAGGACGACCGGCGCGTGCGCATCCAGCCCGGCTACGGCCTGGAAGGCGCGATTCCCGACGCCACCGCCAACCGCATCATCCAGGAGTACCTGGTGCCGCGGTTCCGCGCCGGCGACTACAGCGGCGGCATCGCAGAGGCCACCGCGATGCTGGTCAAGCTGATCGACGGCGAGCCGTTGCCGGCGCCGGTGAGCACGCATGCGGCCGAGGCGCGCTCCGGCGGCAAGCTGCCGCTCGGCTTCTTCGGCGGCCTGTTCGCCGCCTTCGTCGCGCAGCTGCTGTTCGCGCGCGCGCCGCGGCCGTTGCGCGCCGGGCTGGCGGCGCTGGCCGGCGGCGGCGTGGGCCTGCTGCTGAGCCTGTCGCTGTTCGTCGCTGCGCTGACCGGCGCGATCGGCCTGGTGCTGGGGCTGCTGTCGGGCGTCTCGTCGGGCCGCTCGGTCGGCGGCGGCGGGGGATGGGGTGGCGGCGGCTTCGGGGGCGGCTTCGGCGGTTTCGGTGGCGGTGGTTTCGGAGGCGGCGGCGGTTTCGGCGGCGGTGGTGGCGGCTGGGGCGGTGGCGGCGGCAGTTCGGGAGGCGGTGGAGCCTCGGGGAGTTGGTGATGCGTCTGCTCCGTCATCTGTTCGCGCCGGCGGCGCACCGGCTGTTCCCGAGCGCCAGCCTGGAGCGCATCGGCGCGGCGATCGCCGACGGCGAGCGCACGCACCGCGGGCAGGTGATGTTCGCGGTCGAATCGGCGCTGGCGCCGGCGGCGGTGTTGCGCGGCCTGGCGCCGCGCACGCGCGCCGAGCAGGCGTTCGCGCAGTTGCGCACCTGGGACACCGAGGCCAACAACGGCGTGCTGATCTATCTGCTGCTGGCCGACCACCGCATCGAGATCGTGGCCGATCGCGGCCTGCAGGGGCGTGTCGACGCGGCGCAGTGGCGCCAGGTCTGCGCGTTGATCGAAGCCGACATGCGCGCCGGCCAGCCCGAGCAGGCGGTGATCGCCGGGGTGGCGGCGGTGTCGGCGCTGCTGGCCGCGCATTTCCCGGCGCAGCCGGGGCAGCCCGAGCGCGACGAACTGCCGAACATGCCGCAGCTGCTGGACTGAGTGCCGGCACGGCATGGCGCCGCTCGCGCCTGCCGGCAGATGACTGGAGGGGCGTCCCCGCGGCGAACGCGACCACGGCAGGGCTGGCGCCAGTGTCAGACGCTTGCGCCTGCCGGCAGATGAAGGGGGGCGTCATGTTGTCGATCGCAACCGCGGCGGTGGCCGGCGCCGATGGCAGACGCTCCGCGCCTGCCGGCAGATGAAGGGGGCGTCATGTTGTCGATCGCAACCGCGGCGGTGGCCGGTGCCGATGGCAGACGCTCCGCGCCTGCCGGCAGATGAAGGGGGGCGTCATGTTGTCGATCGCAACCGCGGCGGTGGCCGGCGCCGATGGCAGAATAGGCGACCCTCGCCCTCCGGCCGACGTTCCCGCATGACCTATCTCCACCAGATCGACCCCATCGCCTTCTCGCTCGGCCCGGTGAAGGTGCACTGGTATGGGCTGATGTACCTGGCCGCCTTCGCCTCGGCGTGGTGGCTGGGCCGGCTGCGCATCCGCGCCGGCCGCCTGCCGGGCGTGGACATGGAGGGATTCTCCGACCTGCTGTTCTACGCGATGCTCGGCGTGGTGCTCGGCGGGCGCATCGGCTACATGGCGTTCTACGCGCTGGGCGATTTCCTCGCCAACCCGCTGCTGATCTTCAAGGTGTGGGACGGCGGCATGAGCTTCCACGGCGGCCTGATCGGCGTGCTGGTGGCCGCGGCCTGGTGGTCGCGCAAGTCGCGCCTGCACTTCTTCGACACCATGGATTTCGTCGCGCCGCTGGTGCCGCTGGGGCTGGGGTTCGGCCGCGTCGGCAATTTCGTCGGCGGCGAGTTGTGGGGCAAGTTCACCGGCG
This sequence comes from Xanthomonas sp. DAR 80977, assembly GCF_041240605.1. NCBI lineage: Bacteria > Pseudomonadati > Pseudomonadota > Gammaproteobacteria > Lysobacterales > Lysobacteraceae > Xanthomonas > Xanthomonas bundabergensis. The sequence continues at coordinate 4,275,904 of NZ_CP162487.1, read as the reverse complement.
CCGGCTGGGGCGTGATCTTCCCGCGCGCGCCGCTGCAGGACGTGGCGGACGCGCCGGCCATGCAGAGCCTGATGGGCGCGGCGCAGATCCAGGCGCAGTACGCCAGCGGCGCGCTGGACAGGTTCGCGCGGCATCCGTCGCAGCTGTACGAAGCGGTGCTGGAGGGCCTGGTGATGTTCGTGGCGCTGTGGGCGTTCTCGCTGCGGCCGCGCGCGCGCTATGCGGTGTCCGGCCTGTTCGCGCTGCTGTACGGCGTGTTCCGCTTCGCGGTGGAGTTCGTGCGCGTGCCCGACGCGCCGATCGGCTACCTGGCGTTCCATTGGCTGACCATGGGCCAGATCCTGAGCACGCCGCTGATCCTGCTCGGCCTGTTCCTGCTGTGGCGCTCGCGCCGCGCGCCGGTGCTGCAACCGGCGCCGGTGGCGGCGGGGAACAAGGCATGAAGGCCTACCTGGACCTGTTGCGCCACGTGCTCGAGCACGGTGCGGAGAAATCCGACCGCACCGGCACCGGCACGCGCAGCGTGTTCGGCTGGCAGATGCGCTTCGATCTCAACGCCGGCTTCCCGCTGGTGACCACCAAGAAGCTGCATCTGCGCTCGATCGTGCACGAGCTGCTGTGGTTCCTGAAGGGCGAGACCAACATCGCCTACCTCAAGGACAACAAGGTCAGCATCTGGGACGAATGGGCCGATGCGCAGGGCGAACTCGGCCCGGTGTACGGCAAGCAATGGCGGCGCTGGACCGGCGCCGACGGCCGCGAGATCGACCAGATGCAATGGCTGGTGGACGAGATCAAGCGCAACCCGGATTCGCGGCGCCTGGTGATCAGCGCCTGGAACGTGGCCGAGCTGCCGCAGATGGCGCTGATGCCCTGCCACAGCCTGTTCCAGTTCTACGTGGTCGACGGCAAGCTCAGCTGCCAGCTGTACCAACGCAGCGGCGATATCTTCCTCGGCGTGCCGTTCAACATCGCCAGCTACGCGCTGCTGACCCACATGGTGGCGCAGGCCACCGGCCTGGGCGTGGGCGATTTCGTGCACACGCTGGGCGACGCGCACCTGTATTCGAACCATTTCGCGCAGGCGCGCGAGCAGCTGGCGCGCACGCCGCGGCCGCTGCCGACGCTGCGCCTGAATCCCGACGTCACCGATCTGTTCGCCTTCACCTACGACGACATCGCGATCGAGGGCTACGAGCCGCATCCGGCGATCAAGGCGCCGGTGGCGGTATGAGTCGCCGGGACGCGGGACTGGGGACTGGGGACTCGGAACAAGCCGCGGTCTCTGCAGAGGCGGATGTGGGCGAGTCCCGAGTCCCGAGTCCCGGGTCCCGCCTCATCCTGATCGCCGCGCTCGACCGCGCCAACGCCATCGGTCGCGACAACGACCTGCCGTGGCGCCTGCCGGACGACCTGAAGCGCTTCAAGGCGCTGACCCTGGGCAAGCCGGTGCTGATGGGGCGCAAGACCGCGCAATCGCTGGGGCGCGCGCTGCCGGGGCGGCTGAACCTGGTGATGACGCGCTCGGGACAGGTGCCCTTCGAGGGCATGCAGGCGGTCGCGTCGCTGCAGGCGGCGATCGCGGTGGCGCAGGCGAGCGGGGCGGAAGAACTGTCGGTGATCGGCGGCGGCGACATCTTCGCCCTGGCCTTGCCGCACGCCGACATGCTGTACCTGACCCACGTGGACACGCTGGTCGAGCGCGCCGATGCGCATTTCCCGGCGTTCGATCCGGCGCAGTGGGAGGTCGTGGCGCGGCAGGCGCACGCGGCCGATGCCAGGCACGCGCTGGCGTTCGAGTTCGTGGATTACCGGCGCCGGCGCGGCGCGCCGTAGCGCAGTCGGGGTGGTGGCTGGGGTCGAGAGGCCATCAGCCGCCATGCCAGTGGCGACGGCCCTGCCTGACAAGCATCGCCGCGACGCTGCCGTTGCCTGGGGCCTTTCGAACGTTGCAGTTGACGGAGTGTTGTGGGAGCGACTTCAGTCGCGACAGGCATTCCCGATAACGCCCTGTCGCGACTGAAGTCGCTCCCACAAGTGACATCCGTTGCGATCGAGAAATGCGCTGGGGCCTATTCCTATCGCGTTAGCAGGCCCTGTGCGCTTCCGTCAGTCCTGAGCGGGCGACGGCGGCGCCGCGGCCGCAGCACCCGCACCACGCCCGGGGCCGGGCCGGCGCCGCGGCGGCCGTGCGCGCGGCACCGGCGGCGGTCCCTCGACCGGGCGTCCCGGCACCTGCACCACCTGCAGGTCTTCGCCGTCCAGCCGCAGCGCGGTGAGCTTGCCGCCCCAGACCGCGCCGGTGTCGATCGCGTGCACGCCCTGGGTGATGGTCAGGCCCAGCGTCGACCAGTGGCCGCAGACGATCTTCAGGTCGCGCTCGGCGCGGCCCGGCACCTCGAACCACGGATACAGGCCCTGCGCCTGGGTGCCCGGCGTGCCTTTCTCCTCGATCGCGATGCGCCCGCGCGGGGTGCAATAGCGGGCGCGGGTGAACAGGTTGATGATCGCGCGCGAGCGGTCGTAGCCGGTCAGCCCCGGCGACCAGGCCGGGCGGTCGCCGTACATGTTGCGGAACAGCTTGCGGTAGCCGCTGCCGTGCAGCTGCTGCTCGACCTCGCGCGCATGCTTCTCGGCCAGGGTGGTGGTCCACTTCGGCGCCAGGCCGGCGTGGATCATCATCCAGCCCAGTTCGCGGTCGGCATGCAGCAGTTTCTGCATGCGCAGCCAGGTCAGCAGCTCGTCGCGGTCCTCGGCCAGCACGATGCGCTGCAGGTCCGGATTGACCTTGCGCTGCTCGTCCGGGCTGCGTTCGCCGATCGCCAGCAGCGACAGGTCGTGGTTGCCGAGCACCACCACGCTGTGTTCGCGCAGCGAATGCACCAGGCGCAGGGTTTCCAGCGATTGCCCGCCGCGGTTGACCAGGTCGCCGCAGAACCACAGCCGGTCCACCGCCGGGTCGAAGCGGATCTTCTCCAGCAGCCGCTGGGTGATGTCGTAGCAACCCTGCAGGTCGCCGATGGCCCACACGCTCATGCCGACGCCATCAGTGCAGGGTCCGCGGCACGGTCAGCACGAACGGGGCGACCGGCGCGACGAAATGGGTGCCGTCGTCGGCTTCCATGTCGTAGTGGCCGCGCATCGTGCCGTGCTCGGTTTCCAGCATCAGCCCGGAGGTGTAGCGGAAGTCCTCGCCGGGCCGCAGCCGCGGCTGTTCGCCGACCACGCCGTCGCCGTCCACGCGCTCCACGCGGCCGTTGCCGTCGGTGATTTCCCAGTGCCGGGCGATCAGCCGCGCGGCGACGCGGCCACGGTTGTGGATGCGGATGGTGTAGGCGAACGCATAGCGTCCGTCCTCCGGCGCCGATTGGTCGTCGAGGAATCGGGGCGACACTTCGACCTCGATCCGATAGGGGGCGTCATCATTCATGCCCCACAGTGTAAGCAAAGCCGGTGCCGGAATGGACGGCGACCTGTCTACGAACGCGCTGCGGGATGCGCGCGCTGGCGCCGGATGCGGCGTGTGCGCCGCCGTCGGCCGGCCGCGCCGTGCGCTGGCGATGCGGCGGCATGCGCATGCGCGGCCATGCGCGGTGCGGCCGGCCGGATGCGGAGCATGGCGCGGTGCGCGGGCGCGACGCGCGTCAGGCCGGCGCCACGTTGGCCAGGCGCACGAAATCGGCCACTTCCAATTGCTCGGCGCGCGCGTCCGGGCGCACCCCGGCGGCCTCGAACTGGGCGGCATCGCAGACCCCGCCCAGCGCATTGCGCAAGGTCTTGCGGCGCTGGCCGAAGGCCGCGCGCACCACGTCGGCGAAGCGCCGCGGATCGGCGATGCCGATGTCCTGCGGCGCATGCGGCACCAGCCGCACCACCGCCGAATCCACCTTCGGCGGCGGCCGGAACGCGCCCGGCGGCACCACGAACAGCGAGGTCACCTCGCAGTAGGCCTGCAGCATCACGCTGAGCCGGCCGTAGACCTTGCTGCCCGGAGCGGCGGCCATGCGGTCGACCACTTCCTTCTGCAGCATGAAGTGCATGTCGGCGATCGCCGCGGCATGGTCGAGCGCGTGGAACAGGATCGGCGAGGAGATGTTGTAGGGCAGGTTGCCGACCAGGCGGATGCGGCCGGCGCCGGCCAGCGCGGCGAAATCCACCGACAGCACGTCGCGGTTGAGGATGGTGAGTTCGCCGACCCCTTCCGCCGCGGCGGTCAGCGGCGCGATCAGGTCGCGATCGAATTCGATCACGGTCAGGCGGCCGTGGCGGCGCAGCAGCGGGAAGGTGATCGCGCCCTGGCCGGGGCCGATCTCGACCAGCAGGTCGTCCGGCTTGGGATTGACCGCGCGCACGATGCTGTCGATGTAGTGGCGGTCGCTGAGGAAGTGCTGGCCGAGCGATTTCTTGGCCGGGGCGCTGAAGCCGGAATAGGAAGTCATGCGGGCATCTTATCGGGATGGGGCTAGGAAGGCGCGCGCCGCGCCCTGTAGGAGCGGCTCCGGGTGGCCTAGGGCCATCAGCCGCGACCAAGCTCTACCGGTAACGCCCGGTCGCGGCTGATGGCCCTAGGCCACCGGGAGCCGCTCCTACACGAGCGCCTTGCTTGTAGCCAATTGCGCGCACAGCGCGACCGCGGCGAACAGGCTCGACGGGTCGGCGACGCCGCGCCCGGCCAGGTCCAGCGCGGTGCCGTGGTCGACCGCCACGCGTGGGTAGGGCAGGCCTAGGGTCAGGTTCACCGCCTGCTCGAAGCCGCTGTACTTGAGCACCGGCAGGCCCTGGTCGTGGTACATCGCCAGCACCGTGTCGAAGCCGGCCAGTTTCTGCGGCAGGAATGCGGTGTCGGCCGGCAGCGGGCCGACCAGGTGCATGCCTTCGCCGCGCAATGCGTCGAGCACCGGGAGCATGACGTCGAGTTCCTCGCGCCCCAGGTGGCCGTCCTCGCCGGCGTGCGGGTTCAGCCCGAGCACCGCGATGACCGGCGCGGCGATGCCGAACGCGCTGCGCAGCGCGGCGTGGGTGATGCGCAGGCTGCGTTCCAGCAGCGCCGGGGTCAGCGCATCGGCGACCGCGCGCAGCGGCAGGTGGGTGGTGGCCAGGGCCACGCGCACGATGTCGTTGGCCAGCATCATCACCACCTCGCACCCGGCGTGGCGGGCGAGCAGTTCGGTGGTGCCTGTATAAGCGATGCCGCCGTCGTTGATCGCGGCCTTGTGTACCGGGCCGGTGACCAGGCCGGCCAGTTCGCCGCGCAGGCAGGCGTCGGCGGCCTGGGTCAGCGCGCCGATCACGGCGGCGGCGTTGGCCGGTTCGGTCTGGCCGAAACGGCTGGGCCGCGCATTGCCGACCGCGCGCAGGCGCAGGTCGCCCGGGGCGGAGGCAGTGGCGGATTCGGGCAGCAGCCGCAACGGCAGCGACAGCGCCGCGGCGGCGGCGCGCAAGGTGTCGGGATCGGCGAAGGCCAGCAGCTGGCAGTCGCGGCGCGGCTGTTGTGCCAGCCGCACGCACAGTTCCGGGCCGATCCCGGCCGGCTCGCCCGGCACCAGCGCGAGCGAGGGCAGCACGGCTTACGGCTTGGTGGCGGCCGGTGCCGGGGTTGCCGGCGCAGTGGCGTCGGCAGCAGGCGCGGCGGAGGTTTCGGCGCCGCCGACGCGCAGGTTCACATAGGCTTCGCCGCGCATTTCCTGCAGGAAGCGGTTGTACTCTTCCTCCAGCTTGCGGCGGCCGATGGTCTCGCGGACCTGGGCGCGCTGGGTGTCGCTGGTCACGTCGGTCTGGCGCGTGGCCACGCGCTGCACGATGTGCCAGCCGGCCTCGGTGCGGAACGGCTGCGAGACCTGGTTGTCGCTCAGGCCTTCGATCTGGTGGCCGAAGTCCGGGCCGAACGCATCGGCCGGGAACCAGCCCAGATCGCCGCCCTGACCACGGCTGTTGGCGTCGTCGGAGGACTCCTTGGCCACGGCCTGGAAGTCGGCGCCGCCGGCGATGCGCGCACGCAGGGTCTCGATCTTGGCCTTGGCGGCCGCATCCGGCTGCGCCTCGTTGACGCGGATCAGGATGTGGCGGGCGTGGTATTCGGTGACCGTCTTCTTTTCCGGGTTGGCCGAGGCGTCGCGCACTTCGACCAGCTTCAGCAACTGGAAGCCGCTGGGGCCGCGCAGCGGGCCGGCGACCTGGCCCGGCTTCATGTCGCGGATCAGCTGGGCGAAGGCGTTCGGGATCTCGTCCAGGCTGCGCCAGCCGAGGTCGCCGCCTTCCAGCGCGTTGGGGCTGTCGGAATAGCGCACCGCGGCCGCGCTGAAATCGATCTCGCCCTTGTCGATCAGGTTCTTGACCCCGTCGATCTTGCTCTGGCCGGTCTTGATCTGGTCGGCGGTGGCGCCTTCCGGCAGGCCGACCAGGATGTGCGCCAGGTGGTACTGGGCGCCGGTGGTGGCCTGCTGCGCCAGCGCCGCGTCCACTTCGCTCTCGCTGACGTTGATGCGGCTCTGCGCGAAGCTCTGGCGCAGGCGCTGCACGGTGATCTCGTCGCGCACCGAGCTGCGGAAGTCGTCGAACGACATGCCGTCGGCGGCGAGCTTCTTGCGCAGGCCGTCCACGTCGGTGCCGTTCTGCTGGGCGATGCTGCCGATGGCCCGGTTCAGTTCGTCGTCGCCGACGCGGATGCCGGTGCTGTTGGCGCGCGCCACCTGCAGCTTGACCAGCACCAGGCGCTCGAGCACCTGGCGTTGCAGCACGTTGTCCGGCGGCAGCTGCGCTTCGCGGCCGGCATACTGCGCCTTCACGTTGCGAACGGCACGATCCAGTTCGCTCTGCAGCACGACATCCTCGTCGACGACCGCGGCGATGCGGTCCAGCGGTTGGGTTTGTTGCGCGGCAGCCGGAGCGGACACGCCGGCGATCGCCAGCAAGGTGGCGAGGAAAACGGAAAGGGTATTGGTCATGGAATCAGGTTCGGATCGTAAGCGTCCGGATCGGTCGTGGTGTTGCTGGGCGGGACCAAGTACAGGTCGTCGCGGTTATAGCCGAGAATAGCACGGCGCAGAACGCGGTCCGTGTCCTGGCCAAGCGAGGACAGCCCCTTCAGCACGAACTCGACCTGCAGCGCGGTGTCCAGGTCGCCTTCGCGGTTGCGCACGTAGCGCCGCGCCAGCGCGCGCACGGCCAGGCAGCAGCTGTCCCACTGCACGCCGGCGATGATTTCCAGCGGCTTCTTGTCTTCCAGCGAATAGTAGTGGCGGCCGACCAGGCTCCAGGTGGGGTTGATCGGATACAGCACCGACACGTCGGTCTGCTCCAGCAGGTCGCGGCGGAAGCGGTAGCTGACGTTGATGATGCCGTCGCCCGGCAGCAGGTAGCGGGTGCGGAAGCTGGCCAGGTCCTTGCGCCGGTACTTGGGATCCCACTGGTAGGTGGCGCCCATCGTCCAGCGGTCGTTGATCATGTAGTTGGCGTCGGCGACCCACGCCGACTTGCCCTGCTCGATGGTGGTGTCGCTGTCGGGCAGGCTGACCCTGGAGTCGCTGAAGTACAGGATCTGGCCGAGGCTGACCGACAGCTTCTCTTTGCCGTCGTCCTGGCGCAGCAGGCGCGAACTCAGCGCCATGGTCAGCTGGTTGGCGTCGTTCTGGCGATCGGCGCCGGTGTAGCGCGAATCGCGGAACAGCTGGCCCCAGCTGAAGGTGAATTCGCGCGTATCGAAGATCGGCAGGTCGTCCTGGTTGCGGTACGGCGTGTACAGGTAGAACAGCCGCGGTTCCAGGGTCTGCAGGTAGTTGGTGCCGCCGAACTTGGCGTCGCGGTCGAAGTACACGCCGGCATCGACCGTGGCGATCGGCAGGCTGCGCGAGGGCGAGGTGTCGCCGCCCAGCGTCGCCGCCAGGTCCTTGTCCAGCTGGTAGGCGGTGTAGCGCCAGGCCAGGGTCGGTTTCAGGAACCAGGCGGCGCCGGCCAGCGGCATCGAGATGTAGGGCTTGAGATCCAGGCGGCTGCCGCCGGGCATTTCGGTGGTCACCCCGGTCCGCTCGTACAGCGCGTCCTTGGCATGCACGTCGTCGTGCACGAAGCGCACCGCTTCGCTGTAGATGCCGGCCTCGAAATAGTTGCCGAAGGACTGGTCCCAGTTGAAGAAGGCGCGCGGCTGGCGGTTGTACGGCAGCGAGGACTCGGTCAGGGTGTAGTCGGTCAGCTGCCAGCGGTCGGCCATCAACCCGGCGGTCCAGGTCTCGCCGGTGCCGTAGACGCCGACCGTGCTCTGCAGGTTGGATACCGAGTTGCCGAGCAGGCGGTTGGAGAAGTCTTCCGTGTAGCGCTCGTCGCTGACCCAGGCGACCGAGGCGCGCGCCTGCCAGTGCGCATCGATGTTGTGGTAACCCTGGTATTCGAACTTGCCGCGGTCCTTGTCGCGCAACTGGTCGTCGGGCATGTAGGTCGCCTGGATCTCGCCCTTGCCGCCCTCGTACAGGTAGCGGAACTCGCTGCCGAACATGAAGCCGCGCGAGCTCATGTAGCGCGGATACAGGGTGGCGTCGTAGTTCGGTGCCAGGTTCAGGTAGTACGGCTGCATGTAGTCGAAGCCGTTGCGCCCGGAGAAGCCGATCGCCGGGAACAGGAAGCCGCTGGTCCGGCGATCGTCGATCGGGAACTTGAACCACGGCGCGTACAGGATCGGCACGTTGTAGATCTTCAGGATCGCGTTGCGCGCGGTGCCGAAGCCCTCGTCGTTGTCGACGTCGATCTCAGGCGCGTGCAGTTCCCACACCCGCTGCGAGGGATCGCAGGTGGTGTAGGTGGAGCGGTGCATCTGCCCCAGCGCGCCCTGCAGGTCGACCGAGTCGGCCTTGCCGTTGCCGCGGCGCTCGATCAGCTGGTAGCGGATGTTGGTGATCTTGTGGGTGTCGGTGTCCTGGTTGCCCTCGGCGCGGTCGGCGACCATGCGGATCGACGAGTCCTGGTAGCGCACGTGACCCTCGGCGATGTAATTGCCGGTCTCCGTGTCCACGCGCAGGCTGTCGGTGCCCATGAACTGGTCGCCGCGCTTGAGCGCGACGTTGCCGGTGTAGTTCGGGACAGTGGTGGTGCCGGACAGCTTGTCGCCTTCGATGTTGGTCGGCTGCTGGTCGCGGATCGCCGCCATCTTCGGGTCGACCTTGGGCGCGTCGTCGAACTTGGGCAGCACGTCCGGGGTCGGGCACAGGCCCCAGTTGGGCGGCTTCTCGGCCGCCATCGCCGGCAGGCAGAGGGCGATACTGAACGGAAGGGGTAGCAGGCGGAGGGCTCGGCGCACGCGCGTCAGGTATCGGGCTAAAACGACCGCTAGCTTGCCCCATCCCATGCATAGGGGCAATGAAGGCGTCCCCCGGGCAGGGGACGGGGTTCATCCCCCGGCGGCGCTCAGCGCAGCGCGTCGACGTGGGCGACGCTGCATTCGCGCAGCGCCTGCAGGTCGTAGCCGCCTTCCAGCAGCGACACCACGCGGCCGCGCGCATGCCGTTGCGCCAGCGCGCGCAGCTCCGCGGTGAGCCAGGCGAAATCCTCGGTTTCCAGCATCAGGTCGGCCAGCGGGTCGCGCATGTGCGCATCGAAACCGGCCGAGATCAGCAGCAGTTGCGGCTTGAACGCGTCCAGCAGCGGCAGCATCTGGTCGGCCCAGGTGTTGCGGAAGCGGAAGCCGCCGCTGCCCGGCGGCAGCAGCGCGTTGTGCAGGTTGCCGACGCCGCGGTCGTGGACCCCGCCCGAGTTGGGGAACAGCCCGGACTGGTGGGTGCTGAGGTACTGCACGCGCGGGTCGCGCTCGAAGATCGCCTGGGTGCCGTTGCCGTGATGCACATCGAAATCGACGATGGAGATGCGCTCCAGGCCATGCGTGTCGCGGGCGTGGGCGGCCGCGACGGCGACGTTGTTGAACAGGCAGAAGCCCATCGCGGTGGCGGCGGTGGCGTGGTGGCCGGGCGGGCGCACCGCGCAGAAGGCGGTGTCGGTCGCGCCGTGCAGCACCGCGTCCACGGCGGCCAGCCCGGCGCCGGCGGCGCGCAGCGCGGCGGCGCGCGAGCCGGGCGAGATCACCGTGTCCACGTCGAGCATGCGCTTGCCGTCGATGTCGGCCAGGACGCTGTCGATCAGCTCGCGCTCGTGGACCCGGGCCAGGTCGCCGAGCTTGGCCAGCGGCGCCTCGCGCCATTCCAGCTCGGGAAAGGCCTCGCGCAGCGCGCCGGTGACGGCCTGCAGGCGCTCCGGCCGCTCCGGGTGCTCCGGCCCGGGCTCGTGGCCCAGGCAGGCGGGATGGGTATAGATCAGCATGCTTGCCGCCCGGTCCGCACGCCGCCGACGCCGCTCAGGCCTGGCGGCGGTCGTGGCGCCACAGCACCTCGCCCTGGCCGTCGGCCCGGGCCAGCACCCGCGCCAGCACGAACAGCAGGTCGGACAGGCGGTTGAGGTAGCGCACCGCCTGCGGCCGCACCGCGTCCTGGCGCGACAGTGCCACCGTCTCGCGCTCGGCGCGGCGCACGATGGTGCGCGCCAGGTGGCAGCGTGCCGCGGCTTCGCCGCCGGCCGGCAGGATGAAGTCCTTCAGCGCCGGCAAGGTGTCGTTGTAGCGGTCCAGGTGCTGCTCGAGCGCGTCGATGTCGGCGTCGTGGATCGCCGCATGGCCGGGGATGCACAGCTCGCCGCCGAGGTCGAACATCTGGTGCTGGATCGCGGTCAGCAGGGTGCGCACGTCGTCGGCCAGCGCACAGGCCAGGACCACGCCGATCGCCGAGTTGGCCTCGTCCACGGTGCCGTAGGCGGCCACCCGCGCCGAATCCTTGCCGACCCGGTTGCCGTCGCCCAGGCCGGTGCTGCCGTCGTCGCCGGTGCGGGTGTAGATCTTGGAAAGACGATTGCCCATCGCCGGCTGCCAGGCCCTGGCTCAGTGGCCGGCCGGCTGGCCGCGCTGGCCCAGCCGCGCCAGCTGCTCGACGCCGACCTGGATCGCCGCGGCCAGCGCGGTGTACAGCGCCGCGCTGCCCAGGTAGGGCAGCAGCCAGTCGCTGTAGTTCTGCCACCAGCCGGCGACGGTCGGGTTCGGCACGCTGCGGCTGACCCAGTAGAAGCTGCCCTGCGCGATCAGGTGGCACACCGCCACCGCGACCACCAGGCTGGCCGCGGTCAGGCCCAGCGCGCGCCAGTCGGCGCCACGGTAGCGCCGCGCCAGCCAGCTGCCGCCCGCCCACAGCGCGAAATAGGCCGGGATCAGGCACCAGTACGCCGGCGAGACGCAGTAGTGCTGCCAGAAGCTCAGGCCCTGGCCGCGGATCACCAGGTAGTCGACCAGCACCGCCAGCGCCATCAGCCCCGGGAACGCCCAGCGGGTCCAGCCGCGCAAGTAGAAGCCGCCGACGAAGAACACCGCCCAGGAGGCGTCCGGAATCGCGCCGAAGTGGTTGATGCGGGTCGCGGCCAGCAGCGCTGCCAGCAGGAGCAGGGCGGGGAGGCGGTGGCTGGAAGGGGTCATGGCGGGCGGGCACCGGTACGGAGGCCGCCGATTCTACTGGAAGCGGCGGGCCTGGGCGCGCGCCCGGCGGCGGGCCGCGCCGGTGGCGATGGCGACCGCGCCGCGGCGCTGCGCGCGACCGGCGGACGCAGCCGGCATGGCGCTGCGATCACCGACGATTCGGACGCCGGTCGTATCATGGGCGGATGAGCAAACGACATGACGTAGTGATCGTCGGCGGCGGCCTGGTCGGCGCCAGCCTGGCCATCGCGCTGGACCGCCTGGGCGTGGACGTGGGCCTGGTCGAGGCCGCGCCGCCGGGCGCACTGCCGCCGGTGTTCGACCAGCGCAACCTCAGCTTCGCCGCGGCCACGGTCAACGCCCTGGGCGCGCTGGGGGTGATGCAGCGGCTGCGCACGCCGACCGGGCCGATCCGGCGCATCCACGTCAGCCGCGAAGGCGATTTCGGCCGGGTGCGGCTGGACGCGGCCGACTACGGGCGCGAGGCGTTCGGGCAGGTGGTGGTGGCGCGCGATTTCGGCGAGGCGCTGGAGGCGCGGCTGGCCGAGGCCAGCCACGTCAGCCGCTACCGGCCGGCGCAGTTCCTGGCGCTGGAGCCGGGCGAAGATGCATCGCTGCGGCAGCTACGCATCGCCCAGGACGGCGCCACCCAGGTGCTGCAGGCGCGCCTGCTGGTCGGTGCCGACGGCAGCGCCAGCGCGGTGCGCGGCGCGCTGGGCATCGACGCCGCCCGCCACGATTTCCAGCAGACCCTGTTCGTGGCGCGGGTGCGCGGCAGCCGCCAGCCCGACGGCACCGCCTACGAACGCTTCCGCGACGACGGCCCGACCGCGCTGCTGCCGCGCGGCGACCGCCACTACGGCGCGGTGCATGCGGTCGCCGCCGAAGCCGCGGACGCGGTGGCCGCGCTCGACGAGGCCGCCTGGCTGCAGCGCCTGCAGGACGCGCTGGGCTGGCGCGTCGGCCGCCTGCTGGGCAGCGGCGAGCGCAGCGCCTACCCGATCGTGCAGGTGCTGGCCGGGCGCCTCACCGATGCGCGCGCGGTGCTGCTCGGCAACGCCGCGCAGACCTTGCACCCGCTGGGTGCGCAGGGCTTCAACCTGGGCCTGCGCGACGCGCTGACCCTGGCCGAACTGATCGAGCGCGACCGCGCCGACCCGGGCGCGCCGGTGCTGCTGCAGCAGTACGCGCAGCGCCGCGAGCAGGACCGGCAACGCACCGTGACCTTCTCCGGCGGGCTGGCGCGGCTGACCGCCAACCCGGCGGCGCTGCTGCGCCCGCTGCGCAGCCTGGGCCTGCTGGCGGCCGCGCAGGCCGCGCCGCTGCAGTCGTTCCTGGTCGGCGGCGCGATGGGCTTCCGCGGCGACGTGCCGCAGCTGTGCCGGGAGGCCATGCCATGAGCCGGCGCGGCGTGCTGGACGTGGTGGTGGTCGGCGGCGGCGTGGTCGGCGCGGCCTGCGCGTTGGCGCTGGCCGCCGAAGGCCTGGCGGTGGCCCTGGTCGAGGGCCGCGAGCCGCCGCGCTGGTCGCCGGCCGAGCCGGACCTGCGCGTGTACGCCTTCGCTCCGGACAATGCGGCGCTGCTGCAGGCGCTGGGCGTGTGGCCGCAGATACTGGCGCGGCGCGCCCAGGCCTACCGGCGCATGCGCGTGTGGGATGCCGGTGGCGGTGGCGAACTGGACTTCGATGCCGATGCCTTGGGCCGCGACCAGTTGGGCTGGATCGTCGAGCACGCCTTGCTGGTCGAGCAGCTGTGGGCGGCGCTGCCGGCGGCCGGGGTGCAACTGCACTGTCCGGCGCGGGTCGAGGCGGTGGAGATGGCGGAGGAGCGCGTGCGCCTGCGCCTGGACGACGGCAGCCGGCTCGACGCGCGCCTGGCCATCGCCGCCGACGGCGCCGATTCCACGCTGCGCGGCCTGGCCGGGCTGGAGGCGCCGGCGCACGACTACGGCCAGCGCGGCGTGGTCGCCTTCGTGCAGACGGAATTGCCGCATGCGGACACCGCCTGGCAGCGGTTCCTGCCCGGCGGGCCGCTGGCGTTCCTGCCGTTCGCCGACGGCCGCAGTTCGATCGTGTGGACCCTGCCCGAGGCCGAGGCGGCGCGGGTGCTGGCGCTGGACGATGCCGGGTTCGGGGCGGAACTGACCCAGGCCTTCGGCGCGCGGCTGGGCGCGGTGCGCGCGCTGTCGCCGCGGGTCGGTTTCCCGCTGCGCCGGCAACTGGTGGAGGACTACCACCGTGGCCGCCTGCTGGTATTGGGCGATGCCGCGCACGTGGTGCATCCGCTGGCCGGGCAGGGCGTCAACCTCGGCCTGCGCGACGTCGCCGCGCTGGCCGCGCAGGTGCGGCAGGCGCAGGCGCGGCGGGTCGACTGGTCGGCACCGCACCGGCTGGCGCGCTGGGCGCGCGGCCGCCGCAGCGACAACACCGTGGCCGCCTACGGGTTCGACACGATCAACCGGCTGTTCTCCAACGACGAGATGCACCTGACCCTGCTGCGCGGCCCGCTGCTGGGCCTGGCCGGCAAGCTGCCGATGCTGATGCACGGGTTCTGGAAGCGCGCGTCGGGGGTGTAGCGATCCGGGGTGGGGCGAGAGGCGTTGGTCGCTCCTGCGGGAGCGGCAGGCGCTGCGGCTGTTGTGGTTGGAGCGCAGGGGCTTGGATCATCGGCTCCGATAGCGCGAGGCGTCCGAATAGCCATCGCTTCGCCGGTCGCGGTTGAAACCGCTCCTACAGGGATGTGCGATTGGCTGGATGGGTGCACTGTTGGAGGGGCTTCAGCCCTGACAGATCGCCAAATCCGGTGCGGTGGCAGGCTCCGCTCGTCGCGACTGAAGTCGCTCCCACAGGGAATCCCACAGGGACTTGCGGCGAGCCGGCTGGGTGCATTGTGGGAGGGACTTCAGTCCCGACTGTTTCCGAAGCCGGGGAGCTGGATATCTTCGTTCGTCGCGGTTGAAACCGCTCCTACAGGGACGTGCGATTGGTTGGATGGGTGCACTGTAGGAGGGGCTTCGGCCCCGACAGATCGTCAAATTCGGTGCGGTGGCAGGCTCTGTTCGTCGCGACTGAAGTCGCTCCCACAGGGAATCCTGCAGGGGAATCCCGCAGGGACTTGCGGCCAGTCGCGATGGCGCTACTTCAGCCAGCCGGCCAGCTGTTCGCGGCTCAGGCGCCCGCGGCGTTGCGGGTCCAGCGAGTCGAATTCGTCGGCCAGCGCCGGGTTGGCCTGCGCTTCGCTGCGGCTGATGTAGCCGTCGTGGTCGCTGTCCAGCGCGTCGAAGTCGATGCGGTAGTTGCCGGCGACGTGGTCGGGCTGGACCGTGCGCACGGTGACCGGCGCCTCGCCGTGCGGGACGTCGAGCCGCACCTGGTGGGTCACCTCGCCACTGCTCAGCGGCTGCGCCAGCACCACGCTCGCCGGCACGTCGCGCAACGGTTCGGTGATGGCGCTGGAGGTGGCTTGCAGGTTCTGCGCGGCGGCCGCGCCGATGGCGGTGGCGAGCAGGCCGGCGACGAGGAGGGACAAACGGTGGTGCATGGACACAACGGACTCCGATGGTGCGAACGTGGACAGGGATGCGGCAGGCTCAGCCGGGGATGAACGGGAACGCCAGCTTCAGCAATCCCTTCAGCCCGCCCTCGGCGGTGCTGGCGATGGCCTTGGCGCCGAGACTGTTGAGCGCGCGGCGCACATCCTCCCAGCGTAGCTTGCCCACGTCCTTCTTCAACAGGTCCGCCACTTCCTCGGCGGTCGGGGTGAGCTTTTCCAGCTCGCGCACCACCTTCTCCGGCTCCGGCTGCAGGTAGCCCCAGCGCTCGGCGATCTTCAGCAAGGTGTCGAAGCGCACCGCGACCACGTCGCGGTTGCGCTCGTACACCGGCATCGCGCCGACGTCGACGATGGCCTGCTCGAAGCGCTGCTGGTCGTCCGGATGCTCGATGCGGATCGCCAGGAAGCCCTCCTTCTTGCTGCGCTCGCTGACGTGCTTCGCCCCGGCGCGCAGGTTGTCCTCGGTGAGCACGGTCGCCACGATGCGCTCCAGCGCCGCATCGCCGTCCTCGGGCACCAGCGCGCGCCAGCGCGCATAGCCGTCGCGGCGCAGGCCCTTCACCTTGGCCGGGGTCACCCGCAGGCGCAGCGCCACCGCGTTGTTGGAGTCGCTGCGCGAGATCGCGCCGTCGCGTTCCAGCAACACGAAGATCAGCAACTCCAGGTCGCGCTTGGTCAGCGACTGGAAGCCCTGCAACAGGGTCAGGCGCAGGAATTCGTCGGCGAAGCCGGCCGGGTCTTTCAGTTCGATCGGCTGCATGTGCGCGGCTCTCCAGTCAGTGCAGGCAGGATGCCCGACGCCGATTGCGCGGACTGAGACCGCGATGCGATGCGCATCCCAGGGCCATTGTATGGACTAACGCCCGTATTCGCGCCCGGGCCGATCGCTGCGGAAGGTCTCGATCGCGCCGCGGTCCTGCAGGGTCACGTAGACGTCGCGCCCGTCCTTGCCGCCGAAGGCCACGTTGGTGGGCTTGCGGCCCTTGGTCGCGATCGTGTGCAGGATCCTGCCGGCGGGATCGATCACCAGCACCTTGCCGGCGTCGTAGCGGGCCAGGTACAGATTGCCGTCGGCATCGCAGCGCATGCCGTCCAGGCCGAAATCCGGGAACGCCAGCAGCAGGCGCTTGTCGGACAGCGTGCCGTCGCCGGCGCGGTCGTAGACCCACAGCTTGCGCTGCACGCTCTCGTTGACGTACAGGCGCTTGCCGTCGGGGCTGACCTCGATGCCGTTGGTGGTGCCCATGCCGGTCTCGATCAGGTGCGCGCTGCGGTCGCGGTCGATGCGCCACAGCTGGCCGCCGTCGCCTTTCCAGTCCGGGTCGCTGGCGTACAGGGTGCCGTCCGGTGCCATCGCGATGTCGTTGGGCTGGAACGCGCCGGGCAACGTGGCATAGACCTCGATGCGCTTGCTGTCCGGCGCGATGCGCAGGATCCGGTGCCGGGCGTAGTCGGCCACGTACATGCGCCCTGCGCGATCGAAGCGGATGCCGTTGCCGATGCTGCCGGCGGGCAGGTCCACGAACAGCGCCGCCGTCGCGCGGCCATCGGCAGCGACGGCGACCCGGCCGATGCTGCCGTCGTGGCCGAAGTTGACCACGTACAGCGCGCCGTCCGGACCGCTGGCCGGGCCTTCGATGCCGTGGGTGAACACGCCGTCGCCGACCAGGTCGCGGGCGTGGAACGGCGCCGTGTCCGTTGCGGGCGCGGCGTACGCGGCGCAGGCCAGCAGCAACGAGGCGCCGGCGGCGGCGAGCGACGGCAGGCGAAGGAGCATGGCGCGATCCGGTGCGGGCAGGGCCGGGCAGTGTGCCAGACGTGCCGGTGGCGACGGGATAGCGCTCACAACGCCGGGCGCTGGATGCGTTAAGGTTCGGGCGGTCCGTGTCCGGCCGCCAGGGAGATCCGCATGTCGCTGTCCTCGCCGAATCGTCGCCGTGTGCTGCTCGCCGGCCTGTCCGCGGCGGGCGCCGGCCTGCTGGGATCGCCGCTGTTGGCCGCTCCGCGCGGCAAGCCGAAGAAACCGCTGGGGGTGGCGCTGGTCGGATTGGGCGATTACGCCAGCACGCGCCTGGCGCCGGGCCTGGCGCTGACCAGGCACTGCCGGCTGGCCGGCATCGTCACCGGCTCGCCGCACAAGATTCCGCAGTGGCAGGCGCGCTACCGCATTCCCGATCGCAACGTCTACAGCTACGACGAGCTGGAGCGCATCGCCGACAACCCGGACATCGACGTGGTCTACGTGGTCACGCCCACCCATCTGCATGCGCCGCTGACCTTGCGCGCGGCGGCCGCCGGCAAGCACGTGTGGTGCGAGAAGCCGATGGCGATGCATGCCGACGAGGCGCAATCGATGATCGCCGCCTGCGCGCGCAACAAGGTGCGGCTGAGCATCGGCTATCGCATGCAGCACGAGCCGAACACGCGGCGGATCATCGCGCTGGCCGGCGAGCGCCCGTTCGGCGCGATGCGCAGCGTGCGCGCCGAGGCCGGCTACAACGGCTATGGCGACACCGACCCGGCGCAGCGGCCGTGGCGGCTGCGCGCGCAGTTCGGCGGCGGCGCGATGTACGACATGGGCGTGTATCCGCTCAACGCGGCGCGCTACACGGTCGGCGCCGAGCCGCTGGCGGTCAGCGCCACCCGCAGCACCGACCGGCCGGCGCTGTTCGACGAGGTCGACGAGCACATGCAGTTCAAGCTGGAATTCCCGCACGAGGTGCTCGCCGACTGCGCCACCAGCTTCGGCCGCACCATGAACCGGCTGCGCGCCGAGTGCGAGCGCGGCTGGTACGAGCTGGCGCCGTTCCAGAGCTACGACGGCATCCGCGGCAGCGCCAGCGACGGACGCGTGTTCGATGCCAAGGTGCGCCATCAGCAGGCGCTGCAGATGGACGAGGACGCACTGGCGATCCTCGGCGGCACGCCGCTGCGCGCGCCGGGCGAGGAAGGCCTGCGCGACATGCGCGTGATCGATGCGATCCACCGTTCGGCGCGCGAGGGCGGCAAGCGCATCGTGCTGTAGCGGGTGCGGGTGGTTGCTGGCTCGCGGTCGAGCGATGCCCGGCTGCGCGTTTTCTCGCGGCTGTTTCGCTTTTTCGCTTTCTTGCAGGAGCGGCTTCAGCCGCGACCGGGCGTTCCCGGCGAGATCCTGTCGCGGCTGAAGCCGCTCCTACAGGGAGCGTCGTTTGAATCCCCTGCCTTCTGGCGGTCCTCGGCGGCATGCCGCTGCGTGCGCCGGGCGAGGAAGGCCTGCGCGACATGCGCGTGATCGATGCGATCCACCATTCGGCGCGCGAGGGCGGCAAGCGGATCGTGCTGTCGCGGGTTCGGGTGGTTGCGGGCCAAGGGATGGTCAAGGCCAGCGCAGGTTTCTCTTTCTGTGGGAGCGACTTCAGTCGCGACGGGCATTACCGGTAAAGCCCGTCGCGACTGAAGTCGCTCCCACAACACCGCGCCAGCTGGAAGCATCCGAGTTGGAATGCTCTTGGAAGTCTCGGTATGCGCTTGGCATCGAAGCCATATCGCGCCACCGGCGCAGCGCCTCAGCTCGACATCGCCAGCACGGTGATCTCTTCGCGGTCGTGGTACAGCTGCTTGGCGCGGATCTGCAGCGGGCGCTCGGCGCGCTCGGCGAACAGGTCCAGGCACAGCTGGGTCTCGTCCCAGCGCTTCTTCATCGGCAGCTTGAGGTTGAAGATCGCGTGCCGGCACCAGCCTTCGCGGAACCAGGTGCCCATGCGCTCGGCGACGCGGCGCGGCTGCTCGACCATGTCGCAGACCATCCAGTCCAATGCCTGCGGCGGCTTCCAGTGGAAGCCGTCGGCGCGCAGGTGATCGACCAGGCCGCTGTCGAGCACGTGCTGGCGCAGCGGGCCGTTGTCGACGCTGGTCACGTGCAGGTGCTGGCGGGTCAATACCCAGGTCCAGCCGCCGGGCGCGGCGCCCAGGTCGGCGGCGCGCATGCCGGGCTTGAGCAGCGCCTCGCGCTCGTCCGGCGCCAGCAGCGCCAGCAGCGCTTCTTCCAGTTTCAGCGCCGAGCGCGAGGGCGCCTCCGACAGCAGTTTCAGGCGCGGGATGCCCAGCGGCCACGGCGCGCTGTCGTCGCTGTCGGCGACGGCCAGCAAGGCGTGGGTGCCGGCGAGGAAGCACACGTGCAGGCGCGGCAGCTTCGGCTGCGGTTTGTCGCTGAGCAGGCCGGCCTTGCGCAGCGCCGGGCGCAGCGCGTTGCCGAAACTGCGCGCCAGGCCGGACAGCTGCTTGCCTTCGTCCGAGTCGGGGTGTTCGACCCACAGGTCGCCGAAGCGGCTGTGCCCGCTCAGCGCCTGCAGCATCGGGCCGATCCGGTCGGCGGGATCCAGCTCGCGCAGTTCGGCCAGCAGGCGCAGTTTCTGCCGCGCGAAGATCAGCCCGCGCCACGGCATCGCGCGCGGCGGCAGGGCGGTCTCGCAGAGCAGCAGCGCGTAGCCGCTGTTGCGCTCGGTGCGCGCATAGGCCGGCAGTTCGGCGCGCGCGGCGCGGTCGTTCAGCTCGGCCGCCAGTTCGGGCTCGAAGCCTTGCCGGCAGTAGCACAGCAGGCCGTTCAGGGAGGACATGGATGAAGCCTTCGCCGGGCGGCGGTCAGTAGCGGGGGCTGTCGAGCTCGCCGTAGCGGCGCAGCACCGCGCAGGCAGCGTCGCGATGCAGGCCGCGCACCACTTCGATGCCGCGGCGCTCGAGTTCGCCGATCCAGTCCGCCGGCAGCGGGCCTTCGTCGAACGGGGTCAGCGCCATCACGTCCTCGGCGCTGGCGCCGATCAGCAGGCGGTCGATGCCGGCCCAGATGGTGGCGCCATAGCACTGGCAGCACGGCTGCGCCGAGGTCGCCAGGGTCACCGGCGACAGCGCCGCGTTCAGCCGCGGCGTCTGCAGGCGCTGCTGCGCGAGCATGTAGGCCATGTTCTCGGCGTGCGCCAGCGAGGTGGTCTGCGGCACCACCCGGTTCACCCCGACCGAGATGATGCGGTGGTCCGGGCCGAACACCGCCGCGCCGAACGGACCGCCGCTGCCGGCGTCCACGTTCAGCCGCGACAGTTCCACCGCCAGCGCCACCTTGTCGGCGTCGCCGGGATAGACCGCCTGCGGATCGACCGCGTCGTGGATCCAGGCGGGAAGGGTGAGGTGGACTTGCGCGTAGAGCATCAGCGGACGGGTTCGGCAGGCTGGGGGTCGCGCAGTGTATCGGCTTGCACGCCCTTGGCGCTGCATTGCCCGGCCACGCACTGGCAGCCGGCGATCGCGCGCGAGCCGCACACGCTCATGCGGCCGCTGGCCTGGCATTGCGCCATCACCGCCTGCGGGTCGGTGGGGCTGTCGCGGTTGACGCAGGCCGGCATCGCGCCGCAACAGTTGCCGACGTCCTTGACCATGCAATCGGCATCGCTGCGGCAGGTGGTGTCCACCTTCACCGGCAGGCCGGGCGCGGCGGGCCTGGCGCCTTCGCTGCGTGCGCATCCGCTGAACACGAGGGTGCCGACGAACAGGCACAGGCAGCACAGCAACAGCGCGAAACGACTGGACATGGCGACCTTCCGTGCGAGAGACCGCCGCCATCGTAACGCGCATGGCAGCGGTTCCGGCAACCAGGGCATGTCATCAATCAATCCCCGAGCAGCACGCGCCGCTGCTGCGCGTGGATGGGAGTGTGTCCACGCCGGCGCGCTGACCCATCAGCATGCACGCGCAATGGCGGCGCGATCTGCTCGGGAATCGATGACACGCCCTAGCGGTGGCCGACGGCGATCGTATCGGCGGTTTCCTGCTTGACCTGGATCGCGGTGCCGTCGATGGCCTGGTGGATCGCCTGGCGGATGCTGATCCGGCCCTTCACCGCATGGACCTGCAGCGGCGACAGCGACGGGTCGTCGTAGACGATGCCGCAGCCGGTGGCGTGGGCCAGCTGCTGTGCGGTTTCGTCGAAGCGCGCGGCGGGCAGGTCGTAGGCGTGGTCGGGCACGGTGTCGCACTTGCCTTGGACCGTCGCCGCCGCCGGTGCAACTGCCGGCGCAGGCGCCGCCGCGGCGGGCTGGGACGGCGCGGAAGACGGCGCCATGTCGCAACCGGCCAGGAGCGCGACCAGCGCGAGGCTGCTACAGCAGGGACGGAACGCAACGGACATGACGAGGTTCCTGGGACGAGTGGATCGCGGTCCCAGTCTAGGTGCCGTGGCTTAACCCAGGTTGCGGCTGGCCTGCGCTTCCGGTGGCGCATGCAACCAGGCGCACCACAGCACGCCGGCGAGCAGGCAGGCGATCGCCAGCGCTTCCAGCGACGTGGGCCAGCGCGCTTCCCACAGGAAGCCGTAGAGCAGTGCGAACACGGTTTCGAACACGATCATCTGCCCGACCAGGGTCAGCGGCAGCAGCCGGCTGGCGCGGTTCCAGCAGGCGTTGCCGATCACCGAGGCGAACACCGCCAGCACGATCGCGATGCCCCAGAACCGCGCCCAATCCGTCGCCGCGTGCCCGTGCCCGAACGCGAAGGCCGGGATCGCCAGCGCCAGGGCCAAGGCGCCGGTGACCACGCCGGTGAGCAGCGACCAGTCGCGCCCGGAGATGTCGGGCCGCTGCGTGAGCCAGTGCGCGTTCCTGATCGAATACGCCGCCCAGCACGCCAGCGCGCCGACCGCGCAGGCCAGCCCCGCCGCTCGCGTGCCCACGCTGGTCTGCGCATGCGGCGCATCGACCAGGGTCTGCGCCGCCACCAGCAGCACCCCGACCACGCACAGCGCGCACGGCGCGGCCAGCCGGCGCAGCCGCATCGCCCCGGCCGCGCGCGAACCGAGCACCGTCACCACCACCGGTAGCAGGCCGATGATCAGCGCGGTGGCCGCGCCGCCGGCCCATTGCACCGCGCTGCCCAGCAGCACGTAGTAGACGATGTTGCCGAGCAGGCTCAGCCGCAGCAGCGCCCACCATTCCGCGGCGCCGAGCGCGCCGGTGGCGCGGCGCCAGCGTGGCGCGAGCACCAGCGCGGCGACCGTGCCGTAGGCCAGGTAGCGCGACACCGACAGCTGCAGCGGCGAGAACCCGGCGAGCAGTTGCGGCGCCAGGAACACCAGTCCCCACAACGCGCCCGCGGCCATGCCGCTGCCCACTCCTGCCCACAAACGCTTGCGCATGCCGTCTCGTTCCCATCCGGTTCGTACCGCGCCAGCATGGCCTGCGCGCGCCGCCGCGGCTTGTCCCAGGCTACTGTTCCGGCGGCACGGCCGGGCTGCGATGGCGCTGGCGATAGGCGGCGGGCGTGTGCCCGGTCGCGCGGCGCAGCGCGCGGGTCAGCGCGCTCTGGTCGGCATAGCCGCTGTCCAGCGCCAGTTGCGCGATCGGTTGCGCGCCGTGCGCCAGTTGCCGGCGCACCCAGTCCAGCCGCCGGGCCGACAGCCAGTCCTGCGGCGTGCGCCCCAGCGCCTCGCGGAACAGGGCATGCAGGCGGCTCACGCTCAGGTGCGCCGTCTCCGCCATGCGTTGCACCGGCCAGTGCTGGCCGGGTGCGGCTTCGATGCGCCGGCACAGCGTCTGCAGCCGGTTCCAGCCGCGTGGCGCCGTGTCCGCCTGCAGCCAGGCCAGCACGCTGGCGCCAGCCCGGGCGTGGGCCACGTCGAGCTCGGGGTGTGGCGCCTGGGCGGCGAGCAGGTCCTGCAAGGGCGGGGGCAGGTCCAGGAACGGCCGTCGCTGCAGGCGCGCCAGCGCGTCGTCGCCGAAGGCCTCCGCGGCGCAATCGACGATCAGGAAGCGATTGGCGTCCAGCGCGGACTGCGCATGCCGGGCATGCGGTGCGACCACGGCGGCGCGGAATCGGTCCAGATAGCCGCCGCGGCCGTCCACTTCGAGTTCCAGCGTGCCGTGCAGCGGCAGCACGAGCTGCACGTGGCCATGCTGATGGGAGGTGCTGTCGCGGCCGTAGCTGCGAAGGCTCAGGGTGGGGGCGGGCGACATGCCGCTACGCTAACGCGCTGGCGGCGGCGAGGGGAAGCGGTGTTGCGAATCGGGATTCGGGATTTTCGCCAAGATCCGATCGCGCGCTGTCGTCGTCGGAGCGGCTTCAGCCGCGACCGGGGCCTTGCCCGCAAGGCCCCGGTCGCGGCTGAAGCCGCTCCTGCAGAGGAATCGACCGTTTTTCATCGCATCGCGTGTCGGCGTTTCTGCTCCGGACGCCATGCCCAGGCGCCGGGCAGCGTCCGCCATGGAGATGCGTTGGTCGGCGATGCCGCCCGCGGCCGCGACGGACCGCAAGGCGTCAGGCTGCGCCCTGGCCGCTCCAGGTGTCGCGCAGGGTCACGCTGCGGTTGAACACCGGCGTGGCCGCGCTGTGGTCGTAGCGGTCGGCGACGAAATAGCCGCTGCGCTCGAACTGGAACGCCTGCTCCGGCGCGGCCTGCGCGGCGGCCGGCTCGACGTAGCCGCGCACGCTGCGCTTGGACGCCGGGTTCAGATGGTCGCGGTAGGTCTTGCCGTCGGATTCGTCGTCGGGCTTCTCCACCGAGAACAGGCGGTCGTACAGGCGGATCTCGGCCTCTACCGCATGCGCGGCGCTGACCCAGTGGATGGTGCCCTTGACCTTGCGGTTGGCGCCTTCCATGCCGGGGCGCGATTCCGGATCCAGCCAGCCGCGCAGCTCGACGATCTCGCCGGCGTCGTTCTTGACCACCTCGTCGACGCGGGCGATGCCGGCACCGCGCAGGCGCACTTCGCCGCCCGGCACCAGCCGCTTCCAGCCCTTGGGCGGGATTTCGGCGAAATCCTCGCGCTCGATCCACAGCTCGCGCGAGAACGGCACTTCGCGCGTGCCGAAGGACTCGTCCTTGGGATGGTTGGAGAAGTGCAGCGTCTCGCTGTGGCCTTCCGGCAGATTGGTCAGCACCAGCTTGAGCGGCTCGATCACCGCCATGCGCCGCGGCGCGGCCGCATCCAGGTCCTCGCGCAGGCAGCCTTCCAGCACCGAGAAGTCGATCACCGAGTTCTGCTTGCTGATGCCGACCCGGTCCACCAGCAGGCGCAGCGCCGCCGGCGTGTAGCCGCGCCGGCGCAGGCCCTGCAGCGTGTACATGCGCGGGTCGTCCCAGCCGTCGACCAGCTGCTCGGCCACCAGCTGGGTCAGCTTGCGCTTGCTCATCACCGTGTAGTTGATGTTCAGCCGCGAGAACTCGATCTGCCGCGGCTTGGCCGCCTCGCGCGGCAGGCCCTTGTCCAGCAGCGGCTGCAGCAGCTGCGGATGCGCGGCCAGGTCGACCTTGTCCACGCACCAGTCGTACAGCGGGCGGTGGTCCTCGAACTCCAGCGTGCACAGCGAGTGGGTGATGCCCTCGATCGCATCGCCCAGCGAGTGCGCGAAGTCGTACATCGGGTAGATCGGCCAGGCGTTGCCGGTGTTCTGGTGCTCGACGTGCTTGATCCGGTACAGCGCCGGGTCGCGCAGGTTGATGTTGCCGCTGGCCATGTCGATCTTCGCGCGCAGGGTGCGCGCGCCGTCCGGGAACTCGCCGGCGCGCATGCGCCGGAACAGGTCCAGGTTCTCTTCGACGCTGCGCTCGCGGTAGGGCGAGTTGCGGCCCGGCTCGGTGAGCGTGCCGCGGTATTCGCGCACCTGCTCGGCGGACAGGTCGCAGACGAAGGCGTGGCCGTCGGCGATCAGCTTCTCCGCGGCCAGGTAGTACACCTCGAAGTAGTCCGAGGCGTGGCGCAGCTCGGCCCAGTCGAAGCCCAGCCAGCGCACGTCGTCCTGGATCGCGGCGACGAACTCGGGGTCTTCCTTGGCCGGGTTGGTGTCGTCGAAGCGCAGGTTGCAGCGCCCGGCGAACTCGGCGGCGATGCCGAAATCCAGGCAGATCGCCTTGGCGTGGCCGATGTGCAGGTAGCCGTTGGGCTCGGGCGGGAAACGGGTGCGCACGGCCGCGTGCTTGCCGCTGGCCAGGTCCTCGCGGACGATCTGGCGGATGAAGTCTTTCTTCTCGGCCGGGGCGGTGGCGTCGGTGGCGGGGGTGTCGGACATGCGCGCTTCAGCAGAAAGTAAAGCGCAAGTTTAGCCGAGCTGGCCGCCAACCGCCCCGGCGCGTACGCTTCGGGGCGGTCCGTCCATGCGCGAGATTCCGTCATGCCGCTTCCCCGCCTGGTCATCGGCGACAAGAACCTGTCCTCGTGGTCGCTGCGGCCGTGGCTGCTGCTGCGCCACTTCGAGGTGCCGTTCGAGGAGGTGCCGCTGCCGCTGGACACGCCCGAGTTCGCCGCGCGCATCGGCGCCTATTCGCCGACCGGGCGGGTGCCGGTGCTGTGGGACGGCGCGCTGCAGGTCTGGGATTCGCTGGCGATCTGCGACTATGCCAACGAGCGCTGGCTGGACGGCCGCGGCTGGCCGGCCGCGCCGGCGGTGCGCGCGCAGGCGCGGGCGGCGGCCTGCGAGATGCACGCCGGGTTCGCCGCCTTGCGCCGGCAGCTGCCGATGCAGGCCTGTCGCCGGCCCGACGGCGCGCATTGGGATGCCGAGGCGTGGGCCGACATCGCGCGCATCGTGCAGCTGTGGGCGACGCTGCGCGAGACCCACGGCGCCGGCGGCGCGTTCCTGTGCGGCGGCTTCGGCATCGTCGATGCCACGTTCGCGCCGGTGGCGGTGCGCTTCGCCGGCTACGGGGTGCAGGTGCCGGCGCACGCGGCGGACTACATGGCCGCGCTGGAGGCCTTGCCGGCGATGCGCGAATGGCGCGCCGGCGCCGCCGCCGAAGTCGCGCTTGCCGAAGTCGCGGCGCGCGGCTGAGGGCGGGCCATGCAGATCGCCTACCGCGCCCAGCACCTGATCGACGCGCACCTGGCCAAGCACGCGCTGGAGGATGCCGGCATCACCGCGTTCGTATTCGGCGAGGCGCTGCTCGGCGGCGCCGGCGAACTGCCGTTCGGGGTGGTGCAGGTGTGCGTGGCCGACGAACTGCTGGAGAAGGCGCAGGAAGTGCTGATGGCGCTGGGCCTGGGCGGGCACGTGACGCGGGCGATGTAATTGGGGCCGGGATTGGGGATTGGGGATTTGGGATTCGTAAGGAGCCGCTGCCCGCTTTTGCGAATCCCCAATCCCGAATCCCCAATCCCGGCACTCAATCGGCCCGCCAGCCCGGCGGTGCGGCTTCCGGATCGGCCAGCGCGCGCAGGCGCTTGAACAGCACCGTGGTCTCGGCCACGTTCCAGACCCGCAGCGCGACTTCGAAGGTGTCCAGCGGCTTGGTCAGGAAATCCTTGGCGCCCAGGCCGAGCGCGCGGTGGCGCGCGCTGCGGCTGGGGTCGGCGGTGAGCACGATCACCGGCAGGAAGCTGGACGGGCCGGCCAGCCGCGACAGCTGCTCCAGGATCGCGTAGCCGTCCAGTTCCGGCATCAGCAGGTCGAGCAGGATCAGGTCCGGGGCGAACGCCGAGACCAGGCCCAGCACCCGTTGCGGATCGGTGGTCGCCACCACCTGCCGGAAGCCTTCGCGCTGCAGCAGGTCCTCGAGCAGGCGGACGTTGGCCGGTTCGTCGTCGACGATCAGGATGCGCGAGGCGAGGACATCGTTGCGGGTCATGCGAGGTGCCGGTCCAGAACGGTGAAGAATTCGGCCACGTCCAGCGGCTTGGTCAGGTAGGCGCGGACGTTGTCGGCCTGCACCCGCGCCAGCGTGGCGGGCGTCGCGTCGGCGCTGACCACCACCACCGGGATCGCCGCGGTGTGCGGCTGCTCGCGCAGTTGCCGCAGCAGGTCCTCGCCGTTGCCGTCGCTCAGGTGCAGGTCGAGCAGGATCAGGTCGGGCCGCGCCTGTTGCAACTGCGCGCGTGCCTGCGCCAGCGTCGCCGCCTCGTGCAGGCGCCAGTGCGGGCGGCGCTCGGCCAGGGTGCGGATCAGCGCCTGGTTGGACGGATTGTCCTCCACGCTGAGCACGCTGCGCTGGCCCTCGCCCGCGGCGGCGCTGGTGATGGCCGGGTCCGGCGCCGGTGCCGTGCAGGGGCGGTCCAACGGCAGCGCGATCCAGAACCGCGAGCCCTCCGGGCTGCTCTCCACCACGATGCGCCCGCCCATCGCCTCGGCCAGGCGCTTGCTCAACGCCAGGCCCAGGCCGGTACCCTCGATCGCCGAGCGCTCCGCGCCAAGCCGCTCGAACGGGGTGAACAGGCGCTGCACCTGCTCGGCCGACAGGCCATGGCCCTGGTCGTGCACGGCGATGCACAGGAACTCGCCCTGCTGCTCGGCGCTGACCCATACCGCGCCGCCGGGGCGGTTGAACTTGATCGCGTTCGACAGCAGGTTGATCAGCACCTGGCGCAGCCGCTGCGGGTCGGCGCGCACGGTCCAGGCCGGCGGCAGTTGCTGCAGCGGCTGCAGGACGATGCCGCGCGCGGTCGCCTCCGGCGCGACCAGGCCCAGCGCTTCCTCGATCGCCGCGCGCACCGGCACCGGCTGCGGGCTCAGGTCGAGCTGGTCGGCCTCGATGCGGGCGATGTCCAGCAGTTCGGTGATCAGCCCGAGCAGGTGCCGCCCGGCGCCGAGGATGTGCTGCAGCTGGCCGCGCTGCGCCGCGCCGGGCAGGTCCATCTCCAGCACCTGCGCATAGCCGAGGATGGCGTTGAGCGGGGTGCGCAGCTCGTGGCTGCTGCGCGACAGAAACTCGGTCTTGGCGCGGTTGGCGGCTTCGGCTTCGCGCCGCGCCGACTGCGCCTCGGCGGCGCGCGCGGCGAGCAGGGTGCTGGCCTGGTCCAGGCGCTGCGCCACCTGGCCCAGTTCGTCGCCGGCGCGCAGCTGCGGCGCCAGCGGCAGGCCTTCGCCGAGCCGGTCGGCATTGGCCGACAGCGCGCGCAGCCGCCGCGACAGCGACGAGGCGAACCAGGCCACCGCGAACACCGCGCCGAGCCCGCCCAGCATCGCCGCGCACAGGGTGATCAGCAGGTTGCGCTGGCGCAGCGCCTGCGCCTTGGCGGTGCGCACCTGCAGCTGCGCGGTCTCGTAGTTGCGCAGCTCGCGCAGCTCCGCGCGCAGGATGTCGAGCTTGACCTTGCCCTCGCTGAGCTGGCGGATCTCCTCCTCGCGGCTCAGGTCCGGCGCCAGCAGCCGGCGCCAGCCCTGCATCTTCTCCGCGAACAGCGGCTGGATGCGGGCGAAGCGCTGCGCCTGCTGCGGATCGGTGATGCGTTGCGCCAGCCGCTGCACCACGGTCTGCAGGCGCGGTTCGGCGTCGCGGTAGGGGGTCAGGAACGCGTCCTGCCGCACCAGCCGGTAGCCGCGCACGCCGGCCGCGGTCTCGGCCAGCAACGCGTGCGCTTCGTACAGGTCGCTGAGCACCTCCAGGGTCCGGCGCACGTCGTTCTCGGCCGCGATGTTCTGCCGCTCCACGCTGTAGATCGCCACCAGCGCCGCCAGCAGCAGCAACAGCGGCAGCGCGACCACCGCCAGGCTCTTGCGGGTCAGCGGCCAGTCGTTCCAGCGCAGCGCCGCGCTCACAGCGCCATCCCCGCCTGCACCGCATACACCGCGGCCTGGGTGCGGTCGGCGACCTGCAGCTTCTGCAGGATGCGCTCCACGTGGACCTTGGCGGTGCCGGCGGAAATGCCCAGTTCCGCGCCCAGCGCGGCGTTGGTCAGGCCGCGCGGCAGCAGCGCCAGCACCTGCCGTTCGCGCGTGCTGAGCGCGCCCAGGCGGTCCGGCTGCGCCGGCTTCCTGCGCCGCGGCGCGCGCGCCGGTTCGGCCACCGCCGGCGCGAGCAGCGCGGCGATGGTCGCGATCGCCTGCACGTCGCCCGGCGCCGGCGCCATGCGCGTATTCCAGCCCAGGCACAGCGTGCCCAGCGTGGCGCCCAGCGCGGCAATCGGCACGCACAGCTCGGCCGCCTCGCCCGCGCGCGCGGCCAGGCGCCAGGACAGCGCCGGGCCGTCGGCAACGACGCTGGCGCCAGGCGGCAACGCATCGCCATGGCTGGCCAGGACCAGGCTGCGGGTGCCGCGCAGGGCCAGCACCGCGGCGTGCGGCGCATCCACCAGTTCCCGCGCCACACGCAGCGCATCGGCTCCGGCCTGCTCGGCGCCGCTGGCGCGGGTCACCGCGTCGGCGGCGTCGGCCACGGCCTGCCAGCGCGCGCTGTCGGCCGCTTCGCGGCGCAGCGCCTGGCGCCATTCGCCTGCATTGAGAGGGGTTTGCACGGCGCTCTCCACTATGCCGATCGGCATATTCGAGGATATGCCGCCCAGCGGATTTTGCGCAAGCCGCCGCTGCCAATACTGGCTTCGCCGAGACGGCATTCCACCATCCAAGCGGAGATCACCATGCGTCGCATCCTGTTCACCCTGGCACTGAGCCTGAGCACCTCCACCGCGCTGGCGGCACCGGCGATGAGCTACAGCGGCCAACCGTCGCTGCCGGCCGCCGGCGAGGAGCGCGAGATCGCCGGCCTGTTCGACCGCTGGAACGCGGCGCTGGCCACCGGCAACGCCGAGCGCGTCGCCGACCTGTATGCGCGCGACGGCGTGCTGCTGCCCACCGTGTCCAACCAGGTCCGCGCCAGCCGCGCCGAGATCAAGGACTACTTCGACCACTTCCTGGCGGCCAAGCCGCGCGGCGTCATCAACTACCGCCAGGTGCGGCTGCTCGACGACGACAGCGCGGTCGATGCCGGCGTCTACACCTTCACCCTGACCAATCCGGACGGCAGCACCCGCAAGGTGCAGGCGCGCTACACCTTCGTCTACGAGAAGCGCGACGGCCGCTGGCTGATCATCAACCACCACAGCTCGGCGATGCCGGAAACCACGGGCGGCGGCAGCAAGGTCGCGGCGCATTGATCCTGCGGGTGCGCGGCGCGGGCCGCTGGCGGTCCAGCGCCCGCGCCCCGAGGTGGCGACGCGCCCGCTGCATGGTGCCGCGCGCACCTTGAAAGCCGCGTCCGGAAGCGCCATCCACGAGGCATCCCTTTCGATGCCAGGAGTCCGCGCCATGTTGGGAATCGGTGCCTTCAAGCAGCGCCTGCCGCGCCCGGGCGAAAGCCTGCCCGGCCGCGAGCAGCCGCTGCCGCTGCACAACCGCCACTTCGTCAACGGCCACCCGCTGCGCGACGCGTTCGCCGGCCTGCAGCAGGTGCAGTTCGGGCTGGGCTGCTTCTGGGGCGCCGAGCGCAAGTTCTGGTCGCTGCCGGGGGTGTTCAGCACCGCGGTCGGCTACGCCGGCGGGGAGACGCCCAACGCTACCTACCGCGAAGTGTGCTCCGGCCAGACCGGCCACACCGAGGCGGTGCTGGTGGTGTACGACCCGAACGCGCTGAGCTTCGAGCAGGTGCTGCAGACGTTCTGGGAAAGCCACGATCCGACCCAGGGCATGCGCCAGGGCAACGACACCGGCACCCAGTACCGCTCGGCGATCTACTGCAGCACGCAGGCCCAGTACGACGCGGCGATCGCCAGCCGCGACGCCTACCAGCAGCGCCTGCGCGCGGCCGGCTATGGCGAGATCACCACCGAGATCCGCTTCCCGGCGCCGCCGTTCTACTACGCCGAGGACGAGCACCAGCAGTACCTGGCCAAGAACCCGGGCGGCTACTGCGGACTGGGCGGCACCGGGGTCAGCTGCCCGCTGGGGCTGGAGGCCTGAGCCGGCACGTCGCCGGCCCCGCTGTCGCGCGCGCTGGTCGTGATCGGCGCGCGCGGCCTCACACGAACTCGGCGGCGAACATCTGCCGCATCTGCGCGATCTGTTCCTCGCGCTCGGGATGCAACGCGCGCACGCATTCCACCGCGAAGCTGACCGGGCTGGTGCCGGGCGCGGTGATCAGCCCGCCGGCGCTGACCGCTTTCTGCTCGCGGTATTGCGCGCTGCCGGCATAGACGCCCACATGCTCGCGCAGGAACGCTTCGGAATTGCTGGTGTGCGGCCGCGTGTCGAGCAGCCCGGCGTAGGCCAGCGCCAGGGTGGCGCCGCAGATCGCCGCGACCGCGCGGCCGGCGTCGATGCGTTGCCGCAGCAGCGCGCTGAGCCCGGGAATCTCGCCGGCCTGCCAGCGGTCGCTGCCCGGCAGCAGCCACAGCTCCGCCTGCAGCGGCGCCAGGTCCGACAACGCGTAGTGCGGGTGCAGGCTCAGTCCGCCGATCGAGGTCACCGGCTTGCCGTCGATGCTGGCGATGCGGATCTCGTCGCCGAACCAGGCCCGCGCCGCCGGCAGGATGGTGCCGATCTCCCAGTCCGCCACGCCGTCGACCATCACTACCGCGATCGTTGCCATCTGCCGCACCTGTGCTGTGGAGCGCGCAGCATAGCCGGCGAAAAGTTGCGGCGGCGCCAACGCCGGGCGGCGCACGCATCGGCGATGCGCGCGGCAAGCATGCGTGCCGGCGGTGTCCGCGTTCGTTGCCGGATGCAGGCGGCATCCGGCGAACCATGGGTTGCTACGTCGACGTCAGCGGATTGGAACGAACACCGCGACGGCAGCGGCGCAGCAGACCTGCCTTGCCCATTTCACACTCCCGGCTCCCCATTCCCCCAAAAAAGAGCGGCGTTGCCGCCGCTCGTAGGTCGTGCCGTTGCAGGCCGCGCTCAGGCAGCGAGCTTCTGCCGGATCGTGTCGCGCAGCGCCTGCAGGTCCTTGGCGAAGGTATCGATGCCGCTGGCCAGCTTCTCGGTCGCCATCGGATCGGCGGCCAGGTCGGCGGCGAACTGCCGGGCATCGATCGGGCTGATCTGCGCGCCGTCGGCCTGGCCGGGCGAGAGCTTGCGCGGCAGCTCGCCATGGTCGGCGTCGAGCTTTTCCAGCAGCTCCGGCGAGATGGTCAGGCGGTCGCAGCCGGCCAGCGCCTCGATCTGCGCGGTGGAGCGGAACGAGGCGCCCATCACCACCGTCTGCGAGCCGCGGCGCTTGAACTCGGCGTACACGCCGCGCACGAACTGCACGCCGGGATCGGCGTCGATGTCGGCCGGGGTCTGCCCGTTGGCCACGTACCAGTCCAGGATGCGGCCGACGAACGGCGAGATCAGGAACACGCCGGCCTCGGCGCAGGCCAGCGCCTGGGTGCGGTTGAAGA
This sequence comes from Xanthomonas sp. DAR 80977, assembly GCF_041240605.1. NCBI lineage: Bacteria > Pseudomonadati > Pseudomonadota > Gammaproteobacteria > Lysobacterales > Lysobacteraceae > Xanthomonas > Xanthomonas bundabergensis. The sequence goes on along the minus strand of NZ_CP162487.1, from coordinate 4,243,810 downwards.
TCAGCGTCAGGTTGCAGTCGATGCCGTCCTTCTGCAGCTGGCGCGCGGCCTCGATGCCTTCCCAGGTCGCGGCGACCTTGATCAGGATCTTGTCCTTGGACACGCCGCGCTCGGCGTACATGGCGATGAACTTGTGCGCCTTGGCGATGGTGGCGGCGGTGTCGTGGGCCAGGTCGGCGTCCACCTCGGTGGACACGCGCCCGGGCACCAGCGCGCTGAGCTTGCTGCCCACGCCGATGGTCAGGCGGTCGGCGATCTCGTCGACCAGGGCGGTGCGGTCGCCGTCCTGGCTGCGCGCCCAGGCCAGGGCCTCGTCGATCAGGTCGGCGTAGACCGGCAGGTCCAGGGCTTTCTTCACCAGGGTCGGATTGGTGGTGCAATCGACCGGCTTGAGCCGCTTGATCGCATCGTAGTCGCCGGTATCGGCCACCACCACGGACAACTCGCGCAGTTGGGCCAGCTTGGAAGGAGCGGAAGACGTCATCGATAGGTCTCGGAACGGATGGAATGGAGGATAAGCCCGCGCACGTTAACCCGCCGCAGGCGCGAAGTCGCTGGCCGCCTGCACCGCGATCACGCGCAGGCGCAGCGCGCGGCCGCCGGGGCCCTGCCAGTCGATCGACTGGCCCACGGCCAGGCCGAGCAGGGCGCTGCCGACCGGCGCCAGCACCGAGATGCGGCCTTGCGCGGCATCGGCCTCGTGCGGATAGACCAGGGTCAGCTGGTGGCGGTCGCCGTGCAGTTCGTCCTCGCACTCCACGCGCGTGTGCATGGTGACGATGTCGGCGGGAATCTGCTCGGGCGCCAGCACGGTGGCGCGGCCGAGTTCTGCGCCCAGCGCGAGCGCGGCCGGGTGCTGGTGCATGGCGGGGGACTCGAGCAAGGCCTCCAGGCGGGCCAGGTCGTGGCTGGAAACGATCAGCGAAGGGGGCAGGCCGCTTTGCGGTTGCGAGGACATGACAGACTCCTTGGGTCAAGAAAAAGGCGGCGCTGCGACGCGCCGCCCGGATGGCGCTGGCTGCTGCGTGGCACCGGCCGCAGGGCCGGTGGCCGCGCTCAGACAGCGGTAGCTTGCGGCTGCGCAGGCAGCAGTTGCTCCAGCACCGCCAGCAGCAGCGGGCCGTCGAACAAGGCGGTATAGCTGACGCTGACCTTGCTGCCGCCGCGCAGCTGGAACTGCAGGCGCGAGGTCCACGCCGACACGTCCATGGCCACGATGTCGTCGATGCGGACCTCGTTGCCGGCGAAGGCGATGCGTTCGCGGCTCAGCTGCACCGTCTCGAGCGGGCCGCGGGTGAAGCCCTTCATGTTGACCGCGAATTCGCGGCGGATCGCGCCGGCGGTGGTGACCATGCGGAAGCTCAGCGTCTGCCCGGCATCGAGCTTGGCCAGCAGCACCGGCACGCGCGCCTGCAGGTAGCCGTGCATGAAACGGTCGAGGAACTTGTAGTAGCCGCCGATGTTGCCGTTGGCCGCCTGCCACTGTTCCTGGCCTTCGCGCCGCCAGCCGAGGTTGACCGAGAGGCCGGCACGGTAGAACTGGCAGGTCTCGACGATGTCGCGGTAGAGATAGGTGCCGTCGCTGCGCTCGGGGAACTGGCGCACGCCCAGTTCGCCCTGTTCCCAGCCGCCGCGGCGGATCGCCCAGCCCAGCACGGTGGTCAGCACGCCGACCAGCGCCAGGCCGAGCATGATCCATTGCAGCGTCTGCGCCGCTTCCGGCGCGACCTTGTCGCGCACCACGAACAGCAGCACGCCACAGGCCAGCAAGGCCAGGCCGAACAGCATGACCAGGATCGACAGCGTCGCATTGTTGCGATGGCGGCCGAGCACGGTTCCAATAGACGTCATCCGCATTCCTTAACCCAGACAAGGGCGGGATTGTCGCACCGTCGGCTGTAAACCGGGCGTTAGCGTCGCCCGGGCGCGGTGCGTCGACCGTGCTGCGGCGCGCTCAGACCGCCGCCACGCGCGGGACCGCGGCGGCGATCGGCGCGGGTTTGGCCGACAGCAGCGCCTCGGGCAGCGCCTTGAACAGTTGCGCCAACTGTTCGAGGAAATCGCTCATCGCCGAACTGCGGCGCCACAGCATCGCGATGCGCCGGCTCGGGCCGGAGGCATCGTCGAACCGCAGCAGGTGGATATTGGAGGAACTGGCCACCGGCGGCTGCACCGCCAACAACGGCAACAGGGTCACGCCCACGTTGGCGGCCACCATCTGCCGCAACGTCTCCAGGCTGGTGGCCTGGAATTCGGCCTTCTCCAGCGCGCCGGACAGGTGGCAGACGTCCAGCGCCTGTTCGCGCAGACAGTGCCCGTCCTCGAGCAGCAGCAAGCGCTGCTGGTGCAGTTCGCTCATGTTCAACGAATCGCGCTGGGCCAGCGGATGGTTTTCCGGCACCGCCAGCACGAACGGTTCCTCGAACAGGAATTCGCTGTGCAGCTGGTCGTCGTGCAGCGGCAGCGCGAGCAGCGCCGCATCCAGCCGGCCTTCGCGCAGGCGGCTCAGCAACACGTCGCTCTTTTCCTCGATCAGCAGCAGTTCCAGTTGCGGGAAGCGGGCGCGGATGCCCGGGATCACGTGCGGCAGCAGATACGGGCCCAGCGTCGGGAAGATGCCCAGGCGCACCGTGCCCGCTTCCGGATCCTGGCTGCGCCGCGCCGCCTCCTTCATCTGCTCGATCTCGGCGACGATGCCGCGCGCGCGGCTTGCGGCCTCGCGCCCGGCCGGGGTCAGCATGACCTTGCGCGGCGCGCGCTCGACCAGCGGCACGCCCAGTTCGTCCTCCAGCTTCTTGATCTGCGTGGACAGCGTCGGCTGGCTGACGAAACAGGCCGCCGCGGCGCGCCCGAAATGCTTGTGATCGGCCAGCGCCACCAGGTATTTCAGATCACGCAGGTTCATCGGCAAGTTCCTTGGCGGTGCGGGCAGTGCTGGGAACAGCATAGACCCCGCGCCGGGTCGCGGCGCGGGGCAGGCAGGTCAGGCCGCTTCGGCGACCGCGCTGCCGACCGGCGCGCTGCTGCGGATCAGGTGGTCGAACGCGCTCAGCGCCGCCTTGGAGCCTTCGCCCATGGCAATGATGATCTGCTTGTACGGCACCGTGGTGGCATCGCCGGCGGCGAACACGCCGGGCAGCGAGGTCTGGCCGCGGTCGTCGACCACGATCTCGCCGCGCGGCGACAGCGCCACCGTGCCCTGCAGCCACTCGGTGTTGGGCAGCAGGCCGATCTGCACGAAGATGCCCTCCAGCGCCAGGCGGTGGACGTCGCCGCCGACGCGGTCCTTGTAGACCAGGCCGGTGACCTTCTGCCCGTCGCCGGTGACCTCGGTGCTCTGCGCGTTGACGATGATGTCCACGTTGCCCAGGCTGCGCAGCTTGCGCTGCAGGACTTCGTCGGCGCGCAGCTTGCCGTCGAACTCGACCAGGGTGACGTGGCTGACGATGCCGGCCAGGTCGATCGCCGCTTCCACGCCGGAGTTGCCGCCGCCGATCACCGCCACGCGCTTGCCCTTGAACAGCGGGCCGTCGCAGTGCGGGCAATAGGCCACGCCCTTGTTGCGGTACTGGTCTTCGCCGGGCACGTTCATCTGCCGCCAGCGCGCGCCGGTGGACAGGATCACGCTGCGGCTCTTCAGCGTTGCGCCGTTGGCCAGCTTGATCTCGACCAGGCCGTCGGCGCCGGCCGGGACCAGCTGCTCGGCGCGCTGCAGGTTCATGATGTCCACGTCGTACTGGCGCACGTGCTGCTCCAGCGCCGCGGCCATCTTCGGGCCCTCGGTCTCCTGCACCGACACGAAGTTCTCGATCGCCATGGTGTCCAGCACCTGGCCGCCGAAGCGCTCGGCCGCCACGCCGGTGCGGATGCCCTTGCGCGCCGCATAGATCGCCGCCGCCGCGCCGGCCGGGCCGCCGCCGATCACCAGCACGTCGAACGGCGCCTTGGCCGCGATGTTGGCCGCATCGCGCTTGGCCGCGCCGGTGTCGAGCTTGGCCACGATCTGCTCCAGGCTCATGCGGCCCTGGTCGAACACTTCGCCGTTGAGGTACACGGTCGGCACCGACATGATCTGCCGCGCCTCCACCTCGTCCTGGAACAGCGCGCCGTCGATCGCCACGTGCTTGATGTTCGGGTTCAGCACCGCGGCCAGGTTCAGCGCCTGCACCACGTCCGGGCAGTTCTGGCAGGACAGCGAGAAATAGGTTTCGAACACATATTCGCCGGGCAGGTTGCGCACCTGCTCGATGACCTCGGCGGTGGCCTTGGACGGATGCCCGCCGACCTGCAGCAGCGCCAGCACCAGCGAGGTGAACTCGTGGCCCAGCGGCAGCCCGGCGAAGCGCAGGTGGATGTCGTGGCCGGGGCTGGTCAGCGCGAACGACGGGGTGCGCTCGCCGCTGTCGCGGTGCACGTCCAGGCTGATCTGGTCGGACAGCAGCACCAGGTCTTCGAGCAGCTCGAGCATCTCGCGCGACTTGGCGCCGTCGTCCACCGAAGCGGTGATGTGGATGGGCCGAACGACCCGCTCCAGGTAGGCCTTCAACTGGGTTTTCAGATCGGCATCCAACATGGCGGACTCCTGACGATGGGCAAAGCGAGGGGGAGGCGTTGCTGCCGCAGGGGCAGACCGCCGGAGGGAATTGGGAGGAGGGGTGAACCGCAGCCGGCGCTGCCGGAGGCTGGCTGGCGTGAGGCGGGCTGAGCGACCGCGACGCGGGCTGCGGTTCACCCCCACCCCCGCCGGTGCGGCGGAGATGGGAGTGCGGGCGCGGCTTAGATCTTGCCGACCAGGTCCAGCGACGGCTTCAGGGTCTTTTCGCCTTCCTTCCACTTGGCCGGGCACACTTCGCCCGGATGCGAGGCGACGAACTGCGCGGCCTTGAGCTTGCGCAGGGTCTCGGTGACGTCGCGGGCGATCGCGTTGTCGTGGATCTCGAGGGTCTTGATCACGCCTTCCGGGTTGATCACGAAGGTGCCGCGCAGGGCCAGGCCTTCCTCGTCGATGTGCACGCCGAACGCGCGGGTCAGCTGGTGGGTCGGATCGCCGACCAGCGGGAACTGCGCCTTGCCGACGGCCGGCGAGGTCTCGTGCCACACCTTGTGCGAGAAATGGGTGTCGGTGGTGACGATGTAGACCTCGGCGCCGATCTTCTGGAACTCGGCGTAGTTGTCGGCGGCGTCTTCCACTTCGGTGGGGCAGTTGAAGGTGAAGGCGGCCGGCATGAAGATCAGCACCGACCACTTGCCCTTCAGGTCCGCGTCGGTGACCTCGATGAATTCGCCGCTCTTGTAAGCGTTGGCCTTGAACGGCGGGACCTGGGTGTTGATCAAAGACATGGAGTTTCCTCGTGGTTGCGAAGGGGATCGGGGGATGGAACGAGGCTCATCATAGGAGGGGTCGATAGATATCTCAAATCGATTGATGGAATTGAATAGATAGGTATCGCCTATCGCTATTCAAGCCTGGCTCTTTGGTGCACTGCGGTGTTCGCACGCAGTCGCACGGTTCTACCACGTTGGCTTTTCCGGACCGCTGCGGCATCGTGACGCCGATGAACGCCTCCACCCCCGAGTCCCTGCTGCGCGCGGCCTGCGCGCAGATCGAGCGCGCCGACGCCGAAGCCTTGCTGATCCATGCCCTGCAGCGCGACCGCGCCTGGCTGTTCGCGCACGCCCGCGATCCGCTGCCGGTGCCGGACACGCAGCGCTTCGGCGAACTGCTGGCGCGGCGCGCGCAGGGCGAGCCGGTGGCCTACCTGACCGGGCGCCGCGGTTTCTGGACCCTGGACCTGGCGGTCGGCCCGGCCACGCTGATCCCGCGCGCGGACACCGAGCGGCTGGTCGAGCTGGCGCTGGAACGGGTGGACGCGGCACCGGGCCGGCGCATCGCCGACCTGGGCACCGGCAGCGGCGCGATCGCGCTGGCGCTGGCCAGCGAGCGGCCGCAGGCTCAGGTGCTGGCCACCGACCTGAGCGAAGCGGCGCTGGCGGTGGCGCAGGCCAACGCGCGCACGCATCGCCTGGACAACGTCGCCTTCGCCCACGGCGCCTGGCTGGCGCCGCTGGCCGGGCAGCGCTTCGACCTGGTCGCCAGCAACCCGCCCTACATCGCCGCCGGCGACCCGCACCTGGCGCAGGGCGACCTGCGCTACGAACCGGCCAGCGCCTTGGCCTCCGGCGCCGACGGCCTGGACGACATCCGCCGGATCGTCGCCGCCGCGCCGGCGCACCTGCTGCCGGGCGGCTGGCTGCTGCTCGAGCACGGCTGGGACCAGGGCGAAGCGGTGCGCGCGCTGCTGGCGGCGGCGGGCTTCGCCGCGGTGGCGACCCACCAGGACCTGGAAGCGCGCGACCGGGTCACGCTGGGGCGCTGGCCGGCCGCCTGAAGCGAGCGCACGCGGCCGTGTCCGCGGCGGCGCTCGGCCGGCGGCAACGGCGAACGCGGCAGGGCTGGGGCTTCCCCGCTAAAATCGGGTTTTCCCGCAGGAGCCGTCATGCGCACGCTATACCCCGAGATCGAACCGTTCGACAGCGGCACGCTGCCGGTGGATGCGCGCCACACGCTGTATTACGAACAGTGCGGCAACCCGCAGGGCAAGCCGGTGGTGCTGCTGCACGGCGGGCCGGGCGGCGGCTGCAATGCCAAGATGCGCCGCTTCCACGATCCGGCCAAGTACCGCATCGTGCTGTTCGACCAGCGCGGCTCCGGCCGCTCCACGCCGCATGCGGACCTGGTCGACAACACCACCTGGGACCTGGTGGCCGACATCGAGAAGCTGCGCGAGACGCTCGGCATCGCGCGCTGGCAGGTGTTCGGCGGCAGCTGGGGCTCGACCCTGGCGCTGGCCTACGCGCAGACCCATCCGCAGCGCGTCACCGAACTGGTGCTGCGCGGCATCTTCATGCTGCGCCGCTGGGAACTGGAGTGGTTCTATCAGGAAGGCGCCAGCCGGCTGTTCCCCGATGCCTGGGAACACTACGTCGCCGCGATTCCGCCGGTGGAGCGCGCCGACCTGATCTCCGCGTTCCATCGCCGCCTGACCAGCGACGACCAGGCCACGCGCCTGGCCGCCGCGCGCGCCTGGAGCGTGTGGGAAGGCGCCACCAGCTTCCTGCACGTGGATGTGGATTTCGTCAGCGGCCACGAGGACGCGCAGTTCGCGCTGGCGTTCGCGCGCATCGAGAACCACTACTTCGTCAACGGCGGCTTCTTCGAAGTGGAGGACCAGCTGCTGCGCGACGCGGGCAGGATCGCCGACATCCCCGGCGTGATCGTGCAGGGCCGTTACGACGTGGTGTGCCCGCTGCAAAGCGCCTGGGAGCTGCACAAGGCCTGGCCGAAGGCGACGCTGCAGATCACCCCGAGCGCGGGCCATTCCGCATTCGAGACCGAGAACGTCGACGCGCTGGTGCGCGCGACCGACGCCTTCGCCTGACGCGGGCATGCCGTGTGCCGCCGGTCGCGGCACACGGCATCAGGTGGGCGGAACGGCAATGCATGCGCCGTCGGCGCGGGCGGGGTCGCAACCGGCCGCGCCGGCCGCGATGCGGTGCGGCTCAGCCCTTGCGTTTCGCGGCGTTGGCGCGGCGGTACACGCGATCGACCTCGAACACCCCGCCGCGCTGCGATTCGGCATGGCCCTCGGCGCGGATGTGCACCCGCAGGCTGTCCGGATCCTGCGCATCGGCGACATAGCGATAGGACACGCGGATGCCGTTGCTGGTGCTGATCTCCACCAGCATGCCGTCGGCGTTGTCGTGCAGCAGCGCCTGCACGCCGGGCGCGATCTGCACGCGCGCGCCGGACAGCGGCAGCATCACCACCTCGCTGCTGTCGCGGCGCCCGAACACCACCGATTCGCGGGTGCGGTACAGCAGCAGGGTGTCGGTCAACGGCGCGGCGAACTCCATCTCCGGACGCAGCATCTGCAGCGGACCGCTGGCGCGGCGCGCGCCGGAGCCGCCGCCGGGTCCGCCCGGCGGGCCGCCTGGACCTGCCTTGCCGCCCGGCCCGCCAGGGCCTGCGTCCGGCCCCTCGCCGCCGGGCGGTGGACCGCCCGCCGCCGCTTGCCGCGGCGCGGCGCGTTCGGCGGCCTTCTCGGCCTGCTTGGCGGCTTTCCTGTTGGCCTTGGCGTCGGCCTGCCATTGCGCTGGCGGATCGCTGGCGATGGATTGGGCGAATGCCGGGACCTGCAGCATCAGCACCAGCAGCAGGAGGGGTGGGCAGCGACGGCGGACGAACACGGCGAGACTCCGGCAAACGACGAGTCGGGCGATGCTACGTCGCGGCGTTTGCGCGCTCTTGCCGGGGTGTGTCGCGGCCAGCCACGCGGCGCGCGGCGCTTCCTGCTCCCTGCGGGACCATGGCCCCCTTTTCGAGGGAAGCTGTCCCGAACGGGCCGATGAGAGCAGGGCTGGGGTCCCGGGAGTTCCTGCAGCCGGGACTGAAGTCCCTCCCACAGGACGCCCGCCCCTGTATCACTGGGTCTCATGTCCCTGCAGGGGGGACTCGCCTGCAGGGCGCGGACCAGCGGTCGTGCCCGACTCGCGCCGCCGCAAGCGAGCGTGCCTGGGTCGGAACCGCGCTAGAGATACAGCCCTTCGGTATGCAGCGCCGCGGCACCGGTGCCGACGGCGCTGGCGGCGGCCGGGCGCGGATCCAGCCGTGCCTGGTCGGTCTCGTCGGTCCACACCACGAACGATTCCAGCGTGTTGTAGCCGAAGGTATTGCTGATCGCCACGTCGGCGGCGTCGCGGCCGCGCGCGATCAGTACGCGGCCGATGCGCGGCAGGTTGTGGCGCGCGTCGAAGGTGTACCACTGCCCGTCCAGGAACGCCTCGAACCAGCCGGAAAAATCCATCGGCGCGGCCGAGGCGGGTACGCCGATGTCGCCCAGGTAGCCGGTGCAATAGCGCGCCGGGATGTTCATGCAGCGGCACAGCGCGATCGCCGAGTGGGCGAAGTCGCGGCATACGCCGCGGCCTTCCTGCAGCGCCTGCGCGGCGCTCTTGGTCGGCCGCGCGTGCTCGTAGCCGAATTCGATCTGCGCATGCACGTAGTCGCAGATCGCCTGCACCCGCGCCCAGCCGGTCGGCGCGCTGCCGAACAGGTCCCAGGCCATGCCGCTGAGCAGGTCGGTCTCGCAGTAGCGACTGCCGAGCAGGTACATCAAGGTGTCGTCCGGCAGCTGTTCCACCGGCGTCTGCGGCGCGTCGTAGCGATACTGGTCGGGCAGGCCGCTGTCGCGCACCACCGCGTCGGCGCGCAGGGTCAGCAGGCCGGCCGGGGCCAGCATGCGCGTGCAGCTGTTGCCGAACTGGTCGCGGTAGCCGCGCAGCGGGATCGCCGGCTCGGTCTGCAGCGCGGTGGCGACGACGATGTCGGTGCGGCGGCTGTCGTGGATGTCGAGCATGGCCAGCACCGGGGTGGGCTGCAGGAAACGGTAGCGGATCTCGTAGCCGAGGCGGATGAGCATGGGGGCAAGGGTCCGGTGCATGCAGCGAAGGGCGTCCGAACGGACGGCGATGCACCGAGAGTGCGCAGCCTGCGCTCAGCCCGGTGTGAAGGCAGCTTGCAACCGATTCAGCATGCTGAGCAAGCGCTGCGCCCATTGCTGCTGTCCGGCGGGGTCGGCGATCAGGTCCTGGCGGAGTTCCAGTTCCACGTGCGCCAGGCCGCGCGCCTCGGCGTGCACCGGGATCGCGTAGTCGGTGGCGTCGCTGACCGAATACGGCTGGTTGTCGCCCACCACCAGCCCCGGCTCGGCGCGCAGCTCGGCCAGCAGCGCCTGCGCGAAGCGGGCATCGCGCTGGTACAGCACGCCGGCATGCCAGGGCCGGGCCACGCCCGCCATCGACGGGGTGAAGCTGTGCATCGCGATCAGGATGGTGGCGATGCCGGCGTCGCGGCGCCGGTCCAGTTCGGCGGCGATGCGCGCGTGGTAGGGCGCGAAGATCTCGCTGGCGCGCGCCGCGCGCGCGGCGGCGTCCAGGCCCTGGTTGCCCGGCACCACGGTGCCGTCGCTGACCTCGGCGATCGAACCCGGCGCCGCCAGCGGCCGGTTGCAGTCGATCACCAGCCGCGAATAGGTCTGCACGATCGCGAACGCGTCCAGCGCCTGCGCCAGCGCGCGGGTCACGCCTGCGATGCCGATGTCCCAGCCGATGTGCCGGTCCAGTTCGTGCTGCGGCAGGCCCAGGTCGGCCAGCGCCTGCGGCACCTGCTGTCCGGCGTGGTCGGCGATCAGCAGGTAGGGCGAGCGGCCCTGCGCCTGGTACACGCGATACGGCGGCGGATCGCCCGCGCCGAGCAGGGACGGCGCGGCATCGGCGTGGGTTGTCGGCTCAGCCACGCGGGGTGCCGTCCAACTGGTGCTCGATCATCCACAGCCCGGCCCACAGCTTGGCGTCCAGCTCGTAGCCTTCGCCCATCTTCTGCACCAGCCAGGCCGCGGCGCGGGCGCGCGGCACCGCGTGCACGGTGATGTCCTCGCTGGCGTCGCCGCCGCCGTCGCCGACCTTGCGCAGGCCGCTGGCGCGGACGAAGGCGATCTTCTCGTTGCTGGCGCCGGAGGAGGTCGGGCCGATCATCAGCACTTCTGCGTGGTCGGCGGTCCAGCCGGTCTCTTCCTCCAGCTCGCGGATCGCCGAGACCTCGATCGATTCGCCGGCGTCGATGTCGCCGACCAGCCCGGCCGGCATCTCGATGGTGCGCGCCTGCAGCGGCACGCGGAACTGCTCGACGAACAGCACGTCGTCGTCCGGGGTCACCGCGACGATGATCGCGGCCAGGCCGCCGGCGTGCACGCGTTCGGAATATTCCCAGGTGCCGCGCACCACCATGCGCTGGTACTTGCCTTCGTAGACGACGCGGGGCGGAGAGTCGTGGCGGGTCATGGGCGGCGTTCGCTCGGTTCGGAAAAAGGTGGCGCGGCCACGTCGACGCGCGGCCCGGCTGTACCGAAGTGTAGAGCCATCGGCATCGCGATGATGCGCGTGCGCTGATGCCGTTTGCGGGATTTGGGAGCGGTTGCGTGTGGCGGAGCGTCGGTTCGGGTGCTTTTTCGATGCCGCGATGTGCATGGCTGCGTTTGTCGCGGCTGAAGCCGCTCCTGCAGGGGCGCGGGTGGTTGGCTGACGACCCGCGCCGACGCTAGCCGACGGGACCGTCCAGGCCGGCGGCCTGCAGCAGCCGGCGCCGTGTCAGCGGGCCGAAACGCAGCGCCTCGCACAGGCCGTGCAGCATGTCGGCGTCGGCCTGGCCGCGGGCGAAGCCGGGCGCGGCCGAATGCAGCGGCGCATCCAGCGCGATGGTGGCCAGTTGCCGCCACAGCAGCGCATGCTCGCGCTGTTCGCGCAGGCGCAGCGCCATCTGCGCCGCGCCGCGCAGGCGCAGGAACGCCACTTCGTCGATCCGCGCCAGCAGCGTGTCCAGGTCGCCGAAATGCGCCAGCAGGATCGCCGCGGACTTGGCGCCGATGCCGGTCACTCCGGGAATGTTGTCGATCGCATCGCCGGTCAGCGCCAGGTAGTCGGCGATCTGGTGCGCATGCACGCCGTGTCGCGCCTTCACCCCGGCCGCGCCCCAGCGCTGGCCGCGGGCGTAGTCCCACTGCTCGTCGAATTCGAGCAGCAGCTGCGACAGGTCCTTGTCGGCGGACACGATCACGCCGTGGAAGCCGGTGCCGCGCACGCTGTGCAGGGCGCTGCCGATCAGGTCGTCGGCCTCGTAGTCGTGGTGCGCCAGCACGCCCAGGCCGAGCGCCGCGCACAGCGCCTTGCAGTGCGCGAACTGGCGCCGCAGCGCGTCCGGCGCCGGCGCGCGGTTGGCCTTGTAGGCCGGATACAGGCGATTGCGGAAGCAGCTGTCCAGCGCCTCGTCGAAGGCGATGACGATGTGCTGCGGGCGCTCGCGTTCGAGCAGGTCGAGCAGGAAGCGGGCGAAGCCGTGCACCGCGTTGGTCGGCCAGCCCTGCGCGTCCTGGAACTCGTCCGGGATCGAGTGCCAGGCGCGGAACACGTACAGGCTGGCGTCGACCAGGTACAGCGGCCGCAATGCCGGCGCCGCTGCGTTCACGGCGTCCAGTCGCTGAGCAGTTGCTGCGGGTCGGGGCGCTCGCGCTCCGGAACCTGCATGCGCGCGGTGCCGATATGGATGAAGCCGGCGATGCGCTCGTTCTCGGCCAGGCCCAGGCGTGCCGCCACCGCGTCGTCGTAGGCCATCCAGGCGGTCAGCCACTGCGCGCCGAAGCCGTAGGCCTGCGCCGCCTGCAGCAGCGCGAAGCAGACCGAACCGGCGCTCAGCCACTGCTCGATCTCCGGCACCTTCGCCTCGCGCTGCAGCCGCGCGATCACCGCGATCGCCAGCGGCGCATGCGCGAAGCGCTCGCGGTCCTTGTCCACCGCGGCGGGCGGCGCGTCCGGGTCGCGCTGCAGCGTGCGCTCGGCCAGGAAATCGCCCAGCGCCAGGCGCGCCTGGCCGGCGATGCGCAGGAACCGGAACGGCACCAGCTTGCCGTGGTCGGGCACGCGGACCGCCGAACGCAGCATCGCCAGCAGGGTCGCGTCGTCGGGTCCGGGCTCGCCCAATTGCTTGGACGGCACCGAGCGGCGCTCATCCAGCGCTTGCAGCGAATGAAGTGTGCGCATAGTCTCGATTCCGTGGGGCGGGTGCCGGATTATAGTCGGGCGCCCAAGAGCGGCAGCGGATGCCGCGGTTACACGGAGAGTCAAGTTCCATCCTGGATCTGCCGCTAACTTCCGAATTGACGTCGGTCTCACTTGAGCTTGCGTATCACACTGCCATGACAATCGCCGAATATGCCGAGGAGCTGCTGCCCAGCCGCAACTCGGACCTGCTCGACCAGGTCCGGGACGTGGTGTCGGTGCCGCTGGCCGGTGCGTTCGGCGAAGTGCTGGACGTGCTCGCCGATGCGCTGTTCCGCATGGCCGAGCGCGCGGGGCCGGCGCAGAATGACTATTTCGAGGCGATCCAGCTGCTGCGCCAGCAGCGCGAGCCGATCGCCGCGCGTTTCCGCGGCCACCTGGCGCAGGCCTGGCAGGCGCTGGAGGCCGGCCGCCCGCTGTCGGTGGAGCGCACCCTGGCGCGCGAGCGCGGCGACCTGAGCCTGGTCTCCGAGCAGGAACTGGACGTGCGCCTGGCGGTGCGCAACCTGGCCGGCGCGATCCAGCACCGCTGGCGTCCGGAACTGATGCGGCTCAACCGCTTCCTGGGCTTCATCGCCGGCGGCCAGCGCATCGATGCCGACAACAACCCGTTCGGTCCCGAGCACGTCGGCGCCGCGGTCTATGCGGCGCTGCACGGCCTGGTGCTGGCGCCGCAGGTGCAACTGGCGATCGTCAAGATCTGCGAGCAGGAACTGCAGGAGCGGGTCGGCGAGCTGTACGCGCGGCTGGAGCAGCGCCTGGACGAGGTCGCACGCGCGCGTTCGCTGCCGCTGGGGCGCACCCGGCGCCGCGCCATCCCGCGCAACGGCGCCAGCGGCGACGCGGCGGCGCCGGACTGGATCAGCCGCTTCTTCGAGACCTGGAATGTGGCCGCGCCGCTGTCGGCGGCGCAGCGGCGCGCCGCGCGCGCGCTGGATGCGCATGCCCGCGACGACCACGAAGTCCTGCCGCCGGCCTTGCGCGCCTTGCTGCACGAGGCGCAGCCAGCCGCGGCCGACGCCGCCGCCGACGCGCGCCGCAGCCTGTCGCCGCGCGAAGTGCTGTCGATCCTGTCGCTGCTGCAGACCACGCCGCTGGCCGGCTTCGCCGCGATCTGCGAGCACGGCGCGCCGCTGGCCCAGGGCCTGCGCCGGCAACTGGTGGCGATCGGCGCATCGCTGGGGCTGGATCCGGCCGCGACCCGCCTGGATCCGGCCGATGCGGACACGCTGGACCTGGTCGGGCTGCTGTTCGAGGTCATGCTCGACGAGTGCGTGCTGCAGCCGGCGCAACGCGAGCTGCTCGGGCAGATGCTGGTGCCGTTGGCCAAGGTGGCGCTGATCGACAGCCGCCTGTTCGTGCGCGACGGGCACCCGGCACGGCGCCTGCTCAACCTGCTGGCCGATGCCTGCGACGGCAACTCCGGCGACAGCGCCATCGAGCAGGTGTTGCTGGCGCAGGCGCAGGCGGTGGTGGAGCGGGTGGTGCTGGATTTCGACGAGCACCTGGCGGTGTTCCTGACCCTGGAAGCCGAATTCGGCAGCGCCTACGAGCAGTACCGGCGCCGGGTGGAGATCGCCGAGCGCCGCGCGGCCGAGTTGCAGCGCGCCGAGGAACGCCGCGACAAGGCGCGGCAGCTTGCCGCGCAGGCCGTGGACGAACGCCTGCAGCGCGGCGCCGACGGCACGCCGCTGCCGCCGCCGATCGAGACCTTCCTGCGCCAGCACTGGTGCCAGTACCTGCAGCAGTCGGCGCTGCGCGACGACGGCCATGGCGCGGCGGTGACCGCGGCGCTGGCGCTCGGCGACGCGGTGCTGGCGCAATGCCGCCAGGCGCAGACCGGCGGCGGCGTGCCGGCGGACGGCTGGCTGCAGCCGCAACGCGCCGAGCTGCTGCGGCTGTGGACCAGCGTCGGTCTGGATGCGGCCGCTGCCGAGGCCGCCTGGCTGGGCCTGCATGCGGCCCTTGACGATCTGGCGCATGCGCGCCCGCTGCAGACCGCGGCGCCCGCACCGGTCGCCGTCGCGCCCGAGGCGCCGGCGGCCGAGGCGGTGCCGGCACTGCCGGAACCGGCGCAGGCGTCCGATTTCGACCACCACACCGCCGAGTATTTCCGCACCCTGGCGATGGGCACCTGGCTGGACTTCGTCGATCGCGAGGGCCGCGTGCAGCCGGGCAAGCTGTCCTGGGTCAGCCCGATCTCTTCGCGGCTGATGTTCGTCACCCGCCGCGGCGGCCGCCTGTGCGTGGCCTCGCCGGAAGCGCTGGCGATGATGGTGCAACTGGATCGGCTGCGCCTGCACCGCGACGACGATGCGTTCTACAGCGCGATGCAGGGGGCGGTGGACCGGCTGGAGCGGGTCGCGGTCGCAGCCTGAACGTGAGAAGACAGATTCGGTTTCGCACGGCGCTGCAGCGGGCGTTGTGCAAAGACCGCCTAGGATGGGGTAAGAGGTCACGTTCCGGAGCGTAAAATGTGTAGCGCATCACGGTTGTTGTTCAGGTACCTTGCCTACCATGCAGAGGCGGAAACAGGGGCCGCGTCCGTTCGCCTTCCTTTTACTCTTTTCCTTGCGCCGTCCCCGGCGCGGAGCCTTCGCGCATGAGTTTCAGCCCCAGCTCGCCGCACGCACACCACGCGCGCGACCCGCATCTGCTGATGCAGGCGCGCGACGGCATGCTGCCGGTGCTGGGGCAGGCGTTCGCCGCCGCGCTGGCGCATTTCGACGACGTGCTGTTCGACCGCGCCGAGAGCGCCGGCGCCTCGCAGCTGCTGTTCCTGGACGGCATGCGCGAACTGCGCCGCCGCCGCGACGAGATCGCCGCGCGCTTCCGCGCGCAGCTGGACCAGTCCTGGCAGGCGCTGGAGGCCGGCACGCCGCTGTCGGCCGAAGTGGCGCTGGCCGGCTACGGCCAGGGCCTGAGCCTGGTGTCCGAACACGAACTGGAATCGCGGCTGGCGGTGCGCAACCTGGCCAGCGTGCTGCTGCGCGAATGGAAGCCGGTGCTCAGCCGCATCGACCGCCGCCTGGGCTGGATCGCCGGCGGCCTGGAGCTGGACGCCGACACCAATCCGGTCGGCCCCGAACACGTCGGCGTCGCGGTGCATGCCGCGTTCTCCACCAGCGACCTGGCCCCGGAAGTGCGGCTGGTGCTGATCAAGCTGTGCGAGCGCGACCTCACCGCCGGCATCGGCAAGCTCTACCAGGAACTGGACGACAGCCTGGCGCGGGCCGGGGTGATGCCGGAGATCTCGCGGCCGCGGCCGCCACCGGCGCCGCGGCGTGCGCCGGCGCCGGAAGAGCGCCAGGCCCGCGGCGACAGCCCCGGTTTCGGCGAGGACGGCGGCGCCGCCGGCGAGGCGGGCGAGTACGACGAGCACTACGCGCCGGCCTGGGCCAGCCGCTTCGTCAACCGCTGGGCCGAGAGCCGCGGCCGCCTGCAGGCCACCGACGGCTACGCCGAGGCCGGCGCCAACCTGCCCGGCGGCAGCCAGGGCGTGCTGCTGGAGGCGCTGCACGAACTGCTGCAGCAGACCCGCAGCGTGCGCGAGAGCGCCACCTCCGCGGCCACCGTCGCGGTCGGCCAGCAGCGCTCGCTGAGCCAGCGCGAGATGATCTCGGTGCTGTCGCTGCTGCAGGCCACGCCCAGCGCCACGCTGCGCGCGGCGATCGGCGACGACGGCGAATCGCTGGCGCAGCGGCTGAAGAGCGAGGTACTGTCCAACGCCACCCAGTTCGGCGTGGATCCGGCGCATGCGCGGCTGGATCCGGTCGACGAGGACGCGATCGACCTGGTCGGCATGCTGTTCGACGTGATGCTCGACGAACGCGACCTGGAAGGGCGCTCGCGCGAGCTGATCGGGCGCCTGGTGGTGCCGTTCGTCAAGGTCGCGCTGCTGGACCGGCGCATGTTCGTGCAGAAGACCCATCCGGCGCGGCGCCTGCTCAACTCGCTGGCCGAGGCCTGCGAAGGCAATACCGGCGAGAGCCCGGCCGAGCGCGTGCTGATGGGCAAGGTCGAGGAGATCATCGAGCGGCTGGTCGCCGAGTTCAACGAGAACCTGGCGATCTTCCTGACCCTGGAAGAGGAATTCCGCGATTTCCTGGCCCAGCACCGGCGCCGCATCGAGATCGCCGAGCGCCGCGCCGCCGAGACCCAGCGCGGCCAGGAGAAACTCGAGCTGGCCCGGCAGCGCGCCGAGGCCGAACTGCAGGCGCGGATGCAGGGCCGGCAGCTGCCGAAGGCGCTGGAGGATTTCCTGCGCCAGCCGTGGCAGCACCACCTGACCATGGCGGTGCTGCGCGAGGGCGAGGACGGCGCCGGCGTGCGCGATGCGCTGGCGCTGGCCGATGGCCTGCTCGAGGAAGCGGCCGAGGCGCAGCGGCACATCGTCGGCAAGCCCTGGCTGCAGGCCTGGCAGGGGCCGCTGAACAAGGTCTTCGCCAGCGTCGGCCTGCATGCCGAGGCGGCCGCCTCGGCGATCAACGTGCTGCACGACACGCTGCAGGCGGTGGCCGAACTGCGCCCGGAACTGGAGCGCCCGCTGCCGGAACTGCCGCAGGTGGCGCTGCCGCAGCCGCCGGTGCAGGAGGCGCAACCGGTGGAGCTGACCACGCCGGACACCGTGGACGACTTCGACAACGCCGACGCCGACCGCTTCCGCAAGATGGCGATCGGCACCTGGCTGGATTTCATCGACCGCGACGGCAAGGTGCAGACCGGCAAGCTGTCGTGGGTGAGCCCGATCTCGGCGCGGCTGCTGTTCGTCAACCGCCGCGGCGTGCGCTTCTGCGTGGCCTCGCCGGAGGAACTGGCGGTGATGGTGCGGCTGGGCCGGCTGCGCAGCCATATCAACGACGGCGCCTTCGACAGCGCGATGCAGGGCGTCATCGACCGGCTCGACCCGCAGAACGCGACCCTGCATTGAGGGCCTGCTGCGATCAACGCATTGTGGGAGCGACTTCAGTCGCGACGGGCCTTCCCGGTAAAGCCCGTCGCGACTGAAGTCGCTCCCACAAGTTGCTCGCTGGTCCTCGCGCATGCCTGCGCGCCCGCGGTGCGGCCCGCTAGGACGCGCACCGGCCGCCCGGCGCTGCCATCGCGGCGCGGACCCTGTAGCATCGGCGCCGACTAGGGCGGGCAACCCACGGGGAATCGCATGGCAGTGCAGGTGCTGGTGGTGAAGGAATCGGCGCAGGGCGAACGCCGCGTGGCGGCGACGCCGGAGACGGTGAAGAAGCTCGGTACGCTCGGCGCGCAGGTGCACGTCGAACCCGGCGCCGGGGTCTCGGCCGGTTTCGTCGATGCGGCCTATCTGGCGGCCGGCGCGCAGCTCGCCGATGCCGCGACCCCGGCGCAGGCCGACCTGGTGCTGTGCGTGCAACCGCTGCCGGTCGCCGCGCTGAGCCAGCTCAAGCCCGCCGCCGGCGTGGTCGGGATCCTGCAGCCGCAGGCCGACCCGGCGCGCGCCGAGGCGATGCAGGCGCGGCAGCTGGTCGCGTTCCCGCTGGAACGGCTGCCGCGCACGACGCGCGCCCAGGCCATGGACGTGCTCAGTTCGCAGGCCGGCATGGCCGGCTACAAGGCCACGCTGATCGCCGCGCAGCTGGCGCCGCGCTTCTTCCCGATGCTGACCACCGCCGCCGGCACCATCCGTCCGTCCAAGGTGCTGATCGTCGGCGCCGGCGTCGCCGGCCTGCAGGCCATCGCCACCGCCAAGCGCCTGGGCGCGCAGGTCGAGGGCTTCGACGTGCGCCCGGAGACGCGCGAGCAGATCGAGTCGCTGGGCGGCAAGTTCCTCGACCTGGGCGTCAGCGCCGCGGGCGAGGGCGGCTACGCGCGGCAACTGACCGACGAGGAGCGCGCCGAGCAGCAGCGGCGCCTGGCCGATCACCTGAAGGGCATCGACGTGGTGGTGTGCACCGCGGCGGTGCCGGGGCGGCCGGCACCGAAGATCCTCAGCGCGGCGATGGTCGAGGGCATGAAGCCGGGCAGCGTGGTGGTGGACCTGGCCGCCGAGACCGGCGGCAACTGCGAACTGACCCGCCCCGGCGAGACCATCGAGCACGGCGGCGTGGTCGTCGCCGGCCCGCTCGACCTGGCCAGCATGGGCGCGGTGCACGCCAGCGAGATGTATGCGCGCAACGTCTACAACTTCGTCGCGCTGTTCCTCAAGGACGGCGCGATCGCCTACGACTGGGACGACGAGCTGCTGGCCAAGACGCGCTGGACGGGCTGAGCGCGGCTCGCGCCTGGCACGGCTGCCAGCCTGCATATACCCAGTGGCCACTGCCGCCAGCCTTCGAGCAGCTTCGGTCCTTTGTAGGAGCGGCTTCAGTCGCGACCGGCCTTACCGGTAACGCCGGTCGCGACTGAAGCTGCTCCTACAACACGCCGCCGAAAGCCGCCGATGGCAAATCCTTGAGCAAGGCCGCTGAGTCGACATGCTCGCGCATTTTCGACTCGGACGATGGCGCGATGTCTCCCTGGTTCTTATAGCGACGGAGTCGGTCGGCAAGGGCCTCTGTTCGATCGGCCGCTCTTGTCGCGATCGATGCCCGGGATCATCCAGCGGTCGCGGCGACAGCCTGCAAACGCCTGGAAAAAGCGCTGCGGTCGCCCCGGCGCGCCTGCACGACGATCACCTGGAATCAGGCGAAGGCCGGGTGTCCGCGCCGGCGTTGGCCTTGATCCAGGCGTCGCGCTGCTGCGGGGTCATCGCTTCCCAGCGATCGCGCAGCGCCTTGCGCTGATCCGGCGGCAAGGCGCGCATGCGTTCGAACAGCACGCGCGCTTCTTCGCGCTGTTGCGGGCTCATGTTCTCGTAGCGGCGTGCGCCCTTGCGCGCGCGTTCGCGCTGATCGGGGGTCATGCTCTGCCAGCGCTGCGCGTGCTCGAACATCCTGCGCCGCTGCTGCGGCGCATCGTTCCAGCGCTGGCGCATCGGTGCGATCAGCAGCTCGCGCTGCTGCGCGCTCAGGTGCTCCCAGTCCGGCAGCGGCGGACCCGCATCGGCGTCGCTCTCCGGCGGTGGCGGTGGCGGCGCGGCGAAGGCCGCCAGCGGGGCGGTGCCGGCCAGCAAGGCCAGCGCCAGGGACATGCGGATCAGGCGGTTCATCGGGGTCATTCCATCGCCAGCGAGGTATCGGAGCCCAGCCACAGGTACAGGTCGGGGTTTTCTTCGAGCAGGCCGGCCACGGCGTCGTCGCCGTCGGCCTGCGCCGCCCCGCTGGCGGGCACCGCGGCGGCGGAAACGCCGGCCACGTTCGCCGCGGGGGCCGAGCCGGGCAGCGCCGGGCGCAGCAACAGGTGCATGCCGAACGCGGCGCCGAGCAGCGCCGGCGCCGCGGCCAGCAGCCAGCCCCAGCGTCGTGCCGGGACCGCGTGGCTGCGGCTGGCGGCGTGGCGGGCGGCGCGCAGCCGCGCCAGGGTCGGCGCCGGCAGCGCCTGCAGCGAGGCCTGGTGCGCGCGGCGCATCTGCGCGTCGAACGCGGCCGAATGGGTGCTGTCGGGTTTCACCGCACGTCCTCCAGATGTTTCTGCAACGCGTCGCGCGCGCGCGACAGGTGGGTCTTGACCGAGCCTTCGGAGCAGCCCATCGCGCGTGCGGTGGTGGCCACGTCCAGCTCCTCGAGCACGCGCAGGGTGAAGGCTTCGCGCTGCCGCGCCGGCAGCGCGCGCAATGCCGCCACCAGCCGCGCATGGGTCTGCCGCTGCTCGTGGCGCTGCGCCGGGCTGGGGCCGTCGTCGGCCCAGTCCGGCTGGCTGTCCTCGCTGCGTTCGCTGGCCGGCGCCCAGAAGCGCAGGCGGAAGCCGCGGCGGCGCTGCAGGTCGATGATGCGCCGGCGCAGGATGCTCCAGAACAGCGGCGTCCATTCCTGCGCCGGCCGCTCGCGGTAGGCGAGCAGCTTGATCATCGCGTCCTGCACCGCATCCAGCGCATCCTCGCGCTGGCGCAGGCCGGCTTCGGCGAAGCGGAACGCGCGCGGGCCGATCTCCGCCAGGAACGCGTCTAGCGATACCGGCAGCGGGCGCGGGGCGTCGTCGCGGTCGGCGTCGGTCGATGGGGGGTCGAGGGCGGGCGTGCTCACCAGCACAGCTTAGCTTCCTGGCGCGGGGATACCGTGGATAACGCATTGCCGCCGTCGCGGTTGACCGGTCCGGGGGGGGCGGTCGCCACTGGACGCCGCCGATCGGCAGCCATCGCCCACCGATTCAGCACCCGGTTATGATTGCGACGGTCGGGCGCGGCGCCCGGGAGAAGCGGAATGAGCGACGGTTTCGTGGCCTTGTACATCTTCATGCTGGCGGCCATCGCCGGGCATGTGATCATCTCGCGGGTGCCGGTGATCCTGCACACCCCGCTGATGTCCGGTTCCAACTTCATCCACGGCATCGTGCTGATCGGCGCGATGGTGGTGCTCGGCCACGCCGACACCACGCTGGAGAAGGCGGTCGGCTTCCTCGCGGTGCTGCTCGGCGCCGGCAACGCCGCCGGCGGTTACGTGGTCACCGAGCGCATGCTGGAAATGTTCAAGAGTTCCAAGAAGCCCGGGGACTCGCCATGACCGCCGCGCAGCCGGCGCTGGTCGCGGCGCGCCCGCAGGGTCCCAGGGCCTGGTTCCAGATGCTCAGCTACCTGCAGTATCCGGCGATGGTCGCGGCCGCGGTCTACGCCGCCAAGCCGCTGTTCGCCGGCATGGTCGGCATGTTCGACGACTGGAACTACGCCTTGCTGTACGCCGGCGTGGGCGTGGGCCTGTCCTCGCTGCAGGATCCCACCCGCACCCAGAACAAGATCTCGCACAGGGTCTGGCAGGACCCGCGCAAAGGCCGGCTGATGCTGTGGCTGCTCTCGGTCGAGGCGCTGCTGCCGATCGCGATCGGGCTGGTCGGCGCCTACCTGGCCAGTTCCACCGCGCTGAACCAGCTGTCGCTGGGCCTGGTCGCGTTCGGCCTGGGCATGGTGGGACTGTTGAAGACCGCGCTGGAGATGTTCGAACACCATCGCCTGGATCGCCGGCCCGATGCCGCGGCGCCGCTGGCGGGGGAGCACGCATGAGCACCGCCGACGCCCTGTCCTGGCTGGTGAAGGCCAGCTACCTGGTGGCCGCCACCTTGTTCCTGCTCGGCCTGCAGCGCATGGCCTCGCCCAAGACCGCGCGCAGCGGCATCCACTGGGCCGGGTTCGGCATGTTGCTGGCCACCGCGGCGACGTTCCTGCTGCCCGGCCTGCACAACCTGACCCTGATCCTGCTGGCGATCGTGATCGGTACCGGCGCGGCCTGGATCTCGGCCAAGAAGGTCGCCATCACCGACATGCCGCAGATGGTCGCGCTGTACAACGGCATGGGCGGCGGCTCGGCCGCGGCGATCGGCGCGGTGGAGCTGCTGCGCTTCTCGTTCCTGGCGCACCGCGACACCTCGCACTGGAGCGACAGCGCGATCGCCGCGCTGGCCGCGCGCCAGCCCGACGCGACCACGCTGGCGCTGGCCATCGTCGGCTCGGCGATCGGCGCGGTCTCGCTGTCCGGCTCGGTCATCGCCTGGGCCAAGCTCGACGGGCGGCTGGACAAGCGCGTCACCTTCCCCGGGCAGCAGGCGTTCAACCTGCTGGTGTTCGTGGCGATGCTGGGCCTGGGCGCCTGGGCCGCGATCGGCCTCAGCCCGGTGGCGATCGTGGCCTTCTTCGCGGTGGCGCTGGCGCTGGGCGTGCTGATGACGCTGCCGATCGGCGGTGCCGACATGCCGGTGGTGATCTCGCTGTACAACGCCTTCACCGGCCTGGCGGTGGCCTTCGAGGGCTACGTGCTGGGCAACGAGGCGCTGATCATCGCCGGCATGATGGTCGGCGCGGCCGGCATCCTGCTGACCCGGCTGATGGCCAAGGCGATGAACCGGCCGATCAGCGGCGTGCTGTTCTCCAACTTCGGCGGCGGCGGCCAGGCGCAGGAGATCAGCGGCGCACAGAAGCCGATCGAGGCCGGCGACGTGGCGGCGATGATGGCCTACGCCGAGCGCGTGGTGATCGTGCCCGGCTACGGCATGGCGGTGGCGCAGGCGCAGCACAAGATCTGGGAGCTGGCGCAGCGGCTGATCGAGCGCGGGGTCAAGGTCAAGTTCGCGATCCACCCGGTGGCCGGGCGCATGCCCGGGCACATGAACGTGCTGCTGGCCGAGGCCGGTGTGCCCTACGACCTGATCGCCGACATGGACGACATCAATCCCGAGTTCCCCAGCACCGACGTGTCGCTGGTGATCGGCGCCAACGACGTGGTCAACCCGGTCGCCAAGACCGATCCGGCCAGCCCGATCTACGGCATGCCGATCCTGGACGTGGTCAATTCCAGGAACGTCATCGTGATCAAGCGCGGCAAGGGCACCGGTTTCGCCGGCATCGAGAACGCGCTGTTCTACGCCGACAACACGCGCATGCTGTACGGCGACGGCGCCGAGGCGGCCGGCGCGCTGGTCAGCGAACTCAAGGCGCTCGACGGCGGGCATTGAGCCGGCGCGGGCAAGCGGCACGGCGGGGTGCGCGAGCGATGCATCGGTCGCGGCGGGTGGTCGCGGCTGAAGCCGCTCCTACAGGACTCGCTGGAGCACTGTAGGAGCGGCTTCAGCCGCGACCGCCGCCATCAGCGCGCGCTGAAGTAGGCCACGACCAGGCCGATGCCCAGCCACAGCACGTCGCCGGGGCGGTTGGCCAGCACGGTCAGCGTCCACGCGTAGCGCCCGCCCAGCTTCAGCGACGAATCCCACACGTTCAGGCCCAGCGCCCCGCCCATGTGCGCGGCGGCGATGCCCCAGTTGGCGGCGACGATGACCAGCGCGGTGGCGAGCACCGCCACGGCGATGCGCAGCCGGCCGCGCGGCAGCGTGCCCAGGCGCAGCATCCACGCGATCTCCAGCGCCACCAGCACCGCCATCCAGCCGGACTGGTGTCCCAGGCTCAGCGCGACCAGGATCCAGGCGATCAGCGCGGTGAAGCAGCCCAGGCACAGCAGCAAGGGCCATAGCCAGTGCGAGGTCCTGGCCGGCGTGGAAGAGGGCGGCATGCGATGTTCCCGGAGAATCCGTACAGGATACCCTCCGCCGCGTTCCCCGCGCACTCGGATAAACTGGGCGACTTGCACCCGCGGGGCCTGCCCCCATATCGCCCCCATGTACTCACGCAGCAGCGAACCTGTCCAATTCGAACGCGATTGCGCGGCGGTGATGGTGCCGCAGGGCGACGCGGTGACCCTGCCGGCCGGCAGCTACGGCTACATCACCCAGGCGCTGGGCGGCAGCTATACGGTGTTCGTGGAGGGCAACCTGTTCCGCATCGCCGGCAAGGACGGCGACGCGATCGGCAAGGAGCCGCCGCCGGGCCTGGACCTGCCCGAGGACGCCAGCGACGAGCAGGTCGAGGCGCTGATCTGGCAGCAGCTGCGCACCTGCTTCGATCCGGAGATCCCGTTCAACATCGTCGACCTGGGCCTGGTCTACGAAGTCGGCGTGCAGCATCGCGACGACGGCCAGCGCACGGTCGAGGTGAAGATGACGCTGACCGCGCCGGGCTGCGGCATGGGCGAGATCCTGGTCGACGACGTGCGCAGCAAGCTGGAGCTGATCCCGACCATCGCCGAGGCCGATGTCGAGCTGGTGTTCGATCCGCCGTGGGGCCGGCATATGATGTCCGAGGCCGCGCGCCTGGAAACCGGCATGCTCTGACCCGCGCGCAACGCGCCGAGCCGGGGCCGGGAGCAGGCGCCGCCGCCGCGTCCGGATGACGCGGCGGCACGGCCGTCCCTCGACTACCACAGGAAACCCCGGTGTCCGCTACCGAGCCGTCTTCGCAGTTCCGCCTGATCCCGTCCACCACCGCGCGCAGCGCCGAGCAGCGTGCGCAGATCCTCGCCGCGCCGGGCTTCGGCAACTATTTCACCGACCACATGGTCGCCATCGAGTGGGACCGCGAGCAGGGCTGGCACGACGCCCAGGTGCGCGCCTACGGCCCGCTGGCGCTGGATCCGGCCGCCTCGGTGCTGCACTACGGCCAGGAGATCTTCGAGGGCATCAAGGCCTACCGGCATGCCGACGGCTCGATCTGGACCTTCCGCCCGGAGGCCAACGGCAAGCGCCTGCAGCGCTCGGCGCAGCGCCTGGCGCTGCCGGAGCTGCCGGTGGAGCTGTTCGTCGAATCGCTGCGCCAGCTGATCGCGGTCGATGCCGCGTGGGTGCCGTCGGCGCCGGAGACCAGCCTGTACTTCCGTCCGTTCATGATCGCCAACGAGGCCTTCCTGGGCGTGCGCGCGGCGCAGAAGGCCGGCTACTACGTCATCGCCAGTCCGGCCGGCGCCTACTTCGCCAAGGGCGTGGCGCCGGTGGCGATCTGGCTGTCCACCGACTACGCGCGTGCGGCCAAGGGGGGCACCGGCGCGGCCAAGTGCGGCGGCAACTACGCCGCCTCCTTGCTGCCGCAGCAGCAGGCGCAGGCGCAGGGCTGCTCGCAGGTGCTGTTCCTGGACCCGGTCGAGGGCAAGTACCTGGAAGAGCTGGGCGGCATGAACGTGTTCCTGGTGATGCGCGACGGCAGCCTGGTCACCCCGGCGCTGTCCGGCAGCATCCTCGAGGGCATCACCCGCGACAGCATTCTGCAGCTGGCGCGCGATCGCGGCATGCAGGTGGTCGAGCGCCAGGTGACCATCGACGAATGGCGCGAAGGCGTGGCCTCCGGCGCGATCGCCGAGGTCTTCGCCTGCGGCACCGCCGCGGTGGTGACCCCGATCGGGCAGTTGAAGGGCAAGGATTTCGCCGTCGGCGACCTGGCCGCGCCGGCCGGCCCGGTGACCCTGTCGCTGCGTCAGGAACTGACCGACATCCAGTACGGCCGCGCGGCCGACCGCCACGGCTGGCTGGTGCGGTTGGGCTGAGTCCCCGGAGTGCTTCGCCCGCCGTAGTGCGGGTGTCGCGCTGGGCGTGGCGTGGGCCGCGCCCAGCGCGTCGCTTCTGAGCGGAGGCCGTCCACTCCGAAGCCGGGTTGGGGCGGGCAGGCCCAGCCGCCGGGCCATGCGGGGCTGCGGCCCGGGACGCGCAGGGCCGCGGCCCTTGTCCGTTTCTTGGGCTGCCTGCGCCTTGCGTACGCTGTACGCCCGTTCGCTTGCGTCAGAGACACGTGTTGGCCCGGAAGTCGCAGCGCGCGTCCGCTGTCTGGCGCCCTGCACGCAGGGTGACGCCGCCTTTGGCCTGCGCCTGTCTTCCGCCAGCATGTCGCCGCAGGCTTGCGCATGGCCGCCACGACCCGGCGCTGCCGCATCGCGCAGCAGTCGACCCATCCAGCCGAGGCTGGCTTCGCCGTGATCTGGCAGGGCAGATCGCCCTCCTTCTCGCGCATGGCCGCGCGGCGCCGCGCAAAAATGTCCCGGGACTGTCTCGACGAGCCAGGCAGGGCGCTGCCGTGTCGCGAAAAGCGCAAGGGATGCCGGCACATATGTTGACAACCGTCACGCTTATGAGTTTTGGACGATAAATACCTCGTCCATACGCGGCTGTATTGGGATAGCGTCGGATGAACGGCTGGCAACAGGGGGCCGGCCTGGGATCGCGCCGCATCTGGATTCAGCGCCTGTTTAGGCAATCCGCAGCGCGAAAATCGCCGTCAGGTGGCAATCAACGAAAAGGAAGTTCCGAATGTCCGAAATTTCGCAACGTGGTTCGCGCCAGCGTCCTTGGCTGGTCGTGCTTGGAGCGTCCGCATTGACTTCGCTGTTGCTGGCGACGCCGGCGTTCGCCGGCGACGTCAACCTCTCCGGCCTGTCCGCCGAGCCCACCGTGCAGCGCTTCATCGTCAAGACCCGCGATGCCGCTCCGGTGGGCGTCGCCAGTGCGTCTGCCGCCACATCGTCGTCGCTGCGCGCGACGCTGCAGTCGGTCGCCGCGGCGATGCCGGCCAAGAACGGCCGCGCGCTGGGGCTCACCAGCCTGCGCCGCCTGGCGGTCGGCCCGGAAGTGATCCAGTCCAACCGGCCGCTCGACCATGCCGAGGCCGAGACCCTGATGCGCCAGCTGGCCGCCGACCCGAACGTCGAGTACGTCGAAGTCGACCAGCGCATGACCATCGCGCTGACCCCGAACGATCCCAGCCTGTCCAACCAGTGGGCCTTCGGCACCACCACCGCGGGCATCAACGTGCGCCCGGCCTGGGACCAGGCCACCGGCACCGGCGTGGTCGTGGCGGTGATCGACACCGGCATCACCAGCCACCCCGACCTCAACGCCAACGTCCTGCCCGGCTACGATTTCATCAGCGTCGCGGCCGACGCGCGCGACGGCAACGGCCGCGACAGCAACCCGGCCGACGAAGGCGACTGGGCCGCGGCCAACGAGTGCTATTCCGGCTCGCCGGCGTCCAATTCCAGCTGGCACGGCACCCACGTGGCCGGCACCATCGCCGCGGTGACCAACAACAGCACCGGCGTGGCCGGTACCGCGTTCAACGCCAAGATCCTGCCGGTGCGCGTGCTCGGCAAGTGCGGCGGCTACACCTCCGACATCGCCGACGCGATCACCTGGGCGTCCGGCGGCACCGTCAGCGGCGTGCCGACCAACACCACCCCGGCCGAAGTGATCAACATGTCGCTGGGCGGCAGCGGCACCTGCTCGACCACCTACCAGAACGCGATCAACGGCGCGGTCAACCGCGGCACCACCGTGGTGGTGGCGGCCGGCAACAGCGCCGCCAACGTCTCCGGCTCGGTGCCGGCCAACTGCGCCAACGTGATCGCGGTGGCCGCGACCACCTCCTCGCGCGCCAAGGCCAGCTACTCGAACTACGGCACCGGCATCGACATCTCCGCGCCGGGTTCGAGCATCCTGTCCACGCTCAACGACGGCACCACCACCCCGGGCAACGCGAGCTACGCGTCCTACAACGGCACCTCGATGGCGACGCCGCACGTGGCCGGCGTGGTCGCGCTGATGCAGTCGGTCGCGCCGACCCCGCTGACCCCGGCGCAGGTGGAGAGCACCATCAAGAGCACCGCGGCCAGCTTCTCCTGCTCGCAGGGCTGCGGCGCCGGCCTGCTCGACGCCAACGCCGCGGTGACCGCCGCGCTCGGCGGCGGCACCACCAACCCGCCGACCGGCAACACGCTGCAGGACGGCGTGCCGGTCACCGGGCTGGGCGCCAGCACCGGCTCGGAGCTGAACTACACCGTGACCGTGCCGTCCGGGGTCAGTTCGCTGACCGTGACCATCTCCGGCGGCAGCGGCGATGCGGACCTGTACGTGCGCCAGGGCAGCGCGCCGACCGACAGCACCTACGGTTGCCGCCCCTACCTCAACGGCAACAACGAGACCTGCACCTTCAACTCGCCCAGCGCCGGCACCTACTACGTGCGGCTCAAGGCGTACAGCACGTTCTCGGGCGTCACCCTGACCGCGAACTGGTGATCCGCCCGCTGCGCGGCGTGCGCCTGGACGGCGCCGCCGCGCAGGCATCGGCCGCTGCACGAAGCGGCAGGGCATGGACGCCCTGGACGTTGCAAAGACGACAACCCCGCGCCCCGGCGCGGGGTTTTTGTTTGGGCGGCGCCTGGTCCGCCGCGTACCGCTCGGCAGCCTGGCGCTCAAGGCGGGGACATCGCTGATCTGCCAGATCACGGTGCCGGCCGGCACGCCCTGGCTGAAGCTGGCCCTGGCCGGCGCTATCGGCAATGCCGACCTGTACCTGCGCGGCGGCGCACTGCCGACCGACACCGTCTATGGCTGCAGGTCGATCGCGGCGGCCAATGCCGAGAGCTGCACCCTCACCCTGCCCGCGGGGACCTACTACGTGCGGGTGAAGGCGGTCACCGCGGTGACCGGGGGCGGCGTGACCGCCAGCTATTGAGTAGCGTCATTCGCACAGGTCGCAGGCGCGGGCCTGCAGCACGTCCAGCACGCGCTCGGCGTCGATTTCCAGCAGCAGCCCGCGCTGCCCGGCGTTGAACCAGACGCTGCCCGGGCCGAGCGCCGCCTGCTCGACCAGCACCGGCGCCTGCCGCTGCTGGCCCAGCGGGCTGATGCCGCCGACCTTGTAGCCGGTGCGGCGTTCGGCCTCGGCCACCTCCATCATCCGCGCCGATTTGCCGGCCGCGGCCGCGGCCAGCTTCTTCAGCTGCACGCGGCGATCGGAGGGCACCACCACGCACACCGCGCGATCGTCGACCCAGGCCATCAGGCTCTTCAGCACCCGCGCCGGCGGCAGGCCGAGCGCCTGCGCCGCCTGCAGGCCCTTGGCGCCGGCCTCGGCCGCGTAGTCGTAGGGATGCAGGCGATAGGCGACGCCGGCCGCATCCAGTGCCCGGGTCGCGCGGGTGGCCTTGGACATGGCGGCTCAGGCGGGTTCGAAGCGGTTCGCGGCCACGTTCTTGCGCACCTTCTGCGGGTCCCAGATCTGCCCGTTCATGGCGATGTAGACACCGGCCGGCAGCGATTGCACCGCGCCGACCGCGCAGCCGATGTTGAATTCCGCATCGGAGCCGCGGAAGCGCGCCGGGTTCAGCGCGCCGGTCATCACGATGGTCTTGTCGGCGATGCTCTGCAGGACCTTGCCGGTCTGCACCATCGAATCGGTGCCGTGGGTGATCAGCACGTGGCGCGCGGACTGCGCGGCGACGGTGGCGCGGATCAGCTCGCGGTCTTCGTCGGTGATGTGCAGCGAGTCCTTGCGGATGATCGGGATCACGGTAAAGCGGAAGGTCACGCCCAGTTCCTTGAGGATCTGGCCGATCTGCGGATCGCCGATCTGGTAGTCGGACTTGTCGTCGAAGTAGATCTTGTCGATCGTGCCGCCGGTGGTGACGATCAGGAGTTCTTCCATTGCCGGTTCCTAGAGCATGACGGGCGCCGCGCTGGCCGCGGCAAGGCGGCCATGATACCCGGCAGGCCGGCGCCGGCCGCTCAGGGCGCGTCGTTGCCGGGCGGCGCCGCGCCGCGCTTGCGTGCGAAGCGCGCGCGCAGTCCCGGCGCGCTGGACAGCCCGATCGCCAGCAGCGCCAGCAGCAGTTCGGCCCAGGCGTAGGCGCGCTGCGGCGGATGGCTCCAGGCGGCCATGACGCCGTGGCTGAACCAGAACAGCCCGAACACGCCGGCCCAGAAGCGCGCCACGGCCGAGCCGCGCAGCACCCCGATCGCCAGCAGCAGCGGCGGCAGCGCGAACACCAGCAGCGCGGCGAGGCGGTGGCGATCGTCGTGGAACCAGGCCGCGTACAGCAGCGCCAGCACCAGCAGCGTGGCGGCCAGCGCGTGACGCAGGCGGGCGGTGCTCATGGCGCCGCCAGGCGTTGCGCGATGCCCGCCAGGCGCCGCCCCAGCGCGCGCGCCAGCTGCGCCTCTTCCTCGCTGGGCTGCGGGTCGTCGTCGGCGCCGGCGACGTGGCTGGCGCCGTACGGGGTGCCGCCGCTGCGCGTGCTGCTGAGCAGCGGCTCGGTATAGGGAATGCCGACGATCACGCAGCCGTGGTGCAGCAGCGGCAGGTGCATCGACAGCAGCGTGGCTTCCTGGCCGCCGTGCAGCGAGGCGGTGGAGGTGAACACCGCCGCCGGCTTGCCGGCCAGGGTGGCGCTGGCCCATTCGGCGCCGAGCCCGTCGATGAAGTGCTTGACCGGCGCGGCCATGTTGCCGAAGCGGGTCGGGCTGCCCAGGGCCAGGCCGACGCAGTCGCGCAGGTCGCTGGCGTCCACGTACGGCGCACCGCTGTCGGGCACCGGCGGCGCGCTGGCCTGGGTGACCGCGGCCACCGGCGGCACCGTGCGCAGGCGCGCGGCCATGCCGGGCACCTCGCCGACGCCGCGCGCGATCTGCCGCGCCAGCCGTGCCACCGAACCGCCGCGGCTGTAGTACAGGACCAGGATCTCGGCCATGCGGCCCTCGCTTGCTTGCACCAGAACGGCGGCCAGTATCGGCGATGCCGGCGTCCGCGCGCATCGGGTACCCTTGCCCGATGCAGCCTTTGGACACGGTCAACCTTTGGACGGAGCGGGTGCGCGACCGCGCGCGGATGCGCAGCTTCGCCGGTTTCCTGTGGCGGCGCTTCCTCGACGACCGCCTGTTCCAGGCCGCCGCCTCGCTGGCCTACACCACGATCTTCGCGCTGGTGCCGCTGGCGATGGTGGTGTTCGGCGTGCTGTCGGCGTTCCCGGTGTTCGACAAGTGGAGCGACCAGCTCAGCGACTACATCTTCTCCAACTTCGTGCCGGCCGCGGCGCGTTCGGTGGAAGCCTATCTGCGCCAGTTCTCGGCCAGCGCCGGGCAGCTGACCAGCGCCGGCACGATCGCGCTGATGGTGTCGCTGCTGATCACCTTGAACAGCGTCGAGCAGACCTTCAACCGGATCTGGCGGGTGGTCTCGGCGCGGCCGCGGCTGACCCGCTTCCTGGTGTACTGGACGGTGCTGACCCTGGGCGCGTTGCTGGCCGCGGCGTCGCTGTCGGCGTCGGCGCGGTTCTTCGCGCTGCCGCTGTTCCGCACCAGCGAAGGCCGGCTGCTGGCGCAGACGGTGCTGGGCCTGGCGCCGGTGCTGATCGAGTTCGCCTGCATCGTGCTGGTGTACCGGGTGGTGCCGCACCACACGGTCAAGCTGCGCCACGCGGTGCCCGGCGCGCTGCTGGCGGTGGCCCTGCTGGAACTGGTGAAGTGGGGGCTGAGCCTGTACCTGGGCAGCTTCCAGTCCTACCAGCGCATCTACGGCACGGTCGCGTTCGTGCCGATCTTCCTGCTGTGGATCTATCTGAGCTGGATCGCGATCCTGCTCGGCGCCTCGCTGGCGTCCTCGATCGCCGCGTTCCGCTACCAGCCGGTGTCGATGCGGCTGCCGGCCGGCTACGAGATCTACGGCCTGCTGCGCCTGCTCGGGCGCTTCGCGCAGGCGCGCAAGGACGGCCACGGCCTGCACGAGGACCGGATCCTGGAACTGGAGCCGATGCTGACCGATTCGCTGGTGCAGGAACTGCTGTGCGAGCTGGAGCGCAGCCGCCTGCTCAGCCGCGCCGAGCACGGCGAATGGCTGCTGGCGCGCGACCTGGCCGACGTGCCGCTGACCGAACTCTACGAAAACTGCCAGCTGCGCATCCCCATCGCCGAAGCCTACCTGCCGTGCCGCGACGACGCGCTGGGCCAGGCGGCGTGGCGCGCGCTGGACGAATTGCGCATGCCGTTGCGCGACGTGCTGAAACGTCGCGTCGGCGACCTCTACACCGATATCGGAGACCTCGCATGACCCCGCGCATCCTGTTCCCCCTGTTCGCCGCCGCCACGTTGCTGGCCGGCTGCGACCGGCATCCCGCGCCCGCCGACGGCGCCGCGCCGGGTGCGCCGGCTCCGGCCGCACCTGCTGTCCCGACCGCGCCTGCCGCACCCGCGGCGCCGACCGCGTCCGCCGCTGGCGCAGGCGCGCAGGTCGTGCAGGAAACCAAGCCGCAGCCGACGCTGAAGGTGAAGGCGGTGGACGGCAGCGACTACGACCTGGCCGCGCATCGCGGGCAGTGGGTGGTGGTGAACTTCTGGGCCACCTGGTGCGCGCCGTGCCTGAAGGAAATGCCGGAACTGTCGGCCTTGCACGTGATGCGCGACAACATCGAAGTGGTGGGCCTGGCCTACGAGGACATCGAACCGGCGGAGATGCAGGCGTTCCTGAAGGAGCATCCGGTGGCCTACCCGGTGGCGATCCTGGACACCTACGCCCCGCCGGCCGATTTCGCCACCCCGCGCGGGCTGCCGATGACCTACCTGATCGCGCCCGACGGCAAGGTCGCCAAGCAGTTCCTGGGGCCGGTCAACGCGCACGACATCGAGGCGGCGATCGCCGCGGCGGGCGGCAAGTTGGCCGGCCAGGCGAAGGCCGCGGGCTGATGGCGGCGGCGCGCTTCCTGGTCTCCGGCCGGGTGCAGGGCGTGTATTTCCGCGCCTCCACCCGCGAACGCGCGCTGGCGCTGGGGCTGGACGGGCGCGCGCTGAACCTGGCCGACGGCCGCGTCGAGGTCGTCGCCTGCGGCGAGGCCGCGGCGCTGGAGGCGCTGGCCGAGTGGCTGCAGCATGGACCGCCGGCGGCGCGGGTCGAACAGCTGCTGCGCGAACCCTGGCCGGCGCCGGTGGCGGCGGGCTTCGCGATAGGCTGACGCCCCGGAATCCTTGGCGGCTCGCTGTGGGAGGGACTTCAGTCCCGACGCGGCCTTGCCGGTAGCGCGCACGACCGCATGCCGCTGCAGAAGGCGTTTTCAATCCGGCCGCGTCTTTGCGGAAACGTCCGGTCGCGGCTGAAGCCGCTCCTGCAGAAAGCCATTGCAGCGTCGGTTGCGGGCCGCATCATCGAGTCCCGAGTCCCCAATCCCCGCTTCACCCCGGATACGACGCGATCGGCTGCAACACGCCGAACTTTTCCTTGCGCGGCTTGTGCCGCAGCGGCGGCAGTTCCAACTCCGGTTCCTGCAGCGGCGCGTCCGGCAACTGGTCGAGCAGGTGCCGGATCAGGGTCAGGCGGCCGCGCTTCTGGTCGTTGAAATCGACCAGCGTCCACGGCGCGTGTTCGCTGTGGGTGGCTTCCAGCATCGCTTCGCGGGCGCGGGTGTAGTCGGCGTACTGGGCGCGCGACTGCAGGTCCACCGGCGACAGCTTCCAGCCCTTCAGCGGATCGTGCAGGCGCTCGGCGAAGCGCTTCTCCTGCTGGTCCTGGTCCACGCACAGCCAGTACTTGAACAGGCGGATGCCGTCGTCGACCAGCAAGCGCTCGAACAGCGGCGCCTGGTGCAGGAAGGCGTGGTACTGCGCATCGTCGCAATAGCCCATGACCCGTTCCACGCCGGCGCGGTTGTACCAGCTGCGGTCCATCAGCACGATCTCGCCGGCGGCCGGCAGGTGCGCGACGTGGCGCTGGAAATACCACTGCGTGCTTTCGCGGTCGGTCGGCTTGGGCAGCGCCACCACCCGGCACTGGCGTGGGTTGAGGTGTTCGGCGATGGCCTGGATCGCGCCGCCCTTGCCGGCGGTGTCGCGGCCTTCGAACAGCACCAGCACGCGTTCGCCGCTGTGCTGCAGCGCTTGCGCCAGCGCCACCAGCTCCAGTTGCAACGGCTGCATCAGCGCCTGGTACTGCTTGCGTTTGAGCTTGCTCATTTGCTGCGCCTCGCGCGGGTGCCGGCCATGCTCCGCGCCACTTCCAGCAGCGCGCCCTGTTGGCGGCTGTCCAGGGCGCGGTAGGCCTGCAGCAGATCGTGTTCGCCGCGGGTGCGGGCCGGGTCCAGCTGGCTGGCCAGTTCGCCGAGCAGCGCGCCGGCGGGGACGCCGAAGGCGCGCGCCAGTGCGTTGAGCTGGTCGCGGCCGGGCATCTTTTCGCCGGCCAGCCAGGCCTTGACCGTGGCCGCGCCGGCGCGCGGGATGGCGGCGGCGATGTCCGCCGCGGTCATGCCGCTGGCCTTGGCCAGCAGGCGCAGGGTAGTGTCCAGGGGCATGCGCGGTTCCAGGTCATTCCTTCAGGCGTGGGCGCAGCGTGGCCAGGTTGCACGGCCGCGTGCGCGCGTCGAGTTGCGCGGCGACGATCCTTTCCCAGGCGGTGCGGCAGGCCGAGGTCGAGCCGGGCAGGCAGAACACGAAGGTGGCGTTGGCCAGGCCGGCGAAGGCGCGCGACTGCAACGAGGAGGTGCCGATCTCCTCGAAGCTGATCGCACGGAACAGCTCGCCGAAGCCGGGCATCTGCTTGTCCAGCAGCGGCAGCAGCGCTTCGGGGGTGGAGTCGCGGCCGGTGAAGCCGGTGCCGCCGGTGACCAGGATGCCGTCCACCTGCGGGTCGGCGATCCACGCCGACACCACCGCGCGCATCCGGTAGCGGTCGTCGGGCAGCAGCTCGCGCGCGTACAGGCGATGGCCGGCCTCGCCGAGTACCGACACCAGGTAGTCGCCCGAACTGTCCTCGGCCAGGCTGCGCGTGTCCGACACGGTCAGCACGCACAGGTTCAATGCAATGAAATCGGCTTTGGCGCTCATGCCGGCAGCCTAGCGGCTCGCCCGGCCGGCGTACAGTGGGATTGGTGTGCCGTACGGCGGCGTTGGCGGCGACCACCGCACTCCTGAATGGAGCGGCTGGCGCCTCCGCTCCCGTCTTGCCGGTAGCGAAGACGTAGACGCCGCGGGCCTATTTGAGACGCGACAGGCTGAGGATGTTCACGGCGACCTGGCGCTGGCCGATCATGAACTGCAGCCTGTCTGCACCGTCCACGTGGATCCACGGATCGTTGCTGCGGACATGCAGGAAGGTGGTGTTCTTTTCCGCGAGACCGGTCGGGTCCACGCGCAGGAACACAGTCGGTGCTGGCCGACGTTCCGGTCATCCGCACCGCGGTGGTTTGCCTGATTGTGGCGGTTTCGGCATTGCGTGGAATGCCGACCAAGACTTCGATAGCCATTGCTTACCTCCCGGTACGCGAACGATGGATCCTGCATGGCAGGACGGCTGCCCCGGTCGTTGGATCGGGACGAGGCGATCATCGTTGCGGCAGGCGAAAATGGCGCTGGGCGCGATGCTGGTTTGTGGCGCGCAAAAAACCGATGGTGGGTTCTATCCGGCGCGAGACGGCCGCGCCTTGCGCACGGTCCCCGGCGCTTCAGCCGCGTCCGTGCGCCGGGTGGCCGGGCCGGGCCAGCGCGTGCGGCCGGTAGTGGGCCACGCTGGCGGCAGGATGGCAGGCCAGCGGCAGGCGCTCGGGTTCGCGCCGCAGGGCGCGGCGCTGCGCGTCGGCGCTGCTCCATTCGGCATAGTCGAGCAGGCCACGGCCGTCGTCGGACAGGTGCAGGTGCGAGGCGATCAGGCCGCGCAGCGCGTGCGCGCCATCCTGCAGCGCGGCGAAGGCGGCATCGGCATAGTGCCGCGCTTGCGCCGCGTCGCGGATCGGCAGCCGGGTCACCACGACGCAGCCGGGCAGGCGTTGCGGATCGGACACCCCGCTGCGGATGCGCCGGTAGCGTTGCAGGGTCAGTCGCGGCGCCGGTGCGCGCGGACGCAGGCTGCGGCCGAGCTGCATACCGGCGTCGCCGCCGCATTGCGCGTACAGCAGGTCCGGCGCTGCGCCCAGCGATTCCAGCCAGGCCAGGGCATGCAGGTCGCTGCCGGGGATGTCGCGCAAGCGTGCGAGCAGCGCTGCGCAGACCGGCGCCGCGGCGTGGGCGACCAGCACGCTGCGCGCATGCGGGGAGGTGAGATCGGGCGACAGGCGTGACGGCATCGGGGCGTGCGCGAACGGAAAGCGCGCAGTGTCGAACCTCGACCATGCTTGAGGTCAAGCGCGCGTCTGCAGGGCATGCGTTGCGACGAATACGAGCGACCTGCGTGTTGCCGGGTGCCGTCGTCTGCCGCTTGCGCGATGTCGAGAGATTGCGACCGCCGCTGCCGATGGCATGCCGTACTGCATGGTCCGGATGCCGAACGCGAACCGGCCGCTGCGCACCGCGCCGTTGCGGTCGAGCCATTCGCGCCTAGTGCGGCCCGCTCCAGCCATGCCGGCCTGCCGTATCGCGCAACAGCGCGGCGAAGTCCGCAGCGAAGCCGTGCATGTCGAACAGGCCGGCGCTGGCTCGGCGCTGCCGCAGGGTGTCGCGCAGGGCGCGCAGCGCGGCCGGGTCGCGGCCCAGCTGCACGGCCTTGGCGATGAACGCGGCGTCGTCGGCGACGTTCATCTCGCCCATGCCCAGATGGTGGTTGAGGCTGCCGGCCACGCGCGCGGCGAAGGTGGTGCCGGGGCAGGTGAGCAGCGGGCAGCCGGCCCACAGCGCATCGGAAGCGGTGGTGTGCGCGTTGTACGGATGCGTGTCCAGGAACAGGTCGGCATGCCGGTAGCGGGCCAGGTACTCGGCATGCGCGAGTTTGGGCATGAAGCGCAGCCGCGCCGGATCCACCTCGGCACGGCGGGCGGCGTCGCGCAGCCGCGCATCGGCCTGGCCGGGGCCGGACAGCAGCCACAGCACGCTGCCGGGGACCTGGCGCAGGATCTCCAGCATCCGCGCCACGCTGCGCGGGGTCAGCTTGTAGCTGTTGTTGAAGCAGCAGAACACGGTGCCGTGCTCGGGCAGGCCGCAGTCGCGGCGTGACGGCGGCGCGCCGACCTGGCGCGTATCGTCCGACGGCTGGAACGCGCGCGGCAGGCGCAGCACGCGCTCGCTGTAGTGCGCGGCCACCGCATCGGGCAGCGCGAACGCGTCGCCGACCACGTAGTCGATCCATGGCGCGCCGGACGTGCCCGGATAGGCCAGCCAGTTGACCTGCAGCGGCGCCGGGCGCAGCGCCAGCACTTCCGGCGCGCCGCCGCCGCCCCAGCCGCGCAGGTCGAACAGGAGGTCGATGCCGGCATCGCGGATGCGTTGCGCGATCGCCCGGTGCGGCTGTGCGGCGACGTCGTGCCAGGCGTGCGCCGCGGCGCGCAGGCGCGCGCCGATCGCGCTGCCGTCGTCGCGGTTCAAGGCGAACAGCTGCAGCTGCAGGTCGGCATGCGCGCGCAGGCGTTCGCACAAGGCCACGATCAGCAGCCCGGTGGGATGCGCGCCGAAGCCGTTGGACAGGAAGCCGACCTGCAGCGGCCCGTGGCGGCGCAGCGCCGTCGCCGGCAACGGCGCCACCGTGTGCGCCACGGCAAGGGCGCGGTTGCGCGCGCAGCGCAACTGTTCGGACGCGTCGGCGTCCTCGTTGAGGAAGGCGAACGGTTCGATCGCCGTGTGGCCCTGGCGCACGGCGGCGCGGACCTGCTGCGACAAGGCGTCCAGCGCGCGCCAGTCGCACAGCTTGCGTCGCCAGTTCAGCAGGTGCGCGGCGATCGACGGTTCCTGCGGCAGCAGCGCGTGCGCGTGCGCATAGGCCTGCGCGGCGGCTTCGGCCTCGCCGTTGTCCTCCAGCGCATGGCCCAGCCACAGGGCGATGCCCGGATGCTGCGGCGCCTGCTGCAGGGCCTGGCGCAACGCCGCGGCGGCCTCGGGGTGGCGGCGCTGGGTCCAGCGCACCCGGCCCAGCCGTGCCAGCGCTTCGGGATGCGCCGGGCGCAATTGCAGCGCGCGCAAGGCGGCCTGCTCGCCGGCGGCGACCGCGCCGGCGCCGAGTTCGGCGTCGGCCAGCATCACCCAGGCGATGAAGTCCTGCGGGTCGCGGCGCACCGCCTCCTGCAGTTGCCGCAGTTCGTCCACGCTGGTGCCGCTCACGCGCTGGCGGCGGCCGGTCCGGGGGCGCGCGCATCGGCGCGGCGCACAGGCCGGCTCACGGGCTGTCGCTCAGCCGCGCCAGTTCGTCGACCTGGTGCTCGTGGCTCAGCCGCTCGATCAGCGCGTCGAGGTCGCCCTCGATCACGTTGGGCAGGTCGTACAGGGTCAGGCCTTCGACCCGGTGGTCGGTGATGCGGCCCTGCGGGAAGCTGTAGGTGCGGATGCGCTGGCTGCGGTCGCCGCTGCCGACCTGCAGCTTGCGGTCCTGCGCCTCGGCCGCGGCCTGCTTGCTGCGCTCGGTATCGAGCAGCTGCGCCTTCAGCCGCTTCATCGCCTTGTCGCGGTTGGCGTGCTGGCTGCGCTCGGTCTGGCATTCGACCACCACCCCGCTCGGCACGTGGGTGATGCGGATCGCCGATTCGGTCTTGTTGACGTGCTGGCCGCCGGCGCCGGAGGAACGGAACGTGTCCACCTTCAGGTCGGCCGGGTTGATCGCGATCTCCTCCACGTCGTCGGCCTCGGGGATGATCGCCACCGTCGCCGCCGAGGTGTGGATGCGGCCCTGCGACTCGGTCGCCGGCACCCGCTGCACGCGGTGCGTGCCGGATTCGAACTTGAGCTTGGAGTACGCGCCGCGGCCGACGATGCGCGCCACGATCTCCTTGTAGCCGCCGTGCTCGCCGGGGCTGTCCGATTCCACTTCCACCTTCCAGCCCTGGCGCTCGGCATAGCGCGCGTACATGCGGAACAGGTCGCCGGCGAAGATCGCCGCCTCGTCGCCGCCGGTGCCGGCGCGCACTTCCAGGAACAGGTTGCCGTCGTCGCGCGGATCGCGCGGCACCAGCAGCAGCGCCAGCTGTTCGTCGAGCGCGGCCAGGCGCGCGTGGGCGGCGGCGATCTCCTCTTCGGCCAGCTCGCGCAGTTCCGGATCGGCGCGCATCGCCTCGGCGGCGGCCAGGTCGGCCTTGGCCGCGGCCTCGTCGGCCAGCGCGGCGGCGACCGGCTCCAGCTGCGCGAATTCGCGCGAGTAGTCGCGGAAGCGCGCGTTGTCGCCGACCACGTCGGGGTCGGACAGCAGGCGTTCGAGTTCTTCGCGACGCTCGGCCAGCGCCTCCAGCTTACGGCGCAGGGTCGGTGTCATCGGTCTTCAGGATAGGGTGGAAGTAGCCCGGTTTTTCCGGGAACAGGCGCTCGGCGGCGCGGGCCAGCTCGGCGTCGCCGCTCAGCGCGGCCTCGCGCAGCGCCGCGGTGGGCGGATGCAGCAGGCGGTTGGTCAGGGTGTTGGCGAGGAATTCCAGCACCTCGTCGGCCGGCTTGCCGTTGGCCAGCTGTTGCCGCGCCTTGGCCAGCACGTCGTCGCGGGTGTTGTCGCCGTGCGCGCGCAGGCGCTTGAGCGGCGCCTGGCGGGTGCTGGCCTGCAGCGTCTCGATGTAGCGCACCACCTGCAGGTCGATGATCGCCTCGGCGGCCTCGGCCGCTTCGCGGCGGCCGCGGCGGTTGTCCTCGACCGCGCGTTCCAGGTCGTCCACGGTGTACAGATAGGCGTCGGCCAGTTCGGCCACGCCGGCCTCGATGTCGCGCGGCACCGCCAGGTCGAACAGCAGCATCGGCTTGTGCTTGCGCGCGCGCAGCGCCTGCTCGACCTGCGCGCGGGTCACCACCGGCTCGCGCGCGGCGGTGGCCGAGAACACCACGTCGGCCTCCTGCAGGTGCCGCTCCAGCTCGCTCAGCGGCAGCGCCACGCCGCCATGGCGGCTGGCCAGTTCCTGGGCGTGGGCGAGGGTGCGGTTGGCGATCAGCAGGCGCCGCACGCGGCCTTCGCTGAGGTGCTTGGCGGCCAGCTCGATGGTCTCGCCGGCGCCGACCAGCAGCACCGTCGATTCGCTGAGCCGGGCGAAGGAATTCTGCGCCAGGCGCACCGCGGTCGAGGCCACCGACACCGGATTGGCGCCGACCCGGGTGTCGGTGCGCGCGCGCTTGGCCACCGAGAAGGTCTGCTGGAACAGCCGGTCCAGGCGGTTGCCCATCGCCCCGTGCTCGCGCGCCAGCGCCCAGGCGTCCTTGACCTGGCCCAGGATCTGCGGCTCGCCCAGCACCATCGAGTCCAGCCCGGTGGCGACGCGGAACAGATGCCGCACCGCGTCGGCGTCCTGGTGCTGGTACAGGTAGCCGTGCAGCCCGGACGCATGCGAATCCAGCCAGTCGGCCAGGCTCTGCGCGTCCTCGGCGATCGCGTACAGCTCGGTGCGGTTGCAGGTGGACAGCAGTGCGGCCTCGGCGACGTTGGGCAAGGCGCGCAGCGAATGCAGCGCGCGCGGCAGCGCATCGCCGGCGAACGCCACCCGTTCGCGCAGGTCGACCGGCGCGGTCTGGTGGTTCAATCCGAGCACCCACAACGTCATCTGTTCAGTTGCTTGCGATAAGCTGCTGGCCATTCAGGGCCCCATTTTACGGCCCGGTTGCCCCCGATGCCCGCATTGATTCGCATCCGTACCTGTCTATTGCTGTCTGCGCTGACCATGCTGCCGGCCATTGCCGCCGCCGCGGCGGCGCCTGCGGCCGCCGCCAAGCCGCCGGCGAGCGCCGCGCCGTCCTCGCTGACGCCGGTGCTGGCCGGCGAATTCGCGCTGCAGGCCGGGCAGCTGGCCGATGCCTCGCACTGGTACCTGGAGGCGGCCAACGACGCTCCCGGCGATGCCGGCCTGGCCGAACGCGCGACCCGCATCGCGATGCTGGCCAACGACACGGCCGCCGCCGCGCAGGCCCTGGCGCTGTGGCGCCAGCGCGCGCCCGAGTCGCTGGCGATGCGCAGCGCCGATGCGGCGCTGGCCCTGCGCAACGGCAACCTGCGCCAGGCGCGCGGCCTGCTGGTGGGGCTGCTGCGCGACAAGGATGCGCGCGGCTGGCGCTACGCG
The DNA here is from genome assembly GCF_041240605.1 of Xanthomonas sp. DAR 80977. NCBI lineage: Bacteria > Pseudomonadati > Pseudomonadota > Gammaproteobacteria > Lysobacterales > Lysobacteraceae > Xanthomonas > Xanthomonas bundabergensis. The sequence continues at coordinate 4,203,026 of NZ_CP162487.1, read as the reverse complement.
CTGGTGGCGCTGGTCAGCGGCAACCGCGATCCGGAGGTGGCGGCGAAGGTGCTGGATCAGCTGCTCGACGCCAATGCCATCCCCGACCAGCTCGAGGCCTGGCAGGAATTCGGGCGCCTGGCGCTGCGCCTGGAGCAGCCGAAACTGGCCGAGCGCATCGTCGACCAGTTGGTCAAGCGCTTCCCGGAGGAGCCGCGGGTGGCCCTGTTGCACGCCACCCAGCTGCAGCAGGCCGGCAAGACCGAGCAGGCGCGCGCGCTGCTGCAGGGCGTGGAGCCCAAGGCGCCGCGCGATCCCGAGCTGCGCGGCGCGCTGGCCTACGCCTACGACGCGATCGGCGACACCGCCGCGGCGGCGCGGGTGCTGGCGCTCGGCCCGCAGGACACCCAGAACTACGGCCTGCGCGCCTCGATGCTGGCCAAGCTGCAGGACAACGCGGCGCTGAGCGCGCTGTACGAGGAACTGCGCAAGGGCGCGGCCCAGCCCGATCCGGAGCGGCGCCTGCTGCTCGGCAAGATCGCCGAGTTCCTGAAGCGCTACCAGGAAGCGGTGACCTGGTACCGCGGCGTGCCGGGCGGCCCGCTGCGCAACGAGGCGCGGCTGCGCACCGCCGGGGCGCTGTACGAGCTCGGGCAGAAGGACGCCGCCTTCGCCGAGGCGCGCGCGCTGCAGGACGATGCCGAGGCCGACGACGCCGCGCGCCGCGACGCCTACGTGTTGGAGGCGGAACTGCGCCAGCGCAGCGGCGACGACGATGGCGAACTGCAGGTGTTCGAGCGCGGCCTGGCCGCCTATCCGGACGACAACGCCCTGCTGTACGCGCGCGGCCTGGCCTGGGAGCGGCGCGACCGCATCGACCGCGCCGAGGCCGACCTGCGCAAGATCCTGGTCACCGAGCCGGAGAACGTGGCCGCGCTCAACGCGCTCGGCTACACCCTGGCCGACCGCACCCACCGCTACCGCGAGGCCTTGCAACTGATCGATCGCGCGCGCACCGCCGATCCGGACAACGCGGCGATCATCGACAGCTACGGCTGGGTGCTTTACCGGCTGGGCAAGACCCAGGAAGCGCTGGTGCAGCTGCGCCGCGCCTGGACCCTGTTCAAGGATCCGGAGATCGCCGCGCACATCGGCCAGGTGCTGTGGGAGCAGGGCAAGCGCGAGGAGGCCAACAAGTACTTCGACGAGGCGCGCAAGCTCGATCCGAAGAATCGCGCGCTGCAGCGGGCCATGGACAAGGTCGCGCCGTGAGGCCGGGGTTGCGTGCGGTGTGCGCGCTGGCGGTGCTGCTGGCGCTGGCCGGCTGCAGCTCGCTGGCGCCGCGGCAGGCGCCGCCGGTCGCGAGCGCACCGCTGAGTGAGACCGCGCGCCAGGCCGACGCCGCGCGCACGGCATGGCTGGCCGCGCATCCGAACTGGTCGTTCCAGGGCCGGGTGGCGATCACCAAGGGCCGCAACGGCGGCAGCGGCCGTATCGACTGGGCCCAGCAGCAGCGGCAATACCAGATCGAACTCAGTGCGCCGGTGACGCGCCAGAGCTGGCGCCTGAGCGGCGACAGCCAGGGCGGCGGTCGCCTGGAGGGGCTGGAAGGCGGTCCGCGCGCAGGCGAGGACGCGCAGCAGGTGCTGCTCGAGGCCACCGGTTGGGAGATTCCGGTCAATCTGCTGCCGGACTGGGTGCGCGGGCAGGTCGCGGTGGACGCCGGGGCGCCCGAGCAGGTCGGCTACGACGCCGAGGGGCGCCTGCAGACGCTGCGGCAGATGGGCTGGGAGATCCAGTTCCAGGAGTGGTACCCGCCCAGCGACGGTCGTCCGGCCCTGCCGCGACGCATCGAGGCGCGCAACGGCGACGCCAAGGTGCGGCTGCTGCTGGACCAGTGGGACTTCGCCGCGCCATGAGCGCGGTGGGCGAGGACGGCTGGTCGGCCTGGCCGGCCCCGGCGAAGCTGAACCTGTTCCTGCAGATCACCGGCCGCCGCGCCGACGGCTACCACGAATTGCAGACCGTGTTCCGCCTGCTCGACTGGGGCGATACGGTGCATCTGCGGGTGCGCGGCGACGGTGTGGTGGCGCGGCGCGGCGACTCCGTGCCCGGCGTCGCCGAGGCCGACGACCTGTTGGTGCGCGCCGCGAAACTTCTGCAAAACGAAGCCAAAATTGCCCAGGGTGTGGATATCCGCGTCGAAAAACGCATTCCGGCGGGCGGCGGCTTCGGTGGCGGTTCGTCCGACGCGGCGACCGCGCTGGTCGCGCTCAATGCGCTGTGGAGCGCCGGGCTGGACGAGGACGCGCTTGCCGCCCTGGGCCTGGCGCTGGGCGCGGACGTGCCGGTGTTCGTGCGCGGCCGCGATGCCTGGGCCGAAGGGGTGGGCGAGCGGCTGACCCCGCTGCGCCTGCCGCCGGCCTGGTACGTGCTGGCCGATCCGGCGGTTCACGTGCCCACCGCCGCGCTGTTCCAGGCCCCGGATTTGACGCGGGATGCCGCGCCCGCGAAAATGGCGGACTTCGTTTCAGGTTTCCTGCTCGGCAATGCGTTCGAGCCGGTGCTGCTCCGCCGCGAACCGGCCATCCAGGCCGTGTTCCAGGCGCTCGCGCAGATCGGCACGCCACGCCTGACCGGGTCGGGGAGCGGTTGTTTCGTCGAGTTCGCCGATCGCGCTGCCGCCGTGCGCGCGCTGGCGGCCTTGCCGGACGGGTTGCGCGCCTGGGTGGCTGGCGGCGTGACCCGCTCGCCGCTGCTCGACGCGCTGGAGGCATAGCAACAGTTCCATGCAGGGGCGTCGCCAAGAGGCCCAAGGCACCAGGTTTTGATCCTGGCATTCGTAGGTTCGAATCCTACCGCCCCTGCCATATATGCGAGTCCCTCGCAGAAGCCCGCACATCCGTGTGCGGGGGTTCAACAGGTAGAAGCGTCGCTCCGCCTGGCTTTCCGATTCACGCTGTTTCTTCGTTCCACGTTCTTCGCCGCCGCCGCCCGAGACACTGCTCATGCAAGATCAACGTAACCTGCTGGTGTTCTCCGGCAACGCCAACAAGCCCCTGTCCAAGAGCATCTGCCGCGAACTGGGCGTGCGTCCGGGCAAGGCGATGGTGTCGCGCTTCTCCGATGGCGAAGTGCAGGTGGAGATCGAGGAGAACGTACGCCGGCAGGAAGTGTTCGTGATCCAGCCGACCTGCGCGCCCAGCGCGGAGAACCTGATGGAGCTGCTGGTGCTGATCGACGCGCTCAAGCGCGCCAGCGCCGCCAGCGTCACCGCGGTGGTGCCGTACTTCGGCTATTCGCGGCAGGACCGGCGCATGCGTTCCTCGCGCGTGCCGATCACCGCCAAGGTCGCGGCGAAGATGTTCACCGCGGTCAATGCCGACCGCGTGCTGACCGTGGACCTGCACGCCGACCAGATCCAGGGCTTCTTCGACATTCCGGTCGACAACGTCTACGCCTCGCCGCTGCTGCTGGCCGACATCTGGCGCGCCTACGGCACCGACAACCTGATCGTGGTGTCGCCGGACGTGGGCGGCGTGGTCCGCGCCCGCGCCGTGGCCAAGCGCCTGGACGACGCCGACCTGGCGATCATCGACAAGCGCCGCCCGCGCGCCAACGTGTCCACGGTGATGAACATCATCGGCGACGTCGAAGGCAAGACCTGCGTGCTGGTCGACGACATCGTCGATACCGCCGGCACCCTGTGCGCCGCCGCGGCCGCGCTGAAGGCGCAGGGCGCGCTGAAGGTGGCCGCGTACTGCACCCACCCGGTGCTGTCCGGCCCGGCGGTCAGCAACATCAGCAATTCGCAGCTCGACGAGCTGGTCGTCACCGACACCATCCCGCTGTCGGACGCCGCCCGCGGCTGCAACAAGATCCGCCAGCTCAGCGTCGCCGAGCTGCTGGCCGAAACCATTCGCCGCATCGCCTTCGGCGAGTCGGTGAGTTCGTTGTACGTCGATTGATTCAGGGCGGGGATTGGGGATTCGGGATTGGGGATTCGCAACGGCGCTAGCTTTGCGAATCCCCAATCCCGAATCCCCGATCCCGGCTTTCCAACGACTCTTCTGGTCGCGGAAGAGTCCTCAAAACCGCCGCGAGGCGGTTCATTCAACCAAGGTAGTAAACGCAAATGGCAACCACACATGAAATCAAGGTTCAGCGCCGCGAGGTCGAGGGTAAGGGTGCGAGCCGCCGCCTCCGTCGCGACGGCCTGATCCCCGCCATCGTCTACGGTGGCGAACTGAAGCCGGTCAACATCGAGCTCAACCACAACGAAGTCTGGCTCGCCAGCCAGAACGACTGGTTCTACTCGTCGATCCTCAGCCTGAGCCTGAACGGCGACATCCAAAAGGTGCTGCTGCGCGATATGCAGCGCCACCCGTTCAAGCAGCTGATCATGCACATCGACTTCCAGCGCGTGAACGACAACGAGGCGCTGCACGCCTCGGTGCCGCTGCACTTCCTCAACGAGGAAACCTCGCCTGCCGGCAAGTCGGCCGAAGTCGTCGTCACCCACGAGCTGAACGAGATCCAGGTCGTGTGCCTGCCGAAGGACCTGCCGGAGTTCGTCGAAGTCGACCTGTCCGCGCTGTCGGTCGGCGACGTGATCCACCTGTCCGACCTGAAGCTGCCGGCCGGCGTCGAGCTGCCGGAACTGAAGCTGGGCAAGGAGCACGACGTGGCGGTGGTCATCGCCAAGCACGGCCAGATCGAGGCCGAGCCGGAAGCGACCGACGCCCCGGCCGCGGCCGAGCCGGCGAAGAAGGACGGCAAGTAATCGCCCGAGCAGCGCCCGGGCCTGTCGGTCCGGGCGCTGCGGCGATGCTGCGGCATGACTGGTCTGCGTCTGATCGTCGGTCTGGGCAATCCCGGAGCCGAACACGCGAACACCCGGCACAACGCCGGGTTTCGTTTTGTCGAACACCTGGCCGAGCGGGCCGGCGCGCGCTGGAGCGTGGACGCCAAGCTGTTCGGCGAAACCGCCAAGGTCGACGTGGCCGGGCAGGCGGTGTGGCTGCTGAAGCCGGCCACCTTCATGAATCTCAGCGGCAAGGCGGTGACCGCCGCGTTGCGCTACTGGAAGATCGAACCGGCGCAGGCGCTGTTGGCGCACGACGAACTGGATCTGGCGCCGGGCACGGTGCGGCTCAAGTTCGACGGCGGCCATGGCGGGCAGAACGGCTTGCGCGACACCATCCGCCTGCTCGGGCATGCCGGCTTCCACCGGCTGCGCATCGGCATCGGCCATCCCGGGCACAAGGACAAGGTGGTGCCGTGGGTGCTGGGGCGCGCCGGCAAGGACGACCAGATCCTGATCGACCGCGCCATCGACGAAGCCATCGCGGTGCTGCCGCTGGCGGTGCAGGGCGATTTCAACGAGGCGATGAAGCGGCTGCATACGAGCAGGGATTCGTGATTGGGGATTGGGGATTCGCAGCCTTGCGGCAGGCGAATCTCCAATCCCGAATCCCAAATCCCGGAAGTGAACCATGGGTATCAAGTGCGGCATCGTCGGCCTGCCCAACGTCGGCAAGTCGACCCTGTTCAATGCGCTGACCAAGGCGGGCATCGCGGCGGCCAATTTCCCGTTCTGCACCATCGAGCCGAACGTCGGCGTGGTGCCGGTGCCGGATCCGCGGCTGGGCGAGCTGGCCAAGATCATCAATCCGCAGAAGGTCGTGCCGACCGCGGTCGAGTTCGTCGACATCGCCGGCCTGGTCGCCGGCGCGGCCAGCGGCGAGGGCCTGGGCAACAAGTTCCTGGCGCACATCCGCGAGGTCGACGCGATCACCCACGTGGTGCGCTGCTTCGAGCATGGCGACATCATCCACGTCAACAACAAGGTCGATCCGATCTCGGACATCGAGACCATCGACACCGAGCTGGCCCTGGCCGACCTGGACAGCGTCGAGAAGGCGCTGAACCGCGCCGAGCGCAGCGCCAAGGGCGGCGACAAGGATGCGGCCGCGCGCAAGCCGGTGCTGGCCAAGCTGCAGGCCGCGCTGGCCGACGGCAAGGCCGGGCGCAGCGCGGGCCTGGACGAGGAAGAGAAGGCGCTGGTGCGAGACCTGTTCCTGCTCACGCTCAAGCCGGTGATGTACATCGCCAACGTGCTCGAGGACGGGTTCGAGAACAACCCGCACCTAGACGCGGTGCGCGCGCGCGCCGCCACCGAGGGCGCCGAGGTGGTGCCGGTGTCGGCGGCGATCGAGGAAGAGCTGTCGCAGCTGGACGACGCCGACCGCGACACCTTCCTGGCCGACCTGGGCCTGGCCGAGCCGGGCTTGAACCGGGTGATCCGCGCGGCGTACTCGCTGCTCGGGCTGCAGACCTATTTCACCGCCGGGGTCAAGGAAGTGCGCGCGTGGACGGTGAAGGCCGGATCGACCGCGCCGCAGGCCGCCGCGGTGATCCACACCGACTTCGAGAAAGGCTTCATCCGCGCCGAAACCATCGCCTACGACGACTTCATCAAGTACAAGGGCGAAGCCGGCGCGCGCGAGGCCGGGCGGCTGCGCCTGGAAGGCAAGGAATACCGCGTGCAGGAAGGCGACGTGCTGCATTTCCGCTTCAACGTCTGACCCGCGTGCATGCGCGTCTGCGCCCGGTTGCGGGCGCTGGCGGGCGACAGGCGTTTTCCTGCGACATCGCGTCAAAATACTGTTGACAAGGCAGGGATGTCAGGGAAGAATAGCGGGCTGTTTCACCCCGGTCTGATTTCGGCCTTGCGGCCTGGTCGGGACGGGTAGTTGGAGGGATACCCAAGCGGCCAACGGGGGCAGACTGTAAATCTGCTGGCTTACGCCTTCGGTGGTTCGAATCCACCTCCCTCCACCAGTTTTTTTGTTGTGGCAGTGCGACATCCCGTAGCGGGAGTAGTTCAACGGTAGAACCTCAGCCTTCCAAGCTGATGGTGCGGGTTCGATTCCCGTCTCCCGCTCCATTGAACGCGCTTGTGTCACAATAGAACAACGCTCACGTAGCTCAGTCGGTAGAGCACCTCCTTGGTAAGGAGGAGGTCGAAGGTTCGATTCCTTTCGTGAGCACCATATTCAGTCTCAAATCTTTCTACGATCACCGAGAAGAAGCAGCCATGGCCAAGGGTAAGTTCGAGCGCACCAAGCCGCACGTCAACGTCGGCACCATCGGTCACGTCGACCACGGCAAGACCACGCTGACCGCGGCGCTGACCAAGATCGGCGCAGAGCGCTTCGGCGGCGAGTTCAAGGCGTACGACGCGATCGACGCGGCGCCGGAAGAGAAGGCGCGCGGCATCACGATCTCGACCGCGCACGTGGAGTACGAATCGCCGAACCGCCACTATGCGCACGTCGATTGCCCGGGCCACGCGGACTACGTGAAGAACATGATCACCGGTGCGGCGCAGATGGACGGCGCGATCCTGGTGTGCTCGGCCGCGGACGGCCCGATGCCGCAGACCCGCGAGCACATCCTGCTGTCGCGCCAGGTCGGCGTGCCGCACATCGTGGTGTTCCTGAACAAGGCCGACATGGTCGACGACGCCGAGCTGCTCGAGCTGGTCGAGATGGAAGTGCGCGAGCTGCTGAGCAAGTACGACTTCCCGGGCGACGACACCCCGATCATCCACGGTTCGGCGCGTCTGGCGCTGGAAGGCGACCAGAGCGAGATCGGCGTGCCGTCGATCCTGAAGCTGGTGGAAGCGCTGGATTCGTTCATCCCGGAGCCGCAGCGCGACGTGGACAAGCCGTTCCTGATGCCGGTGGAAGACGTGTTCTCGATCTCGGGCCGCGGCACCGTGGTGACCGGGCGTATCGAGCGCGGCGTGATCAAGGTGGGCGACGAAATCGAAATCGTCGGTATCCGCGCCACGCAGAAGACCACGGTCACGGGCGTGGAAATGTTCCGCAAGCTGCTGGACCAGGGCCAGGCGGGCGACAACGCGGGTCTGCTGCTGCGCGGCACCAAGCGTGACGACGTGGAGCGCGGCCAGGTGCTGTGCAAGCCGGGTTCGATCAAGCCGCACACCGAGTTCGAAGCCGAGGTGTACGTGCTGTCGAAGGACGAGGGCGGCCGTCACACGCCGTTCTTCAAGGGCTACCGTCCGCAGTTCTACTTCCGCACCACCGACATCACTGGCGCGTGCCAGCTGCCGGAAGGCGTGGAGATGGTGATGCCGGGCGACAACGTGAAGATGGTGGTCACGCTGATCAACCCGGTGGCGATGGACGAAGGCCTGCGTTTCGCGATCCGCGAAGGCGGCCGCACCGTCGGCGCCGGCGTGGTGGCCAAGATCATCAAGTAATGCCCGCTCCGGCGACCTCGGTCGCCGGAGTTTGACGATGTGCAGGCGGCTTCGGCCGTCGGGTTCAGCGAAGGGCGGGCCGGAACCTTCGGTCCGCCTTCGCCGTCTAAGGGAAGTGCAGTCGTTCTTACTACACGCCAGTAGCTCAATTGGCAGAGCAGCGGTCTCCAAAACCGCAGGTTGGGGGTTCGAGTCCCTCCTGGCGTGCCAATCTGCCGATCCCTATCCAGTGACCTTGGTCGCATAGCCGCAAGAGTCGGATGAACAGCAAGATCGAACATTCCAAAGGCACCCCCGCTTCCTCGGGCGGCGATATCGTCAAGTACGTCATCGCTGCATTGCTGGTGGTCGCCGGCCTGTTTGTCTGGTTCTGGTTCGGCGAGCCGAGTCGTGCGACGCAGTTGGGGAGCTGGTCCGGTCCGCTGCGTGGCCTGGCGGTCATCGTCGGCCTGGTTGCGGCCGCGGCGGTGTTCCTGCTGACCGCCAAGGGGCGCGAGTCCCGCGAGTTCGTGTCCGAGTCCCGGTTCGAGCTGCGCAAGGTGGTCTGGCCGACGCGTCAGGAAGCGATTCGCACCACCTGGGTCGTGATCGTGGTGGTGATCATTCTGAGTCTGCTGCTGGGTGGGTTCGATTTCCTGATCCAGAAGCTGATGCAGTGGTTCGTGAGTCGTTGAGGAGAATGCAGCAGTGAAGCGTTGGTATGTCGTTCACGCCTATTCAGGCTTCGAGAAGTCCGTGGCGCAAGCGCTGCGCGACCGCATTGTGCGTGACGAGATGCAGGAGCGCTTCGGCGACGTGCTGGTGCCGACCGAGGAAGTGATCGAGATGCGCTCCGGCCAGAAGCGCCGTTCCGAGCGCAAGTTCTTCCCGGGCTACGTGCTGGTGCAGATCGAGACCCACGAGGAAGGCGGCATCCCGCGCATCGACAACGAAAGCTGGCACCTGGTCAAGGAAACCCCGAAGGTGATGGGTTTCATCGGCGGCACCGCCGACCGCCCGCTGCCGATCCGCGACGAGGAGGCCGATGCGATCCTGCAGCGCGTTCAGGATGGCGTGGAGAAGCCGCGTCCGAAGGTGCTGTTCGAGCCGGGCCAGATGGTCCGCGTCACCGACGGTCCGTTCAACGACTTCAACGGCGTGGTCGAGGAAGTGAACTACGAGAAGAGCCGCCTGCGCGTGGCGGTGCTGATCTTCGGCCGTTCCACCCCGGTGGAGCTGGAATTCGGCCAGGTCGAGAAGGCCTGAGCCCGCGCCGGCGCGGCTGCGCCGGACGCCAGAATCTCTGCTATACTGCGCGGCTCGCTGTCCAGGCTTGTCGCCTGGCAGGACCGGAAGCCGCCGCGAGGCGGCTTTCTGCGCACTTCAAACGTGATGGCGGGACACGTGATTTTCCCGTCGCGATGGGGAGCCTGCGGTTTGGGCGCTAGCACCCGGAGACACTAAAATGGCAAAGAAAGTAGTCGGTTACATCAAGCTGCAGGTGAAGGCCGGTCAGGCCAACCCCTCGCCGCCGGTCGGTCCTGCGCTGGGTCAGCGCGGCCTGAACATCATGGAATTCTGCAAGGCGTTCAATGCCGCCACGCAGAAGCTGGAGCCGGGCCTGCCTACTCCGGTCATCATCACGGCCTATTCGGACCGTACCTTCACCTTCATCACCAAGAGCACCCCGGCCAGCGTGCTGCTGAAGAAGGCGGCCGGCGTCACCTCCGGCTCCAAGCGCCCGAACACCGAGAAGGTGGGCAAGGTCACCCGCAAGCAGCTCGAAGAGATCGCCAAGGCGAAGGAAGCCGACCTGACTGCAGCCGAGCTGGAAGCGGCGGTGCGTACGATTGCGGGTTCCGCCCGCAGCATGGGCCTGACGGTGGAGGGTTAAGCGATGGCACAGACCAAGCGACAGAAAGCGATCCGTGCTGCCGTGCAGCCGGGCAAGGCGTATTCGATCGACGAAGCGCTGAAGATCATCAAGTCCACCAGCAAGGCCAAGTTCGTCGAAGCCGTCGACGTGGCCGTGCGCCTGGGCGTGGATGCCAAGAAGTCCGACCAGCAGGTGCGCGGTTCCACCGTGCTGCCGGCCGGTACCGGCAAGAGCGTGCGCGTGGCCGTGTTCGCCCCGGCCGGCGCCAAGGCTGACGAAGCCCTGGCCGCTGGCGCCGAAGCCGTCGGCATGGACGACCTGGCCGAGAAGATGCAGGCCGGCGACCTGAACTACGACGTGGTCATCGCCACCCCGGACGCGATGCGCGTCGTCGGCAAGCTGGGCACGCTGCTGGGCCCGCGCGGCCTGATGCCGAACCCGAAGGTTGGTACCGTGTCGGCCAATCCGGCCGAAGCGGTGAAGAACGCCAAGTCGGGCCAGGTGCGCTACCGCACCGACAAGGCCGGCATCATCCACTGCACCATCGGCAAGGCCAGCTTCGAAGACGACGCGCTGAAGAACAATCTGCAGGCGCTGCTGCTGGACCTGGTCAAGGCCAAGCCGGCGACCTCGAAGGGCACCTACCTGCAGAAGATCTCGGTGAGCTCGACCATGGGTCCGGGCGTCACCGTCGATCAGGCGTCGCTGTCCCTGAAGTAATCGCAACACGGCGGCGCTCCGCGAGGGGCGCCGCCGGTTCCACCTTTTGAAGGCGTCGCCGAGGGGCAACCCGGAGCGAAGCCGTCAAAGACCGCAGGCGCGGTCGGCGCATACCGACGACGGGCACGGAAGCTCGATATGGCAAGGAGTCGCCGTCGGTACAGCGGGATCGCTTAATCCAGTCCCCTCGGGGACGCGCCGGCGTAGATGGTGCCGCCTTTCTGGAGTTTTTCTGGTTCAGGCCAGTCCGGGGTTTCCCGGACGCGCTCACTCCAGGTCTGGAACGGCCACCAACTGGGATGCCATTCGGCGTCCCCGGCATCCAGGATGGAGGCCGCCCAGGACCGCAAGCGGCAGGAGCCGCAAGCGGAGTTTGTTTGAAGCGGGGATTCGCGATTCGCGATCGGGGATTGGCAAGAGCGGCGGTATCGCTCCTGACGAATCCCGAATCACCAATCCCGACTCTCTGCTTTAACGGAGGAGTGCAATGGCTCTCAATCTGTCCCAGAAGCAAGAAGTCGTCGCCGAACTGGCAGACGTTGCCGCGAAGGCTCACTCCTTGGTTGCTGCCGAGTACGCCGGCATCACGGTCGCCCAGCTGACCGCGATGCGCAAGAAGGCGCGCGAAACCGGTGTGTACTTGCGTGTTGTCAAGAACACCCTGGCCTCGCGTGCCGTTGCCGGTACCGAATACGAGTGCGTCCAGGACGCGCTGGTCGGTCCGCTGCTGTATGCGTTCTCGACGGAAGAACCCGGCGCTGCCGGTCGTCTGATCAAGGAATTCGCCAAGGGTAACGACAAGCTGCAGGCCAAGGTCGTGTCCGTGGGAGGCCAGCTGTATCCGGCCGCTCACCTCGAGGTGCTGGCATCGCTGCCGACCCGCGAGCAGGCGCTGGCCATGCTGGCACGTGTCCTCGCCGAGCCGGCGAGCATGTTCGCCCGCGCGGTCAAGGCAGTGGGCGACAAGCTCGGTGGTGGCGAAGAAGCCCCCGCCGCAGCGGAAGAAGCCCCGGCCGAAACGGCTTAAGTTCGCGACACCTGAAACGGTTCACTAGAACCTCATCCAGAAAAAATTCCAAAGGTAATCACAATGTCCCTGTCTAACGAACAGATCGTCGACGCAATCGCCGAAAAGTCCCTCATGGAAGTGATGGAGCTGGTCAAGGCCATCGAAGAGAAGTTTGGCGTCTCCGCCGCCGCCCCGGTCGCCGCTGCCGGTCCGGCCGCCGCCGCCGCACCGGTCGAAGAGCAGACCGAGTTCAACGTCATCCTGAAGGCTGTCGGCGAGAAGAAGGTCGAAGTCATCAAGGCCGTCCGCGCCATCACCGGCCTCGGCCTGAAGGAAGCGAAGGACCTGGTCGAAGGTGCTCCGCAGACCGTCAAGGAAGCCGTGTCGAAGGAAGATTCCGAGAAGTTCAAGAAGGATCTCGAGGCCGCCGGCGCGACCGTCGAAATCAAGTAATCGGCATCTTGCATCGCCAGCGTGTCAGGTGATGCATCGAAGGCTGGGGACGCAAGTCCCCGGCCTTTGGCCGTTGTTGCAAAGCCGGGATTTGAGATTCGGCATTAGGGATTCGATGGCGCTGGTTTAGCCCATCCCGAATCCCGTCATCCCCAATCTCGGCCTTACCGAGTTGGTAGTTGGAAGTAGCGGGAGAAGGCGTGCTGGTGCCGGCAATACCAGCGACTTCCAACTGACAATTTATGTTCACTCAGGGCCGCGGACGCGCGGCCCGCACAGCCAAGGTGATACCTCATGACGTCTTATTCGTTCACCGAAAAGAAGCGTATCCGCAAGGATTTCGGCAAGCAGCGCTCGATCCTCGAAGTGCCGTTCCTGCTGGCGATCCAGGTGGATTCCTACCGCGAGTTCCTGCAGGAGAACACCGACCCGAACAAGCGTTCGGACCACGGCCTGCACGCGGCCCTGAAATCGGTGTTCCCGATCTCCAGCTACAGCGGCAACGCGGCCCTGGAGTACGTCGGCTACAAGCTGGGCGACCCGGTGTTCGACGAGCGCGAGTGCCGCCAGCGCGGCATGAGCTACGGCGCCCCGCTGCGGGTGACCGTGCGCCTGGTGATCTACGACCGCGAGTCGTCGACCAAGGCCATCAAGTACGTGAAGGAGCAGGAGGTCTACCTCGGCGAGATCCCGCTGATGACCGACAACGGCACCTTCATCGTCAACGGTACCGAGCGCGTCATCGTCTCGCAGCTGCACCGCTCGCCGGGCGTGTTCTTCGACCACGACCGCGGCAAGACCCACAGCTCGGGCAAGCTGCTGTACAGCGCCCGCATCATCCCGTACCGCGGTTCCTGGCTGGACTTCGAGTTCGACCCGAAGGACGCGCTGTTCACCCGTATCGACCGCCGCCGCAAGCTGCCGGTGTCGATCCTGCTGCGCGCGCTCGGCTATTCGAACGAAGAGATGCTGGCCGAGTTCTTCGAGATCAACACCTTCCACATCGACCCCAAGGAAGGCGTGCAGCTGGAGCTGGTGCCCGAGCGCCTGCGCGGCGAGACGCTGAACTTCGACCTGGCCGATGGTGACAAGGTCATCGTCGAGGCCGGCAAGCGCATCACCGCGCGCCACGTCAAGCAGCTGGAAGCCGCCGGCGTCGCCGCGCTGGCCGTGCCCGACGAATACCTGGTCGGCCGCATCCTGTCGCACGACGTGGTCGATGCCTCCACCGGCGAACTGCTGGCCAGCGCCAACGACGAGATCAGCGAAGACCAGCTGACCGCGTTCCGCAAGGCCGGCGTCGATGCCGTGGGCACGCTGTGGGTCAACGACCTGGACCGCGGCCCGTACCTGTCCAACACCCTGCGCATCGATCCGACCAAGACCCAGCTGGAAGCGCTGGTCGAGATCTACCGCATGATGCGTCCCGGCGAGCCGCCGACCAAGGATGCCGCGCAGAACCTGTTCCACAACCTGTTCTTCACCTTCGAGCGCTACGACCTGTCCACGGTCGGCCGCATGAAGTTCAACCGCCGTGTCGGCCGCAAGGAAGTCACCGGCGAGTCGGTGCTGTACGACAAGAAGTACTTCGGCGAGCGCAACGACGAAGAGTCCAAGCGCCTGGTCGCCGAGCATGCCGACAGCTCCGACATCCTGGAAGTGATCAAGGTCCTGACCGAGATCCGCAACGGCCGCGGCGTGGTCGACGACATCGACCACCTGGGCAACCGTCGCGTGCGCTCGGTCGGCGAAATGGCCGAGAACGTGTTCCGCGTGGGCCTGGTCCGCGTCGAGCGTGCGGTCAAGGAGCGCCTGTCGATGGCCGAGTCCGAAGGCCTGACCCCGCAGGAGCTGATCAACGCCAAGCCGGTGGCCGCCGCGATCAAGGAGTTCTTCGGCTCCTCGCAGCTGTCGCAGTTCATGGACCAGAACAACCCGCTGTCGGAAGTGACGCACAAGCGCCGCGTCTCCGCGCTGGGCCCGGGCGGCCTGACCCGCGAGCGCGCCGGCTTCGAAGTGCGCGACGTGCATCCCACCCACTACGGCCGCGTCTGCACCATCGAGACGCCGGAAGGCCCGAACATCGGCCTGATCAACTCGCTGGCGGTGTACGCCCGCACCAACCAGTACGGCTTCCTGGAGACGCCGTACCGGAAGGTCGTGGACGGCCAGATCACCGACGACGTCGAATACCTGTCGGCGATCGAAGAGAACGAGTACGTGATCGCGCAGGCCAACGCGCTGCACGATTCCAAGAGCCGCCTGACCGAGCAGTTCGTGCCGTGCCGCTACCAGGGCGAGTCGCTGCTGAAGCCGCCGGCCGAAGTGCACTTCATGGACGTGTCGCCGATGCAGACCGTGTCCATCGCGGCGGCGCTGGTGCCGTTCCTGGAGCACGACGACGCCAACCGCGCGCTGATGGGCGCGAACATGCAGCGCCAGGCCGTGCCGACGCTGCGCGCGCAGAAGCCGCTGGTCGGTACCGGCATCGAGCGCGCCGTGGCGCGCGACTCGGGCGTGACCGTGAACGCCAAGCGCGGCGGCGTGATCGAGCAGATCGACGCGGCGCGCATCGTGGTCAAGGTCAACGAGGAAGAGATCGGCGGCGGCACCGATGCCGGCGTGGACATCTACAACCTGATCAAGTACACGCGCTCCAACCAGAACACCTGCATCAACCAGCGTCCGCTGGTCAATGTGGGCGACGTGATCGCGCGCGGCGACGTGCTGGCCGACGGTCCCTCGACCGACATCGGCGAGCTGGCCCTGGGCCAGAACATGCTGATCGCGTTCATGCCGTGGAACGGCTACAACTTCGAAGACTCCATCCTGCTCTCCGAGCGCGTGGTGGAAGAGGATCGCTACACCACGATCCACATCGAAGAGCTGACCTGCGTGGCGCGCGACACCAAGCTGGGGCCGGAGGAAATCTCCGCCGACATCCCGAACGTGTCCGAGCAGGCGCTGAACCGCCTGGACGAGTCGGGCGTGGTGTACATCGGCGCCGAAGTGCGCGCCGGCGACATCATGGTCGGCAAGGTCACGCCGAAGGGCGAGAGCCAGCTGACCCCGGAAGAGAAGCTGCTGCGCGCGATCTTCGGCGAGAAGGCCTCGGACGTGAAGGACAGCTCGCTGCGCGTGCCGCCGGGCATGGACGGCACCGTCATCGACGTGCAGGTGTTCACCCGCGACGGCATCGAGAAGGACAAGCGCGCCCGCCAGATCGAGGAAAACGAGATTAAGCGGGTCAAGAAGGACTTCGACGACCAGTTCCGCATCCTGGAAAGCGCGATCTACGCGCGCCTGCGCGCCCAGTTGATCGGCAAGGTCGCCAACGGCGGTCCGAACCTGAAGAAGGGCGACACCATCACCGACGCGTACCTGGACGGGCTGAAGAAGTCCGACTGGTTCGCGCTGCGGATGAAGGACGAGGAGCCGTCGGACGCGATCGAGCGCGCGCAGAAGCAGATCCAGGCGCACGAGAAGGAATTCGAGCGTCGCTTCGCCGACAAGCGCGGCAAGATCACCGCCGGCGACGACCTCGCCCCGGGCGTGCTGAAGATGGTCAAGGTGTTCCTGGCGGTGAAGCGCCGCATCCAGCCCGGCGACAAGATGGCCGGTCGCCACGGCAACAAGGGTGTCGTGTCGATGATCCAGCCGATTGAGGACATGCCGTACATGGCCAACGGCGAGACCGTGGACATCGTGCTGAACCCGCTGGGCGTGCCGTCGCGCATGAACATCGGCCAGGTGCTGGAAGTGCATCTGGGCTGGGCCGCCAAGGGCCTGGGTCGCAAGATCCAGAACATGCTCGAGGCCCAGGCAAAGGTCGCCGACCTGCGCAAGTTCCTGACCCAGATCTACAACCACGACCAGAAGCTGGGCGAGGACCGCGTGGACCTGGATCAGTTCAGCGACGCCGAGCTGCTGGCGCTGTCGAAGAACCTGACCGACGGCGTGCCGATGGCCACCCCGGTGTTCGACGGTGCGACGGAAGCGGAGATCAAGCACATGCTCGAGCTCGCCGACCTGCCGATCAGCGGCCAGACCCAGCTGTACGACGGCCGCACCGGCGAGGCGTTCGACCGCCACACCACGGTCGGCTACATGCACATGCTGAAGCTGAACCACCTGGTCGACGACAAGATGCACGCGCGCTCCACCGGTCCGTACTCGCTCGTCACCCAGCAGCCGCTGGGCGGCAAGGCGCAGTTCGGCGGCCAGCGCTTCGGCGAAATGGAAGTCTGGGCGCTGGAAGCCTACGGCGCGGCCTACACCCTGCAGGAAATGCTGACGGTGAAGTCCGACGACGTGCAGGGCCGCAACCAGATGTACAAGAACATCGTCGACGGCGAGCACGAGATGGTCGCGGGCATGCCGGAATCCTTCAACGTCCTGGTGAAGGAAATCCGCTCGCTGGCCATCAACATGGAACTGGAAGACTGATCGTGCAGGCGCGGATGCCCAACGGCATCCGCGCCGCCGCAGCGCTCTGACAGCCCATCGACACGTATTCCTCCTTTCGGAGAAACACCATGAAAGACCTGCTCAACCTCTTCAACCAGCAGCGCCAGACGCTGGACTTCGACGCGATCAAGATCGCGCTGGCCTCGCCGGACCTGATCCGTTCGTGGTCCTTCGGCGAAGTGAAGAAGCCGGAAACCATCAACTACCGTACCTTCAAGCCCGAGCGCGACGGCCTGTTCTGCGCCGCCATCTTCGGCCCGATCAAGGACTACGAGTGCCTGTGCGGCAAGTACAAGCGCATGAAGCACCGCGGCGTGGTCTGCGAGAAGTGCGGCACCGAAGTGACCCTGGCCAAGGTGCGCCGCGAGCGCATGGGCCACATCGACCTGGCCTCGCCGGTCGCGCACATCTGGTTCCTGAAGTCGCTGCCGTCGCGCATCGGCCTGATGCTGGACATGACCCTGCGCGACATCGAGCGCGTGCTGTACTTCGAAGCCTACGTGGTGACCGAGCCGGGCCTGACCGCCCTGGAGCGCCGCCAGCTGCTGACCGAAGAGCAGTTCCTGACCGCGCGCCAGGAGCACGGCGACGACTTCGACGCCGCGATGGGCGCCGAGGCGGTGTACGAGCTGCTGCGCACGATCGACCTGCAGTCGGAAATGACCCGCCTGCGCGAGGAAATCGCCGGTACCGGGTCTGAAACCAAGCTCAAGCGCCTGACCAAGCGCATCAAGCTGGTCGAAGCCTTCCTCGAGTCGGGCAACCGTCCGGAGTGGATGGTGATGACCGTGCTGCCGGTGCTGCCGCCGGACCTGCGTCCGCTGGTGCCGCTGGACGGCGGCCGCTTCGCGACCTCCGACCTGAACGACCTGTACCGCCGCGTCATCAACCGCAACAACCGCCTGCGTCGCCTGCTCGAGCTCAATGCGCCGGACATCATCGTGCGCAACGAAAAGCGCATGCTGCAGGAGTCGGTGGATGCGCTGCTGGACAACGGCCGCCGCGGCCGTGCCATCACCGGCACCAACAAGCGCCCGCTGAAGTCGCTGGCCGACATGATCAAGGGCAAGCAGGGCCGGTTCCGCCAGAACCTGCTCGGCAAGCGCGTGGACTACTCCGGCCGTTCGGTCATCGTGGTCGGTCCGACCCTGCGCCTGCACGAGTGCGGCCTGCCGAAGAAGATGGCGCTGGAGCTGTTCAAGCCGTTCGTGTTCGCCAAGCTGCAGCGTCGCGGCCTGGCCACCACCATCAAGGCCGCCAAGAAGCTGGTCGAGCGCGAAGAAGCCGAAGTCTGGGACATCCTGGAAGAGGTCATCCGCGAGCACCCGGTGCTGCTGAACCGCGCGCCGACCCTGCACCGCCTGGGCATCCAGGCGTTCGAGCCGGTGCTGATCGAAGGCAAGGCGATCCAGCTGCATCCGCTGGTGTGTACCGCGTTCAACGCCGACTTCGACGGCGACCAGATGGCCGTGCACGTGCCGCTGTCGCTGGAAGCGCAGCTGGAAGCGCGCGCGCTGATGATGTCCACCAACAACATCCTGTCGCCGGCCAACGGCGAGCCGATCATCGTGCCGTCGCAGGACGTGGTGCTGGGCCTGTACTACATGAGCCGCGCCCTGGAGAACAAGAAGGGCGAGGGCATGGTGTTCGCCAACATCGCCGAAGTGAAGCGCGCCTACGACAACCGTGCGGTCGAACTGCACGCCAAGGTCAAGGTCCGCATCACCGAGACGGTGATCGACGAGGACGGCAACCGCAGCAAGAAGACCTCGATCGTGGACACCACGATCGGGCGCGCGCTGCTGGCCGAAATCCTGCCGGAAGGCCTGCCGTTCGCGCTGGCCAACACCGAGCTGACCAAGAAGAACATCAGCCGCCTGATCAACTCCAGCTACCGCCAGCTGGGCCTGAAGGACAGCGTCGTGTTCGCCGACAAGCTGATGTACACCGGCTTCGCCTACGCGACCCGCGCCGGCGTGTCGATCGGCATCGACGACATGCTGATCCCGTCGGAGAAGAAGGGCATCCTCGGCGAAGCCGAGCAGGAAGTGCTGGAAATCCAGGAGCAGTACCAGTCCGGCCTGGTCACCGCCGGCGAGCGCTACAACAAGGTCGTGGACATCTGGTCGCGCACCAACGAGCGCATCGCCAAGGCGATGATGGACACCATCGGCACCGAGAAGGTGGTCAACGCCAAGGGCGAGACCATCGACCAGAAGTCGATGAACTCGCTGTACATCATGGCCGACTCCGGTGCGCGTGGTAGCCAGGCGCAGATCCGTCAGCTGGCCGGCATGCGCGGCCTGATGGCGCGTCCGGACGGCTCGATCATCGAGACCCCGATCAAGGCCAACTTCCGCGAAGGCCTGAACGTGCAGGAGTACTTCAACTCCACCCACGGCGCGCGCAAGGGCCTGGCCGATACCGCGCTGAAGACCGCGAACTCGGGTTACCTGACCCGCCGCCTGGTCGACGTGGCGCAGGACGTGGTGATCACCGAGCCGGATTGCGGCACCACCGACGGCCTGACCATGACCCCGATCGTGGAAGGCGGCGACGTGGTCGAGCCCTTGCGCGACCGCGTGCTCGGCCGCGTGGTGGCCGAGGACGTGTTCCTGCCGGGCAACGACGAGGATCCGATCGTCACCCGCAACACGCTGCTCGACGAGCAGTGGGTGGCCAAGCTGGAAGAGGCCGGCGTGCAGACGCTGAAGGTGCGCTCCACGATCACCTGCGAATCCTCGTTCGGCGTGTGCGCCCGCTGCTACGGCCGCGACCTGGCGCGCGGCCACCTGGTCAACATCGGCGAGGCGGTCGGCGTCATCGCCGCGCAGTCGATCGGCGAGCCGGGTACCCAGCTGACCATGCGTACCTTCCACATCGGCGGCGCGGCCTCGCGTGCGGCGGCGGTGGACAACATCACGGTCAAGACCACCGGTTCGATCAAGTTCAACAACCTCAAGTCGGTCGAGCACGCCAACGGTTCGCTGGTGGCGGTGTCGCGTTCGGGCGAACTGTCGGTGCTCGACGGCCACGGCCGCGAGCGCGAGCGCTACAAGCTGGCCTACGGCGCAACGATCACCGCGAAGGACGGCGATGCGGTCAAGGCCGGCCAGTCGGTGGCCAACTGGGATCCGCATAACCACCCGATCGTGTCGGAAGTGGCCGGTTTCATCCGCTTCATCGACTTCATCGACGGCGTCACCGTCATCGAGAAGACCGACGACCTGACCGGCCTGGCCTCGCGCGAGATCACCGATCCGAAGCGTCGCGGCACCCAGGCCAAGGACCTGCGCCCGATCGTGCGCATCGTCGACGGCAAGGGCAACGACCTGACCATCCCGGGCACCGACCTGCCGGCGCAGTACCTGCTGCCGCCGCGCTCGATCGTCAACCTGCAGGACGGCGCCGCGGTCGGCGTGGGCGACGTGGTCGCCAAGATCCCGCAGGAAGCGTCCAAGACCCGCGACATCACCGGCGGTCTGCCGCGCGTGGCCGACCTGTTCGAGGCGCGCAAGCCGAAGGATCCGGCGATCCTGGCCGAGCGCTCGGGCATCATCAGCTTCGGCAAGGACACCAAGGGCAAGCAGCGCCTGATCATCAAGGACACCGATGGTTCGGAACACGAAGAGCTGATCCCGAAGTACCGCCAGATCATCGTGTTCGAAGGCGAGCACGTGGCCAAGGGCGAGACCGTGGTCGACGGCGAGCCGAGCCCGCAGGACATCCTGCGCCTGCTCGGCGTGGAGCCGCTGGCCGCGTACCTGGTCAAGGAAATCCAGGACGTGTACCGCCTGCAGGGCGTGAAGATCAACGACAAGCACATCGAGGTCATCACCCGGCAGATGCTGCGCAAGGTCGAGATCACCGACCAGGGCAACAGCAAGTTCCTCAACGGCGAGCAGGCCGAGCGCCAGCGCGTCATCGAGGAAAATGCCCGCCTGGCCACCCGCAACGAGCTGCCGGCCAAGTACGACCCGGTGCTGCTGGGCATCACCAAGGCCTCGCTGGCCACCGAGTCGTTCATCTCGGCGGCCTCGTTCCAGGAGACCACCCGCGTCCTCACCGAGGCGGCGGTGCGCGGCACCAGCGACACGCTGCGCGGCCTGAAGGAAAACGTGATCGTCGGCCGCCTGATCCCGGCCGGCACCGGCCTGGCCTACCACAGCCTGCGCCGTCGCAACTCCAGCGGCCTGACCGAGTCGGAGATGCAGACCCTGTCCGGCGGCAACGCCGAGCCGGCGGTCGAAACGCCCGCACCGGCGGCTGCCAGCAGCGAAGAGTGAGCCGGTCGGCCCCGTGCGCGGGGCCGGTCGTTCCAGGCGAAAGGGGGCGCAGCGGACGCGCCCCGTGTTCCGGTCCGGGATGGACCAGCAAGTTAAGTTTCCGTTGAGTTGACGGAGCTTTTACTTGCCCGCTATACTTTCCTGTCTCGGCAGGCCGTCCTTCGGCCTGCCTTCGTTTTCACGCATCCAGGCCCCACGGCCTCAATCAGAAGAATCCACTGATGGCGACGATCAACCAGCTGGTCCGCAAGCCGCGGCAGGCGACCACCTACAAGAGCGCCTCCCCGGCGCTTGACAAGTGCCCGCAGCGCCGTGGCGTCTGCACGCGCGTGTACACCACCACCCCGAAGAAGCCGAACTCGGCCCTGCGTAAGGTCGCCAAGGTGCGCCTGACGAACCAGGAAGAGGTCATCAGCTACATCGGTGGCGAAGGCCACAACCTGCAGGAGCACTCCGTGGTCCTGATCCGCGGCGGTCGCGTCAAGGATCTGCCGGGCGTGCGCTACCACACCGTTCGCGGTTCGCTCGATGCCGCCGGCGTCGCCAAGCGTCGCCAGGGTCGTTCCAAGTACGGCGCCAAGCGTCCGAAGAGCTAAGGGAAAGCACAATGTCTCGTAAAGGTTCTACTCCGCAGCGCACTGTCCTGCCGGATCCCAAGCACGGCAGCGAAACCATCGCCCGTTTCATCAACATGGTGATGCTGAGCGGCAAGAAGTCGGTCGCCGAAAAGATCGTCTATGGCGCAATGGACGTCATCGGCGAGAAAAACCCGAATGCGGTCGAGCTGGTGCAGAAGGCGCTGGACAACGTCGCTCCGGCGGTCGAAGTCAAGTCGCGTCGCGTCGGCGGTGCCACGTACCAGGTGCCGGTCGAGGTGCGTTCCTCCCGTCGCATGGCGCTGGCCATGCGCTGGCTGATCGACTCGGCGCGCAAGCGCGGCGAGAACTCGATGCCGCGCAAGCTCGCGGCCGAGCTGGTCGACGCCTCGGAAAACCGTGGTGGCGCCATCAAGAAGCGTGAAGAAACCCACCGCATGGCGGAAGCGAACAAGGCGTTCGCGCACTACCGCTGGTGACCTTCCGGGCCTTGGAAACAGGGCCCGTCAGCACTATCTATATGTGCTGCTAGCTGCGCCGACGAGCGCCGCACAAATCCGAAGGCCGCCGCAAGGCGGCGTTCGGCCATCCGCAATCCAAGAATTCTGAGAGGCTCCCTGTGGCCCGCAACACTCCCATCGAGCGTTACCGCAACTTCGGCATCATGGCCCACATCGATGCCGGCAAGACCACCACCTCCGAACGCATCCTGTTCTACACCGGCGTCAGCCACAAGATCGGCGAGGTGCATGACGGTGCCGCGACGATGGACTGGATGGAGCAGGAGCAGGAGCGTGGCATCACCATCACCTCCGCCGCGACCACCGCGTTCTGGAGCGGCATGGACAAGTCGCTGCCGCAGCACCGCTTCAACATCATCGACACCCCCGGGCACGTCGACTTCACCATCGAAGTCGAGCGTTCGCTGCGCGTGCTCGACGGCGCGGTGTTCGTGCTGTGCGCGGTCGGCGGCGTGCAGCCGCAGTCCGAGACCGTGTGGCGCCAGGCCAACAAGTATGCGGTGCCGCGTCTTGCCTTCGTCAACAAGATGGACCGCACCGGCGCCAACTTCGACAAGGTGGTCGAGCAGCTGAAGTCGCGCCTGGGCGCCTACCCGGTGCCGATGCAGGTGCCGATCGGCGCCGAAGACGGCTTCGAAGGCGTGGTCGACCTGATCAAGATGAAGGCGGTCCATTGGGACACCGCCTCGCAGGGCACCGTGTTCGAGTACCGCGAGATCCCCGCGCACCTGGCCGACAAGGCCGTCGAGGCGCGCGCGTTCATGGTCGAGGCCGCGGCCGAAGCCAACGAAGAGCTGATGGACAAGTACCTCAACGAGGGCGAGCTGTCCGAAGAGGAAATCGTCAGCGGCCTGCGCGAGCGCACCCTGAAGGTGGAAGTGGTGCCGGTGTACTGCGGTACCGCGTTCAAGAACAAGGGCGTGCAGGCGATGCTCGACGGCGTGATCCAGCTGCTGCCGTCGCCCAACGACCGTCCGCCGGTCAAGGGCATCGACGAGGACGACAAGGAAGACAGCCGTCCGGCCACCGACACCGCGCCGTTCTCGGCGCTGGCGTTCAAGATCATGACCGACCCGTTCGTGGGTTCGCTGACCTTCTTCCGCGTCTACTCCGGCACGCTGAACTCCGGCGACCAGGTGTACAACCCGGTCAAGTCGAAGAAGGAGCGCGTGGGCCGCATCCTGCAGATGCACTCCAACAACCGCGAGGAGATCAAGGAAGTGCGCGCGGGCGACATCGCCGCGGCGGTGGGCCTGAAGGACGTCACCACCGGCGACACGCTGTGCGCGCAGGACCACATCATCATCCTGGAGCGCATGGTGTTCCCGGAGCCGGTGATCTCGATGGCGGTGGAACCGAAGACCAAGTCGGACCAGGAAAAGATGGGTATCGCGCTGAGCCGCCTGGCCCAGGAAGATCCCTCGTTCCGCGTCAACACCGACGAAGAATCCGGCCAGACCATCATCCGCGGCATGGGCGAGTTGCACCTGGAAATCATGGTCGACCGCATGAAGCGCGAGTTCAACGTCGAAGCCAACGTCGGCAAGCCGCAGGTGGCCTACCGCGAGACCATCCGCAAGGCGGTCAAGCAGGAAGGCAAGTTCGTGCGCCAGTCCGGCGGTAAGGGCCAGTACGGTCATGTCGTGCTCGAGATCGAGCCGCAGGAGCGCGGCCTGGGCTACACCTTCGAGAACGCGATCGTCGGCGGCGTGGTGCCGAAGGAATACATCCCGGCGGTGGACAAGGGCATCCAGGAAGCGGTGGCCAACGGCGTGATGGCCGGCTACCCGATCGTGGACGTCAAGGTGCGCCTGATCGACGGTTCGTACCACGACGTCGACTCCTCGGAAATGGCGTTCAAGATCGCCGGCTCGATGGGCTTCAAGGAAGGCTTCAACAAGGCCAGCCCGGTGCTGCTGGAGCCGATCATGAAGGTCGAGGTGGTGACCCCGGAAGACTACCTGGGCGACGTGATGGGCGACGTCAGCCGTCGTCGCGGCATCCTGCAGGGCCAGGACGACAGTCCGTCCGGCAAGGTGATCAACGCGATGGTGCCGCTGGGCGAAATGTTCGGCTACGCCACCACGCTGCGCTCGATGTCGCAGGGTCGCGCCACGTTCTCGATGGAGTTCGACCACTACGCCGAAGCGCCGGCCAACATCGCCGAGTCGGTCATCAAGAAGAGCTGAGATTAGCGAGACGGGATGCGGGGCGCGGGCACAGCCAGTCCTGCATCCCGGTCCCTTGTCCCCCATTACGAATTAGAAGGTAAACACACCATGGCAAAGGGTAAGTTCGAGCGCACCAAGCCGCACGTCAACGTCGGCACCATCGGTCACGTCGACCACGGCAAGACCACGCTGACCGCGGCGCTGACCAAGATCGGCGCAGAGCGCTTCGGCGGCGAGTTCAAGGCGTACGACGCGATCGACGCGGCGCCGGAAGAGAAGGCGCGCGGCATCACGATCTCGACCGCGCACGTGGAGTACGAATCGCCGAGCCGCCACTACGCGCACGTCGATTGCCCGGGCCACGCGGACTACGTGAAGAACATGATCACCGGTGCGGCGCAGATGGACGGCGCGATCCTGGTGTGCTCGGCCGCGGACGGCCCGATGCCGCAGACCCGCGAGCACATCCTGCTGTCGCGCCAGGTCGGCGTGCCGCACATCGTGGTGTTCCTGAACAAGGCCGACATGGTCGACGACGCCGAGCTGCTCGAGCTGGTCGAGATGGAAGTGCGCGAGCTGCTGAGCAAGTACGACTTCCCGGGCGACGATACCCCGATCATCCACGGTTCGGCGCGTCTGGCGCTGGAAGGCGACCAGAGCGAGATCGGCGTGCCGTCGATCCTGAAGCTGGTGGAAGCGCTGGATTCGTTCATCCCGGAGCCGCAGCGCGACGTGGACAAGCCGTTCCTGATGCCGGTGGAAGACGTGTTCTCGATCTCGGGCCGCGGCACCGTGGTGACCGGGCGTATCGAGCGCGGCGTGATCAAGGTGGGCGACGAAATCGAAATCGTCGGCATCCGTGCCACGCAGAAGACCACGGTCACCGGCGTGGAAATGTTCCGCAAGCTGCTGGACCAGGGCCAGGCGGGCGACAACGCGGGCCTGCTGCTGCGCGGCACCAAGCGTGACGACGTGGAGCGCGGCCAGGTGCTGTGCAAGCCGGGTTCGATCAAGCCGCACACCGAGTTCGAAGCCGAGGTGTACGTGCTGTCGAAGGACGAGGGCGGCCGTCACACGCCGTTCTTCAAGGGCTACCGTCCGCAGTTCTACTTCCGCACCACCGACATCACTGGCGCGTGCCAGCTGCCGGAAGGCGTGGAGATGGTGATGCCGGGCGACAACGTGAAGATGGTGGTCACGCTGATCAACCCGGTGGCGATGGACGAAGGCCTGCGTTTCGCGATCCGCGAAGGCGGCCGTACCGTCGGCGCCGGCGTGGTGGCCAAGATCATCAAGTAATGCCCGCAACCGCCGGCGGCCCTTCCGGGCTGTCCGGCCAGCGGTGGCCGCGGCTTCGGCTTGCGGTTCGAAGAAGGGTCGGCGCAAGCCGGCCCTTCTTCGTTCAGGCGGCGGAGTGCGAAATTCGTTGCCGCGGGATGTTGCGAGCCGGTGAAACAGTCGCTATAATGCGCGGCTCGGCGTTCCTGGGTAGGGCGCCGGATACACCGCGAAAAGAGAGGCAGGACGCCCCTCGTGTTCGCCAGACCGGGAAGGTCGCGCTGCATGGAGCATTCAACGGCCTCGCGCTGTTGACGTTGCTTTATCTGCGCATTATACTTTTCCGTCTGGGCAGGCCGGGTGACTGGTCTGCCTCAGTTTTTGGGCGGAGGAATGGCCCTCGCCAGCTGGATGCTCGGCGGTATTCGACATCAGGAAATAATCGGGGCAGGTATCCCAGAGGCCTTGCCCGTCGCTCTTTTAACGAAGGAACCCACCGCCATGGCGGAGCAAAAGACCGGTCAGAAAGCGGATCAGAAGATCCGGATTCGGCTGAAGGCGTTCGATCATCGTCTGATCGACCGTTCGGCCAGCGAGATCGTTGAGACGGCGAAGCGGACCGGCGCGCAGGTGCGCGGCCCGATCCCGCTGCCGACCAAGATCGAACGCTACACCATCCTGGTTTCCCCGCACGTCGACAAGGACGCGCGCGACCAGTACGAGACCCGCACGCACAAGCGCGTGCTCGACATCATCGGCCCTAACGACAAGACCGTGGACGCGCTGATGAAGCTCGAGCTCGCGGCGGGCGTCGATGTCCAGATCAAGTTGACCTGAGGACTACGACCATGACGAAGAAATATTCGTTGGGCTTCGTGGGCCGCAAGGCCGGCATGAGCCGCGTCTTCACCGAAGACGGCCGCTCCATCCCGGTGACCCTGATCGAAGCGACCCCGAACCGCATCACCCAGCTCAAGACCGTCGAGAGCGACGGCTACAGCGCCGTGCAGATCACCGTGGGCGCCCGTCGCGCCGCGCTGGTCAACAAGCCTGCCTCCGGCCACTACGCCAAGGCCAAGGTCGAAGCCGGTCGTGGCCTGTGGGAGTTCCGCGTCGAGGACGCGCAGCTGGGCGATTACGCCATCGGCGGCGAGATCAAGGCGGACATCTTCGAGGTCGGCCAGAAGGTCGACGTCCAGGGCGTCACCAAGGGCAAGGGCTTCCAGGGCACGATCAAGCGGTACAACTTCCGCATGGGCGATGCCACCCACGGTAACTCGCTGTCGCATCGCGCGCCGGGTTCGCTGGGTCAGCGCCAGACCCCGGGTCGCGTTTTCCCGGGCAAGAAGATGTCCGGCCACATGGGCGCGGTGCAGCAGAGCACGCAGAATCTGGAAGTGGTCAAGGTCGACGTCGAGCGTGGCCTCATCGCCATTCGCGGCGCGGTGCCTGGCGCTGCCGGTGGCGACGTGATCGTGCGTCCGGCTAGCAAGGCATAAGGAGAGATGACGATGGAACTCGTTATCACGGGTAGCAACAACAAGGTCTCGGTCTCCGACGCCGTGTTCGGTCGCGATTTCAGCGAGGATCTGGTCCACCAGGTCGTCGTCGCCTATCGCAACGCCGGCCGCGCGGGCACCAAGGCGCAGAAGACGCGTTCGGAAGTCAACGGCACCACCAAGAAGTCGAAGAAGCAGAAGGGCGGTGGCGCTCGCCACGGCGCGCTGACCGCTCCGATCTTCGTCGGCGGCGGCGTGACCTTCGCGGCCAAGCCGCGCAGCTTCGAGCAGAAGGTGAACCGCAAGATGTATCGCGCCGCGATCTGCGCGATCCTTTCGGAGCTCAACCGCCAGGGTCGCCTGATGGTCGTCGACGCGTTCGACGTCGAGGCCAGTAAGACCAAGGGTCTGATCGAGAAGCTGAAGGGTCTGGAAGTGGGCAAGCGCCCGCTGATCGTGACCGAAGAGGCGTCCGAGCATCTGTACCTGTCGGCGCGCAACCTTCCCTACGTGGAAGTGCGTGACGTGCAGGGCCTGGATCCGGTGTCGCTGGTCGGGGCCGATACGGTCGTGATCACCGCCGATGCGGTCAAGAAGGTCGAGGAGTGGCTGGCATGAGCAGCAACGAAAAAATCTTCAGCGTGCTGCGTGCCCCGCGTGTCTCCGAAAAGACCGCGCGCCTGCAGGAACTCTCCAATCAGTACGTCTTCGAGATCTCGAGCGAAGCCACCAAGGCCGATGTCAAGGCCGCGGTCGAGCAGCTGTTCGACGTCAAGGTCGAGTCGGTCAACGTGTTGAACGTCAAGGGCAAGAACAAGTCCTTCCGTTCGCGCAGCGGCCGCCGCGGCGATTGGCGCAAGGCGTACGTGCGTCTGGCCGAAGGCCAGTCCATCGACGTAACGGCCAAGGCCTGAGGTCCATCCCATGCCATTGATGAAATTCAAACCCACTTCTCCCGGCCGTCGTTCGGCCGTGCGCGTGGTCACGCCCGATCTGCACAAGGGCGCCCCGCACGCTGCGCTGGTGGAAAAGCAGAGCAAGTCCGGTGGTCGTAACCACCACGGCCGCATCACCACCCGCCACGTCGGCGGTGGCCACAAGCAGCATTACCGCGTCATCGACTTCAAGCGCAACAAAGAAGGCATTCCGGCGCGCGTGGAGCGGATCGAATACGATCCGAACCGCACCGCCCATATCGCCCTGCTGTGCTACGCCGACGGCGAGCGCCGCTACATCATCGCGCCCAAGGGCCTGAAGGCCGGCGATCAGGTGATCGCGGGTTCGGATGCGCCGATCAAGACCGGCAACACGCTGCCGCTGCGCAACATCCCGGTCGGTACGACGGTGCACGGCATCGAGCTGAAGCCGGGCAAGGGCGCGCAGATCGCGCGTGCCGCCGGCGCCGCGGTGCAGCTGGTCGCGCGTGAAGGCATCTACGCCACCCTGCGTCTTCGCTCCGGCGAAATGCGCAAGGTGCCGGCCGAGTGCCGCGCCACCATCGGCGAAGTCGGCAACGACGAGCACAACCTCGAGAAGCTGGGCAAGGCGGGCGCCAAGCGCTGGCGCGGCGTGCGTCCGACCGTTCGCGGTGCGGCCATGAACCCCGTCGACCACCCGCACGGTGGTGGTGAGGCGAAGGCCGGTCAGGGTAATCCGCATCCGGTCACCCCGTGGGGTGTGCCGACCAAGGGTTACAAGACGCGCCATAACAAGCGCACCGAACAATTCATCGTCCGCGATCGTAGGGGCTAATCGACCATGGCACGTTCACTCAAGAAAGGCCCGTTCGTCGATCACCACCTCGTCAAGAAGGTGGAGGCCGCGGCCGGCAGCAAGCGTCCGATCAAGACCTGGTCGCGTCGTTCGATGATCCTGCCGGAGATGGTGGGCTTCACCATCGCCGTGCACAACGGCAAGAACCACGTTCCGGTGCTGGTCAACGAGAACATGGTCGGCCACAAGCTCGGCGAATTTGCCGTCACCCGGACCTTCAAGGGTCACGGTGGCGACAAGAAGTCGAGCCGGTAAGGAGAGATGACGATGGAAGCGAAAGCAATCCTGCGCACTGCGCGCATCTCCCCGCAGAAGGCCCGCCTGGTCGCCGACCAGGTGCGCGGTCTTTCCGCCGAGCGGGCGGTCAACCTGCTGAAGTTCTCGGATAAGAAGGCTGCCCACCTGATCAAGAAGGTGGTGGAGTCGGCGATCGCCAATGCCGAGAACAACCAGGGCGCGGATGTCGACGAGCTGAAGGTCAAGACCATCATGGTTGATGAAGGTCCGACCCTGAAGCGTTTCATGGCGCGGGCGAAAGGCCGCGGTACCCGCATCCTCAAGCGCACCAGCCACATCACTGTGGTTGTGGGCGCCGCCAAGTAAGCGGAAAGGAAAAGACGATGGGTCATAAAGTTCATCCGATTGGAATCCGCCTGGGTGTCTCCAAGGACTGGAATTCCAAGTGGTACGCCAACAAGGGCGAGTTCGCCGGTTACCTGGCGGCCGACCTCAAGGTCCGCGAAATGCTGCGCAAGAAGTTGGCGCAGGCGGGCATCAGCAAGATCCTGATCGAGCGTCCGGCCAAGACCGCGCGCGTGACGATCCACACCGCCCGCCCGGGCGTGGTGATCGGCAAGCGCGGTGAGGACATCGAGAAGCTGCGCAAGGAAGTGAGCGAGATGATGGGCGTCCCCGCCCACATCAACGTCACCGAAGTGCGCAAGCCGGAGCTGGATGCGCAGCTGGTCGCCGAGTCGATCGCGCAGCAGCTGGAGCGTCGCATCATGTTCCGTCGCGCGATGAAGCGCTCGGTCGGCAACGCGATGCGCCTGGGTGCCCTGGGCATCAAGGTCAACGTCGCCGGCCGCTTGAACGGTGCGGAAATCGCCCGTTCCGAGTGGTACCGCGAGGGCCGCGTGCCGCTGCATACGCTGCGTGCCGACATCGACTATGGCTTCGCCGAAGCCAAGACGACCTACGGCATCATCGGCATCAAGGTGTGGATCTACAAGGGCGAGATCTTCGATTTCTCCCAGGTTGGCCAGGAAAAGCAGGACGACTCCCCGCGCAACGATCGCAACGATCGCGGCGACCGTGGTGACCGTCCGTCGCGTCCGGCTCGTGAAGCGAGGTAACGGCAATGTTGCAACCCAAGCGAACCAAATACCGCAAGATGCACAAGGGCCGCAACGACGGCCTGGCGTGGAGCGGCAACGCCGTCAGCTTCGGCGAGTACGGGCTGAAGGCCACCGCGCACGGTCAGCTGACCGCGCGCCAGATCGAAGCGGCGCGCCGCTCGATCAGCCGCTACGTCAAGCGCGGCGGCAAGATGTGGATCCGCGTGTTCCCGGACAAGCCGATCACCAAGAAGCCGATCGAAGTGCGAATGGGCTCCGGTAAGGGCAACGTCGAGTACTGGGTCGCCCAGATCCAGCCCGGCCGCATGATCTATGAAATCGAAGGCGTCGGCGAAGATGTCGCGCGCGAGGCGTTCCGCCTGGCCGCTGCCAAGCTTTCGGTGACCACCACCTTCGTCACCCGGACGGTACGCTGATGGACATCAAACAACTCCGCGAGAAGTCGGCTGACGACCTGAAGTCCCATCTGACCGATCTGCGCAAGGAGCAGTTCGCCCTGCGCATGCAGCAGGTCACCGGGCAGCTGCCGAAGACCCACGAAACCCGCCGGGTACGCCGCGAGATCGCTCGCGTGAAGTACCTGATCGGCAGCACGAAGTAAGGATGGCCGCCATGAGCGACACTAACGAAAGCAAGACGCTGCGCACGGTCGAAGGCCGTGTGGTCAGCAACAAGATGGACAAGACCGTCACCGTGCTGGTGGAGCGTCAGGTCAAGCACGCGCTGTACGGCAAGTACATCAAGCGCTCGACCAAGCTCCACGCCCACGACGCCGACAACGCCTGCAACGAAGGCGATGTCGTGCGCGTGACCGAGATTGCGCCGCTGTCCAAGACCAAGAACTGGCGGGTGGTGGAAATCGTCACCCGTTCGGCCGAATAAGGGAGATCTGAATCATGATCCAGATGCAGAGCTACCTCGACGTCGCCGACAATTCCGGTGCCAAGGAAGTGATGTGCATCAAGGTGCTCGGCGGCTCCAAGCGCCGCTACGCGCACATTGGCGACATCATCAAGGTCACCGTCAAGGACGCGATCCCGCGCGGCAAGGTCAAGAAGGGCGAAGTCTACGACGCCGTCGTGGTGCGTACCCGCAAGGGTGTGCGTCGTCCCGACGGTTCGCTGATCCGCTTCGACGGCAACGCTGCGGTGTTGCTCAACAACAAGCAGGAGCCGATCGGCACGCGCATCTTCGGGCCTGTTACCCGCGAGCTGCGCTCCGAGAAGTTCATGAAGATCGTCTCGCTCGCTCCTGAAGTGCTGTGAGCGGAGGACATACACATGGCTAACCGTATCAAGAAGGGCGACCAGGTCGTCGTCACTACCGGCAAGGACAAGGGCAAGCAGGGCGAAATCGTCCGCGTCGACGGCGATCGGGTGATCGTCTCCAACGCGAACATCGTCAAGCGCCACACCAAGCCGAACCCGCAGGCAGGCGTTGCCGGCGGCGTGGTCGAGCGTGAAGCGTCGATCCATATCTCCAACGTGGCGATCGTCAACCCGGCAACGGGCAAGGGCGAGCGCGTTGGCTTCAAGGTGCTGGAGGATGGACGCAAACTGCGTGTGTTCCGCTCCAGCGGTGAGGCGCTCGACGCCTGAGGAATGACACAATGAATTCCCGTCTCGAAAAGATCTACAAGGAAGAAGTGGTACCGGCTCTGATGAAGAAGTTCGGTTACACCAATCCGATGCAAGTGCCGAAGCTGGTCAAGGTCACCCTGAACATGGGCGTGGGCGAGGCGGCGACGAACAAGAAGATCCTGGAAAACGCCGTGGCCGACATGGCCAAGGTCTCCGGCCAGAAGCCGGTGGTCACCAAGTCGCGCATCTCGGTGGCGTCGTTCAAGATCCGCGATGGCTGGCCGATCGGCTGCAAGACCACGCTGCGTCGCGCCAAGATGTACGAGTTCCTGGATCGCCTGATCAACATCTCGCTGCCGCGCGTGCGCGACTTCCGCGGTGTTTCGGGTCGCTCGTTCGACGGTCGCGGCAACTTCAACATGGGCGTGAAGGAACAGATCATCTTCCCGGAAATCGACTTCGACGCCGTCGATGCGATCCGCGGCATGGATATCGCCATCACCACCACCGCCAAGACCGACGCCGAAGCGAAGGCGCTGCTCGAAGCGTTCAAGTTCCCGTTCCGTAACTGATTGACAGCCGGGATTCGTGATTCGGGATCCGGGATGGGAAGGGCGCTGCGCCCGCCACATCCCGGGTTCCGCAAATCTCCAATCCCCAATCTCGAATCCCGAGGATTTACAGATGGCAAAGACCTCCATGGTCAACCGCGACATCAAGCGGAAGAAGCTGGCGAAGAAGTTCGCCGACAAGCGCGACGCGCTGAAGAAGATCATCGCCGCCGACAGCTCGTCCTACGACGAGAAGGCCGAGGCCGTGGTCAAGCTGCAGAAGCTGCCGCGCGATTCGTCGCCGAGCCGCCAGCGCACCCGTTGCGAGCTGTCCGGCCGCCCGCGCGGCGTCTACCGCAAGTTCGGCCTCGGCCGCAACATGCTGCGCAAGGCGACGATGAACGGCGACGTGCCGGGCCTGCGCAAGGCCAGCTGGTAATAGCCGGCGGTCCCGGCTCCGTTCGCGGAGCCCGGGGCAGGGCGGTCGCCCGCCAGCCTGCGGTTCAGCCAACGAGTCCGACGCAAGTCGGACTTTTTGTCGTATAATCCCGCTCCTTGCCTGCGCCTGGCCGGGCGGGTTCGTTGCAAATCAAGGCCCTGGCCTCCTCCAGGACGCTGCACGCTGCACATCACCGCGTCATTCCACAGCTTCACATCACAAGATTTTCGCGAAAGCGGATATCGGTGCACTCAAAGGTAGACACCATGAGCATGACTGATCCCATCGCCGACCTGCTGGTCCGCATCAAGAATGCGGCCGCGGTTGGCAAGCCGACGGTGAAAATGCCGTCCTCCAAGATCAAGGTTGCGATCGCAGAAGTGCTGAAGGCCGAAGGCTACATCAGCGACCTGCGCGTCAACGCGATCGAGAACAACAAGTCCGAGCTGGAAATCGTGCTGAAGTATTTCGAGGGCCGTCCGGTCATCGATACGCTCAAGCGCGTTTCGCGTTCGGGTCTGCGCCAGTATCGCGGTAAGGCCGAGCTGCCGAAGGTTCTCGGCGGCCTGGGCGTTGCCATCATTTCCACGTCCAAGGGCATCATGACCGATGCGCAGGCCCGTCAGGCCGGCGTCGGTGGCGAAGTCCTGTGCTTCGTGGCCTAAGGGAAGGAGTACTCAAATGTCCCGCGTAGCCAAGAAGCCGATCTCCCTCCCGAAGGGCGTCGAACTGAATGTCCAGCCCGAGCTGGTGAGCGTCAAGGGCCCGAAGGGCACCCTGTCGCTGCCGAAGCCGGCAGGCGTCGAAATCAAGCAGGAAAACGGTGTCGCCACGCTGTCGGCGAACGACCCGTCGCAGATCGCCATCACCGGCACCGTCCGCGCGATCCTGGCGAACATGGTGCACGGCGTGTCCGAAGGCTTCGAGCGCAAGCTCGAGCTGGTCGGCGTCGGCTACCGCGCCACGATGCAGGGCAAGGACCTGAGCCTGGCGCTCGGTTTCTCGCACCCGGTCGTGTTCAAGGCGCCGGAAGGCATCACCCTGGCCGCCCCGACTCAGACCGAGATCGTGGTGCAGGGCGCCGACAAGCAGCGCGTCGGCGAAGTCGCCGCCAAGATCCGCGGTTTCCGTCCGCCGGAGCCCTACAAGGGCAAGGGTGTGAAGTACGCCGGTGAAGTCATCATTCGCAAGGAAGCCAAGAAGGCCTAATCAGGCGCGGGTCCATCCGCAGAGCCCGGCCGTCCATGGCCGGACTTTTCAATGCAAAAGCCCGCTTCGCTTCAGCTTCCGCTAGGAATCCAATCATGAGCATCAACAAGAACATCGCCCGCCTGCGCCGCGCCAAGTCGACCCGTGCGCACATCCGCGAACTCGGCGTCGCCCGCCTGTCGGTGCTGCGCACCGGCCAGCACCTGTATGCGCAGGTCTTCACTGCCGACGGCTCCAAGGTGATCGCTGCGGCGAACACCCTGCAGGCCGACGTCAAGGACGGCCTGAAGAGCGGCAAGAACAGCGAGGCCGCCGTCAAGGTGGGCAAGCTGATCGCCGAGCGCGCCAAGGCCGCGGGCATCGAGAAGGTCGCCTTCGACCGCTCGGGCTACCGCTACCACGGCCGCATCAAGGCGCTGGCCGACGCCGCGCGCGAAGGCGGCCTGCAGTTCTGATCCTTGCGGGAGCGGCGTCCACGCCGCGCCCGACCTGCCGATGCGGGCCGCATCGGACCTTGGCGCGCCTTGTGCGCGCGTCCGGGGAACACGGTTCCAGTCAACAACTACAAGCGGCATGCAAGCCGTAAATCTTTCAACTACCAAGGAATACACAATGGCTGAAGAACAGCGTGCACCGCGGGGTCGTGATCGCGACCGCAACCGCGAAGAGAAAGTCGACGACGGCATGATCGAGAAGCTGGTCGCGGTCAACCGCGTCAGCAAGACGGTCAAGGGCGGTCGCCAGTTCACCTTCACCGCGCTGACCGTGGTCGGCGACGGCAACGGCAAGATCGGCTTCGGTTACGGCAAGGCGCGCGAAGTGCCGGTCGCGATCCAGAAGTCGATGGAGTATGCGCGCAAGGGCATGCTCAACATCGACCTGAACAACGGCACCCTGTGGCACCCGGTGAAGTCCGGCCATGGCGCGGCGCGCGTGTTCATGATGCCCGCCTCGGAAGGTACCGGCGTCATCGCTGGCGGCGCGATGCGCGCCGTGCTGGAAGCGGTCGGCGTCAAGAACGTGCTGGCCAAGGCGGTCGGTTCGCGCAACCCGATCAACCTGGTGCGCGCCACCCTGCGCGGCCTGGAAGACATGCAGTCGCCGTCGCGCATCGCGGCCAAGCGCGGCAAGAAGGTGGAGGAACTCAACCATGGCTAATGAGTCCAACAAGACGGTGAAGGTGCGCCTGGTGCGCGGCCTTCGTGGTACCCAGTCGCGTCACCGCCTGTCGGTGCGTGCGCTGGGCCTGAACAAGCTCAACGATGTGCGTGAACTGAAGGACAGCCCGCAGGTGCGCGGCCTGATCAACAAGGTTCAGTACCTCGTCCAGGTTGAGGAGTAAGCGACCATGACTTTGCATCTGAATGATCTGAAGCCCGCCGAAGGCGCGCGTACCGAGCGCACCCGCGTCGGCCGCGGCATCGGTTCGGGCCTGGGCAAGACCTGCGGCCGCGGCCACAAGGGTTCGTTCGCGCGCAAGGGCGGCGGCAAGATCAAGGCCGGCTTCGAAGGCGGCCAGACCCCCATGCAGCGCCGGCTGCCGAAGATCGGCTTCCGTTCCAAGCTCGCCAAGGACACCGCCGAAGTGCTGTCCTACCAGCTCGACAACCTGCCGGAAGGCGAGATCGATTTCGCCGCGCTGCGCGCTGCGAAGCTGGTCCCGAGCACCGCGAAGAAGGCCAAGGTCGTGCTCAAGGGCGAGCTGAGCAAGAAGTTCGTGCTCAAGGGCATCGCCGCGACCGCGGGTGCCAAGGCGGCAATCGAAGCTGCCGGCGGCAGCGTGCAGGAGTAACACGCAGATGGCGCAGGCTGGCATGGGTAACCTCGGCGGCGGGCTCGGCAAGTTCACTGAACTTCGCCAGCGCCTGTTGTTCGTTCTCGGCGCATTGATCGTCTATCGCATCGGCTGCTACGTGCCGGTGCCGGGCGTCAATCCCGAAGCCATGCTTGCGCTGATGCAGGCGCAGGGCGGCGGCATCGTGGACATGTTCAACATGTTCTCGGGCGGCGCCCTGCACCGTTTCAGCATTTTCGCGCTGAACGTGATGCCGTACATCTCGGCATCGATCGTGATCCAGCTGGCCACGCACATCTTTCCGTCGCTGAAGGCGATGCAGAAGGAAGGCGAGTCCGGCCGGCGCAAGATCACCCAATATTCGCGCATCGGCGCGGTGCTGCTGGCGGTGGTGCAGGGCGGCAGTATCGCGCTGGCGCTGCAGAACCAGACCGCACCGGGCGGTGCGCCGGTCGTGTACGCGCCGGGCATGGGCTTCGTGCTCACCGCGGTGATCGCGCTGACCGCCGGCACCATCTTCCTGATGTGGGTCGGCGAGCAGGTCACCGAGCGCGGCATCGGCAACGGCGTGTCGCTGATCATCTTCGCCGGCATCGTCGCCGGCCTGCCGGCGGCGACCATCCAGACCGTGGAAGCCTACCGCGACGGCAACATGAGCTTCATCTCGCTGTTGCTGATCGCGCTGACCATCCTCGCCTTCACCCTGTTCGTGGTGTTCGTCGAGCGCGGGCAGCGGCGGATCACGGTGAACTACGCGCGGCGCCAGGGTGGCCGCAACGCCTACATGAACCAGACCTCGTTCCTGCCGCTGAAGCTGAACATGGCCGGCGTGATTCCGCCGATCTTCGCCTCGAGCATCCTCGCCTTCCCGGCGACGCTGTCGATGTGGTCGGGCCAGGCCGCGTCCAACAGCACCTTCGGCAGCTGGCTGCAGCGCATCGCCAATGCGCTGGGCCCGGGCGAGCCGGTGCACATGATCGTGTTCGCCGCGCTGATCATCGGCTTTGCGTTCTTCTATACCGCGCTGGTGTTCAACTCGCAGGAAACCGCGGACAACCTGAAAAAGTCCGGCGCGCTGATCCCGGGCATCCGTCCAGGCAAGGCCACCGCCGACTACGTCGACGGCGTGCTGACCCGGCTGACCGCCGCCGGCTCGCTGTACCTGGTGATCGTGTGCCTGCTGCCGGAAATCATGCGTGCGCAGCTCGGCACCTCGTTCCACTTCGGCGGCACCTCGCTGCTGATCGCGGTCGTGGTGGTGATGGACTTCATCGCGCAGATCCAGGCGCACCTGATGTCGCACCAGTACGAAAGCCTGTTGAAGAAGGCCAACCTCAAGGGTGGCTCGCGCGGCGGCGGTTTCGCCCGCGGTTGATTGCTATAATTTGACTTCCTTCCGCGAAGACGCCCCGGCTCCCGGGCGCAGTCTTCCGACTTGAAGGGCGGCCCATGCAGCGGTCTCGTGCGTGGGTGCGACGTGGTGGTCCTGCGCTGGAGTAGCGCGGGCGGCCGAGGTGGATCCTCACCCTGGCCAACGACGTCCGGCGCCGGAGCATGGGCACACTCCCCATGCCGGGCCTGCGGAACCGAAAGGTTCCACGGGCTTCCATGTAACCCGAGACCTTGCTAGACTTACAAGTTCACTTTTTGATCCATCCTGCCGGGTGGCGCCGCAGTGCGCCGTCGGGCCATCACTCAGTTGGAGAACCGCGTCATGGCGCGTATTGCAGGCGTCAACCTGCCAGCCCAGAAGCACGTCTGGGTCGGGTTGCAAAGCATTTTCGGCATCGGCCGTACCCGTTCGAAGAAGGTCTGCGAAGCCGCAGGCGTGACCTCGACCACCAAGATCCGTGACCTGTCCGAGCCTGAAATCGAGCGCCTGCGCCTCGAAGTCGGCAAGTACATCGTCGAAGGCGACCTGCGTCGCGAAGTGGGCATCGCCATCAAGCGACTGATGGACCTGGGCTGCTACCGCGGCCTGCGTCACCGTCGTGGCCTGCCGCTGCGTGGTCAGCGCACCCGCACCAACGCCCGCACCCGCAAGGGCCCGCGCAAGGCGATCAGGAAGTAAGGGACAGACATGGCTAAGCCCGCAGCAGCAAAGACCAAGAAGAAGATCAAGCGCGTCGTCACCGACGGCGTCGCCCACGTCCACGCTTCGTTCAACAACACCATCGTGACCATCACCGACCGTCAGGGCAATGCGTTGTCCTGGGCGACCTCCGGTGGCGCCGGTTTCCGCGGTTCGCGCAAGTCCACGCCGTTCGCGGCGCAGGTTGCCGCCGAGAAGGCCGGGCGCGCTGCGCTCGACTACGGCGTGAAGTCGCTGGAAGTGCGCATCAAGGGCCCGGGTCCGGGTCGCGAGTCCGCCGTCCGTTCGTTGAACAACGTCGGATACAAGATCACCAACATCATCGACGTGACGCCTATCCCGCACAACGGGTGCCGTCCGCCGAAGAAGCGTCGCGTCTAAAGGAGCGATAAGAAATGGCTCGTTATATCGGTCCTACCTGTAAGCTCGCGCGCCGCGAAGGCGCCGATCTTTCCCTCAAGAGCCCGGCGCGTGCGCTGGACTCCAAGTGCAAGCTGGAGCAGAAGCCCGGCCAGCACGGCGCGACCGCCCGCAAGGGCAAGCTGTCCGACTACGCCACCCAGCTGCGCGAAAAGCAGAAGGTCAAGCGTATCTACGGCCTGCTGGAGCGTCAGTTCCGCAACTACTACAAGAAGGCCTCGACCAAGAAGGGCAACACCGGCGAGAACCTGCTGCAGCTGCTGGAAACCCGCCTGGACAACGTCGTCTACCGCATGGGCTTCGCCGTCACCCGCC
Source organism: Xanthomonas sp. DAR 80977 (assembly GCF_041240605.1). Taxonomy (NCBI): domain Bacteria; kingdom Pseudomonadati; phylum Pseudomonadota; class Gammaproteobacteria; order Lysobacterales; family Lysobacteraceae; genus Xanthomonas; species Xanthomonas bundabergensis. Next base: position 4,164,370 of record NZ_CP162487.1, on the reverse strand, counting down.
CGGCCGCGCGCCAGCTGGTGTCGCACCGCGGCGTGCTGGTCAACGGCAAGTCGGTGAACCTGGCCTCGTACCAGGTCAAGGCCGGCGACGCGATCGCCCTGTCGGAAAAGGCCCAGAAGCAGCTTCGCGTGCAGGAAGCGCTGACCGTTGCCGAAACGCACGACCTGAACCCGTCCTGGGTCGAGGTCGATTCGAAGAAGTTCAGCGGCATCTTCAAGGCCGTGCCGGATCGTGCGGACCTGCCTGCTGACATCAACGAAGCGCTGATCGTCGAGTTGTATTCGAAGTAATCACATTGGAGAGCCTCCGGCAACGGAGGCTCGTCAGGAGAACCCGCAACATGACGGTTACCGCCAACCAGGTTCTGCGCCCCCGTGGGCCGCAGATCGAACGCCTTACCGACAACCGCGCCAAGGTCGTAATCGAGCCCTTGGAGCGCGGGTATGGGCATACGCTGGGCAATGCCCTGCGTCGCGTGCTGTTGTCCTCGATCCCCGGCTTCGCGATCACCGAAGTCGAGATCGACGGCGTGCTGCACGAGTACACCACGGTCGAAGGGCTGCAGGAGGACGTGCTGGAAGTCCTGCTCAACCTCAAGGACGTGGCCATCCGCATGCACACCGGCGACAGCGCCACGCTGTCGCTGTCCAAGCAGGGTCCGGGCACGGTCACTGCCGCCGACATCAAGACCGACCACAACGTCGAGATCCTCAACAACGACCACGTGATCTGCCACCTGACCAAGGATACGGCGATCAACATGCGTCTGAAGATCGAGCGTGGGTTCGGCTACCAGCCGGCCGCCGCGCGCCGCCGTCCGGACGAAGAGACCCGCACCATCGGCCGCCTGGTCCTGGATGCGTCGTTCTCGCCCGTGCGTCGCGTCGCCTACGCGGTGGAATCGGCGCGCGTCGAGCAGCGCACCGACCTGGACAAGCTGGTCCTGGACATCGAGACCAACGGCACCATCGACGCCGAGGAAGCCGTGCGCACCGCCGCCGACATCCTCAGCGACCAGCTGTCGGTGTTCGGCGACTTCACCCATCGCGACCGTGGCGCGGCCAAGCCGGCCAGCAATGGCGTGGATCCGGTGCTGCTGCGCCCGATCGACGACCTGGAACTGACCGTGCGTTCGGCCAACTGCCTGAAGGCCGAGAGCATCTACTACATCGGCGATCTGATCCAGAAGACCGAAGTGGAGCTGCTCAAGACCCCGAACCTCGGCAAGAAGTCGCTGACCGAGATCAAGGAAGTGCTGGCCCAGCGCGGCCTGTCGCTCGGCATGAAGCTGGAGAACTGGCCGCCGGCCGGCGTCGCCCAGCACGGCATGCTCGGCTAAGCATCCGCACCTGGCCGATGCCGCACCGGCATCGGCCACGGACGATGCATGCCCGGTCGATGGATGGCCGGGCCGGGCTCCACCGAGCCCACGCAAGACCAAGAACGCAAGAAGGCGCAGGCGTCCCGAGGGGGCGGCCCGCGCTGCAGCAAACGCACCACCACGTCGACGGGTCGCTAAGCCCGCGGCGTTGTCCGGTCAGGGACGGCCGGCTCGGACCATCCGCAGTCCATTGTTCAACGCCAGGACGGCGACAGCGATCTCCAGCAGTTTCAACCTTCCATAGGAACCAAGACCATGCGTCACCAGAAATCCGGCCGCAAGTTCAACCGCACCAGCGCCCATCGCCAGGCGATGTTCTCCAACATGGCGGCCTCGCTGTTCAAGCACGAGCTGATCAAGACCACCTTGCCGAAGGCCAAGGAACTGCGTCGCGTCGCCGAGCCGCTGATCACCATCGCCAAGGTCGATGGCGTCGCCAACCGCCGTCTGGCCTTCTCGCGCCTGCGCGACAAGGAAGCGGTGGGCAAGCTGTTCGTCGAGCTGGGCCCGCGTTACCAGTCGCGTCCGGGCGGCTACCTGCGCATCCTGAAGTGCGGCTTCCGCGCCGGCGACAACGCGCCGATGGCGTACGTCGAGCTGGTCGATCGCCCGACCGCGATCGCCGAGGAAGTGGCCGAGTAACTCCGGCCCGCACCGCGTCAGCAAGAAGCCCGGCATGTCCGGGCTTTTTTGCGTCTGCGGCAGCGGTTTTGGCCGTGCCCAGGCGCACACCGCCAGGCCGCTGGGCGCGCCGACGCACGGCACATGGTGGCGAGGCGGGCGATGGCGGATAATGCGCGGATCGTTCATGTGAGCCCGACCCGATGAACCCGTTACGCTGGAGTTTCCGCGCGCAGTTCCTGCTCGGCTTTCTGATCTGCGCCGGGCTGCTGGGTTATGCGATCTACGTGCAGGTCCAACTGGGCATCGAGCCCTGTCCGCTGTGCATCTTCCAGCGCATCGCGTTCGCCGCGCTGGGGTTGATGTTCCTGCTCGGCGCCTTGCACGGCCCGGCGCGCAGCGGCGGGCGCAAGGTCTATGGCGTGCTGGCGTTCCTGGCCGCGGGCATCGGCGCCGGCATCTCGGCCAAGCACGTGTCGGTGCAGCTGTTCCCCGATCCGATGGCCTCGTGCGGGCCGCCGCTGAGCTTCCTGCGCGAGACGCTGGGACCGTTCGAGGTGCTGCGCCGGGTGCTGACCGGGACCGGCGACTGCGGCAACATCGATTGGCGCTTCCTGGGCCTGTCGATGCCGATGTGGTGCCTGATCTGCTTCGTCGGGCTGGCGCTGTTCGCGCTGTATGCCGGCTTCAAGGCGCGGCGGCGGTCGCTGCACTGAGGCCGGAGCGGCGCGCTGGCGCTGCGGTTCTTGGGCTAAGCCAAGTGGGTTGCGGTGCATCCACGCCCGGCGGCGCCTGCTGGCCGGAGATCGCGTCCCTGTAGGAGTCAACTGTCATGCAGAAGCGATCGCAGGGGGGCTGTAAGGTGCCTGATCGCGTGCGATGGCGTTGAGCCATCGCAGGTACTTGTGCATGCACGCGACGATGGCGACCTTGGCGGGTTTGCCCGCGCTGGTCAGGCGTGCGTAGGTGTGTGACAGCGGCGAGCCTGCACGGATCGCGGCCCAGGTGGCCATGTACAGCACCCGCCGCACGTCGGCGCGTCCGCCCTGGATGCGGCGTTGGCCGTGCCAGCGGCCGCTGTCTCGATTGAACGGCGCCAGCCCGACCAAGGCGGCGATCTTGCGCGGTGGCACGCTGCCCAGCTCGGGAAGCCGGGCCGCCAGGGTGGCGCGCAGGATCGGGCCAAGCCCAGGCACGCTCGGCAAGCGTGAACAGGCCGCACCGACCTGGGCGATTTGCCGGGAGATCTCCTTGATGCGCTGTTGCAGCAGCGCGATCACCTCGAGCCACTGGCCACGCACCGCCTCGCAGGTCACGTGCTCCAGGCACCGGCGCTGCGCATCGCGCTGGGCGACCAGGGTGCTGCGCAGGTGAAGCAGTTTGCGCAGCGCCTGCACTGGCGCAGGCAGCACGGCAGTGGGCTGACTGGGGAGGCATTGGGCCGCCACGGCCAGCAACCGCGCATCCAGGGCGTCGGTCTTGGCCTTGAGCCCCAACGCGTGCGCCAGCGCCCGGGGGCGCTGGGCAGACAGTCGGAGCACGGGCAGGCCAGCCTGTGACAGCACTTGCAGGACCGCCCGTTCGTAGCCGCCGCTGGCTTCCAGCACGATCCGCTCGCATCCCAGCGAGGCCAGCCGCAGGGCCAGGCGGGCCTGCTCCTCGGGCGTATTGGCCTGGGTCCAGTCCAGCCCGTCCGGCAAGACATGAATGGCCAGTTCGGCCTTGGCGACATCAATCCCGACAAAGCGTTGTAGCGACATGGACGTTCTCCGCAGTAGACTCAGGGACGAGAGATCTCCTGCCGATGCCCATGCTTGTCGGTTCGAGCTCGCGGTCAGGCAACTGTTCGGGCTTGTGGGGCAGGAGAAACGGAGTGCGGCGGCCCTGACTCCTACCCGTGCTTGCGACGCACTGCGACTTAGCGGCCTGCCGCACTCCGCTCTCACCTCAACGATAGACCCGTAGAAGACACAAGCGACTTCAGTCGCGACAGGCGTTACCGGTAGAGCCCGTCGCGACTGAAGTCGCTCCTACATGGGGGAGCCTGTCGATGCCGATGTGGTGCCTGATCTGTTTCGTGGCGCTGGCGCTGTTCGCGCTGTATGCCGGCTTCAAGGCGCGCCGGCTTGCTGACCTGAGTGTGGCCAGGGGTCGTCTGGAGGGGCCGAGAAGCCGTAGGGTCGCGTGTTCGACCACGGCCTTGCTGGTCTTTGGCAGCGCTGCCTGCGGCAAGCGGAGCGGGGCCTGGACGGCGATACCTGTGGGAGCGACTTCAGTCGCGACGGGCTCTACCGGTAACGTCCGTCGCGACTGAAGTCGCTCCCACAACACCGTGTGGGCTGCGACTGCATGGGGCCTATCCAGCGGAGTTCGGCTGCGCGGGCTGGCGCGCCCGGTTTCGGGACTTGAGCGACTCGCGACTGCACGCGACCGCCGTGCAGCAGCTCTCTTCTCATCGTATCCAGCTTCCTATCGCATCCAGGCCGGCCCGTCCCACGGGCGCGGCCTGTCTGCGCACCTGCCTCAGAAATCCTGCTGCAGGCTCAGGTACACGCCGCGGCGCGGCGCCCATTGCGGCGCGAATACGCCGATGCCGCCTCCGTCGCGCAGCTGGTAGGCGCGATCGAGCACGTTGAGCACCGCCACCTGCGCGTGCAGCGGGTGCGCGCTGAGCGCGAAGTCGTGGCCGGCGCTGAGGTTCAACTGGAAGTACGAGGGCAACTCGCCGCCATTGGGCACGGTGTCGGTATCGGTGCGCAGGCCGCTGCCGAACAGGTAGTTGGCGCCGATCCGGCTGTCGTCGGCGATCGCGTAGCTGATGCCGCCGGAGGAGGTGAACTTCTGGTCGTGGTCCAGGTGGATCCAGTTGTCGTAGGCATAGGCCAGCGCGTCCGGGTCGAAGTTGTACAGGCTGGTCATGACCCGCTTGCCCATCGCCTTGCTGTAGGCGACGTTGAAGTAGGCGGTGACCGGCCCATTGCTGTAGTCGGCGCTGAACTCGGCGCCGCGGATGCGGCCGTAGCGGTAGTTGAAGGTGGAATACACGTAGGCGGCGCCGAACTGGCCTTCGTCCTGCAGGCGGTCGGCCTTGCGGTAGTAGGTGTCCAGGCCCAGGGTCAGGTGCTCGTTGACCACCTGCGAGATGCCCAGGTCGTAGTAGTCGCTGCGCTCGCTCAGCGGCGTGGTCGCGCCGCCGGCGGTGGACTGCTGGTTGGTGGTGCCGTCGTACAGGGCGATGTCGCTGGTGGAGATCAGCTCGCTCGCCGGCGGGGTGAAGTAGCGCGCGTAGCCGGCGTGCACGGTGGTGTCGGCGCTGGCCTGCCAGACCACGCCCAGGCGCGGGCTGAGCTGGCCTTCGGTGGTGCCGAAGGCCTTGTAGCGATCGCCGCGCACGCCGTAGTTCACGGTCCAGTCGTCGCCGATCTTCCACTCGTCCTGCAGGTACAGCGCGTAGGTGCTGGCGTGGAAGCGGCTGGCGTCGGCAATGAAGATCGGCACGTTGCTGGTCTGGTTGCCGTCGGCATCGGCCGGGAACACGTAGGAATTGTTGCTGGCGATGGCGTGCTCGAAATTGCCGTACAGGCCGTAGCGCAGGGTGTGCGATTCGCCGAGCGGGGTGGAGAAGTCGGCCTGCACGGTGTTGGCGCGGTTGCTGCGGTCCACCTGCGAGGCGACGCCGTTGAAGATCAGGTCGCCGGCGACGTCGGGCGAGAACGCCACGCTGCTGTAGCGCTGCCCGGCCGACAGCTGGTAGCTGGTGGCGCCGAGCGAGCCCTGCAGCACCAGCGTGCCGAAGCGGGTGTTCTCGCGCTGGTTCTCGTCGAGCTTGGAGGAATCGAAGTCGGTGGTGCCCAGGTAGTCGTACGCCGGCGTCTGCCCCGGATTGTTCGGGATCTGGAAGCGGTTGTTGGCATAGCCGACCAGCAGGCTGAGCCGGGTGTTCTCGTCGATCAGGTAGCTGAGGTCGGCGAAGCCCTTGCCCTGATGGGTCTTGTCGTGCTCGGGGTCGCGGCTGTTGACCGGGTTCTCCAGGCCGAGCTTGTTCTGCTCGTAGTCGCCGGTGACGAACCAGCTCCAGCGGCCGCTGCTGCCCCACCAGGAGGCGTTCGGATTGAGCGTGCCGTAGGAGCCGCCGGTGATGCCGACGCTGCCGCCGTTGCCCAGTTCCACGCCGCTCTTGGTGGTGATGTCGACCACCGCCGCGGTGCGGTCGCCGAACTGCGCCGGCAGCGCGCCGTCGAGCAGCTTGATGCTCTTGATCGTGCGCGGGTCCAGGCTCTGGCCGAAGCCGGAGATGGACTCCGGAATAAGCACGCCGTTGATGCGGTACTGCAGGTTGGCGTGGTCGCCGCGCACGTGGATGCCGCCGTAGGAATCCTGGACCACGCCCGGCGCCTGCAGCAGCACCTGGTTGAGCGGGGTGGAGGCGCCCAGCGGCAGCCGCTCGATGTCCTCGGCGGTGATCGCGTACTGGCTGCTGCCGATGTCCGGCGACAGCGCGTTGCGCGCCGCTTCCAGCTTGGCGGTGACGGTGACCGCATCCAGGTCGGTGGTGCGTTCGGGGCCGGCGTCGGCGCTGGCCGCATCGGCGGCGAACGCGAGGCCGGGCGCGGCCAGCAGGACGAGGGCGATGGCGGTGGAGAGGGGGCGGGGCGTCATGGCGTGGGCGAGACCTGGGGAGGGGAAGGAAAAGATTTGTTATGTAATAACATTCTGCTTTCGCGGTGGCGTTGGCGTAGGCCGGAAGTCATGTCTGGCATGCATGCTTTGCCTGCCGTTCATGTGCTTGCCGCTGCAGCGGCCACGGCGGCGCAACCGCGTCACTCAGTGCTTTGCGTCGCGGCCTGGCTCTGCGAACATCGCAGGCTGCCAAGGAGTCCTTTCATGAACCTGTCCGTCCCCGCCGCCGCGCCCGAATCCACCCAGCCGTCCTGGGCGCCTGCCAGCTGGCGCGGCAAACCCGCGCTGCAGATGCCGGTGTATCCGGACGCGCAGGCGCTGGAGGCGACGCTGGGCGAATTGCGCCACCTGCCGCCGCTGGTCACCTCGTGGGAGATCTTCGCGCTGAAGAAGCAGCTGGCCGAGGCGCAGGAAGGCAAGCGCTTCCTGCTGCAGGGCGGCGACTGCGCGGAGAACTTCAGCGATTGCGAGTCGGGCACGATCTCCAACCGGCTCAAGGTGCTGTTGCAGATGAGCCTGGTGCTGGTGCACGGGCTGCGCCTGCCGGTGGTGCGGGTCGGCCGCTACGCCGGCCAGTACGCCAAGCCGCGCTCGGCCGATACCGAGACCCGCGACGGCGTGACCCTGCCCAGCTACCGCGGCGACGTGGTCAACGGCCCGGAGTTCACCGCGCAGGCGCGCGTGCCGGATCCGCGGCGGATGATCACCGCGCACTCGCGCTCGGCGATGACGATGAATTTCGTGCGCGCGCTGATCGACGGCGGTTTCGCCGACCTGCACCATCCCGAGTACTGGAATTTGAGCTGGGTCGGCTATTCGCCGCTGGCCGAGGACTACCAGAAGATGGTGGCCTCGATCGGCGACGCGGTGCGCTTCATGGAAACCCTGTCCGGCGCGCAGCTGTACAACCTCAACCGGGTCGATTTCTACACCTCGCACGAAGCGCTGCTGCTGCCGTACGAGGAGGCGCTGACCCGCGAGGTGCCGCGGCAGTGGGGCTGGTTCAACCTCAGCACCCACTATCCGTGGATCGGCATGCGCACCGCGGCGCTGGACGGCGCGCACGTGGAGTATTTCCGCGGCATCCGCAATCCGATCGCGATCAAGGTCGGGCCGTCGGCGCAGTCGGACCAGCTGCTGCGCCTGATCGACGTGCTCAACCCCGAGGACGAACCGGGCCGGCTGACCTTCATCCACCGCATGGGCGCGGCGCAGATCGCGCAGAAGCTGCCGCCGCTGCTGGACGCGGTGAAGCGCGACGGCCGCCGCGTGCTGTGGGTGTGCGATGCGATGCACGGCAATACCGAGAGCACCAGCAACGGCTACAAGACCCGGCGCTACGACAACGTGCTGGGCGAGGTGGAGCAGTCGTTCGACATCCATGCCGCGGCCGGCACGCGGCTGGGCGGCGTGCACCTGGAGCTGACCGGCGAGGACGTCACCGAGTGCACCGGCGGCGCGCGCGAGCTGACCGAGCGCGACCTGGAGCGGGCCTACCGCTCCAGCGTGGATCCGCGGCTGAACTACGAGCAGTCGCTGGAGATCGCGCTGGCGATCGTGCGCAAGCAGAACGGGCGCAGCGTGCCGCTGAGCACGGACTGACGGCGCGCTCCCTCGGTCACCGCAGCGCGCTTGCTGGTGCGCTGCGTGCGCCAGGTGCCGATGTCGTGGCGATGGCGCTCGTCGGCGCGCTTGAAGTCGTCGATATCCGACGCCGCGAATGCAGCTGCAGCGCGCGTGTCGCGGCCTGCGATGGGGGGCTGGTTGGCGATGTCGGCGCCTCGGGTCTTGGCAGGCGCCGCGTCTGCCGCGTCCAGCTTCGGACGTAACTGAGGACGCATCATCCGCAGCGGCGGCTGCGGGCCGTTGGCGAGTTGCTTGTCGCCGCTCAGGAGCCGCGCACGCTGCGATCGCGCACACCGGTCATGGACTGCGCCAGGAACGGGGCGCCGCTCGCCCGCGATGCGCCTGTCGCGGATGTGCGCCGTGCGATGGCGCCGCGATCGTACAGCGGCACAGCGCTCGACATCGCGCTCATGCCTGCTTTGCGAGACTGTCGCGACTCCTCCCCCCTTCAAGGAGCGCATCTTGAACCTGGATCTCGACTGGATCCCCTGGCGCGCCTATACGCTGCCGATCGGCGCGGCGGTGGTGCTCGGCTTCCTCGCCTGGTGGCTGTTGCTGCGCATCGCGCAGCGCATGCGCGGGCGCGACTATCGGCGCGCGCGCATCGTCCGCGTGGTCAGCGTGCCGATGGCCTTCCTGCTGCCGATGCTGATGCTCAGCTTCGCGCTGGAATCCACCCCGCTGGACGAGCGCGCGCTGACCGACCTGCAGCATCTGCTGCACATCGGCATGATCGCCTGCGTGACCTGGCTGCTGGTGCGCGGCGCCGCCGCGCTGGAAGCGGCGATCCTGCGCAGCTATCCGATCGAGGTGGCCGACAACCTGACCGCGCGCCGCGTGCAGACCCAGACCCGGGTGCTGGCGCGGGTGGCGATGGGCACGATCATCCTGCTCGGTACGTCGGTGGTGCTGCTGACCTTCCCTGCGGTACGGCAGATCGGCACCACGCTGCTGGCCTCGGCCGGCATCATCGGCCTGGTTGCCGGTATCGCCGCCAAGCCGGTGTTCGGCAACCTGATCGCCGGCCTGCAGATCGCCCTGACCCAGCCGATCCGGCTCGACGACGTGGTCATCGTCGAAGGCGAGTGGGGCCGCATCGAGGAGATCGGCAGTTCCTACGTGGTGGTGCGCATCTGGGACGAGCGGCGCATGGTGGTGCCGTTGACCTGGTTCATCGAGAACCCGTTCCAGAACTGGACGCGCAGCAGCGCCGACCTGCTCGGCACCGCGTTCCTGTGGCTGGACTACCGCACGCCATTGCCGCAGTTGCGGGCCGAGCTGGAGCGGATCTGCAGGAGCGAACCGCTGTGGGACGGACGCGTCTGCGTGACCCAGGTGACCGAGACCAGCGAAAGCACGATCCAGGTGCGCCTGCTGGTCAGCGCGCGCAATTCCGGCGATGCGTTCGACCTGCGCTGCATCGTGCGCGAACGCATGATCGACTTCCTGACCCGCGAGCACCCGTACGCCTTGCCGCGGATGCGCGCGGAGATCGCCTCGGAAGCGGCGCCGCCGTCGCGGCCGGCCCCGGCGGCGTCCCTGGATTCGGCCGCGATGCGCTCGCCCGGCGCCGAGGATGGCGCGCCGGCGGCGACAGCGGTGCCCAATGCGGGCGAGCCGAAGCCGGGTACGGCATAGCGTTGGGTTGTGCAGTGTCTTCGTGCGGTCGCGCTGCAGCGCCCTTGCGTTGCAGGTGGCGTATCGCTCGCAGGCAATGAACAGGCAATGCAACCTGTAGGAGCGGCTCTGCGTGGCCTCGGGCCATCAGCCGCGACCAGGCGTTACCGGTAACGCCCGGTCGCGGCTGAAGCCGCTCATACAGAAGCTTTCTTCGCCAACCGTCTGTTGATGTGTTGCCGCCTTCTCGTTGCGGCGCTATTCGCTTTACGGATGCTCAGTGGCCTGCGGCAGCGTCGGCAGAAACGTCGGTGGCGTGCGTGCGCGGCTGCGCTGTTCGTAGGCGTAGCCCAGTTCGATCAGGCGCGGTTCGCTCCAGGCGCCGCCGATGAAGATCAAGCCCAGCGGCAAGCCGTCGCTGGCGCCCATCGGCACGGTCAGGCTGGGATAGCCGGCGACCGCCGCCGCGCCGTAGCTGGCGCCGGGAAAGTCGTCGCCATGCAGCGGGTCGGTCTTCCAGGCGCGGCCGGTGGTCGGCGCGATCAGCACGTCCAGCTGCTGCGCGCGCAGTGCCGCGTCGATGCCGTCCGGGCCGGCCAGGCGCCTGGCCTTGGCCCGTGCCGCCAGATAGGCCGGATCGTCGAGTCCGCCGGTGGCCTGTGCCCGTTCGAACAGGGCCTGGTCGAACGGTGCCAGCTCGCGCTCGGCATGCGCGCGGTTGAACGCGATCAGCTGCGCCAGGGTGCGCAGCGGCGCCTGGCGGCTGTCGAGGTAGCGCTCCAGCCCGGCCTTGAATTCGGTCAGCAGCACGGTCAGTTCGGCGTCGTCCCATTGCCCGGCGCTGGGGATCCGCGCATCGACCACCGTGGCGCCGGCCGCACGCAGTACGGCGACGGCGCGTGCCTGCGCCGCGGCGATGTCCGCGGTCTGGGTCAGCGGCGAGGGCAGCAGGCCGATGCGCGCGCCGCGCAGCGCGTCGCGGCGCAGGTGTACGCCGTAGTCGTAGCCGGGTGCGCGCGGCGCCGCGGCGGTGGCCGGATCGGCCGCGTCGGCCGCAGCCAGCACGGTCAGCAGCGTCGCCGCGTCGGCGACGCTGCGGGTCATCGGCCCGGCGGTGTCCTGGCTGGCGGAGATCGGGATGATGCCGTCGCGGCTGACCAGGCCCACGGTCGGCTTCAGCCCGACCAGGCCGTTCACCGCGGCCGGGCAGACGATGCTGCCGTCGGTCTCGGTGCCGATGCCGGCCGCGGCCAGGTTCGCCGACACGGCTACGCCGGTGCCGGCGCTGGAGCCGCAGGGATTGCGGTCGAGCACGTACGGGTTGCGGGTCTGCCCGCCGCGCGCGCTCCAGCCGGAACTGGAGGCGCTGGAGCGGAAGTTGGCCCATTCGCTGAGGTTGCTCTTGCCCAGGATCACCGCGCCGGCCTGGCGCAGGCGCTGCACCAGGAAGGCGTCGTGCTGCGGATGGAAGTCGGCCAGCGCCAGCGAGCCGGCCGAGTTGGCCATTGGCCGCGCATCGATGTTGTCCTTCAACACGATCGGGATGCCGTGCAGCGGGCCGCGCAGATGCCCGGCGCGGCGTTCGGCGTCCAGCCGGCGCGCTTCGTCCAGGGCCTGCGGGTTGCGCTCGATGATCGCGTGCAGCGCCGGTCCTTGCCGGTCCAGTGCGTCGATCCGTTGCAGGTAGGCCGCGGTCAGGCCGGCGCTGTCGAGCGTGCCGCGCGCCATCTGCGCCTGTAGCGTGGCGATGTCGACCTCGGCATGCACGAATGCGGCCGACGCGGGCGCTGGCGAAGTCGCGGCGGGATCGGGCAGGGCGCCATGCCGGCAGCCGGCGAGGGCGCCGCACAGCAGCAGGGCGGGCAGCAGACGCATCGGCACGGTCCCGGGGAGGCGTTCTCCAGGAGGCTACGCAGCGCCAGGGGGAATGGCAAACCGCTGCGGACGCCAGGCCCGCAGAACGCTCAGACGGCAGGACGGCGCCGGCGCCGGACCAGGTCGCGGGCCAGGATGCCGACCACGGCGAGATTGATCGCCAGCACCGCCCAGGACGCCCAGCCGGGATGGCGCACGATCGCGTAGATGTCGAACGGCAGATAGATGGCCGCGGAGATGCAGCCCAGCATCGACGCCCAGGCCTTGGCGCGCCACAGGCCCCAGGCTTCGACGATGTGCAGCACGCCGTAGGCGAGCATGCCGGCGGCGGCCAGGTGCACCGCGCCGGGATTGATCATGGTGAGCAGCGACGGCAGCGCGCCGTGCTCGGGGTCCAGGCTGAAACGCACGATCAGCCGGCCCACCGCCGCGCGCAGCGGCAGCGGGCCCATCAGTTCCAGGCCCGTGGCCGCGAGCACCGCGAGCAGGCCCTTGCCGGCCTCCAGCAGTGCGATCAGGTGCAGGCCCGGATGCGCATGCGGATCCGGGTTGTACGCCTTCTTGCTGGCCACGGACGTTAGGCGATCAGCCGCCGCGACCGGCGCGCTTGCGATCGCTTTCGGTCAGGAACTTCTTGCGCAGGCGGATTTCCTTCGGGGTGACTTCGACCAGCTCGTCGTCCTCGATGAAGTCCAGCGCCTGCTCCAGCGTGTACTTGATCGCCGGGGTCAGCTTGATCGCATCGTCCTTGCCCGAGGCGCGCATGTTGGTCAGCGGCTTGGTCTTGATCGCGTTGACGGTCAGATCGTTGTCCTTGGAGTGGATACCGATCAGCTGGCCTTCGTACACGTTGTCGCCTTCGGCGGCGAACAGGCGGCCGCGCTCTTCCAGCGGCCCAAGCGAATAGGCGGGGGTGGCGCCGGCGGCATTGGCGATCATCACGCCGTTCTGGCGCTTGGCGATGGCGCCCTGTTCCTTCGGGCCGTAGTGGTCGAACACGTGGAACAGCAGGCCCGAACCCTGGGTCAGGGTGCGGAACTCGTTCTGGAAGCCGATCAGGCCACGCGCCGGGATCATGTAGTCCAGGCGCACGCGGCCCTTGCCGTCCGGCTCCATGTTCTTCAGCTGGCCCTTGCGGATGCCCAGCTTCTCCATCACGCCGCCCTGGTGCTGCTCTTCGATGTCCACCACCAGCTGCTCGACCGGCTCCATCAGCTTGCCGTCGATCTCCTTGACGATGACTTCCGGGCGCGACACCGCCAGCTCGAAGCCTTCGCGGCGCATGTTCTCGATCAGCACCGACAGGTGCAGCTCGCCGCGGCCGGAGACCAGGAACTTGTCCGGGTCCGACCCTTCCTCGACCTTCAACGCGACGTTGTGCAGGGTCTCGCGCTCCAGGCGCTCGCGGATCTGGCGGCTGGTGATGAACTTGCCGCCGCTGTGTTCCTTGCTGCCGGCGAACGGCGAGTTGTTGACCTGGAAGGTCATCGAGATGGTCGGCTCGTCCACGGTCAGCGCCGGCAGCGCTTCGGGGGTGTCCAGCGCGCAGATGGTGTCGGAGATGCTCATGTCGGCCACGCCGGAGATGGCGACGATGTCGCCGGCCTCGGCCTCTTCCACTTCCACCCGCTCCAGGCCCATGAAGCCGAGCACCTGCAGGATCTTGCCCTGGCGCTTCTTGCCTTCGCGGTCGACGATGCTGACCGGCATGTTCTTCTTGACCTTGCCGCGCTGGATGCGGCCGATGCCGATCAGGCCGACGAAGTTGTTGTAGTCCAGCTGGCTGATGCGCATCTGGAACGGACCGTCCGGGTCCACCTGCGGCGGCGCCACGTGCTTCATGATCGCTTCGTACAGCGGGGTCATGTCGCCTTCGCGCGCGCTGTCGTCCAGGCTCGCGTAGCCGTGCAGCGCCGAGGCGTAGACGATCGGGAAGTCGAGCTGCTCGTTGGTCGCGCCGAGCTTGTCGAACAGGTCGAACACCTGGTCGATGACCCAGTCCGGACGCGCGCCCGGGCGGTCGATCTTGTTGACCACCACGATCGGCTTGAAGCCCATCGCGAACGCCTTCTGGGTCACGAAGCGGGTCTGCGGCATCGGCCCGTCCATCGCGTCGACCAGGATCAGCACCGAGTCCACCATCGACAGCACGCGCTCCACTTCGCCGCCGAAGTCGGCGTGTCCGGGGGTGTCGACGATGTTGATGCGGTTGCCCTGCCAGGTGATGGCCGTGTTCTTGGCCAGGATCGTGATGCCACGTTCCTTTTCCTGATCGTTGCTGTCCATCACGCGCTCGGCCAGCACCGTGCGCTCGGAGAGGGTGCCGGACTGCTTCAGCAGGCAGTCGACGAGGGTGGTCTTGCCATGGTCGACGTGGGCGACGATGGCGATATTGCGAAGATTTTCGATGGACATGCGAAAGGGGGCCAACCGGCGCCAGAAAGGAAGGAGAGTAAGCCCCCTATTATACCTGCATCCCGGCGCGCCTGCCGGTTCAGGATTCTGCGGCCGGGGGGCGGGGCCGTTCAGTCCCGGAATCGGGGGCCGGAAGCGGGCCAAACGGGCCGCCGTGTATCCTATGCGCCCCAAATGACGCCCCCGTTTCCAAGGAATCCCATGTCCCTGATCGCCCATTTCGACACCGCCCGCGGCCCGATCAAGATCGAGCTGTACCCCGACAAGGCGCCGCTGACCGTGGCCAACTTCGTGAACCTGGCCAAGCGCGGCTTCTACGACGGGCTGAACTTCCACCGCGTGATCGCCGACTTCATGATCCAGGGCGGCTGCCCGGAAGGTTCCGGCCGCGGCGGCCCGGGCTACCGCTTCGAGGACGAGACCAACAACGGCGTGCGCCACGAGCGCGGCGTGCTGTCGATGGCCAACGCCGGCCCCAGCACCAACGGCAGCCAGTTCTTCATCACCCACACCGCCACCCCGTGGCTGGACGGCAAGCACACCGTGTTCGGCAAGGTGATCGAAGGCCTGGACGTGGTCGACAGCGTCGCCCAGGGCGATGCGATCAACAAGATCACCATCGAAGGCGACGCCGATGCGGTGCTGGCGGCCAAGGCCGACCGCGTCGCCGAGTGGAACCGCCTGCTCAGCGCCTGAGTGCCGCCGCGACCGGCCGTGCCGGCCGGTCGCAAATGGCCTGCGTGCTAACATTTCCCGGTTGATTGCCGCGCCCGACCCTCGATGACGATGCGTCCCCTTTTGCTGTGCATGTTGCTGCTCGGAATCGGTGGCGGCGTGCACGCGTGGTGGCGCAGTTCGGAGGCGACCTCGGCGCCGGCGACGCTGGCGGCCGGCGATCCGCGGCTGCTCACCGGCGCCGACGGCATCGTCATGCTGGCCGCCGACTGGTGCGGCTATTGCCGCCGGCAACAGGCCGATTTCGAGCGTGCCCAGGTCCGCTACCGCGTGCTCGACGTGGAGCAGGAGGAAGGCCGCCTGGCCGCCGCCGCACTGGGCCGCGAAGGCGTGCCGATCACCGTGATCGGCCAGCACGTGATCGACGGCTACGACACCGCCGCCCTGGACGCGCACCTGCAGCCGCTGGGCTACCGCGTCTACTGACCCCCTTATCCCTTTTTTAGCAGAGGAACCCCCCATGAAGACACCCGTACGTGTTGCTGTGACCGGCGCTGCCGGCCAGATCGGCTATGCCCTGCTGTTCCGTATCGCCTCCGGCGAGATGCTGGGCAAGGACCAGCCGGTGATCCTGCAGCTGCTCGAGCTGCCGATGGAGAAGGCCCAGGCCGCGCTGAAGGGCGTGATGATGGAGCTGGAAGACTGCGCGTTCCCGCTGCTGGCCGGCATGGTCGGCACCGACGACGCCGAAGTGGCGTTCAAGGACGCCGACGTCGCCCTGCTGGTCGGCGCGCGTCCGCGCGGCCCGGGCATGGAGCGCAAGGACCTGCTGCTGGAGAACGCCAAGATCTTCACCGCGCAGGGCGCGGCGCTGAACAAGGTCGCCAGCCGCAACGTCAAGGTGCTGGTGGTCGGCAACCCGGCCAACACCAACGCCTACATCGCGATGAAGTCGGCGCCTGACCTGAACCCGAAGAACTTCACCGCCATGCTGCGCCTGGACCACAACCGCGCGCTGAGCCAGCTGGCCGGCAAGCTGGGCAAGCCGGTCGGCGGCATCGAGAAGCTGGTGGTGTGGGGCAACCACAGCCCGACCATGTATCCGGACTACCGCTTCGCCACCGTCGATGGCGCGTCCATCGCCGATGCGATCAACGACCAGGACTGGAACGCCGGCACCTTCATCCCGACCGTGGGCAAGCGCGGCGCGGCGATCATCGAAGCGCGCGGTTCGTCCTCGGCCGCCTCGGCCGCCAACGCCGCCATCGACCACGTGCGCGACTGGGTGCTGGGCAGCAACGGCAAGTGGGTGACCATGGGCGTGCCGTCCGACGGTTCCTACGGCATCCCGGAAGGGGTGATGTTCGGCTTCGCGGTGACCACCGAGAACGGCGAGTACACCCTGGTCAAGGACCTGCCGATCGACGACTTCAGCCAGAAGTACATCGACAAGACCTTGGCCGAGCTGGAAGAAGAGCGCAGCGGCGTGGCGCACCTGCTGGGCTGATCGCTGCGATCGAGGTGCGGAAGACGCCGGGCTCGCCCGGCGTTTTTCTTTTGCGGGTATGCGCGCGCGACAACAGCGCTAGACTGCGCGGCCTGGAACGAGCATGGAGCGCACGATGCATCAACGGATATGGGGCTTGCTGTTGTTGTTGGCGGCTGGAGTGGCGTGGTCCGGCTCGGCCAAGGCCTGGCAGTCCTGCCAGGACGTGGTTGTCGGCATGTACAACAACCAGCCGGTGATGCAGAGCCAGTGCACTTGGCTGGCCGGCGCGGTCGCGCTGGATCCGGCGACCCGCGCGATGGGCTCGGTATGGAATTACAGCGATGCCGACCAAGCCAAGGCCGCCGCCGCGCGCGACTGCGGTCCGTCATGCGTGGTGGTGAGCTTCTACGACGACTACTTCTATTTTGCTGCCTCGGACGAGGATGTCATCGGTTACGCCTCGACGGCGGAAGCGGCGCTGCGGCAATGCGAGCTCGCCAAGCCGGGCGTCCACTGCGACGTGGTCGTCTCGGCCGGCAGCGGCGGCCGCGCCGTTTATTGGCAATTCAATGCACTGGGCTACAACGGTACCCAGCAGAAAGCCTATGCGGTCAGCGGCGGCGTGCGTCGCGGCGATGCCCGCCAGGCCGTGTTGCAGGCCTGCGGTGGCGAGGCGGCATGCTTCGCCTACGTGCATCAGCAGCCGCATGCGGCGATGGCGCTGGGCGACGACGGCAAGCTGTACGCAGCCGAGGGCAGTAGCGCCTGGCAGGCGCGGCGTGCGGCGAAAAAGTACTGCTCTGGCGAGCAGAGCAAGAAGGCCAAGTGCGAGATCGTGGCCGAGACCAGCAAGGCCGCTTCCTAGCTTTCGGGCTGGCCCGCGCCGGACGGGCGGCTGGCGCGCCCCCAGGCAGGTCGGGGGGCGCCACGCTCGCGCGGCGGCGATGGTCGCCGCTGCATCACCATGCCACGACTGCGCGCGACAGCCAGCCTCTGCGGTATGTCTTCGCCGTTCGGCCGACCATGACGTTGCACCCGCGCGCGCCGGTTTGCGGGTGTGCTAGGTTTCCTCGGCCATTCATTTGGGGAAATAGCATGACGCGCGCTGCGTACCGCTGGATCGGAGGGCTGGCGCTCGCCAGCCTGTTGCCGCTCGCCGCCAACGCCGCGGACGGCGGCTATCGGCAACCGCCGGAGCCGCTGCTGGGGGTGATGCGCGCGCCGCTGAATCCGTCGCCGCGGCTGGATCCCACCGGCAAGACCCTGCTGCTGGTGCAGCGCACCCAGTATCCGCCGATCGCGCGCGTCGCCGAGCCGTACCTGAAGCTGGCCGGGGTGCGCGTGGAGCCGCGCAGCCACAGCCGCCACGACATGTCCAACGGTTACGGCATCCGCGCCTGCCTGGAAGGTTTCAGCCTGGTCGACGTGGCCAGCGGCAAGCAGACCGCGGTGACCCTGCCGGCCGGCGCCTGCCCGGCGCTGCCGGTGTGGTCGCCGGACGGGCGCCGCTTCGCCTTCAACAACACCGCCGCCGACCGCGTCGAACTGTGGCTGGGCGACGTCGCCACCGGCAGCGTGCGCCGCATCGACGGCGTGCAGCTCAACCCGGTGCTGGGCGGCGAGATCCAGTGGCTGGGCGGCAGCGACACGCTGCTGCTGAAGACCGT
This sequence comes from Xanthomonas sp. DAR 80977, assembly GCF_041240605.1. Classification (NCBI taxonomy): domain Bacteria; kingdom Pseudomonadati; phylum Pseudomonadota; class Gammaproteobacteria; order Lysobacterales; family Lysobacteraceae; genus Xanthomonas; species Xanthomonas bundabergensis. The sequence continues at coordinate 4,146,324 of NZ_CP162487.1, read as the reverse complement.
GCCGCAGGACCTGGGCGCGGCGCCGCGCAAGGCGGCGGTGCCGCCCGGCCCGGAGGTCAAGGAAACCATCCAGGGCAAGGGCGAGAGCAGCACCTACGAGGCGCGCGACACGCTGTCCAGCCCCGAGGACGAGGCGCTGTTCACCTACTACGCCACTTCGCAACTGCTCAAGGTCGATGCCGCCAGCGGCAAGCAGGCCAAGGTCGGCGCGCCGGCCGTCTACACCACGGTCGATGGCGCGCCCGACGGCCGCCACGTGCGCGTGGAACGGCTGCAGCGGCCGTATTCCTACGTCACCACCTATGCGCGGTTCGCCCACGACGTGGCGGTGCTGGACCTGGCCGATGGCAGCGAGCGCGTGCTGGCCAAGCTGCCGGTCGCCGACCGGGTGCCGGTGCAGGGCGTGCCGACCGGCCCGCGTGCGTACGCCTGGCGGGCCAACCAGCCGGCCACGCTGGTCTGGGCCGAAGCGCTGGACGGCGGCGACTGGAAGGCCAGCGTGCCGGCGCGCGACAAGCTGCTGACCCTGGCGGCGCCGTTCACCGGCAAGCCGCGCGAACTGGCCAAGGTAACCCAGCGCTACGCCGGCCTGAGCTGGTTCGCCCAGGGCGGGCAGGCGCTGCTGGACGAGTACGACGAGAACCGCCACTGGCGCCGCACCACGCTGCTCGACGCGGATCGCCCCGGCAGCGCCGGGCGGGTGCTGTTCGACCTGTCCACCGACGACCTGTACGCCGATCCCGGCATGCCCGAACTGCGTCGCCTGCCCAATGGCGAATACGTGCTGCGCGAGGACAACGGCGCGCTGTTCCTGAGCGGGCAGGGCGCCACCCCGACCGGCGACCGTCCGTTCCTGGACCGCTACGCACTGGCCGACGGCAAGACCCAGCGCCTGTTCCGCAGCGACGCCACGGTGGACGAAGCCTTCGCCGGGTTCGCCGGCGACGACACCACCCGCCTGCTGACCTGGCGGCAGTCGCCGAGCGACCCGCCCAACGTCTACCTACGTACGCTGGGCCAGCCGCAGCCGGCCGCCGCGGCGGGCGAGGCGGTGGTCGCCTCCGGCCTGACGCCGGTGACCCGCTTCCCCGACCCGACCCCGCTGGTGCGGCAGATCAAGAAGCGGCTGGTGACCTACAAGCGCAAGGACGGCGTGGAGCTGTCGTTCACCCTGTACACGCCGCCGGGCTACAAGGAAGGCACGCGGGTGCCGGCGATCCTGTACGCCTATCCGCTCGACTACGCCGACCCGTCCAAGGCCGGCCAGGTCAGCGGCGCCAACGAGCGCGACTTCACCCGCCTGAGTTCCTATCAACTGTTGTTGCTGGCCGGCTACGCGATCATCGACGACACCGCGTTCCCGATCGTCGGCGATCCCAAGACCGCCTACGACACCTATCTGCAGCAACTGGTGGACAACGCCAGCGCCGCGGTGGACAAGGCGGTGGAGCTGGGCGTGGTGGACCGCGATCGGATCGGCGTCACCGGCCACAGCCACGGCGCGCTGATGGCGGCCAACCTGCTGGCGCATACCGACCTGTTCCGCGCCGGCGTGGCCACCAGCGGCAGCTACAACAAGACCCTGACCCCATTCGGCTTCCAGAGCGAGCGGCGCTCGTTCTGGGCCGCGCCGGAGGTGTACGCGCAGGCCTCGGCGTTCTTCCACGCCGACAAGATCAACGAACCGCTGCTGATCGTGCACGGCATGGACGACGCCAACCCGGGCACCGAGACCACCCAGGCGCCGCGGCTGTTCCAGGCGATCCGCGGCAACGGCGGCACCGCGCGCTTGGTGCTGCTGCCGTTCGAACCGCACTGGTACACCGCGCGCGAGTCCAACGAGGACGTGGTGGCGGAGATGCTGGAATGGTTCGACCGCTACGTGAAGAATGCGCCGCCGCGCGCAGCGGCGGCGAAGGCGGAGGCGCAGAAGCGGTAGTCGGGCGGGCCATGGCCGCGCCTTGCTATCCCGGTACGGACATTCCCGTCCGCCGCGGCGACCTGGTCAGGTGGTTCGACGACGAGAGCCCGTCCACAGTGCTTTTTGTGGTCAGTACCGGGGACTTTCCGCCGGAAGAAGACGCGGCCTCGAGGGAATGGTTTCAGTCGGAGTTCGGCGCAGGGGTGATGATCGACACGGCACGCGCTGGTCGGGTGCTGGAGTCGGAGGACTGCGCGAACCTGACATTGCTGCGCTCGGTCGATGAAGGCGCCTGACAATTCCTCCAGGCCAATGCCGCTCCGCGGCGGGGCTTGATTCAGGCGTTCGGCCGCCCGCGCCGTTCGACCAAGGTCGGAAGGACGCCCGTGCCGCGCAGGGACTATGCTCGGGGCGGTGCATCGCCTTGGGAGGGGCGGCATGGACTACGCGACGCTGTACCGGCGCTCGATCGAGCAGCCCGAAGAGTTCTGGGCCGAACAGGCCAAGGCGATCCACTGGCAGCGGCCGCCGCAGACCATCCTGGAGTACGACGACCCGCCGTTCCGGCGCTGGTTCGGCGGCGGGCTGACCAACCTGTGCCACAACGCGGTGGATCGGCACCTGCCCGAGCGCGCCGCGCAGCTGGCGCTGGTGGCGGTGTCCAGCGAGACCGGGCAGACCCGCGAATTCACCTATGCGCAGCTGCACGCCGAGGTCAACGCCTTCGCCGCGGTGCTGCTGCGCCTGCACGTGCAGCGCGGCGACCGCGTGGTGATCTACATGCCGAACATGGCCGAGGCGGTGTTCGCGATGCTGGCCTGCGCGCGCATCGGCGCGGTGCACTCGGTGGTGTTCGGCGGCTTCGCCGCGCACAACCTGGCGCTGCGCATCGACGATGCGGCGCCGAAGCTGCTGATCGCCGCCGATGCCGGCAGCCGCGGCGGCAAGGTGATTGCGTACAAGCCGCTGATCGACGCCGCCTGCGCGGAAGCCAGCGCGCCGCCGCCGAAGGTGCTGATCGTCTCGCGCGGGCTGGATCCGGCACAGCCGCGCATCGACGGGCGCGACGTGGACTACGCCGATCTGCGCGCGCAGGTCGGCGACGCGCAGGTGCCGGTGACCTGGCTGGAATCCAACGAACCCAGCTACCTGCTGTATACCTCCGGTACCACCGGCAAGCCCAAGGGCGTGCAGCGCGACGTCGGCGGCTATGCGGTGGCCCTGGCGCTGTCGATGCGCACGGTGTTCGATTGCGCGCCTGGGCAGGTGATGTTCTCCACGTCCGATGTCGGCTGGGCGGTCGGCCATTCGTACAACGTGTACGGTCCGCTGATCGCCGGCTGCACCTCGCTGCTGTACGAGGGGTTGCCGGTCAATCCGGATCCCGGCGTGTGGTGGGCGCTGTGCGAGAAATACCGGGTGCGCACCATGTTCTCCTCGCCGACCGCGATCCGCGTATTGAAGAAACATCCGGCCAGCCACATCCGCGACCACGACCTGAGCGCGCTGCAGTACCTGTTCCTGGCCGGCGAACCGCTGGACGAGCCGACCGCGCTGTGGATCGGCGAGGCGCTGGGCAAGCCGGTCATCGACAACTACTGGCAGACCGAGACCGGCTGGCCGGCGCTGACCCTGCTTCCTGGACTGGAGATGCGGCCGGTCAAGCCGGGCTCGCCGGGGTTTCCCAACCTGGGCTACAAGATGAAGATCGTCGACACGCAAGGCGTCGAGGTGCCGGCCGGACGCAAGGGCGTGCTGGTGATCGAACCGCCGTTGCCGCCCGGCTGCATGACCACGGTGTGGAACGACGATGCGCGGTTCCTGCGCAGCTATTTCAGCCATTTCGAGGAACTGCTGTACAGCTCGCTGGACTGGGCGATCCGCGACGACGACGGCTATACCTTCATCCTCGGCCGCACCGACGACGTGATCAACGTCGCCGGCCATCGCCTGGGCACGCGCGAGATCGAAGAGGCCATCGCCAGCCATGCGCAGGTGGCGGAAGTGGCGGTGATCGGCATGCACGACGAACTGAAGGGGCAGGTGCCGGTGGTGTTCGCGACGCTGAAGACGCAGGCGGCGCCCGATGCCGTCGCCGGCGTCGCCGAGCAGTTGCGGCAATGCGTGGTCGAGCGGCTCGGCGCGGTGGCGCGGCCGGCGCAGGTGTACCTTGTGCAGGCGTTGCCGAAGACGCGTTCGGGCAAGTTGCTGCGGCGTTCGCTGCAGGCCTTGGCCGAGCAGCGCGATCCCGGCGACCTGTCGACGCTGGACGATCCGGGCGCGCTCGACGAGATCCGTCGGGTGTTGGGACGCTGAGGCCGCGCCGCGCGCCTGCATCGCGCAGCAACCGCGCCGGCTGCCGCTGACGCGCAACCAGGGGAGGGCGGGGAATGAGCGAGCGTTATGCCAAGACCGAAGCGGGACGGCAGGAGATCGCGGACCGCGCGCGCCGCTTGCCGGCGCAACTGCGCTCGATCCTGCTGGTGGTGGACGGGCAAAAGGACGACGCCGCGTTGCAGCAGATCGTCGCCGGCCTGCATGCGCCGGAAGATGCATTGGCGCAGCTGCAGCAGATGGGATTGATCCGCCGCGGCGGCGATCCGTCGGCGCCGCCTTCGCCTGCGACATCGGCATCGGCATCGAGCGCGCCGCCGCCCGCGTCGGCGGCGACGGTAGCCGGTGCCGTCCACGCCTTGGCGCATCCAGCCGATGCGCCGGTCTCGCGCGAAGCGGCGCAGCGCTATTCGCAGCTCTACGAAGCGATGAGCGAAGCGGTGCGCCAGCACCTGGGACTGAAGGGCTATTTCATGCAGTTGAAGATCGAGCGCTGCAGCGATGCCGCCGCGCTGGAAGCGCTGCTGCCGGAGTTCACCGCCACGCTCGGCAAGGCCAAGAGTCCGGCGCTGGCCGCGCGCTGGCTGCAGGACACGCTTGGCGCCGATCCGCAGTAGTCGCAATCAAGCACCGATTTCGCGCGATGGCGATGCGGAGTGCGATGGGGCAGATGCAGTGCTTTGCCGTTGTAGGAGCGGCTTCAGCCGCGACAGGATCCATCAGGAAGTCCTGTCGCGGCTGAAGCCGCTCCTGCAAATTCGTTTTCGCGCAGGCAAAGCGGAAACGCATCGCGCTAGCGGCGCGGACTCAATTCAGCCCTTCGGCCTGCAGCGCCGCCTGCACCTGCGGATCGGCCGCCATGCGTTCGAAGAAACGCTGCAGGTTCGCGCCGAGTTCGATCTTCAGCGCGCGCGCCCAGCGCAGGGTGACGAACAGATACGCGTCGGCGATCGAACGCTGCGCGCCGGCGAGCCATGCCTGCGTCGCCAGTTGCGCGTCCACGCGCGCGTACAGCGTGCGCAGGCGCTCGCGCGCATGGTCCTGGGTGCGCGCGATCACCGCCGCGTCTTCCAGGTAGCGCGTGCTGCCGAACAGCGGATGGAAGGCCGGGTGCACGTCGGCATTGACGAAGGCCAGCCAGCGCTGCACGTCGGCGCGGCTGCGCGCGCTGCCGTCGCCGGCCAGCTGTGCGGCTGGTGCGCGATCGGCGAGGTAGTTGAGGATCGCCGAGTTCTGGGTCAGCACCCAGTCGTCCTCCTGCAGCGCGGGCACCGCGCCGGCGGGATTGACGGCGAGATAGGCCGGCGCCTTCATCGATGCGGCGTCGAGCAGTTCCAGTTCGAACGGCAGTTGCGCCCAGCGCAGCACGATGTGATCGGCCAGCGAACAGGCGCCGGGCTTGGCATACAGTTTCATTGCGGACTCCGCACGAACAAAGGGCCGGGAAGCGTACCCGGCCCTGCGTGCAGTTGGCGATAGCGCCGCGACCCGGTCAGGACGCGTTGCGCGGCCGCAGTTTCTGCACGCGGTAGAACGTGTGGTCGCCGATCGTCGCCACCTGGTAGGCGTTGCGCCAGCTCGGGCTGGCGATCGCATGCGCGGCGAAGTGGCTGGCGCCGGGCACGATCTCCTTGCGCTGGCCTTGCGGCAGCGCCCAGTTGCGCTCGGCGGCGAAGGCGACGTTGACCGCATCGGCCCAGGCGTCGTCGTTCTTCAGCTCGGTGCCGGGTTTCACCAGCCCGGGCGCGAACTGCTTGCGCGCGGTGACCACCTGGCACATCGAGTTGCCCCACAGGCCGCTGTCCAGGCGCCGCAGCGCCACTTCGGCGACCGCCTGCTGGCCGCGCAGCGTCTGGTCGCGCGCTTCCAGGTACACGGTGGTGCTCAAACACAACGAATCGGCGGCGGGTTGCGGCAACAGCTGCGACAGCCAGAGTATCCAGGCCAGTTTCATATAACTCCTTGCTCCGTATGGGCCGTCATCGGGGCTGCGCCGGGTGGCGCGGCAAGGCGATGCGGCTTGGCGTCATGGGGAGGCGGCCTGTCACGGGCCGCCCGGGTGCCGGCGCAATCTGGAGGCCGGCGGATCCGCCAAGATGGGCGAATCGTGAAGTGGCGCGCACAATAGGCGGCATTCACCCAATCGGAACTGAACCGCTGTCATCGGTGCCGCTGGCACCCTTGCCTTGCGCGGAGCCGGGCCGGGCCTTGCCCGGCACGATCACCGACCGACGGCCGTTGGCGCGGGAATGCGCTGAAGCGTCGCGGATGCAGCGTGGATCGCGCCTGCCGGCCGTTGCCGCAGTGTCCGGCGCGCAGCCGGATTGCATGCGGCGGTCGGGACGGTGGTGTTGCAGCGCGGTTCGAGCAGTCGCGTCTAAGAGCTTTTGCGGATATGGCGGCCGCCGCCGCGCCGGATGCGCGCTACGGAAATTGCCCGCGCTGCATGAGCAGCGCATACACCTTGACGACCGGTTCGCGGTGAGCGGCGAGCTGGTCGAGCCTCAGCGCCCGGTCGGGCCATCGCTGGGCCTGCTCTGCGACCCGGCGCAGGTCGCCGAACCAGGTGTCGTGGTCGCGTTGGTAGTAGGGGCCCGACAGCAACCGGTAGACGATGTCGAAACCTCGATCGCGCGCCGCGCCTGCAGGCGCGTATTCGAGATAGCGCAGCATTTCCAGAAGTTGCGCGCGCTGGATGCGGCCGCTGCTGTCGGAGGCCGCGGCAGCGCCCAGCGGACCGGTACCGATCTGCTCGAGGAATTCGTTCGATGCCGCGGCCAGCGCCGCGTCGGTTGCCGGATTCCGGTCCGCATGCTCGAGCAATTGAGTGCGGATATTGAAGCCGGCCTGGCGGATCAGCGAGACCGCCGCGTCGTTGCCCGGCGAGGATGCGGCCGCGGACGGCGCGGGCTCCCGGATCTGATCGCCGGGGATCTCGGCGACGAAGCGCTGTTCGAGCAGCCAATGGTTGCCGAGCAGGCTCGCCGGACAACGCGGCTGGGCGAGATGGGCTTGGACGTAGCCCCTGTAGGCGTCGTGGAGCCGATCGCGTATCGGCGGCGTGCCGTCCAGGCGTTGCAGCAGCAGCTGGATGTCCGAGGCCACGCTCAATTCGGTGGCGGTGAAGCCTGCATCGTCGCCGCGGACGCGCGCGAACAGCCGGATCAGGCTCTCGCCGATCTGGGCCTCGGCGGCGTCGCCGAGCGTGGGCAGCGCCAGGATCATTTTCAGCGCCGGTTTGACGTCGGTCTCGCGCTGCGCCAGATCGATCCGTTGGCGCAGCGCATTCGCGCGCTGTTCGGGATCCTGCGGCAGCAAGGCCGCGGTCAATTCGTAGGTGGCGCTCGGGTCGTCCACGTAGTCGGCACCGCAGGCAGTCTTGGCGGGCGCAGGCAGGGACGCGAGCAAGCTGCCGACACGCTCCGGCGCGTGCGCGGCGACCAACCGGATCGACCGCGTCTGCAACGAGAGCTGGTCGAGACCGGCGGTGTGCGCATTGCGCAATTCGTCCTCGTTTTCTTCGTCGACATAGCCGACGTTGCCCAGGCCGGGCAGGCGGCGCATGCTCCGCCCGGCGAGCTCGTACGCATGCAACGCCAGGTCGACGGCTGTGGCGGACTGGCCCTTGCTCCCCGGAGCGGTGGGCAGGTCCTTGGCGTCGGCCATGCGCAGCAGGACCTCGGCCTGGAAGTCGGCCGGCAGCGACACTGCCAGGTCCAGCACCGCCTTGGCCGACGGTGGCTCGGGTGCGGCGGCGATGGCCGCTGCCGGACGTGCCGCGTCGGCGTGCGCCGGCGGCTGGGCCGCGGACGGCGTTGCAGACGAAATCCGGCTCGATGGCTGCAGCGCGGAGGCGCCTCCAAGCATCAGCCAACAGGCAATGCCGACGACCGGGGCGAGAACCAGATAGCGGGGAAGGGCGATAGAGCGCATTCGATAGATCCTTGGCGCGTAGGCGCATGCGTTGCCAGACGGCAGGCAGCCGGGCCGGGGAGTCGCCTCCCCGGCCGGCATTGCTGTCGGAGATCAGTTGTAGAAAGCCGTATGGCGAAGGCCGAAGCTCGACGTTTCAGTGTTCACCGCAGCGGCGTCGTCGCTGATGATGGTGGTGAAACCATTGGAAAGCTGCGGATCGATCCGCTCGCGCAGATCCACCGTTTCGTTGCCGAAGTGCTTGGTCTTGGTCAGGTAGTCGCTGAGCTTGGCGCAGCAGGTGCCGTTGCTGCGCACGTAATGCGCACCATCGCTGGCATTGAGCCGGTATTCCTTCACCGGCGTGAACGCTCCCATGGCCGCTTTCTGTCCTTTCAGGGTGCTGACCAGCTGATAGGTCGGATCGCCGGGCTGCGCCGCCTTGTTGCCGATCTCCACCCAGGCGTAGTTGCTGACCTTGGTCGCGTCGGTGATCCACGACTCGACCCGGCAAAGGTAGCTGCCGAGGAGTTTGGAGCACGAGCCGACGTAGCCGCTGTCGACGATCTTGTCCATGTCGCCGGCGTAGATGGTCGGAACGAAGGCGACGCCCTTGGTGTAGTTGACGATGCTGCCCGGATTGTTCGGAAGCAACGAAGCGCTGAACTTCAGCACGACCTGATTCTGCATGCCGCGGGCCTTGGCCATGTCGGCGGCGCGCGACACCGCGTCCAGGGTCTTGATGTCGAGGACGACCACCATATGGTTCGCGGAAGATTTGATGAGGTCGAGCGCGCGCGACAGCGAGACCGGATGGTAGCCGGTCCTGTTGAAATTCTTGTCGCGCAGGAAGTAGGTGCTGGTGAGTGCCTGGTCGTCCAGCGAGCGGACGTCCGGATTCCAGCCGGCGGGGTTCGTCGCATCCTGGAAGATGTTGAAAGCGGGGCTGTGATCGATCAAACGGCCGACGTTCTGGTCATGGAACAGCCATGGCTGCCCGGTGTCGGATTGTTTGACATCCAGTTCGATCGCTTCGACGTTCGCGTTATAGGTCGCCAGGATCGAGCACGACGAATTTTCCGGGCACCCGCTGCTCACCACGCCGCGGTGGGCGATGGTGCCGACGATCGTGGTGTTGCTGGGCGAGGTGATCGTGTGGTACGGATTCTTGAACGCGCTGAGGATGTGCTGCGGGTTCCAATTGTTGGCGGCCGACGCTGCGCCCGACAGCGTGGCCAGGACGGCGCAAGCGGCCGCCAGCGCATTGGTTTTCCATGACGATGCGAATGCTTTCATCGATTCTCTCCTGCAGGTGGGTTGGGGTGTACTTCGGGTTGTTGCGCTGAAAATCCGATGGTTCTTGTGTCGCCGATACCTGGACCAGGGTTGATGCATTTTTCGGGGGCAGTTCAAGCCTCGTGCAGGAACGTGACCGGAAACGCCGGCGGAGCGCCTGCGAAATTGCGGCGCATGGCCGAGCGCAGGCCCGGCCTGCAGCAGGCCGGGCAACTCCGGGGCGGATGCCGCAATGGAGGGGCGCTAGTCGGTACCGTCCGATCGCCGGTGCCGCTGCAGATAGCGCAGCAGCGACAACGGTTCGTCGGTCTGGATCAGGCTCACCCCGCGCCTACGCAGTTCGCCCCAGACCTGCCGGGGGGCTTGCAGCGCACGCGCGTCGGTGTAGTTCGCCGACAGCCGCATCGGCGTGCCGCTGGCGATGTCGTTGGTCATGGTGTTGACGAACAGGCGGGTGGTCCGGCCCAGCGTGCGTTGCGCCATGTCCAGCACCGCGGGGTCGTCGAACATCAATTGCACCGCCGTCGGCCGCAGCGCCGCGGCGCTGCGCAGCGCCTGCTCCGGCGGCAGCGCCGATTCGCGCTGCAGGTACAGCGCCTGCACCGCGATGTCGGCGTTGCGCGCGCGTTGCAGCGCCGCCTGCGGAACGTCCAGCGGGACGTTCAGCAGCACGTCGCGCTGCGCTCCGGCCGCCTCGACCACGTCCATGATCCGGTCGAGCGATGCGGCCTTGACGTCCAGGTTCACCAGAACCCGGCCGCGCGCCGTTGCCAGTGCCTGCGCCAGCGTCGGCGGGTGCCGGCCGGTGAGCGTGCTGGCGCGGCCGCCACCCTGGCTGCGCACGCGCAGCGCGGCGATCTGCGCAGCGTCGAGGTCGGCCACTGCGCCATGCCCGTCGGTGGTGCGGTCCACGCGCTCGTCGTGCATCAGCACCAGCGTCCCGTCGCGGCTGGTGCGCACATCGACCTCGACCATGTCCACGCCATGCGCGATGCATGCGGCGATGCCGTCGAGCGTGTTCTCCGAGGCGAGCTTCCAGCATGCGCGATGCGATACCACCAGCGCATCGCCGTGCGGGTCGCGCAGGCGTTCCGGCAGGGCCTGCGCCGCTGCCGCAGACGCCATCCACGGCAGGCAGATCGCCGCACCCATCAGCAGTTTCCGCCAGCACATGCTCACCACCTCCAGGTCAGCGACGCGTTGTAGTTGCGGCCGAAGATCGGCCGCGCGTAGATCGCTTCGGCTGTGCCTTGCCCGGACAGCGTGTCCACCCGCGCGTTGCCTTCGGTCAGGCCGATGCTGTTGTCGACGTTGGCCGCATGCAGTTGCAGCTCCAGGTTGTCGCTGAGGCGGGCGAACACGCCCAGGTCGTAGGTGGTGTAGGCCGGCAGCGCGGTGGCGTTGGTGTAGTCGACGTAGCGCTGGCCCATGCGGTAGGCGGTGGCCGAGAGTTCGAGCGGGCGCCCGGCGATGTCGAAGTACAGGGTCGGGCTCAGCGAGGCGATGAACTTGGGGATGCGCGAGATCTGCTTGCCGTCCAGGTCGCCGTAGCTGGCGCCGGTGGTGGCATTGCTCAGGCTGCGGGTCTGCGGATCCTGCAGCGTCACCGAGCCGGTCATGCCGAAGTACGCCGACGGGCGCCAGGTGAACTCCGATTCCAGGCCGAAGGTCCGGGTCTGCCCGACCAGCGCCAGGGTCTGCACCGCACCGGCGTCGTTGAGCACGATCGCGCTGATCGACAGCGCGTTGAAGCGGCTCCAGAAACCCACGGTGGAGAACGAGAAGGTATCGCCGAACGCGCCGCGCAGCCCGGCCTCGGCCTGGTCGATGTCGGTGACCGCCGCGTTCTGGGTCTGGTACACGTTCTGCAGCCGCGGCAAGCGCTGCGATTTGGTGTAGCGGGCGAAGGTCTGCAGCTGCGGGGTCAGCGCGAACTCGGCGCCGAGCGTCCACTGCGTGGCATGGCGGCGATCGTCGCGGGCGCTGAACGCGCCGCTGAGGCCGCCGACGCCGTCGTCGGCCAGGGTGGTGGGGTCGCCCAGGTTGCGCGTGGTGTTGGCGTACACGCCGCCGTCGGCGCTGTAGCGGGTGTAGCGCACGCCGGCATCCACGCCGAGGCGGCCGAAGCGGACCGAGTCCCACAGGTACGGCGACAGGTAGGTGCCGTTGGCGAAGCCGCGGGTGACGCCGTTGCCGTAGCGCACGAAGCCGTTCTGGGTGACCGCGCCGACCACGTTGCCGGCCGCGTCGTAGGCCAGCACGTCCAGGCGCTGCGCATTGTTCTGCAGCGTGGTCAGCACGGTGTTCTGCAGGCGGTCCTGGGCGTATTCGAAGTGCTGCACGTTCACGCCGGCGGTGAGCGTGTGCTGGCCGAGCGCCGATGCGCCGAACGCCTTGCTCAGGCGCAGATCGTCGGACAGCGTGCGCAGGTGGGTGCGCGCGTTCCACAGGCCGCTTTCCAGCACCAGGCCGTCGGCACTGGCCGGGTCGTAGGCGGCGCCGTCGCGGCTGGTGACGTAGCCGACGCGGGCCACGCGGTTGCCGAAGCCGGTGCGCGCGCGGCCGAGCTGGGTGGACAGATACGCGGCGGCATCGGACGGCGCGGCGCCGGAGAACAGCGCGGTGTAGTCCACCTCGGCATCGACGAAGCGCATGCGGTTGTTCAGGGTCAGGCCGTCGTCCAGGTTCCACTCCAGGTGGGTGCCGAGTTGCTTGACCTTGTTGTGGATGCCGTCGGCCAGATCCAGGTTGCGGGACAGGATGCGGTTGCCGTCGAAGGTCGGCACCGTGGTCCGGCGCAGGTCGTTGGACAGCAGGGTGCCGTCCAGCGGGTCGAGCAGCGCGGACAGCGACCGCGACGGATTGCGCGGATCGTCCAGCGGGATCGGGTTGTAGAACGCGGTGCGGTCGTCGAGGTACTTGGCGTCCACGTCGAGGATCGCGTCGCCCATCAGGAAGGTCAGGTTGCCGCGCACCTGGCCGCCCTTGTCGGCGGTGTAGCCGGTCTCGCGCAGGCCGTCGTCGCTGCGGTGGTAGCCGCCGATGCTGTACAGCACGTTCTCGCTCAGCGGGCCGGCGCTGTAGGCGTCCTCGCGGCGCAGGCCGTCGCTGCCGACGCTCATGCGCACCGCGCCCTCGGGAGTGGCGGTGCCGTGGCGGGTGATGGCGTTGACCGTGCCGCCCGGCGCATTGGTCGCGAACAGCGGCGAGGTGCCGCCGCGCACCACTTCCAGGCGCTCGGTCATCATGTCCAGCGCGAACAGCGTATCGACGTTGAAGAAGCTTTCCTGCGGCTCGTCGAACAGGGTCATGCCGTCTTCCTGGTACTGCACGTAGTACCAGCCGCCGGCAGGCAGGCCGCGCACGTACAGGTTCTGGCCGCCGCCCTGGCCGCCGGAGGGTTCGGCCGAGAAGCCGGGCACGGCGCGCAGCATGTCCACGCTGCTGCTCGGCGCCGCGCGGTCCAGGCGTTGCTTCGACACCACGCTGATCGCGAACGGTGCGTCCTTCTGCGACTGGCCCTGCGGGGTGCCGGTGACGACGATCTGATCCAGCGTGGTGGTGGCGTCGGCGGCGGGCGCCTGCGGCGGCTTCTGGGCATGGGCGCCGGCGGCGAGAACGGAGGACAGCGCCAGCGCGAGCAGGCTCAGGTGTGGATGGTTGGTACGCATGGAACTCCCCATTAAAAGTATGTGGGGTTAATACTATTTACCATGTATGAAACTTATGTGTCCACATGCTAGCGTTGCGCCACATCCATTGCGGGGTCCGCGTCGTCCCATGCTCCATGCCGATTTCCCGCCGCGCGTCAGCGCCGGCGGCCGCCAGTTGCTCGACCGTGTGTTCAAGGCCGGGGTGCAGACCCAGGCGGCGCTGAGTCGCGACCTGGGCCTGTCGCAGCCCACGGTTGCACGCCTGCTGCAGGGCTTCGTGCAGGACAAGATGGTGCAGCTCGGCGCCCGCACCGCCGAGGGCCGCGGCAACCCCAGCGTCGATGTGCGCCTGGCGCCGGACTACGCCTATGCGTTCGGCATCGGCCTGATGGGCGACGTGGTGGCGCTGGCCCTGATCGATTTCGCCGGCGCGGTGCGCGGCCAGCGCCGTGTCGGCCTGGCCGACATGCGGCGCGCGCCGGTGCTGGCGCAGCTGCTGCGGTTCCGCGAGGAACTGCTCGCCGAAACCGGCGTGGATCCGGCGCGGGTGGTCGGCGCGGGCATGGCGATCTCGGCCTTCTTCACCGGACAGGGCCAGCAGATGGCCGCGCCACCGGCGCTGGAGGACTGGACCCAGGTTGAGCTGGGTCCGATCCTGGAGGACGCGCTGGGCTGCGCGGTCACCGTGGAGAACGACGGCGCGGCGGCGGCGGTGGCCGAGAGCCTGTACGGGGTCGGCCGCGATTGCCGCGATTTCGCCTACCTGCACCTGACCAACGGCTTCGGCGGCGGCATCATTGCCGATGGCCGGCTGTTCCGCGGCCATCGCGGCAACGCCGGCGAGTTCGGCGGCATCTGGACCGTCGCCGGCATGGCCTATCCGAACCTGGACGCATTGCTGGCGCTGGTCCGCGCGGCGGGCCAGGACTATGCCGGCGTCGAGCAGATGCTGGGCGACATCGGCCCGCACAGCCCGGGCGTGGACGCCTGGCTGGAGTTGGCCGAAGCGCCGTTCTCGCAGCTGTGCGCCTACCTGGCCTACACCCTGGATCCGCAGGCGATCGTCATCGGCGGACGCCTGCCGGCGCCGATCGGCGCGCGCCTGATCGAACGCATCCGCATCCCGCGCGCACCCAACCGGCATGGACTGGCGCCGCCACTGCCGGAACTGCGCATCGCGGGTACCGTCGGCGACGCGGTGACCCTGGGCGCGGCGCTCATGCCATTGCAGCGAGCTTTCTTCGCCTGAGCGGGCGGCGCGCGGACAGCAGCGCCAGCAGCAGGCACAGCGCGCCGCAGGCCAGCGGACCGGCGGCCATCGCCCAGCGCAGCAACTGGCAATGGGCGTCGTGGTAGTCCACCACGCTCAACAGCAGACCGATCACGGCGATGCCGGCGGCCAGCGCCACCTGCGCGCTGGCGACCAGCGCGGCGAAACACAGCGCGTGCTGGGCGACCGCGCGCCTGGCGGTCAACTGCGCATGCCAGGCCCAGACCAACTGGCCGGCGCTGCCGCCGATCGCGCCGATCCACGCTGCCGCCAGCAGGCTCAGCTGCGGCTGTGCCGGCAACGCCAGCGCGAACAGCGGCGCGCTCAGCAACAGCGCCACGCCGAGCCGGGCCAGCCGTTGCTGCGGCGGATGCCGTCGGCCCAGCCGTGCCGCCAGCGGTTGCACCAGCACCGAACCCAGCGCATAGGCGATCAGCACGGCACTGCCCCAGCCCGGCGACAGCAGGCCGTAGGCGGCCACGTACGGCGCCAGCTTGGTGAAGGCGGGCAAGGTCAGCGAGACCGCGGCGATCAGCAGCAGCGGCTGCCATGGGATCGCGCGCCAGCACGGCGCCGGTTCGGTGCGCGCAGGCGCATCGGGAATGGCGGCCGGATGCGACGCGACGCCACGCTGCAACACGTGCCGCAGGCGCCACGCGCACAGCACTGCCACGGTGGCCAACAGCATGCTGGCCTGCAGCGCGAAGGCCGCGCCGCCGTCACCGCGCGCCAGCACCGCGCCGACCACCACGCTGATCAGCAGTGCGGCGATGCCGCTGCCGGCCAGACGCAACGCGCTGGCGCCGTCGTGGCCGCGCCACGGCCAACGCGCCAGGCTCAGCAAGGTGTTCTGGGCCACGTCGCAGACGGCGTAGGCGATGCGGAACTGCAGGCTGACCACCAGCACATACCCCAGCCGCAGCGAGGCCGGCAGCAACGGCGCGGCGAACACCAGCAGCAGCGCCAGTGCCGCTGCGCTCAGGCCCAGCGATTGCAGGCGCGCACTGTCGGCGACGTTGCGCAGGTGTCGGCGCAAGCTCCAACCGGCACCGAGGCCGATTGCCGCGCTGATCAGCAGGCCCAGCGCCAGCACCAGCCCGGCCGTCGCCGCACCCAGCCCGGCGTGCTCGGTCAGCGAATAGATCAGCAGCAGTTCGCCGGCGTACCACAGCAGGCTCTTGCCGAAATGCGCCAGCGCGTAGGCCTGCAGGCCGGCCATGGACAACGGCAGCGGCGCCGGCGGCGAAGCGCGGTCGAGCGGGGCGGGCCGGGACGGGGGCGGACTCATCGCGTCGATATACCTGAGCAACGCGACAAAGCGGAGAAATATGCCATCGCATTGCAGAGGCGCGCTTAGCCTTCTCCCACCGGGGGGGGGAGGGTACGGTCCGAAGCATCGCTGGACATGCACGTGGCTTCGCACGTCCTCTCATCCCCCTCTGCGGGCCCCCTTTCCCCCTGAAAAGGGGGGCCATGGTCCGGAATGGAGAAGAGGGGACATGGGCGGCCGGCATTGCGATACGGACACGGCACGCGGCAGCCAAAAGTCCCTCTCCCACCGGGAGAGGGGTTGGGGTGAGGGTACGGTCCGAAGCATCGCTGGACATGCACGTGGCTTCGCACGTCCTCTCATCCCGCTCCGCGGGCCACCTTCCCCCCTGAAAAGTGGGCCATGGTCCGGAATGGAGAAGAGGGGACATGGGCAGCCAGCATTGCGATACGGACACGGCACGCGGCAGCCAAAAGCCCCTCTCCCACCGGGAGAGGGGTTGGGGTGAGGGTACGGCGCAAGGCATCGCTAGGCATGCACGCGGCTTCGCCATCCCTTCTCGCGCCCTGCGTGGCTACTTCCTCGACGGGAGAAGCAGCCGCGCCCAGGCCCGGGCGCAGCGTTCGCTCAGAGCATGGCCGCCAGGCGGCTGCCCTGGGCGATGGCGCGCTTGGCGTCCAGCTCCGCGGCGACGTCGGCGCCGCCGATCAGGTGCGGCTTGCGGCCGGCGGCCTGCAGCGCGTCGTGCAGGTCGCGGCGCGGCTCCTGGCCGGCGCAGACCACCACGGTGCCCACCGGCAACAGCTGTTCGGCGCCGTCCACGCGGATGCGCAGGCCGGCATCGTCCATGCCCAGGTATTCGACCCCGCCGAGCATGGTCACGCCCTTGGCCTTCAACGTGGCGCGGTGTATCCAGCCGGTGGTCTTGCCCAGGCGCGCGCCGGGGCGGCCGGCACTGCGCTGCAACAGCCACACCTTGCGTGCCGGTGCTTCCGGCTGCGGCTTGCGCAACGCGCCGCGCGCTTCGAACTGCGGATCCACGCCCCATTCGGCCATCCAGCGCGCCGGATCCAGCGCGGTCGAGACGCCGGCATGCACCAGGAACTCGCCGACGTCGAAGCCGATGCCGCCGGCGCCGATGATCGCGACCTTGTCCGCGGCCTGCACCCGGCCCTGCAACACGTCCAGATAGCTGACCACGTTGGGATGGTCGGCGCCGGGGAACGCCACCGCGCGCGGCACGATGCCGGTGGCCAGCACCACGTCGTCGAAATCGGCCAGCAGCGCCGCATCGGCGGTGGTCTGCAGACGCAGGTCCACGCCGGTGGCCTCGAGCTGGTAGCGGAAATAGCGCAGCGTCTCGTGGAATTCCTCCTTGCCCGGAATGCGCTTGGCCACGTTGAACTGGCCGCCGATCTCCGCGGCGCTGTCGAACAGGGTCACGCGGTGGCCTCGTTCGGCGGCCACCGTGGCGCAGGCCAGTCCGGCCGGGCCGGCGCCGACCACGGCGATGCGCCTGGGCGCCGCGGTGGGCAGGTAGTTCAGTTCGGTCTCCGCGGCCGCGCGCGGATTGACCAGGCAACTGGCGGTCTTGTTCTCGAACACGTGGTCCAGGCACGCCTGGTTGCAGGCGATGCAGGTGTTGATCGCATGCGCCTGGCCACGCCGCGCCTTGTTCGGCCATTGCGGATCGGCCAGTAGCGGCCGCGCCAGCGACACCATGTCGGCGCCGCCGTCGGCGAGGATGCGCTCGGCCACGTCGGGCATGTTGATGCGGTTGGTGGCGATCAGCGGCACCCGCACGTGCGGCTTGAGCTTGGCGGTGACGCCGGCGAAGGCGGCGCGCGGTACCGAGGTGGCGATGGTCGGCACCCGCGCCTCGTGCCAGCCGATGCCGGAGTTGATCAGCGTCGCGCCGGCGGCCTCGATCGCTTGCGCCTGCGCCACGATCTCCTGCCAGTCGCTGCCGTCCTCGACCAGGTCCACCAGCGACAGCCGGTAGACGATGATGAAATCCGCCCCGCAGGCCTCGCGGATGCGGCGCACGATCTCCACCGCGAAGCGCATGCGCTTGCGCGCGTCGCCGCCCCAGGCGTCGTCGCGGCGATTGCTGCGCGGGGCCACGAACTCGTTGATCAGGTAGCCTTCCGAACCCATCACTTCCACGCCGTCGTAGCCGGCCTCGCGCGCCAGCCGCGCGGCGCGCGCATAGGCGTCGATCTGGCGCTCGACCCCGCGTGCGGACAGCGCACGCGGGGTGAACGGGTTGATCGGCGCCTTCAGCTTCGACGGCGCCACCGACAGCGGGTGGTAGGCGTAGCGCCCGGCATGCAGCAGCTGCAGGCAGATCTTGGCGCCGTGCGCGTGCACCGCGCGGGTCACCTGCCGGTGCGGGCGCACTTCCCACGGCCACGACAGCTTGCCGCCGAACGGCTTCAGCCAGCCGACCACGTTCGGCGCGAAGCCGCCGGTGACGATCAGCCCGGCGCCGCCGGCGGCGCGCTCGGCGAAATACGCGGCCAGCTTGGGGAAGTCGCGCGCGCGATCCTCCAGGCCGGTGTGCATCGAGCCCATCAGCACCCGGTTGCGCAGCTGGGTGAAGCCCAGGTCGAGCGGGGCGAACAGGTGCGGATAGGCGGCAGGGGACGGGTCGGGCTGGCCGGAGGCGGGCGACATGGCTTGGATACGCTGGCGTACGGAAGCGCGCAGGGTGCCCCGAATCCCGCGCCACGGCAAGAGGGCGCGCGCGGACCGGCCGCCGGCGGAGCGGCGCAACCGCGCGCGGGGCGGACGCCAGGCAGCAGGACGGCAATCCCAAAATCGGGTTTTGTCCAGCGGCGACGGGGGGGGAGTCCATCGCCATTCGTCATCGTCGGTGGTCCGGATGCGGCAGGCCCCGGACCGTCGCCAGCCTGTCCCCTAAAAGGAGTTTCCCATGCGCCATCCGATCCGGAACACAGGCTTCGCGCTGTGCATGGCCGCCGCCGCGGCCGCGCCTTCCCAGGTCTTCGCACAGTCGTGCAGCACGTCCACCGCCTATTACGGGGAACTGATCCAGGCCGTCGATCTGGACGGCAACGGCAGCCTGGAAGCCGTCTGCAACGGCTACAGCGAAATCAACGTCGTCAGCGGCAGCGCCGCCACCCGCTATCCGCTGAGCAACACCCCCTGGACGCTGGCCTCGATCATCGACGTGGACGGATCGCCCGGGGCGGAGGTGGTGCTCAAGCAGGGCAACCAGCTCACCATCGTCAAGCACTACGCGCGCACCACGGCCGCCATCTACATCGGCACCACCGCCTGGGACATCGGCGCATTCGCCGACGTGGACGCCATCGCCGGCAACGAGATCGCGATCACCACGCCGACCTTGCTGCGCATCGTCACTCCCAGGAACGGCAGCATCACCGACCACTACATCGGCACCGCCTCGCGCGTCGTCGCCGGCGCCGTCGCCGACATGGACGGCCTGGCCGGCGCCGAGATTCCGCTGGAAGCCGGCAGCAACCTGGTGGTCTACGGCCGCAATGCGGGGCTGCGCACGACCTGGGTCAGCAACGGCAGCAACTGGAAGATCTGCGCCGACATCGCCAACTGCGCCAGCGACATGAATGGCGTCGCCGGCGCCGAGCTGCTGCTCGCGCTGCCCAGCGAAGTGAAGATCTATTCGCTGAGGTCGGGCGCATTGAACAGCTACTGGATCGGCAGCCAGTACGCGACCCTGGAAAATGGCGTGCGCGACCTGGATGGCGTGGCCGGCAACGATGTGGCGATGGCGCAGGGCGGCAGCGGCAACCTGCTGATCCTGCGCCCGGCCAGCGGCACCCTGCAGACCATCAACGGCGCCGGCAGCTTCGGCAGTTCGTGGACGCTGCTCGGCTACGCCAATCTCGACGGCGTGGCCGGGGACGAGATCCGCATCCGCTCCAACAGCAACAACCGCATCTACCGCGTCTACCCGCGCTCGGGCACCGTGTCGGTCGAATGAGCGCCGGCGCGGTCGCGGTCCGCGGCCGTGCCCAGGTGCAGCGGCGGCGCGCGCACGAACGCCGCGCTGCGATCGCCCGGTTGTGACCTGCGCGGATTCATCATCGTTTTTTTTCCGAACGGCTGGCGCGGACGTCGCGCCGACGCCAGCCATCGCCGCCGCCGATCGCGGCGGCGTGCGCGCCTGCGTCCACGGTCGGCGCGCCGTGCGGACGCTGCATCAGCGTCTGCACGTCGGCCTCGCGCGTCAGCTCCAGCCGGCCAGCGCCAGCTTGCCGATGGTGCTGCCCGACTCCAGCCGCCGGTGCGCTTCGCGCAGATTGGCCGCGTCGATCGGCGCCAGCGTCTCGGTCAGCGTGGTGCGCAACGCGCCGGCGTCGACCAGGCTGGCGGTGCGCGCCAGGATCCGGTGCTGCTCGATCATGTCGGCGGTCTTGAAGCGCGCCCGCGCGAACATCATTTCCCAGTGGATGCCGATGCACTTGGCCTTGTACGGATCGCCGATGTGCAGCGCGCCGGCCGGTTCCACGATCAGGCCGACATGGCCCTGCGGCGCGACCAGTTCGCCGAGCGCGTCCCAGTAGCGATCGGTGTCGGCCAGGTTCAGCGCCGCATCCACCTGCGCGATGCCCAGCGCCTGCAATTGCGGCGCCAGCGGCTGGCGATGGTCGATCACGTGCTGCGCGCCCAGTCGCAGGCACCAGTCGCGGGTCTGCTGGCGCGAAGCGGTGGCGATGACCTCGAAGCCGGCATGCCGCGCCAGCTGGATCGCGATCGACCCGACCCCGCCGGCGCCGCCGATCACCAGCAGGCGGCGGCCGCGGTTGCGCTCGTCGTCGAAGTCGAACGGCATGCGCTGGAACAGCAGTTCCCATGCGGTCAGCGTGGTCAGCGGCAGCGCCGCGGCCTGCGCGAAATCCAGCGTCGTCGGCTTGCGCGCGACGATGCGCGCATCCACCAGCTGGTATTGCGCGTTGCTGCCGGCGCGGGTGATGTCGCCGGCGTAGTAGACCTCGTCGCCGGGTTCGAATCCCTCGACGTCGGCGCCGACCGCCTCGACCACGCCGGCAGCGTCGTAGCCCAGCACCCTGGGCTGCGCTTCCACCTGCGGCTTGGGCGCGCGCACCTTGGTGTCGACCGGATTGACCGACACCGCCTCCACCCGCACCAGCAGGTCGAAGCCGGTGGGGGCGGGGGGCGTGGGCAGGTCGGCATCGAACAGCGACTGCGGATCGTCGATCGGCAGGTAACGGGTCAGGGCGACGGCTTTCATGATGTCTCCAGGAGTGGGCAAGCGGTGATCGGAATGCGTGGCGGTCGGCGCGCGCTGCGCGCGCGGATCAGACCGGGCGCGGATTGCGCTCGGCGAAGTTGCGCTGGTGCCAGTACGGATACGGCGGCACCACCGCGCTGGCCGCATCCAGCCGCTGCACCTGCGCCGGGTCGAGGTTCCAGCCGACCGCGCCCAGGTTCTGCCGCAACTGTTCCTCGTTGCGCGCGCCGATGATGACGCTGCTCACCGTCGGCCGCTGCAGCAACCAGTTCAGCGCGATCTGCGGCACGCTCTTGCCGGTCTCGGCGGCGATCGCCTCGAGCGCGTCGATCACCCGGTACAGGCGTTCCTCCTCCACCGGCGGGCCGGCTTCGGTGACCTGCTTGTCGTGCAGGCGGCTGCTGTCCGGCAGCGGCTGGCCGCGGCGGATCTTGCCGGTCAGCCGGCCCCAGCCCAGCGGGCTCCACACCACCGCGCCGACGCCCTGGTCCAGGCCCAGCGGCATCAGCTCCTCCTCGTAGTCGCGCCCGATCAGCGAGTAGTAGGCCTGGTGCGCGACATAGCGCGACCAGCCGTAGCGGTCGGCCACCGCCAGCGACTTCATCAGGTGCCAGCCGGAGAAGTTGGACACGCCCAGGTAGCGGATCTTGCCGGCGCGGACCAGGTCGTCGAGTGTGGACAGGGTTTCCTCCACCGGCGTCTTCGCGTCGAAGCCGTGCAACTGGAACAGATCGATATAGTCGGTGTCCAGCCGCTTCAGCGCGGCCTCGACCGCACGCACCAGGTGGAAGCGCGAGGAGCCGACGCTGTTCGGGTCGTCGGGATCGAAGCGGAAGGTGGCCTTGGTCGAGATCAGCACCTGGTCGCGGCGGCCCTTGATCGCCGCGCCCAGCACCGATTCGGCGGCGCCGCCGGAATAGACGTCGGCGCTGTCGAACAGGTTGACCCCGGCCTCCAGGCAGATGTCGATCAGGCGCCGCGCCTGGTCCACGTCCGAATTGCCCCAGGCGGCGAAGAACGCGTTCGAACCGGCGAAGGTGCCGGTGCCGAAGCTGAGCACGGGGACCTTGAAGCCGGAGGCGCCGAGATGACGGTATTCCATGGTGGAGATTCCTTTGCGGGGGAGCGGAAGGGATGCGCGATCAGCGCGCTGAAGCGGAGGCGGCGTGCGTGTCGGCGTTGCTGCCGAGCACGCGCGCGGCGGCCTCGGCCATGGCGGCATAGCCGGCATCGCCGGGGTGCAGGTGATCGCCGGAATCGAACGCGGGCAGCATGCGGGTGGGGTGCGCGGGGTCGCGGAGCAGGGCGTCGAAATCGATCATCGCATCGAAACCGTTGCCGCCGCGTATCCACGCATTGACCTGCTGGCGCACGCGTTCCTTGTCCGCGCTGTAGTAGCCGCGGATCGGCGTGTCCGGCAATGCCCCCTCGAACGGGGGCAGCGTGGCGCCGATCACGCGCAGACCACGCGCCTGCGCACGCTGCAGCAGCTGGCGATAGCCGGCGATCAACTCCTGCGCGGATACCGGCGCATCGTCCGGCGCGAACGGCGTGGCATGCCAGCTGATGTCGTTGATGCCGATCAGCAGCACCAGCGTGCGCACGCCGGGTTGCGCCAGCACGTCGCGGTCCAGCCGCGCCAGCGCGTTGCTGCCCATGCGGTCGCGCAGCACACGGCCGCCGGAGATGCCGGCGTTGAGCACCGCCACGCGCTGCGGCGCCAGCCGCGTGGCCAACTGGTCCGGCCAGCGCCGGTCGCGGCCCGGGGTGGACGCGGCGCCATCGGTGATCGAATCGCCCAGCGCCACCACCGCACCGGCGGCGTCGGCGCGGCGCACCTGGATGCCGCTGACGAACAGCCGCACCGGCAGCGGTGCGGCGTCGCCCAGCGTCGCGTCCGCGGTGCGTTCGCCGGCGGCCAGCCAGGCGCTCTGCAGCCCCTCCCAATGGAAGGTGGACGGCGCGGTCGGCTGCGGCAGGTACAGGCTGACGCTGAGTCGGGCCAGGTCCGGCACGCGCAGCGCGACCGGGTCGCTGAGCACAGGCGCGCCGGGCGGAATGGTCACTTCCCGCTGCCCGCCGAAACGCAGCTCGCGGTCCGAGCCGGGCACGGTCGCCGCGCCGTCGCCGGCCAGCGCCAGGTGCGCGGCGCCGATCCGCAGCGGTTCGTGGCCGTAGGCATTGGACAGCTCCACCCGCACCGACTCGCCGCCCAGGCTGATCCGCGCCACCTGGCGCACGGTCTGCCGCCACAGGTTGAACGGGGTCTGGGTCGGGAACGGGAAGTCGGCCGCCCACAGCGGCTGCGGACTGGCCTGCCAGGTCGCGATCCAGTCGCGCTCGGTGGCCCCGGCCGGCGCTGCCAGCGCCCCCAGCAAGGTGCCGACCACTGCGGCCTGGCGCAGGCGCCGGCTCATGCCGCACCGCCCGCGGCGCATGCCGCCGCCGGCGCAGTCTTTGCGGCTGCGGGCGACAGCCGCAGCGCCAGCAGCGCCACCGCCAGGCCGGCCGCGGTGACCAGCGCCGCCGCCCACGGCAACTGCGCCAGGCTGCCGCCATGGCCGATCACCAGTCCGCCGAGCCAGGCGCCCAGCGCATTGCCCAGGTTGAACGCACCGATGTTCAGGCTCGACGCCAGGTGCCGGCCGGCGTCGCCGGCCTTGCCCAGCACCCACAGTTGCAGCGGCGCCACCGTGGCGAACGCGGCCACCCCGAGCAGGCCGGTGAACAGCACCATCGCCGGCGCCGAGCGCAGCGCGAAGGCCAGCGCCGCCAGCACCAGCGCCAACAGGCCGAGGGTCAGCGGCAGCGCCTGGCGCGGATGGCGGTCGGCCAGGCGCCCGCCGAACACGTTGCCGACGATCATGCCCACGCCGAATACCAGCAGCAGCGGCGAGACCGCGCTGTCAGCCAGGCCGGTGACCCGGGTCAGGATCGGCTGGATGTAGGTGTAGACGGTGAACACGCCGGCATAGCCGAGTACCGTCGTCGCCAGCCCGAGCAGCACCGGCGCGCGGCCGACCGCTCGCAGTTCCTCGCGCAGCGGTGGCGTCGGCGCCGCGTCTTCGCGGGCCGGCACCAGCGTGGCGATCACCACGGTGGCGAGCAGGCCGATCGCGGCCACCGCCCAGAACGTCGCGCGCCAGCCGTACTGCAGTCCCAGCCAGGCACCGGCCGGCACCCCGAGCAGGGTGGCCACGGTGAGCCCGGTGAACATGGTCGCGATCGCCGAGGCCTTGCGTTGCGGCGCCACCAGGCCGGTGGCGACCACCGCGCCGACGCCGAAGAAGGTGCCGTGCGCCAGCGAGGTGATGACCCGCGCCGCCATCAGCGTGGCGTAGTCCGGCGCCAGCGCGCAGGCCAGGTTGCCGGCGGTGAACACCAGCATCAGCGCCACCAGCACCCGCTTGCGCGGCCAGCGCCGGCTGGCCACGGTCAGCAGCGGCGCGCCGACGAACACGCCCAGCGCATAGCCGGAAATCAACAGCCCGGCGGCGGGCAGGCTGACCTGCAGGTCGGTCGCGACCTGCAGCAGCAGGCCCATGATCACGAACTCGGTGGTGCCGATGCCGAACGCGCCGGCGGTCAGCGCGAACAAGGCCAGCGGCCGCCGTGGCGGCGGGGCGGCGACGGGCGGATGCGCGGGGGACGAGGACATGGCGGTTCCGGAGGGCAGCGGGAAGAGCACAGCCTAGGAGCACGCTTTATCAGTAGAAACTGGCAAGATGTTGAGTGACTTTCAACGGAATCCATAAAATGGACCGGATCGGCGACATCGCGCTGTTCCTGCGCGTGCTCGACCTGGGCTCGATCAGCGCCGCGGCGCGCAGCCTGGACCTGTCGGTGGCGGTCGCCAGCCAGCGCCTGCAGCGGCTCGAGCGCGAGCTCGGCGTGCGCCTGCTGCACCGGACCACGCGGCGCCTGCATCCCACGCCCGAAGGCCTGCAGCTGGCCGAGCAGGGGCGCGCGCTGGTCGAGGACCTGGAATCACTGGCCGGCGGCCTGCGCGAGGCCGGCCGTGCCGCCGCCGGCACCTTGCGGGTGACGATGTCGGCCTCGTTCGGGCGCCAGTACGTGTCGCCGCTGCTGCCGCAGTTCATGGCCCTGCATCCGCAGGTGCGCCTGAGCGTGCACCTGAGCGACAACGTGGTCGATCTGGTCAGCGAGGGCTTCGATCTGGCGATCCGGATCGGCGCGCTGCGCGATTCCAGCCTGGTGGCGCGGCGCCTGGCCGGCAACCGCCGCGTGCTGTGCGCCTCTCCCGACTATCTTCATCGCCACGGCCAACCGGCGACGCCGGCGGATCTGGCCACACATGCCTGCCTGCTGCTGACCGGCGCCGATGGCCGCCAGGACACCTGGCGCCTGTATGGCGCCGAGGGCGAGGTCGCGGTCAGGGTGAGCGGTCCGCTGGAGTCCAACTTCGGCGAAGTGCTGCGCGACGCCGCGTTGAACGGGCAGGGCATCGCCCTGCATTCGGTCTGGCACGTGGCCGATGACCTGCGGCGCGGGCGCCTGCGCCAGGTCCTGCCGCAGTACGCGCTCGCCGAAACCGGCATCCACGCGGTCATGCCGCAACGCCGGCTGGTGCCGCCGCGGGTGCGTGCCTTCGTGGAGTTCATGCAGGTTCAGCTGGCCGATCCGCCGCCCTGGGAGCGCCTGGAGTGAGACCGCCGTGCCAGGCCGGCACGCTGTCTACAGGCGCGGACGGCCGCCAGGCACCGCATTGCATCATTTCATGAAGCTGTATACGGTGTATCCACGACCGCTGAAGGTCTGGTCATGGGTTTCACATGTTACGTGCCTGTTAACGCGGTCTTCACCATGCCGAGCATAATGTGCGCGGCGATGGCGTGCGGAACGGCCGTCTGGATGTGACGAGACATCTGTACTGAACCATGCCCTATCGGTTTCTATATCCCCGAAACAAGGAGCTGTATTAATGAACAAGAAAATTCTCACCGCCGCATTGCTGGGCGGTCTGGCCGTCGCCCAGGCAGCGTCCGCACAGGAATTCGACGACCGCTGGTACCTGACCGGTTCGGCTGGTTTCAACTTCCAGGACAACGACCGTCTGACCAACGACGCCCCGTTCGTCACCCTGGGCCTGGGCAAGTTCGTCAGCCCGAACTGGTCGATCGACGGTGAACTGAACTATCAGAACCCGAACTTCGACGCCAACCAGGACCTGAACTGGAGCCAGTACGGCATCTCGTTCGACCTGCGTCGCCACTTCATCCAGGAAGGCCGCGGCTGGAACCCGTACCTGCTGTTCGGCCTGGGCTACCAGCGCTCGGAAGAAGAGTTCGACACCGGCGGCGCCGTGTCCCCGGGCCAGCGCAAGGACGGCAACTTCGCCGCCAAGGCCGGCGTCGGCCTGCAGACCACCTTCGACAAGCGCGTTGCCGTGCGTGCCGAAGTGGCCTACCGCGCTGACTTCGACGACCAGAGCGTTGCCGCTCCGTCCGAGAACTGGTTCGGCGACGTGCTGGCCTCGGTCGGCGTCGTGATCCCGCTCGGCCCGCCGCCGTCGGCCCCGGTTGCCGCTCCGGCCCCGACCGCTGCCCCGAGCTGCGCGGACCTGGACGACGACGGTGACGGCGTCAACAACTGCGACGACAAGTGCCCGACCTCCCAGCCTGGCCAGACCATCGGTCCGGACGGTTGCCCGGTGCCGGTCTCGATCGACCTGAAGGGCGTCAACTTCGACTTCAACAAGTCGACCCTGCGTCCGGACGCGATCGCGATCCTGAGCGAGGCCACCGAGATCCTGAAGCGTTACCCCGACCTGAAGGTCGAGGTTGCCGGTCACACCGACTCGAAGGGTACCGACGCCTACAACCAGAAGCTGTCGGAGCGCCGTGCGACCACCGTGTATGACTACCTGACCAAGAACGGCGTGGACGCTTCGCGTCTGGTCGGTCCGATCGGTTACGGCGAGAGCCGCCCGATTGCGCCGAACACCAACCCGGATGGTTCGGACAACCCGGAAGGCCGTGCGAAGAACCGTCGTACCGAGCTGAACGTCCAGAACTGATCGGACGCTTCATGCTTCAAGCAAAGCCCGGCCTCGCGCCGGGCTTTGTTTTTGTGCGCCCGGAAGCATTGCGCGCTTCTGTAGGAGCGGCTTCAGCCGCGACAGGCCCTCGCCGGCAAGGCCAATGTCGCGGCTGAAGCCGCTCCTACAGGGGCGGCAAAAAGCTCTTTGCCAAGCTGAACTTTTTCAGCCTTCCCAATTATTTAGCGCATGCAGTGCCGGTATCGGTTGAAACTGCGCCTGGCCCTGCCTACACTCGCGGCGACGTCTCGCCTGAATGGAAAAAACCGATGCTGCGTATCGTTACGGCCGGCCTGCTTGGCCTTGCCCTGATTCCTGCCGCCCATGCCGCACCGGATTGCTCCGGCGACGTGCTGCCCAAGCCGCTGCCGTTGCCGGCCACGGTCGGCGCGCCGGTCGCCTCCGAGCTGTACACGCGCAACCTGCAGTTGGGCATGCCCAGCGGCGTGCTGGCGCAGGCCTACAGCAGCGACCAGTCGCTGGACCGGGTGCTGCTGCGCCTGCGCGCCGAGGGCTGCCAGAGCCTGGCCAATGCGATGCCGGCCGGCGCTGCGGTGAAGCCGAACGATCCGGCCGCCTACAAGCCGACGACGGCGTTCGACAACACTCCGTGGCGCTTCGACATGAGCCAGAACGGCAAGCGCATGACCGCCGAGGAGTTCGACGCCTGGATGAAGGCGCGCGGCGTGCGCGTGGTCAAGGCGCGTCCGGCCGCCGCCGCCGTGCCTGCCGCCGCGCCGGCGCCCGACGCGGCGCAGCCGGTCGACAAGCAGTAAGCGCCGCGCGCGGTCGCGACCGCGCCTGCGTACGAAGCGCGCGGTGAAACCTCCTTCGCGTTCCCGCCGCCCCGCATCGCGCACGCCGCCGCCGGCGGCCAGTGCCTCGCGGGCGCCGCGCGCCGCGGCGGCCGGCGAGGCCCGCCACGGCCTGGCGCGCACCTTGTCCAAGCTCGGCCTGTGCTCGCGCACCGAGGCCGCGCGCTGGATCGCCGCCGGCCGCGTCGCGGTCGACGGCCGCACCGTCACCGATCCCGAATTCCCGATCCTGCGCGGCCGTCATCGCCTGGCGCTCGATGGCGTGGCGCTGGCCGCCACGCAGCGCATCTACCTGATGCTCAACAAGCCGCGCGGCCTGGTCACCACCGCGCAGGACGAGCGCGGCCGCGACACCGTCTACCGCTGTTTCGACGGCGCCGGGCTGCCCTGGCTGGCCCCGGTCGGGCGCCTGGACAAGGCCAGCGAAGGGCTGCTGCTGTTCTGCAACGATCCGCAATGGGCGGCGCGGGTCACCGACCCGGCCAGCGGCCCGGACAAGACCTATCACGTGCAGGTCGATGCGCTGCCCGACGCGGCGTTGCTGGCGCGCATGTGCGCCGGCGTCGTCGCCGACGGCGAGCCGCTGCGCGCCAAGCAGGCGCGGCTGCTGCGCCAGGGCGACAGGCACGCCTGGCTGGAAGTGGTGCTGGACGAGGGCCGCAACCGGCAGATCCGGCGCCTGCTCGAGGCGCTGGGCCTGGGCGTGCTACGCCTGGTGCGGGTGGCGATCGGCGATCTGGCGCTGGGCGAACTGGGCAAGGGCGCCTGGCGCGAGCTCAGCGCGGACGAAGTCAGGGCGCTGGCGCCGGCGGCGGACGCCAGCGCGCCAGCCGCGCGCTGAGCAGGGCGGCGACCACCTCGCGGGCGCGCGCGTCCTGCGGGCCGCGCGCATCGTGATGGCGGCCCTTGGCATGGTTGCAGCCGGCACAGGCCAAGGCCAGATTGCGCGCAGCGTTCGCATCGCCGCCGGCCAGGCCGCACAGCGCGGCCGCCGCGCGGCGACCGAACCAGGCCTGCGGCACCACGTGTTCCAGCGTGCTGTGGCCCAGCGGCTCGCCGTCGGCGCGCAGGCGCAGGCGCCGGCGGCAATGCAGGCAGCGCGTCTCCCAGCCGCCGTCCACCGCCTGCGCCTGCGCGTCGGTCTGCGCCGCCAGCAACAGCCGTTGGCGCAGGACCGCCCGCATGCTCAGGCGGGGATGACGTTCAATTCGCGACCGATCCGCACGAACGCGTCGATCGCCCGGTCCAGTTGCTCGCGGGTGTGCGCGGCGCTGATCTGGGTGCGGATCCGCGCCTGGCCCTTGGGCACCACCGGGAAGAAGAAGCCGATCGCGTAGATGCCTTCCTCCAGCAGCCGCTCGGCGAAGCGCTGCGCCAGCGGCGCGTCGTACAGCATCACCGGGCAGATCGGGTGGGTGCCGGGCTTGATGTCGAAGCCGGCCGCGGCCATGCGCTCGCGGAAGTGGCGGGTGTTCTCGACCAGTTGCGCGCGCAGGTCGTCGGCCGCGTCCAGCATCGCGAACGCCTTGATCCCGGCGGCGACCACGTGCGGCGGCAGCGAATTGGAGAACAGGTAGGGGCGCGAGCGCTGGCGCAGCAGTTCGATCACCTCGCGCCTGCCGGTGGTGAAGCCGCCCAGCGCGCCGCCCATGGCCTTGCCCAGGGTGCCGGTGAAAATGTCGATCCGGTCCAACACCCCCTTGACCTCGGCCGAGCCGCGGCCGCTGGCGCCGAGGAAGCCGGTGGCATGGCATTCGTCGATGTGCACCAGCGCGCCGTACTTGCGCGCCAGCGCGGTGATCTGGTCCAGCGGGGCGATGAAGCCGTCCATCGAGAACACGCCGTCGCTGGTGATCAGCTTGGTCTTGCAGCCGGCCGCGTCGGCGGCCTGCAGCTGCGCTTCCAGGTCGGCCATGTCGCAATTGGCGTAGCGGAAGCGCTTGGCCTTGCACAGGCGCACGCCGTCGATGATCGAGGCATGGTTGAGCGCGTCGGAGATGATCGCGTCGGCCTCGCCGAGCAGCGGCTCGAACAGGCCGCCGTTGGCGTCGAAGCAGGCGGCGTAGAGGATGGTGTCCTCGGTGCCGAAGAACGCGGCGATCTGCGCTTCCAGCTGCTTGTGCAGGTCCTGGGTGCCGCAGATGAAGCGCACCGAGGCCATGCCGAAGCCGTGGCTGTCCAGCGCGTCCTTGGCCGCGGCGATCAGCGCCGGGTGGTCGGCCAGGCCCAGGTAGTTGTTGGCGCAGAAGTTCAGCACGCGGCGCCCGTCGGCCAGCACGATCTCGGCCGCCTGCGGGCCGACGATGATGCGCTCGGACTTGAACAGACCCTGCGCGCGGATCGCGTCCAGTTCGTCGGCGTAGTGCTGGGTGAGGCGGGAATCGGTCATGACGGGCACGCGCAGGCGGAAGAAGCGGAGATTTTAACGCGGCCTGTGCGAAGGTCGGCGGGCGTCATGCACAAATGGCATAAGCATCGGCGGCGAAGTCATTTCACCGGACCCATGCGGCTGCGCAGCATGGCGCACTGGCCGTGGCTCGCATGGCCGGACCGCCCGTGCCCCCGTCCCCACTTCCGGAGAACCGCCCATGCCCAGCCTCCTGCCGCGCCGATTCAGCCCGCTGCTCGCGCTCGCGCTGTGCGCGTTCGCCGGCACCGCCGCCGCGCGCGACGTGCAACTGCTCAATGTGTCCTACGATCCCACGCGCGAGCTGTACCGCGACTACAACACCGCCTTCGCCAAGCA
Organism: Xanthomonas sp. DAR 80977; assembly: GCF_041240605.1. Taxonomy (NCBI): domain Bacteria; kingdom Pseudomonadati; phylum Pseudomonadota; class Gammaproteobacteria; order Lysobacterales; family Lysobacteraceae; genus Xanthomonas; species Xanthomonas bundabergensis. The sequence continues at coordinate 4,115,789 of NZ_CP162487.1, read as the reverse complement.
CTGGGAGCAGACCCACAGCGGCGACAAGGTCACCGTGGAGACCTCGCACGGCGGCTCCGGCAAGCAGGCGCGCTCGGTCATCGACGGGGTCGAGGCCGACGTGGTGACGCTGGCGCTGGCCTACGACGTGGATGCGATCGCCGAGAAGGGCAAGCTGATCGATCCGGGCTGGGCCAAGCGCCTGCCCGACAACAGCGCGCCGTACACCTCCACCATCGTGTTCCTGGTGCGCAAGGGCAACCCGAAGCAGATCAAGGACTGGCCGGACCTGCTGCGCACCGGCGTGTCGGTGATCACCCCGAACCCGAAGACCTCCGGCGGCGCGCGCTGGAACTACCTGGCCGCCTGGGCCTATGCCGACCACATCTTCAAGGGCGACCGCGAGCGCATCCTCGGCTACATGCGCGCGCTGTTCCGCAACGTGCCGGTGCTGGACACCGGCGCGCGCGGCGCCACCACCACCTTCGTCCAGCGCGGCATCGGCGACGTGCTGCTGGCCTGGGAGAACGAGGCGTTCCTGGCGCAGGAAGAGCTGGGCAAGGACAAGTTCGAGATCGTGGTGCCGAAGCTGTCGATCCTGGCCGAGCCGTCGGTGGCGGTGGTCGACAAGAACGTGGACAAGCACGGCACCCGCGACGTCGCCGAGGAATACCTGAAGTACCTGTATTCGCCGGAAGGGCAGAAGATCGCGGCCAAGCACTACTACCGTCCGCGCCATCCCGAGTACGCCGACCGCGCCGACGTGGCGCGCCTGCCGAAGGTGCAACTGGTCACCATCGACAAGGCCTTCGGCTCCTGGGCCAAGGCCCAGGCCGAGCATTTCGACGACGGCGGCCTGTTCGACCAGATCCAGGCGAGCAAGTGACGCGATGGGAGTGAATGCCGCCGCGGTCGCGCGATCCCCGTCGCGGCGCAGGGTGATCCCCGGGCTCGGCCTGAGCCTGGGGATCACGCTTGCGTGGCTGGGATTGGTGGTGCTGATCCCGCTGCTGGGCGTGGTGCTCAAGACCAGCGGCCTGGGCTGGCATGGCGTGTGGCAGGTGTGGAGCGAGCCGCGGGTGCTGTCGGCGCTGCGGGTCAGCTTCGGCACCGCGTTCGTCGCCGCCGCGTTCAACGCGGTGATGGGCACCTGGGTGGCCTGGGTGTTCGTGCGCTACCGCTTCCCCGGCAAGCGCCTGTTCGACGCGATGATCGACCTGCCGTTCGCGCTGCCGACCGCGGTGGCCGGCATCGCGCTGACCGCGCTGTACGGCGGCAACGGCTGGGTCGGGCAGTGGTTGGAGCCGCTGGGACTGAAGATCGCCTACACCCGGCTCGGCATCGTGGTGGCGCTGGTGTTCGTCGGGCTGCCGTTCGTGGTGCGGATCGTGCAGCCGGTGCTGGCCGAGGCCGAGCGCGAACTGGAAGAGGCCGCCGCCACGCTCGGCGCCGGCCGCTGGCAGACCATCCGCCGCGTGGTGCTGCCGGGGCTGTGGCCGGCGGTGCTGACCGGCTTCGCGCTGGCCTTCGCGCGCGGCGTCGGCGAATACGGTTCGGTGATCTTCATCGCCGGCAACCTGCCCAACGCGACCGAGATCGCGCCGCTGCTGATCACCATCCGCCTGGAGGAATTCGACTACGCCGGCGCCACCGCGATCGCCGCGGCGATGCTGCTGCTGTCGTTGCTGATGCTGCTGGTGGTCAATGGCGTGCAGGCGCGGTTCGCGCGGCGCGGCCTGGCGGCGCATTGAGATGAACGATACCGTGTCCAGCTTGAGCGTCCCGTTTTCGGAGAATGCGTTGAGCGCATCGCCGCCTGCCGTCCGCCGCCGCGCCGCGTCGGTCACCACCGAGCCGTGGTGGGTGCAGGCGCTGCTGATCCTCGGTGCGCTGGGCTTCCTGCTGTCGTTCCTGTTCCTGCCGTTGCTGCTGGTGTTCGTCGAGGCAGTGCGCGGCGGGCTGGGCGTGTTCTGGCGGGCCATCTCCGATCCGGATGCGCTGGCGGCGATCCGCCTGACCCTGCTGGTGACCGCGATCGTGGTGCCGCTGAACCTGGTGTTCGGCGTGGCCGCGGCCTGGGCGGTGAGCAAGCACCGCTTTCCCGGCAAGCGCCTGCTGGTGAGCCTGATCGACCTGCCGTTCTCGGTGTCGCCGGTGGTCGCCGGCCTGGTCTTCATCCTGATCTTCGGCCGCAACGGCTGGGCCTGGCCGCTGATCGACGAGGGCTGGCGGCTGCACCTGCCGGTGTTCGGCGAGGTGCTGCTGCAGTTGCCGCGGATCGTGTTCGCGCTGCCCGGCATCGTGCTGGCGACGACCTTCGTCACCTTCCCGTTCATCGCCCGCGAGCTGATGCCGCTGATGGAGCAGCAGGGCAGCGACGAGGAACTGGCCGCGCTGAGCCTGGGCGCCAACGGCTGGCAGATGTTCTGGCGGGTGACCCTGCCCAACATCCGCTGGGGCCTGCTGTACGGCGTGCTGCTGTGCAGCGCGCGGGCGATGGGCGAGTTCGGTGCGGTGTCGGTGGTGTCCGGGCATATCCGCGGGCGCACCAACACGCTGCCGCTGCACGTGGAGATCCTCTACAACGAATACGCCTACAGCGCCGCATTCGCCTGCGCCAGCCTGCTGGCGCTGACCGCGCTGCTGACCCTGGCGCTGAAGTCCTACCTGGAATGGCGCCACGGCGAATCGCTGGCCGCCAATCACCGACACTGAGGTTGCGATGACCATCCGCGTACAGCACCTGGGCAAGCGTTTCGACGATTTCGCCGCGCTCGACGACGTCAGCCTGGACATCCGCCAGGGCGAACTGCTGGCGCTGCTGGGGCCGTCCGGCTCGGGCAAGACCACGCTGCTGCGGGTGATCGCCGGGCTGGAACATGCCGACGCCGGGCGCGTGCTGATCGACGGCGAGGACGCGACCGGCCTGCCGGTGCAGTCGCGCCGGGTCGGCTTCGTGTTCCAGCACTACGCGCTGTTCCGGCACATGACGGTGCGCGACAACATCGCCTTCGGCCTGCGCGTGCGCCGCGGCGCCGAGCGCCTGCCCGAGCCGGCGATCCGTGCGCGGGTGACCGAACTGCTCGCGCTGGTGCAGCTCGACGGGCTGGAGTCGCGTTATCCGACCCAGCTGTCCGGCGGCCAGCGCCAGCGGGTGGCCTTGGCGCGCGCGCTGGCGATCGAGCCGCGCGTGCTGCTGCTGGACGAGCCGTTCGGCGCGCTCGACGCGCAGGTGCGGCGCGACCTGCGGCGCTGGCTGCGCGAGCTGCACGACCGCACCGGACTGACCACGGTGTTCGTCACCCACGACCAGGAAGAGGCGCTGGAGCTGGCCGACCGCGTGGCGATCCTCAATCGCGGGCGCATCGAGCAGCTCGGCAGCCCGGCCGACGTCTACGACCGCCCGGTGTCGCCGTTCGTGTACGGCTTCGTCGGCGCGGTCAACCGCTTGCCGGCGCAGTTGCACGACGGCCAGCTGCAGGTCGCCGGGCTGGCGCTGCCGGCGCCGGACACGCCGCTGTCCAGCGGCCCGGTCGATCTGTACGTGCGCCCGGAAGACCTGGCGCCCAGCGACAGCGGCTGGGCGGCGACGGTGCTGTCCTCGCAGCGCAGCGGCTCGCGCCTGCGCCTGCGCGCGCAGCTGGCGCATGGCCAGGACGAAGTGGACGTGGAGCTGCCGGCGGGCGAGGGCGCAACACGCTACGCGCCAGGCCAGGTGCTGCAGCTGAGTGCGCGCCGCTTCGGCGTGTTCGCGCAGCAGCGCGGGTAGGGGATTCGGGGATACGGCGCGCCACGGCGCTTGCGCGTCTCGACCGTCGTCTTCGCACTCGACGGCATGTGCGGAAGCGACTTCTGTGGGAGCGACTTCAGTCGCGACGCGCGTTACCGGGAAGGCCCGTCGCGACTGAAGTCGCTCCCACAGTGCTTCCGGCCGGCAATCAAAGATGAAAGGCATGCCGGCCCGCTGACGCGGCGCGGACCGCGGGCGCATGGCGTAGACAAGGTCTGACCCGAAGGAAGCAGGCGCAAGGCCTGCGATGACTTGGTTTGTCTTGAAAGTGTTGCACTGCAAGAAAAAACCGGTTAAAAAAGTGTGAAGCCAGCAAAGAGCAGCGTGCTGGAACCACCCCTCGTCAAACCGTAGGAGAAATGACCGGTGAACAAGATCAAGCTTGGTGTCGCCCTGGCCGTGGCGCTGGCCGCCTCCCCGCTGAGTGCGTTGGCCCAGGACGAGGCCGCTGCCTCGCCGATTACCGGCTCCTACGGCGTGGTCAGCGACTACGTGTTCCGCGGCGTCTCGCAGACCAACGAAGGTCCCGCCTTCCAGGCCGGCCTCACCTACACCTCGCCGTTCGGCCTGTATGTCGGTACCTGGGGCTCCAACGTCGATTTCGGCGCCGGCGACCCGGATTGGGAAGTGGACGGCTTCATCGGCTACAACGTCGACTTCTCCGAGAACTGGAACTTCGACGTGATGGTCAACCGCTACGGCTATCCCGGCGCCGGCGGTTCCAACTACAACGAACTGATCACCAAGACCAAGTTCCTGAAGACCTACGCGCTGACCGTCGCCTACACCGACGACGTCTACGGCCTGGACGAGGACAGCTTCTACTACGCGCTGGACGGGAACTGGACGCTGCCGAACGACTTCAGCATCGGCGCGCACGTCGGCCGCACCACCTATGCCAGCGCGCTGGCGCAGTACCAGGACTACACCGACTACAGCGTCAGCGTCGGCAAGCTGGTCGGTCCGCTGGCGCTGAGCGTGGGTTACTACGACACCGACGACAAGGGCAACCAGAACTTCACCAAGAAGCTGGCCGACCACCGCTTCGCGGTCTCGGCGACGATCGCGTTCTGATCCGCTGCACCGTCGTGAACGAAGAAGGGCGCCTTGCGGCGCCCTTCTTTTTTGCATGCTCGCCAGGCCGGCCGAGACGCATGCCCCGGCGGCGCAGCGGGCGGCATCGCCGCCGCCGCGCCAGGCGTCACCAGCTCAGCACCACCTTGCCGGCCTTGCCTTCCTCCATCAGGTCGAAGCCCTTCTGGAACTCGTCGATGGTCAGCTGGTGGGTCAGCACCTTGCCGAGCGGGAAGCCGGACAGCACCAGCTGGGTCATCTTGTACCAGGTCTCGTACATCTTGCGGCCGTAGATGCCCTGCACGGTCAGGCCCTTGAAGATGATCTTGTCCCAGTCGCACCCGGCGCCGCGCGGCATGATGCCGAGCATGGCGATCTTGCCGCCGTGGTACATGCAGTCGAGCATGTCGTTGAACGCGCGCGGGTTGCCGCTCATCTCCAGGCCCACGTCGAAGCCTTCCATGTGCAGGTCGGCCATCACCTCCTTCAGCGAGGTGTTGGCGACGTTGACCACGCGGGTGGCGCCCATGTCGGCGGCGAGCTTGAGGCGGAAGTCGTTGACGTCGGTGACCACCACGTTGCGCGCGCCGATGTGCTTGCAGATGCCGGCGGCGATGATGCCGATCGGGCCGGCGCCGGTGATCAGCACGTCCTCGCCGATCACGTCGAACTCCAGCGCGCAGTGCGCGGCGTTGCCGTAGGGGTCGAAGAACGCGGCCAGCTCGGACGGGATCTGGTCCGGGATCGGCCACAGGTTGGAGGCCGGCATCACCATGTATTCGGCGAAGGCGCCGTTGACGTTGACGCCGATGCCGACCGTGTTCGGGCACAGGTGCGGGCGGCCGCCGCGGCAGTTGCGGCAGTGGCCGCAGACGATGTGGCCTTCGGCCGAGACGCGTTGGCCGACCTGGTAGCCGCTGACCGCCGAGCCGAGTTCGGCGATGCGGCCGACGAACTCGTGGCCGATGGTCAGGCCGGGCTTGATGGTGCGCTGGCTCCACTCGTCCCACAGGTAGATGTGCAGGTCGGTGCCGCAGATCGCGGTCTTCTCCAGCTTGATCAGCACTTCGTTGGGGCCGGGCACCGGCACCGGCACCTGTTCCAGCCAGATGCCCTTGGCTGCGTCGCGCTTGACCAGCGCCTTCATTGTTTGCGCCATGGCGGTGCAAGACTCGGGTTGAGAGGGCGCGAAGTATAAGCCGGCCGCGGACGCGGCCATGTTGCGGCGCGTGCGGGGTGCCGTTGGTCACGGTCGCGGCATCGGTTGCATTCGTTACAATCTAACGACTGTCTAACGTTAGTCGCGAAGGAATCCATTCGATGCGTTCGAATCTATTGGCTGTCGCCGTTGTCGCCACCCTGGCCTGTGCCCCGGCCGCCCATGCCGGCGAAGGCATGTGGGTCCCGCAGCAATTGCCGGATATCGCCGGCCCGCTGCAGCAGGCCGGGTTGAAGCTGTCGCCGCAGCAACTGGCCGACCTGACCGGCGATCCGATGGGTGCGGTGGTGTCGCTGGGCGGCTGCACCGCCAGCTTCGTGTCCCCGCAGGGCCTGGTGGTGACCAACCATCATTGCGCCTACGGCGCGATCCAGCTCAATTCCACGCCGCAGAAGAACCTGATCCGCGACGGCTTCAGCGCGGCCAGCAATGGTGCCGAGCTCAGCGCCGGGCCGAACGCGCGCATCTACGTGCTCGACCGCATCAGCGACGTCACCGAGCAGGCCAAGGCGGCGATGGCCGCCGCCGGCAGCGACGCGCTCAAGCGCACGCAGGCGCTGGAGGCCTTCGACAAGGCCCAGGTCGCGGCCTGCGAAGCCGAGGCCGGCTACCGCTGCGAGCTGTACAGCTTTTCCGGCGGCAATACCTACCGGCTGTTCCGCACCCTGGAGATCCGCGACGTGCGCCTGGCCTACGCGCCGCCGTCGGGGATCGGCAAGTTCGGCGGCGACGTCGACAACTGGATGTGGCCGCGCCACACCGGCGATTTCTCGTTCTACCGCGCCTATGTCGGCAAGGACGGCAAGCCGGCCGCCTACGCCAAGGACAACGTGCCGTACCAGCCCAGGCACTTCCTGAAGTTCGCCGATCAGCCGCTGGGCGCCGGCGATTTCGTGATGGTGGCCGGCTATCCGGGCCGCACCAACCGCTACGCGCTGGCCTCCGAATTCGACGCCACCGCCAACTGGGCCTATCCCACCGCCGGCCGCCAGTACCGCGACCTGATCGCGCTGGTCGAGCAGGCCGGCAAGCAGGACCCGGACATCCAGGTGAAGTACGCAGCGACCATGGCCAGCTGGAACAACGTGGCCAAGAACTACGAAGGGCAGCTGGAAGGCTTCAAGCGCATCGACGCGGCCGCGCAGAAGCAGGCCGAGGAACGCGCGGTGCTGGCCTGGCTGAAGCGTCAGGGCCGCGACGGCCGTGCCGCGCTGCAGGCGCATGCGCAGCTGCTGGCGCTGGACGAGCAGGCCAAGGCCACCCGCGACCGCGATTTGATCCTGCGCCAGATGCGCCGTACCGGCGTGCTCGGCAGCGCGGTGTCGCTGTACCGCCTGGCGATCGAGCGCGCCAAGCCCGACGCCGAGCGCGAACCCGGCTACCAGGAGCGCGACCTGCCGGAGATCGAGGGCGCGCAGAAGCAGATGGAGCGCCGCTACGTCGCCGCGATGGACAGCCAGCTGCAGCGCTACTGGTTCGAGCAGTACCTGAAGCTGCCGAAGGCGCAGCGCCTGCCTGCGCTGGACCAGTGGCTGGCCGGCGCCGATGCGCAGGCCGCGGCCGCGCGCCTGGCCGGCACCCGGTTGGGCAGCACCGAGGAACGCCTGAAGTGGCTGCGCGCCGACCGCGCCGCGTTCGAATCCAGCGACGACCCGGCGCTGCGCTACGCGGTCGCGCTGATGCCGGCGCTGCTGCAGATCGAGCGCGAGGAAAAGCGCCGCGAGGGCGAGGAACTGCTGGCGCGTCCGCGTTACCTGCAGGCGCTGGCCGACTACAAGAAGAGCCAGGGCGAATCGGTCTACCCGGACGCCAACTCCTCGCTGCGCATCACCTTCGGCAACGTCAAGGGCTACGCGCCCAAGGACGGCGTGGCCTACACCCCGTTCACCACGCTGGAAGGCGTGCTGGCCAAGGACACCGGCGCCGATCCGTTCGATTCGCCCAAGGCCCTGCTCGATGCGGCCAAGGCCAAGCGCTACGGCGGGCTGGAGGACAAGCGGCTGGGCTCGGTGCCGGTCGATTTCCTGTCCGACCTGGACATCACCGGCGGCAATTCCGGATCGCCGGTGCTCGACGCGCAGGGCAGGCTGGTCGGCCTGGCGTTCGACGGCAACTGGGAATCGGTGAGTTCCAACTGGGTGTTCGACCCGGCGATGACCCGGATGATCGCGGTCGATTCGCGCTATCTGCACTGGATCATGCAGGAAGTGGCGCCGGCGCCGCGGCTGCTCAAGGAGCTGAACCTGGCCAAGTAACGCCAGGGCAGGCGGCGGCCAGGGCCGCCGCCGCGCGGCCTGCCCGCCGCTAAACGCGGCGGCACCGGAGCGGGATGCGGTTCGGGGGTTTCCGGCGACGGAGCAGGTATCATGCCGCTCCGTTTTCGCTCGCGAGACGGGAACCTCTCCCCCAACGGAATTCCACCGCATGCGCATCCTGCTCGCTCGTCACGGCGAAACCCCGTGGAACGCCGAAGGCCGCTACCAGGGCCAGATCGACATCGCGTTGTCGCCGGTCGGCGAAGCGCAGGCGCAGGCCCTCGGTGCCCGGCTGCGCGAGGTGCCGCTGACCCGCGCGGTGGCCTCGCCGCTGTCGCGCGCGCAGAGCACGGCGCGCTACGCGCTGGGCGCGCAGCGCGAGGCGATGCTGCTGACCGATCCGGACCTGCAGGAGATCGCCCACGGCGAATGGGAAGGCCTGCTCGCCAGCGAGATCAACGACAAGGATCCGGCGCGGCTGCGCGCCTGGCGCGAGGAGCCGGACACGGTGCTGATGCCGGGCGGCGAGTCGCTGCGCCAGGTGCTGGACCGCTCCTGGCGCGGCCTGACCCGCGCCGCCGAGGGTCTGGGCGAGGACGACACCTTGCTGGTGGTGGCGCACGATGCGGTCAACCGGGTGATCCTGTGCCGGGTGCTGGGCCTGCCGATCGCCAAGCTGTGGAGCTTCCGCCAGGCGCCGACCACGCTGAACCTGCTGGAAGGCCCGGATGTGGAGCACCTGGAAGTGGTGCGGCTGAACGACTGCGCGCACCATACGCCGTTCTTCGGCGAGGCCAAGCATCGGGCCCTGTAAGTCTTCCCGATTCGTTCCCGATGGTGTGCTGATGTGATGCAAAGGCACAATCAAGTGCTTTCGCGCTTGACGCGCGAGTCACTTTTCTTTGCTTGTGCAAAGAAAAGTAACCAAAAGAAAGCACACCCGGGCGGCACGCCCTCCGCGCTGCGCGCTCCGGGTGCGCAAGCCGACCGGACATTTTTCGGCGGCACATCCATGTGCCGTCGAAAAACGGCGCGCGTCGTGCGCGCCGCCCCTTCGGGGTTTTCGTCCGCTCGGCTTGCCGTGCCTCACGGGACTCTCGGAAGCCAAAGCAAATGCAAAGCAAAGCCCTGGCGCTCTGACCGCTACCGGTGCATCAGTCGAATCGAGTCGAGCAGATGAAAACCCTCCCCGAATGGCTCGCCTACATCGAGCAGCAGCACCCGCAGGACATCGCGATGGGCCTGGAGCGCGTGCGCGCGGTGTCCGTGCGCATGGGCCTGACCCGGCCGGCGAAGAAGGTCGTCACCGTCGGCGGCACCAATGGCAAGGGCTCGACCGTGGCCTTCGTCGAGGCGATCGCGCGCGCCGGCGGCTGGACGGTGGGCGGCTACACCTCGCCGCACCTGCTGCGCTACAACGAGCGCGTGCGCGTCGGCGGGCAGGAGGCCGGCGATGCGCAGCTGGTGGCCGGCTTCGAGGCGGTGGAGGCCGCGCGCGGCGACACCCCGCTGACCTATTTCGAATACGGCACGCTGGCGGCGCTGTGGCTGTTCCAGCAGGCCGAGCTGGACCTGGCGGTGCTGGAAGTGGGACTGGGCGGGCGCCTGGATGCGGTGAACCTGGTCGACGCCGACGTGGCGGTGATCACCACCGTCGACATCGACCACACCGACTGGCTGGGCGCGGACCGCGAGGCGATCGGCGCGGAGAAGGCCGGCATCGCGCGGCCGTGGAAGCCGCTGGTGCTGGGCGAGATCGATCCGCCGTCGAGCGTGCTGCGCCGCGCCTATGCGATCGGCGCCAACGCGATCCGCGCCGGCAGCGATTTCTTCCACGAGCCGATCGACGCCGAACACTGGCGCTGGCGCGACGTCGGCACCGAGCTGGAGCTGCCGTGGCCGCAGCTGCGCGCGCCGGTGCAGCGCGCCAACGCCGCCACCGCCATCGCCGCGTTGCGCGCGCTGCGCAGGACCTTGCCGCGCACCGCCTATGCCGAGGGCATCGCCGCCGCGCAGCTGCGCGGGCGGCTGCAGCCGTTCGTGCGCGACGGGGTGGAGGTGCTGGTCGACGTCGGCCACAACCCGCAGGCCGCGCGCGAACTGACGACGGCGCTGCAGGCGCAGCCCTGCGCCGGCGCCACCCGCGCGGTGTTCGCGGCGCTGGCCGACAAGGACGCGGCCGGCGTGGTGCGGGCGCTGGCCGGACAGGTCGATGCCTGGCACCTGGCCGGGCTGTCCGGTGCACGCGGCCAGAGCGGCGCGCAGTTGCAGGCGCGCCTGGCCGGCACCGACGCGGCCGCAGGCGTGGTCGCCGACAGCGTGGCGCAGGCGCTGCAGCAGGCCCTGGCGCAGGCGCGGCCGGGCGACCGGGTGCTGGTGTTCGGCTCGTTCCACACCGCCGCCGACGCCTTGCACTGGCTGCATTCAGCCGGCTGACCCCGCCCGCCGCCGGCCCGACCTTATAATCGCTGCGGCACTCCGCCATGCCGCCCCCCTAAGCTTTCCGTGGATACCGTCCTGAAACAGCGACTGATTGGCGCCCTTGTCCTGGTGGCGCTCGCCGTGATCTTCCTGCCGATGCTGGTCAAGGGCCCCGCGCCCGACAGCGGCGTCGCCAATGTCCCGCTGAAGGCCCCGGACGCGCCGGCCGACGGCCAGTTCCAGACCCGCGAGTTGCCGCTGGTGACCCCGGGCGACGCGCCCAGCGGCGGTGCCGTGGGCATGGCCAGCGCGCCGGCCGCGACGCCGGCGCCGGTGCAGGACAACCCCGATGCCGCCGACCTGGCCACCCCGGCCGCGGCCGGCAGCGCCGCGCAGCCGCTGCCGCCGACCGTGGCCGCCGGCAACTACGCGGTCAATTTCGGCGCCTATTCCACCCAGGCCGACGCCGATGCGGTGATCGCGCGGCTCAAGCAGGCGCAACTGCCCGGCTTCCGCGAGGCGGCCACGATCGGCGGGCGCCAGGCCTGGCGCGTGCGCATCGGCCCCTACGCCGACCGCGCCCAGGCCGAGTCGGTGCGCCTGCAGGCGGTGAAGGTGCGCAACGACGTCAACGCGCAGGTGGTGACCCTGGACGCGCCGAGCACGTCCGCGGTGGCCGCCGCCGCGACGCCGGCCGCGGCCGCGGCGCCGGCCAAGACCGAAACCCTGCCGCCGGAGCCGGCCAAGCCGGCCCCTGCCGCGGCCAAGCCGCCGGTCGCCGCGACGCCGAAGCCTGAACCGGCCAAGCCCGAGCCGGCCAAGCCGGCCGCGACACCGGCCCCGGTCGCGGCGGCCAAGCCGGCCCCGAGCGTGCCAAGCGTGCCGGCCGCGGCGGGCACCGGCTTCGCCGTGCAACTGGGTGCCTTCGCCAAGGCCGAGGATGCCAACGCCCTGCGCGACAAGGTCCGCGCCGCCGGCTTCAGCGCCTTCGTCGAACAGGTACGCACCGACAAGGGCGCCTTGAACCGGGTGCGGGTCGGCCCGGTCGCCAATCGCGCCGATGCCGAGCAGCTGCGCGCGCAGGTCGCCGCCAAGGTCGGCATCAGCGGTATGGTACGTCCACACCCTTGAACCGGGCCCCGGCCCGCGGAGTCGCAAGCATGTACCAGGGAAGGGAACCGCGGCGCGCTGGCGCCGCCATGGCGCAGTGCGGCCGCGGGAGGCGCGCATGATCGATATGGTGCTGCTGACGGTGATCCTGGTCTCGGCGCTGCTCGGCGCCCTGCGCGGCTTCGTCGGCATCGTGGTCGGCACGCTGTCGTGGCTGCTGTCGGGCTGGGCCACCTTCCAGTTCGGCGGCGACGCCGGGCGCTGGCTGGCCGACGGCGCGCGGCCGAGCCTGACCTACTACCTGGGCGGCTATGCGCTGACCTTCGTGGTGACGATGGCGGTGGTCGGCATCATCGGCATGGTGATCCGCAGCGCGGTGCGCGCCACCGCGCTGTCCGGCACCGACCGCGCGCTCGGCTTCGGCCTGGGCACCGTGCGCGGCGGGTTCTTCGCCGCGGTGCTGGTGCTGCTGATGAGCTTCACCCCGCTGACCCGCGAGCCGGCCTGGCGCCAGTCGGTGGTGCTGCCGGTGCTCAACCCCGGCGTGCACTGGATGCGCGCGCAGCTGCCGGACTGGCGCATGCCGCAGATGCCGGACCTGAACATGTCGCAGATGAACCTGCAGCAGATGAACATGTCGCAGATGGATTTGGGCAAGTTGCCCGCGGCAGGCGATAATGCGGCCCTGGGCAATGCCCTGTCGGGCAGCGGCCTGCAGGACATGATGTCCAAGGCGCTGGGGCGTCCAGCGGCCCAATCCGCGCAGCCCGGTGCCGATCCGACGCAGGTCCTGCCTGCGAACATCGACCCGGCGCAGGCGCGTCCGGCAGCAAGCGACCCGGCACGGGTCGAATCCAACGGCCAGGCACGGCCACCTTCCCAATAGCGGCGCAGTCGCCGCGGAGAGCGTTCAAATGTGTGGCATCGTCGGAATCGTCGGCAACCAGAATGTCGCGGCGCAACTGTATGACGGCCTGGCCGTGCTGCAGCATCGCGGGCAGGATGCCGCAGGCATCGCCACCGCGGACGGCACCCGCCTGCGCGTGCAGAAGGCCAACGGCCTGGTCCGCGACGTCTTCGACGAGAAGCGCATGGCGGTGCTGGAAGGCCGGGTCGGCATCGCCCACTGCCGCTATCCCACCGCCGGCTCGGAGGGCATGGACGAGGCGCAGCCGTTCTACGTCAATTCGCCCTACGGCATCGCGCTGGCGCACAACGGCAACCTGATCAACACCGAGGCGCTGCGCCAGCAGGTGTTCGAGGCCGACCGCCGCAACATCAACACCGATTCGGACAGCGAAGTGCTGCTGAACGTGTTCGCCTACGAGCTGGACGCGCAGCGCATGCTGACCCCGGAAGCGGCGATCCGCGCGGTGGCCGGCGTACACCGCCGCTGCAAGGGCGGCTACGCGGTGGTCAGCGTGGTGCTGGGCCTGGGCCTGGTGGCGTTCCGCGATCCGCACGGCATCCGTCCGCTGGTGCTGGGCAAGCGCGAGAGCGCGGAAGGCGACGAGTACATCGTCGCGTCCGAGTCGTCGGCGCTGGACATCCTCGGCTTCACCCGCCTGCGCGACGTGCGTCCCGGCGAAGCGCTGGTGATCACCGGCCGCGGCGAGCTGTTCTCCGAAGTCTGCGCCTCGCCCACCGACCACACCCCGTGCATCTTCGAGTACGTGTACTTCGCGCGCCCGGACTCGATGATCGACAACGTCTCGGTGCACAAGGCGCGCATGCGCATGGGCATGAAGCTGGGCGAGAAGATCCTGCGCCTGCGCCCGGACCACGACATCGACACCATCATCCCGATCCCGGACACCTCGCGCGACGCCGCGCTGGAGATGTCCAACGTGCTCGGGGTGAAGTACCGCGAGGGCTTCGTCAAGAACCGTTACGTGGGCCGCACCTTCATCATGCCGGGGCAGGGCGAGCGGGTGAAGTCGGTGCGCCGCAAGCTCAACCCGATCCACCTGGAATTCCGCAACCGCGTGGTGCTGCTGGTGGACGACTCGATCGTGCGCGGCACCACCAGCCGCCAGATCGTGCAGATGGCGCGCGAGGCCGGCGCTCGCAAGGTCTACCTGGCCAGCGCCGCGCCGCCGGTGCGCTACCCGAACATCTACGGCATCGACATGCCGGCCGCCGACGAGCTGATCGCGCACGGCCGCAGCGAGCAGGAGATCCAGGAATTCCTGGGCTGCGACTGGCTGATCTACCAGGACCTGGAAGACCTGGAGACCGCGGTGCGCGAGGGCAACCCGGAACTGAAGACCTTCGATTCCTCGTGCTTCAACGGCGAGTACACCACCGGCATCGAGCCGGGCTATTTCGAGCGCATCCTGCAACTGCGCTCGGACGAAGCGAAGAAGAAGCGCCGCGCCTGACGCGGCGTTGCGCGACGCACGGATGCACGACGCGCACGCCGGCGGGGACCTGCTGCAAGCGGCGCGACTGTGCCTGGCCGCCAGCGCGCCCGAGGACAAGGTCGCGCTGACCCAGCGCTACGCCGCCGCGTTCGCCGCCGGCGCCCTGCGCGTGCCGGCGGACGCCGGCGAACCCGATCCGATCCGCATGCCGGGCCGCCCGCCGCGGCCGCTGCTGGTGCATCCGCGCGAACTGCCGCGGCGCGGCCTGGGCAGCGCCGACGGCCGCGCCGCCTTCATTCATGCGATCGCGCACATCGAGCTCAACGCGATCGACCTGGCCTGGGACGCGGTGTACCGCTTTCGCGGGTTGCCCGAGGCGTTCTATGCCGACTGGGTGGCGGTGGCCGCCGACGAAGCGCGCCATTTCGTGTTGCTGCGCGACCGGCTGCGCGCGCTGGGCCACGATTACGGCGATTTCGCCGCGCACAACGGGCTGTGGGAGATGTGCGAGAAGACCGCGCACGACGGCCTGGCGCGCATGGCGCTGGTGCCGCGCGTGCTGGAGGCGCGCGGCCTGGACGTGACCCCGGGCATGATCGTGAAGCTGCGCGCGCTCGGTGACGACGCCACCGTCGCGATCCTGGAGCTGATCCTGCGCGAGGAAGTGGCGCACGTCGCCGCCGGTTCGCGCTGGTACCGCTGGTATTGCGCGCGCGCCGGCATCGAGCCGCGCGCCCGTTTCGCCGAGCTGCTGCGCGAATACGCCGGCGGCTATCTGCACGGCCCGTTCAACCTGCAGGCGCGGCTGCTGGCCGGCTTCGACGAGGACGAGCTGCTGGCGTTGCAGCGCCAGGCCGGCTGAGGCGCCGCGCCGCCGTTGCGAGCGCTACGCGATCCTGCCGCACGAGCGGGCGAGGCCGTCTTCCTGCTCCCGGATCCCACGCCGCTGCGCGATGCAGAGGCGCCCACGCCGCGGCCGCGGCCGCGCCTGCGCTGCGACCGCGCAAGTATCGACGGCGATCACAGCGCGGACTGGAATGGCCATCTCTGAGTGGCAACGCGGTGGGTTTTGTTGCTTGCGCTGAATGCCGGCTGAGCGGCTAATCGGAATCCCCGTGCGCCGCGCCCGACGCCTTCCGCGCGAGGGGACGACGCTCCGTCTCTTCTCACCACCCCCTGGGAGTACGACATGAAGTCGATGTGCTGCCTTACCGCGATGCTTGCCCTGTGTGTCGCCGGTTCCGCCTCCGCGGCCGGAAAGCCCCTGTTCCAGAGCAGTCAGTACATTTCCAAGGCCATTCCCGGCGAGCCCGCGTTGAGTCGCGTGCTGGCCAATCCGTCCACCGGCGCGGTGCAGAGCGTGCGCGTGGACGCCGCCGCGGTGGACGCCACGCAGGCGCAGCTGGAACTGGACCTGCTGGGCCAGCGCGTCACCGCCACGCAGACCAGGACCGAACAGCTGGAAGGCGGCAACAGCATCTGGTACGGCAACCTGGGCAACGCCGCCGCGGCCAAGGCGCGCGCGCGCTCCGGCCTGGATCCGCTGAACTCGGCGATCCTGGTGCGCAGCGGCGACACCATCACCGGCAGCATCCGCAGCAACGGCACGCTGTTCCACCTGCGCCCGATCGCCGGCGGCGGCCACGTGCTGGTCGAGGTCGACGAGAGCCGCATGCCGGCCGAGCATCCGGCCGAGTACGCGCTGCTGCCGACCATCCAGATGCCGCAGTCCGTGGTCGACGACCGCGCCACCGCCGCCGCCGCCTCGTCCGGCTCGCCGGCGACCATCCGCGTGCTGGTGGTGGCCACCAACCAGGCGGTGACCAGCTACGGCGGCAACATGCAGTCGCTGGTGCAGCTGGCGGTCGCCGAGTCCAACCAGGGCTACACCAACAGCAACGTCGGCATCACCATGCAACTGGCCGGCTACCAGACCACCAGCTATACCGAGTCGGGCGACTTCACCACCGACCTGAGCCGCTTCCGCGGCACCAGCGACGGCTACATGGACAGCATCCACACCACGCGCAACAGCGTGGCCGCCGACGTCGGCGTGCTGATCATCGACAACGCCAGCTATTGCGGCCTGGCCTCGGGCATCGGCTCGACCGCGGCCACCGCGTTCGCCGCGGTGTACTGGGACTGCGCCACCGGCTACTACAGCTTCGCCCACGAGATCGGCCACCTGCAGAGCGCGCGCCACGACGTCGCCACCGATTCGAGCACCTCGCCGTACGCCTACGGCCATGGCTATCGCTACGGCAACAGCTGGCGCACGATCATGGCCTACAACTGCCCGGTCAGCTGCCCGCGGCTGAACTACTGGTCCAACCCGAACATTTCCTACGGCGGCGTGCCGATGGGCAATGCCAGCACTGCCGACAACCAGCGCGTCCTGGTCAACACCAAGGCGACGGTCGCCGCGTTCCGTTGAGTTAGCCGTTCCAGGGGCGCTCCGGTGCAGGCCGCGCCAGGCCTGCGCCGGGATGCCCCGCTTGCCGATCGGACCTCCAGGGCCGGACGCCGCGGCGTCCGGCTTCGGCTATGCTGCGCGACGACGTGTCCGGCATGGCCGGGCGTGCACCGCTCACCCGTCCTGGAATCGGCGATGATGTTGAAGAGCATGGGCGTGCCAGCCGCCTTGGCGCTGGCGATGTTGAGCATGGGCTGCGGTCCGGCCGCGGATCCGCCGGCCGCGCCGCAACGGGCGCCGGCGACCGCTGCCGCACCGGCAACCGCGCCCGCCGCAGCCGCTGCGCCGCCGGCGGCGTTCGACGAGACCCATGCGCTGGACATGCTGGAGACGCGTCTGGCGGCCGACCGTGTCTATGCCGACGCGCAGTGCCTGCAATACGCCGCCGAGCGCGATGCGGAACCTGCGGCCGATGACGCCGCCGCCTCGTCGCCCGCTACCAGCGAACCGGCCAGCACCGAACCGGCCGCGATCGAGTTCGCGGTGCGCGAGAAGCATGGCGACGGCTGTCCGGGCGACCCGCAGACTGCGCCGGTCAGAGACCGTTACCGGGTCGAACGCTCCGGCGCGATCCTGTGGTACGACGCGGCCGAGGGCGATTTCGTCGGCTATGCGCAGCGCGCCCGCGACAGCGCCGGCGGCATGCTGTAGCCGGCAGCGCGTCGCGCGCGGTCCCCGCGCTGTCGCTTGCCTACAGCCGCTGCAGCTGGCAGCCCTGCGCATCCACGCGCAGCACCGACCCCTGCTCGTACCAGTCGCCGAGCACGATGCGGGTGCAGTCGCGGCCGTTCGCCTGCAGCGTGTGCACCGCGGGGCGATGGGTATGGCCATGGATCATCCGCGCCACGCCGTAGCGCGCGAAGCTGGCCACGACCTCGTCCGGCGCCACGTCGGTGACGGTCTCGAACTGCGCGCGATCGCCTTGCTTCATCTCCGCCTGGCGCGCCTGGCTGGCGGCGCGCGCCTGTTGCGCATAGGCGATGCGTGCGGCCAGCGGCTGCGCCAGGAACTGCTGCTGGAACGCCGGGTCGCGGGTCTGCGCGCGGAACGCCTGGTAGGCGGTGTCGTCGGTGCACAGCAGGTCGCCGTGCAGCAGCAGCGTCGGCTCGCCGTACAGGTCGATCACGCACGGATCGGGCAGCAGGCGCATGCCGGCGCGGCGCGCGTAGTCGGCGCCGAGCAGGAAGTCGCGGTTGCCGTGCATGAACAGCACCGGCACGCCGGCATCGCCGAGCGCATGCAGTTCGAGCGCGACCGCATCGGCCGCCGCGGACGGCGTGTCGTCGCCGATCCAGGCCTCGAACAGGTCGCCGAGGATGTACAGCGCCTCGGCCTGGCGCGCTTCGCCGCGCAGGAAATCCAGGAACAGCTCGGTGATCGCCGGCCGGGCCGGATCCAGGTGCAGGTCGGAGATGAACAGCGTCGTCATTGACGCATTGTAATGGAGCCGGGATTGGAGATTGGGGATTCGGGATTGGCAACGCCGACCGTGTCCAGGCGTTCGCTCCCGCTTCCACGAATCCCCAATCCCGAATCCCCAATCCCGGCTACAAGACCACCCACAACGACACCCCGGCCAGCAGTGCGCCGATCGCGGTGGCGGCGAGCACGTCGCTGGGGTAGTGCAGGCCCAGCACCACCCGCGACAGCGCCACGCAGGCGATGAACGGGATCAGCAGCGGCGCCAGCCACGGGTAATAGGCCAGCGCGACGATGCCGAACGACACCGCGTGCAAGGTGTGCCCGGACGGGAAGCTGAACTCGTCCAGCGGCGCCACCCAGGCGCGGATGCGCAGGTCGGCCGCGTACGGGCGCGGGCGCCGGGTCCAGCGCTTGAGGCCCTTGTACAGGCTCAGCGCGACCACGCCGGTGGCGGCCATGTGCGCGGACGCGAACACGCCGCCCATGCCGTCGCAGACCACCAGCAAGGTCATCAGTCCGTACCAGAACACGCCGTCGCCGAGCCGGCTGATCAGCGCGAAGAAGCGCCGCACCGAGCGCCGCCGGCACCAGTGGTTGGCGCGCCGGCACCAGCGCGCTTCGTGCCCGCGCAGGATCTCAAGCCGCGTTGACGGTTGCATGCGTCCTCCTGCTGGAAGCCAGTTCGCCGAGAAGCGCCTCGAAATCGGCCACGACCTGTTCCGGGCGCAGCTGCTGCATCGCCGCGCAGGCGGCCTGGCCCAGCTGCCGGCGCAGGGCGTCGTCGCCGGCCAGGCGCACCGCCGCGGCGACGAAGCCTTCGTCGTCGGCCACCGCCGCGCCGTTGACGCCGTCGCGCAGGTATTCGCGTGCCGCGCCGTAGTCGAAGGCGACCGTGGCCACGCCGCTGGCCATCGCTTCCAGGGTCACGTTGCCGAAGGTCTCGCTGCGGCTGGGGAACAGGAACAGGTCGCCGCTGGCGAAGTGGCGCGCCAGCGCGTCGCCGCGTTGCACGCCGCAGAAAATGAAGTCGGGGTTTTCCTGCGCCAGGCGCCCGCGCATCGGGCCGTCGCCGACCCAGACGAAGCGCGCGTCCGGCCGCACCTGCTGCAGTCGGCGGAACGCGCGCACCGCCAGCGGCAGGTTCTTCTCCGAGGCGATGCGGCCGACGTACAGGGCCGCGCAGCCAGCGTCGTCCAGGCCCCACTCGCGGCGCAGCTGCGCATCGCGGCGCTGCGGTTCGAACTGGCGATTGTCCACCGCGCGCGCCAGCAGGCGCGCGCGCTCGAAGCCTTGACCGGCGAGGAAGCCCAGCAGCTCGCGGGTCGGCACCAGGGTCGCGTCGGCCTGGTTGTGGAAGCGCCGCATCCAGCGCAGCGCGGTGGACTGCAGCCAGGCGGCACCGTATTGCGGCAGGTATTCGTCGAAGCGGGTGTGCAGGCCGGTGGCGATCGGGATGCCCAGGCGCCGCGCGGTGCGCAGCGCCGACCAGCCGAGCGGGCCTTCGGTGGCGATGTAGACCGCGTCCGGCGGCGCGGCCTGCCACAGCCGGGTCAGGCGTCGCGGCGCGGGCAGGCCGAACTTCAGGCCGGGGTAGCGCGGCAGCGCCGCACCGCGCACCAGGTGCGCATCGCCGTCGTGGTCGCCGACCTGGCGCGGCCGCACCACGTCGACTTGATGGCCGAGCGCGCGCAATCCAACTTCCAGCCCCTGCACGGTCAGCGCGACACCGTTGACCTCAGGGGGGTACGTTTCGGTGACGATCGCGTAGCGCATGCTTCAGGCTCCGGTTTGCCAAAGCTTCGCGCGAAGCGGTGAAGCGAACATGTCCGGCGCATGTAGGAATGATGACGCCGGCCCAGGGCGTTTAGCCGCCCTTTCACCAGCAGCCCGGCGAGGGCGATGCGGCCCGCAAGAATCGCTCCAGCAGCCCGGCTTTTACGAATCCCGAATCCCGAATCCCGAATCCCAGCCTTCAGGCCACAAACGGCCGGAAATTGATCCCCAGCCCCGCCATGCCCTCGACCTCGCCGATCAGGTCGGCGCGCTGCAGCGGCCGCGATTCGATCCACGGCTGCGACAGGATCAGGTGCAGGTCGTTGCCGTTGGCCTTCAGTTCCAGCGACGGGATCGGCTCGGATTCGTGCGCGCGGTGCAGCAGCACCGCCAGCCGCAGCAGCGCGGCCTTGCGCTTGGCGCCGAGCAGCAGGCGGTCGGGCAGGGCGTCGAACGCGGTCTTGGGCACGTTGCGGCGATGGGTGCGCACCAGCGTGGCCAGCACCTGCTGTTCCTGCCGCGAGAAGCCGGCGATGTCGGAGTGCTCGAGCACGTAGGCGCCGTGCACGTGGTACTGGCTGTGCGCGATGACCTGGCCGAGCTCGTGCAGGCGCGCGGCCCAGCCGAGCATGCGGCCGTCGTCGGCATCCAGCGCCCAATCGGTGGCGACCTGCTCGAACAGCGCCATCGCGGTGCCTTCCACGCGCGCGGCCTGCGCCTCGTCGATGCCGTAGCGCTGGGTGAGCGCGGCGATCGCGGTCTCGCGCGGATCGTTTTCGCCGCCGCGGCCGAGCATGTCGTAGAGGATGCCTTCGCGCATGGCCGCCTTGCTCACCATCAGGCGCTGCAGGCCCAGGGCCTGGAACGCGGCTTCCAGCACCAGCACGCCGCCGGCGATGATCGGGCGGCGGTCGGCGGACAGGCCGGGCAGGTCGATGTCCTCGATGCGCTTGGCCAGCAGCAGGCGCTCGCGCAGTTGCGGCAGCGCTTCGGCGGTGATCGCGCCCTTGGTCAGCTTCATCGCCGCGCAGATCTCGCCGATCGCCTTGTGCGTGCCCGACGAGCCCAGGGCTTCGTGCCAACCCAATGCGCGGTACAGCCCGGCGAACTGCTGGAACTCGGCGCCGATCTCGGTCAGCGCGTCCTTCCATTTCTTCTTCGACAGCTTGCCGCCGGGGAAGAAGCGCCGCGTGCTGGCGATGCAACCGGCCTGCAGGCTCTCGCGTTCCAGGGTCTGGAAGCCGCGGCCGATGATGAATTCGGTGGAGCCGCCGCCGATGTCGATCACCAGCCGGCGCTGGTCCGGCTTGGGCGGCTGCGCATGCGCCACGCCCAGGTAGATCAGGCGCGCTTCCTCGCGTCCGCTGACCACTTCGATCGGATGGCCGAGCGCGGTCTCGCCGGGAATCAGGAACGCCTGCGGCGAGCGCAGCTGGCGCACGGTGTTGGTGGCCAGCGCGCGCACGCGCAGCGACGGCACGTCGCGGATGCGCTGGCCGAAGCGCGCCAGGCATTCCAGCGCGCGTTGCCGCGCGTCCGCCGACAGCCCGCCCTTGCTGTCCAGGCCGTCGGCCATGCGCACGGTCTCGCGCAGGCGGTCCACCACGCGCAGCTGTCCCAGCTGGTACCGCGCCACGACCATGTGGAAACTGTTGGAACCCAGGTCGATGGCGGCCAGCAGGTCGCCATCGCGCAACGGCGTGTACGGGGAGATGGGAGGCATGGGCGGAATGGTAGCCGATGCACGGCGGGTGCCGTCCATCGGCGCGCAGGCGGCGTGGCTCAGAGTCCGTCGAGCAGCGCCAGCTGCGCCGAATGCGGCGGCTGGTCCTGGCCCGGCGCCAGCTTGCGGTAGTTGCCGCTGGCGTCCAGCTCCCACGCGTTGAGATTGTCGTCCAGGTAGTTCTTCAGCACTTCGCGCTGGATGCGCTGGATCAGTTTCGGATCCAGGATCGGGAAGCAGGTCTCCACCCGCCGCAGCAGGTTGCGCTCCAGCCAGTCGGCGCTGGCGCAGAACAGCTCCGGCGCGCCGTCGTTGCCGAACCAGTACACGCGGCTGTGCTCGAGGAAGCGGCCGACGATCGAGCGCACCCGGATGTTGTCCGACACGCCCGGCACGCCGGGACGCAGCGTGCACGCGCCGCGGATGATCAGGTCGATCTTGACCCCGGCCTGCGAGGCGGCGTACAGCGCGCGGATCACCTGCGGCTCGTTGAGCGCGTTCATCTTGGCGATGATGCGGCCCGGGCGCCCGGCCAGGGCCAGCTTGGTCTCGCGCTCGATCCGGTGCAGCACGCCCGGGTGCAGGGTGAACGGCGATTGCAGCAGGCGCTTGAGGCGGATCTTCGGCGCCAGCCCGGACAGCTGCTGGAACAGCAGGTGCACGTCGTTGCAGATGTCCGCGTCGGCGGTGATCAGGCTCAGGTCGGTGTAGGCGCGCGCGGTGCCGCTGTGATAGTTGCCGGTGCCCAGGTGCACGTAGCGGCGCAGCTTGCGGCCCTCGCGGCGCACGATCAGCAGCATCTTGGCGTGGGTCTTGTAGCCGACCACGCCGTACACCACCTGCACGCCGGCTTCCTGCAGGCGATCGGCCAGGCCCAGGTTGGCTTCCTCGTCGAAGCGCGCGCGCAGCTCGACCACCACGGTCACGTCCTTGCCGTTGCGCGCGGCCAGCACCAGCGCATCGACGATGCCCGAGTCCTTGCCGGTGCGGTACAGGGTCTGCTTGATCGCCAGCACCTGCGGGTCCACCGCGGCCTGCTTGATCAGGTCCAGCACCGCGGTGAACGCGTCGAACGGATGGTGCAGCAGCACGTCGCCGGCGGCGGCGATCTCGAAGATGCCGTCGTTGTCGCGCAGGGTGCGCGGATTCATCGGCGGGTACTTCAGGTCCGGGCGCTGCACCAGGTCGTAGACCTGGTTGACCCGGCTCAGGTTGACCGGGCCGTTGATGCGGTAGACCGCGTTCTCCGGCAACGCGAAGTTCTGCAGCAGCGTGCGCACGATCGGCTTCGGGCAGTCCTCGGCGATCTCCAGCCGCACCGCCGGCCGGTAGCCGCGGTTGACCAGCTCGTCGCGCAGCGCCAGCGCCAGGTTCTCCACTTCCTCCTCGTCCACCACCAGCTCGGAATTGCGGGTCACGCGGAACTGGTAGGACCCCATCACCTCCATGCCCGGGAACAGTTCGTCGACGAAGGTGGACAGCACCGAGGACAGGAACACGAAGCTCTGTCCGCCTTCGGCCAGGCTTTCCGGCAACTGGATGATGCGCGGCAGCGAGCGCGGCGCGCGCACGATCGCCAGGTGCCCGATGCGGCCGAACGCGTCGGTGCCCTTCAACACCACCACGATGTTCAGCGATTTGTTGAGGATCTTCGGGAACGGGTGCGCCGGGTCCAGGCCCAGCGGCGACAGCACCGGCATGATCTCGTTGCGGAAGTAGGCGCGCAGCCAGCGCTTCTGCCGCGCGTTCCAGCTGTGGCGGCCGAGCACGCCGATGCCGGCGTCCTTCAGCGCCGGCCGCAGCACTTCGTTCCAGCAGCGGTACTGGTGGTCGACCAGCTGCGCGGCGCGGTCGTGGATGGAGTTGAGGATCGCGCTCGAGCTCAGCCCGTCCGGCGCCGGCGGCAGGCCGAATTCCAGCGCATGGCGCACGGTGGCGGCGCGGATCTCGAAGAACTCGTCGAGGTTGGTGCAGGAGATGCACAGGAAGCGCAGCCGCTCCAGCAGCGGCACGCTCGGATCCTGCGCCTGCGCCAGCACGCGGAAATTGAAATCCAGCTGCGACAGTTCGCGGTTGAGGTACAACGCCGGGTCGCGCAGCGGGTCGCTGGGAACGTCCGGTGGCGGCGTGGGCGGCAGGGCGGCGGCGCGGGGCATGGCGGTACTCGTTAGGCGGAGGTCAGGGTGGCATGGTCGTGCCGCGGATGCACGCGTCCGGCGCCGAAGTGGCACGAGAACGTGCTGCCCTTGCCGACTTCGCTTTCGATGTCCAGCCGCGCCTGGTGCAGGCCCAGCACATGCTTGACGATCGACAGTCCCAGCCCGGTGCCGCCGCTCTCGCGCGAACGGCTGCTGGAGACGCGGTAGAAGCGTTCGGTGATGCGCGGCAGGTGATGCGAGGGGATGCCGTAGCCGCTGTCGCGCACCGACAGCACCGCGCCGTCGCCTTCGCGGGCGAAGACGATGCTGACCGAGCCGCCGGCAGGGGTGTAGCGCACCGCGTTGGTGACCAGGTTGGAGAACGCGCTGTGCAATTCCTTGTTGGAGCCGACCAGGTCGATGTCGGCCTCGTCGTGCACCTCGATGCGGTGCCGGCCCTGGCTATGCGCCTCGGCCTCGCGGCGCAGCGTGGCCAGCATCGGCGCCATCGCGATCGTTTCTTCGTTGGCGTGTTCCTGCGATTCCAGCCGCGACAGGGTCAGCAGGTCTTCGACCAGCTGGGTCATGCGCTGCGACTGCTTGCGCATCTCGGCGATCATCGGCCCGGAATCGGGGAAATCCTCCGGATCGAGCATGTCCAGGTAGCCGTGCACCACGGTCAGCGGTGTGCGCAGTTCGTGCGAGACGTTGGCGACGAAGTCGCGGCGCACCTGCTCCAGCTGCAGCAGCTTGCTGACGTCGCGCGCGACCAGCAGCCAGTAGTCGGCGGAGTAGGGGATCAGGCGCAGGTTTAGGCGCAGCCGGTCGTCGATCGGCGAGGGCGTGTCCAGCATCGGTTCGGCGTTGCGGCCGCCGGCCAGCCAGTGCGCCAGCGGCATCGGCTGCAGGCGTTCCACCACCGGCACGTTGAGGTCGCCGGGATGGCGCAGGCCGAGCAGGGTGCCGGCGGCTTCGTTGAACCACTGGATGCGCTGGCTGTTGCGGTCCACCACCACCACCGCATCGGGCAGCGCGGCGGCGGCGGCGCGGTAGGCGCGCAGCATGTCCAGCAGGCGCCGCTTGCGCGTGCGCATCTCCGCCTGGCTGCGGTACAGCAAGCGATCCAGTTCGTTCCACACGCCGGTGCCGGCCGGCGGTTCCCAGCGCTGGCGCGCGGTCAGCCGGCGCAGCACGCGGCGCAGGCGCCAGTAGTGCCAGCCCATCACCGCCAGCGACATCAGGGTCAGGGCCATCCACACATGGCCGCCGATCCAGCCGATCAGCACCGCCAGCAGCAGCAGCGCGGCGAGGGTGCCGAGGGTCTTGAACCAGGCGGAACGGATGTGGCGGGGCATCGGGGGCGCGCTCTGTCGCAATGGATCTGTCCGTCCGCCGTTTATAGCAGGCAAAGACGGCAATCAGATGGAGGACGAGAAGCGGTAGCCGGAGCCGCGCACCGTCTGCACCATGTTCTCCACCGCGAACGGTTCCAGGGTCTTGCGCAGCCGGCGGATGTGCACGTCGATGGTGCGCTCCTCGACGTAGACGCTGCCGCCCCACACGTGGTCGAGCAGTTGCGCGCGGCTGTAGACGCGCTCGGGATGGGTCATGAAGAAATGCAGCAGGCGGTATTCGGTGGGGCCGATCGGCACCGGCGCGTCGCCGGCGAACACGCGGTGCGCGGCGCCGTCGATGCGCAGGCTGCCGACCGAGACGCTGCCGTCCTCGTCGTCGTCGCGGGTACGCCGCATCACCGCGCGGATCCGCGCCAGCAGTTCGCGCGCGGAGAACGGCTTGACCACGTAGTCGTCGACACCGGCTTCCAGCCCGCCGACCCGGTCGTTCTCCTCGCCGCGCGCGGTGAGCATGATGATCGGCACCTCGCGGGTCATCGCGTCCTTGCGCCAGCGCCGGGCCAGTTCCAGGCCGCTGGTGCCGGGCAGCATCCAGTCCAGCAGGATCAGGTCGGGGACACGGTCGGCGATGGAGGTCTGCGCTTCCCGCGCGTCGCCGGCATGGACCGGTTCGAAGTCGCCCTTGCGCAGGGCAAAGGCCACCATGTCGCGGATGGCGGGTTCGTCGTCGACGATCAGGATGCGTTTCTGCACGACGGCACCGGGGTACTGGGAGGAGAGGTCGCCAGTAGACTACGGTTTTATTACTAATCGATGACGGCCGCCACACGGCGTTTCAGCGCTGTTTCACGTCCGGATCCTGCACGCCCTGGCGGCGCAGCTCCAACACCGTGGGCGTGATCGCGGCGATCCGCGCGTCGATGCGCGCGCGCGCCACGTAATCGAGGTCGTCGCGCTTCCTCAGATTGTTCAGCTGGATCAGCGCCTGCTCGGGGCGTCCGTTCAGGTACGCGGCCTCGGCATAGGCCTCGCCGGCGCGGTTGCCGTCCCCGGCCAGCTCGCAGGCGCGGGCGAAGGTGCGCTGGAACACCGGATCGTCGGCCGCCGCGCCCAGCAGCGGCCGCAGCACCGCCTGTGCGCGCTGGCCGGCCGCGCGGCCGCCCTGTTCGTTCAGGGCGGTGGCATAGGTCAGCGCCACCGCGCGGTTGCTCGGCAGCCGCTTGAGCAGGGCGTCGAAGCGCTGGTTGGCCTGCTGGCTGCGGCCGTTGCGCGATTCGGCCTCGGCCACCGCCAGGCCCAGCCACCAATTGTCCGGGTGCGCCTGCAGCAGGTCCTCCAGGACCTGGGTCGGCTCCTGGCGGTTGCCGCTGCCGCGCAGCCGGGCCAGCGCCAGGCCGTAGCGCTGGGCGTCGCTGAGGCCCTGCTTGCTGCCCTGGCGCAGGCCCTCGTATTCGCGCACCGCATCGGCCGGGGTGTTGGCGCTGAGCACGCGCAGGCGTTCGCGCGCCCACTCGAACTGGCCGCTGGCGCCGCGCGCGTAGGTGTCGAACGGCAGTTGCAGCCGCCCGGGCAGCAACGGGTTGCTGGGCGCGCCCAGCGGCTGGCTCAGCGACACGTCGTTGGGGTCGACCCGCTCCTGCAGGGTGCCGCCGGGCACGCTGGTGGTCAGCGTCACCGTGTTCTTCTTCATCTGTTCGGCGCGCTGCCGCGCCTCGCTGATGCGGGTGGTGGTGACCGGGTGGGTCATCAGGTAGTCGGGGGTGCTGTAGCCGCCCTGGTTGCCGCGCATCGCCAGCGACATGCGCTCGAAGAAGCCGGCCATCGCGTCCACGTCGTAGCCGCTGCGCGCCAGGGTGCGGATGCCCAGGCGGTCGGCCTCCGATTCGTTGGAGCGGGTGTAGTCGATCTGGCGCTGCTGCATCAGCCCCAGGCCGCTGGCGATCGCCGCCTGGGTGGCGTCGCCGCTGGAGCGGCCGCCGGCCTGCTGCGCGGCGACCACCGCGGCGAGCATGCCGAGCAGGATCGGCACCTGGTCGCGCTGCGCCCGCTCCACCCCGCGCAGCACGTGCTGCTGGGTGATGTGCGCGATCTCGTGCGACAGCACCGCGGCCACCTCGTCCTCGCGCTCGGCGGTCAGCACCAGCCCGGCGTTGACCGCGACGTAGCCGCCCAGCGTGGCGAAGGCGTTGATCTGGCGGTCGCGCAGCATGAAGAAGGTGTACTTCTGCTGCGGCTGGTCGCTGTTGGCGCCGAGCCGGGTGCCCATGGTCTGCAGCCAGTCGTCGATCAGCGGGTCCTCGAGCACGTAGTCGTAGTTGCGCAGCTCGGCCAGCATCATCTTGCCGTACTCGGCCTGGCGCGCCGGGGTCAGCAGCTCGCCGGCCGAGGAGCCGATGTCCGGCAGCTTGTTCTCCTGCGCGGGCGCAGGCGCGACCGCGACGGCGGTAGCCAGGGTGATCGCGAAGGCGAGCGGCAACGGGCGCAAGGGTGGCTCCAGGGGCAGGCGGGGCGCCGCGGCGGCGGCGGGTGAATCCAGGGTGATCCGCAGTGTTGCGGCAGCGGACTCGAAAATCCACCTGGCCGCTACCATAGTGGCTTGGACCCCTTTTCTCGCCCGGAGTTTCCCGTGGACATCCAACATGCCGATGACGGCCAGGCCGGCGGCCCGCCGATCACCCTGTACTCCACCGCGATCTGCCCGTACTGCGTGGCGGCCAAGAACTTCCTGAAGAGCAAGGGCCGCAGCTGGACCGAGGTGCGCATCGACCTGGACCCGGCCGAGCGCGAGAAGATGGTGGCGCTGGCGCGCCGCACCAGCGTGCCGCAGATCTTCGTCGGCGCCACCCATGTCGGCGGCTACGACGACATGATGGCGCTGCACCGCGCCGGCAAGCTGGAACCGCTGCTCGACGGCCAGGCCCCGGAGGGCCAGGCATGAGCGCTGCGGGGACGGGCGGCGAGGGGGGCGACGGCCAGGACCGGGTGCGCGAGTTCACCGAGTTCCGCCAGCGCATGAACCAGCGCATCCTGGCCGAGCCGAACCAGGTGGTGCGGCGCTTCTTCGCGCTCGACACCCAGACCTACCAGGCCGGCGCGCTGGACGTGAAGACCAAGGAGCTGCTCGGCCTGGTCGCCTCGCTGGTGCTGCGCTGCGACGACTGCATCAGCTACCACGTGGCCCAGTGCAAGGAAGCCGGGGTGGAGCGCGACGAATTCTTCGAGACCTTCTCGGTCGGCTTGGTGGTCGGCGGCTCGATCGTGATCCCGCACCTGCGCCGGGCGGTGGATTTCCTCGACAAGCTCGAGGAAGGCGCGGCCGCCGCGCCGCCGGAGCACGCGCACGGCTGAGTGGCGCCGGAGCCGCCTTGCACGCGCCGCCTGCGGGCGGCGCGCTGCGTTTTGCGCCCGCTGCGGTTTGGGGGCCTTCACCGGCTTCGGGCATAATTACTGGTGAAACCTCCTTGCGCCTGCAGCCCGGGCTTCCGGTCGGCGCTCCCCCTCTGTACGGAAACCGCAATCCTATGACGCAGACAATCACGGTCATTCGGGGCGATGGCATCGGCCCCGAGATCATGGACGCCACGCTGTTCGTGCTCGACGCGCTGAACGCCGGCCTCACCTACGAATACGCCGACGCCGGCCTGGTCGCGCTGGAGAAGCACGGCGATCTGTTGCCCGCCGCCACCCTGGACTCGATCCGCAAGAACAAGATCGCGCTGAAGAGCCCGCTGACCACCCCGGTGGGCGAGGGCTTCAGCTCGATCAACGTGGCCATGCGCCGCCAGTTCGACCTGTACGCCAACGTGCGCCCGGCCAAGTCGTTCCCGAACACCAAGTCGCGCTTCGGCGCCGGCGTGGACCTGATCACCGTGCGCGAGAACACCGAAGGCGCCTACCTGAGCGAAGGCCAGGAAGTGTCGGCCGACGGCGAGACCGCGGTGTCGATGGCCAAGGTGACCCGCAAGGGCTCCGAGCGCATCGTCCGCTACGCCTTCGACCTGGCGCGCGCGACCGGCCGCAAGAAGGTCACCGCGGTGCACAAGGCCAACATCATCAAGTCCACCTCGGGCCTGTTCCTGAAGGTGGCGCGCGAAGTGGCGGCGAACTACCCGGAGATCGAGTTCCAGGAAATGATCGTCGACAACGCCTGCATGCAGCTGGTGATGCGTCCGGAGCAGTTCGACATCATCGTCACCACCAACCTGTTCGGCGACATCCTGTCGGACCTGTGCGCCGGCCTGGTCGGCGGCCTGGGCCTGGCGCCGGGCGCCAACATCGGCGTGGACGCGGCGATCTTCGAGGCCGTGCACGGCTCGGCCCCGGACATCGCCGGGCAGGGCAAGGCCAACCCGTGCGCGCTGCTGCTGGGCGCGGCGCAGCTGCTGGACCACGTCGGCCAGCCGCAGAACGCCGAGCGCCTGCGCAACGCCATCGTCGCCACGCTGGAAGCCAAGGACGGGCTGACCCCGGACCTGGGCGGCAGCGGCAACACCATGGGCTTCGCCAAGGCCATCGCCAGCCGCCTCTGAGCGCGCCGGAAGACCGCACAAAAAGAAAGGGCGCCTCCGGGCGCCCTTATCTTTTGCTCGTAAGTTTGTCTGACGCTACTTCTCGCGCATCGATCACAGGGAGCCGCTCTTGCGATTCCCCAATCCCGATTCCCGACTCCCGGCTTAATTGCGCGACTGCAACTTCGACAACAGCCGCAGGAACTCGATGTACAGCCACACCAGGGTGACCATCAGCCCGAACGCGCCGTACCACTCCATGTACTTGGGCGCGCCCTGTTCCACGCCGCTCTCGATGAAGTCGAAGTCCAGCACCAGGTTCAGCGCCGCCACCACCACCACGAACAGGCTGAACAGGATGCCGACCGTGCCGGAAGCGTGGATGTAGGGGATCTGGATGTTGAACAGGCCGAGCACGATGGTCGCCAGGTACACCAGCGCGATGCCGCCGGTGGCCGCCACCACGCCCAGCTTGAAGTTCTCGGTGGCCTTGATCAGCCCGCTGCGGTAGGCGAACAGCAGCGCGAACAGGGTGCCGAAGGTCAGCAGCACCGCCTGCAGCACGATGCCGTTGAAGCGGTGCTCGTACAGCGCCGAGATCGAGCCCAGGAAGAAGCCTTCCACCAGCGCGTACAGCGGCGCGGTGATCGGCGCCCAGGTCTTCTTGAAGGTGGTGATCAGCGCCAGGATGAAGCCGCCGATCGCGCCGCCCAGCACGTAGCCGATGATGCCCGGCGCGATCACTTCGTTGCCGGCGCCATCGACCGAGATCGACTGGCTCCAGGCGAACACCGCGGTCAGCACGGTCAGCAACAGCAGCGCGCCGGTCTTGTGGATGGTGCCGTTCAGGGTCATCGCCTCGCTGTCGCGCGACACCACTGCGCCGCTGCCGAGGTCGAGGAACGTGGATTCCTTCAAGGCGGGGTTGCCGCTGCGGATCATGCTGTTTCTCCCTGTAAAAAAGACGGTTGGCCCGTATCGGCCGCAAGTGGCGAGGATAGCGCAGGCGGCGCGAATGCGATGTGCCGTTGACACCGGGCCGCGAGCTTCCCACAATAGCCGACCTTTCCGGCCTCGGCCGCGAGGGATGTTCCGCCGGGGTATAGCGCAGTCTGGTAGCGCGCCTGCTTTGGGAGCAGGATGTCGGGGGTTCGAATCCCTCTACCCCGACCAATCCGATGTCCAACGGCGGTGAGGAATGCGACAATCCGGCCCGGGCGCCCGTAGCTCAACCGGATAGAGCACCGGCCTTCTAAGCCGGCGGTTACAGGTTCGATTCCTGTCGGGCGCGCCACACCGGCGCCGGACAGGGTGTTGCAAGAGTTCAATGGTGGCTGTAGCTCAGCTGGTTAGAGTACTGGATTGTGATTCCAGATGTCGGGGGTTCGAGTCCCCTCAGCCACCCCATTGATCGCGTGACCCGCTGCTTCGCGGGGTGTTGCAACGAAGCAAAAAAGCGCCTAAAATGCGCGACTCAGTTTCAGGGCCGTTAGCTCAGTTGGTAGAGCAGTTGACTCTTAATCAATAGGTCCAAGGTTCGAATCCTTGACGGCCCACCAAATCAAGCAGCCACTTAGCGCAAGCCAAGTGGCTGTTTTTTTATGCGCCGCGCATGCGCGAACGCGTGCCGGCCACGGCGTACGCAGCCGGGCGCGTCGGTCAGCGCCGCGCCGCGATCGCCAGTGCCGCCTCCACCATCGCGTCGGGCCGCAGCGGATCGTCGTCGATGGCGATGTCCGGCGTCAGCCACATCGGCGTTGCCGCTCCCGACGGCCGCACCAGCAGCAGCCGCGGCACCCACAGCACCAGTCCGCTGTGCGGCAGCACGATCTTCTGCACGCCGCCGGTCTGCGTGCTCCTGACGCTGGCGCCTTCTCCGAGCAGCGTTGCGAAGCCGAAGTCCTGCATCGTGTCGGCGAACAGCACCGCCGAGGAATAGGTGCCGCGGCCGATCAGCACATAGACCTTGCCGTCGAAGTGCAGCGGATCGTCCGGCTGCGGGGCGCTCCAGGTGTCCACGGTTCCGCTCAGCACCTCGCCCGGCCGTTCGTGCTTGGACGGGTCGTCGCGGAGCACTTTCTTGGTGTAGCGCGACGCCCATCGGTAGGGGCGGTCGGCGATGTAGGGCAGCAGCCCTTGCAGCCACAGCGCGTCGTCGCCGCCGCCGTTCTGGCGCACATCGATGATCAGCGTGCGCGTGCCGCTCGCCCGCATCTGTTGGAACGCGCGGCGGGCGAATTCCAGGAACGCGTCCGGCTCGGGCCACGAAAAGGTCCGGATGGTCATGACCGCGGCGGCGTCCGGGCGCAGTTCGAGGGCGAACTGCCGGTCGAAATCGTCCTCGCCGATCAGGATCGAAGGGCGCGCGTGGCTTGCGGGTTGGCGCAGCCGCGCCTGCGGCGGGCCGGCGAGCGTCAGCCGGAAGGCCGGGGGCGCGCCGTACACCTTCCAGTAGAAGAACCACCAGCGCCGCGACAGCAGGTCGGCGCGGAAACGCGCGCTGTCCCCGTGCACGTGCGCGAGCAATGCGCGCGCGACCTGGTCCGTGGGAACGCCATCGATGGCCTGGATCCGGCTGCCGGCGAGAGCGGTCGAGGCGCCGCCCAATTCGGAGAGGATCCGTACCCGCGCCTGCGCATCGACCGTGACCTCGAAGGGAAACAGGGTGCCCCCGTCGCGCAGATGCTGTTCCGTCTGCGCACGCCAGTCGGCGTAAGCGACGAAGAAGTGGCCATCCGCCAGCAGCGGATTGAGCGTGGAGAATTCCCGCCAGGCGGCATCGCGATCCAGTCCGGTCGACACCCGCTGGCGCAATGCGTCGACGGCGTGCTTGAGCTGCGCGGGATCGACCGAATGCGACGGATGCGGGTGGGTCGCGGCGATTCCCGCCTGCAGTGCGTCGATGTCGGCATCGAGCTGCTGGGTGCTGTAGCGTTCAGCCGCCTGGACGGGCGGAACGCCCAGGACTGGCGCGGCGGCGAGCAAGAACAGCAATGCCTGGAGCAGTTGCGGCCTTCGCATGAAGACCTCCCGAGAAGTGTGTTGAAAAAATATCATAAAATTTCAAAATGACGAAAAAAGCCAAGCAGCCGCTCGACCCCGCCGCCATCGGCGATCCGGCGCATATCCGCCTCCTGGCCTCGCCGGTACGGCAGGAACTGGTCGATACGCTGGCGTCGCTGGGGGGGCGGGCGACCGTCGCGGAGCTGTCGGAGCAGTTGGGCCGGCCGGCGGACGGGCTCTACTACCATCTGCAACTGCTGGCCGAGAGCGGGCTCGTGCGCGAAGGCGAGGGCGCGGCAGGGGAGCGGGTGTTCCGGCTCGCGGGCAGCGCCGGCGTCCCGCTGCGCCTGTCCTACGACCTGGCCGACGACGAGGCGGCGTCGGCCCTGGCCGCCTATGCCAAGGGCCTGGCCCAGGTCGCCGAGCGCGACTTCCAGGCGGCCTTGAAGCAGCCCGGTGTCGTGGTCGAAGGCCCCGGCCGGCAACTGTGGGCGGCGCGCAACAAGGGCTGGGTCAACGCGGCGGAACTGGCCGAGGCCAACGCGCTGCTGGAGCGGCTCTGCGAGCTGCTGAGCCGCCCGCGCGATCCGTCGCGCGACCGGCCGATGTCGCTGGCGTTCGTGCTCGCGCCGGCGGCGGTGCGGGGCCGGCGCCGGGTGCCCAAGGGTTGAGGAGGGGCTTGCCTCGCGCCTTGCCATCGGTGGGTTGCGGAAACAGCGTGCGCTACCGCCCGCCGGCATGTCGGCGCTCCCTGTCTGCATCGGGGCCGCCCCAACGCATTGATTGCAAAGCCCTCCGGCAGTGCATCCCGATCGATCGGCGCGCGTCCTGCACCCCCGGCGGCCGAGCGGGCCGGGTGGCATCCGCTCCGTCAGGCGCCTTTTTCTTTGCCGGCAGGCCTGCAACAATGCGCAGGCGAGCGCGTCCGGCGCCCCAGCGCGAAAGTGGCGGAATTGGTAGACGCCCTGGTTTTAGGTACCAGTGCCGCAAGGCGTAGGGGTTCGAGTCCCCTCTTTCGCACCATTCCGGCGCCGCCAGCGCGGCCCGCCGCGCCCATGGCCTCCGTCCGCACGCCTGCCGCGACAGCGCCGGCCGACCCGGTGCGCTGGCAGGCACCGCGGGAATAGGCGAAACTATCCGGCTGCGGCGGCCGTCCCGTGCCCGCGTCAACCCGTATTTTTCTACATCGTGCCGAGAGCCGCGGGCTCCCGGTGGCAGGAGTCCACATGCAAGCTTCGATCGAAACCACCGGTACCTTGGAACGGCGTCTGACCTTCACCCTGCCGGAGGAGCGCCTGGAGACCCATATCGGCGGCCGCCTGCGCGAAGTCGCGCGCACCGCGCGGATCAAGGGCTTCCGTCCCGGCAAGATCCCGCCGAAGGTGATCGAGCAGCGCTTCGGGCCGCAGATCCGCGCCGAGGCGCTGGACGGCCTGCTGCGCGAGACCTTCGACTCGGCGGTGCGCGAGCACGAGCTGCGCCTGGCCGGCAACCCGCGCATCGACCGCGCCGGCGACAACGAGCTGCAGTTCGTGGCCACCTTCGAGGTGGTGCCGGAGTTCGGCGACATCGACGTGGCCAAGCTGGAAGTGATCCGCCACACCGCCGAGGTCACCGACGCCGACATCGAGCAGATGATCGAGAACCTGCGCCTGCAGCGCCGCACCTGGCAGCCCGCCGGGCGTGCCGCGCAGGACGGCGACCTGGTGACCCTGGAAACCTGGTCGCAGGCCGGCGACGAGCGCCTGCCCGCCGAGGGCGTGGAGAAGGGCAGCAGCGTGATCGGCTCCGGCGTCATGTTCCCGGCGATCGAGCAGGGCCTGGTCGGCCTGTCCAAGGACGAGGAAAAGACCCTGACCGTCGATTTCCCGGCCGACTGGCGCGTGCCGCAGTTCGCCGGCAAGCAGGTCCAGGTGCACGTGAAGGCGGTCGACGTCGCCGCGCCGGTGCTGCCGGAGGTGGACAAGGAGTTCATCAAGAGCTTCGGTGTGAAGAGCGGCGATGCCGAGCAGTTCCGCAAGGACATCCGCATCAACCTGGAGCGCGAGCTCAAGGGCGCGCTGATGAACCGGCTGCGCCGGGAGGTCGGCGAGCAGCTGATCGCCGCCTATGCGTCGGTGGAGATGCCGCCGCGCCTGGTCGAGAACGAGGCGCGCTCGATGCTGGCGCAGCAGGTGGAGCAGCTGCGCCGCTCCGGCCGCGACCCGGGCCAGGTGCCGGACGACGCCCACCAGGGCTTCGTCGACGCGGCGCGCAAGCGCGTGCTGGTCGGCCTGCTGGTCGGCGAGGTCGCCCGCCGCAACGAGCTGCGCCTGGATCCCAAGCGGGTCTCGGAGACGCTGCGCCTGATCGCCTCGACCTACGAAGAGCCGGAACAGGTCATTGAGATGTACCGCAACGATCCCCAATTGATGGGTGGACTGCAGAGCCGTGTGATGGAAGAGCAGGTGATCGACTGGATCGCCGAGCGCGCCCAGCACACCGAGCAGGCGATGACGTTCCAGGAAGCGATCCGCCAGTAAGGCGTCGCTTCGCGGCGGCCCGCATATTGCATGCGGGTTGGAGACGCAATCCAGGCCCCCGCAGCCGTGGGGGCGCGACAAGATGCGAAGCCCTGCACATCCCCGTGCAGGTACTACACAAAGCAGGAGTTCCCGCGTGGACAATGTGACCAAGGCGTTGAATCTGGTTCCGATGGTGGTCGAGCAGACCAGCCGCGGCGAGCGTGCCTACGACATCTAT
Source organism: Xanthomonas sp. DAR 80977 (assembly GCF_041240605.1). Taxonomy (NCBI): domain Bacteria; kingdom Pseudomonadati; phylum Pseudomonadota; class Gammaproteobacteria; order Lysobacterales; family Lysobacteraceae; genus Xanthomonas; species Xanthomonas bundabergensis. The sequence continues at coordinate 4,080,441 of NZ_CP162487.1, read as the reverse complement.
TCGCGCCTGCTGAAGGAGCGGCTGATCTTCCTGGTCGGACCGATCGACGACCACATGGCCAACGTGATCGTGGCGCAGATGCTGTTCCTGGAAGCGGACAACCCGGAAAAGGACATCAACATCTACATCAACTCGCCGGGCGGCGTGGTCACCGCCGGCATGGCGATCTACGACACCATGCAGTACATCAAGCCGGACGTGAGCACCATCTGCATCGGCCAGGCCGCCTCGATGGGCGCGCTGCTGCTGGCCTCGGGCGCGGCCGGCAAGCGTTACGCGCTGCCGAATTCGCGGGTGATGATCCACCAGCCGCTGGGCGGCTTCCAGGGCCAGGCCACCGACATCGACATTCACGCGCGCGAAATCCTGACCCTGCGCGCGCGGCTGAACGAAATCCTGGCCAAGCACACCGGCCAGTCGCTGGAAACCATCGCCCGCGACACCGAGCGCGACAACTTCAAGAGCGCCGTCGACGCGCAGGCCTACGGGCTGGTCGACCAGGTGCTGGAGCGCCGTCCGGAAGAGTCGATCCAGCCGGCATAAGGCTTGCATGTACTGCAAAACGCAGCGTATTCCGCAGGGCCGGGGTCGGGCTAGCGTCCTCCCGGCCCTGTGCTATTCTCGAAATCGAACCCCCGTTCATCGGGTGGGGTAACTGGGTAAGCGAAGCAATGAGCGAAGACCGGCAAGGCCGTTCCGGCGACAGCAACAAGATTCTGTACTGCTCGTTCTGCGGCAAGAGTCAACACGAGGTCCGTAAGCTGATCGCCGGGCCGAGCGTGTTCATTTGCGACGAATGCGTCGAGCTGTGCAACGACATCATCCGCGAGGAGCTCGAGGAGAAGGCGCAGTCCGCACGCAGCAGCCTGCCCAAGCCCAAGGAAATCCTCGAGGTGCTGGACCAGTACGTGATCGGGCAGCTGCGCGCCAAGCGCACGCTCGCCGTGGCCGTGTACAACCACTACAAGCGCATCGAGAGCCGCCAGAAGAACGACGAAGTCGAACTGGCCAAGTCCAACATCCTGCTGGTCGGTCCGACCGGTTCGGGCAAGACGCTGCTGGCCGAAACGCTGGCGCGGCTGCTCAACGTGCCGTTCACGATCGCCGATGCGACCACGCTGACCGAGGCCGGCTACGTCGGCGAGGACGTGGAGAACATCATCCAGAAGCTGCTGCAGAAGTGCGACTACGACGTCGACAAGGCGCAGCAGGGCATCGTCTACATCGACGAGATCGACAAGATCTCGCGCAAGAGCGAGAACCCGTCGATCACCCGCGACGTGTCCGGCGAAGGCGTGCAGCAGGCGCTGCTGAAGCTGATCGAAGGCACGGTCGCCTCGGTGCCGCCGCAGGGCGGGCGCAAGCATCCGCAGCAGGAATTCCTGCAGGTGGACACCAAGAACATCCTGTTCATCTGCGGCGGCGCTTTCGCTGGTCTGGACAAGGTGATCCAGCAGCGCTCCAACGACGTCGGCGGTATCGGCTTCGGCGCCAAGGTGAAGAGTTCCGAGCGCAAGCGCGAAGTCGGCAAGATCCTGGCGGAAGTGGAGCCGGAAGACCTGATCAAGTTCGGCCTGATCCCCGAGTTCGTCGGCCGCCTGCCGGTGGTCGCCACGCTCGAGGAACTGGACGAGCCGGCGCTGATCCGGATCCTGACCGAGCCGAAGAACGCGATCACCAAGCAGTTCAAGAAGCTGTTCGAGATGGAAGGCGTGGAGCTGGAGTTCCGGCCCGACGCGTTGCTGGCCATCGCCAAGAAGGCGCTCAAGCGCAAGACCGGCGCGCGCGGCCTGCGCACCATCGTCGAGTCGGTGCTGCTGGACACGATGTACGAACTGCCGTCGCAGGAAAACGTCAGCAAGGTGGTGGTGGACGAGTCGGTGATCGAGCACAAGTCCGAGCCGTACCTGATCTACCAGACCCCGCCGCCGGCGCCGAAGGTGGCCTCGGCCGAGTGAGTGCCGGGTGAACCCGCGGGGCTGCCGCGCCGCGGCCTTCGCGACCTGCTAAATAGTTGAAAGAAAAGGGGCTTTTTCGCTGCCCTTGCATCATCCAGCCGATGGCCCCATAACGGGGCCATCGGCATTTTTATGCCCGCCTTTTCCGCATTCCCGCCTCCCACATCGGAACCCTCATGGCCCAGTCCCAATCCGAAGTCCTCGACCTGCCGGTCCTGCCGTTGCGCGACGTCGTGGTCTTCCCGCACATGGTCATCCCGCTGTTCGTCGGCCGCGACAAGTCCATGCGCGCGCTCGAGTACGCGATGGAGGCCGACAAGCGCATCCTGCTGGTCGCGCAGAAATCCGCCGAGACCGACGATCCGGTGGCGGCCGACCTGTACAACGTCGGCACCCTGGCGCAGGTGCTGCAACTGCTGAAGCTGCCCGACGGCACCATCAAGGTGCTGGTCGAGGGGCTGTCGCGGGTCAGCGTCGACAAGGTGGTCGAGCGCGACGGCGCGCTGCAGGGCGAAGGCAGCGAGATCGATGCGGCCGAATCGCGCGAGGAGCGCGAGGTCGAGGCGATCGCGCGTTCGCTGATGTCGCTGTTCGAGCAGTACGTCAAGACCAACCGCAAGCTGCCGCCGGAACTGCTGCAGACGCTGTCGGGCATCGACGAGCCCGGGCGCCTGGCCGACACCATCGCCGCGCACATCGGCGTGCGCCTGGCCGACAAGCAGCGCCTGCTGGAAACGCTGGAAGTGGGCGAGCGCCTGGAGATGCTGGTCGGCCTGGTCGACGGCGAGATCGACGTGCAGCAGCTGGAGAAGCGCATCCGCGGCCGGGTCAAGTCGCAGATGGAGAAGAGCCAGCGCGAGTACTACCTCAACGAGCAGATGAAGGCGATCCAGAAGGAGCTGGGCGACCTGGACGACGCGCCGGGCGAGCTGGAGGAGCTGGCGCGCAAGATCGCCGAGGCGGGCATGCCCAAGCCGGTGGAGACCAAGGCCAAGGCCGAGCTCAACAAGCTCAAGCAGATGTCGCCGATGTCGGCCGAGGCCGCGGTGGTGCGCAACTACCTGGACTGGCTGCTGGGCGTGCCGTGGAAGAAGCGCAGCAAGGTGCGCAAGGACCTGAAGGTCGCGCAGGAAACGCTGGACGCCGATCACTACGGCCTGGAGAAGGTCAAGGACCGCATCCTCGAATACCTCGCGGTGCAGTCGCGGGTGAAGCAGATGAAGGGCCCGATCCTGTGCCTGGTCGGCCCGCCCGGCGTCGGCAAGACCTCGCTCGGCCAGTCCATCGCCAAGGCGACCAACCGCAAGTTCGTGCGCATGTCGCTGGGCGGCGTGCGCGACGAGGCGGAGATCCGCGGGCACCGCCGCACCTACGTCGGTTCGATGCCGGGCCGCATCGTGCAGAACCTCAACAAGGTCAGCAGCAAGAACCCGCTGTTCGTGCTCGACGAGATCGACAAGATGTCGATGGACTTCCGCGGCGATCCGTCCTCGGCGCTGCTGGAAGTGCTCGATCCGGAGCAGAACAACGCGTTCAACGACCACTACCTGGAAGTGGATCTTGACCTGTCCGAAGTGATGTTCGTGGCGACCTCCAACTCGCTGAACATCCCCGGCCCGCTGCTCGACCGCATGGAGGTGATCCGCATCCCCGGCTACACCGAGGACGAGAAGCTCGCCATCGCCATGCGCTACCTGGTGCCCAAGCAGCTGAAGGCCAACGGCCTGAAGGGCGAGGAGCTGGAGATCGCCGCCGACGCGATCCGCGACATCGTGCGCTACTACACGCGCGAGTCCGGCGTGCGCAACCTCGAGCGCGAAGTCGCCAAGATCTGCCGCAAGGTGGTCAAGGAAATCGCGTTGGCCGGCCCGCAACCGGCAGTCGCCAAGAAGGCGCCGGCGAAGAAGGGCGCGGCGGCGCGCAAGGACAAGGCGCGGGTCAGCGTCGGCTCCAAGAACCTGGACAAGTACCTGGGCGTGCGGCGGTTCGATTTCGGCCGCGCCGAGGAGCAGAACGAGGTCGGCCTGGTCACCGGCCTGGCCTGGACCGAGGTCGGCGGCGACCTGCTGCAGATCGAATCGACCCTGGTCCCGGGCAAGGGCGCGGTGATCCTGACCGGCCAGCTCGGCGACGTGATGAAGGAATCGGCGTCGGCGGCGCTGTCGGTGGTGCGCTCGCGCGCCGAGCGGCTCGGCATCGAGGTCGACTTCCTGCAGAAGCACGACGTGCATCTGCACGTGCCCGATGGCGCCACGCCGAAGGACGGCCCCAGCGCCGGCATCGCGATGGTGACCTCGCTGGTGTCGATGCTGACCAAGGTGCCGGTCAAGGCCGATGTGGCGATGACCGGCGAGATCACCTTGCGCGGCCGCGTCTCGGCGATCGGCGGACTCAAGGAGAAGCTGCTGGCGGCGCTGCGCGGCGGCATCCACACGGTGATCATCCCGGAGGAGAACCGCAAGGATCTGGCCGACATTCCGGACAACGTGACCCGCGACCTGAAGATCGTGCCGGTCAAGTGGATCGACGAAGTGCTCGACCTGGCGCTGGAGACGCCGCTGAAGCCGAAGGCGGCGGCCGATGGCGAAGCCGCTCCGGTGCGGCGCAAGCCCAAGCCGAAAGCATCCTCGAGCGCGCGCGTCAAGCACTGAAAGGCGCTGAACCGTACCCGCCCAAGCGGCCGAAACCCGCGCCGTTGCTGGCTTTTCGGCTTGCGCGGGTGGGAGGCCGCTGGTATAAATGCACGACTTGCGAGCACCGCAAAGGCGCGTGCTTGGTAGTGAAAAAATCAATCGGGGCCTCGTCGCCGACGAGGCAGGCCACGCCGACACCCGATCCTCAATTCCGCGGTTTTCTGCCGCACATGGAGTCATCAAGAAATGAATAAAGCCGAACTGAACGACGCTATCGCCGCCGCTGCCGATATCTCCAAGGCCGAAGCCGGTCGCGCCGTCGACGCCTTCGTGTCCGAAGTCACCAAGGCGCTCAAGAAGGGCGACAGCGTGACCCTCGTGGGCTTCGGCACCTTCCAGGTGCGCGACCGTGCCGAGCGCACCGGCCGCAACCCGAAGACCGGCGACTCGATCAAGATCGCCGCGTCGAAGAATCCGACCTTCAAGGCTGGCAAAGCGCTGAAGGATGCCGTAAACTAATCGACTCGCTAGGGTGCTTAGCTCAGCGGTAGAGCGTCTCCTTTACACGGAGAGGGTCGGGGGTTCGAAACCCTCAGCACCCACCAAAGCACCGAGCGGCAAGTTTCAAAAGCGGAGTGGTAGTTCAGTCGGTTAGAATGCTGGCCTGTCACGCCGGAGGTCGCGGGTTCGAGTCCCGTCCACTCCGCCAGTTGTACCGAAGCCCCTGAGAAATCGGGGGTTTCGTTTCTCGAAGCACCCGCCGCGTCCTGCGCTGCGTACACTTCCGAGAATGCGGGCCTCGCGCCTGCCTCCGTTCAAAAAGCGGAGTGGTAGTTCAGTCGGTTAGAATGCTGGCCTGTCACGCCGGAGGTCGCGGGTTCGAGTCCCGTCCACTCCGCCAGTTTTGTACGCGAAACCCCCGAGCGATCGGGGGTTTCTTTTTTGGGAACGGCCTCGCTCCGCGCCATGCGCGCGGCAGGCGTTCGCGCCGCGGGCCGCCGCTGCGGCGACGCCATTCGGCCACGGGGCGTGAAGCGGGTTAAACTGCGCGGCTCGCCAACAGGCCTCGGTTCCCAACCAATGCTGCAGAAACTTCGCGAAAAGACCTCGGGCTGGATCGCCACCGCGATCATCGGCCTGTTGATGATTCCGTTCCTGTTCGTCATCGACAGCAGCTACCTCGGTGGCGTCGGTGCCAACAACGTCGCCAAGGTGCAGGCGCCGCCCGCGTGGTGGTCGTCGGCGCCGTCGTGGTGGCCGGTCTCGTTGCTGTGGCGTCACCACGAGGTGAGCACCGAGCAGTTCCGCGCGCGCTTCGAGGAAGCGCGGCTGCAGGAGCGCCAGCAGCAGGGCGAGAACTTCGACCCGCGCGAGTTCGAGAGCGCCGACAACAAGCGCAAGGTGCTCGACCAGTTGATCGACGAGCAGGTGGTGAAGCTGGCCGCCGAGCAGGCCGGCGTGGTCATCGGCGATGCCGCGGTGCGCGACTACATCGCCACCATTCCGGCGTTCCAGAACGACGGCAAGTTCGACCCGGAGCGCTACCGCCTGGCCCTGGCCTCGGGCACGCCGCCGCGGACCCCGGCCATGTTCGACCAGCTGGTGCGCGATGGCCTGCAGCAGTCGCTGATCCCGTCCGCGCTGATGGAATCGGCGTTCTCGACCCAGCAGGAATCCGAGCGCCTGCTGAAGATGCTCGGCGAGACCCGCGATGTCGAGCTGGCGCTGCTGCCCGAGCAGCCGGCCGACACCACCCCGGTCAGCGATGCGCAGGTGCAGCAGTGGTACGACGCGCACCAGTCCGACTTCAAGCTGCCGGAGCGGGTGTCGATCGAATACGTCGAACTGGACGCGGCCAAGCTGCCGCCGGCCAAGCCGGCCGACGAGGCGACGCTGCGCAAGCGCTACGAGGACGAGAAGGCCCGTTTCGTCGAGCCCGACCAGCGCCTGGCCTCGCACATCCTGATCAATGCCGGCAAGGACGCCGCGTCGCAGAAGGCGGCCGAGGCCAAGGCCGCCAAGCTGGTCGCCGAGGCCAAGCAGCCCGGCGCCGATTTCGCCGCGCTGGCCCGCGCCAATTCCGAGGATCCGGGCTCCAAGAACGCCGGCGGCGACCTGGGCTGGGTCGAGAAGGGCGTGATGGTCAAGCCGTTCGAGGACGCGCTGTTCGCGATGAAGGCCGGCGACATCGTCGGTCCGGTGAAGAGCGAGTTCGGCTACCACGTGATCCAGCTGCGCGAGATCAAGGGCGGCCAGGGCAAGAGCTTCGAGCAGGTGCGCGACCAGCTCGCCGGGGAGCAGTCGCAGGCCGACAACGAGAAGGTCTTCAGCGACCTGAGCGGCAGGCTGGTGGACCTGGTGCTGAAGAACCCGACCGCGCTGGGCGCGGCGGCCAAGGAGGTCGGCCTGCCGGTGCAGACCCTGGGGCCGTTCTCGCGCGCCGATGCCAGCGGCGTCGCCGCGCAGCCGGCGGTGCTGCGCGCGGCGTTCTCCGACACGCTGGTGCAGGACGGCACGGTCAGCGACCCGATCACCCTGGGGCCGAACCACACCGTGCTGATCCGCGTCACCCAGCACCTGCCGGAGCAGACCCAGCCGCTGGCCAAGGTCCGCGAGCAGGTGGTCGCCGCGGTGCATGCCGACCGCACCGCCAAGGCGGCCGCGGCCAAGGCCGACGCGTTGCTGGAGCGGCTGCGCAAGGGCGAGACGCTGCAGGCGATGGCCGGCCCGGAGAAGCTGCAGGTCAACCCGATGCCGGGGCTGCCGCGGACCGTGCCGATGCCGAGCCCGGAAGCCAACCGCGCGATCTTCAGCGCGCCGCCGCCGGCCGCGGGCAAGCCGTCGGTGGGCAAGGTCGAGCTGTCGGCGAACGGTGCGCCGGGCGGCGCCAAGCGCTATGCGCTGTTCGTGCTGAACAAGGTGAACCCGGGCGACCTGAGCAAGGTGCCGGCGGAGCAGCAGGCCACGCTGAAGCAGCAGCTGGGCCAGATCGAAGGCGCCGCCGCGGCGAAGGCCTACATCGATGCGATGCGCAAGCGCTACAAGGTCAGCGTCCAGGAAGCGCAGCTGTAAGCGCGGTCTGCACGGCGGCATGATGCGAACAAGCCCGGCCCTGCCGGGCTTGTTCGTTTCCGGCGTCTGCGCGCTGGGCGCATCCGTGCGCAGTGCGGGTGCGCGGTGTGTTGCGCGAGCGTGGCGCGCGGCGTGGTCGCGAGAGGTGCTGCGGGCATGCGGCATGCGGTGCCAGTTGCCGGATCGGCGACGCGATGCGGCCGAGGCGAGGGCCCTGTGCGGTCGGTGCGAGGGCGCTGGGGCCAAACGTCCCTAGGCTGATCGTTACGCTGTAGAAGCGATTTCAGTCGCGACAGGCGCTATCCGAGTCCCGGTCGCGACTGAAGGTGCTCCTACAGGGGCAGTGCGGGAGCGCGCGGGGAAGCCTTCGGCTCGATGCGATGAGGAAGATCCCGAGGTGAGGCACGGGCGCGTCCGTAGCGGAGCGGGGTAGCGCGGAAAGCGGCGAGTCCGCGCTCGCAGCGCGGCAACGGCACTTGGCCTGCTGCGGGCTGCGTAACTGCCGCGGCAGTGCAACCGCAGTGCTCGGTCATGCTGCGCTGGCAACCGGCAACCGGCAACCGGCAACCGGCAACCGGCAGCTGGCTGCGCGGTTGCCGGTAGCGCAATCCTCCCGCCGCAGCGGGAGACTTATTCCTCGTAGCTCAGCACCATGCCCGGACGCAGCACGCTGCGCGCGGACAGGCCGTTCTTCGCCAGCAGCGTCTGCACGGTGATGCCGTAGCGCTTGGCGATGTTCCAGGCGGTGTCGCCATCGCGGACCGTGTGGGTACGGCGCGCCGAAGGAGTGCGCGAGCGGATGCGTGGCGGGGTGGCCTCGGCGACGCTGGCGACGGTCTTCGCCGCCGGTGCCTCGACCTGCGCCGGCATCGCCGCCGCCACGGCATCGTCGATGGCCGCAGCCGCGCTGCCGCCGACGCCGATCGGCGCCAGCACCGGCAACGCGCGCTTGCGGTTGCGGGTACTGCCCAGCGCCGGATTCAGGCGCGCGACCTGGTTGCCCTGCAGCGCCTGCTGCCGGGCCCAGTCGTCCAGCGCCATGCCGACGGGCAGGGTGCGCGCCTGCAGGATCGGCACCTCGCGGTCCAGCGAGGCCATCCACTCGTCGCGGGTCTGCGCCTGTTCCAGCACGCAGGCCAGCGCATGCAGTTTCTCGACGTAGGCATAGGTGATCGGCGACAGCCCCGGCAGCTTGTCCGGCTGCGCGTTCTGCGCGTTCATGCCGGCGCGGCGCATCGACTGCAGCACGCGGTATTCGCCGGCGTTGTAGGCCATGATCGCCAGTCGCCAGTCGCCGCCGAACATGCCGTGCAAGGTCTTCAGGTAGCGCACCGCGGCGCGGGTGGAATCGACCGCCGACAGGCGCCCGTCGTAGCCGCCTTCGACCGGCACATCGTGGTTGCGCGCGGTGTCGGCGATGAACTGCCACAGCCCGGCCGGACCGCCGCTGTTGCGCGCGGCGGGGCGGTAGCCGCTCTCGACGAACGGGATCAGCGCGAACTCGGTCGGCAGGTCGGCGGCACGCAATTCGTCGACCACATAGCCGAACAGCGGCAATACGTCCTCGTCCTCGTTGGCCAGGCGTGCCGGCGCGCGCGAGAACTGCTGCTTCCAGCGCGCATCGGTGGCGCCGCCGTCGCATTGCGCATCGGCCAGCCCGTCGCGGAAGTTGGCGAGGATGTCGTGGCCGTTGCGCGTGGTCGCCGGCGGCAGCGCCGCCGCGTCCATCGGCAAGCCATTCAGGCCGGCGACGGTCTGCTCAAGCGCGGCGCCGATCGGCGCGGCCGCGGTCGCGGGAGGGGCTACCGACGCCGCGACCGCCAGGGTCAGCGCCGTCGTCAACAGCAACGACCTCATGCGCGGAAATCGTCTTTCCAGCGCCTCAATTCGGCGAATACTTCCACTTCGTCGCGCGCGCCGCGGCCGAGCCGGGCGCCGACCGCCTGCTGGATCGCCGCCGAGGCGGTGCGCAGGAACGGATTGGTCGCCACTTCGCTGGCGAGACTGACGGGAACAGTGGGACGGGCAGCATGACGCATGGCCTGGACTTCCTGATGGCGCTGCCGCAAGGCAGCGTTGGTGGGATCGACCGTGACGGCGAATGCCGCATTGGCCAGGGTGTATTCGTGTCCGCAACACACCAGCGTGGCGCCCGGGAGGGCGGCCAGCCGTTGCAGCGAACCCAACATCTGGGAGGGCGTACCTTCGAACATGCGCCCACAGCCCAGGCTGAACAGCGTATCGCCGCTGAACAGATGGCCGTGGCCGACATAGGCCACGTGCGTGCGGGTATGCCCAGGCACGGCAAGGGTCTGCAGCTCCCATTGCAGCACCTGGACGTGGTCGCCATCGCCCACCCGCTGGCTGGCGAACGGGATCCGCGGTTCGTGCGGGGCATACACCGGCAGCTCCGGCCAGCGCTCGCGCAAGGCCGCCACGCCACCGATGTGGTCGTCGTGATGATGGGTCAGCAGCACCGCGGCCGGTTGCAATCCCTGCGCGGCGGCTTCGAATACCGGCTCGGCCTGGCCGGGGTCGACCAGCAAGGCGCGGCCGTCCGCGGCGGTGATCGCCCAGATGTAATTATCCTGGAATGCGGGCAGGGCGATCAGTCGCATAGAATTGCACCATGCCTGCCACCCCGTTCCCTCGTCAAGCCACCGTCTCATCCTGGTTTGATACGGCAGTGGCGCAACAGCTGCTCCAGGCCGAGCAGCCGTTGATCCTGGATGCCTTGCTCGGACGCCCCGCGCAGCCCTGGTTGTGGCTGGCGCCGGTGCCGTTCGCGCCGCTGGCGCGCGAGCTGCCGGGGCGCGGCGTGCGCCTGCACCGCACCGCGCGCGGCTATGCCGGCGACCTGGTGTGCACGCTGCCGTTGCCGCTGCCGTCGGAGAGCGTCAACGCGATCGTGCTGCAGCATGTGCTGGGCGCCGACGCCGCGGCGCTGCTGGAAGAATGCGAGCGGGTGCTGCTGCCGGGCGGGCGGATCTGGCTGTTCGCGCTCAATGCGGTGAGCCCGTACCGGCTGCGCTGGCGCCGGCAGGGCCTGGTGGCGCGGCCGCCGGGCAGCTGGCGCGGCCTGCTGGATCAGGTCGGGCTGACCTGCACCGAGCCGTTGCGCTACCTGGGGCCGGTGTGGCCGACCCGCGGCGGCGTCGGCTCGTCCACCTCCGGCGCGCCGTTGCGGGCGGTGTGCCTGCTGCAGGCGGAGAAGCGCAGCGCCGCCGGCATCGGCCCCATTCCGCTGCGCGCGCCGGTACGCTGGCGCGGTTCGGCCGCTTCCATCTGATTCCTGGACGACCATGAAGACTGTTGATATCCACACCGATGGCGCCTGCCTCGGCAATCCCGGCCCCGGCGGCTGGGCCGCGCTGCTGCGCTACAAGGGCCTGGAACGCGAAGTGGCCGGCGCCGAGGCGCATACCACCAACAACCGCATGGAGCTGATGGCCGCGATCATGGCGCTGGAGACGCTCAACGAGCCGTGCCAGATCGTGCTGCACACCGATTCGCAGTACGTGCGCCAGGGCATCACCGAGTGGATGCCGGGCTGGGTGCGGCGGCAGTGGAAGACCGCCGGCGGCGACCCGGTCAAGAACCGCGACCTGTGGGAGCGGCTGCATGCCGCGGCGCAGCGGCACACGATCGACTGGCGCTGGGTCAAGGGCCACAGCGGCGACCCGGACAACGAGCGGGTGGACGTGCTGGCGCGCAACCAGGCGCTGCGGGTGCGCGCCGGCGGCGCCGCGGTCGCGTCCTGATCCTTTCCACGCCTCATCCTGCAGCGAGCCACATGCGCCAGATCATCCTCGATACCGAAACCACCGGCCTGGAATGGAAGAAGGGCAACCGCGTCGTCGAAATCGGCGCGGTGGAACTGCTCGAGCGCCGCCCCAGCGGGCGCAATTTCCACCGCTACCTGCGCCCGGACTGCGACTTCGAACCGGGCGCGCAGGAAGTCACCGGCCTGACCCTGGAGTTCCTCGCCGACAAGCCGCAGTTCCACGAGATAGTGGACGAGTTCCTGGCGTTCATCGACGGCGCCGAGCTGATCATCCACAACGCCTCGTTCGACCTGGGCTTCCTCGACAACGAACTGTCGCTGCTGGGCGCGTCCTACGGGCGCATCCTCGACCGCGCCAAGGTCATCGACACGCTGCTGATGGCGCGCGAGCGCTTTCCGGGCCAGCGCAATTCGCTGGACGCGCTGTGCAAGCGGCTGGGCGTGGACAACTCGCACCGGCAACTGCACGGCGCGCTGCTCGATGCGCAGATCCTCAGCGACGTTTATATCGCGCTGACCTCGGGCCAGGAGGAAATCGGCTTCGCCCTGGCCGAGGAGGGCGGCGGCCACGCCGACGGCCAGCGCGCGGCGTTCGACATGGCGACGCTGCTGCCGCGGCCGCGGGTGCTGGCGACCGCCTCGGAGCTGGAAGCGCACCAGGCGCGGCTGGAAAAGCTGCGCAAGAAGGCCGGGCGCGCGCTGTGGGACGCCGCCGAGCCGGTGCTGGCCGAGGCCGTGGCCGGTTGAGCGGCTGAGACGCTGGAAGGCGTCGTTCGCTGGCGCTTTCAGGGACTGTCCTGGCAGGCGGCGCCACGGGCCAAGGCCGCCATTGCGGCGGCAGCGCGTCGCGCAGCTCGCAGAGGGCGGCCGCAGACCGCGCCTGCCGTCGCAGGCATCGCCCGTACAGGGCGCCAACTCAGTGGCAGCGCACCAGGATCGCGGTGATGTTGTCCGAGCCGCCGCCGTCCAGCGCGGCGGCCACCAGCGTGTCCACGCATTCCTGCGCGCTGCAGTCGTCGTGGCCGAGCGTGGCGGCGATGCCGGGATCGTCCACCTCTTCGGTCAGCCCGTCGCTGCACAGCAGCAGTTGCATGCCCGGGCGCAGCTCGCCGGTCATCGTGGCCACGTTGAGGTGCAGCGGATCGGTGACGCCCAGCGCCTGGGTGACCACGTTGCGGTGCGGGTGCGCGCGCGCCTGTTCGGCGGTCAGCGCGCCCTGCGCGATCAGTTCCTGCACGTAGCTGTGGTCCTGGCTGAGCTGGGCCAGCTTGCCGTCGCGCCACAGGTAGGCGCGGCTGTCGCCGACCCAGGCCACCTCGAAGCGGTTGCCCTGCACGCGCGCGGCGACCACGGTGGTGCCCATCGGCAAGGTGTCGTTGCGCCGGCGCGAGGCGCGGATGATCTCTTCGTCGGCGATGCGGATCGCCTGCGCCAGCGGGGTGCCGCCGCGCACCTCGCGGACGATGGCCTCGCGCGCCAGGGCGCTGGCCACCTCGCCGCAGGCGTGGCCGCCCATGCCGTCGGCGACCAGCCACAGGCCGAGCTCGTTGTCGCCGTAATAGGTGTCCTCGTTGAGTTCGCGGCGCAGGCCGACGTGGGTGAGGTGTCCGAATTCGATCATTGCGCGCCCACGGCCGGCCCGGCTTCCTGTCATTCAAACGGCATCATCGCGGCCAAGCGGACATCAGGCAATCGTTCGCCGCGCCAGCGGGCAGGCGGGGTTCATGGCGCCACAGGGGGGCGGACGCACGCGGCCGCGCGACGCGGCGCTTGTCCGCGCGCGGCGGGAACCGTATGATGCACGCCCCCGGTCCGCCGGGGACCACCCGGGAAGGTGGCAGAGCGGTTGAATGTACCTGACTCGAAATCAGGCAGGCGTTTATAGCGCCTCGGGGGTTCGAATCCCCCCCTTCCCGCCAGTCTTTGCAGAAGGCCCCGTCAGGGGCCTTTTGTTTTTTGACGGCCGCGGCCACGTTGCGCCGACATGGCTTTAAGGCCCGCTCGTTACACTTCCTCTCAACTCTCGCCTGGGTATGCCCATGTCCGAAATCCTCGTCCCCGTGTCCTTCGGCGAACTGCTCGACAAGATCGCCATCCTGCAGATCAAGTCCGAGCGCATCGGCGATGCGGCCAAGCTGGCCAACGTGCGCGCGGAGCTGTCGGCGCTGGAAAAGACCTGGATGGCGCATCCGGCCGCCAGCGGCGACGTCGCCCGCCTGCGGCTGGAACTGAAGGCGGTCAACGAGCGCCTGTGGGTGATCGAGGACGAGATCCGGATCAAGGAGAAGGCGCAGGCCTTCGACGAGGAGTTCATCAAGCTCGCGCGCAGCGTGTACTACGAGAACGACGAGCGCGCGCGGATCAAGAAGGAGATCAACCTGGCGCTGGGTTCCAGCTACGTGGAAGAGAAGTCCTACCAGGACTACCGCGGCACGGCGTCCTGAGCGAAACATCCGGGAGGCATTGCCTGCCTCCCGGATCGGTCAGGACGGGCCGGGTATGGGCGGGTCAGGCGCGGGCGACCAGGATGCCGGTCAGCCGCCGCACCAGCGGCAATGCCAGCAGCAGGGTGGGAAAGGCGATCAGCCACGACAACGCCCAGGCGCCCAGCCACAACGAATACACGCCCGGCGCCAGGCCGACCGTGCGCAGGGTGCTGATCATCGAGACCACGCAGGTCATCAGGATCGACAACAACAGCGGCATCACCCAGCCGGCATGGCGGGCGTGCAGCTTGCGCGGGGAAAATCGAGGGAAACGGGACATGATGCGGACTCCGTAAGCCGGTCGGGCAAAGGCGCCACCCGCGCGCGCCGAGGCGCTGGCGGGAAACGGCCCCGGACGAATCCGGCGCGGTTGGCGCGTTGCTTGACGTAAACGCTTACGGCGGCGTCCGCAGACCGAAGCGGTGGCCGACGCGCGCGATCATGGTAAGGCGGCGATCGGCCCGCACACAAGCCGGCTCAGCGGCCGTGGTCGGCACGGTAGCGCTCGAACGCGGCGATCGCGTCGTCCACGCCGATCAGCGCCATCACCGCGTCGAATTCGATCTTGCTGCCCCATTTCAGCTGCGCGGCCGGCTTGCCGAGGAACTTGCGCGCCGCCGCGTCGTACTTGTCCACGCAGTAGCGGATGTCCGAATACGGGCCGCTGCGGCGCGGGTTGCTGGCGGCGTGCAGGCCCAGCACCTTGCTGCCCACGGCGTTGGCGATGTGCATCGGGCCGGAATCGGGGGTCATCACCAGCGCGGCGCGCTGCAGCAGCGCCGGCAATTGCTTGAGCGTGTCGCGGCCGACCAGGTCCAGCAGCGGCGCGCGCGCGGCCGCGACGATGGCGTCGGCGGTGCTGCGCTCCAGCGCGCTGCGCCCGCCGCACAGCACCACCCGCCAGCCCTGCGCGGCGGCATGGTCGGCGACCGCGGCGTAGCGGTCGGCATACCAGTTGCGGCGCACGTGGCTGGAGCAGGGCGAGATCAGCAGCGCCGGACGGCCGTCGTCGGGCCATTGCGCCTGCGCCCAGGCATGCGCGTCCTCGGGGATCGGCAGGTCCCAGCGCACCTCGGTCTGGCGCAGGCCCAGCGGTTCGCAGAAGCTGCCGATCGCGTCGAGCACGTGGATGCCGGGGCGGTCGGGAATGCGTTCGTTGACGAACAGGCCGTGCAGGTCCTTGGAGCGGCTGCGGTCGTAGCCGATGCGGCGGCGCGCGCGCACGAACGCGGACAGCACGTTGGCGCGCAGCGCCACCTGCATCTGCAGCAGCGCATCGAAGCCCTGCGGCGGCAGTTCGCGGCGCAGCGCGCGCATGCCGGCCACGCCGCTGCGCTTGTCGTAGTCGTGGAAGACCACCCTGGGCAGGCCGTCGAGCAGCCTGTGCCCGGCCTTGTCGATGATCCAGTGCAGCGGCGGCGCCTCCGGCCAGGCGCGCTGCAGGGTGCGCACCAGCGGCACCACGTGGGTCACGTCCCCCAGCGCCGACAGGCGCAACAGGCACAGCGAAGGGAGCGTTGCTGCCATGGTGTTGTTAGACTCGCTGAATGGTTGCATTCGACGCCACCGAAGCGCTGACGCCGTACCGCGAGGGCCGCGGCTATGGCGCCATTCTGTTCGACCGCCAACGACTGCGGCAAGCCGAGCCGGCGCTGTTCTCCGCGGCCCATTGGGCCGAGCGCGCGCGTCCGGTGGACGAGGGCGGCCGCGGTGGCGCCTGGTTCGTCGATGCCCCGTTCGGCGCCTGCGTGCTGCGCCAGTACCGGCGTGGCGGCCTGGTCGCCAAGCTCAGCCGCGATCGCTACCTGTGGTCCGGCGCCGACCGCACCCGCAGCTTCGCCGAGTTCCGGCTGATGCGCGCGCTGATCGCACGCAAGCTGCCGGTGCCGCGGCCGCTAGCCGCCTGCTACCTGCGCCAGGGGCTGCGCTACCGCGCCGCGATCCTGATGGAGCGGCTGGAAGGGGTGCGCTCGCTGGCCGATCGCGCGCATGTCGCCGGGCGCGGCGCGCCGTGGGAGGAGACCGGGCGGCTGGTAGCGCGCTTCCATCGCGCCGGGCTGGATCACGCCGATCTCAACGCGCACAACATCCTGTTCGACGGCAATGGCCGCGGCTGGCTGATCGATTTCGACCGCGGCGTGCTGCGCATTCCGGCCACGCGCTGGCGCGAGCGCAACCTCAAGCGCCTGCACCGCTCGCTGCTGAAGCTGCGCGGCGAGCGCAGCGTCGACGAGGTCAACAAGGACTACGCACGCCTGCGCCGCGCCTACGACCTGGCCTGGAACCGGGGCTACTGATGGCCTGGGCGCTGCGCTTCCAGGGCGTCGGCAACGCGTCGGCGGTGCAGCTGGGTTCGCCGATGGCCACCATCGAGCGCGATGGCGCGCCGTGGCTGAGCATCGATTGCGGCGGCGAGGGCCTGAGCGCCTACCAGGCGCACTACGGGGCGATGCCGCAGGCGCTGTTCGTGACCCATGTGCACCTGGACCACGTGGCCGGGTTCGAGCGGCTGTTCGTGGACGCCTATTTCTCGGCGCGGCGCGGCAAGGTGCGGCTGTACGTGCCGGCGCCGGTGCTGCCGCTGCTGCACCGGCGCATCGCCGACTACCCGAACGTGCTGGCCGAAGGCGGCGCCAATTTCTGGGACGCGTTCCAGCTGATCGCGGTCGGCGATGCGTTCTGGCACGACGGGGTGCGGCTGGAAGTGTTCCCGGTACGCCACCACTGGCCGGAAACCGCCTACGGGCTGCGCCTGCAGGGCGCGCTGGTATGGAGCGGCGATACCCGGCCGATCCCGGAAATGCTGAGCCGTTATGCCGGCGACGGCGAGCTGGTGGCGCATGACTGCGGCCTTCACGGCAATCCGTCGCATACTGGCGTGGACGACCTGGAACGGGAATATCCCGCCGAGCTGCTGCAACGCATGATGCTGTACCACTACGCCAGCGCCGAGGATGCCGAGGCCCTGCGCGCGCGCGGCCACCGCGTCGCGCGGCCGGGCGAGTGCGTGGCCCTGGACGCACCGCGCGCGCCGCAGGTGCCGGCGCCATGAGCGCGGTATTGCGCCCGCCGCTGTCGCTGGCGCCTGCCACCCCTGTGGATCGGCTCGGGCGGCCGCTGCGCGACCTGCGCCTGTCGGTGATCGAGGCCTGCAACTTCCGCTGTGGCTACTGCATGCCGGCCGACAAGGTGCCCGACGACTACGGCTTCGATGCGGCCTCGCGGCTGTCGTTCGAGCAGATCGAGACGCTGGTGCGCGCCTTCGTGCGCAACGGCGTCAGCAAGCTGCGCCTGACCGGCGGCGAGCCGCTGCTGCGCCGCGACCTGCCCGAACTGGTGCGGCGGCTGGCGCGCATCCCCGGCCTCGACGACCTGGCCATGACCACCAACGGCTCGCTGCTGGCGCGGCACGCGCAGGCCCTGCGCGAGGCCGGATTGCGCCGGGTCACGGTGAGCCTGGACGCGATCGACGCGGCGACCTTCCGGCGGATGTCCGGCGACCGCGGCGACGTGGCGCAGGTGCTGGCCGGGATCGACGCGGCGGTGGCCGCCGGGCTGGGGCCGGTCAAGATCAATTGCGTGGTCCAGCGCGGCATCAACGACGACCAGGTGCTGCCGCTGCTGGCGCACTTCCGCGGCAGCGGCCACGTGCTGCGTTTCATCGAGTACATGGACGTGGGCACCTGCAACGCCTGGCGCCGCGAACGGGTGGTGCCCTCGGCCGAACTGCGCGAGCGCATCGCCGCGCGCTGGCCGCTGCGCGCGCTGGATCCGCACTATGCCGGCGAAGTCGCCGCGCGCCATGCCTTCGTCGATGGCGGCGGCGAGATCGGCTTCGTCAGCTCGGTCAGCGCGCCGTTCTGCGGCGACTGCCATCGCGCCCGGGTCTCGGCCGACGGCCAGCTCTATACCTGCCTGTTCGCCGCCGCCGGCAGCGACCTGAAGCCGGCGCTGGCCGGCGGCGAGGACGCGCTGGCCGAACGCGTGCAGGCGCTGTGGGCCCAGCGCGGCGATCGCTACAGCGAACTGCGCGGCGATGCGCGCGCGGCGCGCGGCAAGCACGTCGAGATGTTCCTGATCGGTGGATGAGCGGCATGCACGACGACGCCACCACGCAGCGCGTGATCGCGCTGGAACTGAGCCTGCTGGAGGCGTCCGTGCGCGCCTCGGTCGAACGCCTCGACGACCTGCTCGAGGAGGACTTCGTGGAGTTCGGCGCTTCCGGCCGGCGCTTCGGCAAGCGCGAGGTGTTGGCTGCGCTGCCGGGCGCGTCCCCGGTCCGTTACCGGGTCGACGACATGCAGGCGCGCTGGCTGGCGCCGGACCTGCTGCAACTGACCTATCGCAGCGAGCGCGATGGCGACGGCGGCCGGCATGGTGCGTTGCGCAGCTCGCTGTGGCGGTGCCGCGACGATCGCTGGCGGATGCTGTTCCACCAAGGCACGCCGAGCGTCGGCGAGGCCTGAGATTTCGCCGTGGGAGCGGCAGCGCAGCGCATGAAGAAGAACCTGGCCAAGCCGGCGCAGCCGGCGCTGACCCATCTCGACCCGCAGGGATTGCCGACCATGGTCGACGTCTCGGCCAAGACCGTCACCGCGCGCGTCGCCGTGGCCGAGTCGCGGGTGCGCTTTCCCGCCGCGGTGGCCGCGCAATTGCGCGCCGATGCGCTGCGCAGCGCCAAGGGCGGCATCGTCGACACGGCGGTGATCGCCGGCACCATGGCGGTCAAGCGCACCCACGAGCTGATCCCGTTCTGCCATCCGCTGCCGATCGACGGCTGCCGCTTCGCGATCGACTGGGCCTCGGCGCAGGTGCTGCGCATCGAATGCACGGTGCGCACCGTGCACCGCACCGGCGTGGAGATGGAAGCGCTGACCGGCGCCAGCGTGGCCGCGCTGACCGTCTACGACATGTGCAAGGCGCTGACCCACGCGATGACGATCGGCCCGGTGCGGCTGCTCGGCAAGCGCGGCGGCAAGCGCGACGTCGGGAGCGCGGCATGAGCGTGCAGGTCAGCGTGCTGTATTTCGCCAGCCTGCGCGAGGCGGCGGGCATCGAGCGCGAGCAGGTGCACAGCGCGGCCGCCGACCTGCGCGCGCTGTACGCCGAACTGGACGCGCGGCACGGCCTACGCTGGCCGCCGCAACGCCTGCGCGTCGCCGTGGACGGCGCCTTCGCCAGTTGGGACGACGCGCTGCGCGACGGCAGCGAAGTGGTGTTCATCCCGCCGGTCTCGGGAGGCTGATCGATGTCCGCACCGCACCGCTTCCATCTCGCCGACAGCGCCCTGGACATCGCCGCGCTGCGCGCACCGTTGGCGCATGCGCAGGCCGGCGCCTACGCCAGCTTCGAAGGCTGGGTGCGCGACCACAACGACGGCCGCGCGGTCGACGGCCTGCGCTACGAAGCCTATGCCGCGCTGGCCGAGGCCGAAGGCCGGCGCATCGCCGACGAGGCCCTGGCCCGCTTCGACATCCTCGACCTGCGCTGCGTGCACCGCATCGGCGAGCTGGCGATCGGCGACCTGGCGGTGTGGGTGGGCGTGGTCTCGGCGCACCGCGACGCCGCCTTCGGCGCCTGCCGCTACGTCATCGACGAGGTCAAGGCGCGGGTGCCGATCTGGAAGCACGAGCGCTACCGCGAGGGCGATGCGGGTTGGCTGCATCCGGAGGCGTAGGGCCGGCCCGGGATGGTGGGCCATCGGCAGGGACGCCGAGATCGCGTCGACGATGACGTGACGACGAGCCAAGGCGCGTCCGAGCCATGGGCACACGGATCGGCCGAGGCAGCGCTTCTGCGAAGAGATTAGGGTGGCGACCCCGCCGGCTGACCTCGGCGCCCGCGTCGATCGATACCGTTGCTGCCTTCCGGCCCTGGCGGGGTTTTCGACCTAGCGTCGCGAGGGGCCGACGGGGCCACCATAGAGACGAAACCGCGCCAGCGGCGCGGTCTTTCCCTTTGAATCGTTTCGCCGGCGGCGAAGCGACTCTGCGAGGGAAGCGCAATGCGAATCTGGCGGAGAGAGGGGGATTCGAACCCCCGAAGCGCGGTTTAGACGCTTACACACTTTCCAGGCGTGCTCCTTCAACCACTCGGACACCTCTCCGGGCCTGCCGGCGCGAGGTAGCCGACGGCAGGGGCGGGATTCTAGCCGTCGCGAGCGCCGTTAACAAGGCGAATGGCCGGCGGCGCCGGGACTTGCCGCCGTCGCCTGCGCCTGAAGCGCGGAAAAGCGCCGGCCCGCCGCCGTCCGCGCCCGTGGCGACGGGCCGGTCGCGGCTGCCGCTGAACGATCGGCGCGGCGCGGCGTGGCACAATGGCGGTTCAGATGAAGACGGTTGCCTGATGTCCTATCTCGTTCTCGCCCGCAAGTGGCGCCCCAAGCGTTTTGCCGAGCTGGTGGGGCAGGAGCACGTGGTCCGCGCGCTCAGCAATGCGCTGGACAGCGGCCGCGTGCACCACGCGTTCCTGTTCACCGGCACCCGCGGCGTCGGCAAGACCACCATCGCGCGCATCTTCGCCAAGTCGCTGAACTGCGAGCAGGGCACCAGCGCCGACCCGTGCGGGCAGTGCCCGGCGTGCCTGGACATCGACGCCGGCCGCTACATCGACCTGCTGGAGATCGACGCCGCCTCCAACACCGGCGTGGACGACGTCCGCGAGGTGATCGAGAACGCGCAGTACATGCCCTCGCGCGGCAAGTACAAGGTCTACCTGATCGACGAAGTGCACATGCTGTCCAAGGCGGCGTTCAACGCGCTGCTGAAGACGCTGGAAGAGCCGCCGGAGCACGTCAAGTTCCTGCTCGCCACCACCGACCCGCAGAAGCTGCCGGTGACGGTGCTGTCGCGCTGCCTGCAGTTCAACCTCAAGCGCCTGGACGAGGAGCAGATCCAGGGGCAGATGACCAAGATCCTGGCCGCCGAGCAGATCGAGGTCGATGCCTCGGCGATCGTGCAGCTGGCCAAGGCCGCCGACGGCAGCCTGCGCGACGGCCTGTCGCTGCTCGACCAGGCCATCGCCTACGCCGGTGGCGCGCTGCGCGACGACGTGGTGCGGGCGATGCTGGGCACGGTGGACCGCACCCAGGTCGGGGCGATGCTGGAGGCGCTGGCCGATGGCGACGGGCAGCGGTTGCTGCAGGTGGTCGCCGGGCTGGCCGAGTTCTCGCCGGATTGGGGCGGGGTGCTGGAGGCGCTGGCCGAAGCGCTGCACCGGATCCAGGTGCGGCAGCTGGTGCCGGGCGCGGCCGCGGCCGGCCTCGACGGCCTGGACCCGGCGCCGTTCGCCGCACGCCTGCGCCCGGAAATCGTGCAGCTGTGGTACCAGATGGCCTTGAACGGCCGCCGCGACCTGTACCTGGCGCCGAGTCCCCGCGCCGGCTTCGAGATGGCGGTGCTGCGCATGCTGGCGTTCCGCCCGGCAGGCGCGGCGCCGTTGCCGGCCGCTTCGGGCTCGGGCACGACCACGGAAGGGCGCAGCACGGCGGCACCGGTGGCCGCGGCGCCTGCCGCCGCTTCTGCCAGCGTCGCCGCGCCGTCCGTCGCCGCGCCGTCCGCGCCTGCCGCACCGAAGATGGCGCCGGCGCCAGCAGCGGCCGCTGCGGTGCCCGCACCCGCACCCGCGCCTGGCGCAGCGGCGGCAGTGCTGGACCCGCCATGGGAAACCGCCGCGCCTGTCTCCACAGCGACGATGCCGCAGGCCGCGAGCCCGGCGCCGGTCGCGCCGGCACCTGCGCCCGCCGCCGAGCCGGAAATGGCGATGGTGCCGCCGCTGGCCGCCGCCACGACGCGCGCGCCGCACGACACCGGCGCGCCGCGCGTGCTGCACGCCGCCGAGGACTGGCTGGAGCTGGTCGCCGATTGCGGCCTGACCGGACCGTCGCGACAGCTCGCCGCCAACTCGGCCTTCGTCAGCCATGCCGACGGTGTGCTGCGGCTGTCGCTGTCGCCGGGCTTCGAATACCTGCAATCCGAGCGTTCGCTCGGCGAACTGGCCGCGGCCCTGGCCGATGCGCTGGGCAGCCGGCCGAAGATCGTGATCGAAAGCGGCATCGCGGTCGATGCCGAGACCCTGCACGAGCGCTCGCACCGGCAACGCGGCGAGCGCCAGAGCGCGGCCGAGACCGCGTTCCTGCACGACCCGGCGGTGCAAGCGCTGATCCAGCAGCAAGGCGCGCGGGTCGTCCCCGATTCCATCCGCCCTTACCAAGAGTAAACACGCATGCGCGGGAACATCGCCCAATTGATGCAGCAGGCGCAGAAGATGCAGGAGAACCTGCAGCGCGCCCAGGAAGAACTGGCCCAGCTGGAAGTCACCGGCAGCGCCGGCGGCGGCATGGTCAGCGTGACCCTGACCGGCACCAAGGAGTGCCGCAAGGTGCGGATCGATCCGAGCATCCTCTCCGACCAGGAGATGGCCGAGGACCTGATCGCCGCCGCCTTCAACGACGCGTCCAACAAGATCGATGCCGAGTCCAAGTCGCGGATGGGCGCGGCCACGGCCGGCATGCCGATTCCGCCGGGCATGAAGTTGCCGTTCTGAGAGGCCGGGATTCGAGATTCGGGATTGGGGATTCGCAAGGCAAGAGCGAAGCCACTGCTTCTCAATCCCCAATCCCGAATCCCCAATCCCGACTCCCTGCCCATGTCCTCGTTGCTCGAACAACTGATCGACGCGTTCCGCGTGTTGCCCGGCGTCGGCCAGAAGTCGGCGCAGCGCATGGCCTACCACGTGCTCGAACGCGAGCGCGAGGGCGGGCAGCGCTTGGCGGACGTGCTGGCCGCGGCGGTGGAGAAGGTCGGCCACTGCACGCAGTGCCGCGATTTCAGCGAGACCGAACTGTGCGCGATCTGCGCCAGCGCCAGCCGCGACCGCCAGCAGCTGTGCGCGGTGGAGTCGCCGGCCGACCGCCTGGCGATCGAGCATGCCACCGGCTACCGCGGGCTGTATTTCATCCTGCAGGGCCGGCTGTCGCCGCTGGACGGGGTCGGTCCGCGCGAGCTCGGCCTGGACCGGCTCGGGGCGCGGCTGGCGCAGGGCGAGATCGCCGAGCTGATCATCGCCACCAACTCCACCGTCGAGGGCGAGGCCACCGCGCACTACCTGGCGCAGCTAGCGCGCCGGCACGGGGTGCGCCCGAGCCGGCTTGCGCAGGGCCTGCCACTGGGCGGGGAACTGGAATACGTGGACCGCGGCACGCTGTCGCATGCGTTCGGCAGCCGCAACGAGGTGCCGCAGGGCGGCGCAGGCGAGTAGCGGCCTGCGCGGCGGTGCCTGCGCACGGCCGAATTGGGCTATAACGACTGCCCCTTTCCGCCCTGCGACCCGGCCCATGGACACCATCTTCGGCAAGATCATCCGCCGCGAAATTCCCGCCAGCATCGTCTACGAGGATGACGACGTCCTCGGCTTCAAGGACATCGCGCCGCAGGCGCCGGTGCACGTGCTGTTCATTCCCAGGCAGGTGGAGATCCCCACGCTCGACGACCTGACGCCGGAGCAGGCGCCGCTGGTCGGCAAGCTGGTGCTGGCCGCGGCCGCGTACGCGCGCGCGCAGGGCCTGGCCGAGGACGGCTACCGGGTGGTGATGAACTGCCGCGAGCACGCCGGGCAGACCGTGTTCCATCTGCACCTGCACCTGCTGGCCGGGGCGCCGCTGGGCCGTTTCGGCACGCCCTGATCCAGGCACTGGCCGGCGCGGGCGGGCGATCCGCGGCAGCGCTGCCGGCCAAAACGGAAAACGCCGCTTTTCAGCGGCGTTTTCTTGTCCATCATCGCACAACGCTTGCCACCGGCCGGCTTACCACCAGCCGCGGCCCCAGCCCCAGCGCGGGCCCCACGGATCCCACGGGCCCCAGGGGCCGTACGGGTAGGCGGGCACCACGTCGACCTGGCGCACTACCGGCCACAGGTAGACCACGTCGGCATCGATCTTCGCCAGGCGGTAGTCGTACTCGCCGATGCGGGTGCTCTCGTAGCCGGAGACGTGGCCGATGAAGGTCACCTCGCGGCCCGGCTCGAACACCGCCGGGTCGTAGAAGCCGGAGCGGCAGGCGACGAAGCGGCCGTCGCTGGCGTCGGCCGAGTCGCTGTCCGGGCGGCCGCTGGCGTTCAACGGCCGCGACAGCACCTGGAAGCAGGTCTGGCCCTGGCCGGGCTTGGTCTGGATGATCTTGCCGCCCCAGCGCACCGAGGCGCCGACCTGCTGGCCGGCGACCGAGTCGCGCGGGGTGACGGTGGCGAACTGGCCTTGCAGCGGCTTGGGCGCGGTCGCGCAGGCGCCCAGGGCGAGAACGGCCATGACGGGGAACAGCAATCGGATCTTCATCGAAATGCTCCGGTGTGCGGACGGTGCCTGCGCAGGTCGCGCAACAATGAAGCCCTGTCCGAATCCGCGCCAGCGTAGCGCGAATCGGCGAAACGTTGGCTGAGCGAAACCAGCGCCGGATCGGGCCTCACCTGGTGTACACGCTGCGCCCAGTCCAGCGCCGGTTCGTGCGCCTCGCGGGCCAGGCCGAGCCGCGCGTAGCGCCGGCCCAGCCGCCGCCAGGCGCGCAGCAGCGGGTCGCGCTCGCGTTCGCCGCGCGCCAGCAGCCAGGCCATCCAGCCCAGCACCAGCGCGGCGAAGCCGGCGAACAGCGCGACCAGTTGCGCCGGCTCCAGCTTGGCGATGCCCAACTGGCTCAGCAGCCGTTGCTGGCGGCTGGCGTCGAACGACAGCACCAGGTCGTTCCAGCCGCGGCGCAGCCAGTCGCCGACGTCGCGCAGTTGCCAGTTGCCGCCGCCCTGGGTGTCGGCGTCGTTACCGAGGCGGTCTTCCAGGGTGTCGTAGATGCGTTCCGGGGCGACCGCGGCGGTCGGGTCCACGCGCACCCAGCCGCGTTGCGGCAGCCACACCTCGGCCCAGGCATGGGCGTCCATGCGCCGCACCACCCAGTAGCCGCCGAACGGATTGCGGGTGCCGCCGGCATAGCCGGTGACCACGCGCGCGGGGATCCCGGCGCCGCGCATCAGCACCACGAAGGCGGAGCTGAAGTGCTGGCAGAAGCCGGCCTTCTGCTGGAACAGGAATTCGTCGACGCCGTCGCGGCCGGGCAGCGGCGTCGTCAGCGTGTAGGCGAAATCGCGGCGGATCCACTGCAGCGCGCGCGCCACGATCGCCGCATCGTCGTTGCCGGCCTGTTGCCGCCATTGCCGGGCCAGGGCCAGGGTGCGCGGGTTGTAGCCCGGCGGCAGCGCCAATGCGCGTTGCCGCTGCGCGGGCGCCAGCGCGGTCTCGAAGCGCAGCGGCGGCGCCGAGCGCAGGCGCCAGCGGGTCAGCGCGCTGAGCGGGCGCTCGCTGTGCAGGACGTAGTCGGCCGACACGCGGGTGCCGTCCGGCGCCTGCAGCGGCAGGTCCAGCGCGACCAGCTGGCGGCGGTCGGTCGGCTCGACCTCGATCTGGTAGTCCCACGTGGTCACGCCGGGTTGCACCGCCGGCGCCGGCAGGTATTCGTTGCCGCGCTGCGCGCGCCAGGTGCTGCCGTCGAAATCCCACAGCACCGGCCCGCGCCAGTAGCGCTGCGCCGGCGCCGGCACGCGGCCGAAGAACTGCACGCGCAGCGCCGGGGTGTCGTCGGCCATCAGGTCCAGCCACTGGCCCGGACTCATCGAGTCCGCCAGGCCGGGCCGCGCCAGCGCGCGTTCCGGCACGCCCCACAGCGGCGAACCCAGTCGCGGGAACAGCCAGAACGCGGCCAGCGCCAGCGGCAGGCCCAGCGCCAGCAGCCGGCCGACGCCGCGCAGCTGGCCGCGCAACGGGGGGGCGGTGCTGTGCCCTTCCTGGTCGGCCAGGCGCTGCATGCACAGCAGCGCGGCGATCACCGCGGCCAGCCCCAGCAGCATCGTCGCCGGTCCCTGGTCCAGCAGGAACGCGGCGAATGGCGCGAACAGGGCGAAGCCGAGCAGGCTGCGCGCGTCGCGCAGCGTCTTCAGTTCCGACGGCTTGATCGCCAGCATCGCCGCGAGCATGGCGCAGCCGGTGTCGCGGCCGAAGCGCATGCCGACCTGCCAGTAGATCGCCGCCAGCGTCGCCGCCACCAGCAGCAGGCGCAGCGCGGCCGGCAGCGGCCGCCACGCCGAGCTGGCGCCGACCAGCAGCGCCGCCAGCGCGAACACCAGCGCCAGCATCCCCGGCAACTGCAGCAGCAACGGCAGCAGCGCCAGCAGGCCGGCGCCGAGCGCCCAGTGGCGGCTGGCCCTGCTCAGCGCGGGCGAGCGCGGCTCAGCCATGCGGCAGCAGCGCCAAGGCGCGCAGGCACTGGTGCCGGTGTTGCGGGCCGCGGCCCGGGCCCAGCGGCGGCTGTCCCGGCAGCAGCAGGCGATAGCGGCGGCCGTCGCGCTCGGCCTCGTCGACCCAGCGCGCCAGCCGCGCGATGCGGCGCTCGTAGGGCAGCGCCGGCAGCGTGCGCCAGTCCAGCACCACGTCCACGCCGATCGGGCGTTCGTACTCGCGCACCAGCAGGGTGTCGCGGCGCGCCGAGTGCTTCCAGGAGATCGCGCGTCGCGCATCGCCGGGGCGGTACGGGCGCAGTTGCTGCAGTTCCTCGCCCAGCGCGTGCAGGCGGGTCTGGGTCGGGGTGCCGTCGCCGTGCGGCAGCGGCGGCCCATCGCTTTCCGGCTGCGGGTAGACCAGGAGCGGCGTGTCCGGCCAGAACCAGGCCCAGGCGCGCAGCAGGCCCAGCGGCTGGGTGGTGGAAATGCGGATGCGCTGCAGGTCGAGCCAGCCGCGGCGCTCGGTGGGCAGGTCCAGGTCGGCTTCGTTGCCGCCGTCGCCGTGCAGGTCCAGATGGGTGTGGCGGCCGGCATGCGCCACGCGCAGGCCGCGCCGGGGCCGGTTGTCGTCGGCGGCCAGCGCCAGGCGCAGCCGCAGCGGCGTGCCGGCCGCGACCGGCTCGGCCGACAGCGCCTGCAGGCGCAGCCCCGACAGCTGCAGGTGGGCGGCGATCGCGCTGGCCATGGCGGCCGCGCCGAGCAGCATCGCCAGCAGCAGGGCGGGGTTGTTGTTGTAGTTCAGCGCGCCGAGCAGCATCGCGCCGAGCAGCAGCGCCACGAAGCCGCCGAACGGCGTGGGCAGGATGTAGATCCGGCGCCGGTCCAGCCGCACCGGCAGCGCCTCGGGATCGCGCGGCCGCGCCAGCCGTGCCAGCGCCTGCCGCCACTCGCGCAGCCGTGCGCGCATCGGCCTCAGTCCACCGCCACGCTGTGCAGGATCGCCTTGGCCAGCGCTTGCCCGGAGGCCGATTCCTGTTCGGCCACCAGCCGATGCTCGGCCACCGCCACGAACAGCGCCTGCACATCTTCCGGCAGCGCATGCCCGCGGCCGAGCAGCAGCGCATGCGCCTTGGCCGCGCGCAGCAGCGCGATGCCGGCGCGCGGCGACAGGCCCACGCGCACGCCCGGATGCTGGCGGCTGCGCGCGAGCAGCGCCTGCACGTAGCCGACCAGCGCGTCGCTGGCATGGATCTGCTCCACGCTGTGCCGCAGCGTGGCCATGTCGGTATCGCTGAGCAGCGGCCGCGCCTGCGCGATCAGGTCGCGGCGGTCGCTGCCGCTGAGCAGCGCGCGTTCGGACTCGGCACTGGGATAGCCCAGCGCCAACCGCAGCAAAAAACGGTCCAGCTGCGAATCGGGCAGCGGGAAGGTGCCCGACAGGTCCACCGGATTCTGCGTGG
Source organism: Xanthomonas sp. DAR 80977 (assembly GCF_041240605.1). Taxonomy (NCBI): domain Bacteria; kingdom Pseudomonadati; phylum Pseudomonadota; class Gammaproteobacteria; order Lysobacterales; family Lysobacteraceae; genus Xanthomonas; species Xanthomonas bundabergensis. The sequence goes on along the minus strand of NZ_CP162487.1, from coordinate 4,052,793 downwards.
CGATGACGAAGAACGGCGCCGGCAGCGGATGCGTGGTGCCGTCCAGCGTCACCTGCTGTTCGGCCATCGCCTCCAGCAGCGCGCTCTGCGTGCGCGGCGGCGCGCGGTTGATCTCGTCGGCGAGCAGCACGTGCGCGAACACCGGTCCGGGATGGAACTGGAACTGGCGCGATTGCGCGTCGTACACCGACACGCCGAGCACGTCGGCCGGCAGCAGGTCGGAGGTGAACTGCACGCGCTGGAAGCTCAGGCCCAGGCTCGCCGCCAGCGCATGCGCCAGCGTGGTCTTGCCCAGGCCGGGCAGATCCTCGATCAATAAATGTCCGCCGGACAGCAGCGCGACAAAGGCCATGCGCACCTGTTGCGGCTTGCCCAGGACCAGCGCATTGACCTGTTGCTGGGCCTGCGCGAGCGCCTCGCGCAGCGTATCGGTTAGCATTTCCGGCAAGCGGGGCGGAGTAGGCATCGCATTCTCGCAACGGGTTTAGGGGAGTCTAAAGGCAATGCAAGGCGAACAACGTGCACGCAACACCTTCATGGTGCTGTGGACGCTGGTCACCGCGGCCAAGTTGCTGGCGGCCGCGCGTCTGCCGTTGTTCGTGGACGAAGCGTTCTACTGGCAGGAAGGCCGGCACCTGGCCGCGGCCTATTCGGATCTGCCCGGGCTGACCGCCTGGCTGGCGCGGCTGGGCGTGGCGCTCGGCGGCGATCACCTGCTGGCGTTGCGCGCGCCGTTCCTGGTGCTGGCGGCGCTGATGCCGTGGCTGATCGCGCGCATCGCCACGCGCTGGTTCGGCGCGGTCGCCGGCTGGCGCGCCGGCAGCCTGACCTTGCTGATGCCGCTGTCGGGCACGCTCGGCATCCTCGCCTTGCCGGACGTGCCGATGGCGCTGGCCACGATCCTGTGCATGGACGCCAGCGCGCGGCTGCTGCGCCAGATCGATGCGATGAGCGCGGTGGAGCTGGCGCTGGGCCTGAGCCTGGGCGCGCTGAGCCATTACCGCTTCGCCGGGGTGATCGGGGTCGGCGCGATCGCGTTGCTGCTGATCCCGCAGGGCCGGCGCATGCTGCGCGATCCGCAGGTGTGGGTGGCGCTGGCGATGGGCATCGTCGCCTGGCTGCCGCTGCTGGCGTGGAATGCCGACAACGGCGAGGCCGGGGTCAAGTTCCAGTTGATCGATCGGCATCCGTGGAGCTTCCAGCCCAGCGGCATCGCCTTCGTGCTGATCCAGGGCCTGCTGGTCACGCCGCTGCTGGCGGTGGCGATGTGGAAGGTGGCGCTGGTGGCCACGCGCGGCGGCGGCAGCGGCGGCGCGCGCGTGCAGTGGCGCTACTTCGGCCTGCTCGGCGGCGTGTCCACGCTGGGCATCTTCCTGCTCGGCTTCTTCACCGATGCCGAGCGGGTCAGTTTCCATTGGCCGTTGCCGGGCTACCTGGCCTTGCTGATCGCCGCGCCGGTGATCCTCCACGGCTGGCCGAAACCGCTGCGCCGCGCGACCTGGCTGCTGACCGGGCTGGGCCTGGTCGGCGCGTTCGGCTACTACCTGGCGGTGTCGGTGCCGTCGGTGCGCGAGCATGCCGCCGGCGACAAGTACTACCCGCGCAACTTCGCCGGCTGGAAGCCGCTGGCCTCGGCGGTGCGCCGCGAGCTGGCGGCGATGCCGCCGGGCACGCAGGTGCTGGCCGACAACTTCAAGGTCGGCGCCGAACTCGGTTTCGAGCTGGGCGATGCCGATATCCAGGTGCTGCCGCATCCGTTGAACGACAAGCATGGGCGCAGCGTGCAACTGCGCCAGTGGGGCCTGCTCAGCGACGGCCGCCGCGACGGGCCGCGCTTGCTGGTGCTGTCGCCCAGCGACATGAAGTACCGGCTGCTGTTGCAGCGCTACCACGCGGTATGCGATCTGGTCGGCCCGCTGCCGCCGCCGAAGGTGGTGTCCAGCGATCACGGCAGCCAGCGCTTCCTGCTGTTCGCGCTGCCGGCGCAGCGCCTGGCCGGGCCATGCACGACGCCGGCGATGGCCTGGTTCAACGCGCCGCAGGTGGGCGACAAGGTGGCGCGCCATTTCGAGGTCTCCGGCTGGGCGTTCAAGGACGGCGTGGGCATCGACCGGGTCGAGGTGCTGCTCGACGGCAAGGTCGCCGCGCAGGCGCGCTACGGCGAGGCCTACGACATCACCGCGTTCTGGAAGATCTCCACCGATCCGGGCCATCCCAATGTCGGCTTCCGCGCCGAACTCGATGCCAGCGGATTGGCGCCGGGCACGCATTGGCTGGGCCTGCGCCTGCATGGCCGCGACGGCAGTGTCGAGGATTGGTGGGAACAGCCGATCGAACTGCGCCGCTGAGATAGGATGGCCCGCCCTCCCTTGTCCGACGCGCAGGACCGCACGCCGCCCATGCCGAGTCTTTCTTCCGCCGCCGACGCGGCGCTGCCGCGGATCGCGGTGCTGGTGCCCTGCCACAACGAAGCGGCCACGATCGGCCGGGTGGTCGCCGAGTTCGCCGCGCATCTGCCGACCGCGAGCGTCCACGTGTTCGACAACAACTCCAGCGACGCCACCATCGAGCGCGCGCGCGCGGCCGGCGCGCAGGTGCGGCAGGTCGCGCTGCAGGGCAAGGGCAACGTGGTGCGGCGGCTGTTCGCCGATGTCGATGCCGACGTGTACGTGCTGGTCGATGGCGACGCGACCTACGACGCGGCGATGGCGCCGGCGCTGGTCGCGCGGTTGCTGCGCGACGGGCTGGACATGGTGGTCGGCGCGCGGCGCAGCGACGAAGCCGCCGCCTACCGCGCCGGCCACCGCTTCGGCAACGTGCTGCTGACCCGCTGCGTGAGCTTCCTGTTCGGGCGCAGCTTCGACGACATGCTGTCCGGCTACCGGGTGTTCTCGCGCCGCTACGTGAAGTCGTTTCCCGCGCATGCCGCCGGCTTCGAGACCGAGACCGAACTGGCGGTGCACGCGCTGCAGCTGCGCATGCCGGTGGCGGAAGTGGCCACCGCCTACGGCGCGCGGCCGCAGGGCTCGCAGAGCAAGCTGCGCACCTGGCACGACGGCACCCGGATCCTGCTGACCATCCTGCGCCTGTTCAAGGCCGAGCGGCCGTTGCTGTTCTTCTCGCTGGGCTTCGGCGCCTGCGTGTTGCTGGCGCTGGGCCTGGCGCTGCCGCTGGTGCTGACCTACCTGCACACCGGCCTGGTGCCGCGCTTCCCGACCGCGATCCTGTGCTCGGCGCTGGTGCTGCTGGGCTTTTTGCTGTTGGCCTGCGGCCTGATCCTGGACACGGTCACGCGCGGCCGGGTCGAGGCCAAGCGCCTGGCCTATCTGGCGATCCCGGCGCTGCCGCTGCGCGCCACCGCTGGCGACGACGCATGAGCGCGGCCATCGCCATGCCGCCGCGCCCGAACCGCCGCCAGCGCCTGCTGCGCGCGCTGGATCGCCGCTTCGCCTTCCACGACCGCGGCAACGTGGTCGCCGCCGGCCTCGCGGTCGCCCTGCTCGGCGGGCTTCTGTCGCTGCTGCTCGGCCAGGACGCCAACTGGGACCTGCGCAACTACCACCTGTACAACGGCTATGCCGCGCTGCACGGGCGCCTGGGCGTGGACCTGGCGCCGGCGCAGCTGCAGAGCTACTTCAATCCGCTGCTGGACATGCTGCACTACGCGCTGATGACCGGCCTGCCGGCGCCGCTGGCGGGCTTCGCGATGGGCGCGCTGCATGCGCTGGCGTTCCTGCTGCTGGCCGGCATCATCTGGGAAGTGCTGGATCCGCGCCTGGACCGCGCGCGGCTGGTGCCGTGGCTGGCCCTGGCCGGCATGTGCAGCGCCGCGTTCCTGTCCGAATTCGCCGGCACCATGGCCGACAACAGCAGCGCGCTGCCGGTGCTGGGCGCGCTGCTGGCCGCGTTGCACGCGCAGCGCCGGCAGCAGGCGGCCGGGCAGGGCGTGGCGGTCGCGTGGTGGGCGCTGGCCGGTATGTTGCTGGGCCTGGCGCTGGCCTGCAAGCTGACCAACGCGCCGTTCGCGCTGGCCCTGGGCGTGGCGGCGCTGGTCGCCGGCGGCCGCGCGCGGCAGCGCATCGGCGGCGCCGCGGTGTTGACCGCGGTCACCGTGCTCGGTTTCGCGGTCCTGGCCGGGCCGTGGCTGCTGGGCGTGTGGAAGACCTTCGGCAATCCGCTGTTCCCGCAGTTCAACAGCCACTTCCTGGCGCCGCTGGCGCAGCCGGTCGCGCTCAGCGATACGCGCTGGCTGCCGCAGGGCTGGCTGCAGTGGCTGACCTGGCCAGTGCAGTTCTCGATCGCGCCGAACCGGGTCAGCGAGGTCGCCCTGCGCCAGATCGTCTGGCCGCTGCTGTACCTGCTCGGCCTGGCCGCGCTGCTGCGGTTCGCGCTGCGCCGGCCACGCCGGCCCGCGGCGGCCGGCGAGGTGGTCGCGCCGGCGTGGCGCGCGCTGCTGGTGTTCTTCGTGGTCGCGTTCCTGGCCTGGCAGGCCACCTTCAGCATCCAGCGCTATCTGGTGGTGCCGGAACTGCTGGCGCCGCTGCTGCTGTGGGTCGGGCTGCGGCGGCTGCTGCCGACGCGGATCGCGGCGCCGGCGGCGCGCTGGACGCTGATCGCCTGCGCGCTGGTCGCCGTGCATGGCTGGGGCGACTGGGGCCACGAGCGCTGGGCGCGCGCGGCGTTCCGGGTGCAGGCGCCGCCGCTGCCGCAGCCGGCGCGCAGCCTGGTGCTGCTGGTCGGCGACGTGCCGCAGTCGTGGCGCATCCCGTTCCTGCCGGCGCAGGCGGCGTATGCGTCGGTGGCGTCCAATTTCCCCGAATCGCCGGCCTATGCCGAGCGCGTGCAGGCGATGCTGGCCGAACGCGGCCAGGGCTATGCGCTGTTGCCGGCGACGGTGGACCGCAACGTCGAGCGGCTGCAGCGGCTCAATGCGCTGGCCGCGCGCCTGGGCCTGGACGGCGGGCCGGACTGCCGACTGATGCGGCGCCTGGCGCGCCGGCCGGTGCGTGCGGCGGTGACCGAGCAGGAGGGGCGCTGCCGGTGGACGCTATTGCCGGAGCGCGCCATCGACATCGCCGCCGGCGACCGCCAGGCGCTGGCGCTGGCCGACCAGCAGCTGGCGCGCTACGGCCTGGCGCTGCAGCCGGGCAGCTGTGCGGTCCACGCATCCTGGGTCGGGCAGGCGCGCTATCCGTACCAGTGGTGCCGGGTAAGCAAGCGCTGAGGCCGCCGGGCTAGGGCAGCACGTAGCCGGCCTCGCGCAGCAGCCCGGCCAGGCCGATCAGCGGCAGCCCGACCAGCGCGGTCGGGTCCTGGCTGTGGATCGCGCTGAACAGGCTGATGCCCAGGCCTTCGCACTTGAAGCTGCCGGCGCAGTCCAGCGGCTGCTCGGCGGCGACGTAGCGGGCGATCTCCCCGGCCTGCAGTACACGGAAGCGCACTTCGGTCAGGTCGCACAGCTGCAGCGCGCGTTCGCCGCGCAGCAGGCACACCGCGGTATGGAAGCGCACGCTGCGTCCGGACATCGCCGCCAGCTGCGCCTGCGCGGCTTCGGCATGGCCGGGCTTGCCCAGCGGCTGGCCGTCGAGCTCGGCGACCTGGTCCGAGCCGATCACCCAGGCATCGGCGGCGCCGGCGGCCACCGCGGCGGCCTTGGCCCGCGCCAGGCGCTGCGCCAGCGCCAGTGGCGCCTCCCCGGGCAGCGGCGTCTCCTCGACCTGCGGGCGCACGCTGTCGAAGGGCAGGCGCAGGCGCTGCAGCAGCGCGCGGCGGTAGGCGGAGGTGGAGGCCAGGATCAGGGGCGGCATGGCGGTCGGGCAGGGGCGGCGGGCTGCCGGGGCCGGCAGTCTGCGGCGCGGCGCACGGCCGGGCAAGCCGGATGGCGGGACGGTTTGACAGCGCCCCCGGCAGTCCTTAACATTCTGCGGCTTATGTCCGCGAACGTGCCCGAACTGTTGGATGCCTGGCGGATGGTCGCAGCGCGCAGGGTCTTCGAAGACCGCCTGCCGCTCTCGGCGATGACCCGTCTGCAAGGCAGCCTGGCCGATACCGAAGGCGAATGCCGCTACACGCTGGAATTCGGCCGCGACGCTGTACTGCAAGTGTCCTACGTCGAACTGACGCTCGAAACCGCGCTGCCGCTGATCTGTCAGCGCAGCCTGCAGCGCTTCCTGCTGCCGGTGTCCAGCGTACAGCGGCTGGGACTGATCCGCAGCGAGGCCGAAGAGGCCGCGCTGCCGCCGGATTACGAGGCCTTGCTGGTGCCGGACGACGGCATGCTGCGGCCCGCCGATCTGGTCGAGGACGAGTTGGTGCTGGCGGTCCCGCTGGTGCCGGTGGCGCCCGGAAGCGAGGCGGTCGAACAGGACTGGCCGGCGACCGAGGAAGAGGTGAGCAAGGCCAACCCGTTCGCGGCGTTGGCGGCGCTGAAGAAACAGTAGCGGTCGGCCCGCCGGCCCGCTGCCTGAGGTTGTTGCCGGACGCGCGCGTCCTGCGCGACGTAATGACGACAGATGTAAACGAACCGAGTTTGGAGCAATCCCATGGCTGTGCAGAAATCCCGTGTCACCCCGTCCCGCCGCGGCCAGCGCCGTTCGCACGACGCCCTCAGCGCCAAGCAGCTGTCGACCGACCCGACCAGCGGCGAGATCCACCTGCGCCACCACATCACCGCCGACGGCTACTACCGCGGCAAGAAGGTGATCGCGACCAAGACCTCGCAGGTCGAAGAAGATTGATCCGTGCCCGTCCATCGCGCCGCGGCGGACGGAGTCACCCATCTTCACAGGCCGCGCCGGCGCGGGCGGCCTGCGTAACAGGCAACAGGAACCAGCATGAGCAAGCGGATCTATTCCAGGATCGCGGGCACCGGCAGCTATTTGCCTGAAAAAGTGTTGACCAACGACGATCTGTCGCACATGGTCGATACCAGCGACGAATGGATCCGCAGCCGCACCGGCATCCGCGAGCGGCACATCGCCGCCGCCGGGCAGACCGCCGGCGACCTGGGCTACGAAGCCGCGCTGAAGGCGATCGAGGCCGCCGGCATCGATGTCGCCGCGCTGGACATGATCGTCGTCGGCACCACCACGCCGGACCTGATCTTCCCGTCCACCGCCTGCCTGATCCAGGCGCGGCTGGGCGCGGTCGGCTGTCCTGCGCTGGACGTCAACGCCGCCTGCTCGGGCTTCGTCTACGCGCTCAGCGTGGCCGACAAGTTCATCCGCTGCGGCGACGCCAAGACCGTGCTGGTGATCGGCACCGAGACCCTCAGCCGCATCGTCGACTGGACCGAGCGCACCACCTGCGTGCTGTTCGGCGACGGCGCCGGCGCGGTGGTCCTGCGCGCCGACGAGGACACCGGCATCCTCAGCACCCACCTGCATGCCGACGGCAGCAAGAAGGAACTGCTGTGGAATCCGGTCGGCATCTCCGCCGGCTTCGACGCCGGCGCCGGCGGCATCCAGATGAAGGGCAGCGAGGTGTTCAAGTACGCGGTCAAGGCGCTGGACGCGGTGGTCGACGAGACCCTGGACGCCAACGGCCTGGGCAAGCACGACCTGGACTGGCTGATCCCGCACCAGGCCAACCTGCGCATCATCGAAGCCACCGCCAAGCGCCTGGAGCTGTCGATGGAGCAGGTGGTGGTGACGGTGGACATCCACGGCAACACCTCGTCCGCCTCGGTGCCGATGGCGCTGGACGTGGCGGTGCGTTCCGGCCGCGTGCAGCGCGGCCAGCTGCTGCTGCTGGAAGCCTTCGGCGGCGGCTTCACCTGGGGCTCGGCGCTGCTGCGCTACTGAGTCCGGGAATCCCCGCGGCATGGCGCCACGCGCGCCATGGCCTGCGGCAGGGTGGGCGCGTCGCGCGCCGCTGCAAATCACCGAACGTTATTACGCATCTGTCCGCACCGTTGGCGCGGATCGCCGCGGCGTTGCGCCGTGCGCGCGAACCGGCGCGCGAGGGCAGGCGTGCCGGGTCGCCGCGTGCTTGCGCACCGCGGTGCCGCGACCCGGTAGGGCGGGCTGGACCGGTGGCGGCGGTCGCTGCGGCCGCCATCGTTCGGCGCCGCACATACGCCCGGGTACAGACGCACGGCCGGTTTCGCCCGTATCATCGCCGCTCGATTTTTGCAGGCGGATGCGCGTGACCGATTCCACACTAGCCTTCGTTTTCCCCGGCCAGGGTTCGCAGTCGCTGGGCATGCTGGCCGAGCTGTCCGAACTGCACCCGCAGCTGCGCGACAGCTTCGTCGAGGCCTCCGACGGCGCCGGCGTCGACCTGTGGGCGCTGACCCAGGGCGGCCCCGAGGAAATGCTCAACCGCACCGAATACACCCAGCCGGCGCTGCTGGCGGCGAGCGTGGCGCTGTGGCGGCTGTGGCTGGCCCAGGGCGGCGCGCGTCCGGCGCTGCTGGCCGGGCACAGCCTGGGCGAGTACAGCGCGCTGGTCGCGGCCGGCGCGCTGTCGCTGCACGACGGCGCGCACCTGGTGCGCCTGCGCGGCCAGCTGATGCAGGACGCGGCCCCGGCCGGCGTCGGCGCGATGGCCGCGGTGATCGGCGCCGAGGACGCGCTGGTCGAGGAGGTCTGCGCGCAGGCCGCCGGCAGCCAGGTGGTGGTCCCGGCCAACTACAACTCCCCCGGCCAGGTGGTGATCGGCGGCGACGCCGCCGCGGTCGACCGCGCGCTGGCGCTGCTGGCCGAGCGCGGCGTGCGCAAGACGGTGAAGCTGGCGGTCAGCGTGCCCTCGCACACGCCGCTGATGCGCGAGGCGGCCAACCGCCTGGCCGAGGCGATGCGCGGCCTGGCCTGGCACGCGCCGCAGCTGCCGGTGGTGCAGAACGTCGACGCCCAGGTGCACGACGGCGTCGATGCGATCCGCCAGGCGCTGGTCGAGCAGCTGTACCTGCCGGTGCGCTGGACCGGCTGCGTGCAGGCGCTGGCCGCGCGCGGCGCCACCCGCGTGGCCGAATGCGGCCCCGGCAAGGTGCTGACCGGGCTGGTCAAGCGCATCGACAAGTCGCTGGACGGGCGCGCCCTGGCGACCCCGGCCGACTTCGCCGGCGCACTGGAAACCTGGGCTGCCTGATCCCGCTGCCGCGCGCGGGCGGGTACGCCCGCGGCGGCCTCCTTTCCCTCGGCGCCTCGCGCGCCGTCCGTCCCCCAAGGAACAGCAGATGAGCAAGCCATTGCAGGGCGAGATCGCCCTGGTCACCGGCGCCAGCCGCGGCATCGGCGCGGCCATCGCCGACACGCTGGCCGCGCAGGGCGCCACCGTCGTCGGCACCGCGACCTCCGCCTCGGGCGCGCAGGCGATCGGCGAGCGCCTGGCCGCCCACGGCGGCCACGGCCGCGCGCTGGACGTCACCGACCCGGCCGCGGTCGAGGCGCTGATCGAGACGATCGGCAAGGACTTCGGCGCGGTCTCGATCCTGGTCAACAACGCCGGCATCACCCGCGACAACCTGTTGATGCGGATGAAGGAAGAGGACTGGCAGGCGATCATCGACACCAACCTGACCAGCGTGTTCCGCACCTCCAAGGCGGTGCTGCGCGGCATGATGAAGGCGCGCAAGGGCCGCATCGTCAACATCGCCTCGGTGGTCGGCGTGACCGGCAACCCGGGCCAGGCCAACTACGCCGCGGCCAAGGCCGGCATCATCGCCTTCTCCAAGTCGATGGCCAAGGAAATCGGCTCGCGCGGCATCACCGTCAACGTGGTCGCGCCGGGCTTCATCGACACCGACATGACCAAGGCCCTGCCCGAGGCGCAGCGCGCCGCGCTGCTGGAGCAGATCGCGCTGGGCCAGCTCGGCCAGCCGTCCGACATCGCCAACGCGGTGGCGTTCCTGGTCGGCCCCGGGGCCGGCTACATCACCGGAGAGACCCTGCATGTGAACGGCGGGATGTACATGCCGTAAGCCTGCGGCGCAAGGACTGCGCCTAAGTGGCTGATCGGCAGGCGTTTGTGCAGCGATGCAAGGGCCGGGCGGTTTCCACTACACTATCCAACGCGGCCATCGCAGCCCGATGGCGTTTCGAACCACCACTACTCCATCTGGAGCGATATCCCAATGAGCACCATCGAAGAACGCGTCAAGAAAATCGTCGTCGAACAACTCGGCGTCAAGGAAGAAGAAGTCACCAACAGCGCATCGTTCGTCGATGACCTCGGTGCCGACTCGCTGGACACCGTCGAGCTGGTGATGGCGCTGGAAGAAGAGTTCGAGTGCGAGATTCCGGACGAAGAAGCCGAGAAGATCACCTCGGTGCAGCAGGCCATCGACTACGTCAAGGCGCACGTCAAGAGCTGATGCTCCGTTCTCGATCGCGATCGGCGCCTGCGTGGGTCCGGTCCGCGTGACAATCCCATGGGGCCGCGCATGCGGCCCTGTGTTTTTACAGCGTCAACGCCGCGCGCATCGCGGCGAGGAGATTTCGCAATGAGCCGTCGCGTCGTCGTAACCGGCATGGGCCTGGTATCGCCGTTGGGCAATGACCTGGCCAGCAGTTGGGAAGGGATCGTCAACGGGCGTTCCGGCATCGGCCCGATCACCCAGATCGATGCGTCGCAGTTCACCACCAAGATCGCCGGCGAGATCAAGGATTTCGATCCGACCAAGTTCGTGTCCATCAAGGACGCCAAGAAGATGGATTCGTTCATCCACTACGGCGTCGGCGCCTCGTTCATGGCGCTGGACGATTCGGGCCTGGTGATCGACGAAAGCAACGCCGAGCGCATCGGAGCGATCCTCGGCTCGGGCATCGGCGGCCTGCTCGGCATCGAGGAGCAGACCATCAAATTCCACGAGGGCGGCGCGCGCAAGATCTCGCCGTTCTACGTGCCCAGCACCATCATCAACATGCTCCCCGGGCAGGTGAGCCTGATCAAGGGCCTGAAGGGCCCGACCTTCTCGGCGGTCTCGGCCTGCGCCACCTCCAACCATTCGATCGGCACCGCGCTGCGCATGATCCAGCACGGCGATGCCGACGTGATGCTGGCCGGCGGCGCCGAGCGCGGCTCCTCGCCGACCTCGGTGGGCGGCTTCTGCTCGATGAAGGCCATGTCCACCCGCAACGACGATCCCGCCGCCGCTTCGCGGCCGTGGGACAAGGGCCGCGACGGCTTCGTGCTCGGCGACGGCGCCGGCGTGCTGGTGCTGGAAGAGTACGAACACGCCAAGGCGCGCGGCGCGCGCATCTACGCCGAGCTGGTCGGCTTCGGCGCCAGCTCCGATGCGTTCCACATGACCGCCCCGAGCGAGGACGGCGAAGGCGCCGCGCGCAGCATGCGGGCGGCGATCAAGGACGCCAGGCTCAACCCCGAGCAGATCGACTACCTCAACGCGCACGGCACCTCCACGCCGCTGGGCGACCTGGCCGAGACCCTGGCGATGAAGCGCGCGCTCGGCGACCACGCCTACAAGACCATGGTCAGCTCGACCAAGTCGATGACCGGGCACCTGCTCGGCGCGGCCGGCGGCGCCGAGGCGATCTTCTCGGTGATGGCGCTGCACACCGGCATCATCCCGCCGACGATCAACCTGGAAGAGCCGAGCGAAGGCTGCGACCTGGACTACGTGCCGAACGTGGCGCGCGAGAAGAAGATCGACGTGGCGATGTCCAATGGGTTCGGCTTCGGCGGGACCAATGGGACCTTGGTGTTCAAGCGGCTTTGATCGAGCCGGGATTGGGGAGTGGGGATTCGGGATTGGCAGGCGCCGTCCCGGTTGCGCCCGCGGTTCCATCTTGGTTCGTTTGTGCTTGAAGGGCGCGTGTGGCGGACGGCGCGTCCGCCTCGCTGCGGAGAGGGGATTCGCAGCTCTGATGCCTGAATAAGTTCGTGCTGGCGCGATGGCGGTTCACGCCAGGGCGGCCGCCGTCGTGATCGAGTCGGTCGCGCGACCCGTGGATGGGCGCGCTGCCGCTTCGGTGGCGCGGGTCGATGCGATCGCTGCGGCTGCGCGCAGTTGCGCCGAACGCATCCGCGGCCACGCCGTCGCAGGTGCAGCAATCGTTTGCACGTGCGCAGCGCATCGCCGTCTGTGCCCGTACCCCCTCCATCTTCCACCGGGTCCTCGATGCTGCGTACCGTTCCCCTGCCGGCCGACACCGATCTGCTGGCGCTGCATCGCCTGGCGCCGCAGCGCTATCCGTTGCTGCTGGAATCGGCGGCGTCGGGCACCGCGCAGGGCCGCTGGGACCTGCTGCTGATCGCCGGCGGCGAGGGCCTGCGCCTGGACCGCGATGGCATCACCCGCGACCTGCAGGGGGCCGCGGTCGCCGGCGATTTCCTGGCCGCGCTGGACGCGCAATGGCAGGCCGAACGCTGCGCGCGCGACGCGCCGCGCTGGCCGTTCCGCGGCGGCTGGGCGCTGCTGCTGGACTACGAACTGGCGGCACAGGTGGAGCCGGTGCTGCGGTTGCCGCAGGGGCCGGCGGCCACGCCGACGGCGCTGGCGCTGCGCTGCCCGGCCGCGGTGCTGCGCGACCACGCCAGCGGCGAGTGCGTGGCGCTGGCGGAAACCGCGCATGCCGGTCTGCTGGACGCGCTGCTCGCCGACCTGCAGGCCGTGCCCGCCGCCGCGCCGCTGCCGGCCTGGACCCCGCCGCTGGCGATCGACGAAGACCCGCCGCCGCGTTTCGTCGACGGCGTGCGCCGCATCCTCGACTACCTGCGCGCCGGCGACGTGTTCCAGGTCAACCTGTCGCGGCGCTGGTCGGCGCGCTTCGCCGCCGCGCTGGACCCGGCCGCGCTGTACGCGCAGCTGCGCCGCGCCAATCCGGCGCCGTTCGCCGGCCTGTTCGCCAGCCATGGCCGCGCGGTGGTCAGTTCCTCGCCGGAACGGCTGGTGTCGGTGCGCGGCGACGTGGTCGAGACCCGGCCGATCGCCGGCACCCGTCCGCGCGCGCCCGGCGACGACGAGGCCGCGCGCATCCGCGAACTGGTCGGGCACCCCAAGGAACGCGCCGAGCACGTGATGCTGATCGACCTGGAGCGCAACGACCTGGGCCGGGTCTGCGCGCCGGGCAGCGTCGAGGTCGACGAGCTGATGACGGTGGAGAGCTACGCCCACGTGCACCACATCGTCAGCAACGTGCGCGGGCGGCTGCGCGCCGGGGTCAGCCCCGGCGAGGTTATCCGCGCCACCTTCCCCGGCGGCACCATCACCGGCTGCCCCAAGGTGCGCTGCATGCAGATCATCGCCGAGCTGGAACAGGTGCCGCGCGGCGCCTACACCGGCGCGTTCGGCTGGCTCAACCGCGACGGCGACATGGACCTGAACATCCTGATCCGCACCGCCGAAGTGGACGGCGCGCAGGCGCATTTCCGCACCGGCGCCGGCATCGTGGTCGATTCGCAGCCCGAGCGCGAACTCGACGAGACCCGGGCCAAGGCGCGCGGCCTGCTGCGCGCGCTGGAACCGTGAGCGGCACGCTCGCGATACCGGCCGATGCCGGCCGCGCGGTATCCTGCACCCCGTTGAATTCGCTTCGAGGTGGCCGTGGCTTGGGCTAAACGCGGGTGTCTGACCCTGCTGGCGACATTGCTGGTGCTTGCGCTGCTGGCCGCGGCGGCCGGCGCGTGGTGGTGGCAGGGCTATCGCGCCTTCGCCGAGCAGCCGCTGCAGGCGGCGCAGCCCAGCGTGGAAGTGGCGCGCGGCGATTCGTTCAACGGCGTGCTGCGCAGGCTGCGCGCGGCCGGGGTCGCGCAGGGCAGCAACCTGCAATGGCAACTGCTGGCGCGCCAGCTCGACGCCGCCGGCAAGCTCAAGGTCGGCGAATACGCGCTGCAGCCGGCGCTGAGCCCGCGCGAGCTGCTGCTGCGCATGCGCAAGGGCCAGGTGATCCACTACCGCTTCACCATCGTCGAGGGCTGGAACATCCGCCAGCTGCGTTCGGCGCTGAACGCGGCCACGCCGCTGCGCCACGTCGCCACCGAGCTCAGCGACAGCGAACTGATGGCCAGGTTCGGCCAGCCCGGGCAGCATCCGGAAGGCCGCTTCCTGCCGGAAACCTATCTGTACCAGCGCGAGGACAGCGACCTGGACGTGCTGCGGCGCGCGCATGCGGCGATGGACAAGGCGCTGGCCGAGGCCTGGGACGCGCGCGCGGCCGAGCTGCCGCTGCAATCGCCGGAACAGGCGCTGACCCTGGCCTCGATCGTGGAGAAGGAAACCGGCCTGGCCGCCGAGCGCCCGCAGATCGCCGGCGTGTTCGTGCGCCGCCTGCAGCAGGGCATGAAGCTGCAGACCGATCCGACCGTGATCTACGGCATCGGCAGCGCCTACGACGGCAACATCCGCAAGCGCGACCTGGAGACCGATACGCCGTACAACACCTACACCCGCAGCGGCCTGCCGCCGACCCCGATCGCCATGCCCGGCCGCGACGCGCTGCGCGCGGCGACCAACCCGGCGCCCGGCGACAGCCTGTACTTCGTCGCGGTCGGCGACGGCAGCGGCGCGCACGTGTTCTCCGCCAGCTATGCCGAGCACAGCGCGGCGGTGGCGCGCTACCTGCAGCGGCTGCGCCAGGCGCGCAACGGCGCGGCGGTGACGCCATGAGCGAAGCCGTGCTGCGCCATCATCGCTTCGTCAGCCTGGAAGGCGGCGAGGGCGCCGGCAAGACCACCGCGATCAACGCGATCCGCGACTGGCTGCAGGCGCAGGGCCACGAGGTGCTGCTGACCCGCGAACCCGGCGGCACCCCGCTGGCCGAACGCATCCGCGAGCTGCTGCTCAACAACGCTCCGGCGCTGCAGCCGGCCGAGCCGCTGGCCGCGGAGACCGAACTGCTGCTGGTGTTCGCCGCGCGCGCCCAGCACGTGCGCGAGGTGATCCGCCCGGCGCTGCAGCGCGGCGCCTACGTGGTCAGCGACCGCTTCACCGATTCCAGCTACGCCTACCAGGGCGAGGGCCGCGGCCTGGACCGCGCCTGGATCGCCGACCTGGAGCGGCGCGCGGTCGGCCTGCAGCCCGGCCTGACCCTGCTGCTGGACCTGGACGTGCGCATCGGCCGCGCCCGCACCAGCGGCCGTGACCTGTGGCCGGACCGGATCGAGAGCGAGCAGGACGATTTCTTCCAGCGCGTGCGCGCCGGCTTCCGCCAGCGCGCCGCGCAGGACCCGCAGCGCTTCCGCACCATCGACGCCAGCCAGCCGCCGCAGGCGGTGGCCCGCGACGTGGCCGCCGCGCTGGCCGCCTGGGTGCAGCAGGAGCGCACGCCATGAGCGCCGCTTCGACCGAGGCGCTGCCGTTCGCGCCCTGGCAGCAGCGCGCCTACGAGCAGACCGTGGCCGCGCTCGACGCTGGCCGGCTCGGCCACGGCCTGCTGATCTGCGGCCCGGACGGCCTGGGCAAGCGGGCGGTGGCGCTGAAGCTGGCCGCGCACGTGCTCGGCCAGGGCGAACCGGCCGCGAACCTGCGCAGCGCGCAGCTGATCGCCGCCGGCACCCATCCCGACCTGCAGCTGGTCTCGTTCATTCCCAACCGCACCGGCGACAAGCTGCGCACCGAGATCGTCATCGAACAGGTGCGCGAGATCTCGCAGAAGCTGTCGCTGACCCCGCAGTACGGCATCGCCCAGGTGGTGGTGGTGGACCCGGCCGACGCGATCAACCGCGCCGCCTGCAACGCCCTGCTCAAGACTTTGGAGGAGCCGCAGCCCGGCCGCTACCTGTGGCTGATCAGCGCACAGCCGGCGCGGCTGCCGGCGACCATCCGCAGCCGCTGCCAGCGCCTGGAGTTCAAGCTGCCGCCGGCCGACGAGGCGATCGCCTGGCTGCTGGCGCAGGACTTCCCGGAGAAGACCGCGCGCGAAGCGCTGGCCGCCGCGCGCGGCCATCCCGGGCTGGCCGCGCAGTGGCTGCGCGAGGATGGCCTGAAGCTGCGCCGGCAGGTGGCCGCGGACCTGGAGCAGGTCGCCGCGGGCAAGCTGGGCACGCTCGAAGCGGCGCAGCGCTGGAGCGGCGACGGCTTCGCCGAGCAGCGCCTGGGCCACGCCGCCGACCTGGCGCTGGCGCAGGCCTCGCAGGCCGGCTTGACCGACCCGGCGCGATTGCACAAGCTGGCGACCTGGTTCGACGCAGCCAACCGCACCCGCGACCTGCTGCGCACCACCGTCCGTGGCGACCTGGCCATCGCGGAACTGCTGTTGGCCTGGCGCGATGGCGATCGCCCGGTCCGGAGAGGGGGACAACGATGAGTGCGATGAGCGGACGTCAGGGCATCCTGTCGCTGGCGGTGAAGGACAAGGCGGCGCTGTACAACGCGTACATGCCGTTCGTGAAGAACGGCGGCATCTTCGTGCCCACGCCCAAGCGCTATTTCCTGGGCGACGAAGTGTTCCTGCTGCTGACCCTGCCCGATTCCAGCGAACGCCTGCCGGTGGCCGGCAAGGTGATCTGGGTGACCCCGATGGGCGCGCAGGGCAACCGCACCGCCGGCATCGGCGTGCAGCTGCCGGACAACAGCGAGGGCGAGGCCATCCGCAACAAGATCGAGACCCAGCTGGCCGGCACCCTCAACGCCGACAAGCCCACCCAGACCATGTAGCCAGGCATGCGCAGGCGCTGCCGACGGGGGCGTTGACGCCAGCCGCAGCGGCCCTATAATGTGCGGCTCGCGACACGGGCGGTTAGCTCAGCGGTAGAGCATTGCCTTCACACGGCAAGGGTCGCAGGTTCGAACCCTGCACCGCCCACCACGAATTACGTATTTGTAAAAAGCCGGCCTAGTGCCGGCTTTTTCGTGAGTGCAGGAGAAGTGCATGGACGGCTACCAGTTCCTGGACGTTCCTACCCTAGATCGCGTCATCGAGCGAGCCGAGATCCTAGACGCGATTGGTGACACATCGCATCTGGAGGTCTACGCCGTCTACCCGACCCACCCAGCCTACGAGTACATCCACTTCGTACAGATGTCGGTAGAGGCGATGACTCGCTCGCTCTGTGCGCTGAAAGGCAAAGAGTTCCTCGACGACGACTATCTTGGGCTTTCCGCTCATGGATTCGGAGTGTCGTGGCGCGTCCAAATGGACGACGTCATCGACCTGGCGCTCCAAGACACGCTGCCGCCTATCGTCTATGCACCGATAGACCATAGAGGGAAAAAGGGCGCGCATGACGCTTGGGCAAGAGCCTTCCGCCCTTGGTTGACCTATATCCTTAGAATCGGATTCATCCATCTCTTCGAGACCAACGAGAGAGCGGTCATGAAGCATGGCGGCGACGCCGGCAGACTGGCAAAACTCGTTCGCGATAGTTCAGCGCATGGCGGAAAAGTTTGCACCAGAGAGGGGAGTGTGGCCTTTCGAGGCCTGGAGTTCGACAAGTCGCAGAACAAGAGGGCGGAATTGTCCGATCACTTCGGGTTTGGCGACTATCTCGTGTTGGCTCTCTGCATGCTCAACGCACCGAAGATGGGCCTCCCTCCCTTCAGACCCGATTCCTCAGTTCCTGCTGGCTCTTGACTGCGCTGGGTCGCTACTGCCAGACGCTAAGCAGCACCGCAAGCCGGTATCGATAGCCTGGGCGTTAAGCCGGGAGCAGCGAGACTATACGTAGTGGTAGCGCACCTGCGCGATCAGCAGGACGCCAGCCTCAACCTTGTACACGATGCGGTGTTCGTCGTTGATGCGCCGCGACCAATAGCCGGCCAAGGCATGGCGCAGCGGTTCTGGCTTGCCGATGCCCTGGAAGGGATCGCGTTGAATGGCTTTGATCAGGTCGTTGACGCGCTTGAGCATCTTCTTGTCGGCCTGCTGCCAGTAGAGGTAGTCCTCCCAGGCATTGTCCGAGAACTGCAGCATCACTCGGCCAGTTCCCGTGCCTTGCCGCGACCGGCCTCGAGCTGGGCGATGGATTCCAGCAGGCGCTGCGCGCTCTTCGGGCTCCGCAGCAGGTAGGCGGTTTCCTCCATCGCCTTGTAGTCCTCCAGCGACAGCATGACCACCGATTGCTCACGGCTGCGGGTGATGATCACCGGCTCGTGGTTGTTGACCACGCGCTCCATGGTGTCTGCGAGGGCGGCACGTGCCGCGCTATAGGTGATGGTGTCCATGTAGGGCTCCAGTTGTACAAATAATTGTACATGTGGATTGGAGCGTGTCAATTTGAGTTCTGAGGCGGCACCAAACGGCCCCAAGTAAGCGCCATGTCCATAGGTGGAGCGCTCGGCTCACGATCGGCTCACGGCCATTCCAGATACTGCAGGCATGCCCGAAGGTCCCTCGATCGTCATCCTGAAAGAAGAAGCGGCCGCGTTCGCGGGGCGCAAGGTATTGCGGGTGTCCGGCAATAGCAAGCTGGACCTGGAACGGATGCGCAACCGCAAGATTCTGTCGCTGCGCAGTTGGGGCAAGCACTTCCTGATCGAGTTCGACGGGTTCAGTGTGCGCATCCATTTCCTGCTGTTCGGCAGCTATCGGATCAATGCGCGCAAGGAGGCGTCGCCACGGTTGAGCCTGGGCTTCGCCAAGGGCGAGGAGCTGAACTTCTACGCGTGTTCGGTCAAGTTCATCGAGGGCGCGCTGGACGCGGCCTACGACTGGCGCGCGGACGTGATGAATCCGGACTGGGACGCGGCGCAGGCGCGGCGCAAGTTGCGCCTGCGGCCGCGCACGCTGGCCGCCGATGCGTTGCTGGACCAGGACGTGTTCGCCGGGGTCGGCAACATCATCAAGAACGAGGTCTTGCATCGCATCCGCGTGCATCCGGAGAGCGAGGTGGGGGCGTTGCCGCCGCGCAAGTTGGCGGAGCTGGTGGCGCAGGCGCGCGAGTACAGCTTCGATTTCTACAACTGGAAGAAGGCCTTCGTGCTGAAGAAGCACTACCAGGTGCACACCAAGACCACCTGTCCGCGCGACGGCCATCTGCTGACCTATCGCAAGCAACTCGGCAAGGCGCAGCGGCGCGCGTTCTTCTGCGAGCACTGCCAGCGCCGCTATGCGTTGGACGCTTCCGACACGGGCGCCGCTTCGCGATAGGCATCGTTGGCGACCGGTACGTCTGGTCCACGACGCGATCGTTGCGGCACTGTCCGCGGTTGCGCTATCCGAGGCTGGAATTCCCGTGCGGGGCGCATTGCATGCCGGCGGAAGGGTCGCTGCTCAGGAGTCGAGCGCGAGTGCGTCCCCCGCAAGCCGGCGGATTCCCAGTTCGCTCTGCAGGCCGGCCCAGCCGATGTCGGTGACGTGGATCGCGCGCGAACCGTCGTTGCGGCGCAGCCAGTGCTTGGCGCAAAGCAGTGCGAGCAGTTGGACGCCGAGCGGTCCGGCGAGGTGGTGCTTGCGTTCGGTCCAGTCCAGGCACTGCCGCGCGATGCCGAGCCTGGTGGGGACGACGCGCGAAACGTCCAGCCCCATCCACGCGAACCATGCGGCTCCTTCGGCAGACACCGCGTATTGCTTGTCGCCTTGCCTGGCGATCAGCGCGCGCCGCTCCAGCGCTTCGGCCACCGTTACGCCCAGTCGCCCTGCCAGATGGTCGTAACAGCATCTGGCCAAGGTCAGCGATTGCTGCCGGCGTCCTGTTTTCCGGCATCGCGGTGCGGCGGGCGCGGCGAGGGTCGCCAGGTTCTCGAGCGCGAACGCGACGTGGGAACCGGCCAGCCGGTAGTAGCGGTGGCGGCCCTGGACCTCGACCGCCAGCAAGCCGCCGTCCAGCAGTTTCGACAGGTGCGAACTCGCCGTCTGCGGGGTGACGCCGCCGGCGAAGGCGAGTTCGCCGGCAGGCAGGGCACGTCCGTCGATCAGCGCCATCAACATGGCGGCGCGGGCGGGATCGGCGATGAGGAAGGCGGTCGCGGCAAGCTTGGGCTGTTCGACCGGCATCGTGTGCACTCCTGGCGGGCACGGCCATCATAGAGCGCGCCTTGCCGGAACGCTTCGACACGCATCGAATCGACGGCCTGCGCATGTTCCTAGACTGCAGCGCACTACATTCGGAGTGTCCTGCATGAGCGGAATCGAAGCGCGGTCGAACGGCGCGGAGGGCGATGCCCGCCGCATCTTCGAGCAATGGCACCACGGCGTCGTCGAACGGAATCTGGACGCGCTGATGGCGCTGTATGCGCAAGACGCGATGCTGGAAACGCCATTGGCGTATGTGGTCTCCGCAGGGCGGCAAGATGGGAGGCTGCACGGACGCGAGGCGATCAGGACGTTCTTCGCGGCCTCTTTCGCACAGCCCGAAAACGGCCTCGGCCGCTGGTATCGCACCGACCGTTGCCATGCTTCCCACCGCCAAGTGATCTGGGAATATCCGCGGCAAACGCCGGAGGGCGATCAGGTCGATCTGGTGGAAGTCATGGATCTCGATGCGCGCGGCCTGATCGCGTGCCATCGGGTGTACTGGGGTTGGAAAGGCGTGCAGACGCTGCTGGCGGCGCTGGGTCGACAGCAGTAGCCGGTGGCGCAGCGGCGGTGTTTCTCGACGCGTGGCATGGCAAGTGCCTCACGCGCGATCAGCGTTCTGCTGCGCGGCGAGCGGATCGCCCATGGCATCGCCCGCGTCATGGGCGATGTTGCGGCAGGCCTGGCGAACGGCATCCAGGCGCGATCGCGGCAGCGTGCATTGCGTCGGTGGCACTGGGTCCTGCGAGACTTGCCATAGCAGCCTGGCGATCGGCGTTGTCGGAGGCTTCTTCCTCATCTGACAGATTGGTTGCGAGCATCCGGCCCTCGCAGCGACGCAGTGTCTTCCAGGCGGCTGGCGATCGGCGGCGCGCTGTGGTCATGCCTGCGCAATCGGCAGCCAGTGACGGTGTTGCCGCCGCGTTTGGTTCCGCGGATTTGGTTTCTCGCTCCGGCGCAGCGCGGTTTCGTCACAACACGGCTGGCACAGGCATTCGCCGTGGCTATCTTGCAGCGGCGTTGTCCGCATGGGGTGGATGACGCTACGTGCGGCCTGATGCCGTCGTGGCCTGTTTGCCGGTGCTGTTGGCGTGTGCGCGGCGATGCCGTGCGGGTCGCTGCGCTGCCGTGCAGCTGTGTTGCGGCGTTTCAATCCTGCGCGGCCGCATGGAGATGGCGGTTCTTCGTCTCCGCTTGGGAACAGTGATGAAAAATGCACTCGCAGCGCTTGGCGTTTCGTGTTTGCTGATGGTGGGTGCGCCGGTGCAGGCGGCACCGGTGGATTGCGCGAGCATGGCGGCGACGGCCAAGCTGGTGGCCAGATATCGCCAGATGGGCGGGCCGCTGTCGGATATCGCCAGCAACGGTGCGATCGGGTCGAGCAAGGCCAGGCGCGAGCTGGCTGCCGCCATCTACCGCGAAGGCCTGGACGAAGCCGAGGCGGTGCAACGGGTGACGCAGGCATGCGGCAAGGCAGTGGAGGCGCCTTCGCAATCGCCGTGACCTGTCTGTTCGCCGCGCAAGGCAGGCGTGGTTGCGCTTGCCGGCTCAATGGAAATCGCGGCTGCGAATGTCCAGTCCGAGCAGCAGCGGGGTCAGGTCTTCGAGGTGGCCGGCGATCAGATGGCGCACGCCGTCGGCGGTCTCCACGCGGCCGCGCACCGCCAGCAGCCTGGATTCGATCAGCGCCTGGCGCTGGCGATCGGCCAGGCGCCGCCAGACCACGACGTTGACCAGGCCGTGTTCGTCCTCGAGGGTGAGGAAGGTGATGCCGCTGGCGGTCTGCGGGCGTTGGCGCATCGTCACCAGGCCGGCGATGGCGACCGCGCTGGCGTGGGGCAGGGCACGTAGTTCGCCGGAGTGGCGATAGCGGCGCGCGCGCAGTTGCCGGCGCAGCAAGGTCAGCGGGTGCTTGCCCAGGGTGGTGCCGATGGTCGCGTAGTCGGCGCGGATATCCTCGCCGAGGCTGGGCAGCGGCAGCGCCACCTGCTGTTCCGGGGTGGCGTCGAGCGCTTCGAACAAGGGCCGCTGCGCTTCGACGCCGGCCACCGCCCAGCGTGCGCGGTGGCGGTGCCCGGCCAGCGGTTTCAGCGCACCGGCGTCGGCCAGGCTGTCGCGCGCCTTGTCGTCGAGCGCGGCGCGCTGGCACAGGTCGGCGAGGTCGCGGAACGGCGCCTGCGCGCGCGCCTGCTGCAGGCGCAACGCGGCGTCTTCGGCCAGGCCGCGGACCATGCGCAGGCCCAGGCGGATCGCCGGCTGCACGCTCGGATCGGCGCTGCAGGTTTCCAGGCCGCAGTCCCAGTCGCTGTAGCGCACGTCCACCGGGCGCACCTGCAGGCCGTGGCGGCGCGCGTCCTGCAGCAGCTGGTCGGGGCTGTAGAAGCCCATCGGCCAGCTGTTGATCAGCGCGCAGGTGAATGCCGCCGGTTCGTGGCGCTTGAGCCAGCAGCTGGCGTAGGTGAGCAGGGCGAAGCTGGCGGCGTGGCTCTCGGGGAAGCCGTAGCTGCCGAAGCCCTTGATCTGCTCGAAGATGCGTGCGGCGAATTCGGCGCTGTAGCCGTTCTTGAGCATGCCCTTCAGCAGATCCTCGCGATGCGGTTCCAACCCTCCATGGCGTTTCCAGGCGGCCATCGAGCGACGCAGTTGGTCGGCCTTATCGGCGCTGTAGTCGGCGGCGACCATCGCCAGTTGCATCACCTGTTCCTGGAACAGCGGGACACCAAGCGTCCGTTCGAAGACCTTGAAGAGCTGCGGCGGCAGATCGTCGGGCTCTTCCTCGCCGCTGCGGCGGCGCAGGTAGGGATGCACCATGCCGCCCTGGATCGGACCGGGGCGCACGATGGCGACCTGGATCACCAGGTCGTAGAACTCGCGCGGCTTCAGCCGCGGCAGCATCGCCATCTGCGCGCGCGATTCGATCTGGAACACGCCGATGGTGTCGGCGCGCTGGATCATCGCGTAGGTGTCCGGGTCTTCGGCGGGAATGGTCGCCAGGCTCAAGTCGCGGCCGCGATGCGTGCGCAGCAGATCCAGCGTGCGCCGCAGCGCGCTGAGCATGCCCAGCGCGAGCACGTCGACCTTCATCAGCCCGACCAGTTCCAGGTCGTCCTTGTCCCACTGGATCACGGTGCGCTCGGCCATCGCCGCGTTCTCCACCGGCACCAGCGTGTGCAGCGGATGCTCGGAGATCACGAAGCCGCCGGGGTGCTGCGACAGGTGGCGCGGAAAGCCGATGAGTTCGCCCGTCAATGCCAGCAGCCGGCGCATCAGCGCGGTGTCCGGGTCGAAGCCGCGTTCGCGCAGGCGTTCGTGCGGCGGGACGGCGTCGTCCCACTGGCCGAGCGTGGACGCCAGCGCGTCGACGCTATCGCCGGGCAGGCCGAGCGCACGCGCCACGTCGCGCACCGCGCTGCGGCCGTGGTACTGGATCGCCACCGTGGTCAACGCGGCGCGCTCGCGGCCGTAGTGGCCGAAGATGTACTGGATCACTTCCTCGCGGCGGTCGTGCTCGAAATCGATGTCGATGTCGGGCCGTTCCTTGCGTTCTTCGGAAATGAAGCGCTCGAACAGCATGCCGATGCGGTCCGGGTCGATCGCGGTGACGCCCAGCGCGTAGCAGACGGCCGAGTTCGCCGCCGAGCCGCGCCCTTGGCACAGGATGTCGCGCGACCTGGCGAAGCGCACCAGGTCGTAGACGGTGAGGAAGTACGACTCGTAGCCCAGGCGCTGGATCACGCCCAGTTCGTGCTCGATCAGGCGTCGCGCCTTTTCCGGCACGCCGTGCGGCCAGCGCGTGGCGGCGCCGCGTTCGGTGAGCGTGCGCAGCCATTGCGTCGGGGTCTGCCCGGGCGGCACCAGTTCGTGCGGATACTGGTAGCGCAATTGGCCCAGGTCGAACGTGCAGCGTTGCGCGATGCGCACCGATTCGGCCAGCAGCGCAGGCGGATACAGCGTGGCCAGGGTCGCGCGCGGGCGCAGGTGGCGCTCGCCGTTGCCGAACAGGTGCGCGCCGGCTTCGCTCAGCGGCAGGCGCTGGCGGATCGCGGTCAGCGTGTCCTGCAGCGCGCGGCGTCCGCGCGCGTGCATGTGCACGTCGCCGCTGGCCACCGCGGGCAGGTGCAGGCGCTGCGCCAGCTGCAGGCGTGCGTGCAGCAGGGCGTGGTCGTCGGGGCCGCGCAGCAGCTCCACCGCCAGCCACAGGCGCTGCGGGAACCGCGCCTGCAGCCAGGCGCCGTCGGCCGCATCCTCGTCGTCGCCGCGCGGCAGCCACAGGCACAGCAGGCCTTGCAGATCGCCGTCGACGTCCTCGCGCAGCGCGCGGTACGTGCCCTTGTCGGCGCGGCGGCGGGCCACGGTGATCAGCCGGCACAGCTGCTGGTAGCCGTGCAGGGTTTCGGCCAGCAGCACCAGCTTGGGGCCGTGTTCGAGCTGGAACTCGCTGCCGACGATCAGCGCCAGGCCGGTGTCGCGGGCCGCCTGCCAGGCGCGCACGATGCCGGCCAGGGTGCACTCGTCGGTGATCGCCAGTGCGCGGTAGCCGTGGCGTGCGGCGCGTTCGAACAGTTCGCGCGCATGCGAGGCGCCGCGCTGGAAACTGAAGTTCGACAGGCAATGCAGTTCGGCGTAGTCCGGTGGCGTCGTGCGCGTGGCTGCCGGCGTGCCGGCGTGTGCCGGTGCAGGCTGCGCGACCGGCGCCGGCACGGCGCGCAAGCGTGGACGCGGTGGGCCGTGGCTCATGCGAACCAGCCGTGCAGCATCAGCGCGTCCGGCGCGTCGGCGGGCGCGAACACCCAGGCGTGCTGGCCCTGGCGGGTGCGCACGATGTAGTAGTCGCGGCGGATGTCGCCATCGTCCCACCAGCCGCTTTCGATGCGTTCCGGGCCGGCCAGGCGTTCGGGATCGCGTTCGCGCAGCGGGATCGGCGGGGTCAGCAGCCAGCCGGGGCGCGGCAGCGCGGTGGCGGCGCTGGCGCCAGCACTTGGTTTGTGGGCCTTGCCGGCCTGCGCCGGCTTGCCCGATTCGGCGCGCCAGGCCTGCTCGGGGCGATGGTCGGCATGCGCGCGCAGGCCGTGCACGGCATCGTCGCCGAGGCGTGCGCGCAGGCGTTCGCGCAACTGTTCCCAGGGCAGCGCCTGCTGCGCGCGGTCGTCGAACAGTTCGCGCGCGGCGGGCACGAACGGCGGCAGTTCGTCGGCGCGCAGGCGCATGGCCTGCACCGGCGCCGGCACGCTGGCGTGCTGCAGGCGGCCGCGCGCCAGTTCGAACAGCATCGCCGCCTCGCGTTCGGCGGCGAGCAGGCCGACCGGCACCACGCTGTCGGCCAGGCCTTCGTGCTCCAGGTGCAGCTGGAAGCGCTGCACGCCGCCGTCGCGCCCGGCCAGGAACGCGGCCAGGTCGGCGGTCAGGCGGCGCAGCGGGAACAGCAGCGCCTGGCTGGATTCCACCGCGTAGCCCAGCTCCAGCCGCGCATCGAAGCGGTCCGGCGGCAGGTAGTACTGCAGCGGCAGCGGCGCCTGCCCGCGCAAGGCGTCCAGGTGCTGCAGCAGCGCCGGCGGATAGCGTCGCGCCAGCGCCGTGCGCGGCAGCGCGAACAGCTGCTGCAGGGTGCGCAGGCCCATCCGCGCGAAGCCCTCGGCCAGGCCCGGTTGCAACCCGGCGCGGGCAATCGGCAACTGGCCCAGCGCGCGGTGCAGCGCGGCGTTGTCGAGCAGGGCGATGCCGTCGTGCGCATTGGCCAGCACCCGCGCGGCCAGCGGATGCGGCGCGACCACGATGCGGTGGCGGAAGCCCAGCGCGGTCAGCTCCTCGCGCAGGCGCGCCTCGAAGCGCGGCCATGGCCCGAACAGGCCCAGGCTGGCCTCGATCTCCAGCAGCAGCGCGCCGGGATAGTCGGTGCTGACCAGCGAGCTGAAGCGGTACGCCCACGCCGCCAGGAACTGCTGGCAGCGGCGACTCTCCTCGGCATCGTGCAGGGCGGTGGCGAAGCGGTCGCACAGCGCCTGCGCCGTGGCCAGCGATTGCCCGGGTTGCAGGCCGCGTGCGCGTGCGGCGGCGTTGACCGCTTTCAGCGTGCGCCGCTGCGGCGGGCCGGCGAGCAGGGCCAGCGGTTCGTCCGGGGTCGGCCAGCGCCGCAGCACCGTGTCGAGCGCCAGTTGCGGCAGCAGGATGCAGGCCCAGCGCATGCGTGCGCGCTCAAGCCGTTGCCGACGACGACGCGGACAGCGCGATCGGCCGTGCCGGCGGCATGCCGCCGCGGCACTTGAGCACGCGCAGCTGCGCCGGGGCGGCATCGATGGCGATGCGCAGCGCGGCCGGCGACGGATTGGCCGCGGCCTTCAACGGCCGGTAGGCGAAGCCCAGCGCGCGCCCGGTCTCGGCCGCCACCTGCAGCCGGCGCAGGGTCTTGTCGTTGGCCTGCGCCGGCCAGCACAGCACCGCCGCGCAACTGCCCGAACGCAGGCATTGCTCGGCGGCCCATGCGGCGTCCGCGCCGGCGCGCACGATCTGCAGCTGCGGCAGCGCCACCCCGGCCTGTTCCCAGGCGCC
Source organism: Xanthomonas sp. DAR 80977 (assembly GCF_041240605.1). Taxonomy (NCBI): domain Bacteria; kingdom Pseudomonadati; phylum Pseudomonadota; class Gammaproteobacteria; order Lysobacterales; family Lysobacteraceae; genus Xanthomonas; species Xanthomonas bundabergensis. Next base: position 4,026,391 of record NZ_CP162487.1, on the reverse strand, counting down.
GGGGTAGGGCAGGTAGGGCGGATCGACCAGCACGATGCGGCCGCCGCCCTGCGACAGCCGCGCCAGCGTCGGCCACAGCAGCTGCAGTTCGCCGATGCCGTCGGCGGCGTGCAGCAGTTCGGTCAGCGCCATCTCCGGCCAGCCGCGCGCCGGCAACGCGGCATCGAGCGCGGCATGGCCGGTGGGCTGCGCGCTGGGCGGCAGCGCGGTCGGCTGGCCGCGCCAGACCCGGCGTTCGGCGAGCAGGCGGTCGAGGGCGACGACGGCGCCCATCAGCCTTGCCGGATCAGGCCGCAGTACTGCCCTTCGATGGCGAAGTCCTGCCCCGGCTGCACCACGATCGGCGCATAGGCCGGATTGCGCGGCAGCAGCTGGATGCGTTCGCCATCGTGGCGATAGCGCTTGATGGTGAGTTCGCCGTCCAGCCGCGCCACCACGATCTGGCCGTTGCGCGCATCGGCGCTGCGGCGCACGCCGACCAGGTCGCCGTCGAGGATGCCGTCGTCGATCATCGAATCGCCCTGTACGCGCAGCAGGTAGTCCGGGCGCAGCGCGAACACGGCGCGGTCCAGCCGCAACTGCTGGTCCAGGCCGATGTCGGCGCCGATCGGCGTGCCGGCGGCGACCCGGCCCAGCACCGGCAGTTGCAGCAGCTCGCTGCGCGCCGTCGCCTGCGCCGGTCGCAGGCTGCGCGCCTGCTGCGGCACATGCTCCAGCAGCCCGGCCTCGACGAGCGCCTGCACGTGCTTGCGTGCCGCGTTGCGCGAGGCGAAGCCGAAGCGCGCGGCGATCTCGGCCAGGCTCGGCGGCCGTCCGGCCTGCTCGGCGCAGTCGCGGACGTAGGCGAGGATGGCGGCGCGCTGTGGGGAGAGGGTGTCCATGGTGTACATTTGTACACCGTCGCAGACAATTTGGCGACGCGGTTCACTGAATCCGGTCAGGCCTTTCTCCAGCCGTGCAAGGGGCGCGCTGCGCTGCGGCTTGCCGCCGCGGCGACAGCAGGGCATGCGCAATGGACGCCCGGCTCCGATGCGGCGCCTGCCGCGCAGGCTGCCGCGCTCAGCCCGGCGCCGAACCGTCGGGCATGACCCCGGCATAGCGCGCGCGCGGGCGGATCAACTTGCCCAGCGCCTGCTGCTCCAGCGCATGCGCCAGCCAGCCGGACAGCCGGGCGGCGGCGAACAGCACCAGGGCGTGGGCGGCGGGCAGGTCGTGGACCAGGCAGATCGCGGCGAGCATGGCGTCGATGTTGGGCGCCTGGCCGCTGCACTCCCGCGCCGCGGCGAGCAAGGTTTCCACATGCCGCATTTGCGGATGCTGCCCGCAGCGTTCGCGCAGCAGGCGCAGCACCTCGGCCGCGCGCGGGTCGCCGTCCGGGTACAGCGCGTGGTGGAAGCCGGGCAGGTCGTCGCCGCGCTGCCAGCGTTCGGCGATGAAGGCGGCCGGGTTGGCCGCGTCCTGGGCGTCGCGCAGCAGGGCGTGGGCGCGGGCGGTGGCGCCGCCATGGCGCGGGCCGGACAGCGCGGCCAGGCCGGCGCTGACGGTGGCGTGCAGCGGCGCGCCGGTGGAGGCGACCACGCGCGCGGCGAACGCCGAGACGTTGAGTTCGTGGTCGGCGCACAGCACCAGGGCGGCGCGCGCCAGTTCGGCGAAGCCGGCATCGCCCGGGCGCCAGCGGTCGGCGATCAGGCGATGCACCGGCCGGGTGTCCGCCTGGGTGCCGACCAGCAGCGCGGCGTTCTGCCGCAGCAGGCTGGCGGCGATCTCGCGGCGCACGTGCGGCGCGGCGTTGAGCGACTGGCGCAGTTCCAGCGCCAGCAGCGGGATGCAGGCCATGGCGCGCTCCAGCGGCGGCAGCGCGGCGTCGCCGGCCAGCGGGGCCACGCGCGGCGACCAGGGCGCCGCCGCCGCGCTGGCGAACGGATCCTCGTCCTGGCAGTCCCACAGCAGCCGCGCGATGTCCTCCAGGCCGGCGCCCTCGCGCACCAAGGCCACCGCCGAGCGCCCGCGGTAGTAGGGGCCGTCGGGCCGGATCAGCGAGATGCGCGTCTCCAGCACCGGCAGGCCGCGGTCCAGGCTCTGCGCGGCGCCGCGCGCGGCACCGCGGCCGACGCGCTTGCGCTGGACCAGCCGCTCCACCTCCGCGCGCAGGTAGGCGCGGCTGCGGTGGTCGGCGCCGGCGCGCGAACTGAGCAGGCCACGGCTCACATAGGCGTAGAGGGTGGCGCTGCTGATGCCGAGCAGGGCGCAGGCCTCGGCGGCGGAGATCAGGTTGCGGTCGGCGGCGGATGGCATATGGATTCGCTGACAGGTTGATTCATTGAATCAAGATTGATCGGCCGCGACGATGGTGCCAGATTGGCGCCCATCGCGGAACGGCCGTGCGGGCCGCCGCCCTCGCTCAGGAGTTCGCCATGTCGCACGTTTCCGCCGGTGCCCGTTTCCGCGCCGCGCTGGCCGCCGAATCGCCGCTGCAGGTGATCGGCGCGATCAACGCCAACCACGCGCTGCTGGCGCAACGCGCCGGCTACCGGGCCATCTATCTGTCCGGCGGCGGCGTCGCCGCCGGTTCGCTGGGCCTGCCGGACCTGGGCATCAACACCCTGGACGACGTGCTGATCGACGTGCGCCGCATCACCGACGTGTGCGAGCTGCCGCTGCTGGTGGACATCGACACCGGCTTCGGCCCGAGCGCGTTCAACATCGAGCGCACCATCAAGTCGCTGATCAAGGCCGGCGCGGCCGCCTGCCATATCGAGGATCAGGTCGGGGCCAAGCGCTGCGGCCACCGGCCCGGCAAGGAGATCGTGAGCCAGGGCGAGATGGTCGATCGGGTCAAGGCGGCGGCCGATGCCAGGACCGATGCCGACTTCTTCCTGATCGCGCGCACCGACGCGATCCAGGTGGACGGCGTGGATGCGGCGATCGCGCGCGCCATCGCCTGCGTGGACGCCGGCGCCGACGGCATCTTCGCCGAGGCCGCCTACGACCTGGACACCTACCGCCGCTTCGTCGATGCGGTGCAGGTGCCGGTGCTGGCCAACATCACCGAATTCGGCAAGACCCCGCTGTTCACCCGCGACGAACTGGCCCAGGCCGGGGTGGCGATCCAGCTGTTCCCGCTGTCGGCGTTCCGCGCCGCCAACAAGGCGGCCGAGGCGGTGTACACGGCGATCCGCCGCGACGGCCACCAGCAGAACGTGGTGGACACGATGCAGACGCGCGAGGAGCTGTACGAGCGCATCGGCTACCACGCCTTCGAGCAGCGCCTGGACGCCCTGTTCGCCGGCAAGGGCGCATGATCCACGCCGGTTCCCCTGCCCGAGCACGTCCATGAACACCCACGCCGCTACGCCGCCACGCGGCCGCATCGACCGCCGCCAGACCGCGCGGCAGTTGCTGCAGACCGAACTGGAGAAACTGCCAGACGCCGAGCGCCAGGTGGTGGAGCGCTTCATCGCCAAGCGCCATGTGGCGCGCGACATCGTCAAGCAGGCCGATCACGACCGCACGCTCGGCGAGCGCATCGCCGACCGGGTCGCCGAGATCGGCGGCAGCTGGAGCTTCATCATCGGCTTCGGCCTAGTGCTGCTGGCTTGGATCGCGCTCAACAGCCTGGTGCTGGCGCATGCCTTCGATCCGTATCCCTACATCCTGCTCAACCTGTGCCTGTCGTGCCTGGCCGCGATCCAGGCGCCGGTGATCATGATGAGCCAGAACCGCCAGGCCGCGGTGGACCGCCTGCGCGCGCAGAACGACTACGAAGTGAACATCAAATCCGAGCTGGAGATCCTGCAGGTGCACGAGAAGCTCAACCAGCTGCGCGAGCAGGACTGGGCGACGCTGGTCGAGCAGCAGAACCGCCAGATCGCCATGTTGCAGCAATTGCTCGAGCGCGCCGGCGGCCTGTCGCCGGACGCGCCCGCGCGTTGACCGCTTGCGTCTACACGACCGCGAACACCCGGGAGATCTTGCAATGAACGACACCGTCGCCCCCTCCGCCGCCACGCCCTTCAAGCCGAAGAAGTCGGTGGCCCTGTCCGGTACCGCCGCCGGCAACACCGCGCTGTGCACGGTGGGCCGCAGCGGCAACGACCTGCATTACCGCGGCTACGACATCCTGGACCTGGCGCGCAGCAGCCAGTTCGAGGAGATCGCCTACCTGCTGGTGCACGGCAAGCTGCCCAGCAACAGCGAGCTGCGCGGCTACAAGGCCAAGCTGCGCTCGCTGCGCGGGGTGCCGGCCGCGGTCAAGGCGGCGCTGGAACAGCTGCCGCCGTCGGCGCATCCGATGGACGTGATGCGCACCGGCGTGTCGGTGCTGGGCTGCGTGCAGCCGGAGAAGGACGACCACAACCATCCCGGCGCGCGCGACATCGCCGACAAGCTGATGGCGTCGCTGGGCTCGATGCTGCTGTACTGGTACCACTACAGCCACAACGGCCGGCGCATCGAGGTGGAGACCGACGACGACTCGATCGGCGGGCATTTCCTGCACCTGCTGCACGGCTTCAAGCCGCACGAGGAGTGGGTGCAGGCGATGCACACCAGCCTGATCCTGTACGCCGAGCACGAGTTCAACGCCTCCACCTTCGCCTGCCGGGTCATCGCCGGCACCGGCAGCGACATGTACAGCGCCATCGCCGGCGGCATCGGCGCGCTGCGCGGGCCCAAGCACGGCGGCGCCAACGAGGTCGCGTTCGAGGTGCAGAAGCGCTACGACAGACCCGACGAGGCGGAAGCCGACATCCGCGCGCGGGTGGAGCGCAAGGAAGTGATCATCGGCTTCGGCCACCCGGTGTACACCGTCAGCGATCCGCGCAACCAGGTGATCAAGGACGTGGCGCGCGAGCTGTCCGACGCGCAGGGCAGCCGCAAGATGTACGACATCGCCGAGCGCCTGGAGGCGGTGATGTGGGAGATCAAGAAGATGTTCCCGAACCTGGACTGGTTCAGCGCGGTCAGCTACCACATGATGGGCGTGCCGACGGCGATGTTCACCCCGCTGTTCGTGATCGCGCGCACCGCCGGCTGGAGCGCGCACATCATCGAGCAGCGCATCGACGGCAAGATCATCCGCCCCAGCGCGAACTACACCGGGCCGGAAGACCAGGCCTTCGTGCCGATCGACCGCCGCAGCTGACACTCCCCTCTCCCGTCGGGAGAGGGGTCGGGGGTGAGGGTACGGGCGCAGCCTCGTGACATTTGGTTGCACCAGGCTTCGCCCGTACCCTCATCCGCCCCTTCGCGGCACCTTCCCCCGATGGGAGAAGGGGACGTCTTCGCTTTTTTCCCCACTTCGTAGCCAGCCATGAACAGCCACTACCGCACTTCCCTGCCAGGCACTTCGCTGGATTACTTCGACGCGCGCGCCGCGGTCGATGCGATCCGGCCCGGCGCCTATGCCACGCTGCCGTACAGCTCGCGCGTGTTCGCCGAGAACCTGGTGCGGCGCTGCGATCCGGCCATGCTGGACGCCTCGCTGACCCAGTTGATCGAACGCCGCCGCGACCTGGATTTCCCGTGGTTCCCGGCGCGCGTGGTGTGCCACGACATCCTCGGCCAGACCGCGCTGGTGGACCTGGCCGGGCTGCGCGATGCGATCGCCGACATGGGCGGCGATCCGGCCAAGGTCAATCCGGTGGTGCCGGTGCAGCTGATCGTCGATCACTCGCTGGCGGTGGAGTGCGGCGGCGCCGATCCGCAGGCGTTCGCGAAGAACCGCGCCATCGAGGATCGCCGCAACGAAGACCGTTTCCACTTCATCGACTGGACCAAGCAGGCGTTCCAGAACGTGGACGTGATCCCGCCGGGCAACGGCATCATGCACCAGATCAACCTGGAGAAGATGTCGCCGGTGGTCTACGTGCAGGACGGCGTGGCCTTCCCGGATACCTGCGTGGGCACCGACAGCCACACCCCGCACGTGGATGCGCTGGGCGTGATCGCCATCGGCGTCGGCGGGCTGGAAGCGGAGAACGTGATGCTCGGCCGCGCCTCGTGGATGCGCCTGCCGGACATCGTCGGCGTGGAGCTGACCGGCCGGCCGCAGCCGGGCATCACCGCCACCGACGTGGTGCTGGCGCTGACCGAGTTCCTGCGCGCGCAGAAGGTGGTCGGCGCCTATCTCGAATTCTTCGGCAGCGGCGCCGCCGCGCTGACCATCGGCGACCGCGCCACCATTTCCAACATGTGCCCGGAATACGGCGCCACCGCGGCGATGTTCTACATCGACCAGCAGACCATCGACTACCTGCGCCTGACCGGGCGCGAGGACGCGCAGGTCGCGCTGGTGGAGCACTACGCCCGCACCGCCGGGCTATGGGCCGATGCGCTGGCGACCGCGCAGTACGAGCGCGTGCTGCGCTTCGACCTGTCCACGGTGGTGCGCAACATGGCCGGCCCGAGCAATCCGCACCGGCGGGTGGCGACCGCCGAGCTGGCCGAGCGCGGCATCGCCGATGCGTCCAAGCTCGATGCCGGCAAGGCCGAGCAGGCGCAGGGCCTGATGCCCGACGGCGCGGTGATCATCGCCGCCATCACCAGCTGCACCAATACCTCCAATCCGCGCAACGTCATCGCCGCCGGCCTGCTGGCGCGCAACGCCAATGCGCGCGGGCTGCAACGCAAGCGGTGGGTCAAGACCTCGCTGGCGCCCGGCTCCAAGGCGGTGCAGCTGTACCTGGAAGAAGCCGGCCTGCTGACGGAGCTGGAAGCGCTGGGGTTCGGCATCGTCGCCTTCGCCTGCACCACCTGCAACGGCATGAGCGGCGCGCTGGACCCGGCGATCCAGCAGCAGATCATCGACCGCGACCTGTATGCCACCGCGGTGCTGTCGGGCAACCGCAACTTCGACGGCCGCATCCACCCCTACGCCAAGCAGGCCTTCCTGGCCTCGCCGCCGCTGGTGATCGCCTACGCCATCGCCGGCACCGTGCGCTTCGACATCGAGAAGGACGTGCTGGGCGTGGACGCCGCCGGCAATGCCGTGCGCCTGAAGGACATCTGGCCCAGCGACGCCGAGATCGACGCGGTGGTGAAGGCGGCGGTGAAGCCGGAGCAGTTCCGCCGCGTCTACAACCCGATGTTCAACGTGCGCGTGGAGCACGGCGCCCCGGTCAGCCCGCTGTACGCCTGGCGCCCGCACAGCACCTACATCCGCCGCCCGCCGTACTGGGAAGGCGCCTTGGCCGGCGCCCGCACGCTGCGCGGCATGCGCGCGCTGGCGGTGCTCGGCGACAACATCACCACCGACCACCTGTCGCCGTCCAACGCGATCCTGGCCGATAGCGCGGCCGGCGAATACCTGGCCCGGATGGGCGTGCCGGAAGAGGACTTCAACTCCTACGCCACCCACCGCGGCGACCACCTCACCGCGCAGCGCGCCACCTTCGCCAATCCGCAGCTGCTCAACGAGATGGCCGTGGTCGATGGCCAGGTCCAGCGCGGTTCGCTGACCCGGCTGGAGCCGGAAGGGCAGGTGCTGCGCATGTGGGAAGCGATCGAGACCTACATGGCGCGCAAGCAGCCGCTGCTGATCGTGGCCGGCGCCGACTACGGGCAGGGCTCCTCGCGCGACTGGGCGGCCAAGGGCGTGCGCCTGGCCGGGGTCGAGGCGATCGTGGCCGAGGGCTTCGAACGCATCCACCGCACCAACCTGGTCGGGATGGGCGTGCTGCCGCTGGAGTTCCTGCCCGGCACCACGCGCAAGACCCTGGGCATCGACGGCAGCGAGACCTTCGACGTGCTCGGCGCGCGCACGCCCGGCGCCACGCTGACCCTGGCCATCACCCGCAACGACGGCGCGCGCGTGGAGGTACCGGTGACCTGTCGCCTGGACACCGCCGAGGAACTGGCGATCTACGAGGCCGGTGGCGTGCTGCAGCGTTTCGCGCAGGATTTCCTGGACATGTCGAAAATCGCCTGACCCGTTCGTCGGTGTCATCGGGCGCGTGCCATCCTGTGCGCGCCTTCACCGATGAGGACACCATCATGAGCAAGGGCAATACCGGTACCGTCCGCCTGCACCGCGTCCTGCGCGCTCCGGCCGAGCGCATCTACCGCGCGTTCCTGGAACCGGCGGCGCTGGCCAAATGGCTGCCGCCGCACGGCCACACAGCCACCGTGCATGCCCTGGAGGCGCGCGTGGGCGGCAGCTTCAGGATCTCCTTCCACAACCTCGGCACCGGCACCGGCGAGTCCTTCGGCGGCACCTATCTGGAGTTGGTGCCGGGCGCGCTGATCCGCCACACCGATACCTTCGACAACCCGGACCTGCCCGGCGAGATGATGGTGACGGTCAAGCTGCGCACGGTGGCCTGCGGCACCGAGCTGGACATCGTCCAAGACGGCATTCCCGAGCAGATCCCGGTGGAGTTCTGCTACCTCGGCTGGCAGGAGTCGCTGAGCCTGCTGGCGCTGCTGGTCGAAGCCGAAATCCCCGCCACCCCCTGAGCCGTTCCCTCCATTCGCGTCGATCGGAAACTCCCATGTCCCACGTTCCCCAACTCCGCATTCCCGCCACCTACATGCGCGGCGGCACGTCCAAGGGCGTGTTCTTCCGGCTGCAGGATCTGCCGGCTGCCGCGCAATCGCCCGGCGCGGCGCGCGATGCGCTGCTGCTGCGGGTGATCGGCAGTCCCGATCCCTACGCCAAGCAGATCGACGGCATGGGCGGGGCCACGTCCAGCACCAGCAAGACGGTGATCGTGGCGCCGAGCGCGCGCGCGGACCACGACGTGGACTACCTGTTCGGGCAGGTGGCGATCGAGCGCCCGTTCGTGGACTGGAGCGGCAACTGCGGCAACCTGTCGGCGGCGGTCGGTCCGTTCGCGATCGCCGCCGGCCTGGTCGATGCCGCGCGCGTTCCGCACGACGGCACGGCCACGGTGCGGATCTGGCAGGCCAACATCGGCAAGACCATCCTGGCGCACGTGCCGATGGCGGGCGGTGCGGTGCAGGAGAGCGGCGACTTCGAACTGGACGGGGTGACCTTCCCGGCGGCCGAGATCCAGCTCGAATTCCTCGATCCGGCCGCGGACGAGGACGGCGCCGACGGGGCGATGTTTCCCACCGGCAACCTGGTCGATACGCTGGAGGTGCCGGGCGTGGGGACGTTCGAGGCGACACTGATCAACGCCGGCATCCCGACCATCTTCCTCGACGCGCAGGCGCTGGGCTACCGCGGCACCGAGCTGCAGGACGCGATCAACGGCGATGCGCAGGCGCTGGCCCGGTTCGAGACGATCCGCGCCTACGGCGCGCTGCGCATGGGCCTGATCGCCACGCTGGACCAGGCGGCCACGCGCCAGCACACGCCCAAGGTCGCCTTCGTCGCGCCGCCGGCCGACTACCTGGCCTCCAGCGGCAAGCCGGTCGCCGCCGCCGACATCGACCTGCTGGTGCGGGCGATGTCGATGGGCAAGCTGCACCACGCGATGATGGGCACCGCGGCGGTGGCGATCGGCACCGCCGCGGCGATCCCCGGCACGCTGGTCAACCGCGCCGCCGGCGGCGGCACACGCAGCGCGGTGCGCTTCGGCCACCCCTCGGGCAGCCTGCGGGTCGGCGCCGAGGCGCGCCAGGTGGACGGCCAGTGGACCGTCACCAAGGCGCTGATGAGCCGCAGCGCGCGGGTGCTGATGGAGGGCTGGGTGCGGGTGCCGGGCACTGCTGCTTGAGCCGCCCGGCCTTGCCGCCGCCTCGGCGAGGCGATGTCCGCGGCGGCAGGACGCGGCTCAGGTGCAGTCCGCGTTGAGGGACGGGTAGGCGGTGCTGATCAGCCACTTGCCGGCGGTGCCTGTCTTGCCGGGGGAATTGGCGTACCAGAAGCAGACCTTGACCGGAACGAACGCCTGCCAGGCCGTGCACACGCCGTTGGCCGCCGCCGCGGTGCATGTCCAGCCCTGGGTGATGCCGACGCTGGCCGCATCGGCGATGTCCTTCGCGCCGCCGCTGGTGCCGCAGTTGGCGTGGGTCCCGCCGGCGGCGGCCCACTTGGTGAAGGCGCCCTTGAAGGCGTTCCAGTCCGCGAACGCCGATTTTCCCTTCTGGCTGTCGGCGCCGCTGGGCGGGAGCGGGGTGGTGGCGTCCTGCATGTGCAGGCCCACATGCCCGCCCTTGCCGCCGGCGTCGCGGTTGTCGATGTCCGAGAGGCTACTCGCGACGACATTGACGTTGCTGGTGCAGGTCCCGGCACGGGCGGACAGGACCGGCAGCGCCGCGCACAGGGCGGCGGCGAACAAAAAACGACGTGGTGACATGAGGTTGCTTCCGATGGCGGCGCGGATGGCGCCCTCTCAAGACGCACCGGCCGCAGGTCTGTGAACGCAGCGGCCCCCGGCGTGCGCGCCGGGCGGGCATGGGCGGCGCTTGCCGCGGCCTGCCATGCCGCGCGCCTTAACGCGTTCAAGTGACCGGGCCATGCAAAGCATGTGTATTTTGTGTTAATTATGTTGCGGCGCGGCATCGCTTGCCGGCGACGCGCACCTCCCCGCTCTTGCCCATTCCACTCCGGAGTTCCCATGTCCGCCAGTTGGTCCCTGCGCACCAGCGCACTCGCCGTCGCCGTCGTTTCCGCCCTCTCGTTCTCCGCCGCCGCCCAGCAGGCGGACAGCAGCGACGGGGTCGCCCGCCTGGATACGGTCAAGGTGACCGCCGAACGGCGTTCGGAAGATTCCAAGGACGTGCCGATCTCCGCCAGCGTGCTGCGCCCGGAATACCTGGACGCGATCGCCACCAGCGGCTCGGACGTGCGCGTGCTGGCCGGCAAGGCGCCCAGCCTCAATGTCGAATCCTCCAATGGCCGCGTGTTCCCGCGCTTCTACATCCGCGGCTACGGCAACACCGATTTCAACACCTACGCCTCGCAACCGGTGTCGCTGGTGTACGACGACGTGGTCGCCGAGAACGCGTTCCTGAAGGGCTTCCCGATCTTCGACCTGGAGAGCCTGGAAGTGCTGCGCGGCCCGCAGGGCACGCTGTTCGGCCGCAACACCCCCGCCGGCGTGGTCAAGTTCAACTCGGTCAAGCCGACCATCGGCGCCAACGACGGCTACGCCAGCCTGTCCTACGGCACCTACGGCACCATGACCATGGAAACCGGGCTGAGCATCGCCATGGGCGACAAGTGGGCCGCGCGCGTGTCGGCGCTGGGCCAGCGCCGCGACGACTGGGTCGACAACACCGTGGACAACCGCTCGTTCGAGGGCTACACCGATTCGGCGGTGCGGGTGCAGCTGCTGTTTCAGCCGGGCGAGGATTTCAGCGCGCTGTTCAACGCGCATGCGCGCCACCTCGACGGCACCGCGCGGCTGTTCCGCGCCAACATCTTCCAGCCGGGCAGCAACAAGCTGGTCGACGGCTTCGATCCGGACAAGGCCTCCATCGACGGCGGCAACACCCAGGAACTGCAGACCTACGGCGGCAGCGCCAACCTGACCTGGGACCTGGGCGACATCGTGCTGCACTCGATCACCGGCTACGAAGGCATCGGCAAGTACTACAGCCGCGGCGACATCGACGGCGGCTACGGCGCGGTGTTCGCGCCGCCGTCCGGCCCCGGGGTGATCGCGTTCCCGGTGGAAACCGCCGGCGGCATCAAGAACCTGGACCAGTACTCGCAGGAGCTGCGCGCCGAGTCGCAGTACGCCGGCCCGGTCAACTGGCAGGCCGGCCTGTACTACTTCCACGATTCGGTGGAAGGCGAGAACTACACCTACAACACCCTGGGCGGCGGCACCCTGAGCAGCTACCAGCTGACCCGCCAGCGCAACACCTCGTGGGCGGCGTTCGGCTCGCTGAACTATGCCGCGACCGACCGCCTGGACCTGCGCGCCGGCATCCGCTACACCTACGACAAGAAGACCTTCGACGTGCTGGCGCTGGACCGCGTCACCCTGCTCGAGCCGTCCACCGGCAGCACCGACAACTCCAAGGTCACCGGCGACGTCAGCGCGACCTACACCATCAACGACGACGTCAACGTCTATGCCCGCGCCGCGCGCGGCTTCCGCGGCGCCAGCTTCGGCGTGCCGTCGGCGACCGCGCCGCTGACCGTGGCCGCGCCGGAGACCGTGGACTCCTACGAGATCGGCATCAAGTCCGACCTGTTCGACAAGCGCGCGCGCATCAGCTTCGACATCTACGATTTCCGGGTGAAGAACCAGCAGCTGACCGCGGTCGGCGGCACCTCCAACGACGTGCGCCTGCTCAACGCCGACAAGTCCAAGGCGCGCGGCGCCGAGTTCGACTTCGAGGCGCTGCTCACCCAGAACCTGCGCTTCACCCTGGGCGGCGCCTACAACTGGACCCGCATCGAGGATCCGACCCTGTCGGTCGGCGTGTGCCGCACCTGCACCGTGACCGATCCGCTCAACGCCGCCGGCAACGCCATCATCGACGGCAACGTGCTGCCGCAGGCGGCCAAGTGGATGGGCAACGCCACGCTGCGCTACGGCATCCCTGTGGGCGACGACGCCGAGTTCTTCTTCTTCACCGACTGGTCCTACCGCAGCGAGATCAACTTCTTCCTGTACGACTCGCGCGAGTTCGTCGGCCAGCCGCTGCTCGAGGGCGGCGCCAAGATCGGCTACAACTGGGGCGCTGGCGCGTACGAGGTGTCGGTGTTCTGCCGCAACTGCACCAACCAGATCCGCGCCACCGGTGCGATCGACTTCAACAACCTCACCGGCTTCATCAACGATCCGCGCATCGTCGGCGCGCAGTTCCGCGCCAACTTCTGATCGGCGCGGCGGCACTGCGGTGAACCACGGACCGCCGGCTATCATGCCGGCGGTTTCTTTTGGCGGGAGGCGCGCATGCGCAATCTGAAAGGGTGGGCGGCGCTGGCGCTGCTGGCGTTGGCGCCGATCGCGGCAGCCGCCACTGCGGCGGACCCGGCCACCACGCCGGTCGCGACGCAGAAGGTGGTGGTGTCCACCGATATCGGCGACGACATCGACGATGCCTTCGCGCTGGCGCTGCTGCTGCGCAGCCCGGAACTGGACGTGCTCGGCATCGCCTCGGCCTGGGGCGATACCGGGCTGCGCGCGCAGCTGCTGCAGCGGCTGTTGCGGCAGGCCGGGCGCAGCGCGATCCCGCTGGCGATCGGCCAGCAGACCGCCAGCGCCATCCCCTTCAGCCAGGAGCGCTGGGCGGCGCAGGGCACGCGGCCGCGCAACGCGCCGGACGCGGCGGAGTTCATCCTGGCGCAGGCGCGGCGCCATCCGGGCCAGGTCACGCTGCTGGTGCTGGGTCCGCTGACCGACGCGGCGCGCGCGCTGCAGCGCGACCCGCAGGGCTTCGCCATGCTCAGGCAGGTGGTGCTGATGGGCGGCTCGGTGCGCGCCGGCTACGGCAAGTCGCGCTACCGCCCGGCGAACCCGCCGGCGCCCGAGTACAACATCGTGTCCGACATCGGCGCCGCGCAGCGCGTGTTCGCCGCCGGCGTGCCGCTGGTGATGCTGCCGCTGGACGCGACCCAGGTGACCCTGGAGGAACCGGAGCGGGTGGCGCTGTTCGCGCATGGCGATCCGCTGACCGACGCGCTGACCCAGCTCTACTACCAGTGGCGCGACACCGACCAGCCCTGGGCCAGCGCCACGCCGACCCTGTTCGACGTGGTGCCGGTGGCGCAACTGCTCGACCCGGGCCTGTGCCCGACGGTGCCGCTGCGCATCGCCGTCGACGACCAGGGGTATACGCGGGAAGTGCCGCCTGGCGGTGAGGCAGGTGGCGGGGTGGACGGTCGCCAAGCCGCAAGTGGCGCCGCCAACGTCCAGGTCTGCCTGGCGCTGGACCGGCCGCGGCTGATCGCGTTGTACATGCAGCGCCTGTTGCGCTGAGGCGGCGGCGAGTCCAAGGCTTCGTTCGTCGCGACTGAAGCCGCTCCTACAGGGAGCCGCGGCCAACTCGCCGGGTGCACTGTGGCAGGGACTTCAGTCCTGACTGCATCGGGGCTGGGCGAACCGTGGGCACCCGGCCGATGCACCCGCAACAGGAGCGCCGGAATCGCCGCGTGCGCGGCCTGGCCGGTGGCGCTGCCCCCGCCGCGCAACCCGCTCGCCAGGCGCCGGCGAACGCCGCGTTCGCGATCGCCATGCCGGCCCTCCCGCCGTCGCGCCGGCGTTCTATACTCGCGCCACTTTCACGGAGCGAACGTATGCACACGGATTCGAAGCGGCAGTGGCGCCTCCTGCGCGCGGGGCTGTTGAGCACCTTCCTGCTGCTGGGCCTGGCGCTGGCGCTGGGCGGCTGCAAGCGCAACGAATCCGGGCAGTTGCCCGACGCCAGCGGCGAACCGGTCAAGGGCCAGAAGGAAGCGATGAAGGGCTTCGGCCTGGTCCGCGCCTATCCGGACCAGAAGCGCGACGGCCTGTCGCTGGCGCTGGAATTCTCGCGGCCGCTGGTCGGCACCCAGGACTTCGACAAGCTGCTGCGCTTCGAGGAGAAGGTCGGCACCGACGACAGCGCCTGGTCGCTGTCCGACGACGGCAAGACCCTGCGCTATCCGTACGTGGAGGCGGCCAAGGACTACACCGTGCTGATCTCCGCCGACCTGCTCGCCGCCGACGGCAGCCGCCTGGGCAAGCCGCTCAAGCAGAAGGTCTATACCGGCGAACTGGAGCCGGCGGTCGGCTTCGCCTCGCAGGGCAGCGTGCTGCCGGCGCGCGAGAGCCGCGGCCTGCCGGTGGTCTCGCTCAACGTGCCGGAAGTGGACGTGGAATTCATGCGGGTCAAGGAAGGCTCATTGCCGGCGTTCTTCGCCCAGTACCAGCGCGGCGGCCGCCGCGGCAGCTGGGAGATGGACAGCGACTACAGCGACCACACCCCGATCTCGCAGCTGGCCGAGTCGGTCTACGTCAACCGCTTCGTGCTCGGCGGCGACAAGAACGAACGCGCGCTGACCTATCTGCCGATCCAGGAGATCAAGGAACTGCAGGCGCCGGGCCTGTACTTCGCGGTGATGAAGCGCCCGGGCCGGTTCGAGAACGAATACGACACCGCGTTCTTCACCGTCAGCGACATCGGCCTGCACGCGCGCGCCTACAAGGACAAGCTGTTCGTGCACACCGCCTCGCTGCAGAGCGGGGAGCCGCTGAAGAAGGTGGAGCTGCGCGTGCTCGACGCCAAGGGCGAGCTGTTCCTGAAGGGCGAGACCGACGCCAACGGCAACGCGCTGCTGAACTACACGCTCGACGCCGGCCAGGTGCTGGTGGCGCGCAGCGGCACCGACCTGTCGATGCTGCCGTTCAACCAGCCGGCGCTGGACCTGAGCGAGTTCGCCGTGGCCGGGCGCGAGAACGCCTGGTTCGACGTGTTCGCCTGGTCCGGCCGCGACCTGTACCGCCCCGGCGAGACGGTGCGCGTGTCGGCGCTGCTGCGCGACAACGACGGCAAGCCGGTGGCGACCAGCGGCAAGGGCGCGCAGCCGGTGTTCCTGCGCCTGAAGCAGCCCGACGGCAAGATCTTCCGCGAGACCCGCCTGCAGCCGGGCGAACAGGGCTATTTCAGCTTCGAGCAGCTGATTCCCGCCGATGCGCCGACCGGGCGCTGGCAGGTCGAGTTCCGCACCGACCCGGCCAGCAAGGAAGCGGTGCAGGGCATGACCCTGCGCATCGAGGAATTCCTGCCCGAGCGCATGAAGCTGGACCTGGACAGCGCGCAGAAGACGCTCAAGCCGGGCGAGCCGTTCAAGCTGCAGGCCACCGCCGCCTACCTGTACGGCGCGCCGGCCGACGGCAACCGCTTCACCGCCAAGCTGGCGGTGGCGGTCGAGCAGCATCCGGTGGAGGCGCTGCCGGGCTATTTCTTCGGCGACCCGACGCTGCAGCTGCCGCGCGAAGCCAAGGACGTGATCGATACCGAGTTCGGCGCCGACGGCAAGATCGCCGAGGACCTGGCGCTGCCGGACGAGGCCAAGCCGACCAGCACCATCGCCGCGCTGGTCTCGGCCAGCGTGTACGAGACCGGCGGGCGCACCGTCACCCGCACGCTCAAGCGCGTGCTGTGGCCGGCGCCGGCGCTGGTCGGCGTGCGTCCGCTGTTCGACGACAAGGACGGCGCGGATTCCAATGCCAACGCGCGCTTCGAGCTGATGCGGGTCGACGCGCAGGGCAAGCCGCAGCCGGCCAAGGGGCTGAAGGTGACCCTGGTGCGCGAGCTGCGCGACTACCACTGGGCGTTCACCGACAACCGCTGGGACTACGACTTCACCCGCCGCTTCGAGAACAAGCAGAGCATCACCGTCGATGCCGGCAGCGGCGCGGCCAAGTTCGACTTCCCGGTGGAGTGGGGCGAGTACCGGGTGGACGTGTTCGACCCGTCCACCGGCCTGACCACGCGCTATCCGTTCCGCGCCGGCTGGAGCTGGAACGACGAGAACCGCGGCCTGGATGCGCGCCCGGACAAGGTCAAGCTGGCGCTGGACAAGACCGGCTACAAGGCCGGCGACACGCTCAAGGTCACCCTGACCCCGCCGCATGCCGGCCCCGGCGTGCTGATGGTCGAGAGCGACAGGATGCTGTACGTGCAGGACATCGACGTGAAGCCGGGCAGCAGCTTCGAGATCCCGGTGACCAAGGACTGGGAGCGCCACGACGTCTACGTCACCGCGCTGGTGTTCCGCGGCGGTTCGGCGCCGAGCAAGATCACCCCGGCGCGCGCGGTCGGCGTGGCCTTCGTGCCGATGGAGCGCAAGACCCGGCGCGTGGCGGTGGGCCTGGTCGCGCCCAAGCAGATGCGCCCGGAGCAGCCGCTGCCGGTCACGGTCAGCGTGCCGGAACTGGCCGGCAAGCAGGCGCACGTGACCATCTCCGCGGTCGACGTGGGCATCCTCAACATCACCCGCTTCCCGGTGCCCGACGCCAACGCGCAGTTCTTCGCGCAGCGGCGCCTGGGCGTGGACGCCTACGACATCTACGGCCGCGTGATCGAGAGCTTCGAGGGCGGCACCGGCAAGCTGCGCTTCGGCGGAGACATGGCGCTGGCGGCGTTGCCGCAGGCCAAGCGCCCGACCGCGCGGGTGCAGACCGTGGACCTGTTCTCCGGCTCGGTGAAGCTCGACGCCAAGGGCAACGCGCGGGTGCAGCTGCCGGTGCCGGACTTCAACGGCACGCTACGGGTGTCGGCGCTGGTGTATTCGGACGAGCGCTACGGCAACCGCGACGTGGAGACGCTGGTGCGCGCGCCGATCGTGGCCGAGGCCAGCATGCCGCGGGTGATGGCGCCGGGCGACCGCAGCACGGTCACCCTGGACGTGCAGAACTTCACCGGGCAGCCGGGCGAGTTCAAGGTGCGGGTGGACGGCGAAGGCCCGCTGGCGATCGCCGAGAACGCGCGCAGCGCCAAGCTCGGCAAGGACGGCAAGGCCACGCTGAGCTTCCCGCTGGTGGCGCAGGAGGGCTATAGCGTGGCCAAGGTGCGGGTGCGGGTGGACGGCAACGGCTTCGCCGTGGACCGCCGCTACGACCTGCCGGTGCGCGCGGCGTGGCCGTCGGTGCTGCGCGCGCAGACCCGCGTGCTGGATCCGCTGGCGCCGGTGACGCTGGGCATGGCCGATGCCGAGGGCCTGATGGCCGGCTCGGTCAACGCGCGCATGCTGGTCAGCGCGTTGCCGCCGATCCCGTTCGCCAGCGCGCTGCAGGGCGCGCTGGAGTACCCGTACGGCTGCGCCGAGCAGACCACCAGCAAGGGCTACGCCGCGCTGCTGCTCGACGACGCCACCGCCAGGCTGCTCGGCGCCAAGGGCCTGGACGCGGCCACCCGCCGCGCGCGCATGGAAGGCGCGTTCGGGCGGCTGGCGTCGATGCAGATCTCCAGCGGCCACTTCTCGATGTGGGGCGACGACGGCTACGTCAATCCGGGCCTGACCCCGTACATCGCCGAGTTCCTGCTCGACGCCAAGGACGCCGGCTTCGCGGTGCCCGACAACGTGCTGCAGAAGGCGCTCAACCGGCTCAGCGAGGACCTGCTGTCCGGCGGCAACAACTTCTACGGGCAGGACCGCCGCGAGAACCTGAAGTTCGCCAACCAGGCCTGGTCCGGCTACGTGCTGGCGCGGGTCAACCGCGCCCCGCTGGGCACGCTGCGCGCGCTGTACGACAACGACCGCGGCAAGGCGCTGACCGGCCTGTCGCTGGTGCACCTGGGCGTGGCGCTGTCGCTGCAGGGCGACAAGAAGCGTGGCGAGGCGGCGATCGCGGCCGGCTTCGCCAAGGACAGCGGCGACCGTCCGCCTTACTTCGGCGACTACGGCAGCGTGATCCGCGACGACGCGCTGATGATCGCGCTGCTGCACGAGCGCGGCCTGGCCAAGCCCGAGTACGACGCGCGCGCGGTGGCGCTGGGCCGTGAGATCGACGCGCGCCGCCGCGGCGGCTGGCTGTGGCTGAGCACCCAGGAGCAGGTGGCGCTGGCGCGGATGGGCAAGGCGCTGCTGGCCAACCAGAGCAAGCTGGTGTCCGGGCAGCTGGCGATCGGCGACAGCAGCGAGGCGATCGGCGCGGCCAAGGCCTTCGGCCGCCTGTTCGGCGAGGCCGAGCTGGCGCGCGGGGTCAGCTTCGTGCCGCAGGGCGAGGCGCCGATGTACGCCAGCCTGGAAATCGCCGGCATCCCGCGCAAGGCGCCGGAGGTGGACGAGAGCACGCTGAAGGTGGAGCGCGAGTGGTACGGCACCGACGGCAAGCCGTGGACGCCGCGGCCGCTGAAGGAAGGCGAGGCACTGATCGTGCGCGTCACCGTCACCTCCAACGTGAGCATGCCCGACGCGCTGTTGACCGACCTGCTGCCGGCCGGTCTGGAGATCGAGAACTTCAACCTGGGCGACGCCAAGCAGTGGGCCGATGTGGTGGTGGACGGCATCGAGATCAGCGACCGTTCCAACGCCGCCGACGTCAAGCACGAGGAGTTCCGCGACGACCGCTACGTGGCCGCGCTGAGCCTGGCATCGGGCAGCAAGGCGCAGGTGTTCTACCTGGTGCGTGCGGTGACCCCGGGCACCTACACGGTGCCGCCACCGCTGGTCGAGGACATGTACCGTCCCGACCTGCGCGGGGTGGGGCGCAGCAACCCGGGCACGATCAGCGTCGTGCAGCCCTAGCGAGCGACGGCCGGGGCGCGCGCCCGCGCGCAGGCCGCGGGTAAGAACGGAGACGACGATAGGGCCCTTGCGGCCCTATCGTCGTTTTGGCGCACGCACGATGCCGGGGGCGCGACGCCGTGGCGTACGCCTTGCGCCGCCATCGCCCGGTCAGCGGCGACGGCTTGCACGGCATTCCTGCCCACTCGGCGCGCGCTGCCCGGCACCCGCAACGCCCGCTCCGCGGCCGCTCCCACTGCGCGCTTGCCGCTGTCCGCAGCGTGCCATCGGCCTGTCATTCCCCGCGATTAAATTTAACTACTTTAAAGTTATTAATTGCATTCCGACCTTTCCAGGGGAGACGAGATGACGCGTTCGCACCACTGCCACCAGCGCGCCCTGCTGGTGTGCCTGCTTGCCGCCGCTTGCCAGGCCGCGCTCGCGCAGCAGGCGGCGACGCCGTTGCCGCCCGCCGCCACGGACGAGACCACCGCCGCCGCGTCGCCGCCGGCTGCCGAGACGGCCAAGACCCTGGACAGCGTGGTCGTCACCGGCGTGCGCAAGGCCAACGCCGCCGCGATCGAGAGCAAGCGCGCGGCCACCAACATCACCGACGTGGTCAGTTCCACCGACGTGCGCGCGCTGCCGGACACCACCATCGTCGAGGCGCTGCGCCGCATTCCCGGCCTGTCGGTGCTGCCGGCGACCGACAACGAGCATCCGCGCGACGAGGCCGCCACGCCGGTGCTGCGCGGCCTCGGCCCGTCCTACAACAACGTCACCATCGACGGCCTGACCGTGGCCTCGCCGGGCACGCCGAACGGCACGCTCGGCTCGATCACCCGCGGCGTGCGCCTGGACATCCTGCCGGCCTCGATGGTCAGCGAACTGCAGGTGGTCAAGACCTTCACCCCCGACCTGGACCCCAACGCCACCGGCGGCGCGATCAACCTGCGCACGCGCAGCGCGTTCGAGAACGGCGGCAAGCCGTTCTTCACCAGCGAGGCCGCGCTGGGCCACGCCAACGACGTCGGCAAGCCGCGCGACCAGGACGATCCCGGCTATCGCCTCGGCGCCACCGGCAGCACCACCTTCGGCAGCGACCGGCAGTACGGCCTGACCCTGTCGGGCAACTACCAGACGCTGAGCAGCTACACCGAAACCCACATGACCACCGACACGGTGCACTACGGGTTCTACGACGCCAGCGGCGTGCTGCAGAGCGGCAGCAATCTCGGCAACGGCTGGGCGGTGCCGCAGCAGGACAAGTACTGGTACGTGATGGACAAGCGCGACCGCTACGGCCTGACCGGCAAGTTCGAGGCGCGCCCCAGCGCCGACCTGCAGGCCTACGTCACCGCCGGCTACTACTATTTCAAGGACGACATGCAGCGCAACGAGCTGATCATCGATCCGCGCAACCGCAACCGCGTCTACAACCAGACCGCGACCTCCGGCAGCTATCCGGCCGGCGACATCGAGGTCGGCTATTCCAACCAGGTCACCACCACCCGCACCAAGCTCGGCCAGGCCGGCATGGAATGGCGTCCGGACGACCATCAGGTGCTGTCCGCGCGCGGCTCGTGGTCGGATGCGACCTATGACGAGCCGATCCAGATGTTCAAGTACGTCACCGGCGCGTCGCGCCCGGCGGCGGTCGCGGTCGGCCAGACCGGCCCCGGCGTCACCGTCGTTCCCAGCGCCGACTACGCCTTCAGCTACGACACCTCGGCGCTGAACCAGCGCTTCCCGGTGGCGCCGCAGGCGTACTCCGACTACGACAACTACAGCCTGTTGTACTGGCGCCCGGACTACAAGCGCAGCGCGCGCGACCGCATCCTCAGCGGACGCCTGGACTACGCCTTCAACCAGGGCGAGCAGGACCGCGGCCTGGGCTTCGGCGGCGGCCTGTCCTACACCACCGACAAGCCGTCGTTCGACATCCATCGCGACGACTACGAGCCGAACCGCAGCGCGCCGGCACTGAACATCGCCGACGTGCTGGCGCCGTCGAACGCGCCGCTGCGCTATCTGGGCCTGAACCTGATCACCATCGACCCGGACAAGGCGCGGCGCGTGCTGCAGTCCACGCCGCTGAGCGCGTTCAACAGCACCGACCAGTCGGCCTTCAGCAACCAGGACAACTTCAGCCATACCGAAAAGATCTTCGGCGCCTACGGCCTGGTCGGCTATCGCGCCGAGGCGTTCAACGTGGAGGCCGGCCTGCATTACGACGACACCGACCAGTCCACCGTCGGCCGCCAGCGCCAGCTGGACACGGCCAGCGGCAAGTACGTCTACGTCGATGCGCCGACCGATTCGCACTACGCCAACCTGCTGCCGTCGGCGATCATGACCTACCACCTCAGCGAGCGCCTCGACCTGCGCGCCGGCGCCAGTCGCACGCTCGGCCGCCCGCCGTACGACGCCTACGCCGCGCGCACCTCGATCGGCTTCGTCAACAGCACCGACGCCGGCAATCCCAATGCGCAGGGCGTGACCGTGACCGTGGGCAATCCGGACATCAAGCCGCGCATCTCGACCAACCTGGACCTGTCGCTGGAATGGCGCCTGCCCGACGATGTCGACGGCATGCTCGCCGCGGCGGTATTCAACAAGCGCATCCAGGACGAGATCTTCACCCTGTCGCGCACCGACCAGTTCAGCTTCAACGGCACCACCTATTCGAACGTGCTGATCAGCACCCCGGCCAACGCTTCCAGGGCGCACGTGCGCGGCCTGGAACTGAGCGCGGTGCTCAACACCCTGCTGCCCGGCGTGCCGGCGCTGTCCGGACTGGGCGCCAGCGCCAACCTGGCCTTGCTCGACGGCGGCATGGACGTGCCGTACAGCGTCGGCAGCGCGCCGAACGTGAGCCAGCGCCAGCGCAGCGTCGATCGCTTGGTCGGCCAGCCCGGCTACACCGCCAACGCCTCGCTGTTCTACAGCGTCGGCGGGCTGGAACTGCGCGCGGCCTACAACCGCCAGGGCAAGGCCTTGCGCGCCATCGTCAGCAACATCGACTGGCAGGACCTGTACTGGTCGCCGCGCTCGCAGCTGGACCTGTCGGCGACCTATGCGATCAACAGGCAGGTCAGCGTGGTCGGCCAGGTCGGCAACGTCACCCACAGCCGCATCACCAGCGTGACCGGGCCGGGCGAGAACCTGTTGAAGGACACCTACTCGGTGCCGACCACGTACTGGTTCGGCATTCGCTTCACGCCGTCTCTCTAACGCCTTTCCATCTTTCGGATTCCTGTTGCCATGACATCTTCCCTGTTGCCGCTGCTGTTGCTGGGCAGCGCCCTGGCCGGTCCCGCCACTGCGGCCGCCAACGCCGACGCCAGCGCGGCGATCCAGGCGCGCCTGGCCGATCCCGACGGCGGCATCTTCGTCGTCGCCCATCGCGGCTGCCACAATCCGGCGCCCGCGCACGGCTTCCCCGGCCATGCGCCGGAGAACTCGCTGGCCGGCCTGGAGCGCTGCGTGGCGATGGGCGTGGACATGCTCGAGACCGACATCCGCCGCGCCGCCGACGGCACCCTGGTGATGTTCCACGACGCCACCGTCGAGCGCACCACCGACGGCAGCGGCAAGGTCGCCGAGCTGACCTGGGCGCAGCTGTCGCGGCTGCGGTTGCGCGACGACGAGGGCGGCGCCGATGCCGCGCTCACCGACCAGCATCCGCTGACCCTGGAGCAGATGCTGGCCGCGGCCAAGGGCCGGATCCTGCTCAATCTCGACGTCAAGGCGCCGATCTATTCGGAAGTGGCGGACGCGGTGCGGCGCGCCGGCATGGAGCGCCAGGTGGTGCTCAAGACCGAGGTCGGCGTGTACAGCCAGCCGCTGGCGTCGCTGCCGCCGTTCGACCGGATCAACTTCACCCCGGTGCTGCTCAATCCGCCAGGCACCGACGACCTGCTGCAGACCGTGCGCACCCAGATCGGCGGCAAGGTCCGCCCGGTGGCGATCGAACTGCCGCGGATGCGCGCCGAGCAGTTGCCGGCGCTGGCCGCGCTGGCCAGGCAGCAGCACGTGCGGCTGCTGGTCAACACGCTGTGGGAAGGGTTCGTCGCCGGCTACGGCGGCGACGCCGACGCGGTGCGCGATCCGGATGCGGTGTGGGGGCGGCTGTACCGCGACGGGATCGGCGCGTTCCAGACCGACGAACCGGAAGCCTTGCTGCACTACCGCGCGTCGCTCGAAAAGCGTTGAGCGCGCGCGGTTCGCCGCGCAACTGTCCGTAATCGGTCGGCGCGCGTCCGCTTGCGGACGCGGCGGCCGTGCCCGACGCGGGCGATGTGCAAGCGTTTCAATGGGTTATGGCGCTTCGTCGATTGGCATGCGGCCTGCTCTGCAATGCCCATGGATATCGCGAAGTCTCCGCATCGTTCGTTCTGGCGCCAGCGGCGCCGTTGGCTGGCGCTGGCCGCCGCCGCCATCGTGCTGCTGGGCGTGGCGGCGCTGGGCGCCGGCCGCGCCTCACCGCGCGTGGCGCGCAACGAGCTGTGGATCGATGCGGCCACGCGCGGCGAGATGCGCCGCGAGATCCGCGCCAACGGCGTGCTGGTGCCGCGGCAGATCCGCTGGATCACCGCCGGCGCCACCGCCACGGTGCAGCAGCAACTGGCCGATGCCGGCGCGCGGGTGCAGGCGGACACGCTGATCCTGCAACTGGCCAATCCCGAATTGGACGCCGGCCTGGACCGCGCCCGCGCCGCACTGGCCGGCGCCGATGCCGACTTGGCCGCGCTGCATGCCGCGCTGGCCTCGCAACTGCTGGACCAGCAGGCGCTGCAGGCGCAGGCCCAGTCCGATCTGCAGATCGCGCAGATCAAGGCGCAGGCCTACCGGCGCGGCCACGACGGCGGCGCGATCTCGGCGATCGACCTGACCCAGAGCCAGATCGTCGAAGCCCAGCAGCGCGGCCGCGCCGGCATCGAAACCCAGCGCGTGGCCGCCTTCCGCCAGAACATGGCCGCGCAGCTGCGCGCCGCCCAGGCGCGGCGCGCGCAGGCCGCCAGCGCGCTGGCCATCGCCGCGCAACAGGCCGCCTCGCTGCAGGTGCGCGCCGGCAGCGCCGGCATCCTGCAGCAGGTGGACGTGGAACCCGGCCAGCGCGTCGAGGTTGGCGCCAAGCTGGCGCGGGTCGCGCGCCCGGACGACCTGCTGGCGCGGCTGCAGGTGCCCGAGGTGCTGGCCAAGGACGTGATCGACGGCCTGCCGGTCGCGGTGGACACGCACAACGGCGTGGTGCGCGGGCAGGTGGCGCGGATCGATCCGGCGGTGCGCAGCGGCAGCGTGGTGGTCGACGTGCGGCTGGCGCCGCCGCTGCCGCCGGGCGTGCGCCCGGACCTGTCGGTGGACGGGCGCATCGTGCTCGGCACCCTGCGCGACGTGGTCAGCATTCCGCGCCCGGCGCTGGCCGCGCCGAACGCCGCCGGCGACCTGTTCGTGCTGCGCGACGGCGGCGACCGCGCGCAGCGCATCCGCGTGCGCTTCGGCGCCGCCTCCAGCGACCGCATCGAAGTGCGCGCCGGCCTGCGCGCCGGCGACCAGGTCGTGCTGTCCGACACCAGCCAGTGGAACGCCTACGACACCCTGCGCTTACGCTAGCGCCATCAGGAGAGCACCCGCATGACCGACGTTGCCGCAACTTCCGCCGAGCCGCTGATCCGCCTGCACGGGCTGGGCAAGGTGTTCCATACCGAGGAAGTGGAGACCCACGCCTTGGCCGAGATCGCGCTGGACGTGGCGCGCGGCGATTTCGTCGCCATCACCGGCCCGTCTGGCTGCGGCAAATCGACCCTGCTGTCGATCCTCGGCCTGCTCGATGCGCCCAGCGGCGGCAGCTACCGGCTCAACGGCCGCAGCGTCGCCGAGCTGGACGCGATCGGCCGCGCGCGCATCCGCAATGCCGAGATCGGCTTCATCTTCCAGGCCTTCAACCTGATCGCCGACCTCACCGTGGAAGAGAACGTGGCGCTGCCGCTGACCTACCGCGACGGCGCCGAGCGCGGAAAGATCCGCCAGCGCGTGCGCGAAGTGCTGGAACTGGTCGGCATGCACCATCGCCACAGGCACTATCCGGGGCAGCTGTCCGGCGGCCAGCAGCAGCGTGTGGCGGTGGCGCGCGCGCTGGCCGGCAATCCGTCGATCCTGCTCGCCGACGAACCCACCGGCAATCTCGACACGCGCAACGGCGAGGCGGTGATGCAGCTGCTGGAACAGCTGCACGACAACGGCACCACCTTGTGCATGGTTACCCACGATGCGGCGTTCGCGCGGCGCGCGCAGCGCATCGTGCACATGCTCGACGGGCGCATCGTCGACGAGGACACCTTCGAGCGGCTGCGCCACGAGCAGGACGTGGCGTTGCCGGTGCGCGCCGCGGAGCCGGCGCGATGAGCGCCGCCATCCATTGGGCCGAGGCGCGGCAATCCTGGCGCGCGCTGGCGCGCAGGCCCGGCTACCTGCTGCTGGCGATGCTGACCCTGGCGCTGGGCGTGGCCACCACCACCGCGGTGTTCGCGCTGCTCGACCAGGCCTTGCTGAAACCGCTGCCGTTCCCGCAGGCGCAGCAACTGGTCACATTGGGCAAACCGGTCGACGGCGGCCACAACGTCGCCGCGCCGGGCTATTACCCGCCGCTGCGGCGCCTGTCCGCCCTGCAGTCCATCGGCATCCTGCGCGGGTTTCCGGTGCCGGCCAACATCGCCCGCGGCGACACCAGCGAAGTGGTCGCGGCGATCAGCGCCGACGAGGGGTTCCTGCGCACCTTGGGGTTGCCGATGGCGGCGGGCCGCAACTTCAACGCCGAGGAAAGCCGGCCCGGCGGACCGCAGGCGGTGATCCTGGCGCATCGTTTCTGGCAGCGCTATCTCGGCGGCGATCCGGCGGCGGTGGGGCGCACGCTGCAGGTGGAGGGCACGCCGGTGCAGATCGTCGGCGTGTTGCCGGCGGACTTTCCCTGGGCCGAGCCGTTCGACGTGGTCCGCAACATGCAGCCGGACCTGGCCGCGACCAATCTGTCCACCAACGAGATCATCGTGGCGCGCCTGCGTCCGGGCGTCAGTGTGGCCGCCGCCTCCGCGCAGACCGCGGGGGTGATTCTGGGCGTGCTGCGCGGCAGTCCGTACATGACCGACGACTGGTGGCGCGAGCTGCAGCGTGACCCGCCGAACGCGTTGCCGTTGCAGGGCAGCCTGTACAGCGCCTACAGCGGCAACACGCTGTGGCTGTTCTTCGCCGCGGCCGCCTGCGTGCTGCTGATCGCCGCGATCAACCTGACCAGCCTGATGCTGCTGCGCGCGCTGGGCCGCAGCCACGACATTGCGGTGCGCGCCGCGCTGGGCGCACCGTGGACGCGGCTGAGCCTGCCGGCGCTGGCCGAAGGCGTGCTGATCGGCGTGCTCGGCAGCGTGGCCGGGCTGGCCCTGGCCTGGCTCGGCCTGCGCCTGCTCGGGGGCTGGGTGCCGCTGTTGTGGATGCGCGGCGAGGCCGCGCACCTGAGCGGCGCCAGCGTGCTGTTCGCGCTGCTCGCCGGCGGCGCCACGGCGCTGCTGGCCGCGGCGCTGGGCATCGTGCGCGGCCGCCGCCGCCATCTGCTGGCGGAGCTGGCCGGCGGCGGCCGTGGCGGCTGGAGCCTGCAGGCCGGCCGCCTCGGCCGCGCCCTGGTGATCGCGCAGGTGGCCATCGCGGTGGTGTTGCTGATCGGCGCGGCGCTGTTCACGCGCACCCTGCAAAAACTGGCGGAGGTGCCGATGGGCTTCGAAAGCCGCTCGGCCGTGGTCTTCACCCTGTCGCCGGTGAAGGAGCGCTATGCCGCGGCGCAGGACGCGGTGGAGCAGGCGCGGCGCATCGTCGCGCGGCTGCAGCAGGTGCCGGGCATCGAACGCGTCGGCGTCTCCAGCAATCCGCCGACGGCGACGCGGCTGAGCTGGAGCGTGGAGGTGGACGGCGGTCCCTCCCTCGATAGCCAGTACCGCGTGGTCACGGCGCAGTTCCTGGAGGTGTTCCGTATCCCGTTGCTGGCCGGCCGCGGCATCGCCGACGGCGATGTGGCCGGCGCCGAGAACGTCTGCCTGGTCAGCGCCTCGTTCGCGGAGCGCTATCTGCACGGGCAGGCGCTCGGCAAGATCGTGACCGTCCCCGACGACGGCGACAACCACCGTTTGTCGATGCGGGTGGTCGGCGTGGTCGGCGACGTGCGCCACACCAGCCCGGCCGAGCCGCCGGAGCCGACGGTGTACCAGCCGCTGGCGCAGATGAGCGAGCCGATGTGGCGGATCATGCGCAGCTTCGGCGCGCTGACCTATGCGCTGCGGCTGCATGCGGGCGCGACGGGCGTGGACGAGCGCGCGCTGCGCGCGGCGATCGGCGAAGTGGCGCCGCAGCAGCCGATCGCCGACCTGCAGTCGATGCAGGCCCTGGTCGCCACCACCACCGGCGAGCAGAAACTCAACCTGCTGCTGGTCGGCCTGTTCGCGGCGCTGGCGCTGCTGCTGGCCGCGGTCGGCCTGTACGCGGTGATGGCGGTGGCGGTGGCCGCGCGCCAGCACGAATTCGGCGTGCGCGCCGCGCTCGGCGCGCCGCCGGCGCGGCTGCGGCGGCAGGTGCTGGGCGAGGCCGGCGTGCAGATCGGGGTAGGGCTGCTGCTGGGCCTGGGCGTGGCGATGGCGTTGTCGCGGCTGCTGCAGCGTTTCCTGTTCGAGGTGCGGGTGGCCGATCCGCTGGCGATCGGCGCGGTGTTGCTGGTGCTGGCGGCAGCCGGCCTGCTCGCGGCGCTGGGGCCGGCGCGGCGTGCGGCCCGGGTGCCGCCGATGCAGGCGTTGCGCGCCGAATGACGCGGCCAGCGAAGCAGGCTGCGTGCGTTGCGATCGCCGCGCGTGACGCGTATGCCGGCGGTGGTCAGCCGCTAGACTCTGCGCCATGAACGACGCCCGCACGCCACCCTTGCCGCGCATCCTGGTGGTCGACGACCAGGCGGACGTGCGCGAAGCCTTGCGCATGCTGCTCAAGAGCGCCGGCTACGGCATGGTCGGCGCCGAGTCGCCGGAGCTGGCGCTGGCCTGCCTGCGCGGCGACGAGTTCGCCGCGGTGCTGATCGACATGAACTACGCCCGCGACACCACGTCCGGCGCGGAAGGCCTGGCGCTGATCGCGCAGATCGCCGCGCAATGGCCCGGATTGCCGGTGATCGCGATGACCGCCTGGGCCAGCATCGAGCTGGCGGTGGCGGCGATGCGCGACGGCGCGGTGGATTTCATCGAGAAGCCGTGGCAGAACGCGCGCGTGCTGGCGGTGCTGGACAGCCGCATCGCGCTGGACCGCAGCCGCCGCAACGCGCAGCGGCTCGGCGAGGCGCAGGCGCTGCTGCTGCAGGACGGCGCCGCCGGTTTCGTCGCCGAGTCGGCGCCGATGCAGCGCCTGGTCGAGGACCTGCTGCGCATCGCCGGCAGCGGCGCCAACGTGCTGCTGCTGGGCGAGAACGGCACCGGCAAGAGCCTGCTCGCGCAGTTCCTGCACCAGTGGTCGCCGCGCCGCGCGCAGGCCTTCGTCAAGGTCAACATCGGTGGGCTGGCGCCGACCCTGTTCGAGGCCGAGCTGTTCGGCCATGTGCGCGGCGCCTACACCGACGCGCGGCAGGACCGCGCCGGCCGCTTCGAACTGGCCGACGGCGGCACCCTGTTCCTGGACGAGATCGGCAACCTGCCGCTGCAGCAGCAGCCCAAGCTGCTGCGCGCGATCGAGGACGGCGAGTTCGAGCGGCTTGGCTCCTCGCGCACGCAGCGCGTGGACGTGCGCATCGTCGCCGCGACCAATGCCGACCTGGACACGGAAGTGGCCGCGGGGCATTTCCGCCAGGACCTGCTGTACCGGCTCAACACCTTCCAGCTGCGGGTGCCGCCGCTGCGCGAGCGCGGCGCCGACATCCTGCCGCTGGCGCGGCACTACCTGGCCGCCGCTTGCACGCGCTACCGGCGGCCGCTGCCGGCGCTGGCGCGCGACGCCGAACGCGCCTTGCTCGGCTACGCCTGGCCCGGCAACGTGCGCGAACTGGCGCACGCGATGGAACGCGCCGCGTTGCTCGCCGACGCCGCGACGCTGGGCAGCGACGACCTGCGCCTGCAACCGGCCGCGGCCGCGGCGCCGGCCTTGTCGACCCAGCTGACCCTCGAGGAAGCCGAGGCGCTGTTGCTGCGGCAGGCGCTGGCGCAGCAGCAGGGCAACCTGCAGCGTACCGCCGACCAGCTCGGCATCACCCGGCAGAGCCTGTACCGGCGCCTGGGCAAGCACGGCCTGCGCAGCGATGACGGCGGCTGAGCGGCAGCGCCGGCGACCGCTGTGGCTGGCGGCGCCGGCGCTGCTGGCCTTGGCGCTGGTGCTCGCGGTCGGCACGCCGCGGCCGCCCGAGGCGGCGCTGCTGATGCTGTGCGTGCTGCTGCTGACCGCGGCGCTGTGGCGCTGGCAGCAGCGCGATGCCGGACAACGCCTGCGCACCCTCGGCGGCCTGCTCGAGGCGCTGCGCGAGGGCGACTACAGCGTGCGCGTGGCGCAGGGCGCGCGCGATCGCGATGGCGACGGCCTGCTGCAGCGCTTCAACGCCCTGGCGCAGCGGCTGCAGGACGAGCAGCGCGATTCGCACGAGAGCCTGCAGTTGCTGAGCAAGACCCTGGCGGCGCTGGACGGGGCGGTGTTCGCGTTCGAGCAGGACCAGCGCCTGCGCCTGGTCAATCCGGCCGGCGAGCGCCTGCTCGGCGCCGCCGCCGAGCAGCTGGTCGGGCAATCCGCGCAGGCGCTGGGCCTGGACGGCTTGTTCGCGTTGCCGTCGGGCAGCATCCATGCGCATGCCTTCGCCGGCCAGCAGGGGCGCTGGCAGATCGGCCATGCCGCGTTGCGCAGCCGCAGCCAGGCCGGGCGCCTGCTGCTGGTGCAGCCGATGGAGCGCGCGCTGCGCGAGGAGGAGGCGCAGGCCTTCCGCCGCCTGTTGCGCGTGCTCAGCCACGAGATCAACAACTCGCTGGCGCCGATCGCCTCGATCGCCGACACCCTCGGGCGCCTGCTGGCGGCCGCGGCAGACACGCTCGACGCCGAACTGCATGAGGACTTGCGCAACGGCCTGGGCGTGATCGAACAACGCAGCGCGGCGCTGCAGCGCTTCCTCGGCGGCTATGCGCGGCTGGCCAGGCTGCCCGCGCCGGTACCGGCAACAGTGGAGCTGGCGCCGTTGTGCGCGCGGGTGCGGCGGCTGCTCGACGATGCGCGGGTCCAGGTCGAGGTCGACCCCCAGCTGCGGCTGCACGCCGACGCCGACCAGCTCGAGCAGGTGCTGATCAACCTGCTGCGCAATGCGCTGGAATCCGGCGGCAGCGCGCCGGTGACGCTGCGCGCGCGCCGCGACGGCGCCTGCGCGCAGATCGAGATCCTCGACGGCGGCGCCGGGCTGCCGCCCAGCGACAACCTGTTCGTGCCGTTCTTCACCACCAAGCCCGGCGGGTCGGGCATCGGCCTGGTGCTGTCGCGGCAGATCCTGGAGGCGCAGGGCGGCAGCCTCAGCCTGGACGCGCGCGCGGATGCGCCCGGCAGCGTGGCCACGCTGCGCCTGCCGCTGGCGCTGGACGGCGGCGAGGCATAGCGCCGGCGGGCGCGGTTCTGTGCGGCGGCAGCGCGGCAGCGATCCCGCACCGCATGCGGTCGGGCAGGGCGCCAGCTTGCCCCTTGCCGATGTCCGGCTGGCGCCGGCGGTGGGCGCGAGTTACCGCATTCTTCTTCGCCATCGCTCGCAGTGCGCGAGACGGCAACGTTGGACCCCGTACCCGGTGTGATGGGCACCGCGTTGGCCCCCGGGCCGGAAGGCTGGGCGGTCACCCATCACGATCGGACGCGTTCGCGCCTTTATGCATCATGTTGCACGTTTATGCATGTTTCTGTACGGTAGCGGCATGCCTACCGACCTACCCCTCGCACCGGCCAACGGCGCTTCTGCCGCCTTTGCCGACGCGGCCACCCAGCCCGCGATCCACGCCACCCGCTGGGTATTCCTGCTGTCCGGCATCGCGATGGCGGCCTGGGCGCCGATGGTGCCGTACGTGAAAGCGCGTTTCGCGCTGGACGACGCCGCGCTGGGCCTGGTGCTGCTCGCCTTCGGTGGCGGCTCGATCCTGGCGATGCCGCTGTCGGGCATGCTCAGCCACCGCTTCGGCAGCCGTGCGGTGGTGGTCGCGTCCGGGCTGGCGCTGTGCCTGGGCCTGCCCTTGGTGGCGCTGGCGCCGACTGTGCCGAGCGTGGTCGCCGCGCTGCTGTACTTCGGCGCCGCGCTCGGCGCGCTGGACGTGGCGATGAACGCGCACGGGGTGGAGACCGAGACGCGCGCCGGGCGGCCGGTGATGTCCAGTTTCCACGGCGTGTTCAGCGTCGGCGGGCTGACCGGCGCAGCGGCGATGAGCGCCCTGCTCGCGCTCGGCACGCCGCTGCTGGCGGCCACGCTGGCGGTGTCGGCGCTGTTGCTGGCGCTGCTGCTGTGGCAACGCGCCGGCCTGCTGGCCGGCGCTGCCGGCGATCCGGCGCAGCGCACCGCGTTGCGCCTGCCGCGCGGCGTGGTGCTGGTGCTGGGCGCGCTGTGCTTCATCTGCCTGCTCGCCGAAGGCGCGATGCTCGACTGGAGCGCGGTGCTGCTGCGTGAGTTCCATGGCGTGGACACGCGCTACGCCGGCGTCGGCTATGCGCTGTTCTCGGTGGCGATGGCGGCCGGCCGCTTCGGCGGCGACCGGGTGGTCGCACGCATCGGCCAGCCGGCGATGCTGGCGGCCGGTGCGTCGCTGGCGGCCGGCGGCCTGCTGCTGGCCACGCTGCTGCAGGGCGTCGCCAGCGGCCTGCTCGGTTATGCGCTGGTCGGCCTGGGCGTGTCGAACCTGGTGCCGATCCTGTTCGGCGCGGCCGGGCGCCTGCCCGGCACCTCGCCGGCGGTGGCGATCGCCGCGCTGACCACGCTCGGCTACACCGGCCTGCTCGCCGGGCCGGCGCTGATCGGCTTCCTCGCCCACGCCAGCAGCCTGCCGACCGCCTTGCTGGCGGTGTCGGGGCTGTTGTTGCTGGTGGCGATGGGGTCGCGGCTGCTGCGACACTGATCCGCTCCAGGAGCAACCAGACCATGCCCTCCATTCCCCCGCACGCACCGGACACGGTGATCTTCGACCTCGGCGGCGTGCTGGTCGACTGGAACCCGCGCTATCTGTACCGGCAGCTGTTCGACGACCATGCCGCGATGGAGCGCTTCCTCGCCGAGGTGTGCTCGCCGCAGTGGAACGAGCAGCAGGACGCCGGCCGGCCATGGCGCGACGCGGTCGCCGAGCTGAGCGCGCTGCATCCGGCGCATGCCGAGCTGATCGCCGCCTATCACCAGCGTTGGGAAGAAACCCTCGGCGGCCCGCTCGAGGCCAGCGTGCAGATATTGGAAGAACTGCACGCACAGGGCGTGCGCCTGTATGCGCTGACCAACTGGTCGCAGGAGACCTTCCCGATCGCGCTGCAGCGCTATGCGTTCCTGCAGCGCTTCGCCGGGATCCTGGTGTCCGGGCAGGAGCGGCTGGTGAAGCCGGACCCGGCGATCTTCGCGCTGCTGCTGTCGCGCTACGCGATCGATCCGGCGCGCGCGGTGTTCATCGACGACGCGCTGCGCAACGTGCACGCCGCCGCCGCGCAGGGCATGCACGCGCTGCAGTTCCGCGACGCGGCCACGCTGCGCGCCGAGCTGCGCGCGCTGGGCTTGCCGCTGCACAGCACGGGGCAGGGCGCATGAACGCGGCCGATGCGCTGCCGCAGGAGCGCCAGCAGGCGATCCTGCAGCGCCTGCGCGAGCACGGCCGGGTCGTGGCCACGGAACTGGCCGCCGCGTTCGCGGTGTCCGAAGATTCGATCCGCCGCGACCTGCGCGATCTCGCCGCGCAGGGCCTGTGCCGCCGCGTCTACGGCGGTGCGCTGCCGCCCACGCCCAGCGTCGCGCCGCTGCCGCAGCGGCACGAACAACATGCCGAGCGCAAGCGCGCGCTGGCGCAGGCGGCGGTGACGCTGGTGCGGCCCGGGCAGGTGCTGCTGATCGACGCCGGTTCCACCAACAGCGCCATCGCCGCCGCATTGCCGCCGCGGCAGCGCCTGACCGTGGTCACCAATGCGCCGGACATCGCGCAACTGCTGATGGCGCGCGAGGGCATCGAGATCCTGCTGATCGGCGGCCGGGTCGATCCGCGCATCGGCGCGGCGGTGGGCGCGCAGGCGCTGCAGCAGCTGCGCCAGCTGCGCGCCGACCTGTGCTTTCCCGGCGCCTGCGCGATCGATGCCGAGCGCGGGCTGTGGGGCGTGGACGGCGAGGAGGCGCTGTTCAAGCGCGCGATGATCGAGGCCAGCGCCGAGACCGCGGTGGTGGCCACCGTGGACAAGCTCGGCGCGCACGCGCCGCATCTGGTGGCCGGCCTCGCGGCGATCGACCATCTGGTGGTGGAGCACGATGCGGCGCAGGCGCTGTGCGCGCCGTTCCTGGCGCAGGCGCTGCAGCTGCATCGCGCGGATGCGCCGATCCCGCCGCAGCGGGCAAAATAGCCGCTTCCACCGGGAGCCCGCATGCCACAGGACGTACCCGCCGCCACGCCCCCTGCGCGGCGTACCCGGCGCTGGACGCGCCTGCCGCCGCATTGGAGCCGAGTGCCTTGGCGCGCGCTGCGCTGGGGCACCGCCGCGGTGCTGGCCACGCTGTTGCTGCTGGACCTGGCATTCCCGCTGCCGCTGCCGAAATCGCGCGACACCTCGACCCTGGTGGTGGCCGCCGACGGCACCCCGTTGCGCGCCTTTGCCGACGGCAACGGCGTGTGGCGCTACCCGGCCACGCCGCGCAGCGTCTCGCCGCTGTACCTGCAGGCGCTGCTGAACTACGAGGACCGCTGGTTCTGGCAGCACCCCGGGATCAATCCCTGGGCGCTGCTGCGCGCCGGCAAGCAGTGGGTGTTCTCGCGCCGCATCGTCTCCGGCGGCTCCACCCTGACCATGCAGGTGGCGCGGATCCTGATGCCGCAGAACGCCAGCACGCGCACCCCGCTGGGCAAGCTGCAGCAACTGCTGCGCGCACTGCAGCTGGAAGTGCACCTGAGCAAGCGCCAGATCCTGCAGCTGTACCTGGAACGCGCGCCCTACGGCGGCACCATCGAAGGCGTGGAAGCGGCGAGCTGGGCCTACCTGGGCAAGCCGGCGTCGCGCCTGTCGCAGGCCGAGGCGGCGCTGCTGGCGGTGCTGCCGCAGGCGCCGAGCCGGCTGCGCCCGGACCGCCATCCCGAGGCCGCGCGCGCGGCGCGCGACAAGGTGCTCGAGCGCATGGTCGAACTGCAGGTCTGGCCGCGCGCGCAGGTCGACGACGCGCGCATCGAACCGGTGGTGGCGCGCTCGCTGCAGTCGCCGATGCATGCCGCATTGCTGGCCGAGCGCCTGCGCCTGCAAACGCCGCGCGCCGCGCACATCGTCTCCACCCTCGACGCCGACCTGCAGCGCACCCTGGAGGACCGGGTCAGCGCGTATTTCTCGCAGCTGCCCGAGCGCACCTCCGCCGCGCTGCTGGTGGTGGACAACCGCGACCTGCAGGCGCGCGCCTACATCGGCTCGGTGGCGTTCGGCGACCGCAAGCGGCTCGGCGACGTGGACATGGTGCAGGCCTGGCGCTCGCCCGGCTCCACGCTCAAGCCGTTCCTGTACGGCATGGCCCTGGACGACGGCCTGATCCATTCGGAGAGCCTGCTGGTGGACGCGCCGCAGAGCTTCGGCGACTACCGCCCGGGCAATTTCGACGAGGCCTTCAACGGCCCGGTCGGCGCCGCCAGCGCCTTGCGCCTGTCGCTGAACGTGCCGGCGGTGGACCTGCTCGAGCGGGTCGGGCCGGCGCGTTTCGCCGCGCGCCTGGACAATGCCGGCATCGGCCTGAAGTTCCCGCGCGGCAGCACGCCGAATTTGGCGCTGATCCTCGGCGGCACCGGCGCGCAGCTGGAAGAGCTGGTCGGCGCCTTCGCCGCGCTCAACCGCGACGGCATCGCCGGGCACGTGCGCTACACCGCCGCCGACAAGGTCATCGAGCGGCGGCTGATGTCGCCCGGCGCGGCGTGGATCGTGCGCGAGATCCTGGAGGCCAATCCGCGCCCGGGCTATGGCGTGGGCACCTTCGACGTCGGCACGCGCCCGCGGGTGGCGTGGAAGACCGGCACCAGCTACGGCTACCGCGATGCCTGGGCGATCGGCAGCACCCGCCGCTACACGGTCGGGGTCTGGGTCGGGCGCCCGGACGGCACGCCGTTGCCCGGCCAGTACGGCGCGGTGACCGCGCTGCCGCTGATGTTCGAGACCATCGACAGCCTGCCGCGCTCGCGCGGCGACAACGCGCCGCGGCCGATGCCGGCCAACGTGCAGCAGCTGGACGTGTGCTGGCCGCTGGGCATCGCCGCCGAACAGACCCCGCCCGCCCTGTGCCAGCGGCGCTTCTCCGCCTACGCGCTGGACGGCGCGGTGCCGCCGACCTTCGCCGAGCGCGACGCGCGGCTGTGGAGCGCCGGCCGCGACACGGTGCAGGTGGACGCGCACAGCGGCCTGCGCCTGTCGCCCGACTGCGCGCGGCCGCACCAGGCGGTGCAGCGCGAACTCGCGCGCTGGCCGGCGCTGCTGACCCCGTGGCTGCACGCCAGCGAACGCCAGGCCGGGCAATTGCCGGCGCTGGCGCCGGACTGCCGCGACGACGGCCGCGGCGGCAACGACGTGCTGCGCATCGAAGGGCTCAACGACCGCGCCACCCTGGCGCGCGCGCCGGGCAGCCCCAGCGTGCGCCTGCAGGTGCGCGCGCTGGGCACCACCGCGCCGGTGGACTGGCTGCTGGACGGGCGCTGGATCGCCCGCACCGAGGGCGCGCGCAACTTCCAGCGCGATTTCGCCGAGGCCGGCGAGCACACCCTGACCGCACTGGCCAGCAACGGCGCCTGGACCCAGGTGCGGTTCCGGGTGTTGCACTGATGCGCTTGCGCGCGCATTGCGCGACGCGGGATGTTGAACATTCGACTTTGGTGCTTGCAGTCGCAGCAGTGTTGTGGGGGCGCCTTCAGTCGCGACGGGCATTACCGGTAGAGCCCGTCGCGACTGAAGTCGCTCCCACAACATGTGCGTCCCCTGCGGCTACATCGGGAGGGATGCTCCAAGGAGCTTCCTCTGGCTCATGCCTTCTGCAGGAGCGGCTTCAGCCGCGACATGAACTTACCGAAGGTCCCTGTCGCGGCTGAAGCCGCTCCTACAGGGGAGTGCTGCGGTTGCCTGCAAAAGGCGGGAGCTGCGAACGGTCGCGGAAATCGCCGCGGCATCCTTCCGAACAGGGACGGTGCCCGAAGAGGCATGACCCCTGTAGGAGCGGCTTCAGCCGCGACAGGATCCATCCGCAGGGCTTGTCGCGGCTGAAGCCGCTCCTACACAGGGGTGCTGCGGTTGCCCGCAAAAGGCCAACGCTTGCGAACGTCGCGGAGATTGTCGCGGCATCCCTTCGAGCGGGGAGGGCGCCCGAAGAGGCGGGGCGCGCGGCGCGTCACGCGGACGCACGATCCTGTTCCGGCCGCGACGCGCGTTACCGGCCAATCCCACCGCGGTTGCCGCGAAAAAAAGCGCCCGGCAGGTGCCAGGCGCCGATGTCACGCATGCGACGGGTCGGATTACTTCCCGATCCACCCTTCCAGCATGTCGGAGAACTCGTCGGCATGCTCTTCTTCCTGGGCCAGGATCTGCTCCAGGATGCGCTTGGTGGTGGTGTCCTTGTCGCCGACGAAGTTGATCATCTCGCGGTAGCTGTCGATGGCGATGCGCTCGGCGATCAGGTTTTCCTTGACCATGTCGCGCAGGTCCTCGCCTTCCTTGTACTCGGCGTGCGAACGCGCGGTCAGGGTATCCGGATTGAGGTCCGGTTCGCCGCCCAGCTGCACGATGCGCTCGGCCAGCTTGTGCGCGTGTTCCTGCTCCTGCTGCGCGTGCTCCAGGAACTCGGCCTTGACCGAGTCGGCGAGCATGCCCGAGGCCATGAAGTAGTGGCGGTAGTAGCGCAGCACGCACACGTATTCGGTGGCGAGCGCGTCGTTGAGCAGTTTGATCACCGCCTCGCGGTCGGCGCTGTAGCTCTTGGTGATCGCGCCGTCCTCGATGCTCTGGCGCGCATTGGCGCGCAGCGTGGCGGTGTCGGTGAGGCCGGTGGTGTTGTGCAGCGGCTTGGCGTCGTTGGCTGGCTTGTTGGACATGGCTGGCCGGTTCCTGTGTGGTGGGTGGAGGGGATCAGTCGGGGAGATGCTGCAGCACGTAGTCGGCAGCGGAGACCTTGAATTCGCCGGGCGCCTCGACGAACAGCGCGCGGACCACGCCGTCCTCGGCGTACAGCGCGAAGCGCCGCGCCCGCACGCCCATGCCGTAGCTGCTGGCGTCCATTTCCAGGCCCAGCGCCTTGGCCAGTTCGCCGTTGCCGTCGGACAGCATCTGCAGGCCGTCCGGCACCAACTGGCTCTTGCCCCAGGCCTGCATCACGAACGGGTCGTTGACCGCCATGCAGTACACCTCGATGCCGCGCTTGCGGAATTCCTCGAAGTGCTCGACGTAGCCGGGCAGGTGCTTCTCCGAGCAGGTCGGGGTGAACGCGCCGGGCACCGCGAACAGCAATGCATGGCGGCCGTCGAACAGGCTGCGCGTGTCGACCTGCTCCACGCCCTCGCGGATGCGCTGCAGGACCACTTCGGGAATGCGTTCGCCGGGCTGGATGGGCATGTCGGGCTCCTTGGATGAATCGAGTCTAGAAATCGGGATGGGAAGGCAGCGTCAAGGCCCTTGAAAAGCGCCGGCCCATTCCTATCTGGCAGGCATGGCGGCGGGCCTGGCCCGGCGCCGCGAACCACCCGTCAGGGTTTACCCCATTCACGTTGCAGGAGACTACGAGATGAGCATCGTCCGTTATCGCCAGTTGCCGGCCCAGGCCGCCTTCCAGAACGAGATCAAGCAGGTGTTCGACCGCTTCTTCGACCCCAACGGCGGCACCGACGAGTCGGCCGTCGTCACCGCGCAGTGGGTGCCGCGCGTGGACATCAAGGAGGAGCCGGAGCGCTTCGTGCTGTACGCCGACCTGCCCGGCATCGACCCGTCCGAGATCGAGGTGTCGATGGACAAGGGCATCCTGTCGATCAAGGGCGAGCGCAAGAGCGAGTCCACCGCCGACAGCGAGCGCTTCTCGCGCGTGGAGCGCCGCTACGGCAGCTTCCACCGCCGCTTCGCGCTGCCCGACAGCGCCGATCCCGACAACATTTCCGCCACCGGCTACCATGGGGTGCTGGAAGTGCGCATCCCCAAGCGCCCGGCGAGCACGCCGCGCCGGATCCAGGTCGGCAGCGGGGCCACGATCGTGCAGTAAGCGCCCGCCCGCGTCGGCGCCGCTGCGGCGGCGCCGCGCCTTCGCGGCCGGCCAGTAGAATGGCCGGGCGATGGTGCGCAACATGCAACCGGCCCGTTGCCGCAAGGCGGCGGGCCGACTCTTTTTGAGGTGATGGATGGAATTCAAGGATTACTACGCCACCCTGGGCGTGGAGCCCAGCGCGGGCGACGCCGAGATCAAGACCGCGTACCGGCGGCTGGCGCGCAAGTACCATCCCGACGTCAGCAAGGAGGCCGGCGCCGAGGACAAGTTCAAGGCCATCAACGAGGCCTACGAGGCGCTGCGCGATCCGCCCAAGCGCGCCGCCTACGACCAGCTGCGCGCGCAGGGCTACCGGCCCGGCGAGGAGTTCCAGGCCCCGCCCAACTACGGCGGCGCGCAGGGCTACGACTTCGAGGAAGTGTTCGGCAACGGCGGCGCCGGCGGCGGCTTCAGCGATTTCTTCGAGAGCCTGTTCGCGCGCCAGCAGCGCGCGCGCCAGGGCGGTGCCGGTCCCGGCCCGGGCGCGGCGCCGCGCGGCGATACCCGCGCCAAGCTGGCGGTGCCGCTGGAGGCGGTATACAGCGGCGACAGCGTGCGCATCACCATCAACGGCCGCCAGCTGGACGTGCGCGTGCCCAAGGGCGTGCGCCCCGGCCAGGTGATCCGGCTGAGCGGGCAGGGCAACGGCGGCAGCAACCTGCTGCTGGAGATCGAGTACGCCGCCCACCCGCAGTTCGAGGTGGACGGGCTCAACATCCTCTACACGCTGCCGGTGACCCCGTGGCAGGCGGCGCTGGGCACCAGCATCAGCGTGCCGACCCTGGGCGGCGCGGTGGAGCTGAAGATCCCGCCGGACTCCGACGCCGGGCGCAAGCTGCGCCTGCGCGGCCGCGGCCTGCCGGGCACCCCGCCGGGCGACCAGATCGTGGAACTGGAAGTGCTGGCGCCGGCCCCGGAGACCGAGGCGCAGCGCAAGGCCTACCGGAATCTGGCCAAGGCGTTCGGCGAGGCGGTCTGAGGGCCGGGATTCGGGATTCGGCATTGGGGATTCGCAACAGCGACATCTCCCTCGCCAAGCCGGATCGTGGTGGGAGTGGCTTCAGCCGCGACGCCGTATCCATAAAGCGGCCTCAGCTGCGCAGGCGGGCCAACGCAACCAGTGCACCCTGTGGGAGTGGCTTCAGCCGCGACACGCCTTACCGATAACGCATGTCGCGGCTGAAGCCGCTCCTACAGGAGCACTGCGTGCACCACGGTTTCACATCGCAGCCAAGCCGCCCGGAAGCCCGCCGTTACTAATCCCCAATCCCCAATCCCGGCCTTTCAGCCCTTCGGCGGATCCTCGCCACTGAACACCCGCTCGATCACCTCGGACAGTTCGTCCTCGGAGAACGGCTTGGTGATGTAGGCGCGGGCGCCCTGGCGCATGCCCCACATGCGGTCGGTGTCCTGGTCCTTGGTGGTGACCAGGATCACCGGGATGTTCTGCGTGCTCGGCTCGCGGCGCAGGGTGCGGGTGGCCTGGAAGCCGTTGAGGTTGGGCATCACCACGTCCATCAGCACCAGGTCCGGCAGCGCCGCCTTGGCCGCTTCCACGCCGGCCGCACCGTCGGTGGCGGTGAGCGTTTCGTGGCCCAGCTTCTCGACGATGCGCTGGATGCCCAGCAACTGCGACGGCGAGTCGTCGACGATCAGGATGCGTGCCATGTGTTTCCCCCTTGGAGACACGAGTGTAGTGGCAGCGGCGCGCAGCCGGAAAGCGCTGCGCGTCACAAAGCCCCGGGGGCGTCTACGCGGCCGGATCCAGCCGCACCACGGTGCGTCCGAACGACTGCCCGGCGAGCATCGTCGCGAACACCTCGGGCAGGCCGGACAGGTCCACCTCGCGGGTGCAGATCGCGTCCAGGTGGCGCGGTTTCCAGTCGCTGCCCAGGTGCTGCCAGATGCGGTCGCGCAGGTCGCGCGCGGTGCCGGCCGAGCCGATCCCCAGCAGCGAGACCCCGCGCAGGATGAACGGCATCACCGTCATGTCCAGTTCCGGGGTCGCCGCCAGCCCGGCGCTGGCGACGTTGCCGTACGGGGCGGTCTGCGCCAGCAGGCTGGTCAGCATCGCGCCGCCGACGTTGTCCAGGCCGCCGCCGAAGCGCACCGACTCCAGCGGGCGCCGGGTCTGCAGCGCCTCGCGGCCCAGCACCTGGCTGGCGCCCAGCGCCTTCAGGTGCTCGGCGCGGTCGGCCTTGCCGCTGACCGCGTGCACCTCGAAGCCGGCGCGGCTGAAGATGTCGATCGCCAGCGAGCCGACCCCGCCGGTGGCGCCGGTCACGCACAGCGGGCCGTGGTCCGGGGTCTGCCGGTTGTCGAGCAGGCGCAGCAGCGCCAGCGCCGCGGTGAAGCCGGCGGTGCCCAGCACCATGCTCTCGCGCAGGCTCAGCCCGGCCGGCAGCGGCACCACCCACTTGGCCTCCAGCCGCGCGTACTGGCTGTAGCCGCCGTCGCGGGTCTCGCTGAGGCCGCAGCCGGTGACCAGCACCGCATCGCCTTCCTTGAAGGCCGGATCGCTGGAGGCGACCACGTGCCCGGCCACGTCGATGCCGCCGACCAGCGGGAAACGGCGCAGGATCTTGCCCTGGCCGGTGCCGGCCAGGGCGTCCTTGAAGTTCACCGACGACCAGGCGCCGCGGATCACCACTTCGCCCGGACTGAGCTGGTCCAGCCCCACCGGCTCGACCGCGGCACGGTAGCCGGCATCGTCCTGGTGGATGCGGAAAGCGGGGAAGCTGGCGGGGAGCGACATGGCGAACACCTTGGTCGGCGCGAAGGAATGCACCAAGATAGCCCTTTCGAAACGTCGGATCTGCCCCATCTTGTAGAATCGGCGACTCACTTACGGTGACCGGCGCGGACCGACGCGCCGCCACCTTCCTTCTTGGAGCATGCATGGCCTGGAATACACCCGGCGGCAAGGGCGGAGATGGCCCGGACAATAACGGGCGCAATCCCTGGAAGCCTCGTGGCGGCAATGGTGGCGGCAAGTGGGGCGGGTTGCCCGGTCCCGTGAAGGACCTGTTCGGCGGCGACGGCGCCAGCATCGGCCGCTGGGTCCTGGCGGCGGCGGTGTTGCTGCTGCTGTTCAGCAGCTTCCAGCTGATCGGCGAGCAGCAGCGCGGCGTGGTGCTGCGCTTCGGCCAGTTCTCGCGGATCCTGCAGCCCGGCCCGAACTTCAAGCTGCCGTGGCCGATCGAATCGGTGCGCAAGGTCAACGCCACCGAGATCAAGACCTTCAGCAACCAGGTGCCGGTGCTGACCCGCGACGAGAACATCGTCAGCGTCTCGCTCAACGTGCAGTACCGCATCGACGACCCGCGCATGTACGTGTTCGGCTCGCGCAACGCCGACCAGGTGCTGGAGCAGGCCGCGCAGAGCGCGGTGCGCGAGCAGGTCGGCCGCGCCGACCTCAACGTGGTGCTGAACAACCGCGGGCCGATGGCCGTCGCCGCGCGCGACCGCCTGCAGGCCGCGCTCAGCGCCTACCGCACCGGCCTGATCGTGACCGGGCTGACCCTGCCCGACGCGCGCCCGCCGGAAGAAGTGAAGCCGGCCTTCGACGAGGTCAACGGCGCGCAGCAGGTCAAGGAGCGGCTGATCAACGAGGCCCAGGCCTATGCCGCCAAGGTGGTGCCGGAGGCCCGCGGCAACGCCGCGCGCACCCGCACCGTCGCCGAAGGCTACAAGGAAGCGTCGATCGCCCGCGCGCAGGGCGATGCCGAGCGCTTCACCCTGCTGCAGCAGCAGTACCAGAACGCGCCGGAGGTCACCCGCAAGCGGCTGTGGCTGGAAACGGTGCAGAAGGTGCTGTCGGAGAACCGCAAGGTCATCGGCGGCGACGGCCGCCAGCTGATCTACGTGCCGATGCCGGCCGATGGCGGCAAGGCTGCCGGCGCTGCCGCGCCGGCGCCGTCCAGCAGCGGCGGCGTGCCGACGCTGCCGCAGGACGTCCTGATGCCGTCGCTGTCCAGCAGCCCGGCCGAGAGTATCCGCAGTCCGGAGCGCTCGCCGCGCCCGAACGGCCGTGAGGAGGTGCAGCCATGAGAATTTCCCTGTGGGCAGGCGTTGCGGTCGTGGCGCTGTTCGTGTTGCTCAGCTCGGTGTTCGTGGTGCGCGAAGACCAGACCGCGATGGTGCTGAACCTGGGCCGCGTGGCCCGCGCCGACCTCAAGCCGGGCCTGCACTTCAAGCTGCCGCTGGTGGAGACCACGCGCGTGTTCGACCGCCGCTTCCAGGTGCTGGACACGCCGCCGGCGCGCTATTTCACCGCCGAGCAGAAGGACGTCAGCGTCGACTTCTTCGCCATCGGCTACATCTCCGACGTGCGCGCCTTCTACCGCGCCACCGGCGGCGACGAGAAGGTGGCCAATGCGCGCCTGGCGCCGATCATCATCGATTCGCTGCGCAACCAGATCAACGCGCGCACCCTGCAGCAGCTGGTGTCCGGCGACCGCAGCGAGCTGATCGCGCAGCAGTTGAACGCGATCAATGCCGCCGGCAAGACCCTGGGCATGCAGATCACCGACCTGCGCATCAAGCAGATCGACCTGCCGACCGACAGCCAGGTGATCACCGACGTGTACGAGCGCATGCGCGCGCAGCGCAAGCAGGAAGCCAGCAAGCTGCGCGCCGAGGGCGAGGAACAGGCGCTGACCATCCGCGCCCAGGCCGACCGCGAGAGCACGGTGCTGGTCGCCGAGGCCGAGCGCGACGCGCAGAAGCTGCGCGGCGAGGGCGATGCCGAGGCCGCCAGCATCTACGGCAAGGCCGGCTCCGCCGACCCGTCGTTCTATGCGTTCTACCGCAGCCTGGAGGCCTATCGCGGCGCGATGGCCGACGGCAACGCGGTGATCGTGCTGGACAAGAACGATCCGTTCCTGCAGTACCTCAAGAGCGAGCGCTGATCGAGGCCGGGATTGGGCATTGGGGATTCGGGATTCGTAAAAGCGGGTCCCGGTTCCTGGCGACGTACGGGTTGCCGGTCGCATACGGCCTGGCGGTCCGGCGCTTGGAACATTCTCAATTCGAATAGTCCCAGTCCGCGGACCGTTGTGGGAGCGACTTCAGTCGCGACGGGCCTTCCCGGTAAAGCCCGTCGCGACTGAAGTCGCTCCCACAGGTTTCAGTGCGGTGCCCCAGTCCCGGCGCGGTGCGCCTTCCCCTTGCCCGAGACCCCCATGCACGATCTGATCGCCGCGGTGTGCCTGGTCGTCATCTTCGAGGGCCTGGTCCTGCTGGTGGCGCCGGAGGCCTGGAAGCGGCTGGTGCAGCAGATGCTGGCCATGCCGGCCGCGCAGCTGCGCATCGCCGGCGGCGTGGCCCTGGCGGTGGGGTTGCTGGCCTTGCTGTGGGTTCGCGCCTGACCCGCATCCGGTTCGCTCCAGCCAGGTACGTCGCTGAACGCGACCGCGGAAGGGGTGGTGACCGCCATCCAAAACCCGGATAATGCACAAAAGCCGGCCGGACCCGCTCCACGCGAGCGTCTCGACCGGCTTTTTCCGTGTATGGGCCTGTCGCCGCCTGGACGTTCCCCGATGGAGCGGCCGCCGGTGCCGGCAGCCACCCCTGCATGGCCACCACATCCGTGCGGCCCCGATGGCTGCGCAGCAAACCAGGAGTTACCCAGCCATGGGTCAGTCAGTTGTCGTGCTCGGCGCCCAGTGGGGCGATGAAGGCAAAGGCAAGATCGTCGATCTGCTCACCGAGGAAATCGGTGCCGTCGTGCGCTTCCAGGGCGGCCACAACGCCGGCCACACCCTCGTCATCAACGGCAAGAAGACCGTGCTGCACCTGATTCCGTCCGGCATCCTGCGCGAAGACGCGCTGTGCCTGATCGGCAACGGCGTGGTGATCTCCCCGGCCGCCTTGATCAAGGAAATCAGCGAGCTGGAGGAGGCGGGCGTGGAAGTGCGCTCGCGCCTGAAGATCTCCCCGGCCGCGCCGCTGATCATGCCGTACCACATCGCCCTGGATCAGGCCCGCGAGAAGGCCGCCGGCGGCAAGGCCATCGGCACCACCGGCCGCGGCATCGGCCCGGCGTACGAAGACAAGGTGGCGCGCCGCGGCATCCGCATCGCCGACCTGCATTACCCGCCGCAGCTGGAAGAACTGCTGCGCACCGCGCTGGACTACCACAACTTCGTGCTGACCAAGTACCTGGGCGTGGAAGCGGTCGATTTCCAGAAGACCTTCGACGAAGCGCTGGCCTTTGGCGACTACGTGCAGCCGATGAAGTACGACGTGGCCGGCATCCTCCACGACCTGCGCAAGCAGGGCAA
This sequence comes from Xanthomonas sp. DAR 80977, assembly GCF_041240605.1. Taxonomy (NCBI): domain Bacteria; kingdom Pseudomonadati; phylum Pseudomonadota; class Gammaproteobacteria; order Lysobacterales; family Lysobacteraceae; genus Xanthomonas; species Xanthomonas bundabergensis. The sequence continues at coordinate 3,981,537 of NZ_CP162487.1, read as the reverse complement.
GCGCGTGCTGTTCGAGGGCGCGCAGGGCGCGTTGCTGGACATCGACCACGGCACCTACCCGTACGTCACCAGCTCCAACACCACCGTCGGCGGCGCGCTGGCCGGCACCGGCGTCGGCGCCGATGCCATCGACTACGTGCTGGGCATCGCCAAGGCCTACGCCACCCGCGTCGGCGGCGGCCCGTTCCCGACCGAACTGGACGACGAAGTGGGCCAGGGCATCCGCGACCGCGGCGCCGAATACGGCGCCTCCACCGGCCGCCCGCGCCGTTGCGGCTGGATGGACATCGTCGCGCTCAAGCGCGCCGTGGCCATCAACGGCATCTCCGGCCTGTGCATCACCAAGCTCGACGTGCTCGACGGCATGGAGAAGCTGAAGATCTGCATCGCTTACGAATACCGCGGCAAGCGCACCGAATACGCCCCGCTGGACGCGCAGGGCTGGGAAGAGTGCACCCCGGTGTACCTGGAGTTCCCCGGCTGGAGCGAGAACACCCACGGCATCACCGAGTGGGACAAGCTGCCCGCCGCCGCCCGCGCCTACCTGCGCGCGCTGGAGGAACTGGCCGGCTGTCCGATCTCCATCGTCTCCACCGGCCCGGACCGCGACCACACGATGGTGTTGCAGGATCCGTTCGCCTGATCCGGCGTCCCGGCGCATGCCGGGACCAGTGCCGCAGGAAGGCCCCGCAAGGGGCCTTCTTTTTTGGTCAAAAGACTTGCAAAGCAGTGCCCTGGGGCGGATATTCCATATTCCGGAATATGGAATAAGGGTGCGCTGTGGAGCTCAAGCCCCAGGACCTCGTGGTGCTGTACAAACAGGTCGCTCAAGCAGGGCGATCCTGGACGTATGCATCCTTGGGCGAAGCGCTGCAGATGAGTGCCTCGCAAGTGCACCGTAGCGTGAAGCGATGCACGGCGTCCGGCTTGGCGCTTGAGAAAGGGCGCGGCGAATGGGAGGCGGTGCGTACGGCGCTGCATGAATTCGCGGTACACGGCGTGCGCTATGCGTTCCCTGCCGTCTTGGGTCCTGTGCGAAGAGGGATCCCCACGGCGTTCGGCGCGCCGCCGCTGTCCGTGGATATCGCCAGCGCGCCCGGCGAGGCGCCGGTGTGGCCGAGCGCAGAGGGCACGGCAAAGGGGCCGGGCGTGGCGCCGTTGTCCGCCAATGCGCCGCACGCCGCACTGGCTGATCCTGGCTTGTACGAATTGTTGGCGCTTCAGGACGCCCTGCGCATCGGCCGCGCGCGTGAGCGCGCATTGGCTGCCAAGCACCTCAAGCAACGGTTGGGCCTCGGCGATGCGAGCTGACGATCCCAATCTGCCGCATCTACGTGCGATCGCCGATGCGCTAGGCGAATTGCGCGAGCAGGTCGTCTTCCTCGGTGGTGCAGTCGTTGGCCTGTTGCTGTCCGATCCATTGGCCGAGAGCGTTCGCTCTACCTACGACGTCGATGCGGTAGTGGATCTGGACTGGTCCCGGTTCCGTCGTATCGAAGAGCGCGTACAGACGCAAGGCTTCGCCCGCGAGATGGAAAGTGGCGTGGTCTGTCGTTGGGTGCATCGTGAGTCTGGTGTGGTGTTCGATCTGATGCCGGTGGATTCCGAGGTCCTTGGCTTCTCGAATCGTTGGTACGTCTACGCCGTGGAAACCGCTCAGTCAGTTGAATTGGATGAGCGTTTATCCATACGGATGGTGACAGCGGTTGCGTTCGTCGCGACGAAGCTCGAGGCCTTCGCTACGCGGGGTCAGGGCGACTTTCTTTCCAGCCACGATCTGGAGGACGTGCTCAATGTCGTCGACGGTCGGCCAGAACTGGTGGAAGAACTTGCCATGGCGCCGCAAGACCTGAGGCACATGGTCGCCCACGCGTTTGCGGCGCTGCTGGACGATCCCGCGTTTGCGAATGCGCTACCCGGTTTGGTGGCCGAGCCCGGAAGGGCATGGATTGTGCGCGAACGCCTTCAAGCCATGCTCCTTTCGCGGCCAAAGTGAAAATCGCCGCTTAACGAAGATGCCGCACGCAAGACGACACTCCCAACCTCGCGCCGACGTCGACGCGGTGGCCGAGCGGCGCTAAGCCGGCATCGTCGCGTCCGGGAAGGCCATTGCGTGAAGCGACATGCGCGTCTATCTGGAAAAGCGCATGTCAGCTGAGCTGAACCCTACTCGGTCGGCTGCCTGCTGCCTGTAACACACATGTGCTACATTGCCTCGAACCCATCGCCGGGAGCCCCGCATGAGCACCACCACCATCCGCCTGCCGGACGCGCTCAAGGCCCGCATCGCCAAGGCGGCGGAAGCGGCCGGCACCACGCCGCACAATTTCATCCTGCAGGCCATCGCCGAGAAGGCCGAGCTGGCCGAGCGGCGCGCCGACTTCCACGCCCAGGCCGATCGGCGTTGGGTCGAGTTCCTGGAGACGGGTGAGACCATCCCCTGGGACGAGGCGCGCACCTACTTCAGGGTCCAGATTGCAGGAAAGCCTGCGAAGCGGCCGGTGGCGCGCAAGCTGGAAGACTGAAGTGGCGCGCATTCGCCTCGGTCCCGGCGTGATCGAGGATCTGGAGCGGATCGCCGTGTATTTGCGCGACCAAGAGCGCGCGCATGCAGAAGAGCGAGCCGAGGAGATCGTCAGCGCGTTCGACGTGCTGGCAGGCAATCCGTTGATCGGCCGTCCGGTGCATGGCGACAGCCGTGAACTGGTGATGGGCCGCGGTTCGCGCGGTGACGTGGCGTCGTATCGCTATGTGGATGTGACCGATACGGTGGTGGTGCTGGCGATCCGCGCACAGCGAGAGGCGGGCTATGCACGCGATGCATGAAACCGAGGCGCGGACGCCCGCGCCAACCACCAAGGAAGACCACTGATGCTCACAGCACTGTTCGACAAACTGCTCACGCGCAAGACCAGCCCGGATGCGTTCGCCAAGCTGTTCGAGGAGGCGTTGCGCGCGCAGGGCTACCGGGAGGAGCTAACGTACCGGCCGGACGAATTCCGCCTTGCCGACCAGCGCGGGCGGATCATCAACCTGCACAACGCCTACCACTCCTACGGCATTGCCGATCGCCATGGCCGGGCCGAGGTTCTGCGCAGCTATGTCGCGGCCTTCGTGGAGGGGCACAGCGAAGAAAACGAGGCCCAGACCTTCGAGCAGGTGCGGCCGATGCTGATGCCCGTGCTGCGCCATCGCGGCATGTTCGAGGAAATGCGCCTGGACCATGTCCGCGAGCACGGCTGGGAGGCCCCCTTCGTGGCCGTCTGGCGCGAGGTTGCCGAGGATTGCGTCGAGTTGTTGGCGATCGACCGCCCCGATTCGACCTCGACCCTGGCCCACGGGCCGAAAGAAGCGTGGGGGATCACCTTCGAGCAGGGCCTGGCCATCGCGCACGACAACCTGCGCGATGCCACCCCGGACCGCTTCGTGGAGGTCGCGGCAGGCGTCTTCCGCGGTGGCTGGCAGGATGCGTACGACTCCAGCCGCGCCTTGCTGCCCGACGTGCTGCAGCGCGTCCCGGTGAAGGGGCGGCCGGTGTTCATGCTGCCCACGCGCGATTGCCTGCTGGTGGTGGGCGACCGCGACGAAGCGGCGATGGCGGGCATGCTGGAATTGAGCCTGGAAGAGGCCGCGAACGGCCGCTGCATTTCCTCGCTGGCATTCGCCTACGACGACGATCGCCGGATCGTCCCCTTCGCGCTGCCGCAGCCCGAGCACCGGCGCCGTCAGGCCGACCTGCGGCGTCTGCTGGAGGCGTCCACCTATTCCGTGCAGAAGGAGCTCCTGGAAAAGATCCACGAGGCGAACCAGGCCGACATCTTCGTCGCCTCCTACCGCGTGTTCGAGGAGAACGACGGCAGCGGCCATCAGTTCTCGTTGGCCACCTGGACCCAGGATGTCGACACCTCCTTGCCGAGGGCCGACCGCATCGCCTTCGTCGCGCCCAAGGACGATGGCGACGCGGACGTGGTGGTCGCGGACTGGGACAAGGCCGTCGCGGTGGTGGCCGGTCTGATGCAGCAGGAGCCGGAGTTCTATCCGCCGCGCTTTCGGTTGCGTGGCTTTCCCAGCGAGGCGCAACTCCGGCAACTGGCATCGGCATAGCCGGCGCCATCGTTTCGCCGCATGCCGGGTTCTTCGATCGACGCTAAAACCGTGAGCGCGAACAGGCTCGCGGTTGCGCAGGAAGAGGCGAGGGCAATGGCGCTTGCTGCCGCGTCCACGTTGTCGGCCTTGGCGGGCTGGTAGTCCGACCTGATTCTCCGCTGTCTCCGGTCCAGGCGGCTGCGCCAATCGTTGTGCCACCTCTGTATCCTGCGCCGGCCCCTTCGAAGAGCCCCCATGCGCCAGATCCTGACGACCGCTATCGCCCTGGCCCTGGCCAGCGTCTCGCCGTGCACGTTCGCGCAGCCGGAACCCCCTGCGCCCGGCGTCGCCGCGGCGCCGGCCGCCGCGGTCACCACGCAATTGCCGCGCACCGCCAGGCCGCGCCACTACGCGCTGGAGATCACCCCGCACGCCGAGAAGATGACGTTCGACGGCAAGGTCCGCATCGCGCTCGACGTGCTGCAGCCCACCGACCGCATCGTGCTGCAGGCGGCCGACCTGCGCTTCGGCCAAAGCACCCTCACCGGCGGCAAGGCCAAGGCCGCGCTGGTGGCCAAGGTCGCCACCGACGCCGACGCGCAGACCGCCAGCTTCGTCTTCGCCAAGCCGCTGGCGCCCGGCAGCTACGTGCTGTCCATCGCCTACAGCGGCGTCATCAACACCCAGGCCAACGGCCTGTTCGCGTTGGACTACGCCACCGCGCAGGGCCAGCGCCGTGCGCTGTACACGCAGTTCGAGAACTCCGACGCGCGCCGCTTCCTGCCGTCCTGGGACGAACCCGACTTCAAGGCCACCTTCGACCTGGCGGTGATCGCGCCGGCCGCGCAGATGGTGGTCGGCAACATGCCCGTGGCCAGCACCACCGACCTCGGCCATAGCCGCAAGCGCGTCGCGTTCCAGACCACGCCGAAGATGTCCACCTACCTGCTGTTCCTGGGCATGGGCGAGTTCGAGCGCACCGCGCTCACCGGCGACAACGGCACCGAGATCGGCGTGATCGCGCAGCAGGGCAAGGCCGGGCAGGCGCGCTTCGCGCTGGAGTCCGGCCGCGACGTGCTGCGCGAGTACAACGCCTACTTCGGCGTGCCGTACCCGCTGCCCAAGCTGGACAACATCGCCGCGCCGGGCAGCAGCCAGTTCTTCAGCGCCATGGAGAACTGGGGCGCCATCTTCACCTTCGAGCATTCGCTGCTGCTGGATCCTGCGGTGTCGGACGTCACCGACCGCCAGCGCGTGTTCACCACCGCCGCGCACGAGATCGCGCACCAGTGGTTCGGCGACCTGGTGACCATGGCCTGGTGGGACGACCTGTGGCTCAACGAAGGTTTCGCCACCTGGCTGGAAGGCCGCACCACCGCCAAGCTGCACCCGGAATGGGACATCGACAAGACCGGCCCGGCCTACGACAGCCGCGCCGCCATGGGCAGCGATGCCTACGCCACCACCCACCCGGTGGTGCAGGCCGTGGCCACCGTCGAACAGGCCAGCCAGGCCTTCGACGGCATCACCTACCAGAAGGGCGCGGCGGTGATCGGCATGCTCGAGGACTACGTCGGCACCGACGCATGGCGCGACGGCGTGCGCCGCTATATCAAGAAGCGCGCCTACGGCAACGCCGTCACCGGCGACCTGTGGCAGGAAATCGACGCCGCCGCGCCCGGCAAGCAGTTCCTGCAGGTGGCGCACGACTTCACCCTGCAGCCCGGCGTGCCGCTGATCAAGGTCGCGACCCGCTGCAACGCCGGCGCCACCGTCGTGCGCCTGGAGCAGGGCGAATACACCCTCGACCGCCCCGACAAACAGCCGCTGCGCTGGCACGTGCCGGTGGCCGTGCGCAGCGGCGGCAATGAAGTGCGTGTGCTGGTGGACGGCAACGCGCAGCTGCAGCTGCCCGGCTGCGCGGCACCGATACTGGTCAACGCCGGGCAGAAGGGCTACTACCGCACGCTGTATGCGCCCGCGCAGTTCAAGATGCTGACCGACGGCTTCGCCACGCTGCCGGTGGTGGACCGGCTCGGCGTGCTGCTGGACACCAGTGCGATGGCAAAGGTCGGCCTGCAACCGGAAGCGGATCTGCTCGACCTGGCCGGCAAGGTGCCGGTGGGCGCCGTGCCCGACCTGTGGGCCACCGTGTCAGGCATCTACGCCGGCATCGACGACCTGTTCCAGGGCGACCCGCAGGCCCAGGCGGCCTGGCGCCGCTACGCGCTGTCGCGACTGGCGCCGGAATTCGCCACGCTGGGCTGGGACGACCGCGAAGGCGATTCCGCCCAGGTGCAGCAACTGCGCGCGGGCCTGATCGACACCCTCGGCGGCATGGGCGACGCCAACGTGATCGCCGAAGCGCGCCGCCGCTTCGCCACGTTCCAGGCCGACCCCAAGGCCTTGCCGCCGGAGCTGCGCAACAGCGTGCTGGGCATCGTCGCGCGCAACGCCGACGCCGCCACCTGGGATGCCCTGCACCGCATGGCGCAGCAGGAAACCACCGCGATGATCCGCGACCAGGACTACCTGCTGCTGGCCGCCGCCAAAGACGACGCCCTGGCGCAACGCGCCCTGGAGATGGCGCTGACCGACGAACCCGGCGCCACCAACAGCGCCTCCATGATCTCGAGCGTCGCGAGCGAGCACCCGGACCTGGCCTTCGATTTCGCCGTGGCCCATCGCACCCGCGTGGACACCCTGATCGACACCACCTCGCGCGCGCGCTACTACCCGTACCTGGGCGCCGGCTCGGTCGACCTGAAGATGGTCGACAAGATCCAGGCGTATGCGCAGCGCTACCTCGCCGCGACCTCGCGCCGCGATGCGGAGGCGGCCATCGCCGACATCCGCACGCGGGTGAGGCTGCGTGCGCAGCGGGTGCCTCAGATCAAGGCGTGGTTGGCGGGGCGGAAGGGGTGAGGGTGGGTGGCTGGTCGAGTGCGGCTGGCTCCCGACCAGGGAGCCTTCGCCCGGCCCAGCCAAAAGGCTTTGCAAATACCCAGATTGGGTAATAACCTACCCATTATGGGTAACAAAGCCGCCACCGCCGCTGCAAAGACCGAAGCGCCGCGTGCCGCAACCGCGCGGCCATCGGGCCTGGCCGATGCCTTGTTCACCCGCACCCAGCAACGCGTGCTGGCCCTGCTGTACGGCCAGCCGCAGCGCGACTTCGGGGTCGGCGAACTGATCGCGGCCGCCGGCGCCGGCAACGGTGCGGTGCAGCGCGAACTGGCCAAGCTGGCCGACGCCGGCCTGCTCACGGTGCAGCGCACCGGCAACCAGAAGCGCTACCAGGCCAACCCGCACTCGCCCATCCACGACGAGCTGCTCGGCATCGTGCAGAAGACCATCGGCCTGGCCGGCCCGCTCGGCGAGGCCTTGCAGCCCATCGCCGCGGACATCGTGTCCGCCTTCGTCTACGGCTCGGTCGCCAAGCACAGCGACACCGCGCGCAGCGACATCGACCTGATGGTGATCTCCGATACGCTGGGCTATGCCGACCTAATGCGCGTGCTGGATGGCATGCAGGCGCGGCTGGGCCGCCCGGTCAATCCCACGCTGTACACGCGTGCCGATTACCTCAAGCGGCTGCGCGACGAAAACGCGTTCCTGCAGCGCGTGCTGCAGCAACCCAAGATCTGGGTGATCGGAGGCATGGATGACCTCGCCACTTGAAAACCTGTCCGGCCCCGGCAAGCAACTCAGCGCCGAACCGACCGACCAACGCGAACTGGAAGGCCTGACGCGCTCGGGCCTGGCCCGCCTGGGCGACGCCAAGAACGCCACGCTGTCCCTGGAAAGCCGACTCGACCTGGCCTACAACGCCGCGCATGCGCTGTGCCTGGCGGCGCTGCGGGCAAAGGGCTACCGCGCCAACAACCGCTACATCGTGTTCCAGGTGTTGCCGCACACCCTGGGCCTGGGGCCGGAGGTGTGGCGGGTGCTGGACAAGTGCCACCACCAGCGCAACGTCGCCGAGTACGAGGGCGAGCTGGATGTGAGCGAGCGGCTGGTGCTGGATTTGATTGAGGCGTGTGATGCGGTGCGGGTGGCGTTGGGGCATGAAGTTCAGGTGCTGGACGCCTAAACTGCAGTTGGTCTAATCATCGAAGCACGACGCATTTCATGGAGGAGAAGGTATGAGCAGTTTTGGACGTTGCTGAACCACCCGGCTATCGTGGAGGTCGTTGGGGACAGCCCTTCGAGTTGTTGACCAAATACAGGCTGGTGAACGACCATGTGCCATGCTGCCTTTTGCAACCCGCCTGCCCATGGCTGCCCTGCCGGAACCGCCAATGCCAGCGGTACTAACTGATCCGGAACGGCCTGTTACGGCTGAAAATGTAGCCACTGAAGCTACCTGCCTTAGCCGGGTGCTATCCGGTGGAGAGCTGGTGGAAGATATCATCGCCGCTTGGGATCGGACTCAGCAGGCTATCGAGTTAGGAGACAAGGCGGCACTACGATCACTTCACGTGCAAGCTAAACGCCATGATCGGGACATTGATCGGGCGAGTCTTAGGCGCGACCTTGCGAAGTACGCCCGGTTCTTCCCGGAACCCTCCAGCATCGACCCTAAGCGCATAGAACCGGAACTGGTGGAGGTGGGGGCGCACAGAAGCCTTGAAGGTCAGCTCTTCCGGCTCCTTCGCTCATACTGGTCAATGCCGTTCTCTAAGGGTTACGGTCGGCGTCTACGTTTCTTAGTGATGGATAAGCACCACGAGGCCGTTATCGGCCTAATCGGTTTGCAATCGCCTTCTGCGGACCTCAAATGCCGAGATCAGTACTTGGGAGCCAGAAAGGCCGACAAGCTTGCCGTCGTCAACACCACCTTGGATGCCTATACGGTCGGCGCTTCCCCGACCTACGCCCCCTTGATCGGCGGCAAGCTTGTTGCAGGCTTCATTCACTCGGAAAAAGTCAGGCAACTCTATTGGCGCAAGTATGCCTCAGCCCAGACGGAGATCGAGGATCGTCGCCTTCCCCAGCCTCTGCTTGCGGTCACGACCACAAGTGCGTTCGGACGTAGTTCTATCTATAATCGATTGAGGATCGGCAACCATTTGCTCGCCAAGCCTCTTGGGTTTACGAGAGGCTTCGGCACCGTGCATTTGGAAGGTCTTTATCCACATATCGTCGCTTGGCTCAAGGATCATGGTAAACACGTGCCGGCAGGTTTCGGGCATGGGCCAAAAGTGCGTTGGCAAAATGTGATCAATGCGCTCGCTGCACTTGGTATCCCACGAACATACTTGGAGCATGGGCTCGAACGCGAGGTCTTTATCTTCGAGTTCGCGTCTAACCTAGATAGAGTGCATCGTCTCGGCGAGCTGCCGGAAATGCTGACCTTCGATGATCAAGCTTGGGTCGATCACTGGAAGGAGCGATGGTGTCTGAAGAGAGTTGCAAGTCGACCCGATTGGAATCAGTTTAACGCACGGTCGAAATTGGAAGCAGGTTTAGATCAGTTCTCATGAGCCACCTGAGCGGAAACCGAGTTTGAGACTTAGGAAGACAAGCACGCCGCCGCTAATCGCTGCAACATTCCCCCAGGCTCCCCATTCGGCCTTGTCAAGCATCGCTACAGTTGCCGCCATCGCCGCGGCAAGCGATGCAATGGTCGGAAGCATCCATCCCGCGCGGACGGGAATGTCGTATCTCGACAGCGAGACCGGATTGCGCTCGGTGGCGCAAGTGATGTTTGAAGAATCAGCCTTGAAGACAATAACCTTCACCGAAAGGTGGCCTGGTACGGTTCGAAACACTGCATCACAGGTAAGTTGCATCCGCTTGACGTCCCGCTGCGAGTCAACGCGAATGCGTCTGGATGTGACCATTCGCATGGGCTGGCACGACACTTCGATCAAGACTTCACCCAGTGGGTTGACGATAGCGCTCTTGATGGGCGCAGACCGAGTGTGAATATCCCAAGCTAGCTTTGATCCGCTCTCGACCACTAACTCGCCGGATTGCCTATACCTCGCAAAGACCTGAGATTGGCTTTGCATCAAGTACAGAAACGGCACTTTGCCTTGAGTGTCCAGCTCGAAGAAGACATCCGCAGCGCGTTCCCAAGCCTCCACGGACTCCTCAATAATTACGTTCGAGGGACATTCCCTCAAAGCCTGAAGGTAGTGCCCCGACCGATTCATGTCACCTGCGAGCGAGGTCGGTAGAGACTTTGCTATAGACGCCACCCCAGGCCAAACATAGTTGCCGTCCGCGGCGAACCCGCCAAGGGCGACCTCAAGAGTCAGTATCTCTCCCTCTATGGACAGTCGGTAGATACTGCCGACACGCAATGGTTCGAAGCGAATCGTACCGCTGACATCAGCGCCGATGACGACCAGCACGTGCCATTGATCGAGATTACCCGCCTTGGCAGCCTCCCATAGATCGGGCGCGATGTAGCGTTTGCGGTAGCGCAGTAGCAAGCGTGAGCCGCAGGGCAGCCCTACTATTTGCATTGCGTCGTCGATGAAGCGGCGGTGGCCGAGGGTGGTGATACAAAGGAGCGTGCGACCCTTCGGGCCCACCAAATTCGCCCAAGGTTGCCGGGTGAGATTGGTCATGGGCAGGAGATCTCTAGTGTGCCTATGTTCGCGATGGCCTTCACGGCGGTACCGAGGTTTGGAAAATGGAGGACGAAGGTCCGGCCGATCCCCGACGAGTACTTGCTCGCGTTAAAAGATGCCGGTCTGACGGTCAGTACCGCCACCTCGCTACGTGCGGCTGCCGCTAATGCCACGCCAATTGCCTGCAGCTTGCTCCCCATGTGAACGATTGATATGTTGCGTCCCGGGAGTTCGTCAATGCGATCGACTAGCCGCCGAGTGGTGTCCGCATAGTCGAGTACGTCGCAGGTCTCCATATCATCGGCACGGATGACTTCGCTTTCAGTGCCTTCGTCCTCCCGTCCCTGTAGCCGGAGCATTAGGTCCCTGACGGCGTTACGGGTGTGGTTCTGCCTCCACTTGTGCTCATCTGCGCCAGTAGCGGGGAGTAGCCAGTACAAGTTGTCCGCAGATCCGGTGATCGGGCCGACGTTCAGGTGGGCCAGGCAAGCTTCCAAGCGATCTGTGTACAGTGAGGGCAGCGCGATGACCGACACTGGAAGGTGATCGTGATGATGGCCGCTGAACGGTGCGCTCAGCGGCTCGGTGCTGATGCCTGTCTCTCTCTGATCATCTAGTACCAGCGTTTCCCGACCATCTGAACGGGGCTGGTCGTAGGTCTGCGCGGTCGTGTAGAACACGGTGAGTGCGATCGATTGGGGAAAGCGCGCCAATGCGGCCATGATTGCCAAGATTAGCGTCGAGGACGCGCCGCTGACGTCGAATCCCACATGCAACTCGGTTGACGGCTGGCGTTGCAGCGCATCCGTGATTACCGACACCACCTCCGCCGGATCGTCGGCATCGAACCCGCTCATTGCGGCACCGAACGACGCCAGTGTTGGTGCCAGTTCCTCATAGCGTTGCTGATTATCAGAGAGGTTGGTCCGGTAGTTGCCAATCAGGATCTCTCCGGTGACCGCTATGCCGTCATCCCGGAGGCGGTTGGGCGCCTCGAGTACCCGTTCCTCGAAGCCGGCAGCAACTATGAAGACGTCTAAGGAAAGCGCCGCAGGCGTATATGGCTGCAGGGTCGGAAGTTCGCACAGACAGTCCGATGCTGTCACGGTCCGGACGAGAAATCTTTTGCGTTCAATCACGTGTGTCGCCCCTTTCGTCGAAAAGGCCGCCAAGCATGACTTCGGGCGTGCTGTACCTCGCTATGACGCCTTCAGTCCAGCGTCTGGTCCGGGTCAGGAACTCGACGAACTCGTCAGTTTTGTCGATTTTTAAGTGGTTCTCATGCTGTAGAGATGTGCCAAAGCTAGGAAGTAAGGAGCTGCGGATCTGCAGGCGGACGGTGCGACGACCGGGCCCCTCCTTTCCTCGGCTCTGCAGATTCTCGTGGAACACTGCACGTCGGATGAGTTCTTTGTATAGGCTGTAAAGCCCACCGGAGGGGTCGAACTTCGTCAGTTCGGATTCGGTGTCAGCACCTTCGGGCAATGTCCATTCGATCCTGTACTTGCGGTTTATGTCGCCGCTGTTGCCATTGCGTACCCTGGCTCTATAGTCAATAAGTAAGCGAGCTGCCAAATCACCAAAAGCTGAGAGAATGACACTCATATCCTGACCGAACGGGGAGTAGCTCTGCACACGGCCGCGCAGCCCCTTTGAAACTCGGACTATGGCGTTGTGCTGGACATCATTGGAAATACGGTTGTTTGACATTGCATTGACGCCGGCGTCGGCGAACATGTTGTTCACGATGTGAAGGACAGTGGCCACATCGCCGCTCCAAGCATTTGAGAGGACATTCAGTCCGTTGTAGTACGTGTGCTTGCCCTTGCGTCTGCTCCTGATGGCTTCGGCGAGTTTCGGGTCGCTGATGTACTGGCTTTCGCCGATCAGTGTATCGGCGGTGCCAGCAAACTTGGCAACTCTAAGACGGCGATCCAATAGGTCAGTGACGAACAGTCGCCGGTCTGCGGCAGACATGTCTAGGCAATTGGTGCCGGCGTCGATCGGTACATACTCGCGCACGGGATCCACACGGGTTTCGAAAAAGGTGGCCGAATCGAAGCCATACGGTTCGCTGGAAACCTTGAAAATCATCCAAGGTACACGCTGGAAGATGATGCCATTGAGGATTTCCTGCACGGGCTTCGAGATGCGGTGCTCGGTGTAGTCGTCAAGTAGGAATGTGATGCTGTAGGTCTTGAACGCAGGCATCTCCTCGACGATCTTCGCGCATAAGTCCCTGAGGAAGGTCGCTCCGGTCCCGAGGCCAGGTCCTGGGCCAGTGCGCATCTCCCGCGCGAGACCAAGCCGAAGCCTGTCCAGAGTGTCCGCGCAGGACTGAAATATTTCCATCCCGCTGACATGCACCCTACGCAGATTTTTTTCTAGGGCTCCTTCAAGAAAATCCGCGACACGCCGCTTGCCTTGTTCTGTCAAGCCCAGCGCCTTGGTAAATTCTGTCGCGCACGCGGCACTGGCGAGCGCCCGCATCAGTTCTCTGGCAACGACTAAGTTAAAGTAGTCAGAGATTTGATCAACATAGTCCGCAATCCCTTTGCCCTTGCGGCTGAGCCAGACTAGGTCGTGACCCAGATCACTGGAGCATCCAACGTACACCCCGAAGATTCCGCTTTCCTTCAGGACACTAGCATTGGATTCCTTTGACGTAATGTGGGTCTTGGTCGCCATGTAACGGAACACCATCGACTTGCCGCAGCCCCGCGGCCCGATCAAGACGCAAGGGTTCGGTCCCTGTACGAGCGATAGCCAAGGTAAGTGTTTGACGAATAATTTAAGTAAGATGTCATCGTCGGCGAGATGCTCCGCACTGATGGCTTCCAAGGGGTGGAACACGGTTTCCGCGCGAGGCTCGATGGTGATTAGCTGCTCGGCTCGTTCAATGCTGCGTATGTAATCGCCACGGTCCGGGAACTTGCGGGATGGATCGTCCGCCAAATCATGGATGAAATCTCGCAGGCTTTTCAGGAACAAGGGGTGCTGCGAGGCCAGCGATCGATTCGCATGTAAGGTATTGTGCAACTCCGCCAGGCACCTGGCCGATAGCGACCAGTCATCGTCCGGTTTGGTGGTCGCTTTGTCGAACGGCTTCATGCTACCCAGATCAATGATCCGCAGCCTACGTACCGCCTTGGCCGGATTGATAGCGGCCAGTCTCGCGTTGGGCTGCTCGAGCATCAGGTTGCCCAAGTTCAGGTCGTCGTGTTTGTACCCCATTTCTTCCATCACCAAGATAGCGGTGAGTAGATCCTTGGCGACATGAGCAACGAGCGCTGGCGTGATCTCCTCGGCAGACTGATCGATCAGGTCCCGTAGTGTGATGCCTTCCAGCCATTCGCTGATGAAGCAGATCCACCGGCTGGTTTCTGAGTGCCGAGGTTCGGTCTCGAATCGCTTGACAGTACCTAATACTTTCGGGCGCAGAACCAGTTCGTCGAGATCCTTTAGCGCATTGGAAAATTCAAGCTCAGTAAGAGGTGTTGAGTTGGTATAGTCCTCTGGTATACAGAGTTTGGCGGCGTAATTATCGCCGGATTCTTGGTCGCGCACGCACAATACGAAGCCTTTCTTGCCGCGCCGTCCTTCGCGTAGCGCTTCAACTACGCCATGCTCGTCACGCTCCAAGATGGTGTAACGGCGAATCTGATCGTCACGCAAGTGAACTTCCAGCGTTTCGGGAAACACAGCGCCTTTCTTCAACCATGCGACAGTCGCCGGATCCAGTTCAGGTCCGAACTTATACATCCTTCACGCTCCTTCTGCGCAACTACAAATAGAACCAACTTCGCCGGAGGCCAGAGCGCTACCTGTAAGAGGCAGGTACCCCCCCTCCTCCAAGACGACTGTCATACCAAGGTGTCTAGGTTGATGCTCGGGTGTAAATCGCGTGCCTAGGTTAGTGGGTCGGGAGTCGCTTAGGCGATTCGACTTTAGATGTTGGATCATCGATATAGACATAGCATCCCCTCATACCTCGGCTCATCAAGGTCTTGTAGGTATTGCGGATGATTCGGTCTACACGGTCGTGAACCTCGGGATTGCCCTTGGATTGCGATTTGTATCCGCGGATTGATCGATCTTGCTTAGAGCGCTGACTTGGGTCAGTGAGTACCTGGCCCTCGCGCCACGCCAAGTCCGGCCCTATGATCACGCCTACATAGTCCAGTTCCAGCCCCTGGCAGGTGTGGATGCATCCGACTTGCTCGACCGAGCTTTCGGCGACGGCCCACAAGCTGCCATCGCTTCCCAGGTTCCATTGCGCACGATAGTCGTGCTCCGGGATCTCGATGTCCCAGGCATCCGGGTTGTTCTTGCTCTTCCAGTCCCAGCAATAGCCGGCTACCACGCGGGACTTGTTGTTGAGCTTGTTCTTCTCGCGGATCAGGTTGTGCAGTTCCACCGGCGAGTCGACGATGCGGAAGTCGAAGGCGTTGCGGTCGAAATCGGTGTTGGCGGTCTCGCGGAGGCCAAGGAAGTTGTCCAGCCACGCGATGTAGCCGTCCGAGCCGGCGCAGCGGAACTGCGAGGCCAGTTCCAGCTCGGTCACTTCTGCGCCGAGGTACGAGGTCCAGCGGCGCAGTTCTCCGGTGTGGCCGATGTCGGAGAGGGTGACGATCTGGTCGTCGTCCACGAAGAAGATGGTGCAGTGGGCGCTGCGGATCAGCTCCATAACCTGGTTCTGTCCGAGGTTGCCGTACAGGCCGCTCTTCTCGTTGAGACGGTGCGCTTCGTCCACCACGAGCGTGCCGAACACGTTCGGTTCGGTCTGGTGGAAGTTGCCCGAGCCGGAGAACAGGTTGCCGATCTCAATCTTGCGGATGTGACCGGCCAGCTTCTGCGCGTACACGGCACGTGGCGCCGCGTTCTTGGAGACGTACTTGGTGGTGGTGCCGCGCTTGGTTAGTTCGACCAGCAGGTTCACCGCCACCACAGACTTCCCGGTGCCTGGGCCACCCTTGACGATCACCACCTGCTTCCGTTCGGCGCTGGCCTGCGCGGCGCGCGCCAGACAGGTTTCGTAGACCAGTTTCTGTTCGTCGATCAGCACGAATTCCTGGTTGCCCTTGAGCATGCCGACCACGCTGTCGGCAAGCATCTTGGAAGGGCGGATGCGGCCGTTCTCGATCTTGTAGAGCAACTCCCCGTTGTCGCCATGGCGCACGTGCTGGCGGATGAAGTCGCGCAGCTTGCGCTTTTCCTCCACGCCGCGCAGGAACAGCGGCGCCTTGTCGGTGTATGCGTTGTAGCGAGGATCGTCGATGGTGCCGTCGCGGAAGTGGTTGTGCAGATAGGCGCAAGGCCGTAGCTGGACGCCGCCCTCGTGTACTGCCTCGTTGAAGCCCTGCAGCAGGGCCGCATACGACCAAGCTTGGTAGGACGGGTGCGGGCCTTCGGTCTCGGTCGGTCCGCCGCGTTGCGCCCTGACGATGCCGTCCTTGTCGGTGACGGCGGACGTGGACCATTGCTTGAGCTCGACAATGATCGCCCGTGGTTCTTCTGCTTCGCCGAGCCCGCTCAGGATGAAATCGATGCGCTTGGCGGTCTGCGGGATGCCGAACTCAATGCCGACGCCCATGTCCGCGGGCAGGCTGTCGTCGCTGAGGACGTCGGCCATCTGGGTAAGCGAGTGGCGCCAGGCACGGAACTCGCTCTCCGGTGCGTATCGGCCCGTCTTCTGAATGAAGGCGGTGGAGATGATGTCCTCGATTGCCTGCTGCTCCGAGTCTTTCAGGAACGCGGCACGGGTCGACTGATAAACGATCACGCTCGGCGTTCCCCCTGAATGCCTTCCGTTGCTCGCTCGAACTTTGAACCGATGCGCATTGGCTGACAAGTCTTTGCATTGGTGCGCGCCATCGGTTCGTAGTACCCAGGGTGCTTTGGAGCAATTCGTATACAAATCTGGCGCATCCTAGTCATCGCTTGCAGCATGCAAGATCCAGCGAATGAGGCGACTTGACGCGTCGCGCCAGCGATATCAAGATTGCCACACGGAGCCTAGGAACTCCTCGTACAGCGGGCTACCACCTCCGACAACGGGTGGATCTTCATGCCGTTTGGCGAGAGATGCTATGAGCGAGGCCGCCCGTCATTCTGATTCGGATCCTGGCTATTACCTGCCAGAAGAAGCGCAGTACCGCCTGCAGCAGCTGCGCGATCATATGCGTTTCCTAGCGCGACTAGCGCAGCCACGCACTGTGGACGAAGAGCGCGAGGCCGCACCGAAGGTGCGTGCGGGTGAACTGGCGATATGCATGGAACTGCTCGCGGAGCAGCTGGACATGGTGCTGCGCGAGGTGTCGTGGCCGGCGCAGCGTCAGTCTCCGTATCAGGCGCGGGGTTATGGCGCCGATAGCGGGGCACCATGACCGGTTCTCGTCTGCGATAGGCAAGTCGCCATTCGCTTCCTGCGTGCAGTCTTTGGGTGATGGAGTCGCCGCTGTTATGCAGCCCATCGCTCGCGGCTGCTGACGCCGCCGCGGCCGGGTCGATGCCGTGCCCGCACTGACGCACGGTGGGAGGGCTTGCGGCGACTACATCGAACGTACCGGCGCCGATTGCGCCTGCACGGTCTCCTGCTGTTGGCTGCGTTGCAGTTCCTCTGTCCTGGCTTGCTGCTGCACCACATCCAATTGCGCGAAGCGCTGTTCCGCCGGCATGGCGAGCGCTTCCTGCATGGGCATGTGCGCTCGGTGCGCGGCGGGATCGGGCGACGAGTGGCCGTCGCGCCACAGGTGCACCACCTCGCCGCTGCCCAAGGTGGCGGTGGGCGTGTTGGTCGCAATCTTCAGGTCGTCCTTTGCCGTGAAGCCCTTTTCGCCCGCCAACAGCAACAGGCTCGCGCTCAGCCGCTCGCTGTTCTCGTCCCACGGTTTGCCGGCCTGTTGATCCAGCCCGCGCACGCCATCGCGGATCTTCTCGAACAAGGGGGTGTCGGGATGTCCAGGGTCGCCCGGCTGGGCACGTCCTGGCTGCGGAGGATCAAGCTCCGGCGTTGGACTGATGTGCTGGTGCGAGTCCCGCGTGTGTTGCAGCAGGCCGCGCGTTGGCGGGGTGGTGCTGGTATCCCAGTACTCCTGCGGGGTGGTCGCGGTGGCCTGAGGCAAGGTGATGCCGTTGCGCTCCAGCAAGGTCTCGTTAAAGTGTAGGCGTTGCATGTTCAGGTGCATTTGCGGCGCGACGCCGCCGACCGCGTGCGCGTTGTCTCTGTCGATCGCAATCGCGCGGCTCACGGCGCCGGCGCCGTAGTAATTGGGGTAGTCGGAGTCGCCGTGGAAGCCGATGCTGGTCGTCTGATCCAATGGCAGGCCAGGGGTGCCTCTTGCGGCTTTGTCGAAGTAATAGCGTCCCTGGGTGGCAATGTTCTCCGGTGTCATCGGGAGTGAGCCATCGGCGTTGAAGCTCAAGCCCGGTCGTGCTTGGGCTTGGCCGGGATTGGATGGGTCGGGTTTGACGAAGTCCTTCATGCGATTGCTCGGGACGTTCATCATTGTGGTCAAATTCGCTGCAGGATCGTGCTGTCGTACCCTGTCTAACAACGCGTTCCACCCTGAAATCTGTGCTTTGGCTTCATCCTGGCGATTGCTCTCAACCAAATTTTCGATCGGTACGGTGTAGTCGTTGATCGGGTTGTTGTCTCTCGCAATCGCTTTGGCGGCTTCGTCGAACTGCCGGTAAGCGGATGCCATCGACACTTGGTTGAAGGCGTGCTGGGTTTCGTGCCCCAATACAAATGTCAGGTCGACGGCGTTGTTCCGGTTGAATTGGCTTGGCGATGGTGCCAGCGTGCTGGGTGGAATGCTCATCGTCTTGTTCGCCGGATTGAACGTGCCGCCCGCGACCGTGCCGCTGAGCGGTGCGAAATTCTCGAGCAGCATATGCTGCTGTCTATCTCGGCTGTTGCTGCTGTCGATCGTCGTGACAGCGCGTTTCATTTCGTCTGCCAAAGCCGGCGAACTGTTGATGGTCGCTTGCAGGTTGGTGACCATGTCCGGCGTCACGGCCTGGCTTTGTTGATGGCCATCGATGTAGGTGCTGTGAGCGAAGCGCATGCTCATTTCCTGAAGCCGCAACGCCGCGCGCAAATCGGTGGCTGCGGCTGGTCCGGCCTGGAGTGTCGGCAGGGTCACGATGCCGGACGACTTGTCGTAAGAGCCAATCAACGAGTCTGCGCCACTCGGACTCAATGCGAATCCATTGAGGTGGCCGCTGGCAGCTTGTTGATTTAGGCGTTCTACAAGGTCTTGATCGGACGAGAGCGCTGCGCGCAATTGCGCCTCTTGATCAGGCGTCACGCCCGGCTGGCTTGAAAAGCTTGCCAATGCGGTCTGCAATTGTGCATTTGCGGTTGCCATCCTTGTCACTCCCCAAATTCGCGAACGCTGATCGTCTCGATGCAAAGTTGTCCGGTTTTGGAAGCCTGGTCTTGCGGGATGATTTGAACAAACATGTCGTCGCGTGTGTACTGCACGGACAATAGTCTGCCGATTTCGTTGTGGGATTCCGGTTGAGGTGTAAATCCGGCCGACTTCAATTCTCTGACATATTCTTCGACTGGTAGGTCGCAGGGAGGTTGTGGAGGATTTTCTGAATTTCTCGATTCAATTAGTTTGAGCGAGACGTTGGAATACTCAGAGAATTTTTCATCGAAATTGTAGATCACGCTATATTGCCAGTCGCCTCCCGGCAAGTTGAGCGTATAGAATCCATTTTCCTCGGTCCCGTTCGGATCGAACGGCTTTCCTATTGAGCGTTGCACGGCATTTGCCGATAGGTCCTTAAAGCTCTTTGCTTCCTTTATCATTGCTAGAAAGCGACGCCCCAATTCGTTCGGGCTCATTTCGGTGTGCTGGTTCATGTTTCTTCCTTGGCTTTCATCGGCTGCCATACCAGTGGTTGCACAGGAGGTTGAAGAGGTGGTGAGCGCTAACGCTAGTAGGATATTTGAAATTCTTGTCACGTCGCGTGCTCCTTCTTGGCGCCACCGCGAAAGTGGACGCATTCCATGCCGAATTCGATCTTCATGCTTCAGCCTCTTGGTGAACGCCAAGCTTGATGGGCAACGCGTCCAGGGGGCGCGCGGCCGAAGTAAAGGTGACAACATGGTACTGCGCTGCCAGGTTGTTGTCGTAGACCAAGGCCACGAACCGGTCGAATGGCCGGCTGTCCAGTCGGTCCTTCGGCCTTGCTACGGATCTGCTGCGGGATGGGGCTGTCGGCGTTGACTGTCAGTGGAGGCCTCCGCCAATGGAGGTACATTGGCAGCCGACATCCTCGTCATCCCTAGGCATCGTGGATGCTGATCTCTTCGATGCAACTTTTATCTGCGCTTTCGGCGGATTTCAATGCCTTGTTCTGCGGGACGACCTGGACATAGATGCCGTTGCGCGAATAATAGAAGGCGAGTGCCCAGGCGAATTCGTTGTATGACGTCGGTTCGGGTTTGAATCCTGACTCCTTTAGCGATGCATCGTACTCTTTCAGTATAAGGTCGCAGGGAGGTGGGGTTGCTTCACTTGCGGTTTCTGATTCGAGCATTTCCAGTTTTACATTGGAATACCTGCGGAACTTTTTGTCGAAGTTGTAAGTTAGGCTATATTCCCAATGGGCGTTAGGGGGTTTCAAGACGTAAAAGCCGGAGCTGTTTTCCCCATTCGTGGTGAGCGGAACTCCCAGGAGGCGCTGCACTGAATTCGCTGATAGGTCGTCGAAGCTGTCGACGTTATTGATCATCGCTAGAAAGCGATGCCCCAGATCAGCCGGAGTCACCGCAGTGTTAGCGGTCATGTTGCTTCCTTGAACTTCGTGGGCTGCCTGGCTAGTGTTTGCGTAAAAGGCTGGCGAGAGAACGAGCACCAAGGCCAGTAGAAGACTGGAGCTGCTTTTCACGCTGTTTACTCCTTTTTTGCGAGTCGTGGAACTGATCCATGTTCACACCTGTTGTCAGGCGCGCCTTAGCTGTTGCTGCGGATCTGTTGCGGCATGGCGTGGTTTGGTGAGCTCTGGCAGAAGGCTTTGTGTTGACCCGGTTGAGGTCGGATTTCTACGTGACGCCGCCTGGCGGACTCAGTGACGAGCACAAGCCGCGCTTTCTGATTCCCGCGAGCCAGATGCTGAGTTGGAGCAGGGTCGAGGCAACCAAGAAGGAAGCAGTTACACCGGCCACGCAACCGTCCAAGTGATCGATTGCCTGTTTGCGAACAGGCGTTCTGTCGGGGCTAGCAGGCGATATGCGGCCACCTGTTGCTGAGGTGGCCGGCCACTGCAAGCAGCAGTGCTACAACGCCTGCACCATCGGCCGCTGCTGCGCTTCCTGCGCCTGGACCTGGTTCTGCACTTGCTGCTGCCCGCGCTCCTGCACCTGCGGGTTGGGTTGCTGCGCTTGCGCCTTGTCGAACGACTGCTCGACCGGGGTCTGCGCCGCTTCCGCGGTGGGCATGTGCGCGCGCAGCTTGGCCGGATCGTCGGAGGCGCCTTGCACGATGAAGATGTTCTCGCCGGCCGGGGCGGTCCTGGTCTTCTCGCTGAGGGCGATCTGGTCGACGCTGCTGAAGTTGTGTTGCTTGGCCAGCGCGTACAGGCTGGCGCTGACGCGGTCGTTGTCGGCCGGGTCCAACTGGCCGGGACCATTGAGGCCTTCGACCTTGCCGCGGATCTGCTGCAGCATGGCGGGGTCCTGGGATCCCTGGCGCGCAGGGGCGTCGGCCGGTGCGGGCGCACGCTGCCGGTCCTGGTCCGGTTGCTCGCGGTAGCGCAGTGCTTCGGTGCGTTCCTGCGACAGCATGCGGTTGTCGATACCCGGCTCGAGCCGGCCGGGGAAGTCGTTGACCGGCACGTCCATCAATTCGCCGAAGGTGCGGTAGGCGGAGTTGCTGTTGACGGTCTCGCCGAAGACCTTGAAGCCGTAGTTTGGGTAGTTCATGTCCTGCGCGTTGAGTTCGGGGACGGCGCTGACCGCGGTGTTCCAGCGCGCCAGGATCTGGTCCTTGTCGCCGGTGAGGACGGTGCGCGAAGGTTGGCCCTCCTGGATGTAGCTGGTGCTGTCAACCTTGGCGCCGATGGAGCTGGCGTAGCCGGCATCGTGCGGGTAGTGCCAGGCGCGTAACGAGTGTTTGCTTTCGTCGGTGCCGATCGGGATGGCTTCGCCGGTCTGCCGGTCCGTGGCCAGGCCGTGCAGTTCGGCCAGGGCCTTGCCGTGCTCGTCGCGCAGTACCCAGTAGTCGTGGCCGGCCACGCCGGCGACGCCGAGCGAGCGTGCTTCAATCGAATAATCGGGCATGTCTGTCTCCTTCCTTGGTGATCGGGGTTAGTGCGGTTGGGTGGCGACGCAACTGTCCAGCGAGGCCTTGAGGTCTTTCATCGCCTGTTCCACGCCGAGATCCACGAAGTAGGCGCCGGCGCCCTTGAGGGTGATCCTGGCCTGGCCGGCGCCCTGCGCGCGCTCGATGCGCATGCGGAAGCCGCTGCGGTTCTCTTCTTCGAAGTTGCCCGATTCCAGCACGCCCTTGGCGTCGTCCTTGCGCGTGACCTTGGGCCAGGAACTGCTGGTCTCGGACAACTTGGTGATGCTGGTCTCGGCGCAGTCGAACAGGCGCTGGGTCGGCAGGTCCGCTGGCACCGCCAGGACATCGGAGGCCATCGGGGTCTTTTTTGCGGCGGCGGACATGCTGCATGCTCCTGCGACGAACAAAAGGCCGGCGATCTGGGCGGCGACGAGCCACGGCTTCATGTGCTTCTCCTTGTGTGGCCCGGCGTGTCGCACTGCGGTGCTGCGGCGAGGCGATGTGCCCACTGTAAATGCGCCGGCTGCGCCTGTCGATTCGGTGCCTGGGCCGCCGCGAGCCGGTGCCGGACGGTGTGCGTTGGAGCGCCTTGCGGAGCTAGGCCGAGGTCCTGCCCTTACGGCCGCCGCGCCCGCCTCATTCCCCTCCGCCATTGGTCACCAACCGCAGGAACACCTCATGCTGGTACCGGCTCATGCGCAACTGCTGACCGTTGTCCATGGTCACCACGTGGTGGCCGTTGAACCAGGGGTGGATGGCCTTGACCCGGCGCACGTTGATGATCGCGGAGCGGTGCACGCGGGCGAAGTGGCGCGGGTCCAGGCGCGCGCCGAGGGCGGCCATGGTCTCGCGCAGTTCGTGCACGGCGCCGGCCACGTGGAGTTGCACGGTGTTGCGGTTGGCCTTGATCCAGACGATGTCGTCCACGGCGACGAACGCCACGTGTTCGTCCACGCGCACGGCGATGCGCTGCAGGTAGGCGTCGCGCTGGCGCAATGCGTCCAGCGCCTGCAGGAGGTGGGCGGGGTTGTTGCCGGCGCCGCCCAGCCGCGCCTTGGCGCGTTGCAGGGTGGCGGCGAAGCGTTCGCGGCTGAAGGGCTTGACCAGGTAGTCCAGCGCGTTGGCTTCGAAGGCGCGCACGGCGTACTGCTCGTAGGCGGTGACGAACACGGTGGCGGGCATGCGCTCGGCGCCGATCTGCGCGACCACGTCCATGCCGGTCATTTCCGGCATCTGGATGTCGAGGAACACCAGGTCCGGCGAGTGGTCGCGGATCGCGGCCACCGCGGCGGCGCCGTCGCCGCATTCGCCGAGCAGGGCGATGTCGGCGTGTTCGCGCAGCAGGCGCACGATGGCGTGGCGGGCGATCGGTTCGTCGTCGATGACCAGCGCGGTGATGGTCATGCGGGCACGTGCTCCGGCGCGCCTTCGGCATCCTCCAGTTCGCGGAACGGCATGCGGATGCGGCACGCCACGCCTTGCGGCCAGAGCATGTCCAGGCGGATCTCGGCGTGCGCGCCGTACAGTTCCTGCAGCCGCAGCCGCGTGTTCGACAGGCCGATGCCATGGCCGGCGGCGTCGCTGCGGTTGCCCAGGGTGCTGCTGCGGTTGCGCACTTCGATGCGCAGTTGGCCGTCCTCGCGCCGGCTCTCGATCTCCACGCAGTCGGCGCCGGCGTGGCGGCCGATGCCGTGCTGGATGGCGTTCTCCACGATCGGCTGCAGCAGCAGGCTCGGCACCGCGCAGTCCAGGGTGGCCGGGTCGATGTACAGGCGCGTGGTCAGGCGGTCGCCGAAGCGCTTGCGCTGGATGCCCAGGTACAGGTCGAGCAGGGTGAGTTCGTGGCGCAGGGTGATTTCCTGGCCGTCGAATTCCTCCAGCAGCGCGCGCAGCAGTTCGCTCAGGCGCAGCAGCATGTCCTCGGCCGAGGCGACGTCCTCGTCGAGCAGGGTCACGATGGCGTGCAGGGTGTTGAACAGGAAATGCGGTTGCAGTTGGGTCTTCAGCGCCTGCAGCCGCGATTGCGCCAGCTCCGTGGCCAGGCGCCCGGCTTCCAGTTCGCGGCGGTCGCTCTCGCTGCGGTAGTGCAGCGCCTGCTGGATCGCCAGCAGGCCCCAGTAGGTGAGCAGGCCGATCGCGAAGTGCTTGCCGATGAACTGCCCGAGCTGATCGGAGAACGCGCCTGGCGAGACGATGGCGCCGATGAGCATCGCCAGCGCGGTGACACCGCCGCTGGCGAGCAGTTGCCGCCCCAGCAAGCGCAGCTGCAACGGCGTGACGATCGGGAAGCGCTCGCCCAGCTGGAACACGAGCGGGGCCAGCGCAGCCCAGGTGTACCACTGGATCATCGACCAGCGCAGGTAGTCGCTGATCGCCCAGCGGTGGTCGCCGCTGTTGAACACGTCGTACACATAGCCCTGCACGGCGAAGGCCACGACCACGGCCGTCCACAGGGTCAGGTATCGGATCAGGCCGATTTCCGTGGAACCCAGGCGGATCTTCATCGGGCGATGCTCGGACGGGATGCGCCGATCCTAAGCGCGGTCGTGTGCGCTGAGAAGCGCGGCGGCCGATGGCGACGATTGGTCACGCGGGCACGACGATTCGTCCCGGATCGCTGGGCGCGGGGCAGGGCGCGCGCGCCAGATATGCGCACCGCCGCCGCTGCGGGGCGGTATCCCTTCCTGCCGGAGATTCCCGCCATGCCTCCATTCCGCACCGCCTGCCTCGCCAGCGTGCTGCTCGCCGCAGCGGCCACCGCCCATGCGCAGGACCAAATCCGCACGCACTACGTCATGCTGGTCAACCGCGCGCACGACAGCGTGACTGCGCTGACGGTCGCCGACACCGGCAGCGGGTCGTTCCGGGAGGTGCCGCTGGATCCGCTGCGCGGTGGCGGCGACTCGGCTACCGTCGGCGTCCACGGCGAGGGCTGCCGCTACGACCTGCGCTTTGCGTTCGACGACGGGCGCAGCCTGGTCTACCAGGATCTGGACGTCTGCCGCTACGGACTGGTGCGGATCCGGCCGCTGCCGCGCGAGCAGGTGGACGCCTCCAGGCAGTTCACGGTGTCGATGGCGCGCTAGCGAGCGGGTGCGTTGCGGGGTACGGCCGCATGGCCGGCTGCTTCGCTCCATCCGTCATGCAGGCAGCCGCCCTATAGCCTCTATGGCGCTTCCACCAGCTGCAAGCGACGAGGCGGCGAGACGCCCTCGCCTGCGTCGCGGGAAGCGAAGGCGCGTTTGTCGTCGGGCGGTCAGCGCCGCGCGCGCCGCCAGGCGATCAACGCCAACGTGGCGATGGCGGCGATGCTGCCGACCGCGACGATGCCGGTCGCCAGCTGCTTGCGTTGCGCGCGGGCGCGCTGCTCGCCATCCGCGCCGCCTGCGGACAAGGGGTGCTGGTATACGTTGCTCGCTCCGCTGCGTACGTGCGCCGTTTCCGCTGGCGCCTTGGCGGTGTAGCCGGACGCGTCGTGGTTCGCGCCGCCATGGGGCGCGGTGTCTGCCGTCGAGAGAGGGGTCGTCGTCCTGCGCGCTGCCGTCATGCGTGTGGTTCGCCTGTGCTGTGGAGGGAGGGACATTCTGCATGCTCCCAAGCGCGACGTTAACGCGGCGCGGGTGAAAAGTAAGAATTTCCATCGCTGGGTCGCGCTCCGCACCCCGCGTCGCAGCCGCTGATCCGTTCAGATGCTGGGATGGCGCTTCTTCCGCCGCATCCCCATCTTTCGCCCATGGATCTGTTCGCCCAGCCCGACGACGCCCCGCACCATCTGGTGCACGATGCCGAGGGCGGCATCCGCTATTGGCCGCGGCTGCTCGATCCGGAGCTGGCGCAGGCGTGGTTCGCGGCGTTGCGCGACGGCGCGCAATGGCAGCACCTGCGCCGGCCGATGTACGACCGGGTGGTGGATGTGCCGCGGCTGGTGGCGGCGTACCCGCTGTCGGCCTTGCCCGAGGCGTTGCCGTTGCGCGCGTTGCATGCGGCGGTGCAGGCGCGCGTGCCGGCACCGTACACGGCGGTGGGCCTGAACCTGTACCGCGATGGCCGCGACAGCGTGGCGATGCACCACGACAAGCTGCATACGCTGGTCGCGCCGCATCCGATCGCGTTGGTGTCGCTGGGCGCTGCGCGACGCATGAACATCCGCGCCAAGGCCGGCGAGCGCAGGAGCATCGGGGTGGATCTGCTGCCCGGCAGCCTGCTGGTGATGAGTCATGCGTCGCAGCTGACCCACGAACACGGCATCCCCAAGACCGCCCGGCCGGTGGCGCCGCGGATGAGCGTGGTGTTCCGGGTGCGGCCGGCGCCGGAGACATGAACGGCGCGATCCTGGCACGCGGATTCCGCGATAATGCGGTTCTGCCCCGTCAGGAAGGCCGCATGACCGCTCTTACCGAACTTTACGCGCGCGCCGTGGATTACGCGCGCATCGCCCACGCCGGCCAGTTCCGCAAGGGCGGCACGGTGCCGTACTTCAGCCATGTGCTGGGAGTCTCGACGCTGGTGCTGGAGGCGGGGGGCAACGAGGACCAGGCGATCGCCGCGTTGCTGCACGACGTGATCGAGGACTGCGGCGCCGGCCACGAGGCGGTGATCCGCGCGCAGTTCGGCGATGCGGTGGCGGCGATCGTGATGGGCTGCACCGACGCCAGCGCCGAGCGCAAGGCGGGCCACGAGGACGTGCCGGCCCGGCGCCGCGACTGGCGCATCCGCAAGCAGGCGTATCTGGCGCACCTGGGCGAGGCGCCGGATGCGGTGCTGCTGGTCTCGGCCTGCGACAAGCTGTACAACGCGCGCAGCATCGTCGCGGATCTTGAGGATCTGGACGTGGGTGTGGAGGTGTTCGAGCGTTTCACTGCTGGCCGCGAGGGGACGTTGTGGTACTACGCGGCGCTGCACGCGGTGTTCGCTGCGCGTGGCGTCGCGGTGTTGCGTCCGTTCGCGGCGGCGGTGACGAGGATGCATGCGTTGGCGGGCGTGGCGTTCGTTGCGGGCGATGCGGGTGCGGGTGGGCTCGCGGTGCCGTCGGTGGCCTAGATGCTGCTTGTGCGGGCGAAGCTTCGTGCGCTTTGAATCAGCGAGTCGCTTTCGCGCCGGACCCTCACCCCAACCCCTCTCCCGGTGGGAGAGGGGCTAAGGCTTTGCCTTCTCCCCTCGGGACCATGGCCCCCTTTTTGGGGGGAAGTGCCCCGCAGGGGCGGATGAGGGTACGGGCGCAGCCTCGTGCACCCAAACTCCGCGAGTCGCTTCGCGCCTTACCCTCACCCCAACCCCTCTCCCGGTGGGAGAGGGGCGTTAAGCGGCCTCGGTTTCTACCGTGTCGAACGGTCCCAGGTAGTCGAGCTTGCCCACCGCCACGCCTTGCTGGCGCAGGATCGCGTGCGCGGTGGCCACGTGGAAGAAGAAGTTCGGCAGGGCGAAGGTCAGCAGGTAGTCGCTGCCGTTGAAGTCGGCTTTCAATTTGCCGGCATTCAGTGATACCGCGCGGTCCTGTGCGCCGTCCAGGACGCTGGCGTCCACGCTGTGCAGGAAACGCTGGGTGGCGGCGATGCGCTCGCGCAGCTGCGCCAGGGTGGTTTCGTCGTCGGTCATGCGCGGCGGCACGATGTCGCTGAGGCGGCCGATGGCGTTCTTCGCGACGTCCGAGGCGCGCTGGATCTGCCCGGCGAAGCCGAACATGTCCGGCGCCAGGCGCGCGTCGACCAGCGACTGCGGATCCAGGCCCTGGTCCTGCGCATGGCGCTCGGCCAGGTCCACGTAGTGTTGCAACACGTCCAGGCCGCGCAGGAACACCGGGACGGAAAGGCGGTACATCGAGACGGACATGGGCGGTTTCCTTGAGGGCGACAGGGGCCGGACGGACGCCGAAGACGGCGCGGCACGAACTGGATGGGGGGTTGCGGATCGAACACAAGGGCTGCCATCGCGGCAGCCGGCGCGCACGCAGGCCATACCCGCGCGTACTGGTCGCACGATGGCGCTGCTGCGACGCGACGCAAGGCCGCGATCGCTGTTTGCGAGGCTTCGTCCCCCTCATCCGGCCCTGCGGGCCACCTTTCCTCGAAAACGGGCCATGGCCCCGCAGGGAGAAGCGAACAACCGCGGCGCCAAAGCCCCTCTCCCCTCGGGAGAGGGGTTGGGGTGAGGGTACGGGCGCGAAGTGCTTGGCCGGCCCGGTGCGCGAGGCGCGTCCGTTGGCCTTTGCGACAACGTGGCCGCACCGCTGCCGCGCACGCGCCGCCTCCCAGAATGGGTGATTGCCCGCGGCGCCCACGCACCGCATGCTGTGCCCTGTCGCCCGCTGCCCACAAGGATGCCGATGAGCCTGGCCGATACCCGTCGCCATCAGATGTTCCCGGTGCTCGAGCCGGCGCAGGTGGAGACCGCGCGCCGCTTCGCCAGCGGTGCGCCGCGCACGTTCGCGCCGGGCGAGGAGGTGTTCGCCGTCGGCGATCATCCGGCGCCGGTATGGCTGGTGCTGCAGGGCTCGATCGCGGTGGTGCGCCGCGACGGGCTGGGCCACGAGAAGCCGGTCACCGAGCACACCGCGGGGCAGTTCAGCGGCGAGGTCAGCCAGTTGGCAGGGCGCGCGTCGCTGGCCGGCGGCCGTGCCGGGGCCGAGGGCTGCGTGGCGGTGCCGTTCGATGCGGCGCACCTGCGTTCGCTGATGATCAGTTCGGCCGACGTCGGCGAGATCGTGATGCGTGCCTTGATCCTGCGCCGGGTCGGACTGATCGAAGGCGACACCGCCGGCTCGGTGCTGATCGGCGCGCCAGGCGAGGCACGGCTGACGCGGCTGCAGGGCTTCCTGACCCGCAACGGCTATCCCAACACCTTCCTGGATGCGGCCAACGACGACGAGGGCCGTGCGCTGGTCGAACGCCTGGGCATCCATCCCGACGAACTGCCGCTGATGGTCTGCCCCAGCGGCACCGTGCTGCGCCGCCCCAGCGATGCCGAGGCTGCGCATTGCCTGGGCATGACCCCGGAGCTGGATCCGCACAAGCGCTACGACGTGGCGATCGTCGGTGCCGGGCCGGCCGGCCTGGCGACCGCGGTGTACGCCGCGTCCGAAGGGCTGTCGGTGCTGGTGCTGGACCAGCGCGCGATCGGCGGCCAGGCCGGCGCGTCGGCGCGCATCGAGAACTACCTGGGTTTTCCCACCGGCATTTCCGGCCAGGCCCTGGCCGGGCGCGCCTACAACCAGGCGCTGAAGTTCGGCGCCGAGCTGGCGCTGCCGCTGGAAGTGGCGCAACTGCATTGCGACGCGGCCACCGCCGAGGACTGCAGCGCCGCGCCGTTGCAGTTGCAGATGCGCGACGGCCTGCGCGTGCAGGCGCGCACCGTGGTGATCGCCTCGGGCGCGCGCTACCGGCGTCCGGACATCGCCAACCTGGCCGCGTTCGAAGGCAATGGCGTGTCGTACTGGGCCTCGCCGGTGGAGGCGCGGCTGTGCGAAGGCGAGGAGGTGGCACTGGTCGGCGGCGGCAATTCCGCGGGCCAGGCGGTGGTGTTCCTGGCGCCGAAGGTGAAGCGCCTGCACCTGATCGTGCGCGGCACGGGGCTGGAGGCGTCGATGTCGCGCTACCTGATCGAGCGCATCGCCGCGTTGCCCAACGTCGAGCTGCATACCGGCACCGAAGTGGTGTCGCTGCAGGGCGATGACACGCAGCGCCTGGCGAGCGCGGAGTTCCGCGACCGCGCCACGGGTGCCACCCATCGCTGCGATCTGCATCACCTGTTCCTGTTCGTCGGCGCCGATCCCAACAGCGCCTGGGTCGATGGCTGTGTGCGGCTGGACCATGCCGGCTTCGTCGTCACCGGCGCCGAGGCGGAACTCGGCCAGGTGCCGGCGCTGCCGCTGGAGACCGACCGGCCGGGCGTGTTCGCGATCGGCGACGTGCGCGCCGGTTCGGTCAAGCGCGTGGCCGCGGCGGTCGGCGAAGGCGCCGCGGTGGTCGCGCAGATCCACCAGTTCCTGGCGCGGCGCAGTGCGCCCGCCCCTATCGAGAGGGCCAGCTCATGAGTGCGCGTTGTTCCCACCTTTCCACCATCGCCGAGGTCGTGCCGAGCGCGCGCGGCTGCGAGGAATGCCTGAAGATCGGCAGCCCCTGGGTGCATTTGCGCCTGTGCCGCAGCTGCGGCCATGTCGGCTGTTGCGACGATTCGCCCAATCGCCACGCCACCAGGCATTTCCACCAGACCGCGCACCCGATCATCGAAGGCTACGACCCGCCCGAGGGCTGGGGCTGGTGCTACGTGGACGAGACCGAAGTGGAGCTGCCGGACCAGACGCCGCAGCTGGGGCCGATCCCGCGTTACGTGTAATGGTGGGGCTGGCGGCTGCGGATAGTGTCGGGGCTGAAGCCCCTCCCACAGTGCCCCATCCAGTTCGCCGCAAGCGCCTGTAGGAGCGGCTTCAGCCGCGACGGGCAGCATGGGTGTCGACAAATCCCGGTCGGGGCTGAAGCCCCTCCTACAGTGCACCCAGCCTGCTCACCGCAAGTCACTGTGGGAGCGACTTCAGTCGCGACGAGCGGAGCGGGACACTCGGCGGCTGCGGACAGCGTCGGGACTGAAGTCCCTCCCACAGTGCACCCAGCCGGCTCACCGCAAGTCCTTGTGGAGCGACTTCAGTCGCGACGAGCGAAGCGCTGCACTCGATGGCTGCGGACAGCGTCGGGACTGAAGTCCCTCTCACAGTGGACCCAGCCAGCGCGCCGCAAGCCTCCTGTAGGAGAGGCTTCAGCCGCGACAGGCAGCGTGGAGTGCCGATAGATCCGTTCGGGGCTGAAGCCCCTCCCACAGTGCACCCAGCCGGCGCGCCGCAAGTCCCTGTGGGAGCGACTTCAGTCGCGACGAACGAAGCGGTGCACGCGATGGCGGCGGACAGCGTCGGCACCGAAACCCCTCTCGCAGTGGACCCAGCCAGCTTGCCACAAGCCTCCTGTAGGAGCGGCTTCAGCCGCGACAGGCAGCGTGGAGTGCCGATAGATCCCGGTCGGGGCTGAAGCCCCTCCTGCAGTGCACCCAGCCGGCGCGCCGCAAGTCTTCTGTGGGAGCGACTTCAGTCGCGACGAACGAAGTGGTGCATTTGACGGCTGCGGATAGTCGGGGCCGAAGCCCCTCCTGCAGGAGGGGCTCGATTGGCAGGTGGGCATCATGTCGGATGCGACGCCGCATCCACCGCGCCGGCCCCATACACGGCACATCCAACCGACCCGCTAAGCTTGTCCGCGTTCTCGCAGACGTTTCTTCCAGCCAATGCCAAAACCGCCTGTTTCCACCGCCTCCGGCTTCGTCCATGTCCGTGGCGCCCGCGAGCACAATCTCAAGGACGTGGACGTGCAACTGCCGCGCGATGCGCTGGTGGTGTTCACCGGCGTGTCCGGCTCCGGCAAGTCCTCGCTGGCGTTCGGCACGCTGTTCGCCGAGGCGCAGCGCCGCTACCTGGATTCGATCTCGCCGTATGCGCGGCGCCTGATCGACCAGGCCGGGGTGCCGGACGTGGATGCCATCGAAGGCCTGCCGCCGGCGGTGGCGCTGCAGCAGCATCGCGGTGCGCCGAGCACGCGCTCGTCGGTGGGCAGCGTCACCACCATCTCCAATTCGCTGCGCATGCTGTATTCGCGTGCCGGCGACTATCCGCCGGGGCAGGCCATCATCTACGCCGACGGCTTCTCGCCGAACACGCCGGCCGGCGCCTGCCCGACCTGCCACGGCCTGGGCCGCATCTACGACGCCACCGAGGCGTCGATGGTGCCGGACCGCTCGCTGAGCATCCGCGAGCGCGCCGTCGCCGCGTGGCCGCCGGCCTGGCACGGGCAGAACCTGCGCGACATCCTCACCACGCTCGGCCACGACGTCGATGTGCCGTGGGCCAAGCTGCCGAAGAAGACCCGCGACTGGATCCTGTTCACCGACGAGCAGCCGACCGTGCCGGTGTATCCGGGCTTCACTCTCGCCGAGACCCAGCGCGCGCTGCGGCGCAAGCAGGAACCGGCGTACATGGGCACCTTCAGCAGCGCGCGCCGCTACGTGCTGCACACCTTCGCCAGCACGCAGAGCGCGTTGATCAAGAAGCGCGTGTCGCAGTACCTGCTGAGCACGCCGTGCCCGACCTGCGACGGCAAGCGCCTGCGCCGCGAGGCGCTGTCGGTGACCTTCGCCGGACTCGACATCGGCGCGCTGTCGCAGCGTCCGCTCACGCAGGTGGCCGAACTGTTGCGTCCTGCTGCAGAAGGACGCACCCGCGACGCCAAGCGCCATCCCGAGCAGGCCATCGCCGCGCAGCGCATCGCCCAGGACCTGCTGGCGCGGATCCAGATCCTGCAGGAGCTGGGCCTGGGCTATCTCACCCTGGAACGCAGCACGCCGACGCTGTCGCCCGGCGAACTGCAGCGGCTGCGCCTGGCCACGCAGATCCGCTCGCAGCTGTTCGGCGTGGTCTACGTGATGGACGAGCCGTCCGCCGGCCTGCATCCGGCCGATGCGCAGGCGCTGCTGGCGGCGCTGGATCAGCTCAAGGCCGCTGGCAATTCGCTGTTCGTGGTCGAGCACGAGATCGACGTGATCCGCCATGCCGACTGGATCGTCGATGTCGGCCCCGGCGCGGGCGAGCAGGGCGGGCAGGTGCTGTACAGCGGGCCGCCGGCGGGACTGGCGCAGGTCGCGGCCTCGTCCACGCGCCGCTACCTGTTCGCCGAGCAGGTGCCGATCGCGCATGCGCCGCGCGCGCCGGGCGCGTGGCTGCAACTGCGCGGGATCAGCCGCAACAACGTCGCCGCGCTGGACGTGGATATCCCGCTGGGCGTGTTCACCACGGTCACCGGCGTGTCCGGCTCGGGCAAGTCGTCGCTGGTCAGCCAGGCGCTGGTGGAACTGCTCGGCGCGCATCTTGGCCAGGAGCCTGTCGATCCGGAAGAAGGCGTGGATCCGCTGGAACGCGGTACGCAAGCCGCGACCGACGGGCGCATCGCCGATGGCCTGCAGCATGTGCGGCGCCTGGTGCAGGTGGACCAGAAACCGATCGGCCGCACCCCGCGTTCCAACCTGGCGACCTATACCGGCCTGTTCGACCACGTGCGCAAGCGCTTCGCAGCCACGCCGGCCGCGCGCAAGCGAAAATACGATGCCGGCCGCTTCTCGTTCAATGTCGCCAAGGGCCGTTGCGAGACCTGCGAAGGCGAGGGCGCGGTGTTCGTGGAACTGCTGTTCATGCCCAGCGTCTATGCGCCGTGCCCTACCTGCCATGGCGCGCGCTACAACGCCAAGACGCTGGAGATCGAACTGCGCGGCCACAACATCGCGCAGGTGCTGCGCATGACCGTGGCGCAGGCGGCGGACTTCTTCGCCGACGATGCGGCGATCGCACGGCCGCTGCAGGTGCTGGGCGAGGTCGGGCTGGGCTATCTGCGGCTGGGCCAGCCGGCCACCGAACTGTCCGGCGGCGAGGCGCAGCGCATCAAGCTGGCCACCGAACTGCAACGTGCGCAGCGCCGCGACACCGTCTACGTGCTCGACGAACCGACCACCGGCCTGCACCCGGCCGACGTGGACACGCTGTTGCGCCAGCTGCACGGGCTGGTGGAGGCGGGCAATACGGTGGTGGCGGTGGAGCACGACATGCGCGTGGCCGCGGCCAGCGACTGGATCATCGACATGGGGCCTGGCGCCGGCGACGAAGGCGGCGCGGTGGTCGCCGCCGGCGTGCCGCAGGCGGTGGCGCGGCATGCCGCCAGCCGCACGGCGCCGTTCCTGGCGGAGGCGATGAAGGGCTAGCGCGCCTTCTCTGATTTGGTTGGGGGCGGTGAATCTTGTGGGAGCGACTTCGCTCCCACACTGCTTGTCTGCCTCGGATGGCTTCCGCAAGCACATCGCATCGCCAATGCAACGGGCGCCGACATGCGCAACCGATGGTGGTTGGAGCGCATGGCGGCAGCTGCACTGCGCAGTTCTTTGCGCAGGCGCTGCAGGGCTGGCGTGTGCTTCAACTCAGCTGTTGAACTTTGTAGGAGCGGCTTCAGCCGCGACAGGCACCTTCAGTAAGACCCGTCGCGGCTGAAGCAGCTCCTACAGGGTTCACTGTCGCGAAATGCTCCCGCTTCTCAGCCCACCAGTTCGAAACTCGCGGACACGCCCGCGGCTTCGGCCGACGGCGCCACCCACAGGTCGAACACGCCTGGTTCCACGGTGGGTTTCAGTGCCTGCCCGACGAACAGCAGATCCTCGCGGCGCAGCACGAACTCCACGCCGACGCTGCCACCGGCCACCACCGCGATCTTGCGGAAATCCTTCAGTTCGCGCACAGGGCGGGTGACGCTGGCGCTGCGGTCGCGCACGTACAGCTGCACCACTTCCTCCGCATCGCGGGTGCCGCGGTTGTGGATGCGCGCGCTGATCCGCAGCGTGCCGCCGGGGGCGAGCCGCGCATCGCTCAGCGCCAGTTCGCCGTATTCGATGCGGCCGTAGGTCAGGCCGTGGCCGAACGGGAACAGCGCGGCGTTGGGCACGGTGCGGTAGTGGGTCTTGTACGGCTGCAGCGCGTCCGGACGCGGGTCGGGGCGGCCGCTGGGCTTGTGCGCGTAGCTGTACGGCACTTGCCCGGCTTCGTGCGGGAAACTCACCGGCAGGCGCCCGGACGGACCGTGCGTGCCGAACAGGATGTCGGCCAGCGCCGCGCCGGAGGCCGAGCCCAGGAACCAGCTCACCAGGATCGCCGGCGCTTCCAGCACCGCGCCGTCGAGCACCAGCGCGCGGCCGTTGCCGAGCACCACCACCACCGGCGTGCCGGTCGCCGCCACCGCGGCCAGCAGCGATTGCTGCGCCGGCGGAATGACGATCTCGGTGCGCGACTGCGCTTCGCCGGAATAGCGCAGCGGCTCGCCGATCGCCAGCACCGCCACGTCGGCGCCGACCGCGGCGGCGACCGCGGCCTGCACGCCGCCGGGCAGGCTGTGTTCGAACGCGCAGCCTTCCACCACCTGCAGCGCGTGCGGGTCGGCCAGTTGCGCGCGCAGCGCGGTGGCCAGGTCGTTGCCGCTGTCGTCGCCGCCGAACAGCGTCCACGGCCCGGCGCTGTCCACCCAGTTGGCGGCCATCGGCCCGATCAGCGCGATGCGCTGGCCACGGCGCTTGAGCGGCAGCAGCTCGCCCTCGTTCTTCAGCAGCACCACCGACTTGCGCGCCGCCTCGCGCGCCAGCGCCAGCGTCTCCGGACGCCGCTGCCGCGCCTGCGCGCGCTCGGGCACGATGCGCAGGAACGGATCGTCGAACAGGCCGAGTTCGGCCTTGAACTGCAGCACGCGGCGCACCGACGCGTCGAGTTGCGCCATCGTCACCGCGCCGTCGGCGACCAGGCCCGGCAGGTGCTGCAGGTACAGCGCGCTCTGCATGCTGATGTCCACCCCGGCCAGGAACGCCAGCCGCGCCGCGTCGCGCGCATCGCGGGCGAAACCGTGCGCGATCAGTTCCTGGTCGCCGGTGTAGTCGGAGACGACCAGCCCGCGGTAGTTCCATTCGCCGCGCAGCACCTCGCTCAGCAGCCAGGTGTTCGCGGTGGCCGGAATGCCGGCGATCTCGTTGAACGCGGCCATCGTGGTCACCGCGCCGGCGTCGAACGCGGCCTGGAACGGCGGGAAGTACACCTCGCGCAGGGTGCGCTCGGAGATGTCGACGGTGTTGTAGTCCAGCCCGGCCTCGGCTGCGCCGTAGGCGGCGAAGTGCTTGGGGCAGGCGGCCAGCGCGTCGGCGTGGCCGATGCCCTCGCCCTGGAAGCCGCGCACCCGCGCCTGGGCGAAGCGGCGGCCGAGCAGCACGTCCTCGCCGCTGCCCTCCACGCCGCGGCCCCAGCGCGCGTCGCGGGCGATGTCCACCATCGGCGCGAAGGTCCAGTCGATGCCGACCGCGCTGGCCTCCAGCGCCGCCGCGCGCGCGGTGCGCTGCGCCAGCTCCGGCTCGAAGCTGGCGGCCTCGGCCAGCGGCACCGGGAACACGGTGGTGAAGCCATGGATCACGTCGGCGGCGAACAGCAGCGGGATCTGCAGCCGGCTCTGCAGCGCCGCCTGTTGCAGCTGCTGGTGCCAGCGCACGTTGGAGCCGTTGAAGATGCCGGTCAGGCGCCCGGCGCGCGCCGCGGCCAGCTGGCCCTCGGCGGTGGGCCGCACGTTGACCGGATTGGCCGCGGCGGCGGCGTCGGTCTGCTGCGCCGAGCCGGACAGGGTCAGCTGCCCGGCCTTCTCCTCCACCGTCATGCGCGCGATCAGCGCATCGATGAAGGCCGGGGTCTTCGCCGCCGCGCCGCGCGGCAGCGCGAACCCCATCGGCACCTGCGACAGCAATGCGAACGAACCGGCGCCGAGCAACAGCCCGCGCCGCGTGGTGCGTAGTGACATCTGCATTCCCCCAGTGATCCGCCAGGAACCTTACCGGATCAGGGCAAGGGCGCTTGTTGCAGTGCGGGAGGATGCTGTCTTCAGGCTATTCCATCGACTTGCGCTTGCCTGTGCGGGCGGCGAGTGCAGGCGGCCTCAGCGCTTCACCCCGTCGGCCTTGCAAGGCTGGGTGCGCAGCGTTTCCTCGGCGACAGCGACCGGCTTGCCGGGCGGGTAGCGGCGGTTGCGGACGGATTCCATCACCGCCCGATCGCAGATACGGTCCCTGGATGAACGGACGACCTCGACCTTGCCGACGGCGCCGCTGTCGAGAACCTCGAACGCCACCGTGACCGAGCAGCGTTTGTCCGTATCGGAAGCGCCGAAGCAAAAATCGGCGGGAATGTGCAACGGCGTGGAGGACAATGGTTGCGGAGGCATTGCACGCCCTGGATCGTGCTGTTCCTGCGGCAAGCCAGCCAATGCCAGCATCAGCGCCATCGGTAGCGTTTGCATCGATGTCGACTCCTGCGGGACCGCCGCGATCGCTAGCGTTGTCCGGCGCTGGCGACGGCCTGCGCGTTGCGCAGATTGTCGCGCTGCGCCAGGTCCTTGCCGATGCCGTAGCCGAAGGCGGCGAGCAGGAAGACGATCGCGCAGGTAGCGAACGCTGCGCCGTATCGCGTGTCGCCGCGCATCGCCAGAATGGCGATGCACACGAACGCGGCGCTGAAATAGATCGGGCCGGCGAACAGGCCGAGCAGCGCGAACAGGCTGCTGGCGCAGGACAGGACGGCGGTGGTTGTGCGCTTGTCGGTGGACATCCTTAGTTCTCCCCTCGAACGTGGCCGGCGACGGCGGCGCAGCCTGCGAAGGCTGCGCCTGTGGTGAGGCGGCGCCGGTGCGTCCGCGTCATGCATCGAGCATCGCCTGTGCGGCAGGGACGGTCAAGCCAGTCGCGGTCCCCCGGGATTCCCGCCTGGGGCGAGGCCGCCGGCATGCACGGCGTGCCGGTGCGAACGCGCCGATCCGCGGCCGGCGGGCTGCCGAACCGCGGCGCCGCCGCCGGCCAGCCTTGGGCTACAGCGCCGAGCGCGCCATGTCGATCACGAAGCGGTAGTGCGCGTCGCCTTTCTCCAGGCGTGCGAAGGCCTCGTTGATCTGCTCCATCACGATCACTTCCACGTCGGCGACGATGCCGTGCCGCTGGCAGAACGCGAGCATCTCGTGGGTGTCGGCGGTGCCGCCGGAACCGGAGCTGGCGATGCGGCGGCGGCCCATCGCCAGCAGCATCGGCGTGAAGTCCAGCGTGTCCGGCAGGCCCAGCGAGCACAGGGTGCCGTCGAGTTTCAGCGCCTGCAGCATCGGGTCCAGCGGGTAGGCCTGCGAGACCGTGTCCAGGATGAAGTCGAAACGGAAGGCCTGCGCCTGCATCTGTGCGGGGTCGGTGGACAGCACCACCTCGTGCGCGCCCAGGCGCTGCGCTTCGGCGGCCTTCTTCGGCGAGGTGGTGAAGGCCACCACATGCGCGCCGAGCGCGCGGGCGAACTTCACCGCCAGGTGGCCGATGCGCTGCACGATCGGCTGCAGCGTCAGGTGGTTCCCAGGATGCTGCGCGATTGGCCCGGAAACGCCACGACGATGCTGCCGTCACCGGCATGTGCGGCTCGGTCTTGCAGCAGCCCGCGTCGGGCAGGTTCAAGCCTGGTACCACTCCAACGCATCCAGAAACTGCGCAGCCTGCGCGGCGCTGCCCAGGTACGACGCCAGGGACGAGGCGACCGCCGCGCGCGCCGTTGCGCGCAACTCGTCGGTCTCGTCGAATGCGTCGTCGCCCAGTTCCGCCATGGCGTTGGCGATGGTGGCCAGGCCGCCGAATGCGCTGTCCAGGCTGGCCGCCAGCCGCTTCGGTTGCCACGCACCGGCACCGTGAAACGCGAACAGCACCTCGTCGCTGGCGACGTCGAGAATGATGGGGTCCGCACCCTGGTCGGCGACCACCAGCCACTGCTCGCTCCAGTCCGCAAGGCGTTCGCCGCTGACGGCATTCCACCGGTATCCGGCTTGCAGTTGCCAGAGCTTGTGCAGCGGCGGAATGTCGACCGGGTTGCCGCCGATGTCGAGCGACACGCCGGTCGGGCCCACGTGCGCATGGTAGGTCTCGCCCCACGGCCCCACCTGTGCGTAGAAATCGGCGAGCGTCGCCGGCAGCGGGATCGGTCCCTGCCAGTCGGACACCGGTTGCGGGCGTAGCTCGCCCAAGGGAGCGAGCAGGGTGCGAAGTGCGGCGTAGGACATCGGTTTCCTGCGGCAGTCGGGATGGCCGACAGTATGCCCGCGCACGCCGGGTCGCACGTGCCGTGCGCGGTGCGCGGTCGTGCAGCGCCACGCTGGCGTGCATGCGCGCCGCGCAGGGCGTACGCCGCCGCTATCGGCGCCGCCTCAGAGGTCGAGGCCGACGGCGTGCGCGGCGGTCGCTTCGGGCAGGTAGACCCGTTCGTGCGGCACACACAGCGACGCCTCGCCGTGGTGCAAATGGGCGGCCTGTGCGTGCACGAAGTCGGTGACGTCGGTGATCGCCATGGCCTGCTGCGCGCCGTAGCGGCGCAGCGCCTCGCCGCGCAGGCCCAGTTGCAGCGCGCGACGTTCCAGGGCGGTGCCGTCGGGCGCATGGTCGGGATCCCATTGCAGGCGTACGTCGGAATGGCGGATCGCGGCCTGCCACTCGGCGTGGCTGGAAAAGCGCGACGGGTCGAACGTGGAAGGAACCGCCGCGCGCAACAGCGCATCGAAGAACGCTCGCGGCAGACGCACCGCCAGGATCCGTTCCTGTCCTTCCTTTTGCGCCCACCCCGAGCGATACATCATCCACAGGAAGTTCGGCTTGATCCAGCTCATCCGCTCGTAGCTGAATTCTCCACCGAAGCGTTGCTGCGCGACCGCGAACTGCGCGATCGACGGGCGGTACGCCTGGTAGACGACGATCGATTCGGCGTCGAAGTGCGCCAGGATGTGGCGGCCCTGCCGCGGCCAGGTGGCTTGCAGTGCCACGTACGATGCTTGTTTCATTGCCGCGGAAGTGTACGCAGATGCGCTGCCGGGGTCGATTCTGCTGGCCGCGGGCGCGCGAACTCAGGGCGCGATCGCGTGCCGCCGCGCAGGTGCCTCGCGCGACGACCGGGCGCGCTGGCGTGCGCCACTGCCGGTGGTTGCGGCAACTTGTGCATCGTGCGCAAGGAGGCGATCCTCGCGGCGATGCTGCTGCGCCAGCGCGACCAGTGCCTGGCCGAAGCTGCGCCATCAACTCGAGTTCAATGCGAACTCGATACGGCTCCAATGAATCCCAGTGTCACCGCTGCGCTGTCGTTTCAGGGCCTGATGAATTTCATGGCGCAAGGCATCGCCCAATGGCGTAAATCGTCGTGCCTCGTCGCGGATCCATCGATTCAGCTCCAGCTCCAGGGCCTCGGCCATGGCATCGTCGGGCGGGTGATGCCATAGCAACAACAGGGCCAGCGCGTTCCATTTGTCCAGCTCGTGCGTCGCGCGGATCAGCGTATGTTTGATCGGAGGGGCGGTGACCTGCGAATAGGCGTTCTGCAGCATTTCCCTGCTCAACCCGATTTCGCGTTGGGCAATGGTCACGGCTCGCCGGACGACCTTGGGCGCGCTATCCATCAATGCCGAACTGACCAGTGACCGCAGATCCTCGGGTTTGGCGCGAGCCAAACCATCGAGCGCCGATATCCGCAGCACGGCCCTGCGTGCCCGCATCCATGGGCGCAGTCGATTTGCGTCTTCTGCCGTCGCCAGGTCGGCGAGCGCAATCACTGCGACATCGGCATTGAACGGCGCTTCGGTATCGATCGCCGCACGGTAGCGAAGAAGCGGCGCTTCGCCATAGCGTGTCTTGGCGAGATGGATCGCGGCGTTGCGAAGCGAATGCGTCGCCGAGAACAGCGCCGCTTCTACCGCGGCATGGGCATCGGCAGCATCATGTTCGACATGCAGTCGCAGCGCCTGGGCACGGATGGACGCAAGCGACGGTGGCGGTCCAGCAGTGATCCAGGTTGGATGGCTGCTGCATGAGCGGAGCGATCAGCGGGTCCCATGCCTGTTCGGAAAAACGTTCGCGCTCGCGCAACGTCAACAATAGGTCGATGAACTCGAACAGGCTTCCACTGTTTCCGGCGACGATGGATCGCAGCAGCGCGATGGCCTGAGCCTAGACCTGCGGAACCCAGTCGTCGCAACGCAGCAGTGCCGCTGCGACTGCCAGGCGGCCAGGCCTGGCTTCGAAGTCGCGCAACGCCTGTTCGCGCCGGAATCCACTGCGGTCGCACGCCGCCATGAACAGGGCTGCGTCGCTTGAGGTCGAGATGCTATCAGACTCACCGTTGTGAGCGTTGTGCCACCAGCAATGACGCAACTGTTGGTCCAATAGAGGGAAATGCACGCTTTCCAGTTCAAACAGGGCGTCTATACACGCGTCTTCCGTGATTGCGCGGTTGAGCGTCCTCGAAAGCGCAAGGCACAAGGTGTAGCGGCGGTAGCGGTGCGTCATTGTGGTGGCGGGTCATTGCGCGCTTTGCCTGGTCGCTGCCAGCTTAACTTCTCGAGCGAGGCAGGGGCGAATGCAATGCATGTCACGAGGGAGTGGCGGCTGGAACGCGCCGGATTTTTCAAACCCCGGCTACAGCGCCGAGCGCGCCATGTCGATCACGAAGCGGTAGTGCACGTCGCCTTTCTCCAGGCGTGCGAAGGCCTCGTTGATCTGCTCCATCGCGATCACCTCCACGTCGGCGACGATGCCGTACCGCTGGCAGAACGCGAGCATCTCGTGGGTGTCGGCGGTGCCGCCGGAACCGGAGCTGGCGATGCGGCGGCGGCCCATCGCCAGCAGCATCGGCGTGAAGTCCAGCGTGTCCGGCAGGCCCAGCGAGCACAGGGTGCCGTCGAGTTTCAGCGCCTGCAGCATCGGGTCCAGCGGGTAGGCCTGCGAGACCGTGTCCAGGATGAAGTCGAAACGGAAGGCCTGCGCCTGCATCTGTGCGGGGTCGGTGGACAGCACCACCTCGTGCGCGCCCAGGCGCTGCGCTTCGGCGGCCTTCTTCGGCGAGGTGGTGAAGGCCACCACATGCGCGCCGAGCGCGCGGGCGAACTTCACCGCCAGGTGGCCCAGGCCGCCGATGCCGACGATGCCCACGGTGCTGTCCGGGCCCACATTCCAATGCCGCAGCGGCGAATACGTGGTGACGCCGGCGCACAGCAGCGGCGCCGCCGCGGCCGGATCCAGGCCGTCGGGCAGCGGATAGACGAAATGCGCGTCGGCCACGTAGAACTCCGAATAGCCGCCGCGGGTGCGGCTGCCGTCGATGCGATCGAGGCCGTCGAAGGTGGTGGTCGGGAAATCGCGGCAGTACACCTCCATCTGCGCGCGGCACGGTTCGCACACGCGGCAGGAATCGACGATGGTGCCGATCATGACCCGCTGGCCGACGGCGAAGTCGTGGACCGCCGCCCCTACCTCCACCACTTCGCCGACGATCTCGTGGCCGGGCACCAGCGGGAATTCGTTGCCCCAGTGGCGTAACGAATGGATGTCGGAGTGGCACACCCCGGAATACAGCACCTTCACCGCCACGTCGCATTCGCGCACCGCGCGGCGTTCGAACTGCCAGGGCACCATGGCGCCGCCTTTCTCCAGGGCGGCGTAGGCGCGGGTCGGGCGGGGTTGGGCCGATGCGGCGATGGCGTTCATGGGGACTCCGGTGCTTTACACTTTGGTTGGAAATGCAAGAGTGACAATTTTACAAATTATGTCAAGTGTAAAGTCTCCGCCTTCCCCCGCCGCCTTGCCGGCCAAGGACACGCGGATCATGGATGCGGCCTTCCAACTGTTCCTGCGGCACGGCTACCGCAAGGTCAGCATCGGCGACATTGCCGAGGCGGCGCAGATGTCGCGGCCGTCGCTGTACGCGTCGTTCCCCAACAAGGACGCGATCTTCGCGGCGATGGTGCGGCGCCAGCGCGACCAGTGCCTGGCCGAATCCGGCGTGCGGCTGCGCCCGGGGCAGGACCTGGAGACGCGGTTGCGGCACCTGTTCGACATCTGGGTGCTGGAGCCGGTGGCGGCGGTGATCGGCTCCGAGAACGCCACCGAACTGTTGGCCAAGTGCGGCGACTACGCGCCCGAAGCGCTGGCCGACCTGTACGCGCAACTGGAGGCGCAACTGGTGGCCGCGCTGCAGCCGGACGTGCGCGCGCCTGCGGCGATGTCCGCGGCCGACATCGCCTACATCCTGCGCCTGGCCACCACCAGCCTGAAGGCGTCGGCCGACAACGAAGCCGACCTGCGGCGCCTGATCGGCGGGTTGATCGCGATGACGCTGGCGACGGTGCGCGCGGGTGGGGGGGAGTCGGTGGCGGCGCCGAAGCGGAAGCGTGGCGCGGCTGAAGCTGGTTGAGCGGGGCTGCATTCGCTTCTTGCTGCGCTGTGGGCATTTAGGAACGGTCTTTGGCGTCAGCTCTGTCCGAAACCGATAGGCCCACCGCTTCGTTCGTCGCGGTTGAAACCGCTCCTACAGGGGCTTGCGGCGAGCTGTCTGGGTGCACTGTGAGAGGTGCCTCAGCCCGGACTTTTGTCTGAAGCCTGTGGGCATCACCGCTTCGTTCGTCGCGGCTGAAGCCGCTCCTACAGGGGGCTT
Source organism: Xanthomonas sp. DAR 80977 (assembly GCF_041240605.1). Taxonomy (NCBI): domain Bacteria; kingdom Pseudomonadati; phylum Pseudomonadota; class Gammaproteobacteria; order Lysobacterales; family Lysobacteraceae; genus Xanthomonas; species Xanthomonas bundabergensis. The sequence goes on along the minus strand of NZ_CP162487.1, from coordinate 3,938,485 downwards.
GCGGCGAGCTGGCCGGGTGCACTGTGGGAGGGGCTTCAGCCCCGACTGCACGGTGGTGCACATCGCGGGCTCGCTCGCTGAATCGCTCAGTCACGCCATGGCCGCCGCGTCACGCGATGAGACGCGGCCTGGCTACGCTGGCGGTCCGTTTTTTCCGGAGCCCCACGCATGAGCCGACGTTCCGGCAGCGCCGATCTGCCCCTGCACGGCGGGCGTGTGCCGCATTGGCTGGGCGAGCGCATGACCCGGCTCGGGGCGGTGATGTGCCAGGCCATCGTGCACAGCTATGGTCGCGACGAGTTGCTGCGGCGCCTGGCGCATCCGTTCTGGTTCCAGTCGCTGGGCGCGGTGATGGGCATGGACTGGCATTCCTCGGGCATCACCACCAGCGTGCTCGGTGCGCTCAAGCGCGGGTTGGCGCCGTTGTCCGGCGAGCTGGGCATCCATGTCTGCGGCGGCCGCGGGCGGCATTCGCGCGCCACGCCGGACGAACTGCTCGCCGTGGGCGAGCTGACCGGCGTCGACGGCGCCGGCCTGGCGCGCGCCAGCCGGCTGGTGGCCAAGGTCGACAGCGCGGCGGTGCAGGACGGGTTCGATCTGTACCTGCACGGTTTCATCGTCAGCGACGACGGCCGCTGGGTGGTGGTGCAGCAGGGCATGAACGGCGCCAGCAAGCAGGCGCGCCGCTATCACTGGCTGTCCGAAGGGCTGAGCAGCTTCGTCGATGCGCCGCATGCGGCGATCGACGGACCGGGGCAGGGACGCATCGTCAATCTCGCCGACCATCGTGCCGCCGCGTCGCGCGCGGCGCAGGTGGACCTGCTGCAGGCGCTGGGGCCGGACCGGATCGCGCAGGAATACCGCGCATTGGATGCGGCCTCGGCGCAGGCGCCGTCGTCCGCGTCGCGCGCGACGGCGGCCGCAGGCGGACGCAGGGCGCAAGCCGCGCGCGGAGCGCAGGATGCGCACGCGCGGTCAGCGGACGCCTTGTTCGCGCCCAGCGGCGATCTGTTCGCCGCCACGCCGGACCCGGTGCCGGCGCACATGCCGGCCGGCTTGCCGCATCTGTCGCTGCCCGACCATCACGACGTGCGCGGCAGCGACATCGTGACCCGCCGTCTGCACGCCAACCTGGCCGCGGCCGCCGAATGCGGGCCGCAGGATTTCACCGAACTGCTGCAGGTGCCGGGCGTCGGCGCGCGCACGGTGCGCGCGCTGGCGTTGGTGGCCGAGGTGCTGCACGGCACGCCGTGCCGCTTCACCGATCCGGCGCGGTTCTCGATGGCGCACGGCGGCAAGGACCGGCATCCGTTTCCGGTGCCGACCCGCGTCTACGACCACACCATCGGCGTGCTGAAGACCGCGGTGGCGCAGGCCAGGCTGGGCCGCGAGGAAAAGCTGGAAGCGATCCGCCGGCTGGATGCGCAGGCGCGCCTGCTCGAACCGCATGCGCGCGGGCCGTCGGTGGAGGCGTTGATCGCCGAAGAGCGGCGCGAATCGCATCGCTATGGCGGGCGCAGCGTGTTCGGTTGGGAACCGGCCCCGCCGGATGCGTCCGCCGACGTCGACGCCGGCGCCAGCGTGCCGCGGCGCGTGCGCGGGCCATAGCCGCTGCGGCGAGCACCGTTGCGGCAGTCGGGGACAAGCGCGGCGGTGCGTCGTCGACGTGCGGTGGTGATCGCATCCAGGCGAACAGATCGCGAGGAAGTAGCGCCGTTGCGTCTGCATGCACCTTTTTTGAGCGGACCGTGCGTCCGCATCGCCGTTCCGATGCCATGCGCTCCTGCTCCCCCCCCAAGTGCGCAAGCAGCGGCGGTGGAGCGTTGGTGCCGCGCATCCCGGTGCGCGACCGCGCTCGCCCAGCAGCGCGGCAGCCTGTTGCCGACGGCGTGCGCCGTCGGCCCAGCAAACGCGCGAGGTGGACATCGGCTTCGCATGACGTATGCCGATTGTTTACCTTCCGATTGCTACACCTGCCGCGACGGCCGCCTGTAGCCGGCCGCAGGAGAACGCCATGCCAACGCAATCCACCACTGCCCGTGCCACGCGCGCCAAGCGTGAGGGCAAGGCCGGCAGCACCCAGGCCGGCGAATTCGTCCGCGAGGAGATCGAGCGGGTACGCGCTGGCAAGACCGAGGTGAAATCGACCAAGCAGGCGATCGCCATCGGCCTGTCCAAGGCGCGCCGCGCCGGGGTCAGGACCGGCGCGTCCAAGACCGCGTCCACGTCCACCAAAAAGAAAGTGGCGCAGGAGGAAGCGAAGGGCGGCAAGGCTGGCGCGCCGTCGCCGACCCGCTCGCGTGGCGCCAAGAAGGCGCTGAAGACGGCCAGCAAGGGCAAGACCGCTACTCAGACCGTCGGCAAGAGGGCCTTGTCCACGCAGACCAGGAAGGCGGCCAAGAAGCGCACCGCCAGCAGCCGTTCGGCTGCGGCGAAGCAGGCCGCGCAGACCAAGGGCGCCACCGTGCGCAAGACGGCGGCCAAGAAGGCGGCGCGGACGCGGGCGAAGAAGGCCGGGGCGCCTGCCGCCACGGCCAGGAAGAGTGCGGCGAAAAAGGCGCCAGCCCAGAAAAACGCCGCGAAGAAGGCATCGGCCAGGAGGAGCACGGCGAAGAAGACGGCGGCCAGGAAGAGCGCGCCGCGCAAGCGTGCGGCGAAGAAGACCGCTGCGGGGTAGAACCACGGGCGCCTCGGCAGAGGCTTCTTCTGCGCCTGCCGGCGCTTCCAGCTGGCGGAGCGTTGCGGGACGCCAACGCAGCGGATCCGGCAATCCCTTGTAGGGGCGGCTTCACCGCGACGGGCTTTCCTCGGGATGCGTGTCGCGGCTGAAGCCGCTCCTACAACGCCGGCCTTGCGGCGCGGCGGAAGCCGCTGCTACAGCTCGGTGTATTTGGTGATGCGCCCCCTGGCGCGTTCGACCGGGTACTTGTTCGCGTTCACCTGCATCTTCGCGCGCGCCGCCTCGATCGGGTCGATGCCCAGCTTGTCGCACAGCTGCACCAGGTACAGCAGCACGTCGGCCACTTCGCTGCCGACCTGGGCCTTCTTGTCGTCCGACAGCTGCCGGCTCTGCTCGTCGGTGAGCCATTGGAAATGCTCGAGCAGTTCCGACGCCTCGACCGACAGCGCCGCGGCCAGGTTGCGCGGGGTGTGGAACTGGCCCCAGTCGCGTGCGTCGGCGAACGCGCGCTGGGCGGCTTGCAGGTCGTGGAGGCTGTCGGGCATGGGCAGGCTCGCGGGAGGGGAAGCCGCATGGTAATGCAGCGCCGCGGCGTGGCGACAGGCGCCGGCACCGCGGTTTCACGCGCCGTTCTCTTCGCGCCAGCGGACGATGGCGCGGTGGACCGCTTCGCCGTGGTCGCGCGAGACATCGCGCGGATGCTGCGGCGACGCCGTGTCGCGGATGCGCGTGGCCAGCGCGTCGCAGGCGGCGCGTCCGCCTTGCTGCACCTGCGCGCATTCGTCGGCGTCGAGCCGGAGCAACAGCGAGTAGCCGAATGCGGACGCGCTGCAGTTCACGTCCAGGAAGCGGTCGTCACCGGCCTGCAGCAGGAACCAGGCATGGGCGGCGTGGTCCAGGACGCGGAAGGGAAGGGAACTCACGGCGCGGCGAGCGGGTCGTGGGTGTCGTTCGCGCGGGCGCCGCCACCCAGGGAGATGGGCGCGAGCGCAACGGCGGCGCGGCAGAGCGGGCAATACGCGGTGTGCATCGGCATGGCCATAGCCTATCCCAATCGTATCGACGGGCTTCGGCGCTCGCTCGATCAGCATCGATGTTCTGGGCGAGCGCTGGCCGGGGCGATCGGGTCACCGGGCGTGACCGGCGTTATCGGTAACGCCTGTCGCGACCGAAGTCGCTCCCACAGTGTTGGGCGCGCGGATGGAACGACGTGCGCCGGCCGCGGCGCCGTTGTCCTGGCCCTCAGCGCGGCTTGCAGCCCAACATGCCCAGGTCGATGGCGGCGGCCATGCGCGTGTAGCCGGCGTCGTTGGGGTGCAGGTGGTCGCGGGTGATGGCGGCCGGCAGCGCTTCGGGATCCGCCGGGTCGCGCAGGATCGCGTCGAAGTCGATCACCGCGGTGAATGCGCTGCCGTCGCGGATGAAGTCGTTCAAGGCGCGGCGGGTGGCGGCGGAGACCGGTTCGTAGCGTTCGGATGCGCCGAACGGGGTCAATGTCGCGCCGATGGTGGCGATGCCGTGCTGCTGCAGCCGCGCGACGATCTGCCGGTAGCCCAGCCGCATGTCCTCGGCGTTGCGGCCGGGCACGAAGCCGGGCGCGCCGCTGTGGCGGATGTCGTTGATGCCTTCGAACAGCACCACGTCGGTGACGCCGGGCAGCGCCAGTACGTCGCGGTCCAGGCGCGCGAGCGCGCTGGGGCTGCGGCCGTGGTCGAGCAGTTTGTTGCCGCTGATGCCGGCGTTGAGCACCACCACCTGGCCTGGGCAGGCCTGCTCCAGGCGCCTGGCCAGCAAGGCCGGCCAGTCGCCGTGGCGGCCGCGCGCGGCGGTGGCGCCCTCGGTGATCGAATCGCCCAGCGCCACCACCACCCGTGGCGTCGCTGCGGTCTGCGCATATACTGCCGAGACCACGTTCTGCCGGTAGCCCAGCGCGGTGGCGTCGGGCACGTCGACCCGGCCATCGGCCACGCGCAAGGCGGTGCGGCGCACCGCCGGCCGCACCGCCTCGGGGAAGTACAGGGTCAACGCGACCTCGGCCAAGGCCGGGACGCGCAGCGCCACCGGATCGCTGAGCAGCACGCCGCCGGGCGGCAACACGATCTCGCCGCGGCCGTCGAACAGCACCGCGTGCGCCGCCTGCGCGCTGCCGGCCAGGCGCACCGAGGCCGCGCCGATCTTCAGCGGCGCGGTGCCCAGCTCGTTGCTGATGCGAAAGCGCAGCGCCTGCGCGGCGATGCCCAGGCGCATGTCCTGGCGCACGCTCTGCCGCTCGAACTGCAGCGAGGTACCGGCCGGACCGTCGAGCCGGTCCGGCGTGGGCGAGGCGATCCAGGCCGGCAACCAGCGCTCGGCCGCCTGCGCCGCCGCCGGTGCGGCCAGGCACAGCGCGAGCGCGGCGGCGATCACGCCGCTCCACAACAACGGCCGCAAGCGCGGGAATCGCAAGAACATGGTGTGGCTCCTGGGTCTGCTGGTGCGATCGGCATGGGCCACGCGATGCCTGGGCATGCACGTGGCCGCTTGTCACTGGCTCGCTTGGCGAAATCGGTGGCTGGTGCTTCGTTCGCCTGGTGCGCGCGCAGGCATGGCGTGATCCATTCCAGGCGCGCTCCCAGGCCCTGGGCGATCAGGAAAAGTACACGCCGCCGTTGACGTCGAGGTTGGCGCCGTTGATGAAGCTGGCCGCGTCCGAGGCCAGGTACACCGCCGCGTCCGCGGCTTCGGCGGCGCGGCCTTCGCGGCGCAGCGGGGTGGCGTTGGCGACGAAGGCGCGCACTTCCGGCTTGGTGAAGTCGTCGTGGAAGCGGGTGGCGATCATGCCGCAGCACAGTGCGTTGACGCGGATGCCGCGCGGGCCCAGTTCCTTGGCCATGGCTCGCGAGAAGGTCATCACCGCGGCCTTGGCGGTGGCGTAGATCGCCGCGCCGGGACCGCCGCCGTCGCGTCCGGCCAGCGAGGCGAAATTGACGATCGCGCCGCCTTCGGCCATGTGCGGCGCCACCGCCTGCGTGGTCAGGTACACCGACTTCAGGTTGAGGTCCATCACCTGGTGGAAGAACGCCTCGTCGATGTCGGCCAGCGGCTTGCGCGCGACCATGCCGCCGGCGACGTTGACCAGGATGTCGATGCGCTGGCCGAATGCCTGCTGCGTCGCCGCGACCAGCCCGGCCACCGCCTGCGCGTCGGCGGCATCGGCGCGGTGCACGATGGCCTGGCCGCCGCCAGCGAGGATCTGCTGCAGCGTCGCCTCGGCGCTGGCCGCGTCGTTGGCGTAGTTGATGCACACCTTGGCGCCGGCCGCGGCCAGCTTCAGCGAAACCTCGCGGCCGATGTCGCGGCCGCCGCCGGTGACGATGGCCACCTTGTCGTTGAATTGCATGAGCGATGAGTCCTTGTTGCGAGGGGGAAGGAACCGTGCGCGCGATCAGTCGCGCGCGGGGAGGGCGTCGAGCTTGTGGATGCGGCCGGTCACCAGCCACAGCGCGGCCAGCGAGGCCGGCACCAGCGCGGCGACGAGGATGAACATCGGCGCGTAGGAGTGGGCGGTCATCACCGGCACCAGCCAGGTGGTGATCAGGGTGCCGGCGACCGCGGCCATGCCGCCGATGCCGGCCAGCGAGCCGACCGACTTGCCGTCGAACAGGTCGCCGGGCAGGGTCTGGATGTTGCCGATCGCGATCTGGAAGCCGAACAGCACCGCGGCGATGGTCAGCACCGCCACGGTCGGATCGGCGGCCAGCACCGCGCCGAGCAGGGCCGGCGCCATGATCGCCCCGCCCAGGGTGATGGTCCATTTGCGCGCACGGTCCACGCTCCAGCCGGCCGCGATCAGCCGCCCGGACAGCCAGCCGCCGGACAGGCTGCCGAGCATCGCGCCGACGAACGGCACCCAGGCGAACGCGCCGATCTGCTTGATGTCGAAATGGAAGGTCTCGGCCAGGTAGATCGGCAGCCACGACACGAACAGCCACCAGATCGGGTCGATGAAGAAGCGCGCCAGCACGATGCCCCAGCTCTGCCGGTGCGACATGATCTGGCGCAGGCTGGGCAGGTAGGCGGGCTTGTCCGACACGCTGCCGTCGGCCGGCGCATCCAGGATCAGCGCGCGCTCGGCGGCATCCACCCACGGATGTCGGTCCGGGCCGGCGCGGTAGATCACCAGCCATGGCAGCAGCCACACGAAGCCGAGCGCGCCGACCAGCACGAAGGTGCCCTTCCAGCCCAGCCACAGGAACAGCAGCGCGATCAGCGGCGCCGACACGATCGCGCCGATCGAGGCGCCGGCGTTGAAGATACCCTGCGCCAGCGCGCGTTCGCGCGCCGGGAACCACTCGGCGTTGGCCTTCACCGCGCCCGGCCAGGCGCCGGCCTCGCTGATGCCCAGCATCGCCCGCACCACGCTGAAGGAGACGATCGAATGGGTCAGCGCATGCAGCGCGATCGAGATCGACCACACCGCGATCGACAGCGCGAAGCCCAGGCGCGTGCCGATGATGTCGAACAGGCGCCCGAACACGAACTGGCCGGCGGCGTAGAACAGCATGAAGATCGTCACCAGCAGCGCGTAGTCTTCCTTGGTCGCGCCGATGTCCTGCGAGATCGCCGGCCACATCACCGCCAGCGCGTTGCGGTCGATGTAGTTGATGACCGTGGCCACCGCGATCAGGCCCACGATCATCCAGCGCACCGCGCTGCGCCTGGTCGGCTTGCCCGGCTTGGTGGCGCCGGCGGCGGAGGCGGGCGTGCTCATTTGCCGCCCGCGGCGCGGTCGAAGCGCGCATAGCCGCCGCGCCAGGTGTAGCGCTGGCCCTGCGCCTGCAGGGTGTGCTCGCGGTCGGCGGCGGCATCGTCGGCCACCGCCAGCGCCAGGGTCTTGCCCGAGGCCAGGGTCAGCACGACCACCTCGGCGTCGTCGCCGCGCACGCGGGCGATGTCGCGGATGCGGCTGTCGGCGCCGTGCACGTATTCGGCGGTGCCGTTGTATTCGCCGTGCGGTTCCAGCACGCCGAAGAAGCTGACCTCGGCCTGCCCGTCCACGCGCTGCAGCAGCATCGGTTCGCGGCGCAGGTTGAAGTCGGGATCGTGGGCGCCGCTCTCGGCCAGGATCGCGCGCGACGGCGCGCTGCTGCCGAAGCGATACGTGTAGAAGCGCCCGTCCAGCAGCCAGCTCAGGCTGCGCGGTGCCGGCGAGGCGTCGCTGCTCGCGTCCACCCACAGGTGCTGGTAGCCGTTGGCCTTGCCCAGCACCGGGCGTTCGGCCAGCGCGCGCTTGGCGTCGAAGCCGACCTGCATGATGTGGCCGTTGAAATGCAGCGGCAGGTCGTAGCGCGCCGGCTTGGCGCCGTGCACGCGCAGCAGGTCGATCACGATCGGCAGGCCGAGATCCGGATGCGTCAGCAGCGCCTGGGTGCGGGTAAAGCTGACGCCGTCGTAGGCGTGGTCCATGCGCGCGGACACGATCTGGGTGTCCTCGTCGCGGGCGAACAGCAGCGGCGTCGGCGCGTACTCCTCGCCCACGCGCCAGTCGCCGTCGAAGTGGCTGCGCTCGTTCACCACCAGCGTGTTGTGCGCTACCGTGGTCTTGGCCCAGGTGGTGTTCTCCGGCAGGTAGATGCCGCCGGACTTGGCCTCCACGTTGAGGAAGCGCGCCGCGCCGTAGTCGGTGACCACGCGCTGGCCATTGTCGTAGAACAGCCAGTTCAACTTGTCGAAGTGGCCGTGGCCCATGCCCTGCGAGGTGTTCTTCATCACCAGGGCCTGGCCGTCCTCGCCGCCGGCGTGCAGGATCGCCAGCGCGCCGTGCTCGCCGTCGGCGCCGTCGCGCAGCAGCGCGGAGCGGAACGCGAACGGCCTGGCCTGGTCCTGCGCCAGCGCCGCGGCCACGCCCAGGCCCTCGGGGGTCAGCAGCACGCGCTGCTGGCGCTGGGCGATCGACAGCAACCGCGCGTCGTGGCTCTGCGCATAGGCGATGCCGAGCCCGGCGACCAGTTCCTCGGTGTCCAGGCCCTTGTCCAGGATCGCGTCGTTGAGCGGGAAGAAGTAGCCGGCGTAGCTGCTCTGCACCAGCGCATCCACCGCCTTCAGCAGCACCCCGTCGCGGCGCTGGAAGATCTTCTGCTGCGGCTGGTTGCGCTCGATCGCATTGGCGAACAGCACGAACGGCGCCAGTGCGTAGCGCTGGTAGTAGGGGCCTTCGGCGTAATAGCCGTCGGGCGAGAACAGCAGGTCGATCTGCTTGAGGAAGCCGGCGCCGCCGTCCTGACTGCTGCCGCGCAATGCCTTGTCCACCAGCGTCTGGTCGCGCAGCACGTAGCCGGTCATGCCGACCGCGGCCACCGCCCAGGTGGCGTGGTTGTGGATCTTGTCGAAGTTGTCCGCGCTTTCGTCGCACAGGAAGTGCGCCATGCGCCGGAACACCTGCGCGTCGATGGTGTCGCGCTCGGCCGGGGTGAGGCCGTCGCGGATCGCGTCGTAGCCCTGCGCGGCGTAGACCAGCCACACCGAGTCGTTGAGCGATTGCCAGAACAGCCGGCCCGGTACCTGGCCGCGCCCGGCCGGGTGCGCGCCCAGGGTCGGGTACAGCCTGGCGTAGGCCAGCAGCAAGTCGCGCGCGTAGTCGGCGTAGGCGCGGTTCCCGGTGAGCCGGTACAGCGCGCCGGCGGCCTGGATCGCCTGGTAGTTGCGCTTGTGCTGCTCGTGGCTGGCGCCGCCGCCGGGGTCCTTCGGCAACGGCACGTCGATGCCGGCCTGCATCGCCTTGCGCAGGCTGGCTTCGGCGCGCGCCTGTTCGCGCGCGAACAGCGGGTAGCGCGCGCCCTCGCTGGCCATCTGCCGCCATTGCGCGGCGGTGACCAGCACCGGTGCGCTGTCGTTGGCGACGTTGCCGCGCGCGGCCGGGGCGGCGGGCCTGGCGGCAGGCGCGGCCCAGGCGGCGGGCGCGCTGGCGGCGACGGCCAGCACCAGCAGCATCAGGCGGGTGGATCGGGTCATAGCAAGGGCTCCGCGCCGGCATCGGCCGGCAGGGCCGGGGTACCGAGGAATTGGTTGCGGGTGGCGATCAGCTGCGGCGTGCCGGTGGTGCGCACGTTGCTGATCGCGGCGCTGTCGATGAACTGGTTGTCGCGCAGGACGGTGCGCTGCACGCCGTGCAGGCGCAGCGACGGCGCATCGGCGCCGCCGACGCGCTCGAAGCGCGAGCGCTCGATCGTCAACACCGGGCCGAAGGTGCTCTCGTCGCGGCCGCCGCGGTACAGGTCCACCACCGGCCCGCCGATGCGGCGGAACTGCGAATCGGCGATCTCCACGCGCGCGGCGTTGTAGGTGCCGCGGTCGTCGGTCTCCGCATGCGCCGACAGCACCGCGCCGGACACGTCTTCCACCACCACCCGGCGCAGCGCGATGCGCTCGGCCAGGGTGCCCTTGCCCAGCGCGATCATGTCGAAGCCGCGATTGACGGTGAGACCGTGGATGCGGCTGTCCTCGACGATCAGCTGGTAGTTGGCGGCATTGGAACCGGGCGCGGTGCGGATCACCGCGTTGCCTGCTTCATCCGGCGCGGCGCTGCCGTCGATCTGCAGGCGCGCCAGCTTCAGCGCGCCGCCGGCCTCGATCTGGAACAGGGTGGCGCGCGAGAACGCGATCTGCGCCTGGCCGCGCGCCGGGCCTTCGACGCTGAGCGGATGGCGCAGCGCCAGCACCTGATCGACCTGGTAGCGGCCGGCATCCAGTTGCAGCCGATCGCCGGCACCGGCGGCGGCCACCGCCTGGGCCAGGGTGTCGTCGCCGGGCCGCACGCGCTGGCGGCGGCCGCTGTCCAGCGCGACCGGCACCGTCTCCTTCGCGTACCAGGCCACGCCGACGTCCTCGCGCGGGATGTAGGTCAGTGCGGGATCGGCGCCGATGCCGCCGGCATCCGCGGCGACCAGCAGGCCGGTCGCCGCGCGGGTCATCGTCAGCGTGCGGCCGGCGACGCCGCCGGGCAGCAGCGGCGAGGCGGCCGGACTCTGCAGGTTGCCGGCGAAGGCGATGCCGGACAGGTCGCCGAGCACGCGCACCGGGTCGTGCTCGGCAACGATCAGGTTGTCGGCGAAATCGCTGTCGATCGGCGCTGCGCTCCGCTCGTCGTCCTTGCCGGCGCCGAAGAACAGCTGCTTGCCGGCGACGAAGGTGTTGTGTTCGATCAGCGCCTGCTGCACCTGCACGTAGCGGTTGGCCGGCGAATCGGGCACGCCGTACATGATGCTCAGCGCCGCCGAATAGTCGTCGCCGGCCAGCCCTTCCAGGTAGTTGTTGCGCACCGTCTGCCTGCGGTTGATGACGCGGATGCCGCCGGTGTCGTCCTTGCCGTCGCCGAAGAACACGTTGTTCTCGACCAGGTTGCCGTCGCCGTGGCGCAGCACCAGCGCGCCGCGCGAGCGCTTGAACACGTTGCCGCGGTAGGTGTTGCCGCCGGACTTGTTGGAGACGATCTCCACTTCGCCGTCGCAGCCTTCGAACCAGTTGTTCTCGACCAGCGAGTTGGAATCGGAGCTGGCGTCGTTGCTGGTGCCGATGCGCAGCGTCTCGCCGCCGTTGGCGCCCAGGTTGGGGCGCGGGCCGAACCAGTTGTGGTCGATGCGGTGGCGGTTGTCCAGGCCCTGCACCGTGTCGCGGACCACCACCATGGTCGGGCCGGCGTTGTTCTTGCCGACCAGGTGGTTGTGGTCGAAGCGGTTGTGGCTGTCGTACATGGCCACCCAGTTGTCCGAGCGGCTGCGCTCGGGCTGGTTGAAGCGGTCGACCACCACGCGGGTGATGCGGCTGTGGCTGGCGCGCTGCTTGCTGGAGACCCGGTAGGACAGGACCGCCTCGGTCGGGCTGTAGCCGTCGCGGAACACCAGGTCGCTGACCACCAGGTAGGCGCCGGCCATGCGCAGATTGGACTGGCCGGTGACGATGACCTTGCCCGGGGTCTGCGCGCTCAGGCGGATCGGCTGCGCGGCAGTGCCGGTACCGGTGAACACGATCTGGAAGTCGCGCCATTCCCCGTTCGCCAGGATCACATGGTCGCCGGGCTGCAGGGCGCCGGTGGCGGCGCGGTATTCGGCAGGACTGCCGACCAGGATGTCCGCGGCATTGGCCTGGCCGGTGGCAAGGGCGAGGAACAGCAGTGCGAAGCGGTTGCCCGGAACGGTGGTCGATGCCATGGGTGCCTCTCTCCCTGATGCGCGCCCGGGGCGTCGCCGTGGGCCGGATGGTAGCAGAGGTCGAACGCTCGTCAACCAGATATGCATACCAAAATAGAATCTTCTGGCTAGCTATTTTGGCGCATTGGTGTGCTGCAATCGCACATAAATAGGCGTGCAATTACGCGGACCAATTGGCCTAGGTGGATATTTCTACCAATTTGTTGACATTGGTCGTGGACGGGTGAAGGCTCCGCTCCCACGTCGTAGCCCTTTACGGCGTTCACTCGGGAGGAGAGACCATGCGGCACCCCTATGCGGCCCCGTCCGCCAGACGCGCCGGCGCGCGCACGCTGCGCAGCGCCCTGGCCTGCGCCATCGCGGCATCGTTGAGCGGCGTGGCCTGGGCGCAGGAGGCGCCGGTCGCGCCGGCCGAGGCCGCCGCGGCACCGGCGCAAGCGCCGGCGAGCGGGGCGACGACGCTGGACCAGGTCCAGGTCACCGGCATCCGCGGCTCGATCCAGTCCTCGATCAACAAGAAGCGCGACGACACGGTGATCTCCGACGTGCTGTCGGCCGAGGACATCGGCGACCTGCCGGCGCCGTCGCTGGCCGATGCGATCGAGACGCTGACCGGCGCGGCCTCCACCCGCGACAAGACCGGCGCCTCGGAGATCTCCATCCGCGGCCTTGGCGCGTTCCTCAGCAGCACCCAGTTCAACGGCCGCGAGATCACCAACGGCAGCGGCGACCGCTCGGTGAACTTCAACATGTTCCCGGCCGAGCTGATCAACACCGTGGCCATCTACAAGACCCAGCGCGCGGACCTGATCGAAGGCGGCGTCGCCGGCGCCATCGGCCTGGAGACGGTGAAGCCGCTGGACTACGGCAAGCGCGCGATCCAGATCGACGGGCGCGGCAGCTGGGCCGAGTACGACAACAGATACCGCGACAAGGACGGCATCGGCTGGCGCGGCACCGCCAGCTACATCGACCAGTTCGAATTCGCCGACGGCGGCAAGCTCGGCGTGTCGATCGGCCTGCAGGCGCTGGATGGCACCGATCCGGAAGAGAGCATGACCAGCGGCTCCACCTGGTACGCCTGCGACGGCACCCAGAACGTGGCCAACGCCAACTGCGCCGAGGTCGGCGCCAACGCCATCGCCAACGGCGCGCCGTACTACCTGGTGCCGAGCAGCCGCATCTACCGGCTCAAGCAGGAGCGCAACGACCGCCAGTCCGAGTTCGCCGCGGTGCAGTGGAAGCCCAACGAGGTGCTGGAGGTCAACGTCGACTACGAACACACCGACCGCAACTGGCACGAGCAGCGCTCCGACCTGAGCCTGTCCAATACCCGCCGCGGCATCGTCAATCGCGAAGTCGACGACAACGGCGTGCTGCGCCGCTATTCCGGCAACACCTCGATCGACTCCACCTCGACCCTGTACGACCGCAACGAGGAATACACCGGCGGCGGCCTCAACATCGTGCTGCGCCCGAGCGTGGCCTGGGAGATCGCCACCGACCTGTCCTACTCGCACACCGTGCGCGAGGACACCCAGCGCATGACCCGCCTGCGCGCCAACGCCCGCGACGTGAACAACGCGGTGGTGCCGGGGATCAGCAGCGGCACCACCGGCTATGTCAGCTACGATTGGGAGAAGCGCGGCGAGGTGCCCAGCATCGCGCTCAACCCGGCGTTCGACGTCGGCGACTGGGACGCCTATACCGGCGCGGCGCGGGTCAGCTCCGAAGAGGAGAAGAACGACCACCGCATCCGCGCCGGCCGCTTCGACTTCAGCTACCTGCCCGAGGACGGGCTGCTGACCAAGCTCAGCGTCGGCCTGCGCGCCAGCCAGGCCGACTACCGTTACTTCGACAACACCATCACCACCGACATCGCCTCCAGCGGCGCCGGGCGCGCGCAGATCATCGCCGCCAACCAGGCCTGCCGCGCCGCGTTCCCGCAGGACGACTTCCTCGACGCGGCCAGCGGCAACACCATCTCCAGTTGGGCCTACTTCGATCCGGGCTGTCTGTACGAAGCGTTCCGCGGCAGCAGCGCCACCGGCGTGGATCCCGACTACATGGATCCGAACAACGTCGATGTGGTGGAGAAGACCAAGGCGCTGTTCCTGATGGCCGACTTCCGCAGCGAGCTGTGGGGGCTGCCGGTGACGGGCAACCTGGGCGCGCGCTGGGTCAAGACCGACGTGCGCTCGCAAGGCGTGCGCGCCGACCTGGAGCTGATCGACAACGGCGCCGGCACCCTGCGCCTGCAGCCGACCGGCCGCTACCAGACCCTGGTCGCCAAGGCCGGCAACGACAAGCTGCTGCCCAGCGCCAACGCCGCGTTCGAGCTGCGCGACAATCTGCTGCTGCGGCTGGCCGGCTACCGCGCGATGTCGCGTCCGGACATCGCCGCGCTGGGTTCGGGCCGCAACGTCAACCTCACCGGCACCGAGAACTTCACCAGCCTGGAGGAGGCGCTGGCCGGCATCACCGCCACCGGCAATCCGGAGGCCAAGCCGCTGATGTCCTGGAACGGCGACGTGTCGCTGGAGTGGTATCCGAACCAGGACAGCCTGCTGGCCGGCGCGGTGTACTGGAAGCAGTTCAACGGCGGCACCGAGACCGCGCTGTTCGAGGAGACCTTCGTGGTCGATGGACAGAGCGTCACCGTGCCGGTGCCGCGCCAGGTGACCACCGACAGGAAGAGCACGCTGACCGGCTTCGAGCTCAGCGCCGCGCACCGCTTCTCCTACCTGCCCAAGCCGCTGGACGGGCTCGGCTTCAAGCTCAGCTACAACTACGCCGACACCGATTACCAGACCCAGGATCCTCGCCTGGGCGAGCAGGTCGATGCGCTCACCGGCAGCGTGATCCCGGCGATCGTGGCCCCGGCCGGGCTGAGCGGCTTCTCGCGGCATGTGCTGTCCGGTTCGCTGTACTGGGAACTGGGCCGTTTCGACATGCAGGCGATCGGCAAGTACCGCTCCAGGTACTACCAGGACTTCACCGGCAACACCGCGCAGCAGAACCGCTACTACGGCGACAACACCAGCGTGGATTTCCGCGCCCGCTACCGGGTCACCAAGCAGCTGTCGCTGTCGCTGGAACTGATGAACCTGAGCAACGAACCGCGCGTCGCATCCCAGCCTGTCTACGGCAACTTCCGCGAGTACGTGAGCTACGGGCGACGCGCATATTTCGGTGTACGATACAAGTTCTGAACGCAGCGGCGCGGCTCCCGGGCCGCGCCGTTTTTCGAGCCGCAGCGGGCACCGGCGCGTCGTCCCGGCGCCGCTGTGGAAACCACCAGATGGGTCCCTAGCTCGATGTCCGAAAGCCGCCTCTACCAGTCCATCGCCGCGAAGATCCTGTCGCTGATCGAATCGGGGGAATTCCCGACCGGTTCGCGGCTCCCGGGCGAGCGCGATCTGGCCGAGCGTTTCGGGGTCAGCCGGGTGACCATCCGCGAGGCCGAGATCGCGCTGGAGGCGCAGGGCTGGATCGCGATCAAGACCGGCTCGGGCGTGTACGTGCGGCCGCGCCCGATCGATGCGCAGGGCGCGCTGCCCGACGTCACCGCGTTCGACCTGACCGCCGCGCGCACGGTGATCGAGGCCGAAGCCGCGGCGCTGGCCGCCGGGCGCCTGACCGATGCCGACATCGAGGAATTGCAGACCCTGGTCACGGCGATGTCCGACCCGGCCACCACCGAGGAAATGGCCGGCGAATACGACCGCCGCTTCCACCTGGCCATCGCGCGCCTGTCCGGCAACCCGGTGGTGGAATACTGCATCCACCTGATCTGGCGCATGCGCAACGAACTGCCGCGGGTGCGCCAGGTGTACGCGCACGTCTGCCACCAGGACGATGCGACCCGCACCGACGAACACGCCGCGATCCTGGAGGCGCTGAAGACGCGCGATCCGGCGGCCTCGCGCAACGCGATGCGCAATCACTTCCAGCGCCTGTTCGAATCGATGCTGGAAGCCACCGAAAGCCAGGCCCTGGCCGAGATCCGCCGCCGCACCCAGCAGGACCGCGAGCGCTTCCTGGCCACCACGCGGATCTGAGACCGTCGGGCGCGGTCGCTGTCGTCCGCTGCCGGCGTCGCGGTGAGGGGCATGCGCAACGCGGTCGTGCGTGGCGCCATTTCGCCTTCGCGTCGACGGTACGGCTTGCTTCGCAGCTTCCGTAATCTGCGCAATCGCGCCGCACTGACGCTGCAATGCGCCCTCTGGCGCTGCTGCCTGCATCGGCGCCTGAACGCCGCCGGCGCGTTGCGCGCCGGCCGCAGCGTCAACCGCAGCGCGGCTGCGGCGCGCGCAACGTCGTCATGCCGATGCGCAATGGCCTGCAGTGCGGCGCGCGCATTCACGCCCGGCGCTGCCCGCGACTGCTAAGCCTGGAGCCAAGCGGGCTCTGTGGCCCCTCTGGATCATCATGGCGTCCCCCTGGCGTGCGTTGCGTAGACGGCTACTTCCCTATCGGCGTGGCCTCTCCGGCATGCGCGCGCGTTTCCTGCGTCATGGCCGCACGCGGCCGCTGGCCGAAGAGCCGCTGCGCGCGCAACTGCTCAGCGCCGAACAGATGGCTGCGCACGGCGAAGCCCTGGCGCGGACCCACCGGGTGCATGCCGGGCGCAGCCCCGAGGTGTTGCTGGCGCGGCTGAAACAGAACGAGGACGTGCTGCGCGACGCCCTGGCGATGCTCGCGGCGATGGTCCGCGACGACATCCGCGTCACGCCCGCCGGCGAATGGCTGCTGGACAATTTCTACCTGGTCGAAGAACAGATCCTGATCGCGCGGCGGCATCTGCCGGCCGGCTACAGCCGCCAGCTGCCGGCGCTGGCGCAAGGCGCCTCGGCCGGGTTGCCGCGCGTGTATGCCTTGTCGATGGACGCCATCGCCCACGGCGACGGCCGCATCGACGCCGACATCGCCAGCCGCTTCATCGCCGCGTACCAGACGGTGACGCCGCTGAAGCTGGGCGAGCTGTGGGCGATCCCGATCATGCTGCGCCTGGGCCTGCTGGAAAACCTGCGCCGGGTCGCGGCGCGGGTGATGCGCGACGGCATCGACCACCGCCTGGCCAGCGACTGGGCCGACCGGCTCAATACCACCGCCGTGCAGGATCCCAAGAGCGTGGTGCTGGTGGTCGCGGACATGGCGCGCTCGCAGCCGCCGCTGTCCGGCGCGTTCGTCGCCGAACTGGTGCGCGGCCTGCACGGGCGCGGCGGGGTGCTGGCGATGCCGGTGACCTGGGTCGAGCAGTGGCTGGCCGACGGCGGCCAGCGCATCGACGACATGGTGCATGCGGAAAGCCAGCAGCAGGCCGCCGACCAGGTCTCGATCAGCAACAGCATCGCCAGCCTGCGTTTGCTGGCGACGCTGGACTGGCGCGATTTCGTCGAGGAGCTGAGCGCGGTCGAAGCGCACCTGCGCCGCGATCCGCATGGCACCTATGCGCAGATGGACTTCCAGACCCGCGACAGCTACCGGCACAGCGTCGAGCTGTTGGCGCGGCGCAGCGGCGCCAGCGAGGACGCGGTGGCCGCGTGCGTGCTGCAGCTGGCGCAAGCGGCGAGCGTGGACGACCGCCGCCATGTCGGCTACTACCTGGTCGACGACGGCCAGCGCGACCTGCCGGCGGCGATCGCCGCATTGCCGCGCGCGCGGCGCCGGCCGTCCGTGGCGCGGCGCACGCTGCCGTTGCCGGCGTATCTGCTGCCGATCGCGGCCATCGCCGGATTCGGCAGCTGGACGTTGCTGGGCCAGTTGCAGGCGCTGGCCACTGTGCCGGCATGGCTGTGGGCGAGCACCGCGCTGCTCGGCGGACTGGTGTTCAGCGAACTGGGCGTGGCGCTGGTCAACTGGGCGGCGACGCTGCTGGTGGCGCCGCGCACGCTGCCGCGGATGGATTTTTCCAAGGGCATTCCGGCCGGCGCGCGCACCCTGGTGGTGGTGCCGAGCATGCTCAGCGACGCGGCCACGATCGACGAACTGGCCGAGGCGCTGGAAGTGCGGTTCCTGGCCAATCGCGATGCGCAGCTGCATTTCGCGCTGCTGACCGATTTCCTGGACGCCGCCCAGGCCACGCTGCCCGGCGACGCGGCGCTGCTCGCGCATGCGGCGCAGCACATCGTGCGGCTCAACCAGCGCTATGCGCCGGAAAGCGGCGACCGGTTCTTCCTGTTGCACCGCCCGCGGCTGTGGAGCGCCGGCGAACGCGCCTGGATCGGCCACGAACGCAAGCGCGGCAAGCTGGCGGCGCTGAACCGGCTGTTGCGCGGCGGGGCCGCCGACGCCGATTTCAGTGCGGTGATCGGCAGTACCGCGCTGCTGGCCCAGGTGCGCTACGTGATCACCCTGGACGCGGACACGCGGCTGCCGCGCGATGCGGCACGCGAGTTCGTCGCGACCCTGGCGCATCCGCTGAACCGCGCGCGCATCGATCCGGCGCTGGGCCGGGTGACCCGCGGCTACGGCATCCTGCAGCCGAGCGTGGGCAGCAGCATGAGCGGCCACCGCATCACCCGCTACGCGCGCCTGTTCGGCAGCGAGCCGGGCATCGACCCGTACACGCGCACCGTGTCCGACGTGTACCAGGACCTGTTCGGCGAAGGCTCGTTCGTCGGCAAGGGCATCTACGACGTGGATGCGTTCGAGCAGGCGCTCGACGGCCGCCTGCCGGACAACCGCATCCTCAGCCACGACCTGCTGGAAGGCTGCTACGCGCGCGCCGGCCTGGTCAGCGACGTGCGCCTGTTCGAGGACTATCCGGCGCGCTACGCGACCGACGTGAAGCGCCGCGCGCGCTGGATCCGCGGCGACTGGCAGCTGTTGCCATGGCTGCTGCCGTGGGTGCCCGACGCCGCCGGCCGCTACCGGCGCAATCCGCTCTCGGCGCTGTCGCGCGGCAAGCTGCTGGACAACCTGCGCCGCAGCCTGGTGCCGATCGCCGCCACCGCGTTGCTGGCGACCGGCTGGCTGTGGCTGCCGCGGCCGGCGGCGTGGACCGCCTGGCTGCTGGGCCTGTTCGTGCTGCCGATCGTGGTGCCGGCGCTGCACGACGTGGTCGCCAAGCCGGTGGACATGGCCTGGCGCATGCACCTGGGCACGCTGGGCAAGGCCTGGGCGACGCAGTTGCAGCGCGCGCTGCTGGCGCTGGCCTGCCTGCCGTACGAGGCGGGCTATGCCGCGTCGGCGATCGTGCGCACGCTGTGGCGCATGCTGGTCAGCCGGCGCCGCCTGCTGCAATGGCATGCGTCCGGCGACGTGGCGCGCAGCCTCGGCCGCGGCAATGCGGCCGAGCTGGGCGGGATGGCGCCGGCGGCGCTGTTCGCGCTGGCGCTGCTGGGCCTGCTGGCCTGGCGGCAGCCGCATACGCTGTGGGTCGCCGCGCCGATCCTGGCACTGTGGAGCGTGGCCCCGGCGCTGATGGCGTGGATGGGCCATGCCGACGCGCCGCGCCGCGCACAGCTGGCGCCGCCGCAGCGCGCCTTCCTCGGCCGGCTGTCGCGCCGCACCTGGGCGTTCTTCGAAGTGCACATGCGCGCGCAGGACCATTGGCTGCCGCCGGACAACGTGCAGGAGCATCCGCAGCTGGTGGTGGCGCGGCGCACCTCGCCGACCAATATCGGCCTGGCCCTGCTCGGCAACCTGGCCGCCTACGACCTGGGCTACCTGCAGCCGGGCGGGGTGATCGAACGCACCCGGCTGACCCTGGCGACGATGGAGACGCTGCCGCGCCACCGCGGCCATTTCTACAACTGGTACGACACCGAGACCTTGCAGGCGCTGCCGCCGACCTACCTGTCGACGGTGGACAGCGGCAACCTGGCCGGGCATCTGCTGACCCTGCGCCAGGGCCTGCTGGCGCTGTGCGATGCGCCGTTGCTGGCGGTCGCGACCTTCGACGGGCTGGCCGACACGCTCGGCGTGCTGCGCGAGACCGCGCACGACAGCCACCCCGAGGTGGCCGCGCTGCAACCGGTGTTGCAGGACGTCGAGCAGCGCCTGGAAGCATTGCGTGCGGCCCCGCCGCAGACGCTGGCGCAGGCCTGGCAGGCGCTGTGCGCGCTGGCCGTGCAGGCGGCGGTGATCGCCGAGCGCTGGCCGCCGCCGCTGCCCAGCGCGGAGCGGTCCGCCGACGCACTGGCGCCGCACTGGCCGCAGGCGCTGCTGGAGGCGTGCAGCACCGCGCAGCAGGAGCTGCATGCCTTCGCGCCGTGGGCCACGCTGGCCGAGCGCGACGACGCGTGCATCCCCGCCACCGAGTCGCCATTGCCGACGTTGCGCGAGCTTGCGGCGCAGACCCGCGACGCCGAGGCCGCCGAGCGCGCGCGGGCGCGCATCCACCAGCTCGAGCGCCTGGCGCACATCGCCGGGCAGCTGTCGCTGATGGAATACGGCTTCCTCTACGATCCGGCGCGGCGCCTGCTGGCGATCGGCTACAACGTCGACGAGCGGCGCCTGGACCAGGGCTATTACGACCTGCTGGCCTCCGAAGCGCGGCTGTGCAGCTTCGTCGCCATCGCCCAGGGCCAGCTGCCGCAGGAAAGCTGGTTCGCGCTCGGCCGCCAGCTCACCGAGGTCGACGGCGAAGCGACGCTGCTGTCGTGGAGCGGCTCGATGTTCGAATACCTGATGCCGCAGCTGGTGATGCCCAGCTATGCCGACACCTTGCTCGACCAGACCGCGGTGCATGCGGTCAACGCGCAGATCGCGCACGGCGCGCGGCATGCGCTGCCGTGGGGCGTGTCCGAGTCCGGCTACAACGCGGTCGATGCGCGGATGAACTACCAGTACCGCGCATTCGGCGTGCCCGGGCTGGGCCTCAAGCGCGGCCTCGGCGAGGACCTGGTGATCGCGCCGTACGCCAGCATGATGGCGCTGATGGTGGCCCCGGAAGCGGCCTGCGCCAACCTGCAACGGCTCACCGAGGCCGGCTTCGGCGGCCGTTTCGGCCTGCACGAGGCGATCGACTACACCCCCAGCCGGGTGCCGCCGGGCCAGGACCACGCGCTGATCCGCTCGTACATGGCGCATCACCAGGGCATGGGCCTGCTGGCGCTGGACCACCTGCTGCGCGAGCAGCCGATGCAGAAGCGCTTCGCCGCCGATGCCGAGTTCCAGGCCACCTTGCTGCTGCTGCAGGAGCGGATTCCGCGCGTGGGCGTGTTCCATCCGCAGGAAGCGGACGGCGCCGCGCGCGGCGCCCAGGACGCGCGCGAGGACGAGACCCAGCTGCGCGTGTTCCGCGATCCCGGCGCGTCGCGGCCGGCGGTGCAACTGCTCTCCAACGGCCGCTACCACGGCCTGCTGACCAGCGCCGGCGGCGGCTACAGCCGCATGCGCGACATGGCCATCACCCGCTGGCGCGAAGACGCCACCCGCGACCATTGGGGCAGCTTCTGCTACCTGCGCGACGTGGACAGCGGCGACTACTGGTCGGCCGCCTACCAGCCCACCGCGGTGGCGGTGGACCAGTACGAGGCGATCTTCTCCGACGCCAAGGCCGAGTTCCGCGGGCGCAAGCGCGGCTTCGACACGCACCTGGAAGTGGCGATCTCCGCCGAGGACGACATCGAGCTGCGCCGCCTGCGGGTCAGCAACCGCTCGCGCCACCCGCGCACCATCGAGATCACCACCTATGCCGAAGTGGTGCTGGCGCCGGCGATCGCCGACGAACTGCATCCGGCCTTCAGCAACCTGTTCGTGCAGACCGAGATCGCCCGCGACAAGCAGGCGCTGCTGTGCACGCGGCGCACGCGGGCGCACGACGAGGTCGCGCCGTGGATGTTCCACCTGGTGGCGGTGCACGACGCGCACATCGGCGCGATTTCCTACGAGACCGACCGCGCGCGCTTCCTCGGCCGCGGCAACAGCGCGCGCAGTCCGCGTGCGCTACGCGAGGACGCGGTTCTTTCCGATACCGCCGGCTCGGTGCTCGACCCGGTGGTCGCGATCCGCTGCCGGATCGTGCTGGCGCCGGAGCAGACCGCGATGATCGACATGGTCTACGGCGTGGGCGGCGACCGCGCCGCGTGCGCGGCGCTGATCGACAAGTACCGCGACCGGCGCCTGGCCGACCGCGTGTTCGACCTGGCCTGGACCCACAGCCAGGTGGTGCGTCGCCAGATCAACGCCTCGCAGGCCGACGCGCAGCTGTACGAGCGCCTGGCCGGGTTGATGGTGTACGTGCATCCGGCGCTGCGCGCCGACAGCGAACTGCTGCTGCAGAACCGGCGCGGCCAGTCCGGGCTGTGGGGCCATGCGATCTCCGGCGACCTGCCGATCGCGCTGCTGCAGATCGGCGATGCCGACAACATCGAACTGGTCCGGCAGATGGTGCAGGCGCATGCGTACTGGCGGCTCAAGGGCCTGCATGCGGACCTGGTGATCTGGAACGAGAGCCAGAGCGGCTACCGGCAGCAACTGCAGGAGCAGATCCTGGGCATGATCGCGGCCGATCCGGATGCCAGCGTGCTGGAGCGCCCCGGCGGCATCTTCGTGCGCCCGGTGCAGAACATCTCGCAGGAAGACCGCATCCTGCTGCAGGTGGTGGCGCGGGTCATCGTCAGCGACCAGCGCGGCACCCTGGCCGCGCAGATCGGCCGGCACCTGCCGCCGCCGCGCGGCGTGGCCGAGCTGGTGCCGCTGCCGGCCGCCGCGCTGGCCGAGGCACGCGAGCACGCGCAGGCGCTGGCACCGCTCGCGCACGCGGCCGGCGATGCGCACGAGGATCCGTGGCCGTTCGCGCCGGCGCAGGCCGAGGTGCTGTTCGACAACGGCACCGGCGCCTTCGCCGCCGACGGCCGCGAATACCTGGTGACGCTGCGCGAGGGCGCGCCGACCCCGGCGCCGTGGTCCAACGTGCTGGCCAATGCGCAGCTGGGCACGGTGCTCAGCGAAAGCGCCGCCGGCTACACCTGGTTCGAGAACGCGCACGAGTTCCGCCTGTCGCCGTGGCACAACGACCCGGTCGGCGACGCCTGCGGCGAAGCGTTCTACCTGCGCGACGAGGACAGCGGCCGGGTCTGGTCGCCGCAGGCGCTGCCGCGCCGCGGCGAAGGCGAGTACCGCACCCGCCACGGCTTCGGCTACAGCGTCTACGAGCACGTGCACGACGGCATCGCCAGCGAGCTGTGGGTGTACGTGGCGCTGCACGAGGCAGTGAAGTTCTCGGTGCTGAAGCTGCGCAACCTGTCCGGGCGCAGCCGGCGCCTGTCGGCGACCGGCTATGTGGAATGGGTGCTGGGCGACCTGCGGGTGAAGTCGCAGATGCACGTGGTCACCGAACAGGACGGCGCGCATGGCGCGCTGCTGGCGTGCAATCCGTACAACGCCGAGTTCTCCGCGCGCACCGCGTTCTTCGACGTGGACGCGGCCGCGCGCAGCTGCAGCGGCGATCGCACCGAGTTCCTCGGCCGCAACGGCGACATGGCCGACCCGCAGGCGCTGCGCCGCGAACGCCTGTCCGGGCGCCTGGGCGCCGGGCTGGATCCGTGCGCGGCGATCCAGGTGCCGCTGGGCCTGGCCGCCGGCGCCGAGTGCGAGACCGTGTTCCGGCTCGGCGCGGGCAAGGACCGCGATGCCGCGGTGGAACTGGCGCGGCGCATGCGCGGCCGCGACGCCGCGCACGACGCGCTGGATGCGGTGCGCATCCACTGGCGCCAGTTGCTCGGCGGCCTGCAGGTGAAGACCCCCGATCCGAGCGTGGACCTGCTGGTCAACGGCTGGCTGCCGTACCAGACTCTGGCCTGCCGCTACCTGGCGCGCAGCGGCTACTACCAGTCCGGCGGCGCGTTCGGTTTCCGCGACCAGCTGCAGGACATGATGGCGCTGGTCCACGCCACTCCGGCGCTGGCGCGCGAGCATCTGCTGGCCAGCGCCGCGCACCAGTTCCCGCAGGGCGACGTGCTGCACTGGTGGCATCCGCCGCAGGACCGCGGCGTGCGCACGCGCTGCTCGGACGACTACCTGTGGCTGCCGCTGGCGGCGTGCCGCTACCTGCAGGTCACCGGCGACCGCAGCGTGCTCGACGAGGACGTGCGCTACATCGAAGGCCGCAGCGTCGGCGCCGACGAGGAGTCGTACTACGACCTGCCGGCGCCGTCGAACCAGCGCGCGCCGCTGTATGCGCACTGCGTGCAGGCGCTGCGCCGCGGCATGGACCTGCTCGGCGAACGCGGCCTGCCGCTGATCGGCACTGGCGACTGGAACGACGGCATGAACCGGGTGGGCGAGGGCGGCAAGGGCGAGAGCGTGTGGCTGGGCTTCTTCCTGTTCCATGTGCTGCAGCAGTTCGCGGCGCTGGCGCGCAGCCGCGACGACGGCGCGTTCGCCGACGAGTGCGACGCGGCGGCGCATGCCTTGCGCGGCAATCTCGAAGCGCATGCCTGGGATGGCGACTGGTACCGCCGCGCCTGGTTCGACGACGGCACCGCGCTGGGCTCGGCGGACAACGCCGAATGCCGCATCGACTCGATCTCGCAGAGCTGGTCGGTGCTGTCCGGCGCCGCCGCGCCGGCGCGTGCGCGGCAGGCGATGGCCGCGCTGGACCGGCACCTGGTCAAGCGCGATGCCGGCCTGATCCAGTTGCTGGAGCCGCCGTTCGACCGCATCGAGCACGATCCCGGCTACATCCGCGGCTACGTGCCGGGCGTGCGCGAGAACGGCGGCCAGTACACGCATGCGGCGGTGTGGGCGGCAATGGCCTTCGCCCGCCTCGGCGACGGCGAACGCGCCTGGGAACTGGCGCGGATGATCAACCCGATCCGGCACAGCCTGGATGCGGCGGCCAGCGAGCGCTACAAGGTCGAACCCTACGTGCTCGCCGCCGACGTCTATGGCGTGGCGCCGCACGTGGGACGCGGCGGCTGGACCTGGTACACCGGCTCGGCGGGCTGGATGTACCGGCTGCTGGTCGAATCGCTGCTGGGCCTGCAGCGCGAGGGCGACAGCCTGCAGCTGCGGCCGTGCCTGCCGGCCGACTGGGCGCGCTGCGAGCTGCATTACCGCCATGGCGGCAGCAGCTACCACATCGAACTGCTGCAATCGCTTGCCGATCCTGCGGAGGTCGGCGCGGATGCCGACGACGGCAGCGGCCTGTTCGTGGACGGCGTGCGCCAGGACGATGCGCGCATCGCGCTGGTCGACGACGGCAAGACCCATCGCGTGCAATGGCGGCCACCGCGCGCGCCGGCATGAACACGCACGCGCAGACCCAGGCGGCGCTGGCGCATCTGGCGCAGATGCTGCCGGAGTGGACCGCGCATCTGCAGCATCCGGCCGAATTCTGGCCGCAGTTCAGCGCGCTCGCGCAGGAACTGCTGGATGCGGCTGCCCCGTGCGATCGCGCGCAGGCGCGCCAGGCGCTGGCGGCGATGCTCGCCAGCAACGCGATCGACGCCTGCATGCTGCCTCCCTGAATGCCGCGCTGAACGCATTTGCATGGCACCGCCACGCTGGGCTCACGGCATGGTCACCCGGGTTGCACGGCGCCTGCGCCCACACTGCGTGCCACGCCGTCGCAAACAGGACACCTCCCCGATGCAAGCCCTCACCTATCACGGCACCAAAGACGTGCGCGTGGAAACCGTTCCCGATCCGGTCCTGATCGACGCCGACGACATCGTGCTGCGCGTCACCGCCACCGCGATCTGCGGCTCCGACCTGCATCTGTACCGCGGCAAGATTCCCGATCTGCACAGCGGCGACGTGCTCGGCCACGAATTCATGGGCGTGGTCGAAGAGGTCGGCCCCGACGTGACCCGGGTGAAGAAGGGCGATCGCGTGGTGATCCCGTTCGTGATCGCCTGCGGCGAGTGCTTCCACTGCCGGTTGACCGAGTACGCCGCCTGCGAGACCACCAACACCGGCAAGGGCGCCGCGCTGAACCAGAAAGGCATCCGCCCGCCGGCGGCGCTGTTCGGCTACAGCCACCTGTACGGCGGCGTGGCCGGCGGCCAGGCCGAGTACGTGCGCGTGCCCAAGGCCAACGTCGGCCCGCTGGTGGTGCCGGACGCGCTGCACGACGAGCAGGTGCTGTTCCTGTCCGACATCCTGCCCACCGGCTACCAGGCCGCGCTCAACGCCGGCGTGGGCCAGGGCAGCACGGTGGCGATCTTCGGCGCCGGCCCGGTCGGCCTGATGACCGCCGCGTGCTGCCGCATGCTCGGCGCCGAGCGCATCTTCATGGTCGACCGCTATGCGTACCGGCTGGATTTCGCGCAGAAGACCTATGGCGTGATCCCGCTCAATTTCGAGGACATCGACGATCCGGCCGACATCATCGTCGGCCAGACCGACGGCCGCGGCGTGGATGCGAGCATCGATGCGGTCGGCTTCGAGGCCAAGGGCAGCACGGTGGAGACAGTGATGGCCACGCTGAAGCTGGAAGGCAGCAGCGGCACCGCGCTGCGCCAGTGCATCGCCGCCACGCGCCGCGGCGGCACGGTCAGCGTGCCCGGCGTGTATGCCGGCTTCATCCACGGCTTCCTGTTCGGCGACGCCTTCGACAAGGGGCTGAGCTTCAAGATGGGCCAGACCCACGTGCAGCGTTTCCTGCCGGAACTGCTGGAGCACATCGGCGAAGGCCGGCTCAAGCCGAACGAGATCATCACCCACCGCATGGGCCTGGCGCAGGCGGCCGATGGCTACGCGATCTTCGACAAGAAGGAACAGGACTGCCGCAAGGTGATCCTGACGCCGTAACCGGCGTGCCGCGTCGCCGCCGCCGATGGCGGCGGCAAGGCGCAGGCGCGTTGCATGAACTCTTTATCGATGTGCACGCCGCCGCGCGGCGTGCACACGTTGCGTGCGCGTCGCGCCTGCTGTGATCGCGCCTCCCCCCGACATCGCACCCGACGCACGCCAGTGCGGCCACCGCCGGCGCTGCCTGCCGCCTTTGCACAGAGAAGCCTCTTGACCGAATTGCGTTCCCCCACCGCCCTGGGCGATGCCTGCGATCTGCGCAGCGCCGCCCTGCATGTCCTCGCGCGCCATCCGCAGCTGCCGTTGCCCGGCGGTGGCGACACCCTGGACCGCTGGCGGATCCTGGCCGAGATCGCCGCCACCGACGTGTGCCTGGCCAAGGTGCTGGAGGCGCATTACGACGCGCAGGCGATCCTGGCCGAACTCGGCGCCGCGCCGCCGCCATCCGGGCAGCTGCTCGCGGTATGGGCCGCCGAAGCGCCCGATGCGCGCCTGGCCTATCGCGGCGACGCGGCGCACGGTGGCCACGTCGACGGCCGCAAGGCCTGGTGCTCCGGTGCGGGCATGGTCGATGGCGCGCTGCTCACCGCCCACGACGCGGACCGCCAGCAACTGGTGCAGGTACAACTGCGCCAGCCCGGCATCGCCATCGATACGCAGGCCTGGGCGGCGGTGGGCATGGCGCGCGTGGTCAGCGGGCCGGTGACGTTCGCCGCGGTGCCGGCGAGCGCGGTCGGTGCGCCGGGCCAGTATCTGGCGCGCCCGGGGTTCTGGCACGGTGGCGCCGGCATCGCCGCCTGCTGGTTCGGCGCGGCGTGCGCGGTGGCCGAGCGCCTGCGCGCGCATCCCAAGCTGCAGCGCGACGCGCACGCGGCGATGCACCTGGGCGCGATCGACCAGCAGCTCGGCGCGGCGCGCGCGCTGCTGCGCGAACTGGCCGCGGCCATCGACGCCGCCCCCGAGGACGAGCACCGGCATGCGGTGATCCGGCTGCGTTCGTTCGTGGAACGCGCCGCCACCGACATACTCGATCGCGTCGGCCGCGCGCTGGGACCGGCGCCGCTGTGCAGCGATCGCGAACACGCCATGCGTTGCGCCGATCTTGCGGTGTTCGTGCGCCAGAGCCATGCCGAACACGATTGGGCGGCGCTGGGCCAGGCGCTGGGCGAGCAGGCGCAACCATGGCGGCTGTGAGCGCGCCGCGGATCCACGGCGCCGGCACGCCGGAGTCGGCATGGCGGCGCTCGCCGTGGCTGGCGGCCTTGCCGCAGCGCCCTGTGGAGGACCTGATCGCCGGCGCATCCAGGCTGGTGGTGGTGTCGCCGCATCCGGACGACGAAGCGCTGGGCTGCGGCGGCGCGGTCGCCTGCGCGCGCCGGCTGGGGCTGCCGGTGTGCCTGATCGCGGTGACCGACGGCGAAGCCTGCTACCCGGACGACCCTTACTGGACGCCGCAGCGCCTGCGCGCCGTGCGCCGCGCCGAACTGGCCGTGGCCGCGCGCTGCCTGGGCGTGGTGGACGCCGCTGCGATCTGCCACCTGGGCGTCGCCGACGGTCAGGTCGGCAAGGGCGAATCGATGATCGCCGAACACCTCCACGCGCAGCTGCAGGCCGGCGATCTGGTGCTGACCACCTGGCGCCACGATGGCCATCCGGATCACGAGGCCTGCGCACGCGCGGTGCGGCACGCGGTCGCTGCCAGCGCCGCACGCCTGGCCGAATTCCCGGTCTGGGCCTGGCACTGGCTGGACGCCGACGCATCGCCGCAGGCCCTGCAGGGCGCGGTCCGCTACACCTTGCGCGATGCCGACTGGCAGGCCAAGCAACAGGCGCTGCGCT
The DNA here is from genome assembly GCF_041240605.1 of Xanthomonas sp. DAR 80977. Classification (NCBI taxonomy): domain Bacteria; kingdom Pseudomonadati; phylum Pseudomonadota; class Gammaproteobacteria; order Lysobacterales; family Lysobacteraceae; genus Xanthomonas; species Xanthomonas bundabergensis. The sequence goes on along the minus strand of NZ_CP162487.1, from coordinate 3,910,072 downwards.
GCTTCGCCTCGCAACTGGGCACCGCGCACCCGCCGGTGCCGGCGCCGATCCTGCCACCGCAGGTGCTGCAACGTTTCGCCCGCCGCTTCGAGGTGTTTGTCGCATGAGTTCGGTCCAGGAGTATTTCGGCGCCATCTACCGCGACGACGATCCGTTCGGCTATCGCGAGCGCTGGTACGAAGCGCGCAAGCGCGCGCTGTTGTTGGCCAGCCTGCCGCGCGCACGCTTCGAGCGCGCCTGGGAATTCGGCTGTTCCAATGGCGAATTGACCGCGGCCCTGGCGCCGCGCTGCGCTGCGTTGTTGGCCACGGACCTGTCCGAACGCGCGGTGGCCCTGGCCACGCAGCGCAATGCCGATGCCGCGCATGTGCAGGTGCGGCAGGCCGAGCATCCGCGCAGCTGGCCGCCGGGCCGCTTCGACCTGATCGTGTTCAGCGAGGTCGGCTACTACCTGCCGTTGCCGCTGCTGCAGGACTGCATCCAGCGCCTGCGCGCGTCGCTGACCGAACAGGGCGTGCTGGTCGCCTGCCACTGGCTGCATCCGTTCGCGCAGGCGCGCATGGACGGGCGTGCCGTGCATGACTGCCTGGCGCAGACCCTGCAGCTGCCGCGGCTGTTGCGCTACGAGGACGACGACGTGCTGCTCGAAGCCTGGAGCGCCACGCCGTATTCGGTCGCCGCCGCGGAGCGCCTGCGGTGATCGCGGTGCTGATTCCGGCGCACGACGAGGAACTGCTGATCGGCGCCTGCCTGCGCTCGGTGGCGCTGGCGGCGCAATGCGCCGGCCTGCGCGGCGAGCCGGTGCAGGTGTTCGTCGCCCTGGACCGCTGCAGCGACGGTACCGCCGGCATCGTCGCCGCCCATGGCGCGCAGGCCATCGTGCTGCACGCCGGCAATGTCGGCAGCGCACGTGCGGCGGCGGCGCAGGCCGCGCTGGCCGCCGGCGCGCGTTGGCTGGCGTGTACCGACGCCGACTCGGTGGTGCCGGCGAACTGGCTGTCGGCGCAGCTGGACTGCGCCAGCGATGCGTTCTGCGGCATCGTCACGGTGACCGACTGGGACGACTACGACACCGCCATGCGCGACGCCTACCAGGCCGGCGAATGCCGCCGCGACGACCACCCGCACGTGCATGGCGCCAACCTCGGCATCAGCGCCGAACTGTACCGGCGTTGCGGCGGATTCCTGCCGCTGGCCGCGCACGAGGATGTGGCGCTGGTGGAGGCGATGGTGCGTGTGCAGGCGCGGATCGCGCGCCGCGCGCAGCCGGTGGTGGTCACCAGCGCGCGGCGCGTGGCGCGCGCCCGGGGCGGTTTCAGCGACTACCTGAAGCAGATGGAGCGCAGCCTGGCCGAATCCCTGCTGCCGACACCGGGCGGCGACGTGCTGGCCTGAGACAGCCGCTAGCCCCTCTCCCCTCGGGAGAGGGGTTGGGGTGAGGGTTCCGGCGCGAAGCGTCTCGCGGAGTTGGGTGCACGAGGCTTGCGCCCGTCCCCTCATCCGGCCCTGCGGGCCACCTTCCCCCGAAAGGGGGGCCGTGGTCCCGACGGGAGAAGGAAAAGCCTAGCCCCTCTCCCATCGGGAGAGGGGTTGGGGTGAGGGTCCGGCGCGAAGCGTCTCGTGGAGCTTGGGTGCACGAGGCTTGCGCCCGTACCCTCATCCGGCCCTGCGGGCCACCTTCCCCCGAAAAGGGGGCCGTGGTCCCGATGGGAGAAGGGAGCAGCCTTTAGCCCCTCTCCCATCGGGAGAGGGGTTGGGGTGAGGGTCCGGCGCGAAGCGTCTCGTGGAGCTTGGGTGCGCGAGGCTGGCGCCCGTCCCCTCATCCGGCCCTGCGGGCGCCTTCCCCCGAAAAGGGGGCCGTGGTCCCAGGGGGAGAAGGAACAGCGCGAGCCTGTCGCGCGTAGCCGCCAGCCCCACTGGCCAAGAGGCGGTCGCGGCAACCAGGCACCGGATCCATTCCCATGTCCGTCTCATGACGGCGACGATGCAACAGCCCGCGCATGCCGCCACCAAGGCCCGGGCAATGCGCATTCAGCCATATACGCGGAACCGCGTTCGTGGCGGCCATGCCTCGGGATAAGTTTTGTCCCCGCTTTGTTGCGGGACAGCACCGGACGCCGGCGCAGATCGGGGTTTGTCAATAGGCTTCAAGTGCATCTGCTTATATTTCAACAACTTGAACCATGGCGCCTGCCGCGCCGCCGCCGCCGACGTTGTCCACAAGGGGTGTGGATGACTTCTGCATAAGGGTGTGGATAAGCCCATCGCGGCCACGTGCCACAAGACTGTCAAGAGACATGGCGAAAAATTAGACAGGCGATTTTCGGCGCCCGCATCCGCGCCCCGACCGGAGGGCCGGCGTGGCCATTCGGCGCCCCCGGGCAGGACAATGCCCACCTGCCGCCACGACCATGCGCGGGCGCGTTCGCAGTTTGCCGGCCGGTCGCAGGGGACCGGCTGCGCTTGCCGGGAAAACGTTGCCGCAAGCCGAGCCACCCGCCGCCGCAAACGAAAACCGCGCCATGCGGGTGCATGGCGCGGTCGGGCAGGCATGTCGCGTGCGGCGCAGGCTCAGGCGAGCATGCGCAGCTTCGGCTCGCGGTCCCATTGGCGGGTCTTGGCCGCCTCGATGAAGCCCTTGGCGTTGCCGGCGTCCAGCACGCCGGCATCCTTGACCACGTTGCCGGCCTTCAGCAGCGGCTGCGCGCCGGCATCGGCGGCGATCGCCTTCAGGTGCGCGAAGGCGTTGCTGACGAAATCCACTGCCGCCGACTCCTTGCTCAGCAGCTTGCCCGCCTCGGCCGACAGCACCACCGCCACCGCGTCGAACACGAACGATGGAGTGCCGGCCAGCTGCCCGTCCGCGGCCAGCTTCTTGCCGTCGCTGAGCTTGGCGCCGCCCACCTTCGGCGCGACGATCTTGACCGTGGCGCCGGCATCGCGCGCCGCCTTCTGCAGGGCCTTCACCGTGGCCGCGTCGGAGCCGTCGTGGACCAGGATGCCGATCGTGCGGCCCTGCAGGATGGGCTTCATCTTGCCGATGATCTGCAACGCCGGCGACGGCGGCAGGTCCTGCGGCGGCACCGCGGCCGGCGGCGCCGGCGGCAACGCGTCCATGCCCAGGCCGTCGGCCACGCGCTGCGCCAGCGATGGATCGATGTGGCGCAGGTGCCCGACCACCGCCGCACGCACGTGCGCGGTCTCCACCTTGGACAGTTCGAACACCAGCGCCGAGGCGACATGCGCCTGCTCCGGCTTGCTCTGGCTGCGGAAGAACTGGCGCGCCTGGCTGTAATGGTCGGCGAAGCTCTCCGCGCGCACGCGGCCCTTGGCGCCGTCCTCGCTCGGCGTGGCGTGGCTGGGGAAGCCGCGCGCGCTCTCGCGCGGGGTGTCGTCCTGCAGCGAGCTGGGCTCGTAGGCGACGCGGCCCTTGGGCACGCCCATCTGCATATGCCCGTCGCGCTGCATGTTGGCGAACGGGCACTTCGGCGCGTTGATCGGGATCTGGTGGAAGTTGGGCCCGCCCAGGCGGCTGAGCTGGGTGTCCAGGTAGGAGAACAGGCGGCCCTGCAGCAGCGGATCGTTGGAGAAGTCGATGCCGGGGGCGATGTTGGCCGGGCAGTACGCCACCTGCTCGGTCTCGGCGAAGAAGTTGTCCGGCCAGCGGTCCAGCACCATGCGCCCGACGATCTGCAGCGGCACCAGTTCCTCCGGAATCAGCTTGGTCGAATCCAGGTGGTCGAACGGGAACGTGTCGGCCTCTTCCTCGGTGAACAGCTGCACGCCCAGTTCCCATTCCGGGAAATCGCCTTGCTGGATCGCCTCGAACAGGTCGCGGCGATGGAAGTCCGGATCGGCGCCGGCCAGCTTCACCGCTTCGTCCCAGACCGTGGACTGCAGGCCGAGCTTGGGCCGCCAGTGGAACTTGACGAAGGTGCTGTTGCCGTTGCCGTCGAGCAGGCGGAAGCTGTGGATGCCGAAGCCTTCGATCATGCGCAGCGAGCGCGGGATGGTGCGGTCGCTCATCGCCCACATGATCATGTGCAGCGATTCGGGGGTCAGCGAGATGAAGTCCCAGAACGTGTCGTGCGCGCTGGCCGCCTGCGGGAAGCCGCGGTCCGGCTCCATCTTCACCGCGTGGATCAGGTCCGGGAACTTGATCGCGTCCTGGATGAAGAACACCGGGATGTTGTTGCCGACCAGGTCCCAGTTGCCTTCCTTGGTGTAGAACTTGACCGCGAAGCCGCGCACGTCGCGCGGCGTGTCGACCGAACCGGCGCCGCCGGCCACGGTGGAGAAACGGGTGAACACCGGCGTCTTGACCCCGACCTCGGTGAGGATCTTGGCCGTGGTGTACTTGGCCAGCGAGGCGGTCAGCTCGAAGTAGCCGTGCGCGGCGCTGCCGCGCGCGTGCACGATGCGCTCGGGGATGCGTTCGTGGTCGAAGTGGGTGATCTTCTCGCGCAGGATGAAGTCTTCCAGCAACGTCGGCCCGCGCGGCGTGGCGCGCAGCGAGTTCTGGTTGTCGGCGATCGGAATGCCCTGGTTGGTGGTCAGCGGCGGATGCGTGCCGCCGGCGTGCTGGTGCAGTTCGTCGCCGCGACCGCGCTGGTCGGCGACCGCGCTGGTGTCGACCGGCGTGCTGGAGGGGGTGGGCTTGCTGGGCTTGCGAGGCTGGCTGGCCATGGATGAACGCTCCGGGGGATGAGGCGATACGGCAGAAGAGAGTCGCGCTGCGAACGGATGCAGGCTGTGCGCGGAGAGGTGCATCGGGGTCCGGCCGATGCTGTGCCGGCAGGCGTGAACGGTCCGTGCAACTTGTCCGAGCATGGTGTGAGGACGGCGCGACACCTGTGTCGCAGGTCGCGAAACACGGCGGGGCGTTTTGCATGCAGGGGTGCTGCTTGCCGGCGCCGAATGGCGTAGCGGTCGGCGTTTGCAGCACGCCATGGCCACGTTCGCGGCGGCGGGTGGCTAGGTGCCGGCGAGCGTCCGCGTGGCGAAGCTGTCGTCACAAGGCTACAGGACCGCGGCGCGTGGCCGATAGTGCGTTGGGTCCCACTCCTTCCGAGGGGGCTGCGAGCGTGGGAGGCGTGCAGCGGCCGCGCCCGACGCAGTGCAACAGGGCGTGCGACGGAGACCGAACGTGTTCTTGCCTATCGTCGTCATCGGCTTGCTGTCCGCCCATGCGCTGGTCGCACACGGCGGCGGCACCGGCACGCCCGCCGCGCAATGGTGCGGGCTGGCGGTGCAGGCGATGGCGGTGCTGGCCGTGCTGCGCCGGCTGCGCCGCGCGCCGGCGGCGGACCGCATGCCATGGCGGTTGCTGGGCGCCACGGTCGGCGTGCAGATGCTGTGGACCGGCTGCAATCTGCTGGCGCTGCTGTTGCCGCAGCACGGCGCGGCGCTGCAGCAGCTGGGCGTGATGTTTTCCGGCTCGTCGATGATCCCGGCGCTGTTCCTGATCGCGCGCTCGTTCAACCGGCCACAGCCGCGGCTGATCGTGGCGCTGGATGCGCTGCTGGCGCTGGCCGGCGCCGGCCTGCTGTATCTGCTGATCGACCTGGCGCTGTCGGCCAGCAATGGCTTTTCCGAACCCGACGTCAGCCTGATCATCAACCACGCCGATGCGATGGACCTGCTGCTCGCGTCGATGGCCACGCTGCGCCTGCTCGGCGCCGGCGGCTGCAGCCGCCGCCATTTCTATCTCAGCGCCAGCACCTACCTGTGGGTCAACGGCGCGGTGGCGGCGCTGTACAACCGCATCGAACTGGGCGGGCTGCCGTGGTGGGGCGGGCTGCTGATCGACCTGCCGGGCACGGCCCTGGTGCTGGTGGCGTCGCTGCCGCGCGGCCGCTGGCTGCGCCGTGCGCGGCCGAGCCTGCGTTGCGCGGAGCTGATCGCCGCGTTCGCGCCGATCGTGTTCTCGCTGGCGGTGCTGTTGCTGGCGATCAGCGTGTCGCGGGTGAGCTTCTTCTGGGGCATGGCCGCGGCCACCCTGGCGGTGATGGTGTACGGCGTGCACGTGGCCTTGCTGCACAGCGAGCACCTGGAGATCCAGCGCCTGAGCCGCTTGAGCACGCGCCGCCTGCAGCAGCAGGTGGCGCGCGACCCGCTGACCGGCATCGCCAATCGCGTCGGCCTGGCGGCGCGGCTGCGCGACCTGGACGGCGGCCTGGACTGTTCGCTGCTGATGATCGACATCGATTTCTTCAAGCAGTTCAACGACAGCCACGGCCACGTGGTCGGCGACGCCTGCCTGGTGGAGGTGGCCACCGCGCTGGCCGAGGCCTTGCCCGCGCAGACCGCCACGGTGGCGCGCTACGGCGGCGAGGAATTCGCGGTGGTGCTGCCGGACACAAAGGCCGAAGTCGCGCACGCCATCGCGCGGCGCCTGCTGGCGGCGATCGAGCAACGGCAGATCCCGCACCCGGCCAGCCCGCTGGGCGTGGTCACGGTCAGCATCGGCATCGCCACCCACCCGGCCAGCGCCGAGGCGGTGATCGACCTGCTGCACCACGCCGACGCCGCGCTGTACCGCGCCAAGCGCAACGGCCGCAATTGCTGCGCGCATGCGCAGGACAAGGACGGCGCCCAGGCGGCGACATCGCTGCCGGCCTGATGCGGCACCGCCGCGGTGCGAGTGTGCTGGCCTGGACCGCAGACCAGGATATCCGCGCGGTCAGGCCGGCGTGACGTTCGCCTGGGCGCGCGCGGCGTGGACGAGCGACCCGAAGCGCATGGACGGTGCCGCGTTGCGTCGGGCCAGGCGCGCGCTGGCCACTGCCGTGCATGTGCGGCACCAAGCGCTGGAGACGGGGCGCCGCCGCGCCAGGCTGATGCGGTGCGGGGTGTGGCGCATGCGCGGCCAGGGCGGTGCATCGTGCCATCATCGCGGTTCCATTCCTGCGCCTGTGATCCTGCGATGACGCCCAAGCCCGCCTGGTCGTGGTTACCCGTGTTGCTGGCCGTGGCCGTGGCCGGCGCCGCGCAGGCGCTGGACCCGCCGGCGGTGGCGTATCCCACGTTGCCGGCGCAAGGCCGCGATGCGTCCGCCTTCGTGCCGGCCGGGTGGCGGCTGGAGTTCGAACGCCGCGGCGATCTGAATGGCGATGGCCGCGCGGATCTGTTGCTGGTGCTGAAGATGGCCGAACCGCGCAACGTGCTGGACAACACCGGTTTCGGCCCGGATCGTTTCGACACCAACCCGCGCATGCTGGCGGTCGCCTTCGCCGAGGACGGCGGCTACCGGCTGGCACTGCAGGATCACGCGCTGATCCCGCGGCCGGACGCGCCGAACATGGAGGACTACCTCGACGGCGCCGAACCTTCCATCGCGCGCGGCGCGTTCTCGGTGAACCTGCACCAGTTCGCCAGCGCCGGCAGCTGGAGCACGTCCGAGACCACGTTCCTGTTCCGCTACGGGCATGGCTGTTTCCAGCTGATCGGCTACGACGTGCATGGCATGCACCGCGGCAGCGGCGAAGTCAGCGAGCTCAGCGTGAACTACCTGACCGGCAAGGCCAAGCTCAGCAAGGGCAGCATCGAGGACGCTGCGCTGCGCACGACGTGGCGCCAGCTGCCCAGGCAGGCGCTGCGCTGCCTGCAACAGATCGGCGACGGGCTGGCCTTCGACCCCGGAGTCGAGCGCGACTGAGCGCAGTTGCCGGCGCGGTCGCATGCCGCGTTCCTGTCGGCGTCGCCGCGATCCAGCGCGGCCTTGTCCGCCGCTGGCGGGAGCGAACGCGCGGCGCATGTGGCGGCTCGCGAAAAAGATATCCCTGGCGTGCCGAACGCTCCCCCGGCCGGCGGCGCAGGCCTGTCCATGCGCGTCGTCGGCTCCGGCGACGTCTGCAACCTGGCGGTGACGGAAAGCTGAGGCAATGACGCCCGGTCGCCTGGCGCTGCAGTTGCCTCGGCGGCGGCGTCGGGACGCCGCAAGGCGTCTGGCGCGCTGCGCGCCGCGTTCGGGCATGGCCCTCGAAGCGGCGTGTCCCCAGCCGATCTTCGGCGTTTGCGAAACAAAAAAACCAGCCGCGGAATCCGCGGCTGGTTTTCGGCGCCACTCGGCGATGGCGGCGCGTTACGCCACCACATCGTCCTTGTAGGCATCCACCGGGATGCACGCGCACATCACGTTCTTGTCGCCGTAGACGTTGTCCACCCGCGCCACCGGCGGCCAGTACTTGGCCTGCTTGAGCGTGGGCAGCGGGAACGCGGCCAGCTCGCGCGGGTAGGCGTGGGTCCACTCGCCGGCGGTGACCTGCGCGGCGGTGTGCGGGGCGTGCTTGAGCGGGTTGTCCTCGCGGTCCAGGCGGCCGTCCTCGATCGCGGCGATCTCCTCGCGGATCTGGATCATCGCGTCGATGAAGCGGTCCAGCTCGTGCAGCGATTCGCTCTCGGTCGGCTCCACCATCAGCGTGCCGGCGACCGGGAAGCTCAGCGTCGGCGCGTGGAAGCCGAAGTCGATCAGGCGCTTGGCCACGTCCTCGGCGCCGATGCCGGTGGTCTTCTCCAGCGGACGCACGTCGAGGATGCACTCGTGCGCGACCAGGCCGTTGCGGCCGGTGTACAGCGTCCGGTAGTGCGGGGCCAGGCGCTTGGCGATGTAGTTGGCGTTGAGCAACGCGACCTGGGTCGCCTTGCGCAGGCCGGCGCTGCCCATCATGGTGATGTACATCCAGCTGATCGGCAGGATCGAGGCGCTGCCGAAGCTGGCCGCGCTGACCATGCCGACGTCGCCGTCGCCGCCGAGGGTGCGCGGCAGGAACGGCGCCAGGTGCAACTTCACCGCGCACGGGCCGACGCCCGGGCCGCCGCCGCCGTGCGGGATGCAGAAGGTCTTGTGCAGGTTCAGGTGCGACACGTCCGAGCCCCACTTGCCGGGCTTGGCCACGCCGACCAGCGCGTTCATGTTGGCGCCGTCGGTATAGACCTGGCCGCCGTGCGCATGCACCGCCTCGCAGATCGCCACCACGTCTTCCTCGAACACGCCGTGGGTGGACGGGTAGGTGATCATCAGCGCGGCCAGGCGCTCGCTGTACTTCTCGGCCTGGGCGCGGATGTCGTCGACATCGACGTTGCCGTTGGCGTCGCACTTGGTCACCACGACCTTCATGCCGCACATCTGCGCCGAGGCCGGGTTGGTGCCGTGCGCGGACTCGGGGATCAGGCAGATGTCGCGATGCGCCTCGCCGCGCGAACGGTGATAGGCGCGGATCGCCAGCAGGCCGGCGTATTCGCCCTGCGCGCCGGAGTTGGGCTGCAGGCTGACCGCGTCGTAGCCGGTGCATTCGACCAGCATCGCTTCCAGTTCGCCGATCAGCTGCGCGTAGCCGGCGGATTGCGCGGCCGGCGCCAGCGGATGGATCGCGCCGAACTGCGGCCAGGTCACCGGGATCATCTCGGCGGTGGCGTTGAGCTTCATGGTGCAGCTGCCCAGCGGGATCATGGTGCGATCCATCGCCAGGTCCTTGTCGGCCAGCGCGCGCATGTAGCGCAGCAGTTCGTGCTCGCTGTGGTGGGTGTTGAACACCGGGTGCTGCAGGAACGCGCTGCTGCGCAGCAGGCCCTGCGGCAGCGCATCGGCGGTGGCGGCATCGAGCGCGTCGATGTCGACGTGCGCGCCGAACAGCTGCGCCAGCGCGACCACGTCGGCGCGGGTGCTGGTTTCGTCCAGGCTGATGCCCAGCGCCTCGCTGTCGATCGCGCGCAGGTTGATGCCGGCCGCGCGCGCCTTGGCATGGATCGCCTCGGCGTCGATCGCCTTGACGTGCAGCGTGTCGAAGAAGCGCTCGCCGACGGCGACGCCGGCGCTGCGCAGCGCCGCGGCCAGGATCGCGGCCAGGCGATGGGTGCGCCGGGCGATGCGGGTCAGGCCGTCGGGGCCGTGGTAGACCGCGTACATCGAGGCCATCACCGCCAGCAGCACCTGCGCGGTGCAGATGTTGGAGGTGGCCTTCTCGCGGCGGATGTGCTGCTCGCGGGTCTGCAGGGTGAGGCGGTAGGCGGGGTTGCCGGCCGCGTCGATCGACACGCCGATCAGGCGCCCCGGCATCGAGCGCTTGTAGGCGTCGCGGCAGGCCATGAACGCGGCGTGCGGGCCGCCGAAGCCGAACGGCACGCCGAAGCGCTGCGAGTTGCCGACCACGATGTCCGCGCCCCATTCGCCGGGCGCGGCGATCAGGGTCAGCGCCAGCAGGTCGGTGGCCACCGCGACCAGGCCGCCGCGCGCATGCACGGCCTCGGCCAGCGCCTTGTGGTCGCCGATGTGGCCGAAGCTGTCCGGATACTGCAGCAGCACGCCGAAGCACTCGGCCTGCAGCGCTTCCTCCGGCGTGCCCACGCGCAGCACGATGCCCAGCGGCTCGGCGCGGGTGCGCAGCAGTTCCAGGGTCTGCGGATGCACCGCGTCGTGCACGAAGAAGGTGTCGGACTTGGCCTTGGCCGAACGCTTGGCCAGGGTCATCGCCTCGGCCGCGGCGGTGGCCTCGTCCAGCAGCGAGGCGTTGGCGATCTCCATGCCGGTCAGGTCCGCGCACATGGTCTGGAAGTTGATCAGCGCTTCCATGCGGCCCTGCGAGATCTCCGCCTGGTACGGCGTGTAGGCGGTGTACCAGGCCGGGTTCTCGAGGATGTTGCGCAGGATCACCTTCGGCGTGTGGGTGCCGTAGTAGCCCTGGCCGATGAAGCTGCGCAGCACCTGGTTCCTGTCGGCGATGGCGCCGATCTTGGCCAGCGCCTCCTCTTCGGTGATCGCATCGGGCAGCGCCAGCGCGGCCGGCGACTTGATCTTGCCCGGGACGATGGCGTCGGTCAGCGCCTCCAGCGAGTCGTGGCCGACGGTGCGCAGCATGTGCGCGATTTCGGCGTCGTTCGGGCCGATGTGGCGCTCGACGAAGGCCGAGTGGTGTTCGAGGTCGCGCAGCGAGGGGGTGTGAGACATGGCGGTCGTCCGGCAGAGGAGGGCACGAAGGGCGGGGGACGCACGAACGCCGCCGTCGGCCGCAGCTGCGGACACGACCGACGGGAAGCCGCGCGTCTTCCCAGTGCCCCTCTGTCCTTTTGCCTGAGAGTTTGGAAGCGGCGGCGGGCTGCGCTGCGCTTCGTGCCCCTTCGGCGCCGGGTTGGACCGGTCTCTCCAGAGTCTTGGTGCGGGTGGTATCGGGCCTGAGCGATTACGGGCGTTTGCGCCTTCGGCAGCGGGTCGCCCCGCTTCTCCCACCATGCTGCCTGGCGATTATAGCGTGGCCGGCGGCGCCCACGGCGGCCGTGCAGGCAGGCCCGGCCGCGCCCGCGACCGGCTTGCTGAACATGGCGGGTTGCCGGCTCCGCGGCGTGGCCGATCCTGCTGGCGCCGCAGGCCAGGCCCGGCCGGCGCTTAACGCGGCGCCCGCGAGGGCTTATCATGTCCCCATTCCCTTTCCCCAAGCGCCGTCCCCCTGCCGGGCGGTGCCGTCGCGCGTTCGCCCGCCGCCCGGCTGGCGCGACCGGCCTTCCAGGATTCTGCGCATGACGCTCCCGACGATCTCGACCCGCCGCCTGGCACTGCTGCTGGCCGGGCTGGCGATGTTCGGCCCGTTCTCGATCGACACCATCTTCCCGGCGTTCCCGCAGCTGGCGCAGCGCCTGCGCGCCGACCCGGTGGCGATCCAGCAGACGGTCAGCGTGTACCTGCTGGCCTACGCGCTGATGGGCCTGGCGCACGGGCCGCTGTCCGATGCCTGGGGCCGCAAGCGGGTGATCGTCGGCGGGCTGGTGGTGTTCATCCTGGCCTCGGCCGGCTGCGCGCTGTCGCGCGACCTGCCCACGCTGCTGGCGTTCCGCGCACTGCAGGGGTTTTCCGCCGGCGTGGGCATGATCGTCGGCCGCGCGGTGATCCGCGACCTGTACCACGGCCACGACGCGCAGCGGCTGATGAGCCAGGTGTCGATGATCTTCGGCATCGCCCCGGCGATCGCGCCGATCATCGGCGGCTGGATCCTGGCCACCGGCGCCGGCTGGCCGATGATCTTCTGGTTCCTGGTCGGGTTCTCGCTGCTGCTGCTGGTCGCCACGCTGCGCTGGATGCCGGAGACGCATCCGCCGCAACTGCGCACGCCGCTGGCGCCGCGCACGCTGTTGCGCGACTACGTGTCGATCGCGTTCAATGCGCGCTTCCAGCGCCTGGCCGCGGCCGGTGCGTTCAATTTCGCCGGCGTGTTCCTGTACATCGCCTCGGCGCCGGTGTTCATCATCGACCTGCTGCACCGCACCGAGCGCGATTTCGCCTGGCTGTTCATCCCGACCATCGGCGGCATGACCCTGGGCTCGTTCCTGTCCGGGCGCATGGCCGGGCGCATCGGGCCGATGCGGCAGGTGCGCATCGGCTTCATCTGCTGCGGCGTGTCGGTGGTCGGCAACATCGCCTACACCGCGATCGCGCCGCAGATCGCGCTGCCGTGGGCGGTGCTGCCGATCTTCGTCGCCGGCGTGGGCATGGCGCTGATCTTCCCGATCCTGGCGCTGGCGGTGCTGGACATGTACCCGCGCCAGCGCGGGCTGGCGTCCTCGCTGCAGGCCTTCACCCAGCTGATGCTCAACACCGTGGTGGCCGGGGTGCTGTCGCCGCTGCTCAGCGGCCGGCCGATCCACCTGGCGCTGGGCTCGGGCGCGTTCTTCCTGCTCGGCTGGGGCTTCTGGCGCTGGGAGCGGCGCAGCGGCAAGCGCCTGCCGCGGCCGGGCAGCCAGGTGCCGCAGTTGGAGCCGGCCGACCCGGTATGAGCGCCGGCGCCGCGGTTGGGCTATCGTCTTGCGGTCACCGTTGAGGAAACCGCATGTCCATCCAGTCCAAGCAGCGCCGCGACGTGCGCAAGAAGCTGGCCGAACGCCTGCGCCACCGCAGCGAGGCCGCCGCCGCGGCCACCGCGATCGAACCGCACGCCGAGCTGCGCGACCAGCAACGCACGCTGCTGGCCGGCATCGTGCGCCGCGACGGCGAGTGGGTGCTGGGCATGGACGGGCGCATCGCCGGGCAGAGCGAGAGCGCCGCGCAGGTGCTGTCGCTGATCATGCAGGCGGCCGAGCTGCACGAGCGCGCCGGCACCCCGGTGCGGCTGGTGTATTCGGACGCGCTGAAGGACGCCGCGCAGGCCGATGCGCAGGCGCAGGGGCTGAGCTTCGACGAGTTCAAGGACCGCCACGCGCAGGTCATGCAGCGCGGGGCCGGCGCGGCGCTGCCGGGCTGAGGCCATGGGCCAGAGCGCGAGCCAGGCCGCCGACGCCGCCGTGTCGCTGGCACGGGTGCGGCGCCGCGACGGGCTCGCGCTGATCCAGGCGCACCGCGCCAGCACCGCCCTGCATCATCCGTGGGCGTATCCGTTCACCGACGTGCCCGGCTTCAACGCCTGGTACGCGCAGACCCTGGACGGCAGCAACGTCGCGCTGCTGGCGCGTGCGCGCGACAGCGGCGAGGTCGCCGGCCTGTTCACCTTCAGCCAGATCGTCGGCGGCTGCTTCCAGAGCGCCTACCTGGGCTACCACGCCATGGTTGGCTGCGAAGGCCGCGGCCTGATGACGCATGCGCTACGGTTGTGCGTGGCCTATGCGTTCTCCGACCTGGGCCTGCACCGCGTGGAGGCCAACATCCAGCCGGACAACGCGCGCTCGCTGGCGCTGGTGCAGCGCGCCGGCTTCCGCCGCGAAGGCTATTCGCCGCGCTACCTGCGCATCGGCGGGGTGTGGCGCGACCACGAGCGCTGGGCGCGGCTGGCCGACGATTGAGTCGGCGGGCTGGTGGCCGCGTCGCTTGGGCTCGTCTTGGGAAATTTCCTTGTTCTGCCTATCCCGTTGCCCACGTTTCATAGCAACTTGCCCTTGGGCATCGAACTCCTCTTGACAAGCCTGAGTGCGCTCTATCACAGTTGTGGGGCGGGTGATCGGCGGTGCAATGCTGCTGTGGATTGATGGCTGCGCCGTCTGCGAAGGGCTTGTGCTCCGCTGCGCATCGAACTGAAGCGCAGCGGTGCATGGTGTCGAAATCAGGGGAAAACATGGATCGTCATTCGGGTGCTGTCGTGCTTGCCGCAACGGTGGGCGCTGTTTCATATCAACGGATACCAGTGACGTAAAGCGTCGCAGATGGTCGATGCGTTCGATCTATCGATCGGCGCTGCAAACTCATGCATTGAACCCAGGCACTCCTGCGGCTCATGGACACATGCCATGCCGCGGGCGAGGCATGGCCATCTATTGGTCGCTGATCGAGTTCGAGAACAACATGGAAAAGTTCGACACATTTCTTCGCCTGCGCGCAGGTGTGGTCCTGCTGGCGATGGCGTTCGCAACGCTTGCCAATGCGCAGGAGTTGAGGTTCGATCAGAAATATATCGAGCGCATCAAGCAGTCGCAGGACATCGGTCGGCTGAGCGTCGACTCTTTCGGCGAACAGGTCAGCCTGAAGAACGGTGCGGTGGAGTTCAACTGGACCGATATCGACATTCCAGGCAACAGCAAGCTCCCCGTCCGGCTGCAACGTTCGCATGTCATCGAGGACGAGGGCGCGGGCCGTAGCGGCAAACTGGGCGGGTTCGGCGTCGGCGGATCGCTCGATGTGCCCTATCTCAAAGGCGTCTTCAGCACGAACGGCTGGCAGGTGTACGGCTCCAGCCCGAACAGCCGCTGCAGTCAACCCGCGCAGCCGCCGAACTACACCTTGACCGCCTCGGACTACTGGTCGGGAAACTGGATGCACATTCCTGGCGCCGGCGAGCAGGCGATGCTGGACGAACCCGCCAGTCAGCTGCCGGCGCCGAGCAACGGCACCAGCTACCCATGGATCACCAAAAACTTCTGGCGCATTTCTTGTCTGGCCAGCACCAAGAACGGATATCCGGGCGAGGGATTCGTGGCGCTGTCGCCGGAGGGCGACAAGTATTATTTCGATTGGGTCGTCAGTAAGGCGCACCCCGACATCTCCAAGCGCATTGGCAATTATTCGGCCAAAGCATCCATGAGCCGTTTGGCGGTCTTCTTCCTGGCGACGCGCATCGAGGACCGTTTCGGCAACTGGGTCACCTACACCTACAACGGCGACCAGCTGTCGCGGATCGACGCCAGCGACGGCCGCTACATCAGTGTGACCGGCACCTCCGGCGGCAACATCACCGCAGTCGAGTCCAGTGTGGGAAATTGGACATATACCTATGGCGATAAGTCGTTGACGGTGACGCAGCCCGATGGTGCGCAGTCGCGCTATGTCCAGACCGGCAACATGGAGATTCTTCCCAGCCCTTCGTTGCCGCTGTACACAGACACGGCTCGGTGCCCGCTGCCGGAGCCTTCGAGCGGGGATTTCACCTATGCGGTGACCTTGCCGAGCAATGCGACCGCAACCTATTCGTTCTCGGTGAAGCGGCACTTCCGCCACAACATTCCCAAACAGTGCAACAGCTTCCTCGATGCCGCGGGCCCCAGCACCACCTACCAGTATCTGACCATTCCGAATTTCTCGGATACCCTGACGCTGGTCAGCAAGTCGATCGCCGGGCCCGGCCTGCCATCGATGCAGTGGACCTATACCTATGATATCGGCGCACGGCCGCTGGCCTACGAGGAAACCTGCGCGCGCACGGATCTTCCCAATCCCGAACTGACCTGCAGCAAGTCGATGCAGACCGAAATGCGGGGTCCGGACAACGACTTCAAACGCTACAAGTTCGGCGCCTGGTACCAGCTCAACGAAGGCGTGGACCTGGGGGCGGAGACCGGGACCGTGACCACTGGAAGCTCGGGCGATGTCGTGACGATCCTGAGCACGAGCGAGAACGAGTATGTCGCCACCGCGGATGTCGCTGCCATGCCGTTCCCGAATCTTGTCGGCTCCGACAATATGGGCAACAACGACGATATCTCGACATCGGGGCTGCGTCCGCTGAAGCGGACCACGATCACGCAGCAGGGCGTTTCGTTCCAGTCGCTGGTGAATGCCTACGACGTGTTCGCGCGCCCGACCAGCGTCACCCGTTCCAGTACGATGGGGAACTCCCGGACCGAGGCCACCGCCTACAGCGACAACCTGGGCAAGTGGGTGCTGGGGCAAGTGGCCTCGGTGACCAAGACGGCACCGGGTGCGGCAGAGGTCATGTCGAGCACCAGCTACGACGCTGCGACTGCGCTGCCCACGCAGATCAGCCGTTTCGGCAAACTGATCCAGTCGATCGGCTACAACACCGATGGCACGGTGGCGTCGGTGACCGATGGCAACAGCAACACCACCACACTGGGGGGATGGAAGCTCGGCCTGCCGCAGAACATTGCCTATGCGGATGGAACCAGCGACTCGGCCGTGGTCAGCAATCGCGGCTTGATCGACTCGGTGACCGATGAGAACGGCTATACGACGTCCTACACGTACGATGCGATGGGGCGCATCAGCGGCATCGCCTATCCCTCGGGCGATACCGTGGCGTGGGCGCCGACCACGCTGTCGTTCGAGCGTGTCGATGCGGCCGAGTTCGGTATTGGCTCCGGGCACTGGCGGCAGACGATCGCAACCGGGAACAGCAGGAAGATCACCTACTTCGATGGGCTGTTTCGTCCATTGTTGGTGCAAGAGCAGGACACGGCCAACGTCGCGGCCACGCAACGCTTCAATCGTTACCAGTACGACCACGCTGGGCGTGTGCTGTTCGCTTCCTATCCGGGTACCACCGACCAACTGGGAACGGGAACCTGGACCGAGTACGACGCCCTGGGCCGGACCACATCGGTTTCCCAGGACAGCGAGCTGGGCCTGCTGACCACCACCACCCAATACCTGTCCGGGTTCCTGACCCAGACCACCAACCCCAGGAATCAGAGCAACATCACGGGCTACATGGTGTTCGACCAGCCGATCTTGGACTGGCCAGTGAGCTTGAGCCTTCCCGAAGGCGCCTACATGGACATTGGGCGCGACACGTACGGCAAGCCGCTGTCGCTGACCCGCCGTAATGCGGACGGCAGCATCGCGGTGACGCGCAGCTTCACCTACGACGGCTATCAGCAACTGTGCCGCAGCGTCGAGCCGGAAACCGGCGCGACCTTGTCCGCCTACGATGGCGCCGGCAACCTCGCCTGGTCGGCGGCCGGTCTGGATCCCTCGACTGCCTGCGATGCCAGCGGCACGGCGGCGCCGATCGCCGCGCGCAAGGCCGCCCGGACCTACGACGCGCGCAACCGGATCAAGACGCTCACCTTCCCCGACGGCAACGGCAATACCACCTACACCTACCAGCCGGATGGCCTGGTCGCCTCCATGGTCGCCAGCGACGCCTCGGGCAATGCGGTCACCACTACCTACGGCTACAACAAGCGGCGCCTGCCCAGCAGCGAGCGGCTGCAATGGGGTGACGTCGATTGGTCCGCCGGGTACGCCTACAACGCCAACGGCCATCTGGCCGTACAGACATCGCCCGGCTTGAGCGTGGACTACGCGCCCAATGCCTTGGGTCAGCCTACCCAGGCAGGTACGTACGCCACGGGCATCAGCTACTACCCCAACGGCGCGGTCAAGCAATTCACCTACGGCAACGGCATCGCCCACACGATGGCGCAGAACGCGCGGCAATTGCCCGCGCGCAGCAGCGATGTCGGTGGCGGCGGCCCACTGGACATGGCCTACGCCTACGACGCCAATGCCAATGTCGCCTCGGTCACCGATTATGCGACGACGCGGCAGACCCGCAGCATGACCTACGACGGCCTGGATCGGTTGATCACGGCAGAGTCGGTGATGTTTGGCGGCGACAATGTCGCGCGCTACTCCTACGACGTGCTCGACAACCTGGCCAGCGTCCGTGTGCATGGGCGCGATCACAGCTATGTCTACGATGCGCACAATCGCTTGAGCAACGTGACCCAGGGGGCGGGAGGGTCTACCGTCATCGGCCTGGCCTACGACGTACAGGGCAACCTGTCCAACAAGAATGGCGAGTTGTACCAGTTCGACTATGGCAACCGGTTGCGCAGCGTTGCCGGCAAGGCCAGCTACGCATACGACGGCGCCGGTCGCCGGGTGCTGGACTACACCACCGGCGGCAAGCGCAGCTTCTACAACCGCGATGGACAACTGCTGTATGCCGACGACCTGCGCCAGGGCAAAGCCATGGCGTACGTCTACGTGGCAGGGAGCCTGGTCGCCGGCATCTCGACCACCACCGCCGTGCTGCCGCCGCCGCCGGCGCCATCGTCCGCGCCTGCGCTGAGCGCGCCGTCCGCCAACAGCACCGGCAGCTACACCGTCTCCTGGACGAGCGTTGCCGCCAGCACCAGCTACCCGCTGGAGGAAAGCAGCAACGGCGGCACATCCTGGTCGCAGATCTACAGCGCCAACGACACCACCAAGGTGATCAGCGGCAAGGGCAGCGGAACCTACACCTACCGCGTCCGCGCCTGCAACGCGGGTGGCTGCAGTGCGTACTCGAACGTGGGGACCACCGTGGTCCAGCTTCCTCCCGCGAGCGCGCCTAGTTTGTCTGCTCCTGCGAGCAACGCCACAGGCAGCTACTCGGTGAGCTGGACCGCGGTGGCGTCCGCCACCAGCTATCAACTGGACGAAAGCGGCAATGGCGGCGGCAGCTGGTCGCAGATCTACAACGCCAGCGGCACCAGTATCGCGATCAGCGGCAAGGGCAACGGCGCCTATGCCTATCGAGTGCGGGCGTGCAACACCAGCGGGTGTAGCGCTTACTCGGCGACTGCGACGACGACCGTGGCGTTGCCTCCATCAGCCGCACCGAGCCTGTCGGCGCCCGCCAGCAGTGCCAACGGTAGCTACTCGGTGAGCTGGTCCAGCGTCGCCACCGCGTCGAGCTACCAGCTGGAAGAAAGCGGCAACGGCGGCGGCAGTTGGTCGCAGATCTACAACGCCGGTGGGACCAGCGCCGCGATTTCCGGTAAAGGCAACGGCAGCTATGCCTACCGCGTACGCGCGTGCAACGGCTCCGGTTGCGGCGCCTATTCGGCGACCGCAACGACCACTGTATTGTTGCCACCGTCCACTCCCAGCCTCTCCGTCCCCGGCAGCAGCACCAACGGCAGCTATTCCGTGAGCTGGTCGGGCGTGGCGACCGCCTCCAGCTACCAGTTGGACGAGAGCGGCGACGGCGGCAGCAATTGGAGTCAGGTCTACAACGGGAGCGGGACCAGCGCTGGGATCTCTGGCAAGGGCAACGGCAACTATGCCTACCGCGTGCGTGCCTGCAACGGCTCCGGATGTAGTTCCTATTCGGCGAGCGCAACGACCACCGTGTTGTTGCCGCCGTCCACCCCCAGCGTCTCCGTGCCCACCAGCAGCAACACCGGCAGCTACTCCGTGAGTTGGTCGGCGGTGGCGACGGCCACCAGTTACCAGCTGGAAGAGAGCAACAACGGCGGCAGCAGTTGGAGCCAGGTCTACAACGGTGGCGGGACCAGTGCCGGAATCTCCGGCAAGGGCGATGGCAGCTACGTCTACCGCGTTCGCGCGTGCAACGGCTCGGGGTGCAGTGGCATGTCCGGGACGGGAACGGTAGTGGTCGCCTTGCCGCCGCCGGTGCCGACGGGTCTCAAGGCTTACTACACCACCCCCAGCACCAGCCAGACGCGCTACAGCGCCAGCTGGGGGGCATCGACCGGCGCGACCAGCTACATGCTCAACGGTCCGATCGTCTACAACGGCCCCAACCGGATGACCGCCAGCACCGTGAGCGGCACGCCGAACGTGTCGGCGAAGTTCAAGGTCTGCGCCTGCAACAACAACGGGTGCTCTGCGTGGTCGGCCGAAGTCACGGCCGTCGGGCAATAAGGGGGAATGCCATGAAGCGCACTATCATCCTCATGTTTTTGCCGTCACTGTTCCTGGTGGCCGCTGCGCATGCGCAAACCGTCATCTACTACCACACCGATGCACTGGGAACGCCAGTCGCGGTGACCGACGCCAGTGGCAATGTGGTGGAGCGTAGTGAATACGAGCCGTACGGAAGTCTGTTAAATCGCCCGCTGACAGATGGGCCCGGCTACGCAGGACACGTGATGGATGCAGGGACGGGGCTGGCGTATATGCAGCAGCGGTACTACGATCCGGGAGTCGGGAAGATGCTGAGCGTAGATCCGGTAACGGCCTATGACAACGAGGATATGCGGCACTTCAACGTCTATGCGTATGCGTATAATAACCCGTATAAATTTAACGACCCGGATGGACGGGTTGGAAAGCTTTACTGGTCGGCATCAAATCGGGTGACCTATACTGTGCATTATGTTCTGACTGGAGTGACGTCACCCGTTTCTGCTGCCCAGATTAATTCAAGAATAGCTCAGGATTATTCGGGAACTGTCAATGTGAATGGAATTAATGTAACCGTGACGGCGCAGGCTATTCAGGAGCAAAATGCTGGATCTGGCATAAATACGGTCAATGTTGTTCAAAACACAGCAGGTGTTACTCAGAGTGGGCGTTCTGAGACAAATTCAATTGGCGGCAATCAAATTACCATTGGAAAAACTGGTCAGGACGCCGCAACTTCAGAAACGGTGTCGCATGAACTGGGGGGGCATGCCGGTGGCGCGGGTGATCAGTATTCAGGTGGCGTAGGAGCAAATG
This sequence comes from Xanthomonas sp. DAR 80977, assembly GCF_041240605.1. NCBI lineage: Bacteria > Pseudomonadati > Pseudomonadota > Gammaproteobacteria > Lysobacterales > Lysobacteraceae > Xanthomonas > Xanthomonas bundabergensis. Next base: position 3,889,470 of record NZ_CP162487.1, on the reverse strand, counting down.
GAGTGAGGCTCTCGGCGGACGTGGCTGGGCCTGCCAATGTTATGAAGGATTTATCTGGGCAGCCTGCAAACAGCCAGACTCTCAGTGAAATCATAAATGCACCGACGAATGTGAATACATGTGCGCCAGGGGTTACTGCCGCAAATGGAGGTTGTTGATGAAGCTCTTGACTTTAATGTGTGGGGTGGTGTTCTTTTCTGTAGCTTTTCGTGTTTCGGCATCTCCGCCGACTATAGCCGCAGGCTCTCCAATACGTGGATGTGAATTTCGGCTTGCGTCTTGGTGTATCACTGAGGGAGCGTATGTGGTTACAAGGACGCTAGCGACAGATCGTGTTCATGACCGTGTATGGTCGTTAATAGGGCAATTTAAGGCCGACTCAAGGCTCTTGGTGCAAGAGCCAAATGGTTGTAAATCTGGTTATGCTAATACGCTTGTACTTCTGAGCTACGAAAGTGCGGTGAATATCAAGGGTGTTTCTTGGGATCGGGCGCGAGTTAGACTGAAGGCGGATGGTTCGTGTGATCTTGAGATTTTAATGACTCCGTCGGATGGAGATCCCATGGAGTGGGCATTTTCCACTGGAATTGGATTGATTAGAGGGTGTAAGGACGAGGGTTGTACTCCTCTTCCGCTCAATGATCTAAAATTGCAGATCGAAAGAAAAAGGAAAGGTTTGCCTGATTAGGCTCAAATTTGCGGCTAGCATTCAGCTTGTTCGCATTCAGTGGCATAGATATGAATTTATCTATTGTTTAGTAGTGGGATTGCTGGAGGAAAGTTGTGTCGATACATTTGCGGATTGATCTTGTTGATATTGATTTTTGGTCATTTTATTGTGCGAGAAATTTTACTAGTTGAGTGTAAGAGGTTGGCCTGGAAAGGCTGTACTTTGGCGAGCTAAATTGGCGAGGCGCAATGCAATGCGTATGTCGTTGTCCGGAAAATAAGAGCTCGACATGTAGCTGCGTCGCTTGTCTTGCGCCGGTTTCGCGTCTGCGGCTAGGGTTTTTTAAATAGATATATGCAGTATTTACAGGTGTGCTGTTGCATGCACGGCTTTTGGTAGCTCCCACCTGCACATCTGCCCCTGGTTCTGCTGCTTGAGCCACTCCTGCATCGGCGCGAAGTATTCCAGCAGCGGGGCGGCGTCGAGCTTGTCGTTGCCGGTCAGTTCCTTGAGCGTGAGCTGCCACGGCTGGCTGCCGCCACGTTGCAGCATCGACCAGAACTTCTGCCCGGCCTCCTTGTTGCCGTAGAAGGTGCATTCGTAGAGCGGGCCCTTGTAGCCGGCCGCGTCGCACAGGCCCTTGTAGAACTGGAACTGCAGGATGTGCGACAAGAAGTAGCGGGTGTACGGGGTGTTGCCGGGCACGTGGTATTTGGCGCCGGGATCGAAGAAGTCCTCGCCGCGCGGGGTGGGTGGGGCCACGCCCTGGTACTTGGCCTTCAGGTCCCACCAGGCCTGGTTGTAGTGCTCCGGCGCGATCGAGCCGTCGAACACGCCCCAGCGCCAGCGGTCGATCATCAGCCCGAACGGCAGGAACGACACCTTCGCCAGGGCCATGCGCATCTGCGCGTTGATCAGCGCCTCGCGGCTGAGCTGCGGCGCCTCGACCAGGCCGATCGAATGCAGGTATTGCGGGGTCATCGCCAGCACGATGGTGTCGCCGATCGCCTCGTGGAAGCCGTCGTTGGCGCCGCCCTGGAACAGCGGCGGCAGCGGGTTGTAGGCGAGGTCGTAATAGATGTGGCCGAGCTCGTGGTAGATGGTGGTGAAGTCTTCCTCGTTCGGCTTGATGCACATCTTGGTGCGCACGTCGCCGGCCATGTCCATGTCCCAGGCGCTGGCGTGGCAGACCACGTTGCGGTCCAGCGGCTTGATGAACTGGCTGCGTGCCCAGTAGCTGTCGGGCAGCTTGGGCATCGCCAGCGAGGTGTAGAAGTCCTGCGCGCGCTCGGTCATCTGCTTGGCGCTCTGCAGCTGCGCGTCGCGCTGGGCCATGAACCGCGCCTCCGGCGAGGTGTCGCCGTTGCGCCGTGCCAAGGCCGCGCCGAGGTTGCTCTGGTACTGCTTTTCCAGCGTGTCGGTGATGTCCAGGCTGCCGGCGCCGGGGTAGGGCTGCAGCAGGTCCCACAGGTTGCTCCAGTCCTGCTGCCACATGTTGCCGAGCAGGTGCGCCGGCAGCAGGCCGCCGGCGACCTCGCCCTTGTCCTTGCCGTACTCGGCGTCGAGCTTGCCGCGGGTGTAGCAATGCAATTGCTCGTACAGCGGCTTGACCTGGCTCCACAGCCGGTCGGTCTCGGCGGCGATCTGCGCCGGCGGCATGTCGTAGCCGCTGCGCCACATCGCGCCAGTGTCGGCGTAGCCCATCTCGCGCGCGCCTTCGTTGACCAGTTCGACGAAGCGCTGGTAGTCCTTGCGCAGCGGCTGCGCGGTGCCGTGCCAGCCCTGCCAGGCGTCGAGCTGCTGGTCGTAGTCGCGGCTGCGGCGCAGCACGTCCTCCAGTTCGCCCAGCTGCCGGCAGCGGCGCGCGTCGCCTTCGCCGGTGCAATAGGTCGCCGCGCCGTAGGCGCCTTCCATCTTCGAGGCGAGCGTGGCCAGTTCGGCCAGCTTGGCCGGATCGCGCGGCGCCGGCATCGCGGTCATCAGCTTCAGCAGCTGCAGCGCACGCGCGCTGTCGGCGGACATCGGCGTGCCCTCGTAGCGCTTGGCCTGCGCGATCCAGCCGTTGAGCGTGGTCAGCCAGCGCTCGTTGGCCTTGGACACCAGCCGCTCCGAGTCGCCGTTGATGTAGGTGATCGACAGCCACTGCGCCGAGGTCAGTTCCGGCAGCAGCGCGCGGTACTCCTCGTTGATGCGGGCGACGAACTGGTCGGCGCTCTCGCTAGGCGCTGCCGGCGCCGGCGCGGTGCCGGTCTCGGTGGTCGCTTCCTTGCGGCACGCGGACAGCGCAAGCACGCTCGCGCCGATGCACAGCGCAAGCAGTAGATGGCGGTGGTTCACGGCGAATCCTTCGATGGCGAATGCGACGAAGGCTAGTGGTCCGCTCGGTTCGCCGCAAGGGCCACCCGCGCCGCGGCAACGGCGCGTGGCGTCCGCCGCCGCCGGGCCGCTACCGGTTGTTGAGTGCCGCCTGCGATTCGCCTGCCGCCCTGGCGCACTGCGCGAACAGGTCGCGCGAGCGGTCGTAGACTCCGGTCTTGACCTGCATCAGCCCTAGCACCGACGGGAACAGGTTGTCCTGGTCGGTGTACTGGTGGGCGCGCGCGCGCAGGCACGACAGGTCCAGGCCGCGGTCGCTGGCGAAGCCGGGCGAGAACCACATCACCATCGGTACATGGGTCTGCTCCTGCGGCGCGATCGCATAGGGCACGCCGTGCAGGTACAGGCCCTTCTCGCCCAGCGATTCGCCGTGGTCGGACAGGTAGATCATCGCGGTGTCGTAGTCGGGCATCGCCTCCAGCGTGGACACGGTGCGCGCCAGCAGGTGGTCGGTGTACAGCAGCGAGTTGTCGTAGGCATTGGCGATCAGCTCGCGCTCGCAGTTGCCCAGGTCGGCGGTGTCGCAGGTCGGGGTGAAGCGGCGGAAGCCGGCCGGATAGCGCTCGAAATAGCTGGGGCCGTGGCTGCCGAGCTGGTGCAGCACGACCACGCGGTCGCCGGGCTTGGCGCGCACCTGCGCGGCCAGGTCCTGCAGCAGGATCTCGTCCATGCAGCGCCCGTCCTTGCACAGCTGCGGGTCCTTGGCGTCGTCCAGGCGCTGGATCGTCAGGCCGTCGCACACGCCCTTGCAGCCGGACTGGTTGTCGCGCCACAGCGTGGCGATGCCGGCGTGCTCGAGCACGTGCAGCAGCGACTGGTGCTTGCGGATGTTGCCTTCGTTGTAGTCGTGGCGGCCGAACGGCGAGAACATGCACGGCACCGAGACCTCGGTGCTGGTACCGCACGAATGCATGTCGGGGAAGTTGATCACGTCCAGCTGCGCCAGCTGCGGCGTGGTCTGGCGCACGTAGCCGTTGAGGCCCCAGTTCTGCGCGCGCGCGGTTTCGCCCAGCACCACCACCAGCAGCCGCGGCTTGCCGCCGGGCGCGCGCGGGGTGGCGACCGCGTCGTGTTCCAGCGGCAGCTTCGGCGCCTTGTGCGTGGGGCTGTCGGACTTGAGGTTCTGCCGCAACGCGACCAGGTAGTTGATCGGCGTGGCCAGGTAGCGGATCTCGCGATGGTTGCGCATCATCGCCGACAGGTCCTGGAACGACAGCATCGCGCCGATGCCGCCCAGCGCCAGCATCGCCAGCAGGAAGCCGGCGCGGATCGCCAGCGCCTTGCCCGGCGGTCGCTTGACCAGGCGCAGCCGCCACAGCGCCAGGATCGGCAGCGCCGCGTAGAACAGCAGCGGCGCGATCAGCGCCGGGGTCATCAGTTCGCGCGATTCCTTGTGGTCGGTGGCCAGCACGTTGCGCAGCATGTCCGCGTCCAGGTAGACGCTGTAGCTGTTCATGTAGTGCGTGGCGAACGCGGTGGTGAGCAGCAGCACGGTCAGCAGCGGCTTGGCCACGCCGCGCCACAGCAGCAGGCCCAGCAGCAGCCCGTGCACCGACAACAGCAGCAGGAACAGCGACAGGCCCAGCTTCAGGTCGCCGGGGTGGCCGCTCATCGCGCTGCGCCAGAACATGCCGTTGCAGACCAGGGCGAAGAACGCACTGGCGGCCAGCGCCAGGGCCTCGTTGCTCAGCAGCGGGCGGTAGCTCCACCAGCGGGTCTTGGATTGGGCGCCGGGATGCGGCAGCGAAATGCTCATGCGCGACTTTCCTTCACGACAGGCAAGGGGACATGCATGGATCGGGCCGAAACCTGCGGCCGCCACAGCAAGGCGCGGTACAGGCCCAGGGCCACGCCCCAGCTCAGGGACAGCGTCCACAGATCGTGGGACAGGAAGTGCGCGCCGCGCAGCTGCTGGCCGAGCCCGAACAGCAGCCCGGCGCCGAGCCCGACCGCCAGCGCCGGCCAGCGCCAGGACGGCTTCAGCGCCAGCGCGACGAAGTACAGCGCCACCCAGGCATAGCCGGCGCTGGAATGCCCGGCCGGGAAGCAGGCGGCGTGCGGCATGCCGGCCGGGCGCGTCTCGAACAGGCCGATAAAGGGCAGCTGGCCGCCGTAGCGGCTCAGGTCCCAGGGGCAGTCCATGTGGGTCAGCGACTTCAGCAGCGACACCACGCCGGTGCTCAACGCCACCGCCAGTGCCAGGTACAGCAGCGGCAGCCGGTAGCGTTGGCCATCGGCGTGGCGCCAGGTCCATACCGCCAGGCCGGCCGTCACCACCCAGGCGGCGGTGCTGAGCAGCTTGCCGTCGTGGTGGATCAGGTTGCGGGTCAGCGCCGCGTTCTTCAGCGCCCACTGGCCGCCTTCCCAGCGGTACAGCAGGTCGGCGAACCAGAAATCCCCGCCCAGGCCCATCAGCACGCCGCTGGCCAGCAGCGCCGCGGCCAGCGGCAGCAATGCGTGGGACAGGTAGAAATTGCCATGCGCGCTGAGGCGGCTGGCGCTCACGGTGGGAATGCCTAGGGACGGACTGTGCATGGTCTGCAGACGCAGCCTGGGACGGTAAGTGCGCATATGGTTACCGTGCCCTTGTCGGAGAGTGGTCGGATTGTGAAGATAGCGGCGATGCAGGCTTCAGCTGCAGTTGGATTTCTCAGACGCTGGATACGCATCCCACCCGGAACCATTGCTGCGATGCGGCATGGCGGGCCGCGCGCCGGCGGCGATGCGTGGCTTCCGGCCGCCAGACGTGGCCAACAAAGACGCAGCGTTCCGACCGCGTTCCGACGCGTATCCGCTAGCATGGCGCCATCCCCCGGCGTCCCGGAATGCGAGCGAAGTGCCATGCGGCTGTTGGTGATAGAAGACAACCGGAACCTGGTGGCGAACCTGTTCGACTACTTCGAGGTGCGCGGCCATACCCTGGACGCGGCACCGGACGGCGTCACCGGCCTGCACCTGGCCACCACCCAGCACTACGACGCGGTGATCCTGGACTGGATGCTTCCGCGCCTGGACGGCCCACAGGTGCTGCGCGCGATGCGCGAGCAGCACCACGCCGAAGTGCCGGTGATCATGCTCACCGCGCGCGACGAACTGCCGGACAAGATCGCCGGCTTCCGCGCCGGCGCCGACGACTACCTGACCAAGCCGTTCGCGCTGCCGGAGCTGGAAGTGCGGCTGGAGGCGCTGCTGCTGCGCGCCAACGGCCGTGGCCGCAGCAAGCTGCTGCGCGTGGGCGACCTGCAGCTGGACCTGGGCACGCTGGAGGCGACCCGCGGCGGCCGCACCCTGCACCTGTACCCGGCCTGCCGCAAGCTGCTGGAAGTGCTGATGCAGGCCAGCCCGGCCGCGGTCACCCGCGACCGCCTGGAGCAGGCGCTGTGGGGCGACGAGCCGCCGGACGGCGACATGCTGCGTTCGCACATCTATGACCTGCGGCGCAGCGTCGATGGCCCGTTCCCGTCCAAGCTGATCCATACCCTGCCGCGCATCGGTTATCGGCTCGCGGTGGTCGGCCCGCACGAGCAAGAGCATGCCGCGTAGGACCGGGCTGCGGCAGCGCATCACCCTGTGGCTGGTCGGCTATGCGGCGCTGCTGTCGCTGGCGGTGTTCGTGCACGGCTACATCGTCAACGACCAGGCCGAACAGCTGACCTGGCGCTCGCTGCTGAGTTCGGAGCTGGAGCATTTCCTGGCGCGCAGCGCGGTCGATCCGGACTACCGCTGGATCGATACCCGCACCGTGAGCCTGTACGGCGACGAAGGCGGCGAACCGCTGCCGCCGGCGGTGGCGGCGCTGGCGCCGGGCCTGCACGACGACGTGCCGCTGGAAGGCCGCGACAAGGTGGTGCTGGTGCAGGACGTGCACGGCCGCCGCCTGGCGCTGTCGCTGGACATCACCGAGCTGCAGAAGCACGAGGAGAACCTGGCGCTGTGGATGCTGCTGTCCAACGTGATCGCGGTGCTGCTGCTCGGCGCGCTGGTGGCCTGGGGGCTGGGCCGGGTGGTGCAGCCGCTCACCGACATGGCGCAACGCATCGGCAGCCTGCGCCCGGACCGGCCCGGCCAGCGCATCGACGTGCATCCGCGCGCCAGCGCCGAGCAGGTGGTGATCGCCGATGCGTTGAACGACTACCTGCTGCGCAACGACCTGTTCGTCGAACGCGAGCGCGCCTTCATCGACAGCGCCAGCCACGAGCTGCGCACGCCGGTGGCGGTGATCGGCGGCGCCGCCGAACTGGCGCTGGAGCAGACCGACATCCCGCCCAGCGCGCGCAACCAGCTGCTGCGCATCCGCCGTACCGCGAGCGGCGTCGGCCAGTTGATTTCGCTACTGCTGGTGCTGGCCAAGGATCCGGCGCGGCTGGCGCGCGGCAGCGACCTGGTGCGGCTGGACCAGTTGCTGCCGGACATCGTCGAAGACCATCGCCACCTGTGCGCCGACAAGCGCCTGGAACTGGTGCTGGCGCCGTTGCCGGCGTGCGAGGTGCTGGCGCCGCTGGCGATCGTGCAGGCGGCGATCGGCAACCTGCTGCGCAACGCGATCGAGAACAGCGACCAGGGCGTGATCCAGATCGCGATGCCGGCGCCGGGCGTGGTGCGCATCGACGACCCCGGCCATGGCATGGCGCCGGAGGAGATCAGCGCCATCTACATGCGCATGGCCCGCGGCGGCGGCCGCGAGGGCAGCGGCATCGGCCTGGACCTGATCGCGCGCCTGTGCGAGCACCTGGGCTGGTCGCTGCAACTGGATTCGGACGCCGGGCAGGGCACGCGGGCGACGCTGGACCTGAGCGCGGCATTGAAGGGTGGCGGCGCGGCGTAGAGCGCAGGGCGTTGTGCGCTTGCACAGGCGCGGCATCGCGGCGCTGGCGGCGTAACCCTGCAGGAGCGGCCTCAGCCGCGACCGTGTCCGCAGCCGGTGGGCATCCGGACTTCGTTCGTCGCGACTGAAGTCGCTCCCACAGTGGCTTGCGGTTGGCCTGCTGGGTGCATTGTGGGAGGGCTTCAGCCCCGTCGGTGTCCCGCAGCCGGCCGGCGTCCGCGCTTCGTTCGTCGCGACTGAAGTCGCTCCTGCAAAAAGCTTGCGGATGGCTAGCCTGGTGCACTGTGGGAGGGACTTCAGTCCCGACTGTGTCCGCAGCCGGTCGGCGCCCGCGCTTCGCTCGTCGTGGCTGAGCCGCTTCTGCGAGTGCTCCGGGCCGGCGATGGCAGGGTGGGCGAAGCCTCAGTCCGGTTGCGGCAACAATCCGCGTTGCAGCAGCCAGGCGCGCGCGTCTTCGGCGTCCTGTTCGAACCAGGCGCGGGTGGAGCCCAGCCGGTAGGTGTAGCCCCATGCATCCATGTCGGCCATCAGCCGCGCGCTGCCGACGCCGGGCAGCGCGTCGGCCAGCACGATCTGCAGGTAGCAGGTGGCGTCCTCTTCCTCGACCGAATCGGTGGCATCGGTATGCACCTGCGCGCGCCGTTCCGGCGGCAGCACGATCAGGTGGCAGGCCTCGTGCAGCAGCGAGTGCACCGGCGTGTCGTCGCGCACGTACACATCACTGGCGATCACGCCGGCTTCCGGTTCGCCCCAGTAGCTGCCGGGAATCGCCGCGCCATCGGCGACCCGGTGCAGGCGCAGGCCATGGCCGGCCAGCAGCGCGCGCGGCGCGTCCAGGCCGATGGCGCCGACGGTCAGGACCTCGGCAGCGGGTGCGGAGCGGGAGTCGTTGGTTTGCATCGGGAGGTCGGGAAGGAGGAGCGGCGCGAGACGCACTCGGCAACGTATTGGCGGCGGTTGGGCAGGCCGACAGCTCGACTACCGTGCCGCTCAAGCTCATGCGTTCGGTGAGCAGCTGGGGTTGTGCGGGCAGCCATGGCGCATTGCCGGCGTCGTAATGCAGCTTCGTCGAACACACCACCGAACAATGCGGCGCAGGCTGCGCGCCACGGTCGCCATCTGCGACCGCAGCGCGCTGCGCCACTCAGGGCGTCGGCCCTTCCGGCAGCGCCACCGAGATGTCGAGCACGTCGTGTTCGCCGTCCTTGACCAGGTCCACCTTGACCGCATCGGCGTCGATGTTGACGTACTTCTTGATCACTTCCAGCAGTTCGCGCTGCAGCAGCGGCAGGTAATCCGGGCCGCCGCGGTGGTTGCGCTCCTGCGCGATGATGATCTGCAGGCGGTTCTTGGCCGTTTCGGCGGTGTTCTTCTTGGCCTTGAGGAAGTCGAATAGTCCCATGCTCACCCTCCGAACAACTTGGTGAAGAAGCCCTTCTTCTCCACGGAGATGAAGCGCATCGGGCGGTCTTCGCCCATGATCCGGGCCACCGCGTCGTCGTAGGCCTGGCCGGCCGGGGACTCGCCGTCCAGGATCACCGGCTCGCCCTTGTTGGAGGCGTTGAGCACGTCGCCGGATTCGGGGATCACGCCGATCGCCTTCAGCCCCAGCACTTCCTCCACGTCGGTGATGCTGAGCATCTCGCCGCCTTCCACCCGTCCCGGGCTGTAGCGGGTCAGCAGCAGGAACGCCGGCACGGTCTTGCCTTCCTCGGCCTTGCGGGTCTTGGAGTCGAGCAGGCCGATGATGCGGTCGGAGTCGCGCACCGAGGACACTTCCGGGTTGACCACGACCACCGCGCGGTCGGCGAAGTACATCGCCAGGAACGCGCCCTTCTCGATGCCGGCCGGCGAATCGCAGACGATGTACTCGAAGCCGTCGTCGGCCAGGTCCTTGAGCACCTTCTCCACGCCGTCCTGGGTCAGCGCGTCCTTGTCGCGGGTCTGCGAGGCGGCCAGCACGTACAGGTTGTCGAAGCGCTTGTCCTTGATCAGCGACTGCTTGAGCGTGGCCTCGCCATGCACCACGTTGACGAAGTCGTACACCACCCGGCGCTCGCAGCCCATGATCAGGTCGAGGTTGCGCAGGCCCACGTCGAAGTCGATCACGGCGACCTTCTTGCCGCGTCGCGCCAGCCCGCAGGCCAGGCTCGCGCTGGTGGTGGTCTTGCCGACGCCGCCCTTGCCGGAGGTGACTACGATAATTTCAGCCAAAGGAATGTCTCCTGATACGTTCGGTTGTAGGGCCGCGTCAGTCTTGCGCGGCGATCTTGATCTGGTCCTGCTCCAGCCAGACCTGGACGGCCTTGCCACGCAGTTCCTTGGGAATATCGTCCAGCACCTTGTAGTGGCCGGCAATGGCGACCAGTTCGGCGTGGAAGTCGCGGCAGAAGATCCGCGCCTCGGTGTTGCCCTGCGCGCCGGCCAGCGCGCGTCCGCGCAGGCTGCCGTAGATGTGGATGCTGCCGTCGGAGATCACCTCGGCGCCGGCGCCGACCGTGGCCACCACGGTCAGGTCGCAGTTCTCCGCGTACAGCTGCTGGCCGGAGCGCACCGCGGTCTTCTGCATGCGGCCCGGTTGCGGGCGCGCGGCCGGAGCGGGCGGCGGCGGGGGCGGCGGCGACACCGGGGCGGGCGCGGCGGCGGGGGCGCCGCCGTCGATGCGTTCGTACTGGGCGCGGAACTTGGCCAGCAGCGGCAGGCCCAGCGCCTCGGCCAGCTGCTCGATCTCGCGGGTGCCGTAGGCCAGCGCCACCGGCAGCACGCCGGCCTCGCGCAGGCCTTCCAGCAGCGCGCGCGCGGTGGCGGTGTCGGGCGCCTGCGCCAGGCCGCCGAAATCGATGATCACCGCGGCGCGGCCGAACAGCTTGGGCGCGCGCTGCACCCGCTCGCGCATCTCCTGGGTCAGGCGCGCCACGTCCAGGGTGCGGATGCGCAGGTTGGCGATGCCGACCTGGCCGATCTTCAGTTCGCCTGCCTGCTCGAAATCCAGATTCACCGACGACACGCTCAGGTCCCGGTCGGGCGCGTCGCCCGTTGCAGGCGGCGGGCATGGCCGACCCAGGGCAGGTCGGGCAACTGGTCGCCGTAGGTCTCGCGGACCCAGGCGTAACTGCACAAATCCTTCAACAGCATGCTGGCACGCACCTCCACCTCGTTCATCGTGTTCTGGCCCACTTCGCGGAAACCGAAGCTGCCATGGAACAGCAGCGCCGCGTCCGCGCCATGGTCCAGGAAAACCTCGCAGGCCAACTGCGGGTAGCGCAGCTCGGCATAGCTCTGCACGTCGGCATAGAACGCGCGGCCGACGCCGCCGCCGCGGCGGCGGCTGGCCACCACGATGCGGTCGATATAGAAGAACGCGGGGTAGCGCTCGCGGAACCAGGCGAAGTTGCTGCTGTCGTGGTCGCTGTCGGCGCCGAAGCCGACCAGGAAGCCGGCCAGGTTGCCGTCGCGTTCGGCGACGCGGAAGTATTCTGCGGTCTCGTAGAAGCGGTGCAGCTTGGCCGAATCCAGCGGCAGGATCGCCAGTCCGGCGTTGTTGTTCAGGGCCAGGACCGAATCGAGCTCGTGCTCGCGCACGTCGCGGATGACGATCGACATTGGGACTCCGTTGCTGATGCGCGCGCGGCCAGATGCGGACCGCCAGCCGGATTATCGCACGCGGGGGGCGGGGCGGCGAGCCGCGCATGCATGACTTCCGTGGGAGTGCAATGCGCGCCGTTCATCCTAAGATGCGTGCATGTTGGAGTCTCTCAGTCATGCCCGCGTCCTGCGCTATGCCGGCCTGTTCACCTGGGCCGTCATCTGCATGCCGTTGCTGTACCTGTACTGGGAGCCGGCCGAGGAATCGAGCCGGATGCCCAGCGGCGAGGTGTGGCTGCTGCTGGCCAGCTACCTGGGCTTCGGCCTGGGCTACTTCCTGCTGACCTGGCGCCTGCAAAGCGGCGCCGGCGCGCGCTGGTACGGCCGCGGCATGCTGGTGCTGCTGACCGTGTGCGCGCTGGCGGTCGGCTACCTGCACCGGTCCGGGCTGGGCAGCATCCTGATGATGGTGGCGGCCGGGGTGATCCCGTGGCTGCTGCCGGTGCGCGCCGGCGTGGCCTGGCTGCTGCTGAGCCAGCTGGCGGTGCTGCCGGTGTACCTGGTGATGGGCTTCCCGGTGTTCGAGGCGCTGATGCAGTCGCTGCTGTACGGCGGCTTCTCCATGTTCATCTTCGTCACCAGCCTGGTCGCGCGGCAGCAGGTCCAGGCGCGCGAGGAGCAGCGCCAGCTCAATGCCGAGCTGCGCGCCACCCGCGCGCTGCTGGCCGAAAGCGCCCGGATCAACGAGCGCACCCGCATCTCGCGCGAGCTGCACGACCTGCTCGGCCACCACCTGACCGCGTTGAGCCTGAACCTGGAAGTGGCCGGCCACATCACCGAGGGGCGCGCGCAGGAGCACGTGCACCAGGCGCATACCCTGGCCAAGCTGCTGCTGACCGACGTGCGCGAGGCGGTCAGCCAGCTGCGCGACAGCGGCGCGATCGACTTGGCGGCGGCCCTGCGGCCGCTGGCCGAACGGGTGCCGGCGCTGCAGATCCACCTGCAGGTGGAGGAGCCGCTGACCGTCGAGGACCCGGAGCGCGCGCATGTCTTGCTGCGCTGCACACAGGAAATCATCACCAACACGGTGCGCCATGCGCAGGCCGACAACCTGTGGATCCAGGTGCGCCGCGACGGCCCGCTGGTGGTGATCCAGGCCCACGACGACGGCCGCGGCTGCGAGACCCTGCTGCCCGGCAATGGCCTGCGCGGCATGCGCGAGCGGCTGAGCCAGTATGGTGGCAGCCTGGAGATCGATGCGCCGCAGGGGGCGGGCTTCCGCCTGCGCGCCGCGGTCCCGAGCGCGGCCGCGTTGCTGCCGCCCGCCGTTCCACAAGGAGTGCTGTGATGATCCGTGTCTGCCTGGTCGACGACCAAACCCTGGTGCGGCAGGGGATCCGCTCGCTGCTGGCGCTGGACGGCGGGATCGAGGTGATCGCCGAGGCCAACGACGGCCGCCAGGCGGTGGAGCTGATCCCACAGGTGAAGCCGGACGTGGTGCTGATGGACATGCGCATGCCGGCGATGTCCGGGCTGGAGGCGCTGCAGATGCTGTCGCGCAACGGCACGCTGCCGCCGACCATCATCCTCACCACCTTCGACGACGACCAACTGGTGCTGGCCGGGCTCAAGGCCGGGGCCAAGGGCTATCTGCTCAAGGACGTGTCGCTGGAACAGCTGGTCGGCGCGATCCGCGCGGTGGCCGCCGGCGGTTCGCTGGTGCAGCCGGCGGTGACCCAACGCCTGCTGTCGGGCCTGGAGCACATGCGCAACGACTTCGTCAGCCTGGACCGGCCGGACCCGCTGACCGACCGCGAGACCGAGATCCTGCGGCTGATGGCCAGCGGCTTCTCCAACAAGGAGATCGCCAACTCGCTGGGCGTGGCCGAGGGCACGATCAAGAACCACGTGTCCAACATCCTGTCCAAGCTCGGCGTGCGCGACCGCACCCGGGCAGTGCTCAAGGCCTTCGAGCTGCAGTTGGTCTGACCGACAGGATGTCCGGCCCGGCTCAGCGCGCCGGGCGTTCGCGGGCGCACGAGCCAGTGGCTCCCCGGCGGCGTCCGCTCACCTTGTCCAAGCTGGGCGTGCGCGACTGCACCCGCGCGGTGCTGAAAGCCTTCGAGCTGCAGTTGGTCTGATCGGCAGGTGCCCCCGCGGCGGAGTAGAGCATCCGGCGCGCGCGGGGGCGGCCCGCGAGCCCCTTGTGGGAGCGACTTCAGTCGCGACGCGCGAAGCGGCAGGCGTCCCCCAACCCACAGTCGGTCCAGGCCGCCGGCCCGCCGCGGCCGCGGTCCGGATTCAGTGGTCTGGCCGCCCGGCCCGGCCGCGGCGCCCGCCGGCGGCCGCAAACGCCACGCCTCGTCTGGCTTGCCTGCGGCGATCCGGCGCCGGCACCGGCCTGTCCGCCACTGCCCGGGCGACAATGGTCTGGTCGCCCGTTCGGCCGCGCGGCTGCGCTTTGCACGGCGCGTTCGCGGGGTTTTCGCCACTATGCCGAATTCCGCGTCGCCATCTGCTGACCACAAGCCGCGAAGCCTGCTAGGATGGGCGCTTCGCTTCATTAACCCGGCCGTGGGATCGGCCCCGGAGACCTCCTGAATGACCCGTATTATCGAGTTCCTGATCGCACTGGGGATCGTGGCTGGCCTGTTCGTCATCGTCGGCCTGGTGTTGCCTTCGGAGCGTCACATGTCCGAGAGCGTCGAGACCAATCGACGCATGACCATTGTCTATGACACGGTGAACAGCCTGCGTCGGTTCAAGGACTGGAACCCTCTGGTGCTGCGCGATCCGCGTATCCAATTGAAGCTTTCCGGTCCCGAAGCCGGCGTCGGCGCCCGCCTCGACTACACCTCCAACGAGGGCTACATCGGCAAGGGCAGCTGGACCATCACCTCGACCGAGAAGAACAAGCAAGTCGTCATCGGCATCGAAGACGAGAGCAAGGGCAGCGACAAGACCACGTCGTTCAAGCTCGAGCCGACCGGCAAGAGCGGTCGCAACGTCAAGATCACCCAGGACTACACGGTCAAGTACGGCTGGGACCTGTTCGGTCGCTACGCCGGCCTGTACGTGAGCCGCCATGTCGGCGACGACATCAAGCTGGGCCTGTCGCGGCTGAGCAACGTGCTGGCCACCGTGCCGAACGTCGATTACCGCGCCGAGGAAACCCCGTTGAAGGACCTGAAGGTCGTCGACGTCCCGGCCGAGGATCTGCTGGTGGTCAACGCCGGCAATGTCGACCGCGACAACGACACCATCAAGAAGTCCATCAAGGACAACCAGGAGTGGATCAAGCGGGTGATGGACGCCAACGGCCTGGAAGCTGCGGGTCCGGTGCGCATCGTCACCACCGACTTCGGTTCCGACAAGTACGCCTTCGACGTGTCCCAGCCGGTGCGCAAGCGTGCCGGCGGCGCGCCGAAGCCGGACGTGGCGGCCAAGCCGGAAGAGAAGAAGGACGACGCAGCCGCGCCTGCCGCCCCGGTCGACGCGACCCCGGTCGCCGCCAGCGGCGAACCGCTGAAGCTGACCATCCCGCAGGGCGCGCCGGTCACCTACCTGCGTACCGAGGCGCACCGTTCCGCGTTCGCCAGCTACACCGGCCACATGGCGGGCCTGGATGCGGCACGCAATGCGGTCCGCGCCTGGGCCGCGACCAGCGGCTACGACGTGACCGACCGTCCGTACGAAGCCTGGAAGGGCGGGGTGGACAAGTCGTTCTCGCCGGAAGGCACGTACGACATCTACTGGGCGATCAAGTAAGCCGTCGCCTGGATGGATGAGTGACCACGAAACGCGCCGCTGCTTGCGGCGCGTTTCGTTTATGGGGAGCCGGAACACCGGCCGCAACGGAGCATCGTCATGCTGAATTTGGAGCGGCGTTCGCGCAAACGGTCGTGGCTGGCCTGTGCCGGCGGCCTGCTGGCGGCCACGGCGATCGGCCTGTCGGCCTACGCCTCGCACGGGGTGAGCGAGCCGCTGGCGCAATCGCATCTGCAGACCGCGGCGCTGTACGCCTTCGGCCACGGGCTGGCGCTGGCGGCCCTGGCCCGCAGCAGCGAACGCCTGCTCGCGCGCGCCGCGCTGGCCCTGCTGTTGCTCGGCACCCTGCTGTTCGCCGGCAGCCTGGCCGGCAACGCGCTGGCGCAGTGGCCGACGCGGCTGGCCCCGGTCGGCGGCACCACGCTGATGCTGGGCTGGGTGCTGTGGGCGCTGGACGCGCTGAGGCGGTAGCGCGGTGCCCCGCTACCCGCGCGGATTCGATACCCAGGCGGCCTACGACGACCTGAGCCGGCGCGACCGCAGGCTCGGCGCGTGGATGCGCCGGATCGGCCCGATCGCGGCGCAGCCGGGTTGGTCCAGGCGTTTCGACCCGGTCGATGCGCTGGCCCGCGCGATCCTGTTCCAGCAGCTCAGCGGCAAGGCCGCGGCCACCATCGTCGGCCGCGTCGAGGCGGCGATCGGCAGCGCGCGGCTGCACGCCGACACGCTGGCGCGGATCGACGATACCGGCCTGCGCGCCTGCGGCGTATCCGGCAACAAGGCGCTGGCCTTGCGCGACCTGGCCCGGCGCGAGGCGGCCGGCGAGATCCCCTCGTTGCGCAAGCTTGCCTTCATGGACGACGAGGCGATCGTGCAGGCGCTGCTGCCGATCCGCGGCATCGGCCGCTGGACCGTGGAGATGATGCTGCTGTTCCGCCTGGGCCGGCCGGACCTGCTGCCGGTGGACGACCTGGGCGTGCGCAAGGGTGCGCAGCGGGTGGACAGGCTGGAGCTGCCGCCGACCGCGAAGGAGTTGCTGGCCCGCGGCGAGCGCTGGGGGCCGTACCGCAGCTACGCGGCGTTCTACCTGTGGAAGATCGCCGACTTCAGCGACGCCGCGAAGCTGCCCACGCCGCGCTCGCAGGAGTAGCGGGCTACGTTTTTTTGTAGGAGCGGCTTCAGCCGCGACCGGGCATTACCGAGAAAGGCCGGTCGCGGCTGAAGCCGCTCCTACAGGAGATGCGCCTGGAGTTGCCGTGGGGCCTTCCTACGCATGTCGGCATGTCGGCATGTCCAGTGGATCCCGTGGAAGATCGCCGACTTCAGCGACGCCGCGAAGCCGCCCACGCCGCGCTCGCAGGAGTAGCGGGGCTACGTTTTTTTGTAGGAGCGGCTTCAGCCGCGACCGGGCTTTACCGAAAAAGGCCGGTCGCGGCTGAAGCCGCTCCTACAGGTCCTACAGGACGTGCGCCTGGAGTCAACGTTGGGCCTTCCGCCGCATCTAACGGCGATGTCCAGTGGCCCACCCTGCGAAAGATCGTCGCCTTCGGCGATGCCGCAAAGCGGCTAACGCCGTGTTCGCGGGAGCAGCGCCGATCGCCGCTGGTTCAGGGCGCTGGTGACGCGGCACTTTCAGGTGCAGCCTGGGCCGCTGGCGCTGGCGTGCGGAACAGCGGATCGTCGCTCAAGCGCGGTCGCTGCGAGGACGGGAAGCGCCGTTCCTGCTGCAGCCAGCGGTGGTATTCGAAGGTGGCGCGCGCCGCGCTCAGGTAGACCAGGATCACGATCACGCCGAGGACCGCGCCACTGAGATGGCCGGTGAGCAGCATGGCGATCCGGGCGAGGACGTAGTAGGCCAGCAACACGCTTGCCGCCACCCGGTGTTTGCGCTGGACGCCACAGGCCAGCGCTGCGATGAACATGGCCTCGATCACGCTGGCCACGCCGACGGCGGTGTTGCCGTTCTTGAGTGCGACCAGTCCGCCGAGCAGGTTGATCGCCGCGCACAACGCGGCCACGATCCAGCCGACCTTGATCCTGCGCAGCACGCTGTCCGGCGCCTTGCTCAGTGGCGCGGCGGGAGCTGCATGGGCGCCGGCTGCCGGCGCCGAATAAGGGTTCTGTTCCATCAGCGTGGATCTCCTCGAAGTGTCGCTGCGACATCGGCCGCAGGCGCGGCAACTTGAGCGCCAGGCCGCCGCAGATTTCTGCCGCGAGCGCCAGCGTGCCGGCCTCATGCCGGCAGGTACTTGTCCCACAGCCGGTTGCGGAAGCGCTGCTGCGGATCGATGCGGCGCTTGATGCGCGCGAACGCCTCGGCTTCGGGATAGGCCGCGGCGAACTGGCGCGGCGTGGCGTGCAGCCGGTACGGCAGGTAGTGGCGGCCCCCGTGCGCCAGCGCCGCGTCGATCAGCTGCCGGGTCCACACCGCCGCGGCCCGGTCCGGGGCGGCGCCGCTGCGCTGCTTGTAGTACAGCACGAAGGAGAACACCGGCTGCGGCGCCCAGCGCAGCAACGACACGGTGTCGGCAGGCGAGTGGCGGATCGAAACGTTGAGCGCGTTGACGTCGTGGCGGCGCAGGATCGCGCCCATCGCGCGCGCGAACGCGGCGAAGGCCGGCAGCGGCAGGAAATACTCCTGCAGCAGGTAGGTGGACATGCGCCGCGTGCGCGGTTCCAGCGAGCGCGCATCCAGGCTGGCCTGGCAGTTGCGGCGCATCACCGCCGGCGTGTGCAGCAGCGGTTCGGTCTGGTAGCGCTCGCGCAGCGCCTCGCCCAGCGGCAGTTCCGAGGCCGCCCAGATCAGGTTCTGTTCGCGCGCATAGTCCTGCCCGCGCGGCACCAGCCGGCGCGTGTCGGTGGGCGCGGCATCGCTGCGCCGCCAGGTCACCGCCAGCGGGCGGTCGAAGTGCGGCGGCATCAGGTCGGCGTTGTGCAGCACCGCGCGCGGGTCGGCGGCGATGCGTTCGGCGAAGAACGCCGGATAGTCCGCCAGCGCCACGCGCTGCGCATGCCGCTCCAGCATGTCGTTGCGGGCCAGCGACAACTCCACCTCGGTGACCACGCCGAGTCCGCCGTAGCCGCCGATCGCCGCGGCGAACAGTTCGGCATCGTGTGCGCGGTCCAGTTCGTGCACCTGGCCCTGCGCGTCGACCAACTGCAGCGCCTGCACCGTGTGCGCGATCGGTCCGGCATGCAGATAACGGCCGTGGCAGTTGACCGCGACCGAGCCGCCGACGCTGAAATTGCTGTAGCTCTGCATCACCGCGATCGCCAGGTCGTGCGGATCGATCAGGTCCTGCAGGTCGCGCCAGCGCATGCCGCTGCGCACGCGGATGCGCTGCGCAGCCGGATCCAGCCGCACCAGCCCGACCAGGTCGCGCAGATCCAGGTGCAGCGAGCCGGCGGCGCCGATCTGCCCGCCCATGCTGTAGCGCGCGCCGCCGATCGAGACCGCGCCGCGGCTGTCGCGCAACAGCGCGGCGACCTCGGCCACGCTGCGCGGCCTGGCGATGCGCGCGACCGCGGTGCGGTCGATGCCGGCGATGTCGGCGACCTGCGGCGCGGCGGCGGTGTCGCGCCCGCATCCCGGCAGGACCAGGGCGGCGCCGGCGCCGAGCAGGGCGGCGCTGGCCGCGCGGCGTTGGGTGTCGATGTGCTCGTCCATAAGCAAGGCGCTCTCGGTGGTGTTGGCAGGGGTGGGGCGTCAGTCCGCGACCAGTTCCACCTGCGTCTGCACGCGCACCCAGGCGTCCTGGCTGGGATCGTGGAGCGTGGCGTGCAGCGTATAGGTGCCGAGCGGATCCTCCGGCTCGAAGCGCAGCTGCAGCGACAGCGGCGCCAGTTCCAGCATGCCGGGCGCGGCCGGCTTGCCGCCGCCGATGGTCAGCGGCCGCGCCGGCTCCTGCAACGCGGCGCGGCCGTCCGGACCCAGCATGCGCAGGCTTAGCTGCGCGTCGCAGGCACCGTCGTTGTTCGGACTGGGCGCGCAGCCCGAATACAGCACGACCACGCGCAGCGGCTCGCCGCGGCGCACGCGTGCGGTCGTGCGCAGGTGCGGGCTGTGGCGGCTGTCGGTCTCGGTCCATTCTTCTCCGAACCGCGCGAACGCGGCTTCGTCGGCGACATGGACCGTTGCCGCGAAGTTCTTGTCGTGCGCGCGCCCGGCGCTGTCGGGCAGCGGCGTGCCCCGGCGATCGTGCCACTGCGCGGAGGCGGCAAACGACAGGGCCAGCCCGCCCAGGGCGCAACACGCCAGGCTGCCGCGCAACAGCAGGCGCGCTGCGCGATGGCTCATGCCGGCGCCTGCGCGTGCCAGCGCCAATGCCAGGGCTCGTAGACGATGCCGTGCCGATTGCCGCGCGGATAGCTCATCCGGTAGCCGAAGCCGCCGGCGTGCGCCTGCAGCCAGGCGAAGGCCGCGGTGCGCTCGAAGCTCTCCTCGGCCGGCGGCTCGCCGGGCGTGCCGATGTCCAGCGCGTCGCCGCTGTGGTGCTCGCTGTAGCCGGGCGCGGCATTGACCTGCAGGATCTGCTGCAGGCTCTGCCCGCGCGCGAACTTGCGCGCGAAGATGCCCAGTTGGTAGTCGTGGCTGCGGTAGCCGGAGATCGCCTCCAGCACCACGCCGTCGCGCGCGGCCGCGCGCTGCAGTGCGTGCCAGGCGCGCGCGGCACCGGCGCTCAGCCACAGCGGGCGCCGGTAGCGGTCGCGGCCGGCGGCGTGCAGGGTGGCGGGTTCGGCCTGGATCGACAGGCCGGTGCTGCGCGCGTAGTCCTCGGCATCCAGGCCGAGGCCGGCCAGGCGTTCGTGCAAGGCGCTCAGCGGCAGCAGCGTGGCGTCGTCGGGCTGCCGGCGCAGGGGCAGGGCGTCGAGGCGGTCCAGTGCCGCGTCGATGCCGGGTTCGTGCATCAGCCGCGGCAACAGTGCGTGCATGCCGTGCGCGGAGGCGACGGCGAGGTAGCGGCCGTCGCACTTGCGCCGCAGCAGCCAGGTCGCCTGCGCGAGCAGACGCGCGTCGGCGTTGCTGCGCGCGCGCAGCAGCGCGGCCGGCAGCAGTTCGATGCATTCGGTATTGAGCAGCAGGGCGGGAGCGGGGCGCATCCGCACAGGGTAGGGCTAAGTGCGGTGCGCGGCCAGCCGTTGCAGATCCTGCAGCAGTTGCCGCGGCTGTTCGGGACTGAGCAGCAGCCAGCGCCCGTCGCGCAGCGGCAGCGCCAGCACGCGGCTGGCATCGGTGAGCAGGCAGAACGCGCGGGCGCCGTTGCGCATGCGGAAATGGCCGGATTTGAAGCCGGGCAGGCCATAGCCGATGGTCTTGCGGGTCGGCGCGAATTCGCCGTGTTCGGCCAGGTCCACCACCCGCGCATGCGCCAGGTCCATTGCCGCGAGGTCGGTGCGCGAGGTGAACAGGCTGGAGCGGACCAGCAGGGTCGGTCCATCCAGGCGGATGCCGCGGCGCAGGTACAGCAGGCTCAGCACCGTGCCGGTCGCCGGCAGCAGGACCAGCGTGGCCCAGTGCAGGCGATGCCCACGGTCCGGGCTGGACAGGCCCACTGCGGCGACCAGGCCGGCGGCGAGCAGCAGCGGCAGCCACAGGCCGAGCAGCGGCAGGCGGCCGGGCGGGGCGACGCGGTAGCCGCGGGCGGCAGGCGTGGCGCGGGAGGTCCGGTGCATGCCGTTCATCGCTGCGCCCGGATCCACTGCGCGGTATCGGCGATCAGCTGCGGGTCGACATGGCCGGGCTGCCCGTACTCGGCCGGCGATGGTGCGCCGCTGCCGGCGATGCCGAGGTGATTGAGCTGCGCATAGCGGTGCAGGGTCGCGCGCCGGTCCTCGCCCAGCGCCTGCTGCCAGCGCTGCCAGTCCGGCGCGGTGACCTGCACGTCGCGCTCGCCCTGCAGCCACAGCACCGGCATCGGGCCGAGCGTGCGCAGCTCGGCGACCGGGTCGATCCGGTCGAGGTCGCGTGCGTACGCGGCGGGAACCGGGATGCCGAGCAGGCGCACCGTGTCGCCGGCGGCCGCGCCCGCCGGAGGAGGCTCGCGGATGCGGCGGACCTCGGCCTGCACCTGGTCGATGGCGGACTGCGGCGAGCCCAGCGCGCGCATCTGCTCGAGCAGCAGATCCAGGAACGGGCGTGCCGGTGCGCCCAACAGCACGATGCCGGCCACGTGCCGCGAGCGCGCGGCGATGCGCGGCGCCAGCAGCGCGCCCTGGCTGTGGCCGAACAGGTAGATGCGGTTCG
The DNA here is from genome assembly GCF_041240605.1 of Xanthomonas sp. DAR 80977. Classification (NCBI taxonomy): domain Bacteria; kingdom Pseudomonadati; phylum Pseudomonadota; class Gammaproteobacteria; order Lysobacterales; family Lysobacteraceae; genus Xanthomonas; species Xanthomonas bundabergensis. The sequence continues at coordinate 3,868,002 of NZ_CP162487.1, read as the reverse complement.
CGTCGATCGCGCGGTTGCCGGCGAGCGAGGCGATCGCGGCCACCGCGTCGTTGGTGGTCTCGCCATCGACGCTGAGGCGTGCGCCGGCCATCGATTCGGGTTTGGCGTAGGTGCGTTTGTCGTAGCGCAGGACCGCGATGCCATGCTCGGCCAGGCCATGCGCCAGGTCCAGGAACGGCTTGTTGGGGCCGATGGTTTCGTCGCGATCGTGCGGGCCGGAGCCATGGACCAGCACGACGGCGGGGAAGGGGCCGGTGCCTTTGGGCAGGGTAAGCGTGCCTGGCAGGTCGCCGACGCTGGCGGCCTGTTCGGTGTAGCGGGCGTCGGCGTCGGGCGCTGCCGGTGGCGCGGCGGAAGCGGCGGGCACGATCAGCAGGCTGGAGATCTTGCCCTCGGTATCGACGCCCACGCGCGCCTGCAGTTCGCCCTTGGCGTACTGCAGCGGCACCAGGACCAGCGTCGTTGTGCCCTCGGTCTGCTGCTCGGAGTGTCCGCGCTCTTGCAGCGGACCGAGTTGGCGTTGCAGTGACGTCCAGACCGCGGCGAGCTTCTGCGGCGTCAACGCGGCATGCATGCGCGCATCGAAATCGGCGGTTGCGGCGGTGTAGTCGCCGGCCTGCAGGCGATCCAGCAGCGTGTTCGCTGCCTGCTGAGGCGAGGCCGCCAGTGCAGCGGCCGGGAACAGCAGCGATGCCAGCATGGGACCGAGGTGGCGGCGTGGGCGCATGTCAGCTCGCCTTCTTGAACACCAGCAGCACCGGCCACAGCCGCGGCGAGCTGATCACGTTGACCAGTTCCCAGCCCAGGGCGCCTTGCTTGTTCAGCTCGGCCTGGATCGGTTCGGCGTCCACCTTGCCGAGAAAGGTGGGCTTGAGATTCACTTCGACAGTGAGGTAAGTCCAGCGCGTGGTCATGGCTTGGGTTCCTTGTCCTCGCCGGGCTTGGGCAGCCGGCCGGCCTTGCGCAGCGCGTCGCGCAACACGTATTCGATCTGCGCGTTGAGGCTGCGCAGCTCGTCGTCGGCCCAGCGCTGCACCGCCGCCAGCACGTCGGCGTTGATGCGCAGCGGATAGGCCTTCTTCTCGCTCATGCGGAACGGCTCCTTTGCATCCGTGCGGCCGCTGCCGCATGGAAGTGGCAGGGCTGGCGCATCAGTACAGCGAGCCGGCGTTGACGATCGGTTGCGCGCCGCGGTCCGAGCACAGCACGGTCAGCAGGTTGCTGACCATGTGCGCCTTGCGTTCCTCGTCCAGTTGCACGGTGCCGTTCTTCTCCAGCTCGGCCAGCGCCATCTCGACCATGCCCACCGCGCCGGAGACGATGCGCGTGCGCGCGGCGATCACCGCATTGGCCTGCTGCCGCTGCAGCATCGCCTGGGCGATTTCCGGCGCATAGGCGAGGTGGCTGATGCGCGCCTCGATCACGTCCACCCCGGCCTGGGTCAGGCGTTCGTCGAGGTGGCGCTTGAGCTGCTCGCTGATCTCGGCCGGGTGGCTGCGCAGCGAGATCTGGTTGTCCTCGTGCTGGTCGTAGGGATAGCTGGTGGCCATCGCGCGCAGCGCCGACTCGGACTGGATGTGCACGAAGCTTTCGTAGTCGTCGACGTTGTACACCGCCTCGGAGGCGTCGATCACCTGCCACACGATCACCGCGGCGATCTCGATCGGGCTGCCATCCAGTTCGTTGACCTTGAGCCGGCCGCTCTCGAAGTTGCGCACGCGCTGGCTGACCTTCTTCTTCGAATAGAAGGGGTTGTTCCAGCGCAGGCCGTTGTCCTTGACCGTGCCCACGTACTTGCCGAACAGGCTCAGCACCGCGGCCTGGTTCGGCTGCACCGTGTACAGGCCGCACAGGCTGACCAGGGCGGCGGCGCCGAGCAGCAGCGCCAGCAGCACCAGCCACAGCGAGGTCGGCCCGCCGCTGACCGGGTCCTTGATGATGCCGATCACGAACAGCCACAGCGCCAGCCCGGCCAGCGCCAGGACGCCGAGCAGGAGCGGAATGCCGGGCAGCGAGCGAAGCGTGCGTTCTTTCATGACGGTCTCCCCAGGTGTGTAGCGAGAAGATATCACTTTGATATCGGTTTGCAAGGGGCTGAGAATCGGGAATCGGGAATGGGGAATGGGGAATGGGGAATGGGGAATCGTGGAAGCGGGTCCGTGCGGGCCGACTGGTCCAAGAGGCGCCTTGTGAATCGCCACTCCCCACTCCTGCGGCTACGCGCGGTACCCGCTGTCGAGGATCAGAAGGGGGCGACGTCGCGAGGTCTGGGAGAGGCATGCGGCTACGGCCACGGCCGGGATGCCGGCCTGGCCGGCGTCGGCCGGTGTGCATGCATCGGCCGCGCGCACTGCTACGCCGGCGCCGATTCGGCGCTCTTGCGAATCCCTAATCCCGATTCCCGATTCCCGATTCCCGATTCCCGAATCCCGAATCCCGGCCGCCGCAAGCGCCCACTCAGCCGCCGATGATGACCACGGGCGTGCGCAGCGAGGCCAGGTGATGGGTGCCGACGGCGATGTCGCTGCGGTAGCAACCGGGGACCTCGACGGTGCAGCGCTTGCCGACCCGGACCCCCGCGGCGATCTCCACGCGCCGCCCCAGCGTCGCATGGCTGCCGATGACGGCTTCGGCGCCGACGAAGACGCCGGCGTCGATCCAGGCGGATGCGCCGACCTTGGCGCCGTGTTCCAGGACGGCGGCCGTGCCGATCCAGGCATTGAACGCGATGTCGCAGTGCGCGCCGACGATCGCTCCGGCGCCGATCATGCAGTTCTCGCCGATCCTGGCGGTGGGCGCGACCACCGCGCCACGGCACACCAGCGGCGGCATCTTCACCCCGCGCGATTTCAGTTCGCCCATCAGTTCGAGGCGGCGGAAATTGAGGAATTGCGATCCCCAGGCGACGAAGGCGGTCGCATCGCTGCCGGCCAGCGCGGGCAGCGACGCCAGGTCGAAGCGGTAGTCCTGGTCCTGGCCGACGTCCACCGGGTGCAGCACGGTGTCCGGCGCCGCTTCGGCCCAGGCGGCCAGCGCCCACTGCAGCAGCGCCCCGGAGCCGATCAGGTATTTCTCAGAGGGCATGCCGGCCCTCCATGACATCCATGTACCAGCGTTCGACCTGCATGTTGCCATGCTCGTAATCGCCCAGCACCGCGCGCGGCGCGCCGCTGCGCAGCCCCGATTGCACGCTTTGCATGATGTCGATGTCCTCGCGCAGCACCTGCTCGGCGCCTTGCAGGTGCGCCAGCAGCACCGCATCGGAGGTCGCGTAGCGGTGCTTCTTGCGCGCGGTGACGTAATACACGGTGAGGTCGGTGCGCTGCGCGGACAGCGGCTGGTGGTGCTCGATGATGAAGGAATAGCCGCCCGAGCCCGAGGCGATGTGCAGGTTCGGATACAGCAGCCAGTTCAGGTACCAGTCGTCGTTGCCGAAGCGCTCGACCTTGTCGTGCCAGGCGTAGTGCGGCAGCGACTGCAGGGGTTCGTTCAGGCCGCCATTGCTGAAACTGCGCAGGCGGGCCAGGTGTTCGGCCTGCGAGGCGCTGCCCTGCGCATGGTAGCGGTGCGCATCGGCGATGCCGGCCTCGTCCATCTGCGCCTGGAACTTCACCTGCCGGGCCAGGGTGCGCGCATGCACGAAGCGTGGGTGCAGGCTGTCGCGCAGGTTCTCGTAGGCCAGCTTCCAGTTGAAGTTGGCCTCGAAGGTGGCTACCAGTACCTCGTTGTCGAAGTGCTCCGACGCCCTGCGCAGCATGTCCAGCGCCGGCAGCGAGAACTGCGCTTCCAGCGGGAGCGGATTTGCGGAAAGATTCACGAACACCAGGTTGCCGATGCAGGCCACGGCGAAGCGCTTGAGCCGCAGGCATTCGCGCTGCTGCGGCGGCAGGCGGTAGGCGTCGTCGTGGAACGGAATGTTGTCCACGCCGCCGTCGGCGCCGTAGCGCCAGCCGTGGTAGCCGCAAACCAGCGGCCGCACGCCCTGCGGCTGTTGCTGCAGCGGGTTCTGCCGATGCAGGCACAGGTTGTCGAACGCGCGCAGTTCGCCGTCGAAGTTCTGCACCACCACGTCCACCCCGCACACCGAGCGCCGCACGAAGGCGTTGTGCCTGTCCAGCAGCATGCGCGGGGCGACGAACTGCCACAGCGGCCGCATCAGGCACTCGCGCTCGCGCGCGAACCATGCCTCGTCGATGTAGGCCTCGGCCGGGATCAGCGAATGCATGCGCGGCGTTCTTCGGTTCGCGCTTCGCCGACCACGGCCACCGGCGCCGGCGAACCCGGGCGGCAGGGCGGGTTCGGCTTCGGCCCGAGGCGGCCTGGCCCGGCGAGCGATGCCGCTGCGGCGCTGCGCGCGGACGCATGCGGATGCCGGCTGCGCCACGCGGTGCGTGCCGATCGGCGTGTGCGCGCGGCGGTGCGTTGGTTCATGGCGGCGTCCCGGGCTGGTGCGAGGAAGATAGCATCCCGATGTCGGCTTGCCAGCGGGGCGGCCGCCGGCATCGGCGGCGGCGCGCGGCCGCTAGAATGGCGTCCTCTCTCCTTCGCGCAGGCACCGCCGCCATGACCACCCTGGGAACCCCGCTGTCCGCTTCCGCCACCCGCGTGCTGCTGCTGGGCTCGGGCGAACTGGGCAAGGAAGTGGCGATCGAACTGCAGCGCTTCGGCGTGGAGGTGATCGCCGCCGACCGCTACGCCGATGCGCCGGCGATGCAGGTGGCGCACCGTTCGCACGTGCTGGACATGCTCGATGCGATGGCGCTGCGCGAGCTGATCGCACGCGAGCAGCCGCACCTGATCGTGCCGGAGATCGAGGCCATCCACACCGAGACCCTGGTGGCGCTGGAACGCGAGCACGGCCAGCGGGTGATCCCGACCGCGCGCGCGGCACGGCTGACCATGGACCGCGAGGGCATCCGCCGCCTGGCCGCCGAGACGCTGGGCCTGCCGACCTCGCCGTACCGCTTCGTCGATACGCCGCAGGAGTACCGCGCCGCGATCGCCGCGGTCGGCCTGCCGTGCGTGGTCAAGCCGGTGATGTCGTCCTCGGGCAAGGGCCAGAGCACGCTGCGCAGCGAAGCGGACATCGACCCGGCCTGGGAATACGCGCAGACCGGCGGCCGCGCCGGCGCCGGCCGCTGCATCGTCGAAGGCTTCATCGACTTCGACTACGAGATCACCCTGCTGACCGTGCGCCATGCCGCCGGCACCTCGTTCTGCGATCCGATCGGGCATTGGCAGAAGGACGGCGACTACCGCGAGAGCTGGCAGCCGCAGCCGATGTCGGCGCTGGCGCTGCAGCGGGCGCAGGACATCGCGCGCGCGGTCACCGACGACCTCGGCGGCTGGGGCCTGTTCGGCGTGGAACTGTTCGTCAAGGGCGATGAGGTGTGGTTCAGCGAAGTGTCGCCGCGGCCGCACGACACCGGCCTGGTCACCCTGGTCTCGCAGGAGCTGAGCGAGTTCGCGCTGCATGCGCGCGCGATCCTGGGCCTGCCGATCCCGGTGATCCGCCAGAGCGGGCCGTCGGCCTCGTGCGCGCTGCTGGCGCACGGCGAAGGCGTGCCGCTGTTCGGCAACGTCGCCGCCGCGCTGCAGGCCGCGGACACCGCGCTGCGCCTGTTCGGCAAGCCCAGCGTGCACGGCCACCGCCGCGTCGGCGTGACCCTGGCGCGCGGCGCCAGCATCGACGAAGCGCGGCACACCGCCCGCGACGCCGCCGCGGCCCTGACCATCGAACTGAAGGCCTGACGGCACGGAAAAGGGACGCGCTCGTCACGCCGTTCCCAATCCCCAATCCCCAATCCCGAATCCCCAATCCCGGCCACTCCTCAACCCGGCGGCGCGAACCGCGCCGCCGCCAGGCGGATGCTCCATACCAGTTCCACCATCGCCAGGTTGTTGAGCAGCGCCTCGCCGCCGAGGATCAGCCAGTAGCCGGCGCCGTCCACCCAGAACGGCACGAACGACCAGTCCGCCAGCAACAGCTGCGGCTCGCTGTAGAACGACACGTAGCGCTGCGCGCCGCTCCAGCCGCGTGCGCCCTGGCGCTGGGCGAAGCCGGAAAAATCGGCCGCGGCCACGCTCAGCGTGTCGGCCTCGTCCTGGCTCAGCCCGGCCTGGCCCAGGCAGAAGCCGCCGTCGGAGGCGAGCACCGCGCGGCGTTCGGCCGACAGCGGCGCGATCACGTGCTGGGCGAAATCGTCCAGGCGGATCTCCGGGCCGGGCACCGGCCGCCGCAGCAGCTGGATCCACTGCCGCTCGCGCGCTTCGTGCAGCAGGCGCTGCACGTCGCCGTCCACGCGCATGCGCCATTCCTGCAGCGACAGCGCGCCGTGCGCGCTCAGCAGCAATTGCAGCGCGCGCTGCATGCGGTCCGGTGCGGCGCTGGCGAAGCCGTGCAGCACGCCGTGCGGCGTCGGCATCAGCCAGATGGGTTCTTGCTCGTTCATGGCCGATGGCTTGCGATGGGGAAGGGAAGGGTGGCGGCGCTGCGGCCGCCGAGCAGGTCGCGCTGCTGCAGCCAGCGCGCGGCGCGGTCCCAGCGGTCGTCCAGCGCCAGCGCATGGCGGCGCAGGTCGCGGCTGGCGAGCATGAAGGCGAGCTTGTCCTGGCAGCTGATGCAGTAGTCCAGGAATTCGCGTTCGGTGCGGGCGGCGGCCAGCGGTTCGCCGTCGCACAGCGCATCCACCACTTCGCGCGCCAGCCGCCGCGAATGGTCCGGATTGGCCCGGCGCATGCGCGCCGGCACGTCGGCCGACGGCCGCGCCAGCACGCTCCAGCGCGTGGCCAGCGCGGTGATCGGCAGCAGCGCATGGCCCTGGCTGTGGCGCAGGAACGCTGCGGCGACGTGCGGCGGCAGGCGCTGCTCGGCCATCTGCAACGCGGCGTGGCGCAGCGCGCTGTCGTGCCGCGGCAAGCCGACGAACAGGTCGGCGAGCACGCCTTGCACCGGTTCGTCGTCGGCCAGCTGCAATGCCGCATGCAGCCGCGCCAGGTGCGCGCCCGGGTCGTGCGGATCGCGCAGCAGCGCACGCGCATGGGTGCGCATCACCAGGCGGGCCGGATCTGGAGCAGGGCGGTGGGCCATGGCGGTGCGCTCAGTCCAGCAAGGTGTCGATCAGGTCGATCATGAATTGCGCCTGTTCCATGTCCATCGCCTCGAAGCCGTGCGGCAGTCCCAGCGCATCGAGCACGGCCTGGTCGTCGCGGTGCGCGGCATCGCCCAGCGCCAGCAGCGCCGCGCGCAACGCGGGCAGCTGCGCGGCGATGCGCGGGTGCGCCAGCAGCACGTGGCCGATGTCGCACAGCGCGCTCTGCACCAGCGGCCGCAGCCGCTCCCGGGTCAGCCGCGACAGGCCGTGGTAGGCGTCGGCCAGGAACAGGCCGGCATCGGCCTCGCCCTCCAGCAGCAGCCGCGCCACCGCGGCGTAGCTGCTGGCCGGGCGCCAGGCGATGCGCTCCGGATCCAGGTCGGCCGGCTCCAGCAGGCGCAGCGCGATCAGGCGCACGTCGTGGTTGTCGGTCAGCGCGATGCGGCAGCCGTAGGCCAGGTCTTCCACGCAGCGCGCCGGCGCGTCCGCGGCGGTGGCGATCACCACCTCGTCGGCGCGATCGCGCGGGCGCGCCAGCGGCAGGTAGCCGCGGGTGCGGATCAGGCCGCTGGCGTCGAACGGGCTGGCGTACACCAGGTCGACCGTGCGGGCGTCCAGCAGCTGTTTCTGCTCGGCGGCGTCGGCCGGCATCAGCAGGTGCAGGCCGACGCCGGCGCGGCGTTGCAGCACGGTGCTGAGCAGGTACCAGCCGCAGAAGTTCTCCGGCGCGAAGTCCGGCGCGACCAGGAAGTCCAGGCTCATGCCGGCGTCCCCGCGCGTTCGTCCTGCAGCCACTGCGCGTACAGCGGCTGCAGCGCGTCGATGCGCCGCCGCGAGGGCTTGCGCCGCACCGAAGTGAAGCCGACCACCTTGCCGTCGCGCACGTTCGGCAGCGCGGTGGCGTAGACCCAGTAGCAGGCGCCGTCGCGGCGCAGGTTCTTGACGTAGCCATGCCATTTCTCGCCGCCCAGCACCGTGTCCCACAGCTCGGCGAACGCGCGCCGCGGCATGTCCGGATGGCGCAGGATGCAGTGCGGCGCGCCGATCAGTGTCGCCCGCGGCCAGCCGCTGAGTTCGACGAAGGCGTCGTTGGCGTGGGTGATGACGCCGTCCAGGTCGGTGCGCGAGACGATCAGGCGCCCGTCGGGGTAGGCCACTTCGCGTTCGCTCCAGTACACCAGGCGGCGGCTGCCGTCGTGGTAGCGCAGCTCGGCGCTGCGGTGCGGTTCGTGCGGCGGATCCATCGGCGGCAGCGGCATGGCGGCGGCCCTAGAGGATCTGCTGCAGCGCCTGGGCGGCGCGCTTGATGTCCAGGAACACCAGGCCGAGCTTGGCGCTGGGCTTGGCCAGCACGGTCAGCACCGCTTCGCGCCCGGCCGCGCTCATGATCACGTAGCCCAGTTCGCCCTGGATCAGCACCCGCTCCAGCGGCCCGCGCGCCAGTTCGCGCGCGCTGCGCTCGCCCAGCGCCAGCAGCGCGGCGGACATCGCGCCGACGCGGTCCTCGTCCATGCCCTGCGGCATCGCCGAGGCGATCATCAGCCCATCCAGGGAGATCAGCGCCGAGGCCTCGATGTCGGCGGTGGCGCCGTTGAGGCCTTCCAGCGCCTGTTGCAGCTGTTGCGTTCGCATGCTCGCTATCCGGTGACGCATCCCGACGGGGTGCGGGATGCATTGGATAGCGTTTGCGCGCACTTGCCCTTGATCTGGATCAAGGCCGGGGTGCGGCGACCCCCAACGTCTGGATCAGCTCAGCCGCCGGCCGCCCGCCGGCGCCACCCATCCCTAATCCCGACTCCCCACTTCCGGCTCCAACGCCACATCCACCCACACCAGGTGATGGTCGCTGCCGTCGGCGATCGCCGCCGCCGGTGCGCTGGAAGCCGGCCAGAACACGGCGCTGTCCAGGTAGCGGAAGGTGTTGGAGGGCAGCACGTAGTCCAGCCGCATGGTGCCGGCCTTCGGCCCGAAATCGCCGGTGACCTGCTCGGGCGGGCCGCGATGGACGATGCCCTGCGCGGCGTAGGCGCGGGTGGTTTCCGCGCCGCCGGCGCCGAGCGGGGTCGGGTAGCGCAGCACACGGCGATGGTCGATCAGGGCACGGATGGCGTCGTGGCGGCCGTCGCCGTCGATCGGATCGTTGTTGAGGTCGCCCAGGATCACGAAGCGCGCATCGGCGGCCAGGCCGCCGCAACGGCCGGCGTCGTCGCACAGCCACTGCGCCGCGCCGCCGGTATCGTCGAGATACTCGCGCCACAGCCGCAGTTCGTCGTGGTTGCGCGCCAGGTTGCGCTTCTCGGGGCCGTCGAACACCGGTGGGGTAGGATGCGCGACCAGCGCGTGGACCACGCCCAGCGGCGTGCGCACCGGCACGTCCCAATGCGACTTCGACGACAGCCGCAGTTGCGCCCACACCGCGTCGCTGTGGAACGGGCGGCCGCTGGCCGGATCGATCGGGCGCAGCGCGCCGGGCATCGCGCTCCACTTGAGCAGGCGGAAGCTGCGCACCGCCTTGGCGTCGATCGGGTATTTGGACAGCAGCAGCATGCCGTACTGGCCCGGGTGCAGGCCGTAGCCCCAGGCATCGTTGCCGAGCGCGCGGCCGTTGCCGCCGACGCTGCCGTCGTTGTCCAGGTCCAGGCCGCTGGGCACGCCGGTGTTCACTTCCGCCAGATAGCGGTACGGGTAGCGCAACGCGGCGCCGCCGAGCGGCTGCGGCACTTCCAGGTAGCGCTGCTGGAACAGGTCGGCGGCGCGGTGCGCGTCGTCGTAGTCGAATTCGTTCAGCAGCACCAGGTCCGGGCGCACCTGCTGCAGCACCGCGGCGATCTTGCGCGCCTGCGCGCTGTCGCCTTGCAGCGCGGCGATCAGGCCGCCGGCCTCGTCCGAGTTCAGCGAGGTGTTGTAGGTGGCCAGGCGCAGCGGCGCGGCGCTGGCCGCGGCGGGCGTGGCCGCGCTCGGGACGGGGTCGGTGTGCGTGCAGGCGCCGCACAGCAGGGTCAGGGCAAGCAACAGGAGGCGTGGGTTCATGCGCGCAGTTTCGCATGCGCCGCATGTCCGGACGATGGCGCCGCGGCCGCCGCCGTGCAGGCGCTGCATGGCGGTGCGGCGCCGTGCTTGATTGTCGGCGCCGCAGCGCGGCGCGAGCGCAGCGCGTGGTTCCGGCAGGCTGTCGCAGGCTCAGCCGCCGAGGCGGCCGATGTAGTCGTCGAACGCGCGCCAGATGCGTCCGTCGTAGGCCTGCAACGGCGCGAAGCGGCGCTTGTAGTCCATCTTCTGGTGGCCGCGGATCCAGTAGCCCAGGTACAGGTGGCTCAGGCCTTCGCGCCTGGCCCATGCGATCTGCTGCAGGATCGCCAGCGTGCCCAGGCCGCGCGCGGCCGCCTCGGGATCGTAGAAGGTGTAGACCGCCGACAGCGCCTGCTCGGCGATGTCGGTCACCGCCACGCCCAGCAGCGGGCCGCGTTGTCCGTCGGCGGTCTTCTGCCGCATCTCCAGGAAGCGCCCGTGCGACCAGCGGCCGATCAGGAACTGGTCGAATTCGTGCGCGCCGTGTTCGTCCATGCCGCCGCCGGGGTGGCGCATGCGCAGGTAGCGCTGGTACAGCGCCAGCTGCTCGTCGTTGCGTTCGGCGGCGACGATGCGCGTGTCGATGTCGGCATTGCGCGCCAGGCAGCGGCGCTGGCTGCGGTCGGGCACGAACTCGGCGACCGGGATGCGCACCGCCACGCAGGCGCGGCAGTGGTCGCAATGCGGCCGGTAGACCAGGTCGCCGGAGCGGCGGAAACCCCAGCTCAGCGCCAGCGGATACAGCGCGCCCAGGCGCGGGTCGTGCGGGTCCAGCACCAGGTCGCGCGCCTGCCGTTCGGGCCAATAGCCGCACGCATGCTGGCCGGTCTGGAACAGCCGCAGGTCGTCGCTGGCGTCGGTGTGGATGGCCATGCCCCGAGCATAGCGCTTCGCGGTCGCAGCGGCCGCGACTGTCCGCCGCATGAATGCGCCCCGGCGCCGGTCAACCGTGCCTGCGCCAGGGCGTTGACTGCAGTGAAGGCGCCGATGCGCCGGCCCGCCTGGCGGTCCGACGTGTCAGCGCTGGTGACTGCCGCACGCGCTTGCCGCGCCGGCAGGTTCCTTCCTTTCCCTCAGGGAGTTTTCCATGAATTACCGCAACCCGCTGCTCGCCCTGGCCATGCTCGCCGTGCTGTCCGGCGGCGCCTATGCCGCCAACCCGCCGCCGTCGGATCCCGCCGCGCCGGCCGATGGCGGCGGCTTCGCCAAGCTGGACAAGAACGGCGACGGCGTCGTCGACCGCAGCGAGGCCGCGGCCAACCCGCGCCTGGCCGAGCACTTCGACGCGCTGGACAAGAACCACGACGGCAAGCTGACCCCCGACGAGTTCCCGCGCCATGGCCGTCATGGCGAACGCGGCGAGCGCGGCGGACGCGGCGACCATCGCGCGCTGCTGGCCAAGCTGGACACCAACAAGGACGGCCGCATCAGCCGCGACGAGGCCAAGGCCGATCCGAAGTTCGCCGAGCGCTTCGCGGAGATGGACGTGAACAAGGACGGCTTCGTCGATCGCGCCGACTTCGAACTGCGTGCCAAGCAGCATCGCGACGCCTGGTTCGCCAAGGCCGACACCAACAAGGACGGCATGCTCAGCCGCGCCGAGTTCGACGCCGCGCAGTCCATGTGGATGCACAAGCCCGGCCAGAAGCCCGGTCAGAAGCAGGGCCCGAAGCCGGCACCGGCCGCACCCGACGCGAACTGACGGTTACACCCCGCAACACGCAACAAGGCGCCGCTCGACACCCGCCCCTGCGCAGCGATGCGCAGGGGCGTTTTTGTGTGTGGACAGCGGCGGCATCGGATGGCTCATGCTGCGGATATCGGCCGCGGCAAACGCGCTTGTCCACATCCAGGCCGCATTGCCGATCGGTGTTGAAAAAACCTCCTGCCCCGACCAGCCAAGCGCCGAGCTTCCCCTGTAGGAGCGGTTTCAACCGCGACAGGCACAAGCCGGAGACAGTGAACGTCGACAGCCTGCACGGCCGACGCCCCGTGCCAGGCAGCGAGAGAGGTGCCGACCGCTCAGTTGCCGCGCGGCGCCGGTTGCTGCTGCGTCGGTTGCACCCGCACCCGCACTTCGTCGCTGTCCTGTGCCGGTCGCGCCGCGGGTGCGGCAACTGGTGCCGTAACCGGTGCAGCCGGCGGCGCAGCCTGGTTGCCGCGATGGCGCAGCACCGTCACCAGCGCCACCGCGCCGATCGCCAGCAGCAGCGCGACGCGGATCCGCCACGCCCAGCGCTTGCCGGTGTCCGGCACCGCCTGCGAGCGGAACTCGCTCAGGTACGGCAGTGTCTGCGCCGGGTCGTTGCGGGTGCTGTCGATCAGGCCCGATTCGCGCAGCAGGGCGCGCGCGCGCGGCTGGTCGTCGGCATGCACCACCCACACCGTCGGCTGCGCCTGCGCCGCGGCCGGCTCGATGTAGCTGAACTGGCCGCTGCGCCGGCTGCGGTAGGAGCGGCCGTTGCTCAGCCGCACCTCGATGCCTTGCTCGCGCAGCAGCTTGGCCACGCCCTCGGCGGTTTCCACGCGCTGACTGCTGAAGATCTGCCGCATCGTCGTCGCCTCAGTGCTTGGCCGGGACCTGCGCCGCGGCGCCGGCGTCGGGCACCACGCGGATCAGGCCTTCCTGCGCGGTGCTGGCGACCAGCACCCCGTCGCGGGTGAAGAACTGGCCGCGCGCCAGGCCGCGCGAACCCTGCGCGCTGGGACTGTCCAGCGAGTACAGCAGCCAGTCGTCGGCGCGGAACGGGCGGTGGAACCACAGCGCGTGGTCGAGCGAGGCCATCTGCACGTTCGGCGTGTAGTAGCTGATGCCGTGCGGGAAGGTCGCGGTGCCCAGCAGGTGGAAATCCGAGGCGTAGGCCAGCAGCGCCTGGTGCAGTTCCGGCGCGTCGCCGACCGGCTCGCTCAGGCGCAGCCACATCTGCTGGAACGGCGGGCGCTTGGGCGGGTTCAGTTCGTCGCGCGGGTACACGTGGCGGAATTCGAACGGGCCGCCGCGCGAAAGCCAGCGCTGTACCTTGGTCGGCAGCGTCGCCAGCACGTCCGGGCGCGCCGCCAGGGTCGGCTCGATGTCCTCCGGCTGCGGCACTTCCGGCATCTTCAGCTGGTGGGTCGCGCCGTCTTCCTGCTCCTGGAACGAGGCGGCGCAGAAGAAGATCACCTTGCCGTGCTGGACCGCGGTGACCCGGCGCACCGAGAAGCTGCCGCCGTCGCGGGTGCGGTCCACGTCGTAGACGATGGGGTGGTCGATGTCGCCGGCGCGCAGGAAATAGGCGTGCAGCGAATGCACGCGGCGCCCGTTCTCCACCGTCGCCTGCGCCGCCGACAGCGCCTGGCCCAGCACCTGCCCGCCGAACACGTACTTGGTGCCGATGTCGCGGCTCTGGCCGCGGAACAGGTTGTCCTCCAGCCGTTCCAGCGACAGCAGTTCGATCAGTTCGGAGACGACGGGGGCGGGCGGCTTGGCGGACAAGAGGCGGGGCCTGGGCGAGGACTGGCCGCGATTATACCGGGCGGCCCGTGTCGGCCCGCGCGCTCAGCGCTTGCCCAGCCGCGCCACCAGCGCGTGCAGCGCGGCCTGGGTGTCCGGCGCCTGCCAGCCGTCGACGAAGCGCTCGAGCTGGATCAGGTCGTCGGCCAGCGCGGCGCGCAGGTCGGCGCGGGCGATCGCGCGGGTCTGCAGCATCGGCTGCCGCGGCCGCTGCAACAGGTCCTGCAGCCAGGCCACCGCGCGTGCGACCACCAGTTCGGCGTCGGCCAGTTCGTCGACCAGGCCGATCTCCAGCGCGCGCTCGGCGCTGACCAGTTCGCCGGCGACCAGCAAGCGCTCGGCGCGGTGCGCGCCGACCACGCGCCGCAGCAGGCGCTGGATGCCTTCCGGCGCGACCAGGCCGACCTGGGTCTCGTTGAGGCCGATGGTGACCGGGTGCGCCGGCTCCGGACTGCGCGCCAGCACCCGGTAGTCGCAGCACAGCGCCAGCACGCAGCCGCCGGCCGGCGCATGCCCGGTCAGCGCCGCCACCACCGGGATCGCGCTGTCGGCCAGCGCGCGCGCCGCGCCGAAGAAGGCCTGCCAGCTGTGCAGCAGCTTGGCGCGGTCGTTGCCGTGCCCGAGCAGGTGCGGCACGTCCATGCCGGCGGAGAAGATGCGCTCGCTGCCGGACAGCACCAGCGCGTGCACCGCGTCGGCCTGCGCCTGCGCGATGGCCGCGGCCAGGTCGCCGCACAGGGCGGTGTCGAGCGCGTTGACCGGCGGGCGCGCCAGGCGCAGCTGGCGGATGGGGCCGTGGTCGAGAACCTGGATCAGCGAGGTCATGCGGAGTTTCCGTCAGGCGGCGCGGTGCGGGACGGCTATCATAGGGCCATGAAGCTCAAACCATCCGCATGCGTACGGGGGCTGGCCATCGGGCTGGCGTGTCTGGCCACGTTGGCACCGGGGGCCGCCTTCGCAGCGCCGGCGGCGGCCAAGGCTGATCGTTGCCTGCCGCAATGGCAGGCCGGCTGGGTACGGCTGCCGCCGAACGCGGCGATGCCGATGGCCGCCGGTTTCGGCCGCCTGCACAACCCGTGCAAGCAGGCGCTGGCGGTGGTGTCGGCGCGCAGCGCGGCGTTCGCCGACGTGAGCCTGCACCAGACCACGCAGGTGGACGGGGTCAGCAAGATGCGCGAGATCGAGCGCCTGCCGCTGGCGGCCGGCGCCGACGCGGTGCTGCAGCCCGGCGGCCTGCACCTGATGCTGATGCAGCCGGCGCAGCCGCTGCGCGAGGGCGCCAGCCTGCCGATCAGCTTCGTGCTGGAGGATGGGCGCGAAGTGCAGGGCGAGTTGAAGGTGAGCGCGGGAAAGCCATAGCGATTAGGTTGCCGTGCAGTGGCGCAATCGCCGCTGCAGCCGGTGGGTTCGGCGCGTCGCGACTGAAGTCGCTCCTGCAAGAGGCTGGGATTGGGGATTGGGGATTCGGAAAAGCGGATCCTGCGCGGGATTGGGGTCGGCCAATCCCCAATCCCGAATCCCCAATCCCGGCTTCTCAATCAGCTGCAGGCCGCGCGGATCTCGTCCGGCAGCGGCGCGCTCTTGCCGGTCTGCGTGTCGATCCACACCACCACCACGTTGCCGTCGGAGTGCAGCACGCTGTCGTCCTTCTGGTCGACGATGCGATGGCCGACGGTGATGCTGCTGCTGCCCATGCGCTCGACGAACAGTTCCACCACGATGTCGTTCGGCCACACGATCGGGCGCCGGTAGTTGACGTTGGTCGCCGCCACCACCGGGGCGATGCGGTTGCGCATCGAGAAGCCTTCCACCTGCAGCAGCCAGCGCACGCGCGCCTCTTCCAGGTAGGAAATGTACTTGGCGTTGTTGACGTGGCCCATGCTGTCCATGTCGCGCCAGCGCACGCTGATCGGCACGCGCGCCAGCGGCTTGTGCGAGGTGGAGGAGGAATCGGCGGGGGATGCGCTCATCGTGCGGCCTTCTTGGTCGTGGTCTTCTTGGCCGCCTTCT
This sequence comes from Xanthomonas sp. DAR 80977, assembly GCF_041240605.1. Classification (NCBI taxonomy): domain Bacteria; kingdom Pseudomonadati; phylum Pseudomonadota; class Gammaproteobacteria; order Lysobacterales; family Lysobacteraceae; genus Xanthomonas; species Xanthomonas bundabergensis. The sequence goes on along the minus strand of NZ_CP162487.1, from coordinate 3,852,336 downwards.
TGGCGACCTTCTCGGGTTTGCTCTTGCGCGGCGGCAGCGCGTCGGGCTTGTTGGCCATCGCCGCCGGCTTGGTCGGCTTGGCCACGGTGCCGGCGGGCAGCAGCTTGGCCAGGAACTGGCCGGTGTAGGAATCCGGATGCGCGGCGATGTCCTCCGGGGTGCCGGTGGCGAGGATGGTGCCGCCGCGATGGCCGCCCTCCGGCCCCAGGTCCACCACCCAGTCCGCGGTCTTGATCACGTCCAGGTTGTGCTCGATCACGACCACGGTGTTGCCTTCGTCGCGCAGCTTGTGCAGCACGCCCAGCAGCGCCTCGATGTCGTGGAAGTGCAGGCCGGTGGTCGGCTCGTCGAGGATGTACAGGGTGCGGCCGGTGTCGCGCCGCGACAGTTCCTTGGACAGCTTCACGCGTTGCGCTTCGCCGCCGGACAGGGTGGTCGCGCTCTGCCCCAGCTTGATGTAGCTCAGGCCCACGTCGACCAGCGTCTCCAGCTTGCGCGCGATGGTCGGCACCGGCTCGAACAGCTTCAGCGCATCCTCGACGGTCATCTGCAGCACGTCGTTGATGTTGAAGCCCTTGTACAGGATCTCCAGCGTCTCGCGGTTGTAGCGCTTGCCGTGGCACACGTCGCAGGGCACGTACACGTCGGGCAGGAAGTGCATCTCGACCTTGATCAGGCCGTCGCCCTGGCAGGCCTCGCAGCGGCCGCCGCGCACGTTGAAGCTGAAACGGCCCGGCGAATAGCCGCGCGCCCGCGATTCGGGCACCTGCGCGAACAGCTCGCGCAGCGGCGTGAACAGGCCGGTGTAGGTGGCCGGGTTGGAGCGCGGGGTGCGGCCGATCGGCGACTGGTCGATGTCCACCACCTTGTCGAACAGGTCCAGGTGCTCGATCTCGCGGTACGGCGCCACCGCATGCGAGGCGCCGTTGATCTCGTTGGCGGCCAGGGTGAACAAGGTGTCGTTGATCAGCGTCGACTTGCCCGAGCCGGACACGCCGGTGACGCAGGTCAGCAGCCCGGCCGGGATGTCCAGGTCCACGCCCTTGAGGTTGTTGCCGGTGGCCCCGCGCAGGTGCAGGGTCATCTTCGGGTTGGCCTTGTGCCGCTTGGCCGGGATCTCGATGCGGCGCTTGCCCGACAGGTACTGGCCGGTCAGCGAACGCGGCGCCTTCAGCAGGTCCTGCACCGTGCCCTGGCCGACGATCTCGCCGCCGTGCACGCCGGCGCCGGGACCGATGTCCAGCACGTAGTCGGCCAGGCGGATCGCGTCCTCGTCGTGCTCGACCACGATCACCGTGTTGCCCAGGTCGCGCAGCCGGGTGAGGGTGCCGAGCAGGCGCTCGTTGTCGCGCTGGTGCAGGCCGATCGACGGCTCGTCGAGCACGTACATCACCCCGACCAGGCCGGCGCCGATCTGGCTGGCCAGGCGGATGCGCTGCGCCTCGCCGCCGGACAGGGTGTCGGCCTTGCGCTCGAGGGTGAGGTAATCCAGGCCGACATCGACCAGGAAGCCGAGCCGCTCGGCAATTTCCTTGACGATCTTGCTGGCGATCTCGCCGCGCCAGCCGGGCAGGTCGAGCTGGCGGAAGAAGCGCAGCGCATCGTCGATCGGCAGCACCACCAGGTCCGGCAGCGGGCGGTCGGCGACGAACACGTTGCGCGCGGCCTTGTTCAGGCGCGCGCCCTTGCAGTCCGGGCACGGCCGCTCGCTGATGTACTTGGCCAGTTCCTCGCGCACCGCCGGCGATTCGGTCTCGCGGTAGCGGCGCTCCAGGTTGGGGATGATGCCTTCGAAGCGGTGCTTGCGCTGGGTGCGGCCGCCGGCATCGGTGAAGTAGGTGAAGGTGATGGTCTCGTCGCCGCTGCCGTACAGCACCGCCTGGCGCACGCTCGCCGGCAGCGACTGCCACGGCGCGTCCACGTCGAACTTGTAGTGCTTGGCCAGCGAGGCGATCAGCTGGAAGTAGTAGGCGTTGCGCCGGTCCCAGCCGCGCACCGCGCCGGCCGACAGCGACAGCTCCGGATGCACCACCACGCGCTCGGGGTCGAAGAACTCGGCCACGCCCAGGCCGTCGCAGCTCGGGCAGGCGCCCATCGGCGCGTTGAACGAGAACAGGCGCGGTTCCAGCTCCGGCAGCGAGTAGTCGCAGACCGGGCAGCTGTACTTGGAGGAGAACAGCTGCGGCGCGGCGTCGGCGGCGTCCAGGCTCTGCACCGAGACCATGCCGTCGCCGAGCTTCAGCGCGGTCTCCAGGCTCTCGGCCAGGCGCTGCTTGATGTCCTCGCGCGGGCGGAAGCGGTCGATCACCGCCTCGATGGTGTGCTTCTGGCGCAGCGCCAGCGCCGGCACCGCGTCGATCTCGTACAGCTCGCCGTCCACGCGCACGCGCACGAAGCCCTGCGCGCGCAGCTGCTCGAACACCTGCGCGTGCTCGCCCTTGCGGTCGCGGATCACCGGCGCCAGCAGCATGTAGCGCTGCTCCGGGTCCAGGGTCAGGATCTGGTCGACCATCTGGCTGACCGTCTGCGCCTCCAGCGGATAGCCGTGGTCGGGGCAGCGCGGCTGGCCGACGCGCGCGTACAGCAGGCGCAGGTAGTCGTAGATCTCGGTGATGGTGCCGACCGTGGAGCGCGGATTGTGCGAGGTCGACTTCTGCTCGATCGCGATCGCCGGCGACAGGCCTTCGATGTGGTCGATGTCGGGCTTTTCCATCACGCTGAGGAACTGCCGCGCGTACGCCGACAGCGACTCCACGTAGCGGCGCTGGCCTTCGGCGTAGATGGTGTCGAACGCCAGCGACGACTTGCCCGAGCCGGACAGGCCGGTGATCACGATCAGCTTGTCGCGCGGCAGGTCGAGGTCGAGGTTCTTGAGGTTGTGCGTCCGCGCGCCGCGGATGCGGATGAAATCCATCGCCATGAGGGGTCCGTGTTGTGCCGGCCGGGCGACAGCCCGGGGCCAGCGTGGGGGCGGAGAGGGGACGGCAATCGATCAGCGTACCCAGCTTGTCAGGTGGGGGCAATTGCCGGATTTGCCAGGATCGCCGGGGCGCCGCGGCTGGCCGGTTCAGGCAATCGCGGCCGCGTGCCGGGGCCGCATCCGCGCCGGGCTGGGGACTTGACCCTAACCCGCTGAAGCCATTACAATTCCGCTCCTGTCTGCCCGAAGAGGCACGGCAGGGGCGACCACAATAACTACAGAGGAAGTCTGGTCATGTACGCAGTACTGGTAACCGGCGGTAAGCAATACCGCGTCGCGCAGGGCGAAACGCTCCGCGTGGAAAAGCTCGAAGTCGAGGCCGGCAACGAGATCAAGTTCGACAATATCCTGATGCTGGGCGACAGCGACGGCATCAAGCTCGGTGACGCGCTGAAGGGCGCCACCGTCACCGCGAAGGTCGTGGCCCATGGCCGCGCCGACAAGGTGCGCATCATCAAGTTCCGCCGCCGCAAGCACCACATGAAGCGTCAGGGTCACCGGCAGCATTACACCGAAATCGAGATCACCGGCATTGCCGGTGGCGACAAGAAGTAAGGAGCAGCAGTCATGGCACACAAAAAAGGCGTAGGTTCCTCGCGCAACGGCCGCGACTCCAACCCGAAATACCTGGGCGTGAAGATGTTCGGCGGCCAGGCGATCGAGGCCGGCAACATCATCGTGCGTCAGCGCGGCACCCAGTTCCACCCGGGTACCGGCGTCGGCCTGGGCCGCGACCACACCCTGTTCGCGCTGGTCGACGGCAAGGTCGAGTTCTCGGTGAAGGGCGCCAAGAAGCGTCGCACCGTGAGCGTGGTCGCCGAAGCGGCCAGCGCCGAGGCGTAAGCGTTTCGCCTCCAGGGCCCGCGCCACGGCGCGGGCTTGCTGACGAAAGCCCCGCTTCGGCGGGGTTTTTCGTTGGAGGGCCGGGATGGCGGGATTGGGGATTGGGGATTCGCAACGGCGGATCGCTTCAAGTCCTTGCCGTCACCTCGGTTTATCGGGGCCGCTAAACTGCGGTGGCCGGTGTTTTTCCAATCCCGAATCCCGAATCGCGAATCCCAAATTATGAAGTTGGTAGACGAAGCAGAAATCCAGGTCGGCGCCGGCAATGGCGGCAACGGCTGCATCGGCTTCCGCCGCGAGAAGTTCATCCCGCTCGGTGGGCCGGACGGCGGCGACGGCGGCAACGGCGGCAGCGTGTGGCTGGTCGCCGACGAGAACCTCAACACCCTGGTCGATTTCCGCCACCAGCGTTCGTTCCGCGCGCAGCGCGGCGAGAACGGCATGGGCCGGCAGATGTACGGCAAGGCCGGCGAAGACCTGGTCATCACCGTGCCGGTCGGCACCGTGGTGATCAATGTCGATACCGACGAGACCATCGGCGACCTGGTCGCGCATGGCGATCGCCTGCTGGTCGCGCAGGGCGGCAAGGGCGGCCTGGGCAACATGCATTTCAAGAGCTCGGTGACGCGCGCGCCGCGCAAGGCGACGCCGGGCGAAGAGGGCGAGGAGCGCACGCTGAAGCTGGAGCTGAAGCTGCTCGCCGACGTCGGCCTGCTCGGTTTCCCCAATGCCGGCAAGAGCACCTTCATCCGCGCCGTGTCCGCGGCCACGCCGAAGGTCGCCGACTATCCGTTCACCACGCTGTATCCGAACCTGGGCGTGGTCAGCGTCGAGGCCTACCGCAGCTTCGTGATCGCCGACATCCCCGGCCTGATCGAGGGCGCGGCCGACGGCGCCGGCCTGGGCGCGCAGTTCCTGCGCCACCTGCAGCGCACGCGTCTGCTGCTGCACCTGGTGGATCTGGCGCCGATGGAAGGCGGGGTGGACGGCGTGTCGCCGACCGAGCAGGTGCGGGCGATCGAGCGCGAGCTGGAGAAGCACGACCCGGAACTGCTGGCCAAGCCGCGCTGGCTGGTGCTGAACAAGGCCGACCTGATGTTCGAGGACGAGGCGCGCGCGTTGGCCGAGCAGGTCGTCGCCGATCTCGGCTGGACCCAGCCGTGGTACCTGGTCTCGGCGCTGGGCCGCGACGGCACCTGGCCGATCATGAAGGACGTGATGGCGTTCTTCGACCGCCAGCGCGAGGATGCGCTGGAAGCGGCCGCCAATGCTCCCGCCGCCGATGCGCTCTGAGCACGGCGGCCGGCCCGGCGCGCGGTTGTCGCGAGCGGATCGCACGCACACGAAAAACCCGGCCGAGGCCGGGCTTTTTCGTAGTGCCGGAAGCGCAGGCGCCTCCGGCAACGACCGCAGCCGATCAGGCGGCGGTCTTGATCGCCTTGATGCGGGCGGTCAGGCGGCTCTTGTGGCGCGCAGCCTTGTTCTTGTGGATCAGGCCGCGCGAGCTGAAACGGTCGAGGATCGGCTGGGCAACGGCGAAAGCGGCTTCGGCGCCGGCGGCGTCGTTGGCGTCCAGGGCCTTGATGACCTTCTTGACGGCGGTGCGCAGCATCGAACGCTGAGCCGTGTTGCGCGCGTTGCGCACGACGGTCTGCTTGGCGCGCTTCTTGGCGGACTTGATATTGGCCACGGTGGTGGTTTCCTGGAAAGCTGTGTGGTGGATAAAAACAAGCGGGAGAGTATGAAGGTTCTAAACAACTGCGTCAAGCCAATTGTCAAGAGGGTCGCTGCATGAGCGCGCCGCGCATGCTCCGCGGGCTGCTCTCGTTCAGCAGCATGACCATGGTCTCGCGCGTGCTGGGGCTGGTACGCGATCAGGCTATCACCATTTCGTTCGGCGCCAACGCCACCACCGATGCATTCTGGGTCGCGTTCCGCATTCCCAACTTCCTGCGCCGGCTGTTCGCGGAAGGCTCGTTCGCCACCGCCTTCGTGCCGGTGTTCACCGAGGTGAAGGAGACCCGGCCGCATGCCGACCTGCGCGCGCTGATGTCGCGGGTGTCCGGCACCCTGGGCGGGATCCTGCTGCTGGTCACCGCGCTGGGGCTGATCTTCACCCCGCAGGTGGCGCTGCTGTTCAATCCCGGCTCCAGCGACGATCCGGCCAAGTTCGGCCTGATCGTGGACCTGCTGCGGCTGACCTTCCCGTTCCTGCTGTTCGTGTCGCTGACCGCACTGGCCGGCGGCGCCCTGAACAGTTTCCACCGCTTCGGCCTGCCGGCGCTGACCCCGGTGATCCTCAACCTGTGCATGATCGCAGGCGCGCTGTGGCTGGCGCCGAAGCTGGAGGTGCCGATCCTGGCGATGGGCTGGGCGGTGCTGGTGGCCGGCGCGCTGCAGTTGCTGTTCCAGCTGCCGGCGCTGCGCGGCATCGACCTGCTGACCCTGCCGCGCTGGGGCTGGCAGCACCCGGACGTGCGCCGCGTGCTGACGCTGATGGTGCCGACCCTGTTCGGCTCCTCGATCGCGCAGATCAACCTGCTGCTGGACACGGTGATCGCCTCGTTCCTGTTCGCCGGCTCGCAGAGCTGGCTGTCGCAGGCCGACCGCTTCCTGGAGCTGCCGCTGGGCGTGTTCGGCGTGGCGCTGGGCACGGTGATCCTGCCGGCGCTGTCGCGGCACCACGTCAAGACCGACCACGCCGGATTCTCCAATGCGCTGGACTGGGGCCTGCGCACCACGCTGCTGATCGCGGTGCCGGCGATGCTGGGGCTGATGCTGCTGAGCCAGCCGCTGGTGGCCACGCTGTTCCAGTACGGCAAGTTCACCGCGTTCGACACGCGCATGGCGGCGATGTCGGTGTTCGGGCTGAGCTTCGGCCTGCCCGCGTTCGCGCTGCTGAAGGTGCTGCTGCCGGCGTTCTACTCGCGCCAGGACACGCGTACCCCGGTGCGCGCCGGCGTGGTCGCGCTGGTCGCGAACATGGTGCTGAACCTGCTGTTCCTGGCGATCCTGTACCAGCTGTGGGTGCCGGCCGAGCTGCGCGCGCAGGGCGTGCGCGCGGCGCTGGCGGCGGTGCCGGGCCTGCACCTGGCGCTGGGCCTGGCCAGCGCGGTGGCCAGCTACATCAACCTGTCGCTGCTGTGGCGCTGGCTGCGCCGGGCCGAGGTGTACCGGCCACGGCCGGGCTGGGCCGGCTACCTGCTGCGGCTGGGCGTGGCCTGCACGGCGATGGCCGCGGTGCTGGCGCTGGGCCTGCACTGGCTGCCGGGCTTCACCACGATGGACAAGTGGCACCGCATCGGCAGCCTGCTGGCGCTGGTCGGCGGCGGCGGCGCGGTGTACCTGCTGGCGTTGCTGGCACTGGGGTTCCGGCCGCGGGATCTGAGGGAGCATTAGGGGCCGGACTCGGGACTCGGGACTCGGGACTCGGGACTCGGGACTCGGGACTCGGGACTCGGGACTCGGGACTCGGGACGGGTCTCATCGGTCGGTGAGTCGGCGCCGTAGTCCGTTGGATCATCCGCAAGAGGTGCTGGCGCGGTCGGCTCCTGCTTTTACGGGTCCCGAGTCCCCAGTCCCCAGTCCCGTGTTACCCAGCCAAGTCCCGAGTCCCGCACCACCCAAGCTATACTCGACGGTTACGCATCATCGGCCGGCGCACGCGCGCCGGCGCTTCGGACCGAGGAATGAGCAGGCTGTTTAGAGACGTCGAGGGCGGGACTTTGTTCCCGCAGGGAAGCGTGGTCTGCATCGGCGCCTTCGATGGCCTGCATCTGGGCCACCGTGCGCTGGTGCGCCATGCGCTGGCGCGTGCCCGCGCGCTGGGCGTGCCGGCGGTGGCCTTGAGCTTCGAGCCGCTGCCGCGCGAGTTCTTCGCGCCGTCGGCGCCGCCGCCGCGGCTGACCCTGGCGCGGGCCAAGGTCGAAGGCCTGCAGCAGCTCGGCGCGGACAGCGTGGGCCTGCTGCGCTTCGACCTGCGCCTGTCGTCGATGAGCGCGCAGGACTTCGTGCGCCGCACCCTGGTCGATCGGCTGCAGGCGCGCGAGGTGTGGATCGGCCCGGCGTTCCGCTTCGGCCACAAGCGCGGCGGCGACATCGCGCTGCTGCGCGAGATGGGCGCGCAACTGGGTTTCGCCGCCGGCGAGATCGAGCCGGTGCACCTGCGCGAGGAACGCATCTCCAGCACCCGCATCCGCGAACTGCTGGTGGCCGGCGAGTTCGCGCATGCCGCCGAACTGCTGGGCCGCCCGTACGCGATCGACGGCCGGGTGGTGCGCGGCAAGCAGCTCGGCCGCACCCTCGGCTATCCCACCGCGAACCTGCGCTTCAACCGCACCCCGGCGCTGTCGGGTATCTACGCCACCTGGGTGCACGGGGTGGGCGAGCGGCCGTGGCCGTCGGTGTCCAGCTTCGGCACGCGGCCGACGGTGCAGGGCGTGGAGCCGCTGCTGGAAGCGCACCTGTTCGATTTCCAGGGCGACCTGTACGGGCGCCACATCGCCGTGGAATTCGTCGCCAAGCTGCGCGACGAGGAAAAGTTTTCCGATCTGGCGGCGCTGACCGCCCAGATGCACCGCGACGCCGCACTGGCGCGGCGCCTGCTCGCGTCGGCGCAGGAACCCGCGCTGGCGCACGCCGACGCCGACGGCGCGAGCCGTGCGCACCAGCCCGCGCCTGCGCGCGGACTCTCCAATGAAGACAACCGGTAAATCCCCGTGACCCAGGACTACAAAGCCACCCTCAATCTGCCGGCGACGGACTTCCCGATGCGCGGCGATCTGCCCAAGCGCGAGCCGGACACGCTGGCCCGCTGGGAAGGCGAGGGCCTGTACGCGCAACTGCGCGACAACGCCCAGGGCCGGCCGCTGTTCGTGCTGCACGACGGCCCTCCGTACGCCAACGGCGCGATCCACCTCGGCCATGCGGTCAACAAGATCCTCAAGGACATCATCGTCAAGTCCAAGTACCTGGCCGGCTTCGATGCGCCGTACATCCCGGGCTGGGACTGCCATGGCCTGCCGATCGAGATCGCGATCGAGAAGAAGTACGGCAAGGTCGGGGTCAAGCTGGACGCGGCGCAGTTCCGGCAGAAGTGCCGCGAATACGCCAACGAGCAGATCGACATCCAGCGCCGCGACTTCAAGCGCCTGGGCGTGATCGGCGACTGGGACAACCCGTATCGCACGCTGGACTTCCATTTCGAGGCCAACGAGATGCGCGCGCTGGCCAGGATCGTCGACAACGGCCACCTGACCCGCGGCGTGAAGCCGGTGCACTGGTGCTTCGATTGCGGCTCGGCGCTGGCCGAGGCGGAGATCGAGTACGCCGACAAGCAGTCGCCGACCGTGGACGTGGCCTACACCGCGCGCGACGGTGCGGCGCTGGCGGCCGCGTTCGGCGTCGCGCTGCCGGAGGATGTCGAGGTCGCGGTGCCGATCTGGACCACCACGCCGTGGACGCTGCCGGCCTCGCTGGCGGTGTCGCTGGGGCCGGACCTGGTCTACGCGCTGGTCGAAGGCCCGGCGCACGACGGCCGCCGCCGCTGGCTGGTGCTGGCCGATGCGCTGGCCGAGCGCGCGCTGCAGCGCTACGGCGTGACCGAGGTCGTGGTGCACGGCCGCGTCGCCGGCGCGGCGCTGGAAAACCAGCTGCTGGCGCATCCGTTCTACGACGAGCGCGACATCCCGCTGATCCTCGGCGCTCACGTCTCCGACGAGGACGGCACCGGCGCGGTGCACACCGCGCCCGGGCACGGCCAGGAAGACTACGTGGCGGCCAGGCAGTACGGCCTGATCGAGCGCTACAGCGCCGCGCAGATCAACCCGATCGACGGCCGCGGCGTGTACCTGCCCTCGACCCCGCCGGCCGATGGCGTGGCGCTGGCCGGGCTGCACATCTGGAAGGCCAACGACACCATCGCCGAGGTACTGGCCGCGCGCGGCGCGCTGCTGGCGCACGCGAGCATGGTGCACAGCTATCCGCACTGCTGGCGGCACAAGACCCCGATCGCGTTCCGCGCCACCCCGCAGTGGTTCATCTCGATGGAGCAGGCCAACCTGCGCGCCGACGCGCTGCAGGCGATCGAGGGCGTGCACTGGTATCCGTCCTGGGGCCAGGCGCGCATCGCCGGCATGGTCGCCGGGCGCCCGGACTGGACCATCTCGCGGCAGCGCACCTGGGGCGTGCCGATCGCGCTGTTCGTGCACCGCGAGACCGGCGAGCCGCATCCGCGCAGCACCGAGCTGATGCGCCAGGTCGCCGACCGCGTCGAGGAGGGCGGGGTGGACGTGTGGTACACGCTCGACGCCGCCGACCTGCTCGGCGAGGAGGCCGCCGACTACGACAAGATCACCGACATCCTCGACGTGTGGTTCGATTCGGGCGTGACCCACGAGGCGGTGCTGGCCGAACGCGGCATCCCCAAGCCGGCCGACCTGTACCTGGAAGGCTCGGACCAGCACCGCGGCTGGTTCCAGTCCTCGCTGCTGACCGGCGTGGCGTTGGACCAGGCGGCGCCGTACCGGCAGTGCCTGACCCACGGCTTCACCGTGGACGAGCACGGCCGCAAGATGTCCAAGTCGCTGGGCAACGGCATCGAGCCGCAGGACATCATGAAGACGCTGGGCGCGGACATCCTGCGCCTGTGGATCGCCTCCAGCGACTACAGCAACGAGATGTCGCTGTCGCAGGAGATCCTCAAGCGCAATTCCGACGCCTACCGGCGCCTGCGCAACACCGCGCGCTTCCTGCTCGGCAACCTGCACGGCTTCAATCCGGCCGCGCACCTGCGCACCTTGCCGGAGCTGGTGGCGCTGGACCGCTGGATCGTGCATCGCGCCTACGAGGTGCAGGAGCAGATCAAGGCCGCCTACGCGCGCTACGACTTCGCCGCGATCGTGCAGGCGCTGCTGAACTTCTGCAGCGTGGACCTGGGCTCGCTGTACCTGGACGTGACCAAGGACCGGCTGTACACGATGCCGGAGGACTCGCACGGCCGGCGTTCGGCGCAGACCGCGATGTTCCATGTCGCCGAGGCGTTCGTGCGCTGGATCGCGCCGATCCTGAGCTTCACCGCCGACGAACTGTGGGGCTACCTGCCCGGCGCGCACGTGGGCAACGTGCTGTTCGCGACCTGGTACGAAGGCCTGGCGCCGCTGCCGGAGGACGCGGCGCTGAGCGCGGCCGATTTCGAGCAGCTGCTGGCGCTGCGCGAGCAGGTGGCCAAGGTGCTGGAGCCGATGCGCGGCAACGGCGTGATCGGCGCGGCGCTGGAGGCGGAGATCACCGTTGCCGCCGACGCGGCTACCGCGGCCAAGCTGCAGCCGCTGCAGGAGGAACTGCGCTTCCTGTTCATCAGCGGCGACGTGGTGGTGCGCGAGGCCAGTACCGACGAGATCTTCGTCAGCGCCCAGGCCACCGCCAAGCACAAGTGCGTGCGCTGCTGGCACCACCGCGCCGACGTGGGCGTGGATCCGGCGCACCCGGAACTGTGCGGCCGCTGCGTCGGCAACGTCGAAGGACCGGGCGAGGAGCGCCACTGGTTCTGATCCGTTCCTGCGCGATGGGGACCGCGGCGGCGACGCGTTCGGCGTCGCCGCCGCCTTCCCCGCGCAGATTCCCGTTGCATCCATTCTTCGCCCGAGGCGGACCCCGCGCATGACCGTACGACCCAAACCCTCCGCCCTGATCTGGCTGCTGCTGTCCGCGCTGGTGATCGGCCTGGACCAGTGGAGCAAGGCCTGGGTGCTGTCCAGCCTGCCCGAGTTCACCGCGGTGCCAGTGATCCCCGGTTTCTGGAACTGGTATCGCACCTACAACACCGGCGCTGCGTTCAGCTTCCTGAGCCGGGCTGGCGGCTGGCAGCTGTGGTTCTTCACCGCGCTGGCGGTGGGCATCAGCGGCCTGCTGGCCTGGTGGCTGGCGCGCACCCCGCGCGGCGACTGGCGCAGCGCGATGCCTTATGCCCTGGTCATCGGCGGCGCGATCGGCAACGTCATCGACCGGCTGATGCACGGCCACGTGGTGGATTTCATCCAGTGGTACGTGGGCGACCACTACTGGCCCTCGTTCAACATCGCCGACTCGGCGATCGTCGCCGGCGCCGTGGGCATCGCCCTGTTCGGCGTGTTCGACGGCAAGTCGAAGCGAAAAGCGGGATAATTGGGCAATGGACGTCCTGCTCGCCAATCCCCGTGGTTTCTGCGCCGGCGTCGACCGTGCGATCGAGATCGTCAAGCGCGCCATCGAGACCCTGGGCGCGCCGATCTACGTGCGCCACGAGGTGGTGCACAACCGCTTCGTGGTCGACGACCTGAAGCAGCGCGGCGCGATCTTCGTCGAGGAACTGGACGAGGTGCCCGACGGCAACACGGTCATCTTCAGCGCCCATGGCGTGTCCCAGGCGGTGCGCCAGGAGGCCGAGCGGCGCGGGCTGAAGGTGTTCGACGCGACCTGCCCGCTGGTCACCAAGGTCCATTTCGAGGTGGCCCGGCACTGCCGCGCCGGCCGCGACGTGGTGCTGATCGGCCATGCCGGCCACCCGGAAGTGGAGGGCACGATGGGCCAGTGGAACCGCGAACGCGGCGCCGGGCGCATCTACCTGGTCGAGGACATCGACCAGGTCGCCACGCTGGACATCCAGCAGCCGGAGAACCTGGCCTACACCACCCAGACCACGCTGTCGGTGGACGACACCCGCGGCATCATCGACGCGCTGCGCGCGCGCTACCCGGCGATGCAGGGGCCGAAGAACGACGACATCTGCTACGCCACCCAGAACCGCCAGGACGCGGTGCGCGACCTGGCCAGGCAGTGCGACTTGGTGCTGGTGGTCGGCTCGCCGAACAGCTCCAATTCCAACCGGCTCAGCGAGCTGGCGCGGCGCGACGGGGTGGAGTCCTACCTGATCGACGGCGCCGACGAGATCGACCCGGCCTGGGTCGCCGGCAAGCGCCGCATCGGCCTGACCGCGGGCGCCTCGGCGCCGCAGGTGCTGGTGGACGGGGTCATCGCGCGGCTGCGCGAGCTGGGCGCCGACGGCGTCGGCGAACTGGCCGGCGAGCCGGAGTCGATGGTGTTCGCCCTGCCCAAGGAACTGCGCCTGCGCCTGGTCAATTGACCGGCGGCCGGCACCCCCCTAGAATTGGCGGTTCAGCCGGAATAGCTCAGTTGGTAGAGCGGCGCATTCGTAATGCGTAGGTCGTAGGTTCGATTCCTATTTCCGGCACCAGATGCAGCGAAAAGCCCCGGCCTTGGTCGGGGTTTTTTGTTTGGGCGTTGTGCGGTTGGTTTCAAGAATTGACGAGTCGGGAGCGAGTTGGGGCCGTTGTTGAGCTCTGCCCACATTTTTCGCATTGCCGAGGTCCGTTTACGACATCTTCGGTCCGCTCTTGCTTGGATCGTCCAGACCACGATCATGTGTTTGCGCGAGTTCTTGCGAACGCGTCTGCTCCTGCATATCCCGAGCCTGATTGGCGGCCAGGTATTGTTGCTCCTGCGATGCTGCCAGCGCCTCGCTCGTCGGCATTTGAGCACGGTTGGCGTAAGGATCGGGAGATGCGCCAGGACCGGAACGCATTACGAACATGGTCTCGCCAGCCGATTGCGTTGCTGTAGGCAAGTTCAATGCGACCGCCACTTTGTCATCGGGTTTGAACCCTGCCTCCACTGCCATCCTGTATGCGCTGGCGACCATTTGTTCACTGCGTTCGTCCCAAGGCTTGTTGGCCTTTTCATCGAGTCCGGCGACAGATGAGCGCAATTGCTCCACCATCGCGGCATCTTCGGGCCTTGGGCCGGAAGGGGTGAGCCCTCCCTCCTTTTGCGGAGCCGCCTGAGAGCGTGCGTCGCCGCCGCCAGCTCCGCTCAGCGTGATCCCCAGCTGGCCGCTCTGGAAATTCTCGATCACCGCCGGTTCTCGCAGCGCCTGATCGGTGGCCAAGGTGTCGGTGACCGAGAGGTTGTTGTTTTCGAGAGTGTAGATGAAGCGCCCATCTTCGCTGCGGTAGGTATTGGCGGGATCGGAGTCCGAGTGCCTGCCGCCCGTCAGTTGCTGCCCGCCCCAGCGCACTTCACCCATGCCGTCGCTGTCCATCACCGTATCACCGGCCCCGATCACGTAGGTGTCACGGCCTTCTCCGCCTTCCATTCGGTCGCGGCCCTTTCCGCCGATCAGGATGTCGTTACCGAGGTGGGAGCGCAGGGTGTCGTTGCCGCCGCCGCCAATCAGCAAGTCGTTGCTTTCGACCTCGGCATTGCCGCTCATCCTTCTGGAATCAATGGTGGTGGCATGGTTCTCATCAACATCTTGCGTGGTGTTATTACGCTGGTCCTGGCGAAGGTTGTTGCCGGTACGAAGCTCCCTTCCGGGGTCAAGATAGATCGCGGTAGTTGTGAAATTTTCATTCTGCAGCCGGTCAGCCAGTTCAGGGTTCTCGGTCCTGAGCTCTTCCAGAAGTCTGTTCCTAGCTGGTTCCAGAGCGGAGGACAGTGTCTGAACTTGCCCATACTCCTGTGTCAAATCTGGGTAGTTGTTATTGGCCTGCACGATGGCACTTGTTTGCGCTTGGTTGCCGTCTAGGTCAACCCCCCAATTGCGTTCGTTCTCCAAAATATCGTCGCGGTGGAGCTGGAACATCCTATAGACGTTGCGAGCCTCGTCAGGTGTTACGTTTAGCGGATCATTGTAGAGGCCGAAAATCTGCGATTCCATGTTGCGACGAGCGCGCAATCCAAGCTGTACTTCTGGATCAGGGTTGGTTCCTCGGCTGTTGTAACGTAATTGATACCATGCCTCCGCGCGGTCGCCATCTCTGATCGCATCATTGAACCCTTGCATATGGGTCGCCATGCGTCCGGCACCACGATTGTATGTAAGCGACACGACAACAGCCCGCTCATCTGAGAATGGCATGTTCAGGCTCGTGGCATGACCTTCGTACCTGGATATGCTGGCGTTTTCCAGCAAGCTGCGGGCTTCATCGCGTGTAATTTGTACGTTGAATGCAAGTCCCAAAGCAGTTCTCTGCCCCGCAGGCGCTCTGTCGATAGCAGCTAGCTGCTGGCGCTCGGCTTGAGACAGTTGTACGCCAGCCCTGTCCCATAGTTCGACATTGTTTTCCCTATTGAAAGTGTACCCATACCCTATAGTGGCCATATCGTCGCGAGCGTCGTAAGGCGCGGCACGGTATCCCTCGAAGTTCTGGATCATCACGCTGGCCCGCTGGCGATACTGGTCTTCCGTGCGCTCTCTATAGTCGATTGGCATTTAACGCCTCCTTCGCTCGCCTTGGGCCGGTGATTTCAGCCCTGCTGGTCTGCCCACTGGCACGGGGCTGATTCAAGTTCTTTAAGATGCTTGATGTATTCGGGCGCGGTTGTTTGGGATAGTGTGCTTTCCTTTGGAATGATCGGCGGCTCGTCATCCAGTCCGGCCACCACCATGCCCACGCGGCGCCATACAAGGTCCGTTCCGGAAATTTCACCATTCGCCAAGTACCAAGCGTTGTTTCTTGTGCTCTTGATCAAAAGGACCGCGTTTTTTCCATTGAATGTGCCTATCACGGTTCCAGGATCACTTTCATCAAGCCGAGATAGTCCTGGAGTGGCAACGAAGTGGTCTCCGCAGATCCTGTCGCCATTCTGGGTGAGATACAGGTCGAAGCTACCGCATTGCAATTGCGGGTTTGCTTCGTCGCACAATTTGACCGACCAGACGCCGTTGAAATCAGCCTTTGCTGCCTTTAATGGCTGGCTAGAAGCGCAGGCGGCCATGCCGACGCACAAAGCCAGGAGCGTACCCACGAGAAAACGAGCGGGGCTGCCTGTCCGATGATTCCCATAGGCCATGCGGTTCTCCTGATACCTATCAGATGGGTATCAGTCTAGCCAAAGATGGATTCTGGTCCTACTTCTGCAGGCTAGGGATTTTCCTACTTTGACGTCAGAGAACGTCTCTGTCGGCTACTCCGCGTGCGTGGTGGCGGGCAGCGAGCAATTGGTGTCCGCGTCGCCGGGCTTGCGCTTCCACTGCCATGTCGCCACGGTCTCCCCACGCGGTTTGTACGACACCGTCAACGGCTTACCCTCGCGCAGGAACTGCAAAGTGAGGATGCCCTCCTGCTCCCCCTGCAACTGATCCTGGCCGACCGGGCGGGTGATTTCATCGCCGTTACGGACGCCGGCTTTTGCGGCGGCCGAGCCGGGGATCAGGTCGCGGACGATGCGCGGGGATTCGGTCAGCACCGCGGGGGCGAAGCCGAGTTCGTAGCGGCGCATGGACTGGGAGATGCGTTCGAAGCAAGGGCCGAAAGCGTCGCTGGCGGGCAGCGGTGCGGCGCCGTCGAGCATGGCGTGCAGTTGGCGGACCGCGTCCTCGCCGAGGTTGTCGCGCAGCAGCGCTTCCCAGTCGGCGATGCCGAGCGGCTTGTCGCCTTGCCGGCGGTGCAGCATCGCCAGGATCAGGTCGTCCAGCGATTTGCGGCCGCCGCTCGCTTTGCGCATCGCGTCGTCCACCGTGACGAAATACAGGAAGCCGCGATCGTAGGGTAGGGTGCGGATGCGGGTGTCCTGCCAGAACTTCGTGGACACTTCGCTGTTGGGGGCGTTGCCGAGGAGGTTGGTGTAATAGCGGGCGGCAGTGAAGTTGAGGTCCTTCAGGAACGCATCGGCGTCGATCATGCCGTAGCGGAATGGCAGGCGCGCCTGGTAGAACACCGCAGTGCCTTCGTTGAACCAGGAATCGGCAAGCGTCTCGCCGTCGTACTGCGAACTCATGTGCGGCTGGAAGGTGTGGAACATCTCGTGGGCGAGGGTCAGCTCCAGCTGTTCCGGATCGTTGCCGCGGTCGTCGTCGTAGGTGACGATGAAGGAGTTGTACATGCCCATGCCGCCGCCGGGGTTGACCCGGTTGCGGCGCAGGAACACGCCGTAGGGCGTGGCCGGCGCGGCGAAGAAGGCCTGGTAGTGCTGACGCAGTTGTTGGGTCCACGCCAGCAGTTTTTGCGCGTCGAACGGGGTGTTGCCCTGCCAGGCGGAGAAGAAGCCGGTGGCGTCGGGCGACTGCGGGTAAAGGCCGATCTTGCCGGCCATGAAGTAGCTGCTGTCCAGCGCTTCCATGCCGACGTCGCGGGCGTTGCGGTCCTGCAGGCTGCTCACGGCATGCGCGCCGGCGCCCAGTGCGGACAGGTCCCAGTGCAGCTCGATGTCGTGCCGGCCGCTGGTCGGATGCAGCAGGAAGGTGGCGCCAGCGCCGGAGAAGGCGCCTTCCTCGCTGCGCAGTTCAATGGGTGGCGCGGCGCCGCGCGCGGCCAGCGCTTCGGTCATCGCCGCGCGATAGGAGAAACGCAGGGTGCCGGCGACAGCGCGGTCGGCATACCACTCGCGCTGCCGGGCCGGGCCTTCGCCCTGGTCGCGATAGCGCAACTGCACGGCGCCTTGATCGTCGCGCGCGGCCAGTTCGCCGACGCTGGCGGCGATGGTGGGCACGTTGCTGGTCACGTGCGGCATCGCCAGCACGGTGGTGCCGGCCGGCGTGGCCGGCAGCGGGATGGCTTCGTCCACCAGCAGTGCCTCGATCCTGCTGCCAGCGGCGTCCGCCTGCGCATGGATGGTGATCGCGTACGGCGCCTCGGTCGCGGCCAGGGCCGGAGACGCGGCCGCGGCGAGGGCGAGTAACAGGCAGCGTTGGCGTGGCATCTTCATCGGCAAGGGTCGCGGCAGGTGGGGATCAGGGCGAACAGCGGGCGGCCAGCGCCGGATCGACGGCGAAGCGCCAGGCGTCCACGCGCGCGCTGCGCGGCAGGTAGTCGATCTGCACCCGCTTGCCGTCGCGCTCCAGTTTCAGCTGCATGTGCGTGCGCTCGTCGGCCATCGCCTGTTCCAGCGGGGTGTATTCGACGATGCGGTCGTTCTCCTGCACGCCGGCACGGGCAGCGGCGGACTCGGGCAGCAGGTTCTTGACCACGCCCATGCGCATGCGATCGAAGCCGAGTTCGAACGGCTGGTGCGGCGCGGACACGACGCGGTAGCAGCCGAACGCCGGGGCCGCCGGCACGATCAGCTTGCCGGCGACCATCGCGTCGAACGCGGCGCCGGCGTCGGCGCCGAGTTCGCGCACCACCATCGCGCGCCATTCGGGCACGCCGATGCTCTCGCCGGCGCGTTGGCGCTTGAGCACTTCCAGCACCAGGTCGTCCACCGAATGCGCCTGCCGGCCGTGCTGGCGCAGTTGCGCATCGACGTCGACCAGGTACATGAAGCCGCGGCCGTACGGCACGCGCTGGGCGCGCGCGTCCTTCCAGAAACGTTCGCCGGCGGCCGTGTTGTCGAGCGCGCGGAACGGGTTGTCGTAGTAGCCGTCGGCGCGGTGGTTGATCGCCTGCAGGAAGGCGTCCTTGTCGTACACGCCGGCGCGCAGCGACAGCAGCAGCGAATAGAACTCGGCGGTGCCTTCGGTGTACCAGGCGGTGAGCGCGTGCTCCTCGCCGTCGAGCTTGGGCCAGGTATGGGCCATCTCGTGCGCCAGCAGCGCCTGCGGGCCTTCGGCGATGGTCTGGCCCTGCGGCCCGTAGCCGAACATGAAGGAGTGCGCCAGGCCGGTGCCGCCGCCGGCCGGATACGGGTTGCGGCGGGCGAAGGCGCGATAGGCCGAGCCGTCGTCGCCGAAGAAGCGCGCCATGTAGCGGTACAGCTGGCCGGTCTGCTTGGCCAGCAGCTGCGCGTCGAACGGCGGGGTGTCCATCCAGTAGAAATGGAAGACGTCGTCGTCGCTTTCCGGCACCCGCTGCATCCTGCCCACGGCGTAGTAGGAGAAGCGCAGCAGGTCGCTCGGCGCGGTGGCGCGCTGTTCGCCTTCGCCGACGCTCCACACGCCGCGCGCGCCGGCCGGCAGCGCGCCCAGGTCCCAGCGCAGGTGGATCTGCCGCGGCGCCTCGCCCGGCGGCAACGCCATGAAGTAGACGCCGGCGCCCATCAGGCCGCCGTCCTGCGCGCGCAGGTCGAACAGCGGGCCGTTGCGGGTGTCGGCATCGACCGCGCGCGGCGGCGTGGCGTAGTCGACCTCGACGTCGCCGACGCTGGCGCGGGTGGCCAGGTAGTTGCGGTACCTGCCGGACGGATCGGGCGCTTCGTCTTCGGCGCGCAGCGGCAGGGCGCCGCGCGCGTCGCGCACCTGGATCTGCTCGGCGCGGTAGGCGGCGGTCGGCGTGGACACCAGTTCCACCGGCATGCGCAGCAACGGCGCGCCGGCCGCGACCTTCGGCGCGGGCAGGTGCAGGTGTACCTGCAGCGCGCCGATCCGGCCGGCGTCGGCCTTGGGCGTGAGCACGACTTCCAGCGGCACCGGGGCCGCAGGCGGTTCGGCGGCGAGCGCGGCGCAGGCCGGGGTCAGCAACAGGGCGAGGTGGAGCCAGCGGGAAGTGCGTGCGGTCATGGTGTGGCCTGGGGCAGGTAGGCGATGCATTCGATTTCCACCTTCGCGCCCAGCGCCAGGGCGTTGGCGCCGATGGCGCTGCGTGCGGGCAGGTGGCCGGGTTTGAAGCGGCGCACGTACAGGGCGTTGAACGCCGGCCACTGCGCCATGTCGGTCAGCATCACCGTGCACTTGGCGATGTCGTCCATGCCGGAGCCGGCCAGGGCCAGCGCGCTGGCGACGTTGTCCAGCGCGTTGTTGGCCTGGGCCGCGAAGTCCTCGGGCAAGCCGCCCTGCGCGGCGCTGCCGATCTGGCCGGAGACGTAGAGCGTGTCGCCGGCGCGCACCGCGGCCGAGAACGGCGCGCCGGGCGCGGTGCCATAGCGCTGCAGCGGTGCCGGCGCGGCCTGTGCGGTCCACGCCAGCAGCGCGCACAGCAAGAACGGGAATCGCTTCATGACAGGGCCTCGATCAGGCGTTCGACATCGTCGCTGCCGTTGTAGAACGACGGCGACACGCGGAAGTAGTTGCGGTACAGGGTGACGGCGACGCCGGCCGCCTTCAGCTTCGGCGCCAGCCGCTTGCCGACATCGCGCTGGGCGAAGGAGACCAGGGCGGAGCTGGAGTCCGGCGGCGTCATCGCGTCGAAGCCGAGCCGCGGGATCGCATCGTGCAGGCGCGCCAGCAAGGGTTGCCGCCATGTCTGGATGGCGTCCACGCCGAGGCGCTCGATCAGTTCCAGCGACGTCGCCAGCGCGGCCGCCGCGGAATTGTTGAGGGTGCCGACCTCGATCTTGCCGGCCAGCCCGCCGATCGCCTGCGTCTCCAGCGGCGGCTCGCCGGGCGGGTCGAACGGCAGGATGTGCGAGACGCTGTCGCCTTCCTGGCGGTAGCCCCACACGATCTGCCGCAGCGCGTCCTGGCTGGCGCGGCGCGCGTACAGCACGCCCAGGCCGAAGTCGCCCATCATCCACTTGTAGGTGGAACTGGCGGCGAAATCCACGCCGCTGCCGTGCAGGTCGATCGGGGTGTTGCCGGCGGCCTGGATCAGGTCGGCGTAGACCAACGCGCCGCGGCTGTGGGCCAGGTCGCAGACCGCCTTGAGGTCGTGCTGAAAGCCGTTGACGCTGGACACCAGGGTCAGCGCGACCAGGCGCGTGCCGGGGGTGATCGCCTTGTCCAGGTCGTCGAGCCGGATGCGGTTGTCGCGCGGGCGCACCACCTGCACGTCGAGCCCGCGCTTGGCCAGTTCCATGTACATGAACAGCGAGCCGTTGAAGTGGTAGGCGTCGGTGACCACGCGCTGGCGGCTGTGCGGGATGCCGAGGCCGTTCAGCACCAGGTTCTCGCCGAACATGGTGCTGGGGATCCACGCCAGTTCGTCGCGGTCGGCATGCAGCAGCCGGCCCAGTGCGGCCATCGCGCGTTCGCGGTCGCCTCCCATGTCGACCTTGTCGGCGCCGGCGTTGATCAGCCGCGCGTCGAGGAAGCCGCGCTGCGCCTGCGCCGCGGCGCGGCTGACCGGATGCATGTAGGCGCCGTTGAGGTAGCAGCCGTCGATCTCGAAGGCCTGGTTGAGTCCTTGCAGGCCGCGCGCGGGCGTGGCGGCAGTGGCGGCGGCCGCGGCGGCGTTGCCGGCGATGCCGGACAGCGCGGCCGACAGCGGCAGCGCGCCGGCCGCCGCCAGCAGCTGCCGGCGGGTGGGATCGAAACGGGGCGTTCGCGTGTCCATGGTGGCGTTCCTGCAGGCGAGGGTCAGTGCAGTTCGGCTTCGGCTTCGATCTCGACCGGGATGCCGAACGGAAGCTCGGCCATGCCGACCGCGCTGCGTGCATGTTGGCCCAGTTCCGGGCCCCACAGTGCCAGCAGCAGGTCCGAGCAGCCGTTGATCACGCTCGGCTGGCGCTGGAAGCCGGGCGCGCAGCGGACCATGCCGAACACGCGCACCCAGCGCTTGATCCGGTCCAGGCTGCCCAGGCTGCGTTCCAGGCTGGCCAGCATCGACAGGGTGGTCTGGCGCGCGGCGGCATAGCCCTGCGCCTCGTCCAGCGCTTCGCCGATGCGGCCGACGCCGCCGGCGGTACTGCCGTCCGGATGCTGCGGGCCGTGGCCGGAGATCAGCACGCGCTTGCCGATCACGTGCACCGGGGCGAACGGCAGGATCACCCCGTCGGGCACGCGCAGCGGCGGCGGCAGGACCAGGCCGAGCGCGTGCAGGCGTGCGGTCACGGTGTCCGACAGGGAGAAGTGCGGGGTTTGCATAGGAGAGGTGGCCGTGCTCATTGGAGGGTCTTGGGGGGCGGCGCGAACGGTTCCACGCCGAGGGCGCGGTAGATCTCGGCGGGCAGGTACAGCTGCCGGTCCTTCACCACCAGCGCGGGCTGGCGGATCGCGGCGATGTCGGTGGTCGGGTCGCCGGGCAGCAGCACGAAGTCGGCCTGCTTGCCCGGATGCACGCTGCCGAGCCGGTCGGTGCGGCCGAAATGCAGCTCGCTCTGCCAGGTGCCGGCGCGCAGCGCCTGCTGCGGGCTCAGCCCGGCGGCGACGTACAGCTCCAGCTCGCGGTGCACGGTGAAGCCGGTGGTGTCGTCGGTGCCGGGCAGCAGCACGGTGCCTTGCCGGTGCAGGCGGCCGATCAGTTGCAGGGTCTTGTCCAGCGCCTGCCGGTATTGCGCGTCGGTCTGCGGCGTGAGATCGGGCACGAAGGTGCGCTGGCGGTAGCGCTGGTAGGCGATCGGCATGTGCGACAGGTACGGCGCATCGGCCGGCAGCACGCTGCCGGCGCGGCTGAGCATCAGCCGTTCCAGGATCACGTCGGTGGTGTCCAGGGCGATGTCGCGCTGGCGCATCAGCTCCAGCGTGCGCCGCACCTGCGGCGCATCGAGGTCGAGATCGGCGACGCGCTTCATCGCGGTCAGCCGCAGCGGCGTGCGCGTGTCCTCTCCGGGCGCGAGCACCCAACCCAGCATCAGCTGGTTGATGTGGGTGATCTCGTCGTAGCCGGCGGCGATCATCGCGTCGGCGTTGGTGAAGGCCGGCACGTGGCCGGTGACGCCCATGCCCAACGCATGCGCGCGCGCGGCGATCGGCGCCACCCAGGCCGGATTCATCGAGTTGTAGAGCTTGATCTGCCAGTAGCCGTGGTCCTTGTACCAGGCCACGTCCTTCAGCGCGTCGTCGAGGCGGTCGACGACGAAGCCGTTGCGCGCCGAGTACGGGCTGCGGCCTTCGAGGAACCCGTTGCGGACGATGCGCGGACCGGCGATCTCGCCGCGTTCGATGCGCGCGGTCAGGTCGAGCAGGAAGGCGTTGTCGTTGCCCATGTCGCGGGTGTTGGTGACGCCCGCGGCCAGGTACCACAGCCCCGAGGACAGGGTGCTGTGCGAATGCATGTCGTGCAGGCCCGGGATCACCGTGCCGCCGCCGCCATCGTAGACGCGGTCGCCGGGCGCCGGTTGCCACTGCGCGTCCACCGAGACGATGTGCCCGTCGGCGACGTGGATGTTCACCGCGTCGCTGCGCAGCCCGTTGATGGGATCGAACACGTGCACGTTGCGCAGCCACAGGCCATGCGTCAGCGGATGCGCGAGCTGGCGCTGCAGGACCTGCGCGTGGGCGAACTGTTGCGCTTTCACCGCGTCGGTCAGCGTCGCCAGTTGCGCCTGGTAGCCGTCGCGGATCGCCACGGCGTCGTCGTCGAGGTCGGCCAGCAGCGCGCCGTCGGCATCGACGGCGAGGTAATGCGGTTCCAGGTCCAGCCCGGACAGCCGCAGCAGCCGCGCCTGCAGCGGCGGCGCCCCGGCCTGGCCCGGCAGCGCGAGCGTGCCGACCAGCTCCAGTTGCATGCGCCCGCTGGGCAGCACGTCCAGGCGATGCCCGGGCGCCGCCAGCAGCGCCTTGGCGTAGGTCCACATCGCCCAGGGGCTGCTGTCGTTGGTGATGTACAGCATCGGGTGCGGCTGCGCGCTGCGGCCGCTGTCGGCCTGGCTGTTCCATTCGGCGACGCCGTCGTGCCAGCGGTAGCGCTCGGCGACCTGGCCGCCCATCAGCGAGGTGCCGGTGACCGACCAGGCCAGCGGCAGCGCGTGCTCGCCGAGCACGATGGTCTCGTGGTGCTTGGGGCCGCGGCCGTTGTTGTCGACGTGGTAGTCGACCTCGTAGGTGTCGCCGTTGGCGGCGGCCTTCAGGTAGCCGGCGGTCTCGCCGTTGGCGATCAGCAGCAGCGATTGCGGCGGGTTCGCGGCCGGCGCGGCGTGGGCGGCGAAGGCGAAGGCGCCGGCCAGGGCGGCCGCAAGCAGGGGGCGGATCATTCGAGGAAGTCCTTCAGCAGCGCATGCAGCTGCGGGCGCAGCGCCTCGTCGGCGAACACGGCGTGGCCGCCGGGCAGGACGCGGAACGCGATGCGCGCCGGATCCAATCCGCTGTGGTGCAGGGCATGCCAGGGGCCGAGCGCGGGCACGGCCAGGTCGTAGTAGCCGTTGAGCGCCAGCACATGGAAGCCGGGATTGGCCTGCGCCAGCCGCGCCAGGTTCGGCGTGGGATTGAAACGCATCGCGCTGCCGAACGGGCGCGGGCCGGCGCCATCGTCGGCGGCGAAGCGCCAGGCCATGGCGATGTCGATGTCCAGGCTGACGTAGTCGCGCGGCAACCCGTCGCCGAACAGACCGTGCAGGTAGTCGGCCAGCAGCGCCGAGTCGATGCGGTTGCCGTGGCCGAGGCCGAGCGCCGGATCGTTGGCGGCCGAGGGCCGATCCGGCGCGGCCGCTTGCGGCGCCGGCAGCGCTGCGGCGATGCGGCTGTCGAGCCGGCCGATCTGCTGGCCGTCGGCCGCCAGCACGCCGAGCCGGAAGCTTTCCACGTCCGGACGCAGGTCGGCCGCCAGCAGCGCCTGCTCCGGCAGGCCCAGCAGCGCGGACAGGCGCGCGGCGATACGGCTGCGCGCGTCGGCCGGCAGGGCGCTGCCCTGCAGCAGCGCCTGCGCGTAGTCGCCGAGCGCGAACGCACGCGCCTGCGCATAGACGTGTTCGACCGCTTGCCCGGCCAGTTCGCCCTTGCCGTGGGCGGCCGCCGCGACCGCCAGCGAGGGCAGGTCGAACTCCGCGCGCAGGTCGTTGCCGGCGCTGTCGTCGCCGCTGGTGGCATCGAGCAGCGGCGAGACCAGCAGCACGCCGGCCGGACGCAGGTCGGCGACGTCCGCGGCGAGCAGCGCCAGCCGGTAACCGCCGTAGCTTTCGCCGGCGATGTACAGCGGCGCGCGTTCGCGCCCGTGCGTCTTGAGCCAGTGCCGGATCATCGCCTCCACCGCCTTGGCGTCGCCATGGTCGGACCAGTAGCGCTCGCGCGCGGCGGCGTCGGCCGGCGCCTGGCTGAAGCCGGTGCCGGGCGGATCGATGAACACCAGGTCGGCGGCATCGAGGATGCTGTGCGGATTGGCGCGCAATGTCTGTCGCTTGCCGTCGCGCACTCGCAGCAGCGGGCCGAGGCCTTCGACCTGCAGCACCGACGATGCGCCGGGGCCGCCATTGAAGGCGAACAGCACCGGCCGCGTGCCGGCATCGGCGCGTTCGGCCAGATAGCCGATGGCGCTGATCGAGGCGGCGCGCGCGCCGTTGCTGCCGACGAAATCGAGCTGGTCGAAGCTGACCCGGTAGCGCAGCCGTTGCGCGCCGAGGCGGGCCTGCTGCGGAGCGGACAGCAGGGTCGGGTACGCGACCGGCGCCGCTGCGTCGTCGTCGGCAGCATCGTCGGCAACGGCGGCGAACGGCAGCGCCGTCGCCAGCAGCAGCGCCAGGCCGTGGATCCAGTTCATCGAGACATTCCGCAATGGGGAAAGGGGCCGGCCGCCCTGCGGCGGCCGGCGGCGCGCATCAATAGTCCCAGGCCAGGGTCAGGCCGACCGTGCGCGGCTGGATCAGCGTGGCGCCGAGCGTCGAACTGGCCAGCGAGCCGCGGCGATTGGCGTTGATGTAGCCGACCTCGTCGGTGAGGTTGCGCACGTACAGCGTGGCGCTCCAGGCCTGGCCCTGCACGCCGGCGTTGAGGCCGACGGTGGTGTAGCTGGGCAGGTGGATGCGCGGGATGTTGGCCGAGGTGGTGAACTCCATGTCGCGATCGCCCATGTAAGCCGCGTCGGCGCCGACGAAGCCCTCCAGGTTGTCGCCCAGCGCGAAGTAGCGCTTGAGCGAGGCCGAGGCGCTGTTGCGCGCCGAGTACGGCAGGCGATCGCCGTCCTTGCCGTAGGCGGAGGAGCCTTCGACGTAGCCGGGGATGTCCTGGGCCAGCGTGGCATGGGTGTAGGCGTAGCTGGCGCTGACCTTCCAGTCGGCCGACGGCACCCAGTTGACCGACAGCTCCAGGCCCTGACTGGTGGCCTTGCCGGCGTTGGTGGTGTAGCTGCTGCCGAAGGTCGGCTCGACCTGCGAGATCTGCAGGTCGCTCCAGTCGATGTGGAACAGCGCCGCGTCCAGGCTCAGCGAGCGGTCCAGCAACTGGGTCTTCAGGCCCAGCTCGTAGCTCCACAGGCTGTCGGAGCTGTAGGAGAACGGGATGTTGGCCACCAGCGTGCCGTTGCTGCCGCCGGCGCGGTAGCCGGAGGCGATGCGCAGGTAGGTCATCAGCTCGTCGTTGAAGCGGTAGCGCGGCGAGAACAGGTAGGTGGTGGCGCTGTCCTTGTTGCTGTCGAAGCCCAGGCTCGGGTCCTGCAGCAGGCCGCCTGTATCGCTGTTCTCGCGCAGGCTGTTGCGCGCATAGCGCGCGCCGAGCTGGATGTCGAACTGCGGGGTGAAATGGTAGGTGCCGTCGGCGTACACCGCCTTCTCGCGGTAGCTGTTGTCGCCCAGCGAGACCAGCAGCGGGAAGTCGCGATAGATGGTGCCGCTGGACTTGTCGGCGATGTAGAAGTTCTGCGTGCTCTTGGCCTCCTCGTCGCTGTAGAACGCGCCGACCTGCCAGTCCAGCGCGCGCTCGCCCTGCGAGACCAGCCGCACTTCCTGGGTGGTGCGGTTGGTGTTGTAGCGGTTGTCGATCAGCGAACTGGGGTTGGCGCTGTCCAGCCCGAAGATGCCGGCGAACACCGGCGCGAGCCGGCCGATGGTGGTGTAGCCCACGTCCTGGTAGGCACGGCTGCGGTGCTGCGCATAGCCGCTGATGCTGTCCAGCGTGGCCCAGCCCAGGTCCCAGCTGACCTTGGTGGTGTAGAAGCGCACCTGGCCCTTGAAGGTGTCGCCGCCGCTGATGCGGTCGTGGCTGTACTGGCCGTACAGCGGATGCAGCTCGGGGTCGGTATCGACCACCGAGCTGGAGCCGGTCTCGGTGTCCTGGAACAGCGCCGAGGAACGCACCGTCACGGTGTCGGTGACGTTCCACAGCGCCGAGACGCGGCCGCCGCGGACCTGGCTGTCGTTCTTGTCGTCGCTGTTGGTGTTGTGGACGAAGTCCGGGTCGCGACGCTGGAACAGGCTGACCCGCAGCGCGAAGCGGTCGGAGAACGGCAGGTTCACCGAGGTGCGCGCGTTGTAGCCGGAGCCGCCGTGCGCGGCGCTGGAGCCGCCGGCCTCCACGCGGCCGAAGGTCGCGCTGGTGTCCGGATCGGTCATCGCGTACTTGATCAGCCCGCCCATGCTGCTGGCGCCGTACAGCGTGCCCTGCGGGCCGCGCAGCACTTCGATCTGCTGCAGGTCGGACGGGTCCAGGTCGGGGATCGCGCCGGTGCTGAGCGCCGAACCGTAGGGCACGTCGTCGATGACGATGCCCGAGGTCGGGCGGCTGCCGAGGCCGGAGTCGGTGGCGATGCCGCGCAGCACGATGTTGCTGCTCATCGGCGACTGGATGTAGGACAGGCCGGGCAACTGGGCGAAATAGTCGGCCAGCTTGTAGCTGCCTTCGCTGCTCATCTTCTCGGTGTTGAGCACCTGCACCGACATCGGTACGTCCTGCAGGCGCTCGCTGCGCTTCTGCGCGGTCACGGTGATGGTGTCCAGCTGCGTGGCGGCGCCGTCGTCCTGCTGGGCGAGCGCGACGGAGGGCAGCAGCAGGAGCGCGCTGGCGGGGCAGCACAGCACGCGCGAAATGACCTGGGAAAGACGGTGGCGGGCGACGGATGACATGGGCGGGACTCGCTGGCTGGCGGTGGGCGGGGCGGGGTGGATGGAGCGCGAACGACGGGTGCTGCGGGAACGGCGGAATGTCATGTCACCAGCTGCGGCGGACCATCTGGCGGATGTCCTGCGCGAGATCGGCGGCGCTGCGCTCGACCGTGTACATCATGTGTCCGCCCTCGTAGTAGCGGGTGCGCACCTGCTGCATCGGCAAGCCGGACTGCGCGGCGAGATAGTCCATCGCGCCGATCGTGGTCTGGCTGTCGTAATAGCCGTTGCCGACCAGCAGCCGGCAGTCCGGATTGGACGCCAGCAGTTCGCGCAGTTGCCCGACCCAGGGGTAGTCGCCGAACGGCGACTTGTTGGCGTCCCAGTCCCAGGCGTTGAAGTCGCTGGAGGTCGGCATCGCGGTGGAGTAGCGGCCGGCCTGCGCCGGCACCTTCAATACCTGCCGGTAATAGCGTTGCGCGACGGCGTTGTAGTCGGGCACGCTGGCCGAATCGCCCTGCGCGTCGAGCAGGTAGCGGCCGTCGCTGGCGGACAGGATCTGCCCGGGGAACAGCTGGCGCGCGTAGGCGACCTTGGAGACCTTCAGGTCGGCCTTCAGCCAGGCCTGCGCCGGCAGGCCGGTGAAGCCCTGCAGCGCCTGCGCCACCTCCTCGCGTTGCTGCGCGCTGGCGCGGTTGCCGAGGAACAGCGTGGTCAGGTAGCGGTCGCGGCCGTAGGCGGCCGCGGCCTCGACGAACTGGGCGAGGCTGCGCCCGCCGCGATCGACCTTGCCGTGGTACCAGCCGAGTGCGGCCAGGGTCGGCAGCGACACCGCGTAGCTGACGATGTTGTCGCGGCGCTGCGCGTATTCGAGGATGTTGGCGGCCTGGCCCAGCAGCACGATGCCGTCCACCGCGATACCGGCCGCCTTCAGCTGCGTGGCCGCTTCCGGCGCGCGCAGGGTGCCATAGCTTTCGCCGAGCAGGTACACCGGCGCACCGCGACGGCCGTGCCGGTCCAGCCACTGCGTCACCAGTTGCGCGAGCTGGCGCGCGTCGGCGCGGGTGGAGAACTGGCTGGCCGGCGCCACGCCGTCGGCGACGCGGCTGTAGCCGGTGCTGGCCGGATCGAAGATGACGATGTCGGCCACGTCCAGCGGCGAATAGCGGTTGTCCACCAGCCTGAAGCCGGCCGCCTTGGCATGCAGGTCGTCGGGCACGGCCAGCCGTTGCGGGCCGAGCAGGCCGAAATGCAGCGGCGTGCTGGCGGCGATGGGGCCGCCGTTGAAGGCGAAGATCACCGGCCGCGCGCTGCCGGCGGACGCGGCGATGTAGGCGGTGGACACCAGGCGCGCGAGCGGGCGTCCGTCGGCGCCGTCGATGGCGTAGGTTTCCACGGTCGCGCTGTAGTCGATGCGCTGGCCGTTGAACGTGCCGCGGTGCTGCGTGGTCACCGGCGTCGGCAGCGTCACCCGGTCCAGCGTGGCCGGATCGACGAAGCCCGGCTCGGCGGCATGCGCGCTGCCGGCGGGCAGCGCCATCGCCATGGCCATGGCAAGCGCCAGGATCGGCAACACCGCTCGGGTCTTCGGCGGCGCAGGGCCGCGGCGTACGCGCGTGGATCGCATGGGCTAGTCCGTGCTGGGAAGGGTGGGAGAGGCGGCGAGGAAGTGCTCGAACGCGTGGCGGCCCTGGGCGCGGCTGGCGCGTTCGGAGTACCACATGTGCCCGCCCTGCAGGCACAGGTTGGTCACCCGCGCGGCGTAGCGCGGGCCGGCGGCGCGGGTGGTTTCCACCGAGCTTTCGCAGGGCCAGCCGTCGTAGCGGCCGCGCAGGGTCAGCACGCGCAACTGCGGGTCCTGGTCCATCGCCTTGCGCAGCGGCGCAGCGGCGCCGTCGGGAATCTTCTGCGAGAAATCCCACAGTTGCGCCATCCAGTCGTCCGGCATGCCGCTCTTCGGGTCGATCGAGCGCGGCAGCGGATGCACCGCGTTGCCGAACGGGCCGCGATACAGCAGGTCGCTGTCGAAGCCCAGCTGCTGGCGCAGGTAGCGGTTGAACACGCGCGAGGTGCCGTTCATCAGGCCGGCCATCGGCTGCAGGCTGGGGTCGATCCCCGGCAGCCACGGCGCGTCCTTGGCGCGGCGCGGGGCAGTCATGCGCAGGTCGTAGCGGCCCAGCTCCAGGCCCCGGTCGGCGAGCAGGCGGTCGGCGAAATCGGCGGTGGACACGGTCAGCTGCTTGGCATCGATGTCCTGTGCGCGCAGGCCGGTGAAGCGCACCAGCCCGTCCAGGATGCGGCGCCGCGCTTCGGGCGTCTGCGCGGCCGGGGCGGACAGGAACGGCAGGTAGTCCTGCTGCATCCACGCCTGCGCGCGGGCCACCGCGCTCGCTTCGTCCAGCGCCTGCAGCGTCGGGTCCAGGCGCCGGTGGTAGTGCGCCGCGGCGGTGAACTGCGGCAGGTTCAACGCGTCTTCCGGGTACGCCGCCGGCGCCGTGCCCAGCTCGAGGTTGTAGGACACCAGCACCACGCCGCGCACCGGCATGCCGCGGCGCTCCAGCACTTCGGCGACCAGCATCGCGCGGGTCACGCCATAGCTTTCGCCGGCCAGGTACAGCGGGCGGTCCCAGGCGTCGTGGCGGGTCAGGTAGACCCGGATCGCCTCGGCGATCACTTCCGCATCGCCATGCGAGGTGTACAGC
Source organism: Xanthomonas sp. DAR 80977 (assembly GCF_041240605.1). Classification (NCBI taxonomy): domain Bacteria; kingdom Pseudomonadati; phylum Pseudomonadota; class Gammaproteobacteria; order Lysobacterales; family Lysobacteraceae; genus Xanthomonas; species Xanthomonas bundabergensis. The sequence goes on along the minus strand of NZ_CP162487.1, from coordinate 3,822,315 downwards.
GTGGGCAGGTCCCTGGCCTCTGCCGCGCGGCTGTAGCCGGTGCCCACCGGATCGACGAACACCAGGTCGCTGGCGCCCAGCCAGCTGTCGGCGTTGTCGACCAGCGGCCGTTCGCTCTGCGCCGGCGTCCAGTCCGGCAGGCGCGCGGCGGCGTCCAGGCGGCGCGGGCCGACGCCCATGTGCAACTGCGCGGAATTCGAGCCGGGACCGCCGTTCCACAGGAAGGTGAGCGGCCGCGCCGCGCCGGCGCCGGCCGGGACGCTGTAGCCGACGAAGAACACCGAGGCCAGCAGCCGCCCGGTCGCGTCCTCGTGGATCGGCAGCAGGCCGGCCTCGGCGCCGTAGCGCAGCGTGCCGTGGCCGTCGACGGCCACGCGGCCGGCCGAGCGCAGCTGCACGTCGGCATGCACCGGCACCGCCGCCGCGGCACCGGCGATGCCGGACAGCCACAGCGCCGCCGCGGCCGCGAACGGGCGCAGCCAGGCATCGGCGCGACAGCACGATCTGGCGGACGGCATGGACGTCGGCATGGACAGCACGGTGTTTCCCCTGGCGAAGCGTGGCTGGACGCCCGATGCATGGGCGGCGGCGGCCCCCTTGGCCGCGATGCGATGCTGCTTCAACAGTTTGTTGATATACAAAAATAATTTGTATGTCAAGGCCGCGTCACGATCTTCCTGTCCGTTTGCGTGCCGGCACGCTGCCGTCTCGACGCCTGCCGGCGCAGCCGGCAAGATGGCCGGTGCGCATTCGCCGGGCACTCCTCAGGACGGAACGATTCGATGGCAACAGCGAAAAAGGGCGCGGCGCCGGCCGCCAGGCGCAAGCGCGGCCAGGCGGCGCCGGCGCAGGGACTGGGGGCGGGCGTGCAGGTGCGCGACCTGTTCGCGCTGCTCGAGCCGGTGGTGACCCTGCTCGGCGGGGTGATCGGCGAGAACATCGAGGTGGTGCTGCACGACCTGTCCGCGCCCGGCTCCTCGGTGCGGGCGATCGCCAACGGCCACGTGTCCGGGCGCAACCTCGGCGACCCGATCCTCAGCGGCCCGCGCGAGGACGCCGGCTTCAGCGAGCTCTACCGCGACGTGGCCGGCACCGGCACGATCAGCTGGTCGATCGTCGACGAGTACCAGACCACCAATGCCGCCGGCCGCCAGCTGCGCTCGGCCACCCTGCTGTTCCGCGACGGCGCCGGCCTGCCGGTGGCCGCGCTGTGCCTCAATGCCGACATGACCGTGTTCGAGATGGCGCATGGCTGGCTGGAGCAGATGCTGCACCGGAAGGCCAAGCCGCCGCGCAGCGAGGCGCCCGCCGCCGAGGTCGGGCTGGAGGCGATGATGCAGGAGATCATCGACGACGCGGTCAAGCGCTTCATGAAGCCGCCGGCGCTGATGAACAAGGAAGAGAAGATGTACGCGGTGGAGGCGATGATGCATCGCGGCCTGTTCCTGATCCGCAACAGCGTGGAGCAGGTGGCGGCGGCGCTGGGGGTCAGCCGCTTCACCATCTACAACTACATCGAGCAGATCAAGCAGAAGAAGGCGGCGGCGCGGCCGTAGCGCCGGGCGCCGCGGCCGCCTGCACGGCCCGCACGCATCCGCGCGCGTCCTTTGCCCAGAGGGGAGGGCGGCGCCGCGACGGGGGCTGGCCGGTGCCCGGTTGCATCTCCGATGCCTGCGAAATGGGCGCGCGCCGCGGGCGCGGCGGCCCGGCTGCGGCGATCCGTCGCACGCGGGTGCGGCAATGTGTCGCACACGAAAACGCGCCTGTGCGCACGCTCGGGCTTGTCAATGGCTTTCGGAGATGCCGCAGGGCAGCATAAAATGCGGGGTCGATCGCGCATGCCGGCCAGGATGCCGCAGGAAACGTGGAAAGGCCCGTCTGCGCCGCTCCCCGTTCGCCACTGCGCGGTCCGCATCCCCTACGCAATTGGATCGTTCGATGATTCCGTTGAAACAACTCCGGCGCTCGCTGCGCTCCGGTCTGTCGCTCCTGCCTGCGCTGCTGCTGGCCGGCTGCGACGCGGCCATCCTCAACCCCAAGGGACAGATCGGCCACGACGAAAAGACGTTGCTGATCACCTCGGTGGTGCTGATGCTGCTGGTGGTGATCCCGGTCATCGTGATGACCCTGGCCTTCGCCTGGCGCTACCGCGCCTCCAACACCAAGGCCCGCTACGAGCCGAACTGGTCGCATTCCACCGCGATCGAGGTGGTGGTGTGGTCGATCCCGTGCATGATCATCCTGGTGCTGGCGGTGCTGACCTGGCGCTCCTCGCATGAGCTGGACCCGTACAAGCCGCTGGATTCCAAGGTCAAGCCGATCACCATCGAGGCGGTGGCGCTGGACTGGAAATGGATGTTCATCTACCCGGAGCAGGGCATCGCCACGGTCAACGAGATCGCGTTCCCGGTGGATACGCCGCTGAACTTCAAGATCACCTCCGACACGGTGATGAACTCGTTCTTCATCCCGCACCTGGGCACGCAGATCTACGCGATGGCCGGCATGGAGACCAAGCTGCACCTGATCGCCAACGAGCCTGGCGAGTACTTCGGCCTGTCGGCGAACTACAGCGGCCACGGCTTCTCGAAGATGGGCTTCGCCGCGCACGCCACCGACCAGGCCGGTTTCGACGCCTGGGTGGCCAAGGTCAAGGCCGCGCCGAAGGCGCTGGACCAGGCGGAGTTCCAGATCCTGGCGGCCAACCGCAACGACAAGGCGCAGTACCCGGTGACCTACTACTCGTCGGTGCAGGACGGCATGTTCAAGTCGTTGCTCGACAAATACATGATGGGCAAGGGCCACAAGATGGAAGGCCACGACGCCCATCCGGCATCGGCTGCTGAGCCGGTCGCCATGTGCACTTCTGGAGACAAGTGATGCTAGGCAAACTCACGCTCGAGGCGGTTCCGTACCACGAGCCGATCATCATGGGCGCCCTCGGCGGCGCCGGCCTGCTCGGCCTGCTGGTCGTGGCGGCGATCACCAAGTACAAGAAGTGGGGCTACCTGTGGCACGAGTGGTTCACCTCGGTCGACCACAAGCGCATCGGCGTCATGTACATCGTGGTGGCGCTGGTCATGCTGCTGCGCGGCTTCGCCGACGCGGCGATGATGCGCACCCAGCAGGCGATCGCGCACGGCGGCAACGAGGGCATCTTCCCGCCGCACCACTACGACCAGATCTTCACCGCGCACGGCGTGATCATGATCTTCTTCATGGCCATGCCGTTCATGACCGGCCTGCTGAACCTGATCGTGCCGCTGCAGATCGGCGCGCGCGACGTGGCGTTCCCGTTCCTGAACTCGCTGAGCTTCTGGCTGTTCGTGGCCGGCGCGGCGCTGGTCAACATCTCGCTGGGTGTGGGCGAATTCGCCCAGACCGGCTGGCTGGCGTACCCGCCGCTGTCGGGGCTGGAATACAGTCCCGGGGTCGGCGTGGACTACTACATCTGGGCCTTGCAGATATCGGGCCTGGGCACATTGCTGACCGGCATCAACTTCTTCGTGACGATCATGCGCATGCGCACGCCGGGCATGACCCTGATGCGCATGCCGATCTTCACCTGGACCGCGCTGATCACCAACATCCTGATCATCGCCGCGTTCCCGATCCTGACCGTGGCGCTGGCGCTGCTGGGCGCCGACCGCTACCTGGGCACGCACTTCTTCACCAACGACGGTGGCGGCAACGCCATGATGTACGTCAACCTGATCTGGATCTGGGGCCACCCGGAGGTCTACATCCTGATCCTGCCGGCGTTCGGCATCTTCTCCGAGCTGATCGCCACCTTCAGCCGCAAGCGCCTGTTCGGCTACACCTCGATGGTCTACGCCACCTCGGCGATCGGCGTGCTGTCGTTCATCGTGTGGCTGCACCACTTCTTCACCATGGGCTCGGGCGCCAACGTCAACGCCTTCTTCGGCATCACCACGATGATCATCTCCATCCCCACCGGGGTGAAGATCTTCAACTGGCTGTTCACCATGTTCCGCGGCCGGGTGCGCATGACCGCCCCGGTGCTGTGGACGATCGGCTTCATCATCACCTTCACCATCGGCGGCATGACCGGGGTGATGCTGGCGATCCCGGCGGTGGACTTCGTGCTGCACAACAGCCTGTTCCTGATCGCGCACTTCCATAACGTGATCATCGGCGGCGTGGTGTTCGGCTACCTGGCCGGCCTGACCTACTGGTTCCCGAAGGCGTTCGGCTTCAAGCTCAACGAGACGCTGGGCAAGGCCTCGTTCTGGTGCTGGATCGTCGGCTTCTTCGTCGCCTTCATGCCGCTGTACGTGCTCGGCTTCATGGGCATGACCCGGCGCATGAACAGCTACAACCACCCGGAGTGGGCGCCGTGGCTGATGGTGGCCGCGGCCGGCGCGGCGATCATCGGCATCGGCATCTTCCTGAACCTGGTGCAGATCGGCTACAGCCTGTGGAAGCGCAAGGACAACCTGGACCTGACCGGCGACCCGTGGGACGGCCGCACGCTGGAGTGGGCCACCTCCTCGCCGCCGCCGTTCTACAACTTCGCCGTGCTGCCGCACATCGACGACCGCGACCAGTTCTGGGAAGACAAGCTCAAGGGCAAGGGCTGGACGCGTCCGGCCAAGTACGAACCGATCCACATGCCGCGCAACACCGCGGCCGGGGTCTGGATCGGCGCCTTCAGCGTGGTGCTGGGCTTCGGCTTGATCTGGCACATCTGGTGGATGGCGATCATCGGCCTGGTCGGCATGATCGGCAGCTTCATCGCGCGCACGTTCGACGACGACGTCGACTACTGGGTGCCGGCAGAGGAAGTGGAACGCATCGAGAACGCGCGTTTCGCCCTGCTGGAACAGCAACAGGCGGCACATGCCGCAAAGGCGGTCTGAACCATGTCCTCGACCACGCTCGACAACCACGCCGTCCACGCCGACGACCACGCGCACCACGACAGCGGCGGCAACACCGTGTTCGGGTTCTGGGTCTATCTGATGAGCGACTGCCTCATCTTCGCCGGCCTGTTCGCGACCTACGCGGTGCTGGCCGGCGCGACGGTGGACGGCCCGACCGCCAAGGAACTGTTCGACCTGAAGTTCGTGCTGGTGGAAACCTTCCTGCTGCTGTTCAGCAGCCTCAGCTTCGGCCTGGCGATGATCTCCGCGCACAAGCGCAGCCTGGGCGGCCTGTACGGCTGGCTGGCGGTCACCGCGGCGCTGGGCCTGGGCTTCCTGGGCATGGAAATCTACGAGTTCAACCACCTGATCCACGAAGGCGCCGGTCCCGGCCGCAGCGCGTTCCTGTCCGCGTTCTTCACCCTGGTCGGCACCCACGGCCTGCACGTGGCCTCGGGCCTGCTGTGGATGGCGGTGCTGGTGATCCAGATCGCCAAGAACGGCCTGACCCCGCGCAACACCACGCGCCTGGCGTGCCTGAGCCTGTTCTGGCACTTCCTGGACGTGATCTGGATCGGCGTGTTCACCATCGTCTACCTGCTGGGAGCGCTGTAATGGCCAACCACCATTCCTCCGACGCACACGCCGAGCCCTCGCATGGCGGCGGCCTGAAGTCCTACCTGATCGGCTTCGTGATGGCGGTGATCCTCACCGTGATCCCGTTCGGCATGGTCATGAGCGGCGCCTTCCCGAAGGGCGTGACCGTCATCGTCATCGCGGTGCTGGCCGCGGTGCAGATGCTGGTGCACCTGATCTACTTCCTGCACATGGACCGCTCCGCCGAGCAGCGCTCCAACGTGCACGTGGGCCTGTTCTCGCTGCTGATCATCGGCATCGTGGTGGTCGGCTCGCTGTGGGTCATGCACAACCTCAACGTCAACATGATGCATTGAGATCGGGCACGCGGGACCGTCCGCGTGAACCGTCCCGCTGGCGCACCTGCTCCCAGGGCCAGCGGGGCCTGGGCGCCATCCGGGCCGTGCGAGCGGCCCCGCAGCGGCTCGCCGATGCCGGCGGTCACCCACCACTGTGGGTTGCACGTGGAACTATCGCAGTTGGCTCGGGCCGCAGGAACATCGGGTCGGAGCCGAGCGCATTCATCGCGCCGGACCTGGCTGAGGCAACGGCTCGGGCGCCTTGTCCCCGCTGCATGCCGATGCTCTCGTCGCCGCAGTGCGGCGCCACCGGCCGTCAACCGGGCTGCGTCGATCGGGCCGGCAATGCCAGGCGCGGTTTGCCGAGGACCTGGGTCGCCACCCGCGAAGCGAACCGTCGTGTCAACAGGCGCACGCCGAAGCACGAGATCTTGTTGAACAGGCCGGGCACCAACGTCCGCTTCCCCGCCAGCATCGCGCGGATCGCGGCGTGCGCCACGAACTCGGCGCTTTTCGTGGATGCGTTCGCGATCCATGAGTAATCGCCCCCGCCGGACGCGGCATGAAACCCCGTTTCGGTGCCACCAGGGCAAACGCAGGTCACCGACAGCTGCGTGCCGCGGTGTTCGTCGTGGAGGGCCTCGCTGAAATTGCGCACGAACGCCTTCGATGCGGCGTACAGGGCCATGTTCGGCACCGACTGGTACGCGCCAGTGGATGCGATGTTCACCATGTGCGCGCGACCGGTACCTGTCTTGCGCGCGTCGACGAAGCAGCGCGCCAATGCGACCAGGGAGGTGATGTTGAGTTGGACAAGCTCTGCGTCGCGCGCCCAATCGACCTCGTCGAAACGGCGGAAGTAACCAAATCCGGCGTTATTGACCAGGATGTCGATCGGGCCGGTGGCGATCGCCTCGGCCCACAATGCCTGCGCAGCGTCGGGCCTGCCGAGATCGGCGGTGATGATGTCGACGGTCACGCCTTTGCAGCTTGCCGCGACCGCTTCGAGTGCGTCGCGGCGCCGCGCGGTCAGCACGAGATCAATGCCGAGCGTGGCGAGCTCGCGCGCCATGGCCGCGCCAATGCCGCTGGATGCGCCCGTCACCAGCGCGCGTTTGCCGGTGTTGACGCCTGGGTATGAGCTCACCGCGTTCTCCTGTCGTGTGCAACAGCCAAGGAATTCCAATGACGGGTCGGCAATGGGGCGACTGATTCGGGCGGGACCTGGGCGCAGGCGTGCGGGGCGATGCTAGATCACCTGCACCACGACTTTGCCCTTGGCCCGTCCGCCATCCACGTAGGCCAAGGCCTCGCCGGTCTGCGCGAACGGGAATACCCGGTCCATGACCGGGCGGATCGCACCTGCTTCGACCAGGGAGGTGATCTCGCCCAGCTGCTTTCCGTCGGCCCGCATGAACACAAACGTGTAGGCGACGCCATTCTTTCTTGCCTTGCGTCTGATGCCGAAGCTCAGCAGGCGCAACACCTGCTTGAGCGGCCAGGCCAGCCCTCGCGTCTCGCCGAACGCCGGGGTGGGCGGCCCGGAGATGGAGATCAGATGCCCCCCGGGCCTGAGAATCTGCAGCGACTTCTTCAGCTCGTCGTTGCCGAGGCTGTTGAGCACCACGTCGTAATCGCGCAGCACCGTGGCGAAGTCCTGCTTCTTGTAATCGACGACGACGTCCGCCCCCAGGGCCTTCACCAACTCGATGTTGGCCGTGCTCGTGGTCGTCGCCACGAATGCTCCCAGATGCTTGGCCAACTGGATGGCGACGGTTCCCACGCCGCCGGAGCCGGCCTGGATGAACACTCTCTGCCCCTTCTGCAGTTTTGCGGTTTCCACCAGCGCCTGCCAGGCGGTGAGAGCCACCAGCGGCAGGGACGCGGCCTCGACCATGCCGAGATTCCTGGGTTTCAGCGCCAGGGACGACGCCTTGACGGCGATGAACTCGGCGAACGTGCCAATGCGATCGTCGTCCGGGCGTGCGTAGACCTCGTCGCCGGGTTTGAAATCGCGCACGCGCGCGCCGACCCCCACGACCGTACCGGCAAGGTCGTTGCCCAGAATCAAGGGCAACCGATACGGCAGGATCAGCTTGAATTCGCCGCTTCTGATCTTGAGATCCAGAACGTTGACGCTCGCCGCGTGGATCTTGACCAGCACGTCGTCGTCCCCCACCTGCGGTTCGGGCACGTCGCGGAGCTGGCCAGGCTGCGTTTTTCCATAGCGCTCGATGGTGAAGGCTTTCATGGGACGTTGTTCTCCAGGGCTTTTGAATGACTGTGGTGGGTGCCGTTACGATCGAAGGGTGCGATCTGCGCCGTGGGGTTCACCCATCGAGGAAGGCCAGCGCCTGGGCTACGAACGCGTCGTGATACTGGAAGATCCCGCCATGCCCGGCATCGCTGTAGATGACCAGTCGTGCGCCGGGAATGCGCTGTGCCAGGTCGTGGCTATTGGCCGTCGGCACCATGATGTCGTTGTCGCCATTGGCGACCAGGACCGGGATCCGGATGCTGCCCAGATCCTGAGGCGCTTGCCGGCCCCACGCCTTGATCGCCTTCAATTGACGCAGGAAGGCTCTTGGCGTCGGCCCCTTGTCCCGATCCGCCTTGCGTTCTTTCAGCCGCGCCAGGAACGCCCGCGCGGCCTGTCGGCCGTTGGCCGTAGCGGTGAAAAACAGGTAGGTCTTGGGGTCCCGCAGGGTCAACAAGCCCTTGAGCATGCGTGGCCAGGACATTGCCCCGACCTTGTCGATGCCTGCGCCACCCGCCGGCCCGGTCCCGGTCAGCACGAGGCGACGCACCAGGCCGGGGACCGTGAGCACGATGTCCTGTGCCACGAACCCGCCCAGGGAGAAGCCGAGCAGATCGACCTTGTCGAAACCCAGCGCCTGGATGAGCGCAATCACATCGCGGGCCATCGCCTCGACCGTTACAGGTGCCGTTCCACCCGAGGCGCCGATGCCGCGGTAGTCGATTGCGATGACGCGATGTCGGCTGGCGAGTCCATCGACGATGCGGGGGTCGAAGTTGTCCAGGACGGCGCCCCAGTGATTGAGCAGGAGCAGCGGCACGCCGCCGCGCGGCCCCAGGTCGCGGTATGCGAATGCGGTACCGCCAACATCCATGGCGTGGGTGGGGGTGCGGATGTAGGACATGTTCGATCCTGGGCGTTTGTCGTAGGGAGCATCGTCTTGCCGCACTGCGTGCTGTGGCGGCGCCAATGGGGTACGCGATCTGGCGGCAGCGGCGGCCGTCATGCACTCACGTCGACGACGGTGCGCCCTGCACCTTGCTCGCGAGCAGGGTGGGCAAGGGCAGGTGGGTGGCGTCCATTTCCAGAACCCTGTCGAAGGAAGGTCCATTAATGATGTTATCCATCATCTTTAATGTCAATAGGTTTGATGACGGACGACATCAATGTATAGTGACGGCGTTACCGATGGCATCCCCACAGAGGTCCAGGACATGAAGGTCACCAAAGCCCAGGCCCAGGCGAACCGGGCGCACATCGTCGAGACCGCCTCTCATCTGTTTCGCGAGCGCGGATACGACGGGGTCGGGATTGCGGACCTGATGGCGGCCGCCGGCTTCACCCATGGCGGCTTCTACAAGCATTTCGGGTCCAAGGCCGACTTGATGGCGGAAGCGGCGAGCTGCGGCTTTGAACAGGGCACCGCCAAGGCCGTCGGCCTCGATGCGCGTGCCTTCGTCAGCTACTACCTATCCCGGCCACACCGGGACGATCGTAGCGATGGTTGCACGATGGCAGCGCTCTGCGGAGATGCGGCGCGTCAGCCGGAGTCCACCAAGCAGGCTTTTGCGGCCGGCCTTGAGAACATGCTGGCGGGGTTGGCGAACCGGCGCGCCGCGCCGGAGGACGGCAAGGACGAAAGCGACTCGCGCGGCAGGCGTATCGCCCTGATTGCGCAGGTGGTTGGCGCGTTGGTGCTGTCGCGCGCCTGTCCTGACGACTCACCGCTCGCCGATGAGATTCTGGATGCCTGTCGGGCTGCGGTGCTGTCGGGACCGTCCCCGATTGTCGGCGGGTAGGGGGACGACGTACCGCCTGGTCCGCCGCCCTCCGCTGTGGATCCACGTGCTTCCGGAAGGACTCTTTATGACGAGCGATCAGGTGTTGGCGTGCTGGGAGGCGGACGAGGCGCGAGTCCGCGCCCGGCTATGCGCTCCCGACGCTGCGCCGAAGCGGCCGCTGGTCGCGCTCTCCGGCATGCAGCTGTTCGACGCAATCTTTGCCGGCGACCTGCCGCCAGCGCCGATTGGCGAGACGCTCGATTTCGTTCCGATCCACATGCAGCCCGGCAGCGCGGTATTCCAGGGCCGACCGCAGCGACGGCACTACAACCCGTTGGGCACCGTGCACGGCGGCTGGTTCGCGACCCTGCTCGATTCCGCCGTCGGCTGTGCCGTCCACACGACGCTGCCGGCCGGCATGGCGTTCACGACGCTGGAGCTGAAAGTGAACATGGTGCGTCCCCTGACCGACCGAGTGCCGCTGGTGCGCGCCGAAGGGAAGGTGATCCACGCGGGACGCCAGGTCGCCACGGCCGAGGGACGCATCGTCGGACCCGACGGCAAGCTCTATGCGCATGCGACCACGACCTGCCTGATCTTCGAGCACAAAACGCAGTGAACGCCGGGTACTCCGGCTGACAGCGGCGCCTGGGGGCGGCCTGCCCGCGCGCTAGGGCGATGATTCCGCCTTCGGCTGCCACAGTTCGATCTTGGTGCCGTCCGGATCGACGATCCAGGCGAACTTCCCGCTGGGATCGTCGTCGTCGCGCTTGAGTACCGCCACGCCGCTGGCCTCGACCTTCTGCAGGATGGCGTCGAGGTCGTCCACCGCGAAATTGAGCATGAACTCCCGTGCCGACGGGGCCATGTAGTCGCTGTCGCGAGCGAACGCGTTCAACGTCAGCACCGGCGGATGCCCAGGCGCGTCATAGGACAACATGGCGCCGCCCCAGGGTTCGATCTGGATTCCCAGGACGTCCCGATACCACGCCATCAAGGCCTTGGGGTGGTCGCTTTTGACGAAGATGCCGCCGACTCCGGTGACGCGGCCCTTTGGCTGGGCGTGGAGCCCGGCAGGCGCGAGCGCCACGCCCAGGACGACGATCGCAAGCAGACGGCAGCAAGGCATGGCGTTGGTTCCCCGCGACATGGGTGATCCGAGCATAGGCGCCTGCGGTACCCGCTTCAACGCCGGCGGCCGGGAGGCGAGCGCTGCAGCGGACGGATGCGCCGGTGCCCGGAGCATGACCAATGGCATAGAGCGCCAGCGGACGGCAGGCATAGGATCGTGAGTCGCCCGTTCGCCGCATCCCCCACTGGAGACCCCATGACCAAGTCCACCGCCTGGATGGCGCCGCTGCTGCTGGCCGCCACCGCCGCCTTCCAGGCCACGGCGCAGACCGCGCCGCCGCAGGACGTGCCGTTCGCCGGCACGCTGAAGATCGATGTCGACGCCACCGACCTGGCGCACCGCATCTTCCGCGTGCGCACCACCATCCCGGCCACGCCGGGACCGATGACCCTGCTGTATCCGCAGTGGATTCCCGGCAACCATTCGCCGACCGGGCCGATCGACAAGCTGGCCGGGCTGGTGGTCAAGGCCAACGGCCAGGTGCTGCCGTGGAAGCGCGACCAGTTCGACGTGTACGCGTTCAAGGTCGAGGTGCCGCAGGGCGCCAGCGAGATCGTCGCCGAGTACCAGTTCCTGTCCTCGCAGGGCGACGGCCAGGGCCGGGTGATGATGACCCCGGAGATGCTCAACCTGCAGTGGAACACCACCGCGCTGTACCCGGCCGGCGTCTACGCGCGCAACATCAAGGCCCAGGCCAGCGTGACCCTGCCGCCGGGCTGGAGCTATGCCACCGCGCTGGAGACCGCCGGCCGGGTCGGCGACACGGTGACGTTCAAGCCGATCGACTTCGACGACCTGGTCGATTCGCCGATGTTCGCCGGCAAGTACTACAAGCGCATCGCGCTGGATGCCGGCGGCAAGGCGCCGGTGTACTTGAACGTGTTCGCCGACGAGGCCAAGTCGCTGGAGGCCAAGCCCGAGCAGATCAAGGCGCACGCGGCGCTGGTGCAGCAGATGGACAAGCTGTACGGCGCGCGCCATTTCGACCACTACGAGTTCCTGCTGGCCCTGACCGAGAAGCTCGGCGGCATCGGCCTGGAACATCACCGCTCCAGCGAGAACAGCGGCCCGCTCAACTACTTCACCGAATGGGACAAGAGCTGGGACCGGCGCGACCTGCTCCCGCACGAGTTCAACCATTCCTGGAACGGCAAGTACCGCCGCGGCGCCGACCTGGCCACGCCGAACTTCAACGTGCCGATGGGCGACAGCCTGCTGTGGCTGTACGAGGGCCAGACCCAGTTCTGGGGCGAGGTGCTGTCGGCACGCTCCGGGCTGTGGACGCAGAACCAGGCGCGCGACGCGCTGGCCGACGTCGCCGCGACCTACCAGCGCGGCCGTCCCGGCATGGCCTGGCGCGCGCTGCAGGACACCACCAACGACCCGACCATGTCGATGCGCCGGCCGCGCGCCTACCGCAGCTACCAGATGAGCGAGGACTACTATTCCGGCGGGCAGATGCTATGGCTGGAGACCGATGCCAAGCTGCGCGAGCTCAGCGGCAACAAGCGCTCGATCGACGACTTCGCCAAGGCCTTCTTCGGCATGCACGACGGCGCCTGGGACGTGAACCCGTATACCTTCGAGGACATCGTCGCCACGCTCGATGGCGTGGCCAGGTACGACTGGGCGACGTTCCTGCGCAGCCGCGTCGACGGCCATGGCCCGCTGGTCGGCGGCATCGAGGCCAGCGGCTGGAAGCTGGTCTACACCGACCAGCCGAACGAGGCGGTCAAGACCTACGAGGCGACCAAGAAGGGCATCGGCCTGACCTATTCGCTGGGCCTGAGCCTGGACGACAAGGGCAGCGTGCAGGACGTGCTGTGGGACGGCCCGGCGTTCGACGCCGGCATCATCGCCGGCAACAGCATCGTCGCGGTCAACGGCCGCGAGTACAGCGCCGACACGATCAAGGACGCGATCACCGCGGCCAAGGGCGGCACCGCGCCGATCGAGCTGCTGGTCAAGCGCGGCAACCGCTACGACACGCTGCGCATCGCCTACCACGGCGGCCTGCAGTATCCGCACCTGGAGCGCATCCCCGGCAAGCCGGACCGGTTGAGCGAACTGTACAAGGCGCGCTGAGCCGGCAACGCGGGCGGTCCATCGCGATGGGCCGCCCACGCGGCGGCAACGCGGCAACGCGCGAAGCCCTGTGTTCGCCCATGTAGGAGCGGCTTCAGCCGCGACCGGCACCCTCGGCAGAGCCCGTCGCGGCTGAGGCCGCTCCTACAGGGGAGCGGGATGAATGCACAGGGCGCGCCATCGGCGGCGTCGAGTATGCCGCTCCCCGCGCCCGTCGCGGACCTTGAGACCGCCAGCCACTATGCTGGCGCATTCTGTCAGCGGGCAAGAACGAGATGGCGAAGGCGAAGACGGCCTATGTCTGCGGCGAATGCGGCGCCGAGTACACCAAGTGGCAGGGCCAGTGCGCCGAGTGCGGGGCGTGGAATTCGCTGAGCGAGATCGTGCTGGAAAGCGCGGCGGCGGCGAAGGCGCCGGCCGCGGCGCGGCGCAGCGGCTGGGCCGGCAAGGCGGAGACGCCGAAGATCACCGCGCTCAAGGACGTGGAGCATCGCGACCAGGCGCGCGTGTCCACCGGCATCGGCGAGTTCGACCGGGTGCTCGGCGGCGGCCTGGTCGAAGGCGCGGTGGTGCTGATCGGCGGCGACCCGGGCATCGGCAAGTCGACGCTGCTGCTGCAGGCGCTGGCGAAGATGGCCGGCACGCTGCCGGTGCTGTACGTGACCGGCGAGGAATCGCTGGCCCAGGTCGCCGGCCGCGCGGTGCGCCTGGACCTGCCGCTGGACGGCCTCAACGCGCTGGCCGAGACCGGCATCGAGCAGATCCTGCAGCACGCCAGCGCGGCGCGGCCCAAACTGATCGTGGCCGACTCGGTGCAGACCCTGTGGACCGAGTCGCTGACCGCCGCGCCCGGTTCGGTCAGCCAGGTGCGCGAGAGCGCGGCGCGGCTGGTGCGCTACGCCAAGGAAACCGGCACCGCGGTGTTCCTGGTCGGCCACGTGACCAAGGAAGGCGGCATCGCCGGGCCGCGCGTGCTCGAGCACATGGTCGATGCAGTGCTGTATTTCGAGGGCGAGAGCGGCAGCCGTTTCCGCCTGCTGCGCGCGTTCAAGAACCGCTTCGGCGCGGTCAACGAGCTGGGCGTGTTCGCGATGGGCGAGAAGGGACTGAAGGAAGTGTCCAACCCGTCGGCGATCTTCCTGTCCGGCAGCAGCGCCAACCAGCCCGGCAGCTGCGTGATGGTCACGCGCGAGGGCACGCGGCCGCTGATGGTGGAAGTGCAGGCGCTGGTCGATGCTTCGCCGCTGTCCAATCCGCGGCGGGTGGCGGTGGGCCTGGAACAGAACCGGCTGGCGATGCTGCTGGCGGTGCTGCACCGGCACGGCGGCATCGTGGTCGGCGACCAGGACGTGTTCGTCAACGTGGTCGGCGGCATCCGCGTGCAGGAGACCGCGGCCGACCTGCCGGTGCTGCTGGCGGTGCTGTCCTCGCTGCGCGACCGGCCGCTGGCGGAGAAGACCATCGCCTTCGGCGAGGTCGGCCTGTCCGGCGAGATCCGCCCGGTGCCCAACGGCGAGGACCGCCTGCGCGAGGCCGCCACGCACGGCTTCAAGCGCGCCATCGTGCCCAAGGCCAATGCGCCCAAGACCGGCGTGGTCAAGGGCATGGAAGTGATCGCGGTGGAGCGCCTGGCGCAGGCGCTGGAGGCGGCGAGCGCGTAGCTGGAAGCGTTTCCATGCCGCGGCGTTTGTGCCACCATGCCGCCCGCTGCAGTGACGCAGCGGTTCGAAAAAAAAGGAAACACAATGGAATGGATGTTGATGCCGCTCAAGCGCTACGCGGATTTTTCCGGGCGTTCGCGGCGCAAGGAGTATTGGATGTTCACGCTGTTGAACATCGTGGTGATCACCGTGTTGATGGTGCTGGTGGGCATCGGCGGCGGCTTCGGCGGCCAGAACGGCACCAGTGCGCTGTCGATGGCCGCGTTCGTGCTGGTGTGCCTGTATTCGCTCGCAGTGCTGGTGCCGTCGCTCGCGGTGCAGGTGCGCCGTTTCCACGACCAGGGCAAGTCCGGCTGGTACGTGCTGCTGGGCCTGATCCCCTGGCTGGGCGGCGTGGTGATCATGGTCTTCATGTTCATGGAAGGGGTCAGGGGCGCCAATGCCTACGGCCCGGATCCGAAGCAGGCCTGAGGCCTGATCGCTTGCTGCAGCGGCCAGGTTGCGACCCGGTCGCTGCCGCTGCATCGGCACGCATGCTGCGTGTCGTGGCATGGAGCGCCGCTGCGGTGCCGGCGGAAAAGCCGGAAAACATCCCGAACGCCCATCCTTGATCCGCGAGCGAAGCCGCTACGCGGGATAGCGGCGCATCGCCACGCGTGCGCATGCCGGTCCGCGTACGGCGGGGACGATCCGCATCGCTGCAACAACGGCGCCCGTTGCGACGGGCGCCGTTGCCGTTCGTGCGCGACGCGTCGCGCCGCGCCGCGCACGCCGCCGATGCGTCAGTCCTTCTTGTAGACCACGCCGAGCTTGTCGATCTCGTCGCCCGCGCGGCCGGTGAAGCCGGCGATGTGCCAGCCGCTGGGCGCGCTCAGCGTATAGGTCTCGCTGGTCGGCTTGCCCACCTGCACGCTGCGGCCGCTGCTGGTGCGCAGGCTCAGCGAGAACACGCGGGTCGTGTCGTTGTACTTGCCCACGCTGACGGTGGCCGAGGTCAGCGTCTCGTTGGCGCCCAGCGACAGGGTCGTCGCCTGGCCGCCGGTGCCGCCGTGCGCGAGCAGCTTGCCCGTGTCCAGGATCACGCCGACGCTGTCCAGGCGCGCGTCGCCGCGCAGGGTCACGCCGCTGAGCCGACGCAGGCTGTTGCTGTCGGCCAGGTCGTTGAACGGCGTGCCGTGCGGGCCGCCGACCTGGTCGCTGGTGCGCACGTCCGTGCCCACCGCCCAGCCGAACTGCGCGTACAGCGGGTAGTGGTCGGACAAGGGCTTGCCGGCGCTGTCGTAGAAGTTGCCGGGATCGAGCTGGTAGCGGTTGGCGACCAGGGTCAGCTGGCGCGCATCGCGGTACAGGATCTTGTCGACCACCTCGCAGGCGTTGGTCGGCGGCGTGCCGCACAGCAGCGGCTCGGCGCCGGCGGCCGGCGCGCTGCCCTTGACCAGCTCCACCCACGGATCGGTCAGCCCGTTGGCCGCGATCAGCTCGCGGATGTTGTCGTCGGCGCGGGTGTAGCGGGTGTTGGAATCCATCATCACCAGCACCGCGTTGCCGGCCGACCAGGTCTGGATGAACTGCGAGAGCTGGCCGATGTTGGCGCGGCGCGCGGACAGGTCGCCGGTTTCGGTGCCGGCGTTGGGATGGGCGTTGTACACGTCCAGCAGCACGCCGTCGGCCAGGCGCACGCGCATGTAGCTGAAGCCCTTCGGGGTCAGGCAATCGGTGCCGTTGCACTGGTTCCACTTGACCCGGGTGAAGTCGCTGAAGGGATAGTTGCTCAGGGTGTTGAGGCCGTCGCCGATGGCGGCGCCGCCGCTGGTGGCGGTGCGGTAGGGATGCGTGTCGCCGGCATACAGGGTGGCGTGGTAGTTGAAGTCCTCCTGCACGTGGACCAGGCCGTACGGGGCCAGTTTCGGCGCCAGCTGCGCGGTGTTGGCGGAGGGATTGCTGCTGGAAATGCCCTCGGGCAGTCCGGCGATGTTGTAGCTGAGGACGTCGAGCACGCCGGTGTCCGATTGCGCGTGCGCCACGCCGGCACAGGCCAGGCTCAATCCGATGCCGAAGCTCACGAGGGTGCGTAGATGCTGGATCATGAATCGCCTCTTGCGGTGGTGGGAAACAGCGGCTGGCGCGGTGGCCAGGGAAGCGGCGCGGGATGCGCCGATGCAGCAGCCATGGCGCCGGCCGGCGGCCGCGCGCATGGCGTCATTCGGCGAGGAACTGCGGGTCGATCGCCGCGCCGATCAGCGCGGCCAGCGTCGGCAGCGGACAGTCGTAGCCCGGCGTGGCGCTGCTGCAGCCGGGAATGAACACCGGCGCGGACGGCGGCGGCGCCTGCAGCGTCAGCGCACGCCGTTCGCGCAGTTGCGCCAGGCTCTGCGCGGTGTAGCGCAGGCGGATCACGCGTTGCCCATCGGCGCGGCGCCAGCGCTCGAACACCAGCGCGCCGCCGGGCACGGTCTGGTCCGGCTGGTAGCCGGGCAGTTGCCAGTGCAGATCGAGCATGCCGGCCAGCAGGGTCAGCGTGCCGTCGTGTCCGGACAGCACCACCAGCCGCGCGTCGCCGCCGATCGGCGCGGCATGCGTCGCGCTGTCGCTGCCTTGCTGCAGCGTGGCCAGCACGCGCGCGGCCAGCGGCGAACTGGCCATGCGCGCCACCGCCGGCGCACGCAGGCGCAGCGCGAACTCGGCCTGGTGCGGGGCGAACGCGCGCAGCAGGCTGGCCTCGTCCAGGCCTTGCCAGCCGAGCGCGGCGAAGTCCTGGCCGTCGGCCCAGCCCATCAGCAGGCTTTCGCTGATGCCGGACGCGGCCGCGGCCGGGCCTTCGACGCCGGGAATCCCGTCGTCGGCGTCGCCCATGCGTGCGGCCACCGCGTCCAGGCGCTGCTTGCCGGCGCCCGCGTCGGCCGGACATGGCCGCTGCGCGCACTGCAGCAGCAGTTGCTGCAGCGTGTCGATCGCATCGCGCTGCGCCGCGTTCCAGGCGGCGGCATCGTCGCCGATGCGGCCGGCGATGGCCGCGCGCATGAGCGCGGCGGCGGCTGGCGTGCGCAAGGCCGGCGCGCCGTCGAACAACGGATCCGAGGCGCCGTCGGCGACGCCGTGCACCACGTTCGCGCAACCGGGCGTCAGCGTGCTGGCCAGGGCGCGCGCCGAGGCGATGGTGCGCTGGGTGCGGTTGGCCCAGTAGTAGGCGCTGGCGCAGGCGTCGCCGGCGAACAGGCCCTGCGGCGCATAGAGCGCGCGGTAGTATGCGCCGAACAACTGCTCCAGGCGCGCGCCGTGCTCGGTCAGGTGTCCGGCCGGCCCGCCGAAGCGCGGCCATGCGCGCGCCGAGTAGCGGCCCAGCTGTTCCGGGCTGGACATCGCCGAGCGCACGCCGTGGCGCTTGAGGATCAGCACTTTTTCCAGGGTTTCCGGCGCCGCGGCCGTGGCCTGGGCGGCGGCGAGCGGCAGCAGCAGGGCGAGGGCGAGCAGCGTGGCGGTGAGGCGGGATATCGAGGGCATCGGCATGGTCCGGAAGAAGCGGTACGGGAGCGCAGGGCGCGACGTGCCGCAGGCCGTGGCAAGGGCCGGGCGGGCATTGCGCGGACGGCGCCATGGCGGACGCTGTCGCCATGGCGCGCGGCGCCGCCCGGCGGCGGCGACCGCGGCAGCGCGGCTCAGAAGCGCGCGCGCAGGCCCACCGACCAGGTGCGGCCGTAGTCGGTGTAGCCGCCGAACAGGTGGTCGCCGACGTACTGGCGCTGCACCTCGCCGGTGAGGTTGATCGCGTTGACGAACACCGACAGGGTGTCGTTGACCTTGTAGGCCACGTTCGCGTCCAGGCTGCCGAACTTGTCGCTGTTGAGCGTGGCGACGTTGGCGGTGCCGACCGCGTTGAGGATGTCGTCGCTCCAGCTGTAGCTGACCCGCGCCATCAGCGGTCCCTTCTCGTAGAACAGCACCGCGTTGTAGGTGTTCCTGGCCACGCCTTCCAGGCTGTCGGTGAAGGTGCGGGTGCCGTCGCGGTAGGTGGCTTCGCTGTCGGTCCAGGTGTAGTTGAGCTGCATGCCGAGCCCGTCCAGCGGCCCCGGCAGGCCGGCGAACACCTGCTGGTAGGCCACTTCGGCGCCCTTGACCTTGGCCTCGCTGCCGTTGGTCTTGGACGACAGCAGATAGGTCTGGCCCTGGTAGACCAGGTTGGACATCTGGGTCTGGATGAAGCTGGAGATGTCCTTGTAGAACACGCCGCCGGTCAGCGCCGAGGTGCCGTCGATGTACCACTCGAAGGTCAGGTCGTACTGCCACGCCTCGAACGGCTTGAGCCCGGGATTGCCACCGCTGGCGGTGAGGATCTCGCCGCTGGAGTTGAAGGTGAGCTTGGACGACAGGTCGGTGAGGTCGGGGCGGGTGATGACCTTGGCCGCGGAGCCGCGCAGCACCATGTCCTCGCGCACGTCCCAGGCGGCGTTGAACGACGGCAGCACGTTGTTGTAGCTGCGCTCGAAATGCACCGGCTGCGCGGTGCCGTTGACGTCGGCGTGGCCGTCGGTGGTCTGTTCGGTGCGCACCAGGCGCACGCCGAGATTGCCGCGCAGCTCGCGGCCGGCCAGTTCGCTGCCGAAATCGGCCATGGCGTAGGCCGAGCCGATCTTCTCCTTCACTTCATAGGAGTTCTGCAGGTCGGCGCTGTTGGGCGTGTTGACCAGGTCCGCGGCGGTCGGCCAGTTGCCCCAGAAGGTGGATTCGATCGGCGCCAGCCACTGCCGCGGCAGGGTGCCGTTGGCGTCGGCGAGCATGTCGTCCACCGGCAGCGCGGTGAAGTTGCCGGCCGGGAAACGCACGCCGGCGATGCTGTTGAGCAGCAGGTCGGCGCGGTCGTAGCTGCGCGAACGCTGGCGGTACTTGGCGCCGACCTTGAGGTCGCGGAAGAAGTCGCCGTCGAGCGCGCGCTTGGCGTCGAACTGCAGCGCGTCCTCCTTGTCGCGCGCATCGATCTCGCGCCATTCCAGGCGGCGCCCGGCCACGGTGGCCGGGTTGTTCGGATCGAAGCCGTTGGTGAAGCTCCAGTCGGGCACGTTGTCGCCGTCGGCCTGCGGCATCTCCACGCGCATCGACAGGTTGGTGCCGCTGCGCAGGCGGGTGCGCCGGATCGGGTCCGAATCGTAGCTGTGCGCCTGCGAGTGGAACGCCACCGCGCCCAGCGTCCAGCGATCGCCGCTCCAGGTGCTGGACAGGCGCGCGCTGCGGTTGTCGTCGGTGATGCCGGAGGTCTCGCGCGAGATCTGCACCTGGCCGTTGCGGTAGTCGAAGCCGGTGATGCCGCCGTGCTCGACGCGAATGTTGCTCAGCTTGGCCAGGCTGTCGAAGCCCACGCCCATGCTGTATTCGTCGTAGTGCACGGTCTGCTTGGCGTAGAGCAGGTCCAGGTTGGTCTCCCACGCCGCGCTCGGTTTCCACTGCAGCGAGGCGGCCACGCCGGTGCGCTCGCGTTGCTCCAGTTCCAGCGTCGGGCGCAGTCCGGTCGGCGCGTAATAGGCGCCGGGCGCGCCCGGCACGCCGTTGGGGTAGTAGTCCCAGCTCACTTCGTTGACCCGGTCCTGGCGCAGGCTGCGCTGCGCGTAGGCGCCGGAGATCAGCATGCCGAAGCTGCCGTCGGCGTTGACCCAGTTGAACAGGCCGGACACGCGCGGGTCGTTGGCATGGGTGCGCTGCGCCTGGCTCGATTCCAGCGACAGGTTGGTCAGGGTCTTGCCCAGTTCCAGCGGGCGGAACGTGCGCACGTTGACGATGCCGCCGATCGCGCCTTCGTCCAGGTCGGCGGTGGGGCTCTTGATCACGTCCAGGCCGGACACCAGTTCGGCCGGCAGCGTGTCGTAGCGGAACTGGCGGCCGGTCTGCCCCGAGGTGCGCACGTTCTCGTTGACCGCCATGGTCTGGCCGTTGAGCGTGGTGACCTGGAAGTTCGGGCCGAGGCCGCGCACGCGCACGTACACGCCTTCGCCGCGGTCGCGCACGATCGACACGCCGGGCACGCGCTGCAGCGCTTCGGCCACGTTCTGCGCCGGCAGCTTGCCGATGTCCTCGGCGGCGATCACGTCGACCACGCTGTCGGCGTAGCGCTTCTCGCGCAACGCGGCGCTGAGGCTACCGGCATAGCTGCCGAGCACCTGGATGCGGTCCAGTTCCTTCACCGGTGCGTCCGCCGTGGGCGCGGCGGCCGGCATCGCGGCGGAGCTCGCGGCCGGGATCGCCTGCGCTGCGTCGCTCGCCGCGCTCGCGGCTTCGATCGTCACCGTGGTCGGATTGAGATAGCGGTAGCGCAGGCCGGTGCCGTCGAGCAGTTGTTGCAAGGCCTGCTCCGGCGTGGCGCCGGCATTGGTGCCGCGGGTCTGCGGATTGCCGGCCACGCCCGCGGCATAGACGAACTGCAGTCCGCTCTGCCGCGACAGGGTGTTGAGCGCGCGCGCCAACGGCTGTGCGGGAATCGCATCGACCGCGACGGGCGTGGTCTGGGCGCCGGCGGTACCGGCATGCAGGGCGAGGGCGATGGAAAGGAACAGGGTGCGGCGCATCGTCGTTGTCCAGTGGGAGCGGAAGGTGGGGACGCAGCACCGCCGCAAAGGGCGCAATGCTGCGTTGTACCTGGACTACGAGGATCGACAGCGACGATCGGGCACCGGTTTTCGATGAATTTTCTGTGACACGTGCGTGGGGGCGAGGGCGAGCGGCTGTTTTCTCCGCTGGTCGTGCGCGCGAGCGCGAACGCTCGCGCCATGACTGGGTACGCGCTAGGCGGTGATGAGTGGTGCGCCTGCGGGCGTAGTGCCGCGGCACTCGCGGTTGCGCAGCTATCTCGCCAGGCGCGCGGGAGTCGGTCGCCGCAGTCGGCGACCGACGCTGCGGTTAGCGTGCGACTGGCCGCGGCGCCGCGCGGCTGCCGACGCGGATCGCGTCGGCACTGGCGGTCACGCGCAGCGTCGGTTGGTCGGCGAGGAAGGCGCGCAGCGAGGCGATGTCGTCGCCGCGCAAGTTGCCGGTCAGGCGCATCGCACCGGCGCCGGCATCGTCGATCAGCAGGCGGGTGCGGTTGAGCCGGTTGAAATCCTCGGCCACGTTGGCCAGCGGCTCGTCGCGGAACACGATGCGGCGCTGCCACCAGGCATGCATCGCGGCGACGTCCTCGCTGGCCAGTTCGACCTTGTCGCTGGCGTCGTCGATGCGCGCGCTCTGCCCGGCGCCGAGATCGGCCAGCATCGGCTGCCGCGGGCGATCGGCGCGCCAGACGTGCACGCGGCCCTCGGCCACCTCGATACGCGCCTGTTGCCGGTACAGGGCGATGTCGAAGGTGGTGCCGATGTCCTCGACCCGCAGTGCGCCCGCCAGCACCTGCAGCGGACGCCGATCCGGCGCGACCACGAAGCTGGCCTGGCCGCGCAGCAGCTGCAGGCGCCGGCTCCACGGGGTCATGGTCGCGCGCAGCGCGCTTTGCGCGTTGAGGTGCACCGTGCTGCGATCGGCCAGCTGCACGCTGCGCTGCTCGCCGTGCGTGGTGCTGTAGGTCTCGGTGCGCGGCCAGGCCCAGCCGGCCAGCGCCGCCACGCCGCACAACGTCGCGGCCAGGCCCATGCCCCAGCCGCGCAGGCGCGCGCTGCGGCGTTCGGCGCGGGGCGTCTGCGGGGCAGGGCGTGGTGGCCGTTGCGGCAGCGGCAGCGCGATCACGTTGCGTGGCGCCGGGCTGGCATCGGCGCGACGGTCGGCGTCGAGCAGCGCGTCCACGTCCAGGTCCATGCCGCGCATGGCCTCGCCCAGTTCGCCGGCCACGCGCAGCACCGCCATGTATTCGCGCAGGTGCAGCGGCGAGGCGGTCAGCCAGTCCATCAGTTGCGCCTGCTGCGTCGCGTCCAGCGCCTGCATGCGTTGCAGGGCATGCCAGTGCGCGGCCTCGGCGGTGGCGCTGCGCGGCGGGAAGGCGGCCTCGCTCACCAGCTTTCCCCGCTGTCGGCCAGCGCCCGGCGACAGGCCGACAGCCCGCGCACCACGTGCTTCTTGACCATGTGCGCGGACACGCCCATGCGTTCGGCGATCTGCTTGTAGCTCAGGCCGTCGCGGTACTGCATCACCAGCACCGCGCGGGTGCGTTCGGGCAAGCCGGCCAGCAAGGCCTGCAGGCGCTGTTGCCGCTGCTGTCGCTGTGCCGTGTCTTCCACGTCGTCCCCTGCGGCCAGCAATTGCGAAAACTGCTCCATCTCGTCGATGCGCAGCGGCGCCTGCTTGCGCCGCGCGGCCTGTTCGCGCGCCAGGTTCAGCGCCACCGTGTACAGGTAGGCCTCGGGATTGGCGATCGCCTCGCCCTGGTGCTGGTGCGCGCGCAGCAGGCGCAGATAGGTTTCCTGCACCATGTCCTCGGCGTCCTCGTTGGCGCCGCGGCGCACGAAGAAGCCGCGCAGCACCGGACCGTGTTCCGCGAACATGCGCGCCCATGCGCGCTTGGGATGTGCCGCCACCGACCTGCCTTGCCCCTTGGATGCGGCGCAGGCTAGAGGCCATAGATGACGTTTCGGTGACGCGGCGCGTGCAGGGCGCCGTAGTTGCATGTGGCGGCTGCATGGATTTGTGGGGGCGACTTCAGTCGCGACGGGCTCTACCAGTAAGGCCCGTCGCGACTGAAGTCGCTCCCACAACACCGCGTCGGCTGCGAGCGCGTCGGCGCGAGACGCCGTCGGCGGCAATCGCGCCGAGTCGACGCCGCTAGTGCGAATCGCGCGCCACGTCGGCGCCGCTGCCGCCGACCAGGAAATCCAGGTCCGCGCCCAGGTGCGCCTGCTGCACGTGCTCCACGTACAGCTTGCTCCAGCCGCGCAGCGGCGTCGGCAGCGGCGTCCATTCGCTGCGCCGGCGCAGCAGTTCCTCGTCGCTGACCTCCAGGTGCAGCGAGCGCCCGGGCACGTCCAGTTCGATGATGTCGCCGTCGCGCACCAGCGCCAGGGTGCCGCCGGTGGCGGCCTCGGGCGAGGCGTGCAG
Source organism: Xanthomonas sp. DAR 80977 (assembly GCF_041240605.1). NCBI lineage: Bacteria > Pseudomonadati > Pseudomonadota > Gammaproteobacteria > Lysobacterales > Lysobacteraceae > Xanthomonas > Xanthomonas bundabergensis. The sequence goes on along the minus strand of NZ_CP162487.1, from coordinate 3,798,581 downwards.
GACCACGGTGCCGTAGGCGGTGCCGCTCATGCGCGCGTCGGAGATGCGCACCATGTCGGTGACGCCGGCGCGCAGCAGCTTCGGCGGCAGCGGCATGTTGCCGACCTCGGCCATGCCCGGGTAGCCGCGCGGGCCGCAGTTCTTCAGCACCATGATGCAGTCGGCATCGATGTCCAGCGCCTCGTCGTCGATGCGCGTCTTCATGTCCTCGATGCTTTCGAACACCACCGCGCGGCCGCGGTGCCGCAGCAGGTGCGGCGAGGCGGCGGAAGGCTTGATCACCGCGCCGTCCGGGGCCAGGTTGCCGCGCAGCACGGCGATGCCGGCCTGTTCGCGGAACGGCGTGTCCAGCGCGTGGATCACCTCGCGGTTCCAGCACGGCGCGTCGGCCACGTTCTCGCCGAGGGTGCGGCCGTTGACGGTGAGCGCGTCTAGGTCCAGCTCGGCGCCGAGTTCGCGCATCACCGCCGGCAGTCCGCCGGCGTAGTAGAAGTCTTCCATCAAGTACTGGCCGGACGGTTTCAGGTTGACCAGGCACGGCAGCCGCGACCCCAACTGGTCCCAGTCGTCCAGGCTCAGCGGCACGCCCAGGCGCCCGGCGATGGCGAGCAGGTGGATCACCGCATTGGTGGAGCCGCCGATCGCCGCGTTGACCTTGATCGCGTTCGCGAACGCGGAGCGGGTCAGCACCTGCGACATGCGCAGGTCGTCCTCGACCATCTGCACGATGCGCCGGCCGCTGAGCCGCGCCAGCCGCGCGCGGCGCGAATCGACCGCGGGAATCGCCGCGTTTTCCGGCAGCGAAATGCCCAGCGCTTCGACCATGCTGGCCATCGTCGAGGCGGTGCCCATGGTCATGCAGCTGCCCTTGGAGCGCTGCATGCAGGCCTCGGCCTCGACGAACTCGTCCTGGCTCAGGGTGCCGGCGCGGACCATCTCCGACATCTGGATCACCCCGGTACCCGAGCCCAGCGGCTGCCCGCGCCAGTTGCCGGACAGGGATGGGCCGCCGGACAGGCCGATGGTCGGCAGGTCCACGCTGGCCGCGCCCATCAGCAGCGACGGGGTGGTCTTGTCGCAGCCCATCAGCAGCACCACGCCGTCCAGCGGATTGGCGCGGATCGATTCCTCCACGTCCATGCTGGCCAGATTGCGGAACAGCATCGCGGTGGGCAGCATCTGCGTCTCGCCCAGCGACATCACCGGGAATTCCAGCGGGAAGCCGCCGGCCTCGTAGACGCCGCGTTTGACGTGCTCGGCCAGTTCGCGCAGGTGGCCGTTGCACGGGGTCAGTTCCGACCAGGTGTTGCAGATGCCGATCACCGGGCGCCCGTCGAACATGTCGTGCGGGTGGCCCGCGCTCTTGAGCCAGCTGCGGTAGTAGAAACCCTGCTTGCCTTCGCGACCGAACCACGCCTGGCTGCGGCGGACCGGTTTGGTGGGTGAGCCCATGCTGGCGGAATCCTCGAGACCTGATCGGCCCGGATCGGTGCCTGCGCGGCGTCGCCCGGGTGCTTTACGTCGGCGATGCTAGCGGGCATATTGATACATGAAAAATAACAAATATCTGACTATGGATATTTGTTTTCATATATCGAAATCCTATCCACCTAGAGCGAAACGGCATGGACAACACGGCAAGCGCGACGCCCCTCGGCACCGGCAACGCAACCTACGGCAGCCTGCATGGGCGCCGCGTCTTCATCACCGGCGGCGGTTCGGGCATCGGCGCGGCGCTGGTCGAGGCCTTCGCCGGGCAGGGCGCGCAGGTCGCCTTCGTCGACGTGGCCGCCGAGGCCAGCGCGGCGCTGGCCGAGCGGCTGGCCGCGGCCGGCCTGGCCAAGCCGTGGTGGCGCCGTTGCGACGTCACCGACGTGGCCGCGCTGCAGGCGGCACTGGGCGAGGCCGCCGCCGAACTGGGCGATTTCCACGTGCTGCTCAACAACGTCGGCAGCGACGACCGGCATGCGCTGGACGCGGTGACCCCGGAGTACTGGGAGCGCTGCGTGGCGATCAACCAGCGCGCCGCGTTCTTCGCGATCCAGGCGGTGGTGCCGGGCATGAAGCGGCTCGGCGCCGGTTCGATCGTCAACCTCGGTTCCACCGGCTGGCAGACCAAGACCGGCGGCTATCCGGTCTACGCCACCGCCAAGTCGTCGGTGAACGGGCTGACCCGCGGCCTGGCGCGCGAACTGGGCGCGGCGCGGATCCGCATCAACGTGCTGACCCCGGGCTGGGTGATGACCGAGCGCCAGGTGACGCTGTGGCTGGACGAGGCCGGCGAGCGCGAACTGGCGCGCAACCAGTGCCTGCCGGACAAGGTGATGCCGGAGGACATCGCGCGCATGGCGCTGTTCCTGGCCTCGGACGAGTCGCGCGCGATCACGGCGCAGGAATTCGTGGTGGATGGCGGGTGGACCTGAGCGAGCGGGTGCGTCGCTGACATGTCGGAGGGGCTTGGGCTCCGGCCGATCGCTGAAACGGTCGCGCTTCCAGGCTCCGCTCGTCGCGACTGAAGTCGCTCCCACAAGATGGTCGCGATTGCCTGGCGGGTTGCACGGTGGGAGGGCGTCGGCTCCGATGGTTTGGCGGCGCGCATGGGCCGCGGCTGCGTTCGGTCGCGGCTGAAGCCGCTCCTGCAGGGGGCTTGCGGTTGGGGTTGGTCGGCTGGTGCACTGTAGGAGAGGCTTCAGCCCCGACCTCATCCCTGGGGGGGCGCATCCGCCTGCGCCACGTCGTCCCCGGCCGGCGCGACGTAGCCGTACACCGGGCCGGCCGCGGCCTGCAGCGCCTGCAGCATGATCCGCGCGCCCGGCGACAGCAGCCAGTCGGTGCGGGTGATGATGCCGAAGGCGTCCATCCGGCACGACAGTTCCACCGGCACGATCGCCACGCTGCCGTGGTCGGCGAAATGCCGCGCCACGTCCACCGGCACCACCGCCAGGTAGTCGCCCAGGCGCAGCAGTTGCGGCAGCACCACCAGCGCCGAGGTCTCCAGCACCCGCTTGGGCGGCTCCAGCCCGGCGTTCTGGAACATCAGCTCGAAGCGGTGGCGCAGCACGCTGCCGTCCGGCGGCACGATCCAGCCGGCGTCGGCCAGTTCGCGCAGCGCCGGCTGCGGCATCGCCAGGATCGGGTGACCGGGGCGGGCGATCGCGCACACCTCTTCCTCGGCCAGCGCCTGGTAGTGCAGGTTGCGCTTGTCGTGGCGCGCGAACAGCCGTGCCACCACGATGTCGAGCCTGTTCTGCGCCAGTTGCTCCAGCAGCACGTCGCTGCCGTCCACGCGCAGCGCCACGCGCAACAGCGGATGCTGTTCGGTGACCTGGGCCAGCGCCGCCGGCAGCAGGGTCATCGCCGGCCCGGCGATGGCGCCGACGCTGACGCTGCCGAAATAGCCGGCCTTCAGCGCCTCGATCTCGGCGCCGGCCTCGCCCAGGCTGGACAGGGCGATGCGCGCGTGGCGGATCATCGCCTCGCCGTACCAGGTCGGGCGCATGCCGCGCGGCAGCCGCTCGAACAGCGGCACTTCCAGCATGTCCTCCAGGTCCTTGAGCAGCTTGGACGCGGCCGGCTGCGACATGTTCAAGGTCTCGGCGGCGCGGTGGATGTTGCCTTCCTCCTCGATCGCCAGCAGCAACATCAATTGCCGGGTCTTCAGGCGGGCACGGACGAACCAGGGCGTGGCGGCAGGCATGGCGGCCCAATGCATATGAATGTTCGTATACATTAAGCCAAAAACGATATTTGTTGCATATAGGTCATGCGGCCAGAATAGAACCGCATCCGCGCCACCGGCGGTCCGTGCTGCCGCACCGCGCTTTCGTATTCCGACAGGCGACCGATTCATGCGATTGATCCAACTGCTCGACGATTCCGGCATCCCCAGCGTGGGCGCGGTGGACGTGGCCGGCACCCAGGTGCGCCTGCTGCGCGAGGTCGGCTCGACCTATGCGCTGGCCAATGCCGCGCTGGCCGCCGGCATGGGACTGGACGACTACGCCACGCATCAGCTCGGCGACATCGTGCTCGACTACGCCGAACTGCTGGCGAACCACCGCGTGCTGTCGCCGCTGACCCATCCGGACCCGGCGCATTGCCGCGTCACCGGCACCGGCCTGACCCACCTGGGCAGCGCCGCCACCCGCGACGCGATGCACCAGAACCTGCAGCAGCAGGCCGACCAGGGCACGCTCACCGATTCGATGAAGATCTTCCAGCTCGGCGTGGAAGGCGGCATCCCGCGCGACGGCCAGCCCGGCGCGCAGCCGGAATGGTTCTACAAGGGCGACGGCAGCATCCTGGTCGCGCCGGGCGCGCCGTTGCCGTCGCCGGACTTCGCGCTGGACGGCGGCGAGGAGCCGGAGCTGGTCGGGCTGTACGTGATCGGCGCCGACGGCGTGCCGTACCGGCTCGGCTTCGCGCTCGGCAACGAATTCTCCGACCACGTCACCGAACGCCAGAACTACCTGTACCTGGCCCATTCCAAGCTGCGCGCCTGCGCGGTCGGCCCGGAACTGCGCAGCGGCGCGCTGCCGCGCGACCTGCGCGGCAGCAGCCGCATCCGCCGCGGCGATGCGGTGATCTGGGAAAAGCCCTTCGTCACCGGCGAGGCCAACATGTGCCACTCGCTGGCCAACCTCGAATACCACCACTTCAAGTACGCGGCGCATCGCGTGCCCGGCGACGTGCACCTGCACTTCTTCGGCACCGCCACGCTGAGCTTCGCCGACGGCGTGCAGGCCGAACCGGGCGACCGCTTCGAGATCGAGCTGCCGGAGCTGGGCGCGGCCCTGGTCAATCCGCTGCAGCGGGTCGCGGCCGGGTTCGAGCTGGGCGGCGTGCGCGCGCTGTAACCGAACAGGAGAACCGCATGAGCCAGCGTTTCCAGAGCTATATCGACGGCCAGTGGGTGGCCGGCAGCGACATCGCGGCGGACGAGAATCCGTCCGACCTGTCCGCGCCGGTCGGCGAGGTCGGCAGCGTCGACGCCGACGCGGTACGCAGCGCGATCGCCGCGGCCAACGCGGCGCAGGCCAAGTGGGCGGCGAGCACGCCGCAGCAGCGCGCCGACGCGCTGGACTTCGTCGGCAGCGAGATCCTGGCGCGCAAGCAGGAACTTGGCACGCTGCTGGCCTCCGAGGAAGGCAAGACCCTGCCGGAGAGCATCGGCGAGGCCGCCCGCGCCGGGCAGATCTTCAAGTTCTTCGCCGGCGAGGCGCTGCGCATTCCCGGCGAGAAACTCGCCTCCACCCGCCCCGGCGTGGACGTGGAGATCACCCGCGAGCCGGTCGGCACGGTCGGCATCATCGCGCCGTGGAATTTCCCGCTGGCGATCCCGGCGTGGAAGATCGCCCCGGCGCTGGCCTACGGCAACACCGTGGTGTTCAAGCCGGCCGAGATCGTGCCCGGCTGCGCCTGGGCGCTGGCCGAGATCCTCAGCCGCGCCGGCCTGCCCGGCGGCGCGTTCAACCTGGTGATCGGCAGCGGCCGCACCGTCGGCCAGGCGCTGGTCGAGGACCGCGGCATCGATGCGCTGAGCTTCACCGGCTCGGTGCCGACCGGCAACCACCTGCTCAAGCAGGCGGCCGCGCGCGGGCTGAAGATCCAGCTGGAAATGGGCGGCAAGAATCCGCTGGTGGTGCTGGCCGATGCGGACCTGGACCTGGCGGTGGAGATCGCGGTCAACGGCGCCTACTTCTCCACCGGCCAGCGCTGCACCGCATCGAGCAGGCTGATCGTGGAGCGCGCGGTGTACGACGAGTTCGTCGCGCGGGTGAGCAAGCGCCTGGCCACGCTGAAGATCGGCCACGCGCTGAGCCCCGGCATCGACATCGGCCCGGTCGCCAGCGCCAGCCAGTTCGCGCAGGACCGCGACTACGTGCGCATCGCCCAGGAAGAGGGCGCCGAACTGGTGTACGGCGGCGAGGCGCTGGAGTGCGAGCACCAGGGCCACTACATGCGCCCGGCGCTGATCGCCGCGCAGCCGCAGCACCGCATCGCGCGCGAGGAAGTGTTCGGCCCGGTCGCGGCGGTGATGCCGGCCGACGACTACGAGCACGCGCTGGCGCTGGCCAACGATACCGAGTTCGGCCTGTGCGCCGGCATCGCCACGCGCTCGCTGCAGCACGCCACGCATTTCAAGCGGCACGCGCAGGCAGGCATGGTGATGGTCAACCTGCCCACCGCCGGGGTCGATCCGCACGTGCCGTTCGGCGGGCGCAAGGCCTCCAGCTACGGCCCGCGCGAGCAGGGCCGCTATGCGGTGGAGTTCTATACGACGGTCAAGACGGCCTATACATTCGCGGGATGAACTGATCGATCCACTCGCGCGCCTGCCTGGGAGGGTGGGCGGCCGCCGCGGCCCGAACGCCGCGCGACCGCCAGCGTGCAACGAACGAGGAGGGGTTATGCGGAAGTCAGGAGTGCGTGCGGCGGTGCTGGGGATGGCGGTGCTGCTGGGCGCGGCGTTGAGCGCGTGTTCCGGCGGCGGCAAGGACGCGGCCGGCAAACACGGCCAGGTCACGGTCGGCTTCAGCCAGGTCGGCGCCGAGAGCGAATGGCGCACCGCCAACACCGCCTCGGTGAAGCAGGCGATCGAACAGGCCGGCATGAAGCTGAAGTTCTCCGATGCACAGCAGAAGCAGGAGAACCAGATCAAGGCGCTGCGTTCGTTCATCGCCCAGCGCGTGGACGTGATCGCGTTCTCGCCGGTGGTCGAATCCGGCTGGGAGACCGTGCTGCGCGAGGCCAAGACCGCGAACATCCCGGTGGTGCTGACCGACCGCGCGGTCAAGGTGTCCGACGACAGCCTGTACGTCACCCTGATCGGCTCGGACTTCGTCGAGGAAGGGCGCAAGGCCGGGCGCTGGCTGCTCGAACAGTCGCCGCTGAAGGACGGCGACAAGCCGGTGCGCATCGTCGAACTGCAGGGCACGGTGGGCTCGGCGCCGGCGATCGACCGCATGAAGGGCTTCAAGGAGATCATCGCGGCCAACCCGCGCTTCCAGGTGGTGCGCTCGCAGAGCGGCGACTTCACCCGCGCCAAGGGCAAGGAAGTGATGGAGGCGTTCCTGAAGTCGGAAGGGCGCAACATCGACGTGCTGTACGCGCACAACGACGACATGGCGATCGGCGCGATCCAGGCGATCGAGGAAGCCGGGCTGACGCCGGGCAAGGACATCCTGGTCATCTCCATCGACGGAGTGAAGGGCGCGTTCGAGGCGATGCAGGCCGGCAAGCTCAACGTCACCGTGGAATGCAACCCGCTGCTCGGCCCGCAACTGGTGCAGGCGATCCGCGACGTCAAGGCCGGCAAGGCGCTGCCCAAGCGCATCGTGGTCGAGGAATCGGTCTATACCCAGGAGCAGGCCGCCGCCGAGCTGCCCAAGCGCAAGTACTGACGGGGCGCGGCGATGAACCCGGTCGTGCTGCACGCGCAGGGACTGAGCAAGGCCTACGCCGGCGTCGCCGCGCTGGAGGACGTGGCGCTGTGCCTGCGCCGTGGCGAGATCCACGCGCTGATGGGCCAGAACGGCGCCGGCAAGTCGACCCTGATCAAGTTGCTGACCGGGGTGGTCGCGGCCGATGCCGGGCGCATGGCGCTGGGCGGCGACGCGATTGCGCCGGGCTCGCCGCTGCAGGCGCAGCAGCTGGGCATCAGCACCGTGTACCAGGAAGTGAACCTGTGCCCGAACCTGTCGGTGGCCGAGAACATCTTCGCCGGCCGCTATCCGCTCAAGGGCTGGCCGCGGCGCATCGACTGGCGCCGGGTCGAGCGCGAGGCGCGCGACTGCCTGCAGCACCTGGGCGTGGCCATCGACGTGCGCCGCGCGCTGTCCAGCTATCCGGTGGCGGTGCAGCAGATGGTGGCGATCGCGCGCGCGCTGAGCGTGTCGGCGCGGGTGCTGATCCTCGACGAACCCACCTCCAGCCTGGACGAAGGCGAGGTCGCAGAGCTGTTCCGGGTCATGCGCGGCCTGCGCGAGCAGGGCATGGCGATCCTGTTCGTGACCCATTTCCTCGACCAGGTGTACGCGGTGTCCGACCGCATCAGCGTGCTGCGCAACGGCCGCCTGGTCGGCGAATACCTGGCCGCGGACCTGCCGGCGCCGCGGCTGATCGCGGCGATGGTCGGGCGCGAACTCGACGTGGCCGCGGCCGCCGCCGCGGCGGAGGACGCAGCGCCGCCCGAAGACGCGCCGGTACTGCTGCAGGCGCAGGGCCTGGGCCGGCGCGGCCAGCTGCATCCGCTCGACCTGCAGCTGCGCCGTGGCCAGGTGCTGGGCCTGGCCGGCCTGCTCGGCGCCGGCCGCACCGAGCTGGCACGGCTGCTGTTCGGCCTGGACCGCGCCGACTGCGGCCGCCTCTCCATCGACGGCCATGCGGTGACGCTGCGCGGCCCGCCCGACGCGATCCGCCACGGCCTGGCGCTGTGCCCGGAAGAGCGCAAGACCGACGGCATCGTCGCCGAGCTGTCGGTGCGCGAGAACATCGTGCTGGCGCTGCAGGCGCGCATGGGCCTGCGCCGGTTCCTGCCGCTGGCCGAACAGGTGCGCATCGCGCAGGGCTACGTGGACGCGCTGGGCATCAAGACCGCCAGCGTGGAGACGCCGGTGGGCCTGCTGTCCGGCGGCAACCAGCAGAAAGTGGTGCTGGCGCGCTGGCTGGCGACGCGGCCGCGGCTGCTGATCCTCGACGAACCCACCCGCGGCATCGACATCGCCGCCAAGCAGGACATCATGACCCGGATCCTGGCGCTGGCCCGCGAGGGCATGGCGGTACTGTTCATTTCCGCCGAAGTCGCCGAGATCGAGCGCATCGCCGACCGCATCGCGGTGCTGCGCGAGCGGCGCCTGGTCGGCGAACTGCCGGGCGGCTGCGGCGAGCGCGCGGTGTTCGAGCTGATCGCCGGGAGCGCGGCGGCATGAGCGCGGCGGCCACGCCGTCGCCGAACGCGCCGCGGCTGCCGGCGCGCCTCCTCGCCCACCCGTTGTTCTGGCCGCTGGCGACGCTGGCGCTGCTGCTGCTCGGCAACGGCCTGTGGAATCCCGGCTTCCTGGCGCTGCAATGGCGCGACGGGCATCTGTACGGCAACCTGGTGGACATCGGCAACCGCGCCGCGCCGCTGGCGCTGGTGGCGCTGGGCATGACCCTGGTGATCGCGGTGCGCGGCCTGGACATCTCGGTCGGCGCGGTGGTGGCGATCGCCGCCACGGTGGCGGCGTGGATGATCGGCGGCGGCGAGCACAGCCGCTTCCCGCTGTGGGCGGTGATCGCCGCGCCGCTGCTGGTCGCCGCCGCGTGCGGACTGTGGAACGGCCTGCTGGTGGTCAAGGTCGGCATGCAGCCGATCATCGCCACGCTGATCCTGATGGTGGCCGGGCGCGGCGTGGCCCAGCTGATCGGTGACGGCCAGATCCTGACCATCTACTACCCGCCGTACTTCTACCTCGGCAACGGCTTCCTGCTCGGCCTGCCGTTCGCGCTGTTCGTGGTCGCGGCGGTGTTCGTGGTGCTGCAACTGCTGCTCGGGCGCACCGCGCTGGGCCTGTTCGTGCGCGCGATCGGGCACAACCCGCGCGCGGCGCGCGTGGCCGGGGTCAAGGCGCGGCTGATCGCGGTGCTGCTGTACGTGTTCTGCGCGTTCAGCGCCGGCCTGGCCGGGCTGCTGATCAGTTCCAACGTCAAGAGCGCCGACGCCAACAACGCCGGCCAGCTGATGGAGCTGGACGCGATCCTGGCGGTCACTCTCGGCGGCACGCTGCTCGACGGCGGCCGCTTCAGCCTGGCCGGCAGCCTGATCGGCGCGCTGATCATCCAGACCCTGACCGCGACGATCTACGCGATCGGCGTGCCGGCGCAGGTCAACATGCTGATCAAGGCGCTGCTGGTGTTCGCGGTGATGCTGCTGCAATCGCCGCAGTTCCGCGCCAGCGTGCGCGGCTGGGTGCGGCGGCCCGAGCCGGGAGCAGGGCGATGAGCGCGGCCGGCGTACCGATCCAGACCGCGCGCGGCCTGCGCCGCGCCGGCACCCTGCTGCATGGCGCGCGGCTGCCGCTGGCGATCACCGTGGCCCTGTTCGCGGCCATGGCCGGCGCCGGCGGTGTGCTCTACGACGGCTTCCTGTCGCCGCAGGTGTTCGCCAATCTGCTGATCGACAACGCCTTCCTGTGCATCGCCGCGGTCGGCATGACGTTCGTGATCCTGAGCGGCGGCATCGACCTGTCGGTGGGCGCGGTGATCGCGTTCACCACGGTGCTGTCGGCGTCGCTGGTGCAACGCCATGGCTGGTCGCCGGCGGCGGCGATCGCGCTGGTGCTGCTGCTCGGTGCGCTGTTCGGCGCGTTCATGGGCATGCTGATCCAGCGCTACCGGCTGCAGCCGTTCGTGGTGACCCTGGCCGGCATGTTCCTGGCGCGCGGCGCCAGCTACCTGATCAGCGTCGATTCGATCCCGATCGACGCGCCGCTGTACGTGGCCATCGCCCAGTTCCGCGTGCCGATCGGCGCCGGCGCCTCGCTGTCGATCGGCGCGCTGATCGCGCTGGCCACGGTGGCGCTGGGCATGTGGCTGGCGCACTGCACGCGTTTCGGCCGCAGCGTGTACGCGCTGGGCGGCAGCGAGGCCTCGGCGCGGCTGATGGGCCTGCCGGTGGCCGCCACCCAGGTCAAGGTCTACGCCTTCAGCGGATTCTGTTCGGCGCTGGCCGGGGTGGTGTGCACGTTCTACATGCTGTCCGGCTACAGCCTGCACGCGCTGGGCCTGGAACTGGATGCGATCGCCGCGGTGGTGATCGGCGGCACCTTGCTGGCCGGCGGCAGCGGCTACGTCATCGGCACGCTGTTCGGGGTGCTGATCCTCGGCGTGATCCAGACCCTGATCGTGTTCGACGGCACGCTCAGTTCGTGGTGGACGCGCATCGTGATCGGCGCGCTGCTGCTGGTGTTCTGCCTGCTGCAGCGGCTATTGACCCGGCGCATGCCGGACTCGGGAGCGGAACCATGACGGAACAGGACGAGCCAGGCCTGGCCTGCACGCGGCGCGATTTCCTGCACTACGGCGGCGCCTCGCTGGCTGCGCTGGGCATGCTGGCGCAGGGCGAGGCGCTGGGTGCGGCGGCGCCGGCGGCGGTGCCGGAACCGGCCAGGCGGCAGCCGGCGCTGCAGTTGCGCGAGCAGCCGTTCGCGCTGGGCCAGGTGCAATTGCTCGACGGTCCGTTCCTGCAGGCGCGCGAGCGCGACCGCCGCTACCTGATGTCGATCCCCAACGATCGCCTGCTGCACAACTTCCGCCTGGCCGCGGGCCTGGACTCGCAGGCCGAGCCGCTGGGCGGCTGGGAATCGCCGCATTGCGAACTGCGCGGGCATTTCGCCGGCGGGCACTATCTTTCCGCCTGCGCATTGCTGTACGCCGCCACCGGCGATGCCGCGTTGAAGGACAAGGCCGACGCGCTGGTCGCCGAACTGGCGCGCTGCCAGCGCGCGGACGGCTACCTGAGCGCGTATCCGTCCTCGTTCTACGACCGGCTCGGCCGCGGCGAGGAGGTGTGGGTGCCGATCTACACCGCGCACAAAATCCTGGCCGGGCACCTGGACATGGCCCGCCATGCCGGCAACGCGCAGGCGCTGCGCAGCGCGCAGCGCTTCGCCGACTGGCTGGGCGCGTGGATGGACGGCTTCGACGATGCGCAATGGCAGCGCATCCTCGGCGTGGAGTTCGGCGGCGTGCACGAGTCGCTGCTCGAGCTGTACCTGCTCACCGGCGATGCCAGGTACCGGCGCTGGGCCGCGCGCTACGCGCAGGCCTCGCTGCTGGAACCGCTGGCGCAGCAGCGCGACGCGCTGGCCGGCCTGCACGCCAATACCCAGATCCCGAAGATCGTCGCCGCCGCGCGCGCCTACGAGATCGACGGCGACCCGCGCCAGCGCGACATCGCCAGCTTCTTCTGGCGCACGGTCAGCGGCCACCACGCCTACTGCACCGGCGGCACCAGCGACTACGAGCTGTTCGGCAAGCCGGACCATTTCGCCGGGCGCCTGAGCGGGCACAGCCACGAGTGCTGCTGCAGCTACAACATGCTCAAGCTGACCCGGCACCTGTACACCTGGCAACCGGACGCGGCGCTGATGGACTACTACGAGCGCGTGCTGTTCAACGCGCGCCTGGGCACCCAGGACGAAGCCGGCATGCTGATGTACTTCGTGCCGATGGATGCCGGCTACTGGAAGCTGTACAGCACGCCGTACGCCTCGTTCTGGTGCTGCACCGGCACCGGCGTGGAGGAGTTCGCCAAGAGCAACGACAGCATCTATTTCCGCGACGATGCCGGCCTCACCGTCAACCTGTTCATCGCCTCGCAGCTGGACTGGGCCGAGCGCGGCATGCGCGTCGTGCAGCGCACCCGCTTCCCACAGCAGGAAGGCACCGCGCTGGAGTTCCAGTGCAGGCGCGCGCAGCGGATGACGCTGCGCCTGCGCATCCCGTACTGGGCCACCCAGGGCGCGCGCCTGCGCATCAACGGCAAGGCGCAGGCGGTGCAGGCGACGCCGGGCAGCTATCTGGCGCTGGAACGCCGCTTCGCCGACGGCGACCGCATCGAACTCGATCTGCCGATGGCGCTGCATGCCGCGCCGCTGCCCGACGAACCCAGCCTGCAGGCGATGATGTACGGCCCGCTGGTGCTGGCCGCGCAACTGGGCAGCGACGGCATCGATCCGGCGCAGCTGCACGTGTCCGACCAGCGGCCGTCGCTGAACCGGATCGTCGGCCGCCAGCTGCCGGCGGTGTATTTCGCGCCGGACCAGCTGTGGGCTCGGCCGCGCGAGGGCCAGGCCCAGGTGTTCGAGGCCGACGGCATCCAAGGCCCGATCACCCTGGTACCGTTCTACCGCATCGCCCACGAGCGCTATGCGGTCTATTGCCGAGCGAGGCCCGTATGGGAAAAGAACCCGCAATTCTGAGCCGCCGGCGCCGCGCGTCGGCCGCGATCGCGGCGGCCTGCGCGCTGCTGCTGTGCGCGCTGCCGGCGCTGGCCGCCGAGCGCATGGTCGGCGAGGTGGCCAGCCCGGATGCGACGCTGCGCGCGCAGCTGAGCCTGGATCCGGCCGGCACCGCGCACTACCGCGTGTTGCGCGACGGGCGCGAGGTGCTGCTGCGCTCGCGGCTGGGCGTGGTGCGCGACGACGCCGATTTCTCCAAGGGCCTGCGCCTGCTCGCGGTGTCGCCGGTCGAGGCGGTGCACGATCGCTACGAACTGCTCACCGGCAAGCGCCGCATCAACGACTACCGCGCCAACCGCCGCGTGTTCTCCTGGCGCGGCGCCAACGGCGAACGCCTGCAGATCGAATTCCAGGTCTCCGACGACGGCGTCGCGTTCCGCTACGACTTCCCGCAGCGCGACGCGAAGATCCGCCAGCTGCGCGAGGACGCCACCACCTTCCGCTTCGCCGCCGCCACGCGCGCCTGGCTGCAGCCGATGTCGCAGGCGCAGACCGGGTTCGCCAGGACCAATCCGTCCTACGAGGAGTACTACCTGCAGGACATCGCGGTGGGCACGCCGTCGCCGCTCGCCGCCGGCTGGGTGTATCCGGCCCTGTTCCGCCACGACGCGGACTGGGTCCTGCTCAGCGAGGGCTCGCTCGGCCGTGGCCACGCCGGCAGCCGCCTGCGCGAGGTCGCCGCCGCGCCCGGCGAATACGCGATCGGCATGCCCGATCCGCGCGAGGTGCTGCCTGGCGGCGCGGCCAATCCGCAATTCGCGCTGCCGTGGCGCTCGCCGTGGCGCATCGTCGCGGTCGGCAGCCTGAAGACCATCGCCGAGTCCACCCTCGGCACCGACCTGGCCGATCCGCCCGCGGCCGCGCCGGTGGCGCCGCCGCAGCCGGGCAAGGCATCGTGGAGCTGGCCGCTGCTCGGCGACGGCGCCACCACCTTCGAGGTGCAGAAGCGCTACATCGACTTCGCCGCGCGCATGGGCTGGCGCTACACCTTGATCGACGCGCTGTGGGACACGCAGATCGGCGAGGACAGGATGCGCGAGCTGATCGACTACGCGCGCGGCAAGCGGGTCGCCATCCTGCTCTGGTACAACTCGGCCGGCAGCTGGAACGATGCGCCGCAGACCCCGCGCGGACGCATGCTGACCCACGCCAGCCGCATCCGCGAATTCGAGCGGCTCAAGGCGATGGGCGTGGCCGGGCTGAAGATCGATTTCTTCGGCGGCGACGGGCAGTCGATGATCGGCTACTACCTGGACATCCTGCAGGACGCCGCGCCGTACGGCCTGCTGCTCAACTTCCATGGCGCCACCTTGCCGCGCGGCTGGCAGCGCACCTGGCCCGACCTGATGACGATGGAGGCGGTGCGCGGCCTGGAATTCGCCACCTTCGAGCAGGCCAACGCCGACCAGGTGCCGGCGCATGCGGCGATGCTGCCGTTCGCGCGCAATGTGTTCGACCCGATGGACTTCACCCCGCTGGCCCTGGTCAAGCTCAACGACAAGGTGCAGCGCCGCACCACGCCGGGCTTCGAGCTGGCCGAGACGGTGCTGTTCGTGTCCGGCATCCAGCATTACGCCGAGACCCCCGAGAACCTGGAGAAGGCCGCGCCGGAGGTGCGCGCGCTGCTGCGCGAGCTGCCTTCGGTATGGGACGACAGCCGCTATGTGGACGGCTATCCCGGGCGCTTCGCGGTGTTCGCGCGGCGCGGCGGTGCGCGCTGGTACGTGGCCGGCATCAACGCCGACGCGCAGCCGCGCACGCTGCGGCTGAACCTGGCGGAGCTGGGCGTGGGCGGACGCGGCGCGCGCCTGATCGTCGATGGCGACGGCCCGCTGGGCCTGGCCAGCCGGCGCATCGCCGTGGGGCCGGCGCAGAGCGTCGAGGTGGCGTTGCCGGCGCGCGGCGGCTTCGTGCTGCAGTTCGACTGAGCCTGCCTGCCGCTGCCGTGCGCAGGGCGCGCACGGCAGCAACAAGGCCTGCCGATGGCGATGGCGATAGCGAGGATCGCCTGGCATTCGCGGCCGCACCGTCGGCCCAGGCCGGCGCGGCGCCGTTGCATCGGCGGCACGGCGGCCGCACCCGCACGCACCGGCGTCGCCGCTGCGGATGCGGCAGCATAGAATTGGCGCTCGCGACAGGAGCGCTGCCATGCTGAAGATCTGGGGCCGACACAATTCGAGCAACGTGCGCAAGGTGCTGTGGTGCGCCGAGGAAATCGGCTTGGCCTACGAATCGATCGAGGCCGGCGGCGCGTTCGGCAGGACCGGCGATCCGCACTACCGGGCGATGAATCCCAACGGCCTGGTGCCGGCGATCGAGGACCACGGCCTGGCGCTGTGGGAATCCAACGCCATCGTGCGCTACCTGGCCGCGCGCTATGCGCCGGGCACGCTGTACCTTGAAGACCCGGCCGCACGCGCGCTCGGCGACAAGTGGATGGACTGGACCACGTCGAGCTTCGCCGGCGCGTTCCGCGATCTGTTCTGGGGCACGCTGCGCACCGCGCCCGAGGCGCGCGACGCGGCCAGGATCGCCGCCGCACTGGCGCGTTCGGGCGAGTTGCTGGGCATCGCCGATGCGGCGCTGGCGCAACAGCCATGGCTGTCGGGCGCGCAGTTCGCGATGGGCGACATCCCGCTGGGCTGCTTCGCCTATGCCTGGTTCGAGATGCCGATCGAACGGCCCGCGCTGCCGCACCTGCAGGACTGGTACCAGCGCCTGCAACAGCGTCCGGCCTACCGCAAGGGCGTGATGACGGCGCTGACCTGAGATGGCATGGTCCCGGGCCAGCGCAGCGGTCGCGGTGGCCATTGCAATGACGCGTTCGTACGCTCGCCATCCGACCTGACGGCAAGGAGCCGCCACCGTGATCGAACCCCCGAAGATCGTCCTGTGCATTCCCGGCCCATGGCCGGATCGCTCGGATCTGCTCGCGCGCATCGTCCGCGACAGCGGCGGTTATCTGTTCGCCGGGCGGGTGCTGCTGCACATGCAGAGCGGCGACGCGTTCGAACTGCAGTACGAGCCGCACGATGCGCGCATGGCCGAGGCCTTCGCCGCGGCCGGGCCGCACTGGCGCGGCTCCGCCGAGATGGCGCGCATCGGCACGCATGCGTCCGTCGTCTACCTGATCGGCGCCGGCGGCTCCCGGGTGCGCGCCGAGGCGATGATGCGCGCGGCCGCGGCGCTGCTGGACGCCGGCGGCCTGGGGGTGAAGGTCGAGAGCAGCGGCGTGGCGCACAGCCCGGCGGCGTGGCGCCAGCTGTGCGCGGACCTGTCCCAGTGCAGCGCGCATCGGGCCTATGTGTTGAACATCACCGGCGAGCAGGTCCATTCCTGCGGCATGCACCATTTCGGCATGAAGGACGCGATCGTCGCGGCGCAGGCGGCGTCCGATCCGGTCGAACTGCTGCACACCTTCACCTGGTACCTGTTCACCGAAGCGCCGGAGATGCGCGAGGGCCACACCTTCTCGGTCGCGGAAGGCGCGCCGCGCTATCGGATCCAGGCCGAAGCCAGCACCCAGTTCCAGCCCGGCGACCTGTTCGCCAATCCCTACGGACTATGGCGGCTGACCCCGCTGTGAGGCCGGCGCCCCCGGTAGGAGCGGCTTCAGCCGCGACAGCACCTCACCGGCCAGCCGCATCGCCCTCACCCCACGCCGACCGCAACGACGGCACCCGAAAACCGCTCAACGCGGCGCATGCACCGTCGCCGCCACCAGCCGCATCACCAGCGGCCGCACCACCAGGATGCAGCAGAACGCGGTCGGCATCGCCAGCCGGTAGGCGCCGAGCACGCGCTGCGGATAGTCCTCGCCGAGCCCGGCGTTGGCCGCGGTGATCACCAGGCACATCAGCATGGCCATGATCGCGGCCATGTAGAAGGCGAACACGAACGGGGTGGCGCGCACGCCCAGTTTCAGGCGGCGTGGCGCGGCGATATCGAAATCCTGCATGGGCGATGCCTCGGTGGTCGTTGCGGGCCGGACGGCTCGGGAGGCGGCACGTTAGCAAGCCGATCGCAGGGCCAGTAGGCGCGCGCGGCTTGCGACTTTGTAAACTGCAACTTACGAATGCATCGCGTATAGCTGTTTGCGTAGTGAACCTTCTCCAGTCCATCCGAAGCTTCATCCACACCGCCGAGGCCGGCAGCGTCGCCGGCGGCGCGAAGACCTTGGGCGTGAGCGCGGCGGCAGTGAGCCAGAACATCGCGCGGCTGGAAGCGCACCTGGGCGTGCGCCTGCTCAACCGCACCACGCGCAGCCTGGCGTTGACCGAGCGTGGCGCGCTGTACCTGGAGCAGGTGCGGCAGGTGGAACTGGACCTGGAGCGCGCGCGGCAATCGGTCGCGGACCTGCAGGCCGCGCCGGAAGGGCGCCTGCGCGTGGCAAGCACCGCCGCGTTCGGCCGGCACGTGCTGGCGCCGCTGCTGCCGGGGCTGGCGGCGCGGTATCCGCGCCTGTCGATCGAACTGCTGAGCGCCGATCACCGCGTCGATCACGCGCAGGAGGGCGTGGACGTCAGCATCCGCATCGAGCCGCAACTGCACGACGGCCTGGTCGCGCGCTGCATCGCCGCGGTGCCGTTCGTGTTCTGCGCCGCGCCGGAGTACCTGGCGCGGGCCGGCACGCCGACCACGCCGGAGCAATTGAAGGACCACGCCTGCCTGCTGCTGCGCTGGGCGGTGGACGGCCGCTACCTGCGCTGGGGCTTCGTCCGCGACGGACGCCGCTTCGATGCGGAGGTGACGCCGGCGCTGGTCGGCGACGACATCGACGCGCTCGCCGGCATGGCCGCCGCCGGCGGCGGCATCACCCGGCTGGCGGCGTTCGTGGCGCAGCCGTACCTGCAGCGCGGCGCCTTGCGCGCCCTGTTCGAATACGACGCCGCCGGCGCGGTCAACGCCGCACCCGAACCGATGCGGCTGTACCTGTGCGTGGCCGACCGCCGCGATTTCACCCCGAAGGTGCGCGCCTTGCAGGAGCACCTGGTCGCCGGCCTGCCGCCGGCATGGCGCGTGCTCGCGCCGTAGGCGTGCGTTGCGGGCGCCGCGCTACGGCCTGCCGCCGGCCACGGCCGGCGCCGCCTCGCGCGCGGCGGCGCGGCGCATCACCCAGTTGAACAGCGGCGTGGCCATCAGCGTGGACACGATCGCCATCAGCACCAGGATCGAGAACAGGCCCTGCTCGATGACCCCGGCCTGCAGGCCGATGTTGATGATGATCAGCTCCATCAGCCCGCGTGCGTTCATCAGCGCGCCGATCGCCATCGCGTCGCGGTTGTTCTCGCCGCTGACGCGCGCCGCGGCCCAGCAGGCGATGCCCTTGCCCAGGAACGAGGCGAGCAGGATCGCCACCGCGGCGATCAGGATCTGCGGGTCCAGCAGCACGCTGAGCTGGGTCTTGAGCCCGGAGAAGGTGAAGAACATCGGCAGCAGGAACACCACCACGAACGGCTGCAGCTGCTCGCGCAGCTTCTCGGTCAGCGCGCCCTTGGGCAGGCAGGCGCCGAGCAGGAAGCCGCCGAACACCGCATGGATGCCGATCGCGTCCATCGCCCAGGCGCTGAGGCAGAACAGCATCAGCACCACCGCCAGCACGCTGGCGCTGAGCGGCTGGTCGGGGCGCACGTGGTCGGCCAGGCGGCGCAACCAATGGCGGCCGACCAGCATCATGAACAGCGCGTAGCCCACGCCGCCGCCGATCGCCAGGTAGGCGCTGTTCCAACTGCCGCCGAAGCTGGCCAGCACGATGGCCAGGATGCACCAGGCCGCGGCGTCGTCCACCGCGCCGGCGGTGAGCGCCAGGGTGCCGAGCGAACTGCCGGTGAGGCCGCGCTCGTGGATGATCCGCGCCAGCATCGGGAAGGCGGTGATGGCGATGGCCGCGCCCAGGAACAGCGAGGCTTCCAGGGTCTTGGCCTTGGCCGAGAACAGGCCCGGGGTGTGCAGCAGCCACGGCACCAGCGCGAACGCGAGCACGAACGGCACCGCGATGCCGGCCAGCGACACGCTCATCGCGCTGCGGTAGCGCGCGCGGAAATGGTCGCCGCGGAAGTCGGTGCCGACCAGGAACATGTACAGGCCCACGCCGAATTGCGCGACCACGTACAGCATGTCCAGGGTCTGCTTGGGAAACAGCGCCTGCTGCACGTCCGGCAGCAGCCAGCCGAACAGCGACGGCCCCAGCGCGACGCCGGCGATCATCTCGCCCACCACCTGCGGCTGGCCCACGCGCTTGGCGAGCAGGCCGACCAGCCGGCATATCAGCAGGATCGCCGCCGCCTGCAGAAAGAAATACACCGACATCTGCGGGGTGGTCATGAGTGCGCATCCTTGATATGTCGGCGGATGATAGGAGCGTGGCGCGGAGAAATCCACGCAGGCCGGCGCCCGGCGCGCGCGGCGGCAGTACTTTCGGCACTGACCGCCGCGCGCCGGATGCAGTGCTATGCGTGCCGGCGCGCCCGGCCATGCCGGCCAGGCAGCGCGCCACCACTTGGTTGCGGCAGGAGAAAGCGATGAGCGAAGCATGGACCCGGCGGCAATGGCTGGGCCTGTCCGGCAGTGCGCTGCTGGCGGGGCTGCTGCCCGGCACGGCCACGGCGCGCGGCGCCACGGTACCCGCCGCGAAGGACGTGGCCAAAAATGCTGCGGGCGCAGCCGATGCCGAGGCGCTGTACCGGCACGCCCTGGTGCTCGACGCCAACACCCTGGCCTCGATCGGCCAATTGGCCGCCGACGGCGACAGCGATGCGCAGCTGCGCCAGTTGCGCGATTCCGGCGTGACCGCGCTGAAGACCACGCTGGGCGGCGCCGATGGCGACTTCGAGGCGGCGGTGAAGGACATCGCCGCCGCGCAGGCGCTGGTCGAGAACTATCCGCAGCACTTCCTGAAAGTGCTGCAGCACGACGACCTGCAGCGGGCCAGGCGCGAAGGCCGGATCGCGCTGATCTTCTCCTTCGAAGCGGCCGCGATGCTGGAGGACAAGCCCGAACGCATCGACCTGTTCCGCCAGCTCGGCGTGCGCGTGATGCAGCTGTCCTACAACCATGCCTCGCCGTTCGGCACCGGTTGCCTGGACGGCGACGCCGGCGGCGTGACCGCGCTCGGGCGCGAGGCGATCGCGCGGATGAACCGGCTCGGCGTGGCGCTGGACCTGAGCCATGCCAATGCGCAGACCACGCGCGAGGGCATTGCGCTGTCGCAGCGGCCGGCGGTCTTCACCCATGCCGGCTGCAGCGCGGTGTTCGCGCATCCGCGCAACAAGCAGGATCGCGACATGCGCGCGCTGGCCGACAAGGGCGGGGTGATGGGCATCTACATGCTGCCGTTCCTGACCGAGGACAGCCGCCAGCCGCAACTGGCCGATTATCTGCGGCACATGCTGCATGCGCTGGACGTGTGCGGCGAGGACCACGTCGGCATCGGCACCGATTCGATGTTCTTCCCGGTCACCGAGCAGGACATCCGCGAGATGGACGAGGAGATGCAGCAGCGCCGTCGCGATGGCGTCGGCGCGCCCGGCGAGAACCGCCCGCCGTACCTGCCCGACGTCAACAGCGTGCGCAAGCTCGAACGCGTGGCCGACGGCCTGCTGCGCCACGGCTACAGCGCGCGGGTGACCGAGAAGGTGCTGGGGCTGAACTTCGACCGGGTGTTCGGCGAGATCTGGGCCGCCTGACGCGCGCCGGCAGGCGTCTGCCGTCTTTCAGACGTTCGTGCTTGCTCTCATCGTTCCTCAAGGCTGCCGCGTTCCCTCCGCGTCGGTCCCTGCGAGGTGCGTTGAGAAGCGCGAGCGATGCGTGCCTGGATTGGTGCCGAACTGGCGTCGAAACGCGCGTCGCAGCTTCTGTTCGTCGCCATAGCCCACTTGCAAGGCGATGCTCTTCAAGGGCAGCCCGGTTTCCTCCAGCGCACGGCACGCCGCCTCGAGCCGCATCAACTCGACCGTCTTGGCAGGCGTGCGTCCCACCTTCGCAGCATAAATGCGCGCGAAGGTTCGCGGCGCCATGTGCGCGCGCTCGGCGAGCTGCGGGACCGACAGGTCCGCGCCCAGATTCGCCGCCATCCACGCGTGCAGCTCGACGAAGGCATGATCCCGCGTCTGCGCCGCCAACGGCACGCTGAACTGCGATTGCCCGCCTGCGCGCTTCATGAAGACCACCAGGTGTCTGGCAGCGTCGATCGCGACGCGCGGGCCATGATCCTGCTCTATCAGCGCCAATGCGAGATCGATTCCCGAACTCACCCCGGCCGAGGTCCACAGATTGCCGTCCCGGATGAAGATGCTGTCCGGATCGACCTCCAGTTCCGGATGCCTGCGCTTCAATTTGTCGAGCCAGGCCCAGTGCGTTGCCACGCGCCGGCCATCGAGCTGGCCGGCGGCTGCCAGAAGGAATGCGCCCGTACAGACGGAACAGAGCCTGCGCACCGACCCGGCGCGCGCGGCAATGAAATCGCGCAAGGCGGGCGTGACCTCGAACTCCTCGCCCGGACAGCCGCCCGGGGCGATCAGCGTGTCGATCGCGACGTTCGCCAGCGCGGAGACCGGGACGGTGACCACGGGCAAGCCCGACCCGGTGACAATCGGGCCGCCGTTTTCCGATGCCACGATCGTGTCATATCGTGCCGGCGCCCCCGATTCTGCGCTCCGGTTGGCCGTGGCCAGCGCCTGCAACGGACCAGCGAGGTCAAGCAGGTTCATCCCGTCGTAGGCGAGAAGCACCACCCGCAGCGGTCCTTGCGGCTGCCCCACGTGCTCGATGCCGATCGGCTTTCCGTTTAGGGAAGCTGGAACACGCTGCGCTGGCAAAGACGTCATGGGCTATTGTCCGATCGCGGCAGGTGACCACCATGTGCCCCGGACTGGATAACGCCGAGAGAGGGAAGCGCGCATGTCACCGTGCCGCCTTCAGGTCGCCCCACGGGTATTCCATGGCAAGCGCGGACAGGCGTGCGGTGCCGCTGCCGTAACGCTGGGCGATCATATCGAAAGCGGCAGGGAGCGCCGTGCCGGCAGGGGCGGCCGCGGCCAATGCGATGCGCACGTCCGCAGTCGGGGACGCAGCCGCCTGGGTCAGCACGCGCAGGCCGCCGCGCAGCCGTACCGGACCGGCCGTGTCGGAGACAATGCGGACTTCGTTGCGCATCGTGCGCGACCATGCTTCGGCGTGCAGCGACAACGCCACCTCGTCGTCGCCGTCCCGCACCTCCAGCGCCACCACGTCTTCGCGCTCGACGCGCATGTTGGCGCGGTGCGTGGCCTGGTCCGTCGGGAGAACCTTGAACATGTCGCTGTCGTGCGCGGCTTCCCATGACGCAACGCCCAGGCGCTCGGCGGTCGCGCGCGCCGCTTGCGTCCCGGCGATCGTCTCGACCAGTGCGAGGCTGATCGGCAGCGCGGCAGAGACCCCGGCGCTCGAGGCGACATCGCCGTCGGCCACATAGCGCAGGTTCGTCAGCCAGGCGACCTGCGGATAATGCTTGCGACGATCGCGCAGCGAGGCCCAGTGGCCCGTGGCGCGGCGACCGTCGAGCGCGCCGATCTCCGCCAGCAGCTCGACCCCGTCGCAAATCGACACCAGCGCTGCGCCGTGCGCGCGTTGCGCCCGCAACCAGGTCGTTTCCTCGGCATGCTTGTCCGCCGTCGCCGGGACGATCACATAGTCGGCACCATCGGGGTAGGCCTTGTCGAACGCGGCGACGGTCATGTCGGGTAACAGCGTGAGCGGGCCAGCCTTCAACGGGCGGTCCGTCATGTTCAGGGCGATCACGTTTGCCGCGCCGGATTGCGCCAGGACGCCGTATGGCACGACGAAATCCGACAGCACGGCCTTGTCCTGGGCGACCACCACCACCACGGGGAGCACGTCCGGATGCTTGCGGACGTGGATGATCGGCAAGCCCGTAACCTGAGTATTCCGTGGCTGCGGTGCCGCCGCAGAGCCGGCGGCGGCGATCGACCCACAGACAGCGAAGAGGCCGGCGACGGTGAGAACGGCGATGCGGGAGCGGAGACGGGGACTTTGCGACATGGTGAAATCCGATGTGGTTGGGATCCCACTCTCTCGGGATTCACGCTTGGCTTAAAGGTCGATCTTCCTTCATTTTCTGCCAAGACGGGAAGCAAGGGTCCGAAAACTCTTCCGGTCCGCGTCGGTCGCCGCCCTCGCCGGGTGCAGCGCGGTGCGGGCAAAGGCGGGCGACGGGCATCCACATGCTGTCGTTCCCGACCGACGCCGGCTACCAGCCGCAGCTGGCCGACCATGGGCCGCCCGACGCGCACGGCGACAACACCGGCGCGCAGACCTGTCGCGTCGTTGCACGCGCCGCGCCGGACTGTTCCAGCGGCGTGGCGTCGAATGCATTGACCCGCCTGCGGCGCAGGTCCAGACTTGCGCCCTTGTCCACCGTATCGCCCGCCATCCCATGCCGCACGCACCGCTGCTGATATTGCCGAACCACGCCCTGCGCTTCAGCGCGGGCCGGGTGCGCCTGCCTGACGGGATGGACCGAGCCGAGCCGTAGCGCTCCGCCGCCGCCGATCCGCCGCAGACGAGCACCCGATGGGTGCTTTTTTATTGCCTTTTTTCCAGCTTTCCCACTTCCGAGACGCGAAGGAGAACGTGCCATGCACCACGCAGCCGAACCCGAAACCTAGCCGCATGCCCAGTCGCCAACCGGGGCATGCGGCCTCCCCATGTTGGCGCTGGAGCCCATTCTATGAACACCCAAACCCTTTCCCGCTGGCGCAACCTCGGCATCATCGCCCACATCGACGCCGGCAAGACCACCCTCACCGAACGCCTGTTGTGGGCGACCGGCGCGATCCATCGCGTCGGCGAAGTCCACGACGGCGCCGCCACCACCGACTTCTCCGACATCGAACGCGCCCGCGGCATCACCATCGGCGCGGCCGCGGTGCAGGCGCAATGGTCCGCGCGCGGGCAGCCGGCGCATCGGCTCACCCTGATCGACACCCCCGGGCACATCGATTTCGCGATCGAGGTGGAACGCTCGCTGCGCGTGCTCGACGGCGCGGTCGCGGTGTTCTCCGCGGTCGATGGCGTGCAGCCGCAATCGGAAACCGTGTGGCGCCAGGCGCGCCGGCACGGCGTGCCGCTGCTCGCGTTCGTCAACAAGATGGACCGCGCCGGCGCCTCGTTCGAGGGCGTGCTGGCGCAGCTGCGCAGCAAGCTCGACGCCACGGTGTGGGCGGTCGGCGTGCCGCTGCCGGGCGATTCCGGCTTCGACGGCTGGGTCGACCTGGTCGGCCGCCGCGTGCTGGCGTGGGACGGCGACGGGCGCCTGAGCGTACGCGCATGGAGCGCAGACGACAGCGCCGCGTTCGCCGCGGCGCGCGAGCAGCTGATCGCCGCGGTGGCCGAGCACGACGACGCGCTGGCCCAGGCCTATCTGGAAGAGCGTGCGATCGACGACGACGCGCTGCGCGCCGCATTGCGCCGCGCCACCCTGGCCGGTGCCGGCGTGCCGGTGCTGGCCGGCTCGGCGTTCAAGGGCAAGGGCATCGAGCCATTGCTGGACGCGATCGTCGACTGGCTGCCGTCGCCGCTGGACCGCCCGCCGGTGGCGGCGACGCGCGACGCCGATGACGCCAGCGGCGCTCATGCCGTGCAACTGGCGCCTGACCCGTCCGCCGCGCTGGCGGCGCTGGTGTTCAAGGTCGCGCATACCGCGCAGGGACCGCTGGCCTTCGTGCGCGTGTATGCGGGCACCTTGCGCGTCGGCGACACGGTGTGGACGTCGCAGGCGCGGCGCCTGCGCCGGGTCGGGCGGCTGGCGGTGGTGCAGGCGCAACGCACCCACGACGTGGCGCAGGCCTGTGCCGGCGAGATCGTCGCCATCCTCGGCTGGAAGGACGCGGCCAGCGGCGAGACGCTCAGCGACGGCGAGCAGCGTTGGGTGCTGGAAAGCATCCGCACGCAGCCGCCGGTGCTGGCGTGGCGCCTGGGCGCGGCCAATGCCGCGGAACTGGTGCGGATGGGGCAGGGACTGGCGCGGCTGGCGCAGGAAGATCCCTCGCTGCGCGTGGACAGCGATGCCGAGACCGGCGAGACCCTGGTCTGGGGCATGGGCGAGCTGCACCTGGAGGTGACGGTGGAGCGCCTGCGCAGCGAGTGGCACGTGCAGGTGCGCACCGGCGCGCCGCGCGTGGCCTACCAGGAAACGCTGCGCGCCGCGGCGCTGGGCGTGGCCGGGCGGCTGTCCAAGCAGAACGGCGGCCATGGCCAGTTCGCGCAGGTGGTGCTGGACATCGTGCCGCGCGCGGACGGCGAGGTCACCTTCACCGACCGCAGCCGCGGCGGCGTGGTGCCGAAGGCCTTCGTCGCCGCGACCGAGAAGGGCGTGCGCGCGGCATTGGCGCAAGGCCCGCGCGGCTACCCGGTGGTCGGGGTGGAGGTGGCGTTGGTCGATGGCCAGGCGCACGCGGTGGATTCGTCGGACATGGCGTTCCAGCGCGCGGCGTCGGAAGCGGTCAAGGCGGCGCTGGCGCAGGCCGGCACGGTGCTGCTGGAGCCGGTGATGGCGCTGGCGATCGACACCCCGGCGGCCAGCGTCGGCGACGTGCTCGGCGACCTGCAGCGGCGCGACGGGCGCGTCGTGGCGATCCAGGAGCACGGCACGCGCGCGGACGTGGTCGCGCACGCGCCGCTGGCGCAACTGCAGGCCTATGCCACCGCGTTGCGTTCGCTGACCCAGGGACGCGGCTCGGCGAGCATGCGCTTCGACGGCTACGAGGCGGTCAGGGCGGCGTAGCCCGCCGCCTGCCGCAGGCACTGCACGAGGTCGAGGAGCCGGTTCGCCGGCTCCTCTTTTTTTTGCCTGGCGCTTGCGCGCGCGCCGCGATCCGGGCTTCATAGGCGCCCCCGACACTGGAGCCGCGCATGCGTCGATTCGTTGCCATCCTCGCCTTCCTGCCTGCGCTCGCCGCGGCGCAGGCGCCGCCGTGCGCGACGCCGTTGCAGGTGGCCCAGCGGCTGTACCAGGCGCGCGATTTCTACCGGCGGCCGCAGAACCTGGATGGGTTGCTGACGCCGCCCTTCGCCCATGCGGTCGAGACGGGACTTGGCTGTACCAAGCGCAAAGGCGACTGCCGCCTGGGCTACGACCCGTGGACCGATGCGGAGGGCGCCATCGAGGGCGCGCCACGCTTCACCCTGGTGTCCGGCGGGTCCCTCGCCACCGTGCTGGAGGTGCGCATGGACTATCGGCTGGCGCTCGGTGGCGCGGGCTCGGTCAAGATCGAACTGCAGCGCCGCGGCAACGGCTGCTGGGCGGTCAGCGACCTGATCTCGCCGGCCGGCGAATCGCTGTTCGCGCGGCTGTCCGACTCGCAGGAGTAAACGCCAAGCATAAAAAAACCGCGCCGGCCTGCGCCAGCGCGGTTCGGACGACCTGCCCGCGCCCTGCAGCGGGAGGGTAGGCGCGAAGGCGTCCGCGACTAGTGCAGTTTCAGCATCACGATCGCCTTGGCCGGCAGCGCCACGGTCAGCGTGCCGCCCTGCAGGCTGGCGCCGCCGAACGTCGCCGGCTGCACCGTGCGCGGCTGCTCGAAGGTGTTGAGCGCGGTGATCGCCGGCGCGGTCAGGATCTGCCCGCTGACGCCACTGGCCTGCACGCCGTCCACGCTCACCACCACCTGCGCGGCGCGGTTCGGGTCCAGGTTGGTCAGCGCCACGTAGACGTGGCCGTCCTTGGCCTTGACCGCCGAACCGTGCACCGACGGCACCGTGTACTCGCCGTGCTTGTAGTCCGGCGTCTTGATCTGCAGCGGCAGCGCGGTCGCGTCCTGGTACGGCTTGTACATCGCGAACACGTGGTAGGTCGGGGTCAGCAGCATCCTGTCGCCGTCGGTGAGGATCATCGCCTGCAGCACGTTGATCATCTGCGCGATGTTGGCCATGCGCACGCGCTCGGCGTGCTGCACGAAGATGTCCAGGTTGAGCGAGGCCACCAGCGCGTCGCGCAGCGTGTTCTGCTGGCGCAGGAAGCCGGGATTGACGTTGGGCAGGCCGCTGTACCAGGTGCCCCATTCGTCGACCACCAGCGCCACCTTCTTGCCCGGGTCGTACTTGTCCATGATCGCGCTGTGCTTGCTGATCAGCTCGTCCATCAGCAGCGTGCGCGACAGCGTCTCGATCCACGCGGTCTCGTCGAAATCGGTGGAGGACGCGCGCGGCGGCCAGCCGCCGGGGATGGTGTAGTAGTGCATGCTCAGCCCGTCCATGTACTTGGTGGCCTCGCGCATCATCACTTCGGTCCAGTGGTAGTCGGCATCGCTGGGGCCGGGCGCGATCTTCATGATCTTCTGGTCGGCCGGCGCCTTGACGAAGGTCTGGTAGCGGCGATACACGTCGGCGGCGTATTCCGCGCGCATGTTGCCGCCGCAGCCCCACAGCTCGTTGCCGACGCCGAAGTACGGCACATTCCACGGCGCGTCGCGGCCGTTGCCGCGGCGCTGGTTGGCCAGCGTCGACTTGGTCGGCGCGGTCATGTACTCGACCCATTGCGCCATCTCGTCCGGCGCGGCGTCGCCGACGTTGCCGGCCACATAGGCCTGGGTGCCGACCAGCTCGGTGAAGTCCATGAACTCGTGGGTGCCGAAGCTGTTGGGTTCCTCGACGCCGCCCCAGTGGGTGTTGATGCTGGTCGGGCGCTTGGCGCGCGGGCCGATGCCGTCGCGCCAGTGGTATTCGTCGGCGAAGCAGCCGCCGGGCCAGCGGATGTTGGGCACCTCCAGCGCCTTCAGCGCCGCGACCACGTCGTTGCGGTAGCCGCGGGTATTGGGGATCTTCGAGTCCGGCCCGACCCACACGCCGCCGTAGATGCCGTTGCCCAGATGCTCGGCGAACTGGCCGAACAGGTTGCGCGAGACCTGCGCGCCGGGCTGGTCGGCATGCAGCGTGCCGCGCACCTGGACGTCGGCGGCCTGCGCCAGGCCGGCGCCGAAGGTCAGCGCGGCCACCGCGACGGCCAGCGGCAGGCGTCGCCGCCAGCGCAGCGCGGCGTTCTTCAGTGAGCGGGTCGAGAGCATCGTGGGTCTCCTAAGTGGGTGGGACGGCGGTTGCGTGCACGCATGCCGCGTCGGTGAGCAACGGCACTGGCCGCGCGCGGCGCATGCGATGCGACGACGGGGCCTGGCGCACGCGCGGCGCACCGCGGCAGTGGCGGCTGGCAGGGCACGGCATGGTGGCGGTATCGGTGCAGATCGCAGTCCTTGTGACCGGTGATGGTGCGGCGGCACGACAGGCGTCCGGCTGCAGGTCCTGCGGCCGCGGTTCGAGCATAGGCAGGCCGGCGCAGTGCGACCAATGACGTAAATCCTCGCTGCTATAGCCGATTCGCATGGCTGCTGCGGCGATGCGACGTCGTGCGTTGCCGCGCGATACCGATGCGCTCCCCGGTGCGCGACCCGAGGATAGGCGAGCGACGCATGGCCGACCAATGATTTAAATCGGCGCATCGATATGGGGATTGCAATGATGCGATGCCGCAGATGTCGGTGTTTGTGTTGGGCCGCACGTTCCGCGCCGCATCGGGATCGCGATGTCGCTGCGCGGGCGGCCGCGTCGTCGCGCGGCGATGGCTTGCGACCGGCCGCGCTGGTTATGCTGCGCGGCACGCGTGGAACGCGCGCCCACCCAACCAGGACCCCCGCATGTCATCGATCTTCGGCCAGCTTCCCGACGGTACCGCCATCCAACGCCTGGTCCTGGACAGCGGCGCGGGCCTGCGCGCGGAACTGCTGACCTATGGCGGCCTGCTGCGCAGCCTGAGCCTGGACACCGCGCGCGGCCGCACCGAACTGGTGCTCGGCCTGCCGACGCTGGACGCGTACCTGCACGACCCGGCCTATCTCGGCGTGCTGGTCGGCCGCTTCGGCAATCGCATCGCCGGCGCGGCCTTCGAGCTGGACGGACAACGCTACGCGGTCGCGGCCAACGAGGGCGACAATCATCTGCATGGCGGCGCGCTCGGATTCGGGCGCCGGGTGTGGACCGTGCAGGCGCAGTCCGAGCGCCACCTGCAGCTGCGCTACGACTCGCCGGCCGGCGAGGAAGGCTATCCGGGCAACGTGCAGGTCGGCGCCGAGTTCAGCGTGCATGGCCGCACCCTGGAGCTGCAGTTCGCCGCGCACAGCGATGCGCCGACCCCGCTCAATCTCACCCATCATCCGTACTTCAACCTGGCCGGCGATGCCGGCGTGGCCGCCGCGGCGCAGTGGCTGCGGGTGCCGGCCGACCGCTACCTGCCGGTGGCCGATGCGGCGCTGCTGCCGAGCGGCGAGATCGCCGACGTGGCCGGCACGCCGTTCGATTTCCGCAGCCCGCGCGCGATCGCCGACAAGGACATCGCCGCCGATCCGCAGCTGCGCCTGAGCGGCGGCTACGACCATTGCCTGGTGCTGGCGCAGACGCGCGACTGCAGCGCGGTGCTGTATTCGCCGCACAGCGGCGTGGCCATGCGCATCGCCAGTGCGATGCCCGCGCTGCAGCTGTACGAAGGGCACTGGCTGGACCGCCAGCATCCGGGCCTTGGCCGCGGCGTGTGCCTGGAGCCGCAGGGCTATCCGGATGCGCCGAACCAGCCGGGCTTTCCCGATACCATCCTGCGTCCCGGCCAAGTCTACCGGCACCGCATCGAATACCGCTTCGCCGAGGTCGGCGCAGGCGCTGGTTGGGATGAGGTCGAGGCCGCATTGGCCGATTGAGGCGTCCCGTCCACGCTGCCGGCAGGTGTTGGACTCCTGTAGGAGCGGCTTCAGGCGCGACGCCGGCGCCGAGGGAATTTCGGTTGCCGAACTATCTGTCGCGGCTGAAGCCGCTCCTACAGGGCGGGGTGCGTTGAGATCCCGAATGCCGAGCCGCGGCGGTTACTGCGGGTGGCCGAGCACCAGTTCGATGACGAACTTGCTGCCGAAGAACGCCAGCAGCAGCAACAGCATCGCCGCCAGCGTCCAGTGCACCGCCTTGATGCCGCGCCAGCCGTAGCGCCAGCGGCCGAACAGCAGCGCGCCGAACACGATCCACGACAGCACGCTGAGCACGGTCTTCTGCACCAGCCGCTGCGCCAGGAAATCCTGTACGAACAGCACACCGGTCAGCAGGGTCAGGGTCAGCAGGATGAAGCCGACCACGATGGTGCGGAACAGCAGTGTCTCCAGCGCGGTCAGCGGCGGCAGCGCGCGCAGCCACGGATGGAAGTCGCGACGGCGCAGCGCGCGTTCCTGCAGCCACAGCATCACCGCCAGCAGCGCGGCGATGCCCAGCGTGGCGTAGGCCAGCAGCGCCATCCACGCGTGCAGCTGCAGCCGCCAGTCCAGCACCGGCGCCGGCTCGTGGCCGTGCGAGTGGTAGGCCAGCAGCAGCACGGCCGACAGCGGGAACACCACCACGCCCAGCGCCGCCATGCGCCCGCTGGCGCCCACCAGCGCGGTCATCAGCGCCATGCCCAGGCTGACCAGCGACAACGCGGCGAAGAAATGCATGTCCGGCCCGCCGGCGGTGTGCAGCGCCACCTGCACGTGGTAGGCCGCATGCAGCGCCACCGCCGGCAGCGCCGCCCACAGCCAGCCGCGGCTGCGCTCGACCCGGTCGCGCACCACCGAGCCCACCAGCAGGCCGGTGGCGGCGAGGTACAGCACGGTGGCGAGGAGCACGCTGAGCATCGCGCCAGTTTCGCATATCGGGCCTGCGCTGGTGGTGGCGGCCCAGGCGGCGTCGGCGGCAAGCCTGCCGCGGCGGTGCCGGCCGCGCGCCGCGGGCGTCTCCGGGATCGCCGGCCGGCGCGGCTATAATCGACGACCGTTTCCCGTCTGCGACCCGCCCGCATGTTCGAATCCCTCACCCAACGCCTCTCCGGCACCATGCAGCGCCTGCGCGGGCGCGGCCGCCTGACCGAGGAGAACATCCGCGAAGCCACCCGCGAGGTTCGCATCGCGCTGCTCGAGGCCGACGTCGCGCTGCCGGTGGTGCAGGCCCTGATCGAGCGCATCAAGGTGCGCGCGGTCGGCCAGGAGGTGCTCAAGAGCCTGACCCCGGGCCAGGCGCTGATCAAGGTCGTGCGCGACGAGCTGACCACGGTGATGGGCTCGGCGGCCAGCGACCTCAACCTCAACGTGCCGGCGCCGGCGATCGTGCTGATGGCCGGCCTGCAGGGCGCGGGCAAGACCACCACGGTCGGCAAGCTGGCCAAGTACCTGAAGGAAAAGCGCAAGAAGAAGGTGATGGTGGTCTCGGCCGACGTCTACCGCCCGGCCGCGATCGAGCAGCTCAAGACCCTGGCCGAGCAGGTCGGGGTGCTGTTCTTCCCGTCCGAGGCCTCGCAGCAGCCGGTGGACATCGTCCGCGCCGCGATCGCCGACGCGCGCAAGTCCTTCGTCGACGTGCTGCTGGTCGATACCGCCGGCCGCCTGGCCATCGACGCGGCGATGATGACCGAGATCAAGGCGCTGCACGCCGCGATCAATCCGGCCGAGACCCTGTTCGTGGTCGATGCGATGACCGGCCAGGACGCGGCCAACACCGCCAAGGCGTTCAGCGAGGCGCTGCCGCTGACCGGCGTGGTGCTGACCAAGACCGACGGCGACGCCCGCGGCGGCGCCGCGCTGAGCGTGCGCTACATCACCGGCAAGCCGATCAAGTTCATCGGCGTGGGCGAGAAGCCCGACGGCCTGGACGTGTTCCATCCCGACCGCCTGGCCAGCCGCATCCTGGACATGGGCGACGTGCTGTCGCTGGTCGAGCAGGTCGAGCACCAGGTCGACAAGGACAAGGCGCAGAAGCTCGCCGAGAAGGTCGCCAAGGGCAAGAAGTTCGACCTCAACGACATGCGCGACCAGCTCGAGCAGATGCAGAACATGGGTGGCCTGTCCGGGCTGATGGACAAGCTGCCGGGCATGGGCCAGATCCCCGAGCACCTCAAGCAGCAGGTCGCCGGCAACAAGGACGTGCCGCGGATGATCGCGATCATCGGCTCGATGACCAAGAAGGAGCGGCGCAACCCGACCCTGCTCAACGGCTCGCGCCGCGCCCGCATCGCGCGCGGTTCCGGCACCCAGCCGGCCGACGTCAACAAGCTGATGAAGCAGTTCCAGCAGATGGAAAAGATGATGTCCAAGATGGCCGGCGGCGGCATGAAGGGGCTGATGCGCGGCATGAAGGGCATGATGGGCGGCATGGGCGGCCGCGGCGGCCTGCCGTTCCGCTGAGCCACGCAACGGCGCCCCAGAAAGAGGCGCCGCACGCTGAAGCCCCTCTCCCCCCGGGAGAGGGGTTGGGGTGAGGGTACGGGGCGAAGCCACCCAGCCATTTATGGAACGCCAGGACGAGGGTACGGGGCGAAGCCACCCCGCCATCATGGAAGGCCAGTGCGAGGGTACTGAGCGAAGCCACCCAGCCCAGCCAGGCGAGGGGGCGGACCAAGGCGCTTCATCAAGCATGCAGCGGCGAAAGAGGACAGGCGGCCACGCCACCTCGCTCTTCATCCGGAGGCCGTCTCGCCCCGTCGTCGTTCCTGCCCCTGCCGCACCGCGCGACCACTGCGCGGACGCCGGCGATATCATCTGCTGCATCCTCCGACACGCCGCGACCGCGGCATCTGCCTGCCATGAACGATTCGCTGCAACACCGCGTGACCGCCTTCTGCGCGCGCTTCGGCCTGCGCACGCCGATCCTGCTGGCGCCGATGGCCGGCGCCTGCCCGGTGCCGTTGTCGGTGGCGGTCGCGCAGGCCGGCGGCATGGGCGCGATGGGCGCGGTGCTGTCGCCGGCGGCGGACATCGGCAACTGGATGGACGCGTTCCGGCAGGGCAGTTCCGGTCCGGCGCAGGTCAACCTGTGGGTGCCCGATCCGCTGCCGCTGCGCGACGCCGCCGCCGAAGCCGCCACCCGCGACTTCCTCGCGCAGTGGGGTCCGCCGGTCGAGGCTGCCGCCGGCGATGCCGGTCCGGCCGATTTCGGCGCGCAATGCGCCGCGCTGCTGGACGCGCGCCCGGCGGTGGCGTCCTCGATCATGGGCCTGTTCCCGCCCGCCTTCGTCGCGCGGCTGAAGCAGGCCGGCATCGCCTGGTTCGCCTGCGCCACCACGCTGGACGAGGCCTTGGCGGCGCAGGCCGCCGGGGCCGACGCGGTGGTCGCGCAGGGGGCGGAGGCCGGCGGTCACCGCGGCGCGTTCGATGCTTCCCGTGCCGAGCGGCAACTGACCGGACTGTTCGCGCTGCTGCCGCGCCTGGCCGACCGCCTCGATGTGCCGGTGATCGCCGCCGGCGGCATCGGCGATGGCCGCGGCATCGCCGCCGCGCTGACCCTGGGCGCCAGCGCGGTGCAGATCGGCACCGCGTTCCTGCGCACGCCGGAGGCGGCGCTGGCGCCGGCCTGGGCCGCGGCGCTGGCGCAGGCCGAACCGGAGCAGACCATGGTGACGCGCGCGTTCTCCGGCCGCCTCGGCCGTGCGCTGGCTACCGACTACGTGCGCGCCGCGGCCGCCGCCACGGCGCCGCCGCCGCGGCCGTACCCGGTCCAGCGCGGGTTGACCGCGCCGATGCGCCAGGCCGCGGTCCGCGACGACCGGCTCGCGGCGATGCAGGCCTGGGCCGGGCAGTCGGCGTGGATGGCGCCGGCGCAGCCGGCGGCGACGCTGCTCGACACCTGGTGGGATCAGGCGCAGGCGCTGCTGTGAACCCACAGCTGTTCTGCAACGGGCGCCCGGCGACAGCGGACGCGCTGGCCGCGCCGGCGCTGGTCAACTACGGCCACTTCAGCACGATGCAGGTGCGCGCCGGCGCGGTGCGCGGCTTCGACCTGCACCTGCAGCGGCTCGACGCGGCCACGCGCACGCTGTTCGGCACCGAACTGCCGGCCGATCGGATCCGCGCCGAGTTGCGCGCGGCGCTGGCCGCGTTCGGCAGCGCCGATGCGGCGCTGCGTGCCAGCGTGTTCGCCCGCGACTTCGACTTCCGCCGCGCCGATGCGACCTGTACGCCGGAGCTGCTGGTATCGCTGGCCGCGCCCGCACAGCCGGACGCCGCGCCGCTGCGGGTGCGCAGCGTGGCGTTCGCGCGCGAGCTGCCGCAGATCAAGCACGCCGGCACCTTCGCCCTGTTCCACCAGCGCCGGCTGGCGCTGCAGGCCGGCTTCGACGATGCGCTGTTCGTGGATGCGCAGGGCCTGGTCGCCGAGGGTTCGATCTGGAACCTCGGCGCCTGGGACGGGCAGGGCGTGGTCTGGCCGCAGGCGCCGGCCTTGCGCGGCACCCAGGAGCGGTTGCTGCAGGCCGGGCTGGCCGCGCTCGGCGTGGCCCAGCAGGTGCGGCCGCTGCATGTGCGCGAACTGGCCGGGTTCGCCGCGGTCTTCGCCTGCAATGCGCGCGGCCAGCAGGCCATCGCCGCGGTGGACGGGCAGGCGCTGGGGCCGGCCACGGAGCTGTTGCGGATGCTGAACGACGCGGTCGAGACCCAGCCCTGGCAAGCGATCTGACGGAGCCGGGGGCGACTTGGCAGCGTTCCGGGCGCCGGCTATAATCGGCAGTTCACCGCGCCATCCTGGCGACTGGGCAACACCGGAAAACTCACCATGGTCAAGATTCGCCTTACCCGTGGCGGCGCCAAGAAGCGCCCCTTCTACCACATCATCGTCACCGACGTGCGCAGCGCGCGCGACGGCCGCAACATCGAGCGCCTGGGCTACTACAACCCGGTCGCGCAGGGCGCCGAGCCGCGCATCGTGCTCGACCTGCCGCGCGTGGACCATTGGGTCTCCAACGGCGCGCAGCTGACCGACAAGGTGCGCAACCTGTACAAGGAAGCGACCAAGGCCCAGGTCGCCGCGGCCTGATCCTGCGGGCCGCGCCTGGCGCGGCCCTTCGGTTTTTGCACTCATGAAAGACAGCCAGCGCCGTATCCTGCTGGGCAGGATCCTGGGCGCCTTCGGCGTACGTGGCGAGGCCAAGCTCGAGTCGTGGACCGAGCCGCGCCTCGCCATTTTTCGCTACCAGCCCTGGATCGTGCGCAAGCCCGACGGCAGCGAAAGCACCCTCAGCGGCGTGCGCGGCCGCGAATCCAGCAAGCACCTGGTGGTCACCTTGCCCGACGTCACCGATCGCGATGCGGTCGAGGCGCTGCGCGGCACCGAGATCTACGTGGCGCGCGACACCCTGCCGCCGCCCAAGCCCGACGAATACTACTGGGTGGACCTGGAAGGCCTGGACGTGCGCACCGTCGACGGCGTGGCCCTGGGGCAGGTCTCGCACCTGTTCTCCAACGGCGCCAACGACGTGCTGGTGGTGCGCGGCGACCGCGAGCGGCTGCTGCCGTTCGTGCAGCCGGACTACGTCAAGTCGGTGGATTTCGACGCCAACCTGATCGTGGTCGACTGGGACCCCGAGTTCTGAGCAAGGCGGGCGCGCATGCGCCTGCCGTGGCCGTTGCTCCAACCAATCCCCAATCCCGACTCCCCAATCCCCGCCTCATGCGCATCGACGTCATCAGCCTGTTCCCCGAATTCGTCGCCCAGTGCGCCGCATTCGGCGTGGTCGGCCGCGCGCA
Organism: Xanthomonas sp. DAR 80977; assembly: GCF_041240605.1. Lineage (NCBI taxonomy): Bacteria > Pseudomonadati > Pseudomonadota > Gammaproteobacteria > Lysobacterales > Lysobacteraceae > Xanthomonas > Xanthomonas bundabergensis. The sequence goes on along the minus strand of NZ_CP162487.1, from coordinate 3,763,012 downwards.
GGAGCGCGCGCTGCTGGACCTGCACGGCTGGAACCCGCGCGACTACGCCACGGGCGGCTACCGCAAGGTGGACGACCGCCCGTTCGGCGGCGGCCCGGGCATGGTGATGATGATCGAGCCGCTGCAGGCCTGCCTGCAGGCGGTACGCGCCGCCGACCCGCAGCCGGCGCCGGTGATCTACCTGAGCCCGCAGGGCGCGCCGCTGACCCAGGCCAAGGCCCGCCAGCTGGCGGCGCTGCCGCGGCTGGTGCTGCTGTGCGGGCGCTACGAGGGCGTGGACGAGCGCTTCGTCGCCGCCGCGGTGGACGAGGAGATCTCGATCGGCGACTACGTGCTGTCCGGCGGCGAACTGGCCGCGGCGGTGCTGGTCGATGCGGTGACCCGGCTGCAGGAGGGCGCGCTGAACGATGCCGAGTCCGCCGCCCAGGACAGCTTCGAGGGCCCGGACGGGCTGCTCGACTGCCCGCACTACACCCACCCGCGCGAGCACGCGCTGGGCGAGGTGCCGGCCATCCTGCGTTCCGGCAACCATGCCGCGATCGCGCGCTGGCGGCGCATGCAGGCGCTGGGCCGGACCTGGCTGCGGCGTCCGGAACTGCTGGACGAGGCCGCGCTGAGCAAGGCCGACCGGCGGCTGCTGGAGGAGTTCCGCCAGGGCCTGCAAGCCGATCCGGCGCCCGTGCAGGAAAATCCATCCAAGCCCTAGCCACGGCGTCGCGACTGGGTTAAAATGCCCGGCTTTCCGGTCAAGCCCTCTGTGCTTGGCCCATCGTATATCGCGCAATCGCCGTGCGGCGACTGCCGGACCACCTCACCAGACACAAGCGGTGCCCACCATGAGCAAGCTCAACAAGACCATCCTGGCCGACTTCGAAGCCGCCCAGATCCAGCGCAAGCTGCCGGAGTTCAACCAGGGCGACACCGTCGTCGTCAACGTCAAGGTGAAGGAAGGCAACCGCGAGCGCGTGCAGGCCTACGAAGGCGTGGTGATCGGCACCAAGAACGCCGGCCTGAACTCCTCGTTCACCGTGCGCAAGATCTCCCACGGCTTCGGCGTGGAGCGCGTGTTCCAGACCCACAGCGCCATCATCGACTCGGTCGAAGTGAAGCGCCGCGGCAAGGTCCGCGCCGGCAAGCTGTACTACCTGCGTGGCCTGGAAGGCAAGGCCGCCCGCATCAAGGAAGATCTGGCCGCCGCTGCGCAGGCCAAGGTCGCGCGCCAGGCCGCTGCGGCCGCCGCCAAGGCCGAGTAATCCCCCAGCGACCCCGGTCGCTGCCGCGACGGCCGCCTTCGGGCGGCCGTTTGCGTTTGTGGAGCGGTATGACTGCGATTTCGGAGTGATGCGCCGTTGCGTCCAACGCGCTGGCTTGCGCTGGGCATGGCGTGGGCTGGAAATGCCGGTCGGGGCTGAAGCCCCTCCTGCAGTGCACCCAGTCAGCTTCCTGTAGGAGCGGTTTCAACCGCGACCGAGCGAAGCCGTGGACGCTCCGTGCGGCCAGGCTTCGGCGTCGTCGGCCCCCCACCGCGTTCCCTCGATGCCGCGTCGGCCGAGACAAAGCGAGAGCGTTCTCACGCAGTTGCCACAGGCTTTTGCAGGAGCGACTTCAGTCGCGACGGGCTTTACCGAAAGGGCCTGCCGCAACTGAAGAGGCACCCACGAGGCGACACCGCCCGGACCGAACCGCGAGTACCCGCGCTCAGCGCGCCGGATCCTGCGCGATCGCCACGTCGGCGACCGGCGCCGGCGGCTGCCCCGGCACTTCCGCGGGGTGGGCCATTTCCTCCGGGCGCGGCTGCGCCAGCATGCGCGCCTTGCGCCAGTTGCCCCAGCGGTAATAGGCCAGCGACAGCAGCATCGCGCAGGTCGCGCTGGTCGGGAAGCTCCACCACACCGCGTCGGCGCCGAACTGCGGCTGCAGCAGGTGCGCGAACGGCACGCGCACGCCCCACAGCGACAGCGCCAGGATCAGCAGCGGCGGGATCACCGCGCCGGTGGCGCGGACCACGCCGGAAATCACGAAGGTCACGCCGAAGAACAGGAACGACCACACCGCGATGTGGTTGAGATGGCGCGCGATCTCCAGCGCCGCGCTGTGCGGCGGCAGGAACAGCGCCAGGGTCCAGCGGTCGAGCAGGATCAGCGGCGCGATCAGCGCGCCGGTCAGCAGGAAGTTGAACAGCACGCCCTGCCGCGCGGTCGCCGCGACCCGGTCCCAGCGCTGCGCGCCGACGTTCTGCGCGGCCATCGACGAGCAGGCCGCGCCGATCGCCATCGCCGGCATCTGCAGGTAGGTCCACAGCTGCAGCGCGGCGCCGTAGGCGGCGGAGGTGTCGGTGCCGTAGCCGTTGACCATCGAGATCATCACGATCATCGCCAGCGAGATCAGCACCATCTGCAGGCCCATCGGCACGCCCTTGACCACCAGCGCGCGCAGGATGGTCGGGTCGATGCGGAACAGCCGCGCATCCTGCCGGCCCAGCCACAGCACGTGGCGCTTGTGCCGCAGGTACAGCAGCAGCCCGCTCAGCGCGATGCCCTGCGCGATCAGCGTGGCCCAGGCGGCGCCGGCGATGCCCAGCTTCGGGAACGGCCCCAGCCCGAACAGCAGCAGCGGATTGAAGCCGATGTCCAGCACCACCGACAGCAGCAGGAAGCGGAACGGGGTGCGCGAATCGCCGGCGCCGCGCAGCGCCGCGGACAGGAACGCGAACGCGTACAGCAGCGGCATCGCCAGGAAGATCACCCGCAGGTAGGCCTCGGCCAGCGGCAGCGACGCGGCCGGGGTGCCCATCGCCGCCAGCAGGTGCCGCGCCAGCCACCAGCCGCCGGCCGCGATCAGCACCGAGATGCCGATGAAGAACGTGGCGCTGGTGCCCATCACCCGCCGCGCCTGCGGCACGTCGCCGCGGCCCATCGCCTGGCCGATCAGGATGGTGGCGGCCATGCCGATCCCGAACACCGAGCCGATCAGGAAGAACATGATGCTGTTGGCGTTGGCCGCGGCGGTCAGCGCCGCCTCGCCGAGGTAGCGGCCGACCCAGATCGCATTGACCGACCCGTTCAGCGACTGCGCGATGTTGCCGGCCAGGATCGGCAGCGAGAACAGCAGCAACTGCCGGCCGATCGGGCCTTCGGTGAGGGTGGCGGGCTTGGCCATCGCATGCCTGCAGGGACGGAGCGGGGAGCCGCGCACACTAGCACCTGCACGCGACCCCGGGGAGGCGACGCATGGCAGATGTGGCGCGGCCGCGAACGTCCTAGAATGGATGCGTCGATACCAACGTCCGGTCTTGCAGCGAAGACGCATGACCGGGTGGATGGATGCGTCGGCGCAGGACCCACTTGCAATGCCGCGATCGCGCCGCAATCTGCAGGAAATCGGATGCGGCGCGCTGGCGCTGGGACGGGCCGGCTGCGCCGATACCGCGCTGGGGCGATGCCAAGGGCGGCTTGGCGAGCGCCCGAATGCCTGGGCGGCGAGGACGACAGCGCGATCCCCGCAACGCGCCGACGGCCTGGCGCTCGGCCAGCCCGGCAACGCTGCCATCCGCAACAGCCGCTGCAGTGGTCCGGCGAGCGGCGCGACGATCAATCCATGCAGGTGATTTCCGTAAGCACGATGAATGAACCGCTAGCGCAACCGAGTACGGTCCGGCTGGATGTCTGGCTATGGGCCGCACGTTTCTTCAAGACCCGCAGCGTGGCCAAGCAGGCGGTGGAGACCGGCAAGGTCGACGTGGCCGGGCAGCGTCCGAAATCCTCGCGCGCGGTGCGCGTGGGCGAGCAGTTGCGCGTGGAGCGCGGCGAGGAAGTGTTCGAGATCCAGGTGCTGGCGCTCAGCGACGACCGCGGCCCGGCCAGCGTCGCGCAGACGCTGTACCGGGAAAGCGAGGCCTCGCGCGAGCGGCGCGCGCAGCAACGCGCGCAACGCAGCGCCGAACGCAACGGCTACCAGGCGCCCGACGGCAAGCCGGACAAGCGCGCACGGCGCCTGATCCGCGCGCTGGGCGATCTGGACGCGCTGTAGGCGCTGGGCGCAGTTGCTTTCGAGGACGCAGTTCCGGTGGCCACGGCCGCTCGGTCGCGATCGCCGGGCGGGGCGCTTCACCAGGCATCCTGCAGTCGGGACTGAAGTCCCTCCCACAAAAGCCCTCGTGCTTCCGCTTCGCCGGAAATCCCTGCAGGAGCGGCTTCAGCCGCGCCGCCGCGCTACCGATGCCATGGCGCACACGCAAACGCCCCGGCGAGCCGGGGCGTTTTCACGGATGTCGCGTGATGCAGAAACGGCGGCTGCCACCTGCTCCGGATCATCCGGGCAGGCGCGACCGATCGGCCGCCTGGCCGGTGCACCGGCCAGGCGCTCGGCTTCACGCCGCCAGGTCGAAGCGGTCCAGCTCCATCACCTTGCTCCACGCGGCGACGAAGTCGCGCACGAACTTCTCCTGCGCATCGGCGCTGGCATACACCTCGGCCAGCGCGCGCAGGATCGAATTGGAGCCGAACACCAGGTCCGCGCGCGTGCCGGTCCACTTCTGTTCGCCCGTGGCGCGGTCGCGGCCCGCGTACAGTTCCTTGGACTCCGAGGTCGCCTTCCACTCGATGCGCATGTCCAGCAGGTTGGCGAAGAAGTCGTTGCTCAGCGTGCCGGGACGCTCGGTAAACACGCCATGCGCCGATTGGCCGACATTGGCGCCGAGCACGCGCAGCCCGCCGACCAGCACGGTCATCTCCGGCGCGGTCAGGGTCAGCAGCTGCGCCTTGTCGATCAGCAGCGCCTCGGCCGGCACCGCGTAGCGGCGCTTGCTGTAGTTGCGGAAGCCATCGGCCACCGGCTCCAGCACCGCGAACGACTCCACGTCGGTCTGCTCCTGCGAGGCATCCATCCGCCCCGGCGTGAACGGCACGGTCAGCGTCTGTCCCGCGTTGTGCGCCGCCTGCTCGACCGCCGCGGCGCCGCCGAGCACGATCAGGTCGGCCAGCGAGATCTTCTTGCCGCCGCTCTGGGCGCCATTGAACTGCGCTTGGATCCGCTCCAGCGTGGCCAGCACCTGCGCCAGCTGCTCGGGCTGGTTCGCTTCCCAGTCCTTCTGCGGGGCCAGGCGGATGCGCGCGCCGTTGGCGCCGCCGCGCTTGTCCGAGCCGCGGAAGGTGGAGGCCGCCGCCCACGCGGTCGAGACCAGTTGCGCGATGCTCAGGCCCGAGTCGAGCAGGCTGCGCTTGAGCGCGGCGATGTCCTGCGCATCGACCACGGGATGGTCCAGCGCGGGGATCGGGTCCTGCCACAGCAGTTCTTCGGCCGGTACGTCCGGGCCGAGGTAGCGCGCGCGCGGACCCATGTCGCGGTGGGTCAGCTTGAACCAGGCGCGGGCGAAGGCGTCGGCGAACTGTTCCGGGTGCTCCAGGAAGCGGCGCGAGATCGCGGCGTAGGCCGGGTCGAAGCGCAGCGCCAGGTCGGTGGTGAGCATGGTCGGCAGGTGCTTCTTCGACGCATCGTGCGCGTCCGGGATCAGCGCCTGCGCGTTCTTCGCCACCCACTGGTGGGCGCCGGCCGGGCTCTTGCTCAGTTCCCACTCGAACTTGAACAGGTGCTCGAAGAAATCGTTGCTCCACTGCGCCGGGGTGGTGGTCCAGGTGACCTCCAGGCCGCTGGTGATGGTGTCGCCGCCCTTGCCGCTGCCGAAGCTGTTGTGCCAGCCCAGGCCCTGCGCGCCCAGGTCGCTGGCTTCCGGCTCGGCGCCGACGTGGTCGGCCGGGCCGGCGCCGTGGGTCTTGCCGAAGGTGTGGCCGCCGGCGATCAGCGCCACCGTCTCCTCGTCGTTCATCGCCATGCGCGCGAAGGTGTCGCGGATGTCCTTGGCGGCGAGCAGCGGATCGGGATTGCCGTCCGGGCCTTCCGGGTTGACGTAGATCAGGCCCATCTGCACCGCGGCCAGCGGGTTCTCCAGGTCGCGGCTGTGGCGCACCTCGCTGTCGTCGTCCTTGACCAGCACGCCGTGCGCTTCCTCCACGCCCGGCGAGCCGCGCGAGTAGCGCTCGTCGCCGCCCAGCCACTTGTCCTCGCGGCCCCAGTACACGTCCTGGTCCGGCTCCCAGGTGTCTTCGCGGCCGCCGGCGAAACCGAAGGTCTTGAAGCCCATCGATTCCAGCGCGACGTTGCCGGTGAGGATCAGCAGGTCGGCCCAGGAGATGGCCTGGCCGTACTTCTGCTTGATCGGCCACAGCAGGCGCCGCGCCTTGTCCAGGCTCACGTTGTCCGGCCAGCTGTTGAGCGGGGCGAAACGCTGCTGGCCACGGCCGCCGCCGCCGCGGCCGTCGCCGGTGCGGTAGGTGCCGGCGCTATGCCAGGCCATGCGGATGAACAACGGGCCGTAGTGGCCGAAGTCGGCCGGCCACCAGTCCTGCGAATCGGTCATCAGCGCGTGCAGGTCCTGCTTCAGCGCCTGCAGGTCGAGGCTGTTGAAGGCCTTGGCGTAGTCGAACGTCTCGCCCAGCGGATTGGACTTGGACGAGTGCTGGCTGAGCAGGTCCACGCGCAGTTGCTTGGGCCACCAGTCCTTGTTCGTGGTGCCGCTGCTGGCTGCGCTGTGGAACGGGCATTTGGCTTCTGTGTTCATCGGTCTCTACCTTCGTGCGCAAGGGACGCGCCTGTGGGCCAGGCGGTCGCTGGGGATGGGGCGGGGTCGGAAGCGGGTTCGCGACCAGGCGCCGGCGCAATGCGGAAGAGGCGTTCATTGGGCTGGCGCATGGCGGGCTCGGGGCTGATTCGGTAGGTGCAGACTATCGGCGGCTGAATTCTTTATAAAATTGATTGATCGAAATGATTTGATAGGGAGTGCCAATCGCAAGGCGGTGGCGCGGCGATCATGGAGCATGCCGCGCGCGCTGTCTGTGAGCTGCGTGCGCGGCCGCCAGCGCGGCTCAAGCGTTGGGCATCACGTCGAAATCGCCGCCCAGCACGCGCTCCAGTCGGCCGCTGCGCCAACCGCGCACGCTGTCGCGCACCAGCGGCGCCGGCGCGAAGCGGTAGCGCCGGCACACGCGCAGTTCGTCGCCGACATCCGGCGCGCGCCGGGCCTGTCCGGGCAGGTCCGGCGCGACCCGCACCTGTGCGCTGAGCCGGCGCAGCGCCGGTTCGTCGGCATCCTGTTCCTGCACATGCAGGCCGGTCTCCGGTTGCAGCAGATCCAGCGCGCCGAACCCGGCGATCGCCAGCCAGGCGCGGCCCTGCTCGGGATCCTGCTGCAACACCTCCACGCGCATGTTGCGTTGCGCGGCCCAGGCCAGATACATCTGCAGCAACTGCTGCCACCAGCGCCGCGCGTCGGCGCGATGGCGGTGCAGCTCGCTGGCACCGATGCGCAGGTCCAGCAGCGCGTCCTGCGGGCGTTGCTCCTGCAACGCGTCGCTGGCCAGTTGCAGCAGCCACAGCAATTGCGCCAGGCGGGCGACGAATTCGCCGTCGCGCTGCGCGCCGTCCAGCCGCGCGCGCATGCGTCCGGCACTGTCCAGCGCGCTCTCGATGCGATCGCGGCGTTCGATCCGGTCCAGTACCTGGAAGCGGGTGGGCTGCGACCAGAAATCGGGTTCGCCCATGCTGGCGAAATCCGCTTCCCGCGCCAGCCGCCACGCGCTCGCGGCGTGGGCCTCGTGCAGGACGTGCAGGGCCGTGTCCAGGCGCGTGAGCGCCGCGCCGCCGGTGACCGGCGCGTAGACGATGTCGCGCAGGTCCGCCGGTGCCGCCGGGTCGGCGGCGGCGCCCGTTGCAGGCATGGACGCGGGCGCATCGGGGGCGATGAACCGCACGTCGAGGCGATCGCCGGCGCCGCGCACGAACAGGAACTGGTCGCCTTCCGGCGCGCGCTGTTCGACGATGCTGCGCGCCAGCGGCGCGAGCAGGTGCTGCTCGATCGCGCGGCGCAGCGGGCGTGCGCCCAGGTCCGGGGTGAAGCCGCGATCGAGCAGGAACTCGATCGCCGACGGCTCCCATTCCACCGCCCAGGCGCGGTTGCGCAGGCCGCGCCGGGTCAGCGTGCGCTCGAGTTCCTTGTGCAGGATCTCGCGCATCAGCGCGCGGTCCAGCGGGTTGAACAGCACCACGCGGTCGAGCCGGTTGATGAACTCGCGGCGGAAGGTTTCGTATACCGCCTTTTCCACCGCACTGCGCGAGTAGCCGCCGGCGACGGTGGCGAAGCCGGGGCCGGCGCTGCGGGCGAGGGTGGCGCCGACGTTGCTGGTCAGGATGATGATGCTGTGGCGGAAGTCGGCGGTGTTGCCGTTGCGATCGCTCAGCCGCGCGTCGTCGAACACCTGCAGGAACAGGTCCCAGACCTTGGGATGGGCTTTCTCGAACTCGTCCAGCAACACCACCGAGAACGGCTGCTCGCGGATCCGCGCGATCAGCGTGCGCTGGCCGGCGCTGTCGTCGCCGGTGAGCCGCGACAGCGCGTCCTCGCCCTGGAATTCGCTCATGTCCAGGCGCAGCAGGCGCTCGGCGTTGCCGAACAGCAGTTCGCCCAGCGCCTTGGCCAGTTCGGTCTTGCCGGTGCCGGTGGGGCCGGCGAACAGGAACACGCCGATCGGGCGATGGCTGTCGACCAGGCCGGCCTTGAGCATGGCGATGCGGTCGAGCAGGGTCTCCACCGCTTCGTCCTGGCCGAGCACGCGCTGGCGGAAGAACCGGCGCAACGCGTCCAGTTCCAGCCGCTGGCGATCGTCGATCACGTCCAGCGGCAGGCCGCTGCGCTTGGCCACGGCCTGCAGCAGCGCATCGTCGTCGAGCGGCAGGCGTGGCGTCTCGGCGCCGGTCGCGGCCTGCAAGGTCTCGTCCAGCAACTGCAGCAACCGCCCCGGCTCGTGCTGCTCGGGGAAATACTGCGCCGCCATGCGTTCGGCCTCCGCGAGGGTGCGTGCGTCGATCACCTCCGCTTGCAGCGTCTGCCGCTGCGCCTGCGCCCACTGTTCGCCGATCTGCGCCAGTGCGGCGGGTGCGGCCGGCGCCAGCGGGACCACTTCGAAGCGCGAGCGCGTCGCCGGCCGCGCCACCTGCAACTGCGCCAGCTGCCGCGGCGTGATTTCGCCGATCAGGCGCAGTTCGCCGCGCTCCAGCGCCGGCAGCACCAGGTCGAGGATGCCGCGCGGGTCGCGCGAGTGCGAACCCTTGTGCAGCAGGTCGTAGAAATCCGGTGCGCGCCACAACGCGCGTTCGCGGTGCAGTACCGCCAGCATCTCGCGGATGCGGCCTTCCAGCTCGCCGATGTAGCTCTGCCCGGCGAGGATCTCGGCCGCCGACGCCTCGAACACGCGCCAGCCTTCGGCCAGCAGGCGTTCGCTGAGCAGATCGATCAGCACGCTCTTGCCGACGCCGTGCTCGCCGACCAGCAGCACCGGCTGCGGCGGCATCGCCACCAACTGCTCGTACGCGCGCTGCAGCGCCGCGTCCAGCGCGGGATGACGCAGGCGCAGGCGTGGCGGCAGGGTGGCGACGACGCGGCCGAAACCGCCGAGCACGCGCTGCTCGCGGCGCAGGCTGCGCGCGTCCTGCAAGCGCTGCAGGAACGGCTCCAGCACCGGCTCCTTGAACTGGCCGAGGGTGTCGGCCAGCTTGGCCAGGGCGTCGTCGTCGAGTCCGTCGAACTCGACCGCGCGGTCCGCCGGCGCCTTGCCCGCGGCCCAGTGCAGATAGCCACGCAGGCGCTGCCGGAACGGCACGAAGCCCCACCACCAGTCGCGCGCCTGGCGCAGCAGCAGATGCAGGTGATCGGCGTCCGGCAGCGCCTGCAGGTAGTCGAGCACGAAGTTGAGCGGATACGAGCCCAGGTGCGGCAGCAGTTCCAGCACCGCGTCCGGATCGCTGCGGCGGCGCTGCGGCAGCGCCACCGCGGCCATCGACGGCAGCGCGTAGCCGGGGCTGCCGAGCGCTTCGAGCACCGCCTGGTCGGAGAACTCCAGGCTGGCCAGCAGCGTCACGCCTTGCTGGAACTGCGGGATCCGCAACAGGTCGGCCGGGCTCTGGATCTGTTCGTCCAGGGCTTCCACCTGCTGGCGCAACCGCTGCACGTGCTGGGCCGGCGTTTCCGCGGCCAGCGCTTCGGGCGCTTCCGGCTTGGGTTCGGGGTCGGGTGCGGACTGCGGCGTGCGCGGATCGGCCGATCCCGTGTGTCTGAAGACGTGCAACAGCAAACCGCCCACGATGACGCCGATCACGAACAGGTAGATCTCCAAGCGAGGCTCCTTCAGTGCCTACCGATGCGGTTGGAAGCGGCCACGTCGCGGCGCTGGACGGTGGAGCGGATGCCGGACGCCGCTGCGTCGAGCGCCATGCCTGGTCGCGCCGGTTGCGGTGCCGTGGCTTGTGGGCGTATCGACATGCGTTGCCTTTCTTCCTTGTGCTGAGCGCGTCCACCCGCGCGGCTGGTCCAATCGCTTTCCCTGGCCGGCGCATGCGCCGGCAATGCGGCCAGCGACGGCCTTGAGTATAGGGGCGCGTGTTTCGGGCGGGCTACAGCCGCGGCGCGAGCCGCTGGTCGGCATTGGCCGGCCTGTGCGCGCCGGCATGTCGCCGCGCACCGGTTCGATGGCCTGCGCGTGCCCGCCCGACATGCCCCGACGCGCGAGCGGATCCTGCCCGGAACCGACCGGCACACGGCAAAGCCCACTATCCTGTGGCGATGGCCATCCGTGCGACCCGTCTGCTGCACCTGCTCGACGCCCTGCGCGGGCGGCGCCGGCCGGTGCCCGGTGCCGAACTCGCCACGGCGCTGGGCATCAGCCTGCGCACGCTGTACCGCGATATCGCGACCCTGCGCGTGCAGGGCGCCGACATCCTCGGCGATCCCGGCGTCGGCTACGTGCTGCGTCCCGGCTTCCTGCTGCCGGCGCTGAATTTCAGCGAGGACGAACTGGAGGCCTTGACCCTGGGCGCGCGCTGGGTGGCGCGCCAGGCCGATCCGGAGCTGGCGCAGGCGGCGCAACGCGCGGTGGCGCGGATCGCGGCCACGCTGCCCGGCACGCTGCGGCTGTCGATCGAGACCAGCGGGCTGCTGGTGCCCGACGCCAACGCCAACGCGGTGCCGCCGCTGCCGCCGGCGCCGTGGCTGCCGGTGCTGCGGCGTGGCATCCGCCTCGAACACGTGTTGCGGATGGACTATGCCGATGCCGGCGGCAACGCCTCGCAGCGCCGCATCTGGCCGTTCGCGATGGCCTTCCTCGGCGGCTATGGCGTGATCGCGGCATGGTGCGAGCTGCGCGGCGACTTCCGCCATTTCCGCGCCGACCGGGTATTGGCCCTGGCCGACGACGGCGAGCGCCATCCCTCGCGCCGGCACCTGCTGATCAAGCGCTGGCGCGCCGCCACCGGCTATGGCGGCAGCGACTGCTGACAGCAGGTGTCAGCAGGGCGCGACCACACTGCAGGCTCTTACCACGGAGTCTGCCCATGTCCACCGAGATCGTGCTCTACACCCACCCCCAGTCGCGCGGCCGCGTCGCCCGCTGGATGCTGGAGGAAACCGGCCTGCCGTACCGCGCGGTCATCGTCGACTACGGCACCACGATGAAGGCGCCGGACTATCTGGCGATCAACCCGATGGGCAAGGTGCCGGCGCTGCGCCACGGCGCCGCCGTGGTTACCGAGAACGCGGCGATCTGCGCCTATCTGGCCGATCTGGTGCCGGAGCGGCAACTGGCGCCGCCGCCGGGATCGCCGGCACGCGCCGACTACTATCGCTGGCTGTTCTTCCTGGCCGGGCCGGTCGAGGCGCTGTTGACCGCGAAGGAGGGCGGGGTGCTGGCACCGGCACGCAGTGCCGGCTACGGCCGCGAGGCGGACCTGCTGCAGACGTTGGAGCAGGCGGTCGCAGACCGCGAACACCTGGCCGGCGACCGCTTCAGCGCGGCCGACCTGTACATGGCGGCGGTGCTGGGCTTCTACATGCGTATCGGCATGCTCGAGCGGCTTCCGGCATTCGTCGCCTTCGCGCAACGGCATGTCGCCCGGCCTGCGGCACTGCGGGCCGGTGCCATCGACGATGCCTTGATCGCGGCGCATCCGAATCCGGACATGCCGCCCAGCGTGGCGCCGGCGGCCGCCTAGCGGACGCGATTCGCCGGCGGTTGTGCGTGCCGTGCGGACGGACCCTCACCCCAACCCCTCTCCCGGTGGGAGAGGGGCTAAGGCCGCACGTCGCGCTAGAGCAGCGACTTGAGCCGGTACAGCGCTTCCAGCGCCTGCTTGGGCGTCAGCTCGTCCGGGTCCAGCGCCGCCAGCGCCTCCTGCGCGGCCGAGGGTGCGGCGGCGAACAGGCCGAACTGCTGCGGCGCGTCCAGCGCCTGCGGCGCCATCTGCGAGGCATGGCTTTCGCCGCCGCGCTGCTCCAGTTCCGCCAGCCGCCGCCGCGCCTGCGCGACGGTGCTCTTCGGCAGGCCGGCCAGCGCCGCCACCTGCAGGCCGAAACTGCGGTTGGCCGGGCCGTCCTTGACCGTGTGCATGAACACCAGCTTGTCGCCGTGCTCGACCGCGTCCAGGTGCACGTTGGCGATGCCGCTGGCGCCGCCTTCGACCGATTCGTCGGCCAGCGCGGTCAGCTCGAAATAGTGCGTGGCGAACAGGGTGTAGCAGCGGTTGTGGTGCGCCAGGTGGCGCGCCACCGCGTCGGCCAGGGCCAGGCCGTCGTAGGTCGAGGTGCCGCGGCCGATCTCGTCCATCAGCACCAGCGACTGCGCGCTGGCGTGATGCAGGATGTAGCTGGTCTCGGCCATCTCGACCATGAAGGTGGACTGGCCGCGCGCCAGGTCGTCGCCGGCGCCGATGCGGGTCAGGATGCGGTCGATCGGGCCGATCACCGCGCGCGTGGCCGGCACGTAGCTGCCGATGTGCGCCAGCAGCACGATCAATGCATTCTGCCGCATGTAGGTGGACTTGCCGCCCATGTTCGGGCCGGTGATCACCAGCATGCGCCGGGACCTGCCGTCGCGGTCGTTGTACAGGTCCAGGTCGTTGGGTTCGAACGGCTGCTCGCGCACCGCTTCCACCACCGGATGGCGGCCGCGCTCGATGCGCAGGCACGGCGCGCTCTCCAGTTCCGGCCGCGCCCAGTCCAGCGCCTGCGCGCGCTCGGCGAAGCCGGCCAGCACGTCTAGTTCGCTGAGCGCGGCGGCGGCGCGCTTGAGCGGCTCCAGGCGTTCGCCCAGCGTGTCCAGCAGCGCTTCGTACAGCAGCTTCTCGCGCGACAGCGCGCGCTCGCGCGCCGACAGCACCTTGTCCTCGAAGTTCTTCAGTTCCTCGGTGATGTAGCGCTCGGCGTTGGTCAGCGTCTGCCGCCGCGTGTAGTGCACCGGCGCCTTGTCGGCCTGGCCCTTGCTGATCTCGATGTAGTAGCCGTGCACGCGGTTGTAGCCGACCTTCAGCGTGGCGATGCCGCTGCTGGCGCGCTCGCGCGCTTCCAGGTCGATCAGGAACTGGTCGGCATGGGTGCTGAGCCGGCGCAGTTCGTCCAGCTCGGCGTCGTAGTCGGCGGCGATGACGCCGCCGTCGCTGAGCTTGAGCGGCGGCTGCTCGGCGATCGCCGAGGCCAGCAGGTGCGCGATCTCGTCGTGCTGGCCCAGTTCCGCGCCCAGCGCGGCCAGGCGCGGCGAATCCAGCGGCGCCAGCACCGCGCGCACCGTCGGCAGCAGGCCCAGGCCGTCGCGCAGGGTGGAGAAATCGCGCGGGCGCGCCGAACGCAACGCGACCCGGGTGAGGATGCGTTCGATGTCGCCGAGCGCGCGGAACGCGTCGCGCAGGTCGGCATCGGCGCCGCGGTCGATCAGCGTGCCGACTGCATGGTGGCGCTGCACCAGCACCTCGCGCAGGCGCAGCGGGCGGTGCAGCCAGCGCCGCAGCAGGCGCCCGCCCATCGGCGTGACCGTGCTGTCGAGCACGCCGAGCAAGGTGTTGCGGGTGTCGCCGTCCACCCGCGTGTCCAGTTCCAGGTGGCGGCGGGTGGCCGCGTTCATCGCGATCGCCTCGGCGGCGGTCTCCATCGCGATCGCGGTCAGGTGCGGCAGGCGCTGCTTCTGCGTTTCCTCCACGTAGCCGAGCAGGGCGCCGGCGGCGGCCGTGGCGCGAGGCTTGTCGTCGATGCCGAAGCCGCTGAGGTCGTGCAACTGGAAGAAGTTCAACAGCTGGCGGCGGCCGCTGTCCGCATCGAACAGCCACGGCGCGCGGCGGCGCACGCCGCGCCGTTCGCGCAGGAATTCCGGCCACTGGTCTTCGTCGGGCACCAGCAGCTCGGCCGGTTCCAGCCGCGCCAGCTCCGCTTCCAGCGCGTCCTCGCTGTCGACCTCGTTGACCAGGAAGCGGCCGCCGGCCAGGTCGGCCCAGGCCAGGCCGTAGCCGTGCTTGTTGCGCGCGATCGCCATCAGCAAGGTGTCGCGGCGCTCGTCGAGCAATGCCTCGTCGGTGACCGTGCCCGGCGTGACCACGCGCACCACCTTGCGCTCGACCAGGCCCTTGGCCAGCGCCGGATCGCCGATCTGCTCGCAGATCGCCACCGACTCGCCCAGTGCCACCAGCCGCGCCAGGTAGCCCTCGTAGGCATGCACCGGCACCCCGGCCATCGGGATCGGCGCGCCGCCGGAGCTGCCGCGCTGGGTCAGGGTGATGTCCAGCAGGCGCGCGGCCTTGCGCGCATCGTCGTAGAACAGCTCGTAGAAATCGCCCATGCGGAAGAACAGCAGCAGGTCCGGGTACTCGGACTTGGCGGCGAAGAACTGTTTCATCAGCGGGGTGTGCTCCGCTGCGCTTCCAGGAACTTGGGTTTTTTCTCGATTTTGCATCTGATTCAATGGTTTGAGGAATTTCAGGTGGGCTGGCCGTGGGCAAGTATGGACGTGTGCAGCCAGCAAATGACAGGGCGGCGCAGCTTCAGCCCGGCTCCACGGCCGCACGCGCCACCTGCCGATCCAGTGTGGAACTCCGGGTGCCCCCCGTTTCCACGGACACGTGCACGAAGGTCAATCGGTGAGGCAAGGAATGTCCGGTCTGCCCCCAGCACGCGCAACGCCGGGTCCACGCCAACGGCGGTCGCGTTGTCCTGGCGTCGGCTGCATGTGTCCGTGGAAACGGAGATCGGCGACAGCGCGCAGGTCAATTCCCAGGCATGCGGCGAAGGATCGCCATGCGGATTGACCTGCTCCCGATTGCACGACCGTCCGTCGCTTTGCGGGCGGACTCTTCCGTCGTTGGAGAAGCTAAGATCGGAGCTTGTGCAGAGTCGGAGGCGCTAATGATCGATCGTCGTACCTTTCTTGCCACGGGTGTGGTCGCCGTCGCCGCGAGTTTCAGCGCATCCGCCGCCCGGATCGCGGCGGCGCCGCGCACTAATGGGCCGGCCCCGTGGGGCGCCGTGCCCAGCGCGCGACAGCTGCGATGGCATCGGTGGGAGCAATACGCCTTCGTGCATTTTGCGATGAACACCTTTACCGACAAGGAATGGGGCTACGGCGACGAGGATCCGCGCAAGTTCGATCCCAGCGATTTCTCCGCCGATCAGATCGTCGCCGCCGCCAAGGCCGGCAATCTCAAAGGACTCATTTTTACCGCCAAGCACCACGATGGCTTCTGCCTTTGGCCGACGCGCCTCACCGAGCATTGCATTCGCAATTCGCCCTACAAGAACGGCAAGGGCGACATCGTCGGCGAGATGGCGGCGGCGTGCCGGCGCGCTGGCCTGGCCTTCGGCATCTACCTGTCGCCCTGGGATCGCAACCACGCCGAGTACGGGCGCCCCGGCTATCTCGACTATTTCCGCAAGCAGATCGTCGAACTGTGCACGGGCTATGGCGACCTGTTCGAGTTCTGGTTCGACGGCGCCAATGGCGGCGACGGCTACTACGGTGGAGCGCGCGAAACGCGCAAGATCGATGCGCCCGCCTATTACGACTGGCCGCGGATGATCGAACTGGTCCACCAGCACCAGCCGCTGGCCTGCACCTTCGACCCGCTCGGCGCCGATATCCGTTGGGTCGGCAACGAGGATGGCGTCGCCGGCGATCCGTGCTGGCCGACCATGCCCGATGCCCCTTACACCCAGGAAAACGGCAATGCCGGCGTGCGCGGGGCGGCGCTGTGGTGGCCGGCGGAAACCAACACCTCGATCCGCCCGGGCTGGTTCTACCATGCCGACGAAGACGGCAAGGTGCGCAGCCCGGAGAATCTGGTGCGCTATTTCGACACCTCGGTCGCGCGCGGCACCAACATGAACCTCAATCTTCCGCCCGACCGGCGCGGCCGCATCGCCGACCACGACGTCGCGGTGCTGCAGAGCTTCGGCGACGCGATCCGCGCCAGCTTCGCCATCGATCTGGCCAAGGGCGCCAGGGCCAGCGCCAGCGCGTCGCGCGGTCCCGGGTTCGAGCCGGCGCGCGTGCTCGACCGCCAGCCGGACAGCTACTGGTCCACGCCGGACGGCGTCACCACGCCGACGCTGACGCTGGAACTGTCGGCGCTGCGCAGCTTCGACCTGATCCGGCTGCGCGAATACCTGCCGCTGGGCGTGCGTGTCACCCGCTTCGCGATCGAAGCCGAGGTCGATGGGCAATGGCGGCGGTTGGCCGAAGCGCAATGCATCGGTGCACAGCGGATCCTGCGGCTCGATTCCCCGGTCGCCGCGCGCCGTGTGCGTCTGCTCGTGCTCGATGCGCCGGTCTGCCCGGCGATCAGCGAATTCGCGCTGTTCCGTGCCGTCGCGCCGGTTCCGGTCGCGCGGCCGACGGCGAACGCGCCGGACGTGCTGTCCACCGCGGGTTGGCGAATCGTCGAGGCCAGCGCGCCGGGGGCGGAGAAGTTGCTCGACGACGATGCCGGCACGATCTGGATCGTGCCCGCTCCCAAGCCTGGCCATCCCGCGCAGGTGACCATCGACCTCGGCGCGCTGCGTCAGGTCGCCGGCTTCAGCCTCACGCCCTCGCGCGCGGTGCTGAACGGCGCGGCGCCGCCGAAGGGCTACCGCGCCGAAAGCAGCGAAGATGGCCAGCACTGGCAACCGGCTGGCGCCGGCGAGCTGTCCAATATCGCCTACGCGCTCTCGACCCAGCGCCTGAATTTCCCCGAGGTACGCCAGCTCCGCTACCTGCGGCTGTCGTTCGCGGAAACGGCGGTGCCCGCCGAGCGGCTGGCGATCGCCGGGATCGGTGCATTCTCGCGCTTGCGATGACGGCTGGCGATCCCTCACCGCCATGCGCGGTGGGGGGCGCATCGCCGGGGCGACGCAGCTTCCCCGGCTTTGGCATGCGTGAGAGGCGGTGAAGCTCGGTTTCGGGATGAAGCGTCGGCGGCTTCCCCAGACGCGCGTCGCCATCGCTCCGGCCACCGCATGGGCGGAGCGAAGAGGATGCGCCTGCGCGCCTGCGCAGGAGGGGTGGAGTCGGGCGCGCGCGGCGCCCGCCGTGCGTGCGTGGCGCGATGCCTTGAAAGCGCGCGCCCGCGTCAGGCCACGAACGGCCGCGGCTTGCTGCGCACGGTCTTCAACGCCAGCCGCGCAGGCGCCAGCCCGGGTGCGCTCGCTTCCAGTACCAGGGTGCCGGCCGTGCGCGTGGTCTGCAGCAACGCCATGCACAGGCCGTTGAACGCGCGGCGGCTGTCGCCCTTGTCGTTCTCGTGGCTGGCCGGGTCGCCGTTGCCCAGGCCGATCAGCCGGCCGGGGCCGCGTACGGCGAAGCGCACGGCGGTGTCGGCGGTGGGGACGACGCGGCCCTGCGCGTCGACGATCTCGACCGCGACCACGGCGACGTCCTCGGCATCGGCCAGCAACTCCGGGCGATCGCTGCGCAGGCGCACGGCGGCCGGGGCGCCGACGGTCTGGCGGGTCTGCACCAGCACCTGCTTGCCGTCGCGGTAGCCGCGCGCTTCGAGCGTGCCGGGTGCGTACTTCACCCGCCATTCGACGTGGCCGTACGCCGGCACCTGCTGCAGGCCCTGGCTGGCGCCGTTGACCAGCAGTTCCACCGCGTCCAGGTTGCTGTGGCACCAGACGTCGACCATGCCGTTGTCGACCTCGTCCAGCAGGCCGTCCCAGTTCCAGTGCGGGAACAGGTGCAGCACCGGCTCGCGGGTCCATTGCGCGCGGTAGTACCAGTAGTTGTCCTTGGGGAAGCCGCAGCTGTCGAGGATGCCGAACTGCGAGGCCACGTTCGGCCAGCGGTTGTACGGGGTGGGTTCGCCGCGGTAGTCGAAGCCGGTCCAGACGAAGCCGCCGGCGATGTACGGCCGTTGCGCGACGTAGCTCCACCAGGCTTCGGCGCTGCTGGCCCACCACGGGTAGTCCAGGTCGTAGGCGCGGGCGTAGCCGCGCGTGTCGTCGGTGCGGTAGTTGCCGCGCACGCCGACGGTGCTGCCGGTTTCGCTGCCGTAGACCGGGATGTCGGGATGGCGCGCGTGGAACGCGTCCATCTGCGGGGTGCGGTAGTTGAAGCCGACCACGTCCACCACCTGGCCGACGCCGTCGTCGAAGCCCTTGTCCATCGCGAAGGTGGTGGGGCGGGTCGGGTCCAGGCGCCGCACCAGGCGCTGCATGCGCGCGACGATGCGCGCACCGCGCGCGGTGACCATCTGCGGTTCCTCGTTGCCGAGCGACCACAGCATCACGCAGGGATGGTTGCGGCCGCGCCGCACCATCGTTTCCAGTTCCGCCAGCGCCTCGCTGTCGGAGGACATGCGCCGGGTTTCGTCGATGACCAGCAGGCCGAGGCGGTCGCACAGCTCCAGCACTTCCGCTGCGGCCGGGTTGTGCGAGCTGCGGTAGGCATTGCAGCCCATCGACTTGAGCTGGCGCAGGCGCCATTCGTGCAGGCGGTCGGGAATGGCGGTGCCGACGCCTGCATGGTCCTGGTGGTTGTTGGTGCCGTGCAGCTTGAACGGCGCGCCGTTGAGCAGCAGGCCGCGCTGCGGATCGAACTGCAGGCTGCGCACGCCGAAGCGCGTGCTCAGCGCGTCGCAGGCGCGGCCGTCGCCGTGCAGGTGGGTGGACAGGGTGTAGCGCTGCGGCGTGTCCGGCGACCACAGCGCCGGCGCACCGAGATCCAGCGTCTGTTCCACGCGCTGCACCAGGCCCGGGGCCACGGTGACCGGCGCGGCGGTCGCGCGCGCGACGATGCGCCCGTCCGGCGCGCGGATCACCGAGGTGACGCTGCAACTGCGCGGTTCGGCGCCGCTGTTGCCGACCTCGGTGCTGACCAGCGCCTGCGCGGCGCCGCCTTGCCACGGGCTGCGCACGAACACGCCATCCGTCGGTAGGTGCAGCGCATCGGTCTTGCGCAGCCACACGTGGCGATAGATGCCCGCGCCCTCGTAGAACCAGCCCTCGCCCAGGGTGGCGTCCACGCGCACGGCGATGACGTTGCGCTTGCCGTAGTCGAGCACGTCGCTGAGGTCGACCTCGAAGCCGCAATAGCCGCTGGCGTTGCGGCCGACGATGTGGCCGTTGCAGAACACGATGCAGTCGCGGAACACGCCGTCGAATTCCAGGCAGATCCGCTTGCCGAGATCGGCCGCCGGGATCTCCAGTTCGCGCCGGTACCAGCCGATGCTGGTCTGCGGGTCGTTGCGGCCGAGCGGCTTGTAGCCGTGCGCGGCGGCCGGGTCGTCGATCAGGATGCTGGCGGAGACGGGATCCTGGCGCGGCGGCAGCGCCACCGCCCAGTCGTGCGGCAGGTCGATCGCGTCCCAGGCGCTGTCGTCGAAGCCGGGCAGGGCCGCGTCGGCGGTGTCCTTGCCGGCCTTGGCGTAGGTGCGTTGGAACGTACCGAAGTTGAAGTCGCGCGCCGGATCGTCGGCATGGCCGAGATGGAAACGCCAGCCGAAGTCGCACAGCAGGCGTTCGCGCGGCGCTTGCGTGTCCTCGTCCAGCATCGGCGCCAGCGCCGGGCCCGCGTCGCTGGGACTCGCGGCCAGTGCCGCCGGCGCCAAGGCCGCGGCCGCGCCGGGAACGGCCGCCTGCACGCCGCCGGCGACCAGCGAGCGCAGCAGGTCGCGTCGGCTCAGTTCGATCATGGTTGCGGGTCCTGTGCGTGCGGCGCCGGCGCCGCGTCGGTCCTGGCCTGCGGCGCGGGCCGGTAGGCGTGACGCATGAAGCCGATGCCGGGCAGCAGTTCGTTGCCGTGCGCGAAATCGAAGAAGCTGGCGTTCTCCCACGACGAGCCGGTGCCCCAGCGCGTCTTGCAGCTGTTGCTGGTCCAGGCCGGTTCCCAGTACACGACGCCGCTGCCGCCGTTGTCGATCACCAGCTGGGTGAGGTCGACCAGGTAGTCCAGCTGGCCCTGCGGCGTGGCCGGGTAGCCGCGGATGAGCGAGTCCTCGCCCAGCAGGTTGTGCGAGGTGTCGCCGCTGGCGAGCGTCCATGGGTAGGCGGTCTCCACCACCATCACCTCGGCCGGGTAGCGTTGGCGCAGGCGCTTGATGGTGGCGCCGAGCCCGGCCATCGATTCGCTGGACCACTTGCGGTAATAGCTGATGCCGATGAAGTCGAAATCGCCCACGCCGGCCTTGCTGGCCGCGGCGAACCACGGCTCGACGTTCTCCGGCTGGGCGATGTGCAGCATCACCTTGGGCTTGATCGCCGAACGCGCGCCGGCGTCGCGCACCGCCTGGATGCCGGCGCGCAGCAGCTTGGCGTTGCGCGTCCAGTCGATCGGCCGCCGCTTGTCCCACGGCTGGCTGTCCATCAGGTCCGAGTTGCTCTCGTTGCCGACCTGCACCAGCTCCGGCATCAGCCCGGCGCGGTCCAGCGCGCTCAGCGTGTCGTAGGTGTAGCCGTACAGCGTGCGCGCCAGTTCGTCCTGGTCGGTGATCGCGGCCCAGGCCTTGGGGATCAACTGCTTCTCGCCGTCGGCCCAGTCGTCGGAGTAGTGGAAGTCCAGCAACACCTGCATGCCCTGCGCGCGGGCGCGGCGGATGGTCTTCTTGACGTCGCTCAGGTCGCTGTAGCGGGTCCAGCGCGCATCGTTCCACAGGCGCACGCGCACCAGGTTGGCGCCGTGCGCATGGAACAGGACGAACGGGTCCTGCACCGTGCCGTGCTCGCGGTACTGCACGCCGCAGTCCTCCATCTCGTTGACGTAGGACAGGTCGGCGCCCAGGTACAGCGGACCGGCGCCAGCGGCGGCGGAGGCGAGGGCGGCGGCGAGGGCCAGCGCGAGCGCTGGCAGCCAGTGACGGCGTGTGTGCGGCATGCGGTACCTGCGGCAGAAAGGCTCAGAACGTGTAGGTCGCTTCCAGCGCGAAGCGGCGGCCGAACAACTGGTAGCCGCCGTCGTCCTGGTTGGCCAGGCGGTTGCGCTTGTTGTCGCTGTAGGCGCGCAGCGGCTCGTTGGTCAGGTTGCCGACCTGGAACTTCAGCCCCAGGTGCTCGCTGAAGCGCCAGGCCAGGCTCAGGTCCACCGTGCCTTCGCTTTCCAGCCGCGCCAGGCGCGCGGCGTTCCAGCCGTACACCACGGTGTAGGGGCTGTGGTACTTGTAGCCCACCCGCGCTTCGAACTTGCTGTTGCTGTACCACAGGTCGAAGGTGCCGGTGTTGCGTGCCAGGCCGCTGAGCGGCAACGGGTCGTCGGCCGGCGAGAACTCGTGCAGGTTGGACTCGACGTAGGAATAGTTCGAGTAGACGCCGAAGTTCTCCATGTGCGGGATGAAGAAGAACGGGGTCTGGAAGGTCAGCTCGGCGCCGTTGATGTAGCCGCCGCCGCCGTTGAACGGGCCGCTGATCAGGTAGTCGCGGCCGTCGATGGTCTCGTGCTGGGTCTTGTAGCCGATGCTCGAGTCCACCCACTTGCGGTACAGCGCCAGCGCGGCCAGCGCTTCCTTGTGGAAGTACCACTCGTAGGACAGGTCGACCTGGGTGGCGCGGAACGGATCCAGCTGCGGGTTGCCGCCGCTGCCGGTGAGCTGGCCGACGGTGGTGTTGGGATCGTCGAGCGCGCGGCCGGTGCGCAGTTCGTCCAGCGGCGGGCGCGCGATCACCTTGGCCACCGAGAAGCGCAGGATGCGTTCGTCGTCGAGCAGGAAGTTGAGCGTGGCGCTGGGCAGCACGTCGGTGTAGTCGTTGCTGGCGCTGCTGGGCTGGACCACGCCGCCGACGGTGTCGTAGCCGTCGCTGGTGGTGTCGGTGTGGACCACGCGCACGCCGGCGTTGCCGGTGACGTCGATGCCGAACCATTGCGAACTGAACACCGCCTTGGCGAAGGCTTCGCGCACGTTCTCCTCGACGTTCCAGTGGTCCAGCAACTGCTCGTTGGCCAGGCTCGGGTCGAAGCCGCCGAAGCCGAGCCTGGCGATCGCATCCAGGTCGCCGCCGGTCAGCGTCGGCACGTTGAGGTCGGGCATCTGCACCGGATAGATCAGGTCCTGGTAGGCGGAGATCGGCTGGTCGTAGCCGGACTGGAAGCTGGTGAAGTGGCGGTTCTGCTTCTCGCGCCGCGCCGCGCGCGCGCCGAACTGCAGCGCGGTGATCGGCGAATCCTCGATGCTGCGGCTGGCGCTGAGCGCCAGCGCCGCGATCCGGTCGCGCAGCGCCTGCGGCTCGGTCTGTCCGCTGATGCCCCATTCCGGGGTGTCGGAGCTGGTGCTGATGGTGGGGGTGACGCCGTGGCGGAAATCGAAGGACACGGTGTCCGGATTGCTGCCGAAGCGCACCGCGCGCCAGTCGTTGTCGCGCTTGGCCTGCGAGAACGACAGGTCGCCGCCCAGGGTCCACACGTCGCCGCTCCACTTCGCATTGAGGCCGCCGGCGGCGAGCGTCTTGACCTCGCTGTAGTGGCTGATGACGTGGTCCACCTGCAGGTTGGAATTGGCCAGCGTGGCGGCGACCACGTCGCCGTCGACGATGGTGTAGGACGAGCCGGGCGTGGTGTACGGATTGCTGGCCGAGAAGATGCTGTAGCCGAGGTTGTTGAACCAGTTCTGGCGCTGGTCCTCGTCGATCTTGATCCGCGAGTACAGGCCGTCGAGCTTGAGTTCGAGGTTGCCCGAGCGCCACTGCACCGTGCCCATCGCGCCGGTGCGGGTCTGTTCGGTCAGCTTGAGCTGGTCGGCCGCGCCCCACGGCGTGTAGTCGACCTTGCCGTCGCCATCGACGTCGCGCGCATTGCTGTCGTCGGTATAGCCCCAGCTGCCGATCGAGACGCCGGCGTTCTTCTGCTTCTGGTAGGTGGCGCCGAGGGCGATGGCCAGGTTGTCGTTGAAGCGGTGGATCCAGCTGGCGCCGAGGCGGTTGCCCCAGGGCGAATAGCCGTCCACGTCCTTGGCTTCGTCGTAGTAGATCGGGCCGGCGGTGCCGACGAAGCTGGGGCCGGTATGGTCGAGCGGGCTGATCGTGGAGATGTCCACCGTGGCGGCGATGCCGCCGGCCACCAGGTCCGCCGACGGGGTCTTGTAGACCTTGACCGTGGAGACGATCTCGGTGGGGAACACTTCCCAGCGCACCGCGCGGTTGGGTTCGGAGGAGGCGATCTCGCGGCCGTTCACCGTGCCCATGGTCATGCGCGGACCCAGGCCGCGCACCGTGGCCAGGCTTTCGTTGCCGCGGTCGCGGGTGCCGTTGACGCCGGGCAGGCGCACCAGCGCCTCGGCCACGGTGACATTGGGCATCTGCCCCATGTTGTCGGCGGAGATCACCTCGACCACGTGGTCGTCGAGCTGCTTGGCCTGCACGGCCTGGTCGAGGCTGGCGCGCTGGCCGATCACCATCACGTTGTCCAGGGTGACCGGCGCCTGCCCGGCATCGCCGTTCGCGGTGCCGGCGGGCGGCGCCGGATCGGCGCTGGCGGTCTGCGCATGCGCGCCGAAGGCGCTGGCCAGGGCCAGGACGATGGCCGAGCCGAGCAGCGTGCGGGCGACTTGGTGCTGCGCGCGCCGGCAAGCCGGGCGACGCTGTTGTTCGAAAGGCATCTTTGTTCCCTCCCAGGACGAAAGTTACCGAGCAAGTTGGAATGGGGACCGGCAATCCGGTCCTGGCCGCGCTGGCGGGCCGCAGGCCTGTACGCGCGGACATTGCGAAAAGGGTGGTGCATCGTCGCCTCGCGGCACGAGGCGTGTTGCGTTCCGGTCGCCCGTCGCTGGCGGACGTGGCCTCCGTCCGCCGCTCCGGTTGTCTGGAATGGGAGCGAGCATAGGAGTGGCTGCCATTCCATTCCAATGAAGCATTTGCTGCCGGCTATCTCATTTTGGAATTGATCGGCATGCGGCAATGCGGCATCCGCGCTTGGCCTGGCGTGGCGCGCGGCGGTCCAGGTGCCAGGACGATGCCGGGCGGCCGCGCGCGACGCCGGCGCATCGCGGGCCGTATCGCCGCGGCGGCCGCGATGCGCGATCGCTGTCAGCGGCTTGCCTCGGCGGTGTCGCCGCTGTCGAGCAAGGCCGCGGCGGCCGCGCCCAGGCTGCGTTCGCGATGGCGCAGCGCGTGGAAGCTGCGCGCGCCCAGCGCCGCGCCGACGCGCTGCAGGCGGCCGCTCTCCAGCCACGGCGCGGCCGCCAGTTGCGAGATCGCCGCCAGGCTGTGGCCGGCATGCACCGCCGACAGCACCGCCTCGTTCGACGGCAGCGTCAACGCCACGCGCAGGCGTTCCGGGGCGACGCCCGCCGCGCGCAGCGCCGCTTCGAATTCCGAGCGCGTGCCCGAGCCGGCTTCGCGCATGATCCAGGTGCTGGCCTCGGCCAGCCGCGGCAGGCCCAGGCGCAGGCGTCCGGCCAAGGGATGCGTCGGTGCGGCGACCACCACCAGGCGGTCGTGGCCGAGCGCGGACAGCTGCAATCGCGGATCGTGCACGCCGCCTTCGACGAACCCCAGTTCCGCGCGCCCCTCGGCCACCGCGCGCGCCACGCTCTCGGTGTTGCCGACGCTGAGGCGGATCTGGATCTGCGGGAAACGCGCATGGAACGCCATCAGCCTGACCGGCAGCCAGTAGCTGGCCACGGTCTGGCTGGCGTGCAGGTCCAGGGTGCCGCGCAGCACGCCGCGCCACTCGCTCAAGGCCAGTTGCGCGGCGCGGGTGCGCGCCAGGATCGCCTTGGCTTCCTCGAGGAACGCCGCACCGGCGGCGGTCAGCGCGATGCCGCGCCCGACGCGGTCGAACAGCGGTACGCCGTACTGGGTTTCCAGCGCCTTGATCGCGGCGCTGGCCGCCGACGGCGTGCGATGCGCGGCCTGCGCGCCCAGGGTCAGGTGCTGGCGTTCGGCGACGGCGACGAACAGGGCGAGTTGTTCCAGGGTCATGGCGGGATCATTCGATTGGGCCGAACGAACTATCCAGCATTATCCGATGGAATGACAGGATCGGCGGGCGCATCCTGCCGCCACTTCGAGACGGTGGCGGCAATGCACAGGGCACTGAACAAAGGCACGGCGTTGTTGCCGGGCCTGTTGCTGGCGAGCGCGGTGGCGGCGCTGGCGATGCTGGCGCAGCGCCTGCAGCTGCGCTGGCTGGGCCGGCCATGGATCGACGCGCTGGTGGTCGCGATCGTGCTCGGCACGCTGCTGCGTACGGTCTCGGCGCTGCCGGCGCGGCTCGACGCCGGCATCGCCTTCGCCGCCAAGCTGCCGCTGGAAGCGGCGATCGTGCTGCTCGGCGCGTCGGTCGGCATCGGTGCGGTCGGGGCGGCCGGCGGGCTGCTGCTGGGGCTGATCGCGGCCACCGTGCTGCTGGCGATCGGCATCGGCTACGGCATCGGCCGCGCGCTCGGCCTGCCGGCGCGGCTGGCCACGCTGGTGGCGTGCGGCAATGCGATCTGCGGCAATTCGGCGATCGTCGCCGCGGCGCCGGTGATCGATGCCGATTCGGACGACGTGGCCGCGTCGATCGCGTTCACCGCGGCATTGGGAATCGTGGTGGTGCTGGCCTTGCCGCTGGCGGTGCCGCTGTTCGGCCTGGACCAGCGCCATTACGGGATCCTCGCCGGCATGACCGTGTACGCGGTGCCGCAGGTGCTGGCGGCGACGCTGCCGGTGGGGGCGGTCAGCGCGCAGGTCGGCGCCCTGGTCAAGCTGATGCGGGTGCTGATGCTGGGGCCGGTGATGTTGTTGCTCGGGCTGACCGCCGGCCGGCCCGGCGCCGCGCGCTTGCCGCTGCACCGCGTGCTGCCGTGGTTCGTGCTGGGCTTCATCGGCATGATGCTGCTGCGCTCTTGCGGCCTGTTGCCGCAGGCAATGGCGAACGCGGCGCAACGCCTGTCCGCGCTGCTGACCCTGGTGGCGATGGCGGCGCTGGGCCTGTCGGTGAACCTGCGCTCGGTGCTGGCCTCCGGCGGCCGCGTGCTGGCCGCGGGCACGCTGTCGCTGCTGGCGCTGGCCGGACTCAGCGCGTTGCTGCTGTGGTGGCTGCCGTGATGCGCGGCATTTTCGTGCGCATGCGGCATGCCGCCGGCATCGCGGATGCGTCATGGCCCGGGCATCGTGACGTTGGGCCTGCGTCGACGACGCATCGCCGCAATTTCCCATCGATCCGTAGCGCCGCATATCGCGCCGCAAGCGCAGGGTCGAGCGCCATCCGCGCGCGTTGCCGCAGCGGTTGTCGACCTGCGGGGGCGGTGTAATAGTCTCCGCGGCAGGGCCGATCTAAGGTGGCGCATCTTCTTCGCAGGTACCTGCCAGGCCAGCTCATGGGACACGATCACAGCCACGCACCGACCGAGATCCGCCACGAGAAACCGCTGTGGTGGGCGCTGGGGCTGACCGCCACGTTCCTGCTGGTGGAGATCGCCGGCGCGTTCCTGACCAACAGCCTGGCGCTGCTGTCCGATGCCGCGCACATGGCCACCGACACCCTGGCGCTGATGATCGCGCTGGTCGCGGTGCGGCTGAGCCGGCGCCCGCCCGACGCCAAGCGCACCTACGGCTACGCGCGGCTGGAGGCGCTGGGCGCGCTGGTCAACGGCGGCCTGTTGTTCGTGGTCGCCGCCTACATCCTGTGGGAGGCGGTGCAGCGGTTCCGCCAGCCGCAGGAGGTGGCCACGGTCGGCATGCTCGGCATCGCCGCGTTCGGCCTGCTGATCAACCTGATCTCGATGCGCCTGCTCAAGGCCGGCAGCGGCGAGAGCCTGAACATGAAGGGCGCCTACCTGGAAGTGTGGAGCGACATGCTCGGCTCGGTGGCGGTGATCGCCGGCGCGCTGGCGATCCGCCTCACCGGCTGGAAGGTGATCGATCCGATCCTGGCGGTGCTGATCGGCCTGTGGGTGCTGCCGCGGACCTGGGTGCTGCTGCGCGAGGCGGTCAACGTGCTGCTGGAAGGCGTGCCCAAGGGCATGGACATGGCCGCGGTGCGCGGCTATCTGCATGGCGTCCCCGGCGTGGAGGACGTGCACGACCTGCACGTGTGGGCGCTGGCCTCCAGCACGCCGGCGCTGACCGCGCACGTGGTGGTCGCCGACGGCACCGACAGCGATGCCTTGCGCGCGGCGCTGTGCGACGGCCTGCATGCGCGCTTCGACATCGACCACGTCACCCTGCAGATGGAAGCCGGGCATTGCG
This sequence comes from Xanthomonas sp. DAR 80977, assembly GCF_041240605.1. Taxonomy (NCBI): domain Bacteria; kingdom Pseudomonadati; phylum Pseudomonadota; class Gammaproteobacteria; order Lysobacterales; family Lysobacteraceae; genus Xanthomonas; species Xanthomonas bundabergensis. The sequence continues at coordinate 3,735,519 of NZ_CP162487.1, read as the reverse complement.
GCGCGCCACCGTGCGGGACGCCGGCGCGCGCGGCGGCTGGGACGCACGAGGCGCATGCGGATCACGATCACGACGCGCACGACGGCCATGCGCATGGCGCGCATGGGCATTCGCATTCCTGAGTCGGGTCGCTGCGGGTCTGGAATGGGGCAGGTGGAAGGTGCTACTTGTGGGAGCGACTTCAGTCGCGACGGGCCTTACCGGTAAAGCCCGTCGCGACTGAAGTCGCTCCCACAATGGTCCAGGTAGCCGAAACGACCTGGAATAAAACGCGTCGAACCGGACTCAGGCCACCGGCTCGCGCAGCGCCGGCGCATCCCAGCCCGGGCGCGGCGCGAAGCGCTCGCCGTAGCGCGCCTGCAGCGCGCGCAGCCGTTCCAGCAGCGCATCGGCGCCGGCGGCGCGGATGTGCTGGATCGGGCCGCCGCGGAACGGGGCGAAGCCGGTGCCGAAGATCACCCCGGCGTCGAGCAGGTCGGCATCGGCGACCACGCCCTCGTGCAGGCAGGCCACCGCCTCGTTGAGCAGCGGCAGGATCAGGCGGTCTTCCAGGTCGGCCGGCGCCTGGTAGTCCTTGGCCAGTTCCGGCTTCTTCGCCCGCCCGTTCTCCCAGGCGTACAGGCCCTGGCCGTCCTTCTTGCCGCGCTTGCCCGGCTCCACCGTCTGCAGCGCCGCGGGAATCGGCAGGCCCAGGAACGGCGCCAGTTCCGCGCCGACCCCGGCGGCCACGTCCAGGCCCACGGTGTCGATCAGTTCGATCGGCCCCATCGGCATGCCGAACTTCACCGCGGCCTTGTCGAGCGCCGGGCCGGGGATGCCCTCGGCGTAGGCGGTGGCCGCTTCCAGCAGGTACGGGAACAGCACCCGGTTGACCAGGAAGCCGGGGGTGCCGGCCACCGGCACCGGCAGCTTGTCGATCGCCTTGCAGAACGCCGCCAGCCGCTTCTGGTTGTCCGCGGCCAGGCCGTCGTGGCAGACGATCTCCACCAGCGGCATCTGCGCCACCGGGTTGAAGTAGTGCAGGCCGGCGAACTGCGCCGGGCGCTGGATGTGCTCGCGCAGTTCGGTCAGCGGGATCGAGGAGGTGTTGGTGCTGAGCAGCGCATTGGGCTGCATGCGCGGCTCCAGCGACTGGTACAGCTCGCGCTTGGCCTGCGGGTTCTCGATGATCGCCTCGATCACCAGGTCGGCCACCGGCACGCCGTCGCCGGCCAGGTCGCCCTTCAGCCGCGCCGCCACCGCCGGGCGCTTGCTGTCGTCCTTGACCCGCTTGGCGAACAGCTCGCCGGCGCGGCTCAGCGCGCCATCGATGAAGCGCTGCTCGCGGTCCTGCAGGGTCACCTCGAAGCCCTTGTAGGCCGACCACGCGGCGATGTCGCCGCCCATCACCCCGGCGCCGACCACGTGCACGTGGCGGATGCCATGGTCTTTCCCGCCCAGCGCCTTGAGCCGCTCGGTGAGGAAGAAGATGCGGATCAGGTTGCGTGCGGTCGGCGTGCTGGCCAGCTTGACCACCGCCTTGCGCTCGGCGTCCAGCCGCGCCTGGATGCCGCCGCCGCCGCTGCGCTCCCACACGCCGATCAGCGCGTACGGCGCGGGGTAGTGTTCCTTGCGCGCCTTGCGCGCCACCTGCTTGCGCATCTGCGGCGCCAGCAGCTTGCGCGCCGGCCAGGTGTTGGTGGCCCAGGCGGTGGCGCGCTGCTTGAACGGGCGCGCGCTGCCGGTCAAGGCCAGCGCCACCGCGGTATCGAGCAGCACCGCCGGCGCGGCGACCTTGTCGACCAGGCCCATCGCCCGTGCCGCCGAGGCCGACACGGTGCGCCCGGTCAGCATCAGGTCCATCGCCGCCGGCGCGCCGACCAGCCGCGGCAGGCGCGCGCTGCCGCCCCAGCCGGGGAAGATGCCGAGCTTGGTCTCGGGCAGGCCGATGCGCGTGGCGCCGTCGCTGGAGGCGACCCGGTAGCGGCACGCCAGCGCGATCTCGGTGCCGCCGCCCATGCAGAAGCCGTGGATCGCGGCCACGGTCGGGCAGGGCAGTTCGGCGAGTTTCTGGAAGGTGGCCTGGCCGCGGCGGATCGCGTCGTTGACGGTGCCGCGGCGGTCGAATTCCTGGAATTCCTTCAGGTCCGCGCCGGCGATGAAGCCGTTGGCCTTGGCCGAGCGGATCACCACGCCCTTGGGCGGGTCGATGGCGATGCGCTCGAGCAGGTCGCCCAGCTCCAGCAGCACGTCCTGCGACAGCGCGTTGACGGGCGCGTCCTGGCGGTCGAGGCTGAGCACGACGACGCCGTCGTCGCGGATATCCGCTTGCCAGTGACTGAATCGGAGCCCATCGAAGCCTGAGAGCATGGGGAGGACCATCCGCTTGTGTATGGAGAAGATCGTTATCATCCAGAGGTTGTTTCCGTTGCGTCAAATCCCAATCCAAAGGGGAGTGACGCGGGTCCCGCGACCGCTGGCGTGGCGCCAGCCTAACGGAATGCTGGTTAACGTCGTGGGGCGGCGGTCCGCAGGGGCGCTGAACTTTTTTCCGAATTGGCGGTCAGATGGTCCGACGTAGGTTGGGCTGACAGGAGTGCGGCCCGTTATGGCCGATGTCGAAACACCTCAGGAGCTGGACCTGGAACTGGTCCGGCGCGTGCAGCGCGGCGAGAGCGCGGCGTTCGATGTGCTGGTGCGCAAGTACCAACACCGGATCGTCGGCCTGATCGGGCGCTACATCGCCGACTGGAGCGAATGTCAGGACGTGGCCCAGGACACCTTCATCCGCGCCTACCGCGCGATGGGGAACTTCCGCGGCGACGCCCAGTTCTCTACATGGTTGCACCGTATCGCCGTGAACACCGCCAAGAACTACCTGGTTGCGCACAACCGCAGGCCGCCCACCGACGACGTCGACGTGCTCGACGCCGAGCAATTCGACAGCGGCACGCGCCTGCGCGACACCGACACCCCCGAGCGCGAACTGATGCGCCAGGAGCTGGAACAGACGGTGATGAAGGCGGTCGATGCGTTGCCGGAAGAATTGCGTACCGCCATCACTCTGCGCGAGGTGGACGGGATGAGCTACGAGGACATCGCGCAGAAGATGGGTTGCCCGATCGGCACGGTGCGCTCGCGCATCTTCCGCGCGCGGGAAGCCATCGACGCCGAACTCCGTCCCCTGCTGGATACCGACAGCGCCACTCGTGAGCGACACCGCGTATGACCGATAGCACGTCCATTCCCCAGCCCGAGCCGACCCCCGGCGCCATGCCGCCGGACAAGTTCGAACTGCACTACCGGCAGCAGCTGTCCGCGCTGATCGACGGCGAGCTGCCGGCCGACGAGGCGCGCTTCGTGCTGCGCCGGCTGCAGCACGACGAGGAGCTGTCCGGTTGCCACGAGCGCTGGCAGCTGTGCGGCGACATCCTGCGCGGCCGCGTCTGCATGCCGGCGCCGGCCGATTTCGGCGAGCGCGTGCGCCAGGCGGTGGCGGCCGAGGCGCAGCGCGCCGACGCCGCGCGCGCCAGCGCCGCCGCCGGCAGCCGCCGTTCCTGGCGCTGGGGCGGCAGCGCGGCGCTGGCGGCATCGGTCGCCGCGATCGCCTTGTTCATGACCCGCGAGCGCCTGCCCGACGCCGCGCCGATCGCGCCGCCGGCACAGGTCGCCAGTTCCGCGTCTCCTGCGCCTGCTGCGCCTGCGGCTCGCATCGCTGTTCCGCAGGTGCCGGCGGCACCGGCGCCGGCCGATCCGCAGGGCGATCTCGGCGCGGCGGTCGCCGCGGCGCCGGCGGTGGCCATCGCCGCGAACCGTCGCCAGGACGCCGCCGCCCGGCGCGGCGCGACCCGTACCCAGCAGGCCGCGCGCAGCAGCGCCGCGCGTGCTGCCGAACCGGCGCGCGCGATCGCCGCGGCCACGCCATCGCGGCCGACGCCTGCATTGCCGCTCGCGCCGACGGCGGCGGGGCCGGTGGTCGCACAGCAGCAACAACACGTCGGCGATCCGTTCGCGCACCAGGCCGCACCGCTGCAGGCACGGCCATGGCCGCGCTCGGCGCTGGCGCCGGCCGCGTCCGGCAGCGAGTTCACCGCCAGTTTCCCGCGCCAGGGCGCGTCGGCGGCGTTCTATCCGTTCGAGCCGCGGTTGCCGGCCGACGCGGCGTCCGCGCCGTTGCCGCAGCAGCCTTGAACCCAGGCGTCGGCCGAAGCCCGCGCTTCGTTCCGGCGCGCGGTGCCCGCGGCACTGCCCCTGTTTTCCTTCCCTTTTCCCGAACCGGAGGCTCGCGTCCGATGACTCACCGTATCCGCAACCATCTGCTGGGCGTGTTGGCCCTGACCCTGCCGCTGGCCGCCTGCGCGCAGCAGCCCGAGTCGGCCGCGCCCGCCGCCGTGGCGCCGGCCGCGCGTGCGGCGCCCGCGCCGCAGCTGGTCGCCGGCCTGCCCGATTTCACCAACCTGGTCGAACAGGTCGGGCCGGGCGTGGTCAACGTCGAGACCACCATCAGCCGCAAGGTCGCGGCCACGCGCAGCGGCGCCGGCGGCATGCCCGACGATGCGCAGATCCCCGAATTCTTCCGCCGCTTCTTCGGGCCGGACGGCATGCCGGGCCAGCCGGGCACGCCCGGCCAGCAGGGGCCGGACGAGGACGACGCCACCCCCGGCGGGCGTTCGATGGGCTCGGGCTTCATCATCTCGCCGGACGGCTACGTGCTGACCAACCACCACGTGGTCGATGGCGCCAGCGAGGTCAAGGTCAAGCTGACCGATCGCCGCGAGTTCACCGCCAAGGTGGTCGGCAGCGACCAGCAGTACGACGTGGCGCTGCTGAAGATCGACGGCAGGAACCTGCCGACGGTGCGCGTGGGCGACTCCAACACGCTCAAGCCCGGGCAGTGGGTGGTCGCGATCGGCTCGCCGTTCGGCCTCGACCACTCGGTCACCGCCGGCATCGTCAGCGCCACCGGGCGCAGCAACCCGTACGCCGACCAGCGCTACGTGCCGTTCATCCAGACCGACGTGGCGATCAACCAGGGCAATTCCGGCGGCCCGCTGCTCAATACCCGCGGCGAGGTGGTCGGCATCAACTCGCAGATCTTCTCCGCCTCCGGCGGCTACATGGGCATCAGCTTCGCGATCCCGATCGACCTGGCGATGAGCGCGGTCGAGCAGATCAAGAAGACCGGCAAGGTCAGCCGCGGCATGCTCGGGGTGACCATGCAGCCGAACATCAGCGACGTCGAGGCCAAGGGCCTGGGCCTGGCCGACACGCGCGGCGCGCTGGTCAACGGCGTGCAGCCGGGCAGCGGCGCGGCCAAGGCCGGGATCGAGCCGGGCGACTTCATCGTTGCCTTCAACGGGCAGAAGATCAACACGCGCGAAGACCTGCCGCCGCTGGTGGGCATGCTGCCGCCGGGCAGCAAGGCGCGGGTCACCGTGATCCGCGACGGCAAGCCGCGCGACATCAGCGTGACCCTGAGCGAGCTCAGCGACGACGGCGTGGCGATGGGCCAGCAGTTGCCGGGCCGCGGCGGCGCAACGCCTGCGCCGCAGGCCGCCGAGAGCAGCGCGCTGGGCATCAGCGTGGAGGAGATCCCGGCGCCGGTGCGGCAGAAGCTCGGCCTGCGCGCCGACGAGGGCGTGCAGGTGGCGCAGGTGAGCCGCGCGGTGGCGAGCAAGTCGCAGCTGCGCCCGGGCATGATCGTGCTGCAGGTCGGGCGCACCCCGGTGTCCAGCCCGGCGCAGTTCCACAAGCTGACCTCCGGCGCGAAGAAGGGCGACGTGGTGATGCTGCTGGTGCGTGCGCCGGGCAGCCCGGCCAGCCAGTTCATCGCGATCAGCGTCGACTGAGCCGTAGAGCCAGGCAGTGCACGCACGACGGCCAGCGAACCCCCGGTTCGCTGGCCGTCCTTGATTTCATTGGATTTTCTTGCCGTGCGCGGCGGCGTCCCTGGCGCTTCAGGGGGACAGGGCGGCACGGGCGTCCGCATCGCCCCGACCGTGCGATAATGGCCCGTTATCCTGACGACGGTCCTGGCCGCCGCCCACCTCATGTCCTCTGATTCGATGCGGAACATCCGCAATTTCTCCATCATCGCCCACGTCGACCACGGCAAATCGACCCTGGCCGATCGCATCATCCAGCTCTGTGGCGGCCTGCAGGCGCGCGAGATGGAAGCGCAGGTGCTCGACTCCAACCCGATCGAGCGCGAACGCGGCATCACCATCAAGGCCCAGTCGGTGTCCTTGCCGTACACGGCCAAGGACGGGCAGGTCTACCAGCTGAACTTCATCGACACCCCCGGCCACGTCGACTTCTCCTACGAGGTCAGCCGCTCGCTGGCCGCCTGCGAGGGCGCGCTGCTGGTGGTCGACGCCGCGCAGGGCGTGGAGGCGCAGTCGGTGGCCAACTGCTACACCGCGGTGGAGCAGGGCCTGGAAGTGGTGCCGGTGCTCAACAAGATCGACCTGCCCACCGCCGACATCGCCCGCGCCAAGGCCGAGATCGAGGCGGTGATCGGCATCGACGCCGAGGACGCGGTGGCGGTCAGCGCCAAGACCGGGCTCAACGTGGACCTGGTGCTGGAGGCGATCGTGCATCGCATCCCGCCGCCCACGCCGCGCGACACCGACAAGCTGCAGGCGCTGATCATCGACTCGTGGTTCGACAACTACCTGGGCGTGGTCTCGCTGGTGCGGGTGATGCAGGGCGAGATCAAGCCGGGCAGCAAGATCCTGGTGATGTCCACCGGCCGCACCCACCTGGTCGACAAGGTCGGCGTGTTCACCCCCAAGCGCAAGGAGCTGCCCGCGCTGGGCGCCGGCGAAGTGGGCTGGATCAACGCCTCGATCAAGGACGTGCACGGCGCGCCGGTCGGCGACACCCTGACCCTGGCCGCCGACCCGGCGCCGCACGCGCTGCCCGGTTTCCAGGAGATGCAGCCGCGGGTGTTCGCCGGCCTGTTCCCGGTCGATGCCGAGGACTACCCGGACCTGCGCGAGGCGCTGGACAAGCTGCGCCTCAACGACGCGGCGCTGCGCTTCGAGCCGGAAAGCTCCGAGGCGATGGGCTTCGGCTTCCGCTGCGGCTTCCTCGGCATGCTGCACATGGAGATCGTGCAGGAGCGGCTGGAGCGCGAGTACAACCTCAACCTGATCTCGACCGCGCCGACCGTGGTCTACGAGGTGCTCAAGACCGACGGCAGCGTGATCCCGATGGACAACCCGTCCAAGCTGCCGCCGCTGAACAACGTGGAGGAGATCCGCGAGCCGATCATCCGCGCCAACATCCTCACGCCGCCGGACTACGTCGGCAACATCATCACCCTGTGCGAGGAAAAGCGCGGCAGCCAGATCGGCATCAACTACCTGGGCAGCCAGGTGCAGATCAGCTACGAGCTGCCGATGGCCGAGGTGGTGCTGGATTTCTTCGACAAGCTCAAGTCGGTGTCGCGCGGCTACGCCTCGCTGGACTACCACTTCCTGCGCTTCGACGCCGGCCCGTTCGTGCGCGTGGACACCCTGATCAACGGCGACAAGGTCGATGCGCTGTCGATCATCGTGCACCGCAGCCATGCCGACCGGCGCGGCCGCGAGCTGTGCGAAAAGATGAAGGACCTGATCCCGCGGCAGATGTTCGACGTGGCGATCCAGGCCGCGGTCGGCTCGCAGATCATCTCGCGCAGCACGGTCAAGGCGATGCGCAAGAACGTGCTGGCCAAATGTTATGGTGGCGACGTTTCGCGCAAGAAGAAGCTTCTGGAAAAGCAGAAGGAAGGCAAGAAGCGCATGAAGCAGGTCGGCCGCGTGGAGATCCCGCAGGAAGCCTTCCTGGCTGTGCTGCAGATGGATAAGTAGCCGGGATTGGGGATTCGCGATTGGGGATTGGCAAGCGCGCAAGCCTGGCCGATGTCCCGCTCTGCCGAATCCCCACATTCCCAATCCCAAATCCCGTTCCGAAGGAACACGAATGAAATGGTTTGAAATCGCGCTGGTGCTCCTGACCTTCGCCACCGGCATCGTCTGGTTGCTGGACAAGCTGTTCTTCGCCAGGCGCCGTGCCGCGCGCGCCGGCCTGCTGGACACCGAGCCGGTGATCGTGGATTACTCGCGGGCGTTCTTCCCGGTGCTGGCGGTGGTGCTGATCCTGCGCAGCTTCATCGCCGAGCCGTACAAGATCCCGTCCAGCTCGATGATGCCGAACCTGCTGGTCGGCGATTTCATCCTGGTCAACAAGTTCGCCTACGGCTTCCGCCTGCCGATCACCAACCAGAAGGTGATCCCGACCAGCGAGCCCAAGCGCGGCGACGTGGTGGTGTTCAAGCCGCCGCACAAGCCGGACGAGAACTGGATCAAGCGCGTCATCGGCCTGCCCGGCGACCGCATCGGTTTCCACGGCGATACCCTGTACATCAACGGCACGCCGATGAAGTACCAGGTGCGCGGCGAGTACGTCGGCAAGGGCAAGGGCGCGGAGATGACCGGCGCCACGCTGCTCACCGAATACCTGCCGGGCCGCACCCACACCGAGCTGGAATGGCTGGACCGCAACAATCCGGCCGGCCAGGGCGATTGGGTGGTGCCGGCGGGCCAGTATTTCGTGATGGGCGACAATCGCGATAATAGCGAGGACAGCCGGTTCTGGACCCAGACCCACTTCCTGCCCGAGGAGAACCTGCGCGGCAAGGCGTTCCTGGTCTGGCTCAATTGCGAAGGCTGGTTCTGCAGCGGCAGTTTCGATCCCTCGCGGATCGGAACCGGTATCCAGTGATTTCTGGCGTAAGGGGAAGCGCGATGAAGCACAAGCAAAGCGGCATGACCTTGACCTCGTTCGTGATCGTGTTGGCGGTGGTCGGATTCTTCGCCTACATCGGCATGAAGCTGTTCCCGATGTACATGGAGTACTACGCGGTGCGCTCGGCGATGAAGGGCCTGGCTGCCGAAGCCGGCAGCGGCGACATGGATCCGGCGCAGGCCAAATCGCTGCTGTTCCGCCGTCTTGACATCAGCTATGCGGACAACGTGCAGCCGGACGACGTCAAACTCGAGCGCATCGATTCGGGCTGGAAGATGCACGTGGCCTACGAGGTGCGCAAGCCGCTGGTCGCCAACCTGGACGTGGTCGGCAAGTTCGACGTCACCCAGGACCTGACGAAACGCGGTGGCGAGTAAAACCATCCTGCGCGGCGACCGCATCGGTCACCGCTTCGCCGACCCGCAGCTGCTGGCGCAGGCGCTGACCCATCGCAGCGCCGGCGCGCCGCACAACGAGCGGCTGGAGTTCCTCGGCGACAGCATCGTCAACCAGATGATCGCCGAGGCGCTGTACCGGCGCTGGCCCAAGGCCGACGAAGGCGCGCTGACCCGCGCCCGCGCCGAACTGGTGCGCGAGGCCTCGCTGGCCGGCATCGGCCGCCAGCTGGAGCTGGGCGAGCGGCTGACCCTGGGGCCGGGCGAGATGAAGTCCGGCGGCCATCGCCGCGATTCGATCCTGGCCGACGCGGTCGAGGCGGTGGTCGCGGCGATCTACCTGGACGCCGGTTTCGAGGCCTGCCGTGCGGTCATCCTGCCCTGGTTCGAGACGGCGCTGGCCGCACTGCCGGTAGGCAAGGCCGAGAAGGACGCCAAGACCCGCCTGCAGGAATGGCTGCAGGCCCGGCAGCGGACGCTGCCGAGCTACGAACTGATCAGCGAAACCGGCGACGACCACGCCAAGCTATTCCGGGTACGCTGCGTACTCGCCGAGCCTGCCCTCGTCACCGAGGGCGAGGGCACCTCGCGACGGCTGGCCGAACAACAGGCCGCCGCCGCCGCCATCGAGCAACTGGATTCGAGCAAGTGAACGAGCAAGCGCCTCCTTACCGCAGCGGCAGCGTGGCCGTGATCGGCCGCCCCAACGTGGGCAAGTCCACCCTGACCAACGCCCTGGTGGGCGCCAAGGTCAGCATCGTCTCCAACCGGCCGCAGACCACGCGGCACCGGTTGCTGGGCATCGCCAGCTTCCCCGAGGGGCAACTGGTGCTGGTCGACACCCCCGGCCTGCACCGCGAGCAGAAGCGCGCGATGAACCGGGTCATGAACCGCGCCGCGCGCGGCTCGCTGGAAGGCGTGGACGCCGGCCTGCTGGTGATCGAGGCCGGGCGCTGGGACGAGGAGGACACGCTGGCGTTCAACGTGCTCAGCGATTCCGGCATCCCGGTGGTGCTGGTGGTGAACAAGGTCGACCGGCTCAAGGACAAGACCGCGCTGCTGCCGTTCCTGCAGCAGGTCAGCGACGGCCGCAGCTTCGCCGCGGTGCACCCGATCTCCGCGCTCAAGCGCAAGGGCCTGGAAGCGCTGGTGCGCGACCTGCTGGCGCTGGTGCCGGAAGCGCCGGCGATGTTCGGCGAGGACGAGATCACCGACCGCAGCCAGCGCTTCCTGGCTGGCGAACTGGTGCGCGAGCAGCTGATGCGCCAGCTCGGCGAGGAACTGCCGTATGCGACCACGGTGGAGATCGAGCGCTTCGCCGAGGACGGCGCGCTGCTGCGCATCGGCGCGGTGATCTGGGTCGAGCGCGAGGGCCAGAAGGCGATCGTGATCGGCAAGGGCGGCACCCGCCTGAAGGACATCGGCGCCAAGGCCCGGCAGCAGATGGAGCGCCTGTTCGGCGCCAAGGTGTTCCTGGAGACCTGGGTCCGCGTCCGCGAGGGCTGGTCGGACGACGAGGCGGCGCTGAAGGCGTTCGGGTACGGGGAGTAGGGCCGGGATTGGTGATTCGGGATTCGGGATGACCAGCCGTTCGGCTGTGGAAAGCCGGGATTCGGGATTTTCGAAAGTGCGCAGCATGCGCGCTTTCTGTAGGAGCGGCTTCAGCCGCGACGCCTCACCGGTAAGGCGTCGCGGCTGAAGCCGCTCCTGCAGGAAGCCACCGGCCGAAACGGCAAAAGGCCGTTTCCCGCTTGAAGGCAGCGGCATATTTTTTCATCGGATCGCTTGACGGCGATTCGCCTCAGGACATCATCCTGCAGTCCCGAGTCCCGAGTCCCGAGTCCCGAGTCCCGAGTCCCGAGTCCCGAGTCCCGAAGCGTCCATGCTCATCGAACACGAACCCGCCTTCGTCCTGCATGCGCGCCCCTGGCGCGAGACCAGCCTGCTGGTCGAGGTGCTGAGCGCGCGCTACGGTCGGCTGGGGGTGCTGGCGCGGGGCGTGCAGGGACCGAAGAACCAGCCGTTGCGCGCCGCGCTGCAGCCGTTGCAGTCGATCCGCTTCAGCGCGCAGCGCCGCGGCGAGCTGGCCCAGCTGCGTGCCGCCGAGGCGCTGGATACGGCGCCGCGCCTGAGCGGCGACGGCATGCTCGCCGGGTTCTACATCAACGAACTGACCCTGCGCCTGGCGCCGCGCGACGACCCTGCGCCTGACCTGTACCTGGCCTACGCGCGGGTGCGTGCGCGGCTCGGCGCGGAGGCGCCGCTGGCGTGGACGCTGCGCTGCTTCGAGCGCGACCTGCTGGACGCCCTGGGCGTGGGCTTCGACCTGCGCCACGACGGCGACGGCGAGCCGATCGACCCGGCCGCGCGCTACGTGCTGGATGCCGAGCACGGCCCGCGCCGCCTGCTCAGCGACCGCGGCCACGACCAGCGCAGCGGCATGGCCACCGGCCGCGCGCTGCTGGCGCTGGCTGCCGACGAGATGCCGGTGGCCGAGGATCTGCCCGGCCTGCGCCGCGGCATGCGCGTGGTGCTGCTGCACCACCTCGGCGGGCGCGGCCTGAAATCGTGGGAGATGCTGCATGACCTGGCCCAGCAGCGCCGCGCTGCAGTGGCTGTGGAAATGCCGGAGGTGCCCGAGCCGTCGGAAGCGCCTGAAGCGCCCAGGCCAAAGGCCGATTGAGCCGCGCTTCCCCCGGCCGGATGCCTGCAGGAGGGGGTTCAGCCGCGACCGCGCCCGCAGCGTGCCGGCTTACGGGTGGCGTGTGTCGCGGCTGAAGCCGCTCCTACAGGGAGCGGCGCGTGCGGCGAATATGCCGACGCCCCCGCTTTTGCGAATCCCCACTCCCCACTCCCCAATCCCGGCTCAATGCAGCAACGCCGCCACCGCCTCGCTGAACTGGTTGCGCGCCTGCGACGAGGCCGGGTCGCCCTGCAGCTGGCGCACCGCGCGCGCCAACCGTGCGGCGCCGACGAAGCCGCAGCTGGCCTGCAGCCGGTGCAGGTGGTTGCGCACGGCCTGCTCGTCGCTGAGCTGCAGCGCCGAGGCGACCGCGTCGCGGGTGCCCGGCAGTTCGGCCAGGAACAGTTCGCGCAGCGCGATCAGGTGCGAGCGCTCGCCGTTGAGCGCGACCAGCGCGGTGGTCTCGTCCCAGTCCACCGCCACCTCCGCGGCGCTGGGTGCAGCGCCGACCCGGCCGCGCGCCAGCAAGCGGCGCACCGCCTGCAGCAGGCGTTCGGGACTGAGCGGTTTCAGCAGCACCTCGGCGAAGCCGGCGCCGAGCAGGTGGTCGCGGACCGCGCCGCTGGCATCGGCGGTATGCGCCAGCGCCAGGGTGCCGGGGCGCTGCCGTTGCAGCCGCTGCAGCAGGTCGGCGCCGTTGCCGTCGGGCAGGTTGGCGTCGATCAGCCACAGGTCGTGTTCGTGCGCCTGCGCGCTGGCCAGCGCGGCGGAAACGGTGTCGGCCAGATCGACCTGCGCGGGCAGGGATTCCAGCGTCACTTGGAAGAACGTGCGACTGATCGGGTCGTCCTCGACCAGCAAGAGTCGCGTCACAGGGTCCTGGGTCGATGCCATCCTTATGCCTCCATGCGGCCTGGGCGCATCTTAGCGGCTGCGACGATGCGTCGCACCACTTTGCGCCGCCGCCGCCGCGTCCGCAAGCCGGTGCCCCGGGCCAGCCGCCGGGGGCCGCTGGCCGGATCGGCGCAGGCCAAGGCAACCCGACGCGCCGCGTCCGGGCGCCGGTAGGGCGGCGTTAGCGCCCGCGCCCGCGCACCGCAGGGCCGCTCCCCGCGCATCGGCAGGCCCTGGCGCATCTGCGACAATGGCCGCCCTTTTCCGCCCGCAGCCTGCCGCCACGTGGCCCGATCCAGAAACCGCCTAGACCGCACCCCGTTCCAGACCGATATCGCCGACCTCAGCCACGACGGCCGCGGCGTCGCCCGCCCCGAGGGCGAGGGCGGCAAGGTCGCCTTCGTCGCCGGCGCGCTGCCCGGCGAGACGGTCCTCGCCGAACCCACCGCGCGCAACCGCCATTTCGACGAGGCGCGCACCCTGCAGGTGCTCAAGGCCTCGCCGCAGCGGGTGCAGCCGCGCTGCCCGCACTTCGGGGTCTGCGCCGGCTGCGTGCTGCAGCACCTGGCCGAGGACCAGCAGATCCTGGCCAAGCAACGCGTGCTGACCGAGAACCTGGAGCGGATCGGCCACGTGACCCCGCAGACGGTGTTGCCGGCGCTGTCCGGCGAGCCCTGGGGCTACCGGCGCAAGGGCCGTTTCTCGGTGCGCCGGGTGGAGAAGAAGGACAAGACCCTGGTCGGCTTCCGCGAGCAGGACCCGCGCTTCGTCGCCGACCTGTCGGTGTGCCACACGGTGATCCCGCAGATCGGCTTCAAGGTGAGCGCGCTGGCCGAGCTGGTCGAGAGCCTGGACGGCAAGCGCGACATCCCGCAGATCGAGTTCATCGCCGGCGACGCCGCCGTGGCGCTGACCTTCCGCCACATGCAGCCGCTCAGCGCGCGCGACCAGGCGGCGCTGGTGGCGTTCGCCCAGGCCCACGACTTCGCCATCTTCCTGCAGCCCGGCGGCGTGGACAGCGTGCACCCGCTGTACCCGCAGGAGGTGCCGCTGTCGTTCCGGCTGCCGCAATGGGACGTGGAGCTGGCGTTCCGGCCGCTGGACTTCATCCAGGTCAACGCCTCGCTCAACCAGAAGATGATCGCGCACGCGCTGACGCTGCTCGACGCGCAGCCCGGCGACCGCGTGCTCGACCTGTTCTGCGGGCTGGGCAACTTCACCCTGCCGCTGGCGCGCACGGTGCGCGAGGTGGTGGGCGTGGAGGGCGATGCGGGGCTGGTGGCGCGCGCGCGCGACAACGCACAGCGCAACGGCCTGGACAACGCGCAGTTCTTCGCCGCCGACCTGACCCAGGACCAGCGCCAGGCGCCGTGGATGCGCCAGGGCTTCGACAAGCTGCTGCTCGACCCGCCGCGCTCCGGCGCGATCGAGGTGCTGCGGCAGCTGCCGCTGGACAGCTTCCAGCGCATCGTCTACGTCAGCTGCCACCCCGGCTCGCTGGCGCGCGACGCCGGCTACCTGGTCAACGAGCAGGGCTTCGCGCTGAAGGCGGCCGGCGCGATGGACATGTTCCCGCATACCGCGCATGTGGAGAGCATTGCGGTGTTCGAGAAGCCGGGATTGGGGATTGGGGATTAGGGATTCGTTGGGAAGCCGGGATTGGGGATTCGGGAACAGGGATTCGTAACAGCGGCGCCTGCGCGCTGGCTTATGCTTCGACCAATCCCGAATCCCGAATCCCGAATCCCATGCCTTTAGAGATCGAACGCAAATTCCTCGTCACCGGCGACGGCTGGCGCGCCGCGGCGCATCGGGTGATCCCGATGGCGCAGGGCTACATCAACGACCAGGCGGCGATGGACAGCGGCGCGCAGAGGGCGTCGGTGCGGGTCCGCATCCAGGACGAGGAGGCGTTCCTCAACCTCAAGTCGCGCGAGCTGGGGCATACCCGGCAGGAGTTCGAGTATCCGCTGCCGCTGGACGATGCGCGCGCGCTGCTGGCGCTGTGCGTGGGCGGGCTGATCGACAAGCGCCGGCATCTGGTGCGGCACCAGGGCCATCTGTGGGAAGTGGACGAGTTCCTCGGCGACAACGCCGGGCTGGTGGTCGCCGAGATCGAGCTGGACAGCGCCGACGAGGCCTTCGCCAGGCCCGACTGGATCGGCGCCGAAGTCACCGACGACGCGCGCTACTACAACCTGGCGCTGGCTTCGCATCCGTTCTCTCAGTGGCCGGGATTCGGGAGTCGGGATTAGGGATTCGTTGAGGTGCCGGGATTGGTGATTTGGGATTGGGGATTCGCAAAGCGGGTCAAGCGCGGCGATCGGGTTTATGCTTTTGCGACTCCCCAATCTCGAATCCCGAATCCCCGCTCATGCGCCTCGATATCTGGTCCGACGTGGTCTGCCCCTGGTGCTGGATCGGCAAGCGCCGGCTGCAGCAGGGCATCGCGGCGCTCGGCGCGGAGGCGCCGGCGCTGGAGATCCACTGGCATCCCTACCTGCTCGATCCCGACGCCGGCACCGAGCCGGTGCCGCTGCGCGAGGCCTATGCAGCCAAGTTCGGCGGCGCCGCGCGCACCGAGCAGATCCTGGCGCAGACCCAGGCCACCGCGCGCGCCGAGGGCCTGCCGTTCGATTTCGATCGCGGCCAGGTGCGGGTGACCACGCTGCCGGCGCACCGGCTGCTGTGGCTGGCCGCGCGCGAAGGCGATGCCGAGGCGGTGGCCGAGGCGCTGTTCCACGCGCATTTCGCCGAGGGGCGCAACCTGGCCGAGACCGGCACGCTGCTCGCGGCCGGCGCCGCCGGCGGGCTGCCCGCGGCGCGCGTGCAGGCGCTGCTGGACGGCGATGAGGGCCTGGCCGAGATCCAGGCGCAGCTGCGGCAGGCGCAGGCGATGGGCATCCGCGCGGTGCCGACCTACGTCATCGACGGCCGCCACGCGATCCAGGGCGCGCAACCGCCGGAGGTGTTCGCCGCGACCTTGCGCGGCCTGCTGCCGCCGGCGCCCGACGCCGCCCAGGACTGCGGCCCCGACGGCTGCGCCGTCTAGCGGCTGTCGCAGCGCGGCAACCTGGCCGACACACAGCGCGGCTTGGCCGCCGCGCGCCGTCGCGGCCACCTGCCGCCGACGCCGGCATCTGCGACAATGCCGCCCAGGCGCGCTGAACAGCGCTGGCAGGAGAATCCCCCGCATGCTCGCGATCGGCGTCGCCGGTACCGAACTCACCGCACAGGAACGCGACTGGCTGCAGCACGATGCCGTCGCCGGCGTGGTCCTGTTCAAGCGCAACTTCGCCTCCAGGGCGCAGCTCGTGGAGCTGACCGCGGCGATCCGCGCCGCCGCGCCGCGGCCGCAGCTGATCTGCGTGGACCAGGAAGGCGGCCGCGTGCAGCGCTTCCGCGAGGGCTACAGCGCGCTGCCGCCGCTGCACGGTTTCGGCGCGCTGTACGCGCGCGACCGCGATGCGGCGCTGGCGCTGGCCGAGCAGCATGCCTGGCTGATGGCCAGCGAGGTGCGCGCCAGCGGCGTGGACCTGAGCTTCGCCCCGGTGGTGGACCTGGCGCGCGGCAACCGCGCGATCGGCGACCGCGCCTTCAGCGACGATCCGCAGGTGGTGGCCGCGTTCACCGGCGCCTACGTGCGCGGCATGCACAGCGTCGGCATGGCCGCCACGCTCAAGCACTTCCCCGGCCACGGCACGGTGCTGGAAGACACCCATGTCGACAACGCCGAGGATCCGCGCCCGCTGCAGGAATTGCGCGAGCAGGACCTGCTGCCGTTCGCCGCCGGCATCGCCGCCGGCGCCGATGCGGTGATGATGGCGCACGTGGTGTATCCGCAGGTGGCGCCGGAGCCGGCCGGCTATTCGCCGCGCTGGATCCAGCAGATCCTGCGCCAGGAACTTGGCTTCCGCGGCGTGGTGTTCTCCGACGACATCGGCATGGCCGCCTCGTTCGCCGCCGGCGGGGTCGCTGCACGGGTGTCCGCGCACCTGGATGCCGGCTGCGACGTGGTCCTGGTCTGCCATCCCGAACTGGTCGAAGCATCGCTGCAGGCCGTGCGCGACCGCCCGCTCAATACCGCCGCGCTGCTCGGCCTGATCGGCCGCGGCGCCCTCGGCTGGGACGGCCTGCTCGCCGATGCCCGCTACGGCCACACCCAATCCCACCTGCTCGCAACCTTCGGAAAAACCGCCTGATGTCCACTCTCACCATCGCCCAGGCCCTGGCCCAGGCCGACCTGCTGGTCGATCGTCCGCACCTCGACCAGGCCATCGCGCGCATGGCCGACGCCATCGCCGCCGACTACCGCGGCGAGATCCCGGTCTACCTGACCATCATGCACGGCGCGCTGCCGTTCGCCGGGCAACTGGCGCTGGAACTGGGCGCGCGCGGCCAGGACCTGCAACTCGATTACCTGCACGCCACCCGCTACCGCGGCGAGACCGTCGGCGGCGAGCTGGTGTGGAAGCACCGCCCGGCCACCGCGCTGTACGGGCGCCGCGTGCTGCTGCTCGACGACATCCTCGACGAAGGCCTGACCCTGCTGGCGGTACGCCAGTGGTGCCTGGAACAGGGCGCCACCGACGTGCGCATCGCGGCGCTGACGGTCAAGCGCCACGACCGCCGCGTGGACGGCGTCGACGCCGACTACGTGGGCGTGGAAGTCCCCGACCGCTACGTGTTCGGCTTCGGCATGGACGTCAACGAAGGCCTGCGCAACCTGCCGGCGATCTACGCGATGAAGGAGTAGCGCGCGCCGCAGGGCGCCGTTTCTTTCCCGCGCGCCGGCCGTCGTGGCCGGCGCGCGCGTACGTTCTGATTCGAGGATCCGCATGGACAACATCGCACTGGCCGTGATCGGCGGCACCGGCGTCTACAAGCTCGCGCAACTGGACGACGTGGAGGCCCGCGAGGTCGACACCCGCTACGGCAGCCCGTCCGGCCCGGTGCGCATCGGCACGCTGCTCGGCCACCGGGTCGCGTTCCTGGCCCGGCACGGCGAAGGTCATTCGCTGCCGCCGCACAAGATCAACTACCGCGCAAATCTTGCGGCGCTGCAGCAAATCGGCGCCACCCGGGTGCTCGCGCTCAACACCGTCGGCGGCATCGGCGAGCGCTTCGGGCCGCGCGTGCTGGCCTGCCCGGACCAGCTCATCGACTACACCTGGGGCCGCGTGTCCACGCTCAGCGAGGAGCCGGGCAGCGAGGTGCTGCACGTGGATTTCGGCCACCCGTATTCGCCGATGCTGCGCAGCAAGGTGCTGGCCGCCGCGCGCGTGACCGGCGCCAAGGTGGTCGATGGCGGCTGCTACGGCGCGACCCAGGGACCGCGATTGGAAACGATTGCAGAGATCGCGCGGCTGCGCCGCGACGGCTGCGATCTGGTTGGCATGACCGGCATGCCGGAAGCGGGTCTGGCGCGCGAATTGGGCCTGGAATACGTGTGCCTGGCGATCGTGGCCAACTGGGCGGCGGGCTGCGGCGACGCGCAGGAAATCACCCTGGCCGAGGTGCTGGCCAACGTGGAGGCGGCCTCGGCGGGGTTGCCGGAGCTGATCGGCGAACTGGCGCGCGGGTGATTGTCTTCGCTGCGCAAGCTTTGC
Organism: Xanthomonas sp. DAR 80977; assembly: GCF_041240605.1. Taxonomy (NCBI): domain Bacteria; kingdom Pseudomonadati; phylum Pseudomonadota; class Gammaproteobacteria; order Lysobacterales; family Lysobacteraceae; genus Xanthomonas; species Xanthomonas bundabergensis. The sequence goes on along the minus strand of NZ_CP162487.1, from coordinate 3,717,166 downwards.
ATACTCCGCCGGTGCGGGATGCCGCACAACCACCCATTCATTGCAAAAGGTCTCGCATCACCATGCCGAACGGTACCGTCAAGTGGTTCAACGACGCCAAGGGATTTGGCTTTATTTCACCGGAAGACGGCAGCGCCGATGTATTCGCGCACTTCTCCGCGATCAACTCCAAGGGCTTCCGCAGCCTGCAGGAAGGACAGCGTGTCAGCTATGACGTGACCCAGGGTCCGAAGGGCGCGCAGGCCTCCAATATTACGCCTGTCGAGTAAATCGCTTGCTCGGCTGAGCTTTTCTTGAACCCCGCTTCGGCGGGGTTTTTTATGGAAGGCGTTGCCGCTGCGGCAGCGCCCGCAATCAGTGGATGCGATGAAGCAACGGATGCAGATCGGCATCGTCGGCTACGGCACGGCGGGCCAGGCCCTGGCGCTGCTGCTGGCGCGCGACGGCCATCGGGTGCAGGTGTTCGAACGCGCGCCGCAGCCGGGTCCGGTCGGCGCCGGGTTCCTGCTGCAGCCCACCGGGCTGCAGGTGCTGTGGCGGATCGGCCTGCTCGAACCGGCGCTGGCGCACGGCGCGCCGGTGCGCCGACTGTACGGCGAGACGCCGTGCGGCCGCGCGGTGATGGACATGCGCTACCGCGACCTGGACACGCGCCTGTTCGGGCTGGGCATGCAGCGCGGCGCCTTGTTCTCGCTGCTGGCGCAGGCCTGGGACGGCTATGCCGAGTTGCAGCGCGACACGCGCATCGTCGCCATCGACGACGGCCTGCGCCGGGTGCAGGACCAACACGGGCGCTGGCATGGCCCGTTCGACCTGGTGATCGCCAGCGACGGCTCGGCCTCGGCGCTGCGCGCGCAGGTGCAGGGCACGCGCCTGGACCGGGTCTATCCGTGGGGCGCGCTGTGGTGCCTGCTGCCGCGCGGCGACTGGGCCTTTGCCGACGAACTGCGCCAGCGCTACGTGGCCGCGCGCAAGATGATCGGCCTGCTGCCGGTCGGCACCCGGCCCGGCGATCCCGAGCCGCGCATGAGTTTCTTCTGGAGCCTGCCCACCGCCGATTTCGATGCCTGGCAGGCGCGCGGCATGGAGGCGTGGCTGGACGAGGTCGCGCAGCTGTGGCCGCAGGCGCGCGAGCGCCTGGCGCAGGTGTGCGCACCGGCGCAGCTGGCGCGGGCCAGCTATCGCGACGCGGTGCAGCAGCGCTGGTACCGCGGGCGCCTGGTGCTGGCCGGCGACGCGGCGCATTCGATGAGCCCGCAGCTGGGGCAGGGCGTCAACATGGCGCTGATGGATGCCTGGGCGTTGAGCGAGGCCTTGCGCGAGGCGCCGGACCTGGACGCGGCGCTGGCGCGCTACCAGGCGCAGCGGCATGCGCACGTGGCGGTGTACCAGTTCTGGAGCCGCTGGCTGACCCCGCTGTTCCAGTCCGAGCGCGACCTGGTGGCGCGCGTGCGCGACCTCGGCATGCTGCCGGCCGGGCGCATGCCCGGCGGCCGCGGGCACATGCTGCGCGTGCTCAGCGGCACCCAGCACGGCTGGTTCGGCAAGCTGCCGCTGGAACCCGGATTCCTGCAGGCGCTGGCGGAGGCGGCAGCAGTGCCACGGATTGCAGCAGGGCAGGCGCAGGGCGAACAGGTGCAGTGAGCCAGCGCGTTCGTGCAGGTGGCGACCGACGTTGTTTCTGCGATCGGCCGGCCTGTTGCGATGCCGCGGCGCCGTCGCTTCCCCGTGGGAGGGACTTCAGTCCCGACGCGTTACCGGTAAGGCGTCGGGACTGAAGTCCCTCCCACAGACGTATCCGCAGCGGCGAGTTATTCGACTGCCGCCGGCAACGCCAGCGTCGCGCCCTCGACGCAGGCGACCAGGCGTTCGCCCGCATCCAGGACCGGCACCACGCCGGCGGTGAACTGCGAGAACGCGGGCAGCACCGTCATCCGTTCGCGCAGCCAGAACGCCGGCCAGCGTTGGCGCATGCCGGGCAGCTTCGCCAGCGGATGCAGGTGCCCGCACAGCACGTGCAGCCGCGTGTGCGGCGCCGGATCGTGGCGCAGCGCGAACGGGCCGTCCTCCACCTGTTCGCCCAGCAAGGCGATGTCCAAGCCGGCGCCGGCCAATGCACGGTCGTGGTTGCCGGCGATCGCGGCCACGCGCAGCTGCGGATGCGCATCGCGCCAGGCATGCCAGTCGCGCTGCCAGGCGGCCGCGGGCGCGGCGCCGTGCAGCACGTCGCCGAGGATCCACAGTTCCTGCGCGTCCTGTGCCTGCAGCAGTGCGGCGAGGCGCTGCAGGTCCAGCGCGGTGCCGCCGCTGGGCAGGCCGATGCCGGCGCGGCGGAACACGTCGGCCTTGCCCAGGTGCAGGTCGGCGATCAGCAGCCGCCGCCGCGCCGGCCAGTACAGCGCGCGCTCGCCGAGCAGGCTCATCGGTTCGCCGGCCAGGGGCCAGTCCAGTTCAGCGCGCATGGCGCTGTTCCAGCTGCGCGGCGGCGCGCATCACCCGCGCCTTCCAGTCCTCGGTGCTGAGCTGGCCGCGGATGCTCTCGGCCCACAGCGGGAACGACAGCGGGGTCAGGCTGCGCGGGGTGTGCAGGGCCAGATCGCGTCCGGCGCAGTCGTGCAGCGTGGCGGCGAGCCGGGTCAGCTCCATCTCGCCCTGCAGCACCTCGCGCTCGGCCTGCGCCAGCAGCAGGTGCCCGGGATCGAAGCGGCTCAGCACGTCGTACAGCAGGCCGCTGGAGGCCTGCAGCTGGCGCAGGCTGCGCGGCGTGCCGCCGGGCAGGCTCGGCGGCAGCAGGCCGGACACGCGCGCGATCTCGCGGAACTGGCGCCGCGCCAGTTCGCCCAGGTTGAGGCTTTCGCGCAGGTCCTCGAACAGGCGTTCGGGGCTGAGCAGTTCGCGCAGCAGGGGTTCGTCGGCGACCACGTCCTGCGCTGGCGACAGCACCAGGCCGTAGTCGTTGGCGGCGAAGCTGAAGGTATTGCGCTGGCGCCGGCCCCAGCGCAGCGCCAGCAGCGCGGCCAGGCCTTCGTGCACCTGGCGCCCGGCGAACGGGTAGACGAACACGTGGCGGCCGTCGCGGGCGCGCACGCTTTCCACCAGCAGCCGCTGCGGAGAGGGCAGCGCCGACAGGGCGCGCTGCAGGCCGAGCAGCGGCGCCAAGGCGCGCAGTTCCTCCTCGCCGCGCGGCTCGGCGAACACCGCTTCCACTTCGCGCGCCAGCGCCGAGGACAGCGGCATGCGCCCGCCGATCCATTTCGGCACGCTGCCGTCGCCGCCCTTGGCCAGGCGCACGTAGGCGGTCATGTCTTCCAGTCGCACCAGTTCCAGCAGGCGTCCGGCGAACTGGAAGCGGTCGCCGCGGCGCAGGCGGCCGACGAACTGCTCCTCCACCGCGCCGAGCCGGCCGCCGCGCAGGAAACGCACCGCGACGCTGCCGTCGCTGGTGATGGTGCCGATCGACAGCCGGTGGCGCAGCGCGATGCGGCGGTCGTGCACGCGGTACACGCCGTCCTCGTCCAGCACCACCTTGCGGTAGTCCGGGTACTGCGCCAGCGCGCGCCCGCCCTGCACGACGAAGTCCAGCACCGCGGCCCAGGTGGCCGCGTCGAGCGCGGCGAACGCGGCGGTGCCGCGTACCTCGGCGAACAGGGCATCGGCGCGGAAGCCGCCGCCCAGCGCGCAACTCACGCAATGCTGCGCCAGCACGTCCAGCGACAGCCGCGGCGCGGGCCGCGATTCGATGCGGCCGTGGGCGATGGCGCGGCGCGCGGCGGCGTATTCGACCAGTTCCAGCGCATGCGACGGCACGCACAGCACGTGGCCGGCCTCGCCGGGACGGTGCCGGGCGCGGCCGGCGCGCTGCAGCAGCCGCGCCACGCCCTTGGGGCTGCCGATCTGCAGCACCTGGTCGACCGCGGGAAAATCCACGCCCAGGTCCAGGCTCGAGGTCGCCACCACGCAGCGCAGGCTGCCGTCGCGCAGGCCTTGCTCGGCGGCGCGGCGCAGCGCCGGATCCAGCGAGCCGTGATGCAGGGCCAGCGTCTGCGCCTCTTCCGGCCATACCGACTCCAGCGCCTGGTGCCACAGCTCGGCCTGCGCGCGGGTGTTGGTGAACAGCAGGCTGGTGCGCACCGCGAACAGCTTTTCCAGCACCCGCGGCAACTGCGCCAGGCCGAGGTGGCCGGCCCAGGGGAAGCGCTCGCCGCTGGCCGGCGTCAGCGTTTCCAGGGTCAGCGTGCGCGGCTTGACCCCGGCCACGATCGGCGCGTGCGCGACATGCGGCAGCAGCACGTCGCGCGCTTCGTCGAGGTTGCCGAGCGTGGCCGACAAGCCCCAGGTACGCAGCGCCGGCGCCCACGCGCGCAGCCGCGCCAGGCACAGCTGCAGCAGCACGCCGCGCTTGTTGCCGAGCAGCTCGTGCCATTCTTCGACGATCACGCAGCGCAACGTCGCCAGCTGCGGCGCGGTGTCCGGATAGGACAGCAGCAGCGCCAGCGACTCGGGCGTGGTCACCAGCACGTCGAGCTTGCCGCTGCGCGCCAGGCGCTTGTCGCGCGCGCTGGCGTCGCCGGTGCGCAGGCCGATCTGCCAGTCCAGGCCCAAGGCCTCCACCGGTTCGCGCAGCGCGCGCAGGGTGTCGGCGGCGAGCGCGCGCAGCGGGGTGATCCACAGCACTTTCAGGTCGCGCTGCGCTTGCCGGCGGGACCTCGGTGCCGACGCAGTCTTGTCGGCACCGGCTGCCTTTGCGCGGCGCGGCCGCTTGTCTGCCGCCGCCTGCAGCGCGGCCTGTTCGCGCAGGCCTTCCAGCAGCGGGCCGCCGAATGCGGCCAGGGTCTTGCCGCTGCCGGTGGGCGTGTGCAGCAGGCCCGAGCCGCCGTCCAGGTAGTGCCGCCACAGTGCGCGCTGGAACGGCAGCGGCTGCCAGCCCTGCGCGGCGAACCACGCGTACAGCGGCGCATCGGCCGGGCGCTTGCGCGCCTGCGCCGTCATCGCGCCAGCGCCTGCAGCGTGGCCAGCCGGTCGGCCTCGGCGAACGGCTTGTCGTGGCGCCAGCGCAGGATGCGCGGGAAGCGCACCGCGATGCCGGACTTGTGCCGGCTGCTCTTGTTCACCGCCTCGAAGCCGAGTTCGAACACGTGGTATGGCGTCACCGCGCGCACCGGGCCGAAGCGCTCGGTGGTGTGCGCGCGGATCCAGCGGTCCAATGCCAGGATCTCGCTGTCGTCCAGGCCCGAATACGCCTTGGCCACGGGCACCAGTTGTTCGCCGTCCCACAGCCCGAACGTGTAGTCGGTGTACAGCGTGCTGCGGCGGCCGTGGCCGGCCTGCGCGTACAGCAGCACCGCGTCGATGGTCAGCGGCTCGATCTTCCACTTCCACCAGTCGCCGCGGCGGCGCCCGGACTGGTAGGGCGAGGACGCGCGCTTGAGCATCAGCCCTTCCACGCCGCGCGCGCGCGCGTCCTCGCGCAGCGCGGCGGCGTCTTCCCACGACGCGGCCTGCACCTGCGGCGACAGCACGATGCGCGGATCGGCGTGCGCGTCGAGCAAGGCCTGCAACTGCGCGCGGCGCTGTGCCAGCGGCTGCTCGCGCAGGTCGATGCCGTCCAGTTCCAGCAGGTCGTAGGCGAGCACCCGTGCCGGCGTATCGGCCAGCGTCTTGGCGCCGGGCTTGCGGCGCTGGATGCGGGTCTGCAGCGCGGTGAACGGCAGCGGCGCGGTCTCGCCGTCGCGCCAGCCCAGCAGTTCGCCGTCGATCACCGCATCGTGCGGCAGCGTGGCCGCGGCGGTCTCGATCTCGGGAAAGCGGCCGTCCAGACGTTCCTCGCCGCGCGACCACAGCGCCACTTCGCCGGCGCGGCGGATCAGCTGCAGGCGGATGCCGTCCCACTTCCATTCCAGTTGCCAGTCGTCGATCGCGCCCAGCGTGGCCACGTCGTTTTCCAGCGGCGAGGCCAGGAAGAACGGGTAGGGCTGCTGGCGGTCGCTGGCCAGCACCTCGAGCGAGAGCAGGTCCTGCAGCGCGGCCGGGGTCGGCGACCACGCGCCCAGCATGCGCTGGGCGATGCGCGCGATGTCGATGCCGGACATCGCCGCCAGCGCCTGCTGCACCAGCCGTTGCGACACGCCCACGCGCAGCGCGCCGGTCAGCAGCTTGTTGAACAGCAGGCGCTCGTCGAAGGCCAGGCTGCGCCAGCCGGCCAGCACCGCGGCGTGGCGCGCGGCCTCGTCCTGTGCGGCGACCGGCAGCAGGCGTTCCTCGATCCAGTCGCGCAGCGGCGCCGGATCGGAGGCCGCGGCCGGGTCGTCGAGCAACAGGGTCAGGGTTTCGGCGAGGTCGCCGACATGGTCGTAGCTGTCGTCCACCAGCCAGCCGGGCAGGCCGCTTTCCTGCGCGATCCACTCGCGCAGCTCGCGGGTGTTGGCGATGCGCCGCAGCTTGCCGCCGCTCAGCAGCCAGATCGCCCACGCCGCGTCGGCCGGCGGCGCCTGCTCGAAATACGCGACCAGCGCGGCGCGCTTGTCCAGCGTCGCGGTGCTCTGGTCCAGTTGCCGGTACAGCGCGGCGAAGCGTTTCATTCCTCGGCACCGTAGTCGGTGCGGAACGCCTCGGCGGCCACGCCGCGTTCGTTCAGGGCGCGGATGATCGCGTCGGTGTTGCCGTGGGTGGCGATGACCCGCTGCGCGCCGGTCTCGGCGATGGTGCGCAGCAGGTCCGGCCAGTCCGCATGGTCGGAGACCACGAAGCCGCGGTCGTAGTTGCGCCGGCGGCGGTTGCCGCGCAGCCGCATCCAGCCCGAGGCGAAGCCGAGTTGCGCGTGGCGGAAGCGGCGCAGCCACGGGCTGCCCGCCGCCGACGGCGGCGCCAGCACCAGTTGCCCGGCGTAGTCGGCGCGCTTGTCCAGCTCGGCGACCGGCCGCGTCTCCAGCATTGCCACCCCGGCCTCGCGGTACACCGCCACCCCGGCCGCTACGGCGCCATGCAGCAGCGCCGGCTGGTCGTCCCACGGCTGCAGTTCGGCCAGCACCCGCTGCGCCTTGCCCAGCGCGTAGCAGAACAGCACCGCGGCCTCGCCGCGCGCGGCGCATTCGCGGCGCCAGGCGACGATCTCGCGCGCCACCGTAGCGGTGTCCGGCCAGCGGTATACCGGCAGGCCGAAGGTGGCCTCGGTGATGAAGGTGTCGCAGCGCACCACTTCGAACGCGGCGCAGGTCGGGTCGGGCTGGCGCTTGTAGTCGCCCGAGGCCACCCACACCTCGCCATCCACGGCGATGCGCACCTGCGCCGAGCCGAGCACGTGCCCGGCCGGATGCAGCGACACCTGCGCGGCGCCCAGCGCGAAGCGTTCGCCGTAGTCGTAGGCGCGATACGCCTGCTCGCCCAGCCGCCAGCGCAGGATCGGCAGGCTGGCCGCGGCGCAGTGGTATTCGCCCATGCCGGCGCGCGCGTGGTCGCCGTGGCCGTGGGTGATGACCGCGCGCGGCACCGGGCGCCAGGGATCGATATGGAAGTCGCCGGCGGGGCAGTACAGCCCTTCCGGGCGCAGCACCACCAGGTCCTGGGAGGCGGGTTTCGGCATGGCCGCCACTGTGTCCAAGCCGGTGTGCAGGAGATGAGAATCCAGGCCGGGCGATTCACCGCGCGCGCGGATCGGCCACAATGCGGCAAGCGCTTCTGGGAGGGAGATGCATGCAAACCGAACTGCCCGCCTTCGCCACGCACGTGGTCGACAACCAGCCGCCGCCGTTCGAGCCGCGCGACCTGTGGGCCGACGATGCGGTGCTGCGCGCCGCGGTCGCGCGCGAAGGCGGCGACGCGTTCGCCGCGCAGCTGGCGACGTACGGCGCGCTGGCCGGCGACACGCTGTACCGGCTCGGCTTCGACGCCAACCGCGACCGGCCGCGGCTGCGCACGCACGATCGCTATGGGCAGCGCATCGACACGGTCGACTTCCATCCGGCCTATCACCAGTTGCTGGCGGCGGCGAAGACGCACGGCGTGGCCGGCCTGTCCTGGCACACGCCGCAGCCGGGCGCGCATGTGGCGCGGGCGGCGCTGAGCTACCTGCACCACCAGGCCGAGGCCGGCACCAGTTGTCCGCTGACCATGACCCATGCCGCGGTCGCGGTGCTGCGCCAGGAACCGGCGCTGCGCGACTGGGCGGACAAGGCCGCCGCGCCGCACTACGACCCGCGCGACGTGCCGATCGCCGACAAGGCCGGCATCACCCTGGGCATGGGCATGACCGAGAAGCAGGGCGGCTCGGACGTGCGCAGCAACGCCACCGTCGCCACGCCGCTGGGCGGCGAGGGCGAGTACGCCTTGGTCGGGCACAAGTGGTTCTTCTCCGCGCCGATGTCCGACGGCTTCCTGGTGCTGGCGCAGGCGCCGGGCGGGCTGAGCTGTTTCCTGCTGCCGCGGCGCCTGCCCGACGGCCGGCTCAACGCGCTGCGCCTGATGCGGCTGAAGGACAAGCTCGGCGACTGGTCGAACGCGTCCAGCGAGGTGGAGTTCGCCGGCGCCTGGGCGCAGCGCATCGGCGAGGAAGGGCGCGGCGTGGCGCGCATCATCGGCATGGTGATGCTGACCCGGCTGGACTGCATGCTCGCCGCCGCCGCGCAGATGCGCATGGCGCTGGCGCAGGCGCTGCATCACGCGCGGCACCGCCTCGCGTTCGGCAAGCGCCTGGTCGAGCAGCCGCTGATGCGCAACGTGCTCGCCGACCTGGCGCTCGAGTCCGAGGCCGCCACCGCGTTCGCCATGCGCGTGGCGCGCGCGGTGGATGCGGCCGAGCGCGATCCGGCCGAAGCCGCGTTCGCGCGCATCGCCACCGCGCTGGGCAAGTACTGGCTGTGCAAGCGCGCAGCGGCCTTCGTCAACGAAGCGCAGGAATGCCTCGGCGGTGCCGGCTATGTCGAGGAATCGATCCTGCCGCGGCTGTACCGGCAGGCGCCGTTGAATTCGATCTGGGAAGGCAGCGGCAACATCCAGTGCCTGGACGTGCTGCGTGCGCTGACGCGCGAGCCGGCCAGCGCGGCGGCGTTGCTGGCCGAGCTGGAAACCGCGGCCGGCAGCGACCCGGACTACGACAAGGCGCTGGACGCGCTGCGCGCGCCGCTGGCCGGCAACGGCGAGGTGGACGAATACGCCGCGCGGCGCATCGCCGAACGCATCGCGCTGGCCCTGCAGGCCGCGCTGCTGCTGTGCAGCGCCAGTCCCGCTGCCGAGGCGTTCGTGCGCAGTCGTCTGGCCGGCGCGCACGGGCTGGCGTTCGGGACGCTGGAGGGGGATGTGCCGGTGGAGGAACTGCTGGCGCATGCCTTGCCGTAAGCGTGCGGCATGGCTGCGCGCCGTACCCTCACCCCAACCCCTCTCCCGGTGGGAGAGGGGCTAGGCTATTCGCGAGTCCCGAGTCCCGAGTCCCCGTCTCAATGCCGCGTCCCGCGCTTGCCGCCGCCCTTGGCCTGGGTCGCTTCCACCGACAGGGTGAAGCTGCGCTCCTCGCCGTCCTGCATCGCGCCGACGCCGACCAGCTGGCGCTTGATCTCCTCGCCGCGGCCGTTGCGGATCGTCACCACCACCGTGTATTCCCACGCGGTGCCGTCGGCGGGATGCTGGATGGTGCCCTGCACGCGCAGCGGCACCGTCGCGGTCGGCGCCGATTGCTGCAGCACCGCCGAGTCGAAGCGCAGGTGGTGCTTGCAGGCAGGGCAGACGCTGGCGCTCTCCAGGATCGTCGCCTTGCAGTGCGGGCAGGTCCGGGTCGCCCCCGGGGTGCCGGGACGCGGCGTGCTCATGCGCCGGCGTCGGGCTCCGTGGCCTTGCCGCCCTTGCGGCCCTTGTCGTCTTCCCAGCCGAAGTCGGCCTGGCCGCGCATCCGCGCGCCGGAGGCCACGGTCAGCGAACCGGCCTTGACGTCGCCGATCAACGCGCCGGACGCCAGCAACTCCACCTGCGAGGCCGATTCGATATTGCCTTCCAGCTCGCCGGCGATGATCACCTTGTTGGCGCGCACGCCGCCGCTGAGCTTGGCTCCGGTCTCGATGGTCAGGTCGCCCTGCACGTTGACGTCGCCCTTGAACTTGCCGGCGATGCGGATATGGCCGGCGCCTTCGATCTTGCCCTCGATGGTGATGTCGGCAGCGATCAGCGACTCCTTCGCCGCCGGCGGTGCGGCGCGCACGGGGGTGGGGGCGGCGGCGGCGACCGCTGCGGCGGACTCGCCGATCGCCGGGTCGGCGGCCGGACGCGGTTCGGGCACGGCAGCGGCCGCGGGCGTGCCGGGCAGCGGCAGGCCGTCCTTGCGCGGGGTACCCTGATCTTTCCAGATGGACATGCGAAGACGTCTCCAGTCGGGGGAATCCCGACTATCGCCGCTCTACCGCTTCGATTTTGTGACAACCATCGCTAAAGCGCGCTTCGTACGCCGCGATCGGGTCCAGGGCCCGCGGCACGATCGGGCAGCGGCATGGCCGTGTGCGGGCACCGGGGCGGCAGATGTCCAGCACAGGCACGGCGCGCCGGCCCCATCGCGCCGATCGCCTCAACCCATCCCGTCCAGCGCCGGATCGAACTGCTGCACCTGGTTGCGGCCGCTGCGCTTGGCCCGGTACAGCGCCGCATCGGCCTTGCGCAGCAGGGTGGTGGCGACCACGCCGTCGCGCGAGTAGCTGGCCAGCCCGATCGAGAGCGTCACCCCCGGCAGCGCCTTGCCGTCCAGCGTGGTGCTGATCTGCTGCGCGGCGCCGCGCAGCTGCTCGGCGATCGCCAGCGCCGCCTCGGCGCCGGTCTCCGGCAGGATCACGGTGAATTCCTCGCCGCCGTAGCGGCAGGCGATGTCCTCGCCGCGCAGCCGCGAGGCGAGCATCTGCCCGACCGCGGCGAGCAGGCTGTCGCCGCCGCCGTGGCCATGCAGGTCGTTGAAGTGCTTGAAGTGGTCCACGTCCAGCATCAGCAGCGACAGCGGCACCGCACGGCGGGCGCAGCGCGCCAGTTCGTGGTTCAGCGACTCCTCCAGATAGCGGCGGTTGAACAGGCCGGTGAGCGGATCGCGGATCGATTGCAGGCGCAGCGATTCGCGCAGGCGCAGGTTGCTCAGCGCCAGCGACAGCTGTTCGGCCGCGGCCTCGGCGATGCCGATGCGCGCCAGCGGCCCGGGACCGGGGCCGGCCAGGAACACGAAGCCCAGCTGCGTGCCCTGCGCCGACAGCGGAATGCAGGCGCTGCTGGCGCCGATGGCCTGCGGATCGTCGAGCAGATGCGCGCACGCGGAGTCGTGGCGCAGCGCGTGCACGAAATGCGCCTTGTCGCGGCGCAATGCCCAGCACTCCTCCGGCGCCACGGTCGGTTCGCTGCGCACAGGCGCCTGGCCCCAGGCGACGATGGACTCGGCGCGGTCCCTGGACGCACGCAACAGGTACACGCTGCCGCCGGCGTCGGGCATCAGCGCGGCGAGCATGCGCGCGGTCACCGCCAGCGCTTCCTTGGGGTCCACGCAGCTCTGCAGCAGGCCGGTGTAGCGGCTGAGCGCATTGAGGTCGGCGCTGGTGCGCTCCAGGTCCTGCACGCTGGCGGCCAGCTTGTCGTTGGCGATCGAGGCGGCCTGCTCGGCGCTGCTGCGGTTGCGCAATTCGCGGAACAGCAGCGCGTAGACCACGCACACGCTGCCCAGGCCGAACGGGATGCCGGCCAGGGCCAGGGCCAGCAGCAGATCGGAACTGCGCTGGTTGGAGCGGTCGCGGCTCTGCAGCAGCTGTTGCTCCAGTTCGATCATCTGCTGCACGTGATCGCGGATCGCGCTGGAGTCCTTGAACACGCTCGGCGCCATCGCCTGCTGCAGCGCCTGCAGTCCGTCGCGCTGGTAGATCTCGAGCATCTGCTGCATCTGCGCCAGCCGCGCCTGCACCAGCCGCCGCAGGACGTCCACGTTGGCCACCTGCACCGGGTTGTCGGCGACCAGGGCACGCACTTGCGCCAGGTGCCGCGGCACGCGTTCGGCGCTGTCGCGGTAGTTGCTCAGGTAGGCCTGGTTGCCGGTCAGTTCGTAGCCGCGCGCCGAGGTTTCGGCCTGCAGCAGGGTCGACTGCACTTCGTCGATGCTGCGCAGCACCTGGTGGGTATGGGCCACGCGCGCCGCATCGGAAATCGAACGCTGCGCACCGGTGAACACGCCGAACCCGATCAGGACGAAGACCAGGGCCGAGAACAGAAGCGCTAGGCGGGTTCTGATCCGCACGCGATGGAACGTCGACATGCGCGGATTGTAACCAGGGACCGGCTCGGCCGACGCGGCGCACGCAAAGAGAGTCGCAGGTCACGCCATGGCTCGGCGAGCTTGCGACGCCAGCGCGGGGCCGCTGTTGCTGTGGCGGCAGCGTGGTGGCGCAGTACGCCGCGGCGCCACGCCACCCGCCGCATCCCGCGCGTTGCGCGGGTGCGGCGGGCTGCGTTCAATGCGTTTCTTTGTCGCCGTTGTGCGGGTCTTCGTTGGCGTTCTCGCGGGCCTTGTCGGCGAGCTTCTGCGCCGCGCTGGCGGTCGCCTCGGTGGCGTCGGCCGCCGCTTCCTTGGCGGCGGCCGAGGCATCCTGCACGGCCTCGGAGTTGGCGGCGCGGTGCGCGGCGTCGCGGGCGTCGGCGGCGACTTCGCGGCCGGTCTGCGCGGCCTGGTCGGCGGCTTCCTTGGCCGCTTCGCCGGTCTGCTCGGCGGCGACCTTGGCGTCGCGTTGCGCCTGTTGCGCTTCCGGGCCTTGGCAGGCGGCCAGCGCCAGGGCGCCCAGCAGTGCCACTGCCACGATCGGGGTCTTGTTCATGCGCGTTCTCCGTTGCTGGGTGATGCGGCGCAGCCTAGGCGGGCGCGCATGCAGCCGGCGTCAATGCCGACGCGCGCCGCCGGCTCGCGTTCAGGAACGCCGCCAGCGCAGCCGGCGGTGGCGCAGCAGGTCCCATGCCCACAGGCCCAGCGCCAGTGCCGCGCCGAGCGGGACAGGGAGCGACTGGGCCAGGCTGGGAGTCAGGAAGGCCAGCCAAAGAACGGTGCTGTTCGGGCGGTAGGGCCGCCCGCTTCGCCGCCATAGCCGCACCATCGACAACAGCAGCGCGATGGTGGCGATGACGCCGCCGACCAGGGACTGCCCGCGGATCTCGCTCACGCCCAGGCCGATGCCCGCCAGCAGCGGAACGCACGACCAGCGTAGCCAGTGCGGCGCCGGCGAGCGCGTGTCCGACTCCGGTTCGCTCTGCCAGCGCAGCAGCGTGCCGGCGAGCAGCCACGCCGCCCACAGCGCCGCGATCGCCAGCGCGCCCATGCCGCTGCGCGAGGCCGCATAGGACATCGACAGCGGCTCCGGCGACAGGACGCTGAGCGCGGCCAGCAGCGACAGCACGACCGTCAGCAGCAGCGCACCCGCGGCGCAACGCGCCAGGCCGACCTGCAGCCGCGCGCGGGTCAGGTAGCCGGCGTCGGTGGCGCTCATCCAGAAGCCGACCTGCTGCCGATCCACCGGTGCCGGCAGCGTGTCCAGACGGCCCTGGTCCAGGCGCAGCAGCAGGCGCCGCAAGGCCAGCGGCCGTCCCGGCAGCAGGCTGGCCCAGAGCGCCTGCGGCAACGCGAACGGACGCGTCAGCTGGCGCATCAGCGCGGGCACCCGGTATTGGTCGGCGCTGGTGGGATAGACCCGCCGGGCCAGCGCCTCGGCGTTTTCCGGCTGCACTTCCCAGACCAGGTGCAGGCGTTCCTGCAGCAGCGGCAAGCTCTGCGCGGCGCTGCCGGCGGCGATGTCGTCCAGGCCGAAGAAGCCGAGCAGGACGGCGAAACTGTCGTTGTGGATCGGCGGTACCCGCTGTTGCAAGCGGCGGCACAGCAGCCAGCCGACCTGGGTCTTGTCGCGCAGCGACCATAGCGCCGGTTGGCGTTCCAGCCACTGCTGCAGCGCTTGCGGCTCGGCGCGCGTGGCCAGGGCGAGGAGTTCGTCGCACAGCGCGTCGGGGTCGAACGCGTGCGGCGCGGCGCTGGGGTGCGGTGATGGTGGCGGCTGTTGCCGCCCGGCCAGGGGCGGGGCGCGGCCGTCGGTTTGCGGGTGGCGCTGGTGGCCATCGAGTTGCTGGCCATCGAGGGAATCGCTGTGCGTGGCGGGCGCCGTCGTCGGATTCGGGCATGCCTCATCACCGTCGTCGCCGTGATTGCCGCAGCCAATGTCATCGTTGGCGCCAACGCCATCGCCGCTGCTCGCCGCGTCCCCCGGGACGCGATCCTCGTCTTCGTCCTCTTCCTCGCCGGATGCCGCATCGCGCGCCTGCGCCCAGGCCAGCGCCGCCTGGTAGGCCGCGTGCAGTTGCTGGAAGCCTTCCGGGTCGGTATCCGGGCGATGCTGGCGCAGCAGCTTGGCGTAGCTGCGCTTGATCGCGTTGGCGTCGGCGTCCGGCGGCAGCTGCAGCCACCGCAACGCCCAGTTCAAGCGCGCCGCTCCAGTGCGTCCAGGGCCTCGCCGAGGCGCTGGCGGTGGTCGTCGATCAGGCGCAGGTCCTGGGTGTCGAGCGCGCCGCGGAAGGCGACGATCCAGGCCTGGATCTGCTCGCGCAGGTCCAGGTATTCCTCGTACATGCGTTCGGCGCGCGCGAGCAGGCTCAGGTTGTCCTGCTGGTCGCGCGGATGGATCTTCAGCGCCTGCAATGCGGCCAGCCGTGCGCGGATCTGCTCGGCGTCGAGCAGGCCGGGGTTCTGCTCCAGGATCAGTTCGTGCTTGCGGCCGCCGTGATGCTCGGTCACTTCCACCTGCAGCAGGCCGTTGTTGTCGTAGGTGAAGCGCGCGGTGACGCCTTTCTCGGCCCTGGGCAGGTGCCTGGGCAGCGTCATCCGCAGCTCGCCGAGCTTGATGTTCTTGGCCACCAGCGGGCTCTCGCCCTGGTAGACGTCGATCACCAGGTGTTCCTGCTCGTCGTGGACCGGGTAGAAGTCGTCCTCGCGGCTGATCGGCACGGTGCTGTTGCGCTGGATGATCGGATGGAACAGGCCGGTGCGCAGCTGGCCTTGCGCGTCGTGCGAGGCGACCTCGGTGCCGAGCGTGTACGGGCACACGTCGGTGAGGATCACTTCCTCCAGCGCGGCGTCGCGAGCCTTCATCCCGGCCGCCACCGCCGCGCCCAGCGCCACTGCCTGGTCGGGGTTGATGTGGCGCATCGGCAGCCGCCCGAACATGCGCGTGACCAGCCGGGCGACCAGCGGCATGCGCGTGGCGCCGCCGACCAGCACGATCTCGTCCAGTTGCGCCGGCTGCAGCCGCGCATCGCGCATCGCCCGTTCCAGCGGCGCGCGCATGCGTTGCAGCAGCGGTTCGGCCAGGCGGTTGAAGCGTTCCTCGTGCAGCGTCCAGTGCAAGGCCTGGCCCGCCACGTTGATCTGCACCGTCGCTTCCTGGGCGCTGGACAGCGCGCGCTTGGCCGCTTCCAGCCGCCGCCGCAACTGCCCGCTTTCCTGCACGCTCAGCGCCTGCGGCGCGAGCGCGTGGTCGTCCAGGAACGCCTGCAGCAGCAGTTCCAGGAAATCCTCGCCGCCGAGGAAGTTGTCGCCGGCGCTGGCGTGGACCTCGATGACGCCTTCGAACATCTCCAGGATCGACACGTCGAAGGTGCCGCCGCCCAGGTCCAGCACCAGGAAGCGGCCATGGCCCTCGCGTTCCTGCAGGCCGTAGGCGAGGGCGGCCGCGGTGGGCTCGTTGATCAGCCGTTCGACGCGGATCCCGGCCAGTTCGCCGGCGGCGCGGGTGGCCTTGCGCTGCGCATCGGAAAAATACGCCGGCACGCTGATCACCGCTTCGCGCACCTTCTCGCCGAGCGCGGCCTCGGCATCGGCCAGCAATGCGCGCAGCACGATCGCCGACAATTCTTCCGGGCGGAAGCGATGCGCGCCCAGCACGGTCTCGCGGTCGCTGCCCATCCAGCGCTTGAATGCCGCCACGCTGCGCTGCGGATGGCTGACCAGGCGCTCGCGCGCGGCCTGTCCGACCAGGATGCCGCTGTCGTCGACGCTCACCACCGACGGGGTCAGCAACTCGCCGAGCGCATTGGGAAACAGGCGGCTGCCCTGCTCGGAATAGGCGCCGATCAGGGAATGCGTGGTGCCGAGGTCGATACCGACGATCATCGCGTGGCAGGTCCGTTGCGAAAGGAAACGGTGGGGGAATGGCGGCCGCCGGCAGGCAGGCGACGGCCATCATAGCGTCGGCCGAATGCCGCACGCAGCGCGCGGTGCGGCTGGCGCGACCGGCCGACGCGACGGGCGTGACCCGAATCGCAGGCAAAGAAAAAGCCGCTGGCGAACCAGCGGCTTCTTCAGACGTGCCTGAAGCGAGAAGTGATTACTTCTTGGCTTCTTCGGCAGCGTCCTTGGCCTTGTCGGCGGTGTCGTCAGCAGCCTTGGCGGTGTCGGCAGCCTTGTCGGCAGCGGCATCGGTCGGGGCAGCGGCGGCAGCGGCCGAAGCGTCGGCAGCGGTGTTGGCGGCGGTAGCGGCCGTGTCGGCAGCAGCCTGGGCGGAATCGGCGGTGGCGGCACCGGCGGCCGAAGCCTGGTCGGCAGCAGCCTGCGCGTCGGTGGCGGCTTCGTTAGCCGAAGCAGCGGCGTCCTGCGCCTGCTCCTGCTTCGAGCACGCGGCCAGGGCCAGGCCCAGGGCCATTGCGATCAGCAGCTTGTTGATGCTCATGTGTGTCTATCCTCGTCGTTTAGTTAGGCAACGCGCTATTGCGCGCCCTCAACATGATGACAAGCCAAAGTCGGCTGTCAAGCGCACGCGCATTCATTTTTGTGTTTTATGGGTTAATCCCAATCAAATCAATTCGATGGCGATCGCCGTCGCCTCTCCGCCACCGATGCACAGGGTCGCGATTCCGCGGCGTCCGCCGCGCGTGCGCAACGCGTTTAGCAATGTCACCACCAGCCGCGCGCCGGATGCGCCGATGGGATGGCCGAGCGCGCAGGCGCCGCCGTTGACGTTGACCTTGGCCGGGTCCAGACCCAGCTCCTTGATCGGCACCATCGGCACCACCGCGAACGCTTCGTTGATTTCGAACAGGTCGACCTGGTCCAGGCTCCAGCCGACCTGTTCCAGCAACTTCTTGATCGCGCCGACCGGGGCGGTGGTGAACCATTCCGGGGCCTGCGAGAAGGTCGCGTGGCCGACGATCCGCGCCAGCGGCGCGATGCCGCGGCGGGCGGCGTCGTCGGCGCTGAGCAGCACGGTGGCGGCGGCGCCGTCGGAGATGCTGGAGGAACTGGCGGCGGTGAGCGTGCCGTCCTTCTTGAACGCCGGCTTCAGCGTGGGGATCTTGGCGATGTCGGACTTGCCCGGCTGTTCGTCGCTGGCGAACACCGCCTCGCCCTTGCGGGTGGCCACGCGCACCGGCACGATCTCCGCGTCGAAGGCGCCGTCGCGCTGCGCGGCCTGCGCACGGGTCACCGACTCGATCGCATACGCGTCCTGGTCCTGGCGGCTGAAGCCGAACTTCTCGGCGGTGGCCTCGCCGAACACGCCCATGGCCTGGCCGTCGTCGGGATTGGTCAGGCCATCCCAGGCCATGTGGTCCACCGCCTGGAAGTTGCCGTAGCGGTTGCCGGTGCGCGAGTTGGGCAGCAGGTGCGGCGCGTTGCTCATCGATTCCATGCCGCCGGCGACGACGATGCTGGCCGAGCCGGCCTTGATCAGGTCGTGGCCGAACATGATCGCCTTCATGCCCGAACCGCAGACCTTGTTGACGGTGGTGGCGCCGGTGGCGTCGGGCACGCCGGCCGCGCGCGCGGCCTGGCGCGCCGGCGCCTGGCCGAGGTTGGCCGGCAGCACGCAGCCCATGATCACTTCCGACACGTCGGCGGCGGGGATGCCGGACTGCTCCAGCGCGGCGCGGATGGCGGCGGCGCCGAGTTCCGGCGTGGGCACGCCGTTGAACTGGCCCAGGAAGGCGCCGATGGCGGTGCGCTTGGCCGCGGCGATGACGATCTCGGTCATGGCAAACCCTTACGAAAGATTAGTCGCCGATTATCTGCCTCGGGGCGGCTTCTGCCAATCGCGGCGCCGCAGCGGGATCGTGGCGGCGTGGATTTTCGATGCGGATTCCGGTGTAGATTCATGCCGATTCAGGCCGCCCGTTTGCGGCCGCTAACGCAACGTTGCCGGCCGAACTGGCCGGCGTGCATATCTGGAGAGAGATCATGCGGAAGTTGATGGCCCGGTCGCTGCTGGCGACCGCACTGGCGGTGGCGTTGACCTCGTGCGGCGGCGGGGGCGGCGGCGGGCTGACCCGCAGCGATCCGCCACCGACCTCGCCGCCGCCGACATCACCTCCGCCGCCGCCGCCGCCGACTTCGCCACCGACCTCCCCGCCGACCTCGCCGCCACCGCCGCAGCCGGCGTTCGACGCGCACCTGGCGCTGACCAACACGCTGGCCGCGCACAACGCCGGCTACGACGGCAGCGGCTACCGCATCGGCGTGGTCGACACCGGCGTGAGCCGCAACCACCCGGCGCTGGCCGGGCGCGTGGTGTCCAACCTGATCTACGTCGATCCGGCCAAGAACAACGTCAACGTCGACGATGTCGACGGCCATGGCACCACGGTCGCGCAGCTGGCCGCGGGCAAGGCGGTGGGCGCATGGCCAGGCGGTATCGCGCCCGGCGCGCAGATCGTGTCGGCGCGCATCATCAGCGACACCTCGCCGGACGACGACGGCAGCGGCGAGGGCAACCAGACCAGCGGCGCGCTGGGCCTGGCCTCGGTCCACCAGGACCTGATCAACGCCGGGGTCAAGGTGATGAACAATTCCTGGGGCGGCATCTACTGGACCGACCCGACCGCGACCAACGCGATCGCCGACGAATACCGTCCGTTCGTGCTGGGCAATGGCGGGCTGGTGGTGTTCGCCGCCGGCAACGAAGCCAAGGCCGATCCGTCGGACATCGCCTCGCTGCCCAGCCAACTCGGCCCCGGCGGCACGCATCCGGCGGCGGACCTGGAGCGCGGCTGGCTGGTGGTGGCCGCGGTGGATGCGAGCACCGGCAGCAAGCTGGAGTCGTATTCCAACGCCTGCGGCGTGGCCATGCACTACTGCCTGGTCGCGCCGGGCACGGAGGTGTTCGTCGATCCCAAGGCGACCACCGCCACCGCCAACCCGGACTACTACTACGGCAGCGGCACCTCCTACGCCGCGCCGCTGGTGTCCGGCGCGGCCGCGCTGGTGTGGCAGGCGTTCCCCTACTTCAGCAACGACCTGCTGCGGCAGACCCTGCTCGGCACCGCCACCGACCTGGGCACGCCCGGCGTGGATGCCACCTTCGGCTATGGCCTGCTCAATGTCGGCAAGGCGGTGCAGGGACCGGCCAGGTTCGACTGGGGCGACGTCAGCGTGTCCTTCAGCGGCAGCTCGACCTGGGCAAACGACATCGCCGGCAGCGGCGGGCTGATCAAGCAGGGCAGCGGCACCCTGACCCTGAGCGGCACCCAGAACAGCTACAGCGGCGATACCCGGGTGCAGGCCGGCACGCTCAGCGCGGCCAGCCTGGGCGGCTCCAACGTGACCATCAGCAACGGCGCCACCTTCATCGGTACCGGCCCGCTGCGCGGCAACGTCAGCAACTCCGGCACCTTCCAGGTCGGGACCGCGACGCTGAGCCTGAGCGGCAACTACGTGCAGGACAGCAACGGCCGGCTGGCCTTGCTGGTCGGCGACAAGCTCTCGGTGACCGGCACCGCGACGCTGCAGGGCGGCTCGCTGTACGTGCTCGGCAAGCGCGACTACGTGGTCAACAACACCGCGTACAAGGTGCTCGAAACCAGCGGCGGGCTGAGCGGCACGTTCGCCTCGGTGACCACGCCGTCGAACGTGTTCCTGACGTCCTCGCTCGTCTACGACGGCACCAGCGCCTCGATCACCGTGCAGGCGCTCAGCGTCACCGCGGCCGCGGCGAGCTTCGGCAACATCACCGCCGCCACGCTCGCCTCGGCCACGCGCGTGGACGCGGCGTTCGCGCAACTGGACGCGCAACTGAACCGGGATCCGGCGACGGTCGATGCGTCGCTGCTGAAGGCGGCCGGCGCGGTGCAGCAGTCGCCCAGCGCGGCAGCGGCGTCGGCGACGCTGCGCAGCCTGTCCGGCGAAGCGCATGCGGCGGCCACGGCGATGACCTTCGACAGCATCGATTTGCAGCGGCGCGCGCTGTCCGGCCGCTTCGACAGCCTGATCGCGCAACCGCGCGCGATCGGTGCGTGGAGCCAGCGCCTGGGCGATACCGGGCAGGGCAGTTTTGCCGGCAGCCAGTTCCAGCTCGACGGCTGGATGATGGGCCAGGACCTGCGCCTGGGCGAGCACGCCGTGGCCGGCTTCGCCTTCGGCGAGACCCGCGCCGACGGTGGCGGCGACGGCGCCCTGGATCACAGCCGCGATCGCCAGGTGCAGGGCCAGGCCTATCTCGGTGCGGTCGCCGGCAATGCCTATGCGCTGGCGCAGCTGGGCACCGGGCAATACCGGCGCCAGCTCGACCGCAGCCTGTTGCTCGGCGACAGCGTCGCCGACGCGTCCAGCCGCTACGCCGGGCGCTTCCTGTCCAGCAGCGTGGAGGTCGGCTACCGGTTCGGGCGCGGCAAGGCGTGGCTGACCCCGTACGCCGGCGCCGACTACAGCCGCATCGACAGCGACGGCTTCCGCGAGCAGGGCGGCGACGGTTTCGGACTGATGGCCGATGCGGCGTCTTCCTCGCGTAGCCAGGCCCTGGCCGGTGTGCGCGCCGGCTACGGCCGGCAGGGCTGGTCGCTGCAGGGCTATGCCGAATGGCAGCAGACCCTGGCCGCGCAGGGCCTGCAGCGCCAGGCCAGCTTCGTCGGCGTGGACGCGTGGGCGCCGCTGGTCGATCTGCAGCCGGCGCGTTCGGGCGGGCTGTTCGGGATGAGCCTGGACCGGCGCTGGGGAGCCAGTGCGCTGGGCCTCGGCTACGACCAGCGCTTCGGCCCGCGCGGCGACGATCATGCGCTGTCGCTGCGATACCGGTTGGGGTTTTGATGCGGGCGGTGGCGCCGAAGCGTGTGTTGCAGGAGGAGACTTCGGTTCCGACGCGCTGAGGCGGAGTTCAGGTTTCCGGCTTCGCCTGTCGCGACTGAAGTCGCTCCCACAGGAACATTCGGGGCCGGCGACGCGTGCCGGCTTTTTGTGGGAGGGACTTCAGTCCCGACGCGTCGGCATGTCGGTGCCGATAGAACCTGCTCTTTACCTTTGTCGCGGCGTCGTCCGAAGAGGCGCGTGGCTCACTCGCCGCGCAGATGCCCCATCGAGCGCGGTGCGGTGCGGCCCAGCGGCAGCTTGAGCTTGCCGATGGCGTGCATGCGCGCTTCGGCGATGCGGTCGGCGGCCTGCTGCGGCGGGATGTTGTCGCGCTCGGACAGGTCGAAGATCTTGCCCAGGTTGTGGTACAGGCTGCGGATCAGGCGCATCGCGCGTTCGCGGTTGTAGCCGTCGATCTCCAGCGACACGTTCATCACTCCGCCGGCGTTGACCGCGTAGTCCGGGGCGTAGAGGATGCCGCGGCGATGCAGTTCCTCGCCGACCGCGGCGCTGGCCAGCTGGTTGTTGGCGGTGCCGCAGATGATCTTCGCCTTCAGCCGCGGCAGCGTGGCTTCGTCGATCGCGCTCTCCAGCGCGCACGGCGCCAGCACGTCGGCGGCTACGTCGTAGATCTCGTCCGGCTTGACCGCCTCGGCGCCGTATTCGGCGACCGCGCGCTCGACCAGCGCCGGGTCCAGGTCGGTGACGTACAGCTTGGCGCCGCGTTCCTTCAGCAGTTTCACCAGTTCCATGCCGATGTGACCGAGGCCCTGCACGGCGATGCTGGCCTTGCCGATCTCCTCGTGGCCGAGCTTGCGCTGCAGCGAGGCCATCAGCGCCTGCAGCGCGCCGTAGGCGGTGAACGGAGCCGGATCGCCGGAGCCGCCATGCACCTGGTGCACGCCGGTGACGTATTCGGTCTCCAGGTAGATCTGCTCCATGTCGTTGACGTCGGTGCCCACGTCCTCGGCGGTGATGTAGCGCCCGCCCAGCGAATCCACGTAGCGGCCGAACGCGCGGAACAGCGCCTCGGACTTGTCGGCCTTGGGGTCGCCGATGATCACCGCCTTGCCGCCGCCGATGTTCAGCCCGGCCAGCGCGTTCTTGTAGGTCATCGTGCGGCTGAGCCGCAGCGCGTCGTGCAGCGCGGCCTCGGTGTTGGCGTAGGGGCGCATGCGCACGCCGCCCAATGCGGGGCCGAGCACGGTGTTGTGGATGGCGATGATCGCCTGCAGGCCCACGTCGCGGTTGTGGCAGAAGACGACTTGTTCGTGGCCGGTGGTGGCTAGCGTTTCGAAAAGCATGGGGGCTCCGCTGGCGTTGCAGGTGTAGGACACCTTGGTTCCAGGAACTTGCCTAGTGAGGGTGCGCAAAACGAAAAACGCGACGGGTTCCGGAACGGGTCCTGATCGTCGCGATAGGCGCATTTTAAAGCAATTGTCCGCGCCCCGCGCAGCCTTCTGGGCGACGCCGCCGACCCAGGCGGCGCGGGCATCTCGGTACCGCTTGCGACGCGCGCCGGGGTGTTCGGGCACGCGATCGCCGACGCCAGGCACCGCGCAGCCGCCATCCGCATGATGTGGCGGCCGGTGTCGGCGACGGGGTTCGCGGCCGCTTCCTGGCTCGTTGTGTCGACGCGGCCGGGGCAGGGCGCGCGGGTCTGCCAGGCATGGGTGCAGGGGGGGCGACGCGGCGCGGACGTGCCGCGGGTGGAGTGGACGCGCGGCGGTTCAGTGCGCGGCGGGCTGGTCGGCGAACAAGGCCGTGGCCGCCTGCGCTCCGAGCAGGCGGTCGCGCAGCGCCTGCGTGCGCTGCGCCTGCCGTTGCGGGTCGGCCGTCTGCGCCGAGCCGGCCTCGGCCTGCAGATAGGCGGCGTAGCGGTCGAACCACACCAGGATCTGCTGCGCCCGTGCGGCGGGCATGGTGGCGGCGAGGTCGCGCTGCAGGCGTTGCCGCCGGGTCGCCAGCGGCTGCGCATCCTGGCCAGCCAGGTAACGGTCCAGGTAGCGCCGCAAGTCCGGGTCCGGCAGCACCTGGCCATGCCGGTCGAAGCGGGGTTCGCCGCCGTGCGGGGCGTCGGCGGGCGCGCTCGGTTGGCCGCTCGCGGTGGCGAGGACCTCAGGTTTGCGCGCCGCGACCGCGTTCGCGGTGTCGCCGATGGCCTCGCCGAGGTCGCGGCGCGAGGCCGCGTCGGTGGGCCGTTCGCGCCAGGCGGCCACGCTGGCGATCGCCACCGCCACCACGGTGATGGCGATCGCATAGGTGCCCGGCGGTAGCCGCGACGGCATCGCTAGCGGCCCGCGCGCGGCAGGCGCTGGACCTGGGCCAGGAACCGGCGGCCTGGCGCGTGCGCCGGGCCGCGCACGGCATGCCGCGGCGACAGCGGCAAGGACGGGCGCGACAGCGGAGGCCTGGACATGCGTTCTCTCTGCGACCGGCGCGATGCCGCGGTTCGCCCACTATCGCAAAGCGCGACGACGGCGGTCACGTCGCCGCGCAACATCGCGGCGGCGCCGGCCGCTCGTGTGCGCCGCCGGGCCGCGGCCTAGCGGCGCACCCAATAGCCGTCGTGGAAGCGGTAGGCGGGGCCGCGATGCTCCCAACGCGGGCCGACGTAGACATAGCCGGGGCGTTCGCGCACGTAGCGGCCGCCGATCCAGACATGGCGGCGCCCGTTCCAATGCCAGTAGCCGGGCGCCCACACGTAGCCAGGCCGCACCACCACGCGTTCGAAGCGCGGCGGCGGCGGTGCGGTCTGCACCGACAGCTCCAGCACCGGGCGCGCCTGCGCGGGCGCGGCCAGCAGGCCGCCGGCGAGCGCGCTGCCGAGCAGGGAGGCCAGCAACAAGGGACGAATGGACATGCGATTCTCCAGGGACATCGGCGGGCTGCCGACGCCAACGCAAACGCGGCAGGCATCGCCGCTGTTGACGCGCCGCGCGGCCGCATTCATGTCGCGGATAGCTGGCGTCCGCAGTGGCGTCTTGCGGCCTGTCCGGCGCCAGCGCGATCGCCGCCGCATGTTGCAGCGCAACCTGCCCGCGCTGCGCGGGGCGCCTAGAATCGCTGCATTCCTTTGCCGATGCCGATGTCTTCCCGATGAGCATTCCCGCGTCCCGCGTTCCGTTGCCGCAGGCCGACACCAGCCCGCTGCGCTTCGTCACCGCTGCCAGCCTGTTCGACGGCCACGACGCGGCGATCAACATCATGCGCCGGCTGATCCAGGCGCAGGGCGCGGAGGTGATCCATCTCGGCCACAACCGCAGCGTCGAGGACGTGGTGCGCGCGGCGCTGCAGGAAGACGCCGATGCGATCGCGCTGTCGTCCTACCAGGGCGGCCACGTCGAGTACTTCAAGTACATGGTGGACATGCTGCGCGAACGCGGCGCCGGCCATGTGCGCGTGTTCGGCGGCGGTGGCGGCACCATCACCCCGGAGGAGATCGCCGAGCTGCAGGCCTACGGCGTGGAGCGCATCTACCACCCCAACGACGGCATGAAGATGGGGCTGGTGGAGATGATCGAGGACGTGGTGGCGCGCGCTGGGCGCGCGCGGGACTCGGAATCTTCGCGGGACTCGGGGCCCGGGGCTCGGGACCCGGGACAAGCCGGCGCCTCGCTGCCGCACATCGACGACGAGATCGGCATCGGCAGGGTGCTGTCGGCGCTCGAGGATGGCGCGTTCTCCGACGCGGAGCTGGCGCTGCTGCGCAAGCAGTGGCAATCCGGCCTGTCTGCCACCGCCGAGTCCCGAGTCCCCGGTCCCGAGTCCCGCGAGCGGCGCGCAGCGCCGGTCGTCGGCCTGACCGGCACCGGCGGCGCCGGCAAGTCCTCGGTCACCGACGAACTGCTCAACCGCTTCCTGGCCGGTTTCCCGCAGATGCGCATCGCGGTGGTGTCGGTGGACCCGAGCCGGCGCCGCACCGGAGGCGCGCTGCTCGGCGACCGCATCCGCATGAACGCCCTGCGCAGCCCGCGCGTGTACATGCGTTCGATGGCCACGCGCCGCCAGCATGCGGCCACCAACCGCGTGCTGAAGGATTGCATCGCGTTCCTGAAGGGCATCGGCTACGACCTGGTGATCGTGGAGACCGCCGGCATCGGCCAGAGTGATTCGGAGATCGTCGACCTGGTCGATTTCCCGGTGTACGTGATGACCAGCGACTACGGTGCGCCGAGCCAGCTGGAGAAGATCGACATGCTCGACTTCGCCGAGCTGGTGGTGCTGAACAAGTACGACCGGCGCGGCGCCGAGGACGCGCTGCGCGACGTGCGCAAGCAATGGCGGCGCAACCGCGTGGCCTTCCAGCTGGAGGACGCGGCGGTGCCGGTGTATCCGACCATCGCCAGCCAGTTCAACGATCCCGGCATCAGCTGGATGTTCGTCAACCTGTGCCGGCTGCTGCGCGAGAAGCTGGGCCTGGAGGCGCCCGCGGCGGGAGCGCAGGCCGCAGCGCAGTGCGATTTCCGGCCGCAGCTGGACACCACGCTGAAGGAGCCGCGCGCCACCGTGCTGATCCCCGGCGCGCGGGTGCGCTACCTGGCCGAGATCGCCGAACAGGGCCGCGCGCTCAACGCCGGCATCGACCGCCAGGCCGAAGCCGCCGACCGCGCGCAGTCGTTCTGGCAGTCGCTGCACGAGCTGGACGACCCGCGGTTGCCGAAGCAACTGGAGCTGTACGCGGTGCAGGACCTGCAGCCGGCCGCAGCGGCCGGGGCCGGCGCCGCGGTCGATGCGACCATGCTGTTGCTGCGCCAGCGCTACAACGATGCGCTGCAGGCCTTGTCCAGCGAGTCGCTGAAGCTGTTGCGCGAATGGCCGCAGCGGCTCAAGTCGATCACCGACGAGGTCACCGAGTACGAAGTGCGCGGCAAGGCGATCCGCGTGGAGAACTACCGCCAGTCGCTGAGCCACCAGCCGATCCCGAAGATCGCCGCGCCGCGCTACAGGAGCTGGGGCGAACTGCTGCGCTTCCTCGGCAAGGAGAACCTGCCCGGCAGCTATCCCTACACCGGCGGCGTGTATCCGTACCGCCGCGCCGGCGAGGACCCGATCCGCATGTTCGCCGGCGAAGGCACGCCGGAGCGCACCAATCGCCGCTTCCACTACCTGAGCGTGGGCCAGCCGGCCGCGCGCCTGTCCACCGCCTTCGACAGCGTCACCCTGTACGGCGAGGACCCGGCGCCGCGCCCGGACATCTACGGCAAGATCGGCAATTCCGGGGTCAACATTCCCACCCTGGACGACATGAAGAAGCTGTACTCCGGCTTCGACCTGTGCGCGCCGAGCACCAGCGTGTCGATGACCATCAACGGCCCGGCGCCGATGATCCTGGCGATGTTCATGAACACCGCCATCGACCAGCAGGTGGAGAAATACCTCAAGGCCGACGCGCAGCGCTGGGCGCAGGCCGAACGGACCCTGGCGCAGTTGTTCGAGGGCCGGCAGCGTCCGCGCTATCACGGCGAATTGCCGCCCACCAACGATGGCCTGGGCCTGGCCCTGCTCGGGGTCAGCGGCGACCAGCTGGTGGATGCGCAGACCTATGCGCTGATCAAGGCCGACACGCTGTCCAGCGTGCGCGGCACGGTGCAGGCCGACATCCTCAAGGAGGACCAGGCGCAGAACACCTGCATCTTCAGCACCGAGTTCGCGCTGCGCATGATGGGCGACATCCAGCAGTATTTCGTCGAGCACAAGGTGCGCAATTTCTATTCGGTGTCGATCTCCGGCTACCACATCGCCGAGGCCGGCGCGAACCCGATCAGCCAGCTCGCCTTCACCCTGAGCAACGGCTTCACCATCGTCGAGTACTACCTGGCGCGCGGCATGCGCATCGACGATTTCGCGCCGAACCTGAGTTTCTTCTTCAGCAACGGCATGGATCCGGAATACACCGCGATCGGCCGCGTGGCGCGGCGCATCTGGGCGCGGGCGATGCGCGAGCGCTACGGCGGCAACGAGCGCAGCCAGATGATGAAGTACCACATCCAGACCTCCGGCCGTTCGCTGCACGCGCAGGAGATCCAGTTCAACGACATCCGCACCACGCTGCAGGCGCTGTACGCGCTGTTCGACAACTGCAACAGCCTGCACACCAACGCCTACGACGAGGCGATCACCACCCCGACCGAGGAGAGCGTGCGCCGCGCGGTGGCGATCCAGATGATCATCAACAAGGAGCTGGGGCTGAACTTCTGCGAGAACCCGTGGCAGGGCAGCTTCATCGTCGAGCAGCTCACCGACCTGGTGGAGGAGGCGGTGTACAAGGAATTCGAGGCGATCAGCGAGCGTGGCGGCGTGCTCGGCGCGATGGATACCATGTACCAGCGCGGCAAGATCCAGGAGGAGAGCCTGTACTACGAGCACAAGAAGCACGACGGCAGCCTGCCGCTGGTCGGGGTCAACACCTTCCTGCCCAAGCAGCACGCCGGCGAGACCGCGACCCAGATCGAGCTGATCCGTTCCACCGAGGAGGAGAAGGGCCAGCAGATCGCCAACGTGCGCGACTGGCAGCAGCGCCGCAACGGCATCGCGCCGGCCGCCGCGGACCTGGACGCGGCATCGGTGCAGGCAAGCGCTCTGGTGTCGCAGCGCGAAGGCCCTGGCCTGGGCTACCTGCAACGCAGCGCACGCGAGCGCCGCAACGTCTTCGCCGCGCTGATGGAGGCGGTGAAGACCCACAGCCTGGGCCAGATCAGCCATGCCCTGTACGAGGTGGGCGGCGAGTACCGGCGCAACATGTAGGCCGCCGGCGATGGCCGATGCCGGCTGTGGCGAGGTCGGTGAGCGTGCCTGCCCAGCGCTTTGTGCCGACTCGCCCGCTGCCTCCCGCACGCATCCGGCACTCTTGCCGCCGCCGCCTGGAGAGGCTCATAGTTGGGCATCGACGAACGCGGGAGCGGCGGATGAAGGCATGGGGAGCGTTGCTGCTGTTGGCGATGGGCGCGGCGACGGCCCGTGCGGCGGAGCCGAGCGAAGAGGGCACGGCCGGGCCGCTGTTCGACACGGTCGCGGCGCTGGACCAGCGCCTGTTCGGTGCCTACAACCGTTGCGACCTGGCGGCGTTCGAGCACCTGTTCGTGCCCGACGTGGAGTTCTATCACGACACCGGCGGCGTCACCTGGGACCGCAAGAGCGTCGTGGACAGCACGCGCAAGTGGATCTGCGGCAAGGTCCGCCGCGAGTTGGTGGACGGCACGCTGCGGGTCTACCCGGTCAAGGACTTCGGCGCGATCGAGGAAGGCGAGCACCGCTTCTGCGAACTGGCCAGCGGGCGTTGCGAGGGCATCGCCAAGTTCGTGATGGTGTGGCGCCAGGACCAGGACGGCTGGAAGCTGACGCGGGTGCTCAGCTACGGCCACCGCGCGGCCGCGTCGCCGGCGCCGTGAACATGCGCGTTCGCGGCGCTGCGCAGTCGCTGCTTGTCCGTGTGCAGGCGGGCGGCTTCGCTCGGGCGGGAAATGGCACGCCATGCCTGAATGTCCTGGCGCGCCCGGCCGTGGCCGCGCGCCCGGCCGCGCAGGGCGCATGGCGACTGCGCGGGTGGCGATGATGGTGCCGCCGATGTGGATTGCAGGCGTCGCCGTCGTGCTGCTGGGGGCCGGTGGCTGGCTGTGGCGGCGCGGAGGCCGGCGCGGACCGGTGGCGCCGATCGCCGTCGCGCGCCGGGCCGCCGCGTCCATGGACGATGCCATCCCCGCCGAAGCGGCTGGCGCAGGCGCAGCGATCGCGGCGGACACCGATCCCGGCGCCGCCGCGGCTGCCGCCGAACTCGCGCCCGAGCAGGAAGCCGCGCTGCTGCTGCGCCTGTACGCGCTGGCGTTCGCCGACGCGCCCGCACCCGAACCGAGCGCGGCGTCGCGCGCTGCGCATGCCGAGATCGCCGCCGCGGCGGTCGCGGTGCTGGCGCGGATCGATGCGCACCCGCGCTACACCCCGCGCCGCCCGCAGCTGTTGCCGCAACTGACCCGCGCCATCAACGATCCCGCTGCCGGCGCCCAGGCCATCGCCGCGATTCTCGGCCAGGATCCGGCCCTGGCCGGCAACCTGCTGCGCATCGCCAACAGCAGCGCCTACCGCCGCCAGGCCGAGCCGATCGAGAACCTGGAGCGGGCGGTGGCCTTGCTCGGCACCGAGGGCCTGCGCCAGATCGTGCTGGCGGCGCTGCTGCAACCGGTCATCGCCGACGACGGCAGCGTGTTCGGCCGCTGCGCGTCGCTGCTGTGGGAGCACACCTTGCTGTCGGCCAAGGCCACGGCCCGCCATGCCGAGGCTGCCGAGCGCGAGGATCCCGCTGCGGCGCAGCTGCTGGCGCTGCTGTACGGACTGGGAGCGGTCGCCGTGGTGCAGGTGGTGCGCGATGCCTATGCGAAACAGCCAGGACTGGTGCCGGATGTCGGGATGCTGGCCGAGTTGCTGCAGGACTGGACGGCGCGGGTGGCGCAGGCGATCTCGCATGGCTGGGCGCTGTCCGAGCGCATGCAACACGCGCTCGGCGAGCAACACAGGCAGGCTGTGCCGCACGCGTCGAGTTCCTTGGGACGTTCGCTGCGGATCGGCCGCTGCCAGGCGGCGCTGGCCTTGCTGGGTGCCGCCGCGCGCTGAGCGCCTGGGCGGCGTTGCCGTGCTTGCCGATGCGCTAGGAATCCTCGGCCTTGCCGTCGTCGGCCGCGTCGTCCGGCGAGATCCACCAGGCCATGCCATCCTGGCGCACGGGCGGACTGATTTCGTGGATTTCCACCGCATCGATGCGACGTCCCGCAGCGCCGGCCTGCCAGTGCTGCAACCACGCATCCAGCGAACTGCGCTGGGCGGCGGCGACGCCGAAATCGCGATCGCTTTTCCAGGTACCGGTCGGCGCGTTGGGGTGCGGATGGGTGGCGGCGCCGTAGCTGCAGCGCAGGCAATAGTTGACCAGGGTTTCGCTCCAGTCCTCGATCAACGCGATCTCGTCGGATGCGGGCGCGTCCCGCAGCGCGTCGCGATCGTCGGGGCTGGGGCAATGCGCGAACACCGTGAACGTCTGCAATGGCGAAGGCTGCAGCCGTGCCAAGGCGTTGAAGACCGGCACGGTGCGGTCGCGAAACGCCCGTCGCCCGGTCGCGGCGCCGTCGTGCAGGACGATATCGCCGTAGCGGTGGCCGCTTTCCGGCAGCGGCACGTTGAGCAGGCGCGCACGGACCACGTCGATGCGCCGGGCGAACAGGGTCTCGCCGTTGGACCAGGGGTTCAGGCGCACGCTGACCACACCGAAATCCGCGTCGATCGGCCCGTCGCCTTCGGGAACGCCGATGCCGCAGGCCGCCCACTGCGCCCGTGCCTGCGCCCAGTCGCCGATGGCGGTGGCCGCGATGCCGGCATTCCACTGCGCGGATGCGTCGGCGTCTTCGGCGAGCGCCAGCGCGCGCAGGTTGTGGTGCAGGGACCGCGGCCAGTCCAGCAGGTACTTGTGCACCAGCCCTTGCATGTAGTGGTAATAGCGTGCGTCCGGCGCGTGCGCGAGCAGCGTGGCGAAGTGTTGCGCCGCCTGTTCGAGTTGTCCTGCATCGAAACTCGCGTAGGCGCGTTCGTGCTCCGTCTGCAGGTCTTCTTCGGACAAGGGCTGCGGCATCGCGACGACCTGGCTGGCGCTGTGGATATTGGCGCAGATTATGGACGCGCAGTGCGACCCTGCCCACCGGGCGATGCCGCTCGAGGTCGCGGTTGGTGCGGGGGACGGCAGGCCCACTCGGCGACGCGAGCGAGCGCTGCTCGGCATCCCGACGCTTGCGAAGCGCCGTTCTCGCCGCGGCAGTGCCGGCGGCGAGGAAGGGAACACCAGGAAAGGAACAGGTGACAGGGCTCGGGAGCGTGCGCGATGCGGCCTGTCAGGACGCGTGCTTGCCGCTCAGCGCAGCGGCACGTCCGCCACCTTGTCCTGGTAGTCGCGCTTGGGGTCGATGCCGAACAGCACCTTGATCCCGGCCACCAGGCTGGAGCCGTTGAGCCAGATCTGCGCGTGGTCCGGATCCAGGCGCAGCAGCGCCAGCTTGGGATCGTCCTTGCCCTGCTCGTACCAGGCGTCGATGAAGCCGTTCCACAGGCGTTCGATCACCGCCTGGTCGTTGTCCACGCTGAGCGTGCCGCTGATGCTGGCGAACAGGTCGTGGTCCTTGGCGCTGAACGCGGCGATGACCCGCTGGCTCTGGGTCAGTTTCTGCACCAGCGCATTGTCCTTGGAGGTGAAGAACCAGATCGGGCCGCCGCGGTCGCCTTCGAATTGCGCCGTCATCGGCCGCGCATGGCCGTCTTCCACGCCATCCAGGCCGAGCATGACCGTGCGGTCGGATTTGAGGGCTTTCCAGAATTTCTCTTCCAGTTCCTGCGGGCTGGCCATGCGCATCTCCGATAGGGCGTGAATGCCTGCGGCCACTGTGCCGCGCCGCGCGCGCGCGAACCGTGACGGAGACGTTGACGGAGCGTGTAGGGGCGGCGGGCGCCGCCGCATGGCGAGGATGGCGCACTAGGCAGGCCAGGAGTTTTGGCCGCAAGGGCGGAAAGGGATCCGCCCCAGGCAAGCCGCTCTTGCCAATCCCCAATCCCGACTCCCCAATCCCGACTCCCCAATCCCGGACGGCAGTAGACAAGCGTCGCCGCGCGGCGGCGATGGGATCTGGATCGAAAACGCATGAGGCCCGCCAGTGGTACTAGACGCCAGGTGCACGCGGTCTGTGCGCGCCCGCCCAGCGGTACGGCTGACGCTGCCGCGGATGCCCCGCGTGACGGCCGCAACTTCCACTTCCGGCAAAGGACGCTCGACAATGAGTGCGATTCCCCCGACGCAAGCCCCGCTGGATCCGCTGCTGACGCTGGCGATGGCCCAGGCCAGCATCGCCGCCTATGCCGCCTTCGAGGGCAAGCCGGTGCTGGCGCCGTCCGACTACCGGCTGGTCGCCCGCTGGTCCGGCTGGGACGGCGATCCGTTCGGCGGCAGCGAAGAGGTGTATGGCCTGTTGTTCCAGTCCACCGCGGACCCCGGCACTTGCCTGTTCGCGTTCCGCGGCACCGATTCGGATCTGGACGTCTACGAGGACCTGGACTTCACCACCACCGATTTCGTGCCCAGCGCCGGCACGGTCGCGCCGACGCCGCGGGTGTCGGCGGGCTTCTACGGCATCTACGACGGCAAGGGCGGCAACATGCGCGCCTCGATGCGCGAGCAGGTGTTCGCGCTGCTGGCGCACTTCGCGCCGAGCCAGGTGTACGTCACCGGGCACAGCCTGGGCGGCGCGCTGAGCCAGCTGTTCTCGCTGGACCTTGCGCTCAGCCAGCCAACCCTGCGCGCCTGCAACATCAATTTCTGCAGCCCGATGGTCGGCGAGGCCAGTTGGGGCCAGGCCTATGCGCAGCACATCGCCGCAGCGGACAGCACGCGCTGCTTCAACTACTGGGACTACGTGCCAGCGTTGCCGCCGTCGACGTTCGGCTACGTGCCGGTGGGGCAGGCGTTCCGTACCGCCCACGACGTGCGCGGCGCCCTGTTCGTGCATCTGCTGTCGCGGCACTCCATCGTCAACATGCAGACCGTGCTGCAACACGCGCTGCCGCTTTCGCCGCAGTTCTGGTCCGGCACCTTTCCGGACTACGAGGATCCGCGGCGGCTGATGCTCAGCCAGGTGCCGCCGGCGCAACCGCAACCGGCGTGGGCCGATCTCGAACTGGCCGCGCGCGCCTCCGAGCGGCTGCTGGGCTTGGCACCCACTCAGCCCGCGCCGGCAACCGCGGCCGGATGAGCGCTCGGCCGCGGCGCGCGCGTGCGCGCCCGGCGTGGCGATGATGTTCCCTGCGGCACAGCGTGGCGACCGGCCCAGTGCCAGACTGCATGGCGTCAGTCCTATTCCAGGAGTCAAGCCGATGGCATCGTTCGATCTGTACCTGCCGCAGTTGCTGAAGTTCGAAGGGGGCTATGTGGACGATCCGGCCGATCCCGGCGGCGCCACCAACCTCGGCATCACCCTGGCCACGTTCCAGCGCTACGCGCAGTCCTTGCTCGGCGAGGCGCCGACGCTGGAGGCGCTGCGCGCGCTGACCCCGGAGCAGGCCGGTGCCATCTACAAGCAGGCGTACTGGGACAGGCTGGACGGCGACCAGATCGCCTCGCAGGCGCTGGCCGAGATCCTGTTCGATTTCTACGTCAACGCCGGCACCGAAGCGGTCGTGCTGCTGCAGCGGATCCTGCTGCAGTTGGGCGCCACCGGCCTGGCCACGGATGGGGACATGGGGCCGGCCACGCTGGCCGCGCTGCAGGCTGCCGACCAGGCGCAGGTGTATGCGCTGTATCGCCAGGGCCGGATCGATTACTACCAGCGGCTGGCGCAGGAACGCCCAGTCGACGACAAGTTCCTGCAGGGCTGGCTGGCGCGCGCGGAATGGTTCCCGGCGACGCTGCCGCCCACCGCCGCCACGCCGCCGGACGCCGGCGTCGCCTGAACCGCAAGGGCGCGATGACGCCCGCCGCGCTTCACATGCGCCGCATCGAGGGCTGACTAGCATGCGCATCGTACGGTCGCACGCTGCGGCCGTGCGGCTGCGCCGTCTGGCGCAGCGCTCCCTCATCGATTCGGGAAGACTGCAGCATGATCAAGTGGGCCATCATCATCGCCATCATCGGACTCATCGCCGGCGCGCTCGGCTTCACCGGCGCCGCGGGCGCGGCCATGGGCATCGCCAAGTTCCTGTTCTGGGCCGGCATCGCCATCGCGCTGGTGCTGTTCCTGCTGGGCACGACGCTGGCCAAGAAGGTCGGCTGAGCATTGCGTGTGCCGAGGCGGCGTCCGCGCCGCCCGGTCCGCACGACCGATCGCACGGCCTGCCTGCAGGATTCGTGCGCGGCGTGGGCCGAGAAGAGCTGGAAGCGGTATCGGTTCCGCACGTCGTCGTCGGCATGGAC
Source organism: Xanthomonas sp. DAR 80977 (assembly GCF_041240605.1). Lineage (NCBI taxonomy): Bacteria > Pseudomonadati > Pseudomonadota > Gammaproteobacteria > Lysobacterales > Lysobacteraceae > Xanthomonas > Xanthomonas bundabergensis. The sequence continues at coordinate 3,683,159 of NZ_CP162487.1, read as the reverse complement.
GACGCGCTTGCGTCCGCGAGGCGGCGCTCCGGCGAGCGGGCGGCGCTGGGCGTAGCTGCAGCGTATCGCGCCGCTGCGCCATCCGCTGGCGGTCAGCGCCAGGCCGTCAGGCGCTGGCGGCCGGCCACACGCGCAGCCGCGGCGTTGGCGGGAGCCGGCACGCGACCGGTTCCGCCGGCGCTGCTCAGGTGCCGCTGTCTGGCGTCTTCGCTTCGGCGTCCGCTGCGGCCTTGGCCGCCTCGCGCGCTTCGCGCTTGCGCGCGTCCTTCTCGTCCTGCTGTTTCTTCTTGGCGATTTCGCGCTGACGTTTCTCGAAGGAGTAGTTGGGCTTTGCCAAGTGGATGCCTGCCGTGTATGCGATGGGGTGCCCAGTGTAACCGCTGCGCGCCGCCGCAGTGGCGGGCCTTGCGGGCAGGCCACGCGCGCCGCGTGGCCTGCCCCAGGCACGGGAGTACGGCCCTCCCGTTTGCCCTTACGGACTCAGGTAAGGCTGGATGGTCGAATACACGTCGGAGAAGCGCGAGTAGTAATCCGGATCGCTGGGCGCGCTGCAGTACGAGGTGCCGCCGTACAGGCCGCCGCGCAGCTGGTAGGCGCCGCTGCTGTTGATGGTGAACAGGCCCGAGCCGGAGGAGCCGCCTTCGGTGACGCCGGTGTTCCACACCACCTTGTACAACGGCGACTTGCCGTCGATCGAGGACGACAGCGCGGTGACGCTGCCCAGCGAGTACTTCTTCACGTCGCCGGCGGGATGGTGGATGCCCTCGATCGCGGTGCCGGTGGAGCCGATCGCCGAACTGCTCCAGCCGGCATAGAAGGCGCCGCTGGGCGGGGCCGTCTTCAGTTCCAGCAGCGAGGTGTCGCGGGTGGTGTTGGCATGGCGCAGGTAGGCGCCGCCGCTGAGCGTGGTGTAGGACGAGCTGACCGTGGAGCCGTTGCAGGTGGTAGCGTCGTAGAACCAGTAGGTCTGCAGGGTGTTGGCCACGGTCTGGGTGCTGATGCAGTGCGCAGCGGTCCAGAACAGGTATTTCTTCGGCGAGTTGGTATTGTTGAGCAGGGTGCCGGTGCACAGGTAGGAACCGCTGCTGGTGCTGAACACCATGCGCGCCACCGACTTGGCGGCCGAGGTGAAGCCGCTGGTGGGGCTGGCGCGGCAGACGATGTCGCGCTCGCAGGAGTCGCTCTCGCCGATCATCGGCCGCATCATCTCCTCGCTGGCGACCGGATTGATGTCCATGTGCGAGATCTGCGGGATCTTCAGCGCGAAGCCCTGCGGGTACTGGCCAGCCGGCAATTCGATCTCCACGACCAGGCGCGAGCCCGACACCGCCGCCGACCAGCCCGGCTCGCTGCCGGCGAAATCGGCGCCGCTCTGCTCGAACACGCGGCCGTCGTCGCCGGCGAAGCGCAGCGTGGCCTTGCTCGGATCGCCCGGCTGGGCGCCGCTGCCGCTGAGCTGCAGGGCCGCGCGCAGCGCCGCCGCGTCGGTGGAGACGATTTCGAAGCTGGTGACCTGCGCGCCGCTGGGCAGGCTCTGCCAGCTGAGCCGGCGCAGGTTGATCGCCGGCTTGGCGATATCGCGGGAGAAGCCGATCTGCAGCGGCTGGCCGTGCTTGACCTGCTGGCCGCGCAGTTGCTTCATCGTCGCGGCCTGGGCGCTGTCGGGAGCGCCGAGTTCGATCAGGCGCGGCGCATGCACGCTGCCGGTGGCGAGGCTGCGCAGTTCGGCGCCGCCGAGCGCGGCGGCATCGGGGCGGGCTTCGACCGGAGCGGAGTCCATCTCGGCCGCAGGGGGATTGGCGGCCATGGCGACGGGGGAAAGACCGGAGACGCTGGCCAGCAGGGCCAGATACAGCGCGTTCTTGCGATTCATGGATCTTCCTTCTGCTAGAAGACGACTAGACCATCCGGCAGGGGACCGGATGCCGTTGCACCCACTTCCACGGTGCATGCCGAGGCTACGGGCGCCGACACGGCGATTGCGTGCGCGGCGTCACGCGTACGGGGCCGATTTCGTAGACACCTGCCGCTGGCGTGCCGTGTTCATGTGTGTGGCCCGCGCTGCACAGGCGCATCGCCGTCGGCGTGCGCAGGTGGCGCGATGCAGAAGATTGCCGCCGTGATCGGACAGGTGCGGCGCTGGCGGCTGCGCACAAAAAAGCCTCTCCTGCAGGCGCAGGAGAGGCTGTGGCGTAGCGCTCGCCGGTTGCGCGATGCCGCGCGATCAGCGACCGCGCGAGCTGGTCGGGACGAACTTGTACAGCTTGTGCACGCCGGTGCCGAAATTGAAGCGGCTATAGCCCGCGCCCCAGTACACCGCGCCGTCCACCACGGCCGGTGCGCTGGACACTGAACCGCCGGCATCGAAGCTCCACAGCGTGGCGCCGGTCTGGGCATCGAGCACGGTCATCGCGCCCGACATCGAGCCGGCGTAGACCAGTCCGGGCGAGGAGGCGAGCGGGCCACGGCCGCCGGCGCCGAACGTGGTCTGGATCGGATCGATGCCCGGCACCTTCACCTGCCACAGGATCTTGCCGCTGGCCGCGTCCAGCGCCGCCCACGAGCCGGCGTTCCAGGTCTCGGTGTTGCCGGGGGCAAGGGTGTAGCTGGTGTGGTTGTTGTTGTTGATGGCCACGTACACGCGCGACTTGAACGGATCGACCGACGAACCCCATTCGATGCCGCCGGCGGTGCCGCCCGGACCGACCTGGGTGGACCACACGGTGCGCCCGCTGTCGGCATCGAACGCCCAGTACACGCCGCTCTTCTGCCCGGCGCCGACCAGCGCCTGCGGCTTGCCGTTGCGGATCACCGTGAACAGGTTGGCGCCGCCGCCGCTGAAGTCGTAGTCCGGCCCCTGCGGCTCCTGGCAGATGCCGGCGGTCGGCGCGACCAGGCACGACAGCGACCAGGCATCGGCGCCCTGCAGGCGGCGCGTCCACACCGGCTTGCCGTTGCGCATGTCCAGCGCCAGCACCGAGTCCACGTAGTTGTCCGGCGCCAGGCAGGCCAGCTGCGCGCTCTTGTCGCCGTTGGCGTTCTTGACGCAGCTGGCCACGTCCAGCGGCACCGAGTAGTTGTTGCCGGTGGTGGCGTAGACGCGCTGGCGTTGCGGATCGATCGCCAGCGTGCCCCACACCGAGGCGCCGGTATAGCCTTCCGGCGCGGTGCGGAAGCTCCACAGCAGCTTGCCGGTCTTCAGGTCGAGCGCGGCCACGCTGCCGCGGAAGGAGAACGTGTAGCCAGGCGTCAGCCCGCCCCAGTCGCCGGAGGACACGCCGACGTAGACGCGATCGCCGTACACCACCGGCGAGGCGGTGATGCGCGCCTGCGCGTTGGCTTCGACCACGGTCTTCCACAGCAGCTTGCCGGTGTTCTTGTCGACCGCGATGACGGTGCCGCTGGCCTGGTCGCCGACCAGCACGCTGTCGCGCGCGATCGCCGGGCTGTTGCGCGACAGCGAGTTGGCGTTGCCGGTAAGGTCGGACAGCTTCACCTGCCACACCGCCTTGCCCAGCGCGGTGTCGATGCGATACAGCTGGCCGCCCCAGTCGGGCACGTACAGCGCGCTGCCCTGCACGGTCGGCGTGGCGGACACGTCGCCCTGGGTGGTGAAGGTCCAGGCGGTCTTCAGTCGCGCCGCGTTGAGCGGATTGATCTGCCATTCGGCCGGGGCGAAGCGGGTGTTGAGATAGCCGCCGCCGGCGTTTTCCCAATTGCTGCGCGTGGCGTACGGCGCGCCGCCGCTGCCGAACGCGGCGCCATAACCGCTGGCGCCGGCGCGAGCGGAATCGCCAGCGGAGCCGATGCTGGAACTCGATGCGGAGGTGTCGCTGTCGCTGTAGCCGCCAACGTTGCCGTTCGTGCCTTGCGCCGGGGCAGTGGCGGCGGACTGCGCCGACGCCGCGGCGCCGAGCATCAATCCGGGAACCAGCGCCAGCCACAGCAAAGAGCGTTTCTGGTGCGCGTAATGCCTGTTCATGCGGTGTCCTTCGGGGCTTGGAGTGGGGACCCCCCCTTCACTACCGGCGCAATGGTAGGAAGGAAAAACGACGTGTGTCATGTACGCACAAAAAAGTTAGGGAAGGCGAAAAGGTTGCATGGATAGGCAAAAACAATCGTGCGCATGTCGTCGTGTCGCTACCGTTTGCGTTCCTGCTTCAACGCGTACCGCGGCTTACGTGCACCGGCAGCGGACGTCCGCCTTGCCGGGCAATGCATTGCGCGTTCCGGAGTCGGCATGCGGGCGTCTGCGTTCGCGCAGCATGCGCGCCGAGACAGGCGGTCGTCGCCGCATGAGCGGTGGCTGAATGCAGCCGGTCGCGCGCATCGGTGCGCGTGGAATCGTCGGTCGGCAGGCTGCCATGTGGCGCTTTGGTGACAGGTTGCGCGACGCCGCATGCCAGATGCGGCGTCGCGAGCGCATGTCCGTGCGGATCGTCGCCGCGCGCATGCCCGCTTCCATGGCCGGCACCACGCGACGCGGTCGCGGTGGCGACATGCGGGCCGGGATCGCGATCCGCTCCGCAGGCGCATGTCATGCCGGCGCACAGCCGCGCACGCCGGCGGCCACGGCGGCGCATGGCATGGCCTCGCGCCGTTGCCCGCACGAGGAATCTGTACGCATCGAACCGGGAATGTTTAAGCTGGCGCATCGATGCGTGGGGATGTGGGAATGGGCATGCTTTGCTTGGACGGCTGCGAGACGATGGCGGCACGCGGCACAGGGCGCATGCGTGCGGCGAACGGCGGCGCGCGGCGGGCCGCGCGAGGCAACCTGAGCCCGAGGCCGCGGGCATGAACCTGGCCGATTTCATCGAGGCCAACATCGAGCCGCTGTGCAAGGGCTGGATGGCGTTCGCGCGCACGCGCGGCGAGGAAGGCGAAGCGATGAGCGCCTACCAGCTGCGCGATCACGCCGCGCAACTGCTGGCCGAAATCGTCGCCGACATGCGCGCGCCGATGAGCGCCGCGCAATTGCGGCTGAGGTCGCTGGATGCCGGGCCGGAGGAGTTCGAGACCGGCGGTGCCGCGAGCCTGCATGCCCGGCAGCGGGTCAAGCACGGCTTCGGCATGATGCAGCTGGTGTCCGAGTTCCGCGCGCTGCGCGCCAGCGTGATGCGCCTGTGGAGCGAATCCGGCCACACGCCGGACGCGCAGGATGTGCCGGACATGAGCCGCTTCAACGAGGCGCTGGACCTGATCCTGGCCGATTCGGTGCGCGCCTTCATGGAGAGCGTGGAGCAGACCCAGCACCTGTTCATGGGCATCCTGGGCCACGATCTGCGCGGGCCGCTGTCGGCGGTGATGAGCTGCGCCGAGCTGATGCTGGGGCAGGGCGAGCAGCAGGCGCCGCAGGCGCGCGTGCTGCTGCGCAGCGCCATGCAGATGAAGGCGATCCTGGACGACCTGATGGAATTCACCGGCGACAAGCTCGGAGCGTCGATCCCGATGCGCGCGGAAGCGACCAGCCTGGAAGTGCTGACCCAGGGCGTCGTCGACGAGATGGCCACGATCTACCCGAAGCGCGCGTTCCGGCTGACCACGGCCGGCGACCTGCACGGCAACTGGGACGTGATGCGGCTGCGCCGGGTGGTGGCGAACCTGCTGACCAATGCCTTGAAGTACGGCAGCCGCGACCAGCCGATCACGATCGCCTTGAACGGCGAGCTGGCCGACGCGGTCAGCCTGAGCGTGCACAACCTGGGGCTGCCGATTCCCGCCGCGATGCTGGACTCGCTGTTCGAGCCGCTGACCACCACCGCGCATGCCGACGGCACGCCGCAGGCCGCCGGCGCCAACCTGGGCCTGGGCCTGTACATCGTCGACCGGATCGTCGACGCGCATGGCGGACGCATCGAGGTCAGTTCGTCGCAGCACGAAGGCACGCGCTTCCTGGCGACGCTGCCGCGGCAGGCGCCCGCCAGCGGCTGAGCGACCCCGGACCATTTCAGCGCCACCCCGCCGAAGCCAGGACAAGCCCCTCTCCCTGCGGGAGAGGGGTTGGGGTGAGGGTACGGGCGCAGAAAAAGCGCCGCGTACAAACCATGGGGTGACGAAGCATCGACAATGCCGCCGCCGCCCATGCACTCCACAAACGCCGCCCGCGCCGCCGACCCGCGCGCCGTCGCCCGATTTGGATTAGGGTGGCGCGTTTCCCTGACCTGGAGGTGGATCGTGAAGCAGTCGTCGCTCGTCGCGCTGGTGTCGTTGTGCCTGAGTGCCGTCCAACCCGCGTTCGCGCAGAGCGCCGCGCCTGCCGCCGACGCGCTGCAGGGCAAGGTGGATGGGCTGTACACGCAGGCGCCTGACACGCTGCAGGCCAAGCAGGTGGCCGAGCTGCAGCAGCGCCTGCTGGACTGGGCGCAGCTGGGCCGCTACCGCGCCGACAACGCGGCGCTGGCGCCGCCGGCCGCGGGCGAGCGCCGCGTGGTGTTCTACGGCGATTCGATCACCGATGCGTGGGGGCGCATGCAGGGCACGACGTTCTTCCCCGGCAAGCCCTACGTCAACCGCGGCATTTCCGGTCAGACCACCGCGCAGATGCTGGTGCGCTTCCGCCAGGACGTGATCGACCTGAAGCCGGCGGCGGTGGTGATCCTGGCCGGCACCAACGACCTGGCCGGCAACACCGGCCTGTCCACGCAGCGCATGATCGAGGACAACCTGCGCTCGATGGCCGAACTGGCGCAGGCCAATCACATCAAGCTGGTGCTGGCGTCGGTGCTGCCGGTCAGCGACTACCCGTGGCGGCCGGGGCTGCAGCCGGCGGAAAAGATCCGCGCGCTCAATGCCTGGATCGAGCAGTACGCGCACAGCCACGGCGCGGTGTACCTGGACTACCACAGCAAGCTGCGCAACCGCGAAGGCGGCATGGACAAGGCCCTGGCCTACGACGGCGTGCATCCCACCGTCGCCGGCTACACGCTGATGGCGCCGCTGGCGCAGCAGGCGGTGGAGCGCGCGCTGGCGCAACCGTAGGCGTTGCGGCGTCGAACGTCTCGACGCGATCGGATCGACCGGATCCGATCGCGATCGCGCCGAGTCGCTACGGCGCGTCGGCAGCGGGCGGCGACACCGCGGCCACTTCGCGGCGCAGCCAGGCGCTGACCGCCGCGTCGTCGTCGAGGCGCACGCGCGGCGCATAGGCCTGCATCGCGCCGCGCTGGCGGCCTTGCAGGCGCTGCATCGGCAGCAGCAGGGTGGCGCGCCCGCTCGGCAGCGGCACGCTTTCCACTTCGGTGTACAGCGTGTCGGCGCCGGTCGGCTGGCCGACCTGTTCGACGCCGGGACCCTCCAGCAGCCGGTCCATGAAATCCAGGCAGGCGCTGATGCAGGCGCCGTCGGTGATCGCGACGATGCGCGCCGGGCCGCCGCGCGGCGGCGTGCCGGAGGCGGCGCGCGGCAGCGGGTCGCGATACAGCGGCGTTCCCGCACGCTGCGCCGCGCGCAGGCCGTCCAGCAAGCGGTCGAAGCCGGGCAGTTCCTGCGGATAGCGCGCGGCGATGCGCGCGCGCCGGGTGTGCAGGTTGTCGATCACGCCATCGGAGACCCGCCACAGCGAGGCGTCGGCGCGGCGGCGATCCAGCGCGGGCAGCGCCTGTTCGCCCCAGATCGCGGCCAGCACCGCATCGCCGGGCGCCGCCGCGCCGCCGCCGTTGCCGCGCAGGTCCAGGATCAACAGCGCGGGCGTGGCCTGCCGCAACGCGTCGGTTGCGGTGGCGATCGCGGCCATCGTCGTCTCGAAGCCGGGATCGCCGGCGTAGAAGGTCGGCAGGGTCAATTGCCAGGCCGTCGGCGTGAGGCGCTCGAATGCGCCTTGCGCGGCGCTGGCGGTCGCGGGTTGCGTGCTGCGCTCGGCGTCGCCGGAAGACAGTTCGATCGCCACGTGCGGGTCGCCGAACGCGGCGACGTAGGCCTGCATGACCCGCGCATAGCCGGCGCCATCCACGATCCTGCGCGCCTGGGCCTGCGCCGCGTTCGCCGCCTGCCGCGCCTGCGCGGCCAGCGCCGGATCCGCGCCAGGCGCCATGCCCGGATGATCGGCGGCGATGCGCGCGGCGGCGAACTGCAGGTCGGCCTGCGCGGCGGCGGCATCGGTCGGCGCCAGGGCCAGTGCCGCTGCCAGCATCGTTGCGATCATGTGCGTCTCCCTGTGTCCGCGGCGAGTGTCTGCCGCCCGCCGCGGGGCGTGCAATAGGCCGCAAGGCAGGGGGCCTTCGTGCCGCCAGGCGCGGCCATGCGACACCGCGCTACCTGGCCGCGACGCAGGCCTTCGAGCAGCGAAGCACCCGGCTGCGGCAGCTCAGAAGCGCTCGCCCGCCGGCAGGTAGCGCCACTCGCCCGGTGCCAGCTTGCCCAGCGGGATCCGGCCCACGCGCAGGCGGCGCAGGCCGATCGCCTCCAGCCCCACTTCGGCGCACATGGCCTGCAACTGGCCGGGCTGCACGTGCTTGATCGCGAAGCGCAGGCGGTCCTCGTTCTGCCAGCTGACCTTGCACGGCGGCAGGCTGCGCTGCCGGTAGACCAGGCCGTGCGCCAGCCGCAGCATGCCGTAGGGCCGCAGTTCGCCGCGCACCTCGACCACGAATTCCTGTTCGATCGAGCTCGCGTCCTCGGTCAGGCGGCGCAGCACGCGGCCGTCCTGGCTCAGCACCAGCAGGCCGCCGGCGGCGTCTTCCAGCGGCAGCGGCGCGTTCAGGCGCAGGAAGTGGCGTTTCAGCACGCGCACGTCGGCCATGTCCAAGGCGCTGCGCGTAGCGGGCGTGACCAGGGCCAGGGCGGCGTCCAGGCTCAGCCCGGCCGGCTTGTGCAGCAGCAGGGTGGCCGGCTCGACCGCGCCCAGTTGCGCATCCGCGGCCAGGGTCACCTGTTGCGTGGTCACCGCGGCCTGCGGCTCCTCGACCACCACGCCGTCCACGCTGACCCAGCCGCCCTCGATGTACTGCTGCGCTTCGCTGCGCGAGCACGGCAGCATGGCGGCCACGTATTTGTCGAGGCGAATGGGGGCGGACATCGAAACGCTCGGCGATCAGGGCAGGGCAGTGTACGTGCTGGCGTCGCCGCGCTGCCACGCGCGGCGACGCTCAGCTGCCGGCACCGCCGGCCAGTTCCAGCTGGGTCAGGTACAGGCGCAGGTCGAATTCCAGCTGGTGGTAGTCCGGCGCCATGTGCATGCACAGCTGGTAGAACGGCTTGTTGTGCGCGCTTTCCTTCAGGTGCGCCAGTTCGTGCGCCACGATCATCTGCAGGAACGCCGCCGGCGCGTCGCGGAACACGCCGGCGATGCGGATCTCGCGGCTGGCCTTGAGCCGGCTGCCCTGCACCCGCGAGACGCTGGTGTGGGTGCCGAGCGCGTGCTTCACCGCCTGCAGCCGGTTGTCGTAGACCACCTTGTGCAGCGGCTCGGAGCTGCGCATGTGGCGATCCTTCAGCGCCAGCGTGTAGTCGTACAGCTGGCGGTCGTTGCGGACCGGATTGGGCGTGTCGTAGCGCTTGCGCAGCCATTCGCCCAGGCGATCGCGCGCGATCAGTTCGCGGACCTGGTCCTGCACATGCGGCGGATAGCCGGCGAGGTATTTCAGCGCTTGCATGGCGCCACGATAGCGCGCCATGGCGGCCGGGACGAGCCGTTGGCGCCGCCACGGGGCCGCGGCCGGGACCCGGCCGCAGCGGGTATCATGCCGGCCAACGTCTTGGATCGACTGGATTTTCCCGATGCGCAATCCCCTGCAGGAACAACTGCTCAAGGCCGGCCTGGTGAAGAAGAACCAGGTGGCGCAGGTCGCGCGCGAGCAGGCCAAGGCGCGCCACGGCAAGGCGCCGCCGCCGCCCAGCGCCGAGCAACTGGAGAGCGAGCGGCTGCGGCTGGAACGGGTGGAACGCGACCGCGCCCTGGCCGCCGAGCGCAACGCGCAGGCGCGGGCGCAGGAGCAGCGCGCGCAGGCGCGGCAACTGATCGATCAGCACAAGCTCAAGGCCGATGGCGAGATCGACTACCACTTCACCGACGCCGGCAAGATCCAGCGCTTGCGGGTGGATGCGGCGCTGCGCGCGCAGCTGATCGGCGGCGCGGCGGCGATCGCGCGCCTGGATGCCGGCTACGCGGCGATCCCGCGCGCAGTGGTGGAGAAGGTGGCCAGCCGCGATCCGGCCGCGATCGTGCTCGACACCACCCAGGCCGCCCCGGCCGCCAGCGGCGAAGACGATCCGTACTACAGCCGCTTCCAGGTGCCGGACGACCTGATCTGGTAGCCGGCGGCACCGCCATGCTCGATACCCCTTGGCATGCGCGAAAAAGGGCGTGCGGCGTGCGCGGACGCGATGCGCCACGTGTCGGAATGTCGGAATGGGCGCATCGGATCTCGCCTGTGAACGTGGCGGCGATACGGACCGATCCATGCCGCTGCGCGCACGTCGCGCCGCGGCTCACACGATGGTCGGGGTGATGCCGCCGTCCACGCGCAGCGCCGCGCCGTTGGTCGCCGCCGACAGCGGGCTCGCTACGTAGGCGACCAGGCTGGCGACCTCTTCGGGCTCGATCATGCGCTGGATCAGCGAGCTGGCGCGCTCCTTGGCGAAATACTCGCGCTCCATCGCTTCGGGCGGCATGTCCGGATCGCTGGCGACGCTGCGCATGAACTCCTCGATGCCGGCCGAGCGCGTGGTGCCGGGCAGCACCGCGTTGACGGTGACGCGGGTGCCCTTGGTGGTCGCCGCCAGGCCGCGCGAAATGGCCAGCTGCGCGGTCTTGGTCATGCCGTAGTGGATCATGTTGGGTGGGACCAGCACCGCGCTTTCGCTGGAGATGAAGACGATCCGGCCCCAGTCGCGCGCGAGCATGCCGGGCAGGTAGTGCCGTGCCAGGCGCGCGCCGCTCAGCACGTTGACTTCGAAGAAGCGCAGCCAGTCCGCATCGCTGATCTCGCCGAATTCCTTGGACTCGTAGATGCCCAGATTGTTGACCAGCACATCGACCTGCGGCACCGCGGCGGTGAGCGCCGCGGCGCCTGCTGCGGTCGCCGGGTCGGCCAGCACGCTGCGCACGTTGCCGCCGATGCTGGCGGCGGCAGTGTCCAGATTGGCCTGGTTGCGGCCGCAGATGATCAGCTCGGCGCCTTCGGCGGCGAGCGTGCGGGCGATGGCCAGGCCGATGCCGGCGGTGGCGCCGGTGACGAGAACGGTCTTGCCGTGGAGTTGCAGATCCATGAGGGCATCCTTCGGTGAGAGAGAGGAAAGCGGTGCGGCGCTGGCCGCATCCGGCGGAAAAGACGGGGCGCGGCGCGCGCTGCGCGCGGCGGCCACGGGCCCGGCGCGTGCGCTGCCGCCAGCAGAGCCATGGGTGCTCGCTGCACTGCCGATGCGTCCTGGTGGAAGACTTCGGCATACAGCTCGGTCGGTACGGGCCACGATAGGCCGCGGCGACGGATTTGATAATCCGTCGCGCCGGCCTATGATCTGTGAAGCGAATTCACAGGTTGGCGCAATGGACAATCGGGCCGGCGAAATGCAGGTGTTCCTGCGGGTCGTGGATGCCGGCAGTTTCTCTGCGGCGGCACGCCTGCTGCGCATGACCCCGTCCACGGTCAGCAAGCTGATCGGTCGCGTCGAGACCCGCCTGGGCGTGCGCCTGCTCGAGCGTTCGACCCGGCGCCTGTCGCTGACCGCCGAAGGCCAGGTCTACTACGATCGCAGCCTGTCGCTGCTCGCCGAACTCGACGACGTGGAGCGCGACCTCGGCCGCGACGCGGCCAGCGCCGGCGGCAGCGTACGGGTGAATGCGTCGGTGGCATTCGGCATTCTCGGCCTGGAGCCGCTGCTTCCGGCGTTCTGGCAGGCGCATCCGCAGATCGTGGTCGATCTTTCGCTGTCCGACGAGATGGTCGATCTGTACCTGGATCGCACCGACGTCGCGTTCCGCGTCGGCGCCTTGCAGGATTCGAACATGATGGCGCGGCATGTCGGCGTGGCGCGGCGCAAGATCGTCGCCGCGCCGGCCTATCTGGCGCGCCACGGCACGCCGCGCAGCATCGACGCGCTGTCGCGGCACAGCTGCCTGGGCTTCAATTTCCGCCGCGCCGCACCCGTGTGGCCGCTCGCGCACAGCGGCCGCATCGTCGATCGCACGGTGCAGGGCGCGCTGCTTGCCAACAACGGCGAAACGGTGCGGCGCATGGCCGTCGCCGGCATCGGCCTGGCGCGGCTGGGCGATTATCACGTGCGCGACGATCTGGCCGCGGGCCGCCTGGTGGAAGTGCTGCAGGAAGCGGTGGAGGGCGATACCGAGGAGATCCATGCGCTCTATCGCGGCGGCCCACGCTTGCCGCAGCGCGTGCGCGTGTTCCTGGATTTCGTGGTGCCGCGGTTGCAGCGGTTTCTGGCTGGGCGGGAACCGCGACTCGGGAACCGGGACGCGTAATCTTGCGCTACGGATTTATTGCGCGATAAGCGCGGATTCTCGCAATCGGCACGGTTCCCGGCTTTGCCGAGTCCCGGGTCGCGACTGAATCCCCAAGCAATGTGAAGGCGCCCGCCATTGCATTGGCGGGCATCGGCCGCATCATCGGAAACAGGCAACACAGCAGGAGACGGCGATGGCCACAGGGTGGGCAGGCGACGGCGCGGTGCAGGACCAGATCGACGCGACCGTCGAAGATGCGATCAAGCGTGCGCGCAGCCAGCTGCCGCAGGGCCCGAGCCTGGAGCACTGCGAAGCCTGCGATGCGCCGATTCCCGAGGCGCGGCGCAAGGCGGTGCCCGGCGTGCGCCTGTGCGTGGCCTGCCAGGAAGCGCAGGACCGCGAGCAGCACGAGCACAGCGGCTACAACCGCCGCGGCAGCAAGGACAGCCAGCTGCGCTGACCGCCAGCGGGGCCGGGCGCTCAGTCGTCGTTGGCGGCGCTGCTGACCGGCGGCACCGGCCGCGAGTGCAGGGCGATGTTGAGCTGGTCCACCACCATCGCCCAATCGGCGTCGTCCAGGCGCTCCTCGCGCAGCAGCTGCGCCTGTGCCGGGGTCCAGAACGGCGCCTCTTCCAGCCGCATCGTGTCCGGCAGCGGCGAGTGCCGGGCGATGAACTGGCGGATCTCGGTTTCGCTGTTGGGCAGGCCCAACTGCGCGAACAGCTCGGCAAACGGATGGACGGGTTGTTCCATGGGGCACCTTGTGGGCAGGGGAGGGCGCGCGTCGCGCGGCGGCGGCGTGCGTGACCGGACACCATAGCGTCCGCGCGATCAGTGTCTTGTTAGGACGTGCGCTTGCGTCGTGCCGGGGCCTGTCGGTCGAAGTCCCGATCGATCGGGACGACAGGCGCTAGCCGAGTCCGGGCGGCACCGGATGGCCGCGCCAGCGCCGCGTGCTGCGCTGGAAGAACAGGCTGTTGGGGATCTGCAGCACGCTGTCGCCGTCGTCGTCGCGGTTCTCGCGCAGCGTGGTGTAGATCAGGTTGATGTCCACCACCTGGCCCTTGAGCCCGGGCTTTTCGCCGTTCTCGAGCAGTTCGATGTGGTCGTGCAGGCGGAACGGGCGGGTGGTGAAGATCAGCAGCGTGCAGAAGATGTTGGACAGCACGCTCCAGGCGGCGAAGAACGCCACCGCGGCGACGGCGGCGAAGCCGGTGAACGCGGTCCACAGCACGGTGCCGGAGACGCCGAGCCGGTCCAGGATCATCAACAGCGCCGCGGTGTAGATCACGAAGCCGCTGCCGCGGCGCGCCATCATCATCAGCTCCGGCGGCAAAGCATAGTGTTCGCCCAGCCGCCGCACCAGCCGCCGCAGCAGCGTGCGCAACAGCCATGCGGCAAGCACGATCAGCGCGATCTGCGCGCCCGGCACGATCAGGTCCAGCCAGCGGTGGACCCAGGGCGGCAGCATGGCGTGGAGCGAGGACATCGGCGGGTTCGGCATGGCGGGGGAGGCGCGATGGTCGCAATCCCAGCTGCGCCGATCAAGTGCGGCGCAGCTGCCGACGCGTGCTGACGCCGTGCCCGCACGCGGTGCGCGGCGGCGGGCGCGGCGGGCGCCGGTCAGGGCGAGTAGCTGCTGGTGACGGTGATCGCGGACTGCGCCGCAGTGAAGGCCATCTCCTTGGGCGTATCGGTCTGCGAGGTCCAACTGTCGGTCGCGTAGGTATAGGTGGCGCGCAGATACACCGTGTCGTCCACGCCGAAGCTGATCGTGGTATCCCCGGACACGCTGAGCGTGAACGACTTGCGCAGCTGACCGACGGTGTAGCGTTCGTTGATCACGCCTTCGGCGTACACCGTCCACTCCTGATCCTGACGGCTGTCGTTGTAGAGGAAGAGCGTCTTGTTGCGGGCCATGGTCCAGCTCCTGAAGGAAAGGGGTCGACGTGCTCGGCGCGGCAGCGGCGGTGCGGCCATGTCGAGGCGGACGGCATCTCCAGGAACGGGCGGCGATGAGGGTTGTGAGCGCGGCGGGCAGTGCGGGTGGTGGCAGCCGATCCTGAAGCGGCGCGCGAGGCGACTGCCGCGCGCATTGCAGGCGGATATTGCCTGCGGCGGCGTCCGCAGGCGGAAGTTCGCCTTGCATGCGTTGCGATCGTTGCGATTGCCGCCTCCCTCCAGCAAGGCGTGGCCGTGCACCGCCGCGCTGCTCAGCCCGCGTGTTCCAGGCTGTCCCAGCGTTCGGCGGAGATCTGCGGCAGCGCTTCCAGCGCCGGCATCGCGAACAGGAAACCCTGGTACAGGCCGATGCCCAGTGCGCGCAGCGCGCGGTATTCGGCCGGCGTCTCCACGCCTTCGGCCAGCACCCGGCAGCCCAGCGCCGCGGCCATGCCGACGATGCCGGCGACGATGTGCCGGCGCGGCGCGCTGGCGTCGATGCCGCGGATCAGCGCCATGTCCAGCTTGAGCAGATGCGGCTGGAAATCGGCGAGCAGGTTGAGCCCGGAGTGGCCGGCGCCGAAATCGTCGATCGCGGTCAGGAAGCCGCGCTGCGCGTAGTCGCGCAGGATCCGCACCACCTTGGGCAGGTCGCGGATGTGCTCGGACTCGCTCATCTCGAAGATCAGGTCGCCGGTGGGCACGCCGTAGCGCTCGGCCGCGGCCAGGGTCAGGCGGATGCAGGTCGCCGGTTCGTAGACCGCGTTGGGAATGAAATTGATCGACAGCCGGGTGCGCAGGCCCAGCCGCGCCGCGGTGGCGATCGCCTGCACCCGGCAGGTCTGGTCGAAGCGGTACAGCTGCTGCGGGCGCACCCGCGCCAGCACCGCGGCCGCGCCGCTGCCATCCTCGCCGCGCACCAGCGCTTCGTAGGCGTAGATCGCGCGCGCGTCCGCGTCGACGATCGGCTGGAACGCCATGCGGATGCCGAAGTCGAGCGGTTCGCCATCGCGGCAGTTGCCGCAGGCGGGCTGGCCCAGTTCGGCGGACAGGGATCGCAGGAGCATGCCGTGCGCCTAGCGCAGGAAGAGACCAGGATTCTATCGGCCGGCGCCGTGAAGACGGCGCCGACGGCGCGCGCGGCGCTGCCGCGGCGCGCGGGTTCAGCCGGCTTCGGCTTCGTCGACTTTCTTCAGCACGCGGGTGGTGCCGAGCACTTCGACGCGGCCGCCGGCCTTGCGGAACGCGGCCATGTCGGCCTCGATGCGCTCGCGGCTGAGGCCTTTCTGCGCCTTGTCGCCGCTGCCGCTGCGTGCGGTCTTGGCGGTCGGGGGCGGGGTCTTGCTGGTGGGACGTGCCATGGTGGATCTCCTGGAGTCAGTACATCGTCAGGGGAATGCCGCGCGCCAACTGATCGTTGTGGATGCGGCGGATGTCGCGGCAGTACGGGCCGGCCATCGTGAACTTGCGGCAGATCGCCGGGCGCTGCTCGTAGATCGAGCAGCACATGCGCTTGCTGTCCACCGCCACGCACCAGCCGTCCTCGTCGCGCGCCATCACGTGCAGGCCTTGCTCGGTGTGCTCGGTGAGGTGCTCGGGCACCTTGTCCTCGGGCATCAGCAGCACGGTCAGGCGGCAGCAGATCGCATCGCAGCGATCGCAGGCGACGGATTTTTCGGCCGGGGCGCGGGTTGCCGGTTGCGCGCTCAAGCGTTGCCGCCGGTCGGCATGGCGTCGCGCCGGTAGCGCAGCACGCGGCCGCGGTAGGGCGGCAGGTCGCCGGGACTCAACTGCAGTTCGCGCTGTTCGCTGAGCGCATAGCCCTGCGCGGACAGCGCGCGGGTCAGCGCGGCGCTGTTGCCGCGGCCCGGATCGGCGATCAGCACTTCCGCGCTGGGCGTCGCGTGCCGCGCCAGCAAGTCGGCGAGCATGGTCGGATGCTGGTGCTCGTACAGCACGTCGCTGCCGATGATCACGTCGAACCGGCCCAGGCCGTCGTTGGGCTGGTCCCAGTCGAGGCGCCGGTACGGCACCGCGGGCATCGCGTTGAGCGCGGCGTTGTAGGCCAGGAACACCTCGGTCAGCGGATGGCGGTCGCTGGCGACGATGTCGGCGCCGCGGCGGCGCAGCACCAGGCTGGCCAGGCCGAGGCCGCAGCCGATCTCGAGGATGCGCTTGCCGGCGATGTCGTGCAGCGCCATCGCGTTGGCGAGCAGGCGCCCGGCCGGCCACACGTTGCCGAACAGGCTCCATTGCGCCGAGGAAATACCGGCCGCTTCGGCCTGCGCATCGGGATCGGAGAACTGTTGGGTATCGAGCAGCGAACGGATGCGATAGTCCTGGCCGCCCAGGTTGAGCGTATTGATCTGGGTGGCGTAGCCGGACACAGGCGCTCCCGGTGGGTCCGGCCCGGAACGGGACGGAGGCTGGCGCGAGAAGAGGAGCGAGTCGGGCGACAGAAACGGCCGGACGAGACGCGCGTAGGAACGTGACGCTGAAGCGTGACCGCGCATATTACGCCAGTCGCGCCCCTTGCGTATGAACGGAACCTGCGCTAGCGCCTGCGTGCGCCCGAGGCTGCCGGCGCGTGCCGGGCAACGCCGCGCCGCGGGCCGGCGGCGCTCAGCGCTGCGCGGCGGCCAGGGCCAAGCCCTGGACCACGCCGAACGAGGGATCGCCGTGCACCAGCCGCGCCTGCGGGAACGCCGCGGCGACCACCTGCTGGATGTAGCCGGCGCGCGACATGCCGCCGGTCAGGAACACCGCCGCCGGTTCGCGGCCGATGTCGCCGCGGACCTGCGCCAGCAGTTCGCCCAGCGCTTCGAGATAGCTGCGTGCGGCATGGGTCAGCTGCTCGGCGCGCACCTGCACCTGCAGCCCGGCCTCGATGTAGTCCAGCGCTTCTTCATGTTGCTCGCTGTCGCTGAGGCCGATCTTGCTGCGTTCCACCGCGCGGTACAGGCGCGCGGTGTTGCCGGTGTCCTGCAGCGCCTGCAGGCGCGTGTCGTACGGACGCGGCACCTCGTCGTAGCGGTGCTGGCGGAAATCGCGCTGGCGGGTGGTGTCCTGCACCATCGCCGCCTCGACGTAGTGGTGCGCCGGCACGCGCGTGCTGCCGCGGCCGAACAGCGGCATGTAGCTGGCCAGGCTCAGCGCCAGGTCGATGTCGGTGCCGCCGCGGGCGATGCCCCAGGCGCGATGCACGTCGGGGGCGCCGTCGCCGCCGACGCTGGCGTGGGCGATGTCGGTGGTGCCGCCGCCGATGTCCACCACCACCGCGTCGTGGCGCTCGCGGCTGCCGGCGTGGTAGTGCATCGCCGCGGCGGCGGGTTCTTCCAGGAACGCGATGTCGTCGAAGCCGGCGGCGATCGCGGCGCTGTGCAGGATCTCCAGCGCCTGTGCGTTGCCGGCTTCGCCGATCGAGCTGCGGAACTGCACCGGACGCCCGAGCAGGGCGCTGCGCACCTGCACGCCGAGCTGCTGCGAGGCGGTGAGGCGGATGTGTTCGAGGATGTGCGTGGCGATGCCGGTGATGGTCTGCCGGGCGCGCGGATGCAGGTTGTAGCCGAGCATCGATTTCGGGCTCTGCACCAGGCTGCCTTCGCCTTCGACGAAGTACGCGTCCAGCGCCGCGTCGCCGTACACCGCGTTCTGCAGCAGCGCGGCGGAACTGCGCGGCTCGCGCATCTGCGCTTCCATCCATTGCCGGCGCACCACGCGGATCGCATCGCGGCGCAACTCGTCGCGGCTGCGCTCGCGGCCGGCGGCGAGCGCGTCGCGGCGGCCGGACTCGATCAGTTCGTCCACCTGCCGCTCCAGCGCCGGGGTCAGCTCGAAATCCGCCGGATCGCGCATCACCTCGGGGAAGTACACGGTGGTGCGGAACTGGTGCTGGTCGCCGAAGCCGATCGGCACCACGCGGCCATCGATCACCGCGGCGGCGGCGGAGTTGCTGGTGCCGAAATCGATGCCGAGTCTCATCTCGCTGCGGGGCCGGGCAGAGGGGCCGCGCACTGTGCGGCAAGCCGCCGCGCGGCGCAAGCCGGCGGCCGCCGGCGCGGTGCCGGCAGCGCGCGACGTCGTTGCGGTGCGGGTCGCCGTGCGCCGCCCCGCAATGCACGAGGCCCGCGATCGCGGGCCTCGTGCGGATCCAGCGGGTGCGCGCTCGGTTACAGCGCCGCGCCGGCGTGGCCCTGGTTCTTTTCCTGTTCGGTGGCCTCGCGCACGCCGGCCACTTCCACCGCGAAATGCAGGACCTGCCCGGCCAGCGGATGGTTGCCGTCGATGGTCACCAGCTCGGGGCCGACCTCGACCACGGTGACCAGCAGCGGGCCCTGGTCGGTCTGCGCCTGGAACTGCATGCCGGGCTCGAGGCCGGCGGCGTCCGGGAACGAACTGCGCGGCACCTGCTGCTGCAGTTGCTCGTGGCGCGGGCCGTAGCCTTCGGCCGGGATCACGTCGACCTGCACGCGTTCGCCGCTGCGCTTGCCGGTCAGCGCCTTTTCCAGCCCCGGCACGATGTTGCCGGCGCCGTGCAGATAGCTGAGCGGATTGTCCGGCGAGGACTGATCGATCACCTCGCCGGCATCGTCGGTCAGGGTGTAGTGGATGGTGGCGACAAGACCATTGGCGATCTCCATGGGAAACCTCATTTCAAGTAGGAAGTGGGATACGCCGGCACAGTCACAGCGCGATGAGAGGTGCTACCCGGCTACCCTAACGAAAAGCGGCGGCGGACCGCAAGTCGGCGCGCCGCCGGTGCGCGGATTCGGCGTTGCGCGCGGCGCGCGGGCAATGCGCCGGCGCCGCGCTTGGCGATGGTCCGGTCGCCAAGTGCGGCGCGGAGCGCTCGGCGCGCATCGGCAGCGGCGGACGTCGCAACTCCTGCGGGAGCGGCGGCCTGGGCGGCTGCGCGGGGCGGGCGGCTACAATAGTCGTCTTCCCGTCGTCGCCGTAGCAAGGAATTCCATGTCCGCCGCACCCGCCTGTCCGCAATGCACCCTGCAGAACACCTACGTGGACGGAGCGATGTGGATCTGCGCCGACTGCGGCTACGAGTGGCCGGCAGCGGCGGACACCGCCGCCGCGGCGGAAACGGTGGTGCGCGACAGCAACGGCAACGTGCTGCAGGCCGGCGACACGGTGGTGGTGATCAAGGACCTGAAGGTCAAGGGATCGTCGATCCCGCTCAAGCAGGGCACGGTGATCCGCGGCATCCGCCTGGTCGAGGACGATGCCGAGCACATCGAAGGCAACTCGGACAAGATCAAGGGCCTGGTGCTGAAGACCTGCTTCCTGCGCAAGGCCTGAGCCGCGCGTCGGGTTCGACGCGCCGCTGCCGTCGCGCCCGGGGCATGCCGGCGCGTTCGCGGCACGCACAAGCGCCGCCGATGCGCGCTGCCGCGTCGTGGCGGCGCGGCTCAGCCCCAGCCCTGCCGGCGCTGCGCGAACGCCCCTGCCAGCACCAGCAGCGCCAGCGCCGCCCAGGACAAGGCGGTGGCGCCATGGCGCTGCAGCAACGCACCGCCGAGCACGCCGCCGGCGGCGATCGCCAGGTTCCAGCCGGTGACCACCAGCGACTGCGCCAGGTCGGCGGCGTCGCCGGCACGCCGCGCGATCGCGGTCTGGAACAGCGTGGCGCAGCCGCCGAACGCCAAGCCCCACACCGCCAGTGCCACGGCCAGCAGCGTCGGCGAACGCGGCCACAGCGCCATCGCCAGCGCGGCGAGCGCGAACAGGCCGATGCTGGCCAGCAGCAGCGGCCGCATCCAGCGATCGATCCACACGCCCACCGCGACGATGCCGAGCAGCGCGGCCACGCCGAACAGCAGCAGGGAGCGATCCACCGGCGCCGCGGACAGCGCCAGCAACGGCGCGACGTAGGTGTAGAGCAGGTTGTGCGCGAGCACGAACAGCAGCATCACCGCCAGCACCTGGACGATGCCGGGCAGGCCCAGCACGCGGCGCAGCGGCAGCGCCGCCTGCGCGGCCTGGCCGGCGAAGTCGGGCAGCGCGGCGCGGGCCCAGCCGAGCAGGCCGAGGCTCAGCAGCGACATCGCGCCGAAGCTCCAGCGCCAGCCCCACTGCTGCCCGAGCCAGGTGCCGGCCGGCACGCCCAGTGCCAGCGCCAGCGGCGTGCCGACCATCGCCACCGCGATGGCGCGGCCCTGCCGTGCCGGCGCCACCATCCGGCCCGCGTAGCCGGCCAGCAGCGCCCACAGCAGCCCGGCGCTGACCCCGGCAAGCAGGCGCGCGGCCAGGATCAGCGGATAACGGGTCGACACGGCGGTGACCGTGTTGGCCACCGCGAAGCCGGCGATGGCGGACAGCAGCAAGGGGCGCCGGCGCAGGCGCCGGGTAGCCGCGGTGAGCGGGATCGCGGCCAGCAGCGAGCCCAGCGCGTAGATGCTGACCAACTGGCCGATCCCTGCCTCGCTCACGCCCAGTGCCGCCGCCATCGACGGCAGCAGGCCGGCCGGCAGCGTCTCGGTGAGGATGGTGACGAAGCCGGCGCAGGCCAGCGCCAGCAATCCGCTCCAGGGCAGGCGCCGCGCTGGCGTCGCAGCGGGGGCGGCCGGGCAGGGCGCGAGGCGTTCGCCGTTCATGCCGGCACATCGCGCAGGCTGGCGTAGACCGCGTCGCGCAGCTCGGTCACGAACGCGCCGGACATGCCTTCGTACAAGGTATTGGTCAGCGCCACCACGCTCAGCTGCCGCGCCGGATCGACGAACCAGCTGTGCCCGTAGGCGCCGCCCCAGCGCCAGGTGCCGGGCGCTTCCGGGGTCGCGGTCGGTGCCGGATCGCGCAGCACCGCAAAGCCCAGGCCGTAGCCCCAGCCCGGCCCGTCCGGCGGGCCGAAGTCGCCCGCCTGCGCGCGGCCCATCTCCGCAACCAGCGCGGCCGGCAACAGCGGCGCGCCGCCGCGGCGCAACGCCTCGAGCAGGCGCAGCACGTCGTCGGCGCTGCCGACCATGCCGGCGCCGGCCGACGCGAACGCGTCGCGGTCCAGCGCGCGCGAGGGATGGAACACGATGCCGGCGCCGTCCGCGAACGGCGCGACGACCTCGCCTTCGCCCAGCCGATGCGGCACCGGCGCGCCGCTGACGTAGGGCACCGCCAGCCTTGCCGGGTCTTCGGCGTGGAAGCCGGTGGCATGCATGCCCAGCGGCGCGGTCACCCATTCGCGCACCACCGCCGGCAGCGGCTGGCCGCTGGCCGCCTGCAGCACCGCGCCGGCGACATCGACCGACAGCGAATAGCCCCAGCCGCTGCCTGGCGCGTACTGCAGCGGCACCTGGGCGAGGCGGCGCAGGTTCTGCTCCAGGCTCAGGCCGCTGGCGTCCATGCCGTCGGAGACGCCGGCGCGCGCATGCGCGCCGTCCGCCGGTTCGAGGAAGCGGTAGCCGAGCCCGGCGCTGTGGCTGAGCAGCTGGCGCAGGCTGATGTCCGGCACGCGCCCGTCGGGCAGGGCGGGCCGGAACCACGGCAGCCACTGCGCGACCGGCGCATCCAGCGCCAGGCGGCCCTGCGCGACCAGCGCCAGCGCGGCGGTCGCCACGATCGGCTTGCTGACCGAGGCCAGGCGGAACGTCGCGTCCTCGCGCATCGGCCGCTGCGCCTCGCGGTCGGCCCAGCCGGCGGCGCGGCGGTACAGGCAGGCGCCGCGGTGGGCGACCAGCACCACCGCACCGACCAGGCGTTGCTGCTGCAGCGCGGCGTCGATCGCGGCATCGAGCGGTGCGGCCTGGCGCGGCGACAGCGTCGGCGCAGGAGCGGCGGTGGAGGACGTGGGCATCGGCGCGACTCGTGGAGGAGGGAGGTGCAGCGTGGGCGCATGCCGATTGCGGAAAAAGACGGGTAGAGTTCCTGGCTACGAGGACGTAAATGTCCGCAATGGTGGCGGTGCGATGGACAGTCTGGGCAGCCTGCGCGGCTTCGTACAGGTGGTGGAGAGCGGCGGCTTCGCCGAGGCCGGGAGGGCGCAGGGCCTGTCCGCGTCGGCGATGGCCAAGAGCGTGTCGCGGCTGGAGCAGTCGCTGGGCGTGCGCCTGTTCCATCGCAGCACCCGCAGCCTGACCCTGACCGCCGAAGGCCAACTGTTCCTGCCGCGCTGCCGGCGCATCCTGGCCGAGGCCGAAGCGGCGCGCGGCGAGCTGGGCAGCCTGGCCGCGACGCCGAAGGGGCGGCTGCGGATCAGCCTGCCGATGAACAACAACGTGCTGCTGCCGGTGCTGGCCGACTTCATGCGCGCCTATCCGCAGATCCAGCTGGACCTGGATTTCGACGACCGCCTGGTGGACGTGATCGAGGAGGGCTTCGATGCGGTGCTGCGCGTGGCCGAGCCGGACGACTCGCGGCTGGCCTCGCGCCGCCTGGGCCGCTTCCGCCGCTGCCTGGTCGCCGCGCCGGACTACCTGCAGCGCTGCGGCACGCCGCTGCGGCCGGCCGACCTGCTCGCCCACCAGTGCCTGCACTACCGTTTCCGCAGCAGCGGGCGTCTGGAAGCCTGGCCGATGGGCGCGGCGGCGGCCGGCCTGCAGTTGCCGGTGTCGATGGTCTGCAACAACATCGAGACGCGGCTGAGCTTCGCCCTGCGCGGCTGCGGCATCGCCTTCCTGCCGGAACACTCGGTGCGCGCGGAGCTTGCGGCCGGCACGCTGCGCACGCTGCTCGACGACTACGTCGATTCCACCGGCACCTTCCACCTGCTGTGGCCGTCCGGCCGGCACATGCTGCCGAAGCTGCGCGTGTTCGTCGATTTCCTCGGCGAGCGGCTGGTGCTCTAGCGGCTGCCGTAGGCGGCTGCGGCGCGGCTATCATGCGCGCTGGGCGCAGGGGGGCTGCCGCCCGGCAAGGAAACAGGGGACACCATGGAAAAGCACGTTGTCGCGGCCGGCGGTCGCGTGGGGCGCCGGCTGGCGTGGCTGTTGCTGCTGGCGCTGTGCACGCTGGCGCTGCCGGCGTGGGCGCGGATGCAGGAGGTCAAGCCGGGGCAGACACCGCAGCTGGCGCCCGACGAGGGCCTGGTGCTGGTCGCGGTGGACACCGATGTCGACCTGTACGGCGTGGAGTTGAACAAGGACGGCAAGATCTTCGGCGCCGGCACCATGGCCAAGCTCAAGCCGGGCATCAGCTACCGGCTGTACATCGCGCCGGCCGGCGACTACGCCTGGCGCAAGATCTCGCTGCTGCCGGAGCTCAGTTACAACATGCGCGACAGCGACGAGTTCCGCTTCCGCATCCAGCCCGGACGCATCACCTATCCGGGCGACCTGCTGTTCCGTCCCAAGTCCCTGTTCAATTTCGACATCGGCATGGTCAACCGTTCGCTGGCGGCGATGGACTGGCTGCAGCAGACCCATCCGGCGCTGTGGGCGCAGTACGAACTGGGCTATTCGGGGCACTATCCCGATCCGTTCCCGCAGTTCTACCGCAAGGCGCTGGCCCAGCATCCCGATGCCACGCCGGCGGCGAAGGTGGCGTTGCGCGCGCCGCCGCTGCCGGCCGCGATGCCGATCGCCCCCGCCACATTGTTCCGCGGCAATCTGGTCAACGCGCTGGAGCTGAATCCGCGCGGCGACCTGCTGGCGCTGCAACTGCACGAGCGCAAGGACGAATGGCGCATCGAACTGCTGGATCTGGCCAGCAACCAGCAGCGCCTGCTGGCCACCAGCGTCGAGCCGATCAAGCAGTTGCTGTGGGCCGGCAACGACGCGCTGCTGTTCACCGTGCGCGTGCCGCATGGCCAGGACGTGGTGCGCGGCATGCGCGTGGATGTCGGCGCCGACGGCAAGCGCAAGTGGAGCGCGCTGACCCTGCCCGATGGCGGCTACATCGTCGATGCCCTGCCGCAGGCGCCCAACACGGTGCTGTACGCCACCACGCTGCGCAACGGCGACAACGCGGTGCAGTTGATGGACGTCTCCAGCCAGGCGGCGATCGACCGCTGGCGGCCGCGCTTCCAGGAGCGGCTGAACATCGGCCTGGAGCGCGACGTCGGCTGGCTGACCGATGGCAACGGGCGGCTGCGCCTGGCGGTGGTGCGGCGCGACGACGACTACGTGCTGCTGTACCGCGACGGCATGGGCGCGACCTACCACGACGTGATGACGCTCAGCGACCTGCGCGATTTCCAGCCGGTCGGGCTGTCCTTCGATGCCGGCGAGATCTACGCGGTGACCGACGAGGGGCGCGGCCAGCGCGACCTGGTCGCCTACGACGTCGCCGCGCGCAAGATCGTGCGCACGCTGTTCAGCCAGCCCGGGGTCGACGTGGTCGACCTGATCCAGGGCCCGCGGCGCACGCCGATCGGGGTGACCTACTACGAGAGCGGGCGCCTGGTCAGCCACTACTTCGAAAGCACCGACGAGCGCCTCGGCCGCGCGCTGAGCGCCGCGCTGCCCGGGCGCAATGTGCAGATCGCCGCGCGCAACCTGGACGGACGGCAGATGATCCTGTGGGCCGATGCCGCCGACCAGCCGCCGCAGCTGTACCACCTGGACCTGGACAAGCGCGCCGCCACCGCGATCGCCGAGGACATGCCGTGGCTGCAGGGCCTGCACTTCGCGCCCAGCGAAGTGCTCAAGTTCAAGGGCCGCGACGGGTTGCCGCTGGAGGCGTTCCTGACCCTGCCGCAGGGCGGCGGGCGCAAGCCGCTGGTGGTGTTCCCGCACGGCGGGCCGATCGGCGTGGCCGATTCGCTGGGCTTCGATCCGGACACCCAGTTCCTGGCCTCGCTCGGCTATGCGGTGCTGCGGGTCAACTTCCGCGGCTCCGACGGCTACGGGCGCGCGTTCCGCGAAGCCGGGCGCGGCGGCTTCGGCACGCTGATCGAGGACGACATCGATGCGGCGATCGGGCAGGCGCTGGCGCGCTATCCGCTGGATGCGCAGCGCATGTGCGTGCTCGGCGCCAGCTACGGCGGCTACTCGGCGCTGGTGATGGCGATGCGCTGGCCGGAGCGTTTCCGTTGCGTGGCGTCGATCGCCGGGGTCGCCGACCGGATCCTGTTCTATACCGCCAGCGATTCCGGTCGCGATGCCGAAGGCCGCGCCAACCTGGAACGCCGGCTCGGCAATCCGAACACGCAGCTGGAGCAGATGACCAGCACCTCGCCGCTGTACCGCTACGAGGCGATCACCGTGCCGGTGCTGCTGGCGCACGGGCTGGAGGACCGGCGCGTGGACTACGAGCACACCCGGCGCATGCTGCGGATGCTGGACATGGCCGGCAATCCGCCGGTGGGGCTGACCTTCGAGGGCGAAGGCCATGGCTTCGCCGACGTCGATCATCGCGCCGCGTTGTGGAGCGGCGTGGCCGGCTTCCTGCAGGCGCACCTGTCCGCGGACGCGCCGCCGCAGAAGGCGGCGACGCCTCCTTGAGCGGCGGCGGTGGCGGCACGCCTGCCGTGCCGCCATCGCGCAGCGGGTTCAGTCCAGCGTCGGGTAGTCGGTATAGCCCTTGGCGCCGCCGCCGTAGAGCGTGTCCGCATCCAGCGGGTTGAGCGGCGCGTCGCGGCGCAGCCGTTCCACCAGATCCGGGTTGGCGATGAACGGGCGCCCGAACGCCACCGCGTCGGCGCGGCCGCTGGCCACGGCCTGTTCGGCCAGGGCCTTGTCGTAGCCGTTGTTGACCAGCCACGGGCCGCGGAACCTGGCGCGCAGCGCGGCGTAGTCGAAGGCGATGTTGTCGCGCGGGCCGCCGGTGGCGCCCTCGATCACGTGCACGAAGGCCAGGCCCAGCGGATCCAGGCGCTCGACCGCGCGCTCGAACAGCGCCTGCGGCGCGCTGTCGTGCGCGTCGTTGGCCGGGGTCACCGGCGACAGGCGCACGCCGGTGCGCTCGGCGCCGATCTCCTGCGCCACCGCCTGCACCACCTCGAACAGCAGCCGGGTGCGGTTCTCGATGCTGCCGCCGTAGGCGTCGTCGCGGTGATTGCTGCCGTCGCGCAGGAACTGGTCGATCAGGTAGCCGTTGGCCGCATGCACTTCCACGCCGTCGAAACCGGCGGCGATGGCGTTGCGCGCGGCGTGGCGGAAGTCCTCGATCAGCGCCGGAATCTCGTCCAGGCGCAGAGCGCGCGGCGCGGAGACGTCGCTGAAACCCTCGGCGGTGTAGGTCTTGGCGTTGGCGCGCAACGCGCTCGGCGCCACCGGCGCGGCGCCGTCCGGCAGCAGGCTGACGTGGGAGATGCGGCCGACGTGCCACAGCTGCAGCACGATCTTGCCGCCGCGGCGGTGCACTTCGGCGGTGACCGGCTTCCAGGCCGCGACCTGCGCCTCGCTGTAGATCCCGGGCGTGTCCATGTAGCCCTGGCCCATCGGACTGATCTGGGTGGCCTCGGCCACGATCAGCCCGGCGCTGGCGCGCTGGCCGTAGTACTCGGCGGCCAGCGGCGAGGGGATGCGGCCTTCGCCTTCGGCGCGGTTGCGGGTCAGCGGCGCCATCACGATGCGGTTGGCCAGTTCGATCGCGCCCAGGCGCAGCGGCGTGAACAGGGGGGAAGCGGTAGCGGTCATCGGCAGGGGTCTCGCTCGAGGAAATGGGGGCATGGACGGCGCAGCGCCGGCGGCGCGGCACGTCCGCTCCGAAGACATGGGGACGGCGCGCCCGGTTTCGCGCGATCGCGATGGGACAGTGCGTTGCTGGCCGCCGGCTCGCCAGCGCCGGCGCGATCGTGCTTGAGCCGGCGCGCCGCGCCCGGCCGCGGGCTGACGCTTGTCATGCGCGATGCATGACGCCTCGCCGATGGCGGCCACGTCGCGGCCACCTAGACTTTGCGCCAGTCCCCAACCCGGTATCGGCCGATGCGCGCTCGCGTCCTTCTGCTCCTGCTGCTGGCCCTGGCCGCGCCGCTGTCGCACGCTCGCGAGCTGGCCATCGTCGGCGCCACGGTGATCGCCTCGCCGCAGGCGCCGCCGCTGCACGACGCGGTGGTGCTGGTGCGCGATGGCCGCATCGTGCAGGTCGGCGCGCGCGCTGCGGTCGCGCTGCCGGCACGGGTGCAGCGCATCGATGGCCGCGGCAGCACCGTGCTCGCCGGCTTCTGGAACAGCCACGTGCATCTGCTGGCGCCGCCGTTGCTGGACGCGGCGCGGGCGCCGGCACCCGCGGCACAGGCGCAGCTGCGCGAGCAGCTGACGCGCTGGGGCTTCACCAGCGTGTTCGAGCTGGCCGGTGTGCCCGGCAACACCCTGGCCTGGCGCCGCCGCATCGAGGCCGGCGAACTGCTCGGGCCGCTGCTGCTGACCGTGGATGCGCCGTTCTATCCCGAACACGGCACGCCGATCTACGTGCGCGAGTTCCTCGCCGCGCAGCGCGTGGCCAGCGCCGAAGTGGCCGAGCCGCAGGCCGCCCGCGCGCGTGCGCAGGCGCAGCTGCAGGCCGGCGCCGATGGCAGCAAGCTGTTCACCGGCGCCATCGTCGGCGGCGCCGAGGGCGTGCGGCCGATGCCGGCGCCGATCGCCGCCGCGGTGGCGGCCGCCACCCACGCGGCCGGCAAGCCGGTGTTCGCCCATCCCAGCGACCTGCGCGGCATCGAGATCGCGCTGGCCGCGGGCGTGGACGTGCTGGCCCACGCCACGCCGGCGGCCGGCGCGTGGCCGCAAGGACTGGCGCAGCGCCTGGTCGAACGCAACGTGGCGCTGGTGCCGACGCTGGCGTTGTTCGAGCTGGAACTGCGCCGCGAGAACGCGCCGGACGCGGTGGTCGAGCGCTTCGCCGCCGCGGCGCGGCAGCAGGTGCAGGCGCTGCGCGCGGCCGGCGGCACGCTGCTGTTCGGCACCGACGTCGGCTTCATCGACGAGGCCGATACGCGGCGCGAGCTGCGCCTGCTCGGCGCGGCCGGGGTCGACAGCCGCGCCGTGCTGGCGATGCTGACCACCGCGCCGGCGCAGCGCTTCGGCTATGCGCAGCGCAAGGGGCGCATCGCGCCAGGCTACGACGCCGACCTGGTGCTGGTGCGCGGCGATCCGCTGCGCGATCCGCTGGCCTACGCCGACGTCGCCATGACGATACGCGGCGGGGAGGTGCTCTACCGCGCGCCAACGCCATCGCCGGTGACCGAGCCGCCTGTGGCGATGGAGTGAGCCGGCCATGACGCCCAGGCCCTCGCCGCAGCGAGGCGGGAGAGGGGCGCGCCGCAAGGCTGGGCGTGGGTCGGTGGCGTCACGCTGAAGCCGTACAGCTGCACGTTTGGCGCCGCGCGGGCACGATGCAACGCGGTGTTGCACGCGCATGGGTGCCGTTGCATGTTGCAATGCACAATAATAGGCGGCCCTCTTCGATCAGGCCCCGGGCATGTCCATTCCCGCCACTCCTCCGACGCCGCTGTCGCGCCGCGGCTACGTGCTGATCCTGTTCGCGCTGGCGATGGGCGGTTTCGCGATCGGCACCAGCGAGTTCTCCACGATGGGGTTGATGCCCTACATCGCGCGCGGCCTGGCGATCGACGAACCGCAGGTCGGGCACCTGATCAGCGCCTATGCGCTGGGCGTGGTGGTCGGCGCGCCGCTGCTGGCGATCGTCGGCGCGCGCTGGCCGCGGCGCACGCTGCTGCTGGCGCTGATGGGGTTCTACGCGGTCGGCAACCTGGCCAGCGCGCTGGCGCCGGATTACCGCAGCATGCTGCTGGTGCGCTTCATCGCCGGCTTGCCGCATGGCGCCTACTTCGGCGTGGCCACCCTGGTCGCCGCCTCGATCAGCCGCCCCGACCAGCGCGGCGCGGCGGTGAGCCGGGTGCTGCTCGGGCTCAACCTGGCGGTGCTGGTCGGCAATCCGCTGGCGACCTGGCTGGGGCAGGTGGCGCAATGGCGCTACGCCTATGCGCTGGTGGCGGCGATCGCGGTGCTGACCGTGGTGCTGGTGCTGCGGCTGCTGCCGTCCGACCCGCACGAGCCGCGGCAGCAGCCGCTGCGCGAGCTGCGCGCGTTCAACCGTGCCCAGGTGTGGCTGGCGCTGGGCATCGGCTCGGTCGGTTTCGCCGGCATGTTCTGCGTGTTCAGCTACATGGCGCCGACCCTGACCCAGGTCACCGGCGTCTCCGAGCGCTGGATCCCGGTGGCGATGGGCGCGTTCGGCTTTGGCGGCCTGCTCGGCAATCTCGCCGGCGGCTGGCTGTTCGACCGGCTGCAGTTCCGCGCCGTGCCGCTGGTGCTGCTGTGGTCGATGGCGGTGCTGCTGGCGTGGCCGCTGGCCGCGCAGTCGCCGTGGGCGGTGCTGCCGGCGGTGGTCGCGGTCGGCAGCATGGGCGCGCTGGCGCCGGTGCTGCAGACCCGGTTGATGGACGTGGCCAGCGAGGCGCAGACCCTGGCCGCCGCGTCCAACCATGCCGCGTTCAACCTGGCCAATGCGCTTGGGCCGTGGATGGGCGGGATCGCGATCAGCGCCGGACTGGGCTGGACCTCGACCGGCTACGTCGGCGCCGCGGCGGCGCTGGGCGGGCTGCTGGTGTACCTGTGGGCGCGCCACGACGCGCGCCGCACGCGGCGCCTGGCGGAAGCCTGTTGAGCCGAGCGGCCTGGGGCCTGGCGCGATCGCGCCAGGCGGGTGGGGCGGCGCGCTGTCGTAGGTGTGGCTGCGTGGATGCGCAACGCCGGCGCCACGCGCGCGCCCCGATCGGCTCGCCCGCCGCGGCTCAGCGCTGCGCCTGGGTGTTGTGCGTCAACCGCCGCAACGCCTCCAGCTTGGCCTGGTAGCGCGGCTGCGCGGTCTTGTCGGCGTGCTCCACGGCTTGCTGCAACGCCCAGTTGGCGCGGCGCGGATCGCCATTGAGCAGATAGGCGCGGGCCAGGGCGAAATACAGCAGGTGCGCGTTGTCGTACAGGCGCAGCGCATGCCGGTAGTAGCCGATCGCCGCGGCATAGTCCTGGCGCCGTTCCGCCTCGTTGCCGAGCAGGTACTGGTGGAACGGGTCGGTCAGCTGCACCCGTTGCAGCCGTGCCAGCATCGCCGCTTCGCGCCGGCTGTCGCCCAGGTGCCGGTACAGGATGGCGGCGTTGGACAGCGCGGACACGTGGCCGGGATCGATCGACAGCGCGGTCGCATAGTTGTTCGCGGCAGTCTGCGGATCGCCCTGGCGCAGCGCCAGCACGCCGAGGTTGTTCCAGGCGGCGGCGAAGTCGCGGTCCATCCGCAGCGCCATCTGCATGTGCTGCTGCGCGGCGGGCAGGTCGCCGTTGGCCATCAGCTCGGCGCCGCGGTTGTTGTAGTAGTGCGCCAGTGCGCGGCGGTCGGAAATCGGCTGCGGGCCGCGCCGGTCCATCAGCACGCTGCGGTCCAGGTCCACGCTGCGGCGACTGCCGTCGATGCGCACGAGGACGTTGACGTGGCCGGCGTTGTACAGCGCGTTGCCGTCCTCGTACCAGCTCAGCACGCGGCCCACTTCCTGCACCTGCGCGTCCACCCCGGCGTCGCGCGCCAGGGCCACGAACAGCAGGGTGAAGGACAGGCAGTTGACGCGCCGCGTGGCATAGCTCTCGGCAACGCTGTTGGTGGCCTTGGCGTCGTACTGCAGATCCAGGCCGTCCACGTCGAAGGCCAGCCGCACCAACTGCTGCAGGCGTTGCTCGGGCGAACTGTGGCGGTCGATGCGCTGCTGCACCAGCGCATGCAGCGCGGGCGGGACGCGCATGATCTCTTCGGGGACGAGGGGCGCAGATGGAGCGGGCGGCGACGGCGGTGCGGGCGGCGGCGCGATCGCCGTCGCGGCGACCAGGGCGAATGCGGTCCAGCCGAACATGGCGCACCTCGTGGGGAATCCCGGATGGGAGGGTCTTTCGGCAAATATAGCCCTTTGCCGGCGCGGCGCACGTGCCAGGGAATGCAGCGATCGCGGCCGCGACCGAGGCCGTGCCTGGCGGCCGGCCGGCGCCGCGTATTCATCCACAGCGATTGTGGATGAGTGCAGGACAAGCATGTGGATAACTCTGCCGCAGCGCGCCGTGCCGGGGCGCATGCACGCCCTGGCGAAAATATCGCCAGGGAGCCGGCACTCCGGCCATGAATGCCCGTTCATGCCTGCCAGCGTCGCGTGAGGACGCGGCCGTTTCGGCTCACGTGCAATTTATGCCCTGGCGTCCAGCATCCCTCCCACGACGCAACGCGGCAAGACTCTTCATCCCGCGGCCGAGCGACATCCAGGGAACACGACCCGACGTGCCCGTTGCGCGATGTTCGCCGGCCCACTGCAGAAGGAGTTCCATCCATGAGCATTCAGAGCAAGACCACCCACAGCCTCAACGACCTCATCGCCATTTCCCGCGACGGCAAGCAGTTCTACGAAGAAGCGGCGCAGAAGGTCGGCGATGCGGAACTGTCGGCGCTGTTCCTGCGCATCGCCGGGGTCAAGTCGGACATCGTCAGCAGCCTGAGCGCCACGGTCCAGGCGGTCGGCGGCAAGCCCGACGAACACGGCACCATGGTCGGCAGCATGCAGCAGATGTACGGCAAGGTGCGTGCCGCGCTGGGCGACACCAAGTACGGCTACGTGGCCGAGCTGGAAGAGTCCGAGGATCGCCTGCTCAAGGCCTTCAACGACACCATCGCCGACAGCGACACCCCGGTCGCCGCGCGCGACGCCGCCACCAAGCTGCTGCCGGAAGTGCGCGCCTGCCACGACGTGATGCGCAACCGCAAGCACGCGATGAAGAACGCGGCCTGAGCCGCAGGCCGGGCGCACGTCCGGCCGTCATCGCTGTCCCGGCACGCTGCGGTCCTGATCGGCTGCAGCGTGCGCGGGCTGCACAGACGCAAAGGCTGACCGGATCCATCCGGCCAGCCTTTTTGCGTTGCAAGGGCGCGCGAACGCCGCGCGCCGGCCGCGCTGCGCTTGCTACCATGGCCGCCTGTTCCGTTGCCGGATCGCTCGCGGCATTGCGCCGCCCCATGCCGATGGCCCACGACGCTTCCCCCGCAGACGCGCAATTCTCGCTCGGCTTCGCCGCGCCGGCGCCGCGCGAGAGCCTGTTCTTCGCCGTGCTGCCGGATCCGGCCACCGCGCAGCGCGCGTTCGCCCTGGGCGAGCGCCTGCGGACTGCGCATGGCCTGCGCGGGCGCGCATTGCCGCCCGAACGGCTGCACCTGACCCTGCACTACCTCGGCGAGTACGCCGGCATCCCGCCGCGCCTGCTGCAGCAGGCGCATGCCGCCGGGCAGGCGCTGGCGGCGGCGCCGTTCGAGCTGTGCTTCGATCGCGTGCTCAGTTTCGGCGGCCGCAGCCGCGCGCGACCGCTGGTGTTGCAGGGCGACGGCGAACCGGCCGCGCTGCGCCGGCTGCGCGAGACGCTGCAGCGGCAACTGGCCCGCCAGGGCGTGGCCACGCGCGCCGAGGCGGCCTATGTGCCGCACATCACCCTGGCCTACGACGACTGCGCGCTGCCGCTGCAGGCGGTGCCGGAACTGCGCTGGACCGTCGCGACGCTGAGCCTGATCCGCAGCGTGCAGGGGCAGGGGCGCTATCTGCACGAAGCGAGCTGGCCGCTGTCGGCGGATGCCGACGCGCCTGCGCACGCCGGTGGCGAGGCGGGCCGATGAGCGAACCGGCACCGCCGCTGATCCTGCCCGAGGCGCAATGGACGCAGCTGCAGGAAGCGTATGCCACGCCGCCGCGCGCCTACCACCACTTCGGCCACGTGCAGGCGGTGCTGGGGCACTATGCCGAGGTCGCCGCCGCGCTGGGCTGGCGGCAGCCGCGCGAGGTCTACCTGGCCGTGCTCTACCACGACGCGGTGTACCAGGCCGGGCGCGGCGACAACGAGGCGCAGTCGGCACGCCTGGCGCAGGCGGCGATCGCGCGATGGCTGCCCGATGCCGGGCTGGACGCGGCGCGCGTGGCCGCGCTGATCGATCTGACCGCGCGCCACGGGCAACTGTCCGCCGCCGCGGTGGATGCCGAGGCGGCGCTGTTCCTGGATTGCGACATGGCCATCCTTGGCGCCGATCCTGCCGCGTTCGCCGCCTACGATCGCGCCATCGCCGAGGAGTACCGCGGCGTGGTGCCGGGCTGGCTGTACCGGCGCAAGCGCCGTGCGTTCCTGAAGACGGTGCTGGCGCAGCCGCGCATCTTCCTCAGCGACTGGTTCCATGCGCGCTACGACGCGGCGGCGCGCGCCAACCTGCGCCAGGCGATCGGCTGAGCCGACGCCGGCGCGTTCTACAATGCGCACCTGTGCACGCGCCTGGCGTGCCGCCCGCCTTGCACCGTGATGCCCGATCCCGATCCCGATCCCGCCAGCGCCGATCCGCGCCCGCAGCCGCCGCAACCGCCCCTGCCGAGCGATTGCTGCGACAGCGGCTGCCCGCTGTGCGTGCACGACCTGTACGCCGAGGACGTGGCGCGCTATCGGCAGGCGCTGGCGGCGTGGCGCCTGCGCCATCCCGAGGCCGACCCGGGCGCGTGAGCGGCGGCCGCGCGCTGCCGTACCGCCGCCGCAGCGGCCAGACCGCGGCCTGGCCCTAAGCTACCTCGCATGAACCGGCGCCTGCGCCGCGCTTCGCGCCGCCGCCGTTCGGGATTATCTTTACACGCCTTTTCAGGATTGCCGGATGATGCGAATGCGTGGCGGATGGATGTGGGGATGTGCGCTGGCCGGACTGGTCGGATCGGCTGCCGCCCTGGCGGCGCCGGCCGCGACGACGCCTGCAGCGCCCGCGGCGGCAGCGCCGGCGGTCCCGGAAAAACTCAGCCACGGCCGCTTCGAGCAGGTGCCGGTGCTGCTGCCGCACGGCGAGGCGCAGCGCGTGGTGTTGTGGTTCGCCGGCGGCAAGCACGGCGAGGCCGCGCGGATGCGCCAGATCGAGGCGCTGCGCGACGACGGCGCCATGGTGGTGGTGATCGACAGCGCGCACCTGCAGGCGGTGCTGGCCAAGATCCCCGGCACCTGCGGTTTCTCCGCCGGCGACGTGGAGAACTTCTCGCGCTACGTGCAGGCCTACTACCACGTGCCGACCTACCGCCTGCCGCTGCTGGTCGGCGATGGCGACGGCGCCGCGCTGGCCTATGCGGTCGCGGCGCAGGCGCCCAAGCACCTGCTGGCCGGTCTGGTCACCGAGGATTTCTGCCCGGTGCAGGTGCTGGACGACCAGATCTGCGGCGCCGGCATCACCGCGCCGGCGCGCGCGCTGCAGCCGGCATCGCTGCCGCTGCCGTGGCTGGCGGCGGTGGATGCGCCGGGCAAGGACCGCTGCACCCAGCAGAGCGATGCGTTCCTGCAGAAGGTGGCGCAGGCGCGGCAGTTCCGCCGCAGCGCCAGTGGCGACGCCTTGCCCGGGCTGCGCGCGGCGGTGCGCTCGCTGGGCGCGCAGCGCGGGGTCAGCCTGCCGCCGACGCCGGTCGATCTGGCCGGGCTGCCCGTGGTCGAGGTGCCTGCAGTCGATGCGCCGGCCGCCGCCGGCGCCGCGGCCACCGGCAACGACAACGACAACGACAAAGTGTTCGCGATCTTCGTGTCCGGCGACGGCGGCTGGGCCGGGCTCGACCAGCAGGTCGCCGGCGCGCTGGCCCAGGCCGGCATCCCGGTGGTCGGCGTGGATTCGCTGCGCTACTTCTGGAGCGAGCGCACCCCGCAGGGCTTCGCCACCGACCTGGACCGGATCTACCGCCACTACAGCCGCCTGTGGCAGCGCGAGCGGGTGGTGCTGATCGGCTTCTCGCAGGGCGCCGACGTGCTGCCGGCGGCCTACAACCAGCTGCCGCCGCCGATGCGCGCGCAGGTGCAGGCCACCGCGCTGCTGTCGCTGGGCAAGACCGCCGATTACGAATTCCACGTCTCCAACTGGATCAGTTCCGGCGACGACGGCCTGCCGATCGCCCCGGAAGTGGCGAAGATGCCGGGCGCGCAGACCCTGTGCATCTACGGCGAGGACGACGACGACGCGCTGTGCCCGGACCTGCCGCACGGCGCCGCGCAGCTGGTCAAGCTGCCCGGCGACCATCACTTCAAGGGCGACTACGCGGAACTGGCCAAGCAGATCCTGCAGCGCATTGATTGAAGGCCGGGATTCGGGATTGGGGATTGGGGATTCGCAAGAGCGCGTTCCACTTGCCCCAATCCCGGCGTTCCATCAGCCGACTGCTGGTCATCCCGAATCCCGAATCCCGGCTACTCGGGCTTCCTGGGATCCAGCGAAATCAAGCGCGTCACGTCCAGCAGCGCCGCCGGCAGGTGCATGCCGCCGGGCGCGGCCAGGTAGCGGGTGCGCCAGGCCGGGGCGAACTTGGACTTGAAGCGGCGCAGGCCGGTGAAGCCGTAGAAGCGCTCGCCGTGGCGCACGATCAGGTTGCCGAAGCGGTTCCAGCGCCCGGCCAGGCGGTGCTGGGCCAGGCCCGACAGCGGCGCCATGCCCAGCGAGAAGCGCTTGTAGCCCTGCGCGCGGCCCCACAGGAACAGCTCGATGAACAGGAAATCCATGGTGCCCTTCGGCGCATCGGCGACGTGCCGCATCAGGTCCACCGACAGTTCGTGTCCGGCCGGCGCCTGCCACAGGTTGGCGAAGGCCACGACCTTGCCGTCGGCCTCGACCACCGCGACCGGGAAGCGGCGCAGGTAGGCCGGGTCGAAGCTGCCCAGCGAGAAGCCCTTCTCCTCGCCGGCCTTCTCCTCCAGCCACTGCTGCGAGACGTCGGCCAGCACCGGCATCAGCGCGTCGATCTCTTCCAGCGGCACGATGCGGAAGCTCAGCCCGCTGCGCTTGCCGCGGTTCCAGGCCTGGCGCAGGTCGGCGCGGTCGCGGCCTTCCAGGTGGAAGTCCTCCAGCGACACCATCGCTTCCTCGCCGAGCTTGACCAGGGTCAGGCCCAGGTCGAGATAGGTCTGCCAGTGCTGCTCGCCGACCTGGTAGAACACTGGGCGCAGGCCCATGCGGTCGGCTTCCTCGCGGAAGCGCCAGATCAGCGCGCGCGCCACCTCCGGCGCTCCCACCGGATCGCCCATCGCCACCAGCGAGCCGCCGTAGCGCTGCATCATCACGAAGCCCTGGCCGTCCTCGGCGTGCAGCAGGGCCTTGTCGCCGGTCAGCACCAGGCAGGCCTGGGTGTCGGTGGCCGCGGCCAGCACCGGCGCCAGCGCGTCCAGCTGCGCATGGTCGGCCGCCGGCAGCGGCGAGCGCGTGCTGTGCAGCAGCCGCGCCAGCCCGAACACCACCACCGCCACGCTGACCAGCAGCACCGCGCGCAGCGCCCGCGGCGCGTTGGCCGAGGTCGCGAACTGCCACCACAGCTCGTTCTGGTATTCGACGTGGCTGTAGACGAAGAACAGCAGCCACACCGTGGCGATCAGCACCAGGCCCAGGTTGCGCAGCCACGGCCACGACCAGGCCTCGTCGAGCAGCGCGCCCTGGCGGTAGAACTCGCGGCGCGCGCCCCACAGCCCGGCCGCCACCACCAGCGAGGACAGCGCCACCGAGGCGTGGCCGCCGCGCAGCCAGGCCGGCAGCGGCAACAGCACGCAGATGCCGATCGCCAGCACCCAGGCCGCATGGCTGCGCCGCTGCAGGCCCTGGCCGATCAGCAGCAGCACCACGCCGCCGAGGCTGGCCAGCAGGTGAGAGGTCTCCACGATCGACAGTGGCGCCATGCCCAGGCGCCGCTTCGGCGTCGGCAGGGTGCCGTCGATGACCAGCGCCGCGCCGACCGCGAACACCGCCATCGCGATGATCTGCGGCAGCCACGGGCGCAGCGTGCCCCAGGCCACGCGCACCCCGCCGGCGCTGGCCGCCAGCGGCCGGCGCAGGCCGGAGGCCGCGGCCATCAGCACCGACAGCAGCAGCGGCACCACGTAGTAGGTGATGCGGTAGATCAGCGCCGCGGCCAGCACCGCCGCCGGGGCCACGCCGGGCAGCAGCTTGAGCAGGCTCCATTCGAACACGCCCAGCCCGGCCGGCACGGTCGACATCAGCCCGGCCACCACCGCGACCAGGTACAGGCCGACGAAGCCGACGAACTCGATGCCCGACTCGTTCGGCAACAGCACGTAGAACGCGGCGCTGGCCAGGCCCAGTTCGACCACGCTCAACGCGGTCACGCCGAGCGTGGTGCGCCGGTCCGGCAGCCACAGTTCGTGAGTGCGCCAGCGCAGGGTGCGGCCCTCGCGCCCGGCCAGCAGCAGCATCAGGCCGAAGCCGGCCAGCAGCGCGATGCCGATCGCGCGCACCGCCGGCGCGGCGATCGGCAGCGCCAGCGCGGCCGAGGCCGGTTCCAGCGTCAGCGCCAGCGCCAGCAGCAGCCAGGCGCCGAACACGAAGCCGAGCGTGCTCATCAGTACCACCTGGCCGATCTCGGCCAGGCTCAGCCCGACCCGGCCGTAGCCGCGCAGGCGCACCGCGCCGCCGGTGAGCGCGGCGAAGCCCAGGGTCTGGCCGACCGCATGCGCCAGGAACGCGGTGACGCCGATCCGCATCGGATGCAGCTTGCGCCCGCTGCGGTGCAGGCCGACCGCGTCGAAGCCGATCAGGCAGGCGTAGCTGCTCAGCCCCAGCAACAGGGTCAGCGCGATCTGGCCGACGCTGAGCTGGTTGAAGGCGTGGCGGATCGCGGCGTAGCCATGGGTGCTGAACTCGGTGGCCAGCGCGCGCAGCGCCAGCGCCAGGATCACCAGGCTGAACAGCACCGGCAGCGCGCGGCGCCAGCCAGCGGAGGAGGGGACAGCGGGAGGTGCGACGTCGGTCATTGCAGGGGAGCGTAAGCGAAGAAGAGAGGGGGCGGCGTGCATGCGCCGGCGGCGGCGCGCAGGCCTGCGGCAGTGGCGGTGCGGGCCATCGCGGTGGCGTGCCTGCAAGCGGAAAAGGGCTGGTCCATCGCGATACCGGGTGGCCTGGGGGCTGTACCGGCGGCACCGGCGACGCGCATCATAGTGGAATCGCACGTCGGCACCGCGTCGGTGTGCGCGGAGGATGCAGGCGCGCGCACGCGTCGCGCATCGCGTTCCCCGCTACGACCCGGAGCCGATCCCATGCCGCCGCCCCTGGCCCCCGCACCCGCGCCGCCGCGTTGGCCGCGCGCCGCCGGCGCCCTCGCCGTGTTGCTGTGCCTGTTGTTCCTCGGCGTGGCGCTGGCGCTGCAGCTGCTGCGCACGGACCTGCACTGGCAGCAGGCGACGCTGAGCCTGTACCTGCATGGCCCGGGCGGGCTGCTGTTGCGCATTGTCTACGTACTGCTGGCAGCGAGCATCGTCGCGCTGGCCGCCGGCCTGTATGCGCAGGCGCCGCCGCGGGCACGCAGCGGCGCGCCGCTGCTGCTGTTCGCGGTCGCCGCGCTGGGCCTGTGCGGGGTGGCGATCGGCGACAGCTACCTGCCGCAGCGCGCACCGTTGCTGGCGCCGTTGTTGCACGGGCTGTTCGCGCAGACCGCGTTCCTGTGCGCGACCAGCGCGATGTTGCTGCAGAGCGCCTGGTTGCGCCGGCAAGCGCCATGGCAGGGCCATGCCGGCACGCTGTCGGCCCTGGCGGTGGCGGCGTTCGTGGCGCTGTGGGTGCACGTGCTGTGGCGCGCGCCGCCGCGCGGGCTGACCCAGAAGCTGGCGATCGTGCTGATCCTGGCCTGGCTGTTGCTGGTCGCGTACCGGCTGTGGCGCCCTGCAGGCTGGGCGCAATCGCGCGACAATGGCCGGGTTTCCCTTCTTCAGGACAGCGCCTCATGATCCAGCGATTCGATACCGGCCCGCGTATGTCGGAAATGACCGTGCACAACGGCGTGGCCTACCTGGCCGGGCAGATCGCCGACGACGCCAGCGCCGACATCGCCGGCCAGACCCGCCAGGTCCTGGCGGCGATCGACGAACTGCTGGCGCGCGCCGCCAGCGACAAGAGCAAGGTCCTGCGCGCGGAGATCTACATGACCGACCTGGCCGAGTTCGCGGAGATGAACAAGGTCTGGGAGACCTGGGTGTGCCCGGGCAGCACCCCGGCGCGCGCCACCGTGCAGGCCAAGCTGGCCAACCCGGACTGGAAGATCGAGATCGTCATCACCGCTGCCGTGTGAGTGGAGAGCCGGGATTGGGGATTGGGGATTGGGGATTCGATCTCCACTTCCGGCTGCGTGACCATTGGATCGGTCCAAGGGCCGATCCGCATCACGTCGCGCTTCAGAGCACACAGCCTCGCCTTTGCGAATCCCCAATCCCGACTCCCGAATCCCGGCGCTTCAGCGCCTGACGAACCGGTAATGCGCCACGCCCCACTGCTGGCCCTGCTCGTAGCCGAACAGCTCGGCGCAGGCCATCCAGAACATGCGCCAGCGCTGCCACCAGATCTTCGCGTCGCTGCCGTAGGTGGCCTGCAGCACCGGCATCAGCTCGGCGCGGTGCCGGTCCTGGTTGCGCAGCCAGGCGTTGGCGGTCTTTTCGTAATGCTCGCCGGACAGCAGCCAGCGCCGCTCCAGCGCCAGGTCGTCCTGGAACTGCAGCAAGGTGTCGGCGGCCGGCATCAGTCCGCCGGTGAAGAAATGCCGGCCCATCCAGTTGTCCTCGCCCTGCACCTCGAACGGGTAGGCCAGGTCGCGGTGGCAGAAGATGTGCACGAACAGCTTGCCGCCCGGCACCAGCCAATGGCCGATCCGCGCCAGCAGCTCGCGGTAGTTGCGCATGTGCTCGAACATCTCGATCGACACCACGCGGTCGTAGCTGGCGGTGGGCAGGATCAGGGTGTTGGCGTCGTGGGTGACGACCTTGACGTTGTCCAGCCCGCGCGCGCGGCACTGCGCCTCGATGTGTTCGCGCTGCGGCCGCGAATTGGACACCGCGGTGATGCGCGCGCCGGGGTAGTGCTCGGCCATCCACAGGGTCAGCGAGCCCCAGCCGCAGCCCAGTTCGAGGATGCGCTGGCGGTCGCGCAGCTGCGCGCGTTCGGCGTACAGGTGCAGCATGCGTTCCTCGGCCGCGTCCAGGTCGGCGATGCCGGCGTCCCAGTAGCAGCTGCTGTACTTCAGGCGCTTGCCCAGGCACAGCTCGAAGAAGCGCGGCGGCAGTTCGTAGTGCTGGCGGTTGGCCGCCTCGGTCTCGATCGCGATGGCGCTGCTGCGCAATGCCTCGACGAATGCGCGCTGGCGCTCCCAGGCGGCGTCGGCGCCGCCGCTGCGTTCGTCGCGCAGGCGTTGCGCGCACAGCCGGCGCATCGCGCCGCGCAGCAGCGCATCGGGCAGCAGGCCGGATTCGGCCACGCGCGTGGCCAGCGGTTCGGCGGGCAGTGTGGGCGCAGGCGTGGTGGCGAGGGTGCTGGACATCGGCGGTTCTCCTGGAAGCGGGGTCATTGCCGCGGCGGCAACGGAAAGAAAGCGCTGGTGCTGCGCTGGTAGTCGGCGTAGTCCTGGCCGCGCGAGCGCAGCGCCTGTTGTTCGGTGTAGGGAATGCCGGTGACGCGGTACAGGAACGCGAACATCAGCAGCGGCCCCAGCGCGGCGATGCCGACCCACAGCGCGCCGCTGCCCACCGCCAGGAACACGTAGGCGAACCAGTGCACGAACTCGAAGAAATAGTTCGGATGCCGCGAATAGCGCCACAGGCCGCGGCGGCAGGTCTTGCCCTTGTTGGCGGGGTCGGCGCGGAACGCGGCCAGCTGGCGGTCGGCCAGGCTTTCCCCGCCCACCGCCAGCAGCCAGGTCGCCAGCGCCAGCGTGGTCCACACGCTCCATTGCGGCAGCGGATTGTGCGCGGCGATCGACAGCGGCACCGCGAACAGCGCCACCACCAGCGCCTGGCCGAGGAAGAACAGCAGGAAGCGGCGCTGGTCGCCGTGCCAATGCTCGCGCAGCGCGCGGTAGCGGCCGTCCTCGTGCGCATCGCCGAACACGCGCACGCCCAGGTGCCAGGCCAGGCGCGCGCCCCACAGCCCGCCCATCGCCGCGGTCAGCACGCGCGGCAGCACGGCGCCGTCGGCGCGCCAGGCGCAGTACACCGCGGCCAGCGCCATGCACGCCGCCCACAGCACATCGACCACGCCGGCGTTGCGGCTGCGCCGCTGCCAGGCCCAGCCGGCGATCATGACCAGCGCGGTGAAGGCACCCACGTGCAACAGCGGCCAGGCGTTCATGGGGCGGCTCCTGCGCCGAGCGCTGTGGGTCGGGCCGGCAAGGCCAGGCGCCGTGTCGCCAGGCTCAGCAGGGTCAGCGCCGCGGCCCAGGCCAGCGCCAGCGCGAGCACCGCGTGCAGCAACGGCGTGCCCAGCGTCAGCGCCTGCCAGCCGCGCGCGGCCAGCACATAGCCAAACGGGCCGCACACCGCGCCGAACAGCGCCGCGCGCCACGGGCGATGCATGACCCAGGCCAGCGAATGGTTGAAGGTCAGCGCGAAGCCGGCCCACAGCGCCAGGATCCACAGCGGCGCCCATGGCGCCGGCGGCAGCGCCGCGGCATAGCGCACCCAGCCGCCGGCGGCCAGCGTGGTATCGACGGCGGCGCCGAGCAGCAGCGCCAGCGCCATCAGCGCCGCGTCGCCGCGCGCGCGCCGGCGCGGCTGCAACTGGTACAGCGCGAACAGCGCCAGCGCCGCCGGCCCGGCCCAGGCCAGCCCGCGGCCGGCGCCGGCCACCGCGGCCAGCCACAGCAGCTGCAGCGCGACGTAGTTGGCCAGCTTGCTCATGCGTCGTGCGCCAATGGCGGCGCGAACTGCGCCGGGCGCGCGCCGGGCTTGCTCAGCCACAGGTGCACGTCGCCGATCGAGCGTTCCAGGAAGCCGCCTTCGCAATAGGCCAGGTAGAACTCCCACATGCGGATGAAGCGTTCGTCGTAGCCCAGCGCGCGCACCTGCGGCAGCCTGGCCATGAAGCGCTGGCGCCAGGCGCGCAGGGTCAGCGCGTAGCTGGGGCCGATGTCTTCCAGGTTGAACAGGCGCAGGTCGCTGGCGCGCGCGATCGCGCCGGTCATCGCCGCCACCGACGGAATGAAGCTGCCGGGGAAGATGTGGCGCTTGATGAAGTCCACCGAGGTCAGCGCCTGCGCGTAGCGGTGGTCCTCGATGGTGATGGCCTGGATCAGCGCCTGGCCGTCGTCCTTGAGCAGCGTGCCGACCTTGCCGAAATAGGTGTCCAGGTACTGGTGGCCGATCGCCTCGATCATCTCGATCGAGACCAGCCGGTCGTAGCGGCCGTCGAGGTCGCGGTAGTCGCGCAGCAGCACCTCGACGCGCTCGGACAGGCCGGCCGCGTCCACGCGCTGGCGCGCCAGGTCGTACTGTTCGCGCGAGATCGTGACGGTGGTGACGCGGCAACCGTGGTGCCTGGCCGCATGCAGCGCGAAACCGCCCCAGCCGCTGCCGATCTCGACCAGGTGGTGGTGCGGCTGCAGGTCGAGCTTGGCGCATATGCGCTGCAGCTTGCGCTCGGCGGCGCGCTCCAGCGCGGCCTCGCCGAGCGCGGCGTCTTCGTCGCGGAACAGCGCCGAGGAGTACATCAGGTTGCGGTCCAGGAACAGCTCGAACAAGGGATTGCCCAGGTCGTAGTGCGCGGCGATGTTGCGGCGGCTGCCGGCGCGGGTATTGCGCGCCAGTGCGTGCAGGCCGCGCATCGCCAGGCCGCCGAGGCGGGCCAGGCCGGTCTCCATCGCGTCCAGGCGGTCGCGGTTGCGCACCAGCAGGCGCACCAGCGCGACCAGGTCGTCGCATTCCCACAGCCCGTCCATGTACGCCTCGCCGACGCCGACGCTGCCGTTCAGCGCGGCCTGGCGGTAGAAGCGCGGATCGTGGATGCGCAGGTGCGCCTGCAGCGCGCCGCCCTCGTGCGCGGCGGCGCCCGGCGTGGCGCTGCCCAAGGTGGTGATCGCGCCGGCTTCCTCGATGTGCAGCTGGCCGTCGCGCAGGCCGTCCAGGGTGGCGAGCAGGCGCCGCCGCAGCACCCGGTCGAAGCCGCGCAGCGGCGCTGCGGCCGGGGCCAGCGCGACGGAAGCGGAAGAGGGCGCATGCGGAGAATTCAT
Organism: Xanthomonas sp. DAR 80977; assembly: GCF_041240605.1. Taxonomy (NCBI): domain Bacteria; kingdom Pseudomonadati; phylum Pseudomonadota; class Gammaproteobacteria; order Lysobacterales; family Lysobacteraceae; genus Xanthomonas; species Xanthomonas bundabergensis. The sequence goes on along the minus strand of NZ_CP162487.1, from coordinate 3,639,924 downwards.
CGGCGTTCTCGCGGAAGGGAATGGTCGGGGTGGTCGTGCACCGGATTGCCGCGCAGCCACAGGCGCAGCGCCTGCCAGTGGATCTTGGCCACGACCTGCACGGTCATCGCCGGATAGCGCAGCAGCGCGCGCGCCAGGTTGGCGCCGGAGATCTCGCGCCGCCGCAGCACCAGCGTGGCGTCGAAGCGCCTGGCCGCCGGCTGCGCATCGAGCACGTCCATGTGCACGCGCAGCTGCGCGCCCGGTTCGCTGCAGCGCCATGCGTAGTCGTGCGCCATCGCCATGAACGGGGAGACGTGGAAACGCTTGTCGAAGCGCCAGGCGTGCACGCTGCCGTGGCTGCGCGCGGCGGCCACCGGCAGCACGTAGGCGTGGCGCTGCCGCCACGGCGTGTTGGTGATCTCGGCGACGATGCTGTGCAGGCGCTGCTGCGCGTCGTGGCAGTAGTAGAACGTGACCGGATTGAAGCAGTGGCCGAAGTAGCGCAGGTGGGTCAGCATGCGCACCGGGCCGAGCGGGCGCTCGCCGCTGTGCTGCTGCACGCGGTCGCGCACCGCCTCGTCCAGCGGCTGCGCCGGATCGCCGAGATAGTCGCTGCGGCGGAATTCGGCCAGATTGCGGCGGCCGACCGACCACAGCCAGCGCCGCGCGAACACCTGCTCGAGTTCGGCCAGGTCCAGGTACATCAGGAAGATCGGATAGCGGAACGCCAGCGGCTTGGGCGCATAGCGGCGGTGCCGGACCCAGCCGCTGTAGAGCGCGCTGTGCAGCCCGCGCGTGGTCGTGCCCGCCGCCGCCGGCGTTGTCGAGACGGCGCCAGCCGGCGGGGCGGACACGGTAGCGCTGCGCAACAGGTTCATGGCCAGGGTACCCCGAGCCCGGCGGCGACGTCGACCGCGCTGCGCAGGCCGTCCTCGTGGAAGCCGAAGCCCCAGCCGGCGCCGGCGAACCAGGTGCCGCGCTGGCCCTGGATCTCGCCCTTGCGCGCCTGCGCCGCCACCGAGGCCTGGGTCTGCAGCGGATGCCGGTAGCGCATGCGCCGCAGCACCTTGGCCGGATCGATGGCGTCGCCGCGGTTGAGGCTGACGATGAACGGCTGCGGCGAGCGGATCGACTGCAGCGCGTTCATCCAGTAGCTGACCGTGCACGGCGCGTCCGGATCGGCCGGCACGTGCGCATTCCAGGCGGCCCAGGCGCGGCGGTTGCGCGGCAGCACGCGCGCATCGGTGTGCAGCACGGTGTCGTTGTCCTGGTAGGCGATCGCGCCGAGGATCTCGCGTTCGGCGGCGCTGGCATCGTTGAGCAGGCGCAGGGCGTCGTCGGCGTGGCAGGCCAGCACCACGTGGTCGTAGTGCTGCGCATCGGCGTCGCTGTCGGCGTCGGTCAGCACCGACACGCCCTGCGACAGCCGCTGCACCGAGCGCACCGGCGTGCCGATGCGCTCGCGCACCCGCCAGCGGCTGCGCAGCGCGCGCACGTAGCTGTTGGAGCCGCCCGCGACCACCTGCCACTGCGGCCGGCCGCTGATCTGCAGCATGTGGTGGTTGGCCATGAAGCCGATCAGCTGGCGCATCGGGAACTGCAGGATCCGCTGCGACGGCGAGGACCACAGCGCCGAGGCCATCGGCACCATGTGCGCGTCGCGGAACACCTCCGAATAGCCGTGCCGCTGCAGGAATTCGCCCAGCGTCAGCTGCGCTTGCGCAGCGTCGGCCAGCACCTGCGGCGCCTGCCGGTAGAAGCGGCGCAGGTCGCGCAGCATGCGCCAGAAGCGCGGGCTGGCCAGGTTGCCGGGCTGGCAGAACAGCCCGCCGAGGCTGCCGGCGTTGTATTCCAGGCCGGTGCGCGCCTCGTGCACCGAAAAACTCATCGTGGTCGGCTGCGCGGCCACGCCGAGCTGCGCGAACAGCCTGCTCAGCAGCGGATAGTGCTGCGGGTTGAACACGATGAAGCCGCTGTCCACCGCGTACTGCGCGCCGTCCAGTTCGATCGCATGGGTGTGGGTATGCCCGCCCAGGTAATTGGCCGCCTCGTACAGGGTGACCTCGTGCCGCTGCGACAGCAGCCATGCCGACCCCAGCCCGGCGATCCCCGAGCCCACCACCGCGATCCGGCTCATCGTGCGCGCGCCCGTGCGCGCACCAGCCCCGCCGGCACCGGCTTGAGCTCGCGCACCAGCCCGGTCCACGACAGCGCCTTCAGGCCGTACCAGGTCAGGTCGACTTCCCACCAGCGGAAGCCCTGGCGTGCCGCACCGGGGAAGAAGTGATGGTTGTTGTGCCAGCCCTCGCCGAAGGTCAGCAGCGCCAGCCAGGCGTTGTTGCGGCTGTCGTCGCGGGTGTCGAAACGGCGGCTGCCGAAGCGGTGCGCCAGCGAGTTGATGGTGAAGGTGGCATGGAACAGCGCCACGGTGGAGACGAAGAAGCCCCACACCAGCAACTGCGGTCCATCGGTGCCCAGTTGCGGATGCTCGCGCTGCAGCCAGCCGCCGAGCAGGAACAGCGCCAGCGCCAGCAGTACCGGCAGCAGCAGGTCGAAACGGTCGAGGAAGCGCAGTTCCGGGAAGCGGCGCAGGTCCGGGATCGCCTCCCAGTCGGTGCGGAAGCCGCGCGGGGTCAGGAACCAGCCGCTATGGCTCCACCAGAAGCCGTGCTGGCGCGGCGAATGCGGATCGGCCGGGGTATCGGTGTGGCGATGGTGGTTGCGGTGGTGCGCGGCCCACCACAGCGGACCGCGCTGCACGCAGGTGGCGCCGAGCGCGGCGAACAGGAACTGCACCACGCGCGAGGTCTTGAACGCGCGATGCGCGAAGTAGCGATGGTAGAAGCCGGTGAGCGCGAACATGCGCACCGCGTACATCGCCACCGCCATGCCGACCGCGAACCACGACGCGCCGACCCAGAACACCCCCAGGCAGGCCAGGTGCAGGCCGACGTAGGGGGCTGCGCGCAGCCAGTCGATGCGGTCGGCGCGGGCCTCGTCCAGTTCGATCTCCGCACTGGTGTCGAACCAGCGCCGCAGCGTGCGAGCCACGCTTCCGCGGCGCGGCGCGGGCGCATCGGCAGGCGCGGTGGTCGGTACGCGGGGATGGTCCGGAACGGGGCTCGGCACAAGCGCATCTCGTGGGGATTCGGATAGCGATACGGGCAAAGCCGGAAGCCGGATGCATTCGCGTCGCGTCCTCGCTGCATGACGCTGCAGGCGCGGGATGGCCGGCCACGGCAGCGCACGGCGGTCGCCGCGCGAGGCGGCGTCCACACAGGTTGGAATCGTCGGAAGATCGGGCTGTCCAGCGTATGCGCGACGGCTGCGGCGATGCTGCCTGCGCGCGAGTGGTGGCCGGGTGAATGTGCGCTCGCGTTTGCTGTCGGCGGACGCAGGAGGGCGTGGAGTAGTCGGCCGCGGTGCATTGTCTACGGCATCAGGCGCCGCGTGCTTGAAGCGTCGAGGCCGCGTTAGCCCCTCTCCCACCGGGAGAGGGGTTGGGGTGGGGAACGCCGGCACCGACAGCCTGGCGCACCTGACATTGCGAGGCTTCGCCCGTACCCTCATCCGCCCCTTCGGGGCACCTTCTCCCGATGGGAGAAGGGAGATGTCTTCAGGCACCGGTTTGGCGCGGTCCGTGCCGCAGTGCGTTGTCTACGGCGGCAACAGGCGCAGCGTGCTTGAAGCGTCGAGGCAGCGTTGGCCCCTCTCCCATCGGGAGAGGGGTTGGGGTGAGGGTACGCCGGTACCGACAGCCTGGCGCGCCTGACATTGCGAGGCTTCGCCCGAACCCTCATCCGCCCCTTCGGGGCACTTCTCCCGATGGGAGAAGGGAGATGTCTTCAGGCACGGGTTTGGCGCGGTCCATGCCGCAGTGCGTTGTCTACGGCAACAGGCGCAGCGTGCTTGAAGCGTCGAGGCCGCGTTAGCCCCTCTCCCACCGGGAGAGGGGTTGGGGTGAGGGCGCGTCGGCACCGACAGCCTGGCGGGCCTGACATTGCGAGGCTTCGCCCGTACCCTCATCCGCCCCTTCGGGGCACCTTCTCCCGATGGGAGAAGGAAGCGCTGGCGCCGCGGCGCCTTCTACGGTGCCAGGCGCAGCGTGCTGATGCCGCCCTTGGCGACGATCGGGCCGGTGGCGACGCCGCCGGGCGCGCCGCCGGGCGGTTCCATCGTCACCGCCAGCAAGGCGCCGTCGCTGAGCAGCGGCATCAGCGCGTCGGGGATGCGCGCCGCGCGCGCCTGCGCGTCGTCGAACACGCCCATCGAGCGCGCCTTGCCGTCGGCCGGGATCAGCCACAGCTCCGGCACGCGCGCGGCGTCGTGGCTGCCAGCCAGCGGGGTCAGGGTGATGCGGCGCTTGTCGGCGTCCATCAGCACCACGTAGCCGGGCTTGCCGTCGTCCTGCATCAGCGTCGAGGTCATCGCGATGCCGCTGTCGGCGGGCGGCGCGACCACCGGAGGCGGCGTCACCGGCGGTCCCTGCGGCGGCAGCGGCGTGCGCGCGACCATCAGCGCGAACAGGCAGGCCGCGGCGGTGGCGAAACCGCCGGCGCTCAGCCAGCGCCAGGTGCGCACGCTTTCCCAGAATCCGGAGGCCGGCGCCGGCGCGCGCGGTGCCGGCGCATCCAGGCCGAGCGTGGCGCGGATGCGCACCCACACGCGCTCGGGCACCGCGACCGGCGCGATCTCGTCGGCCAGCGGCATCAGGTGCTGCTGCCATTGCATCACCGCCGCGGCGAACGCGCCGTCGGCGGCGATGCGCTGTTCGGCGGCGCGGCGCTCGGGCGCATCGAGCACGCCGAGCACGTATTCGCCGGCCAGCACGTCGCGCGGCGGCGGGGTTTCCTGCGGATCGGGCACGGAGTCGTTCATCGTTCCAGGCACGCCTTCAGCTTGGCCAGGCCGCGCCGGATCCAGCTCTTGACCGTGCCCAGCGGGGTGCCGCTGCGCATGGCCAGTTCCTCGTAGGTGATGCCTTCGAAGAACGCGGTGCGGATCAGTTCGCCGCGCGGCGGTTCCAGTTCGCCCATGCACACGTCCAGGCGCCGCCCGGCGACGCGCCACTCGGTCTCGGCCAGGGGATCGCGGCCGTCGTCGTGCAGTTCGCCGGCGTCGTCCAGAGCCACGGATTGCCGCGCCGGCGCGCGCGCGCGCAGATGATCGATGGCCTTGTTGCGCGCGATCATGGTCAGCCAGGTGAGGCCGCGCGCGCGCTGCGGATCGAATTGCGCGGCCTTGCGCCAGACCGAGGTGAACACCTCCTGCAGCACGTCTTCGGCTTCGCCGCGCTGCGGCACGATGCGCAGGCACACGCCGAACAGGCGCGGGGAGGTGGTCCGGTACAGGCGTTCGAACGCGGCGCTGTCGCCGGCCGCGGTGGCGACCAGCAATTGTCCTGCTTCGTCGTGATCGGGCGTCTCGGTCATGCCGGGTAACGGTATCGAAGGTCGCGGCGATGCTACAGGCTTTCGGCGCGCGCGTCGCTCAACGGCGCTGGCCGCGCCATAGCGCGAGCGCGGCGAGCAGCAGCGCGATTTCGAAGACGGCCAGGCCGGTCGTGGTCGGCCCCACCGGCCACAGCCGCAGCAGGCTGGCGCTGCGGTAGAGCACGATCGGCACGTAGAAGGCGAGCGCCAGCAGCAGCCCGGTCCGCAGTTGCCCGCTGCGGGCGAAATAGCCGAACAGGAAGGCCATGCCCAATTGCAGTCCGCCGTAGATGACCAGGTATTCGGATTGCCCGGAGCGGTCCAGGCCGACGTAGCCGACCGCGGCGGCGGTCTGCGCCGGCAGCAGCGTGCACCAGAGCGCCAGGACCGCGTACAGCGCGGCGTTGAACCACAGGTAGGCCTTGGCCATGGATGTTCCTTGTCGTGGGAGGGACGATGCCGCTGCATGCTTGTAGCGCCCGCGCCGGAGGCCGGCGTGAACGCGGTGCCGGCGCGGGTCAGCGCGCGGCGCATTGCGCGGCCAGGGGTTGCTGCAACGCCTGGTTCCATGCGCTGTCGTCGGCCTGGTCGCGCAGGCGTTCGGGGAATTCGATGCGCACCTGCGCATAGCGGCCACGCGCGTCGCGGACATTGCCGATGCCGCGGAATTCCAGCAGGCGGCGATCGCTGCGCGCGTAGGCGACCGCGATGTTCGGCAGCACGCCGCCATACCAGGCGTCCACCGCCAGCGTGTAGCGCTGTACACCGGCGTCGGCGGCCGCGGGTTTGATCTGGAAATCCAGCGTGCGCAAGCTGCTCGGCAACACGAAGGCGATGCGCTGCGGCGTGCCCTGGCTCACCGCGTCCCAGTGCGTGCGCAGATAGGCATCGAAGCCGGCATCGATCACCTGCGGTACCGCCGTCGCCGGCAATGGCGCGCTGCGTTCCGGCTGGCCGCCGCGCTGGCTGAACATCACCCGGCCGCTGCCGGCACGGCGCACGCCTTCGCGATAGCCGCTGCGCGCGTCGACCAGTTCGAAATCCGGGGCGATGCCGCCGTCGGCGACGCGCTTGCGCGCGAACGCGGTGCCATCGGCGCAGCGGTACAGCACCAGCCGCGCGCCGTCGTCGCGTACCCAGTGGCTCTCGCGGTACAGCAGCTGCCCGCCGTCTGGCGCGTAGGCGAGGCCGTCGTAGTGCAGCATCGCCTGCGCCGGGGCGGCCGCGCCGAGCACGGCGATGCACAGGGTCGCCGCCAGCGGCAGGCGCGCGCGGGCGAGCGGGGCAGGGGCGATCGGCGTGGGCATGCGCAGCGCTTCCGCAGGATGGTGACAGCTAGCGATACGCGGCCGGCGCCGATCCGGATGCGCTGGCCACCGCGCCTGGCGTGGCGCTGGGGCGTGTCATCGGTTCCCGAGTAGGTCGCGTTGGGTCTGTCGGGTCGCCAGCCGGCGCGGCGACTGACGGCTGGTCAGGTCCAACCGCGGGATGCAGGCTGGCGGCCTGGCAGGCCCAACCCCCAGGGCCACGTCTGCGCGTGCACGCTGCCGTCAGCGCGTGGGCACGCCAACGCAGGAGCGGCGCGAGCTGCCCGGGGATTGGCGACATGCCCTAGGCCGGGCGCAGCTCGATGCAATCCACCGGGCAGGCCGGCACGCACAGCTCGCAGCCGGTGCACAGCGGCGCCAGCACTGTGTGCATGTACTTGGCGCCGCCGACGATGGCATCGACCGGGCAGGCCTGGATGCACTTGGTGCAGCCGATGCAGTCGGCCTCGATCACCAACGCCACCTGCGCCGGCTTGTGCGTGCCGCGGCTGCGGTCGTAGGGCAGCGGCACGGTGCCGAGCACGCGCGCCAGCGCCCGCGCGCCGGGGTCGCCGCCGGGCGGGCAGCGGTCCACCTGCGCCGCGCCGCGCGCCATCGCCTCGGCGTACGGGCGGCAGCCATCGAAGCCGCACTGGCCGCACTGGGTCTGCGGCAGCAGGCGATCGAGGCGTTCGAGCAGGTCGGGGTGGGCGGGCATCATGGTGGGTTCTGCGCTTGCAGTGCGGCGCGCGGCGGGATGGGGGCGGCCAGCGCCGGCGGCGGCGCGCATCGGCGGCCGCATTGTAGCGCGCGGATCGGGTGTGCCTGGCGCGCCGTGACCGCCGCCGTCGCGGCCGCCGCGTCTCCCCACGCTTGCCGCCCGGGCGCGCCAGGCGGGCGAGAGGTGCGCGGCGGCTTTGCGCGCGGCGGCGAACGAGGCGGCGAACGAGGCGCGATCGCCGCGCCGCTCAGGGTTCCGAGCGGGTATCCACCTGCACCCGCGCCGCCATGCCCTGCACGAACAGCGTGCGCTCGGCGGCCGCCGCGTCGACGGCAATGCGCACCGGCTGGCGCTGCGCGATCTGCACGAAGCTGCCTGGCGCAGGCGCCGACGGGTCGGTTTCCCCACCGACGGCGGCGACGCGGCCGGGCACCGGCGTGTCCGGCGCCTGCGCCAGGCGGACCAGGGCCGCCTGGCCGACGCGGATTGCCGCGGCATCTTGCTGTTTGAAACGGGCGATCACCACGATGCCGGCCGGATTCGTCCGCGACGGTGCGGCGACCTGCGCGTCGTCGGTGATCCTGACGCGGTCGCGCTGCAGCCGCCACAAGGCGACGCCGGCGGCCACGCTGGCGAGGACCAGGAGCGCGACGATCGTCAGGGCGATGCGCGCGGTGCGGTCGGGTGGTCGCGGTGCGGACGGCTGGGGAGATGGCGAGGGGTTCGGCTTTTCGGTCATGGCGGGAATCTGGTTGCGTGGCACCGCGGCACGGCGTTGTCGGTGGCGCGGCAGCGGCCACCGATGCCGGTCCGCCGGTGTCTGCTTTCGGCACGTTTGGTTGGGCGGGCCGGAAGAACGGTCAGGGCCGATCCGGGGCACGCCGCCTGTTCTGCGTGCACGGCCATGCTCAGGCGATGCGGCGTCCGCCGTACCAGCGCTCGTGGGCCAGCGCCAGCATCGGCCGGTCTTCGCGGCTGTCGCCGTAGGCGTAGACGCGCGGGTAGGCGGCCACATCGTAGTGCGCGCGGATCAGCTCGGCCTTGAGCGGGCCGCAGTCGCCATCGGCGTAGCGGCCGCTCAGCTGGCCGTCGCGCGTTTCCAGGCGGTTGCAGATCAACGCCAGCCCATGCTGCGCGCACCACGGTTGCAGGTACAGGTCCAGCGACCCGGACACCAGCACCACGCTGTCGCCCTGCGCCCGATGCCAGGCGATGCGTTGCATCATCTCCGGGCGCAGCAACGTCGGCAGCACCTGCTGCGCGTAGGCCTCGGCCTGCGCGGCGATCTCCGCCGCGGCACGGCCGGCGAACACGATGCGGGTGACCCGCTTGCGCAGCGCATGCGCCGAGACCAGGCCCAGCCGATAGCCGGCCAGCCACGGCCCCACCGACCACTTCGCCTGCGCCAGCTGCCGCGGCGTGGCGACGCGGCGCAGGAAACGCGAGTAGCTGTCGCCGGTGGTGACCGTGTGATCGAAGTCGAAAAGAGCAAGGGATTGGGGATTCGGCATTGGGGATTCGCAAAGCGCGTCATGAAGTGAATCGGGCAAGGGATCCGCGTCAACGAATCCCCAATCCCGATTCCCCAATCCCGGCCGTCAACGCACCGGCATGCCCGGCTGCGCGCCGCCGTCGGCGTCGAGCAGCGCCAGCGCGCCGCCGTCGAAACCGGCCGACAGGATCATGCCTTCGCTGAGGCCGAAGCGCATCTTGCGCGGGGCCAGGTTGGCGATGAACACCACGTTGCGGCCGACCAGCGTTTCCGGCTCGGCGTAGCTGCCGCGGATGCCGGAGAAGATCTGCCGCTTGCCCAGTTCGCCGGCGTCCAGTTCGAAGCGCAGCAGCTTGTCCGAACCCTCGACGAATTCGCACACCAGCACCTTGCCGATGCGCAGGTCGAGCTTGGCGAAATCGTCGATGCCGATGAGGCCGGGATTCGGGAGTGGGGATTCGGGATTTGCGGCGGCTTTCGCTTCGGTCTTGGCCGGCGCCGGCTTGGCGGCGGCGGGCGCGGGGGCGAGGGTGTCCTTGGAGGCGTCGGTCATGGCGTCGATCAGTTTGGGGTCGATTCGGGTGAACAGGGGGGTGTAGGACTGGATGACGTGCGCCAGCAGCGGCGCGTCGAGGTCTTCCCAGGCCGCCAGCGGCGCGGACAGGAACGCTTCGGCCTCGGCGCTGGTGCGCGGCAACACCGGCTTCAGCGCGCCGGCCAGCACCCGGAACAGGTTCAGGCCTTGCGTGCACACCGCCTGCAGCTGCGCATCGGCGCCGTCCTGCTTGGCGATCACCCACGGCTTGTGCTCGTCGATGTACTTGTTGGCCTCGTCGGCCAGCGCCATGGTCTGGCGGATCGCGCTGGCCGCGTCGTTGCGCTCGTAGGCCTCGCGGATCGGCGCCAGTGCGGCGACGAAGCGCGCGTACTGCGCCGGGTCGGGCAGCGCGTCGGCGAGCCGGCCGCCGAAGCGCTTGTCGATGAAGCCGGCGCAGCGGCTGGCCAGGTTGACGAACTTGCCGACCAGGTCGGCATTGACCCGCGCCACGAAGTCGCCCAGGTTCAAATCCAGATCGTCGACGCCGCCGGAGGACTTGGCGGCGAAGTAGTAGCGCAGCGCCTCCGGCTCCAGGCCCACGTCCAGGTAGGTGCGCGCCATCACGAAGGTGCCGCGCGACTTGGACATCTTGGCGCCGTCCACCATCAGGTAGCCGTTGACGTGCAGCCGGGTCGGCGCGCGGTGGCCGGTGCCGTGCAGCACCGCCGGCCAGAACAGGCCGTGGAAGTTGACGATGTCCTTGCCGATGAAATGGTGCAGTTCGGTCTCGGTGCCCGCCGCCAGGTGCGGTTCGAACGCTTCGCCCAGGCTCGCGCACAGGGTCTGGAAGCTGCTCAGGTAGCCGATCGGCGCGTCCAGCCACACGTAGAAATACTTGCCCGGCTGGCCGGGGATCTCGAAGCCGAAGTACGGCGCATCGCGCGAGATGTCCCAGGCGCGCAGCCCGCCTTCGCTGTCCAGCCACTCCATCAGCTTGGCCTTGACCCCGGGCAGGGCCACGTCGCCGGCCAGCCACTGCCGCAGGAAGCCGTCGAAGCGGCCGACCTCGAAGAAGAAGTGCTCGGAGTCGCGCAGTTCCGGGGTGGCGCCGGAGATCACCGACTTCGGCTCCTTCAGCTCGGTCGGCGCGTAGGTCGCGCCGCACACCTCGCAGTTGTCGCCGTACTGGTCGGCGCTGCCGCAGTTGGGGCAGATGCCCTTGATGTAGCGGTCGGGCAGGAACATGCCCTTGGCCGGATCGTAGAACTGCGCCACCGAGCGCCGCGCGATGTGGCCGCCGGCGTCGAGCTTGGCGTAGAACGCCTCGGTCAGCGCGCGGTTGGCGGCCGAGTTGGTCGAGTCGTAATGGTCGAAGGCCACCCCGAACGCGGCGAAATCGCGCTCGTGGCTGGCCTGGATGCTGGCGATGAAGTTCTCCGGGGTGACCCCGGCCTTCTCCGCGGCGAGCATGATCGGCGTGCCGTGCGTATCGTCGGCGCAGACGAACCAGGTGCGGTCGCCGCGCAGCCGCCGCGCGCGCACCCAGATGTCGGCCTGGATGTAGCCGACCAGGTGGCCCAGGTGCAACGGACCGTTGGCGTAGGGCAGGGCGGTGGTGACGAGAGCGGTGCGGGTCATGGCGAACGGCGATCCTGGGGGATCGCGATTATCGCATTAGTCTGGAAAGCCGGGATTGGGGATTCGGGATTCGGGATTGGAGGTCTCCCGCTACTTGCAGGTGCGGAGTGGTTGCCTGGAAAAACAAGGGCGCCCGAAGGCGCCCCGTTTTTACCAATCCCGAATCCCGAATGCCCAATCCCGGCCCTTCACTCCCTGATCCACGTCTGCGTCCGCCCCAGCGCCTCGATGCCGATGTAGCCGCGCATCTGCAGCTTCTTGCCGCCGTCGGTGAGGGTGACCTTGGCCTTGTAGGTCTTGCCCTTGGCCGGATCCAGCACCGAGCCGCCGCTCCACACCGCGGTCCCGTCCGGCTTCAGCCCCCACAGGATGGTCATGCCCTTGATCGGCTTGCCCTTCTGCGCGCCGTCGCACTTGTCGCACAGCGGATTGGGACCCTTGTCCGATTGCAGGATCTCGATCACCTTGCCGCTCAGCGTGCCGTTGCCGGCCTGCTCGATCTGCACGATGGACTTGGGCTTGCCGGTCTCGTCGTCGATGGTCTGCCAGCGGCCGACCGGCGAGGTGTCGGCGGCCTGCGCGACGAACGCGGCCACGCTCAGCGGCAGGGCCAGCATCAGGGTCTTGAAAGTGGTGCGCATGTGTCCCCTCCCAGGGTGTGTCCAGAGCGGTCGGCGCGATGCCGACCTGGAGCCGACTGTATACCCAAGCGTATGGTGCTGGGAATCGCTGGCCGCCGGCGGTTCAGCGAGTCGCCGGTAGTGCCCTGCGTGCGGCAGGCGTCGCCGCGCAACGCAGGCCGTGGCACGCGGCACCCGGCCTGCCGGGGGGCGCCTGCCGCCGCCGAACGGCCGCACCCGTCACTGCACCGTCACCTGCTTGCGGTTGTCGTCCGAGACCCGGTCGATCAGCTTGTTGTACGGATCGAAGCCGGCCTCGCTGGGCAGCCGGTCCACGGTCACCGTGACCGTCGGCGCGGGAGTGGTCACGTGCAGGCGCTGCAGGTACAGCACCTTCTCGTCGCGTTCCTTGCCCGACGGTCCCTTGGCGAACACGCCCACCTCGACCCAGTCGTCCAGGCTGCCGTCGCGTTCCTTGCCCTTGCCGTCGGCATAGTGCTTGGCCGCGTGCAGCCGCAGGGTCACGTCGTAGCGGCCATCGGCGCGCTTGCGTGCGGTCGCCGTTTCCACCCGGTTGTCGTAGAAGGTGATCCTCTCGAACAGGTCGTCGATCAACGCCTGCTGCTCGGGGCGCGCTTCGGCACGGATGAACTGCAGCAGTTCGGCCGAGGTGGTGTAGGGCGGCGGCTGGAACGCCTTGGCCAGCAGGAACTCGTGCAGCGCGCGGTTCAGCGCCTGCTCGCCGATTTCCTCGCGCAGCCGGTAGAACACCAGCGAGCCCTTGCAGTAGTGGATGTACTGCTGGTTCTCCACGCGGTACAGCGGCAGCTCCTCCAGGCTTTCGCCACCGCGTCCGCTCAGGTAGCGGTCCAGTTCGTACTTGAGGAAGCGGCGCATGTGCGCGCGGCCGTATTCCTGCTCCATCACCATCAGCGCCGAGTACTGCGCCAGCGATTCGGACAGCATCGTCGCGCCCTGCACGTTGGCGCCGATCACCTGGTGCGCCCACCACTGGTGCGCCACTTCGTGCGCGGTCACGTAGAACACGTAGTCGATGTCGTCCGGATCGCGCAGGTCGGCGATGAACCCGATCGACTCCGAATACGGGATGGTGTTGGCGAAGGACTGGGCGAAGCTCTGGTAGCCGGGGAACTCGATGATGCGCACCTGGTGGTGCTGGTACGGGGTGAAGTGCTGCTCGTAGTAGGCCAGCGACTTCTGCACGCCCTCGATCATGCGCTGCACGTTGTACGGATGCTTGGCGTCGTAGTAGACCTCGATCGGGATGTCCTTGTAGCGCGCCTTCCTGACCTGCCAGCGCGCCGACAGGTAGGCGTAGAAATTCAGCATCGGCCGGTCCATCGCGTAGCTGAAGCAGCGCCGGCCGTTGCGGCTGGATTCCTGCTGCAGGTAGCCCGGCGCCAGTGCGATCTGGTCCGGCGCGGTGCAGATGGTGGTGGCGAAATCGATCCAGTCGGCATCGTCGCTGATGTAGGTGTTGGCCCGCGCGGCCTGGTCTTCGAGCTTGGGCATGCGCGTGGGTTCGCCCAGTCCGCGCTTGCGGCGCTCGTTGCGGTCCTCGATCTGCTGCCGCTCGTTGTAGCCGAACCACGGCAGCATGCTGCTGTTGAAGAAGCTGCCGTTGCCGACGATCTCGCTCTGCGCCTGGCGCACGGTGAGGCCGTGCGGATGGCGATCGACACGGAAGCGGAACGTGCGTTGCTCGCCAGGCTGCAGCGGCGTGGCCAGCCGGTAGATGCGGTAGCCCAGCGCCGCATCGTGCTTGACCAGGGTCTGCCCGCCCAGGTCCACCGCGACCAGGGTGTCGTCGCCGTCCTCGCCGTTCATGCCCAGGTGCACGTCGCGGATCGGCGCGGCGTGGGTGTTGCGCACCGTCCAGGTGGCGTCCACCACGACCGACTGCGTTTCCGGATGCAGGTCGACCTGGTTGGACACGGCGACGATGCGCGGCTGCGGCAGGTCCTTGTACTTGCGGTAGTCGCGCTCGTAGCGGGCCTGCAGGTCCAGCTCCTGGTCGGGCGAGCGGAACGTATTGTAGACGTTGGTGTTCCAGTAGATCCAGCCGCCCACCGCGGCGAACGCCAGCAGCGCCAGCGCGGTGGCGGCGCCGGGCGCGCCACGCAGGCGCTGCCGCGCCAACTGCAGCCGTTGCCGCGGCCCGTTGCCGACGCCGCGCGGCCAGAACGCCGCCGACAACAGCAGCAAGGTCAGCAGGAACAGGCCCCAGTAGCTCTGCAGCCACAACTGTCCCGGCAGGAAGTGGCCGAAGCCGTTCATGTCCGAATACGGCGCATTCGGCCAGCTGCCGAAGTTGTACAGGCTCTGCGTGTAGTCGAGCATCGACAGCGCCACCTGCCCGATCAGCAGCAGCACCAGCAGCGCATAGCCGAGGAACTTGTTGTTGCTCAGCACCTGCAGCACCAGCGCCATGCCGCCCATCAGCACATAGAACACCGAGCCCAGCACCAGCGGCTTCAGATACAGCAGCGGTTCGATCTGGGTATAGCCCTTGCCCAGCTGCACCGCGACCGAGGCCAGCGCGCCGACCGCCTGGAACGCGGCGATCACCGCGATCAGGGTCAGCAGCTTGCCCAGCAGCGGCACCCAGTTCGGCACCGGCATCGCGTCGGTGATGCCGTCGATGCGCGCGCCGCGTTCCTTCCACACCAGTTCGCCGGCATAGAACAGCACGATGATCACCAGCAGGAAGCTGTAGCTGTTCTGCAGTCCCTGCAGCATGATCGAGGTCACCGGCCAGATGTCGGTGCCGTAGTAAGTGCCGCCGAACAAGGCCTGCGGCACGAAGTTGGCGATGCCCAGGAGCAGCAGGACCACGAACGGCGCGCTGCGGAACACGCCCAGGGTATCGAAGCGCACCTGCCGCAGCAGTTGCCGCCAGCCGGCGCCGTTCTGCGCGAACGGGACGACGGCCGGCAGTTGCACGGGGCGCGCAGCGGTCACGGCTGCGGCCACGGGCACCGCGACGGCCGGCGTCGGCGGCTTGCGGCCGAAACGGCGGCGGGTGCCGCTGCGCTCGGTGCGGAACAGGGCGAAGGTCGCCGCGAACAGCAGGACCGACACGCCCAGCCACAGCGCACGGTTGGCCAGCAGGTAGCCGCTGAGTTCGGGCAGGTTGTGGTTGCGTTCTTCCGCCGACCAGTAGCGCAGCGTCTGCGCCAGCGCGCGGATGCCGAGCGGATCGGACAGGGTGGCGGCCCAGACGTTGTCCAGGTCGGCCAGCACCGCGCGGCTGACCCCGTACAGCACCAGGAACACGATGACGCCGACATACACCCACAGGATGTTGCGTGCGGTCACCGCCAGCAGCGACAGCAGCGCGGTGGCGAACAGCACGTTCGGCAGCACCATCACCGCCAGCGTCCACAGGTAGGACGAGACGGCCACCGGCCCCAGCCGGACCGGGTCGATCCATGGCATGAACTGGGCGATGAAGATGCCGAACGCGACGATCAGGTACATCACCATGCAGGCCAGCAAGGCCGCGCCGATGCGTCCGAGCAGATAGTCGCGGCGCCGCACCGGGCTGGAGAACACCAGTTCGGCGGTGCCCAGCTCGAAGTCGCGCAGCAGCGCATTGCTGACGAACAGCGTGGCCACCAGCAGGCCGATCAGGGTGAACATGGTCATCATCGTGGCGATGACCGAGGGCGCGTTGCGGTAGACGTTGCCGATGCCGCCGCCGATCTGCACCGCGTCGCTGGAACTGGCGCCGAAGGCGAGCAGGGCAAGCAGCGCGGCCAGCAGCCACAGCAGGGGCGAACGCAACTGCTCGCGCAGCTCGAAGCGCAGGAAAGCCAGGATCATGGTCGGCGCTCCGTCAGGCGGCCCGCGCCTGCTGGCGCAGGCGCTGGAAATACACGTCCTCGAGGTCGGGCGCGACCGGTTCGAAGCCCGCTTCCGGGCATTCGGCGCTGAACACATGGATCACCGGGCTGCCGGCCACCAGCCGGGTCGACAGCACGGTGTAGCGCGCTTCGTAGTCGGCCAGCGCGCTCTTGGCCACGCGCTTGCGCCAGACCTGCTGGCTGAGCGTGGCGATGGCGTCGGCGGGGCGGCCGGTCAGCAGGACCTGGCCCTTGTTCATGATCGCCATCGCCGGGCACAGGTCGGTGACGTCCTCCACGATGTGGGTGGACAGGATCACCACCACGTTCTCGCCGATCTCGGCCAGCAGGTTGAGGAAGCGGTTGCGTTCCTCCGGGTCCAGGCCGGCGGTGGGTTCGTCGACGATGACCAGCTGCGGATTGCCGAGCAGCGCCTGGGCGATGCCGAAGCGTTGGCGCATGCCGCCGGAATAGGTGCCCAGCTTGCGCTTGCGCGCGTCCCACAGGTTGACCTGCTGCAGCAGGCCCTCGACCAGTTCCTTGCGCTGGCGGCGCTCGGTGAGCCCTTTCAGCACCGCGAAATGGTCGAGCAGGTCCAGCGCGCTGACCTTGGGGTAGACCCCGAAGTCCTGCGGCAGGTAGCCGAGCTTGCGCCGCAGCGCGTCCTTGTCGCGCAGCACGTCGATCGCCTGGCCGTCGGCGCCGGTGAGGGTGGCGCTGCCGGAATCGGCTTCCTGCAGCGTGGCCAGGGTGCGCATCAACGAGGACTTGCCGGCGCCGTTGGGGCCAAGCAGGCCGAACATGCCGCGCGGGATGTCCAGGGTGACGCCCTTGAGCGCATGGACGCCATTGGCGTAGGTCTTGGACAGCTCGCGGATCTGCAGCATGGCGTACCTTCCCCTGGTCGATATCCGATTGTTGGTGCGATCGCGCGTGGCCGCATGCGCCGGAAGTCATTGCCATCGGCGCCGCCGCGTGCCGGCGGGCGCGGCCGTCGTCGGATGTGCGACAGGCCCGGATTGCCAAGGCATCGCGACGCTCAGCCGGCTTCGTACAGCTCCAGCGGCAGGTCGTCCGGGTCGGCGAAGAAGGTGAAACGGCGGCCGGTGTACTCGTCGATGCGGATCGGCTCGGTCGCCACGCCGTGCGCCTGCAGATGCGCGACGGCGGCGTCCAGGTCGTCCACGCGCAGCGCCAGGTGGCGCAGGCCGCAGGCTTCCGGGCGGCTGGGTCGCGGCGGCGGCGCGGGGAAGGAGAACAGTTCGATCTGGGCGCCGTCGGGCAGGGCCAGGTCCAGCTTCCAGGAGTCGCGCGCTTCGCGATAGGCCTCGGCGACCACGCGCAGGCCGAGGATGCGGCAGTAGAAGTCCTTCGAGCGCGCGTAGTCGGAGGCGATGATCGCCACGTGGTGCAGGCCGCCCAGGGTCAGGCTCATCGGCACAGCGCCTGGCCGAACTGCAGCAGGTGGCCGTCCGGATCGTGGATCGCGAACTCGCGCATGCCGTAGGCGAAGTCCTCGAGCGGATAGGCGATGCGCGCCTGCGGCTGCAGCCGCTGCCACCAGGCGTCGACGTCGTCGGTGCGGAAGTACAGCGAGCCGGGGAGGCCGGACGCCGCGGCATCGGCAGGCGCCTGCCGCGCGGCCAGCATCAGCGCCAGCGGGCCGTGCCGCAGCGAGGCCCAGCCGGCGTCCGCGCCGCCGCCATCGATGCGGAAATCCAGGGTGTCGGTGTAGAACGCCAGCGCCGCGGCAAGGTCGGCGCTGCGCAGCATCGGCGTCAACGCGGTGAAGGTCATGCGCCGCTCCGGTGCGGAAGGAAGGGGGCGAGTCATGCGCCGAGCATAGCGCAGCGTCGGGCGTCGGACCTGAGCGGTGCCTGGCGTATCGGCGTTCGCATGTGGCTTGTACGCGACATCATCGCCGCATGCGGTCCGTGCGAAGCCCGCAGTCGGCGTGGCGGCCACTGCCTGACACAATGACGGCATCACGTTTCGCCCGCGAGGCCGCGACCATGCCGCACAACCCCTTGACCGCGCTGCTGGCCGACGGCCGTTGCATCGTGCTCGACGGCGCGCTGGCCACCGAACTGGAGGCGCGTGGCTGCGACCTCGGCGATGCGCTGTGGTCGGCGAAAGTGCTGCTCGAGCAGCCGCAACTGATCCGCCAGGTGCACCTGGACTATTTCCAGGCCGGTGCGCAATGCGCGATCACCGCCAGCTACCAGGCCACGCCGTTGGGATTCGCCGCGCGCGGCGTCGATCCGCTGCAGTCGCGGCAACTGATCGCACGCAGCGCGCAGCTGGCGCTGCAGGCGCGCGATGCCTATCGGGCCGCGCATGCGGATGCCGGCGCGCTGCTGGTTGCAGGCTCGGTAGGGCCGTACGGCGCCTACCTGGCCGACGGGTCGGAATACCGTGGCGACTACGCGCTGCCGCGGGCGGCGATGCTGGACTTCCACCGTCCGCGCATCGCCGCGTTGGTCGAAGCGGGCGTGGACCTGCTGGCCTGCGAGACGCAGCCGTCGCTGGCAGAGGTCGCGGCGCTGCTGGCGTTGCTGGAGGAATTTCCGCAGGCGGTGGCGTGGTTCGCGTTCACCCTGCGCGATGCTGCGCACCTCAGCGACGGCTCGCCGTTGCGCGAGGCGGTGGCCTTGCTCGACGGCCATCCGCAAGTCGTCGCGCTCGGCGTCAATTGCATCGCGCCGGCGCTGTGCACCGCAGCGCTGCAGCAGCTGGCGGCGCTGACCGCACTGCCGCTGCTGGCGTATCCGAATTCCGGCGAGCGCTACGACGCTGCCGGCAAGCGCTGGGACGACGGCGCTGCCGGTGCCTGCGCGTTGGTCGATCATGTGGATGCCTGGCGCGCCGCCGGTGCGCGCCTGATTGGCGGGTGCTGCCGTACCACGCCGCGCGACATCGCCCGATTGGCGCGGCGCCTGGCAATGCAAGCGCCGCCAGGCGGTTGAGCCCGCAGGCACGTGTTGGAGCGCTTTTAGTGTAGGAGCGGCTTCAGCCGCGACCGGGGCGTTGCCGGCGACGCCCCGGTCGCGGCTGAAGCCGCTCCTACAGGGAGAGCATGAGGCGCGCAGCCGCCGTCGCGCTCAGCCCTTCTTGCTCGCCACCCAGCGCTCGATCTTCTCCTGCAGCACGTCCAGCGGCACCGAGCCGTCCTTCAGGATCTCGGCGTGGAACTCGCGGATGTCGAACCTGTCGCCGAGCTGGGTGCGGGCGTAGTCGCGCAGCTGCAGGATCTTCATCTCGCCGATCTTGTAGGACAGCGCCTGCCCGGGGATGGCCATGTAGCGCTCGGCTTCGGCCTCGGCATCGGTGCGGCTGGTGGCCGAGTTCTCGAGCATGTAGTCGATCACCTGCTCGCGGGTCCAGCCCTTGCTGTGCAGGCCGGTGTCCACCACCAGGCGGATCGCGCGCCACAACTCGTTCTGCAGGTAGCCGAAGTAGTTGTACGGGTCCTGGTACAGGCCCAGTTCCTTGCCCAGCGATTCGGTGTACAGGCCCCAGCCTTCGATGTAGGCGGTCTCGCCGCCGAAGCGGCGGAACTTGGGCAGGTTGCTCAGCTCCTGCTGCAGGCCGAGCTGGAAGTGATGGCCGGGAATGGCTTCGTGCAGGTACAGGTCTTCCGCATCCCAGGTCTTGCGGCTGGGCAGGTCGTAGGTGTTGACGTAGAAGATGCCCGGGCGCGAGCCGTCCTCGCTGGGCCGCATGTACGAGCCGCCGGCTGCCGATTGCGCGCGGTACGGCTCCACCGGGCGGATCTCGAACGCGGCCTTCGGCTTCAGCGCGAACAGGCGCGGCACCGCCGCGTCCACCCGCGATTCCAGGCCGCGGTAATAGCTCAGCAGCTCGTCTTCGCTCTTGAAGGTGAAGCGCTTGTCGGTCTGCATGAACTTGAAGAACTTCGGCATCGGGCCGCGGAACTTCACCTGCTTCATCACCACCTGGATCTGCGCCTGGATGCGCGCCACCTCGTCCAGGCCGATCTGGTGGATCTGCGCCGGGCTCAGATCGGTGGTGGTGCTCTGGCGTACGTTGTAGGCGTACCAGGCCTCGCCGCCGGGCAGCGCGCCGACGCCGGCGGTGCTGCGCGTGGCCGGCAGGTATTCGGTGGCGATGAAACCGCGCAGCGCGCGGTAGGACGGCATGATCCGGTATTCGATCAGGCGCTTGTAGTCGGCGGTGATGCGCTGCTTCTCGGCCTCGGGCATGTCCGCCGGCAGGTTGCGGATCGGGCCCCAGAACAGGCTTTCCTCGGCGGTTGGCTTGATGATCGCGTCCAGCTGCGGCAGCACTTTCTCCATCAGCGCGCGCGGCTGCACCACGCCGGCCTTCATGCCCTCGCGCATGTTGGCGATGGCCTGGTCGAACAGGGCGGGGATGCCGAGCGCGCGCCGCGCCCAGTTGTCGTAGTCCTTGGCGGTGTGGAACGGCTGCGCGCCGGTGCCCGAGCCGAGCATCACCATGATGCTGCCGACGTTGTAGAACTGGTTCACCGGCTGCATCCAGCTCGGGTACTTCTCCGCCTCCAGCGCGTTGCGCGCGTCGCCGACGAAGATCTCGTAGCTGAGCAGGTCCTGCCCGCTCAGCCCGTCCTTGCCGATCGCCTCGGCCTTGCCCAGCCACAGCACGGTGAAATCGTGCGACTGCTGGCGGAATGCGGGCGACAGGAAGTTCGGCAACTGGTCGTTGTAGCGGCTGTCGCCCTGGAACGTGGCCTGCAGCGGATTGAGCTTCAGCGATGCTTCCCAGTAGTCGTCGTACAGGCGATTGAGCTGCTCGGCCTTGCTGCGCACCACCGGCGCCGGTGCCGGCCGCGGTTTCTTGGCCTTGCTGGCCTTGGCGCGGGTCTGCGCGGTCTGCTGTTTGGCGGCCTTCTTCTTGGCCGCGTCCGCCGGTGCGGCCAGCGACAGGCTCAGGACGGCGGCGATGGCGAGCGACAGCAGGCGGGGAAAGCTGGGCGGCATTGCGGGCTCCAACGACAAGCGAGCACGGGAGCTTGCCCGATCCGCACCGCGGAGGCCACCCACCGCCGCGCGCGCAGTCAGCAAAAAGCCGGTACGGCGCAGCGCCGCCGATGCCTGCACGGCAGGTCCGCGACGGGGCGTGGGCCAGGCCGGGCGGTTGTCTTCGGCGTTTGCGCCGACCGTGCGGGGGCCGCTGCACGATCACGTCGGCGCCGTTCCTGGCGCGCGCGGACGGCATGCGCCGCAAGGTGCGGCTGCGCTGGATGTTGCGCCAGCGCGACCGATCCGCGCACTCAGTCGGCCGCGGCTTCCTCGCGCAACTGTTCGGCGCGCTCGGGGCTCAGGTAGTCGGTGATCAGCCGCCGCATCAGGTACAACAGCGGGATCAGCAGCACCGCCAGCAGCATCTTGCAGATGTAGTTGAGCGTGCTCACCGCCAGGAACAGCGGGATCGACCAGTGCTGCGGACCGAGCACGAAGGCGATGTAGATGACCACGAAGCTGTCGATCAGCTGCGACACCGCGGTGGAGCCGGTGGCGCGCAGCCACACGTGCTTTTCGCCGGTGACGTTGCGGATGCGGTGGAACACCGCCACGTCGATCAGCTGCCCGGCCAGGAACGCGACCAGCGAGCCGGCGATGGTCCACAGGCCCTGGCCGAACACCGCCGCGAACGCGGCCTGGTAGTCCGGCACGCCCTGCGCCTGCGCCGCGCCGACCCAGAACCCGGCCGGCGCCAGTGCGATCGCCGCGAACGCGAACAAAAAGCCGTAGCCGATCAGCGCCACCGCCAGCCAGGAGATGAAACGCACCCCGCGGCGGCCGAAGAACTCGTTGATGGTGTCGGTGAGGATGAACACCAGCGGCCACAGCAGCGTGCCGGCGGTGAAGTTCATCGAGCCGCTCTGGCCGAACAGGTTCCAGTTCAGCGGCGCGATGCCGAGGGTGTCCTCCAGCGCGAAGATCTTGACCCCGATGAATTCGGCGAGCGCGGCATTGACGCAGAAGAACGCGGCTAGGCCGATGAACAGGCGAACGGCGCGATCGTCGAGCGTGCCGTTGCGCATCGCGGTCTCCCTCAGCGGTCCATGGTGCGGGTGAAGGGCACGCTGTCCGGCGCCACCGCGCCGCCGGAGATGATGAAGCTCATCGCCTGGTCCACGCTCCAGTCGGTCGGGGTCAGCAGCTCCACCGGCACGATCTCCAGGTAGCCGGAGGTCGGGTTCGGCGTGGTCGGCACGTACACCGCGGCCAGTTCGCGGCCGGTGCCCTGTTCCTTGATCACCCGCGTCACCAGGCCGACCGACTTCATGTCGCGGTGCGGGAAGTCGATCAGCACCACGCGCTGGGTGCTGCCGGGCTGGGTCTGCAGGATGTCCAGCAGCTTGCGCGCGCTGTCGTAGACCACGCTGGCCAGCGGGATGCGGCGCATGACCGCCTCGAACCAGCGCAGCAGGCGCTGCCCGATCACGCGCCGGCTGAGGATGCCGACCAGCAGGATCACCGCCAGGGTGGCGATCAGGGCGATGGTGTTCTGCACCCACAGCGCGGTGGCCCAGCCCATCTCGTGCGGGAACGAGGCGGCGATGCGCGCCGACAGCGGCAGCACCCACGGGCTGCTGATGCCCGACAGCAGCACGAACACGAACTTGACCACGACCCAGGTCAGCCAGATCGGCAACAGGGTCAGCAGGCCGGTGAAGAACAGCCGTTGCAGGGACGGGCGGGGGTGCGGAGCGGGGGTATCGGGCGACATCCGCCTAGTGTAGCGGCGCACCGCGCCGGCCGGTACGGCAGCGGCTAAGAAGCCTCACTCCGTGCAGGTGCGATTGGGGAACCGTCTCCGCAAGCGCAGGGTGACCCTGCTAGCGTGCCGGCTTGCGCTTGACGTAGAGCTGCTTGCGTGTGCGCGCCACCACTTCGCCCTGCGCGTCGAGGATCTCGTTGTCGAACCAGCGCAGGTACTTGTCGCCGCCGGCGGTGGCCTGGCGCACGTCGTCCAGCATCGCCTCGTCCAGGCGGAACTGCGCGGTCACGGTGCCGCGCCCAGGGCGCACGAACTCGATGCTGCCGGCCTTGTCCCAGACGTAGTAGGCGCCGCCCAGGTTCTGCATCGTCAGCAGCATCCAGAACGGATCGGTCATCGCGAACAGGCTGCCGCCGAAATGGGTACCGACGTAGTTGCGGTTCCACGGCCGCATGCGCAGCTCGACCCGCGCGTAGCGGTAGTCCTGGCTCAGTTCCGCCAGGTGGATGCCGGCGAACAGGAACGGCGGCCACAGGTTCAGGCCCAGGCGGAACAGGGAGGCTTTCATTGCGGATGGCAGGCGGCGCTAGGGGAGGCCGAGCTTACCATTCGCATGGGTATGGTGGGCGGCCGCCGCAGTTCCCGCGCGGCATGGAACGCGGCGGCCGGCCGCGATGGACGGGCCGGTGGCCGCGTTCCGCGCGGCTCAGAACAGCAGCGCCGACATCTTGCGCCGGTAGCGGCCGACCAGGTCCTCGTCCTCGATCACCCGGAACGCGTCGATCAGCGACTTCTTGGGTAGGCCCTCCTCGAAGCCGCGGTCCTGCCGCAGCATCTCCAGGAACTGCTCCAGCGCGGCCTCGTCGTCGCCGGCGATCAGGCGTTGCACGCCCAGCAGGTAGCGCGCCTTGAGGTCGGCCGGGTCCTGCGCGAGCGCCGCCTGCAGCGTTTCCGCCGGCGGTGCCGCCTGCAGCGCGCCGACGAAGCCCAGCCGTGCCCGCGCGCGCACCGCGCGCTCGTCGGTGGCCAGGTTGGCCGGCAGCGCGTCGATCAGCGTCTCCGCCTCGGCGGCGGCGCCGGTCTTCACCAGCGCCAGCGCCAGGTCCAGCTTCAGTTCGTCCTTGTCCGGCTCGGCCGCCACCGCCTCGCGCAGGCGCAGCACCTCGGCGTGCGGATCCAGCGGCGCGGCGGGCGCGTCCTCCTGCGCCTCGGCCGGCGCCGGCAGCGGCGCGATGCCGTGCTGGGTCAGGAACTCGCGCAGCTGGCCCTCGGGCATGGCGCCGGGGAAGCCGTCGACCAGTTGCCCGTCCTTGACCAGGAACACGGTCGGCACCGAGCGGATCTGGAATGCGGCGGCGATCTGCTGTTCCTGGTCCACGTCGACCTTGGCCAGTTCGAACGCGCCGTGGTACTCGGCGGCCAGCTTCTCCAGGATCGGGCTCAGGGTCTTGCACGGCCCGCACCAGGGCGCCCAGAAGTCCACCAGCACCGGGGTCTGCAGCGATTTCTGCAGGACCTCGGCTTCGAAGGTCTCGGTCTTGGCGTCGAAAACGTGGGGCATGTCGGACATGGGGGCTCATCGTGGCAGGCGAAGAAGATGGCTTCTATGGTGGCAGACCGGCGGCGACGCAAGGGTGCGCAGGCGGGCGACGGCCTGCGCGGCGCGCTGCATGGGCGGCGAGCGAGGACGCCGCGGCGATCGCCGCCGCGCCGGGCAGGCGGGGTGCCAGCCGCGGCGGCAGCGGCGACAATGGGGGTTTGGCGCACCGACGCAGCTGCCGGGAGACACGATGAGCAACCGATACGATCAGGCGCTGCGCTACGCAGGACCGCTGCTGGCGGTCGCCGCGGTGGCCGCGGTCGTGGGCTTCGGACTCGCGCTGCCGGGCTACCTGCCGTGGTCGCATCCGGTCGCGCTGCTCGGCGCCAGCGGCATCGCCCACGCCTGGGCGTTCGACCTGCTGGCCTTCGTGCTGCCGGGGGCACTGGCGGTGGCGCTGGCGCTGCGCCTGTTGCAGCGCACCGGCCGCCGCGCCGGCTGGTCGCTGCGCGTCGGCGGGCAATTGCTGCTGCTGGCCGGGCTGGCCTTCGCCGGCATGGGCCTGCTGCCGCTGGACCCGACCGACCTGGAATCGCGCGCCACCCAGTTGCATGCCAGCGCCTGGCTGCTGTGGGTGGTGGCGCTGGTGGCGGCGGCCAGCCTGCTGGCGGCGGGCGCCTGGCGCCTGCCGGGCGCCCGCGGCTGGGCGCGGACCGCGCTGGCGGTGGCGTTGCTGGCCGCGCTCGGCGCGTTCGCGCTGGACGCGCTGCTGTCGGCGGCCGTGGCGCAGCGGCTGGTGTTCGCGCTGTGGTGGGCCTGGCTGGCGCTGCTGGCCTGCCGGCCCGGCCCGCCCGCGCCGCTGCGCGCCGGCTGAGGCGGCCGCCGGCGCCGCGCAATCGGCGCCGGTCGCGCACCGCGCCGACCTGCCCGGCGCCAGGCTGCCGCGCCGCCGTCCCGCCTGCCGAACGGCCTCGCGGACGTGGTTTTCCCCGCAACGGGCGCGTTGGCGGCCATGTGCGCGCCGCGCCGCGTGCCGGGACAGGCCACCGCTGCCGGCACCGCTCGTCGCCACGATTGGAGCCGCCTGCTGCGCTGCGGTACCCTTGCCTGCTTTGTTGCCGCCTGGCCCTTGCCCGTTTCCATGTCCGCCGTCGAGCCCACCGCCTACGACCCGCAGCAGGTCGAATCGTCCGCCCAGCAGTTCTGGGACGCCACCCGCGCCTTCGAGGTCAACGAGACCTCCGACAAGCCCAAGTTCTACTGCCTGTCGATGCTCCCGTACCCGTCCGGTGCGCTGCACATGGGCCACGTGCGCAACTACACGATCGGCGACGTGATCAGCCGCTACCAGCGCATGACCGGCAAGAACGTGCTGCAGCCGATGGGCTGGGACGCGTTCGGCCTGCCGGCCGAGAACGCCGCGATCAAGAACAAGACCGCGCCGGCCAAGTGGACCTACGCCAACATCGAGCACATGCGCAGCCAGCTCAAGTCGCTGGGCTATGCGATCGACTGGTCGCGCGAGTTCGCCACCTGCCGGCCCGAGTACTACGTGCACGAGCAGCGCATGTTCACCCGGCTGATGCGCAAGGGCCTGGCCTACCGCCGCAACGCGGTGGTGAACTGGGACCCGGTGGACCAGACCGTGCTGGCCAACGAGCAGGTCATCGACGGCCGCGGCTGGCGCTCCGGCGCGCTGGTGGAGAAGCGCGAGATCCCGCAGTGGTTCCTGCGCATCACCGACTACGCGCAGGAACTGCTGGACGGGCTGGACCAGCTGCCGGGCTGGCCGGAGTCGGTCAAGACCATGCAGCGCAACTGGATCGGCCGCTCCGAAGGGCTGGAGATCCAGTTCGAGGTGCGCGACGCCGATGGCGCGGCGCTGGACCCGCTGCGGGTGTTCACCACGCGCCCGGACACGTTGATGGGGGTGACCTTCGTCTCCATCGCCAGCGAGCATCCGCTGGCGCTGCATGCGGCCAGGTCCAACCCGCAACTGGCCGCGCTGCTGGCCGAGCTGAAGCAGGGCGGCGTCTCCGAGGCGGAACTGGAGACCCAGGAAAAGCGCGGCATGGACACCGGCCTGGTGGCGGTGCACCCGGTCAGCGGCGAGCAGGTGCCGGTGTGGGTCGCCAACTTCGTGCTGATGGGCTACGGCACCGGCGCGGTGATGGCGGTGCCCGGCCACGACCAGCGCGACTTCGAGTTCGCCAACAAGTACGCGCTGCCGATCCGCCAGGTGATCGCGCTGAAGGCGCCGAAGAGCGACGAGGAACGCACCTGGGAGCCGAGCGTCTGGCGCGACTGGTACACCGACAAGAGCCGGGAATTCGAGCTGGTCAATTCGGCCGAGTTCGACGGCTTGGACTACCAGGGCGCGTTCGAGGCGCTGGCCGAGCGCTTCGAGCGCAAGGGCCAGGGCCAGCGCCGCATCAATTACCGCCTGCGCGACTGGGGCGTCAGCCGCCAGCGCTACTGGGGCTGTCCGATCCCGGTGATCTACTGCGCCAGCTGCGGCGCGGTGCCGGTGCTGGAAGACCAGTTGCCGGTGCTGCTGCCGGAGAACGTGGCGCTGAGCGGCACCGGGTCGCCGCTGAAGACCGATCCGGAATGGCGCAAGACCACCTGCCCGCAGTGCGGTGCGGCGGCCGAGCGCGAGACCGACACCTTCGACACCTTCATGGAGTCGAGCTGGTACTACGCGCGCTACACCTCGCCCGGCGCCAAGGACATGGTCGACAAGCGCGGCAACTACTGGCTGCCGGTGGACCAGTACATCGGCGGCATCGAGCACGCGATCCTGCACCTGATGTACTTCCGCTTCTTCCACAAGCTGCTGCGCGACGCGCGCCTGGTGGACAGCGACGAGCCGGCGACCAACCTGCTGACCCAGGGCATGGTGATCGCCGAGACCTACTACCGCGACAACGGCGACGGCTCCAAGGAGTGGATCAACCCGGCCGAGGTGGACGTGCAGCGCGACGAGCGCGGCCGCATCGTCGGCGCCACCCTGGTCGCCGACGGCCAGCCGGTGCAGATCGGCGGCACCGAGAAGATGTCCAAGTCCAAGAACAACGGCGTGGACCCGCAGGCGATGGTCGGCAAGTACGGCGCCGACACGGTGCGCCTGTTCTCGATGTTCGCCGCGCCGCCGGAGCAGTCGCTGGAGTGGAACGAGGCCGGCGTGGACGGCATGGCGCGGTTCCTGCGCCGGCTGTGGGCGCAGGTGCACAGGCATGCGGCTGATGGAGTCGTCGATGAATTGACCAAACAGGTCGTTCTGGCTAACCCGCTGGGCGCCGAGCACAAGGCGCTGCGGCGCAAGACCCACGAGACCATCGGCAAGGTCGCCGACGACTACGGCCGCCGCCACAGCTTCAACACCGCCATCGCCGCGGTGATGGAGCTGACCAACGCGCTGGCCAAGTTCGACGACGCCGGCGCCCAGGGCCGCGCGGTGCGCCAGGAAGCGCTGGAGGCGGCGGTGCTGCTGCTCAACCCGATCACCCCGCATGCCAGCCATGCGCTGTGGCAGGCGCTGGGGCATGCGCCGACGCTGCTGGAAGACCTGCCGTTCCCGCAGCCGGACCCGGCCGCGCTGGTGCGCGACGCGCTGACCCTGGCGGTGCAGGTCAACGGCAAGCTGCGCGGCACCATCGAGGTGGCCGCCGACACCCCGCGCGAGCAGATCGAGGCGCTGGCCCAGGCCGAGCCGAACACCGCCAAGTTCCTGGAAGGCCTGAGCATCCGCAAGATCATCATCGTGCCGGGCAAGATCGTGAACCTGGTGGCGGCGTGAACCACGGCGCCGCGGGCGTGCGCGCGGCCGCGGCGCTGCCGCCGGCGCGTGTCGCGGCGCTTCTCAACCCTCGTTCACGCGGCATCCGGCAGGCTAGCCGCCTGTTGCCGCGCCCAGCCGGCTCCTCCAGACTGTGTCCATGACCCGATTCCTGCTCGCCCTCGTCTTCGCGACGTCCCTGACCGCCTGCGGCTTCCACCTGCGCGACAAGCTGACCCTGCCGGCCGGCACGCCCTCGGTGAAGGTGGTCTCCTCGGCGCCGTACAGCGAGCTGGTGAAGCTGCTCGAGCGCGGCCTGCGCGCCGCCGGCGCGGAGATCGCGCCGAAGGACGTCAACACCGGCGTGGCGCGCCTGGAAGTGCTGTCCGAGCGCTGGGGCGACCTGCCGATCGCGCTCGACGCCGAAGGCCGTGCCCAGGAATACAGCCTGCGCTACGCGGCGATCTTCGTGTTCCGCCGCGCCGACGGCAGCGTGCTGGTGCCGCAGCAGGTGATCGAGCTGTCGCGCGACTACGTGTCGCCGCCGACCGACGCCACCGGTACCACCACCGAGCGCGAGATCCTCGCCGACGAGCTGCGCCGCGAGATGTCGGCGTCGATGCTGCGCCGGATCGACAGCGTGGTGCGCGCCGAAGTGCGCGACGGCAAGAACGTCAACGAAGCGCCGCCCGCCGCCACCGGCACGCCGGTGGAAGGCAAGCCGGCCACCGGCACGCCGCCGGCGACCACGCCGCAGCCTTGATCGGTCGGCTGCCGCCCGCCGCCCGTCGCTCGCCCGTCTCGGGCGACCCGCCGGCGGCGCGCAACAGGCCTTAGGCTGTCACCATGGAATTGCGTCCCGAACAACTCGCCACCCAGCCGGCGTCGCAGCCGCTGCATCCGGTCTACCTGATCGCCGGCCCGGAAACCCTGCGCGTGCTCGAGGCCGCCGACGCGGTGCGCGCGCGCGCGCGCGCCGAAGGCATCGGCGAGCGCGAGGTGTTCGACGCCGACGGCCGCGATTTCGACTGGAGCCAGCTGTATTCCAGCTTCAATGCGCCGAGCCTGTTCAGCCCGCGCCGGCTGATCGAACTGCGCCTGCCCAGCGGCAAGCCTGGCAAGGAAGGCGGCGAGGTGATCAGCGCGTTCTGCGCCGATCCGCCGCCGGACGTGGTGCTGCTGGTCACCTGCAACGAATGGAGCAAGGCGCACCAGGGCAAGTGGGCCGACGCGGTCGGCCGCATCGGGGTGATCGCGGTGGCCTGGGCGATCAAGCCGCACGAACTGGGCGACTGGATCGAGCGCCGCCTGCGCAGCAAGGGCCTGCGCGCCGATGCCGGCGCGGTGCAGCGCCTGGCCGAGCGGGTCGAGGGCAACCTGCTGGCGGCCGCGCAGGAGATCGACAAGCTGGCGCTGCTGGCCGACGGGCACAGCCTGGACGTGGCGGCGATGGAGTCGCTGGTCGCCGATGCCGCGCGCTACGACGTGTTCCGCCTGGCCGAAGCCACCCTGGCCGGGCAGGCGCCGGCGGTCGGGCGCATGCTCGCCGGCCTGCGCGCCGAGGGCGAGGCGGTGGCCGCGCTGCTGCCGATCCTGATCAAGGAACTGCTGCGCACCGCGGCGCTGGCCAAGGTGCAGGCGGCCGGCGGCAACCTGGCCGCGGAGATGAAGGGGCAGGGCATCTGGGAATCGCGCCAGGCGCCGTTCAAGCGCGCCCTGCAGCGGCATGCCGAACCGCGCCGCTGGGAACGCTTCGCCGCCGAGGCCGGACGCATCGACCGCATCGCCAAGGGCCGCGCCGACGGCGACGCCTGGGTCGCGCTGGAGCGCCTGCTGCTGGCCATCGCCGAGGCGCGGGCGGTGCGGTTGTTGGTGGTATGACCGCCGGGATTGGGGATTCGGGATTCGGGATTGGCAACAGCGGCGATCCCGTGGCGTCGGATGTCCGCGCAGAAGTTGCCGCCGTTGACGAATCCCCAATCCCGAATCCCCAATCCCGGCCGCTCAACCTGATCTACGGCGGCACCTTCGACCCCATCCACAACGGCCACCTGGCGATCGCGCGGGCGGCGCGCGATGCGTTCGGGGTGCCGGTGCGGCTGATGCCGGCGGCCGATCCGCCGCACCGCGAGGCGCCGGGGGCCAACGCGCGGCAGCGCTGCGAGATGCTGGCGCTGGCCATCGCCGGCGAGGCGGGGCTGCTGCTGGACCGGCACGAGCTGCAGCGCGCGCTGGCGCGGCCCGGCGTGGCCTCGTACAGCATCGACACGGTGCGCGAACTGCGCGCCGAGCTCGGCGCCGCCGCGCCGCTGGCGCTGCTGATCGGCGCCGACAGCTTCGTCGGTTTCACCGGCTGGCGCGACTGGCGCGGCCTGCTCGACGCGGCGCACCTGGTCGTCGCCGACCGCGCCGGCAGCGGCTGGGAGCGCGCCTTGCCGGCTGAGCTGGCGCAGGCGGTGGCCGGGCGCTGGGCCGCGTCGCCGCAGGCGCTGGCGACCGCGCCGGGCGGCCTGCTGTGGTGCCTGCGGCAGCCGCTGCGCAGCGAATCGGCCAGCCAGGTGCGCGAGCGCATCGCCGCCGGCGACGACTGGGCGGGACTGGTGCCGGCCCCGGTGGCGGACTACATCCGCGCCGCCGGGCTGTATGCGCCGGCCGCCGCGCCCGCCAGCTGAATACGCGACTTCGCGCAGTTCCCTATAATTCGCCCATTCCATCGAGTTCGCACCTTTGTCCAGTCAAGCCCACGTCATCAAGACCCAACTCCCCAATCCGCCGCCGCCGTTGCCGGTGCTGCTCGCCCACGTCCGCAACGCGCTGGAGGAACTCAAGGCCAAGGACGCGGTGGAAATCGACGTGCGCGGCAAGTCCAGCGTCACCGACTACATGATCGTGGTGTCCGGCACCTCCACCCGCCACGTCAAGTCGATCGCCGACGAAGTGATCAAGCACGCCAAGAAGCTGGACGTGATGCCGCTGGGCGTGGAAGGCGAGCGCGAGGCCGAGTGGGTGCTGGTCGATCTCGGCGACGTGGTGGTGCACGTGATGCTGCCGCGGGTGCGCGAGTTCTATGCGCTGGAGCGGTTGTGGACGGTCGGCGACCAGCCGCCGAGCGACGCGGACGACGACGCGCGCGATGCCTGATCAAACGCCCCGGCGCGACGACGCGCCGGTGGCGGAGGCAAGCCCGGGCCTGACCCTGTCGGCCGCACTGCCGGCCGCCGGCAAGGCGCTGCGCAGCGCCGCCGGCGAGCGCTTCGACAGCTTGGTCGTGCAGTTGGAGCGCAGCCGCGGCGAACTGGCCGCCTGGCGCCAGGCCTTGCCGCGCTGGCAGCAGCGCTTCCACGAACAGGTGCAGCCCTTGCTGCAGCGGCGCGACCAGCTGCACGCCGAGCGCGTGCTGGCGCTGGATGCCGCGGGCATGGCGCAGAAGCTGGGCAAGAGCGAGCGCGCCGCGCTGTCGGCGCAGATTTGCGCGCTGACCGAGCCCTTGCTCGACGACGCCGGCCTGCATGAACTCAAGCCGCTCTACGACCGCCACGCGGAGACTTCCTACGACGCACGCATCGCCGCCTCGGACGCGGCGCTGCGCGCACTGATCGCCGCGCACTTCGGCGTGGACGCCGATGCGATGCCGTACCTGGCGTCGCCGCAGGCGGTGTTCGAGCGCTTGCAGCAGCGTTGCCGGCAGACCCAGGCCGCAGCCGCCGCGCGCAAGGCGAAGAAGGCGCAGCGCGCCGCGGCGGCGCTGCCGGCGTTCGATCCGCAGCGCGCGCTGCGCGAGCTGTACCGCCGGCTGGCCGCGGCGCTGCATCCGGACCGCGAGGCCGATCCGCTGCAGCGCGAGCGCAAGACCGTGCTGATGCAGCGGCTCAATGCGGCCCATGCCGACGCCGACCTGCTCGGCCTGCTGGAATTGCAGGTGCAGGCCGGCCAGCTCGACGCCGCGGCGCTGGCGGCGATGGCCGAACCGCGCATCGAGCGTTACAACCGCATGCTCGGCGAACAATTGCAGGCCACCCAGGACGAACTGCGGCGGATCGATGCCGCGTTCAAGGCCGACTACGCGGTGTTCGGCACGCGCCGGCTCAAGCCGGAACGCTTGAATGCGGCGATGGCCGAGATCAAGCGTGCGCTGCAGGACGAGATCGACGCACTGGCCGAGGACCTGCGCGAGCTGCAACAGGCGCCGACGCTGCGGCACTGGCTCAGGCGGCAGCCGCTGCCGCTGCCGGACATCTCGCACGAAGCCATGCTGTTCCAGGCCATGCTGGACGACGCGCAACGCGACGGGTAGCGGGTTCGCAGATTCGTCGGAGTGCGATGGCCGATGCTCTGGCCATGGCGCGTACCGGGCGTGACCGGCAAGAATCTGTCGCGGCTGAAGCCGCTCCTACAGGGGCATCGGGCCTGCTTCACGGCCAGGGCGGCATGGCCGCGCGCCGATCGCTTCGCCGCGCCAGCGCTATCATGCCTGCATGAAATGCAGACTCATCGCCACCGGCGAACGCGCGCCCGCCTGGGTCGCGCAGGGCTTCGCCGAATACCGCAAGCGCCTGTCGCACTGGCTGCCGCTGGACCTGGTCGAGATCGAACCCGGCCTGCGCGGCAAGGGCCGCGACGCGCAGCGCGCGATCGAGGACGAAGGCCGCCGCGTGCTCGCCGCGCTGCCGAAGAACGCGCTGGTGGTGGCGCTGGACGTGCCCGGCAAGCAGCACAGTTCCGAACAGCTGGCGCAGCGCATGGAACATTGGCGCGGGCAGGGCCGCGATCTTGCGCTGCTGATCGGCGGCCCCGAAGGCCATTCGCCCGAGGTGCTGGCGGTGGCCAGCGAATCCTGGTCGCTGGGGCCGCTGACCCTGCCGCACATGCTGGTGCGGCTGGTGGTGGCCGAACAGCTGTACCGCGCCGCGGCGATGCTGGCCAACCATCCCTACCATCGCGCCTGAGCGCTGAGCGCTGAGCGCCGATGCTCGCACGCGGCCCGGTCGCCCGCGCGCGTTGCGCTTCGGCGCGCGCCGCCGCGGTCGACAACGCCGAACCTCGATGCGTACCTGCACCAACGAAAAAGCCCGGGCACGAGCCCGGGCTTGAGATGCAACGCGACGCGTCCGCTCAGTTGAACGTGTACTTCGCGCCGAGCGTGAAATAGCGGCCGACCGCGCCGCTGTAGTGCAGCGGGTTGTAGTTGACCGCGCCGTAGGTGGACGGATCCAGCGGCGCGATGCGGTCGAACACGTTCTGCACCGAGGCGTTGAGTTCGAACGCCTCGGTGACGTTCCAGCGGCCGGACAGGTCGAAGGTGGTGAACGAGGCGATCTTCTCGACCGGGCTGCCGTCGGCGTAGAACGCGAGATAGTCGCCGCCGCGGCTGTCCTTGTTCTCGATGCTGGAGATGTAGTTGACCACGCCGCTGACGCTCCAGCTGTCCTGCTTCCAGGTGCTGCCGACGTTGATCCGGTCCTGCGGGGTGCCGATGCAGTTGGTCACGTCGCAGTTGCCGTGGGTGCCGACGTAGTCGTAGGTGGTGTCGCCTTCGGTGCGCTCGAACTTGAGCAGATGGCTCCACTGCGCGTCCAGCTCCAGCTGGCCCGGACCGATGGCGAAGGTCTGGCGGATGTCGGTATCGATGCCGCGCACGCGCGAGGAATTGGCGTTCACGTAGTCGGTGTTGACCGCCAGGATGGTGCCGCTGTTGGCCACGCCGCCGATGTCGTTGCTGTCGCGCAGCACGTCGCCGGCGAGGATCGCGTCGCGCGTGTTGCCCTGCGCGATCTCGTTGGTGCGCTTGATCTCCCATGCGTCCACGGTCAGCGAGGTGCTGGCGGTGGGCTGCAGCACGAAGCCCACCGAGTAGCTCTTGGACTCTTCCGGGGTCAGCGCCGAATTGGGGCGGGTGATGATCGCCACCGAGCGCGCGGTGCATTCGTTGGCCGGATCGATCGCGCAGCGGATCGGATCGACCGCATTGGAGAACGCGGCCAGGCCGCCGTCGCCGTTCTCGGCCGGATTCGGCGCGCGGAAGCCCTCGGCGTAGCTGGCGCGCAGCGCGATCCACTCGGCCGGGGTCCACTTCACGCCCAGCTTCGGCGTGGCCTTGCTGTCGCCGCTCTCGTACTTGTCGTAGCGCACCGCGGCCGACAGTTCCAGTTGCTCCAGCACCGGCGCCGACAGCTCGGCGTAGGCGGCGTAGACGTTCTGGGTGCCGTCGTAGGCCGAGTAGCCCAGGCCGATGATGTCGCCCACGTCGGTGTAGGTCTGCGGGGTCAGGCTGTTGCTGGTGCGGCGCCATTCGGTGCCCAGCGCCAGGCCCAGCGGGCCGCCCTGCAGGTCGGCCAGGCTGCGCGAGACGGTGAAGTTGAACATGTCCAGGCTGGACTTGGCGCGCGCGCTGATGGTCGGCGAGATGTAGTCGTACAGGGCCTGCGAGTTCAGCCCGGCGTCGTCGCCGATGCGCCAGGTGCCGGCCGCACAGGCCGGGTTGCCCAGCACGCACTGCACCGCGCTGTAGCGCAGGAAGCCGGTGCGCTTGTTGACCAGGTCGGTGCCCGAATGCAGGTAGGCGGTGTCGTAGCTCCACTCGCCCCAGTTGCCCTTGACCCCGGCCAGGAAGCGGTTGAACTCGTTGGTGTTGTCGGTGACCCGCGGGCCCACGTCCCAGGCGCTGTAGCGCAGGCGCGCGGCATAGGGCAGGGGATTGTCGGGATGGCCGGCGTAGAGCACGGTGGCGCCGGCGCCGCTGTTGGCGTTGACCGGGCCGCCGGGATAGCCCCAGCCGCCGGACACGCCGGACGGGGTGTTGGAGAACACGGTCTCCTTCTTCGAGTAGCCGATCTCGGTGTAGATCTCGCCGCCCTCGCCGAAGGCGAAGCTGGCGCGGCCGAACACGTTGACGTATTCCTCCTCCGGGCTCAGGTCGCGGAACTGCTGGACCGCGTTGCCCAGGCAACCCTGGGCCTGCGCGGTGGCGTCGGTCTGGCCCGGGATGGTGCTGACGCTGGCGCAACCGGGCAGGGCCACCAGTTGCGGCGTGGCAGCGTTGTTGAACACCGAGCCGTTCGGGCCTGCGCCGCCGGCGGTGCCGCCGCTGAGATAGGCGCCGGTGAGGAACTGCACGTCGGCGGCGTCGTAGCCGTAGCGGCGGATGTCGCCGGTGCCGATCCACTTGCGGTCCTTGCGGTCGCTGATCTTGATCGCGTCGGTCTTGCCCACGTCCAGGCTGAAGAACGCATTCCAGCCGTCGCTGGCGAAGTTGCCGGTGCCGGCGGTCAGGGTGGCCTTGCGCGCGTTGCCGTCGCTGTCGCCGGACATGCCGTAGGAGCCGCGCAGGATCGCGCCTTCGAAATCGCTGCGCAGGATGATGTTGACCACGCCGGCGATCGCGTCGGAGCCGTAGATCGCCGAGGCGCCGTCCTTCAGGATGTCGATCCGCTCGACCGCGTCCAGCGGGATGGTGCTCAGGTCGGTGAAGACCTTCTGGCCGTCGTCGGCCAGGCCGTAGGTGGCCATGCGCCGGCCGTTCAACAGCACCAGCGTGGAGCCGGCGCCCAGGCCGCGCAGCGAGATGCCGGCGCCGCCGCCGGCGAAGCCGTTGCCGAAGCTCTTGGGAATCGAGCCGGCACCGTCCGAGGTCAGGGTCTGCAGGTATTCGGCCACCGTGGTCTTGCCGGTGCGGTCGATCTCCTGGCGGGTGACCACCTGGACCGGCGACGGCGTTTCGGTATTGGTGCGGGGGATGTTGGAGCCGGTGACGGTGATGCGGTCGAGATTGGTGGCCGCTTCTTGTGCGAAGGCCGGGACTGCCGCGGCGGTCGCGAGGGCGCTGCTCACGCACGCGCATAGGACAAGGCGGCGGGTCGCACGCCGTTGTTTCTGGATGTTCACAGTTTCTCTCCTAACTGGAAACGCGAGTTGTACGGCTAAGAATTGCAAGGGCGCCGACCCGTCTCGGTCGGACGCGTGCCATGTAGTTGCAGTTATTGTGAAATTTCAGTGAATCCCGGATGTGCTTCCGTCCCGCTGCGGGCTGCCGCAGCGGGACGGAGGCAGCTGCCTCAACGGCCCAGCGAAAAATCCACCGGCACCAGCCCGTAAGCCTGAACCGGCGTCCCTTGCTGCAATGCAGCATGGAACTTCCAGCGCTTCAGCACCTGCTCGCGCGCGGCCTGGTCGAGGATCCGGTGGCCGCTGCTCTTGGCGATGGTGACCTCCAGCGGCTGGCCGTCGACGCCGACCAGCACGCGCAGCAGCACGCTGCCCTGCAGGCCGTCGCGCAACGCCTCGCGCGGGTAGGGCGGGGCCGGCGCACGCAGGTATTGCAGCTGCACGCCGGCGACCGGTGCGCCGACCGGTCCGGGCGGCACGCTCGGCTCGGCCACGGCGGGCGCCGGATCGGGGCTGGCGTCCTGCATCGGCATCGGGCTGGCGTCGGCCAGCGGCGTCTGCACCGGGATCGGGTCCGGTACCGCGGTCGGCACCCGCGGCTGGGTCACGGGTCGCGGCTCGACCTTGGTGACGGGCTGCGGCGGGGTCGGCGTGATCGGCACCACGATCGGCTGCTGCCATCGCGGTTTCGCCTTGGCCGGTTCCTGCGGCGGCGCCACGTGCGAGAGCGGGATCAGCAACAGCAGCATGGCCAACAGGTGCAGGCCGATCGCGGCGCTGAGCGCCAGGATCCGCGACAGGTCGATACCGAACGAGGGAGCGGGGAGTTGCGTGCGAACCATGATCCACCTCCATGATGAAGAGCGTCTTGTGGACTTGCGGTACGACCAAACGCGCCAGCGCGGCGGACGGGGTCGATGCGGCGCCCGTCGGCGCTTCCGACATTGCACCTGTTGCCGTCGCTCTGGCAAGCGCCGGCATGGGGCGGCACTGCCGGTGCCGCGTTCCTGCGATCGTGGCGCGGAAACGACGACGGCGCCCGCAGGCGCCGCCGTCGCACTCCATGCAGGGGCCGGGGTTACTTGCCCAGTTCGAACACCACGTCCAGGTTGACCGACACGCTGCTCTCGCCGGCCGCCACCGGGGTGCTGTCCATCTCCGCCTTCATCGCCATCGCGCGCATCATCGGCACCGGGCGCACGCCGCCGCCGCTGCCTTCGGAGATGCTGACGATGCGGCGCACGCGCAGGCCCAGCGACTTGGCGTAGGTCTGCGCGCGGGCCTGCGCCTTCTTCAGCGCATCGACCCGGGCCTGGTCGTACAGCGGTTCCGGATCGTCGATCTCGAAGGTCGGGCCGTTGATCTGGTTGGCGCCCTGCGCGGCCAGCGCGTCCAGCACCTTGCCGAGCTTGGCGATGTCGCGCACCTTCAGGCTGACGTTGTTGCTGGCCTGGTAGCCCAGGATCTGCGGCGCCTGGTTGTCGACGTACTTGTACTGCGGGCTGAGGTTGATGCCGCTGGTCTGCACGTCCTTGTCGGCGATGCCGGCGGCGCGGATCGCGGCCAGCACCTTGGTCATCTGCTCGGCGTTCTGGCGCATGGCCGCGGCGCTGTCGCCGGCCTGGGTGACCACGCCGGCCGACAGCGTGGCCACGTCCGGCGCATGCCTGGCCTCGGCCTGGGCGGCGATGTTGAGCAGGGTGCCGTCGGCCGGCACGGCGTAGCCGGGCGCGGCGGTTTGGGCATGGGCGGTCATCGTGCCTCCTAGGGCAAGGGTCAGGGCCAGCAGCAGCGGACGGATGGAGGGTGCACGCATCGGAGGTTCTCCTTGAAGGTGGGGCGAGGGTGTTGCCGCGACGATGAACGCGTCGTGATTCGGACCGGGGTCGAGCGCGTGCCGCCGGAATTAGCGATCGTTCAGTCAGGCCGGCCGGGTTATCCTTCCGCCATGCTGTATCTCGCTTCCCGTTCCCCCCGCAGAAACGAACTGCTGACGCGCCTGGGCGTACCGTTCCGGATCCTCGATCTGGAGGTGCCGGAAGTGCGCGCGGCCGACGAATCGGCACCAGCCTATGTGCGCCGGGTGGCGCTGGACAAGGCCCGCGCCGGCCTGGCGCAGCTGGCCGGCGCCGCCGATGCGGTGGTGCTCGGCGCCGACACCGAGGTGGTGCTGGACGATCGCGTGTTCGGCAAGCCGGCCGATGCCGGCGACGCGGCGGCGATGCTGGCGGCGCTGTCGGCACGCACCCACCAGGCGATCACCGCGGTGGCGCTGGTCGCCGCGGCGCGCGAGGAGGTGCTGCTGGTGCCGACCCAGGTCAGCTTCGCGGCCCTGTCGGCGCAGGACATCGCCGACTACGTGGCCAGCGGCGAGCCGATGGGGCGCGCCGGCGCCTATGCGATCCAGGGCGGCGCCGAGCGCTTCGTCAGCCGCCTGGACGGCAGTTATTCCGGGGTGATGGGCCTGCCTCTGCACCAAACTTCCCAACTGCTGCGCGCCTTCGGAGTGCTTTGATGTCGCAAGAGATCCTGGTCAACGTCACACCGCGCGAGACCCGGGTGGCCGTCATCGAGAACGGCATGCTGCAGGAGCTGCACATCGAGCGCGGCTGGCGCCGCGGCGTGGTCGGCAACATCTACAAGGGCCGGGTGCAGCGGGTGATGCCGGGCATGCAGGCCGCGTTCGTCGAGATCGGGCAGGAGCGCGCGGCGTTCCTGCACGCCAACGACGTGGTGCGGCCGGCGCCGGTGGCCAACGGCGACACCGACGAGGCGCCGCCGCTGCCGGTGTCCTCGGCGGTGCCGATCGTGGAGCTGCTGCGCGACGGCCAGGACATCGTGGTGCAGGTGGTCAAGGACCCGATCGGCAGCAAGGGCGCGCGGCTGACCACGCAGATCAGCATCCCCTCGCGCTACCTGGTGCTGCTGCCGCAGTCGCGGGTGATCGGGGTGTCGGCGCGGATCGAGGACGAGGCCGAGCGGCTGCGCCTGAAGACCCTGGTCGCCGACCTGGCGGCCAGCCACGGCGGCTTCGGCTACATCATCCGCACCAACGCCGAGGGCCAGCCGGCCGAGGCGCTGGCCGAGGACATCGCCTACCTGTCGCGGGTCTGGAACGTGGTCGAGCGGCGCGGCCGCGACGGCGCCCCGGCCAGCATCATCTACGAGGACCTGAGCCTGCCGCTGCGCGCGGTGCGCGACCTGATCCGCAAGGACGTGGAGAAGGTCAAGGTCGACTCGCACGAGACCTTCGAGCGCCTGCAGGCCTTCGTCGCCAAGTACATGCCGGTGCTGGCCGAGCGGCTGGAGCTGTACACCGGCGACCGGCCGATCTTCGACCTGTACGGGGTCGAGGACGAGATCGCGCGCGCGCTGGACAAGCAGGTGCCGCTGAAGTCCGGCGGCTACCTGGTCATCGACCAGACCGAGGCGATGACCACCATCGACGTCAACACCGGCTCGTTCCTGGGCCAGCGCAACCTCGAGGAGACGGTGTTCCGCACCAACCTGGAGGCGGCGCAGGCGGTGGCGCGGCAGCTGCGGCTGCGCAACCTGGGCGGCATCATCATCATCGACTTCATCGACATGGACGACGCCGAGCACCGCCGCCAGGTGCTGCGCACGCTGGAGAAGGCGCTCTCGCGCGACCATGCCAAGACCACGGTGTACGAGTTCTCGCCGCTGGGCCTGGTGGAGATGACCCGCAAGCGCACCGTGGAGAGCCTGGAGCGGCAGCTGTCCGAGCCGTGCCCGGAGTGCAGCGGGCGCGGTTCGATCAAGACCGCCGAGACCGTGACCTACGAGATCTTCCGCGAGATCACGCGTGCGGTGCGCCAGTTCGACGCGGCGCGGCTGCTGGTGATCGCCTCGAGCAAGGTGGTGGCGCGGATCACCGACGAGGAATCCTCGGCGGTGGCCGAACTGGAGGAATTCCTCGGCAAGACCATCCGCTTCCAGGCCGACGAGCAATACCTGCAGGAGCAGTTCGACGTGGTGTTGTTGTGAGGCCGGGATTCGGGATTGGGGATTGGGGATTGGTTGAGCGGCTCGATCGCAACCGGTTACTGTCCGCGCGCATCGCCTTGGCGGTTGCGAATCCCCAATCCCGAATGCCCAATCCCGGCCGCTGATGCACACCCCCCTGCGCCGCCGCCTGCGCCTGGCCCGCCGTTTCGCGTTCTATGCGGTGGCGATCGGGCTGGTGTGCGTGGCGTTGCTGGTCGGGGCGCTGAGCCAGGCGCTGCCGTTGGTGGAGCGGCACCCGCAGCGGATCCAGGCCTGGCTCAGCGAGCGCGCCGGGCGGCCGATCCGGTTCGACCGGGTCGAGACCGCGTGGACCCGGCGCGGTCCGCTGCTGCGCCTGGACGGCCTGCGCATCGGCGCCGGCGACGGCGTGCGCATCGGCCAGGCCGAGGTGCTGGTGTCGATGTACGCCGGCCTGTTGCCGGGCCGCTCGTTCACCGAGCTGCGCCTGCGCGGGCTGGCGCTGACCCTGCTGCGCGGCGCCGACGGCAGCTGGTCGGTGCAGGGCCTGCCGGCCGCGGGAACCGGCGATCCGCTGGACGCGCTGCAGGGCCTGGGCGAATTGCAGGTCATCGACGGCCGGCTGGCGGTGCATGCGCCGCAGCTGGGCGTGGATGCGACCTTGCCCAAGATCGACCTGCGCCTGCGCGTGGACGGCGACCGCCTGCGCGTCGGCGCGCAGGGCTGGAGCGATCCGCGCCAGGCGCCGCTGACCGCGGTGCTGGACATGGACCGGCGGCGCGGCAACGGCCAGGCCTATGTGGCCGCGCGCCCGGCCGAACTGGCCGGCTGGTCGGGGCTGCTGCAGGCCGGCGGGATCCGCGTCGAAGGCGGCACCGGCGAGGTGCAGGGCTGGGCGCAGTTGCGGCAGCACCGGGTCGTCGGGGTCAGCGTGCAGGCCACCCTGCGCGAGCTGCGCCTGAGCGGCGCGGCGCTGGCCGCCGGCGGCGCGCGGCCGCAGACCGCGTTCACCACCTTGCGCGCCACCGCGCGCTGGCGGCAGATCGACGGCGGCTGGCGGCTGGATGCGCCGCTGTTGCAGATCGGCCAGGCCGGCCAGCTGACGCAGCGCCTGGACGGGCTGACCGTGGCCGGCGGGCGCCGCTTCGCGCTGCTCGGCGAGCGCCTGGACGCGGCGCCGCTGCTGGCGGTGGCCGCGCTCAGCGATGGCCTGTCGCCGAACCTGCGCGCCTGGCTGCACGCGGCGCGGCCGCGGCTGCAGCTGAGCCAGGTGGCGCTGAGCGGCCGCGCCGGCGGGCCGCTGTACGGCCAGGGCAGGCTCACCGAACTGGCGTTCGCGCCGGTCGGGCAGTCGCCCGGCGTCAGCGGCCTGCGTGGCCGCTTCGATGGCGACGCCCAGGGCGGGGAGCTGGTGCTGGACGCCGCCAGCCCGGTGCGCTTCGACTGGCCCAGCGGGTTCGGCGTGCCCCATGACGTGCAGCTGGCCGGGCGCATCGTGGTGTTCCGCGATGGCGAGGACCTGCGCGTGGCGACCCCGGCGCTGCGCGTGCAGGGCAGCGATTACGGCGCCGATGTGCGCGGCGGGCTGCGCTTCCAGGCCGACGGTTCGCGGCCGTGGATCGACCTGGCCGCGCAGCTGCAGGACGCGCCGGTGGTGGCGGCGAAGAAATTCTGGGTGCATTCGAAGATGAGCAAGGCGGCCACCGACTGGCTGGATGCCGCGCTGCAGGGCGGGCGCCTGCGCGACGGCCATGCGCTGGTCTCCGGCGACCTGGACCAGTGGCCGTTCGTCGACCACAACGGCCGCTT
Source organism: Xanthomonas sp. DAR 80977 (assembly GCF_041240605.1). Taxonomy (NCBI): domain Bacteria; kingdom Pseudomonadati; phylum Pseudomonadota; class Gammaproteobacteria; order Lysobacterales; family Lysobacteraceae; genus Xanthomonas; species Xanthomonas bundabergensis. Next base: position 3,598,610 of record NZ_CP162487.1, on the reverse strand, counting down.
CGAGGCCAGCGCGCGGCTGGACGACGCCAGGATCCGCTTCCAGCGCGAATGGCCGGCGGTGGAGAAGGTCGACGCCGAGGTGGCCTTCATCGGCAACGGCTTCGAGGTGCATGGCCGCGGCGAGATGGGCGGGGTGCCGGTGGAGCGGCTGTCGGCGACGCTGCCGGACTACAAGCAGGGCCAGCTCAGCGTGCTGGCCAGCACCCGCGCCGAGACCGGCAAGCTGCTGGCGATGCTGCGCGAGAGCCCGCTGCGCAAGCGCTACGGCGACACCCTGGACGCGCTCAGCGCCTCCGGCCCGGCCGACGTCAGCTTCGACCTGCTGCAGCCGCTGCGCGCCGACGTCGGCGGCCATCACCTGCGCGGCAAGGTCGAACTGCTCGGCGCGCGCATCGCCGACAGCCGCTGGGACGTGGCCTTCGACGACATGCGCGGCAGCGCCGACTACCGCGACACCGGGTTCGAGGCGCCGCAGCTGGCGGTGCTGCAGGACGGGCATCCCGGCGAACTGGCGCTGCGCGCCGGCGACGGCGTGAGCGATCCGCAGCAGGCGTTCGAGGCGGCGTTGAGCGCATCGGTGGACGCCGACGAACTGCTGGACCGGGCGCCGGAAATGGCCTGGCTCAAGCCCTACGTGCAGGGCCGCTCGCGCTGGAACATCGGCGTGGCCCTGCCCAAGACCGCCGACGGCGGGGCGCAGCCGCCGACCCGCCTGCAGCTGCACTCGGACCTGGTCGGCACCGAACTGCTGCTGCCGGCGCCGATGGACAAGGGCGTGTCCGCGCCGCTGGCGACCTCGGTCAACGTGCCGCTGCCGGTCGGCAGCGGGCGCATCGAGCTCGCGTTCGGCAAGCTGATGGCGCTGGTCGCGCGCAACCAGAACGGCAAGACCGGGGTCAAGGTGGTGATGGGCAGCGACCACGTGGCCGAGGACCCGCCCGGCAGCGGCCTGGTCGTGAGCGGGCGCACTGCCTCGCTGAACGCGATCGACTGGATCGGCCTGGTCAGCGGCCCGGATCCGCACAAATCGACCGCGCCGGGCGCCGAGGACCCGATGCCGCTGCGCCAGATCGACGTGCTCGCCGACCACCTGCTGCTGCTCGGCGGCGTGTTCGACAACACCCGCCTGCGTCTGCAGCCGCAGGCCGACACGGTGGCGGTGCACCTGGACGGACCGGCGCTGGCCGGCGAGCTCAGCGTGCCGAGCAAGGACGGCGGCGTGCTCGGCGGCCGCCTGGCGCGGGTGCATTGGCGCGCCGCGCCGTCCGCCGCCCCGGCGGCGGCCGCGGCCGCCAGCGCAGCCGACGCGGCGCCCGCTCCCGCGCCCGCGGCGGCTGCAGCGGCGGTGCGGCCGCTGGCCGAGGCGATCGACCCGGCCACGATCCCGGCGCTGGCGCTGGACGTGGACGACCTGCGCTTCGGCGCGATGAATCTCGGCGCGGCCTCGCTGCGCACCCGCAAGCTGGCCGACGGCATGCACGTGGACCAGCTGCACCTGCGTTCGGACAAGCAGAAGATCGACATCAGCGGCGACTGGCGCGGCAAGGGCGCCGCCGCGCGTACCCAGCTCGACGCCAGCGTGGACAGCCAGGACCTGGGCGAACTGATGCAGAGCCTGGATTACGGCGGCCAGCTGCGCGGCGGCGAAGGCACGCTGACCCTGCGCGCCGCCTGGCCGGGCGACCCGGCCGGGTTCCAGCTGGCCACGCTGCAGGGCCAGCTCGACGTGGCCGCGCGCAACGGCCAGCTGCTGGAGCTCAATCCCGGCGCCGGGCGCGTGCTCGGCCTGCTCAGCGTGGCGCAGTTGCCGCGCCGGCTGATGTTCGATTTCCGCGATTTCTTCTCCAAGGGCTTCGCCTTCAACCGCATCGACGGCCAGGTGCAGTTCGGCGGCGGCGTCGCGCGCAGCGAGTCGATGCTGATCGACGGCCCGGCCGCGGAGATCAAGGTGCGCGGGCAGGCCGATCTGCGCGCGCAGCAGTTCGACCAGACCATCGACGTCAATCCCAAATCCGGCAATTTGCTGACCGTGGTCGGCGCGGTCGCCGGTGGCCCGGTCGGCGCGGCGGTCGGCGCGGCCGCCAACGCGGTGCTGGGCAAGCCGCTGGGCACGATCGGCGCGCGCACCTACCGCGTCACCGGCCCGTGGAAGGATCCCAAGGTGGAAGTGATCGAGCGCGAATCCTCACGCACGCCCGCGCCGCCGACGCCCTCCAGCCCTCCCTGAATCGGCGCCCGCGCCGCGCCCCGCGCGCTTGCGCTCGGCGTCCATGTCCCCCATGTTGAGCCCCATGACCGAAAACGCCCTCAGCCTCGCCGAAACCCGCCTGTTGCTTCCCGCCGGCCTCGACGCCACCAGCCTGGAGCGCGCCTTCGGCACGCTGCTCGGCCCCGGCATCGACTTCGGCGACCTGTATTTCCAGCATTCGCGGCGCGAGAGCTGGAGCGTGGAGGACGGCATCGTCAAGGACGGCGCCCATTCCATCGAGCAGGGCGTGGGGGTGCGCGCGATTTCCGGCGAGAAGACCGGTTTCGCCTATTCCGACGATATCCACCGCGACGCATTGCTGGCCGCGGCGCAGTCGGCGCGGGCCATTTCCCGCGACGGCGGCGCGCAGCCGGCGCAGGCGCTGCTGCGCGGCGGCGGGCGCGCGCTGTACCCGGCGCTGGACCCGGTGGACGGCATGGGCAACGACCTCAAGGTCGAGATGCTGCGGCGCCTGGACCAGTTCCTGCGCGCCGCCGACCCGCGCGTGCAGCAGGTGATGGTCGGCCTGTCCGGCGGCGTGGACACGGTGCTGGTGGCGCGCAGCGACGGCGTGCTCGCCGCCGACGTGCGCCCGCTGGTGCGGCTGAACGTGCAGGTGATCGTCGAGCAGGACGGGCGCCGCGAGTCCGGCTATTCCGGCGGCGGCGGCCGCTACGGCTACGAAGTGCTGTTCGCCGACGGCCGCCCCGAGGCCTTCGCCAGGGAGGCGCTGCGCCAGGCGCTGGTCAACCTGGAGGCGGTGCCGGCGCCGGCCGGGGTGATGCCGGTGGTGCTCGGCCCCGGCTGGCCCGGCGTGCTGCTGCACGAGGCGGTCGGCCATGGCCTGGAAGGCGACTTCGCGCGCAAGGGCACCAGCGTCTATGCCGGGCGCATCGGCCAGCGCGTGGCTTCGCCGGGCGTGACCATCGTCGACGACGGCACCCTCGACGGCCGCCGCGGCTCGCTGAACGTGGACGACGAAGGCACGCCGACCCATTGCACCACCCTGATCGAGGACGGCGTGCTGGTGGGCTACATGCAGGATTCGCTGAACGCGCGGCTGATGGGCGTGGCGCCGACCGGCAACGGCCGCCGCGAATCGTTCGCGCACCTGCCGATGCCGCGCATGACCAACACCTACATGCTGGCCGGCCAGCACGATCCGCAGGAGATGATCCGCTCGGTGAAGAAGGGCCTGTACGCGGTCAATTTCGGCGGCGGCCAGGTCGACATCACCAGCGGCAAGTACGTGTTCTCGGCGACCGAGGCCTACCTGATCGAGGACGGCAAGGTCACCGCGCCGGTGAAGGGCGCCACCCTGATCGGCAACGGCCCGGAGACGATGCAGAAGGTGCGCATGATCGGCCACGACCTGGCGCTGGACGAGGGCGTGGGCGTGTGCGGCAAGGACGGGCAGAGCGTGCCGGTCGGCGTCGGCCAGCCGTCGCTGCTGATCGACGGGCTGACCGTGGGCGGGACGGCGTAGGAGCCGGGAGTGGGGATTCGGGATTCGGGATTCGGTAACGCCGCGCGCGGTGGTTGTGGCGATGCCGATGCGTTTGGTCGGCGTCGCCGCCCCGCGTGCCGAAGCGGTCGCGGGTGCTCAACCGTGCGGGGCCGGCGCCGCCGCGGCTCAGTCGCGCGCGTCGTCCTCGAGCGCGTCGTCGTCTACTTCCTCGAGTCCCGAGTCCCCGGTCCCGAGTCCCGCACCCTCCAATACCAACTCGCGCAACTCCCGGAACAGCTCCCGGTAGGCATGCAGCGGCTTGTTCTTCAGCCGCTCGTCCTTGGCGTTGCGGATCAGCTGGCGCAAGCGCTGGCGGTCGGCCTCGGGGTAGCCGGTCAGGAACTCGGACAGCGCGCTGTCGCCGTCGGCGAGCAGCCGCGCGCGCCAGTCCTCGACCCGGTGGATCGCCGCCACTTCGCGGCGCGCGCCGTCGCTGTTGACGTCCATCGCCTCGCGGATCGCGTCCAGGGTCGCGTCGTCCTCGCGGCGCATCTGCTTGGCCAGGAACGCCAGCTGCCGCTTGTGCGCGATGTGCGAGGTGATGCGCTTGGTTTCCTCGATATGCGGGATCAGCGCGTCGGGCACCGGCAGCTTGGCCAGCTGCGCCGGGGTCAGCGCCACCAGCTTCTCGCCCAGGGTCAGCACTTCCAGCGCCGCGCGGCGCTGCTGGCTGCGGCTGTCGCCGCGGAATTCACCGGTGTCTTCGTCGCGTCCGCGCATCGTCTTTCCAATTCGAATTTTCCGCTCCGCGTTGCGCGGAGCCGTGACCTCTACAGGATAAAGCATTGAACGCGATCACCTCCGAACTGCGCCGCGACGACAGCCTGGAACGGCTGGAGCGCCTGTCCGACATCGCCGAGCGGCTGCTGGCGCGCGCGCGCGAACTCGGCGCCAGCCAGGCCGAGGTCAGCTGCAGCGAAGACCGCGGGCTGGACGTCAACGTGCGCCTGGGCGCGGTGGAAACGGTCGAGGCCACCCGCGACCGCGGCATCGGCGTCACCGTCTACTTCGGCCAGCGCAAGGGCAGCGCCAGCACCGCCGACCTGCACGAATCCAGCCTCGAGGCGACCGTCGCCCAGGCCTGCGCGATCGCCCGCTACACCGAGGACGACGTCGCCTCCGGGCTGGCCGACGCGGCGCTGATGGCGCGCGAGCTGCCCGAACTGGACCGCTGGCATCCGTGGGCGCTGGAGGCCGAAGAGGCGATCGAGCTGGCCCTGGCCTGCGAGGCCGCCGGGCGCGAGGCCGACCCGCGCGTGGCCAATTCCGACGGCGCCTCGGCCGGCAGCAGCGAGAGCCTGTCGGTGTACGCCAACTCGCACGGCTTCGTCGGCCGCGAGCGCAGCACCCACCATTCGATCGGCTGCTCGCTGATCGCCGGCCACGGCGACGGCATGCAGCGCGACCATTGGTACAGCAGCGCGCTGGCGCGCGAGGACCTCGAACAGCCGGCGGCGATCGGCCGCCGCGCCGCCGAGCGCACCGTGGCGCGGCTGCAGCCGCGCTCGCTGCCCACCGGCGAGCTGCCGGTGCTGTTCGCGCCGGAGATGGCGCGCTCGCTGGTCGGGCACCTGCTCGGCGCGGTGTCCGGCGGCGCGCTGTACCGCCGCGCCAGCTTCCTGCTCGACAGCGTCGGCAGCCGCCTGTTCCCGGACTGGTTCGCGATCGACGAATTGCCGCACCTGCGCCGCGGGCTGCGCTCGGCCGCCTTCGACGGCGAGGGCGTGGCCACCCGCGCCGCGCCGCTGGTCGCCGGCGGCGTGCTGCAGCGCTACGTGCTGGGCAGCTACTCGGCGCGCAAGCTCGGGCTGCAGACCACCGCCAATGCCGGCGGCGTGCACAACCTGCAGGTGGCGGCCAACGCGGACGACCTGGCGTCGATCGCCGCCGGCATCCCGCGCGGCCTGCTGGTCACCGAACTGATGGGCAACGGCGTCAACCCGGTCACCGGCGACTATTCGCGCGGCGCCGGCGGCTTCTGGATCGAGAACGGCGCCATCGCCTACCCGGTGGACGAGGTGACCATCGCCGGCAACCTGCGCGAGATGTTCCAGCGCATCGAGGCGGTCGGCCGCGACATCGACGTGCGTTCGCACGTGCACATCGGCGCGGTGCTGGTCGGCAAGATGACGGTGGCCGGCAACGACTGAGGCCGCCGCTCCCCGGTTCGGACGGCAACATGGGCGAACGCGACCACCGCACAGGCATGCGCGCCGGGGCGCCGGATCCGGCCGCATCGGCGCCGCAGCGCGCAGTGGCGGTGGCCGCGCATCTGTCGATGTGGCTGGGCGCGTTCGCCGCGGCGAACGTGCATCTGGTCTACATGCTGTACGCGCTGCTGTGCCTGTGGGTGCCGCCTGGCTGCCTGTGGCTGGCGACCAGGCATCGCCGGCCCTTCGCTGCCGCGCATTGCGCGCAGGCGCTGGCCCTCGGCGCCAGCCTGTCGCTGCTGTGCGCGCTGCTGGCGCCGGCGTTGCTGGTCATCGTTGCGGGGCTGGTTGCGCTGCCGTTGCTGATGCTGGTTATGCTGGCCAGCATGGGGTCTAGCCTGGCCGCCACCGTTGCGGCCGTGTGCGGCCGCCGCTACCGCCATCCCTTGCTGCCCTGGGGTGGCGACTGAGCAGGCGCCAGCCGCCGCCGCGCGGCGTTCGGATGACTTGACAGGCTCGCGCCGGCCGCCGAGAGTGGCGCGCGAAGCGCCTTGCCCACCCACCATAAGGAAAGGAATACCGATGAGCGAATTCGACAACGTGACCGCACCGCCGCCGCCGCCGGCTGCTGCCGGTCCGCAGGAAGACCGCACGGTCGCATTGATCACCCATCTGTCGGGCATCATCGCCGGCTTCATCGTGCCGCTGATCATCTGGCTGATCAACAAGGACAATCCGGCCAAGTCGTTCCTCAACGACCAGGCCAAGGAAGCGCTGAACTTCCAGATCACCGTCGCCATCGCCTACGTGATCTGCGTGGTGCTCAGCGTCATCGTCATCGGCGGGCTGCTGATGCCGGTGGTGTGGGTGGTGAACCTGGTGTTCTGCATCCTGGCCGGGATCAAGGCCAACGAAGGCGTGGCCTACCGCTACCCGTTCGCGCTGCGCCTGATCAAGTAAGCGCCGCAGCGTTGCGCAATCGGAAAAGCCCGGCCCATGCCGGGCTTTTTCGTTGCGCGAGGCCTGACAGCCCCCGGCGTTGCCAGGCCAGGTGCCGACATCGGTCGCCACCTCGCCGACCGCACGTGCCGGCGCCGGAATCCCGGGTAGGCCCCGGTCGGCACCGGGCGTGGCGCTGCCGCGGTGCGCAAGCGCGCGGCGCGGTTCGCATCCGGCCGCATCGGCAGTCGGCTTGAGCGGGTCCGTGCCGGCGCTGCGGTCGATGGGCGGCCGGTCAACCTGGTCCGGCGTCGCGCGTTCGCAGTACTGATGCCGAACCGGAGCGCCGCATGATCCGTCGCGAAACCCTGAGCGCCGCGAACCGCTTCGGCCTGGGCGCACGCCCCGGCGAACTGGCGGCCATCGACGATCCGCGCGCCTGGCTGGCCGCGCAGTTGCGCCCGCCGCCTGCCGCCCCGGCGCTGCAGGAGTTGCCCGACAGCCTGGAGTACCTGCGCCGCGAAGCCGCCTACCAGCGCGAGCGGCGCCAGGCGCGGATGCAGGCGCCGGCCGACACTACGCCCGCGCAGCAGGCCGCACGCGGCCTGTACCGGCAGGCGCAGGCGCAGGAGCTGGCGGCGCGCTACGCCGTCGCGGTCGCCAGCACGGACGGTTTCGCCGAGCGCCTCGTGCAGTTCTGGTCCAACCATTTCGCGGTCTCGGTCGACAAGCGCGCGGCCGCGCTGTACGCCGCGCCGATGGAACGCGAGGCGATCCGCCCGCACTGCATGGGCCGCTTCGCCGAGCTGCTGCTGGCGGTGGAACGGCATCCGGCGATGCTGCGCTACCTGGACAACGCCAATTCGATCGGCCCCGACTCGGTGCTGGCGCAACGTGCGCAGCGCCGTGCGGCGCGGCAGGGAATGGAGGCGCCGCCGCGGCGGCTGGGCCTCAACGAGAACCTGGCGCGCGAGATCCTGGAACTGCACACATTGGGCGTGGACGGCGGCTACAGCCAGGCCGACGTCACCGAACTGGCGCGCGCGATCACCGGCTGGGGCGTGCCGGCGCCACGCGATTTCGAGCAGGGCACCGCCCAGCGCGCCTTCGTGTTCCGCGCGCCGGCGCATGCCGCCGGCAGCCGCCAGGTGCTGGGCCGGCGCTATGCCGAGGGCGGGCTGGAACAGGGCGAGGCGATCCTGGGCGCACTGGCCCGGCATCCGGCCACCGCACACCACCTGTCGCTGAAGCTGGCGCGGCATTTCGTCCGCGACGATCCGCCGCCGGCGCTGGTGCAGCGCATGGCCGATGCCTGGCTGCGCAGCGACGGCCACCTGCCCAGCGTGTATCGCGCACTGATCGACAGCCCGGAAGCGTGGAGCGCCGATGCGCGCAAGTTCAAACCGCCGCAGGATTTCGTGCTGTCGGCGCTGCGCGCCAGCGGCGAATGGCCGCAGGCGCCGGCGCAGCAGAAACAGATACTCGCGTTGCTGGCGCGGATGGGGCAACCGCCGTTCACGCCGCGCTCGCCGGCCGGCTATGCCGACGTGGCCGCCGAGTGGAGCGGGCCGGATGCGCTGTGGAAGCGGGTGCAGGCGGCCGAGGCGCTGGCCGCGCTCGCGCCGCCCATCGATCCGCTGGCCCTGGCCGGCAGCGTGTTCGCCGCCAGCCTGGACCAGGACACCGCCAGTGCCCTGCGCCGCGCCGAATCGCCGCGCGACGGCGTGGCCTTGCTGCTGGCCAGCCCGGCCTTCCAGTGGCGCGCCTGAGCGGCGTGTCGCGCAACCCGATCGCGGAGAACGCCCGATGCAACTGACACGCCGCCGTTTCCTCGCCGCCAGCGGTGCGGCCACGTTGTTGAGCCTGTGGTCCGGTCCCGGCCTGGCCGCGCCGGCCGCGGACACGCGCTTGCTGGTGGTGCTGCTGCGCGGCGCGCTGGATGGCCTGCATGCGCTGGTGCCGCAGGGCGATGCCGACTACGCGCGGCTGCGCGGCGCGCTGGCGCCGCAGCAGGTCCTGGCCCTGGACGGCAGCTTCGCGCTGCATCCGGCGCTGGGCTTCGCCCACGCACTGTACGCGCGCAAGCAGTGGCTGCCGGTCGTGGCGGTGGCGCCGCCGTATCGCCAGCGCTCGCATTTCGAGGCGCAGCACTGCCTGGAGAACGGCACCGCGCGGCCCAGCGGCGCCTCCAGCGGCTGGCTCAACCGCTGCGCGGCGGCGCTGCACGGCGAGGCGCTCTCGGTGAGCGCGGTGACGCCGCTGATCATGCGCGGTCCGGGCGCGGTCGACAGCTGGTCGCCGCCGTTGCCGAGCGCGGTCAATCCGATCCTGCTGCAGCGGTTGCAACCGCTGTACGCGGCCGATGCGCAGCTGGCAGAGGGTTTCGCGCGCGCGCTGCGCGGGCAGGGCATGCAGGTGGACAGCGTCAAGGGCGGGCAGTTGCCGCAGGCGATGAGCGCCGCCGCCGGTTTCATGGCCAAGGCCGACGGCCCGCGCATCGGCTTCGTCGAGGATTCGGGCTGGGACACGCACGGCAACCAGGCCGCGGTGTTGCAGCGCAAGCTCGGCGAACTCGATGCCGGATTGCGCGCGTTCCATGACGGTGCCGGCGCGAGCTGGGAGCGCAGCGTGGTCGCGGTGGTGACCGAGTTCGGCCGCACCGCGGCGGTCAACGGCACCGGCGGCACCGACCATGGCACCGGCGGCGTCGCCTTCCTGGCCGGCGGCGCGGTCCGCGGCGGGCGCATCGCCGGCGACTGGCCGGGGCTGTCGCCGCGCGCGTTGAACGAAGGCCGCGACCTGCGCGCCACGGCCGACCTGCGCGGCCTGTTCAAGCATGTGCTGGGCGCGCACCTTGGGGTGTCCGAAGCGGCGCTGGAAACGCAGGTATTCCCCGGCAGCGCGGCGGTACGGACGATGGATGGACTGGTGGCGTCGCGCTGAGGCACTGCTTGCCGATGGCGGACGCTGGTGCGTCCGCTCCGCTGCCGCATGTGCGGTGAACATGGCCGATCGGCGCGGCCGCCATTGCACGGCGCCATGCTGAAAAACAACGGTGCCGGCATCGCCTGCCGGCACCGTTCGTACGAGCCTGACCCGAGCTGCCTCGCTCAGTTCTGCGCCGGGGTGTTCTCGGCGAAGTACTCGTGGCTGTCGGCGTTCTTCACCGCACGCGCCGGGTTGCTGGTGGCCAGGTTCTTGGCCGCGCTCTGGCCGTAGGCATAGTCGGAGGTGCCGGCGACCACGGTGAAGTGGCTCATCTCGTGGATCAGCGTGCCGGCCTTGGAATCGGTGCCGGTCAGCGGCGCGCTCCAGAACGCGTTGCACACGTAGATCTGGTACGGCTGGTTGGCGTAGACGTAGGCGTAGGAACTGTCGCTGCAGCCGCAGTTGATGGTGACCTGGCCGTTGTTCTGGTCGATCGCCGCGTCGATGTTGACGAAGTTGGAGGTGGCGGTGCTGTAGCGGCTGGCGTTGTAGGCGCCGAACCAGGTGGTGTAGCGCGCGCCGGTGCTGCCGCCGTTGAGATAGGTCTTGGCGTTCTGCGAGTAGGTGCGCGCCGAGTTCACCGCGCTGCCGATGGTGCTGATCTGGCTGGTGCTGCACGAGGCATAGTTGATGCCGTTGACCACCGCCTGCGGCCCCGCCATCAGCTCGTTGCGCACTGCACGGCCGCGGCCGTCCAGCCACAGCGTCAGCGGCGCGCTGGTCACCGTCTGCGGCTGGCCGTCGGCGCGCTGGATCCTCTCGCCGTCGGCGAAGGCGGCGTACTGCAGCGAGGCGTTGAGGTTGATCGTGTAGTTGCCGCTGCGCGACAGGTCGTAGGCATCGGCCAGGTCGATCTGCGCCTGCCGCGTCTCGCCCGGCTGCAGGGTCACGTAATCCTCCGCGCGCGGCGCGGCGCGCTTGACCAGGCGTCCGACGTAGTCGACCGCGCGGCCGTCGCGCTGGACCTCGAACAGGCTGGCGTCGAGGTCGCCCAGCGGCAGTTCCCACTTGGGCACGCGCGCGACGCGCTCGCCGGTGTTGCGCACGGTGACCGCGAACTGGCCGCGCTGCTGTCCGTCGGCGTCGGCGACCGGCGCCAGTTCGACCTGCAGCGGCGCGGACGAGGGAGCGCGCACCAGCTGCGATTGCGCAGTGGCCGCCGAGATGATGCCGACCAGGCTGAAGCCGATTGCCGCCGAGATCAGGGATGCGTGTTTCATGCAGGCTCTACTCCGTCGAAAGAGGGGCGCCCATGCGTGGGCGTATGCAAACTAGCCCGGCGTGTCGCGGGCAACCGGCGTTTGCGTGTTTGTCTGCGATTTCGTCCATCGAAACGCGCAGCCAATCCCACAAACGCCGTTCGCACGAACGCAGTGCCGGCGTCGTTCCGCTGCGGCGGACGCGTGCACGCGCGTTGTCGCATCGCGCGTTCGCCGCTGCGCTTTCGGTTTGCCGGTGCGCATGCCGATGCTAGAGTCGAGCGTTCACGCCTTGGGAGAGGGGAAGTCATGGGAGTGCTACGCCTGTTGCTGGCGGCCGCATTGGGGTCGCTGGCGGCGGTCGCCGCGGCGCAGCCTGCGCCGCGCGCGATCGCGCTGGACGTGCAGGGGCCGACCGCGCCGCGCGACCGCTTCTACGACCTGTCGGTGGGCTCGGACTATCCGGGCACGCTGCTGCGCGAGGACAGCCTGGCGCAGCTGCGCACCGCCCGGGACGAACTGGGCTTCCGCTACCTGCGCTTCCACGCGATCTTCCACGACGTGCTCGGCACCTACCGCGAGGTCGACGGGCGCCCGGTCTACGACTGGAGCAGGATCGACCAGCTCTACGACCGCATGCTCGGCATGGGCATCCGTCCCTTCGTCGAACTCGGCTTCACCCCGGAGGCGATGAAACGTTCCGACCAGCGGATCTTCTACTGGAAGGGCAACACCTCGCATCCGCAGCTGGACAAATGGACCGCGCTGATCGATGCGTTCGTGCGCCATGCGCGCCAGCGCTACGGCGAAGAGGAGGTGCGGCGCTGGTACTTCGAGGTCTGGAACGAACCGAACCTGGCCGGTTTCTGGGAAGGCGCCGACCAGCCGGCGTACTTCGCGCTGTACGACGCGACGGCGAAGGCGATCAAGCGCATCGACCCGCAGCTCAAGGTCGGCGGGCCGTCGACCGCGGGCGCGGCCTGGGTGCCGGAGTTCATCACCCATGCGCATGCCGCCGGCACGCCGCTGGATTTCATCAGCACCCACACCTATGGCGTGGACGGCGGTTTCCTGGACGAGAAGGGCGAGAGCGACACCAAGCTGTCGCCGTCGCCCGATGCCATCACCGGCGACGTGCGCCGCGTGCGCGAGCAGATCCAGGCCTCGGCGATGCCGGGCTTGCCGCTGTACTTCACCGAGTGGAGCACCAGCTACACGCCGCGCGATCCGGTGCACGACGCCTACCTCAGCGCGGCCTACATCCTGAGCAAGCTCAAGGCGACCGAGGGGCTGGTGCAGGGCATGAGCTACTGGACCTACAGCGACCTGTTCGAGGAGCCGGGCCCGCCGACCGCGCCGTTCCAGGGCGGTTTCGGCCTGCTCAATCCGCAGGGCATCCGCAAGCCGGCGTACTTCGCCTACAAGTACCTCAACGCGCTGGGCGAGCGGCAACTGCGCAACGCCGATGCGCAGAGCTATGCGACCTACGACGGTGGCGTGCTGAAGCTGCTGGCCTGGGACTTCGTCACCCCGCAGCAGGACAAGAGCAACCGCCCGTACTTCACCCAGGTGCTGCCGGCGGCCGCGGTCGCGCCGCTGCGGTTGCAACTGCGCGGGCTGGCGCCGGGCAGCTATGCGCTGGCGATCCGCCGCACCGGCTTCGACGCCAACGACGCGTACAGCGCGTATCTGCGCATGGGCTCGCCGAAGGCGTTGAGCGCGCAGCAGCTGCGGCAGTTGCAGCAGCGGACGACCGACAAGCCGGAACTGCGCCGCGTGCGCGTGGACAAGGACGGCAGCGCGCAGCTGGATGTTCCGATGCGCGCCAACGATGTGGTGCTGCTGGAGTTGAGCCCGCGTTAGCGGGTTTCCCGTCGCGAACGCCTGCAGTCGGCGAAATGTTGTGGGAGCGACTTCAGTCGCGACGGGCCTTACCGGTAAGGCCCGTCGCGGCTGAAGCTGCTCCTACAGGGGTGTACAGGGGCGTCGCCTGGATCGGGTCAGTGCGAGCGGTCCACTGCCAGCCGCGCCAGCGCCGCCAGTGCGTCGGCGCGCGCGCCGTGGCCGTGCAGGCTGTCGCGCATCGCCGCCGCCAGTTCGGCCAGCTTGGCCTTGGCGCCGTCCATGCCGAGCAGCGCCGGGTAGGTGGACTTGGCCTGCGCCACGTCCTTGCCGGCGGTCTTGCCGAGCTGTTCGGAACTGGCCTCGACGTCGAGGATGTCGTCGCGTACCTGGAACGCCAGGCCCAGCGCGGTGGCGAAGGCGTCCAGTTGCGCGAGCGCGGCGGCGTCGGCACCGCCGGCCAGCGCGCCCAGGCGCACGCTGGCGCGGATCAGCGCGCCGGTCTTCAAGGCATGCATGCGCTGCAGGTCGGCCAGCGGCTGCACCGTGCCGGTGGCGTCGATGTCCAGCGCCTGGCCGCCGCACATGCCCGCCGCACCCGCGGCCTCGGCCAGGGTCTGCAGCCAGCGCACGCGCAATGCCGCATCGGTCGCGTCGGCGCCGGCCAACAGCGAGAACGCCAGGCTCTGCAGCGCGTCGCCGGCCAGGATCGCGGTGGCCTCGTCGAAGGCGACGTGCACGGTGGGACGGCCGCGGCGCAGGGCGTCGTCGTCCATCGCCGGCAGGTCGTCGTGGACCAGCGAATAGGCATGGATCAGTTCCACCGCCAGCGCCGGCGCGTCCAGCTGCGCTTCGTCGGCGCCGAACAGCGCGCCGCTGGCGTAGACCAGCAGCGGGCGCATGCGCTTGCCGCCGCCGAGGGTGGCGTGGCGCATCGCCGCGTGCAGGCGCTGCGGCGCGGCCGCGGCGGCGGGCAGCTGCGCGTCCAGGCCGGCTTCCACGCGCTGGCGCCAGCGCGCGAACGCGGCGTCAGCCGCCATGGAGCGGGGCGGGATCGAACGGCTCGGCGGCGTCGGGCTGCTCCGGGTCGCTGAGCAGGCGCACGCGCAGTTCGGCCTGTTCCAGCGCCTGCTGGCACTGCCGGTACAGGCCGACGCCGCGCTCGTAGGCGCTCAGCGACTGTTCCAGGCTCAGGTCGCCGGTTTCCATCTTCTCCACCAGCACTTCCAGCTCCTCGAGCGATTGCTCGAAGCGGGCGACCGGGGAGGCATCGTCTAGGGACTTCTTGGGCATCGCGGAAGTGTGCGCGGCGTCGGCGGCAGGGTCAATGCGAGGCGGGTGACGACGGCGTGGCGGCGGCGTCCAGCGCCAGCCGCGCGTGGTGCGCCTGCAGCCAGGCGTGCAGCGGCGCGGCGAGGATGCGCTCGCCGGCGGCCAGCAACTGCGCGGCGTCGTGCAGCAGCGGCAGGCGTGCGCGTTGCCACGGTGGGATCGCCGCCGCCTGCAGCACCTGCTTGAGCGCCTGCGAGTGCACGCGTCCGGGCAGCAGGATGCGTTCGCCGCCCTGGCGCCATCGCACCAGCAGCGGGGCGTCGAACCCCAGCGACGCGTCGGCGAGCAGCCGCAGGCAGCGGCCGTCGGGCAGCGCCAGCGGCGTGCGGCCGTCCCACTGCGCCTGCCAGTCGGCCGGCAGCGGCGGCGGATCGCGCTCGGCATACAGCGCATCGCGCCAGCAGCGCAGCGTCGCGCCGTGCCAGGCGAACTGCGCGAACGCGTCGGCGCGCGCATGCAACAGGCTGCGTTCGATCGCCGCCAGGCCCGCGGCCGGCAGCGGCGGCAACCCCGCCTGCGCGACCCAGCGCCGCAGCACGCGCGCGCGGCGCGGCGCCGGCAGCGCGCGCAGGCGCGGCAGCGGCAGCGGCGTGTCGCCATCGCCATCGTCGCCGTCGCCGTCGCCGTCGCCGTCGCCGTCGCGCAGCGCCCGCAGCGCGGCCTGGTCGCCGTCGTCCAGCATTGCGCCGGCCTCGCCGCACAGCTGCGCGCTGCGCGCCAGCGCGGCATCGGCCTGCGGCCAGCGCTGGCGCAGCAGCGGCAGCAGTTGCAGGCGCAGGAAGTTGCGGTCGAAGCCGGGATCGGCATTGCTCGGGTCTTCGATCCAGCGCAGCGCGCGCCGTTGTGCATACGCCTGCAGCGCGCTGCGCGGCAGGGCCAGCAGCGGACGCCACAGCCTGCCCCGGGCGAAGTCGCGCAATGGTTGCATCGCCGCCAGCCCGTCCGGGCCGGAGGCGCGCAGCGCGCGCAGCAGGAAGGTCTCGGCCTGGTCGTCGCGGTGCTGCGCCAGCGCCAGCCACTCGCCGGCGGCCAGCACCTGGGCGAAGGCCGCGCGCCGCGCCTGCCGCGCCGCCGCCTCCAGGCCGTGGCCGCTGTCCCTCGGCACCTGCACGCGCCGCACCTGCAACGGGATCGACAGCGCTGCGCAGGCCGCGGCGCAGTGGTCGGCCCAGGCATCGGCGTCGGCATGCAGGCCGTGGTGCACGTGCACGGCGCGCAGCCCGGCGCGGCGGTAGTGCGGCTGTTGCGCCAGCGCATGCAGCAGCACGCTGGAATCCAGCCCGCCGCTGAGGCCGACCAGCACCGCGGCCGGCGCCGCAGCGGGCAGGGCGGCGCTCACGGCGCAAGGCGGGACGGGATCGGAACGGCGGCTCATCGCGTCACTTTAGAGGCTGGCGCCGCGGCAGCGAAGCGTGGCCAGTGGGGCGCGGTCGTGCCGGGTACGCGCCGGCAGCGCAAGCCATGCCCTGTCGCCGCGAGGAAGGGAGGGGTTCTGCCGTGGTGTCGGCAGGTCCGCGCTGTCGCCCGGATCGTGCTGGCGCGCAGCGCTGCGGTTCGGGCACGTCGCCGATGCAGCGGTCGATGGAGTACCAGCGCCCGCCTCGCATCGGTGTGCGCGCGTCGCCAGCCGGCGTGCGCGCGCGGTAGCCGTCGCAGACCTGGGCGGCCGGTTCTCGCCGCCGCAGGGAAAAGAGAGGGCGTTATCGTGTCGTAAGCGGGTAGCCGCTGTGGCCCGCGGCGTGCCCGCGCTCAGCGCTGCGGTTCGGGCACTTCGCGGTTGTGGCGGTCGATGGCGTACCAGCGTCCGCCTTGCATCGGCGTGTGTCCGTCGCCATCGGGGGTGCCGCGGCGGCAGCCGTCGCAGACCCGGGCCACGCCGTGCTCGAACGGCCAGGCGAAATCGTGGACCGGCGCGATCACTTCGCGCAGCTGCTGGTCGTAGAAGCCGATGCGGCCATGGAAGATGCCGCGGGTGAGGCCTTCGGCGAAATAGTCCGGGCCGCTGTCCCATGTGATCACCGGCAGGCTGCTGCCGTCGGCGCGCACGTAGTAGAACTGGTCGTTGACGGTCAGCACGGACAGGCCGTCGGCATCGAACTGCAGCTGCCGCGCAGCCTGCGCCGACAGCCGCAGGCGCCCGTCGGCGCCGACGCCGCAGCCGGGCACGATGTCGCGGTCGGCGTTCGGATCGGCGATCCGGCACGCACCGTGCGCCTGCGCCAAGGCCGCTGGCGCCACCGCGAGCGCGGCCAGCGCGACCAGCGCCGCGGCGTGTCCTGCCACCGTCGCGCGCCGCTGCCGCGCCGGGTTCACTTGGCGGTGGCGGTAGCGGCGTCGGCCACGAACGCGTCCGGCTTCGGCAACTGCACCGGCACGCCGTCGCCATTGCAGGTGCCGGCCTGGCACAGGCGGCCGCGCAGCTTCGGCGTGGCCTGCACGATCACGTGGTAGATCACGTTCTCTTCCAGGCTGCCGCGGAACGCGTCGCTGCCGGGGCCGCGCGCCCAGATGCCGACGTCGTCGCCGCCATGGGTCTCGGCCTTGGTCGGCACCAGCGCTTCCTGCATGAAGTCCGGCTGCTCGGTATCGACATGGGTCAGGTCGGGGCGGCCCTTGACCGGCTCGAAGCTGCTCGGCGCATGCGGGAACGTCTTGATCCCCGCCGGCTGCTGGTTGCTGGCGCCGGTGTAGCCGGGGCCGTTGGCGTAGCTGAGCGTGGCGTAGGGCTGGCCGTTGCCGTCCAGCGCCAGCTCGCCGGTGTTGGCGTCTTCGCCGCTGGTGCCGCGCACCTTGCCCAGGATCGGGTTGCCGCGCTGCGGGTAGCCGACGAAGTTCAGCGTGTGCGAATGGTCGGCGGTGACGATGATCAGCGTGTCCTCGGCCGAGGTCGCCTCCGCCGCGGCCTGCACCGCCTGCGACAGGGCGATGGTCTCGTCCAGCGCGCGATAGGCGTTGCCGGCGTGGTGGGCATGGTCGATGCGGCCGCCCTCGACCATCAGCACGTAGCCGTCCTTGCCGCGCGACAGGGTGCGGATCGCGGCGCGGGTCATCTCGGCCAGGCTCGGGTCGCCGGCCGCGCTCTGCTCGCGGTCGTGGTCGAACTGCATGTGGTCCGGCTCGAACAGGCCGAGCAGCGCCGGCGCGTCCTGCGCCGCTTCCAGCTGCCCACGGTTCCACACGTAGGCGCCTTGCGGATGGCGCTGGCGCCATTCGCCGACCAGGTCGCGGCCGTCCAGGCGCAGGCCGACCTTGTCGTCGTATTCCGGGTCGCGCTGCTCGACGGTGGTGAACTGGCTGCGGCCGCCGGCCAGCATCACCTGCGGGCCGCGGCCGTAGCGCGCGCTCACCATCTGCTGGGCGATGTCGCGGCAGCCTTCGGCCACCGCCTTCTCGGGCAGGTC
The DNA here is from genome assembly GCF_041240605.1 of Xanthomonas sp. DAR 80977. Classification (NCBI taxonomy): domain Bacteria; kingdom Pseudomonadati; phylum Pseudomonadota; class Gammaproteobacteria; order Lysobacterales; family Lysobacteraceae; genus Xanthomonas; species Xanthomonas bundabergensis. The sequence continues at coordinate 3,581,004 of NZ_CP162487.1, read as the reverse complement.
GGTGTCGCTTTCCCAGTTGCGTTCGGGGGTGTGCGCATAGGTCGCCGCCGGGGTGGCGTGGGTCAGCCGGGTGGTGGTGACGATGCCGGTGTTCAGGCCGGCGCTGTCGGCCAGTTCCAGCCAGGTCAGCAGCCGCTTGCCGAGGCTGTCGGCGCAGGCCTCGCGCTTGCCGGCGGAGACGCCGATCGCGCCCATGTGGGTCTTCACCCCGGTGGTGATCGAGGTCATGGTGCCGGCCGAGTCCGGGGTCTGCGAGTCGGTGTTGTAGGTCTTGCTCAGCGCGGTGGCCGGGAACGCCTCCCACGACAGCTGGTTCTCCTCGCCGGAGGCGCCCTTGCGCTGGCCGTCGAGGATGCGCGCGGCGGCGACCGTGGTCAGGCTCATGCCGTCGCCGAGGAACAGGATCACGTTCTTGGCCTTGCCGCGCATCGCGCCGTTGTTGGCCGCCTTGGCCGCGCCGCTGCGGTACCACCAGTCCGGCGTCTCGCCGCCGGGGTGGGCCACGGCGGGCACCGCGATCGGGGCGATGGCGGCGGTGGAGGGAGCGCGCGGGGCGCTGGCGCAGGCCGCCAGCAGCAGGGTGGAGGCGGCGGCGAAGGCGGGAACGAGGTAGCGCATACGAGGAACGGGCCCTGGGCACGAAATCCTCCGCATTATGCCGGCTGCGACAAGGCACGCCGATGACATCGCGCCTTTCCAGCCATGGCGTCGTCGCCCGCGCCGGCTTGCGCTATGGTGCAGGACCCCGAAAGTTTCTGGACAGCATCGATGACATTGGTGACCGCCTGGTTGCGCATTCCGTTCTGGCAGCGCGTGGTGGCCGGCTTCGTGCTCGGTGCGCTGGCCGGCTGGGCGCTTGGGCCGGCGGCGGACACCTGGTTCGGGCCGCTGGGCGATCTGTACGTGACCCTGATCAAGATGATCGCGGTGCCGCTGGTGTTCTTCGCGGTGATCAACGCGATCTCTTCGCTGCACGGCCAGCAATCGGTGGCCAGGCTGGGCGGGCGCACCTTCCTGTGGTTCGTGCTCACCGCCGCGCTGGCGGTCGGTGTCGGCCTGGGCGTGGGCACGCTGCTGCAGCCGGGTGCCGGCCACTTCGGGCTGAGCGTGGACAGCGCCTGGAAGCCGCGCGACGTGCCCAGCCCGATCCAGGTGCTGCTGGACGTGGTGCCGTCCAACCCGTTCTACGCGCTGACCGGCATCGGCACCCGCACCAACGCCGCCGGCGAGACGGTGCTGGCGGCCGGGCGCGGTTCGATCCTGCCGGTGATCTTCTTCGCCGGCCTGCTCGGCTTTGCGATGGTCAAGCTCGGCGAGCGCGTGGCGCAGGCGCGCCAGCTCACCGCGCAGATGAGCGACATCATGATCCAGGTCACCCGCTTCGCGCTGGAGATGACCCCGCTCGGCACCTTCGGCCTGATCGCCTCGCTGGTCGGCACCTACGGCTTCCAGAAGCTGCTGCCGTTCGGCAACTTCGTGCTGGCGCTGTACCTGGCCTGCGCGATCCACATCCTGGTGGTCTACAGCGGCCTGTTGCTGGCGCACGGGCTGAACCCGTGGAAGTTCTTCCGCGGCGCCGCGCCGGGCATGCAGGTGGCCTTCGTCAGCTCCTCCAGCTTCGCCGCGATGCCGGTGGCGATGCGCTCGATCACCCACAACCTCGGCGTCAACAAGGACTACGCCGCGTTCGCGGTGCCGCTGGGCGCGAGCATCAAGATGGACGGCTGCGGCGCGATCTTCCCGGCGCTGTGCGCGGTGTTCATCGCCCAGTACACCGGGGTGCCGCTGACCGCGAACCAGTACTTCGTGGTGCTGATCGCCTCGGTGCTGGGCAGCTTCGGCACCGCCGGCGTGCCCGGCACCGCGGTGGTGATGGCCACGGTGGTGCTGAGCGCGGCCAACCTGCCGCTGGAGGTGATCGGCTACCTGTACGCGATCGACCGCATCCTGGACATGATGCGCACGATGACCAACGTCACCGGGCAGATGCTGGTGCCGGTGCTGGTGGCCAAGGAGACGGGCTTGCTGGACCGCGCCGTGTACGAGGCCGCGTCGAGCAACGTCGGCCTGGAAGATCCGCCGGCCGACGGATCCGGCCAGCTGCGTTGAGTTCGCGGTGAGCGCGCCCGCGACCCGTCTGCGCGAACAGCTGCAGCGGCTGCCGGGGCTGGCGCCGATCGACGGGGTGCTGGTGCAGCAGGCGCTCGCCGCCGACCCGTTCGAGCGCCAGTACCTGGCGGTCAGGCAGCAGGAAGGCCGCGTCTACAGCGATGCGCAGGTGCGCACGCTGCCGCATCCCGGCGGGACGCTGGGCGCCAGCCACGAGTGGCGCGTGCGCGCCGAGTCGTGCCGGCGCCTGCTGCGCCACCTGCAGGCGCGCGGCGGCAGCGGGCCGCTGCTCGAGCTGGGCTGCGGCAACGGCTGGCTGTCGCAGCGGCTGGCCGAGGGCCTGCAGCGCGAGGTCTGCGGCGTGGACGTCAACCGCACCGAACTGGCGCAGGCCGCGCGCGTGTTCGCGGCCAACCCGCGGCTGAGCTTCGTCGCCGGCGACATCCACACCCTGCCGCTGCCGCCGCAGCGCTTCGACGCGATCGTGCTGCCGGCCTGCATCCAGTATTTCGCCGACCCGCGCGCGCTGATCGCACGCCTGCTCGGCCTGCTGCAGGACGACGGCGAACTGCACGTGATCGACAGTCCGTTCTACGCCGACGCCGCGCAGGCGCAGGCCAGCGCCGCGCGCAGCCTGCGCTACTTCACCGAGCTGGGCTGCGCGGAGCTGGCCGGCCAGTACCACCAGCACACCTGGGCCGCGCTCGACGGCATCGCGCTGCGCAGGGTGTTCGATCCGCGCAGTCTGCGCGCCCGCTGCCTGCGCGCGCTGCGCCGGCCGCAGCCGTTCTTCCCGTGGCTGTGCATCCGCAAGCGCGACAACCCGGGGCTGGCTGCGCGTTAGCGGCGATGCAGGCTGCGCCCGGTCTGCGCGCAAGCCCCGGCCTGCACGCTACAGCGCTTCCAGCTTGCGCCGCTCGCGTTGCAGGTCGTCCTCGCTCAGCGGGACGTATCCTTCTTCGCTGTCGCGCTGTGCCTTCAGGATCGCCTGGCCTTCGCGCGACAGCGCCAGCCGCACGTACTCCTTTGCCAACGGATCCAGCGGCCGCTGCGGCGCGCGGTCGACATACAGCTGCACCGCAGCCGACAGCGGATAGCGGCCCTGGCGCACCGATTCGTGGTCGGGACCATGCAAGGGTTGGCCCGCGGCGGCGGCCAACGGCAGCACGCGCACCTGCGACGACACCGCCGCCGCGTCGATCCAGCCGAGCAAGCCGATGCCGTAGGGATCGGCGGCGACCGCACGGATCACCGCCTCGCGCGAGGGCAGCGCCTCGTACTTGAGCGCGAACGGACGTCCACCCAGGCGCGCGATGCGCAGCCCGGTGGCGAAGCCGCCGTCGTCGCGCAGACCGTAGGCGTGGATGCGGCGGTCCGCCCAGGCGCCGTCCAGCCCCAGCTGCGACCAGCTGTTGAGATCGCCGCCCTCCTGTCCGTCGGTGAAGATCCTGCCGAGCTGCGCCAGGGTCAGTCCCGCCAGCGGATTGTCCGCGTGCACGTAGACCGCCGGCGGGGTCTTGTACGGCGGGCGCGGCCCGTAGCCGTTGTAGCCGATGCGCACCGGGGTGGCGTCGTAGCCGTGCAGCTGGCGGAACGCGGCGCGGTCGCCCGGCCACATGTCGCGCGTCAGCGGCGCGAACAGCGTGGCCCCGGCGGCAAGCGCCGGCATGCCGGTGGACGAACCGCGCATCACGGTGGCGAACCGCACCTGGGGGTGGTGGCGGACGAACAGCGCATTGAGCTGGTCGATCACCTCCTGCATGCCGTCGTTGCCGACGATGGTCACCGCGCCGTCGCGGTTCAGGTAAGACGCGCCGGCCGGCACGGCGACCGGTTGCGGCACGTAGGCGGACGGGTCGTCGGCGGCCGCGGCGGCACCGGCGGCGCACAGCAGGACCGCCAGCAGCGTTCTTGGGATCATGGGAAGCGGGCCGTTCAATCGAGTTTTTCGCGTTCGCGGCGGGCCTGCGCGGCGCTGAGCGGCAGGTAGCCGCCCGGCTGCGCGGCGATGATCGCCTGGCCCTCGTGCGACAGCACCAGCCGCAGGTATTCCTTCACCAGCGGGTCCAGCGGCTTGCCGGGCATGCGTCGCACATAGAAGTGCAGCCACCGGCCCAGCGGATAGTCGCCGCTCGCCACCTCCTGCGGCGTGCCGGTCAGCGCGCGTCCGCTGTGCAGGCCGAGCAGCGGCAACTGGCGCACCTGCGCGTCTTCCAGTCCGATCGCCGCCACGGCGATGCCGTCCGGATCGGCGGCCACGCGCTGCAGCAGGCGCGCGCTGTCGGACGCGTACTGGGTGCGCGGCGCCAGCGCACGCCCGTGCAGGACCTGCTGCTGCAGCGCGTCGCCGAACCCGCTGTACTCGGGCGTGGCATAGGGCTGGATCGCGCGCGCGCTCCAGTCTCCTTGCAGGCCGAGTTGGCCCCAGCGCGAGAGGTCGCCGCCGGGGTTGCCGATGGCCAGCACCTGCGCCAGTTGCGACACGCTCAGCTGCGCCAGCGGGTTGCGCCGGTTCACGTACACCGCCAGGGTCGTGGCCAGGCCGTCGGCGCCGCTGTCGGCCGTATGCGCCACCCGGATGTCGAGCGGATCGGCGCCGACGATCTTGCGGTAGGGCACTTGCTCGATCGGATTGATCGCACGCCCCATCGGCCCGAACAGCGTGCGCCCGAACATCAGCAGCGGGACCGCGCTGCTGGTGCCCTTGCCTTCGCTGGCGAAGCGCACGCCGGGATGGTGGCGCGCGAACAGCGCGTTGAAGCGCTCGACGATGGCATGCACGTGCTCGGCCCCGGCGATGCGCACCGCACCGTCGGCGGTCAGGTAGTCCGCCGACGGGTCGATCCGCACGGCGCGCGGGTCATAGCGCGGCAACGCGGCATCCACCGCGCGCGCCGGCAACGCCGCCGCCGCGCCCGGCGATGCGGCGGCGGCGTTGCTGCCCGCGGCGGCGAGCAGCGCGAGCGCCAGCGCGAGGCCGCCATGCCTCACAGGTCGACCTTCAGGGTGAACTTGATCGTGCGCGGCGCGCCGGCGGCCAGCCGGGTGCCGGCGCCGGCCCAGTAGCGTTTGTCGGCGAGGTTGTCGACATTGAGCTGCCAACTGGTGCGCCGCTCGAACAGCGCCGTGACGTAGCGGCCGCCCAGGCTCAACAGCGTGGTGTCGCCGAGCCAGGCCTGGTTGAGGTCGTTCACCGGGCGGCGGCCGGTGTAGTAGGCGCCGCCATTGACCGACAGCCCGGGCACCGCGTCGAAGGCGTAGGTCAGGAACGCGCTGCCGGTGCGGCGGGCCGCGTTCTCCGGCAGCTTGCCGTCGTACTGCGCGCCGATCCGGGCGAAGCGCGGGTCCAGCCACTGCGCCGAGGTCTGCCAGCCGAGCTGGCGGGTGAGCTGGCCCTGGGTGGACAGCTCGAGGCCGGTATAGCGCTGCTCGCCGTCGGCGGTGAACACGTTGTCGGCGTTGGTGTAGTAGCCCGGGCGGCGGATGTCGAACAGTGCCGCCGAGACCAGGGTGCCGCGCGGGGCCTGCCAGCGTACGCCCAGTTCCTTTTGCTTGCTGATGCCCGGCGCCAGCCGCGTGTTCTCGTTGTCGGTGCCGGTGGGGGCGGCCTCGCCTTCTTCCAGGCCCTCGGCATAGGACGCGTACAGCGACAGGCGCTCGCCCAGCTTGTAGATGCCGGCCAGCATCGGCGTGGTCTCGTTGGCCTCGTAGTGCGAACTGCCCTGGTCGCTGCGGTAGCGCGAGTGGCGCAGGCCGGCGATCAGCTGCCAGGACGGGCCGAACTTCAGGCGGTCCACCAGGTACAGGCCGGTGTCCTCGGTGTCCAGCGCCGCGGTGGTGGGGGTCGTCGGGCGCGCGCCGTAGCTGACCGTGGTGATGACCCGCGGGGCATACAGGTTCTGCGAGGCGATGGTGTAGTTGCTCTGGTAGATCGGGTCCTGGCCCTTGTCGGTGCGGCTCGCGCCGACCGTCAGCTCGTGCTCGACCGGCCCGGTGGCGAAGCTGCCGAACAGCTCGGCGCGCAGCAGGTCCGAATCCACCACGTGGTGCTGCTGGTTGCCGCGGATCGAACCCTCGCCGCTGGCGACGCCGGCGTTGTTGGCGAAGCGGAAGATCGCCAGCCGGCGGTCGCGCGCCATCTCCGAGTGGCCGGCCTCCACGGTCAGCGCCCAGCCGTCGGCCAGCGCATAGTCGGCGCGCAGCAGCGCGTTGCGCGTGGTCGCCTCGAACTGCGACCAGTCCGGGCCGACCAGGCGGGTGGGGTCGACCGGATGCGGCAGCGTGATCGTACCGCCTACCGCGGTGGGCAGGTTCACGCCGACCTGTTCGGTGACGCGGCGGTGGTCGTATTCGACGTCGCCCTTGAGCAGCAGCCGCTCGCTGACGCGCCAGTCCAGCGCGGCCGAGAGGAAGCGCCGGCTGCCGTCGTCGACCCCGTCCAGGTACGAGCCGAGCGCGCCGCCGGCGGCGTTGACGCGCACGCCGATCTGCTGCTCGGCGCCGAGGCGGCGCGCCACGTCGATGTTGCCCACCGCGGTGCCGTACTGGTCCAGGGTCAGGCCGAAGCTGGTGACCGGCGTGGCGCCGGCGCGCTTGGTGACGAAGTTGACCACGCCGGCCGGCGAGGTGAAGCCGTAGTACAGCGCCGAGGCGCCCTTCAGCACTTCCACCCGCTCCTTGTCCTCGAGCGGCACCTGCGAGAAGTTCATGACCGGCATTGAGCCGTTGAGCCGGTAATTGGTGCGGTTCTCCACCGCGATGCCGCGGATCACCAACTGGTCCCAGGTGTCGCCGCCGTTCTGCTGGCGGGTCACGCCGGCGGTGTTGCGCACCGCGTCGTAGAGGCCGGCGGCGGCCTGCAGGTCCAGCGCCTCGCGGGTGACCACGTTGACCGTGGACGGCACGTCGAGGATGTTCGCGCCGCGGAAGCTGCCGGCCTCCACGGTCTGCGGATTGAGGCCGCTGGCGCGGGTGCCGGTGACCGACACGGTGTCGAGGCGCTGCAGTTGTTCCTCATCGGCGGACGCGGCTTGCTGGGCGACCGCGGGAGCGGCCAGCAGGCACAGCGACCACAGAGGAAGGCTGCGCAGCGAGGAAGGCGGAAATGTCATGGCGGCAGGAGAACTCGGAAGAGCGGCGTGCGCGCCCGCAGCATCTTGCCGGCGACGGCGGGATGCAGGACGCGCATGGCGTGGGGATGGAGGACAGCTGGCCGTGGCCTGGGCGATGGCGGGCCGCGACGGGATGTCATTGTATTGTTAATGATATTCGTTATCAATTGCGATGTGGGATGCGGTGCGCATCGGGAGCGCCGCATGGCTCGGTATCGCCGCCATGCAGGCAGCGGGTTCGACGATCCCGGCGCTGGCCGCGCGGCAAGCGCGAGGCCGTGGCAGACTCGTCAACCCATTCCTTTCCTGGAGCCCCAATGAGCGGCACGCAACGCGAACTGACCTTCCGCTTCCTGGCCGAACCGATCGACGTCAACTATGGCGGCAAGGTCCACGGCGGGGTGGTGATGAAGTGGATCGACCAGGTCGGCTACGCCGCGGCGGTGGGCTGGAGCGGGCGCTACAGCGTGACCGTGGCGGTCGGCGGGATCCGCTTCGTCTCGCCGATCCGGATCAGCGACATGGTCACGGTCACCGCCAAGCTGGTCTACACCGGCAGCACCAGCATGCATTTCGCGATCGACGTGCGCGCGCGCGACCCGATGGGCGGCGACTCGCGGCTGTGCACCCACTGCATCATCGTGTTCGTGGCCCTGGACGGGGTCGAAGGCAAGCCGACCCCGGTGCCGTCGTGGCAGCCGGACACGCCGGAGGACCACCGCCTGGCCGAGTACGCGCTGAAGGTGATGGAGCTGAGCAAGGGGATCGAGGACACCATCTCCCACTACCAGGCCTGAGGTCGGCAGGCCGTGGCCGCGCCGGCGGCGCGGTCGCCGGCCTGCGCGGCTGTCCTGCATGCCCCGCAGCAACGAAAAAGGCCGCTGTTCCCAGCGGCCTTCTTCGTTGCCGGCGTGTCGCCTGGCTTACATCGCCACGCGCCGCGCCTGCAGGAACTTGGCGCTCCAGTAGCCGCTGGTCAGCGTGTCCACGCGCACGTCCTTGCCGCGGCTCGGCGCGTGCAGGAAGCGGCCTTCGCCGACGTACAGGCCGACGTGGTCGACGCGGCCCTTGCGGCCGAAGAACACCAGGTCGCCGGGGGCCAGCGCGTCGCGGTCCTTGATCAGTTCGGCATTGGCCTCGCGCGCCATCTCGCGCGACACGCGCGGCAGCTCGATGCCCAGCGCGGTGCGGAACACGTAGCCGACCAGGCCGCTGCAATCGAAGCCTTCGGTGTCCTCGCCGCCCCAGCGGTACGGCGTGCCGAGCAGCGCCATGGCGCGCTTGAGCACCGACTGGACCTTGTCGCCGCCCGGCACCACGCCTTCGCGCAGGGGGGCCTGGGACACGTCGTAGTTGGCCAGCAGGCGGCTGATGTCGCCGGCGAACATCGCCGAGCGGTCCATCAGCGGAATGGTGTCGTTGGCGGCCAGGTGCGGGAGCAGGGCGGCCAGGGTGGCGGTGGCGGCGGCATCGGCCTTGCTGCGGGCCGGGGCCTGCGCCTGCGCGGCGGCGGCCGGCTTGGCGGTCGCGGGCTGCAGCATGGCGGGGTTGGGGGTGCCGGTAGCGGCCGGCTGGGCCGGTGCGACGGTCGCGATCGCTTCTGGAACCACGGTGTCGGCGGGAGCCGACTGGGCCAGGGCCGGAACGGCCGAGAGGCAGAGCGAGGCGGTGCAAATGAGGCGGAAAGCGGTCCGGCGGGGGACGGAGGTCTTGCCTGGAGAGGTCTTGGCTTCAGTCGTCACGCTTCGATCACAAATTCAAACGATGGGGGATCATGCCTTGTAGACAGCAAGAGGAAGTTCAAATAACGTTAATATTTCGTAATTATGAATGTGAGCCGAACCACACTTCAGTGCAAAACCCGCTTGGCGCCGGTGTAGTGGTCGCGCCAGTACGACCCGTCCAGATAGTCCAGGCGGACCGTTCCGCCGGTGCTGGGGGCGTGCACGAAGCGGCCCTCGCCGACATAGATGCCGACGTGGCTGACGCTGCCGCCGCTGCCGAAGAACACCAGGTCGCCGGTGCTCAGGCGCTGCGGATCGATCCGCGGACCCTGCACCGCGGCCAGCTCGCGCGAGGTGCGCGGCAGCTGCAGGTCGAGCATGTCGCGGTAGACGTAGGCGACCAGGCCGCTGCAGTCGAAGCCCGATTCGGGGGTGTTGCCGCCGTAGCGGTAGGGGGTGCCGACCAGGCCCAGGGCGCGCATCAGCACCGCGTTGGCCGCGGCCGGGTCGGCCGGCGTTACCTGCGGCCAGCTGCGCACCGCCACCGGCGGCGGCCGCGACGGGCGCACTTCCTGGCGCCCGCAGGCGGCCAGCACGGTCATGCAGAGCAGGGCCGCCCAGCAGGCGAGGCGGCGCCGCGTGGACGCTGAAACTGGCTTGTTGTGCATGGAGCCGGGATAATGCGCGACCTCAGATGGCCGCCATCATGGCGGCGCTCCCGTCGGCCGACAAGCCGTCCACACCGTCTGCCCCCGGCAGCCACAGCGCAGAGTTGCACATGAAGATCGAAAAAGACCGCGTCGTCCGTTTCCACTACACCGTCTCCGAAGCCGGCCAAGCGCCGATCGAGACGTCCAAGGACCGCGATCCGCTGGTGATCCTGATCGGCCACGGCAACATCATCCCGGGCCTGGAGAACGCGATGCTGGACAAGGAAGCCGGCGAGAGCTTCGGCGTCGACGTGGCCGCCAAGGACGCCTACGGCGAGTACCGCGAGGGCCTGACCCAGCGCGTGCCGAAGAAGCATTTCGGCGCGACCAAGCTGCAGCCGGGCAGCCAGGTGGTGTTGCAGACCAACTTCGGCCCGCGCGCGGTGACCGTGCAGAAGGTCGGCATGAGCGTGGTCGACGTCGACCTCAACCATCCGATGGCGGGCAAGGACCTGCATTTCGACGTGGAGATCATCGAGGTGCGCGAGGCCAAGCCGGAAGAGATCGAGCACGGCCACGTGCACGGCGAGGGCGGTCACCACCACTGACCGGGCGCCGCGCGGAGCCGGCTCGCCGGATCCGCACGCGCCACCGCGCCGGCGTGCGTTGCGCCGCGGCCGCTGCCCGATCGGGCAGCGCCGAGTTGCGCCCCGCCGCCGCGCACTTCGCGCATGCGCCTTGGCGCACGCGCGCCGCGGCGATGGATAATCGCCGCTCTTTCGCCCGGTGCCACGCCTTGGCTTCTTCCGCTCCCGTGCTGCAGCCCGTCGCGCCGGCCGAACGCATCGTCGCCCTGGACGTGCTGCGCGGTTTCGCCCTGCTCGGCATCCTGCTGATGAACATCGAGGGCTTCGTCGGCCCGCTCGACGCAGCGATGACCGGGCTGGATCCGCTGCTGCACGGCGCCGACCGCATCGCCGACGCGGCGGTCTACCTGCTGGTGCAGGGCAAGTTCTACACCTTGTTCTCGTTGCTGTTCGGCATGGGCTTCGCGGTGATGGCGCAGCGCGCCGACGCGGTGCGGCGCGAGTTCGGCGGCTTCTTCGTGCGCCGCAGCGCGGCGCTGCTGCTGATCGGCGTGCTGCATGCGCTGCTGCTGTGGTCCGGCGATATCCTGGTCAGCTACGCGCTGTTGGCGTTCATGCTGCTCGCCTTCCGCGAAGCGCCGACCCGGTGGCTGCCGTGGATGGCGCTGGCGGTCTACCTGTGCTCGCCGCTGCTGTCGCTGCTGACCGGCGCGATCGGCTCGGCGGCGCAGGCCGACCCGCATGGCGCGATGCAGTGGCGGCAGGACATGGCCGTGCAGGCGCAGCGCGCCGCGGCCGAACTGGCCCAGCAGCGCCAGGTGTTCGGCCACGGCAGCTACGCGCAGGCCACCGCGCAGCGCCTGCGCGACCTGGTCGATGCGCTGGGCCTGCTGGTGTTCAACGCGCCGACCATCTTCGGCATGTTCCTGCTCGGCGCATGGTGCGTGCGCAGCGGCCTGGCGCAGCAGCCACAGCAGCGCCCGCGCCTGCTGGCGGCGCTGCGCTGGGTCGTGCTGCCGGCGGGCATGGCGCTGATGCTGCTGAGTTTCCGGCTGGAGCCGTGGATGGATCCGGCGCGCCTGGACCTGCGCCTGGCCAGCGCGTTCGCCCTGGCCACCGTGGCCAGCGGCATGATGGCGCTGGGCTATGCGGCCTGGGTGCTGCGCTTCGCGCACGCGCTGCGCTGGCTGGCGCCGGCCGGGCGCATGGCGCTGAGCAATTACCTGCTGCAGTCGCTGCTGTGCACCACGCTGTTCTACGGCTACGGGCTGGGCTATTTCGAACGCTTGCCGCGCGCCTGGCAGATTCCGTTCGCGTTCGCGCTGTTCGCGCTGCAGGTGGCGCTGTCGCAGCTGTGGCTGCGCCATTTCCGCTTCGGCCCGGCGGAATGGCTGTGGCGCTGCGCGAGCTACCTGCGCTGGCAGCCGCTGCGCCGGCGCGACGCGTCCTAGGCGGGCCGCGGTGACTACGCCCCAGGACGATGTACTGATCGTCGGCGCCGGCGCGATCGGGCTGGCCACCGGCCTGGCATTGCTGGAGGCCGGCCGCCAGGTGCGGATCGTGGACGCAGGCGCGGTCGGCGGCGCCACCTCGCACGGCAACTGCGGCACCATCACCCCCAGCCACGCGCCGCCGCTGGCGGCGCCCGGGGTGCCGCGGCGTGCGCTGCGCTGGATGCTGCGCCCGGATGCGCCGCTGTACATCCGTCCGCGCCTGGATCCGGGGCTATGGCAGTGGCTGCTGCGCTTCCGCGCGCGCTGCAATGCGCACGACTGGCTGGCCAGCGCGCAGGCGCGCGCGGCGCTGCTCGGCGACGCGCGCACGCGCCTGGTCGCCTGGATCGAGCGCTATGCGCTGGACTGCGAATTCGGCGCGGACGGGCTGGACTACGTGTTCGGCGACCGGCGCAATTTCGAGCACTACGCCGAAGAATGCGTGGCGCTGGAGCGGCTCGGCATCCGCACCCGGGTGATCGATGGCGCCGATTACCTGCGCCAGCAGCCGGCGTTCCGCGACGTAGTAGTGGGCGCGGTGCATTTTCCCGGCGATGCGCACCTGCGGCCGGACCGCTACACCGCCGAGCTGGCGCGCGTGCTGCGCGCGCGCGGCGCGACGATCGAGGAGCACTGCCGCGTGCAGGCGCTACAGCCGGGCAGCGACGGCGTGCGCGTGGACACCGCGCACGGCCCGCGGCGCGCGCGCGAACTGGTGCTGGCGGCCGGGCCGTGGTCGCCTGCACTGGCCGCGATGCTCGGACTGCGCCTGCCGATCCAGGCGGGCAAGGGCTATTCGATCACCTATACGCGGCCGACGCTGGCGCCGACGCGGCCGGTGGTGCTGAAGGATCCGCAGGTCTGTGTCACCACCTGGGGCAGCGGTTTCCGTCTCGGCAGCACCATGGAATTCTCCGGCCACGACACGCGCTTGAACGAGGTGCGCCTGGCCGCCCTGCAACGCGCCGCGCGGCACTACCTGCACGAGCCGGAAGGCCCGCAGCTGCGCGAGCGCTGGTACGGCTGGCGGCCGATGACCTGGGACGACCTGCCCGCGCTGGGGCGTTCGCCGCGGCATCCTCACGTCTGGCTGGCGGCCGGCCATGGCATGCTCGGGATCAGCATGAGCAGCGCGACAGGACAACTGATGGCCGACCTGATGTGCGGGCAAGCGCCCGCGATCGACCCCACGCCGTACCGCGTGGAGCGTTTCCAGTGAGCGAGGCGGCGTACGACTACGACCTGCTGGTGCTCGGCGGCGGTTCCGGCGGTTTGGCCACCGCGTTCCGCGCCGCCGGCCTCGGTGCGCGCGCGGCGATCCTGGAGCCGAACGAACTCGGCGGTACCTGCGTCAACATCGGCTGCGTGCCGAAGAAGGCGATGTGGCTGGCGGCCGACCTGGTCGGGCGCATCGACCTGGCGCGCGCCATCGGCTTCGACATTCCCGATTCGACGCTGTCGTGGCCGCAACTGGTGGCGCATCGCCAGGGCTATATCGGCAACATCCACGGCAGCTACCGGCGGCGCCTGGACGCCGACGGCGTGGTGCTGATTCCGCAGCGCGGCCGCTTGCTGGATGCGCACACCGTGGAGTGCGGCGATGGCGTGCGGGTCAGCGCCCGCCATGTGGTGATCGCCACCGGCGCGCATGCGTTGCGGCCGCCGATCGAGGGCGCCGAACTGGGCCTGGTGTCGGACGATTTCTTCAACCTGTGCGAGGCGCCGGCGCGGGTGGCGATCGTCGGCGGCGGCTACATCGCGGTGGAGCTGGCGGGCCTGCTGCAGGCGCTGGGCAGCCGCGTCGAGCTGTACGTGCAGGGCGAGCGCCTGCTGGAGCGCTTCGACGCGGAACTGGCGCGGCAGCTCGCCGAGAACCTGCGCCACCAGGGCGTGCGCCTGCATTTCGGCTATCGCGCCACGGCCTTGCGCCGCGGCGAGCAGGGCCTGCAGTTGCACGACGGCGACGGGCAACCGGGCGAGGCGGTCGACCAGGTGTTCTTCGCGATCGGGCGGCGTCCGAACAGCCGCGACATCGGCCTGGAAGCGCTGGGCGTGCGCATCGGCGACAAGAACGAGATCGTGGTCGACGACTACCAGAACACCGACGTGCCGGGGCTGTACGCGATCGGCGACGTGGCCGGCAAGGTCGGCTTGACCCCGGTGGCGATCGCGGCCGGGCGCAAGCTGATGGATCGCCTGTTCGGCGACCGGCCGCAGGCGCGGCTTGACTACGACAACGTGCCCAGCGTGGTGTTCTCGCATCCGCCGCTGGGCCAGGTCGGGTTGGGCGAGGAACAGGCGCGCGCATGCTACGGCGAGGCGGTGACGGTCTATCGCAGCAATTTCCGGCCGATGCTGCATGCCCTGGCCGCTTCGCCGCAGCGCAGCCTGTTCAAGCTGGTCTGCGTCGGCGAGGAGGAGCGGGTGGTCGGTTTCCATCTGCTCGGCGACGGCGCCGACGAGATCCTGCAGGGCTTCGCGGTGGCGCTGAAGCTGGGCGTGACCAAGCGCCAGCTCGAGGACACGGTGGCGATCCATCCGACCTCGGCCGAGGAAGTGGTGCTGATGCGCTGAGGCGCGCGACGACGCGCTGCGGTTGGCTGCGGCGCGGCGCGGCGTGAGGCGCGGCAACAGCATTCCGGCGTCGGGCTGTTCGACGTCTGTGCGGTATCCATGCACCGTGTCGCGTCGCCCGCCTGTGCTCGCGGTGGTCGCGTCTGTTCGGTGCGCCAGCGCCGCCGGCGCTGGGCATCGCGCGCGGCGGCCGTAGAATGGGCACATGCACGATCTCTGTTTCCGCCCCGGCGCCGGTCCGCGATGAACGCGTCCGGGCGCCCGACTGCCGCTGCGCTGCCGGCCGCGCCTGCCGACCTGGGCGGCGTGCTGCTCGCCGCCGCCGGCGCGATCGCGTTTTCCGGCAAGGCGATCATCGTCAAGCTCGGCTATCGCTACGGCGTGGACGCGGTGACCCTGCTGGCGCTGCGCATGCTGGTGGCGCTGCCGTGCTTCGCGGCGATGGCGCTGTGGGCCGCGCGCCGGGCGCCGCCGCTGCAGCGCGGCGACCGCTGGCGCATCGGTGCGCTCGGCGTGCTCGGCTACTACCTGGCCAGCTACCTGGATTTCCTCGGCCTGGCCTACATCACCGCCACGCTGGAGCGGCTGATCCTGTACCTGACCCCGACCCTGGTGCTGTTGATCGGCGTGCTGGCGTTCCGGCGCCGGCCGCAGCGCCGCCAGCTGTGGGCGCTGGCGCTGAGCTATCTCGGCGTGCTGCTCGCCTTCGGCCACGACCTGCAGGTCGGCGGCGCGCGCACCGCCTGGGGCAGCCTGCTGGTGTTCGGCAGCGCGCTGGCCTATGCGCTGTACCTGGTCGGCAGCGGGCAGATGGTGGCGCGGATCGGCGCGGTGCGGCTGACCGCCTATGCCAGCCTGGTCGCCTGCGTGCTGTGCATCGCCCAGTTCCTGCTGCTGCGGCCGCTGCACGCGCTGCTGCTGCCCACGCCGGTGTACGCGCTGTCGCTGCTCAACGGCACCTTGTGCACGGCGGTGCCGGTGCTCGCGACGATGCTGGCGGTGCGGCGGATCGGTTCGGGCCTGGCGTCGCAGATCGGCATGCTCGGTCCGGTCTCGACCATCGTGCTCAGCGTGCTGTTGCTGGGCGAGGCGATGGGGCCGTGGCAGATCGCCGGCACGCTGCTGGTGCTGGGCGGGGTGCTGGCGGTGTCGCGGCCGGCACGGACGCTGCCGGCATGAGCGGGCGGCGCCCGGCGCCGGCGGCCGAGACCGCGGCGGCGGCCCAGGCGCGGATCCTGGCGACGATCCGCGCGATCCCGGCCGGCCAGGTGCGCGGCTACGGCGAAGTGGCGATGCTGGCCGGGCTGCCCGGCCGCGCGCGCCTGGTCGCACGCGTGCTCGGCGGCAACAGCGATGCGGCGCTGCCCTGGCACCGGGTGTTGCGCAGCGACGGACGCATCGCCTTCCCCGAAGGCTCCCACGGCTTTCGCGAGCAATGCCAGCGGCTGCGCGCCGAAGGCGTGGCGGTGCAGGGCGGGCGGGTGAAGCGCGCCCCAACGCCGGCGCGCGACCTCGACGCGGCGTTATGGGGGCCGCAATAGCGAGCGGCTATGATGGTCGGCAGTTGCCACGGACACGACCATGTTTCCCAGACTTCCGCCTGTTACCCAAGCCCTGCTGATCGGCAATGTGGCGGTGTTCCTGCTGCAGCTGCTGCTGGGCGACGACACCTTCGCGCCGTTCGTGCTGTGGCCGCTCAGCGACTTCGACGCGTTCTCGCCGGGGCAGAACTTCCAGATCTGGCAGCTGCTGACCTACGGCTTCCTGCACGGCAGCTTTTCGCACCTGCTGTTCAACATGCTGGCGCTGTACATGTTCGGCGGGCCGCTGGAGCAGACCTGGGGCAACAAGCGCTTTTTGACCTATTACCTGGTGTGCGTGGCCGGCGCCGGCCTGTGCCAGCTGCTGGTGGGCTGGTGGACGGTGAGCAACGGCGGCGATCCGTACCCGACCCTGGGCGCCTCCGGCGGCATCTTCGGCCTGTTGCTGGCATTCGGCATGCTGTTCCCGAACCAGCGGGTGATGCTGCTGTTCCCGCCGATCCCGATGAAGGCGCGCACCTTCGTGATCGTGTTCGGCGCGCTGGAACTGGTGATGGGCTTCACCGGCTGGCAGCCGGGCGTGGCGCATTTCGCGCACCTGGGCGGCATGCTGTTCGGCTGGCTGCTGATCCGCTACTGGCGCGGGCAGCCGCCGTTCGGCAAGCGCAAGCCGCCGCGGCCGCGGATCGTGCGCTGAGGGTGGCCGCGACGGGCACCGCGCCGACGGCGCTGGCCGGCCGATCGCGGATCGGTGCCTGGGTCGGCTAGCCGAGCAGTTCGGCCTGCTCGTGCACGATCTGCGCCAGCAGTTCGGCGATGCGCTGCACGCGCGGCGAGCGGCGCAGGTCCGGGTGCACGGTCAGCCACAGATCGCGTTGCATGGGATCCAGGCCGCTGTCGAACTCGTGCAGCGCGGCGTCGTTGCGGGCCATGAAGTGCGGCAGGATGGTGAGCCCCAGGCCCGACCGGCAGGCTTGCTGCAGGATGGAGAAATCGCTGGCGACCAGCGCATGGGGCGCATCGCCGGCGCATTGCGCCAGCCAAGTGCGATGCGGGCCGCTGTGCAGCGCATCGCCATAGCCGATGTAGCGCCGCTGCGCGCGCGCGACGCGTTTCCACGCCTTGCTGCCGTACAGACCGTAGCCCAAGCGGCCTAGACGGCGCGCGACCAGGCCGGGTTCTTCCGAGCGCGACAGGCGCAGCGCCAGGTCGGCGTCGCGCCGCTGCAGGTTGGCGGTGCGGATCTCGCCGACCAGGTCCAGCTGGATGCCTTCCCACTGCGCGTACTTCTGCGCCATCAGCGGCATCAGCAACTGGCTGGACAAGGCCGGCGGCGCCGACAGGCGTACCTTGCCGCGCATCGAGGTCATGCCCTGGATGGCGCGGCCGAAGGCGTGCGCTTCCAGTTCGATGCGTTCGGCCGCCTCCAGCAGGGCCCTGCCTTCATCGGTCAGCTGCCAGCCGCGCGGCAGGCGGTCGAACAGCCGCAAGCGGACGGCGGCTTCCAGCGCGCCGATGCGCCGTGCCACGGTCGAATGTTCCACCGCCAGCGCGCGCGCCGCGGCCGACAGGCTGCCGCTGCGCGCCAGGGACAGGAAATAGCGCACGTCGTCCCAGGCCAGGTGCTCGAGGCCAGGCACGGCATCCGACGATTTTTGCACAGTGGTTGGGCGCGAATGGGGAATTACGTTCGATTCTGCACGGATTTACCCTGGGCTTCCACAGACGGAGCACGCCATGATCCTGCCGGCACCCGCCGCCACCTCGCGCCTCATCCAGCTTTCCCGCTACGGCGATGCCACGCAGCTGCAACCGGCGGTGCGGGTGCTGGCACCGCTGGCGGACACCGCGGTGCGCGTGCGCCAGCAGGTCGCCGGCGTCAACTACGTGGATGTCTACCACCGCCAGGGGCGCTATCCCTTGCCGTTGCCGGGCATCCCCGGCGTCGAAGGCAGCGGGGTGATCGAAGCGGCCGGCGCGCGCGTGGCGACGCTGCAGGTCGGGCAGCGCGTGGCGTGGGTGGCCCGCAGCGGCGGCGGCTATGCCGAGCACGTCGATCTGGACGCGGCGCGCGCGATCGTCCTGCCGGACGAGGTCTCGCTGGAGCAGGCCGGCGCCGGCATGTTGCGCAGCATGACCAGTTATCTGTTGCTGGAGCACTATGCGCGCCTGCGCCGCGGCCAGACCGTGCTGGTGCATGCGGCGGCCGGAGGACTCGGCCTGCTGCTGACGCAATGGGCCAAAGGCCTCGGCGCGCGCGTGATCGGTACGGTCAGCAGCGACGCCAAGGCGGCGCTGGCGCAAGCGCACGGACTGGACCATGCGCTCGACTACCGCAACGAGGATGTTGTCGCCGCGGTGCGCGCGCTCACCGATGGCGAAGGCGCCGACGTGGTGATCGACGGGATCGGCGGCCAGCACGTGCTGCGCAGCATCGAGGCGACCCGCAGCGGCGGCATGGCGATCAGTATCGGTGCCGTGTCCGGCGACGGCGCGCCGGGCGAGGCATTGGCCGCGGCGCAGGCGCGCGGCGTGCTGCTGGAACGTCCGAGCATCCTGGGCTTCACCGGCGACGTGCGCCACTACCGCATCGCCGCCGACGCCGCGCTGGCACGGTTGCGGGCGGGCCTGCGGGTCGCCATCGCCGACCGGCTGCCGCTGGAGGACGCCGCGAAGGCGCATCGCCTGCTGGAAGCCGGCGCGGTGCAGGGCGCGCTGCTGTTGACGCCATGAATGCCGGGACGCAGCGGCGGCGTCTGCGCAACGGCCGCGAGTAGTGATGCAATGGCGGGGCCGGGGCCGGCGCGGCCGGGGATTTTCCGGCGCACGCCCGGGCATGTTGCATCGACGGCGCGGATCGCCGCGGCCGTCTCCGCCCGATGGCGCCGGGCAGATGCGACGACGGCGCGGTTGCCCGCGCCGTCGTGCATGCACTGCCTAGCGAATCGCGATCACGGCCAGAGGCGGATCTGCTCGGCGTCGCTGCGCACCATCGGCTGGCCGGCCTTGCAGGTGAAGGCGGCGGCGAAGGACGGCAGGTTGGCCAGCGGGCCGTTGGCGCGCCAGCGACCCGGCGCGTGCACGTCGGCGGTGACGCGCTGCACCGCTTCGTTCGGCGACAGCTGCTGCGCCCACAGGCCGGCCCAGGCCTTGTAGAACGCCTGCTTGCCGGCATCGCCGGCGGCGGGCTGGGCCGCGGCGTAGGCCTGCCAGGCCAGCTCGACGCTGCCGATGTCGGTCAGGTCCTCTTCCTGGGTCAGCTGGCCGTTGACCTTGGCGCCTTTCACGCCGGGGAAATCGTAGGCGCCGTACTGCGCCGCGGCGCGCGCGGCCAGCGCGTTCCATGCGCTCTTGTCTTCCGGGGTCCACCAGCCGCGCAGCTCGCCCTTGGCGTCGACCAGGCTGCCCTTGCTGTCGATCGCGCCGATCAGCTCGTGCGCGACCAGTGCGCCGTAGCCGCCGTACAGCGCGGCGGCGTCGCCGCCGGCGACGAACACCGGCGGCTGCAGCACCGCGGCGGTGACGATCAGGCGGTTCTGCGCCAGGTCGTAGGTCAGCGCCGGCTGCTGCGGCAGCACGTCCCAGCGGCGGTCGGCGTTGCCCTTGCCGATGCGCTTCATTTCCTCGCGGTGGCGCCAGGTGGACGCGATCAGCATGTTGCCGCCGAAGCTGCCGCGGCCCATCGGCTGCACGCTGTAGTCCAGGTCGCGGCGCGGCGCGCCGACTTCGATCTTCAGCGCGGCGAGCTTGGCCTGCGCTTCGGCGCGCGCCGGCTCGCTCAGCCAGGTGGTGCGCTTGAGCGCGGCGATCTGGGTGTCGCGCACCTGGTCGGCGATGCTCTCGGCCTGGCGGCGGGTGTCGGCGTTGAGATAGCGGCCGACGTACTCGCGGCCCAGCATCGGGCCGGCGGCGACGTTGATCGCATCCAGCACCTGCGCCCAGCGCTGCGGCGGCAGCGCCTGGCCTTCCAGCACGCGGCCGCGGAACTCGAAGCTGGCGTCGCGGAAGCTCTTGGACAGGTACGGCGCCATCGCATCGCCGACGCGCCAGCGCAGGTAGGCCTTCCACTGCTCGGGCTTGATGCTGACGATCATGCCGTCGAGCTGCTTGAACATTTCCGGATCGGCCAGCGACACCAGGTCGTCGTTGACGCCCTGCGCCTTCAGGAACGCGTCCAGCTGCAGGTTGCGGTACTGCTTGTTCAACTCCTTGGTGGAGATCGGCGCGTAGTTGTTGAACGGGTTGTTGATGCCGGCCAGCGACTTGGCGCTGCGCGCCAGCGCGGTCTCGATCTGCAGCACCGACTGGGCATCGGCCTCGAGCTTGGCCGCCGGGGTGCCGGTCAGGGTCAGGATCTGCTTGACGTAGGCGCGGTAGCGGCCCATCAGCGCCACCGTGTCGGCGTCGCTGCGGGTGTAGAAGGCCGGGTCGGGCAGGCCCATGCCGCCCTGCATGAAGTAGCCGATGTGGCGGTCCAGCGCCTTCAGGTCGACGTCGGCGCCGAAGTTGAACGCCACCGGGATGCCGATCTGGTGCAGCGCGGCGATCGAGGCCGGCACGTCCTTGGCCTTCTTGATCGCGTCGATGCGGCTCAGCAGCGGCGCGATCGGGGTGGACCCGTCCTTCTCCACCGCCGCTTCGTCCAGGCCGCTGGCCCAGAAATCGCCCAGCGCCTTCTGCACGTCGTTCTGCGGCGACTGCATCGACGCATCGAGCAGGTCGCGCTGCTGTTGCTGCGCGCGCGCCGACAGCTGGCCCAGCGCGGTGACCGCGCCGGTCTGCGGCAGCGGGTTGCTCTTCAGCCAATCGGCGTTGGCGTAGTCGTAGAAATCGGTGCAGGCGGCGCTGACGACGGGCGCCTTGGCGGCGGCGCGCTTCTTCTTGGGCGCGGCATCGGCGGTGGACGCCAGGGCGATCAGGCCGAGGGCGACAGCGAGGGCAAGCGGACGGGCATTGAGCATCGGGAGCGAATCCGGTCAGGATTAAAGTCGGCGGAGTTTAACAAGCTGCGGCCCGCAGCTGTGTCCATGCTGCGGCGCGGCTTTCCCCAACCTGTTCAGATGGATGCGCGGGCGTGCGCCGGGCGGGCGCGCGGCCGGCGCCGCTGCGCCGCCGCCGACCGATCCGCGTGCCGCGCGCAAAGAAAAGGCCCGGACATGCCGGGCCTTTTCGCATTGCAGCGGATGCCGCGCTTACCAGATCACGACCTGCTTGTCGCCGGCGCGCACCATCGGCGACCCGGCCTTGCACTGGAACGCGGCGGCGAAGGCCGGCAGGTTCGACGGCGCGCCCATCGCGCGGAACTGCGCCGGGGCGTGCGGGTCGGTGGTCAGGCGCACCGCCGCGTTCTGCGGGGTGTACTTGGTGCGCCACACGGTGGCCCAGTTGAGGAAGAAGTTCTGGTCGCGGGTCATGCCGCCGACCTTCGGATCGTCCTTGCCCTCGGTGGCCTTCTTCAGCGCGTCGTAGGCGGTGGACAGGCCGCCCAGGTCGGCGATGTTCTCGCCCAGGGTCAGCTTGCCGTTGACCGGCTTGCCGTCGACCTTGTACTCGTCGAACTGCTTGACCAGCTTGCCGGTGAGCGCGGCGAAGTTCTTGGCGTCGGCCGGCGTCCACCAGTTCTCGAAGTTGCCGGTCGGCCCGAAGCGCGCGCCCTGGTCGTCGTAGCCGTGGGTCATCTCGTGGCCGATCACCGCGCCGATGCCGCCGTAGTTGAACGCGTCGTCGGCGTTGGGATCGAAGAACGGCGGCTGCAGGATCGCGGCCGGGAACACGATCTCGTTCTGCAGCGGGTTGTAGTAGGCGTTGACCGTCTGCGGGGTCATGCCCCATTCGGTCTTGTCCACCGGCTTGCCGATCTTGCCCAGGTTGTACTTGTAGTTGAACGCGGTGGCCGCGCGCACGTTGTCCAGGTAGCTGTCGCGCTGGGTGCTCAGGCCGCTGTAGTCGCGCCACTTGTCCGGGTAGCCGATCTTCGGGGTGAAGGTCTCCCACTTGGCGATGGCCTTGGCCTTGGTCTCCGGGCTCATCCAGGTGACGTTCTCGATGCGCGCCTTCAGCGCCTGGCGCAGGTTGTCCACCAACTGCTGCATCTTGGTCTTGGCGTCGGCCGAGAAGGCCACCTTGACGTACATCTGGCCCATCGCCTCGCCGGCGCCGTCCTCGATGCTGCCCAGCACGCGCTTCCAGCGCGGCTTCATCTCGGCCTGGCCGTTGAGTTCCTTGCCGTAGAACGCGAAGTTCTCCTGCGCGAACGCATCGCTTAGGTACGGCGAGGCGCTGTCCACGGTGTGGAAGCGCAGGTAGGCGCGCCACACCGACGGATCGGTGTCGCCCAGCGCCTTGCTCACTTCCTGGTGGAACGCGGGGATCGCCAGCGAGAACTTCTCCGGCACCGCCACGCCCTGCGATTCGAAGAACTTGGTCCACGGGAAGTTCGGCGCCAGCTTGTCGGCGTCGGCCGGGGTCACCGGGTTGTAGGACAGCTCGGCGTCGCGCGACAGCTGCTCGCTGGACTTGGAGACCTTGGCCAGGCGCGTTTCCAGCGCCACCACGTCCTTGGCCTGCTTGGCCGCATCGGCGGCCGGCACCCCGGACAGCTCCAGCACCTTGGCCACGTGCGCCTGATAGGCGTCGAGCTTGTCCTTCTTGTCGGCATCGAAGTAGTAGCCGCGGTCGGGCAGGCCCAGGCCGCCCTGCATCGCGTAGGCCATGTTCATCGAGGAGTTCTTGAAGTCGGCCTCGGCGCCGAAGCCGAACAGGCCGTTCTCGCCCTTGGCCGCGCTCTGGCGCAGGTACTCGGCCACTGCCGGGCCGTCCTTGAGGCCGTCGATCGCGGCCAGGTCGGCCTTCAGCGGCTCGATGCCCTGCGCGTTGACCTTGGCTTCGTCCATGCCCGAGGACCAGAAATCGCCGACGATCTTGTCCACGCCTTGCGCGTTGGCCGCAGCGGCGGCCTGCTCGGCCAGCTGGTGCTGCACGGCGACCGAGCGCTCGTCCAGGATCGAGAACGCGCCCCAGCTGCTGCGGTCCTTGGGGATCTCGTTGGCGGCCAGCCACTTGCCGTTGACGTAGCCGGCGAAATCGCTGCAGGCGTCCTTGGCCGGGTCCAGGTCGTTGGCGCTGAACGCGTTGTAGGCCGGCAGCTTGCTGGCGTCGAGCTTCAGTTCGGCCGGCGCCGCGGCCGGTGCCGGTGCGGCGGCCTCGGTCTTGGCGGTGTCGGCGGTGGGCGCTGCCGCGTCGGGCTTGTTGCAGCCGCTCAGCGCGGCGCTCACGGCCAGGGTCAACAGCAGCATCTGGGGATTGCGAAAGGTCACAAGGAGACTCCAAGCCAGCGTGGATACGGAATGGCCCGACGGGCCGTGGCGAGACTTTACGCCGCTGCCCGGGGTTTCAGGGGTGTCGAAGGTCATGGGCCGGGCGCCGCGGCCGGCCGGCGCGGGGCCGGCGGCCCGGTATGATCGCCACGATGAAGCGCGAACCGTCCTGCGATGCCCTGATCGTCGGCGCCGGCCACAACGGCCTGGTCTGCGCCGCCTACCTGGCGCGCGCCGGCTGGAAGGTCACCGTGCTGGAGCGGCGCGGCGTGGTCGGCGGCGCCGCGGTCACCGAGGAATTCCATCCGGGCTTCCGCAATTCGGTGGCTTCCTACACGGTGTCGCTGCTGCAGCCGAAGGTGATCGCCGATCTGGACCTGGCCGCGCACGGCCTGCGCATCGTGCCGCGCCGCTGCAACAACTTCGTGCCGCTGCCCGACGACCGTTACCTGCTGGCCGGCGCCGGCATCACCCAGGCGCAGGTGGCCAAGTTCTCGCCGCGCGACGCCGAACGCCTGCCGGCCTACGAGGCGCGGCTGGAGCGCATCGCCGACGTGCTGCGCGCGCTGGCGCTGCAGCCGCCGCCGAACGTCACCGATGGCGGCTGGGTGCAGGCGCTGCCGGAGCTGCTGCGCGCCGGCCGCCTGGGCCGCCGCCTGCATGCGCTGGACCCCGGCCTGCGCCAGGAACTGCTGGACCTGTTCACCATCTCCGCCGCCGAGTACCTGGAGCGCTGGTTCGAGAGCGACCCGGTCAAGGCCTTGTTCGGCTTCGACGGCATCGTCGGCAACTACGCCAGCCCGTATACGCCGGGTTCGGCCTACGTGCTGCTGCATCACGTGTTCGGCGAGAGCAACGGGGTCAAGGGCGCGTGGGGCCATGCGCTCGGCGGCATGGGCGCGATCACCCAGGCGATGGCCAAGGCCGCGCTCGCCGCAGGCGCGCAGATCCGCATCGACGCCGGCGTGCGCGAGATCCTGGTCGAGGACGGGCGCGCGGTCGGCGTGGTCACCGAACACGGCGAACGCCTGCATGCGCGCCGCGTCGTCGCCAACGTCAATCCCAAGCTGCTGTACGAGCGCCTGCTCGACCCGGCGCAGGTGCCCGCCGCCACCCGCGAGCGCATGGCGCAGTGGCGCTGCGGCTCGGGCACGTTCCGGATGAACGTGGCGCTGGCGCGGCTGCCCGACTTCCGCGCGCTGCCGGGGCCGGGCGACCACCTCACCGCCGGCATCATCCTGGCGCCGAGCCTGGACTACATGGACCGCGCCTACCGCGATGCGCGCACACACGGCTGGTCGCGCGAACCGATCGTGGAGCTGCTGATCCCGAGCACCCTGGACGATTCGCTGGCGCCGCCCGGCCAGCACGTGGCCAGCCTGTTCTGCCAGCACGTGGCGCCGCAGCTGGCGGACGGGCGCAGCTGGGACGCGCACCGCGACGAGGTCGCCGCGCTGATGATCGCCACGGTCGAGCGCTATGCGCCGGGCTTCGCTGACTCGGTGCTGGGCCGGCAGGCGCTGACCCCGCTGGACCTGGAGCGCACCTTCGGCCTGATCGGCGGCGACATCTTCCACGGCGCGCTGAGTCTCAACCAACTGTTCAGCGCGCGCCCGATGCTCGGCCAGGCCGACTACCGCGGCGCGATCCCCGGCCTCTACCTGTGCGGCTCCGGCACCCATCCGGGCGGCGGCGTGACCGGCGCGCCCGGGCACAATGCGGCAATGGCGCTGCTGGGCCGCTGAGGCATTGCCGGCGATGCCTGCCGGCGCCACGCGCAAAAAAAGCCCCGGCGGAGCCGGGGCAGGAGAGAGAGGCGCTGCGTTGCGGCGGAACGTCCTGGGCGGACGTCCCGCCGCGGATGGTCAGAAGTCGTAGGACGCCGACAGGCGCACGTAACGCGGCTGGGTGTAGTAGGTGCCGATCCCATAGGTGTTGGACACGGTGTAGGGGTCGGTTTCGTAGGTCGCGTCGATCTGCACCGGCTTGCGCTCGTTGAACACGTTGAACGCCTGCAGCCCGAACGCCAGCTTGTGGTCGGCAAAGGCCGGCCGATAGGTCACGCCCAGGTCCACCAGCTTGGTCCAGGGCAGGCGACCGGATTGGCCCGGGCTGGACGGGCTGCCGCCGCAGTAGTGGTACGCCGAGCCGTAGCTGATCGGATCCGATTCGTCGCTGCCGAAGTAGCCCAGGCAGGACTTCGGCATGCCCGAAGCGACCTTCAGCGTGGCCGACACCATCCACTCCGGCGTGAATTGATAGGCGCCGAAGGCCTTCAGCTGGTGCCGGCGATCGTTGGCCAGATCGCCGCCCGCGTAGTACATCAGCGGCGCCGAATCCCAGTCCTGGGTCTTGGACACGTCGGTCTGGCCGATGTCCGACTTCACCTGGCCTTCGGTGTTGCCGTAGCTGTGCGACCAGGTGTAGTCGACGCGGCCGTACCACTTCTGATCGAACGGATGCTCCAGGAACAGGTCGACGGCGGCGTAGTTGCGCTTGGCCGAATCGGTGAAGCCCCAGTCCGAGCGCGACATCTTCAAGGTGGTGTAGCCGGAGCCGTCCACGTTGGCGAGCTTGTAGGTGTTGCTCTCGCCAGGGTTGAACAGCACGCAGCCGGGGATCGTGACCGAATCCGGATCGATGCCGAGCGCGGTGAGCTTGCTCGACATCTTGTCGCTGTCGCAGACATCGTCGATCGCCGACTGCAGCTTGCGATAGGTGACCTTGGCGCCGGAGTTCCACTTGTCGCCGATGGTCTTCTCGAAGCCGACGATGAGCTCGTCCTGATACTGCGACTTCAGGTCGCTGGGCGTGAACGAATTCGGGTCCGGCGCTTCGCCGTATTCGCCGTTGCTGGACACCGGGCCCGGTCCCAGCGCGGTCAGGCCGGTGGGCTCGCCGTTCGCATCGATGCCGGTGTAGGTGAAGTACTCGCGGGTGTAGGTCGAGGCCGAGGCGCCGCGGATGGCGACGCTGTTGGGCAGCGCAAGATAGTAGCGGCCGAGGTTGGCGAACAGCTTGAACGAGGCGTCGCCGAACACGTCCCAGCTCACGCCCGCGCGCGGGGCCCACTGGTCGCCGCTGTCCACGTAGGCCACGTGGCTGCTGTTGAAGTTGGTGAACTTGTCGTTGCGCACGCCCAGGGTCAGCAGCCAGTTGTCGCTCACCTGCCAGCGATCTTCCAGGTAATAGGCCTTCTGCTCCACCGCCATGCTGGTGGCGGTGGTGAAGATGTACTTCTGCACGTAATAGCCGTCGCCGCCGGCAGCGCCGACCCCGAGGTTGGGATCGATGGCCACGTTCGGGTTGGACGCCTTGCTGTAGATCCAGCGATAGCCCGGACCGCTGGTGTCGACGCCTTCGTTGTAGGCGTTGAAGTACATGTTGTCCACGCCGGCGGTCAGGTCGTGGTTGCCGATGCGGTATTCCAGTTCCACGCGCAGGCCGCGGGTCTTGTTCTGCGCGTTGGCGTTCTTGACCGTGGTCGAGGCCTGGTTGTTGGTGATCGCGGTGCCGCCGGTGATCGACGGATCCTGGTTGGTGACGCCGCTGATGTAGGGCAGGTCCGAGGACACCGGATTGGCCTGGTAATCCCGTTCCAGGCTGCGGCCCCAGGTCGCGTTCAAGGTCAGGTTGTCGGTCAGGTAGCCGGTGTACTTGAAGATGTCGTAGGTGTCGGTGAGCTTGTAGGTGTCCGGATAGGTGCCGGTGCGGTCGCCTTCGCTGAGGGTGTCGTAGTCGTAGGACGTGTAGTAGCCGGCGCGGCGGTCGGTGTTCTGGATGCGGGTGTATTCCAGGATGTTGCTGTCGTTGATGTTCCAGTCGATCTTGCCGTAGAACTTCGGCGCGCTGTAGTTGTAGTGGTTGCGCGCCTGGATGCTGTCGGCGCTGTTGTTGGTGTCGATGCCATCGGTCTTGTTGGATTCGCCGGCGACGAAGACGAACAGGCGATCCTCGATCAACGGGCCGCCGGCGTAGGCGCTGTAGGTGGTGTTGCTGCTGGTGTCGCCCTTGCGCCGGCGATAGAGGGTGCCGGCGAGGTCGGGGTTTTCGTAGGCGTAGTCGCTGGCCAGGCTGGCGCTCGGGTACCAGACATCGCGCGGCGAGCTGGCCAGCGAATCCGGCGCCCAGGTGGTCTGGAAACCGAAGTGCCACTCGTTGGTGCCGCGCTTGCCGACCTGGTTGATCACGCCGCCGGTGGAGCGCCCGTACTTGGAACTGTAGCCGCCGGTGTAGGTTTCCTGCTGGTCGATCGCGCCGTAAGGCAGGCTCAGGCCGCCGAGGTTGTTCAGCGGATTGCTGACGTTGAATCCGTTGATGTAATACGCATTCTCGGTCACCCCGGAACCGCCGAAGGACACCACCGAGCGGCTGCCGTTGGTGAATGCGCCGCTGCCGGAGACGGTGCCCGGCGCGAGCAGCGCGATCGCTTCGGCGCTGCGACCCAGCGGCAGCGTGTCCAGTTGCTCGGAGGTGATCACCGATCGCGATGCGGTGCTGCTGACGTCGATCTTCGGCACGCTGGCGGCGGTGACGGTCAGTGCTTCGAGCGTGGTGGCGTCGGCCGCTGCGAACGAGACTTCCGTACCCGATCCGACGCGCAGCAGGACGTTCTTGCGCGTGTCGATGGTTTCCTCGCCACGCCGCAGGATCACGGTGTAGCTGCCGATCGGCAGCGAGCCGAGGGTGTAGCGGCCATTGCCGTCGACCGGCACGGTACGGCTCAACCCGGTGTCGCTCTGGATGGTGATGCTGGTCCCGGTGGCCGGCGCGGAACCGTAGATGCTGCCGGTGGTGCTTTGCGCATGCACCGCGCCCTGGGCCAGCGAAGTGCTGAGGATGATGGCCAGGGCGGTGCGCTTGAATGCCTTTCGATCGGGGCGATTGCTCATTGCTTACCTTCGATGAAGTGGGGTGGCAGGCCGTCCCTGAACGGCCTTAACCCAAACGTAATAACGGCGTGCTAGCGCGTGCAACGGGTTGGGGCCGGATCTGCCGTCATCCGCATCAAAAATGCGGCAATGTGTATAAATCGGGGGTGCTCGATGATTCTTGAATCACAAAAATGCGCAAATCGCCAGTGCCTATGGCACCGTGTATAAGAATCCGTACATTGTGTCTTTTCTTGCCACTCATTAAAATAATGTGATAACAACCACGAAAAATCAGTTGGTTCCTGCCTGGCCAGGGCGGGATTCATGCATCCCTGATGCAGTCGAGGTGAGTCATTTGAAATGACGAATTCGGCATATTTTTATGCATTGCTCCGCAACCTGTAAGGCTGTGGCCGACGCGGGAGCAGCGCCGAATATCCGATCGTCGCCCCTGTGCTTCTCCTCCCATCCCGGGACGATGGCGTTGTCGCTCACGGGGTATCGGCAACCCTGCATGTCGCAGCGTGGGCCTGGCGATCGGGTGATGGATGTGTGGCGCAGGCATGGTCTCGCTGCGTCGCCGTAGCGGTTGCATGGTCCAGGCACCTCAGAAGCGCATCGCGGGTGATCAGATGCTGGACAGCGCGGATCGCCGCGCAGGACGCGGCCGGGCGCCTGTACGATGTGGCCGGTCGCGCCGGCAGGCGCAGACATTCGCGTGGCCCGGTTGCGTGCGAAGGCTGGGCGGATGCACGCATCGGCCACGGTTTGTGGTGCCGGGCATAATGTCGGTCCGGTGCACCGCGGCTCGTGCCGTGGCGTTGCCGGCTTCCCGGGGGACTATCAGGCGCATCCATGACCGAACAGGTTCAGCTCTACAACCAGGCCGTCGCCGCGCTCAACCAGCGCGACTGGGGCCAGGCGCAACGGCTCGCGCAGCAGCTGCTGCGGTCGTTGCCGCAGCACCCGGGCGTGCATTTCGTGGCCGGCGTGGCGGCGTTGGAGTTGAAACAGATGCAGCCTGCCGCGGCGCACCTGTATCAGGCGACGACCTTGAATCCGCAGCGTGCGGACTACGCGACGCAGCTGGCCAAGGTGCTGGCGATGGGGCGCTTCATGCAGGAGGCGCATCGCTTCGCCGACCAGGCGATGGCGCTGCGGCCGACCGATGCGCATACGCTGGACACGCTGGGCGTGGTGTATACCCAGGTCAACGAGCACGTCGCCGCGCTGGAGGCGTTCACCCAGGCGGTGCAACTGGCGCCGCAGCACGCCAGCTTCCGCTACAACCTCGGCACCTCGCTGCTGTTCTCCGGGCGCCTGCAGGAAGCCGAGCAGGAATACCGGGCCTGCCTGGCGCTGGAGCCGCGCTACTGGAAGGTCTATCTGTCGCTGTCGCAGCTGCGCAAGTGGAGCGCGGAGGAGAACAACCTGGCCATGCTGGAGCAGGCGCTGGCTTCGGCCGGCGAGGCGCCGGAAGCGGTGCTGTACCTCAACCTGGCGCTGGCCAAGGAGCACGAGGACCTCGGCGACTACCATGCCGCGTTCCGTGGCTACGTGCAGGGCAAGGCGGTGCAGAAGCGCGCGCGCGGCTACACGTCCGAGCGCGATGCGGTGCTGTTCGAGGCATTGCAGCAGGCCTTCCGTGCCGATGCTGCGCACACGTCCGGTTTCGACAGCCAGGAACCGATCTTCGTGGTCGGCATGCCGCGCAGCGGCACCACCCTGGTGGACCGGATCCTGTCCAGCCATCCGCAGGTGCATTCGGCCGGCGAGCTGCAGAATTTCTCGGTGGTGCTCAAGCGCATGGTGCGCACGCCATCGCCGGCGATCCTGGACGTCGCCACGCTGACCCGGCTGCAGGGAGTGGACTGGCGCGAACTCGGCCGCGCCTACGTCGAATCCACCCGTCCCGGCACGGCCGCCAAGCCGCGCTTCGTGGACAAGCTGCCGCACAACTTCCTGTACGTGGGGCATATCGCGCGTGCCTTGCCCAACGCGCGCATCGTCTGCCTGCGGCGCGACCCGATGGACACCTGCCTGAGCAACTTCCGCCAGCTGTTCGCCCTGTCCTCGCCGTACTACGACTATTCCTTCGACCTGATGGACGTGGGCCGCTACTACCTGCTGTTCGAACGCCTGATGGCGCACTGGCGCGCGCTGTTCCCGCAGCGCTTCATGGAAGTCGACTACGAAGACCTGGTGCTGGAGCAGGAGCCGACCACGCGCCGCCTGCTGGAATTCTGCGGCTTGCCGTGGGACGAGGCCTGCCTGCGTTTCGAGCAGAACCAGGCGCCGGTGGCCACCGCCAGCGTGGTGCAGGT
Organism: Xanthomonas sp. DAR 80977; assembly: GCF_041240605.1. Lineage (NCBI taxonomy): Bacteria > Pseudomonadati > Pseudomonadota > Gammaproteobacteria > Lysobacterales > Lysobacteraceae > Xanthomonas > Xanthomonas bundabergensis. The sequence continues at coordinate 3,550,701 of NZ_CP162487.1, read as the reverse complement.
GCGCACCTCGATGACCCGTGCCTACATGGGGCGCTGGCAGCGTTACGGCGAAGACCTCGCCGAGCTGAAGCAGTTGCTCGAGACGCAGTCCTTGCACGCGCAAGGCCGCGACAGCCGCTGAAGCGGCGTTCCTGGAAGCTGACGGGTCGAAGGCGCAGGCCGCGCTTTCGCGCGCGGCCGTGGCCAGTTTTCTGTGGAGAATGCGTTCTCGCCGACGAAGGCGCGCATGTTCCTGCGTAGGCTGCCGCGCAAAAAAAAGCCCACCCTTGCGGGTGGGCTTCGGTGTCGCTTGAGGCTTGCTTACTTGCCGAACGAGTAACGCATTTCCAGGTAGTACGCGCGGCCGTACACGTCGAAGTTGTACGAGTTGTACGGCGAGCTCGCGCTGCCCGGGTAGGACGCGTCGAAGGGCGGCATCTTGTTGAACACGTTGTTCACCATCAGCGACAGCTCCATGCCCTCGAACGCCGTGTAGGTGACGCTGGCGTTGTGGGTGATGTGCGAGGGCAGCTTGCCGGCGCGCGGCGCGTCGTAGCCGGCCGCGCTGAGCGTTGCCGCGTAGTTCGGGGTCTTGTCGAACCAGCTGGCGTACCAGGTGGTCGAGAAGTCGCCGATCTCCCAGGTCAGCGAGGCGTCGGCCTTGCGCTTCGGGTCCGTGCTCCAGTACGGATCGTTGAGCAGGTCGACCGGTTCGTCGCCGGCGTACTGCACGTACTTGTGGCGCAGGTTCTCGCTGTAGCTGGCAATCGTGCTCAGATCGCCCCAGCGGCCGAGGTCGTAACCGTAGCGGAACGAAGCGGTCACCGCTTCCAGCTTCTGGTTGGAGACGTTGATCTTCGGCGTGTAGATCGCCGTGATCTGGCCGGCCGCGTTGCGGGTGACCTGCGCCATGGTGGTGGTGCACAGCGTCGAGTTGATGTCGTCGATACCGGCGCGGCAGCGGTAGTCCTGCAAGCTCAGGCCATCGGCGCTCTGCTGGTTGACCTCATCGCTGATGTCCCAGTTGAGGTAGTCGACGGTCAGCGCCATGCGGTCGATCGGCGACCACACGAAGCCGGCACTCCACACGTCGGCGTTGATCGGCTTCAGGGCGAGGTTGCCGGACTGGGTGCCGAAGAACTGGCGGCTGGAGTAGGCGGCCGGGCAGTTGTCGGTGTTGCCCGGCAGGTAGCCGCGCTGCGCGCACTGGTAGTAGTCGACCACGCTGTTGTAGTAGCCGCTCTGGCCCTGGTACTGGTCGGACAGGGTCGGCGCGCGGAACGCGGTGCCGTACTTGCCGCGCAGCAGCAGCGACTGGAACGGGCGGTATTCCAGCGAGATGCTGTAGGTCGGCTTGTCGACGGTGGTGCCGCTGGCCTTGAACGCATCGTAGCGGCCGGCCAGGGTGATGGTCAGCGGATCGAACACCGGCATGCGCAGTTCCGAGGTCAGCGCGTAGCGGTCGCGGTCGCCGCCGCCGGCCACCGAGGTCAGGCCCCACACGTCGCCGTTGAGGATCTCCGGCGCCGGATCGTAGTTCCACTTCTGCTTGCCGTATTCGCCGACCACGGCCAGGCCCGCGTCGCCGCCGGGCAGGGCGAACAGCTTGGCGTTGGTCATCTGCAGGCGCAGCATGCCGTCGGAGGTCTTGCTCTTGTTGGTGGCATGGCCGGTGAAGCTGGCGAATTCCTCCGGCGTGATCGGCGAGTAGAACGCCGCGTAGTTCGGGGTGTAGACCGGATAGGCGTTGTAGTACGGATCCAGGCCCTGCTGCGGTCCCAGCACCTTGTTGATGAAGAACTGGTCGATCGGGTCCTTGAAGCGGACGAAGTTGCGTTCTTCCAGCTTGTACTGGGTATAGGTGACGCCGGCGTCGTAGTCCCAGCTCGACTGGCCCAGCGTGCCCTGCGCGCCGAAGGTGACGCGGACCGATTCGCTGGTGTCGCGGCTCATCGTGTCGTTGAAGCCGTTCGGGCCGACTTCCTCAGGCGCGAACGAGCGCTGCAGGTTGACCAGGTCGTCCAGGTTCGGGTCGTAGTAGTAGCCGAAGTCGGCGCTGGTACCCCACCACAGGTAGTTGCCGCCCGAGTTGTACTTGACCTGGTCCTTGCTGTAGAGCACGTCGCCGTACAGCTGCACGTTGTCGTTGAGGTCGAAGGTGCCGTGCACGTAGGCCTGCAGCGACTTCTGGCCGCTGTCCAGGGTGCGGTAGCCGGGGGTGTACTTGGAGCCGCAGTAATACTCGTCGCCGAAGCCGGGACGCTGCTGCAGCGCCATGGTGCCGCCGAACAGGCCGGACAGGTTGCCGCAGTTGGCCGGGTCGAGGAACTTGTAGCTGGTGAACGGGCTGTACACCAGGAAGTCGCGGCTGACCAGCGTGCGCGAATAGCCCTGCGTGTTGTACTGCTTGGTCAGGTCGCGGTCGTAGGCCCAGATCGCATCCTTCTCTTCGTACTGCACGCCGCCGATGACGGTGGTGCGGCCGTCGGCGGAGGTCCAGCCGTCGGCGAAGGTGGCGCGGAAGTTGCTGCCGCCGCCTTCGGAATAGCCGCCGCCGCGGATGCTGAACACCGCGCCGTCCATCTTCTTCTTGAGGATGACGTTGATCACGCCGGCGATCGCGTCGGAGCCGTACAGCGACGACTGGCCGCCCGGCAGGATCTCGATGCGGTCGACCAGGTCGATCGGAATGCCGCTGATGTTGTTGAAGGTGTCGCTGCCGTTGTACAGCGCCGGATAGTTCGACATCGGCCGGCCGTCGATCAGGTACTTCACGTAGCCCGGCGGCAGGCCGAACAGGCTGACGGTCTTCGCGCCCTGGGTGAAGGAGCCCGAGGTCTGGCCGCCCTGTACGCCGCCGGTCGCGAACGAGCTCTTCTGCAGCACGTCGGCCACCGAGTTGAAGCCGCGGGCCTTGATGTCTTCGGCGGTGATGGTGGTGACCGGCGTGGCGGTCTCGATCTCGCTCTGCGGGATCAGCGAGCCGGTGACGGTGACCTTCTCCAGGTCGGTCGCCTTGGTCTCACTGCTGTCCTGCGCGAAGGCGCTGAACGCGGCCGGCACCACCATGGCGGTCACCAGCGCCGCGCTCAGGCGGCTGCGATTGAAACTACGAGTATGACGTGCGGTCATCTTTCTCTATCCCCGAAAAACCAAAAGATAAGGCGGAGGGGCGTCGTGCCACGACATATGCCTTGAAATTGGGATCGCATCCATGCGAGTGACCCAAACGTAACACGAACTTAACGCGGTTTGTACAGGTCCGTCACGTTCAGCTGCTAGCAATCGCATCTGCGGCGATCTGGCGGCAAACGCCCGGCAAATGTGGCTGCAGATGGCGGCCGCGACATCCTTCGCGCTGCTTTGCACCAAATCGGGGCTTGAAGAAGACAGGTAGCTGAACGGCTTTTGGGGCGGTTCCGAGCCGTTTTTTGCAAACCCGCAGGGCCGGTATTTACGCGAACGGTGACCGGCATCGATGCCCGATCATTCCGTGCCGCCGCATGCACCAATCCGGTGAAGCGTTTCGCCATAATGGGGAGTGGGTGTCGGCGTGCATCCCGCGCGCGCCACGGATGCGGCCTGGGCCACTGCCGCGCGGCGAGCGCAGCGCTGTTGTCGCCGCTGTCGCGGATCCGGCGTGCGGCGGCGTTCGCGCCTTCGAATGCGCAACTGCGCGCGGCGTGCGGCCAATCGCGGCGGCGCTCGCGCGCGGCGCCGGCCCGATACGCAAGACGCCCGCCCTGTGTCACCCTTCCTTTCTTTTCGCCAGCTGCAGCGCCCGGCGCGCAGGCCGGCATGACTTCCGCGAGTTCCCCGATGACCGACCGCCCCCGCATCTCCGTCCACGCCGTCCAGCCCAACCTCGCGCCGCTGCCGCGGATCCGCAACGTCATCGCCATCGGTTCCGGCAAGGGCGGGGTAGGCAAGTCCACCACCGCGGTGAACCTGGCGCTGGCGCTGCAGCGCCAGGGCGCGCGGGTCGGGGTGCTGGATGCCGATGTCTATGGTCCCAGCGTGCCGGCCATGCTCGGCCTGAGCGGGCGCCCGGACAGCCCCGACAACAAGTCGATCGAGCCGATGCGCGCGTTCGGCATCGAGGCGATGTCGATCGGGCTGCTGGTGGACCAGGACACGCCGATGATCTGGCGCGGGCCGATGGCGACCTCGGCGCTGACCCAGTTGTTCACCGATACGCTGTGGGACGACCTGGACTACCTGCTGATCGACCTGCCGCCGGGCACCGGCGACATCCAGTTGACCCTGGCGCAGAAGATCCCGGTCGCCGGCGCGGTGATCGTGACCACCCCGCAGGACATCGCCACGCTGGATGCGAAGAAGGCGCTGAAGATGTTCGAGAAGGTCGAGGTGCCGGTGCTGGGCATCGTCGAGAACATGGCGGTGCACACCTGCAGCCAGTGCGGGCATGTCGAGCACCTGTTCGGCGAGGGCGGCGGCCAGCGCATGGCGCAGCAGTACGGCGTGCCGCTGCTGGGGTCGCTGCCGCTGGCGATCGCGATCCGCGAGCAGGGCGACGCCGGCACCCCGATCGTGGCCGCGGCCCCGGAGTCGGCCGCCGCGCAGGCCTATCTGGCGACCGCGCAGCGCCTGACCGAGGAGCTGCGCAAGCGGCCGCGGGCGTCGATCCCGATCGCCGCCTCGCTGCGCTGAGCGCCGCCGCGGCTGCCGCGAACGCGCCGCGACCGGCTAGAATCGCCGGTCACTGCGGCCCGCTCCGGCGTCGGCCGCGCTCCCGGCGGGCAGGTTGCGGCCTGCCGCCACAGGCATCAGGAATACGCATGAGCATCAAGAGCGACCGCTGGATCCGCCGCATGGCCGAGCAGCACGGCATGATCGAGCCCTACGAGCCGGGCCAGGTGAAGCAGGCCAACGGCGAGCGCATCGTCAGCTACGGCACCTCCAGCTACGGCTACGACGTGCGCTGCTCGCGCGAGTTCAAGGTGTTCACCAACATCAACTCGACCATCGTCGATCCCAAGCGCTTCGATCCCAAGAGCTTCGTCGACATCGAGTCCGACGAGTGCATCATCCCGCCCAACAGCTTCGCGTTGGCGCGCACGGTGGAGTTCTTCCGCATCCCCCGCGACACCCTGGTGGTGTGCCTGGGCAAGAGCACCTACGCGCGCTGCGGCATCATCGTCAACGTGACCCCGCTGGAGCCGGAGTGGGAAGGCCACGTCACCCTGGAATTCAGCAACACCACGCCGCTGCCGGCGCGCATCTACGCCAACGAGGGCGTGGCGCAGATGCTGTTCTTCCAGTCCGACGCCGACGACGTCTGCGAGACCAGCTACAAGGACCGCGGCGGCAAGTACCAGGGCCAGACCGGCGTCACCCTGCCCAGAACCTAAGGTTTTCCCCAGAGCACAAGGAGCGCGCAATGAACGATCCCAATCCCTACCAGGCGCCCGAAGCGCCGCTGCCGTCGGCGCCGCCCGCGCTGGACGGTGCGCCGGTGCTGGCCGGCCGCGGCGAGCGCCTCGGCGCGGCGCTGATCGACGGCGTGATCTCGCTGGTGACCTTCCTGCCGCTGGCCGCGGTCACCGGCTATTTCGGCCGGGTCATGGACGCCGCGCGCGGCGGCGAGCAGATACCGTTCCTGGTGATGGCCGGCTATGTGGCGCTGGCGTTCGTCGTGTTCGTGGTGGTGCAGGCCTACCCGCTGGCCAAGACCGGGCAGACCTGGGGCAAGAAGCTGCTGTGGATCCGTATCGTCGACCTGCACGGCGCGCAGCCGCCGCTGTGGCGGCTGCTGCTGTTGCGCTACCTGCCGAGCCAGGTGCTGTCGCTGGTGCCGGTGGTGGGCAACTTCTACGCGCTGATCGATGCGCTGTTCATCTTCCGCCAGGACAAGCGCTGCCTGCACGACCTGATCGCCGGTACCCAGGTGGTCAACGTCCGCCGTTGATGCGGTGCCGGCCGCCGCGCATCGGCGGCCGGCTGCCAGGAGGGTGGAGATCGCCGGATCGAATCCCCAATCCCGGCAGCGACTACTTGCCGCGGCCGAACAGCATGCCCACGCCGACCGCGACCAGGATCGCCGGCCACCAGGTGGCGATCAGCCGGCCCAGGCTGAGATTGGTCCAGCCCAGGTTGTTGGCCAGGAACACCAGGCCGATCACGATCAGCACGATGGCGGCGATCACGTTGGATTTCATGGAGGCGCGGCTTCCGCTAAAAGGGCGCCTATCGTAGCCGTTGCCGCCACGCCGCAACACGGGTCTGCAGCGCCTCGGCAGGCAGCCGCTGCGCCGCGCCGCTGCCCCACACCGGTCCCGGCCAGGCCGCGTCGCCAGCGTGGCGCCCGACCACATGCACGTGCAGCTGGCGCACGATATTGCCCAGCGCGCCGAGATTGAGTTTCTGCACCCCGGGTTCGCCGCGCAGCAGCTGCGAGAGCTGGTTGATCTCGGCCAGCAGCAGGCGCTGCTGGCCGCCGTCCAGATCGATCCATTCGCTGGCGCCGGCCACGCGCGGCACCAGCAGGAGCCACGGGAAGCGCGCGTCGTCCATCAGCCGCACCTGCGACAGCGGGCCGTCGGCGACGAACGCGCTGTCGGCTTCCAGCCGCGGATCGAGCACGAAATCGCTCATCGTTGCGGCTCAGCGCAGGTGTTCGGCGAGGAAGGCGAGGCTGCGTTGGCGCGCGCTGTCGGAGCTGTCGGCGTCGTAGTGGTTGGGGTCGACATGGCGGTCGAAACCGTGCCCGGCCGGATACACGAAGGTCTGCATCTGCGGCAGCTTCTCGCGGTGCTGCTGCACCGAATCCGGCGGAATGCTGCTGTCCTGCGCGCCGAAGTGGAACAGCACCGGCGCCTTCGGCGTCTCGTCGAGGAACTGGGTGTTGCGCCCGCCGTAGTAGCTCACCGAGGGCAGGCCCAGCCGCAGCGCGGCCAGCAGCGCGACGCTGCCGCCCCAGCAGTAGCCGACGGTACCGACCTTGCCAGCCGGCGCCAGCGCCTGCGCCGCGGCCTGCACGATGTCCAGCGCCTTGTCGAAGCCGAGCGCGCCGACCAGCTCCAGGCCCTTCTGCACGCCCTCCTGGTCGTAGTTCAGCTGCGCGTCCTTCTCCACCGGATCGAACAGGCCCGGGGCGAGCACTTCGTAGCCCTGCGCGGCGTAGTAGTCGGCGACCTCGCGGATGTAGGCGGTGACGCCGAAGATCTCCTGGATGAGCACCAGCCCGCCGCGCGGGGTGCCTTGCGGCAGCGCATGCCAGGCCGAGACCTGGCCGTGCGCGGTATCGAGGGTAGTCCAGTGGCCCATGGTGCGTTTCCTGTGGCGGGGGAGGGGTGCGGCGATTATCCACGCCGGCGGCGACGGCGCCGTTAACGCGATCGGAAGCGGCGGTGCGGCGCCGCCCGAACGCCGGGCGGCAAGGCGATCTTTGTGCCGACAGGCCCTGCGTGCGATGCGCGCAGGCAGGGCGCCGCGCCCGGCCGCGCGCCGCTTTCGGCCGGCTATAATCCGCCCGTTTTTTCTCCCAGGCCCCTTGGACCCAGGCCCTCCATGTCCCTCGCCAACCCCAAAGTCGGCTTCGTCAGCCTTGGCTGTCCCAAGGCCTTGGTCGATTCCGAACGCATCCTCACCCAGCTGCGCGTGGAGGGCTATGCGATCGTGCCCAGCTACGACGCGGCCGACGTGGTGGTGGTCAATACCTGCGGCTTCATCGACTCGGCGGTGGCCGAATCGATGGAGGCGATCGGCGAGGCCATGGCCGAGAACGGCAAGGTCATCGTCACCGGTTGCCTGGGCAAGCGCTCCGAGCAGATCCGCGCGGCCTATCCGGACGTGCTGGCGGTGTCCGGGCCGCAGGACTACCAGAGCGTGATGGAGGCGGTGCATGCGGCGTTGCCGCCGCGCCACGACCCGTTCGTGGATCTGCTGCCGCGCGGGCGCCACGGCGTGCGCGACGAGGACGGCATCGGGGTCAAGCTGACCCCGCGCCACTACGCCTACCTGAAGATCTCCGAGGGCTGCAACCACCGCTGCAGCTTCTGCATCATTCCCTCGATGCGCGGCGACCTGGATTCGCGCCCGGTCGACGAGGTGCTGCGCGAGGCCGAACGCCTGGTCAAGGGCGGCGTGCGCGAGCTGCTGGTGGTGTCGCAGGACACCTCGGCCTACGGCGTGGACCTGAAGTACGCGGAGCGCGAATGGCGCGGCCGCGCCTACCAGACGCGGATGAAGGCGCTGTGCGAGGGCCTGTCGGAACTGGGCGTGTGGACGCGGCTGCACTACGTGTATCCGTACCCGCACGTGGACGAGGTGATCCCGCTGATGGCCGAGGGCCGGCTGCTGCCGTACCTGGACATTCCGTTCCAGCACGCCAGCCCGCGCATCCTGCGGCTGATGAAGCGGCCGGGCGCGGTCGAGCGGACCCTGGAGCGGGTGCAGCGCTGGCGCGCGCTGTGTCCGGACATCACCTTGCGTTCGACCTTCATCGTCGGTTTCCCCGGCGAGACCGAGGCCGAGTTCGAGCAGTTGCTGGACTTCCTCGACGCCGCCCAGCTCGACCGCGTCGGCGCCTTCGCCTATTCGCCGGTGGAGGGCGCCAGCGCCAACGCGCTGCCCGACCCGGTGCCGGAGCCGGTCAAGCAGGAGCGGCTGGCGCGCTTCATGGCCAGGCAGGCCGGCATCTCCGCGGCGCGCCTGGAAGCCAAGATCGGCAGCGTGCAGCAATGCCTGGTCGACCTGCTCGAGGACGGCATCGCGGTGGCGCGCTCGAGGGCCGATGCGCCGGAGATCGACGGCCTGGTGCACATCCAGAACGGCGCCGAGCGCGGCCTGCAGCCGGGCGACCTGGTGGATGTGGAGATCACCGACAGCGACGAGCACGACCTGTTCGGCGACGCGCTGCCGGCCGGTGCGGCGCCGCCGCGCGCGCTGGACCTGCGGGTGCTGTGAGCGACGCCGCCGGCCGTGCCGGCGCACTCCGGCGCGGCGCTCAGCGCGCCGCGTAGTCCACCGACACCACCACGAAGCTGTGGCGGCCGCCGGGCAGCTGCGCCTCGATCTCGTCGTCGATGCGTTTCTTCAGCAGCGCCCGCGCCAGCGGCGAATCGATGCTGATCCAGCCGCGGCCGGCGTCGGTCTCGTCCGGGCCGACGATGCGGTAGCGCAGCAGCTCGCCGCTGTCGGCGTCCTCCAGTTCGACCACGGCGCCGAAGAACACCGCCTGCGGATCGGACGGCGCGGTGTCCACCACCCGCAGCGCTTCCAGGCGCTTGCTCAGGTAGCGCACGCGGCGGTCGATCTCGCCCAGCTGCTTCTTGCGGTAGGTGTACTCGGCGTTCTCCGAGCGGTCGCCTTCGGCCGCGGCCGCGGCCAAGGCCTTGACCACCTCCGGTCGGCGCACGCGCCACAGCTCGTCCAGCTCCGCCTTGAGCCGGGCATGGCCTTCGGCGGTGATCAGGGCGGTGCTCTTCTCGGCGGGAGGACGCCAGCGGCTCATCGGGGGTCGGCACTGCGGTGGAGCGGGGTGGCGATGCTAGCGCGTGCGTCGGCCTTGCGCACGCGCAGGCGATGGCCGAAGCTGGCGCGGCCATCCACACGGACGTCGTTCGATGCTGATCCTGCCGTTGCACAAGCCGCTGTCGCGGGAGAATTTTCCGCTGGTCACGCTGCTGCTGGTGCTGCTCAACGCGGCGGTCTATTTCGGCTGGCAGCGCCAGGACGCCGTGCCGCTGCAACAGGCGCAGCGCTACTACCTCGATTCCGGGCTCGGCGCGCACGAAGCGCCGGCGTACGCGCGCTACCTGCAGCGCAGCGGACGCGGCGATGCGCTGGCCGAGTTCGAGCGCATGCCGCCGGCGGAGCAGGCGCGGTTCGTCGGTCCCGCCACGGTCAGCGACGTTCGCTTCGCGCAGGCGCTGCGCAGCGGCGACGCGTTCGCCGATGCGGACGCGCAGCAGGCCTGGGCGCCGCTGCGCGCCCGCTACGACGCGCTGCTGGAGCGGGTGTTCACCCTGCGTCACCTGCAGCGCAGTTCCGAGTGGTCGCCGGCGCGGATGCTGTCCGCGGCGTTCCTGCATGGCGACGCGCTGCACCTGTTCGGCAACATGCTGTTCCTGGTGGTGCTCGGCACCTTGCTGGAAGGCGCGATCGGGCGCTGGCGGTTCCTGCTGGTGTACCTGCTCGGCGCGTTCGGTTCCAGCGCGGTCAGCCTGTGGTGGCGCTGGGGCGAGGCCGGCGGCGGGCTCGGCGCGTCCGGCGCCATCGCCGCGCTGATGGGCGCGTTCTGCGTGGTCTGGGGGCGGCGGCCGGTGCGCTTCTTCTATTGGTTCGCGGTGGTGTTCGACTACGTGCGCGGCCCGGCGATCGCGCTGTTGCCGCTGTGGCTGGGCTGGGAGCTGTACAACCTGCTGGCCAACGGCGATGCCGGGATCGGCTTCGACGCGCACGCCGGCGGCCTAGTCGTCGGCGCGCTGCTCGGCGCGGCGCTGGTGGCGACGCGGCAGACCCGCGAGGCGTTCATGCGCGACGAGGCCGTGGCCGCCGCGGACGACCGCTGGGAGCGCGCGCAGCGGCACCTGGGACGGCTGGAGAACCGCGAGGCCGCATTGCTGCTCGACGACCTGGCCGCCGAGCAGCCGCGCCGCTTCGACGTGGCGCAGGCGCGCTACCGGGTCGCGCGCAATGCCGGCGATGCGCGTGCCGCGCAGGCCCGCGCGATCGAAGTGCTGCGCCTGCCGGCGGCCACGGCGCAGGAGGCGCAGGCGCAGGTGGCCTTGCTCGGCGACTGCGCCGCCGGCGCCATCGCCGTGGACGCGGCGACGCGCGCGCTGTTGTTCGACCGCTGGCTGGCGCTGGGCCGGCTGCGCGATGCCGAAGCGCTGCTGGCGCAGGAGGCCGCGGCGGTGCCGCGCGCCGAACAGGCGCAGCATTGGTTCCGGCTCGCGCTGGGCCACGGCGAGCAACAGGCCGCCGCCGAATGGCGGCGCCTGCTGCTGGCGGTGATCGAGCGCTACCCGGACCTGCCGCAGGCGGACAAGGCGCGGTTCCTGCTCGCCAACGCCTGAGGCGTTCTACGCAGGCGTGTTCGCCAGCGCCTTCAGTGCGGCCTGCAGCTTGCCGCGCTGCACCTCGTCCTCGCAGCGCGCGAGCGCGTCCTGCAGCAGCGTGCGTGCCTGCGCGTCGTCGCCGAAACGTTCGGCCAGCAACAGCGCCGCGCTCAGCGACCAGGCGCCGAATTCCGCCGCCCTGGGCCAGGCGCGCAGCGCGGCGAGCAGGCCGTCGAGCGCGAGCTTGAACTGCCCGGCCAGCTGCGCGCGCTCGGCCAGCAGGCTGGCCTGTTCCGGCAGCAGCGGGACGAAGCCGGGATCGGCGTCCAGGGCCTCGCGCAGCAGCGCCAGCGCGCGCCGCTCCTGCTTTTCCTGCAGCAGCCGGTTGATGTACTGGCGGGTGTGGTCGCGCAGTTCGTCGGCGCGCCCGCCGTTGCGCAGCAGGCGCTGGTACAGCTCGTGCACCGCCAGGCTCACCGCGCGCGTGCGCACTTCGCCGCGCAGCAGTTGCAGCGCCTCGGCCGCGTGGCCGTCGCGCACGAACTGCTCGGCTTCGTCGAGCACGCGCTGGTCCGGATCGTGGCGGCGATACGCATCGTCGTTGCCGGCGGCCGGTTCGTAGCCCAGCACCTCGTGGTACTGGTAGACCAGATAGCCCATCAGGTGGAAGGCGGCGAACAGGCCCCAGATCGTGGCCACGGTCACCGCCAGGTCGCCGACCAGCGGCGGCAGGTAGCGCTGTAGCCAGCCGGCGGCTGTCAGCGCGCTGGCCTGGATCACGAACAGCAGGCCGAACGCGGCCAGGTAAGGCCAGCCGATGCGCAGCGCCAGGCCGATCGACACCGCCGGGTTCAGCGCGCGGCGCAGGCTGCCGTCGATGGCCAGCGAGATCACGAAGCCGGGCTGCAGCAGCACCACCGCCAGCAGCACCAGCAGGGCCGCAATCGGGCCGGCCAGCAGCAGCGCCGCGATCACCGCCGCGCCGAGCACGATCATCAGCGCCAGCAGCCGCAGCACCACCCCGTCGCCGATGTCGAAGCCGCGCTCGGGCGCATCCATGTAGCCGTCGGCGGTATGCCGCAGGATCTCGAAGGCGTACTTGTAGATCGCCAGGGTGGTGACGATGCCGAGGATCCAGCCGATGCCCGGCAGCATGCCCAGCAGGCTGCACAGGGTCAGCGCGATCAGCGCGAACAGGGCGCCGCCGCGCAGCGGATACAGCGCGATGGCGCGGGTGCGCGCCCAGAAAGGTACGGGTGTGTTGCGGTGCGCGCGGCTTGCGCCGGCACGACGACGGTCTTCCATGACGCCCCCTGCGTTCAATGTGCGCCGATTGTGCGGCGGGCCGGGCGCGCGTGCAATCGGGGTGCGGCGCTGCGGCCGGAGAGGCATTGCAAGGGGCGTTGCGCGGCCTGCTGGGCCGATGCGGCATGCCGTGCCACGGCTAGAATGGACGCTCCACGGCGAATGCCGACATTCCGCGGCGGCGATCCGCTGCGGGTGCCGGCAGCGCCGCCCGCTCATCGCATGGAGTGTCGCTTGAACCCCTCCGCCACAGGCAATCCGCGGGTCCGTCTCGGCAAGGTCGAGGTGCTGTCCGACAACTGGTACGTGCTGCGCAAGGTCACCTTCGATTTCCAGCGCGGCGACGGCAGCTGGCAGACGCTGTCGCGCGAGGCCTACGACCGCGGCAACGGCGCCACCATCCTGCTCTACAGCCGCGCCAGGCAGACGGTGCTGCTGACCCGCCAGTTCCGCTTGCCGACGCTGCTCAACGGCAACCCCGACGGCATGCTCATCGAGGCCTGCGCCGGGCTGCTGGACCAGCACGATGCGCAGACCTGCATCCGCAGGGAGACCGAAGAGGAGACCGGCTACCGGATCGAGCACGTGCGCAAGGTGTTCGAGGCGTTCATGAGCCCGGGGTCGGTCACCGAGCGGCTGTATTTCTTCGTCGGCGAGTATTTCGATCGCGACAAGGTCGGCGCGGGCGGCGGCATCGCCGCCGAGGGCGAGGAGATCGAGGTGCTGGAGCTGGCGCTCGACACTGCGTTGGCGATGATCGAGACGGGCGAGATCGCCGACGGCAAGACGATCATGCTGTTGCAGCACGCAAAGCTGAAGGGGTTGCTGGCCTAGCGCAGTGCTATCGGTTTGTCTCCGCGCGTGGCATCGCCTGGATCGAACATGGCCTGCCGTGCCTGTCGGCGCGCGCTGTACACGCACCTGCGCCGCAGCGTGACCCGCGCCGCGTGGCCCTGGTTTTGGGCGCGCTGCACCGATCGGGTCAGCGCACGCGCCGCAGGCGCTTGTCGGCATGCTCCGGCGGCATGCCGCTATGGCAGTTGAAGCCGTCCTGGGCCAGATCGTAGTCGGCGGCCGCGGCGCGGCGGCCGCGCGTCTGGGCCTCTTCGACACGGAACCCGTAGATGTTGGGGCCCACCTGCGGATCGTCGGGGTCCTCGAAGCCGAGCGTCAGGCAACTGCTGGCCATCTGGTCGATTCCCCACACGCCGGTGATGGTCCTGGGCGCGGCGTGCCGCGCGGCGCCGGCGATGCAGGTGGTCGTCAGCGTATAGCGATGGGCCGTCTCGCTCGCCGCTCCCACCTCGAGCCTGAGATCGGCGCGAACGGTCTCGCAATCCCGCGTATATCCCTGGAGTTTGCCGACGTAGCGGCCGGCCAGCAGTTGCTGCCGTTGCGGCGGCCAGTCATCGCCCGCCGCCGGTTGCGCGGCATCGGCGGCCATTGCGGCGGTGGCCGCCGCCAAGCCGAGCAGCAGGGCGCTCATCGCTTCCTTGTCCATGGTGGAGCTCCTTGTGGTTGTCGGTTGCGCTCAGCGCTTGCCGCCGAAGATGCTGCCGAAGATGCCGCGCACGATCTGCTGGCCGATGCGGTTGCCGACGGTGCGCGAGGTCTGCTTGGCCATCGCCTCCAGCATGCCCTGGCGGCGCTTGGTGCCGAACACCGCGTCCTTGACCGCCTGGCCGAAGCCGCTGTCCTGCGCGTCGTCCTGCTCGCGCGTGCGCGCCGCCGGTGCCGCGGTCTGCTCGGCCACCTGCTCGACCCGCCGCGCCAGCAGTTCCGCCGCCGACTCGCGGTTGACCGCGGTGTCGTAGCGGTTGCCGACCACGCTGCCGGCGCGCACCTGCGCGCGCTCGGCGTCGGAGATCGCGCCCATCCGGCAGCGCGGCGGCGCGATCAGGGTCTGCTGCACCGGCGACGGCACGCCCTTGTCCTGCAGCGTCGACACCAGCGCCTCGCCGGTGCCGAGCTGGGAAATGGCCTTGGCCACGTCCAGCTTGGGATTGGCCACGAAGGTCTCGGCGGCGGTGCGCACCGCCTTCTGGTCGCGCGGGGTGTAGGCGCGCAGCGCGTGCTGCACGCGGTTGCCGAGCTGGCCGAGGATGTTGTCCGGCACGTCGTCGGGGAACTGCGAGCAGAAGTACACGCCCACGCCCTTGGAGCGGATCAGCCGCACCACCTGCTCGATGCGCTGCACCAGCGCCGGCGGCGCGTCGTCGAACAGCAGGTGCGCCTCGTCGAACACGAACACCAGCTTGGGCTTGTCGAGGTCGCCCACTTCCGGCAGCCGTTCGAACAGTTCCGACAGCAGCCACAGCAGGAAGGTCGAGTACAGGCGCGGCTTGAGCACCAGCTGCGCGGCGGCGAGGATGCCGATCACGCCGCGGCCGTCGCTGCCGACCCGCATCAGCTCGGCCAGGTCCAGCGCCGGCTCGCCGAAGAAGCCTTCGCCGCCGTCCTGCGCCAGGCGCAGCAGCGCGCGCTGGATCGCCGCCACCGACGGCGCGCTGACCAGCCCGTATTCGGTGGAGATGTCCTTGCGCTGCTCCACCACCAGCGCCAGCAGCGCGCGCAGGTCGTCCAGGTCGAGCAGCAGCAGGCCGCGGTCGTCGGCCAGCTTGAACACGATGTCGAGCACGCCGGCCTGGGTGTCGTTGAGCTCCAGGATCCGCGCCAGCAGGGTCGGCCCCATCTCGCTGACGGTGGTGCGCACCGGGTGCCCGAGCTGGCCGTACAGGTCCCAGAACACCACCGGGTTGGCGGCCGGGGCGTAGTCGGCCACGCCGATGTCCTTGGCGCGCTGCAGCACTTTCTCGCTGCCGTCGCCGGCCACCGCCAGCCCGGCCACGTCGCCCTTCACGTCGGCCATGAACACCGGCACGCCGATCCGCGAGAAGCCTTCGGCCAGGGTCATCAGGGTCACGGTCTTGCCGGTGCCGGTGGCGCCGGCGACCAGCCCATGGCGATTGCCCAGGCGCGGCTGCAGCAGCACCGCGATGTCGTCGGTCACGCCTTTGCCCAGCAGGATCGGGTCCATGAACAGCTCCGCGGTGAGGTGGGCGGATTCTAGGCGTTCGCGCCGGCGCCCGCTCGCCGGCGGGCGGTGGCGGGGCGGGGCCGGACCGCGCGAGGCGATGAACGGATGCCCTGCCGGCGCGGTGTCGGGGATTGCCCGACCTTGCCGCGATGTGACAGCGGCGGCTACCCTGCGGCCTTTCCGTCGTCGCGTCCCATCATGCCTCTTTCGTTCCGTATCACCCATGGATGGCCCGCCGTGGCTGCCCTGGCGCTGGCCTGCGCCGCGCCCGTCGCCCACGCCGAACGCGTCTCCGCGCGCGACAAGGCCGCCATCGAAGTGCTCGACCAGCGCCTGGCGGCGGCCGAGAAACGCTACAACGACGCGATGGTGCTGGTCGGCAACAGCGACCCCAAGGGCACCCAGGAAAGCGACGCGGCGCTGGAGGACATCGAGGACGTGGTCGACGCCTGCATCAAGCAGCGCGGCTGCCAGGTCGGCACCTACCTGGGCGCGTACAAGCGCCTGCTCAAGGCCAAGGCCGACACGCAGGATGCGGCCACCGACGCCGATGCGGTCGACGACGGCGCCGCGCCGCTGCAGGCCGACCCCGACCACATCAGCCCGCTGGCCGCCAACGTGCCGGAAGCCGCGCGCGCGGCCAGCCTGCTCAACGACCAGCGCCATGCCTTCGACGCGATGGTCGAATACAACCCGGCGGTGCAGGCCGGCATCCGCCGCTGGCTCACCGACATGCGCCCGTCGCTGATGAACAGCTACGAGAACTACCAGAACCTGCGCGCGATCATGTGGCCGGAATGGGAGAAGCGCGGGCTGCCCGAAGCGCTGCTGTTCGGCATCATCGCCAAGGAATCCAACGGCCGCGTGCACGCCAATTCGCGGGTCGGCGCCGCCGGGCTGATGCAGTTCATGCCGGCCACCGGGCGCCGTTTCGGGCTGGGCCCGGACGGCACCGGCTTCGACACCCGCTACGACGCGCGCAGCGCCGCCGAGGCCAGCGCGGTGTACATCAACGAGCGCATGGCCGAGCTCAACCGCAGCATCGAGCTGTCGCTGGCCGGCTACAACGGCGGCGAGGGCCGCGCCGCGCGCGTGTACAACCAGATGCAGGGACGCAGTTTCTGGGACGCCTCGGTGTACAACCAGTTCCCGGCCGAGACCAAGGACTACGTGCCGATGGTGATCGCCGCGGCCTGGATCTTCCTGCACCCGCAGCAGTACGGCGTCGCCTTCCCGAAGATCAATGCGCAGCCGGCCACGCTGCGCCTGGCCAAGTCGACCACGATCTACGAACTGACCATCTGCCTGGGCAGCGACGGCACCCGCGACGGCTACATGCGCGCGCTGCGCAACCTCAACCCGCGCTACGAGCCGGACGGCTGGATCCCGGCCGGGGTCACCATCAACGCCACCACCAAGATCGTCGGCCTGTACAACCGCTATTGCGTCAGCGGCCCGCGCGCCGACCTGGCGCGCGCGCTGATCACCGCCGACGTCAACGCGGCGATCCGCAGCCCCACGCCGGTAGCGGTCGATCCCACCGGCAACGTGGCGGTGGGCGACGTGACCCCGGTGGCCGGGGTGCCGACCACGGTCGCCACCGGGCGCCCGGCGCCGGTCAAGCCCAAGCCCAAGCAGGCGCGCAGCTACCGCGTGGCCAAGGGCGACACGCTGGGCCGCATCGCCGACCGCTACAGCTGCGATCTCAAGCAATTGGCCAAGGCCAACGGCCTGCGCGCGCCGGGCTATGCGTTGAAGCCGGGCCAGTCGCTGAAGATGACCGGCTGCGACAAGTAGGCGTTCCCTCCTCCCGCCGGGACCATGGCCCCGGCGGGAGAAGGTGGCGCGCAGCGCCGGATGAGGGGGGCGCAAGCAGTTGCTTGGGAGATGCTTTTTACCCCTGCTATCAGGAGCGTCGCCCGCCTGGCTGCCGCGCCGTACCCTCATCCGCCCTTCGGGCACCTTCTCCCGATGGGAGAAGGGGGCGCAAGCAACGCGCAGCGATGGTCCAGCCGCGCCGTACATCGGAAGCGAAGCCATGATTTCCCTCTCCCGTCGGGAGAGGGGTAGGGGTGAGTGTGCGGTAGCACCGGGAATGCAAGGCCGTCAGGGCGCACTGTTGCCCCCCAATACCCGCGACGTTGGAGGAGCGCCTGTGTGGCCGGCGTTTAACCGAGCCGGACCGGCGCTTCCGCTGCCAGCGCCGGATCGAGCGTCGCCATGGCTGGCCGCAACAGCACGATCACGGTGCAGCCGTAGTTGAAGCGCGCCGCACCGCAGGACAAGGGCGGCACCCCTGCGTCCGTCGCGCCGCCGTGCGTCAGCTTTGCGCCCGCCTGGCGAGCGTCTGGCCGAGCCGGACCGCGGTTTCCGCCGCCAGCGTCGGATCGAGCTGCGCCACACCCGGCGGCAACAGCACGATCACAGTCGAACCGTAGTTGAAGCGGGCCATCTCCGCGAACCGCTCCAGCACGATGCCCTTGCCGCGCCAGTCCTTGCGGGTGATGCGGTCGCCGTAGCGCGGGATCTCCACGCCGCTCCACACCGTCTCCACCCCGGAGACCAGCAGCGCGCCGACCATCACCGAGGCCATCGGGCCGAACTCGGTATCGAAATGGCAGACCAGGCGCTCGTTGCGCGCGAACAGCCGCGGCACGTCGCGCACCGCGTCCGGGCCGACGCTGAACAGTCGCCCCGGCACATGCACGGTCTCGCGCAGGGTGCCGGTCCAGGGCATGTGCACGCGGTGGTAGTCGCGCGGGGACAGGTACACGGTGGCGTACAGGCCGTTGGCGAACGGCGCCGCCGCGGCGGCGTCGCCGAGCAGCTCGGCGGCGGTGAACGCCTGGCCCTTGGCCTGGAAGATGCGCCCGTCCTGGATCGGGCCGAGCTGGCTGATGCGGCCGTCGGCCGGCATCAGCAGCGCCTGCGGGTCGGGATCGGCGACGCGCGCGCCCGGCTGCAGTGCGCGGGTGAAGAACGCATTGAAGGTCGGATAGGCGCGCGGATCGGGTTCGGCGGCCTCGGCCAGGTTCACCCCGAAGCGGCGCACCACGGTGTCGATCAGCCATTGCTTCAGCCCCGGCCGCGGCGAGTAGGCCAGGCGCCGCGCCAGCGAGGACAGCAGCCGGTGCGGCAGCACGTAGGTCAGCGTGGTCAGCAGGCTCATGGCGCGGTCGCCTTGGTCAGCGCCTGCAGGTCGGCGGCGATCGCCGCCGGCTCGAACGGCGGGCGGATCAGCCCGGCCTGGCGGCCCTGCGGATCGAGCACGGCGATCGCGGCGGAGTGGTCCATGCTGTAGTCGTTGGAATTCTCCTGGAAATGCTTGCCGGGCACCTTCTGGAACACGAAGCCCAGCGCGGTGGCGAAACGCTCCAGCTCCGGCACGTCGGCGGTGGCGGCCAGGGTGTCCTTGTGGAAGCCGTGGGCGTAGGCGCCCAGCCGCGCCGGGGTGTCGCGCTCGGGATCGACCGAGACGAACAGCACCCGCGGGCGCAGCGTCTCCGGGATCGATTCCCACTGTTTCTGCGCGCGGGCCAGGTCGGCCAGGGTGGTCGGGCACACGTCCGGGCAGGCGGTGAAGCCCAGGAACACCAGCGTCCAGTGGCCCTTCAGCTCGCCGGGGACCAGTGGCGTGCCATCGGACTGGCGCAGATGGAAGTCGGGCAGGGCGCGCGGCTGCGGGTACAGGCGCACGCTGCGGGTCTCGGGCCACGCCGAAGCGCTGCCGCCGAAGTACTTCTGGGCCAGCAGCAGGCCCAGGCCGGCGGCCAGGGCGACCACCAGGACGATGCCGAAGTTGCGGTTGAACATACTGATTTCCCTTGCAACGAACGCTCATGATAGCGGCCAGGCCTCTATAATCGGGGGCCGAATTGCCTTGCCTGTTGCCATGACTGCCGACGCGGCCGCCGAACTCCACACGATCATCGACCTGATCCGCTACGGCACCAGCCGTTTCAATGCCGCCGAACTGAGCTTCGGCCACAGCTACGACAACGCCCTGGACGAAGCCACGCAACTGGTGCTGCACGCGCTGCACCTGCCGCACGACCTGGGCCCGGCCTACGGCGGCGCGCGCGTGACCACGCCGGAGAAGGCGCAGGTGCTGGCGCTGTTCGAGCGCCGCATCGCCGAGCGCATCCCCGCCGCCTACCTGACCGGCGAGGCCTGGTTCGCCGGGCTCAGCTTCAAGAGCGACGCGCGCGCGCTGGTGCCGCGCTCGCCGATCGCCGAGCTGATCGAAGCCGGCTTCGAGCCATGGCTGGCCGGGCGCGAGGTCGAGCGCGCGCTGGACCTGTGCACCGGTTCGGGCTGCATCGCAATCGCGATGGGGCACTACAACCCGAACTGGCAGGTGGACGCGGTCGACATCAGCGACGACGCGCTGGCCCTGGCCGCGGAGAACAAGGCGCGGCTGCTGGCCGACAACGTCGAGCTGGTCAAGTCCGACCTGTTCGCCGGGCTGGATGGCCGCCGCTACGAACTGATCGTGACCAACCCGCCCTACGTCACCCACGCCGAGACCGACGCGCTGCCGCCCGAATACGCGCACGAGCCGGAACTGGGCCTGCGCGCCGGCGACGACGGCCTGGACCTGGCGCTGAAGATCCTGCGCGACGCGCCGGCGCACCTGAGCGAGGACGGCCTGCTGATCTGCGAAGTCGGCGAATCCGAGCGTGCGCTGGTGCAGCTGCTGCCGGAAGTGGATTTCGCCTGGGTCGAGTTCAAGGTCGGGCAGATGGGCATCTTCGCGGTGGAAGCCAGCGAGCTGGTCGCGCACCACGCGCGCATCGCCGAACTGGCCGCGGGCCGGTGAGCCGGCGGCCATGAGCGCGAACAGCTTCGGCACCCTGCTGACCGTCACCACCTTCGGCGAATCGCACGGGCCGGCGATCGGCTGCGTGATCGACGGTTGCCCGCCGGGGCTGGAGCTCGACGCCAGCGAGTTCGCCCACGACCTGCAGCGCCGCGCCACCGGCAAGAGCCGCCACACCTCGGCGCGGCGCGAGGCCGACGAGGTCGAGATCCTGTCAGGGGTCTACGAGGGCCGCACCACCGGCACTCCGATCGGCCTGCTGATCCGCAACACCGACCAGCGCAGCAAGGACTACACCGACATCGCCCGCCAGTTCCGCCCGGGCCATGCCGACTACAGCTACTGGCAAAAGTACGGCATCCGCGACCCGCGCGGCGGCGGCCGCTCCTCGGCGCGCGAGACCACGATGCGCGTGGCCGCCGGCGTGGTCGCCAAGAAGTGGCTGGCGCAACGCTACGGCGTGCGCGTGCGCGGCTACCTGTCGCAGCTCGGGCCGCTGCTGCCGCAGGGCTTCGCCTGGGATGCGGTGGAAGACAACGCGTTCTTCTGGCCGCACGCGGCGCAGGTGCCGGAGCTGGAAAGCTACATGGACGCGCTGCGCAAGTCCGGCGATTCGATCGGCGCGCGGGTCACCGTGGTCGCCGACGGCGTGCCGCCGGGCTGGGGCGAGCCGATCTACGGCAAGCTCGACGGCGAACTGGCCGCGGCGCTGATGAGCATCAACGCGGTCAAGGGCGTGGAGATCGGCGACGGCTTCGCCACGGTGACCCAGAAGGGCACCGAGCACCGCGACCTGATCGCGCCGG
This sequence comes from Xanthomonas sp. DAR 80977, assembly GCF_041240605.1. Classification (NCBI taxonomy): domain Bacteria; kingdom Pseudomonadati; phylum Pseudomonadota; class Gammaproteobacteria; order Lysobacterales; family Lysobacteraceae; genus Xanthomonas; species Xanthomonas bundabergensis. The sequence goes on along the minus strand of NZ_CP162487.1, from coordinate 3,529,731 downwards.
ACGGCTTCCAGTCCAACCACGCCGGTGGCGTGCTCGGCGGCATCGCCACCGGCCAGCCGATCGTCGCCTCGCTGGCGTTCAAGCCCACCTCCAGCCTGCGCCTGCCCGGCGCCACGGTGGACGTGGACGGGCAGGCGGTGGACGTCATCACCACCGGCCGCCACGACCCCTGCGTCGGCATCCGCGCCACCCCGATCGCCGAGGCGATGATGGCGCTGGTGCTGATGGACCAGGCGCTGCGCCATCGCGCGCAGTGCGGCGACGTCGGCAGCATCACCCCGCGCATCCCCGGCGGTGGCGATGGCTGAGTCGCGGCCACGGGTGTGGGTCAGCCAGCCGCTGTTCGACGATGTCGTCGCACGGCTCGGCGAACATTGCGTGCTGACCACCACCGCGGACGTGACCCGCTATTCGCCGCAGGACCTGGCCGCCGCGCTGGCGCCGCTGGACGGCGCGCTGGTGACCCTCAACGAGCGCATCGGCGCGGCCGAGATCGCCGCCGCGCCGCGGCTGCGCGCCATCGCCAACGTCGGCGTCGGCTACAACAACCTGGACCTGGACGCGCTCAGCGCAGCCGGCATCGTCGCCAGCAACACGCCCGACGTGCTCACCGAGACCACCGCCGACCTCGGCTTCGCCCTGCTGATGGCCGCGGCGCGGCGCATCACCGAGTCCGAGCGCTGGCTGCGCGAGGGGCAGTGGCGGCAGTGGTCGTTCCAGACCATGCTCGGCGCCGACGTGCACGGCAGCACCCTGGGCATCCTCGGCATGGGCCGCATCGGCCAGGCCATCGCGCGCCGCGCCGCCGGCTTCTCGATGCGCGTGCTGTACCACAACCGCAGCCGCCTGCCGGCCGAGGTGGAGCGTGCGCACGCGGCCGGCTATGTCGGTTTCGACGAACTGCTGGCGCGCGCCGATCACCTGCTGCTGGTGCTGCCGTATTCTGCGCAGTCGCACCACATCCTCGATGCCGCGGCGCTGGCGCGGATGAAGCCGACCGCGACCGTGGTGAACATCGCCCGCGGCGGCCTGATCGACGAACTGGCGCTGGCCGACGCGCTCGCGCACGGGCGCCTGGCCGCGGCCGGGCTGGACGTGTACGAAGGCGAGCCGGCGGTGCGCCCGGAACTGCTGGCGCTGCGCAACGTGGTGCTGACCCCGCACATCGGCAGCGCCAGCGCCGCGACCCGCCGCGCGATGGTGGCGCTGGCGGTGGACAACCTGCTGGCCGCGCTGGGCATCGGCGCCGACGCCGGGCGTCCGCCGAATGCATTGAACCTGGACGCGATCGCGGCTGCCGGCAACGGCGGCGGCATTGGCGCGGGCAAAAAACGATAGGGAACCTCCGGCGACCCGAGTGGCGCGCTCGGGAGGTTCCCCGAATCCAGCTGGCAGTGCGGCTGTTCCCCCTTTCTCCTACCCGATCGAACCATCTCCCATGAGCAACGAATCCCGTCGTTTCAACGTCGCCGTCGTCGGCGCCACCGGCGCTGTCGGCGAAACCATGCTGGCCATCCTCGCCGAACGCGATTTCCCCATCGCCACCCTGTACCCGCTGGCCTCCGAGCGCTCCGCCGGCGGCCAGGTCGAGTTCAAGGGCCAGAAGGTCACCGTGCTCGACCTGGCCACCTTCGACCCCACCGGCGTGGACATCGCGCTGTTCTCCGCCGGCGGCGGCATCTCCAAGGAATACGCGCCGAAGTTCGCCGCCGCCGGCGCGGTGGTGATCGACAACTCCTCGGCGTTCCGCTACGACGACGACGTGCCGCTGGTGGTGTCGGAAGTGAACCCGGACGCGCTCAAGCAGCGTCCGCGCGGCATCGTCGCCAATCCCAACTGCTCGACCATGCAGATGCTGGTGGCGCTGGCGCCGCTGCACCGCGAGTTCAACATCGAGCGGATCAACGTGGCCACCTACCAGTCGGTGTCCGGCGGCGGGCGGTCGGCATTGGAGGAACTGGGCAAGCAGACCGGCCAGCTGCTCAACTTCCAGGAGATCGACCCGCAGCGCTTCCCGGTGCAGATCGCCTTCAACCTGATCCCGCACATCGACGATTTCCTCGAGAACGGCTTCACCAAGGAAGAAATGAAGCTGGTCTGGGAGACGCGCAAGATCCTCGGCGACGACAACATCCAGGTGAATCCGACCGCGGTGCGCGTGCCGGTGTTCTATGGCCATTCCGAGGCGGTGGCGATCGAGACCACCCGCAAGGTGACGGTGGAGCAGGCGCGCGCGCTGCTGGCCGCCGCGCCGGGCGTGGAAGTGGTGGACGAGCGCAAGGCCGGCGGCTATCCGACCCCGGTCACCCATGCCTCCGGCAACGACGCGGTCTACGTCGGCCGCATCCGCGAGGACATCTCGCATCCGCGCGGCCTCAACCTGTGGATCGTCTCCGACAACATCCGCAAGGGCGCCGCCCTCAACGCGGTGCAGCTGGCCGAACTGGTGGCGCAGGAAGGCTGAGCACGCGTTCCCCTCTCCCCCGGGAGAGGGGCAGGGTGAGGGTACGGAGCGCAGCCCTCGCGATGCTCGACAGAACGCGTGATACCCGTTCCCTCATCCGCTACTTCGGGTCACCTTCCCCGAAAAGGGGCCATGGTCCCAGTGGCAGCAGGGGAGTGCCCGAGCGCGCTGCACAACGAGCGAAACCAAGACTCCCCCCTCTCCCCTCGGGAGAGGGGCAGGGGTGAGGGTACGGAGCGCAGCCCTCGCGATGCTCGACAGAACGCGTGATACCCGTTCCCTCATCCGCTACTTCGGGTCACCTTCCCCGAAAAGGGGGCCATGGTCCCAGTGGCAGCAGGGGAGTGCCCGAGCGCGCTGCACAACGAGCGAAACCAAGACTCCCCTCTCCCCTCGGGAGAGGGGCAGGGGTGAGGGTACGGAGCGCAGCCCTCGCGATGCTCGACAAGTGGTCGAACGCCACATTCCCAAAGGCAACGGCTATATTGCACGCCATGACACCAAGGGCAGGGGCGTAATGCGCCTACAACCACGTATTTTCCATCGTCTGCGCCGCCATGCTGCGTCTGCATCCGGCCTGGGCCGCGCCTGGCGTGCGGCATGCGCGCTGCTGCTGCTGGCCTGCAGCCAGGCCGCACTGGCGCTGGGGCTGGGCGACATCCGCGTGCTGTCCAAACCCGGCCAGCCGTTCCTGGCCGAGATCCCGGTGATCTCCAACGAGCCCGGCGAACTGGAGAACGCGCGCGTGGCGCTGGCCTCGCCGGCGACCTTCGCCCGGGTCGGGCTGGAGCGCCCGGACGGCCTGGTCGGCGACCTGCAGTTCCGTTTCGGCCAGACCAACCAGGGCCGCGCGGTGATCCGGGTCAGCAGCCGGATGCCGGTCGAGGTGCCGTCGCTGAGCTTCCTGATCGAGGTCGATTGGGGCAAGGGCCGGCTGATCCGCGAATATTCGGCCTTGATGGACGCGCCCAACACCGCTGCCGCGATCGACGCGCCGGCGATCGATGCGCCGGCCGCCGCGGTGCCGTCCGACCGCATCGCCCGCAGCGAGCCGTTGCCGCCGCAGTCGCCGGCGCCGGTCGTCGGTACGCCGGCCGCGCCTCCCGCGCGGCCGACCGCACCCGCCGCGCCGGCGCGCAGCGCGCCAGCGCCGGCGGCGGCGCCCGGCGATGCGCTGGCGCCGGTGCAACGCGGGCAGACCCTGTCGCAGATCGCCGGACAGCTGGCGCGCGGCAGCGGCAGTTCGCTGGACCAGACCATGCTCGCGCTGCTGCGCGCCAATCCGGATGCCTTCATCCGCGGCAACGTCAACCTGCTCAAGCAGGGCGCGGTGTTGCGCACGCCGCGGCAGGAAGAGCTGGCCAGCATCGATGCCGCCGCCGCCACCGCCATCGTCCGCGAACAGGCCGCGCAATGGCGCCAGGCGCGTGCCCCGGTGCCGCAACCGGCGCAGGCGCAGCAAGCCGAGACGACGGCGCCGGCGGCCGCCAAGCCGGCCGCGGCGGCGAGCGCCGCCGCGGCGCCGGGCGCACGCCTGGAAATCGCGCCGGCGGTGCCGGCGCAGCGCGACAAGGCAGGAACCAAGTCCGGCACCGGTGCCGGCGACGAGGGAGACATGGTGGCGACTCAACAATTGCAGCAGGCGCGCGAAGACCTCGCGGCACGCGATGCCGAGGTCCAGGAATTGCGCTCGCGGGTCGAGCAGCTGGAAAAGCTCAAGGCCCAGCAGCAGCAACTGATCGCGCTGAAGGACAGCGACCTGGCCGCGGCGCAGAAGCGCCTGGCGCAGGCCGGGCAGACCCAGGCTCCGGCGCAGCCCGCGCCGGCGGCGTCCAACGGCTGGCCGCTGTGGCTGTGGGGCGGACTGGCGTTGCTGGTGCTGGGCGTCGGCGCGTTGCTGCTGTCGCGCCGCCGCAAGCCCTCGCCGTTGCCGCCGTTGCCGCGGCACGACTACGACACGGCGGCGCTGGCCGCGGCGGTGCCGGTGGTGGCGCATCGCGACGTGGATGCCCCGGACCTGCCGCCGCTGGACGAGCGCGCGCACGACGTGGCCGAAGACGAGACGTACGCAGAGCAGGCTTACCAGGAGCAGGCGTTCGAGCGCGAACTGGCCGGGCATGCGCCGCATCGCGACGACGCGGACGACGTGCCGGCAGCGGAGCATCCGCACTTCGCATCGCGCCCCGAGGCCGAGGCCGAGGTTGCGTCCGCGGCGCAGACGCCGATCGACGCCGACGCGCCATGGCGGCAGCCGCCGCCGGTGCTGGCGCCGACCCCGGTCGCGCCAGCGGTTGCGGCACGCCACGAGCCGACCTGGCACCAGGACGATGCGCCGGCCGCCGCCGAACCGGTCGCCGAACCGGAGCCGACCCATCCGCCGATCGGCCGCGAGCGCCTGGAGCTGGCGGTGGCCTACATGGACCTGGGCGACAACGAAACCGCGCGGACCCTGCTGACCGAAGTGGCGGCCGGTGGCGATCCGGCCTCGCGTGCCGAGGCCGTGCAGTTGCTGGGACGCCTGGGCTGAGACGCGCGGGCGGCGTGCGGCGGCTTCGCTGTCGCCGCCCTGCCTCGACAGGGAATGCGACGATGCGCGAACACACCTTCGACCCTGCCGCCGCGCCGATGCGCCGCCAGGCCGCGGCTGGCCTGATGCGTGCCGCCGGGGTTGCCGGCCGCCAGGCCTGCTTGGCGTTGCCGCGGCCGCCCGCGGCCGCCGGCCGTCGCGCGGCGCGGCGGGTCCGCGCAAGCCGTCGCGCACGGCGCTGGCCGCTCGCGCCCGCGTTGCGCGTCGTGTCGGAGTAGGGCGCGATGCGTTACGCGTTGGGGGTGGAATACGACGGCAGCGAATTCCAGGGCTGGCAGCAGCTCGGCGAATCCGGCGGGCCGAGCGTGCAGGCCACGCTGCAGGCGGCGCTGTCGTCGGTGGCCGATACGCCGGTGAGCGTGGTCTGCGCCGGCCGCACCGACGCCGGCGTGCACGGCGAGTGCCAGGTGGTGCATTTCGATTGCGACGCCCCGCGCGCGCCGCGCGGCTGGATGCTCGGCGCCACCGCACGGCTGCCGGCCTCGGTGTGCGTGCGCTGGTGCGTGCCGGCCGCGGACGATTTCCATGCGCGCTTCTCCGCGCGCGCGCGGCGCTACCGCTACCGCCTGCTCAACCGCCAGGTGCGCCCGGCGCTGTACCGGCAGACGCTGAGCTGGGAACGGCGGCCGCTGCAGGCCGAGGCGATGCATGCCGCGGCGCAGGCGCTGCTGGGCGAGCAGGATTTCAGCGCGTTCCGCAGCATCCAGTGCCAGGCGCTGCATGCGCGGCGCGAGCTGCAGTCGATCGCGGTGACCCGGATCGGCGAGGTCGTCGAGGTCCAGGTCCAGGCCAATGCATTCCTTCATCACATGGTGCGCAATATCGTAGGCTCCTTAATCATGGTAGGAACAGGCGACAAGCCGGTTTCCTGGATCGGCGAACTGCTCGCTGGGCGCGACCGCAGTGTCGCAGGCCCGACCGCGCCGCCGCAGGGACTGGTCTTCGTCGGTCCCCTCTACCCCGACATCTGGAAGCTACCGGCCGAGGTCACCCTATGAATCGCACCCTGTATCGCACCCGCATCAAGTTCTGCGGCATGACCCGCGCCGGCGACATCCGCCTGGCGGGCGAACTTGGGGTGGATTCGGTGGGGTTCGTGTTCGCCCACGGCAGCCCGCGGCGGGTGGCCCCGGCCGAAGCCCGCGCGATGCGCCAGGCCGCCTCGCCGATGGTGGACGTGGTCGCGCTGTTCCGCGACAACCCCAAGGACGAGGTGCGCGAAGTGCTGCGCACGGTGCGGCCGACCCTGCTGCAGTTCCATGGCGACGAGGACGACGGCTTCTGCCGCGGCTTCAACCTGCCGTACCTGAAGGCGGTGCCGATGGGCGGCAGCGACGTCAACGCGCGCACCCTGCAGCTGCAGTACCCGAACGCGGCCGGCTTCCTGTTCGACAGCCACGCCCCGGGCGAGAGCGGCGGCTCGGGCAAGACCTTCGACTGGACGCGCCTGCCCACCGGCCTGCACCGGCCGTTCCTGCTCGCCGGCGGCATCACCTCCGACAACGTGTTCGACGCGATCATCGCCACCTTGCCGTGGGGCGTGGACGTGTCCAGCGGCATCGAGAGCCAGCCCGGCATCAAGGACGGGCACAAGATGCGCAAGTTCGTCGAGGAAGTGCGCCGCGCCGACTGCCACGAGCTGAACACCAACTGCTGAGCGGAGCCGCTTGGACTCCTGGATCAGCGAAGTGCGTTGGGCGCTGGAACTTTTTTCTCGGTTGCCTGCAAGCGGCGGGTGTTTGCAGGCTGCAGGAGCCGTTCCAGCTGCGACGCTTTGCCAGCTGCAGCCCGGTGGCGGCTGACGCTGTTCCTACTGTTCGCGTAGAGCTTGGGCGCTGCGAAGTGCGGCGCGAGTTGGAATGGTTTCCCCGTTGTTTGCACGTTCGTGCACGCGACGCCATGTCAATCAACAGCGCTGCAGTCCATCACTCGATGCCGCTTGCCGCACTACGACGACTCGGTCGCATCGGCATGTGCCGTCACGTCAGCGGCTTCGGCTCCTTGCGAAGCCGCACTGTCTGCGTGGCGCGCGCGGTGCGGCGTGGCGACATGCGCAGGTTTTGACTTGATTTTCCGTGGCGTGCACCGTTCTCGACGTTCAAGCGGTTCAAGGGCGCCGGGCCGCGTCGTTGGTAAAGCGCGGAGAGGCAGGAGTGCGCGGATCATCGCAACTGCGTGCGCAGCCACGCCGCCAGCGCGACGATGCGCGGATCCTCACGTCCGCTTGGTTCGCACAGCGCCCATTGCCCGCCGGTGTCGGCGAAGCCCCACGGCGCCAGCAGGCGTCCGCTGGCCAGGTCGTCGGCGACCAGCGGCTGCGGCGCGATCGCCACGCCGATGCCGGCCAGCGCGGCTTCGAGCAGGTAGTACAGGTGTTCGAAGCCGGTGCCGTAGCGCAGCGCGGCCGGGTCCACGCCATGCGCCTGCGCCCAGGTCGGCCATGCCTGCGGGCGCGAGGCGGTATGCAGCAGGGGCTGCTGCAGCAGCGCCGACGGCGCGCCCGCCGCCAATGCCTGCGCCTGCGGCAGGGCCGGGCTGAGCACCGGGCCGATCCGCTCCGGCGCCAGCACGTGCACCTGCCAGCCGTCCGGCCACGGCGCCCGGCCGAGCAGCAGCGCGGCGTCCAGGCCGTCCAGGTCGGCGCCGAACTCGCCTTCGTGCGCGGACAGGTGCAGGGTCAGCGCAGGCAGGTCGCGCTGCAGCGCCTGCAGCCGCGGAATCATCCAGCGCGCCAGGATGCTGCCCGGGCAGCCCAGCACCAGCGCGCTCGGCCGCGCCGGGCGGCGCAGCTCCGCCACCGCGTCCTGCAGTTGGGCGAAGGCGCCGCCGGCCGCCTCGCGCAGCCGCTCGCCGGCCGCGGTCGGGCGGATGCCGCGGCCCTCGCGCTGCAGCAGCGCCAGCCCCAGCTCCTCCTCCAGCAGCCGGATCTGGCGGCTGACCGCGCCATGGGTGACGTGCAGTTCGGCCGCCGCACGGCCGACGCTGCGCAGCCGCGCGGCGGCCTCGAATGCGCGCAAGGCGTTCAGCGAGGGCAGGCGGCGCAGGCTGGACATGTGAGATTTCCTGACGGGTCTGTGCAGACTTTATCGGTTTTTGCCGGGCGACGCGTGCGCTAAAGTGCGCACCTGTCCTGCTGCCTGCGATCGCCATGTCCTCCGTCCCCATCAGCGACTTCCACGCCTATCCCGACGCCAGCGGCCACTTCGGCCGCTACGGCGGCCGCTTCGTCGCCGAGACCCTGATCGGGCCGCTGCAGGAGCTGGCCGCGGCCTACGACGCCGCGCGCCAGGACCCGGCCTTCATCGCCGAATACGACAAGGACCTGAAGCACTACGTCGGCCGGCCCAGCCCGATCTACCACGCCGAGCGGCTCAGCCGCGAGGTCGGCGGCGCGCAGATCCTGCTCAAGCGCGAGGACCTGAACCACACCGGCGCGCACAAGATCAACAACACCATCGGCCAGGCGCTGCTGGCCAGCCGCATGGGCAAGACCCGCATCATCGCCGAGACCGGCGCCGGCCAGCACGGCGTGGCCAGCGCCACGGTGGCCGCGCGGCTGGGCCTGGAATGCGTGGTGTACATGGGCGCCACCGACATCGAGCGGCAGAAGATCAACGTCTACCGGATGCAGCTGCTCGGCGCCAGGGTGGTGCCGGTGACCTCCGGCTCGGCCACGCTCAAGGACGCGCTGAACGAGGCGATGCGCGACTGGGTGACCAACGTGCGCGACACCTTCTACATCATCGGCACCGTCGCCGGCCCGGATCCGTATCCGCGCATGGTGCGCGACTTCAACGCCATCGTCGGCCGCGAGGCGCGCGCGCAGATGCTCGAGGACTACGGCCGCCTGCCGGACGCGATCAGCGCCTGCGTCGGCGGCGGCAGCAACGCGATCGGCCTGTTCCATGCCTTCCTCAACGATCCCGCGGTGAAGATCTACGGCGCCGAAGCCGCCGGCGACGGCATCGCCACCGGCCGCCACGCCGCCTCGATCGCCGCCGGCCGCCCGGGCGTGCTGCACGGCAACCGCACCTACGTGATCTGCGACGACGACGGCCAGATCATCGAGACCCATTCGGTCTCCGCCGGCCTGGACTACCCGGGCGTCGGCCCCGAGCACGCGTTCCTGTCCGACAGCGGCCGCGCGGTCTACCAGGGCATCACCGACGACGAGGCGCTGGCCGCGTTCCACCTGCTGGCGCATACCGAGGGCATCCTCGCCGCGCTGGAATCCAGCCATGCGGTGGCGCAGTCGATCAAGCTGGCGCGCGAGTTGCCCAAGGACGCGCTGGTGCTGTGCAACCTGTCCGGCCGCGGCGACAAGGACGTGCACACCATCGCCGCGCGCGAAGGCATGGTGCTGTGACAGCGCGCGGCATGCGCAGGCTCGGCGGCGGCATCGCGCTGCTGTGCGCGTCTGCGCTGGCGTCTGCGGCGGGGGCGGCGGCGCCGGCACCGGCGCTGGATCGCAGCGGCGCGGTGCGGATCGGCCAGCGCTTCGCCGAACTGGCGCCGCGCGCGGCCTGGCAGCGCGACAACGGCGGCCCGATCGAGAGCTGCGACTACGTGCACGCCGGCTTGCTGCCTGCGGACGTGGCGATGATGGTGCTGGACGGCCGCGTCGCCCGCTTCGACGTCACCGACGCCGGACCGGCCGGACCGTTCGGCATCCGCATCGGCGACAGCGAGGCCACCGCGCGTGCGCGCCTGCCCGCCGGCTACCGCGTCGAGCCGCACCACTACGGCGGTCCCGACGACCACTATCTGACTTGGCGCGACCCGCAAGGCGGGCTCGCGGTTCGCTACGAAACCGGAGAAGGCACCGTGACATCGATGTACTGGGGAAGCTGGGACGCCGTGCAACTGGTCGAGGGCTGCGCATGAGCCGCGCCTCGGACCGCATCGCCGCGCGCTTCGACGCGCTGCGCCAGGCCGGGCGCAAGGCGCTGATCCCGTTCGTCACCGCCGGCGATCCGTCGCTGGAGGCCACCGTGCCGGCGATGCATGCGCTGGTCGAGGCCGGCGCCGACGTGATCGAGCTCGGCGTGCCGTTCTCCGACCCGATGGCCGACGGCCCCACCATCCAGCGCAGCTCCGAGCGCGCGCTGGCGCGCGGCGCCGGCCTGGCCTACGTGCTGGAGACGGTCAGCGCGTTCCGCCGCGACGATGCGGCCACGCCGGTGGTGCTGATGGGCTACCTCAACCCGGTCGAGATCCACGGCACCGCGCGCTTCGCCGAGGAGGCGGTGGCCGCCGGCGTGGACGGCGTGCTGCTGGTCGACCTGCCGCCGGAAGAGTCGGCCGAGACCCTGGCGATCTTCGGCGCGGCCGGCCTGGACCTGATCGTGCTGGCCTCGCCGACCACCAGCGACGCCCGCATCGGCCTGTTGTGCGATGCGGCACGCGGCTACCTGTACTACGTCAGCTTCGCCGGCGTGACCGGCGCCGATCATCTGGACACCCGCGCCGCCGGTGACCGCCTGCGCCAGCTGCGCGCGCGCTGCGCGGTGCCGGTGGTGGCCGGGTTCGGGATCAAGGACGCGGCCAGCGCCAAGGCCATGGCGGTGGACGCCGACGGCGTGGTGGTCGGCAGCGCGCTGGTCGCGGCGCTGGCCGAGGCGGCGACCCTGGAGGCGGTGCGCGAACGCGCGCTGGCCTTCCTGGCGCCGCTGCGCCAGGCGCTGGACCAGGCCTGAGGGGCCGTATTCCGTCGGCGCTTGGCGCTATCCGGCGGCAGGGGTGGCAAGCGCCTGCGGCAGGGGCTCGGTTGCGGGATTTCTTGGGCCGAGCGCGCAGGCCGCGAGGCCTCGGCCGCTGCCCCGGTTCCGCGCCCCGGCCCGTGCCACGACCTGCGCCAATGGTGCGGGCTTCAGGGCATGCGTACCCTCTCGCCCCGACCGGAGCCGGGAAGCGTCGCGCCGCTTGCCGCGCGATGCGGTTGCGCGCTGGCAGGCCGGGATGTTGCGGTGCGGCAACGGGCGTGCGCCGCGGCCCGCATGACCTCGTTGCGGCGCGATATCTAGCGGCGCGCTAGACTGTCGCCCCTTGGCGGCCCGGTGGGCCGCGCGACTGGATCGTCATTCCGCATGAGTTGGCTCAGCAAATTGATGCCCTCCGGCATCCGCACCGATAGCACGCCCAGCAAGAAGCGCAGCGTTCCCGAAGGCCTGTGGGAGAAGTGCCCCAACTGCAGCGCCGTGCTGTACCGGCCGGAGCTGGAGGAGAACCTGGAGGTGTGCCCGAAGTGCGGCCACCACATGGCGATCCGCGCGCGCGCGCGGCTGGCGGCGCTGTTTGATCCGGACACCACGCCGACCGAGATCGGTGCGCGCCTGGGTCCGACCGACGCGCTGAAGTTCAAGGACCAGAAGAAGTACAGCGAGCGCATCAAGATCTCGCAGAAGAGCACCGGCGAGTACGACGCGCTGATCGCGATGCAGGGCCTGCTCAAGGCGCAGCCGCTGGTCGCCGCCTCGTTCGACTTCGCCTTCATGGGCGGCTCGATGGGTTCGGTGGTCGGCGAGCGTTTCGCGCTGGCCGCGGAGACCGCGCTGCAGATCGGCGCGCCGTTCGTGTGCTTCTCCGCCAGCGGCGGCGCGCGCATGCAGGAAGGCCTGTTCTCGCTGATGCAGATGGCCAAGACCTCGGCCGCGCTCGGGCGCCTGCGCGAGGCCGGCCTGCCGTACGTGTCGGTGCTGACCCATCCGACCACCGGCGGCGTCTCGGCCAGCTTCGCCATGCTCGGCGACATCAACATCGCCGAGCCGCACGCGCTGATCGGCTTCGCCGGCCCGCGGGTGATCGAGCAGACCGTGCGCGAGACCCTGCCGGAAGGCTTCCAGCGCTCGGAGTTCCTGCTCGAGCACGGCGCCATCGACCAGATCTGCGACCGCCGCGAACTGCGCGACCGCCTGTCCGAACTGCTGGCGATGATGATGCGGCAGCCGGCGCCGGCGAAGACCGAGGTAGTGGCGTGAAGGCCGGGAGTCGGGAATCGGGATTCGGGAATCGCGGTCCCGCGCGCGTGATGCATTGCGCGGCAAGCGCGCATATCCCGCGATCCCTGCACGCCTCCGGCTTCGACCGATTCCCGATTCCCGAATCCCGATTCCCCGCCGCATGAGCACGCGCAAGTACTTCGGCACCGACGGCATCCGCGGCCGGGTCGGGCAGGGCGCCATTTCCGCCGATTTCGTGATGCGCCTGGGCAATGCGCTGGGCCGCGTGCTCGGTGCCGGCGCCGCCGGCAATGCGCGGCCGACGGTGGTGATCGGCAAGGACACGCGCATCTCCGGCTACATGTTCGAATCGGCGCTGGAGGCCGGGCTGGTCGCCGCCGGGGTCGACGTGCAGCTGCTCGGGCCGATGCCGACCCCGGCGGTGGCGTTCCTGACCCGCACGCTCGGCGCCGACGCCGGCATCGTGATCAGCGCCTCGCACAATCCGCATTACGACAACGGCATCAAGTTCTTCTCTGCCGAAGGCGAGAAGCTCGACGACGCCACCGAAAGCGCGATCGAGGCCGCGCTCGACGCGCCGTTCGCCACGGTGGACTCCGAGCGCCTGGGCAAGGCGATGCGCGCGCGCGACGCGATCGGCCGCTACATCGAGTTCTGCAAGGCCAGCGTGCCGCGCGGCTTCGACCTGCGCGGGCTGAAGGTGGTGCTGGACTGCGCGCACGGCGCGACCTACCACATCGCGCCGCTGCTGTTCCGCGAGCTGGGCGCCGAGGTGATCGCGATCGGCGCCGCGCCGGACGGGCTCAACATCAATGCCGGGGTCGGCTCGATGCACATCGACAACCTGGCCAGCAACGTGCGCAGCCATGGCGCGCAGTTGGGCATCGCCTTCGACGGCGACGGCGACCGCGTGCTGATGGCCGACGACCAGGGCAACCCGGTCGACGGCGACGACCTGCTGTACGTGCTGGCCCGCGGCTGGCAGGCCAGCGGGCGCCTGCGCGGGCCGGTGGTCGGCACGCTGATGACCAACTACGGGCTGGAACAGGCCCTGGCCGCGCTGCAGTTGCCGTTCCTGCGGGTCAAGGTCGGCGACCGCTACGTGCACCAGGCGCTGGTCGAGCACGGCGGCGTGCTCGGCGGCGAGACCTCCGGGCACATGCTGTGCCTGGACCGCGCCACCACCGGCGACGCCATCGTCAGCGCGCTGCAGGTGCTGGAGGTGCTCAAGCGTTCCCGGCAAAGCCTGCGCCAGGCGTTGCAGGGCCTGCGCAAGGTGCCGCAGCAGACCGTCAACGTGCGCCTGCAGCAAGGCGCGCGCCCGGCCGAGGCGGCCAGCGTGCAGGCCGCGCTGGCCGCGGCGCAGGCGGCGGTGCAGGGCCGCGGGCGCGCGTTCCTGCGCCCGTCCGGCACCGAGCCGGTGCTGCGGGTCACGGTCGAGGCCGACGACGCCGCGCTGATGCGCGACACGCTGGAAAAACTCGCCGAGGCGGTCCGTGACGCGGCGTGAGTCGCTCGCCATCGGCATCGTGGTGGTCATCGCCAAGGCGGTCACCTTCTACCTGCTGTACCGCCTGCTGATCTGATCGCGGCGTCTTTCCCTTTCACGACTACGGTTCCCGCCATGACTGCGCGCATCCCGACCCTGGACATCAACCGCTTCATCCATCCCTCCAGTGCCAGCGACCGCGACGCCTTCGTCGCCGAACTGGGCGCGGCCTATCGCGAATGGGGCTTCGCCGGCATCCGCAACCACGGCATCGCGCAGGCGCAGATCGATGCGGCCTACGGCGTGTTCAAGGCGTTCTTCGCGCTGCCCGAGGAGGTCAAGCGCAAGTACCACGTGCCCGGCAGCGGCGGCGCGCGCGGCTACACCGCGTTCGGCGTGGAAACCGCCAAGGACTCCAGGCACTTCGACCTGAAGGAGTTCTGGCACATCGGCCGCGAGATCGCCGACGACTCCAAGTACCGCGAGGTGATGCCGCCGAACCTGTGGCCCAGCGAAGTGCCGGGCTTTCGCGAGCACGGCTACGGCCTGTACCAGGCGCTGGACCAGCTCGGCGCGCGCGTGCTGGCGGCGCTGGCGCTGCACATCGGCCTGCCCGAGCACTATTTCGCCGACAAGACCGATTCGGGCAATTCGATCCTGCGCCCGATCCACTACCCGCCGATCACCGCCGACGACATCCCCAACGTGCGCGCCGGCGCGCACGAGGACATCAACCTGATCACCCTGCTGGTCGGCGCCAGCGCCGCCGGCCTGGAAGTGAAGTCCAAGCAGGGCGAGTGGGTGCCGTTCACCTCCGACGCCGACACCATCGTGGTCAACATCGGCGACATGCTGCAGCGGCTGACCAACCACGTGTATCCCTCGACCACCCACCGCGTGGTCAACCCGCCCGGTGAGCAGGCGCGGCAGCCGCGCTACTCGGTGCCGTTCTTCCTGCACCCGAACCCGGATTTCCTGATCGACGTGCTGCCTTCGTGCGTCAGCGCCGACCACCCCAGTCGCTATCCCGAGCCGATCACCGCGCAGGGCTATCTGGAAGAGCGCTTGCGCGAGATCAAGCTGAAGTAGTCGGGATTCGGGAGTCGGGAGTCGCGCCAGCGCGCGCCGCGCCAGCTGAAGCCGGTTAAGCCCGGGACGGGGCGCTGGCCTCAAGCGCGTGCCTGCCCCGGCCGATACCGTGTGCGGGTCGCCTGCGGTGCGCCGCCGGGAGCGTCCGGGCGGCGCGGCCGCGGGCCTGCAGCGAGGATGCGATGACAAGGCAGACGGGATTGGCCAGGCGCCGCGCCGGCGGCCGTTGGCGCGCGCTGGCGCTGGCATTGGCTGCGCTGCTGCCGGCCGTGGTCGCGGCCGCGCCGGTCACCGTGGTCGTGGCCGATGCGGCCGGTCCGCTGTCCGATGCCGTGGTCAGCCTGCACCCGGCCGCCGCTGCCGCGCCGCGCCAGGTCGCGGCGACGGTGGCGAACGCGGCGACGATGGACCAGGTCGATTCGCAGTTCGTGCCCGCGGTGCTGGCGGTGCAGGCAGGAACCTGGGTGCGCTTCCCCAACAGCGACCAGATCCGCCACCAGGTCTATTCGTTTTCCCCGGCCAAGCGCTTCGAGTTGCCGCTGTACCAGGGCAGCGCCGCCAAGCCGGTGCGGTTCGAGCAGCCGGGCCTGGTGACCGTGGGCTGCAACATCCACGATTGGATGCTCGGCTACGTGATGGTGCTGGACACGCCGTACTTCGCCGTCACCGGTGCCGATGCGCAGGTGCGGCTGGAGGTGCCGCCCGGCGCCTACGAACTGCGCGTCTGGCATCCGCGTCTGCTCGGCGCCGGCTACGCGCAGCCGCTGACCGTGGCGCGCGAACCGCTGCGGCAGCGGGTGCTGCTGGCCACGCATGGCCCGGCGCCGGCCGCGCCGGTGGATCCGCGCATCCGCGCGCTGCAGGACAAGTTCCGCCGCGCCTCGCCGGCGCCGGCGCGATGAAGCCGCTGCGGCTGCAGACGCGGATCGCCGCGCTGCTGGTGCTGCTGGTACTGGCGGCGCAGGCCTTGACCTTCCTCGCCGTGCACGTGGCGACCCAGCGCAGCGTCGCCGCGCAACTGGACGACGAACTGCGCACCGGCGAGCGGGTCTGGCAGGGCATCGACCAGCGCCACGACGAGCAGCTGCTGCAGTCCGCGTCGGTGCTCGCCGACGACTTCGGCTTCCGCGCCGCGGTGACCAGCGGCGACATCCCGACCATGGCCTCGGCGCTGCGCAACCACGCCGCGCGCGTGCGCGCGCCGAGCGCCTTGCTGCTGTCGGCCGACGGCCAGTTCCTGGCCGGGCTGTCGGAACTGCCGCAGGCGCAGCAACTGCGCCAGGTGCAGCCGCTGCTGCGGCAGGCGCAGCGCAACGGCAGCGCGGTCGGCATCGTGGTGCTGGACGATCGCATCGTGCGCCTGGCGCTGGTCCAGGTGCTGGCGCCGCAACGGGTGGGCTGGGTGGCGATCGGCGGCGAATCCGGTGGCGACCTGGGCCAGGATTTCCACAACGCCACCGGCCTGGACGCGACGTTCTTCACCGCGCAGGGCACGCCCAGGGTGCTGGCCTCGACGCTGGATCCGCAGCGCGCCGGCCAGTTCCAGCAGCAGCTGCGGCGCGCGCCGCTGGCGCCGGCCGCCGCGCAGGCGGTGTCGCTGGGGCAGGCGCGCTACCTGGTGCGGGTGCGGCCGGCGTCCGACGACGGCCGCGTCGCGGTCGCCCTGCAGGCCTCGCTGGACCGCGCCGATGCGCCCTACCGCCTGTTGAAGCTGCGCATCCTGATCCTGGCCGGCGTGGCCACGCTGGCCGCGCTGGTGGTGGCGATCCTGCTGGCGCGCGGGGTCAGCCGCCCGGTCGCGCAACTGGTCGCGGCGACGCGGCGCATCCAGCAGGGCGACTACCACGCGCTGTTGCCGGTGCACGCGGCGGCGGAACTGGCCGAGCTGGCCGACAGCTTCGACACCATGCAGCGCCGCATCGCCCGCCGCGAGCAGGACATCCTGCACCAGGCGCGCCACGACGCGTTGACCGGATTGCCCAACCGCACCGCGCTGCTGGAGCACCTGCAGACGGTGGTCGACGCCAGCCTCGCCCAGGACGGTGTGGCGGCGGTGCTGGTGCTGGACCTGGAGCGCTTCAAGGAGCTCAACGACAGCCTGGGCCACGACTTCGCCGACCAGGTGCTGGTGGAGACCGGGCATCGGCTGGCCGCGGCGGTGCAGGCGCCGGACCGGGTCGGCCGGCTCGGCAGCGACGAATTCATGGTGGTGCTCGCGCACAGCGACGCGGCCACGGTGGTGGCCTACGCCGCCGGCCTGCTGGCGCAGCTGCGGCGGCCGCTGAGCCTGCCGCAGGCGCGGATCCTGGCCGATGCCAGCATCGGCATCGCGCTGATTCCCGAGCACGGCGCCGACCCCGACACTTTGCTGCGCCGCGCCGACATCGCCCGCCAGCAGGCGCGGCAACTGGGCAGCGGCGCCTGCGTCTATCGCGCCGGGCAGGACGAGCAGCACCTGCGCCGCTTGCGCCTGACCGGCGATCTGCGCCAGGCGGTCGCGCGGCAGGAGATGTCGCTGCGTTTCCAGCCCAAGATCTGCCTGAGCCGCGACCGGGTCGAACAGGTCGAAGCCTTGCTGCGCTGGCAGCATCCGCTGCTCGGGCCGATCGGCCCGGACGAATTCATCCCGCTGGCCGAGCATTCGGGGATGATCCACCAGCTCACCCAGTTCGTGCTCGACGAGGCGATGCGCAGCCAGGCGCACTGGCGCTCGCAGGGCCTGGAGCTGGGCCTTGCGGTCAACCTGTCGGCGCTGGACCTCACCGATGCGGGCCTGCCCGGATTCGTCAGCGGCTGCCTGGCACGGCATGGCCTGCCGGCGCAGGGCTTGACCCTGGAACTGACCGAAAGCGCGCTGATGCGCGATGTCGAGCATGCGCTGCACATGCTGCAGCAGCTGTGCCGCTGCGGCGTACGCCTGTCGATCGACGACTTCGGCACCGGCTATTCGTCGCTGGCGCAGCTCAAGCGCATGCCGGTGCAGGAACTGAAGATCGACAAGAGTTTCGTGATGCAACTGGCCGAAGACAGCGACGACGCGGTGATCGTGCGCAGCACCATCGACCTGGGCCACCACATGGGGCTGCGGGTGGTCGCCGAAGGCGTGGAGCATGCGGCCGCGGCCGCCTTGCTGCGCGGCTACGGCTGCGACATGGCGCAAGGCTATCTGTACTCGCCGCCGCTCGATGCGCAGGCGCTGCTGGCCTGGTGCGCGCGGCAGCCGCAGGCGTCTCCGGGGCGCGACGTCGCCAGCGCCGCGGAGCCGCTGCGATGACACGGGGAGCGCGCGGCGCGCGCGCGGCGCTGGCCGCGGCGCTGTTGCTGCCGGGGCTGGCCTGGGCCGGGCAGGGGCGGCTGCTGGCCACCGGCGGTGCGTCCAGCGTCGAGGGCAGCGGTGGCGGCGGCATCGTGCCGTGGGCGGCCTTGTCCGGCTACGGCACCCGCGACCAGAACGGCGCGGTGTTGTTCGCCACCCACCTGGACAGCGGCGGCTACCGCCTGGACGTGCAGGGCGCGGCCGCGACCGTGGGCAACCGCCTGGAACTGTCGCTGGCGCGCCAGCGCCTGGACCTGGGCACGCTGCAGCAGCGCCTGGCGCTGCCGTGGAATGCGTTGGGCCAGGACGTGTTCGGCGCCAAGCTGCGCGTGGGCGGCGACCTGGTCTACGGCAGGGCGCCGCAGGTCGCGCTCGGCGTGCAGTACAAGCGGCTGCGCGACGGCACCTTGCCGCTGGCGATCGGCGCGCGCGACGACCACGGCACCGACGCCTACCTCAGCGCCGCCAAGCTGTGGCTGGACGCGGCCGGCGGCTACCAGTTGCTGGTCAACGGCACCGTGCGCGCGACCCGCGCCAACCAGGCCGGCCTGCTCGGCTTCGGCGGCGATCGCCGCAACGCCTACCGGCTGGTCGCCGAGGCCAGCGTGGCGGTGGTGCTGGATCCGTCGTGGGCGCTGGGCCTGGAATACCGGCAGAAGCCGGACAACCTCGGCTTCGCCCGCGAGCAGGCCTGGGCCGATGCGTTCGTGGCATGGTTCCCGAACAAGCATGTCTCCCTGGTCGGCGCGTGGGCCGAACTCGGCGACGTGGCGACGCTGCGCGATCAGCGCGGCCCCTATCTCTCCTTGCAGGTGGCGTTCTGATCATGACTTGGCCGATGCGCATGGCGCTCTCGATCCTGCTGGCGGCGACCGTCGTGGCGGGGGCGCTCGGCGGTTGCGCCAGCGCGCCGCCGGCGCAGCGCACGCTGTATGCCGAGTTGGGCGGGCAGCCCGGCATCGAGGCCTTGATCGAGACGCTGCTGTCGCGCATCGCCGACGACCCGCGCATCGTGCAGCACTTCGCCCGGGTCAACATCGTGATGCTGGACCAGCGCCTGGTGCAGAAGTTCTGCCACCTCAGCGACGGTCCCTGCGCGGATACGGCCAAGCCGATGAAGCAGGCGCACCAGCATCTGCCGATCCACGAAGCCGACTTCAATGCGCTGGTGGAGGATCTGATCTGGGCGATGGACCGGCGCGGCATCCCGCGCCGCACCCAGAACCGGCTGCTGGCACGGCTAGCGCCGCTGCAGGGCGAGATCGTCAACCAGTAGCCCGGGCGCAGGGCGCTGCGGCTGGCCGCACGCGCCAGCGGCGCGCGAGCGGTGAAAACGTGCTGGCCGCGCGCTCAGTCCAGCGGCCGGATCCGCTGCGAGCCGCGCCGCATCAGCCGCAACAGCAGCGCGTTCGGCAGCAGCGCGACCAGGCCCAGCAGCGCGCGGTAGAACGCGCCGGGCACCACCCGCACGCGGCCGTGCTCGGCGCCGTCGATGCCGGCGCGGGCGACCGCATCGGCCTGCAGCCAGGCCCAGCGCGGCAGCTTGTCCATCTGTTCGCGGGTGCCGGTCACGTCGTGGAATTCGGACCAGGTGAAGCCCGGGCACAGCGCGCAGACCTTCACCCCGCGGTCGGCGTTCTCCAGCGCCAGCGATTCGCTGAAGCGCAGCATGAAGCTCTTCGCCGCCGCGTACAGGGTCTGCCCGTCGGCGCCGGGCACCAGCGCGGCGAACGAGGCCACGTTGAGGATGCGGCCGTGGCCGCTGGCGCGCAGCGCCGGCAGCAGGCGCCAGGTCAGTTCGCAGACCGCGCCGACCATCACCTGCAGGAACGCGGCATGCGTGGCCCAGTCGCTGTCGGGAAAGCGCCCGGGCACGCCGTAGCCGGCGTTGTTGACCAGGATCCGCACCGCCAGGCCGCGCCGTTCCAGTTCGGCTACCAGCGCGGCCGGCGCCGCCGGGTCGGCCAGGTCGGCGACCACGATCTGCACCGGCACCTGCGCGCGCAGTTCCTCGGCCAGCGCCTGCAGCAGCGCCTCGCGCCGCGCGCTGAGGATCAGCGGCACGCCGCGGCGCGCGTATTCGCGGGCGATCTCGCGGCCGATGCCGCTGGAGGCGCCGGTGATCAGGGCATGGCCGGAGGGGTGGGGCATGGCGGTCTCGCAGGCGATCGGTCACGGCGGGGGAGGGCGGCGGACCCGGCGGCGGTGCCGGCGCTCACCGTGCATGGGCTATCCTTTCGGCACTTTTCGCCGGAGAACGCGCCGATGCGACGCAAGATCGTAGCCGGAAACTGGAAGCTGCATGGCAACCGCGATTTCGCCAGCGCCTTGATGCGCGACGTGGCCGCCGGCCTGCCGGCGCAGGGCGTGGAGGTGGTGATCCTGCCGCCGCTGCCGTACCTGGGCGACCTGATCGAGGACTTCGACTGCCCGGCGCTGCGTTTCGGCGCGCAGGACGTGAGCAGCAACGAGAAGGGCGCCTACACCGGCGAGGTGTCGGCGGCGATGCTGGTCGATGTCGGCGCCCACTACGGCCTGGTCGGGCATTCGGAGCGGCGCCAGTACCACCACGAGAGCAGCGAGCTGGTCGCGCGCAAGTTCGCCGCGGCGCTGCATGCCGGGCTGGTTCCGATCCTGTGCGTGGGCGAGACCCTGGAGCAGCGCGAGGCCGGCCAGACTGAATCGGTCATCGCCGCGCAGCTGGCGCCGGTGCTGGCGCTGGCCGGCGCGCCGGGCTTCGCCAAGGCCGTGGTCGCCTACGAGCCGGTCTGGGCGATCGGCACCGGGCGTACCGCCAGCCCGGCCCAGGCGCAGGCGGTGCACGCCTTCATCCGTGGCGAAGTGGCGGCCCACGATGCTAGAATCGCTGATTCGCTGCCGCTCCTGTATGGGGGCAGCGTCAAGCCCGACAACGCCGCCGAGCTGTTCGCGCAGCCGGATGTGGATGGCGGGCTGGTCGGCGGCGCTTCGCTGGTCGCCGAGGAATTCCTGGCCATCGCGCGAGCGGCGGCCGCCCGTTAACCGAACGGTCGCCGCGCTGGCGGCCGCTCGCACCTCAAGTCGTACTGTCCGGACGGATTTCGAAATGCTGATGGTCATCCTCAATGTGGTCTACGTGCTGGTGGCGATCGCGATGATCGCGCTGATCCTGATGCAGCGCGGTTCCGGCGCGGCGGCGGGTTCGGGCTTCGGCGCGGGCGCGTCCGGCACCGTGTTCGGATCGCGCGGCGCGTCCAACTTCCTGTCCAAGTCGACCAAGTGGCTGGCGGTGGTGTTCTTCGGCATCAGCCTGTTCATGGCCTGGTATGCCGGCCATAGCGCGCGCCCGGCGGCGGAAGCCAATCTCGGCGTGATGTCGCAGGCCGCCAACCCGGCGCCGGCCGCCCCGGCCGGTGAGCTGCAGATCCCGCAGGCGCCGTCGTCGGCCGCCCCGGCCGCTGCCGTGCCTGCCGCCGCGACGCCCGCGCAGCAGGCGCCGGAAAATGCACAACAAAAGTCGCCTGCCCCATCGCAGAAAGACTGAAGACGGTTACAATATGTTGCGCGGCGGGATGCCGCGCGCGATACGCAAGCCCAGGTGGCGGAATTGGTAGACGCACTACCTTGAGGTGGTAGCGACTTAGGTCGTAGGGGTTCGAGTCCCCTCTTGGGCACCATTGTTTGGCTACGGTTTCTGCGCAGGAACGTCATGTCCCTGCTGGAAAATCGTCTATCCCATGCCTGCGCGGCACGCGCGCGGGCACAGGCAAGAGAGAATTGCGAGTGCTGGCCGAATATTTGCCGACCCTACTGTTTCTGATCGTGGCCACCGGAATCGGCGTCGCGCTGATGCTGGTGGGACGGTTCCTCGGTCCCCGGCGTCCCGACCTGAAGAAGCTCTCGCCCTACGAGTGCGGCTTCGAGGCCTTCGAGGACGCGCGCATGAAGTTCGACGTGCGCTACTACCTGATCGCGATCCAGTTCATCGTCTTCGATCTGGAAATCATCTTCATCGTGCCGTGGACGCAGGTGTTCATGGACCTGGGCGCTCGCTCCCTGGTCACCATGGGCCTGTTCGTCGGCATGCTGTTCCTCGGTTTTATCTACGTGTGGAAGAAGGGAGCGCTGGAATGGGAGTGATTCAGACCCTGGATCGCCTGATGACCAACCCGATCCCGGAAGGGCGGGTGGACGACATCCTGCGTCCCGAAGGCGAGAACCCGTTGCTCGAGAAGGGCTACGTGACCACCAGCGTCGATGCGCTGCTGAACTGGGCGCGCACCGGCTCGATGTGGCCGATGACCTTCGGCCTGGCCTGCTGCGCGGTGGAGATGATGCACGCCGGCGCCGCGCGCCTGGACCTGGACCGCTACGGCGTGGTGTTCCGCCCGTCGCCGCGCCAGTCCGACGTGATGATCGTCGCCGGCACCCTGGTCAACAAGATGGCCCCGGCGCTGCGCAAGGTCTACGACCAGATGCCGGACCCGAAGTGGGTGATCTCGATGGGCAGCTGCGCCAACGGCGGCGGCTACTACCATTATTCGTATTCGGTGGTGCGCGGTTGCGACCGCATCGTGCCGGTGGACATCTACGTCCCGGGCTGCCCGCCGACCGCCGAAGCGCTGGTCTACGGCATCTTGCAGCTGCAGAAGAAGATCTGGCGAACCCAGACCATCGCGCGCTGATTCCTCTTACTTCTTAAGAGCACGCCAAGCCCCCATGGCAGAGCAAGCATCTTCCTTTAGCGACCGACTCGGCGCCCGTTTTCCGGGCAGCCGGCTGTTCGTGGTCCTCCCGCGTGGCGAAGTCACCCTGGAAGTGCCGGCCGACGCCTGGCACGCCACCTGCCTGGCGCTGCGCGACGAGTTCGGTTTCGAGCAATTGTCCGACCTGTGCGGCGTGGACTACCTGGGCTACGGCAGCGACGAGTGGGATACCGCCGACGTGTCGTCGCAGGGCTTCAGCCGTGGCGTCGAAGGCAAGGGCATGGGCCGCTTCGCCTGGGGCGAGTTCCCCAGCGGCGAGGCCGCCGGCGAGATCCAGCCGTTGCCGGTGCCGCTGCAGCGCTACGCGGTGCTCGCGCAACTGATTTCCTACCGCCACAACCAGCGCCTGCGCGTGCGCTGCTACGCGCCCAACGAAGACCTGCCGGTGGTGGCCTCGGTCACCGACATCTGGCCGGGCGCGAACTGGTTCGAGCGCGAGGCGTTCGACCTGTTCGGCGTGGTCTTCGCCGGCCATCCGGACCTGCGCCGCATCCTCACCGACTACGGCTTCGTCGGCCATCCGTTCCGCAAGGACTTCCCGCTGATCGGCAACGTCGAAGTGCGCTACGACGAAGAGCGGCAGCGCGTGGTGTACGAGCCGGTGACCTCGGTCGAGCCGCGCGTCGGCGTGCCGCGCGTGATCCGCGACGACGCGCGCTACCAGACCGCCGCGGGCGAAGCACAGAAGGAGCCCGCCAAGTGAGCGAGTACCACCAGGCGCACGACGCGTTCGCCAGCAACCCCGCCGAAGCCAGGCAGGAGATCCGCAACTACACCATGAACTTCGGCCCGCAGCATCCGGCCGCGCATGGCGTGCTGCGCCTGATCCTGGAAATGGACGGCGAGACCGTGGTCCGCGCCGATCCGCACATCGGCCTGCTGCACCGCGGGACCGAGAAGCTGGCCGAATCCAAGCCGTTCAACCAGTCGATCGGCTACATGGACCGCCTCGACTACGTGTCGATGATGTGCAACGAGCACGCCTACGTGCGCGCGATCGAGACCCTGATGGGGATCGAGGCGCCGGAGCGCGCGCAGTACATCCGCACCATGTTCGACGAGATCACCCGCATCCTCAACCACCTGATGTGGGTCGGCTCCAACGGCCTGGACCTGGGCGCGATGGCGGTGATGCTGTATGCGTTCCGCGAGCGCGAGGAGCTGATGGACTGCTACGAGGCGGTCTCCGGCGCGCGCATGCACGCGACCTACTACCGGCCCGGCGGCGTCTACCGCGACCTGCCGGACCGCATGCCCAAGTACAAGGAATCGCGCTGGCACAAGGGCAATGCGCTGAAGCGGCTCAACGCCGCGCGCGAGGGCTCGCTGCTCGACTTCCTGGAAGACTTCACCACCACCTTCCCGGGCCGGGTCGACGAGTACGAGACCCTGCTCACCGACAACCGCATCTGGAAGCAGCGCACCGTCGGCATCGGCGTGGTCACGCCGGAACAGGCCTATGGCTGGAGCATGACCGGGGTGATGCTGCGCGGCTCGGGCATCGAGTGGGACCTGCGCAAGAAGCAGCCCTACGCCAAGTACGACGCGGTCGATTTCGACATCCCGGTCGGCACCAACGGCGACTGCTACGACCGCTACCTGGTGCGCGTGGCCGAGATGCGCGAATCCAACCGCATCATCCAGCAGTGCGTGAAGTGGCTGAAGGCCAACCCCGGCCCGGTGATGGTCGAGAACTTCAAGGTCGCCCCGCCCAAGCGCGCGGAGATGAAGGACGACATGGAAGCGTTGATCCATCACTTCAAGCTGTTCAGCGAAGGCTATTGCGTGCCGGCCGGCGAGACCTACTGCGCGGTCGAGGCGCCGAAGGGCGAGTTCGGCTGCTACCTGGCCTCCGACGGCGCCAACAAGCCGTTCCGCGTGCACCTGCGCGCGCCCGGCTTCGCCCATCTGTCCTCGATGGACGCGATCGTGCGCGGGCACATGCTGGCCGACGTGGTGGCGATGATTGGTACCTATGATCTGGTGTTTGGTGAGGTGGATCGATGAAGCCGGGACTCGGGACTCGGGACTCGGGACTCGCCAACAGCGGGTTCGCAGCTTCCTTTTCGGTAAACACGGTTGTTCTTTTCCATGGTCCGGGCATCGGCGGACGCGGGCTCTTGCGAGTCCCGAGTCCCGAGTCCCGAGTCCCGGAGTTTCACGCATGAAAGCCACAGGTAATTTCGAAGCGGCGCGCGACGTCGATCCGATGGTGGTGCTGAGCGAGAAGACGCGCGCGCACATCGATCACTGGCTGGCCAAGTTCCCGCCGGACCGCAAGCGTTCGGCGGTGCTGCAGGGCCTGCACGCCGCGCAGGAGCAGAACCAGGGCTGGCTGACCGACGAGTTGATCGCCGGCGTGGCCAAGTACCTGGAGCTGCCGCCGGTGTGGGCCTACGAGGTCGCCAGCTTCTACTCGATGTTCGAGACCGAGAAGGTCGGCCGCAACAACGTCGCCTTCTGCACCAACATCAGCTGCTGGCTCAACGGCGCCGAGGACCTGGTCGCGCATGCGGAGAAGAAGCTCGGCTGCAAGCTGGGCCAGTCCACCGCCGACGGCCGCGTCTACCTCAAGCGCGAAGAGGAATGCCTGGCCGGCTGCGCCGGCGCGCCGATGATGGTGATCAACGGCCACTATCACGAGCACCTGACCAAGGACAAGGTCGACGCGCTGCTGGACGGGTTGGAGTAACGGCAATGGCACAGCATCCCCACGCTCCCACCGGCCCGGTCGGCCCCGCGCCGCTGCCGCACCAGGTGGTGTACACCACGCTGCACTACGACACCCCGTGGTCGTACGAGAGCTACCTGAAGACCGGTGGCTACGCCGCGCTGCGCAAGATCCTCGAAGAGAAGATCGCGCCGGAGCAGGTCATCGAGATGGTCAAGCAGTCGAACCTGCGCGGCCGCGGCGGCGCCGGCTTCCCGACCGGTCTGAAGTGGTCGTTCATGCCCAAGGGCGCGCCGCAGAAGTACATCCTGTGCAACTCGGACGAGTCCGAGCCGGGCACCTGCAAGGACCGCGACATCCTGCGCTACAACCCGCATTCGGTGGTGGAGGGCATGGCCATCGCCTGCTACGCCACCGGCAGCACGGTGGGCTACAACTACTTGCGCGGCGAGTTCCACCACGAGCCGTTCGAGCACTTCGAGCAGGCCCTGGCCGATGCCTACAGCAACGGCTGGCTGGGCAAGAACGTGCTCGGCAGCGGCGTGGACATCGACATCTACGGCGCGCTGGGCGCCGGCGCCTACATCTGCGGCGAAGAGACCGCGCTGATGGAATCGCTGGAAGGCAAGAAGGGCCAGCCGCGCTACAAGCCGCCGTTCCCGGCCAACTTCGGCCTGTACGGCAAGCCCTCGACGATCAACAACACCGAGACCTACGCCTCGGTGCCGGCGATCATCCGCAACGGCCCGGAATGGTTCCTGGGCCTGAGCAAGACCAAGAACGGCGGGCCGAAGATCTTCTCGGTGTCCGGCTGCGTGCAGAAGGGCGGCAACTTCGAGGTGCCGCTGGGCACCACCTTCGACGAACTGCTGGAGATGGCCGGCGGCCTCAAGCCGGGCCGCACGCTGAAGGGCGCGGTCCCGGGCGGCGTGTCGATGCCGGTGCTCAAGGCCGAGCAGCTCAAGGGCCTGCAGATGGACTACGACACCCTGCGTGCGCTGGGCACCGGCCTGGGCTCGGGCGCCATCGTGGTGCTCGACGACAGCGTGTGCTGCGTCAAGTTCGCCTGCCGCATCTCGCAGTTCTTCCACAAGGAATCCTGCGGCCAGTGCACCCCGTGCCGCGAAGGCACCGGCTGGATGCACCGCGTGCTCGAGCGCATCGTCGCCGGCAAGGCCACGATGGAAGACCTGCACCAGCTGAAGACGGTGGCCGGCCAGATCGAGGGCCACACCATCTGCGCGTTCGGCGAAGCGGCGGCATGGCCCATCCAGGGCTTCCTGCGCCAGTTCTGGGACGAATTCGAGTACTACATCGTCAACGGTCATTCGATGGTTGACGGCAAGAAGGTGGAGGCAGCCGCCGCATGAGCGCGCAACCCAACAATCCTGGCGTGACCCCGGCCGTGGTGCCGGAGGGACACGTGACCGTCGAGATCGACGGCCAGTCCCTGGTCGTGCCGAAGGGCTCGATGATCATCCAGGCCGCCGACAAGGCCGGGATCCCGATCCCGCGCTTCTGCTACCACGAGAAGCTGCCGATCGCGGCCAACTGCCGCATGTGCCTGGTCGACGTGGAGAAGTCGCCGAAGCCGTCGCCCGCCTGCGCGACGCCGGTGATGGACGGCATGAAGGTCACCACGCGCAGCGAGAAGGCGCTGAAGTACCAGCGCAGCGTGATGGAGTTCCTGCTGATCAACCACCCGCTGGACTGCCCGATCTGCGACCAGGGCGGCGAGTGCGAACTGCAGGACGTCTCGCTGGGCTACGGCCGTTCGGTCAGCCGCTTCAACGAGCGCAAGCGCGTGGTGGCGGACGAGGACATCGGTCCGCTGGTGGCCACCGAGATGACCCGCTGCATCCAGTGCACGCGCTGCGTGCGCTTCACCGCGGACATCGCCGGCACCTACGAGCTGGGCGGCATGTACCGCGGCGAGAACCTGCAGATCGGCACCTACGACGGCAAGCCGCTGACCACCGAGCTGTCGGGCAACGTCATCGACGTGTGCCCGGTCGGCGCGCTGACCAACAAGGTGTTCCAGTTCCGCGCGCGTCCGTGGGAGCTGACCGCGCGCGAATCGCTCGGCTACCACGATGCGATGGGCTCCAACCTGTTCCTGCACGTGCGCCGCGGCGAAGTGCTGCGCACCGTGCCGCGCGACAACGAGGCGGTCAACGAGTGCTGGCTGTCCGACCGCGACCGCTATTCGCACCAGGGCCTGTACGCCGCCGACCGCGCCACGCGGCCGCTGCGCAAGATCGACGGCCAGTGGCAGGAAGTGTCCTGGGCCGACGGCCTGGCCGCCGCCGCGCAGATCCTGGGCGACAACCGCGGCGATGCGCTGGGCGTGCTCGCGCACCCGGCCACCTCCAACGAGGAAGGCGCCTTGCTGGCGCGCCTGGCCGACGGCCTGGGCAGCGGCAACCTGGACCACCGCATCGGCAACCGCGATTTCTCCGACGCCGCCGTGGCCGAGCCGTTCGCGGTGCCGCTGGCGCAGATCGAGCAGGCCGACGTGATCGTGGTGCTGGGCAGCAACCTGCGGCATGAGCTGCCGCTGCTGCACGCCCGCATCCGCAAGGCGCGGATGCAGCGCCAGGCGCGCGTGTACTCGATCAATCCGGTCGATTTCGATTTCGCCTTCGACCAGGCGGGCAAGCAGATCGTGGCCCCGTCCGGTTTCGCCGCCGCGCTCGCCGATGCGGCGCTGCGCGAAGCGGTGCAGGGCGCGGCCGGGCGTGCGGTGCTGATCGTCGGCGCGCTGGTCGAGAACCATCCGCAGGCCGCCGCGCTGCGCGCCGCCGCGCGCGACTTCGCCGCCGCCACCGGCGCGGCGCTGTGCCGCGTGCCGCAGGGCGCCAATGCGCTCGGCCTGACCCGGCTGGGCGTGCTGCCGAGCGCGCGCGACGTGGCCGGCATGTTCGCCGAGCCGCGCAGCGCCTACCTGCTGTACGGCATCGAGCCGGGCCTGGACTTCGCCGACGCCGGCGCCGCGCGCGCCGCGCTGGGTGCGGCCAAGGTGGTGGCGTTCAGCCACTTCGCCTGCGCCTCCACCCGCGACGTCGCCGATGTGATCCTGCCGATCGGCGCGCTGCCGGAGATCGACGCGACGTTGACCAACCTGGACGGCGTCGAGCAGCTCGCGCGTGCCGCCGGCAAGCTGCCGGACCAGGCGCGCGAAGGCTGGCGCGTGCTGCGTGCGCTCGGCGGCGAATTGCAGCTGGCCGGCTTCGACTTCACCGACCTGGCCGGCCTGCGCGCCGGCGTGCAGCCGCGCAGCGTGAGCCTGCGCGGTTCGGCGCAGGCCGCCGCGGCCGGCGAGGGCATCGAAGTGGCGGCGACGCCGGCGATCTACCGCACCGATGCGGTGGTGCGCCGCGCGACCGCGCTGCAGTCGCATCCGCTCAACGACGCGCCGGCGATCCGCCTGCATCCCGAGCATGCCGCGCAACTGGGCGTGGCCGCCGGGCAGGTGGTCAAGGTCGGCAACGCCGTCGGCAACGCGACGCTGCCGGTGGTGCTGGATCCGCGGGTCGCGGCAGGGGTGGCCTGGATCGAATCCGGCCATGGTGCGACGGCGCCGATCGGTGCCGGCCGGGTAACGGTGGTGGCTGCATGAACGAGATGCTGTTGAACGTGGTCGATCCGCTGCACCAGTGGTTCGTCGGCCTGGGCGCGATCGGCGTGGTCCTGTGGATCGTGCTGAAGATCCTGCTGATCGCCATGCCGGTGATCATCTCGGTGGCGTTCTACGTGGTCTGGGAGCGCAAGCTGATCGGCTGGATGCACGTGCGCCACGGGCCGATGTACGTGGGCATGGGCATCTTCCAGGCCTTCGCCGACGTGTTCAAGCTGCTGTTCAAGGAGATCATCCAGCCCAGCAGCTCGCACAAGGCGATGTTCGTGATCGCGCCGCTGATCACCCTGGCGCCGGCGTTCGCGGCCTGGGCGGTGGTGCCGTTCGACGCCAAGCTGGTGCTGTCCAACGCCAACGCCGGCCTGCTGTACCTGCTGGCGATGACCTCGCTGGGCGTGTACGGCATCATCCTGGCCGGCTGGGCGTCCAACTCCAAGTACGCGTTCCTGGGCGCGATGCGCTCGGCCGCGCAGGTGGTCAGCTACGAGATCGCGATGGGCTTCGCCCTGGTCGGGGTCATGATCGCCGCCGGCAGCCTCAACCTGAGCACGATCGTCGCGGCGCAGGCCGGCAACTCCGGCTTCTTCGACTGGTTCCTGGTGCCGCTGTTCCCGCTGTTCATCGTGTACTGGGTGTCCGGCGTGGCCGAGACCAACCGCGCGCCGTTCGACGTGGTCGAGGGCGAGTCGGAAATCGTCGCCGGGCACATGGTCGAGTATTCGGGCGGCGCGTTCGCGCTGTTCTTCCTGGCCGAATACGCCAACATGATCCTGGTCAGCTTCCTGGTCTCGATCTTCTTCCTGGGCGGCTGGCTGAGCCCGATCCAGGGCTGGGTCAGCGCGGACGTCTCGCCGTGGCTCAACTGGATCTGGACCGGCGGCTGGCCGTGGCTGCTGATGAAGGTGTTGTTCTTCGCCAGCGCCTACATCTGGTTCCGCGCCAGCTTCCCGCGCTACCGCTACGACCAGATCATGCGCCTGGGCTGGAAGGTGTTCATCCCGCTGACGATCGTGTGGATCGCGGTGACGGCATTGATGGTGTTCTACGGCGTGATCCACAAGGGCGTGTAAGCGATGAATAAAGTCACCCATTACTTCAAGAGCCTGCTGCTGCTGGAGCTGCTCGGCGGCCTGTGGCTGACCCTGAAGTACACGTTCCGTCCCAAGTACACCGTGCTGTACCCGATGGAGAAGTTCCCGCAGTCGGTGCGCTTCCGCGGCCTGCACGCGCTGCGCCGCTATCCCAACGGCGAGGAGCGCTGCATCGCCTGCAAGCTGTGCGAGGCGGTGTGCCCGGCGCTGGCGATCACCATCGATTCGGCCAAGCGCGAGGACGGCACCCGCCGCACCACGCGCTACGACATCGACCTGTTCAAGTGCATCTACTGCGGTTTCTGCGAGGAAAGCTGTCCGGTGGACTCGATCGTGGAGACCCACGTGCTCGAGTACCACTTCGAGAACCGCGGCGAGAACATCGTCACCAAGCCGCAGCTGCTGGCGATCGGAGACCGGCTCGAGGCCGAGATCGCCGAGCGCCGCGCCGCCGACGCCGCCTTCCGCTGAGGTCCCGAAATGGATTGGGTAAATATCGCTTTCTGGATCTTCGCCACCATCGCCGCGGTCTCCGCCGGCGCGGTGATCAGCGTGCGCAACTCCGTGTATGCGGTGCTGTGCCTGATCCTGACCTTCTTCTCCATCGCCTGCGTGTGGCTGCTGGTGGGCGCCGAGTTCCTCGGCGTGACCCTGGTGCTGGTCTATGTCGGCGCGGTGATGGTGCTGTTCCTGTTCGTGGTGATGATGCTCGACATCGATACCGCGCGGCTGCGCCAGGGCTGGGTGCGCTACCTGCCGGTCGGGCTGGTGGTGGCGGTGGCGATGCTGGTGCAGATGGTCACCCTGATCGGGGTCAAGGCGCGGACCGCCACCCCGTTCCCGGCCGACAACGCCGCCGCGCAGGCCGCCGACACCTCCAACATCACCTGGCTGGCCAAGACCCTGTTCACCCAGTTCCTGCTGCCGTTCGAGTTCGCCGCGATCATCCTGACCGTGGCGGTGGTGGCGGCGGTGATGCTGACCCTGCGCAAGCGCACCGGCATCAAGACCCAGAACCCCGGCGACCAGGCCCGGGTCAAGGCCGGCGACCGCCTGCGCATCGTCAAGATGGACGCCGAGCAGCCCACGCTCCACACCCCGGCCCCGGCACCGCAGGAGGGCCAGCCATGATCACCCTAGGTCACCTGCTGGCGCTCGGCGCGGTGCTGTTCTGCATCAGCATGGCCGGCATCTTCCTCAACCGCAAAAACGTCATCGTGCTGCTGATGTCGATCGAGCTGATGCTGCTGTCGGTCAACATCAACTTCGTGGCGTTCTCGCGCGAGCTCGGCGACGCCGCCGGTCAGCTGTTCGTGTTCTTCATCCTGACCGTGGCCGCGGCCGAGGCCGCCATCGGCCTCGCGATCCTGGTGACGCTGTTCCGTACCCGCCACACGATCAACGTGGCCGAAGTCGATTCGCTGAAGGGCTGACCCGTAGATGGAAATCACTCTCTCCAAGAGTCTGCTGATCGCGGTGGTGCTTGCGCCGCTGCTCGGCAGCATCATCGCCGGCCTGTTCGGCCGCCAGGTCGGCCGCAAGGGCGCCCAGCTCGTCACCATCCTCGGCGTGGCGGTCAGCTGCGCGCTGTCGTGCTGGACCCTGTACCAGCTGGTCGGGCAGGGCGCGGCGCCGTTCAACCAGAACGTCTACACCTTCTTCGAGGTCGGCCACTATTCGGCCCACGTCGGCTTCATGGTCGACCGGCTGACCGCGATGATGATGGTGGTGGTGACCTTCGTGTCGCTGCTGGTGCACGTCTACACCATCGGCTACATGGCCGACGATCCGGGCTACCAGCGCTTCTTCAGCTACATCTCGCTGTTCACCTTCTCGATGCTGAGCCTGGTGATGAGCAACAACTTCCTGCAGCTGTTCTTCGGCTGGGAAGCGGTGGGCCTGGTGTCGTACCTGCTGATCGGCTTCTGGTTCAAGCGCCCGAGCGCGGTGTTCGCCAACATGAAGGCGTTCCTGGTCAACCGCGTCGGCGACTTCGGCTTCATCCTCGGCATCGCCGGCGTGCTGCTGTGGTTCGGCACGCTGGACTATTCCACCGTGTTCGCCAACGCCACCGCCGTGCTCGGCAGCGAGGCGGCCGGCGGCCTGGCCCAGGTGCAGCTGTTCCAGGGCCATCCGTGGAACGTGTCGACCATCATCTGCATCTGCCTGTTCATCGGCGCGATGGGCAAGTCGGCGCAGGTGCCGCTGCACGTGTGGCTGCCCGACTCGATGGAAGGCCCGACCCCGATCTCGGCGCTGATCCATGCCGCGACCATGGTCACCGCCGGCATCTTCATGGTGGCGCGCATGTCGCCGCTGTTCGAGCTGTCGCAGACCGCGCTGGACTTCGTGCTGTTCGTCGGCGCCACCACCGCGTTCTTCACCGGCCTGATCGGCATCGTGCAGAACGACATCAAGCGCGTGGTCGCCTATTCGACGCTGTCGCAGCTGGGCTACATGACCGTGGCGCTGGGCGTGTCGGCGTACTCGGCGGCGGTGTTCCACCTGATGACCCACGCCTTCTTCAAGGCGCTGCTGTTCCTGGCCGCCGGCTCGGTGATCATCGGCATGCACCACGAGCAGGACATGCGCAAGATGGGCGGCCTGCGCAAGTACATGCCGGTCACCTACTGGACCAGCGTGATCGGCACCCTGGCGCTGGTCGGCACCCCGTTCTTCGCCGGCTTCTACTCCAAGGACACGATCATCGAGGCGGCGCAGCACCACGCGCATGGCGCCCCGTTCTGGAGCATCGCCAGCTACGGCTACTGGGCGGTGCTCGGCGGCGTGCTGGTCACCAGCTTCTACAGCTTCCGCCTGCTGTTCCTGACCTTCCACGGCAAGGAACGCTTCCGCGATGCGCATGCGCACGAGGCGCACGCGCACCACGACGGCGCGCACACCGACGCCGAGGCGCAGGCCCATGCCCACGATGCGCACGACGACCATGCGCACGACGACCACGGCCATGGCCACCACGGCGCGCACGAACCGCACGAGTCGCCGTGGGTGGTGACGGTGCCGCTGGTGCTGCTGGCGATCCCGTCGATCGCGATCGGCTTCTTCACCATCGGCCCGATGCTGTTCGGCACCGACTGGGCCGGGCACCACGCCGCGGCGGCGATCAAGGGCCAGGCGCTGGGCTTCTTCAGCGGCATCGTCGACTTCTACAACCCGGCGCGCGACACCGTCGGCGCGCTGGCCGAGGAGTTCCACGGCCCGGTCGCGTTCGCGCTGCACGGCCTGACCCAGCCGCCGTTCTTCCTGACCCTGGCCGGCTTCGCCCTGGCCTGGATCCTGTACCTGTGGAAGCCGGAACTGGCGGCGAAGGCGCGCAAGACGTTCTCGCTGCCGGTGTGGATCCTCGAGAACAAGTACGGTTTGGACAAGCTCTGGATCAACGGCTTCGCCGGCGCCGGTCTCGGCCTCGGCAAGGTGTCGCGTGCGGTGGATACGCATGTCGTGGACGGCGTCATGGTCAACGGCACCGCGCGCGTGATCGACCTGGCGGCCAATCTGCTGCGTCGCACGCAATCCGGTTTCCTCTATCACTACGCCTTCGCGATGATCATCGGTCTCATTGCCCTGTTGGGCGTGCTGATGCATTTCTGGCGTTGACCTGTACGGAATAAGAACACGTGTCGAACTGGCCCCTGCTTACTCTCCTGATCTGGCTGCCGATCCTCGGCGGCGCGCTGATCCTCGCGCTGCGCGACGCCAAGGCGGCGCGCTGGGCGTCGCTGCTGGTCGCGTTGCTGACCTTCGCGCTGAGCATCCCGCTGCTCACCGGTTTCGACTACGCCAGCGACGCGCTGCAGTTCGTCGAGACCCATGCGTGGATCCCGGCCTACGACATCGGCTACAACCTCGGCGCCGACGGCATCGCGGTGGCGCTGATCGTGCTGACCACGCTGGTCACGGTGCTGGCGCTGATCGGCGCCTGGACCTCGATCGAGAAGCGCGTCAACCAGTACGTGGCCGCGTTCCTGATCCTGGAAGGCGTCACCGTGGGCATCTTCGCCGCCACCGACGCGATGCTGTTCTACGTGTTCTTCGAGGCGATGCTGATCCCGATGTTCCTGATCATCGGCATCTGGGGCGGCCCGCGCCGCATCTACGCCGCGGTCAAGTTCTTCCTGTACACCTTCCTCGGCTCGGTGCTGATGCTGGTCGGGTTGATCTACCTGTACCTGAAGGGCGGCAGCTTCCAGCTCGCCGACCTGTACCAGCTGTCGCTCAGCTCCAAGGAGCAGACCTGGCTGTTCTTCGCGTTCCTGATCGCGTTCGCGGTCAAGGTGCCGATGTTCCCGGTGCATACCTGGCTGCCGGACGCGCACGTCGAGGCGCCGACCGCCGGTTCGGTGATCCTGGCCGCGATCGCGCTGAAGATCGGCGGCTACGGCTTCCTGCGCTTCAACCTGCCGATCCTGCCCGACGCCAGCAACGAATGGGCCTGGCTGGTGATCGCGCTGTCGCTGATCGCGGTGATCTACGTCGGCCTGGTCGCGCTGGTGCAGGACGACATGAAGAAGCTGATCGCGTATTCGTCGATCGCGCACATGGGCTTCGTCACCCTCGGCACCTTCGTCGCCTTCGCCCTGGTCGGCTTCGGCAGCACCGACGCCGCGCGCCTGGGCCTGCAGGGCGCCATGGTGCAGATGATCTCGCACGGCTTCGTGTCCGGCGCGATGTTCTCCTGCGTCGGCGTGCTCTACGACCGCATGCATACCCGCCGCATCGCCGACTACGGCGGCGTGGCCAACGTGATGCCGTGGTTCGCCGCGTTCGCGATGCTGTTCTTCATGGCCAATGCCGGCCTGCCGGGCACCAGCGGTTTCGTCGGCGAGTTCATGGTCATCATGGCCAGCTTCCAGGCGCACCCGCTGCTCGCCTTCGCCGCGGCGACCACCCTGGTGATCACCGCCGCCTATACCCTGTGGCTGTACCGGCGCGTGTTCTTCGGCGAAGTGGCCAATGCGCACGTGGCCGAGCTGAAGGACATCAACGGCCGCGAGGCGCTGGTGCTGGGCGTGTTCGCGGTGGGCGTGCTGGCCCTGGGCCTGTATCCGAAGCCGCTGACCGACCTGATGGAACCCTCGATCGCAAAGCTGGCGGCGCAGATCGCCACCAGCAAGCTGTAATCGGGCCGTCGAGCGAAATGATTCCAGAGATTTGATGATGACCACCCCTGCGCTGCTGCCCCTGACCGCCGTCGATCTGCCGCCCCTGCTCCCCGAGCTGGTGCTGACCGCCGGCGCCTTCGCCCTGCTGATGCTCGATCTGTTCGTCAGCGAGCGCAACAAGGCCTGGACCCATATCGTCTCGGTGGCGATCCTGGTCGCGGTGTTCGCGATGCTGCTCGCCGG
Organism: Xanthomonas sp. DAR 80977; assembly: GCF_041240605.1. Classification (NCBI taxonomy): domain Bacteria; kingdom Pseudomonadati; phylum Pseudomonadota; class Gammaproteobacteria; order Lysobacterales; family Lysobacteraceae; genus Xanthomonas; species Xanthomonas bundabergensis. The sequence goes on along the minus strand of NZ_CP162487.1, from coordinate 3,494,317 downwards.
CGTGGGCGGGCAGGGCGAGGTGTTCAACGGCATGTTCGTGCGCGACGCCGCCGCCGACGTGATGAAGACGGTGATCGTCGGGCTCAGCGCGCTGACCCTGATCTACGGCTGGAGCTACCTGCGCGAGCGCAAGCTGTACCAGGGCGAGATCCCGGTGCTGGTGCTGTTCGCCACGGTCGGCATGATGATCCTGGTCTCGGCCGGCAGCCTGCTGATGGTGTACCTGGGCCTGGAGCTGCTGGCGCTGTGCTCGTACGCGCTGGTCGCCTCGAACCGCGACAACGGCATGGCCACCGAGGCGGCGATGAAGTACATCGTGCTCGGTTCGCTGGCCTCGGGCCTGCTGCTGTACGGCATGTCGCTGATCTACGGCGCCACCGGCACGCTGAGCCTGAGCGGCATCCACGAGGCGATCGGCAGCAGCCAGGAGCGCACCCTGCTGCTGACCGGCACCATCTTCATGATCGCCGGCGTGGCCTTCAAGCTCGGCGCCGCACCGTTCCACATGTGGCTGCCCGACGTGTACCAGGGCGCGCCGGCGCCGATCGCGCTGTTCATCAGCTCGGCGTCGAAGCTGGCCGCGTTCGGCATGGCCTACCGCCTGCTGGAAGTGGGCCTGGGCCCGCTGGCCGAGCAGTGGCACTGGGTGGTCGGCGGCCTGGCCGCGCTGTCGCTGCTGGTCGGCAACCTGATGGCGCTGGCGCAGAGCAACCTCAAGCGCATGCTGGCGTATTCGACCGTCTCGCACATCGGTTTCCTGCTGCTCGGCGTGGCCGGCGGCGGCGAGCGCGGCTATGCGGCGGCGCTGTTCTACGCGATCTGCTACGCGGTGATGTCCACCGCCTCGTTCGGCGCGATCATCGCGATGTCGCGCAAGGGCTTCGAGGCCGAGCACATCGACGACTTCAAGGGCCTGAACGCGCGCAACCCGTGGATGGCGCTGCTGGTGCTGTGCATCATGGCCTCGCTGGCCGGCGTGCCGCCGTTCCTGGGCTTCTGGGCCAAGCTGGCGGTGCTCGGCGCGGTGGTCGCGGTGCCGACCGACAACCTGTGGTGGACCGGCCTGGCGATCCTGTCGGTGCTGTGCGCGGTGATCGGCGCGTTCTACTACCTGCGCGTGATCAAGGTGATGTATTTCGACGAGCCGGTCGGCGAGCCGTTGCCGGCCAACGACGACCGCGTGCTCGGCGTGGTGCTGGGGGTCAATGCGATCGGCTTGCTGGCGCTGGGCCTGGCCTGGAGCCCGCTGATGGCGTGGTGCCAGCGCGCCTTCGCGCACCTTGCCTGATCGCGCGAAAGCGCTGTTTTCAAGCTGTTTGCGACAACGCCGCCATCCTGGCGGCGTTGTCGTTTGTGCATCGAGCGACGCTATCGCTATTCCGCTTTCGGTCGCTTGCGGTTATCATGTGCCTCGAAGACCGGCGGCATCGCCACCGGGTCGGATGAAAAATCAGGGCTTGCAATAATCGCGCTGGTTCTTCATAATTCCGCTTCTGCTGCGGGGTGGAGCAGTCTGGCAGCTCGTCGGGCTCATAACCCGAAGGTCGCAGGTTCAAATCCTGCCCCCGCTACCATATTTGTCTACGGCGGCAACCAGTGCATCGGTTGCCTGCGGTAGGGAAATCTGGGCTTCGCGAAGACGCATGTTCCCGTCTTTGCAACCGGAATCCAGCTTTACCGGAGTCGTACCGGACAAGGGGCCCAACGGGCCCTTTGTCGTTTCCGGGGTCCGGGAAAGCCGCCAGGACCGATTTTCATTCATTCAGATGCAAGGCAGGCTGTGAGCGACAAGGCAAACGAAATCGCGAATCTGCTGGGCCCGACCGTGGACGCGTTGGGCCTGGAACTGCTGGGGGCGGAGTACCTGCCGGCCCCGGGCGGCGCCACGTTGCGCCTGTATATCGACGTGCCGCTGGCCGAACAGCCCGAACGCATCGTCAACATCGACGATTGCGAGCGGGTCAGCCGCGAAGTGTCGGCGCAGCTGGACGTGGAAGATCCGATCAGCGGCAACTACACGCTGGAAGTGTCCTCGCCGGGCGTGGACCGCCCGCTGTTCAGCGCCGAGCAGTTCGCGCGCCACCAGGGCGAGTCGGCCAAGGTGGTGTTGAAGCTGCCGCAACAGGGCCGTCGGCGCCTGCAGGGGCGCATCGCCCAGGTGGACGCGGACGCCGGCCGCATCGTGTTCGAGGTCGACGGCGCCGAACTGGCGGTGGACTTCGACAACATCGACAAGGCGCGGATCCTGCCCGACTGGGCGGCGCTGGGCCTGGCCCCGACCAAGCCGGGCAAGAGCCCCAGGCCGCCGGGCAAGGCGCCCAAGCCGGCCGGCAAGACCGCAAAACCCAATAAGAAACCATCCAACGAACCGGCGGCCGACAAGGCTGCGCGCGGAGCGAAAGAATGAGCAAGGAACTGTTGCTGGTAGTCGACGCGGTGGCCAACGAAAAAGGCGTGCCGCGCGAAGTGATCTTCGACGCGATCGAGGCCGCCTTGGCCTCGGCGGCGAAGAAGCGCTACCCCGATCAGGACGTGCTGACGCGCGTCACCATCGATCACAAGGACGGCAATTACGAAACCTACCGCCGCTGGGAAGTGGTGGCCGACGACGTGGTGATGGAATCGCCGGACCGGCAGATCCGCCTGATGGACGCGGTCGACGAAGCCGAAGGCGTGGATGTGGGCGACTACATCGAAGAGCAGATCGAGAACCCGGATTTCGGGCGCATCGCCGCGCAGGCCGCCAAGCAGGTGATCGTGCAGCGCGTGCGCGAGGCCGAGCGCCAGCAGGTGGTGGACGCGTGGAAGGATCGCGTCGGCGAGCTGGTCACCGGCGTGGTCAAGCGCGCCGAGCGCGGCAACATCTATGTCGACCTGGGCGGCAACGCCGAGGCCTTCATTCCCAAGGACAAGGGCATCCCGCGCGACGTGCTGCGCGCCGGCGACCGCGTGCGCGGCTACCTGGCCGAGGTGCGTTCGGAGCCGCGCGGCCCGCAGCTGTTCATCAGCCGCGCCGCGCCGGAATTCATGATCGAGCTGTTCAAGCTGGAAGTGCCGGAAGTGGGCCAGGGCCTGGTCGAGATCAAGGCCTGCGCGCGCGATCCGGGCGACCGCGCCAAGATCGCGGTGCTGGCGCACGACACCCGCACCGATCCGATCGGCGCCTGCATCGGCATGCGCGGTTCGCGCGTGCAGGCGGTGTCCAACGAGCTCAACGGCGAGCGCGTGGACATCGTGCTGTGGAACGACAACCCGGCCAACTTCGTCATCAACGCGATGGCGCCGGCCGAGGTGCAGTCGATCATCGTCGACGAAGAGAAGCACTCGATGGATCTGGCGGTGGCCGAAGACCGGCTGGCGCAGGCGATCGGCAAGGGCGGCCAGAACGTGCGCCTGGCCAGCCGCCTGACCGGTTGGCAGCTCAACGTGATGACCGCCGAGCAGGTCGCGGCCAAGTCCGAGGCCGAGCAGGCCGTCGCCCGCCAGCTGTTCATGGACAAGCTGGAAGTGGACGAGGAGATCGCCGCGATCCTGGTCGCCGAGGGTTTCAACTCGGTCGAGGAAATCGCCTACGTGCCGGTCGGCGAGTTGCTGGCGGTGGAAGGCTTCGACGAGGACATCGTCGAGGAGCTGCGGGCCCGCGCGCGCGATGCGCTGCTCAACGAGGCGCTGGCCGCCGAGGAAAGCGACGACAGCGGCGTGCCGGCGGCGGATCTGCTGTCGCTGGAAGGCATGGACGAGGCCACCGCCTACGCGCTGGCCAGCCATGGCGTGCGCACCAGCGAGGACCTGTCGGATCTGGCTGCCGACGAAATCCTCGAGTTCGGCATCGAGGACCTGGACCAGGAGCGCGCCGCTGCGCTCATCCTGGCCGCCCGTGCCGAGGAGATCGCCCGGTTGGAGCGCGGCGAATGAGTCAGCGATGAACGCCGCCCTGAACCGATCAGGGCTTAGAATCCGCGCTACCTTCGCACGCGGCGAGGGGGCGCCAACCAGATCATAGGATCCGAATGTCGCAGCAAACCACCATCCGTAAGCTGGCCGAACTGGTGAACACGCCGGTCGATAAACTGCTGGTTCAACTGGCCGAGGCCGGAATGAAGTTCAGCGGTCCCGACCAGGTCGTGACCAGTACCGAAAAGATGAAGCTGCTCGGCTTCCTGCGCCGTACCCACGGCAAGACCGACAAGCCGGTCGAGGAAGAAGCCCAGGCCGCGCCGAAGAAGATCACCCTGAACCGGCGCAAGCTGCAGGAAGTGACGGTCAGCGCCGGCCGCAGCAAGACCACGGTCAACGTCGAGGTCCGGCAAAAGCGCACCTACGTGAAGACGGCCGAGGATCTGGCCGCCGAGCGCGCCGGGACGTCGTCGGGCGGACGGGTGGATGACGAGCGTGCCGAGATCCTGCGCAAGCTGGAAGCCTCCAAGCAGCGCAATCTGGCCGAACAGCAGAAGCTCGCCGAGCAGGACCGTGCGCGCGCCGAGGAAATCGAGCGCAAGCGCCAGGCCGAGCAGGATGCGCGCGACCGCGTGGAAGCCGAGCGCAAGGCCGCGCAGGCCGCGGCGGAAGCCGAGTCGGCACCGCCGCCGGTCGCCGCCGCTGCGCCTGCCGCCGCGACAACGCCGAATGCCGGTGCCGCCACGGGCGCCGCCGCGCCGCGCGCGCCGCGCCCGGCCACCGCGCCGCACCATCCGCCGAAGCCGGCCGCGCCGCGCAGCGACGACCGCAACGCCGGCAACAAGCACAAGACCCGCGGCTCGCACGTGATGGTCGCCGGCGTCGAGGACGACGACAGCACCAGCCGCTTCGCCGGCCAGCTGCACCTGTCCGCGGCCGATCGCGCGCGCCGTTCCAACGTGCGCGGCAAGCCGCGTGGCGGCAACAGCGGCGGCCGCCGCCAGCCGGAACCGTCGCGCAGCGGCGGCGGCTCGCACGGCTTCGAGCGCCCGACCGCACCGGTGGTGCGCGAAGTGGCGATCGGCGACACGATCACCGTGGCCGACCTGGCGCAGAAGCTCGCGCTGAAGGGCGGCGACGTGGTCAAGGCGCTGTTCAAGATGGGCGTGATGGCCACCATCACCCAGTCCATCGACCACGACACCGCGGCGCTGATCACCGAAGAGCTCGGCCACAAGCCGGTGCGCGCGGGCAGCGCCGACGCCGAGGACGCGCTGCTGGCGCACACCGAGGACACGCAGGGCGAGAAGCGCCCGCGTCCGCCGGTGGTCACCATCATGGGCCACGTCGACCACGGCAAGACCTCGCTGCTGGACTACATCCGCCGCACCAAGGTCGCCTCCGGCGAAGCCGGCGGCATCACCCAGCACATCGGCGCCTACCACGTCGAAACCGACCGCGGCGTCATCAGCTTCCTGGACACCCCGGGCCATGCGGCCTTCACCTCGATGCGCGCGCGCGGCGCCAAGCTGACCGACATCGTGGTGCTGGTGGTGGCGGCCGACGACGGCGTGATGCCGCAGACGATCGAGGCGGTCAAGCACGCCAAGGCGGCCGGCGTGCCGCTGATCGTGGCGGTCAACAAGATCGACAAGTCCGGCGCCGATCCGCTGCGGGTCAAGAACGAACTGCTCTCGCAGGACGTGGTCGCCGAGGAATTCGGCGGCGACACCCAGTTCGTCGAAGTCTCGGCCAAGACCGGCGCGGGCATCGACACGCTGCTCGACGCGATCTCGCTGCAGGCCGAAGTGCTGGAACTGAAGGCGGTGTTCGACGGCCGCGCCAGCGGCGTGGTGATCGAATCCTCGCTGGACAAGGGCCGCGGCCCGGTGGCGACGGTGCTGGTGCAGCAGGGCAGCCTGAAGAAGGGCGACTACCTGGTGTGCGGCGTGCAGTACGGCCGCGTGCGTGCGCTGTTCGACGAGACCGGCGGCCAGCCGTCCGAGGCGGGCCCGTCGATCCCGGTGCAGGTGCTGGGCCTGTCCGGCGTGCCGGATGCCGGCGACGACTTCGTCGTGGTCGACGACGAGCGCCTGGCCAAGGACGTGGCGCAGCAGCGCGAGACCAAGCGCCGCGAATCGCGCCTGGTGTCCTCGGCGGGCAGCCGCATGGAAGACATCATGTCGCAGCTCGGCAAGGGCGAAGGCCAGCTGTCGCTGAACCTGGTGATCAAGGCCGACGTGCAGGGTTCGGTGGAAGCGCTGAAGCAGTCGCTGGTGGCCCTGTCCAACGAGCAGATCCGCATCAACGTGATCCACTCCGGCGTCGGCGGCATCACCGAGTCCGATGCGAACTCGGCGCTGGCCTCCAAGGCCACGGTGATCGGCTTCAACGTGCGTGCCGACGCTTCGGCGCGGCGCATCATCGAGACCAACGGCGTGGACCTGCGCTACTTCTCGATCATCTACGACGTGATCGACCAGGTGAAGCAGGTGGCGTCCGGTCTGCTCGGCGTGGAAATCCGCGAAGAGATCATCGGTACCGCCGAAGTGCGCGACGTGTTCCGCAGCTCCAAGTTCGGCGCGGTCGCCGGCTGCATGGTGGTGGAGGGCATCGTCAAGCGCAACAAGCCGATCCGCGTGCTGCGCGACAACACCGTGGTGTTCGAGGGCGAGCTGGAATCGCTGCGTCGCTTCAAGGAGAACGTCGACGAGGTGCGCAACGGCACCGAGTGCGGCATCGGCGTGAAGGCCTACAACGACGTCAAGCCGGGCGACCAGATCGAGTGCTTCGAGCGCATCGAAGTGCAGCGCACGCTGTAAGGAGCCGGGATTGGGGAGTCGGGAGTGGGGATTCGTTGGATCCCGGCCCCGAGTCCTCATCGAGCCATCGGGGCGGGAGCTCCGATGGCTTCAGTTCCGCTCTCCATTCCACCCCTTTTCCAATCGCGAATTCCTGTGCCCAAGACTTTCCACCGTACCGATCGAGTTTCCGCGCAGATCCGCCGCGACCTGGGCACGATCGTGCACTCGGCCGTGCGCGATCACGGCCTGCCGTCGGTCAGCGTTTCCGATGTCGAGGTCACCCGCGACCTGGCCCATGCCAAGGTGTTCGTCACCGCGCTGATGCAGGAGCGCTCGGCCGAGGCGGTCAAGGGCCTGAAGGAACTGGCCCCGCAACTGCGCAGCGAACTGGCGCGGGCGATGAAGCTGCGCCACGTGCCCGAACTGCATTTCCACTACGACGATTCGGTCGACCGCGGCGAGCGCATCGACAACCTGCTGCGCGACATGCCGGAACTGCAGCAGCCGGAAGACGCCGAGGGCGACAGCGACGGCGACGCGGTCCCGCCGAAAGCCTGAGTCGCGTTGCCGCCGGTGCGATCGCATCGGCGCCGTGCGTCGTGTTGGGCGCACCGCAGGCCAACCGTGTTCGCGTCGTGCTCCGCAGCCTTGCCTGTGTAGCCGACCTATCCTTCGGCATCGGCTGTTTTCCCTCCTGGCCTGCGACGATCGCAGGCCTTACCGTTCGATTCCCGATTCCCGATTCCCGATTCCCGATTCCCGATTCCCGATTCCCGAATCCCGAATCCCGAATCCCGAATCCCCCAGCTTCCAACCCCATGCCCGTCTTCGGCCCCCGACTGCCACGCATTTCCTTCCGCCGCCTCGACGGCATCGTGCTGCTCGACAAGCCGGCCGGCATGAGTTCCAACGCCGCGCTGCAAGCGGCGCGGCGGCTGTTCCGTGCGGAGAAGGGCGGCCATACCGGCAGCCTGGACCCGCTGGCCACCGGCCTGCTGCCGCTGTGCTTCGGCGAGGCGACCAAGCTGGCCGGGCTGCTGCTGGGCTCGGCCAAGGCCTACGAGGCCGAGATCGTGCTCGGGGTGAGCACCGACAGCGACGATGCCGATGGCGCGGTGCTGCGCACCCGGCCGGTACCGCCGATCGATGCGGCGACCCTGCAGGCGGCGCTGGCGCCGCTGCGCGGGCGCATCCGCCAGCGCGCGCCGATCTATTCGGCGCTCAAGCAGGGCGGCGAGCCGCTGTACGCGAAGGCGCGCCGCGGCGAGGCGATCGAGGCGCCGGAGCGCGAGGTCGAGGTGCACGCCATCGAGGTGCTGGAGCACGTGGGCGAGCGCCTGCGCCTGCACGTGGCCTGCGGCTCCGGCACCTATATCCGCAGCCTGGCCCGCGACCTGGGCGAGGCGCTGGGCTGCGGCGCGCATATCGCCGGGCTGCGGCGGCTGTGGGTGGAGCCGTTCCGGGAGCCGCGGATGGCGACCCTGGAGCAGCTGCAGCGCCTGGCCGCGCAGGATCCGGCGGCGCTGGAGGCGCTGCTGCTGCCGCTGGCCGCCGGCCTGGCCGATTTCCCGCCGCTGCGCCTGGACCATGCTGCGGCGCAGCGCTTTCGCATGGGCCAGCGCCTGCGCGAGGCCGCCTGGGCGCCGGGCGCGGTCGCGGTGTTCGGCGCCGACGGCGTGCCGCTGGGGCTGGGCCAGGTCGACGACAGCGGGCTGCTGGCGCCGCAGCGCATGTTCAATCTCTGATCCGGGCTGCGCCGCGCGCACCGGCGGCCCCGAACTGGCGGCTTGGGCGCCAGGCTGAACCGTGACGCCGTGTTAACGCCTTGTTCGCCAGGGCAGGGACCGGTACAATTCCGCGGCCTTTACGGCATCCCTGCGCTTCGGCGCAATCCTTCGCAATCGGCGAGCCAGGCGGTGCGTCATCAGCACGTTCCTGCCGGCCCCGCATCTTCAGAGAAAACACACCATGTCCGTCGACACCCAGAAAGTCATCGAAGAAAACAAGCGCGGCGCCGCCGATACCGGTTCCCCGGAAGTGCAGGTCGCCCTGCTGACCGCCCGCATCGAGCTGCTGACCGGCCACTTCAAGACCCACAAGAAGGACCACCACAGCCGCCGCGGCCTGCTGCAGATGGTCAACCGCCGTCGCAGCCTGCTCGACTACCTGAAGAAGAAGGATGGCGAGCGCTACAAGGCGCTGATCGAGAAGCTCGGCCTGCGTCGCTGAGGCAACGAACCCCACCGCGGCGCAGTGATGCGCCGCGGTTTTGTTTTGGGTAGTACCGTGGCCCGGGGAATGCTCCGCGCCGCCGGCCGGATCCTCCCGGCCACCCGCCAGCGGCATGGGCCGTCAGCGGTCCATTCGAAGACAGCATCATCCAAGGAAACCCCGTGGCAAAAATCACCAAAACCTTCCAGTACGGCAAGCACACCGTCACCCTCGAAACCGGCGAGATCGCCCGCCAGGCCGGCGGCGCCGTCATCGTCAAGATGGACGACACCGTACTGCTGGTCACCGCCGTCGCCGCCAAGAGCGCGCGCGAAGGCCAGGACTTCTTCCCGCTGACGGTCGACTATCAGGAGAAGTTCTACGCCGGCGGCCGCATCCCCGGCGGCTTCTTCAAGCGCGAGGGCCGTGCGACCGAGAAGGAGACGCTGATTTCGCGTCTGATCGACCGTCCGATCCGTCCGCTGTTCCCGGAGGACTACAAGAACGAAGTGCAGATCATCGCCACGGTGATGTCGATGAACCCGGACATCGACGGCGACATCGCCGCGCTGATCGGCGCCTCGGCCGCGCTGTCGCTGGCCGGCACCCCGTTCAACGGCCCGATCGGCGCCGCCAAGGTCGGCTACAAGAACGGCGAATACATCCTCAACCCGACCGTGTCGGAGCTGAAGGAATCGCAGCTGGAGCTGGTCGTGGCCGGTACCGCCAACGCGGTGCTGATGGTCGAGTCCGAAGCGGCGCTGCTGTCGGAAGAAGTGATGCTGGGCGCGGTCACCTTCGGCCATCGCGAGATGCAGAAGGTCATCAACATCATCAACGAGCTGACCGTCGAAGCCGGCACCAAGCCGTCGGACTGGGTCGCCCCGGCGAAGAACGAAGGCATGATCGCGGCGCTGAAGGAAGCGGTCGGCGACCAGCTGGCGTCGGCCTTCCAGGTGCGCGACAAGCTGCAGCGCCGTGATGCGATCTCGGCGATCAAGAAGGACGTGCTGGCGCAGCTGGCGCCGCGCGCCACGGTCGAAGGCTGGGTCGTTGCTGACCTGTCCAAGGAGTTCGGCGAGCTGGAATACCAGACCATGCGCGGCTCGGTGCTGAGCACCAAGGTGCGCATCGACGGCCGTGCGCTGGACACGGTGCGTCCGATCAGCGTCAAGGCCGGCGTGCTGCCGCGCACCCACGGTTCGGCGCTGTTCACCCGCGGCGAGACCCAGGCGATCGTGGTCACCACGCTGGGCACCGCCCGCGACGGCCAGGTGATCGATGCGGTCAGCGGCGAGTACAAGGAAAACTTCCTGTTCCACTACAACTTCCCCCCCTACTCGGTGGGCGAGTGCGGCCGCTTCGGCGCGCCGAAGCGTCGCGAGATCGGCCACGGCCGCCTCGCCAAGCGCGGCGTGCTGGCGGTGATGCCGAGCATGGAGGAGTTCCCGTACACGATCCGCGTGGTCTCGGAAATCACCGAGTCCAACGGTTCCTCGTCGATGGCCTCGGTGTGCGGCAGCTCGCTGGCGCTGATGGACGCCGGCGTGCCGGTGAAGGCGCCGGTCGCGGGCATCGCGATGGGCCTGGTCAAGGAAGGCGACGACTTCGTGGTGCTGTCGGACATCCTGGGTGACGAAGATCACCTGGGCGACATGGACTTCAAGGTCGCCGGTACCGCCGAAGGCGTGTCCGCGCTGCAGATGGACATCAAGATCGAAGGCATCACCGAAGAGATCATGAAGCAGGCCCTGGCCCAGGCCAAGGCCGGCCGCCTGCACATCCTCGGCGAGATGGCCAGCGCGCTGACCACCCCGCGTTCGGAACTGAGCGACTACGCGCCGCGCCTGCTGACGATCAAGATCCACCCGGACAAGATCCGCGAAGTGATCGGCAAGGGCGGCTCGACCATCCAGGCGATCACCAAGGAAACCGGCACCCAGATCGACATCCAGGACGACGGCACCATCGTCATCGCCTCGGTCAACGCGATCGCCGCGCAGGCCGCCAAGGCGCGCATCGAGCAGATCACCTCGGACGTGGAGCCGGGCCGCATCTACGAAGGCAAGGTCGCCAAGATCATGGACTTCGGCGCGTTCGTCACCATCCTGCCGGGCAAGGACGGCCTGGTGCACGTGTCGCAGATCTCCAGCGACCGCGTCGAGAAGGTCAGCGACGTGCTGAAGGAAGGCGATCTGGTCAAGGTCAAGGTGCTGGAAGTCGACAAGCAGGGCCGCATCCGCCTGTCGATGAAGGCCGTCGAGGAAGGCGAGGGCGTGACGGCCGAGTAAGCCGTCGGCGTCCAACGCTGCACCAAGGAAAAAGCGGGCTTCGGCCCGCTTTTTTCATGTGCGGCGTTGGCGCGCGAGGCCACGCTCCCTGTAGGAGCGGCTTCAGCCGCGACCGGGGCCTTTCCTGGTCATGCCAGGTCGCGGCTGAAGCCGCTCCTACAACAGCGATCCAGATGCTTTGACGAGGCGCGCCGCGCGCTCAGCCCGGCTCGTCGCCGATCACCGGATAGCGCGCCAGATGCACCGACAGCGGTCCCGGCTGCGCCAGCTGGTAGCCTTGCCCGAAGCGCGCGCCCAGCGCCTGCAGCGTGGCCAGTTCGCTCTCGGTCTCGATGCCTTCGACGATCACGCTGGCGTCGGTTTCCGCGGCGAAGGACAGGATCGCCAGCGCCAGCCGCTGGCGCCGCGGTTCGGCGTCGATGCCGCGGGTCAGGGTCAGGTCCAGCTTGATGATGTCCGGCGACAGGTGCAGCAGGTGGCGCAGGCTGGCGAAGCCGGTGCCGGCGTCGTCCAGGGCGATGCGCAGGCCCTGCCGCTGCAGCGCGCCGATATGCTCGGACAGGCGCGGATAGTCCGGCGCCTGCAACTGCTCGGTGATTTCCAGCACCACCCGCGACAGGTCGTGGCCATGCAGCAGCGCCTCCAGCCGCGGGTGCAGCAGGGTCTGCGCGGAGACGTTGATCGCCAGGTACAGCGGCGCCGGCAACTGCGCCAGCAGCTGCAGCGCCTTGCCTGCCGCGGCCAGCTCCAGTTCCAGCGCCAGCCCGACCCGGCCGGCGTCGTCGAACCAGCGCAGCGGCGGCAGCGCGGGATTGGAGGGAAAGCGCGACAAGGCCTCGACCCCGACGATGCGCTGCGAGGACAGCGCCAGCACCGGCTGGGTCGCGATCTGCAGGCGTCCGTTGGCGACCACCTCGCGGATGCGGGTGGCGATCGCCGCCTTCTCGCGGAACGCATGCTTCTCCGCGTTCTGGCGCCGCGCGATGTCGGTCTGCAGCGCGGCGCGGTCCATCGCCAGCGCCAGGGTCGCGCCGACCAGGGTCGCCAGCATCTCCAGCGTGCGCACGTCCTGCGCGGTATAGCTGCAGCGGTACGGCGACATCACCTTGAGCACGCCGATGCCGCGATCGCCGTAGCTGAGCGGCACCACCAGCATCGAGCGCAGGCCGACCTTGCGGCAGGCCTGCAGATTGACCCGCGGGTCCTCTTCCGAATCGTCGCATTGCAGCACCTGGCCGCTGCGCATGCACAGCCCGGACAGGCTGCCGTCGCTGGGCAGGCGCAGGCCAAGGTGCTGCTCGGCGATGCCGCTGGCCGACCAGTACAGCATGTCGTTGCCGTCGCGCATTTCCACCACCGCGCCGGTGGAGCGGGTCAGCTCCTGCGCGCGGCGGGTCACCACGTCGACCACCTGCAGCGGATCGCTGCCGGCGGCGGCGATCTCGCCCTGGGCGAGGATGATCCGCGACAGCAGCAAGGCATCCTCGCTCATCGCCGAGGCGACGGGACCGCGCTCGGCCGTGGCATCGGCGGGGCGCTGGACCCAGTCCGAAAGGTCGGGTTCCTTGATCATGCCGGGATCATGCGCCTATGTTTCTGCGCAGGGCAATCGGAATGCGCCGGGGTTGCGCTAGCGAAGCACGGAAGTGCCGCGCCCATCACGCTGCCCCGCCGCAGGCCGGGCCGCGGCGCTCAACCCGCGGCGCCGCCCTTGCGCGGCTTGCCGTACAGGCTGCGCAGTTCGTCCTTGGCCTGTTCCAGCACCGCGCGACGCTGCGCCGGCAGCTGCTTGCCGGCGCGGTTGATGTAGAAGGTCAGCATCGACATCGCCGAGCGGTAGGGACCGGTGCGGCGCCGCGCGCTCTGGTCGGCGGAGTGCTTGAGCGAACGCGCGATGGAGACCGGATCGTCGCGTTCGAACACGCTGGGGGTGAGGTCCAGCGCATCGCTGCTCTCGGTGACGCGCTGGACCCAGTGGGCGGTGGAAATATTCGAGCTGCTGTGTGCCATCGCTGATGCTCCTTGGCTGGTGACGAAGTGACTTGGCTGAGGTGACTTGGCTAGTGACGAAGTGAACGGTTGCAGTCGACGCAGGACCACCGCATCGCCGATGGCGTGCGGATGGAGGAAGTGAAGAGGCCGCCTGCGCCAGTGCCGACGTGGCGCACGCATATGCCGGTGCCGCGCGCGCATGCTGCGAGACGCACTCGTGCACGGCGGCCATCGCAGGCGATGCGTTCGCTTCGCAATGCCGTCGCCAGCGCATCGACATGCGCCGCGAATGCGTTCGTGCGTCGGTACCGACGCTGCTGTCCGATCATGCTGCCATGCTGCATGCAGGGCTCCCCAAGCGAGTTTCACGTCCGTTGCCGCAAACACTGGATGAGCAAGCGTGACGTCATCGACAACATAACCGCGCATCTCGGTGCTCGTGGTAGACAGTGCGATTTTCACTGAACCATTAACCGAAAACCCCTTGAAAACAGCTGCGCCGCGCATGCGCGCTTGATCCGAGTTGGTAACGTCACCATGTTGCACATGCGCCATTGACGCGATTGTCGCGGTGAAGACAATCGGGACATTTCCACCTTTCCGCCCGCATTGCATTCGATCGCAATGGCGCGCTGCAGGAGACCGCATGTCGTTCGTGCACGCACGCTTCCATCCCGCCGTCGCCCGCTGGTTCGAGCGCTGTTTCGCGGCGCCCACGCCGGCGCAGGCGGCCGCGTGGCCGGCGATCCAGGCCGGGCGGCATACGCTGGTGGCGGCGCCGACCGGCTCCGGCAAGACCCTGACCGCGTTTCTCGCCGCACTCGATGCCTTGTTGCGTGAAGGCCTGCGCGATGGCGGGCTCGCCGATCGCACCCAGGTGCTGTACGTCTCGCCGCTGAAAGCGCTTTCAAACGATATCCGGCTCAATCTCGAGGTGCCGCTGGCCGGCATTCGCGCCGAGCTGGCCGCGCTCGGCCTGCCCGATGTGGAGATCCGCACCGCGGTGCGCACCGGCGACACGCCGCAGCGCGAGCGCGCGCAGGCGCGGCGGCGGCCGCCGCACGTGCTGGTGACCACGCCTGAGTCGCTGTACGTGCTGCTCGGTTCGGTGTCCGGCCGCGCTGCGCTGCGCCACGTGCGCACGGTGATCGTCGACGAGATCCACGCGCTGGCGGCGAACAAGCGCGGCAGCCATCTGGCGCTGTCGCTGCAGCGCCTGCAGCAGCTGTGCGCGACGCCGCCGCTGCGCATCGGCCTGTCGGCGACGCAGAAACCGATCGATGCGGTCGCGCGCTTCCTGGTCGGCAGCGACGCGGTGCATGCCGGCGAGCCCGATTGCGCCATCGTCGACATCGGCTATGCGCGCGCCCGCGACCTGGCGCTGGAGCTGCCGCCGACGCCGCTCAGCGTGACCATGTCCAACGACCAGTGGCAGCAGGTGTACGCGCGCCTGGCCGAACTGGTGCGCGCGCATCGCACCACGCTGGTGTTCGTCAACACCCGGCGCATGGCCGAGCGCACCGCGCGGCACCTGGGCGAACTGCTCGGCAACGACGCGGTGGCGGCGCATCACGGCAGCCTGGCGCGCGAGGCGCGGCTGCTCGCCGAGCAGCGGCTCAAGGCCGGCGGGCTGCAGGTGCTGGTCGCCACCGCATCGCTGGAGCTTGGCCTGGACATCGGCGACGTGGACCTGGTGTGCCAGCTCGGCTCGCCGCGCTCGATCGCCAGCTTCCTGCAGCGCGCCGGGCGTTCCGGGCATGCCGTCGGCGGCACGCCGAAGGCGCGGCTGTTCCCGCAATCGCGCGACGATCTGGTCGAATGCGCGGCATTGCTCGACTGCGTGCGGCGCGGCGAACTGGATGCGCTGCGCATCCTCGACGCGCCGCTGGACGTGCTGGCGCAGCAGCTGGTCGCCGAGGTGGCGTGCCAGGAATGGGACGAGGACGCGCTGTACGCGATGGTGCGCGGCGCCTGGCCGTACGCGGCGCTGCCGCGCGAGCGCTTCGACACGGTGTTGCGGATGCTGTGCGACGGTTTCAGCACCCGGCTGGGGCCGCGCGCCGGCTACCTGCATCGCGACGCGGTGCATCGCCGCGTGCGCCAGCGCCGCGGCGCGCGCATGGCCGCGTTGACCTCCGGCGGCACCATTCCCGAGACCGGCGACTACAGCGTGCTGCTGGAACCGCAGGCCGAGAGCATCGGCACGGTCAACGAGGATTTCGCGGTCGAGAGCCTCAGCGGCGACGTGTTCCAGCTCGGCAACGCCAGCTATCGCATCCTGCGCGTGGAGCCGGGGCGGGTGCGGGTGGAGGACGCGCGCGGCGCGCCGCCGAACATCCCGTTCTGGCTCGGCGAGGCGCCGGGGCGCAGCGACGAACTGTCGGCCGGCGTGTCGCGGCTGCGCGCGCAGCTGGAGCATTGCCTGGAGCAGGGCGGGGCGGCGCAGGCATTGGCCTGGCTGCACGAGGAAGTGGCGCTGGACGCCGCCGCCGCGCAGCAACTGGTGGATTACCTGGGGCGCGCGCGCGCCGCGCTGGGCGCGCTGCCCACGCAGCAGTGCATCGTGCTGGAGCGCTTCTTCGACGCCAGCGGCGGCACCCAACTGGTGATCCACAGCGTGCATGGCAGCCGCATCAACCGTGCCTGGGGCCTGGCCCTGCGCAAGCGCTTCTGCCGCACCTTCAATTTCGAACTGCAGGCCGCCGCCACCGAGGACGCGATCGTGCTGTCGCTGTCGACCCGGCACAGCTTCGCGCTGGAGGAGGTGGCGCGCTACCTGCATGCGTCCTCGGCATTGGACGTGCTGGTGCAGGCGCTGCTGGACGCGCCGCTGTTCGGCGTGCGCTGGCGCTGGAACGCCACCAACGCGCTGGCCTTGCCGCGCTTCACCGGCGGGCGCAAGGTCGCCCCGCAGCTGCAGCGGATGAAGTCCGAGGATCTGCTGGCCACGGTGTTCCCGGACCAGGTCGCCTGCGCCGAGAACCTGGTCGGCGAGCGCGAGATCCCCGAACACCCGCTGGTCGCGCAGACGCTGCACGACTGCCTGCACGAGGCGATGGACAGCGATGGCTGGCTGCAGCTGTTGCGCGGCATCGAGAACGGCAGCGTGCGGGTGCTGGCGCGCGAACTGGCGGCGCCGTCGCCATTGGCGGCCGAGGCGCTGGATGCGCGGCCGTACGCGTTCCTCGACGATGCGCCGCTGGAGGAGCGCCGCACCCAGGCCGTGCACAGCCGCCGCTACCAGGATCCGGACAGCGCCGACGACCTCGGCCGGCTCGATCCGGAGGCGATCGCCGCGGTGCGCGAGGAGGCCTGGCCGCAGCCGCGCAACCGCGACGAGATGCACGAGGCGCTGGTCGCGCTCGGCGCGCTGGCCGACGCCGAGGCCGCCATGCACGCGGCGTGGCCGGCCTGGCTCGCCGAGCTGGCCGCCGATGCCCGCGCCACCCGCCTGGCAGGGATCGATGCCGACGGCGCCGCGCTGTGGGTCGCGGCCGAATCGCTGGCGCTGGTCGCGCCGCTGTATCCGCAGGCGGCCGCGCAGCCGCGCATCGCCGTGCCGGACGGCTACGCGATCGACGACTGGCAGCGCGACAGCGCCTTGCGCGAGCTGCTGCGCTCGCGCCTGTCCGCCCTGGGGCCGGTGACCGCGGCATCGCTGGCCGCGCCGCTGCGGCTGCCGTTGCGCGAGGTGCAGGCGGCGCTGCTGGCGCTGCAGCAGGACGGCTATGTCCTGCCCGGCCACTTCAGCGCCGAGGCCAGCGCCGACGAGTGGTGCGAGCGCCACCTGCTGGCGCGGATCCATCGCTACACGCTGGGCCGGCTGCGCCG
Source organism: Xanthomonas sp. DAR 80977 (assembly GCF_041240605.1). Taxonomy (NCBI): domain Bacteria; kingdom Pseudomonadati; phylum Pseudomonadota; class Gammaproteobacteria; order Lysobacterales; family Lysobacteraceae; genus Xanthomonas; species Xanthomonas bundabergensis. The sequence goes on along the minus strand of NZ_CP162487.1, from coordinate 3,477,291 downwards.
CGAGATCGAACCGGCGGCGCCGCGCGACTACGCGCGCTTCCTGTTCCGCTGGCAGCACCTGGACGGCGAAGGCCGGGTCGCCGGCGCGGAGGCGCTGGCCAGCGTGCTGGCGCAACTGGAAGGGTTCGAGGCGCCGGCAGCGCTGTGGGAAGCCGAACTGCTGCCGGCGCGGGTGCGCGACTACGCGCCGGCGTGGCTGGACGAACTGTGCAGCGCCGGGCGCACCCTGTGGACGCGCTTGCGCCCGGCCACGGCCGCCGCGGGCGGCACGGGGACGCTGCGCAGCACCCCGATCCTGTTGCTGCCGCGGCGCAGCGTCGCGCAGTGGTCGCGGTTGTTGCCGGCGCCGGCCGACGCGGGCGCGCTCGGCTCGCGCGCGCAGAAAGTGGCCGACTACCTGGGCGCGCACGGCGCCTCGTTCTTCGACGAGATCGCCGACGCGACGCGGCTGCTGTCCACCGAACTGGAGGAAGCATTGGCCGAACTGGTGGCGGCGGGCCGCATCCACTGCGACAGCTATGCCGGTCTGCGCGCGTTGCTGGTGCCGGCATCGAAGCGGCCATCGGCGCTGTCGCGGCGCCGACGCCGGGTGCCGCTGTACGGCATCCAGGATGCGGGGCGCTGGGCGCTGCTGCGCGGCGCCGTGGACAGCGGCGACGCCACCGCGCGCGGCGAGGCGCTCGAGCACCTGGCGCGCACCTTGCTGCGTCGCTATGGCGTGGTCTGCTGGCGCCTGCTCGAACGCGAGGCGGCCTGGTTGCCGCCGTGGCGCGAGCTGTTGCGCGTCTACCACCGGCTGGAGGCGCGCGGCGAGATCCGCGGCGGGCGCTTCATCAGCGGGCTGTCCGGCGAGCAGTTCGCGCTGCCCGAGGCGATCGGCCTGCTGCGCCAGCTGCGCCGCCAGCCGCACGATGGCGCCTGGCTGTGCGTGGCCGCCGCCGATCCGGCCAACCTGCTCGGCAGCGTGCTGCCGGGCAGCCGCGTGCCGCGCGTGCCCGGGGCACGGGTGCTGTACCGCGACGGCCTGCCGGTGGCGAGCTGGGTGGCCGATCGCTTCGAGCCGTTGCAGGACCTGAGCGCGGCCGATGCCGCCACGGCGCGGCAGCGGCTGACCGAGTCGACCGCGCCGGGGACGCGCGAGGCCATCGCCGCGATGCTCGCCAGCCTGCGCTGAAGGCGCATGGCGGCAGTGGCAGCCTTCTTCACCAACACCGATGTATTCAGGAAGTGGCGCGACAGCGCGCGGATGTGCGCGATCTTCACACCTTGTCTACAAGTAATTTAGGTTCTCATCCCAGTTCGTCGCCGGGTCGATGCGACCCGAATTCGCTGCAGAGGACAAGTGCTGCATGCGCGCAAGACGCGGCCTAGCCTCTGCCGGCAGCGCCCGAACACCGCCCCGAAAGGCTCCGTGCGTATTCATCGAAGCGCCACAGGCGCGCGCGTGTATGCCGAATTCCGCAGTCGCAACGCCGATTAAAGGCGGCTTTGGCGCACGCCGATAGCCTTCAGGCAACGCGATGCAGCGACGCGCCGGTTCCTCGGCTGCTGCTGTGCGGTTGCGATCGTTCCCGATCCACGTGGTGCAGCGGGAAGGACATCCGGACGCGCCGTCGTGGCGCGGTCGTTACCAAACAATCGGGGGATACATCATGTTGGGCAATATGAAAATCGGCATCAGGCTGACCTGCGCGTTCCTGATCGTGGCCGCCATCGGCGCGTGCATCGGCGGGATCGGCATCCTCAACTCGGGAAAGATCAACGAGTACGCGACGGTGCTGTACGAGCGCGAGCTGCTCGGCCTGTCGAATCTGAAGGAAGCCAACATCAACCTGATGGCCGCCGGCCGTGCGCGCGCCAACCTGCAACTGGCCAGCACCGCGGAAGAACGCGCCAAGCATGTCGCCAGCCTCGACAGGTACACCGCGAAAGTGGTGGAGCACATGGACAAGGCCAGGGCCTCGTTCGACGATCCGGCGGCGCTGGCCAAGCTGGCGCGTTTCGACCAGGTCTGGAAGACCTACCTGGAACGGCGCAGCAAGTTCGTCGACTCGGTCATGCAGCTGCCGCTGCCGGAGGGCAATCCGGAACTGGCCGAATTGTCCAAGTCGGTGCGCAGCAGTTCCGATGAGCTGGATGCGCTGATGTCGGAGCTGGGCGAAGTGAAGGAAGCCAACGCCTCCAAGGCCAACGATGCGACCGATGAGATCTACAGCAGCGGCACCAAGACGATGATCGCCATCATCATCGGCGGCGTGCTGCTCGGGGTCGGCCTGGGCTTCTTCATCAGCCGCAGCGTGACCAAGCCGATCGGCAAGGCGGTGGACGTGGCCAACGCGCTGGCCGAGGGCGACCTGAGCATGGTCATCGAGAGCACGTCCAAGGACGAGGCCGGCCAGTTGCTGATGGCGATGCGGCGCATGGTCGAGAAGCTGCAGCAGGTGGTCGGCGAGGTCAATGCCAGCGCGCAGACCCTGGCCGGCGCTTCGGAGGAAGTCAGCGCGACCGCGCAGTCGCTGAGCCAGGCCTCCACCGAGCAGGCCGCCGGCGTGGAGGAGACCAGCGCCTCGCTGGAGCAGATGACCGCCTCGATCGGGCAGAACACCGAGAACGCGCGCATCACCGACGGCATGGCCGCGCAGGCGGCCAGGGAGACGGTGGAGGGCGGCGAAGCGGTGGTCGCCACGGTGTCGGCGATGAAGCAGATCGCGCAGAAGATCGGCATCATCGACGACATCGCCTACCAGACCAACCTGCTCGCGCTCAACGCCGCGATCGAGGCCGCGCGCGCCGGCGAACACGGCAAGGGCTTCGCCGTGGTCGCCGCGGAAGTGCGCAAGCTGGCCGAGCGCAGCCAGGTGGCCGCGCAGGAAATCGGCGAGGTCGCCGGCTCCAGCGTCGAACTGGCGGAGAAGGCCGGGCGCCTGCTGGAGACCATCGTGCCCAGCATCAAGAAGACCTCGGACCTGGTGCAGGAGATCGCCGCGGCGTCGCAGGAACAGTCCTCCGGCGTGGCGCAGATCAATTCGGCGGTGGTGCAGCTGAGCCAGACCACGCAGCAGAACGCCACCGCGTCGGAAGAGCTGGCCGCCACCGCCGAGGAAATGAGTTCGCAGGCCGAGTACCTGCAGCAGTCGATGGCGTTCTTCCGCCTGGGCCACGGCGAGGCGTCGCGCCCGCCGCGCGTGGCCGACAAGCCCAGCGCCAAGGCGGTGGGCAGCAGCCGCGTCGAGTCCAAGCGCCCGCGCCCGCGCGTGCCGCAACCGGCGTACGCGATGGCGAGCCCGGACGAATCCCAGTTCGCCAGCTTCTGAGGAGCACACCATGGGCACGCATCCGGACAACGCAGCGGCCGTGCCGCTGCAGACGCAGGAGACAGGGGCGCCGTCGCAGTTCCTGACCTTCCAACTGGAACAGGAACTGTTCGGCCTGCACATCGACGGCATCCACGAGATCATCGAATACCGCGCGCCGACCCCGGTCCCGACCATGCCCGCCTGCGTGCGCGGCGTGATCAACCTGCGCGGCGCGGTGGTGCCGGTGGTGGACCTGCAGCTGCGGCTGGGTCGCGCGCCCAGCCGCATCACCCGGCGCAGTTGCATCGTCATCGTGAGCGCCGAGGAGGGCGGCACGATCCACGCGTTCGGCCTGCTGGTCGATGCGGTCAGCGCGGTGCTGGATATCCCGGCGCAGCAGATCGAGGCGGCGCCGTCGTTCGGCAGCGGCATCCGCGACGACTTGCTGCAGGGCATGGGCAAGCTGGAAGACCGCCTGGTGATCCTGCTGGAGCGCACCCGCCTGCTGCGTGTGGACGACATCGCCGCCGCGGCGCTGCCGGCCGCGGCCTGAGGCGACGCGCCCGCTGCGCCGCCGCGGCGCTTGCACCGCTGCAGGTGCCTGGCGCCGGAGTGGCGCGCCGCAGCGAACGGCGATCGCCGTGATATGCGCATCACGGCCGCCTGGTTAGGGTTTCCGGGACAGGGCATCCGCCCGCCATCGCGAGGTCCGGACAATGGCAGACAAAGACAAGCAGCCCGGCAAGCAGCAAGGGATCCAGGAGGGGCAGCAGGACCGGGCGCAGGACGAGGTCGCCAAGCAGCGGCCCGGGTTGGAGGATCAGAAGTTGCGCGATGCGCACGAGCGTGGTCCCAAGCCCGGCAACGGCCAAAAAACCGGCTGAGCCGGCGCGCGGACACAAAAAAGCCCCGGAGTCGCCTTCGGGGCTTTTCGTCTGAACGAGTGGTGGAGCGGAAGGGGATCGAACCCTCGACCTTCGCATTGCGAACGCGACGCTCTCCCAGCTGAGCTACCGCCCCACATCAGACGCGTAGTCTAACTGGCCGGGGGCATGCGTGCCAAGAGGGGCGATGCGGATCGGTGGCGGCGCGGCGTTGGCGTTGGCGTGGGTCGTGTCGGGCGCGGCATGCGCGATCGTCCGTGGCGGCCCGGCTTGGCCGAAGGCGGGAATGCGGCCCGGTACCCGGGCAGCCGCCGGACAGAGTCGATATAATCGCGGGCCGAAATCCTCGTCAGACGATTTCGTCGTTCCGGATGAAATATTCCGTCCGTTCCAAATTTTTTATCCACGGGTCTTTGAAAAATGACGGAAGTTCGCAACTTGCAACAAATCGCCGAAGCCAAGGCCAAGCTGCAGGAAGAAATGCGCAAGCTGGAAGAGCAGGAGAAGCAGGCGCGCGAAGGCGAGACCAGCGCCGCCCATGCCAACGTCCTGTCGCTGCTGGAGCAGTTCGCCGAATTCTTCAGCGCCAAGCAGCGCAACGAGATCGCCGCCTACGTGACCAGCGCGGCGCCGAAGCCGGCCAGCGCCAAGTCCGCCGGCGGCCGCAGCGAGGTCAAGCCGAAGTACCAGCTGCCGCACACCGGCGAGACCTGGTCCGGCCGCGGCCGCACGCCGAAGGCGTTCGCCGCCTGGGAAGGCACCGCCGCCTACAACGAATGGAAGGCGCGCCACCCGGACCTGAAGTTCCCGCTGGTCAAATACTGATCGGTCGAAAAAAGGCCAGGTTTTCCTGGCCTTTTTTATGCGCGATGGGTTTTGTCGGCAGCATTGGTGCTCGTCGCGCTTCGCTGCGGATAAACCGCGGTTAAAAAAGCGGGCGATGAATGGAATGCGCATGGAACGATCGCTGGCCAGGCGCCGCCGTGGCCGCGGTGCCCGTGTTCGCAGGCGACAAACCCTGTAGGAGCGGCTTCAGCCGCGACCGGCATTACCGGTAACGCCGGTCGCGGCGGATGGCCCGAGGCCACACGGAGCCGCTCCTGCAAACGCTTCAAATCCTTTAGCCCGCGCTGCCGAGCAGCGGCTGCAGCACCGCTTCCAGTTCGTGGCGGCGCCAGCCGGCCAGCGGCTGCGGCCACTGGCCGCTTTCCAGCAGGGCTTCCAGGTGCTTGCGCGAGGCGAGCAGGCCGTCGGGCAGGCCGAGTTCGGCGCTGCGTGCGGACACCGCGTCCTGCAGGCGCTTCAAGGCCGCCTTGTTGTCGTCGCTGGACGCCAGCGCCAGCGGCGCGTCCGCCTCGTCGGGCAGCGGCGTGGTCAGCGCCTGCCACAACGCGTCGCCGAGCTTGCGCGGCGCCTTCGGATGCTTGTCGAGCAGCGTCTGCAGCTCGTGGCGCTCGGCCGGCGGGAAGCGCGCCAGGGTGGCGGCCAGTTCGTTGTCCAGGATCCAGCTGCGCGGCTTGTCGCTGTGCCGCGCCTGCGCGTCGCGCCAGCGCAGCAGGCGCAACAGGCGCTGCTGCGACGGCGGGTCCATGAACTGCGCCGAGCGCATGCCCAGGTGCGGCCAGCGCTCGCCTTCGTCGTGCTCGACGGTGCCGAGCAGGCGCTCGCCGTCCTCGTGCAGCCAGGCGCTGCGATCCAGCGCCTGCAGCCGCAACTGCAGCGCGTCGTGGATCGCGAACAGGTGGCGCACGTCGTCGGCGGCGTACTCCAGCTGCGCCGGCGACAGCGGGCGGCGCAGCCAGTCCGAGCGGGTCTCGCCCTTGGCCAGGTGCACGCCGGTGATTTCCAGCACCAGCTTCTGGTAGCCCATGCCGGCGCCGATGCCGGCCAGGCCGGCGCCGATCTGGGTGTCGAACAGCGGCCGCGGCAGCGCGCCGCAGGCGCACTTGAACGCGACCAGGTCCTCGCTGGCGCTGTGCATGACCTTGAGGATGGCCGGGTCCGACAGCCACGGCGCCAGCGCCTGCGGCATGCCGGGAATCAGCGGATCGATCAGCAGGATTTCGTCGGCCACCGCCATCTGCACCAGCGCCAGTTGCGGCCAGTAGGTGCGTTCGCGGACGAATTCGGTATCCAGGCCGATCCTGGCCGGGCGCTGCGCCAGCCGTTCGGCCAGCTCGGCGGGTTGCTTGATCCAATAGGGCACGTGGTTTCCGTCGAATGCAGGGTTTGCTCAGGCAGGCGAGAATAGCCTAACGTCGGCCCGCCGGCCGCACCGACGCGATGGCGCGGATGCCATCGGGAGGCCAATGTCGTTGGGAGGAAGCGTGCGTACGAGCGGCACCGTGATCGCCTGGACCCTGCTGGCTGCGCTCGCCTGCGGCTGCAGCGGGCCGGCATCTGCGCCGGCGGCGGTGCCCGCCAGGCAGGCCGGGCAGGCGCCAGCGCCGGCGCAGACCGCCAAGCCGGTGCAGGCGCCCAGCGTCACCATCGGCGGCGAGGATGCCGCCGAGACGGTGGCGCGCTGGCAGCCGCCGTTGCCGGTGCTCGAGCGTACGCAGCTGGCGCAGGCGCGCCGCGACGCCGCGCGCGCGCTGGCCGAGGATCGCCTGTTCGAGGACGCGCAGTCGGCGATCCCGCTGTACCTGGCGATCCGCGCGCTGGCGCCGCAGGACCCGGCCGCGCGCGACGGCCTGCGCAAGGCGCGGCGCCGGCTGCTGCAATTGGGCGACGCGCTGTTGCGCGCGCCGGAGCAGCAGGAACAGGCGCTGCAGCGCGCCGATCGCATCGCGATGGTGGCGCTGTCGCTGGATGCGGACGATCCGGCGGTGCGGCGCCTGCAGCAGCGGGTGGAGACCGCGCAGCGGGTGCTGGCCTACGACCGCGCCGGCGAGGACGATCTGCGTGCCGGCCGGCTCGGCGAGGACGGCAACGGCGCCCTCGCCAACTTCCGCGAAGCGCTGCAGCTGGATGCCGACGATGCGCGCGCGCGGCAGGGCGTGGCGGCGGTGGAGAGCGCGCTGATCCGGCGCGCCGAGGCGGCCGCGGCGGTATCCGATTTCGCCGCCGCCGGCAGCTGGCTGGCGCGTGCGGCACGCATCCGCGACGGCGCCGCCACCGTGCGCGACGCGCGCGCGCGGGTGGAAGGGGTACGCACCGCGCGCATCGCCGCGCTGCGCGACGCCGGCCTGCGCGACCTGGCCACGCCGGCCGGACTGAAGGCGGCGCGCGAGAAGCTGGGCGAGGTGCTGCGCATCGCCGATCCAGGCGATCCGGTGGCGGCCATGCTGCGCGAGCGCATCGACCTGGCCACCCACTACGGCAGCTTCCGTCCCGGCCAGGTGTTCACCGACGGCATGAGCGACGGCGAGCGCGGGCCGCAGATGATCGTGGTGCCGCACGGCGGCTTCCGCATGGGCGCCAGCGACACCGAGCCGGGCGCGATGCCGGCGGAGCAGCCGCTGCACTACGTGCGCTTCGACCGCGGCTTCGCGATGTCGATCACCGAGGTCACCGTGGCCGAGTTCCGCCGCTTCGTCGAGGTCAGCGGCGCGCGGCCGCGCGCGACCCGGCGCGGGCATTCGATCGTCTACGACGAACGCAGCGGCAATTTCGTGCGCCGCAGCGGCGTCGACTGGCAGTCCGGCTACAACGGCGCGCGCGCCGCGCCGAACAGCCCGGTGATGCACGTCAGCGTGCGCGATGCCGAGGCCTATGCGGCCTGGCTGTCGCAGCAGACCGGGCGCCACTACCGGCTGCCCAGCGAGGCCGAATTCGAATACGCCTTGCGCGCCGGCAGCCGCGGCCGCTATCCGTGGGGCAACGCCGGCACGCCGCCGCGCGGCGCCGGCAACTTCACCGGCGGCGGCGACGTCTCGCCCGGCGGCCGGCACTGGAACAACGCCTTCGTCGGCTATGCCGACGGCTTCTGGGGGCCGGCGCCGGTCGCCAGCTTCGCCGCCAATGCCTGGGGCCTGCACGACATGGGCGGCAATCTCAGCGAGTGGGTCGCCGATTGCTGGCATTCCAGCTACCGCCGCGCGCCCGCCGACGGCGCGGCCTGGTACAACCCCGGCTGCCGCTCGCGGGTGGTGCGCGGCGGCAACTGGGCCAATGCGCCGGAGCAGACCCGCGCCGCCTGGCGGCTGATGCAGGACTCCGACACCACCAGCGCCCGGGTCGGTTTCCGCCTGGTGCGCGGAATTTGACGCGGCCGCGCGTGCGCCGCGGCTACAGTGCCGCGCACGGGCAGGCGCCGTCGCCGCCCACCAGCCAGCAAGGGGATTGGATATGAGCAACGTCTTCGGCCGCCAGGGCGGGGAGCAGGGCGGGGGCCGCCGCGGGCCGCTGGGCGGCGTGCGCTGGCTGGTGCTGCTGGGCTTCGCCGTCTACGCCGGCTTCTACTGGTTCTCCAACCGCAGCGAGGATCCGTACACCGGCCAGAAGGTGCTGATCGACGGGTCGCTCGGCGTCGAGGACGAGAAGGCGCTGGGCCTGCAGGCCTACCAGGAGATCCTGGCGCAGGAGCGCCCGGTCGATCCGCAATCGCCGGTGGCGCAGCAGGTGCGCGCGATCGCGCAGCGGCTGATCGCCAAGGTCGATGTGGTCGAGGACGCGCTGGCCGCCGAGCACGGCATGCAGGCCAAGCACTACGCGCGCGGTTTCGATTGGGACGTCAACGTGATCGAGTCCGAGCAGGCCAATGCGTTCTGCCTGCCCGGCGGCAAGATGGCGGTCTACACCGGCCTGCTGCCGGTGGCCAGGAACGCCGACGCGATGGCGGTGGTGATGGGCCACGAGATCGCGCATGCATTGCTGCGCCACGGCGCGCAGCGCATGGCGCAGCAGAAGCTGACCCAGATCGGGCAGATGGCAGGCGCGGCCAGCGGCATGGATCCGCAACAGCAGCAGATGGCGATGGCGGCGATGGGCTATGGCTACCTGCTGCCGTACGCGCGCAGCCACGAGACCCAGGCCGACGAGGTCGGGCTGATGCTGGCCGCGGCGGCCTGCTTCGATCCGCAGGAGGCGGTGCCGCTGTGGGAGCGGATGAGCGCCAGCAGCGGCGGCCAGGCGCCGCCGGAGTTCTCCTCCACCCACCCGAATCCGGGCACGCGGATCCAGAACCTGCAGGCGCTGATGCCCAAGGCGCTGGAGTACCGGCAGCGTTTCTGCGAATCGGCGAAGACCGCGCAGCGCTGAGCGGGGCGGCAGCCGCGGGCGACCGGGTTGGCGTCCGCGGTTCCCCGTGCGGCTGCGCATGCCGGGGCGTGCGCAGTCCGCTCAGTGCGTGGATACCTGCACCGCAGCCGCTTCTGCCGCCATTGCCGCCGCCATCTCTGCGGTTGACGCCGCCTCCGCCACTTCCTCGGGCGCAACGAGGCGCTGCCCGAGCGCCAGCAGGTCGACGAACTCTCGCCGCTCGCCACTGCGGTCCGCGCCAGTGGCAGCACGCGCCGCCCTGGCCACCTGCGCCCAGTCCCAGCCATCGATGTGGGTGCCGCCGCGCAGCAGGTCGGCGTAGGCGGCGACCGCGGCGGCGAAGCGCAGGTCAGCGCTGGGTTGCGCCGTCGCCGACGCCGCCGCGATCGTGCTCTGCAGCAGGCGGCTGCGTTCCTGCCCCGGCAGCTTGTAGCGCAGCCGCAACTGCGCCAATTCGCCGGCGTGCAGCGGCGTCTGCGCCGGCTGCGCTGGTGCGGCGTAGCGCAAGGCCGGCAGGCGCTGCGGCGCGTTGCCCACCGGAGTGATCTCGTACAGCGCGGTGACGCTGTGGCCGGCGCCGATCTCGCCGGCATCGACCTTGTCGTTGGCGAAATCCTCGCGCGCCAGCAGCCGGTTCTCGTAGCCGATCAGGCGGTATTCGGCGACCTGCGCCGGATTGAACTCGACCTGGATCTTGACGTCGCGGGCGATGGTCAGCAGCGTGGCCTGCATCTGCTGCACCAGCACCTTGTGCGCCTCGCGCGCCGAATCGATGTAGGCATGGTTGCCGTCGCCGACGTCGGCCAGGCGTTCGGCCATCGCGTCGTTGTAGTTGCCGCGGCCGAAGCCGAGCGTGCTCAGCGCCACGCCGCTGCGGCGCTGGTCGGCGACCAGGGTCTCCAGCGCGGCCCGGTCGACCGTGCCGACATTGAAATCGCCGTCGGTGGCCAGGATCACCCGGTTGCTGCCGCCGGCGACGAAACTCCTGCGCGCGGTCGCATAGGCCAGGCGGATGCCGTCGCCGCCGTTGGTGCTGCCGCCGGCCTGCAGCCGCTGCAGCGCGGCGAGGATCTCGGCATGGCGGTCGCCGGGCGTCGGCGGCAGCACCAGTCCGGCCGCGCCGGCGTAGACCACGATCGAGACCCGGTCCTGCGCGCGCAGCTGCGGCACCAGCATGGCGAAGGCCTGCTTGAGCAAGGGCAGCTTGTCCGCGCTTTCCATCGAGCCGGAGGTGTCGATCAGGAACACCAGGTTCGCCGGCGGCAAGGCCTGGCGCGGCACGTCGTAGCCCTTGATGCCGATCATCAGCAGCTGCCGCTGCGGATTCCATGGCGCCGGCGCCAGTTCGGTGGATACCCGGAACGGCGTGTCGCGGTCGTGCGGCGCCGGGTGCGCGTAGTCGAAGTAGTTGATGAACTCCTCGGCGCGCACCGCGTCGGCGGGCGGGCGCTGGCCGTCGCGCAGCATGCGCCGCACGTTGGCATAGCTGCCGGTGTCCACGTCGATCGAAAAGGTGGACAGCGGCTGCTCGCGCGCGCTGTGCACCGGGTTGTCGGTCGGATGTTCGTAGCGCTCGCGATCCAGCGGCGGGACGGGCGTTGCGGTCGCGGTTGCGGTCGCCGCGATGCGCATGTAGGCGTCGGGGCCGGTATTGCCGGCGACCGACGGCGCGACCGGCGCCGCGGCCTGCGCCGGCGGCGCGGGTGGAGCTGGCGGGGCCAGCATCCGCGGTGGCGCGGGCGCGGCCAGGGGTTCGCTGGGTGCGTCGGCCTCGGGCAAGGCGGCGTCGGCCGCGGTCTGGGCGCGCGCGGCGCCGCGATCGTCGCTGGAGGTGGTGCTGCAGCTTGCCAGCAGGGCGGCAAGGATCAGGGACGGCAGGGCGATGCGGTGCGGGCATGGCTGCATGGTGGGCGCTCGGTGTGGGTTGCCAGGCTGCAAACGCGCGACGGCCGGCAATGGGGTTGGGCGCACGGCTGCGGCCTCGGGCGGTCATGCTGCCTTGTGGCTGAACGCGCTGCGCGCACGCACGCGGCACGGCATGGCCCGGGTGCATCATTCGCGCATCGCCACCGGAGCATTCGCCATGAAACGCCTCTTGCTGTCACTGCTCGGACTGGCCGCGCTGGCCGGCTGCGCCACCAACCGGCTCAGCGACGACGAGCGCCTGGCGCTGTACCGCGCGCACGCCGCCGCGCCGGTGCGCGACTTCCAGTACTTCAACCGGATCAGCGGCTGGACCGCGCTCGGCGACAGCGCGCTGGCGGTGTGGACGCGCCCGAACCAGGCCTATCTGCTGGAGTTGAGCGGCCGCTGCGCCGACCTGGATTACGCGCCGACGATCGCCATTACCCACTTCAGCGACCGGGTCTCGGCGCGGTTCGACGACGTGCTGGTGATCGGCGGCAGCCCGGGCGCGATCCGCCTGCCATGCCGCATCCAGAGCATCCGCCCGCTCGACGTGAAAGCGCTGCGGACCTCGGAAAAGGAGCTGCGCGAGGCCAAGGTGCAGGAGCGGGCGCAGCAGCCGGCGCCGGCGCAGTAGCGTCGGCGCCCGGCGGGTTGCGGCCGGTATCGAAGCGGGCGGTCGCAGCGTGTAGGAGCGGTTGCGGCCGCGGCGGGCTTTACGGATGGGTTCTGTCGCGGCTGAAGCCGCTCCTACAGGAGACTTGGCTTGCCTGCGCTCAGGATTCCTGTTCGGGTTCCACATAGCCCTCGGGCTTGGGCGCGCCGCCCTGGAACAGGAATTTCTCCAGCTCCGCTTCCAGGAACGCACGGTGCTTGGGGTCGCGCGGCGACAGCCGGTTCTCGTTGATCAGCATGGTCTGGTGCGCCAGCCATGCCTGCCAGCCGGCCTTGCCGATCTGCGCGAACACGCGCTGGCCGATGTCGCCGGGATACGGCACGTAGTCGAGCCCTTCGGCGTCGCGTTGCTGGTACTGGCAGAAGACGGTGCGGGACATGGCGGTTCCTGGTGGCGCGGCGGGCGACGATCAGAGGCCGTCGAGCAGTTTGCGGATGGGGGCGGGCAGGCCGAGCGCGGACAGGCCGGCAGGCGCGACCCAGCGCAGGTCGTCATTGTCGCGTACCGCGTCGCGCAACGCGACCTTGCGCAGGCGCAGCGGCTGCAGGTGCAGCCGGTAGTGGCTGAAGGTGTGGACGATGGGCGGCATCGGTTCGGCGTCGTCGAAGTCGCGGCCGCGGGTTTCGCGTTCGAACCAGGCGCGCAGCTCGCTCTCGCTCTCGGCCTGCGGCAGCGTCCACAGCGAGGCCCAGATGCCGCTCGGCGGGCGCCGCTGCAGCAGCAGTTCGCCGGCGGCGTTCTCCAGCAGCAGCGCCAGCGCCTCGCGCTCGGGCAGGGTCTTGCCCGGTTTCGGTGTGGGCAACGCCTCGACCAAGCCGTCGCGGCGCGCCACGCAGTCGTCCTGCAGCGGGCACAGCACGCAGGCCGGGTTGGCGCGGGTGCACAGGGTCGCGCCGAAATCCATCTGCGCCTGGGTGTAGTCGGCCATGCGCCCGTCGGCGACCGCGGCCACGTGCGCCTGCGCGATCGCCCACAGCGGCTTCTCCACCGCCGGCAGGCCGGGATAGCCGGCGATGCCGTGGTAGCGGGTCAGCACGCGCTTGACGTTGCCGTCCAGGATCGGGAAGCGGTCGTTCCAGGCCTGGCTCAGGATCGCGCCGGCGGTGCTGCGGCCGATCCCGGGCAGCGCGTGCAGCGCGTCGAAATCGCGCGGCAATTCGCCATCGTGCAGCGCCACGCAGCGCTTGGCCGCGGCATGCAGGTTGCGCGCACGGGCGTAGTAGCCCAGCCCGGCCCATTGCGCCATCACCGCGTCGTTGTCGGCGGCGGCCAGGTCGGGCAGGGTCGGGAAGTGCTGCAGGAAGCGCAGGAAATACGGGATCACCACCGACACCTGGGTCTGCTGCAGCATGATTTCCGACAGCCACACGCGGTACGGGCTGCGCGGGTGCTGCCAGGGCAGGTCGTGGCGGCCGGAGCGGTCGAACCAGGCGAGCAGGCGGGGGGCGAAGGTGTCTGGGGGCTGGCGCATGCTGGCATCGAGTCGTTCCTTCTCCCACCGGGAGAAGGTGCCCCGAAGGGGCGGATGAGGGTGCGGGCGAAGCCCCGTGTAGTTGGGTCAGCGAGACGCTTTCGCGCCGTACCCTCACCCCAACCCCTCTCCCGATGGGAGAGGGGCTTTAGGTCAGGTGCCGAGGGCTTCGGGCAGCAGGGCGTCGACGAAGGCTTCGGCGTCGAACACGCGCAGGTCTTCCGGGCGCTCGCCGATGCCGGCGAAGCGGATCGGGATGCCGAACTCGCGCGCCAGCGCGAACACCACGCCGCCCTTGGCGGTGCCGTCGAGCTTGGTCACCACCAGCCCGGTGACGCCGACCGCGGCGTGGAACTGGCGCAGCTGCGACAGCGCGTTCTGGCCGGTGGTGCCGTCGATCACCATCAGCACCTCGTGCGGCGCGGCCGGGTCGAGCTTGCCGAGCACGCGGCGGATCTTGCCCAGTTCGTTCATCAGCCCGGTCTGGGTGTGCAGGCGCCCGGCGGTGTCGGCGATCAGCACCTCGGTGCCGCGCGCCTTGCCGGCCTGCAGCGCATCGAACGCGACCGAGGCGGCGTCGGCGTTCTGGCCCTGCGCGATCACGGTCACGCCGTTGCGATCGCCCCAGGCCTGCAGCTGCGCCACCGCGGCGGCGCGGAAGGTGTCGCCGGCGGCCAGCATCAGGCTGTGGCCCTCGTCCTTGAAGCGCTTGGCCAGCTTGCCGATGGTGGTGGTCTTGCCGACGCCGTTGACGCCGACGGTGAGCACCACGAAGGGCCTGGCGCTGCGGTCGATCTGCAGCGGCCTGGCGACCGGCTGCAGGATCGCGATCAGGTCGGCGCGCAGCGCGCGCAGCAGCGCCTGCGCATCGACGAATTCGCGCGCCTTCATCCGCTTGCGCAGGCTCTCGATCAACGCGGTGGTGGCCGGCACGCCGACGTCGGCGGTGATCAGCGCGGTCTCGATCTCGTCGAGCAGGTCGTCGTCGAGCTTGGGATTGCGCGAGAACAGGCCGCCGAAGCTGCGCGCGATGGCGCTGTTGCGCAGGCGCTCGCGCCAGCCGGGCTTGCCGGCGGGCGCGGCGGGCGGCGCGTCGCTGCGCTGCAGTTCGTCGCCGGCGGCGAGCGTGCTCGCCGGAGCCGGCGTGGGTGCGGGCGCGCTGGGTACCGGTGCGGCAGGAGCGGCCGGGGCCGGAACGCGTGCTTCGGCTGGCGCGGTCGGCGCCTGCGGCGGCAACGGCGCGGTGCCGGGTTGCGGCGCCGCGATCGGGGCGGGCGGCAGCGGGGCGGCGTCGGCGCCCGGGCGGCCGCTGTCGCGGGCCACCGGCTCAGCGGTGGGCGCTACCCGCGGCGTGACTGGTTCAGCAACAGGCGCTTCGGCGGCGGGCTCTGCGGCAGGCGGCGCGGTCGCCGGCTTGGGGAAAGCGGCGGCCAGCTCCTCGATGCTGTAGCGCTGGGTGCTGCGGCTGTCGCCAGCGTGGTCCTGGGGCTTGTTGCGACGGAATAGGCTGACCATGGATAACGCGGTGACCTTAAACCGGGAATGCTACCACTGTGGCTGTTGGGGCCGGGATTGGGGATTCGGGATTGGGGATTCGTAAAAGCGGCATTCCTGCACCCTGCAGGCGCAGCGCCCTTACGAATCCCCAATCCCGAATCCCCAATCCCGGCCCCTCAGAGCTTGCCCTTCATCGAGCGGTAGTCGCGCGGGGTCATGCCGACGGTGGCCTTGAACTGCCGCGCGAACGCGCTCTGGTCGGCGAAGCCGCACAGCTGGCCGATGCTGGCGATGCTTTCCTCGCCATGCAGCAGGCGCATCGCCGCCTCGATCCGCATCTTGGTCAGCAACTGCTGCGGGGTCAGCTGGAACACGCGGCGGAAATGCCGCTCCAGCTGCGCCACCGACAGTTCCGCCAGGTCGGCCAGGGTCTGCACGCGCAGGTTGTCGCCGTAGTGGGTCTGCATGTGCTCCATCGCGCGGCTGATGCGTTCGTAGGCGGAATGGCGGCTGTCGGGCTGGCCCAGGTCGCGCGAGATGCCGACCACGCCGATCACCTCGTTGTGCTCGCACAGCGGGCGCTTGAAGGTCAGGCACCAGCCCGGGGTGCGGTTCGGGAACAGGTGCACTTCCAGCTGGTTCTCGATCATCTCCCCGCACAGCACGCGCCGGTCCTGCATCAGGTAGCTGCCGCCCAGCGGCAGCGGGAACACTTCCAGCGCCGACTTGCCGATCAGGTCGGCCCGGTATTTCTTGCCCAGGCGCCGCACCAGGGTCAGGTTGACGTGGGTGTAGCGGCCGTCGCGATCCTTGACGAAGAACACCACGTCCGGCAGCGCATCGAACAGCGTCTGCATTTCCAGCGCGGAAATCAAAGTATCCATCTGCACTCACCGGGCGGTTGTAGGCGGCGGCGGTGGGCACGCCATGGCGTGCCCACTCCCGATGACCGATCCTAGCCTAAGTCGGGCCTCGCGGGAGGCTCGGGTTATGCGAACTTCCGCATTTATGACAGGCAAACGCTGCTAGCCGGCGGCGGCCCGGAATGTGAGCATGGACCTATGCATACACTCGATGTGATCGACTCGCATACCGGCGGCGAACCGACCCGTGTCGTCGTCGCCGGCTTCCCCGACCTGGGCACCGGCCCGCTGGCGCAACGGCGCGATCTGTTCCGCGATCGTTTCGATCGCTGGCGCAGCGCCATCGCCTGCGAACCGCGCGGCTCGGACACGATGGTCGGCGCGCTGCTGCTGCCGCCGATCGCGGCCGACGCGTGCGCGGCGGTGATCTTCTTCAACAACGTCGGCTACCTGGGCATGTGCGGGCACGGCACCATCGGCCTGGTGCGCACGCTGGCCGAGCTGGGCCGGCTGGCGCCGGGCACGCACCGCATCGAGACCCCGGTGGGCACGGTGGGGGTGGAGCTGCACGGCGACGGCCGGGTGTCGGTGGACAACGTGGAAAGCTACCGCCATGCCAGCGGCGTCGAGGTGCAGGTGCCCGGCTACGGCCGCGTGCGCGGCGACGTGGCCTGGGGCGGCAACTGGTTCTTCATCACCGAGCAGACGCCGTGCGCGCTGGAACTGCGCAACCAGCGCGCGCTGACCGCCTACACCGAGGCGCTGCGGCTGGCGCTGGAGGCGGCCGGCATCCGCGGCGCCGACGACGGCGAGATCGACCATATCGAGATCAACGGCCCGGCCCCGGATGCCGGCGCCGATGCGCGCAACTTCGTGCTGTGCCCGGGCCTGGCCTATGACCGGTCGCCGTGCGGCACCGGCACCAGCGCCAAGCTGGCCTGCCTGGCCGCCGACGGCAAGCTGGCCGCCGGCCAGGTGTGGCGGCAGGAAGGCATCCTCGGCAGCGTGTTCGAGGGCAGCTACGTGCCCGGCAGCCGCGGCGTGCTGCCGCGGATCACCGGGCAGGCCCACATCACCGCCCGCGCGCAGCTGCTGATCGATGCGCAGGATCCGTTCGCCTGGGGCATCGGCGCCGGATGAGCGGCTTCGACCTGATCGTCGTCGGCGCCGGCATCGTCGGCGCGGCCTGCGCCGATGCGGCCGCGGCCGCCGGGCTGCGGGTGGCGATCGTCGAGTCGGGCACGATCGGCGGCGGCTCCACCGCCGCGGCGATGGGCCATCTGGTGGCGATGGACGACGATCCGGCGGAACTGGCGCTGTCGGCGTATTCGCTGCGCCTGTGGGAAGAATTCGCGCACTTGCCGGCGGCCGAGTTCAGCCGCTGCGGCACGCTGTGGGTGGCGCGGCAGGCGCGCGAGCTGGAGGCGATTCCGGCCAAGATCCAGCGCCTGGCCGCGGCCGGCGTGCGCGCCGAGGCGGTCGATGCCGAGGCGCTGTACCGGCTCGAGCCGGCGCTGGTGCCGGGCCTGGCCGGCGGCATGCGCGTGGCCACCGAGGCGGTGGTGTATCCGCCGCGCATGGCGCGGCATCTGGTCGAGCGCGCGTGCGCCGCCGGTGCGCAGCTGTATGCCGGGCGCCGCGCGCTGGCGCTGGCCGCCGGCGGGCTGCGCCTGGACGACGGCAGCCACCTGAGCGGGCCGGTGCTGGTCGCCACTGGCTGCGCGCTGCCGGAGCTGTTGCCGGAACTGCCGATGCGCGCACGCAAGGGCCAACTGGTCATCACCGACCGCTATCCCGGCTTCGTCGGCCACCAGTTGCTGGAACTGGGCTATGCCGACAGCGCGCACGGCAGCGACGGCAGCAGCGTGGCGTTCAACGTGCAGCCGCGGCCGACCGGGCAGATCCTGATCGGTTCCTCGCGCGAGTTCGACGCCAGCGACCGCAGCGTGTCGATGCCGATGCTGCAGCGCATGCTCGAGCGCGCGTTCGCGTTCCTGCCGGCGTTGCGCCAGCTGCAGGCGATCCGGGTGTGGACCGGGCTGCGTCCGGCCACGCCGGATGGCCGTCCCTACCTGGGCGCGGTGCCGGAACGCAACGACGTATGGGTCGCGGCCGGCCACGAAGGGCTGGGCGTGACCACCGCGCTGGGCAGCGCGCGGCTGCTGCTGGATCTGCTGCTGCAGCGCCCGCCGGCCCTGGATCCGGCGCCGTTCGCGCCGGCGCGGGCGCTGTCGTGAGCGCGCCGATGCTGCGCCTGCAGGTCAATGGCCAGGCGGTCGAAGTACTGCCCGGCAGCAGCGTGGCCGCAGCGGTGGCGCAGGTCGCGGTGCATTTCCGCCGCTCGCGCAGCGGCCAGCCGCGCGCGCCGCTGTGCGGCATGGGCGTGTGCAGCGAATGCCGGGTGCGCATCGACGGCGTCGGCCAGTTGCGCGCCTGCATCACCCCGGTGCGCGACGGCATGCAGGTGTGGACCGATGGCTGAGCCGCGCACGCTGCATTACGACGTGGTCGTCGCCGGTGCCGGTCCGGCCGGACTGGCGGCGGCATTGGCCGCGGCCGGGCACGGCCGGCGCGTGGCGCTGGTCGACCTGCAGGCGCGCGCCGGCGGCCAGATCTGGCGCCACGACGTGGCGCATGCGCCGCCGCGGCTGGCCGCGCGCACGCTGGCGCAGCTGGCGGCGAGCAAAATCGAATTTCTGGCGCAGACCCAGTTGCTGATGGCGCAGGACCGGCAGTTGCTGGCCGACGGCCCGCAGGGCGCGCGCTGGATCGGCTACGACGCGCTGGTGCTGGCCACCGGCGCGCGCGAACTGCTGCTGCCGTTCCCCGGCTGGACCTTGCCCGGCGTCACCGGCGCCGGCGGCGCGCAGGCGCTGGCCAAGCAGGGCTGGCCGCTGGCCGGCAAGCGCGTGCTGGTCGCCGGCAGCGGGCCGCTGTTGCTGGCCAGCGCGGCGACGCTGCGCCGCCACGGCGCGCAGGTGCTGGGCATCGTCGAACAGGCCTCGCTGCGCGCGCTGGCCGGCTTCGCCGCGCAACTGCCGTTGCGCTGGCCGGACAAGGCGCTGCAGGCGCTGGCCCTGCGCGCGCAACTGGCCGGCGTCGGTTACCACGCCGGCAGCGTGGTGCTGTCGGCGCAGGGCGACGGCCAGTTGCAGTCGGTCGAGATCGACGGCCCGCGCGGGCGCCGCCGCATCGACTGCGATCAGCTGGCGGTCGGCTACGGACTGGTGCCGAACGTGGAGCTGGCGCAACTGCTCGGCTGCCGCCTGGCGCGCAGCGGCGCGCATCCGTGCGTGGCGGTGGATGCGCAGCTGCGTACCAGCGTCGATGGCGTGTATGCGGCCGGCGAGGCGCTGGGTATCGGCGGGCGCGATTGCGCGCGCGTGGAAGGCGCCATCGCCGGGCACCTGGCGGCCGGGCACGACGCCGCGGCGCAGGCGCTGCAAGCGCCGCGGCAGCGCGCGCGCGCGTTCGCCGCGCTGCTGCAGCGGCAGTTCGCGCTGGACCCGCGCATCCACGCGCTGGCCGCACCGGATACGCTGGTATGCCGCTGCGAGGACGTGCCGCTGTCGGCGCTGCGCGGCCATGCCGACCTGCGTGACGCCAAGCTGGTCTCGCGCTGCGGCATGGGCGCCTGCCAGGGCCGCATCTGCGGCAGCGCGCTGACCGAGCTGGGGCTGGCGCCGCGGCACGACGATTTTTCCGACGACGGCCGCCGGCCGCCGCTGTTCCCGGTGCGCCTGGACGCGCTCGCCCAATCGCTTCCCGATCCACTGCTTCCCGAACCTCCACTCGCAACCCTCGACAAGGTGTAATCCCATGAGCAAGGCTTCCTTCTGGTACGGCGTGCTGCCGGCCATCACCACTCCGTTCAACGCCGACGGCAGCATCGACCACGCGTTCCTGGCCAAGCACGCGCAGGTCATGGTCGACGCCGGCTGCACCGCGATCGTGCCGCTGGGCTCGCTGGGCGAGGCCGCCACGCTCAGCTTCGACGACAAGGTCGCGATCCTGAAGACCCTGGTGCAGGCGCTGGACGGCCGCATCCCGGTGGTGCCGGGCATCGCCGCGCTGTCCACCGACGAAGCCGTGCGCCTGGCACAGGCGGCCAAGCAGGTCGGCTGCGGCGGGCTGATGGTGCTGCCGCCGTACGTGTACTCCACCGACTGGCGCGAGATGGGCGCGCATGCGCGTGCGGTCATCGCCGCCACCGACCTGCCGGTGATCCTGTACAACAACCCGGTCGCCTACAAGACCGATTTCAGCCCGGCGCAGATCGCCGAACTGGCCGCCGAATTCCCTAACCTGCAAGCGGTCAAGGAATCCTCCGGCGACGTGCGCCGCTTCGCCGCGCTGGGCGAGCTGCTCGACGACCGCCTGGTGCTGCTGGTGGGCATGGACGATGCGATCGTCGAAGGCCTCAGCATGGGCGCCAAGGGCTGGATCGCCGGCCTGGTCAATGCCTATCCGAAGGAGTCGGTGAAGCTGTTCGAGCTGGCCCGCGACGGCGGCTATCCGGCAGCCAAGGCGCTGTACGACTGGTTCCTGCCGCTGCTGCGCCTGGACACCGTGCCCAAGTTCGTGCAACTGATCAAGCTGGTGCAGGAGAAGGTCGGCCTGGGCAGCGAGCGCGTGCGCGCGCCGCGCCTGGTCGTCGACGGCGCCGAGCGCGAAGCGGCGCTGAAGGTGATCGACCACGCCATCGCCACCCACCCCGGGCTCTGAGATGAGCATGCAGCCGCTGTTGCTTGCCGGCCATTGGCAGCCGTCGCTGGAAGCGCGCGGCAGCTTCCGCGCCGAGGACCCGCGCGACGGGAACGCGATCGGGCCGGAGTTCCCGGTCAGCGGCGCCGCCGACCTGGAAGCGGCACTGAGCGCGGCGGTGCTGGTCGCCGACGCGCTGGCCGCGGCGGCGCCCGAGCGCATCGCCGGCTTCCTCGACGCCTACGCCGCGGCGATCGATGCCGACGTGGAACAGCTGGTCGCGCTGGCGCATGCCGAGACCGGCCTGCCGGTCGAACCGCGCCTGGCCAAGGTGGAGTTGCCGCGCGCCAGCGGGCAGCTGCGCCAGGCCGCGCAGGCGGTGCGCAGCCATAGCTGGACGCAGCCGGTGATCGACACCGCGGCCGGGCTGCGCGCGCAGCTGGGGCCGCTGCACAAGCCGGTGCTGGTGTTCGGGCCGAACAATTTCCCGTTCGCGTTCAACGCGGTGGCCGGCAGCGATTTCGCCTCGGCCATCGCCGCGCGCAATCCGGTCATCGCCAAGGCGCATCCCTCGCATCCGGCCACCAGCCAGCGGCTGGCGCAGCTCGCGCACCAGGCGCTGCTGGACAACGGCCTGCCGGCCGCGGTGGTGCAGCTGCTGTACCACTTCGACAACACGCTGGGCCTGGAACTGGCCGGCGACCCGCGGCTGGGCGCGATCGGCTTCACCGGCAGCCGTGCCGGCGGGCTGGCGCTGAAGGCCGCGGCCGACCGTGCCGGGGTGCCGGCCTACGTCGAGCTGTCCAGCGTCAATCCGGTGTTCCTGTTGCCGGGCGTGCTGGCCGAGCGCGGCGCGGCGCTGGCGCAGGAATTCTTCGCCTCGTGCACGATGGGCAGCGGCCAGTTCTGCACCAACCCCGGCATCGTGGTGGTGCCCGAGGGCGAGGCCGGCGATGCGTTCGTCGCCGCCGCCAGCGCGCACTTCGCCGCGGCCGCGCCGAGCCTGCTGTTCTCGCGCGGCGTGCTCGAGCACCTGCAGCGCGGCGTGGCCACGCTGCGCAACGCCGGGGCCGCGGTATTGGCCGGCGGCGAGGCGGCGCCGGCGCCGGGCTACCGGCACGCGCCGACCCTGCTGGCGGTGTCGGCGCAGGCCTTCCTGCAACAGCCCGAGGCGCTGCAGACCGAGGCGTTCGGCCCGGTCAGCCTGGTGGTGCGCGTGGCCGGCCTGGCGGAGATGACCGCGCTGGCGCACAGCCTGGAGGGCAACCTCACCGGCACCGTGTACCGCGCCGCCGACGGCAGCGACGATGTGCTGTTCGCCGCGGTGGCCGCGGCGCTGCGGCCGCGGGTGGGACGCCTGATCTGCAACAAGATGCCGACCGGCGTGGCGGTCAGCGCGGCGATGAACCACGGCGGGCCGTACCCGAGCACCGGCCATCCGGGCTTCACCGCGGTCGGCATGCCGGCCGCGATCCGCCGTTTCGCCGCGTTGCACAGCTACGACGGCCTGCCCGATGCGCTGCTGCCGGAGCTGCTGCGCGACCGCAATCCCGGCGGCGTGCAGCGGCTGATCGACGGCCAGTGGAGCGTGGCCGACGTGGAGCGTGCGGCATGAGCGCCACCGCGCAGATCGGCGGGCTGAGCCTGGCCATGGCGCGCGCGCAGTTGGCGCCGTGGCCGGCGCAGGCGCCGCCGATCCAGCCGCAGGAATACCAGCAGCGGCTGGAGCGGGCGCGCGCGCTGCTGCGCGCGCAGGGCGCCGATGCGCTGCTGATCGGCGCCGGCGCCTCGCTGCGCTATTTCACCGGCGTGCCGTGGGGCGCCAGCGAGCGCCTGGTGGGGATGCTGCTGACCGCCGAGGGCGATCCGCTGCTGATCTGCCCGGCATTCGAGGAAGGCTCGCTGGACGCGGTGCTGCGCATTCCGGTGCGCAAGCGGCTGTGGGAAGAGCACGAGGATCCGCATGCGCTGGTCGCCGAGGCGCTGAGCGAACTCGGCGCGCAGGCGCTGGCCCTGGATCCGGGCATCGCCTTCGCCGTGCACAGCGGCTTGAGCGCGGTGCTGGACCGGGTCGCGATCCGCGACGCGACGCCGATCGTGGATGGTTGCCGCATGCGCAAGTCGGCGGCGGAACTGGCGCTGATGCAGCAGGCCTGCGACATGACCCTGCAGGTGCAGCGGCTGGCCGCCGGGCTGATCCACGAGGGCATCACCACCGCCGAACTGGTGCGTTTCATCGACCAGGCGCATCGCGCGCTCGGTGCCGACAACGGGTCCACCTTCTGCATCGTGCAGTTCGGCCACGCCACCGCGTACCCGCACGGCATCCCCGGGGTGCAGGCGCTGCGTGCGGGCGAGCTGGTGCTGATCGATACCGGCTGCACCGTGCACGGCTACCACTCCGACATCACCCGCACCTACATCTTCGGCGAGCCGAGCGAGAAGCAGCGGCGCATCTGGCAGCTGGAGCACGATGCGCAGGCGGCCGCGTTCGCCGCGGTGCGTCCGGGCGTGAGCTGCGCGGCGGTGGACCAGGCCGCGCGCGAAGTGCTGCAGGCCGCCGGGCTGGGGCCCGACTACCGCCTGCCGGGGCTGCCGCACCGCACCGGCCATGGTTGCGGCATGAGCATCCACGAGGCGCCGTACCTGGTGCGCGGCAACACGCTGGCGCTGGCACCGGGCATGTGCTGCAGCAACGAGCCGATGATCGTGGTGCCGGGCGAGTTCGGCGTGCGCCTGGAGGACCATTTCTACGTCACCGAGGACGGCGCGCAGTGGTTCACGCCGCCGTCGCCGGCGATCGACCGGCCGTTCGCCTGATGCGCGCGGCGGCCGCCAGCGCCGGGCCGCCGCGCAGGTTCCACTCGCTTACCGGAGTCCATCGATGAGATTCGCCCGCCTGTTCGTTCCCGGCGCGTTGGCCGCGGCGCTGTTGGTCGCCTGCCAGCCGGCCACGCCGCCGGCATCGCCGCCGCCGGCGAACGCCGCGGCCACCCCGGCGCGCGATCCCGCGCAGGCCTTCGCCGGCTTGCTCGACGCGCAGTGGCAGTACCAGCTCGAACACCATCCGGAGTTCGCCAGCATCATCGGCGACACGCGCTACAACGACCGCTGGAGCGATTACTCGCCGGCGGCGCTGCAGGCCGAACGACAGGCCACCGCGGACTTCCTGAAGCGCTTCGAGGCGATCGACGGCAAGGCGTTGTCGGCGCAGGACCAGCTGAGCCTGCAGATGATGCTGCGCCAGTTGCGCGACCGGCTGGAGGCGATCGCGCTGAAGAACGACGAGATGCCGCTGGAACCGGTCGGCGGCATCCAGCTGGCGCTGCCGGGTTACGCGCAGGCGTTCCCGTTCGCCAGCGTCAAGGACTACGAGGACTACATCAAGCGCCTGCAGGCGATCCCGGCGCTGCTCGACCAGGTGGTGGCGCTGTCGCGCGCCGGCGCCAAGGACGGGCTGGTGCAGCCGAAATACCTGCTCGAGCGCATTCCGGCGCAGGTGCGCGAGATCGCCGCGCCGACCGGCGCCGACAGCCCGTTCGCGCTGCCGCTGAAGACCTTCCCCGACGCGGTGCCGGCGGCCGAGCGCACGCGCCTGCGTGAGGCGATGCTGGCGGCGATCGACCAGCAGGTGCGTCCGGCCTACGCCAAGCTGGCCGATTTCGTCGCCGACGAATACGCGCCGCAAGGCCGCGCGCAGGAAGGGCTGTGGTCGTTGCCCGACGGCGAGCGCCGCTACCGCTACGCGATCCATACCCAGACCACCACCGACAAATCGCCCGAGCAGATCCACCAGATCGGCCTGGCCGAAGTGGCGCGCATCGAAGGCGAGATGAGCGCCATCGCCAAGCGGCTCGGCTATGCCGACCTGGCCGCGCTGCGCAAGGCGGTGGCGCGCGACCGCAAGTTCTTCGCCAGTTCGCGCGAGCAGATCCTGCAGCGCTACCGCGACGACATCGCGCAGATGCAGCCGCAGTTGCCCAAGCTGTTCGGCAAGCTGCCCACCACGCCGCTGGAAGTGCGCGCGATGGCCGAGTTCCGCAGCACCGCGCCGGGCGCGGAGTACTGGCAGAGCGACGCGCAGGGCAGCAAGCCGGCGCTGGTGATGGTCAACACCAGCGACTACGCGCAGCGCACCCTGGTCAACATCGAGGCCACCGCCTACCACGAGGGCGTGCCCGGCCATCACCTGCAGATCTCGCTCGCGCAGAGCCTGCCGCTGCCGCCGTTCCGCCAGCAGTCCGGCTACAACGCCTACGTCGAAGGCTGGGCGCTGTATGCCGAACGCCTGGGCAAGGACGTGGGCTTCTACCAGGACCCGTACAGCGACTACGGCCGCCTGGCCGGCGAACTGCTGCGCGCCAACCGCCTGGTGCTGGACACCGGCGTGCACTACAAGCGCTGGACCCGGCAGCAGATGATCGACTTCTTCCACGCGCATCCGTCCGACGACGAACCCAGCATCCAGGCCGAGACCGACCGCTACATCGTGTGGCCGGGCCAGGCGCTGGGCTACAAGCTCGGCGAACTCGACATCCTGGCGCTGCGCGAGAAGGCCAAGCGCGAACTCGGCGCGCGCTTCGACATCCGCGCCTTCCACGACCAGATCCTCGGCGGCGGCGCGATGCCGCTGGACCTGCTCGACGCGCGCATCGATGCCTGGATCGCGCAGGCCAAGGCCGGCGCGTCCGCCACTCCGGAGAAACCGCAATGAGCCTGAATTCCCGACTCCGCGCGCCGCTGCTGCTGGCGATGTTCTGCGCGCTCGCAGGGCAGGGCGCCGCCAGCGCCGCCGAACCCGCGCAAGCGGCTGCCGCGGCGGCGAGCAGCGACGCCGGCGCAGGCTTCAAGGCGCTGTACCTGCGCGAGTGGAAATGGCGCCAGGAGCAGTCCGCCGGCGCCGACGACGAGGACAGCCAGGGCGCCGCGGCCGACCATCTGCCGAAGGTGGACCTGGCCACGCAGAACCAGCGCACCGCGTACTGGCAGCAGGTGCTGCGCGAGCTGGATGCGATCGACCAGGCGCAGCTGTCGGCGCAGGACCAGGTGAACTACCAGGTCTACCGCCAGCAGATCGCGGTGTTCCTGGACCAGCAGCACTTCCGCGCCTGGGAGATGCCGTTCAACAGCGATACCGCGTTCTGGAGCAACCTCGGCTTCAGCGCGCGCGCCACCTTGCGCACCCGCGACGACTACCAGCGCTACCTGAAGGTCCTGGGCGACATCCCACGCTACTTCGACGAGCAGATCGTCAACATGCGCGCCGGCCTGGCACGCGGGTTCAGCCAGCCGAAGGTGACCCTGGCCGGCCGCGACCAGTCGATCGCCGACGTGGCCAACGCCAGCGGCGAGGCCAACCTGTTCTACACCCCGTTCAAGCAGATGCCGGCCAGCATCCCGGCGCAGGTGCAGGCGCAGCTGCGGCAGCAGGCGCTGGATGCGATCGCGCACAGCGTGGTGCCTGCGTATACCGAACTGCTGCATTTCATGCGCGAGGAGTACCAGCCCAAGGCCCGCACCACGCTCGCCGGCGAGGCGTTGCCGGATGGCAAGGCGTACTACCGCGCGCAGATCCGCGAGTTCACCACGCTGGACCTGTCACCCGAGCAGATCCACCGGATCGGGCTGCAGGAAGTGGCCAAGCTGCGCAAGGACATGGACCAGACCATCGCCACCAGCGGCTTCGTCGCACCGAAAGGACAGGCGACCTTTCCTGCGTTCCTGAAATTCCTGCGCACCGATCCGCAGTTCTATCCGAAGACGCCGGAGGAACTGCTCAAGCAGGCGGCGTGGATCTCCAAGCGCGTGGACGCCAAGGTCGGCGACTACATCGGCCGCCTGCCGCGGCAGCGCTTCGCGATCGAACCGGTACCGGCGGACCTGGCGCCGTTCTACACCGGCGGCCGCGGCGGCCCGGGCATCTACCTGGTCAACACCTACGACCTGCCGTCGCGGCCGCTGTACAACCTGACCGCGCTGACCCTGCACGAATCCTCGCCCGGCCACGCGCTGCAGATGCCGCTGGCGGCCGAGCAGCAGGGCCTGCCCGACTTCCGCCGCTACGGCTACATCTCCGCCTACGGTGAAGGCTGGGCGCTGTACTCGGAATACCTGGGGCAGGAGATGGGCATGTACGACACCGCCTACGACCGCTTTGGCTATCTGACCTACCAGATGTGGCGCGCCTGCCGGCTGGTGATCGACACCGGCATCCACCACAAGGGCTGGACCCGCGAACAGGCGCAGGCCTACCTGCGCGACAACACCGCGCTGAGCGAGCACGAGGTCACCACCGAGGTCGACCGCTACATCGCCTGGCCGGGGCAGGCGCTGTCGTACTACCTGGGCGAACTGAAGATCATCGAGCTGCGGCACAAGGCCGAGGCCGCGCTCGGCGAGAAATTCGACATCCGCGCCTTCCACGACGCGATCCTGGAAACTGGCTCGGTGCCGCTGCCGGTGCTGGAGCAGCGCATCGACCGCTTCATCGCCGAGGGCGGCAAGTCGCCGTGGACGCAGGAGGCGCCAAAGCAGTAGGCATGCTGAAGCCCCTCTCCCCTCGGGAGAGGGGTTGGGGTGCGGGTACGGCGCGAAGCTTCATGCAGTCGAAACGGCGCGAGGCTCCGGCCGTACCCTCATCCGCCCCTTCGGGGCACCTTCTCCCAGGGGGAGAAGGGGGCAGGGCAGCTTGTCATGGGAGCAGGAAGCACCTGGACGCATCGCTTGAAGCCCCTCTCCCTCCGGGAGAGGGGTTGGGGGGAGGGTACGGCGCGAAGCCTCATGCGGTCGAAACGTCGCGAGGCTTCGCCCGTATCCTCATCCGCCCCTTCGGGGCACCTTCTCCCGAGGGGAGAAGGGAGCAGCTGCAGGTAGTTAGCAATCGGTTACAACCTTTCCAGCGGGGACACCATGGCCACACAAGGCAAGTTCCACAAGCGTCTGAGCCTGACCGACCTGACCTTCATCGGGCTCGGTTCGATCTTCGGCTCCGGTTGGCTGTTCTCGGCCAGCCATGTGTCGGCCATCGCCGGTCCGGCCGGCATCGTGTCGTGGATCGCCGGCGGCGTGGCGGTGCTGCTGCTGGGCCTGGTCTATTGCGAACTGGGCGCGGCGCTGCCGCGCGCC
This sequence comes from Xanthomonas sp. DAR 80977, assembly GCF_041240605.1. Lineage (NCBI taxonomy): Bacteria > Pseudomonadati > Pseudomonadota > Gammaproteobacteria > Lysobacterales > Lysobacteraceae > Xanthomonas > Xanthomonas bundabergensis. Next base: position 3,449,668 of record NZ_CP162487.1, on the reverse strand, counting down.
GGCGGCGTGGTGCGCTATCCGGAGTATTCGCACGGCGCGCTGCTCGGCTGGCTGATGGGCTTCATCACCCTGATCGCGTTCTCCAGCCTGATCGCGATCGAGGTCGAGGCGGCGCGGCAGTACGCCGCGGCCTGGTTCCCGTCGCTGAACCAGGCCGGCAGCACCCATCCCAGCGTGGCCGGCTGGCTGCTGCAGCTGGCGCTGCTGGTGGCGTTCTTCCTGCTCAACTACTTCAGCGTCAAGACCTTCGCCACCGCCAACAACATCGTCAGCGTGTTCAAGTTCATGGTGCCGGTGCTGGTGATCGTGCTGCTGATGGCGCACTTCAATCCGCAGAACCTGCACGTGCAGGGCTTCGCGCCGTCCGGCGCGGCCGGCGTGGAGGCGGCGATCTCGGCCGGCGGCATCATCTTCGCCTACCTCGGGCTGACCCCGATCGTGTCGGTGGCCAGCGAGGTGCGCGATCCGCAGCGCAACATCCCGATCGCGCTGATCCTGTCGGTGGCGCTGTCCACGGTCATCTACGTGCTGCTGCAGCTGGCGTTCCTGGGCAGCGTGCCGTCGGCGTACCTGGCGCAGGGCTGGGGCGGCATCGACAAGGCGTTCGCGCTGCCGTACCACGACATCGCGCTGGCGCTGGGCATGGGCTGGCTGGCGGCGCTGGTGATCTGCGATGCGATGATCTCGCCCAGCGGCACCGGCAACATCTACATGAACGCCACGCCGCGCGTGGTCTACGGCTGGGCGCGCAGCGGCGGCTTCCTGTCGGTGCTGACCCGGGTCGATGCCAAGTCCGGCATCCCGCGCCCGGCGCTGTGGCTGAGCCTGGCGCTGTCGGTGTTCTGGACCCTGCCGTTCCCGTCGTGGGAAACGCTGATTCAAGTAGTGTCGGCGGCGCTGGTGCTGAGCTATGCGGTGGCGCCGGTGACCGTGGCCGCGCTGCGCCGCAGCGCGCCGGAACTGCCGCGGCCGTTCCTGCTGCGCGGCATGAACGTGCTCGGCCCGCTGTCGTTCATCGTCGCCGCGTTGATCGTGTACTGGTCCACCTGGAACACGCTGTCGTGGCTGCTCGGCCTGCAGATCGCGATGTTCGCGCTGTACGTGCTGTACAAGCTGCCGAGCGCCGCCGGACGCGCGCAGCTGTGGCAACAGGTGCGCGGTGCGTTGTGGCTGATCGGGTTCTTCGTGCTGGTGCTGCTGGTGTCCTACCTGGGCACCTTCGGCGGCACCGGCCAGATCGCGCATCCCTGGGACACGCTGAGCGTGGCCGTGATCGCGTTCGGCTGCTACCACTGGGGCGCGCGCACCGGGTTGCGCAGCGACCAGTTGGCGCTGGAAGAGGACGACGGGGAATAGGTTGCTCGCTTTTTGTAGGAGCGGCCTCAGCCGCGACAGCATGCTGCAGAGCGCCTGTCGCGGCTGAAGCCGCTCCTACGGAAGGGCAGGGAATTCAGGGGATATCGGAACACAATGAACAGATTGGTTGCATCGATCCTGCTGGCCGCGGTGTCCTGCGCCGGCTACGCCCAGGCCGCGCCGAGCGCCGCCGACTACCAGCGCTCGCTCGGCCTGCGCGAGGCGTGGATGACGCTGACCGAGAACGTCGCCTGGCCGGCGCAATGGCGCGACGACGGCACGTTCTACTACCGCAAGACGGTGCCAGGCGGTTTCGCCTTCGTGCTCGAGGACGTGGCCGGCCAGCGCAAGCAGCCGGCGTTCGATGCGGTGCGGCTGGCGCGCGCGCTGAGCGCCACGGCCGGGACCGAGTACCCGGCGCTGCGGCTGCCGTTCGAGCGCTTCAGCTATGCGGCCGACGCCGGCCGCGACAACGCCGCGATCGTGTTCCAGATCGACTACGCGCCGTGGCGCTGCACGCTCGCCGACTATGTCTGCGCGCGCGCCGATGCCGGCCCGCAGCCGCGGCCGCGCGGCTTCGGCGTGGTCCGCGATCCGGCGGTGGCCGCCGACAACACGCCGCGGCGCTCGCCCGACGGGCGCTGGGACGCGTTCGCCGATGGCCACGACATCGTGCTGCGCAGCGTCGCCGACGGCCACGTGCAGCGCCTGAGCGAGGACGGCCGCGCCGACGATTTCTACGATCCGGAAACGCTGGCCTGGTCGCCGGACTCGCAGCGGCTGGCGGTGTACCGGGTGCGCCCGGGCTTCGCGCGGCGGGTGACGCGGGTGGAGGCGGCGCCGCCCGGCGGCGGCCAGCCGCGCGTGCGCACCCAGCTGTATCCCAAGCCCGGCGACGCGGTGGACATCGAGCGGCCGGTGCTGTTCGACCTCGCCGGCGCGGACGCCGGCGGCGGCGCGCGCCGCATCGCCATCGACGACGCGCTGTTCGCCAATCCGTACCAGCTGTCGCCGATCCAGTGGCGCAAGGACGGCCGCAGCTTCGTGTTCGACTACGTGCAGCGCGGTTTCCAGCGCATGCGCGCGATCGCGGTGGACGCGGCCAGCGGCCGCGCGCGCGTGGCGGTGGGCGAGGACGCCAGGACTTTCGTCTACGCCGACCGCAGCTACCGCCACGACGTGGACGGGCTCGGCAAGGAGATCCTGTGGATCTCCGAACGCGACGGCTGGCGCCATCTCTATCTGTTCGATGGCGAAACCGGCAAGGTCAAGACGCAGGTCACCAGGGGCGCGTGGATCGTGCGCGACGTGCTGCGCGTGGACGACGCGCAGCGCCGCATCTGGTTCTCCGCCAGCGGCATGGACGTGGGCAAGGATCCGTACTACCGGCAGCTGTTCGCGGTGGATTTCGACGGCGGCCACCTGACCCGGCTGACCACCGCCGATGCCGACCACGACGTGGCCATCGCCGACGACGGCCGCCACTACGTGGACACCTATTCGCGCCCGGACCTGCCGCCGGTGATGGAACTGCACGCCATCGACGGCACGCTGCTGCAGGTGGTCGAGCGCGGCGACATCGGCAAGCTGCAGGCCGCCGGCTGGCGCGCGCCGCAGACCTTCGTGGCCAAGGGCCGCGACGGCCGCACCGACATCTGGGGCATGGTGGTGCGTCCGCGCGACTACGACCCGCGCAAGAAATACCCGGTGATCGAGAACATCTATGCCGGCCCGCACGACAGCTTCGTGCCCAAGACCTTCTGGCCGTTCGGCTACCACTCCGGCGGCGACAAGCAGATCGGCATGCAGGCGCAGGCCGACCTGGGGTTCATCGTGGTGATGATCGACGGCATGGGCACCGCCAACCGTTCCAAGGCGTTCCACGACGTGGCCTGGAAGAACCTCGGCGATTCCGGGTTCCCGGACCGCATCGCCTGGCACAAGGCGCTGGCGGCCAAGGATCCGTCCTACGACATCAGCCGCGTCGGCATCTACGGCGCCTCCGCCGGCGGGCAGAGCACGCTCGGCGCGCTGGAACGGCATCCGGACTTCTACAAGGTGGGCGTGGCGTTCGCCGGCTGCTACGACAACCGCATGGACAAGATCAGCTGGAACGAGCAGTGGATGGGCTGGCCGGTGGACGCCAGCTATGCCGCCGCCTCGGGCGTGGACCACGCGGCCAGGCTGCGCGGCGAATTGCTGATGATCGTCGGCGAGCAGGACAGCAATGTCGACCCGGCCTCGACCGCGCAGGTGGTGGATGCGCTGATCAAGGCCGGCAAGGATTTCGACCTGCTCAACGTGCCCGGCGGCGAGCATTCGGTGGGCCGTTCCAGCGGCCCGATCGACTATGTGCAGCGGCGCCAGTACGACTTCTTCGTGCGGCATCTGCTGGATGCGCCGACGCCGCGCTGGAATGCGAACGACTAGAGGGGTTATGCGGATGTGGCGATTTTTGCAGCGGGACTCGGGACTCGGGACTCGGGACCCGGAACAGCAGCGGCAACGGCAACGGCCGATGGCGCGGAAACGACACGCCTTCGCCTTTTCCGGGGCCCGAGTCCCGAGTCCCGGGTCCCGCGCCGGCCGCCTGTTCCTCGCCGCACTCCTGCTGCTGGCGCCGGCGCTGGCCATCGCCGAAGAAATGCCCCGCTATGTCAGCCGCGACGGCCACCACGCGCTGTTCGTCGATGGCGCGCCGTACAGCATCATGGCCGCGCAGCTGCACAACTCCAGCGCCTGGCCGCAGGTGCTGCCGCAGGCGCTGGACGCGGTGCAGGCGCTGCATGCGAACACGGTCGAGGCGCCGGTGTACTGGGAGCAGTTCGAGCCGGAGCCGGGCCGCTACGACTACCGCAACGTCGATGCGCTGGTCGAGCAGAGCCGCGCGCGCGGGCTGCGCCTGATCGTGCTGTGGTTCGGCACCTGGAAGAACGGGCAGATGCACTACGTGCCGGAATGGATCAAGCGCGATCCGGCCACCTATCCGCGCATGCGCGATGCCAAGGGCGAACCGGTCGACGTGCTGTCGCCGCACTCGGAGGCCAACCTGCAGGCCGATGCGCGCGCCTTCGCCGCGCTGATGCAGCACCTGCGCAAGATCGATGCCGGCCGCTACACGGTGATCGCGGTGCAGGTGCAGAACGAACCCGGCGCGATCGGCACCGTGCGCGACCACGGCGCCGCCGGCGAGCGCGCGTTCGATGCCGCAGTGCCGGTGGACGTGCTGCAGCGCCTGGGCAAGCCGGCCGGCACCTGGCGCCAGGTGTTCGGCAGCGACGCCGAGGAGATGTTCAGCGCCTGGAGCAACGCCAGCTACATCCAGCAGGTCGCCGCCGCCGGCAAGGCCGCGTATCCGCTGCCGCTGTACGTGAACACCTGGCTGCGCTACAAGGGCCGCACCAAGCCGGGCGAGGAATACCCGGCCGGCGGCGCCACCTGGAACGTGTTCGAGCTGTGGCGCCTGGCCACGCCGGCGATCGACTTCATCGGCACCGACATCTACACCAGCGACTACGACGAATACACCAAGGTGGTCGGCCAGTACGCGCGTGCCGACAATCCTGCCTGGGTCTCGGAGACCGGCTTCGAGGCGGCCACCGCGCCGTACCACTTCCACGTGCTCGGCCGCGGCGGCATCGGCTTCTCGGTGTTCGGCATCGACGGCAACGAGGACACGCCGGACAACCAGGCCGCGATCGCCGCGCATGCGGCCGGCTTCGGCCTGCTGGCGCCGTTGCAGCGCGAACTGGCCGCCGGCGCCTTCGAGGGGCGGCTGCAGGCGTCGGTGGAGAAGGCCGGGGTGCCGAAACAGAGCCTGCGCTTCGGCGCGTGGCAGGCGCAGGTGTCCTACGGCGCGCCGGGCTGGGGCGAGGCGCCGGCGCTGCTGCCCGGCACGCCGCAGCACGACGGCCGCGCGCTGGTGCTGGAACTGCAGCCGAACGTGTTCCTGGTCACAGGTTTCAATGCCCGCGTTGAATTTGTGCGCGACCGTGCCGATGGCAAATACGGGCAACTGCTGCGCGTGGAGCAGGGGCGCTATGTCGATGGGCAGTGGCGGTTCGTACGCCTGTTGAACGGCGACGAGACCGACTACGGGCTCAACTTCCGGCGCGCCGATCCCTACGTGCTGCGGGTGACCGTGGGAACCTACTGACCTTGCGGCCGCGACGCGGCCGCCCGACGAGCAAACGCGCATGACTTCCATCGCCTCGGTGTCCTCGATCGCCCTGTCCGGCATGCGCGCCGCCGCCTCCGGCCTGCAGGCGCGCGCGAACAATGTCGCCAACGCCGCCACCGAGGGTTTCCAGCGCCAGGTCACGGCCAACCAGGAGGCCGCCGGCGGCGGGGTGAGCGTCCAGGTGCAGGCGGCAGGCGGCGAGGGCAGCGACCTGGTCGACGACATGGTCGGCGGGCTGTCCGCGCGCAACGACTTCCAGGCCAATGCGCGGGTGCTGCGCGCGGCCGACGACACCCTCGGCAGCCTGCTCGACGTCCTCGCCTGAGACCACCGCGCTTCCTTCTCCCACCGGGACCATGGCCCCCTTCTCGGGGGAAGGTGCCCCGAAGGGGCGGATGAGGGGACGTGCGCAGCCTCGTGCACCCAACCCCGCGAGACGCTTCGCGCCGGACCCTCACCCCAACCCCTCTCCCGGTGGGAGAGGGGCTATGGACGCTCGGCTGTTCCCTTCTCCCACCGGGACCATGGTCCTCTTCTCGGGAGAAGGTGCCCCACGGGGCGGATGAGGGGACGTGCGCAGCCTCGCGCGCCTGCTCCTGTGCAACTTCCCAGCGCACGCACGAAGCCCAGTGCAGCGCCTGCGCCCCACCCAACGCTATGCAATTTTCCGCACCGATCCTCGACACAGCGCACAAGACGTGACCGCGCCTGCGGCGCACGATGATGCGCTATTGCTCATCGGGGGACGGTACATGGATCGGAGAGATTTCCTGCGTCAGGGGCTGGCGGTCGGCGCGGTGGCCGGTGTCGAAGCGCTCGCCGGCGGCATCGCCGCACCTGCCAATGCCGCGCCCGCCGCCGCGCCGACGCCGTCCGCGCCGCGGCTGCAGCCGCTGGCCGCCGACGCGCTCGCCGGGCACACCCTGCAATGCCGCTTCGTCGACGCCGGCGCGCAGTGGCAGGTGTACGAAGACCTGCGCAGCGCCGACGGCGACCTGACCCTGCTCGGCCCCGGCGGCGCGCTGGTGCTCGGCAAGCGCACCGAACCGGTCTATCCCGCCGCACAGGCGCCGTATTTCGGCATGCAGCTGGCCGAGGTGGCGATGGCCGAGGCCGACCTGCTCGCCGACCGCCTGCTGCGCGACGGCGACCCGCGGATCGAAGAGGTGCGCGACGCGGCGCCGCCGCCGGCCTCGCAACTGGATCCCAAGGACTACAACGGGCGCCTGCCGTGGACCACGTTCGTCGGCACCCGCGAGTGCGCCGACACCATGCCGGTGTATCCGGACGGCCGCACCCGTGCCTACCGCGCGCTGCACGCCTTCCCCGAACTGGGCAAGGCCGAGCTCGTCGCACGCCGCCACGAAGGCCTGATCGGCGGCTGGATGCCGGCGGTGCGCAAGGTGGTGCCGGCCGGCGAGGGCCGCTATTACGACGTGCTGCTGTTCGCCGACGTGCTCGCCACCGATCGCTTCATCGTGCAGACCTGGCACCGCAGCGCGCTGGTCGAGCACGGTCAGGTGACCAAGGTGGTGTACGGCTACAGCTATCCCGACTACCCGCCGCGGCGCGGCCCGCGCAGCGCCGAGGACTTCTACCGCGGCCTGCTCGCCTTCGCCGGCTACTGGCAGGGGCTGCTCGCCGATACCGTGCAGGCGCAGCTGCCGGATGCCAGCTGGAGCGACATGGCGCGCTTCGCCTTCGCCCGCGAACTGGTGGTGCGCCCCGGCGGCACCTATCCGAAGTACGGCGCGGTCGATCGCGACTACTACGGCAACGAATACGACGGCTTCCAGGACACCTTCACCAGCTCGCTGTACGCGAACCTGGAGTGGGGCCGCTTCGCCCAGGCCGGCGCGGTGCTGGACGGCTACTTCAGCGACTTCGTGCAGGACGACGGCATGGTCAACATGCGCGGCGCGGAGACCGGCCAGTTCGGCCTGACCCTGTCGCTGCTGGCGCGCTACCTGCGCTACACCGGCGATGCGGCGCTGCTGCGCAAGCACCGCGGCAAGATCGAAGCCACCGCGCAGATCCTGCTGGAACTGCACGACGCCAGCCTGAAGCTGCCGGCCAAGGCGCCCGGGCACGGCCTGATCCACGGCTGGAACGAATCCGACGCCTGCCTGTTCCCGGACCCGACCCTGTGGTGGAAGCCGTACTACGCCAACAGCGCGCTGGCGATCCGCGGTTGGCAGGACATCGCCGCGGTGTGGACCACCATCGCCGGGCCGGGCGCGCAGGCCACCGCGGCGCAGTGGCGGCGGCGCGCGCAGCAACTGACCGCGCAGCTGCACAAGACCCTGCGCGGCAACATCCGCCGCGACCTGCAGCCGCCCTACATCGGCCCGCTGCCCGGGGTGAAGCTGACCTTCCGCCAGTCGCTGCAGCAGGAGAGCCCGAGCGAGCAGGGCTGGCCGCACCGCGCCTACGCCGAACTGCTGCAGGCCGACGTGCTGCCCGACGACCTGGCGCACCTGGTCATCGACTGCGTGCGCGGCCATGGCGGCACCAGCCTGGGCGTGGTCGGCAACATCGCCCCGCCGACCCCGGAAGGACGCGACCTGCTCGGCTTCATCTCCTACGGCTACGCGCAGCAGCTGTTGCGCCTGGACCGGATCGAGGAATACCTGCTGTTCCTGTACGCGCACCGCTACCACGTGCACACCCGCGGCAGCTGGACCGCCGGCGAGGTCAGCGGCATCACCGGCGGCATGCCGCTGTTCTGCATCCCGGCGCAGATGACCATCCCGCTGCTGCTGCGCTGGATGCTGGTGTTCGAGGACAGTGCCGGCGAGGAACTGTTCCTGGCGCGCGCGCTGCCGCGCGCGTGGCTGGGCAGCGGCGAGGCGATCGCGATCGCCGCCGCGCCGACGCGCTGGGGCGCGGTGTCGCTGAGCCTGCGCGGCGATCCGGCGCGCAAGCGCATCGACGGCACGCTGACCCTGCCGGCGCAGGCGCCGGCACGGACCTGGCTGACCCTGCGCGTGCCGGCCGGCACGCAGCTGCGCGAGGTGCTGATCGACGGTCGCGCGGCGGCCCTGTCCGGGCCGCGCAAGGAACGCGTGCTGGTGCCCGCCGGAGGAGCGCGGCAGATGACGATTTCGGCTGCCTACGGCTGAGTGGCGAAAAAGTCGGAAATGTCCCGTCGCGCGTCGCGCAATGCGATATTCCGCACGTTTGAGCGATAAATACGACAAGACGACGCCATCACGGTACGCGCACATTGTGTCCGTGCAATGAAGTCTCCGGGGGAGATTTCCGCACGATGCAGCGTCGGACGCAGCAGTGCCGGCGGCAGCTCCACGCTGCCGCCGCGCGCCGCGGACGGCGCCCTGTTCCGTACTCGCCAACGATCGCTGGCGATGGGGACGGCGGCCCGGGGAAGGGCGGCCGGCCCTGCCGATCGCCGTGCCATCGCCGCCCAGGAGAATCCCGATGTCGTCTTTGTCTGAACGCGCTGCGCCGCTTTTCCCGTCTTCATGGCGCCGCGCGCAGCGGCCGGGTCCGCTGGCAGCGGCGATCTGTACCGCACTGGCGCTGGCCGCGACGGCGCCGGCCGCGCTGGCGCAGGACGCCAGCGCCGACAACGCGGCCGCCACCACCCTGGAAAAGGTCACCGTGACCGGCAGCCATATCCGCCGCGTCGATGCCGAGACCGCCAGCCCGGTGATCACCATCGACCGGCAGCGGATCGAGGACAGCGGCCAGGACACGCTCGGCCAGTTGCTGCAGCAACTGCCGGCGATGGCCGGCAACATGCCCAACATCTCGCTCAATTCCGGCTTCAGCCATGGCCGCGCGCTGGTCTCGCTGCGCAACCTCGGCGCCGAGCGCACCCTGGTGCTGGTCAACGGCCACCGCATGGCAGGGCCGGCCAGCAGCGTGTCCGCCGCGCCCGGCGTGGACATCAACGCGATTCCGGCGGCGATGGTGGAACGCATCGAGGTGCTGACCGACGGCGCGTCCTCGGTGTACGGCTCCGATGCCATCGCCGGCGTGGTCAACATCATCCTCAAGGACAAGTACGACGGCGCCGCCGCGACCGTCGACTACGGCCAGAGCACCCACGGCGACGGCAACCGCCGTTCGGTCGGCGTGGAGTGGGGCAAGACCTGGGAGCGGGGCGGACTGATCCTGGGCCTGAGCCGCAGCTCGATGAACGCGCTGTACGACGAAGACCGCAGCTACGCCAAGACCGCGGTGAACTATCTCAACGGCCAGGTGGTGGAACGCCGCGGCAACGGCACCCGCGCCTTCCTCAGCGACGGCAGCGTGCTGACCCCGAACAGCGGACTGGCGCCAGGTGCGGTCGATGCCAGCGACTTCCACACCTATAGCCAGGCGGTCGAAGGCTATAACTCCTATTACGGCCAGTACCTGATCACCCCGGTGCAGCGCACCAACTTCTCCGCCCACGCCAGCTTCGACTTCACCCCGAACGTGCAGGGCTACCTGGACATGTTCTGGACCCGCAGCGAGACCACCTCGCAGCTGACCGCCTACGGCCTGGAGCTGCCCAACGCCGCACAGAACTACTACAACCCGTTCGGCAGCCAGCTCTCGCGCTACCTGCTGCGCTCGGAGGCAGCCAACACCCGCGTCTACACCTCGACCATGTACCAGACCAACATCGTGGCCGGGCTGCGCGGCAAGTTCGCCGACACCAGCTGGCAGTGGGACGCGGCCGCCGGCTATGCGCGCTACAAGGACACCCTGGTGCGCAACGGCTTCTCGATCACCTCGGCGCTGAACAACGCGGTCGGCGCCTCGTTCCTGGACAGCGACGGCGTGGTCAAGTGCGGCACGCCCGGCAACGTGATCGCCGGCTGTACCCCGATCAACGTGTTCAACCCGGACGATCCGGCCACCATCGCCGGGATCAAGGCGACCCAGAGCGCGGTCGACCTGATCGACGAGAGCACGATGAAATTCGCCGAGGCCAGCGTCAACGGCGACCTGTTCGCGATGCCGGCCGGCATGGTGCAGGCCGCGTTCGGCCTGTCGTTCCGCAAGAACGGATTCTCGCAGGGCACCAGCAACCCGGTCGCCGCCGCCGATGCCGAAGGCAACTGCGACTACAACGACGGCTGCATCATGAACCAGGGCCACGACGAGACGATCAAGGAGGCCTACGCCGAAGTGCTGATCCCGCTGCTCAAGGATGTGCCCGGCGCGCACACGCTGAACCTCAACCTGGGCACGCGCTATTCCAAGTACGACTACTGGGGCAACACCACCAACAGCAAGATCGCGCTGGAATGGCGGCCGATCGACAACCTGCTGATCCGCGCCACCGGCTCGGAGGTATTCCGCGCGCCGGCCCTGGGCGACCTGTACGGCTCGCCGTACAACTCGGTCGTGGACAGCACCGGCGACTACACCGATCCGTGCAACGGCTACACCGGCGGCGGCAACGCCGCGGCCTGCGCCAACGTGCCGACCAACGGCAGCTTCGTCAACACCTCCTCGTTCACCGTGCTGACCACCGGCTCGGCCAATGCCGGTTTCGCGATCAAGCCCGAGCAGGGCCGCTCCTACAACGTCGGCGCGGTCTACGACCCGGGCTGGGCGGACGGCCTGTCGCTGAACCTGGACAGCTGGCGGGTCACGCTCGACGACATGATCAACGGCGTCGGCCTGGACCAGGTGCTGCAGAACTGCTACGACGGCCAGAGCGCGTACTGTCCGTTGATCCAGCGCAACGCCAGCGGGCAACTGGTCAGCGTGACCGTGCCGTTCGCGATCAACAGCGGCAAGGTCGATATCCGCGGCTACGACATCGGCATCAAGTACGCGTTGCGCGACACCGCCTGGGGCAACTTCCAGGCCGGCGTGGACGCCACGTTCCTGTCCAGCTACAAGTTCAGCGGCGACGACCACAACTACGTCGGCGAGATGTCCAGCTACGGCAACATGCCGCGCTGGCGGGCCAGCTTCAACCTGGGCTGGGACAACGGTCCCTGGCACGCCAGCTGGAACACGCGCCTGCTCGGCCCGACCACGGTCGGCAGCGCCTACGAGGACTTCTGCGTGAACACCGCCGCCGACGGCAGCTGCGTCTACTTCAAGGTCGGCACGGTGACCTACCACGACGTCTCGCTGAGCCGGAAATTCGAAAGCCTGCACACTACGCTGTCGGCCGGCGCCAACAACGTCGGCAACCGCAAGCCGCCGCAGTACTACGGCTATGCGAGCGCGGCCAATACCGACGCGTTCACCTACGACACGCTGGGGCGTTACTTCTGGGCTCGGCTCAGGACCGAGTTTTGAGTTTGTCCGCTGGCGGCGCGGCCGCGGCATGGCGGCGGCCGCGCGCCGCCGCCGCGTTGTTCGCGGTGTTGCTGGGCGTGGCGTGCAGCGCGGCGGTTGCGGCTGCCGCTGGCGCGGATGGCGAGGCCTTGCAGGCCAGCAACGCCGCGCTCGGCTATCCGCGCTTCAAGGGCACGCCCACGCCGATCCCCGACAGCGGTGTGGCCTTCGCGCCGGGCGGCCATCTGCAGCGGGTGTTCGCCGCCGACCTGGCGGCCGGCGCCGGCACTGCGCCGGGCAAGGATTTCTGGATCGACCGTATGCTCGCGCGCAGCGGCACCGGCGGCGGTTTCGACGATAGCAACAACTGGCTGTTCAGCCGCGGCCGCGCCGCCTACATGTACACGCACCAGCCGCAGCAGCCGGGCTTCGTCGGCGACGTGGCCTACGCGCACAAGACCGGCCACGACGCGCTGTTCCGGCTGCAGGCCGAGCTCGACGGCAAGCCGCTGCAGCTGGTCGAGGACAGCGCGCAGCGGCGGCAGACGCCGAGCTACTTCAGCAGCGTGTACGCCGATGCCGGCGCCGGCGTGCGGCTGCGCCTGGTCAAGTTCATCAGCGAGCAGAACGTGGCGGTGGCCGAGGCCACGCTGTCCAGCAGCGACGGCGTGGCGCGCACGCTGACCCTGCGCGCGATCTCGCCGATGGCTACGCATGCCGACGGCGCCGAGCTCACCGGCGCGTTCGCCACCCACAACGCGATCACCACGGTGTTCCCGCGCCTGTCCGGCGACGGCTTCGCGGTCGAGGGTGGTTCCATCGCGCGCCGCGTGGCGCTGCCGGCGAGCGGCGAGGCGGCCACGCTGAAGGTGCAGCTCGGGCTGGTCACGCGCGAACTGCCGGCCTCGCTGCAGGAATACCGGCGCATCGCCGCGCAATCGCCGCAGCAGGCGTATACCGAGCACGTGGTCGCCTACAACCGCTGGTGGGCCGACAACCTGCCGTACCTGGACACGCCCGAGGACAACATCGACAAGACGTTGTTCTACCGCTGGTGGCTGCTGCGCTTCAATTTCCTCGACGCCGCGGTGCCCGGCAACGACTACCAGTTCCCGGTGGCGATCGAAGGCGTGCTCGGCTACGACAACGCGATCGTGCTGACCACCGGCATGTTCATCGACGACCTCAAGTACCTGCGCGACCCCAGCTACGCCTACGGCTCGTGGCTGGGCGCCGGCGAGACCGCCGGCGGCGGCAAGTACGTGGACAATCCCGGTGCGCCGGAGAACTGGTCCAATTCCTATGCCCAGTACCTCAGCGCGGCCGCCTGGCGCGCCTACCAGCTGCACGGCGGGCCGCCGGCGGTGGCGGCCAGGCTGGCGCGCTACGCCAGCGCCGACGTGGACGCGCTGCTGCGCGCCTACGACCGCAACGGCAACGGCCTGATCGAGTACGACTGGGCGGCGATGACCGGCAACGATGCCGATGCGGTGTCCTTCGACTGGGCCAGGCAGCACGGCCAGATCCGCATGGACCGCAGCGAAAGCGCCTACGTCTACGCCAACGCGCTGGCCGCGGCGCAGGCCGCGCAGCTCGCCGGCGATGCGGCCACCGCGGTGCGGATGCAGGCGCTGGCGGCGAAGATCCGCCGCGCCGTGCTCGCCGTGCTGTGGCAGGACCACAGCGCGAGCGCCGACGGCATGGGCCTGCACGGCGACCTGCTTAAGCAGCGCCAGGCCGACGGCGCGCGGCTGCCGGTGGACTGGAAGGAGACCAACAACTACTACCCGTTCAGCGTCGGCCTGATGCCCAAGCAGGGCGACGCCGACGACGACCCGAAGTACGTGCGCGCGCTGCGCCTGTTCGCCGACGCGCGTCAGTATCCGATCTTCCCGTTCTACACCGCCAACCAGGCCGACCAGCAGGCGCGCGGCGCCGGCGGCAGCAACAACTTCTCGGTGATCAACTCCACCGTCGCCTTCCGCCTGTTCGGCAGCGCGCTGCGCGACTATCCCAGCCCGTACCTGGATGCCGGCAGCTACCGCAAGCTGCTGTACTGGAACGCCTGGGCGCACTACATCGACGGCGACAACCGCTACCCGGACCAGAACGAATTCTGGGCGCAGGGCAGCGCCGCCGCCGGCGGCAGCATCGGCTACCGCTCGTGGATCCACCACACCCAGCTCGGCGCCACCAACTTCACCGTGATCGAGGACGCGATGGGCCTGCGTCCGCGCGGCGACGCCAGCATCGAGCTGTACCCGATCGACATCGGCTGGGACCATTTCGCCGCCGACGGCCTGCGCTACCGCGACCGCGACCTGGCCATCGTCTGGGACCGCGACGGCCGCCACTATGGTGGCGCGGTGCCGAAGGGCTATTCGGTGTACCTGGACGGGAAGCTGGCGTTCACCGTCGATCGCCTGGCGCATGTGCTCTACGATCCGGCCAGCGGCCGCGTGCAGGCCTTGCCGGATGCGGTCAATGCCGGTGCCGCGCAGCTGCGCGTGCTCGCCGCGCACGCACGCGCACTGCAGACACCGGCGCAGGTACGCTTCGCCGCCGATGCGCGGATCGCCGCGGTGCTGGCCGACGCCGGCGTGGACACGGCGTTGCCTGCCGGCGCACGCGACCTCGCGCAGGGCGCAAAGGTGAGCGCCAGCTATGCCGCCGACGGCTTCCCGGCCGAAGCAGCGGTGGATGGCAGCACCGCCAACGAACCGTTCTGGGGCACCGTGGGGTCGCCGTCGCACAGCGACTGGATCGAACTCGACCTGGGCCTGCCGCAGACGCTGGACGACGTGCGCCTGTACTTCTACCGCAGCTCCTCGCCGCCCGGCGAGCAGCACGGCTTTCCCTCCGGCACCCGCGCCGGCTACGCGCCGCCGTGGCTGTACGTGCTGCAGTACTTCGACGGCCACGCCTGGAAAGCCGTGCCCGGTCAGGTGCGCGACGCGCCGATCGCGCAGGGCAACCGCAACCGCGTGCGCTTCCCCGCGTTGCGCGTGCAGCGGCTGCGCGTGCTGGTGACCCATGCCGGCGCCTTGCGCACCGGGATCAAGGAGATCCAGGCCTATGCCAGCGGCGCCGCGCCGCCGGCGGCCAGGCCCAACCAGGCGCCGCAGGTCGAGGCCTGGCAGCAGGACGGCGCCGGTGGCGGCGCGTTGCGCCTGGCCGGCCTGGTCGGCGACGACGCGCTGCCGAACGGCACGCTGGCGCTGCACTGGCGCGTGCTGCAGGCGCCGCCCGGCGGCGCGGCGATCTTCGATGAGCCGCAGGCGGCCAGCACCGGCGTCCGCTTCACCGCGCCCGGCGCCTACACGCTGCAGCTGCAGGCCGACGACGGCGCGTTGCAGGGCCATGCCGACGTGGCGGTGGTCGCCGCGCCGGTGCCGGCCGGGCAGGGCCTGCAGGTGCAGGGCGAGGCCGAGGCCAGCGCGCAGTTCACCGCCGGCCACCACCGGCTGCAGGCGCTCAACGACGGCGTGCTGCCCGAGCCTGGCCAGGTGCCGTCGGCGGACCGCCGCTGGGGCAGCTGGGGCCGCGCGCAACCGGCCTCGGTGTGGGTGCAGTACCAGTGGCGGCAACCGCAGCGCGTGAACGGCGCCGCGCTGTACTTCTGGGACGACCAGCCCGAGGGCGGGGTGGCGCCGCCGCGCGCGTGGACGCTGCAATACCGCGAGGGCGACCAATGGCGCGACATCGTGGTGCGCGGCGGCTATCCGGTCGCCGGGCGCGGCCAGCCGAGCCGCGTGGCGTTCGCGCCGGTGACCACCAGCGCGTTGCGCGTGGTGCTGGACACCGCCGCGCAGGGCGAGGGCCATGCCGCGGTCGGCATCGACGAATGGCAGGTGTTCGCCGAGCGCGCCGACGCGGTCGAACCGATCGACGTGCGCGTGGCGCCGGGCGAGACGCCGGCCTTGCCGCAGCGCATCGCCGGCTATTTCGCCGACGGCAGCTGGGCCTGGCTGGGCGTGCGCTGGCCGCAGCTCGAGCCCGCGTCCCTGGCCGGCGAAGGCCGCGTGCAGATACAGGGCCTGGCCGACGGCGGCGTGCCGGTGAGCGCCAGCATCTGGGTGCGCGCCAGCGCGCCGGGCCAGATCAACACGGTGCAGGCGCCGCCGCCGTTGCACGTGCGTGCCGGGCAGGCGCCGGCGCTGCCGCAGTTCGTCGGCGTGCAATACAACGACGGTTCGCGCGAACGCGTGCCGGTGCAATGGCCGCCGTTGGCGCCGGCCGCGTATGCCGCGCCGGGCAGCACCAGCATCGTCGGGACGGCACAAGGGCGCGGCGGCAGCGGGCAGTTGCCGGTGCGCTTGCAGATCGTGGTCGACGCGGCGGTGGCGCCATGAGCCTGCGCGGCGCATCGGGTGTTGCCGCACGCATCGGCGCCGGCCTGCTGTTGGCGCTCGCCGTTGCCGGGGCGCATGCCGCGCCGCCGCTCGCGCGCGACGTGCACAGCGTCGGCAATCCGATCCTGGCCGACGGCCGCGACTACTCCGCCGATCCGGCGCCGCTGGTCGCCGACGGCAAGCTGTACATCATCGCCGGCCGCGACGAGGCGCCGCCCGACGTCAACGACTTCGTGATCAAGCGCTGGCAGATGCTGGTCACCGACGAGGTCGGCAGCGGCCGCTGGACCCACTATCCATCGCTGCTGCGCCCCGAGCAGGTGTTCGCCTGGGCCGCGGCCGGCCGCGCCTATGCCGCGCAGATCGTGCAGGGTCCGGACCGGCGCTACTACCTGTACGCGCCGGTGCAGGAGCAACACTCGCCCAACGCCGATCCGTTCGCGATCGGCGTGGCGGTCGCCGACAGCCCGCTGGGGCCGTGGCGCGACGCGCACCCGCAAGGGCCGATCCTGTCGCAGTCGCTGCCGGTCAGGAACACCATCCAGAACATCGATCCGACCGTGCTGGTCGACGACGACGGCCGCGTGTACCTGTACTGGGGCACCTTCGGCAAGCTGTTCGGGATCGAGCTGGAACGCGACATGGTCACGCCCAAGGGAGATGCGGTGGCGGTGACCACGCTGGACGGCTATTTCGAGGCGCCGTGGCTGTTCAAACGCAACGGCACCTACTACATGGCCTACGCCGGCAACCGCGCCGGACCGGATTCCGACTGCACGCCGACGCTGTACCATGCCTGCATCGCCTACGGCACTGCGCCGTCGCCGCTGGGGCCGTGGACCTACCGCGGGGTGATCCTGCCGCCGGTGTCCTCGACCACCTCGCATCCGGGCATCGTGCAGTTCAAGGGCCGGTGGTACCTGGTCTACCACACCGCCGACGCCAAGGGCGGCGGCCACTTCCGCCGCAGCGTGGCGATCGACCGGCTGGACTGGGACGACACGCAGCAGCCGGCGCGGATCCGTCCGGTGCTGGCCACGCGCGCAGCGCAGCCGCCGCAGCCGGTACAGCGCAACGTCGCCCGCTACGCCCAGGCCAGCGCCTCCAACGGGCCGGACATCCCGCACCAGTACTGGATCGCCGCGCTCAACGACGGCGTGGTCAAGCGCAATCCGCTGCCGCCGCAGATGTGGGGCAGCTGGAGCGCGCACAATCCGCCGCAGCAGTGGATCCAGTACAGCTGGGCGCAGCCGGTGACGCTGGAGCGCAGCCGCATCGTGTTCTGGGCCGACCATCCGCCCGGCGCCAACGAAGGCGTGGCGCCGCCGGCGCACTGGCAGCTGCAGTACCGCAAGGACGGGCAGTGGCTGCCGCTGGCACAGGCGGCGAGCGGCGCGGTGGCCGGTCGCGTGCAGACGCTGCGCTTCGCGCCGGTGACCACGCGCTGCGTGCGCGCGGTGTTCGACGCTTCCGGCGGCGACGGCCGCTATGCCGCGCTGGCGGTGCAGGAATGGGAAATGTGGGCCACGCGCGCGCAGCGCCTGGTCCAGGCCGGCGCCGCGGATGCGCAGCGCTGCGACGCAGGCTGACCGGCACCGGGCGACACCGCATCGGAGCGCCGCGACCGGATCGGCCTGCGGATGGCGCCAGGCCTCAAAACGGCCGTTGTCGTGTGCCGACGACCGCGCGCACGGGCGCGGGAACAGGGCGCGCCGCGCGCCGGCCGTCGCCACCGTTTGCGATGCATCTGCAAATTTCCGTATCAAAGGCGATGCTTTTGCACAAGACGCTGCGCACGATGGCGTGAAAGGATCGTGGCTGGCGATGCGCGGCGATGCGCGCCGCGTTCCGTGCCGTGCGTGGATGCACGGCCTCCGATGATCGATGCGGGTTCTCGCTGCCGCGGGCGGCGAGGGCAGCGCATCGCGTGGCCTGAATCCAGTGCAGGCCGGCAGCCCAGAGACCGCCTATCCCATGCAGCGCATTCGCTCGACCCCCCTCTCCCTGGCCCGCTTGCGCCGCGATCCGCGCAGGCACGCGCGTCGCCTGTTCTGCGCCGCGATCGCCGCAGCGGCGCTGCTGCCGGCGCTCGCGCTGGCGGCGCCGAGCACGGACGACTACCAGCACGCGCAGGCGTTGAGCAGCCGCTACGAGGCGCTGGTCGACCGCCAGCCCTCGCAGCAGGTGTGGCTGGATCCCGGGCATTTCCTGTACCGGCGCTCGGTGGCGCGCACCGGCGCCGCACCGGCGATCGAGTACCGCCGGGTCGCGGTGGATGGCGGCCGTAACGAACCCGCCTTCGACCATGCGCGGCTGGCGGCGGCGATGTCCGCGGCCAGCGGCAAGCCGGTCGATGCGGCCGCCTTGCAGCTGGACGAGGTCAAGCTGGATGCGCGCCAGCTCGCCTTCGAGCGCGATCGGGTGCGCTGGCAGTGCGCGCTGCCGCAATACCGCTGCACGCGGACCGAGATGGGCGCGTTGCCGCCCGATTCCTACGATATGAGCATTCCGCTGAAGCAGGGCGTGGCCTACGCGCAGGCGTCGCCGGACGGCAAGTGGCGGGCTTGGGTCGACGCCGGCAACGTGGTGGTCGCACCGGCCGCCGGCGGCACCCCGGTCGCGCTCAGCCATGATGGCAGCACCGCCGAGTACTACGCCGCGGACAGCTTCGCCTGGTCGCCGGATTCGACCCGGCTGGTCGCCTACCGGGTCAAACCGGCGCCGTTGCGCACGGTGTACTACATCGAGTCGGCGCCGCCGGATCAGCTGCAGCCCAAGCTGCACCAGCAGGTCTATGCCAAGCCCGGCGACCCGCTGCCGGTGCTGCAGCCGGTGCTGTTCGACCTGGCGTCGCGGCAGGCGCACGCGGTGCCGACGGCGCTGTTCCCGAACGCGTTCGGACTGTACTGGCCGCAGTGGCGCAGCGACGGCAGCGCGTTCACCTTCGAGTACAACGAACGCGGCCACCAGCGCTACCGGGTCATCGAGGCGGACGGACGCAGCGCGCAGGCGCGCACCCTGATCGAGGAAACCTCGCCGACCTTCATCGAGTATTCCGATCTCAGCGGCAGCCACGAGAACGGCGGCAAGCGCTATCGCCACGATTTCGCCGATGGCGCGCGCACCCTGTGGGCGTCCGAGCGCGACGGCTGGGAACACCTGTACCTGTACGACACGCGCGGCGGCGCCACGCCGCGCCAGGTCACCCGCGGCGAGTGGGTGGTGCGCAAGGTCGAGCGCGTCGACGAGGCCGCGCAGCAGGTCTACTTCATCGCCTCGGGCATGCAACCCGGCGAGGATCCGTACTACCGCCATGCCTACCGCATCGGCCTGGACGGCAGCGGGCTGACCGCGCTGACGCCGGCGCAGGCCGACCATGAGGTCGTGCTGTCGCCCGATGGACGCTGGTTGCTCGACCTGTATTCGCGCGTGGACCTGGGGCCGGTGCTGGAATTGCGCCGCAGCGCCGATGGCGCGCTGGTACAGCAGGTCGAACGCACCGACCTGAGCCGGCTGCGCGCCGCCGGCTGGGTACCGCCGCTGCCGTTCCATGCGCCCGGCCGCGACGGCAAGACCGAGATCTGGGGCGTGATCCATCGTCCGCAGGGGCTCGATCCGCAGCAGCGCTACCGCGTGGTCGAGAACATCTACGCCGGTCCGCACGGCTCGTTCGTGCCCAAGACCTTCAGCGCGCGCGTGCCGGCGCTGACCGCGCTTGGCTTCGCCGTGGCGCAGATCGACGGCATGGGCACCAACAACCGTTCGCGCGCGTTCCACGACGTGGCCTGGCGCAACCTCAAGGACGCCGGCTTTCCCGACCGCATCGCCTGGCACCGCGCCGTGGCGGCGCAGTATCCGTGGTACGCGATCGAGCAGGGCGTGGGCATCTACGGCACCTCCGCCGGCGGCCAGAGTGCGCTCGGCGCCTTGCTGTTCCATCCCGAGTTCTACGTCGCCGCGGTGGCCAATTCCGGCTGCCACGACAACCGCATGGACAAGATCTGGTGGAACGAGCAATGGATGGGCTGGCCGGTCGGGCCGTGGTATTCGGCCTCGTCCAATGTCGACAACGCCTGGCGCCTGCAAGGGCATCTGCTGCTGGTCACCGGCGACATGGACCACAACGTGGATCCGTCCAGCACCTTCCAGGTCGCCGATCGCCTGATCAAGGCAGGCAAGGATTTCGACCTGCTGGTGGTGCCGGGCGGCGACCACGGCGCCGGCGGCGACTACGGACGGCGGCGGCTGGCGGATTTCTTCGTGCGCTGGCTGCAGCAGGCGCCGACGCCCGACTGGAACCGCCAGGCCGCAGCGTCGGCGCCGGTCGCGCGCTGACGGTTGCGCATGCGTCTGCGCCGAGTGGAACGCGTCGATGTGGCGCGCCATGCGATCTATTGACACGTATCGACAAATTTCCACATCAAAGGTGAAGTTTTTCCACAAGACGCTGCACCTGCCGACGTGAAACCCTGCAAGTGCGATGTGCGGCAACGCGCATCGCATTCTGCGCCGTGCGGGGATGCACGGCCTTCTCCATCGATCGATGCCGGTTCTCGCCGCCACGCGCCGCGAGGGCATGGCGTCGTGCGGCCTGGATTTCGATGCAGGCCGGCCACCAGAGAGACCGCCCATGCGCCACGTTCGCTTGCCTTCCCCCCCTCTGGCGTCCGCTTGCCGCGATCGACGCGGACAAGGACGCAGCCTGTTGTGCGCCGCGATCGCCATGGCTCTGCTCGCGGCGTTGCCGGCGGCGGCGCAGGAGGCCGCTGCCGTGCGCGACAACACGGCAGCGACCGCCGACGGCAGCGACGGCGCCGCCGACGCCAAGACCCTGGACAGCGTGGTCGTCACCGGCTCGCGCATCCGCCGCAACGACGCGCTGGAAGGCCCCACGCCGCTGACCGTGATCGGCGCCGAGCAGATCCGCGCGGCCGGCTATACCGAGATCGCCGATGTGGTCAACCAGCTGCCGAGCCTGGCGCTGACCCAGACCAGCCAGACCAGCAACCTGGCCGGCAACCCCGGCATCAACGCGCTGGACCTGCGCGGCATGGGCACGCAACGCACCCTGGTGCTGGTCGACGGCCGCCGCCAGGTGCCGGCGATCCCGGGCACCTCGGCGGTGGACGTGAGCAACATTCCCTCCAGCCTGGTCGAACGCGTCGAGGTCATCACCGGCGGCGCCTCGGCGCTGTACGGCGCCGATGCGGTCACCGGCGTGGCCAACTTCATCCTGAAGAAGGATTTCCAGGGCCTGGACGCCAGCGCGCGCTACGGCATCTCCAGCCGCGGCGACATGCGCAGCAACAGCGTCGATGCGCTGTTCGGCCACAACTTCGCCGAGAACCGCGGCAACGTCACCGTGTACGGTTTCTACGAGCGCGAACCCGATTCGGTGTCCGGCCAGGACCGGCCGTGGACCGCCACCGGCTACCCGATGTACACGCGCAACAACCGCAACCAGCGCTACTGGATCTCCGACAACAACCGCAACATCAACAACGCCGAGGACGCGCAACTCATCCTCGGCGGCCGCCACTACGCGATGACCGCCGACGGCCAGCTGCGCGCGCCGGTGCTCGGCCCGGGCGGCTACGTCAACAGCGTGCCGGTGAGCCTGGCCGATCCGTCCAACGCGCTGGGCAGCCTGCTCACCGACGGCGGCGAGTACGGCGGCCGCTACGACTCGTGGTACCTGGCGGTGCCATCGGATCGCTTCGCCAGCCGCGCCACGCTCAATTTCGATTTCAGCGACAGCCTGCGCTTCTTCGCCAACCTCGGCTATTCGCGCACCACCTCGCAATCGGCGTGGCGCGCGCTGAGCGCGTTCGGCAGCGAGGCGGTGCCGGCCGACAGCCCGTTCATCACCGACGAGATGCGCGCGGCGAACGGCGGCACCATCACCGACGGGGTCTACTTCGCGCGGCACTTCGACGAGGAACTGGGGCAGGGCGGCAGCCAGTACCGGCGCCAGCTGCTGCAGGGCGTGGTCGGCCTGGAAGGCGACTTCAGCCTGGGCACACGCGCCTGGAACTACACCGCGTACTACTCCTACGGCCGCACCGAGCAGCGCAACCGCGACATCGATACGGTGTCCTACACGCGCTACTACCTGGCGGTGGATTCCACCGCCGCCGCCGACGGCAGCGCGATCTGCCGCAGCACGCTCACCGACCCGGGCAACGGCTGCGTGCCGTTGAACCCGTTCAAGCGCCTGACCGCGCAGGAGATCGCCTACCTGCGCTACACCTCGGACTGGGCCACCACCACCATGACCCAGCAGGTGCTGTCGGCCTACGCCTCCGGCGGCATGTTCGACCTGCCCGGCGGCGAGGCGCAGATCGCGTTCGGCGGCGAATACCGCAAGGAGCGCAACGACATCGGCGCGATCGCGCAGTACGATCCGGCCAATCCTGCCTACGACGCCAGCCTGGGCACCACCCAGCTGCCGCTGGTCGGCCAGTACGACGTCAAGGAGCTCTACAGCGAGCTGCACCTGCCGCTGCTGGCCGACAAACCGTTCGCGCAGCGCCTGGGCGTGGACGCGGCGGTGCGCGTGTCCGACTACAACACCGCCGGCCGCACCGTCACCAACAAGTTCGGCATCGACTGGGCGCCGATCCGCGACATCACCTTGCGCGGCACCTACGGCAAGGCGGTGCGCGCGCCCAACATCGGCGAGCTGTACACCGCCAGCAGCATCGGCGGCATGTGGATCACCGACCCGTGCAACACCTACAACCAGCGCTACCGCACCGACCGCAGCCAGTACACCGCGGCCAACTGCGCGCAGCTCAATCCCTCCGACAAGAGCACCTACTGGCTGTATCGCGACATCATCACCAAGGGCAACCTGGACCTGGCCAACGAGACCGCCAAGACCCGCACCGTCGGCATCGTGCTGCGCCCGCGTTTCCTGCCGGATTTCTCGCTGTCGGTGGACTACTACAACATCGACCTGCGCGGGGCGATCGATTCGTTCCCGGCGCAGACCATCATCAACAAGTGCGTGGATGCGCCGACCCTGGACAACCAGTTCTGTTCCTTCGTCAGCCGCGACGCCGACGGCAACCTGCTCAACGTGGTCACCCAGAAGCTCAACCTGTCGCGCTACCTGACCCGCGGCGTCGACTTCGCCGCGCAGTACCGCTACGACCTGGCCGAGCGCTGGGGCCAGAACGCCGGCGCGCTGTCGTTCGACCTGAACTACACGCACCTGATCCGCCAGGACTACACGCTGGATCCGGACCAGCCGGAGGAGGTCACCCGCTTCGCCGGCGTGTTCGGCTCGCCGTCCTGGAAGGGCGTGCTGCGCAGCACCTGGTCCAATGCGCATGCCGGCGCGACCTGGTCGCTGCGGCACTTCTCCAAGATGCGCAACAGCACCGAGATCACCGACACCGACTACCAGAAGGTGTGGACCGGCAACGTGTTCTACAGCGACGTCTCCGGCTACTACCGGCTCAAGTCGGGGCTGGAAGTGTTCGGCGGGGTCAGCAACCTGTTCGATCGCGCGCCGCCGCGGGTGCCGGGGGCGGAGGCGGGCGGCGCCAACTTCGAACTGGGCTACCACGCCGGCGTGTACGACGTGATCGGGCGCATGTACTACGGCGGGATCCGCCTGGCGCTGTGAGCGGCGGGCGCGATTCGGCACAAATCCGCATGTTCGCGCAGCCGTGGCGACAAGACGCGATGACGTATCGATGACACAGTGGCCATAGGCCGCCCGTTCTCGGCCGCGGCCGGGCCTGCGCCCGCCGCCGCCAAGTGCAAAGGAGCAAGCAATGCCGTCTCGCCTTTCCCCTCGGTTCCCCGTGGCCATCCATTCGCGCGGTGCCCGATGAGCGCGCGCTCCGGACATGTCCACACGGCGCACTGCGCGCGCACCGCGCCCGCGGACGATGCGTCGGCGCTGGATCCATCGCGGCGCCGTTTCCTGCAATGGAGCGCATTGGCCGTGGCCGCGGGATTGCTGCGTTTCCCGCTTGATGCCGCCGCGTCCAGCGCCGGCGCGGTGCAGGCGCTGCCGCTGAAGCAGGTCACGCTGAAGCCGTCGCTGTTCCTGGATTCGCTGCAGACCAACCGCCGCTACCTGCTGGAACTGGAGCCGGACCGCCTGCTGCACAACTTCCTGCAGTACGCGGGGTTGCCGCCCAAGGGCGAGGTCTATGGCGGCTGGGAAGGCGACACCATCGCCGGGCACACGCTCGGCCATTACCTCAGCGCGCTGGCCAAGATGCACGCGCAGACCCGCGATGCGGCGCTGCGCCAGCGCATCGACTACATCGTCGCCGAGCTGGCGCGCGCGCAGGCGCGCGATCCGGACGGCTACGTCGGCGGGCTCACCCGCAAGAACGACAAGGGCGCCATCGACAGCGGCAAGGTGGTGTTCGAAGAGGTGCGCCGCGGCATCATCAAGGGCAGCAAGTTCAATCTCAACGGCAGCTGGTCGCCGCTGTACACGGTGCACAAGCTGTTCGCCGGCCTGCTCGATGCAAACGAACTGGCCGGCAACGCGCAGGCGCTGCAGGTGCTGGTGCCGCTGGCCGGCTATCTGGGCGGGGTGTTCGACGCGCTCGACCACGCGCAGATGCAGACCCTGCTGGACACCGAGTTCGGCGGCCTCAACGAGTCCTACATCGAACTGGGCGCGCGCACCGGCGAACCGCGCTGGGTCGCGTTGGGCAAGCGCCTGCGCCACGAGAAGGTGATCGATCCGGCGGCCGCCGGCCGCGACGAACTGCCGCATATCCATGCCAATACCCAGGTGCCGAAATTCATCGGCGAGGCACGCCAGTTCGAGGTCGCCGGCGATGCCGACGCCGCGGCCGCGGCGCGCTTCTTCTGGGAGACGGTGACCACCCATTACAGCTACGCGATCGGCGGCAATGCCGACCGCGAGTACTTCCAGGAACCGGACACCATCGCCGCGTTCCTGACCGAGCAGACCTGCGAGCACTGCAACAGCTACAACATGCTCAAGCTGACCCGGCACCTGTACCAGTGGACGCCGCAGGCGCGCTACTTCGACTACTACGAGCGCACCCTGCACAACCACACGATGGCCGCGCAGCATCCGGCCACCGGCATGTTCACCTACATGACGCCGATGATCAGCGGCGGCGAGCGCGGCTTCTCCGACAAGTTCGATTCGTTCTGGTGCTGCGTGGGCAGCGGCATGGAGGCGCATGCGCAGTTCGGCGACTCGATCTACTGGCAGGACGCCAACGCGCTGTACGTGAACCTGTACATCCCCTCGACCCTGGACTGGCCCGAGCGCGACCTGGCGCTGGAGCTGGACAGCGGCGTGCCCGACAACGGCAAGGTGCGGCTGCAGCTGCGCCGCGCCGGCGCGCGCACGCCGCGGCGCCTGTTGCTGCGGCTGCCGGCCTGGTGCCAGGGCGGCTATACGCTGCGGCTCAACGGCAAGGCCCAGCGCGGCACCGCCGCCGACGGCTACCTGGCGCTGGAGCGGCAGTGGCGCAGCGGCGATGTGATCGAACTGGACCTGGCGATGCCGCTGCGCCTGGAGCACGCCGCCGGCGACGCCGACACGGTGGTGGTGATGCGCGGCCCGCTGGCGCTGGCCGCCGATCTGGGCCCGGTCGCCGAGCCCTACGACGCGCCGGACCCGGCACTGGTGGCCGCGGCCGATCCGCTGGCTGGCTTCGCCGAACTGCCGCAGCCCGGGCATTTCCTGGCCGCCGCCACGCAGCCGCCGGGGCTGACCTTCGTGCCGTTCTACGCGCAGTACGAACGCCGCAGCGCGCTGTACTTCAAGCGCATGGCGCCGGCGCGGTGGGCGCAGGAAGCGGCGCGGCGCGCGCGCCAGCAGGCCGAGCGCGCCGCGCTGCAGGCCAGCGCGGTGGACATGATCCAGTTCGGCGACGAGGCCTCCGAGCAGGCGCACAAGCTCAGCAGCGACACCTCCTTCGGCGGCGCCTACCGCCGCCAGCAGTGCCGCGACGTGCGCGGCAAGGGCTTCGTCGAGTTCCAGATGCGCGGCAGCGCGCAGCCGCTGGCCTTGCGCCTGCGCTTCTGGGGCAGCGACAAGGGCCGCTTCAACATCCTGGTCAACGGCAAGCTGGCGGTGGAAGTGCAGGTGGACCGCAGCCAGGTCATCGACTTCGTCGATCGCGACTACCCGCTGCCGCCGGAGCTGACCCGCGCTGCGGCGCAGCTGACCTTCCGCATCGAGCCGCAGCACGGCGATACCGCCGGGCCGCTGTTCGGCGGCTGGTTGATCCCGGCCGCGAGCGCATGAGCGCCGCCGCTGCGCCTGCGCGCAGCGGCGCTGCCGTTCCCTGACAGGAGATCCACCGATGGCGTCGCGCTCGCGTTCCTTTCACCGTGCCCGCCGCTGGCTGTGGCGCGGCCTGCTCGCGCTCGCCGTGGCCGGTTGCGGCGGCTGCGCGCACGCACCGCCGCCGGCCGCGGCCATGGCGCCGGCGAGCCCGCTGCAAGGCATCTGGGTGATCGCGCAGGGGCCGTCCTTCCCCGGCCCGCGCTACCTGCGCATCGCCGAGCGCGATGGCCAGGTGCAGGGCAGCATCACCACCGACTGGTACGGCGACGTGCCGATGCAGCAGCTGCGCATCGACGGCGACGTGGCCCATTTCCAGATCGACAACGGCAATCCACGGCTGCCGGCGCAGCCGTGGACCGCGACCCTGGAGCACGGCCAGCTGCACGTGGCCGGGCGCATCTGGGACGAGCAGGTGGACGTGCGCGCGAGCCGCGGCAGCGAGGCCGACGCGGCACGGCTGGCGTTTCCGGCCGCGCCGCTGCCGGCTTATGCCGCGCTGCCGGTCGATGGCCTGGCGCGCACCCCGCCGCTGGGCTGGAGCAGCTGGAACCGCTTCGCCGAGCATATCGACGACGCCACCGTGCGCCGCATCGCCGATGCCATGGTCGCCTCCGGGTTGCGCGATGCCGGCTACGTCTACGTCAACATCGACGACGGCTGGCAGGGCCAGCGCGACCGCGACGGCGTGCTGCAGCCGAACGCGCGCTTCCCCGACATGCGCGCGCTGGCCGACTACGTGCACGGCAAGGGGCTCAAGCTCGGCCTGTACAGTTCGCCCGGTCCCAAGACCTGCGCCGGCTACACTGGCAGCTACGGCCACGTCGAACAGGACGCGCGCACCTGGGCGGGCTGGGGCATCGACTACCTCAAGTACGACCTGTGCTCGGGCGAGGGCATCTTCCGCGAGCCGCAGCAGGTGCGTCGCGCCTATCTGCAGATGGGCCAGGCGTTGCGCGCGAGCGGGCGGCCGATCGTCTACAGCCTGTGCCAGTACGGCCGCGACCATGTCGGCCAGTGGGGCCGCGAGGTCGGCGGGCACCTGTGGCGCACCACCGGCGACATCGAGGACAACTACGCGAAGATGGCCTCGATCGGTTTCGAGCGCAACGGCGATCCCGCCGATGCGGGCCCGGGCGGCTGGAACGATCCGGACATGCTCGAGGTCGGCAACGGCGGCATGAACATGGAGGAGTACCGCACGCATCTGTCGCTGTGGGCGCTGTCGGCGGCGCCGTTGCTGCTGGGCAACGACCTGCGGCAGATGACGCCGGCGACGCTGGCGCTGCTGCGCAACCGCCAGGTGCTGGCGATCGACCAGGATGCGCTGGGCGTGCAGGGCAGGGCGGTGCGCAAGGACGGCGCGATCGAAATCTGGCGCAAGCCGCTGGCCGACGGCGGCGTCGCGCTCGGCGTGTTCAATCGCGACACGCAGCCGCATCGGGTGGCGCTGTCGGCGCAGGATGCCGGCAGCGCGCTGCAGGGGCGGCGTTGGCACGATCCGTGGCGCGGCCGCAACTGGCCCGCCAGCCAGCTGCGCAGCGTGCAGGTCGCCGCGCACGGCGTGGTGCTGCTGCGGTTGTCGCCGCCGGCTGCACGCCCGCACTGAGTCCGGCAAGGCGGGACGCGCGATCGTGCGTCCCGTCGGCGATGCCCTGCACTCGCTTGCGCGCTGCGCGCGTGGCGTTGCGTGACAGAAGGCGACAACGGTTGGCATGCGTCGACACACGATATATGCCGAGTTGCACGCCACTGCGCGCGAACGCACCGTGGCCGCATAGCTGAACCGGAAGCAACGGGCATGCATGCCGGCCGATGGCGCGATCTCACCGCGCCGCGACGACCATGCGTTATTCCGCATGCAGAACCGCTAATTGCGACAAGACGCGGGCCGTGGTTCCGGGCACATTGTGATCACATCGTTAAAACGTGATGACTTTTTGTTTTCCGGCCGACGCGCCGGTGCGCGGGACAGGAGCCGCCACCGCCGTTCGCCACCCACCGCAGGACCGGGGATCTGCGCACGCGCCGCGTGCGAAGGACAGCAAGCATCCCCGTGATTGCGTCCGGCCTTCGCCCAGGGCCGCGGCGCAGGTGCGTAGTCACTGGCGGCGCTACCGAAGCGCCGTCCTCTTTGTTCGATCCGTCCGCTGGCGCAAGCCGGTGCGGAGCCGTTCGGCCCTCGTTTCGCCCATGCCACGTGTCGCCATCGCCCAGGAGATTCCCATGTCGTTCCCGCACGCAAGCCATCCTTCCCACCATCGCGCGCCGGTGCCGCAACCGCTGGCGCTGGCCGTGGCCGCCGCGCTGTCGCTGGGCGCCGCATGTCCTGCGCTGGCGCAGGAGGCGAGCACGGACGACGGCAAGACCCAGACCCTGGACAGCATCGTGGTCACCGGCTCGCGCCTGCGCCGCGTCGATACCGAAACCGCCAATCCTGTGGTGACCATCAACCGCGCGCAGATCGAGGCGACCGGCAAGGCCACGCTCGGCGACCTGGTGCAGGAGTTGCCGTCGATCGCCGGCAACGCGACCAATCCCAATACCAACAACGGCGGCGGCACCGGCGCCTCGACCATCTCGCTGCGCGGCCTGGGCGAGAAGCGCACGCTGATCCTGGTCAACGGCACGCGCCTGGCCAGCAACGACGTCAACGCGATCCCGGCGACGATGATCGAGCGGGTGGAAGTGCTCAGCGACGGCGCCTCGGCGGTGTACGGCTCGGACGCGATCGGCGGCGTGGTCAACTTCATCCTGCGCAAGGGCTTCGACGGCATCGAGGGCAGCACCGACTTCGGCACCAGCTCGCGCAGCGACGGCAACCGCCGCAACTTCTCCCTGACCGCCGGCAAGACCGGCGAGCGCGGCAGCATCGTCGCCGGCCTGTCCTACCACAACATCGATCCGGTCTCGGCCGGCGAGCGCAGCTATTCCAAGGATGCGCTGTCGCTGATCGATGGCGTCGGGGTGAAGCAGGGCTCCTCGGCCACGCCGACCGGCAGCATCAGCTTCAACGACGGCTCCGATGCGGCCAAGGCGCTGGCGGCGAGCAACGGCTGCTCGCGGGTCACCTTCAACGGCGGCAGCAGCAGCCCGACCAATGCCAGCCAGTACCACTGCTACGTCGCCTCCACCGATTCCTACAACTACCAGCCGTACAACCTGCTGCAGACGCCACAGGAACGCACCAATGCCTTCGTGATCGGCAGCTTCCGCTTCAACGACCACCTGGAAGGCTACGTCAACACCTACTTCAGCAAGACCACCTCGTCCTCGATCATCGCGCCAATCCCGATCTTCGCCAACGGCGACAACTTCCTGGTCTCGGCCGACAGCTACTACAACCCGTTCGGGGTCAACTTCGGCACCGACCGCAGCACCGGCACCTCGTACAACAACTTCAACACCCGCGCCACGGTGCTGGGCAACCGCCGCTACGAGTACAACACCTACAACTTCCAGATCAATCCGGGCCTGCGCGGCAGCTTCGGCGACAGCTCCTGGCAGTGGGATGCCAGCGTCAACTACGGCAAGGTCAAGCAGAAGTCGATCAACTACGGCTTCCTCGACTACGCCGGGTTCAACGCCGCGGTGGGTCCATCGTTCCTGGACAGCGATGGCACGGTCAAGTGCGGCAGCGCCGGCGCGGTGATCGCCGGCTGTACCCCGATCGACGTGTTCAACCTCAACAGCGAGAGCAACAAGGCCGCGCTGGAAGCGCTGGTGGTCAACCCGATCGTGACCAGCGTCTATACCGTCAAGCAGTTCGAGGCCAACGCCAACGGCAACCTGTTCGACCTGCCGGCCGGCACGGTGAGCCTGGCGGCGGGCGTGTCCTACCGCAAGGAAAGCACCTCCACCGCCGCCGATCCGCTGTGGACCGGCGACGAGAACGGCATGTGCGGGGTGATCGAATTCTGCGCCACCGTGCTGGGCGGCAGCTTCAGCGTCAAGGAAGCCTATGCCGAGGCGCTGTTCCCGTTGCTGGCGGACCTGCCGCTGGTGCATTCGCTGAACCTGACCGTGGGCAGCCGCTTCTCCGACTACGACACCGTCGGCAGCAAGACCAACAGCAAGGTCTCGCTGGAGTACCGCCCGATCGAGAACCTGCTGCTGCGCGGCACCGTGTCGCAGGTGTTCCGCGCGCCGAACATCAACGAGCTGTATTCCGGCGTGGTCGGCGATTCGCCGTCGGTCACCGATCCGTGCAACGGCTACACCGGCGGCCATGCCGCGGCCTGCGCCAACGTGCCCACCGACGGCAGCTACCAGCAGGCCGACAACCAGGTCGGCGCCAAGGCGTCCGGCGCGGTGGTGGCCGGCTACCAGCTCAAGCCGGAGACCGGCAAGTCCTACGACTTCGGCGTGGTCTACGATCCGGGCTGGCTGGATGGCTTGTCGATGAGCGCGGACCTGTGGAAGATCAACCTGCAGGACACCATCACCCAGGTGTCGGCGCAGACCGTGCTCAACCAGTGCTACGCCAATGCGTCCAGCGCGTTCTGCGCGCTGATCCACCGCAACGACAACGGCACCATCAACTACATCGCCGAGCCGACCGTGAACCTCGGCAAGCTGTGGGCCAGCGGCGCAGACTTCAGCCTCAACTACCGCCTGCCGGACACCGCCTGGGGCAGCTTCAACGCCAGCCTCAACGGTACCTACGTGATCCGCTACGACATCAACCCGGACACCACCGACGCCAGCACCGTCACCATCCACAACGCCGGCAAGTACACCTACGCCTACGGCAACTTCCCGCGCTGGCGCGGGCTGGGCACGCTGAGCTGGAACCTGGGCGACTGGAGCGCGTCGTGGCGCATCCGCTACATCGGCAGCACCGAGATCGGCAGCGCCGATACGCGGCAGGGGCTGTCGGCCGATGCCGACCAGGCCGCCGTGGTGCGCGGCATCGGCTCCTACGTCTATCACAACGTGCAGGTCGGCTATAACTTCAAGCCCTGGCACACCCGCGTCGAACTGGGCGTGGACAACCTGGCCGACAAGCAGCCGCCGCTGTACTACGCCAACAACGTGACCAATGCCAACACCGACGTGGCCACCTACGATCTGCTCGGCCGCTACTACTGGGCGCGGGCCACGGTGAAGTTCTGAGCGCGCGCCGAACAGTCAGAACCAGGATGGCGCAGGCGCCGCTTCCGGTTGGCGTCTGCTCGAGCGCGTCGTGATGTGACGGTGCGCGATGCCGGTGGCAGCTCCGTACAGGGCTGCCGCCGGTGCCGCGCAACTCCGTACACGGGTCTTTTGGAACGATCGCCAGGGCGTGGCGATCAACGCCCATCGCGCCGCGCTCGGCGAGTGCAGGATTGCGTGGAAGGGCGGCGCTACTGCCAAGGTCGGGTATCGGTACGCCGGTCGCGCGATCTGTTGCATTGGGACAACCGCGGCATCGCGCTGCCGACGCGGGATCGGGAATCGAACATGGCTCAGGGCCAATACGGAGCACGGCGCCACCGCAGCGTCGTCGGCCCGTCCCTGGGCCGATTTCGGAGCTACGGCCCATGGCAGGCGTGGCGCTGACTTTCTTCGCATTCAAAGCGCCTACGTGCCGCCATGGCCGGGGCGTGTCATCTACATCAGCGACCGTTGGAATCTAGGCGATCCCATCGACGGGCGTCATGTCTGTTGCCGTTGACGCTGGACGGTCGGAGCTTTCGGTTCGATTGGCGCGGTGCCTGGTCGCCTGCGCAGCCGCGAGAGCGGGCGACGCTTGGCGCTAGCGCCGTAGCCGTTCTGCGCCGGCTTACTCCAGCAACGTCAGCAGGTCCCGATGCAGGTCGCGAGGAATCCGCACGCCTTCGCGTAGGCTGTGCGTGCGCGCCTGATAGCGGCGTTGCGAGGGCAGCCGCGCACCGGTGTCCTGGTAGGCGACGAAGAAGGTTTCGGCGCGTGCCATGTGCGTGGCCCACTCCGCGCCGAGGAAGCGCACTGGGTCCAGCGCCAGGATCAATTCGCCATGGTAGGGCGAGGCGCCGGCGCCGGCGTCGTGCGCCAGCGATTCGGCGCTGGTGAGATCGCCGATCAGCGGCCCGGCGATCAGTTCGATCATCGCCGACAGTGCCGATCCCTTGTGTCCGCCGAAGGTCAGCATCGCGCCACCGCCGCCGGCGACCACGTTCGGATCGGTGGTCGGCCTGCCTTCGGCGTCCACCCCCCAGCCTTCGGGAATCGGCAGGCCGGCGCGGCGGTGCAATTCGATCTCGCCGCGCGCCACCGCGCTCGTGGCGAAATCGAACACGAAGGGAAGCGCGTCCACGCGCGGCCAGCCGAACGCGAGCGGGTTGGTTCCCAGCAAGGGCGTATGGCCGCCGGCCGGCGTGACCCAGGCATGGCTGGGATTGCAGATCAGCGCGACCAGCCCGGCCTCGGTGATGCGCTCGACTTCCGGCCACAGCGCGGAGAAATGCACGCAATGGTTGATCGCCAGCGCCGCCAGCCCATTGCCGCGCGCTTTCTCGATCAGCGACGGCAGGCCCCGCTCGAACGCCAGCAGCGAGAAGCCGCCGCGTGCATCGACGCGGACGATGCCGGGCGCCTGATCGTGCACGACCGGCTCGGCATCGCCCACGACCTTGCCGTTGCGCAGCGTCGCCACACAGCCCAGGGTCCGGTACAGCCCATGCGACGCGCAGCCGTCGCGTTCGCCCGCGACGATCGTGGCGGTGAGGGTTCGCACATGCGCCTGGCCGAAGCCGGCATGGCGCAGGATGCGTTCGACCAGCACGGTGGCCTGGTCCAGGGACAGTGCGACGGTATCGCTGGCGTTCATCGAAAAAGCGCGGGCGGGGGTGAACCGGATTCTCGCCCGCGCCACGCTTCGTGAAAACCCTCGGATTGCCAACCGGCAGCGAGCGGCTTGACCTGCGTTCCAGTCAGGCGTCGCGCCACGCAACGCCTGCACACTCGGGTGACGTCGTAATGAATCGGCTGTGCGCGAATTGCGTAACGGCCAAACTGGTGGTGTCGAATTTTCAGGAGACGGCACCGCTCGTCGGGCACCGGAGAATTTCCTTGACAGCTATCCCTGAATTAGCTCGATAATTCGACGAGGCCGGGATCCGGCCGGCAGGGGGATTTTCCGTTCAACTCATTGCCTCGTGCCTTGGCGCGATGGGTTCTTGTTGCGCTTTTTTGCGATTTTCGTTGTCGCGATACTCGCCGTCGGCAGCCTCGCGATCGTTCAGGGAATTCGGCCCGCAACGGGCTGAAAGGGAAGAGGCGAGATGTTCAGAGTGCGGCCGGTGATCGGCATGGTGCTGGTGTGCCTGGGTGCGCGTGCGCACGCGGCGGACGACTTGGCGCCTTACGAGGAATACGAGAAGAAGATCAAGGCCGCGCAGGTCGTCGGCCCGCTGAAGGGCGACATCTTCGGCGAGAACATCAGCCTGTACGATCGCAGCGTCAGCTTCCGCGCCACCGATGTGGACGTGCCAGGCAACAACGCGCTGCCGGTGGCGGTCGGACGCGAGTTCAAGGTCATGAACAGGCGCCAGGAGTATGTCGCCAAGGGATTCGGCGACTGGGAAATCGACACGCCGCGCGTGTACGGCGAGTTCCTGGCGGAGAAGGGGTGGGTGACGACCAGCGCTTCGCCTGCTGCGCGGTGCTCGGTTCCGGCCAGACCCGATGCTGCGATGACGGTCAATGGGATCACCTATCCCGGCATTGCCGACGACGTCTGGCACGGCTACTACCTGCATGTTCCCGGTGCCGGCGAGCAGGAGCTGCTGGTCGACAACCAGACCAAGACCCCGCGCCCCACCGACGGCGTCACCCGTCCCTGGATCACCAAGGAAGGCTGGCGCCTGGGCTGTCTGGCCAGCGTCAGCAACTATGCAGGCGAGGGATTTCTCGCCATCTCGCCGTCGGGCGTGAAGTACTACTTCGACTATGCCGTCGCCATCACTATCAAACCCTACAGAGTGTCTATTCAAGGGACAGGTAACCTGGCGGCGCGCACGCGCATCGCACTGATGGCCAGCCGTGTCGAGGACCGTTTCGGCAATTGGGTCACCTATAGCTACACGGGCGACAAGCTGTCCTCGATCCAATCCAGCGACGGACGCGCGATCACGCTGACCTACAACGGCGATCTGATCAGCAGCATCCAGGCCAACGGCCAGACCTGGAGCTATGGCTACGAACTCAGCACCGCCTACCCGACGCCACAGGGCGGCTATCGCCTGAAGACCGTCACCCAGCCCGACGGCTCGCAATGGACCTACAGCATCGCCAGCGGCAGCATGTTGCCGACGCGCGAACCGCCGGCCGGCGGCGGTGCCAGCAATTGCGTTTCCGAACCGGATGCGATGAACGGCGCTGTGTCGCTGCAGGTCACCCATCCCTCGGGTGCCACCGGCCTGTTCGCGTTTGGCTACCAACGCCAATATCGCAACCATACCCCGATCCATCCCTGCGACTATGCCGGGCAGACGCCGACACCCTACGTCCCGAGTTATTTCGACAACTACGTGCTTGCCTCGAAGACCGTCACCGGCCCTGGCCTGGCGCAACAAGTCTGGAGCTATGCGGCCGATACCCCCGCGACCAAGTTCTACACCTCGGGCCAAGCCACCGATCCATGCCCGACGTGCGTTCCGAGCAAGACGGTGAAGGTGACCAATCCCGACGGCACCGCAACGGCCTACGAATTCGGCTTCATGTACGGCCTCAACGACGGCCGCCTGCTGAGTACCGCCGCGCTGGACGCCAACGGCAACACGGTGTCCAAGACCAGCAATACCTACTTCGCCGATGGCGACGTCGCCGCGCAGCCGTTCCCGGCGGAAATGGGCCAATCCCTGCTCGGCATTCCCAATCCGCTGACCAATGTGCTGCGCCCGCTGCGCAGCAAGACCGTGGTGCAGGACAGCGTCTCCTATACCTGGACCGCGAATGGCTTCGATGCCTTTGCACGTACGCTCAGCGTCACCCGCGCCAGCCCCTGGCACTCGCGCACGGATGCGGCCGAGTACTACGACGACCTGGGCAAGTGGATCGTCGGCCAGAGCGCCAAGAGCACCAATACCAATACCGGCCTGGTGGAGTCGCAGACCAGCTACGACGCCAACGCGATGCCGTCGCAGCGCTGGTCGTTCGGCAAGCTGCGCCTGACCCTGGGCTACAACAGCGACGGCACGCTGGCAACGGTGAAGGACGGCAACAACAACACGACCACCGTCTCCAACTGGAAGCGTGGCGTGCCGCAGTCGATCCGCTACGCCGACGGCAGCACCGAGTCGGCCACGGTCAACGACAGCGGCTGGATCACCGCGACCACCGACGAGAACGGCTACACCACCAGCTATGGCTACGACGCCATGGGCCGGCTGGCGAGCATCGCCTATCCGGCCAGCGACAACGTGGCCTGGAACACCACCACGCAGGCGTTCGAGCAGGTCAACGGCAGCGAGTACGGGCTGGATGCCGGCCATTGGCGGCAGACCGTGGCCACCGGCAACGGACGCAAGCTGACCTACTTCGATGCGCTGTGGCGCCCGGTGCTCACGCGCGAGTTCGATACCGGCAACGAGGCCGGTACCCAGCGTTTCCAGAAATTCGCCTACGATTACGACGGCCGCACCACCTTCAGTTCCTACCCGGGAACCAGCGATACGCTCAGCACCGGCACCTGGAGCGAGTACGACGCGCTGGGCCGTGCGACCTCGGTGTCGCAGGACAGCGAGCTGGGCCTGCTGACCACGCGCACCGAGTACTTGAGCGGCGTCCGCACCCTTGTGACCAACCCGCGTGGCCAACAGACCACGACGGGCTTCCAGGTGTTCGATCAGCCGGACTACAGCAAGCCGGTGTCGATCATGCATCCGGAAGGCGCCGTTACCGAGATTCCGCATGACGTGTTCGGTAAGGCATTGGCGATCCATCGCCGCAACAGCGATAGCTCGCTGGCGGTGACCCGCAGCTACGTCTATGACGGCTACCAGCAGTTGTGCAAGACCGTGGAGCCGGAGACCGGCGCCACGGTGATGGACTACGACGCGGCCGGCAACCTGGCCTGGTCGGCCAGCGGGCAGAGCTACACCTCGACCTCGGCCTGCAACACCGCCGACGTCGCCGCCGGCGCCAAGGTCGGCAGGAGCTATGACGCGCGCAACCGCCTGGCCACGCTGGCGTTCCCCGATGGTGTCGGCAACCAGTCCTTCGTCTACACCGCCGATGGCCTGCCGGCCCAGGTCACCACCAACAACAGCAACGGCGGCGATGCCGTCGTCAATGCGTATACCTACAACAAGCGCCGCCTGTTGCAGGGCGAGAGCATGACCCAGCCGGGATCCAGCGCGCTGAGCATCGGCTACGCCTACACCGCCAATGGCCATCCGGCCGGCGTCACCTATCCCTCGGGGCTGGCGCTGAACTACGCGCCCAACGCGCTGGGCCAGGCCACCCAGGCCAATGGCTATGCGCTGGGCGTGAGCTACTACCCGAACGGGGCGATCAAGCAATTCACCTACGGCAACGGCATCGTGCACACGATGGCGCAGAACGCGCGCCAGCTGCCGGCGCGCAGCTCCGACAGCGGCGCCAGCAATCCGCTGGACCTGGGCTACACCTACGACGCCAACGGCAACGTCGGCGGCATCACCGACTACGCCCGCGGCCGGCAGACCCGCAGCATGAGCTACGACGGGCTGGACCGCCTGTCCACCACGCAATCGGCGATGTTCGGCGGCGACAACCTGGCGCGTTACAGCTACAACGTGCTCGACGACCTGACCGCGGTCAAGGTCGGCGGCAGCCGCGACTACAGCTATTTCTACAATTCCAACCGGCAGTTGCTGAGCGTGAACAACAGCTCCGACAGCTCGGCGGTGATCGGGTTGAGCTACGACGCCCAGGGCAACCTGTCCAACAAGAACGGCGTCCACTACCTGTTCGACAAGGGCAACCGCCTGCGCGAGGTCACCGGCGTGGAGACCTACCGCTACGACGCGCAGGGCCGCCGGGTACTGGCCAACAGCCCGAGCCTGGGCAACATCGTCTCGCTGTACGGGCAGGACGGCGTGCTGCGCTACCAGCGCGACGAGCGCGTCGGCAAGATCTCCGAGTACGTGTACCTGGGCGGCAGCCTGCTGGCCAAGGTCAGCAACCTGCCGACGCTGGCCTCGCCCAGCGTGACCGTCCCCGACTACAGCAGTTCCGGCAGCTACACCGTGCAGTGGTCCACGGTGGCCTCGGCCAACCGCTACGAACTGCAGGAGCAGGCCAACGGCGGCAGCTGGACTGCACTGTACTCCGGCACCGCGACCAGCCAGGCGGTCTCCGGCAAGGCGGCGGGCAGCTACGCCTA
Organism: Xanthomonas sp. DAR 80977; assembly: GCF_041240605.1. Taxonomy (NCBI): domain Bacteria; kingdom Pseudomonadati; phylum Pseudomonadota; class Gammaproteobacteria; order Lysobacterales; family Lysobacteraceae; genus Xanthomonas; species Xanthomonas bundabergensis. Next base: position 3,411,896 of record NZ_CP162487.1, on the reverse strand, counting down.
TCGCGCCCGCGCCTGCCTGGGCAGCTACTGCGGCGCATGGAGCGCCACCGGCACGGCCGTGGTGCAGTTCGCGCCCAGCGATGCGCCCAGCATCAGCGTGCCCGGCACCGGCGTGGTCGGCAACTACACCATCAGCTGGGGCACGGTCACCGGCGCGGCCACCTACTCGCTGGAAGAGAGCGCCAACGGCGGCAGCTGGAGCGTGTCCTACAGCGGCGGCGCGCAGAGCAATGCCTACAGTGGCAAGGCAGCGGGCAGCTACGCCTACCGCGTGCGCGGCTGCAATCCGGCTGGGTGCGGACCGTACTCAGGCACCGGGACGGTGCAGGCGGTGTATGCCCCGGGTTCGGCGCCGTCGTTGAGTGCGCCGGCGACCAACACCAGCGGCAGCTACACGCTCAGCTGGAGCACGGTGGCCACCTCCAGCAGCTACACCCTCGAAGAAAGCAGCAACGGCGGCAGCAGCTGGAGCGGGATCGCCTCGGTGGGCGGAACCAGTGCAGGCGTCAGCGGCCGAGGTGCTGGCACCTATCTGTACCGGGTCAAGGCGTGCAATGCGGCCGGATGCGGTAGCTACTCCAGCAACGCCTCCACGCAAGTGATCTTCGCCCCGAGCGGCGCGCCCAGCCTGAGCGCTCCGGCCAGCGCCGGCGTCAACGGCTACACGGTGAGCTGGAGCGGCGTGGCCACCGCCAGCAGCTACACGCTGGAAGAGAGCGCCAATGGCGGCGGCTGGACGGCGACCCAAAACGCCAGTGCCACCAGCCAGGCCTTCTCCGGCAAGGGCAACGGCAGCTATGCCTACCGGGCCAAGGCCTGCAACGTCGCCGGCTGCGGGCCGTATTCCAACACCCAGACCACGGTGGTGGATACCTCGCCCCCGGCGACGCCAGCGTTCAACGCACCCAGCTATCGCTACGTCAGCGGTGGCACCGGGAGGTACTACCTCGACTGGACCGCCAGGGCACGCGCGACACGTTACGAGGTGACCGGCGCGGTCAGCTACTCCGGCCCCAACACCATCGTCACGTTGAACAAGACCGGCAGTGGCAACAGCGTCCAGGTCCGCGCCTGCAACGAGAACGGCTGCTCGGCCTGGTCCGCCGCCTTCACCCCGCCGCTCGAGGGAGGGCCGAACCAATGAGCATCGGACACGAAATGAAAGGAAGCGCCAAGCTCTTGACCAAACTGTTGTGGCTGCTGGCCCTCGCGCTGCCGCTTCACGCTGCTGCCGAAACGGTGGAGTATTTCCACACCGACGCCCTGGGCACCCCGATCGCGGTAACTGACGCCACCGGCAACCTGATCGAGACCAGCGAGTACGAGCCATACGGCAAGCTGCTCAACCGCCCGGTGACCGATGGACCTGGGTTCACTGGCCACGTGCAGGATGCGGCGACCGGGCTGACGTACATGCAGCAGCGGTACTATGATCCGCTGGTCGGGCGGTTCTTGTCTGCAGATCCAGTGTCAGCGAGCCCTAAAGCAGGGAGTAACATGAATCGCTATTGGTACTCTAATAACAATCCATATCGATTCAATGATCCGGATGGGCGATATGTTTGTTCGGGAAGCGATTCGGATTGTCAGGCAGTCAAGTCGGCACTGAGGGACGCGCGTTCTATGACGCAGAGCGCGATAAAAGTTGGCGAGAACAAAGCTGCACTTAATTCTGTTTTGAAATTTCTCGGAAAAGATGGTGTTAATAATGGAGTGACAATAAAATTTGTTAGTGGATATGGGATGGGAAATACTTTGTCGCAGGGTGGAAAAACAACAATAGCCATTGACAGGGAGGGGATAAATAGTCGGGCTGATAGACGTGGAATCTCTCAGAGTGCTGCTTTGACGGCAACGCTATTCCATGAAGGTCAACACGGGATCGACTGGAAGCGTGAAGGTATGCCTAAGACAAGCCACCAGGAAAATGCAGGAGAACTTCGTGCGGCGAGAACCGAGGCTAATGCGTGGGAATTAATGAAAACTGATTCTTGGTGGGGTACTTGGACAAATCTCGGCGGTTATAACGAAGGTGCGATAAAGAATGAGGCTGATGCGGCTACCAATCTTTGGTGTGGAGGTGTATGCAAATGAAAAAAATGATTAGATACACCATTGGTTTTGGATGCATTTCTGCTTTCATGGTTACAGCAGGATTGGCTCTTGCCGAAGAGGTGGGTGCGAAAGATGTAACAATTTGTTCAATAATTTATTCCAAGGATGAGGTTAATCATAAGCGCGTTCGTGTTGATGCATATGCTTTGACAGACATGCACATGACTATGCTTTACGATAGTAACTCTGGGGGAAGGGGGGTTTCGCTCTTTGTGCCAGAAAAGATGAGAAAAGATCCAGAAGTTGTTGAGCTTGTCGATAGTAGTTTTGGGCCTGAGGCTTTTGATGGAAATTATCAGGTATGGGCAACATTTACAGGGGAGGTAACTGTTAACAAGGGGGCAAGGCCGGAGATTGTGTTCATTCTGGAGGATATTTCGGACGTGAAAAAAAAACCCAAAGAGCACTGATGCGTAGTTCTAATGCATAGTTGCCAAGCAGGCTTTATAAGATATAGTGCAATGATAACTATGCCTATTAGGTGGGTGCTCGCAACATTGCCGGTTGTGGGCCGTACTCCAACACGCAGCGACAGTGGTTGGGGGGCACTCCCTCGTTCATTGGTATCGCTATATCAAACCTCGTCGTCCGTACTAGACCTGGACGAGCAGCAAATGCGCGCGTAATGCTATATGAGATCGCTGACGCGGTGAGCCGCTCCGAGCTTCAAATCACTTTGGGTAACACCAACGGAGTCAATACAGTGCAGGTAAGCTGCTGCGAGGAGAACGGCTGCTCGGTCTGGCCGAGACTTCAGTCTGTATCTGTAGTGGATCGCCGCCACATCTGATCCAGTAATGCCTCTGTTGGCCACTATGGTTAGGCGCGCTACGGTGAAGTACTGAGTATTGGCATCTGCTCTTGTCGCCGCGGCCTTCTTTCACAGGCGGCCCCCACCCACGGAAAAGGGCCCGCAGGCCCTTTTTGTTTGGCAGCGGAATAGGATGCTTACGCCGACAACTCCAACAACAGCTTGTTGAGCCGACGCACGTACGCCGCCGGATCCTTCAGACTGTCGCCCGCAGCCAGCGCGGCCTGGTCGAACAGCACCCGCGCCAGGTCGCCGAAGCGGTCGCCGTCGGCTTCCGCGTCCAGTTTCTCGATCAGCGGGTGCGCGGGGTTGAACTCGAACACCGGCTTGCTCTCCGGCAACTTCTGTCCGCTGGCTTCCAGGATCTGTCGCATCTGCAGGCCCAGGTCGCCCTGGCCGAAGCAGGCCAACGGTAGCAGCTGGGCCGCGCTGTACTCGGGCACCGCGACCAGCTAGGCCTTCTCCGGCAAGGGCAACGGCAGCTATGCCTACCGAGCAAAGGCCTGCAATGTGGCCGGATGCGGGCCGTACTCCAACACCCAGACCACGGTGGTGGATACCTCGCCACCGGCGACGCCAGCGTTCAACGCACCCAGCTATCGCTATGTCAGCGGTGGCACCGGGAGGTACTACCTCGACTGGACCGCCAGGGCACGCGCGACACGTTATGAGGTGACCGGCGCGGTCAGCTACTCCGGCCCCAACACCATCGTCACGTTGAACAAGACCGGCAGTGGCAACAGCGTCCAGGTCCGCGCCTGCAACGAGAACGGCTGCTCGGCCTGGTCCGCCGCCTTCACCCCGCCGCTCGAGGGAGGGCCGAACCAATGAGCATGGATACGAAATGAAAGGAAGCGCCAAGCTCTTGACCAAACTGTTGTGGCTGTTGGCCCTCGCGGTGCCGCTCCACGCGGCGGCCGAAACGGTGGAGTATTTCCACACCGATGCCCTGGGCACCCAGATCGCGGTAACTGACGCCACCGGCAACCTGATCGAGACCAGCGAGTACGAGCCATACGGCAAGCTGCTCAACCGCCCGGTGACCGATGGACCTGGGTTCACCGGCCATGTGCAGGATGCGGCCACCGGGCTGACGTACATGCAGCAGCGGTACTATGATCCAGTGATCGGGCGATTTTTGAGTGTTGATCCTGTTGCGGCGAATGCGAACACTGTCGCGAACTTTAATCGATACAAATATGCCACTAACAACCCATACAAGTTTATGGATCCAGATGGAAGGTCGGATGTAAATTATTTCTATGGGGGGAACTTTATGGGGGTTGGGGAGGATCCGCTTTACTCCGCAGCCGAAAGATTCGATATCCCTGGCTTCACTACAGTTATGGGGCATTCTTGGGATAGGGGCTATAGAGATGACGGGGTTGCGATAAAGGGGCCGGAAGTAAGCTATAATTCTCTAAGAAATGACATGGCTCAAAATTATAAAAAGGGTGAGTATATATTCTTGGCGGTTGTCATTTGGGATTTGGATCTGTGCCTAGAGCTTTGGCTCGAGATTTTAATACAAAGGTGCTTGCGGGTAATGGTTATGTCAGGAGGGGTGAGAATAAGGGGGGGATATAACTTACACTGTGAATTCCAAGAAGGATGGCACGGGTTACAGTAGATATTTCGAAGTTTTTAATAAAGATGGAAGTTCAGGGGGCGAATTAGTTCAGTCACCCAAAAAAGTGACGGAACAGTTTCATTTGCTGCAATGGACGCGCCTACTGGATCTCATATTAGACCAATATCAGAGATAAAGCCTAGGGATAATAATCCATGAACAAAACTATGAATTTTATAGCTGGGACTTTTCTCGCGACTCAGTTGATTGCTTGTAATCAGTTTAATTCAAGTGGGGTGACTGAGTCCGACGTTAAGAAGTATGTGAAAATAGAGCAAAAAATTGACAATCGAGATATGAAGGATAGGTATTCTGATCTTGATAGGAAGTCGGTTGTTGATGTTGATAGCTTCGCTGTGCAAAAAGCTTTGGCCGGAGATGGGTCGATAGCTAGAATGATTGGTCAAGAATTTTCTGAATTAAATAGGGCTGATGAATCAAGGTATTGGTATCAAATTGCCGCAGAGAATGGTGACGCTATCGCTATGCAAAATCTTTCGATAGCTTTAAGGGCGTCGGACTGTGTCAGAGCAAATTTCTGGTTAAGAAAGGCGCTGGCGGATACAAAGGTTAAAAAAATTTACCGAGAGGCCTGGGGAAGAGACCTGGAGCACGAGACGAACGTGTGCGCGCGACGTGCTTCCTCTTGATGTAATCCCCCTGTTTGTCGAGGCGAGGACGCATTTATAGGTGGCGATGTCCGGTGTTGGCTACGTCAAGTTTCAGTGATGGGTCTCTTTCGACGTCACAGGGTTTTTTTAGTGACGGGTCGATAGAAAAAAAAGGGCCCGTAGGCCCTTTTGGCTTTGTCGCAATGCTGCCTCACGCTGTGCTGTTTATCGCGGTGGGCGGCTTTGTCAACTGTTACGCCGACAACTCCAACAGCAACTTGTTGAGCCGACGCACATACGCAGCCTATGCCCCGGGTTCGGCGCCGTCGCTCAGCACCCCGGCGACCAACACCAGCGGCAGGGCAATCCGCGTCAACCTGTAAATCCACAGAATGTTAGAAATTTTGGAAATATACCTAAGGGTGAGCAGGGAACCGGTAGCTATATTTTCTATAGAGAGAAAAAATAATGGATTCCGCAATTGGAGGGAAGGCTGAATTAAGCCTGAAAATGGCTGGTGATTCTTTAAGTAAAATGCTGGTTGGCTCTTATTTTGATTGTTTTAGCGTGAGCAGCATTCCGGTCTCTTTAAAGTTCATCAATGACAATGTATTTCCAGGAAAATCTTTATATGTTGATGTTGATTTTTCATGCGATGCTGTGATGGGTTGTGATAGTTGTAAGGCAATAGATGATTCGGTGGAAGGGTTTTTTACAAGAAGGGCGAAATTCTTGGCTGATTTATATTCATGTATAGGCAGGGAGGTGGCGGATATCCATTTGGAGGTTGATGGCTCCTTGGCTATCTCCATCGGTGGTTCAGTTATTACTATGCAATTAGCGCAAGAGGAGAAGGGTCAAGAAGATTCGGTTTGGAAGGTGGAAATGGAGATGCCCGTTGGCCATCTTATGTCGACAGTGAATTCTGTTATGTGCGTGCCAAAAGCTGATGGAGTTAGTTTTCTATCCTAGAGACGGTCACCATAAAAAAGCCGGCAGGGCGCCGGCTTCGTTCTTGCACATGCTCGGCCTGACAAGGCTTACGCAGACAACTCCAACAACAGCTTGTTGAGCCGCCGCACATAGGCGGCCGGATCCTTCAGGCTGTCGCCCGCGGCCAATGCAGCCTGGTCGAACAGCACCCGCGCCAGGTCGCCGAAGCGGTCGCCGTCGGCTTCCGCGTCCAGCTTCTCGATCAGCGGGTGCGCCGGGTTGAACTCGAACACCGGCTTGCTCTCCGGCAGCTTCTGTCCGCTGGCTTCCAGGATCTGCCGCATCTGCAGGCCCAGGTCGCCCTGGCCGATGGCCAGGATCGCCGGCGAGTCGGTCAGGCGGTGCGACACGCGCACTTCCGACACGTCCTCGCCCAGCGCCTGCTGGATGCGCTCGACCAGGCCCTGCTTGGCCTTGGCCGCTTCTTCCATGGCCTGCTTCTCTTCGTCGCTGTCGAGCTTGCCCAGGTCCAGGTCGCCGCGCGCCACGTCGACGAAGGACTTGCCGTCGAACTCGGTGAGGTAGCTCATCAGCCACTCGTCGATGCGGTCGGTGAGCAGCAGCACCTCGATGCCCTTCTTGCGGAACACTTCCAGGTGCGGGCTGTCCTTGATCTGCGCGTAGCTCTCGCCGGTCAGGTAGTACAGCTTGTCCTGGCCTTCCTTCATCCGCGCCACGTAGTCGGCCAGCGCCACGCTCTGCTCGGCGTCGCCGCTGTGGGTGGAGGCGAAGCGCAGCAGGCCGGCGATCTTCTCGCGGTTGGCGAAATCCTCGGCCGGGCCTTCCTTCAGCACCTGGCCGAAGTGCTTCCACACGTCCTTGTAGCGCTCGGGGTCGTCCTTGGCCAGCTTCTCCAGCATGTCCAGCGCACGCTTGGTCAGCGCCGACTTCATCGAGTCGATCACCGGGCCGGATTGCAGGATCTCGCGCGACACGTTCAGCGGCAGGTCGCTGGAATCGACGATGCCCTTGACGAAGCGCAGGTACAGCGGCAGGAACTGCTCGGCCTGGTCCATGATGAAGACGCGCTGCACGTACAGCTTGAGCCCGCGCGAGGCGTCGCGCTGGTACAGGTCGAACGGCGCGCGCCCGGGCACGTACAGCAGCGAGGTGTACTCGAGCTTGCCCTCGACCTTGTTGTGGCTCCACGCCACCGGGTTCTCGTGGTCGTGCGCGATGTGCTTGTACAGCTCCTGGTATTCGGCGTCCTTGATCTCGGTGCGCGGCCGCGTCCACAGCGCGCTGGCGCGGTTGACGGTTTCCCATTCGGGGGTTTCCGGCTTGTCCTTGTCCTCGCCGTGGTGTTCCTTGGGCAGCTCGATCGGCAGGGCGATGTGGTCGGAATACTTGCGCACGATGCCGCGCAGCTTCCAGCCGTCGGCGAAGCCGTCTTCGCCTTCCTTCAGCTGCAGCACGATGCGGGTGCCGCGCTCGGGCTTGTCGATGGTGGCGACCTCGAACTCGCCTTCGCCGCGCGAGGACCAGTGCACGCCCTCGCTGGCCGGCAGCCCGGCGCGGCGGCTGTACACGTCGACCTGGTCGGCGACGATGAAGGCGCTGTAGAAGCCCACGCCGAACTGGCCGATCAGGTGCGAATCCTTCTTCTGGTCGCCGGACAGGTGCTTGAGGAAGTCGGAGGTGCCGGACTTGGCGATGGTGCCCAGGTGCGAGACGATCTCCTCGCGGCTCATGCCGATGCCGTTGTCGTCGATGGTGACGGTGCCGGCGTCCTTGTCGAAGCCGATGCGGATGCGCAGCTGCGCATCGCCGTCCAGCAGCTCCGGCTTGACCAGCGCCTCGAAGCGCAGTTTGTCGGCCGCGTCGGAGGCATTGGAGATCAGTTCGCGCAGGAAGATTTCTTTATTGGAATACAGCGAGTGGATCATCAGCTGCAGCAGCTGCTTGACCTCGGTCTGAAAGCCCAGGGTTTCTTTTTGGGTTTCCACGCTCATCGGTGCTTGCTCCATGGGTGATGGCTGGCCGCGCGGAGGAGGGCGCGACTCTGCCAGCGGACATGGTGGCGGGCAGGCCCGGCTTCAAGCGCGGGCGGCGCAGGCGGCGGCCCCGGCGCTGGTCTATCATCCTGGCCCCCGTTCCGTACCGCCGCCGTCGATGCCGAGCCCGCACCCGTTTCCTGCCGATGCCTTGCCCTGGCGGGGCCGCCGATGAGCCGCGCCGGCGCGGGCCAGGTGCGCATCATCGGCGGGCGCTGGCGCAACACGCGGCTGCCGGTGCCGGACCTGCCGGGCCTGCGCCCGACCTCCGACCGGGTCCGCGAGACACTGTTCAACTGGCTGCTGCCGGCGCTGCCCGGCGCGCGCGTGCTGGACCTGTTCGCCGGCAGCGGCGCGCTCGGCCTGGAGGCGGTGTCGCGCGGCGCGGCCTCGGCCTGCCTGGTCGAGCGCGACCCGGCGCTGGCCGCCGCGCTGCGCGCCAGCGTCGCCAGGCTGCAGGCGCAGGCGCAGATCCAGGTGGTGCAGGACGACGCGCTGCGCTGGCTGCAGGCGCCGGGCAGCGACGCCCCGGCCGACATCGCCTTCGTCGATCCGCCGTTCGCCGACGGGCTGTGGGATGCGGTGCTGCAGCGGCTGCCGGCGCGGCTGGCCGCCGACGCCTGGCTGTACGTGGAGTCGCCGGCCGGGCAGGCGCCGGCGCTGCCGGCGCCGTGGGCGCTGTACCGCGAGGGCGGCACGCGCGAGGTCCGCGCTGCCCTGTACCGGCGCACCGCTGCTACACTTCCCGGCGACCTTCACGCGGTATCCAACGCATGACCGTGGCCCACAGCCGCATCGCCGTCTACCCCGGGACCTTCGATCCGATCACCAACGGTCACATCGACCTGGTCAACCGGGCCGCGCCGCTGTTCGAACAGGTGGTGGTGGGCGTGGCGCAGAGCCCGTCCAAGGGGCCGACGCTGCCGCTGGAGCTGCGCGTGAACCTGGCCCGCGAGGCGCTGGCCGGGCACCGCAACGTGGACGTGATCGGCTTCGATACGCTGCTGGCGCATTTCGTGCGCTCGGTCGGCGGCGGGGTGCTGCTGCGCGGCCTGCGCGCGGTGTCGGATTTCGAATACGAGTTCCAGATGGCGAGCATGAACCGGCATCTGATCCCGGAGGTGGAGACGCTGTTCCTCACCCCGGCCGAGCAACACAGTTTCATTTCGTCGTCGCTGGTGCGCGAGATCGCGCGGCTGGGCGGGGACGTGTCCGGCTTCGTGCCGCCGTCGGTGGTGCAGGCGCTGGTCCAGGCCCGCCAGGCCGCGGCGCAGCGCTGAGCCGTCCGCCATTCACAGACAACAAGGGAGCCATCCATGAAGAACACCGTACGCGTGCTGCTGATCGCCTCGCTGGCACTGGGCTTCACCGCCTGCAAGAAGGAAGAGGCCGCCGCGCCGGCCGCCGATGCGCAGGTGGCGCTGACCGCGCCGTCCAAGGACGACGATGCCGGCTGGAAGAAGTACCTGCAGGAAGTGGCGATCCAGAACATGGGCAACATCACCAACAGCCCGTTCCTGTACTACCTGCCGCCGGAGTCGGATGCGGACTTCCAGGCCAAGTACGAGCGCCAGGTCGAGAGCGCCACCACCGCCATCGGCCGCGGCATCCAGCCGGGCAACATGCTGGCGTTCGGCTCCTCGGCCTCGGCCAAGATGGCCGACCTGATCGCCGCCGCCTTCGCCAAGGTCGAGCCGAACACGATGAAGGGCGTGCGCGTGGTCTACATCGGCGCCGCCGCCGACAATGCCCGCGTGCAGACCGTGGTGCAGCCTACCGGCGCCGAGTACATCTTCGTCGAAGCGAAGTGATGCAGCGCCGGCGCGCCCGCCCGGGCGCGCCGGCCACGCGGCCCGCCAGGCGTTCGGCGCGGCGGGCCGCCCAGGGCGGCGGCCATCTGCGGCCGCCACCCGCTGCGGCTGAGGCAAGCTCAGTCGCCTGCGCTAGCGCCGAACGCCTGGCGATGCCTGCCGACCCACTCTCCGATCGTCGCAGGACGAAATCCCTGCAGTGCCGGCTGTGCCTGGAACGGCGCGGCCAGGATCGCATCGGCCTGGCCCGGGTGCGTGGCGAAGAAGCGGAACTTGGACGCTACCTGCCGGCCGCTTCCCGCGCCCAGCGCCGCATCGACCTCGCGCTCGAACGCCTCCAGCGGCTGCGCGCGGTACACGATGCGCCGCCCGAGCGCGGCCGACAGCCGCGCGGCGAATTCCTCGCCGACCACGCTCTCCGGCCCGGCGATGCGGTGCCTGCCGCCGTCGACGCCGCGCTCGAGCAGGGTCAGCGCCGCCTCGGCGCAGTCCTCGGCCGAGGTCCAGGCGATCGCCTGTGTCGCGGCGATCGGCGGCGCGAACACGCCATGGTCGACGATGTCCGCGCGCGCCGACGGCTTCAGCAGATTGTCCAGGTACAGCGTCGGCCAGACGCTGGCGAACGGCAGCCCTGTGCGCTGCGCCAAGTCCTCGAGCTGCGCATTGGCGACGAAGCTCGGCTCGGTGCACGGGGCGGGCAGACGCGCGCTCGCCAGTTTCAGGACGAACGAGCGCAGCCGGCACGCGGTGATCGCCGCCAGCGCATGTCCGGCCTGGGCCAGCATCGCCGGTTCCGGTCCGGTGGGAATCTGCAGCACGGCATGGGCGATGCCCGCGCTGGCGGCGCGCAGCGAGGCCGGATCGCGCAGGTCGCCCTCGGCAAGCTCGACGCCGAGGGCGGCCAGCGCCTGCGCGCGGCGGCGGTCGCGGACCAGCGCCCTGACCTGGAAGCCGCGGCGCAGCGCGGCATGGACGACGGCAGCGCCTTGCACGCCGTTGCCGAGATAGACGAGCAGCGAGCGGGAGGGATGCAGGGATGACATGGAACGGCTCCTGGGATGGCGGATCCGCCGGAGCTGCAGGGTCGGCATGCTCACGGACAGACCCCGGGCATGGACGAAACGCGGGGACTGTCGGGGGATCTCGCGCGGCGCGCGGACCAGAGCTTCCCCAGACAGACAGGGAAGGGCTTGGGCCTACCGAGACCAAGCCAGCCATTTTCGACGGCGCGACTGTAGGCGCCGCGAGGCGCAGGTGTCAACGCCGCAGGCATGCGTCGCGAGGCCAGCGCCGACCGCCGCCGCGCGCCAGGGCGACGCTGCGTTCCGCGCGCTCGCCGCGCCCTTCGCGGGGGCGCGCGGCCCGATCCGGTAAGATGCGCGGGTTAGTGCCGAATCCAGCGAAATGTCCCTCAAGATCAACGAGCTCTGCGTCAACTGCGACGTCTGCGAGCCGGCCTGCCCGAACCAGGCCATCGCGATGGGCGAGACGATCTACGTGATCGACCCGGCCCGCTGCACCGAATGCGTCGGCCATTTCGACGAGCCGCAGTGCGTGGTGGTGTGCCCGGTCGAATGCATCGACCCGGATCCGGCGATCCCGGAAAGCCACGACCAGTTGCTGGCCAAGCTGCTGCGACTGCAGCGCGATCATCCCGAGTTGTACCCACAGGAGCCTCCCGCCGCATGAGAACCCTCGTCCGCCGTGTCCTGCTGCTCGCCCTGGTCCTGACGCCGCCGGCGTGGGCCGAGGCGCCGACCGCGACCGCTGCCGCGCATCCGCCCGGCGCCGCCGTCGCCAGCGGCCATCGCCTGGCCACCGAGGCCGGCCTGCAGATCCTGCGCGAGGGCGGCAACGCGTTCGATGCGGCGGTGGCGGTGTCCTCGACGCTGTCGGTGGTCGAGCCGATCAGCTCCGGCCTGGGCGGCGGCGGGTTCTTCCTGCTGCACGACGCCAGGACCGGCAAGGACGTGATGCTGGACGCGCGCGAAGTCGCGCCGGAAGCGGCCAGCGCCGACAAGTTCCTGGACGCCAAGGGGGCGCTGGACCGCGACCGCTCGGTCAACGGCCCGTGGTCGGCCGGCATTCCCGGCCTGCCGGCGGCGCTGGTGGAACTGGCGACCAAGCACGGCCGGCTGCCGCTGCAGCAGTCGCTGGCGCCGGCGATCCGCATCGCCCGCGACGGCTTCCCGGTGTACCGGCGCATGGCCGAGGGCTACCAGTCGCGGCGCAAGGTGATGGAGCGCTATCCCGGCACCCGCGAGGTATATCTGCGCAACGGCAAGCCGATCGCCGAAGGCGACCTGTTCAAGCAGCCGGAACTGGCCAACACCCTGCAGCTGCTGGCGGCGAAAGGTTTCGACGGCTTCTACCGCGGCGCCACCGCCAAGAAGCTGCTGGCCGGGGTCAAGCAGGCCGGCGGCCACTGGACCGCCGAGGAACTGGCCGGCTACACGGTCAAGCAGCGCACGCCGATCCAGTTCGAGTACAAGGGCTGGACCGTCACCACCGCGCCGCCGCCGTCCTCCGGCGGCATCGCCCTGGCCAGCATGCTGCAGATCCTGGAAGGCTACGACCTGAAGACGATGGACCCGGTGCACCGTACCCACCTGGTGGTGGAGGCGATGCGCCGCGCCTACCGCGACCGCACCTTCTTCCTGGGCGATCCGGACTTCACCGCGGTGCCGCAGCGGGTGCTGCTGAGCAAGGACTACGCGCTCGGCCTGCGTTCGACCATCAACCCGGAGAAGGCCACCCCCAGCGACCTGCTGTCGGGCCAGCCGACGCCGCTGGAAGACGACGAGACCACCCATTTCTCGATCATCGACGGCGAGGGCAACCGGGTCGGCGCGACCCAGACCGTGAACCTGCTGTTCGGCTCCGGGCTGATCCCCAAGGGCACCGGCGTGCTGCTCAACGACGAGATGGACGACTTCGCGCTCAAGCCGGGCACGCCCAACGCGTTCGGGGTGATGGGCTACGCGGCGAACGCGCCCAAGCCGGGCAAGCGCCCGCTCAGCTCGATGTCGCCGACCTTCATGGAGAACGCCGACAAGGCGATCGTGCTCGGCACCCCGGGCGGCAGCCGCATCATCACCATGGTGCTGCTCGGCATCCTCGGCTACGACGACGGCCTCAGCGCGCAGCAGGTCGCGGCGCTGCCGCGCTACCACCACCAGTGGCTGCCGGACGTGATCGAGGCCGAGACCGGCACCTTCGACGCGGCCACGGTGCAGGGCCTGCAGGCGATGGGCCACGTGCTCGAGTTGCCGGGCGACAGCGCCGAAGGCGGGCGCGGTTCCAGCCACGTGTGGGGCAACCTGCAGACGGTGGAGTGGGACAAGCGCAACAACGTGCTCAGCGGCGGCAGCGACCCGCGCAACGAGGTCGGCAGCGCCGAGGTCCTGCAACTGGCCGCACCGGCGCGCTGAGCCGCACGCGCCCGCTGTTGCGAATCCCGAATCCCCAATCCCGAATCCCGGCAATGAAGCTCTGGTCCATCCAAGGCAATTCGCAGAAGCTCGACGGCGGCGCGATGTTCGGCAACGCGCCCAAGGCGATGTGGCAGCAGTGGGCCGCGCCCGACGACGGCAACCGCATCGCGCTGGCCTGCCGCGCGCTGCTGGCGCGCCCGCTGGCCGGCAAGACGGTGCTGTTCGAGACCGGCATCGGCGCGTTCTTCGCGCCGGCGCTGCGCGAGCGCTACGGGGTGCAGGAACAGCGCCACGTGCTGCTGGATTCGCTGCAGGCGGCCGGCGTCGCGCATACCGACATCGACGTGGTGGTGCTGAGCCACCTGCACTTCGACCACGCCGGCGGGCTGCTGGCGCCGTGGCGCGAGGGCGCCGCGCCGGAGCTGCTGTTCCCGAACGCGCGCTTCCTGGTCGGCGCCGCGCACTGGCAGCGCGCGCTGCAGCCGCATTCGCGCGACCGCGCCAGCTTCATTCCCGAGTTGCCCGGCCTGCTCGAGGCCAGCGGCCGCCTGGAGCTGGTCGAGGGCGACCATTCGCGCACGCTGGGCGAGGCGGTGCGCTTCCGTTTCAGCGAGGGGCATACGCCGGGGCTGATGCTGGCCGAGATCGTCGGCGCGCGGCAGGCCGATGGCCAGGCGCACGGCGGCGTCGCCTTCTGCGCCGACCTGATCCCCGGGCGCTCCTGGGTGCATGTGCCGATCACGATGGGCTACGACCGCAACGCCGAGCTGCTGATCGACGAGAAGCGCGCGTTCCTGGAGGACGCGCTGGCGCGCAACGTGCACCTGTTCTTCACCCACGATCCGGACTGCGCGCTGGCGCAGCTGGCGCGCGATGGCAAGGGCCGTTTCGTCACCACCCACGAGCTGCCGGCATTGCAGGCGCGGTCGCTGGCGGGCTAGGGTCCATGCCGACAGGCGCCACGCGCCGCGGCATCCCGGCTGGCGGCTGAAAGCCCGCCGCGCGGCGCTTGCAGCCGTCATCGCGGCCGGCCAGTATCGGCGCATGAACCTGCCCATCGCCTTGCGTTGCCTGCTTCTCGCCTGCCTGGTCGTCGGTGGCTGCGCCTCGCGTTCCGAGGATGCCGCCATGTCGCCGATCCGGCTCAACCAGGTCGGCTACCTGCCGGCCGCCAGCAAGCTCGCGGTGGTGCCCGATGGCCATGGCGAGGCGTTCGCGGTCGAGCATGCCGACTCCGGCAAGGTGGTGCTGCGCGGCACGCTGGGCCCGGCCAAGACCTGGGCGCCGGCGCAGCAGACGGTGCGCATCGCCGACTTTTCCGCATTGCGCGAACCGGGCCGCTATCGCCTGCGCGTGGACGGGCTGCCGCCGTCGGACAGCTTCGCCATCGCCGCCGATGCCTACGACGCAGTGGCGCGCGCAGCGCTGAAGGCCTACTACTTCAACCGCGCCAGCACCGCGTTGCCAGGCGAATACGCCGGCCGCCACGCGCGCGCGGAAGGGCATCCGGATACGCATGTGCTGGTGCACGCCTCGGCGGCCTCGCCCGGGCGCCCGACCGGCACGGCGATCTCCGCACCGAAGGGCTGGTACGACGCCGGCGACTACAACAAGTACGTGGTCAATTCCGGCATCACCGTGTACACGCTGCTGGCCGCCTACGAGCAGTTCCCTGCCTATTTCGCCGCGCACAAGGAAGGCATCCCGGACAGCGGCGGCGGCGTGCCGGACATCCTGCGCGAGGTCGACTGGAACCTGCAGTGGCTGCTGGCGATGCAGGACCCGGGCGACGGCGGCGTGTACCACAAGCTGACCAACCTGGAATTCGGCGGCATGCAGATGCCCGACCAGGCGCGCGCGCCGCGCTACGTGGTGCAGAAGAGCACCGCGGCCACGCTCGACTTCGCCGCGGTGATGGCCCAGGCCAGCCGCATCTACGCCCCGTTCGACGACCGCTTCGGCGGCGTGTCCAAGCGCATGCTGCAGGCCTCGCGCCGCGCCTGGGCCTGGGCGCAGGCGCATCCCGACGTGGTCTACCGGCAGCCGGCGGACGTGCATACCGGCGGCTACGACGACGACAAGCTCGACGACGAGTTCGCCTGGGCGGCGACCGAGCTGTACCTGGCCAGCGGCGACGACGCGTTCTACGACGCGGCGATGGCGCGCAACGTGCCGGCGAGCGTGCCGAACTGGGGCTCGGTCGGCGGGCTGGCGTGGATGTCGCTGGCGCAGCACCGCGCGCGGCTGACCGCGCACGCCGACCAGGCGCGCATCGCGCGCGAGATCGACGGCGTGGCCACGCACCTGCTGCACGCCTGGCAGGGGTCGGCGTGGAAGGTGGCGATGGCCCCGGCCGACTTCCACTGGGGCAGCAACAGCACCGCGCTGAACCAGGCGATGCTGCTGCTGCAGGCCTATCAGCTGGAGCGCAAGCCCGAGTACCTGCAGGCCGCGCAGTCGCAACTGGACTACGTGCTCGGGCGCAATCCGCTGGGCATGTCGTTCGTGACCGGCATCGGCGCGCGCTCGCCGCTGCACATCCACCATCGCATCTCCATCGCCGACGGCGTCGCCCTGCCGGTGCCGGGCCTGCTGGTCGGCGGCCCGCAGCCGGGCCAGCAGGACGCCCGGGAGTGCAAGCACGCCTACGCCTCGTCGCTGCCGGCGCTGTCCTACCTGGACCAGGAGTGCAGCTACGCCAGCAACGAGGTGGCGATCAACTGGAACGCGCCGCTGGTGTACGTGAGCGCAGCGCTGCAGAACCTGCAGCGCTGAGCCGCGGCACGGCGCGCGGAGGCCGCCGCGTCGCGCCGTCGATTGCGGCGCCGCGCTGCGCGACGGACCGCACGCCTGATCGCGACGCGGCATCCGCGTCCAGGCCGTCCAGGTCGTCCAGAAGCCGCATGCATTGACTCCTGGCGTGCCGCTCAGTACTCGGTGAGGACCGGCCGGCCCAGGTTGTCGACGCCCACGCCCGGGGTCAGGTCGGCGAGCGCGTAGACCTCGCTGGGCTGCAATTGCTGCAGCAGCAGTTGATAGGCCGCCGGCAGCGAGTTCGTCCAGTACGCCGTCTGCCCGAAAACGATGCACGGCGCGCCCGGCTGCTGGTCCTTGCCGGTCAGTCGCATCACCTCCGCGACGTCGTCGGCCGCGAACGGCGTGCCGTCGGCGCCGAACAACGACAGGTGCACGCCGATCAGGATGCCGTTGTTGTTGACCGCCACCCCGATGCACGAAGTGAAGGGGGTGAACTGCAGCAGCGTGCCGGTGGTGGGGCCGGCCTCCAGCGAAACCGAGGCGAACTGGCGCTCGGCGATCTGTTGCGGGCTGCTCGCCTGCTCGAACTGGTAGGGCATGTCGTGCTCCTGTGCAATGGCGGCCATTCGCCGTCTCGGCAAGCTTGGCTGCGCCGGCGTGCGCGATAAATTCTTCCGAATGCGTAGCGCGTCGGCAACGGCGCAGCGCTACGCATTCGGTGCAATTCAAACCGCTTGCCGCCGATGCCAGCGTGGCCGCGATGCAATCCGCATCGCGCAGGGACATCGCCATGACACAGTGGAATTCGCAGTTCACGCAGATGGTGCGCAGGAGCCATCCCGGCTACTGGGGCAACTGGGGCCTGAGTCCGGACATCGCGCCCGGCGCCGTCGGCATCGTCGATCCGCAGAACGGCAGCTTCCGCCGCATCGCCGCGGCCTTGCCCGGCCTGGGCGAGGCGCAGTTGCGTCGGCAGCCGCTCGGCAGTGACTGGAGCATGATGAGCAGCGACGTGCGGCAGACGCGCGTGGCCGCGCAACTGGACGGTTCGGTCACCGATCCGGAGACCGGGCTCAAGGTCACCGCGGGCACCAAGGTCACCTGGAGCTTCGGGCGGCAGGGCTCGATGGTGTCGCAGTGCGCGCTGGAGGAAACGGTCGGGCTCAACGATCCGACCGCGCTGCTGACCCATCACCTGGAGTGGCTGCTGGCGCGCGCGCACGAGGCAGGCATGCAGCAGGGCCGCGGCATCGCCCAGGGATTCGGGGTGATCACCGACGTGCTGTACGCGCGCAGCGGGGTCAACGTGGCGTCGCAGTCGGCCGACAACAGCTTCTCCATCACCGGCAACGCCGGCGCGGTGGAGAAGATGCTGGGCCAGGTGCGCGGCCGCGGCTCGTTCGTCTCCACCAGCGCGCAGCGCAGCGTGGACCTGCACCTGTGGCCCAGCGAGGCCGGCACGCTGGCCGAGACGCCGGCGCCGCTCGCCTTCGCGTTCGCCTCGTTCGGCGAGCGCTTGCCGATGCCGAACTGGATCACCCATCTGGGCGCTTTCACCCTGATCCTGCGCAACAACCATGGCGGCACCTACATCGTCGATGCGCATCTGCAGTTCGACACGCCGCGCGGTGCGCAGCAGCGGCGGGTGACGGTCAGCGGCGGGCTGACCTCCACCATCGGCGACATCCCGCTGGATGCGAGCAACCTGCGCCTGGAGCTGGGGTTCCGCGGCATCCGCTCCACCGACCGCCGCCACTTCCATTGGCAGCGGCCGCTCGGCCAGTGGCTCAACGGCGTGCGCACCATCGATCTGTTCGGCGTGTGGCCCGGGCAGACGCGTGCGGTGGACGTGGAGGGCAGGGTCGAGGCGCGTTGATCGGCGACGGACGCGCCGGCTTCGGCGCGTCCGTTTCCTGCGCCTGCGCCTGTGCGCGGTGCCGGTCGTGCATGTCCGCGCATCCGCGTCCTGGCGCGGATCGCGTCCCGGCACGGTCGCATGCGCGACGCGCACGGCCCCGTGCATGCCCGATGCCATCGGCGCTGCCGCCAGTGCCGCTCATGCCTTGCCGTCGTTGTCTTCGGCCAGGCGCATCAGCGCCGCCATGTCGTGCACGTAGAGCGTGCGCATCGCGTTCTGGCGATGCTTTTCCACCGTGCGATGGCTGATCTGCAGCCGCCGCGCGATCTGCTTGCTGGTCTGGCCGCGGCAGAGTTCGCGCACGATCTCGCATTCGCGCGGCCGCAGCGTCTCCCACGCGCCGTCGCTCGCGTCGGCCGCCGCCGCCGGGCGCATGCGCAGCGCATGCGCGACCAGCTGCGCGGTGTGGTGGAAGCCGAGCTTGCTGCAGATATTGGCGCGGTGCTTGCGCACGGTCGATTCGCCGATCGCCAGCACGCGCGCGATCTGCCGGCAGCGCAGGCGCCGGCCGATCAGGTTCAGGACCTGGGTTTCCCTGCAGGTGAGCATCGCGCGCCTCCATCCCGGTGGCGCCCCTGCGATGGGGCGCTAAAGGGATGAACGCGCGCGTTGTCGCGCTGTGAGCTTGCGGTCTGTCGAGACGATTGGCGGCGGACACGACACTCCGCGGAGTGCGCGTGGATGCATCCGGGATGGCGCCATCGCTCGGGCGTTGCTGGACGCCGTCTTGCTTGCCTTTTTGGCCCCGCACACATTCAAGTGCGGCCGCGCTTATCCGATCGCGCGTGATCTGACCTGGCCACCAGTCGGCGCCGCGCCGCGGCAGTCGATGCCTGCCGGCGTCCGACGCGGCCTACTGCAGGATCGACGCCATGCCCTCAACCCACCCGGGTGCCGAAGATGCGGTCGCCGGCGTCGCCGAGGCCGGGCAGGATGTAGCCCTTGTCGTTGAGATGGTCGTCGATCGCGGCGGTGTAGACCTCCACGTCCGGATGCGCCGCTTCCAGCGCGCGCAGGCCTTCCGGCGCGGCGACCAGGAAGATGCCCTTGATCCGCTGCGCGCCGGCGCGCTTGAGCATGTCCACGGTGGCGATCAGGGTGCCGCCGGTGGCCAGCATCGGGTCCAGGATCAGCGCGTCGCGTTCCTCCAGGCGGCCGGTGAGGCGCTCGAAGTAGGGCACCGGCTGCAGCGTCTCCTCGTCGCGCTGCAGGCCGACCACGCTGACCCGCGCCGCCGGGATCAGCGCCAGCACGCCGGGCAGCATGCCCAGTCCCGCGCGCAGGATCGGCACCAGGGTGATCTTGGCCCCGGCGATGCGCTGCACCTGGGTGGGGCCGGCCCAGCCGTCCATCGTATGCGTCTCCGTCTCCAGGTCGGCGGTGGCCTCGTAGCCGAGCAGGGTGCCCAGCTCGGTGACCAGTTCGCGGAAGCCCTTGGTGCTCAGCGCGGCATCGCGCAGCAGGCCGATCTTGTGCTGTACCAGGGGATGGCGGACTTCGACGATCTTCATGGGCGCACTCGCGACGGGGGTGCGCACAGTGTGCCGCAGCCGGCTCGGCGGCCGCCAGCGCCCGAATCGGCGCCGCCGTGTCACTAGCACGCAACGTGTCGGAAATATGTTGTTTCCCAATTCTTAACGTTGAATGGGGATACGCGTCAGTGCATACCGTGCCTACCAAGACTCCGCTGTTCGTGGCGATCGCCTTCGGCCTGGGCGCCGCCTGGGCCGCCTGCGGCGCGCAGGCGGCCGACGCCGCCGACGCGGCGACCGACCTGGACCGCATCGAGGTCCGCCCGCAGCTCGAGGCGCAGGCCCGGGCGGTGGACCTCAAGCGCAGCGCCGATGCGATCCTGGACGCGGTCTCGGCCGACGAGGTCGGCGACTATCCGGACCAGAACGTGGCCGAGTCGCTGCAGCGCCTGCCCGGGGTCAGCGTCACCCGCGACCAGGGCGAGGGCCGCTTCGTGGTGGTGCGCGGGCTGGACGCCGCGCTCAACAGCGTCAGCATCGACGGCATCGCCATCGGCACCCCGGAGAGCGACAACCGCGCCGCGCCGATGGACGTGATTCCGTCCGAATCCACCGAGCGGCTGAAGGTGGTCAAGTCGCCGACCCCGGACATGCCCGGCGATGCGATCGGCGGCGCGATCCTGGTGGAGTCGGCCTCGGCGTTCGACCGCGACGGCCGCAGCATCCGCGCCAAGCTCGAGGCCAACCACCAGCAGCTCAGCGACAAGACCAGCCCCAAGGCCTCGTTCAACTACAGCGACCTGTTCGCCGACGATACGTTCGGCGTCGCGCTGGGCCTGAACTACCAGGACCGCGAGTTCGAGTCCGACAACACCGAAGGCGAGTACGACGCGATCGACAACGGCGACCTGGTCATGGTCGAGCAGCAGCGCCGCAAGTACCACATCGACCGCAAGCGCATCGGCGCCAATCTCAACCTGGACTGGCATCCGGACCAGGACAACCGCTATTACCTGCGCACGCTGTTCAGCAGCTTCAAGGATGCGGAGACCCGGCAGAACACGGTGATCTCCTTCGACGCCGACGACATCCAGGCCAACGGCGACGGCACCTACTCGGCGCCGGTGGACAAGCTGTCCAAGCGGGTGCGCTACCGCACCAAGCAGCAGGACACGCTGGCGGCGAGCTTCGGTGGCGAGAACAACCTGGGCGGCGCGGTGCTGGACTACCAGGCCGGCTATACCAAGACCCGCGAGCGGGTGAACGACGAGAAGGAGGCGCGCTTCAAGTACGACGGCGACGATCTCGACGCGACCATCGACCAGAACGGGCGCCTGCCCACCATCGGCCTGTCCGGCGACGACTGGGTCTCCAACGGCAACTACGCGTTCGACAAGTTCGTGCTCTCGCCCGGCCGCACCGACGACGACGAATACAGCGCCAGGATCAACGTGCGCTTCGACGCCGACGACGCCAGCTACAAGTTCGGCCTGCTCGGGCGCTGGCGCGACCGCGACGTCGACAAGAACGAGCGCGAACTGTCCGAGGGGCCCGGCATCGACCTGGCCGACTGGACCGTGGCGCCGCCGGAGCACCGCCACAACAGCCTGGGCGAGGCGCTGAGTTCGGCGGCGCTGCGCCGCTACTGGGCGCGCAACGGCAGCCAGTACAGCGCCGACGACGGCGATGCCGGCAGCAACGCGGTCGGCGCGCTGTCGGAGGACTATGTCGCCAGGGAGGACGTGCTGGCCGCCTATGCAATGGGCAGCTGGGACATCGGCGCGTTGCGCGTGATCGCCGGCGTGCGGGTGGAGAACACCCAGTTCAAGGCCAGCGGCTACCAGGTCGACGTCGGCGACGACGGCGAGTCGTTCGCGGCCAGCGCGCTGCAGGCCAGCAGCAGCTACACCAACGTGTTGCCGGGCCTGCACCTGCGCTGGAACGGCGGCGACGACTGGTCGCTGCGCGCGGCGCTGAACAAGACCGTGTCGCGGCCCGGCTTCGGCCAGGTCGCGCCGCACGCCACGGTCAACAACGACGACGAGGAAGTGGAACTGGGCAATCCGAACCTGGATCCCTACGAGTCGACCAACCTCGACCTGTCCTTCGAGCGCTACCTGGGCAAGACCGGCATCGTCTCGCTGGGCCTGTTCCACAAGTCGATCGACGGCTACATCGTCGATACGGTGATCGACAACGACCCGGCCTACGCCGGCTACGACGTCGGCATGGCGATCAACGGCAAGCGCGCCAAGGTCTACGGCGCCGAGTTCAACTGGCAGCAGCAGTTCGCGTTCCTGCCCGAAGGCTGGAACGGCCTGCTCGGCGGGGTCAGCGGCACCTGGCTGCACAGCGAGTTCGACCCGGGCCTGGAGGATCGCCAGGGCGAGGACTTCACCCTGCCGCGCGCCTCGAAGAACGTCTACACCGCCTTCCTCGGCTACGAAAAGGACGGTTTCTCCACCCGGCTCTCGGCGGTGTACCGCAGCGCCTACCTCGACGAACTGGGCAAGGCCCGCGACTACGATATCTTCGTGGCGCCCAACACCCAGCTCGACTTCAGCCTCGACTACCAGGTCACCGACACCGTGCAGCTGTACTTCGATGCCTCCAACCTGCTCGACAAGCCGCTGGAACGCTACCAGGGCACGCGTGCGCATACCCAGCAATACGAGGAATACGGCCGTACCTTCGCCGTCGGCGTGCGGGTGAAGCTGTGATGCGCGCGCATTCGGCGCTGCGCTTGGGGGCGCTGGCGCTGGCCTGCGGGCTGGCCGTCGCCTGTTCCAATGTGCCGTCGGCGCCCACAGCGACCGTCGCCAAGCCGGCGACCGCCGACCGCGAACCGGACGAAGGCGCGCACCACGAGCCGCTGCTGAGCGATGCCAAGCTGGCGCACGTCGTGGTCGCCGAAGCCTTCCTCACCGCGTCCACCCCGGCCGACAATCTCGATTCGCCGGCCAGCTGGACCACGCCGCAGGGCCAGCGCTGGGTCATCACCACCGCCAAGAAGCGCGGCGCGCTGGTGGTGTTCGATGGCGACAGCGGGCAGCGCCTGCGCAGCGTCGGCGGCCAGGGCACCGCACTCGGGCAGATGGACCGGCCCAACGGCATCGCCGTGGTCGGCGACCTGGCGCTGGTGGTCGAACGCGACAACCATCGCGTGCAGGCCTTCGCGCTGCCGGATTTCGCCCCGGTCGCGGTGTTCGGCGCGAACGAGCTGAAGAAACCCTACGGACTGTGGGCGCAGCCGAAGGACGGCGGCATCGAGGTCATCGTCAGCGACAACTACATGCTCGGCGCCGACGAGGAAACCGTGCCGCCGCTGGCCGAGCTGGGACAGCGGTTCCGCCGCTACCAGCTGCGCCGCGACGGCAAGGCCTGGAGCGCGACGCTGACCCAGACCTTCGGCGACACCAGCGCGGCCGGTGCGATCCGCATCGCCGAATCGGTGTACGCCGATCCGGCGCACGACCGCCTGCTGCTGGCCGAGGAAGACGTGGCCAGCGGCACCCGCCTGCGCGAATACGGCCTGGCCGACGGCAAGTACCGCGACCGCGACGTCGGCGCGGACCTGTACAAGGCGCAGGCCGAGGGCATCGCCTTGCTGAGCTGCGCCGACGGCAGCGGCTACTGGATCGGTACCGACCAGTTCAAGGACCGCAGCCTGTTCCATGTGTTCGACCGGCAGACCCTGGCGCACGTCGGCGCCTTCGCCGGCAAGGTCACCGCCAACACCGACGGCGTATGGCTGGACCAGCGCGGCGACGCGCGCTTCCCGCAGGGCGTGTTCTACGCCCTGCACGACGACCAGGCGGTGGCCGCGTTCGACTGGCGCGACATCGCGCGCAGCCTGCGCCTGAAGACCTGCGCGCAGTGAGTCGCACCGCGAGCGGCGGCGCGCGGTGTCCGCCGCTCGCCACGCGCGGGCGGTTGCGCGTCGCCGCGTCGCCGCGTCGCGGAGATGCATACGGCAGGCTAGGGCACGGCGCTGCGCGGCCAACTGGTTCGCAGGCGCCTGAAACCGAGCACGATGCCGGTCATCGAAAATGCCAGCCCGAGCAGCAGCGGCAGCACCTGCAGGACGCGTCGCAGGGTGGGGTGCTCGACCAGCCCGGGGAACCGGGTGGTGTGCAGCGCGAAGTACACCCAGTCGTAAGCCCTGCGGCTGGTGTCCAGTTGCAGCAGCGGGCGACCGCTTGCCGCGTCGATGTACAGATCGGCGCCGGTCGGCGCCGAAAGCCCGTAGCGCAATGCATCCGCTGGAATCGCGTCCGCGGCGCGGTACAGCGCGTCGTTGCGTGCCGCGGGCGATCGCCGTGCGGCCTGCGGCCAGGCGCGCTGCACGGCTGCATCGATCAACCCGGGCGGCAGCGCGCTGCGCAGGCCATTGCCGGCAGAGCCGTCCAGCACCTCCACGCGCGAAGCCGAGCCCGTCCTCGCCACCGCCACTGGATGGCCGCCGACGACGTTGAACGCAAGCTCGGTCGACCCCTGCAGCGTTCGCAATGCCGTGGCCGGTACCGGCTGCAACGCGCGCTGCAGCGACGTTCCTGCGTAACGCTCGACGGCCGCCGGGTCGGGGATGCCGCGCGAGAACAGCCGGCCGTGGTCCATCGACAGCCACCCGCTGAAAATCCAGGTCAACACGAACAGCGCGGCGGCCAGCCCGAGGCCGTGGTGCCAGCGCCACCAGCCCTTGAACGGCGACCAGCCGGGGCGCCGCATCGCCACGCGCTGGTAGCTCCGGTAGAGGCCGAGGTAGGTGCCCGCGCTGGCCCCGGCCAGTGCGCCGAGGGCCAGGCACCAGACCGTCCAGTCCCAGGCGGCGAAACGCTGCCGCAGCACGGTGAAATACAGCCAGTGCGGGACCGAACCGACCCAGTTCCAGGCCCGTTCCCAGGCCAGCGTGCGCTGCACGATTTCGCCGGTGCGCACCGAGACGTACAACTGCGTACGCGGGGCATCGGCGATGGCGACGCGATAGAACGGTCGCCATGCATCGAACTTCTGGTGCACCACCCATTGGTCGTAGTCGAACGCTGCGCTCACCCGGTCCGCCGCCGTACCGGCGAAGCGCGCAGCCACCGCCCCGGCGGTCGGCGCGTCGAGCGGGCCGGCCAGCTTGCCGCTGGTCGCATCGACCGCCACCTGGGTGCGCCCGCGCCCCACCACATAGCGCGCATGACCGGCCACCGCGATCAGCCGCAGCTCGGTGCCGCCGCCTGCCGCCTGCAGGGCGGCGGCCGGATCGACCCGCACCTGCGCCAGCCGCGGAACCTCGCTGCGCGCCAGGCGGGCCTGCTCCGGCAACGACGGAAACGGCACGAACACCATGACCAGGCCGCTGCCGAACCAGACCGCGAATGCCAGGCAGAACGCCACGCCGGTCCAGCGATGGAACCAGGACAGCCAGCGCAGCATGGCGCGCCAGCGATCGGAGGCGCTAGAAGCGGGCATGCAGGCTGAGCTCGTAGCTGCGCGGCTCGCCCAGGATCACCTGGCCCGGATAGTAGATGTCGGCCCACTGCACGTAGTCCTTGTCGGACAGGTTCTCGACATGCAGGCTGAGCGAGACCGACGCGCTGAGATCGTAGGTCAGGTAGGCGTTGCCGAGCACATACGGGTCCAGCCTGAGCGTGTTGGCGGTGTTTCCGTAGCGCTTGCCGACGCGGCGCACCCCGAGCCCGGCCTCCAGCGGCAGCCCGGCGATGCCACGCACGCTGGTCCAGGCATTGAACACGCTCTGCGGCACGTTCGTCGGGCGATTGCCCGAGGCATCCAGTCCGGTGTTGCTGTCGATGAAATCCCGGTACTTCGCATCGGTGTAGGCGTAGTTGGCGTTGAGGCTCCACTGCGAGGTCAGCTGTGCGTCGCCGCTCAACTCGATGCCGCGCGAGGTCTGCGCGCCGACGTTGCTCAGCACGTCCTGTTGGGTCAGCGCCAGGATGTTCTCGCGCCGGATGGCGTAGGCGGCCAGGGTGCCGCTGAACCGGTGGTCAGCGGTCGCCGCCTTGACCCCGGCCTCGATCTGGCGCGAGCGGCTGAGGCCGAAATTCTCGCCGGCGTTGACGATGAAGATGTTCGATCCGACCGGATCGGTGCCGGTGCTGAAGGAAAGATAGGGGGTGATGCCGGGCGTCGCCTCGTAGACCAGGCCGATACGCGCGTTGGTCGGCCGGTAGGTGCGCGAGAAGCTGGTCGCCGCGATGTAGCTGCCGTCCGCCGCGTAGTTCTTGCGATCCAGGTCCAGCTGCTCGTGGCGCCCGCCGGTGACCAGCTTGAACCGGTCGCTCAGGTCCAGCGCGTCTTCGAAGAACACCGCGACGTTGCGCCATTGCGTCGGGCTGCGGCGGCGCACGATGTCGCCGAAACTCCCGCTCGGTCCGTGCGAATAGGGATCGACGCTGTCGCCGTCGGGGAAGCCGCGGTCGCGCACGAAATCCAGGTCGCTGTAGTCGACGCCGACCACGAAGCGGTTGCCGAACCGGCCGAGCGGGCGGTCGACGGTGAGGCTGGTCTGGTTGCCCCAGAGCCGTTGCTCGTGGAACACGAAGAAGCGGTCGCGGTCGATGCGCGAGGTGGCGGTGTCGTAGGTGTAGCTCTCGGCGTTGATCCAGCGCCGCGACGCGCGGAAGTAGTAGCTCAGGTTCTGCAGCGTGATTCCCTCGCCCAGCGTCCATTTCAGCAAGGCCTGCGGCCACACCTGGTGCGCGGCGATGTCGGCGTCGGCCACGTTGTAGTTGTTGCCGCGCATCGCGCGGTCCACGACGTAGCCGTTGGGCGCGGCGAGCAGTCCGCGGATCGGATCCTTGGCGCTGGCGGCCGGCACCAGCGGGGTGCCGAAGTAGGTGGTCGGGTTGTCGTTGGCGTAGTCGATGGACAGCTGCGCGCTGAAGTCGTCGCGTGGGCGCCATAGCAGCGAGAACGTGGCATTCAGCGCGCTCGAGTTCGCGCCATGCACGTAGCCGTCGGAGGACAGCCGGCTGATGTCGAACCGGTACGCCAGCGTGTCGCTGAGTCCGCCGCCCGCGCCGACGCCTGCCTCCCTGCCGCCGAACCGCGAGATGCCGGCCATCAGTTCGTACTGGGTCGGGCCGAAGGTGGGGGCCTTGTTGGTGACATTGACCGCGCCTCCCACCGCGCCCTGGCCGTAGATCACCGATGCCGGACCCTTGAGCACCTCCACGCTCTGCAGGTTGAAGGTGTTCTGCGGCCGGTTGGTCATGTTCGACGGCCCCAGATACAGGCCGTTGTGAAGGATGGTGATCTGCCCGTCGGTGAAGCCGCGCATCGAGAACGTGGCCGGGTTGCCGGGCGAACCGCCGGTGTTGACTCCCGGCAGGCTTTCGGCGGCCTTCTCGACGGTCTGCAGGCCGTGCGCTTCCATGGCCGCGGCGTTGACCGAGTCCAGCGATGCCGGCGTCTGCCGCGCCGACAGGTTCAGGCGGCTGCCGGTCGGGGTGAACTGTTCCAGCGACCGCACCCTGCCGCTGACCACCAGCGCGTCGAGCGTCTTGGCCTCCTGTTCCGCGGGCGCGGTGGTGGTGGAATCCTGGGCGGCCGCCGTCGACGGGACGCCGGCGGCGATGGCCAGGGCGATGAGGGTCGGTCTGCTCATGATGCGCTCCAGGAAGGATGCGGAGGGGACGTGCGCACGCGAGCGTGCGACGACGCGCGCAGGGTCTGCATGGCTAGCGCTGGCTGGGCAGCCCGCCGCGTGCCGACAGGTAGCGGCGAATGGCGTCGGGCTGGTCGTTGAAGCGCAGGCGCCCGTGCAGCGCGAAGGCCACCCCATGCGTGTCGGAGTCGCCAGCCAGCACCAGCACCGGTAGCGACTGGTGCGCCTCGCCGAGCAAGGCCACCACCGCCGAGCGTGGGCGCTCGAAGGCGATGCGCTGCACGTCGAGCCACGCCAGCACCTGGGGATAAAGCGCCAGCACTCCCTCGATCGCGATCCCGTCGCCGCAGTAGAACGGCCCCTGGCCGTCGACGTGGAAGCCGGGAGCGGCGAGGAACAGCGTGTCGCGGGTCGGGCAGATGTTCATTGCGGTCCTGAGCCGGTGGTGAGGCAAGCGCGTGAAGATGATGTTGCGATGCAAAAACCTGCCTTGAAAGTGGCGTGAATGCCATATATCGTCAAGATCATGCCAAAGCCTGCATCGCGCCGTCCGGTCCCGCATGCGCCGCTCGTCGTGGTGCTGGCCTACGACCAACTGGGGTTGTTCGAATTCGGCATCGCGACCGAGATCTTCGGCTTGCCGCGCCCGGAGGTGGGACCCAACTGGTACCGCTTCGCCGTCGCGGCGGCGGAGCCCGGCGATCTGCGTGCGCTCGGCGTGCGCTCGCTGCGCGTCGATGGCGGGCTGGAGCTGCTGCAGCAGGCGCATACGATCATCGTGCCCAGCTGGCGCGGGCCCGATGCCGCCGCCGCGCCGGCCCTGCTCCGCGCACTGCAGCAAGCCAAGCGCCGCGGCGCGCGCATGGTGTCGATCTGCGCCGGCGCCTTCGTCCTGGCCCAGGCGGGGCTGCTGGCCGGGCGCAGGGCGACGACGCACTGGCGCCACGCGGCGGCGCTGGCGGCGCAGTATCCGCAGGTGTCGGTGGACCCCGCGGTGTTGTACACGGACGACGGCGACATCCTCACCTCTGCCGGCAGCGCGGCCGGCATCGATTTGTGCCTGCACATCGTGCGCCGCGATTTCGGACCGGCCATCGCCAACCAGGTCGCGCGCCGCCTGGTGATGCCGGCGCACCGCGACGGTGGCCAGGCGCAGTTCATCGAGCGGCCGGTGCCGGTGCCCAGGGAAAGTTCGCGCCTGGGGACGCTGCTGGAAGGCGTGACCCGCAACCTCGCCGGCGCGCATACGGTCGCCTCGATGGCCGCCGACGCCGGCATGAGCGTGCGGACCTTCCTGCGCCGGTTCCAGGCCACCACCGGCCAATCGCCCGGCGAGTGGCTGGCGGGCGCACGCGTGGCGCGTGCCAAGGAGATGCTGGAGCGCTCGGCCATCCCGGTGGAGGAGATCGCCACCCTGTGCGGATTCGGTTCTTCGGAGACGCTGCGGCATCACTTCCGCAGGCGGCTCTCGCTGACCCCGACGCGCTACCGCAAGCTGTTCGGAGCCGTGTGACGCGGCGCGCCGGGCGCAGGGCGGCGCTGCGCCCGGCCTGCGCGTGCGGCGGATGCCCGGGGCCGGCGCTCGCCGTTTTCGCGGCAGGCCGGCGCTGGCTTGGCGCAGCCAGGGGCGTCCGCGGACCGGCGCCAGTGCGCACAGCGTCGCAGCGGCGAGCGTGCGCCGCGATGCGGCCTGCGCAGTGCCGTCAGGCCGTCGGCGCAGCGCCGGCGACGTGAATTTCCACCGTGATGTGCGCCAGTTCCTCGTGCACGCCGAGCGCGCTGCGGACATCGTCGGCCGCCACGTCCGCCGCGGTCACCAGGCTGATGACGCAGGCGTACTTGTCGCCCCCGACCCGCCACACGTGGAGATCGCTGATCGCTGCCTCGAACGGCAGCGCGTCGATGACGTCGCGGATTTCCGCCACCACAGGCGCGTCCATCTCCGCGTCCAGCAGCACCTTGCCGGTGCTGCGCAGCAGCCCCCACGCCCACACCGTCACCAGCACGGCGCCGACGATGCCCATGACCGGATCCATCCACCTCGCTCCCCACAGCATCCCCACCAGCAGCGCCACGATCGCCAGGACCGAGGTGGCCGCATCCGCCACCACATGCAGGTAGGCGGCGCGCAGATTCAGATCCTTGTGGCCATGGCCATGCGCATGCTGATGGTCATGTGCGTGTCCATGTCCATGATGGTGGTCGTGCCCATGCCCGTGATGCGCATGGTCATGGGAGTCGCGTAGCCACCAGGCGCAGATCAGGTTGACCAGCAAGCCGATGAAGGCGATGACGATCGCCTCCTGGTAATGGATCGGCGTCGGCGAAAACAGGCGTTCGACCGACTGGAACGCCATCAAGCCGGCGACGCCCAGCAGCAGGACGGCGCTCGTGTAGCCGCCCAGCACCTCCACCTTCCACGTTCCGAACGCGAACCGGGCGTTGTCGGCGTGACGGCGGGCGAAGGCGTAGGCGAACAGCGCCAGGCCCAGCGCCAATGCGTGCGAACTCATGTGCCAGCCGTCGGCGAGCAGGGCCATGGAATTGAGCGTCCAGCCGCCGACGATCTCCACCACCATCATGATCGCGGTGAGGACGACCGCCCTCCTGGTGCTGCGCTCGGCAAGCGGATTGCCGCCGGCGAAGGCATGTGAATGAGCGCGTTGCGCCGCAGTGGCCGAAATCGACATGGAGGAAGTCGCCTGAGATAAGATACCCCCCTATGGTATAAAAATTACCCCGGAGGGGTATACATGGCGCACCTCAACGACAACAAGCCCAAGCTCCTCGCCCGCGTGCGGCGCCTGCGCGGGCAGGTGGAAGCGCTGGAGAAGGCGTTGAGCCAAGCGGAGGAGGTGGACTGCACGGCGCTGCTGACCCAGGTCGCCGCCGTCCGCGGGGCGTCGCAAGGCCTGATGATCGAGCTGCTGGCCGACCACCTCAAGCACCATGTGGCCAGGCCCGAACAGATCGACGAACGGGAGCTGGCGGTCGCGGATGTCGCCGTCATCCTCAAGAGCTATCTGAAGTAGCGCGCTCCGCCCAACCGGCCGCCATGCCAGGCCGCGCGGCCCGGCACGGTGTCCAGGCGCGCACGGCAACCGTCCGCGCCGCGGCCGTGTGGCCGGCGCAGGTTCGTTGCAGGGGCAGTGCGGCGACCGTGCATGCGAGCACGGCGGCGGCGCTTCACCGCGCCAGGCGGTAGAGCACGAACGCGGCCAGCGCCAGCAGCGCCCAGCACGCCAGGCCCAGCGCCATCACCGCATCGTCGCTGGCGACCAGGCTGCCGCTGGCATTGCGATAGACCAGCGGATGGCCGCGGTGGCGCGTGCCGGACCGGCGCGGCGGCCGGTCGCGGCGGGCCTCGGCGCGAATCCGGCCCAGCGACAGCACCGGCAGCAACAGCCGGCCGCTCCAGTAGCCGAACAGCTCCAGCAGCAGTTCGAACAGCGGCCGGGCGATCGCCTCGGCCAAGGCCTGCAGCATGCGCCGGCCGGCCTCAGGCGGCCGCGGCCTGCGCCAGTCGCGGGCCCTCGCGCAGCGCGCGGCCGATCAGCCCGACCAGCAGGTCCAGTTCCTCGCCATCCATGCCGAAATGCGGGGTGAAACGCAGCGAGTTCTCGCCGCCGTGGATCACGTTGACCCCGTGCTGGCGCAGCCATTCCTCGGTGGAGCCGGCGCCGTAGCACTTGAACTGCGGCGCCAGCGCGCAGGAGAACAGCAAGCCGGTGCCCTGCACCTGGGTGATCAGCCCGCCGAGTTCGGCCTTGAGCTTCTCCAGCTTCTGCACCGCCTCGGCGCCGCGCGCGCGGATGTTGGCGCGCACCTGCGGGGTCAGCTGCGCCAGCGTGGCGCTGGCCACGTCCAGCGCGCGCGGGTTGCTGGTCATGGTGTTGCCGTAGGTGCCCTTGCGGTACAGCTGCGCTGCGTGCTCGGTCACCGCCAGCACCGACAGCGGGAACTGCGCGGCGTTGAGCGCCTTGGAATAGGTTTCCATGTCCGGCGGATCGAGCTGCTCGAAGCCGGGATAGTCCACCACCGACAGCACGCCGTGGGCGCGCAGTCCGGCCTGGATCGAATCGACCAGCAGCAGGCTGCCGTGGGCGCGGGTCAGTTCGCGCGCGGCGGCGTAGAACGCCGGCGGCAGCGCGCGGCCCGGATCGCCTTCGCCCATCACCGGCTCCAGGAACACCGCCTCGACGAACCAGCCGTTGTGCTCGGCATCGGCGAACGCGCGGCGCAGCGCGTCCACGTCGTAGGGCGCGATCGCGATCACCGAGTCCTCGCCGCGATAGCTGGCCAGGTGCTGCACGTAGGCCTTGCGGCTGGAATCGGAATACAGCCCCGGCCGGTCGGTGCGGCCGTGGAAGCTGCCCTTGACCACGATGCGCTTGATCTTCGCGCCGGCATGGCGCGCGCCCGGGTCGGTCTGCAGCTTGGCGTTGATGTCGGCGATGCGCGCGGCCAGGCCCACCGCTTCGGAACCGGAGTTGAGGCACATGAACTTGCTGTAAGGACAGCCGCCGCGCTGCTGGCCGATCTCGGCGCGCAGCGCGCGGTCGAAGCGCAGCTGCGACAGGCTCGGGGTCATCACGTTGGCCATCGCCTGCGGCCGTGCCATCGCCTCCAGCACCGGGTCCGGGGTGTGGCCGAAGCCGAGCATGCCGTAGCCGCCGGCGTCGTACAGCACCGCGCCCTTCAGCGTGACCACCCACGGCCCGCGCGCGGCCAGCGCCACGTACGGGGTCACCGCGTCGTCGGCGTAGAAATTGACGAAGCCGGCCTGCAGCGTGCGGATCTGCTCGCTCTCGTCCAGTTCCAGCAGGTCGGCGAACTCCGGCGCCAGGCGCGCGTATTCGGCCGCGGCGGCGGCGATCGCGGCGCCCAGCTGCGGATGCGAGGCGGCCAGGCGTTCGATGCCGGCATCGTCCAGGCCGGCGGTCAGGCGTTCGCCGGCATGGGCGCGCAGCGGGGCGAGGGGGCCGAGTACGGTCATGCGGGATCTCCTGGAGGCGGGTCGTTCATCGATAGACCTTCTATTATCGGGACCGGATCGTCGGTTGGCAGAGTTGATTTGTGCAGGAAATCGGATAATTTCGTCGATTCGACGAAATTTGGCCGCGCATGAAGATCACCTCCTCCGACGAACGCCTGCTCTCGCTGCTGCGCGAGGACGCCCGCGCCTCCACCGCGCAGATCGCCCGCAAGCTCGGCCTGTCGCGCACCACCGTGCAGAGCCGGATCGAGCGGCTGGAGCGCGAGGGCGTGATCTGCGGCTACACCGTGCGCACCCGCGACGATTTCGAGCAGGGCCACCTGCGCGCGCACATCCTGATCACCGTGCTGCCGAAGAAGATGACCTCGGTGGTCAAGGCGCTGCGCGAGATCGACGAGATCCGCGTGCTGCACTCGGTCAGCGGCTCCTACGACCTGATCGCGCTGGGCGTGGTGCCCGGCGTCAACGACATGGACGTGCTGACCGACCGCATCGGCGCGGTCGACGGGGTGGAGCGCACGACCTCGTCGATCATCTTGTCGACGAAGTTCGAGCGGTGAACGGCGGGGATTCGGCATTCGGGATTGGGGATTCGCAAAAGCGCGGCGCCTGGCTCCGCTTTTACCGAATCCCCACTCCCGAATCCCCAATCCCGGCCCTCCAGCTACAATGCCCGGCCATAGTTCACGACCCGCCGGCCTTGAAGAAGTCCGATTTCCGCTACGAGTTGCCCGAGGAACTGATCGCGCAGGCGCCGCTGGCCGAACGTTCCGCCAGCCGCCTGCTGTTGGTGCCGCCGGCACCGTCAGCGTTCGCCGACCGCCAGGTGCGCGATCTGCCGCAACTGCTGCAGCCGGGCGACCTGCTGGTGTTCAACGACACCCGGGTGATCCCGGCGCGCCTGTTCGGGCAAAAGAGCAGCGGCGGCCGTGTCGAGATCCTGATCGAGCGCCTGCTCGGCGGCCAGCGCGCACGCGCGCAGCTGGGCGTGAGCAAGTCGCCCAAGGCCGGCGCGCGCATCGCCCTGGATGCCGGCGGCGAGGCCGAGGTGCTGGACCGCGACGGCGAGTTCTACGTGCTCGAGTTCCACGTGCCCGACACGCTGGAATCGTGGCTGCAGCAGGCCGGGCGGCTGCCGTTGCCGCCGTACATCCGCCGCGAGCCGGGGCTGGACGACCGCGAGCGCTACCAGACCGTGTTCGCGCGCCAGTCCGGCGCGGTGGCCGCGCCCACCGCCGGGCTGCATTTCGATGCGCCGTTGCTGGAGGCGCTGCAGGCGCGCGGCATCGGCTTCGGCCACGTCACCCTGCACGTGGGCGCGGGCACCTTCCAGCCGGTGCGGGTGGAGGCGCTGGACCAGCACGTGATGCACCGCGAATGGCTCAACGTCGGCGCCAGCCTGGTCGAGCAGGTGCGGCGCACGCGCGCCGCCGGCGGCCGCGTGATCGCGGTCGGGACCACGGTGGTGCGCGCGCTGGAAAGCGCCTCCAGGGAGGGCGAGCTGCATCCCTTCGCCGGCGAGACGCAGATCTTCATCCTGCCCGGCTACCGCATCCGCAGCGTCGATGCGATGGTCACCAACTTCCACCTGCCGGAAAGCACGCTGCTGATGATGGTCTCGGCCTTCGCCGGCCGCGAGCGCATCTTCGCCGCCTATCGGCACGCGATCGAGCAGCGCTACCGCTTCTTCAGCTACGGCGATGCGATGCTGTTGTGGGGCGGTGATTCGGGATTGGGGATTGGGGATTCGTAGCAATCCTCTCCGTCACCGCCAGCGCGCTTTGCCAATCCCGAATCCCGAATCCCGAATCCCGAATCCCGGCCTTTTAATGTCCCGATTGCAGTTCCAGCTCGACACCACCGACGGCGCCGCGCGCCGCGGCCGCCTGACCTTTCCGCGCGGCACGGTGGAAACCCCCGCGTTCATGCCGGTCGGCACCTACGGCTCGGTCAAGGGCGTGCTGCCCGAGCAGATCCGCGCGCTGGGCGCGCAGATCATCCTCGGCAACACCTTCCACCTGTACCTGCGGCCGGGCCTGGACGTGATCGGCGATCACGGCGGCCTGCACGGCTTCGCCCGCTGGGACGGGCCGATCCTGACCGACTCCGGCGGCTTCCAGGTGTTCTCGCTGGCGCACCGGCGCAAGATCAGCGAGCAGGGCGTGACCTTCGCCTCGCCGACCGACGGCGCCAAGGTGTTCCTGGGGCCGGAGGAGAGCATGCGCATCCAGAAGGTGCTCGACTCGGACATCGTGATGATCTTCGACGAGTGCACCCCGTATCCGGCCACCGAGGACGTGGCGCGGCGCTCGATGGAGCTGAGCCTGCGCTGGGCGCAACGCTCGCGCGACGCGCACGACGGCCTGGGCAACGACGCGGCGCTGTTCGGCATCGTCCAGGGCGGCGTGCACGCGGAGCTGCGCACGCGCTCGATCGAGGGCCTGCAGGCGATCGGCTTCGACGGCTACGCGATCGGCGGGCTGGCGGTGGGCGAGCCGGAGCACGAGCGCAACGCGATGCTCGAGCACCTGCATCCGCGCCTGCCGGCCGACCGCCCGCGCTACCTGATGGGGGTGGGGCGGCCGGAGGACCTGGTCGAGGGCGTGGCCCGCGGCGTGGACATGTTCGACTGCGTGATGCCGACCCGCAACGCGCGCAACGGCCACTATTTCACCTCGTTCGGCACCGTGCGCATCCGCAACGCCCGCTACGAGCGCGACCTGGACCCGATCGAGCCCGGCTGCGGCTGCCACGCCTGCAGCGGCGGCTACACCCGTTCCTACCTGCGCCACCTGGACCGCTGCAACGAGATGCTGGCGCCGATGCTGGGCACCCTGCACAACCTCTGGTACTACCAGAAACTGATGGCCGACATGCGCGCGGCGATCGCCGCCGGCAGCTTCGCCCAGTTCCGCCGGTCCTTCTATGCGGCGCGCGGAGCGGAAGCGACCCCGCTCCCGTCGGAGCAAGGATGAAGCCCCTCTCCCCCCGGGAGAGGGGTTGGGGTGAGGGGACGGTGCGAAGCCTCGCGGGCATTGAAAGCACACGAGGCTGGGCCCGTCCCCTCATCCGCCGCTGCGCGGCACCTTTCCCCGAGAAGGGGCCATGGTCCCGGTGGGGGAAGGGAGGGCGCCGCCGCGGCCGTTCCGGGGGGGGGCAGGGGAGATCGTGGCATAATCGGCGGCTGCTTGCCGCCTCCAGGCGACAGAACAGCGGTCCGTGCCCCAACGGCGACGGGCTGCCCAAACCATAGGACACACCGATGAACCCGCTCGATTTCCTGATTCCCGTGGCCCAGGCGCAGACCGCCGGCGCCGCTCCCGCCGCCGGTGGCGGCATGCAGATGTTCCTGCTGCCGATCATCCTGATCGCGGTGATGTATTTCGTGATGATCCGCCCGCAGATGAAGCGGCAGAAGGAGCACAAGTCGATGCTGGACAAGCTCGGCCGCGGCGACGAGGTCATCACCTCCGGCGGCGTGGCCGGCGTGGTCACCGACATCGGCGACAACTTCATCACCGTGGAAATCGCCGACAACGTGCGCATCCGCGTGCAGAAGGGCGCCATCGGCAACGTGCTGCCCAAGGGCACGCTGAAGTCCGCCTGATCCATTTCTCTTACTGCTAGGCGCGGCGCCGGCGTGGCGTCGTGCGGGGTCCTGCAATGCTCGAGTTTCCGCGCTGGAAGTACTTCCTCATCCTGATCGTGCTGGCGTTCAGTGCGTTGTACGCGCTGCCCAACGTCTACCAGAAGGACCCTTCGGTACAGATCACCGCCAGCCGCGGCGGCCAGCTCGACGAGGCCCTGCGCGAGCGGGTCAGCGCCGAGCTGAAGGCGGCCGGGATCACCCCCAAGTCGGTGGCCAAGGAAGGCGATAGCCTGATGGTGCGCCTGCCGAGCCTGCAGGCGCAGACCCGCGCCAACGACATCCTGCGCCAGCAGGTCGGCGAGAACTACACGGTGGCGCTGAACCTGGCCTCGACCGTGCCGCAGTGGCTGTCGGCGATCGGCGGCAAGCCGATGGTGCTGGGCCTGGACCTGGTCGGCGGCGTGCACTTCGCGCTGCAGGTGGACCAGAAGGCGGCGCTGGAGAAGCGCCTGGACGCCTTCGCCGAGGACATCCGCACCACGCTGCGCGACAACCGCATCGCCTACCGCCTGGTCGAGCGCCGTCCCGACAACAGCATCCAGGTCGGCCTGGGCGAAGGCGCCAACGCCGACGCCGCGCGTGCCGCGCTGGCCAAGGCGCAGCCGACGCTGAGCTATGCCGTGTCCGCGCAGACCATCACGGTCAGCATCCCCGACGCCGAGCTCAAGCAGATCGCCGCCGGCGCCATCGAGCAGAACCTGACCACGCTGCGCAACCGCGTCAACCAGCTCGGCGTGGCCGAGCCGATCATCCAGCGCCAGGGCGAGGACCGCATCGTGGTCGAGCTGCCGGGCGTGCAGGACACCGCCGAGGCCAAGCGCATGATCGGCGCCACCGCCACGCTGGAGTTCCGCGGCGTGGTCGAGGGCAATGCCGAGGACGCTGTGCGCACCGGCAACATCCCGCCGGAGGCCAAGGTGTACCGCCTGCGCGACAGCGGCGCCCCGGTGCTGCTGAACAAGCGCGTGCTGGTGTCCGGCGACCAGATGGTGAACGCCACCGTCAGCAACGACCAGAACGGCCTGCCGGCGGTGGCGGTCACGCTCAACAACGTCGCCGGCCAGCGCATGTTCGACTACACCAGCGCCAACACCGGCAAGCTGATGTCGGTGGTCTACATCGAGCGCATCCCGACCGTGAGCATGGTCGACGGCAAGGAAGTGCGCAGCGTGCGGGTCAAGGAAGAGGCGCTGGCGCCGACCCGCATCGCCGGCGTGTTCGGCAAGAACTTCCAGACCACCGGCCTGGAGAAGGTCGAGGCCGAGAACCTGGCCAAGCTGCTGCGCGCCGGCTCGCTGGCCGCGCCGATGGACTTCGTCGAGGAATACGTGATCGGCCCGAGCCTGGGCGCGGAGAACGTCGAGCGCGGCGTCACCGCGGTGATCTACGCGTTCCTGTTCACCCTGGTGTTCTTCGGCGTGTACTACCGCATGTTCGGCGCGATCACCTCGGTGGCGCTGCTGATGAACCTGCTGATCGTGGTCTCGGTGATGTCGCTGTTCGGCGCCACCATGACCTTGCCCGGCTTCGCCGGCCTGGCCTTGTCGGTGGGCCTGTCGGTGGACGCCAACGTGCTGATCAACGAGCGTATCCGCGAGGAGCTGCGGCTGGGCGTGCCGCCGAAATCGGCGATCGCCGCCGGCTACGAGAAGGCGGGCGGCACCATCCTCGACGCCAACCTCACCGGCCTGATCGTCGGCGTGGCGCTGTATGCGTTCGGTACCGGTCCGCTGAAGGGCTTCGCGCTGACCATGATCATCGGCATCTTCGCCTCGATGTTCACCGCGATCACCGTCTCGCGCGCGCTGGCCACGCTGATCTACAGCCGCCGCAAGAAGCTCAAGTCCGTCGCTATCTGATGCGAGTCCCTCGCAAGCGCCCGCACACCCATGCGCGGGGCAAGAACTGCGAGTCCTTCGCAAGAGCCCGCCCATCCGTGGGCGGGGTCCAAATTATGAAGAGCAGGTCTCCATGAAAATTTTCCCGCTTCATCTGATCCCGAACGACACCAAGATCGACTTCATGCGCTGGCGGCGTCCGACCCTGGTGCTGATGCTGGTGCTGGCGGTGGCCTCGCTCGGGGTGATCTTCGCCAAGGGCTTCAACTACGCGCTGGAGTTCACCGGCGGTGCGCTGGTGCAGACCAGCTTCCAGAAGCCGGTGGACATCGACCATGTGCGCGAGCAGCTGGCCACGGCCGGCTTCGAGAACGCGCAGGTGCAGAACGTCGGCAGCGGCAACGAGATCGTGATCCGCCTGCAGCCGCAGGGCGAGCACAACAACGAGGACGTGACCAAGAACCTCGCCGAGCAGGTGCGCAAGGCGGTGACCACCGCCGACAACCCGGCCACGGTGAAGCCGGGCGAGTTCGTCGGCCCGCAGGTCGGCAAGGACCTGGCGCTGAACGGCGTCTACGCGACCGTGTTCATGCTGGTCGGCTTCCTGATCTACATCGCGTTCCGCTTCGAGTGGAAGTTCGCGGTGGTGGCCAGCCTGACCGCGCTGTTCGACCTGCTGGTGACGGTGGCCTACGTCTCGCTCACCGGCCGCGAGTTCGACCTGACCGTGCTGGCCGGCATGCTGTCGGTGATGGGCTTTGCGATCAACGACATCATCGTGGTGTTCGACCGCGTGCGCGAGAACTTCCGCAGCCTGCGCGTGGAGCCGCTGGAAGTGCTGAACCGCTCGATCAACCAGACCCTGTCGCGCACGGTGATCACCGCGGTGATGTTCTTCCTGTCGGCGCTGGCGCTGTACCTGTACGGCGGCAACTCGATGGAAGGCCTGGCGCTGACCCACATGATCGGCGCGGTCATCGTGGTGATCTCCTCGGTGATCGTGGCGGTGCCGCTGCTGTCGATCGGCCCGTTCCAGGTCTCCAAGCAGGACCTGCTGCCCAAGTCCAAGGATGTGGAGGCGCTGGCGCGCAGGCCCTGAGGGACTGGGATTGGGGATTGGGGATTGGGGATTCGCAAAAGCGGGTTCCCGGTTCCGCAACAAAAAAGCCGCGCAGATGCGCGGCTTTTTTGTTTGGGGAAGAGGGGGAGGTCGGCGATGGGGTGCCGCTCTTGCGAATCCCCAATCCCGACTCCCCAATCCCGGCCCCATCAGAACTTCGCGTCGAACTCCGCCGCATACCCCGTATTGACGATCAGCTTCTGCAGCGCCTCGCTGACCTTGATGTTGCCGGCCACGATCTGGAACTGCGGGGCGCCGCGGTCGTCGATGCGGCCCGGGGTGGCGCCCTTGAAGTCGGTGATGCGGCCGCCGGCCTCGCGCACCAGCAGTACGCCGGCGGCGATGTCCCAGGCCTTCACGCCCGCCTCGAAGTAGGCGTCGGTGCGGCCGCAGGCCACGTAGGCCAGGTCCAGGGCGGCCGAGCCGGTGCGGCGGATGTCCTCGGCCTGCACCATCAGCGCGTCCACGCACTTGAGCTGGGCGCTGGTGCGCTTGCGCTCGCGCGGGGCGAAGCCGGTGTTGACCATCGCCCCGTTCAGTTCCTTGCGCTCGCTGACGCGGATGCGGCGGTCGTTGAGCACCGCGCCGTTGCCGCGGCTGGCGGTGAACAGCTCGTTGCGCAGCGGATCGAAGATCACCGCGTCGATCGGCTCGCCGTTCTCGACCAGGGCGATCGACACGCAGTAGTGCGGGAAGCCGCGCAGGTAGTTGCTGGTGCCGTCGAGCGGGTCGATCACCCACATGTAGCGGCCGCCGCCCTGCACGCCGCCTTCCTCGCCCATCACCCCGTAGTCGGGATAGGCGCGGCGCAGTTCCTTGACGATCACCTTCTCCGCGTCGGCATCGACTTCGCTGGCGTAGTCCATGCGGTCCTTCTGCACCACGTTCAGCGCTTCCAGCCGGTTGATATGGCGCAACAGCACATTGCCGGCGAGGCGGGCGGCCTTGACCATGACGGTGACGGCGGGTTTTTGCATGGCAACGGCTCCCGAGCGGGCGGAGAAGGATCTGGCGGAGGAAAAGAACAGTCCGGCGCGAAGGCCGGCCGCACAGTTTACCATCTACGCCCCGTTCGCTCCGCATCTTTCCTGCCATGACCGTTTCCTCCCGCATCCGCTTCGTCCTGGTCGGTACCCAGCACCCCGGCAACATCGGGGCGGCGGCGCGGGCGATGAAGACCATGGGCCAGGCGCGGCTGGTGCTGGTGGCGCCGGAGCGCGCGCTCGACGAGGACGGCTACCGGCGCTCGGCCGGCGCCGAGGACGTGCTGCAGCAGGCGCCGGTGCTGGCGACCCTGGCCGAGGCGGTGGCCGACTGCCAGCTTGTGCTCGGCTGCACCGCGCGCAGCCGGCGGGTGTCGCTGGAGGAGCTGCTGCCGGCCGACGGCGCGCAGCGGCTGGTCGCCGCCGCCGCGGAGCAGGCCGAGGTGGCGCTGGTGTTCGGCCGCGAACGCACCGGCCTGACCAACGAGGAACTGCAGCTGTGCCATGCGGCGGTGCACATCCCCTCCGATCCGGCGTTCAGTTCGCTCAACCTGGCCGCGGCGGTGCAGGTGCTGGCCTACGAACTGCGCCTGGCGCAGCTGCGCGGCACGGAACCGGCGCCCGCGCCGGAACCCGGCTTCCGCGAGGCCGCGGCCAGCCATGCGCAACTGGAAGGCCTGTTCGGGCAGTTGGCCGATACCCTGGACGACATCGATTTCCACAAGGGCCGCGCGCCGGATTCGGCGATGCGCAAGCTGCGCCGGCTGTTCCTGCGCAACGCGCTGACCGAACAGGAAGTGCGGCTGCTGCGCGGCATCCTGTCCGATGCGCAGCGCATGGCGCGGCTGGCGGGACAGGCGCGCAGTTAGCTTCGTGACGCAGGACCGGGACTCGGCAAGGCAGAGTTCCGAATCATCGGCGGCGGCTCGCTCGTCGTGGCACACGGGACGTTTCTTTCCTTGCCGCGCCATGCCCGCTACGAATCCCCAATCCCAAATCCCCAATCCCCGCGTCGACAGCTGTCGCCGGCTGACGCTTTCGGCTAGGCTTATGGCTCAATATTGGGGAATGCGGTTTGCGAATTTCGCGGTGGCGTGTCGTCATGGTGTGGCTGGCGCTGGCGATCTGCTGGCCCGCGGTTGTGCACGCACGCCCGTCGGTGCTGGTGCTCGGCCGCATCAGCGACAACCCCAAGGCCCACTACGAACAGCTGAAGCCGTTGCTGGACTACGTGGTGCCGCGCATGCGCGATGTCGGCATCACCTCCGGGCAGATCCTGATGGCGCGCGACAGCCAGCAGATGAGCAGCTACCTGCGCCGCGGCCGCGTCGACTGGGTCACCGAGACCGCGGCCACCGCGATGGCGCTGCAGCAGCGCGGCGGGGTGCGGCCGCTGTTGCTGACCGAGCGCAGCGGCGTGCGCGAGTACCACACCGTGTTCTTCGTGCGCCGCGACGGCCCGCTGCATACCCTGCACGACCTGCAGGGCCGCACCCTGGCATTGCAGAGCACCTTGTCCACCAGCGCCTACCTGGTGCCGATGATGACCCTGTTCGAGCACGACCTGCGTCCGGAGATCCTGCTCTCGCCGAAGGACCAGGCCTCGGCGAACACGGTCGGCTACGTGTTCGCGCGCTCGGAACTCAACATCGCCTCCTACGTGCACAAGCACCTGGTGGACTGCGGCGCGTTGAGCAATCTTGACTGGGACGACGACCGCCGCGTGCCGCCGGCGTTCCGCCGCGATTTCCGGGTGATCTACCGCAGCGAGCCGTTCCCGCGCGCGGTGGAGATGGTGCGCAGCGACCTGGCGCCGCCGGTGGAGGCGCGCCTGCGCGAGGTACTGCTGGAGGCCGCCGACGACCCGCAGGGCCGCGCCGCGCTGCGCAAGTTCTTCGGCACCTCCGGCTTCTATCCGCTGGATCCGGCCTCGCAGAAGCGGCTGGACCAGCTGCGTGCCGGCGTTGCGCGGGTCAAGCTGGAAGTCGAATGAAGACGCTGCGTTTCGGACTGCAGGCCAGGTTCCTGCTGGCGATGGGCGTTGCCGCGTTGCTGATCATGGCGATCCTGGCGCTGATGCTGGAGCGGCAGGCGGCGATGCAGAACGAGGTGCGCACGCTCAGCGGCAACGTGATCCATGGCCTGTTCGACCGCAGCATGCGCACCCGCGGCGAGACCCTGGCGCGGCAGCTGTCCGATTCGCTGGCCAATCCGGT
Organism: Xanthomonas sp. DAR 80977; assembly: GCF_041240605.1. Classification (NCBI taxonomy): domain Bacteria; kingdom Pseudomonadati; phylum Pseudomonadota; class Gammaproteobacteria; order Lysobacterales; family Lysobacteraceae; genus Xanthomonas; species Xanthomonas bundabergensis. The sequence goes on along the minus strand of NZ_CP162487.1, from coordinate 3,369,927 downwards.
GTACTACTCGGACCTGGACGCGATCGGCACCCAGGTGCGCGCGGCGCTGGGCTACGTGGCGGTGGCCTACGTGCTGGTGTACGACGCGGACGGGCGCCTGATCCACGACGGCAGCGACGATCTGCCAGGCTACGGCCAGCGCATGCGCGGCCCGATGGCCGATGCGGCGATCAAGGCCAACGGCCTGCTGGCGCAGGAATCCGACGAGATCCTGGACGTGTCGATGCCGATCATGATCGGCGACCAGCGCGTGGGCGGGGTGCGCGTGGGCATGTCCTGGACGCGGGCGCTGGTCTACGAGCGCAAGGCCGGCGAGAACCTGGCCCAGCGCCTGGACGCGCTGGGCAAGCGCCACCTGGGCTGGCTGTTGCTGCTGCTGGCGGCGCTGGGCTTGACCGCGGTGATGGTGGCGATCTACGTGCAGCGCACGCTGGTGGCGCCGATCCGCTGGCTGGCCGCGGCCGCGCGCCAGATCGAGGCCGGCGACTACGTGGTGGAGCGCCGCGACAGCGGCCGCCGCGACGAGGTCAGCGAACTGCTGCGCGCGTTCGGGCGCATGAGCGAGGCGATCGCGCGCCACGACCGCGACGTGCGCCACATGGCCTATACCGACGCCTTGACCGGGCTGACCAACCGGCTCGCGTTCCGCGAAGCGCTGGACCACCGCATGCTGTCCGCGCGCGCCTCGCACCGGCGCCTGGCGCTGCTGTTCGCCGACATCGACGACTTCAAGCGGATCAACGACACCCTCGGCCACGAGGCCGGCGACGAGGCGCTGCTGCAGTTCGCGCGGCGCATCCAGCTGGCGGTGGACCAGCTGGGCGGGCACGACGCGTTGCTGGCGCGCTTCGGCGGCGACGAGTTCGTGATCCTGGTCGAGGACGAGCACGTGGTGCAGGTCGCCACCGGCCTGGCCGAGCGCCTGGTGCAGGAGCTGCGCGAGCCGCTGCGGATCCAGGACCGCGAGGTGTTCATGGGCACCTCGATCGGCATCACCGTGTATCCCGGCGATGCCGAGGACGCCTCGGCGCTGCTGAAGAACGGCGACATCGCGATGTACCAGGCCAAGCTGGCCGGCAAGAACTGCCACCGCTTCTACAGCCGCGCGATGGACTACGCGGTGGAGCGGCGCGTGCACATGGAGCACGAGTTGCGCGGCGCCTGGGACCGCGGCGAACTGAAGCTGGTGTACCAGCCGATCTTCCGCACCCTGGACCGGCGCATGGTCGGCGTGGAAGTGCTGCTGCGCTGGCAGCACCCGGCGCTGGGCACGATCTCGCCGACGGTGTTCATCGACGTGGCCGAGCAGAGCGGGCTGATCGAGAGCATCGGCCCCAAGGTGCTGCGCGCCGCCTGCCACGAGGCCACGCAGTGGCAGCGCTTCGACGGCAGCCGCGACCTGTTCGTGTCGGTCAACGTGTCGCCGCGGCAGCTGCGCAGCGGCGACCTGCCGGAAATCGTCGCCGACTGCCTGCGCGAATCCGGGCTGCCGGCGGCGCAGCTGCACCTGGAGCTGACCGAGACCGCGGTGATCGGCGACGAGCTGCAGGCGGCCAGCATGCTGGCGCGGCTGCACCGCACCGGGGTCAAGGTCTGGCTGGACGATTTCGGTACCGGCTTCTCCGGCCTGAGCCACCTGCGCCAGGTGCCGGTGGACGGGGTCAAGATCGACAAGAGCTTCGTCGCCGACCTGCAGCGCGACCCCGACGACCTGGCGCTGACCACCGCGATCATCGCCATGGCGCATTCGCTGGGCATCACCGTGGTCGCCGAGGGCATCGAGCAGGAAGTGCAGTTCGAGCTGCTGCGCGAGCGCGGCTGCGAACTGGGGCAGGGCTTCTGGCTCAGCCACCCGCTCAGCGCCAGCGAATTCCGCCAGTTGCTGGCCAACGAGGGCGCGCCGCGCGGCTAGGCGGGGCGTCGATGCGCGGGGTTGCACTTGTTTTTGTAGGAGCGGCTTCAGCCGCGACAGGCGTTACCGGTAACGCCTGTCGCGGCTGAAGCCGCTCCTACACAAAGGCAGATCGGCGGTGGCAGGGCCGGAGTATGTCTGACGGCCCGATCAGTCGCCGCTCCAGCCTCACCGCGCCATATCGGGAACCGACACCCCGGCCTCGGTCTGCCGCACCGGTCGCATCGTTCCGTCCGGGTTGTAATGCAGGTATTCGACCGTCACCGCGCGCCGGCCGATGGCGCCGTTCAAGTCGCCGATCGCCAGGGTCGCGTTGTGCAGGAACAGGTACCAGTGGCCCTTGAACTCGACGATGCCCGGGTGGATGGTGAAGCTGTACTTGCCCGAGCCGGTCAGTTCGCCGCGATAGGTCCACGGCCCAGTGATGGCCGGCGCGGTCGCGTAGGACACGTGCTCGTCGCGTTGCGTGGCGCGGTCCAGCGAGGCGTAGCTCAGGTAGTACAGGTCGCCGCGCTTGTGCAGCCAGGGACCTTCCTCGAAATGCGGCGGGGTGATCTCGCGGATCGGGCCGTCGAGTTCGATCATGTTCGGCTTGAGCCTGGCCAGGTAGCACTGGCGATTGCCCCAGGCGATCCAGGTGCTGCCGTCGGCGTCGGTCAGCACGGTCGGGTCGATGTCTTCCCAGCTGTGCGTGCCCTTGGGCGTCATCTCGTTGCTGATCAGGGCCGAGCCGCGGGCGTCCACGAACGGACCGGTCGGCGTGTCCGCGACCGCGACCGCGATCGCCTTGCCCGGATGCGTGGCATCGTGCTCCACCGCGGCGTAGAAGTAGAACTTGCCGTTCTTCGCGATGGCCTGCGAGGCCCACGCATCCTGCTTGGCCCACTTGAAATCGCTGACGTGCATGATCGGCGCGTGCGCGGTCCAGGTCTTCATGTCCTTGGTCGAATACACCAGCCACTCGCGCATGGTGAACATCTCGTCGCGCTGCGCCTCGTCGTGGCCGACGTACAGATACAGCGTGTCGCCGACCACCAGCGGCGCGGGGTCGGCGGTGAACCGGTCGCGGACGATCGGGTTGGAGCCGGCGGCCGCTGGCGGCTCAGCCGCGAACGTTGCGGTGGCGGCCGCGGCAAGCAGCGCCATGAGTCCGAGACGGCATTGCCGGCGGCGCCAGGTCTTGGTCAAGGCATGCATCGAGGTCTCCCTTTGGTAGCGCTAGCATTGCGGTGCAGACTAGCTGAAGAGCCGGGATTGGGGATTGGGGATTGGGGATTGGGGATTCGGAAAAGCGAGTCCCGGTGCGCGATGTACTAAAAGGGCGCAAATGGCGTCTTTGGCGAAGCGCCGGCGAATGGGGGGGCATCCCGCCTTTCGCTTTTCCGAATCCCCAATCCCCAATCCCGAATCCCAGCTCTTCAGAGCGCGCGCTTGCCGGTGTCGCCAGGGATCTCGCGCACCAGCTTCGGCACCAGATAGCCGGACAGCCGCGCGGCCAGGGCCTGGTGCAGCGCGCGCGCGGTGGCGTCGTCCACTTCGAAATGGGCCACGCCCTCGACCCGGTCCAGCTGGTGCAGGTAATACGGCAGCACGCCGGCGGCGAAGCTGCGCTCGCTCAGCGCGGCCAGCGCCTCGACGCTGTCGTTGACCCCGCGCAGCAGCACCGCCTGGTTCAGCAGCTGCGCGCCGGCGCCGCGCAGCTGCGCCAGCGCGGCGTCCACCCCGGCGTCGAATTCGTTGGCGTGGTTGGCGTGGATCACGAACGCCAGCGGCCACGGCAGGCCGCGCAGCCAGGCCAGCAGCGGCGCGTCGACGCGCTCGGGCAGCACCACCGGCAGGCGGCTGTGGATGCGCAGGCGCTTGAGCTGCGGGATCGCCGCCAGCGCATCGGTCAGTTCGGCCAGCTTGGGCGTGGCCAGCGACAGCGGGTCGCCGCCGGACAGGATCACCTCGTCGATGTCCGGGTCGGCGGCGATCGCCGCCACCGCCTCGCGCCAGCCGTCGCGCGCCGCGGTTTCCTCGGCATACGGGAAGTGGCGGCGGAAGCAGTAGCGGCAGTGCACCGCGCAGCTGCCGGTGGCCACCAGCAGCGCGCGGCCGCGGTATTTCTGGATCACCCCGTCGGCCTTCTTGGCCGCCGCATCGCCGACCGCGTCCAGCGCGAAGCCCGGTACCCGGCGCAGTTCGGCGTCGATGGGCAGCACCTGGCGCAGCAGCGGGTCGTGCGGGTCGCCGTGGCGCATGCGCGCCACGAAGCCGTGCGGCACGCGCAGCGCGAACTGCGTCGCAGCCTGTTCGGAGACGCCGAGCGCCTGCGGGTCCAGCCCGAGCAGCGCCAGCAACTCTCGCGGGTCGCGCACCGCATCGCGCCACAGCTGCTGCCAGCGCGGCGGGGCCAGAACGGCGGGGGACGGGGACGGCTGCATCGGGCGGGGGGCTGCGGTTATCATATGCGGTCATAAAACGAGTGCCCGCCGGTTGCGGCGGGGCTTTCCATTCTATCCGGCCGGCCGCCGAACGCGGCGGGTTTGCCTTACCCGAGGAGTTTCAGATGGCCAGCTACGGCATGAACGACGTCAAGACCGGGATGAAGATCCTGGTCAACAACGAACCCGCGATCATCACCGAGACCGAATACGTGAAGCCGGGCAAGGGCCAGGCCTTTACCCGCATCAAGTACCGCTTCATCAAGTCCGGGCGCGTGGTCGAAATGACCATGAAGGCGACCGACAGCGTGGAAGCGGCCGACGTGGTCGACACCAACATGCAGTACCTGTACACCGACGGCGAATACTGGCATTTCATGCAGCAGGAAACCTTCGAGCAGGTGCAGGCCGACAAGGTCGGCGTCGGCGACGCCGCCAAGTGGATCAAGGGCGAGGAGGATTGCGTGGTGACGCTGTGGAACGGCACCCCGATCCAGGTCACCCCGCCGAACTTCGTCGAACTGAAGATCGTCGAGACCGACCCCGGCGTGCGCGGCGACACCTCCGGCGGCGGCGGCAAGCCGGCCACGCTGGAAACCGGCGCGGTGGTGCGGGTGCCGCTGTTCGTCGGCCAGGACGAAATCATCAAGGTCGATACGCGCTCGGGCGAGTACTTCTCGCGCGTCAAGTAAGCCGACGCGCCCGCGGCCGCAGCCGGCCGCGGGCGTGCCCGCGCGCTGGCGTGCGGCGGCCAGGCATCGCAATGCCGGATCGCCGCGGGGCGGTGCCGGCCGACCCCGCTTCCAGGAATTTCCGTGACGACCAGCCACGCCGACAGCGCCGACAGCAGATACCCGCACGACCGGGTCGTGTTCTTCAGCGACGCGGTGTTCGCCATCGCCATCACCCTGCTGGCGGTGGAGATCAAGGTGCCGGGGCATGCCGAGGTCGAGGCCGCCGGCGGCATCCTGGCCGCGCTGCACCGGATGTTGCCGCTGTTCATCGGGTTCGCGGTGAGCTTCCTGGTAACCGCGCTGTTCTGGAAGTCGCACCTGCAGCTGTGCCGGCATATCCGCCAGTTCGACGACCGGCTGATCTGGCTCAACGTGCTGCAGTTGCTGCTGATCGGCCTGCTGCCGTTTTCCACCGCGCTGTATTCGGACTACTTCGGCAGCCACGAGGCGTTCGCGGTGTATTGCGCGCATCTGGCCGCGATCGGCCTGGCCGCCTACCTGCTGCATGCCTACGCGGTGCGCAAGGAAGGCCTGGCGCAGCGGCTGGGCGCGCTGCAGGCGCGGGCGATGACGCTGCGCGTGGCGGTCGCGCCGGTGGTGTTCGCGCTGTGCATTCCGCTGGCGATGGTCGCACCCATGCTGGGGCGATTGGGTTTCGTGGCGGTGTTCGTGCTGCAGTGGGTGGTGATGCGCGTGTACCGGCGCCGCATCGGCCAGGCCCAGGCGGCAACCTGATCCTTCCTTTTCCAGAGCGCTTGCGATGACCTCCATTCCCGAATCCTGCGACCTGCTGATCGAAGCCGGCTACGTGGTCCCGATCGAGCCGCACGCGGTGGTGCTGGAGGACCACGCGGTGGCGGTGCGCGGCAGCGAGATCGTCGCGGTGCTGCCGCGCGCCGAGGCGCAGGCGCGCTTCGCCGCCGCGCGCACGGTGTCGCGCCCGGACGCGGCGCTGCTGCCGGGCCTGGTCAACGCGCACACCCACAACCCGATGACCCTGCTGCGCGGCATCGCCGACGACCTGCCGCTGATGGTGTGGCTGCAGCAGCACATCTGGCCGGTGGAGACCGCGGTGATCGGCCCGGAGTTCGTCGCCGACGGCACCGCGCTGGCGATCGCCGAGATGCTGCGCGGCGGCACCACCTGCGCCAACGAGAACTACTTCTTCTCCGACGTGCAGGCCGCGGTGTACAAGCAGCACGGCTTCCGCGCGCGGGTCGGCACGGTGATCATCGATTTCCCGACCGCCTGGGCCAAGACCTCCGACGAGTACTTCGAACGCGCCTGCGAGGTGCACGACCAGTGGCGCGACGATCCGCTGATCGGCATCGCCTTCGCCCCGCATGCGCCTTACACGGTCAACGACGCCAACTTCGAGCGCGTGCGCATGCTGTCCGACCAGCTCGACGTGCCGGTGCACCTGCACACCCACGAGACCGCGCAGGAGATCGCCGACTCGCTCAAGCAGTACGGCCAGCGCCCGCTGGCGCGGCTGGACCGGCTCGGCCTGGTCAACGACCGCCTGATCGCGGTGCACATGACCCAGCTCACCGACGCGGAGATCCACCTGTGCGCCGAGCGCGGGGTCAGCGTGGTGCATTGCCCCGAATCCAACCTCAAGCTCGCCTCCGGGTTCTGCCCGGCCTGCGCCTTGCAGCGCGCGGGCGTGAACCTGGCGATCGGCACCGACGGCTGCGCCAGCAACAACGACCTGGACATGTTCAGCGAGAACCGCACCGCGGCGATCCTGGCCAAGGCGGTGGCCAACGACGCCACCGCGCTGGACGCGGCCAGCACGCTGCGCGCGGCCACCCTGGGCGGCGCGCGCGCGCTGGGCTTCGGCGAGAAGATCGGCTCGATCGAGGTCGGCAAGCAGGCCGACCTGATCTGCGTGGACCTGTCGGCGCTGGAGACCCAGCCGCTGCACAACGTGCTGTCGCAGCTGGTCTACGCGGCCGGCCGGCAGCAGGTCAGCGACGTGTGGATCGCCGGCCAGCGCAAGCTCGAGCAGCGCATGCTGGTGGACATGGACGCCGACGCGCTGGTCGCCAACGCGCGGCAGTGGCGCGAGCGCATCCGCAGCGTGCACGCCTGATCCGCTTCACTGCCGTGCCGCGATCCGCGCGCGGCCCAACCGAGATGCCGCCATGACCGCTTCCGCTCCCAATCCAACCGCCAACTTCGATCAGGCCGAACTGGACAAGTTCGGCGCGCTGGCCACCCGCTGGTGGGACGCCGACGGCCCGCAGAAACCGCTGCACGCGCTGAACCCGGTGCGCCTGCGCTACGTCGCCGAGCGCGTGCCGCTGCGCGGCGCCAGCGTGCTCGACGTGGGCTGCGGCGGCGGCCTGCTCAGCGAGGCGCTGGCCAAGGAGGGCGCGCAGGTCACCGCGATCGACCTGTCGCCGGAGCTGGTCAAGGTGGCGCGGCTGCACCAGTTCGAATCCGGCGTGGAGGTCGACTACCGCGTGCAGTCGGTCGAGGACCTGGCCGCCGAGCGCCCGGGCAGCTTCGACGCGATCACCTGCATGGAGATGCTCGAACACGTGCCCGATCCGGCGGCGATCGTGCGCGCCTGCGCGACCCTGCTCAAGCCCGGCGGCCAGCTGTTCCTGTCCACCCTCAACCGCACCCCGGCCGCGTTCGCGCTGGCCATCGTCGGCGCCGAATACGTGGCGCGGCTGCTGCCCACCGGCACCCACCGCTACCAGGACTTCATCAAGCCGGCCGAGCTGGCGGCCTGGCTGCGCCAGGCCGAGCTGCAGCTGCACGACGTCAGCGGCATGCTGTACGAGCCGTGGCGCAACCGCGCGCGGCTGTCCACGCGCACCGAGGTGAATTACCTGGCGTGTGCGGTGAAGCCGTGATTCGGGATTGGGGATTGGGGATTGGCAACAGCGGGCGCGCGTGCGCGTGATGGGCTTCGCCCAGCCGCCGCAGGCCGGGGCATCCCGGAATTTCCCGCGCGCGGTGCTGTTCGACCTGGACGGCACGCTGCTGGACAGTGCGCCGGATCTGCTGGCCGCGGCCAATGCGCTGCGCGCCGAGCATGGCGCCGACCCGCTGAGCCTGGAGCAGCTGCGTCCGGTGGTGTCCAAGGGCTCGCGGGCGATGCTGGGCGTGGCGTTTCCCGAGCTGCCGGGCGCTGCGCGCGATGCGCTGATTCCCGATTTCCTGCGCCATTACGAAACGCTGATCGGCCGGCATTCGCAGCCGTTCGACGGTATCGCCGCCTTGCTGCAGCGGCTGGAGGACGCCGGCTGCGTGTGGGGCATCGTCACCAACAAGCCCGAATACCTGGCGCGGCTGATCCTGCCGCAGCTGGGCTGGGAACGGCGCTGCGCGGTGCTGATCGGCGGCGATACCCTGGCCGAGCGCAAGCCGCACCCGCTGCCGCTGCAGGTGGCCGCGCAGCGCATCGACGTGCCGCCGGCGCAGGTCGCCTACGTCGGCGACGACGAACGCGACATCCTCGCCGCGCGCGCCGCCGGCATGGCCTCGGTGGCGGTGCTGTGGGGCTATCGCCTGGACGGCGAGGACCCGCTGGCCTGGCGCGCCGATGCGCTGGTCGCCGCGCCGGCCGACCTGCTCGATGCGCACGCCTGGCCCGGCGCGGCGCAGCGTCCCTGACCTTCCGGAATTCCCGATCGCATGAGCAGCACCTCCGCCCTGGATGCCTTCCTCGACAAATGGCGTAGCCGCTGGCCGGAATGGGCGGTGGCCGAGACCTTCGTGCCGGCGCCGCAGCGCACGCGCACCGTGGCCTGGTTCGCGCTGCTGCAGGAATTCGACGACATCCTCAACATCGCCGGCGATCCGCTGCCGGCCGACGCCAAGCTGGCGTGGTGGGGCGAGGAATTGCGCAGCTGGGCCGGACAACGCTCGCGGCATCCGCTGGGACGGGTGCTGGAGCCGGTCGCCGCGCCGTGGGCGCAGCTGGCCGAGGCCTTGCCGGGGCTGCTCGCCTCGCGCGCGGCCGCGGCCGATCCGGCGCATGCCTACGAGCGCCTGGAGGCGTTCGCGCTGGCCGCGGCGCAGGTCGAATGCGCCGTGTTCGAGGGCCAGCGCGACGCGGCGGCGGCGCTGGCCACGCAGGTGCTGGCGCAGCGCCTGGCCGACGCCGGCATCGCCGCGGTGCCGCTGTCGCTGCGCGGCGGCGACGAGGCGCAGGCGCAGCAGCGCTGGGCGCAGGCCTTGCTGCAACGCTGGCCGCGGCGCGTGCACGGGCCGCGGCCGCGGCGCATCGTGTCGGCGCTGGCGCGTGCGCGGATCGCGCAGCAGGCCCGCGCCGTGCGCAAGCCGCCGAGCGCGATGGCCACGCTGTGGCGCGCCTGGTGGGCCGGCCTGGGCTGAGCGCCGGACCCATCCGCAGCGCCGCTCCTGCGCGCGCCCGGGGCCATGGCATCGCGGGTGCCGACGCAGGTGCGTTTCCCGCCGGCTTGCTGGTGCCGTGCCCGCGCGCAAGCGGCGCGATGCGCTCCTGGAGCGGCGGCGCGCCCTAGTCGGCGCTGCCGGCGCCGCTGTTGGCGTATTCGTAGAAGCGGTTGGCCGACTGGGTGCAGCCGCTGCTGCAGTACGGCCGGCCGACCGTGGACGCGTTCCATGGCGCGCTCTTGCGGATGTGCGCGCCCAGGCTGGACTCGCGGATCACCACCTTGCCGTTGGGCGAGCTGCCGTTGACGTAGTTGGACAGGCTGCCGACGCTCTCGTCCCAGGCGCGGCCCAGGTACACCGTGTTCGCCGACGGGCCGCCGACCGCGTCGAAGGTGCTGGCCACGGCCAGGAAGCCGTAGCCGCTGCCGGGGCGGGTGCTGGGGGCGAAGATCACCCCGCCGTTGCCGGCGCCGCGGCGCGCGGCGGTGTAGCGGATCGTGCTGCCGGAGAACACGGCCACGCCGGAGCCGAAGATGAAGTCGGTGTCGCCCTCGATGCTGCCGCCCTTGAAGAACGCCCGGATCACCGTGTTGGCGCTGCCGGCGCTGACCAGCAAGGTGTCCTGGTTGCCGGTGAGCGCCACGTTCTCCAGCACCGCCTTGTCGCCGCGCAGCGCCAGCGCCACCGCCGACTGGTTGCTGCTGGCGTAGGTGTCCTCGACGTAGCTGTTGACGATGGCCAGGTTGCGCGCCTGGAACTGCGCAGCGCGCACGGTGACGGTGCCGCTGTCGGAGGTGCCGATCGTAGTGCTGGAGGCGTTGCTGGCGCAGGGATGGGTGGCGCTGCCGCTCGGTTTCGGCGTCGGGTTGGCGTTGCCGAAGCTGATGGTGGTGGCGGCCGGCGCGCTGCCCAGGCCGAACAGGGTGATCGGCGGCGCCGCCGCGGGCACGCACACCACTTCCTTGTAGGTGCCGGGCTTGACGCTGATGTAGCGGCGCATGCTGCCGCCGGCCGCGACCGCGGCATCGACCGCGGCCTGCACGCTGCGGTAGCGGGTGGAGCCGTCGGCGGCGACCGCGTAGTCGGCGGTGAGCAGGGCGACGCCGGCGCTGGGATTCCAGTTGTCGGTCGTCAGTGCACCGATGCTGCCAGCCTGGGCCAGGTGCTTGGCGATGGTCTGGTTGGCCGCCTCCGCACTGGTCAGCTGCGGCCGGGAGGCGGTACCGGTCAGCGCCCAGGCGGTGGCGATGACGCCGCCGGCCAGGGCGAGGGTGGCGGGAATCTGGAACCAGCGCGATGCGGTCATGGCATGTGCTCTCTCTCGGTTGTGGTGGGCCCTGCGCCACGGCTGCACGGCGTCGTCGACGGTCGATTGATACCGGTGTCATCCGGTGGCCGCAGGGTGGCGATCGGTGGCCATGGCGTGGCCGGCGCGAATGCTAGGCGCGCCGGGACGCGTTGCCGTTCGATGCCGCAGCCAAATGCCGGTTGTGGCGGAGCGATCACGTTTTGCAGGGAAGGCGGGCGTTGGCGCCTTCGTCGGCGGCGTGGCTCGCGTGATCGGTTGCAGTGCCTGGCCGGAACCGCATCCCAGGTCAGTCCGCGGTGTCGCGCGCCGCCCGCGCGGGCTGCTGCGTTGCGCCACGGCGCTGCGCGACGCCTGACACGGTGTCAGGCATTTTCCGGATGATGGCGCTGACGTCGGCAGCGCCGATGCGTGCGCGTTGCCGAAGCGGGCCGCAGCAGCGCCGACGCTGGCCTAGGCCGCCGCTTGCGCCAGCACCGACGCGCCTGCGCCGCTGCGGCCCGCCGCGCGGACGGGCAGGACCCAGCTCACTCCGGGATCAGGAAATTGCCCAGCGGCTTGCGCGCTGTGTCGTCTGCGGCCGCCAGCGCGGGCGTGTCGGCCTGGTCCTTCAGCTGCACGCCGGACAGTTGCCGCCGGCATGCCTCGCGCATCAGGTAGCCCAGCTTGTGCGCGGCCTGCGCATAGCTCAGGCCGGCCTCGCGCACATTGGAGATGCAGTTGCGGCAGGCGTCGTTGAGGCCCACGCGCGGGGCGTAGGTGAAGTACAGGCCGAGGCTGTCCGGCGAACTGAGGCCGGGGCGCTCGCCGATCAGCACCACGCTCATCCTCGCGTCCAGCAGTTCGCCGATCTCGTCGCCGATCGCCACGCGGCCCTGTTCGACCAGCGCCACCGGCGCCAGGGTCCAGCCCTCGGCTGCGGCCAGCGCGTCGATGCGTTCCAGCATCGGCGTGGCGTGGCGGTGCACCGCCAGCGCCGACAGGCCGTCGGCCACCACCAAGGCCAGGTCGTAGCCACGGCGCTGCAGCGCGACGTGGCCGCGCAGTTCGCCGGCGGCGTCCTCGCTCAGCCGGCGGCCCAGGTCGGGGCGCTGCAGGTAGAGGTGACGGTCGGCCGCGGCGCTGCGCAGGGCGAGGTGCACGCGACCGCGTGCGTCCAGCGCCGTGGCCAGCGGCGCCGGATCGAAGCGCAGGTGCACCGCGTCGCGCGCCTGCGCATGCGCGAACTGGAAATCCAGCTGCGCCGCGGTCGGCAGGCTGGTCCCGGTGCGGCCCAGAGCGATGCGCGCCGGGGTCAGCCGGCGCAGCGCGGCCCAGGGATCGGCGCGGGAGGAGCGTTCGCTGTCGTCGTGCATATGCGGCGCGCTCAGCCCAGTTGCGCCAGCGCGCGCCGGAACGCGGCCGGCGGCTCGTGGCCGAGGCGGAAGCGGCCGTTGTCCAGGCGCAGGATGTCCAGCCGCTCCAGCCAGGCCTCGAACTCCGGCGCCGGGCGCAGGCCCAGCGCCTGGCGCGCGTACAGCGCATCGTGGAACGAGGTGGTCTGGTAGTTGAGCATCACGTCGTCGGAGCCGGGGATGCCCATGATGAAGTTGATCCCGGCGGTGCCGAGCAGGGTCAGCAGCACGTCCATGTCGTCCTGGTCGGCCTCGGCATGGTTGGTGTAGCAGATGTCGCAGCCCATCGGCACGCCGAGCAGCTTGCCGCAGAAGTGGTCCTCCAGCCCGGCGCGGATGATCTGCTTGCCGTCGTACAGGTACTCGGGGCCGATGAAGCCGACCACGGTGTTGACCAGCAGCGGCTTGAAGCGGCGCGCCACCGCGTAGGCGCGCACCTCGCAGGTCTGCTGGTCCACGCCGTGGTGCGCGTCGGCCGACAGCGCGCTGCCCTGGCCGGTCTCGAAATACATCACGTTGTCGCCGACGCTGCCGCGCCCGAGGCTCAGTCCGGCCTCGTAGCCTTCCTGCAGCAGCGCCAGGTCGATGCCGAAGCTGGCGTTGGCCTTCTGCGTGCCGGCGATGGACTGGAACACCAGGTCCAGCGGCACGCCGCGTTCGATCGCCTCGATCGAGGTGGTGACGTGGGTCAGCACGCAGGCCTGGGTCGGGATCTGGTAGCCGGCGATCACCGCGTCGAGCATCTTCAGCAGTTCGCAGATGGTCTGGGTGTTGTCGCTGGCCGGGTTGATCCCGATCACCGCATCGCCGTTGGCGTACAGCAGCCCGTCGAGCACGCTGGCGGCGATGCCGGCCAGGTCGTCGGTGGGGTGGTTGGGCTGCAGGCGGGTGGACAGCCGCCCGCGCAATCCGAGCGTGTTGCGGAACGCGGTGACCACGCGGATCTTCTGCGCCACCAGCACCAGGTCCTGGATGCGCATCAGCTTGGACACCGCCGCCGCCATTTCCGGGGTCAGCCCCGGCGCCAGCGCCGCCAGTGCGACGTCGTCGGCCGCCTCGCCCAGCAGCCAGTCGCGGAAGCCGCCGACGGTGAGGTGCGCCACCGGCGCGAACGCGGCGGCGTCGTGGCTGTCCACGATCAGCCGGGTCACCTCGTCGTCCTCGTAGGGGATCACCGCCTCGTCGAGGAAGTGCCGCAGCGGCAGGTCGGCCAGCGCCATCTGCGCCGCCACCCGCTGCGGCTCGCTGTCCGCGGCCAGCCCGGCCAGGCGGTCGCCCGAACGCGCCGGCGTGGCCTTGGCCAGCAGGTCCTTGAGGTCGTCGAAGCGCCAGGTCTGGCCGCCGACGCTGTGTGCGAAACCGCTCATGCCGGGTCCTCCCGCCGGCGCCTGCGCGGCGCCGGCGCCGTGTCGTCGATCATGCCTCGCCGCCGGCCTCGGCGGCGACAATGCCGCCGTTGCCGCGCAGGCTCAGCGCGCAGCAGCCCGCGCCGAGCAGCATCAGGCCCAGGAACAGCAGCGCCAGCAGCGCGTTGAACCACACCATCGCCGCCAGGCACACCACCGCCAGCAGCAGCGCCAGCGCCGGCACCAGCGGATAGCCCGGCGCGCGGTAGCTGCGCGGCAGTTGCGGCTCGGCGCGGCGCAGCTTGAACAGGCTGAGCATGCTCATGATGTACATGACGATCGCGCCGAACACCGACATGGTGATCATCGCCGCGGTCAGCGACATGCCCTGCACCTGCACCAGCCCGTCGCTGTAGATCGCCGCCACGCCGACCACGCCGCCGGCCAGGATCGCCCGGTGCGGGGTGCGGAAGCGCGACAGCCTGGCCAGGCCGTGCGGCAGGAAGCCGGCGCGCGCCAGCGCGAAGAACTGCCGCGAATAGCCGAGGATGATGCCGTGGAAGCTGGCCACCAGGCCGAACAGGCCGATCCACACCAGCATGTGCAGCCAGGTCGAGTTATGCCCGACCACCGCCTTCATCGCCTGCGGCAGCGGATCGTTGATGTTGGACAGGGTGCGCCAGTCGCCGACGCCGCCGGCCATGATCATCACCCCGAACGCCAGCGTCACCAGGGTCAGGATGCCGGCGATGTAGGCGCGCGGGATGGTGCGCCTGGGGTCCTTGGCCTCCTCGGCGGCCATCGCCGCGCCCTCGATCGCCAGGAAGAACCAGATCGCGAACGGGATCGCGGCGAAGATGCCGCCGATCGCCGCCACGCTGAACGTGTCCGACCCGGCCCAGCCGCCGCGCACGAAGTTGGCCACGCTGAAGCCCGGCGCGACCACGCCCATGAACACCAGCAGCTCGATCACCGCCAGCACGGTGACGATCAGTTCGAAGGTGGCGGCGATGCCGACGCCGAGGATGTTCAAGGTCATGAAGATGGCATAGGCGCCGACCGCGGCCAGGCGCGGGTCCAGGGTCGGGAACTGCACGTTGAGGTAGGCGCCGATCGCCATCGCGATCGCCGGCGGCGCGAACACGAACTCGATCAGGGTGGCGATGCCGGCGATCATCCCGCCGGCGGTGCCGAACGCGCGCAGGCTGTAGGCGAACGGGCCGCCGGCGTTGGGGATGGCGGTGGTCAGCTCGGTGAAGCTGAAGATGAAACAGGTGTACATCACCGCCACCAGAATGGTGGTGACCAGGAAGCCGAGGGTGCCGGCGGCGCCCCAGCCATAGCTCCAGCCGAAGTATTCGCCGGAGATCACCAGGCCCACGGCGATGCCCCACAGGTGCAGGGTGCCGAGGGTGGGTTTGAGCTTGTCGATCGTCATTGCGCACATCTCCTGGACGGGGGGAGGGAGAGCGAACGCCGCGGTGGGACCCGCGGGGACTGCGATTGCGCATTGCGCGCCGTTGCCGGCGCCGGGCCGGCGGCGTAGGCCGGTCGCTTCACGGTTATACCGCAAAGCAGCATGGCGGCGCGGGTCCGGGCCGCGGCCGCATTTGGATACGATCGGCGGCGACGGCTGCGCTATCCTTCTGCATGGATTTCAGGGGGCCGTCGGTCCGGTGGGGACGGGCCACGCCGTGCCTGGCGCGGACGCGACGAGGAAGATCGAGAGTGGATTCATGCCGATGAGCGAGCAGGTGACGATGCCGCAGCGGGCGCGCCCAGGCACGGCCCGTCGGCGTGCCGTCGCGTCCGGCGCCCGGGACGTTGCGCGCGACGCCGGCCAGCGGCCGGCCGGCCGCGGCGCCAGGCACCAGCGCGTGCGCGCCGGGTGCGTCGATGCGGCCCGTTTCCCTCGCGCCGACAGGCCCTGATCGACGCATGCCGCGCCTGTGCCGCTGGTCCCGTTGGCTGGTGCTGTTGCCGTGTCTGTGCGTGGCCGCGGCCGCGACCGCGCAGGGCGTGCACCTGCAGCGCCTGGCGGCCGATCCGCCCGCCGCGGAGGTGATGGCGGGCGCGCACTCGGCGCAACTGCAGGACGACCCGCACGGCAGTTCCCTATACGAGCCGCTGAAGACGCCGACCTGGTGGCGGGTGCGCGCCGATCGCGCGATCGCGGCCGACGGCGATCCGCAGCTGGTGCTGCAGGCGCCGTACCTGACCCGGGTGGAAGCCTGGGTGCCCGGCCAGGCCGCGCCGACCCGGCACGCGCTGTACGGCGCCGACGCCGACCTGCGCTATTCGACCCGCGCGCTGGTGATCGCCTTGCCGCACGGCCTGCCGCAGGGCGCCTCGGTGTGGCTGCGGGTGCACGCGCCGGCGGCGATTCCGATGCCGGTGGCGATCGCGCCGCTGGCGCAGGTGCACCGCGACGATCTGCACTATGTGGGCTGGCGCGCCTTCATCATCGGCTCGACCGCGGTGCTGGCGATCCTGGCCATCGCGCTGTGGGCGCGCCTGCGCGAGCCGGTCTACGGCTACTTCACCGCCAACGTGATGTGCGTGCTGCTGTACCTGCTGGGCATCGGCGGCGAGGCGCGGGTGGTGCCGGGCCTGGACGTGCTGTTCGCCTCCTCGCCGGCGCCGATGCGGATCGTGGCGGCGCTCGGCGGCTTCTTCATCATCAACTTCCAGCGCCGGCAGCTGGAAATGCACCGGCAGCTGCCGCGGCTGGACCGGGTGCTGCAGGCCTGCGCCACGTTCCTGCTGTGCATCGCCGCGGCCTGCCTGGTGTCGACGGCGTCCTGGCTGAGCCTGCTGGGCAACCTCGCGCTGATCCTTGGCGCCATGTTGCTGCTGCCGTGCTCGCTGCTGCTCGCCCTGCGCGGGCAGCGCTACGCCTGGCACCTGCTGGCGTCGTGGGCGCCGCTGCTGACCTTCTGCGTGTTGCGCTGCCTGGAACTGAGCGGATGGCTGCGCCTGGACCAGGCCACGCCCTGGGTGGCGCACGGCATGAGCCTGGCGCTGGCCAGTTCCTGCCTGCTGGTGACGATCGGCCTGGCCGAGCAGATGCTGGAGCTGCGCCGCGACCGCGACCGGGTGAGCCGGCTGGCGACGGTGGACGGCCTCACTGGCATGCTGACCCGCGCGGCGCTGCAGCAGCGCCTGGCGCAGGCGCTGCTGGATGCCGCCGCCGCCGCGCAACCGCTGGCCGTGGCCTATATCGACATCGACCACTTCAAGCGCATCAACGACGTGCATGGCCATGCCGCCGGCGACGACTGCCTGCGCTGGGTCGCCGCGTGCGCCCGTGCGCGCCTGCGCAGCACCGACACCCTCGGCCGCCAGGGCGGCGACGAGATGCTGTTGCTGATGCCGGGGGCGACCCTGTCCGCGGCGCAGCGCGTGGCCGAGGACATCCGCCGGCATTTGCACGAACACCCGCTGCAGCATGGCGGGCAGACCCTGTCATGCACGTTGAGCGTGGGCGTGGCCCAATGGCAGCCGGGCGAGAGCATCGAGTCGCTGCTGCAGCGCGCCGACGCCGCGCTCTACGCCAGCAAGGCCGCCGGCCGCAACCGGGTCAGCGTATCGCCGATCACGTCCACCCACGAGGAGTCCCTGCCATGACCGCAAGCCCCGCCGTCTCCGCGCTCGATCCCGCGCAACTGCGTGTCGCCGACATCCTGCTGCAACTGGGCCGCGGTCCGGTCTCGGAACTGATCGCCTGGTGCGGCGACAGCATCTACAGCCATGCGGCGATCGTGGCCGACCAGGGCGACCTCATCGAGGCCGCGGCCAGCGGCGTGCGCCGCTATCCGCTGCAGCAGCGGCTGGCCGATACCGCCGACTACCTGCTGATCGACGCCTATCGCCCGCTCAGCTACGCCGGCGTCGCGCTCGAGGATGCCGATCGCGCCAGCGTGCTGGCCAAGGCGCAGTCGCTGCTCGGCGTGCCGTATCCGCTCGACAGCCTGGCCACGCTGGGCCTGCTGGTGGCGATCCGCGGCAAGTGGCCGCAGCACTGGCTGGCGCGGATCGTGGTGCGCGAGGCGCTGGACCACCTGGTCAACGACAACCCCTCGCACATGGTGTGCAGCGAGGTGGTATATCGCGCCCTGGCCGAATGCGACGCGCAGCCGAGCGGCCGGCTGGCGCCGCAGATCGTGCTGAGCGGACCGACCCACCTGCCGTTCCCGGACCTGGACTGGAAGGCGCTGTGGGAGGAGGTCTGGCAGTTGCTGCATCCCAAGCGGCAGCAAGCGCTCGGCGACGTGGCGCAGCGCCTGGCCGCGGTGGAAGGGGCACCGGCGAGCATGGTGGCGGCGTCGCTGACCACGGTCGGCGACGACGAGCTGGCCTTGCGCGCCAACGCGGTCCGCGCCGGGCTGGGCCTGGACCCGCTGCCGGTGACCACGCAGGCGCTGGACGACGGCTCGCTGCTGGTGGAGGCCGCGGACGACGCCACGCCGACGCCGCTGCCGCACCCCAACCCCAAGTTGGTGATGCCGCTGGACCTGGCCAACAGCCCCTCGCACGTGGTGCTGGGCCGGCTGCTGCAGGCGGAGGACGCGCCGGTGTAGCGCCAGGCGGCGATGCAGGAGCTGCGTCGGCCGCGACAGTGCTTCAGCGGACAGTGTCGGTCGCGGCTGAAGCCGCTCATACAAGGTGTGCGGGCATTTGCGGCGTGCACTGTAGGAGTGGCTTCAGCCGCGACCATGTCCGAAGCCGGAAGGTTCACCGCTGCGCCGCCCGTGACTGAAGCTGTTTCTACAGAAAGGGGCGAACGTCCTTCGACATTCGTGGGAGCGACTTTTGTGGGAGCGACTTCAGTCGCGACGGGCTCTACCGGTAAAGCCCGTCGCGGCTGAAGCCGCTCCTACAAAAAAGTACAAACGGTTACTTGGTGCGCTCCAGCACCAACAGCGGATCGATCCTTACATCGAACCGCGCAAGACGAACGCCTCGGTTGCGGAGTTGACGAACGCGCCGCCGCGCGCCGCAGCGGGTGAACTGCCAGCTTGTTGTAGGAGTCAACTGTCATGCAGAAGCGATCGCAGGGGGGCTGTAAGGTGCCTGATCGCGTGCGATGGCGTTGAGCCATCGCAGGTACTTGTGCATGCACGCGACGATGGCGACCTTGGCGGGTTTGCCTGCGCTGGTCAGGCGTGCGTAGGTGTGTGACAGCGGCGAGCCTGCACGGATCGCGGCCCAGGTGGCCATGTACAGCACCCGCCGCACGTCGGCGCGTCCGCCCTGGATGCGGCGTTGGCCGTGCCAGCGGCCGCTGTCTCGATTGAACGGCGCCAGCCCGACCAAGGCGGCGATCTTGCGCGGTGGCACGCTGCCCAGTTCGGGAAGCCGGGCCGCCAGGGTGGCGCGCAGGATCGGGCCAAGCCCAGGCACGGTCGGCAAGCGTGAACAGGCCGCACCGACCTGGGCGATTTGCCGGGAGATCTCCTTGATGCGCTGTTGCAGCAGCGCGATCACCTCGAGCCACTGGCCACGCACCGCCTCGCAGGTCACGTGCTCCATGCACCGGCGCTGCGCATCGCGCTGGGCGACCAGGGTGCTGCGCAGGTGAAGCAGTTCGCGCAGCGCTTGCACTGGCGCAGGCAGCACGGCAGTGGGCTGACCGGGGAGGCATTGGGCCGCCACGGCCAGCAACCGCGCATCCAGGGCGTCGGTCTTGGCCTTGAGCCCCAACGCGTGCGCCAGCGCCCGGGGGCGCTGGGCAGACAGCCGGAGCACGGGCAGGCCAGCCTGTGACAGCACTTGCAGGACCGCCCGTTCGTAGCCGCCGCTGGCTTCCAGCACGATCCGCTCGCATCCCAGCGAGGCCAGCCGCAGGGCCAGGCGGGCCTGCCCCTCGGGCGTATTGGCCTGGGTCCAGTCCAGCCCGTCCGGCAAGACATGAATGGCCAGTTCGGCCTTGGCGACATCAATCCCGACAAAGCGTTGCAGCGACATGGACGTTCTCCGCAGTAGACTCAGGGACGAGAGATCTCCTGCCGATGCCCATGCTTGTCGGTTCGAGCTCACGGCTCAGGCAACTGTTCGGGCTTGTGGGGCAGGAGAAACGGAGTGCGGCGGCCCTGACTCCTACCCGTGCTTGCGACGCACTGCGACTTAGCGGCCTGCCGCACTCCGCTCTCACCTCAACGATAGACCCGTAGAAGACACAAGCGACTTCAGTCGCGACGGGCCTTACCGGTAAAGCCTGTCGCGGCTGAAGCCGCTCCTACAAAAAAAGCACAAGCGGTTACTTCGTGCGCTCCAGCACCAACAGCGGATCGATCCTTACATCAAACCAGTTCATCCCCCAGTGCAGATGCGGACCGGTGGCGCGCCCGGTGGCGCCGACCGCGCCGAGCACCTGGCCCTGGGCGAGGCGGTCGCCGACCTTCACGTCGATCCGCGACAGGTGCAGGAAATTCGAGCTGACCCCGTAGCCGTGGTCGAGCAGCACGGTGCCGCCGGTCAGGTACAGGTCCGGCGCGGCGAAGGTGACCACGCCCGCCGCGGGCGCCTTGACCGGGGTGCCGGTGGGCACGGCGATGTCCATGCCGGAGTGGCCGGCGCCGGGTTGCCCGTTGTACACGCGGGCATTGCCGAAGCGGCCGCTGATGCGGCCCTGCACTGGCCAGATGAAGGGTGCGGCGAAATCGGTGCGGTCGTCGTCGCGGTCGCGCGCAGCGACGACCTGCGCCTGTTCGCGCTTGATCCGCTCGGCGATCGCCGGCGGCGGGTTGACCGTCTTCGGCGGCACGCCGTTGACGCGCTCCAGCGGCCAGTCGCGCGGGGTCACCGCGATGTCGATGGTGTCGCTGCCGCCGTCGGCGCGCTGCACCAGCAGCCGCAGCGGGCCGCGTTCGTCGCGGCCGATGCCGAACACCACGCTGCCGTAGCCGCTGACCCGCAGCGTGCGCCCGGCGTACTGCACGCGGCTGCCGGGCGGCACCTTGCCGATCACCAGCGCGCCCTGCGAGGCGCTGGCAGGGAACACGCTGCGCGTGTCGGCGCTGGCGGCGGAGCCGGTCTGCGCCTGCAGCGACGGCATCGCCAGCGCCGACGCCAGCAGGCCGAGCGCCAGCGCGGCGCCCGGCAACACGGCGCGCCGCATCAGCGGTCGAACGCCAGGCGCTGCCCGTTCGGGCTGCCGACCAGGCGGGTGCCGTCCCAGGCCAGCACGCCGTTGACCCAGGTCGCGGCGATCTTCGAGCGGAAGCTGCGGCCCTCGAACGGCGACCAGCCGCACTTGGACAGGATGTCCTCGCGGCGCACGGTGAAGGGCGTGTCGTCGATCAGCACCAGGTCGGC
Source organism: Xanthomonas sp. DAR 80977 (assembly GCF_041240605.1). Classification (NCBI taxonomy): domain Bacteria; kingdom Pseudomonadati; phylum Pseudomonadota; class Gammaproteobacteria; order Lysobacterales; family Lysobacteraceae; genus Xanthomonas; species Xanthomonas bundabergensis. Next base: position 3,349,118 of record NZ_CP162487.1, on the reverse strand, counting down.
GTGGTAGCCCTCGCGCAGGAAGCCGCGCTGCTGCACGTCGAACAGCAGCGCCGGCGCATGCGCGAACTTGTGCACCACCTGGGCCACGCTGAGCCGGCCCTCGTGGACCAGCTCCAGCGCCGCGACCAGCGCGTACTGCACCAGCGGCAGGCCCGACGGCGCCTGCGCGTACGGCTTGCTCTTCTCTTCCCAGGTGTGCGGCGCATGGTCGGTGGCGAGCACGTCGATCACGTCCTCGGCCAGCGCGCGGATCAGCGCCTCGCGGTCGCTGGCGTCCTTGATCGCCGGGTTGCACTTGATCAGGTTGCCCAGCGTGGCGTAGTCGGCACGGTCGAAGCGCAGGAAGTGGATGCAGGTCTCGGCGGTGATGCGCTTGCCCTGGATCGGGCCGGGCGCGAACAGCGCCAGTTCGTCGGCGGTGGAGATGTGCAGCACGTGCAGGCGGGTGCCGTGCTTGCGCGCCAGCGACACCGCCAGCTGCGAGGACTTCAGGCAGGCCTCGCGCGAGCGGATGTCCGGATGCATGTCCGGGGTCAGCGCCTCGCCGTACTTCTGCTTGAACGCGGCCAGGGTGGCGTCGATGGTCGGGGTGTCTTCGCAGTGGGTGATGATCGGGGTCGGCGCGTCGCGGAAGATCGCGTCCAGGGTCTGCGGATTGTCGACCAGCATGTTGCCGGTGGAGGCGCCCATGAACACCTTGATCCCCGGCGCGGTCTTCGGGTCCAGGGTCTGGATCGCGGCCAGGTTGTCGTTGCTGGCGCCCAGGTAGAAGCCGTAGTTGCCCCAGGCGCGGCCGCCGGCGGCATCGTACTTGGCCTGCAGCGCGGCCGCGTCCAGGGTCGGCGGGTTGGTGTTGGGCATGTCCATGAAGCTGGTCAGGCCGCCGGCCACCGCGGCCGCCGATTCGCTGGCGATGTCGCCCTTGTGGGTCAGGCCGGGTTCGCGGAAGTGCACCTGGTCGTCGATCATGCCGGGCAGCAGCCAACGCCCGGCGGCATCGACCACGGTCTCGCCGTCGCGGGCGGCCAGTTGCGGGGCGATGGCGGCGATGCGGCCGTCGGCGATGCGCAGATCGCCCTGGGTTTCGTGGCCTTCGTTGACTAGGCGGGCGTTGACGATGAGCGTGGAGGAGGACGAGGACATTCAGTGTTTTCCTGGGCAGCGGCAGGCCGGCGGCGCCGCGGGATCGGGCACCGGGTCGAACCCGCCGGGATGGAAGGGGTGGCAGCGGCCGACGCGGCGGGCGGCCATCCAGCCCCCGCGCAGCGCGCCGTAGCGGGCGATGGCGGTGACCGCATAGGCCGAGCAACTGGGCACGAAACGGCAGCGCGGACCCAGCAGGGGGCTGATGAAGCGCTGGTACAGGCGCAGCAAGGCGATGAGAGCGCGGGCGATCACCCGGCCATGATATGCCAGTTGCATCGCGGGCTGCCGTTCACCGGCGTATACGCGGTGTGGTTGCCGCTGGGGGTAGGGTAGGCTATAAAGGCCCGCTTTCCCGGGCCCCGGGGAAACCAAGGAAGAGCGATTCGTGGCTGCTAAAAAACCTGCAAAGAAGGCCGTCAAGGCCGCCAAGAAGCCCGTCCAGCCCGTTGCCAAGAAAGCGACGGCGTCCGCTGCTGCCAAGCCGCTGAAGAAGCCGGCGGCCAAGCCCGCGCCGGCGAAGAAGGCCCCGGCCAAGGCGGCGGCGAGCAAGCCGGCGCCCAAGCCGGCCGCCGCCGCGCCCGCCAAGAAGGCCCCAGCCAAGCCGGCCGCCAAGCCAGCGAAAGCCGCCGCCAAGCCCAGCGCCGCCCCCGTCGCCAAGCAGGCCGCGCCGGCAACCAAGCCGAAATCGGCCACCGCTCCGGTCGCCCCGGCGGTGTCCAAATCCGTACCGAAGCCGGCTGCCAAGCCGGCGCCGGCCAAGTCTGTCCCGGCCAAGGCCGCCACGCCCGCCGCAGCACCGGTGTCCAAGCCGGTTGCCGCCAAGCCCGCCGCGCCCTCGGCCCCGCCACATAAGAATCCCGTGTCCGTTTCGAAATCCTCCGCGAAAACCCCCACCAAATCCGAATCCACCCCCAAGCCGCCGGTCGCCAAACCCACCGGCAAGGTCGCCGTCGCGGTGACCGCCAAGTCCAATACGCCGGCCAAGCCGGCCAAGTACAAGGTGGTCGAGTACAAGACCGACGAGGCCACCGGCCGCCCGATCCTGCCCAAGGGCTACAAGCCGGCGTCCGACGAGGAGTACATGAGCACGCTGCAGCAGGAGTACTTCCGCCAGCGCCTGCTCAACTGGCGTGCCGACCTGGTCGAGGAGTCCAAGCAGACCATCGAGAACCTGCGCGACGAAGTCCGCGACATCGGCGACGAGGCCGAGCGCGCCACCCGCGAGACCGAGAACTCGCTGGAACTGCGTACCCGCGACCGCTACCGCAAGCTGATCGGCAAGATCGACAGCACGCTCAAGCGCCTGGATGCCGGCGACTACGGCTACTGCGTGGATACGGGCGAGGAAATCGGCCTGGAGCGCCTGGAGGCGCGCCTGACCGCCGAGCGCACCATCGATGCGCAGGAGCGCTGGGAACACCTGCAGAAGCAGCAGGGCGACTGATCCGCCACGCGCGGCACTGCAGCCCAAGACGAAGAGCCCCGCCATGTGCGGGGCTTTTTCGTTGCGCGCCGGATGGCGCCGCTGCGGCACTGCGCCGCAGGGGGCGATCCGGCCAGGCCCCGCGGTGCCTGGCGTGCGCTGCCGCACAGGCGCGCGCACGCTTGGCGACGGGGCGGCCGACGCGCCCGCTCAGCCGCGCCGGCAGCATTCAGCGCACACCGCCGACCAGGCCGCTGCCCGCGTCCTTGCTCAGGCGCAGCGCAGGCAGGGCGAACGCGTCCAGGTCCTGCTTGTTGTCGGCGATGTCCAGGCCGACGATGCGCGAGGTGTCCGGATCGACGTTCAGGCCGATCGGCATGGCGGCGAACTGCACGTAGTCGCGGCTGGCGTTCCATTGCGGCTGGCCGCCGATCCGCTTGAGCACGCTGCCGGCGTCGGCGGCAGGCGCCAGCAGCTGGAACGGGAAGGGGGCCTTGGGATTGGCGAAGGCGACGATGTTGACCACCTTGCCGTTGCGGAAACGCAGGCCGAGCTGGCTGTAGTCGAGCCTGTCGGCGGCAAGCGGCTTGCGCGCCAGCTGGGCGTTGAACCCGCGGGGATAGAGGTAGACGGCGCTGGACGTGTCCGGGTGCGCGTCGTCGCTGCGCAGCGCGTCCGGCTGGCCGAGCGCCGCCTGCACCTGCTGCTTGCTCATGCCCAGTTCGACCGGGCCGATGCGCCGGCATGGCGCGGGCAGGGCGGCCGCGTCGCTGGAGCTGGCGAACGCCTGGTGCAGCGCGCTGGTGCAGGTCGCGGCCTCGGCGCCGGCCGCCAGGACCGTGCCCAAGGCGAGCAGGCCGAGGAGCGAAAGGGATCGGGGTGTCATGAGGGATCTCCGTAGCGTGTCGTGGTGAACGAGGCCGGGATGCGCATCCCGGCCTCGCCGCTTGCTTGAATTAGTTGCCGTGCCAGCCTTCGCGGTGGCCGTAGGCCGTGACGAAGGCATTCTGCTGGGCGCTGGTCAACGATCCCCACTGATCGGACGGATTCAGGCCCGAATTGGTGGTGATGGTGGTGATCATCTCCGAGGTCGGGTTCTCGCTCGGCGGCGACCAGGTGCTGATGATCTGGCTGAGCGTGGCGGTGCCGCCGTTGTTGTCGTTGATGCGGTTCATGTTGGCCACCGCGGCGTCGAGCCCTGCCTGGGGATTGGAGAAGATCGCGAAACCGCGATCGTTGCCGAGCGAGCCGTGGTCGTCGGCGAAGGTGCCCGAGCGGATGTCGAGCGGATTGTTGTCGCGGTTCGGATGGGTGCCGGTGATCTGCTGGGTGGAACCGTCCGCTGCGGTGTAGGTCACCGTGGTGCCGCTGGCCGATGCGGACGTGGCCGGCTTGGCGTCGCTGCCGGCGCCACCGTCGCCCTCGCCACCGTCGCCGCTGTCGCCATCGCCGCCGTCACCATCGCCATCACCGTCGCCGTCGCCACCATCGCCCTCGCCACCGTCGCCTTCCCCGCCTTCGCCGCCTTCGCCTCCCTCACCGCCCTCGCCACCTTCACCACCTTCGCCCCCCTCACCACCTTCGCCGCCTTCGGCTTCGATCGGCGCGTCGAACTCGGCGGCCGTCTGCATCGCCACCGCCTTGTGCATCGCCGCGTGGTGGTGGGGGTGATGGGCCTTGGCCTTGGCGTGGTGCGCCTTCTTGTGCGCCTTGGCATGGTGGATCGAGCTGGACAGCGGATGCGCGCCGAGCGACGCGCGTGTGCCGCCGGCGACCATATCGATTTCGATGATATCGAGCGTTCTCATGTTGATCCTTTGACATGTTTGCGGGGAAACGGCCGTCCTCGCTTCGGCTGATCCGGCCGCACGGCCCATGGCCGCCCGCCCGGATCGATCCTGCCGCGCGCACTGCGCGCCAACACACGATGCGCGCAGAGGTGCGCGCTCGGCGATGTTTCCTCGGCATTGCGCAAATGCTCCAACGCCGAGGGATGCTTCATGTGGGTGGACATGGCGATGCGCCCCAATGCAGTGGAGAACATCGCCATGCCGATCGTTGCCTGCGGTCGCAGGCCGGCGCGACACGGCAGCCGGCACTGGTCGCTGCGTGCCATGGGCGCTCCTGCAATTCTTCTTTCCGCGGGCGATGAACGGCGTGCCGAAAGATCACATCTGGCGTTGCGCCGCCGTACCCTCTCCGGAGCAGACCAGCTTCAACTGCAGCTGGCGGACCGTCCAATGCGAAGGCGTGTCGATCGTCCCGGTCGCGTGCACCTGGTAGGCGGGACAGTCCGCATCTTCCTCGGGATTGTCCTTGATGTCGCAGCTGCCCTCGATCAGGAAAGTGCGGGCTCCCTTCGTTTCGCTGCGGGTGAATTTCAGCCGCGGACACTCGCCGAACGTTCGCGACAGGACGATGTCGTTCTTCAGCACATGGGCGAGCGCCTGTTCCGCTTCGTTTCCGGGAGCGGCTTGCATCGCCTGCAACGATCCTTGCACGGCGATGGCGAGAAACGACGCGATGAAAAGGCGCGACAGCCAGGGGGACTTCATGGGGATCTCCGATAGGCGGTTGTCTCCCGGGCCGCAGTGGCTGCGGCCCGGAAGAGGCGAGTGGGCTTGGAGTTACTTGAAGACGCTGATATGCACGTGCGTCGTGTCGCCGCTCTCTCGGCTGGCGGACGTCCAGTCCGCGGTGGGACTGGACCTGATGAAATTGCCGGCAGGGCCTTCCACGTAGCTGACATTGGGATCGTTCATCGCGGCATTCTCCAGCGCCTGCGCGTTCTCGAAGCCGGTGCCGCTGGTTCCGACATGCACGTCGTTGATGATGTTGATGTCGACGGCGTTGCCGGTGTAGTGGGCGGAATTGGGGTTGTGGCTGCCGTTGGTGGTCGCGGAGATGTCGATGCTGCTGACACCATCGTCGCTGTCGAGCACGGAGTTCAGCGTCGAGGCCATCTTGGAGGTGACGGGATTGTCGCTGCTCGAACCGTCTTGCGTGTTCTGGTAGGTGATCGAGACCGTCCTGCCATCGGGCGTCGCATGGCTGCTGCCTATGTTGGTGTCGGCAGGTCCGTTTCCGTCCGCATCGTCGCCGTCGTCGTAACCGCCCTCGCCACCATCGCCCTCACCACCTTCGCCACCTTCGCCACCCTCACCGCCTTCGCCACCTTCGCCTCCCTCACCACCTTCGCCGCCTTCGCCGCCTTCGCCTCCCTCACCGCCTTCTCCGCCTTCACCACCTTCGGCTTCGATCGGTGCCTCGAACTCGGCGACCGTCTGCATGGCCGCCGCCTTGTGCATCGCCGCGTGCTGGTGGTGATGGGCCTTGGCCTTGGCGTGGTGCACCTTCCTGTGCGCCTTGGCGTGGTGGATCGAGGTCGACAACGGGTGCGCGCCCAGCGACGCGCGCGTACCGCCGGCGACCAGATCGATTTCGATGATATCGAGCGTTCTCATGTTGATCCTTGGGACATGCTTGCGGGGAAACGGCCGTCCTCGCTTCGGCTGATCCGGGCGCACGGCGCCTGGCCGTGCGCCCGGATCGGTGCTGCCGCGCGTGGCGTGCTACGGCAATGCCGAGAGCGCGTGGTCCGTCGCGCCTGCCTCCGCGCTTTCCTCCGCGTCGCGCAAACGCTCGAACGCGTAGAGATGGTTCATGTAGGTGGAGACGAAGATGCGGTTGCCGTCCGCCGAGACCGCCACGCCGTTGGTGACCGCGTCCGGGAGTTGCAGCATGCCCTTGGTCTCGAGCGTGTCGATGTCGATCTCCACGACGCGGCCGCCGTTGCTGCCGACGATGACGCGATTGCCGACGCGCCTGGGCGAGGCGTAGACCCGCGAGCGCAGGTTGATCTTCTTGAGCAGTTGCATCGTGTCCACGTCGATGACGTACAGGTGCCGGTCGCCGGAGCCGCAGAACAGCTTGTTGCCGGCGAACAGCGGCGTGGTGTAGCAGATTTCATCGGTCTGCCATTCGCCGCGCTTCTCGCCCGTGGCCACGTCGAGGATGTAGATCGACTTGTCGAAGGAGGCGAAGGCGGTCAGCCGCCGCCGCTCGTCCACGGCGGGCGCGTATTTCACCGAGCGCCGCGTCGCAAAGCGCCAGACGATGCGCCCGCTCCTGGCGTCGAGCGCGAGCGTCTCGTGGTCCGCGCTTCCCCAGATCACCAGGTCGCCGCCTTCCCAGTAGCCCGCCGAGCCGTGCTGCAGCTTGCCGACCTGGTGTTCCCAGACCTTCTCGCCGGTGCGCATGTCGTAGGCGCCGAGGCTGCCCTGCGCCCACGGCCGCACGTACTCGACGCCGACGTACACCAGGTTGTGCCGCGGCACCAGCAGCGGCGAGGCGCCGATCCAGTCGCCGTCCGGATGCGTCCAGATCTCCTCGCCGGTCTGCGCGTCCAGGCAGTAGAGGGTGCCGTTGTAGGCGCCGAAGTACAGGCGCCCGTCGTGGTAGGCCGGACACGACCAGATGCCTTTCTTGGTATAGGCCGCGCCGCTTACCGGGTATTCCCACAGCAGGCCGCCGGTCGCGGCGGAGAAGGCCTGCATCTTGGCCGCGTCGCAGCCGCGGAAGAGGGTGTCGCCGACCAGCAGCGGCGCCGATTTGGGCACCACGTGGTAGGCGAAGCCGCCCGGCGTCGCCGTTCGCCACAGTTCGCGGTAGCGCTGCGTGGGGTGCGGAACGCTGTGGTCCGCGGGAAGGTCGAAGTCCTTCAGGGTGAACAGCGTCTGCACCGCGATCCCGTGCGTCTTGCGCCACTGCATGCCGGCCCTGGACAGGAAATCGACCACCACGAACACCTCGCGCAGCGTGTGCCCGGCCATGGCGATGACCGCGCGCGCCTTTTCGGCGCTGTTGCCGGAGTTGAGCGAGTCGTCGACCAGGACGATCGGCAGGTCCAGCACCTCGCCTTCGATCGCGTTGCCCAGTCCGGTGGTCTTGCGGTCCTTGCGGATGATGAAGCCGTTGACCGGGCCGCGCTCTTTCGGCGCGGTCAGCAGCAGCGCGGTCAGCAGCGGAATCGCCGCCGTCTCCAGGCCGCCGAGCTGGAACGCCTCGCGCATGGCGTTGCGTTCCCAGAAGGCGTGGGCGATCTGCTCGAGCGCCTCGCGCTGCATGAACACCCGGCGCAGGTCGAACAGCCAGGTATACGCGCCGCCTTTCTTGGTGATGAGCGGGATGTGCTCGGCGCTGGTGTGCAGGCCGATGGCCTGGATGGTGTCGCGGATCGATTGCATGGTCATCGTGGGTCCTGCGCGGAGGGTCGATGGAAGGTCACGGGGACGCGGCGGCGTCCAGCGTCTTGAGGTAGGCATCGAGCGGCGGTCCCCAGATCGCCGAGCCGCGGCGGCCGAAGAACAGGTGATGCCCGTCGTCGCCGTAGGCGGGGGCGGCGACCAGCTCGGCACGGCCGCCGGCCTGCACGAAGGCGCGGTGCATCGCGGCGGCCAGGGCCGGATCGAAGAAGCTGTCGTTGGCCGTGTAGATCCACAGCATCGGCGTGCGCGCGGTCGTGCCGAAACGGCCTGCCGCGCCGACCAGCTGCTGCGGCTGGCAGTTGCTGTTCGGGCGGTCGTGGTAGTGGCCGCCGCGGCCGCCGGCCATGTTGACGAACGCCGCCACGTTCGGATGCGGCAGGCTGTCGTAGGCCAGCGTGCCCCAGCCGCCGGCGGACTGGCCGACCACGATGGCGCCGGTCGCGCCGTAGGCGGGCAGGGCGGTGAGGTAATCCACGATCGTCTTGAGCTGGCGCGCGGTCTCCATCCCGGCCGCGGCGTAGTCGGCGTGGTCGCAGCCGGCGTAGCCCTCGGTCCAGGGGCCGCCGGTCGCGCCGTAGCCCAGGCGCAGCACCAGCGCGACGGCGTAGTGCCGGCGCAGGAACCATTGCGCCGATTCGCCGCTGCAGGTCTCCAGCGTCATGCTTGGCCGCTCCGACGCCTTCGCCGGCGAGCCGTGCGCGATCACCGCCACGCGCGGGCGCGCCACGCCCGCGGGGCGGCACAGGCGCCCTTGCAGCGTCCATTGCTGTCCGCTGGCATCGGCGATGGGGATCTGCAGCGGTTCGCCCAGGTCGGCGCGCAGACGGCCGCCTTCCGCGGCCGCCGCCGCGAACGGCGCCACGGCGCAGGCCATCAGCGTCGCCGCGAGTGCGCTGCGCAGCATGGAGATGGGCATCGACGCGTCCTTTGGCCTGCGCGGCTAGCGGCGCACGCGGCGCATGTGGAAGGCGAGGGTCGAACACAGCGTCGGGCAGTCGCGGGCCGGGGCGCGCGAGGCGCGGACGATGGAGCCGTCGAACAGCACCAGCCGGCCGGGCCGCGGGCGGATCGAAATGCATTCGCGCGCCGCGTCGTAGAACACGGTCTCGCCGGCCCAGCCGTCCTTCCATTCGACGCTGGTGTAGAGCAGGGCCACGCGCTCCTGGTCGGACGGCTTGGCGTAGTGGTGCGCGGCGCCGTCCTGGCCGTGGGTGTGGCCGGTGACGTAGGCGCGGACCAGGCCGTAGTCGGGGGCCAGTTCCTGCTGGATGTGCTTCCACACGTCGTTGAGCGGCTCCAGTCCTGGCGTGGCGTTCAGCACGTCGTCGTGGATGGCCCGGTCCTGGGCGTTGCGGCTGCCGCACAGGTGGATGTGCCAGGACGGCTGCGCGTCGCCGAGCAGGCCCGGGTACAGGCCGTAGGCCCAGCCGCCGCGACCGCTGCTCAGCTCCGGCAGGTGCTGCACCTCGACGAAATTGTTGACGACCTTCATGGATGACGCTTCGGACACTGACACGGTGGTGACCTCACGAGTGGAAAGAACCGGGACGGGACCTTGCAACGGGATATCGACGGCGTGCGCGCTAGGTGGTGGCCGCGACCGGGGCCGCATGCCCGGACGGCTGGCGCAGGCGGACCGCGCCTTCGCACAGTTCGATGACGCGATCGGCATGCGCGATCGTCTCGGGCCGGTGGGCGATGACGATTCGGGTGATGTTCAGCGCCTTGATCGCCTGGTTGAGCTGGCGCTCCAGCGCGACGTCGAGATGGCTGGTGGCCTCGTCCAGCACCAGGATCTGCGGACGCCGGTACAGCGCGCGCGCCAGGAACAGGCGCTGCTGCTGTCCGCCGGAGAGCGAGGAGCCCATGTCGCCGACCAGGCTGTGATAGCCCATCGGCATGGCGACGATGTCCTCGTGCACGCCGGCCAGGCGCGCCGCGTCCTCGATGTCCTGCGGCGTGGCGAGCGCATCGAACAGGCTGATGTTCTCGGCGATCGAGCCGGTGAACAGATGGTCGTCCTGCATCACGCTGCCGGTCATGGCCCGGTAGCGCGACTTGCCGAGCCGGCGCAGGTCCATGCCACCGATCTCGACCGTGCCCTGCTGCGGATCGAGCAGGCCGAGCAGCACCCGGATCAGGGTGCTCTTGCCGCAGCCCGACGGACCGACGATGGCGACCGATTCGCCGGGCCGCACCTCGAAGCTGCACTCGCGCAGGATCCACGGCTCGCCGTCGGCATAGCGGAAGCCGACCTTGTTGAACGCCACGCCCGGTTCGGGCAGCGGGCCGGCGTGCTCGCTGGCGGCATGCGCTTCCGGCGCGGTCAGCACGATGTCGGCCAGGCGCTCGGCCTGCAGGCGCAGCATGCGCAGTTCGATCGCGTAGTCGATCAGGCTGGCGACGCGGCCGCTGAACTGGTCGCCGTAGGCGACGAACGCGGTCAGCATGCCGACGGTGAACTGGCCCTTCAGTCCCAGCCACGCGCCCAGCCACAGCACGCCCAGCCGTTGCGCGCCGGTGGCCAGGCCCTGCAGCGCGGTGAACAGCATGTCCAGGCGCTGCACGGCGATCGAGGTGTTGAGCGTGTCGGCCGCCGCATTGAGGTAGCGCGCGGTCTGCTCGGCTTCCTGGTTGTGCAGGCGGATCGTCTGCACGCCGCGCACCGCCTCCAGGAAGCGGCTGTGCTGCTTGGCGGTCACCGTGATCTGGCTGAGGTTGGCTTCGCGGTAGATGCGGAAATACAGCAGGCGCAGGCCCGCATACAGCGCCACCGCGCCCAGCACGATGGCCGACAGCAGCGGGCTGTAGACGAACAGCACGACCAGGGTGATGCTGGCCATCAGGCCGTCGAGCAGGATCTCGACGAAGCGCGTGGTCAGGGTCTGCTGGATCGTGTCGATCGCGCCGAAGCGCGACACGATGTCGCCGAGATGGCGCGCGCCGAAGTACGACTGCGGCAGGCGCATCAGGTGCTGGAACACGTTGCCGGTCCAGCCCAGGTTGAAGTGGGTGCTGAGCCACATCACGGTCCAGCTGCGCAACGCCGACACCAGCGTCTCCAGCACGATCAGCAGGGCGAAGCTCAGCCCGAGGAAGGTCAGCAGGTCGTGGTCGCCGTCGGCGATCACCTGGTCCACCACCAGTTGCATGAACAGCGGCGCGAGCAGGGCGAACAGTTCCAGCACCAGCGCCAGGCCGAAGATCTGCGCCAGCCCGCGGCCCAGGCCGCGGATCGAGCCGGCGAGCGCGCGCAGCGAAACCGGCGGCGCCTCGCGCTGGCGCTGGAAGCTCGGGCCCTTCGAGAATTCGATGGCCACGCCGGTGAAGTGCCGGGCGACCTCGGCCAGCGCGAGGGTGCGCACGCCCACCGCCGGGTCGTGCAGGATCGCCTTGTGCTTGCGCACTTCGCGCAGGACCACGAAATGGTCCATGTCCCAGTGCAGCACGCACGGCGTCTGCAACTGGCCGAGTTCTTCCATGTCCAGGCGCAGCGGCCGGCATTGCAGTCCCAGCGCATGCGCGACCTCGAGCAGGCGCCGCGCGGTCATGCCCTTCAGCGACAGGGTGAAGCGCCGGCGCAGCGCCGCCAGGTCGGTGTGGTGGCCGTGGTAGCCGGCGATCATCGCCAGGCAGGCGAGTCCGCACTCGGCCGCCTCCGATTGCAGCACGTTCGGCAGGCCGCGCGAACGCCAGAACCGCAGCGGCTGCGTGTCGTCGGCGCGTCCGGCATGCGTGCCGGCGGCGTCCGCGCCGTGATCGTCGCGCCCGCCGCTCACGAACCGCTGCTCCAGCGATGCCCCATGCCATACAGCGGTTCGAAGATCCATTCGAAGATGCGGCGCCGGTCCAGCAGCATGTCCGCTTCTAGCGCCATGCCCGGACGCAACGGCTCCTGCTGGCCGTAGGCTTCGACGTGCTGGCTGGCCAGGTCCACGCGCGCCAGGTACAGCGGATCGGTCGATGGCGGCGCGCCGCCGCCGAGCAGCAGGGTCACCTCGCCGGGCATCAGCGCGCTGCGCGAGACGCTGCGCACCACGCCATGGTGCAGGCCGAATTTCTGGTACGGGAAGGCCTGGTAGTGCAGGGTGACGTCCACGCCCGGATGCACGAAGCCGACCGCCTGGCTGGGCACCAGGATCTGCGCCTGCAGGGTCGAGCCGTCGGGCACGATGGCCAGCAGCGGTTGCCCGAGCGAGACCGACGCGCCGGGCTTGACCAGCAGCGACGACACCACGCCGCTGGCCGGTGCGCGCAGTTCGCTGGCGCGGGTCGCCTCGTTCTGCGCCAGCGCCTGTTCGACCTGCGCCAGTTGCCGGCGCAGTTCGTTGAGCTTGGCCGAGACCGCCAAGGGCAGCTGGGTCAACTGGTCGTCGAGCGCGCTCAATTGCTGCCGCGTGCTGGCGCGCTGCTGCTGCAGCGAGCGCAACTGCGATTCGTCGGCCAGCAGCGCCGATTGTTCCTGCTCGACCTGCAGCGCGGGGATGTAGCCGCCCGCCACCAGTCCCGACCACTTGTTCACCAGGTCCTGGACCAGCGCCATCTGCTTCTTCTCGATCGCCATCTGCGCATCGATCTGCGTCAGCTGGTCCTTCAGCAGGGTTTGCTGGGTGCGGTTGTCCTCGGCCTGCCTGTCGCGCAGGGTGAGCGCGTCGCCGATGTCCTGGCGCAGGCTGCCGGCCTGCCGTTGCAACTGCGCGCTGACCCCGGCCGCGGTATTGCCCAGCGCCTTGCTGGTGTGTTCGCCGGACAGCGACACCAGGATCTGCCCGGCGACGACGCGATCGCCTTCCGCGGCGGCGACATGCTCGACCACGCCGACCGTGTTGGCGGTCAGGCTGATCAGGCCGGCGCGCGGGACCAGCAGGCCGGTGACGTGAACGCGCTGCGTGTAGTGTCCGCCGAACAGCCAGGCCAGGATCGATGCGCCGACCAGCAGCGCGGCAAGCGTCCATGCCTGGGTGGAAACCGGAGTGGCCAGCCGCACCGTCCCTAGCCATGCCTGGCTGGGTGCGTCCAGCACCTCGCTGCGAAAAAGCGAACCTTCCATTTCAGTTCTTTCCGTATGAACTTCGCACGGGAAAACGTGGGCAGGCGGCGAACCTGGCGTTCCGTCAACGACCCTGCCGCTGGTCCGGGCGCAACGGTTCCAGGCATGGCTTTCGCGAACCTTTCCGCATCGCGGCGATGCAATCCGGTCGTGGCGCGCGTCTGCGCCGCGTGCTGCGAGCGAGTGAGACGGCGTGCGTATTTCACCCGCGCAGCGCCAGCAAATCGGCGCCGCCGCAACGCAGGCGGGCCTGCGCAGGCGGCGCGGCACGCCTTGTAGACAAATGCGCGTCGGCCGCATGCGGCGAAGCACGCGCACGCCGAAAAGGGCAAGGTTGCGCCGCCGCGCGCGCCGCGCATGCCGGACCGTCGACGCGGTTAAATGCGGCTGTCATGGCGCCGCCGCAGACTGGACATGTGGCGGACGGCCACGCCGCCGCCGCTTGCCGATGCCTTCCAATCGTCTTTCCCGCACGCCGCCGCGCGTGCCTGTCGTGGTCGTGCAGGGTTCCGCAGCGTGGCACCGCACCGATCGCGAGGACGAGGGCGATACGACAGGCGCGCCGGGCAGGCAGTCGCGCGTGCGGCGCTGTCCGCGGCAGGCGACGGAGCGGCACGCATGAGGCGTGGATCCGGGGCTGGCGCGGCGCGACCGCGCACGCTACGCGCCGGCGTGTGGCGCTACGCGCGCTGGCCGCTGCTGGTGGTGCTGGTGCTGCTGGCGGTGGTGGCGCTGGGGCCGCGGGTCAGCCCGACGCTGCCGCAGGTCGCGTTGCCGACCGTGCCGCAGGATCCTCTGGCGCTGCAGGCCTGGCTGGACGCGCGCGAACGTGCGACTCCCGGCCTGCGTGCGGACAACCAGGCGCGCATCGTCTGGGCCGATCCGGCGCATCCGGGACGCCGCGACTGCGCCATGGTCTACCTGCACGGCTTCACCGCCAGCCAGGGCGAGGGCGCGCCTACCCATGCGCGCCTGGCGCGCAGCTTTGGCTGCAACCTGTACCTGCCGCGCTTGCCGGGGCACGGGCTGGTCGCCGCCGACGCCTTGCGCGGCATCGACGCGCCGCGCCTGCTCGGCGGTGCGGCCGAGGCGCTGGCGGTGGCGCGGGTGCTGGGCCGGCGGGTGGTGGTGATCGGCAATTCGATGGGCGGCGCGCTGGCGCTGCAGACCGTGGCCGCGCACCCGCAGCAGGTGCAGGCGCTGGTGCTATGGTCGCCGCTGGTGCGCGAGCACGGCGAGCAACTGCAGCCGATGCTGTGGCCGTGGGGCGCGCAACTGCTGCAGTGGTCGCGCAACGGCGGCGACCCGGTCATGCGTTACCCGGTCGACAGCGGCTACTGGGCCGACGCCACCCATGTCGACGGCTACCGCGCGCTGGCCGCGCTGACCCGCGGCGGCATGCGGCCGGCGACCTATGCGCGGATCCGCGTGCCGGTGTTCCTCGGCTACTACTATCGCGACCCGCAGCATCAGGACGCGACCGTGTCGGTGGCGGCGATGCAGGCGATGTTCGCGCAGCTGGGCACGCCGCCGGCATTGCGCCAGGCGGTGGATTTCCCCGATGCCGGCAATCACGTGCTCGCGTCGCCGATCCGCTCCAGGGCGGTGCCGGCGGTGTTCGCGGCGACCTGCCGGTTCCTGGCCGGCAAGGGCGGGCTGGCGCAGCCGGCGAACCTGCCCGGTTGCGCTGCGGCGTGGGCCGCCGACGAGCGCCTGGATGCCGCCGCCGGCGCGCGCTGAGCGGCGCCGCCAGCGCAGCGTCACTGCAGCTCGCGCAGGTCCAGCTTGCGCAGCTTCGGCGCTTTCCAGGCGGTGGTCGCGACCACGCCGAGGGTCACGCAGCCGCCGATCACCACCGCCGGCACCAGGCCGACCAGCCGCGCCATGACGCCGTCGTAGAACGCGCCCAGCTCGTTCGACGAGCCGATGAAGATGCCGCTGATCGAGGACACCCGGCCGCGCATCGCGTCCGGCGTGGCCAGCTGCAGGATGGTCGAGCGCACGATCACCGACACGCCGTCGCACATGCCGTAGACCAGCAGGATCGCCGCCGACAGCCAGAAATGCCGCGACAGGCCGAAGGCGATCGTGCACAGGCCGAAGCCGGTCACCGCCAGCAGCAGCGCGCGGCCGGCGTTGCGCTGCAGCGGGCGCCGCGCCAGCCACAGCCCGACCAGGACCGAGCCCAGCGCCGGCGCGCCGCGCAGGATGCCCAGGCCTTCGGGGCCGTAGTGCAGGATGTCGTGGATGAAGGCCGGCAGCATCGACACCGCGCCGCCGAGCAGCACCGAGAACATGTCCAGCGCCATCGCGCCGAGCATGATCTGGTTGGAGAACACGAACTGCGCGCCCTCGGCGATGCTGCGGAAGATCGGCGCGCGCGGGCCGTCGTTGATCGGCTCGGCGACGCGCAGCAGGAACAGCGACAGCATCGCCACGCAGGCCACCGCCATCGCCACGGCGTAGGACAGGCCCTTGCCGCCCCAGCCGACCAGCACCCCGCCCAGCGCCGGGCCGATCACCATGCCGGTCTGGAACACCACGCTGCCGATGCTGGCGCCGCGCGCATAGGCCTCGCGCGGCAGCGCGCGCGCGAACAGCGCGTTGTACACCGGCGACAGGAACGCGCGCGCCGCGCCGGTCAGCGCGATCGCCGCGTAGATCGGCCACACCCCATGCACCGGCAGCCAGCCGTGGGTCAGCGCGGTCAGCACGCCTGCGGTCGCGACCAGGCCCAGGCTGGCGAGCATGCCCAGGCGGCGGCGCGGCAGGTGGTCGACCAGGTAGCCGGCGAACGGCGCGATGCAGAAGAACGGCAGGATCTCGGCCAGCCCGATCAGCCCCAGCGAGAACGGATTGCGGGTGATCTCGTAGATGTGCCAGCCGACCGTGACCGCGACGATCTGGTAGGACAGCATCGCGCAGATGCGGTAGGCCAGCACCAGCGCGAAGCCGGGGTGCGCCAGCAGCGTGCGCAGGCTCTGTGCGGGAGGGAGCGGGGCGCTCATGCCTGCGCGCGCGCGCTGTCCTGGATGAACGCCAGGATCGCGGCCAGGCCGTTGCTGCGGGTCGGCGACAGGTGCTTGCCCAGGCCGATCGCGGCGACGAAGTCCGGCGCGGTGGCCAGGATCTGTTCGGCACTGCGCCCGGAGTAGACCCGCAGCGCCAGGTAGATCAGCCCGGAGACGATCGCCGAGTCGCTGATCGCGTGGAACACCAGGCGCTGCGCATCGCCCTCGGGCACGATCCACACCATCGACTGGCAGCCGTGCAGGCGGTGCTCCTCGGTCTTCCACGCCTCGGGGAACGCGGGCAGCTTGCGGCCCAGGTCGATCAGGTACTGGTAGCGCTCGGACCAGTCGCCGAAGAAGCCGAATTCCTCGGCGATGGCGGCCTGTGCGTCGGCGGGCGTGGGTTCGAGCGGGAAATCGGTATCGGTCATCGCAAATCCAAGATCAATCGGTAAAGCCCCTCTCCCCCCGGGAGAGGGGTTGGGGTGAGGGTCCGGGCGCAGCCTCGCGCGAAATCGACGCCAGTCGCTGCGCCCGTCCCCTCATCCGGCGCTGCGCGCCACCTTCCCCCGAAAAGGGGGCCATGGTCCCAGTGGGAGAAGGAACGCTCAGCCGCGCTTCCAGCGCACGCCTTGCGCGGTGTCTTCCAGCACCACGCCTTCCTCGGCCAGCTGCCGGCGGATCGCGTCGGCGCGGGCGAAGTCGCGGCCCTGCTTGGCGGCGCTGCGTTCGTCGATCAGCGCCTGGATGCGCGCATCGTCGCCGTCGTCGGCGCCGCGGTTGAACCAGGCCGACGGCGCCTGCCGCAGCAGGCCCAGCGCCAGGCCGGCGCCGAGCAGGTCGGACTTGGCCTGCCGCAGTTGCGCCTCCAGCGCGGCGTCGCGCGGGGCATCGGCGCCAGCGGCCGGGGCCAGCAGCTGCCGCGCGACCGTCGCGATCCGCGCCACTTCGGCCAGCGCCTGCGGCGTGTTGAGGTCGTCGTCCAGCGCCTCCTCGATCGCCTGCGGGATCGCCGCGGTGGCCTGCACCGCGTCCAGCGCGCGCAGCGTGCCGTACAGCCGGTCCAGGGTGCGCACCGACTGCTCGATCAGCGCATCGGACCAGTCCAGCGGCTGCCGGTAGTGCGCGCTCAGCAAGGCATATCGCAGCGCCTCCGGCGGATGCCGGGCGATCAGGTCGTGCACGGTCTCGATGTTGCCCAGCGACTTGCTCATCTTCGCGCCGCTGAAGTTGAGCATGCCGTTGTGCAGCCAGAAGCGGGCGAAGGTGGCGCCGCCGTGTGCGCATTCGCTCTGCGCGATCTCGTTCTCGTGGTGCGGGAACTGCAGGTCCACGCCGCCGGCGTGGATGTCGATGGTCGGCCCCAGGTGGGCGGCGGCCATCGCCGAGCATTCGATGTGCCAGCCGGGGCGGCCGCGGCCCCACGGCGAGTCCCAGCCCGGCAGCTCGTCGCTGGACGGCTTCCACAGCACGAAGTCGCCGGCATCGCGCTTGTACGGGGCCACCTCGACGCGGGCGCCGGCCAGCATCTCCTCCGGGTCGCGCCGCGACAGCTTGCCGTAGCCGGCGAAGCTGGCCACCGCGAACAGCACGTGGCCCTCGGCCGCATAGGCGTGGCCGCCCTCGATCAGCCGCTCGATCATCGCCACGATCTGCGGGATGTGCGCGGTGGCCTCCGGCTCCAGGTCCGGCGGGGTCACGCCCAGCGCGGCCATGTCCTGCCGGTAGATGGCGGCGAAGCGGTCGGTGATGGTGGCGATCGGCACGCCCTGCGCCTGCGCGGCGGCGTTGATCTTGTCGTCCACGTCGGTGATGTTGCGCGCGTAGCGCAGCGCGCCGTAGCGGCGCCGCAGCAGCGCGGCCAGCACGTCGAACACCACCGGGCCGCGCGCGTTGCCGATATGCGCATAGTTGTAGACGGTGGGGCCGCACACGTACAGGGTGGGGCCGGCGACCGGGTCGAGGGGTTCGAAGGCGTCGACCCGGCGGGTCAGGTTGTTGTGCAGGCGCAGGCTCATCGGCATCGGGCGTGGGGAAGCCGGTCGATTCTACCGGCAGCGGCCCCGCGCGTGGGCTTGCGTTCAGCCCGACGCAAGCTGCCATGCCTACACTGCTCGTTCTGTCCTTCGAAGCCTGGTGCCGATGCGTCCGAACCTGTTGTTGCCGCTGGCCGGCCTGTTCGCATGCGTCGCCGTGCCGGCCTGGGCCCAGGACAACGAGGCGCGCAACCGCGTGGTGGTGATCGAGAACGTCAAGCTCGACTACGCGCAGGTGCTGAACGTGGAGCCGGTGTACCAGACCCTGCGCGCCACCCGCACCGAGCAGCAATGCGACCCGGTGCAGGCCCCGGCGCAGGCGCCGGCCCCCGCGCCGGCCAAGCCGGAGGACGACAGCCGCCTGAACCGGCTGATGGACTCGGTCAAGGACATCTTCAGCCGCCGCCACGAGGATCCGCCCGCGCCGGCCGCCGCCGCGCCGGCGCCGCCGTCGAGCGGGCGCAACTGCCGCACCGTCGAGGTCGGCCGCGAGTTCCGCCGGCCGATCGCCTACGACGTGGACTACGTCTACAAGGGCACCAAGTACCGCTCGCGGCTGCCGGAGGACCCGGGCAACCGGCTGCGCATCCGCGTGTCTGTGGCGCCGTACGTGCCCGACGCGGTCGTGGTGCCGCCGCGATGAGCCGCTCGCGCGCTTGCGCCTGCGGCGTGCGCGTGCGAGGATGCGCGCCGATGAAAGCGAACCTGCCCCAGCACGATCTCAGCGCCGCGCGCATGGCCTCGGGCATGACGTCGCGCGCGCGCCGACCGGAATCCCACATCCTGGCTGGGTAACCGGAGCGCTGTGCCGTTCGTTCTGAAAACCCAGCCCGAGGCTGGGTTTTTTCGTTTTCATACCCTGGAAAGGTTTCACCCGTAAAGAACTACCGAGCAACCACCGCGCGTCCCGCGCACGCCACCGCCGCGGTGGCTCCACGCAGCAAAGGATGGATCGATGTCTCTGAAGCACTTCTTGAACACCCAGGACTGGAGCCGGGCCGAGCTGGATGCGCTGTTGACCCAGGCCGCGCTGTTCAAGCGCAACAAGCTGGGCAGCGAGCTGAAGGGCAAGTCGATCGCGCTGGTGTTCTTCAACCCGTCCATGCGCACCCGCACCAGCTTCGAGCTGGGCGCGTTCCAGCTGGGCGGGCATGCGGTGGTGCTGCAGCCGGGCAAGGACGCGTGGCCGATCGAGTTCGACCTGGGCACGGTGATGGACGGCGACACCGAGGAGCACATCGCCGAGGTGGCGCGGGTGCTGGGCCGCTACGTCGACCTGATCGGGGTACGCGCGTTCCCGAAGTTCGTGGACTGGTCCAAGGACCGCGAGGACCTGGTGCTGAAGAGCTTCGCCAGGTACTCGCCGGTGCCGGTGATCAACATGGAGACCATCACCCACCCGTGCCAGGAGCTGGCGCATGCGCTGGCGCTGCAGGAACACTTCGGCACCCAGGACCTGCGCGGCAAGAAGTACGTGCTGACCTGGACCTACCACCCCAAGCCGCTGAACACCGCGGTGGCCAATTCGGCGCTGACCATCGCCACCCGCCTGGGGATGGACGTGACCCTGCTGTGCCCGACCCCGGACTACGTGCTGGACCAGCGCTACATGGACTGGGCGGCGCAGAACGTGGCCGAGAGCGGCGGTTCGCTGCAGGTCAGCCACGACATCGACAGCGCCTACGCCGGCGCCGACGTGGTCTACGCCAAGAGCTGGGGCGCGCTTCCGTTCTTCGGCAACTGGGGCCCGGAGAAGCCGATCCGCGACCAGTACCAGCACTTCATCGTCGACGAGCGCAAGATGGCGCTGACCAACAACGGCGTGTTCTCGCACTGCCTGCCGCTGCGCCGCAACGTCAAGGCCACCGACGCGGTGATGGATTCGCCGAACTGCATCGCCATCGACGAGGCCGAGAACCGGCTGCATGTGCAGAAGGCGATCATGGCGGCCCTGGTGGGCCGCCGGGATTCGTGATTCGGGATTGGGGATTCGCAACGGCGACCTCCCTTCCCGCTCTTAATTAGTCAACCGCAGAGAGATTCCCCCCATGTCGCAGCAGACCGCTTCCACCAATCCCGAATCCCCACTCCCGACTCCCGGCGGTAAGGACATCGTCCTCGCGTTCTCCGGCGGCCTGGACACCAGCTTCTGCATTCCCTATCTGCAGGAGAAGGGCTACGCCGTGCACACCGTGTTCGCCGATACCGGCGGCGTGGACGACGAGGAGCGCGACTTCATCGAGAAGCGCGCCGCCGAGCTGGGCGCGGCCAGCCACGTCACCGTAGACGGCGGCCCGGCGATCTGGAGCGGCTTCGTCAAGCCGTTCGTGTGGGCCGGCGAGGGCTACCAGGGCCAGTACCCGCTGCTGGTGTCCGACCGCTATCTGATCGTCGATGCCGCGCTCAAGCGCGCCGACGAGCTGGGCACCAAGGTCATCGCGCACGGCTGCACCGGCATGGGCAACGACCAGGTGCGCTTCGACCTGGCGGTCAAGGCGCTGGGCGACTACGAGATCGTGGCGCCGATCCGCGAGATCCAGAAGGAACACACCCAGACCCGCGCCTACGAGCAGAAGTACCTGGAGGAGCGCGGCTTCGGCGTGCGCGCCAAGCAGAAGGCGTACACGATCAACGAGAACCTGCTGGGCGTGACCATGTCCGGCGGCGAGATCGACCGCTGGGAAGCGCCGGGCGAGGGCACCCGCGGCTGGTGCGCGCCGCGCAGCGCGTGGCCGACCGAGCCGCTGACGGTGACGCTGAAGTTCGAGCACGGCGAAGCGGTGGCGGTGGACGGCAAGCCGCTGGAAGGCGCCAAGCTGCTGGCCAAGCTCAACAAGCTGTTCGCCCCGTACGGCGTGGGCCGCGGCATGTACACCGGCGACACCGTGATCGGGCTCAAGGGCCGCATCGTGTTCGAGGCGCCGGGGTTGATCTCGCTGCTGGCCGCGCACCGCGCGCTGGAGGACGCGGTGCTGACCAAGCAGCAGAACCGCTTCAAGCCGGACGTGGCGCGCAAGTGGGTGGAGCTGGTCTACGAAGGCTTCTACCACGACCCGCTGAAGACCGACCTGGAGGCGTTCCTGGATTCCTCGCAGGCCAAGGTCAACGGCGAAGTGACGCTGGAGACCCGCGGCGGCCGTGTCGATGCGGTGGCGGTGAAGTCGCCGCACCTGCTCAACGCCAAGGGCGCGACCTACGCGCAGTCGGCGGACTGGGGCGTGGCCGAGGCGGAGGGCTTCATCAAGCTGTTCGGGATGAGCTCGACGCTGTACGCGCAGGTCAATCGCTGAGGATAAAACCCACCTCCACTGGGAGCGGAGCGAGAGCCCCTCTCCCGTCGGGAGAGGGGTTGGGGTGAGCCGCAGGAAACCTTCGGGACCGATCATGACGAACGCGCCGCCACGCGCCGGTCATGGTGAACCACGGCAGCGGCCATTCCCATCGTTCTCCCTCCGGGCGCGTGGCGACGCGTTCGTCCTGGTCGCTTCTCGAGGTCTCTCGAGGCGCCCCTCATCCGCCCCTTCGGGGCACCTTCTCCCGACGGGAGAAGGAATTGTCGTGATGGAACCCATGCACGAATTGCGTATCAGCACCGACAAGCAGGAACTGGATCTGCCGCTGATCCATCGCTTCCTCAGCGAACAGGCCTATTGGTGCCTGGGCATCCCGCTGGACACGGTGCGGCGGGCGATCGCCGGCGCGCTGTGCTTCGGCGGCTACGTCGAGGGCGCAGGCCAGGTGGCGTTCGCACGGGTGATCACCGATGGCGCGACCTTCGCCTACCTGGCCGACGTGTTCGTGCTGGATGCGTACCGCGGCCGCGGCTACAGCAAGCAATTGATGGCGGCGATCATGGCCCATCCGCAGCTGCAGGGCCTGCGCCGCTTCATGCTCGCCACCTCCGACGCGCATGCGCTGTACGCCCAGTACGGCTTCGCCGCGCCGACACGCCCGCAGTCGCTGATGGAAATCGCCCACCACGACCTCTACCGCACCAGCACCACGGCTGCCTGACCCGCCATGACCGACCTGCTCCAATCCACCCTCGCGCATCTGCAGACCCTGGTGTCCTTCGACACCCGCAATCCGCCGCGCGCGATCACCACCGGCGGCATCTTCGACTACCTGCGCGCGCAGTTGCCCGGGTTCCAGGTCGAGGTGATCGACCACGGCGCCGGGGCGGTCAGCCTGTACGCGGTGCGCGGCACGCCGAAGTACCTGTTCAACGTGCACCTGGACACGGTGCCGGACTCGCCGCACTGGAGCGCCGACCCGCACCGCATGCGCCG
This sequence comes from Xanthomonas sp. DAR 80977, assembly GCF_041240605.1. Lineage (NCBI taxonomy): Bacteria > Pseudomonadati > Pseudomonadota > Gammaproteobacteria > Lysobacterales > Lysobacteraceae > Xanthomonas > Xanthomonas bundabergensis. The sequence continues at coordinate 3,326,896 of NZ_CP162487.1, read as the reverse complement.
CACCGACGACCGCGTGATCGGCCTGGGCGTGTGCGACATCAAGGGCGCGGCCGCGGCGCTGGTCGCGGCGGCCAATGCCGGCGACGGCGATGCCGCGTTCCTGTTCTCCAGCGACGAGGAAGCCAACGACCCGCGCTGCATCGCCGCGTTCCTGGCCCGCGGCATCGCCTACGAGGCGGTGCTGGTGGCCGAGCCGACGATGAGCGAGGCGGTGCTGGCGCATCGCGGCATCAGTTCGGTGCTGATGCGCTTCGCCGGCCGCGCCGGGCATGCCTCGGGCAAGCAGGATCCCTCGGCCAGCGCCTTGCACCAGGCGATGCGCTGGGGCGGCAAGGCCCTGGACCACGTCGAGTCGCTGGCGCATGCGCGCTTCGGCGGCCTGACCGGCCTGCGCTTCAACATCGGCCGGGTCGAGGGCGGCATCAAGGCGAACATGATCGCGCCGGCGGCCGAGCTGCGCTTCGGCTTCCGGCCGCTGCCGTCGATGGACGTGGACGCGCTGCTGGCGACCTTCGCCGGCTTCGCCGACCCGGCCGCCGCGCACTTCGAGGAGACCTTCCGCGGGCCGAGCCTGCCCTCGGGCGACATCGCGCTCGCCGAGGACCGGCGCCTGGCCGCGCGCGACGTGGCCGACGCGCTGGAGCTGCCGATCGGCAACGCGGTGGACTTCTGGACCGAGGCCTCGCTGTTCTCGGCCGGCGGCTACACCGCGCTGGTCTACGGCCCGGGCGACATTGCCCAGGCGCACACCGCCGACGAGTTCGTGACGCTGCAGCAGCTGCAGCGCTACGCGACCTCGGTGGACCGCATCATCAACGGCGTGCGCTGAGCACGCGCCGCCGGGGCCACGGCCCTTCCATCCCGGATCACGGAACCGCCATCACCGCCATGCACGCCAACAAGCAAACCCGCCAGACCATCGTCCGCCTGCTCTCGAGCATGGCCAGCGCCAAGGAGATCAGCCAGTACCTCAAGCGCTTTTCGCAGCTGGACGCCAAGCGCTTCGCCGTGGTCAAGGTCGGCGGCGCGGTGCTGCGCGACGACCTGGAGGCGCTGACCTCGTCGCTGTCGTTCCTGCAGGAGGTCGGCCTGACCCCGATCGTGCTGCACGGCGCCGGCCCGCAGCTGGACGCGGAGCTGTCGGCCGCGGGCATCGAGAAGCAGACCGTCAACGGCCTGCGGGTGACCTCGCCGGAAGCGCTGGCGATCGTGCGCAAGGTGTTCCAGGCCTCCAACCTCAAGCTGGTGGAGGCGCTGCAGCAGAACGGCGCGCGCGCCACCTCGATCACCGGCGGCGTGTTCGAGGCGCAGTACCTGGACCGCGACACCTACGGCCTGGTCGGCGAGGTCAAGGCGGTGAACCTGGCGCCGATCGAGGCCAGCCTGCAGGCCGGCTCGATCCCGGTGATCACCAGCCTGGGCGAGACCCCGAGCGGGCAGATCCTCAACATCAACGCCGACTTCGCCGCCAACGAACTGGTGCAGGAGCTGCAGCCGTACAAGATCATCTTCCTCACCGGCACCGGCGGGCTGCTCGACGAGGACGGCAAGGTGATCGACTCGATCAACCTGTCCACCGAGTACGCGCACCTGATGCAGCAGCCGTGGATCAACGGCGGCATGCGGGTCAAGATCGAACAGATCAAGGATCTGCTGGACCGGCTGCCGCTGGAGTCGTCGGTGTCGATCACGCGCCCGGCCGACCTGGCCAAGGAACTGTTCACCCACAAGGGCTCGGGCACGCTGGTGCGGCGCGGCGAGAAGGTGCTGCGCGCCACGGCGTGGAGCGAGCTGGACCTGCCGCGGCTGCAGACGCTGATCGAGTCCAGCTTCGGCCGCACCCTGGTGCCGGACTATTTCGACAGCACCCGGCTGCTGCGCGCCTACGTCAGCGAGAACTACCGCGCCGCGGTGATCCTGACCGACGAGGATGGCTACACCTACCTGGACAAGTTCGCGGTGCTCGACGACGCGCAGGGCGAAGGCCTGGGCCGCGCGGTGTGGAACGTGATGCGCGAGGAGACCCCGCAGCTGTTCTGGCGCTCGCGCCACAACAACCAGGTCAACATCTTCTACTACGCCGAATCCGACGGCTGCTTCAAGCAGGAGAAGTGGAAGGTGTTCTGGTACGGGCTGGAGAACTTCGAGCAGATCCAGCACTGCGTGGCGCATTGCGCCACCCGCACGCCGACCTTGCTGGGCTGATCGCGATGAGCATGGACCTGCTGCCTGCGCTGTGGCGCCAGGTGCCGAGCCTGCAGGGCCGGCATGCGTCGCTGGAACCGTTGCGGGCAGCGCACGCCGACGCGTTGCGCACGGCCTTGCACGGCAGCGGCCTGGAGCGGCTGTGGTACACCAGCGTGCCGGCTGCGGACAAGGTCGACGGCTACGTGGCCGCCGCGCTGGACGTGCAGGCGCAGGGCCGCGTGCTGCCGTTCGCGGTGCGCGATGCGGCCGGCGAAGTCGTCGGCAGCACGCGCTTCTACGGGCTGGACGCCGAGGTGCCGACGCTGCTGATCGGCTATACCTGGTACGCGCCGCGGGTGCAGCGCAGCGGGGTCAACACCGAGGTCAAGCTGATGCTGCTGCAGTACGCGTTCGAGACCCTGCAGTGCATCAGCGTCGGCTTCGAGACCAGCTGGTTCAACCACACCTCGCGCGCGGCCATCGCCCGGCTCGGCGCCAAGCAGGACGGCGTGCTGCGCAACCACAAGCGCCACGCCGACGGCACGCCGCGCGACACCGTGGTGTTCTCCATCATCGATACGGAATGGGCCGGGGTGAAACGCCACCTGCAGTTCCGCCTGGACTCGCATACATGACTTCCAAGACCTATGGCGTCGGCATCGTCGGCGCGCGCGGCCATACCGGCGCCGAACTGATCAAGCTGGTCGCCGCGCATCCGCAACTGCAGCTGGCGTTCGTCTCCTCGCGCGAGCTGGCCGGCCAGCGCGTGGCCGAGCACAGCGAGGCCTACCAGGGCGAGCTGCGCTACGAGAACCTGGACGCCGACGCGGTCGCGGCCAAGCGCGCCGACGCGGTGGTGCTGGCGCTGCCCAACGGCAAGGCCGCGCCCTACGTGGCCGCGCTGGACGCGGCGGCGGCCGAACCGGCCGCGCTCGATCCGGTCGTGGTCGATCTGTCGGCCGACTACCGCTTCGACCCCGGCTGGTACTACGGCCTGCCGGAACTGACCCGCGCGCGCTACGCCGGGCAGAAGCGGATCAGCAATCCCGGCTGCTACGCCACCGCGATGCAGCTGGCGATCGCGCCGTTGCTCGACCAGCTGGCCGGCCCGCCGCAGTGCTTCGGCGTGTCCGGCTATTCCGGCGCCGGCACCACGCCGTCGGACAAGAACAACCCCGAGCTGCTGCGCGACAACCTGATGCCGTACGCGCTGACCGACCACATGCACGAGCGCGAAGTGTCCGCGCAGCTGGGCGTGCCGGTGGAGTTCATGCCGCACGTGGCGCCGCATTTCCGCGGCATCACCATGACCGTGAACCTGTGGCTGCAGCAGCCGCTGGCGCTGGATGCGATCCAGCGCCGCTACCGCGAGCGCTACGCCGGCGAGCCGCTGATCGAGGTGCTCGACGAGGCGCCGTGGGTCAGCCGCATCGCCGGCAGGCACGGCGTGCAGATCGGCGGCTTCACCCTGGCCCCGGGCAACAAGCGCCTGGTGGTGGTGGCGACCCTGGACAACCTGCTCAAGGGCGCGGCGACGCAGGCGATGCAGAATCTCAATCTGGCGCTGGGGCTGGACGAGCTGACCTCGATCCCGCCGATGGACGCGCCGCAGTAGGACGCCCACGTCGGCGCCGCATCTGTCACGGATGCAGCGCGCCGCTTTCCGAATCCCCATTCCCCAATCCCCATTCCCGGCTTCCCAATGACCAACCTCCTCTGGCAAAAACCCGGCGTCGCCGTCGACGCCAAGATCCAGGCCTTCCTGGCCGGCGACGACGTGATCCTGGACCGCGAGTTCTTCCTGCACGACATCGCCGCCAGCGGCGCGCACGCCGAAGGCCTGCAGCGCATCGGCATCCTTTCGGCCGACGAGCTGGCCGGGCTGCAGCGCGAGCTGGCGATCCTGGCCGAGGATTTCCGCAGCGGCGGGTTCGTGCTCGACGAGCGCTTCGAGGACGGGCATTCGGCGATCGAGGCGCGGCTGACCGAGCGCCTGGGCGATGCCGGCCGCAAGATCCACACCGGGCGCAGCCGCAACGACCAGATCCTGGTCGCCACCCGGCTGTGGCTGAAGGAACGGCTGGCGCAGCTGGCGCAGCTGAGCCGCGAGATCGCCAAGGTCGCGCTGGACCGCGCGCAGGCCGAGCAGGCGCTGCCGCTGCCGGGCTACACCCATATCCAGCGCGCCGTGGTGTCCTCGGCCGGGATGTGGTGGGCCGGCTGGGCCGAGGCCTTCATCGACGATGCGATCCGCGCCAACGACACGCTGCGCCTGATCGACGCCAACCCGCTTGGCACCGCCGCCGGCTACGGCGTCAACCTCAAGCTCGACCGCGAGCACACCACCGCCGCGCTCGGCTTCGCGCGCATGCAGGTCAGCCCGATCTACGCGCAGCTGTCGCGCGGCAAGTTCGAGATGGCCGCGCTGGAAGCGCTGGGCAGCGCGACCCTGGACCTGCGCCGGCTGGCCTGGGACCTGTCGCTGTTCACCAGCGGCGAATTCGGCTTCGTCGCCTTGCCGGCGCAGTACACCACCGGCAGCTCGATCATGCCCAACAAGCGCAACCCGGACGTGATCGAACTGATGCGCGCCACCCACGCCAGCGTGGCCGCCGCGCGCACCGAGATCGAGCAGCTGCTGTCGCTGCCGTCCGGCTACCACCGCGACCTGCAGAGCAGCAAGGGCGCGATCTTCCACGGCTTCGGCCGCGGCCTGGCCGCGCTGGAACTGCTGCCGGCGCTGCTGGCCAACCTGGAGTGGCGGCAGGACAGGCTGCGCGCGGCGATCGACTCGGGCATGTACGCCACCGACGTCGCGGTCGAGGCGGCGCTGGCCGGGGTGCCGTTCCGCGAGGCCTACCAGGCCGCCGCCGCGGCGTCGGACAGCGCAGGGCAGGGGCGCACGCCGGAAGGCAGCCTGGCCGCGCGGGTCTCGCCCGGCGCCGCCGCCGATCTGCGTCTGGCGGAATTGCAATCGCGCTGGGACGCGCTGGCCTGAGATGGACGTCGTCGACACCGCCACTGCCGAACACTACCTATGGGGCAGCGGTTGCGACGGCTGGCATCTGCTGCGCGGCGGCGACCTGGGCGTGATCGAAGAGCGCATGCCGCCCGGCAGCGTCGAGCAACGCCACCTGCATCGTCGCGCGCGGCAATTCTTCTACGTGCTGGCCGGGCAGGCGGTACTGGAACTGGACGGGCGCCAGCACAGGTTGGACGTCGGTCAGGGGTTGCACGTGCCGCCCGGCTGCGCGCACCAGATGCGCAACGAGTCGGCCGCGGACCTGCGTTTTCTGCTGGTGTCGGCGCCGCATAGCCATGGCGACCGCGAACTGGCACCACCTGCTTCGATGGACACACGGGAGGACGACCGATGAACACGTTGTACCTGGTGATGGCGATGCGCAAGCCTGACTTTCCTGCCGCGGTGGTCGAGCCGCATCGCGCCTTCCTGGCGCAGCTGCGCGCCGAGGACCTGCTGGAACTCGCCGGCGGCTTCGCCGACGGCAGCGGCGGCGCCTATCTGCTGAAGAACGTCGCCAGCCTGGAGGCGGCGCGTGCGCTGGTGGCGCAGGATCCGTTGGTGCTGCAGGACGCCTCCGAACTCACCGTGTACGCGTGGCAGGCCCACTGAGCTGATGCCATGAACGACCCGACCCGCCCGCCTGTGTCGCCCTTCGCCGAACAGCGCCTGCCGCCGTGGCGGCGTGCGGTGCTGAAGGTCGGCAGCAGCCTGCTCGCCGCCGATGGCGGCGGCGGGCTGTCGCCGCGCTACGCGCTGGGGCTGGCGCAGTTCGTCTCGGCCAACCTGGCGGCCGGGCGCGAACTGGTGATCGTGTCGTCCGGCGCGGTCGCGGCCGGACGCGCGATCCTGCCGCGGGCCGCCGAGGCCGGCGCGGCGATCGCCGCGCGGCAGGCATTGGCCGCGCTCGGCCAGGCGCAACTGATCGCACTGTGGCAGCGCTTCTTCGAGCGCCCGGTGGCGCAGGTGCTGCTGACCCACGACGACCTGCGCAACCGCCGCCGCTACCTCAACGCGCGCGCCACCCTGGGCGAACTGCTGCGATTGGGCGCGCTGCCGGTGGTCAACGAGAACGACACCGTGTCGGTGGACGAACTCAAGCTCGGCGACAACGACAACCTGGCCGCGATCGTCGCCGCGCTGGTCGATGCCGATGCGCTGTTCATCGCCACCGACATCGACGGCCTGTACACCGCCGACCCGCGCAGCGACCCGCGCGCGCAGCCGCTGGACGAGGTGGCCGAGCTGACCGCGGCGGTGCTGGCGATGGCCGGCGGCAGCGGCAGCAGCGTCGGCACCGGCGGCATGCGCACCAAGCTGGAGGCCGCGGCCAAGGCCGGCGCCGCCGGCATCGAGACCTACCTGTTCAACGGCCGCAGCGCCGAGGTGGTGCGCGGCCTGGCCCAGGACCGCCTGCGCGGCACCCGCATCCATCCGGCGCGCACCCGCATCGCCGCGCGCAAGTACTGGCTGCGCCACGTCCCGGTCGAACCCGGCGCGATCCTGGTCGATGCCGGCGCCGCCGCCGCGCTGGCCGACCGCGGCGCCTCGCTGCTGCCCGGCGGCGTGGCCGGCGCCGAAGGCGACTTCCGCCGCGGCGACATGGTCGAGGTGCGCCTGCGCGACGCCGCCGGCGAGCGCTGCCTGGCGCGTGGCGTCAGCCAGTACTCGGCCGCCGACGTGCGCCGCATCGCCCGCTGCCATTCGCGCGACATCGAATCGATCCTGGGGTACAACTATGGCGAGAACGTGATCCATCGCGACGATCTGGTGCTGGTGTAGCCGGGATTGGGGATTCGAAATTGGGGATGCGTTTCGATCCTGCGTGGTTCCCGGCGACCGATGCCCTGTTTTTGCGAATCCCCAATCCCCAATCACAAATCCCGGCTTTCCAATGACCATCAAAACCCAAGCCCTGCAATGCCGCGACGCCGCGCAGGCGCTGGCGCAGCTGTCGTCCGCGGCCAAGCAGGCCTTGCTGGAGGCGATGGCGGCGGCGCTGGAGGCGGATGCGGAGGCGATCCTCGCCGCCAATGCGCGCGACCTGGAGGCGGCGCGGGCCAAGGACGTCGGCAGCGCCATGCTCGACCGGCTGGCGCTGGACGGCAAGCGCCTGGCCGGCGTCGCCGCGGCCTTGCGCGAGGTGGCGGCGCTGCCCGATCCGGTCGGCCAGGTCACCCGCGACGACGTGCGTCCGAACGGCATCCGCGTGCAGAAGGTGCGGGTGCCGCTGGGCGTGGTGGCGATGATCTACGAAGCGCGCCCGAACGTCACCGCCGATGCCGCGGCGCTGTGCATCAAGGCCGGCAACGGGGTGATCCTGCGCGGCGGCTCGGAGGCGATCCATTCCAACACCGCCATCGCCGCTTCGTTGCGGCGCGCGCTGCGCGAGGCCGGGCTCGGCGAGGACGCCTTGACCCTGGTCGAGGACCTGCGCCGCGAGACCATGCTGGAACTGCTGCAGCTCAACGACATCGTCGACCTGGCGATCCCGCGCGGCGGCGAGGGCCTGATCCGCTTCGTCGCCGAGCACGCGCGGGTGCCGGTGATCAAGCACTACAAGGGCGTGTGCCATCTGTTCGTGGACGCCTCGGCGGACCTGGAGCTGGCGGTGAAGCTGCTGGTGGACGGCAAGACCACGCGCCCGGCCGCCTGCAATTCGCTGGAGACGCTGCTGGTGCACGCCGACGTCGCCGCGCGCTTCCTGCCGCTGGCGGCGCAGGCGCTGCAGCAGCGCGGGGTGCGCCTGCGCGGCGACGACGCCACTCGCGAATTGCTGCCGGACATCGACGCGGCCAGCGACGCCGACTACGCCGCCGAATTCCTCGACCTGATCCTGGCGATCCGCGTGGTGCCGGACCTGGACGCGGCGATCGCGCACATCCGCCACTACGGTTCGGACCATACCGAGGTCATCGCCACCGCCGATGCGGCCAACGCCGAGGCGTTCGTGCAGGCGCTGCGCGCGGCGGTGGTGATGGTCAACGCCTCCTCGCGCTTCTCCGACGGCGGCGAACTGGGCCTGGGCGCGGAGATCGGCATCTCCACCACGCGCCTGCACGCCTACGGCCCGATGGGCCTGGAAGCGCTGACCGTGGAGCGCTTCGTGGTGCGTGGCGAGGGGCAGGTGCGGCACTGAGATGCAGCCACGCCATGCTGGCCTGGGCACCTTGTCGCTGCTTTCCGTTGCCGCGCTGGCCGGTGTGGTCGGCGATGCCGGACACGAGCTTGCGCACACTGTGGTCGCGATGTTCACGCCAGGCGTAAGCTTGCAGCAGATCTCGACCATCGGTCTCAGCAGCGTCGGCACCTCACCCTGGATTGCCTTGGCTGGCCCGGCGTTCAATCTGTGCGCCGCGCTCACGCTGTTGCTGGCGCGCAGCGCTGGCCTGCCGCCGTCGTGGCGTTATGTCGCCTGGGTGGTCGGCACCTTTAATCTGTTCAATGCGGTGGCCTATCTGGTCTATTCGGCGCTGCTGGGCAGCGGCGACTGGGCGACGGTGTTTGCCGGCGTTGCCCATCCTGCGGCATGGCGGATCCCATTGGGCATTGCCGGCGTGCTCGGCTACTGGGCCGCCATCCGCATGGCCGCATCGGGGTTGGCAACGCTGTGCGCCGATGGCGTGCTGTCTGCCGATGAAGCCACGCGTGCCTGCCGCGTGTCCTATCTCGGCTTCGGCGCGTTGCTCACACTCGGCGCGCTGTTCAACCCGATCAGCTGGACGCTGGTGTTCAGTTCCGGCGTGGCGACTGGATTCCTGGCCATGGCAGGCATGCTGGCGCTGCCCGCATCGCTGCCCGCATCGCTGCCTGTGGCGCTGGCCGAACGCGGTGCGCTGCGGCTCGGCATGGCGTGGCGTATCGCTGGCGCGTTGGCGAGCCTGTGGTTCGTCGCCGTGATGGGACCCGGCATCCGGCTGGGCTGACCGGGCGGCATGCCGTACGCCGTCATCTGCGAATGTCTCAGAGCACGCGCATGGTTGCGCCATGCGCCAGCTCCACCATGCGCCGCGTGCCGTTGAACGTCAGTTCGGTGCGCGTGCCGCCGACGCTGCGCAGCGCGATCCGCGTGGCCTTGCCGGCGCGCCATTCCAGGTCCACCACGAAGCCGCCGCGCGCGCCGATGCCGCTGATCCGGCCGCGTTCGGCCCAGGCCTTGGGCAGCGCCGGCAACAGCGCGATATGCCCGGGCCGCGAGTACAGCAGCATCTCCAGCATCGCGGTGGGCGTGCCGAAGTTGGCGTCGATCTGGAACACGCCGCCCAGCGTGGGATCGCCGTGCTGGCTGAGGTCGTAGATGTCGAAGAAGTTCGGCGCGGTGCCGTTGCTGTGCACGATCGACGGCTTGAGGTTGGTCGCGACCAGGGCATAGGCGCGCTCGGCCTCGCCCAGCCGCGCCCAGCACAGCGCGCGCCAGGCGCAGGCCCAGCCGAAGCTGTGCATGCCGCGCGCCTCCAGCAGCTTGCGTGCCGCGGCGACCTGCTCGGACGGCGCCAGGTCCGGATGCAGGCGATGGCCGGGATACAGCCCCATCAGTGGCGACAGGTGGCGGTGGTGCGCCTCGCCCAGGTCGTCGGGCGACATCCATTCCTGCAACTGGCCGCTGCGCGGGCTGATCTGCGGCAGGTACAGGCGCTGCTGCAGCCCGGCGATGGTCGCCGCATACGCCGCATCGCGTTCGAGCAGCGCACTGGCCTGGCGGTATTGGCCGAACAGGTTCCAGGCCAGTTCCTGCGCATAGGCGATGCCGCGCGCGTCCTCCGGGCCGTGCTCGGGCGACCAGTCGTGGTCGTCGACCAGGCGCGTGTGCGGGCGCCCATCGGGGCCGGGGACCTCCAGCGCGATCAGCCGCGCCTGCCAGAATTCGCAGGCGCCCTTGAGCAGCGGGTAGATCCGCGCCAGGTAGGCGCGGTCCTGGGTGTATTCGTAGTGCTGCCACAGGCTGTCGCACAGCCAGGCGTTGCCGCCCGGGTGCCAGGACCAGCCGCTGCCGCCGAACGGGTTGGTCGAGAACGCCACGGCCCAGCCGGCGACCTTGCCGGAGGTGTTGCGGAAGCGGTTGCGCGGGTCGTTGAAGTGCGCCTGGGTGATCTGCGTCCACGCCGGCAGCTGCGCCAGGCAGTAGCGGGCGAGCGCGTCGAAGCACGGACTCAGCCCGGCCGCGTCGGTCAGCCAGTAGTTCATCTGCAGATTGACGTCGCTGTGGTAATCGCTCATCCACGGCGGATCGTTGTTCTCCAGCCACAGCCCCTGCAGGTTGATCGGCAGCGCATCGCGCGAGGCGGCGATGGTCAGGTAGCGGCCGAACTGCAGGTACAGCGCTTCCAGTTCCGGATCGGGCGTGTCCGCGGCGGCGCGCGCCTGCAGCCGCTGCCATAGATCGAGCTTGCGCTGCGCCGCGCTGGAGCGGCCCAGCTCCACCTGCATGCGGTCGAACAGGGCGCGGTGGTCGGCCACGTGGGTGTACAGCAAGGTCTCGGGTGCGAGCGCCGCCGCCGCGGCGCAGCGCTGCCGGGCCAGGGCCTGCGGATCCAGCTGCGGATCGCGGTAGTTCCTGGCCAGGTCGGGCACGTAGTTGCTGCCGCCGCACACGATGATGCGCAGCGCGCTGCAGTCGCGGAAGTGCAGCGTGTCGCCGCGCAGCTCCACGCTGCCGTCGGCGGCGACCAGTTGCACGCTCGCGCCGTGGCGCAGGCCATTGGCCAAGGTGCCGGAGAAGCCCAGCTGTCCGCCGGCATCGCCTTGCACCGGCGCGGCGTGCGCGCTGACCAGCTGCAGCCGGCCGTTGTGGCGGCCGCCGCCGCGTTGCTCCAGCTGGATCACGATGGCATCGTCGGGATGGCTGGCGAACACGGTGCGGGTGAATTGGGCGGCGCCCAGCGCGTAGCGCACGCGCATGCAGCCGTTGCTCAGGTCCAGTTCGCGTGCGTAGTCGCGCAGCTGCGCCGGCGCGTGTCCGTCCAGCTCCAGATACAGCTTGGCCAGCATCACGAAGCTGCCGAAGCTGTCCTTGTCGTAGGGAAACTGGCCCTGCGCGTCGAGCACATCGTTGCGGCCGCCGGTCCACAGGCTGGCGTCGGACAGGTACAGGACGTCGCGCTCGGGCGCGCCGCCGACCAGCGCGCCCAGCCGGCCGTTGCCGATCGGCAGGCCTTGCCGCAGCAGGTCGGCCTCGCTGGCCGGGCTGGCGTAGCGCATCCGCAGCGCCTGCGCCGGCGGCAGCAGCGGCGAGCTGGACGGGCGCAGCGGCGCGGCGAGCGCGCGGCCGAAGGCCGGCAGGCCCAGCAGCGGCAGCATGGCGGCCAGGGCGCCGCCCTGCCTGAGGAATGCGCGGCGCGCCGCATTGCCAAGCGCGTGCTCGGAGTCGCTCATCGTGTCGGGTCTCGCAGGCGCCCCGCGCGTGGCTGCGGCGATGGGCAGAAGCATCGTTGTACCTGCCGTGCGCGCTGCAGGGAAGCCATTGCGGGCGGTTTCCGGTGCGCTTGCGCGGATGGCGTCGCGCATGTCCGCAACCGCCCGCGGCGCTGGCGGCAGCCTGGCCGGTCTGGCGGCGGATGCCGCCATGCGCGCGTCCTGGCGCGCACGCGTCGCGACCGCGGGTGGACACGCGCGACCGCCTGCGGCGCGTGCCGACACTTCCGTACGGGCCGCGGTTGCGCCTACAGTCGGGGTCTCACTGTCCGGAGGTTCCATGCGTCCCATCGCCGCCCGCTTGCTCGTCACCGTTGTCGCCGCCGCGCTGGCCGCCGCCGCCCAGGCGCAGACCGCGCCGATGACTCCCGACATCACCGGCAAGGCCTTCGTCGCGCCGACCGAGGCCAACGACTACGTCAAGCGCGAGGTGATGATCCCGATGCGCGACGGGGTCAAGCTGCACACGGTGATCGTGCTGCCAAAGGGCGCGCAGCATGCGCCGATGCTGCTGACGCGCACGCCCTACGACGCCAGCGGCCGCGCCAGCCGGCTGGCCTCGCCGCACATGCGCGACCTGTTGCCGCAGGGCGACGAGGTGTTCGTCGACGGCGGCTACATCCGCGTGTTCCAGGACATCCGCGGCAAGTACGGCTCCGAGGGCGACTACGTGATGACCCGGCCGCTGCGCGGGCCGCTCAACGGCAGCAAGGTCGACCACGCCACCGACGCCTGGGACACCATCGACTGGCTGGTCAAGAACGTGCACGAGTCCAACGGCAGGGTCGGCATGATCGGCTCGTCCTACGAGGGCTTCACCGTGGTCATGGCGCTGACCGACCCGCACCCGGCGCTGAAGGTGGCCGCCCCGGAAAGCCCGATGATCGACGGCTGGATGGGCGACGACTGGCTCAACTACGGCGCCTTCCGCCAGGTCAACTTCGACTACTTCACCGGCCAGCTGACCCAGCGCGGCAAGGGCGTGGGCATCCCGCGCCACGGCTACGACGACTACAGCAATTTCCTGCGCGCCGGCTCGGCCGGCGACTACGCCAAGGCCGCCGGCGTGGACCAGCTGCCGTGGTGGCGCAAGCTCACCGAACACCCGGCCTACGACAGCTTCTGGCAGCAGCAGGCGCTGGACAAGGTGATGGCGCGCACCCCGCTGAAGGTGCCGACGATGTGGCTGCAGGGCCTGTGGGACCAGGAGGACATGTGGGGCGCGATCCACAGCTACCAGGCGATGGAGCCGCGCGACGCCGGCAACGACAGGAACTACCTGGTGATGGGGCCGTGGCGGCACAGCCAGGTCAACTACGACGGCTCGGCGCTGGGCGCGCTGAAGTTCGACGGCGACACCGCGCTGCAGTTCCGCCGCGACGTGCTCAAGCCGTTCTTCGACCAGTACCTGGTCGATGGCGCGGCCAAGGCCGACACGCCGCCGGTGTTCATCTACAACACCGGCGAGAACCACTGGGATCGCCTGCAGGCCTGGCCGCGCAGCTGCGCGCAGGGCTGCGCGGCACGCAGCAGGCCGCTGTACCTGGCTGCCGGCGGCAAGCTGTCGTTCGACGCGCCGGTGGCCGGGCAGGGCGACTACGAGGAATACGTGTCCGACCCGGCCAAGCCGGTGCCGTTCGTGCCGCGCCCGGTCGACTTCGGCGACCGCGACATGTGGACCACCTGGCTGGTGCACGACCAGCGCTTCGTCGACGGCCGCCCGGACGTGCTGACCTTCGTCAGCGAGCCGCTGGCCGCGCCGCTCAGCATCGCCGGCGTGCCCGAAGTGAACCTGCAGGCCTCCACCAGCGGCAGCGACAGCGACTGGGTGGTGAAGCTGATCGACGTCTACCCGGACGAAATGGCTTCCGAGCCGAAGCTGGGCGGCTACGAACTGGCGGTGTCGATGGCGATCTTCCGCGGCCGCTACCGCGAGAGCTTCGAAACGCCCAGGCCGATCGCGCCGAACCAGCCGCTGGCGTACACGTTCGGCCTGCCCACCGCCAACCACACCTTCCAGCGCGGCCACCGGGTGATGGTGCAGGTGCAGTCCAGCCTGTTCCCGCTATACGACCGCAACCCGCAGACCTACGTGCCCAACATCTACTTCGCCAAGCCGGGCGACTACCAGAAGGCGACGCAGCGCATCTGGCACACGCCGCAGCAGGCGAGCTACATCAGTCTGCCGGTGCGCTGAGCGGGTAGAACGCCGCGCTCGGCGGATGTGCCCAGGAACCACGCCCCCATGGCGTCAGGTCGCCCTGATGAGGGGGCTAATTTCTGGTTTCTACTAGAGAGAGTGTGCAAGTCTCGCCGGGTGCCGCTTGGTAGTATTCGAAGCGTGAGAGCGTTCTGCCCGCGCTCTGGGCTGCAAGAATGTTCGCATAGGCGGCCTTGCCGAAGTCATCGCCAAGGTTGAGATAGACGATATCGAACTTGCATTTCACGGAAAGATTGTCTTTGACGCTGAAGTAGGCCGTGTTGCTCTGAACGCCAAGGCGGTCTACGAGTTTGTCGGTTTCGGTAACCGCGGCTGCCGGTGAGCAGTACAACGCAATGAGTAAAGCGACGATGCCTGCTTTCGATATCATGGCGCTCTGGCGCAATTGCGTTGCGTAGTTCATTTCGAATTGTGTCCGGTTGTGTTGATGGCGAGGACCGAGATTGTCAGTCGGCTTCTTGTCCTCCGGCGATTCGCTCTGTGGGAGCTTACGTTGCCCTTGGCTTGGATAGCCGGTGCCATTCCCCTCGCTGGTCTGTCGAATCGCCGGCCAGATAGGCAAAGGCTGCTTCGCCCCGGATGCGTGTGTAGTCAAAATGCGAGCCGCGGGCTGACCGGAGGGGAAGGTGGAGGGCGGTCAGAACACAAAAAAACCCGGAAAACGTTGGTTTTCCAGGCTTCTTGTGACCGTGAAACTGGTCGGGGAGACAGGATTCGAACCTGCGACCTCTACGTCCCGAACGTAGCGCTCTACCAGACTGAGCTACACCCCGAAGGAGCCGCACATGATACGGGGGTCACCCGCATTCGGCAAGATCCTTTGCGAAAAAATTTCAGTCGGCGTCCGGAGCGGCGCCTTCGCGGGCCTCGAACCACATGCCGTTGAGGATGGCGGCGGTGGAGGCCAGGCCGACCCCGAGAATCCAGGCGAAATACCACATGGTGCAATCTCCTATGCGAGCGGGTTGAACGCGCTCAGTACGCGTTGGGGTTGTCGTCCATCGACGCGGCGGTGACCTTGCCCTTCAGCACCCGGTACACCCAGGTGGTGTAGGCGAGGATGATCGGCAGGAACAGCGCGGTGGCCAGCAGCATGATCCACAGGGTCAGGCGGCTGCTGGAGGCGTCCCACACGGTCAGGCTGGAGCCGGGCTGGCTGGAGGAGGGCAGCAGGAACGGGAAGATCGCAAAGCCGACGGTGAGGATGATGCCGGCGATGGCGCTGCCCGAGGCGATGAACGCCAGCCCGCCGCGGCGCCTGTGCAGCAACAGCGCGCTGAGCAGCAGGCCGAGCAGGCCGGCCAGCGGCGCCAGCGCGGTCAGCGGCATCGCCTGGTAGTTGTGCATCCAGCCGCCGACCTCGCCCAGCACCGCGGTCTTCAGCAGCGGGTTGGTGGCGCCGTCGGTGACCGCTTGCGAGGTCACCGCGTAGCCGGGCAGGCCCAGCGCCACCCATACGCCGCCGGCGGCGAACAGCGCGCAGGCCACCAGCGCCGCCACGCTGCCGTAGCGGGCCGCGCGCTCGGCCACCGGGCCGTCGGTCTTCAGCACCAGCATCGCCGCGCCGTGCGCCACCAGCATGCTCACGCTGAGCAGGCCGGCGAGCAGGGCGAACGGCATCAGCAGGCCGAAGAACGTGCCGGTGTAGAACACCCGCAGCGTGTCGTCGAAGTGGAACGGCACGCCGAGCACCACGTTGCCCACCGCCACGCCCATGATCAGCGCCGGGATGAAGCCGCCGACGAACAGCGCCCAGTCCCAGCCGTTGCGCCAGCGCTGGCTGGGCAGCTTGCCGCGGAACTTGAACCCGACCGGGCGCAGGATCAGCGCGAACAGGATCACGAACATGGCCAGGTAGAAGCCGGAGAAGCTGACCGCGTACAGCGGCGGCCAGGCGGCGAAGATCGCGCCGCCGCCGAGCACCAGCCAGACCTGGTTGCCTTCCCAGACCGGGCCGATGGTGTTGACCACCAGCCGGCGTTCGGCGTCGTTCTTGGCCACGAACGGCAGCAGCGCGCCGACGCCCAGGTCGAAACCGTCCATCACCGCGAAGCCGATCAGCAGGATGCCGAGCAGCAGCCACCAGATCACGCGCAGCGTGGTGTAGTCCAATGCAATGAAGTCCATCGTCATTCTCCTGCCGGGATCAGAGTTGACCGGCGGCCGCGGTGGCGGCAAGGGGCGCGGCGGGGCGCGGGGTCGGCTGCAGCAGCGCGGGCAGATCGTCCGGGCCCTTGCGGATCGCCTTGAGCATCAGCTTGATCTCGATGACCAGCAGCACGGTATAGATCGCCACGAAGCCGGCCAGGGTGATCAGGATCTCGTGCAGGGCCAGGCCGGAGGCGGCGTAGAAGGTGGGCAGCACCCCTTCCACCGCCCACGGCTGGCGGCCGTACTCGGCGACGAACCAGCCGCATTCGATCGCGATCCACGGCGCCGGCAGGGTCCACAGCGCCAGCTTCAGGAACCAGCGCTTGTGCTCGAAGTTGTGCTTGCACGAGAACCACATCGCGGCGATGAAGAAGGCGATCAGGTAGAAGCCCAGGCCGGCCATGACCCGGAACGTCCAGAACAGCGGCAGCACGCGCGGCACCGTGTCCAGCGCGGCCTTGGAGATCTCCTCCGGCGTGGCGTTGAGGATGTCGTCGCGGTAGCGCTTGAGCAGCAGGCCGTGGCCCAGGTCCTGCCAGTGGCGGTCGAACACCTCGCGCGCCTGCACGTCGTTGCGGTCGGCCTTGAGCCGCTGCAGCGCGCCGTAGGCGATCTGGCCGCCGCGGATGCGGTGCTCGGCGCGCCCGACCAGTTCCAGGATGCCGGGAATCGGCGTGTTCAGCGAGCGCGTGGCGACCAGCCCCATCAGGTACGGCACCTTGATCGCGTAGTCGTTCTTGCCGGTGGCCTGGTTGGGGATGCCGAAGGCGGTGAAGTCGGCCGGGGCCTGCTCGGTCTCCCACATCGCCTCGATCGCGGCCAGCTTCATCTTCTGGTGTTCGTTGGCGGCGTAGCCGCTCTCGTCGCCGAGCACCACCACCGACAGCGAGGAGGCCAGGCCGAACGCGGCGGCCACCGCGAACGAGCGCCGCGCGATGTCGCGGTGTGTGCCACGCAGCAGGAACAGCGCGCTGATCGACATCACGAACACCGCGCCGGTCACGTAGCCGGCGCTGACCGTGTGCACGAACTTGGCCTGCGCCACCGGGTTGAACACCACCGCCATGAAGTCGACCACTTCCATGCGCATGGTGTCCGGGTTGAACACTGCGCCGGTCGGGTTCTGCATCCAGCCGTTGGCGATCAGGATCCACACCGCCGACAGGTTGGTGCCCAGCGCCATCAGCCAGGTCACCATCAGGTGCTTGACCGGCGAGAGCTTGTTCCAGCCGAAGAAGAACAGGCCGATGAAGGTGGCTTCCAGGAAGAACGCCATCAGCCCCTCGATCGCCAGCGGCGCGCCGAAGATGTCGCCGACGTAGTGGCTGTAGTACGACCAGTTCATGCCGAACTGGAACTCCATCACGATGCCGGTGGCCACGCCCATCGCGAAGTTGATGCCGAACAGCACGCCCCAGAACAGCGCCATGCGCCGCCAGACCTCCTTGCGGGTCATGACGTACACGCTCTCCATGATCGCGATCATGAAGGACAGGCCGAGGGTGAGCGGAACGAACAGGAAGTGGTACATGGCGGTCATGGCGAATTGCAGCCGCGACAGCTCTACGACAGTGGTGTCGATCATGGCTGTGCTACCTCGTGGAAAATGTGCATCTGGGTGGCCGAGTGGCGGTAGGTTGAGGGCGATGTTCCGCTTCCGCCGCGCGCTTGGCCTTGATCCAGATCAATGTCTGCGCCGGTCCGCGCCGGCATCGTGGCGGCACGCGGCGGTTCCGACCGGGATGCCGACTTACAATGGCGGCCCGTTCGCCGCGCCGAGCCCGTTTTGACCGATCCCGCCGAGCCGTCCGCCGCACCGCCTGCCGAGTCGCCGCACCTGCGGCAGCAACGCGTGCGCTGGCTGGCGTCGCTGGGCGCGGCGGCGCGCGGGCGGCAGCGGCTGGCCGCGGCGGCGATCGGCCTGTCCGGCGCGCTGCTGATCGTGCAGGCCGGCGCCATCGCCTGGCTGCTGCAGGCCCTGCTGGTCGAGCATCGCGAGCTGCGGCAGGCGCTGCCGGCCTTGGCGCTGCTGGCGCTGATGCTGGTCGTGCGCGCGCTGCTCGGCGCCTGCGCGCAGGGCGCGGCTGGCGACGTCGCCGATGCGGCGAAGGCCGAGCTGCGCCGGCGCGTGTACCGGCGCCTGCTGCAGCGTGGCCCGCTGTGGCTGCGCGGGCAGCGCAACGGCGAACTGGGCGAATTGCTGCTCGCGCACGGCGATGCGCTGGACGGCTACTACGCCGGCTACCAGCCGGCGCGGCTGGAAGTGAGCGTGGTGCCGTTGCTGATCCTGCTCGCGGTGGGCTGGAGCGACTGGGTGGTGGGCCTGCTGCTGCTGTGCACCGCGCCGCTGGTGCCGATCTTCATGATGCTGGTGGGCTGGGGCGCGGAAGCGGCCGGGCGTCGCCAGCTGCGCGAGCTGGCGCGCATGGGCGGGCATTTCGCCGACCGGCTCAAGGGCCTGGGCCTGCTGCGCCTGTACGGCCGCGGCGAGGACGAACTGCGCGGCATCGCCGCCGCCGCCGAGGGCGTGCGCGAACGCACCCTGAAAGTGCTGCGCATCGCCTTCCTGTCCTCCACCGTGCTCGAGTTCTTCGCCTCGGTCAGCGTGGCGATGGTGGCGATGTACCTGGGCCTGAGCTACCTGGGCATGATCGCGCTGCACGCCACGGTGCCGACCCTGGGCGTGGGCGTGTTCTGCCTGCTGCTGGCGCCGGAGTTCTACGCGCCGCTGCGGCGCCTGGCCGCGCATTACCACGACCGCGCCAATGCGCTGGCCGCCGCCGCCGAGGTGGAGCGCCTGCTCGGCGAGCTGCCGGATGCGGCGGCATCGGTGTCACTGCCTGGGGCGTCGCCCGCTACGGCCGCGGCGTCCGCGTCGCCGCCTGCGCCGTTGCGGCCGGCGTCGCCTGCGCTGACGGCGTCCTCGCTGCCGGCAGCGCCCGGTGAGCCAAGAGTGCCTGCGGCGTCCGCGGTGTCTGCAACGCCCGCGATGCTCGAAGTGCCAGCAGTGCCTGCAATGCCCGCGGCGATGGCGACGCCAGCGGCTCCTGAGCAGACGCTGCTTCGCGCCGAGAGCCTGACGCTGCGCCCGCAGGGCGCGCGCTGCGACGCGTTGCGCGATCTGTCCTTCAGCCTGCGGCCCGGCCAGCGCCTGGCCCTGGTCGGGCCCAGCGGCAGCGGCAAGAGCACGCTGCTGGAAGCGTTGGCCGGCTGGCTGCCGCCGCGCGCCGGCAGCCTGCAGCTGCGGCCCGGATTGCGCGTCGCCTATGCCGGGCAGCGCCCGTACCTGTTCCACGGCAGCATCGCCGACAACCTGCGCCTGGCCGCCCCGCAGGCCAGCGCCGCGCAGCTGCAGGCCGCGGCCGAGGCGGCGCAGGTCATGCGCTTCGCCGCGCGCCTGCCGCTGGGCCTGGACACGCCGATCGGCGAACGCGGCTTCGGCCTGTCCGGCGGCGAGGCGCGGCGCATCGGCCTGGCGCGCTTGCTGCTGCGCGATCCGCAACTGCTGCTGCTCGACGAACCCACCGCCTTCCTCGATCCGGACACCGAGGCCGAGCTGCTGCGCACGCTGGCCGCCTTCAGCCAGGGCCGCAGCGTGATCGTCGCCACCCACAGCGAGGCGGCGATGCGCTGGGCCGACAGCCTGCTGCGGCTGCCGGCGCGCAGCGCGGCGGACGCCGCGACCGGAGCCGCCTCATGAGCGGGCCGGCGCGCGACGACCTGCGCAGCGTGTTCGGCCGCCACGCCGGCCGCCTGCTGCTGACCGCGTTGCTGCTGTTGTGCACGATGCTGGCCGGGGTCGGCCTGCTCGGCCTGTCCGGCGGCTTCCTGACCGCCGCGGCGCTGGCCGGCGTAGCTGGCATGGGCAGCGGCTTCAACTTCTTCTCGCCCTCGGCCGGCATCCGCGCGCTGACCTTCGCCCGCATCGCCTCGCGCTACGGCGAGAAGCTGGTCGGCCACGACGCCACCTTGCGCATCGCCCGCGACCTGCGCGTGTGGTTCTTCCGCCGCGCGCTGCCGCTGGCGCCGGCCAGGCTCGGCGCCAGCCGCACCGGCGAACTGCTGGCGCGCCTGATGTCCGACATCGGCGAGGTCGACGGGCTGGTGGTGCGCGCATTGGGGCCGCTGGCCGCCTTGCTCGGCATCGGCGTGGCCGGCGTGGCCGCGGCCGCGGCGATCTACTGGCCGGCGGCGCTGGTGTTGGCGGCGCTGGCGCTGGCGATCGGCGCCGGCGTGCCGTGGGTGGTCGCGCGCGGCGGCCGCGTGCGCGAGCAGCGCCGCGCGCAGCAGCGCGAGACGCTGCGCACGCTGGCCTACGAAGGCCTGGAAGGCGCCGCCGACCTGGCCGCGCTGGACGCGCAGGCCGCCTGGATCGCGCGCGTGGACGCCAGCGCGCAGGACCTGCGCGCGCAGGACCGTCGCCAGCGGCAGCGCCTGATCGGCGGCAATGCGCTGCACGCGCTGTGTGCCGCGCTTGGGCTGCTGGCGATGCTGTGGCTGGCGCTGGGTGCGGCGCGCGCCGGGCTGATCGGCGCCGAACAGGCGGCCGGGCTGATCTTCCTGGCCGTGGCCCTGCTCGAAGTCTGGGCCGGCGCCGGGCTGGCCTGGCAGGCGCTGCAGTCCGGCCGCGTTGCCGCGCAGCGGCTGCAGGCAATTGCCGGGCAGAGCGCGCCCGTGGCCGACGGCGCGCAGCCGCAGCCGGTCCCCGCCGCCGGCGAGGTGCGCTTCGACGGCGTGGTCTTCGCCTGGCCCGGCGAGACCCGGCATGTGCTCGATGGCATCGACCTGCGCATCGCGCCGGGCGAGCGCGTGGCCATCTGTGGCGACAGCGGCAGCGGCAAGACCACCTTGTCGGCGCTGTTGCTGCGGCTGTGGGATCCGCAGCAGGGCAGCGTCCGTTTCGCCGGCGTGGACCTGCGCGACCTGGCCCAGGCGCAGTGGCACCAACGCATCGCCTGGTTGCCGCAGGGCGCGCCGGTGTTCGCCGGCAGCGTGCGCGACAACCTGCGCCTGGGCGCGGCCGACGCCGACGACGCCACCCTGCAGCGCGCGCTGGCCGACGTGCGCCTGGACGCCTGGCTGCACGAGGTCGGCGGCCTGGACGCCTGGCTGGGCGAGAACGGCGCCACCATGTCCGCCGGCCAGGCGCGGCGCCTGGCCCTGGCCCGCGCGCTGCTGCGCAACGCCCCGCTGCTGGTGCTGGACGAACCCACCGAAGGCCTGGACGTGGACACCGCGCAGGCCCTGCTGCGCGACCTGAGCCAGGCGCTGGGCCAGCGCAGCCTGCTGCTGATCAGCCACGACGCGCTGCCCGAAGGCGTGGTGCATACGCGCTATCGGCTGCAGCAGGGGCGGCTGCAGGCCGAAGCGTAGCAGTGGGCTGCGCGGCGCCAAGATAGCCATCGACGAGCGCGCGTCCTGAGCTGCGATCGACCATGACGCGCCGCGTGGAGTGGCAGCAACCGGATGCAGTCGGGACTGAAGTCCCTCCCACAAGGAACGCGCGCGGCGCCTGCATGTCGGGGCTGAAGCCCCTCCTAAAAAAGCATTCGACGCCTGCGCGTCCAGCAGAATCCCCGTAGGAGCGGCTTCAGCCGCGACGAGCGCAGCGGCGAAGCATCCGCCAGCGCCTACATGGGCTGAAGACCCTCCTAAAAAAGCATCCGACGCCTGCGCGTCCAGCAGAATCCCTGTAGGAGCGGCTTCAGCCGCGACGAACGCAGCGGCGAAGCATCCGCCAGCGCCTGCATGTCGGAGCTGAAGCCCCTCCTGCAAAAGCATCCGACGCCTGCGCGTCCAGCAGTATCCCTGTGGAGCGACTTCAGTCGCGACGAACGCAGCGGTGAAACATCCGCCTGCGCGCACGACGAAGCAGCCCGCTCCGCACCACGAAGCGACCGCCTACAGCGCGTCCAGGAACCCCTTCACCGCCGGCCCGAAGCGCGCGAAATCGACCAGGAACGCGTCGTGTCCCTGCGGCGAGTCCAGGCCCAGGAACTGCGCGTCGGCGCCGCCGGCGCGCAGGCCGTCGGCGATCTGCTGTTGTTGCTGCACCGGGAACAGGATGTCGGTGTTGGCGCCGATCGCCAGCGCGCGCTCGACGCGGATCGTGGCCAGCCCGGCCAGCACGTCGCCGCCGGCGTATTCGGCCAGGTCGAACCAGTCCATCGAGCGGCTCAGGTACAGGTAGCAGTTCGGATCGAAGCGGCGCACGAAGCGCCGCGCGTGGCCTTCCAGGTAGCTTTCGACCTGGAATTCCAGGCCGAACGGATCGTCGTCGGCCTGGTCCGAATCCAGCCGCACGCGGCCGAAGCGGCCGTCCCATTCCAGCGCCGAGCGGTAGGTGATGACGCCCAGCTTGCGCGCCATGCGCATGCCCGATTCCGGATACGTGGCCTCGTCGTAGTCGCCGCCGTTCCAGTTCGGATCCAGGCGGATCGCCTCGCGCTGCAGCGAGCGGATCGCGATCGAGAACGGCAAGGCCTGCGCGCTGCCGGAGATGTTGATGTGGCTGCGCGCCAGCCCGGGATGGCGGCGCAGCAGCGCCAGCGCGGTCATGCCGCCCATCGAGTTGCCGATCAGGCACGCCAGCCGGTCGATGCCCAGCGCACGCACCACGTGCGCGGCGGCGTCGGCCACGTCCTCGATCGACAGTTCCGGGAAGCGCAGGCGATACGGTCGCGCGTTGTCCGGATCCGGCGAGGCCGGCCCGGTCGAGCCCTTGCAGCTGCCCAGCGAATTCACGCAGATCACGAACCAGCGCTGCGTGTCGATCGGCTTGCCGGCGCCGAGCATCGCCTCCCACCAGCCGGGGCTGGGATCGTCGGCATGCGCGGCGGCATGCGCGTCCGGCGACAGCCCGGTGACGATCAGGATCGCATTGCCGCGGTCCGCCGCCAGCGTGCCCCAGGTCTCGTAGGCGACGCGCGCATCGCGCAGCTGGCCGCCGCGCTTCATCGGGAACGGCGAGGGCAGGGCGAGGAAGCGGCTGCCGGCAGGAATGAATTCGGTCATGCGCCGATTCTAGCGGTGCGGCGGCGGATGCGGCGTGCGTGCGCGTGCCCGGCGAAGGAGACGCGTAGACGAAGCCAGCAACGAGCGGCGCCCCTGTAGGAGCGGCTTCAGCCGCGACAGGCATTTTCCGCAACCGACATGTTCCTGGCGCCCGTGTCGCGGCTGAAGCCGCTACTACAGGAGAACCCGAGCGCGCCGCGTCATGGCGTCCCGATCACCAACTCCACCGGCGTCGCCGCCGGCAGCGTCACCGTCACCGGCGCCGATTCCAGGTCGCCTTCCTGGCGCAGCGCGTTGCCGCTGTTGGAGAGGCGCGCCAGGACCTGCACCTGCCTGAGCTGCGACAGCTTCTGCGTCGGCATCGGGCTGTCGGCGTCGCTGAGGGTCACGCGCAGCGGCAGCGATTGCAGCGGGTGCTTCTGCACCGCAACCGGCATCGGCGGGCCGCCGGGCACGCGCGCGATCACGAACACGCTGGCGTCGCCGCGCAGGCGCACGCGCGCGGCGAATTGCGGATCCAGCGCGACCGTGACGGTGAGCGCGGCGGCGGAGGCGGGCGCCGCCTGCGCGCCGGTCGCCGTCGCGCCCGGGCCGCTCGCCGTTGCTGTCGCCGTCGCGGGCGTGGCGGCCGGCGCCGGCAGCGCCGGCAAACCGGCATCGGCGCGCGCCGCGTCGATCTGCGGGCGCAGCGCGGCGGCGGTGGCCGCATCCACGCGCGGCAGCAGCGCTTCCCAGGTCGCGGCGGCCTCGGCGTGCTGGCCGCGCTGGCGCTGCGCGATGCCCAGGAACCAGGCGGCACGCTCGCCGTTCGGCTCGACCTGCAAGGCATGCCGCAGCCAGGCGATGCCCTGGTCGTCGAACTGCCGCTGCGGCGCGGCCAGCGCGCGCGCTTCGGCGGCCTGCACCAGCAACTGCGGCTCGTCCGGCGCCAGCTGCACCGCGCGCGCGAACGCCGCCGCGGCCTCGGTGGGGCGGCCCAGCGACATCTGCGAACGCGCCAGCAGCGCCCAGCCGTCGGCGCGGGTGGGATCCTTGGCCAGCGCCGCCTGCAGCTGCGCCACGCCGTCCTCGAGATTGCGCGGCGCCTCGCGGTTCTGCGCCAGCAGCGCACGCGGCGTGCCGACCAGCGCGTACAGCGCGGCGGCGGCCACGCCCAGCGCCAGCACCGCCACGACCAGCAGCGCGCTACCGCCGCGCTGGCGCCGCAACGGCCACAGCATCGCGCCGAACAGCAGCGCTGCCAGCCCCGCGGCCAGTGCATGCATGCCCCAGCTCAGCATCGCCTCACCATTCCTGTTCGTCCTGCGCCGGCGGCGCAGCGTCGGCCGGCGCGCGGCGGCGCACGATCCGGACCAGGACCAGCGCGCCGGCGCCGAGCAGCGCCAGCGGGCCGAACCACAGCAGCCAGGTGCGCGATTCCACCTGCGGCCGGTACAGCACGAACTCGCCGTAGCGGTCGACCAGGAAGCGCTTGATCTCCGCGTCCGAATGCCCCTGCTGCATCAGTTGCAGCACTTCGCGGCGCAGGTCCAGCGCGATCTGCGCATGCGAGTCGGCCAGCGACTGGTTCTGGCACTGCACGCAGCGCAGTTCGGCGGTCAGCGCATGGAAACGCGCCTCCTCGGCCGCCGAGCGATAGGCCGGCGGGGTCGGGTCGGCCACCGGCTGCGCGCCCAGCGGGCCGGCGCATGCCAGCAGCAGGAGCAGCAGCGGCGCGCGCCAGCGACGCATCACGGTGCGGCCCGGCCCTGTCTGGCGGTCGGCGCATCGCGTTCGGCCTGCAGCAGTGCCGGCAGCAATTCGTCCTGCACGATCTGGTCGGTCAACGCGCCGGAATGCTTCCAGCGCACCACGCCGCGCGCATCGACCAGGAAGGTTTCCGGCGCCGCGGCCACGCCCCAGTCGATCGCGGTGCGGCCGTCCGGATCGAACAGCACCACGAAGAACGGGTTGCCCAGCTGTTCCAGCCAGTGCAGCGCGTCTTCGCGGGTGTCCTTCCAGTCGTAGCCGATCACCCGCACGCGCTTGGTCAGCGCGAAGCGGGTCAGCACCGGGTGTTCCTCGCGGCAGGTGGCGCACCAGCTGCCCCACACGTTGAGCACGTACGGCGCGCCGCGCAGCTCGGCGCTGCGCACGCGGATCGACGCGTCGTGCAGCACCGGCAGCTCGAACGCCGGCGCCGGCTTGCCGATCAGCGCCGACGGCAGCGCATCGCGATCGGCCACCCCGGACCGCTGCACCGCATAGAACATCAGCGCCAGCAGGCCGAGGAAGAACAGCGTGCCGAGCACGATGGCGGGCAGCGGCAGGCGGCGGGGAGCGGGGGCGGACATCAGGCTTTCTCCGGGGAACGACGGAAGCGCCGGTCGCCGGCGGTGACGAAGCCGCCCAGCGCCATCAGCGCCGCGCCCAGCCAGATCCAGCGAACGAACGGTTTGACATGCAGGCGCATCGCCCAGGCGTTGCCGCCCAGCGGTTCGCCCAGGGCGATATAGACGTCGCCGAACAGGCCGGGGTGGATGCCGGCCTCGCTCAGGCTCTGGCCGCCGCTGGCATAGACGCGCTTTTCGGGATGCAGCAGCGCCAGCGGGCGGTCGTCGCGCAGCACCTGCACGTGCGCGCGGTCGGACACGTAGTTGGGGCCGCGGGTCTGCTGCAGGCTCTGGAACTCGAACCGGTAGCGGCCCATCTGCAGGCTCTGCCCCGGCGCCAGCGCCACTTCGCGCTGCTGGTCCAGCGCCTCGACCAGCAGCGCGCCGGTCAGGAACACCGCGATGCCGGCGTGGGCCAGGGTCATGCCCAGCATCTCGGCGGTGAAGCGGCTGCCCTTGAGCTGCACGCGGCTCCACACGAAACGCGCGGTGCCGAGCAGCACCCAGGCCGCGCCGGCCACGCCGGCGGCGGTCTTCCACGGTCCCTGCGGGGCCAGGAAGAAGCCGAGCACGCCGGCCAGCAGGGCAAGGCCCGCCCATGGCGCCAGCAGCGCCAGCGGCCGCGACGGCTGTTCGCGCTGCCAGCGGGTCAGCGGCCCGAACGGCAGCAGCGCCACCAGCGGCGCCATCAGCACCACGAACAGGGTGCCGAAGTAGGGCGGGCCGACCGACAGCTTGCCCAGTCCGAGTGCGTCGGCCAGCAGCGGATACAGCGTGCCCAGCAGCACCATCGCGCAGGCGCAGGTCAGCAGCAGGTTGTTGGCCAGCAGCAGGGTCTCGCGCGAGGACGCGGCGAAGCGTTGGCGTTCGTCGCCGGCGCTGGCGCCGATGCGGCCGCCGCGCAGCGCGTACAGCAGCAGCGCGCCGCCGCAGACCAGGCTCAGGAACACCAGGATGAACAGGCCGCGGCCGGGATCGGCGGCGAACGAGTGCACGCTGGTCAGCACGCCCGAGCGCACCAGGAAGGTGCCCAGCAGCGACAGCGAGAACGCGGCGATCGCCAGCAGCAGCGTCCATGCGGCGAAGCTGCCGCGCTTCTCGGTCACCGCCTGCGAATGCAGCAGCGCCGCGCCGGCCAGCCACGGCATGAAGCTGGCGTTCTCCACCGGATCCCAGAACCACCAGCCGCCCCAGCCCAGCTCGTAGTACGCCCACCAGCTGCCCAGGGCGATGCCGATGGTCAGGAAGCCCCAGGCCACGTTGGTCCACGGCCGCGTCCAGCGCAGCCAGCGCGCGTCGACCTGGCCGTCGAGCAGCGCGGCGATGGCGAACGCGAACGGCACCGCGAAGCCGACGTAGCCGGCGTACAGCAGCGGCGGGTGGATCACCAGGCCCGGGTCCTGCAGCAGCGGGTTGAGGTCGCGGCCTTCCAGCGGCGCCGGCAGCAGCCGCGCGAACGGGTTGGAGGTGAACAGCAGGAACGCCAGGAAGCCCAGGCTGACCAGCGCCAGCGTGCCGATCACCCGCGCCATCACCGGCGCCGGCAGGCTGCGCGAGCACAGCGCCACCGCGCCGGTCCACAGCGCCAGGATCAGCGTCCACAGCAGCAGCGAGCCTTCGTGCGCGCCCCACACCGCCGAGTAGCGGTACATCAGCGGCAGCAGCGAGTTGGAGTTCTCGGCCACGTAGGCCACCGAGAAATCCTGCACCAGGAACGCATGGGTCAGCACCACGAAGGCGCCGGCGACCAGCGCCAGCTGCGCGAACGCCGCCGGCCGCGCCACCGCCATCCAGCGCGCGTCGCCGCGCTGCGCGCCGGCCAGCGGCAGCACCGCCTGCAGCAGCGCGGCGAGCAGCGCCAGGATCAGCAGGATCTGGCCGAGTTCAGGCAGCATGGGGTGTGCGCCGGGACGCGGGACCCGGGACTCGGGACCCGGAAAAGCCAACGCTCAGGCCACGCGCAGTCTTGCTGTTACGAGTCCCGGGTCCCGAGTCCCGAGTCCCGCAAAACGCTCCGGTCACCGCGCCGCCTCCGCCACATCGTGCTTGCGGTGCGCACTGCCCATCTTCTCTTCCAGTTCCTTGGGCATGTAGGTCTCGTCGTGCTTGGCCAGCACGTCCTCGGCCACGAACACGCCGTCGCGCATGCGCCCGGTGGCCACCACCGCCTGGCCCTCGCGGAACAGGTCGGGCAGGATCCGGTCGTAGCTGACGGTCAGCTGCGCGTCGCCGTCGGTGACCCGGAACCGCGCCAGCAGCGAGCCGGGCGCGCGCTGGAACGAGCCTTTCTCGACCATGCCGCCGAGCCGGAAGCGCGCGTGCTCGCCGGTCTTGCCGGCCAGCACTTCGGCCGGGGTGTACAGGTAGGC
Source organism: Xanthomonas sp. DAR 80977 (assembly GCF_041240605.1). NCBI lineage: Bacteria > Pseudomonadati > Pseudomonadota > Gammaproteobacteria > Lysobacterales > Lysobacteraceae > Xanthomonas > Xanthomonas bundabergensis. Next base: position 3,299,149 of record NZ_CP162487.1, on the reverse strand, counting down.
GGTATTGCGCTGCAGGGCCATCGCCACCAACGTGGTGGTCAGGCCCGCGGCCAGCACCAGCACCATCAACAGCAGCAGGCGGCGCTTGCGCTGCGGGGTCATCGGCTCAGGTCCAGCGCGGCCGGGTCGGCCTTGGGCTGGCGCTTGCGCTGCGCGCGCAAGCGCGCCGCGCGCAGGGCGCCGCGCAGCTGCAGCCGCGCCAGCACGAAGTCGGCCAGCAGCACGCCGGCGAACACCGCATAGGCGCCGACCACGTAGGGCAGGTAGTTCATGCGCGCGTCTCCGCCAGTTTCGCCACCCAGTCCTTGCCGGCCTCGCGGCGCAGGTTGTCGGCGCGCGCGCGCGCCAGCAGCGAGCCGGCGAACCAGAACTTGGTCGCCGCCACCATCAGCCACAGCGGCGGCAGCATGCTCGGGTCCATGCTCGACTGGCCGAACAGGCGGATGGTCTGGCCCTGGTGCAGCGAGTTCCACCACACCACCGAATAGCGGATCACCGGCAGCAGCACCACGCCGACGATGGCCAGCAGCCCGGCCGCGCGCGCGGCGTTGCGGCGGTCCTCGATCGCCAGGTACAGGCCCATCACCCCGATGTACAGGAACAGCAGGATCAGTTCGGTGGTCAGGCGCGGGTCCCAGTCCCACCACGCGCCCCACATCGGCTTGCCCCAGATGCTGCCGGTCAGCAGGGTGATCACGGTGAAGGCGGCGCCGATCGGCGCACAGGCCATCGCCAGCACCTCGCACAGCTTGATCCGCCACACCTGCGCGATCGCCGCGTACAGCGCCATCAGCCCGAACACGAACAGGCTCATCCAGGCGCTGGGCACGTGGATGTAGAGGATGCGGAAGGCGTCGCTCTGCAGGCGGTCGGCCGGCACCACGAACAGCGCCTGCCAGATCCCCAGCCCGCCCAGCAGCAGCGCGGCCAGGTAGCACCACGGCGTCCAGCGCGCGGCGAAGCGGTCGAAGGCGGGGGGCGAGCCGAGTTGGTGGAACCAGCGGACGACGGAGGACATGCGGTCGATTCTAGCGGGCGGGAGGCTTGCTTCGGTGCGGCGACAGCGGTGCAACAATAGACCAGATGGTACGGCGCGCGCCGCGCGGACGCTGCGCCAACACGCTCAGCTCAACGAGATCCGGATCGCCGCCGCCGCCGCCAGCGGCGCCAGCACCAGACCCAGCACCAGCCCGGCCGCCAGCAGCAGCAGGCCGCCGCCGGGGTCCAGGCCCTGCGCCGCCGCGGCCACGCTGCCGGCGCCGAACACCAGCACCGGCACGTACAGCGGCAGCGCCAGCAGCGCGACCAGGATCCCGGCGCGCTTCATGCTCACCGTCAGCGCCGCCACCACCGCGCCGATCAGGCTCAGCAGCGGCGTGCCCAGCGCCAACGATGCCAGCAGCACCGGCATGCGGTCATGCGGCAGGTGCAGCAATTCGCCCAGCAGCGGGGTGGCCACGATCAGCGGCAGCGCGGTGGTCAGCCAGTGCAGCAGCACCCGCACCAGCACCAGCCAGGCCAGCGGCACCGGCGCCAGCAGCCACTGTTCCAGCGAGCCGTCCTCGGCGTCGCCGCGGAACAGGCTGTCCAGCGCGAGCAGTCCGGCCAGCAGCGCCGCCAGCCACAGCGCGGCGCCGGCGACCTCGCCGAGCAGGCGCGGCTGGTTGCCCAGCGCCAGCGCGAACAGGGCCACGATCAGCAGCGCGAACAGCGCCGGCTGCAGCGCGTCGCCGCGGCGCCGCCACAGCAGGCGCAGGTCGCGCAGCAGCAGCGCCCGGGTGGCCTGCCACAGCGAGGGAACCGGCGCGGCCAGGCTCATGCGGCCACCCCGCTCAGGCTCAGCATGCGCGTGCGCACCGGCGGCGCGGCGTAGGCGCCATGGGTGGTGACCAGCGCCGCGCCGCCGCTGCGCAGGTGCGCGGCGATCATCCGGTTGACCAGGGTGATGCCGTCCAGGTCGAGGTTGGCGTAGGGCTCGTCGAGCAGCCACAGCGGCGCCGGCGACAGCCACACCCGGGCCAGCGCCAGGCGCTTCTTCTGCCCGGCCGACAGCTGCCGCACCAGGGTGTCCTCGTAGCCGGCCAGGCCGACGATGGCCAGCGCGCTGCCCGGCATCTGCTTGGCGCGGCGGCCCTGCAGGCCGCACAGGTAGTGCAGGTTCTCCAGCGTGCTCAGGTCCGCCTTCAGCGCGCCCAGGTGACCCAGGTAGGCCATGTAGCGCGCGCGGTCGCCGCGGCGCACCGGACGGCCGTCGATCTCGATGCGCCCGGCCTCGGCGCGCAGCAGCCCGACCAGCACCCGCAGCAGGGTGGTCTTGCCGGCGCCATTGTCGCCCTGCACCAGCAGCGCCTCGCCCGCGTCCAGGTGGAAATCCAGCGGACCGAACACGGCGGCGTCGTCGCGGGCGAAGGTGAGCCCGTGCGCGGCCAGCAGCGGCGGCGGGGAATGCAGCGGATCGGTCATCGGCGAAGGGCCGCAGCGGGACGGGCGCGGCGGCAGGCGGTGGCGGCGGGAGCCGCGCATTGTATCGGCATGCGGCGCTCCGGCGCGGGCGCCGCGGCGGCGGCTGCATGCCGGCGGCGGCGCCGCGCGCCATGCGGGGAACGCTGTTTTGCATGCCGCCGCCGCATCGCCGGCAGGCGGCTTTGCGTACACTCGGCGCTTTCCCGTTTCCGTAGCCGACGCATGCTCCCGCAGACCAAGCTGCCCAAGGTGGGCACCACCATCTTCACCGTGATGTCGCAATTGGCCGCCGAGCACGGCGCGGTCAACCTGGGCCAGGGCTTTCCCGACTTCGCCGCGCCGGCGCGGCTGATCGACACGCTCGCCCAGGCGATGCGCGACGGCCACAACCAGTACCCGCCGATGACCGGGGTGCCGGTGCTGCGCCAGGCGATCGCCGGCAAGGCGCTGCGCTGCTACGGCGCGCAGGTCGACCCGGACACCGAGGTCACCGTGACCAGCGGCGCCACCGAGGCGCTGTTCAACGCCATCCACGCGGTGGTGCGGCCGGGCGAGGAGGTGATCGTGCTGGATCCGGCCTACGACAGCTACGAGCCGGCGATCGACCTGGCCGGCGCGCGCGCGGTGCACGTGCCGCTGGACCCGCAGACCTTCGCGGTGGACTGGGAGCGGGTGCGCGCGGCGATCACCCCGCGCACGCGGCTGCTGATCCTCAACAGCCCGCACAACCCGTCCGGGGCGATGCTCGGCGCCGACGACCTGCAGGCGGTCGCCGACCTGCTGCGCGGCAGCGACATCTTCCTGATCTCCGACGAGGTCTACGAGCACATCGTGTTCGACGGCCGCCGCCACGAATCGGTGCTGCGCTGGCCGGAGCTGCGCGAGCGCGCCTTCGTCGTCTCCAGCTTCGGCAAGACCTACCACTGCACCGGCTGGAAGATCGGCTACGCGATCGCGCCGCCGGCGCTCAGCGCCGAATTCCGCAAGGTGCACCAGTACAACACCTTCACCAGCTTCGGCCCGGCACAGTACGCCTTCGCCGCGATGATCCGCGACGAACCCGAGCACGACGAACAGCTCGGCGCGTTCTACCAGGCCAAGCGCGACCGCTTCCGCGAACAATTGCTGACCACCCGGCTCGCCCCGCTGCCGGTGCCGGGCGGCTACTTCCAGCTGGTCGACTACTCGGCGGTCAGCGACTTGCCCGACACCGAATTCGTGAAGTGGCTGACCATCGAGAAGGGCGTGGCCGCGATCCCGCTGTCGCCGTTCTACCAGACCCCGCCGCCCGGCCAGCGCCTGGCGCGGCTGTGCTTCGCCAAGAACGAAGCGACACTGGATGCGGCGATCGAGCGGCTGCAGCGGCTCTGATGAGCCGCCGGGATTGGGGAGTCGGGATTGGGGATTCGTAGAAGCGAAGAACCGCCCGCGGAAACCTGGCTGCCTCAATCCAGATCAAGACCCGAACCCCGCTTTTGCCAATCCCCAATCCCGACTCCCCAATCCCGGCCCCACCATGACCGACCTGCGCATCTCCCTCGTCCAAGGCGACACCCGCTGGCACGATCCGGCCGGCAATCGCGCGCACTACGCCGAGCTGCTGGCGCCGCTGGCCGGCGCCACCGATCTGGTGATCCTGCCGGAAACGTTCACTAGCGGTTTCTCCAACGAGGCGCTGGACCAGGCCGAGGGCATGGACGGGCCGACCGTGGCCTGGATCCGCGAGCAGGCGGCGCGGCTGGGCGCGGCGGTGACCGGCAGCGCGCAGTTGCGGGTCATCGGCGAGGACGGCGCGGCCAAGGTCTTCAACCGCCTGCTGTGGGCCACGCCCGACGGCGAGCTGCGGCACTACGACAAGCGCCACCTGTTCCGCTACGCCAACGAGCACCAGCGCTACGCCGCCGGGCGCGAGCGGCTGTGCGTGGAGTGGAAGGGCTGGCGGATCAATCCGCAGGTCTGCTACGACCTGCGCTTCCCGGTGTTCTGCCGCAACCGCTACGACGTCGAGCGCCCCGGCGAGCTGGATTTCGACCTGCAGCTCTTCGTCGCCAACTGGCCGTCGGCGCGCGCCTACCCGTGGCGCACCCTGCTGCGCGCGCGCGCGATCGAGAACCTGTGCTTCGTGGCCGCGGTCAACCGGGTGGGCGAGGACGGCAACGGCCTGCACTATGCCGGCGACAGCGCGGTCATCGACTTCCTCGGCCAGCCGCAGCTGGAGATCCGCGAGCGCGAGCAGGTGGCCACCACCACGATCTCGGCGGCGGCGCTGGCCGCGCACCGCGCGCGCTTCCCGGCGATGCTCGACGCCGACGCCTTCAGCCTGGGCGCGCCCAACGCCGATCGCTGAACGGCGCCATGCCGGGCCGCGTGCGCTGACGCCGTCTTGCAGGGCGCGCTGCTAGGCTCGGCCCGGTTTCCCATCCACTGGAGCGTCGCCATGTACAACAAACTGTTGACCACCGCCGCGCTGCTCGCCGGCATCGCCTTCATGCCGCAGGCGCATGCCGCCGGCAACATCGATTGCCAGCTGCGCTTCAACCTCTCGGGCTGGTCGGTGTTCTACAAGACCGCCACCGGCACCGGCACCATCACCTGCGACAACGGCTCCAAGATCCCGGTCAAGATCAGCGCCAAGGGCGGCGGCCTGAGCGTGGGCAAGTCGAAGATCGTCGACGGCCGCGGCCGCTTCACCGGCGCCTATACGCTCAACGACCTGTTCGGCACCTACGCGACCGCCGAGGCGCATGCCGGCGCGGCCAAGTCCTCCGACGCGCAGGTGATGACCAAGGGCGATATCTCGCTGGCCCTGGCCGGCACCGGCAAGGGCTGGGACCTGGGCGTGGCGGTGGGCGGCTTCACCATCGAGCGGCGCTGAGCCGCGCGGCGCCGTCCGCGATCGCGACGGCGCCGAGGCGCCGCGGTCTTCGCGAAGAAGGCCGCAGCGCCGACAGCCCGGCTTACTGCTGGGCGAACACCCAGGCCAGCTGGCCGCGCACCGGTTCCCTGGTGGCCAGGGCCTGCCTGTACAGCGTACGTGCCGCCCAGCACGCGTCCTCGTCGCTGGCCTGCGCCATCTGCGGCAGCACCTTCACCAGGCGCTGCTGCTGGTCGGAGGGCAGGGCGGTGATCAGGCTGGTCATCGCCGCTTCGACATCGGCCGGCGCCACCGTCTGCGGCGGCGTATTGCTCAGCTGCGCATCGGTGGCCTTGAGCGACACGTCGAACCATTGATCGATCTGCGCCGGCGGCAGCGTCTCCAGCCCCTGCAGCATCGCCGCGCTCATCGCCTGCGCATCGTTCGGGTTGCCGCCGCGGGCCAGCAGCGCGCACTTGGGCACGTCCACCTTCTCGCTGACCGCGGCGAGGATCTCCAGGCGCTGTTCCAGGGTGGCGTGGTCCAGGCGGGCGATGCCCTTCTGCGCCAGTTCGAAGCCGGCCTGCTGCGCCTTCGCCTTGTCGCCCTGCTTGAGCAGCGCCACATAGCGCGGGTCGTTGACCAGCTTGCGCAGCATGCGGTCGAACGGCGCGTGCAGCGGCGAACTCTTGGGGTAGGGGTTCTGCGCGGCGGCGACTTCTTCCTGCACCTTCTTGCAGGCGCCGAGGCTCAGCACGGCGGCGATCAACAGGGGCAGCAGCATCTTCCGTGACATGGATTATCCTGATCGGTAGAGGCGCGGCCGGGGAAGTCGGCCGCAAGGGCGGCTAGGATATCGGCTTGGCGCGCGTTGCGCATCGGTGTCGTGGAGAGTGCGGTCGGTCGGGCGGAAACGGCGCAGACGCGCGCGCGTCGCGACGCGGATTCCGGCACGGGACCAAGGTGGAGCTGGGAGGAGCAATTCGATGCGCAGAATCGTATTCGCTGCTGCACTCATGACGTCCTTGTGGATGCGCGGCGCAACGGCCGCCGAGCCGAGCGCGCCGGCGTGCGAGATCGACAGGCCGACGCTGCTGGCGCTGGACCAGCAACACTTCGATCAGGACGTGGGCAATGGCGGCGGCGGTTGGCGCGCCGTCGCGGCGCGTCCGGGTTGCGAGGTGGCCGCCGCCGACCTGATCCGCGACTACCGGAAGGCGCATCCCGGCGACGCCAGCATTCTCTACTGGCACGAGGGGCAACTGCGTGCGTTCGCCGGCGATTACCCGGCCGCGATGGCGCTGATGCAGGCGTCCAAGAAGCCCGCGCAGCAGGATCCCGCCGGCTGGAATCCTTACGTGGATGCGACGATGGCCTTCCTCGCCCACGACAGGAAGGGGCTGGCCGCGGCGCAGCAGGCGCTGCAGGCGGTGCCGCCGTCGCCGGAGCTGCCGCCGTTGAAGGACGGTTTCATCGAACTGCCGATGCAGGATGGGCAGATGCTGAAGATGCGCTGGCCGCCGAATGCCGACGTGGTCGAAGGGCTGGCGCGCTGCATGGAAAAATCCTACGCGGTGGCGTACAGCCAGCAATGCCGGGCGGGCACGCCGTAGCCGGCAGGGCCGGAGCATGGCGCGCTTCGTCGGTACCGGCCGCCATCGCGATCCTCGAGGCCGATGGCCTGGACGCTGCGGGCGGCTCGGCGATGGCCGACGCGCTGAATCTGCGCGCGCATTTCGCTGGCGCATTGCGGTGAGCGATCGGCGCAGCGACGCTGTGGCCGCCTGATCGCCCGCCTGATGCATTGCCGCTCCGGCGTGCATCGCCTCGATCGGCATCGCCGCACGTCACGCTGGCGTCGTCGGCAGCCACCGCGTGTCCAGCACCTGCCGCCTGCCACAGCTGCATCAGCAAAAAGGGCGCCCGCAGGCGCCCTTCGTCTCGGTTGCGCGACCGGCACCGAGGTGCCGGCCGCATCGCGCTCAGCCGCCGCCGCGCGGGCCGCGGTTGCCGCCGCCGGGGCGGCCGCCGCCACCCGGACGCCCGCCGCCGGGGCGATTGCCGGCCGGGCGACCGCCCGGGCCGCCCGGACCGCGCTTCTGCCCGTCGGCGCGCGGGCCGGCCGGACGCGCCGAGCGCGGCGCGGCGCCGTAGGGGCTGAAACCGGGGTTGGCGTGGTCGGACGGGAAGCTCGGCGCATTGCCCGGATGCCCGTACGGATGCGCCTTGCGCTGGCCTTGTCCCTGACCCTGGCCGCGGCCCTGGCCTGCGCCCTGGCCGGCACCGGCGCCGGCGGGGCGCGGCTTGCCGTAGGGGCGGCCCTGACCCTGGCCCGGGCCGCCCCGCGAGGCGGGGCCGGCATTGCGGTGGCCGGTCGGGCCGGTGCTGACGCCATCGGGCACGTACCAGGTGCGGAACGCGGCGGGGTTGCCGTCCGGCAGCGGCTTGGGGCCCTTCGGGCTGCGCTGCTTGAACGGCTTCTGCGCCTGCTTGGCCGCCATCTCGCCGCTGACGGTCAGCCCGCCGTGCGGCTTCTTGCCGCCGCGGCCGCGGCCGCGGTCCTCGCGGAAGTTGTCGAAGCGGCGCAGCTCGCGGCCTTCGTCGGCGACGTTGTGGCCGTTGACGTAGGCGTTGCCGCCGCGGCCGACCTGCACGGTGGCCTTGGCCGCCTTGCGCTGGCCGATCACCGGCTGCAGGGTCAGCGCCGACGGCGTGCCTTCTTCCAGCTTCAGCTCGGCGCGCAGCGCCTCGACCTTGTCCTGCGCCAGTTCCAGCGACTGCCCGCGCAGCAGTTCGCGCGGCAGGCCCACCTTGCCGTAGCGGGTGCGCTTGAGGCGGCTGACCTGGCAGCCCTGCGATTCCCACAGCCGGCGCACTTCGCGGTTGCGGCCTTCCTTGACCACCACGCGGAACCAGTCGTGCGAATCGGTGCCGCCGATGCGTTCGATCTCGTCGAACTTGGCGCCGCCGTCCTCCAGCAGCACGCCGCGCGAGAGGCGCTCGACCATGCTGTCGGGCACCTTGTCCTCGCCTTCCGGGGCGCGCACGCGCACCACGTACTCGCGCTCGATCTCGTAGGACGGATGCATCATCGCGTTGGCCATCTCGCCATCGGTGGTCAGCAGCAGCAGGCCGGTGGTGTTGATGTCCAGGCGGCCGATCGCGATCCAGCGTGCGCCCTTCAGCGCCGGCAGCGCCTCGAAGATGGTCGGGCGGCCTTCGGGATCCTCGCGCGTGGTCACTTCGCCTTCGGGCTTGTTGTAGATCAGCACGCGCGCCGGCTCGGTCAGCGCGCTGGCGACGAAGCTGCGGCCGTCCAGCTCGATCCTGTCGCCGCTCTTGACCGACATGCCGGTCTGCGCGACCTCGCCGTTGACCTTGACCAGGCCGTCGGCGATGCGCTGCTCCAGCGCGCGGCGCGATCCCAGGCCGGCCTGTGCCAGCACCTTGTGCAGGCGTTCTTCCAGTTTCGGCTGCTCGCCGGCGGCATCGCGCTTGAGCGAGAGCTTGTTCAACGACAGCTTGCGGGAGGTGTCACTCATTTACTTGGCTCCGGCCAGCGCGGGCTGCGTCGGCCTGTGGTTCGGAATCGGCATCGTCAACAGCCACGGTCGTCGTCGCGACGGCGTTGTCTTCGGCTTCGTTCGCATCCGCCGCGCGCTTGCCCGGCGCGGCTTCGGGTTCGCCCGTCGGGGCGGTGTCGCTGGCCGAGGCCGCCGCCGCGGTGGCGGCGTCTGCATCGGTTTCGGTTTCGTTGTCGGTATCGGTAGGGCTGTCCGCGGCGGCAGTGGCGTCCGCAGCGGCGGTCCCGGTCGCGGTGTCGGCCTGTGCTTCGTCCAGGTCGGCTGCGGTATCGTCGTCGTCGGCGGCGGCGGCGGCGGCGGCGGCGTCGCTCGCCGCGGCGGGCGACGCTTGGTCCGCGTCGGCCGGGGCGGCATCGGCGTCCGCCGCGTCCGCGCCGGCCTGGGCGATGTCGCCGACCGGCAGCGTGTCGCGGTCCAGCTGCAGCTGCGGTTCCAGTTCGCCGATGTCCTTCAGTTCCGACAGCGGCGGCAGTTCGTCCAGGCGCTTGAGCCCGAAATAGTCGAGGAAGCCTTTGGTGGTGCCGAACAGCGCTGGCTTGCCGGGCACGTCGCGGTGGCCGACCACGCGGATCCACTCGCGCTCTTCCAGCGCCTGGATGATGTTGCTGCTCACCGCCACGCCGCGCACCTGTTCGATCTCGCCGCGGGTGATCGGCTGGCGGTAGGCGATCAGCGCCAGGGTCTCCAGCGTGGCGCGGGTGTAGCGGGTCTTGCGTTCGGTCCACAGCCGCGCCACCCACGGGTGCACCTCGCTGCTGACCTGGTAGCGGAAGCCCGACGCCACTTCCACCAGTTCCACGCCGCGCCCGGCGCAGGCCTCGCGCAACCGCTCCAGCGCGCGCTCGATGCTGCCCGGCGGCGCCGGCTCGTCCTCGGGGAACAGGCCGTGCAGCTGGGCCAGCGGCAGCGGTTGGTTGGCGGCGAGCAGGGCGGCCTCGACGATGCGGTTGATCAGCGCTTGATCCATGCGTGGGTGGGTCTTCGTGGACTCAGGTAGGGTCGTTGGCGGCGTCGGTATCGTCGAACTCGCTGTTGAACTGCAGCGGTTCGTTGGTGTTGCCCAGCGCCAGCGACTTGACGTAGATCGGCGCCAGCGGCAGCCGTTCGCCATTGCGCACGACGTGCTCCATCGGCTCCTGGACGATGTCCAGCAGCTGTTCCTTGGCCAGTTCCAGCAAGGCCAGGAAGGTGACCAGCACGCCGAGCTTGCCTTCCTCGGCGTTGAACAGCGACTCGAACCGGTAGAACCGGCCGTCGTCCAGGCGGCTCAGCACATCGCCCATCCGCTGCCGCACGCTCAGCGCCTCGCGCTTGATCGCGTGGCCGCTGAACAGTTCGGCGCGCTTGAGCACGTCGTACAGCGCCAGCAACATCTCCTTCAGTTCCACCGGCGGCGGCAGCTTCACCGCGGCGCGGTCCGGCACGTGCGCCTGCACCGGCGTGGTGTCGCGGTCCTGCCGCGGCAGCGCGTCGATGTCCTCGGCGGCCTGCTTGAAGCGCTCGTACTCCTGCAAGCGGCGTACCAGCTCGGCGCGCGGGTCGGCTTCCTCGCCTTCCTGCGCCGGCGGCCGCGGCAGCAGCATCCGCGACTTGATCTCGGCCAGGATCGCGGCCATCACCAGGTATTCGGCCGCCAGTTCGAAGCGCAGCTCCTGCATCACGTTGATGTAGTCCACGTACTGCCGGGTGATCTCGGCGACGGGGATGTCCAGGATGTCCAGGTTCTGCCGGCGGATCAGGTACAGCAGCAGGTCGAGCGGGCCTTCGAACGCATCCAGGATCACTTCCAGCGCATCCGGCGGGATGTACAGGTCCTGCGGGATCTGCAGCACCGGTTGCCCATGCACCACCGCCAGCGGCATTTCCTGCTGCTGTGGCGCGGTCGACTGGATTGGCGGGTTCGCGTCGAGCGCGAGTTCGGAGGTCATCGGTTGGACATCAGGTGTTGCGGTAGCGAAGGGCCGGGCAGGGGCGATCCGGCTCGGCTCCCTGCCTGCAGGACTGCGGTTCACGTCGGGCCATCCCCGCAACGCGATCCGCACTTCGACAGGACACAAGGCGTACGCCGCACGAGTCGCGGCGACGGGACAGCTTGAGGAGGACGTCTGCGCGGGCGGTGTCAGGCAGCGAATCGGTCGTCGGAAGGGGCTGGGGCGCCAATCACCGACGGGCCGCTGCATCCGGCCGCGTGCAATGGAACCAAGGGTAATGCGCCAGCCGGGTCGGTGTCCAGCGCCGTGGCGCTAGAATTGTGCGGGGTTCATATGCGAAGCGAAGGGCAGGTGGCGGGATGTGGTACGTGATCGAGGGATACGACGGCGCCGATGCGTTGCCGCGGCGGGCGGCGGCGCGGCCGGCGCACCTGGCCCGGCTGGTGGCGTTGCAGGAGGAGGGGCGCCTGCTGCTGGCCGGCCCGTGCCCGGCGATCGACGCCGAGGATCCGGGTCCGGCCGGTTTCAGCGGCAGCCTGGTGGTGGCCGCGTTCGACGCGCTGGCGCAGGCCCAGGCCTGGGCGCAGGCCGATCCGTACGTGGCCGCGGGGGTGTATGCGCGGGTCGAGGTGCGGCCGTTTCGGAAGACCCTGCCGTGAGCGGGCCTGCCGTGAGCGAGACCGCCGCGAGCCGGGTCGAGCGCATCCGTGCCGCGCTGCAGGCCGCGTTCGCGCCGCACGCGCTGCAGGTCGAGGACGACAGCCACCGCCATGCCGGCCATGCCGGCGCGCGCGACGGGCGCGGCCATTTCAATGTCCGCATCGTCAGCGCCGCCTTCGCCGGCATGGCGCCGCTGGCCCGGCACCGCGCGGTCTACGCCGCGCTCGGGGCGATGATGCAGAGCGACATCCATGCGCTGTCGATCCAGGCCGAGACGCCGCGCGACGCCGGCTGAGCGCGGCACCCGCACAGCGGCGCAGGCGCTGCGGGCGTCGCCGCGCAGGCGCCGCGGCGGGCGAAAAAGCCGGAATCTGCATGGCAATTATGTTGCGTCGCGGCATGATTCCGGCGATTTCGCATTCGATCAAGTGATTGAATTTAAAGTGTTTTATTGAAAAAATAACAAAAGGCTTCTGCCTCGCCCTGAAAACGATTACAGTCCGCGCCAGTTTCTCAATAGTCTCGGCCGCGGAGGGCGGCACGATGGCGAAGAGCGCGGTCACCATCAAAGATGTCGCACGCGAGGCGCGGGTATCCGTGGCCACGGTGTCGCGTGCGCTCAACGGCCACGAGAACGTCGCCGAGCCGGTGCGCAAGCTGGTGCTGGAGGTGGCCGAGCGGCTGCGCTACAGCCCGCACGCGGCCGCGCGCAGCCTCAGCAGCCGCCGCACCCAGACCCTGGGCGTGGTGCTGCCGGACCTGTACGGCGAATTCTTCTCCGAGCTGATCCGCGGCATCGACGGCGCCGCGCGCGCGCGCCGCCAGCACCTGCTGGTGTCCAGCTACCACGGCGATCCGGAAGAGCAGGGCCGCGCGCTGCGCGCGATGCGCGGGCGCGTGGACGGCCTGCTGGTGCTGTCGCCGTACGCCGAGCGTCCCGGCTTCCTCACCGACAACCTGCCGCAGGCGCTGCCGACGGTGCTGATCAACACCTACCTGCCGGGCGCCGAGTATCCGGTGCTGAGCATCGACGACCATGCCGGCGCGGTGGCGATGACCGAGCACCTGCTGGCGATGGGCCATCGCCGCATCGCCTTCGTCGGCGGCCCGGAACTGAACTTCGATGCGCGCGAACGCCTGCGCGGCTTCCGCGACGCCATCGCCGCGCACCCGGGCGCGGCCGGACAGGAGTTTCCCGGGCAGTTCGACGAAGCCTCGGGGCATCGCGCGGGGCAGGCGATGCTGCAGGCCGGCCCGCTGCCCGACGCGGTGTTCGCCGCCAACGACATGACCGCGCTCGGCTGCCTGTACGCGTTCGCGCAGGCCGGCGTGCGCGTGCCCGACGACATCGCCCTGGCCGGCTTCGACGACATCCCGCTGGCGCGCTTCGTTCACCCCTCTCTCACCACCATGCAGGTGAGTATCGCCGGCCTCGGCGAGCAGGCGATGCGGCGCCTGCTGCAGTTGATCGATCAACCCGGGAACGACGCGGGGCTTCGGCAGACGCTGACGCCGCTGCTCGTCGTGCGCGATTCCAGCCGCAATGTCATGAAGAAATAGGAGGAGCCACCTCGCCGTCGCCGCTGTCGCATGCCGTTTTCGACGCTGCACTTGCTGCACTTTTTTCCTTGTTTACGCAGTCGCTACAACAACTAAGAACCAACCTGGAGGGTTTTCATGCATCAACGTACTCAGACCGCGGCTAGGCCTGCGCGCAAGCTTCTCACCTGTGCGCTGGCCAGTTGCCTGCTGCTGAGCGCTGCGCCCGCGTTCGCGCAGAGCACCGCCGCCACGATCCGCGGGCAGGTCGCGCTGGATTCGGCGCAGGCGGCACAGGCGCAGGTCACGGCCACCAACCTGGCGACCGGTCTGTCGCGCACCGTGCAGGTCAGCAACGGCAGCTATGCGGTCGGCGGCCTGCCGCCGGGCTCGTACCGCATCGACCTGACCGCCAATGGCCAGACCACCACCCAGAACGTCACCGTGCAGGTCGGCCAGACCGCGACGCTGAACCTCGGCGGCGCGCAGCCCGCCAGCGCCAGTGGCGAAGGCGCCACCACGCTCGATGCGGTGCAGGTCACCGCGCCGCCGGTGCTGGTGGAGACGCGCACCTCCGAGAACGCCACCTATATCTCCAACGTGCAGATCGAGAAGCTGCCGCAGGCCACGCGCAACTTCCTGGAACTGGCCGACAGCGTGCCGAGCGTGCAGTTCCAGCGCGACGCCAAGGGCAACACCACGGTGCGCTCCGGCGCGACCTCGGCCAACGGCACCAACGTCTACATCGACGGCATCAGCCAGAAGAACTACGTGCTGACCGGCGGCGTCAGCGGCCAGGATTCCAGCCGCGGCAATCCGTTCCCGCAGTCGGCGATCGGCGAGTACAAGGTCATCACCTCCAACTACAAGGCCGAGTTCGACCAGGTCAGCAGCGCGGCGATCGTCGCCTCGACCAAGTCCGGCGGCAACGATTTCCACGGCAGTTTCTTCTGGGACACCACCAACGACGACTGGCGCGCCGAGAGCCCGCTGGAACGCGAGGCCGGCAAGCGCGACGACTTTTCCGAGACCCAGTACGGCGCGACCTTCAGCGGCCCGATCCTGCAGGACCGCGCGCACTTCTTCGTGGCCTACGAGGCCAAGGAATACACCACGCCCAACACGGTGATCCCCGGCGGCATCTATGCCGATCGCGTCGATCAGCTGCCTAGCCAACTGCAGCCGCTGGTCGCCACCTACAGCACCCCGTTCAAGGAAGACCTGTATTTCGGCAAGATCGACTGGACCATCGGCGACAACAGCCTGTTCGAACTGAGCGGCAAGTACCGCAAGGAAGACGAGCTGTCGGACATCGGCGACACCACCACCTATCAGCACGGGAGTACCAACGGCCAGGAAGAGAAGCGCGCCAACCTGCGCTGGCAGTACACCGGCGCCGCGTTCCTCAACGACCTCAACCTGAGCTACGAGAGCGCGTACTGGACCCAGGATCCGCTGACCAACGGCAGCGGCTACGTGCTGTCGTACGTGCCGCAGGCCGGCAACGAGACCACCATCCTCACCGCCGGCGCCGGCAGCAGCTACCAGAACAAGGGCCAGGAAGGCTGGACCCTGCAGGACGACCTGACCTTGAACAGCATGGACTGGCACGGCAGCCATACCGTCAAGATGGGCTTCAAGTACAAGGACATCGAACTGGATTCGACCCAGATCAATCCGGCCAATCCGCAGTACTACTACAACATCCTGACCGATACCGACACGCCGTACCGGGTGCGCTGGGGCGATACCAGCGGCGGTTCGGTGGTGTCCAAGAACAAGCAGTACGGCATCTACCTGCAGGACGACTGGGAGGTCAACGAGCACCTGACGCTGAACCTCGGCGTGCGCTACGACTACGAGAAGACCCCGTCGTTCCTCGACTTCGTCACCCCGGCCGACGTCGCCAGCGCGCTGCAGAACTGGAGCAACCTGGACAACGCCAACTACGACATCTCCAACTACATCAGCAACGGCCACAACCGCAAGGCGTTCAAGGACGCGTGGCAGCCGCGGCTGGGCTTCTCCTACGACCTGTTCGGCGACCAGGCGCACGTGATCTACGGCGGCGCCGGCCGCGCCTACGACCGCAACATCTTCGACTACCTGGCGCTGGAGCAGCTCAACAACAGCTTCAAGTCGTACAGCTACTACTTCAGCAGCGACAACAATGCCTGCCTGGGCGCCCCGTGCCTGCCCTGGAACGACAGCTACGCGACCCAGGCCGGCCTGGACGGCCTGGCCTCGGCCAACACCGGTGGCGGCGGCCGCGAGATCTACCTGATCGACAACAACATCAAGGTGCCGTACTCCGACCAGTTCAGCCTGGGCATGCGCAACATGGTGCACCTGTGGGGCAACGACTGGTACACCGACGTGACCCTGAGCCGGATCGTGAGCAAGGACGGCTTCGTGTTCCTGCGCGGCAACCGCCGTGCCGACGGTTCGTTCTTCCTGCCGGGCACCACCTCCGGCGTGCCGACCGATTCGCCGAACGGCTACAGCGCGATCGTGCTGGGCACCAACGGCCTGGAAACGCGCAACAACCAGCTGGCGCTGAAGCTGGACAAGCCCTACGACAAGGAATCGGGCTGGGGCCTGACCGTGGCCTACACCTTCTCCGACGCCAAGGAAAACCGCCAGTACGGCGAGCACTACGCGCTGGACCAGGCGTCGATGGCCGGCTACGGCTGGCGCGAGGCCGGCGGTATCCCGAAGAACCGCCTGGTGGTGACCGGCATCTACGAGCTGCCGTACGCCATCACCCTGTCGGGCAAGCTGTCGCTGGCCAGCCAGACCCCGCGCTACGGCACCAACTGCCTGGCCGGCAACGACCAGTGCTATATCATCCAGTACAAGCCGGATTCCACGCTGGGCTACAAGGAATTCAGCCTGGCGGCGAACAAGGAATGGGATACCGGCGCGGGCATCAAGTTCAACGTGCGCGCCGACGTCATCAACCTGTTCAACTGGACCAACTATGCGGACTACAACACCGACACCGGTACCTACGACGACCTCAACACGGCGTACGGCACCGCGAACGGGGTGTTGGCGTCGCCGATGCGCACGTTCAAGCTGTCGTTCGGCCTGAACTGGTAAATGCTGTGGCCGCGGCTCCCGAACCGGTTCGGGAGCCGCGGCGGTTGCAGGGCATGTTTTCGGAGTGGCTGTAAGCGATTGCCGGGACGCGCACGATGTCGAAACAGCGCGTCCGCGTCCGCGCGGTCCTGCCGCAGCGCGAGGAGGCGCTGCTCGGGCCGAGCGCGACGTTGCGGCAGGTCGTAGGCGATCGCAGCGTCAAATGTGGGAAAGGCATGGGCCGCGCAACGTCGTCGCTGCCCGTGTCTGCGGACATCTTGTTGGACTTCTTGCTCACATTCGGCCAATTCGCCATTCCTGCAACCAGAACATGAAGAACCCACGGGAGGGTTTCATGAAACACCACATCCAATCGACGTGCCGGCCGCAACGCAGCGTACTCGCCTGCGCCCTGGCCGGCTGTTTGCTGCTCGCCGCCGCACCGGCGTTCGCGCAGAGCACCGCGGCCACCATCCGCGGCCAGGTGACGGTCGATGCCGCACCGGCCGGCAGCGCGAAGGTGACCGCGACCAACGTGGCCACCGGCTTCAGCCGCAGCGTCCAGACCGGCGCGTCGGGCAGCTATTCGGTGGCGGGCCTGCCGCCGGGCACCTACCGCGTCGACGTGCAGTCCGGCGACAGCACCAGCAGCCAGACCGTCACCGTGCAGGTCGGCCAGGCGGCGACGCTGAATCTCGGCGTCGGCGGCGCGGCCGCCAGCGCCGGCGGCAATGCCACCACCCTGGACACCGTGCAGGTCACCGCACCGCTGGCGGTGGAGACCAAGACCTCCGAGGTGGCCACCTACGTCACCACGCGCCAGATCGAGGCCTTGCCGCAGAGCTCGCGCAACTTCCTGGCCTTCGCCGACACCGTGCCCGGCATGGTGTTCGAGACCAGCCCCAGCGACGGTTCGACCAAGCTGCAGTCCGGCGCGCAGAGCGCGAACAACATCAACGTGTTCATCGACGGCGTCGGCCAGAAGAACTACGTGCTGGCCGGCGGCATCACCGGGCAGGACTCCAGTCGCGGCAATCCGTTCCCGCAGCTGGCGATCGGCGAATACAAGGTCATCACCTCCAACTACAAGGCCGAGTACGACCAGCTGAGCAGCGCGGCGGTGTCGGCGGTGACCCGCTCCGGCGGCAACGATTTCCACGGCAGCTTCTTCTGGGACTACAGCAATTCCGATTGGCGCGCCGCGCGCGAGAGCGAGAAGGCGCAGGGCAGCAAGGACCGTTCCAAGGACGAGCAGTACGGGTTCTCGTTCGGCGGCCCGATCGTCAAGGACGTGGCGCACTTCTTCGTGACCTACGAGGGCAAGGACTACTCCGCGCCGCAAGACGTGTATCCGGGCCAGGGCTATACCGTGGCCGAACTGCCGGCGTCGGTGCAGCCGTCGGTGCGCAACAGCAGCGTGCCGTTCCACGAGGACCTGTACTTCGGCAAGATCGACTGGTCGGTCGACGACAACAACCTGCTGGAACTCACCGCCAAGCGCCGCGAGGAAACCGGCCTGGGCAACGTCGGCGCGCAGAACACCGAGTCCTATGCCACCGACAGCAAGGTGGACGAGACCCGGATCGACCTGCGCTGGCAGCTGACCATGGGCGACTGGCTCAACGACGCGCACCTGACCTACGAGAAGGCGTTCTGGTCGCTGGAGCCGAAGAACTTCGGCGACGGCTACGTGCTGACCGACGGCGCGGGCAACACCGGCAACGTGATCCTGGCCACCGGCGCAGGTTCGGGCGGCTACCAGCACAAGGGCCAGAAGGGCCACTCGTTCCAGGACGACCTGACCTTCTCCGGCTGGGAAGGCCACACCCTGAAGATGGGCGTGAAGTACAAGCAGGTCGAACTGAGCACGCTCGAGCAGCAGCCCTACAACCCGCAGTACTACTACGACATCAACGACAGCACCACGGTGCCGTACTACATCAGCTTCGCCTCCGGCCTCACCGGCACCAGCCAGGGGGCGCTGACCTCCAAGAACAAGCAGTTCGGCATCTACTTCCAGGACGACTGGGAGGCCACCGAGCGGCTGACCCTGAACCTGGGCCTGCGCTGGGACTACGAGAAGACGCCGGGCTACCTGAACTACGTGACCGATCCGGACGTGGTGGCGGCGATCTACGGCCAGGACCCGAACGCGCCGGCCGGCCAGACCTATGCGCAGACGCTGGCGCTGGGCGGGATCGACATCTCCAACTACATCAGCGACGGCAGCAACCGGCACGCGTTCAAGGATGCGTGGCAGCCGCGCCTGGGCTTCTCCTACGACCTGTCCGGCGACCAGAAGCACGTGGTGTTCGGCGGCGCCGGGCGTTCCTACGACCGCAACCTGTTCGACTACCTGGCGCTGGAGCAGACCAAGGCCACCTACGGCAGCTACGGCTATTCGGTCAACACCGCCGCGCATCCCTGCACGGTCGGCGTCAACAATTGCCTGGAGTGGGACGATTCGCTGCTGCAGCAGTCCACGCTCGACGGGCTGGTGGCGAACAACTCGGCGGCCGGCCGCGAGGTCGATCTGCTGGCCAACAACCTGAAGGTGCCGTATTCGGACCAGTTCAGCCTCGGCATCCGCGACACCTTCCAGATGCTGGGCCACGACTGGAACAGTTCGGTGACCTTGCAGCGCATCGTGTCCAAGGACGGCCTGGTGTTCCTGCTCGGCAACCGCCGCCCGGACGGCAGCTTCTTCGAGGCGGGCACCATTTCCGGCTCGCCGTGGGACTACGGCGTGCCCGGCTACGGTTCGCTGATCCTGGGCATGAACGGCCTGGAGACGCGCAACAACTCGCTGCTGCTGAGCCTGGAGAAGCCGTACACCTCCGAATCGCCGTGGAGCGTGAACTTCGCCTACACCTACAGCAACGCCAAGGAGAACCGGCAGTTCGGCGAGCACTATGCGCTGGACTACCCGACGCTGTCGGACTACGGCTGGTTCACCTCCGGCGGCGTCGCGCGGCACCGCCTGGTGATCAGCGGCGTCGCCGACGGCCCGTGGGACACCACGTTCTCCGGCAAGCTGACCCTGTCCACGCCGGAGTACTACTACACCACCTATTGCCCGTCGGACGGGCAGTGCCGCATCCGCCAGTTCCACCCCGACACCACGCTGGGCATCAAGCAGCTGGACCTGGCCGCGCAGAAGGTGTGGGACACCGGGTCCAGCGTGAAGCTGAAGATGCGCCTGGATGTGCTGAACGTCTTCAACTGGAAGAACTACGACTCGTACAGCGTCAATTGGGACACCGGCACCTTCACCGGCTACGACCAGTACGCGACCCGTACCGCAAAGCTGTCGCTGGGCCTGGACTGGTAGGCGCTTTGCCGCGGCCGCCCTGGAATGTCAGGGTGGTCGCGGCGATGCGGGAAATAGGATAATTTCGCACATGCATGTAAACGATTTCACAGGGGTGTCGAAAGCATGAAACTGGGTAGCCTCGCACGCTTACCATTGGTCCTGCTGCTGGCGACGGCGACGTTGCTGGCATCCTGCAAGAAAACCGAGGAGCCGGCCGTTGCGGACAAGAAGCCGGTCAAAGTGATCCTCATCGAAGCCGAGCTCCCCCCCAAATTGCTCAAGCCCGAGTTGCCGCCCCTGTTCGACGATATCGAACGGCGCACCTTCCAGTTCTTCTGGGACACCACCAACGAGCAGAACGGCATGGCGGTGGACCGCTACCCGTCGCGTCCGTTCGCCAGCATCGCCTCCATCGGCTTTGCGCTCACCGTCTATCCGATCGGCTACGAGAACGGCTGGATCAGCCGCGAGCAGGCGGTGCAGCGCACCCTGACCACGCTGCGCTTCCTGCGCGACGTGCCGGTCGGCCCGCAGCGCACCGGCCGCGCCGGCTACAAGGGCTTCTACTACCACTTCCTGGACATGCAGAAAGGCCTGCGCTACGACCAGTGGGTGGAGCTGTCGACCGTGGACACCGCGCTGCTGATGATGGGCGTGCTGTTCGCGCAGTCCTACTACGAAGGCAACACCGCCGACGAGCAGGAGATCCGCCAGATCGCCGACACGCTGTACCGCCGCGTGGACTGGAAGTGGATGCAGCAGCGCAAGCCGTTGATCACCATGGGCTGGTATCCCGAGCGCGGCTTCATCCAGCACGACTGGATGGGCTACAACGAAGGCATGATGGTCTACCTGCTGGCGCTGGGCTCGCCGACCCATGCGGTGGAGCCGGACGCCTGGCAGGAATGGACGCGCACCTACAACAAGGACTGGGGCGTGTACTACGGCCAGGAATACCTGGCGTTCGGCCCCTTGTTCGCGCACCAGTACAACCATGTCTGGATCGACTTCCGCGACATCCAGGACCAGTACATGCGCGAACACGGCATCGACTACTTCCTCAACAGCCGCCGCGCCACGCTCGCCCAGCGCGAGTACGCCATCGACAACCCGATGAAGTGGAAGGAATACGGCGAGAACGTGTGGGGCCTGACCGCCAGCGACGGCCCGCAGAACACCACCCAGGACTACCGCGGCGAACAGCGCCAGTTCTTCCACTACCGCACCCGCGGCGCCGGCCTGTTCGAGGCCTTCGACGACGGCACCATCGCGCCGACCGCGGCGGTGTCCTCGATCGTGTTCGCGCCGGAAGTGGTGATCCCGGCGACCCAGGAGATGCACAAGCGCTTCGGCGACTACATCTATTCCAGCTACGGCTTCCTGGATTCGTTCAATCCCAGCTTCAACTACGATATCCCGCTCAAGACCGGGCGCATGCTGCCCAACCGCGGCTGGGTCGCCGGCGACTACATCGGCATCGACCAGGGCGCGATCGTGACGATGATCGCCAACTACCGCAACGAGTTCGTCTGGAACGTGATGAAGAAGAACAAGTACCTGCGCACCGGCCTGGAGCGCGCCGGCTTCAGCGGCGGCTGGCTGACCCCGGAAGGCGAGACGCAACCGGTGCCGAAGAAGGACGAGCAGGCCGCCACGGCGCGCGCGCTCGGCATCGCCGAGTCGCGTGCCGCGTCCGCCGAGGCGCAGCAAAATCCCGCGCAGCGCCAACCGCAGAATCCGGAATGAGCGCATTGCCGATCGGCCGTTGGGTGTCGCTGGGCCTGCTGGTGCTGGCCGTGTGCGGTTGCGCGCGCACACCGCAGGGCGAGGTGGTGCGGTTCTGGGCGATGGGCCGCGAGGCCGAGGTGGTGGCCGAGCTGATCCCGGAGTTCGAGAAGGAGAACCCCGGCATCCACGTGGACATCCAGAACATCCCGTGGACCGCCGCGCACGAGAAGCTGCTGACCGCGTTCGCCGCCGACGGGCTGCCGGACGTGTGCCAGCTCGGCAACACCTGGATCCCCGAGTTCGCCGCGCTGGACACCTTGCAGCCGCTGCAGCCCTACGTCGACCGCTCCAAGGTGGTCGATCCCAAGGACTACTTCGCCGGCATATGGGACACCAGCGTCATCGACGGCCAGCTGTACGGGGTGCCGTGGTACGTGGACACGCGCCTGCTGTTCTACCGCAAGGACATGCTGAAAGAAGCCGGCGTGGACAAGCTGCCGCAGACCTGGGCCGAGTGGGAGCAGGCCATGGCCGCGGTGAAGCAGCATGTCGGGCCGAAGCGCTACGCGATCCTGATGCCGATCAACGAATTCGAGCAGCAGCTGTCGCTGGGCCTGCAGCTGGACGATCCGCTGCTGCGCGACCACAACAACTACGGCAATTTCCGCAGCCCCGGCTTCCGCAAGGCGCTGGGCTTCTACGCCAACATGTTCGAGCAGGGCTGGGCGCCGAAGATGTCCGAGACCCAGATCTCCAACGTGTGGGACGAGTTCTTCAACGGCTTCTACGCGTTCTACATCTCCGGGCCGTGGAACATCCGCGAGTTCCGCAAGCTGGAGCCGGCGGCGCTGAAAGGGCAGTGGGGCACGATGCCGCTGCCGGGTCCCGACGGCCCGGGCGCCGGCATCGCCGGCGGCACCAGCCTGGTGATCTTCCGCAAGTCGCAGCAGAAGGACGCGGCGTGGAAGCTGATCGAGTTCCTGTCGCGGCCGCAGACCCAGGCGCGCTTCCATGCGCTGATCGGCGACATGCCGCCGCGGCGCAGCACCTGGGAATATCCGTCGCTGGCCAACGATCCGCTGGCGCATGCGTTCCGCGACCAGCTGGAGCGGGTCAAGCCGGCGCCGAAGGTGCTGGAATGGGAGCGCATCGTGCAGGAGATGCGGCTGGTCACCGAGCGCGTGGTGCGCGGCGGCGAAAGCCAGGAGAAGGCGGTGCAGGACCTGGACAAGCGCGTGGACGAGATCCTGGAGAAGCGGCGCTGGATCTACCAGCAGCAGCATCCGCAGGCGGCGCCGGCCGCTGCGGGAGCGGCGCCATGAAGCGCGGTTCCCTGGTCGGCTGGCTGTTCGCCGGGCCGGCGCTGATCGTGATCGGCGTGTTCTTCGGCCTGCCGGTGCTGTCGGCGCTGGCGCTGAGCGTCACCGACTTCGACCTGTACGCGCTGGCCGACAGCAACCACCTGCGCTTCGTCGGCTTCGGCAACTACATCGAGTTGCTGCAGACGCAGATGTTCTGGAAGTCGCTGTGGAACACCACCTACTTCGTCATCGTCGGCGTGCCGCTGTCGATCGGCGCCTCGCTGGGCGCGGCGCTGCTGCTCAACGCGCCGGTGGCGCGGTTCAAGGCGCTGTTCCGCACTGCCTTGTTCGCGCCGGTGGTGACCACGCTGGTGGCGGTGGCGGTGATCTGGCGCTACCTGTTCCACACCAGCTACGGCCTGGTCAACTACGGCCTGAGCCACCTGGGCATCGGCCCGATCGACTGGCTCGGCGACCCGCACTGGGCGATGCCGACGATCATGCTGTTCGCGGTGTGGAAGAACTTCGGCTACAACATGGTGATCTTCCTGGCCGGCCTGCAGGGCATCCCGCAGGACCTGTACGAAGCGGCGCGCATCGACGGCGCGTCGAAGTGGCGGCAGTTCCTGCACATCACCCTGCCGATGCTGGGGCCGGTGCTGCTGGTGGTCGGGGTGATCACCGTGTCCGGCTACTTCCAGCTGTTCGCCGAACCCTACGTGATGACCCGTGGCGACCCGCTGCAAAGCACGGTCAGCGTGCTGTACTTCATGTTCGAGGAAGGCTTCAAGTGGTGGAACCTCGGCCGCGCGTCGGCGGTGGCGTTCCTGCTGTTCCTGATCATCCTGGGAGTGACCTCCGTGATGCTGCGCTTCGGCCGCAAGAAGGACCTGGTATGAGCCGCGAAATCGGTGCGTCGCGCTGGAACGCGGTGCTGGTCAACGGCGGGCTGCTGGTGCTGGCGCTGGTCAGCCTGGCGCCGCTGCTGTGGATGCTGTCGGTGTCGTTCATGCCGGCCGGGCAGGCCAGCCGCTTCCCGCCGCCGCTGCTGCCGACCGGCCCGACCCTGGCCAACTACGGCGAGCTGTTCTCGCGCACCGGCATGGCGCGCAACTTCGCCAACAGCCTGCTGGTGTCGTGCGCGATCACGCTCGGCTCGCTGCTGGTCAACACCATGGCCGGCTATGCGTTCGCCAAGCTGCGCTTCGTCGGCAAGGAGCGGATCTTCCAGGTCCTGCTGGCGGCGCTGGTGATCCCGGCGCAGGTGGCGATGCTGCCGCTGTTCCTGCTGATGAAGCAGCTGCACCTGGTCAACAACTTCGGCGGGGTGGTGGTGCCGGCGCTGGCGACGGTGTTCGGCATCTTCCTGGTGCGGCAGTACGCGCGCTCGATCCCGGACGAACTGCTGGAGGCGGCGCGCATCGACGGCGCCGGCGAGCTGCGCATCTTCTTCCAGATCGTGCTGCCGATGCTCAAGCCGGTGCTGGTGACGCTGACCATCTTCACCTTCATGGCCGCGTGGAACGACTTCATGTGGCCGCTGATCGTGCTGACCGACC
Organism: Xanthomonas sp. DAR 80977; assembly: GCF_041240605.1. Lineage (NCBI taxonomy): Bacteria > Pseudomonadati > Pseudomonadota > Gammaproteobacteria > Lysobacterales > Lysobacteraceae > Xanthomonas > Xanthomonas bundabergensis. The sequence goes on along the minus strand of NZ_CP162487.1, from coordinate 3,275,136 downwards.
AGGAGCACTACACCTTGCCGGTGGCGCTGGCGGCGCTGTCGCGCGAGCACATCATGGACGTGGAGATGATGATGGCCGGCGCGGTGGTGACGGTGATCCCGGTGCTGGCGCTGTTCCTGGCGCTGCAGCGCTACTACATCCAGGGCCTGTTGCTGGGAAGCGTGAAGGGGTGAGGGAACGCGTTTGCGAGCCACTGGCTCGCGCATTCCCGAACGCCCGGCCATGGATGGCCGGGCCGGACGTTCTGGAGTGCGAGTGTCACGCCACGGATGGCAGCGGTTCTGCCGATCATGAAGCGCCACTGGCGCGCGTTGCGCCGAACGCCTGGCCATGGATGGCCAGGCCGGGTTGTCCGGAGCCGATCAGTTGCGCCAGGGATGGCATGGGAAAGATGCGAGTGCGGCGACGCGTTTGCGAGCCATTGGCTCGCGCGTTCCCGAACGCTTGGCATCGCTCCGCGCCAGGTCATGGGCGATGATTGGGGATGTACCTGTAGGAGGGGCTTCAGCCCCGACGCCTTGCCGGTAACGCGTCGGGGTTGAACCCCTCCTGCAAAAAAGCCAACGACACAACGGGGACGAGGTCTATGACGGGAGCGGCGATGACGAGCAGACGGTGGATGACGGCCATCCTGGGCCTGGCGGCGGCACAGGCCTTCGCCGCGGCGCCGACCGCGCCGGTGCCGCTGGACGGCTTCAACAACCTGGACAACTGGCAGATCGTCGTCTCCAACCAGGTCACCGCCTCGACCCGGCTGGTGCAGGCCGCCAGCGGCGGCCGCGCCAAGGCGATCTGCCTGGACTACGACTTCAACGGCGTCTCCGGCTACGCCGGCATCCGCCGCGCGATCCCGATCGAGTATCCGGACAACTACCAGCTCTCGTTCCAGCTGCGCGGCGATTCGCCGAGCAACGACCTGCAGTTCAAGCTGGTCGACGCCAGCGGCGACAACGTGTGGTGGGTCAACCGCCCGCGCTACGAATTCCCCAAGCAATGGAGCACGGTCAGCTTCAAGAAGCGGCAGATCGACAAGGCCTGGGGGCCGAGCCCGGACAAGGAACTCAAGCGCAGCGCGCAGGTCGAGTTCACCATCTACAACCAGGTCGGCGGCAAGGGCACGGTGTGCTTCGACCAGCTGGCGCTGACCCCGCTGCCGCCGCAGGACACCTCGCCGCTGGCGGTGAAGGTCAGTGCCGACACCGCGCCGGCGCTGGAGCAGCGCATCGCCGACGGCAAGGCGGACACCGTGTGGTACAGCGGCAACGCCAAGACCCAGACGATCATGCTCGACCTGGGCAAGGTGCGCGAGTTCGGCGGCGCCAAGCTGCAGTGGGCGCCGGGCGTGTACGCCTCGCGCTACAAGGTGCAGGGCTCGGCCGACGGCCGCAGCTGGCGCGAGCTGCGCACCGTCACCGCCGGCAACGGCGGCACCGACTGGTTGCCGATGCCCGAGACCGAGGCGCGCTACGTGCGCATCGACCTGGAGGATGGCCCCAGCTTCCGCTACGGCATCGCCGACATCGCGCTGCAGCCGCTGGCCTTCGCCGCGACCCCGAACGACTTCGTCAAGTCGGTGGCCGCCGATTCCACCCGCGGCTGGTTCCCGCGCGGGTTCAGCGGCGAGCAGCCATACTGGACCATCGTCGGCCTGGACGGCGGCCGCGAGCAGGGCCTGGTCGGCGAGGACGGCGCGATCGAAGTGGGCAAGGGCGGCTTCAGCATCGAGCCGTTCCTGCTGCTGGACGGCAAGCGCCTGAGCTGGGCCGACGTGAAGACCGCACAGAGCCTGCAGGACGACTACCTGCCGATCCCCAGCGTGGACTGGAGCCACGACAACGCCGGCCTGCGCATCACCGCCTTCGTGCAGGGCACGCCGGAGCAGGCGCAGCTGGTGGCGCGCTACCGGCTCAGCAACCCGAGCAAGAAGCCGCACGACTACACCCTGGCGCTGGCGGTGCGGCCGTTCCAGGTGAACCCGCCCAGCCAGTTCCTCAACACCGTCGGCGGGGTCAGCCCGATCCATCTGCTGGCGTTCGACGGCGCCCAGGTGCAGGTCAACGGCGAGCCGCGCGTGTTCGCGGTGCAGAAGCCCGACGCGGCCTATGCCACCGCGTTCGACGCCGGCATCGACATCGAGCGCCTGGCCGCCGACAGCGCCGCGCTGCCGCAGCAGGCGGCCGATGCCGACGGCCTGGCCTCGGGCGCGCTGCTGTACCGCGGGCGCCTGGCGCCGGGCGAAGTGCGCGAGGTGGCCCTGGTGATCCCGCAGACCGGCGCGCAGGCGCTGCCGTCCGGGTTCGATGCGGCGCGCGCGCAGCAACTGGTGGCCGAGCAGTGGCGCGAGAAGCTGGACCGGGTGCAGCTGCACGTGCCGGCCGAGGGCAAGGCGCTGGCCGACACCTTGCGCACCGCGCTGGCGCACATGCTGATCTCGCGGATCGGGCCGCGCCTGCAGCCGGGCACGCGCTCGTATTCGCGCAGCTGGATCCGCGACGGCGCGATGATCTCCGAAGGCCTGCTGCGCCTGGGCCGCGCCGACGTGGCGCGCGAGTACCTGGACTGGTACGCGCCGTACCAGTTCGCCAACGGCATGGTGCCGTGCTGCGTGGACGACCGCGGCAGCGACCCGGTGCCGGAGAACGACAGCCACGGCGAGCTGATCTTCGGCGTCGCCGACTACTACCGCTACAGCGGCGACCGCGCGTTCCTGGAGAAGATGTGGCCGCACGTGCTGGCCGCGTACGAGTACATGGAACAGCTGCGGCTGAGCGAGCGCACCGAAGACAACCGCGCGCGCAATCCGGCGTTCTACGGGATGATGCCGGTGTCGATCAGCCACGAAGGCTATTCGGCCAAGCCGATGCATTCGTACTGGGACAACTTCTGGGCGCTGCGCGGCTACAAGGACGCGGTGGCGATCGCCGCCGAGCTGGGCCGGGTCGACGATGCGGCGCGCTTCGCCGCCGCGCGCGACGAATTCCGCCAGGACCTGTACGCCTCGCTGCAGACCGCCACCCAGCAGCACCACATCGATTTCCTGCCGGGCTCGGCGGAGCTGGGCGATTTCGATCCCACCTCCACGACGATCGCGCTGGCGCCGGGCGGCGAGCAGGGACGGCTGCCGCCGCAACTGCTGGGCAACACCTTCGAGCGCTACTGGGGCGAGTTCGCCAGCCGCCGCGACGGCAAGCGCGAGTGGAAGGACTACACGCCGTACGAATGGCGCAACGTCGCCGCGTTCGTGCGCCTGGGCTGGCGCGAGCGCGCCTGGGACGCGACCCAGTTCTTCTTCAAGGATCGCGCGCCGCAGCCCTGGAACCAGTGGGCCGAGGTGGTGTCGCGCACGCCGCGCAAGCCGTTCTTCGTCGGCGACCTGCCGCATGCCTGGGTGGCGTCGGACTTCGTGCGCTCGGTGCTGGACATGTTCGCCTACGCGCGCGACATCGACGACAGCCTGGTGCTGGCGGCCGGCGTGCCGACCGCATGGTTCGACGGCAAGGGCGTCGCGATCCAGGACCTGCGCACCCCGCAGGGCGAGCTGAGCTACCAGCTGCGCCGGCAGAAGAACCGGCTGACCCTGGGCATCCGCGGCGGCCTGCGCGTGCCCAGCGGCGGCCTGGTACTGCCGTGGCCGTATCCGGGCGAACCCGGCCGCACCCTGGTCAACGGCGAAGCGGCGCAGTGGGAAAACGGCGAACTGCGGATCCGGTCGTTGCCGGCGGATGTGCAGATCGAGGTGCGGTGAGGCTGGGATTCGGGATTGGGGATTCGGGATTCGTAAAAGCAAAAGCAAAAGCAAAAAAGCGCCGGCATGCCGGCGCTTTTTTTGTTTGTTTCCCGATCGCGGGGAACCGGGCTTTAGCGAATCCCGAATCCCGAATCCCTACTCGCGAATCCCGCGAACGATCGCCGCCGCCTTCGCCGCGCTCTCGCGCACCTTGTCCCACTCGCCGTTGGCCAGCCAGTCCTTCGGCACCATCCACGAGCCGCCGATGCAGACCACGTTCGGCTGCGCCAGGTACTCGGCGGCGGTGTTCTCGCCGATGCCGCCGGTGGGGCACAGCTTCAGGTCCGCCAGCGGGCCGGCCAGGCCCTTGAGCATGGCCAGGCCGCCGACCGCAGAGGCCGGGAACAGCTTGCACACGCGGAAGCCGCGCGCCATCAGCGCCAGCAGTTCGGTCGGGGTGGCCGCGCCCGGCACCACCGGCAACGGCGCGCGCGCCAGCGCGTCGGCCAGCGCCGGCGGCGTGCCCGGGGTGACGATGAAATCGGCGCCGGCGTCGATCGACTGCTGCAGCTGGGTCTCGCTGAGCACGGTGCCGGCGCCGATCTTGATGTCCGGCAGCTCGCGCTTGAGCATCGCCAGCGCTTCCATCGCCACCGGCGTGCGCAGGGTCAGCTCGATCGCCGGCAGCCCGCCTTCGAGCAGCGCGGCGGACACGCGGCGCGCCTCGTCCAGGCTGTGGACGGTGACGACCGGCAGGATGCCGGCGGCGCGCAGCAGGGTTTCGGCGGTGGTCTGGTGTTCGGCAATCGTCATGACGGTCTCGTGTTCGCGATGATGGCGGAGGCGCCGGCCGCATCCGGCCGGCGCAGGGGAGGCGAGGGCGGGTGCGGCACCGGTCGCGCCGCAGGCGGGGTTATGCGTCCTTTTCCTCGTGCGGCGCGGCGGCGGCTTGGCTGCCGCGGCCCAGGTCGTACTCGGCGTCGTAGTTCCAGTCGTCGCCGTCGGCGGCCGGCGGGCCGCAGGAGATCGAGATCGCACCCTGGTCGGCGGGACCGACCACGCGGCGGTTGATCGCGAACAGGTTGCGGCCGATGTCGTGCGCGGCCGGCGCGGTGTTCGGCGCCAGCGTGCGCGTCGCCCATTCGGCCGCATCGACCAGCACTTCCAGGGTGCCGGCCTCGCCGTCCAGGCGCACGATGTCGCCTTCGCGCACGCGCGCGATCGGGCCGCCGCGCGCCGCTTCCGGGGTCACGTGGATCGCCGCCGGGAACTTGCCCGAGGCGCCGGACAGGCGCCCGTCGGTGACCAGCGCCACGCGCCGGCCCTGGTTCTGCAGCAGGCCCAGCAACGGCGCCAGCGAGTGCAGTTCCGGCATGCCGTTGGCGCGCGGGCCCTGGTAGCGCAGCACCACCACGAAGTCGTGCGGCAGCACGCCGGCGGCGTGCAGCTTGTTCAAGGCCTGCGGCGCGTCGATCACCACCGCCGGCGCCTCGATGGTGCGGAACTCCGGCTTCACCGCCGACAGCTTGATCAGCGAGCGGCCGATATTGCCGCGCAGCAGGCGCAGCCCGCCCTGCGCCTCGAACGGGTTGGAGGCCGGGCGCACCACCGCCTCGTCGGCGCTCTTGGCCGGGCTCGGCACATAGGCCAGCGCGCCGTTCTGCACGCACGGCTCGTCGCCGTAGGCGCGCATGCCGCCGGGCACGATGGTGGTCAGGTCGTCGTGCATCAGGCCCGCGTCCATCAGTTCGCGGAACACGAAGCCCACGCCGCCGGCCGCGGCGAAATGGTTCACGTCGGCCTCGCCGTTGGGATACACGCGGGTCAGCAGCGGCACGATCTGCGACAGCTCGTCCAGGTCGTCCCAGGTCAGCACGATGCCGGCCGCGCGCGCCACCGCCACCCAGTGGATGGTGTGGTTGGTGGAGCCGCCGGTGGCCATCAGCGCGACCACCGCGTTGACGATCGCGCGCTCGTCGATCAGCCGGCCGAACGGGCGGAAATCGCTGCCCAGCGCGGTGATCCGCAGCGCACGCTCGGTGGCGTGCTGGGTCAGTGCATCGCGCAGCGGCGTGCCGGGATTGACGAACGAGGCGCCGGGCAGCTGCACGCCCATCGCTTCCAGCAGCACCTGGTTGGAATTGGCGGTGCCGTAGAAGGTGCAGGTGCCGGGCGCGTGGTAGGACGCCGATTCGGCGGCCAGCAGTTCCTCGCGGGTGGCCTGGCCGGCGGCGTAGCGCTCGCGCACCTCGGCCTTCTGCTTGTTGGGGATGCCCGGGGTCATCGGCCCGGCCGGCACGAACACCGCCGGCAGGTGGCCGAAGGCCAGCGCGCCGATCAGCAGGCCGGGCACGATCTTGTCGCACACGCCCAGGTAGATGGTGGTGTCGAACATGTCGTGGCTGAGCCCGATCGCGGTGGCCTGGGCGATCACGTCGCGCGAGAACAGCGACAGTTCCATGCCCGGCCGGCCCTGGGTCACGCCGTCGCACATCGCCGGCACGCCGCCGGCGACCTGCGCGGTGGCGCCCAGCGCGCGCGCGGTGCTGCGGATGATCTCGGGGTAATGCTCGAACGGCTGGTGCGCCGACAGCATGTCGTTGTAGGCGGTGACGATGCCCAGGTTCGGGGTGATCCCGCCTTCCAGCCGGCTCTTGTCGGTCGGGCCGCAGGCGGCGAAGCCGTGCGCCAGGTTGCCGCAGCTCAGGCGGCTGCGGAACGGGCCGTCGCGCAGCGCGGCGTCGATGCCGGCCAGGTAGGCGCGCCGCGACGGCGCACTGCGCTCGCGGATGCGTTCGGTGATCGCGTGGATTTTCGGATGCAGGCTCATTGGCTGAAGTGGCTATGAAGTGTGGGGGTGTAGTCGGGACCGGGGACTCGGGACTCGGGACTCGAAAGAGCGGGAATGCGGCAGCGCTGGGCTGTTCCGAATCCCGAATCCCGAATCCCCACTCCCGGCCTCACTCACACCAATGCACGCGCAAGCGCGCACCGGGCGTATCGAAGGCGACGCGGATCGGGAATTCGTGCGGGTCGCTGCCGGCCAGGGCGCGGTTGAGCACGTCCAGCTTCTGCTTGCCGCGCAGCAGCAGCATGCGCTGGCCGATCGGCGCCAGGCCGGCCGGGGTCAGGGTGATGCGCAGCGGCCAGGTGTTGGCGCCGGGGCAGCCGGTGGCGTCGAGTGCGGCGTAGGGCAGCGGATTGCCCAGCGCCTTGCCCAGGTCGGTGGCGCCGGGGAACAGCGAGGCGGTGTGGCCGTCGCCGCCCATGCCCAGCACCGCCATGCACGCGGCCGGCGCGTGCTGCGCATGCAGGTTGGCGGCGTGCACGCAGTCCTGCAGCGGCTTGCCGACCCGCACCAGCGGCTCGAAGCGCGCGCCTTCGGCACGCTCCAGGAAGCTCTGCCGGACCAGGTAGGCATTGCTGTCGCTGTCCTGCGGCGACAGCCAGCGTTCGTCGACCAGGCCCACTTCCAGCTTCGACCAGTCCAGCGGCAGCTCGGCCAGCGCCTGATATACCGGCGCCGGGGTGGTGCCGCCGGACAGCAGCAGGCGCGCGCCGCCGCGCCGCTCGATGTCCACGCGCAGCGCCTCGCCGATCTCGGCCGCCGCCGCATCGATCCATTCGTCGGGATCGTCGTAGCGGATCAGGGTGATGCGATCGGACAACGTGGGGCTCATGCAACGACTCCTGGGGATTGCCGTTCGGCATCGACCGCGTAGGCGGCGGCGCCGAGCAGACCGGGACGTGGGTGGATCACCGCCAGCGACGGTACCCGCGCCATGATCGACGAAAAGCGGCCCTTGTGCTCGAAGCGCTGGCGGAAGCCGGAGTGCTGCAGCGCGTCGAGCATCTTCGGCACCAGGCCGCCGGTCAGGAACACGCCGTCCCAGGCGCCCTGCACCAGCACCAGGTCGCCGGCGATGGCGCCGAACACCGCGCAGAACACGTCGATGGTGCGCATCGCGCGGTAGTCGCCCTGCGCGGCACGGGCGGTGATGTCCTCCGGCTGCAGCGGGCCGGGGTTGTCGCCGGCGATCTCGCTGAGCGCGCGATGGATGTTGACCAGGCCGGGGCCGCAGATCAGGCGTTCGTTGGAGACGCGGCCGAACTGCTGCGACAGCAGCTCGAGGATGCGGATCTCCTCGGGCGTGCCCGGCGGGAAGCTGACGTGGCCGCCCTCGGTCTCCAGCGGGAAGCAGCGGCCGCCGCGGGTCAGCAGGCCGCCGACGCCCAGGCCGGTGCCGGGGCCGATCACCGCGTAGTTGCGCGGCGTGGCCACCGGCGCCGGCTGCCACGCCGCGCCGCCGACCTGGACCACGTCCTGCGGCTGCAGCAGGCTGATCGCCATCGCCTGCGCGGCGAAGTCGTTGATCAGGTGCAGCTCGTCGAAGCCGAGCATGGCGCAGGTGCGCGAGCGCGAGATCACCCACGGGTGGTTGGTGATCCGCGCCTCGTCGCCGTCCACCCGCCCGGCCACGGCGAACACGCCGCTGCGCGCGTCCACGCCGGTCTGCTGCAGGTAGTGGCGCGCCGCGTCGCCCAGCGACGGGAACTCCACCACCGCGTAGGTCTGGGTGCTGTCGTCGAGCAACGGCGTGGACGCGTCCAGGTCGGCGAGCGCGAAGCGTGCGTTGGTGCCGCCGATGTCGGCGACCAGCACCGGCCGCAGCGGCGCGCTCATGGCGTGTCCCGCTGCACGGCGCTGGCGTCGTCGGCGGACACGTAGCGTTCGGCTTCCTGCGGCCCCCAGCTGCCGGCCGGGTAGGGCAGCAGCGGCAGTTGCGCCTGCGCCCAGGCGTCGCTGACGCTGTCGATCCAGGCCCAGGCTGCGCGCACTTCGTCGTCGCGCACGAACAGCGCGTGGTTGCCGTTGAGCGCATCCAGCATCAGCCGCTCGTAGGCGATGCGGCGGTGCAGGCCGGTCGGCACCGACAGCTCCAGTTCCAGCGGCTGCAGTTCCAGCGCGCCCCATTCCGGGCCGGCCAGGCTGCTCATCAGGCCCAGTTCGATGTTCTCCTGCGGCTGCAGCTGGAAGGTCAGCCGGTTCGGCGCCACGTGCTGCGCGTCGGGCCGCTCGAACAGCCAGTGGGTGACCGGCTTGAGCGTGACCACGATGCGCGTGGTGCGCTCGGCCAGGCGCTTGCCGGTGCACAGCCGGAACGGCACCCCGGCCCAGCGCCAGTTGTCGATGTAGGCGGTGACGCCGACGAAGGTTTCCACGTCGCTGCCTTCCGGCGGCTGGTAGGCCTGCGCCTGCTGGCCGTTGATGGTGCCGGCGGTGTAGCGCCCGCGCACGCTGTCGCGCGCGGCGTGCGCGGCGTGCAGCGGACGCAGCGCGCGCAGCACCTTGACCTTCTCGTCGCGGATGCGGTCCGCTTCCAGCGAGGCCGGCGGCTCCATCGCCACCAGGCACAGCAGCTGCAGGATATGGCTCTGGACCATGTCGCGCAGCGCGCCGGAACGCGCGTAGTAGGCGTCGCGGCCGTCCACGCCTTCGCTCTCGGCGACCAGGATCTCCACCGATTCGATGTAGTTGCGGTTCCACACCGCTTCCAGCAGGGTGTTGCCGAAGCGCAGCGCGATCAGGTTCTGCACCGCCGCCTTGCCCAGGTAGTGGTCCAGGCGGAACACCCGGTCCTCGTCGATCAGCGCGCCGATCGCCTGCAGGATCTCGCGCGCGCTGGCCGAGTCGTGGCCGATCGGCTTCTCCAGCATCAGCCGGTTCGGCGCGGCCAGCGCGCCGCCCAGGGCCAGGCCCTGGCAGGTGCTGATGTACAGCCCCGGCGGGATCGCCAGGTAGCTGACGCACTTGCGCGAGGCCAGCTCGCGCACCGCGTCGGCCACCGACTCCGCATTGCGCAGGTCCACCGAGCGGTAGTCGGTGCGGTCCAGCAGCGACTGGATGACCGCCTCGCTGACCTGCGGCATCGCCGCCTGCAGCCGCGGCTTGAGGATCTCGTGGAACTTGGCGGTGTCGTGCGGCGACAGCGCCAGCGCGCGGATGCGGAAGTCGTCCGGCAGGAAGCCGTCGTCGAGCATGCGCAGCAGCGACGGGAACAGGTAGCGCTGGGCCAGATCGCCGGTGGCGCCAAACAGCAGGAAGGTATCGTGCATCGACCGGTTTTCGGTTTCGGGTGACATTTCGTCGATCACCTGGGGGCTAGTAGTGACGTGGCGTTGGTAAACGAGCGGCGGGACCGGCCTGTATCCGTCCTGCAGCGCGCGCGGGGGCATAGCGAGTGTCGACCGCCAAGCGGGACCGCACGATCCGGAAGATGAATACGACTGCCAGACCTCTGAGCATACCTGTCTAATGCCTCAAGCATCAGGTCGGCGCTCGGCGCCCGCCGGGACGGCGGTGGCTGGCGGATCGCATCGCAGGCCCTCCCAGGCGTCGATGTTGCCCCATGAAAACGGTTACATGGCAGAATACCGCATTGCGCTCCCATTGTTGCCTGTGTCGCTGGCACGATGCGAACCGCATTCGTATGCACTGCCTTCGGGAGGGACCGGCGGCAGCCCGTCCCTCCTGCCGGAATCGGATAGCGCAACATGGCGAAAGTACAACTGGACAACATCCGCAAGGTCTACGACAACGGCCAGGTCGCCGTGCACGGGGCCAGCTTCGAAGTGGCCGACGGCGAACTGATGGTGCTGGTCGGGCCGTCGGGCTGCGGCAAGTCCACCCTGCTGCGGATGATCGCGGGGCTGGAGGAGATCAGCGGCGGCGAGTTGCGCATCGGCGAGCGCGTGGTCAACGACGTGGCGCCGAAGGACCGCGACATCGCGATGGTGTTCCAGAGCTACGCGCTGTATCCGCACATGACCGTGGCCGAGAACCTGGCGTTCGGGCTGAAGCTGCGCGGCGAGAGCAAGGAGGTCATCGCGCGCCGCGTCGCCGCCGCCGCCGAGACGCTGGGCCTGACCCCGATGCTGGACAAGCTGCCGCGGGCGATGTCCGGCGGCCAGCGCCAGCGCGTGGCGCTGGGCCGCGCGCTGGTGCGCGAGCCGGCGGTGTTCCTGCTCGACGAGCCGCTGTCCAACCTGGATGCCAAGCTGCGCCACTCGGTGCGCACCGAGATCGCGCAGCTGCACCGCAAGCTCGGCACCACGATGATCTACGTGACCCACGACCAGGTCGAGGCGATGACCCTGGGCCAGCGCATCGTGGTGCTCAAGGACGGGTTGATCCAGCAGATCGACACGCCGATGGCGCTGTACGACCGCCCGGCCAACCTGTTCGTGGCCGGCTTCCTTGGCAGCCCGGCGATGAACGTCCTGCAGGGGCAACTGGTCGAGAACGACGGCCTGCAGCTGCAGATGGCCGACGGCGGCCGCGTGCCGCTGCACGGCGCCCACGTCGCGCCGCAGTGGCTGGGCCGGCCGATCGCGATCGGCGTGCGCCCGGAGCACCTGCAGCCCAGCGAGGACGGGCAGGGCGGGTTCGAGGCGACGGTCGAGGTGATCGAGCCGGTCGGCAACGAGATCTTCGTCAACCTCAGCCACGGCAGCCAGCCGCTGGTGATGCGGGTGGCGCCGCGCGCGCTGCCGGGCCTGGGCGAACGCCTGCGCGTGGCGGTGCGCGGCGAGGCGCTGCATTTCTTCGATCCGGAGAGCGGCGAGCGCCTGTCGGCCGCCTGAGCCTTGCCGCGAACGGCGCTGGCCGTTCGCGCGATCGAACGCGGCGCCGCCCCGGCGCGGTGCCGGCAGGGGCGGGGCCGTTACGCGGCGCTGCCCGCGCTCAGCGCGCCAGGCCGGCCTGCAGCGGCTGCCATTGCGCGCGATGCGCACCGATGCTCAGATCGGTCGGCGGCACGTCCTCCAGCGGCAGCACCGCCAGCGCCAGCGTGCCGGCGACGCTGACCACGCTGCCCAGCGCCTGCCCGTCGCGCAGCACCTGCGCGCCGACCTCGGCCGCGCCGTCCACCGCCAGCAACTGCAGCGCGCGCTTGGCCTTGCCCAGGAAATGGGTGCGGGCGACGATCTCCTGGCCCGGGTAGCAGCCCTTCTTCACGCTGAACGCATGCAGCCGGTCCAGCGCCAGCTGCTGCGGGGTCCATTGTTCGCGCTGGCTGGCCTCGAGCCGGGCCAGGCCCAGGCGCAGGTCGGCCTGCCGCCAGGCGGCGGCGAGGGCCGGGTCCGCCGCGAGGTGCGTGGCCTGCGCGGCGGGCACAAGCAGCAGCGTGCGCGGCAGGCCGTCGCCGCCCATGTCCAGTTCGATCGCGCCATCGTCGCGCTCGGCCAGTGCCGCGCCTTGCGCCTGCGCGGGCGCGGCCAGGCGCGCGCAGGCGAGCAGGTCCTCGCGTGCGGCGATGCGCGCCTTGCGCCGGAACACGAACCGGTTCAGCGCCGTGGCCAGGTCCGCGGCGCCGCCGTCGGGCAGCAGCAACAGCAGCTCGTCGTCGGCGCGGCGCAGCAGCGCGAACAGCGCGAGCACGCGGCCTTTCGCGCTCAGCCAGGCGTTCCATTGCCAGTGGCCGTTGCGCAGCGCCTGCACGTCGTTGGCGAACTGCGCCTGGGCGAAAGCGACCGCATCCACGCCGCTCAAGCCCACGTATTGCAGGTCTGGCAGCGCGGAAAAACCGTCGGAAGTGAGATTCAGGTTGTCAGGCACGAGGGGGAGGACTAAAATTACGCTGTTGTGAGACCCGCATGATAGGCCAACCAACCCCCACACCCGAGCCCGATCCCGAAACGCAGCGACCCGCCGAGGAGAACACTCCGGAAGCGGCGCCTGCGCAGCGGGAAATCGGCGGTCGCGGCGGCCTCGAGCCGACGCGCTACGGCGACTGGGAGAAAAACGGACGCTGCATCGATTTTTGAGCAGCTTTGAGCCAACGCGGCCTTAAGCACGCCGCCCAGCCGAGACAACGAGCCCAGCGAATGGCTACGCGCGAACGTCCCCTGTCCCCTCATCTGCAGGTCTATCGCTGGCAGATCCAGATGGCCACCTCGATCCTGCATCGAGCCACCGGCATCATTTTGTCGGTCGGTGCCCTGGTCATCGCCGCCGCGCTGCTGGTGCTGATGCTCGGCCCGGCCTCCTGGAACTGCTTCCGCGACATGGCCGGCGCCTGGTACGGCCAACTGTTCCTGTTCGCCTGGAGCTGGGCCTTCGCCTACCACCTGTGCAATGGCCTGCGCCACATCGTGCAGGACTTCGGCCATGGCTTCAGCATTCCCGCCTTCGTGCGCAGCAGCTGGCTGTCGGTGATCGGCAGCCTGGTCATCGTCGCGCTGATCTGGGCCTACGTGCTGACCGGAGCCGCCGCATGAGCCGCTATCGCACCCCGTTGAAGAACGTGCGCGGCCTGGGTGCCGCCAAGTCCGGCACCGAGCACTTCGTGCTGCAGCGGCTCACCGCCACCGCGCTGGTCGGCCTGACCATCTGGTTCCTGGTGTTCGTGCTGAGCCTGCTCGGCGCCGACTACGTCAGCGCCACCGAGGCGGTGGCCAAGCCATGGAACGCGGTGCTGCTGGTCGGCTTCCTGGTCGCGATGTTCTGGCATGCGCAGATCGGCCTGCAGGTGATCCTCGAAGACTACGTGCACAACTCGTTGCTGGCCCTGGCGCTGCAGACCACGGTGAAGTTCGTCGCCGTGCTCGGTGCGATCGTCGGTGTATTCGCGGTCGCCCGCATCGCGCTGGGCAGCGCCTGATCGGCGCCCGGAACAGGAATTCAAATTAGATGTCCGCTTACAAGATCACCGAACACAAGTACGACATGGTCGTGGTCGGCGCCGGCGGCGCCGGCCTGCGCGCCACCTTCGGCCTGGCCGCCAAGGGCCTGCAGACGGTCTGCCTGACCAAGGTCTTCCCGACCCGTTCGCACACCGTGGCCGCGCAGGGCGGCATTTCCGCCGCGCTCGGCAACATGGGCGAGGACGACTGGCGCTACCACTTCTACGACACCATCAAGGGCTCGGACTGGCTGGGCGACCAGGACGCGATCGAGTACATGTGCCGCGAGGCGATCCCGGCGATCATCGAGCTGGAGCACTACGGCGTGCCGTTCAGCCGCACCGAGGACGGCAAGATCTACCAGCGTCCGTTCGGCGGCATGACCACCAAGTACGGCGAAGGCCCGTCCGCGCAGCGCACCTGCGCCGCCGCCGACCGTACCGGCCACGCCATGCTGCACACGCTGTACCAGCAGTCGCTGGCGCACAACGCGCGCTTCATGATCGAGTACTTCGCGCTCGACCTGATCTTCGACGAGGAAGGGGTGTGCCGCGGCGTGCTCGCGCTGGACATGGCCGAAGGCTCGCTGCACCTGTTCCGCGCCCACGGCGTGGTGCTGGCCACCGGCGGCTACGGCCGCGCCTACTTCAGCGCCACCTCCGCGCATACCTGCACCGGCGACGGCGGCGGCCTGGTGATGCGCGCCGGCCTGCCGATGCAGGACATGGAGTTCGTGCAGTTCCATCCCACCGGCATCTACGGCGCCGGCTGCCTGATCACCGAAGGCGTGCGCGGCGAAGGCGGCATCCTGCGCAACAGCAACGGCGAGCGCTTCATGGAGCGCTACGCGCCGCACTACAAGGACCTGGCCTCGCGCGACGTGGTGTCGCGTTCGATGACCATCGAGATCCGCGAAGGCCGCGGCGTCGGCGAGCACAAGGACCACATCCTGCTCGACCTGACCCACCTCGGCCCGGAAGTGATCAACGAGAAGCTGCCCGGCATCGCCGAGAGCGCGCACATCTTCGCCGGCGTGGACGTGGCCAAGCAGCCGATCCCGGTGATCCCGACCGTGCACTACAACATGGGCGGCATCCCCACCAACTACCACGGCGAAGTGGTGCGCAAGGACGGCGACAACCCCGATTCGGTGGTGCCCGGCCTGTACGCGATCGGCGAAGCGGCCTGCGTGTCGGTGCACGGCGCCAACCGCCTGGGCTCCAACTCGCTGCTGGACCTGGTGGTGTTCGGCCGCGCGGTCGCCAACCGCTGCGCCGAGACCATCAAGACCGGCGCGCCGCACAAGACCCTGGCCAGCGATTCCTGCGACAAGGCGCTGGGCCTGCTCGACAAGCTGCGCAATTCCAACGGCGGCACCCCGACCTCGGTGATCCGCGACAAGATGCAGCGCACCATGCAGTCCGACGCGGCGGTGTTCCGCACCAGCAAGACGCTGAAGGAAGGCGTGGACAAGATGGCCGAGATCTACGCCACCTTCGAGGACGTGAAGGTCTCCGACCGTTCGCTGGTGTGGAATTCGGACCTGATCGAGACCTACGAGCTGAACAACCTGCTGCTCAACGCGGTGGCGACGATCAACTCGGCCGAACAGCGCAAGGAAAGCCGCGGCGCGCATGCGCACGAGGATTTCCCGGACCGCGACGACGTCAACTGGCAGAAGCACACGCTGGTCACCGTCGACGACAAGGGCCAGTGCAGCTTCGACTACCGCCCGGTGCACATGTACACGCTCAGCAAGGACGTTGACGTGGTGCCGCCGAAACCGCGCGTCTACTGACCAAAGCCGGGAAACGGGAATAGGGAATGGGGAATCGAAAAAAGCGCCTGCGCTCTTCGCCCCTGCTTCCCATTCCCCAATCCCCAATCCCCATTCCCGGATTTTAAAGCCATGGCAGAGTTCACCCTCCCCAAGAATTCCAAGATCGGCAAGGGCAAGCACTTCCCCGCCAAGGGCGCGAAGAACGCACGCACCTTCAAGGTCTACCGTTGGAATCCGGACGACGACAGCAACCCGCGCACCGACACCTACGAGGTGGACCTGGACGCGTGCGGCCCGATGGTCCTGGACGCGCTGATCAAGATCAAGAACGAGATCGATCCGACCCTGACCTTCCGCCGCTCCTGCCGCGAAGGCATCTGCGGTTCGTGCGCGATGAACATCGACGGCACCAACACGCTGGCCTGCACCAAGGCGATCGCCGACTGCGGCAAGGCCGAAGTGCCGATCTATCCGCTGCCGCACATGAGCGTGATCAAGGACCTGGTGCCGGACCTGACCCACTTCTACGCGCAGTACGCGTCGATCAAGCCGTGGATCCGCACCCAGACCCCGCCGCCGCCGGACCGCGAGCGGTTGCAGTCGCCGGAAGACCGCAAGAAGCTCGACGGTCTGTACGAATGCATCCTGTGCGCGTGCTGCTCGACCAGCTGCCCGAGCTACTGGTGGAACGGCGAGCGCTACCTGGGCCCGGCGATCCTGCTGCAGGCCTACCGCTGGATCATCGATTCGCGCGACGAGGACACCGGTGCGCGCCTGGACGATCTGGAAGATCCGTTCAAGCTGTACCGCTGCCACACCATCATGAACTGCGCGCGGACCTGCCCGAAGGGGCTGAACCCGGCGCTGGCGATCGCCGAGATCAAGAAGCTGATGATGGCGCGCCGCGCCTGACCGGCTAGCGTTTCACTACGGACGGCAGGCCCGTCCGACCGCGCGGCACCGGCTCTCGGGTTTGGTGCCGCGCGCGTTTCCGGCGGTCGCCGCAGCAGGCGCCCGCCCACCAAGACAGAGGGTGCGATGCGATGGACGAAGCCACCGAACTGAAGAAGCTGCGCTGGCGCTGCCGGCGCGGCATGCGCGAGCTGGACCAGCTGTTCGGGCGCTACCTGGACCGGCGCTGGGCGCAGGCGTCCGAGGCCGAGCGCGGGGTTTTCCTATACCTGCTCGATTGCGAGGACGATAAGTTGTGGCGCTGGTTCATGGGCTACGAGGCCTGTCCCGATGCACGCGCCGCCGACCTCATCGCCACCATCCGCGCCATGCCGGCTTGAGTGGCGCCCCTCGCGCTGGCTGCTGGCGGCGCTGGCGCTGCTGAGCGTGCTGGCGCCGCTGTCGATCCTGGGCTCGGACATGCCGCGCCCCTGGGCCTGGCCGGCGGCGGCGCTGGCCGCGCTGTACGCGGCGCTGCTGCTGCGCCGCGAAGCCCGCCGCCCACCACGTACGCTGCTGATCCCGCCGCAGGCCAGTGCGGCGGCGAGCGTGGACGGGCAGCCGCTGGCGGCGCTGCAGGTGGACTGGCGCGGGCCGCTGGCCTTCGTGCGCTGGCGCGACGCGCATGGCGGGGTGGGGCGCCTGGCTTGGTGGCCGGATACGCTGCCGGCGCCGGCACGACGTGAACTGCGTCTGGCCGCTCAGGCCCGTGCCGCTTCGTCTGCGCCGCCGCAGATGGCACCATAGCGCTCCCTGGACGGTGGCTGCGCATGTTCAAACCCTTACCCGTGGCCATCGGCCTGCGCTATCTGCGCGCCAAGCGCCGCAACAACTTCATCTCCTTCATCTCGATGGCCTCGATCCTCGGCATCGCCCTGGGCGTGACCGTGCTGATCACCACGCTGGCGGTGATGAGCGGTTTCCAGAAGGAGATCCGCGACCGCCTGCTGCAGATGGCCGCGCATGCCACGGTCAGCGCGCAGGGCGCGCCGATGCAGGACTGGCAGCATGCGGTGGACGTGGCCACGCGCGATCCGCGCGTGGCCGGCGCCGCGCCGTACGTGGAGGAAGAAGCGCTGCTCACCGGGCAGCGCAACCAGCCGGCGATCGTGCGCGGCATCCTGCCCGGCGAGGAGGCCAAGGTCTCGGTGCTGGCGCAGAAGATGAAGCAGGGCTCGATCGACAGCCTCACGCCCGGCTCCTACAACATCCTGCTCGGCCAGGAACTGGCGCTGTGGCTGGGCGTGGGCGTCGGCGACAAGGTGGTGGTGATGCTCGGCGAACCGCAGGCCAGCCCGATGGGCATGGTGCCGCGCTACAAGCGCTTCACCGTCAGCGGCATCTTCGAGGCCGGCTACAACGAGATCGACCGCGGCCTGGCGGTGACCAGCATGCCGGACATGCAGCGCGTGCTGCGCATGGGCGACGGCGTCACCGGCGTGCGCCTGAAGCTGCACAACATGGACCTGGCCTGGGACGTGGCGCGCGACCTGGCGCTGAACCTGCACGGCCCGTACATGGTCAGCGACTGGACCCGCGAGAACGCCAACCTGTACCAGTCGCTGAAGATGGAGAAGACGGTGATGGGCATCCTGCTGTCGCTGATCATCGCGATGGGCGCGTTCAACCTGGTGTCCTCGCAGGTGATGCTGGTCACCGACAAGCAGGCCGACATCGCCATCCTGCGCACGCTGGGGCTGAGCCCGGGCGGGGTGATGCAGGTGTTCATGGTGCAGGGCACCCTGATCGGCGTGATCGGCACCGTGGCCGGGGTGATCGGCGGCATCGTGCTGACCCTGAACCTGGAGCGGATCCTGGCCGGCATCGAGGCCGTGTTCAACATCAAGCTGCTGCAGGAGGACGTGTACTACATCACCGGCCTGCCGACCGACATGCAGCCGCACGACGTGGTGGTGATCACCATCGTCGCGCTGCTGATGAGCTTCCTGGCCACGCTGTATCCGGCCTGGCGCGCGGCGCGCACGCAACCGGCGGAGGCGCTGCGTTATGAGTGAGGGCCGAGAGTCGGGATTGGGGATTGGGGATTCGGATATGCAAAAGCCACAGCGAGTGGAGGCGGCGATCCGGGCCGAAGGCCTGGGCAAGACCTACGCCGAGGGCAAGATGCGCACGCCGGTGTTCGACGGGCTGGACCTGGCGGTGGCGCCGGGCGAGACCGTGGCCATCGTCGGCGCGTCCGGCGCCGGCAAGAGCACCCTGCTGCACCTGCTCGGCGGCCTCGACGTGCCCACCGAAGGCGAGGTGTACGTGGCCGGGCAACGCATGTCGGCGCTGTCGGACGCGGCGCGCGGCCAGCTGCGCAACCGCTCGCTGGGCTTCGTCTACCAGTTCCATCACCTGCTGCCGGAATTCACCGCGCTGGAGAACGTGATGATGCCGGTGCTGCTTGGCGGCGCGGCGGTGAAGGACGCAGACGCGCGCGCGCGCGCGCTGCTGGAATCGGTGGGCCTGGGCCATCGCCTGGAGCACAAGCCCGGCGAACTGTCCGGCGGCGAGCGCCAGCGCGCGGCGGTGGCGCGCGCGCTGGTCAACCGCCCGGCCTGCGTGCTCGGCGACGAGCCGACCGGCAACCTCGACGACAAGACCGCGGCCAACGTGTTCGCGCTGATGCTGGAACTCAACCGCGCGCACGGCACCAGCCTGGCCCTGGTCACCCACGACCGCGGCCTGGCGCGCAAGCTCGACCGCGTGCTGGAACTGCACCAGGGCAAGCTGCGCGAACTGGCGCCTGCCGACGTGTAGCAGGGCGTGTGCCGGCTCGGAACGCGCGTCGGTATGGCCGCGACCGGTCGGTCACGATCGATGCATCCCGGGAGCATGGCGGTTCGGCTGTCTGTCGCGGCTGAAGCCGCTCCTACAGGGGCTTGCAGCCGACCGGCCGGGTGCACTGTGGGAGCGACTTCAGTCCCGACTGT
This sequence comes from Xanthomonas sp. DAR 80977, assembly GCF_041240605.1. NCBI lineage: Bacteria > Pseudomonadati > Pseudomonadota > Gammaproteobacteria > Lysobacterales > Lysobacteraceae > Xanthomonas > Xanthomonas bundabergensis. Next base: position 3,256,058 of record NZ_CP162487.1, on the reverse strand, counting down.
TTCCGAAGCCGGATGGCTGGATGGCTCCGCTCGTCGCGACTGAAGTCGCTCCCACAGTAGCTGCGGCCTATGTGCCGGGTGCACCTGTAGGAGCGGCTTCAGCCGCGACGAGCGGAACCGGGAATGTACCGGTTTCGGCACTCGGTCAGCGCTGAAGGCCTGACCGCAGCGCACTCAACGCGTCGGCCGCGAGTTCCTTGTGGGAGCGCTTGAGCTGCAACGAGCGCAGTCCGGCACCACGCCGGTTTCGGCGATCGGTCGCGGCTGAAGCCCCCTCCTGCAGTGCTTCCACCAAACTCGCGGCAGGTTTCCGTGCAGGAGCGGCCCTCCCGCACCGTCGATCTCGCGCCGCAGCGATGGCGCCCGCCGAGCCGAGACCGCGTTCCTCAGGGAATCACCCGCTGCGCGCGCAGCCTGGCGAACAGCTCCAGGAACGAGGCACGGCTGTCGTAGTAGCCGAGGAAGCCCAGGTCGCGGCTCTTGGTCATGTCGTTGACGCACTCGATCTCGCGGCCGAGGTCGGCGTCGGTATGCCACCACGACGCCAGCTGGTCCACGTCCGCCTGCACCAGCCCATGGCGCTCGGCGATCTCGCGCCACAGCGCCGGCGCGGTGTCCTGCAGGCGCGGCTGCAGCGGCATCGGCGTCTGCGGGTACGGTGCCGGCTCCAGGCCGAAGAACGCGGCGATCTCGCCCCACATCCAGCGCCAGCGGAACACGTCGCCGTTGACCGTGTTGAACGCCTGGTCGCGCGCGGCCGGGCTGGTCGCGGCCCAGGCCAACTGGCGGCCGAGCAGGCCGGCGTCGGTAAGGTCGGTGAGGCTGTCCCACTGCGCGCGCGAACCGGGGAACACGAACGGCTGCCCGCTGTGCTTGCACAGCGTCGCGTACACCGCCAGGGTCACGCCCATGTTCATCGCGTTGCTGCCGTTGGCCTGGCCGATCATGGTGTGCGAGCGGTGCACGCTCCAGCCGAAGCCATGGCGCGCGGCGGCGTCGAACAGCAGGTCTTCCAGCGTGTAGTAGAAATTCTCGCCAGGCTGGCGCGGCTCGCTCTCGCGGAACGGCGTCTCCGCCTTGCCGCTGCCGTAGTGCTCGAACGAGCCCAGGTAGTGCTTGGTGCCGGTGACCAGCGCCATGTGCTGCAGCGCCGTGCTGTCCAGGCCCTCGCACAGGTGGCGCAGCATCGCGCCGTTGGCGGCGACGTTTTCCTTCTCGGTGTCGCGCCGGGTCCAGGTGCAGAAGAACACGTGGGTGATCGGCAGGCCGCGCAACGCGGCCACGGTCGCGTCGCGGTCGAGCAGGTCGGCCGCGACCGCAATCACGCCTTCCTGCGCGAGCGGACGGCGCGCCAGGCCATACACGGTCCAGCCTTCGGCAACGAGAACCCTGGCCAGGTTGTAGCCGGAGATGCCGGTGACCCCGACCACCAGTGCGGTGCCCTTGTGCATGCGCGGATTTCCTTGCGACGTAAACCGTGCACGCTAGCCGCAGGCCGATGAACATGCAGCGAAGCTCCCGGATGGCATGTCGCGTCCGCGAAGAGCGAAGTGCGTTCGCGCTGCGCCGATGCGGCGCAGGGGCAGGTCACGCCGGCGCGGGCAGATACGCAGGCAGGAACGCGTCGATGGCGCTCAGCACCGCGGCCTGTTTGCTCGCGGCGTCGGGCGCCGGGTCCAGCCCCCACAGCTGCCGCTCCAGCATTCCCGCCTCGCACAGCGACTTGAAGTAGAGGCCGGTCTGGCGCAGCGCGGCGCGGCGCAGCAGCCCGCGCTCCATCAGGCTTTCCAGCACGGCGCAGAGCGAGAGCAGGGTCCGCTTGGGGCCGTGCTCGTAGAAGATGCGGCTCAACTGCGGCTGACGTCCGGCCTCGCCGATGATCAGCCGATTGAGCGCGATCACATCCGGCCGCATGACCAGATCCAGGTAGGCCGTGCCCAGGTGCAGCAGGCTCTGGCGCAGATCGCTGTCCTGCCCGGACGCCTCCAGGGCGGCGAGGCCGCCGCGGCCGGCTTCCACCACGAAGGCCTCGAACAAGGCGTCCTTGCTCGCGAAGTACCCATACAGGGTGACCTTGGAGGCGCCGGCCTCCGCCGCGATCGCTTCCATGGTCACCGCGCCGAAGCCGCGTTCGATGAACAGCTTGCCGGCGGCGTTGGCGAAGCTCAGGCGGCGGGCCTCGGTTTTCTTGCGCATCGTGCAGCGGGTCTCGTCGGTATCCGGAAGGGAGGCGGTCGGCGCGTTCGGCGGACGGGGCGCATCCCCGACAAGATAGCCGATAACTGAACGACATCGTAAAGAAATGTTGACGCGGCCCGCGATCGGCCTTTAACTGAACGTATTAGTTCAGTTATCGCACAGGCCCGTGACCGCCCCGATCCTTTCTTCGCCACGCATGCCTGCTCTAGGCATGGACGGCTCCATCGCCTGGGCGTTGCGCATGACGGTGGCGGCGCTGCTGGCGCTCGCGCTCGCCGCAAGCCTGGACATCCGCCATCCGTGGTGGGCGGCGATGACGGTCTGGCTGGTCGCCCAGCCCACCCGCGGCCTGCTGCTGGAACGCGGCGTGGCCCGGCTCGCCGGCACCGCGCTCGGCGCCATTGCCGGCGCCTGGATCCTGCATGCGTTCGCTGCCGACCCCGTGTCGCTGCTGGTGGCGATCGCGCTGTGGCTGGCGCTGTGCGCGGGCGTCGGCAGCCTGTTCCGCCATTTCCGCAACTACGGCCTGGTCCTGGCCGGCTATACCGCGGCGATCGTGGCGCTGTTCGGCTTCGACGATGGCGCGTTCGACGCGGGGCTGGCGCTGGACCGCGTGGCCTGCACGGTGCTCGGCATCGCCTGCGTCGGCCTGGCGTCGCTGCCCGGCATGACGGTGGCGCGCGGCGCGCGCGCGGCAACGCGCCTGGATGCGGTCGTGCGGCGGTGCCTGTGCAGGGTGGAGACGCATCTGCGCGGCGCCGAAGCGGCGCCGGCCGGCCCGGCGATCGCCGCGATCCAGGCGCTGGATCGGGCCGTGGACAGCGACGTGGCCGGCTCCCTCGGCGGGCGCGGCGTCGCGTTGCGGGCGCGGCGCGTCGCCGGGTTGTTGCTGGAACTGATCGCATTGACGCTGCGTCCGGCTGCGTCCGCTTGCATCCTGCCGGCCATGCCGAAGCATGCCGACGCTCGGCTGGCGATGCTGGCCGGGCACGCGCTGGCGGCCGGGCAGCCGGCGCTGGCGCAGGTGCTCCACGAGCTGCGACAGGCGCTGCGTGCGCCCGCTACTGCGTTCCTTGGCGAGTTTTTACAGGATGTCGATCTTGCCGCGATGCTGCGCGCGTCTTTGCGTCCGGTGCTCGCGCTGGCCATCGCCGCCGCGCTGTGGTGGGGCACGGGCTGGCAGACCGGCGCGATGATGGCGATGACCGCGGCGCTGTTCGCCTCGCTTTTCTCCAGCAACGACCAGGGCAACCAGGCGCTGCTCCAGGTGCTGGTCGGCTCGCTGCTGGGTGCGGTCGCCGGCGTCGGTGCGCGCCTGCTGGTACTGCCGCAGGCCGGCGGCGTGTTGCCGGTCCTGTTGTGCATCGCGCCGTTCCTGCTGCTGGGCGCCTGGCTGATGCGGCGGCCGGCCACGGCCAAGATGGCGATCGACCTGACCCTGACCTTCCTGCTCACCGCCCAGCCCGGCGCGCCGCCGGTGCCTGCCGCGGTGGCGCTGCAGCAGGCGGCGGCGATCGTCGCCGGAGTGCTGGTGGCGGTGGCGACGTTCTGGCTGATCCTGCCGGCAACGCCCGCGGCGCGCTGGCGCCGGCTGCGCCGGCGCATCGCGCGCCTCGGCCTGCGCCTGCAGCGGGCGCCCGATGGCGCGGCGGCGGCCCGCGCGCATCGCCGCCTGCGCGCCGCACGGGTGCAACTGCTGCTGGCCTGCTCCGGCCCGTGCGCAGCGCAGGCCGAAGCGCTGCATGGCCTTGCGCGGTCGCGTCGGGCCCTGAGCGGCCGCACGCGCGCCGAACCCGCCAGACCGCTTCCCACGACCGGCAACGACGCGGCGGCATCGCATGCCGAACGCGTGCCGACTTCCACCAAGGACAAGCTCCATGCGCCATAGCCCATACCCGAACGACTTCACCGGGCAATACATCGCCGGCCAGTGGCGCCCCGGCAGCGCCGGCACCGTGCTGCAGGACCGCAACCCCTACGACCAGTCGCTGCTGACCGAGATCGCCAATGCGTCCCGCGCCGACCTCGACGCGGCCTACCGTTCCGCCGAGGCGGTGCAGCGCGACTGGGCGCGCGCCTTGCCCGGCGAGCGCGCCGCGGTGTTCCTGCGCGCCGCCGAGATCATCGAGCGGCGCCGTGCCGAGATCGTCGACTGGCTCATCGCCGAATCCGGCAGCACGCGGCTGAAGGCGGAAATGGAGTGGGGTGCGCTGCGCGCCGACGCGCTGGCCGCGGCGACCATGCCCAGCCGCGTGGCCGGGCGCATCCTGCCGGTGGACATCGCCGGCAAGGAGAGCCGCGTGTACCGCAGCCCGCTCGGCGTGGTCGGCGTGATCAGCCCGTGGAACTGGCCGCTGCACCTGTCCAGCCGCTCGGTCGCCCCAGCGCTGGCGCTGGGCAACGGGGTGGTGCTGAAGCCGGCCGAGGACACGCCGGTGACCGGCGGCCTGTTGCTGGCGCGCATCTACGAAGAAGCGGGGCTGCCGCCGGGCCTGTTCAACGTCGTCGTCGGCCAGGTCGGCGAGATCGGCGATGCCTTCACCCTGCATCCCATTCCCAGGTTCATCTCCTTCACCGGTTCCACCCGGGTCGGCCGGCGCATCGGCGAACTGGCCGTGAGCGGGCCGCGGCTCAAGCGCGTCGGCCTGGAGCTGGGCGGCAATGCGCCGTGCGTGGTGCTGGACGATGCCGACCTGGAGCGGGCGGTGACCGGGGCGATCGTCGGCCGCTTCCTGCACCAGGGGCAGATCTGCATGAGCAGCAACCGCATCATCGTGCAGGCGCCGCTGTACGACCGGTTCGTGGAGGCCTTCGTCGAACGCGCGCGCGGTCTGAAGGTGGGCGATCCCAACCTGGCCGACACCGTGATCGGCCCGCTGATCAACGCCCGCCAGCTGCAGGCCGCGACCGAGCGCCTGGCCGCCGCGCAGGCCGCGGGCCAGCGCCAGGTGCTGGGCGGCGCGCCGATCGGCCAGGTGCTGCCGCCGCAGGTGTTCGTCGACGTCGCCAACGATTCGGCGCTGGCGCAGACCGAGCAGTTCTGCCCGATCGCGCCGCTGATCCGCGCCGCCGACGAGGAGGACGCGCTGCGCATGGCCAACGCCACCGAATTCGGCCTGTCCAGCGCGGTGTTCACCGGCGATGAAGCGCGCGGCCTGCGCTTTGCGCTGCGGATCGAGGCCGGCATGACCCACATCAACGACATCAGCCCGAACGACGACCCCTCGGCCATGTTCGGCGGCGAGAAGAACAGCGGCATCGGCCGCTTCAACAGCGACTGGATCATCGAAGAGTTCACCACCGACCACTGGATCAGCGTGCAGCACGAAGCGTACGCCGCGCCGTTCTGACCCCTGCGCCGGCACTCCCGCCGGCGCACCTCGCCAGGCCTTACCGAGCAAAGGACAAAACCCATGAGCATGCTGTTTCCGGAAATCCCCGAATTCACCGGGCTGTACGCGCCGAGCCGCGTCGAAGCCGATGTGCTCGACCTGGAGATCGACGGCGAGGTGCCGGCCGCGATCGACGGCGTCTTCTTCCAGGTCTCGCCCGATTCCCAGTACCCGCCGATGCTGGGCAAGGACATCTTCTTCAACGGCGACGGCCTGGTCAGCGCGTTCCGCTTCGAGCGTGGCCGGGTCAGCCTGCGTCGCCGCTACGTGCACACCGAGCGCCTGCTGGCGCAGCGCCGCGAGGGGCGCTCGCTCAACGGCGTCTATCGCAACGTGCACACCAACGATGCGCTGGCCGCCGCCGACAACACCACCGCCAATACCACCGTGCTGTTCCATGGCGGCGTGCTGCTGGCGATGAAGGAGGACGCGCTGCCCTATGCGCTGGATCCGCACACGCTGCAGACCCGCGGGGTGTGGGACTTCGGCGGGCAGATCCGCTCGGCCACGTTCACCGCGCATCCCAAGCTCGATCCGGACAACGGCGACCTGCTGTGCTTCGCCTACGAAGCCAAGGGCGACGGCACGCCGGACATCGCCTATTTCGAGCTCGATGCCGCGGGCAAGCTCAAGCGGGAAGTGTGGTTCAAGGCGCCGTACGCGGCGATGATCCACGACTTCGCAGTCACCGAGCACCACGTGGTGTTCCCGATCATCCCGTTGACCGTGGACGTGGAGCGGATGCGCCAGGGCGGCCAGCATTTCCAATGGCAGCCCGATCTGCCGCAGCTGTTCGGCGTGCTGCCGCGCGGCGGCGGCGCCGAGGACGTGCGCTGGTTCACCGGGCCGAGGGACGGCTTCCAGGGCCACACCCTCAATGCCTACGAGCAGGGAAACCGGCTGTACCTGGACATGCCGGTGACCTCGGGCAACGTCTTCTACTTCTTCCCGCAGGCCGACGGCTCGGTGCCGTCGCCGGAAACGCTGCGCTCGCAGCTGATGCGCTGGACCTTCGACCTCGATGCCGCAGGCGGCGCGATCGAGCCGGTGGCGCTGACCGAGTTTCCGTGCGAGTTCCCGCGCTGCGACGGGCGCTACAGCGGCAAGCCGTACCGGCATGGCTTCGTGCTGGCCTTCGATCCGGCCCTGCCGTTCGACGCCACGCTCGGCGCGCCGCCGTTCCAGTTCTTCAACCAGCTGGCGCATGTGGATGTCGTGGCCGGCACCAGCGAGGCCTGGTTCCCGGGCGATGCGCAGTGCTTCCAGGAGCCGGTCTTCGTGCCGCGCACGCAGGACGCGCCCGAAGGCGACGGCTACGTGATCGCGTTGCTGAACCACCTGCACGGCGGGAATACGGAACTGGTGGTGCTCGATGCGCTGCGCATGGCCGCTGGCCCGGTGGCGCGGATCAAGCTGCCGTTGCGGATGCGCATGTCGCTGCATGGGAACTGGACGCCGGCCAAGGCGTTGGCGACAGCGCAGGCGTGATCGCTGCGCTGGTCTGAGCGCAGCGCGGCCGCGCGTGCTGCGTTGCCGATCGTGTCGGGTTTGGGACGTGCCTGCATGCGTCGCCTGCCAGGTCGGCCGCGTTTGCGTGCGGCTGGCGATGGGGCGTGTGGTGAGTGGCGTCAACGACGCTTGCATGCTTGCACGCCTGCGCGATTGCGCCGCGACGGTCCTCGTGCGGCCACTTCGTCGCCACCCTGGGCGTTCCGGCCTGCCTCACTGCGGCAGTGGTGTGCGTCGCTTTGTCCGCAGCGTCGTGGCCGCGCAGGGGATGCTGGCCAGCTGCCGATGGACGCAGCAGCCGCGGCGAATTCCTACCCGCTGCCCGGGGCTTGGCCGATAGCGGCCGTTCGATCGGTGCGCGAGGCTGGCGCTGCGGTTTTCGTCGCGCTGGTTGCAGCCAGGCGCGCATCCGGCCGCCGCGTGTCCATCTGCGTCTTGTCCCCGCCAAGGAGTGGCGATCGTATGCAGCAGTGTCCCGCCTCTGCGAGTGGCCATGAGCGTGTGGTGCCGGCGTCCGCGCCGACGTCGGCGCCATGGCACGGCATTGCGGTGGCACCGTTCGGCATCGCCGTGGCCGCCAGCCTCGCCGCCGGCGTGATGGCGACGCTGTGGCTGCCGCGGCTGGCGCCCTGGCCGCTGTCGCTGGCGTTGCTGCTCGGCGGCAGCGCGCTATACCTTGGCATGCCGCGCTGGCGCTGGTTGGGCGCCTTCGCCGTGGGCTGCGGGTGGCTGGGGCTGGTCGCCGGCATGGTGCTGGCGCGGCAATTGCCCGCCGACTGGGAAAAGCGCGTGGCGACGCTGAGCGGGCAGGTGGTGGAGCTTCCGCAGGCCGAGCCACGCCGCACCCGCTTCCTGTTCCGGGTGGACGCCGATGCCGCGCAGCCGGCGCCGTTGCGCGGGCGCCTGCTGCAACTGGCCTGGTACGACGATTTCGGCGCGCATGCGCCAGGCCCGCGCACGGCGCTGCATGCCGGCGCGCGCTGGCGCCTGAGCGTGCGCCTGCGCGCGCCGCGCGGGCTCAGCAATCCTGGCGGCTTCGACGCCGAGGCGTATGCGCTGGCGCAGCGGATCAGCGCCAGCGGCTACGTGACCGCGCCAGGCGGGGCCGCCGAACTGGCGCCGGGGCGCGGCGTCGATACCTGGCGCGAGCGCCTGTCGGCGCGCATCGCGGCGGCGGTGCCGAACGCGTCGGCGCGCTACGTGCAGGCGCTGGCGCTCGGCGACACGCGCACGCTCGACGATCGCGACTGGCGCATCCTGCGCGCCGCCGGTCTGACCCACCTGATCGCCATCTCCGGTTTCCATGTCGGCCTGGTCGCCGGCGCGTTCGCCTTGCTCGGCGGCGGCCTGTGGCGGCTGTGGCCGCGGCTGGGACGGCATTGGCCGCGGCGCCAGGCCGCCGCGCTGCTGGCGGTGCTCGGCGCAGGCGGCTATACCGTGCTGTCGGGCATGGCGCTGCCGACCGTGCGCACCGCGCTGATGATCGCGGTGGTCGTGGCCGCGCGGCTGTGGCGGCGCCCGGTGCGGGTGGTCGATGCGCTGGCGCTGGCGGCGATCGTCATGCTCGCCTTCGATCCACTGGCGGTGCTGTCGGCCGGCTTCTGGCTGAGCTTCCTCGGCGTGGCCTGGCTGGCCTGGTGCATGCCGGCCGCCGGCAGCGGCTGGCGCGGCAAGCTGCGCGAATTCCTGTCGGCGCAGGGCGTGGCCACGCTGGGCCTGTTGCCGCTGAGCACGATGTTGTTCGGCCAGGCCTCGGCCGCCGGCCCGTTCGCCAACCTGTTGGCGATCCCGTGGTGGAGCCTGGTGGTGGTGCCGCTGGCGCTGCTCGGCAGCGCGCTGGATGCGGTCCACGCGGGCGCCGGGATCTGGGCATGGCGGGCCGCGGCGGCGTGCTTCGACCTGACCTGGCCGCTGTTCGCCGCGCTGGGCGAGAGCCGCTTCGCGCTGTGGTGGTTGCCGGAGGCGCGCGACTGGGCGCTGCCGCTGGCGTTGCTCGGTGCGTTCTGGCTGCTGCTGCCGCGCGCAGTGCCGGGCAAGCCGCTGGCGGCGCTGCTGTGGCTGCCGCTGTTCTGGCCGCCGCTGGAGCGGCCGGCGCCGGGCGAGGTGGAACTGGTGATGATCGACGTCGGCCAGGGACTGTCGGTGCTGGTGCGCACCGCGCGCCACCAGCTGTTGTACGACGCCGGCCCGGCGATCGAGGACGGCTACGACGCCGGCGAGCGTGCGGTGGTGCCGGCGCTGCACGCGCTCGGCGTGGCGCGGCTGGACCGGACCGTGATCAGCCATGGCGACAACGACCATGCCGGCGGCTTCGAGGCGGTGCGCGCGGCGCTGCCGGTCGGCCTGGCCGCGGCGCCGGCCGGCGCCCCGGTGCGGGTGGACCGGCCGTGCCTGGCCGGCACCGCCTGGGAGTGGGACGGGGTGCGCTTCCGCTTCCTGCATCCCACGCCCGGGTTTCCCTACCTGGACAACGAGTCGAGCTGCGTGCTGCGGGTGGAAAGCGCGCATGGCGCGATGCTGCTGACCGGCGACATCGGCGAGGTGGTCGAGAGCCGCCTGCTGCGCCAGGCGCCGCAGGACCTGCGCGCCGAGGTGGTGCTGGCGCCGCATCACGGCAGCGCGCATTCCTCGCAGGCGGCCTTCGTCGCCGCCACCGGCGCGCGGCTGGTCCTGATCTCGGCCGGCGAGGGCAACCGCTTCGGCCATCCGCGGCCGGCGGTGGTCGCGCGCTGGCAGGCGTCCGGCGCCGAGGTCGCGACCACCCCGCAAGGCGGCGCGCTGCGCGTGTGGCTGGGCCGCGCCGGCCTGCAGCTGCGCGAACGGCGGCCGTGGCGGGCGCGGCTGTGGGATGCCGCGGAGCGGGTGCGGGCGGCTGCTATCCTATCGGCCAGTGAACGAACGGCCGAACGTGCCGGAGGGTTGCGACGTGTGGGAACTGGTCAAGGCCGGTGGCTGGCCGATGGTGCCATTGCTGCTGTTGGGCGTGGTCGCGCTGGCGATCGTCCTGGAGCGGTTCTGGAGCCTGCGCCGTAACGAAGTGCTGCCGCCGGGGCTGGGCCAGGAAGTGCGCAACTGGGCCACGCGCGGCAAGCTCGACCCGACCCACATCGAGTCGCTGCGGCGCAATTCGCCGCTGGGCGAGCTGCTCGCCGCCGGGCTGGACGTGCGCAACCGGCCGCGTGAGATCGTCCGCGAACGCATCGAGGACACCGGCCGCCACGTCGTGCATCGCATGGAGCGGTTCCTGAACGCGTTGGGCACGGTGGCCTCGGCCGGGCCGCTGCTCGGCCTGCTCGGCACCGTGGTCGGCATGATCCAGATGTTCCTGGGCATCCTCGACCACGGCGTCGGCGACGTGAACCAGCTCGCCGGCGGTATCGGCAAGGCGCTGGTGTGCACCGCCACCGGCATGATCATCGCGGTGCCGGCGCTGGTGTTCCACCGCTACTTCAAGGGCCGCATCGCCGGCTACATCATCGAGATGGAGCGCGAAGCCACCGCCCTGAGCGACGTCCTCGACGGCCATGGCCGCGCCGGCGCGCCGACCCCGGCCGCGCCACGCCCGGCCTCGCGCAGCGGTTCCGCTGCGCCGGCCAAGGGTTGACCGGTGCGGATCCGCGACGACCGCGCCCAGGACGAGCCGCATATCGACCTGGTGCCCCTGATCGACGTCATCCTGGTCCTGATCATCTTCTTCGTGGTGACCACCACCTTCGACGCCCGTTCCACGCTGCAGTTGCAGCTGCCCAACGCCAGCGACCAGCACAATCCGGCGCCGCCGCGCGCGCTGAGCGTGCTGGTCAACGCCGACGGGCACTACTTCATCAACGACCAGGAAGTGCTGCGTACCGACGTGGAGTCGGTCAAGCGCAGCATCGCCCAGGTCGCCGGCGACGACCGCGAGCAGCCGGTGCTGCTGCGCGCCGATGCGCGCACCCCGTACCAGGCCGTGGTCACCGCGCAGGACGCGCTGGGCCAGCTCGGCTTCCGCCGCATCGCCATCGCCACCGCGCCGGAAGTCAAGCAGTGAGCGCCAAGTCGGCACCGGTCTGGCCGATCTACCGTCGGCTGCTCGGATATACCCACGCCTACTGGGCGATGCTGAGCGCGGCAGTGGTGGCGATGGTGATCGAGGCCACCGCCGGCTATTTCTTCACCCGGCTGATGGATCCGCTGGTCAACCGCGGCTTCGTCAATCCCGAGCCGCGCATGGCGGTGCTGCTGCCGATGGCGATCCTGGGCCTGTTCCTGATGCGCAGCGTCGCCACCTTCGTCGGCGACTACTGCATGGCGCGCACCGGCCGCAGCGTGGTGCGCGACCTGCGCGAGCAGGTGCTGGCCAAGTACCTGCACCTGCCGTCCTCGCATTTCGACGTCGAGGCCACGCCGGTGATGGTCAGCCGGCTCAACTTCGATACCGAGCAGGTCACCCAGGCCGCCTCCGACGCGCTGAAGACGCTGGTGGCCGACACCCTGACCATCATCGGCATGCTGGTGGTGATGCTGCAGATGAGCGTCAAGGTGACCCTGGCGTTGCTGGTGGTGGCGCCGCTGATCGGGGTCATCGTGTCCTACGTCGGCAAGCGCTACCGCAAGATCAGCCGCGGCATCCAGGACGGCATGGGCTCGATGGCGCAGCGCGCCGAACAGTCGCTGGGCGCGCAGCAGGAAGTGAAGGTGCACGGTACCCAGGCCCTGGAGATCAGCCACTACGCGGCGCTGGCCAACCGCATGCTGGGCCTGAACATGAAGGTCGAGACCACCCGCGCGCTGGCCTCGAGCATGGTCCAGTTCCTGGCCGCGGTGGCGCTGGCGGCGATCGTCTGGGTCGCCACCCGCGAGGCGCTGGCCGGGCGCCTCAACGCCGGCCAGTTCATGGCGCTGATGACCTCGATGATGGCGATCATCCCGTCGCTGCGCCGCTTGACCAGCGTGCAGACCTCGATCTCGCGCGGCGTGGCCGCCGCCGAGCGGCTGTTCTCGATCCTGGATACGCCGGAGGAGCGCGACACCGGCACCGTGTCGGTACAGCGCGTGCGCGGCGAGCTGGCGTTCGACAAGGTGATGCTGCGCTACCGCCAGGACAGCGGCCTGGCCCTGGACGACATCAGTTTCAGCGCCGGGCCGGGCACGGTCACCGCCATCGTCGGCCGCTCCGGCAGCGGCAAGACCAGCCTGGTGCGGCTGGTGCCGCGCTTCTACGAACCCAGCGGCGGCCGCATCACCCTGGACGGGGTGCCGCTGCACGACTACCGCCTGCACGACCTGCGCCGGCAGATCGCGCTGGTCGGGCAGCGGGTGATGCTGTTCGACGACACCATCGCCGCCAACATCGCCTACGGCACGCAGGCCAGCGACGCGCAGATCCGCGCCGCCGCCGAGGCGGCCAACGCCTGGGAGTTCATCGAGCGCCTGCCGCTGCAGTTGCGCACGCCGGTGGGCGAGAACGGCGCGCTGCTGTCCGGCGGCCAGCGCCAGCGCCTGGCCATCGCCCGCGCGATCCTGCGCGACGCGCCGATCCTGATCCTGGACGAGGCCACCGCCGCGCTGGACAACGAATCCGAGCGCCTGGTGCAGGACGCGCTGCACCGGCTGATGCCCGAGCGCACCACCCTGGTGATCGCGCACCGCCTGTCCACCATCGAACACGCCGACCAGGTGCTGGTGATGGACCACGGCCGCATCGTCGAGCGCGGCACCCACCACGCGCTGCTCGCCCAGGGCGGGCTGTACGCCCATCTGCACAGCATGCAGTTCCGCGAAAGGCAGCCCTGATGAGCGGTCGCGGGCCACACACGCCTGGCTACTGGTATGGCCAGGGCACGCCGCCGCTGTACGCGCAGCTGCTGACGCCGCTGTACGCGGCGGCGATCGGCCTGCGCCGCGCGCTGTACCGGCGCGGCTGGCGCAAGCGCCACAGCATCGCGGTGCCGGTGGTGGTGGTCGGCAACCTCACCGCCGGCGGCACCGGCAAGACCCCGTTGACCATCGCCCTGGTGCGCCAGCTGCAGGACGCGGGCTGGAAGCCCGGCGTCGCCACTCGCGGCTACGGCCGCAGCCAGGACCAGGTGGCGCGCTGGATCGAGCCCGGCACCACGCCGGAGCTGGGCGGCGACGAGCCGGTGCTGATCGCGCACAAGACCGGCGCGCCGGTGCGGGTGGACCGCGACCGCGTCGCCGCCGCGCGTGCGCTGCTGCAGGCCGGCTGCGACATCGTGGTCTGCGACGACGGCCTGCAGCACTACCGGCTGCAACGCGACATCGAGATCGAAGTGGTCGACGGCCATCGCCGCTACGGCAACGGCCGCCTGCTGCCGGCCGGGCCGTTGCGCGAGCCGGTGGCGCGCGGCCGCGAATGCGATTTCCGGGTCATCAACCTGGGCCAGGCCAGCGACGCCGGCGAGGTCCAGGCCGGGTTCGGCGAGTGGGCGATGCGCCTGCGCATCGACAGCGCGCAGCCGCTGCAGGGCGGCCGCGCGCGCCCCTTGCGCAGCTTCGCCGGGCAGCGCGTGCACGCCGTCGCCGGCATCGCCCATCCGCAGCGGTTCTTCGACATGCTGCGCGCGCACGGCATCGGCGTGGTGCCGCACGCGTTTCCCGACCATCACCGCTACCGCGCCGCCGACCTGTCGTTCGGCAGCGAGTTGCCGGTGCTGATGACCGAGAAGGACGCGGTCAAGTGCGCGGCGCTGGTCAACGACTGGTGCTTCAGCGTGCCGCTGGTGGCCGAGTTGCCGGCCGCGTTCTGGATCGGCCTGCTCGACCGGCTGGACAAGCTGCGCGGGCGCAGCGGCGACGCCGTCGAATAGCGGTGATTGCTGCGCTCATGCGCAGCCAGCGAAGACCGAGAGTGGCGATGCAGGGGGCCAGGCCCTGTTGCATGCGGCCAGCTCGACGGCCGCGGCGGTCCGGGTTGCGCCCGGCCCGATCGCGATTGCATCTCGACCGGGGCCGCAGCTCGCGGTGTCGCGATGCGCTGCATGTGCGGCCCCGATCGCGCGCAGCAACGGACCATCTGCAGGTGTGTACGCAGCTGGATCCTCGTCACCTTCGCGATCGCTGCCACGCGCAGGCCGCTGACGCGGCGGTCCATACGAGGCTCAGATCGCACGTCCTGCCTGCAGCGACGCTTGCTGGTCGCTTCCATGCCGCGGTCGGCCTCGTTGTGACCACCTCGAACATGCCGCCGACGCCGAAGCGCCAACGCTTGGCTGCGTGCGGCGGCCGCCATCGCCGTTCGGCAAGGCGGACATCGCCGCATCGCGACGTCCGCCGGCCAGGCCACCTCAGAACCTGTAGTTCAGCGACAGCGAGGTATTGCGCGGCGCACCGTAATAGCCCTGCGCCCAGTACAGGCTGTTGATGTACTTGCGGTCGGTGACGTTGTAGACGTTGAGCGTGGCGCTGAACTGCGGGGTGAAGTCGTAGTGCGCCATCAGCCCGAGCAGCGCATAGCTGTCCTGGCGGGTGAAGATCTCGTTGCCGCTGGTGTCCAGCGCCTGCTGGTCGCGGTAGATGTCGCCCTGCCAGGTCAGCGTCGCGCCCAGTTTCAGCGCCTCCCACCGCGGCACCGTGTAGGTGGTGGCGAGCTTGAAGGTGCGGCGCGGCACGTAGGTGCGCACGTTGTTGCCGGCGTCGTCCTTGATGCTCAGCTGGGTGTAGCCGGCGTTGAGCTGCCAGTGCTCGCCGAGCCGGCCGGCGAGGTCGACCTCGTAGCCGGTGGAGGTGGCGTCCACCGGCTTGTAGGTCTGCAGCGTGCCGACGTAGGTGTCGGCTTCGGCGGTGTTGTCCTGCTTGGCGCGGAACAGCGCGAACGAGGCGTTGACCCGTTGCTGCAGCCACTGGCCCTTGATGCCCAGTTCGGCATTGCTGCCGGTGATCGGGTCCAGCACCTGCAGGTTGCGGTCCAGCTCGGTCTGCGGATTGAAGATCTCCGCATAGCTGGCATACAGCGCGTAGTCCGGATCGAAGTTGTAGACCGCGCCGACGAACGGGGTGGTCTTGCTGTCGTCGTAGACGTGCTGCACGCCGTAGTTGGCGCCGCTGCTCTCGATCCGCGTGTGGTTGACGCCGGTGATCAGCTTCAGCGCATCGCTCAGGTTCCAGTGCGCGGTGGCGTAGGCGCTGCGGCGGATCATCTCGAACTCGGCGCCGGTCGGCGCGGTGGTGAACGCCGGCAGCGCGATGGCGCCGGTCCAGTTCTCCAGGCTGGGCAGCGCGAACCAGGCGCTGCTGTCGCTGGAATCCGGATAGGTGGAGACCTGCGAGACGTCGATGCCGGCCCACTTCACGCCCGCCACCAGTTCGTGTTCGCGTCCGCCCAGGACGAACGGGCCGCTGGCGTAGAGGTCGGCGTACTTCTGCGTCTCGTGGCTGAGGTAGCGCGAGGGATAGGAGTACAGCCCCAGCCCGGTGGCGCGGCCGGGCGTGCCGTAGGCGTAGAACAGGTTGCCGTCCGACTCCAGCTTGCGGTAGTTCAGCGCGGCCTTGAGCTGCCAGCCGCCGCCCAGCGCCTGCTGCAGTTCCACGAACGCGCGCTTGTCGGTGCTGTTCCAGTACGACCAGTCGGCCGAGGTGCTGGTCGAGCGCGCGTAGTCGGTGGCGCTGCCGTCGCTGTAGTACAGCGGCAAGGCGCCCCACATGCCGCCGTGCGGTTCGTTCTTCTGGTAGCTGGCGCCGACGCTGAGCAAGGTGCTGTCGCTCAGGTCGGCCTCGACGATGCCGTAGACGCTGCGCTTCTTCAGCGAGTAGCGGTCCAGATAGCTGTCGCCGTCCTGGCCGGCGGCGACGATGCGCCCGCGCAGGCGGCCGCTGCGGTCGAGTTTGCCGGACAGGTCGGCGTCCACGCGCCGCGTGTCCCAGCTGCCGGCGGTGACGCCGACGCTGCCCTGCAGTTCCTCGGTCGGGCGCTTGCGCACGAAGTTGACCGTCGCCGACGGGTTGCCGGTCGAGGACAGCAGGCCGTTGGCGCCGCGCAGCACCTCCACGCGCTCGTACATCGCCGTGTCCAGGTCGCCCTCGGCGCCGCCGTTGGTGAATGGCAGGCCCAGCCCGTCGACCTGGAAATTGGTGATGTCGAAGCCGCGCGCGCTGTAATAGGTGCGGTCGGTCTCGATCTTCTCGACGTTGACGCCGGTGGCCAACGCCAGCACCGCGTTGGCGCTGTCCAGGCCGAAGTCGTCCATCTGCTCGCGGCCGATCGTGCTCACCGACTGCGGCGTCTGCAACGGGCTCAACACCAGGCCGGTGCCGGTGGCGCTGGCCGGCGGGGTATAGCCGTCGCTGCGCTGCGCGACCACCTGCAGCTTGTCCAGCAGCGTCGGCGCGGTGTCGCCGGCCGTGGCCGCATCGGCCGTGGTCGCATCCGCATCCGCGGCGCTGGCCGCCAGCGGCGCCAGCAGGGCGGCGAGCGCCAGGCACAGCGCCTGGCGGCGGACGGGAATGCGGGCCGGCGCTGCGGCAGACCATGCGGAACGGGCAGGAAGGTTCATCGGGCGGGATCTATAGAATGGTGGGGAAGGCGCAATGCCACGCGGCCGGCAGTGCGCGGCATCGGATGGATGACCGCGCCCGCCAGCGCGGCAGCGAATACGAACTATTCTCAATAGACGACGGAGAAAGATCAACGCATGTTTCGGTTTCGTGAATTCCAGCGTTCAGCTACCGCCTTGCGCGCGAGCGCCGCATGAGCGCGCCGCCGCCCTTCGTGGTCGCCATCCCGGCGCGCTACGCCGCCTCGCGACTGCCCGGCAAGCCGCTGCGCGCGCTCGGCGGCGAGCCGCTGGTACGGCACGTGGCGCGGCGCGCGCTCGGCGCCGGCGCGCAGCAGGTGTGGGTGGCCGCGGACGACCCGCGCATCGCCGCAGCGGTGGCCGACCTGGACGGCGTGCATGTGGCGCTGACCTCGGCGGCGCACGCCTCCGGCACCGATCGCCTGGCCGAATGCGCCGACATCGCCGGCTGGGACGACGCCACCCTGGTGGTCAACCTGCAGGGCGACGAGCCGTTCGCGCCGGCCACCGGGATCGTGGCGGTGGCGCAGGCGCTGGCCGCCAGCGGCGCGGAGATGGCGACGCTGGGCACGCCGGTCGAATCGGCCGAGAGCCTGTTCGACCCGAACGTGGTCAAGCTGGTGCGCAGCGCGCAGGGCGATGCGCTGTATTTCAGCCGCGCGCCGATCCCTTGGCACCGCGATGCGTTCGCCGCCTCGCGCGAGCAACTGCCGCCGGGTCCGTGGCTGCGCCACATCGGCATCTACGCCTACCGCGCCGGCTTCCTGCGCCGTTTCGCGGCGATGCCGCCGGGAGGCCTGGAACAGGTGGAGGCGCTGGAGCAGCTGCGGGTGCTGGAAGCCGGCTTCCGCATCGCGGTGGCGCTGTCGCCGGCGCCGTTCCCGCCCGGGGTGGACACGCCCGAGGACCTGGCCCGCGCCGAGGCGCACCTGCGGAGCCTGGCATGAAGCTGCTGGTGGTGTGCCTGGGCAACATCTGCCGCTCGCCGATGGGCGAAGGCGCGCTGCGCCATCACCTGCAGCGCTCGCCGCTGGCCGCGCGGGTGCAGGTGGACTCGGCCGGGACCGGCGCCTGGCACAGCGGCGAGCCGCCGGACCGGCGCGCCATCGCCTGTGCCCGCGGCCATGGCGTGGACATCGCCGGGCTGCGCGCGCGGCAGCTGCAGGCCGCCGACTTCGCCGAGTTCGACTGGATCCTGTGCGCCGACGCGGCCAACCTGCGCGACGTGCGCCAGCGCGCGCCGGCCGCGGCGCGGGAGCGGGTGGCGCTGTGGCTGCCCTGGGCCGGCCTGGACGCGCGCCGCGAGATTCCCGACCCCTACACCGGCGGCAGCGCGCAGTTCGAGGAGGTCTGGCAACTGGTGGACGCCGCCGCCGCGGGCAGCGTGGCGCGACTGTCCGCCGACGGCGGCTCCGGCATAATCGGCCGATGAACTCGATCGCCGCCCTGGAACTGCCGCAGCCCGGCACCTGGCTCAACGCCGCGCCGACCACGCTGCGCGAGCAGCAGGGCCGGGCGCTGGTGCTGGCCTTCGTCAATGCCGCCTCGGTGTGGTGCGCGCAGCGCCTCGGCGAACTGGCGCAGTGGCAGGCGCGCAATCCGGGGCGCCTGCAGCTGATCGTGGTGCAGGTGCCGCGTTTCGACAGCGAGCGCGAACCGCAGCGGGCGCTCAAGCTGCTGCGCAGCCAGGGCGTGTCGGCGCCGATCCTGCTCGACGCCGACTGGGCCGCCTGGCAGCGCTTCGAGGTGCAGGCATGGCCGACCCTGGTGCTGCTCGATGCCGGCGGCTACGAGCGCGAGCGCCTGGTCGGGACCGGCGGCGCCGACCTGGAAAAGGCGCTCAACGCATTGTGCGCCGGGCAGTCGCTGCCCTTGGACGAGGAATTGCGCGAGCCGCGCGAGACCCAGCCCGAGCCGCGCCTGAGCCTGCGCTTCCCGGTCGGCCTGGCGGTCGCCGAGGATCGCCTGTACATCGCCGACAGCGGCCACCACCGCATTCTCGAATGCACCACCGGCGGCCGCGTGCTGCGCCAGTTCGGGCTGGGCACCGCCGATTTCATCGACGGCAGCATCGGCGAGGCGGCGTTCCACCGGCCGCGCGGGTTGGCGCTGGAGCGCGGCGTGCTGTACGTCGCCGACACCGGCAACCACGCGCTGCGCCGGATCAACCTGCTCAGCGGCCAGGTCGACACCCTGTGCGGCAACGGCCGTGCCGGCGAACCGGTCGAAGGGCCGGTGCAGCACGCGCAGCAGGCGCCGCTGAACCACCCGCAGGACGTGGTGGTGGCCGACAACCAGGTGCACATCGCAATGGCCGGCGACAACCGCATCTGGAGCTACGAACTCGGCAACCGCAGCCTGCGCTGGCGCGCCGGCGCCGGCGTGCTGGAGCTGCGCGACGGCAGCGGCCACCTGGCCGCGTTCGCGCAGCCGTGCAGCCTGGCCGCGGTGCAGCAGGCGCTGTACGTGTGCGATGCGCTGGGGTCGGCGGTGCGCTCGCTGCAATTGCGCGGCGACCTGGTGCAGACCCTGCTCGGCGGGCAGGGGCCGTGGGACTTCGGCAACGAGGACGGCCCGCGCAGCCGCGCGCGCCTGCAGTTCCCGCAGGCGATCGCGCTGAGCCCGGACGCGCCGCTGCTGTGGATCGCCGACAGCGGCAACGGCAGCCTGCGCAGCCTGCGCCTTGGCGGTGGCGAACTGTCGACCACGGCCTTGCCGCGGCGCCTGCACGGCCCGGCCGGGCTGGCGGTGACCGCGGGCGCGGTGTGGATCGCCGAGACCGATGCCCATGCCGTGCTGCGCTACGACATCGCCAGCGGCGAACTGAGCGACGTGCCGATCAGCGAATGACCGCATCTGCACTGCCCCCGTTCGACGGCAAGGCCTTCGCCGCCAACCTCAGTACCGCGCCCGGCGTCTACCGCATGTACGCGGCCGACGACACCTTGCTCTACGTCGGCAAGGCCGGCGCGCTGCGCAAGCGCGTGTCCAGCTATTTCAGCGCCTCGCCGAAGAACGCGCGGACCATGGCGATGCTGGCCCAGGTCGCGCGCATGGACGTGACCGTGACCCGCAGCGAAGGCGAGGCGCTGCTGCTGGAGAACCAGCTGATCAAGTCGCTGGCGCCGCGCTACAACGTGTCCCTGCGCGACGACAAGAGCTATCCCTACGTGCTGCTGACCCGCGAGGAGTGGCCGCGGATCGCGCTGCACCGTGGCCCGCGCGCGCTGCCCGGGCGCTACTTCGGCCCGTATCCGGGCGTCACCGCGGTGCGCGAGACGCTGAACCTGATGCACAAGCTGTTCAAGCTGCGCAGCTGCGAGGACAGCGTGTTCCGCAACCGCTCGCGGCCGTGCCTGCAATACCAGATCGGCCGTTGCAGCGCGCCGTGCGTGGCGCTGGTGGAGGCCGACGAATACGCCGAGTCGGTGCGCCGCGCGACGATGTTCCTGGACGGCCGCAGCGACCAGCTCGGCGACGAACTGGTGCAGGCGATGCAGGCCGCCAGCGAGCAGCTGGAATTCGAGCGCGCCGCGCGCCTGCGCGACCTGCTCGGCTCGCTGCGCAGCATGCAGAGCCGGCAGTACGTGGACGGCCGCGCCGCCGACCTGGACGTGCTCGCCTGCGCGATGCAGGGCGCCAACGCCTGCGTGCTGCTGCTGGCGTTCCGCGACGGCCGCAATCTCGGCACCCGCGCGTTCTTCCCCAAGACCAACGGCGAGGACAGCGCCGCCGAGGTGCTCGGCGCGTTCGTGTCGCAGTACTACGCCGAACAGCCGCCGCCGCGCGAGGTGCTGCTGGACCGCGAGATCGCCGACGCGGAGATGATCGAGGCGGCGCTGAGTTCGGCCGCCGAGCGCAAGGTGCAGCTGCGCTGGAACGTGCGCGGCGAGCGCGCCGGCTACCTGGAGCTGGCCAGCCGCAACGCGCAGGCCACGCTGGCCACCGAACTGACCAGCCGCAACGCGCAGCACGCGCGCAGCGAGGCGCTGCGCGAGATGCTGGGGCTGGCCGAGCCGGTCAGGCGCGCGGAGTGCTTCGACATCAGCCACACCATGGGCGAGGCCACCGTGGCCTCGTGCGTGGTGTTCGACGCCAGCGGCCCGGTGCGCAGCCAGTACCGGCGCTACAACATCAGCGGCATCGAGCCGGGCGACGACTACGCGGCGATGCGCCAGGCGATCGAGCGCCGCTTCCGCCGCGCG
The DNA here is from genome assembly GCF_041240605.1 of Xanthomonas sp. DAR 80977. Taxonomy (NCBI): domain Bacteria; kingdom Pseudomonadati; phylum Pseudomonadota; class Gammaproteobacteria; order Lysobacterales; family Lysobacteraceae; genus Xanthomonas; species Xanthomonas bundabergensis. The sequence goes on along the minus strand of NZ_CP162487.1, from coordinate 3,235,241 downwards.
GCGGAGGGCGAGGGCAAGGGCGATGCGGTGCTCCCCGACGTGCTGCTGATCGACGGCGGCGCCGGCCAGCTGGCGCAGGCCAACGCCGCGCTCGCCGACCTGGGCGTGGAGGGCATCCTGGTGATCGGCGTGGCCAAGGGCGCCGAGCGCCGCGCCGGCCACGAGACGCTGGTGATGCCGGACGGGCGCGAGCTGCGTCCCGGCGCGGCCTCGCCGGCGCTGCAGTTCATTCAGCAGGTGCGTGACGAGGCGCACCGTTTCGCGATCACCGGCCACCGCGGGCGGCGGCAGAAGGCGCGCATGACCAGCAAGCTGGAGGACATCCCCGGCATCGGTCCGCGCCGCCGCGCCAGCCTGTTGAAGCATTTCGGCGGACTGGCCGGGCTCAAGGCCGCCGGCGAAGCGGAGATCGCGCGCGTGGAAGGCATCAACGACGCGCTGGCCGCACGAATCTACGCTAACCTGCACGGGCTGCCGGTGCCCGATCCGGCAGGCGAGTAGAGCAGCGCAATGAAGTTGACCATCCCCACCTGGCTGACGCTGCTGCGGATCGTGATGATTCCGGTGCTGGTGCTGGTGTTCTACCTTCCCTACACGTGGACGAACTTCGCCTCGGCGGCGATCTTCGGCCTGGCCGCGTTCACCGACTGGCTGGACGGCTGGGTGGCGCGGCGCTACCACCAGTATTCGGCGTTCGGCGCGTTCCTGGACCCGGTGGCCGACAAGCTGATGGTCGCGGTGGCGCTGTTCCTGATCGTGCAGGGCCACCCGACGCCGTGGATGGCGTTCTGGGCGGCGGTGATCGTGGGCCGCGAGATCGCGGTGTCGGCGCTGCGCGAGTGGATGGCCGAGATCGGCCAGCGCGCCAAGGTGCGGGTGGCGATGATCGGCAAGGTCAAGACCACCGCGCAGATGGTCGCGCTGCTGTGCCTGCTGTATTCGGTGATGCCCGACGGCTCGCCGCCGGAGAGCGTGTGGATGGGGCTGTTCATCTTCCATATTGGCGACTGGACGCTGGCGATCGCCTCGATCCTGACTCTGCTGTCCGGCATCCAATACCTGCATGCGGCCTGGCCGAGCCTGCGCGCCGACGAGCGCGCGGCGGTGGCGGACAAGAATGCGAAAAAAATCGAAGGCAACGGTTGACAGCCTGCCGGTTCCCGGTAGAATTCGCGGCCTCAAGCGGGAATAGCTCAGTTGGTAGAGCGCAACCTTGCCAAGGTTGAGGTCGCGAGTTCGAGTCTCGTTTCCCGCTCCAACGCTTGATTTTCGGACTTCCCATGAAGTCTTCGCTTCCTGATCCCACAGTGGTCTGTGCCTGTGGAGCATCCAGCGAAGTTCGCTGAAAGCCACCCCCACACACGCATTCTTCGGTACATCGATTCGTACTGGAATCCGGGTGCCGGGTTGGCCGGTTCTAGCCGTGCCGCTCCCATCGACGTCGCTCCTTCTTTCCACATTGCGAAGGAGAGTTCGATGGCGTTGACGGGCGCCGCCGCACGGCTGGCCAAGGCGACGGGCAAGGGGCCGCCTCTCGACGATGTGCACATACATCCGGTCTCGGTTGCGCGCCGACACGCGGCGTGCGCTGCAGAAGGCGCGGCCGCCGCGCGCGACGAAGCTCGCCGCGGCGGCGCACCCGGTGCCGCACGGCATGCCGGTCACCGGGACAACGTTGCAGGTGGACGCGGCAGTTGCTTGTCGGGAGATCGGCAGGCCCCCGCTCAGCGAGCCGGCTCCGGCCTGATCCGGAACCAGATGGAATACATGGCCGGCAGGAACACCAGGGTCAGGATCGTCCCGGCGAAGGTGCCGCCGATCAGCGTGTAGGCGAGGGTGCCCCAGAACACCGAATGGGTCAGCGGGATGAACGCCAGGATCGCGGCCAGCGCCGTCAGGATCACCGGCCGCGCCCGCTGCACGGTGGCTTCGACGACCGCATCGAACGGGCTCAGTCCTTCCTGTTCGTTGTGGTGGATCTGCCCGATCAGGATCAGCGTGTTGCGCATCAGGATGCCCGACAGCGCGATCAGGCCGACCAGGGCGTTGATGCCGAAGGGCTGCTGGAAGACGAGCAGCGTCGGCGCGACGCCGATCAGGCCGAGCGGACTGGTGGCGAACACCATGACCATGGCCGCGATCGAACGCACCTGCAGGATGATGATGAGCAGGGTGAGCGCGATCATGATCGGGAACAGCGGCAGCATCGCCTTGGTGGCCTTGCCGGATTCTTCGATCGAACCCGCCTGTTCGATCCGGTAGCCGGAAGGAAGCGTGTCGATGATCGGCTGCAGCTGGTCCATGACGGCGGTGGAAACGTCCGGCGGCTGCAGCCCTTCGGCGATGTCGCCGCGGACCGTGATGGTCGGCGTGCGATCGCGGCGCCGCAGGATGGGATCCTCCATGCGCACGTCGACGCTGCCGACCTGCGACAGCGGAATGCGCTGTCCTGCCGCGCCGACCAGGGTGAAGCCGGCGATCTTCGCGGGATCGAAGCGGATCTCGCCGGCCGCGCGACCCAGCACCTGCACCGAACGGATGTCCTCGCGCACCTCGGTCAGCGGCACGCCGCTCAGCAGGAACTGCAGCTGCGACGCCACCGAGCTGGAGGTCAGGCCCACCGCCTGGAGCCGGTCCTGGTCGAGGGTGAAGCGCAGGGTGGGGACGCGCGGCCCCCAGTCCGTGTTGACCGTGCGCATCATCGGGCTGGCATGCATGACGCCGGCCACGTCGTCTGCGATCCTGCGCAGCGTGTCCGGGTCGGGTCCCATGACCCGGTAGGCCACCGGAAACGGCGACGGCGGGCCGAACACGATCTGGGTGGCGCGCACCTGTGCCTCGGGCACCAGGCCGTCGGCCACGGCCCGGCGCAGCCTGAACTTGAGCGCTTCGCGCTGCTTGTCGTCGCCCGCGAGCACCACGATCTTGGCGAACGACGGATCGGGCAGTTCGGGCGCCATCGCCAGGAAGAAGCGTGGCGCGCCCTGGCCGATGTACGCGGTCACGATCCGCGCCTCCTTCTGCCTGGCCAGCCAGGCTTCGACCTTCGCCGTCGCCGCGCTGGTCTGCGCGATCGAGGTGCCGTAGGGCATCTGCACCTCGACCAGCACCTCCGGCCGGTCGGAGGTCGGGAAGAACTGCTTGTTGACCAGCCCCATGCCGACGATGGACAGCGCGAACAGCCCCACCACCGCGCCGGCGACCAGCCATTTGCGCGCGATGACGCGCCCGAGCACCCGCCGGAAGCGGTTGTAGTGGCGGGTGTCGTAGATGGCCGCGTGGCCGCCCTCGACCTGCTTGATGTCAGGCAGCAGTTTCACGCCGAGGTAGGGGGTGAACGCCACCGCGACGACCCAGGACGCGATCAGGGCGATGCCGACGATCCAGAACATGTTGCTGGTGTACTCGCCGGCCGTGGAGCGCGCGAATCCGTTGGGCATGAAGCCGATGGCGGTGACCAGCGTGCCGGACAGCATGGGCGCCGCCGTGTGGCTCCAGGCATAGGCCGAGGCGGCGACGCGGCTGTAGCCTTCCTCCATCTTCACCACCATCATCTCGATGGCGATGATGGCGTCGTCCACCAGCAGGCCCAGCGCCAGGATCAGCGAGCCGAGGGTGATGCGGTCGAAGTTCTTGCCGCTCGCGGCCATGACCACGAACACCGCCGCCAGCGTCAGCGGCACCGCCGCCGCGACCACGATGCCGACGCGCCAGCCCATGCTCACGAAGCACACCACCATCACCACGAGCAGGGCGACGAAGAACTTGACCATGAACTCGTCGACCGCCGAGCTGATGTTGACGGCCTGGTCGGTCACCTTGCTCAGCGTCATGCCCAGGGGCAGCCCCGCGTTGACCTTGGCGACTTCCGCCTCCAGCGCCTTGCCCAGGTCCAGGCCGTTCCAGTCGTCGCGCATCACCACGCCCAGCAGCAGCGCCGGTTCGCCGTTGTTGCGCACCAGGAAGGTGGCGGGATCCTCGTAGCCGCGCTCCACGGTCGCCACGTCCGACAGCTTCAGCGTGCGTCCCTGCGCGACGATCGGCGTGCGCCGGATCTTCTCCAGGCTGTCGAACGCGCCATCGACGCGCAGGAAGACCTGCGGCCCCCTGGTCTCGATGGAGCCGGCGGGGGTCAGCACGTTCTGGCCGTTGAGCGCGGCGAAGATGTCCTGCGGCGCGACGCCCAGCGTGGCCAGGCGGTCGTGGGAGAACGCGACGAAGATGCGCTCGGGTTGCTCGCCGATGATGTTGACCTTCTTCACGCCCGGAACGTGCAGCAGTTGCTGGCGCAGCGCCTCGGCGTCGCGCACCAGCAGCCGCTGCGGTTCGCCCTTGGCCTTGAGCGCGAACAGCGCGAAGGTCACGTCCGCATATTCGTCGTTGACCATGGGGCCGATGACCCCGGCCGGCAGTTTCTTGGCCTCGTCGCCGAGCTTCTTGCGGGCCTGATAGAACTCTTCCTGGACCTGCGCAGGCGGGGTGCTGTCGCGCAGGGAAATCATCGTGAACGCCAGGCCGGGGCGCGTGTAGGTTTCCGTGCGGTCGTACCAGCGCAGTTCCTGCATGCGCTTTTCCAGCGGTTCGGCGACCTGGTCCTGCATCTCCTGCGCGGTTGCGCCCGGCCACGCGGTGACCACCGTCATCTGCTTGATCGTGAACGGAGGATCTTCCGCGCGGCCGAGCTGGAAGAACGCCAGAACGCCGGCGACGGAGATCAGGAAGATCAGGAACAGCGTGATCGAACGCTCGCGTACTGCGAGCGCCGACAGGTTGAAACGCCCCTCGCTCATGGCCGCGCTCCGCCGGCCAGCGCCTGGCCCTGGCCGATCGGCCTGACGATCTGGCCTTCGCGAAGCAGATGCGCGCCCAGCGAGACCACCTGGTCGCCGATCTTGAGATTGCCCTTCACCTGCGCCACGTCGTCGCTCAGGCCGAGCACCTGGACGGAACGCCAGACGGCTTTTGCCGGCTTGCCCTCGACGGTCCACACGCCCGGGCCCTTGCCCGGATCGAACACGGCGCCGATCGGCACCTGCAGCGAAGCGGTGGAGTCCGTGTCGGGCGGAATCTCGACGGTGACGGTGGCGCCCAGCGGTGCCCGGGCCAAGGCGCCTTCGAGCACGTACCTCGCCTCGTAGGTGCGGGTGGCCCGGTCGGCCGCATCGGACAGCTGGCGCAAGGTCGCCGGCATGGCGGCCTGGCGATCGCCGTACAGCCTGGCCTGGGCCGACGAGCCCGCGGCCGGCCGCAGCGTCTCGGGCAGTTGCACGATGGCTTCGCGCTGGCCGGCCCGCGCCAGGCGCACCACCGGTTGCCCGGCGCCGACCACTTGCCCCGGCTCGGCCAGCGTCTCCACGACCACGCCATCGGCGTCGGCAAGCAGGACGGCATAGCTCGATGCGTTCCTGGCGACGTCGGCTTGCGCCTCGGCCGCCTTGAGTTGCGCCCGCGCCGCGTCGGCCGAGGCCTTGATCTGATCGTAGGCGGACGCAGAAACCGCCCCTTCGGCGACCAGGCCGCGGTAGCGCGCCTCATCGTCGGCGGTCTGCGCGGCGCGCGCGCGCGCGGCGGCTACGGTTTCCTGCTGCGCCCGCGCCTGCAGGCCCAGGTCGATCGGGTCCATGCGCATGAGCGCTTGGCCGCGCCTGACGCTCTGCCCGGTATCGACGAGGCGCTCCAGCACCTTGCCCGGCACGCGAAAGGCCAGATCGCTCTGGACCCGGGCGGCGACGACCCCGGTGAACGAGCGCGGCGCGGCGCCGCCGCCCTGGACGGCGCCGATCCTGACCAGTGGCGCCTCCGTGCGCGGGTCGGAGGTGTGTGTGTCGCCGCATGCCGCCAGGGAAAGCGGCAAGAGGCAAAGGGCATAGGGGACGAGCTGGCGCCGAAGCATGGGAACCCTTCCTGACGGGATAGGGTGCCCATTCTATTCTTGTGACCAATTTAGTCAATAGTCACATGCAAAGTTCACGGCGACAGGCTGCGCAAGATCAGGTTGGACAACTGGGTCGTCGCCTCGGCGGCGTTGTCCAGGTTGTGCTGCAGCAACAGCGGATTGATGAACGGGCGCATGACCAGGTAGATGGCGCTGGCGGTCTCGTCCAGCGGGGTCTTGCGCTCGAATTCACCGGCTTCGCGGCCGTCGCGCACGATCTGCAGGACGAGCGCCTTGATGTGCTCTTCGTAGGCGCGCGCGGAGGGCCAGGATTCGGCGGCCGAGGTTCTGGCGATGTCGTAGAGCTTGCGGTCGTCGAAAAACAGCTCGCTGCCAGCCTCCACCAATGCCTTGAACACGCGCCGCAGGCGCTCGGGCGCGGAAGCGACGCCGACGACCGCCTGGTCGACGGCGGCCATGATCGCGCTGAGCCGATTGGAGCAGATGACCTCGCCGATCGCCTGCTTGGAGTCGAAGAACTTGTAGATGTACGCCTTGGAAAAACCGATCGCTTTCGCCAGGTCGGAGACGGTCGTCTTCTCGTAACCGTAAAGGCCGAAGTATTCGGTCGCCGCCTCGACGATCTGGTCTCGCACATCATGATCCGAAGGCCCCCTGAGCTGGGGCGCGGGAGAAGGTGTCTTGGTCATCGCCGCAGCTTAGCGCGCAGGGTGTGGATTGACAACGAGTGACCATTTTGTACTATGGTCACATCGAATGGCCTTCCAGGATCATCATGCTGCCCCGTCGCTCTCTTGTTCTTTCGCTGCTTTGCGCCAGCGTGATGGCCGGCTGTGCGGTCGGCCCCGACTACCGCCGTCCCGACGCGCCGCTCCCCAGCCACTACATCGGGCAAGCGCAGCCTGGGCAAGGCGAGAGCCCGCCGGCGGCCGAACTGACGGCATGGTGGCAAGGCTTCGACGATCCGCTGCTGACGCGCCTGGTGTCCTTGGCGCTGGAGCAGAACCTGGACCTGGCGCAGGCGGGCGCCCGCGTCGCCCAGGCACGCGCCGGGCTCGGTGCGGCCAACGCGGCCCTGCTCCCCTCGGGAGCGGTCAGCGCTTCGGCCGCCCGCGCTCGCCAGTCGCTGGAGACCCCGCTGGGCCAGGTGCTCGCCAGCACGCCCGGATACGATCGCTGGGGGAATGCCTACGAGGCCGACCTCGAGGCGGGCTGGGAAGTGGATGTGTTCGGCGGACTGCGGCGTGGCCGGCAGGCGGCGCTGGCCGACTACCAGGCCTCGCAAGCCGGCGCCATGGCGACGCGGTTGGCCGTGGCCGCACAGACGGCGGACATCTACATCGCCATCCGCGGGTTGCAGGCCCGCCTGGACATCGCCCAGCGGCAGGTCAAGACCCAGCAGGACCTGCTGGCGAAAGTCCAGCTGCTGTACGGCAAGGGCCTGGCCGCCGAGTATCAGCTGCGGCAGACCGAAGGGGCGCTGGCACGGGTGCAGGCGACCGTTCCGGTGCTGCAGATGGGCCTGGACGCCGCCATGAACGCGCTCGACGTGGTGCTGGGCGTCCCGCCGGGGACGCATCGGGCCGACCTCGAAGCCGTCGCACCGATTCCGGCGACGCCGCGGATCGCGGCGATGGGTTCCCCGGCCGAGCTGTTGCAGCGACGCCCCGACCTCATCGTTGCGGAACGGCGGCTTGCGGCGACCAACGCCAGGATCGGCGAGGCGATCGCCGAGTACTACCCCAAGTTCTCGCTGAGCGGGATGCTGGGAAGCGCCACGGCGGTCTCCAGCGGCAACCTGTTCACCAGTGGCGCGAGCCAATCGGCAGGCATTCTGGGATTGCGCTGGCGTCTTTTCGACTTCGGCCGCATCAACGCGCAGATCGGGCTCGCGAAGGGCCAGGATGCCGAGGCATTGGCGGCGTACCGCCAGGCCGTGCTGCGTGCGACCGAGGACGTCGAAACCGCCTTCTCGGCACTGCTCAACCGTGGGCAGCAGGCCGCCAGCTTGACGCAGGGGGAGGCCGCGCTGTCCCGCGCCAGGGCGTCCTCGTTCGCGGCGTATCAACGTGGCGCCGCCAGCCTGATCGACGTGCTGCAGGCCGACGATTCTCTCCTGCAGGCGTCCGATGCGAGGGCGCAGGCGCAGACCGAATCGGCGCGCGCGGCCGTGGCTGCATTCAAGGCGCTGGGCGGCGGCTGGGAACCGGTGGCGCCCGCAGCGATGGCGACGCGCTGATCCAGATGCGAGCAGGCAACGCGGCGTGCGTCGGCCTGGCGGAGTGCGAGACCGGTATCCTGTCGCGGTCGTATCCGCCCGGGCGCCTGTCGCCACGTTCTGTTCCTGCCCGCCGAGCCATTGCATCGAGGGGAATCCGCATGTTTCCGAAGCGCGTTTCAGCAACTGCGCGGTGGTGGTTCTTCCTGGCCTGTCTGTCTTTCGGCATGCCGGCCTTGGCCAAGGAGACGTTGCGGTGTCCGCAGACGCTGCGCGTCTCCGGCGCCGTGCTGCAGAGTCCGGATCTGCCGGAGGGCGCCGGGATGGCCTTCGAGGGCGGGCAGCCGCTGCCGTTCTTCTCCATGGGCGTGTTCTCGGGACATCCGCGCGAGCTGGCTTCGCTGGTGCCGGACAGCGACAGCGAGGAGCCGGCCTCCGGGGTCGCGCGGTCCGTCTGGAGATTCGAGCGCCCGGATCCGCACGGAACCTATGCGGTCTGCGAGTACGGCGCCGCCGGCAAGGTGCAGATCTACAAGCGCATCAGCGACGCGGCGAGATCCTGCACGGCCACCGCACGCAACGACAGCGTCAGGCACGTGATCGTGGACGCGGCATTCGAATGCGAATGACCCGCGCGTGGCGGGCCGGCACTGCCGTGCGCCGTTGCCCGGACGCCGGTCGCCGCGTGCCGGTCAGCCGCCGCGCCTGGTCCTGGGCGCTGGCCATGGACCGCCGAGACGAGCGTTCTGCGCCGGACATGCCGCGAGTCGGCGGCACGCTACTCTAGGACGCGCACCGGCGGTTCGGTTCCGGCCGGTCGCAGCATGACGTCCTCTTCGGTGCAAAGAACGATGGCATTCCCGCATCCCGCTGCTGCGTCCAAGAAGCGCTTCGCCCTGTCCGAATCGCATCGGACCGCCAACATCGTTCCCAATGCGGTGCGGTCCATGCTGGGCCTGGTCGAGGATCGCGCGCTGCCGCCGGAGCGGTTGTGCAGGGGACTCGGGTTCACCTACCAGGACCTGCACGACCGCGACCTGCTGCTGTCCTATCACCAGGTCCGCTCGCTGATCCTGCGGGCCAGGGCCTTGCTCGGCGACGCCTCCATGGGACTGGCTGCCGGCATGCGGCAAACCCCGGTGTCCTGGGGACTGGCGGGGCTCGCCATGCTGACCTGCGAGACCTTCGGCGAGGCCATCGGCTATGGCCTTGCGCACCAGAACGAAGCGGGCGCGATGATGCACCACCGCTTCGAGCAGCAGGGACGCGAGGTCGCGATCGAGCTCATGCCGCACGTGTTCGACCTGGAGATCGAGCCGTACCTGATCGAGGAAGCGTTCGCCAGCGCGCTCAATGTCAGTCGCTGCATGGTCGGCCCCGAGATCAGGCCGCGCTGCGTGGAGTTCGCCTTCGCCAAGCCGGCGCAGGCGCCAGCGTATGCGCGCTTCTTCCGTTGCCCGGTGCGCTTCGACACCGGCAGGAACAGGATGAGCCTGGACGCGAAGTGGCTGGCGACGCGGCTGCCCGGCTACGACCGCATCACCTGCGGGCTGCTGCGGCAGCAGCTCAACACGCTGATCCAGCGCTCCGCCGCACGCAACGACCTGATCGAGTCCATCGCCATGCGCCTGCGCGCCGGCGCCGAGGCGCCGCCGCGCCAGCCCGAACTGGCACGGCAGGCCAACCTCAGCGAGCGCACCCTGCGGCGCCGGCTGGGCGCGCAATCGGTGGGTTACCGCGCGTTGCGCGACGCCGCGCTGTACGAACGCGCGCAGGACCTGCTGAAGAACTCCGGCATGCGCGTTGCCGACGTGGCGCAGGCGGTGGGCTATGCCGACGCGCGGACCTTCCGGCGGGCGTTCCAGCGCTGGTCGGGTACTTCTCCGAAGGCATTTCGCAACGGCGGTTGAGCGCGTGGCCGCCGTGTCCAAGCGCAGTGCGCGGCACGCGCCGCGCGTCCGGCCCGGTCGCGTTCACGTGCGGTGGCTGGCGTCGGACACCAGTTCCCACTCGCCCTCGCGCTGGCGTACCAGGCCGCGCTGCACCAGCGAGGCCAGGTAGCGCTGGTGCCCGCGTTCGGCGCTGCGCCTGAACCACGGCAACGCGCGCACCAGCAGGTTGGGCAACAGCATGGCCAGGCGCACGCTCCACGACTCGCTGCTGCGCACGAAGCGTTCCAGGCATGGCGCGTCCAGGCAGCGCAGCACCTGCAGCGCCACCGCGTCGGGTGTCTGCGGCGGGTCCATGAATTGCAGCTTGTTGCCGCCGTGGATGGCCTCGCGCATCAGCATGGGCGTCTCGGTGGCGGAAGGATTCACGATCGAGAACCGCACCCCCAGCCGCGCGCCATCCAGCCCCAGGCACAGCATGGCGCCGCGCAGGCCGAACTTGCTGGCCGAGTACACGGTGGATTCGGGCAGCGGGAACATCCCGCCCAGCGACACGATGCTCACCACCCGCCCGTCGCCGGCGCAGTGCAGCAACGGCAGCAGGCTGTGGGTGAGCAGCAGCGGCGCCATCAGGTTGAGGTCCAGCTCGCCGCGGATCGAATCCTGGCTGCGCTGCTCGAACGGCGTGGTGCCGACGATGCCGGCGTTGTTGACCAGCAGGTCCAGCCGGCCGCAGTGCGTGTGCACGCGCTGCACCAGCGCTTGCCGCGCGGCGGGATCGGTCAGGTCGGCCAGGTGCGGCGTGGCCATCGGCCCCAGGGCGCGCACGGCGCGCTCCAGGGCGTCGGCGTCGATGTCCACCAACAGGCAGCGCACGCCGCGCTGGATCAGCCGCGCGGCGATCGCCCGGCCCAACCCGCCGGCGCCGCCGGTGACCAGCGCGTTCCAGCCCGCGAGATCGGCGCGATCAGCCATGCGCCACCTCGCCGTTGCGGCAGGCGCCTGCGGGCGTGGCGCCGCCATGCCCTGGCCGCGTCCTGAGATGGTCGTACATGCGCTCGCTCAGCTCGCCCCAGCCCATGCGCCGGCGCAGCTTGCGCAGATAGGCCTTGAACGCATGCGCCTCGATGTAGACGGCATGGCGTTGCGACTGCACGAACTGGATGCCGCCGGAGAGGTCGGGCGTGTCGCTGCGGATGATCTCGTCGAAGCGGCGGGCGCTCTCGGGAGCGGTGCGTTGCGCCTTCAGGTACGAGGCGATCATGTGCGCCTGGGTGTCGAACAGTTTGTAGGCGCTGGAGTTGGTCTCCAGGTAGCCGATGCCGAACAGGTTGCGGTGGGTGCGGTTGAACATCGACAGGTACATCTGCGGCCGTCCGCCGCTCCAGGCGAAGTACTGCGTCGCATACGGGCAGCTCCATTTGTAGCCGGTGGCGCACAGCACCAGGTCGATCTCTTCCTGCGAGCCGTCCTTGAACAGCACGTGCCGGCCCTGCAGCCGTTCGATGTCGGGCTTCACCGCGATGTTGCCGTGCTGCAGGTGGTGCAGCAATTGTGCGTTGAGCAGCGGGTGGCTCTCGAACAGCTTGTGGTCGGGCCTGGGCAGGCCGAGGCGGGTGAGGTCGCCGTTGATGAAGCGCAGCAGGCCGCCGAAAATGGGGCGGGCGAGCCACAGCGGCAGGTGCGGGCCGGTTTCCGCGATCTGGTCGACCGGCACGCCCATCAGGTGCTTGGGGATGAAGTGGTAGCCGCGGCGCACGCTGATGAAGGCACGCTGCGCGTGGATGGCGGCGTCGCAGGCGATGTCGGCCCCCGAATTGCCGGCGCCCAGCACCAGTACGCGCAGGCCGTGGAACTCGTCGCCGTGCTTGTAGCTGACCGAATGGCGTACCTCGCCGTCGAACTGGCCGGCCAGCTGCGGCATGTTCGGATCCCAGTTCACGCCGCTGGCGCAGACCACGGCGCCGTAGATCCTGCATAAGCCGTCGGCCAGCTGCACCACCCAGCGCGCGTCGCTGTCCTTGTGGATCTGCAGTACCGCCGTGCCGAACTGGATCCTGTCGCGCAGGCCGAAGCTGTCGGCAAAGCCGTGCAGGTAGGCCAGGATCTGCCGGTGCGACGGATAGTCCGGATAGTCGCGCGGCATCGGATGGCCGATGAAGGCCGACAGGTCGCGCGAGGAAATGAAGTGGGTGGAGGCGTAGATCGGCGAACCGGGGTTGCGGGTGTCCCACAGGCCGCCCAGGTCGCTGTGGCGTTCGAACTGATCGTAGTCCAGGCCCTGCGCCTTGAGCGCGCGCGCCGCGCTCAGCCCGCCGGGCCCGGCGCCGATGATGCAGGTGGCGTCGGAGCGGTCGATCGCCTGGGTCGAGTGCGAGCTTGTCTGCATGTGCGGTGTTTCTTGTGCGGATGCCACGCGGCATGCGGCGAATGTAGGCAGCCGGGCGGCTGCGGCAGCGGACAGTTTCGGCCAGGAAGGTGGCTGAATCGGCCGCTGCTTCTGCGCTGGCGCGGTGTCTGTTCCGGTGGACGCCAAGGGGCGGGCGGGAGCAGGCCGACTGCGCGTGCGATGGTTCTTGCGACATTCCAGCGAGCACGGCGATGGGCCGTACCGCTGCCTGTTCACGCCGTGGCGGACGCTGCAGCGCCAGGGCGGGCGCGTGCGCGTCGGCCGCGGCAGCGTTCCGATCCGGGCGTGGCTGGACGGCAAGCCGGTTGGCGCCGCCGAGGCGGGCCAGGCGCTGACCCTGCCGTTGCCATCCGGCGCCGGCGAGCGCGGCTTGGCGGTGTCGCTGCAGGTCCGCGCCGGCGAACGCTTCGGCCTGCAGGGCCTGGCGACCGTGGGCGACCGACGTTGGCGGCAGCGGCGCACGCGGGCGCCGGCGCGGCGACTGGGATGCCTGTTCCGAAGCCGCGCAGTGTCGACCGCGTGCGCGACGAGCTGCTGTAGGTTCGGCCGGGGGCGTCGCATCGCGCGCAGACCGGCGGCAGGGCAGGCGGGTGGCAGCCGCAGCGGCCGGGCGTGGGCAGGAGCCGCGGAGGCATCGGCCGACGCGGTCGCGGCGCCGATCGCATGTGCGGATGCCGGCGCCCTCGACGCACTACGCACCCTCACCTCGCCACTGCAGGAGCAGCCATGAACTTCGAGATCGCGACCTGGTACGACACGTGGAACGGCACCGGCGCCGACAATCTAGCGCAAGGCAAGGTGCCGCTGGGCTATGCCAGCCGCTACAACCTGGCCTTCGGCGAATTCGTCCAGACCGGCAACGGCTACACGCTTGACCTCAATGCGCAGTACGCGGCGCAGAACCTCGCCCAGCTCAAGGCGCAGGCGCCGGCCGCGCTGGTCTATGCCGGGCTGGGCGACACCGGCCTGGCGGCGACGGTGGCGGACAACCGCGACAACGCCAATCGCTCCACCGCCAACATCGTGGCCTATCTGCAGCAGCAAGGGCTCAACGGCATCAGCATCGACGCCGAAGGCGACGGCATGCCCTCGGTGGTGGAACTGCTGTCGCAGCTCGGCCCGAGCTTCAAGGCGGCCGGACTCGGCATCGCGGTGTCGGTGCCGTGGCCGGGCGACGGTCCCGCCGGGCTCTACGGCGATGGCGCGGTGGCCGCGTTCAACCAGTACGTCGATGCCACCGAACTGCAGGACTATTCGTCGCTGGGCACGCCGCAGGATGCACAGGTATGGATCCAGGCCGGAGTGCGCGCCGACATCCTGATGGGCGGGGTGGCGACCGAGAACGGCGGCGTGCAGACCTCGCTCGAAGACACTGCCGCCTGGACCAGCTATGCGCTGCAGAACGGCTTGCGCGGCATGTTCAGCTGGAGGCTCGACAACGACCACGGGCAGGACGGCCAGGAAGAGGACGTGGACCCGACCTTCACCGGGGCGAAGACCATCTACGACACCGTCCATCCGTCGTCCGGCGGGGCGCACCCGGCGGATTAGCGCGCCTTTCCTTCCGCGTTCGCAAGGTGTTGCAGCGACCGCGGTGCGACGGGCCTTGCCGACTGCGCCCGTCGCCACCGCTGGCCGAGCCCAATCGGCGTCTCTTGCGAAAAGCGACAACCCCGCAGCGATACGTTCCTGTCGCTGCCAGCGCAACGCACCGCAGACGCAAGGCGCATGCGTGGCGATGCGCTGCGTCCGTGCGGCCACGCGTGCAGACGCACACGAAACGCATGCGCCGCTGGATATACTCCAGTGGCGCAGCCTGCACGGCGCACAGCGTCGTCTGGCGCGCGCACGGCGCAACCGGCCTTGCAGCGATGCGCGAGCGATGGGCTGGGGGCGAAGGCGGGCGCGAGCTGCTGCAACGCCGCCGCCCACCGCGACGACCAGAGCCCCAGGACGAGAAAGAAGAATCGGCAAGTGAGCACCCGTCGCGACGCATACGCGGACCAGATCCGCTACCTGGCCGAGTTGGGGTCGCGCGCCTCCGGCACCGAGGCCCACAACGCGTTGATCGACCGGGTGGCGATGCAACTGGCCGAGCTCGGCCTCGAGGTGAAGCGCGACCCGCACACCTTCGAACGCTGGGACGTCGATCGGGACGCGCTGGCGCTGCAGGTGGGCGCGCGCCGCATCGCGATCGCGTCGGCGTGGCCTTATTCCGGCGAGACATCGCGCGACGGAATCACCGCGCCGCTGATCCTGCTGCGCGGGCGGCGCAAGCGCTGGCGAGCGGCCGCCGGCAAGATCGCGGTGATCGAAGTGCCGCATGTCGCCGCGCCGGCGTCGCTGCTGATCGACGCCTGGGACGGACCGCTGCCCTTCGACCGGGTCGCCAATCCGATCATCAGTTCCGAACTCGCCGGCACCGATCTGGCCAAGGCAAAGCAAGCGGGGGTGCTTGGCGTGATCGCGGTCTGGCGAGGCCTGGCGGATGCGGCGGCTGCCGATCAGTACCTGCCGTTCACCCGCGGCCATCAGGGCCTGCCGGCCGTCTGGGTTCCCGAAAGCGAACGCGTCCAGTTGCTCGCCGCCGCCGCACGCGGCGAGCAGGCCACGCTGATCCTGGCCGCGAACAGGACCGCGAATGCGCGCATGGACACGGTCTGGGCCGTGTCGCCGGGAACCGGTCCTCGCGCCAACGAGTCGGTGCTGGTGGTCACCCACAGCGACGGCGGCAACGCGGTCGAGGAGAACGGCCACATCGGACTGCTCGCGCTGGCACGCGACGCGGTCGCGGCGCCGCATGCGCGCAGCATCGTGTTCGTGTACACGGCCGGCCACCTGCGCATGCCCGCCGTGACCGCACATGGCCAGGCCACCAGCGCCTGGCTCCAGGCCCATCCCGAGCTGTGGGCCGGCGCATCCGGCGGTTATACCGCGGCGGCCGGCCTGGCCATCGAACACCTGGGCGCGAAGCGCTTCCACGTGGATCCCAGCACTGGCCGCTACGCGCCCGACGGTACGCTCGAACCCGAATTGCTCTACGCCACGACGCCCGAACTCGCCCGGCTCACCCGCAGGTTGTGGAGCGGCGCCTCGGCCGGTGCGGCGACCCCGGTCAAGCCGGGCGCGTTGCTGCACTTCGGCGAAGGCGAACCGCTGTTCCAGCGCGCAATTCCCGCTGTCGCGCTGGTCACCGGTCCCGAATACCTGCTCGCGGAATGCGTGGGCGACCTCGTCGACATCGATGTCCTGATCCGCCAGGTCGACAGCTTCCGTCGCCTGCTTGAGCGCCTTGCCGGCGACATCGACCGGGATCGCTTCGGCAAGGTCGTGCTGCCCAGCAAATGGAACAAGGCGTTGGCCGCGATCCGCATCGGCCTGTTTCTGCTGCGCCGCCGCTGAGCTCACGTCGGTGGCGCTGCAGAACCGACGCGATTCGATCCAGCGCTGTCGTTCGATGGATGCCATCCGCGCCGACGATGTCACGTGTGGGAGCGACTTCGGTCGTGACGGGCATTCCCCTTGAACCCATCGCGACCGATGGCCCCAAGGCTGCCGGCAGCCCTCTCGCAGCCCCTTGTGTGGCCGCCGCGTCAGGGCGTCGCCGTGACCTCGCGGAAACCCGCCCGTCCGCAGGCCGCATCGTAGGCATAGTCCGCCGCGGCGAGCACGTGGCGGCCGCTGTTGATATGCGCAGGCGGCGTCTTCAGCGGCCCGCGCCATTGCACGCTGTCCGGTGTTGCCGGCGCGTTGCCGCCGACGGTGAATCGGTAACTGAAGACCGGCTGGCCGGCGGGGCCGATGTCGAGCGTCATCGGCGTCTGTGCGGGGACCACCAGCGCGGTGGCCGCCGTGGCGCCGGCGGCGTTGCCGGATGCCGCGGACGCTGACTTCGCCGCGGTACCGAGCTTCTGCTGCAACTTGGCGGGGACCGGCGGCTGCGCGGTCGGGGTCAGCATCATGTAGCCGATGCCGGTATCCGGCAGCAACTTGCCGCACACCTGGTAGTCGCTGCCGCTATCGGGGAAGCGCGCGCATGCGTTCGGCGCCTGCCAGTCGCCGTTGACGGTGGCGCTCGCCGCGGTGCGCTGCAGCGGGATCAGCGCAAAGCCGTTCAGCGCCTGCTCGCTGACGCCAAGGGTGATGCCCGACGCGCTGACGATGTAGCCCGGGCTCATGCTGCCGGCGCGCATCTGCGCGAGGTTGAGGAACGGATTGCGCGCCGCCGGGACACCGCGGTCGTAGCCCACGCCCATCATGCCGAAGCCGGGCGAGATCGTCTGGCAGTTGCGCAGCATCTGCTTGCCGCCGCTGCCCAGGGCGAGGCTGCCGTTGTAGGCCGGACAGTTGTCCGGCACCTGGCCCAGCGCTGCCGCCGAGGTGGTCGCGACGACGTCGCAGGTGCATTGCGCGGCCAGCACTTCGATCGAGTCGATGCGCGCCGCCGCACTCTTGCCGTCGGCGGAGACGCCGAGTCGCATCGGCACCTGCACGTACTTGCCGGGGTGGTACTTGCTGTCGCTGGAATAGAAGATGTAGCCGGGCGTGGTCGAGGCGTCCCAGGCCTGCTGGATCGCCGCGCTGAGCGGCACCACCACGCCGGTGGAGCCGGTATCCACTTCCAGCACCTGGCCGGCGGCGGCAGCGGCATTCGCCGAGGTCGCGGCGGTGCCGACCTGCACCCGCACCTGGTAGGCGTACTTCGGCATGTTGCCGGACACCAGCGGCAAGTTCAGCGTCTGCGTCTGCAGCCGGCAGGATTGCGCCTGCGCGGCGCTGGTTGCGGCCAGGCACAGCAGCGCGCCGCTCCAGCGTGTCCATCGATTCATGGCGATGCCTCGGTGTGGATGTCGTTGCGATGCTAGAACCGGCGACGGCGCAGATGGCGCCGATGGGTTGCCGCACGCGCGCCATCGCGCACTTGTCTACGTCGGCGGGCGAGTCGCTGTGGTGGAGATTCCAGTCCCGCCGGCGCCACAACGCTGCCGATCCGGCGCGGCCGCGGCGAGCGGGGCGGCACGCCGCCGCCCATACGCAAACGCCCGGCAGATGGTGGATCTGCCGGGCGTCGGAATCGCAGATGGAGGCCTGGGTCGGAATTGAACCGGCGTACGCGGATTTGCAGTCCGCTGCATAACCACTCTGCCACCAGGCCGGTGGACTGAATTCTAGCCGAAACCGTGGGAAACGGTGTCCGACAAAACAAAGCCCCGCTGACGGGGCTCTGTCTGAATCTGGAGCGGGAAACGAGACTCGAACTCGCGACCTCAACCTTGGCAAGGTTGCGCTCTACCAACTGAGCTATTCCCGCTTGGGAGCCAGCCATTCTACAGGCCTCTCACGGCTTGCGCCAGCCTCCCGGCAAAAAAATCCTGCGGTGCCGGTCGCGGACGCAAAACGCACGGCAATGGGCATGCGCATGGCATCGGCAGCGGCGGCTTTCTGCGCCCATTCGCAGAGCGTCGTCACCAGGATCCTTTGCTTTGCCGCACACGCATGCCGACGGGAACAGTGAAGCCCCTCTCCCATCGGGAGAGGGGTTGGGGTGAGGGTACGGTACGCAGTGAGCGCCCTCGCCGGTGTCGCGCCAGCGGTCCGCGCCGCTCAGCCGGCGGCGAGCAGCGCCGCCAGCAGCGCCGCCAGCAGCAGGACGGCGCCGGCCAGCAACCGCGGCCGCAGCCGGCGCCGCGGCTGGCGCTCGATCGCGTTGGCGCCGGCCCAGCGCAGCAGGCCGTGGGCGAAGCCGTGGCGATCCATGCTGCGGTCGCAGGCGTCCACGCAGGCGCCGCAGGCGGTGCAGGCATCGTGCGCGCCGTTGCGCAGGTCGATGCGCGCCGGGCAGGCGTCGACGCAGGCGCCGCAGTCCACGCAGTCGCCGAGTTGCTGGTCGGTGAACTTGGGCAGGGTGCCGGCGTAGGCGGCCAGTGCGTCGCCACGCTGGCCGCCCTGGCCGGCGCGGCGGGCGATGCTGGCGCGCAACGCGTAGTCGCGGGCGGTGCCGGCGTCGAGCAGGCGGCGCCCGCGCTGGGCCACGCTGCCCTGGCCGCAGGCGCGCGTGCCGCGCGGCTCGCCGCGCATCGCGTCGTAGCCGATCAGCGGCGTGTCGCGGTCGCACAGCAGCGGCTGCAGCCGCGCATAGGGGCACAGGTAGCGGCACACCTGGCTGCGCAGGAAAGCGGCGTTGCCCCAGGTGGCCAGGGCGTAGAACAGCACCCAGAAGGTTTCCCAGCCGCTCCAGGCGAACGGCCGCAGCCGCGTCACCAGGTCGGCGATCGGCGCGAAGTAGCCGACGAAGCTGATCCCGGTCCACAGCGCCAGCGCCGCCCAGACCACGTGGCGCGCGGCCGCCGGCCAGGCCGCGAAGCGGCGTTCCAGCCAGGCGAAGGCATGGCTCCACACCGTCTGCGGGCAGGCGAAGCCGCACCACACGCGTCCGGCCAGCGTGGTCGTCACCGCCAAGGCGGCGGCCGCGGCCAGCAGCGCCAGCAGCAGCCAGCCGGCGTCGTGCGGCCACAGGGTGCAGCCGAACAGGTCCAGGCGCCGCGCGGGCAGGTCGGCGAGCACCGCCTGGCGGCCATCCCAGCGCAGCCACGGCAGCAGGTAGAACGCGGCGAACAGCAACCACAGGACGCCGCGGCGCACGCGTGCGTAGCGACTGTGCGGCGGCGCCGCCGGGGCGGAGCGGGCGGGGTCCGCGCCCGGCGCGATCGTGCGCGAGGCAATGGCGCGGGGCAGGGGCGTTCGCGTCACGGCAAGGGCTCGTCGTCGGCGCCGTCGTCGGCGCGCGCCGGCGGCCGCAGCAGGAAGCCGGTCAGCACGCTGGAGCTCAGCGTCGCCAGCCAGAACATGAAGAAGCCCAGCGTGTAGCCGAGTTCGCGGCTCAGCTGGCGGCCGGGGAAGCTGATGTCGCGCAGCGCCAGCGGATCGACCACGGCGAAGAACAGCACGCTCATCGCGCCGGCGACCAGGAAGCTGGGCCACAGGATCACGCCCAGCCGCTGCACCAGCGGCGGCGCCGCGGCGGGATCGAGCGGATCGAGCAGGGGATCGTCGCTGGGCGTCATGACGGGCGGGCTCCATCGCTGAGGAATGAGGTGCGGCATGCGCCGGGTGGTGGCGCGCGGACTGGCGGCGCCTGCATGCAGCCGCGCCGCCGCTCCCCCGTCGGCGTCGGCGCAGGCGCATGCCGCCCGGGCAGACTAGGCAGCGCGACGCGTGGCGACATTGATCCTGATCAAGGCCGCGCCCGGGCGGGTGCGGATACTGGCGCCATCGAGCAGGAGCACCGCCATGCATGACGACATCGCCGCCTTGCCGTTGCCCGGGCCGGAGCTGTGCAGCGAAGACGAAGTGACCGCGCTGGTGGCCGCGTTCTACCGCCGCGTGCGCGCCGACGCCGACCTGGCCGCGGTGTTCGCCGCGCACATCGAGGACTGGGACGGGCACCTGCTGCAGCTGAGCGACTTCTGGTCGGCGATGCTGCGCGGCACGCGGCGCTTCCGCGGCGCGCCGATGCCCAAGCACATGGCCATGCGCGAGCTCAGCGACGTGCTGTTCCAGCGCTGGCTGGGGCTGTTCCGCGCCACCACCGCCGAACTGGACAATGCGCCGATGCGGCTGCTGGCCGACGACATCGCCGCGCGCATCGCCGACACCTTCTGGCGCCGCCACCAGATGAGCTGGCGGCCGTTCGAGCCGGCGCTGCCGCTGTCGCACGCCGATTGATCCAGGTCAAGGCGGCCCGCCGCCGTGCCGCGCATGCTGGCCGCCATGGACATCCTGACCGCTCCCGATCCCGCCGCCGCCTGGACCTTCGACGCCGAACTGCTGCGCCGCTACGACCGTCCCGGCCCGCGCTACACCTCGTATCCGACCGCGCCGCATTTCCAGGCCGGGTTCGGCCCGGCGCAGCTGTTCGCGGCGGTGCAGGCCGGCGATCCGACGCGGCCGCTGTCGCTGTACGTGCACGTGCCGTTCTGCCGCAATCCGTGTTTCTACTGCGGCTGCAACCGGGTCATCACCCGCGACGTCGGCAAGGGCCGCGCCTACGTGCAGCGCGTGTTGCGCGAGGCGGCGATGATGGCCGCCTGCTTCGAGGCCGAGCGCGAGGTGGTGCAGCTGCACCTGGGCGGCGGCACGCCGAATTTCCTGGCGCCGGAACTGCTCGGCGAGCTGCTGCAGGGCCTGCGCGGGCTGTTCCGCTTCAGCGAGGCGCCGGACCGCGACATCTCCATCGAGCTGGATCCGCGCACGGTGACGCCGCAGGACATCGCCGCGCTGGCCGCGCTGGGCTTCAACCGCGCCAGCCTGGGCATCCAGGATTTCGACCCGCTGGTGCAGCAGGCGATCAATCGCCGCCAGGGCGTGGCCGAGACGCTGGACATCCTGCGCGCCTGCCGCGTGCACGGCATGCGTTCGGTCAACGTGGACCTGATCTACGGCCTGCCGCGGCAGACCCTGGCCGGCTTCGAGCGCACCCTGCACACGGTGATCGCGGCGCGCCCGGACCGCCTGGCGGTGTACGGCTATGCGCACATGCCGCACCTGTTCAAGGCGCAGCGGCGCATCGCCGATGCGGACCTGCCCGACGCCGAGCAGAAGCTCGCGTTGCTCGGCCTGGCGGTGCGCACGCTGTCGGCCGCCGGCTACCAGTACATCGGCATGGACCATTTCGCGCTGCCGCACGAAGACCTGGCGCGCGCGCAGCGCCAGGGCGGGCTGCACCGCAACTTCATGGGCTACACCACGCATGCCGACACCGACCTGCTCGGCCTGGGCGTCAGCGCGATCAGCCGCATCGGCGCCAGCTACAGCCAGAACCAGCGCGAGCTGCCGGCCTGGGAAGCGGCGGTGGACGCCGGCGACAGCCCGGTGCTGCGCGGCCTGCAGCTCAGCGCCGACGATGCGCTGCGCGCGGAGCTGATCCAGCAGCTGATGTGCCAGGGCCGCGCCGACGTCGCCGCGCTGGCGCAGCGCCACGGCATCGACTTCGCCAGCTATTTCCACGACGAGCTGCAGGCGCTGGCGCCGCTGTGCGCCGACGGCCTGGCCGACTACCGCGACGGCACGATCCAGGCCACCGCGCGCGGGCGCCCGCTGCTGCGCCTGATCGCGATGTGCTTCGACCGCTACCTGCGCCAGCCGGCGCAGCCCGCACGCTACTCGCGGGCGATCTGAGCGCCGCCCGCGGACAGGTTCACCGCTTGCCGAATGGCATCCCCGGTTCCGTCGTGGCGGAGGCGCCGGGGCTCTTTCGGCCGATGCGGGCCGTATCGCAAAGCCGCGCCGCCTGCGCCGCGGTTCACAAGCGCCATGCAATCAGGCACGCTAGCGGCACCAGGCCCGGATGGCGAAACTGGTAGACGCATCGGACTTAAAATCCGCCGGGGGCGACCCCATGCCGGTTCGATTCCGGCTCCGGGCACCATGGCGTCGTTGACGCTGGGAATGGGGAATTGGAGAGTCGGGAATGGGGAAGGGCGGGTCGGCTTCCGGCGCATTTCCCTGGCTGCATGCTTGCCACGCCGAGGCTGTGGCGCGTGCGCCGACGCGGCGCAGCGTCGCTGGCTGCGCCGATCTGCACGAAGCAAAACCTCATTGTTCCGGCGCCGTCGCGGCATCGCCGGCGCCGTCGCGCGCGGCACCGGCGGCAAGTTGCGTGTCCAGCCAGCGCGCCACCTGTTGCAACAGGTCGCGTTGCAGGTCGCGTTCTTCCGGCCAGTGCGTGCTGCGCGGGTAGGTCACCATCCGCACCGGCGTGCCGTTGCTGCGCAGCGCCTGGTACAGCATCTGCCCCTGCGCCAGCGGCACGCGCTGGTCCTGTTCGCCGTGCAGGATCAGCACCGGCATGCGCACGCGCTCGGCATAGCGCAGCGGCGAGCGCTCGTCCAGCACGCTGCGCGCGGACAGCGCGTCGCGGCCGAAATAGCCGGGCAGGAAATCGTGCACGTCGGTGGTCAGCGCCATGCTGTACAGGTCGGTGACGCCGGCGCCGACGATGGCGGTGCGGAAGCGCCGCTGCGGGTCGTGGCTCGCCGCCCACGCCGCCAGGTAGCCGCCGTAGCTCCAGCCGCCGATGGCCACGCGCGCCGGGTCGGCGATGCGCTGGGCCACGATCGCGTCCAGGCCGTCGAGCACGTCCTGGTAGTCGCCGCCGCCCCAGTCGTTGTTGGCGGCCTCGGTGAAGGCCGCGCCCTGGCCTTCGGAGCCGCGCGGATTCGGCAGCAGCACGGCGTAGCCGCGCGAGGCCAGCAGCTGCGCCCAGTCGTGCCAGGAGCCGAGCCAGCCGGACCACCAGGCCCAGGCCGGCCCGCCGTGGATCTGCAGCAGCGTCGGCAGCGGCGTGCCCGGTTTCCAGCCCGGCGGCAGCACCAGCACGCCGTCGATGCGGCGGCCGTCGCGCGAGCTGCGCCAGCTCAGTTCGCGCAGCGTGCCCAGCGCCCACTGCCGCACCTGCGGATTGCTGTCGGTCAGGGCGCGGCTGCGGCCATCGCGCAGCAGCCAGATCTCGGCCGGTGCGCTCGGCGTTTCGCCGAGGAAGGCCACGCGGCCGTCGCCGGCGAGGGTGAACGCGGCCCATGCCGCATGCACGCCGGCCAGCGTGCGCGCCTTGCCGCTGCCGGCGTCGACCTGCAGGAATTCGGCGCGCAGCCCGCGCTGGCCTTCGACCACGATGCGCGCGTCGTCGCGCCACTCCGCGTGCCACAGCGTGCCGGCCCAGTCCGGCGCCAGGCGCACCTGGCGATCGTCGGCCAGGCGGTGCGCGAGCAGGGTCGAGGTCATCTTGCCCTGGCCCAGCGCCGCGTACAGCAGCTGGCTGCCGTCGGGCGACCAGCGCGGCGGCTGCGCGCCGACCGAGCCGGCGACCACGCGCAGCAGGCGGCCGTCGTCGGCGGCGACCAGCACCAGCCGCGAGCGGTTCCAGTAGCCGTTGAGGCCTGGCGCGTCGGCCACGCGCAGTGCCAGCCGGGTGCCGTCCGGCGACCAGGCCAGCTGCGAGACCTGCAGGCCGGGCGCGGTCAGCGCGCGCGGCGCGCCGTCGGGCAGGTCGCGGACCCAGACCCGGTCGAAGGCGAGGTCGTGGTCCACCTGTTGCGCATCGTCCTTGCGCTGCAGGCGCGCCTTGCGCTCGGCGGACGGCGGATCGGTGGCGATCCAGGCCAGGCGCCTGCCGTCCGGCGACCAGGCGAAGGCGCTGACCGGACCGGCGGCCGCGGTCAGCTGTTGCGGCGCGCCGCCAGCGCGGGCGATGCGCCAGACCTGCATGCTCGGCGCGTCGGCGTCTGCGTCTGCGTCTGCGTCTGCGTTGGGGTTGGCGTTGGCATGCGCCGCCGCTTCGCCGGGAGCGCAGGCGGGGCGCGGGTCCCGGGTCTTGCCGCGATCGGACAGGAAGCCGATCCAGGCGCCGTCGGGCGACCAGCGCGGAGACGTTTCGCCGGCCGCGGAGCTTCCCGCATCGGTCAAGGCATGCGCCGATGCGGCGCCGGCGGCGGTGTCCACCAGCCACAGCCGCGACAGCGGCGGCTTGCCGTGGTCGCGCGGCGTCTTCAGCACGTAGGCGACCTGGCGGCCATCGGCGGCGATCTGCGGATCGTCCAGGTGGCGCAGGTCGACGATGTCGTCGGCGCTGATCGGACGCAAGGCCGCTGCCGGAACGGCAGCGCTGCATGCCGACAGCAGCAGGACGGCGCACAACCGCCATGGCAGCGACGATGGCGGCAACGATCGGGTCATCACAGGCTGTCTCTCTTGGAAGGCGCCGCCGTAGCATGCACGGCGGCAGGTGCGGGGCCGGCGTCGGTCCCGCGGGGATGGCAAGCCAGGCGCGGGGGCCGGCTCAAAAGTCGATCTTGACATTGGCCGCGTAGGTGCGCGGCGCGCCGATCGCGAACTCGTAGTAGCCGCCCTGCCAGTAGGCGCGGTCGAACAGGTTCTGCACCTCGGCGCGGAAGGTGACAGGGCGCCCGCCGATCCGGGTCTGGTAGCCGGCACCGGCGTTGACCACCGCATAGCCCTTCGCGTACACGGTGGTCTGCTGCGCGGTGTTGTTGTAGATCGCGGTGCGTCCGAACCACTTCAGGTCCGAATGCAGCGCCAGGCCGTCGATGCCGGGCACCTGGTAGTCGGCGTCCAGCGTCGCGGTCAGCCTGGCGGTGCCTTCCAGTTGCTTGTCCACCAGCCAGGCGGTGCTGGTCTGCTGGTAGTAGGCGTCGAGCAGCAGCAGCGATGCGCCGAGCCCCAGCCGCTCGCTCGCCTGCACGCGGCCTTCCAGCTCCAGGCCGTCGTAGCGCAGGTTGCCGTTTTGCACGTAGACGTTGTCGGCATTGGCGTATTCGGCGCCGCGGTCGATCCGGAACAGCGCCGCCGCGGCCTGCCAGCGCGGCTTCTCGATCTTGTAGCCGAGTTCGTACTGGGTGCTCTGCAGCGGATCCAGCTGCGCGCCGGCATTGGCGAAGGTGTTGCCGACGCTGCCGCCTTGTTCCAGCGACTTCACGTAGCTGGCATACAGCGTGGAATCGGCGCCGGGCTTGAACAGCAGCGCCACGGTCGGCGTCCACACCGGCTTCTTGTAGATGCTGGTGACCACGCCGGTGCCCCAGGCGTGGCTGGTCTGGGTGTAGTCGGTGAAGCGCGCGCCGAGCAGCAGCGACCAGTGCGGCGAGAAGGTCAGGGTATCGCTGGCGAAGCCGGCCAGTTGCTTGACGTCCGAGTAGCGGAACAGCGCCAGGTTGTCGGAGGTGGGATTCCATGGGAAGCGCACCGGCACCGACAGGTAGCCCGAGCCGATCACGTCCCAGGAACTCAGGTTGCCGTTGCCCAGGCTCTCCTGCATTTCCTGCCAGGCCGCGCCGACCACCACGCGGTGGCCGATCGCGCCGGTGGCGAAGCCGCCTTCGAGCAGCGCCTGCGCGTACTTGAAGGTCCACAGGTCCAGGCCGTTGAACACCCAGTCGTCGTAGTAGCCGTCGGCGCCGTCCAGCTCGAAGTATTCCTGGCGCAGCCGGTAGTCGTTCTTCAGGTAGCCCAGCGACAGCGACGCCTTCCAGTCCTGGGAAATCTCCCAGGCCAGGCCGGTGGAGAGCATCGTGAACTTGTCGTGGTTGAGCGTGGCCGGCGAGGAGTAGTTGGTGTTGCCGCTGATGCCGTCGGGCAGGTACTTGAGCGGGTAGCTCCAGGGATAGAAGTAGGGCGTGGGCGCGTCGATCTGGCGGTCCTGGTACAGCAGGTCGGCGGTCCAGGTCACCGCCGGGGTGAGCTTGCCGACCAGCGACAGCGCGAACGCATTGCGGTCGATGTGGCCGCCGGAATAGAAGTCGCCGGCTTCGTGCACGGCATTCATGCGGTAGCCGAAATCCTTGTCCTGGCCGAGCCAGCCGCCCAGGTCCACATGCTCGCTGACGATGCTGTCGGAGCGGTAGCCGACGTCGACGCTGGCGATGCGCTCGCCATCGGCGGGGGGCTTCTTGGTGATGTAGTTGACGATGCCGCCGGGCTGGCCGAAGCCGTACATGAAGCCGCTGGCGCCCTTGAGCAACTGCACCTGTTCCATCGCCTCCAGCGGCAGGTTGACGCCGAACAGCGCGGTCGGCTGGCCGTTGACCTTCATGCTGTCCTCGAAACTCAGCGGCAGGCCGCGCACGATCAGCCGCGAGGCCCAGCCGTTGTAGTCGCTGCCGGCGCTGCGGCTGACGCTGGCGTCGCGCGAGAACACGTCCATCAGCGATTTGGCCTGGCGCGCTTCCAGTTGCTCCGCGTCCACCGTGCTGA
Source organism: Xanthomonas sp. DAR 80977 (assembly GCF_041240605.1). Lineage (NCBI taxonomy): Bacteria > Pseudomonadati > Pseudomonadota > Gammaproteobacteria > Lysobacterales > Lysobacteraceae > Xanthomonas > Xanthomonas bundabergensis. The sequence goes on along the minus strand of NZ_CP162487.1, from coordinate 3,209,061 downwards.
CCGAGAACGGCGTGTCCAGGTCGGAGGCGTCGCCCAGCGCGCCGTTCTGCACCCGTTCCTTCTGTTTCTTGGCGGTGACCTCGACGCTGTTGAGATCGGTCACCTGGGTGCCGTCGCTGTCCGCGGCGAGCGCATGCGGCGCCAGCAAGGCCAGCGCCAGGGCGATGGAGAGGCGGCTGGACACCGCGACGCCGCGATGCGCGCGGCGCGGCAGGGAATGGGAAACGGCGCGGACGGGTGTGGCGGTCATGGCGGTGGAGCCTCGCGAAAGTGGCTGGGCAAACGCCTCCACGCCGAGTCCGACGATCGCCGGCACACCGATGCGCGCGCTGCGATGGCGCGGTGACGGGCGATGACGGCGATCCGGCGAGCGGAGGCAAAGGCGGCGGCCGGGCAGGAGGGTTCCTGCGCCAGCGTCGCAAGGCGGGCCTGTCCCCGGCCGGAAAGCGCATCCCCACTTTCTCTGCCCTGCTGTCCTCCTATGTAGCGCGGCGCCGCGCCTGCGGCAATGCAGCATTTCTAGCGAATCCAATAGCTGGGCTGATAGGACGGCGTTCAGCGCTGGGGCAGGGCCTCCAGCACGCGCTGCTGGGTGCGGCGCATGGTGGCGAGCAGCCACGCGCTGAAGCGCGCGGCCGAGCTGCCTTCCCTGGCCGGCAGCAACGACATCAGCCGATAGTGCGCGCTGGGCACCGGCGGCCGATCCAGCGCCGGCACCAGCAGGCCGGAACCGAGCAACCGCTGGATGCCGATCGAGCGCGCCATCGCCAGGCCATCGCCGTAGATCGCCGCCTGGTAGGCCAGGTAGGCCAGGTTGAAATGGCGTTCGGCGGTGACCCGCCAACGCGGTTGCTCCGCCACGTGGTCCAGCCACTCGCGCCATTCGGCGCCGGCCAGTTCGCCTTCCAGCCAGACCGCGTCGTCGTGCATCAGCAGCACGTCGCACGGGTCCGCAGGCCGCGCGTCCAGCCGCTGGCGCGTCGCCGGCGAGCACACCGGGAAGATCGTCTCGGCGAATTCGGCCAGCTGGCACAGGCCGGGGATCGGCGCATGCGAATAGCCAATCACCACGTCCACGCGCTGTTCTTCCATCCAGTACGCATGCGGCGCCACCATCTCCGCGCGCACATGCAGCTCGATGCCCTGGCATTCGCGGTAGAAGTCCGGCAGGTGCGGCATCAGCCATTCGATCGCCAGCGACGGCGGGCACACCACGACCAGGGCGCCGCCCTGCGAACGGGCGATGCGCGAAAGGGCGTCGTTGAGGCCGGCCGAGGCGCCGTTGACCGCGCCGAGCAGGGTCATGCCGGACGGGGTCAGCGCGATCCTGCGCTGGCTGCGCCGGAACAGTTCGGTGCCCAGCCGCGCTTCCAGCCGCAGCACGCGCTGGCTGACCGCGCCCTGGGTGACGTTCAGCGCCGCCGCCGCGCCGGTGATGCTGCCATGCCGGGCCGCGGCCCGGAACACCCACAGGTCCGACAGCAACTGCGCGTCCAGGCGGAACGCGTCCTGCTCGGCGCAGGACGACAGCATGGCGTCTTTCATTGATAGGCCCCCGGTACCGCCGATGAGCCCCCCCTTGATGCGAATCTAGCCTTGCCCCTGGCCGGATGTGTGTCAAGGCTGCAATGCGGCCACTGCCGCCGGGGTGGATGATGCGCAATCGATTCGCTGTCGCTGACCGGATAGCCCTCGTGGCAGTGCGCGGCGGCCGCCCCGATTCGCGACTCGGACGCTACGCGTTGACCTTGATGACCAGCTTTCCGAATGGCCCGTGTTTGAGGTGCTTGAACGCTGCCTGCGCTTCGGCGAACGAAAACACCTGGTCGATCACCGGCTTGATGCGGTGCCGGTCGATGGCCTGATTCATTTCCTCGAATGCGCGCCGGTGTCCAACAGAAACACCTCGCAAGGTGGCGCGCCGGAGCATCAGCGGAATGGCCGGCATGCGCAGCTCGGTGTCGTCCAGGAAGCCCATCTGCAGGATATGCCCGGACCCGGCCAGGGCTTCGACGGACTGGCGCAGATTGTCCCCGCCCATCAGTTCCAGCACCTGATCAACGCCATGGCCATCCGTCAGTTCGAGCGCTGCTTGCGCCCAGGCCGGAATGCGGCTGGTGTTGATGCCGGCCCAAGCGCCAAGCGTTTTTGCACGGGCCAGCTTGTCGTCGCTGCGTGAGGTCACGATCACGCGCGCTCGCAGTGCATGGGCGAACTGCAGGCCGAACAACGACACGCCGCCGGTGCCCTGAACCAGCACCGTCTGTCCCTTGCGCAGGCGTCCTGCTTCCACCAGCGCGAACCATGCGGTGAGGGCTGCGACGGGCAGGGTGGAGGCCTCTTCATTCGACAAGGACAACGGCGCCGCTACCGCCGCCTCCTCGGGAAGCACGACATATTCTGCAAGCATGCCCGGCAGCGGGCCGCCCAGGGACAAGCCGTGCTCGAGCATCGCCCGCGGCGGCTTGCCATCGAGCCACTGCGTCCAGAAATTCCCCATGACCCGGTCGCCGATCCTGAAACGGCTTGTCTTCGAACCCAGCTCGACCACTTCCCCGGCCATGTCGGAAACCGGGACGAATGGCATTCGCGGCCGCTCCGGCAACAGTCCGCCGTTGACCACCAGCGTGTCCCGGTAGTTCAGCGAGACCGCCGCGACCTTGACCAGAAGTTCATCGGGGCCAGGGCGCGGTAACGGCCGCTGCGCCAGTTCCAGGTTTTCCATCCCAAAGGTCGGCAATTGCCAGGCCTTCATGAATTCGGCCGCCATCTTCATTCTCCTGTGCACGTCGTCCAATCGCGACGGCCCAGCTTATCGGCGAGGAAAACGTGCTGGTTGCGAATAATTTCGCGTAGATTGGCCACTTAAATTCTTCAATTGGCGCCAGCATGACGAGTTACAGCGCATCCCGCCTGCAAGGCATCACCGTCTTTGTCCAGGCAGTGGAGGCCGGCAGTTTCACCGCGGCCGCGAAGAGAATCGGTCTTTCCAAATCGGCAGTGGGCAAGGGCGTGGCGACACTGGAGGAGCGATTGGGCGTGCGCCTGCTCGACCGAACCACACGTCGGCTTGCGCTGACTGCGGCGGGTGCCGACTTCCATCAAAGCTGCCTGCGCGTGCTCGCCGAACTGGACGAGGCCGAGTCGCGGGCCGCCTCGCGCCGCAGAGAGGTGTCGGGAACCCTGCGCATCAGCCTGCCGGTGACGTTCGGGAGACGCTGGGTCATGCCCGTGCTGCGCGACCTCGTTCGGCAGCACCCGAAGCTCGCGCTGGACGTTGCGTTTTCGGACCGCGCAGTCGATCTGCTGGAAGAGAACGTCGATCTGGTGGTGCGCTTGGGAGAGCCAGGCAACAGCGGCTCTCTTTCGGCGCGCTACCTTGGGCTTCAAAGAACAGTCACCTGCGGCTCGCCTGCCTACTTCGCAGAAAACGGACATCCGACATCCGTCGGCGATCTTGCACGTCACGACTGCATCACTTTCGGACGAGGTGGCGACATGGTGCCGTGGCAACTGCTGGATGGCGAGGGACGTGCGGTGAACGTCAAGATCAAGGGGCGTCACACCATTAGCGATGGAGACGCGTTGCGCGCGGCTGTGCTCGATGGCATGGGCATCGGTCAGCTTCCTACCTGGCTGGTGGCCGATGAACTGAGGAGCGGCGCCCTCCAGACGGTTTTCGCTTCGCGAGGGGTCGAAGGTTCTCCGATCCACGCGCTGTGGCCGGCAACGCGGAACTTGGCGCCCAAGATCAGGGCGGTCGTCGATGAACTCGTGCGGGCGTTCATGCCCGTCCCGCCCTGGGACAAGAATTTGGCCTGAATCGGGCGCAAAGAGTCCGATCTGCAGAGCGCCATTCGGCATTGCAGGGCGGCAGCGACAGCAGCCGACCGGGGCTCCCGCCACCGGCGGATGTGTGCCGAGGCCGCAATGCGGCGTCTTCTGCCGCATCGGTCAGGCGCAGGCCCGGTGTCCGCCGGGATCGCAGGGTGGTTCGCCGCCGCCGCATGCCGGAGGGCCCGCCGTCCGGCTGCGCGCTGCCGATCGGCGCTGTCGGCATACGGAAAGGAGCACGAAAGACAGCCCGCCTAGGCTCTGCCCGAATTAGCCGGAGAGCCGCCTTGCGCGCCCAGTGGAAGATTCTTTGCGATTTCGACGGTACCGTGTCGCTGCAGGACGTGACCGATACCTTGCTCGAGCGTCTCGGCCGCCCCGGCTGGCGCGCGTTGGAAGACGATTGGGTGGCCGGGCGGATCGGTGCGCGCGAGTGCATGAGCGGCCAGGTGGCGCTGCTCGACGGCGATGTGGACGCGCTGCACCGGGTGCTCGACGAGGTCCGCATCGATCCGGCGTTCGTGCGTTTCGTCGATCTGGCGCGCGATCTGGGCATGCCGCTGAGCATCGTCAGCGACGGCCTGGACTACCCGATCGCGCGGATCCTGGCGCGGCACGGCCTGCACCAGCTGCCGATCGTCGCCAACCGCCTGCTGCGCACCGACGCCGGGCAATGGCGCATGGCCTCGCCGCACGCGCAGCCGGACTGCGCCAGCGGCACCTGCAAGTGCGCGGTCATGGCGCAGCAGGAACCGGCGCGCTCCACCTTGCTGATCGGCGACGGCCGCTCCGACTTCTGCGTGGCCGGCAAGGCGGATCTGGTCTTCGCCAAGGACGGCCTGTTGCGCCATTGCCGCGCCAGCGGCATCACCCACCGCGCGATCGGCGGGTTCGACGACGCCATCGCCCTGCTGCACGAACTCGCCGCGCCGGCGCCGGCCGTCGCGCGCCTCCCACTTCCCGTTCCCCAACGAGCCTGATCCCCATGAATCGGAATGTTCCGCTCCCCACCGCGCTTGCGCCGCTGCACGGCGATCTCGACCTCGGCATGCCCGACGCCGCCGCGCCCGACCCGGACGCGCTGCTGCGCACCGGCCCGGCCTACCACGCCGCGCTCGGCGACGCGCAGATGCTGGCCGACGAGGCCGAGTACTGCTCGTTCGGCGACACCGTGCACTACAGCGAGCCGCCGCGGATCTTCGCGCACTGCGACGGCAGCTACCTGTACGACACCGAGGACGTGCCGTACCTGGACCTGCAGATGTGGTACTCGGCGGTCAACTTCGGCTACGCCAATCCGCGCCTGAACGGCGCGCTGAAGCGGCAGATCGACACGCTGCCGCAGGTGGCCAGCCAGTACCTGCACCCGACCAAGATCGAACTGGCCAAGACCATCGCGGTGGATGCCGAACGCAAGTGGGGCCGCAAGGGCCGGGTGCACTTCAACGTCGGCGGCGCGCAGTCGGTGGAGGATTCGCTGAAGCTGGTGCGCAACGCCAGCGGCGGCAAGAGCCTGATGTTTGCCTTCGAAGGCGGCTACCACGGCCGCACCCTGGGCGCCTCGGCGATCACCTCCTCGTATCGCTACCGGCGCCGCTTCGGCCATTTCGACCGTGCCCAGTTCATCGAATTCCCGTACCACTTCCGCGGCCCCAAGGGCATTTCCAAGGAAGAGTACGGCGAGCAGTGCGTGGCCAAGTTCGAGCGCCTGTTCGAGACCGAATACAACGGCGTGTGGGATCCCAAGGCCGGGCAGTGCGAGTACGCCGCGTTCTACGTCGAGCCGATCCAGGGCACCGGCGGCTACGTGATCCCGCCGCCGAACTTCTTCACCGGCCTGAAGAAGGTGCTCGACAAGTACGGCATCCTGCTGGTGGTGGACGAGATCCAGATGGGCTTCTTCCGCACCGGCAAGCTGTGGGCGATCGAGCATTTCGGGGTGACCCCGGACGTGCTGGTGTTCGGCAAGGCGCTGACCAACGGGCTCAACCCGCTGGCCGGGATCTGGGCGCGCGAGGAGCTGATCAACCCGACCGTGTTCCCGCCGGGTTCGACCCATTCCACCTTCGCCTCCAATCCGCTCGGCACCGCGGTGGGCCTGGAGACGATGCGCATGCTGGCCGAGACCGACTACGAGAGCATGGTCATGGCCAAGGGCGCGCACTTCCTCGACGGCCTGCGCGACCTGCAGACGCGCCATCCGGAAATCGGCGACGTCGACGGCCTGGGCCTGGCGCTGCGCGCGGAGATCTGCCAGGCGGACGGCTTCACTCCGAACCGCAAGCTGCTCGACACGATGGTGGACATGGGCCTGGAGGGCGAGCTGCGCCACAACGGCAAGCGCATCGGCCTGGTGCTGGACGTGGGCGGCTACTACAAGAACGTGATCACGCTGGCGCCGTCGCTGCACATCAGCCACGAGGAGATCGATCTGGGCCTGTCGCTGCTGGACCAGTTGCTGACCCGCGCCAAGCGGGTGGCATGAGATGGCGGGAGACAGCGCGTCGGCGCCGCGTTGCCTCCCGTTCTTCGTCGCGACGGGCGCTTCAGCCCGCCGCGCGCAACGCCAGCACCGCGTTGAGGCCGCCGAAGGCGAAGGAATTGCTCAGCACCGCGCGCACTTGCCGCGCGCGGGCCTGGTTGGGCACGTAGTCCAGGTCGCAGTCCGGATCCGGATCCAGGAAGTTCGCGGTCGGCGGCACCGTCTGTTCGCGCAGCGCGCCGATCGCCGCGACCAGTTCCAGCGCGCCGGCGGCGCCGAGCGCATGGCCGTGCACCGCCTTGGTCGAGCTCACCGCCAGCGCATCGGCGTGGTCGCCGAACACCTGGCGGATCGCCTGCGTCTCGCCGCGGTCGTTGGCGAGGGTGCCGGTGCCGTGGGCGTTGATGTAGTCGATCTGCCGGGGCTCCAGGCCGGCGTCGTGCAGCGCCAGGCGCATCGCTGCGGCGGCGCCGTCGACGCTGGGCGCGACGATGTCGTGCGCATCGGCGCCCAGGCCGAAACCGGCCAGTTCGGCCAGCGGCCGCGCGCCGCGCGCGGCGGCGTGCGCGGCGCTTTCCAGCACGAACACGCCGGCGCCTTCGCCCAGCACCAGGCCGCTGCGTTGCGCGCAGAACGGCCGGCAGGTGTCGTCGCTGACCACCCGCATCGCTTCCCAGGCGCGGATCAGCGGCAGGCTCAGGCAGGCCTCGCTGCCGCCGCTGATGGCGACGTCGGCCAGGCCGTGGCGGATCAGCAGCGCCGCCTGCGCCAGCGCGTGGTTGGCCGAGGCGCAGGCGCTGGACACGGCGAAGGCCGGGCCGCGCAGGCCGAAGGCGATGCTGATCTGGCTGACCGGGGCGTTGTTCATGCTGCGCACGATGGTCAGCGGGTGCAGGCGCTCGGCCTGCTCGCGGTACAGCCGCCGCGACTGTTCGTCGCGGCTGAGTTCGGCGCCGACGCCGGTGCCGAGCACCACCGCGCCGCGAGCGCCGCCTGCGCCGTGCAGGTCCAGTCCGGATTGGGCCACCGCCTCGTAGGCCGCGACCAGCGCCATCTGGGTCATGCGGTCGAGCTGGCCGGGCGCGATGCCGCCCAGCTGTGCCGCCTGCGGCGCGAAGCCGGGCAGCGCGGCGGCCAGGCGCATCTTCAGCGTGGCCTGCGGATCGGGCGAGGCCAGCGCGGCGATGCCGCTACGCCCCTCGCGCATGCCGCGCCACAGGGCATCGGCACCCAGGCCGAGCGCGCTGACCGCGCCCATCCCGGTGACGACGACGCGATGTCCCTGCGCCGAGCGGTCCATGGCCGCTCAGTGCGCCGCGGCCAGCGTCGCGGCGGCGGCCTTGGCGGCCAGTGCCTGGTGCACCGCGTCGGCCAGCTTGCCCAGCGAGCCGTCGTCCAGGTTCGGATCGCGCTGCGGGAAGGTGATGTCGAAGTGCTCCTCGATGTCGAACAGGATTTCGATCGCCTCGAGCGAATCCACGCCCAGGTCCTGCAGTTTGGTATCCGCGGTCAGGCCGGCGGGATCGATCTCGCCGTGCTTGGCGACGATGCTGTGGATCTGTGTCTCGATAGACGGGGTCATGGCAGTCCTCCGCGAAATGAATGGCCACCGTGCGGCGCATGCCGCCGGTGGAAGGCACGCCGCGGCCCACGGCTGCGGCGTCCATCCTCCACGCTAGCCGGTCAATCTTGCAGATGCCTTTCGTAAGCCAACTCGAACCGCAGGCGTTGCAGCAGCAGTTCCTCGCGCACCCGCCGCAGGCCTTCCAGGCGCGTGCCCTGGAGCACGGCGTGCCGGCCTTCGAGGCCGAGTTCGACCTGCTGACCACCGCCGACCCGGCGCTGCGCGCGCGCGTCGCCCGCTGGCCGCTGCAGCGGCTGTGGCGGCGCCTGCTGCGCCCGCGCACCAGCTTCGTCGGCAGCACCGTCAGCGAATACGCCTGGCTGCCGCGCGCGGCCGACCCGGCGCAGTTGCCCGCGCAGTGGCGGGCGCAGCTGGGGCGCAAGCGCGCGCTGCTGATCGTCAAGGACATCCCGCAGCGCTCGCCGCTGCTCGATGCCACCGACAACGCCTGGGCGCATGTGTTCCTCGAAGCCTGCGAACGCAGCGGCTACGTGCTGCTGCGCGGGCAGGCGCTGGCCTGGGTGCCGATCGATTTCGCCTCCACCGACGACTACCTGGCGCGGCTGTCGCGCGGCCGCCGCCGCAACATCCGCCGCAAGCTGCGCTCGCGCGCCGACCTGGAGATCCAGGCGCTGCCGACCGGCGCCGCCTTCGCCGACCCGGCCTTGCGCGCGCACTGCTATGCGCTGTACCTGCAGGTCTATGCGCAGAGCGAGGTGCATTTCGACCTGCTGACCGAAGCGTTCTTCGACGCGCTGCTGACCGATGCCGATGCCGGCGGCCTGGTGTTCACCTATCGCCACCAGGGCCGGCTGATCGGCTGGAACCTGTGCTACGTGCACGACGGGCGGCTGCTGGACAAGTACATCGGCCTGCACTATCCGGATGCGCGCGAGCACAACCTGTACGCGCTGAGCTGGATGCACAACCTGGACTACGCCTGCCGGCATGGCCTGCGCGCCTACGTCGCCGGCTGGACCGACCCGGAAGTGAAGGCGCAGCTCGGCGCCAGCTTCACCTACACCTGGCATGCGGTGTACCCGCGCAATCCGCTGCTGCGCATCGCGCTGCGGCGGCTGCGGCCGCTGTTCGAAGCCGACGACGTCGGCACTGCCGACCCCGATGCCGACCTGGCGGAATGAGATGAGCGCACCGGTACTGCTGGATCTGGATGGCTCGCTCGGCACCGTGCCGGGCGCGCTGCACCTGCCGCTGCAGGCGTGGTGCGACGGGCTGCGCTTCGCCTGTTCGCTGCGCCGGCTGCGGCGCTTCGGCGCCGCGCTCGACGGCGTGCTGCCGGCGCGGCATGGCACCGTGCTGCTGGGCAGCGGCGATTTCCACCACCTGAGCCTGCCGCTGATCGTGCGACAGGCGCAGCGCGCGCCCGCGCCGCTGCGGGTGGTGGTGTTCGACAACCACCCGGACAACATGCGCTTCCCGTTCGCCGTGCATTGCGGCTCGTGGGTGTGGCGGGTGGCGGCGCTGCCGCAGGTGGCGCGGGTGGAGGTGGTCGGCATCACCTCGGGCGACGTCGGTGCCGCGCATGCCTGGGAAAACCATCTGCGGCCGCTGTACCGCGGCAAGCTGCGCTACTGGTGCAGCGGCGTGGACGTCGGCTGGGCGCGGCGCCTGGGGCTGGGCCGGGCGGTACGCGGCTTCGGCTCGAGCATGGAGATGATCGACGCCTTCCTGCAGCACCTGCGCAGCACGCCGATGCCGACCTACCTGTCGCTGGACAAGGACGTGCTGGATCCGGACGAGGTGCGCACCAACTGGGACCAGGGCGAACTGCGCGTGCCGCACCTGCTCACCGCCATCGCCTACCTGCACGGGCAACTGCTCGGCAGCGACATCACCGGCGAGGTGTCGGTGGCGCAGTATCCGCAGTGGTGGAAGCGGCGCCTGGCGGCACTGGATGCGCAGCCGGCGCCGTCGCCGCAATCGCTGTCGGACTGGCAGGCGCGGCAGCACCAGGTGAACCTGCGGTTGCTGCAGGCGCTGGCCGAGGCCGGGCTGCGGCGCTAGCGCATGCCCGTGCAGGAGCGGCTTCAGCCGCGACAGGATCTATCGGTAAAGCCGGTCGCGGCTGGAGCCGCTCCTACAGGGGTGTGCAAGGTGCGTCATTGAGTGCGAGCGGATCAGCCCATCCGCTCCGCACACACCTGCCGCAGCACCGCGACGATCGCCTCGAACCCGTCCTCGTCCAGCCATGGGCTGTTGCTGATGCTCAGGCAGCGCGCGGCGAAGTCGCGCGCATTGGGCATCGGCGCGGCGTCGACGAGGCCGTGCAGGTAGGCGTAGTCGGGCAGGGCGTGCACGAACAGCAGGCCGACGCCGAGGCCGCGCGGCCACAGCTGCGCCAGCGCGCGCTCGCGCGCGGCCGCATCCGGCAGCAGCACCAGCAGCGCCGGCCAGCTGCCCTGCGCGCCGGCGCTGTCGGCGATCACCCGCAGCCCGGCGATCGCGGCCAGGCGTGCGGCGCGGCGCTGGCCCTGCGCGCGCGCCTGCGCCAGGAACGCCGGCCAGCGCGCGCTGGCGCGCACGCCGACCGCTTCGCGCCAGGCGCCGACCGCATGCTGCGGGATCGCCGCGTCGAAGTGGTCGCCGGCCGCGGCCACGCGGTCGCCGCGGCGCAGGGCGCGGCGCAGCGGCGCGCCGTAGGCCCAGCGCAAGGCGCGCGGCCGGTACAGCGCGGCGTAGCCGAGCAACTGCAGGCTGCGCCGCAGTTCCCAGCGCCAGTCCGGCTGGCCCAGGCGCGCCGCGGTCGCGGCCAGGCTGCGCCGCAACGGCGCATGTGGCGACATCAGCAGGCCGCCTTCGTACAGGGTCGGGCCCTTGCCCACCGCCAGGCTGCAGAAGCCGATGTCGCCGCCCAGGCCGGCGGCGCGGCCGTCGCCATGCACGCCGCCCAGCGCCTGCGCGGCGTCCTCGATCAGCATCGCGCCGCAGGCCGCGGCGGCCTCGCGCAGCGGGGCCAGGTCGGTCAGGCGGCCGCCCAGGTGGGTGGCGACGATCGCCAGGGTGTCGCTGCCGCAGCGCTGCGCCAGCTGCGCCGGGTCGGGTTCGATCGAATCGGGCAGCAGATCGCACAGCACCAGCTGCAGACCGCAATGGGCCACCGCCAGCGCCACCAGCGGGCAGGTGTAGGCGGCCACCAGCACCTGCCGGCGGCGGCTGCAGCTGGCCAGGGTGCGCAGCGCGATGACCAGCGCGGCGGTGCCGGAGCAGGTCAGCAGCGCGTCGGGCAGGCCGAGCTGCGCGGCCAGCCGCTGCGGCGTGCGCGCCGGCCACAGGTCGCGCCAGTGCAGCGGCAGGCCGGCGGTGGGCGGGACCTCAGTGCGCATCGGCCGGCGCGGCGCGCTCGCCGAGCGCGAGACAGACGATGCCGGCCACGATCAGCACCGCACCCAGTGCCTGCAGCACGCCGATGGTTTCGCCGAACCACCACGCCGACAGCAGCAGCACGCTGACCACCTCCAGGTGCGAGGCGGCGAAGGCCGGCCCGATCGGCGCGTGCTCGAGCAGTTTCATCCAGGTGAAGAACGCGCCGACATAGCCCAGCAGCGCGGCGTACAGCCAGGGGCTGGCGAGCAGGCGCAGCACCCAGGCCCACTCGGCCTGCGGCGGGAACGCATGCGCGCCGCCGAGCTTGAAGCCGAACTGGGCCAGGGTGTCGAAGCCCAGCAGCAGGGCGAAGCCGAACGCATAGCGCTGCAGCGACGGGCGGCTCATGTGCCCAGCCCGACCACGGCCACGCCGGCGCTGACCAGGCAGATCCCGGCCACCTGCATGCGCCCCAGCCGCTCGCCGAACAGCCAGCGCCCGGCGAGCATGATCGCCACGATGTTGATCGAGCCCAGCAGCACGCCGCGGCCCAGCGGCACCAGCGACAGGAACGCGGTCCAGGCCAGGAACTCGAACGCGTAGCAGGCCATGCCAAGCCACAGCCACGGCTGCCGCGCCGTGCGCCGCCAGCGCGCCGCGCCGGTCGCCAGCGGGTCGCTGGCGACGTGCTTGAAGGCCAGCTGGCCGACCGTGTCCAGCGCCACCGTCGCCAGCCACACGCCGATCACGGGCGCCTGCAGCGCCATCAGGCCGCCTGGCGCGGCGCGGCGGCCTGCGCGGCAAAGAACTGCGCCAGCCGCGCGCCGAGCACGCGGCGTTCGCGGTCCAGGGTGATCATGTGGTAGCTGTCGTGCAGCAGCAGCAGTTCCACCGGCCCGGACACGCCGGCCACCACCAGCTGCGCATTGCGCAGATGCGCGATGTCGTCCTCGGCCGCATGCGCGACCAGGCACGGCGCGGTCACCTTGGCCAGGTTGCGGCGCACCCGCCGCGACAGCAGGTGCATCTCGGCCAGCGCGTGCCAGGGATTGCCGGGCAGGCCGGCGGCGCTGCTGTCGCCGCCGAGCATCGCGCCGCTGACCTGCGCGCGGATGCGCTCGTCGCGCAGGCCGTACGGCGGTTCCTCCAGGAACATGCGGCGGCGGCCGATGCCCAGGCGCTTGAACCACGGCAGCAGGAACGCCAGCCGCGCGCGGCGGGGGATGTTCCAGCCGTCGTAGCGGAAGGTGGCGCCGAGCACGCCGACGCCGTCGATCCACTGCGGCCGTTCTTCGGCCAGCTGCAGCGCCAGCAGCGCGCCCATCGACAGGCCGGCCACGAACAGCTTGTCCACCTGCGGGCGCATCCGCGCCGCGGCCTGCTCGACGCTGGCGCTCCAGTCGCGCCAGCCGGTGGCGAGCAGGTCGTCCTCGTCGCCGCAATGCCCGGCCAGCTGCACGCCGTGCACGCTGAAGCCCTCGCGGTTCAGCGATTTGCCGAGCAGGCGCATCTCGCTGGGGGTGCCGGTCAGGCCGTGGATCAGCAGCACGCCGTGGCGGCCGCCCGGGAAGTGAAATTCGGCGGATTGGATCATGGCGGCACGACGTCGGCAGCGAAGGAACGCGCGCAGCGTGGCGGGTAGGCGTTTCAGCAGCCTTTCGTTAGCGTTGCGCGGTGGCCGGGTTGCGGAAGCGCACCAGCACGCGCTGGCCCAGGCGCAGCGTCGATGGCTGCCGGAACGCCAGCACGCAGGCCACGCTGCGGTCGTTGCCGGCGCCGTCGGCGTCGTCGTGCAGCTGCGCCGGGCCGAACGCCGGCGCCAGCCAGCGCACCACCGCCGTGCCCAGTGCGGTCTGGCGGCCGTCGTCGCTGATCACCTCGGCCTGCATGCCCGGCGCGATCGCCGCGGCGTAGCTTTCGTTGAGTTCGGCGCGGACCAGGCGCGGCGCGTCCGGCAGCAGGGTCAGCAGCGGCGTGGCGCCGCCGTCGCTGCGCGCGCCGACCGCGGCGGCCAGCTGCAGCACGCGGCCGTCGACCGGCGCGTACAGCCGGTACTGGTCGCGCTGCAGTTGCGCCTGGTGCACCTGTTCGGCGGCCAGCGCGGCGTCGCTGCGCGCGGCCTGCAGCGCGTCGGCCAGGGTCTGGCTGGCGTCGCCGGCATCGTCGGCGCTCTGGCCGTCGCCGGCGCCGATCCGCGCCGCCTCGGCCAGCCGCCGCTGGCGCTGCTGCGCATGCGCCAGCCGCTGCTGCAGCTGGCCCACGTGCGCGCTCGCCGCCTGCGCACGGGTCTGCGCGATCTGCAGCTCCAGCGCCGCGGCGCGGTCGTCGGCGGCGATCAGCAGCGCGCCGCGGCGCACCGCGTCGCCTTCGTGCACCGCCACCCGCTGCAGCGTCGCGGCCACCGGCAGGCCCAGCCGCAGCAGGCCGCCTTCCACGTCGATGCGCCCGCGCGCCACCGCCAGGTAGGCCGGCGCCGCGCTGGGCGCGGGCGCGGCCTGCGGCGGGCGCGCGCAGGCGACCAGCAGCAGGCTCAGCAGGACAGCGGCGGGGAACGCTTTCATGGTGCGGACATCCGGGGCGAAGAGGGGGGCGAGGGCGGCGGCGCCAGGCGGCGGTCGTCGAGGATGCGGCCGTCCTCCATCGACAGCACGCGGTCGGCATGGCGGATCAGGCGCGGGTCGTGGCTGACGCACAGCACCATGGTGTTGTGCGTCCGCGCGATGCGGTGCAGCAGATCGATCACGGTCTGGCCGTTGCCGGCGTCCAGCGCGCTGGTCGGCTCGTCGGCGAACAGCAGCGCCGGGTGCTTGGCCAGCGCGCGCGCGATCGCCACGCGCTGCTTCTCGCCGCCGGACAGCTCGGCCGGGCGCAGCTGCTGGCGGTGGGCGATGCCGACCTCGGCCAGCGCCGCTTCGGCGCGCGCGCGCACCTCGGCCGCGGCCAGGCCCATGTACTGCAGCGGCAGCCGCACCTGGTCCAGCGCGCTCAGCGCCGGGAACAGGTTGAAGCCCTGGAAGATGAAGCCGGTGTGGCGCAGGCGGAAGCGCTCCAGCGCGGTCGCGTCGAGCGCGCCCAGGTCCTCGCCCAGCGCCTGCACGCGGCCGCGGTCGGCGCGCTGCAGGCCGCTGAGGATCGACAGCAGCGTGCTCTTGCCGCAGCCGGACGGCCCGGAGATCAGGGTCAGCTCGCCGGGCCACACCTGCAGCGCGACGTCGCGCAACACCTCGGTGCGCAGCTTGCCGGAGACGAAGCTCTTGCACAGGCCGCTGCCGTGCAGCGTGGCGACGGAGGGTTGCAGCACGGCGGGGTCGGCGGCCCGGTTCATCGCAGCAGCAGCGCCGGATCGGCGCGGCGCAGTCCGCGCAGCGCGGCCAGCGCCGACAGCAGGGTCAGCAGCATCACCGCGACCACGCAGGCCGCCCAGCCGCTGCCGTCGAAGGCCACCGGCACGTCGTGCGCGCGGGCCAGCGCGACCAGCGCCGCGCCGAGCGCGCTGGCGCCGAGCAGGCCCAGCGCGCCGACCCAGGCCGCCTGTTCCAGCACCACCCAGCGCAGCGCGCGCATGCTCACGCCCAGGGCGTTGAGCGTGGCGTACTCGCGCGCCGCGCCCAGCACCGTGGCCAGCAGGGTCTGGCTGGTGATCGCCACGCCGACCAGCAGCACGATGCCGCCGAGGAACAGCACGCCGGAGCCGGCGCCGGTGTCGAACATCCAGAACAGGATGCTGCGGCGGGCGAACTGCGCCGCGCTCCAGGCCGCGATGCGCGCCGGCGCGGCATGGCCGGCGAGGCCGCGCGCCACCGCGTCGGCATCGGCGCCGGGCCGCAGCCGCGCGACCATGTAGGTCGGCCAGTCCGGGTGCACGGCGTCGGTGTTCAGCGCGCGCGCGGTCTCCAGCGAGGCCAGCACGTTGACCCCGCCCAGCGCGCGCAGGCCGCGGCCGACCCCGATCACCCGCACCCGGTGGCCGTTGATGCGCGCGCTGCGGCCAATGCCGACGCCGAGCTTGTCCAGCTCGGCGCGGTCCACCACCACCGTGTCCGGTTCGCGCAGCGCCGCGCGCAGCGCCGGGTCCAGCAGCCGCGCGAACATCAGCCCGTCGGCGCGGGTGTCGATGCCGGAGACGTAGATCGACACCGCGCCGGTGGCGTCGGGGCCGCGCCAGTCGCCGTCGAACCACAGGAACGGTTCGACCTGCAGCACGCGCGGGTCCAGGTACAGCGCAGTAGCCGCATCCGGATCGATCGGGCGGCCCTGGTCCACGCTCTGCGTGCCGGGATAGCCCAGCCACAGGTCGGCGTCGGAGCCGGACACGTAGACGCTGGCGCTGCCGAAGATGCCCAGCACCAGCGCGGTCTGCAGCAGCAGCAACAGGCTGGCGAAACCGACCGAGACCACCACCGGCAGGAAGCGCCGCCATTCGTGGCGCAGGGTCTGGCGGGCCAGCGCGACCATCAGGGCGCCGCGCCTGCGCTGCCCGCGGCGCTGGTACTGGCCTGCGTTTGCGCGCTGCCCAGTGCGGTCTGCAACGCGATGTAGTCGAGGTCGCGCTGGCGCTGCGTCTCCAGCAGCTCCAGCGCGGCCTGGTCGCGCGCGGCCTGCTGCGTGGCGACCTCCAGATCGCTGCCCAGGCCCAGCCGGCGCCGCGCCTGCGCCGCGTCGGCGGCCTGCTGCAGCGCCTGCAAGGCCTGCTGCTGCGCCAGTTCGCGCTGGCGCTGCTGTTCCAGCGCGGTCAGCGCGTTCTGCACTTCGGCCACCGCCTCCAGCACGCATTGGCGGTAGGCCAGCGTCGCCGCCTGCAGCAGTTCGCCGCGGGCCTGCGCCGTGGCCTGGCGCAGCCCCCAGTCGAACAGCGGGATGTCGATCACTGGCCCTAACGAGGCGATGCCGTGCGGGGTGGCGGTGCGGCGATGCGAGAGCAGGTTGGTGGACCAGTGGATCGCGCCGCCCAGGCCGATGCTGGGGTAGCGGTCGGCGCGGGCGATGCCCAGTTCGCCGGCGGCGCCGAGCACCTCGGCCTCGCGCGCGGCGATGTCCGGGCGCCGCCGCAGCAGGTCGGCGGGCACCGCGTCGATCGCGCCGATCCGCAATCCCGGCGCCGTGGCGCCGGGGACGGCCGGCGCGGTCGCCGCGTCGCGCCAGGCCGGGTCCGGCGTGCTGCGCGCCAGCAGCACCGCCAGCCGTTGCGCGGCGGCGGCGCCGGCGCTGCGCGGTTCGCCCAGTGCGGCCTGCGCCTGCGCTTGCGCGGCCTGCGCCTGCGCCGCCGCCGCCGGCGGCGCCAGGCGCAGCCCGACCAGCGCCACGCTCAGCGTCGCCTGCCGCTGGCGTGCCTGCGCGATGCGTTGCAGCAGCTGTTCGGCCTGTTGCGCATGGCGCAGCTCGGTCCAGTTGCGCGCCACCTCGGCGACGGTGGCGGTGCGGACCTGTTCCAGGTTCGCCTGCGCGGTCTGCAGGTCGCCGCGGCTGATGCGGCGGGTGGCGTCGCCGCGCCCGAACAGCGGCAGCTCCCACTCCGCGTCGAAGCCGGCGACCAGGAACGAGGCGCTGGCGTCGGGATCGATCGGATCCTCGGTGCGCGCATGCAGCTGCGGCATCAGGGTGGCGTCGGCGACGCCGTCCATGCGCCGCGCGGCGCGCAGCCTGGCCAAGGCCTGGGCGACGTCGAGGTCGTCGCGCAGCGCCTGCGCGACCAGCGCGTCCAGTTGCGGGTCGTGGAAGTCCTGCCACCAGGCGCTGCCGGCCGGGCGCGGCGAGGCCGCGGCCGGCAGCGCGCTCCACTGCGGCGGCAGCGGTTGCGCCAGGTCGGGCAACGGCGTGCTGACGCAGCCGGCCAGCGCCGCCGCGCTCAGCCCTGCAAGCCCGGCCAGCCGGAATGCGCGGCGCCGGCTCATGCGGGCGGCGCCGCGTCGGCAGGAAGGTCCAGTTCCACGCGCAGGCCGCCCAGCGCCGAGCGCTGGTAGCGCAGGGCGGCGTGGTGGCGCGCGGCGATGCTGGCGACGATCGCCAGGCCCAGGCCGGTGCCGCCCTCGGGCGCGTCCGGGGCGCGGAAGAAGCGTTCGCCCAGCCGCGGCAGCAAGGCCTCGTCCACCCCGGGGCCGGCATCGTCGACCGCCAGCCGCAGGTGCCGCGGCTGCCGCCGCAGGCTCACCGTGACCATGCTGCCGGTGGCATGCTTGAAGGCGTTGTCGAGCAGGTTGTCGAGCAGTTCGCGCAGCGACCAGGCATCGGCGGCGATCCAGGCCGGGCTGTCGTCATCGTCGTCGTAGCCCAGGTCGACGCCGGCCTGCAGCGCGTCGGGGATGCGCTCGGCCAGCGCCTGCGGCAGCCACGCGGCCAGGTCCATCGGCAGCAGCGGGCGGATGCTCTCGCGCGGCGCCTGCGCACGGGTCAGCGCCAGCAGTTGGGTGGAGCTGCGGATCGCGCGGTCGGTCAGCTGGCGGATGTGCTGCAGCGCCTGCGCGGTGTCCTGTGCGCGGGTGCTGGCCTGGGCGCGCTGCACATGCATGCTCAGCCCCGCCAGCGGCGTGCGCAGCTGGTGCGCGGCGTCGGCGACGAAGCGCTCCTGCAGCGCCATCAGCTGCTTGAGCCGGCCCAGCAGGCCGTCGATGGCCTGGGTCAGCGGCAGCACCTCGATCGGGATGTCCGGGCCGGACACCGGGCTGAGGTCGCGCTGGCTGTCGTCGAGCCGGCGCACCGCCGGTTGCAGCAGGCGCAGGCCCACGCGCACGCCATGCCAGACCAGCGCCAGCAGCGAGCAGGTCAGTAGCAGTTCGGTCGGCAGCATCAGCATCAGGATCTCGCGCGCGCGGCGGTGGCGGTCGTCCAGGGTCTCGGCCACCGAGATCGTCAGCCGGTCGTTGGCCTCCCAGGCCGACGGCACGATCAGGCTGGCCACGCGCACGGGCGTGCCGTCGGCCATGCGTTCGTCGCGCAGCGCCACCCGGCCGAGCGTGGCCGGGGCGGCGTGCGCCGGGATCGGCTGCGCGCTGTTGCTGATCACGCCGTGGTCGCGGCTGCGCACCTCGAAGAACACGCGGCCGTCGCTGCTGTATTCGAGCAGGCGCCGCGCCTGCAGCGGCAGCGGCAGGCTGGCGCCGGCATCGTTGACCGCCTTGGCCAGGCCCAGCGTGTCCTCCTTCAGGTCCATGTCGTGGACGTGGTTGGAGTACTTGAGCATCAGCAGATAGAACAGCGCCGAGACCACCAGCATCAGCAGCAGGGTGGGGATCAGCAGGAACGCCAGCAGGCGCCGGCGCAGGCTGGGATGGGCGGGGAGCGCGCCCGCCGTCGCGGCTGCCACGGCCGCGCTCACGACGCGTGCGCGTCGTGGGCGGCGTCGGCTTCCGCGGCGCGGGATTCTTCCAGCAGGTAGCCCAGGCCGCGGATGGTGCGGATGCCGACGCCGGAGCCGTGCAGCTTGCGGCGCAGGCGGTGCATGGAGATGTCCAGGCCGTTGTCGGTGATCTCGTGCTGCCAGTCGCACAGCGCGTCGGTCAGCTGGCCGCGGCTGACCACGCGCCCGCTGCGCATCAGCAGCGTCTCCAGCAGCGCGAACTCGCGCGCGGTCAGTTCCAGCGGCTCGTCCTGCAGCCACACCCGGCGCCCGGCCAGGTTGATCCGCAGCTGGCCCAGGGCCAGCTCGGGGATGCCGCCGCTGCTGCGCCGGCGCAGCAGGGCGCGGGTGCGGGCCAGGAACTCGGACAGCTCGAACGGCTTGATCAGGTAGTCGTCGGCGCCCTGGTCGAGGGCGCGGATGCGGTCCTCCACGCCGTCGCGCGCGGTCACCACCAGCACCGCGACCTCGTCGCGGCGCTCGCGCACGCGCTGCAGCACCTGCAGGCCGTCGCGCCGCGGCAGGCCCAGGTCGAGCACCAGCAGGTGGTAGGACTCGGCGCTGAGCGCGCGCTCGGCGGCGGCGCCGTCGTTGACGTGGTCCACCACGTGCCCGCACTCGGCCAGCGAGTCGCGCAACGCAACGGCAATGGACGTATCGTCTTCGGCAACCAGGATGCGCATGGCGCGAGATGCTTGCAACGTGGATGTTGGAAAACCGTCGTAATCGGCGGTGGCGAGGCGATCACGATGGGATCCGTTTATGTAGCGACGGTGACGGTTGCGCGGCAGTGCGGCGTGGCCGGCGCAGGGTCGGGTGGAACGAGGGACGTAGCGGCGCCTGCCCGTGGTCCCTTCCGCAACCGGCCCGCCGTTGCGCAGGGCGCCGTTCCTGGCTTGCGCGCGCACGTTGAAACAGGGATCGGAAGCGCGCAAGCTCCTGTCTACTTGCGACCAGGGGGTTGGCGATGCGCGGAGTGCTGTTGTGGCTGTGTGCGGTTGCGGCCGCGGCGTTGCCCTCGGTGGCGTTCGCGCAGGCGACCACGCGTCAATGCGGCGCGGCCGAGGAGCCGGGTCCGGCCTGTCTGCTGGCCAGGAAGACGCTGCCGGCGTTGCCTGCTGAACCGGTGTTCTGGCATCTCGATCGCTTCGTGTCCAAGCCATCCGCCGAGGCTGCCGCCAGCGCCTCCAGCGTGGTGGTGGAGGCGTTCGGATCGGTCTGGCTGTTCACGCTGGCGCCGGCCGCGTGGCAGTCCACGGGCGGCGAGCACGTGTCCACGGTCGGCCCGCTCGCGGTGGCGCCGGCGTCGACCTATGCGGCCGAATACCTGCGCTCGGTCTTCACCCCGGGGACGACGGCGCCCTTGCATGTCCATTCCGGCCCGGAGGCCTTCTTCGCGGTGAACGGCGACACCTGCCTGGAAACGCCCGAGGGCGTGCGGATCGGCCGTGGGCCGGGCAACAGCCTGACGATCGAGGCGGGGCCGCCGATGCTGCTGATGGCGATCGGCACGGTGCCGCGGCAGGGCTTCGCGCTCATCCTCCATGACGCCGAGCGGCCGGCGACCACCTTGACCCAGGCCTGGCAGCCGCAAGGCCTGTGCGCGCGGCAGCTTTCCGCGGATCGGGCGCACTGACACCGCATCCGCGGTCGGCGCATGTCGGGAAATTCTGACAGTGCGTCGCGGTATCGGCCGATCGCGCCGGCGCCTGAGGAGAGGCATTCTGTGCGTGTCGGCAACGTCATCGCTCCCGCGCCAGGGATGCGCGCTTGCACGGAATCGAACGGAACTCGATTCGCCGGCCACCTGTTTTCGTTCCCGCATGCGCCGACGGACCGGCGCGCGTGCATGCGAGCGGAGTGACACGGACGGAACGCACGACGCCCCGGCATGCCGGGGCGTCGTGCGTTTGCGCGGGTGGTTGTTTGCGGCGTGCCTGCCGGTTCTGCGCAGAACACCGGCCTGGCGCTGCCGGTCCGGTGGCGCCGACGCGGCAATCGGCGGCGCATGGACGCGCCTTCGGCCTGGCGGCGCATCCGTTCACGGACGGTCCTTTCACCTCACGAGATCCGGTGGACCGCTGCGTTGTTGGTTCGACAGGATCGCCGCCATCACGGCCGCTTCGATCCTGCCCCGGCATCGCGGCGATCCGTCGCCCGCGCGCGGCGGAAACGCCGCGGCGTGCGAATACCTACCGCCGCCAGCGTCCGCCCAGGCGCGACAAATCCCCAATCCCCAATCCCCGCTTTTCCACAGCCGAATGGCTGGTCATCCCAGCCCTACAGCGCCCAATCCACCCGCATGCCGGCCACCAACGCATTCGGCAGGTCGCGGGTGCGCGCCGGCTCGTTGAACTGGTCCGGGTGCACGATGTAGTGCAGGTTCGGCGCGATGCGCAGCTGTGGGGTGACCTGGATGCCGTAGCTCAGTTCCATCATGTATTGCGAGCTGTGCGGGGTGCCGCTGCCGCCGGCCGCGGCGCGCGCCAGGCGCAGGTCTTCCAGCGCGTCGTCGCTGTAGCGCTGCTGGGTGACGACGAAGGCGATGTTGTCCTGCTCGCGGCTGGCGAAGGTGCCGCGCTGGACCAGGCCCAGCTCCAGGAAGTGGTCCTCGATCAGCTGCCCGGAGGTGCCCTTGAGCACCGAGCCGAACAGCACCAGGCCGCGCGCGCTGTCGGCGTCGGGGCGGGTGACCTGCTGCTCGAAGCGGAAGAACGCGCCGGAGCGGCCGTTGCGGGTGGCGTAGCCCAGCCCGCTGAGCCGCGCCGGGGTGCCGTTGCGGTCGTTGAGCGGGTCGCTGTAGTCGGAGTTGTCCTGCCAGCCGCCCAGTTCGTACATCGCCGGGAAGCGCACGCTGGCCGCCTCGGTCTTGTAGCCGATGGCATAGGGCACGATCACCCCGGTGTGGTCGCGGGTGCTCCAGTTCAGGCCGTGCTCGCCGTCCTCGGCCTGGGTCGGATTGACCTCGTAGGCGCCGACGTGCACGTACACGGTCGGGGTCACCCAGGCCTTGGCGTGCGCGGCCCAGCTGGACACTGGCCAGTAGGTGAAGTTGCTGGTGCGGAACACGTAGGTCGGGTTGCCGCAGGCCGAGTTGCCCTGGAAGTAGCCGCACAGGTCCGAGCCGAGGAAATGGATGTTGGCCACGCTGCGTCCGGCCTCCAGTTCCAGGCGGTCGTCGAACAGCTTCTGCTCGAGGGTGAAGTTGGCCAGGCGCGTGCCCTGGCCGCCGTAGATTTCCTGCACCGAGGTGCTGTTGCCGATGTCGCTGTTGGCCAGGTTGGTGCCGTGGCGGTTGATCGCATAGACCTTCAGCGTGGCGCCGTTCCAGCCCATCAGCCGCTGCAGGTCGACGTCGGTGCCGAGCATCAGCTGGCCGGCGTAGGCGCTGCCCTGTTCCTTGCCGCCGTCCAGCGAGACCGCGGCTTCGCCGGTGTAGGCGAGCTTGAGCTTGAACGCGTCGCTGGCGTCCTGGGCGTGGGCCAGCGGGGCGAGGGCGAGCGCCAGGGCGGTGAGCGACAGGCGCCGGGTGAGGGGAAGGGACATGGCAGGGACTCCTGGGGTGTGGGGAGGCCGGCGCGCCGCCGTGGACGACGGGGGGAGGGGACATCGCCCCCGGCGGCGCGCCGGCGCGTTGCTTATTCGGCGACCGGCTTCTTCAGCACGCGCAGGGCCAGCGCGGTCAGCGCGGTGCCGGCGATCAGGGCGATCAGGTACATGCCCAGGTGGGTCACCGCATTGGGGATCGGCAGCACGAACACGCCGCCGTGCGGCACCTTCAGTTCGGCGCCGGCGGCCATCGAGATCGCGCCGGCCAGCGCCGAGCCCAGCATCAGCGCCGGGATGGTGCGCAGCGGGTCGCGCGCCGCGTACGGGATCGCGCCCTCGGTGACGAAGGCCAGGCCGAGCACGCCGGTGGCGGCGCTGGTGCCGCGTTCCTCGCGGGTGAAGCGGTTGCGGAACACCCAGGTGGCCAGGGCGATGCCCAGCGGCGGGGTCATGCCGGCGACCATCGCCGCGGCCATCGGCGTGTACACCTGGCTGGCGATCAGGCCGGTCGAGAACGCATAGGCGGCCTTGTTGACCGGTCCGCCCATGTCGAAGGCCATCATCGCGCCCAGCAGCAGGCCCAGCAGCACCGCGCTGCTGCCCTGCATGCCGCGCAGCCAGTCGGTGAGCCAGGCCAGCGCTTCGGCGACCGGCTGGCCGACCACGTACAGCATGGTCAGGCCGACCAGCAAGGTGCCCAGCACCGGCAGGATCAGCACCGGCTTCAGCCCTTCCAGGGTGCGCGGCAGCTTGATCGCGCGGTTCAGCGCGGCCACGCCGTAGCCGGCGATGAAGCCGGCGAAGATGCCGCCGATGAAGCCGGCGCCGAGGTTGGCCGCGACCATGCCGCCGATCATGCCGGGGGCGATGCCGGGGCGGTCGGCGATGGAATAGGCGATGTAGCCGGCCAGCGCCGGCACCATCAGGGTGAAGCCGGCCTTGGCGCCGATCTGGAACAGCGACCAGGCCAGGGTGCCCTTGTGCGCGTCGTCGAAGGCGTAGATGCCGCCCAGCGCGAACGCCAGCGCGATCAGCAGGCCGCCGGCGGTGACGAACGGCAGCATGAACGACACGCCGGTCATCAGGTGCTTGTACGGGCCGGCCGACTTGCCGCGCTCGCTGCTCGCCGGCGTCGCGCCATTGCCGCTGGCCGCATGCACGCCGGCCTCGGCCAGCGCCTTGCGGATCAGCCCGGGGCCGTCGTTGATCGCCGGCTTGGTGCCGCTCTTGAACAGGCGCTTGCCGCCGAAGCGGGACAGGTCCACCTCGCGGTCGGCGGCGATCAGCACCAGGTCGGCCTCGGCGATCTCGGCGTCGCTGAGCGTGTCCTGCGCGCCGACCGAACCCTGCGTTTCCACCCGGATCTGGTGACCCAGGGTCGTGGCCGCCTGCTGCAGGCCTTCGGCGGCCATGAAGGTGTGGGCGATGCCGGTGGGGCAGGAGGTCACGGCGACGATGCGCTTGGCGCCGTCCGCCGTCGTGGCGGTGGCGGCGCCGCTCGCCTGCGCCGCGCTGGCCGCGGCCAGCAGCGGTGCGAGCACGCCGGCGGCGTCGTCGAGTACCGCGTCCAGGCTGGCACGCACCGGCGCGGCGCCGGCGAAGCGCGCCGCGTCGGCATCGCCGTCGCCGACCAGCAGCAGCGCCGCGGCGCTGCCGGCGGCGGCCAGGTCCAATGGGGCGATCACGCCCTGCGGCGTGCGCACCTCGGCGTGCAGTACCGCGCCGCCCGCGCTGGCCGCATGGCGCAGCGCTTCGGCGGCGAGGACGGCCTCGGTGCTGCGCTCGCCGGCGACGATCACCACGAAGATAGGATTCATGCTTGCTCCCGATGGACGCAGGGGGCCGACGCGCGGAATGGCGACGGCGGGTGGTTCGGGGTGGAGGTCACTGCAGCGCCTCGATGCGGACCGCGGCGGCGATGCCGGCGACCTGTTCGCGCGGCAGCCGGCGTGCCTCGCCGCTGCCCAGCGTGGCCACGGCGAAGGCGGTGGCCTGGCGCGCGCAGGTGGCCAGGTCGGCCTCGGCCAGCAGCGCCGCGACCAGGCCGGCGACCATCGCATCGCCGGCGCCGACGCTGCTGCCGCCGGCCAGCTGCGGCGGCCGCGCCAGCAGCGCCTGCTCGCCGCGCACGAACAGCGCGCCGTCGGTGCCCAGCGACACCGCCACCAGGGCGATGCCGCTGGCCAGCAGCGCGCGCGCCGCCGCCAGGACCGCGGCGGTGTCGCGCAGCGGGGTGCCGGCCCAGTCCTCCAGTTCGTGGCGGTTGGGCTTGATCGCGAACGGCAGCTGCGCGCGCGGCGCGGCCAGCGCGGCGCGCAGCGGCGTGCCGCTGGTGTCCAGCAGCACCCGCGCGCCGGCGGCGGCGGCCTGCGCCTGCAGCGTGCGCCAGCTGTCGGCGGCCAGGCCGGCCGGCAGGCTGCCGGTCAGCACCACCGGCAGGTCCGGGCGCAGCAGCTCGGCCAGGCGCGCGCCGACCGCCTGCAACTCGGCCGCGCCCAGCGGCAGGCCGGGCAGGTTGATGTCGGTGGTGTCGCCGCTGTCGGCGGCGACCAGTTTGAGGTTGGTGCGGGTGTCGCCGGGCACGCGCAGGCAGCGGTCGTCGATGCCGCGCGCGGCGAACAGGGTCTCGAACAGGTGCGCGTTGCCGGCGCCGAGCACGCCGAGCGCGGCGGTCGCCACGCCGGCGTCGGCCAGGCAGGCGGCGACGTTGATGCCCTTGCCGCCGGCGATGGCATGCGCGCCGCGTGCGCGATGCACCTGGCCGGGCTGCAGCCGGTCGATCGCCACGGTCAGGTCGATCGCCGGGTTCAGGCTGACGCTGACGGCCTGCACGCTCATGCGCCGGCTCCGTCCAGCGCGCGCACGTCGGCCGCGCTCTCGCAGTCCAGCGCGCGCTGCGCCAGCGCCTGCAGCGCGTCCAGGCGGCTGCCGCGCAGGCGCGCCTTCACCGCCGGCACGTCGTTGGGGGTCATCGACAGTTCGTGCACGCCCAGCCCGGTCAGCAGCGCCGCGCCGAACGCGTCGCCGGCCAGGCCGCCGCACACGCCGACCCAGCGCCCGTGGCGCGCCGCGCCCTCGACCGTGGTGCGGATCAGCCGCAGCACCGCCGGGTGCAGGCTGTCGGCCTCGGCGGCCAGGTCCGGGTTCTGCCGGTCGATCGCCAGGGTGTACTGGGTCAGGTCGTTGGTGCCGATCGAGAAGAAGTCGGCATGCCGCGCCAGCGCGTCGGCCTGGATCGCCGCGGCCGGCACTTCGATCATGATCCCCAGCGGCACCTCCGGCGCCTCAAGCTCGGCGCGCAGGCGCTCGCACTCGGCGCGCAGCGCGACGATCTCCGCCGCCGAGGTGATCATCGGGAACATGATCGCCAGCTTGGCGCCGTCCCTGGCCGCGCGGTACAGCGCGCGCAGCTGCGGTTGCAGCAGGTCGGCGCGGCGCAGCAGCAGGCGCGCGCCGCGCACGCCCAGGAACGGGTTGTCCTCGCGCGGCAGGTTCAGGTGCGCGACCTGCTTGTCGCCGCCGATGTCCAGCGCGCGCACGATCAGCGAACGCCCGTCCAGCGCCTTGGCCATCGCCATGTAGGTGGCGTACTGCTCGTCCTCGCTGGGCGTGCTGCCGCGCTCCAGGAACAGGAACTCGGTGCGCATCAGGCCCACGCTCTCGGCGCCCTGCGCCAGCGCCAGCGGCACCTGCTCGGGCAGGTTGACGTTGGCGCCGATCTCGACGCGATGGCCGTCCTGGGTCTGCGCCGGCTGGTTGCGCTGTTCGGCCTCGCGCTCGCGCAGCTGGCGCTGGTCCTCGATGTAGGCGCGCGCCGAGGCCAGGTCGGCCTCCGACGGCGCCAGGTACAGGCGGCCGCTGTTGCCGTCGACGATCACGGTGGCGCCGTCGTCCAGGTCGAGCAGGTCGGCGCCGCCGGCGACCAGCGCCGGCAGGCCCAGGGTGCGCGACAGGATCGCGGTATGCGAGGTCGGCCCGCCCAGCGCGGTGGCCAGGCCGAGCACGCGGCTGGTGTCCAGGTGCGCGGTGTCCGACGGCGACAGGTCGCTGGCGAGCAGGATGCAGGGGCGCTCGGGCAGGTGCTCCAGGCTGCCGCTGGCCAGGCTCGGGTCGATCTGGGTCAGCACCCGGCGGCCGACGTCGCGCAGGTCGCTGGCGCGCCCGGCCAGCACCGCGTTGCCCAGCGCCGACAGCTTGTTGGCCATGCGCTCGACCGCCTGCTGCCAGGACCAGGCCACGCCGTGGCCCTCGACCATAAGCTGGCAGGCCAGGGTGATCAGGTCGGTGTCATTGAGCAGTTCGGCCTGGGCGCGGAAGATCGCCGCGTCGCCGGCGCCGAGCCGGCGCCGGGTGTCGTCCTCGATCGCCTGCAGTTGCTGGCGGGTGCGCAGCAAGGCGTCGTGCAGCAGCGCACCGCCGTCGCTGAGCGGCACCGGCGCGTCCGGCACCGGGCCGTCGTTGCCGGCCAGCTTGTGCACCACGCCGATCGCCAGGCCGGGGCTGGCGCCGATGCCGACGATGGCCGGCTGCGCCTGCGGCGGGGTCCAGCCGGCGACCGGCGCGGCGCGGCGCTGCGCGGCGGCCTGCGCGTCGGCTTTCTCCTGCGCGGTCAGCCCGTCGATGACGCCGCGCAGCCGCGCCAGCGCCGCGGCGGCGTCCTGGCCGTCGGCCGAGATGGTCACCGTGTCGCCGGCATGCAGGCCCAGTTGCAGCAGCGACACCAGGTTCTTGGCATCGCCGGTCTGCTCGCCGGCGCGCACCTGGATCCTGGCGGCGAAACCGCGCGCGGTTTCCACCCAGCGCGTGGCCGGACGCGCATGCAGGCCGGTGGGGTAGGCGACGGTCCAGTCGAAGCGCTCGCCGAGGTCGGCGACCGGAGCGCCGCTCGCGGCGGCGGCCGGATCCTGGCTCAGCGCGTCGACGATCGCCTGCGGGTCGTCGCTGGCGAACAGCGCGTCCAGCCGCGGCTGGTCCTGGATCAGCCGGGTCAGGCGCCGCAGCAGGGTGATGTGGGTATCGGACTGCGCGGCGATGGCGACCACCAGGTGGGTGACCTGGCCGGGATTCCATTCCACCCCGTCGCGCAGCTGCAGCACCGCGATGCCGTCGCGCTGGACCAGGTGGCGGTCCTCGCCGGTGCAGTGCGGGATCGCCACGCCGTGGCCGAGGAAGGTGTTGGCCAGGGCTTCGCGGCGCAGCATGCTGGCCTCGTAGGCCGGCGGCACGCAGCCGGCGGCGACCAGCAGCTGCGCGGCCTGGGCGATGGCGTCGGCTTTGTCGCGGGCCTGGACATTGACGCGGACCAGTTCGCTGGCGACCAATACGGTGGGATTCGTCTGGGTCACGCGGGACATCCTTCGGGGTCTGGGACGGCGAGTGGGCGCAGTGTGGGAACGTTCCCACGGCCACGTCAATGTGCACTGCACAATTTATTCGGGAAATGCTGGTGCTACTATCGAATCCGGCCACTTGGAAGGGGGTTGCAGTGGGAATTTTGCGGGAACGTTGCCAGTGACGGTCAGCATCCATGACGTGGCGCGGGTGGCCGGGGTGTCGACCTCGACCGTGTCGCGCGCGCTGGGCCACGGCCCGGTCAGCGAGGATGTGCGGGCACGGGTCGAGGCGGCGGTGCGCGAGACCGGCTACCGGCCCAACCTGATGGCGCGGCGCCTGCGCTCGCAGCATTCGGGGATCGTCGGGCTGATCGTGGCCGACATCCGCAACCCGTTCTTCACCGCGGCGATCGGCGCGGTCGAGGACGTGGCCTATCGCGCCGGCATGCGCGTGATCCTGTGCAATACCGACGAGGATCCGCAGCGCGAGGCGCTGTACCTGCAACTGATGCAGGAGGAACGGGTCAGCGGCCTGATCTTCGCGCCGACCCGCACCACCCAGAACCAGCTGCCCAAGCTGAGCTTCGACTACCCGGTGGTGCTGATCGACCGCGCCGGCAAGGCCGGCGTGCACGACAGCGTGGTGCTGGACAACGCCGCGGCGATGGCGAGCCTGATCGAGCACTTGGCCGAGCGCGGCTTCCGCCGCATCGGCGGGCTGTTCGGCAAGACCAGCAGCACCGCCGCCGAGCGCCGCGACGGCTATCTGGCGGCGATGCAGGCGCATGGCCTGGCGCCGAGCTACCGCGAGGTGGCGCCGAGCGCGGAGGCGGCCACCGACGAGGTGCAGGCCTGGCTGGCGCAGCCCGATCGCCCCGAGGCGCTGGTGGCCAGCAACAGCCTGCTGCTGATGGGCGCGCTGAAGGCCGCGCGCGGCGCCGGCCTGCGCATTCCGCAGGACCTGGCCCTGGCCGGCTTCGACAACGAGAGCTGGACCGAGCTGGTCGAGCCCGGCATCACCGTGATCGAGCAGCCGGTCGAAGACATGGGCCGCACCGCGATGTCGCTGCTGCTGGAACGGCTGAATGCGCCGACCCTGCCGATGCGCAAGGTGGTGCTGAGCGGCCGCTGCATCGTGCGCGGGTCGAGCCTGCGCTGAGCGCTGGCACGGCCGGCGGCGCCGGTCGCAGCGCGCCGCGCGGGCTGCATGGGGTCCGGCGACAGGCGCGGCACGCGGCTGTCGGGGACGCGTTGCCTGCGGCGACCGGCGTTGCGCCGATCCTGCCGCGCCGGCCTATTCGCTGCCGTCCGGCCGCGGGTAGTCGCGTTCCGGATCGGCATGGTTGCGCTCGGGATCGCTGTCCGGCTGGTCGCGGTCCTTCCATTTCGCCTTGTCGTTGCGCACGGTGTCGGGCGTGTGGCCCTGCTGCTGGGGACTGTCCGCATTCTCGCGGTTGGAGGTGCTCGGCATGGACGTGTCTCCGGGGTGCTCAGGCGGGGGCAGGGGCTGGATCGGGCTGGGTGTCGCGCCGTTCGGAGCCGTCCAGCCTGGCCCAGCAGGCCAGTACCAGGGCTTCGGCGTCGTTCCAGGCGATGCGCGGCCACGGATGTTCGGCGTCGTAGCGCTGGCGCAGGCGCTGCATGCGCACCGCGTTGGATTCGCGCGGCAGTTGCAGGAAGACGTCGCAGGCCATCTTGATCAAACGCGCATGCTCGCTGAAGGACTGCGGCCCCAGCTTGCCTTCCCCGTGCAGCATCTTCCAATGCGCCAGTTCGGCTTCGACATCCACGAGCAGGCACGGAGCGTGACTCACGGCGAGATCTCCTGTTGGTTGGGGGGATTGGTTCCGGAATTACGCGGAGGCGCTTCGCCACAGTAGAACGTGCGGCGTAAAGGCCAGGTCACACCGGTGTCGCGGCGGCGGCAAGAACCGCGACATGCCGACAGCGGCGGATGCGATGCGCACAGCATGCACACGGCGTGCGTGAAGACGGCGCCGGCTTGGAGCGGGCCGCGACGCCGCTTACCATGGCCGCGGGTCCGCGCCGCGGACATCCGCACTTCCGCGACCACCCGCGCCGACGGTCCACGCCGCCGTCGCGGCGCCCTGAAAGGAACGGCATGCCCGTCGATCTCGTGTTCGATCCCGCGCAACTGCGCATCGCCGTCATCGGCCTGGGCTACGTCGGCTTGCCGCTGGCGGTGGCCTTCGGCGCGCGCCACGACACGCTCGGCTACGACATCGACGCGCAGCGCGTGGCGCAACTGCGCGACGGCCACGATCAGACCCTGGAGATGGAGCCGGAGGAACTGCGCAGCGGCGTGCACCTGCGCTACAGCGACGACGCGGCCGCGCTGCGCGACCGCAACGTCTACATCGTGACCGTGCCGACCCCGATCGACGCCTACGAACAGCCCGACCTGCAGCCGCTGCGCCAGGCCAGCGAACTGCTGGCCGGCGTGCTCAAGCGCGGCGACCTGGTGATCTACGAATCCACGGTGTATCCGGGCACCACCGAAGAGGTCTGCGTGCCGTTGCTGGAACAGGGTTCGGGCCTGCGCTTCAACGAAGACTTCCACTGCGGCTACAGCCCGGAGCGGGTCAATCCGGGCGACCGCCAGCGGCGCCTGGCCGACATCCGCAAGATCACCTCCGGCTCCAGCGCCGCGGCCGCCGACGCGGTCGATGCGCTGTACGCGGGCATCATCGCCGCCGGCACCTGGCGCGCGCCGTCGATCCGCGTGGCCGAGGCGGCCAAGGTGGTGGAGAACATCCAGCGCGACGTCAACATCGCCCTGGTCAACGAGCTGGCGCTGATCTTCGACCGCCTCGGCATCGATACCCAGGACGTGCTGGAGGCGGCCGGCACCAAGTGGAACTTCCTGCCGTTCCGCCCCGGGCTGGTCGGCGGCCACTGCATCGGCGTGGACCCGTACTACCTGCTGCACAAGTCCGAGAGCATGGGCTACCACCCGGACCTGATCCACACCGCGCGCCAGGTCAACAACCGGGTCGGCGCGCACGTCGCGGCGCGTGTGCAGGCGCTGTTGGCGGGCAAGGGCGTGCCGATGGCCGCGGCCACGATCCTGGTGCTCGGCGTCACCTTCAAGGAGAACTGCCCGGACCTGCGCAACAGCCGCGCGCTGGAGCTGGTGCAGGCCCTGGCCGCCAGCGGCGCGCAGGTCGATGCCTGCGATCCCTGGGCCGAGCCGCAGCTGGCGCGCGAGCACGGCGGGGTCGAGCTGCGGCCGGCGCCGGCGCCCGGCCGCTACGACGCGGTGGTGCTGGCGGTGGCGCACGACGAGTACCGCGGCTTCGATGCCGCGCAGATCCGTGCGCTGGGCACGCCGAACCTGGTGGTCTACGACGTCAAGTCGGTCTGGCCGCGCGAGGCGGTGGACGACCGGCTGTAGCGGAACGCGGCGGACGCTGTACACCGCCAAGCTGTACGCCGCCCAAGCGGGCAACCGCGCGCCGCACCGCCGCCGCGGGCCTGCAGCGCCTACACTTCCCGGCTTCCGAATCTCGCGAGGAACGCGATGCACCGCTACCTAGCCTATGTCGCCAGCTGCCTGCTGCTGGCGCTGTCCATCGCCCTGTGCGCGATCTGGCCGCTGTGGGGCTGGGGCGTGGCCGGGTTCGCGGTGCTTGCGCTGCTGGGCACCTGGGACCTGCTGCAGACGCGCAGCACGCTGCGCCGCAACTATCCGATCCTGGCGCATTTCCGCTACGGGCTGGAATCGGTCGGCCCGGAGATGCGCCAGTATTTCCTGCAGAGCGACATCGAGGAGGCGCCGTTCTCGCGCCAGCAGCGCGCCCTGGTCTACCAGCGCGCCAAGAACGTGATGGACGTGGTGCCGTTCGGCACCCTGCGCAGCGCCTACGCGCCCGACTACGAGTGGATCAACCACTCGCTGGCGACCAGCGAGATCGCCCACCACGATTTCCGCGTGACCATCGGCGCCGACTGCGCGCAGCCGTACTCGGCCAGCGTGTTCAACATCTCGGCGATGAGCTTCGGCGCGCTGTCGGCCAACGCCATCCGCGCGCTCAACGCAGGCGCGCGCCGCGGCGGCTTCTATCACGACACCGGCGAAGGCTCGATCTCGCCGTACCACCGCGAATGCGGCGGCGACCTGGTGTGGGAGATCGGCTCGGGCTACTTCGGCTGCCGCGATGCGGACGGGCATTTCAGCGAGGAACGCTTCGTCGCCAACGCCAGCCTGGCGCAGGTCAAGATGATCGAGATCAAGCTCTCGCAGGGCGCCAAGCCCGGCCACGGCGGGGTGCTGCCGGCGGCCAAGGTCAGCGCCGAGATCGCCGCCACCCGCGGCGTGGCGATGGGCCAGGACTGCGTGTCGCCGTCGCGGCATTCGGCGTTCTCCACGCCGCTGCAGCTGCTGCAGTTCGTGGCCCGGCTGCGCGAGCTGTCCGGCGGCAAGCCGACCGGCTTCAAGCTGGCGATCGGGCACCCGTGGGAGTGGTTCGCGATCGCCAAGGCGATGCAGGAAAGCGGGCTGTATCCGGATTTCATCGTCGTCGACGGCGCCGAGGGCGGCACCGGCGCGGCGCCGGCCGAGTTCATCGACCACGTCGGCGTGCCGATGCACGAGGCGTTGCTGCTGGTGCACAACACCCTGGTCGGGCTGGACATCCGCGAGCGGATCAAGCTCGGCGCGGCCGGCAAGATCACCAGCGCCTTCGACATCGCCCGCACCCTGGCGCTGGGTGCGGACTGGTGCAACGCCGGGCGCGGCTTCATGTTCGCGCTGGGCTGCATCCAGTCGCTGAGCTGCCACAGCGACCGCTGCCCGACCGGCATCGCCACCCAGGACCAGCGCCGCTGGAAGCACCTGGATCCCACCGACAAGGCGGTGCGGGTGGAGCACTACCACGCCAATACGCTCAAGGCGTTGCGCGAACTGCTCAGCGCCGCCGGGCTGCAGGATCCGTCGCAGCTGGGTCCCGAACACATCCTGCGCCGCATCTCCCAGGTCGAGATCCGCTCGCTGGCCTCGCTGTACCGCTACCTGGAGCCGGGCGAGCTGCTGCGCACGGTGCCCGACCATGCCGTGTTCCACGACTACTGGGGCGACGCGCGCAGCGATTCGTTCCAGCCGCCGGCGCGGATCCGCAGCCTGCGCGACAGCAAGTCGCGATGAGCGCCGCCGCGCCGCCGCCGGGATCCGTCGCGCTGCGCCCGGCGCTGCACGCCGACATCGCCGCGATGTGGGCGTTGCGCACGCGCTGCGTGCGCCAGGTGTGCAGCACGCACTATCCGCCCGAGGTGATCGCGGCCTGGGCGTCGGCGCCGGCGCCGGCGACGTATCCGCAGCTGATCGCCAGCGGCGGCGCGGTGCTCGCCGAGGACAGCGGCGGCCGCCTGCGTGGCTTCGGCGTGGCCGATCTGGCCGGCAGCGAGATCGACGGCCTGTTCGTCGATCCGGACCTGCGCGGCAGCGGACTGGGCCGGCGCCTGCTGCAGGCGCTGGAGGCCAAGCTGGTGCCCGGCGCGCGCATCCACCTGGCCGCCGCGCTCAATGCGGTCGCGTTCTACCAGGCGCAGGGCTACGCGGTGCTGCGGCAGGGCAGCTATGCGCATCCCAGCGGCATCGCGCTGGCCTGCACCTACATGGAAAAATACCCCGGGCAGGCGCACGCCGGCACGCCGGCGGCGGCCGTCTAGCGTCTCTTCCGGCAGCCACCCGCGGCGGCGTGGCGGCGGTCCGTCGCGCCACGCGCGCGCTGCGCAGGCGCCGCTTGCGCAGCAGCATGCGGCCTGCCGCGCCGCCCGCGCTGCGCGCCGAATGCGTGGTGCACGTCGCCAACCGCGATCGTGCGACTGCCATCGCCGCCCGCGGTCCGCTATCTTGGCCTGCGCCCATCCCGCTTGCCGCGCATGACCCAGCGACCGCCCCTCGGCTTCATTCCCGCGCCGTTGCCCGCCGACGAACGCGAGCGGCTGCGCGCGGTGGCCGAACTGGGCGTGCTGGACACGCCGCCGGAGCCGGTGTTCGACGACCTGATCTGGTTGGCCAGCCAGCTGTGCGACGTGCCGATCGCCCTGGTCACGCTGATCGACGAACACCGCCAGTGGTTCAAGGCCAGCCGCGGCCTGGACGTGTCGGAGACGCCACGCGAGCTGGCGTTCTGCGCGCATGCGCTGCTCTCGCCGCAGCTGCTGGAAGTGCCGGATGCGCTGCAGGACCCGCGCTTCGCCGGCAACCCGCTGGTGCAGGGGCCGCCGCACATCCGCTTCTACGCGGGCATGCCGCTGCGCGGCAGCGGCGGCCATCTCTACGGCAGCCTGGGCGTGATCGACACCATGCCGCGGCAGCTGGGCACGGCGCAGCGCGAGGGGCTGCGGCGCCTGGCCGCACAGGTGACGATGCAACTGGAGGCGCGCCGCGACGCGCGCATCGCCCGGACCCAGGCGCAGATGCTGAGCCTGCTGCTGGAGACGGTGCCCGACGCGGTCGTGTCGTGTTCCGCCGACGGCACGCTGTCCCAGTTCAACCGGGTCGCGCGTGACTGGCACGGCACCGATCCGCGCGCCTTGCCGCCGGCGCAGTGGGCGCAGTATTTCGACCTGTTCGACGCCGACGGCCAGCGCCTGCTCGAGCGTGAACGGATCCCGCTGTTCCGCGCCTGGCGCGGCGAATCGGTGCGCGATGCGGAGATCGTCGTCGCCGCCGCCGGACAGCCGCCGCGCAGCGTGCTGTGCAGCGCCGAGCGGCTGCACGACGCCGACGGGCACGCGCTGGGCGCGGTCTGCGTGATGCGCGACGTCACCGTCGAGCGCCAGGCCACGCGTGCCGCGCTGCTGGCCGGACAGCGTTTCTCCGGGGCGTTCTCGGCGGCGGCGCACGGCATGGCGCTGGTCTCGCTGCAGGGCGGCTGGCTGGAGGTCAACGACGCCTTGTGCGCGATGCTGGGGTACGAGCGCGACGCGCTGCTGGCGCTGGATTTCCGCCAGCTCAGCCATCCGCAGGATGTCGCCCCCGACCTGGCGCTGGCGGCCGAACTGGTGGCCGGGCGACGCAGCGGCTACCACCTGGACAAGCGCTACCTGCGCCGCGACGGCGCCACCCTGTGGACGCGCCAGGCGGTGTCGCTGGTGCGCGACGAACACGAGCGGCCGCTGCATTTCGTGGCGCAGATCCAGGACGTCACCGAGCAGCACCTGGCCGAGGCGCGCCTGCGCCAGAGCGAATCGCAGCTGCGCACCATCGCCGACAACGCGCCGACGCTGATCGCCTACGTCGACAGCCAGTTGTGCTACCAGTTCGTCAACAAGCCCTATGCGGACTGGTTCGCGCTGGCGCCGGCGGCGATCGTCGGCCGGCGCCTGCCGGACCTGCTGGACGCCGAGCACATGGAGCGGATCCGGCCGCATCTGCAGCGGGTGCTGGACGGCGAGGCGCAGCATTTCGACGCGGAGCTGCGCGACGCGGCCGGCGAACTGCGGGTCATGCATTCCAACTACCTGCCCGACGATTCCATGGCGCCGGCGCGGCCCGGCTTCCACATCATGATCAGCGACATCACCGGGCAGACGCGGCTGGCGCGGTTGATGGAAGCGCGCGCGCTGCGCGACGAACTGACCGGGCTGCCGAACCGGATGGCGTGGAACGAGACCCTGCGCCGGACCCTGGCGCAGCCCGGCCGCCGCAGCGCCGACCAGGTGGCGGTGATGTTCCTGGACCTCAACGATTTCAAGACGGTCAACGACCGCTTCGGCCATCACGCCGGCGACGCGGTGCTGGTGCATTTCGCGCGATTGCTCAAGGCCTGCCTGCGCGAGGAGGACTTCATCGCGCGCCTGGGCGGCGACGAGTTCGTGGTGTTGATGGACCAGTTGGCCGACGCCCGCAGCGAAGCGCACGCGGCGGCGGCCCGGGTGCTGGCCGCCACGCGCGAGGGGTGCGTGGTCGACGGGCAGCGCCTGCCGCTGCAGCCGAGCATCGGCATCGCCCTGCAGACCGGCCCGGCATTCGATCCGGCGCTGCTGATCCAGCGCGCCGACGAGGCCATGTACAGCGCCAAGCGCGATCCGCAACGCCGCGTGCAGATCGCCGACCTCTGATCCGCGGCGGCGCGATGGGGGCAGGGCACGGCGACCCGCGCGCCGCGCCGGGGACGCCATCGTTCGCGCGCTTGTCGGTCTTCGCGCCTGCCTGCCGCGGACGCGCCCGAACACGGCGCGGTCCGTCCCATCGCACTCGCGCGCCTCAGCGTGCGCTGTCGGCCGGCACCCGGCGGAACGGCGCATGGAAGCTTCCGGCGTCGATCGTGCCCAGGTCGGCCTGGCCGGCGTCGAAGCGGATCACGATGTCCTGCGCGCTGAGGAAGAACGCATGCGCCGACGAGGGAATCAGCGGATACACCTGGTCCTTGCGCAGCTCGACCTGCAGGCCGCCAGCCGCTTCGCGGATGTCGAACGTGCCCAGCTCGGGAATGGCGAAGCTGCCGACGAAGCGGCGCAGCACGGCGATGTCCACGCTGGCGGCCCGGCGCTGGATCGGCCGGAAGTCGGGCCAGTCGTAGGCCGCGGCGACGGCGCGGACGATTTCCAGGCCCAGCTGGTAGCCCTGGTCGCCGTTGCTCAGCACCACCGCGCCGTCGCAGCGGTCGGGATAGACGACCAGGGTGGCCTTGTAGCCCGCATTGGAACCATCGTGATAGGCGTAGCGGCGCGCGCCGTGCCCGCCGATCTGCAGTCCCAGCCCGTAGTCGCCGCGTACCGGGGTCAGCATGTCGCGCACGCTGGCCGCGGACAGCACGCGGCCATGTCCGGCGCTGGCCGCGCACAGTTCCAGCGCATAGCGCGCCAGGTCCTCGGCATTGCTCCACAGCCCTGCGGCGGCCAGTTCCGGATAGACATGCGCGCCGCCTGCGATGGGCTGGCCCATGGCGTCGTGCGGTTGCGCCGCCTTGGCCAGCACCGCCGCCGGCAAGGGTTGCGTATAGCCGCTGGCCTCCATGCGCAGCGGCGCCAGCACGCTGTCGCGGAGCAGGTCGGGGAACGGCTTGCCGCCGACGTCGATCAGCAACTGCTGCATGACCGTATAGCCGCCTCCCGAATAGCGGTAGCGTTCGCCGACCGGCGCATCCACCACCACCGGCGCCGAGTTGGCCGGCGCCTGGCCGTCGAGCACCTGCTGCAGGGTCGGGACCGCCGCGCCCTGGGCATAGCCGTCGAAGCCGTGCACGCTGGTGCCGGCGCTATGCGACAGCAGCTGCCGCAGCGTGACCGGGTGATCGCGGGTGTAGACGGAGTCGGGCAGCTTCCAGGTCTTCAGCAGCGCGTTGACCGGCGCATCCAGCGCCAGGCGCTTGTCCTGGACCAGTTTCAAGGCCGCCATCGCCGCGACCGGCTTGCTCACCGAGCCGGCCTGGAACAGGGTCCTGGCGTCGACCGGGGCGCCGTCGGCGGCGGTGACGCCGTACCCCTTGGCCCAGTCGACGCGGCCGCGGTGGATCACCGCGATCGACACGCCCGGCACGTGCAAGGCGTCCATCTGCTCGCGCAGCGACAGCGTCGCGGCGGCCTGGTCCTGCACCACGACGGCCGGCAACAGGCCGGTTTCCACCCGCCGCATCTGCGCGGAGGACGCCGGCGGCGCGGCGCCGGCGATGTTGCAGCTCACCACACCGAGTGCGAGAAGGGTCAGCAGGCGCATGCGTGCTCCAGGTCGATGGCGCCGTTGCGGCGGCCACCACATGGATATGCCACGCCACGGCATGGCCGACAGGCCCGAAGGTCATTGGCCGTTCCGGCGCCCCCTGCTGCCGATGCCGCTCAGTCCGTCGTCCGTTGCAGCCACGCCACCGCGCCGCGCCCGGCGCGCAGGCCGCTGGCGAAGCATGCGCTGAGCAGGTAGCCGCCGGTCGGCGCTTCCCAGTCGAGCATTTCGCCGGCGCAGAAGGTGCCGGGCAGGGCGTGCAGCATCAGCGCCGGGTCCAGCGCTTCCAGGCGCACGCCGCCGGCGCTGCTGATCGCCTCGGCCAGCGGCCGCGGGCGCAGCAGGGTCAAGGGTAGCCGCTTCAGCGTGGCCGCCGCGTGCGCCGGATCCTGCCCGGCCTGCTTGCCCAGGATCTCGAACAGCAGCGCCGCCTTGACCCCGTCGATGCCGGCCTGGCGCCGCAGGTGCTCGCCGAAGCTGCGCCCGCCGCGCGGCTTGCCCAGTTCGGCCCGCAGCCGCGCCAGCTCGCGGCCCGGCGCCAGGTCCAGCCACAGCGTGGTCGCGCCCTGGGCGGCGATGGCCTCGCGCAGGTCGGCCGCCAGCGCATACACCAGGCTGCCTTCGATGCCGTACTCGCCGACCACGCATTCGCCCTGCAGGGCCTGTTCGCGGCCATGCAGGTCCTGCCAGTGCGCGATCACCGGCTTCAGCGGCGCGCCGGCATGGCGTTGCCGGAAATGCGCGCTCCAGGCGATGTCGAAGCCGCAGTTGGCCGGCTGCAGCGGCGCGACGTCGACGCCGCGCGCGCGCAGCGTGTCCTGCCAGGCGCCGTCGGACCCCAATTGCGGCCAGCTGCCGCCGCCCAGCGCCAGCACGCAGGCATCGGCATGGACCAGGCGTTCGCCGTCGGCGCCGGCGAAGCGCAGCGCGCCGTCGGCGCTCCAGCCCAGCCAGCGCTGCTGCACGTGGAAGCGCACCCCGGCCTCCTTCAGCCGCCGCACCCAGCCGCGCAGCAACGGCGCGGCCTTGCGGTCCAGCGGGAACACGCGGCCGGAACTGCCGACGTAGGTGTC
Organism: Xanthomonas sp. DAR 80977; assembly: GCF_041240605.1. NCBI lineage: Bacteria > Pseudomonadati > Pseudomonadota > Gammaproteobacteria > Lysobacterales > Lysobacteraceae > Xanthomonas > Xanthomonas bundabergensis. Next base: position 3,170,821 of record NZ_CP162487.1, on the reverse strand, counting down.
CACGCCCTGCGCCTGCGCCCAGGCGCGCAGCGCATCGGCGTCGAAGTCGGCCAGCCAGTCGCCGACCTGCGCGGCGCGCTCGCGGTAGCGCGACACGAATAGCGCGAACGGATCGGAGTGGGTGAGGTTGAGCCCGCCCTTGCCGGCGATCAGGAACTTGCGGCCGACCGAGCCCTTGCCCTCGTACAGGTCGACTTCGGCACCGGCCGCGCGCGCGGTCTCGGCGGCGATCAGCCCGGCCGGGCCGCCGCCGACGATGGCGATGCGGCCGCGCACGGCGGCGGCGAGCTTGCTGGCGGGCATCGGCGCTGCCGGCTCAACGCGGCTTGACGTCGAGCAGCTCGACCTCGAACACCAGCGAGGCGTTCGGCGGAATCACCCCGCCGGCACCGCTGGCGCCGTAGCCGTACTCGGCCGGGATCATCAATTTGCGCTTGCCGCCCACGCGCATGCCGGCCACGCCTTCGTCCCAGCCGCGGATCACCTGGCCGCCGCCGAGCGCGAAGCTGAAGGGCTGGCCGTGGTCGGCGGAGGCGTCGAACTTCTCGCCGCGCTGGTCCTTGGCGTTCTCGTCGTACAGCCAGCCGGTGTAGTGCACGGTCACCTGGCTGCCGGGGCGCGCCTCGGCGCCGCTGCCGACCTGTTCGTCGATCATCTCGAACGCGGCGATGCTGCCGCCGGGCGGCGGACCGGGCGGCGTGCAGCCGCCCAACAGCCAGGCCGGCAACGACAGGCTCAACAGCAGCAGGGCACGGCGCATGCGGACATCCATGGCGAACAGGGCGTGCAAGGGTAGCGCATCGCCGCAGCGGCTATCATCGGCGCATGGCCAAACTGCTGCTCAACCTGCGCAACGTCCCCGACGACGAACTCGCCGAGGTGCGCGCGCTGCTCGACGGCGCGCGCATCGACTACTACGAGACCCGCCCCGGCACCTTCGGCATTTCCGCCGGCGGCGTGTGGCTGCGCGAGGACGCCGAGCAGGCACGGGCCAAGGCGCTGCTGGCCGACTACCAGGCGCAACGCGGCGAGCGCGCCCGCGCCGAGCGCGCTGCGGCGTTGCGCGACGGCAGCGCCGAGACCTTCGCCACGCTGCTGCGGCGGCGCCCGCTGTTCGTGCTGGGCACGCTGCTGGGCATGCTGCTGATCGCCTCGCTGGTGCTGCTGCCGTTCTTCCTGCTGCGCGGCTAGGTGCGCGCGGCGCTCGCCCTGTGCGAGCGCCCGCAAGCGCGTGGTGCGCTGAGGCGCAAGCGTTGCGCAACGCCCAGGCAGCATGCGTCCGTGCGCGTTCAGGCGCATGCGGTCTGCTTGGCGCAACTGCCGCACCGGCGTCGCCTGGGCGGCGCGCGCTAAAATGCGCGGATGATCGCCAACACCGCCGCCTACCATTTCGTCGCCATCGCCGATCCCGACGCGCTCGCCGCGCGCCTGCAGGCGTGGGCGCAGGCGGGCGCCCTGCGCGGCACCATCCTGGTCGCGGGCGAGGGCATCAACCTGTTCCTGGCCGGCGCGCCGGAGGCGATCGACGACTTCTACGCGCAGCTGCGCGCCGATCCGTGCTTCGCCGGGCTGCGGGTCAAGACCAGCGCCAGCGCGCAGCAGCCGTTCGCGCGGCTGAAGACCAAGGTCAAGCCGGAGATCATCAGTTTCCGCCGCGATGCGGCCTCGCCGCTGGACGCCGAACGCGCACCGTCGGTGGCGCCGGCGACGCTGCGGCGCTGGCTGCGCCAGGGCCACGACGACGCCGGCCGGCGCCTGGTGCTGCTGGACACGCGCAATGCGCAGGAAGTGGAGTACGGCACGTTCGCCGGCGCGCTGACCCTGCCGATCGTCAAGTTCACCGAGCTGCCCGAGGCGCTGGCGCCGCATCGCGCCGCGCTGGCCGATGCCACCGTGGTCAGCTTCTGCACCGGCGGCATCCGCTGCGAGAAGGCGGCGCTGTGGATGCGCGCCGACGGCATGGACAACGTGCTGCAGCTGGACGGCGGCATCCTCGGCTACTTCGAGCACGTGGGCGGCGAAGGCTACGACGGCCGCTGCTTCGTGTTCGACGAACGCGTGGCGCTGGACCCGCAACTGCAGCCGCTGGTGGATGTTGCTGAGGTGGGGATTGGGGAGTCGGGATTGGGGATTGGCAGAAGCGGGCTGCCCCGCAACTGACCGAAACTTGCGGTCTGCAAGTTGGTTTCGGCTCGCTGCATGCCGCGTCCCCTCAGAGCCTCAAAAAAATCCGCTCCAGCGAATCCCAAATCCCCAAACACGAATCCCGAAAAAAGGATCTGGCTTGGAAAGCGCCCGAGCCGTACGGTGTTCGCCAGAGGAGCTAGCCAGTGGCGCGATGGCGCACTCGGCCCCTCAGGTCAGGCAACAGCCGCTTTAACGAATCTCCAATCCCGACCCCCCAATCCCACCGCCGTCAGGCGTACTGCATCTTGCGCGTCATCCCGCCATCGACGACGAAATCCTGCCCGGTGACGAAGCCGGCATCGGCCGACAGCAGATACACCGCCAGCGCACCGATGTCCTGCGGGGTGCCGACGCGGCCGGCCGGATGCTGCGCATGGTCCTGCCGCGACAGCGCCGGCTTGCGCCGCGCGCTCGGCTTGCGCCACGCATCGGTGGCGATCCAGCCGGGGCTGATGCAGTTGACCCGCACCGCCGGCCCGGCGCTGATCGCCAACGCGTGGGTGAAGGCGAGCAGGCCGCCTTTCGCCGCCGCGTAGGCTTCGCTGTCCGGCTCGGATTGGTGGGCGCGGGTCGAGGCGATATTGACGATCGCGCCGCCACCGGCGCTGTCGCGCAGCGCCGGCAGCGCATGCTTGCTGCACAGGAAGGCGCCGCCCAGGCTCGCGCCCAGGCGCCGGTTCCATTCGCGCAGCGCCAGCCGCTCCAGCGGGCCGCTGTGCGGATCGGCGATGCCGGCGTTGTTGACCAGGCCGTCGAGGCGGCCGAAGCGCGCCAGCGCGGCGTCGACGAAGCGGTGCACGCTGGCCTCTGCGGCCACGTCCAGGCGCCGGAACAGCACGCGCTCGCCGGCATCCAGCTCGGCCACGCAGGCGCGCCCGGCCTCGGCATCGAGGTCGCCGAACGCGACCCGGCCGCCGGCGCCGAGCACCGCCTGCACCACGCCGCGGCCGATGCCCTGCGCGCCGCCGGTGACCAGGACCACGCGGTCGCGCAGGGGCAGGGCGGGAGTGGCGGAGACTGGCGGGATCAAAGACATGGCGCACACCGGGCAGGGCGGGAGTGCAAGCGTAGCCAAGCGGTCGTGCAGTCGGCGTTGCCGTCGCGCGCCCGCGCGTGGGTGTCGCAAGACAGCGGGGCGCACGTACCCTCATCCGCGCCTTCGGGGCACCTTCCCCCGAAAAAGGGGCCATGGTCCCGATGCGAGAAGGGAAGCGTTCAAGCCCCTCTCCCCCCGGGAGAGGGGTTGGGGTGAGGGTACGCCCGCACGCAAACCCTGGCGCAGCCATGCCGCCACCGCAAATCAGCGTTCCGGCACACGCCGCTGCAATCGGCGCCGAACGCCCCCAGTTACAAGCCATCGCTTTGCAGGAACCCGCTCTCCATGATGCCGATCTCCATCCTCGATCTCGCCCCGGTCTGCGAAGGCAGCGACACCACCCAGGCCTTCGCCAACATGCTGGACCTGGCGCAGCACGCCGAGCGCTGGGGCTACCACCGCTACTGGCTGGCCGAGCATCACAACATGCCCGGCATCGCCAGCGCCGCCACCGCGGTGCTGATCGGGCACGTGGCCGGCGGCACGCGCCGGATCCGGGTCGGCGCCGGCGGCATCATGCTGCCCAACCATGCGCCGCTGCAGGTGGCCGAGCAGTTCGGCACCCTGGCCTCGCTGTATCCCGGGCGCATCGACCTGGGCCTGGGCCGCGCGCCCGGCACCGACCAGCCCACCGCGCGCGCCTTGCGCCGCTATTTCGACAGTGCCGACCAGTTCCCGCAGGACGTGGCCGAACTGCTGCGCTATTTCGAGCCGGCCGAACCCGGCCAGCTGGTGCGCGCGGTGCCGGGCGCCGGCATCGAGGTGCCGGTGTGGCTGCTCGGCTCCAGCCTGTTCAGCGCGCGCCTGGCGGCGGCGCTGGGGCTGCCGTTCGCGTTCGCCTCGCACTTCGCCCCGGATGCGATGGACGAGGCGCTGGCGGTCTACCGCCGCGAGTTCCGTCCCTCGGCGCGGCTGCGCGATCCGTACGCGGTGCTGGCGCTGAACGTGGTCGGCGCCGAGTCCACTGCCGCGGCGCGGCGCCTGTTCACCACCCAGCAGCAGAGCTTCGTCAATCTGCGCCGCGGCCGTCCTGGCCTGATCCCGCCGCCGATCGACGACATCGAGGCGTTCTGGCAACCGCACGAGAAGGCCGGCGTGGAGCGTGCGCTGGCCTGCACCGTGCTCGGCGATCCGGCCGAGGTCGCGCGCGGCATGGCCGAGTTCGTCGCCCGCCACCGCCCCGACGAGCTGCTGCTGACCGCCAACATCCACGACCATGCGGCGCGGCTGCGCTCGTTCGCGATCGCCGCCGAGGCCTGGACCCAGGCCGCGGCCGCGTAGGCGCCGGCGAACGCGGCCGCATCCCGCCGCCGCGTCCGCCACGCAGGCGGCTCGGGCGGCCTTGGTGCGCCGCGTAGACAAGTCACGGTGGCAGCGGCGGATTTCACCGGGCCTTGCCTGCGCCTGGGATGAGATCGGATGCGCGTGCCAGGTACTGGGACGCACGTGGCAGCAGGACACGGCGTGGGCCGGTCCGGCGCCACGCATCCAGGGATCGCGACAGGGGGCACTACATGGAAACCGACTATTTGCCGCCGGCGGCGCGCGGCTGCGGGCTGGAAGCCGTCTTGCATCAGCTCGCCCTGCAACTGCAACGTCTGCAGCGCAACGCCCACGAATCCCGCGCGGCGCAGCAGCCGCAGCGGCATGTGTTTGCCGAGGCGCCGATTCCCGACTGAGCGTAGTGTCCGCGATCGACCCCGCGCCGACATGCGGGCATTGCCCGAGCCTGGAAGACTGCCGCAGCCCGCGTCAGCGGTTGCGGCCGCTGGCGTAGCGCCCCGCGGGCGCCTGGGGTTACGGCGCGCCCGCGGCTACAGCTTGTGCATCCACTCGCGGCTCAGGTCCACCACCTGGTCCGAGGCCAGGCCCAGTCCCACCGCCACCGCGATGCCGCCCAGCCACGAGACCAGCATCAGGCCGCCGTCGCGTTCCAGCAGGGCCAGCGAGAACAGCAGCAGCATCGCGCCGAAGGCGTAGTTGGTGAACGGGATCGGCAGCGACAGCAGGATCCCCAGCACCACCAGCAGCAGGCCGCTGAACGCGCGTGCCGGCAGCGTCTCGACCAGCGCCGGCAGGCGCGGCTTGAGCAGCTTGTCCAGCCGCCGCAGCCACGGCGCGATGCGGCGCACGAAGCGCTGCATGGTGCGCCGGCGCGGGCCGCGTTCGCCGATGAAGCGCGGCAGCCAGGGCTTGCGCAGGCCGATCAGCATCTGCGCGCCGATCAGCGTCACCAATGGCCCGCTGATCCCGCCGGCCAGGCCCGGCACCGGCAGGAACGCCGGCAGGATCGCCACGAACAGGAACACGCCGAACGCGCTGTGCTGCAGGTCGGCCAGGATCAGCCGCAGGCGCAGCTGTTCGTCCGGATCGCCGAGCAGGAAGGTGTCGAGCAGGGTGCGGATGCCTTCGGCGCTGTAGCCATGGCCGGGGTCCGCGTCGGGCGCGTCACCCGATGATGTCATCGCTGTTCTCGTCCTGCAGCTTGCTCAGCAGCAGCTTGTCCACGCGCGCGCCGTCCAGGTCGACGATCTCGATGCGCCAGCCGGCCCAGTCGAAGAACTCGCCGGCGTGCGGGATGCGGCCGAAGTAGTAGATGCACAGGCCGGCCAGGGTGTTGTAGTCGCCTTCCTCGGCGTTGGGCAGTTCGGCGCCGCCGAGCAGCTCGCGCAGGTCCTCGATCGCCAGCGAGCCGTCGATCAGCAGCGAGCCGTCGGCGCGGGTCACCACCAGCGCGTCCTCGTCGGCGTTGTCCACCGACTGCAGGCGCCCGACCACCGCGCCCATCAGGTCGCTGATCGTGACCAGGCCCTGGATCTCGCCGTATTCGTCCACCACCAGCGCCATCGACTGCTGTTCCTCGCGGAAGATCTCCAGCAGCTTCATCGCATGGGTGGATTCGGAGACGAACAGGGTCTCGCGCAGGCTCTGGAACAGCTGGGTGGCGTTGCCGTCCATGCGCGTGACCAGCGATTTCACCTCGAGCACGCCGGCGATGTCCTGGTCGCTGCCGCGGTACACCGGATAGCGCGAGAACTCGTGCTCGCGCATCGCCTGGAAGTTGCGTTCCGGCTCGGCATTGGCGTCGAGCCAGGCGATGCGGTTGCGCGGGGTCATCAGGCTGTCGGCGGTGCGGTCGCCCAGGCGCATGACCCGGTTCATCATGTCGCGCTCGTGGCTGTCGATCACGCCGGCCTCGTGGCTCTCGGCCACCAGCATGCGGATCTCCTCTTCGGTCACCGACGCCGATTGCTCGTTGCCCAGGCCGAGGATGCGCAGCACCAGCCGGGTCGAGTGCGACAGCACCCACACGCCCGGGGCGGCGATCCGGGCCAGCCAGCCCATCGGCATCGCGACGAAGCCGGCGATGACCTCCGAGCGGGTCAGCGCCAGGCGCTTGGGCACCAGTTCGCCGAAGATCAGCGTCAGGAAGGTGATCAGTACGATCGCCAGGGTCTTGCCGATCAGCGCCGACCAGGGCTGCGGCTGGCCGATCAGGGAAAAGCTGGCCGACAGCGCCGGGAACCACGCCTGCAGCTTGATCGCGATCGCCTCGCCGATCGCATCGCCGCCGAACACGCCGGTCAGGATGCCGATCGCGGTGATGCCGATCTGCACCGTGGACAGGAAGTTTTCCGGGTTCTCGGCCAGCGCCAGCGCCTTGGCCGCGCGCGTGCTGGATTGCGCCATCTGCTTCAGGCGGCTCTTGCGCGAGGTCATCAGCGACATCTCGGACATCGCGAAGAAGCCGTTCAGCAGCACCAGGGCTACCACGATCAACAGTTCAAGCATGCGCGCGCTCCCTGGCGGCAAGGGAAGCGGGGACATGGGCGCCTGGGCGGCGCGGGGGAGGGGGGCTAGGGTGGTCGTCCATAGGGTGCGCCGAGCGACGGCGCGGCTGCATGGTAGCAAACCCGGGCGGCGGCCGCGTCCACGCCGCGCCCGGCGCCGCCGCCGGTCGCCGGATTAACCCGTTTTGTCAGCAAACGGTCATAATTCCGCCCCGGTGCCGTCCCTCCCGCGACGGCGGGATTGCGCTTCATGTTCTCGTTGCAGACCATCTTCGGTTCCGGCAAGCAGTTCTACACCCTGCTCGACGAGGCGGCGCAGGCCGCCTACGACAGCACCAAGGCGCTGCATTCGATGATGCGCGAGTCGGATCGGCAGCCGGCGCTGGACGCCTTCAAGCTGGCGCGGCTGCGCGAGCGCGCCGCCGCCGACAAGATCGGGCAGGCGCTGGTCGACAGCTTCATGACCCCGATCGAGCGCGAGGACATCGAGGCGCTGGGCTCGGCGCTGTACAAGATCCCCAAGCAGGTGGAGAAGTTCGCCGACCGCTATTCGCTGGCGGTGCAGCACCTGGAGCACATCGATTTCGCCCCGCGCGCGGCGATGCTGGAGCAGGCCGCGGCGGTGGTGGTGGAGATGGTCCACGACCTGCACAACATGCACCTGGACCGGATGAGCGCGCTCAACGACAAGCTGCGCTCGCTGGAGAACGAGGCCGACCGGCTGATGCTGGAGCTGTACCGCGACATCTACTCCGGGCGCCTGGACAACCTGCAGATGTTCCTGCTCAAGGAGTTCTTCGAGATCCTGGAGAAGGCCATCGACCGCTGCCGCGAGGCCGGCGTGGTGGTCTACCAGATCGTGCTGAAGAACTCGTAATGGGCACGGTCCGGATCCGCTGCATGCGCGGCCGCGCCGCCATGCCCGCCGCCGCGACGTCCGCCTGCGGCACTGCCGCCGGCGCGAGGAACCCACGATGCTGACGCTGGTCCTGATCGTGATCCTGGCCGCGCTGGTGTTCGAGTTCATCAACGGCTTCCACGACACCGCCAACTCCATCGCCACCGTGGTCGCGACCAAGGTGCTCAGCCCCGGCTGGGCGGTGATCCTGGCCGCCGGCATGAACCTGGTCGGCGCGCTGACCGGCACCGCGGTGGCGATGACCATCGCCTCGGGCCTGCTCAACACCGACGTGGTGGCGGTCACCCCGCAGGTGATCCTGTGCGCGCTGCTCGGCGGCATCGTCTGGAACCTGATCACCTGGTGGAAGGGCCTGCCGTCCTCGTCCTCGCACGCCTTGATCGGCGGCCTGTGCGGCGCCGGCCTGGCGGCCGCGCACAACAACTGGGGCGCGCTGATCTGGTCGCAGAACGTCGGCGACTGGGCCAAGAACAAGGGCCTGCTGTGGAAGGTGTTCGTGCCGATGATCACCTCGCCGATCGCCGGCTTCCTGCTCGGCATCGCGGTGATGCTGCTGCTGTGGGCTATCATCGCCGGCATGGCCGGGCTCGGTGGGCGCATCGGGCGGCTGGCGCGGCCGCGCTGGGTCAACGCCTTCTTCGGCAAGGCGCAGATCGCCTCGGCCGCGTACATGGGCTATGCGCACGGCCACAACGACGCGCAGAAGACCATGGGCATCATCGCCATGACCCTGATCGGCGCGCAGAGCACCGGCGCGCTGGACGACCTGCCGGCCTGGCTGGCGTTCCTGCACCCGGCGGCCAGCCAGGGCCAGGGCATCGCCACCTGGATCGTGCTGACCTGCGCGGTGGTGATGGCCGCCGGCACCGCCTCCGGCGGCTGGAAGATCATCAAGACCCTGGGCCACAAGATGGTCAAGCTGCACCCGATCCACGGTTTCGCCGCGGAAACCAGCTCGGCGACGATCCTGACCCTGGCCGCGCACTTCGGCATGCCGGTGTCCACCACCCACAGCATCTCCACCGCGATCATGGGCGTGGGCTTCGCCAAGAACCCGCGCTCGCTGCGCTTCGGCGTGATCGAGCGCATCGTCTGGGCCTGGATCCTGACCATCCCGGCCGCGGCCGGCGTGGCGTATTTGATTTTCCGATTGTTTGCGCTGTTCGGGTGGACGTGACGGGCGGGGATTGGGGAGTCGGGATTGGGGATTCGTAGAAGCGGGTCTGGCGCGCGCCGAGCCCGCTGTTGCCAATCCCGAATCCCCAATGCCGAATCCCGGCTAATTGGCCCGATACAGCGCGATCACATCCCCGCGCAGCGCGCGCTGGCTGTCGGCGCGGTGGTAGAACATGACGGGCGGGGATTGGGAATTCGGGATTGGGGATTCGTAGAAGCGGGTCTGGCGTGCGCCGAACCCCGCTGTTGCCAATCCCGAATCCCCAATGCCGAATCCCGGCTAATTGGCCCGATACAGCGCCAGCACATCCCCGAGCAGCGCGCGCAGGCTGTCGGCGCGGTGGTAGAACATGACGGGCGGGGATTGGGAATTCGGGATTGGGGATTCGTAGAAGCGGGTCTGGCGTGCGCCGCACCCCGCTGTTGCCAATCCCGAATCCCCAATGCCGAATCCCGGCTAGTTGGCCCGATACAGCGCCATCACATCCCCGCGCAGCGCGTGCTGGCTGTCGGCGCGGTTGTAGAACATGTGCCCGCCCGGATAGTTCCTGACCTGCACCCGGGTCGGGTCGCTGCCCATCACCGGCATCTGGTCCACGGTCAGCACCGAACCCATGAACGGGCACGACAGGTCGTTCCAGCCGTGCACGATCAGCACCCGCAGCTTGGGATCGATCGCCACCGCCTGGCGCAGGTCGGTCACCGAACCCTTGCGCAGTTCGTCGTTCCAGTCCCACAGCTTGTTCACGTCGTAGTTCAGCGCCTGGTAGCGCGCATCCACCTTCCAGCCGACCACGCGGGTCACGAAATCCACCATCGCGGTGGTGGTCGGGGCGATGATGCTGTCCAGCAGCGGGTCGTTGGCGCGCTGCTCGGGCGCGTTCGGGAACGGGTCGAACGCGGTCACGTTGGAGTCGTAGCGGCTGCCCAACTGGCCCTTGTCGCGGAACACCTCGCGCAGGTAGGCCTGGGTCTCCAGGCGGCCGCCGGCGCGGCGCACGTACACCGGGTCCAGCCCGGTCATCGCCGCCACCTGCTGGATCATGCGTTCGCTGCCGGCCGGGTCCGAGCGCCCGCGCAGCAGCGCGGTGACGTAGTCGCCGCGGGTGTAGTCGATCACCTGGCGCATCGCCTCCGGGGTCAGCCGCTGCTCGCGCTCCAGGTGCGCGGCGGCGATCGAGGGCAGGGTCAGCATCCACGCCAGCGGCGACACGTCGCCGTTGTCGTCCAGGGTCGGGTTGAGGTACGGCGAGACCAGCACCACGCCGTTCATCGCCACGCCCAGCTGGGTCTGCAGGTAATGGGTGATGCGCGGGCCGCGGAAGCCGCCGTAGCTCTCGCCGACCAGGTACTTGCGCGACTGCAGGCGCTGGTTCTTCAGCAGCCAGTCGTAGATCGTGCGCGACAGGTATTCGATGTCGGCCTGCGGGTTGTAGAACAGCTTCTTGGCCTGCTCGTCGGCGACCCGCGAACGGCTGAAGCCGGTGCCGACCGGGTCGATGAACACCAGGTCGGTGAAGTCCAGCCAGGTGCCGGGGTTGTCGCGCAGCGTCGCCGGCGCCGAGGCGCTGTCGCCCTCGCTGCCGAAGGTGACCACCTTCGGCCCGATCGCGCCCAGGTTGAGGTACACCGAGGCGGCGCCGGGGCCGCCGTTGAGGGCGAAGGTGACCGGGCGGTCCTTGCCGTCCACGGTGTAGGCGGTGAACACCACGTCGGCGACGGTCTTGCCCTGCGCGTCCTTGACCGGCAGGGTGCCGACCGTGGCGGTGTAGCTGAGCGACTTGCCGTCGACGCGGGTGACCTGGCGCACCTTCGCATCGGCCGGCAGCGCGGCCGGCCTGGCCTGCTCGGCGCTGTCGGCCTTGTCGGGTTTGTCCGCCTTGTCGGCGCTGTCGGCATCGGCGGCCAGTGCGGCGGAGATCGGCAGGACGGCCAGCAACAGCGCGGCCAGCAGCGGCTTGGACAGGTTCGGCACGGGGAGGGCGCTCGGCAGAAGGGAAGCCGGCATGCTAGGCCGCGCCGCGGCGCGCGCGGATGTGCACAAAGGCATGGTCGGCGCGGGGCGCGATCCCGATGGCCTGCGCGCATTGCCTGGATCGTCGCCTCCGCCGCCGCGGCGTCCTACCAGGCCAGCGCCGGGTCCGGATCCGGGCAGCGCGGCAGCGGGCGGCAGATGAAGGCCAGGATATAGATGCTGTCGTCGCGCGGTGCCGCGGGCGCAGCCGTCGTCGCCGGCGCTGCCGGGGTGGGGGCGACCTCGGCCACGCTGAGGTCGCGCGCATAGGCATCCAGGCGCAGGCGCCGCAGCGTCGCCTGTGCGGCCACGGGCGCAATCGTGGTCGGCGTCGGCGTCGGCCGGCCGATCGCGATGCGCGGGCGCAGCGTCGGCGCGGCGATGTTGCGCGGCGGCATGCGCAGCGCCGCGCTGGCGATCGGCGCCGTGGCGATCGGCGCGCTGCGCTCGGCCACGGCCAAGCCGGGCCGCTGGCGGATGCCGATCGGCCCCGCCGGCACGCGCAGCGGCGGCCGCAGTCCCGGCCGCGCGATCAGCGTCGGGGTCAGGCGCAGCTGCCGCAGCAGGCCGGGGTCGAAGCCCAGCGCCGGGCCGGCCGCGGTCGGCGCCGCTGCGGACGGCTTGCGCTGCACCTGGATGTCGCGGGCGAACACCACCGCCACCGGATACGCGGTGCACGGGCCGTGCGCGGGCGACTGGCCGTCGCTGAGCTGCCGCGAGGCATCGGCGAAGCGCCAGAAACGCGCGGTGAAGGCGTCGGCGCTGAACCAGGGCCGGATCAGCGCGGCCGAGCTGAACTCGAAGCGCAGCGAGGCGATGCCGGAATCGCCGCCGGCCCCCAGCCGTGCGCGCAGCTCGGCCGGCGCCTCGGCCAGCGCGGCCTCGATCTCCGCGCCGCTGAGCTCGAAGCGCCGCCAGGAACCCTCGTCCAGCGCGTTGCTGGGCGCATAGCTGGTCGGATAGACCTGCAACTGGTCGCTGGCGCGGGTCAGGGTGTCCATGTCCGGATTGCAGCGTCCCTTCCATTCGCTGAGCGTCTGCCACGGCGATTTCGCGCCGAGCCCGCCGACCTGCGCCTGCGCCTGCTCGACCGCGTCGCGGTAGCCCAGCGCGACCCAGTCGGCCAGCGCGCCGTCGAGCCCGCGCTGCAGCGCGGGCTGCTGCAGGTCGTGCCAGGCCTGCATCTGCGCGGCGCTGCCGGCGACGGCGGTGGCCTGCTGCGCCAGGTAGTCCTGTTGCAGCAGCAGGTAGCGGTCGCGATAGCTGCGGTAGGCGAGCGCGGCATCGCTCGGCAGGCGCCGGCCTTCCTCGTCCTGCCGGTACAGCACCGCACAGGCGGCCTGGTAGTCGGCCTCCTCCTGCGCGGTGCGGGTGGATTGGGCGAACTCGGCCTCGCGCAGCACCTGCGCGTAGACGTCCCACAGCAGGGTCTGGGCGTCGCCGTTCCAGGCGGGGCCGTCGGGAATGCGGTTGGCCAGCAGCGAGAATTCGATCAGGCGATCCATCGCGCCGTCGCCGAGCAGGTCCAGCGCGGCGGGCGCGAACGCCAGCGGCGTGACCGGGAAGCTGAGTTCGCTGTCGTCGCTGCCGAACACGTGTTCGGCTTTGGCCATCAGGGCCAGTTGGGCGGCTGCGTCCATTGCAGGCGGTTCCTTGAAAGGGGAAGCATCAGGCGCGCGCGCGGACGGCAGGCGGCGCGCAGCCGCCTGCCGTCGTGCCGCGGCGCCGCTCAGATCCAGTCGGTGATGCTGGGCAGCGGATCCGGCGACTTCGGGAACACATGGCACTTGAAGCCGATGATCTGGGTGCCGTCGACCCGCATCGTCTGGCTTTCGCGGTCGTAGTGCGCCTGGCTGGAGCGTTCGCCGCTGGCCGAGCTGCGCCCGTGCGAACCGCCCAGGTGGAACGGGCCGAACGAGAACACGCCGCCGCCGCTGGCGGAGGAGCGCTGCCAGGACTCGGCCATGTCGCTGAAGCCGGAGGACTTGGCGAAGCACAGGGTCAGGTCGCGGACCAGGATCAGCGAGGTCGGGTAGGCCGGCAGCAGGCCCTTGGCCGGGGTGGCGCCGTCGGAGGCGAACTGGCCCTTGGCCTCGGGATTGTTCTGGTCCATGCGCCAGCTCTTGCTCATCAGGAACGCGGTCTTGAACCAGGGCCGCACGATCGGCATCTGCGCGATGCTGAACTTCATGCTGAAGTGCTCCGAATCGAACTGCACGTGCGACTGGCTCTCGCCGCTGGCGTTGCTGACCCGGCCGCCGCCGCCGAAGATGCCCAGGAAGCCGCCGGCGGCGCTGGTGCTGGAACGGCGCATCGCGTAACTGGAGTTGCTCGAGCTGTTGTAGTCGGAGGAGCTGAAGCCGAATTCGGTCCAGCCGGCGTTGTCCATGAAGTTGCCCGGCACCACCGAGCTGTAGAAGAAGTCGCTGCCGGACACCAGGCTGGTCAGCCGCGCCTTTTCCAGGTCGTCGCGGTACTGCTGCTTGAGCAGGGCCATGTCGCGCTGCATGACCTGGTCGATGAACGCGGCGATCTGCTCGTAGTCGTTCTTGTAGCCGTTGGAGACCCAGTCCGACATCGCCGCCTTGACCTTGTTGCGCAGGATGTTGGCGTTGATCGCCCAGTTCTGCACCGCGCGCTGGTCGGCCGCGGCCAGGCCGTCGATGCGCTGGCTGTTGTACTCCAGCGCCGCGCTCATGTAGTCGACCATCTTCTCGTTGTAGGCCTTGACCAGCGGGCTGGGTTCGGTGACCTGGGTCTCGCTGTCGTCGATCAGGTTCTTCTTGGTGGTGGTGGTCTGCAGCAGGCCGCGGAACTTCTCGATCTTCTTCTTGAGATCGTCCGGCAGCTCGTTGTGCATGACCTGGCTCATGCGCAGGATGTACTCGTAGCGGTCGGACAGGGTGCCTTCGTTGTTCATCACGCTCAGCGCGGAGAACTGGTTGTTGACGGTGGCGGCCAGGTCCGGCACGAAGTCGACCAGGCGCGAGAAATCCTCGGCCTGCTTCAGCAACTGCGCCGCATCGCTGCCCTTCAGCGCTTCCAGCTGCGACGGGGTCAGTTCCGGCGTGGTGGTGGTGCCGTCGGGCTGGGTGCTGCGCATCTCGTCCAGCGCGGCCTTGCGCACCACGCCGGTGAGGCCCTGCTTCATGAAGCGCACGTCTTCGGGCTGCAGCGGGATGCCGGGCGTGGCCCAGCTGAAGAAATTGTCTTCCGACTTGGGGACGGTGTCGTCGCCGTTGGTGAGGACGTTGTAGACCTTGCCCATGACCGAGTTGAGCATGACGTCCGGAGTGACGAGTGCCATGAAAGTGCTCCTTGCGTTGATGGTGGGCGGCGTTCCCGCCGCCCTGCTGGTTACGGAAGATCGGCGATGACCGCGCCGTAATAGTTGTCGATGAAGTCCTGCTGCGGGATCGCCAGGTCGAAGCTGTTCTCGCCCCACGACCAGATCGACAGCAGCACGTCGTCCTTGTGGAACTTGAGCGTGCCGTCGCCGTTCTGCGGACCGTCCATCACCGCCACGGTGATGTTGTTGAGGCCGACCACGTAGTGGTTGGGGAACAGGTCGAGCAGGAACTGGCTGTCGATCGGGCTGTCGCTGCTGCGCGCTGCGTGCAGCAGGTTGCTGTGGATCAGCAGCGCCACGTCCCGGCCTTCGCGGAACTCGATGCCGGTGGCGTGCGGGATGCCGGCCGGGGAGGCCCAGTTGCCTTCGTCGCTGACCTGCGCGTAGATGCCGGTGGCGCGCAGCCAGCCGGCCAGTTCTTCCGGCCTGGTCAGGCCGGCCAGGGTCTGCTCCGGATCGCCGACCCAGCTTCTTTGCCAGAACGGCTGGTCGGTGTTGCGGATCGCGCTGAGCAGCATCCAGTCGGCGCCGAAGGTGCCGGTGCTCAGGCTGCCGTAGTCCTGCGCCAGCAAGGTGTCCTTGGGCTGGATGGAAAGATCGCCGAGGTCGGCGCTGCCGTTGTCGTACAGCGTGGTGGCGAAATTGGCGAACCCCAGCGGATCGCGGCTGGCCCACATCAGCAGCAGCGCCGCCGGACCGCACAGGTTCAAGGCGCCCTGGCGGAACAGGCGTGGGTTGTTGACCAGATCGAGCAGGCGATCGGCCACTTCGGTGCGGTCCAGTCCATTCCATGAACTGGTACCGTCGCCGTCGCGGAAGGTGCCGATGACGTTGCGCGCCTCGTCGATGTCGGAGACGGTGCGGGTGTCGTTGGCGCGGGTGTCGGTGAGCAGGGCGTCGAGCTGGTCGAGATCGTCGAACGCCGGAGTATCGGAGCTGTCGCTCATATGTGGATTCCTTTTCGTGGTTGATTCCTGGAGCAGCCGGCGCAATGCGGGCTACTCCAATCAACAACGCCGGTTGCGAGGAAAACCGGACAGCGTGCGCGGCATTTTTTGCGGGCACGCTGGCGCATGCATGCGGCACCCGAGGTGGCCGCTATGTCAGGGCGATGACGTAATGCGCGCGGGCGAACTTGCAGGAGGGACTTCAGTCCCGGCGCGTTTGCGGCACTGCGCTGTGGCTTGCTTCGTTCGTCGCGACTGAAGTCGCTCCCACAGGTGCTTGCGCGCAGTTGGCTGAGGAACCTGGGGAAGAACTTCAATGCCGACGTTTTCGCGGCACGGGGAGGTGGCCTGCTTCGTTCGTCGCGACTGAAGTCGCTCCTGCAGGGGCTTGCGCGCAGCTGGCTGGGGAACTTGGGGAGGGACTTCAGTGCCGACGTTTTCGCGGCATGGCGAGATGGCCTGCTTCGTTCGTCGCGGCTGAAGTCGCTCCCACAGGTGCTTGCGCGCAGTCGGCTGAGGAACCTGGGGAAGAACTTCAATGCCGACGTTTTCGCGGCACGGGGAGGTAGCCTGCTTCGTTCGTCGCGACTGAAGCCGCTCCTGCAGGGGCTTGCGCGCAGCTGGCTGGGAATTTATGGCAAGGTCTTCAGTCCCGCCGCTTTCGCGGCATGGCGAGGCGACCCGCTTCGCTTGTCGCAGCTGACGCGGCATCTGCAGGATGCCGCGCGCTTGCACGGGAAGGTCGTGCCGCCGCCACACCAATCCCGAATCCCCAATCCCCAATCCCAGCCCCTCAGACCTCCAGCGACGCCAGGTCGCCCTTGGTCTCCAGCCACTGCTTGCGGTCGCCGGCGCGCTTCTTGGCCAGCAGCATGTCCATCAGCGAGCGGGTCTCGTCGCCTTCGTCCACGGTCAGCTGCACCAGCCGCCGCGTGTCCGGGTGGATGGTCGATTCGCGCAGCTGCTGCGGGTTCATTTCGCCCAGGCCCTTGAAGCGGGTCACGCTGAGCTGGCCCTTGAGCTTCTCGCGCGCGATCTTCTCCAGCAGCGAGCGCTTCTCTTCCTCGTCCAGCGCGTAGAACACCTGCTTGCCCACGTCCACGCGGAACAGCGGCGGCATCGCCACGAACACGTGGCCGGCCTTGACCAGCGCCGGGAAGTGGCGCAGGAACAGCGCGGTCAGCAGGGTGGCGATGTGCAGGCCGTCGGAGTCGGCGTCGGCCAGGATCACCACCTTGCCGTAGCGCAGCCCGGTGATGTCGTCCTTGCCCGGATCGCAGCCGATCGCGATCGCCAGGTTGTGCACTTCCTCGGAGGCCAGCACGCTGCCGGAGGCCACTTCCCAGGTGTTGAGGATCTTGCCGCGCAGCGGCAGGATCGCCTGGAAGTCCTTGTCGCGCGCCTGCTTGGCGCTGCCGCCGGCCGAGTCGCCCTCCACCAGGAACAGCTCGGTGCGCGACAGGTCCTGGCTGATGCAGTCGGCCAGCTTGCCGGGCAGGGCCGGGCCGGAGGTGACCTTCTTGCGGGTGATCTGCTTTTCGGTCTTCAGCCGCGCGCTGGCGCGGTCGATCGCGATCTGCGCGATGCGCGTGCCGGTTTCCACGTTCTGGTTCAGCCACAGGCTGAAGGCGTCGTGCGCGGCGCCTTCGATGAAGCCGGCGGCCTGGCGCGAGGACAGGCGTTCCTTGGTCTGGCCGCTGAACTGCGGATCGGTCATCTTCAGCGACAGCACGAAGGTGACGCGGTCCCACACGTCTTCCGGCGCCAGCTTGACCCCGCGTGGCAGCAGGTTGCGGAAGTCGCAGAACTCGCGCAGCGCGTCGGTGAAGCCGCTGCGCAGGCCGTTGACGTGGGTGCCGTGCTGCGCGGTCGGGATCAGGTTGACGTAGCTTTCCTGCACCAGCTCGCCGTCGGCGACCCAGGCCACCGCCCAGTCCACGATCTCGCGGTCCTTCTTCAGGTTGCCGACGAACAGGTCCGCCGGCAGCAGCTCGCGCTCGGCCAGCTCGCCCTTCAGGTAGTCGCGCAGGCCGTCCTCGAAGTACCAGGTGTCCTGTTCGCCGGTGGCCTCGTCGTGCAGCTTCACGGTCAGGCCGGGACACAGCACCGCCTTGGCGCGCAGCAGGTGGCGCAGCGCGCGCACCGCGAACTTGGGCGTGTCGAAATACTTCGGGTCGGCCCAGAAGCGCAGCCGCGTGCCGGTGTTCTTCTTGCCGACGCTGCCGACGATCTCCAGCTTCGAGGCGGGGAAGCCGTCGCCGAATTCCATCCGGTATTCGTTGCCGTCTCGCTTGATGAACAGCTCCACCTTCTTCGACAGCGCATTGACCACGCTGACGCCGACGCCGTGCAGGCCGCCGCTGAAGGTGTAGTTGCGGTCGTTGAACTTGCCGCCGGCATGCAGCCGGGTCAGGATCAGTTCGACGCCGGAGATCTTCTCTTCCGGATGGATGTCCACCGGCATGCCGCGGCCGTCGTCGGCCACCTCGCAGCTGCCGTCCTTGTAGAGGGTCACCTCGATGTGCCGGGCGTGGCCGGCCAGCGCCTCGTCGACGGCGTTGTCGATGACTTCCTGCGCCAGGTGGTTGGGGCGTGCGGTGTCGGTGTACATGCCGGGCCGGCGCTTGACCGGGTCCAGGCCAGAGAGAACTTCGATGTCGGCGGCGTTGTAGCGGGTATTCATGCGTCTCAACAGGTGGCGCGAAGCAGATCCGGAAGTGTGCGGTCTGCGGCGGCTTTTTGCACGTCGCCGGTGTTCAGGGCCGGTGCCGGGGCGGTGCGCTAGCCTTGCACTGGAAAAACCGCGACGGCATCCCCATTGTCGTTGCAGCCTCACACAGGAGTACGCCATGAACGTTCGCAAGCTGTTGACCCTGGCCGCGCTGGTCGCCGCCGCGGTGGCCATCCCGGTCGCGATGGCCCAGGCGCAGAGCGCCGATCCGGCCGCTTCCGGCGCGGCCGCCTACGAGGCGCAGGTCGCGAAGGAGAAGGCCGAGGCCGACGCCAAGGCCAAGCGCCGCGCGGCCGCGGCCGCCGAGCACAAGGCCGGCAAGGACGCGGCCGCGCCGAAGAAAGAGGAAGAAGAGGAAGCGCGCAAGCCCTGAGCGCGCGCCCCGTTTCTCTCTGCGACGCCCCGGCTGCCGCCGGGGCGTCTTCGTTTGTGCGGTCGATCGCTCCGAAAGCGCTTGGGCAAATCGGCTTCACCCGTTAAACTATGGCTTTCCGGGAGGCCTTAGAGCCATGACCCCCCTGATCTTCGTTACCGGCGGCGTAGTGTCCTCGCTTGGCAAGGGCATCGCGGCCGCTTCGCTTGCGTCCATTCTCGAAGCACGTGGCCTGTCGGTCACGATGATGAAGCTGGACCCCTACATCAACGTCGACCCGGGCACGATGAGCCCGTTCCAGCACGGCGAGGTGTACGTCACCGACGACGGCGCCGAGACCGACCTGGACCTGGGCCACTACGAGCGCTTCGTGCGCACCCGCCTGTCGCGCAAGAATTCGGTCACCACCGGCCGCATCTACGAGAACGTGATCCGCAAGGAGCGCCGCGGCGACTATCTCGGCGCCACCGTGCAGGTGATCCCGCACATCACCGACGAGATCCGCCGCTGCGTGGACGAGGCCACCGCCGGGTTCGACGTGGCGCTGGTGGAAATCGGCGGCACCGTCGGCGACATCGAGTCGCTGCCGTTCCTGGAGGCGATCCGCCAGGTGCGCACCGAGCGCGGCGCGGAGCGGGCGCTGTTCATGCATCTCACCCTGGTGCCGTACATCGCCGCCGCCGGCGAGCTGAAGACCAAGCCGACCCAGCACTCGGTCAAGGAACTGCGCTCGATCGGCATCCAGCCGGACGTGCTGCTGTGCCGCTCCGAGCAGGCGATCCCGGATTCGGAGCGGCGCAAGATCGCGCTGTTCACCAACGTCTCCGAGCGCGCGGTGATCAGCGCCGCCGACATCGACGTGCTCTACGGCATGCCGCTGGAACTGCACCGGCAGGGCCTGGACGAGATCGTCATCGACCAGTTCAAGCTGCGCGACAAGGTCGGCCCGGCCAACCTGTCCGAGTGGGAGGCGGTGGTCGACGCCACCAAGCACCCGCTCGACGAGGTCACCATCGCCGTGGTCGGCAAGTACGTGGACCACCAGGACGCCTACAAGTCGGTCGGCGAGGCGCTCAAGCACGGCGGCCTGCGCCAGCGCACCAAGGTCACCTTGAAGTGGCTGGAGGCGCAGGAACTGGAAGGCAGCGACCTGTCGGCGCTGGCCGACGTGGACGGCATCCTGGTCCCAGGCGGCTTCGGCGACCGCGGTTTCGAAGGCAAGGTGCTGACCTCGCGCTATGCGCGCGAACACCGCGTGCCGTACTTCGGCATCTGCTACGGCATGCAGGCGGCGGTGGTCGACTACGCGCGCCATGTCGCCGGCCTGGACGCCGCCAACAGCACCGAGAACGACCGGCAGTCGCCGTATCCGGTGATCGGCCTGATCACCGAGTGGCGCACCGCCAGCGGCGATGTGGAGAAGCGCGACGAGAAGTCCGACCTCGGCGGCACCATGCGCCTGGGCCTGCAGGAGCAGCGGCTCAAGCCCGGCACGCTGGCGCGCGAGATGTATGGCAAGGAGGTGGTGGCCGAGCGCCATCGCCACCGCTACGAGTTCAACAACCGCTACCGCACCCAGCTCGAGGACGCCGGCCTGGTGATTTCCGCCAAGTCGATGGACGACACCCTGGTGGAGATGGTCGAGCTGCCGCGCGAGGTCCATCCGTGGTTCCTGGCCTGCCAGGCGCACCCGGAGTTCCTGTCCACCCCGCGCGACGGCCATCCGCTGTTCATCGGCTTCGTGCGCGCCGCGCGCGAGAAGAAGGCTGGCGGCAAGCTGTTGAAGGAAGCGCGGGCGTAGTCCTTCTCCCATCGGGAGAAGGTGGCGCGAAGCGCCGGATGAGGGTACGGGCGCAGCCACGCGCAGCCGATTTTCATGAGGCTGCGCCCGTACCCTCGCCCCAATCCCTCTCTCCCACGGGGACGTCCTTCGGTCGCCGATGGGAGAGGGGCTTATATCTCGCCAAACCTCACCCCGGCTGGGGCGGGGCTCAAATCGATAGGTGATCCGATGAAACTGTGTGGCTTCGAAGTCGGCCTGGACCAGCCGTTGTTCCTGATCGCCGGCCCGTGCGTGATCGAGTCGATGCAGCTGCAGCTGGACGTGGCCGGCAAGCTCAAGGAGATCACCGGCAAGCTGGGGATCAACTTCATCTTCAAGTCGAGTTTCGACAAGGCCAACCGCACCTCCGGCACCAGCTTCCGCGGCCCCGGCCTGGAAGAAGGGCTGAAGGTGCTGGAAGCGGTGAAGCGGCAGATCGGCGTGCCGGTGCTGACCGACGTGCACGAGTACACCCCGATGCACGAGGTCGCGGCGGTGGTCGACGTGCTGCAGACCCCGGCGTTCCTGGTGCGGCAGACCGACTTCATCAGGAACGTCTGCGCCGCCGGCAAGCCGGTCAACATCAAGAAGGGCCAGTTCCTGTCGCCGTGGGACATGAAGCCGGTGGTGGACAAGGCCAAGTCCACCGGCAACGAGCAGATCATGGTCTGCGAGCGCGGCGCCAGCTTCGGCTACAACAACCTGGTCAGCGACATGCGCTCGCTGAGCGTGATGCGCGAGACCGGCTGCCCGGTGGTGTTCGACGCCACCCATTCGGTGCAGCTGCCGGGCGGGCAGGGCGGCACGTCCGGCGGCCAGCGCGAGTTCGTGCCGGTGCTGGCGCGCGCGGCGGTGGCGGTGGGCGTGTCCGGCGTGTTCGCCGAGACCCATCCGGATCCGTCCAAGGCGCTGTCCGACGGCCCCAATGCCTGGCCGCTGGACAAGATGGAAGCGCTGCTGGAAACGTTGATGGCGCTGGACGCGATCACCAAGCGCAACGGCTTCCTGGAGCACGGGCTGGGCTGACGCGGCGATCGCGGCGCCGCGCCGCGCCGCGCCTGCGCCGGACGCACCCGTCGCGCTTGCCGCGGCGCCTGCGTGCCGGCGCCGGCAGCGCCGCGTCCGAGGCCGGGGCGGCGCGCCGTTCATTTGGCAAGCAGCGGCGCTGCGGCCATAATCCGACGGTTTCCGGTGTCCCCCTCCTTTCCTGGTAGCCGACTGGACCTATGACCACTATCGCCAAGATCCACGCCCGCGAGATTCTCGATTCTCGCGGCAATCCCACGCTCGAAGCGGAAGTCACGCTGGCCGACGGCTCCCTGGGCCGCGCCGCGGTGCCGTCGGGCGCTTCCACCGGCACCAAGGAAGCGGTCGAGCTGCGCGATGGCGACAAGACCCGTTACCTGGGCAAGGGCGTGCGCAAGGCGGTGGAGAACGTCAACGCCACCATCGCCACCGCGCTGCAGGGCTTCGACGCGGCCGACCAGCAGGGCCTGGACCGGCGCCTGATCGACCTGGACGGCACCGAGAACAAGGGCCGCCTCGGCGCCAACGCGCTGCTCGGCGTGTCGCTGGCCAATGCGCATGCGGTCGCCGCCTCGCGCAAGCAGGCGCTGTGGCAGTACCTGGCCGGCAGCAACACCGCCAACGTGGCGCTGCCGGTGCCGATGATGAACATCATCAACGGCGGCGCGCATGCCGACAACAACGTCGATTTCCAGGAATTCATGGTGCTGCCGGTCGGCGCCGCCTCGTTCTCCGAGGCGCTGCGCGCCGGCACCGAGATCTTCCACGCGCTCAAGGCGGTGCTGAAGGGCCATGGCCTGTCCACCGCGGTCGGCGACGAGGGCGGCTTCGCGCCGGACTTCCGCAGCAACGTGGAAGCGCTGGACACCATCCTCGAGGCGATCGGCAAGGCCGGCTACACCGCCGGCGAGGACGTGCTGCTGGGCCTGGACGTGGCCTCCAGTGAGTTCTACGACAACGGCAAGTACCACCTGGTGGGCGAGGGCAAGCGCCTGACCAGCGAGCAGTTCGTCGACTTCCTCGCCGACTGGGCCGCGCAGTACCCGATCATCAGCATCGAGGACGGCCTGGCCGAGGACGACTGGGCCGGCTGGAAGCTGCTGACCGACCGCCTGGGCAGCAAGGTGCAGCTGGTCGGCGACGACCTGTTCGTGACCAACCCGAAGATCTTCAAGCAGGGCATCGAGTCCGGCACCGCCAACGCGATCCTGATCAAGGTCAACCAGATCGGCACCCTGACCGAGACCCTGGAAGCGATCGCGATGGCCGACAAGGCCGGCTACGCGGCGATCGTCTCGCACCGTTCCGGCGAGACCGAGGACACCACCATCGCCGACATCGCCGTGGCCACCACCGCCACCCAGATCAAGACCGGCTCGCTGTGCCGCAGCGATCGCGTGGCCAAGTACAACCAGCTGCTGCGGATCGAGGAAGCGCTGGGCAGCGGCGCGCGCTACGCGGGGCGCGACGCATTCGTCTCGCTCAAGCGGTAGGCCGTGCGCAACTGGCGCTGGCTGCTGCTGGTGCTGGCGGGACTGCTGGCGTGGCTGCAGTACCGTTTCTGGCTCGGTCCGGGCAATTCCGGCGAGGTGCTGGTGCTCGAGAGCCAGGTCGAGCACCAGAAGCGCGATAACGAAGGCCTGCGGCAACGCAATGCCGCGCTCGCCGCCGAGGTCAAGGACCTCAAGGACGGCGAGGCGGCGATCGAGGAGCGCGCGCGCAGCGAGCTGGGCATGATCAAGCCGGGCGAGAAGTTCTATCGCGTCGTCGAGGACGCGCCGGTGCCCGTCGCGCCGGCCGCCGACGGCACCCCGGCGCAGGCGCCGGCCGCGCCGAGCGAGCAACCCTGATGGCCACGGTCTGGGCGGTGGTGCCGGCCGCCGGCCGCGGCACCCGTTTCGGCAGCGCCACGCCCAAGCAGTATCTGCAGGCGGGCGGGCGGCCGTTGATCGCGCATGCGCTGGAGGCCTTGCTGGCGCATCCGGCGGTGGCCGGGGCGATGGTCGCGCTCGGCGCCGACGATGCCGATTGGCCGGGCTGGAGCGAACTGGCCGGCAAGCCGGTGCTGACCTGCGTCGGCGGCGCCAGCCGCGCCGGCTCGGTGCTGGCCGCGCTGGACGCCCTGCCGGACACGGTCAAGCCGGACGATTTCGTGCTGGTGCACGATGCGGCGCGCCCGAACCTGGCGCAGGCCGACCTGGACCGGCTGCTGGAGACCGGGCGCGGCGATCCGGTCGGCGCGATCCTGGCCGCGCCGGTGCGCGACACGCTCAAGCGCGCCGGCGACGATGGCGGCATCGACGCCACCGAACCGCGCGAGCGCCTGTGGCGCGCGCTGACACCGCAGCTGTTCCGGCGCCTGCAACTGAGCCGGGCGCTGGAACAGGCCGCGGCCGCCGGGGTCGAGGTCACCGACGATGCGATGGCGATGGAGTTGCTGGGCCTGCGGCCGCTGCTGGTCGAGGGCGCCGAGGACAACTTCAAGGTCACCACCCCGGCCGACCTGGTGCGCTTCGAGTTCGAACTGTTCCTGCGCGCGCGGCAGCCGTGAAGCGGCCGCGCCGCGCTGCGGCGTCGCGCCGCCGATGCCTTCCTTTTTTCCTCTTGCGATCCTGCGATGCCCATGCCTGAATTTCCTCCCTTCCGTATCGGCCAGGGCTACGACGTGCACGCCTTCGGCGACGGCGACCACGTGATGCTCGGCGGCGTGCGCGTGCCGCACACGCGCGGCGTGCTCGCGCACAGCGACGGCGACGTGGTGATCCATGCGCTGTGCGATGCGCTGCTCGGCGCGCTGGCGCTGGGCGACATCGGCCAGCATTTCCCGCCGTCGGACCCGCGCTGGAAAGGCGCCGACAGCGCGCAGTTCCTGAGCCATTGCGAGCAGTTGCTGCGCGAGCGCGGCTGGCAGCTCGGCAACGCCGACGTCACCGTGATCTGCGAGCGGCCCAAGGTCGGCCCGCATGCGCTGGCGATGCGCGAACGCCTGGCCGCGCTGCTGCAGGTCGGCATCGAGCGCTTCAGCGTCAAGGCCACCACCAGCGAGCAGCTCGGCTTCACCGGCCGCGGCGAGGGCATCGCGGCGCAGGCGGCGGTGCTGCTGGTGGCGCTGTGAGCGAATTGCCGCGCGCGTTCGGCGCCGCGCCGCTGCAGGCGCGCATGCGCAGCGTGGCCGAGGACTTCCAGGTCGACGAAGTGCCCGCGTTCGAGCCGAGCGGCGAGGGCGAGCATCTGCTGCTGACCGTGCGCAAGCGCGGCATGAACACCGCCTTCGCCGCGCGCCGCCTGGCGCAGTGGGCCGGCGTGGCCGAGATGGCGATCGGCTACGCGGGCATGAAGGACCGGCATGCGGTCACCACCCAGCGGTTCTCGGTGCACCTGCCCAAGCGCGTGGCGCCGGCGCTGGAGGCGCTGCACAGCGACGACCTGCAGGTGCTGCAGTCGCAGTGGCACAACCGCAAGCTGCCGCGCGGCGCGCTGGCCGGCAATGGCTTCGTGCTGGTGTTGCGCGAGGTGCGCGGCGAGCGCGCCGCGATCGAGGCGCGGCTGGCGCAGATCGCCGCGCGCGGCATCCCCAACTGGTTCGGCGAGCAGCGCTTCGGCCGCGACGGCGGCAACGTCGGCGCCGCGCTGGCGATGTTCGGCGGGCGCCGGGTCCGCCGCGAACAGCGCTCGCTGCTGCTGTCGGCGGCGCGCTCGGAACTGTTCAACCGGGTGCTGGCCGCGCGCGTGGCGGCACGCAACTGGGACAGCGCGCTGGACGGCGAGGTGTGGCTGCTCGACGGCAGCCGCAGCGTGTTCGGCCCGGAACCCTGGTCCGACGTGCTGGGCGAGCGGCTGCAGCGCTTCGACATCCATCCTTCGGCGCCGTTGTGGGGCGCGGGCGAATTGCGCAGCGCCGACGCGGCGCGCGCGCTGGAACTGGCGGCGCTCGCCGATGCGACGTCGCTGCGCTTGCGCGAGGGCCTGGAGCGCGAAGGCCTGAAACAGGAGCGGCGCGCCACCCGCCTGCGCGCGGCCGAGCTGCAATGGCGCTGGCTGGACACGGACGGCGCCGCGCTGGAGCTGCGCTTCGCGTTGCCGCCGGGCAGCTATGCCACCGCGCTGCTGCACGAGCTGGGCGACGTGGTCGACGCCGGGCAACAGGCGCAGGCCGAGCCGGCCGCGCAGGACTAGGTCGTGTGGCGCGGCGTCAGCGCCGCGCCAGCAGCACCAGCATCGCCCCGGTGCCGCCTTGCGCGGGCGGCGCCGAATGGAACGCCAGCACATCGTTGCGCTGGCGCAGCAGGCGATCGACCAGGTTCTTCAGCATCGGGATGCCGCCGGACTGCAGGCCCTTGCCGTGCACGATGCGCACGCAGCCGTACTCGTGCGCGTGCGCCTCGGCGATGAACTGGCGCAACAGCGCCTCGGCCTGCGCCGCGTTGGCGCCGTGCAGGTCGAGTTCGTCCTGCGCGGAGAACTGGCCGCGGCGCAGGCGCTGGAACACGCGCGCCGGCACGGTCTCGCGGCGATAGCTGGCCACGTCGCCGGCCTCCAGCGGCGAGGCGTCGCGCAACAGGCGCTGGAACTCGCCCTGCGCCTCGGCGTCGTCGCGTTCGGCCATGCGCGCGCGCGGCTTCGGCCGCGGCTTGGCGTTGGCCGGCGGCGTCGCATTGAGCGGCGTGACCGCACCGATCGCCGCGCGGAACAGGGCGGCGGGATCTTCGTCTTCGGGTTGCGACATGCGCACAGCCTAACCTGCCGACGCCGTCACGCAAGCGCGCTGTCAGCGACCTGGCAGGATGCATCCGGTATCATGCCGGGGTTTCCGAGGAGCACCATGCGCGTATTAGTGAGCAACGACGATGGCGTCGACGCCCCCGGCATCCGCATGCTGGCCGAGCAACTGCGCGGCGCGGGCCATGAAGTGACCGTGGTCGCGCCGGACCGCGACCGTTCCGGGGCGAGCAACTCGCTGACCCTGGACCTGCCGATCCGGCTCAAGCGCATCGACCACTACACCTGCAGCGTCGCCGGCACGCCGACCGACTGCGTGCACCTGGCGCTCACCGGCATGCTCGAATACGAACCGGACATCGTGGTTTCCGGGATCAACAACTCGGCCAACCTGGGCGACGACGTGATCTATTCCGGCACGGTGTCGGCGGCGATGGAAGGGCGCTTCCTGGGCCTGCCGGCGGTGGCGGTGTCGCTGGTCACCCACAACCACGAGCCCAAGCACTTCCAGACCGCCGCGCGCGCCGCGGTGGAGATCGTGGCGCGGCTGAAGGCCGATCCGCTGCCGGCCGACACCATCCTCAACGTCAACGTGCCGGACCTGCCGTGGAGCGAGCTCAAGGGCTTCGAGGTCACCCGGCTCGGCAATCGCCACCGTTCCGAGCCGTGCCTGCCGCAGCCGGATCCGCGCGGCGGCACCGTGTACTGGATCGGCCCGGCCGGCCGCGAGCAGGACGCCGGCCCCGGCACCGATTTCCACGCGGTGCGTACCGGCTTCATCTCGATCACCCCGATCCAGGTCGATCTGACCCGCTACCAGGCGCTGGAGACCGTCGCCAGCTGGGTCGGCGGGCTCACCGCCGCGCTGGACAACCCGGCATGACCCCGCGGCTGCGCCTGCAACCGGAAGCGATCGGCATCGGCATGACCTCGCAGCGCGTGCGCGACCGCCTGGTCGAGCGCCTGCGCGAGGCCGGCATCCGCGACGAAACCGTGCTCAACGCGGTGCGCACGGTGCCGCGGCACCTGTTCATCGACGAGGCGCTGGCCTCGCGCGCCTACGAGGACACCGCGTTGCCGATCGGCCACGGCCAGACCATCTCGCAGCCGTGGGTGGTGGCGCGGATGACCGAGACCGTGCTCGAGGCGGCGCCGAAGAAGGTGCTGGAAGTGGGCACCGGCTCCGGCTACCAGGCCGCGATCCTGGCCGCGCTGGGGCTGGAGGTCTATACCGTGGAACGCATCGGCGACCTGCTGCGGCAGGCGCGCAAGCGCTTGCGCCAGCTCGGCATGAACGTGCGCAGCAAGCACGACGACGGCCGCATCGGCTGGGCCGAGCACGGCCCCTACGATGCGATCGTGGTCACCGCCGCGGCGCCGGCGCTGGTCGATGCGCTGGTCGAGCAGCTGGCGCCGGGCGGCTGCCTGGTGGCGCCGGTCGGCGGTCCCTCGTCGCAATCGCTGGTGCGCCTGCGCCGCGATGCCGACGGCAGGATCGAACAGGACATTCTGGCGCCGGTGACCTTCGTCCCGCTGCTGTCGGGCATGCTGGATTGAATCACCCTCGATTGAGTCACCGGAGCTGGGTTGCATGAAGATATTCGGGCCGTTGTACGAACGCGCCATCGCCTGGTCGCGCCACCGCCGCGCGCCGACGTTCCTGGCCGGGCTCAGCTTCGCCGAGGCGATCGTGTTCCCGGTGCCGCCGGAAGTGATGCTGGCGCCGATGTCGCTGGCGCAGCCGCGGCGCGCGCTGTGGTTCGCCACGCTGAGCCTGATGGGATCGCTGGCCGGCGCGCTGGTCGGCTACATGCTCGGCCATTTCGCCTTCGCCGCGGTGCAGCCGCTGATCGAATGGCTGGGCTGGACGCAGAAGATCGACGCGCAGGTCAGCCACCTGCGCGAGGTGGTGGCCGAGTCGCCGTGGCGTGCGTTCTGGCTGCTGGTACTGGCCGGTTTCACCCCGATCCCGCTGAAGATATTTACCTGGGCCTCAGGCATCGTGGGAATCCCGCTGCTACCGTTCCTGGCGAGCATGCTGGTCGGCCGTGGCAAGCGCGTGTATCTGGTGGCCGGTGCGATCCGCCTGGGCGGGCCGCGCGCGGAAGCCGCGTTGCGCCGCTGGATCGAACCGCTCGGTTGGGTCGCGATGGCGATCCTGGCGCTGCTGGTGGTGTGGGTCATATGGAGAGCGAAGTACGGATGAGCGTCGATCGGGTGGTGCGTAACGGCCTGCGTGGCAGCGTGTGCTTGCTGGTGGCGATCGGCCTGGGGGCATGCAGCAGCGCCACCGTGGTGCGCACCTCCGGTGCGCCCGGCAAATCCAGCGCGGCGGCGCCGCGCCCGTCGGTGCCCAAGCCCGGAGTCAGCGCCACCGTGCGCCGTGGCGACACGCTGTATGCGATCGCCCGCGCCAACAACATCGCGCCGCAGGACCTGGCCGCCTGGAACCGGCTGCCGCCGCCGTACACGATCTACCCCGGGCAGTCGCTGAAGCTGTATCCGCCGGGCGGCGGCACGGTCGCGGCGCGGCCCGGCAGCGCCGTGGTGCCGCCGCCGACCGCGTCGGGAACGGCAGTGCGTCCGCCGGCCGCGGCGGCGCCGACCCCGGTCAGCAGCGGCTTCAGCTGGCGCTGGCCGGCCGACGGCGCCGTGGTCAGCCGCTTCGTCGCCGGCGAGACCACCAAGCAGGGCGTGGACATCGCCGGCAGCAGCGGCCAGGCGGTGCGCGCGGCCGCCGATGGCGTGGTGGTGTACTCGGGCGCCGGCCTGGTCGGCTACGGCGAGCTGATCATCATCAAGCACAACGAACAATGGCTGTCGGCCTACGGCCACAACCGCAAGCGCCTGGTCAACGAAGGCCAGAACGTGAAGGCCGGCGAGCAGATCGCCGAGATGGGCCGCAGCGGCGCCGCGCGCGACATGCTGCACTTCGAGATCCGCTACAACGGCAAACCGGTCGACCCATTGCTGTACCTGCCCAGCAAATAACCGGCACGTCATCGATCGGGCGGATCCCCGGCCCGGCGCAGCGCGCCGGGCGCTCAGCGGCGCGCGGTCCGGTGGACCGCAAGCGGCGCCGCTTCGCCCACGACAACGGCAAACCGGTCGATCCATTGCTGTACCTATCCAGCAAATAACCGGCACGTCATCGATCGGGCGGATCCCCGGCCCGGCGCAGCGCGCCGGGCGCTCAGCGACGCGCGGTCCGGTGGACCGCAAGCGGCGCCGCTTCGCCCACGACAACGGCAAACCGGTCGATCCATTGCTGTACCTATCCAGCAAATAACCGGCACGTCATCGATCGGGCGGATCCCCGGCCCGGCGCAGCGCGCCGGGCGCTCAGCGGCGCGCGGTCCGGTGGACCGCAAGCGGCGCCGCTTCGCCCACGACAACGGCAAACCGGTCGATCCATTGCTGTATCTGCCCAGCAAATAACCGGCACGTCATCGATGGGTGGATCCGCGGCCCGGCGCAGCGCGCCGGGCGCTCAGCGGCGCGCGGTCCGGTGGACCGCAAGCGGCGCCGCTTCGCCCACGACAACGGCAAACCGGTCGACCCATTGCTGTACCTGCCCAGCAAATAACCGGCACGTCATCGATCGGGCGGATCCCCGGCCCGGCGCAGCGCGCCGGGCGCTCAGTTGCCCGCCTTTGCTTTTGTAGGAGCGGCTTCAGCCGCGACCGGGCATTACCTGTGATGGTCGGTCGCGGCTGAAGCCGCTCCTGCAAAAAAGCGTGGCGGGGGAACGTGTAGATCGGACACCGCGCCGTGCGGTGCCAGGCTCAGCCTTCGAGCAGGAATCCGACCGCCACGCGCCGGCCTTCGGCGGCCAGCACGTTGTAGGTGCGCGCCGCGGCGGCGTTGTTCATCACTTCGATGCCGATGCCGCGGGTCAGGAACAGCGCCAGCGCGGCGGCGGGCGGGAACACCTGGCGCTCGCCGGTGCCCAGGATCACCAGCGCCGGGTTCAGCTCCAGCAGCGGCTGCAGTTGCTGCGGCTGCAGCTCGGCCGCGGCCGGGGCGTCCCACTGCTCGACCAGGGTGTCCGGGGCGAGGATGAAGCTGCGGGTCAGCAGGCGATCGTTCACCTTGGCCTGGCGGCCGTCGGCCATGCGCAGGGTGTAGGCGTAGTCGGGCAGGTCCTGGGTCAGCTGCATGAGGTCACCGGGAAGCGGATCAGCCGCGCGGCAGCACGATCTGGCGGTCTTCCTTGGCCGGGCGGTACAGGATCGCGGTATGGCCGATCCGCTGCACCAGCACGCTGTGCGATTGCTCGACCAGGCTGGCGATGCTCGCGTCGCGGGCCTCGCGGTCGTCGCCGCCGACCTTCACCTTGACCAGCTCGTGGCGCTCCAGCACCTCGTCCAGTTCGGCCAGGAAGGCCGGCGTGATGCCCTTGCCGCCGATCTGCAGCAGGGGTTTGAGGTCGTGCGCCAGGCCGCGCAGGAAGCGGTTCTGGGACGGGGTCAGGCTGATCGACATGCAGGCGGGAACGGGGTTGCCAAGGGCGATCAGGGTATCATGGCCGCCCACCACGACCGCGATCCCATGGCAACCCGCAGCAAAAGCAGCCAACGCTGGCTCCGCGAACATTTCGCCGACCCCTTCGTGAAGAAGGCCCAGGCCGAAGGCATGCGTTCGCGTGCCGCCTACAAGCTGGAAGAGCTGCTGCAGCGCGACAAGCTGCTCAAGCCGGACATGCTGGTGGTCGATCTCGGCGCCGCGCCGGGCGGCTGGTCGCAGCAGGTGCGCAAGTCGCTGGGCGAGCGCGGCCGGGTGCTGGCGCTGGACATCCTGGAGATGCCGCCGCTGGCCGGCGTGGAGTTCCTTCACGGCGACTTCAGGGAAGACGCGGTGCTATCGCAGTTCGAGGAAATGCTGGGCGGCAACCCGGTAGACCTTGTGCTGTCGGATATGGCCCCCAATAAAAGCGGCATGGATGCGGTCGACCAGCCGCGGATGATGCATCTGGCCGAATTGGCGATGGCGTTCGCCGATACCCACCTGAAGCCGGGCGGGGCGTTCCTGATCAAGCTGTTCCAGGGCGTCGGGTCCGACGACTACATCCGCGAGATGCGCCGCCGCTATGAGAAGGTGTCGATCCGCAAACCGGCTGCATCGCGCAAGCGCTCGCCGGAGGTCTACGCCCTCGGGCAGGGCAAGCGCGCCCAGATCAAGTAAGCTGAACCCGTCGCATCACGCATAGAGAAAGAGTTGAAGGGACACCGGAGCCAATGAGGATGAACGACTTGACCAAGAATCTGTTGCTGTGGGTAGTCGTCGCCGTCGTGCTGATGGTGGTGTTCCAGAGCTTCTCGCCACGGCTGGCCGGCGGCCCCGGCAACGACACCGTGACCTACACCCAGTTCCTGAAGGAAGTGGACGGCGGGCGGGTGAAGTCGGTCGACTTCACCGACGACACCGGGCTGTCGGTGACCGCGATCCGCTTCAAGCGCAACGATGGCAGCGAGAGCACGGTCTACGGGCCGCGCGACGACAAGCTGGTCGACGTGCTGTACAGCAAGAACGTGGAGATGACCCGGCAGAAGCCGGCCAACGGCCCGAGCTTCTGGTCGCTGGTGCTGAACTTCCTGCCGGTCATCCTGATCATCGGCTTCTGGCTGTTCATCATGCGCCAGATGCAGGGCGGCGGCGGCGGCGCCAAGGGCGCGATGTCGTTCGGCAAGTCGCGCGCCAAACTGCAGGGCGAGGACCAGATCAAGATCACCTTCGCCGACGTCGCCGGCTGCGACGAGGCCAAGGAAGAGGTCAGCGAACTGGTCGACTTCCTGCGCGACCCGACCAAGTTCACCAAGCTCGGCGGCAAGATCCCGCGCGGCGTGCTGATGGTCGGCCCGCCCGGCACCGGCAAGACGCTGCTGGCCAAGGCCATCGCCGGCGAGGCCAAGGTGCCGTTCTTCAGCATTTCCGGTTCCGATTTCGTCGAGATGTTCGTCGGCGTCGGCGCCAGCCGCGTGCGCGACATGTTCGAGCAGGCCAAGAAGCACGCGCCGTGCATCATCTTCATCGACGAAATCGATGCGGTCGGCCGGCATCGCGGCGCCGGCCTGGGCGGTGGCCACGACGAGCGCGAGCAGACCCTGAACCAGTTGCTGGTGGAGATGGACGGGTTCGAGGGCGGCGAAGGCGTGATCGTGATCGCCGCGACCAACCGTCCGGACGTGCTCGACCCGGCGCTGCTGCGCCCGGGCCGCTTCGACCGCCAGGTGGTGGTCGGCCTGCCGGACGTGCGCGGCCGCGAGCAGATCCTGAAGGTGCACATGCGCAAGCTGCCGCTGGCCGACGACGTCGAGCCGATGGTGATCGCGCGCGGCACCCCGGGCTTCTCCGGCGCCGACCTGGCCAACCTGTGCAACGAGGCGGCGCTGTTCGCCGCGCGCGAGACGGTCAAGGAGGTCCGCATGGACCATTTCGACCGCGCCCGCGACAAGATCCTGATGGGCTCGGAGCGTCGCTCGATGGCGATGAGCGAGGAAGAGAAGACGCTGACCGCCTACCACGAGGCCGGCCATGCCATCGTCGGCCGCCTGGTGCCGGAGCACGATCCGGTCTACAAGGTCACGATCATCCCGCGCGGGCGTGCGCTGGGCGTGACCATGTACCTGCCGGAAGGCGACAAGTACTCGATCAACCGGGTCGCGATCCAGTCGCAGCTGTGCTCGCTGTACGGCGGCCGCGTCGCCGAGGAGCTGATCTTCGGCACCGACAAGGTCACCACCGGCGCGTCCAACGACATCGAGCGCGCGACCAAGATGGCGCGCAACATGGTCACCAAGTGGGGCCTGTCCGACGAGTTGGGTCCGATCGCCTACGGCGAAGAGGACGACGAGGTCTTCCTCGGCAGGTCGGTGACCCAGCACAAGAGCGTGTCCGACGACACCGCGCGGCGCATCGACGAAGTGGTGCGGTCGATCCTCGACAAGGCGTATGCGAACACCACCCAGATCCTGACCCAGAACCTGGACAAGCTGCACGTGATGGCCAAGCTGCTGCTCGAGTACGAGACCATCGACGTGCCGCAGATCGACGCGATCATGGAAGGCCGCGATCCGCCGCCGCCGATGGGCTGGAACAAGTCCGGCAAGGATGGCGGCAACGACAAGGGCAGTTCGCGGCCGCTGCCGCCGATCGCCGGGCCGGCCGAGCAGCTGTAAGCGGCACGCTCGGGTCCGCCACAAACAAGGCCAGGGAGCGATCCCTGGCTTTTTTGTTGCCGGTGCGCCGCGCCGCTCGGCCGTCGGCCGCATCGGCGAAGGCAATGTTCCGATCCCGGGCGCATGCCGCTGCCGGGTCGTCGCGCGCATGCCGACTGCGCGACAATGGCCGCCCATCGCCACGGCCCGCCGCCCATGCCATCGCCCGCCTGTCCCTCGCTGCCGCCGGTTGCGAACGCAGCCGCCGCCCTGACGCGCCGCGTCGCCGCGCGGATCGCGACCAGCCGCGTGTGCAGCCTGTCCGTGTACTGCGGCAACCCTCGGGAGCACCGCTGATGTTCGAGACCTCGCCGAGCCTGGACTGCGGCGGCCGCCGCCTGCTGCTGGATCGTCCGCGGGTGATGGGCATCGTCAACGTCACCCCCGATTCGTTTTCCGACGGCGGCGCGCATGCGACGGTGGAGGCGGCGGTGGCGCACGGCCTGCGCCTGGCCGAGGAAGGCGCCGACCTGCTCGACATCGGCGGCGAATCGACCCGCCCGGGCGCCACCCCGGTGCCGGTGGAGGAGGAACTGCGCCGGGTCGTCCCGGTGATCGAGCGGCTGGCGGCGCAGACCGCGTTGCCGCTGAGCGTGGACACCTTCAAGCCGGAGGTGATGCGCGCGGCGGTCGCCGCCGGCGCCGGCATGATCAACGACATCCAGGCCTTGCGCCGGCCCGGCGCGCTGGACGCGGCGGCGCAGCTGCGCGTGCCGGTGGTGCTGATGCACATGCCCGACGACGCCTACGCCGCGGGCAGCGCGCCGCACTACGACGACGTGGTCGGCGAGGTGCACCGGTTCCTGGCCGAGCGCATCTTCGCCGCGGAAATGGCCGGCATCGACAAGCGCCGGCTGCTGGTCGACCCCGGCTTCGGCTTCGGCAAGGGCACCGCCGACAACCTGCAGTTGCTGGCGCAGCTGTCGCGGCTGGTCGAACTCGGCGTGCCGGTGCTGGCAGGGCTGTCGCGCAAGCGCAGCATCGGCGAGCTGACCGGACGCACCGCGCCGGAGCAACGGGTGGCCGGCTCGGTGGCGGCGCACCTGCTGGCGGCGCAGCGCGGCGCGCTGCTGCTGCGCGTGCACGATGTCGCCGCCACGGTGGACGCGCTGAAGGTCTGGCAGGCGCTGGCGGCGGTGCCGCTGCCGCGCAGCGGCGCCGCACCCGCCGCGATCCGCTGGCCGGACGAGGAGTGATGGCGGCCGACGCGCGCCCGCGCGCGATCGCGCTGATGGGGCCGACCGCGTCGGGCAAGACCGCCGCGGCGATCGCCCTGGCCGAGCGCCACGGCGGCGAGATCGTCAGCGTGGATTCGGCCCTGGTCTACCGCGGATTGAACATCGGCGCGGCCAAGCCCGACGCCGCGCAGCTGGCGCGGGTGCCGCACCATCTGCTGGACCTGCGCGATCCGTGGCAACCCTATTCGGCCGCCGAGTTCGCGGTGGACGCGCGCGCCGCGCTGGATGCGATCGTCGCCCGCGGCCGCCTGCCGATCCTGGCCGGCGGCACCGGGCTGTATTTCCAGGCGCTGCTGGAAGGCCTGGCGCCGATGCCGCCGGCCGATCCGCAGCTGCGCGCGGCGCTGGCCGCGCGCGCACAGGCCGAAGGCTGGGCGGCGCTGCACGCGCAGCTGCAGCGGGTCGATCCGCTGGCCGCGCGGCGGATCCGGCCCGGCGATGCGCAGCGCATCCAGCGCGCGCTGGAGGTGTTCGAGCTCAGCGGCCGCCCGATCAGCGCCTGGCAGGCGCAGCCCGCGCCGCCGCGGCTGCCGCTGCGGGTGCTCAAGCTGGTGCTGGCGCCGGCCGCGCGTGCCCTGCTGCACCGTCGCATCGAACTGCGCTTCGACGCGATGCTGGCGCAGGGCTTCCTCGACGAGGTGCGGGCGCTGCGCGCGCTGCCGGCGCTGCGCCAGGTGGCGCAGCCGCTGGAGCTGCCGGCGGTGCGCGCGGTCGGCTACCGCCAGGCCTGGGAACACCTGGACGGCGCCAGCGATGCGGCCACGTTCCGCGAGCGCGCCATCGCCGCCACCCGCCAGCTGGCCAAGCGCCAGCTGACCTGGCTGCGCGGGGAGCTGGACGCGCGCTGGTTCGACCCCGAATGCGACGGCGCACGCCTGGATGTGGCAGTGGCGGACTTTCTTGGCTGATTTGGCTACACGCCGCGCTGTGCTAGTGCCCGCGGTTGTGTAACATCGACGGTCCGGGCCACGGCAGGGGAGCTGCAGTGCCGTCCCGGGCACATAAAAACAATAAACGGGAGTGAAGCATGTCCAAGGGGCAATCCTTACAGGATCCTTTCCTGAACGCGCTGCGTCGCGAACGGGTGCCGGTGTCGGTGTACCTGGTCAACGGCATCAAGCTGCAGGGTACCATCGAGTCCTTCGACCAATTCGTGGTGCTGTTGCGCAACACCGTGAGCCAGATGGTCTACAAACACGCCATTTCCACCGTGGTGCCCGCGCGCAACGTGCGCGTCGGACCGGGCGGTGGCTATGTGCAGCAGAACGAGGGTGGTAGTGCGGGCGATGACGAAGCCGAGTAGGACGCTGTTGAAGACCGGAGCCGCGGGTGTTTGATCGTTCCCGCCGCGGCGAGCATGCACTGCTGATCCAGCCCTATGCCGGGGGACCGTTGGAGGACGACGTGCTGGAGGAGTTCGCCGACCTGGCGCGCTCCGCCGGCGCCAGCATCGCCGCCACGCTGACCGCGCGCATCGACAAGCCGAGTCCGTCGACGCTGATCGGCAGCGGCAAGCTGGAAGAGGTCAAGGCCGCGGCGGACGCCAGCGGCGCCGACCTGATCCTGGTCAACCATGCGCTCAGCCCGGGCCAGGAGCGCAACCTGGAGAAGTACCTGGAGCGGCGGGTGATCGACCGCACCGGGCTGATCCTGGACATCTTCGCGCAACGCGCGCGCAGCCACGAAGGCAAGCTGCAGGTCGAGCTGGCGCAGCTGCGGCACATGGCCACGCGGCTGGTGCGCGGCTGGACCCACCTGGAGCGCCAGCGCGGCGGTTCGATCGGCCTGCGCGGCCCCGGCGAAACCCAGCTGGAAACCGACCGCCGGCTGCTGCAGAAGCGGGTCGAGCAGCTGCAGAAGCGGCTGGAGAAGGTCGAGGTGCAGCACACCCAGATGCGCCGCGCGCGGGTGCGCAGCGAACTGCCGCGGATCGCGGTGGTCGGCTACACCAATGCCGGCAAGTCGACCCTGTTCAACGCGCTGACCGGTGCCGAGGCCTACGCCGCCGACCAGCTGTTCGCGACGCTGGATCCGACCGTGCGCCGCATCGCGCTGCCCGGCGGCAATGCGATGCTGGCCGACACCGTCGGCTTCGTGCGCAACCTGCCGCACGAACTGGTCGCCGCGTTCCGCTCGACCCTGTCCGAGGCGCGCGAGGCCGATTTCCTGCTGCACGTGGTCGATGCCGCCGACCCGTTGCGCGAGGAGCGCATCGCCCAGGTCGACGAGGTGCTGCACGCGGTCGGCGCCGGCGATCTGCCGCAGCTGCTGGTGTTCAACAAGATCGACCGCATCGAGGGCGCCGAGGTGCGCCACGATGCGCAGGACGGCGTGCCCGACGAGGCGCGCCGCGAGCGGGTCTGGATCTCGGCACGCGACGAACGCGGCCTTGACCTGCTGCAGGGCGTGATCGGCCAGCGCCTGGGGCTGCAGCACGTGCAGGGCAGCCTGCGCCTGCCGCCCAGCGCCGGCCGGCTGCGCTCGCAGCTGCACCAGTTGCAGGTGATCCGCGGCGAGCAGGCCGACGAGGACGGCTGGCTGCTGCAGGTGGACATCCCGATCACCGAGGCCGAACGCCTGGCCGCCAGCGCCGACGGCGCGCCGATCCGCGCGCTGCTGCCGCCGCGCGAGGAAGAGGAGTGGCAACGGCGCTAGCCGCCGCGTGCGGATGACGCTGTCGCCGACGTCGCCGGGATGCATCTTCGACTCAGGCGCTCGCAGCTTGCGCAGGTTCTGTAGGAGCGGCTTCAGCCGCGACCGGCACTGACGGTACGCCCCGTCGCGGCCGAAGCCACTCCTGCACGGCGCCCTCTGCATTGGCGAGCCGCTGTTCCTCTCCCGTGCATGACCGCGATAGCGATGGCGCAGGCATGCCGGCGCGCCTGCGCCTGACGTACCAGCGCCAGCCACCGACGCCACGATCGCCGAAGCCACGCATCGCGTCGCACCGCGCAAGCGCGACAGCCGTGGCGAATTGGGCTACAAAGCGCATTGGTTTCCCGAGCAGCGCCATGAACGTCCCCACCGATCCGCAACTCCTGCAGCTCGCCACTGCGCTCAGCGATCAGCTGCGCACCGCGCGCGAGCGCCTGGTCACCGCCGAGAGCTGCAGCGGCGGCTGGATCGCCAAGGCGATGACGGATATCTCCGGCTCCTCGGACTGGTTCGACTGCGGCATGGTCGCGTACAGCTACGAGGCCAAGCAGGCGCTGCTCGGCGTGCGTCCGCAGACCCTGGAGCACCACGGCGCGGTCAGCCGCGAGACGGTGATCGAGATGGTGTCCGGCGCCTTGGTCAATTCCGGCGCCAGCATCGCGGTGGCGGTGACCGGCATCGCCGGCCCCGGCGGCGGCTCCGCCGACAAGCCGGTCGGCACCGTGTGGGTGGGCTGGAAGCGGCGCGGCGGCTACGCCAGCGCGCAGTTGTTCCACTTCGACGGCGACCGCGACGCGGTGCGCCGGCAGACCGTCGCCGCGGCGTTGCACGGACTCGGCGCGCTGCTGTGAACGCCGGCGGACTCTAGGTGGCGACCGCGATGTGGGAGGCGCTGAGCACCGTTCGCGACCTGGGGCGATTGCAGGAAATCGCCTCGGTGCTGATCCGCTACGGCTTCGGCGACGTGGTCCGCCGCATCGGCATGGCCGACGTGCTGGAGCGCGCCGGGCGCCTGCTGCACTGGCACAACGCCGAGGAGATGCTGCGCATGTCGGCGCCGCAGCGGGTGCGGCGCGCGCTGCAGGATCTCGGCCCGACCTTCGTCAAGCTCGGCCAGGTGCTGGCCACGCGCGTGGACCTGCTGCCGCCGGACTGGATCGAGGAACTCAGCGAACTGCAGAACGCGGCGCCGGCGCTGCCCTACGAACAGATCCTGCCGCAACTGCTGGAGGCGCTGGGCGAGGCGCCATCGGCGATCTTCGCCCGGGTCGAGGAAATGCCGCTGGCCGCCGCCTCGCTGGCGCAGACCCACCGCGCCTGGCTGCACGACGGCACCGCGGTGGTGATGAAGGTGCGCCGCCCCGGCATCCGCGACGTGATCGAGGCCGACCTGCGGCTGCTGGCACGGCTGGCGGAGATCGTCGAGGCGCGCGCCGCCGACCTCAAGCGCTACCACCCGGCCGAGGTGGTGCACCAGTTCACCGTGTCGCTGCGGCGCGAACTGGATTTCGCCGGCGAATGCCGCAACGCCGAGCGCATCGCCGCCAATTTCCAGGGCCACGACGAGATCGTGATCCCGCGCGTGCACTGGCAGTGGACCTGCGAGACCCTCAACGTGCAGGACTTCGTCGACGGCATCGGCGGGCGCGATCTGGCCGGTGTGGATGCCGCCGGCCTGGACCGGCGCCAGCTGGCCCGCGTCGGCGCCGACATCGTGCTGAAGATGGTGCTCGAGGACGGCTGCTTCCACGCCGATCCGCACCCCGGCAACATCTTCTACCTGCCCGGCGAGCGCATCGCGGTGATCGATTTCGGCATGGTCGGGCGCATCTCCGAGCAGCGCCGCTACCAGGTCGTGCAATTGCTGCACGGGCTGGTCACGCAGGAGGCCGAGGCGGTCGCCGACGTGCTGCTGGAATGGACCGACGGCGATGCCGAGATCGACGAGGCGCGGCTGCAGCTGGAGATCGCCGGCTTCGTCGACCAGTACCGCGGCGTGCCGCTGAAGGAGCTGCGCGTCGGCGCGATGCTCGGCGACGTCACCGCGATCCTGCGCCAGCATGCGCTGGCGCTGCCGGCCGACCTGGCGCTGATGATCAAGACCTTCCTGACCCTGGAAGGGGTAGGGCGCCAGCTCGACCCGGACTTCGACATGGCCGGCGCCGCGGCGCCGTACCTGGAGCGGGTGATGCTGCAGCGCTTCGCCCCGCGCGCGATGGCCAAGCGCGGCCGCCGTACCGTGCTCGGCGCGCTGGAGCTGCTGGGCGACCTGCCGCGCGACACCCGCCGGCTGCTGCAGGCGGCGCGGCGCGGCCGCCTGCAGCTCAATGTCGAGACCACCTCGCTGAAGGGCTTCGGCGACCAGGTCAACCGCGCCGCCAACCGGCTGACCATGGGCATCGTCACCGCGGCGCTGATCATCGGCTCCTCGATCGTCATGAACAGCGTCGGCGGCGTCTCCAGCCGCTGGCTGCTGGCGATCGGCGTGGGCGGCTTCATCGGCGCGGCGCTGTCGGGGGTGTGGATCCTGATCTCGATCTGGCGCAGCGGCCGCTGAACGGAGCGGCGCGGCGCCGGCGGAGGAAGGCTGGGGCCGCGGACCACGCGACAGTTGCCCATTTCCGTTTTTAGTAGTATTACTACTAACCATGGAACTGACCGAAACCCAGCAAGCGATCCTCGACCTGATCGCCCAGCGTATCGAGCACGACGGCGCGCCGCCCTCGCAGACCGAGATCGCCCGCGCCTTCGGCTTCAAGGGCGTGCGCGCCGCGCAATACCACCTGGAAGCCCTGGAGCAGGCCGGCGCGATCCGCCGCGTGCCCGGCCAGGCGCGTGGCATCCGGCTGGTGAGCGGCGCCGCCGCACCGGCGCCGGCGCCGCAGGTCGACAGCGCCGACATCCTGCGCCTGCCGGTGCTGGGGCGGGTCGCCGCCGGCCTGCCGATCGGCGCGGACATCGGTTCGGACGATTTCGTGGTGCTGGACCGGGTGTTCTTCTCGCCGGCGCCGGACTACCTGCTGAAGGTGCAGGGCGACTCGATGCGCGACGAAGGCATCTTCGACGGCGACCTGATCGGCGTGCACCGCACCCGCGACGCCCGTTCCGGGCAGATCGTGGTGGCGCGGATCGACGAGGAGATCACGGTCAAGCTGCTGAAGATCGGCAAGGACCGCATTCGCCTGCTGCCGCGCAACCCCGACTACGCGCCGATCGAGGTCCTGCCCGATCAGGACTTCGCCATCGAAGGCCTGTACTGCGGGCTGCTGCGGCCCAATCGTTGAACGCCTTGCGCGAGCAAGGGATGCACTACACCGCCAGCCGGATTTTTCCGACCTGGCACATCGCCATTCGCCGCTGTCGTACACGGGCTCGGACGGATTATTTTTTCTTCGCCGCACACCGTCTCAGCCTGTGCGATACCTGGCCGCTAAATTGAACCTACCCCGCAAATCACCCTCACCTCCGAAGGACACCAAAATGGACGAGAACAAGAAGCGCGCGCTCGCCGCTGCCCTGAGCCAGATCGAGAAGCAGTTCGGCAAGGGCTCGGTGATGCGGATGGGCGATCGCATCATCGAAGCCGTCGAGGTGATTCCGACCGGCTCGCTGATGCTGGACATCGCGCTGGGCATCGGCGGCCTGCCGAAGGGCCGCGTGGTCGAGATCTATGGCCCGGAATCCTCGGGCAAGACCACCCTGACCCTGCAGGCCATCGCCGAGTGCCAGAAGAAGGGCGGCACCGCGGCGTTCATCGATGCCGAGCACGCGCTGGACCCGATCTATGCCGGCAAGCTCGGCGTCAACGTCGACGAACTGCTGCTGTCGCAGCCGGATACCGGCGAGCAGGCGCTGGAAATCGCCGACATGCTGGTGCGCTCGGGTTCGGTCGACATCGTGGTGGTCGACTCGGTCGCCGCGCTGACCCCGAAGGCCGAAATCGAAGGCGAGATGGGCGACCAGCTGCCGGGCCTGCAGGCCCGCCTGATGAGCCAGGCGCTGCGCAAGCTGACCGGCAACATCAAGCGCTCCAACACGCTGGTGGTGTTCATCAACCAGCTGCGCATGAAGATCGGCGTGATGATGCCGGGCCAGAGCCCGGAAGTGACCACCGGCGGCAACGCGTTGAAGTTCTATGCCTCGGTGCGCCTGGACATCCGCCGCATCGGCGCGATCAAGAAGGGCGACGAGATCATCGGCAACCAGACCAAGATCAAGGTGGTCAAGAACAAGCTGGCGCCGCCGTTCAAGCAGGTCATCACCGAGATCCTTTACGGCGAAGGCATCAGCCGCGAAGGCGAGCTGATCGACATGGGCGTGGAAGCCAAGCTGGTCGAGAAAGCCGGTGCCTGGTACAGCTACGGCAGCGAGCGCATCGGCCAGGGCAAGGACAATTCGCGCCAGTACCTGCGCGACAACCCGCAGGTGGCGGCGAAGCTGGAAAGCGAGCTGCGCGAGAAGTTCCAGCCCACGGAAATCGCGCCGAGCGCGGCCGAAGCCGAGGACGCCGACGCAGACGCCGAGGCGTGATGGTCTTCTGCCGGGGGAGCGGTGGAGTCAGTGCCGCTCGTCTCCCTCGGCAGTCTTGAGCAAGCCAGGAGGGCAGGTGCCAAGGACGGCACATTGATGATCGTGGCGGTGAGCCTGCATGGGTGACGACGAACAAGCACAGCAACCGCGCCGGCGCCGCCGGCAGCCGGAGCAGACGCCGCTGCAGAAGGCCTTGGGCCTGCTGGTGCGCCGCGAGCATTCACGCAAGGAACTGACCCGCAAATTGCGGGTACGCGGCGTGGAACCGGATGATGCCGCCGCCGCGGTGGAGCGCCTGGCGGGCGAGGGCTGGCAGGACGACGGTCGCTTCGCCGAACTGCTGGTGCGCAGCCGCGCCAATACCGGCTACGGACCCTTGCACATCCGCGCCGAACTGGGCACCCACGGCCTGGACAGCGAGGCCATCGCCACCGCGATGGCCGCATTCGAGGGCGATTGGACCGAAAACGCCCGCGATCTGGTGCGGCGGCGCTTCGGCGCGGCCGGCCCGGTGGACCTGCCACAGCGGCGCAAGGCCGCCGATCTGCTGGCGCGGCGCGGGTTCGACGGCGACAGCATCCGCGCGGCCACGCGTTACGAGCCGGAGGACTGAGCGGGCCGGGCCTGCTAACCTTGGCGGATTGTCTTGTCCGGTTTCCGCACGCCCTCATCTTGAGGGGGTACGCCCGGAAATCCGTCCGCTCGTCTATAGCCAGCCCATGAACGCACCCGCCAAATTCTCCACCTCCCAGATCCGCAGCGACTTCCTCGAGTTCTTCAACGGGAAGGGCCATACCATCGTTCCGTCGGCGCCGCTGGTGCCGGGCAACGATCCGACGCTGCTGTTCACCAATTCCGGCATGGTGCAGTTCAAGGACGTGTTCCTGGGTGCCGAGAAGCGCAGCTACGTGCGTGCGGCCGACGTGCAGCGCTGCCTGCGCGCCGGCGGCAAGCACAACGACCTGGATTCGGTCGGCTATACCGCCCGCCATCACACCTTCTTCGAGATGCTGGGGAACTGGTCGTTCGGCGACTACTTCAAGAAAGAGGCGATCGCCTGGGCCTGGGAACTGTTGACCCAGGTCTGGAAGCTGCCTGCGGAGCGCCTGCTGGTCACCGTCTACCACACCGACGAGCAGGCCTACGAACTGTGGCGCGACATGATCGGGGTGCCGCCGGAGCGGATCGTGCGCATCGGCGACAACAAGGGCGCGCCGTACGCCTCGGACAACTTCTGGCAGATGGCCGACACCGGTCCCTGCGGCCCGTGCACCGAGATCTTCTACGACCACGGCGCACATATCGCCGGCGGCCCCCCGGGCTCGCCGGACGAGGACGGCGACCGCTTCATCGAGATCTGGAACCTGGTGTTCATGCAGTTCGACCGGCAGCCCGACGGCACCCTGGTGCCATTGCCGGCGCCGTGCGTGGATACCGGCATGGGCCTGGAGCGCCTGGCCGCGATCCTGCAGCACGTGCACAGCAACTACGAGATCGACCTGTTCCAGACCCTGATCCGCCACGCCTCCGAGCTGACCGGCATGGCCGACCTGGAGAACAAGTCGCTGCGCGTGATCGCCGACCATATCCGCGCCTGCGCGTTCCTGATCGTCGACGGCGTGCTGCCGTCCAACGAAGGCCGCGGCTACGTGCTGCGCCGGATCATCCGCCGCGCCCTGCGCCATGGCTGGATGCTCGGCGTGCGCCAGCCGTTCTTCCACAAGATGGCGGCCACCCTGTCCGGGCTGATGGGCGAGGCCTATCCGGAACTGCCGGCCGCGCTGTCCACCGTGCAACGCGCGTTGCAGGCCGAAGAGGAGCGCTTTGCCGAGACCCTCGACGCCGGCATGAAGATCTTCGACGAGATCGCCGGCCGCGCCAGCGGCACGATCCCCGGCGCCGACGCGTTCCGCCTGTACGACACCTATGGCTTCCCGGTGGATCTCACCGCGGACATCGCCCGCGAGCGCGGCATGGACGTGGACATGGCCGGCTTCGAAAGCGCGATGGAGCGCCAGCGCGAGACCGCGCGCGCGGCCGGCAAGTTCGGTGGCGGCACCACGTTGCCGGCCGACCTGGTGGCGCAGCTCGTTCCCACGGTGTTCCTCGGCTACGACGCGCTGCAGGCCGATGGCCTGAAGGTGGTCGCGCTGTTGCGCGACGGACGCCCGGTCGAGTCGATCGAGACCGGCGATGCGGCGATCGTGCTGCTCGATCGCACGCCGTTCTACGCCGAATCCGGCGGCCAGGTCGGCGACCTGGGCCAGCTGGGCGCGGACGGCGTGCTGTTCGAGGTCGAGGAGACGCAGAAGTTCGCCGGCCAGTTCCACGGCCATGTCGGCCGCCTGCGCAGCGGCCGCCTGCAGGTCGGCGCCACGCTGTCGGCGCAGGTCGACAGCGCCCGCCGCGGCGCCACCATCCTCAACCATTCCGCCACGCACCTGCTGCATGCCGCGCTGCGCGAGGTGCTCGGCACCCATGTGCAGCAGAAGGGCTCGCTGGTCGCGCCGGACCGGCTGCGCTTCGACTTCTCGCACTTCCAGCCGCTGAGCGCCGAAGAGCTTGCCGTGGTCGAGCGCAAGGTCAACGCGCAGGTGCGCGCCAA
Source organism: Xanthomonas sp. DAR 80977 (assembly GCF_041240605.1). Lineage (NCBI taxonomy): Bacteria > Pseudomonadati > Pseudomonadota > Gammaproteobacteria > Lysobacterales > Lysobacteraceae > Xanthomonas > Xanthomonas bundabergensis. The sequence goes on along the minus strand of NZ_CP162487.1, from coordinate 3,126,426 downwards.
CCATGCGGTCGAAGTGCACCACATGGGCATGCAGGAAGCGCTGGATTTCGGCGCGATGGCGCTGTTCGGCGAGAAATACGGCGAACGCGTGCGCGTGCTGAAGATGGGCGACTATTCCACCGAACTGTGCGGCGGCACGCATGTGTCGCGTACCGGCGATATCGGCCTGTTCAAGATCACCAGCGAGGGCGGCGTGTCCGCCGGCGTGCGCCGCATCGAGGCGGTGACCGGGCAGGGCGCCCTGGACCATGTGGCGGCCGAAGAGGCCAAGCTGCGCGAGGCGGCCGAGCTGGTCGGCGGCAGCGCCAGCGACGTGGTCGACAAGATCCGCCAGCTGGGCGACAAGCACAAGCGCCTGGAACGCGAACTGGAGGCGCTGAAGGCCAAGCTGGCCTCCGGCGCCACCGCCGACCTGGCCGCCGCGGCGGTCGAGGTGGCCGGGGTGAAGGTACTCGCGGTGCGCCTGGAAGGCTTCGACGCCAAGGCCTTGCGCGAGGCGATGGACCGCCTGAAGCAGCAGTTGGGCGACAGCGTGATCGTGCTGGCCGGGGCCAGCGAGGGCAAGGCGGCCCTGGTCGCCGGGGTGAACGGAAGCCCAACGGGCCGGGTCAAGGCCGGGGAACTGTTGAGCCATATCGCCGGTCAGATCTCGGGCAAGGGCGGCGGCCGCCCGGACCTCGCCCAGGGTGGTGGCGAGGACGGGCCCGCCCTTGCCCTTGCGCTTGAAGGCGTGTCTGCCTGGGTCAAGCAACATCTCCCCTGAACACGAAGTCGCACCGCCTTGCTGGCAGGGCGCGGCTTCCCTTAACATCGATCTTCTTTTCCCTTTCGTTATGGGGCGCCCCGTGCCGGGACGCCGTACCGGTGGGAATCACCGGTTCCCTGGAGAATTTTAAAAATGTTGATCCTGACTCGCCGGGTAGGCGAAACCTTGATGATCGGCGATTCGGTCACCGTGACGGTGCTTGGGGTCAAGGGCAATCAAGTGCGCATCGGCATCACCGCACCCAAGGACGTCGCGGTGCACCGCGAAGAAATCTACCAGCGCATCCAGCGCGGCGACGAGCCCACCTCGCACGGTGGCGGTCACGGCGACCAATCTTCCGATTGATGCGCGGAAAGGGTTTACCTGAGACCCTACAAACCGGTATCCTTCGCGCCCGGTCGCGGAATATCCGCAGCGTCTAGATCCGGAGTGATGCCCGAGCGGCTGAAGGGGCTCCCCTGCTAAGGGAGTATAGGGTCAAAAGCTCTATCGAGGGTTCGAATCCCTCTCACTCCGCCAGTGTCAAGGAAACGCCCGCAAATCAACGATTTGCGGGCGTTTTTCTTTTTCACCACCTTGGACACTCGCTTGGACACTTCCATGCGAGTAGCGCACTACCTCACGCGCGGCGAGACCGGCCGCTACTACGTTCGTTTGCGCATTCCTGCGGATCTGCAGGCGCGCTTCGGGCGCAAGGTCGTCAAGCGCAGCACCGGCACGACGTGCGATCGCGCGGCGCTTGGCTACGCGTTGCTGATGCAGCAGCGCTATGCTCGAGCCTTCGCAGCCATCAGGAACGGCAGCATGGGATCGGAGCTGGATGAGCTCTTGAGGAGCCTGGAGGGCACGTCGTCCCTGGAGCTGATCCTCAAGGACGTGAAGCTGCCGGGCGGGGCCTCGTTCGGGCAGGTGGAGATCAACGACCAGAACGACTTGTCGTTGTTCCAGAAGCTGGCGGAGCAGCACGCGGTGCCCGTGCCGTCGTCTACACCGTTCCCGCCGCGCAGGGTCGTCAAGCCCATCGGTGAGGCTCGCCCTGTCGGCCTGACCCTCGCAGATGCGCGCGACAAGTATCTGGTCAGCATCCAGGGCAAGAACACCGCCAAGACCATCGTTCAGAAAACCCGGGCCCTGAAGGACCTGGAAGCCTTCGTGGCGAGCCAGCGCAAGGGCAAAGGCAAGCAGTCGGTGATGTTGAAGGAACTGACGCGGACCGACTTCTCAGAGTGGTTCCTGCACGAGACCGCGCAGAAGCGGGTCATCACCTACATCACCAACCGTTTCTCGGCCTGCGCGGATTTCATCAAGTGGGCGCAGACGGCCGGGCACTACCCGCAGGGCGACAACCCGGCTTCCGGGCACGCCTCCGTGCCCAAGCAGCTGAAGAAGCAGCGGGCGAAGAGCCATGGCTCGCAGGCCTTCACCCCGGATCAGGTCAAGCGCATCTTCGACCCGGAGAACTTCAAGCAGCTGAAGGGCGACGCGGCGCGGTGGCTCCCGCTCATCCTGCTCTACACCGGCGCGCGCTCCAATGAGGTGGCTAGGCTGGAACTGGAGGACTGCCGAGAGGAAGACGGCATCCCCATCTTCCACTTCACCTGGATGGGCGAGGACAAGAGCCTCAAGACCGATGCCAGCGATCGGAAGACACCCGTGCACCCGGACCTCATCAAGCTGGGCTTGTGGGAGCGCGTGGAGCGGCTCAAGGCCGCTGGCGAGACCAAGCTCTTCCCCGAGCTCAGCTTCGACGCCAAGAACGGCCCAGCTGGTCGCACCCAACACGCCTTCTCACGCTACCTGGTGAAGCTGGGCATCAAGGCGCGCGGTGGCGGCAGGGTGGGGCACCACAGCTTTCGGGACACCGTCATCGGCGCGCTGAAGGCGGCTGGGGTCCACCGGGAGATGCGGGAGGAATACACCGGGCATGAGCTGTCGGACCGGCAGGAGCATGCCCATGCGTATGAGACGGAGTTCAGTCCAAGGATGCTGGCCAAGGCTTGTCATCCGGCGCTGGTGTGGGTGGTGGACTGTAATTCTCTCGGGGATCGTTAAACTCAGGGTTGACTTATTGTAGCGAAGCACGAGATTTGGCTCCCGACGGCCCCGTAAGTTGCTTGGAGTTATGGTTGCGCCGCCACTGCTCTTCCCATGCAAATTTTTCGACCAACGCTTCGCGGGTCCGTGTAGATGAAGGCTAAGGCGGGCGGAGCGTAGTCGCACTGCGGTAGTCGGCCGCCTTCCATTTGCGAATCAATTCAGCAGCAGCAGCGGAGGGAAGGAGGGATCCCTAGTAGTTGTGCACCTCGGCAGTAGTTGGGAGAGCCGTGCGCCGGCCAAGGTTAATTCGCCGTTGGTCGGAATGCTGCGCGCAGCTTATAGCAGGCCGGGTTAAGTGTAGCTACCTTATCTCTGTGCCACGGTGGCACCATCAGGGGAATGCCATGAAAGGAATTAAGGCTATTGTTGCCGCGATTGCGCTCGGTCTTTTATCCGGTTGCACGCTCTTTAATACCAAGAACGGGCCAGTGGATGTGGGAAGAAATGCAGCCAGCGTGCCGATGGTTATTGCTTCTTTGCAACGGGCACTCGACGCGTCCGGCAATCATTCGGCATTTGATTCTGGGGAAGCTTACAAGTTCGCGGACGCCAAGTGCGCCGAGGAGACGAAGCGAGCTCAAGTGGATTATGACCTCAAATGCCCGCAACTTGTCAAAGAGGCTCGCCATGAGTGCAACAATGCTAGCGGACCAGCGGCGGTCGAGCTTTGCAGGGATTTCCTAACACGAGCGCATGCCCAGTGCGATGCTGGCGCGAGCACGCCGAAGATCTGCGCAGAGGTCAAGAGAATCGGGCCGCTTAGAATTAGGTCTGCCACATTTAGGTTTGCAGCGACCACGGTTCGGACTGCCGGTGCTGGAGCATCATTAAAGCTACTTTCAGCGAAGTATGCCAGGGTATATGAACGCGCAAGCTCTTACGAAATTGTCATGGTGCCTATGCCTGCGGCTGCGGATGTGGACCATGCTATTCCATACACAAGCGGTGACGATGGTCTATACCTTCAGCTGTCCAATGCTCTCACTGCCGTCCTTGACGCAGCAGTCCTTCCACAGGAGGCGGCAGCGGCGAGGGTGGCAGCGGCGGCCGAGGACGAGGGAATGAGCGCGGTTGCTCGGGCAGTTAAACAAGCGGCGGATAGGGCGGCCAAGATAAGTGGGCTGACTCCGGCCGTGATGCGAGTAACGGGGCCTAAAGGCGCTACGCCGGGTTTAATGGCCGATTTTCAGCCAAGCAAGAACCTTGCGCCTGCTCTGATGCTGAACAGCGCTAGATTCACCCTTGATTTGAACTACAGCACGGACTGGTCGGGTGAATTCACTTGGACATTATCGGCATTAAAGGTGGCGGATGGGACCGCTGGGGCGAGCTCAACGAACACCATAGGTAACACCTTGACGATTGAGTTCGAGCGTTAGTTTCGCTGGCAATTGGCGGCAGCTTGCCATCCAGTGTTGGGGTGGGCTGTTGGCAAAAAACTGCTCGACACTTCTGGAGTATCAGCGCCGGGTGAGAGGGTGCCTTCTATTCATCTTGGATGAAAAGGCAAGAGAATCAATGGAATGCCTGAAACGACACTGGGCCCTTAGGGCCCAGTGGTGGATTGGAGATGTCAGGCTGGACCTGCTTCTCTGTGACAGTAGTCGCAAAGAAAGGCCTGCCGGTCAGCTTTTGACGATGTCTCTCATGGCTGCTCACTCCATTGGTATGTAACAAAAGCGTTTCATGGCTAGTAGCAAATGTCAAGCCCTGGTGTGAAGACCAAAGCCTAAGCTTCATGCTGCCTGCTAAACGCGCGGCACCCAATCTATCAGAAACCCCTGCCCCGGGAAGAGTGCTCCATCTAATTCCCAGTGATAGATTCCCCCTTCTTCGTCGATCTGTTTGACTATCTCAGGGCGTGGGTGCAGGGTCATCGCACGAACAGAGAAGCTGCGATCTCTGTCATAGACCTGAACGGACATCTTATCAGTAGGAAGCATGCTGCAAATAGCCTCTTTGCCTGTTCTTGGGCTGATGCGAATGAACTCCACTACGCAGTCAATAATATCTTCAGGTTCGACGAGATGATCAAGTTTAATGCTCCACCACTGGTGCATCTCCGTTTTGTCTTGTTTTATGGCGTTTAATTCATCTCCGATTAATTCGGTGGTCCCTGCTTTGAATTTAGTTACTTTGTGTTCATCGCCTAATGATTTCATTACGTCAAAACCAACTGCCATTGGGTATGTTATGGCTGTTGAATTCATGTTTTTGATTTTGTATGAGTGCCTAAATACTATTTTTGCGTTGTTCGCGTCGTAGGGCTCCAGGCGTAAAACGTAAATGCTGTCCATTCTCAAGAAGTTGCTTCTAAGCATCTGCTCCTCGATGGCTTTAAAGAAATTGCTTGGTATATTTCTTTCGTATACAGTCTGAAATATTTTTTCATTGATTGCCTTTATTTGTGCTTCTCGTTGATCGGAGTGCGCAGAGTTGATTGTCTCGATGAGATCCCGTTTTTCTTTTTCGTGCCGTTTTCTGTTGAAGGCTTCAATCGAGAAGTTAATGATGACCGCCACCATGGCTGCGAGTCCGACTTCTTTCATGAATATGGCAACGACTTTGATTCCTGTTTCGGATATGGAGAAAATGTTGAAAATTGATAAAGGCTTATTGGTTGCTGCTAGTAATGCGTAGCACAGTAGAAAAATTGCCCCAGATGCCGCAATTACGCTATTGGTTGCCTTTGGGTTTTGGAGAGCTTTGGATAGTAGGGTGTCATCTGCTTGTTTTGTCATTGCTGGCGTCCATCTGTTTTGTATAATTTATTTGTGGATGTGTTTGATATGGTAAGTTGTTGAGCGCTATCTCCAGGAGGTTTGTCGCTTTGTTCGATGAACTAGTAAAATTTATTGCGTAAAGGTGGCTGCGTCGACCATGGACCTTGCGAGAGAAGCTTTTGTCTTTATCTTCGACCGTCACATCATCGGCGGCTTTTTTGGTGAAAGCTGCAGCTCTTAATCCATCTGTCTATTTTTGTAGACATCGCCCTTCCACAAAGCTGCGCCGTTAAGCACTTCTGTCTTGCCCTGGCATCGGCCTAGGTCATTGCGCCGTCGAAGCAAATGCGAAAGGTCTCCGTGGTCGAGGCCGTCTGGCTGCTCCAGACTCCGATTTCCACGACTCAGCAGAAAAGAGGGGCTTCTTGCTCAGCAGAATTCAGCGCCGCCCTGGTTTCCTAGCTGGCCCTGCGTTTGAATAGGCTAGGCCGCTTCCCGGCTCGGCTGTTAGGCGTATAGATGGGGAGCGATGCCGCTGACTTATGTGCTGTCCTGCCGTCGACGTTAGGCTTGATAGCAATCATCAAGGCGCCTTATCGGTCAAGACTTCCGAGCTCACGGAAGAAGTTGGACTCCTGTTTCGGCGCCCCATAGGGTTTGGGTGCTGAACCACTAGACGGCCGTCAGCGTGCCTATGGAGGGCTGATGGCCAACTCCTTTAAACTCTTGGCCTCCGGGATAAGACCCATGTTCCTAACAGGCGATGCGCTGAATGAGTAAGAAAACCCTGGAGTCGATCACCTCTGCCAAGGCCAAGATCGAAGAGGAACTCCGCAAGCTTGAAGAGCAGGAGCAGGCTCTTCGCCAAGAACAGGCCGCCGCCGCTGTCGCGGAAATAACGAGCCTGCTGAGCCAATACAGCGACTACTTCACCCCGAAGCAGAAGGCCGAGCTGGCGGTGGCCATTGGCGCCAGCAGCCCAGGCCGTGGCCGCAAGGCTGCTCCGACCCAGGCCAAGAAGGAAGTCGCCCCCAAGTATTGGTTGCCTCATACCCACGAGACCTGGAGCGGCCGGGGTCGTCCCCCGCGCGCCTTCACGGCATGGGAGGGCACCGCTGCCTACAAGCAGTGGAAGGCCAGTCACCCGGACGAGAAGTTTCCGAAGTATCCGGGCTGATCAGCAACGTGGATATGGGGTGTCCGATGGATTGGGATCCTCGGACCGCCCCTGAACTCGTCAGCGTGGGCAAGGCAACGCCGAGTAGGTCGATGCAGGGCCGCTTGGCGCTTGGTCGTCAGGCGGGGATCTCACAGGCTAAAAAATCCTACGCCTGTCTCAGAATTTGCAACAAAGACCGTTAAGATTGGCGCCGCCAAGGAGCTGGATGCTGCGGCTGCCGGCACCACAACTCAATCGAAGCTCAAGGATGACGCTATGTCGAACCCCCACGTTCGCCTCTGCCGCCGTATCGGCGTGGCCTGCCTGTTGCTGCTTGCCGGCGTGCTGGTTTCGCCGCTGACCTATGCGGCGCCACAGACGCAATACGGCCCGCCTTATACATCTGATTCCACCAGCGGTTCGCAGTCGTTTCCGACCGTAAGCGCTGCAATCCAGTTCATCATCGATGGCGCCATGCGGCTGTGCGATTCGGGGCCCAACGGATGTGTCGATCCACCTGTATTCACCGCGTCTTATAGCGACGGCTATACCGCTGCAAAGGTGTATCGCAACGGGTATTGGTGGGGCAATGTCTACGCCAACGACAAAATTTCAGGCCAGGGTCAACCGGTCAAGAACACCGGCAGCTGCAACACCATGTGCACTGGTGGGCTGGGTCAGGCCGGCGACAACACCGGCCCGCATGGCAGCAGTGGCAATGCCGCGCTGAAGCAAGGCGGTGCGCATCGGGGAAGTGCCTTTGAAGGCGATCCGATCAACACCGCTACCGGCAACATGTTCCGCCAGGACACCGACTACGACTCGCCGACTTGGCTGACCCTGCGCCGCTTCTACAACAGCAAGACCTTCGTGACCGCTGTGACGCTGGGTAACCAGTGGCGTCACTCTTTCGAGCGCAGGCTAGACCTGATGATCTCAGGTGTAGCAAACGGTGGAAGCCGGATCGATGTCCAGCGTCCCGATGGTGGTGTAGAGCGGTTTCGTCCCAGCAACGGCGTGTGGGCGCCCGACCCGGACATTGCCGACACGTTGACCGAGCGCCGCGACGGCGCTGGTGTGTTGCTCGGTTACTCCCTGGTAGTTGCCGCCACCCAACAGACGGAGATCTACGACGCCGCGGGATTGTTGCGCTCGGTCTTCGATCGCATGGGCCAAACGGTCTTGACGCTGACTTACAGCGATCCGCCGGTGGTGTCCGGCACCAAGACCCCGCCCAACCTGCTGCAGCAAGTCACCGACGCCGGCGGCCGCTCGCTGGGCTTCGCCTACGACAGCAACAATCGTCTGAGCACGGTCACCTTGCCCGATGGCGGCACGCTGACCTACGGCTATGACAGCACCGGCAACCTGACCTCCGTGCAGTATCCGGACGGCAAGACGCGCCAATACGTATATAACGAGCCGTCGCTCACCTCGAATGCGAACCTGCCGACCGCGCTGACCGGCGTCGTCGACGAGAAGGGCGTGCGCTTCGAAAGCACCGGCTATGCCAGCAATGGCAAAGCGATTTCCTCCAGCTTCGCCGGCAATGTCGATACGACGCAGGTGGCGTATTCCGCATCCACCTCCAACTGGGGCATTCCGGCGACGGTGACGTCCCCACTGGGAACCCAGGTCTACCTGAGCTATACCGATAGTGGTTACGGTGCTTTAAGGCCAACCGGCGCTGGCACGGCGTGCGGCGAACAATGCAACCAGCCGTGGAAGTCGCTGACCTACGATGCCAGCGGCTACCCGGCGTCGGTGACCGACTTCAAGGGCACGGTCACCAAGACGACCTATGCGGCGGGCGGCCTGCTGACCCAGCAGATCGATGCATCCGGCACCGCGCAGCAACGCACGACCAACACCACCTGGAACGCCAGTCTGCGCGTGCCGCTGACCCGCATCGTGCTCGACGCCGCTGGCGCCACGGCCGCCAAGTCGGCCGGGGCCTACAACGCACGCGGCCAGCAAACGGCGCGTTGCCAGGTGGATCCAGCCGTGTCCGCGGCCATGAGCTACAGCTGCGGCAGCGCGGCCAAGGCGCCGGCCGGCGTGCGCCAGTGGCTCACCAGTTACTGCGATACCGTCGATGGCACGCAGTGCCCGCAGATCGGCCTGGTGCTGAGCCAGGACGGCCCGCGCACCGACGTGGCCGATACCACCACCTACCGCTACTACCTGACCGCCGACGAATCCGGCTGCGCCAATGCCGGCGGCGCCTGCCATCGCGCCGGGGACCTGTATCAAGTGGTCGATGCGCTGGGCCGCGCCACCACCTATGTGGCCTACGACCGCAACGGCCGCCCGACGCGCACCCAGGACGCCAATGGCCTGATCCGCGACCTCGCCTACACCCCGCGCGGCTGGGCGGCATCGAGCACGTTGCGCGCGAATGCCGACGGCACGCCGTCGGACCAGGACCAGGCCACGCTCGTCGCCTACGATGCGGTCGGCAACGTCAGCAAGGTCACCGATCCGGACGGCACGGTCGTCACCTACGGCTACGACGCCGCGCACCGCCTGACCGACGTCACCGATGGCGCCGGCAACAGCATCCACTACACGCTGGACGCCTCCGGCAACCGGGCCAAGGAAGACACCAAGGACGCGTCCGGCACGCTCAAGCACACGCTGTCGCGGATCTACAACAAGCTCGGCCAGCTGGCGACCCAGGCCACCGCCGAGGCCGATCCCACCGACTTCAGCTACGACCTCAACGGCAACGTGCAGTTGGTCACCGACGCACTCAAGCGGAAGACGCAGACCGACTACGACCCGCTGGACCGGGTCAAGCAGACCCAGCAGGATGTCGGCGGCATCGCTGCGAAGACCCAGTTCGACTACGACGCGCTGGACCGCACCACCAAGGTTACGGACCCCAAGGGCCTGGCAACGAGCTACCAATACAACGGGTTTGGCGACGTGCTGAAACTGACCAGCCCCGACACCGGCGTGACCAGCTACACCTACAACAGCGCCGGTAACCTCGCGACCCAGACCGACGCGCGCGGCACCAAGACCAACTACGTCTTCGACGTGCTCGGCCGCCTGGCCAAGGCGACCTACGCCGACAAGGCGCTGATCGCGACCTACACCTACGATGCCAGCCAGAACGTGTGCGCGGCCGGGGAAACATTTGCGCTGGGGCGCTTGAGCAAGCTGCAGGACGGCAGTGGCACGACCCAGTATTGCTATGACCGGTTCGGACGCGTCGTGCGCAAGGTGCAGACCACCAACGGCAAGGCGTTCGCGCTGCGCTACGCCTACACCAAGGGCGGCCGCCTGAGCCGGGTGACGTATCCGGACGGCGCGGTAGTGGACTACGTGCGCAACGCGCTGGGGCAGGCGACGGAAGTGGGCGTCACGGTCGCAGGCGGCACCAGGCAGAAGCTACTCGGCGGCGCCACCTATTACCCGTTCGGCCCCAGCGCCGGCTGGTCCTACGGCAACGGCCGGCCGCTGCAGCGCGTGCTCGACCAGGACTACCGCCCGCTGGCGATCCAGGACAGCCGCAGCGACGGCCTCAACATCGGCTTCGCCTTCGACCCGGTCGGCAACCTCACAGCGCTGACTGCGCCGGGCAATACAGCGCCCGTGGTCAGCCTGGGCTACGACACCCTCAGCCGCCTGACCGCCTTCAAGGATGGTCCGACCGGCACGGTGATCGACGGCTACAGCTACGACGCCACCGGCAACCGGCTCAGCGCCCAAGTCAACGGCAGCACCCAGACCTACGGCTACCCGACCGACAGCCATCGCCTGGCGAGCGTGGCCGGCGCCGCGCGCAGCTACGACGCCGCGGGCAACACCACGGCCATCGACGGCACGGCACGCGAGTTCGCCTACGACGCGACCGGACGCCTGAGCCAGGCCAAGCGCAGCGGCACGCTGGCGATGGAGTATCGCTACAACGACCGCGGCGAACAGGTGCGCCGCTTCCTCGGCACGACCAACACCTACACGCTCTACGACGAAGCCGGCCACTGGCTGGGCGACTACGACAGCAACGGCAAGGCGCTCCAGCAAGCCATCTGGCTCGACGACCTGCCGGTGGGCGTGCTGGTCGGCACTGCCTTGAACTATGTGCAGCCTGACCATCTGGGTGCGCCGCGGACGGTCATCGACCCGGTGCGCGATGTGGCGATCTGGACCTGGGACATCAAGGGCGAGGCCTTCGGCAACACGCCCCCCGACCAGGATGCGGATCGCGATGGGACGGCGTTCGTGTTCGGGATGCGCTTCCCAGGGCAGCGCTACGATAGTGCGACGGGGCTCAATCAGAACTATTTCCGGGACTACGATACGGGCAGTGGGCGATATGGGCAGAGTGATCCATTGGGCCTGGGTGGTGGCATTAGCACGTATGCTTATGTCAATCTGAATCCTATCTATTCGGCAGATTTTTACGGACTGGAAGCACCAGGCTGGTGGTCTTTTCCCCCAGGTGAGCAGAGAGATAGGTGGCGTGAATCCCAGGAGCATGGGTATAAGGGTGATTTTAACTTACAGGCCGGCTTGGGAATTTCTTACGGTAATTTCGCAGTGGGAGGCGGTGGTGAAGGGGGATTTGTCGTCGATACGACTGGAAAAATGTGTTTGTATGTGAAAGGCTGCGGGACTTCTCCAGTGGCAGGTGGTTTCATTGGCGGCCTAGGTGGTACTGCGGGGGTTTCCTGTGGTACTGGTGGTTTATCAGAAGGCAGAAGTAAGTCAATGCAGCTGCAAGTGGGGGCGATGGAGGGTGCGGGAGCTAAAGGGTCCGTTGAGATGGCGCGTGATGGAAGCGTCTCGGCTGGGATTAACGCCGGCATAGGATCTCAGGTTTCCGGCGGACTTCAACAATGTGAGACAAGGATACTATGGTGCACAAAATAGACTGGAGAAGAATAAGGTCTGATAAAAATCTTATATCAGGTTTTTTAATATTCATCTTTGCGTATATTAGTCTTTTGCTTTGTTGGGCTGTAGAGTATTTTGCGGGATTTAGGGTCTACAGGCCGGTCATTGGTTTATTGTGCATCATCGCTTTTGTCGATGTTGCAGCACTTGCGTCATATTTGTTTGGGAATTATGTTGTAAAGAAGGATTGAGGCTTTATTTAATCCGTGTCCTTCTATAGGCATGGTCTCTGCGGGGTTTTCTGACGCCGTAACGGGCGCTCAACTGATCGTGTGTCCGAATTCCTCGTGTCAACCTGTCTCCGTCGTCAGGCCACTTCACCCACCATGGCTGGGGGACGGGGGCCAGAACCTCCACTCAAGCGCCGACGACCAAAGGCCTCGCATGCGAGGCCTTTGCTTTTTGTGCCTAAGGGCTCCTTGGCTAGGCAGGGATCTGTGTCAAAGCCAGTAGCCGACCTGCGGGGCGCCGTTCACTAGGGTGAGCGCTGCTGACGTAGAGTCATCGGCCGTAGGATTGGAAGGAAACGTCACGCCGCCAAACACGACGTTGGACTGCTTGCAGGCGAGGAAGAAGGGGTAGTAACGAGAATAGTCCATGGTGGCACCGTCGACGCCCGTGTGGCTGCCGACTTCCCCGCCGAGCACGTAGAAAGTTGGTGCACCCGAAATGTCAGCGCTCATTTCGTCCAAGAATTCCTCGCCCAGCAGGAAGGCATTGTCGCGATGTGCTCCATTCGCGTAGACGCCATTCCCATCGGCGTTCTGGCCCGTGGCGAATACGATAAGGCACGGCCCGGCGCCAACGCTCCCGAACACCGTCGCCGCCTCCAGCTCAATGCCTACCACCTCTTGGTCTTGCTCGAACTCGTCAGTGAACGCCACCTCACCGCGTTGAAGGATTGGATTGGCGCCGCTGATGATCCGCTTGATGGCGTTGTCCGCGGTGGTTTCCAGTGCCTGTCTAACTGCCAATGGCACGTCATCCAATGCGATGATGTCCTCGCCCTCCATGAAGTTGTCATCGATCGGATTGTAGGAGTAGCCCGTGTCCTGGTCGGTCCACAAGCCCTCATCGTCGTCGTATTGCCACATCGCTGCATTCCTCGAAGTTGTTGTTTGTTTAAAGCCAGCTCCCGAAGCGATTGGAGCGGCATCAGTCCTGGCGCGGGCCAGCCTTTCTGAAAACGCCATCGCGTCCCTCGCGTGAAAGCACTACAGGAAGGGGCAGGAATCCTTCACTCAGACGTCGACAACCAGGGGCCTCGAATGCGAGGCCTTTTGCTTTTTGCGTCTAGGGGAAGCTGGAAATGCCGTAACAAGGGCCGCCGTCCGGCACACATTTGTCTATCTTCGTAGACGTTTTGAGCGGCCATGGGGCTTGCGCTTGCGCACCCATCTGGCCAGCAGTAGCGTTTTGGCGACGCTTTCTCGTCAAGGAATGAACGATGAAAACCCTCTCCGGCGCATTGCTTGGATTGGCCGGGCTGGCAGCTGGCCTCTCTCCGGTCGCCAAGGCAGCAGACCAGGTGATGAACCCAGCCGACGTTATCGAGGGCATGGGGGAGCGCGTGCCGCCTGGCAAGAAAAACGTCAGCCTGTCGCCACTCTTCAAGGCTTACACCTTCGAGAAGGCCGGCCTCAAGTTCGTTCAAATCAACTCGCTGCAGGACGACGTCATCACGGTCATCGTCGTGACCCCGGGCGCCGAATCCCGCCTGCCAATTGGCTCGGCTGCGGCCCAGCCGCTACTCGTGCTCAAGGATGATCCGGCCAGCTGAGTTGGCGTCCTGAGGGCGCTATCCAGTGGGGTCGCCTACCTAGAGGCCCAGGCTTGCCTCTAGGTTGCTGCCTGGCCGCGGCAAGCCTGCCAAAAGAAAGCCCCAGGTGACCTGGGGCTTTGGAGGGAGTGTGTTGCGCCGGCGCGTGATCAGCTCAGGTCGCAGTTGCTCGGCAGCGCCCACGTCGAGCTCGGCAGCATGTTCTTCACCGTAGCCGATGCCGTGATGCCGACATTGCTGGCGCCGATGAGCTCTTCCAGATCGGCGATCGAGACGATGTAGTCGTCCAGGCTGCCCAAGCCGGTTTCGTTCGGGATGATCCAGCTGATGGCCTTCTCAGCACCGGTGCTCGGGTCAGTGGTGATGATCGTTTTCCAAAAGTATTCCGGTGTCCGGATGCCGTGGCTGGATAGGAAATAGTCGTTCGACGTGTCGCCGAAGACCACGCCGCCGTAGACCTTCACCGGCTTGATGTCGCGGTAGCACTCGGCCACGTTCTCGGCCTGCACCCAGATCCCCTGATTGAAGCCAGACACCTGCGGCACGATGTTGGACATCAGGTTGGCGCGAACGATGTAGGTCGCGTTGTAGTCCATGTGGTTGGACGTGACCAGGTGGCCGCGGTCGTAACCCGAGCGCACGCTGGCGTAGGACTTGGTGGAGGTCTGGCCGCCGCAGCCGCTGGGCAGTGTGGTGTCGAGGTTGAAGTCAGAAGGGCGAGCCGCGGAGCCGGTGTCCGCGTTGAGCGAGTATTCGTAGCGCGTGGCCGTGTGGGCGGTGCAGTCGTAGGTCAGGGTGTAGCCACCCTTGTTGAGGGTGACGACCTGGGCCTGGGCAGCAGCGCTGAACGTGGTGAGCAGGAATACGGCAAGGAAGATCCGGAATCGCATAGCGGCACATCTCCATGTGTTTTTTGGGGACGCACGAACCCCGCGGGCACGGAACGAGGCCGTTGCCTGTTGAAGGACGCGCGAGTTGACGGAGGTGAAGCAGACAGCGAGAGCTGGCTCGGTTGGCCAGTGTGGTGGGGGATACAGCCACCGCGCCCCTTTGCCACTGAGTGGCACGCGGTGATCACAGGTATCTAACAGAGCGCCGCCGGGGTCAACCGCGGATTGGCCAAGTTGTGACCAAGCTCCATGTGCTGGCGATTGTTAGGTAAATGCGTCGAGGTCGTAACATCCGTGAAGCAAACGCTTCTGCCTGACCAGCTTCTGCAGTTGCCACGGTCCTGTCGCTATCACAGCGGCATGCGAGGACGACAGCCGGCGAGAATTTCTACTTGGTCGTTAGCGAAGCTTCGCATCCAGGTATTGAAAAATCGTGCGTGCAGAATTGATGACCAGGCACGCCTCATCGCGCTCAAGCAGCTCATCGTTCGCGTGAGCCAAGCTTGCGTTGTTTCGAGCTGGATTGAGGCAATCCATGACATTGCTCAGGGACGTGAGCACTTTGGTCATGGTGTCGGGCTGTGGGCCAAGATCACTGAGGCGAGGGTGTTGTTGCCGCAACAACTTGAATAGATTTGTGATCGTTGCGCCGAGCGGAATCTCGATGCCCTGGGCTCTACAGACTGCTTTGAGGTAAGCGTGCATCGCGGTGTGCACGCGGTCTACCGCATGCGTTGGGCCACTCGTGCCGATCAATGTTGTCGCATCGGTCAAGGCGCGCTGCAACAGCTCGCTACTGATTTGCGGGCTGACGGCCTCTACCGATAGGCCGTCGGCGCAGCGCTTTGCCAGCGCGAGAAGCTTTTGATAAGCGGAGGTGGTCCGCTGGTGTTCGGTTCCCGGAGGATATTTTCTTGCTATCCCGCGCAAGATCGCTGCTTGTGTGAGCGCAGGTGCCGCCGTCAAGACCGCGATGAAGCGCTCGCGAGTCGTATTGCCAGGGAAAGCCTCTGGGTCAAGGTCCACGTCGCAGTAAGCGCTGTAGAACTCTTTGTGGGTCCGGTAGGTGAAATCGCCAAGGTAGCCGCCTTCCACGCCGATGTAGCTGGACACGACCCAGTAAATTTCGGTGCTCCGAAGCTCGCCCATATGCCCCCGCTGGCAGCTTGCCCCGGTATGGATTGCACGAGGCGTTGCGCGCATTATAGGGGTGGGCCGTTCGGGGCGGCGCACTTCGACCGCTGCATTTGGTTGGCACCTCCGCCCCTTTCCACAGAAGGGATTGCGATGGATCAGGTGTCAGTGCAAAGCACGGAAGAGACTTCCTCCCTTCGGGGAGGCGGAACGCTGAAGGACAAGATCGAGAGGGCCAGGCTTGAGCTCTTGGATTTGTCTACGCGCAATCGGCTTCTTCATACGCCGCGTAGCGGCCGTGCTCGCACCATTGAGGTCGTAAACGAACTCGCCAAGGCCATGTATCAAACCTTGGTCGTGGACGGCAAGCGCTTCACCTTCATTCCAGGCAAGCAAGACCCTTCCCTGCAAGGGCAAGATGAAGACTTGGATCTGAGCGATCTGCCATCTGAGTCTATTACCTATCTTGAAGAGGAGCTCGAAGACCCCACACTGGTTGAGCAGCCTGACTTTGAGTTGGACGAAGAAGGGCGCGTCCTGAGTCACTGGGATGCCAACCTGTCGACCAGGCTGACCTCGTCAGGGTTGCAGAAGCGCTTGCTGGATCTCTACACAGATTCCAGAACCCTACAAGAAGAGCAGGGCGTCAATGTTCTCTACCTTGCAGTTGGCTATCTAAAGTGGCGTGCTACGTCTACGCCGCAGACTGATCGCTATGCGCCATTGGTTCTAATCCCTGTCCAGCTCGAACGCAGCACGGCGGGTGAGAAGTTCCACCTGAAGTGGTCCGGGGATGACATCCAGGCGAACCTCTCTCTTCAGTTATTCTTGCAGCGCGAGTTTGGCTTGCGTCTGCCGAACATTGAGGAATTCGAAACCCTAGATATCGATGCGTATATCGGTTCTGTGAAGGAGATGGCGGAAGGACGCATCGGATGGGATGTCTGCCCCAATGATGCTGTTCTCGGCTTGTTCTCCTTCGCCAAGTTCATGATGTATCGCGACCTGGATCCGGCGGTGTGGGAGAGCTCTGGCGGCATGCAGGCGATTGCGTCTCTTCGTGGCGTGGTGACCGATGGGTTCCCCGGCGCAGAAATCACTAGCGAAGACGCAAACGTCGATGAAATCATCTCTATCGAGAAGATGCTTCACGTTGTCGACTGTGACTCGTCACAGGCACTTGTTGTCCATGACGTTCTGCAGGGCAACAGCATCCTGGTGCAAGGGCCACCGGGAACGGGCAAGTCTCAGACGATCGCAAACATCATCTCTGCCGCCATTGCTGAGAAGAAGAAGGTGCTCTTCGTTGCGGAGAAGATGGCCGCGTTGGAAGTCGTGAAGCGCCGCTTGGATCATGTCGGTGTCGGCGTGGCGTGCCTGGAACTGCACAGCAACAAAGCCAATAAGCGAACATTGCTGGAAGAGCTCCGTCAAACGCTCAGCCTTGGCGATCCCAAGCGGGAGAACACCAAACCCATCATTGAGCAGCTCACCGAGCGGCGTGACGCGCTTAACGCTCATGCTCATCGCATGCACTTGCCACTCCTTCCATCCGAGCTGACACCGTATCAAGTGTTTGGCCATCTGGTCGGACTGCGCCGGCAAGGGTTGACGACTCAGCGCTTTGTTTTAGACGGACCTTTGGAGTGGGCTCCGCACGACAAGGAGGTGAGGGACCTTGTGCTTCAGGAGTTGGTGCAGCGCATTGGAGAGATTGGCGTGCCGGCCGAGCATGCGTGGAGTGGGGTAGGGAATGATGCGCTGCTCCCCAATGAGCGGGATCGCTTGATTGAGCTGGTCGCTGCCTTGGCCGTTCGCTTGGAGCAATGGCGGGACGCTGCGAGCAGCCTCCACCAAGCGCTTGACCTGCCGTCGCCGGAACGCTTCGATGATGTCCGTAGCGCCGTGAGCCGGGCGCGTGCGCTGGTGGAGGCGCCTCGCATTGGCGCCAGCGCCTTGACTTCAGCGATTTGGGAAGAACCCGAGCGTATTGCCGCTCAGTGTGACGCATTGGAAGCCGCACAGCGTTCTCTTGCGGAGGCCATATCGTTGTCTGAGAAGCAGGCGCTGGATGTTGTTTGGGGTCCAACCCAGGAACGCTTGCAAGGCCTGTTGCCCTCATTCGTTCTTGGGCAGGAAGTAGCAGTCCTCGCAGCGATCAAAACCAAGCTGGAAGGCATCACGCCAGACCTGGGCCGTTTGAGTCAGCTCCTGTCTGAAAAGGAGCCGCTCACGTTGGATCTCGCGATGCGGCTGGTGGCCATCGCTGAGCGAGCAACCAGTGTCCCGGAACTCGATCGAGACGCGCTGGTGGCACACATATGGGATCGAGGCGTCGACGTTGTTGAAGAAACCGTCGTGGCCGTTGAGACCGTGCAACAGGCCAAGACCACGTTGGCCTCCACATTCCGTGAGTCGGCCTGGGGCAAAGACAGCGCTGAACTCGAAACAGCGCGAGGCCACTTGGCGACACGTGGTTCCAGCATCTTTCGGTTCTTCAGCGGCGATTGGCGGCGCTCGAATCAGTTGATTCGCTCCTTGCTTTCGTCACCCAAGCTTCCAGCCGAGGAAATGCTCGGCTCGTTGGACGTGCTTTTGGATGCTAAGTCGGCTCAGCGGAAGATTGCAGAGCGCGACGCACAAGGGCTGGAAGCTTTCGGCACCAACTGGCAGCGGGAGCGATCCGAGGCTTCTTTCCTGAGGGGAGTGGTCGCCTGGATGCGCACCCTGCGACCACTGGGGAGCGGCGTCCGAGAACGCTTGGCGGACATCGGGGATAAGGTGCTCGCCACCGAAATTGCCAGGCGCGTTAAGCCGATGCTGGAGGAAATCTCTCGGGAACTGTCGCCCATACACGAACAATTTCTGACAGCCAACCGGGACCCCTGGGCTGGGGAGGTCGTGGTCAAGCGCGTGCCTTTGACCTTGTTGGTAGAGAAAACGACGCTATGGCAGGACGCATATTCGCAGTCGCTCCTGCTCCAGGGTTCCTCTGAGATGACCGTTGAACGGGCGCTTTCAACCATCGATCGCATCCAAGAGGCTCAGGTTGCTCGTGCAGCTTTCGAGGCTATCGCCAATGAGGGCCAGGAAGCGTTTGGACTGCTTTGGCAGGGGCTGGCTTCCAAAGTGGGGGATCTGCGTGGGATTGCGGGCTGGATGCTGGCCAATACCGAGTTGCGCGCCTTGGCTGCAAGAACTGCCGAGCCGGAGGCGTTGCTTCGCGCGGGTGAAGCGTCCATCGAATCGGGAAGCCGCCTGTCGAGCGATCTCTTGGATCTTCTCGTCAGCCTTCAATTCGAGGGAAGTGCCGATGTCAGCCGGGATCCAAATCAGGCACCCCTCTCGGCTTTGGCAACCCAGCTTGCACGCTGGCGGGCGGACCCAGAAGGGCTACGGGCCTGGGGTGCCTATCTTGCGATTGCGAACGATGCTCGGAAGAAGGGGCTGGGCTCTATTGTCGATGAGCTCAGTCAGGGCGCCATGGATCCCAGCGACGCAAAGGGCACATTTGAGCTCGCCTACTACGAGGCTGTTCTTCAAGCCATGGTGCAACGAGACCGGTCGCTTGCAAACTTCGACGGCCAGCGACAATCCCAGGTAGTCGCTAACTTTGCGCAGCTGGACCTCGATCGCATGAACCTGGCCCGCTGGCAGGTGGTTAAGACCCATCACTCACAGATTCCACGCCAAGGGGGCGCCACTGGTCCAACGGCGGTGTTGATGGGCGAGATGGCCAGGAAAAAGGGCCACAAGCCCATTCGCCAACTTATGCAGCAGTGTGCGCCGGCAATTCAGGCGCTCAAGCCCGTCTTCATGATGAGCCCACTCTCCGTTGCTCAGTTCTTGCCTCCGGGAGCCTTGGATTTCGACATGTTGGTGATCGATGAGGCGAGTCAGGTCCAGCCGATCGATGCGCTCGGTGCGATTGCTCGCGCTAAGCAGCTCGTCATCGTGGGAGACGAGCGACAGCTGCCGCCAACCCGCTTCTTTGCGAAGGCCATGGGGGATGGAGCGGACACAGACAAAGACGAAGACGGTGCGCAGGCAGCGGACGTCGAGAGCATTCTCGGCCTTTGTAGGGCACGAGGGCTTCCAGAACGCATGTTGCGTTGGCACTACCGTAGTCGCCACCAATCTCTGATCGCGGTGTCGAACAGCCAGTTCTACAACAATCGTCTGTTCATTGTGCCGAGCCCTTACAACAGCGAGGCGGGTGTGGGGCTGCGCTTCCACCATCTCTCGGAAGCTGTCTACGACCGTGGCTTTACGCGCACCAATCCGAAGGAGGCCAAAGCGGTGGCTCAGGCGGCGTTGTTGCACGCTCAGACGACGCCTCAGTTGTCGCTCGGCATCGCGACTTTCTCGACACAGCAACGCCGAGCCATCTTCGACGAGCTAGAGGTTCTGCGCAGGCAGCATCCTGAGACGGAAGGGTTCTTTGCTGGTCATCCCTCCGAGCCGTTCTTCGTCAAGAGTCTTGAGAACATCCAGGGCGACGAACGCGATGTCATCTTCATCTCCATCGGCTATGGCCGTGACAGCCTCGGCCAGGTCACCATGAACTTTGGCCCAGTCAGCAAGGATGGCGGCGAGCGGCGTTTGAACGTGCTCATCAGCCGAGCGAAGTCCCGTTGTGAGGTGTTTTCATCCATCTCTGACGAGGACATCGACCCGGAGCGTGGCAAAGGGAAGGGCACGTTGGCTTTGAAGCTCTTCCTCCACTACGCCCGCACAGGTCGCTTACACACCGCCGTGGAAGCACGTGATGTGAAGCACAGCGTGTTCGAACAGGAAGTGGCTGCAGCACTGAGGTCTCGAGGGTATGACCTGCATACGGATGTAGGCATCGCAGGCTTCTTCGTTGACATCGCTGTGTCTGATTCTCAGCGCCCAGGCCGCTACGTCCTAGGTATCGAGTGCGACGGTCAGTCTTACCGGGATGCAAAGAGTGCGCGGGACCGCGACCGATTGAGGGAGAGCGTCCTTCGAGACAAGGGATGGCAGGTCTACCGGATCTGGAGTTCGGATTGGTTCCATCGGCCCGACGCAGAGCTGGAGAGGCTCATTGCCGCGATTGAGGCGGCCAAGGCGGAGCCTGATGCTTCCGACAAGGAGATTAGTCCTGTGCGTCGTGCTGTGCCCGTAGAGTTCGAGTCGGTGGAAAGAGGGGAGTTCGTAGAAATCGGGCTGGTTGGCGTGGAGTCGCTGCCTGCGGCTGATGCATACGTTGAGGCCGAATTTGCCGTCCCGAGCACCCAGTTTGAGCTGCACATGTGCCCGGCCGGAAAGATGGCGCAGTTGGTCACTCAGATTGTCGATGTAGAGGGGCCCATCCACAAAAGCGAGGTGGTGACTCGTCTACGCACGCTTTGGGGCTTGCAGCGTGCGGGGTCTCGTATCCAGCAAGCAGTTGATGAAGGCATCGCTTTGGCAGCGAGCCAAGGAACCGTCGGGCTTATCGATGGCGCCTTCCTGATTGTCCACGGCAGGGAGGTGAAGGTCCGCGATCGGAGCCAAGTATCTTCGCTGTCGTTGCGCCGTCCGGAGCTTTTGCCACCAGGCGAAGTGGATGTCGCCGTGGTCGGAATCGTCAGGGAGAACTTGGGCGCCAAGCCCGAAGAGCTGGTTCACTACGCGTCTCGCAAGCTCGGCTACAGGAGCACGAGTCCCCAGCTGCGGCGGCTCATTCTGGATCGGTGTGAGGCTCTGGTTGAAAAAGGGCTTCTCACACAGAAGCTCGATACGCTGTTCCTTCGCGAGTGAGCTCATTGCCCCACCTTGAGCGCTACCGTCGGCTAAGGGTGGGGCAGCGGGCGTGAGCCGTCGCTGCCCTTAGCCTAAGCTGTGCAGATGGGTCTTCAACTGGTCAGCTGCACCCACAGCACCAGCAACACCATCGGCAGCCCGCTCAGCAGAGAGAAAATCCAGAAGGCTCCCATCAACGCCAGCGGCGTCATGACCCACCACTGCCCAGCGGTGAACCCTTGGTCGCGCTGCCGAGCCGCGTAGGCGGCCTGCGGGTAACGACGCTCCGCTTTGCGCAGACCTCGCCGGGCCATCAGCGGCCCGACGATGAAGCCAAACGGCCCGAGCAGGAGCAGGGTCCACGAGAACCACCAGAAGAACCGGTTGTGGGGCGTCGTGACTTTCCTGGAGGCGACGCGTGGTGAGCCGTCCCCGCGGAACCCGCCCATAGCACCCGCCGGCGTGCCGGCCATCGGGTCAGGGTTGGTCGTCATTTCGCGTAGGCCCTCCAGGTGCCGTTGCTCTTGGCATAGCGCAAGTTCTTGCTCAGCGGGACAGGCACCTGCCGGCCCTCAATGTTGAGCACGGCCTGGCCGCGGGTATCGCAGCGGTAGCCGTCCGCGCCCTCCGCTTCCACGCAGCCGGTGAGTTCGAAGTTCTGGATGTCGGTGACCTGGCCGGCGCCACTCTGTTGAAGCAGCCTGACGAATGCTTCCTTGGCATCGTCGGCCGAAGGCTTGCCGCTGCAGCCGGTGAGGCCCAAGGCCATGGTCAACGCGACCAGGCCGATCCATGCTTTTTTCATGTCGTTCCTTTGCTGAGGGATGGGTAGGGTTGGCGGGGCGGGGGCCTTACTTGTCGCGGTTGCCGTCCGGCTTGAACCCCGCGATCCAGAGCCGGGTGTCCTTGAACGGCGTCAGCAGGCCGCTGGCGCCCGGGTGCAAGTCCGCGGTCTGGAGAAAGCCCGAGACCCAGGCAACGCGCAGGGCGACGTCGACGGCACGATCGGCGACGCCGGGCCGGCTCACGTTGACCACGAAGGGTTGGGCCGGCGGGGTGGGACCGGTGGACCGCTGCGCGCCCGTGTTGGGCTTGCTGGGCGGCACGTGAATGCCGTTGAGGGCGTCCCGGCCTTTCCAGATAGCCGACGTGTTGAGCTCGGCCGTCTCGCCCAGGTCGTCGGTCTCGGTCAGCGGGGCGTCGGCGCAGGCCCGGAAGGTCTCAAGGCTTGAAGCAGCGGGGCTGGTCCAGATACGCGCTTCCACCGTCCAGCAGGGCAGGGAAGCGCCCCACTCGGTGAAGGTCAACGCCACTCGGGGCCATTCCAGGCGGCCTGCCTGCGCGGCCTGGTGGTTGTCGCCCTTGAACAGCCCAGGCAGCTTCCCGGCGCCGCTGAGGGGCGCGTAGCTGGGACCACTGCCGCTACCGTCGTCCTGGGCGGTGGACTTGCCCGCCGCGTTCGGCTTCATGCCGACCATTTGCTTGCCGGCGTCCTTGAGGCTGCCGCCGAGCTGACGGAAGAAGCCAGGTTTCTGGTCTTGGGCGTCCTGTGCCTGGGCGGCGGTGGGAGCGACCAGCGTCAATGCCAGGAGCGCAGCGAACGCTCCTTGTCCTGCGTGCTTCATAGGAAAAGCCCCTGTAGACCGCCGGCCTGGCGGCATTTACGATAATCGCAGATGAGAAGCCCGCATCCAAGCGGCACACTGAGGGAATTCAGCTTTCGTGCAATCTTCTCGATGCCCAAACCCAAGACACCGGCCACGGTCTATGGCATGCGCCTGCGGAGTGCGCGGATGGCCATGGGCTGGACGCAGGCCGAGTTGGCCGAGCGCATTGGGATGGTCGACAACGTCTCTGGGGCGACGCGCATGAGCCGTTACGAGACGGGGCAGCACGATCCGGATCCAGCCACGGCGCAAGCCTTGGCGAAGGCATTGAACCTGCCTGTGGCCTACTTCCATGCCACCTCGGATGTTCTGGCAGACATCATTTTGCTGGTGTCGCGCTTGCCACTGGCGAAGCAAAAGGAGGCGTTGCAGCGTCTTAAGGAATTGACGGAGAAGCAAGGCGCGCAACGATGAAAAAGCTCGTTTGGCGTTTCCTCATTGCGGCTGCGTCAATGGGATCATTGATGTCCGGCTTCTTTTGGTTCTTGTCGGCTAGGATGCAGCGGCAGCTGATGGCGTCCGCGATGAGCGATCAAAAGTCCGTTCAAGATCTTCTGCTGCTCTCCGCGGACATGAACTACTGGGCCGCTCTTGGGGCGTTTTGCACGGGGATTGCTCTTGTTCTTTCAGCTCTATTCGAAGATTGAGGTCTGGTGGCAAATCTCCTTGACCGAGGTGCTGGCAGCCGCCGGCTTTAGCTTGTAATCCAATCCAGTGTTGCGTTATCGACATCGGGACACTGTCAAGGTTCAAGATGGCTTCCTCCCGCGCGAAATCTAGCGCGGATGCCACGCTTTTCAACGATCCATCTGGGTATCGTCTAAGACAGCTCGCCCCTATCGCTATCGACCGAAATCGTAGAGCAGTCGTGTTCGCTTACCTAAGGGGAAGCACTGGACTGGATGAGCACACCACGACGGCTTTGGCTCCTCGCGTCAGCGCGACATAGAGGTTCTGAGCGCTCATGGTCTCCGGCTCCAAGATGACGGCAACATCTGCCTCCAATCCCTTCAGCAGCAGCGTGCTTCCGACAGCCCGCTTGGCCATCGGAGAGCGAAGGTGACGGTTGCGTTCTCGGGCATGCAGTGCAGCAGCCGGGAACTCCCTTTCTCCCCGAATCGCAGATTCCATGGCCGATCGGCAGCAGTGAAGGATCTCCGGCCGGTAGACCCGAGTGTCAGGATGGTTGGCCAGAACGTTGATGAGCTGCAGGGCGCGCTCCAGCGTGCGGTCGGTTTCAAAGGAAAGTGCCGAGGCCTCAGGAATGGTGGGCGGATTCCTGGCCCGGCCGCTTTGCAGGATAGCTACTCGCGCAAGCAGGTTGGGCGCACCAACGCCAGTCATCATCTGGGCAGAGAACTCGGCGAGCTCCTGCAGCGCAGTCGCACTTTGGGGGTTGAAGCGTCGCGCAAACGCGACCAAATCCCGTAGGTCGACCGCTTCCACTGCCATGGCTCCGGGCGCCTGGCTGGTGAGTTGATGGCGCCCTCGCACGTTCATTGAGTCACCGATGATGAGCGCGGTCCCTTGGGTTCCCGGCGCGTTGGTCCTTGCTGCCATCATCCGCTGAACAGCCTCGTTGCCGGCGGTGAGCTGGATCCATGTCAGCTCTGGCGGGGCCGTGCGGAGATCAATGGTGCCGCCTGCCTCCAAGGCCGTGCGTGCGCCCAACAACCACCGTCCCAGCGGCTCCGTGCCGGCATTGCGCCAGCGCCAAGGGATTCCGAGTGCTCCGGAAGGCACGAAGAATGGCTGCACATCTGCGCGCCAATCCACCAGGCGATTGTTGCCAAATCCGAAGATGGCTTGCATGGGGTCGCCCAATACACACGTGGGCAACATCGACGCTAGGGCGCGGACCAAGGCGTGTTGGACGGTGTTGCAGTCCTGATACTCATCTACCCACAACCGGTCGTAGGTGGCGGTGACTGCCTGGAGCAGGTGGCCAGCGGTCAGGAGCGCGAGAGCGGCTTGCCGGATGGCCGGGTAGTCCGATGCAGCATTGTTCAGTTCAAGCAGGTTTGCTGGGTGGCCGCTGCGCGCAGGGAACTTACCGATGAGCCGCATGGCGAACCCGTCGATCGTTGACAGCCGGTAGGCCGCGCTAGGGATGTTCGCTTTCTTCAGGCGGGCGCGTAGGGCGGCCACTCCTGCATTGGTGTGGGTCAGGATCAGGACCGGCTTGCCTTCAGGCTTCCCCGCCAAGGAAGCGGTGATCAGCTCCGTCTTGCCGCATCCGGCAGGAGCGGTGATGGAGCCGCGCTGGATGGCCAGGAGGTCGATCTCAGGGAGCACGCATGAACCTCCATAACTGATCGATCACCGATTTGAACCCAGCTTCTGCATCTGCGTAGCCATGAGAAACGATATTCACGACAATGTCTTGGTAGGCTGTTAGCGATTTGAACCATCCGCTTCCGCGAATTCGTGAGGCTGCTCCCAGGAACTCTCGCGTTTCAGTTGAGTAGTTTGTTGCCGGTCTTTGCGCCTCAATGGCAGCCAGCGTCAATCGGCCGTTGGACCTGGTCTGGATGTGCTGATTCATCAGTTCTTCTCCGACCAACTCTTTAGCCTTGTTCAGGAGCGCATCAATGGACGTGTCGGGCAGATGGCGGAACAGCTCGTCTTCCAAGGCAAGCCCTGGTCGCCAGGTGACGAAATCTCCGAGATTTGAGGTGTAGTCCTCTGCCACTCCCGGCTTGGCGTCCTTGTCTGCGTCGATGAAGACCAAGACCCGGTAGCCCAGACCCATCAAGGCCGTTGCACGGGCAAAGGCATTGTCAGGGGAGCCACCTCCAGCATTGACGTAGGATCCCCCCAAGGCGAGGAACGATGTCCCGCCAGTCGCCACGGCCCACTGATCCAAGCCGCGGACAAAGCCCACTTCGCTGGCGCCTTCGCAAACGATGACCGACTTGGCCAGGAATGCCTCCGGATCCGTCCGCAGGGTGCTTTGGACCTCATCCGATGCTCCGGCTAACCAGACCCTGTGAAGCTCGGAATAGCGGCGAACAACGAAGAGTTGGTGACCCGACAACTCCCGCAGGGCAACTGGGGAGTGGGTTGTTAGGAACGCTTGGACTGGAGGGATGGTGTCCTTCGCTCCCAGCGAGTCCAGTAGCCGCATGAGACGGTGGGGCTCCAAGCCATATTCGACCTCGTCGACCAAAGCGATGGGGGCGGCTGTCGCGGCCGCGCGCTGCAGGCCAGCCACCAGCAAGCGTGAAGACCCGGTGCCCAGGGAGCGCAGGGGGACGCCCTGTTCGTCATGGAGAGCGATGGCGCCCTCGCTGATGGAAACGGCGTGGGCGTCCAGCAAGGCTTGGGGGGCTGCCCCGACTGACACGCCCAGACTTTGGGCGGTGATCTGCACGACACCCAGCGTTTTGGCCAGGTGCGGGGTGGCTTGGGTGCCAAAATTCGTGCGAGCTTCACGCCCAGCAGCGGCCAACTGCGCCCCCAACTCGGCCTTCTCTTCCGTCAATCGGTTCAGGACCGATCCCCGGCTCCACGACAGGTTGGAGGCCGCAAATTGCCCGATTCGTGCCGGAGCGATGGCGGCTCGCTCCTTCCAAGGCAAGCTTCGCTCGATGCCATCCCGGGTGGCGCGGTCGGAGAATAGGGTCCAAGTGGGCTCAAGGTCGGCGTTGACCAATAGCTGGAGCGTTAGGACGGTTTCCCAGCCGGCCTTTGGTTCGTCGTCAATCTTGCCCGTTGCTGGATCGAACCCGCGAAGGAAATCACCGTAGAGGTCGATGTCCATGAGCGAGGGCGGCAGTTCGCCTAACGTGATCTGTATGGAGAGGGGCACGGCAACGTTGAGGCCGTGGAAATCTGCGTCGCCGAAGGTCATCGAGCGCCGCGCCCCCAAGCAGAGATCGATGGCGTCCAGGACCGTGGACTTGCCGCTGTCCCCGGGGCCAATCAAGCAGTTGATGCCAGGAGAAGGAGCCCAGTCCAGCGATTGGATGGAGCGGAAGTTGCGGATGGCGATGTGGCGAATGCGAGGCATACCAGCTCCTTGGTGTGAGGTGTGATCAACAATCCGTGTAGGGCGTAGATTGATGCTGACCTCTGAACTCGCCCCTGAGGGCATGCTAGCTCTATACATCTCTGGAGGCCATCTACTTCAGGGTTGAAATTTCGCTCCCTTGCTTGGCAAACCCAGTGCACCTGCTAAGCATCTGTGGCGCGCCTGCGCAGTTTAATGGTTTCGTTTGATTCGAGCCCTTGTTTCTCCATGCTTGGCATAGCTCAACCAGGCTTGGCCAGATTCGCCTTTGACAATGCGGACTTTTTCTGAACCCGGAATAGTTTCCATTACATAGCCAGGCATTCTTATCTCGACTGGGATGTCTCCAATAACTTTCCCGGCCACTTCAAGAGCCCACTGTGTTTCGCAAAAGAATTCTCCCGATGCTTCCCTCCATCCGCGAGCTTCTTCGTTGATTGGAGATACTTCCATTGGACCAAGATTGACGGATTTCTGCTCTCCTCTTAGTAGCTCAAATACCAGGTCGATGTCTTGGAAGTCTTCTGGTGTGAAGATGTCTTCTTCCAATATATGAAATTCTGATTTTAGCGTCCTGGCGATCATGTGAAGCCGACTTAGACTTCTGATTCGCTGTAGCACTGGCAAAAGTCGCTCAACGGATTTTACGGCAGGTTTAAACTCTACTCGTCGACCATCGAGTTCCAATGCAAGGTGCAAGGAGTCTTCGTCTGCGACTTGCTCGGCCCAGCTGGCAAGTGGTGCAAGCTCATTAAATAAGCGCAACGGTTTACCTTTGGTAGAGGCTAACTTGATTCCAATGTTGAAGTTGGTCTTTAGCATGCCTCCTTCGGGAGTCAAACGAAGGAGCACATCGACAACGGAAGGGTTAAGCTCATTTGTAATGCCATATCCTTTAAGTCCGGAGAAGAGATGCACTGGCAATACCAACTCTTGGGCCAAAACTGAATACTCGGATCCTGGGCAGATGAAAATTAACCCTTGCTTGGATGGATTCTGCCTCATGGTCATCTTCCCTCCAGAAAGTGACAATGGTTGGATGAGGGTTGAAAGATTTTCTGGTGGTTTGATGTTGAAATCGCTCACGTCGAAGGAGCGGGGAAGGCCATATTCATAGGCCTCCCTTAAGCGCTCGATGTTCTCCGGATTTCTGATGGGCCGGAAAGAAAGATGAGCGGCGGGCTCTGGCTCTTCTATTTCTGTGCCTTGCTTTGCTTGCTGGATTGGAGATGATTTCTGTGCTGGGTGATCAATTTTCCTTGGATCTAGGTTGAACGGCCGGTCGCCTCGCTCTATGGAAAGAGGATCCTTCGTCTTAAGCAATGGCGTAACTACTGCTTGCAGGTATCGCTCGAAGCCTTCTCTGTCAGCCAATGTCTGCGCTGAGTTGAATGTAACTGTTCCCTTTCCGCTGCCCAGAAGAACATCTTGATGAGTAAGTGCCCAAGCTTGCGCGTGAACCCAATAGATTGTCCTGTTGGGGGCGACGCGTAAGATAAAAACAGGAAGGATATCTGCCGCATATTGGCGGAGTCTATTTTTTGCAACGAGTGCTTTTAGTTGTGCGCTGGAGACAATGGTTCCTTTCACCTGAACTAGAAATCGCACTCCTTGATAGGTGGCATAGTCAGGGGTGATGCAGAGGTCGTAACCGATGTCGATATGATCTTGGCCGACATTCCAGTCCCAAGAAGTAAACAAGTCTTCAGCGGCTAGCTCTGCACGCCGCCCCGTTTTTTGTGTCCGTGGAAAGTTCATGAGGTTCCTGCAACATTTCCCTGCCGGATTTTACCAAAATGATATTGCTCGGCAGCCTTGGCTGGGAGCTTCGGCAAGGCCTGTTGGAACGAGTGCATACCGATGCTTGGGTCGATCATGCTTGGCATGACAGGTTATCCATGAGAAGGCGATCCTATCCTCGCTGTTCCTGGACCCGCCTTCAAGCCGCGTAGGTTGGCGTGTTGTCGTTTAAGAGGGCTTTGCCGAACGCATCTGATCCGGGGGGCGGTTCTATGTGGCCCTCCGCCTACTCGCCGGACACTTGGACCTCGGTTTGGCCCTCAGGTGGGATTCTGGAACCCAGCTCAGGTCCCATGGTGACCAGCTCCTGACAGAGTGGGCGAACCTCATCTGGTGCGTAGGCACCGCATACGTGGCACATCCCAAAAGCGGCCATGGCTGACATGCGCGCTGCGTTGTCCAGCATGGTCAGGACAACGCTCGGATCGAAGTCGGCTTCCAAGGTCTGGCGGTGCCCATACATAGCCAGAGCGGCGCGGCCTCCATGGGTAAAAGAGTGATAGAGGTTCCACTCGTCCTGTGAGAATCGAGAGAAGAATTCGGTGCCCACAAACGGCGGTCGAGCGTCGATGACGGCGGCAACATCGGTCAGCTTGCCCCCTTGGAACTTGTCATTTTCAACAAGCTGCGAGGCTTGCTGGTCGGTCGCACACAGGGCAAACCACCACCCGCGTTGCAGGGTTTCATACATGGGGCGCACGAGAGCGAAGGCGCTCGGGATCAGATTTAAGTCCGGCTTTGAGGTCAAGGTGACGATAGAAAGGGCGTGCTGGAAAGAAAGCCCAAATTCCTGGTATCCGATGTGGTGCCGATCCGGTGCGTGCTCAGGTGGCATGGGGACCTGCTTTGCAATCTCCGCCACGCGAAGCTGAAGGGCTAGCACTTCCTCTGCGCGTTGTAGAATTTGTTCTTGAGGCATGGCAGCATCCTCCCAGAGCGCTGGAGGGAGAATAACCCAGCCGCCAAGATCGCAGCGGACGTTTCGCGGAGCAAGGTCCTGCAGGTGCCAGGCTTCGGCCCTGTGCTGGCAGACCTCAATCGCAGTCGTAGCGTTTAAAGTATGGGCGACAGTCAACCAAAAGAGGTTATGCAGTGAAGCCAACCAGCAATGCGGCCGGTAAAAAGCAGTCTCCCAAGCGGAAAATCTTTGTAGTGGATCGGACGCGCTATCTTCCTGATGGCTCTATTTGTCCGACTTCACCTTCTAAGCCATGGGCGGTTTTTGAGGACACGCAGCCCGTCACGCTTCTTGGTCAATACGTGGGGAGAGACGAAGCCTTTTCTCAAGCTCTGGTTTTCGAGAGCACACCGGCGCCACAGTAGGCTTAGATACCGCTTGAAGGGAAATGGCGTTCTTGGTCTTGCTGCTCAGTCGTCGAATGCCGTTTTAGGATTTCACGGTATCTATCGCCCGATAGCGGAACCCACGTGACATCTTGGTCCTTCCATAGGGGAGCGCTTGTCTGAAGACCGCGCCGCTCCATGTTCGCCTGCCAGAACTCAATGCAACGATTGGTCGCTTCGGTGGCCTGCTTTTCTGCTTCCTCAGGCGGAAGGCGTGATAGGCAGGCCAAGTAGGCGTTGTTCCAAAAATCTTCAATCTTCATGGCAGGGCTCGGAGTCGCTTTTGATTCGCTTTACTACCATCCACCCGGGGTTTGTCAATTGCCCCCAGCGGCCATAAGGCCAATGGCAGCACTCGCCTAGCCGGTCGTGCGCGCGGCGTTTTTGCCAAATTGGATCCTCTGATCGATGACGAAATTGAGCAACTCGTGATCAAAGAGGGGAAGGCCTCAGGTTGTATGGAAACTTCGTATCCCTAGGCCGTTGCACTCGGCAATGCGTCGCGATACGTTGGCCATTCCTAACAATTAGGGAGCGACAGTGATGAACATCCACGGATGGCTAGCAGCCCTGCTGACATGCGGCCTCGCCCTGAGCAGCCAAGCACACGCTGCTACGCCAAAGACGGTGAGCTACTACTCTGAGCACGGCGAAGAAAGGAAGGCCGTTCTGGCTCGTTGTCGCGACAACCCGGGCGAGCTTCGAGAGACACCGGATTGCGTCAACGCAGAAAGGGCGGATGCCAAAAAGGCCTTGGCTCGCCGTGGGCACTTGGACCTCAAGCCACTAACCGCTGAGGATCTTAAGAAGCCATGACGGTTGGGCGTTGCGTCTAAGCACCACGCCTACAAAATTACAGTAGGAACATGGATTCCCTGACGACCCCTGATGGCCGCTACCTCATTGTCCGTGGACGCCTCTGGCGCACCGCCAACCCAGCCTTGAGTGCCCAGGAACGCGATCGCCTGGTCCACGAGTTGATGGATGCGCGACGGGCCGTTAAGGCAGCGAAGGCGGCCTGCGCATCGGGAGATCTCGCCAAGGCGCGCCAAGCGGTGAATGCCGCCAAAGTTGGGCTTGGCGAACGAGGCCGGGTTTGGTGGACCGACGGCTCCAAAGACTTCAATCGACACTTGGTCCGCAACACTCCCTATGCGGAGTGGTTCGGCAATCACGCTGTTGAAGAAGACGATTGATTGGGAGTGCGACAAGGCAGGCGCACGGCACCGGGATAGCTTTATCCAGAGATTTTTTGAAGTGACCCATCCGATAGAGTGGGTGATAGTAATGCTTCACCATTGGGGAACAGTGGTTTGACTCTCGGGTGAGCACCTTGCGATGAGTCCAGCAGATCTCAGCTTTCTTGATGCGTTGCTCAAACGTTTGGCGCAGGGCTGGAAACGCGCCCTTTTTAATCCCGCGTGAGCGCACGTATCGCATGAACTTGCTTCTGAGCGACGCCGCGGTGTCACGTGCTGGTTCTTGCTGGATAGCAGGAAACAGCTGCTGTTCTTGCTTTTCACGGATGGATGCAACGTAGTCCAGAAAGCCAGCGTCTAGCAAGACTTGTGGCACGGGGATCGACCAGGCGCAACTGATCCGTCGACTCTGATGCCTGTAGGCATTGAGGTCTTGCGTGCGCTTGGCGGCGCGCCCCCAACCCACGATGCAAGTCACTCCGTGTTGCTCCACGAAGTCCTCGATCGAAAGGCGCAGCACCTCCGACGCTCGAAGTCCCATGTAGAGTCCGAGGAAGGGGGCCCAGAAAAGCAGCGGATCGGTTGCCCAGCGCTCGTAGCTTGAAGAGGCAAAGATCGTTGCAATCTCGCGGTCGGTAAACGTGCGGCCGCGGGGATGAGGGGTCTTAGGGCGGAAGTATAAGACAGCCAAATCGCTCGGCGAACGGGTTACCGCTTTGCCAGGTGGGCGTTGGCTGGGGCTAGGTGACAGGTCGGTGCTAGGAGTGCTGGTGATGCTCATGGTGGAACTCCGGAAAGGGTCGTGGGAATTGGAGAGGGACATGGGGCGCTGACGCTTGAGTCGGCTGTGGTGGTCGTTGGGTCTAGGCAAAGTCATGGATAGAACTTTTGCTTGTCCCGCAACCGTTCCTTGAACTGTCCCGCCTGATACTTCGGCAGCTCAACCGACGGCCGATACAGCTCCAATGCCCGGGCTTGCTTCACCCGGATCCGGTCCGGCCGCTTGTGTAGGTAGTAGTCCTGCAGGACCGGCACCTTCTTGCTCAGCGAATGTCCGGTGATGAGGGCGACCTCTTCCTGGGGCACGTCGCGGTGGTAGAGCTCGGTGGCGATCGTGTGGCGGAATGCATGGAAGCCGACTCCTTTCGGGAAGCCGAGATCCTTCAAGTAGCTGCTGAACTGGTTGAGTAGCCCCTGGCTGTAGCGCGCGTTCGTCTCCCCCGTCTTCTTGTTCACGCCGGCGGACAGGTTGGGAAATAGGCGGGGGTGGCCGCACGCCTTCATGTCTTCCAGGAAGTCGAGGAAGCCCGCATCCAGAACCGGTTGGGCCAGGGGAATGACCCGCACTGCGGAGTCGCCCTTGAGGCTCTGGCGGCTCCGCGTGCCAACCTTGCCGGCCAAGTCCTCGTCGATCGTCTTGCGGATGGAAATGCACCACATCCCGCGTTCTTGGATGATGTCCGCCACTTTGAGCTGGGCAACCTCGCCGACTCGGGCACCGGTGTAGAGCCCCAAGATCGGCCCCCACCAACGATGCGGCCATTTCTTGGCCCAGGGGATGAAGTTGCTTGGGTCGAAGATGCGCTGCAGTTCCTCGTCGCTGAAGAGGCGGTCGGGCTTGCTGGTGTCCTGGAGCAAGTCCTTCTTTATTTCGCGGAAGGGCTCCATCGGTGAGACGGGAATGGCCTTGGCTTTGACCAGCGTGCTGAAGAACGTGGCGAGGAAGCGGCGGTGCAGTTCCAGCGTCGCGGGCGCCGGTGGCTCGACCTTGATGGCTTGGCCGCGCACGATCAGGTCTTCGGCGGACAAGGACTTGAGCTCTGCGTCCGAAGCCGCGCCTGGGGGAGCCCAGCGGATGAGATCCCACAGGCGGTAGATGTGCTGGTGGTCGATGCGAGAAACCCGAATGTCGCCGCAGACGCGTTGCAGAAGGCCCAGCGTGCGGGCGGTGGCCTCGATGGTGCGCGGCCGCAGGTTGCGGCGGGTCATGTCGCGCAGGTAGTCAGCGATCTCTTCCGACAGCTGCCGGCCGGGCGTGGCTATGGGCAGAGGTTCTGGATATCGGGTGCCGTCCTTCCGGACTCGGATACGCTGCGTTTTCTCACAGGCGGCTTGGAGAAGCTCTTCCAGCCCGATGAGGGCCTCGCGTCCTCGAAGGCGCACGTTGTTGAACGTGACGCGGCCGACTCGGACGCTGCCAAACGTCAATTCGCCGAAGGGGTGGTCCTTGTATTTCTGTAGTTCATTGGTGAGGTCGTTTGCCATTGCTGTGCTTCCATCGGTAGATGGAAGCTTGATACGTCGGCCTCAAAATTCGTCAATCCAAAATCGGAGTTTTTCTGCGCCGCTAATCAACACCTCAGGCATTGCCGGATCGGGGTCAAATTAAGCCATGGCTGATGGCCCAACTTAACCTCATGAATTACTCTTGCTCGTATATGCGGCAAGGGTTTCAGACAGGCGAGGGTGGCTCTTCGTTGAGACTTTACTGTAGTGTTTAAAATTAATTGGTTAGCTAAAAAATAAAATAGGGCTGTTTTAAAATGAATGCCAGTTAAATGTTAGATAATATTTGTTAGTTTGATTTATTTTTTAAGCTAACTGGCTGTGCCGTGATGCACTTTTAGTTAGTTTTATTGTATTTTCTATTGGGCTTGCGATGACGCTATCCGTCATTCAATGACAGGGAAGGGAGTTGCGACGGTGGATCACTTCGAAGGCGTGGTGCTCGACTACCTCAGAGCGGACCGTGCGTTGTTCGTCAACAGCCAGTGCTGCATCCAGCTCAACGAGGGAGCCAATCCGGACACCAGCGGCCCGCATTGGTATTGCGACGCGGTGGCCGTGAGCTTCAAGGAACAGATGGCTTACCTGTGTGAGATCACCTATGCGGCCGGGGCATCGTCGCTCTTAGGCCGGCTGCGGTCTTGGGATGAGCATTGGGAAGGACTGAAGGTCGCCCTGGCGCGCGACAGTGGCGTGCCGGCAGCGTGGCCCCTCAGACCCTGGCTTTTCGTGCCGGAAGCACAAGCAGAGCGTCTGAAGGGCGGCCTCGCGTCGCTGCGCTCCCTGCCGAGTCCGCGAATCACCTTCCTTGAAGAAGTCGTGCCCTGGCGCTACCGGTCCTGGAACCGCGGTTCCTATGAGGATGCTCCAGGCCTATGAAGTCCAGTGGCATAGGCAGCTGACCCGCCATCTCCGTCGCCGGCTATGATTCCCGCATAGGGGAAGGAAGCCGATATGAGGATGATTCCAAACCGCCAGGCCCTGCTCGGCTGGGCTCTCTTGCTGCCAGCGTCAGCAGCCATGGCCTGCAGTTGCGTGATGTATGAAAGCTTGGACGACACTAAAGCCAGGGCCGCCGTGGCTGTCCAGGCGACCATGGTCTCCGTGCAAAGAAAGATCGCTCAGCACGGTGATGCGCCTTACTCGGAGCAAGAGGTGGTCCGTTGGCGTGTTGGGGAGTCCATGCGTGGCCCATTGGCCGCAGGCCAGGAATTCGAGACGCGGACAACGATTTCTCCGGCCGCCTATGGCGAGCAGGTGGTCGATGTCCAGCGAGCGCAAGCAACGCCTCCACCAAGAACGTGGTGGCTGTTCTTCCAGTGGATTCCCGAGAACGGAGCGCCTTGGTTTGTTGCCACGTGCTCAAGAAGCCAGCCCGTTGACGCAGTGGCCCCAGTGCCTGCGTCGTAGGATGACCTTGTTCTAGGTGAAGGGAAGGGCATCGCCTAACGGCCGCCCTGAAACTTGAAGCTGAAGCGAGCGGCGGATGCGGCGGTCACTCCAACGATGGGCACGGGG
Organism: Xanthomonas sp. DAR 80977; assembly: GCF_041240605.1. Lineage (NCBI taxonomy): Bacteria > Pseudomonadati > Pseudomonadota > Gammaproteobacteria > Lysobacterales > Lysobacteraceae > Xanthomonas > Xanthomonas bundabergensis. The sequence goes on along the minus strand of NZ_CP162487.1, from coordinate 3,091,398 downwards.
GTGGCGTCCACCAGCGTCAACGTGCCATCGGCAACTGGCACTGGGACTCCCAGCGAGAGGTCCACCTCCTTAGACCAGCTGCCACCGAGCACGGTCGCCCTGACGACCAGTCGGCCGGCCTGGATGCATTGAACGTCAGCTGGGCAACGGCTGTCTTCCATGACGCGGTCGGGACGCACCCTGGGGCCATCGACCGCGGCAATCTCTCCCAGCCGCACGGGGCCTTCGATGGGCTGGCTCGCGACCGGACCACCCGCCGCGCACCCGGCAAGCGATATGGCCATCATCGCTGCAAGTGGCTTCACTCTCATCCAAAAGGTCCGGACAGCTTTTCGTTGTTCGATTCGCATGGCTGGGGGCGGCTCCGAAGACGGCCTGAGTGTCCCACAGCTCTGCAATCCAAGGCTGAGACGCGCACCAGGGACTGCCGAACTTGAATGCTGTGGGCATGAGCACTCTCAGTGAGCGGACGCTCAAGACAGCAGCAAGCCAGCAGCCAGCAAAGCATGCCAGGACCATGGACAACGTTGCACGCACGCAGGACTCAAGTCCCCTTGGCTCTTCGATCGCCGGCATGGGAGTCGCACATCATTGCTCTCCACCAGCGCTGGGCCTCTTGAAGGGAATCCTAGCTTCGCTGTCCCGACCGCAAGGGCAGGCCTCCTCCACGTTGTTCCGGCCCTCCGCTGCGCGCCGCCAGCGGTGCTCACTCCCGGGTGCGGTCGAGCCTAACGCTTCGCCTGTCGGTTCCCACGAGGCGCACAACGCGCTGGTGGAGAAGAACCCGATGAAGCGCACCCAAGACCGGAAGGCCCAATACCAACTCCAGATGGACGAGGAGGGCATCTTGCTCGCAGCAGCCACCATCTTGGAGCAACGCCTCCAACGGCTGGGCCACATCCACAGCCCCGAGCAGGCAGGCAGCTACCTGGTCGCCCGCTGCGCCCACCTGCCTCACGAAGTCTTCGGCGTCGTCTTCCTCGACACCAAGCATCACATCTTGGCCACCGAGCATCTCTTCACCGGCACCGCCGACGCCTGCGAAGTCCACAACCGAGTCGTCGCACAGCGGGCTCTTGAGCTCAACGCCGTCGCCGTCATCCTCTTCCACAACCACCCTTCGGGTAATCCGGAGCCCAGCCAAGCCGACCGCCAAGTCACCGAGCACCTGAAGCAGGCGCTGGCGCTTCTCGACATCCGAGTCCTTGACCACCTGGTCATCGGCGGCCGGCAGCACGTCAGCCTGGCCAGCAGGGGGTGGGCATAGCCCACCCCTTCACCTACGCGGTCTGCTGAGGCTAGACTGCGAGAGTCAGGAGCACCACCTGAAGCAGGAGATGAGGGTGTTTTGCGCGGAACCTATTCAGTAGGATGAGGATGACAAACAGCCTGGTGTGGGGGCTGTGGCCACGGTTCTGCGCGATACGCGGGGCGGCGTAAATTCGGATAATCTGGTGAAATCAGCTATCTACTCAGCGGTGTAATCAAGGAGGATTGGATGGGTGTGCTGAACGTCTGTTGCTATCCAACAAAGCTGGCGCTTCATGCTGCCGATCATGCCTACATCGAGTGTGGAGGCGGGAGCTACGGTTGGGGATGTTGGGGAGGAAAAAGTGGCGGAACCACTGTTCGCTCCGCCCACGGCAGCACGAAACGCGCAGATGCAATAGGCGAGCCCGATGAGCGAGCAGGCGTCACTCACTACCTCATCAATGGGGTCTGCCACCAATCGGCTAACCGGATTCTCATGCCAGCACTTATCACTGCGAACGGAGTCCGCGGCCACCTTCTGTCGGTTTCTATCTTCGGCCTTTTCGGTCGCCCGTCAGCTGGGTTTGGCATGTTCAAAGCGCCTCTTTACACGCGAGCAGGGGTGTCTGGTGACTTAGATGTATGTCTATACCAAGGCATACAGACCTCCTCGCAGTCGCGAGCGTTTGCTGAGCGCAGTTTCATAGACGAAAGTGTCAGCCTGGCTCGAGAGATTTATCCCGAACTCGTGCTTGATACTGATTCCATTTTGAGCGTGAGTCAGCAGACAGCTGGGGAACCGTGGAGCAGCTCTGAAGCGGAGAGGGCTGCAAAATTCCAGATTGAAAGCTTCAAACTATTGGTTCGGCATCGTGCAATCGTCACTGGCAAGCGGTTTTCGCTTGCGCAATACCATGAGATGATGAAAATTCGGGAGCAGTTCGAGCTATCGCGGGAGGCAATTGAGCGAGAGTTCGTCGAAAGGGGACAGAGCGGCTGGTATGGGTTTGTTAGGAATTTTGATGAATTGACGCGAGAGTTCCAGGCAAGTCTTTCCACGATCTTGCCGGGTCAGGACTATGAGGCTCTACTTGACATTTCTTCCGATCACCGCATGGTGCTATCCGACCCAGATATCGTTGAAAGCATCTATGGACCAGCGTCAAGGCCAAGAGGACCCGGAAGCAGATCGCCCTGAATACGGGCGGCGATTGAGCCGCCAGGAATACGACCTGCGAGCGATATCGCTTCATGAAGCGCAGGCGCCGATTCCTGCGCGGGCTGACCGTGAAAAATTGAGGCGTGCTGAACTTGACTTGGCGGTTGACCACACGTTAGGAGTGGGCTTCCCTCAAGACCAGAGAGAGGTGCTGTGGAGAACTCAGCAGAAGTTGGATAGAAGTAACCTCGTTCGCCTAATTATTGGGTTGCTCGCGAACCCATTGGCGCCATCTCGATACCTGGTTAAAGCACAGGTAAGGGAGTTCTCGAAGGTTCTTGACCGACGGAGCGTCTGCGCTTTCCTCGGACTCAGTGAGAAGGACTACGAAAAGCTGATCTGACGCAAGAACATCTTTTAGGTGTGGGCCGCCGCTTGGCTGCGTGGTTTAGCACATGCCGAAGAGCTTGGGTAAGGACTAGATGGTGGCCGACGCTGTGCTGGAGAGCTCTCTCGCTGCTTGAACACTCTGCCGAAGCTAGACTGCCAAGGCAGATGCACTTTAAAGGAGCAAGAAATGAGAGCGTTTAACGTGCGCGGGATTGTTTGGGAGACCAACGGCAAGCGTCCTGGATTGCCGGCTGAAGCCGCGGTCGAATGCGAGAGCGAAGGGCACATTGCTGACGCGCTCAGCGATGCATACGGCTGGCTAGTGAGCACCTTCGTTGTCGTAGAGGAGACCGACGGCGACCACACCAGGAACGCAAGTCTGGTTTGAAGGATTTTCGACTTGGTCGGCGTCCCTTTGCCACTTCCGCTAGAGTGTCGGGCCCTGTTTGAACTGGCGCTCGCCACCCGAGCGAGCGCTTAGAGGAAGTCGTTGTTGATGGTGTTGAAGGGTCTGGTGGTTCTGCTGTTGGCTTTTTCTTCGGTTCCAGGCGTGGCCGCAGAGCTTGTCGGCCGCGCGACCGTCACGGACGGGGACACGCTCACCGTGGCCAAGCAGCGTATCCGTCTGTGGGGCATCGATGCTCCGGAAAGCGCCCAGCAGTGCATCACCAAAGACGGACGTGCTTGGCCCTGTGGCCGGCGGTCCGCCGCCGCGCTGGACGGCTATGTGTTGGACAAGACCGTTCGTTGCCAGCCCAAGGACACGGACCGCTATGGCCGGGTGGTCGCGGAGTGCTTCGTCCAGGGGCAATCCGTCAACCGATGGATGGTGCGCTCCGGTTGGGCGGTCGCGTATCGCCAATACGCGATGGCGTTCATCGCAGACGAAGCCGATGCGCGCCAGCAGCGGCGCAACCTCTGGCAAGGGCCTTTCCAGATGCCCGCAGACTACCGCCGCAGCAAGCGTGAGCAGACGGCGCGCCAAGAGCCAGTAGGCACGCAGCCAGTGCCAGGTGGATGCCGCATCAAGGGCAACATTTCCCGTCAGGGAAAGAAGATCTACCACGTGCCCGGGCAACGGGACTACGAGCGCACGAGCATCGACCTGAGCCGCGGCGAGCACATGTTCTGCAGCCCTGCGGATGCCCTGCGCGCGGGGTGGCAGCCGGCGAGGCGCTGACTTTGCACGCCGCGGTAGAGCGAGCCGCGAAGGGTTGGACATGATGTCTTTTTGTCTGCCCCAGCCGGCGATCGGGGCGGTAGACTCTGCCCGATTGAGCTGGAGACCATACCCAGGTGGACGGGACGCAACGCATGGATACAACGATGACCAATCAGCCCAAGCCGGGTGCCTTCTACATGTTCGTATCGGACATGGAGAGCAACAGGCAGCCCTGCGGGGTGAGGTTCGATAACCTCCGCCAGCTGCTATCGCCACCCCGATTGATCTTGCGTCCAGAAGAGGGGGGCTTTCCTTCAATGCTCGAACAACCGCAAATGACCTATGACCCTAGCGCAGGCCCCGAACCTCGTGATCTGGAGCCGGGGTTCGGCGGTTATTGGTTGGTGTCCGAGCGACTCCATGACGTCATGTGCTCGGTTGATCCCAGCGCATGCGCGTTCATCGAGGTGGATTACCGCTTGGCCGATGACATCAAGGGTCCGCGGCGCTTCCTGTGCGACGTGGTTCGAGAGTTGGATGCCTTGGACGAAGAGTCATCGCGGCTGAAGGTCAAGGTCGATGACGATTATGTGCGTGGGAAGTTCTATTCCCTGGGTGGGGGAGCCAGCCTTGCCTTCCGGCATGAGGTGTTGGGGGAGTCGCACGTGTTCCGGGTGCCATTCAACCCGTCCGTGTTCTGCGATCGGGAGTTCAAGGACGCAGTTCACGCTGCCGGGATACCTGACGACGCAGAAGTCAGCGGCATCTCCTTCATCGACGCATCGGATATCTGATTCCACCAGGCGACAAGGAAGGATCCTAGACCATGCCGGGCAAGCCCCTCTTTCAACCGCACCACGCCATCGAGCAGCAAGCGTTTACGCGTGACCCTCTATTGCAAGCGCTGGTGGACTCCGATCGGTTCAGTAAGGACGCGGCCACCAACCTGATCAATTTGCCCAACGACAAGGCACTTGCTCAAGCCATTGGGGTCACGCCGCACACGGGCCGCCCCATCAAGGAATATGGCCTCGGTTTGAAGGATGCCCTCGAGGACTTGGCTGCCACGAAGGACGGCCAGGCGGCGTTGAGGGCAGATCCGGACGCCTTGGATCGAGTGGCCCTCAAGGTTCAGCGATTGAGCGACACTGCGCAGGTGGCGCTCATCAATGGCGACCTGCGCACGAACATTGCGCTGGGGCAGACGATGGACCAAACGCGGGCTGTCACCCAGGCATTCTTCGGTGACCCGAACGGCTATGCCGTCCAAAACGCGACGCAGTTGGACGCATACGGCCAAGCCAGCGCCAATGCGCGCCAGTGGAGCGGGGTAACACACAACGAAGGCCGCATCGTTTCCACGTTGCAGCATTTCCACAGCTCTGGACAGCCGCTGCTGGGAGGCGGCAACCTCGATCTTCAGCGCCACGGCCTATCCCAGGCCATCTCCAGTGCTTACCACGACGGCCGCTTGACCATGTCGCCAGGCGGTGTGGCAGTGGTCGAGAACACCTTGGGCGAAGAAGCCGCACGCAACCTTCGTGTTCCCCGCGGTCAGCGTGGCGAAGTCGCCATGCAGTTGTTGATGGGCGAGGCGTCCGCCCGCGGCCTGACCCGTGCCGGCGGACTTCTGGCCACAGGCGCGGATGCCGTCATGACTGCCCGCACGGCCTCGGCGCTGATGGAGCAGGGCAACACCACCGCCGCGCAGTCGGAGGTCGATCACGCCATTGCACGCAACGCGGGTGGTTGGGCCGGCGGTGCGGCCACCGCGGCCGCGCTGGGCAGCAGCAGTGGGTTTGTGCCCGCGGCCCTGGTGGTGGGCGACGCTGTCTTGATGAGCAAGGCCTTCGACAAGGCCGTCGACCTCAAAGAGAACCGCGACATCTTCCACCAGACCGACAAGGCAGGGGTGGAGTGGCAGTTCAACGGGCGGGATTGGGAGCGCCAAGGCGCGTTCGACCGCGCGCCCGATGGACGCGACACCCCTACACAGGCGCCTGTGGGAGCCTGCTACATCAAGTCTCAGGAACTGGGCGCCATGGCGAATGCCAAGGCAGCCGAGTTTGCGCTGGGCAAAGCGCCCCCGCCGCAGGACCCGTTCAATTTGCCGGCCCAGCCTGGCGATCGGACCGGCTTGGACAACCAGAACTGGCAGCGCAATCCGACCACCGAGTCCTGGGAGCGTCAGGTCAAGACCGGCGTGACGGGCGGCAACGACCAGGGGGTCTACACACCGCAGACCGCTACCCCAGAGCAGGCGCAGCGCCTGAACCAGGAAGCCCTGGGGCGCATCGAGAACAACATTGCCACCGGCCGCGAGGCCATCGCCCAGGCCTACCTGGAGAGCCATGCCGCCCAGCGCGGGCAGGACTACGGGGTAGGGGTGCCGACCGCGGTGGAGAATGCTCGAGCCAAGCCGGACCAGGTGCAGGGACACGATGGCCAGACCTACCAGCGCACTGCTGAGGGACAGTGGGCAGGCAAAGACGGGGTGGCCGCCGGCAACCTGGCGGTGGAGCTGGAGCTCACCAATCAGATGCGCCAGCCCTCGCTGGAGCGCGCCCAGGAAACCCTGGCGACCATTGAGGCTCGCCCTGCGCCGACGCCGGCGCAGATGGAGCACAACGAGGTGCTGCACCGCTACCGGGCTGCCGGCATCGACCTCAACGCCCAGGAGAACAACCTGCAGGCCGTGGAGCTGGCGACCCAGCGGACGAAGGAGGCCGAAGGCCTGACTGGTCCGACGATGCAGCAGCTGAAGCCGAACGAGCAGGGACAATACGGCTACGACAGCCCGATTACCCACTATCAGGTCGGCCAAGACGGGGTGGCCCACCAGGTCGCGGTGACCACCTCCGAGGAGCTGCGCCAAGCCAAGGCCGAGCTGGGCCAGCCGGCCATGGCGCACGTGCCGACGCTTGGCGCGGTCTCCGTGTCAGCACCTGGACGCAGCAAAGAGCAGGAGGCCGAACCGGCGCAGGAGAAGGGGGCACAGGGTCCGATGCTGGCCGACAACCCCGCGCACCCCGACCACTCCACTTACCAGACCATCCATTCCTGGGTGCAAGGCACCGGGAACTGGAACGACGAGGAGAGTCGGAACGTCACCGCAGCGCTCTACAAGCAGCAAACCGAAGATCCGCTGGTGAAGCGAGTAGATAGGGTGACCGGCGTGCTGGGCAACGATGGGGCCCAGCACGTGCTGGCGGTCTACGCGCCGTTTGGCGACAAGCTGCCGATCTTCCACGCGCGGGTGGATGGCAGGGAGGCTGCCCAGCAGCCGGCAGAGCAGAACCTGCAGCAGGCGGAGGTTATCAAGCAGGACCAGGTGCGTCAGCAGGCATTGGAGCAGACCCAGCAGCAGACCCAGCGACAGGAGCAGGGGCCGCGGATGACAATGGGTGGTCCGTGACCATACGAACGGTCTTCCAACTGATAGAGCCGCACCGGAAGGCACTGCAGGAAGAACATCGCTTCTACGTGGAACAAGCGAAGAAGCGCTTGCTGTCGCAGTTTGGGAATATTTCAGAAGAAGCCGAAAGGGCCCAAGAAGAGCGTTGGCAAGCCGCAGATGAGTATTTTGATCCTGACTTCCACGACATGGGTGATGTAGCACAGGCTGCCTTTGATCACGGTGTGGAGTTCTTTCAGCTCCTATCCGATATGCACGAGCGCACCCGCCTAAGCGTCATTGCGGGTATGTATCACCACTGGGATAAGACGTGGCGCCATTTCCTTGCGCATGAGATGCGCTGGACCGTGGTGATAGGTCCACACACCCGTCGTGCGGTTGTTAGCATTGATGCGCAAGACCTCGAAAAGCTCCTTCTTGCATTGGGATTGAACGTTCGCTCGTTCCCGCACTTTGCGCGATTGGATGCCATGCGTCTGATTGTCAACGTCTACAAGCATGGAGAAGGCAAGGCGATGGACGATCTTCGATGCCTTTACCCTGAGTTTGTGCCGATGGAGGGTCCGTTTGAGTCGCGCTTCCCCGACGACAGCGACTTGGTAATTACTGACCAGAATGTGGATGAGTTCGCCGCTGCCATCGACGCATTTTGGCTTGCTCTTCCTTCAGAGCTAACCATTGACACCGAACAAGATTTGAATGTCCCAGGTCGTTTCAACGCGGCATTTCAGAAAGACCTGAAAGAGCGTGGGTCCTGAATTCAGCAGTAGCGCGGCGACCGCTGTCCCGCCTGGCGCGGTTTGCGTCACCGGTCAGGGAGCCAGTTCAGGTCCTTCGGCCAGTCGAAGCAGAACCAGAGCGACCGCAGTGGCGGCTTCTGCCCAATAGTCGTCTTCGGCGTAAGGATCGTCTTCCGTGTCCTCCTTCCCGCCGTGAAAGAGGTTGTTGCGGACTTGGCGCATGGCCTGAACCAGCGCCACCGCATCGTTGTCGTCCAATGGATTTGGCCTGAACCGGGCGACTTGTCGGCCGTTCTCCTCGACGACCTGTTGCCTCATGGGTCTCGTCTGCCGCTCTGAGAGCAGGCGCCACCGAGCCCAATCAGGAACCTGCATAGTGAAATCAACGTCCATCCGTCTGACGGTGGTCTCCACCCGACGCCATGCCACGTCCGGAACGACATGGCCGTTCGACGCTCGAAAATAGTCGCCTCGCCGCTTGAGTTGAAACTCGAGCCTGCCAAAGGCGTTCAGCAATGGATAAGCGACATCCTGACGAACCGGCATGGACTACCTCGTAATCACGTTCAACCGTAGAAAGCCAAGGACAGAGAGTGAAGGGGGGCGGATTCGCAAGAATTTTGAAGGTCTTTTTTGCTCAACGGGTGCAACGGAACCGAGATTCGCCTTCCGTGTCCCCTTGATGGCCTTGGACGTCCGGAGCTGTTTAGCGCTCTGGCTTATCATCAGAGCGTCCGCTAATGCAAGAAAATTTGTAGACAATTTATCTAAAAAAACAGCTAAGAATCAGAAAAGTCTGACCCCTTATTTGCGGTTCGGCTGTGGCGATTTGGTTCTGCGCACGGCATGATGGGGCGAGGGGAAGGAAGCTAGCACTGCCGAAGTGAGGTGACCCATGCCCCATCTTTCTAGCACAGGGGATATCCATGAGTTACACCGCCGAGATCAGCAGAACAAGCCCGACCGCCTTTCTCTTCCTCGTCGATCAGTCCGGCTCGATGCAGGACACGATGGGAAATGGAAAGTCAAAGGCCCAATTCGTGGCAGACGTGCTCAATCGGACCCTCGCCACCCTGATCACGCGATGCACCAAGTCCGAGGGCACCCGTGACTATTTTGAAGTCGGCGTGCTGGGTTACATGGGCAGCTCCGCAGAGAATGGGTTGACCGGCGGCCTCTCTTCAGCTGTGCTCCATCCCATCTCTCAGATCGAAGCCAACCCACTTCGCGTGGAAAATCGGACCAAGCGGGTGGACGATGGTGCTGGTGGCTTAGTCGACCAATCCATCAAGTTCCCGGTTTGGTTTGAAGCCCATGCGTCGGGCGGCACCCCCATGTGCACGGCCATCACGGCCGCGGCGGAGCAACTGGTGGCTTGGTGCGATGCGCACCCTGACAGCTATCCTCCGACCGTCTTGCATGTCACCGACGGCGAGTCGACAGATGGCGATCCGGAAGCGCTGGCAAAACAGCTTCAGCAGATCAGCACGAACGACGGCAACGTGCTGCTGTTCAATCTTCACGTCAGCACCAGCGGCAGCGATCCGGTCAAGTTCCCGACCTCTGATGCGGGTTTGGGTGACGCCTATGCCAAGCTGTTGTTTCGTATGTCTAGCGCCTTACCGCCACACTTGCAGAAGGTCGCGGAGGAGAAGGGCATCAAGGCCACGATGGAGTCCCGGGGGTTTGTGTTCAACGGTGAGATTACCGAGATCGTGGACTTCTTCGACATTGGAACCCGGGCTGCGCAGCTGCGCTGACTATGGCGCTGACCTTCCTCTTTCAGGGGACTGTGCCCAAGCACGTTGAGTCGCCTGACGACAACGAGGATGCCTATCTCACGGACCCAGAGCGGGGCCGGGTGGTGGTGTCCGATGGAGCATCCGAGTCGTTCGACGCTCGTAACTGGGCTCGGTTGCTCGTAGACCGGATGATGGAAGAAGAGCTGTCACCGGAGGCTGTAGCCAGTTGCTTGGAGGGCTACGAAGCCTTGCATGACGCTAGCTGCCTTTCTTGGTCCAAAGCAGCTGCCTACGAGCGCGGCAGCTTTGCGACGCTCCTTATCGCCCAAGACCATCCCGAACGGAACATGGTTCAGATCACTGCGGCGGGCGACAGCTTGGCGGTGTGGGTGGACGGCGATCAACTGCTGGCCTCTGCTCCGTATACCCATTCCGAGCAGTTCCAAGAGAAGCCCTTGCTTTTGGCGACTCGCCTCTCCTTGAACGCGGCGGGCGACGAGCAAGCCAGCACTTGGCAATGGGGTTACGAAGAGCAAGGTTACCGGTTGCTGCTGTGCATGACCGACGCATTGGGTGCTTGGCTCTTGGCCCATCAAGAAAAAGGCGACCAATCTGCACTGGAAGCGCTTTGTGGCATCCGAGAGGTTGAGGAGCTTGTGGAACTGGTGGATCGGGAGCGCGGTGCCGGACGCCTCCGACGCGATGACTCTACCTTGGTCATCGTTTCCGTTACCCGGTCTTAGTGGTATTTGATGATGGCTTACCCATCCTTGGAGCAATACAACGAGGCCCTTCAGTCACCGCAGTTTGTCCTGCAAGACCCAGAGTTGAAGCACGGAAAGCTGAAGACCACAGGCCTGGGACTGCCGTTGGCACTTTGTGGTGGGTTTGCGCTGACTTACACAGTGACAGTTGGCGCCAAAAAGTTCGCGCTGCGCTGCTTTCACAAAGAATCTCGCGAGCTAGAACGTCGTTATCAGGCGATCTCGGCTCGCCTGAAGCAGCTTAATAGCCCTTACTTCCTGCCGTTTGAGTTCAGCCCTAACGGTATTCGCATCCAGGGCAATGCGTATCCCATCGTCAAGATGGCTTGGGCTAGCGGGCGCACGCTGGCCGAGTTCCTCGAAGCCGAGCATCGCAACATCGCAGCGCTCCGGAAGTTGCGTAGCGCCTTAGCGGCTTTGGCCGCATTTCTTGAGCACAACAACCTTGCTCACGGCGACATTCAGCCGGAGAACGTCATGGTCAGTGCGGATGGTGCCACCGTCCAGCTGATTGACTACGATGGTATGTTCGTTGAGTCCCTCAACGGGGCTAAAGCAACAGAGCTGGGACAGCTAAATTTCCAGCATCCTCAGCGTTCAGCAGATAAATTCAGTCCCACGCTGGATCGATTTTCGTTCCTCACGCTGGACGTCGCACTTCAAGCGCTGATGGCTTCGCCGAAGATCTGGGCTACGTCCCGATCCGAGCCCAGCGCCGTAGTGTTTCGCCGCAACGATTTTATCAACCCCGGTGCATCCGCTGTGTTCCAAGAAGCGGTGGCCATTGCTGGACTCAAGTCACACGTTGAGAACCTGGGAAAGGTCGCAGCGGGCAGTTTTGCAGGCATTCCGTCACTGGCGGATTTCCTGCAAGGCAAGGGAATTCCGATTGGACCAATCACCATCCGTCCCAACAATACGGTGGTGGTTTATCAGGGGCCCTACGTGGTATGCGATGCCACCAACTATGCTCAGGTGCTGGGTATGGTGGGCAATCGCGTCGAGCTGGTTGGCAAGATCCATTCGGTGAAGAAGGGGTGGGCAAAGAACAAGAAGCCCTACGTCTTCGTCAATTTCTCCGATTGGAGAGGCCAAGCAGTCAAGTTGGCAATTTGGGTAGACGGCATGGATGCCATCAAGCCCCATGTCCCTGACACATCGTGGGTAGGGCGCTGGGTGTCCGTAGCGGGCTTGGTTGATCCTCCCTACAGCAATACTGGCTACACCCACCTATCCATCACTATCACCGCGCCGGGTCAGCTTCAGCAGTTACCCGAGAAGGACGCCAGGTTCCGGCTTGCAGTGGCTGGAAGACCAGTTGCTGGTGGTGTGCCGGCCAGCAACACCCGCAATAGCGACATCCTCGTCGATATGGGGGTTAAGGGATCTTCCGGAACAAAGTTACCGCCGCCTCAACCACGCGCGCCACCCCCTGTTCAAACACGCAACCAGCAACTTCTTACGGGGATGCAGCGTCAAACACCGCAGGTCTCTGCGCCTCCGCGACACACGCCTACACGTTCCTTGCCTCCACGTCCCTCGCCGCCGCCAGCACGCCCGGCATCTTCTTCCAAAAGTGGATGCCTCTCCCTGTTGATCCTGGGAGGCCTGTTGCTCCTGTGGCGACTTGTTGCGGGGTAGGTCGCTTTACAGAGAACCTTGTGCGGTGGTAGAGCGTGCTTCAGATCCTGGAGGATGGACACTCATGGCATTCGATTGGTCCCAGCTTCCCCTCGCCAATACCCCTTGGCGCATCCAGGTCGTGGCCGACATCCTCCCGATCCTGATTCGCCGAGCGAAGGAAGGCCGGCCTATCTTCTACGGCGAGTTGGCCGAGCAACTAGAGTCGGAGTTCGGGCACGAGCCAAAGGCTCGCAAGACGGTATACGGCCCAGCCATTGGCGCCGTTGGCCAGGCCATCGAACTACTCGGTCAGCAGCCCGAGTGGCGCGGGGAGCGTATTCCTCCGATCAACACCATCGTGGTGAGCAAGGACACCGGCTACCCCAGCACAGGGGCCGATGAAATTGCCTATTATTTCTTCGGGGACAACGGCGCCGGCATGGCCGCGGACCGGCTCTCTTACCTCGATGCCGCCATGAATGCGGTCTACCACTACGGCAAATGGGATCAGATCGCTGCGGCCCTGGGTGTGGCCCGGTTGGAACCCGCGGCCGGCGAAGTCCAGGCGGACCAGGGCGAGGTGCTGCCGCTACCACGAGTCCAGGCCGGCGGCGGCCCAGAGAGTGCCGAGCACCAGGCGCTGAAGCACTGGGTGCGGGAGCATCCCGAGGAATTGCTTGACTTTGGCACCTTCGAGCCTGGAAAAAACGAGGCGGTGTTGAGCAGTGGCGACCAGCTAGACGTGTTGTTCGACAATACTCGCCAGCGCTTGGCCGTGGAAGTGAAGACCAGTAAGTGCTCGGAGGATGAGCTGATGCGTGGCGTTTACCAGTGTGTGAAATACCGGGCCATCCTGCGCGCCGAGCAGTTGGCGAAACGCCAGATCCCCAACGGTGAGGCCGTGCTTGTGTGCCCAAGGGCACCCAGTAAGAAGACTAAGGCACTCATCAAACGATTAAACGTGAACTTTCACGGGGTGCCTGTGGATGCTGAAAAGCAAATTTTGAGGCAACGATGACGAACGTAGACACGCTGGAGAACCGCATCCGACAGATCGATGGGTTCATTCGGGCTCTGACTAGTGAGGCGCATTTCCTAGACGAGAGAGCATACTTGCTCAAGCCTTTGGTTCTCGATGAAGAGGTGAAGGCGGCGATGAAGACCAAGCTTGATAAGACCTCAGGTGCAGGTCTCTGGAACCACTTGACGCCTTTGCTTGGCCAAGATCTCATCCGCGAGTTGGCTCGATTGTTCCTTGATAAGGGGGACAAGACCGGCAGCCTCACCAACATTTGGCGCAAGCTGCAGGTGCCCGGTATGCGGGAGCACTACCGCACGAGCTATAGCGGCATGTTTGACTCCCTTCAGGATAGCCCCGCGGAATACATCGGCGAGGAGACCAGGGAGAAGTGGCGCCAGCGAGATCGTGACGAAAACATGGCCCAGTTCGATGAGAGATGGAGCGCGGTCAACCAAGCCATGAAGGAACTGGAGAGCGATCCGGTGACTATCAGCGTCAGGACTTTTCGAGACAAACACCATGCGCACTGGGAAATGCAGAAGCTGGGTGAAGAACCCAAGCCATTCGACATCAGCACTCTGCACCTGACATACCAAGGAATCTTTGATTTTGGCGACCGATGCCTGAAGCTCCTGGCGGAGCTCGGCCTCCTGCTGACCCATCACTCTTGGGATCCCAATCAGTTCTCTGATATCAGCTCAGAACAGGGGAGGGCCCTTTGGATGACACTGGCAAAATGATGCCTGCAGGACCTATCAATCGAAATTTCTGGCTTTCAAGGGGAAGATCACGCAATGACGAACTTCATCTTTGCCCGACGCGATTTGCAAAAGCGGATCGATCGTCTTAAGCGGGTCTTGTCCGAAGGCCAGATTGTGGAGATTGTAAACCGGCTGAACACGCCCGGTTGGAACCGGTTGCCTGCGATGTGGGAAATCGTCGTTTTGGATGCTTTCTCCCAAGAGGCTAAGCTTAGGCACGAGGTCCCGCTTCCAAGTGGCAGGAGGCCTGATCTTGAGTTGACATACTTTTCTCCGAACGGAGAGGTGTTGCTTGTTGTTGGAGATGTCTTAGCTGTCTCTGACAAGGGGCTGGATGAGCAAAATCCGGTGGATGTTCTATTTGAGAAGGTCCCCGAAATCGCGCGAAAGCATGGCGTCGACCCGGTAAAGCTAAGCTATAAGGTCGAAGGAGAACGTATTGGCCGCTATGGGGATGGCAGGATGCAACTGGCTCTTCCAAAACGCGGTGAGTTGATCGAACTTCTCCGCGCTGAAGTTGCCGCCTGGCTTCACGGCGTGCGCCAAGCGCCAGAAGAGCAGCACGTTTACAAGCCAGTAGACGAGAGCTTGAGGTTTTCGATTGCATATGATCCGAGTGCATCTTCCGTAACAGGCAGCTATCTAAGCTACGACGTTGCGGCTTCTCGGGAGAAGAATCCGCTTTATAAGGCGCTGAAGGCTAAAAAGGATCAGCTCATTGGCGCGCCAGAGCAGGCGCTTAAACTTTTGGTCGCTTGCGATGGTGACTCGGCCCTTTTGCACAATATTTCTTCCTCGTCACGGACACCCGGAACCTATAGTGCACTTCAAATCGTCGATCACTTCCTTTCGAAGCACTCTGGCATAGACGCTGTCGCCTTGATAAGCGTAGAGGAGCGTAGAACGGCCCTGGATCCAAAGACGTATCGGAAGCTAAGGTTCAACGTCAGTGTGAAGGGTAGGGAGCTGCCCGACGATAAATTTTCAAAGAACTATGCTCTTTTGGATGAGTTGATGCGCGGGGCTATGAAGCACTTTCCTGCGCCGCAGAAGGCGCCTTATAACGCAATTCGGAGATGCCTAGAGCCTGGCGTTGGTCACAGTCAAATGGGGGCGTATCAATTGACAGTAGAGGGTGGTAATGTGAGTAAAGTCAGTATTTCTTCGCGTGGTTTAATGGGTCTTATTTCTGGTGCCGTGACGCAAAATGAATTCATCATCGCGCATGAACGTCCAGGATCACCAAGCATAGCAAGCTATTTCTCCGATGCTTTGGCTCAAGGGAGGATGATTGTCGGGATAGAGATAGAAGAGATGGATGGCTTGGACGACGACTACTTCACGATTCATTTTGGCGATGCTGATGCGGCTATCTCACCATTCCGTGTTTGATATCGAAATAAATTCTAGCGAAGTCTGCTACGGATATTGGTTAAGCTGTTAGTTGAGGGCAGGCACGAACTGAATTTTGGGGTGCTCGATCGATGGTATTGGACAACCGTGAATGGGCATTGGTGATCTGGCTTGCCATTGCGCTGGTTTGGGTGCTTAGATATGCCAATAGCAGGCGTGCATTAAAGGCGTTGCTTGGCATTTTATTCAGGCGGAGCATTGTTTTTGTTTTGGCGCTCCTGTTCGCTTATGTCGCTTTTCTCGTTGTAACGCTTTGGCATTTAGGGTGGTGGGAGATTGGTAACCTCAAAACCACGCTTATTTGGACTTTCGGTTCGGCGTGTGTGGCAGTGTTCAACGTCAATAAAGTTGAGGGCGAAGCGAATTTCTTTCGTCGCGCGTTTGGGGAGGTAATGGGTGTTGCGGTGGTGGTGGACTTCCTGACCGCCGTCGATACTTTCGCTCTTTGGGTGGAAATGCTGATCTTTGGTAGCATGTTTTTTCTGGCTTCGATGAATGTGGTGAGTGCCAAAGATCCTTCTCTAAGGGTCGTGCATCGCGGGACAGTAGTCCTTCTGACTGCGCTTGGCCTCCTCATGCTTGGGAAGTCGATTTTTCATATCACAACTGATTTCAACGACTTCGCAAGTGTGAAGACGGTTCGCGAGTTCTTCTTGCCAATAATTCTGGGCTTATTGCTGTTGCCCTTCTTGTTTATGCTCAATGCTTACATGGTGGCTGAAAGTGCATTGGGCGTGTTCAAGCGTCAAAGTAAAGATTCCAAGCTTGCCCTCCATGCTGGCGTGAAGCTTCTTAGGCATATGGGGCTTGATATGCCTGGATGGAAGCAGTGGCAGCGTCATGTGGGTAGGTTTCCGCCGGTGAGCCTTGCCGAAGTGGATGAATCGGTTTTGGAAATCAAGAAGACTCGACGACGCCAGCGCAATCCTCATCGCGTCCAACCCGTGATTGGCTGGCTGCCAGACGCTGCTATAGGTTTCCTTGCCCAACAGGGCTTGCCAACTCGGCCCTACTATCGGGACTACGAGGATCAATGGCGCGCTGCATCAGCGATGGTCGAGCTAGGCTCGGGCATCATGCCTAACAATGTGGCTTACTACTTGGCGGGTGATGAGTTCACGGTCAAAGAGTTGAGGTTGAAACTCAATGTCAATCAGCCTGAGGACCGGGAGAGCGCGACCGAGGTTTTTGCTGCGCTACGCAATCATCTTCTAAGCAAAGCTCTCCCTTTTGCCTGCGCCCATGACCATCCCTTTGAGATTGAAGTTGGACGGACCATAACCTACGGCGGCCACCTAGTGAGCTTGAAATACTCTGAATGGTCAGGCGGGATCAAAGGAGGCTTTGATCTCACCTTTGTGATTGCGATACCTGAGAGCGATCAGGACGTTTAGTAGAGTTAACCGTGGGTTACTCTTTAGGACGAGATTGGCCCGAAGTAGCCTCTGCTGGAGACGAACAAACCGTCGCCAAACCAAAAATGGCGCTGCAAGGAAGACTGTTCGAATTGCTGGATGACAAGCAGCACCCCTTTTACGAGCATAGGAAAGCCGCATGAGAAGCCCGTGGCCCGCAAAGCGGAAAGCCAAGATCCCACCGCAGAAGAAAGCCATCGTGGCCGGACAACTCTTCCTCGACTTGGTGGAGGAGAAGATCGACCCACAAGCTATGGCGCGCCGCTTGCGCGAGGAAATAGGCCTTCAATGGACTTGGCTGTCTTGCATGCAATACCTATCGGGCAAGGAAGCGCTGGCGGTCTTTCAGGCCCTGCCGCCTGGGTGGGAGCAAGGAGGGCGTAATCGCCTGCAGATGCTGTCTGCCTCTTTGTTGGCGGCACACACCGTGGCAAACCTTCGTAGCGACGGGCGAGCGCTGTGTGCAAGTGACCTAGCTGCACGCCTGAAGGGTGTGGACTTCGCAGCTGAGCTGGAACGTCACGTGGCCGCAGGCCAGGTATGACCGAGCTCACGCTCACCGCACCCAGCTATGCCTTCCTGCAGTCCACCATGCCGTGCTGGAAGTGCAGTCAAGCCACGTCCGTCATCACCGTGTGGGTGCCGTCCTTCATTGATATCGGGGACATACAGAAGCCCGACGACGAGCCTGAGGTAGGCGGGACGTCGACGTTGCGCTACATCCATGCCCTGGACGATCAGGTGGCGGCACACGTGCGAGATGTGGCCCCGTGGCTCAAGCTCGGGCGCTCGGAGAGCGCTAACGCTATCTACTGGGCTAACCACTGCGGAATGTGTGCTGCCATCCAAGGCGATCACTTTGTGCTCGGCGTCAACGGCCCGTTCTTTCCGCAGACCCGTGCCCAAGCTGACGCACTTCATGTCATCCCTGGCCGTGGGTCGCTGGCGGCCAACTCCTCGGCCGCGCAGTCCGGCTGGATGAACTGGATCGCCGAGCGGATGCGGGGAGGGATCTAAGAATGTGGGAGTGGCGCCAGCGGCGTGCATGGGGAACCAAGAAGATGCGGCAAGAGCTAGAGGAGCGGTTCTTGAACTACGCTCGTGTCTTTCGGGGGAGGCGTGGGCTGAAGCACTTCCGAAATGCCACCGAACAATCGCCCAACCTCTACGTTTATTTCGCTAGGCGGCACGCCGGCTACATCCACGAGTGGGTGGTTGAAGGCACAACCGCGGTTGTCGGGCACTTTGCAGTGGTGAAAGAGCTGGAGTGGAAGGGGTTCGGCGAGCCGCTTCTGCGTGGCTTCGCTGAGGCAGCCCAACGCGAACTTGGGGTGCGACGATCGTCTTCCGAGTCCGCAGACACTCCTTGGCCTACGAAAAGCTGTTTTTGCAACTAGGAGCAGCCCCGACAGGACGCATTGTCGACAGCATCCCAGAGTGGGTGTGGACGCTGCGGTAAGCGCAACGCGTCGCAGCTATTGAGACATCGCTGGGGCATGGTAGGCGGCCTACCCTTAGAGCTGTTGTCATGGCCTTCGATGTTGAAAAGTTGAACCTGTTAGAGAAGGTCCGCGATTTTCGCTTTGCTCTGGCATTGTTGGCATTTGCTGCGCTTGCGGATGTGTTCCTGGTGTTGATGACGGGATCCAACCTGTGGGCCTTTGAGTGGAACGACATCGCCTCGCGCTCAGGTCCCTGGTTGTTGTTGGTCCTTGCTTACAGCGTGATGATGACCCTGGGCGCTGCGTTGATTTCTTCCTTCGCAATGGCCGTGCTGGAACTGTTTGTGCCCAAGATTCAGCACTGGATGGGGACCCCCGACACACCGCAAAACCCAGACCCGCTGCGTTACGTCCACCGGTGGGAAGCCGAGAAGGCGTTGGCTCAAATGAACGAGTCGGCCCGCCCGAAGGCGGTGGAGAAACAACTCGCGGAGCGCGCGATTGACGAGGGGAGGTGGCACGCCCTGGTGGGAGCGGGCTGGGTCGGTGTGGCGTTGGTTGCGTTGGACTGGAGCATGGCCGGCTCCGGCATCGCAGCCCTTGCACAATGGCATGCATGGACGCCTTGGCTGGTTTTAGCTATCCCCGCACTGCCGTGCGTCTACCATGCGTGGGTTGGGGTTCCCGGTCACGACTTCATTGAGTGGCCCCAGGTGGCGGAAGACCACTATCGAAAGAAGTCCGGTGCTTCCGTTGCTATGCCGACCTCATGAGCGCCAGCGTTCTAAAATGCATTCGCGGGACATGACTTGGCGCTGATGGCGATCAGGGATACTGCTGTGTGAGCGGAGTAGGTGTGTTCTCCGCGTCCATGATCCGTTGGCCAGGCTCGCCCCGGCCTTTGTCGCTATCAGTTCCGGTTGTAGCCGTAGTCACGGCTCATGAGGATTCTCTTCCAGTGCGACTCGCGCTGGTCGATCTCTCCAGGAGCGGATTGTGGTCACCGATTTGTTGAACCAGTGGGGGGCGTTCAGCGCGCATATGTCGGCTGGCGCGAAAGCAACGGCTAGGCCTTGGGTTTAGCCGCAGCTTCAGCTCGTTTATTGAACTCTTTGGTCCAGGCCAGCATGGCTTGAACGTCCGCCAGCAGTTCATCTGGTTCTGGAAGCCATGTTGGGGTGTCCATTGGCTGAGAGTGCTCGAACGCGGAATATTTGCTCATCATGTCATCGATGAGGGCGCAATCCTCCGGTGTGATTGCGTGCAATCGCTTGAGCTTGTTGAGGATTTTGATCTCGCGGCGGTAGCGGTTGACGATGCCGGAGCACAGGTCATCCTCAATAGAGCGCTCAACCAGGATGCGGAAGTTGCTGCACGCGGCCTTCAGCGCGAGTGTTTTCAGGGGCGCGTCTAGTTTTTTGAGCTCACCAATGCTGTTGACCATTTGGCCGAACCCGGACTGGGGCTTGAGTGAGAAAGTGTCGATGAGCGCCGGCATACCGGTGCTGCTGCCATCGCGCGCGATAGATTCTACCTTGACTTTGACCGGCGAGAGATCAAGCTTGGCCCGTTGCTCGGTTGCGTTCTGAAGAAGAACCATCAGCGACAGTCGGTGCGTGAAAACGATCACCTGGCGATACTCGGCCAAGTCCACCAGGCGTTTGGCGACCGCCTCTTCGTAACGTTGATCCAGCGAGGATATGGGATCGTCGAAGATCACCGGCATCCCTCGCTCAAGCCCCGTCGCGTCGGCTAGGAACGCGGCCAAGGCAACGATACGTTGCTCGCCTTCGCTCAGAATCTCACGATTCTTAACCGGGGCAGTTGCATCCTTCAGCTCGATGTAAAAGCTGAAGATGCCCTTTCCGGCGGCTCTATGCGTCATGCGCACCGGAAGCAAGTGGCCACCCAGTGCCTTGAGCTCCGCGTTGAAGCGATCGCAATAGCCCTTCGCCAACTCCAACTGGCCGATTTCGTTGCTTTTGGTGGTCAGCGGTCCGGTCAGCGTCGAGCGAACAGCCGCCTCCACCGTTGCCACGCGTTTGAGGCGAATGACCTCTGCCCAGACGGAGTCGCGTTGCTCTGCCAGCCATTGCCGAGCTTTGAGCTCTCGCAGGCGGGCTTCCTTCTGGGAGCGTCCCTTCGGGTCAAGCAATACCGCGAGCGCGTAGCGTTCCGCCGTTGTCGTCTTGACCTTCTGGTCAAGAGCGTTGGTCCACACGGACCACTCCACCGGCGGTGCGGCGGATGCCTCTGCCATGGCCTTCAGCCTGGCATGGATAGCCTTGAACAGCACTGTCGCCTGCTCGACGTCCAGACCGAGGACGTTGCACTGGGCTTGCCAAACAACATCAGTGAGAGGGCTCGGCAACGCCTTCTTCAGCGCTGCCAGGGAATCTTCCGCCGCCTTCGCCTCGGTCTGCAGCGTGTGGTTGAGGTGGCCCTCAAAGCTGGTCAGCCGTTCTTTGCCTTCGTCTCCCAGCGTTTGCTGGCAGAGGACACAGCGGGCCTCGTCTCCGACATGCGGGAAGGAATGACCATGGTAGGCCGGACCGATTGAATACGCCTTGGCGGCGTCCCATAGCGTCTGCCAAACGGCGTCTCCGACCCCCTTCAGCGGCAAACCATTGAGAAAAGCGGTTGCGTAGGCGGTTGCGGCTTGGCGTTTTTGCTCTGCGATGGTGCGGGCATCAATAAGCGCTTGGGCCCGTTCATTGCTCAGGTTCTCCTTCATTGCGGAGAAACCAGTGGCCAATTGCGACAGGCGCTCCAAGTCGCCTACCGCCTTGGCATGAGCGACTTCGGGATTGGCTTGAGCCAACGCTGATTCCAGTGCCAAGCGCTCTTCATTGATGGAAGAGGGGAAGGCGCAGGCCTTGTTGATGTCGTCCTCGGTTAGCTTTGCGTTGAGCTTGTTGAGAAGCGTGGTTGCACTGCTCGCTGCATGTTCCGCAGGCACGAGGGGGAGGCGGGTGGTTAGGCGGGCCGCACGGGCCTTCAGTCGATCGCCGACGGCGTCCGAAATCCGGATGAGCACGCCCACAAACCGCATCGCACGTGGAAGGTGGGTGGCGGTGGTCGCGGTGTCCCCCAGCTCCAGCGCGGTGGCCGAATCAAAGACGGGGACTGCGCTCAGCTTCGAATGGGGACCATTGGCCGCTTCCCAGGCGAGATCGGTGGACGTGGAACTGCCATCGGCTCCTTGGGTGGTGACCTTGATCAACGCAGAGGCTGCGGCGGGGCCTTGATGGAAGACGTTTGCGTGGATTGACCCTTTGGCTCGCGCACCACAGACGTGCTTCATCAGGCGCGCATAGCCGGATTTACCTGCGCCGTTAGGCCCGTAGACCACGGTCATTTGGCCCCGACTGAGATCCAGGACTGCGTTCTCGCCGATGGCGTTGACACCGCGGATGCTTGATACCGTATCGATGCGTAGGTCGGCCGCCGCTGCCGTTCCCAAGATCGTCCCGGGCACCAACGGAGGATGCTGGGTATCCAACGTGTTGGCCGCTTCTGCAAGGCAATGGGTCGTCAAAGCCTCAATCTCATCTTCCGTCGGCATGCGTCGGTTTTGAATCACGCCGGCAGCTGCCATGCGCAACCAACTGGCACGTCCATTCAACCAGTCTTCCAGCGTCGCGGGTGCAGCGGCCCCGGGTCCGTCCTTCCTCGCCATCGATCACATCCCCTGTGCATGGCGGTGAGCCAAGGTGGCACCCCGTCCCTTTGTTGAATAGTGACGTTGGTCACGTCATGGGGCAAGTAGGCGTTGGTCGTAGGCGAAAGGAAAGGTTCCAGGAGTGAGCGGTGAGCTCAGTCTGTTGAAGCAAGGCGTTGCTGCGCAGCAAGGATCGATTTCAGCTCACGGTTCAATACCGATTTGTCCCTCTGATGTGGGTCCCATCGCGGGATGCATCCGGACGGTGCCGCCAACCTCAGAAACAGCGGCCGGTCTTGCTCGTGGGAGGCTCCGGAATCGAAAGGATTCCCGTGCCTTTTAGCGAGAACCTCGGGCACCCGGAGCCGTTCGGAGTGCGGGCACAACACCGACGCTCAGCGACCGGCGGTAGACTTATATACGATGATGGTAGCTTGATGGGCAAGCCGAGCATTCCAAGGCGAGCGTTCAGAGGTGGCCGTAGTCCCGGTTGGAACAACCTCGTTGAATCCACGTGGTGATGTTGGCGCGGCAAAGGTCGTAGTCCTCACCGTCTACATTGGTCATTTCCGATGGTGGGGCTGACCACATTTTCTGGAGCACGTAGCGGGGTTCGATTCCCATGCGCACCAGGTAGCTGAACACCTGGCGATAGGGTTCGCTGTCCAATGGGATGGCTTGACCGTCAGTGGTGTATATCTGATGAAAGCCCAGTTTGGGGTAGGGGGACCAGTTCTGCCGTTCCACACCGGCCATGAAGACCAAGGGGCACGCGGAGTAGCAGTTACTGAAGAGGGTGGTGTGCAGTCCCTTGCTGCGGATGTAGGCACCTGCCTGCATCGCCTCGATGACGTATCCACCGCCGCTTCCCAGCGTTACGACCTCCACAGTGGGGTTTGCCTCGATGGCGTCTTGGATCTTCTTCGCAAAGCCCTCCTCGATATCGCCTAACACCTTCAGGGCGCGGCCTTCGTTCGTCACCACGTAGAAGGAGGATTTTCCTTCCTGCTTGATCAAGGTGCGGGACAAGCCTAGCTGTCCCGCGCAGTCGAGGTTCCAGGTGACAACGCGTTCGTCGTGCGCCATGCCCAGGATGTGCTTAGCCACACTAGCGAAGTTATAGAGGGAGTTGCTCATTATTCGCAGATCGGAGGCGTTCTCTGTCGTCTGCGTTTCGTAGTCTGGTTGGTAAGTGATTTCCACCGGCTTCACGACGGCGCCCTTGCCCAGCAGTTGTCCCAACACCCAGCACTTGTGCTCAGGGATATGGATCTCGTTGAACGCCGTGCCGGCGGAGGTGTGCCCGTCGATGGCCACACCTGCCTGGAACACCTTCGTGGCCAATGCATCCCTTTCTTCTATCAACTTCCGCAGCCTTGCGACTACGGCTGGATCGTCGGCGTGTGCCTTTGGTTCATTCGGTGCTGGAGCTGCGGTTTCCTTCGGAACTGGTGCTGGCTCGGGTTTGGCGACTGGTGCAGGAAGCGCTACCGGTGGCTCCGGAGTCGCAATGGGTGGAGGAGTGGGCGCATTGCATCCAGCGAGCATGGCCACGAGGGCCAAGCCAATGATCCGTTGTCTCATGGTGTTGTGTTCCCCTGTTGGGAAAAGGATACCGGAAGCCAGATCACCCGACGCTTTTAAAATGGAAACCCTTGCGGCACAAGGACTCTTCGAAATCTTTGGTGGAAGGGGATAAGTAATGAGGTCAAGCCTGCTCGGCTTCGACATTAACCAATAGGAGAACTTCCATGAGCAAATCACATCTAACGCTGTATCGAATGACCGCCGACCATACCGGCGAGCACTTCTACGTCCTATTCCTGGACGACAATCCCACGCTGCCACCGGTCCTGGGGCCGCTGGAGCCGGTTGAGGTTCCAGTGGCCCATCCCGTGTGGATGACCGAGGAAGAGCGCTGGCTGCACCGATGCAACCTAATGGACCGAGGGTGGACCGTGCTGGGGGCGGAGCACGCCTTCGCATGAGGAGAGGCGCCTTCGGGCCCCGTGCCCGCTTTGGCATCTGTCTTGACGCCCGCTCAGCCGTCGGTAGATCGCGATTGTCGTGGCGGCCTTGGTGCAAACTCGCGTGCATCAAAAAGGCCCCTTACGAGGGCCTTCATGGGGATCACTTCTTCCGGGTGTCGGCGTAGTAGGCTGCCGTGAAGTGTTCGCCAAGATGGTCCACAAATGTTTGCAGCAAGTGGCCGTGGTAGTAGGCGTAGACGATCTGCTGTTCCTCTTGGGTGCCCTTTTCTATCGATGTCATCGTAAAGGCCAGGTTCGGCTTCTCAGCCCCAGCGTTGACGTTTGCTTTGAACTCCAACTTATTCTTCCAGCGCTCGGAAGTATGGCCAAAGTTCTCGCCGACCTGTTCCCACGTCTTAATGCTGTCCTGGCCTTGCTTGGCCTTGAGCTTTGCCTTGAACTTCTGGAGCAGTTCGGCTGGGTCCTTGGTGTAGAACTTCAACATTCGATTTCTCCCTGTTCGACAGGACATCCCTGTCCCAAAAGGCAATGGGGTTGGTATTGGGAAACCCAAGCCAAGAGCAGTTCCAAGATGTCCAAAATGCTGGCTTCCGAGCGTCTCACCTCGCGAGACGGAGCAGGGCTAAAGTGAAACCATGGAGAACACCGTCCTATACGTGCCGGCTGCGAAGCGCTCCCATGATTTGGTTTGGGATCGGGACAGTGGCGAGTGCCTGACCTTGGATGCTTTCATGGATGGCCGGGACTACGGGGAAGTCGTTCGGGATGGGCGGCTGGCTGCTGAGTTGGAAGTGCTCGACGGCACCCCGCGGTTCACGTGCCCCCACTGCCAGGACGCCATGGGTGTGAGGTCCAAAGCCATCCGTGCCCGAAGCGAGTTCCGCTTCTACTTCGATCACCTCACGGCCCGCCATCGGGAAACGTGCACCGGTCGCAAGGGGCACTCGCCCCAAGCCATCGTGGCGCGCAAGTTCGGGTTGTGTAAGGAGGGCGCGCTACACAAGGCATTCAAGGAGTGGGTGCGTGAGAGCTTGGAAGCTGACCCGTCCTTCCAAAAGACCAAACTGGAAGAGCGGTGGTGGGACATCGAAGGCGTGAAGTGGCGCCAGCCCGACGTGCAGACGCAGCGGGACGGCCAGAAATGGGCCATTGAGATCCAGCTCTCCACGACGTTCGTGCACGTCATCGCCGAGCGGATGAGGCATTACCGGAAGAACGGGGGGCGCATGCTCTGGCTCTTCAAGGAGTTGAATCTGGAGCAGTTCCGGCTGTCCGAAGACGACCTGTTCTTCGCCAACAACCGCAACGCGTTTCGGGTCACCCCCGACACCGTGGCCCGCTCCCAACGCGAGGGTCGCTTCTACCTTGAAGGCGTTTGGTTGGAGCCGCGCCTGGAGAACGGCACGATCCGCGACGTGGAGGTGCGTCAGGAAATCCCGTTCGAAAAACTCATCTTTGACACCTGCAGCCGCGGTATCCCCCGGGCCTACGCCTTCGATTACGAACGGCATAGAGCCCAAGCAGAGACGGATCGGTTGGCTTGGCAGGAGGATCAAATCTGGGGCCTCCGCCGAGAGGCCTTCGAAACGTTCTACGTGGCCATGCTCCGAGGCGAGCTCGTCGACTACAAAGAACGGGATCGCCGATGGGGGGAGTTGCGCCGCTCATTTGCTCAAGTGGGAATCGCGCTGCCGCTCTATGCCAAAGGGAGCGGCGACTTGGAGCGCTTGTTGGTGATCGGCTACTCGATCAAGCACGGTCAGGGACGGCCCATTGGCATTGGCTTTGAGACGCTGGCCGAGTTAGGACACCATGCCCACAAGGTTTGGCCTAAAAGCCTATGGTTCTACCGCTGCATGCTTCGGGCGCATGGCCAGTTGAAGACTGTATTGCCGCAGGATCGGACCGCGAAGCTTCAAGGCAAAATGAAAAGCGTGCTCGCCAGCCTAGCCAAGGGCGAGAGCACGTTCGCGCCTGATCGATCCTGGGACGCGCTCTTGGTCCGCCTATTCCCCGAAGTCGCGCGCTTGTGGGTCGCAGAACCTGGGCAAGTGGCGAAGACCGCATTGACTACGACTAAGCAGGATCTGAGGACCGAGGAGAGTCCATCATGGAAGACAGCGCATCGTTGAAATTTGAAGACTGGCCAGACGCGGTGGCCTTTGTGCCCTACGTGGGCAGCCGGTATCTAGAGGGCTTTGGGGGGCGCCGTGTGCTGCTGTTGGGCGAATCCCACTACCGCGAAGACGGGTGGACCGGCGACCCCGCCCTCACTCGGCCTTTCACCCGTGACACGTTCGGGGACATGGAGACCTGTGAGCGGAAGGGTGGGGGGAAGTTCTTCGACGAGCTGGATCGTTTGCTGACGGGCAAGGGCACACTAGCGCTTTCCGATGCAGCGCAGGCTTGGAAGCGCGTCGCCTTCTGCAACCTGTCCCAGCGTTTCGCTGGCACCGCAGCAGGACATCGCCCGTCGGGCGATGACTTCAAGGACGGCGGGAAAGTTCTGGTAAGCGCCATTCTTCCGCTCCTCCAGCCAGAGGTGATCCTGGTGCTGGGGCGGACGGCGTGGCGCATGTTCGCGCACGGTGAGCCCACCGATCAGCCCGTCTTCCATGCACGCCATGTCAACTCAGAAGGGCGCCGGCGCCGCTACTTGGAGGAGCGGCATGTGTGGTCGCTTGATTACGGCAATGGTATGGCGTGGATGACTTGGGTTTACCACCCCTCGTGGAACGTGGATCGCTGGGAGGACCGGGCCGCAGCGTTGCGGCACCTGCTGGAGTGTCCACACCACGAGCCAATGGTATGACCGAAGATCCTTTAACAAGTGGGATTCAAGCCGTGCTGTCATCCGTTCGACAGCGGAGATCGCCCACAGCGCAAGACATTGCTCAAGAAGCAATGGAGGCCAGGGAAAGCTTAGAGACCAACATGGGGTGCATCTCGCGGATCGGCATCCCGACGGGCGGTGAGCGTCACCGGGTGTCCTTTCAGTTGCTGAGGGCATCGATGGACTACGGCCGCGCATTGCTCTTCTTGTTAGAAACCCATCCCATCGATCTGCCGGCCGTGGCGTTGGGGATGCATCGCTCGCAGATCGAGCAGTTCCTGCGAGCGGTGTTTGTCCAGTTCCTCGCCGACGAGGATCAGTTTCAAGACTTTCTTCAGGAAGACCGAGGGCCCCGGAAAAAGAATGAAAAAGGAAAGTGGGTGGCCATCTCATTGAAGGACTTGGCCGCCGATGTCGAAATAACTCTTGCACGGATAGGTCAGGACGAGGAGCCCCAAAAGCTGGCGCGCACCGTAAGCGATGTGTGGGATCCGCTTTGCGGGCTGGTCCATGGCGGAAAGGCAATCCGGGCTATGTATCAGGATCCTAATGGTCAGATCGGCGCCCACGTGCCGGCAGACATTTTGTTTCAGGCCACGGTCAATTCGGTGGCGACGACGAACCTCTGCGTCATCACCGCCCTGAGTGCAGTGGGGGTTGGGGCATGGGAAGACAGCGACTTGGTTGCCTGTGCTGCCACGGCCATGGCCCGCTACATGCGTCAACACATCGCCCGTATGGATCGGCTTGCCTTTGACACCTATTGATTGGAGAAAGGGCGTCTCAGGTGAGCGCTCGACGTCATGGGGCACCGATGCCTAGCCCGTGAATCCACTGCGGCCACCATTTTCCCTTCGCCAGCTGACGTTGCACCAATGTTCGGTAGTCGGTAGCTGAAGGCACAGGCGCAGACCGCTTGTGCCGGCGGTGGTTGCAAGCCGCGTGGGCAGCCACGACGTTGCTGACCACGTCTTTCCCGCCGTCTTGTCGAGCTACGAGATGCTCGGCCGTGCATCGGAACGGGCCAGCAGAGCGTGGTCGAAGGCCCAACTCGTGTGGAGAGGAATGCCACATCGGCAGGTCACAGTAGTAGCAGCGGCCGGACTGGGATTGGAAGGCGTTGGCGCGAAGGGATTTGAGGCGTTTGTCGGTCATGGTCGGCTCCGGAATCGAAAGATTCCCGCGCCCCCATTGGGTGGACCTCGGGCACCCGGAGCCGTTTGGCATGCGGGCACAACACCGACGCTCAGCGACCGGTAGCCATGTTTTAGCTCAACTCTCAGGCGGCTGCAACTCGAGGGCAGCGAGCAAGTGCTAACACTGAAGAGCCAGGTCAGTGCCTGATTTGGCTGTCTTCTGCGTCTGCCATTGTCAGCCGCAAGGTCCCGCGCGAGCGTGCTTGGTTGCGGACATCATGGTCATTGCGGCTTTCTACATAGCTCAACAGCGCGCCGACTAACTCAGCATCCTCCAGCGTTTCGGCACCGGCTAAAAACACAAGCTCTGCGACCTGCATGCGTCGCTTGGCTTCTTCGCGACGTTGCGTTTCCTTCGCCTTTACCGCTTGGCGCTGGCTCGCTAAAAGCTCGCGCGCTTGAAGCTGCGCTAGTCGTTCGGTGGCTCGATGGATTCGGTCGTGGTAGTGGTTTGTCGCGCTCATCTGATTTCTCCTCTGCTTGCTTACGAGTCAACCAAAGAAATGGCTCGCGTCAAGTTCATGCCGGCTCGAAAATTTGGACTCCCTCGGAATCGAAAGGATCTGAAAAACAAGGCTTAAAAGAAACAAGCAAGAGCGCACCTAGGCATCACTACGTGATGCGTGCGCAAAGGGCTTTGCCCCTTGAACCCCAAGCGCCAGCGGCGCTTGCGCAAATCCAAAGCCGAGGCATAAACGAGGCAACCCCACTGCTTCGGAGCCGCCGCCTCATGGCCATCTACCACGCCAACATCAAAACTTTCAGTCGCGCCAAAGGACATTCGTCCATTGCTGCGGCTGCCTACCGCGCTGGCCTGCTTCTCGAGGACGAGAAGGCAGGGCAGCGCCACGACTACCGCCGGCGGGACGGCGTGGTCGAAACGCGCTGCATCGCTCCCGAGGACGCGCCGGACTGGGCCGTCGTCCCGGCTCAGCTCTGGCCGGCGGCCGAGGCGGCCGAGCGGCGCAAAGACGCCACGGTCGCGCGCGAGTTCGAGTTCGCGTTGCCTCACGAACTCGACGATGCGCAGCGATCGGCGCTGGCCATGGAGGTCACCCGTGCCTTGGTGGCTCGCTACGGCTTCGCGGCCCAGGCCAGCATCCACAGCCCGGGCTCTAAAGACGGGCTGAACTGGCACGTCCACGTTCTGACCACGACGCGGCGCATCGGGCCGGACGGTTTTGTAGACAAAACGCGTGAGCTCGACGGCGGACCCTCAGGCAGGACAGAAGTGCAGTGGGTGCGCGAGTTGATCGCCACCACCATCAATGCCTACCTTGAGGCGGCTGGCCTAGGAATCCAGGTGGACCACCGCAGCCTTGAGGCTCAGGCCGGCGAGGCCCTGGCGCGCGGCGACCTGGTCGCCGCTGCCGTGCTCGCGCGAGAACCTACAAAACACGTGGGCAAGAACGCGACGGCCATCGCTCGCCGGGGCCAGGCCTCTGATCGCGCGGAGGCAAACCGCCAGGTCGAAGAGGCCAACGAAGAGACCTTCCAAAAACTCATCGCCGTGTTCGAAAACGAGGGACGCGCTGCAGAGGTGCCCGACGGCCACAGCCACGAACAGGCCCAACGGGAGATCCGCCGTCCTCCCGCCGTGCTGTCCCTGCCGCTGGGCCGCGGGGCAGGGCAGATAGAGATGTCCCGCAGCATGGAGGTCATCGCCCAAAGGCTGGGGCTGGTGGAGGAGAGCGGTCCTGGGGCGCCACGCCCAGAGCAGCTGTCCATTCCTGCGCTCGTTGCTGAGTTGAGCCAGGAATGGGGGGCGCTTCGCCAGGAGGGCGTGGCGCGGGCACTCCATGCCACCCGCCAGCTCTTGGCTTGGGCGGCCGAGCGCGCCGCGGCGTTCGCCGAGCACACCCGGTTCCGCACAGACCTGCTGGAGTTGGCCCGGCGGTTGCGCCGCTTCAAGGCCAGCCTGACCAGGTTCGGACGGCGCCTGCAGGCCGAGCAACGCGCCTCCAAGCTCCGCCATCTCGCGGAGCGGTCTTGGGAGGAGTTCACGGTCAACAATCCCCAGCCGGGCACGTCGTGGTCGGAGCAGGCCTGGAAGCAGCGGCGGGCATGGCGATTGAGCACCTTGGAAAAGCGGACGGCCGAGCTGGCGGAGGCTCGGGCTCGGGTCACCCCCGAGCAAAAAGCGTTCTGCG
This sequence comes from Xanthomonas sp. DAR 80977, assembly GCF_041240605.1. Lineage (NCBI taxonomy): Bacteria > Pseudomonadati > Pseudomonadota > Gammaproteobacteria > Lysobacterales > Lysobacteraceae > Xanthomonas > Xanthomonas bundabergensis. The sequence goes on along the minus strand of NZ_CP162487.1, from coordinate 3,061,269 downwards.
AGCAGGAGGCCGAAGAGTGTTGCCGCCATCTGGAGACCTGGAGCCAGGGGATGCTGGGGCGCTATCCCCTCGAGTTCGACCGACCGCTGGTCTTCGGCACCCAGGACGCTCAATCCGATGCGCTCTACGACCCGCCAGCCTTGGACCGTGCACCCAGCGGCCCCCGTCCACCGCGCCCACGCCTCCACTGAAACAACGGTGCCCCGCTTGCGGGGCACTTTGTTGTTGGGGCATCGGTGCGTATCAGTGGAGCGTCGGCTTCTTCTTGTTCGCCACGGGGTCGGGGGCCGCCTTGCGTCGGCGGTTCTTGCGCCACTCTTCGACGGACGGCATGTCGCGCACCACGATTGCCTCCCGGGTTCGGATGTCTTGCTGGCGCGGCGCTTGCGGTTGGGACGGCGACGCTAGCGTCGGGGCGGGCTTGGGCGGGGCGTGGTCATGCACCGGAGGCGCAGCGGAGCCGCCGCGGTATTGGCGCATCATTTCCGCGGCGACCTCCAGCGCGTGCCGGATGTCGTCGACACGATCCGGCAAGCGGCAGTGCCGCTCCTGGCAAAGGAGTCCGCTGACGAGGCGGCTGGCGATTTGAAGGGTGAGTTCGGATTGCATGGATGCTCCTTGGAGCCTGTGGAAGGAGCTTTCATCCAAGCACCAAGTCGCCAACCCGCAAGTGCAAATTTCAGAGGTATTTCACAAATATAAATAGGCGCCGCAAAGTTGGCTTTCCTATGTCCATGGATGCCTAGAAGGGGTCAGGAAACGGTCAAGAATCGGCATCGCCGGTGCGCCGGCGGTGGGCGATGTTGCTCCCGATCACGTGCCGTTGGTGGGCCTAGGCCGAGGGGATCCACATTGCATGCCGCCTCGGCTACGATCCCGAGCGCAGGACCATCCCTTGGACACAATTTGCGGGTGTCCAGGTGGGAAAAGACGATCGGCATCAATGGGTTAGAGGATTTTAAATTGTGTCCCTCTCACTCCGCCAGTGTCAAGGAAACGCCCGCAAATCAACGATTTGCGGGCGTTTTTCTTTTCCATTGCCGTGACCGCTCATGGGCACTCTTGCACGCGAGTAGCGCGCCATCTGATGCCGCGCGGCCGGTTGCTGCCAGGTTCGCTTTGCCGTATTGCTGCGACTTGCAGGCATGCTTCAGTCGCAAGCTCATCGAACGCGTCGCGGCCCGAGATGCGTCCTTGTGGCGATGGGCTGCTCGCCACTGCTGCTGCAGCGCGATGCCTGCTCAAGCTGCCGTAGCAATCGGCAGTCAGGGGATGTGGTAGAGCTGGACGAAACCTTGAATGGCGTCTGGGCCTTGATGGCTTGGAGGCGCAAGTCGGTCGTGCAACTTGCAGTGAAGAGCATTCACCGACGGATTGAGGCGTTGTTTCGGAACGTCGAATCCAGTGGCAACCGCCACGTTTCCCGGTTCGGCCGATGTGTGGCAATGCATTGGGGTGTTGGGGGCGGTCGCTCGCCCCCATGCCAAAGCCGTCGCCGCCGGGATCTATCGGACGCGTAGCTTCAGGCCTTTCTGGCGCGCGATCTCGACGACTGTCTGGCTCTCGCTGCCGGGCTCGAGAAGCATCTGGCCGGCATCCGGCCAGCGAAAGACTCGAGCCCGGCCTGCTTGCAAAGTACTCAGTGGCGGGCGTTGTCCCGCGCCTTGCCGACTTCGCTCTGGACCTTGCCGGCGCCCTTCTGCAGTTTGCCTTCGACTTCCTTCAACTTGTTGCCGGTGACCTTGCCGACGACTTCCTTGACGGTGCCCTTGACCTGGTTCTTGGCGCCTTCAGTGCGATTCTTATCCATCGTTGACTCCACGAGTAAGTTAGAGCCCTTGAGCGGGCATCTCCAAACTGCGCGTACGGTGGTATGGCACGAGTGAAGATTGGGCGCAGTCGGAAGTGCCGTTTAATCGCTGGAAAGTTTGGGTGCCGAGGCGATGCTTCGGTCCAGTTCTCACGTCGTCCAGGGGCGCAGCCGGCACTCGACGCCAGGGGCCATGGCGCTGCGCTGTTGTGCACCGGCCTTGGATCCCGGGATCGTGCGCCTCGACGTGTCCACAGGGGTACAGACAGCGCGAGCGGGTCGCTGCGCTGGTCGGAATGCTGGAAGCGTGGCCTTGCGATACGCCAGCCTTGGACAAGGCTGCCGATGACCCATTCCCCCGCGTTTTTCCTCGTCCTCGGATGTCCGATGCGAGCCGCCGGATGCGGCGTGCCGATGGTTCTGAAGGCTGGATTCGGTTGCGCTTGCGGAGGCCGCAGCATGCCGCATGCGACACCCGGCTGCCGGCTTGCGGCCTCCGGGTGACGCGTGTCGTCACCGAGGCTGCGGCGCCTGGCATTCGAACACGCTGACGCTGCGCGGCGGTGCCAGGAAATCGCTCGCGCCTGCCGGCATCGTGTCCACCTGCAAGGCCTCGTCGGTGGACAGCACCAGCTTCCAGTGCAGTTCCTCCTCGGAGTTGGGCAGGACGAAGTTCACGCCCTCGTGGTAGGCGTTGATGACGATGAGCAAGGTGTCGTCGTTGGCCAGTTCCTTGACCCCGGAGGTCTGCGCCTTGCCCTCCAGCAGCAGCCCGACTGCGCGCGCGCCGGCATCGGTCCAGTGCGCATCCTCCATTTCCGTGCCGCCGGGGTTGAGCCAGGTGAGATCGCGTACGCCGGCTTCCTCGTTGTACTGGCCGTTGAGGAAGCGGCCGCGGGTCAGGATCGGGTAGCGCTTGCGCAATGCGCTCAGCGCCTTCACGAAGTCGGTCAGCCGGCCTTCGGTCGGGTCGTTGTCCCAGTCGAGCCAGGTGATCTCGTTGTCCTGGCAATAGGTGTTGTTGTTGCCGCCCTGGGTCTGCGCGCGTTCGTCGCCGGCAAGCAGCATCGGCGTGCCTTGCGCCAGCAGCAGCGTGGCCAGCAGGTTCTTCATCTGCCGCTCGCGCAGCTGCAGGATCTCGGCGTTGTCGGTCGCGCCTTCCTCGCCGTAGTTGCAGGAGCCGTCGTTGGACGAGCCGTCGCGGTTGTCCTCGCCGTTGGCGTCGTTGTGCTTTTCGTTGTAGCTGACCAGGTCGCGCAGGGTGAAGCCGTCGTGCGCGGTGATGAAGTTGACCGAGGCCCACGGCCGGCGGCCGCGGCGATCGAACAGGTCGGCCGAGCCGGTGAAGCGGGTCGCGAACTCGGCGAGCATGCCGTCGTCGCCCTTCCAGAACGCGCGTGCGTTGTCGCGGAACTTGTCGTTCCACTCCGACCAGCCCGGCGGGAAATGGCCGACCTGGTAGCCGCCCGGGCCGCAGTCCCACGGCTCGGCGATCAGCTTCACTTCCGACAGCAATGGATCCTGGTTGCACGCATCCAGGAAGCCGCCGCGCTGGTCGAAGCCGGTGGGTTCGCGGCCGAGGATGGTGGCCAGGTCGAAGCGGAAGCCGTCCACGTGCATCTCGCCGGCCCAGTAGCGCAGCGAATCGTTGACCAACTGGATCACCCGCGAGTTGCTCAGGTTCAAGGTGTTGCCGGTGCCGGTATCGTTGATGTAGTAGCGCTTGTCCTCGGCCAGGCGGTAGTAGCTGGCGTTGTCGATGCCGCGGAACGACAGGGTGGGGCCGAGTTCGCTGCCCTCGGCGGTGTGGTTGTAGACCACGTCGAGGATGACTTCCAGGCCCTGGCGGTGCATGGCCTTGACCATGTCGCGGAACTCGTCGCGGTGGCCGCTGGCCAGGTAGCGCGACTTGATCGCGAAGAAGCCCAGGGTGTTGTAGCCCCAATAGTTGCGCAGGTCCTTGTCGAGCAGGTGCTGGTCGTCCAGGTAGGCATGCACCGGCAGCAGTTCCACCGCGCTGACGCCCAGCTCCTTGATGTAGCGCAGCACCGGTTCCTGGGCCAGTGCGGCGCAGGTCCCGCGCAGTTCCTGCGGCACCTGCGGATGGCGCATGCTGTAGCCGCGCACGTGCGTCTCGTAGATCAGCGTTTCGCTCCATGGCGTCAGCAGGCGGGCGTCGTCGCCCCAGTCGTAGGTGTCCTCGACGACCACGCACTTGGGCATGAACGGCGCGCTGTCGCGCTCGTCGAAACTGAGGTCGCCATCCGGGTGGCCGACGGTGTAGCCGTAGAGTTCGTCGGCCCAGATCAGGTCGCCCTCGATCTCGCGGGCGTAGGGGTCGAGCAGCAGCTTGTTGGGATTGAAGCGATGGCCTTCGCTCGGCGCATACGGGCCGTGCACGCGATAGCCGTAGCGCTGGCCCGGCGCCACGTCGGGCAGGTAGCCGTGCCAGATCTCGTTGGTGTACTCGGGCAGGTCCAGCCGCGTCTCGGTGCCGGCCTCGTCGAACAGGCACAGCTCCACGCGCGTGGCGTGCGCCGAGAACAGGGCGAAGTTGGTGCCCTGGCCGTCGAAGACGGCGCCGCGGGGGAAGGGGCGGCCCTGGCGGATGCGCGAGGGAGTGGCGTAGACGGCGCTGGTGGGGTGTCGCATCGGGGCAGGGCTCTTGGCCGGCATGCCGGCGTGTGGGGAAGAGCGCAAGCATTGACGCGGATGCCGTGCAGGACGCGTCATGGCATGTCGAGGGGCGCGTGAGGAATGGGCGCTGTGGCGCCCAGCCCGCACATGGCCATGCCTGGCGTTGCGATCGGTGCGGCCAGTGCCGCCACGGATGCGCGCTGCGCCGCGCGAACCCGCGGAACCCGCCATCGGGCGGGTTCTGCGGGCGCCGCCCGTGCTGCGGCAACGGCCGGCCGGTGTCGCGGCTCAGCGCGGCAGGTCGAACAGCAGGAATTCCGTGTCCTGCGCATCGGCGAAGCGCAGCTCTGCCTCGTCGACGATCTGCGCCGCGTCGCCGGCCTGCAGCGCCTGGCCGTTGACCGTCAGCGAACCGCGGATGACCTGCACGTAGGCGCCGCGCCCGGCGGCCAGCGGGTAGGCGATGCGCTCGTCGCCATCCAGGATCGACGCATAGATGCGCGCATCCTGGTGGATCGTCACCGCGCCATCCTCGCCCTGCGGCGCGGCGATCAGGCGCAGCTGGCCGCGCTTGGTCTCCGGTGCGAAGTGCTTTTCCTCGTAGCCCGGTTCGATCCCGGCGCGTTCCGGCAACAGCCAGATCTGCAGGAAGTGCACCGGTTCGCTGGCGGAGTGGTTGAATTCGCTGTGGGTGACCCCGGAACCGGCGCTCATGCGCTGCACGTCGCCGTAGCGCAGCACCGAACCGTTGCCCATGCTGTCCTTGTGCTCCAGCGCGCCGTCGAGCACGTAGGACAGGATCTCCATGTCGCGGTGCGCATGGGTGCCGAAGCCCTGGCCCGGCTTCACCCGGTCCTCGTTGATCACCCGCAGCGGCCCGAAGCCCATGTGGCGCGGGTCGTGGTAGTGGCCGAAGGAGAAGGTGTGGCGCGAGGACAGCCAGCCGTGTTCGGCACGGCCGCGGGTGTCGCTGGTGCGGATCTGCAGCATGGGAAGCTCCTGGTAGTGGCGGGATGTGCAAGTGGATCGATAGGCAGGACAGTCGCGATATCTGCTTGATTTCGTGGCTGCCTTGCGGTGAGGGCAAGTATCCGCGCTGTTCCCGGGTTTGAAAAACGGATAGATTCGGCACCTATCATCGAAAAATTCGAATGCTCAAGATCAGCCTCGACGCCCTGCAGATCATCGACGCCATCGACCGCCGCGGCTCGTTCTCGGCGGCCGGCAAGGCGCTGCACAAGGTGCCGTCCACGATTTCCTACACGGTGGCCAAGCTGGAGGAGGACCTGGGCGTGCAGCTGTTCGAGCGGCTGGGGCCGAAGGTGGCGCTCACCGCGGCCGGGGCCGAATTGCTGCGCGAGGGCCGGCATCTGCTGCGCGCGGCCGGAGACCTGGAGCTGCGCGTGCGCCGCGTCGCCTCCGGCTGGGAGACCGAGTTCGCGCTGGGGCTGGATTCGGTGTTCGCGCCGGACTGCCTGGCCGAGGACGTGGCCGCGTTCTATGCGGTCGCCGACCAGACCCGGCTGCGGATCCTGCAGGAGTCGCTGTCCGGCACCTGGGAGGCGCTGCTGGACCGGCGCGTGGACCTGCTGCTCGGCGCGGCCGGGGAGGGGCCCAGCGGCGGCGGCTATGTGGCCGAACCGTTCGGCACCTTGCCGTTCGTGTTCGTGGTCGCGCCAGGCCATCCGCTGGCGCAGGCCGCCGAGCCGCTCGGCCGCAGCCAGCTGGCCGAACATCGCGCGATCGCGGTCGCCGATTCGGCGCGGCGGCTGCTGCCGCGCACGGTCGGGCTGCTGTTCGGCCAGGATGCGCTGACCGTGCCGGACATGCGCAGCAAATACCGGCTGCAGCTGGCCGGGCTGGGCTTCGGCTTCCTGCCCGAGCCGTATGCGCGGGCGGCGCTGGCGCGCGGCGCGCTGGTGCGCAAGCGGGTCGAGGAGCCGAAGCCGGACGAGGTGTTCCAGCTGGCGTGGCGCAGCGGCGAGGAGGGCGCGGCGCTGGCCTGGTGGCGCGCGCGCATGCGCCGGCCCGGCGTGTTCGAGGCGTGGCTGGCGCGGTTGCAGGCGCGCCTGGACTGACGGCGTATCGGATGGGCGAGTCTGTTCTGCGGGTGATGCGCCGCCGCGCGCGCCGGCGCTCGATGCCGGGAGGATAATGGCGCATTCCTTCTTCCCCCGGGCGCAGGCATGGCCATGCAGGAACTGATCGCGCGTTACGGCCTGGGCCTGGTCTTCGTCAACGTGCTGGCCTTGTCGCTGGGCCTGCCGGTGCCGGCATTGCCGACCCTGATCCTGGTTGGTGCGACCTATGCGCTGCTCGACGGCGGCGCGGTGTGGAGCGGCCTGCTGGCGGCCTTGTCGGTGTCGATGGTGGCCAGCCTGATCGGCGACCTGGTCTGGTTCGGCGCCGGCCGCCGCTACGGCAACCGCACGCTGCAGTCGCTGTGCCGGCTGTCGCTGTCGCGCGACACCTGCATGAAGAAGACCGAGCGCTTCTACACCCGCTGGGGCGTACGCGTGCTGGCGGTGGCCAAGTTCGTGCCCGGCCTGTCGATGGTGTCGGTGCCGATGGCCGGGGCGATGCGGGTGCGGCCGGGCCAGTTCCTGCGCTACGACGCGCTGGGCGCGGCGTTGTGGGCCGGTTGCGGCCTGTTGTTGGGCCTGGCGTTCGCCGATCAGGTGCAGGACGTGCTGGACTGGCTGAGCCTGCTCGGCACGCGCGCGGTGCTGCTGCTGGCGGGCCTGCTCGCGCTCTACGTCGGCTATCGCGCCTGGCGCCGGCATGCGCTGCTGAAGTCGATGGAGACGCTGCGCATCGAGGTCGACGAGCTGTACGCCTTGATGCAGGGCGAGGCGACGCCGGTGCTGCTGGACATCCGCGCGCCGGGGTATCGCACGCTGGAGCCGTATGCGATTCCCGGTGCGCTGGAGGTGGACGATCGCCGCATCGACGCCATCGTCGCGGCGTTGCCGCGCGACCGCAAGATCGTCATCTACTGCGCCTGCCCGAACGAGGTGTCGGCCGCGGTGCTGGCCACGCGCCTGCGCCAGCATCACTACGAGGACGTGGTGCCGCTGCGTGGCGGGCTGGAGGCGTGGCGCGCGGCAGGCTACGCGGTGATCGAGCTGGGCGGCGACGCGGCGGCGCAGGCGCCGGGCATCGGCGGCAAGGTCGCCGCGTGAGGGCGTAGCGCACGCGCGCTTGCGTGGCCGGGCGCAAGGCAAAAAAAAACGACAAGCGCAGGCTTGTCGTTTTTCATCTGACTGGTGCGCCCGGAGAGATTCGAACTCCCGACCGCCTGGTTCGTAGCCAGGTACTCTATCCAACTGAGCTACGGGCGCGTTGTCAGGCGCGGGATTATTCCCGAGTTCTGCCGATTCGTCTACACCGGCGTGCGTCGCCGCGCAGAGTTCGCCGCGATGCCCGCTCGCAACGCGGCGCTCGCGGCGCCTGCAAGCGTTTGGCGAACGCGCAAAAAAAAAACGACAAACCGAGTTTGTCGTTTTTCATCTGACTGGTGCGCCCGGAGAGATTCGAACTCCCGACCGCCTGGTTCGTAGCCAGGTACTCTATCCAACTGAGCTACGGGCGCGTCGTCAGGAGCGGAATTATTACCGAGTCCCCCTGACCCGTCAATGCCCTTCGCAGAAAAAATTCACGCCGCCGCGCCGAGCAGGGCCTGCGCCACCGCCGCCGGCCGCTTCATCCAGGCGAAATGGTCGGCCGCGGTGCCCAGTCGCGCCGCATCCAGCGAACGCACGTCGAGCGTGCGCGGCGCCAGCTTGTGCAGCAGGGCGCGCAGCGAGGGTTCCGGCGCCATCCAGTCGTCCTGCAGCAGCACGCCATGGACCGGCACGGTCACCTGCGCCAGCAGCGCTTCCAGGTCAGCCGCCACGCCTGCCGCGGCATAGCGATTGCGCAGGCCCACCCGCGCCCAGTCCGCGATCAGGGAGCGCGCCTCGGTGCCGCCGAAGCCGAGCCGGCGTCCGTGCAGCACGCCCTGGCGCTGCGCCAGCCACGGCAGCAGGCGATACGCCAGCGGCAGCAGATGGCGCCGCGGCGCGCCGAAACAGCGCCAGTACGGGCTGCCGCTGGCGACCAGCCACAGTCCGGCGAACGCCTGCGGATGCAACGCGGCGTAGCAGCAGGCGAGTTGTCCGCCAAGGCTGTGGCCGCCGATGGTCGGCGGCAACGCGCTGTGGCGCTGCGCGAGCGCCGCATGGCTGGCCGGCAGGTCCTCGCACAGCAGCTGCCGATAGCCCCAGTCCTGGGTGCGCGACGCACGCAGCGAGCTGCTGCCGTTGCCGCGCCATTCGTGCAGGAACACGGCCACGCCCCGTGCGGCCAGCGCCTCGGCGAACGGCAGGTAGTGGCGCGCGGCCACGCCGAGCGCGGGCAGCCACAGCAGCGCCCGGCGCGGCGCCGCGGGGATGCGCGCCAGCACGGTCCAGCGATGGCCGTCGCCGGCGCTGGCCTGCAGCGCGTCGTCCGCCGGCACGGGCATGCTCATGCGTGGCGCGCGGCGCCGAAGTGGTCCAGCACCACCACGTCGCCGCGGCCGGGGCGGTAGCCGCCCTGCAGCGCGCGGGCGACATAGTCGATCGCCGCTTCGCAGGCCACCGGCAGCGCCAGGCCCTGGCACAGCTGCGCGGCGATCGCCGCGGCGAGGGTGCAGCCGGTGCCGTGCGCCTGCAGGTCCAGCCGCGCGTGGCTGAATTCGCTGCGGCTGACCCCGTCGTCGTAGCGGTCGATCACCCGATGGCCTTCGGCCAGATGGCCGCCCTTGAGCAGCACCGCCTGCGCGCCGGCCTCGAGCAGCGCGGCGGTGGCGTGCTCGGCGTCGTCGGCGTTCTCGATCGTGCGCCCCAGCAACAGCTGCGCTTCCGGTGCGTTCGGCGTGACCAGGGTCGCCAGCGGCAGCAGGCGGCGGCGCAGCGCATCCAGCGCGTCGTCCTCGAGCAGCTTGGCGCCGCTGGTGGCGACCATTACCGGGTCCAGCACCACGAACGGCGGGCGGTACTGTTCCAGCGCATCGGCGACCAGGTGGATCACCGCGGCATTGGCGAGCATGCCCAGCTTGACCGCGGCGATGTCGAAATCGGCGAAGCAGGCATCGATCTGCGCGCGCAGGAACGGCAGCGGCGGCACGTGCACGGCGCTGACCCCGCGGGTGTGCTGCGCGGTCAGCGCGGCCACCGCCGACAGGCCGTGCACGCGGTGCGCGGCGAAGGTCTTCAGATCGGCCTGGATGCCGGCGCCGCCGCCCGAATCGGTGCCGGCGATGCTCAGTGCGGAGACGACGGTGGGTTCGCTCATGCGCCGATTGTGCAGCGCCCGCGGCGGCTTGGCGACCGCGCGCTCAGCGTTCGTGGCGCCGGTAGTGGGCCTGCAGCGCATACGCGGTTCCGACCAGCCCGGTCAGCAGCGCCGGCGCCAGCAGCGCATCGAAGCCGACCTGGCGGTAGGCCCAGGCGCCGAGCACGCCGCCGAGCAGGAAGCCGCCGATGATCAGCAAGCTGAGGCGGATGCGCCGGCGCGGCAGCGGCAGGCCGCGCAGCGCCTGGCCCAGGCCGATGCCCAGGTCGGTGAACATGCCGGTCAGGTGGGTGGTGCGCACCACTGCGCCGCTGTAGGTGGTGGTCATCGCGTTCTGCAGGCCGCAGGCGGTGGCGGCGAACAGCGCGCCGAGGAGTTGTTGCTGCTTGAACGCCTGCATCGCCGCCAGCAGGAGCAATGCTTCCAAGGCAAGCGCCACGCCGTAGCGGCGGCCCAGGCGCAGGCGGCTGTCCTGCACCACGATGCCGCTGAGCACGGCGCCGCCGAGGAAGGCCAGCACCACGCCGACCAGGTTGCCGATCACCCGCATGTCGCCCTCGGCCAGCGCCGCGCCGAGCAGGGTGGTGGTGCCGGTCAGGTGGGTCACTGCCTGGTGCTCGAAGCCGAGATAGCCGACCACGTTGACCATGCCGGCGACGCAGGCCAACGCGCCGGCGAACGCCCAGGCCCAGCGCGGCAGTTCGAAGTTCATGCGCCGGCGCGGCGCCGGCGCGCGGCGCGCGACTGGCTGGACGGAGGCGGCCGGCGCATGCGTTGCGGCCTACTTCGCGCCGTTGACGGCGATCTCGGAGAAGCTGCCGCTGGCCGGATCGAACACCGCGCCCCAGAAGCCGCTGCCGCCGCCGCACACGCGCACCGCATCGATGCTGGGATCCAGGTCGCTGTCGTCGTGCGGCTTGAACGCGTTGACGTAGATCGCCTGCCTGCCGCGGTAGACGATGCCGACGTACTGGCGGTCGTCGCCGGCCGGATCGGCGATCGTGGGCTGCAATTGCGCCAGCCGCGTTTCCAGCTGCGCGACCTGCTCCACGGTCGGCACCCAGTAGCCGCTCACCGCGCCGTCGTGGCGCGCCGGGCTGTCGCGCGAACAGGTGTCGAGCACCTGCGCGGCGGTGCTGTTGCGGGTGACCACCCACGACTGCCCGGCCTTGATCGCGGTCGGTACGCTGGCCGGCCCGCGCGTGGTGGCGCACGCGCCGAGCAGGACCAGCGCCAGCGCGGCGCCACCGAGGCGTGCGCTGGCCGCGTTCACAGCACCTCCGAGGCGTAGTCGGCCAGGCGCGAACGCTCGCCGCGGCGCAGGGTGACGTGCGCGCTGTGCGGCCAGGCCTTGAACCGGTCCACCGCGTAGGTCAGGCCCGAGGTGGTCTCGGTCAGGTACGGCGTGTCGATCTGCTCGACGTTGCCCAGGCACACGATCTTGGTGCCGGGGCCGGCACGGGTGATCAGCGTCTTCATCTGCTTCGGGGTCAGGTTCTGCGCTTCGTCCAGGATCAGGTAGCGCGACAGGAAGGTACGCCCGCGCATGAAGTTCATCGAGCGGATCTTGATCCGGCTGGCGAGCAGGTCGTTGGTCGCCGCGCGGCCCCAGGCGCCGCCTTCCTGGTTGTGGGTGAGCACTTCCAGGTTGTCGGTCAGCGCGCCCATCCACGGCGTCATCTTCTCTTCCTCGGTGCCGGGCAGGAAGCCGATGTCCTCGCCGACGCTGACCGTGGCGCGGGTCATGATGATCTCGCGGTAGCGCTGCTGGTCCATGGTCTGCGCCAGGCCCGCCGCCAGCGCCAGCAGGGTCTTGCCGGTGCCGGCGGTGCCGAGCAGGGTGACGAAGTCGATCTCCGGGTCCATCAGCGCGTTGAGCGCGAAGTTCTGCTCGCGGTTGCGCGCGGCGATGCCCCACACCGCGTGCTGGCCGCTGCGGAAATCGTCGACCAGCGCCAGCGTCGCCTTGCGCTCGCCGCTGACCTTGACCACGCGCAGTTCCACTTCGTCGTCGCCGGGCAGGTACAGGTACTGGTTCGGGTACCAGTCCTCGTCGTCGGCCAGCGCGATCTCGTAGCAGGTGCGGCCCTTGTCGCTCCAGCTGCGCAGGTCCTGGTTGTGCTTCTGCCAGAAATCCTCCGGCAGCTCGATCGCGCCGGTGTACAGCAGGCTGAAATCGTCGAGCGCGCGGTCGTTCTCGTAATCCTCGGCGACCAGGCCGCTGATCGCCGCCTTGATCCGCAGGTTGATGTCCTTGGACACCAGGATCACCGGCGTTTCCGGGCCGTCCTCGCGCAGCGCCAGCACCGCGGCCAGGATCTTGTTGTCCGGCGCCACGGTGCCGAAGCTGCGCCCGGGCTCGACCGGGCGGGTCTGGAAGTACAGCCGGCCGATGCTGCCGCTGCTCTTGAGCTGGATGCCCTGCGGATGGCTGAGCGGGATGCCCGACTCGATCTGCTCGGCGCCGGCGCCCTCGATCAGCTCGTTGAGGAAACGGCTGACCTGGCGCGCGTTGCGGCTGACTTCGGACATGCCCTTCTTGGCGTTGTCCAGTTCCTCGATCACCTGCATCGGCAGGAACACGTCGTGTTCCTCGAACTTGAACAGCGCGGTCGGGTCGTGCATCAGCACGTTGGTATCCAGCACGTAGATGCGCTTGCCTCGGGTCATCGTGGATTCCTGGGAATGGGACAGGGAAAGACCATCACGGCCTGCGCGGGGCAGGGTGATGCGGCGTGCGGGAAGCGCGAATGATCACTGCTGGGCGGCGGCCTGCAGCGCGTCGAACACGGCCTGGGCGTGGCCGGGAACCTTGACCTTGCGCCAGCTGCGCAGCAGCCGGCCCGAGGGCGAGATCAGGAAGGTGCTGCGCTCGATGCCGAGCACCTGGCGGCCGTACATGTTCTTTTCCTTGATCACGTCGAACGCGCGGCACAGGGCCTCGTCGGCATCGCTGACCAGCGGGAAGCGGAAGCCCTGCTTGGCGCAGAAGTTGTCGTGCGACTTCAGCGAATCGCGCGAGACGCCGAGCACGGCGGCGTTGGCCTGCTCGAACTGCGGCAGCAGCGCGTTGAAGTCGATGCCCTCCGTGGTACAGCCGGGGGTGCTGTCCTTCGGGTAGAAATACAGCACCAGCCAGCGGCCGGCGTAATCGCCGAGCGTGGCGCTGGCGCCGCCGGACAACGCCAGCGGCAATGCCAGCGTGGTGCGGTCCAGGGTGTCGCCGTCCTTCATGGGGTGTCCTCCGCGTGCATCGCCATCATCTGCGTTCGAATGCGTCGATGTCCAGCGCGGCTCAGAACTTCATCGGGTCCATGATCGCGTCCAGGTTCAGGTGGTCGCAGAACTCGAGGAAATCGTCGCGCAGCGCGGCGATGTGCATGTTCGCCGGCACCCCGATGGTCACCTGCGCCGAGAACATCTCCGCGCCGGTCTGCATGGCGCGGTAGCGGGTGCTCTGCAGGTTCTCGATGGTGATGCCCTGGCGGTCGAAGAAATCCGCCAACTGGAACAGGATGCCCGGCTTGTCGGCGGCGATGACCTCGACGATGTAGGGCAGCAGGTTGGATTGCGCCTGCTTGGCGCCGGTGCGGTACCACACCAGCTTCATGCCTTCCTCGCGGTCGAGCCGGGTCAGCATGGCTTCGAGCTTGGCCACCGAGTCCCACGAGCCGGTCGCCAGCGCGGTCACCGACACGTCGCGGCCGACCGTGGCCAGGCGCGCATCGACGAGATTGCAGCCGCTGTCGGCGATGCGACGCGTCACCGGCAACAGCGGCGACTCCGGATGCGTCGTATAGGCGTTGATCAGGAGGTGGTTTTCGGTCGGCGCGGGCCGGGGCGTGGTGTCTGTCAAAGGGGCTTCCGGCATTGCGTAGGATTGCGTAAGGCTGAACGGCGTCCGGGCGGTCGCTCGGTGCAGTATGCAGCATACTTGCCCGCGCTTTCGGGCCGCAAGTAACATGCGGGACGAATCCCGTCCGTGCAGGCCGCACGCGGCCCTCTCTCTACACAGCGAGCACCAGGCATCTTGTCCCTCTCCGGCATCATCACCGCCCTGGCCACGCCCTTCCAGGGCAATGGCGACCTCGACCTCGACGCCTGGCAGCGGCTGCTCAAACGGCAGCTGGACGGCGGCGTACAGGGCGTGGTGGTGGCGGGATCGACCGGCGAGGCGGCCACGCTGCTGGACGAGGAATACGACCTGATCCTGCGCGAAGCGGCGCAGGCGATCGGCGGGCGCGTGCCGCTGCTGGCCGGCACCGGCCTGTCCGGCACCGCCAAGACGGTCGCGCTGACCCGCCGCGCCGCCGCCAACGGCGCGCAGTACGCGCTGGTGGTGACGCCGCCGTACGTGCGCCCGACCCAGGCCGGCCTGCTCGCGCACTACCTGCAGGTGGCCGAGCACGGCGGCCTGCCGGTGGTGCTGTACAACGTGCCCGGGCGCACCGGCTGCGACCTGCTGCCGGACACGGTGGCGCAGCTGGCGCAGCATCCGAACATCGTCGGGATCAAGGAAGCCAGCAGCGATCCGCAGCGCATCGCCGCGTTGCTGGCCTTGCGCAGCGACGGCTTCGCCGTGCTCAGCGGCGACGACGGCAGCGCCGCGCATGCCATGCTCGGCGGCTACGACGGGCTGATCTCGGTCGCCTCCAACGCCTTGCCGGCCGCCTACCGGCGCCTGTGCGACCTGGCGCGTGCGCGCCAGAGCGAGCCGGCGGAGGCCTGGGATGCGCGGCTGCAGCCGTTCCACGCCTTCTGCGGCATCGAATCCAACCCGATCCCGGTCAAGGCGCTGCTGCAGCGCGCCGGCATCGGCCAGGGCCTGCGGCTGCCGCTGCTGCCGCTGTCCGCGGCGCACCACGCCACGGCCGACCGTCTCGCCGCCGACGCAGCCGCGTTGGAAGAACTATCCAGCCGCGAAACGCTCGCGGCCTGACCCTCAGGAGATTTATCGATGCGTGCTTCCGTTCCCTACGTCCGCGTGCTGTCGGCCGCCGTGCTGGCGACCACCATGGTCGCGGCCACCAGCGGTTGCAGCTGGTTCCACAAGGGCAAGCCGCGCGGCGACTATGCGCTGGCCCCCGAGATGCGTCCGCTGGAAGTGCCGCCGGACCTGACCGCGCCGGATACCTCGGCGGCGATGAAGGTGCCGGCGCTGGCCTCGGCCACGCAGCATCCTGCCGCCAGCGGCGCGCCGGGCCAGGCCCCGGCGGCGTCGAACAGCGGCTTCGTGGTGCCGGGCGCGCGCGACCAGGTGTTCGCCCAGGTCGGCGACGCGCTGGGCGGCATCGAGGGCGTGACCATCGCCAGCCGCGCGCAGGTGCTGGGTTCCTACGACGTGAGCTACGAGGGCGGCAACTTCCTGATCCGCGTGGTCGCGGTGGATGCCGGGGTGTACGTGTCGGCGGTCGATCCGCGCGGCCTGCCGGCCAGCGGCGAGGCGCCGGTCAAGCTGATCGCGGCGCTGAAGGCCAAGCTCGGCCATTGAGCCGGCGTTGCCGGCCGGCGTTCGCGCCGGTCGTTGCGACGGGTGGAGACGGGCGCCGCAGGGCGCCCGTTTCGTTTTTGGGGCGAGCAGCAGGAGCCGCGGAGGCATCTGCCGGCGCCGGCTGGGTCGATTGTGGGAGCGGCTTCAGTCGCTCCCACACCGGGTCCGCGACTGAAAATCTATCGGTCGAAACGCTTCAACTTCGGTGGCGACAGGCGGTAAGACCCGTTTGGTATCGGCTTCGCGATTTGGCCGCGCGGTCAGCGGCGACGCGTTGGATGCGCTACTTCAGCAGCAGCGGCAGCTTGTTCGGCTTGCCGTCCCAGTCGGCGGCGTCGGGCAGCGGTTCCTGGCGCGTGGTCAGCACCGGCCAGGCCTTGGCCAGCTCCGCGTTGAGCGCGACGAAGCCTTCCTGGCCGGCCGGCACGTCGTCCTCGGGGTAGATCGCGTTGGCCGGGCACTCCGGCTCGCACAGGGTGCAGTCGATGCACTCGTCCGGATCGATCACCAGGAAGTTGGGGCCGGCGTGGAAGCAATCCACCGGGCACACTTCCACGCAGTCGGTGTATTTGCACTTGATGCAGTTTTCGGTGACGACAAAAGGCATGGCTCGATCCGGCGGTTAAGCGCGCAATTCTAAAGCAGTCGGCGCCGGCGCGTGGAGAATGCGCGCGGCCGGTGCCGCAGCCGACCCTGCCGGACCATTGCCGGGCAGTCGCGCGGGGTCAGTCGCCGATGCCGCCGTGGCGTTGCGCCAGGCGGTACAGGCCGCGCGCGGCAAGGTCTTCGGGGTGGTTGCGGACCTCGCTGCCCAGCGCGCGCAGCGCGTGCGCGTAGCGGTTCAGCAGGCCGCTGCCGCCGATCAGGTGCACGCGCGGCGCCAGCGGCAGGCGCGCGCGCAGTTCGTGGCCGATCAGCAGGCCGGACAGGTAGGACGGCGCGGCGGCCGCGCTCAGCCGCTCGAACAGGCCCAGGGCGCGCACGCCGAACAGATGATGCAGCAGGCCGCCGGGCGCGCCGCTGCGCTGCAGGCCGGCGTCGAAGCCGGCGGCGTCGAAATGGCCGTCGTCGGCGTCCATCAGCCGCGCCAGCAGGCTGTGCTGGCGCAGCAGCGCGTACAGCTCGCCGGTCATCATCGTCGCCAGGGCGGCGATGCGGCCGTGCTGCAGATCGACCCACTTGCTGTGGGTGCCGGGCAGGCACACGCTGTGGGCGCCGTCGGCGTCCGGCTCCTGGGCCAGGACGTCGAGCAGGCCGACCAGCTGGGTCTCCTCGCCGCGCATCACGTCCGGCACCGCCTCGGCGCTGCTGGCCACGCCGGGCACGAACCACAGCGTGCGTCCGGGCAGCGCCGGGTCCTGCAGCGGCTGCATCGCCGCGGCGAGCGCGGCGGCGTCGGCCGGGCATGGCGCGTAGGGCAGTTCGATCCAGCCGTTGCGGCTGCCGATCATGCCGCACAGCACCACGTCGCCGGGCCAGCCGTCGATCAGCGCCGCCAGGGTCGCGGCGAAACGGCCCTGGCAGGCGGTGATGCCCTGGTCGCTGCGGCGCTGCTCGAGCACGCGGCCATCGGCCGCGAGCCGGTAGCCGCGCAGGCTGCTGGTCCCCCAATCGATGGCGATCATGCGCTGGCGATGCGTCCTTCGGGCAGGCCGGCGATGCCGACCGCGGCGACGAACAGGCCGCCGGCCTGCGGGGTCCGCGCCAGTTCGTCGTCGGCGTGGTCCATGCGCGAGGTGCTCAGGTACAGCGTGCCGCCGTCGGCGCCGCCCAGGGCCGGGCAGGTGGGATGCTTGACCGGCAGCGCGACGCTGCGCTCGACGCTGCCGTCGGGCCGGTAGCGGACCACGCGCCAGGCGCGCCATTGCGCGTTCCACAGGTGGCCTTCGGCATCGACGATGGCGCCGTCGGGCTCGGCACCGGGGTGATCCACGTCCACGAACACGCGGCTGTTGGCGGTCTGTGCGTTGGCGGCGTCGTAGTCGCAGCACAGGATCTGCGGGCGCACCGAGTCGCAGTAGTACATGGTGCGGCCGTCGGCGCTGAAGCAGATCGCGTTGGGGATGGCCACGCCGGGCAGCGGCAGGCGGCGCAGGCCGTGGCGCGCGGACCACTGGTAGAAGCTGCCGACCGGCGCCTGGTCGGCGCGCTCGCTCATGGTGCCGAACACGAAGTTGCCGTGGCGGTCGGCGCGGCCGTCGTTGGCGCGGGTGTCGTCGCGCTCCGGCTCCAGCTCGGCCAGCTTGTGCAGCGGCAGTTCGGTCGCCCCGGCGGCGCTGGCGTCGGGATCGGCGACGTACACGCCCTTGGCCAGGGCCAGCAGCAGGCGGCCGTCGTCGAACAGGCCCAGGCAGCCGGGGCGGTCGGGCAGGGACCAGTGGCGGCTGGCGCCGCTGGCCGGGTCGTGCCGCCACAGCTGGCGCCCGTCGATGTCGACCCAGAACAGCGCCTGGCGGCGCTCGCACCACACCACGCCTTCGCCGTGGCTGCAGCGGCTGTCCACCGCCAGTTCGGCGGTATGGGCGGGGGGCGGGGGCAGGCTGCTCATTGACTCACCATTCGGCGATGCTGCCGTCGGCATGGCGCCAGACCGGGTTGTGCCAGTCGGGCGGGTTTTCGTTGGCGTGGCGCAGGCGCTCCTCGTCGATCTCCACGCCGAGGCCGGGCTTGGGCAGCGCGGCGATGCTGCCGGTGGCGTCGCAGGCGAAGTCTTCCTTGTTGATCACGTAGTCGAGCAGGTCGGCGCCTTCATTGTAGTGGATGCCGATGCTCTGTTCCTGCAGCACCGCGTTGTGCGAGACGAAATCGACCTGCAGGCAGGCCGCCAGCGCGACCGGGCCGAGCGGGCAGTGCGGGGCCAGGCCGACGTCGTAGGCGTCGGCCATGCTGGCGATCTTCAGGCATTCGGTGATGCCGCCGGCGTGCGACAGGTCCGGCTGCAGCAGCGACAGCCCGCCGGCCTGCAGCACCGGCTTGAAGTCGAAGCGCGAGAACATGCGTTCGCCGGCGGCCAGCGGGATCGGCGTGGAGGCGGCCAGGCGCGGATAGTATTCGGCCAGTTCCGGCAGCACCGGTTCCTCGACGAACAGCGGCTTGAACGGCTCCAGTTCGCGCAGCAGCACGCGCGCCATCGGCGCGGCGACGCGGCCGTGGAAATCGATGCCGAAGTCGATGCTGGTACCGAACGCCTCGCGGATCTGCGCGACCTTGGCCACCGCCGCATCCACCGCGCGCGGCCCGTCGATCAGCTTCATCTCCTCGGTGCCGTTGAACTTGAAGGTGTCGAAGCCCAGCTCGCGATAGCCCTGGATCTGCGCGATGGTCGCCGACGGGCGGTCGCCGCCGACCCAGCGGTAGGTCTTCATGCGGTCGCGCACCAGCCCGCCGAGCAGCTCGTACACCGGCACGCCCAGCGCCTTGCCCTTGATGTCCCACAGCGCCTGGTCGATGCCGGCGATGGCGCTCATCAGGATCGGCCCGCCGCGGTAGAAGCCGCTGCGGTACAGCAGTTGCCAGATGTCGTTGATCCGCGCCGGATCCTTGCCGATCAGGTAGCTGCTGAGTTCGTGCACCGCGGCGTCGACGCTGCGCGCGCGGCCTTCGATCACCGGTTCGCCCCAGCCGGTGATGCCTTCGTCGGTCTCGATCTTCAGGAACAGCCAGCGCGGCGCGGCGTGGTAGGTGGTGAGGCGAACGATCTTCATGCGTGGTCCAGGTAGGCTTGGCGGAAGGCGGCGGCCTGCGCCCGGGTCTGCGCGAGTGCCTGGCCGGGCCGGTACAGTTCGCCGCCGATGCCGGCGCCGATCGCGCCGGCGGCGAGGTAGTCGCGCAGGGTGTCGGTGCTGACGCCGCCGACCACGAACAGCGGAACCGTCGCCGGCAGCACCGCGCGCAGCGCGCGCAGGTGGCCGGGGCCGTAGGTGGCGGCGGGGAACAGCTTGAGCATCTGCGCGCCGGCGTCGAGCGCGTCGAAGGCCTCGGTGGCGGTGGCGAAGCCGGCCACTACCTGCAGGCCGCGCGCGACCGCGTGGCGGATCACCGGCGGGCGCGTGTTGGGGGTGACGATGAAGCGCGCGCCGAGGTCGGCCAGGGTGTCGACGTCGGCGATCTTCAGCACCGTGCCGCCGCCGATCCAGCAGCGCTGGCCGAACGCCTGCGCCGCCGCGCCGATGCTGTCGGCCCAGCGCGGCGAGTTGAGCGGGATCTCGATCGCGTCGTAGCCGGCCTCGGCCAGCGCGCCGACATGGTCCAGCGCGTCGTCGGGGGTGAGGCCGCGCAGGATCGCGATCAGGGGGAACTGGAACGGGGAGACGGCGGACATCGGCTTACCTGGCAACGGGCGTGGAGCGAAAGGCGTCCACCGCGACGTCGTCATCGCGCGGCCGCAGGGGGCGCGCGGGTGAGCGGCCGTCACGTTGGCGACGAGCGGGCGGGCGCCAGCGAGCGGTGCGTCGGCGGATCGTCCTGCTCATCGACGCTGGCGCGGCGCGCCGGCGCCTTCACGAGGCGGGTGTGGCGGTGGGACGGCGTCGCGGCCGGAGCCGCGACTGGTCGATAGCCTGCGCGCGTGAAGATATGCTCGGCAAATGAAATTTTAGACATATGCTATTCCGGTGGTGAATACGCATCTTCTTGCTCAGGACGCTTTCCGCTCATGACCGCTACCGCCAATCCCTGGTTCAACGCCGCGCGCCTGAAGACCCGGCATCTGTTGTTGCTGCTGCAGCTGCACGAGCACCGCTCGGTGCTGCGCGCGGCCGAGGCGGCGAGCATGACCCAGCCGGCCGCCTCCAAGCTGCTGGCGGAAATGGAGGACCTGCTCGGGGTCAAGTTGTTCGAGCGCCACGCGCGCGGGGTGGAGCCGACCTGGTACGGGCAGGTGCTGATCCGCCGCGCGCGCTCGGCGATGTCGGAGATCGGCCGCGCGCAGGAGGAGATCGCCGCGCTGCGCGAGGGGCGCATGGGCCAGGTCTCGATCGGCACCGTGGTCAATCCGGGCACCAACCTGGTGCCGCAGGCGATCGCCGAGGTCAAGCGCGAGTTCCCCGGCATCCTGGTGCGGGTGGAGATGGACTACAGCCGGCCGCTGGTGGCCAAGCTGCTGGACGGCCAGCTCGACATCGTGATCGGGCGCATCCTCGGCCCGTACGGCGGCGACGAGCTGGAGTTCGAGCCGCTGGCCGACGAACCGCATTCGGTGGTGGCGCGCGCCGGGCATCCGCTGTCGGCGCGCGCCGACCTGCGCCACGCCGACCTGGCGCGCTACGGCTGGGTGCTGCCGCCGGTGGACAGCGTGCTGCGCGCGCGCCTGGACGCGATGTTCATGGAGCACGGCGTGCCGACCCCGCAGAACGTCATCGAGACCTCGTCGCTGCCGGTGATGACCAGCCTGCTGCGCGGCAGCGACCTGCTGGCGGCGCTGCCGGCCGACGCGGTGGCGCCGTACGTGCAGGCCAAGCTGCTGACCGTGCTGCCGATCGCGCTGGGGGTGCGGATGGAGTCGTTCGGCATCATCCGCCGCCGCGACTACATGCTGCCGCCCGGCGCCGAACGCATCCTGCTGGCGCTGCGCAACGCGGCCAAGCGCCTGTATCCGGAACGTGCGCCGGGCTGAACAGTGGCGTGCGCTGGCGTTCGCCCGACCGGGGCGGGCAGGGCCGGCGGCGAGCGATGCATGCCGGGTCATGTTGGCACATGCCGGCACGGGCCTTGGATCGGTGTCGCCGCCTGGTAGCACGGGCGCTTGCGCGACGCGGCGGCCGGTCGCGCAGACGCCATTGCGCACGCGAATCTGCTAGTCGAAAAAAACATAGCTTGGCGTGAATATTTCATTTGCTTAACACGAAATTCACTTCTAGGCTCAGCCGATCGTGACCGATGCCGCGCCGCGTCGTCCCTAATATGACGCGCGCCGCCACGCCAGCGATACGGCAGCGGGCCATGGCGCGCCGCCGTCACAATCAGCAGGGCGGCGCTTAACGCGCGACCGCCACCCGTGTGTGTGTGCATGTCTCCTGGGAGGGAAGCATCATGTCATCGCGTCACTACCGTGGTCCGGCCTCGCCGACCGCAGCGGTTCGTAGTACCTGCGTTTTGCGTCGCTCGGCCATGGCGCTGAGCATCGGCCTGCTGCTGAGCGCGCAGGCGCTGGCACAGGACGCCGACGACGCCACCAAGAAGAAGAGCACCGACCCGGTGACCCAGCTCGAGGCGATCGAGGTCAAGGGCGTGCGCGCCAGCCTGATCAAGTCGCAGTCGATCAAGCACGATGCCGAGCAGATCGTCGACTCGGTCAGCGCCGAGGACATCGGCGCGCTGCCCGACCGCAGCGTCACCGAGACCCTGCAGCGGGTCAGCGGCGTGACCATCGACCACTTCATGGCGCGCAACGACCCCGACCATTTCTCCGCCGAAGGCAGCGGCGTGATGATCCGCGGCATGACCCAGGTGCGCGGCGAACTCAACGGCCGCGACAGCTTCAGCGCCGCCAGCGGCCGCGGGCTCAGCTTCGAGGACGTGCCGGCCGAACTGATGGCCGGCGTGGACGTGTACAAGAATCCTTCGGCCGAGATCATCGAAGGCGGCCTCGGCGGCACGGTCAACCTGCGCACGCGCATGCCGTTCGACCAGCCCGGCCGGGTGATCGGCTTCACCGCCGACGAGAACTACGGCGATTTCAGCAAGACCTACAAGCCGTCCGGCTCGTTCCTGTTCAGCGATCGCTGGGAGACCGGCGTCGGCGAGATGGGCCTGATGCTGGACGTGGCCTACTCGGAACTGGCCACCCGCAGCGACGGCATCCAGGTGGAACCGTTCGTGCGCCGCACCGATGCGGCGCTGCTGGCCGGCACCGATTTCGACAAGGTCTACGTGCCCGGCGGCGTCAACTGGCGGCAGCTGGACTTCGAGCGCAAGCGCAAGGGCGTGGCCGGGGCGTTCCAGTGGCGGCCCAGCGACGACACCGAAATCTACGTGCAGTACATGCGTTCCACCTACGACATGAACTGGCAGGAGCGCGCGGCGTTCTTCAACGACGACACCAACGCGATCAGCCCCGCCCCCGGCACCACCTTCACCTACGATGCCGACGGCCGTTTCGTCAGCGGCTCGCCGGTGTCCAGTTCCTGGCGCGGCAACGTCACCGGCAACGACGGCGTGCGCTTCTACACCGACAACCGCTACGCGCAGCAGAGCACCACCACCTCCGACCTGTCCGGCGGCTTCACCCACAAGCTCACCAGCAACCTCACCGTGCGCGGCGACATGCAGCTGGTGCAGTCGGAAAGCGATTCGCTGGACTTCACCCTGTTCAGTTCGGTCTACCTGCCGGGCCTGACCTTCGACCTGAGCGGCAAGTACCCGTCGGTGTCGATCGCCGACACCAGCTATACCTCCGACCCCTCCAATTACTTCTGGAGCGCGGCGATGGACCACCTGGCGAAGAACCGCGGCCGCGAGCTGGCCACGCGCTTCGACCTGGAATACACCTACGACGACAATCCGTGGCTGCGCACCTTCCGCGCCGGTATCCGCGGCACCTCGCGCACCCAGACCAACAAGAACTCCGGCTACAACTGGGGTGTGATCAGCGACAACTGGGCGACGATTCCCGGGACCAGCACCGGCCTGGCCGACCTGGCCAGCTACATGACCTCGTCCTCGCAGCTGTATTCGTACTCCAACCTGTTCCGCGGCAAGATCAGCGTGCCCAACAGCCTGTACTTCCCGAGCAACGCCGCGGTCAAGGACTATGCCGGCACCTCCAAGCTGATCGAGCAGATCGTGGCGCTGCGCGGCTGGGGCTGGGCGCCGGACGAGTACCAGTTGCAGGACACCAACCGCCAGTTCGAGCGCACCCAGGCCGCCTACGCGGTGCTGTACTTCGGCAACGACGATGCGCTGGGCGTGCCGGTGGACGGCAACGTCGGCGTGCGCATCGTGCAGACCAAGACCGAGGCCACCGGCTACGGCCAGTTCCCCGACCTGTCGGCCACCGCCGCCTCCGATGCGCTCAAGGCGCAGTACACCGGGCAGTTCTTCGCCAACAATGCGCAGGGCAGCTACACCAACGTGCTGCCGAGCTTCAACATGCGCTTCAAGTTCTCCGATGCGCTGCAGTGGCGCATCGCCGCGTCCAAGGCGATGGCGCGGCCGGACTACACCCAGCTGCAGCCGTACCTGCTGCTGGCGGCCACCACCGAGGAGGACGGCACCGTGTCCAAGTGGACCGGCACCGCGGGCAACCCGAACCTCAAGCCGATGAAGGCCAACCAGTACGACACCGCGCTGGAATGGTATTTCGATACCAGCGACATGATGTACCTGACCCTGTTCTACAAGAGCGTCAAGGACTACTTCTCCACCCAGACCACCACCGAGACCTACGGCGGCCAGGACTGGCTGGTGACGCGTCCGTACAACATGGCCAAGGGCCGCATCCGCGGTTTCGAATACGGCTACACGCAGTTCTTCGACTCGCTGCCGGGCTGGATGAGCGGCTTCGGCGTCAACGCCAACTTCACCTTCGTCGACAGCAGCGGCGGCGTCAATTCGGCGACCGATCCCTACAGCCAGACCACCGTCACCGGCGTGAGCCTGCCGCTGGAAGGCCTGTCGCGGCGCAGCTACAACCTCGCCGGCATCTACGAGAAGGGGCCGCTGTCGGTGCGCCTGGCCTACAACTGGCGTTCGCGCTACCTGCTGACCGCCAGCGACGTGGCGACCAAGCTGCCGACCTGGGCGGACGACTACGGCCAGCTCGATGCCTCGGTGTTCTATCGCTTCACCCCGCACCTGCAGCTCGGCGTCCAGGCCAACAACCTGACCAACACCGTGACCAAGGTGCTGATGGGGCCGACCTCCTACGCCGACGGCGAGGTCGACAACCACCTGTACACGCGCAGCTGGTTCGTCAACGACCGCCGCTATTCGCTGGTGCTGCGCGCCAACTGGTAAGCGGCATCCGCCACGGCGTTTCCCTCTGCCCGCATGCGCTGCGCATGCGGGCTCTTTTTATGGCCTGTCGCGCGGCGCCCGCGTCGCGCCGAAACGCGAGACGCCCGCGCAGCGGCGGTATGCGGCGATTCACCGGCGGACCGGTGTTTCGTATGTGGAAAACATATAGCTGACCGTGAATATTTCATTGGTTGGTCGTGTGACTGCCACCTATTCTCGATCCCGAGTCGTGATCGCCTTCGATCGCGTGCGCGCCGCGGCAATCCCGCTCGCGTCCGACTTGCGGCCAGCACCCCACATTCGACAGGTGCGGCCGGACAACTTAGAAACGGCGACGACAGCCTTTGGCACGATCGCCGAATCGTTGGTACATGTGTCCTGGGAGGGAAGCACCATGTCAGCGCCCCATAGCCATTGTCCGCATGCGCGGACCGTGGCGCTCCGTTCTACCCGTGTTTTTTCCGATCGCGGCGTGCGCCGTTCCGCCATGTTCCTGGCCGTCGCCGCGCTGCTCGCCGCGTCCGCCGCACAGGCCCAGCAAGCCGAGCCGGCCCCGCCCGCGCAGGCCGACGATGCCACCACGCAGCTGGACACGGTGCAGGTCAGCGGCACCCGCAGCAGCGTGACCAAGGCGCAGCTGGTCAAGCAGAATTCCGAGCAGATCGTCGACTCGATCGTGGCCGAGGACATCGGCAAGCTGCCCGACAACAACGTGGCCGAGGCGCTGCAGCGCATCTCCGGCATCCAGATCGCGCGCAATTACGGCGAAGGCAGCAGCATCGCCATCCGCGGCCTGACCCAGGTGCGCACAGAGCTCAACGGCCGCGACATCTTCACCGCCAACGACGGTCGCGGGCTCAGCTTCGAAGACGTGTCGGCGGAACTGCTGGCCGGCGTCAACGTGTACAAGAACCCTTCTGCCGATATGATCGAAGGCGGCCTGGGCGGCACCGTCGACCTGCGCACGCGCCTGCCGTTCGACTACGACGGGCGCAAGATCGCCGGCAGCGTGCAGTACAACCATTACGACCTGGCCGACGACGGCAAGCCGGCGTTCTCGGGCATGTTCAGCGACCGCTGGCAGACCGGCATCGGCGAGATCGGCCTGTTGCTGAACTATTCGCAGCAGACCAGCCCGTTCCGCCAGGACACGATCTCGATCGAACCCTGGTACACGCAGACCGACCTGCCGGGCTACGAAGGCCAGGAGATCTCGGTGCCGCACGGCGCCGGCATCAACACCACAGTCGGCGAGCGCAAGCGCAAGACCGGCGCGTTCGCGCTGCAATGGCGGCCGAACGACGACGTCGAGGTCACCGCGCAGGTCATGCGTTCGGACTACGACTTCAGCTGGCACGACTATTCGTTCTTCGCCTACAGCGGCGATGCGGCGATGCAGGGCGCGCGCGACATCGTGGTCAACGATCGCAACGAATTCGTCAGCGGTACGTTCCAGAACACGCCGGCCGACTCCAACACCAGCCTGACCGAGCGCCATTCGGTGACCACCGACTATTCGCTCGGTGCCAAGTGGACGGTCAACGAACGCCTGAACGTGAGTACCGACTTCCAGTACGTCGACGCCACCACCAAGGGCACGCGCTACATCGTCGCCACCGGCATGACCAGCACCCCGTTCTATAACCTCGACCTGAGCGGCGATCTGCCGCGGCTGTCGGTGACCGACGCCAGCGGCGCCGAAGGCTATCTTGCCGACCCGGCGAACTACGTCGGCTGGAAGTGGCACCTGGACAACAAGGACGACAACAAGGGCACCGAGTTCGCCTGGCGCTCGGACATGGACCTGGCGTTCGACGACGGCTTCGCCCGCAGCTTCAAGGCCGGCGTGCGCTATACCGACCGCAAAGCCGAGAACAAGGGCAACGTCTGGCGCTTCATGTGCTTGAACGGCTGTGCCGGTGCCGCATTCGCTGATTATCCGGACATCCAGCTGGTACAGAATCCGATCACCGATTTCTTCCGCGGCGACGGTTATGCATTCGGGCCGACGCTGACCGCGTCCGACGCGGCGGTGGGCAATTACGACAAGACCCTGGCCGCGTTCGGCGCCTCGCCGCTGCAATTCGCGCCGAACAACATCAACCAGCAGAACGAGAAGACCTACGCCGCCTACGGCGTGCTGCGCTTCGGCGTGGACAGCGGTTCGGTCCCGTTCGACGGCAACATCGGGATCCGCATCGTGCGCACCGAACTGTCCTCCAACGGCGTGCGTACCGCGACCGATGCCGAGGGCGGTGGCCTGCTGCCGGTGAACGCGCAGCAGACCTATACCGATGTGCTGCCCAGCCTCAACCTGCGCTGGTTCCTGCGCGACAACCTGCAGTGGCGTTTCGCCGCCTCGCGCGGCATTTCGCGGCCGACCTTCGACAAACTCAATCCCAACCTGAGCCTGAGTGCGGCCGACAGCGGCGGCGGCGTCACCACGCGTACCGGTTCGGCCGGCAACCCGGACCTGGAGCCGATGAAGGCCGACCAGTTCGACACCGCGCTGGAGTGGTATTTCGGCAAGGGCTCGATGGTGTACGGCACGCTGTTCTACAAGAAGGTCAACGGCTTCATCGCCAATGCCGTGTTCAACGAGGTCTACGACGGCCAGGTGTGGCAGATCACCCGCCCGGTCAATGGCGACAACGGCAAGATCAGGGGTGTGGAAGTGGGCTATACCCAGTTCTTCGACTTCCTGCCGGGCTGGCTGAGCGGCTTCGGCCTGCAGACCAACTACACCTATGTCGACAGCGAGGCACCGAGCCCGACCGCGACCGACACCAGTGGCCAGGCCCTGGTCGTGCCATTGGAGGGTCTGTCCAAGAACAGCTACAACATCATTCTCAGCTACGAGAAGTCGCGCTTCGCCGGCCGTGTCGCCTACAACTGGCGTAGCGACTGGCTGGTGACCACCGCCGGCAACGGCACCGACAACCTGCCGGTGTACAACAAGGGCTTCGGCCAGCTGGATGCGTCGTTGCGCTTCAACATCGACGATGTGTGGTCGGTGTCGGTGGACGGGGTCAATCTGTTGGATACCCGCAACGAGAGCTACCTGGGCTACGAATCGCGCTACCGCGACTTCGTCATCAACGACCGTCGCTATGGCCTGACCCTGCGCGCCAGCTTCTGAGGCGCGGCGCAGGCGCGGTCCCCCGTTCCGGCGCGCGCGGCGTCGCCGGAACGGGGGATTTCCTGCCGATGGCCTGGCCGTCGGCTGCAATCGGAGTGGAACGCACGATGCGGCAACAGCGTTTGCTGGGACCTGAGGCACTGCAACGCATGGTGCGGCGGCGGCTGGCCTGGCTGGCGCTGGCGCTGCTGTGGATCGCGGTGCCGGCGCTGGCCGCGCCGCCGGCGCCGTACCAGTTCCGCAGCGTCGCCATCGGCGGCGGCGGTTTCGTCAGCGGCCTGCTGTTCCATCCGGCGCAGCCGGGACTGCTGTATGCGCGGACCGATGTCGGCGGCGCCTACCGCTGGGACGCGGCGGCGTCGCGCTGGACCGCCTTGACCGACTGGCTCGGTGCGGACGACCAGAACCTGATGGGCATCGATGCGTTCGCGATCGATCCGCACGATCCGCAGGCGCTGTACCTGGCCGCTGGCACTTACCTGCATGAGCGCGCCGGCAACGCCGCGCTGCTGCGCTCGCACGACCAGGGGCGCAGCTTCGCGCGCACCGATCTGCCGTTCAAGCTGGGCGGCAACGAGCTGGGCCGCGGCAACGGCGAGCGGCTCGCGGTGGATCCCAACGACGGCCGCGTGCTGCTGCTCGGCTCGCGCGATGCCGGCCTGTGGCGCAGCGCCGACCGCGGTGCGCACTGGCAGCGGGTGGCGTCGTTTCCGGCGGTGGCCACGGGACCGTCGGCCAGCGCGGTGAACCACGCCGGACGCCGCCAGCAGGTGGGCATCGCCTTCGTGCTGTTCGACCCGGCCAGTGCCGCCGGCGGCGGCGCGTCGCAGCGCATCTACGTCGGCGTGTCCACCCGGGAGCAGAGCCTGTTCGTGTCCGTCGATGGCGGACGCAGCTGGCAGCCGGTGCCGGGACAGCCCACCGGGCTGCGTCCCAGCCACATGGTGCGCTCCAGTGCGGGCATCTACTACCTCAGCTACGGCGACGAACCGGGTCCGGACCTGATGGCCAATGGCGCGGTCTGGAAGTACGAACCGGCCGCGGCGCGCTGGACCGACATCACCCCGGTACCGCAGCCGCGCAGCGGGCCGGGCTTCGGCTGGGGCGCGGTGGCGGTGGACCCGCGGCAGCCGGACACGCTGATCGCCAGCACCTTCCGCCGCTACATGCCCGGCGACGACATCTACCGCAGCACCGATGGCGGGCGCAGCTGGGTGCCGCTGTTCCCGCGCTCGCGCTTCGCGCACGACGCCGCGCCGTGGACCGCGCAGGCCCGCCCGCACTGGATGGCGTCGCTGGCCATCGATCCGTTCGACAGCGATCGCGCGCTGTTCGTCACCGGCTACGGCATCTGGGCCTCGCGCAACCTGCGTGCGGTCGATGCGGGCCAGGGCGAGGTGCAGTGGTGGTTCGCCGACGCGGGGCTGGAGGAAACCGTGCCGCTGGACCTGCTCAGCCCGGCGCAGGGCGCGCCGTTGCTGAGTGCGCTCGGCGACATCGACGGCTTCCGCCACGACAGCCTGGAGCGCGCGCAATCGCAGTTCGCCGGGCCGCGGCTGACCAACGGCGAGAGCATCGATGCGGCCGGCCAGGCGCCGCAGCTGGTGGTGCGCAGCGGCACGCTGCGCGAGCGGCGCGACGGCGAGGTCCGGGCCGCCTGGTCGCGCGACGGCGGCGCCAGCTGGAGCGCCTTCGCCAGCGAGCCGCCGGTGGGCGAGGGCGCCGGGCATATCGCGATCAACGCCGACGGCAGCCGCGTGATCTGGTCGCCGCGCAACGGCGGCAGCGCCTGGGCCAGCGACGACTGGGGCCGGCACTGGCAACGCGTGGAAGGCGCCTCCGGCAGCCTGCTGATCGAGGCTGACCGGGTCGATGCGCAGCGTTGGTACGCCGTGGATGCATCCAGCGGCCGCTTCTATCTCAGCGAGGACGGCGGCCGCCGTTTCCGCGACGACGGCGTCGATGTCGGCGTGCCGGCAGGCGCCGAGCGCACCCGTCCGCAATTGCGCCCGGATCCGGCGCGCGCCGGCGTGGTCTACCTGGCCAGTCCCAGCCATGGGGTGATGCGCTGGCGCGACGGCAAGCTGCACGTGCTGTCGAAGGTGCAGGAAGCGCGCTCGCTTGGCCTGGGCCGCGCGCCGCGCGACGGTGTGCCACCGATGCTGTTCCTTGCCGGCACCGTGGACGGCGTCAGCGGGCTGTTCCGCTCCGAGGACGAAGGCCGCCGCTGGCAGCGCATCGACGACGACGCGCACCGCTTCGGCCGTCCCTACGCGGTCACCGGCGATCCGCGCGTGGTCGGCCGCGTCTATTTCGCCACCGGTGGCCGAGGCATCTTCTATGGCGATGCACCGTAGTCCGCGCGGCCAGCGCCGCGCACGTGTGGTTGCGCCCGTGTGTGCGGGCGCCGCGCGAGCGTCCCGGCCGCCGTGCGCGCTGGCGCCGGTGGCAACACCCAACGCAGGATCGATCCGATGAGCGCACGTCCTTCCCGTTGTCTGCACTGGCTGGCCGCATTGGCGCTGGCGGCGCTGCCTGCATCGGCCTGGGCGGAGTTGCAACTGCCGTTGCTGTTCGCCGACGGCGCGGTGCTGCAACGCGACGTGCCGATGCGGGTATGGGGCTGGGCCACGCCCGGCGCGCGCATCCAGGTGCGCCTGGACGGCGGCGCGGCGAGCGCGGTCGCCGCCGCCGACGGCCGCTGGCAGGCGCAGTTGCCGGCGCATGCGGCCGGCGGGCCGTACGTGCTGGAGGTGCAGGGCGACGGTGCGCGGCGCCGCATCGGCGATGTGCTGGTCGGCGACGTGTGGCTGGCCAGCGGCCAGTCCAACATGGAGTGGCCGCTGGCGCAGGCGCGCGACGGCGCGCGCGAAGTGGCCGCGGCGAACGATCCGCAGCTGCGCCATTTCAAGGTGCCCAAGTCGTGGTCTGTGCAACCCGAGGAACGCCTGGCCGGCGGCGCATGGACGCCGGCCACGCCGCAGGACGCCGGCGCCTTTTCCGCGGTCGGCTATTTCTTCGCGCGCGAGCTGCGCAAGAGTACCGGCGTGCCGATCGGCATCGTCGACAGCAGCTGGGGCGGCAGCGCGATCGAGGCGTGGATGGACGCCGATGCGCTGGGCATGGACGCGGCGCAGACCGGGCAACGCATCGCGGCGCTGCAGGCCAAGGATGCGCAGACCCTGGCCGCGGTGCGGCAGCGCATCGCGCGCTGGCCGGCGGTGCAGGACGGCGCCGCGCAATGGCGCGACGCCGACCTGGACGACGGCGACTGGGACCGCATCGCGGTCGACCGGAACTGGGAGGCGAGCGGCTACGACGGCATGGACGGCATCGCCTGGTACCGCAGCGCCTTCACCCTCAGCGCGCAGGAAGCGAAGGCCGGCATCACCCTGGGCGTCGGCCAGATCGACGACTCGGACGTCACCTACGTCAACGGCCAGGCGGTCGGGCAGACCGAAAATCGATGGAACCTGCCGCGCGTGTACCGCGTCCCCGCGACCGCATTGAAGGCCGGACGCAACAGCATCGCGGTGCAGGTGACCGATCTCAGCGGCGGTGGCGGCCTGCACGGCGAGGACAGCGAGCGCTTCGTGCAACTCGGCGACGGCACCAGGCGTCCGTTGCAGGACTGGAAATTCCGCCCGGCCAAGGTCAGCGTGTCGCTGGACGACGGCAGGAACCAGCAGCCGACCCTGCTGTACAACCGCATGATCCATCCCTTGCAGCCGTTCCCGGTCAAGGGCGTGATCTGGTACCAGGGCGAGAGCAATGCCTACGCCTACGGCGCGCTGCGCTACCGCGACCAGTTCGCGGCGCTGATCCGCAGCTGGCGCCAGGAGCGTGCGCAGCCGCAGCTGCCGTTCCTGTGGGTGCAACTGGCCAATTTCCAGGCCGGTTCCGACAAGGGCGAACTGAGCCCGTGGGCGCAGCTGCGCGAATCGCAGTCCAGGACCCTGGCGCTGCCGGCGACCGCGCAGGCGGTGACCATCGACATCGGCAATCCCGGCGACATCCACCCGACCAACAAGCAGGACGTCGGCCATCGCCTCGCGCTGGCCGCGCGGCACGTGGCCTATGGCGAACAGTTGGTCTACAGCGCGCCGGTGTTCGCGCAGGCCGAGTTCGGCCAGCATGCGGTGACGCTGCGCTTCGATCCGATGGGCAGCGCACTGGCGGTGCGCGGCGGCGCCGCGCAACTGCGCGGTTTCAGCGTGGCCGGCGCCGACCGGCGCTTCCATCCGGCACAGGCGCGCATCGACGGCGACCGGGTCGTGGTCGAGAGCGCGGAGGTGGCGCAGCCGCAGGCGGTGCGCTATGCCTGGAGCGAAAACCCGGCCGAGGCCAACTTGGTCAACCGCGAGCAGCTGCCCGTTTCCCCTTTCCGAACCGATACCTGGTGACACGGAGTCCTATCCGCATGCATTCCCGCGCTTTCCGCCCGTTTCCCGTCCGCCGCCACTGGCGCCCGCTGCTGGCCACGGCGCTCGCGCTCGGCCTGGCCGCGTGCGCGCAGGAGCCGGCGCCCACCGATGCCGGCACCGCCAAGCCTGCCGCCGCCACCCCCGCCGCGGGCCAGCCCGGCACTGCAACGGCTGCGGCGCCGATCCCGCAGCTGCTCAGCAAGGACGGCAAGCACACGTTGCTGGTCGATGGCGCGCCGTTCCTGATCCTCGGCGCGCAGGTCAACAATTCCAGCAACTACCCGGCGGCGCTGGACAAGGTGTGGCCGGCGATGCAGTTCCTCGGCCCCAATACCGTGCAGGTGCCGATCGCCTGGGAGCAGGTGGAGCCGGAGGAGGGCAAGTTCGATTTCTCCTTCGTCGACACGCTGCTGGCGCAGGCGCGCGAGCACAAGGTGCGGCTGGTGCTGCTGTGGTTCGGCACCTGGAAGAACAACGGCCCGGCCTATACGCCGCACTGGGTCAAGACCGACAACACGCGCTTCCCGCGGGTCATCACCCGCGACGGCAAGGCGCTCGGTTCGCTGTCGCCGCTGGCGCCGGCCACGCTGGACGCCGACCGCAAGGCCTTCGTCGCCTTCATGAAGCACCTCAAGCAGGCCGACCCGCAGCGCACCGTGCTGATGGTGCAGCCGGAGAACGAACCCGGCACCTACGGCAGCGTGCGCGATTTCTCGCCGCTGGCGCAGAAAGCTTTCGACGGACCGGTGCCCGAGGCGCTGCTGCAGAAACTGGGCAAGCCGCCGGGGACCTGGGCGCAGGTGTTCGGCGCCGACGCCGACGAGTTCTTCCATGCCTGGCACATCGGCCACTTCATCGACCAGGTGGCCGCGGCCGGCAAGGCCGAGTACCCGCTGCCGATGTACGTCAACGCGGCGCTGCGCGGCCCGTTCAATCCCGGCCAGCCCGGCCAGTACGCCAGCGGCGGCCCCACCGACAACGTGCTCGACGTATGGAAGGCGGCCGCGCCGCACATCGACCTGCTGGCGCCGGACATCTACCTGCCCGACTACACGCCGTACATCACCGTGCTCGATCGCTACGCGCGGCCGGACAACCCGCTGTTCGTCGCCGAGACCGGCAACCGCCCCGAATACGCGCGCTACCTGTACGCCGCGCTCGGCCACGACGGCATCGGCTGGTCGACCTTCGGCATCGACTACAGCGGCTATTCCAACTGGCCGCTGGGCGCCAAGAAAGTGGACGAGCCGACCATGGCCCCGTTCGCGCTCGGCTTCAAGTCGGTGAGCCTGGGCATGCGTGCGTTCGCCAAGGCCGCCGCGGAGGGCAAGCTGCACGGCACCGCCGAAGAACCGGGCCAGCCGGTGCAGGAGCTGCGCCTCAACGAACGCTGGAGCGCGACCATCACCTATGGCGTGCCGCAGTTCTGGTTCAAGGGCGAGCCGCCCGGCAACCCCGAGCCGAGCGGTGCGGCGCTGATCGCCGAACTGGGCCCGGACGAATTCCTGGTCACCGGCCACCACGTACGGGTGACCCTGCATCCGGCCAGCGAGGCGACCGCCAACATGGTCTACGACCGGGTCGAGGAAGGCTTCTACGATGGCGACCAATGGCGGTTCCAGCGCAACTGGAACGGCGATCAGACCGATTACGGGGTCAATTTCTCCGACATGCCGCAGTTGCTGAAGATCAAGCTGGCCACCTACTGACATCTCGGCGCCGCCGGCGTGCGGCGCCGTCATCCGTGACACAAGGGAGTGAACATGCACAACTCGAACCGTCCCGTCCGCCTGGCGCTGAAGCCGCTGCCGCGCCTGCTGGCCCTGTCGCTGGCGCTGCTCGCCGCCGGCGTCGATGCGCAGGAAGTGAAGAAGGACGCCGACGGCGTCACCGTGCACCCCAGCGCCAAGGGCGCCGCGGCGGTGCGGCTGCAGGTGGTGGACAGCGGCATCATCCGCGTCAGCGCCGATCCGGACGGCGATTTCAAGCGCACGCCGAGCCTGATGCGGGTGCCGGTGCAGGGCGACACCGCCTACCAGTTCGACGAGCAGGGCGACACGGTGCGGATCAAGACCGCCAAGGTCACCGCGCAGGTGTCCACGGTCGACGGCCATGTCAGTTTCGCCGATGCCGCCGGCAAGCCGCTGCTGGCGGAAGTGGCGGGCGGGCGCAGCTTCGCGCCGCTGAAGGTGGAAGGAAAATCCTACCTGAGCACGCGCCAGCGCTTCGCCTCGCCCGATGACGAGGCCTTCTACGGCTTCGGCCAGCACCAGCAGGGCTGGATGAACCAGAAGGGCCGCAACGTCGAGCTGCTGCAGAGCAATATCGACCTGGCGGTGCCGTACCTGGTGTCCAGCCGCAATTACGGCATCCTGTGGGACAACAACTCGATCACCCGCATGGGCGATCCTCGCGGCCTGCAGCCGCTGCCGGCGTCGCTGAAGCTGTACGACGCCAAGGGCAAGCCGGGCGCGCTGACCGCGCGCTATTCGGTCAACGGCAAGCAGGTGCTGGAGCGCCGCGAGAAGGAACTCAACTACCAGTACATCAAGGACCTGGCCAAGTACCCGGGCAAGGCCAAGCCCAGCGACAAGAGCCGCATGCAGGTCAGCTGGGAAGGCGAGATCGAGGCCAGGAGCGGCGGCGAGCACAGCTTCTCGCTGTACTCCAGCGAGTACGCCAAGCTGTGGGTCGACGGCAAGCTGGTGGTGGATCGCTGGCGCCAGAACTGGAATCCGTGGCACAACGAATTCGCGCTGCAGCTGCAGCCTGGCCAGCGCCACAAGATCAAGGTCGAGTGGGACCTGATCGACCCCAGCTACATCGCGCTGCTGCACCGCGACCCGCTGCCGGCGGCGGAGGCCAAGGACCTGTCGCTGTGGTCCGAGGCCGGGCAGATGATCGACTACTACTTCGTCGCCGGCGCCGACGCCGACCAGGTCATCGCCGGCTACCGCGAGCTGACCGGCAAGGCGGTGCTGCTGCCGAAGTGGGCCTACGGCTTCTGGCAGAGCCGCGAGCGCTACAAGAGCCAGGACGAACTGGTCGCCGCGCTGGCCGAGTACCGCAAGCGCAAGCTGCCGATCGACAACATCGTGCTCGACTGGTCGTACTGGCCGGAGAACGCGTGGGGTTCGCACGACTTCGACAAGACGCATTTCCCCGATCCGGACGGCATGGTCAAGTCGGTGCACGACATGCACGCGCAGATCATGATCTCGATCTGGCCCAAGTTCTATCCGACCACCGCCAACTACAAGGAACTCGACGCCGCCGGGCACATGTACAAGCGCAACGTCGAGGTCGGCGAGCTGGACTGGATCGGCAAGGGCTACACGAACTCGTTCTACGACCCGTACTCGGCCGACGCGCAGGCGATCTACTGGCGCCAGGTCAACGAGAAGCTCAACCGCAAGGGCTTCGATGCCTGGTGGATGGACGCCGACGAGCCGGACGTGCACTCCAACCTGGACATCGGCGAGCGCAAGGCGCGGACCACGCCGACCGCGCTGGGCCCGTCCACCGAGTTCTTCAATTCCTATCCGTTGCCGCACACCCATGGCGTCTACGCCGGCGACCGCGCCGCCGACGGCAAGCGCGTGTTCATCCTCTCGCGCAAGGGCTATGCCGGCACCCAGCGCAACGCGGTGGCGGTGTGGAGCGGCGACATCGTCTCGCGCTGGGACGACATGCGCGACCAGATCTCCGCCGGCGTCAACGTCTCCATGTCCGGCCTGCCGAACTGGACCTTCGACATCGGCGGTTTCGCGGTGGAGCAGCGCTACGAGAAGCAGGAGCCGGCGCACCAGCAGGAATGGCGCGAGCTCAACACGCGCTGGTTCCAGTTCGGCGCGTTCGTGCCGCTGTTCCGCTCGCACGGCCAGTTCCCGTTCCGCGAGATCTGGAACATCGCCCCGGAAGGCACGCCGTACTATTCGAGCATGGCGTACTACAGCCGCCTGCGCTATGCCCTGTTGCCGTACATCTACACGCTCGCCGGCGACACCTACCACCACGACGGGGTGATGATGCGCGGCCTGCCGATGGACTTCCCGCACGATCCCAAGGTCGCCGACATCAACGACGAGTATCTGTTCGGGCCGGCGTTCCTGGTCGCACCGGTGACCCGCTTCGGCGCCACCTCGCGCCAGGTCTACCTGCCGGCGGGAACCTCGTGGATCGACTTCAACAGCGGCAAGCGCTACGACGGCGGCCAGAGCATCGACGCCGCCGCGCCGCTGGAGCGCATGCCGCTGTTCGTGCGCGCCGGTGCCATCGTGCCGACCACCACCGTGCAGCAGTACGTGGACGAAGTGCCGAACGCGCCGCTGACCGTGGTCGTCTACACCGGCGCCGATGGCCAGTTCTCGCTGTACGAGGACGACGGCAAGGGCTATGGCTACGAGAAGGGCGAGTTCAGCCGCATTCCGCTGCGCTGGGACGAGGCCAAGGGCGTGCTGACCATCGGCGCGCGCGAAGGCGGCTGGCCGGGCATGCTGGCCAAGCGCACCATCAACGTGCGCTTCGTCGACGGACTGCGCGAGGAGACCGGCGCCCTGGAGCCCAAGGCCGACGCCAGCGTGCAGTACAGCGGCAAGAGCCTGAGCGTGGCGCGCAAGGCGGCCAAGGGCGCCAAGCGCAACAAGGCCAAGGCGAAGTAATGGCTGGGTTGCGCGGCTGTCCGGGCGGGGATCGTGGCGCAGCGCAGGCTGCGCCGCGGTGCGATCGCCGCACCAATGCCGTGTCCTCGTGCATCGCGTCGGTCGCGCAGCGGTCCGCGGCGGTGCCCGTCGCCTGTCGCGTGCAGTCGGCTGCGGGTGCGCTGCATCCGGGCGGATGCGCCGGATGAGCATCGCGCTGACCCGCCGCGAACTGTGCAAGGCGATCGGCGCCGGCCTGGTGGCCGGTCTGGCCGTGCCGGCCGCGGCCCGCGCCGCGTCCGCGCGTGCGCCGGTGGCGGCGCCGGCCGCCGATTCCGCCGCGCTGGTGCTGTGGTACCGGCGCCCGGCCACGCAATGGGTGGAGGCGCTGCCGGTCGGCAATGGCCGGCTCGGTGCGATGGTGTGGGGCGGCATCGCCCACGAACGCCTGCAGTTGAACGAAGACACGCTGTACGCCGGCCAGCCCTACGATGCGACCTCGCCGGAGGCGCTGGCGGCGCTGCCGCAGGTACGCGAACTGATCTTCGCCGGCCGCTACGCCGACGCCGAAGCGCTGGCCGACGCCAAGCTGCTGTCGCGCCCGCTCAAGCAGATGCCGTACCAGCCGCTGGCCGATCTGCTGCTCGACTACGACCGCGCCGACGGCATCGACGGCTATCGGCGCGAGCTGGACCTGGACACGGCAGTGGCCAGCACCCGCTTCGCTTCAGGCGGCGCCACCCATCTGCGCGAGGTATTCGTCTCGCCGACCGAGCAGTGCATCGTGGTGCGGCTGTCATGCGATAAGCCCGGCCGCATCTCGCTGCGCGTCGGCATCGACAGCCCGCAGGCGGGCGAGGTGACCGAGGAGCAGGGCGCGCTGCTGTTCGCCGGCCGCAATGCCGGTTTCGCCGGCATCGAGGGCGGGCTGCGCTTCGCCCTGCGCGTGCTGCCGCGGGCCACCGGCGGCAGCACCCGCGTCGAACGCGGGCGCATCCGCATCGACGGCGCCGACGAAGTCGTGTTGCTGCTGACCGCGGCCACCAGCTACCGGCGCTACGACGACGTCGGCGGCGATCCGCTCGCGCTCAGCGCCGCGCAGCTGCGCACCGCGGCGGCGCTGTCCTACGCGCAATTGCGCGAGCGGCACCTGGCCGAGCACCGGCGCCTGTTCCGCCGGGTCGCGATCGACCTGGGCGGCAGCGACGCCGCACAGCTGCCCACCGACGAACGCGTGCACCGCTACGCCGACGGCCACGATCCGGCGCTGGCCGCGCTCTACCACCAGTACGGCCGCTACCTGCTGATCAGCAGCTCGCGCCCGGGCAGCCAGCCGGCCAACCTGCAGGGCATCTGGAACGACCTGATGCAGCCGCCGTGGGAGAGCAAGTACACGGTCAACATCAACACCGAGATGAACTACTGGCCCAGCGAGGCCAACGCGCTGCACGAATGCGTGGAGCCGCTGGAGGCGATGCTGTTCGATCTCGCCCAGACCGGCGCGCGCACCGCACGGGCGATGTACGCCGCGCCGGGCTGGGTGGTGCACAACAACACCGACCTGTGGCGCCAGGCCGGGCCGATCGACGGCGCGCAGTGGAGCCTGTGGCCGCTGGGCGGGGTGTGGCTGCTGCAACAGCTGTGGGACCGCTGGGACTACGGCCGCGACCGCGCCTACCTGCAGCGCGTCTATCCGCTGTTCAAGGGCGCGGCCGAGTTCTTCGTCGCCACCCTGGTGCGCGATCCGCAGACCGGGGCGATGGTGACCAACCCGTCGCTGTCGCCGGAGAACCGGCATCCGTTCGGCGCCGCGCTGTGCGCCGGCCCGGCGATGGACGCGCAATTGTTGCGCGATCTTTTTGCGCAGTGCATCAAAATGGGCCGGTTGCTGGACGTGGATGCGGCCTTCGGCGCGCGCCTGGCCGAGCTGCGCGCGCAGCTGCCGCCGGACCGCATCGGCGGCGCCGGACAGCTGCAGGAGTGGCAGCAGGACTGGGACATGCAGGCGCCGGAAATCCACCATCGCCACGTCTCGCACCTGTACGCGCTGCATCCGTCCAGCCAGATCAACCTGCGCGACACCCCGGCGTTGGCCGCCGCGGCGCGGCGCTCGCTGCAGATCCGCGGTGATAGCGCTACCGGCTGGGGCATCGGCTGGCGCCTGAACCTGTGGGCGCGGCTGCACGACGGCGAGCACGCGCACCGTATCCTGGCGATGCTGCTGTCGCCCGAGCGCACCTACCCGAATCTGTTCGACGCGCATCCGCCGTTCCAGATCGATGGCAACTTCGGCGGCACCGCCGGCATCACCGAAATGCTGCTGCAGAGCTGGGGCGACAGCATCTGGCTGTTGCCGGCGCTGCCGCAGGCCTGGCCGCAGGGACAGGTGCGCGGTTTGCGCGTGCGCGGCGCGGCCGGCGTCGACCTGGCCTGGCGCGACGGTCGCCTGCAGCATGCGCGACTGAGCAGCGACCGCGGCGGGCACTACACTCTGGTCTATGGCGGGCAGACCCTGACCGCCGACCTTTCCCCTGGAGCGACGATGGAACTGGGTTTGCACAACGATCGGCTGGTGCGGCAATGAGTCTGTATATCGGCCTGGACGTCGGCACGCAGAGCGTCAAGCTGCTGGCCTACGATGCGCACAGCCGCCGCGTGGTCGCCACGCACGGCCATGCGCTGGAACTGATCAGCCGCGACGACGGCACCCGCGAGCAGCAGGCGCAGTGGTGGATCGACGGCATCGTCGCCTGCTTCGCCGCGCTGACCGCGGAGCAGCGCGCGCAGGTGCGCGCGATTTCGGTCTCCGGCCAGCAGCACGGCTTCGTGCCGGTGGATGCGCAGGGGCAGGTGACCGCGCCGGTCAAGCTGTGGTGCGACACCAGCACCCAGCGCGAGTGCGAGGAGATCATGCAGGCCGCCGGCGGCGAACAGCGTTGCGTGGAACTGGCCGGCAACCCGATCCTGGCCGGCTACACCGCCTCCAAGCTGCCGTGGACGCGCAAGCACCGCAGCGACGCCTACGCGGCGATGACCTCGGTGCTGCTGCCGCACGACTACGTCAACTTCTGGCTGACCGGCGAGCGCTACACCGAATTCGGCGACGCCTCCGGCAGCGGCTGGCTGGACGTGCGCACCCGGCAGTGGTCGGCACCGCTGCTGCAGGCGATCGACCCGCAGCGCGACCTGGCCGCGGCGCTGCCGCCGCTGGTGCCGACCGAGACCACCTTCGCCCTGTCCGCGGCCGCGGCGCAGACCTTGGGGCTGCCGCGCGAGGTGCGCGTGGCCACCGGCGGCGGCGACAACATGATGGCCGCGATCGGCACCGGCAACGTGGTGCCGGGGCGGCTGACGATGAGCCTGGGCACTTCCGGCACGCTGTTCGCGTATGCCGATCGGCCCGTGGTCGACGACGCCGCGCGCTGGGCCGCGTTCTGTTCGTCCAGCGGCGGCTGGCTGCCGCTGATCTGCACGATGAACTGCACCGTCGCCACCGAGACCATCTCGCGCCTGTTCGGGATCAAGACTGGGCAGGGCGAGGCCTTGCTCGAGGCCACCGCGCCGGGTGCCGGCGGCCTGGTGTTGCTGCCGTTCTTCAACGGCGAGCGCACCCCGAACCTGCCGGCCGCGCGCGGCTGCATGACCGGCATGGACCTGCACAACACCACCCCGGCGCATTTCTACCGCGCGGCGATGGAAGGCGCGACCTACAGCCTGCGCAACGGCTTCGACGCCTTCGTCGATGCCGGGCTGGCGTTCGACTCGATCTACGTCACCGGCGGCGGCAGCAAGAGCGCCGGCTGGCGGCAGCTGATCGCCGACCTGTTCGGGTTGCCGGTGCACGTGCCGGCGCAGGCCGAGGGCGCGGCCTTCGGCGCCGCGCTGCAGGCGCTGTGGGCCGACGGCCACGCGCAGGGCGACCGCGCCAGCCTGGCCGAGGTGGTGCTGCAGCACCAGCAGGACGACGCCGCGCTGTCGGCGCAGCCCGATCCGCAGCGCGGCGCGCAGTACCAGGCGCACTACCAGACCTTCCTCAAGCACCTGCACGCCATCGGCCCGCTCTACGCCGGCTGAACCGACCCACCTTTTTCCCCCGCAAACGCACACCAGGACTTCTTCATGAGCAACTCCGTCTACATCGGCGCCAAGGAATACTTCCCGGGCATCGGCCGCATCGCGTTCGAAGGCAAGGCCTCGGACAATCCGCTGGCATTCAAGGTCTACGAGGCCGACAAGAAGATCGGCGACAAGACCATGGCCGAGCACCTGCGCTTCGCGGTGGCGTACTGGCACAGCTTCTGCGGCAACGGCGCCGATCCGTTCGGGCCGGGCACGCGCGCCTATCCGTGGGACGCCGGCAGCGACGCGCTGGGCCGCGCCGAGGCCAAGGCCGATGCGGCGTTCGAGTTCTTCACCAAGCTCGGCGTGCCGTACTACTGCTTCCACGACGTGGACCTGGCGCCGGACGCCGAGGACGTGGGCCAGTACGAGAAGAACGTCAAGCACATGGTCGGCATCGCCAGGCAGCGCCAGGCCGACACCGGCATCAAGCTGCTGTGGGGCACCGCGAACCTGTTCTCGCACCCGCGCTACATGAACGGCGCGGCGACCAACCCGGACTTCAACGTGGTCGTGCGCGCGGCGGTGCAGGTCAAGGCCGCGCTGGAGGCGACGGTGGAGCTGGGCGGGGAGAACTACGTGTTCTGGGGCGGCCGCGAAGGCTATGCCTGCCTGCACAACACGCAGATGAAGCGCGAGCAGGACAACATGGCGCGCTTCCTCACCATCGCCCGCGACTACGGCCGCAGCATCGGCTTCACCGGCAACTTCCTGATCGAGCCCAAGCCGATGGAGCCGATGAAGCACCAGTACGACTTCGACAGCGCCACGGTGATCGGCTTCCTGCGCCAGCACGGCCTGGACAACGATTTCAAGCTCAACATCGAGGCCAATCACGCCACGCTGTCGGGCCACAGCTTCGAGCACGACCTGCAGGTGGCGTCCGACGCCGGGCTGCTGGGCAGCATCGACGCCAACCGCGGCAATCCGCAGAACGGCTGGGACACCGACCAGTTCCCGACAGACCTGTACGACACGGTGGGCGCGATGCTGGTGGTGCTGCGCCAGGGCGGGCTGGCGCCGGGCGGGCTGAACTTCGATGCCAAGGTGCGGCGCGAGTCGTCCGATCCGCAGGACCTGTTCCTGGCGCACATCGGCGGCATGGACGCGTTCGCGCGCGGGCTGGAAGTGGCCCATGCGCTGCTGACGTCCTCGCCGCTGGAGCAGTGGCGCGCCGAGCGCTACAGCAGCTTCGACAGCGGCGCCGGCGCGGCGTTCGCGGCCGGCAGCAGTTCGCTGGCGGACCTGGCCGCGCACGCGGCCAAGGCCGGCGAGCCGAAGCAGGCCAGCGGCCGCCAGGAAGCCTACGAGAACCTGATCAACCAGTACCTGATCCGCTGATGCGCGCGGCGGCCGGCGGCAGCGTTGCCGCCGGCCGTGTCGTCCTCCCCCCGATGGCCGCCTTCCTTCCTGCACGACACCAGGTGACTCCATGTCCAGCGTATCCCTAGACCGCCACGCCGATGGCGCAGGCGAGAACACGCGTCTCATCATCCTCATCAGCTGCGTCGCCACCATCGGCGGCTTCCTGTTCGGCTTCGACAGCGGCGTGATCAACGGCACCGTCGACGGCCTCAAGCAGACCTTCCATTCCAGCGCCGCCGGCACCGGCTTCGAGGTCGCCTCGATGCTGCTGGGCTGCGCGATCGGCGCGTTCTTCGCCGGCTGGCTGGCCGACCGCCTCGGCCGCCGCGCGGTGCTGATCATCTCCGCGGTGCTGTTCCTGCTGTCCGCGCTCGGCGCCGGCGCCGCGCACAGCTCCGTGTTCTTCGTCTGCGCCCGGGTCATGGGCGGCTTCGCGGTCGGCGCGGCCAGCGTGATGTCGCCGGCGTACATCGCCGAGGTCGCGCCGGCGCGCTACCGCGGGCGCCTGGCCACGGTGCAGCAGATCGCCATCATCAGCGGCCTGTTCACCGCGTTCCTGAGCAACTACGTGCTGGTCAAGCTGGCCAGCGCCTCGACCGAGCCGCTGTGGCTGGGCCAGGCCGCGTGGCGCTGGATGTTCTGGATGCAGGCGTTCCCGTCGCTGCTGTTCCTGCTGCTGTTGCTGGCTATCCCGGAAAGCCCGCGCTACCTGGTGGTCAAGGGCCGCCGCGAGGATGCGCTGGCGGTGCTGACCAAGCTCTACGGGCTGCGCGAGGCCAACGCCAAGCTGACCGAGATCTCCGCCTCGCTGGCCGCGGACCAGCACAAGCCGAAGCTGTCGGACCTGGTCAGCAAGGTCACCGGCAAGGTGCGCCCGATCGTATGGATCGGCATCGGCCTGGCCACCTTCCAGCAGCTGGTCGGCATCAACGTGGTGTTCTACTACGGCGCGGTGCTGTGGCAGGCGGTGGGCTTCTCCGAGAGCGATTCGCTGCTGATCAACGTGCTGTCCGGCGCGCTGAGCATCGGCGCCTG
Organism: Xanthomonas sp. DAR 80977; assembly: GCF_041240605.1. Taxonomy (NCBI): domain Bacteria; kingdom Pseudomonadati; phylum Pseudomonadota; class Gammaproteobacteria; order Lysobacterales; family Lysobacteraceae; genus Xanthomonas; species Xanthomonas bundabergensis. The sequence goes on along the minus strand of NZ_CP162487.1, from coordinate 3,018,338 downwards.
CCTGATCACGGTGCTGCTGATCGACAAGATCGGGCGCAAACCCTTGCTCTGGATCGGTTCGGCCGGCATGGCGGTGTCGCTGGCGCTGGTCACGCTGGCCTTCGCCAGCGCCTCGCTGGACGAGGCCGGCAAGCTGGCGATGTCGCCGGGCATGGGCCGGCTGGCACTGATCGCCGCCAACGTCTACGTGATCTTCTTCAACATGTCCTGGGGCCCGGTGATGTGGGTGATGCTGGGCGAGATGTTCCCGAACCAGATCCGCGGCTCCGGCCTGGCGGTGGCGGGCGCGGCGCAGTGGACCTCGAACTTCGCCATCACCGTGTCGTTCCCGATCCTGCTCGGCAGCATCGGCCTGGCCGGCGCCTACGGCATCTACACCGTGGCCGCGTTCATCTCGGTGTTCTTCGTGCTCAAGTACGTGTACGAGACCAAGGGCCGCGAGCTGGAGCAGATGCAGGGGTGAACCCGGTGCCGGCGCGAGCTCATCGCGCCGGCGCTGCCGAGGGCGGCGCTGCGCGCCGCGCCCGGCTCAATGCGACTGCAGGTAGCGGTTGAACGCGAGCATGTCCACGCTGCCCCAGCCGGACACGGCGTCCCAGCCCGTCGCGGCGCTGTAACCGTCGCCGTACAGACCGTTGTCGCCGCTGGTCACGTCGTGTTTGCCGTCCGCGTTCTTCGCATAGGCGTACAGCGCCGGCGCGACGAAGCCGATCCGGCTGCCGTTGGCCTGCAGCACCCGCGCGAGCAGGCCGGCGAAGGTCGGCGTCGCGGCGCTGGTGCCATAGACATAGCCGCTGATCTGGTTGCCGTTGCTGCCGGTCTGCAGGACGAACGCGCTGCTGTCGCCCGAGCCGTTGAAGCTGACGTCGGGTACTGCGCGGTAGCCGCTACGGACCATGCCGGGGATCAGGGTCTTCTGCCAGCTCGGTGCGCTGTACAGCTTGCTGATCCCGCCCTGGGTGATGCCGTGGCCACGGTGTGCGTTCCAGGCGATTTCGCTGCCATAGGTGCTGCTGGCGCCGGCAGGGGTGCGCAATTCGGTGGCGCCAACCGCGATCGCGTAGGGATGCGAGGCGGGGAAGCCGACCTGGCGCTGCTCCGGCTTGCCCAGCAGGCTGGCGTAGTAGGGCGGGGTGTCGCTGGCGCTCTGCGGCGTGTAGATGCCGTCGTCGCCGCTGCAGAACAGGAAGTTCTGCCCATTGCCGACCGCCTGGTCGAGGCTGGCGTTCAAGGCCTGGTAGATGTCCTGCGAGACCGAGCCCTCCGGCCCGTAGATCGAGGTGCTGACCACTCTGGCCGCATTGTCGTCGACGGCGCGCTGCACGCCGTCGATCAGGCTCTTCCAGGAAAAGTCCGGCACGTTGTAGATGATCAGCGTGCGCAGACCGCCGGCGTTGCCGAGCAGCAACTGGGTGTCCATGTCCCATTCCACTTCGTTCTGCTTGCTGGCGTCGCTGGAGCGGTAGCCGGCCGCGGCCGGATCGCCGACCTGCACGACGCGCACGTTGGCGCGCAGGCGGTGCTGCGCCTGGAAGCTGGCCAGGCGCAGCAGCGTGTTCTCGAGGTTGCCTGCGGCGATGATCGCGGCGGTGGTGCTGGCGGCGGCGGGCAGGCTCGCGGCGTCGTACAGCACCGGCAGGTCTTCCACCGGATGCATCACCGCGACGGTCCCGGTCGCTGCGGCCGTCGCCTGCGGCGACACCGCGGCGGCGCTGGCGGCCTTGTCCAGCTGCTGTGGAAGGATCCGCGGTGGCGCCGCGCTGCGCACGGTATCCAGGCCGAGCACGCCGACCACGCTGCCGGCTAGCGCGGCCGGCACCTTGGCCGCGCCTTCGTTGACGTAGTGGGTCTGGCCGTCGGCGGTGTAGCGGCGGATCGCGGTGTCGAACGCGGCCTGGATCGCGCCGACGCTCGCGCTGGCCTGCAGCAGGCTGCCGTTGCCGGCCGCGCGCACGCCGGTGATGCCCTTGCCGAGCAGGTAGTCCGTGACCCGCTGCACGTCGGCGGCGTTCGGCGTCGCCAAGGCCTTGGCCCGCGCCTGCAGGGCCGGGTCGGCGGCGATCTGCGCCGTCAGCGCCGCTGTCGCCTGGCGCAGTGCAGCCGGATTCGCCGGCCTGAGCACGATGCTGATGTCCAGCCGTGCGTCCAGCGGAGCCGGGTCCAGCGCCTGCTCCGGCCGGGCGAGCGCATGGCCAGCGGCGACCTGGCTGCCGGTCGCGGTCTCGACCCAGCCGTCCGCGGGCGCGGCGCCGGCGGCGCTGGCAACGGCGCACAGCGCGCTGCTCAACAGCAGTTTGCGGGAACGGTGTTTTTTCATTTCTCGATGCTCGCTGCGGAAGGGAGTTGGCTGGACACGGCGGGTGGCGAAGGAGTTCCGGTTTCCTTGTCGCCGTCTACGCGATTTCAGGGCTCGGTGCCGGCGCATGCGCGCGCGGGCGTCCGCATCGCCTGCCGCGATGGCATGCGGGCTGAAGCGGGGCAGTACGGCGCCGTGGCGGGCGATGACATTTGGCGTCAGTATTGTTATTTTATAACATTACAAAAAAGAGCATTTCCGTGTCCCGTCATCCCGTTTCCCGTGCACGTCATTCCGTCATGGTCCGGCGTCGAGCGCCAAGGCCGGGGAGCGCATGAACCGCCGCGAATGGCTGGGCCTGGCCGGTGCCGCGCTGTTGTTGGCGCCCGGGTTCGCGCGCGCCGCGGCGCCGCGGCTGCTGGCCTGCACCCTGGAAACCGAAGCGGGCCGCCTGCGCCTGCGCCTGCAACTGGAGACGGCGGTGGACTACCGCGTCTTCGCCCTGGCCGCGCCGGAGCGGTTGGTGCTGGATCTGCCCGAGGTGGCCGCCGCACCGCCGCCGATCCTGCCGCCGGCGCAGGACAGCGTGGTCGCCGCGATCCGGAGCGGCGCGCACGGCGACGGCCTGCGCCTCGTGCTGGACCTGCGCCGTCCGGTGGCGGCCAACGCGCAGTGGGACACGGCTGCTGCGGGGCCGTCGCCGCAGCTGTTGCTCGACCTCGGACCGGCCGACGCCATGGCGGCCGCGCCCGCTGCGGCGATCGCGGTGCCGCCGCGCACCTCGATCGCGACGCCGTCGCGGCCGCGCGTGGTCGCCATCGATGCCGGCCATGGCGGCAAGGACCCGGGCGCGGTCAGCGCCGATGCGCGCTACGAGAAGCACGTGGCGATGGCCGTGGCCGGGCGCCTGTACCAGGCCTTGCAGGCCGATCCGCGCTACCGGCCGACGATGATCCGCAGCGACGACCGCTTCGTGCCGCTGCACGAGCGGGTGGTGATCGCGCACCAGCGCAAGGCCGATCTGTTCGTGTCGATCCATGCCGATGCGGCGCCCAACCGCAGCGCGCAGGGCGCCTCGGTGTACGCGCTGTCGGAAAACGGCGCCAGTTCGGCGCTGGCGCGCTGGATCGCCGACAGCGAGAACAGCGCCGACCAGTACGGCAATGTCGCCGAGCGCTATCTGCGGCAGAAGGACCCGGTGCTGTCGAAGGTGCTGGTGGACCTGTCGATGAGCGGCACCATCGCCACCAGCCTGCAGTTCGGCAAGCGCATGCTCGGGCGCCTGCAGCAGGTCACCCGCTTGCACCAGGGCGAGGTCGGCCAGGCCGGCTTCGCGGTGCTCAAATCGCCGGACATTCCGTCGCTGCTGGTCGAGACCGGCTTCATGAGCAATGCCGACGATTGCCGCCGGCTGGTCAGCGACCGCCACCAGGAAGAACTGGCGCAGTCGCTGCAGCTGGGCATCGACGATTACTTCCAGGCGTTCCCGATCCACCCTGCCTGAGCCTGCCCGCTGCGCGGCGCCGCGGTGCTCGCCGCGCGCACGCATCGCCCATCATCATGTCCTGCCGCCGGTCCAATGAATCCGCCACTCCGATCGCCCTTGCCCGATGTCGCTTGCGACGAAGCGCCCGCCATCGCCGCCTCGCTGCAATGGGTGGGCATGGACGGCATCGCCGTGCCGGTCCGCCTGTGCGATGCGGTCGAGACCGAGCGCCTGCCGGCGCAGGCCGCGTTGCACGTGGACCTGCCGTCGCCGCAGGTCAAGGGCATCCACATGTCGCGGCTGTACCGGCTGCTGGACGCATACGCGGAGCAGGCGCTGTCGCCGTCGCGGCTGGCGCAGCTGCTGCAGGCGATGGTGCACAGCCATGCCGATTGCGCCTCCACCGCGGCACGGATCTCGTTGCGCATGGCGCTGCTGCGGCGCAGCCCCGCGCTGCGCAGCGAAGGGCTGGCCGGCTGGAAGGCGTATCCGTTGCGGATCGACGCGCAGTTGCGCGGCGCGCATGCGCGCATCCAGGTCGGGGTGGACGTGCTCTATTCCTCGACCTGCCCATGCTCGGCGGCGCTGGCGCGGCAATCGCTCGCGGACGCGTTCCTGCAACAGCACGCCGGGCAGGCGTCGCTGCACCCGGACGCGGTCGCGGCCTGGCTGCTGCAGCATGGCAGCCATGCCACCCCGCACAGCCAGCGCAGCATCGCCACGCTGCAGGTGGCGGTCTCGCCGCGCGCGGTGCGTTTCGACCTGGGCGCGCTGATCGAGCTGGCCGAGCGGAGCCTGGCCACGCCGGTGCAGGCCGCGGTGCGCCGCGCCGACGAACAGGCGTTCGCCCGCCTCAACGGCGCCAACCTGATGTACGTGGAGGACGCCGCACGGCGCCTGCAGCAGGCGCTGGCGACGCGCTATGGCGGCGTGCGGATCCAGGTGCGCCACCTGGAAAGCCTGCATCCGCACGATGCGGTGGCCGAGGCCGGCGACCTCGACGCCGCGCCTGCAGAGCGGTTCGCGGCCGGCGAGGGGGCCGACGGCGCATCCGCGCATCCGGCGCCATGCGGCCCATAACGCAAAAGCCCCGCCAGGGCGGGGCTTTTGTGGTTTTCACTGCAGGCGAGGCGGCGATGGTGCTCCCTAGGGGGCTCGAACCCCTGTTTTAGCCTTGAGAGGGCCACGTCCTAACCATTAGACGAAGGGAGCAGGTTGGTCGCGTCGATTGCAGGGCGCTAGTATATGGGGCTAGCCGCCCGGCGGCAATCCCGCAACTCGATACGGAAGCGCCATCATCAATCCGCCAGTTCCATCGCCGTTCACTCTGCAGTTGATCCCGCGCGATCAGCACAACGTCTCGCGCAAGGACATCAGTCCCAATGCGTTGCGCGTGCTGTACCGGCTGCGCGAAGCCGGCTTCGGCGCATACCTGGTCGGCGGCGCGGTCCGCGACCTGCTGGTCGAGCTGCAGCCCAAGGACTTCGACGTCGCCACCGACGCCACCCCCGAGCAGGTCAAGCAGCTGTTCCGCAACTGCCGCCTGATCGGCCGCCGCTTCCGCCTGGCGCACGTGGTCTACGGCCGCGAGATCATCGAAGTGGCCACGTTCCGCGCCAACGTCGACGACGGCAGCGGCGACCGCGAGCTCGACAACGGCCGCCTGGTCCGCGACAACGTCTACGGCAGCATCGAGGACGACGCGGTGCGCCGCGACTTCACCTGCAACGCGCTGTACTACGCGATCGAGGATTTCTCGGTGCGCGACTACACCGGCGGCTTCGCCGACGTGCAGGCGCGGCTGATGCGCCTGATCGGCGACCCCGAGCAGCGCTACCGCGAAGACCCGGTGCGCATGCTGCGCGCGGTGCGCCTGGCCGCCAAGCTGGATTTCGAGATCGAAGCGGCCACCGCCGAGCCGATCCCGCGCCTGGCCGGGCTGCTGGCCGAAGCGGCGCCGGCGCGGCTGTTCGAGGAAGTGCTGAAGCTGTTCCTGTCCGGCAACGGCGTGGCCAGCTTCGAAGGCCTGGAACGCTACGGCCTGCTGGCCGCGCTGTTCCCGGAGAGCGCCGCGGCGCTCAACTCCAACCGCAGCGGCGCGCTGCGGCGGATGCTGGTCGAAGGCCTGCGCAACACCGATGCGCGGGTGGCCAACGACGAGCCGGTGTCGCCGGCGTTCCTGTTCGCGCTGCTGCTGTGGCCGGCCTACTGCCGCGCGCTGATGGCGCTGCAGAAGCAGGGCATGCAGCTGGAGGAGGCGCAGCGCCGCGCCGCCGACCGGGTGACCCTGCACCAGCTGAGCACGGTCGCGCTGCCGCGGCGCTTCTCGCTGCCGATGCAGGAGATCTGGCTGCTGCAGTCGCGCTTCACCTCGCGCCAGCGCAAGCGGGTGGTGCGGACGCTGTCGCACCCGCGCTTCCGCGCCGCGTTCGATTTCCTGATCCTGCGCCAGTCGGCCTCGGCCGAGCACGAGGCCGACATCGCCTACTGGCGCGAACTGCAGCAGCAGCCCGGCTACGCGCCGCCGCCGCGCGGCTTCGACCCGGAGATCGACTACGTCGGCGACGAGGTGGCGATGGCTCCGGCCGACAGCGAGGAAACCCCCAAGCGCCGCCGGCGCCGGCGCCGGCGTCCGGATGCCGCCGCCCCGGCCGAGTGAGCGAGCCGATCGTTCCCGCGCCGGTGCAGGCCTGCATCGGCCTGGGCGGCAACCTGGGCGATGCGGTGGCGACCCTGCGCGCGGCCCTGGCCGCGCTGGACACGCTGCCGCACACGCGCCTGCTGCGCGCCTCGCAGCTGTATCGCAGCCCGGCCTGGGGCAACCAGGCGCAGCCGGACTTCGTCAACGCCGCCGCCGTGCTGAGCACGCGCCTGCCGGCGCCGGAGCTGCTGCAGGCGCTGCTGGCGCTGGAAGCACGCCACGGCCGCCAGCGCGCGCCTGGCGAGCGCTGGGGCCCGCGCACCCTGGACCTGGACCTGCTTTTGTACGCCGAGGCGGTGATCGACCTGCCCGGGCTGCAGGTGCCGCACCCGCACCTGCACCAGCGCGGCTTCGCCCTGCTGCCGCTGGCCGAGATCGCCGCGGAGGCGGTCATCCCCGGGCATGGAACGGTGCGTGACATACGCGACCGCATCGAAACCGACGGGATCGTGGCAATCGGTAGATAATGCCCGGCTTATCACCGCACCGCATGAGCTTATGAGCAGCCACGCCGACAGCAAGCCCTGGACCGTTCCCGCCCTGGCCGAGGCCAAGCGCCGCCAGCAGAAACTGGTGATGCTGACCGCCTACGACGCCGGGTTCGCGCGCGCGTTCGACGCCAACGGGGTGGACCTGATCCTGATCGGCGATTCGCTGGGCATGGTGGTGCAGGGCCACGATTCGACCCTGCCGGTGACCGTGGACGACATCGTCTACCACACCGCCGCGGTGGCGCGGGTGCTGCAGCGCGCGCTGCTGGTGGCCGACCTGCCGTTCCAGTCCGATGCCACCCCGGAGCGCGCGCTGGACGCGGCGACCCGGCTGCTGCAGGCCGGCGCGGAGATGGTCAAGCTGGAGGGCGCCGGGCACAAGCTGGAGGTGATCCGCTTCCTCAGCGAGCGCGACATCCCGGTGTGTTCGCACCTGGGCCTGACCCCGCAGTCGGTGCTGACCTTCGGCGGCTACAAGATCCAGGGCCGCGAAGAGGCCGCGGCGGACAAGCTGCTTGCCGACGCCAAGGCGGTGGCCGCGGCCGGCGCCGCGCTGCTGGTGCTCGAATGCGTGCCGTCGCCGCTGGCCGCGCGGATCACCGCCGCGATCGACATCCCCACCATCGGCATCGGCGCCGGCCCCGACTGCGACGGCCAGGTGCTGGTGCTGCACGACTTCCTGGGCCTGGACAGCGGCCACCGGCGGCCGCGCTTCGTCAAGGACTTCCTGGCCGAGGGCGGCTCCATCGCCGGCGCCGTGCGCGCCTACGCCGACGCGGTGCGCGCCGGCACCTTCCCCGACGCCGAACACGCCTACGCCAAATGATCGATACCATCACCGACCTGGCCCGGCTGCGCGCCGTCGTTTCCGGCTGGAAGCGGCAGGGCCTGCGGGTGGCCTTCGTGCCGACCATGGGCAACCTGCACGCCGGGCATTTCTCGCTGGTGATGCTGGCCCGGCAGTACGCCGACCGGGTGGTCTCCAGCGTGTTCGTCAATCCGACCCAGTTCGGCCCGAACGAGGACTTCACCCGCTACCCGCGTACCCCCGAGGCCGACACCAGCGGCCTGGAAGGCGCCGGCTGCGACGTGCTGTGGCTGCCGACGGTGGAGAGCATGTACCCGCTGGGCGTGGAACTGGCGCTGCGCATGCACACCCCGGGCGTCAGCGAGGTGCTGGAAGGCGCCTGCCGCCCGGGCCATTTCGACGGCGTCTGCACCGTGGTGGCGCGCCTGTTCAACCAGGTGCAGCCGGACCTGGCCGCGTTCGGCAAGAAGGATTACCAGCAACTGGCGGTGATCCGGCAGATGGTGGCCGACCTGGCGTTCCCGATCGAGATCCTGGGCGGCAGCATCGTGCGCGAAGCCGATGGCCTGGCGATGAGTTCGCGCAACCAGTACCTGTCGGCCGAGGAGCGGCCGCGCGCGGCGCAGATCCGGCAGACCCTGCTGGCGATGCGTGACGGCCACGTCGCCGGGCGTCCGCGCGCCGAGACCGAGGCGGCGGCGAGCGCGCAGCTGCAGGCGGCCGGTTTCGACGTGGACTACACCGTGCTGCGCCTGCCGGATCTCAGCGAGCCGCTCGACGACGAGGGTCCGCGCGTGGCGCTGATCGCGGCGCGGCTGGGGCGCACCCGGCTGATCGACAATCTGGAGTTCTGAGCGCGTTAGCCGCTGGCGGTCGCGCCAGGCGGGATTCGCGGCCAGCCGACTGGGTGCATTGTGCGAGGGGCTCCGGTACCGACGGTGTCCGAAGCCGTCGGCCTCGCCGCTTCGCTTGTCGCGACTGAAGTCGCTCCCACAAGGGACCTGCGGCAAGCCGGCTGGGTGCACTGTGGGAGGGGCTTTAGCCCCGACGGTGTCCGAAGCCGTCAGGTTCGCCGCTACGCGATGCCATCGGCCAGCGCGGGATTCGCCGCTCGGCTGGCTGCGGTTGGCGTCGCTCGCGTCGCGCCTTGCCGCATCGCGCAGTCACATCATGTCCCTACGACCGGCATGCCGGGACGCGCAGCGGACAACGCCGTACACGCTGCGCCAACCCTTGCTGCCACTGCCGCTTAACCCTCCGGCTGCTAAACTGCGCGTCTTTCCTCCCCGCAGTACCGCGAGCATGCAACTGAGCCTGTTGAAGACCAAGATCCACCGCGCCACCGTCACCCATTCCGAGCTCAACTACGAAGGCTCGATCGCCATCGACGGGCTGCTGCTGGACGCCACCGGCATCCGCGAGTTCGAGCAGGTGCACATCTGGGACGTCACCAACGGCGCACGCTTCAGCACCTACGCGATCCGCGCCGACGAAGGCAGCGGCATCGTCTCGCTCAACGGCGGCGCCGCGCGCCACGTGCAGGTCGGCGACCTGATCATCATCGCCGCCTTCGCCGGCATGAGCGAAGAGGAAGCCGCGCGCTTCCAGCCGACCCTGGTCTACGTGGACGGCCGCAACCAGATCACCCATACCAACACCAGCATCCCGAAGCAGGCCGCATGACACAGTCCAACGGTTTCGACGCACTGCATTCCCACGCCCAGCGCTTGCGCGGGGCGCGCCTTCCCGAACTGCTGGCCGCCGAGCCGGGCCGGGTCGAAGACCTGGCGCTGCAGGTCGGACCGTTGTACTTCAACTTCGCGCGGCAGAAATACGACCGCGCCGCGCTGGCCGCGCTGCTGGCGCTGGCCGCCGAGCACGACGTGGCCGGCGCGTTCCAGCGCCTGTTCCGCGGCGAGACGGTCAACGTCACCGAAGGCCGCGCCGCGCTGCATACCGCGCTGCGCGGCGAGCTCAGCGGCGCGCCGGTCGCGGCCGAGGCGAACGCCAGCGCGCGCGAGGTGCAGCAGCGCATGCGCGCGCTGATCGAGGCGCTGGCGCAGACCGAGGTCACCGACATCGTCAGCGTCGGCATCGGCGGTTCCGACCTGGGTCCGCGCCTGGTCGCCGACGCGCTGCGTCCGGTCGATGGCGCGCGTTTCCGCGTGCATTTCGTCTCCAACGTCGACGGCGCGGCGATGCAGCGCACGCTGGCCACGCTGGATCCGGCGCGCACCGCCGGCGTGCTGATCTCCAAGACCTTCGGCACCCAGGAAACCCTGCTCAACGGCCAGATCCTGCGCGACTGGCTCGGCGGCAGCGAGCGCCTGTACGCGGTCAGCGCCAATCCCGAGCGCGCCGCCAAGGCCTTCGACATCGCCGCCAGCCGCGTGCTGCCGATGTGGGACTGGGTCGGCGGGCGCTATTCGCTGTGGTCGGCGGTGGGCTTTCCGATCGCGCTGGCGATCGGCGCCGACGGCTTCGAGCAGCTGCTGGCCGGCGCCGCGCAGTTCGACGAACACGTGTTGAACGCGCCGCTGCAGCGCAACGTGGCGGTGCTGCACGCGCTGACCACGCTGTGGAACCGCAACGTGCTCGGCTACGCCACCCAGGCGGTGATGACCTACGACCAGCGCCTGGCGCTGCTGCCGGCCTACCTGCAGCAGCTGGTGATGGAGAGCCTGGGCAAGCGCGTGCGCCTGGACGGCAGCCCGGTGCAGGCCGATACCGTGCCGGTGTGGTGGGGCGGCGCCGGCACCGACGTGCAGCACAGCTTCTTCCAGGCGCTGCACCAGGGCACCAGCATCGTGCCGGCCGATTTCATCGGCTGCATCCGCAACGACGATCCGTACACGGTCAACCATCAGGCGCTGCTGGCCAACCTGCTGGCGCAGACCGAGGCGCTGGCCAACGGGCAGGGCAGCGACGACCCGCACCGCGACTACCCGGGCGGCCGCCCGAGCACGCTGATCCTGCTCGACGCGCTGACCCCGCAGGCGCTGGGCGCGCTGATCGCGATGTACGAACACAGCGTCTACGTGCAGTCGGTGATCTGGGGCATCAACGCCTTCGACCAGTTCGGCGTGGAGCTGGGCAAGCAACTGGCCAGCCAGCTGCTGCCGGCGCTGCAGGGCGAAACCACCGAGGTCGCCGACCCGGTGACGCGCGCGGTGCTGGCGCGGCTGCGCGGCTGAGCTCGCAGCGTCGATCGAATGCAACGGGGCCTGCGGGCCCCGTTCTTTTTGCGGCGTCGCCGACCTTGCGCGGCCGCCGCGAGGCGTGTCGGCAGCATGGGCCGGTCGGGCCGCCAGCGGCGCCGCGCGGCGTCCGCCAAGGGCCGGACCAGCCCAACACATCCACCCAGGAATGGACGACGCGGCCTAGCCCAATCGCAGCCCGACCACATCGCCGGTGAGGTAGCCCACCGCCGCGCCGTAGCGGTCCTTGTAGTTGGCGCGCACCAGCGGGTCGAGCTGCGCCCTGACCTTGTCGTGCAGCGGGCTTTCCCAATCGCCGGGATGCTGGAAGTTGCTCATCACGTAGGTCCAGCCGTGGATCTCGTCGACCGCGTGCAGGCCGGTGGATTCGGCGCCGGCCGGCACCGACAGCAGGCGCGACAGCTTGCCGGTGTCGACGTTGTAGGCCCACAGGAAATTGTTGACGTGCATGGCGCTGTCCTCGCCGATGAACAGCGTGCGCAGGCGCTCGGAGAACTTGATGTTGTCCGGGTTGGCGATGCGCTCGGGGTCGGCGAGGTTGCCCAGCGCGTCGGCGCTGGCCAGGTCGCGGCCGACCAGGCCGCTCGGCGCGGCCATGTGCACCGGCACCCAGTCGCTGCGGATCGGCTGGCCGTCGCGGTCGCGCTGGCCGCCGCGCAGGTCCAGCGCGTAGATCGCGCCGGAGGTCGGGCCTTCGACGCGGATGTCGCCGGACCCGTCGAGCATGCTGCCCTGGATATAGGACATCGCCGAATAGGCGATCCTGTCGCGGGCGTTGACGGTGGTGCCTTCCATCTTGGTGAAACCCAGGCTGCCGCCGACCAGCGCGGCGTAGCGGTGGGTCTCCAGGAACGCGGCGGCCTTCTCCATGCCCGGCCGCATCCGGATCCAGTTGACGCTGCCGCTGTAGGGGATGCGGGTGTAGCCGGAGTCGCCCGGATCGGTGGTGCGCACGTCCATGATGTCGGCGATGCGCAGCACGTCGGCCATCGCCTCGATCTCGGTGCTGCTGGCGCTGCCCAGGCGGATCCAGCTCAGCGCGGCCGCGCCGGGGCCGCTGCCCGACAGTTGCTGCCACTTGGCCACGTACAGGCTGCCGCTGGACAGGTCGCATTCGCGGTCGGCGACGAACAGGAACAGGCCGCCATTGCTGGCGTCGTCGCCCATCAGCACGGTGCGGCGATCGGGCATCACCTGCACCAGCTCGTGCGAGATCCTGCCCAGGCAGTAGTGCTTGCGGATGCTGCCGGTGCCGTCCGCATGCACGCTGACTTCCGGCAGGTGGCCGTAGTGGTACGGATTGGCGCGCGTGGCGTCGCCGTAGAGATGTTCGCTGAAGCGCTGGAACTGGGTGTTGCCGGCGATGCTGGCCGCGTCGGGCTCGTATTCCTCGCTGGACAGGTGCGTGTTCCATGGCGACAGGCTGGCGCCGCAGGTGGTCCACAGGCCATGCACCGCCGCGGTATCGACGTTGTGGTACTTGACCAGGCGCAACTGGCCGGTGCGCGGATCCTGGTCCAGGGTCAGCACCGCGATCGGCGCCGGCAACTGGCGATAGGTGCCGTTGCCGGCGAGGTCGCGCGTGGCGTACTCGAACTGCACCACCGCGAACACGGTGTTGCCGCGCACGCCGGCCACGCGCGCCTGCGGCAGGGTCAGCAGCGAGGAGCCGTCCGGGCAATCGGAAAAGAACGGGCGCTCGGCACCGGGGACCGAGCGGTCCAGGATCGGGCGGTTGTCGATATCGTAGTAGCCGCCGGCCAGCACGGTGCCGCCGGCGCCGTCGGGCACCTGGTCGCCGGTGACGAAGAACGGGTGATAGGCCAGGGCGTAGCGATGCCGGCTGCCGTCGCCGAGGACGATGTCCACGTGCGAGCGCACCGTGGTGGTGGCCATCGCCGCGGGATCGGCCAGCGAGGGCGCGTCCATGCCGTCGAAGCTCACCGAGCGCAATCGCGGCATGGGCGGGAAGCCGGGCAGTGGCGGCGCGCTGCCGCCATGGCCGGGCGCGCCGCCTGCGGCGTCGCAACCGCTCAGCAGCGCGGCGGCGGACAGACTGCCGAGGGGCAGCAAGGGCGTGCCCGCAAGCAGGCGCAGGGCACGGCGGCGACCGGAATCGGGTAGCTGTGACATCGGGGGCTCTCCAGGTGGGCAGGATGCAGGGCAGGCGCGCCCCCTCGCGCCGCCGAACGCCGGTTCACGCTAGGCGCGCTTTGTGACGCTTCCTTGAAAGCGGCAAGCGCGGTTGCGCCGGCGCCGCAGTCGCACGGCGCCCGCGCTGGCGTTGTCTACGAATCGCACCGAAGGCCACGGCGGAGTTGCGCAGTTCCCGACGCTGGCCGTGCTGCGACGCAGCAAAGCGGGTCTGCCTGCGCCCAGGCGGACGCGGCCTGCGACGCCATCGGTCGCGTGCGAGGGCGGCGTTGGCGGTATTCCATCGCTATAGCGCAATCCGATATCCATCGCCGGGCCAGGCATACCTCGCGGCGTGGTTGACAGCATCGGGGCGATTAATGAAGCGTAGGCTCCGGTCGCGCGTCTCGGGAGGGAACGCGGCCGTCGTGTGTCGCGCGTTCGCCGTTCCTGGGAGGGAAGATCTTGCAAAAACAGTCCGCTGGCGTGTCCGCGCCGATTCGCACTGCGCTGGCCACCGCCGCCGCGCTGGGCCTGCTGGCCCTGGCCGCGGCCGGCCCCGGCCAATCGGCTCCGGCCGCTGCCACGTCCGCCGCGCCGCCGGCGATCCACCCGCAGCTGTGGCCGTCGCCGGCCTGGCCGCTGGCCGAGGATGCGGCGCTGGAAGCGCGCATTTCCAAGCTGATGGCGCAGATGACGGTGGAGCAGAAGGTCGGGCAGATCGTGCAGGGCGACATCGCCAGCATGACCCCGGACGACGTGCGCAAGTACCACATCGGCTCGGTGCTGGCCGGCGGCAATTCCGATCCCGGCGGCAAGTACGACGCCAGCCCGGCGGAGTGGCTGAAGCTGGCCGATGCCTACTACGCGGCGTCGATGGAGAAAGGCAAGGCCGGCCCGGCGATCCCGATCATCTTCGGCATCGACGCGGTGCACGGGCAGAGCAACATCGTCGGCGCCACCCTGTTCCCGCACAACATCGGCCTGGGCGCCACGCGCGACCCGGAGCTGATGCGCAAGATCGGCGCGGTGACCGCCGCCGAGACCCGCACCACCGGCATGGAGTGGACCTTCGCGCCGACCGTGGCGGTGCCGCAGGACGATCGCTGGGGCCGCACCTACGAGGGCTATTCGGAATCGCCCGAGGTGGTCGCCAGTTTCGCCGGCAAGGTGGTCGAAGGCCTGCAGGGCGTGCCCGGACAGCCCGGTTTCCTCGATGGTTCGCACGTGATCGCCTCGGTCAAGCATTTCCTCGGCGATGGCGGCACCACCGACGGCAAGGACCAGGGCGATACCCGGGTCAGCGAGCAGCAGCTGCGCGACATCCACGGCGCCGGCTATCCGCCGGCGATCGCCGCCGGCGCGCAGACGGTGATGGCCTCGTTCAACAGCTTCAACGGGGTCAAGATGCACGGCAACACGCCGATGCTGACCGACGTGCTGAAGGGACAGATGCATTTCGGCGGCTTCGTGGTCGGCGACTGGAACGGCCATGGCCAGGTGCCCGGGTGCCGCAACGACGACTGCCCGGCCGCATTCAATGCCGGCGTGGACATGCTGATGGCGCCGGACAGCTGGAAGGGCTATTACGAGAGCGCGCTGAAGGCGGTGCAGTCGGGCGAGATCCCGATGGCGCGGCTGGACGACGCGGTGCGGCGGATCCTGCGGGTGAAGCTGCGGCTGGGCCTGTTCGAGGCCGGCAAGCCGTCGCAGCGCCCGCTCGGCGGCAAGTTCGAACTGCTCGGCGCGCCCGAGCACCGCGCGGTGGCGCGGCAGGCGGTGCGCGAGTCGCTGGTGCTGCTGAAGAACCAGAAGCAACTGCTGCCGCTGAAGCCGCAGGTCAAGCTGCTGGTCGCCGGCGACGGCGCCAACGACATGGGCAAGCAGTCCGGCGGCTGGACGCTGAACTGGCAGGGCACCGGCACCAAGCGCGCCGACTACCCGAACGGCAATACGATCTGGGAAGGCTTGCAGGAGCAGGTCAAGGCCGCCGGCGGCAGCGCCGAGCTGGCGATCGACGGCAAGTACCAGGCCAAGCCCGACGTGGCGGTGGTGGTGTTCGGCGAGAACCCGTACGCCGAGTTCCAGGGC
This sequence comes from Xanthomonas sp. DAR 80977, assembly GCF_041240605.1. Classification (NCBI taxonomy): domain Bacteria; kingdom Pseudomonadati; phylum Pseudomonadota; class Gammaproteobacteria; order Lysobacterales; family Lysobacteraceae; genus Xanthomonas; species Xanthomonas bundabergensis. Next base: position 3,003,114 of record NZ_CP162487.1, on the reverse strand, counting down.
GACATCGCCACGCTGCTGTACAAGCCCGGCGACGACAGCGACCTGCAGCTGATCAAGAAGCTCAAGGCCGAGGGCATTCCGGTGGTGGCGGTGTTCCTGAGCGGGCGTCCGCTGTGGGTCAACCGCGAGATCAACGCCGCCGACGCCTTCGTCGCCGCGTGGCTGCCGGGCTCGGAAGGCGGCGGCATCGCCGACGTGCTGCTGCGCAAGCCCGATGGCGGCATCCAGTACGACTTCCACGGCAAGCTCAGCTTCTCCTGGCCGCGCACCGCGACCCAGTACGCCAACAATGTCGGGCAGAAGAACTACAACCCGCAGTTCGCGTTCGGCTATGGCCTGCGCTATGCCGACAAGGGCGACCTGGTCCGCCTGTCCGAAGTCTCCGGCGTGTCCGGCGCGCAGGCGGTGGGCGGGGTGTATTTCGAACGCGGCAAGCCGGCGGCGGGCGTCAACATGATCCTGCAGGGCGCCAGCCAGGCCAATCTGCCGGCGGTGACGACCCCGGCGGCGCTGGCCGACGGTTCGCTCAAGGTCACCGCGATCGACCACAAGGCGCAGGAGGATGCGCGCCGCTTCGAATGGTCGGGCAAGGGCAAGGCGGGGATGGCGCTGGTGCTGCCCAGGCCGGTGGACGTCTCGCGCGAGAGCAACGGCGATGTGCAGCTGATCCTGACCCTGAAGGTGGATGCCGCGCCGAGCGGCACGACCCGCATCGGCGTGGCCTGCGGCAATGGCTGTGCGGCGCAGGTCGATCTGGGCAAGGCGCTGGCGGCGCTGCCCAAGGGCGAGTGGCGCACGCTGGGGGTGCCGCTGAAGTGCTTCAGCGTCGCCGGCGCCGACGTGTCCAAGCTGGAGCGGCTGCCGGTGCTCGAGAGCGACGGCACGCTGGACCTGGCGCTGTCGCGGATCGCGCTGGGCGCCAGCAACGATGCGCAGAGCGTGGTCGACTGCCCGGTGCGCTGAGCCGCTCGCCAGGCAGGGGGCGGCGCCGTCGCTTGCCGGACGCCGCCGTCGCTCGCTGAAACGGGCGCGAGCGTCGCCACACAGCAATACCGGAGCGACCTGCGGCGGCTGAGGCGTTGGGCGGCGCACGACCCGCCTGCCGCGTGGCGGATGCGGGAACGGTCGCAGGGCCGTCACAGCCCTGCCGGCCGGGCGACGGGACGCGCCGCAACAGGCAATCCGCGCGACGGCGTAGCGGCGGCAGCGGCCGCACGCGGCGGCACGCGGCCATTCAAGCAACGCCTGTCCCGACCGGACGGGCGCATCGATACACAGGCGAAAGGGCCGCGGCCCGTGGGAGAAGTGCAGTGGGTCTGGCGACGTTGGATGTGGCGATCGTATTGGTCTACCTGACGGGCATCTTCGTGCTCGCGCAGTGGGTATCGCGGGAGAAGGCCGGGCACAGCAAGAGCGCCGAGGATTACTTCCTGGCCGGCAAGACCCTGCCGTGGTGGGCGATCGGCGCCTCGCTGATCGCGGCCAACATCTCCGCCGAGCAGATCATCGGCATGGCCGGTTCCGGCTATGCGATCGGCCTGGCGATCGCGTCCTACGAATGGATGGCGGCGCTGACCCTGCTGATCGTCGGCAAGTTCTTCCTGCCGATCTTCCTGCGCAACGGCATCTACACCATGCCGCAGTTTCTGGAGCAGCGCTACGGCAAGTGGATCCGCACGCTGATGGCCGTGTTCTGGCTGCTGCTGTACGTGTTCGTCAACCTGACCTCGATCCTGTGGCTGGGGTCGATCGCGGTCAGCCAGGTCACCGGCATGGACCAGACCCTGGCGCTGACCCTGATCGGCGTGTTCGCGCTGGTCTACCAGCTGTACGGCGGGCTCAAGGCGGTGGCGCTGACCGACATCGTGCAGGTCACCCTGCTGGTGCTGGGCGGGTTGCTGGTGGCCGGGCTGACGCTGTCGCGCATCGGCGACGGCGCCGGCGTGCTGGCCGGCTTCAAGCACCTGTGGAATGCGCACCCCGAGCACTTCCACATGATCCTGAGCAAGGACAACCCGTTCTACAAGGACCTGCCGGGCCTGAGCGTGCTGCTGGGCGGGCTGTGGGTGATGAACATCAGCTACTGGGGCTTCAACCAGTACATCATCCAGCGCGCGCTGGCCGCCAAGAACATCGGCGAGGCGCAGAAGGGCATCGTGTTCGCCGCGTTCCTGAAGCTGCTGATGCCCTTGGTGATCGTGGTGCCGGGCATCGCCGCGGTGGTGCTGGCGCCGGACCTGGCCAAGCCCGACCAGGCCTATCCGACCATGATGCAGCTGCTGCCCAGCGGCGTGCTCGGCCTGGTGTTCGCCGCGCTGGTGGCCGCGATCGTGGCCTCGCTGGCGTCGAAGATCAATTCGGTGGCGACCATCTTCACCCTGGACTTCTACGCCAAGTTCCGCCCGCAGACCGAGCAGAAGCAGCTGGTGCGGGTGGGCCGCATCGCCGCGGTGTCGTCGGTGATCGTCGGCGTGCTCACCGCGCGGCCGCTGCTCGGCAATTTCGACCAGGGTTTCCAGTTCATCCAGGAATTCACCGGCTTCTTCACCCCGGGCGTGGTGGTGATCTTCATGCTCGGCCTGTTCTGGAAGCGCGCCAACGAAGCCGGCGCGCTGACCGCGGCGATCGGCTCGGTGGTGCTGTCGTTCGCGCTCAAGTTCGCCTGGCCGGAACTGCCGTTCATGGACCGCATCGGCGTGGTGTTCGTGGCGGCGCTGCTGCTGGCGGTGGTGGTGTCGCTGGCCACCCCGGCCACCCAGGCGCGCGACCTGATCCGCACCGACGACGTGGCCTACGGCACCACGCTGGGCTTCAAGATCGGCGCGGTCGGCGTGGTCGCGATCCTGATCGCGCTGTACACGGTGTTCTGGTGAGCGATGCCTGAGCGCCGCCGCCGCGACCGCATGGTCGCGGTGGGAGCGTTCAACCGCGGGCCTGCTCGCGCCACGGCGTGGCCAGCCAGGCGTCCAGCGCCGCCGCCGGCATCGGCCGCGCGATCCAGTAGCCCTGGCCCTCGTCGCAGCCCCAGGCGCGCAGCATGTCGTGGATCTCCTCGCTCTCGATGCCTTCGGCCACCACCTGCTGGCCGAAGTCGTGGCCGAGCCGGATCATCGACGGCACGATCATGCAGTCGGTGCGGCTGCCCGGCAGCGAGCGGATGAACGACTGGTCGATCTTCAGCGCGTTGGCCGGCACGCGCTTGAGGTAGCTGAGGTTGCTGTAGCCGCTGCCGAAGTCGTCGATGGCGATCTTCACCCCCAGCGCGCTGATCTGCTGCAGCTGTTCGGCCACGTGTTGCGGATGCCGGATCATCGCGCTCTCGGTGAACTCGATCTCGATGCGGCTCGGTTCCAGCGCATGCCGCGCCAGCAGTTCGCGCAGGGTGGCGATGAAGTCGGCCTGCTCCAGGTCCACCGCCGAGACGTTCAGCGACACGCTGAAGTGGTGCCCCTGCTGCTGCCACCGCGCGGCCTGGGCGATGCCGGCCTGCAGCACCCAGGCGGTGACCCGGCTCATCAGCGCGGTCTTTTCCGCCAGCGGGATGAACTCGCCGGGCGCGACCGTGCCCAGCAGCGGGTGCTCCCAGCGCAGCAGCGCTTCCACGCCGACGCAATCGCCGCTGCGCAGGCTGACCCGCGGCTGGTAGTGCAGGCTCAATTGCTCGCGCGCGTTCAGCGCTTCCGGCAATGCGGCGAGGAGCCGGAACGCGTTGCGCTGGCTGGCATCGTGGCTGCGCTCGTACAGGCTCCAGGGCAGGCCGCGCTGGCGCGCCATGTCCACCGCGGTGGTCAGCGAGCGCAGCGTATGGTTGGCGCTCAATGCGCCGTCCAGGCGCACCGCGCCGATCGACGGTGTCGCGGCGTGCGGGATGCCCTGGTGCTCGATCGCCTCGGCGAAGGCGCTGCACACGCGCTCGCAGCGCCGCGCCAGTTGCGCGGGGTCGTTGCCCTCCACGACGAAGGCGAAACTGGTGGTGTCGATGCGGTAGGCCGGCAGTCCGTCCAGCGCCTCGAGCAGCCGGTCGCGCGCGGCCAGCAGGTAGCCCTCGGCGTATTCCCAGCCCAGGGCCTTGACCATGTCGCGGAAGTACTCGCTGCCGCAGACGTCGATCGCCACGCCGGTGTCGTGCTGCTCCGCGTTCTGCAGCGACAGCCACATGGTCAGGTCTTCGTTGAAGCGGCTGCGGTTGGGCAGGCCGGTCAAGGCATCGACGAAGCCGGTGTTGCGCAGGGTCTCGATGCGCAGCAGCAGCAGATCGCGCAGGCCCTGCAGGGTCTGGCGCGATTGCGCATCGAATTCATGGCGCGGTTCGGTGTCGATCACGCACAGCGTGCCCAGGCCGGTGCCGTCGGCCAGCAGCAGCGGCGCGCCGGCGTAGAAACGGATGAACGGCGGACCGGTGACCAGCGGATTGTCGCGGAAGCGCGGATCCTGCTGCGCGTCCGCCACCACCAGCAGTTCGGGGCTGTGGATCGCGTAGGCGCAGAACGCCTGGCTGCGCGGGGTCTGCGCCGCCTCCAGGCCGACCCTGGACTTGAACCACTGGCGCTGTTCGTCGATCAGCGAGACCAGGGCGATCGGCGTCCCCAGGGTGCGCGAGGCCAGTTGGGTGATCAGGTCGAAGACGCGGTCGGCCGGGGTGTCGAGCAGGCACAGCTGGCGCAGGGTAGCCAGCCTCCTCTGTTCGTCGGGCGGCAGCGGGGGAGCTGAGGAATGCATGCCAGGTTAGCGGCGCGCCGCTGTGCCACTTGAGTCGCTTTGCGCGGAATACGACCCCGCCGAACAGCCTCGGGTCGGAAAGGTGAGGGTGGTGTGAAATCCGATGCGGCGACGACGGCGGCGCCGCTGCCGGGGGGCTCAGCGCGGCGGATCGCGCTGCGGACTGGGACGCTTGGCCAGCTTGCGCTGCAGCGAGCGGCGGTGCATGCCGAGCAGGCGCGCGGCCGCCGAGACGTTGCCGCCGGTCTCGTGCATGGCCTGCTGGATGTGCTCCCACTGCAGCCGGCTCAGCGGGGTCATCGCGTCCGGCAGCTCGACGCCGTCGTCGTCCTCGGCGCCGTCCGCCTCCAGGCTCAACGCGCGCAGGATCATCGGCACCGTGGCCGGCTTGGGCAGGTAGTCGTCGGCGCCGAGCTTGATCGCCTCCACCGCGGTGGCGATGCTGGCGTAGCCGGTGACCAGCAGGATGCGCATGTCGGCGCGGATCGCGCGCAACGGCTGGATCAGGGCCAGGCCGGATTCGTCGCCGAGCTTGAGATCGATCAGCGCGTAGTCCGGCGGCGTGGCCGTGGCCAGCGCCAGTGCCGCGGCGCCGCTGTCGGCGGTCAGCGTCTCCAGCCCGCGGCGGGCGAGGGTGCGTTGCAGGGTGCGCAGGTACAGCGGGTCGTCGTCGACCAGCAGGCCCAGCGGGGCGTCGATGCTCATGCGGGCGTCTCCAGGGCGAGCAGCGGCAGGCGGAAACCGACCCGCGCGCCGTGGTCCGGCGCGGGCTGGGTCCACAGTTCGCCGCCCAGGCGTTCGATGGTGGCATGCGACAGCGCCAGGCCCACGCCCATGCTGTCGGGCTTGCCGCTGCGGAACAGGGTGGCCGGCAGCGCGACCTGGTTGGCGTCGAAGCCGCCGCCGTAGTCGCGCACTTCGCCGATCAGCTCGCTGCCGGTGACCCGCACGCTCAGGTCCACCTGCGGCCGGCCGGCGCGTTCGCCGGCGTCGGCGGCGTTGTTCAGCAGCACCTGCAGCAGGTGGCCGATCGCGCTCTCCAGGCGCAGCTGCAGCGGCGCGTCGTCGTTGCGGCGCAACTGCACGGTCGGCCGCACCAGCTGCCACTGGTGCAGCACGTGCGCCAGCGACACCGTGCCGCCGCCGGCGCGCTGCGCCGGCGCGGCCAGCGCCAGCACCCGTTCGCGGCACTGCACCAGCAGTTCGCGCAGGGTTTCCAGGTCCTCGCGCAGTTCCGGCTGCTCGATCTGCTCCACGATGTCGTCGGTGAGCAGGGTCATCGTCGCCAGCGGCGTGTTCAGCTCGTGCGCGACCGAGGCGGCGTGGGTGGCCAGGGCGACGATGCCCTCGTTGCGGGTGAAGCGCTCGCGCAGCAGCGCCAGTTCGCGCTCGCGCTCGCGCAGCGACAGCGCCAGGCGGGTGGAGAACACCAGCACCACGATGGTGGACAGCAGGAAGTTGGCGGCCATGCCCCAGCGCTGCAGGTCCAGCGCCTGGTGCGGGCCGCGCGGCAGCGGCAGGCCGAACAGCGCGCTGACCGTGTAGCCGGCCACGCAGGCCAGCGCCACCGCCAGCGCCCAGCGCAGCGGCAGCGCCAGCACCGCCAGCGCGATCAGCACCAGGAACAGCGAGCCGAAGGCGTTGCCGATACCGCCGCTCCAGCCGACCATCCAGGTCAGCACGGTCACGTCGACCAAGATGTGGCCGAAGGCGGTGGCCGGCGCGGCGGTGTCGGCGTGGCGCAGGCGCAGCTGCGCGTACAGGTTGAACAGGGCCAGCGCGGCCACGCCGGACCACAGCGGCGCCTGCGGCAGCGGCAGCCGCATCGCCCAGGTCGCGACCAGGATCGTCGCCGCCTGCCCGGCGGTGGCCAGCCAGCGCAGGCTGCACAAGGTGCGCAGGAACGAGGCGTCGGTGGAGATCATGGCGCGCATCGTATGCGTTGGCGCGCACGGCTGTCTGCGACAAACCGTCGCAGTGCCCGCCGCGCCGCTGAACCGGCGCCGGCGGGGAGTGGGGCCGGGGCGCGGCTCACGCTAAAATGCGCGCATGTACGACGCCGTCAGCCGACCCACCCCCCCCTCCGACGCCGCGCCCTGGGCGCGCCGTCCCACCCAGCCGGTCCGCGTCGGAGGCGTCGTCGTGGGCGGCGGCAAGCCGATCGTGGTGCAGTCGATGACCAACACCGACACCGCCGACGTGGCCTCCTCGGTCAAGCAGGTCGCCGAGCTGTGGCGCGCCGGGTCGGAGCTGGTGCGGCTGACCGTCAACAACGCCGAGTCGGCCGCGGCGATCCCGCGCATCGTCGACAAGCTGCGGATGATGGGCATCGAGGTGCCGCTGATCGGCGACTTCCACTACAACGGGCACCAGCTGCTGGCCGCCGAGCCGGCCTGCGCGCAGGCCCTGGCCAAGTACCGGATCAACCCCGGCAACGTCGGCTTCGGCAAGAAGAAGGACACCCAGTTCGCGCAGCTGATCGAATTCGCGCTGCAGTACGACAAGCCGGTGCGCATCGGCGCCAACTGGGGCTCGCTGGACCAGGCCCTGGCGGCGCAGCTGATGGACGAGAACTCGCGCCGCGACATGCCCTGGGACGCCGGCCGGGTGCTGCGCGAGGCGTTGATCCGCTCGGCGCTGGATTCGGCCGAGCGCGCGGTGGAACTGGGCATGGGCCGCGACCGCATCGTGCTCAGCTGCAAGGTCAGCGGCGTGCAGGAACTGATCGCGGTGTACCGCGACCTGGCGCAGCGCTCGGATTTCGCGCTGCACCTGGGCCTGACCGAGGCCGGCATCGGCAGCAAGGGCATCGTCGCCTCCAGCGCCGCGCTGGCGGTGCTGATGCAGGAAGGCATCGGCGACACCATCCGCATCTCGCTGACGCCCGAGCCGGGCCAGTCGCGCACGCAGGAGGTGATCGTCGCCCAGGAACTGCTGCAGACCACCGGCCAGCGCGCCTTCACCCCGCTGGTCACCGCCTGCCCGGGCTGCGGCCGCACCACCTCCGAGTTCTTCCAGGAGCTGGCCAAGGTGGTGCAGAACCATGTCCGCGCCAAGATGCCGGAGTGGAAGGTGACCCATCCCGGCGCCGAGAACATGACCCTGGCGGTGATGGGCTGCGTGGTCAACGGGCCGGGCGAATCGCGCCATGCCAACATCGGCATCTCGCTGCCGGGCACCGGCGAGGCGCCGTCGGCGCCGGTGTTCGTCGACGGCGAGAAGACCGTCACCCTGCGTGGCGAGAACATCGCCCACGAGTTCGTCGCGCTGATCGACGACTACGTCGAAACCAAGTATGTCCGCCGCGCCGGGTGAGACCCCGGCCGAGCGCGCCGCCGGCGTGCGTCACTGGTTGCGCCGCAACGCATGGCGCATCGGCCTGCTGTTCGCCGGCGTGCTGCTGCCGATGGGCGTGTTCGTGGCGCTGGCCGACGAGGTCCACGAACTGGAGAACTTCTACTTCGACGAACCGCTGCTGTGGAGCATGCGTGGGCTGGCCTCGCCGGGCTGGGACCGGTTCTTCACCGTCATCACCGAGGCCGGCTACCAGTACGGGGTGATCCCGCTGGACACGCTGATCGTGCTGCTGTTGCTGGGCCTGCGGCGCTGGCGCGAGGCCATGTTCGCCGGGTTCTCGTTCGTCGGCTCGGCGCTGTTGAACATGAGCGCCAAGCAGTTCTTCCAGCGCGACCGCCCCAGCCTGTGGGAATCGATCGCGCCGGAACACACCTTCAGCTTCCCCAGCGGCCATGCGATGGGGTCGATGACCCTGGCCGCGGTGCTGATCGCGCTGGCCTGGCGCACCCGCTGGCGCTGGCCGGTGCTGCTGCTGGCGGGTTCGTTCGCGCTGCTGGTGGGCGTGTCGCGGATCTACCTGGGCGTGCATTACCCATCCGACATCCTCGGCGGCTGGTGTGCGGCGCTGGTGTGGGTGGTTGGGCTGTACCTGCTGATGTTCCGCGGCGAACGGCGTCCGCGCTGGCGGTCGCGGCGCCCGGTGTCGCCCGATCGCGGTTAGTTGCGATCGTTCAGTCGTTTTTTCATCCCGAGCGTCCCGGCAGCGATGGGGGGACATCGCCATTGACTGGCTGGCAGTTGCCCGGCTGATCGCTTACTTGATGTTAAATTTCGCTCATTCATGGAATAGGGAAGTTTTGTGAAATGGCAATCGAATATCGCTTGCGCCGTATGGGGCCTTCGGTATTTTTCTGTCGAGCCATCCCATCTCGCTGCCCGAGACCAGAACGACTGCTGGTGGAGCGGGCGCGCCACTTGCCCGCGCAACGTCGGTTCAATCTGCACGGGCAACCGCTGATGCGATGTCTAGCGTGCGCGGGTGCTGCCATCCTCTGGATGGCGGCACTTTTTACGTCCCCGGCATCGGCTGCCCCTGGAAAAGCGGGGGGCGCGACGCTCTATGAGCAGTTGGCGGACTTGAACGCGCAGTTGAGCAGCGAGAGCGGGCAGTCGCGAAGCGACGCGGTAGTGCGCCTCTATCGCCAGCTGACTGCAGATGTTCATCCATGCTTGCAGGGGCAGGGAAGCGCTGGCGATTTCAATGACGACGATCTTTTCAGGGCAACGGCATTCGCCGAACTCTACTCCCTTGAGGTTGCCGACGTCGACGCGCTCGGTTGCCTCTATCGCAAGCTGGCCGCCGCCGGCGTTTTGACCAGATGGCACACGCAAACCTATGCCGGTGCGCTCGTCAGCGTCTCGCGTTACTCCGAAGCCAACGAACTGCGTGAGCGTACCGAGGCGCCAGGTTTGCCTGTGTTGCCGCAGTTGCAGGTTCCTCGAGTGAGTGCAGGCCAGGGCTGGCGAATGCTTTCGATTCAAGATCGTCTGCATGCACAGGTGCAGGCATGGAATCCGGAGGCCCATCATCCCCATGTCGTTGCGGTCGTCCATCCAGCGTGCGCCTTCTCGGTTCGCGCCTTGTCCGAGATCGAACAGCGACCAGAACTGCAGTGGCTACGCGACAAGCTGCTGCTGGTTGTACCGCCAGACGCATCGCTCCCGCTCGACGGCATACTCGCGTGGAACACGGCGCATCCGAGCCTGCCAATGCACCCGATGTACCTGCGCGCCGACTGGAAGGCGTTGACCAGCCTGGATACGCCGACGTTCTACCTGGTCCGCGACGGACACGTGGTCGGTTCCTTCGAGGGATGGCCGAATCAGCAGGGCGTGGCTGCTTTGCGCGCAGGCCTGTCGCGCTGACGGCTGCACGGCGGCGCCCTGCATCCGGTACAAGCCGCCCGCTCCACCAAAAAGACGTGCTGCGACCTTGGATTCTCGCTCGATCATCATCGCAATCGAGGATGTCGAATGCGGCGGCCACAGCCAGCTTGCGACACGCGTTGGTCGCGACTGCGACGTCCACGCGCTGGCGCGTGCTGCGCGCGGGGCTACCAGCTCGAACTGGCGCCGCCGCCGCCGGAGCTGCCGCCGCCGGAGGAGGACGAGCTGTCGGACGAGGACGACGAAGACCCGGAGGACGACGAGGACGCCGCTTCGCTGGCGTAGTACGCCGCGGTATAGGCGAACGCGCCGGGGGCGGTCTCGACCACATGGCCTTTGCGGATCAGCGCCTTGCGCTTGCGCGCCTGCTGTTGCAGGAATGTGCGGAAGCGTTGTGGCGAGCGATAGCGACGGCCCGACAGCGCCAGGATCAGCACCAGCGCCAGCAGCTCGGCGCCGATCCACAGCCAGAACGCCAGCGGGAACAGTGCCGACAGGATCAGCACGAACACGCCCGGGTTGAGGGTCAGGAACAGCTTGATGAACAATCCGAAGGAGCCAGGTTTGCGCGTCGATTCGGCGATCTCCTCGGGTTTGCCGCCCAGCTCGGGGTGGCGCTGCAACAGACGTTCGCGCAGCTGCCGCAGCCGGCGCCGGTGCAGCGGCGGCAGCAGCCACACCAGCGCCAGCAGGCCGGCCCAGGCGATGCCGCCGCGTACCCAGTCGCCATCGTCGTCGTCGCGCGAGCGGGATGTGGCTTGCGACAGTTCCGCGAGGCTGCCTGGTTCCTTGGCGGCGACGCGCGCCATGAAGCCGAAGGCGTCGACGATCGCGCCGGCCGTGTCGCCCTGGCGCATCCGCGGCGCCAGGTAGTCGTCCAGCGCATGCTTGGCGACCACGTCGGGCAGGCTGCCCTCCAGTCCGTAGCCGATCTCGAAGCGCGAGCGGCGCTCCTGCATGGACAGCACCAGCAGCAGGCCGTTGTCGGAACCCTTCTGCCCCAGTCGCCATTGCTTGAACGCGCGCTGGGCGAGATCCTCGATGCTGTCGCCGTCGAGCGAGGGCACGATGTAGGCCGCGCCCCAGATTCCTTGCGTGTCGCGGATCTGTTGCAGCGCGGCGTTCACGCGCTGCCGTTCCCCCGCATCCAAGGCCCCGGCGGGGTCGACCACGTTCGGCGTGTACGCGGGAATCTCGGCGGCGAGGGCAGGCAGTGCCGGCCACAGCAGCAGGGCGAGCGCGGCGATGGCAAGCAGGCGGAGGGTCCGCATCGGCGTTGTTGGAATCGATCGTCCAGCCATTATGGCGATTGCCGATGCGTGCTGTCGCGCGCATGCCCACGATTCCGTGGCCGTTGTTTGTAAGGCTGCGTCGAGAACGGCCTGCTTTCGCAAAGGCGCGATGCGCCCAAGACCTGCGATCGGCCCGGGTTCTGGTCCTGCCGCGTGGCTACGCCAGGCTGTGCAGCGCCGCGGCCCGCGCATGCAGCGCGGCGGTATCGAACAGCGGCAGCGTGGCGTCGCCGGCACCGATCAGCAACCCGATCTCGGTGCAGCCCAGGATCACCGCCTCGGCGCCCTGCGCCTGTAGAGCCGCGATCACCTCGCGGTAGCGCGCCCGCGAGGCGTCGCGGATCACGCCCTGGCACAGTTCGTCGTAGATGATGCGGTGGACGTCCTCGCGCCCTGCCGGGTCCGGTACCAGCACCTGGAAGCCGCGCCGCTGCAGCCGCTCGCGATAGAAGTCCTGCTCCATCGTGAAGCGGGTGCCGAGCAGCCCGACCCGGGTCACGCCCGCGGCCTGCAAGGCGTCGGCGGTGGCATCGGCGATATGCAGCAGCGGCAGCGGCACCGCGGCGGCGATCGCGTCGGCGACGCGGTGCATGGTGTTCGTGCACAACACCAGGAAATCGGCACCGCCGGCCTGCAAGGCGCGCGCGGCCGCGGCCATCGCCGCGCCGGCCGCATCCCAGTCCCCGGCCTGTTGCAGCTGCTCGATCTCGTGGAAATCCACGCTGTACAGCAGCAGCCTGGCCGAATGCAGCCCGCCCAACTGCGCGCGGACCGTTTCGTTGATGTGCCGGTAATAGGGCAGGGTGGATTCCCAGCTCATGCCGCCGATCAGGCCGATGGTCTTCATGCCGTCCTCCACGCGTCGACCGCTCGCCGGGTGCGAGCAGCGATGATCGCGCAGTGTCGCCGGTTCGCGCGCGGTCCGCGAGCGTCGCGCCGGCATGGCCAAGCGAGTGCGCTCATTCGCCCGGCTTGGCCGCCGCGGTGGCCGCGGCGCTGGCGGCGCGGCGCGACAGCAATGCCTCGCGGTGGGCGATGTAGGCGTTGGCGCCGAGGATGATCAGCGCGCCGAGCACGGTCCAGCGGTCCGGCGCTTCGTCGAACAGCCACCAGCCGAACATGGCCACGAACGGCAGTTGCACGAAGCTGATCGGGGTCAGCGCCGAGACTTCGCCGATGCGCAGCGCGCGTGTCCACAGCAGCTGTCCCAGGGTGCCGAACAGGCCGGTGGCGAGCAGCCACAGCCAGTCGATGCCGTGCGGCCAGGTCCAGGCGAACAGCGCCGGCAGCAGCGACATCGGCACCCAGAATGCATAGGTGTAGAACACCACCGTGTTGGCCGAATCGACCCGCGCCAGCTGCTTGATCTGGATCGCCACCAGCGCGCTCATCACCGCCGCCAGCAGCGCGACCAGGGTGCCGGCGCTGAACGTGGCCGCGCCGGGACGCAGGATCAGCAGCACGCCGACGAAGCCGCACAGCACCGCCAGCCAGCGCCGCAGGCGCACGGTCTCGCCCAGCCAGAACGCCGCGGCCAGGGTCACGAACAAGGGCGTGGAATAGGACAGGGCGATCGCCTGCGACAGCGGCAGGTGGCCGATCGCCCAGAATCCGGCCAGCATCGAAACCAGGCCGATCGCGGTGCGCAGCAGGTAGCGCGGCAGCTGTGCGGTGCGCGGCAGCGATTGGCCCGGACGCAGCAGCATCGGCAGCAGGAACAGCAGGCCGAACAGGTTGCGGAAGAAGGCAATCTCGACCGTGGACAGGTGCGCCGACGCCAGCCGGATCGCGACCACCATCAGTCCGAACGCCAGCGTGCTGGCCAGCATCAGCGCGGCCGCGCGCAGCGAGACCGCCGGGTTCACCAGTGCGCGCCGACGATGCGCGGTTCCGGCTCAAGCAGTACGCCGAAGCGCTCCAGCACCGAGGCCGAGATGCGCCGTGCCAATGCCAGCAGCTCGGCGCCGCTGGCCTGGCCGTGGTTGACCAGCACCAGCGCGTGCGCGGCGGACACGCCGGCGTCGCCGTCGCGATGGCCCTTCCAGCCGCAGGCTTCGATCAGCCATGCCGCCGACAGCTTGCGCTGGTCCTCGCCGTCGCCGGGGAACACCGGCAGCGCCGGGTAGGCGTGCTGCAGCACCTGCGCCTGTTCGGCCGGCAGCAGCGGGTTCTTGAAGAAACTGCCGGCGTTGCCGAGCACGTCCGGGTCGGGCAGCTTGCGGCGGCGGATGTTGATCACCGCCTGCGCCACGTCGGGCGCGCCGGGCATGGCGATGCCGAGCGCGTCCAGTTCCTCGCGGATGCCGGCGTAGTCCAGGCGCAGCGCATGCAGCCGCGGCAGGTTGAATTCCACCGCGGCGATCAGGTAGCGGTCGGGCTGGCGCTTGAACAGGCTGTCGCGGTAGCCGAACTCGCAGGCCGCCGCGTCCAGGCGCACGAAGCGCGCATCGGCGCGGTCGTAGGCCTCGACCACGTGCACGAACTCGCCGACCTGCGCGCCATAGGCGCCGATGTTCTGGATCGGCGCGGCGCCGACCGTGCCCGGGATCAGCGCCAGGTTCTCCAGGCCCGACAGGCCCTGCGCCAGCGACCACATCACCAGTTCGTGCCAGCCCACGCCGGCGCCGGCGCGGACGATGGCGTAGTCGGCGCGGTGCTCGAGCGTGTCGATGCTGCGGTTGGCGAAAGCCAGCACCACGCCGGGCGCGTCGCCGGCGAACAGCATGTTGCTGCCGCTGCCCAGCGGCAGCAGCGCCGCGCCGGCCAGCTGCGGCGCCAGCAGCGCCTCGGGCAGCGCTTCGGGCGCGAAGATCTGCAGCAGCCACGGCGCCTGCGCGGCGACATGGAAGGTGTTCAAGGCCTGCAGCGGCGCATTGGCGGTCAGCGACCAGGCGTTGCTCATAGCGCGGCGACCGCCCCGCGGCTGGGCGCTTCGCGGCGCCGGCGCATCGCCTCGACGCATTCGCCGATCAGCTCCGGGCCGCGGAACACCAGCCCGCTGTAGCACTGCACCAGCGCCGCGCCGGCGGCCATCTTCGCCACCGCATCGGCGCCGGAGAGGATGCCGCCGACCCCGATCAGCGGGATCGCCTCGGGCAGGCGCGCGCGCAGGCGGCGCAGCACCAGCGTGGACTGGCCCAGCAGCGGCGCGCCGGACAGGCCACCGGCCTCGGCGCCCAGCGGGTTGCGCTCCAGGCCGGGGCGGGCGACGGTGGTGTTGGTGGCGATGACGCCGTCCACCTGCAGGTCCGACAGCACCCGCGCCGCCGCATCGATGTCGCTGTCGCTCAGGTCCGGCGCCACCTTGACCAGCATCGGCACGCGCTTGCCGTGGCGCGCGGCCAGCGCTTCCTGCGCCTCGCGCAATTGCGACACCAGTTGCCGCAGCGCCTGTTCCTCCTGCAGTTCGCGCAGGCCGGCGGTGTTCGGCGAGGAGATGTTGACGGTCACGTAGTCGGCCAGCGCGTAGACCTTTTCCAGGCAATGCAGGTAGTCCGACGCGGCGTCCTCGTTCGGCGTGTCCTTGTTCTTGCCGATGTTGATGCCGAGCAGGCCGTGGCGGCGGCGCGCGCGTTCGACGTTGCGCACCAGCGCGTCCACGCCGAGGTTGTTGAAGCCCATGCGGTTGATCACCGCCTGCTCGCGCGGCAGCCGGAACATGCGCGGCTTCGGGTTGCCCTGCTGCGGGCGCGGGGTGATGGTGCCGATCTCGACGAAGCCGAAGCCCAGCGCCAGCAGCGCGTCGATGTGCTCGCCGTTCTTGTCCAGGCCTGCGGCCAGCCCGACCGGATTGGGGAACTCCAGGCCGAACGCGCGCGTGGGCATCGGCGCGATCGCCTTGGCCAGCAGCGGATTGGTGCCGGTGCGGTAGGCCATCTCGATCGCGCGCAGGCCCAGCGCGTGGGCGCGCTCGGCGTCGAAGGCGAACAGGAACGGGCGGGCGAGGGAATACATGGGCACGGCTCAGTTCAAGGTGCCGGCGAAAGCACGGGTGCGGTAGTGGACATCGACCAGGCCATCGACCTGGTGGCGATCGAACAGCGTGCGCAATGCGGCCAGCATCGGTTCGTGGCGCGGATGCCCGGCCAGCGGCGCATACGACGAGGACAGCAGGCGCCCGCGCAGGCCGTCGTAGTCCAGCTTCTGCACGTTCGGGAACTGCGCCGTGCCGCGCAATCCGGCGCCGAACCAGCGCTGCATCGTCGCATCGTCGTGATAGCGCTCGGCCACCGCGCTGTAGTCGGTGCCGTACTCGAGCAACAGCTGTTCGTAGCCGAGCAGGAACGGTGTGCCGTCGAGCAGACGCGAGTTCCAGTACACCAGTGCCAGCCCGCCGCGGCGCAGCACCCGCGCCCATTCGCGGCGCACCGCGTCCAGGTCGAACCAGTGGAAGGCCTGCGCGGCGCTGATCAGGTCGACGCTGGCATCGGGGAGGGTGGTGGCCTCGGCGCTGCCGTCGATCGCGGCGAAGCCGGGGAACCCGTGCAGCAGCGTCTCGGCGGCGGCGCGCATCGCCGCGTTCGGTTCCACCGCCAGCACCGGATGCCCGGCCTGCAGGAACATGCGGGTGGAGATGCCGGTGCCGGCGCCGATGTCGGCGACCTGCGCATCGCGCGCCACGGCCAGTTCCCCGTGCACCCAGTCCAGCAACGCCGGCGGATAGTCGGGACGGTAGCGGACGTAGTCGGCGACGCGGTCGCTGAAGCGTTCGCGCGGAGCGGAGGCGCTCATCGGCTCAGGACCGGGCGCTGGCGAACCAGGCCAGCCCGCCGAAGAACAGCACGAACGCCAGCACCGACAGGATCGCTAGGATCACCGCGGCCCAGCCCAGGATCAGCCCGCCCACCGCCAGCCCGTCGCCCTGGAAGCGCTGCGGCTGGCGGCGGATCTCGGCGCGGGCCAGGTGCCCGGTAATGATCGCGCCGAGGCTGCCCAGCACCGGCATCAGGGTCCAGCCGAGGATGCCCGCGACCAGGCTGACCACGGCGAGCGAATTGGTTTCTCTTACGGCACTCATTGGAGATCCTCGTGCGGTGAAGGCGGCATGCGCCTGGCGGGTTCGCTCGCGTGTGGGGTGGGCGAATTATCCCAGAAGCGCGCCTGCCGTGCGCCGTTCATGCGGGCATGCGGCCATGGCGCAGCGCATGCGCCCATGCCGGCTGGCCGTTGCGTTGCGCCTGCGCCGCGGCGCTGGCGTGGTCGTAGTCGACCGCCAGCAACTGCGCGTCCCAGCGGCCGCTGCGGTATTCCAGCACCGCGTAGCGTGCCTGCGGCGTGCCGGTCTCGACCCGGTACGGCTGCGGCTGCGTCTCGGCGTAGGCGGGCAGGCCGACGCTGCCCGGATTGCACAGCAGCCGTCCGTCGTCCAGGCGCAGCGTGCGCGGCAGGTGGCTGTGTCCGCACAGCACCAGCGGCGCAGCCGGTGCGTCGCCGAGCCGTTCGCGCACGCGCTGCGCATCGGCGGCCCGCAACCGCGGCGGCGCCAGTTCGTCGAGCAGCCAGCGCAGGTCGTCGTGCGGGGTGCCGTGGCATAGCAGCGCCTGCGGCAGCGACAGGGTCGGCGGCAGTTCGCCCAGCCAGCGCCGCTGCGCCGGCGTCAGCTGCGCATGCGCGTAGGCATCGCTGGCGCCCATCGCCGCGGGCGCCAGCTCGCACAGCTGGCGCTCGTGGTTGCCGCGCACCGTGGGCAGCGCCAGCGGCATGAGCCGCTCGGCGGTTTCGCGCGGCCACAGCGGGCCGGAGACGATGTCGCCGAGGTTGACGATCCGTTCCACGCCGCGCCGCCCGATATCCGCAAGCACCGCCTCCAGCGCGGGCAGGTTGCCGTGGATATCGGACAGGGCGGCCAGGCGCATCGCTTACAGGTCGAACTTGATGCCCTGCGCCAGCGGCAGCGAGTCGGAGTAGTTGATCGTGTTGGTCTGCCGGCGCATGTACACCTTCCACGCGTCCGAGCCGGATTCGCGGCCGCCGCCGGTGTCCTTCTCGCCGCCGAACGCGCCGCCGATCTCGGCGCCGGAGGTGCCGATGTTGACGTTGGCGATGCCGCAGTCGCTGCCGGCCGCCGACAGGAACTTCTCCGCCGCCTTCAGGTTCTGGGTGAAGATCGACGAGGACAGGCCCTGCGGCACGCCGTTCTGCATGTCGATGGCCTCGTCCAGGGTGTCGTACTTCATCACGTACAGGATCGGCGCGAAGGTCTCGTGCTGCACCACCTCGTCGCCGTTGTGCAGGCCGGTGACGATCGCCGGCAGCACGAAGTTGCCGGGGCGGTCCAGCGCGGTGCCGCCGGTCTCGACGGTGCCGCCGGCGGCCTTGGCCTTCTCGATCGAGGCCAGGAACTGCTCGACCGCGCCGCGGCTGTTCAGCGGCCCCATCAGGTTGGCCGGGTCGGTGGGATCGCCGATCTTGCCTTCGACCTGCTTGTAGGCCTTGAGCAGCGTCGCCAGCACGGTGTCGTAGATCGAGGCGTGCACGATCAGCCGGCGCGTGGTGGTGCAGCGCTGGCCGGCGGTGCCGACCGCGCCGAACACGATGCCGGGGATCGCCAGCTTCAGGTCGGCGCTCTCGTCGAGGATGATCGCGTTGTTGCCGCCCAGCTCCAGCAGGCAGCGGCCCAGGCGCCGCGCGCACTTCTCGGCGACGTTGCGCCCGACCTGGGTCGAGCCGGTGAAGCTGATCAGCGCGATGCGCTTGTCATCGACCAGCGTTTCGGCCAGTTCGGTGCCGGCGTCGTTGACCAGGAAGAAGATGTCGGGGAAGCCGGCATCGCGCAGCGCGTCGTTGCAGATCTTCATCGACGCGATCGCGGTCAGCGGGGTCTTGTTGGACGGCTTCCACAGGCAGATGTCGCCGCAGATCGCCGCCAGGAAGGCATTCCACGCCCACACCGCGACCGGGAAGTTGAACGCGCTGATGATGCCGACCAGGCCCAGCGGCTGGTACTGCTCGTACATGCGGTGGCCGGGGCGCTCGGAATGCAGCGTGTAGCCGTACAGCATGCGGCTCTGGCCGACCGCGAAATCGGCGATGTCGATCATCTCCTGCACCTCGCCGTCGCCCTCGGGCTTGCTCTTGCCCATTTCCAGCGCGACCAGCGACCCCAGCGCGTCCTTGTGCCTGCGCAGCGCCTCGCCGCACAGGCGGACCGCCTCGCCGCGGCGCGGCGCCGGGGTGGTGCGCCAGACCTTGAACGCGGCCTGGGCGCGGGCGACCACGGTCTCGTAGTCCTGCGCGGTGGTCGCCTGCACCTCGGCGATCACCTCGTTGCTGGACGGGTTCAGCGGCTGCAGCACGCCGGCGCCGGTGGCCGTGGACCACTCGCCGTTGCCGAGGTAGGTGCCGGAATTGGACGCGGTCAGGCCGAGCGCCTTGAGCAGGTCAGCGGACATGGAATCTCCTGGAAATCGTTGCGACAGGGAAGGCGACCGCAGGCGGGGGACGCGGGACGCGACTAGCCGTCAATTTTAGCAGACCCGGCGGGTCCGGCCGCAGCCGCCGCGCACCTTGCCGGGCTTGGCAAGCGCGGCGATCGTGCGACAATGCGCCGGCCAAGGCCCCGTAGCTCAGCTGGATAGAGCGGTCCCCTCCTAAGGGACAGGTCGTGCGTTCGAATCGCGCCGGGGTCACCACCGCAGGTTGGTCTGCGCGTTCGGCGTGGTCGATGCCGTCGCGCGCCGCTGCATCCGCTGCGCCGCCGCAGATGCGGGCAACGACACGATATTGGGTTTGGGCTGCGCCGGGTTGCGTAATGTGGGTGTCGCTTCGCTGCAGTCGCGCACTACGCAAGCTGGATCACCTACAGCCGCCATCGTGCCGTCGTTCGCGATGCGCCCGGCCCGCATAACGCCGTTTACACCTTACGCCGACGCTGCCTGAGCACCGCGTTGCGTAGGCTGCACCCGTCCGCTGATGCAGGAGGGGACGGCATCGCAACGCCGCGATGCGGATCCGCTCCGGCGACCCGGGACGCGCGGCGACGGGCCTGTCCCGTTGCAGGCTCCCCAGGCACTGGGGCCGCACACGGCCGGCGATGCATGCATCGCATGGCGCGCGGCACCACGTCGCTGCCGTTGGCCGGTTGCCCATGCAGGGGCGATGTCGGCGTCCTGGATTGCGGGCTTCATCTCATCCGGCCAGCCACGGCGGCCGCTTCCAGCAACCCCATATGAATGCGAAGCAGGAGTCACTCATGAGCAGAACGTTGAAGTTTGTGTTGATCGGTTCGCTGCTGGCGGGCTTGGTCGCTTGTCAGCGTGATGGCGACAAGCCCGCCCAGGACCAGAACCCGACGACGCCATCCCCCGCGACCGACGCCAGCCAGGCCGACAGCGCTGCGGCGCCGGCCGGCACCAGCAGCGGCGATGCCGCCGCCACCGGGGCGCCCACCGGCAGCGACAGCACCCAGGGCACCACGCCTCCGGCCGATCCGCAGCAGCCCACCAGCGACCCGCAGCAACAGCCGCCGGCGGATAACCAACAGCACTGATCCAACCCAGCGTTGGCGGCGCATGGCGCGCGGACGACAGGTCCGCGCGTCTTTGCGCAAGCCTTGTCGCACCGTCCTTCGCGCCTGCGAGTGCGGGTCGGAAGCACATGAATCGCACCGAACCGCGCACTGAACACGCCGCAACCGCACGCCGCTTTTTGTCGCTTCGAACATGGGCCAGCACAAACGCTTGCCTACAGTGCGGCGCATGAATCCCGTATTCGCCGCGCTCGGCATGATGCTCCTGACAGTGGTCGCGCTGATCGCGTCGGAACTGTCCAGGATCGTGGACAAGATCGTGGCATGGATGCGCCATTCGGCGATGCCGCGCAAACCGACATGGCAGGCTGGCAGGCCCCACCACCTGCTCCGGCCACGGCGCCGATGAGCGCGTCCTGCAGTGCCGCCGGCGAAGGTTCTGTCGCACCGGGGCCGGATAGTAACTTTTGCAACGGATCGACCCGGGTGCGGCCCGCACGCCGCGACCCGGCAGACAGTGCTTGACAGCACCCCGGCGCATGATGTCCTCTTGCGCCCATGCCCACCGTTTTCGCCCTCGCCACCAGCTTCGTGCCGCTCGCGCTGCGGCGCCCGGCCGCGTGCTGCGCGGGCATTACCACCGGTATTACCACCCACACCATTAGCCCGGTGCGGCCCGTCGTTTTCGCGTAACTGTCGAAACCCACGGCCCCGCACCCGGATCAGGATGCGGGGGAACCCGTCGGCCTGATGCGAGCGGGGCCTCCACTCCGAGGTCTCCCATGCCGTCCCCCGCAGTCGCTTCCGCTCCCCTCGCAGAACCCGCGCTCGCTGCGCGTACCGTCGTCCACAAGTTCGGCGGGACCTCGGTGGCCGACGCCGAACGCTATCGCCATGTCGCGCAGCTGCTGCTGGCGCGCCCGGAGACCGTGCAGGTCACCGTGGTCTCGGCGATGAAGGGCGTCACCGATGCGCTGATCGGCCTGGCCGAACTGGCCGCCAGCGAGAACAGCGACTGGCGCGAACGCTGGCACGAGACCCGCGCGCGGCACCGCGCCGCGGCGGTGTCGCTGCTCGGCGAGCATGCCGGCGCCACGGTGGAATGGCTGGATGCGCGCTTCGACCACCTGGCCGAGATCCTCGGTGCGCTGGCGGTGATCGGCGAGCTGCCGCGCGAGGTGCTGGACCGGGTGCAGGGCCTGGGCGAGGTGTATTCGGCGCAACTGCTCGGCGAGCACCTGCGCGCGCTGGGCGAGGACTGCGCGGTGCTGGACGCGCGCGAGGTGCTGGTGGTGGATCGCGGCGAGCTGGGCGTGGACGTGGACTGGGAGGCCAGCGCGCTGCGCCTGGCGGACTGGCGCGCGCAGCACCCGCAGCAGCGCGTCGTGGTCACCGGCTTCGTCGCCCGCGACCGCGCCGGGCGCATCACCACCCTCGGCCGCAACGGCAGCGACTACTCCGGCGCGATCTTCGCCGCCCTGTTCGACGCCGACGAACTGCATATCTGGACCGACGTGGACGGCGTGCTGTCGGCCGATCCGCGGGTGGTGCCCGAGGCGGTGCAACTGGAGACGCTGAGCTACGACGAGGCCTGCGAACTGGCCTATTTCGGCGCCAAGGTGGTGCATCCGCAGACCATGTCGCCGGCGATCGAGCGCGGCCTGCCGATCATCATCCGCAACACCTTCCAGCCCGAACACCCGGGTACCCGCATCACCGCCAGCAGCGCCAGCAGCGGCCCGATCAAGGGTCTGACCCTGAGCCCGGACCTGGCCGTGCTCAACCTCGAAGGCACCGGCCTGATCGGCGTGCCCGGCACCGCCGAGCGCGTGTTCGCCGCGCTGCGCAACGCGCGGGTGTCGGTGGTGATGATCTCGCAGGGCTCCTCGGAGCATTCGATCTGCTGCGTGGTGCGGCAGAACGAGTGCGAGCGCGCGCGCGATGCGCTGCTGTCGGCGTTCGCCCACGAACTGGTGGTCGGCCAGGTGCAGCGTGTGCAGCTGACCACCGGCATCAGCGTGCTGGCCGCGGTCGGCGACGGCATGGCCGGGCAGCCGGGCGTGGCCGCGCGCCTGTTCGAATCGCTGGGCCGCGCCCAGGTCAACATCCTGGCGATCGCGCAGGGCTCGTCGGAACGCAACATCTCGGTGGCGATCGACAGCGCGCACGCGACCAAGGCGCTGCGCGCCGCGCATGCCGGGTTCTGGCTGTCGCCGCAGACCTTCTCGGTCGGGGTGATCGGCCCGGGCAACGTCGGCGCGGCGCTGCTCGACCAGCTGCGCGTGGCGCAGCCGCAGCTGCTGGCCAAGGCCAACCTCGACCTGCGCCTGCGCGCGATCGCCTCGCGCAGCGCGATGCGCCTGGAACCGCGCGCGATCGGCGGCGACTGGCGGCAGGCCTTCGCCAGCGGCCAGCAGCCCACCGACCTGGACGCGTTCACCGCGCACCTGCTGTCGGCGCACCTGCCGCATGCTGTCATCATCGACTGCAGCGGCAGCGCCGACGTCGCCGACCGCTACGCCGACTGGCTGGCCGCCGGCATCCACGTGGTCACCCCGAACAAGCAGGCCGGCGCCGGGCCGCTGGCGCGCTTCCACGCGATCCGCGCCGCCGCCGAGAGCAGCGGCGCGCGCTTCCGCTACGAGGCGACGGTCGGCGCCGGCCTGCCGGTGATCACCACGCTGCGCGACCTGGTCGACACCGGCGACGTAGTCACCGCGATCGAGGGCATCTTCTCCGGCACCCTGGCCTGGCTGTTCAACAAGTACGACGGCAGCGTGCCGTTCTCGCAGCTGGTCACCGACGCGCGCGGCATGGGCTATACCGAACCGGACCCGCGCGACGACCTGTCCGGCACCGACGTGGCGCGCAAGCTGGTGATCCTGGCGCGCGAGGCCGGGCGCGAGCTGAGCCTGGAGGACGTTGCGGTGGAGAGCCTGGTGCCGGAAGCGTTGCGCCAGGCCAGCGTCGAGGATTTCATGGCGCGCCTGCACGAAGTGGACGCGGCATTCGCGCAGCGCCTGCAGGCGGCCAAGGCGCGCGGCTGCGTGCTGCGCTACGTGGCGCAGCTGGCGCCGGACCGCGCGCCCAGCGTCGGCCTGGTGGAACTGCCGGCCGAGCACGCCTTCGCCAACCTGCGCCTGACCGACAACGTGGTGCAGTTCACCACCCGCCGCTATTGCGACAATCCGCTGGTGGTGCAGGGCCCCGGCGCCGGTCCGGAAGTCACCGCCGCCGGCGTGTTCGCCGACCTGCTGCGGGTGGCGGCGGGCGAGGGGGCGCGGCTGTGAGCGAAGTGCAGCTGTCGCTGGCGCCGAACCCCGGCGCGCGCGCCGCGCCACGCGAGGCGCGCGCGTTCGCGCCGGCCTCGGTGGCCAACGTGGCGGTGGGGTTCGACCTGCTCGGCTATGCGGTGGAGGGCGTCGGCGACACGGTCACCGTGCGCCGCATCGACGCGCCGCAGGTGCGCATCGCCGCGATCCGCGGCACCACCGTGGCGCTGCCGCTGGAGGCCGCGCGCAATACCGCCGGCGCGGCGCTGATCGCCTTGCGCGAGGCGCTGGCGCTGCCGTTCGGGTTCGAGATCGAGATCGACAAGGGCATCCCGCTCAGCTCCGGCATGGGCGGCTCGGCGGCCTCGTGCGTGGCCGCGCTGGTGGCGGCCAATGCGCTGCTGGACGCGCCGCTGTCGCGCGAGCAGCTGTATCTGTATTCGCTGGAAGGCGAGGCGGTGGCCAGCGGCAGCCGCCACGGCGACAACCTCGGCCCGATGTTCCTGGGTGGGCTGGTGCTGTCCACGCTGGAGCGGATGGTGCCGGTGCCGGTGCCGGCGGTCTGGCACAGCCTGCTGGTGCATCCGGATGCGGTGCTGGAGACGCGCCGTGCGCGCGAGGCGCTGGCCGGCGACTACCGGCTGGGCGAGTTCGTGGCGCAGAGTTCCAATCTGGCGCTGGTGCTGGCGGGCTGCCACGCCGGCGACGAGGCACTGGTGCGCGCGGGCCTGCGCGACGTGCTGATCGAGCCGCGGCGTGCGCCGCTGATCCTCGGATTCGACGCGGCCAAGGCGGCGGCGCTGGATGCGGGCGCGATGGGCGCGAGCATTTCCGGCGCCGGCCCCAGCCTGTTCGCGTGGTTCCCGACGCGCGCGACGGCCGAGGCGGCCGCGCCGGCGGTGCAGGCGGCGTTCGCGGCCGCCGGTTTCGACAGCCAGCATTGGGTATCGCCGCTGCAGTGTCCGGGCGCCCGATTGCTGTAGCGGCGCGTAGCCTCGCTGTTGCTGTTGCTTTCGTGGTTGTTTTTGCTGTTGCTCTTGTCGTTGCTTTTGCTGTTGCCGTACCGGGTTCCCTTCCGAAGCGGCGGCCATCGCGGGGAAAAGCCCGAAGGGCGGCGCACAGGGATGTGCGCCGTCCGCGGCAGGGGCAGGATGCCCCTTCCGCGGATCCCCGGGATGGACGCGGACCCGGAGCGCGCAGCGCGGAGGGCGCGAGGCAGGGCGGCGCGCCCGCGCTACGCGCGGGTCCGCAAGCAGGATGGGAATTTTCGGAAGGCACATCCATGTGCCTGCCGAAAACGACGCGCATCCTGCGCGTCGCCCCCTTCGGGGGTTGTACCCATCCTGCTTGCCGCGCCTCACGGGAGATCGAAAAGCAAAGAAAGCAACAGCCGAAGCAAGGGCAGAGCACAACAAGAGCAACAACAAGAGCAACAACCAAGCAGTGCCACAGTCACGGATGACGGTGCGATCGAACTCCCCCTGTTGATGGAACCACCATGAACTTCATTTCCACCCGTAACGCCGCGCCCGCCGCCACCCTCAGCCAGGCCATCGCCGCCGGCCTGGCGCCCGATGGCGGGCTGTACGTGCCCGAGCGCATGCCGCCGGCGCGCGAACTGCAGGCCGGCGTCAGCCTGGCCGAGACCGCCGCCACCCTGCTGGCGCCGTTCTTCGACGGCGACGCGCTCGCCGCCGAACTGACGGCGATCTGCGCCGAAGCCTTCGATTTCGATGCGCCGCTGCAAGCGCTGGCCACCCCCGGCGACCACGCGCTGGAGCTGTTCCATGGGCCGACCGCCGCGTTCAAGGACTTCGGCGCGCGCTTCCTCGCCGCCTGCCTGGCGCGGCTGCGCCGCGATGCCGCCACGCCGCTCACCATCCTGGTCGCCACCTCCGGCGATACCGGCGCCGCGGTCGCCGCCGCGTTCCATCGCCAGCCCGGCCTGCGCGTGGTGGTGCTGTATCCGGACGGGCGCGTGTCGCCGCGCCAGGCGCACCAGTTGGGCTGCTTCGGCGACAACATCCAGGCGCTGCGCGTGGCCGGTTCGTTCGACGATTGCCAGGCGCTGGTCAAGCAGGCCTTGAACGACGCCGACCTGCAGGCGCAGGCGCCGCTCAGTTCGGCCAACAGCATCAGCCTGGGCCGGTTGCTGCCGCAGATGAGCTACTACGCGCACAGCGCGCTGGTCCATTACGCCGGGCGCGCGCAGCCGCTGAACCTGGTGGTGCCGACCGGCAACCTCGGCAATGCGCTGGCGGCGATCCTGGCGCGCGGGCTGGGCGTGCCGCTGGGCCGCATCGTGCTGGCGACCAACGCCAACCACGTGCTGCCGGACTACTTCGCCGGCGCCGACTACGCGCCGCAGCCCAGCGTGGCCACCGTCGCCAACGCGATGGACGTCGGCGCGCCGAGCAACTTCGAGCGCCTGCGCTGGCTCTATCGTGGCGACGATGCCGCGCTGCGCGCGCAGTTCCAGGCCTATTCGGTGGACGACGCGCAGATCCGCCAGCTGATCGGCGAGCGCTTCCGCCGCTATGGCGAGGTGCATTGCCCGCATACCGCCACCGCGTTGCACGTGCTGCAGCAGATCCGCGCCGAGGGCGCCGAGGCCGACGCCGGCGATTGGGCGGTGGCGGCGACCGCGCACCCGGCCAAGTTCGAGGCGGTGGTCGAGCCGTTGATCGGCCGGCCGGTCGAGGTGCCGCCGGCGCTGGCGGCCTTGCTGCAGCGGCCGGCGCAGGCCGAGCCGATCGCGCCGGACTACGCGGCGCTGCGCGCGCGCTTGCTGGCCGGCTGAGGCCGGCGACCGCCGGCGGGCCCGGCAGCGGCAGTGCCGCTGTCCGGGCCGCCACGCTGCCGCCTGCGTTCGTCGCGCATGGCGGCGCGCAGGCTCACGCCTGGTCCTGCGGCTGCATCCGCTGCCAGGCGGCCTGCACCACGCTGCGCACCTGCAGCCAATCCAGGCGCGAGCGCGGGTGGTCGCGCAGGAATACGTCGCGCAACTTCGGCGCCACGTCGTCGAAGCGCTGGCCGTGGTACTTCAGGTAGGCGTCGTAGGCCAGCTTCAGCGCCGGCTCGTAATCGGCGAACGTGTGCCCGGGCTGATGGAACGGGGCCTGCGCGAAATGCGCCTTCCAGTAGTCCAGTTCCCTTTCGCGATCCAGCATCACGCAGGCGCGCGCGTCGTGCGGCATATCGATGGCGACGAGCATGGTTGCCCTCCCGTATGGTTCCCCCCCACCGGCACCGCGGCGGCGCCGCAGGTGTGTTGCGGCCGCAAGTCTATGCCCGGACGCGGGGCAGGGCATGGTGCTGGTCTGAAGCATTCATGGATGCACCGGCGGGTGCCGTTTGCGCCGGCCCGGTGGTGTCGTTGCGCAGCCGGCCATCGTTCCCGCCGCGGTCAGCGGAAGCGCTCGCCGTGGCCCCACGAGGTGCTGGCAGCGGGGTTGTCCACAAGGCATGTGGAGCGTTGCCCTGGAAACTTGTGGATAAGTCGGCGAGGCCACGGTGGTGCAAGGCGTAGACACGGGCTGGCGAAAAAACCGCCGCCGCCGGCTCCGGGTCATTCTTCGTCGGAGGCCAGCCGGTGCAGGGCGGCGAAGTCGCGGATCTCGACCACGTGCAGCTGCGGCAGCGCGATCAGGCCCTGCTGGCGCAGCTTGGTGAAGGTGCGGCTGACCGTTTCCATGGTCAGGCCGAGATGGTCGGCGATGTCGCCGCGGCCCATCGGCAGGGTCACCCTGTTGCCGGAATCGCCCTGGCGCGCCGCGCGCGCGGCCAGCTTGAGCAGGAAATCGGCCAGCTTCTCGGCCGGCTGCAGCCGCGCCAGCGCCAGCGCCGCGTCCTGCGCGGCGTCCAGTTCCAGGCAGGCGCGCTGCAGCAGCTTGCGTTCCAGCTGCGGGAACTGGCTGCGCAGCTGCTGCATCTGCGCCACCGGGACCCGGCACACGCGGCTGTCGGCGATGGCTTCGATGTCGTGGCGGTGCTTGGGGGATTCGCTGAGCCCCACGTAGTCGCCCGGCAACACGAAGCCGGCCACCTGGCGGCGGCCGTCGGCCAGCGTGCGCACCAGCCGCAGCGCGCCGGAGGTGACGGTATAGACCGCCTGCCGGGCTTCGCCGGTGCGGGCCACGGTGGCGCCGGCGGCATAGGACTGCGAGGTCGTCGCCCGCTCCAGCGCCTGCACCTCGTCGCAGGCCAGCGCCGAGCAGATCGCCAGGTGGCGCACCGCGCAATGCAGGCATTCGTGCGCGCGCGGATCCCGCGCCGCGGCCGGCTCGGCATAGGGCAGGGCGAATCCGGAAGGAGGCCTGGTCATGGGCGTGGCAGCGGCGTCGGCACCGGGGAATGATACGACGATGCGGCCGCCAGCAGTCGGTGCGGCTAGAATTGGCGTCCGCTCGCCCCCGAATCGCAGGAGTTTTGCACGTGATCAAGCCCCGTACGCCGCCCGGCATCATGGAATTGCTGCCGCGCGAGCAGATCGCGTTCCAGCGCATGCTGGACGTCATCCGCCGCAACTACGAGCGGTTCGGGTTCCTGCCGGTGGAGACGCCGGTGTTCGAACTGTCCGACGTGCTGCTGACCAAGTCCGGCGGCGAGACCGAGCGCCAGGTGTATTTCGTGCAGTCCACCGGCGCGCTGGCCAACGCCGCGGCCGATGCCGGCGGCGAGGGCGGCCTGCCGGAGCTGGCGCTGCGCTTCGACCTGACCGTGCCGCTGGCGCGCTACGTGGCCGAGCACGAGCACGAGCTGAGCTTCCCGTTCCGCCGCTACCAGATGCAGCGCGTGTACCGCGGCGAGCGCGCCCAGCGCGGCCGTTTCCGCGAGTTCTACCAGTGCGACATCGACGTGATCGGCAAGGACGCGCTGAGCATCCGCTACGACGCCGAGGTGCTGGCGGTGATCCACGCGGTGTTCGCCGAGCTGGGCATCGGCGCGTTCGCGGTGCAGTTGAACAACCGCAAGCTGATGCGCGGCTTCTTCGAGAGCCTGGGCGTGGCCGAGGGCGAGCGCCAGCTGGCGGTGCTGCGCGAGGTCGACAAGCTCGACAAGCGCGGCGCCGACTACGTGCGCGAGACGCTGGCCGGCGAAGGCTTCGCGATCCCGGCCGAGCAGGTCGAGCGGATCCTGGCCTTCGTCGCGGTGCGCTCCAGCGGCCACGACGACGCGCTGGCGCGGCTGGATGCGCTGGCCGCGGCCGCCGAGTCGAGCGCGACGCTGCGCGAGGGCGTGGCCGAGTTGCGCGAGGTGCTGGCCCTGGTCAAGGCGCTGGGCGTGCCGGAAACCGCGTACTGCCTGAACTTCTCCATCGCCCGCGGCCTGGACTACTACACCGGCACCGTCTACGAGACCCTGCTGACCGACTACCCGCAGATCGGCTCGATCTGCTCGGGCGGGCGCTACGAGGACCTGGCCAGCCACTACAGCAAGTCCAAGCTGCCGGGCGTGGGCATCTCGATCGGCCTGACCCGCCTGTTCTGGCAGCTGCGCGAGGCCGGGCTGATCGAAGGCATCGCCTCCAGCAGCGTGCAGGCGATGGTGGCGCTGATGGACGAGGCCAAGCTGGCCGACGCGCTGGACATCGCCCGCCGGTTGCGCGTGGGCGGGATCAACACCGAAGTGCAGATGGAGCCGAAGAAGGTCGGCAAGCAGTTCCAGTACGCCGCGCGCGCCGGCATCCGCTTCGTGGTGCTGGCCGGCGACGACGAACTGGCGCGCGGCGTGGTCGCGGTCAAGGACCTGGTGCGCGAACAGCAGTTCGAGGTCGCCCGCGACGAACTGGCCAGCACCCTGCTGGTCGAGCTGGAGCAGGCCAAGGTCATGCCCTGAGCGGGCCTGCAGGGCAGGTGCGGGCGCAACCTGGACGGTGGCGCCGCATGTCCCTTGTGGGAGCGACTTCAGTCGCGACGCCGGTATCCAGAGCCCGCCGCCACCGAAGCCGCTCACGCAATGGCGAGCGCAATGCGCTCTCGCTGTTGCAACCAGTCGCTCCGGTGGTGGCGACCGGAGCGGTGCGTGCGCCCCTGGCCGGTGCGATCGCTGCGAGTGCCTGTCGCGGCTGAAGCCGCTCCTACAAAAGCACGCACACCGCTCCCTGCAGGGGCGGCTTCAGCCGCGACAGGTCGCATCGCGACCTCGCGCCCATCAGGGGCCGAACACAACAACCACAGAACGCCCGCACGCCGCGGCTTGACCCGGGTCGTCCAATCGCGCTAATGTACTAACACGCTATTACATTATCGCAATGAAACAACGACCCGCCCCCGCAACCGATCGCGACGACGCCCCGTTCAAGGCGCTGGCGCGCGCCCTGGCCCACCTGAGCAAGCCGCAGGAGGTGGCCGCGTTCCTGCAGGACCTATGCACGCCGGCCGAGCTGGAGGCCATGTCCGACCGCTGGCGGGTGGTGCCGCTGCTGCTCAAGGGCGTGCCGTACCGCGAGATCCACGAGCTGACCCAGGTTAGCGTCACCACCATCGGCCGCGTCGCGCGGACCCTGGAATACGGCGCCGGCGGCTATGCCACGGCGCTGCGCCGGCAAGCGGCGCGCCCCTCCGATTCCCATTGAGATGTCCTGATGAGTGCTTCCCTGGCAGCGCCGGCGCGTGACCGGCTGCGTATCGCGATCCAGAAGAGCGGCCGCCTGGCCGAGCCGGCCCGCGCGGTGCTGGCCGCCTGCGGGCTGAGCTGGCGCGAAAGCCGCGACAAGTTGTTCTGCTACGGCGAGTCGCTGCCGGTGGACCTGTTGCTGGTGCGCGACGACGACATCCCCGGGCTGATCGCCGACGGCGTCTGCGATTTCGGCATCGTCGGCCGCAACGAACTGGAAGAGCAGGCCGGCGAGCGCCGCCGCAACGGCATGCCCGAGGCCTACCGCGCGCTGCGCGGGCTGAACTTCGGCCAGTGCCGGCTGATGCTGGCGGTGCCCGACAGTTGGGAGTGGACCGGTTCGGAACAGCTGCAGGGCAAGCGCATCGCCACCAGCTATCCGGCGGTGCTGGCCGACTGGCTGGAGGCGCGCGGCCTGGATGCGCAGGTGGTGGAACTGTCCGGTTCGGTGGAGATCGCGCC
The DNA here is from genome assembly GCF_041240605.1 of Xanthomonas sp. DAR 80977. Lineage (NCBI taxonomy): Bacteria > Pseudomonadati > Pseudomonadota > Gammaproteobacteria > Lysobacterales > Lysobacteraceae > Xanthomonas > Xanthomonas bundabergensis. The sequence goes on along the minus strand of NZ_CP162487.1, from coordinate 2,973,040 downwards.
GCGCCTGGGCACCGCCGACCTGATCTGCGACCTGGTCTCCAGCGGCGCCACCCTGGCCGCCAACCAGCTCAAGCCGGTGGAGACGCTGCTGGAGAGCGAGGCGGTGCTGGCCGGGCCGGTGCGCGAGCCGGGCGACGCCCGCGCCGGGCTGGCGGCGATGCTGCTGCGCCGCCTCGACGGCGTGCTCAAGCTGCGCGACAGCAAGCTGCTGATGTTCCGCGCCTCGCGCGACCACGTCGCCGAACTGACCCGGCTGCTGCCCGATGCCGACCCGCTGGTGCAACTGCCCGGCGACGGCGACGGCCCGTTGCAGCTGCAGACCATGTGCCACGGAGCGATCACCTGGCAGCGCATGGAGGAACTGGAGCGCGCCGGTGCGCAGGGCTTGATGGTGTTGACGGTGGAGCGTTCGCTGGCATGAACCGACTGGACTGGAATTCGCTCGACGCGCAGGCGCGCACGCAGGCCTTGACCCGGCCGGCGCAGACCGTCGCCGCGCAGACCCGCGCCGCGGTGGCGCAGTTGCTGGAGGACGTGCGCAGCCGCGGCGATGCGGCGCTGCGCGAGATCACCGCGCGCTTCGACGGCGTGGTGCTGCAGAGCTTCGAAGTCGGCGCCGACGAGTTCGCCGCCGCCGAGGCCGCGGTGCCGGCGGTGCTGCGCGAGGCGATGGCGCAGGCCGCGGCGCGGATCGAGACCTTCCACCGCGCCGGCATGACCCAGCCGTATGCGGTGGAAACCGCGCCCGGCGTGGTCTGCGAGCGGGTGGTGCGGCCGATCGGCCGGGTCGGCCTGTACGTGCCGGCCGGCAGCGCGCCGCTGCCGTCCACCGCGCTGATGCTGTGCGTGCCGGCAGCGCTGGCCGGCTGCCGCGAGGTGGTGCTGTGCACACCGCCGCGCGCCGACGGTTCGGCCGATCCGGCGGTGCTGGTCGCCGCCAGGCTGACCGGCGTGGATCGGGTGTTCAAGCTCGGCGGCGCGCAGGCGATCGCGGCGATGGGCTTCGGCACCGACTCGGTGCCCTCGTGCGACAAGCTGTTCGGCCCGGGCAACGGCTACGTGACCGAGGCCAAGCAGCAGGTGGCGCAGGCCGGCGCGGCGGCGATCGACATGCCGGCGGGCCCGTCGGAGGTGCTGGTGATCGCCGACGTCGGCGCCAATGCCGCCTTCGTCGCCGCCGACCTGTTGTCGCAGGCCGAGCACGGCCCGGATTCGCAGGTGTTGCTGCTGTCCGACAGCGCCGATCTGATCGACGCGGTCGAGGACGAGATCGAACGCCAGCTGGCGACGCTGCCGCGTGCGGCGATCGCGCGCCAGGCCCTGGCCGCATCGCGGCTGATCCAGGTCGGCGCGCTCGAGGACGCCTTCGCGATCAGCAACCGTTACGCGCCCGAGCACCTGATCCTGGCGCTGCGCGAGCCGCGCGCCTGGCTGGAGCGGGTCGAGGCCGCCGGCTCGGTGTTCCTCGGCGATTTCACCCCCGAAGCGCTGGGCGACTATTGCAGCGGCACCAACCACGTGCTGCCGACCAACGGCGCGGCGCGCGCCTACAGCGGGGTCAGCGTCGCCAGCTTCCAGAATTTCGTCAGCGTGCAGGCCGCCAGCCGTGCCGGCATCGCCGCGATCGGCGCCTGCGCGGTGACCATGGCGCGCGCCGAGGGCCTGGACGCGCACGCCAATGCGGTGGCGCTGCGGATGGAGAAGGCGGCATGAGCGCGCCGTTCGAGACGCAGGCGCCGGGATCGATGCTGGCATTGGTGCGGCACGATCTGCTCGATTTCGCCGGGTATTCCTCGGCGCGCAGCAGCGCGCTGCAGGGCGAGGTCTGGCTCAACGCCAACGAATCGGCCTGGGCCAACCCGGCCGACCGCGACGCCGGCAACCGCCGCTATCCGGATCCGCAGCCGCCGGCATTGCGGGCTGCCCTGGCGTCGCTATACGCCTGCGCGCCGGAACAACTGTTGCTCGGCCGCGGCAGCGACGAAGCCATCGACCTGCTGCTGCGCGCGCTGTGCGAGCCGGGCCGCGACGCGATCGTGATCACCCCGCCGGTGTTCGGCATGTATGCGGTGTGCGCGCGGCTGCAGAATGCGCGCATCGTCGAGGTGCCGTTGCGCGAGGACGCGGCCGGCCTGGTCACCGACGTCGACGCGGTGGTGGAGGCGGCGCTGAGCCAGATGGCCAAGCTGGTGTTCCTGTGCGCGCCGGGCAATCCCAGCGGCGCGGCGATCGCGCTGGCCGACATCGAACGTGCCGCCGAGCGCCTGCATGGGCGCGCCCTGCTGGTGGTCGACGAGGCCTATGGCGAATTCTCCGACGTGCCCTCGGCGACCACGCTGCTGGCGCGCCACCCGAACCTGGCGGTGCTGCGCACGCTGTCCAAGGCGCATGCGCTGGCCGCGGCGCGGATCGGCTGCGTGATCGCCGATCCGGCGCTGATCGCGGTGCTGCGCCGCTGCCAGGCGCCGTATCCGATCCCGGCGCCGTGCACGCAGCTGGCGCTGGCCGCGCTGCAGCCGGAGCCGCTGCGCCAGACCGCGGCGCGCGTGGCCGAGATCCGCCGCGAGCGCGAGCGCATGTCCGCCGCGCTGGCGGCGCTGCCCGGCGTGCGCCGTGTGTACCCGTCGCAGGGCAATTTCCTGTTGGTGCGCTTCGACGATGCCGAGGCCGCGTTCCGCGCCTTGCTCGGCGCCGGCGTGGTGGTGCGCGACCAGCGTGCCGCGCCGACCCTGGGCGATGCGCTGCGCATCACCATCGGCACCGCGGAGCAGAACCAGCGCGTGTTGGGCGCGCTGCAGGCGGGGAGGGCGGCGGCATGACCCCGATCCTGTTCGTCGACCGCGACGGCACCCTGATCGAGGAGCCGGCCGATTTCCAGATCGACGCCTACGAGAAGCTGCGCTTCGTGCAGGGCGTGATCCCGGCGATGCTGAAGCTGCGCGATGCCGGCTACCAGTTCGTCATCGTCACCAACCAGGACGGGCTGGGCAGCGAGGCCTATCCGCAGGCCGCGTTCGACGGCCCCAACGACCTGATGCTGCAGATCTTCGCCAGCCAGGGCATCGCGTTCCGCGAGGTGCTGGTCGACCGCAGCTGGCCGGCCGACAACGCGCCCACGCGCAAGCCGGGCATCGGCCTGATGCTGCCCTACCTGCAGGACCGCAGCATCGACTGGGCGCGTTCGGCGATGGTCGGCGACCGCCTCACCGACATCCAGTTCGCCGACAACCTGCGCATCCGCGGCTTCCAGCTGCGCACCGAGCAGTTCGGCGGCGACTGGGACTGGGCCGGCATCGCCCACGAACTGGCCGATGCGCCGCGCCGCGCCACCGTGCAGCGCGACACCAAGGAAACCCGGATCTCGGTCGAGATCGACCTGGACCTGGTGCGCGACCCGCACTGCGCCACCGGCCTGCCGTTCTTCGACCACATGCTCGAGCAGATCGGCAAGCACGGCGGCTTCGCGCTGGACGTGCGCGCCGCCGGCGACCTGCACATCGACGAGCACCACACCATCGAGGACACCGGCCTGGCGCTGGGCCAGGCCCTGCGCCAAGCACTGGGCGACAAGCGCGGCATCGGCCGCTACGGCTTCACCCTGCCGATGGACGAGACCCTGGCCAGCGCCGCGCTGGATTTCAGCGGGCGCCCGTACTTCGTGTTCGAGGGCGAGTTCAGGCGCGAGCGCGTCGGCGACATGCCGACCGAACTGGTCCCGCACTTCTTCCGTTCGCTGTGCGATGCCGCGGGCCTGAACCTGCACCTGCGCGTGCACGGCGACAACGACCACCACAAGGTCGAGGCCTGCTTCAAGGCGCTGGCGCGGGCCCTGCGCCAGGCCGTGCGCCGCGACGGCGCCGCGCTGCCCTCGACCAAGGGCGTGCTGTGAAGCGGCGTGCTGTGATGCGCGCCGTGCGTAGCGGGAGCCCACGATGAGCGACGTCGCCCTGATCGATGCCGGCGGCGCCAACCTCGGATCGGTGCGCTACGCGCTCGAACGCCTCGGCGTGGAAGCGCGGCTGGTGCGCGACGCGGCCGGGCTGCAGGGCGCGGACCGGGTGATCCTGCCCGGGGTCGGCGCTGCGCCGCATGCGATGGCGCGCTTGCGCGAGCAAGGCCTGATCGAGCCGCTGCGCGCGCTGCAGGCGCCGCTGATCGGCATCTGCCTGGGCATGCAGCTGCTGTTCGAGCATTCGGAAGAAGGCGATGTCGACTGCCTGGGCCTGCTCGGCGGCGTGGTCCGGCACATGCCGCCGGCGCTGGGCATCCGCATCCCGCACATGGGCTGGAACCGGCTGCTGCCGATGCGCCCGTCGCCGTTGCTGGAGGGCCTGCCCGAGCACGCCAGCGCCTATTTCGTGCACGGCTACGCCGCGCCGGTCACCGCCGACACCGTGGCCGGCTGCGACCACGGCGGCCTGTTCACCGCCGTGGTGCAGCGCGGCCGCCGCTGCGGCGCGCAGTTCCATCCCGAGCGCTCGGCGAGCACCGGCGCGCGCATCCTGCGCAATTTCCTCGAGACCGATTTCCCATGAGCTTCATCGTCTATCCCGCGCTGGACATCCGCGACGGCCGCGTGGTGCGGCTGGCGCAGGGCGACTACGCCCGCGAAACCCACTACGGCGACGATCCGCTGCCGCGTGCGCAGGCCTTCGCCGACGCCGGCGCGACCTGGATGCACCTGGTCGACCTGGACGCGGCGCGCGCCGGCGGCTACACCCTGGCGCCGCTGCTGAGCCAGATCCGCGCGCAGACCGGGTTGCAGGTGCAGACCGGCGGCGGCGTGCGCTCGCGCGCCGATGTGCAGCGCATGCTCGACGCCGGCGCGGCGCGGGTGGTGATCGGCTCGCTGGCGGTGCGCGACCGCGAGTCGGTACTGGAATGGCTGGCCGAGTTTGGCGCCGAACGCATCACCGTGGCCCTGGACACGCGCCAGGACGCGCACGGCGTGTGGCGGCTGCCGGTGCTGGGCTGGACCGAAACCTCCTCGCTGACCCTGGAAGCGCTGGCGGTCGAGTACGCCACGGCCGGGCTGAAACACCTGCTGTGCACCGACATCGCCCGCGACGGCATGCTGTCCGGGCCGAACCTGGCCCTGTACGCCTATCTGCGCCAGATCGCGCCGGGCGTGGACGTGCAGGCCTCCGGCGGCATCCGCGACGCCGCCGACGTGCGCGCCGCGCGCGAGGTCGGCTGCGCCGGCGCGGTGCTCGGCAAGTCGCTGCTGGAAGGCCGGCTGCGCCTGGACGAGGCGCTGGCATGCTGAGCCGGCGCATCATCCCGTGCCTGGACGTGCGCGACGGGCGCGTGGTCAAGGGCGTGAAGTTCCGCGACCACATCGACATGGGCGACATCGTCGAGCTGGCGCTGCGCTACCGCGACCAGGGCGCCGACGAACTGGTGTTCTACGACATCGGCGCCAGCCCGGAAGGGCGCTCGGTGGACTACGCCTGGGTCGAGCGCGTGGCGCGGCTGATCGACATCCCGTTCTGCGTGGCCGGCGGCATCCGCGACGTGGCCACCGCGCGCGCGGTGCTGCACGCCGGCGCCGACAAGATCTCGATCAACTCGCCGGCGCTGGAACGGCCGGCGCTGATCGCCGAACTGGCCGAGGCCTTCGGCGTGCAGTGCGTGGTGGTGGGCATCGATTCGATCCGCGAGGACGACGGGCAGTGGCGCGTGCGCCGCTTCACCGGCGACCCGAGCAAGACCCAGGCGCTGCGCGTGCGCACCGTCGACTGGGTGGTGGAGGCGCAGCAGCTGGGCGCCGGCGAGATCGTGCTCAACTGCATGGACAACGACGGCGTGCGCCGCGGCTACGACATCGCCCAGCTGTTCGAGGTGCGCTCGCTGTGCAAGGTGCCGCTGGTCGCCTCCGGCGGCGCCGGCGAACTGCAGCACTTCGCCGACGTGTTCGAACAGGCCGACGTGGACGGCGCGCTGGCCGCCAGCGTGTTCCACAGCGGCGCGATTCCGATTCCCGACCTCAAGCGCTTCCTGCGCCAACGACAGATCGAGGTGCGCGATGGCGCATGAGCACGACACCGCCGCCGCGACCACGGATGCGGAACTGGACTGGAGCAAGGGCGACGGCCTGCTGCCGGTGGTGGTGCAGGACGCGGCCACGCTGCGCGTGCTGATGCTCGGCTACATGAACGCCGAAGCGCTGGCCGCGACCCGCGCCAGCGGCAAGGTCACCTTCTACAGCCGCAGCAAGCAGCGCCTGTGGACCAAGGGCGAAAGCTCGGGCAACACCTTGGACCTGGTGTCGATCGAGACCGACTGCGACCGCGACACGCTGCTGGTCACCGCGCACCCGCACGGGCCGACCTGCCACCTGGGCCGCAGCAGTTGCTTCCCACAGGCGCCGGGCCAGTTCCTGGGCGCGCTCGACCGCCTGGTCGCACAGCGCGAACGCGAGCGTCCGCCCGGCAGCTACACCACCCAGCTGTTCGAGAAGGGCACCCGGCGCATCGCGCAGAAGGTCGGCGAGGAAGGCGTGGAAACCGCATTGGCCGGCGTGGCGCAGGGCGATGCCGAGCTGCTCGGCGAATCGGCCGACCTGCTGTACCACCTGACCGTGCTGCTGCGCGCGCGCGGCCTGGGCCTGGCCGACGCGGTCGCGGTGCTGGAAGCGCGGCACACCTAGGCGCGCGCGACGGCGGTCATCGCCGTGCCGCGGCGGATGGCTACAATCAGGCTCCCCTCGATTGCCGGACTTCACGCATGCCGCTGCGCGCCGTACTGCTTCTCTGCCTGTTGACCGCCGCCGCGCCCGCCTTGGCGCAGACGGCGACGATCAGCGGCAGCGTCTACCAGGAGCGCGACGGCCAGGCGGGCCGCGGCAGCGGCGAGCGCGGCATCGCCGGCGTGCAGGTCTCCGACGGCGTGCACATCGTGCGCACCGATGCGCAGGGCCGCTATCGCCTGCAGGTGGAGCCGGGGCGCACGGTGTTCGTGATCAAGCCCGACGGCTACGCCTTCGCCAGCGCCGGCAACGGCTTGCCGGCGTACTGGCGGCACTACGCGCCGGCCGGATCGCCCGCGCTCAAATACCCGGGCATCGCGCCGACCGGCGGTGCCACCGATGGCTGGGATTTCGCGCTGCGCGCGCAACCGGCCGCGGTCAGCACCGAGGTGCTGGTGTTCGCCGATACCCAGACCGCCTCGGCGACCGACGTCGGCTATTACGCGCGCGACATCGTCGCGCCGCTGCTCGGCAAGACCCGTGCGCGCCTGGGCACCACCCTGGGCGACGTGGTCAGCGACGACCTGTCGCTGTATCCGGCGCTGAACGCCGAAACTGCCAAGCTCGGCGTGCCGTGGTTCCATGTGCCCGGCAACCACGATTTGAACGTCGATGCGGCCGACGATGCCGGCTCGCTGTCCAGCTGGCGCGCGACCTACGGCCCGGACACCTACGCGGTGGAGGAGGGCGGCGCTAGCTTCGTGTTCCTCGACGACGTGGTCTACCAGCCGCAGCAGCAACCCAAGTACGTCGGCGGCCTGCGCGAGGACCAGTTCGCGTTCCTGCAGGCCTACCTGGCGACGCTGCCGAAGCAGCGGCTGCTGGTGCTGGGCATGCACATCCCGCTGTTCGATGCCGCGCCGGGCAAGGAGACCTTCCGCCATGCCGACCGCGCGCGCCTGTTCGCGCTGCTGCAGGGATTTCCGCACGTGCTGGTGCTCAGCGGCCACAGCCACACCCAGCGTCACTACTATCACGGCGCCGACGACGGCTGGCATGGCGCGCAGCCACTGCACGAATACAACGTGGGCGCGGCCTGCGGCGCGTTCTGGTCCGGTGCCAAGGATACCGACGGCATTCCCGCGGCGACGATGGCCGACGGCACCCCGAACGGTTATGCGTTGCTGACGGTGCAGCGCGACGGCGGCTATGCGCTGGCCTATCACGCCGCGCGCGCCGCCGACGATGCGCAGATGACCCTGCATGCACCGAAGCTGCTGCGCCGCGGCGCCTATCCGGCCTGGGCGGTGTACGCGAACGTGTTCATGGGGCAGGACGACAGTCGCGTGGAGTACCGCATCGACGATGGCGCATGGAAGCCGATGGTGCGCGTGCAGCAGCCCGATCCGGACCTGCTCGCCGAGAACGCCCGCGACGACGCGGCCGAGGCGCTGCGCGGCTACGACCGCTCGCCGGAAGCGATCCCGTCGCAGCACCTGTGGCGCGGCGCCTTGCCGACCGACCTGGGCGCCGGCGCGCACCGCATCGAGGTGCGCGCCTTCGACCGCTGGCGCGGCGAGCAGCGCGCCAGTACCGGCTATCGCCTGCAGGAGGCGACCCCCTGAGCACGCGCAGCGGATCTGCGCGTTGATGCAATGGACTTCTTGCCTGGCAAGTGGCGCACGTTTCATCCTCCTGCGTCGGGACTGAAGTCCCTCCCACAATGCACCCCAGCCCGTTGCTGTGCGCCTTTGTAGGAGTCAACTGTCATGCAGAAGCGATCGCAGGGGGGCTGTAAGGTGCCTGATCGCGTGCGATGGCGTTGAGCCATCGCAGGTACTTGTGCATGCACGCGACGATGGCGACCTTGGCGGGTTTGCCCGCGCTGGTCAGGCGTGCGTAGGTGTGTGACAGCGGCGAGCCTGCACGGATCGCGGCCCAGGTGGCCATGTACAGCACCCGCCGCACGTCGGCGCGTCCGCCCTGGATGCGGCGTTGGCCGTGCCAGCGGCCGCTGTCTCGATTGAACGGCGCCAGCCCGACCAAGGCGGCGATCTTGCGCGGTGGCACGCTGCCCAGCTCGGGAAGCCGGGCCGCCAGGGTGGCGCGCAGGATCGGGCCAAGCCCAGGCACGGTCGGCAAGCGTGAACAGGCCGCACCGACCTGGGCGATTTGCCGGGAGATCTCCTTGATGCGCTGTTGCAGCAGCGCGATCACCTCGAGCCACTGGTCACGCACCGCCTCGCAGGTCACGTGCTCCATGCACCGGCGCTGCGCATCGCGCTGGGCGACCAGGGTGCTGCGCAGGTGAAGCAGTTCGCGCAGCGCTTGCACTGGCGCAGGCAGCACGGCAGTGGGCTGACCGGGGAGGCATTGGGCCGCCACGGCCAGCAACCGCGCATCCAGGGCGTCGGTCTTGGCCTTGAGCCCCAACGCGTGCGCCAGCGCCCGGGGGCGCTGGGCAGACAGCCGGACCACGGGCAGGCCAGCCTGTGACAGCACTTGCAGGACCGCCCGTTCGTAGCCGCCGCTGGCTTCCAGCACGATCCGCTCGCATCCCAGCGACGCCAGCCGCAGGGCCAGGCGGGCCTGCTCCTCGGGCGTATTGGCCTGGGTCCAGTCCAGCCCGTCTGGCAAGACATGAATGGCCAGTTCGGCCTTGGCGACATCAATCCCGACAAAGCGTTGCAGCGACATGGACGTTCTCCGCAGTAGACTCAGGGACGAGAGATCTCCTGCCGATGCCCATGCTTGTCGGTTCGAGCTCGCGGCTCAGGCAACTGTTCGGGCTTGTGGGGCAGGAGAAACGGAGTGCGGCGGCCCTGACTCCTACCCGTGCTTGCGACGCACTGCGACTTAGCGGCCTGCCGCACTCCGCTCTCACCTCAACGATAGACCCGTAGAAGACACAAGCGACTTCAGTCGCGACGAGCGCAGCGGGAAACCTGCAGGTTCCGGCTACAGGTCGGGGCTGAAGCCCCTCCTGCGGTGCACCGATCAGCACCCCTGAAGCTTCCTTGCAGGAGCAACTTCAGTCGCGCCGAACGCAGCGGGAAATCCACAGGCTTCGGAAAAGGCCGAGGCCGATCTAGCGCCGGCCCCAGAAACAAAAACGCCTCCACGAGGGAGGCCGGCGAAAGCAGGTGATCCTGGCTGGCGAGCGAAGGCGAGCGGGCGGAAGGATCGGGCGCAGCTGGCTGGCGTGAGGCTGGCGGGCTTGCTGCGGGACGAAGTCTAGCGAGCGCCGCGGCTCCGCGATCAAACGCGAATCACTCGCATCTATTGGCGCGCAAACCCATGAAACGGATGGACTCGATCGCACGCTTCGTGCCTGGCGTCGCGCTCGTTCGCGCGCGCATCGCCGCAGGACTCAGTGCGAGGACACCGCCGCCGTCGGCGATGCGGCGTGCGCTGCGTGCGCCGAACCTGCGACCACCGCATCAGCTGCATCATCGGCATTCGGGCCCGGCGCGGCGTGCGGTTTCGCAGTGGCCTTGCCGTCGCCAGCCGCTTCTGGCGGTGCCGCCGTGCCTGTGTCCGTCTCCGGTTCCGGATAGGGATACGCCGGCGCCGCAACCGGCTGCAGCTGCGCGCGCCAGCGCTGCAGCAGCGGTGCGATGCGCGCGCCCACGTACAGCTGCGGATACGACGGCGCTTCGCCTTCGGCCTGTTCGCGCGCGGTGATCTCGGCGGTGGCCAGGCGGTAGCTCTCGACGAAATCGTTGGTCCGCGCCAGCGCGTCGATCAGCCAGGCGCGGCCGAAATAGGTGGCGCTGGCGGTGTTGCCGCAACCGAACGAGGGCCGGTCGCGACGCGCGGCGGTGATGACCAGCGTGTCGGGGCTCTTCAGCGCCGGCACGAAGCCGCCCGAATAGCACGCCGACAGCACGATCACCCGGTTGCGGATGCCGGCGTCGTCGAGCAGCCCGCGCAGTTCCTTGGGGGTGATGGTGTCGTAGTCGGCGTCTTCGCCGGGACCGAACTGCACATACAACTCGTGCTGCTCGGTGCCGTGGCTGGTCAGGAACAGCAGCAGCGCATCCTCGCGCCGGTCCATCAGCTTGCCGATCCGCTGCAGCGTATCGGCCAGGTTGTCGTACGAGGCCTGCGGCGCGTAGGCGCGGGCGCCGAGATTGTCGGCGTGGTTGATCAGGGTGACGATGCGTCCCGCCGCGTCGAAGCGCTGCGCGAACAGCTGGCGCAGGTACAGGGTCTCGTTGCGGAACACGTCCTCGCTGGCGTCGCCGGCGAAGCCGACCACGTACAGGTCGGTCACGCCCGGCCGCTGCGGTCGCAGCGCGGCCAGCGCCTTGTGCAGCTGCGCCTGGTCGAGCGGATCGACCGGCGCGTCCGCCGCTGCCGGCGCCGGCGCCTGCGCTGCGCCGGCATCCGGATGGCAGGCGGGCAGCAGCAGCGCCAGCAGCAGGGCCAGGGCCAGGCGGCGGTACGACCCGCTGAGGCTGCGCAGGAACCAAGGCATGGGCGGCGTGGGCGGCACAGGAAGAACGCGGCGACGCACGGCGGCGGCCGCGGCGCTCACAGCGCCAGGTCGGCGAAGCTCTCCACGCGCCGGTGGCCGTTGCAGGCATCGCCAAGGCGCGGTTCGGGATAGTCCTCGCGGCGATCGACCAGCACCGTGTCCAGCCCGGCGTCGCGCGCGGCATCGAGTTCGGCGACCACGTCGGACAGGAACACGATCTGCGCGGGCGCAGTGCCGGTGGCCTCGGCGATGCGCGCATAGCTGGCCGCCTCGCGCTTGGCGCCGACTTCGGTGTCGAACCAGCCGGAGAACAGCCCGCTCAGGTCGCCGGCGTCGCTATGGCCGAAGAACAGTTTCTGCGCCGGCACCGAGCCGGACGAGTACACGTACAGCGGGTGGCCGTCGGCGTGCCAGCGGCGCAGCGCCGGCGCGGCGTCGGGGTAGATGTGCGCGGCGAAGTCGGCGTCGCGGTAGCCGGCCTCCCAGACCATGCCCTGCAGCGCCTTCAGCGCGGTGTGCTTGCGGTCCTGGTCGATCCAGCCCTGCAGCGTCTCCACGATCACCGCGTCGCTGCAGATGCCGCCGGATTCGGCCGCCACCGCGTCCAGCCATTGCCGCACCTGCGGCTGCTGGCCGTGCGCGCGCACGAACTCGGGCAGGGCGCGGCGCGCGTACGGGAACAGCACGTCCTTGACGAAGGAGATGCTGCTGGTGGTGCCTTCGATGTCGGTCAGGATCACGCGGGGGGCGCTCATCGCTCAGTTCGCCTCGCCGCGCAGCGCCGCTTCGTAGCGCGGGAAGCGCTGGGCGATGTCGGTGCCGGTGAAATGGCCGACCCAGCCGTCCGGCTCGGTGAAGAAGCGGATCGCGACGAAGCGCGGTTCCGGGCCCATGTCGAACCAGTGGTGGGTGCCGTCGGGCACCGCGATCAGGTCGTTCTGCACGCATTCGATCTCGTAGACCTTGCCGTCCACGTGCAGGGTGAACAGTCCCGAGCCGGCGACGAAGAAACGCACTTCGTCCTCCTTGTGGAAATGCTCCTCGAGGAACTTCTTGCGCATCTCCTCGCGCTGCGGGTGGTCCGGGGCGATGCTGACCACGTCCACGGTCTTGAAGCCGTGCTCGGCCACCAACCGGTCGATGTCGGTCCTGTAGGCGGCCATCACCGCCTCCGGGGTGGCGCCGGCCTCGATCGGCTGGTCGGCCTGCCAGCGCTCGAAGGTGACGCCGATCTTGCGCAGCTCGGCGGCGATCGCGTCGCCATCGCGGCTGTCGAACAGCGGCGCGTCGGGAGTGGTTTCGGCGAAGATGCGGAGTCGGCTCATGGCGGCGGGCGAGGGCGTCGTGGTGGGAGGAAAAGGGTAGCAGCTGGCGGGGAAGCCGCCGTTGCGGCGCTGGAACGCTGTCGCGCGGGCGCCGTGCCGGGGATCAGCCCGACACTGCGCGCAGCTTGCGCAGTTCCAGCTCGCAATGCAGCAGGAACTCGATCGCTTCCAGGTGGCGGCGCGCCTCGGCCATGTCGCGGCCCCAGGCGTACAGGCCGTGGCCGTCGATCAGGTAGCCCCACAGCGCGGTGCGGTCCAGCAGCGCGTCCACCTGCGCGGCCAGCACGGTCATGTCCTGGGTGTTGGCGAACACCGGCAGGTCCACCGCGGTCTCGTGGGTCTGGTTGCCGTGCAGCGCCTTCAGTAGCTCGTAGCCTTCCAGGCGCACGTGGCCGGCGGGCGCGTACAGCCGCGAGGCGATGGTCTGCACCGGCGAGTGCGTGTGCAGCACGCAGCCGATCTCCGGGAAGCGGCGATACAGCTGGGTGTGCAGCAGGGTCTCGGCCGAGGGCCGGTGATCGCTGCCGACCGCCTTGCCGTCGAAGTCCACCACCATGATGTCGGCCTCGACCAGCCGGCCCTTGTCGCGGCCGGACACGGTGATCGCGGCATGCGCGGCGTCGAGCCGGTGCGAAAAGTTGCTGCTGGTGGCCGGGGTCCAGCCGGCCGCCGACAGTTCGCGGATGTTGCCGATCAGCAGCTGGGCCAGCGTGCGCAGGCGTTCGGTATCGTAGGGCTGTGCGTTCATGCCCCTATTCTAGCGAGCCTGTGTGGCACGCAGACGGCTGTGGCGGAAGCCGTAGCCGAAATAGATGAGCAGGCCGAGCACGGTCCAGCCGCCCATCAGCAGCCAGTTGTGCGCGGTCATCGCCGACAGCAGCGCCAGGCAGCTGAGCACGCCGGCGATGCAGATCGGCCAGGCGAACGGGATGCGGAACGGGCGCGGCAGGTCCGGCTGGGTGCGGCGCAGGATCAGCACCCCGGCGCAGACCGCGGCGAAGGCGATCAGCGTGCCCATCGAGGTCAGCTCGCCGAGCACGTCCAGCGGGAACACCGCCGCCAGCAGCGCGATGCCGATGCCGGTGATCACCGTGTTGACGTGCGGGGTGCGGTACTTGGGATGGATCTTGGTGAACACCGGCGGCAGCAGCCCGTCGCGGGCGATGATCATGAAGATCCGCGGCTGGCCGATGATCATCACCAGCACCACCGAGGACAGGCCGATCAGCGCGCCGACCTCCACCACCACCCGCAGCCAGGCCAGCTGCGGATGCGCGCCCACCGCGGTCACCACCGGCTCGTCGGTGCCTAGCTGGGTGTAGGGCACCAGCCCGGTCATCACCGCGGCCATGGCGATGTACAGCACGGTGCAGATCACCAGCGACAGGATCATGCCGATCGGCAGGTCGCGCTGCGGCCGGTGCGATTCCTGCGCCGCCACCGACACCGCCTCGAAGCCGATGTAGGCGAAGAACACCATCGCCGCGCCGCGCAGCACGCCCTCCATGCCGTACTTGCCCGGGCCTTCGTTGGCCGGGATGAACGGGTGCCAGTTGGCGCTGTCCACGTACTTCCAGCCGGCGGCGATCACCAGCAGGATCAGCCCGGTCTTCAGCACCACCATCGCCATGTTCATCGCCGAGGACTTGCGGATGCCGACGTAGCACAGCCAGGTCAGCAGCAGCACGATGCCGGCGGCGGGCAGGTTGGCGATCGCGCCGGTGCGCTGCAGCTTGCCGTCCAGCGGCGCGTTGACCAGCGCCGCGGGCAGGTGGATGCCGAAATGGTCGAGCAGGCTCAGGAAATAGCCGGTCCAGCTCACCGCCACCGCCGAGGCCGATACGCCGTATTCCAGCACCAGCATCCAGCCGATGAACCAGGCCGCCAGTTCGCCGAAGGTGGCGTAGGTGTAGGTGTAGGCGCTGCCGGACACCGGCACCATCGCCGCGAACTCGGCGTAGGCCAGCGCGCAGAACGCGCAGCACAGCGCGGCCAGCACGAACGACAGCATGATCGCCGGGCCGGCATGGTTGGCCGCGGCTTGGCCGGTGATGACGAAGATGCCGCCGCCGATCACCGCGCCGATGCCCAGCGCGGTCAGGCCCCAGGGGCCGAGTGCGCGCTGCAGGCCCAGGCCGCCGGCGTCCTCGTGGCTGGCATGGGGGTGTTTGGTGGCCCAGAGTTGTTTGAACATGGAGCGGTTCCAGCCTGGCGCTGCGCGCGATGGACGAAGGGACGAACGCGAAGACCGGCGCGGGCGCCGGTCTTCGCGGAAGGATCAGGCCTTGGCCAGGCGGCTGTGGCGGATGCCGTAGCCGAAATAGATGAACAGGCCGATCACGGTCCAGCCGACGAACACCTTCCAGTGTTCCTGGAACGCCTGCAGGAACAGGAACAGGCAGGCCAGCGCGCCGAGCGGGCAGATCAGCATCGCGAACGGCACCCGGAACGGGCGCGGCAGGTCCGGCTTGGTGAAGCGCAGCACCAGCACCCCGACGCAGACGGTGGCGAAGGCGAGCAGGGTGCCCATCGACACCAGTTCGCCGAGCACGTCCAGCGGGATCAGCCCGGCCAGCAGCGCGGCGACCACGCCGACGAAGATGGTGCCGACGTAGGGTGTGTGGAACTTGCGGTGCACCTTGCCGAACAGCTTCGGCAGCAGGCCGTCGCGGGACATGGTGTAGAAGATGCGCGGCTGCGCCATCAGCATCACCAGCACCACCGAGGACAGGCCGGCGATGGCGCCGATCTCCACCGCGGTCTTCAGCCAGGCCAGGCTGGGGTAGTGCTCCAGCGCGGTGGCGACCGGCTTGGCGGTGCCGAGCTGGGTGTAGGGCAGCAGGCCGGTCAGCACCGCGCAGACGATGATGTAGATGACCGTGCACACCGCCAGCGACACCAGGATGCCGATCGGCATGTTGCGCTGCGGGTCCTTGGTCTCGCCGGCCGAGGTGGAGACCGCGTCGAAGCCGATGTAGGAGAAGAACACGATCGAGGCGGCGCGGAACACGCCGCTCCAGCCGAACTGGCCCGGCCCGGTGTTCTCGGGAATGAACGGGTGCCAGTTGGCCGGGTCGACATGGGACACGCCGAAGCCGACGAACAGGCAGATCACCAGGACCTTGATCGCCACCACGATGGCGTTGGCGAACGCCGACTGGGTGACGCCGACGTAGCACAGCGCGCTGACCGCGACCACGATCAGCACCGCCGGCAGGTTGACGATGCCGCCGGAGGCGACGAAGGCGTGGCCGTTCCAGGCCAGTGGCGCGCCGGCCAGTTCCGCCGGGAACGGCAGCCCCAGGGTGCCGGTGAGGAAGCTGATCAGGTAGGCCGACCAGCCGACCGCGACGCTGGAGCCGGCGAACAGGTATTCCAGCACCAGGCACCAGCCGATGAACCAGGCCACGCCTTCGCCCAGGGTGGTGTAGGAGTAGGAATAGGCGCTGCCGGAGACCGGCATCATCGCCGCGAACTCGGCGTAGCACAGGCCGGCGAAGGCGCAGGCGATGCCGGCGAACACGAACGACAGCATCACCGCCGGGCCGGCATGGTTGGCCGCGGCCTGGCCGGTCAGCACGAAGATGCCCGCACCGATCACCGCACCGATGCCGAGCATGATCAGGTGCTTGGCGGTGAGGGTCCGTTTCAGCGTGGCTTCGCCTTCCAGGCTGCCTTCGAACGGTTCGCCGGCATCGACGTGGCCGGCAGGCTCGATCGGCTTGACCCTCAACAGAGACTTCAGCATGCGGTGCATTCCCCGGTGGCGATCGGGGCCGTAGTGCCCCGGTAACGATGGTGCGCTAGGCCCAAGCGGGCCACGCAAGCGTCGTACCATGCCAAAGCCGGACGGCCGCCACAAGCCGCGCCGCACCGGCGGCGGCGATAATGGCCGCCCCCGATCGCGAGAACCCCCCATGCCGGACCTCTCCCTGCGCCGCCAGTTGCAGGCCTATGCCGTCCGTTGGCCGCAGGAGGCCGAGGTTGCCGCGCAATTCCTGGCCTTGCTGGACGACGCGCAGGACCCGTTCGTGCGCGCGCGGCTGGACGGCCATTTCACCGGCTCGGCCTGGCTGGTCAGCGCCGACGGCGCGCGCACCCTGCTGACCCACCACCGCAAGCTGCAGCGCTGGCTGCAGTTGGGCGGGCACGCCGACGGCGACCGCGACCTGGCGCTGGTGGCGCTGAAGGAAGCCGAGGAGGAGTCGGGGCTGCCCGGACTGGCGCTGCACGATGGCGTCCTGTTCGACCTGGACCGGCACTGGATCCCCGAGCGCCAGGACGTGCCGGGCCACTGGCACTTCGACGCGCGCTACGTGGTGCGCGCCGGCGCCGACGAGGCGTTCGCGGTCAGCGCCGAGTCGCTGGCCCTGGCCTGGCGCCCGATCGCCGAGCTGCTGGCCGAGCCCGACCTGGATCCATCGCTGCGGCGGATGGCCGGCAAGTGGCTGGCGCACGGCGGCAGCTGAGGGAGGCCCCCGGCGACGGGCGCTGCCTGACCGGCCGGTCCGGGCGCCGGGCATGCGCGGCCGCTGGGCGGGCATGGCGGGATTGGGTACCCTTGGGCGCCCGTTGCCTGTCCCTGCCCATGTCCCGCGCCGCCGCTTCGTTCACCTACCGCCTGGCGTTCCGCCCGCTCGACGAGCGGATGGACTCGGCCGACCTGGCGCGCACCGTGCAACGTGCGCTGCTGGCCTTGAGCGGGCCGCCGCATGGCGTGGCGATCGTCAGCCTGCAGCGCCCGCCGCGCGAGGACGGCGACGGCCTGTACATGGAGGCGGTCACCACCGGCCCGGAGCGCTGGTACCTGAAGGCCGACGACTATCTGTTGAGCGAAGGGCTGCGCGGCGAGTTGCAGCCCTAAGGGGCCGGGATTCGGGATTCGGGATTGGGGATTCGCAAGAGCGTCGTAGGTCGCGTGATCCGCGTTTTTTGCGCCACTGCAATCGACCCAAGCCAGATTGCAGCCGCATGAATGACTCGCCAGCGCCGCCGCTCTTACGAATCCCCAATCACGACTCCCCAATCCCCGTCAGTAGAGAATCCGCGTGCGCAGCGTGCCGGCGATCTGCCCCAGCTCGTCCTTCAGCACCCCCGCCAGTTCCTCGCTGGCGGCGACGTCGATCACCACGTAGCCGACCTTGGGGTCGGTGCGCAGGAACTGGCCGTCGATGTTGACGTTGTGGCGCGAGAACAGTTCGTTGATCTGCGACAGCACGCCTGGCACGTTGCGGTGGATGTGCAGCAGGCGCAGGCTCTCGGCGTGCTCGGGCAGGGTGACCTCGGGGAAGTTCACCGCCGACAGGGTGCTGCCGTTGTCGCTGTAGCGCACCAGCTTGGCCGCCACCTCCACGCCGATGTTGTCCTGCGCTTCCAGCGTGCTGCCGCCCACGTGCGGGGTCAGGATCACGTTGTCGTGCGCGGCCAGCGGCGATTCGAACAGGTCGCCGTTGCCCTTGGGCTCGACCGGGAACACGTCCACCGCCGCGCCGCCGATGTGGCCGGAGCGCAGCGCCGCGTCCAGCGCGGCGATGTCGATCACGGTGCCGCGCGAGGCGTTGATCAGGTGCGCGCCGGGCTTCATCTGCGCGATCTGCGCCGCGCCGATCATGTCCTTGGTCGCGGCGGTTTCCGGCACGTGCAGGGTCACCACGTCCGAACGCGCCAACAGCTCGTCCAGGTCGGTCGCCGCGCGCGCGTTGCCCAGCGACAGCTTGGCCTCGATGTCGTGGAAGATCACCTGCATGCCCAGCGATTCGGCCAGCACGCCGACCTGGGTGCCGATATGCCCGTAGCCGACGATACCCAGCACCTTGCCGCGGGTCTCGTGGCTGCCGGCGGCCGACTTCGACCAGCCGCCGCGGTGGCATTCGGCGTTCTTCTGCGGAATGCCGCGCAGCAGCAGGATCGCCTCGGCGATGACCAGCTCGGCGACGCTGCGGGTGTTGGAATAGGGCGCGTTGAACACCGGGATGCCGGCCAGCTCGGCCGCGTCCAGGTCCACCTGGTTGGTGCCGATGCAGAAGCAACCGACCGCGATCAGGCGCTTGGCCTGCGCCAGCACCTCGGCGCTGAGCTGGGTGCGCGAGCGGATGCCGACGATGTGCGCCTCGGCGATGCGCGCCTTCAGTTCCTGTTCCGGCAGCGACTTGGCGTGCAGTTCGATCTGCGAGTAGCCGGCGGCGCGGAACACGTCGATGGCGGTCTGGCTGATGCCTTCGAGCAACAGCACGCGGATATCCTGCTTCGGAAACGAGGTTCTCTTGGGCGACATTGCGGCGACACGGCGAGGCGAAAGGGTCGGTCACTATGCCAGATGCGTCCGCGCTTTGGTGCGCCGCAATAGGACGCCGGGGCGGCGCGAACGCGATGCTGGCAAAGGTTTCAGTTGCATCTGTTCGGGACTGGGGACTCGGGACTGGGGACTCGGAAGAGCAGGAGCATCAGCATGAAGCGAGGGGGCAACGTCAGACCCAGGCTCCCTGCGAGTCCCCAGTCCCGAGTCCCGCCCAACTGGACGCCGCCGCACAACGCTGGCAGGCTTGAACGCTTGCCTTCGCCCCGACCTCTGAGCCGATGACCGACCCGCGCCTGGATGCCCTTACGCACGCCGTTCCCGGACTGCGCCTGAAGACCGACCCCGCCGACCTGGAGCACTACGGCCGCGACTGGACCCGGCGCTGGACGCCGGCGCCGCTGGCGATCGCGCTGCCGGCGACGGTGGACGAGGTGCAGGCGGTGCTGCGCTGGGCCAACGCGCACGCGGTGGCGGTGGTGCCTTCCGGCGGCCGCACCGGCCTGTCCGGCGGCGCGGTGGCCGCGCACGGCGAACTGGTGCTGAGCCTGGAGCGGATGAACAAGGCGCTGGCGTTCGACGCGGTCGACCGCACCCTCACCGTGCAGGCCGGCATGCCGCTGGAAGCGGTGCACAACGCGGCGCGCGAGCACGGGCTGGTGTATCCGGTGGATTTCGCCGCGCGCGGCTCCTGTTCGATCGGCGGCAACATCGCCACCAACGCCGGCGGCATCCGCGTGATCCGCTACGGCAATACCCGCGAATGGATCGCCGGGCTCAAGGTGGTCACCGGCAGCGGCGAGCTGCTCGAACTCAACCGCGGGCTGATCAAGAATTCCAGCGGCTACGATTTCCGCCAGTTGCTGATCGGCTCGGAAGGCACGCTCGGCATCGTCGTGGAGGCCACGCTGCGGCTGACCGATCCGCCGCCGCCGAGCAACGTGATGCTGCTGGCGCTGCCCTCGTTCGAGGTGCTGATGCAGGTGTTCGCCGCGTTCCGCGGCCGCCTGCAGCTGGAGGCGTTCGAATTCTTCACCGATCGCGCGTTGGAACATGTGCTGGCGCACGGCGCGCAGGCGCCGTTCGACACGGTCTACCCGTATTACGTGGTCACCGAGTACGCCAGCGGCGACGAGACGCAGGAAGCCGCGGCGCTGGCCGCGTTCGAGACGTGCATGGAGCAGGGCTGGGTGCTGGACGGGGTGATCAGCCAGAGCGATGCGCAGGCGGCGCAGCTGTGGCGCCTGCGCGAAGGCATCACCGAGGCGCTGGCGCGCTACAAGCCGTACAAGAACGACGTGTCGGTGCGGATCTCGGCGATGCCGGCGTTCCTGGCGCAGACCCAGGCGCTGCTCGGCGCGGCCTACCCGCAGTTCGACGTGGTCTGGTTCGGCCATATCGGCGACGGCAACCTGCACATCAACGTGCTCAAGCCCGACGCCACCGCCGATGCGGACTTCATCGCCGCCTGCGAGCAGGTCACCAAGCTGCTGGCGCAGGTGCTGGCCGAGCATGGCGGCAGCATCTCCGCCGAACACGGCATCGGCCTGGTCAAGAAGCCGTATCTGCAGAGCACCCGCAGCGCCGAGGAGATCGCGCTGATGCGCGCGGTCAAGCGCGTGTTCGATCCGGCCGGGCTGCTCAATCCCGGCAAGCTGTTCGATCCCTGAACCGCGCGCCGCGCAGGCGGCGGCGCGGCGGTTGGCGCGCATGGCAGCGGCCGGCTAGGCTATGCCGACGCGGTCCGCCCGCGTCTCTTTCCCGATCCGTTGGAACCGATGCGATGAACCGAGTGACCGTGCGCTGCGCCCTGTTGTTGATCCTGACCGTCCCGGCGTTCGCGCAGGCCTCCAGCTTCGCCGGCACCTCCGCCGGCTCGGCCTCGGCCGGTTCGGCCGGCAGTTCGGCGTCCTCGGACAGCAGCTCGGGCGACGACAAGCTGGTGCTGCAGGCGCGCGACGACGCGGCCGGCTTCGTCGCCAGCGCCGGCCGCATCCGCGGCGTGCAGCTGGAAGCGGCGCTGCACGTGCTGCGCGAGCGCAATCCGCAGGCGCGGCAGGCCAGCGACCTGCAACTGGCGCAGGCCATCCTGGCGCTGTGATCGCGCGCCGGCGGCTGCGCCGGCTGGCGTGGCTTGCGCTGCTGGCCCTGGCCTGCGCGGCACCCGCGCAGGCCTTGCAACTGCAGGTCGACGCGCGCGGCCTGAGCGCGCCCGAACGCGCGGCCAGCCAGGCCCTGCTCGACGCGGCGCGGCCGAAGCTGCCGCCGGCCTGGAGCGCGGCGATCGAGACGCCGCTGACGCTGCAATGGCGCGACGACCTGCCGGCGCAGGTGCATGGCAGGGCGCAGGCGCGGCAACTGCTGTTGAACAAGGCCTTGCTGCGCGCGTGGCTGGCGCGGCCTGCCGCGGCCGCCGATGGCGATGTGGACGCCGATGCGGCGCGGCGGCCGGCGCTGGCCGCGCTGCTGCATGAACTGGCGCACTTCTACGACCGTTCCGCGGCGGGCCGGCTGTCGTCGGATCCGCGCCTGCTGGATCTGGCCGGCTGGCAGGTCAGCCCGATGCGGCTGGGCCTGCGCCTGGGCCGCAACGCCTTCAGCGAGCGCAGCCCGGACCGCTACGAACTGACGTCGCCGACGGAATTCGTCGCGGTCAACCTGGAACACTTCCTGCTCGATCCGGACTACGCCTGCCGGCGCCCGGCGCTGGCGCGCTATTTCGCGCAGCGCCTGGACTGGTCGCCGCCGGCCGCCGCGTGCGCGCCCGGCCTGGCCTATCTGCAGGATCCGCTGGCCGACGAGGCGGCGTTGCTGCAACTGGATCCGGCGCGGGTCTACGCGGTGGACTACCTGCTGGCCGAGGGCAACGCGCAGCCGATGAGCCATTGGGGCCACAGCATGCTGCGGCTGGTGATCTGCGCGCCGGGGCGACCGCCCGGGCCGCAATGCCGGCTGGACCTGGCCTATCACAAGGTGCTGTCGTTCCGCGCCTTCGTCGACGACGTGCAGATCTCCAGCCTGCGCGGCCTGGTCGGTTCGTATCCGTCGCGGCTGTTCGTGCTGCCGCTGCGGCAGGTGGTCGACGAATACACCCAGGTGCAGCTGCGCGGCCTGCAGTCGATTCCGCTGACGCTGGCGCCGCAGGAGATCGCGGCGCTGCTGGAGCGCGCCGCGCAGCTGCACTGGAGCTACGACGGGCGCTATTACTTTCTCAGCAACAATTGCGCGGTGGAAACCTACAAGCTGCTGCACGACGGCGTGCCGCGCCTGGCCGGCGCGCGGTTGTCCGGAATCAGCCCGACCGGCCTGCTGCGGCGCCTGGGCCGCGCCGGCGTCGCCGACACCGCGGTGCTGGACGATGCCGACGCCGCCGCGCGCCAGGGCTATTACTTCGCGCCGGCGAGCGCGCACTACGCGGCCATGTTCGCGGTGGCGCGCGCGCAGCTGGCGTTGCCCGCGCGCAGCGTGGAAGCCTGGCTGGACCTGCCGGCGGCGCAGCGCGCGCCCTGGCTGCAGCGCGGCGACCTGCGCGCCAGCGCCGCCTTGCTGTTGCTGGAAAACGCCGCGCGCCGGCGCCAGGAGCAGCGCGGCCGCGATGCGTTGAAGCGGCGCTATCTGGACAAGGCGCATCCGCCTGCGGCGGTGGCTGGCGGCGCAGGCGCCGATGCCGAGAACACCGGCAACGCCGGTGTTGCCAGCGCGACCGCCGACGCGGCCGAGACCCGCGACGCGGCGGCGGCGGTGCGCGCGCTGCTGGCGCAGCAGGGCCTGTTGAGCCAACCGTCGACGCTGCTGCAGGGCCAGCCCGGCTACGGGCTGCCGCAGGCGCAGGAACGCGCATGGCTGCAACTGCAGGGCCAGGCGCGGATCGACGCGTTGCGCAGCGACGGCGCCGCGCTGCAGGCGCGGCTGCATGCCTTGCTGCCGCCGCCGCTGCGCGCGGAGCTGCAGCAGATCGACGCGAACCTGGCGGCGCTGGGCACGCGGCTGCGCGATCTCAATCGCGACAGCGGCGGACTGCAGTTGCTGTCGCCGTCGCTGCTGCAGCCTGCGGATGCGAAATGAGGGCGCGGGAACGGGTTCGCCGCTGACAGGAGCCGCTTGATCGCCTGGAGCGGATGGCGAGGGGCTGTGCCGGAGCGCAGCAGTGCGTCCTGCCGCCATCGGAGGCGAATGGGTGTCCGACACGATCTGTCGCGGCTGAAGCCGCTCCTACAGGGGCTATCGGAGCTTCTGTAGGAGCGGCTTCAGCCGCGACAGACGGCCGGCGACACCGCGCCCCGGGCCGTTACGGCAAATCCAGATCGGCGTCTTCGCCATAGCGGCTCAACCAGGCGTCGCGCACCGGGTCCTGCCGATACTTCGCGCGCAGCCTGGCCCAGGTCGCCTCGTTGCCGTCGCAGTACTTGGCCATCGCCTTTTCCAGCTCGCGGCGGCGCGCGGCATCGTAGGGCTCCTCGCCGGCGAAGTGGGTGCACACGTCCTGGCGCGCGACGAACGCACGGATCTCCTGCGGCAGCGCGCAGAAGCCGGCGTGGTGCTCCGGATCCACCTCCGCGGGGATCGTGCAGGCGGCCTGGGGCTGCGCCGCGGGCGTGGGCCTGGCGGCGGCCGTGGCCAGGCCCGGCAGGCTCAGCAACGCCGCCAGGACGATGCTGTGGCGTGCGCGCATGCGCTCAGTCCGCACGTCCGGCGAACTCGCCGGTGGTGGTGTTGACCAGCACGCGCTCGCCGTTGCCGATGTACTCCGGCACCATGATCTCGATCCCGGTATTGAGCTTGGCCGGCTTCGGCCGCTTGGTCGCGGTGCCGCCCTTCAGCTCCGGCGGGGTCTCGACCACTTCCAGGGTCACGCTCTGCGGCAGCTGCACCGCCACCGGCTGGTCGTCGATGACCTGCACGTAGAGGCCGCTCAGGCCCTCGGTGATGTAGCCGGCGTCGTCGCCGATCACGTCGGCGTCGAGGGTGTACGGGGTGTAGTCCTCGTCGTCGAGGAACACGAACGCCTCGCCGTCCTTGTACGAGAAGGTGGCCTGGCGGCGCATCAGGTCGACTTCGCGCAGGTCGTCGTCGCCGTCGAAGCTGGCGTCGAGCTTGTTGCCGCCCGGCACGCTGTACATCACGAAGCGGAAGCGAACGTTGCCGCCGCGGCCCTGCGGCGAGCTGCGCTCGATGTCGCGGATCTGATAGACGCCGTTGTTGTACTCGACGACGTTGCCTTTCTTGATTTCGTTGGCTTTCATGGGTTGGGAGCCGGGATTGGGGATTGGAGATTCGGGATTGGTAAAGAGCAGGGCGGGGGGCGAAGGGGGCGGGGCGCTTTTACGAATCCCCAATCCCGAATCACGAATCCCCGCTACTTGGGCGCCAAGCGTACCGCGCCGTCGAGGCGGATGACCTCGCCGTTGAGATAGCGGTTGCGCAGCAGGAACAGCACCGTGTCGGCGAATTCCTCCGGGCGGCCGAGCCGCGGCGGGAACGGGATCGACGCGGCCAGCGACTGCTGCACCGCCTCGGGCATGCCGTCCACCATCGGGGTCCAGAAGATGCCCGGGGCGATGGTGTTGACGCGGATGCCGAAGCGCGCCAGTTCGCGCGCCATCGGCAGGGTCATCGCCACCACGCCGCCCTTGGAGGCGGCATACGCGGCCTGGCCGATCTGGCCTTCGTAGGCGGCGACGCTGGCGGTGTTGACGATCGCGCCGCGCTCGCCGTCCTCGCCCGGCGCGTTGTGCTGCATCAGGTCGGCCGCGGCCTTGGCGACGTTGAAGCTGCCGACCAGGTTGACCATCACCGTGCCCTGGAAGGTGGCCAGCGGCATCGGCGCGTCCTTGCCGAGCACGCGGCCGGCGCCGAGGATGCCGGCGCAGTTGATCGCGGCGTTGAGCCCGCCGAGGAACGCGCGCGCCGCGCCGAGCTGCGCCACCACCTGCGCCTCGTCGCTGACGTCGGTGCGGAAATAGCGCGCCTGCGCCGCGCCGAGCGCGGCGACCGCCGAGGCGCCCTTGTCGTCGTTGAGGTCGAACAGCGCGACCTTGCCGCCGTCGGCGACGATGCGCTGCGCCACCGCCAGGCCGAGACCGGAGACGCCGCCGGTGACCACCGCGCGGATATCGGCAAGCTGCATTGGGTGCTCCCTCCCAGGAAAGCGCGCATTTTAGCCGACTCGCCGCCGCCACTGTCCGGCTGGCGGCGGCAAGCGCGTGGAGGCGCATGCCAAGCCAGGCAGGTGCATCGCGCTTCGCGTGTGCCGCGGCTGCCTGCGCGGCTGGCGTACTCGGGCCGCAGTGTTGCCATGGCCACGCTGGCGTGCGCCGCCGGTCGGCGACCGCGTTCGCGTCAGCGCCTGTGAGTGTCGGCCTGGAACTGCCTCGACATGCATGCGCGGCAAGTTGCGTGAGGCACTGCCGGTGCAGGATCGGTGGGCACTGCCGGCGCGCCGATCCAGGCGCGCCGGTCGGCCGCGGTCACGCCGCCGCCAACGCCTGGCCGACCTTGCTGCCGGTCGGCCGGCCGAGTTTCTGCGCCAGCCAGCGCCCGGTCGCGGCCAGCGCCTGCAGGTCGATGCCGGTGGCCACGCCGTTGCCGTGCAGCAGGTAGACCACATCCTCGCTGGCCACGTTGCCGCTGGCGCCCTTGGCGTACGGGCAGCCGCCGGCGCCGGACACCGCCGCATCTACCACGCGCACGCCTTCCTCCAGGCACGCGGCGATATTGGCCAGGGCCTGGCCGTAGGTGTCGTGGAAATGCACCGCCAGCGCCGCCATCGGCACCTCGGCGGCGACCGCGCGCAGCATCGCCCGCGCCTTGCCCGGGGTGCCGACGCCGATGGTGTCGCCCAGCGAGATCTCGTAGCAGCCCATCGCGTGCAGCTGCCGCGCCACCCGCACCACGTCGGCCAGCGGCACGGCGCCCTGGTAGGGGCAGCCGAGCACGGTGGAGACGTAGCCGCGCACCTTGACCCCGTCGGCGGCCGCGCGCGCCAGCACCGGCGCGAAGCGCGCCAGCGATTCGTCGATGCCGGCGTTGGTGTTGGTGCGGTTGAAGGTCTCCGAGGCGGCGGTGAACACCGCGACCTCGCGCACGCCGACCGCGGCCGCGCGTTCGTAGCCCTGCAGGTTCGGCACCAGCACCGGGTAGTCCACATCGGGCGCCGGCACGATGCCGGCATAGACCTCGGCCGCATCGGCCAGCTGCGGCACCCATTTCGGGCTGACGAAGCTGGTCGCCTCGATGCTGCGCAGGCCGGTGCGCGACAGCTGCGCGATCAGTTCGATCTTGTCGGCGGTGGCGACCCAGGCCTTCTCGTTCTGCAGGCCGTCGCGCGGTCCCACTTCCACCAGGCGCACGAAGTCGTTCATCGGCCACGCCCAGGTCGCGGCGCGAAGACGCGGGCCGTCGGCGCGGCGCGCGCGGGGCAGGGCGGAGAGGGCGGGTGGGTGGTCACGTGCATTCCTTGGAGTGAACGGCTGCGCGCCGTGGCCGCGCGGCGCAGTGCAGCCCGGGCGACGCGCGGCGGCCGGCGCAAGGCGCCGCTCAGGCGCTCGCCGGGCGGTGGCACACGGCTTCGATGTTGTGCCCATCCGGATCCAGCAGGAAGGCCGCGTAGTAGTCGGGGTGGTAATAGGGCCGCAGGCCGGGCGCGCCATGGTCGCGCCCGCCGGCGGCCAGGCCGGCGCGATGGAACGCGTCCACCTGCGCGCGCTCGGCGGCGACGAAGGCCAGGTGCAGCCCGCCGCCGGTGCCGGGGGCGCCGTCGCTGAGCCAGACGCTGGGCTTGCCGTCGCGGCCGAAGCCGACGTGGCGGCGGTCGCCGGTCTGCTCGGCGCTCACTTCCATCACCACGTCCAGTCCGAGCGCGGCCAGCGCGGCGCGGTAGAAGGAGAGGCTGCGCTCCAGGTCGGCGCAACTCAGGCCGATGTGGTCGAGCGGGCTCACCAGAATCCCATCCAGTCCGGGTCGCGCTTGTCCAGGAAGGCGCTCAGTCCTTCCTGGCCTTCGGCCGAGACCCGCAGCCGCGCGATCAGCGCGGCGTTGTCGCGGTCCAGGGTGGCGCCGTCGCCGCCCGCGGCGACCCGGCGCACCAGCGCCTTGGCGCCGGCGGCGGCGAGCGGACCGGCCTGGCCGAGCAGTTCCACCTGGCGTTGCACCGCCGCGTCCAGCGCGTTCGGCGCCACGGTCTGGTGCACCAGGCCGATCTGGGTGGCGGTGGCGGCGTCGAACGCCTCGGCGCTGGCGAACCAGCGCCGCGCCTGGCGCGCGCCGATCGCGGCGATCACGTACGGCGAGATCACCGCCGGCAACAGGCCCAGCCGGCTCTCGCTGAGCCCGAAGCGGGCATCGGTGGAGGCCACCGCGATGTCGCAGCAGGCGATGAGCCCGACCGCGCCGCCGAAGGCCGCGCCATGCACCCGCGCCACGGTCGGCTTGGGCAATTCGTCCAGGCTGCGCATCAGCTGCGCCAGCGCCAGCGCGTCGGCCAGGTTCTCGGCCTCGCTGGCGGCGGCCATCGAACGCATCCATTGCAGGTCCGCGCCGGCCGAGAACGCCGCGCCGGCGCCGGCCAGCACCACCACCTTGACCTTGGGGTCGGTGCCGATCTGCTGCAGCGTCGCGGTCAGCTGCGCGATCAGCGCGGCGTCGAACGCGTTGCGTACCTCGGGTCGGTTCAGCCGCAGCGTCAGGACCTTGCCTGAGCGCTCCAGCAGCAGTGCATCGCTCATCGGCGGGTCTCTTGCGAAGGGATAACGGCAGCCATACGGCGATCATAGCGGGCTGCGCCGGCCGCGCCATCATGCGATGCGGCGATGCTACAATTGATAACCATTCTTATCGACGGAACGTTCCGTGACGTTGTCCGATATGCCGTTGCGCAGCACCGCCACCGTAGAGACCGTGCACGACACCCAGCCCAACGACGCCATCGCGCGCCGCCTGCGCGAGCTGGGTTTCGTCGCCGGCGAGCAGGTGCAGGTGCTGGCGAGCGGTCCGGTCGGCGGCGAGCCGTTGCTGGTGCAGGTCGGCTATACGCGGTTCGCGCTGCGCCGCAGCGAGGCGGCGCGGGTCCAGGTCAGCGTCGCCGTCGAGGCCGACGTCGCCGCCGGGGCGCGGCCGTGAGCGCGGAGCGCGTCCCGCTGCGGCTGGCCCTGGTCGGCAACCCGAACTGCGGCAAGACCGCGCTGTTCAACCAGCTCACCGGCAGCAAGCAGAAGGTGGCCAACTACGCCGGGGTCACCGTCGAGCGCAAGGAGGGCCGCTTCCGCGCGCCGTCCGGGCGCGACTTCGCGGTGCTCGACCTGCCCGGCGCCTACAGCCTGCAGCCGGCCAGCCTGGACGAGGCGATCACCCGCGACCTGTGCCGCGGCTTCTATCCGGGCGAGCCGGCGCCGGACGTGCTGGTGTGCGTGGTCGATGCCACCAACCTGCGCCTGCACCTGCGCTTCGCGCTGGAGCTGCGCGAGCTGGGCAAGCCGATGCTGGTGGCGCTGAACATGGTCGACGCCGCGCAGCGCCGTGGCATCCAGATCGACCGCCAGGCGCTGGAAGACGCGCTCGGCGTGCCGGTGATCGAGACCGTGGCGGTGCGCCGCAACGGCGCCAGGGCGCTGGTCGAGCGGCTCGACGCGCTGGCCCCGTCGCTGCCGCCGGCGGTGGCGCCGGCCGAGGGGCAGGGCGACTACCACCAGCAGGTGCGGCGCATCCTCGCTGCGGCGGTGTCGATGCCGACCCGCACCTCGCGCATCGACGATGCGCTGGACCGCTGGCTGCTGCACCCGGTCGCCGGGCTGCTGACCCTGGCGGTGGTGATGTTCCTGATCTTCCAGGCGGTGTATGCCTGGGCCGCGCCGCTGATGGACCTGATCGACGGCGGTACCAAGGCGCTCGGCGCCTGGGTCGGAGCGACCCTGCCGGAGGGGCCGCTCAACAGCCTGCTGGTCGACGGCATCATCGCCGGGCTCGGCGGGGTGGTGATCTTCCTGCCGCAGATCCTGATCCTGTTCGCCTTCATCCTGGCGCTGGAGGAATCGGGCTACCTGCCGCGCGCGGCGTTCCTGCTCGACAAGATGATGGCCGCGGCCGGGCTGTCCGGGCGCTCGTTCATCCCGCTGCTGTCCAGCTTCGCCTGCGCGGTGCCCGGGATCATGTCCACGCGCAGCATCCAGGACCCGCGCGACCGCCTGGCCACGATCCTGGTGGCGCCGCTGATGACCTGCTCGGCGCGGCTGCCGGTGTACGCGCTGCTGATCGGCGCGTTCATCCCGCAGCAGAAGGTCTGGGGCGTGTTCAACCAGCAGGGGCTGGTGCTGTTCGGGCTGTATTTCGCCGCGATCGCCAGCGCGCTGGCGGTGTCGTGGACGATGAAGAAGTGGCGCCGCGACAAGGGCGAGCACCCGCTGCTGCTGGAGCTGCCGTCCTACCGCGTGCCGCACCTGCGCGACCTGGCGCTGGGCCTGTGGGAGCGCGCGGCGATCTTCCTCAAGCGCGTCGGCGGCATCATCCTGGCGTTGACCATCCTGCTGTGGTTCCTGCTGTCGTTCCCGGCCGCGCCGGCCAACGCCACGCTGCCGCCGATCGACTACAGCTTCGCCGGCCGCATCGGCCACGCGATGACCACGGTGTTCGCGCCGCTGGGCTTCAACTGGCAGATCTGCATCGCGCTGATCCCCGGCCTGGCCGCGCGCGAGGTGGCGGTGGCGTCGCTGGCGACGGTGTACGCGCTGTCGGCGGCCGACGACGATGCCGCCGCGCAGGCGCTGTCGCCGCTGATCAGCGACGGCTGGTCGCTGGCTACCGCGCTGTCGCTGCTGGTCTGGTACATCTACGCGCCGATGTGCATTTCCACGCTGGCCACGATCAAGCGCGAGACCAACTCGTGGAAGCAGATGAGCTTCGCCGCGCTGTACCTGTTCGCGCTGGCGTATTTCGCCTCGCTGGTCACCTACCAGGTCGCGGTGGCGCTGGGAGCCGGCTGAGATGAGCGCCTCGCTGCTGCTGCAGTACCTGGTGATCGCACTGGCGGTGCTGCTCAGCGCCTGGGTGGTGCTGAAGAAGCAGTTCCCCGGCACCGCGCGCAAGCTGCGCGGCGCCATCGCCGTGCGCCTGCTCAAGCCCGGCCGCGCGTCGTGGCTGCAGGCGCTGGGCCGCAGGATCGCGCCTGCGGCCAGCGCCGGCGCCGGCGCGTGCGGCGGCTGCGACAGCTGCGGCCCGGCGCCGACGCGGCGGCATTGAGCCTGGCGGCAGCGCACGCAACGCAATGAGGCGGGGCCAGCTGCCATGAACGATCCGCCGCTGCCGGCCGGCGCCTTCCCGGGCCTGGATCTGCAGGCGCTTGCGCCGCTGCAGCGCGATGCGTTGCGCCAGGCCGATGCCGATTTCCGCGCCGTCGCCGCCGGCCGCGCGCCGCTGCACGCCCACATCGATATCGAAGCGCCGTTGCCGGCCGATGGCGGCACCCGTTACTACCTGGGGCAGGGCTATCGCTTGACCGTGCTGCGCCGCCTGTCCGGCCTCGGTGCACAGACGGCCATCGCCTACGGCCCGATCCTGCAACTGGACGCGGCGCTGTTCGCCGGCGTGGAGGTTCCGGCGCTGTCGGATGTGCGCCTGTATGCGCCTGCCGCGCTGCAGCAACTGGTGTAGCCGCAATCCGGGCATGCGCGCCGCGCGTTGCCCGGCGCCGCGCGTCCTGCAAGGGTTTCGCTCGTGCAGACAAGCGCGTCGCGCGTCGCGCGCGGTCGCCCCGGCGCTGGCGCAGGACTGCAGGGCGGGGTCGCCGATGCGCACTGGCACCCCCGCGCTTATCCTATGCCGATGACGACCTCCTTCCAGTTCTCCCGCCGTGCGCAGGCGCTGACCAGTTCGGCGATCCGCGAAATCCTCAAGATCACCGAACGCCCGGAGGTGATCTCCTTCGCCGGCGGCCTGCCGTCGCCGGACACGTTCCCGGTCGCGCGCATGCAGTACGCCTGCGACAAGGTCCTGCGCGAAGCGCCGCAGGCGGCGCTGCAGTACGGCCCCACCGAAGGCTACCTGCCGTTGCGCGAATGGGTGGCGGCGCGGCTGAGCCGCGACGGCGCCAGCATCCGTCCCGGCCAGGTGCTGATCACCACCGGTTCGCAGCAGGGCCTGGACCTGCTTGGCAAGGTGTTCATCGACGAAGGCAGCAAGGTGCTGGTGGAGACGCCGAGCTACCTCGGCGCGCTGCAGGCGTTCTCGCTGTTCCAGCCGGCGTTCGCGGCGATGCGCTCGGACGACGACGGGCTGGTGGTGGATGCGCTGGACGACGCGCAGCTGGCCGGCGCGCGTTTCATGTACTGCCTGCCGAACTTCCAGAACCCGACCGGGCGGCGCCTGCCGCTGCACCGGCGCCAGGCATTGGTCGCGCGCGCGGCCGCCGCCGGCGTGCCCATCGTCGAGGACGATCCCTACGGCGAGCTGTGCTACAGCGGCGACACGCTGCCGAGCCTGCTGTCGATGAATCCGGACGGCGCCATCTACATGGGCTCGTTCTCCAAGGTGCTGGCGCCGGGCCTGCGCCTGGGCTTCGTGGTCGCGCCCGAAGCGGTGCACGCCAAGCTGGTGCAGGCCAAGCAGGCGGCGGACCTGCACACGCCCTCGTTCAGCCAGCGCATCGTCTACGAGGCGGTGCAGGACGGCTTCCTGGATGCGCACATCCCCGGTATCCGCAGCCTGTATGCGAGCCGCTGCCAGCAGATGCTGGCGGCGCTGGAGAAATACTTCCCGTCGCAGGTGCGCTGGAACCGCCCCGCCGGCGGCATGTTCATCTGGGTCGAACTGCCGGCGGGCATGGACGGCGGCGCGCTGCTGGCCAAGGCGATCGAACGCAACGTGGCCTTCGTGCCGGGCGCGCCGTTCTTCGCGGTCGAGCCGCAGCGCAACACCTTGCGCCTGTCGTTCGTGACCGTGCCGGAAGCGCGCATCGAGACCGGCGTGCGCATCCTCGGCGAGCTGCTGCAGGCCGAGGTCGCCGCGCATCGCGGCGCCGCGGCCTGATGCGGCCTGTGGGGGGCCGCGCATGAGTGCGCCTGCGGCACTGGACCTGGGCGTGGACGCGGTGCTGGTCGGCCGCGTGCAGGCATTCACCCGTCCCGGCAGCCGCAGCGCGATCGCCAAGCGGCCGCTGCCCGGGCGGCTGCGGATCGGCAGCGAAGGCCTGGAACTGGACGAGCAGGGCGACCGCCGCGTGCATGGCGGCCCGGACAAGGCGCTGCACCACTATCCGCGCGACCACTACGCGGCCTGGCGCCAGGAACTGGGCGCGCACGCCTTGCTGGACGCGCCCGGCGCGTTCGGCGAGAACCTCAGCACGCACGGCGCCACCGAGGCCGATATGTGCCTGGGCGACCGGCTGCGGCTGGGCACGGCGCTGGTCGAGGTCTCGCAGTCGCGGCAGCCGTGCTGGAAACTGTCCGACCGCTTCGGCGTGGCCGCGCTGGCGCGGCGCGTGCAGGAAAGCGGCCGCACCGGCTGGTACTACCGCGTGCTGCAGCCGGGCGAGGTCGCCGCCGGCGACCGCCTGACCCTGCTGGAGCGGCCGTATCCGGCCTGGTCGCTGGCCCGCCTGATCCAGCTGCTGTACCGGCGCGAGGTGGACCCGGCGCAGCTGGAGCAGGTGCTGGAATTGCCGCTGGTGCCGAACTGGCGCGTGCTGTTCGAACGCCGCCTGGCCCAGCGCGAGGTCGAGAGCTGGGACAAGCGCCTGCTGGGGCAACCGGCGGCCGAGTAGGGCGCGCCACTCATCGCCGCGGCGAATGAGCGTCGGACGTTCCGGCGGCGGATGCCGTCGGGACTGAAGTCCCTCCCACAGTGCACCCGGCGAGTTGGCCGCAAGTCCCTGCAGGAGCGGCTTCAGCCGCGACGAACGGAGCGCTGGCCCTTCCGCCTTCGGATATTGTCGGGGCTGAAGCCTCCTACAGTGCACCCGTCGTGCTGGCCGCAAGTCCCTGTAGGAGCGGCTTCAGTCGCGACGAACGGAGCGCTGGACCTTCCGCCTTCGGATACTGTCGGGGCTGAAGCGCCTCCTACAGTGCACCCGGCGTGCTGGCCGCAAGCCCCTGCAGGAGCGGCTTCAGCCGACGAGCGCAGCGATGGACCTTCCGCCTTCGAATGCTGTCGGGGCTGAAGCACCGCCTACAGCGCACCCGGCGCGCTGCTCGCAAGTCCCTGTGGGAGCGACTTCAGTCGCGACGAGCGCAGCGGCAGACCTTCAGGCGTCGAATTACCGTCAACGCTCGAACAGCCTCCGTCGCGAATCAGTGCCACGGCCCACCACCCCTGTCGCCCACCGCCACAAACCGCTAGCCTTGCGCGATGACGACTTCCCCCGTGCGTGTGTTGATTCATGGTGCGTCCGGCCGCATGGGCCAGGCGCTGTTGCGGCTGGCCGCGCAGGACCCCGCCTTGCAGGTGGTCGGCGCGGTGGTCCGCCGCGCGCCGGCGCAGCGGGTGGTCGACGGGGTGCCGTACTTCGCCGCGGCCGAGCTGAACGGGGCGCCGGCGTTCGACGTGGCGGTCGATTTCAGCCTGCCGCAGGGCTTCGACCCGGTGCTGGCGCTGTGCGTGGCGCGCGGCGCGGCGCTGGTGTCCGGCACCACCGGCCTGGACGAGGCGCAGCGGCAGGCGCTGGCCGACGCGGCCGCGCGCATCCCGCTGATCTGGGCGTCGAACTTCAGCCTCGGCGTGGCGGTGCTGAACGAGCTGGTGGAGCGCGCCGCCGCGGCGCTGCCGGGTTGGGATTGCGACATCGTCGAATCGCACCACGTGCACAAGCAGGACGCGCCGTCCGGCACCGCGCTGACCCTGGGCGAGGCGGCCGCGCTCGGCGGCGCGCAGCCGCGCTACGCCAGCCTGCGCGCTGGCGACATCGTCGGCGAGCACCTGGTGCAGTTCGCCGGGCTCGGCGAGCGGGTGGAACTGGTGCACCGCGCAAGCAACCGCGACATCTTCGCCCGCGGCGCGCTGCATGCCGCCGCACGCCTGCCGGGCCGCGCGCCCGGGGCCTACCGGCTGCGCGACCTGCTCGGCTGAACGGCGCTTTCACATAAACGTCTGGCGCGGACAGGCCCGCGTCGGTACAATTCTCGCTCGCCTGTTACCCATCGCCACGGACCCGGAGAAGCGCCGAGTTCGCGGTTTCTTGCAGCCGCAAGTTGGTGGGGCAGGGTTCCTCTCTCCCCAAGGCGAACCCCGTGACTCAACCCGCAATCCTTGTCCTTGAAGACGGCACCGTGTTCGAGGGCGAATCCGTAGGCGCCGCCGGCCTGTCCGTCGGCGAAGTGGTGTTCAACACCGCGATGACCGGCTACCAGGAGATCGTCACCGATCCGTCCTACGCCCGCCAGCTGGTCACCCTGACCTACCCGCATATCGGCAACACCGGTTGCACCGACCAGGACGACGAAGCCGCCCAGGTCTGGTCGGCCGGCCTGATCGTGCGCGACGTGCCGCGCCGCCCCAGCAGCTGGCGCAGCCAGGTGTCGCTGCCGGACTGGCTGATCCAGCGCGGCGTGGTCGCCATCGCCGGCATCGACACCCGCAAGCTGACCCGCATCCTGCGCGAGAAGGGCGCCCAGAACGGCGCGCTGATGGCCGGCGAAGTGAACGTGGACACGGCGCTGGAAGCGGCGCGCACGTTCCCCGGGCTCAAGGGCATGGACCTGGCCAAGGTGGTGTCCACCGACAAGGCCTATGCGTGGCGCGACGGCCAGCTCGACCTGGACAGCAACGCGTTCGCGCAGGCGGCGCCGAAGTACAAGGTCGTCGCCTACGACTACGGGGTGAAGCTCAACATCCTGCGCATGCTCGCCGAGCGCGGCTGCGAGGTCACCGTGGTGCCGGCGCAGACGCCCGCCGCCGAGGTGCTCGCAATGAATCCGGACGGCGTGTTCCTGTCCAACGGCCCGGGCGATCCGGCGCCGTGCGACTACGCGATCGCCGCGATCAAGCAGATCGTGGCCAGCAGGATCCCGACCTTCGGCATCTGCCTGGGCCACCAGCTGCTGGCGCTGGCCGCCGGCGCGCAGACCCTGAAGATGGGCCACGGCCACCACGGCGCCAACCATCCGGTGCAGGACCTGGACAGCGGCCGGGTGATGATCACCTCGCAGAACCACGGCTTCGCGGTCGACGAAGCGTCGCTGCCGGCCAACGTGCGGGTGACCCACCGCTCGCTGTTCGACGGCACCAACCAGGGCATCGAGCTGACCGACGCGCCGGCCTTCAGCTTCCAGGGCCACCCGGAGGCCTCGCCGGGTCCGCGCGACGTGGCGCCGCTGTTCGATCGCTTCACCGCGCTGATGCGGGACTCGGGACTCGGGACTCGGGACTCGAGTTCGGTGCAGTGAGTCCCTCGCATTTTCGAGAACTCGATGTTTGGCAGTTGGCGATGGCGTTAGCCAAGCAGGTTTACGAAATAACCGCGGATTTTCCGCGGGAAGAGCGTTATGGGTTGACGTCACAACTGCAACGTTCCGCCGTATCCATTCCTTCGAATATTGCCGAAGGCAACGCGCGCCACGGCGCGCGCGACTACGCAAGATTCGTTTCCGTGGCGCAGGGGTCCTGCGCCGAATTGCAAACGCAATTGCTGTTGGCGCTGGAACTTTTCCTGGGCGACGCAGCAGCAATCGAAGAAGCCTTATCGACGTGTGACCGGGTCGGCCGCATGCTGTACAAGCTGCATCGCAGCTTGCTGCAGAAGCTCGAATCCGAGTCCCGAGTCCCAAGTCCCGAGTCCCGGAGCTGACATGCCCAAGCGCACCGATCTAAAAACCATCCTCATCATCGGCGCCGGTCCGATCGTCATCGGCCAGGCCTGCGAGTTCGACTACTCCGGCGCGCAGGCGTGCAAGGCGCTGCGCGACGAGGGCTACCGCGTGGTGCTGGTCAACAGCAACCCGGCCACGATCATGACCGACCCGAACATGGCCGACGCCGTGTACATCGAGCCGATCAACTGGCAGACGGTCGAGAAGATCATCGCCAAGGAAAAGCCCGACGCGCTGCTGCCGACCATGGGCGGGCAGACCGCGCTGAACTGCGCGCTGGACCTGGCCGACCACGGCGTGCTGGAGAAGTACGGCGTCGAGCTGATCGGCGCCAAGCGCGAAGCGATCATGATGGCCGAGGACCGCGAGCTGTTCCGCGTGGCGATGGGCGAGATCGGCCTGGAATGCCCGAAGGCGGCGGTGGCGCACACCCTCGAGGAAGCGCTGGAGATCCAGACCCGGGTCGGCTATCCGACCATCATCCGCCCCAGCTTCACCCTCGGCGGCAGCGGCGGCGGCATCGCCTACAACCGCGAGGAACTGATCGAGATCGTGACCCGCGGCCTGGAACTGTCGCCGACCAGCGAAGTGCTGGTCGAGGAATCGGTGCTGGGCTGGAAGGAATTCGAGATGGAAGTGGTCCGCGACACCGCGGACAACTGCATCATCGTCTGCTCGATCGAGAACCTGGACCCGATGGGCGTGCACACCGGCGACTCGATCACCGTGGCCCCGGCGCAGACCCTGACCGACAAGGAATACCAGCGCCTGCGCGACGCCTCGATCGCGGTGCTGCGCAAGATCGGTGTGGACACCGGCGGCTCAAACGTGCAGTTCGGCATCAACGCGCAGACCGGCCGCGTCGTCGTCATCGAGATGAACCCGCGCGTGTCGCGGTCCTCGGCGCTGGCCTCCAAGGCCACCGGTTTCCCGATCGCCAAGGTCGCCGCCAAGCTGGCGGTCGGCTACACCCTGGACGAACTGAAGAACGAGATCACCGGCGGCCTGACCCCGGCCTCGTTCGAGCCGTCGATCGACTACGTGGTCACCAAGATCCCGCGCTTCGCGTTCGAGAAGTTCCCGCAGGCCGATGCGCGCCTGACCACGCAGATGAAGTCGGTGGGCGAGGTGATGGCGATGGGCCGCACCTTCTCCGAATCGCTGCAGAAGGCGCTGCGCGGCCTGGAGACCGGCAAGATCGGGCTCGACCCGACCGGGCTGGACCTGGGCAGCGAGGACGACATGGCCGCGCTCAAGCGCGAGTTGAAGGCGCCCGGCCCGGAGCGGCTGTTCTACGTCGCCGATGCGTTCCGCGCCGGCATGAGCGTGGAGCAGGTGCATGCGCTGTCGTTCATCGATCCGTGGTTCCTGGACCAGATCGAGGACCTGATCGCGCAGGAGAAGCAGCTGGCCGCCGACGGCCTGGGGTCGCTGGACGCCGCGCGCCTGCGCACGCTCAAGCGCGCCGGCTTCTCCGATGCGCGCCTGGCCGAGCTGGCCGGCACCAACGAGGCCGCGATCCGCGCGCTGCGCCGCGCACACAAGGTGCGCCCGGTGTACAAGCGGGTGGACTCGTGCGCGGCCGAATTCGCCACCGATACCGCCTACCTGTATTCGACCTACGAGGACGAGTGCGAGGCCAAGCCCAGCGACCGCGACAAGATCATGATCCTCGGCGGCGGCCCCAACCGCATCGGCCAGGGCATCGAGTTCGACTACTGCTGCGTGCACGCGGCGCTGGCGCTGCGCGAGGATGGCTACGAAACCATCATGGTCAACTGCAACCCGGAGACCGTGTCCACCGACTACGACACCTCCGACCGCCTGTACTTCGAGCCGCTGACCCTGGAAGACGTGCTGGAGATCGTCGAGCTGGAGCAGCCCAAGGGCGTGATCGTGCAGTACGGCGGGCAGACCCCGCTGAAGCTGGCGCGGGCGCTGGAAGCCAACGGCGTGCCGGTGATCGGCACCAGCCCGGACTCGATCGACCTGGCCGAGGACCGCGAGCGCTTCCAGCAGCTGGTCGACAAGCTGGGCCTGAAGCAGCCGCCGAACCGCATCGCGCGCAACGCCGACGAAGCGCTGGTGCTGGCGCGCGAGATCGGCTACCCGCTGGTGGTGCGCCCGAGCTACGTGCTCGGCGGCCGCGCGATGGAGATCGTCTACGGCGAATCGGACCTGGCGCGCTACGTGCGCGACGCGGTCAAGGTCTCCAACGATTCGCCGGTGCTGCTGGACCGCTTCCTCGACAACGCGGTGGAAGTGGACGTGGACATCATCGCCGACAAGGACGGCCAGGTGCTGATCGGCGGGGTGATGGAGCACATCGAGGAAGCCGGCGTGCATTCGGGCGATTCCTCGTGCTCGCTGCCGCCGTACTCGCTGTCGGCCAAGACCCAGGCCGAGCTGCGCCGCCAGGTGGTGATGCTGGCCAAGGGCCTGAACGTGGTCGGGCTGATGAACACCCAGTTCGCGGTGCAGGTGGACGAGGCCGGCGACGACATCGTGTTCCTGCTGGAAGTGAACCCGCGCGCCTCGCGCACGGTGCCGTTCGTGTCCAAGGCCACCGGCATGGCGCTGGCCAAGATCGCCGCGCGCTGCATGGCCGGCAAGACCCTGGCCGAGCAGGGCGCGCTGAAGGAGATCGTGCCCGACTACTACTCGGTGAAGGAAGCGATCTTCCCGTTCGCCAAGTTCCA
The DNA here is from genome assembly GCF_041240605.1 of Xanthomonas sp. DAR 80977. NCBI lineage: Bacteria > Pseudomonadati > Pseudomonadota > Gammaproteobacteria > Lysobacterales > Lysobacteraceae > Xanthomonas > Xanthomonas bundabergensis. Next base: position 2,934,766 of record NZ_CP162487.1, on the reverse strand, counting down.
GGGCGTGGACCCGATCCTCGGCCCGGAGATGCGCTCCACCGGCGAGGTGATGGGCGTGGGCCGCAGCTTCGGCGCCGCCTTCGCGCGCGCGCAGGAAGCCGGCGGGATCAAGGCGCCGCCGCTGGGCAAGGCGTTCCTGTCGGTGCGCGACCCGGACAAGCAGCGCGTGCTGCCGGTGGCGCAGGCGCTGGTCGAGCGCGGCTACACCCTGGTCGCGACCAGCGGCACCTGCGCATGGCTGCGCCAGCACGGCCTGCAGTGCGACCAGATCAACAAGGTGGCCGAGGGCCGCCCGCACATCGTCGATCTGATCAAGAACGGCGAAATCGTGTATATCGTCAACACCACCGAGGGCCGTGCGGCGATCTCCGACTCGTTCTCGATCCGGCGCGAAGCCCTGCAACAGCGCGTCACCTATTCGACCACCGTCGCCGGCGCGCGTGCGCTGGTGCATTCATTGGAATTCCGCGGCACCGGCCCGGTCTGGGCGCTGCAGGAACTGCACAAGGAGCTGGAAGCGTGAGAGCCCCGATCACCATGCAAGGCGCGCAGCGTTTGCGCGAGGAACTGGACCAGCTGAAGTCGGTCAAGCGCCCGGAAGTCATCGCCGCGATCGCCGAGGCGCGCGCGCACGGCGACCTCAAGGAAAACGCCGAGTACCACGCCGCGCGCGAGCAGCAGGGCTTCATCGAAGGCCGCATCAAGCAGCTGGAGAGCGAGCTGTCGCACGCCGAGGTCATCGACGTCAGCAAGCTGGCGGTCGGCAGCAAGGTGGTGTTCGGCGCGACCGTGACCCTGGCCGACGTCGAGACCGACGAAGAGAAGCGCTACCAGCTGGTCGGCGACCTGGAAGCGGACATCAAGCTGGGGCTGATCGCGATCTCCTCGCCGCTGGCGCGCGCGCTGATCGGCAAGCTGGAAGGCGACAGCGTCAGCATCGACGCCCCGGCCGGCCGTCGCGAGTACGAGATCGTCAGCGTCGAATACGTCGGCTGACGCCGTGGCGGTCGCCACCCTGCTGTTGCCGGAGCGGGCGCGCCTGGCCGGTGCGCCCCTGACCGGCGAGGTGGCGCGCGCGTTCGGCCGCGCCGAGCGCGAGCGCCTGGAGCCCGGAGCCGACGCGCAGTTGCGTCGCCATTTCGCGTTGCCGCCCGGGCCGTTGCCGGTGGCGGCGCTGACCCGGCAGCTGGATGCCGGCGATGCCGGCGACGGCGTGTGGCTGCGCGCCGATCCGGCCTACGTGGTGCCGGACATGCAGGGCGCGCGGCTGATGGCGCATGGCGACATGCTCGCGATCGACGCCATCGACCTGGCCGCGCTGCTGCCGTCGCTGCAGGAGGTGTTCGCCGAGGCCGGCCTGGCGCTGGACGCCGCCGAACCCACCCGCTGGTATCTGCGCCTGGACCCGGGCAGCGCGCTGCCCGAGTTCGCCGCACCGGCGCAGGTGCTCGGCGCCGACCTGTTCGACCACCTGCCGCAGGGCGAGGGCGCGCGCCGCTGGCGGGCGCTGCTGACCGAGACCCAGGTGGTGCTGCACCAGCATCCGTGGAACCGCGAGCGCGTCGCCCGTGGGCAGCCGGCGATCAACTCGCTGTGGTTCTGGGGCGGCGGCGCGCTGCCGGCCACGGTCACCACCGCGCATGCGCAGGTGCGCAGCCGCGAGCCGCTGCTGCGCGCGCTGGTGCAGGCGGCCGGGATCGACGCCGAACAGGCGCCGCGCGTCGACGCGCTGGTCGACCTGCGCCAGCTGCGCGCGCCCGAGCAGTTCGTCGGCGAGGTGATGCAGCCGCTGCTGGAAGCGCTGCAGCGCGGCGAGCTGCAGCAGCTGTTGCTGGATTTCGAGGACGGCGTGCGCTTCCGGATCCAGCGCGACCAGCGCTGGCGGTTCTGGCGGCGGCCGCTGGCGCGCCTGGACGCATGAGCCCGGCGCTGCGCATCACCCGGCGGCCGGCCGCCGAGGGCGGGCCGTGGACGGACAGCATGCTGCCGCTGCTGCGCCGCATCTACACCGCGCGCGGCGCCCACGACCCCGGCCTGGCGCAGCCGAAACTGGCGCAGCTGCTGCCGCCGGATGCGCTCAGCGGCATCGACGCGGCGGTCGCCTTGCTGGCCGCGGCGATCGGCGCCGGCAAGCGCATCCTGGTGGTCGGCGATTTCGACTGCGACGGCGCCACCGCCTGCGCGGTCGCGGTGCGCGGGCTGCGCCTGCTCGGCGCCGCGCAAGTGCTGCACGCGGTGCCCAACCGCATGGTGCACGGCTACGGCCTGTCGCCGGCGCTGGTCGCCGAACTGGCGCCGCTGCAACCGGACCTGCTGGTCACCGTCGACCACGGCATCGCCTGCCATGCCGGCGTGGCCGCGGCCAAGGCGCTGGGCTGGCAGGTGCTGGTCACCGACCACCACCTGCCGGGCAGCGTGCTGCCGCCGGCCGATGCGATCGTCGATCCGAACCTGGCCGGCGACGCGTTCCCGAGCAAGATGCTGGCCGGCGTCGGGGTGATCTTCTATGTGCTGCTGGCGCTGCGCCGGCACCTGCGCGAGCGCGGCGCGTTCGCGGCGCAGGCGCCGGACCTGACGGTGCTGCTGGACCTGGTCGCGGTCGGCACCGTCGCCGACCTGGTGCCGCTGGACGCCAACAACCGCGCGCTGGTGGCGGCCGGGCTGCGCCGCCTGCAGCGCGGCGACGGCTGCGTCGGCCTGCGCGCCTTGATCGAGGCCAGCGGCCGCGACCCGGCCCGGCTCAGCGCCGGCGACATCGGCTTCGCGCTGGCGCCGCGGCTCAACGCCGCCGGGCGCCTGGAGGACATGGCGCTGGGCATCGAGCTGCTGCTGTGCGAAGACCCGCGGCAGGCGCGCGAGATCGCCGCCACGCTGGAACAGATCAACGGCGAGCGCCGCGCCGTGCAGCAGCAGATGACCGACGAGGCCGAGGCCACCGTGGCGCGGGCCTTGCTGGCCGCGCCGGACGCGCCGCCGGTGGCGGTGTGCCTGTTCGATGCCGACTGGCATCCGGGCGTGATCGGCCTGGTCGCCTCGAAGCTGAAGGACCGGCTGCATCGCCCGGTGATCGCCTTCGCCCCGGCCGAGCCCGGCAGCGCGCAGTTGCGCGGTTCGGCACGCTCGATTCCCGGCTTCCATATCCGCGACGCGATGGCGGCGGTGGAGGCGCGCCGGCCCGGGCTGATGGACAAGTTCGGCGGCCATGCGATGGCGGCGGGGCTGAGCCTGCGCCAGGACGCCCTGGCCGAGTTCGAGCAACTGTTCCGCGAACATGCGCTGGCCAGCCTGGACGCGGAATTGCTGCAGGCCGAACTGCTCAGCGACGGCGCGCTGGATCCGCACGAGCTGGACCACCGCCATGCCGAGGCGCTGCGCCTGGCCGGGCCATGGGGGCAGGGCTTCCCCGAACCGCTGTTCGACGGCGAGTTCGAGGTGCTGCAGTGGCGCGTGCTGAAGGAGCGCCACCTCAAGCTGAGCCTGCGTTGCGCCGGCCGCGGCGACGCGTTGAACGCGATCCACTTCAACGGCTGGCACGGCAGCGAACCCGGCCGCCGCGTGCACATCGCCTACCGCCTGGTCGCCGACGACTACCGCGGCGGCGAGGCGGTGCAACTGGTGGTGGAGCACTGCCAGAGCCTGGCTTAGCCCCTCTTCCCTCGGGAGAGAGGGGTTGGGGTGAGGGTGTCGCTTGAAGCGTCTCGCGGAGTTCGGGTGCAGGAGGCTTGCGCCCGGACCCTCATCCTCCCCTTCGGAGCACCTTCCCCCCAAAAAGGGGGCCATGGTCCCGAGGGGAGAAGGGAACAGCCATGCGCACATGGCCCTCTCCCTCCGGGAGAGGGGTTGGGGTGAGGGTACGGCGCGAAAGCGACTCGCTGAGTTCGGATGCAGGAGGCGTGCGCCCGTACCCTCATCCGCCCTTCGGAGCACCTTCCCCCCAAAAGGGAGCCATGGTCCCAAGGGGAGAAGGGAAAACAGCCGCGCGCTAACCCCGCAACGCGGTACCGCGCGTTCAAGCTGTACCGTCCCATCGAGGAGTGATCCATGCCGTCCATCGCGCGCAAAGGCCTGTGCTTGCTGTTGTTGTCGTTATCGTTGGCCGCCGCCGTGCCGGCCTGGGCGCAATCCGCGCCGCAGCGGCAGCTCCTCGCGCCGCTGCTGCAGACCGACCAGGGCGAACGCCCGGTCGAACTGCGCTCGGCGACGGTGAGCGCGCATGCCGCGGCCGGCCTGGCCGAGACCACGGTGGAGCTGCTGTTCTTCAACCCCAATGCGCGGGTGCTGGAGGGGCAGCTGGCATTCCCGCTGCGCGACGGGCAGCAGATCAGCGGTTTCGCGCTGGATATCGACGGACAGATGCGCGATGCGGTGCCGGTGCCGAAGGCGCGCGGGCGCCAGGTGTTCGAGGCGATCGAGCGGCGCGGGGTGGACCCGGGCCTGGTCGAGCAGACCGCCGGCAACCAGTTCCAGTTGCGCCTGTACCCGATTCCCGCGCACGGCAGCCGCCGCGTGCGCCTGGTCTATCGCGAATCGCTGCCGCGCAGCGCGGCGGGCTGGCAGTGGCGCCTGCCGCTGGGCTATGCGGCCAGCGCCCAGGCGCTGCGCCTGCAGCTGAGCACGCAGGCGGCGCCGATCGAGGCCGCGGCGTTGCCTGCAGGCCTGCGCCTGCTGCCGACGCCTGGCGGCTATGCGGCGGACTGGTCGGGTACCCCGTCGCAACTGCCGAAGGAACTGGCGCTGTCGTTGCGCACGACCAACGATCCGCGCGTCGCGATCGGCCGCCACGACGGCCAGCGCTATTTCCAGGCGCTGGTGCCGATCGCCGACCTGCACGGCGCACGCCCGCTGCCGCAGCGCATCGGCCTGCTGTGGGACGCGTCCGGTTCGGCGCGGCAGCGCGATATTCCCGCGGAACTGGCGCTGCTGCAGCGCTATTTCGCCGCGCTCGGCAACGCCCAGGTGGACCTGATCGTGCTGCGCGACCGCGCCGAGGCGCCGCGCCGGTTCCAGGTGCGCGATGGCGACTGGAGCGCCTTGCAGGCCACGCTGCGGGGCCTGCAGCCCGACGGCGCCAGCGCGCTGGGCGATTGGCGGCCGGCGGCGCAGGTGCAGGAGTATCTGTTGTTCAGCGATGGCCTGGGCAACTACGGCGCGCAGGCCTTGCCGGCGCTGGCGCCGGGCCAGCGCCTGTACGCGATCGATTCGGCCGGCGCCCACGCCGATGCCGCGCGCCTGGCGGCGTCGGCGGAAGCGCGTGGCGGCCGCTTGATCGAGGTGCATGGCATGCAGGGCGTGCAGCAGGCCAGCGAACGGCTGCTGCAGCGCGGCGGCGAACTGGTGGCGCTGCAGGGCGAGGGCGTGGCCGATCTGGTCGCCGATTCGCGCTACGCCGACGACGGCTATCTGCGCATCGCCGGGCGCCTGCTCGCGGCCGATGCGATGCTGCAACTGGAAATCGCCACCGCCGCCAGCACGCGCCGCCTGAGTCTTCCGTTGCGCGGCGCCAGCGAGGTGCCCGGCGACCTGGTGCCCGGCGCCTGGGCGCGGGCCATGTTGCGCAGCCTGGCGGCCGATCCGCTCGGCGATGCCGAGCGCCGCCAGCAGCTGGCCAGCCGCTTCGGCCTGGTCAGCGCCGATACCTCGTTGCTGGTGCTGGAAAACGTCGACGATTACGTGCGCTACGCCATCGCGCCGCCGCCGGCGCTGCGCGAGGCGGTCGCGCGCGCGCAGGCGCAGCGCCAGCAGGAGCAGGGCGAGCAGCGCAGGCAGCGCATCGACCGCGTCGCCGAGGATTTCGCGCAGCGCATCGCCTGGTGGCAGCGCACGTTCCCGAAGAACGCGCCGCCGCCGGCCAAGCCGCAAGGCGAGGGGCGCGATTCCAGCCGGCAGCGGCGGGACGGCGTTTCGCGGCCTGCGCCGATGATGGCCATGGCGCCGCCGGCACCCGCCGCGCCGATGCCAGCGGCAGAGTCTGCTGCGCTGGATGCAGTGGCCGTCAGCGGCGCGGTTGCGGCATCGGATGGCTATGCGAGGAACGCCGATGCGCGTGCCAGCGCGCCTGCGGCCACCACGATCTCGCTGGCCCTGCAGCCCTGGCGGCCGGATTCGCCCTATGCCCGGCGCCTGCGTGCCGCGGCGGCGGACGAGGTCTATCCGCTGTACCTGAGCGAGCGCGCCGCGCATGCCGACAGCGTGGCGTTCTACCTCGACGTGGCCGACGTGCTGTTCGAACGCGGCCAGCGCGAGCTGGCGCTGCGCGTGCTGTCGAACCTGGCCGAGCTGCAGCTGGAGAACCGCCACGTGCTGCGCGTGCTCGGCTACCGGCTGCTGCAGGCCGGCCGCGCCGACCTGGCAGTGCCGGTGTTCGAGCAGGTGCTGCGGCTGGGCGAAGAGGAGCCGCAGAGCTTCCGCGACCTGGGCCTGGCCTATGCCGCACGCGGCGACCGGCAGGCGGCGATCGAACAGCTGTACCAGGTCGTCGCGCGCGACTGGGACACCCGCTTCGACGGCGTGGCGCTGATCGCCTTGAACGAGTTGAACGCGATCGTGGCGCAGGCCCCGCGCCCGCTGCAGACCGGTTTCGTCGACCCGCGCCTGCTGCGCAACCTGCCGCTGGACCTGCGCGTGGTGCTGAACTGGGACAGCGACAACAGCGACATGGACCTGTGGGTGACCGATCCCAACGGCGAGCGCTGCTACTACGCGCACCGCGCCACCTACCAGGGCGGGCAGCTGTCGCAGGATTTCACCGGCGGCTACGGGCCGGAGGAGTTCTCGCTGCGCCGGGCCAAGCCGGGCACGTACAAGGTGGAGGCGAACTTCTTCGGCGACCGCCAGCCGCTGGTCACCGGCGCCACCACCTTGCACCTGCAGCTGAGCACCGGCTGGGGCGGCGCCACGCAGCGCGACCAGCAGGTGACGCTGCGGCTGAAGGACAGGAAGGAGACGATCCTGGTCGGCGAGTTCGAGGTGCGCTGAGCGCGCCGCCGCATCGCCGCGACGGCCATTGCGCAATGGCCGGCGCGCTACCATGCGCGCCATGTCCGAATCGCCAAGCCCCAGCGTCTATTCCCGTTTCCTGCCGTGGCGGCGCGGTTTCGAGATCGGCTTCTGGGTCGCGCTCACCCTGGTCAACGGCATCGCCAACAGCATCACCGTGCTGATCGACATCCGCCGCAACGGGCTGCATTTCGCCGCCTGGGAGCCGGCGTTGTGGGAATGGTCCAGCGGCCTGATGTTCCTGCTGATCGTGCCGATCCTGGTGCTGCTGACCCGGCGCTATCCGCTGCATTGGGACAACTGGCGGCGCCGGCTGCCGGCCTATGCGCTGGGCAGCGTCGCGTTGTCGGTGCTGCACGTGCTGGGCATGGTCGCGATCCGCAGCGCGGTGTACCGCCTGCAGGGCCTGCACTACGACTTCGGCCCGTGGCCGCAGGGGCTGGCCTACGAGTACCTGAAAGACGTGCGCAGCCTGGCCTCGATGCTGCTGTGCGTGGAGATGTACCGCTTCCTGCTGCGCCGCTGGCAGGGCGAGGCGGCCTTGCTCGGCGCGCCCGACGAAGGCCCGCCGGTGGAGTCGCTGGAGCGCCCGGAGCGCTTCCTGGTGCGCAAGCTCGGCCGCGATTTCCTGGTCGCCGCCGCCGATATCGAATGGCTGCAGGCCTCGGGCAACTACGTCAACCTGCGCGTGCGCGGCCACGACTACCCGCTGCGCAGCACCATGGCCGCGATCGAGGCCAGGCTGGACCCGGCGCGGTTCGTGCGCATCCACCGCAGCTACATCGTCAACCTGGGCTGCGTGGTGTCGATCGAACCGCTGGAGACCGGCGAGGCGCGCGTGCACCTGCGCGACGGCAGCCATGTGCCGTGCAGCCGCCGCTACCGCGCCGCCCTGCGCGCGGCGGCCGGGGAGGGCGAGGCGACGCTCGCCGAATGATCGGCACGGTGCCCGGCCCGGGCGGGCCGCCGCCGCGCGCTGTGGCGCGGCGGCCGGAATTGCTAGAATCGCGCTCTTGTTTGCCGGAATACCGACCATGATCGAACTCAATCCCATCCGCCACCGCATCGCCGATCTGTCCGATCGGGTGCTGTCGCTCCGGGGGTTTCTTTGACTACGACGTCAAGAAGGAACGCCTGGAGGAAGTGACCCGGGAGCTGGAAAGCCCCGATGTCTGGAACGACCCCGAGCGCGCCCAGGGCCTGGGCCGCGAACGCGCCAACCTGGAGAAGACCGTCGGCGGCATCGCCAGCGTGCTCGACGGGCTGAACGAGGCGCTGGAGTTCCTGGAGCTGGCCGAGAGCGAGGACGACGAGGACACCGCGCTGGCGGTGGTCGCCGATGTCGAGCGCTTCCAGGCGCACGTGGAGAAGCTGGAATTCCAGCGCATGTTCTCCGGGCAGATGGACGCCAGCAACGCCTTCGTCGACATCCAGGCCGGCGCAGGCGGCACCGAGGCGCAGGACTGGGCCGAGATCCTGCTGCGCATGTACCTGCGCTGGTGCGAGTCGCGCGGCTGGAAGACCGAGTTGATGGAAGTCTCCGGCGGCGAAGTGGCCGGGATCAAGTCGGCCACGCTGCGCGTGGAAGGCGATTTCGCCTACGGCTGGCTGAAGACCGAGACCGGCGTGCACCGGCTGGTGCGCAAGTCGCCGTTCGATTCGGACAACCGCCGCCACACCAGCTTCACCTCGGTGTTCGTGTCGCCGGAAGTGGACGACAACATCGACATCGACATCAACCCGGCCGACCTGAAGACCGACGTCTACCGTTCTTCCGGCGCCGGCGGCCAGCACGTCAACAAGACCGAGTCGGCGGTGCGCATCACCCACGTGCCGACCGGCATCGTGGTCGCCTGCCAGACCGGGCGCAGCCAGCACCAGAACCGCGACAACGCGATGAAGATGCTCGCCGCCAAGCTGTACGAGCTGGAGATCCAGAAGCGCAACGCCGAGCGCGACGCGGTCGAGGCGACCAAGTCGGACATCGGCTGGGGCAGCCAGATCCGCAACTACGTGCTCGACCAGAGCCGGATCAAGGACCTGCGCACCGGCATCGAACGCACCGACACGCAGAAGGTGCTCGACGGCGACCTGGACGAATTCGTCGAGGCCAGCCTCAAGTCCGGCCTGGAAGTCGGCGCCAAACGCAGCGACGCCTGAACCGCCGGCCTCCGCCCGCCAGGGCGGAGGCCGCCCGCGCGGCGCAGCGCGCGCATCCTGCTGCATCCTTTCCCTTCTTCTCCGCGTACCCATCCCCATGACCGAGCAGACCCCCGCGCCGTCCCTTCCCGTCGACGAGAACGGCCTCATCGCCGAACGCCGCGCCAAGCTGGGAGCGTTGCGCGCGCAGGGCGTGGCCTATCCGAACGATTTCCGCCGCAACGATTACGCCGGCGACCTGCAGGCCGAGTTCGCCGACGCCGAGCGCTGGAGCGCCGAGGCGCTGGAGGCCGAGGGCCGCAGCCTGCGCCTGGCCGGGCGCCTGCTGGCCAAGCGGGTGATGGGCAAGGCCAGCTTCGTGCAGCTGCAGGACGAGTCCGGGCGCATCCAGCTGTTCCTGCAGGCCAATGCGCTGGGCCCGGCCTACGACGCGTTCAAGGGCTGGGACATCGGCGACATCATCGGCGTGGAGGGCGGGCTGACCCGCACCAAGACCGGCGAGCTGTCGGTCAAGGCCACCGCGCTGCGGCTGCTGACCAAGGCGCTGCGCCCGCTGCCGGACAAGTGGCACGGCCTGTCCGACGTGGAGCAGCGCTACCGCCAGCGCTACGTCGACCTGATCGTGTCGCCGGAGGCGCGCGAGGTGTTCGTCAAGCGCTCCAAGATCATCCGCGCGATGCGCGCCTGGCTGGACGCGCGCCGCTTCCTGGAAGTGGAGACGCCGATGATGCATTACATCCCCGGCGGCGCCACCGCCAAGCCGTTCACCACCCACCACAACGCGCTGGACCTGGACCTGTACCTGCGCGTGGCGCCGGAGCTGTACCTGAAGCGGCTGGTGGTCGGCGGCCTGGAACGGGTCTACGAGATCAACCGCAATTTCCGCAACGAAGGGGTCAGTACCCGGCACAATCCCGAATTCACCATGATGGAGCTGTACGAGGCCTACGCCACGTACCACGAAGTGATGGACCTGACCGAGAACGTGATCCGCGACGTGGCCCGGGAGGTGCTCGGCACCACCCAGGTGCACTGGGACGGCGCCGACATCGACCTGGCCCCGGCCTTCCGCCGCTGGCGCATGGACGAGGCGGTGCGCCACCACAACCCCGAGATCAGCGCCGCCGACTGCACCGACCGCGACGCGCTGCTGCGCCACTGCGAGCGGCTGAAGATCCGCACCAAGCCGTCCTACGGCTGGGGCAAGCTGCTACTGGAGATCTTCGAGGCCACCGTGGAACACACCCTGATCCAGCCGACCTTCATCACCGACCACCCGGTCGAGGTGTCGCCGCTGGCCCGCTCCAGCGACACCGAGCCGGGCTATACCGACCGCTTCGAGCTGTTCATCAACGGCAAGGAGATCGCCAACGGCTTCTCCGAGCTCAACGACCCGGAAGACCAGGCGGCCCGGTTCCAAGCCCAGGTGGCGGCGAAGGAGGGCGGCGACGACGAGGCCATGCACTTCGACGCCGACTACATCCGCGCGCTGGAGGTCGGCCTGCCGCCCACCGGCGGCCTGGGCATCGGCATCGACCGGCTGGTAATGTTGCTCACCGGCAGCGGTTCGATCCGTGATGTGCTGCTGTTCCCGTACATGCGTCCGGAGGCTTAATCTAGCCCAGGGCGGCGGTGGCCTTGGGATGGGGTTCTTGTATCGGGCGTCGGCAAGCGAGCGGTTGGCTAGCAAGCGGAAGTGAGGCGGTGGGGCCGGCGTGGCCGGCGCCGGAGCGTTTCCCGTTGTTGTCTCAACAGCCCGATGCCCGTGGGCGAGAGGATCGCAGATGCAAGATGCCAGCATGAGCCTGTCCGGAGTATCCTCCAGCAGCGACCGCCCGGACTGGGCGGAGGGGGCGGACAATCGCTTGAACATCGTCATCGTCGACGATCAGACGTCTGCGCGCACCATGCTGCGCCACGTGATCGAGGACATCGCCCCGGAACTCACCGTCCGCGACTTCGGCGACTCGCAGGCCGCCCTGGCCTGGTGCGAGGCCGGCAAGGTCGACCTGTTGCTGCTCGACTACCGCATGCCGGGCATGGACGGGCTGGAGTTCGCGCGGCGGCTGCGGCGCCTGCCCAAGCACCGCGACATTCCGATCATCCTGATCACCGTGGTCGGCGACGAACCGATCCGCCAGGCCGCGCTGGAAGCCGGCGTCATCGACTTCCTGGTCAAGCCGATCCGCCCGCGCGAACTGCGCGCGCGCTGCCACAACCTGCTGCAGCTGCGCCTGCAGAGCGAGAACATCAAGCAACGCGCGATGTCGCTGGAGCAGCGCCTGCTGGCCAGCATGCGCGAGGTGGAGGAGCGCGAACGCGAGACCCTGTCGCGGCTGGCGCGGGCGATCGAGTACCGCGACGCCGGGACCAGCGCCTACCTGGAGCGCATGGCCCATGTGGCCGGCCTGATCGCCGAGCAGCTGGGCCTGTCCGAGGACGAGGTGCGGGTCATCGAAATGGCCGCGAGCCTGCACGACATGGGCAAGATCGCCATTCCCGATGCGGTCCTGCTCAAGCCCGGCAAGCTGAACGAGGAGGAGATGGCGGTGATGCGCATGCACCCGCGCATCGGCTACGAACTGCTCAGCGGCAGCCAGAACCGCTTCATCCAGGTCGGCGCGCTGATCGCGCTGCGCCACCATGAACGTTACGATGGCAGCGGTTACCCCGATGGACTGGTCGGCGAAGCGATCCCGCTGGAGGCGCGGATCGTGGCGGTCGCCGACGTTTTCGACGCGCTGATCTCGCCGCGTCCCTACAAGGAAGCCTGGACCATGGATGCGACCCTCGCCTATCTCTACGCGCAACGCGGCCGTTTGTTCGACCCGCGTTGCGTGGACGCGCTGTTCCGCGGGCGCGAGCAGTTGCACATGATCTGCGAGCGCTTTTCGACCGCGTCGATCCGGCCGGGGGTGAGCCCGTGAACCAAAGGCTGGAGTGGATCAGGAGCCGATTGCGACAGCGTACGGACACCGAGCATGGCCAGACCCTGATCCGGGTGGCCATCTTCCTTGGCGTCATCGTCTGCATGACGGTGGCGGAAAAGCTGGGCTATCTCGCTCCCGACGTGTACCTGACCTCGGTGCTGATGAGCGGGGTGGGCGTCCTCGTCGGCCTGGCCCTGTTCGCGGCGATTCTGGCCCGGCCGGGGCCGTCGAACGTCCGCCGCATCATCGGCATGGTGACCGACTACGGCCTGATGACGGTGGCGATGATCCTGCAGGGAGAACCGCTGGCCTGGCTGTACGTCATCATCATGTGGGTCACGGTCGGCAACGGCCTGCGCTACGGCAACCGCTACCTGATCGGCGCCGTGGTGTCGGCCTGCATCAGTTTCGGCTGCGTGGTCCTGCTCAACGGCTACTGGCGCGAGAACCTCACCCTCAGCGCCGGGCTGTGGGCCGGCCTCATCGCCATTCCCATGTACCTGTCGGGGCTGCTGCGGCAGTTGACCCAGGCGACCGCCGAGGCGCGGCGCGCCAGCGAGGCCAAGAGCCGTTTCCTCGCCAACATGAGCCATGAGTTCCGCACCCCGTTGAACGGCCTGTCCGGCATGACCGAGGTCCTGGCCACCACCAAACTGGACGCGGAGCAGCGCGAGTGCGTGGGCACCATCCAGGCGTCGGCGCGCAGCCTGTTGTCGCTGGTGGAAGAGGTGCTGGATATCTCCGCCATCGAGGCGGGCAAGCTGCGGACCGAGAAACACGATTTTTCGTTGCGCGAGACGATGGCGCAGATCGGCTTGATCCTGCAGCCGCAGGCACGGGCCAAGGCGCTCGGTTATCACCTCGAGGTCGCGGCCGATGTTCCCGACCACCTGCGTGGCGATTCGGGTCATTTGCGTCAGGTGCTGTTGAACCTGGCCGGCAACGCGATCAAGTTCACCAACATGGGACGCGTGGATATCCGCGTCCGGATCCAGCGCAACGATCTGGGCGAGCCGTCCAGGTTGAGCTTCGATATCGTCGATACCGGCATCGGCGTGCCGCCGACCATGCGTCCGCGGCTGTTCGAGGCCTTCGAGCAGGCCGACGTGGGATTGGCGCGCCGCTACGAGGGAACAGGCCTGGGCACCACGATCGCCAAGGGGCTGGTCGAAGCGATGGGCGGCAGCATCGGTTACCAGGAGAATCCGCCGCGCGGGAGCCGCTTCTGGTTCGAGTTGCCGTTCGAGGCGGCGACCGCGTCGCCGCTGTCCACGGTGCCCGCGGATGGCCCTGTCGAAGAAGCCGGTTCGCCGAGCGGCAATATCATCGCCTTTACCGATCCGTTCCTGCGTCACCGTGCACGCGTTCGCAGCATGCGCATCCTGGTTGCCGACGACCATGCCGCGAACCGCATGGTGCTGCAGCGGCTGCTGCAGAAGGCCGGACATCGGGCGATCTGCCTCGATGGCGCCGAAGCGGTGCTGGACGCACTCGCCGAGACCGAATTCGATGCCGTCATCGTCGATCTGCACATGCCTGGCATGAGCGGCTTGGACATGCTCAAGCAGTTGCGGATCATGCAGGCGGGCCGGCCGCGTACGCCGGTCGTGGTGCTCAGTGCGGACGTCACCCCGGAGTCGATCCATCGCTGCGAGCAGGCCGGAGCGCACACCTTCCTGGCCAAGCCGGTGGTGGCGTCGAAGCTGCTGGACACGCTGACCGATATTGCGACCGACGGCAGGCTGCGGCCGTCCGAGGCGCAACCGCGCCAGCGGATCGACGCGGAGGGGGTGCTGGATCCTTCCGTGCTGGACGAGCTGGCCGGATTGGGCATGGGCGATGGCTTCGAGCGCGAATTCATTTCCCAGTGCCTCAACGATGCCGATGGTTGCCTGGGCGGAATGCAACTGGCGGGCGAGACCGAGAATTGGGAGCGCCTGCGCGAGCATGCCCATGCGATCAAGGGCGTGGCCAGCAACCTGGGGCTGGTGAAGATGGCCAGCCTTGGCGGCGAATTGATGCGAATGGCGGAATGGCAGATGCGCAGCGAGTGGCGGCAGTGCCTCGCCTCGCTCAACGCCAGTCTGACCGAGGGCAGGGAAGTGCTGGACCTGCGCGCCTTGCAAAGCGGCAGGCAGGACGGCAACGAACTTCGCTGAGGGAAAGCCCGGCGCTACGCCGGGCCGGCCCCCTCCGGTCCATGGCTCTATGCAGAGGCGGCAACTCCCTGCGCACGCCGTGTTTGCGCCCGCACCAGGCGATCCATCATGCGCAGCGATTTGTCGTCGAGCGCAAGCGCCGTATCCACCCAGACCTCGGTGATCGCCATCAGCTCCTGCAGTGGAACCTGTCGCGAAATCCTGCGCGCGGCATTCATCGCCAGATAGGAGAGCTTGTTGCGTTGCTGGTTGTGGATCAGCTCTTCGACCGCGGCCTTTCCCTGGCCCTTGGGCACCAGGATGTCGACCAGCCCGAGCGCGTGCATCTGTTCGCTGCTGTAGACCGTTCCTTCCAGGATGATTTTCTCCGCCAGTTGCGGAGGCACGCGCTGGCACAGGAACGAGTACGCGCCCATTCCCGGGAACAAGCCGAACATGACTTCCGGCAGGCCCATGCCAACGCCTTCCTCCGCAACGATGGTGTGGCAGGCCAATGCCATCTCCAGGCCGCCCCCAAGGGCATCGCCCTGCAGCAGCGCGATCGTGCGCACGTCGCCGCCCAGCCCGGTATGCAGGGTGTGGACGCCCTCGACGCAGCGTGTGGCATAGGCCAGCAGGGCGCTCCTGTCGCGCAGGCGGATAAGCCGGGTAAACAGCTCCAGGTCGCCGCCCAGGTTGAAGACGCTTGCATCGGAGGCCAGGACGAAGTGGCGCAGCTGCCTGCGCTCCAGTGCGCCGGCTCCGCCCGCGGTGATGGCATTGGTGAAGCTCCACATATCGTCGAGCAAGTCGTCGCGGAAGCACGGGCGCGAGCCGTCGGACGTATCGTTGTGCATGAACATCCAATGCGCGTTGCCATCGGCGCTCGATTCAACACGGATAGTGGCGTAGCTGGAGTTGAAGAAGCGTTTCTCAACGTTCATGGGATTTCCTCGGTGTTTGGTTGGCGGCGAAACGACGTGCGCTACTGCAAGCTGAGCGGCGCGCGAGCCGATGCTACACCTACGCAAACGGAGGAATGGCCGGCCGCGAGAAAGGCGCGAGAGGCACGCCTGCGGGGCTTTCGCGGGGCTGCTGTGAGCCTGGATGTCATGCGGCGGCAAGGGTGCCGCCGATCCCGATCCGCCCCGCGGGACGGGGCTTGGGTCCTCAAGGCATGGGCGGCGGCCCATGCGGACGAAACGGCTACGCGTTCGGCGAGCTGTCGCGCAATTCCCGCCGCAGGATCTTGCCGACATTGGTCTTGGGCAGTTCCTTGCGGAACTCGACGATGCGCGGGTGCTTGTACCCGGTCAGGTTGGCGCGGGCGTGGGCCTTGACGTCCTCGGCGGTGAGGTTGGGGTCCTTCTTGACGATGACAACCTTGACCACCTCGCCGGATTTCTCGTCCGGCACCCCGACCGCGGCCACTTCCAGCACGCCGGGCATCATCGCGATCACGTCCTCGACCTCGTTCGGGTACACGTTGAAGCCCGACACCAGGATCATGTCCTTCTTGCGGTCGACGATGTAGAAGAAGCCCTGCGGATCCATCCGCGCCATGTCGCCGGTATGCAGCCAGCCGTCGGCATCGATCGCGCCGGCGGTTTCCTCCGGGCGCCGCCAGTAGCCCTTCATCACCTGCGGGCCCTTGATGCACAGCTCGCCGACCTCGCCGGGCGCCATGGTCTGGCCGTCGTCGCTCTTCACGCAGGCGTCGGTGGACGGGATCGGCAGGCCGATGGCGCCGTTGTATTCCTTCAGCGTCAGCGGGTTGATGCAGGCGGCGGGCGAGGTCTCGGTCAGGCCGTAGGCCTCGACCAGGGTCACTCCGGTCACCTGCTTCCAGCGCTCGGCCACGGCGCGCTGCACCGCCATGCCGCCGCCCAGGGTGAACTTCAGCGCCGAGAAATCCACCTGATCGAAGCCGGGCGTGTTGAGCAGGCCGTTGAACAGCGTGTTGACCCCGGTGAAGGCGGTGAAACGGGTCTTCTTCAACTCCTTGACGAAGCCGGGCATGTCGCGCGGATTGCTGATCAGGTGGTTGAGGCTGCCGAGCTTCATGAACACCAGGCCGTTCGCGGTCAGCGCGAAGATGTGGTACAGCGGCAGCGCGGTGATGATGACTTCCTTGCCTTCCTCCAGCTTGCCGGTCGCCGCGATCCAGGCGCCGGCCTGCAGCATGTTGGCGACCAGGTTGCGGTGGGTCAGCATCGCGCCCTTGGCCACCCCGGTGGTGCCGCCGGTGTACTGCAGGAAGGCGATGTCGTCCGGCTCGATGTCCAATTGCGGCAGCGTGTGCAGCCGGCCCAGGGTCAGCGTGTCGCGGAAGCGGACCGCGTTGGGGATGTCGTAGTCGGGGACCAGCTTCTTGACGTACTTCAGCACGAAGTTGACCAGCGCGCCCTTGGGGAAGCCGAGCATGTCGCCCAGGCCGGTGGTGATGACCTGCTTGAGCGGGGTGTCGGCCAGCACCTCCTGCACGGTCTTGCCGAAGTTGTCGATCACCACGATCGCGCTGGCGCCGGAGTCGATCAGCTGGTGGCGCAGTTCGCGCGGCGTGTACAGCGGATTGACGTTGACCACGGTCATGCCGGCCAGCAGCACGCCGAAGGTGGCGATCGGGTACTGCAGGCAGTTGGGCATCATCAGCGCGACGCGGTCGCCCTTCTTGAGCTGCAGCTCGCCCAGCAGGTAGGCGGCGAAGTGCCGCGCCAGTTCGCCGGCCTCGCGGTAGGTCAGGGTCTTGCCGAAGTTGCAGTAGGCCGGGCGGTCGCCGAACTTGGCGACGGAGGTTTCGAACACGGCGGCGACGGATCGGTACTCGTTGACGTCGATCTCGGCGGGAATGCTGGCCGGATAACTCTGCAACCACGGACGTTCCTGACTCATGTACTCCCCCCTCGTGTGGAATGCTGCCGCACGCCGACGCAACGCTGCGGCGTGGCGAGTGGCAGGATACCGTTCCGCATGGAAAAGGCGAAGCCGAGGAGGAATCCCGATGCGACAGCCGTTGGCGTGGGGTTGGGGATGCGCGCTGCTGCTGGCCTTGCCCGGCTGCCAGCGCGATTCGGCGGAACAGCGGCTGCGCAAGGACATGGCCGCATTGCAGGAGGCGGTGGAGGAACACCGCCTGCGCGATGCGATGGCCGGCGTGGCCGACGATTTCGCGGGCGAGGCGGGGATGGATCGTGCTGCGCTGCACAACCTGTTGCGCGCGCAATTCCTGGCCAATGCGCGGATCGGGGTGAACACCGGGCCGCTGTCGATCGCGCTGCAGGGCGACGACGCCACGGTGCGTTTCGACGCGGTGGTCAGCGGCGGCGACGCGCGTTTGCTGCCGGAGCGGATGCAGCGCTACGAAGTGGTCACCGGCTGGCGCGAGCAGGACGGCCGCTGGCGGCTGCGGCATGCGCAATGGAGTGCGGCGCCGTAGCGTCGCAAGTGCTGCGTGCGTGTCGAACGGCAATCGCCCCGTCCGGTGAACGGGGTGCCTCGATGCGATCGGTCTGGCGGGTAGGGACCCGCACTTCGAAATGTCGTGCCGATGCGCAAGCGGCGCGCGCGCCGTGTGCACCTGCATGCGGGCGCACGGCGCCCGCGCAGGACGCCGTGCGCCGTGACCGGCCTCAGGCCGCCTTGCGCGCCGCCAGCTGGCGCAGCACGTACTGCAGCAGGCCGCCGTGCTTGAAGTACTCCACTTCCTTCGGCGTCAGCAGCAGCACCTTGACCTGGAACTGCTTGACGCTGCCGTCGGCCTTCTTCGCCTCCACGGTAGCGCGCTTGCTGGCGCCGTCCTGCAGCCCGGTGATGTCGAACACCTCCGAACCGTCCAGGCCCAGCGACTGCGCGTTCTCGTTGTCCAGGAACTGCAGCGGCAGCACGCCCATGCCGACCAGGTTGGAGCGGTGGATGCGCTCGAAGCTTTCGGCGATCACCGCCTTGACCCCGAGCAGGTTGGTGCCCTTGGCCGCCCAGTCGCGCGAGGAGCCGGTGCCGTATTCCTTGCCGGCGATCACCACCAGCGGCACGCCGTCGGCCTTGTACTTCAGCGCCGCGTCGTAGATCGCCAGCTTCTCCGGCTGCGCGCCGTCCGGCCCGCGGTACAGCGTGTTGCCGCCTTCTTCGCCGCCGAACATCAGGTTCTTGATGCGGATGTTGGCGAAGGTGCCGCGCACCATCACGTCGTCGTTGCCGCGGCGGCTGCCGTAGCTGTTGAAGTCGGCCGGCTGCACGCCGCGCTCCTGCAGGAAGCGGCCCGCCGGCGAGTCCTTCTTGATGTTGCCGGCCGGGGAGATGTGGTCGGTGGTGATCGAGTCGCCGAACAGGCCGAGCACGCGCGCGCCGTGCACGTCGTCGATGCTGCCGACCTGCATGGTCATGCCGTCGAAGTAGGGCGGGTTCTTGATGTAGGTGGAGGCCGCGTCCCAGGCGTACAGCTCGCCGTCGGGCGAGGCGATGGCGGCCCAGCGGCTGTCGCCCTTGAACACGTCGGCGTAGTTCTGCTTGAACATCTCCGGGCCGACGGTGGCGGCGATGGTGTCGCCGATCTCCTTGTTGCTCGGCCAGATGTCGCGCAGGTACACCGGCTGGCCGTCGCTGCCGGTGCCGAGCGGCTCGTGGGTGAGGTCGATGTCGGTGGTGCCGGCGATGGCGTAGGCGACCACCAGCGGCGGCGAGGCCAGGTAGTTCATCTTCACTTCCGGGTGCACGCGGCCTTCGAAGTTGCGGTTGCCCGACAGCACCGAGGCCACCACCAGGTCGTCCTTGGCGATCGCCGCCGACACGTCGTCCGGCAGCGGGCCGGAGTTGCCGATGCAGGTGGTGCAGCCGTAGCCGACCACGTAGAAACCGAGTCGCTCCAGGTCGTCCATGACCCCGGCCTTCTTCAGGTAGTCGGTGACCACCAGCGAGCCCGGCCCGAGCGAGGTCTTGACCCACGGCTGCGCCTTCAGGCCCTTGGCCACGGCGTTGCGCGCCAGCAGGCCGGCGCCGAGCATCACCGCCGGATTGGAGGTGTTGGTGCAGGAGGTGATCGCGGCGATCACCACCGAGCCGTCGCGCAGCCGCCAGCCGGCGCCGCTGTCGGCGCTGGTCTCGGCCTGCGAGGCCTTGGCGCCGACCGCGGTGCCGCCGCCGCCTTCGTTCTTGAGCCGGTCTTCCTGCTTGGCGTCGCTGTGGCGCTTGTTGCGCGCCTCGGCGAAGGGCACCAGGCTGTCGCGGAAATTGCGCTGCATGTCTTCCAGCAGCACGCGGTCCTGCGGTCGCTTGGGGCCGGCCAGCGACGGCTTGACCTGGCCCATGTCCAGCTCCAGCGTGGTGCTGTAGGCGGCGTGCGGGCTGTCGGCGTCGTGCCACAGGCCCTGCGCCTTGGCGTAGGCCTCGACCAGCGCGATCTGTTCCTCGCTGCGCCCGGACAGGCGCAGGTAGGTCAGCGATTCGGCGTCGACCGGGAAGATGCCGCAGGTGGCGCCGTATTCCGGCGCCATGTTGCCGATGGTGGCGCGATCGGCCAGCGGCAGGTGCTGCAGGCCCTCGCCGAAGAACTCGACGAACTTGCCGACCACGCCGTGCTTGCGCAGCATCTGCGTCACCGTCAGCACCAGGTCGGTGGCGGTGGCGCCTTCGGGCAGCTTGCCGGTCAGCTTGAAGCCGACCACCTGCGGGATCAGCATCGACGAGGGCTGGCCGAGCATCGCCGCTTCGGCCTCGATGCCGCCCACGCCCCAGCCGAGCACGCCGATGCCGTTGATCATGGTGGTGTGGCTGTCGGTGCCGAACACCGTGTCCGGATAGGCGATCGCCTCGCCGTCGCGCTCGCCGGTCATCACCACCCGCGCCAGGTGCTCCAGGTTGACCTGGTGCACGATGCCGGTGTTCGGCGGCACCACCTTGAAGTTGTCGAACGCCTTCTGGCCCCAGCGCAGGAAGCCGTAGCGTTCCTTGTTGCGCTGGAACTCGATCTTGCCGTTGAGGTCGAGCGCGTCGGCCTTGCCGAACACGTCCACCTGCACCGAATGGTCGATCACCAGCTCCGAGGGGATCAGCGGATTGATCTGCTCCGGGCGCCCGCCGAGCTTGACCACCGCGTCGCGCATCGCGGCCAGGTCGACCACGCACGGCACGCCGGTGAAGTCCTGCAGCACCACCCGCGCCGGCATGAACGCGATCTCGGTGTCCGGCTCGGCCTTCGGGTCCCACGTGGCCACCGCCTCGATGTGCTCCTGGCCCACGGTGATGCCGCCGTCTTCGTGGCGCAGCAGGTTCTCCAGCAGGATCTTCAGCGAGTAGGGCAGGCGGCCGATGTCGAAGCGCTCGGCGAGCTTGGGCAGGCTGTAGTAGGCGTAGCGTTTGCCGTTGACCTCGAGCGAGGTGCGGGTGGAAAAAGAATCGCTCATCACGGAACTCCTATGGCGTCGCGGCTGTAGGGACTGCGGTCATTCTGACCGATTCAGTGTGTACGGATGGTGTTACCGGCACTGTATGCAGGCTTGAGTATGACGCCTGAAGTATGTAAAATTCGTGCATACCTTGCGGAGCCCGTCCATGGAAGCCACCGTCGCCGAGCGCGGTCAGATCACCTTGCCCAAGGCCGTGCGCGACGCGCTGGGGCTGAGCAAGGGCACTATTTTGAAGGTGGAACTGGACGGCGGCCGCATCATCCTGCGCAAGAGCGTGGACGATGCGATCTCGCGCGCGCGCGGCCGCTTCAAGCTCGACGGTTTCGCCAGTACCGACGAGGCGATGCGTGCGATCCGCGGCCGCGCGCCCGGCGATCCGTTCGAACCCGACGCCAAGGCATGATCGCGATCGACTCCTCGGTGCTGGTGGACCTGCTGGCCGACGGCCCGCAGGCCGACGCCACCGAAGCCTGCCTGCGCCAGTGCCTGAGCACCGGCCCGGTGGTGGTGTGCGACATCGTCCTGGCCGAGGTCTGCAGCGCGCTGCGCGACGGCGCCGAGGCGCTGTCGGTGCTGGAGGACATGAGCATCCGCTTCAATGCGCTGGAGGCCAAGTCGGCCTTGCGCGCCGGCGAGATGCAGCGCCGCTTCCGCGCCCGCGGCGGCCGGCGCGAGCGGGTGGTGGCCGATTTCCTGATCGGCGCGCATGCGCTGCTGCAATGCGATGGCCTGATCACCCGCGACGACGGCTTTTTCCGCGACTACTTCAAGGGCCTGAAGATCATCGTGCCCAAGCCGGCCTGACCCCGCTCATCCGTTTACCGCTCATCCCTACCGAAATTCCCGGAGAACCCGCATGTTGGAAGCCTACCGCCACCACGTTGCAGAGCGCGCCGCGCTCGGTATCCCGCCGCTGCCGCTGAGCGCGCAGCAGACCGCCGAGGTCGTCGAGCTGCTGAAGCACCCGCCCGCCGGCGAGGAACAGTTCCTGGTCGAACTGCTGAGCCAGCGCGTGCCGGCCGGCGTCGACGACGCGGCCAAGGTCAAGGCCTCGTACCTGGCCGCGCTCGCCTTCGGCACCGAGCGGACCCCGCTGATCTCGCCCACCCACGCCACCGAACTGCTCGGCACCATGCTCGGCGGCTACAACATCCATCCGCTGATCGAGCTGCTGGACAACGCCGAGCTCGGCGCGGTCGCCGCCGAAGGCCTGAAGCACACGCTGCTGATCTTCGATGCGTTCCACGACGTGCAGGAAAAGGCCGAGGCCGGCAACGCGCACGCCAAGGCGGTGCTGCAGAGCTGGGCGCAGGCCGAATGGTTCACCAGCAAGCCGGAAGTGCCGCAGAGCCTGACCATCACCGTGTTCAAGGTGCCGGGCGAGACCAATACCGACGACCTGTCGCCGGCGCCGGACGCGACCACGCGCCCGGACATCCCGATGCACGCGCTGGCGATGCTGAAGAACAAGCGCGACGGCGCCGCGTTCGTGCCGGAAGAAGACGGCAAGCGCGGCCCCATCCAGGCGATCGCCGACCTCAAGGCCAAGGGCCACCTGGTCGCCTACGTCGGCGACGTGGTCGGCACCGGTTCCTCGCGCAAGTCGGCGACCAACTCGGTGCTGTGGTGGACCGGCGAGGACATTCCGTTCATTCCGAACAAGCGCTTCGGCGGCGTGTGCCTGGGCTCGAAGATCGCGCCGATCTTCTACAACACCATGGAGGACGCCGGCGCGCTGCCGATCGAGCTGGACGTGTCGCAGATGGAGCACGGCGACGTGGTCGAGCTGCGTCCGTACGACGGCAAGGCGCTGAAGGACGGGCAGGTGATCGCCGAGTTCGCGATGAAGTCGGACGTGCTGTTCGACGAAGTGCGCGCCGGCGGCCGCATCCCGCTGATCGTCGGCCGCGGCCTGACCGCCAAGGCGCGCGAGTTCCTCGGACTGCCGCCGTCGGACCTGTTCCGCCTGCCGATGGTGCCGCCGGATACCGGCAAGGGCTTCTCGCTGGCGCAGAAGATGGTCGGCCGCGCCTGCGGCCTGCCGGAAGGCCAGGGCATGCGCCCGGGCACCTATTGCGAGCCGAAGATGACCTCGGTGGGGTCGCAGGACACCACCGGGCCGATGACCCGCGACGAGCTGAAGGACCTGGCCTGCCTGGGCTTCTCCGCCGACCTGGTGATGCAGTCGTTCTGCCACACCGCCGCGTATCCGAAGCCGGTCGACGTCAAGACCCACCACACCCTGCCGGAGTTCATCTCCACCCGCGGCGGCGTATCGCTGCGTCCGGGCGACGGCGTGATCCACAGCTGGCTCAACCGCATGCTGCTGCCCGACACCGTCGGCACCGGCGGCGACTCGCACACCCGCTTCCCGATCGGCATCTCGTTCCCGGCCGGCTCCGGCCTGGTCGCGTTCGCCGCGGCCACCGGGGTCATGCCGCTGGACATGCCCGAATCGGTGCTGGTGCGCTTCAAGGGCGAGATGCAGCCGGGCGTGACCCTGCGCGACCTGGTCAACGCGATCCCGCTGTACGCGATCAAGGACGGCCTGCTGACCGTGGCCAAGCAGGGCAAGAAGAACATCTTCTCCGGCCGCATCCTGGAGATCGAAGGCTTGCCGAACCTGAAGGTGGAGCAGGCGTTCGAACTGTCCGACGCCTCGGCCGAACGTTCCGCCGCCGGCTGCACGGTGCGCCTGGACAAGGCGCCGATCATCGAATACCTGACCAGCAACATCACCCTGCTGCGCTGGATGATCGCCGAAGGCTACGCCGATGCGCGCACCCTGGGCCGCCGGATCAAGAAGATGGAGGAGTGGCTGGCCGATCCGCAGCTGCTCGAGCCCGATGCCGACGCCGAGTACGCGGCGGTGATCGAGATCGACCTGGCCGACATCCACGAGCCGATCGTGGCCTGCCCGAACGATCCGGACGACGTCAAGACGCTGTCCGAGGTCGCCGGCGCGGCGATCGACGAGGTGTTCATCGGCTCGTGCATGACCAACATCGGCCACTTCCGCGCTGCGGCCAAGCTGCTGGAAGGCAAGCGCGACATCCCGACCCGCCTGTGGGTCGCGCCGCCGACCAAGATGGACGCTTCCGAGCTGACCAAGGAAGGCCACTACGGCACCTTCGGCGCGGCCGGCGCGCGCATGGAAATGCCGGGCTGCTCGCTGTGCATGGGCAACCAGGCGCAGGCGCGCGAGGGCGCCACGGTGTTCTCCACCTCCACCCGCAACTTCCCCAACCGCCTCGGCCGCAACACCAACGTGTACCTGGGCTCGGCGGAACTGGCGGCGATCTGCTCGCGCCTGGGCCGCATCCCGACCAAGGACGAGTACATGGCCGACGTGGGCGTGATCAAGACCAGCGGCGAGCAGATCTACCGCTACATGAACTTCGACCAGATCCAGGAATACCAGGACGTGGCCGAGACCGTCGCCGCCTGATCCAGGCGGTCGGACATGGCAACGAGGAAGCCCGGCGATGCCGGGCTTTTTCGTTTGCGGCGTCGCGCATCGATTGCATGGTGTCGCGAGCGCGATGGGCGCTGGACGATCGCGCGTGGGTCTGGTTCGTTGCAGGGGCCTGATGCGTTCGGGCGGCCAGGATGCTTTGCGCAGGCGCGCGCTGGCACGCTGCGGGCTGCAGCGTCGGTGCTGAGGTACCCTGGCGCGCAAGGCGTGCCGCTTCGTTCGTCGCGACTGAAGTCGCTCCCACAGGGGACTCGGCACGGCGATCTGGTGGCAGTTGTGGGAGGGACTTCAGTCCCGACTGCACGATGCCGGCGGCTTTCCCGCCACGCCCGGCGACTGGAAAAACCGTGCCGCGGGAGCTTGGCGAGGCCAGCACGCTTGCGCCAACACATGCCCACTCAGGCGCTCTCGACCCGGTTGCGGCCGTTTTGCTTGGCCCGGTACAGGGCCTGGTCGGCGAGGTCGGTCAGGCGCGTGCTCGAGCGGCTCGCGCTCGGCCACTTGCTGGCGCAGCCGATGCTGACCGTCACCAGCGGGTGCAGCGCACCGGGGGCGTGCGCCACCGCGCAGCCCAGCACCGCCTGGCGCAGGCGTTCGCCGACCGCGTGCGCGGCCTCGCTGTCGCAGCCGGGCAGCAGCGCCACGAATTCCTCGCCGCCGTAGCGCGCCAGCACGCCGTCGTCGCGCAGCTGCGCGGCCATCGCCAGCGCCACCATGCGCAGGCAATCGTCGCCGGCGAGGTGGCCGTAGTGGTCGTTGAAGCGCTTGAACTCGTCGATGTCGATCATCAGCAGCGACAACGGCCGCTGTTGCGCCTGCATCTGCGCCCACAGCCGCTGCTGGCTTTCGACGAAGTGGCGGTGGTTGGCGATGCCGGTGACCGGGTCGCGCTGCGCCTGGTCGGCGAGGCGGCGGTTGGCCTGCTCCAGTTCGTGGGTGCGGGTGCGCACCAGCTGCGCCAGCAGGTCGCGCTGGCGGCGCAGCCGGTAGTCGTGGACGCGCCAGCCGAGCAGCAGCGCCGCCAGCAGCGCCGTCGCCGCCACGCCCCAGCCCAGCGGCGACAGGTACCACGGCAACGGCTGCCGCAAGCGCAGCCGTGCCGGCGTGGTCGACCAGGCGCCGGTATCGCTGCGCGCGATGATTTCCAGGGTGCTGTCCTCCCAGGGCAGCAGCGGGAAGTGCAGGCTGCGCTGCGCGCCGATGTCGGTCCACGCCGGATCCTGCCCCGGGCGCGTCAGCCGGTAGCGGAAGCGGGTCTTTTCCGGCGCGCTCAGGTTGATCGCGGTGAAACCCACTTCGATGTCGTGGCTGTGCGGCGGCAGGCGCAGCCCCGCGGTCAGCGGCACGCTGCGGCCGCCGATGTCGAGCGACTGGATCCGCACCGGCGGCGCCTGCGCGCGGCGGCCGCCGAGGGCCAGCGGATCGATCTCGGCGAAGCCGGAAATCAGCGGGAACCACAGCTTGCCGGCGGCGTCGCGCAGGCATGCCGGCTGGCCGCCGCCGTTGGTCTCGGCCGGCTCCAGCCCGTCGCTTTCGGAAAAGCCGATCGCGCTCAGTTCCTGGCGGCCGGCGGCGGCCTTGGCCAGTTCCTCCGGCGGCAGCAGGGAGATGCCGCGGTTGCCGCTCAGCCACAGCCCGCCGCGCGCGTCGGCGACCATGCACGAGACCACGTCGTCGAACAGGCCGCTGCCGCGATCGAAACGCTGCACGCGGCCGTTGCCGATGCGGTTGAGGCCGCCGCCGTAGGTGCCGATCCACAGCGTGCCGTCGGGCTGTTCGTACAGCGAGCGCACGAACCGGCTGGACAGGCCGTTGGCGGTGTTCCAGCGTTCCACCACCTGCTGCCGCCGCCAGCGCACCACGCCTTCGCCGCCGGCCAGCCACAGCCCGCCTTGCTGCGCCGGCTGGATCAGGCTGACGCTGCCGGGCAGGCCGGGGATGGGCTGCGGCGCGCCGGTCTCGCCGCCGGCACCGACCGCGATGGCATAGACGCCGTGCCCGCCGGCGACCAGCAGCTTGTGCTTGGCGGTGCGATACAGGGCGCGGATCGGCAACTGGTCCGGCCATCGCGCGACCAGCCGCAGCGCCTGGCTGCGGTAGGCGTCGCTGTCGCGGGCCGCACGGTCGTCCTGCGCCTCGGGCGGCAGGTAGCCGACGCTGCCGTCGACGGTGCCGATCCACAGTCCGCCCGCCTCGTCGCGGTGCAGCGACCACGCGCATTCGTTGCCGAGCACGCGTTGCAGCGACCAGCGGCGCAGGCGCCCGCTGGGCGCGTCCCAGTGCTGCAGGCCGCCGCACACGGTGCCCAGCCACAGGCCGCCGCTGCCGTCGCCGACCACCGGCAGGCCGGGCAGGTCCAGGCCCTGCCGCGGGTCGTTGAGCAGGCCGATGCGCGAGCGCGCGATGCGCAGCAGGCCGCGCGCGTTGCTGCCGAGCCAGAGGTTGCCGTCGCGGTCGGCGAGCAGGCTGTGCGACGCCGGCAGCGCCGGGGTCGCCAGCGGACGCAGGCCGCCGCCATCGTCGTCGTCGCGGAACACGTGCCCATCGACATCGACCGCCCACAGGCGTTGCTGCGCATCGCGGGCCAGCGCCTGCACCCCGCGCACCGCCGCCGGCGCCGGCAGCCACTGCCGGCGCACCGTGTCGTAGCGGTGCAGGGCCGCGCCGGCGCCCACCCACAGGACGTTGCCTTCGCTGTAGAGAAAACCGACCCGGGTTTCCCCGGCCGGCAGCGGCAGCGCCTCGCGGCGTCCCTGGTGCAGCCGCCACAGGCCTTGCCCGCCCAGATACAGCTGTGCGTCGCCGCCGACCGCGGCGCTCACCTCCAGTGCCTGCGGCTGGTGCTCGAGGGTGCGCAGGGTGCGCGCGTCGACCCGGTACGCGCCGGCGCTGCTCAGCACCCACATGCTGCCGTCGGCCGCGGCGACGAAGCGGCGGATCAGGCAGCGGCCGCCGCACACGTCCAGGCGCCGGAAGCGGCCGTCGCGCAGCACGCTGACGCCGGCGTCCTCGCTGCCGATCCACAGCTGGCCGCGCGCGTCCTCGAGCAGTTGCAGGATGCGGTCGCTGGACGGGCCGCTGCCCGCCAGGCTGCGGTAGACGCGGAAGTCGCTGCCGTCGAAGCGTGCCAGTCCGCCGAACGTGCCCAGCCACAGGAAGCCGTCGCGGTCCTGCACGATCGCGTTCACCGAGTTCTGCGGCAGGCCGTCGTGGGTGGAGAAACGACGCACCACCTCGGGATAGGCAGGCCGCAGCGTCTGCGCGGCGAGCGCGGCACTGGCGGACAACAGCAGCAGCGACAACAGGAAGCGGATCGGCATTGCGGGGGGAGTGGGGAAAATTGTGCGATGGATCAAGCAATATTTGTGCCGGGATCCGCGGCTCGGGCCTGTCGCCGGGTCCGGTTGGCGCGGTTACCGGCTCGCGTCGGCCTGGTGCGCGTCGAGCCAGCGTTCCAGTACCGCCGCCGGCAACGCCGGCGCGAACAGGAAGCCCTGCAGCACGTCGCAGCCGAGCGATGCCAGGAAGGCCCGCTGCGCCTCGGTCTCGACGCCTTCGGCGACGGTGTGCAGGCGCAGGCTCTCGCCGATGCGCAGCACCGAGGTGGTCAATGCGCGCGCGGTCTCGCTGTGCTCCAGGTCGCGCACGAAGCTCATGTCCAGCTTGAGTTCGTTGACCGGCAGCTGGTGCAGATGGCTGAGGCTGGAATAGCCGGTGCCGAAATCGTCCAGCGACAGGCGCACGCCGCTGGCCTGCAATTGACGCAGATTGGCCAGCACCGCCGGTGCGTTGGACAGCATGACGCTCTCGGTCATCTCCAGCGCCAGGTCGCTGGGCGCCAGCGCGTGCGCGCTCAGCACCTGGGCCACGCGCGCGGGCAGCTGCGCGTCGGCGAAGTTGCTGGCCGACAGGTTGACCGCCACGCGCGGCACCCGCACGCCGCGCAGGCGCCAGTCGGACATCTGCCGGCAGGCCTGGCGCAGCGCCCAATGGCCGAGTTCGTCGATCAGCCCGCATTCCTCGGCCATTGGCACGAAGCGCGCCGGCGAGATGTCGCCCAGGTGCGGGTGCTGCCAGCGCAGCAGCGCCTCCACGCCGTACAGCGCGTAGGGCGACTGGCTGTACAGCTGCGGCTGGTAGTGCAGCTGCAGCTGGTCGCGGCGCAGCGCCTCGCGCAGCGCGGTCTCCATCGCCACGCGTTCCTGCGCCATGCGGTTCATGTCGGCGCTGAAGAAGCGGAAGCTGCCGCCGCCTTCGTTCTTGGCCCGGTACATGGCCAGGTCGGCGTGGCGCAGCAGGGTCTCGATGTCGCGGCCGTCGTCGGGGAACATGGCCACGCCGATGCTGGCGCCCGGGTGCAGGGTCACGTGCCCGACCACCAGCGGCTCGGCCAGCGCCAGCAGCACGCGTTCGGCCACGCCGGCGGCCTGCTCGGCGCCGCACTGCGGCAGCATCAGCACGAACTCGTCGCCGGCCTGGCGGCCGATCAGGTCGGCCGCGCCCAGGGTTTCGCCCAGGCGCCGGGCGATGTCGCGCAGCAGGCCGTCGCCGGCGGCATGGCCCTGGGTCTCGTTGACGCGCTTGAAGCGGTCGATGTCGACGAACAGGATCGCCACCGGCGACTCGTGGTATTCGGCGGCGGCCAGCGCCTGCTCGGCGCGGGCGCTGAACATCACCCGGTTGGGCAGGCCGGTCAGCGAGTCGTAGAACGCCAGCTGGTGCACGCGCGCCTTGGTCTGCTCGCGCTCCAGCGCCAGCGCGCACAGGTGCAGGCACAGTTCGATCAGCCGCAGGTGCCAGGGCCGCGGCTCGCAGGTCTCGCGGTAATACAGCGCGAAACTGCCGAGCACGCGCCCGCCGCTGGACTTGATCGGACTGGCCACGCAGCTGCCCAGGCCGAGTTGCTGCACCAGCGGGCGGTAGTCGGCGTACAGCGGGTCGGTGGCGGCGTCGCGCACCAGCACCTGCTTGCCGCGCCAGATCGCCGCGCCGCAGGCGCCGGCATTGGGGCCCACGCGCATGCCTTCGACCGTCTCGTTGAAGGCGGTGGGCAGGCTCGGCGAGGCCAGCGCATGCAGCCGGCCCTCGCCATCGACGCGGATGATCGAGGCCACCAGCTGCGGGGCGATGCGCTCCACCTCGCTGCAGATCAGCGTGGCCACGTCGACCAGCGGCTGTTCGCGGACCAGCGCGTCGAGCACGTTCTTGTGCAGGATCTCGTGCATCTTGCTCTGGGTGATGTCGGTGAACGACACCACGTAGTGCTGGATGCCGCCGCTCGCATCGGCGATCGGATTGGCCATCAGCGTGGTCCACAGCGGCGAACCGTCCTTGCGGTAGACCAGCAGATCGGTCTGGTGGCCCACGCCGCTGACCACGCGCTCGCGCACCAGCCGCACCGCCTGCATGTCGGTGCCGGCGCCGGGCAGGACGCTGCTCGGCAGCCGCCCGCGCACCTCCTCGGCGGCATAGCCGAACATGTGCACGAATCCGGCGTTGACGTACAGGATGGCCAGTTGCGGGTCGCACACCACGATGGCGTTGTCGCTGCGGTCCAGCGCCAGCGACAGCAGCCGCATCTTGGCGTCGCGCTCGCGTTCGGCGCTGATGTCGCGCACGAACACCACATACAGCGGCGCCGCTTCCTGCGGCACCGTGGCCGCGCTCACCGACACCCAGCGCTGCACGCCGTCGTTGCCGGGCAACTGCAGTTCGTAGCCGTCGCCGTCGCCGGGCGTGCCGGTGCGCGGGCGCATGCAGCTGGCCAGGAATGCCGCACACGCCTCCTCGGGCACCAGTTCGCCGAGCGCACGCCCCAGCACCTGCGCCTGCGCCAGGCCCCACAGCGCCTCGGCGGTCTGGTTGAAGGCGAGGATGCGGGCGTGCGCGTCGATCACCACCACGCCGTCCGGCGCCTGCTGCAGGCAGCTCAGCAGGGCCTGTTCGGAATCGGTCAGCCGGGCCAGGCACGGAACCGTGGCGGCAACGGCGTCGCCAGGCGCGTTCGGGGTGCGGACGCGCTGGCGCGGCATGGGCTAGCGGGCCTGGTTGGACAAGGCGATCAGGCGTTCGGCGATCCGGTCCAGCGGCAATACCTCCTGTGCGGCGCCAAGCCGGAACGCGGTGCCGGGCATGCCCCAGACCACGCTGGTGGCTTCGTCCTGGACCAGCGTACTGGCGCCGGCCTGCAACATTTCCAGCAGGCCGCGCGCGCCGTCGTCGCCCATGCCGGTCAGCACCGCGCCGATCGCGTTGGCGCCGGCGTTGCGCGCCACCGACTGGAACAGCACGTCCACCGCCGGCTTGTGCCGGTTGACCGGCGGGCCGTCGTCGATCTTGCAACGCCAGCGCGCACCGTCGCGGACCACCTGCAGGTGCTTGCCGCCGGGCGGCAGGTAGGCGTGGCCGGGCAGGATCGCCTCGCCCTCGCTGGCCTCGCGCACCGCCATCGCCGAGTGCCGGTTGAGCCGGTCGGCGAAGGCGGTGCTGAAGCCGGCCGGCAGGTGCTGGGTCATCACCACTGCCGGCGCGTCGGCCGGCATGCCTTCCAGCACCACGCGCAGCGCCTCGGTGCCGCCGGCGGACGCGCCGATCGCGATCAGCCGGTCGGTGGTGCGGAACTTCAGCGTGGACACGGCGCTGGGTGCGGCCACGGCGGCGCCGGCCGGGCGCGGCGCGGCCGGGCGGTCGAGCGCGCGGACCTTGGCCTTGGCCGCCGCCTTGACCTTGCCGATGATTTCCTCGGCGTATTCCTCCAGGCCGCGCGCCACGTCGAGCTTGGGCTTGGAGATGAAGTCGACCGCGCCCAGCGCCAGCGCCTGCAGCGTGGTGTCGGCGCCGCGCTCGGTCAGCGAGGAGATCATCACCACCGGGGTGGGCCGCAGCCGCATCAGGTTCTCCAGGAACGCCAGGCCGTCCATGCGCGGCATTTCCACGTCCAGGGTGATCACGTCCGGATTGAGCCGCTTGATCTTCTCGCGGGCCAGGATCGGGTCGGCGGCCGAGCCGACCACCTCGATGCCGGGCGCGCGCGACAGGATCTCGGTCAACATCTGCCGCACGACCGCGGAGTCGTCGACGATCAGCACGCGGCAAGGGGATTCTGAGGTCATTCGAACAACTCCACGGCCCCGGTGACCGGAGCTTTGGCAAGGCGGGCACGCACCGCCGATTCGGCGGCGGCGACTTCGGCTTCCTCGTGCGCATGCGGCAGGCGCTGCACGACCACGCGGCCGGTGCCGGGGAAGAACCAGATCTTGCGCGGATGGATGCCGCGCAGGTCTTCGGCCACCACCGGGATGTGTTCGGCCTTCAGGTACTGCAGCACGAACTCGGCGTTGCGGGTGCCGACCGGATTGTTGGTGAAGCCCTTGAGCACGTTGCCGCCGCCGAACACCTTGGCTTCCAGGCGGCTGCGGCTGGCGCCGCGCTTGAGCAGGTCGTTGATCAGCACTTCCATCGCATAGCTGCCGTAGCGCGCCGGCGCGCCGTCGCCGGCCTGGCCGTCGGGCAGCATGAAGTGGTTCATGCCGCCGATCTTCAGCAGCGGGTCGCGGATGCAGGCGGCCACGCAGGAGCCGAGGATGGTGGTCAGCGCGGTGTCGTCGTCCACCACCAGGTACTGGGTCGGCAGCAGCTTGGCCGCGATCGTCTGGAAGCGGGCGTCGTGATACCGCATCACCTGGTCGGCGACCACCGTGGCGGCGCTCATGCGCGTGCCTTGGCGGCGCGACGGTACAGCGTGCGGCCGCAGGGCTGGATCAGGTCGGCCGCATGCAGGTAGTTCTCCGAATGGCCGGTGTAGAGCATGCCTTCGTCGTCCAGGTGCGGGATCAGCCGCGACAGGATGCCACGTTGGGTCGGCTTGTCGAAATAGATCATCACGTTGCGGCAGAACAGCGCCAGGTACGGGCCGCTGACGTCGTAGCGCGGCTCCAGCAGGTTCAGCTGGCGGAACTCGAGCAGCTCGCGCAGCGCCGGCACCACCCGGCACTGGCCTTCGTTGGCGCCGCTGCCGCGCTGGAAATACTTGCGCTTCAGCGCCGGATCCAGGCTGGCGATGCGCTCGACCGCGTACACGCCGCGCGAGGCGGTCGCCAGCACCTGGGTGTCCACGTCGGTGGCCAGGATCCGCACCGGCGGGGCCAGCGTGCCGAACGCCTCGCAGGCGGTGATCGCCAGCGAGTAGGGTTCCTCGCCGGTGGAGGAGGCGCACGACCAGATCTTCAGCGGCGCCGAGGCGGCGTGTTTCTGCAGCTCCTCGCGCAGGCGCTCGAAGTGGTGCGGCTCGCGGAAGAACGAGGTCAGGTTGGTGGTCAGCGCATTGGTGAACGCCTCCCACTCGTCGCCGCCGTCGCGCTCCAGCCAGTCCAGGTAGTCGCGGAACGAGCGCAGGCCCAGCGTGCGCAGGCGCCGCGACAGGCGGCCGTAGACCATGTCGCGCTTGGCCGGGGCCAGGGCGATGCCCGCCTTCTGGTAGATTAGGTCGCAGACCCGCTTGAAATCGCGATCGCTGAATTCGAAGTCGCGGTTGTCGGAACCGGGATGGGGCAGGGAAGACGTTGGAGTGGCCATGGCTCGCAGCGGTGGTCGGTCTATCGTGTTATCGGCCGGCGCCGGGTGAAATTGACGCCGGAAGGAGGCGTGGCCGCCGCCGCTGTCGCCGCCGCCGGGGTCAGAACTCCTGCCACTGGTCTTCGGCGGCGCTCGCACGCGGCGTGCCGGCCACGCTGCGGATGCGCGCCGGCGGACGCGGCGCGGACGCCACCGGCCGCGGCTTGGCCCGCACCGCAGGCACCGCCGCCGCGACGGCCACGGCCTGCGCCGTCGCCGCGCCGCCGTGCGTGTCCAGCTTGAACTCGGCGATGGTGGCGTTGAGCTGGCCGGCCTGCGCCTGCATCGTGCGCGCGGCGGCGGTGGCTTCTTCCACCAGCGCGGCGTTCTGCTGGGTGGCTTCGTCCATCTGGGTGACGGTCTGGTTGACCTGCTCGATGCCGGCCGACTGCTCCTGCGAGGCGGCGGAGATCTCGCCCATGATGTCGGTCACGCGCTGCACCGAGGACACGATCTCCTGCATGGTCTGGCCGGCACGATCGACCAGCGCCGAGCCCTCGGCGACGCGGCTCACCGAGTCGTCGATCAGATGCTTGATCTCCTTGGCCGCACCGGCCGAGCGCTGGGCGAGGGTGCGCACCTCGCTAGCGACCACCGCGAAGCCGCGGCCCTGTTCGCCGGCACGCGCGGCTTCCACCGCGGCGTTGAGCGCCAGGATATTGGTCTGGAAGGCGATGCCGTCGATGACGCTGATGATGTCGGCGATCTTCTTCGAGGAGGTCTCGATGCCGCTCATCGTGGCCACCACCTGGCCGACCACCTCGCCGCCCTGCGAGGCGACCGCGGCGGCACCGACCGCGAGCTGGTTGGCCTGGCGTGCGTGCTCGGCGTTCTGCTTGACCGTGGACGTCAGCTCTTCCATCGACGCGGCGGTTTCCTCGAGGCTGGCGGCCTGCTGTTCGGTGCGCCGCGACAGGTCGTCGTTGCCGGCGGCGATTTCCGAGGAGGCGACGTTGATGCTGGCCGCGGCGGTCTGGATGCGGCCGACGATGTCGGCCAGCTGCTCGGCGGTGGCGTTGGCGTCGTCGCGCATCCTGGCGAACACGCCATGGAAGTCGCCGTGCATGCGCACGCTCAGGTCGCCGGCGGCGATGGCCTGCAGCAGCTGCGACAGCTTGCCGAGGGTGTGGTCGCTGACTTCCATCATCGCGTTGAGGTTCTGCACCATCGTGCGGAAGTCGTACTGGAAGCGCTCGGCGTCGCCGCGGGCGCTGAAGTCGCCGGCGGCGGCGGCTTCGGCCAGCTGCTTGACCTGGTCGTTCATCGCGCTCAGGTTGGCCTTGGCGGTGTCCATCGCCTCGGTCAGCGCCGCCTTCTCGCCGGGCAGGCGTTCCATGTCGTCGGACAGGTCGCCGATCGCATAGCGCTGGATGATCTGCACCAGGCGCAACTTCACCGCTACGTGCGAGGCGACCAGGTCGTTGGTGGCCTTGACCATGTGCCCGTAGTCGCCGGGGAAGGCGGACTCGTCCATGCGGTAGCTGATCGTGCCCTGTTCGTGGCGTTGCGCCATCTGGTTCTGCGCGTCGATCACCTCGCGGATGCGGCCGCGCATGTCCAGCATGTCGCCCATCAGCTGGCCGACCTCGTCGCTGGAGCGGCTGCGCACCGCGCTGTCCAGGTCGCCGCGGGCGATGGCCTGCGACAGCTGCCGTGCCGCGTCGAGCTGCCGCGCGATGCCGCGCGAGATCAGCCAGCCGACGCTGGATGCGGCGCCGATGGTCAGCGCGAGCAGGCTCAGGATCAGCAGCTTGGTGCGCGACAGCTGCGCATTGATGGTGTCCATTTCCTGGTTCAGCTGGGCGACGTTGTACTCGGTCAGCGCCACGATCCGCTCGAACAGCTCGCGCCGCAGCGGCCGCGACTGCTTGTCGGAGATGGTCTGCGCGGTGGCGACGTCGCCGGCACGCAGCGCATCGCCCATCAGGGTGTTGGTGTGCAGGTAGGCATCCAGCTTTTCCTTGACCCCGGCGTACATCTGCGCCTGCTGTTTCCCCAGCATCACCTTCTCGATGATGGCCTGGTTCTTCGCCACTTCCGTGCGCACC
This sequence comes from Xanthomonas sp. DAR 80977, assembly GCF_041240605.1. NCBI lineage: Bacteria > Pseudomonadati > Pseudomonadota > Gammaproteobacteria > Lysobacterales > Lysobacteraceae > Xanthomonas > Xanthomonas bundabergensis. Next base: position 2,900,005 of record NZ_CP162487.1, on the reverse strand, counting down.
TTCTGCATGCGCTTGAAATAGTCGGCCATCGCTTCCGGGTCGTTGGCGCGCGCGATCTGCGCCAGTTCGTAGGTGCGGAACTCGCCGAGCTGCGCGCGCACTTCCGCCAGCGCCTGCGTGGCCGGCACCCAGTCGACCTCGATGCGCTTGAGCTCGGCCATCGACATGGTGGTGCGCGAATAGGTGAACGCGCCCAGGATCACGGTCAGCAGCGTGGTCAGGGCGAACGCGAAGATCAGCTTGTCGCGGATTTTCAGTTGTTTGAAGAAGTTCATTGACGTGTCCGTGCAGCAGATTGGTCGAAGACGATGGCGTTGCGGCTGGGCTAGCGCGTGGCGTAGGCGGGGGCGTCGGGGTCGGCGAGCAGCGCGTGGCGGGCGTTGATGCGGCCCAGTTCCTCAAGGGCAAACAATGCCCGGCGCTGCGGCAGCGCCTGCTGCGTGGACAGCTGGCTGGCGCGATCGCGGTCGCCGGCATGCACCGCGGCGCCGATCTGCCGGTGCAGCTGCAGATAGGCATCCAGCTCGGCCTGGACGGTGGCGAAGCGGCGGCGTTCTTCGTCGCTCGGCGCGGTGGCGACGTACAGCGCCACCTGCTTGCGCGCGCCGCGCAGCGATTGCTCGATGCGCCGGTCGTAGTCGGCCACGTCCGCGGTATTGCCGGTCGCGGCGATCAGCGACAGCTGGTACAGGCGCAATTCCGCCAGCTGCGCGCGCAGTTCGCGCAAGGCCATGGCCGAGGGCGCCTGCCGGGTCTGCAACTGCAGCAGGTGCTCGCGCGACTCGTCGAGCGGGCGGGTGCTCAGCTGCGCTACCCCGATCGCCGCGGCGCAGCCGAGCATGCACAGCAGCGAAACGACCAGGGACGATTTCAGATCGGTATGGCGTGGCATCTCATGCTCCGGAAGCGGCGGCGATGGCGACACGGTGACTGCTTGCATTCACCTATCGTTAATCCAATATCGACTGTGACGCGTGCCGCTTGAGATCGCTTGCGTCCGGGGCCGAATGAACTGTGGTGCAAGTCGGCTTATCCGGCCGAATGCCGCGACGCGCTCAGAACTCCGCCCAGTCCGCCTCGGTCGCTGCCGCGCGCTTGGCCGCCGCCTGGCGCGGCGCCGGCTTGGCGACCGCCGGGCGCGACGGCGCACGCGAGGGCGCGACCGCCGCGGCGCGAACCGGCGCCGGCGCAGCGGTACCGCCCGCACCGTCGAGCCGGAACACCGCCGCGGCCTCGCTCAGCCTGCGTGCTTCTTCTTCCAGCGCCCGCGCCGATGCGCTGGCCTCCTCGACCAGGGCGGCGTTCTGCTGGGTGGCCTCGTCCATCTGGGTGACGGTCTGGTTGACCTGCTCGATGCCGGCGTACTGTTCCTGCGAGGCGGCGGAGATCTCGCCCATGATGTCGGTGACGCGCTGCACCGAGGACACGATCTCGCTCATGGTCTGGCCGGCGCGATCGACCAGGGCCGAGCCTTCGGCGACGCGGGTGACCGACTCGTCGATCAGGCCCTTGATCTCCTTGGCGGCGTTGGCCGAGCGCTGGGCGAGGGTGCGTACCTCGCTGGCGACGACGGCGAAGCCGCGGCCTTGCTCGCCGGCGCGCGCGGCTTCCACCGCGGCGTTGAGCGCCAGGATGTTGGTCTGGAAGGCGATGCCGTCGATGACCGAGATGATGTCGGCGATCTTCTTCGACGAGGTCTCGATCCCGCTCATGGTGGTGACCACCTTGCCGACCACCTCGCCACCCTGCGAGGCGACCGACGCGGCGCCGACCGCCAACTGGTTGGCCTGGCGCGCATGTTCGGCGTTCTGCTTGACCGTGGAGGTCAGCTCCTCCATCGAGGCGGCGGTCTCTTCCAGGCTGGCGGCCTGCTGTTCGGTGCGGCGCGACAGGTCGTCGTTGCCGGCGGCGATCTCGGTGGTCGCGGTATTGATGCTCAGCGCCGCGCTCTGGATGCGGCCGACGATGTCGGCCAGCTGCTCGGCGGTGGCGTTGGCGTCGTCGCGCATCCTGGCGAACACGCCATGGAACTCGCCGTGCATGCGTGCGCCCAGATCGCCGGCGGCGATGGCCTGCAGCAGGGTGGACAGCTGGCCCAGGTTGCGGTCGCTGACCTCCATCATCGCGTTGAGATCCTGCACCATCAGCCGGAAGTCGTGCTGGAAATGCGCCGCGTCGCCGCGGGCGCTGAAATCGCCAGCCGCGGCCGCGGCGGCCAGGCGCTTGATCTCGGTGTTGATCGCCAGCAGGCTGGCCTTGGCCGCGTCCATCGATTCGTGCAGCACCGCGCGGCTGCCGGGCAGGCGCCGCGCATCGCGGCGCAGGTCGCCGTTGGCGTATTCGTTGAGGATCTCGACCGCTTCGACGATCGCGTCCAGGTGCTCGAACATCATCGTGTTGATGCCGCTGGCCAGGTCGCCGTAGACGCCGGGAAAATCCTGCGGCATGCGGTGGGAGATGTCCTTGTCCGCATGCAGCAGCGCCATTTGCGCGGTCTCGCGCGAGAAGCGTTCCAGCATCTGGATCATCTCGCCGGTGGCGCGCAGCATCTGCCCGGTCTCGTCGCGTCCGGGGTTGTCGATGCGCACGCTGAGGTCGCCGCGGGAGACGGCGCGGATCGCCTGCAGCGTGCGCGACACCGGCACCAGCACCGAACTGCCGATCAGCCAGTTGATGCCGAAGGTGATCAGCACCAGCACGCCGCCGGCCACGGTCATCACGCCGGTGAACAGCAGCGCCTGCGCCTGCACGTCGTCCATGTACACGCCGGTGCCGATGACCCAGTTCCAGGGCTTGAACGGGGCGTTGTAGGACACCTTCTCGACCGGCTTCTCGCTGCCGGGCTTGGGCCACAGATAGTCCACATAGCCGCCGCCGGCCGCGGCCGCGGCGGCGAACTGGCGGAAGATCGGCTTGCCGTCGGCGCTCAGCACGCCGCCGATGTCCTTGCCGACCAGGTCGTGACGGGTCGGGTGCATCAGCATGGTCGGATGCATGTCGTGCACGTAGAAATAGTCCACGCCGTCGCGGGCGCGCATCGACTCGAGCGTGGCCAGCGCGGTGCGCTGCGCATCGGCCAGCGGCATCTGCCCGGTCTCGGCCTTGGCCGCATAGGCCTGCACCACGCCGAGCGCCAGTTCGATCTGGCTCTTCAGCGCCTGCTCGCGGGTATTGCGGATATCCACGTACTGCATCCGTGCGGCGATGATCGCCAACAGCACGATCCCTCCGCCCAGCAGCAGGGTCTGCCAGACGAACTTGCGACGCAGCGGCAGATCCGACAGGCGTGCGACGAGCGACGGATACGACATGGAGGTGCGCCTTCGAGTGATCTTGAAGCAAATAGCGGCGCGGTTGTGACAAAGTTGAGACATGCCTGGCGCAGGCCGGGGCTGCACGGCCTCAGCTCGCGGCAAAAAAAATCCCCGGCGCAGGGCCGGGGATCGGGGAGTGCCGGGAGGTGGCGAGCGCCGCCGCCTCAGAACTCCTGCCAGTCCGAGTCGGCCAGGGCCGGTTCGGACTTCTTGGCGCGGGCGGCCGGGGCCGGCTTGCTCGACGCCACCGCGACCGGCTTCTTCGCCACCGGCCGGATCGGGTGCACCTGCGCCTGCTTCGCCGCCGGTGCGTTGGCCAGCGATTGCTCGACGCGGAAGATCGAGACCGCCTCGGTCAACTGCCCGGCCTGCTCCTCCATCGAGCGTGCGGCGGCGGTGGCTTCTTCCACCAGCGCGGCGTTCTGCTGGGTGGTCTCGTCCATCTGGGTCACGGTCTGGTTGACCTGCTCGATGCCGGCCGACTGCTCCTGCGACGCCGCCGCGATCTCGCTCATGATGTCGGTGACGCGCTGCACCGAGGACACGATCTCGGTCATGGTCTGGCCGGCCTGGCGCACCAGCGCCGAGCCGTTGGCGACCTGGCCGACCGAGGCGTCGATCAGGCCCTTGATCTCCTTGGCGGCGTTGGCCGAGCGCTGGGCCAGCGTCCGCACTTCCGAGGCGACCACGGCGAAGCCGCGGCCCTGTTCGCCGGCGCGCGCCGCTTCCACCGCGGCGTTGAGCGCCAGGATGTTGGTCTGGAAGGCGATGCCGTCGATGACCGAGATGATGTCGGCGATCTTCTTCGAGGAGGTCTCGATGCCGCTCATCGTGGTGACCACCTGGCCGACCACCTCGCCGCCTTGCGAGGCGACTGCAGCCGCACCGACCGCGAGCTGGTTGGCCTGGCGTGCATGCTCGGCGTTCTGGCGTACGGTGGAGGTCAGTTCCTCCATCGAGGCGGCGGTCTCTTCCAGGTTCGCCGCCTGCTGCTCGGTGCGCCGCGACAGGTCGTCGTTGCCGGCGGCGATCTCGCCGGCGGCGGCGTTGATGCTCGACGCCGCGGTCTGGATGCGGCCGACGATGCCGGCGAGCTGCTCGGCGGTGGCATTGGCGTCGTCGCGCATGGTCGCGAACACGCCGTCGAACTCGCCGTGCATGCGCGCGGTCAGGTCGCCCTGCGACAGCGCGGTCAGCAGCTTGGAGACTTCGCCGATGCTGTCGCCGTTGGCCTGCAGCAGGCCGTTGAGCTGCTGCGCCAGCTGCAGGAAGAAGCCCTGCTTGCCGTCGGTGACCACGCGTCCGGACAGGTCGCCGGCAGCGGCGGCCTGCACGATCTTGGCCACTTCCTCTTCGACCTGGGCCTCGACGGTGCGGTCGCGCGATTCGCAGACGAAGCCGACATGGCTGCCGTGCGCGTCGCGGATGCTGGAGACGATCTGGGCGATACGGGCGTGGCCGTAGGCCATCTCGCGCTCGGCGACGCCCTGTTTCTCGATCGCCGCCACGGTGCGGCTGTCGATCTGGTTGCCGTACTCCAGCACCGACAGCGAGGAACCGACCAGCGGCATGCTCGAGTCGAACGCGGGGGCGACGCTGCGGATATGGTCGGCGTACTTGTCGACGATGCCCTGCATCGACGGGTTCGCGTAGACGATGGTGTAGTCCAGGTCGGCGATGTACATGCCGGTGGAGGAGTTGTCCAGCGCGGTGCGGATGCGCAGGTTCTCGGCCGCCACCGCCGCGTCGCGCTCGGTGCGCTCGCGCAGGTCCTGCTGCATGCGCTTGAGCGCCTGCATCAGTTCGCCGATCTCGTCCTTGCCGCTGGCGTCGATGTGTCCGTCGAGCTTGCCGGCGGCGACATCGTTGGCGATCTTGACCGCGCCGCGCACGTTGTTGGCCAGCATGCGCCCGAACAGCCAGGCCAGGCTCACGGCGCCGGCGATGCCGATCAGCAGGCAGACCAACAGGGTGGCCGAGGCCTTGCCGTAGGTGCTGTTGGCGTTTTCCGCGGCGACCTTGGCCTGGCGGTTGTTCTCGGCGATCAGGTCGACCACGTCGGCCACGACCTTGTTGTGCAGGGTGCGGGTTTCGCTGGTAAAGGTGTCGATCGCGTCGTCGTGCAGTTCCAGCTGCAGCATCTCGTCGACCGATTTGTAGGAGTCGCTGGCTTTTTTCCAGTCGGCGACGGTGCGTTTGTAGATCTCGCGTTCCTTTTCGCTGCCGATCATCGGCGGGTACTTGGCCAGGATCTCTTCCAGCTGTTTGGCCAGCGCGACCTTGCGCGCCTCCGACTCCTTCTTCAATGCATCGCTGCTGCGGATCAGGCTCTGGTAGGCCGCATTGCGGTATTCGCCGAGGATGCCGCGCATCTCGCCGCCGGTGCGCACGCTGGGCACCACCTGTTTGGAAACCCCGTCGGCCACGCCGTTGAGCGAGTGCAGGCCGTTGTAGGCCGCCAGCCCCTGGATCAACATGATGGCGAGCACGAGACCGAACGCCAGCATCAGCTTCGGCATCAATTTCAGATTCTTTATCCACTGCATGGACGCATTTCCCCTTGGTTCGACGACGGCGGCGAAGCACCAAAAAAAACAAAAGCGCCGCCATGCCGGAAGCGCGAGGGCTCCGGCGCGGCGGCGCTTCGTCTTACTTGATCGTGGCCAGCTTCAGGCTGGACGGCGCGCTGACCTGGATCTCGGCGCGCGAGCTGTCGCGTTCGATCTTGCCGATCACGCACACGTCCTTGCCTTCCAGGGTTTCCGGCGCGAAGCCGAACTTGCCGCGGTCGGCGCCGGCGATGCGCGCGGAGAAGGTGTGGCGCGGGAACATGCCGCCCATGTACAGGAAGGTCGGCTCGCCTTCGGAGTTCTGCGCGTACTTGGCCTTCTCGACCTTGCCGCAGACCATGCCGTCCTTGCCGACGAAGCGGGCCGCCATCTCCGGCGGGATCATCTGCTGCGACTGGGCGAAGGCGCTCGGGCTGGCGGCAAGCAGCAGGACCAGCAACAGGGGAAAGCTCGGCTTCATTGGGGGGAACTCCTTTAGGGGTGGGCGAATGGGTCGGCCCAGGTGCTGGATCGGGCCACCTATCAGCTATCGGCGTGGTAACGACGAACTTGACCGGCGCAAGTGATAAGCAGTTCGCATTTCCGAAAGAAAAAACCCGCCAATGAACGGCGGGTCGGGAATTGCGTGCGCAACCGCGGCGCGGCCGCGGCGCGAGCGGCTCAGGCGGCTTCGTCGACGTGCGCGTGCTGGCTCAGGTCGGCGCTGTCGAGCAGGGTCTCGATGTCCAGCAGGATCAGCATCTTGTCGTCCTGGGTGCCGATGCCGGAGATGAAGCGGGTGTCCACCGCGGCGCCGAACTCGGGCGTCGGCCGGATCTGGTCCTCGTTCAGCGGGATCACGTCGGAGACGCTGTCCACCACGATGCCGACCACGCGGTCCTCGACGTTGAGCACGATCATCACGGTGAAGGCGTCGTAGCGCGCTTCCTTCAGGCGCAGCTTCAGACGCAGGTCGATCACCGGCACGATGGTGCCGCGCAGGTTGATCACGCCCTTGATGTACTCCGGGGCGTCCGGGACCCGGGTGACCGAGTCGTAGCCACGGATTTCCTGCACCTTCAGGATATCGACGCCGTAATGCTCTTCGCCGAGGGTGAAGCTGAGGAATTCGCCGCCGGTGGCGCCGGAGGCAGAGGTGTTCTTGTCGTTCATCGTGTGCTCCTGGTGCGCACGGGATTGCGGAGGGATGGCGGGAAACGGGAAATGCGGCTCTTGCACTAGATCGGCGTGCGGTTGCGGAACTTTAGCGATCCGGCAGCCATGCCGGGCCGCATTCAGCTGGTCGTCGGCTAGGACAGCACCCCGCTCTTGCGCGCGCTGCGCTGGCGCTCGATGCGGAAGATGTAGCGCTGGATCGCCGCGTCGGCGCCGCGCGGCAGGTCGGCGAAGCGCAGCCCCACGCGCAGCGTGTCCTGGCCGTTGGCCAGCTTGTGCGGATACATGTTGCAGACCTGCAGGGTCAGCCTGATGGCATCGGCGTCGGGCAGCTGCAGCACGCAGCCCGGGTAGCTCTGCCGGTTCTCCGGTATCGCCTGGCCGGGCACCAGCGCCACCGCCACGCCGCCGGCGCTGATGTCGATGACCCGCAGCACCAGTTCGGTGGGTGGGCTGGCATCGTCCAGGCGCAGCACGCACATCGGCGATTCCGTGATCGGCGTCTCCAGCCGGAAATGCTCGCGGCGCTGCAGGTAGTACAGCGAATCGGGCAGCGGCGCGCGGAAGCCGGGAACGCCGTCGTTCTCGACCCGTTCCAGGCCGGCGATGCGGAAGCGCAGGCGCACCTTGTCCAACTGTGCGAAACACAACAGGTAGTCGGCCTGCTCGGCGGAGCGGTTGCAGGCCTCGTTGACGCTCAGGTCCAGCAGCAGGCTGTCCTCGTCCAGTTCCAGCAGCGCGGTCGAGAACGACTGGTCGCGGCCGCCCAGATGCGCGCTGACCTGCGAGCGTTGGTTGATCAGCGACTGCAGCAGCTGCCGGATCTGGCGCGGATTGGTCAGCAGGAAGCGGTCGTCCTGTTCCGTCGCCTCGTGCGCGGACGGTTCGTGGGAGTCGCTGGGAATGCCTTCGGCCATGTGTGGACAATAGGATGGTGGATGGGGCGGGGCGGCGTATTCCGCCCGTCCCACGATCCTATCGGCCGTGTTTGGCTTTTTTGTAGCCTGGATGCAAGGTGGCGACGTTGCTCCCGGCCGCGGCCGACGGGCGTTGGTCCAGGGTGAACGAGGCGACCGCACGCGCCAGCTCGCCGGCCTGGCTTTCCATCGAACGCGCGCTGGCGCTGGCCTCCTCGACCAGGGCGGCGTTCTGCTGGGTGGCCTCGTCCATCTGGGTGACGGTCTGGTTGACCTGCTCGATGCCGGCGTACTGCTCCTGCGAGGCCGAGGAGATCTCGCCCATGATGTCGGTGACGCGCTGCACCGAGGACACGATCTCCTGCATGGTGCGGCCGGCCTGGTCGACCAGCGCCGAGCCTGCGGCGACGCGGCCGACCGAGTCGTCGATCAGGCCCTTGATCTCCTTGGCGGCATTGGCCGAGCGCTGCGCGAGGGTGCGCACCTCGCTGGCGACCACGGCGAAGCCGCGGCCCTGTTCGCCGGCACGCGCGGCTTCCACCGCGGCGTTGAGCGCCAGGATGTTGGTCTGGAAGGCGATGCCGTCGATGACGCTGATGATGTCGGCGATCTTCTTCGACGAGGTCTCGATCCCGCTCATCGTGGCCACCACCTGGCCGACCACCTCGCCACCCTGGGTGGCCACGGCCGCGGCGCCGACCGCGAGCTGGTTGGCCTGGCGTGCGTGCTCGGCGTTCTGCTTCACGGTGGAGGTCAGCTCCTCCAGCGAGGCGGCGGTCTCTTCCAGGCTGGCGGCCTGCTGCTCGGTGCGGCGCGACAGGTCGTCGTTGCCGGCGGCGATCTCGCCCGCGGCGGTATTGATCGCATCCGAGGCGCCCTGGATCTGGCGCACGATGGTCGCCAGCTGTTCGGCGGTGGTGTTGGCGTGGTCCTTCATGCCGCCGTAGACGCCTTGCAGATCGGCGTCGATGCGGGTGGACAGGTCGCCTTCGGACAGCGCCTGCAGCATGTGCTGGATATGCGCCAGGCCGGAGCCGCTGGCCTCCAGCAAGGCATTGATCCGTTCGGCCAGCAGCAACAGGAAACCCTGCTTGTTGTCCAGGCGCACGCGGCCGCCGAGTTCGCCGGCGGCTGCGCTGCGCACGATCCCGGCGATTTCCTCTTCCACCGCCACTTCGTCGGTACGGTCGGCCCATTCGACGACGAAGCCGAGGCGGTTGCCGTCGCCGTCGATCACCGGATTGACGATCAGGCGCATGGTGTGGCCGCCGACGCGGATCTGCGCGCGGTAGGTGCCCTTCAGCTCGGCCAGCAGGCGCGCCTGGTGCTCGGGGTGGCGATGGAACACGTCGATGGTGTTGCCGATCAATGTCTGCACGTCGAACTGCGGCAGGTCGCGGCGCAGGTCGTCCTGCACGTCGCCGAGCATCCGCAGCAGCGGGCGGTTGACGTAGACGATGCGGCGATCGGCGTCGGCGATCATCACGTTGGTGCTGACATCGTCCAGCGCGGTGCGCACGCGCAGGTTCTCCGCGGCCACCACGCGTTCGGTACGCAGCCGTTCGCGCAGGTCGTCGCGCATGCGGCGCATGCCGTGCAGCAGCCGGCTCACGTCGTCGTGGCCGTCGCCGACATCGATATGCCCTTCCAGGCGCCCGGCGGCGACGTCGCCGACTACCTGCTCGACCACCGCCAGCGGGCGCGACACCATGCGCCGCGCCAGCACGAACACCAGCGCCGCGCAGCCGGCCAGCATCAGCGCGGAGAACACCAGGATGCTGCGCATCAAGGCGTGCAGCGGCGCTTCGATGGCGCTGCGCGGCTGTGCGCCGAGCAAGACCCATTTCCATGGCGCGTAGGCCTGCGCGGTGACCAGGAACGGCTCGGCCGGCGCGTCGGCGCCGGCGTCGCGCCGCAGGTGCAGTGTCGCGCTGGCTTGCTTGCCCTCGAGCAGCGCCTGCAGCAAGGGCTTGTCCGCGTCCACCACCAGCGCCTCGACGCTGTCGGCCTTCGACACCGGGTGCGTGAGCAGGCGCCCGCGCCGTGCCGGGTGCATGTCGACCGCGATGAAGTGGCCGTCTTCGCCGATGCGCGTGCTGCGCAGGCGCTCCTGCAGCGCGGCCAGGCCCTGGGTGTAGTTGCGGCCGACGAACAGCGCGCCGACCAGTTCGCCCTGCGCGTTGCGCAGCGGCTGGTAATGGGTCATGTAGTCGTTGCCGAACAGATGCGCCGGCCCAGTGTAGGCCTTGTCCTGCAGCAGCAGCGCATAGGCCGGATGCGCATGGTCCAGCACGGTGCCGACCACGCGCGCGCCGGACTGGTCGTGCAGCGAGGTCGCGATCCGGACCAGGTCGTCGCCCTGGCGCGCGAACACGGTCGCCACGCCGCCGCTGGCCGTGGCGAAGTGGTCCACCGAGGCGAAATCGAGGTTCAGCACGTGCTGGCCGAGGCGCAGCGTCGGCGTCTGTGCGTCGCCGATCTGCACGGTCTTGGCCGTGTCCAGTTGCGGCTCGCCGGCGGGCAGCATGCTGGCGAACATCTGTCCCATCCGATCGGTCTCTTCGCTCAGCACCCGGTCGTACATCGCCACCGACTGGGTCATCAGCGTGGTGGCCGACTCGATTTCCTTCTGCACCTGGGCGGCGTGGCTGGCGGCGGACTGGCGGTAGATGAGGGTGGCCAGCAGCACCAGCGCGGCGCTGACCGCGATGGTGAGCAAGGCCGACAGCTTGGTGCCGACCGACAGATGGCTGAATTTTTTCATGGAAACGCCTATGGAAGCGGAGCAGACGCGCGCATGTGAGCGGCGCGTGAATCCGTATCGGCGGTTTTCACTGAAAATTGACTGGACGCTTGGCGTTTTGTGACCTTTGTGCAGTGCAATACCTCATGTCTCAGGACATGGTGTTTGACATTGCGGGACAGGATTTTGGACAGGCCTGGCGGGCATTGGATCAGGACCCGCGCCGCTCGGTGCCCCTGGCCATCGCGGCCGGCATGGTGCGCACTGCAGTCAATGCTGCGGTTTTGCCGGCCAGGCGCAGCGATGCGCCAGGGTGCGTGTGGAGCGTGGAGGTCGCTGCGCTGTCGGGCAGCTTGAATGCCGCGACCGCGTCGGCCAGCTGTCCAGCCTGTTCCTCCATCGCGCGCGCCGCGGCGGTGGCTTCCTCGACCAGGGCGGCGTTCTGCTGGGTGGCCTGGTCCATCTGGGTGACGGTCTGGTTGACCTGCTCGATGCCGGCGTACTGTTCCTGCGAGGCGGCGGAGATCTCGCCCATGATGTCGGTGACGCGCTGCACCGAGGACACGATCTCGCTCATGGTCTGGCCGGCCTGATCGACCAGCGCCGAGCCTGCGGCGACGCGGCTCACCGAGTCGTCGATCAGATGCTTGATCTCCTTGGCCGCGCCGGCCGAACGCTGGGCGAGGGTGCGTACCTCGCTGGCGACGACGGCGAAGCCGCGACCCTGTTCCCCCGCACGCGCCGCTTCCACCGCGGCGTTGAGCGCCAGGATATTGGTCTGGAAGGCGATGCCGTCGATGACGCTGATGATGTCGGCGATCTTCTTCGACGAGGCCTCGATGCCGCTCATGGTGGTGACCACCTGGCCGACCACCTCGCCACCCTGCGAGGCGACCGCGGCCGCACCGGCCGCGAGCTGGTTGGCCTGGCGCGCATGTTCGGCGTTCTGCTTGACCGTGGACGTCAGCTCTTCCATCGACGCGGCGGTTTCCTCGAGACTGGCGGCCTGCTGTTCGGTGCGCCGCGACAGATCGTCGTTGCCGGTGGCGATTTCCGAGGCGGCGCTGTTGATGCTCGACGCCGCGGTCTGGATGCGGCCGACGATCGTAGCCAGTTGCTCGGCGGTGGCGTTGGCGTCGTCGCGCATGGCGGCGAACACGCCCTGGAACTCGCCGTGCATGCGCGCGGTCAGGTCGCCGGCGGCGATGGACTGCAGCAGCGCGGACAGGGATTGCAGGTTGCCGTCGGCGGTGGCCATCAGCTGGTTGAGATTGTCGACCATGGCGCGGAAGTCGTACTGGAAGCGCTGCGCGTCGCCGCGCACGCTGAAGTCGCCTGCCGCGGCGGCGGCGGCGAGTTGGCCGATCTCGCGGTTCATCGCGCCCAGGTTGCGCTTGACCGTATCCATGATCTCGTTCAGCACCGCCTTCTCGCCCGGCAGGGGTTCCAGGTCTTCGCTGAGGTCGCCGATCGCGTAGCGGCCCATCATCTGCGCCACGCGCATCTTCACCGCGATGTGCGCGGCGACCAGCGCATTGCTGTCGCGGACCATGCGCCCGTAGTCGCCGGGGAAGGCGGCTTCGTCCATGCGATAGCTGATCTGGCCGGCGTCGTGGCGTTGCGCCATCTCCACCTGTGCGGCCAGCACCTGCTGCAGTTGCTGTTGCATCTGCTGCATGTTGCCGAGCAGCTGGCCGCTTTCGTCATGGCTGGAAACCGCGATCGCCGTGTCCAGCTTGCCCTGCGCGATCTGCGCGGCGACGCCCGCGGCGCGGCGCACGTTGCGGGTCAGCGTCGACAGGGTATGCACGCACAAGGCCACGATCAGCAGCGTCAGCAGGCCCAGGCCGGCGATCGTCCACCACATCGCGCTGCGTGCGTCCGCCAGGTGCCGGGCCGATTGGCCCTGCAAGGCCTGCAGCGACACCGCGCTCAGCGCCTGCAGCGCATGGCCCCACTCGTCGAGCGCGCGGTTCCAGCGCTGGTCGGCGTCCGCTGCGCCGCTGTCCAGTGCGTTGGACAGTTGCGCCAATGCCTGGTCCGCACGACCCGCTTCGGCGGCGACTGCCGCGGCCAACGCCGGATCCGGTTGCTCGAGCAGGCCGACCGCTTTTTCCAGTTCATGGCGCAGCCGTGCATGGTCGCGTGCGACCTGCGCGATCTGTTCGCGCAGCACCGGCGCCTGCGCGCCAGCCTGCGACGGGTCCGTGGCCGCATCCAGGCGGGTCAGCGCCTGGCCGGTATCGGGGCCGTAGATCAGGCTGGCCACCACCAGGTGGTAGCTCTCGACATAGGGGGTGTAGACCAGTTGGCTGTCGTCGCGCATCGCATCCAGTGCGGCGGAGGCCCGGTCGGCGACCGTGGCGCTGTCGCCGCGTCCGTCCGCCAGGGCCTGGTGCAGGCGCGCCAAGGCCTTGTCGCTGCGCTCGAAGCCGGGCAGGGTGGCGACGGTGCGTTGCAGGTCGGCCAGGAAGTTGTCGGTGCGCCGCGCCGCGACGGCTGCGGCGGCGCCGGTTTCCACGCGTTCGGCCTGCAGCGCGCCAACCAGCGACAGCATCTGGCGCAGCGGCGCATAGCTGCGCAGTTCGTTGCGGCTGATGCCGACGCTTTCGTTGAGCTTGCCGCTGTAGAGCAGGACCGGGATCACCAGCCCAAGCAGGGCGAGGATGCCGATGATGCTCAGTTTCCTGGCGATGGCGAGATCGTGCCAGGCGCGCAGCGCTCGCTGCGGCCCGATGGGGGAGTGGGGGTGGCCGGCAGCGGCCTGGATGGACAATGGCATGGAAAGTCTCTGAACGTCGTCGGGGCAACAGGTCAGGCGGTGCGCGATTGCAGCGGCGCGGCATCGCCTGCCTGCGCATACGGAACAACCGCCGGCAGGGATGCAGGCAGTGGGCGATGCGATAGGGGATGCTTCATGGTGATGACTGCTTGCGCAAACGTCTGGGAGTCGATGCAGTAGCGGCGTGCCGGCTGGGTTGTTGAAGCGCGGCAGGCATGCGAGTCAGCCGGCGATCGAGTTTGTCGCGCGGCTGTGAGCGCCGGGTTACAGCGTCGCTGTGCCATGGCCTGCGGCGCGACGTTCGATCCGAAAGACGGGGGCCGATCCCGGGCCGATGCCGCTCCTGCCGGCGATCGGCGCGATCTGCATGGGCGGCCGGTGCAACGACGATCGCCATGCCGGAACCGGCATGGCGATCGTCGGCATTGCGTTGGCGGGACTTAGAACTCGTGCCAGCTGGTATCGGCAGCAGCAGCGCCGGCGCCGACCGCACGCTTGGGTGCGGCGTTGCGCACGGCGCGGGTCGCCGCCGACACCTGCGCCTTGACCACGGCGGCCACGGCCGGTGCGCTGACTGCCTGGCGCCGGCTGGCCGGCGCCGTCGTCGCGGGAGCGTCGTCGATCTTGAACACCGCGACGGTTTCGGTGAGCTGGCGCGCCTGGTCTTCCATCGCGCGTGCGGCGGCGGTGGCTTCTTCCACCAGGGCCGCATTCTGCTGGGTCGCCTCGTCCATCTGGGTAACGGTCTGGTTGACCTGCTCGATGCCGGCGTACTGCTCCTGCGAGGCGGCGGAGATCTCACCCATGATGTCGGTGACGCGCTGCACCGAGGACACGATCTCGCTCATGGTCTGGCCGGCCTGGCGCACCAGCGCCGAGCCGTTGGACACCTGGCCGACCGAGTCGTCGATCAGGCTCTTGATCTCCTTGGCGGCATTGGCCGAGCGCTGGGCGAGGGTGCGGACTTCCGAGGCGACGACGGCGAAGCCGCGGCCCTGTTCGCCGGCACGCGCCGCTTCCACCGCGGCGTTGAGTGCCAGGATGTTGGTCTGGAAGGCGATGCCGTCGATGACCGAGATGATGTCGGCGATCTTCTTCGACGAAGCTTCGATGCCGCTCATCGTGGTGACCACCTGGCCGACCACCTCGCCACCCTGCGAAGCGACAGCGGCGGCGCCGACCGCGAGCTGGTTGGCCTGGCGCGCGTGCTCGGCGTTCTGCTTGACCGTGGAGGTCAGTTCCTCCATCGACGCGGCGGTCTCTTCCAGGCTGGCGGCCTGCTGCTCGGTGCGGCGCGACAGGTCGTCGTTGCCGGTGGCGATCTCGCTGGACGCGCTGTTGATGCTCAGTGCGGCGGTCTGGATGCGGCCGACGATGCCGGCCAGCTGCTCGGAGGTGGCGTTGGCGTCGTCGCGCATCCTGGCGAACACGCCCTGGAACTCGCCGTGCATGCGCGCGGTCAGGTCGCCGGCGGCGATGGACTGCAACAGCGCGGACAGGGATTGCAGGTTGCCGTCGGCGGTGGCCATGAGCTGGTTGAGGCTGTCGACCATGGCGCGGAAGTCGTACTGGAAGCGTTCGGCATCGCCGCGCACGCTGAAGTCGCCGGCCGCCGCTGCGGAGGCCAGGTGGCTGATCTCGCGGTTCATCGCGCTCAGGTTCTGCTTGACCGTGTCCATGGTCTCGGTCAATACCGCCTTCTCGCCGGGCAGGCGGTCCATGTCCTCGTTGAAGTCGCCGATCGCATAGCGGCCCATGATCTGCGCCAGGCGCATCTTCACCGCGATGTGCGAGCCGGCCAGCTCGTTGCTGTCGTGCACCATGCGGCCGTATTGCCCGGGGAATGCCTTGGCATCCATGCGGTAGCTGATCTGGCCGGCGTCATGGCGCCGGGCCATCTCGGTCTGCGCCGCGAGCACCGCCTGCAACTGGCTCTGCATCTTGTCCATGCTGATCAGCAGGCGGCCGGTTTCGTCGCGCGACTTGGTATCGATGGCATTGTCGAGGTTGCCCGAGGCGATGGCATCGGCGACCGAGATGGCCTGGCCCATGCGCTTGACCAGCTGGCGGCGGATCACCAGGCCCATGCCCACGGCGACCAGCACCGCGATCAGGCTGCCGATCAGCACCGACCACTTGCCGCGGGCGCGCACCGCTTCCAGCTCGGCGCTGCGCTTGGCCAGCAGGCTGGTCTCTTCGTTGGCGAAATCGCCGAGCAGCTGACGGATCTTGCCCATGGCGGCGCGGTCGCGTCCCTCGCGGAACACCGCCAGCGCCTGTTCGGCACCGTTGGCCCCTTCGCGGACGCCGATGGTGTCCTTTTCCACGGCCAACAATTGCTGGTAGGCCTTGTCCACCTCGGCCAGGCGCGCCTGTTGCTTGGCATTGTCCACGGTCAGCTGCTTGGCGTCGGCATAGCCCTTTTCGAACGCGGCCTGGCCTTTCTCGAAGGGCTGCAGATGCTGCTTGTCGCCGGACAGCAGGTAGCCGCGCGTGCCGGTCTCGATGTTCAGCGCGTTCTCCTGCATCTCCTGGCCGGTCGCCAATACCTTGAACGTGTGCTCGTTGATCGCCATCGCGCTGTTCAATTTTGACTGGCTGCTCAGACTGATGCCGCCGACGATGAGCATGACCAGCACGACGGCGCCAAAGCCGATGGCCAGCTGCGTGGAGATAGTCAGATTCTTGGATTTCATTGTGTTCTACCGGGTCGGGTTAACGAACAATCAAGCTGTGAAGGTACGAGTCCGGCAGGGACAGCAGTCTGCTTGGCGCCGGAGCTCAGCAGACATGTCGCACACACATGAAGAATCCGCTGGCGCTGCCATCGGGGTCGCAGGCTGCAGCTGTGAGACGCCGAGCAGCGGCGACTTAGCAGATGGCAGCGAAAACTTTAGTAGTATTTTTTAGACAAATTCTCAGATTGAGACTTTTAGCGGCATTGGGTGGGGGGACTTTAGGCCGCGAGCCGAAAAATGTTCGGCTCAAGACGCCCATCTCAGAAACTTGAGGGCGTTCGGCAGTTTTTTTGAGGCGCGCATGAGAATGATTCCCATGCCTTGCGACGCGGCGGCTATGCGATGCCTGCCGGCGCTTCGGGCGCAGGCTTTTTCCTTGGCGCTTTGATCGCTACGACGAGTCGCCGAACCATTCGAGGATGCAGTGCGCGCGGCGGCTGTTCGCGTTGCGGAAATGGAAAAGCCCGAATGCACGACTCGGGCTTGCCGATCATTCGATGCCGGTGCGACTGTCGAAGCCGCGGCCGCTCGCAAGGCGGGCCAGGCCTCAGGCGCATGCTGTCGACCAGTCTGGGTTGCAGCCGCGATGCAATCACCCGCATCGCGGCCGCAGGACTCAGAACTCCTGCCAACTGGCGTCGCCGCCACCGCTGGCGGCGCGCTTGGGCGCATTGCGCACCGCACGCGTCGCGGCGGCCACCTGTGCCTTGACCACGGCGGCCACGTCCGGCGCGCTGACCGCGGGGCGGTGGCGTGCTGGCGCGGAGACGTCGTCGATCTTGAACACGGCCACCGCGGCGGTGAGTTGCCCGGCCTGGTCCTCCATCGAGCGCGCCGCCGCGGTGGCCTCCTCGACCAGCGCGGCGTTCTGCTGGGTGGCCTCGTCCATCTGGGTGACGGTCTGGTTGACCTGCTCGATGCCGGCGTACTGTTCCTGCGAGGCGGCGGAGATCTCGCCCATGATGTCGGTGACGCGCTGCACCGAGGACACGATGTCCTGCATGGTCCGACCCGCCCGGTCGACCAGCGACGAGCCTTCGGCGACGCGGGTCACCGAGTCGTCGATCAGGTGCTTGATCTCCTTGGCGGCATTGGCCGAGCGCTGGGCGAGGGTGCGCACCTCGCTGGCGACCACGGCGAAGCCGCGGCCCTGGTCGCCGGCGCGCGCCGCTTCCACCGCGGCGTTGAGCGCCAGGATATTGGTCTGGAAGGCGATGCCGTCGATGACCGAGATGATGTCGGCGATCTTCTTCGACGAGGCTTCGATGCCGCTCATGGTGGTCACCACCTGGCCGACCACCTCGCCGCCCTGGGTGGCGACGCCAGCCGCACCGACCGCCAGCTGATTGGCTTGCCGCGCGTGTTCGGCATTCTGCTTGACCGTGGAGGTCAGTTCCTCCATCGAGGCGGCGGTCTCTTCCAGGCTGGCGGCCTGCTGTTCGGTGCGCCGCGACAGATCGTCGTTGCCGGCGGCGATCTCGGTGGCGGCGGCATTGATGCTGACCGCGGCGGTCTGGATGCGGCCGACGATGCCGGTCAGCTGATCGGCGGTGGCGTTGGCATCGTCGCGCATCCGCGCGAACACGCCATGGAACTCGCCATGCATGCGCGCGGTCAGGTCGCCGGCGGCGATGGCCTGCAACAGCGCGGAGAGCTTGCCGAGGTTGCGGTCGCTGACCTCCATCATCGCGTTGAGTCCTTCCACCATCAGGCGGAAGTCGTGCTGGAAGTGCGCCGCGTCGCCGCGGGCGCTGAAATCGCCGGCCGCGGCCGCCGCGGCCAGGCGCTTGATCTCGGTGTTGATCGCCAGCAGGCTGGCCTTGGCCGCGTCCATCGATTCGTGCAGCACCGCGCGGCTGCCCGGCAGGCGCCGCGCATCGCGGCGCAGGTCGCCGTTGGCGTACTCGTTGAGCACCTCGATCGCATCGACGATCGCGTCCAGGTGCTCGAACATCATGGTGTTGATGCCCTTGCTGAGGTCGCCGTAGACGCCGGGGAAATCCAGCGGCATGCGGTGGCTGATGTCCTTGTCGGCGTGCAGCTCGATCATCAGCGTGGTCTCGCTGGAGAAGCGCCGCAGCTGGGTCTGCATCTTGTCCATCGCATTGAGCAGGCGGCCGGGTTCGTCGCGCGCATCGGTGCGCACGTCGTTGTCCAGGCGCCCGTCGGCGATGGCCTCGGCGGCGCGGGTGGCGCGGTTCAGCGGCCGGGTCAGGCTGCGGGTGATCGCCCAGGCCAACAGGCTGCTGACCACCAGCACTGCGATGCCGCCGATGGTCAGCAGCAGCTTGCCGCGATTCATCGCCTGGAGCGCCGCCGCATATGCCGCCTTGGTCTGTTGCTCCTGCAGGGTCACGTTCTCGCGGATCGCGGCCTGCCACGCCAGCGTGGCGGGGCGTGCCTTCTCGCTCAGGACCGCTTGCGCTTCGGCGTTGCGATTGGCGCCGGCCAGCGCCATCACCTGGTCGTTCATGCCGCGAGCGACTTCGCGGCGCCGATCGATTTCCGCCAGCAGCTTCAGCCCGGCCGTCGAGACCGGCAGGCCGTCCAGTCGCTTGCGCAGATCGCTGTAGCGTTGCCGTTGCTGCTTGACCGTGGCGATGGCCTCGGCGTTGAGTTGCTCCGATGTCACCATCGTATAGGTGCCGAGCGCGATCAGGATGGACGAGTTGGCGTCGAGCATGCCATTGCCGATGCGCATCTTCTCCACGTTCACATTGACGATGCTGTCCAGTTCCTTGCGCGCACTGGACATGGCGATCAGGCCGGCGGCGACCAGCACGCCGGAAAGCAGGATCAGCAGGCCGAAGGCGCCGGCGAGGCGGCGTCCGACGTTGTAGCGTTGCAGAAACGAATTCATGGCTGACCTCGTTGATTGCCGGAGATTGGCTGTAACGGTTGCGTCGGCAACGCCCCTGCATAGGGCCGATGTCGAACGCGAAACCTGTAACGGCGAAGCGTGGCGACAAGCAAATGGAGCAATGATTCGTCTGTGCTGCTGTTCTGTGCTGCTGTATCGCTGGACAACCTCGATGCCGCCGCCTGAATGCACTATCGGCACCGACCCTGCGTTGGCGCATGGCAATTTGGTTGTAGGTCGATTCCCGACCTTGCGCGATTGTTTTCCTTACACTCGGGAAGTCTGCCAATGCGCATCGTTCGCATCGGCGATGACGGGGGCGTACGCCTGGGAAGCGGCATGCCGTGCGGGCGCCGAACCGGCACCATGGCGCGTCGCAACCGCGGAAAGCGCAGAGGCCGATGCGGTCGCCTTGCGGGGACCGTCCTGTTCCAGCCGGAAGATCGAGACCGCGCCGCTCAGTTGCTCGGACTGCTCTTCCATCGAGCGCGCGGCGGCGGTGGCCTCCTCGACCAGCGCGGCGTTCTGCTGGGTGGCTTCGTCCATCTGGGTGACGGTCTGGTTGACCTGCTCGATGCCGGCCGACTGCTCCTGCGAGGCGGCGGAGATCTCGCCCATGATGTCGGTCACGCGCTGCACCGAGGACACGATCTCCTGCATGGTGCGGCCGGCGCGGTCGACCAGGGCCGAGCCTTCGGCGACGCGGGTGACCGAGTCGTCGATCAGGCCCTTGATCTCCTTGGCGGCGTTGGCCGAGCGCTGGGCCAGCGTCCGCACTTCGCTGGCGACCACGGCGAAGCCGCGGCCCTGTTCGCCGGCACGCGCCGCTTCCACCGCGGCGTTGAGCGCCAGGATGTTGGTCTGGAAGGCGATGCCGTCGATGACGCTGATGATGTCGGCGATCTTCTTCGACGAGGTCTCGATGCCGCTCATCGTGCTCACCACCTGGCTCACGATCTCGCCGCCCTGCGAGGCGACCGAGGCGGCGCCGACCGCCAGCTGGTTGGCCTGGCGCGCATGTTCGGCGTTCTGCTTCACGGTGGAGGTCAGTTCCTCCATCGAGGCGGCGGTTTCCTCGAGGCTGGCGGCCTGCTGTTCGGTGCGGCGCGACAGGTCGTCGTTGCCGGCGGCGATCTCGGTGGCGGCGGTATGGATGTTGCCGGCGGCCTGCTGGATGCGGCCGACGATGCCGGCCAGCCGCTCGGCGGTGGCGTTGGCGTCGTCGCGCATGTCGGCGAACACGCCGTGGAACTCGCCGTGCATGCGTGCGCTCAGGTCGCCGTCGGCCAGCGCGCTGAGCAGCCGCGACACTTCGGCGATGCTGACCGCGTTGGCGTCGAGCAGGCCGTTGAGCTGCTGCGCCAGCAGCAGGAAGAAGCCCTGTTTGCCGTCGCTGTCGATGCGCTTGGACAGGTCGCCGGCGGCGGCGCTGCGCACCACCTCGGCCACGTCCACCTCGACCTTGGCCTCGGCGGTGCGGTCGC
Organism: Xanthomonas sp. DAR 80977; assembly: GCF_041240605.1. NCBI lineage: Bacteria > Pseudomonadati > Pseudomonadota > Gammaproteobacteria > Lysobacterales > Lysobacteraceae > Xanthomonas > Xanthomonas bundabergensis. The sequence goes on along the minus strand of NZ_CP162487.1, from coordinate 2,879,442 downwards.
GCCATTCGCAGACGAAACCGACGTGCGCACCGGCCTCGTTGCGGATCGCGGACACCTCCTGGGCGATGCAGGCCTCGCGGTACCGCACCTCGCGCTGGGCGATGCCTCGGCGGTCGAGTTGCTGGTAGATCTCCGCGTCCTGCGAGTTGCCGACTTCCAGCAGCGACACCGGCTGGCCGAGCAGCGGGCTGGAGCGCTCGAAGGCCGGCGCGCAGGCATGGATGTCGTCGGCGTAGGTATGCAGCAGTTTCTGCAGCGCGTTGTTGGCGTAGACGATGGTCAGGTCGGGGTCGGCGATGTACATGCCGGTCGAGGCGTTGTCCAGCGCGGTGCGGATGCGCAGGTTCTCGGCGGCGACGCTGCGCTCGCGCTCGATCCGCTCGCGCAGTTCGCGCTGCATCCGCGCCAGGGCCGCCATCAGGCTGTGCGCGTGCTTGGCGGCGACCGGGATCGGCTGGTCCAGGCGTCCTTCGGCGATGTGCTGGGCGGCGGCCATCGCCACGCGCGGCTCGCCGCCGAGCAGGCGCGACACCGAGCGCAGGATCCAGCCGGCGGCCAGTCCCAGGCACAGCACCGCCAGCACCACGGCGCCGGCCTGCTGCCAGGTGACGCGGCGGCTGTACTGCTCGGCGGCGCTGCGGCTGGCCTGGTTCAGCGCCAGGATGCGCTCGCTGATCGAGCCCATCCGCGTCTCCAGCTGTTCGAACTTTTCGGTGAAGTCGGCGTAGGCGGCGGCGCTGTCCGCATGCGCCTCGACCACGGTCATGACCTGGTTCGCGGCGGCGATGTAGGCCTGCAGCGCGGGAGCGACCGCCTCCAGTTCCTTGCGCAATGCCGGATCCAGCGGCAGCTTGCGGTTGTCGGCCAGCGACTGGCGGAACTCCGCGGCGTGCTCGTCGAGCGAGGCGTGCGCGGCCTTGATCCCGGCCTCGTCCTGGCGCGAGGCGGCCAGCAACGCGGTGGTGACGTCGCCGCGCAGGGCGTCGTGCATCATGTCCGCCTGCATGTGGTTGCGCAGCGCATCGGACGAGGTGACCTGTGCGGCGACCGCGCCGAGCAATCCCTGCTGCGCGCCGTAACCGACGCCGCCCAGCGCGAGCAACGCGAGCAGCGCCACCAGCACCAGGATTGCGAGCATGTGCGTGATTTTCATGGGTGTCGCCTAGGTCAGAAGCGGAAGGACAAGCCCGCGCCGAGCGCGTGATCCGGCGAGCGGTCGTTGAGGCCGTAGCTGTAGACGGCATCCAGCTGCACGTTGTCGCTCAGCAGCCAGGCCGAGCCGACATCGAGCAGGGCGACGGTGCCGCCATCGTCGCTGCTGGCGATCTGCGGCAGCGCCACCTCGACGAACGAGCGGCTGCGCTCGGTCCAGGCCTTGCCGAGCACCACGCCGAAGATGCCGGCCGCATAGCGGTGGCCGCTCTCGTCCTCGTCCCAGATCACGCCGGGCATCGCCCCGAGGGAAAGGCTGTCGCTGAGTTCCCATTCGGCGACCAGGCGGAACGATGGCCGCGCGCCGTGCCCGCGCACGTCGCGGCCGCCGCTGGGCAGGTCCACGTGCAGCAGCCAGGCCAGCGAGGCGCCGCCGTCGTCGGAACTGGCCAGATGATGTTTGATCCCCAGCGAGATATCGCTGAAGCCGAGCGCGTCGGCATCGGCGGGCGCATCCAGATGCTGCCAGCCGTCGGTTTCCAGGCGCAGTTCCCAGGTCTCGCCGAGGCCGTAGCGGAACAGGGTCGGCGTGGTGTAGCCGTTGACGTCGCCGTCGCGCTCCCAGGCGACGCTGGTCTCCACCTGCAGCCGGCGGTCGCCGACGGTGAGGCTGGATTCGACGAAGTCGGGGCGATCGGTGGCGATCGTCTCCTCTTCGGCGCGCGCAAGGCTGGCGATGCCGAACAAGGTCAGGCAGCTGGCAAGAACGATAGGCTTCATGGCAATCCCCGTGACGGTCAATCTTGAAACGCAGGTGCTTCGCGATGCTGTCCGCCGATTTGCCGCACGGTCCGCTTCGACCTGCGGTTGCGCTTCCGTGACGCAGCTAGCACAATCGGTCTCCAGGCTAACGGCACCGTCCGGGTTTTCTTTAAGCATGTCCGACCGGTGGCCTGCTGCGGCCATCGAAAGGACAGTGCGGCGGCGCTTGGCGTGTCGCGGTTGTCGCCCCGGTCATGCGGCGTGCGCGTGCTCCATCCGCCGCCGCATGTGCCGCTCCGGCGTGTCCCCGCGGCAATGCGGGAACCTGCCGGAGCGGCTGCTCAGAACTCGTGCCACTGCGCCTCGTTGGCGCTGGACGACGTGCTCGGCAACCCCTGCACGGGCGCCTTGCGCTTTGCCGGCGCCCGCTTGGCTGGCGTCGCGGGCGCGGCGGCGACGATGCCGGGCCTGGCCACCGCGGCCGGCGTGGACGCGACCGCGGTGTCGAGCTTGAACACCGCCACCGCCGCGGTGAGCTGCCCGGCCTGTTCCTCCATCGCGCGCGCGGCGGCGGTGGCTTCCTCGACCAGGGCGGCGTTCTGCTGGGTGGCCTCGTCCATCTGGGTGACGGTCTGGTTGACCTGTTCGATGCCGGCGTACTGTTCCTGCGAGGCGGCGGAGATCTCGCCCATGATGTCGGTCACGCGCTGCACCGAGGACACGATCTCGCTCATGGTCTGGCCGGCGCGATCGACCAGGGCCGAGCCTTCGGCGACGCGGGTGACCGACTCGTCGATCAGGCCCTTGATCTCCTTGGCGGCATTGGCCGAGCGCTGGGCGAGGGTGCGCACTTCCGAGGCGACGACGGCGAAGCCGCGGCCCTGCTCGCCGGCGCGCGCCGCTTCCACCGCGGCGTTCAAGGCCAGGATGTTGGTCTGGAAAGCGATGCCGTCGATGACGCTGATGATGTCGGCGATCTTCTTCGACGAGGTCTCGATCCCGCTCATCGTGGTCACCACCTGGCTGACGACGTCGCCGCCTTGCGAGGCCACCGATGCGGCGCCGACCGCGAGCTGGTTGGCCTGGCGCGCATGTTCGGCGTTCTGCTTCACGGTGGAGGTCAGTTCCTCCATCGAGGCGGCGGTTTCCTCGAGGCTGGCGGCCTGCTGCTCGGTGCGGCGCGACAGGTCGTCGTTGCCGGCGGCGATTTCCGAGGCGGCGCTGTTGATGCTCAACGCCGCGGTCTGGATGCGGCCGACGATGCCGGCCAGCTGCTCGGAGGTGGCATTGGCGTCGTCGCGCATCCGCGCGAACACGCCCTGGAACTCGCCATGCATGCGTGCGGTCAGGTCGCCGGCGGCGATGGACTGCAGCAGCTTGGATAGCGCCTCCAGGTTGCCGTCGGCGGTGGCCATCAGCCGGTTGAGGCTGTCGACCATGGCGCGGAAGTCGTACTGGAAGCGCTCGGCGTCGCCACGCACGCTGAAGTCGCCGGCGGCCGCGGCGGAGGCGAGCTGGTTGATCTCGCGGTTCATCGCGCTCAGGTTCTGCTTGACCGTGTCCATGGTCTCGGTCAATACCGCCTTTTCGCCGGGCAGGCGGTCCATGTCCTCGCTGAGGTCGCCGATCGCATAGCGGCCCATGATCTGCGCCAGGCGCTGCGTGACCGCGATATGCGCCGCGGCCAGCGCATTGCTGTCGCGGACCATGCGTCCGTAGTCGCCGGGGAAGGCGGCTTCGTCCATGCGGTAGCTGATCTGGCCGGCGTCGTGGCGCTGCGCCATTTCCTTCTGCGCATCGAGGACGGCACGCAACTGTTCCTGCATGCGCTGCATGGAGCCGAACAGCCGGCCCAGCTCGTCGTTGCGCCGGTAGTGGATGCGGCTATCCAGGCGCCCGGCGGCGACGGCGCCGGAGACCTCGACGGCATCGGCCAGCGGCTTGACCACCAGGCGCCGCAACAAGACGTAGAGGCCGCCGCTGAGCAGCAGCGCCGCGCACAGGCCGACCGCGATGATGGTCCACAGCAGCGAGCGCGCCTGCGCCATCAGCAGCGAGCGCGGAACCGCCACGCCCAGCGCGAAGCGCTCCTGGGCCTGGCCGATCTGCAGCGGCACATAGACTTCGATGTCGGTGACGCCGGTCTGCGGATCGGCGACCTGGCGGGTCACGCTCTCGCCTTTGGCGATGGCGGCCAGCAACGCGCGCGTGTCCGGGTCGTCGAGCTTCTTGCCGACCTTGGCCGCGTCGCGATCGGCGATGATCGCGCCGCCGGGCGACAGCAGGCGCACGCGGCCTTCGCCGAGCGGGTGCAGCTTGGACAGGCGTTCCTGCAGCTTGGCCAGGCCGAAGTCGGTGGTCACCACGCCCAGGAACTTGCCGTCCTCGAGCACCGGCGTGGTCAGCGTGGTCATCAGCACCTTGTTGCCGCCGATCTCGTACACATAGGGTTCGACCACGGTCGGGCGGTGTTGCTGGCGCGCCTTCAGGTACCAGTCGCCGGAGCCGGGCACCTCGTAGTCGCGCAGCGGCTCGCGCACCTGCTTGTCGCCTTGCCATGCCCAGTACACCATGTAGCGGCCGCTGCCATCGTGCCCTTCGGCGTTGGCATAGGCGCTGTCCTTGCCGTCGAACGCCTGCGGCTCCCACAGCGTGCCCAGGCCGGTCCAGTCCGGGTGCTGGCGCAGTTCGCGCAGCACGCTGTCGCTGAAGGTCTCGCGCACCTTGCCATCCTGGCCGCGCTGCGCCAGCAGGCTGTTGGCGAACACCTGGTTGGACACGAAGGCTGCGCCGATGTCGCTGGAGATGCGTTGCGCCTCGAGGTAGGCGGCATCGGTCATGCCCGCCTTCGCCGAGGTGAGCAGCGCATCGCTGCTGCGCACGTAGATGATCGCGGCGGTGACGCCGAAGCACAGCACGGCGATCGCGGCGACACCGAGCATCAGGCGGGTGGCCACACTGGTGGAGCGGGGGGCAGGGGTCGGTTTCATGGCGTCATCGGTGGCGGAAGTGGAGAAAAATGCAGCAGCCGATCCGCTCGCCCGCGCTGGAGCGCCGCGTTTCTTGTTGGGTGCGGCGGTATCGGCAATATCCTGGGTCTGACTCCTTATCGGCACTGCGTCTCATAAATTGAATCGGCCGCAGCGGGGCTGCGGCCGATCGGGTGTCGCGGCGGGATGTGTGGGCTGCCCGGACTCAGAATTCCTGCCACTCCGTTGCGGTCCCTGCGACGGCCAGCCGCCGCGGCGCGGGTGCCTGGCGCACCTGTGCGGGGACCGCCGGCACGCTGCGCAGTACCGGCCGGACCGCAGGCGCGGCGCTGGCCGGCTCGGCCTCGATCCTGAACACCGCGACGGTTTCGGTGAGCTGGCCGGCCTGGTCCTCCATCGAGCGCGCCGCGGCGGTGGCTTCTTCCACCAGGGCCGCATTCTGCTGGGTGGTCTCGTCCATCTGGGTCACGGTCTGGTTGACCTGCTCGATGCCGGCCGATTGCTCCTGCGAGGCGGCGGAGATCTCGCCCATGATGTCGGTCACGCGCTGCACCGAGGACACGATCTCCTGCATGGTGCGGCCGGCGCGATCGACCAGGGCCGAGCCTTCGGCGACGCGGCTCACCGAGTCGTCGATCAGGCCCTTGATCTCCTTGGCCGCGCCGGCCGAGCGCTGGGCGAGGGTGCGCACTTCCGAGGCGACCACGGCGAAGCCGCGACCCTGTTCGCCGGCACGTGCCGCTTCCACCGCGGCGTTGAGCGCCAGGATGTTGGTCTGGAAGGCGATGCCGTCGATGACGCTGATGATGTCGGCGATCTTCTTCGACGAGGCCTCGATCCCGCTCATCGTGGTGACGACCTGGCCGACCACCTCGCCGCCTTGCGAGGCGACCGCAGCCGCACCGACCGCGAGCTGGTTGGCCTGGCGCGCATGTTCGGCGTTCTGCTTCACGGTGGAGGTCAGCTCTTCCATCGATGCAGCCGTCTCTTCCAGGCTGGCGGCCTGCTGCTCGGTGCGCCGCGACAGGTCGTCGTTGCCGGCGGCGATTTCGCTGGCGGCGGCATTGATGCTGACCGCGGCGGTCTGGATGCGGCCGACGATCGCAGCCAATTGCTCGGCGGTGGCGTTGGCGTCGTCGCGCATGGTGGCGAACACGCCCTGGAACTCGCCGCGCATGCGCGCGGTCAGGTCGCCGGCGGCGATGGACTGCAGCAGCGCGGACAGGGATTGCAGGTTGCCGTCGGCGGTGGCCATCAGCTGGTTGAGATTGTCGACCATGGCGCGGAAGTCGTACTGGAAGCGCTCGGCGTCGCCGCGCACGCTGAAGTCGCCTGCCGCGGCGGCGGCGGCGAGCTGGCCGATCTCGCGGTTCATCGCGCCCAGGTTCCGCTTGACCGTATCCATGATCTCGTTCAGCACCGCCTTCTCGCCGGGCAGGCGCTCCATGTCCTCGCTGAGGTCGCCGACCGCGTAGCGGCCCATGATCTGCGCCAGGCGCATCTTCACCGCGATATGCGCGGCGACCAGCGCATTGCTGTCGCGGACCATGCGCCCATAGTCGCCGGGGAAGGCGCTCTCGTCCATGCGGTAGCTGATCTGGCCGGCGTCGTGGCGCTGCGCCATTTCCGTCTGCGCCGCCAGCACCGCGCGCAGCTGGGTCTGCATGGTGTTCATGCTGGCCAGCAAGCGCCCGGTCTCGTCGCGCGACTGGGTGTCGATGGCGTTGTCCAGCCTGCCCGAGGCGATGGCATCGGCGACGCCGATCGCCAGGCCCAGGCGCTTGAGCAACTGCCGCCGGATCAACACGCCCATGCCCACCGCGACCAGGATCGCGACCAGGCTGCCGAGCAGCACCGACCACTTGCCCTGGGTACGCACCGTCTGCAACTGTTGGCTGCGCTTGACCAGCAAGCCGCTTTCCTCATCGGCGAACGCGCCCAGCAGCGAGCGGATCTCCCCCATCGTCTTGCGGTCGCGGCCTTCGGCGAACGCGGACAGCACCTGCTGCTGGCTGTCGGGACGTTCGCGCAGGGCGATGATCTGCTGCTCGATCTGCAGCAGTTGCTGGTACGCGGTCTGCAGCTGCGCCAGGCGCGCCTGTTGCCGCGGGTTGTCCGCGGTCAGGCGCTTGGCCTCGGCAAAGCTCTTGTCGAAACCTTCCTGGCCGAGGGCGAACGGCTGCAGATAATCCTTGTTGCTGGACAGCAGATAGCCACGGGCGCTGGTCTGCACATTCAGGGCATTGGCCTGCATCAGTTCGCCGGTGGCCAGCACCTTGAAGGTATGTTCGTTGATGGCGACGGCATCGTTGAACTGGAACTGGCTGCGCAGGCTGATCGCACCGACGATCAGCAGCACCAGGACGACGGCACCGAAGCCGAGGGCGAGTTGAGCCGACAGGGGTAGATTCTTGGTCTTCATCGATGGATCCCAGGAGAAATGAAAAGGCGACTGCAGCGCGTCGGATGCGTGATTGCTGCATCCATATCTCCTGTAACGGCATTTCCATATCCAAATTCAATCGATTCATTGATTGCGATAGATAGGTTTAGTCAATGGAGGTTGATTTTTTTGTAGGCCAGGTCTTCGGCGAGGGCGGTGCGAGCCATCCGCTGGGCCTTGCTGCACAAGGGGCCGCGGCAGGATCCACGTCGGTCGCGGTGACAAACATGGGGCAGGGACGGACGGGGACCGCGGCCGGCATTGCGGCGCAGAGAGCCAATCGGCCGCGGAATGCCGCGGCCGATCGGGGGCGTGCAGCAGTGGGGCGGGTGGGCGGCCTGACCCGGGGCGCTGCCATTCCGGTATGGCCGGCGCCCGCGGCGGCTAGGCCTGGCGCAACTGCGCCGGCTGTGCCGGCAGGCTGCGCAACGCCGGCCGCTTCGCCGCACCGGCGTTGCTCGCTTCCAGCTTGAACACCGCCACTGCCGCGGTGAGCTGGCCGGCCTGGTCCTCCATCGAGCGCGCCGCCGCGGTGGCCTCCTCGACCAAGGCGGCGTTCTGCTGGGTGGCCTGGTCCATCTGGGTGACGGTCTGATTGACCTGCTCGATGCCGGCGTACTGCTCCTGCGAGGCGGCGGAGATCTCGCCCATGATGTCGGTCACGCGCTGCACCGAGGACACGATCTCGCTCATGGTCTGGCCGGCCTGGCGCACCAGCGTCGAACCCTCGGCGACGCGGGTCACCGAATCGTCGATCAGGTGCTTGATCTCCTTGGCCGCGCCGGCCGAGCGCTGGGCGAGGGTGCGCACCTCGCTGGCGACCACGGCGAAGCCGCGGCCCTGGTCGCCGGCGCGCGCCGCCTCCACCGCGGCGTTGAGCGCCAGGATATTGGTCTGGAAGGCGATGCCATCGATGACGCTGATGATGTCGGCGATCTTCTTCGACGAGGTCTCGATGCCGCTCATCGTGCTCACCACCTGGCTCACGACGTTGCCGCCCTGCGAGGCGACCGAGGCGGCGCCGACCGCCAACTGGTTGGCCTGGCGCGCATGCTCGGCGTTCTGCTTGACCGTGGAGGTCAATTCTTCCATCGACGCGGCGGTTTCCTCCAGGCTGGCGGCCTGCTGCTCGGTGCGGCGCGACAGGTCGTCGTTGCCGGCGGCGATCTCGCTGGCGGCGGCATTGATGCTGACCGCGGCCGTCTGGATGCCGCCGACGATGCCGGTCAGCTGATCGGCGGTGGCGTTGGCGTCGTCGCGCATCCTGGCGAACACGCCGTGGAACTCGCCGTGCATGCGCGCGCTCAGGTCGCCGGCGGCGATGGACTGCAACAGCGCCGAGAGCTTGCCGAGGTTGCGGTCGCTGACCTCCATCATCGCGTTGAGGCCCTGCACCATCAGTTGGAAATCGTACTGGAAGCGCTGGTCGTCGCCGCGGACGCTGAAGTCGCCGGCCGCGGCCGCCGCGGCCAGGCGCTTGATCTCGGTATTGATCGCCAGCAGGCTGGCCTTGGCCGCATCCATCGATTCGTGCAGCACCGCGCGGCTGCCCGGCAGGCGCCGCGCGTCGCGGCGCAGGTCGCCGTTGGCGTACTCGTTGAGCACCTCGATGGCATCGACGATCGCGTCCAGGTGCTCGAACATCATGGTGTTGATGCCCTTGCTCAGCTCGCCGTAGACGCCGGGGAAATCCAGCGGCATGCGGTGGCTGATGTCCTTGTCGGCGTGCAGCTCGATCATCAGCGCGGTCTCGCTGGAGAAGCGCCGCAACTGGGTCTGCATCTTGTCCATCGCGTTGAGCAGGCGGCCGGGTTCGTCGCGCGCATCGGTACGCACGTCGTTGTCCAGGCGCCCGTCGGCGATGGCCTCGGCGGCGCGGGTGGCGCGGTTCAGCGGCCGGGTCAGGCTGCGGGTGATCAGCCAGGCCAGCAGGCTGCTGATCAGCAGCGCCGACACGCCACCGATGATCAGCTTGAGCCGGCTCTGGGTCATCGAGGACAGCGCCGCCGCATACGCCTGCTTGCTCAGATGCTGCTGCAGCTCGGCATTGGCGCGGATCGCGGCCTGCTGCTGGTCCATGGCCACCGACGCCGCGCCCAGCAGCAAGGCCTGCGCCTGCGCATTCTGGTCCTTCTCGCCGAATTGCAGGACCTGGTTGTTGAGCGCGACCGAGACCGCGCGCCGCGTATTGATCAAGTCGATCGCCTGCCGCTCGGCGGCGCTGCTCGGCAGGGCCACGAGCGCATCGTGGGCCGTCTTGTAGCGGTCGCGGTTGGTGTTGACGAAATTCAGCACGCGTTGGTTGGCCGCGTCGCCTTGCACGATCGTGATGTCGCGCAGCCCGATCGCGACATTGGTGTTGGCGTCGAGCATTTCGTTCGACAGCCGGATCTTTTCCATGTTGTCGTTGACGATGGAGTCCAGTTGCCGGTGCGCGTTGGCCATGCTCGCCAGTCCGATGGCCACCAACAGCCCGGACAGCAGGATCAGGATGCCGAATGCGGCGCCAAGACGGCGCCCGACGTTGTAGCGTTCGAGGATTGCGTTCATGTCAGACCTTGCTTCATCTGCGATGGATGGACTGCCCCGGCGATGCGCGACCGGGTGCCAGTGCCCTGCGTGGATCGCTGCGTCGCGATGCCACGATCCGGGTATCGACGCTGCAGAGGAAAACTGATTGACGGCGGTCGGCCGCATTTGCGTCACGGTTAGGTAGCTGTCCGGCAGCTTTGCGGGCGCCGCGATAGCGACGTTTCTCCGACAGGCGCGGTGGTTTTCTGCACTGGTGATCGCGCGCGCGGCCGGCATTTTCCTGCGCATGCAAGGCGGCCTTTCGCGCAGGCCGGGCGCGGCGAGCGGCGTGCAGCTGTACCGCAAAAAGCAAAAGCCCCGGCATCGCTGCCGGGGCTTTTTTTTGCTGGCCGCGCGACGTGCGCGGCGATCTGCGACAGCGGCGATCAGGCCGCTTGCGGGACCCGCAGCGAGCGCACCAGTCCGCCGATGTCCACGATCAGGGCGACGCGGCCGTCGCCGAGGATGGTGGCGCCGGAGATGCCGCCGATGCGCCGGTAGTTGTTCTCGATGTTCTTGACCACCACCTGCTGCTGGCCGACCAGTTCGTCCACTTCCAGCGCCAGCTTCTGGCCGTCGGCCTCGACCACCACCACCAGCGGCTCGGCCTGCTCGGTGCGGCCGTAGCCGTAGCAATCGCTGAGCGAGAGGATCGGCAGGTATTCGCCGCGGACCCGCAGCACCCGGCCTTCGCCGGCCATGCTGCGGATGTCGTCGGGCTGCGGCTGCAGCGCCTCGATCACGTAGGCCAGCGGCAGGATCAGCGTCTCGCCGGCGACCGACACGGTCATGCCGTCCAGGATCGCCAGGGTCAGCGGCAGCCGGATCAGCACGCGGGTGCCGCGGCCGGCATTGCTTTCCAGCTGCACTTCGCCGCCCAGGCCCTGGATGTTGCGGCGGACCACGTCCATGCCCACGCCGCGGCCGGACAGGTCGGTGACCGCATCGGCGGTGGAGAAGCCGGGCGCGAAGATCAGGTCCCACACCTGCGCATCGCTCGGGTTGTCCGGGACCGCCAGGCCGCGTTCGGCGGCCTTGGCCAGGATGCGGTCGCGGTTGAGGCCGGCGCCGTCGTCGCTGACTTCGATGACGATGTGCCCGCCCTGGTGCGAGGCGGCCAGGGTGATGGTGCCGGTCTCGTCCTTGCCGGCGGCGCGGCGCGCGTCCGGCATTTCCAGGCCGTGGTCGATCGAATTGCGCACCAGGTGCACCAGAGGATCGGCGATCTTCTCGATCAGGCCCTTGTCCAGCTCGGTGCCTTCGCCGATGGTGCGCAGCCGCACCTGCTTGCCGAGGCGGGTGGAGAGGTCGCGGACCAGGCGCGGGAAGCGGCGGAACACCGCGTCCACCGGCAGCATGCGCACGCCGATCACCGCTTCCTGCAGGTCGCGGGTATTGCGTTCGAGCAGGTCCAGGCCGGCGAACAGGCGTTCGGCGTGGGCCGGGTCGAGGTCGCCGGAGACCTGCTTGAGCATGGCCTGGGTGATGACCAGTTCGCCGACCAGGTTGATCAGCGCATCGACCTTGTCGACGCTGACCCGGATCGAGCTTTCCGCTTCGTGCGCGGCGGCGGCGTTGCCGGCCGGCGCATTGGCGGCCACGGCGGCGGCCGGCGCGGCGGTGGCGCTGGCCGGGGCCTGCGCCAGCACCGGTGCCGGCGCGCTGGCCAGGCTCGGCGGCGGCACCGCGCGGATGTCCAGTTCGCAATCGTCGATCACCCAGGCGAAGGTGTCTTCGATGGCGCTGCGCGGGATCTTGCCGACCAGGCCCAGGTCCCACGCCAGATAGGCCTCGAGCGGGTCGAGGTCGTTGAAGCCGGGCAGGCGCGCGGTGCGGCAGGCGACCTGCAGCGGGCCGAGGTGTTCGAGCTCGCGGATGATGCGCAGCGGGTCGTTTCCGCTCATGAACAGCGACGGCGCCGGGGTGAAGCCGATCTGCCAGGCTTCCGGTTCGGCCGGCTGGTTGGCCGCCGGGGTCGCGGCGGACGCGACGGCGGCGTTGCCGTTGAGCGCCTGCTGCAGGCGGTCGTGCACGGCCTTGACCGCGACCGGGTCGGCCGGGGTGCCGTGCTCGGCTTCGCGCAGCAGTGCGCGCAGCACGTCCACCGAACCCAGGATCGCGTCGATCGCGTGCGCTTCCACGTCGCGCTTGCCCGAGCGCAGTTCGTCGAGCAGCGTCTCCAGCACGTGGGTCAGGCCGGCCATCGCCTCGAAGCCGAAGGTGGCGGCGCCGCCCTTGATCGAGTGCGCGGCGCGGAACACCGAGTTGATCGTCTCGGGGTCGCGGTTGCCTTCTTCCAGCGACAGCAATCCGGCTTCCATCGCGTCCAGCCCTTCGCGGCTTTCCTCGAAGAAGGTGGCGTGGAAACGTTGCAGGTCCATGCTCATGGGCGGGGAATCCGGAAAAAGGGTGGGGAGGGAATCAGCCCAGGACTTTCTGGACGGTGGCGATCAGCTGTTCCGGGTTGAACGGCTTGACCAGCCAGCCGGTGGCGCCGGCGGCCTTGCCTTCGGACTTCTTGTCCGCCGCCGACTCGGTGGTCAGCATCAGCATCGGCGTGAACTTGTAGTCGGGCAGCTGGCGCAGCGCGCGGATCAGCGAGATGCCGTCCATGTTCGGCATGTTGACGTCGGTGACCACCGCGTTGAAGCGCTGGCCCTGGGCGCGGCCGAGGGCGACCTGGCCGTCTTCGGCTTCCTCGACCGCGAAACCGGCCGAGGTCAGGGCAAAGGAGACCATCTGGCGCATCGACGCCGAATCGTCCACCACCAAGATACGTGCGCTCATGCGGCGTTCTCCACAGATTTCAGGTTGTCAGGGGTTGCAGGAAGGCCCAGCGATTCGCTGACCCCTAGCAGGCGTGCCGCATCGCGGAACGTGTCGTTGCAGGCCTCGAACACGGTGCGTTTGCCGTCCTGCCGACGTGCATCGACGAATGCGCACAGCACCTGCACGGATGCGGTATGGATGCGGCGGACCTCGCCGGCGTCCAGCCGCAACTCGTCGTCCGACGCCAGGAACGGGGTCAGCCGTTGTTTCAGGTCGGCGCTGGTCTCGATGCCGAGATCCTCGCCAAGGGTGACTGTGCTCATCATTGCTCCGCACGAATGGTTCTATGGCAGATAACGGCCAATGCGCGGGAAGCTTTAGCGGCGCATCGGAAAAGTGCGGCGTGGTTGGCAGTTGCCGCGCGGCGAGCAGTCGTCGCCGCTGGTCCAGCCTTGCCGGCGCGCTTCGGCAGCGCGTGGCCGTGTCCGGCGCCAGGCCAGTGCTGGCCGCCTGTCCTTGCCGCGCGCGCTCGTCGCTGCGCGGCCCGGCGAGCCGCGCCGGGATTGCGTCGTTGCGCGGCGGCCAATCGACACCGACTTGCCGCGCTCGTGTTGCGCGGCCGGCGCCCAGGCACGGCGCGGCCGGTCCCGTCGTGTGGCGCCTAGTGCAGCAACTGCTCGGCGTCGAGCAGGATCATCGGTTGCTGGGACAGGCGCGCCACGCCGCGGAACAGATGGTTGGAGATGCGGCAGATGCGGGCATTGTCCGGCGGCTCGATCTGCTGGTCGGTGAGGCTGGCCACGTCTTCGACCGCGGACACGCGCAGGCCCAGGGTCTCGCCGTTCTCTTCCAGCACCACCACCCGGGTCAGCATGTCCATCTCGATCGGCGCGGCGCCCAGGTGGATGCCCAGGTCGATCACCGGCACCACCTGGCCACGCAGGTTCATGATCCCCAGCATCGCCGGCGGGGTGCCGCGCAGCGCCAGCAGCGGCACCGGCAGCACCACTTCCTGCACCTTCAGCAGCTCCAGCGCGTAGGCCTGTTCGCCGCAGCGCAGGCGCAGCCAGCGGGTGCTGCGGTCCGGCGCGCGGCGCTGGTGCGGGGAGGCTTCGTGGGCCGCGCTCGGGGCCATGAACGACTGCAGATTGGGCGGCAGCCGCGAACCGGCGGCCTGTGCGCGCTCGGCCTCGGCGCGGCGTTCCGGCGGTACCGCCATCGGCGGGCGCTTGATCGCGCGTGCGGCGGCGGCATCGTCTTCGGCGGCCAGGTCGCGCGGCGGCGCGGCGGCGCGTTGCATCTCCATCGCCGCGACCACTTCCAGGTCGGCCTGGCGCTCGGCGGCGGACGGCGCCTGCTGCGACATGATGCCGGCCAGGGCCGGATCGGAGTCGGCCTCGGCCAGCACCGCGGCGGCGATCTGTTCCGGGGTCGGGCCGGCCGGTGCGGGCGCCAGCGCCTGCTGCGACATGATGCCGGCCAGGGCCGGATCGGAATCGGCCTCGGCGAGCACGGCGGCGGCGATCTCTTCCGGGGTCGGGCCGGTTGGCGCGGGCGCCAGTGCCTGCTGCGACATGATGCCGGCCAGGGCCGGATCGGAGTCGGCTTCGGCCAGCACCGCGGCGGCGATCTGTTCCGGGGTCGGGCCGGCCGGGGCGGGCGCCAGCGCCTGCTGCGACATGATGCCGGCCAGGGCCGGATCGGAATCGGCTTCGGCCAGCACCGCGGCGGCGATTTCTTCCGGAGTCGGGCCGGCCGGCGTGGGCGCCAGCGCCTGCTGCGACATGATGCCGGCCAGGGCCGGATCGGAGTCGGCCTCGGCGAGCACGGCGGCGGCGATCTGTTCCGGGGTCGGGCCGGCCGGCGCGGGCGCCGCGGCGGCACGCGCGGGTTCCGGCGCCGCTGCAGCGCTGGCCGCGGCGAGCGCGGCCTGCCGTTCGGCGTGCTGCTCCTCGGCGATCACGTCGTGCAGCAGGCCTTCCAGATAGTCGTCGATGACCCCGGGGGTGTTCATGCGGCCTGCTCCATCGGCGTGGCGTCGCTGGCGATCAGCCATTCCAGCGCGCGGCGGTAGGCGGCCAGGCCGCGGCCGGGGTAGTCGCCGGGGACGCCGGCCACGGTCAAGGCCTTGACGTTGCAGATCTTGGTGTCGACCGGGATCGCGTCTTCCCAGACCCGCTCGCCGTAGCTGTCCTGCATCTGCCGCAGGGTGTCGTTGCCGGCGCGGGTGCGCTTGTCGAACAGGGTCGGCAGGATCGAGGCGGGCAGGGGGCGGCGGCGCGAACGCTCGACCATGTCCACGGTGCGGACCATGCTGGCCAGGCCGTGCAGCGCCAGCGGCTCGGCCTGGGTCGGGATGATCACCCGGTCGGCCGCGGCCAGCGCGTTGATCATCAGCAGGCCCAGGGTCGGCGGGCAGTCGAGCAGGATGTAGTCGTGCTGGCCGGCATGGCGCGCCATGGCCTGCTGCAGCGCCAGGCCCAGCCCGGGCTGGTTGGCGCTGCGCCGTTCCAGCGTGGCCAGCGCGGTCTGCCCGCAGACGTAGCTCAGGCGCTCGATGGCGCTGTCGCGGGCCAGCGCGGCCAAGTCGCTCGGCGGCGTGGCGAACAGGTCGAGCACCCCGCTCGGCGGCGGGTCCTGCGGCACGTCGAAGGCGCGGGTCAGCGAGGCATGCGGATCGAGATCCAGCATCAGCACGCGGTGGCCGAGCATGGCCAGGCCGCGGCCCAGCGCCAGCGTGGTCGTGGTCTTGCCCACGCCGCCCTTCTGGTTGGCAATCGCCCAGATGCGCATCAGTTCACTCCTTCAATGGCGGCAGGTAGCGCGCGGGAGGCGCCGGCGGTGCCGGCAGCCGCCGCAGCGGGATGTGTCGGGGGCGCCGGCGTCGTGCCGGCATTGGTCAAGCGGTCTTGCGCCGAGGGCGTGCCGGCCGCGGCGCCATCGGCAACGGCGCCGCCGGCATCGGCCAGGATCACCAGCACCACGCGGCGGTTGGCGTTGCGGCCGGCCTGGGTGCCGTTGTCGGCGCGCGGGCGGAACTCGCCGTAGCCGATCATCGACAGCCGCGAGGGCTGCAGGCCCTGGTCGGCGAACAGGTGCACCACGCTGGCCGCGCGCGCCGCCGACAGCTCCCAGTTGGACGGGAACTGCATGGTGGCGATCGGGGTGTCGTCGGTATAGCCCTCCACGCGCACGCCGTTGGGCACCGGCACCAGCACCTGCGCCAGCTGCGCCAGGGTGGCGCGGGCGCTCTGGTCCAGCGACGCGGAGCCGGAGCCGAACAGGATGTCGCTGTTGATCTCCACTTCGATCCACAGCCCGGCATGGCGCACGGTGATCAGCTTCTTCTGGATCAGCGGCGCCAGCGCGGCGCCGAGCCGGTCGGCGATGCCGTCGAGCTGGCGCTGCGCGCGCCGCAGCTGGTCCTCGTCGCGCAGCGCGCCGGGCGCACGCAGCGGCGAGGCCGACGGCAGCCGGTTCGGGTCGGGCAGGGACAAGGCCGGGCTGGACTTGATCGGGGTCGGGCGCGCGCCGCCCTGGCCCTGCATCAGGTGCTCGCCGACCTGCACCGGCGCCATCGTCCGCGGCGCGCCGCCGAAGGCGGTGCTCATCGCATCGGCCATGACCCGGTACTTGGCCTCGTTGACCGTGGACAGCGCGTACATCACCACGAAGAAGGCGAGCAGCAACGTCATCAGGTCGGCATAGGGGATGGCCCATGCCTCGTGGTTGACGTGATCTTCGTGGGGACGCTTGCGGGCCATAGTGGTGGGGTCAATGCAAGAAGCCTGCCAGCTTCGATTCGATGTTGCGCGGGTTCTCGCCCTGGGCGATGGCGATGAGCCCTTCGATGATCATTTCGCGCTCGCCGCTGCTGTGCTTGATCACGCTCTTGAGCTTGCTGGCCATCGGCAGGAACAGCAGGTTGGCCGAGGCGATGCCGTAGATGGTGGCGGTGAACGCGGCGGCGATGCCGTGGCCGAGCTTGCTCGGGTCGGCGAGGTTCTTCATCACCGCGATCAGGCCCAGCACCGCGCCGATGATGCCCAGGGTCGGCGCATAGATGCCCATGCCCTCGAACACCTTGGCCGCGGCCAGGTCGCAGTGTTCCTGGCCGTCCAGGTCGATCTCCAGCATGTGCCGGATCGATTCCGGCTCCACCCCGTCGACCAGCATCTGCAGGCCCTTGCGCACGAACGGGTCGTCCTGCTGCTGGACCTGGTTCTCCAGGCCGAGCAGGCCCTGGCGGCGGGCGATGTTGCTCCACTCCACGATCTGCTGCAGCAGCGCGTGGCGGTCGCTGGACGGCGGATGCAGGATCCACTTGGCGATCTGGAACGCGCGCCGGAACACCGCCGGCGGCGTGTGCACCAGGATCGCGGCGACGGTGCCGACGATCACGATCACGAACGCGGCCGGCGACCACAGCGCGGAAACGCCGGCGCCCTTGAGGATGCTGCCGCCGACCAGCGAGGCGATCGCCAACAGCAAGCCAATGAGACTGAGTTTGTCCATGCAGAAACTATCGGCCGCTAGGGGAGGGACTTGATGGGGCCGGGATTGGGGATTGGGGATTGGGGATTCGGGATGAGCGGCCGCCGGCCGTGCGAGTGGGTTGCACCCTGTAGGAGCGGCTTCAGCCGCGACGGGCGTTACCGGTAAGGCCCGTCGCGGCTGAAGCCGCTCCGACAGGAAAGCGCGATGGAGAGCAGCCGCTGAACTTACTGCCACGTCCATGACACTTCGGGCATCGGATCGCCACGCAACGACCGGACCGGGACCGCCTTTGCGAATCCCCAATCCCCAATCCCCAATCCCGAATCCCGGCCTCTCAGCTCTTCAACCCATCCACATCCAGGATCAGCGCCAGCCGGCCGTCGCCGATCAGGGTCGCGCCGGCGTAGCCGGGCAGGCCGCGCAGGGCGCGCGGCAGCGGCTTGATCACCACTTCCTCGCGGCCGCGGACCTGGTCCACGACCAGGCCCATGCGCGATTCGCCGGCCTGCAGCACCACCACGGTCAGCAGCGGCAGTTGCGGCGCCTCGATGTTCAGCCACTGGCGCAGGTCCACCAGCGGCAGGGTGTGCGATTGCCGGTCGAGCACGGCGCGGCCGTCGAACCAGCCCAGCGAGCGGCGCGGCGCGTGCAGCACTTCCACCACGCGCGCCAGCGGCAACGCGTAGACGGTGTCGCCGGCCTGCACCAGCAGGGTCGGCAGGATCGCCAGGGTCAGCGGCACGCGGATCAGGAAGCGGCTGCCGCGGCCCAGTTCGGACTGGATCTGGATCTGCCCGCTGAGCTCGCGGATGCGCGACTGCACCACGTCCATGCCGACGCCGCGGCCGGAGATGTCGGTGACTTCGGACTTGGTCGAGAAGCCGGGCAGGAACACCAGGTGCAGGCATTCCTCGGTGGTCAGGCGCGCGGCCGCTTCCGGATCGATCAGCCCCTTCTCGCGCGCCTTGGCGCGCAACCGCTCCGGGTCGATGCCGGCGCCGTCGTCCTGCACCTCGATGCTGACGTAGTCGCCTTCCTGCTGCGCCGACAGGCGCACGTGGCCGCCGCGCGGCTTGCCGGTGGCCTCGCGCAGCGCCGGCGCCTCGATGCCGTGGTCGATGGCGTTGCGCACCAGGTGCACCAGCGGATCGGCCAGCGCCTCGACCAGGTTGCGGTCCAGTTCGGTGTCGGCGCCGATCAGTTCCAGCTCCACTTCCTTGTTCAAGGAGCGGGCGACGTCGCGCGCCACCTTCGGGAAGCGCGAGAACACCTTGCCGACCGGCTGCATGCGGGTGCGCATCACCGCCGACTGCAGGCGCGCGGTGGCGATGTCCAGGCTGCTGACCGCGCGGTCCAGTTCTTCGTCGCGCAGGCGCACGCGCAGGGTCTTGAGCCGGTTGCGCGACAGCACCAGTTCGCCGATCAGGTTGACGATCGCGTCCAGGCGCTTGGTGTCCACGCGCACGGTGTGCTCGGGTTCGGCGGCCTTGGCCGGCGCGGCGGCGGGCTTGGCGCTCGGCGCCGGCCGCGGCGCGGCGGCCGGCACCGGCAGCGCGGCCGGCGCGGCGCCGCCGTGCAGCTGGTCGAGCAGCGCTTCGAATTCGTCGTCGTCGATGAGGTCGCTGTTGCCGCCTGCGGCCGGCGCCGACGTCGGCGCAGCGGCCGCCTTGGGGCTGGGGACGGCGGTTTCCTCGCCGCTGGTCGCGAACTGCGCGATCAGCTGCTGCGGCGCGCGCGGCGGTTCGCTGCCGCTGCCGAACGCGTCGAGCATCGACTGCAGGTAGTCCAGCGACTGCTGCGCGGCGTCGAAGTGCCGCGCCTGCAGCGTGGCCTGGCCGGCGCGGGCCTGGCCCAGGGTGTCCTCGGCGGCGTGGCACAGCTCGACCATGGGCGTGATCGCCAGGAATCCGGCGCCGCCCTTGAGCGTGTGGAAGCCGCGGAACACCGCGTTGAGCTGCGCGCTGTCCTCGGGCGCCTGCTCCAGCGACACCAGCTGCTCGCCGAGCCGGTCCAGGATTTCCTGGGCCTCGATGATGAAGTCGGCAGCGATGTCGTCGGGAACGGCGCTCATGAGATTACAGCCCCAGTCCGGACAGCAGGTCGTCGGCGTCGTTCTGCGACACGCCGTGACGGTCCAGCCCGGCCAGCGCCGGACCGGCCAGGCCGCCGTCGGCCTTCTTGTTGTCGTCCTTCGGCGGCAGGCCCAGCGCGCCGAAGCCCTCGTGCACGCGGCGCACGATGCTGGCCACGCGGCGGATGATCTGCCCGGTCAGGTCCTGGAAGCTCTGCGCCAGGGCCATCTCGGTGAGGTTGTGGCGGATCTTGTCGAGGATCTCGCCCTGGTCGCCGGTCAGTCCGCCGGCGCGCAGCTGATCGGCCAGCGCGCGGCATTCCTCGGCCAGGTCCAGGGTGCGGTGGCTGGCCTGCTCGGTCATCGCCACCACGTGGTCCAGGCGCGAGCAGGCATCGTCCAGCTCGCCGGCCTCGCTGGGGATGGTGGGCAGTTCGCCGAGCGCCTGGCCCAGATCGCGCGCCAGCCGGCTCAGGCCCTGCATCATCGGCCGCGTGCGCCAGGCGGCGAGCGTGTCGATTTCCTTGCGCCAGGCGGCTTCGTCGCCACGCTCCAGTGCGTCCAGCGCACCTTGCAGGCGTTCGATCAGGGCGCTGCGTTCGGCGGTGGCTTCCATCAGGCGGTCGCTCCCAGGCGTTCGAAGATCTTGCCCAGCTTCTCCTGCAGCGTCTGCGCGGTGAACGGCTTGATGATGTAGCCGTTCACGCCGCACTGCGCCGCCTCGATGATCTGCTCGCGCTTGGCCTCGGCGGTCACCATCAGCACCGGCAGGTGCTTGAGCTTGTCGTCGGCACGGATGTTGCGCAGCAGGTCGATGCCGGTCATGCCGGGCATGTTCCAGTCGGTGACCACGAACTCGAACGGTGCCGAGCGCAGTGCAGCCAACGCACTGTTGCCGTCTTCGGCCTCTGCAGTGTTGGTGAAGCCGAGATCGCCGAGCAGATTCTTGACGATGCGCCGCATCGTCGAGAAATCGTCCACGATCAAAATCCGCATGTTCTTGTTCACCGCTAACTCCCTTGGGTCTTATTCTTCGTCTTCCAGGCCGGCATCGGCCGCTTCGAACGCTTTCAAGCGCCCGCGCAACCGTACCGTGGCCTGGCCGTGGATCTGGCAGACGCGCGACTCGCTGACACCGAGCACCGCGCCGATTTCCTTCAAGTTCAATTCCTGCTCGTAGTACAGCGACAGCACCAGCTGCTCGCGTTCGGGCAACTGCGCGATCGCCTTGCCCAGCTCGCGGCCGAACTCGCTGCGCTCCAGCATCTGCTGCGGGTTGGGGCCGCCCTTGGCGATGGTATCCAGTTCGCCGTGGTCCTCGACCCGCGACTCCAGGCTCAGCACCTGGCCGCGCGCGGCATCTTCCATCAATCGCAGGTATTCGGGAAGCGGCATGTCCATCGCCGCGGCCACTTCGTTGGCGGCGGCGGCGCGGCCGGTGCTCTGTTCGATCTTGCGGATCGCCGAGGCGGCGTCGCGGGCGCGGCGGTGCACCGAGCGCGGCACCCAGTCGCCGCGGCGGATCTCGTCGATCATCGAGCCGCGGATGCGGATCGAGGCGTAGGTCTCGAACGAGGCGCCCTGGTCGGCATCGTAGCTGCGCGAGGCCTCGATCAGGCCGATCATGCCGGCCTGGATCAGGTCGTCGATCTCGACGCTGGCCGGCAGCCGCGCCGCCAAGTGGTGGGCGATGCGCCGCACCAGGTCCGAATGCTGGGTGATGTAGTCGTTGGCGCTGTTGCGCTGCACGGCGCGGTATTGGGCGGCGGCGTTCATGCGGCGACCCCCCGCTGGATGATCCGTTCGACGAAGAACTCGACGTTGCCGCGCGGCACGGTCGGCGCCTGCCAGCGCGAGGTGCGGCGGGCGATCTCGGCGATCGCCTGCGCCGACGGGCTAGACGGGTAGGCCTTGACCACCGGCTGCTGGCGCTGCACCGCCAGGCGCAGCCAGTCGTCCTGCGGCACGCAGCCCAGGTAGTTCAGCGACACGTCGCCGAGGAACTTCTCGCACACCCGGCTCAGCTTGTCGTACAGCAGGCGGCCTTCGTTGAGGTCGCGGACCATGTTGGCGACGATCTGCACCCGGTCCACGCCGCGTTCGCGCGACAGCACCTTGATCAGCGCGTAGGCGTCGGTGATCGAGGCCGGCTCGTCGCAGACCACCACCACCGCGTCCTGCGCGGCCTGGCAGAAGGTCAGCACGCTGTCGGTGATGCCGGCGGCGGTGTCGATGATCATCACGTCCAGCTCGCGCTGCAGCTCGGAGAAGACGTTGACCAGGCCGACGTGCTGGGCGGGCGGCAGCTCGGCCATGTGCCGGCGGCCGGAGGCGGCGGGCACCACCATCAGCCCGTTGGGCATGTCGATCAGCACCTCTTCCAGGGTGCAGCGCCCGGCGACCAGGTCGGCCAGGGTGAACTTGGGGGTCAGCCCGAGCAGCACGTCGACGTTGGCCAGGCCGAGGTCGGCGTCCAGCAGCAGGGTGCGCTTGCCCATGTCGGCCAGCGCCATGGACAGGTTGACCGAGATGTTGGTCTTGCCGACGCCGCCCTTGCCGCCGGTCACGGCGATCGTACGCACCGGGCCCAGCGGTTCGCTGCGCGTTGCCGACAGGGGGAAGGCATTGGTCAGATTGGCGTAATCACGCGACGGCATGGTTCTGCTCCGGAGTACAGGGCTTATCGGCAGCGCGCCGCAAATCTTCAAGGCGCAATACCAGGCTGGCGGCGTTGGCGCGGTGCAGGTCGTCCGGCACGCGCTGACCATCGGTCACCCAGGTGATGGGAAGCCGGTGGTCCGCGACCACCGACAGGGCACTGCCAAACCGCCCGGTTTCATCCAGCTTGGTCAAGATCACCCCCTGCGGATCGGCGCCGGCGAACCGGCGCACCACCTCGTCCAGGTCGGAGAAATGAGCGTTGGCAGGGAGTACTAGCAAGGACCGGACCACTCGCGAGGCGCGCAGCCAGTGCAGCTGCGCGGCCAGGGCGCGGTCGCGCTGGCCCATGCCGGCGGTGTCGATCAGCACCAGCTTGTAGTCGCTCAGACGCTCCAGCAGCTGCTGCAGCGCGGCGTCGCTGTCGGCCTCGTGCACGGCGATGCCGAGCTGGCGGCCGTAGCTGTGCAGCTGTTCGCGGCCGCCGACGCGGATGGTGTCGGTGGTGACCAGGGCCACGTCGCGGGCGGCGTGGCGCTCCAGGAAACGCGAGGCCAGCTTGGCGATGGTGGTGGTCTTGCCGGCGCCGGTGGGGCCGATCAGGGCGATCACGCCGCCTTCCTCGATCGGATCCAGCGGCGCGATCGGCAGGCGCTTGGACAGCAACCCCAGCATCAGCCCGCGGCCGCGGTGCAGCTCCAGGTCGGCGGGGATCTGCATGACCACGTCGCGGGTGATGCCGCTGTCGAAGCCGTAGTCGTCCATCAGCTCCAGCGCCTGGGCGCGCACCGGCGAGCCGCGCAGGCGTTCGTCGGTGAGCCGGTTCATCTCGCGCTCGATCATCTGCCGCATCAGCGCCAGTTCGTCGCGCAGCTGAGTCAATTGTTCGTCGTTCTGCACCGCGGGGAAGCTCGGCACCGGCGCCAGGGCCGGCAGCGCCGGGATCCCGGCGCTGGGCGCGGCGGCGGCCGGCGCCGCGGCCACCGGTGCCGGCGCGGCGGGCGCCGCGGCAGGTGCGGCGGTCGGGGTCAGCGACACCGCGGCGATGTCCTCGAGCCAGGCCGGCACCGCGGCGGCGCTCGCGGCGGCGCTGGCCGCGGCGGCCGGGGTGGCGGCCGCCGCAGTGAACGGGCTCGGCAGCGGCACGCTGATCGGCGCGTTGCGGAACACGTCCTCGGGAATGCGGAATTCGGCGAACGCTGCGTCGGCGGCAGGAGCCGGGGCCGGGGCCGGGGCGCGCGGCGCGGCGGCGGGACGGCTCGGCGCGGGCGCGGTGCCGGCCGGCATCGCCGAGGCGGCGATCGCGGCGGGCTGGGTCAGCGGCCGGGCCGGCGCGGCCTGGGCCACGGGCGCAGCGCTTGCGGCCGGGGCGCGGCGCTCGCTGATCGCGGCCATCATCGCCATCGCCGCATTGGCCGAGGCCTTGGCCGGGCGCGGTGCCGGATTGGCGGCCGACACCGGCGGCCGCGGCGCCGCCTCTTCCGGACGCACCGCGTCCAGGGCCTGCTGCACCAGCGCCTCGTCGTAGTTGCTGGCGGCCACGATCTCGATGCCTTCGTCGGTGCGCCGGTTGGACAGGATCACCGCATCCGGACCGTGCTCGTCGCGCACCATGCGGAACGCGGTACGCATGTCGGGGGCTACGAAGCGTTTGATCTTCATGGGTGGAAACCGGGATTCGGGAGTGGGGATTGGGGAGTGGTCGCGGATGCCGCCATTGCGTGGCTGCTCTCCGGTCGCCTTGTTCTGGTTGTCTTCGATCGTTTCATTGCTGTCTCTCTCCGCTCGCCGGGTCCGCTGTCGCAAATCCCGAATCCCAAATCACCAATCCCTGCCGGTCAGCTGATCGTCCCGACCAGCTTCAGCCGCTTGTCTTCCGGAACCTCGCTGTAGGACAGCACCGACAGCGAGGGGACGCTGTGGCGGACCAGGCGGGCCAGCGCGGCGCGGACCTGCGCCGGGACCAGCACCACCGCCGGTTCGTTGCGCGCTTCCTGCTTGCTGACGCATTCGGCCAGGCTCTGGTGCAGTCGCTCGGCCAGGCCGGGTTCCAGCGCGGCACCGTTGCCTTGGGTGGAGTCCTGCAAGACACGTTCCAATTGCGGGGCCAGGGTGAAAACAGGCAGTTCGGCGGACATTCCGGCGATTTCCTGGACGATGAAGCGGCCCAGCGCATTGCGCACGGCGGCGGTGAGCGCGCCGGGTTCCTGACTCTGCGGGGCGTGCTCGACCAGCGCCTCGACGATCTTGCGCAGCTGCCGCACCGGGATCTTCTCGATCAGCAGGTTCTGCAGCACGCGCACCACCACCGACAGCGGCAATGCCTTGGGGGTGAGGTCCTCGACCAGCTTCGGCGCGCTCTTGCCCAGGGTAGCCAGCAGCTGCTGCACCTCCTCGTGGCCGAGCAGTTCCGGGGCGTGTTCGCGGATCAGGTGCGACAGGTGGGTGGCGATCACCGTGGCCGGGTCGACCACGGTGTAGCCCATGGTCTCGGCCTGGGCGCGCTGGTGTGGCTGGATCCAGATCGCGTCCAGGCCGAACGCGGGATCCTTGCCGGCGATGCCGTCGATCTTGCCCAGCGCGCCGCCCGGGTCCAGCGCCAGTTCGCGGTCGGGATGGATGTCGGCGGTGGCCACCGGCACCCCGTGCACCAGCAGGCGATAGGCGTTGGCCGGCAGTTCCAGGTTGTCGCGGATGTGCACCGGCGGGATCAGGAAGCCGATGTCCTGGGTCAGCTTGCGCCGCACGCCCTTGATCCGCGCCATCAGCTCGCCGCCCTGCGCCTTGTCCACCAGCGGGATCAGCCGGTAGCCGACCTCCAGGCCCAGCGGGTCGATCGGGCGCAGTTCGTCCCAGCCCAGTTCGGCGTTGGCCTGCGCGCCGGCGGTGGCGGCCTGCTGCGCCGGATCGGGCTTGGCCTCTTCCGGCAGCAGGCTGCGCTTCCACATCTTCCAGGCCAGCAGGCCCAGGATCAGCGCCAGCGTCAAGAAAGCGACGTTGGGCATGCCCGGGACCAGGCCGACCAGGCCCAGGATCGCCGCGGCCACCGCCAGCGCTTTGTGCTGGCCGAACACCTGGCCCATCATCGAGGCGCCCATGTCCTGCGAGCGCGAGGCGCGGGTGACCAGCATCGCCACCGCCGAGGACACCAGCAGCGCCGGCAGCTGCGCGACCAGGCCGTCGCCGATCGACAGCAGGGTGTAGGTGGACGCGGCCTCGGCGACCGGCATGCCGTGCTGCAGGACGCCGACCGCCATGCCGCCGATGAGATTGATGAACAGGATCAGGATGCCGGCGATGGCGTCGCCGCGGATGAACTTGCTGGCGCCGTCCATCGAGCCGTAGAAGTCCGCTTCCTCGCGGACCTCCTCGCGCCGGGCCTTGGCTTCCTCGCGGGTCAGCAGGCCGGCGTTGAGGTCGGCGTCGATCGCCATCTGCTTGCCGGGCATGGCGTCGAGGATGAAGCGCGCGGTCACTTCCGACACGCGTCCGGCGCCCTTGGTGATGACCACGAAGTTGATGATGGTCAGGATCGCGAACACCACGATGCCGACCGCGTAGTTGCCGCCGATCACGAACTGGCCGAAGGCCTCGATGACCTTGCCGGCGGCGCCGTGGCCGTCCTGGCCGTTGATCAGGATCACGCGGGTGGAGGCCACGTTCAGCGCCAGGCGCAGCATCGTGGTCATCAGCAGCACGATCGGGAAGATGCTGAACTCCAGCGGCCGCTTCACGTAGACCACCGCCAGCAGCACCATCAGCGAGATGGCGATGTTGAAGGTGAACAGGGCGTCCAGCACCGGCGCGGCCAGCGGCACCACCACCATCGCCAGCATCGCCATCACGATCAGCGGGGCGCCGAGGCCGTGCTTGATCATGTCCATCATCTTGCGCGTGTTCATCTGCGCGGCCGGCTGGCTCATGGCGTGCTCCCCGGGGCGAATTCATCGACCTCCAGCGGCGGCAGCGGCGGCATCGGCCCGCTGCGCCAGGCGCGCAGCTGGTACACGTAGGAGAGGATCTGCGCCACCGCCGAATACAGTCTCACGGGAATTTCCTTGCCGAGTTGCCCTTCCCGATACAAGGCGCGTGCCAAAGGTGGCGCAGACACCACTGCGACGCGGTGCTGCTCGCCGATCTCGCGGATGCGGAAGGCCAGTTCGTCCACGCCCTTGGCGACCACGGTCGGGGCGCGCATGCGGCCGCTCTCGTATTTCAGCGCCACCGCGTAGTGGGTGGGGTTGACCACCACCACGTCGGCGCTGGGCACCGCCTCCATCATCCGCCGCTGCGACAGCTGCATCTGCATCTGCCGGATGCGGCCCTTGACCTCGGGGCTGCCCTCGCTCTCCTTCATTTCCCGGCGCACTTCGTCGCGGGTCATCATCAGTTTGCGGGTGTAGTTCCACTTCTGGTACGGCGCGTCGATCGCGGCCAGCAGCGCCAGCGCGCCGGCGGTGTACAGCAGCAGGTGCAGGGTGAAGCCCAGGCCGTCGCCGATGGCCTGTTCCAGCGGCTGCCGCATCAGGTTGCGCAGGCCGTGCACGTTGTTGGAGATGCACAGGGCCGCGGCGCCGCCGACGAAGCCCATGCGCAGCATCGACTTGAACAGTTCGGCGAGGCTTTCCGGGCCGTACAGCCGGGTCAGCCCGGCCATCGGGTTGAGCCGCTCGAGCTTGGGCACCAGCGCCGCCCCGGAGAAGCGCAGGCTGCCCATCAGGATCGGCGCGACGAAGCCGGCCGCCACGCAGATGCCGACCAGCGGAAGGGTCACCCACAGCAGCCCCAGCAGCAGCTCGCCGAAATGGCCGAACAGGGCGTCGGGGTTGTCGTGCAGGCCCGGATCCGGGCGCAGCGCCGCCTTCATCCAGTTCACCGCGCCGGCCGCCAGCGAACCGGACATGCCCATCAGCGCGAAGATGCCGGCGCTGAACACCGCCGCCGTGGCCAGTTCGCGCGAGTGCGGGATGTTGCCCTGCTCGCGCGCCTCGCGCAGGCGTTTTTCGGTAGGTTGTTCGGTTTTCTCGGTGCCTTCTTCGTTTTCGGACATGGCGCTGGAGCGAGCCGGGCAGGGGGTTCGCCCAACCTCTTGCAAGGACCGTACCGTTCGCCCGGCGACCTTGCGCCGCCGGCGCCGCGCGGCGCCGGCGGCTAGTCGCGCTGCAGTTCGACCCGGTTGCGGCCCAGGTGCTTGGCCCGGTACAGGGCCTGGTCGGCACGCGCCAGCAACTGCTGCAGGCTTTCGCCGGGCAGATGCCAGGCCACGCCGATCGAGGCGGTGACCGCCAGGCACTGCTTGCCGATCCGCAGCGGATGGCCGGCGATCGCCACGCGCAGCTTCTGCAGCCGCGCGTCGGACGGGACCGGCAGTCCCGGCAGCACGCCGAGCAATTCCTCGCCGCCGTAGCGGCCGATCAGGTCCGAGCCGCGCAGGTTGGCGTTCAGGCGCCGCGCCACCTCGATCAGCACCGCGTCGCCGATCAAATGGCCGTGCTCGTCGTTGATGCGCTTGAAGTGGTCCAGGTCGATCATCGCCACCGCCAGCGGCTGGCCATCGGCCTGGCAGTGCTGCATCTGCGCGACCAGCGCGTCGAGGATGCCGGCGCGGTTGAGCAGGCCGGTCAGGGAGTCGTGCGAGGCCTTCACCGCCAGCGCGGCGCGGGCGATCTCCAGTTCGCGCTTGTCGTGCTCCAGTTCCTGGGTGCGCAGCGCGACCAGGTCGGCCAGTTCGCGCTGGCGCTGGCGCAGGCGGCGCTCGCGCCAGTGCAGCGCGGCGATCGCGATCCCGCCGCCGAGCAGCAGGTACAGCGCCAGCATCGGCTGGCTGCGCCACCACACCGGCGCCACCGAGAACGGAACCCGGATCGGCGCCGAGGCGCTGCGCCGGTAGGTGTCGAGCAGCTGGATCTCGAACGTGTAGGCGCCCGGCGGCAGCGGCGGATGCTCGATCTCGAAGTTGGGCGTGTAGATCCAGCGCGTGTGCGCGCCTTCGAAGCGATAGCGGAACGAGACCCGGTTGCGGTCGTCGTACAGGTCCGGCGACCCCGCCTCGATGTGCAGCGGCTCCTCGCTCCACGGCAGGCGCGCGCCGGCGGCGATCGGATGGCCGCCGCGGCTGAACTCGCTGAGCATGACCTGCGGGGCGCCGGCCTGGAACAGGCGCTGCGGGGCCAGTACGTGGCTGACGCCCTTGCTGTTGCCGATCCACACCGAGCCGTCGCTGTCCTCGAAGAAGGCCGATTCGGAGATGTCGTCCCACAGCAGCCCCTGCGACTGGGTCAGCCGCGACCAGCGGCGCCCGTCGTAGATGTCCACGCCCTGGTTGTGGCCGATCCACACCCAGCCGTTGCGGGTGCGCCGCATCAGGTAGATCTGCAGCTCGCGCTGCTCCAGCTGGGCGCTGGGCTGCAGCTGCAGGGTGTCGCCGTCGAGC
Source organism: Xanthomonas sp. DAR 80977 (assembly GCF_041240605.1). Classification (NCBI taxonomy): domain Bacteria; kingdom Pseudomonadati; phylum Pseudomonadota; class Gammaproteobacteria; order Lysobacterales; family Lysobacteraceae; genus Xanthomonas; species Xanthomonas bundabergensis. Next base: position 2,851,096 of record NZ_CP162487.1, on the reverse strand, counting down.
CGGCCGCGCCAGACGCCCGGATGGTAGAGCGCGGCCCAGACCTGGCCGTCTTCCTGGATCAGCAGCTTGCTGACCCACGCCTGCGCGGCCTTGCCGTCCAGCAGCACCCGGATCGGGGTCCAGGTGCTGCCATGCAGGCGAAACACGCCGGCCGCGCCGGCCAGCCACAGCGTGCCGTCGCGGCGCTGCTGGATGTCCGTATAGGCGCCGCCGGGCAGGGCCTGCACCCGCTGCGGCACCGCGTCCGACTGCGGCCGCGCCAGCAGGTACACGCCATCGGCGGTGAGGATCCACACCCGGTCCGCGGCATCCAGGTACATGCGCTTGATCGCGCTGCCCAGCCGCGGATAGGCGCGCAGCAAGCGGCCCTGGCGGTCGTGGTGGTGTAGCTCGCCCAGCGAGCCGAGGCTCCACAGCGAGCCGTCCGTGGCGGTCTGCAGGCTGATGACCTGCAGCCCGGCATCGGCCAGCCAGGGCTGGAAGCGGCCGCCGGCGCGAAGCTGGCGGTTGATGCCGCCTTCGTTGCCGAGCAGCAGCGCGCCGTCGGCATTGCGGTGGATGCTCCAGGTCGGCGCGGTGCTCATGCCCTGCGCGCGGTCCCAGTTCTCGATCCAGCCATAGCCGCTCCAGCGCACCACGCCTTCGCCGTCCACCGTCATCCACAGGTCGCCGGCGTGGTCGAACAGCAGCGCGACGATGCCGCCGTCGGGCAGACCGTTGCTGCGGTCGAAGCTGCGCCAACGGTCGTGCTCCCAGCGCGCCAGGCCCTGGCTGGTGCGCATCAGCACGCGTCCTTGCGGATCGAGCAGGATCTGCGCCTGGCCGACGACCTGGCGCAGGCCCACGCCCGGCGCGGCCTGGGCGAGGAAGCGCGCGGCGCCGAGCGGCAGGCGCATCAGGTGCTGGTCGCCGCGCAGCCACAGCGCGCCGTCGCGGTCGCGCACCACGTTGCGCCAGCGATCCGGCGGCAGGCCCTGCGCCGGGCCGTAGACCGTGATCGATCCGTCGGCGGTCACCTGGCACAGCTGCTGGCCGCAACCCAGCCAGAGGTTGTCGGCCTCGCCATGGAGGGAGCCGATCCTGCCCAGTTGCGGCAGCCGCGCCAGGGTCGCCGCGTCGAACAGCGGCCGCAACCGCCAGCGCCCGTCGTGGCCGGCCACCGCGCGCAGCGCCTGGGTGCCGTTGCCCAGCACCGTGCCCCAGCGCGGGTTGGCCAGGCGCAGCGTGTTCTCGTGCAGCGGCCCGGTTTCCTCCGGCGCCAGCTGGCGCAGCTGGCGGCCGTCGTCGACGTAGACCGCGTCGAAGGTGGCCACCCACAGCCGGTGCTCGGGGTCCTCGCTGGCGGCGCTGATGAAATGGCCGCGCTGCCCCTGCAGCGCGACCTGTTCGAAGCGATGCCCGTTGAAGCGATACAGCCCGCTTTCGGTGCACACCCACAGGTTGCCGTCGCCGGTCTGCAGCAGGCAGGTGCCGGCCAGGCCGAGCAGGCCCTGGTCGTGCGCATAGCGGCGCAAGGGGATCGACTGGGCGCGGGCGACGTCGCCCAGCGCCAGGCCCAGGCCCAGCCACAGCAGCAGGACCTGCAAGATGCGCAGGCAGGGCAGGCGCACGCGCATGCCGCGTCCCTCAGCCGCCGCGAACGCCGCGGCGGTCATGAGCGGGGGCTGGCAGGAAATCTGACATCGCGTGCGGCACCGGACAGGTCATGTAGAGAAGGAGAGCGAGCGTCGGCAATGCCTTGTCCGCTGCGGCAGGCGGCCACGGCGATCCGCGCGCGGCGCCTGGCACTCTCTGTATCGGCCGCGCCGCGGCCGGGCTTGAGCCGGCACCGCTCAGGGCGGCACGGCGTGTCCTGGCTGCGCGTCCAGGTGCAGTTCGACCCGGTTGCGGCCGCCATGCTTGGCCCGGTACAGCGCGTCGTCGGCGCGGCTGAGCAACTGCTGCAGGCTCTCGCCCGGGCGGTGCCAGGCCACGCCGATCGAAGCGGTGATCTCGAGCAGGCCGGCATCGGTCAGGAACGGCGTGGCGCCGATCACCTGGTGCAGCGCGTGCAAGCGGTTCTGCGCCGGCGGCAGCAGGCCCGGCAGCACCGCCAGCAGTTCCTCGCCGCCGTAGCGGCCGATCAGGTCGGCGCCGCGCAGGCTGGCGTTCATGCGTCGCCCGACCCGCGCCAGCACCGCATCGCCGATCAGATGGCCGTGCTGGTCGTTGATCTGCTTGAAGTGGTCCAGGTCGATCATCGCCACCGCCAGCGCGGTGCCGTCGCTGCGGCTGCGCTGCATCTGCACGGCCAATGCATCGAGGATGCCGACGCGGTTGAGCAGGCCGGTCAGGTCGTCGCGGACCGCCTTCAGCGCCAGCGCCGCGCGTGCCTGCTCCAGTTCGCGCTTGTCGTGTTCCAGTTCGCGGGTGCGCTCGGCGACCAGCCGTGCCAGGGTGCGCTCGCGGCCCAGCAACTGCTGTACCCGCCAACGCCATACCGCGGTCACCAGCAGCGCCGCGGCCAGCGCGTACGCCATCCACGCCAGCGGGCTGCGCCACCAGGGCGGCAAAATGGTGAATTCCAGGCGCACCACGTTGCTGCGTGCGCGCTGGCGTTCGTCCAGCGCCTGCATTTCCAACGTGTAGCGGCCAGGCGACAGCAGGGTGTAGCTGAGATGCGCCTGCTGGGTGCTGGCCCATTGCTCCTGCAGGCCTTCGAGGCGGTAGCGGAAGCCGAGGGTGTCGTTGCCGCCGACCGCGCCGGGCACGGCGAAGGCGATCTCGATCGGTTGCTGCGACCAGGGCAGCTGCGCGCCAGTGGTGACCGGGCGGCCGGCGCGGGTGGCGTGCAGCAGTTGCAGGTGCAGCGGCCGCGCGGCGAACAGCCGCGCCGGGTCCAGGATCTGGCTCAGGCCCTTGCTGTTGCCGATCCACACCGAGCCGTCCGCGTCCTCGAAGAACGCCGATTCGGAAGTGTCGTCCCACAGCAGGCCCTCGGCCTGGGTGACCCGGATCCAGCGGCCGCCCGACCACAGGTCCAGGCCCTGGCTGCTGCCGACCCACAGCCGCTGCTGCCGGTCCTGGCGCAGCACGTAGGGCACGATCCGCGCCAGCAGCGGGTCGTCGACCTTGCGCAGGTCCAGGGTGGCGCTGCGCGGCTCGAAACGCCCGCGCCAGATCCCGACGTCGCCGAAGGACAGCCAGGCCTCGTCGTCGGCGCCGATGCTGAACTTGTCCAGTTCCGCGTCCGGCAGCGCGGTGCCGCGCAGGCGGATCGACTGCCAGCCCTGCGCCTGGCGCAGGTACAGGCCGTTCTGGCCGACCAGCCACAGGCGGTGGCGGGCATCGTAGCCGCCGCCGACGAACTGGTCGCGCGGCAGGTCGCGCGCCGGCTGCGCCTGGGCCTCGCCCGGCGGCAGCTGGAACAGGCCGCGGGTGGTCAACAGCCACAGCGTGCCGGCGTCGTCGAAGAACATCCATCTCAATGCCGAGGGCACCTTGGTCCGCTCGAGCATGCGGCCGCTGTCGCGATCCAGCCGCAGCACCCGCCCCGACGACTGGCCCAGCCACAGCGTGCCGTCGGCGGCATCGACCAGTTGCACGGTCTGCCGCAGCGCCTGCCCATCGCGGTCGGTCAGCGGGCGCATGCGCCCGCTGGCGGCGTCGAGCACGTTGGCGCCCATTTCGCTGCCGACGTACAGGCGGCCGTCGCCGCGGCTGCGCAGGATCGCCCAGGTCGGCCCGGTCGCCAGTCCCTGCGGCTCTTCCCAATGCTGGATCAGCCCATAGCCCAGCCAGCGTTGCACGCCGCGGCCGCGCGTGCCCATCCACAGGCGCCCCTGGCGGTCGCTGAGCAGCGGAGAAATGTTGGGCGCCAGCGCCCCCAACCCCTGCGCGCGCTCGAACGCGTGCCAATGCGTGCCTTCCCAGCGCAGCAGGCCGGTGTCGCTGCGGGTCAGCACCCGGCCGGCGGCGTCTTCGACCAGGTTGATGCCCACCGCCATGGTCGACAGGCCGCTGCCCGGCGGCGGCACACGCTCGGCGAAGCCCGCCGCCCCGGCCGGCCAGGCCAGCACATGGTGGATGCCGCGCGCCCACAGCGTGCCGTCGCGGTCGCGCAGCAGCGCCAGCCAGATGTCGTCGGGAACGCCGTCGGCGCGGCCGAGCCGGCGCAACCGGCCCTGCGCATCCAGCCGGCACAGCTGCCGGCCGCAGCCCAGCCACAGCGCCTCGCCGATCGCGGTGACGCTGGAGACCTCGGCCAGCGCCGCGCCGTCGGCGCTGCGCAGCGGCGCGACCTGCCAGCGGCCATCGGCAGCGGCGGCGATGCGCAGCGGCCGCTTGCCGCTGAGCGCGACCATGTCGGCGCCGAAGGCGGCCAGCGCTTGTCCCTGGTCGATCGGCAGGCGTCGCCCGTCGGCGCCGGGGACCGCGGCGAAGCGGCGGCCGTCGCCCACGTACAGCGCATTGGAGGCGCCGACCCACATGCGTTGCCGGCGATCCTCGGCGATCGCATAGACCAGCGGGCTGCCGAAGCCGCTGTCGGCGCCGACCTGCTCGAAGCGTTCGCGCTCGTAACGGTGCAGGCCGAGCTCGGTGCAGGCCCAGACCACGCCATGCCGATCGGCATACAGGCAATTGATGCTCAGGCCCTGCAGGCCGTCGGCCTGCGCGTAGTCGCGGAAACTGTATTCCTGCGCCGGCGCGGCGGCGGCGCAGACGCATAGCGCGAACAGCACGACGAGCCGCCATGCGATGCCGCGCGACAGGGGAGGCGATGGCGGCGGGTGGCTGATCGGCACGGCGATGACTGGCGTCCCCGGGAGGCGCGGCGCGGCAATGGGCGCTGCACCTGCAACGCCCTGGAAACACTATCGGCGCCGCCACGCACGGCTTGAATCGCTCAGGGCCGGGCGGCGCGCTTGCGGCAACGATTCTAGGCGGTGACCTGCCGCGCGGCGTCGAAGGCGGCATCGAACAGGCGCTGCACCGGCGGCCCCATCTCGCCGACCAGCACCGCCAGCAGCGCCAGGCCCAGCACCACCGCCACCGGCAGGCCGAGCTGGATCGGGTTCAGCGCCGGCGCGGCCTTGGCCAGCGCGCCGAACGCCAGGTTCACCGCCAGCATCGCCACCATCACCGGCAGCGCCAGGGTCACCGCGCCGCGCATCATGCTCATGAAGAAATCCGGCGCCACCGAGGCCATCGCCTGCGCGTCCGGCAGGGCGTTGCCGATCGGCAGCGCCTTGTAGCTGTCCACCAGCAGCTGCACCACGGCCAGATGCCCGTTGGCGGTGAAGAACAGCAGGCCGAAGGCCAGGTAGAACCATTGCCCGATCACCCCGGAGGTGACCCCGCGCAGCGGATCGGCCATCTGCGCGAAGCCCAGGCCGGTGCTCTGCGAGACCAGTTCGCCGGCCATCGCGCCGGCCTCGAAGATCAGCCGCAGCATGAAGCCCATGCTGGCGCCGACCGCCAGTTCGCGGGCCACGCTCAGCACCACCGCGGCGTCGAAGCCGTCCCAGTCCGGGACCGGCGGCAGCAGCGGCGCCAGCGCCATCGCCAGCGTCGCCGCCAGCATCACCCGGATCCGTGCCGGTACCGCGCGGGTGCCGACCAGCGGCATCACCATCAGCATCGCGCCGATGCGCAGCATGGTCCACAGGATCGCGCCGACCATCGCGAAGGCCTGCTGGCCATCGATGACCATTTGCGTTGCGGAATCCATCGGCGTGCGAACCCGGCTAGCCGATCAGGTGCGGGATGCGCTGGAACAGCATCGTGGTGTACTCGACCAGGTGCGCCAGCAGCATGCTGCCGGTGGCGAACAGCATCGCGGTCAGGGTGATGACCTTGGCGATGAAGGCGATGGTCGGCTCGTTGAGCTGGGTGGCGGCCTGGAACACGCCGATCACCACGCCCACCACCAGCATCGACAGCAGCAGCGGGCCGGCCACCCACAGCACGGTGATCAGGCCGCCGCGCAGTTCGGTCAGGGCCAGTTCGGGGCTCATCGGCTCAGACTCCGTTGAAGCTGGCGGCGAGGGTGCCGACGGTCAGCACCCAGCCGTCGACCAGCACGAACAGCAAAATCTTGAACGGCGCCGAGACCAGCATCGGCGACATCATCATCATGCCCATCGACATCAGCACGCTGGCCACCACCAGGTCGATGATCACGAACGGGATGAAGATCAGGAAGCCGATCTCGAACGCGGTCTTCAGCTCCGAGGTCACGAACGAGGCCACCAGCACCGGGAACGGGATCGCATCGGGGCTGCTGTAGGTGCCGTTGCCGGCCATGCCGGCGAAGGTCATCAGGTCGGCCTCGCGCACCTGCGCCAGCATGAACGCGCGCAGCGGCTGGGTGGTCAGGGTCCAGGCGGTCTGGAAGTCGATCTGGCCGTTGAGGTAGGGGCTCATGCCCTGGCCCCAGGCCTTCTCCCACACCGGCATCATCACCAGCGCGGTCAGGAACAGCGCCAGGCCCATCAGCACCTGGTTGGACGGGGTCTGCCCGGTGCCCATCGCCTGGCGCAGCAGGCCGAGCACGATGGTGATGCGGGTGAACGCGGTCAGCACCAGCAGCATCGACGGCAGCAGGGTGATCGCGGTCATCAGCAGCAGGGTCTGCAGCGGCAGGCTCACCGGCTGCGCGCCGACCTTGCCCACGTTGACCTGCGGCAGCGAGGGCAGGGTCGGCGCGGCGTTCTGCGTGGCCGGCGTGGCCGGTGCGGCGGGCGCCGCCGGCGCGGCCTGGGCCCAGCCCAGCGCGGGCAGCAGGCTCAGCGCCAGCAGGATCAGCAGCAGGCGCAGGCCGCGCGCGTAACGGTTCCAACGAGGCAACATGATCATTTGTCCTTGCGCAGCTTCTGCGCCAGCAGCTGGGCGAAATCGGGGAGGTTCTTGAGCTGCTTGAGGTTCGGCAGCGACGGCGCCGGCGCCTGCGGCAGCGGCTCGGGCAGGCGATGCAAGGTGCGTACCCCGCCCGGCGACACGCCCAGCAGCAGCTGCTCGCCGTTGACGTCGACCACCACCACGCGCTCCTTGGCGCCGACCGCCAGGCTGGCCACCACGCGCAGGCCTTCGGCCGGGCGGAAGCCGCTGCCGGGCAGGCGCTTGAGCACCCAGGCCATGCCCAGGATCAGCCCCAGCACCAGCAGCAGGGCGAACACCGCGCCGAGCAGGCTCGGCGGCGACGGCGCCGCGCTGCCGACGCCGGTCCTGGCCGCCTGGGTGGCGGCTGCGAGCAATGGGCTCACCGCAGTCTCCGGATGCGCTCGCTGGGGCTGACCACGTCGGTCAGGCGCACGCCGAAGCGGTCGTTGATCGTCACCACTTCGCCGTGCGCGATCAGGGTGCCGTTGACGTACACGTCCAGCGGCTCGCCGGCGCCGCGCTCCAGTTCCACCACCGAGCCCTGGTTGAGCTGCAGCAGGTTGCGGATCGGAATGCGGTTGCGGCCCACTTCCAGCGACAGCGTCACCGGCACGTCCAGGATCATGTCCAGGTTCAGCTCGTTGCCCTCGCTGCCGGCCTCCGGCTGCAGGCTGTCGAACTGGGCGGGGACGGGCTCGGGGATTTCGTTCTGGCTCATGACGCGTCTTCCTGGAAGGCGGGGCGGCGGCGCAGCGCGCCCGGGGGTTGGGTCGAAGTGATCTTCACCGCGTTCTGGCCGCGGGAAATGCCGAACTCGCCGGTGAACACCGGGATGTTCTCCACGCACAGCGGCACTTGCTTGGGCAGCTCGATCGGCAGGATGTCGCCGATCTTCAGCCGGGTCAGCTCGCGCAGGCTCATCTGTTTCTGCGCCAGCACGCTGGAGATGGTGACCTCGGCGGTATTGAGCTGCTCGCGCAGCATGATGTTCCAGCTCTCGTCGCGGTCCACGCGGTCGCTCTGGATGCCGGCGTCGAGCAGTTCGCGGATCGGCTCCAGCATCGAATACGGCAGGGTGATGTGGATCTCGCCGCCGCCGCCTTCCAGCTCCACGTGGAAGCGGCTGACCACCACGTACTCGCGCGGGGTGACGATGTTGGCGAAGTGCGGGTTGACCTCGGAATTGAGGTACTCGAACTCCACTTCCATCACCGGCGCCCAGGCCTCGTGCAGGTCGGCGAAGGTCTGCTTGAGCATCAGCTGGATCACCCGCATCTCGGTCGGGGTGAACTCGCGGCCCTCGATGCGGGTGGGGTAGCGGCCGTCGCCGCCGAAGAAGTTGTCGACCACGGTGAACACCAGGGTCGGCTCGAACACGATCAGGCCGGTGCCGCGCAGCGGCTTGAACTTGATCAGGTTGAGGTTGCTCGGCACGTACAGCGAGTGCATGTAGTCGTTGAACTTGATCAGGTCGATGCCGCGCACCGACAGGTCGGCCGAGCGCCGGATCAGGTTGAACAGGCCGATGCGCCACAGCCGCGCGAAGCGCTCGTTGACCATCTCCAGGGTCGGCATGCGCCCGCGGATGATCCGGTCCTGGCTGGAGAAATCGTACTGGCGCGCCTCGCCCGGCAGCGGCGGCGCCGGCCCGGTGTCGACCGCGCCGGCGTCGACGCCATGCAGCAGCGCATCGATCTCGTCTTGGGAAAGCAGGTCGGTCATCGCGGCGGCGCCTTACTGGGTCACGAAGCTGGTGAACAGCAGGTCTTCCACGCACTTCTTGCCGGTCTCGGCGGTCATCAGCTTCTGCGCGTCGGCCAGCGCCGCGGCCTGCAGCTTCTTGCGCCCGGCGATGTCGGCGATGTCCTGCGCCTGCACCTGCGAGAACAGCATCAGCAGGTGCGCGCGGATCGCCGGGGCGTTCTCGGTGATCAGCTTCAGTTCTTCCGGGTCGCGGGTCATCAGCTGCACTTCCATCTGCAGGTAGTGCGGGCCGTCCTCGGCGGCGCCGTTGAGGTTGACCACGAACGCCGGGTCCATCGGGAAGTACTGGGCCGGCTTGGGCAGCTCGGCGGTCTTGGCCGCGGCCTTGCCGTGGGCGGGGTCGGGCTTCTTCAGGAAGAACCACGCGCCGGCGCCGCCGCCGCCCAGCACCAGCACCGCGGCGGCGACGATGATCAGCAGCTTCTTCTTCGACTTGCCGCCTTCCGGGGCATCCTTGGCGTCGGCGGATTTCTTCGATTTGTCGGCTGCAGCTGCCACGGATTGGCTCCTTAAGGGGGGACTCTGCCCCTATGGATGCAATCGGCGTGCCGAAACGGCGGGCGTGGCCTGCCGGAGATTTGACGGCGGCGCTCGGCGCCGCCGGTGCAGGCTTCTTGGGGAAGGGAATCCAAGCCCGGCGGGCATTTCCGGCGAGGCCCGGCGGGGCCGAAGCCCCTCCCGCAAGCAGGGGTGGGGCCGGCGCGGCCGCGGTGGCGCGGCTGGATCAGGCGTAGGCGTCGAGCAGGCCGCGCTGGCGCAGGACCACCGACGGAATCCCGACGCTGCCCAGCAGCTCGTCGCCGCCGGCATCGCCGCCGCCGGAGCCGCCGCGCTGCGGCGCGTTCTGCGAGGCCTGCTGTTGCTGCTGGCCGACGTCGGCCTGGCCGAGCTGGAAACCGTGCTGGCCGAGCATGTCGCGCAGCCGCGGCAGGCTGTTCTCCAGCGCCTGGCGCACCTCGGGCTGGGCGCTGCTGAAGCTGGCGTTGACCTGGTCGCCGTTCAGATGCAGGCGCACCTCGACCGGACCCAGCTCGGCCGGGCTGAGCTTGATGTGCGCGTGGCCGATCTTCTGGTCGGCCAGCCAGCTCATGCGCGCGCCCAGTTCGTCGTCGAAGTTGTCGCCGTGCAGGTTCGGCGTGGGGGTCGGCGAGCCGGTGAACGGCGTGGCGCTGTCCGTGCTGCGCGACGGCGCGTGGATCCCGGCCGGCGCCATCAGGTTGGCCGCATCGGTGCCGGTGCTGGCGACCTCGCTGCCGCTGTCGGTGCTCTTGTCCGCGGCGGTCGCCAGCGCCGCCAGGGCCGCGACCGGGGCCGCGGCGGCGTCGCCGCCAGCGGCCTGCGCCGCGGCACCGGCGACCTGCGCGAGCATGCCGCCGAAGCCGCCGGCGGCGCTGGCGCCGGCAGTGGCGCCGGCCGCGGCCGGTGCGGCGGCGGTCGCGGCGGCACCGGCGGCCGTGGTGTCGGCAGCGGCCGCCGCCGCGGTGTCGCCGCCGAGCAGCGCGGCCACGCCCTGCGCGGCGGCACCGGCGACGCCGATCGCCAAGCCCGCCGCGCCCAGCGGACCGGCCGCCGCCGGCAGCGCCGCGCCGAGCGCCGGCAGCAGGCTCAGGCCGATGCCGGCCAGGCCCGCCGGCGGCCAGCCGGCGTCTTCCTCGGTGTCCTCGCCTTGCTTGGCGTCGCTCTTGCCGGCCTTGGCCGGCGCCTTGGCGTCCTCGCTGCTCTTGTCGGTGTCGCGCGCGGCCTTGGCGCCGGCCTCGGCGCTGCGCGCCGGCTCGCTGGCGGTGTCGTCCGCGGCCTCGGGCCGCTTCGCCGCGGCGTCCTTGTCGGCGGCATCCTGCTGCGACTTGGCGTTCGGCCGCGGCGCCGGCTTGGGCGCGGCGCGCGGGGTGCCGTCGTTGCCGAGCAGCTTGGCGAAGTCCTGGCCGCCGCCGCGGTCCTGGTCCTGGCTGTCGGCGCCGCCGCCGAGCTGGCTGCTGCGGGCGCTGCCGCCCAGCGCGGAAAGTGCGTTGCTCATCGGCTGTCCCCGTTGTCGTTGTCGCTGTCGGCCGCGGCCACCGCCAGGCGCACCCGGCGCGCGCCGAGGTCGTCCATCTCGCGCTGGCTGCGGCGGTCGTCGACCTTGCGTTCCTGGGCGCGGTAGCTGGCCGCCAGCTGCTCCAGCACCTGCTTGTCACGGCTGGCCAGCAGCAAGCGGCTGCGTTCCATCTCCACCTTCTCGCGGTTGCGGTCCACGGTCTGGCACTGCTGCTGCACCGCGCTCTCCAGACGGTCCAGGAACGCGCGCCGGTTGGCCAGTTGCGCCAGGCTGGTCGCGGCCATCTGGCTGTTGGCGTATTCCTCGGCGTAGCGGCGCAGTTCCTCCAGCCGCGACTCGTGGGTCTCCAGCGCGCGCTGGCGCTCGGCCAGGTCGCGGGCGACCTCGTCCTCGTGCTGCTGGGCGCGGCGGAGCAGGGGATCGATACGCTGTGATTGCATCATGGCTTAGTTCTCACGTTCGACCAGCCGCTTCAGGGCGGCCTGGCTGTGGGGCAGATCTGCGGCCTTGGCGACGTCCTGTCCGAGGAACTCCATGATCTCCGGCCAGCGCTCCAGCGCTTCGTCCACGGCCGGATCGTTGCCGCGCTGGTAGGCGCCGATGGTGATCAGGTCGCGGTTGGACGAGTACGCCGAGACCAGCCGCTTCAGCGCGCGGATGCGCAGCCGCCACGGCTCGTCGGCGATGTCCTGGACCACGCGGCTGACCGAGGATTCCACGTCGATGGCCGGATACAGGCCGCTGTCGGCGACGCGGCGCGACAGCAGGATGTGGCCGTCGAGGATGGCGCGGGCGGCGTCGGCGATCGGGTCCTGCGGATCGTCGCCTTCGGTCAGCACGGTGTAGAAGGCGGTGATCGAGCCGCGGCCCTTGGCGCCGTTGCCGGCGCGCTCGACCAGCGCCGGCAGCTTGGCGAACACCGACGGCGGGTAGCCGCGGGTGGTCGGCGGCTCGCCGACCGACAGGCCGATCTCGCGCTGCGCCTGGGCGAAGCGGGTCAGCGAATCCATCAGCAGCAATACGTTCAGGCCCTGGTCGCGGAACCATTCGGCGATCGCGGTGGCGCGGTAGGCGCCGTGCAGGCGCGCCAGCGGCGGACGGTCGGCCGGCGCGGCCACGACCACCGCGCGGCGCAGGCCTTCCTCGCCCAGCGTGGTCTCGACGAAATCGCGCACTTCGCGGCCGCGTTCGCCGATCAGCCCGACCACGATCACGTCGGCGGCGGTGTAGCGGGTCATCATCCCGAGCAGGGTGGACTTGCCGACGCCGGAGCCGGCGAACAGGCCCACGCGCTGGCCGCGGCCGATCGGCAGCAGCGCGTTGATCGCGCGCACGCCCACGTCCAGCGGCATGGTGATCGGTTCGCGCGCCAGCGGGTTGATCGACACGCCGGCCATGCCCACCGAGCCTTCCGCGCGGATCGGACCCTTGCCGTCCAGCGGCACTCCGTCCGAATCGATGACCCGGCCGAGCAGGCCTTCGCCCACTTCCACGCCGCCGCGGCGGCGCACCGGCACCACCCGCGCGTTGGGCAGCAGGCCGTAGGTCTCGGCGCTGGGCATCAGCGAGGTGCGCTCGCCGGAGAAGCCGACCACTTCGGCATCGACCCAGCCGCCGTCGACCTCGACCTTGCAGGTGGCGCCCATCGGCGCCTCGCAGCCGACCGCTTCCAGGGTCAGCCCGACCGCGCGGCGCAGGATGCCTTCGCGGATCAGGCCGCGGCCGGCGGCGGCGTCCAGGTCGAGCTGGCCCAGGCGCGAGGCCAGGCGCAGGTTGCGCGCGTCCAGCCAGTCGGCCGGATGGGTGCCGGACAGCGCGCTCACAGGCCCGCTCCGGACTTGCGCATCACCGTCTCCAGCGCCGCGCGCAGGCGCGCCTCCAGGGTGCCGTCGATGCGCACCGCCTCGGCATGCACGCGCAGGTCGCCGCGGCTCAGGGTCAGGTCCGGCACCAGCCGGGTGCCGTCGGCCATCGACGCCAGCAGCGGGGTCAGCGCGGCGATGTCGTCCGGGTGCAGGCGCACCTCGACCTCGCGGCGCGCGCCGCCGACCGCGTCCAGCGCCTCGCCGACCAGCTCGGCCAGCAGCGCCGGATCGGCCTCGTAGGCACGCCCGACCAGGCTGCCGGCGATGCGCACGGCCAGTTCGCCGAGCGCGCCGACCACTTCGTTCTCCAGCCGCGCCAGCGGCCGCGAGAAATTGTCCAGGATGCCTTCGATCTGCGCGGTCAGGCGGCGGATCTCGGCCTGGCCCTGGGCCAGGCCCTCGGCATGGCCGCGCTCGAAGCCCTCGTGCTGCGCGGCGGCCTCGATCGCCTGGATGTCCTCCAGGCTCGGCGGGCGCAGCACCGGTTCTTCGGGCAGCAGCTCCTCGTCCTGCTGCACCGGCAGCGGGACCGCATTGAGCTCCGGCGCCAGCCAGCGCACCACGTTGCCGCTCATACCATCGCCTCCGCGCCGGCGCCGCCGAGGCTGATCACGCCTTCATCGGCCAGCCGCCGCACGATCGTCAGGATTTCCTTCTGCGCGCCTTCCACGTCGGCCAGGCGCACCGGACCGCGCGCTTCCATGTCCTCGAGCAGGATCTCGGCGGCGCGCTGGGACATGTTCTTGGTGATCTTCTCGCGCACCTTGATGTCGGCGCCGCGCAGGGCCAGGCCGAGGCGGTCGCCGCTGACTTCGCGCAGCAGGGTCTGCAGCGCGCGGTCTTCCAGCTCGACCAGGTTGTCGAACACGAACATCAGGTCCTGGATGCGGGTGCTGAGCTCGGCGTCGATCTTGCTGATCGCCGCCAGCACGCCCTGGTCCTGGCCGCTGTCCATGAAGTTGAGGATGTTGGCGGCGACCTTGACCCCGCCGACGTTGGACGACTTCAGGTTCTGGTTGCCGGAGAACTGCCGCTCCATGATCTCGTTGAGCTCGTTCAGCGCGTTCGGCGGGATGCCGTCGAGGGTGGCGATGCGCATCAGCACGTCGGCGCGGGTGCGCTCGGGCAGCAGCTTCAGCGCCTCGGCGGCCTGGTCGCTGTCCAGGTGCGCCATGACGATGGCGATGATCTGCGGGTGCTCGTTGCGCACCAGGTCGGCGACCGCGCGCGGGTCCATCCACTTCAGCGTGTCCAGGCCGGTGGTGTTGCGGCCGAGCAGGATGCGGTCGATCAGGTTGCCGGCCTTGTCCGCGCCCAGCGCCTGCACCAGCACGTTGCGGATGTAGTCGTCGGCGCCCACGCCCAGCGAGGTCTTGCTGCCGAGCTCGGCGTTGAACTCGTCCATCACCTTCTCGACCTGGTCGCGCGAGATGCCGCTCATGGTGGCCATGGCGATGCCGATCTTCTGCACCTCCTTGGGGTCCATGTGCTTGAGCACTTCGGCCGCGTCGCTCTCGCCGAGCGACAGCAGCAGCACCGCGGCGCGCTGGGTTCCGTTCATGGCAGACGTATCAGGCTTCACTGGCGACCCATCCCTTCACGACTTGCGCAACGCGCTTGGAATCCTGCTTGACCGCTTCGCGCGCCAGGCGCAGACGCTCCTCGTAGGCATCGGGCAGGGCGATCGCGGGCCGGCTGCCGCTGCCGATGCTGGCGGTGTCCTCGGCCATCGACGGCAGCAGCGGATCCTCGTCGTCCAGCATCGAGACGTTGGCGTTCTGCGGTTCGGACTTGTCCTTGCTCTTGGCCTTGGCCGGCGCCGGGCCGGCGATCTGGCGCAGCGCCGGGCGCAGCACGCCGAACAGCAGGGCCAGCACCACGGCCGCGCCGAGCAGCAGGCGCAACCCGTTCATCACCCGCGGATCTTCCCACCAACCGGGCTTGTCCGCCGCTTCCGGCGCTTCGCGCACGAACGGGGCGTTCATCACCGAGACGGTGTCGCCGCGCTCGGCGTTGAAGCCGACCGCCTGCTTGACCAGGCCTTCGATGCGGGTCAGCTCGGCGGCGCTGAGCGCCTGCTCGACCATCTTGCCCTTGGCGCCCGGCCGCGGCACATGGTCGACCAGCACCGCCACCGACACGCGCTTGATCCGGCCCGGCGGCTGCCGGGTGTGCTGCAGGGTGCGGTCCAGCTCGTAGTTGCGGGTGGCGCTCTTGGAGGTTTCGGTCGGGGTCGCGGCGGCGGCCTGCTGGGCGTTGCCCGGGGTGGCGCCCGGGGTGCCGGCGGCGCCGGGCTGCCCCGGTGCGGCCGCGCCGGGAGGCGAATTGCTGGTCGCGCCGGGCACGCCCTGCGGGCCGGCCGCGGCCATGCTGCTGTCGCTGACCTGCTCGCTGCGCAGCTTCGGCGGCTCGCCGTTGTACAGCTCGCGCGCTTCCTCGGTGACCGAGAAATCCATGTCCACGCTGACTTCCGGGTTGACCCGGCCGGGACCGGTCATCGGCTCCAGCAGTTCGCGGATGCGCTGGTTGTAGGAGCTTTCCTGGCGCCGCACCTGCTCGAACTGGGCCGCGTTCAGGGCCGCGTCGCTGTTCGGGTCGGCGATGGTCAGCATGCGCCCGCTCTGGTCGACCACGGTGACCCGCTCCGGGGTCAGGTCGGGGATGCTGGAGGCGACCATGTTGACGATCGCATCGACCTGGTTGCGTTCCAGGGTGGTGCCGCCGCGCAGTTCCAGCACCACCGAGGCGCTGGCCACGTCGCGCTGGCGGGTGAACGCGCTGGGCTTGGGGATGGCCAGGTGCACCCGCGCCTCGCGCACCGGGCGCAGGCTGGCGATGGTGCGCGCCAGTTCGGTCTCCAGCGCGTGCTGGTAGCGCGCGTTCTCGACGAACTGGCTGACGCCGAAGCCCGGGTCCTTCTCCATGACCTCGAAGCCCATGTTGCCGTTGTCGGTCAGGCCGGAGCCGGCCAGCTTCAGGCGCGCGTCGTAGAGCTTGTCCTCCGGCACGGTGATCGCGCCGGTGGTCTGGTCGAGCTTGAACGGGATCTGCGCGGTGCGCAGCAGGTCGGTGGCCTCGGCCGTGCCCTTTTCGTCCAGGCCGGTGTACAGGGGAGTGTAGGCGGGCTTCTGCGACCAGAAGAACACGAACAGGCCCGCGGCCACGGCCACGGCGATCATCGCCATCAGGCCGATGCGGCGGGTGATCTGCAGGCTCTGCAGGCGATCGAACCAGGCGCCTGCCTTTTCGCCGTTGAGGGTGTCTTTGCTGAGCGCAAGGGCCATCGTCGTCTACCTTACAGCGGCATGTTCATCACGTCCTGGTACGCCTGGACGAGTCGGTTGCGGACTTCCACGGTGGCGCGGAACGCCACCTGGGACTGTTGCGCGGCCATCATCACCTTGGCTAGGCCGGCGTTGGGGTCGCCCATTTCGAAGGCCTTGGCCAGATCTCCGGCCTTCTGCTGGGTGTCGTTGACGCCGCTGATCGCGCTGCGCAGGGTGTCGCTGAAGCTCGGGCCCTGCGTGCCCTGGGTTCCGGTCAGGCCCTCGATCGCATTGCTGCGCCCGGCATCGGCCACCTGCGCAGGCGCGGCCTGGCCGACCTGGCTCTGGTAGCTGCGGATCTGCGAGAGGATGGAACTGATGGAGTCGCTCATACGGGGATGTCCATGCCGGGGCGGCTACCGGGAATGGATGCAAGCGGTGTGCCGAAACGGCGGGCGCGGTCGTCGCCCATCCGGACAGGTGCGGCGAAAGCGCGGCGCGTGGCGGCGTGCGCCGGCCGGCGCACGCCGGTGTCGGCTTCCCGGCGCGGTGCGGCCGCCGCCCGCGGCGGCGGGTGCCGGCCGATTGACGCGCGTGGGCCGGGCTGCCGGGAAAGCCGTTCAGGCCACTGGCGTGGCAGCGGCTGCGCGGCTCAGTCCGGCAGCCAGGCCGCGCGCCAGGCCTGCAGGTTGGCGCCCTGCAGCATCCAGTCGCGGCGTACCGCGGCGTGCAGTGCCGCCCCGGCCGCGGCGCTGGCCTCGGCATCGGCCAGGTGCATGCGGATCGCGTTGATCCAGTCGCGGAAGCGGTTCCTGACCAGGGTCGCCGGCAACCCGTCCTGGTAAGGAGGCAGGTCGCTGGCCACCACCGGGTAGCCGCAGGCGCCGTATTCGAGCAGGCGCAGGTTGCTCTTGCAGCGGTTGAACAGGTTGTCCTCCAGCGGCGCCAGCGCCAGATCCAGGCGCAGCGCGGCCAGGGCCTGCGGATAGCGCTCGAAGTCCACCCCCGGATGCACTTCGGCCACGTGCGGGCGCAGCCGCGGCGGGCACATGCCCATGAACACCCAGTGCACCTCGCCGGCCAGCGCCTGCACCACGTCGGCGATCAGTTCCAGGTCGCCGGTGTGGCTGGCGCCGCCGGCCCAGCCGACCCGCGGTCTGGCGCCGGCGCTGGTCCTGGTCGGCGCGGGCAGATCGCCCCACATGCGCGGATCCAGCCGGTTGTGGACCACGCGGATGTCCGCATGCAGGCCGGCGAGGGCCTCGGCCAGGGTCGGGGTCGACACCACCACCCGGTCCACCAGCGCCGCGGCGCGGCGCAGCGAGCGCAACACGTCCTTGGGCATCTGCTCGCGATGCGCGCTCTTCAGCGGCAGATTGGGCAGGTAGTCGTCGAGTTCGTAGACCTTGAACGCGCTGGAGAAGCGGCGCATGCGCTCCATCTTCGCCAGCTCGACGTCGCCGACCCGGCGCTGCACTACCACCGCATCGGCGGCGATGCGCTCCATCTCCACCGGGTCGAGCAGGCGCGCGTAGTAGACGCCATCGATCTGCCCGGCCTCGGCCAGCGCCTGGAACGGTTGGATCACCCGGTAGTGGCCGCTGCCGAACGCATCGCCGGGATGCGCCAGGATCCGTGGCAGCGGCTTCCAGGACAGCGGCTGCCAGGAGAACTCGGATTCGCCCAGCTTGAAGCCGCCGGGCTGCTCCAGGCCCAAGCTCGGCGAGTACGCCGGATCCTGCGCCATGACCGGCAGCCAGCGCTGCAGCAGGGCGTCGTCGGCGCTTTGCGGCCGTGGCGCCGCGGCGGACTGCAGCAGCAGCGCCTCGGGCGTCCAGATCGTCCACTCGCCCAGCGCCGCGGCGCGCAGGCACAGGTCCACATCGGCGCCGCCGTCGCCGAACCCGCCCGCATCGAAGCCGGACAAGCGTTCGAACAGGTCGCGCCGCACCAGCATGCAGCGCTCGGACACGGCGCTGTAGCGGTGCGCCACCTGCAGTCGGCCCATGTAGCCGGCGTGCGCCATCGGCTCGCCGGCGAAGGCGTGGCCGGCGCCGGGCAACAGCCCGGGCAGCAGACCCGCGTGGGTGATGGTGGCGTCCGCGGACACGCCCTTGGCGCCGACGATGCCTACCTCCGGGCGCTGCGCATGGTTCATCAGTTCGTGCAGCCAGCGGCCCTGGACCACGGCGCTGTCGGCGTCCAGGAACAGCAGGTAGTCGCCATGCGCCTGGGTCGCGGCCAGGTTGCGCGCCTCGGCCTGGGCCACGCGCTGCTCCAGTGCGAACACGCGGATGCGGCCGTTGCCCAGTTCGGCCACCGCCTGCAGCCATGCGCCGACCGCCGGCGCGTCGCTGGCGTTGTCGACCAGCAGCAGTTCGTAAGCCGGGTAGGCGGTGGTCTCGAGCAGACCGACCACCAGGCGCTGCAGTGCAGGCAGATTGTCCTGGGCGATGGTCACGATCGAGACCGGCGCCTGCTGCGCATGGCCATAGTCGATGCGATGCAGTCCGCCAGGCAGCGTGTCGATCGTGGCGTCGGCATAGCCGCGTGCCCGCAGGTGGCTGGCGACGGCGCGCTGGCGCGCCTCGGCGCCCGCGGCGGCGTCGGCCGGCGCCGCGATCAGCAGCGGCTCGGGCAGATGTACCAGGCTGGCGCCGGCATCACGCTGGAACAGGCGCAGGATCAGCTCCAGTTCCAGCGCGCCGTCGTGATCGGGATCGAACCCGCCCAGCTCCTGTACCAGGGCGCGGCGGAACACCCAGTGCCCGGCGGTCGCCAGCGGGTTGCCCAGCAACAGGTCCAGATCCGGATCCGGGCGCAGCACCGGCGCCAGCGTCTGGCCGTCCAGGGCCAGCCATTCGTCGGCATACAGCGCGCTGCCGTGCGGTTGCTGCGCCAGTTCCAGCACCAAGCGCAGCAGGCCGCCCGCGCAGAAAACGGTGCCTGCGCGGGCGCACAGGAACCAGTCAGAGTGGCCGAGTTCGGCCAGCGTGGCGTTGCGGTCGGCAGCCTCGTCGGCGGACGCCAGCGGCAGATGCCGGACCCGCGGATCCGGCCACGGCGTGGTCGTCGCGCCGCCGAGCACTGCCACGCTCAGCGTGGCGAAGGCGGCGCCGTCGAGCAGCAGGCTGTGCAGGCTGGCTTGCAGTGCGGCCGCGTCGGCGTTGCGTGCGTCCAGCATTACCGCCAGCCGCGCGCCGCCGCCCAGTTCCGCCAGGCGCGCGTCGAACAGGGCGCGCTTGGCCGGCGGCAGCTGGCGCTGCGCCTGCCAGTCGCGCAGCGCCAGCTGGGCGCGGCCGCGCGCATACGCGGCCTGGATCGCCTGCAGCAGATCGACCGGTTCGGCGCGGCTTCCGTCCAGCGGGGTCACATGGACCAGGCGCACGTCGCCGTCGCCGCGGTACCAGCCCATGGCGCGCACGCCGCGGCGGAAATCGTCGTGGCCCTGGTCGCCGATTCCCGGTTGGTCGCGGCCGGCCTGGCTGTACTGGTCCTGCGACACCCGGAAGCGGGTCAGCGGCCTGGCCAGCAGGGCGAGGTTGCCGCGGTGCAGGAGCTTGGCGTACAGCGCCAGGTCGCCGACCCAGTGGATCACCTTGCCGTCCAGCATCATCAGCTGGTCGCCGATCTCCAGCAGATCCTGGCGCCGGCACAGCACGCAACTGGGTTCGCCGATGAAGTTGATGGTGTGGTCGGCGAGGAAGGACAGCAGTTCGGGGCCGTCGAGCAGCACGTCGCCGGCGAACGGGAAGCTGGTGGCGTGGATGTCCGGCAGCGGCGCGTCGTCGCCGTCGATGCGCTGCCGGCGCGAGGAGGCCAGCACCACGTCGGGGCCGGCCTGCATGGCCTGCACCAGCGCGGCGATGCAATCCGGTTCCAGCACGTCGTCGTCGTGCAGGAACTTGACGTATTCGCCCTGCGCCAGGCCGATGCCCTTGATGGTGCTGCCGAGTTCGCCCAGGCGGCTGGGGTTGCGCTGGTAGCGGATCGGGAAGCGCGCCGCGGTACGCCTGCGCTCCACCGCCGCGGCGATCGTGCCATCGGGGTTGTCGTCGCAGATCACCAGTTCCAGCGCCGGATGGGTCTGGCCGAGCACGCTGTCCAGCGTCCGCTCGAAGTACCGGAACTTGTAGGCCGGCATGACGATGCTGACCAGGGCGTTGGAACTCATGCGGGATTGACCATCGTCGAAATTGATAAGGTGCATCGACCGCATCGGGGCGGCGGCGGGCCGATGCCGGCATTGGCGCGGCCGATCCGTTGCCGATGCAACATGCGTGCCGGTCGCGGCATGGCTGCCTGGCCGGCTCGCCGCGGCAGCGCGCTCGCGGTGCCGCTTCCTCGACTTCGCTGTGCCGTCCTCGCTCCCGCTCACTCCACGTAGAGGATGGTGTCGTAGAAGTACATCGAGTAATGGCGCAGCCGGAATTTGGCTCCCGGGTAGATCGCATCGATCACGGCGACGATGTCCAGCAGGTCCAGCGCGTGGTGGTAGCAGGTGATCGCCATGCGCGGACGGCACCGGCCGATCAGCTCGGCCGCGCCGCGCAGGACGTGCGGCTCGAAGCCTTCGACGTCCATCTTGAGCAGCGTGATCTGCTCCAGCACATCGTCCAGCCGCACGCTGGGGACCTGGATATCGCCGCCGGCCTCGACCCGGCTGCCCATGGTGCCGCTGGCCAGGAACGACAAGGGCTGGTCGGAATCGGACACGGCCTCGTTGTGCAGGAAGACCGGGCCGGTGGTGGACTGCAGGCGGCGCTGCAGGGCGGCGAAGTTGCGCGGGTCCGGTTCGTAGGCGTGGATCGAGGCGAAGCGGTAGCGTGCCGCGGTCATGAACTTGCCGACCGTGTCGCCGTCGTAGGCGCCGATGTCGACGTAGTGTTCGTGGTCGTGCAGCGCGATCGGGGCCTCGCTGGAGGAATACATGGAGAAGTATTCCTGTTCCATCGGACGGATCACGTCCAGCAACTCCGCTCGGTTGCCGGTCATGCGCAGGCGCAGTATCGCGTCGAGCGTCGCGCGGCTGAGCGCGTCCTCCAGGCGCGTCCGCAATGCCGCGAAATCGGCTGCGCGCTCCTGCGTCTGCGCGCGCATGACCGGTCCGGTGTGATAGATCCACGGCCTGTCCAGGATATAGAGGAGTTCCGGCAGGTCGATCGCCCTGCCTGGCAGCCCACGCTGCAGGTGATCGAAGTACAGCCACGTGGACAGCAGAAAGGAGCAGTTCACCGTGATCGAATTGGGCCCCTGCGGGCTTGCGAGATGGGCGGCGACGGTGCGGATCTCGTCGAAGTCCGGGGCCTTGCCGCGATTGACGTGGAAGTAGTCGTCCGCCGCGATCAGGCGCAGCTTCGCGGATCGCTGCCGCAGCTCGTCGACCAGGGGCGCGACGAAATCTCCCAGGTAGGAACTCGGTGCCAGGAACACGATCGTGTCCGCCTGCATGCAGGCTTCCAGCAGGTCCGTCTCGTTTTGGTTCGCGTTTGTCATGGTCGTCCGCTGTTGAGGATGCGTGCGCCTTGAGGCATCAAGGCGTCATGAAAGGAGCGGTCCGGCAGGGCAGGCGGAAGCGGGCTCGGCAGCAGCCACTCGCAATGGCGGCCGATCCTGGCCCCGGCCGGCGCGACGCAGCCCCTGCCCAGGGTGCTGCCTTGCCCGATCTCCACGTCGTGGCCGAGCACGACCCCGGCCTGCAAGGTGACGCAGGCGCCCAGGCGCGCGTTGCGCTCGACGATCACCTGCCGTTCCAGCCAGCTGCCAGGACCGATGGTGCTGCCGGAGGCCAGGTTGCAGCCGGGGCCGACATGGACATTGCCCATCAGGCGCACGCCGGCATCGACGTGGGCGTGCGGCGAGACCAGGTTGACCGTGCGATAGCCGGCCAGGCGCACGTCGGCCAGCAGCTTGTGCCGCGCGTGGTTGACGGCGCGCTCGTCGAGCGCGACGAACACCTCGGTGGCATCGGCGGCGTGGTGCGCCAGCAACGGGCCAAGGTCGAAGTTGTAGTGATCGGCCGAGGCCAGCGCGAGCGGGACGTGGGCCAGCCCGCAGTCCTGCGCGAGCGCCTGCGCCTGTTCCAGCGCGGCGCCTTCGCCCAGCAGCACCAGCGCCTTCATGCCGGCTCTCCCAGCACGTTGGCGCGGTACCACAGGTGCTGCCGGACCAGCTGGGTTTCGTAGTCGCCGTGCATGAAGCGCCGGGAATGGGCGCCGAAGCCGGCCTGCATGCGTTCCAGCAGCGCCGTGTCCTCGGCGATGACGGTGCGCTCGCCGCGGATCAGGTTGCTCAGCAGCGCGGTGAAGTCGGTGCGCTCGCTCTTGCGCCGCGCGGTCATGACCCACAGGTGGTAGTCGGTCTCGTGCGCCGAGACCGGATCGTACTGCTGCAGCAGGAAGTAATCGCCGCGCACGCTGCAGAAGTTCACGTTGGGATAGACGAACCAGTTGTAGTAGGCCGACTCGTCGCCGTATGCATCGCAGAGTGCGCGGAACCAGTTCTCCTGCGGCGTGATCGGCGCCTTGACCGGGAAGCTCAGTTCGCTCAGCGCCGGGCGCGCAGGCGCCTGCAGCAGCTGCTGCACCGCGGAGGGCACCTCCGCGGCGCGCTCGACGCTGGCGGAGGGCTTGCCCGAGCCAACCATCAGCGGGCTGAAGGTCTTGGGATGGACGAACGGGACATGGTTGTAGTCCTTGACGTTCTCCATGTTCAACTTCCAGTTGTAGCGCACGCGGTGGCAGCTGTAGATGATCTGCGAATCCAGGTGCGACGACGCGGTACGGAGGTTCTCCAGGTAGTCGGGAGCGAACTGTTCCTGCAACGGCAGCGGATCGTCGGAGAAATTGACGAACAGCAGCTGGCCGACCTGCTCCAGCCGGAACCTGGTCAGGCAGATGCCGGCCTTTTCTTCCGCGGTGAACTGGTACAGGTCGGAATTGGGCAGCCCGCGCAACTCGCCTTCCGCGCCGAACGACCAGGCATGGTAGGGGCAGACCAGCGGGCGCTTGCCCTGCGCGTCGATCTGGATCGCCGACTGGCGGTGCGGGCACTGGTTGAGAAACGCACGGATCCCGGCGTCGGTGCGCTGGACCAGGACCGGCACGCCGGCGACCTGGCGCGCGAAGAACTGGTTGCGTTCGCGCACCATGGAGGAAAAGCCGACGAAATTCCACAGCTTGCCGAACAGCCGCGCCCGTTCAAGGCGCAGGCTGTGCTCGCTGGTGTAGTGCTCGGCATCGAGTGCGTGGCGGGTCATGGTGCAGGTCCTGCTACTTGCTGAAGATGGTGCGCGCGGGATTGCCGGCCACGGTGACGTTGGGCGGGACGTCCCGGACCACCACGCTGCCGGCACCGATCACCGCGCCGTCGCCGACGCTGATGCCCGGGATCAGGGTGCTGTGCGGATGGATGACCACGTCGTTGCCGATGCGCACGCCGCCGCCGATGAACACGAAGTTGCCGATCTGCACGTAGTCGCCGATCGTCACGTCGTGGCCGATGATGGTGGTGGACAGCACGGTGACGAATTCGCCGAGCTGGCTGTCCGCGCCGATCGACACCCCAGGTTCGAACAGGCCGCCGCGCCCGATCCTGGTCGGCGATGCCTCGCGCAGGCCCGGCCGCAGCACCATGAAGTCCGCCCCCTTCTCGAGCAGCGCACGGGTGTAGCGGCGGCGCGTGGCCGGATCGCCCAGCGCGCAGACGAACAGGTCGCCTTCGACCGGCTGGTAGGTGTGCGGATCGCCGACGATCGGCCAGCGCGCGGTTTGCGCCAATCCGCTGCGATCGTCGAGGAAGCCCTTGATGTCCCACTTCGTTCCGAACCCCGGATCGTCGTGACAGGCCATGGCGGCGACGCCCTTGCCGAAGCCGCCGGCCCCCACGATCAAGACATGCCAAAACGAGAGATCGCTCATGCGAATTCCACGCCTCCGTCCATGCTGAACGCTTGTCCGGTGACCTTGTCGCTGGCATCAGAAAGGAAGTACAGGCAGGCCAGGGCGACATCGTCCGGTTGCCCGACGCCGAGCGGATAGCGTTTGCGGCTTTCCTCGAACCAGCTCTTGTCCTCGGTGATCAGCGTGGTCTCGACCAGGCCCGGACACAACGCGTTGGCGCGGATCTTGCGCCGCGCCAGCTCCAACGCCAGCGGTCGCAGCGTGCCGATCAGCGCGGCCTTGGAACCCGCATAGGGGCCTACGCCGACGGTGCCGGTCAACGCGGCAATGGAGGAGATGAACACGATGGAGCCGCCGGCGCGAATGGATTGGCGGGCGAGCAGGTGCCGGGTCAGCATCACCGGCGCCACGTAGTTGATGTCCAGCACTTCCTTGAGGAAACCGTCGCCGACCAGCTTCATCGGCGCCAGGCCGCGGATGCCGGCGCTGTGCACCAGGCCGTCGACCGGGCCGCTTTCCGCCGCCAATCGCTGCAACGTGGCCGCGTCGCTCAGGTCGCCGGCGAACAGCCGGTGGCCGCTGCCGTCCAGGGACGCGAGCACCGCCTCCAGGCGCGCGGCATCGCGTCCGGCGACCAGCACGCTGGCACCGGCGGCGGCGCAGCTGCGCGCGACCGCCTGGCCGATCCCCTTGGAAGCGCCGGTCACCAGCACCGTCTTGTCCTGCAGGCCGAACATGTCGCGCAACAGCGCGGAGGCGGGATCGAAAGAAGGCACGTTGGCTTGGTCGCTCATAGGCGGATCGGCAGGGAAATCCCGCCATCGATGGTCAAGGTGCTACGGGTGACCCAGCGGCTGGCGCCGGATAACAGGTACACGGCGCCCTTGGCGATGTCGTGCGGATCGATACGGCCCAGCGGGGTCAGTCCGATCTTGTCGTCCATGTCCGCTGCCGTCCCCAGCCTTTCCAGCATCGGCGTGTCGACATAACCCGGCGCGATGCAGTTGGCGCGGATGCCGTGCTTGGCCTGTTCCAGCGCCAGGGTGCGCACCGCCGCTTCCAGCGCCGCCTTGGACGCGGCATAGCCCGCCGCCGCTTGCGGCGCTGCGCGCGCCGACAGCGCGGACACGAATACCAGCGAGGCGTTGTCGTGCAGGCGCCGCTTGAACAGCAATTGCTGGGTCAGGCTGATCGGCGCCAGGTAGTTGACCGCCAGCATCTGCTGCAGGTGTTTTTCGGCGGCCATGCGGAACGGCACCAGCGCGGCGACCCCGGCGCAGGACACCAGGCCGTGGTAGCCGTCGGCCGCTTCCAGCAGCCGTTGCCGGGTCTGCGCGTCGGTCAGGTCGCCAATCACGCTGGCGTGGCCATCGCCTTCCAGCGTCTGCAACACGCCATCCAGGCGCGCGGCATCGCGTCCGGTGACGACCAGCCGAGCGCCCAGGCGCGCGCACAGCCTGGCGGTGGCGGCGCCGATGCCCGAGGACGCCCCGGTCACCAGCACGACCTTGCCGCCCAGTCCGAAAGCATCCGTCGCTGCGGCAGCGGCCATGCTCACGACTCGATCAGGTCGGGGAACACGGCGCCCTCGATGTCCACCAGGCAGCTGCCCCAGGACAGGCCGATGCCGAAGCCGCACAGCAGCACGCGCTTGCGCCCGGACTCCAGCTCCTTGTTGATCCGCGCGGTCATCGTCACCGGCAGCGAGGCGCCGCTGGTGTTGCCGAAATCGCGCAGGGTCGAGGGCACTTTCTCCACCGGCAGGCCGAGCTTCTTGCGGATGGTCTCGTTGATCATCCGGTTGGCCTGGTGGAACACGAAGTAGTCGATCTCGTCCTTGGACACGCCGGTGTAGTCGAGCAGCTTCTGCACCGCCGGCGGCACCCGCTGGGTGGAGAAGCTCAGCACCGCCACGCCGTCCAGCTGCAGGTCCACGCCGCGGTGCCAGTAGTCGTTCTCGTCGGCGCGGAACGGCATCAGATGCTGGATGGCGACCGGCTCGCGCTGGCCGCCCACCGGCAGGATGATCGCCTTGTAGCCGCTGCCGTCGCTGTTGAGGTCGAAGTGCATCGGCGCGGCGTCGGCGCTGAATTCCAGCGCGGTGGCGGTGCCCGAATCGGAGAAGATCGGATCCTCCAGGTTGGCGCTGCGGTCGCCCACCAGCAGCAGGCCCTTCTTGACCCCGCCGGCGGCGATCATCGAGCCCAGCAGGTTGATCCCGAACGGATACGCCGAGCAGCCCAGGTTGACGTCGAAGGCCACGGTGGCATGCGACAGGCCGAGGCGGTCCTGCAGGATGATCGCGGTCGCCGGGATCGGATAGTCCGGCGACTGGGTGACCACGATCAGCGCATCGATCTCCTCGCGCTGCCATTGCAGCCGTTCGATCAAGCCCTGCGCGGCATCGAACGCCAGGTCGGAAAAACACTGCCACTCCTGCGCCATGCGCCGGGTCTCGATGCCGATGTTGCGCACCAGCCGCTCGCGCTCGGAGCGGATCTGCGGCCGGCAATCGGTCAGGTTGGACACGATGCGCCTGGGCACGCAGGTCGCCATGCCGGCAAAACGCACGTTGTGCAGCGTGGAGGTCGGCATGCTACGCCTCGGTCAGCTGGTAGAGGTCGCCCACGGTGACGGCGGCGGCCAGGTGTTCGCCGGTGATGGTCTTGCCGTATTCCATGTCGAACATCACGATCACGCCCAGCGCCGCCAGCGAATCCCATTCGGGCAGTTCGCGCAGCACGGTGTCCGTCGTCACCTCGACCGGAGTCTGGAAATCGGTCGCCGACAGGAAGTTCTCGATAAACGTTGCTTGGCTCATTCTTGTTCCACGGGGTGGGCGGAGGAAGGGATGGTCGTTGCGGAACGACCGGCTTTTGACGCTGCGGTGCCGGCGCCGGCGATCAGCTCGGCGATGCGCTGCACATCGCCGGCACGCAGGCCGGGATAGATCGGCAGGCACAGCACGCGTTCGGACATCTGCCGCGCCACCGGCAATCCGGCCGGCGCGGCCGAGGGCAGGCCGCGGTACATCGGGAAATCGCTGATCAGCGGATAGAAGTAGCGGCGCACCAGGATGTCGTGCTCGCGCAGCAGCTGGTGCAGACCGTCGCGGCTCAACGGGAACTCGTCCTCGATCAGGATCGGGAACGAGGCGTAGTTGGCCAGTTCCGGCGGCCTCGGCGCCAGGCAGCGCACGCCGGCGACCTGCGCCAGGCGTTGCCGGTAGGTCGCGTCGATCTCGCGCCGCTGCTCGAGCGCGCGATCGATGTGCTTGAGCTGCAGCAGGCCGAAGGCCGCGTTCACCTCGCTCATCTTGCCGTTGATGCCGGTGGCCACCACGGTGGTCTCGTCGACGAAGCCGAAGTTCTTCAGCCGGCTGATGCGCTGGTAGGTCTTTGCGTCGGGGCAGACGATGGCGCCGCCCTCGAAGGTGTTGAATACCTTGGTGGCGTGGAAGCTGAGCACGCTGAGGTCGCCGTGGCGCAGGATCGAACCGCCGTCGTCCTTGACCCCGAAGGCATGCGCGGCGTCGTAGATGACCTTGAGGTTGTAGGTGTCGGCGATGCGTTCGATCGCGGCGGTGTCGCACGGCGTGCCGTAGCAGTGCACCGGCATGATCGCGGTGGTCTGCGGCGTGATCGCCGCCTCGATCTTCTGCGGGTCCAGGTTCAGCGTGACCGGATCGATGTCGACGAACACCGGCTTGATCCCTTTCCACAGCAGCGAGTGCGCGGTGGCGACGAACGAGTAGGGCGTGGTGATCACCTCGCCGGTGACGCGCAGCGCCTGCAGCGCGGTAAGCAGGGCCAGCGTGCCGTTGGTCAGCAAGGCCAGGTGTCCCACGCCCAGGTACTCCGCCAGCGCCTTTTCCAGCGCCCGGTGCATGTCGCCGCCGTTGGTCAGGATGCAGCTGCTCCAGATCTTCTCCAGATACGGCACGAACTCGTCCAGGGGAGGCAGCAGCGGACTGGTGACGGGAATGGGCATGGTGGCCTGCATGGGTGCGTGTGGAGAATCCGCGGCGCGGATCGCTGCGACGGGGCTCTATGTTCTGAAAGCAAGCCATATGCCAACAGACATGTCCACTGCCTCTGCGATCGCCTGCCAGGACGCGTGAGCGCGCTGCGATCCCCATCGCCGGCGACACGCACGCATCCGTCGGGCCGACCGGAGGCGCGTCCCGGAAGCCATGCGATGCGAGGGGTGAGGGTACTTCAGTTTCGAACCGCGGTCGTTCCGTGGCGCAGCAAGCGCGCGGGACGCGGGCGGCGACCGCGGCCTCAGCTGGCCAGTTCGGTCTGGTCGCGGTCGATGCCGTACTTGCGCAGTTTCTCCACCAGCGTGGTGCGACGCAGGCCCAGCAGCTGCGCCGCATGCGCGACCACGCCCTGGGTGCGCTCCAGCGCTTCGTTGATCAGCGCCAGTTCGATGTTGGCCATGTGCCCGCGCAGGTCCAGCCCGCTCTCCGGCAGCGTCGCCGCGGCCTGCGCGGCGGACTCGGACGGATCGGACAGCGACTTGGGGCCGACGTGCAGGTCGACCACGTTGGGCAGGCGGCGCGGATCCGGCGCGGCGATCGGCGCCGGCGGCGCCGACACGTCGATCGAGGAGGCGAAGTCGCCGCGGTAGCGCGCCGGCAGGTCCTGCACCCGCACCAGGCCGCTGGGATGCAGCACCGCCAGGCGCTCGACCAGGTTGGTCAGCTCGCGCACGTTGCCCGGCCAGTCGTAGCCGCGCAGCGCTTGCAAGGCTTCTTCGGAGAAGCGCACTTCGCCGCGCCCGGTGCGCGCCAGCTGCGCGGCGATGGTGTTGACCAGCGCCGGCAGGTCGTCGCTGCGCTCGCGCAGGGCCGGCATCTCGATCGGGAACACGTTGAGCCGGTAGAACAGGTCCTCGCGGAACTGGTTGCCGGCGATGCGCTCTTCCAGGTTGCGGTGGGTGGCGGCGATCACGCGCACGTTGCAGCGGATGGTGACGTTGCCGCCGACGCGCTCGAAGCTGCGTTCCTGCAGCACGCGCAGCAGCTTGACCTGCATCGGCAGGCTCATGTCGCCAATCTCGTCGAGCAGCAGGGTGCCGCCCTCGGCCATCTCGAAGCGGCCCTTGCGCGCGGTCAGCGCGCCGGTGAAGGAGCCCTTCTCGTGGCCGAACAGCTCGCTTTCCAGCAGGTCCGGCGGGATCGCGCCGCAGTTGATCGCCACGAACGGGCCGTCGCGGCGCGGCGACTGCTGGTGGATCGCGCGCGCGACCACTTCCTTGCCGGTGCCGGATTCGCCCAGCACCAGCACGGTGGTGTCGAACGCGGCGACCTGGTCGATCAGCCGCCGCAGCCGGACCACCGCGGCGCTGTTGCCGGTGGGGCCGCTGTCCTGCACCGCGCCGGCCTGGTGCTCGGCATCCAGGCGCTTGAGGCTGGCGCGGCGCAGCAGGGTCTCCAGCTGCGCGTGGCGCAGCGGCGCTTCCAGCTGCCAGACGTTGGCCTCGTGCAGGCCGTGGCGCTGCGCGAACGCCTGCGCCTCGCCGTTGAGCAGCAGCACCGGCGGCGGCAGCGCACTGCGCGCGACCCAGCCGAAGAACGCATCGGCCTGGGCCTGGTCGTCGAGTCCGCCGACCAGGATCGCCATCCACTCGCTCTGCCGGTGGCGGCCGGGATTGACGTCGGCCACGTCGGTCACCCAGCGCGGGTTGAGGTCCATGAACTCCAGCAGGCTGACCGTGCGCTCGGCACGCACCGCGTCGTCATCGATCACCAGGATCCGCGACTCGCTCATGCCGGTACTCCCTCTGTGCGTAAGCCCTCCAGGATCGGCATCACTTCCTGGATGTAGGACAGCTTGCTGACGAAGTTGTCGGCACCGGCGCGCATGGCGTGCTCGCGGTGTTCGGCATCGTCGAAGTGGCTGGCGATCACGATGTACGGGGCCTGGTCCTGGGTCTTGATCAGGCGCGTGGCCTGCAGCCCGCCCATCTCCGGCATGGCCAGGTCCATCAGCACCACCTGCGGGCGCAGCGACTCGGAACGTTCGATCGCCTCCAGGCCGTTGGCGGCGCTGCCGATCACCTCCATCCAGTCGAGCTTGCGGAAGTGGCGCATCGCGGCGTTGATGAAGCCTTCGTGGTCGTCGACCAGAAGCACGGACAGTTTGTTCATGTGCATTGTTTCCTTAGCCTGCGCGGGCCAGCAGCGGTTTGGCGCGGCGGCGTTCGCGGGCGGGGGCGATATCCAGTTGTTCACGGTACTTGGCCACGGTGCGCCTGGCCACGTTCACGCCCTGTCGCGACAGCAGCCCGGCGATCGCCTCGTCGGCCAGCGGCCGCCCCGAGGGCTCGGACTCGATCAGGCGCCGCACCATCGCGCGCACCGCCTGCCCCGAGACCGCGGCGCCTTCCAGGCGCACGGCGAAGAAGTGCTTCAGCTCGAAGGTACCACGCGGGGTTTGCAGGTATTTGCCGGTGGTGATGCGCGAGACGGTGGACTCGTGCATGCCGATCGCGTCGGCCACTTCCTTCAGGGTCAGCGGCGCCATCGCCTCCTCGCCCTTGACCAGGAACGCGGCCTGGCGCTCGACGATGGCGCGGGTGGTGCGCAGCAGGGTCTCGTAGCGCATCGACAGGCCGCGGGTCAGCCAGCGCGCTTCCTGCAGCATTTCGCGCAGCGGCGCCGCCGCTTCGCCGGCCTCGGCCAGGGCGCGCTCGTGCATCGGATTGACGGTGACGCGGTGGGTGGTGGCCGGGTTCAGCGCGACCCGCCAGGTGCCGTCGCCGTGCCAGGCGACCACGTCCGGGATCACGTGGCCCAGGTTCTCCGGCAGCAGGCTGTCGCCGGGACGCGGCTGCAGCGACAGGATCAGCCGCACCGCCTCGCGCACGTCGTCGGCCTCGGCGTCGAGCTGGCGCGCCAGCAGCGGGTAGTCGTGGCTGGCCAGCAGGTTCAGGTCGCCGGCGAGGATGCGCGCTGCCAAATGTCGGCCGGCGACGCGGCCGGGCAGGGCGGCCAGCTGCACGCTCAGGCATTCGCGCAGGTCGCACGCGGCCAGGCCGGCGGGGTCGCCGTGCAACAGCTGCTGGCGCACCGCTTCCACCTGCGCGGCGGAGCGGTCGAAGCGCGCGCAGGCGAGCAGGGTCAGCGTATCCAGCGCGCCGTCCAGGTAGCCGGCATCGTCGCTGTGCTCCAGCCAGAATGCGGCCACTTCCAGTTCGCGCTCGTCCAGGTCCAGCGCCAGGCGCTGCAGCACGCGCAGCTGCGGATCGGTGGACTCGCCGGCGGCGATGCGCTGCATGCGGTCGTCTTCGCCTTCGCTCCAGCCGGCGGCGGGGATGTCCCACATCGAGGACTCGGGCAATTCGTCGAAGGCGGCGGTTTCCAGCGCGGTGTCGTGGTTGACGACCGGCTCGAGCACGCCTTCCGGCTCTTCCAGTTCCAGCAGCGGATTGGTTTCCAGCGCGCGCCGGATTTCCATTTCCAATTGCATCCCGTCCAGTTGCAGCAGCCGGATCGACTGCAGCAATTGCGGGGTCAGGTGGAGTTGCTGGCCTAACTGGGCGGAGACGGTCGGCTTCATGCGAACTTCCTCGGTTTGGCGCCAAGCCTCTGGCGCCCGTGGAATGCATAGTGCTTGCCACCTGACGGTAACAGAATCGGGAGGTTCCTGAGCGGGGTAGTCAAATTCCCGACAGCATGTAGGGAAAATCCCTACATCAATGTAGGGGGCGCCGGTAGGTCGGCGCCGCAGAGCCAGCGCTGGCGGGCTTCGCCGGTTTCACGGCGGCAGCTGACCGGTTAAGGCAAGCGGCATGCCAGCGCGGAGCGTCGGGAACCCGTTGCCGCCTGCGCTCAGGTCAGTTCGTTCTGGTGGCGCGCGGCCAGCAGGACCAGGTCGTTGGCGCGCCGGCAGCCCAGCGATTCCATCATCCGCGCGCGGTGGGTCTCGACGGTCTTGACGCTGATGCCCAGGTCCGAGGCGATTTCCTTGTTGCTCTGGCCGCGGCCGATCTGGCGCAGGATCTCGCGCTGCCGCGGCGACAGCGCGGCGATCCCGACCGGGCGTTCGCGGCCGAGCATCGGCGCGATCATCTTCGAGGAGATCTGCGGGCTCAGGAACACCTGGTTGGCGCTGGCCGCGCGCAGCGCCAGTTCCAGTTCCAGCGGCGCCGCGTCCTTGACCACGAAGCCGGTGGCGCCGCGGTCCAGCGCATCGCGCACGTGCACCGGGTCGTCGTGCATCGACATCATCACCACGCGGGTCTTGGGCGAGGTCTGCAGCACGTCGGTCAGCGCGTCCAGGCCGCTGCGCCCGGGCAGCGACAGGTCCATCAGCACCAGGTCGGGGCGGTGCAGGGTGGCCAGGTCCACCGCCTGCTGCGCGTTGCTGGCCTCGGCGACCACGTCGATGTCGGCGAACGTCTGCAACAGCCGGCTCAGGCCGGCGCGGACCAGGGTGTGATCGTCGACGATGATGACTCGCACGGTGGGAAGATCCCTCTATCTAGTGACGCACCTTAGCCGAGCGCGCCGCCGCCGCCAACCTCGCCCTGGACCGGGAGCGGCCGGGGCCGGCTCAGCGCGCGCGCCGGCTGTCGGCGATCTGGCGCCGGTGCAGGCGGAACAGGTGCCGTTCCAGGGCTTCTTCCAGGCCGGGCGGCTGTGTCTCGAAGCGTAGCCAAAGATAGAAACCGCCGGGGGCGGCGGCCTCGGCCACGACCTGCACCGGCAGTTCCAGGTGGTCCGGCAGCCAGTCGGAGGGCTGCAGGCGCAGCAAGCCGGCCGCGCCGGCGGTCGCGCCGGAGCGCGACCCCACTTCCAGTCTCAGGCCTCGGCGCGACCAACGCACCGGGCGCAGGGGCAAGGCGTCCTCGTGCTGCCGGGCCAGGCGCCCGAGCAGCACCAGCATCAGGTCGAGCTTG
The DNA here is from genome assembly GCF_041240605.1 of Xanthomonas sp. DAR 80977. Lineage (NCBI taxonomy): Bacteria > Pseudomonadati > Pseudomonadota > Gammaproteobacteria > Lysobacterales > Lysobacteraceae > Xanthomonas > Xanthomonas bundabergensis. The sequence continues at coordinate 2,818,497 of NZ_CP162487.1, read as the reverse complement.
GCGTCCATGCGCTGCAGCTGCAGCGGTTGCTCGCTGCGCTCATCGCCGCCGTCCTCGCTGCGCAGGTCCTCGACCTGGGCCAGGCCGCGCAACAGGGCTTCGCCGGCGCCGAAGCGGCCGATGCTGTTGCCGAGCCGGAAGTCGGCCGGCAGCGCCAGTTCGCAGCTGAGGGTGTCGTGAAACAGCTCGGCTTCGGCAGGATGGTGCACGGCGCCGTCGGACGCGCTGTTCATCTCAGCGATCCGGCCTGCGAGTAGGCGCGCGCGGCATTGTTGGACAGGCGGTTGGCGCGCAGCCAGTCGCCGGCTTCGTCGCGCGCCTGCAGCATCTGCGCGATCACCGCCTGCTGCAGCTTCAGCAGCGAGCCGATGCCGTCGCGGGAGACGTCGCTGCCGGCCTGCTGCAGGTATTCGCGCAGGTGCTGGTCGTGCTCGGCGACCATGCGCTCGGCCAGCGCGTGGTCGTCGCCGTGCAGCACCTGCTGCAACTGCTGCAGTTCGGCGTGCAGCGATTCGATGTTGACGGTGATCATAGGGTGGCGACCGCGGCGAGTTCGCGTTGCTGGACAGGAATGGCGTTCCACGCCGCATCGATCTCGCTGAGCAGTTCCAGCGATTCGACCAGGGCGCTTTCGTCGTTGTGCAGGTTGGCTTCGGTGAGCCGGTGCATCACGTAGTCGTACAGCGCCGAGAGGTTGTTGGCGATTTCGCCGCCGGCCTCGTGGTCCAGCGAGCCGTTGAGGTGGCCGACGATGGCGCAGGCTTCGCCGATCGCCTTGCCCTTGCGCGCCTGGTCGCCCTGCGCCAGGCAGGCCTGGGCCTGGCGGATGCGCTGGCACGCGCCGGCGAACAGCAGCGCCACCAGCTTGTGCGGGTCGGCATCGGTGATGCTGGTGGACACGCTCATCTTGCGGTATTGCTCGGCGTACTGGCGACTGGAACCGTGCATGGAAAACTCCCTCGGGTGGCCTGGTGCCGCGCTGCCGCGCCGGACGGCGAAGGCGCCGTGGCGACGGTAGGTGCTGCCAGTCCGGAATGACTGTCGATGCTAAAGATATCGGCCGCTGCCCGGCCGGACTTGAGCACCGACAGCGTCTTTCTCATTCCGATGCCGTTGCCGCTACGACGAGAACTGCTTGGTGAGGCTGTCGCTGATCGTCTGCATCTGCGCGACGATGGTGTCCATCGCGGTGAACCTGGCGGTGTACTGGGTGGTCAGCGTGTCCATCCGCTTGTCCAGGTCGCTGAGCTGGTCGGTCAGGTCGCTGATGTGCTTGTTGAGCGAGGCCGTGCGCTGGGTGATGGTGCCGCTGGTGGTGTCCAGGTTGCTGTCCAGCAAGGTGCTCATGCCCGCGGTGAAGGCGCCGTCGGTGCCGAACATCGTCTTGGCCGAGGCCGGGTCGCTGGCGATGGCGCTGTCGAACTTGGCGCTGTCGAAGCTCATCACGCCATCCTTGTCGATGGTCACGCCCATCGCCTTGAGGTCGACGACGTTGTCGCTGACCTGCCTGCGCAGCGATTGCTGCAGCCCGCGCACCATCGAATCGCCGGTCAACGCCGAAGCCTTCTTGTTGGTGGCGTCGTAGGCGCTGGAGGACTTCAGCAGGGTGTTGGCGGTGTTGTAGGCGGTCACGAACGCGGTGAGGTTCGCTTTCAGGCTGGTGCTGTCGTTGGCGATGCTCAGGTTGTACTTGGTGCCTTCCGCGGCCTTGGTCAGATTCAGGGTGACGCCGGGCACGAGGTCGGCCACCGCGTTGCTGCTGGAGGTGCGTTCGAAGCCGTCCACGCGCACGACCGCGTCGGCCGCGGCCACGGTCTGGGTCAGGCCGCCGCTGCTGCCGCTGCTGTAGGTCAGCGCGCTGAGTCCGCCGTTGCCGCCGGAACTGGTGATGGTCAGCGCGCCCTTGGTGCCGGAATCGACCGCGTTGAGCACCAGGTGGTCGCCGTCGTCGGCGCTGACCACGCTGGCTGTCACGCCGCTGCCGTTGGCGGCCTTGTTGATCGCGGCAGCCACGTCGCTGAGCTTGCTGCCTTCGGCCAGGGTGACGTTCAGCGACTTGTCTCCATAGCCGATCGTCAAGGTTCCGTCGCCGACCACCGCATCGCTGGCATAGGCCGCCGAGGTCAGTTTCTGTCGCTCGGCCAGCTTCACCACTTCCACGCTGTAGTTGCCGGCGGTGGCGCTCTCGGTGACGCTGGCGGTGTAGCCGGCGCCGTCGGCAACGGTGGCCTTGACCGCGCTCTTGTCGGCGCTCTTGGCGATCGCGTTCATCGCCGTCTGCAGGTTGGACAGCGCGCCCTTGATCGTGCTCAGCGCCGAAAGCTGGGCGCTGGACGCGGTACCGTCGGCGTTGATCCGGTTTTCCTGCGGTGCGCGCTGCGCGGCGACCAACGATTTGACGACGGCGGTGACGTCCATGCCGGAGCCGACGGCAGACAGCGATGAAGTAGCCATGGGTGGGCTTCCTTACGATGGCGGGCACGAAGGCCAGCGGTAGATAGGAGTATCGGCGGCGCACGGCGGTTCTTGAGGCCGCCGGCGCGCGTCGGGAATGCCCCGATGGCGATGCAAATCCTGTGCCGGCGGGCGGCCGGGCACAAAAAAGCCCCTCCTTGCGGGAGGGGCTTCGGGTCGTGCCGGTGTCGAGCTGGCTGTTACTGCAGCAGGCTCAGCACGTTCTGCGGGACCGACTTGGCCTGCGCCAGCATCGCGGTACCGGCCTGCTGCAGGATCTGCGTGCGGGTCAGTTCGGCGGTTTCCTTGGCGTAGTCGGTGTCGCGGATGCGGCTGCGCGAGGCCGACAGGTTCTCCGAGGTGGAGCTCAGGTTGGCGATGGTGGAGGTGAAGCGGTTCTGCACCGCACCCATGTCGGCGCGCGAGGAGTTGACCGAGGTCAGCGCCTTGTCGACGATTTCCAGCGCCTTCTGCGCACCGGAGAAGGTGGAGATGTCCAGGTCGCTCAGGGTGTTGGTGGTGCCCGCGGTGACCGCGGCCGTGGTCGCGATGCCGGCGTTGCTGAAGGTGATGCCGGTGGCGCCGGTGGCCGAGCCTGCGGTGAACGAGAAGTCCTTGCCGGCCTTCAGCGATTCCAGCTTCAGCGCGCCGGTGGTGCTGTCCACCGAGGCGTAGACGCCGGTCTGGTCCAGCTTGTCGTTGATCGCGGCGGCGATCTTCTTGGACACGTCCGAGTCGACATCGCCGACCGCAACGGCGACCGAGGCGATGCTGACGCCGTTGACCGACATGCCGGAGAAGCTGCCGCTGGCGGTCGCGGTACCGGAGGCCAGGGCGGCCGAGCCGGTCTGGGTGGCGGCGAAACCGGCCTTGCCCAGCGAGTTGACGTTGGCGTCGACGATGCTGTTGATGCCGATGGTCTGGCCGGCGTCGGCGCCGACCTGGAACAGCGCGCCGGAGAACGAGCCGTCCAGCAGCTTGGTGCCGTTGAAACTGGTCTGGTTGGCGACGCGGTCGATTTCCGAGGTCAGCTGCTTGACTTCCGAGTTCAGCGCTTCGCGGTCGGTGGTGGAGTTGGTGGCGTTGGCCGACTGCACCGACAGCTCGCGGATACGCTGCAGGTTGTTGCCGATTTCGACCATCGCGCCTTCGGCGGTCTGGGCCAGCGAGATGCCGTCGTTGGCGTTGCGCGAGGCGACGTCCAGGCCGCGGATCTGGGTGGTGAAGCGCTCGGAGATCGCCAGACCGGCGGCGTCGTCCTTCGCGCTGTTGATGCGCAGGCCCGAGGACAGACGCTGAATCGTCGTGGCCATGCTCGAGCTGGTGCTGTTGAGGTTACGCTGAGCGTTCAGCGACATTACGTTGGTGTTGATTACCTGTGCCATTTTGATATCTCCTCTAAGCGATTTATCCGGCAACCCATCGGTGCCTGGAGCCTCCGCAGGGGGGCCATCAATTGGCCGTTGCCGCTGCTGAGATAAATAACGGCGAGATGTCAACAACCTTTAGCGATTCGCTGCGGAAAATATCGCGATGCGGCGAACCGGGAGCCTGTGGCACTCGCGGCGAAGAGCTAGTTTCGGCCGCCTTTTGCCAAACTTTAGCGGTCCCGGGATGACACTTCCAAGACCTGGCGGCGATGACGAACTCTGTATAACGCGAAAGGCCGGCGAGCGCCGCCGCGCTCCGTGCCTTTCCTTATAGAGTGGAATCGGGGTTCAGCGGATCATGTTGAACAGCGACATCGACTGCATCTGGGTGAAGATGGTCTGCGCCGACTTGAGCGCGGCCTGTTCCAGCTGGTACTGGCCGATCGCGTCGGCGTAGTCCAGGTCGCGCAGCGAGGACAGCGTCGTCTTCAGCGTCACTTCGTTGGATTCGCGCAGCTCGGCGGCGTTGTCGAGCGCGGCCAGCTGCGCGCCGCCGGCCGCGCGCGCATCGATCATCTTCGCCGAGGCCTGGCTGATGTCGCGCATCGACGATTGCAGGGTGTTCTGCAGCGCGGCCTTGTCGGTGGCGGTGACCGGGTCGGTGTTCAGCGCGTTGACCAGGTTGGTGATGGTGGAGAACACGTCCTTGTTGGTGGAGGCGCCGATCTGGAAGCTGTCGCCGGTCGCCGGCGCGCCGTCCAGGCGCATCTTCAGGCCGCCGAAGCTGATGGTCTCGCCGGCGGCGTAGGTGCCGGTCTTGACCACGGTGCCGGTGCTGTCGCGGACTTCATAGGTGTCGGTGGCGGTGAAGGCGACGTTGTAGCTGCCGCCGTTCCAGCCGCCGGCGCCGGAGTCGCGGCTGTAGTCCAGCAGCAGGCCGGTGCCGGTATTGGTGCTGGCCGCATGCGCATCGACGGTGCCGTCGCCGGTCCGGATGCGCATGAAGATCTCGCTGCCGGGCAGGGCGTCGGCGACCTGGGTGTCGGCCGCCACCTCCACGCTGCGCTGGGTCTGGTCGCCGCTGTAGACCACGCTGCCGTTGACCACCGCGAACGGCGCCTTGTCGTCGGCGGCGCCGGCGAACAGGTAGCGGCCGCTGCCGTCGGTGCTGTTGGACAGGCTCAGCAGGCTGTCGTGCAGCGACTTCAGTTCGGAGGCGATCGCCTTGCGGTCGTCGGTGGTCAGGGCCGAGCTGTTGGCCTCCACCGTCAATTCGCTGACCCGCGCCATCAGGTCGCCGGCCTGGGACAGCGCGTTCTCCTGCAGGCCCAGGCGGTTCTGCACGTTGTTGGCGTTCTGGCCGAAACGTTCCAGTTCGGCGACGGCGCGGTCCAGGTTGACCGCGGTGCCGGAGGCGACCGGATCGTCGGCGGCGGTGACCAGGCGCTTGCCGGTCGCCAGCTGCTGTTCCAGGTGCGAGATCTTGGCCTGCTTGCCCAGCATGTTGTTGACCGACTGGCTGAACATCATGCCGGTGGAGATGCGGTTGCTGCTCATCGGATTGCGCTCAGGATGGACTGGAACATCGTGTCGGCGGTGGAGATCAGCTGCGAGGCGGCCTGGTAGGCCTGCTGCAGGCGCAACATGTCCGAGGCTTCCTCGTCCAGATTGACGCCGGACACCGAGTCGCGCGCGTCCTGCGCGCTGGTGTGGATCACTTCCTGCGCGTCGGCCGAGTACGTCGCCTGCCGCGCCGCCGAGCCGATCGTGGTGGTCAGCCCGGACACCGCGCCGTTGAGGGTGATGGTGCCGCCGTTGAACGCCTTGCTGTCGTCCAGGTTGGACAGGGTCAGGGCGTTGCCGTTGTTGCTGGAGCCGGCGCCGGTGGGCGCGACCGCGAAGGTGTCGCCGGCGACCGGCGCGCCGTCCAGGGTCATGCTCCAGCCGTTGGCGCTGATGGTCTGCCCGGCGGTGTAGGTGTACGGGCCGGCGCCGTCGATGGTGTACTGGTTGGCGTCGATGAAGGCGATGCTGGAAGGCGTCAGCAAATTGGCGTTGCCGGCGTCGGTGGCGCGCACGTTGCTGACCTTGCCGGTGCCCAGGTTGTCCAGGTCGGCGCTGGCGGTGATCGGCGTGGCCGCGGCGATGCGCGAGGGATCGGTGATCGCCACGCCCAGGTTGGTGACCGCGTTGGCGGTGGGCTGCAGCAGGAACTTGTCGCCGGCGGCGGCGCTGCCGGACAGCTGCAGCGACACGCCGTTGACCACGAACGGATCGGTGCTGCTGCCGGTGCCGGTCATGGCCACGCTGGCGCCGGTGTCGGCGCGGCTGGCGGTCCAGGTGCTGCCGTCGAACTTCAGCAGCAGGTTCTGCCCGTCTAGCTTGCTCAGGTCGCTGACGCTGGCGCTGAAGCTGGCGCTGCCGGTGTTGGCGGCGTTGGCGTTGACGCTGGGCGCGGACAGCGAGAAGAAGTCGCCGCCCAGGTTGCCGTACAGGTCCACGCCGGCCTTGTGCTGCTGGTTGTAGGTGACCGCCAGGCCGGTGGCGATGCGGCCCAGTTCGGCCTTGGTCGGGTCCAGCACGCTGCTGCGGAACTCGAGCAGGCCGCCGATCTGCCCGCCCAGCGCGCTGTCGCTCAGGGTGATGGTGGCGCCTTGCGCCTTCAGCGCCACCTGCAGGCGCCCGGGCTGGTAGGGATCGGTGACCGTGGTCAGGGTGGAGGCGGTGGTACCGACCACCAGCGCCTGGCCGCCGGAGGTATAGACGTTGATCGCGCCGCCGTCCTGCTGGATCGCGCTGCCGCCGGTGTAACCGACCAGCTGGCTGATCAGTTGGTCGCGGCGGTCGAGCAGGTCCGGCGCGGCGGCGCTGGCGTTGCCGCCGATCTGGCCGTTGATCTTGGCGATCTCGGTGGCCAGGCGGTTGGCTTCCGTGGTGGCGGACAGCAGGCCGTTGTTGACCTCGTTGCCGAGCGAATCCATCTGCCCGTTGAGCTGCTTGAAGCGGGTCACCAGCGAGGTGGCGTTGTCCAGCAGGTTCTGCCGGCTGGCGGTGGCCGAGGCGTTGGACGACAGCCCGGTGGTGGCGTCGAAGAAATTCGACCACTGCCCGGAGATGTTGGTGGCGGTATCGGAGAACAGCCCGTCGACACGGTCGGACAGGCTGGACAGCTGCTTCAGCCGCGCCAGTTCGCCGGTGCTGTCCAGCAGCCGCGAGGTCGCCAGCTGGTCGGCGACGCGGGAGATGTCGGTGATCTTGGTGCCGTTGCCGATGTAGTCCGAGCCGTACTGGGTCGGCGTGGTGGTCGCGAACGACACGCGCTGCCGGCTGTAGCCGTCGGTGTTGATGTTGGCGACGTTGTGGCTCACGGTCGCCAGAGCGCGCTGGAAGGCGATGAGGGCGCTGGTGCCGGTGGAAAGGACGGACATGGGCGGCTACCTCAGCGCAGGGCGCTGTTGGACGGATCGGAGGTGCTGGCGAACGCGCGCTCGATGCCGCTGGCGGCGGCGTTGCCGATCGCGGCGACGGCGCGGCCGATGGTCGGGCCGCCGGCGATCGCGGCGATCTTGGCCGCATAGGACGGATCGGTGGCGTAGCCGGCGCGCTGCAGGCCCTGGGCGAAGCCGCGGATATTGGTGCCGGCACTCAGCGCCTGCTGGTAGCGCGGATTGGTCTTCAGCAGGCGCACATAGTCGGCGAAGCTCTCGGCCGGCGAGGCGTAGGCGCGGAAATCGGCGCTCTGCGACTGCTTGACCCCGTCGACGTACTCGTGGGTGCCGGTGGTGACGCGCTCGCCGCTCCAGCCGGTGGCCTTGATCCCGAACAGGTTGTTGGAACTGGCGCCGTCGCCGCGGGAAATGCCGCGGCGCCCCCAGCCGGTTTCCAGCGCGGCCTGCGCGACCAGCGCCCGCGCGTCCACGCCCAGTTCCTTGGCCGCCTTCTGCGCATGGGTCCAGATCTGCGCGACGAAGCCTTCCGGGCTGCGTTCGCCGAAGCTGGCCGCGGCGGCCTTGGCGGCCGCGGTGGCGCTGGCATCGATGCCGGCGCTGTCGTCGGCGGACGTGGCCGCCAGGTCCGACCAGCGGTCGTTCGCGCCGGTCCAGGCCACGGCGGCGCTGCCGTCGGCCGGGTTGCTGCCGATCGCCTCGTGCATCGCGCTGGTCTCGCGCCCGGCGATCATGTCGAGCACGCGCGCGACCTGCTGCTGCGACGCATCCCCCGCGTCCATGCCGCCCCAGGCCGCGGCGCCGGCGCCGGCCGCGGCACCGGTATCGGCCAGCGCGGAGGCACCGGCGGCCGCGGTGTTGCCGGCAGTGCCGCCGCCCTGGCCGGACACCAGCGAGTACGCCTTGGCCGCCTGCGCGGCACCGATCGAGGTGTTGGTGGCCGGCGCGTCGGCGCTCTTGCCGCCGCCCAGCTGCTTGGCGATCATCGCCGCCAGGCCCAGCCCCTTGCCCTCGGTCAGCGCCTTGGCCATCTGCTGGTCGTACATGTCGCGGAAGGTCTGGTTCTCGCCCGGGAACAGGGAATCGCCGAAGCTGGCGTCGCGCATGCTCTTCACGAGCAGGTTCGCGAACTGTCCTTCCAACTGGCGCGACACCTTGTCGATCCGGGCCGGATCGTTCTGGGTGGTCGCGTTCAGCTCGATGGGAGAGGCCGAGATGCGCATGTCAGATCACCTCCAGCTCCGCGCTCAGCGCGCCGGCCTGCTTCAGTGCTTCCAGGATCGCGATCAGGTCGCCCGGCGCGGCGCCGACTTCGTTGACCGCGCGTACGATCTGGTCCAGCGAGGTGCCGCCCTCGAACTTGAACATGCGGCTGCCTTCGTTGGTGGCGGTGATGGTCGATTTCGGCGTGGCCACGGTCTGGCCGTTGCTCAGCGCGTTGGGCTGGCTGACCTGGGTGCCTTCGCTGATGGTGACGGTCAGCGAGCCGTGCGAGATCGCCGCCGGGCTGACCCGCACCTGCGCGCCGATGACCACGGTGCCGGTGCGGGCGTTGACCACCACCTTGGCCGGTGCCGCGCCAGGCGACAGCTCCACGTTCTCGATCCGCGCCAGCAGGCCGATGCGCGCGCTCGGGTCGGTCGGCGAGCGCACCGCGACGGTGCCGCCGTCAACCGCGTGCGCGCTGCCCGGGCCGAAGGTGTTCTCCAGCGCCGCGACCATCCGCGACACCGTGGTGAAGTCGTTCTGGTGCAGGTTCAGGGTGATCTCGCCGCTGCTGCCGAACACGTCCGGCAGCGCGCGTTCCACCGTGGCGCCGTTGGGGATGCGGCCGACGCTGGGCACGTTCACCGAGATCCGCGAGCCGTCCTTGCCCTGCGCGCCGAAGCCGCCGACGATCAGGCTGCCCTGGGCGATCGCGTAGACCTGGCCGTCGGCGCCCTTCAGCGGCGCCATCAGCAGCGAGCCGCCGCGCAGCGACACGGCGTTGCCGATCGAGGACACGGTGATGTCGATCGGCTGGCCGGGCTTGGCGAACGGCGGCAGTTCGGCGTGGATCGCCACCGCGGCCACGTTCTTCAGCTGCGGGTTGACGTTCGACGGCACGTTGACGCCCAGCTCGCCGAGCATGTTCTTCAGGCTCTGCACGGTGAAGGGCGCCTGGCTGGTGCGGTCGCCGCTGCCGTCCAGGCCCACCACCAGGCCATAGCCGACCAGCGCGTTGCCGCGCACGCCGCCGACCTGGGCCAGGTCCTTGATGCGTTCGGCGGCGGCCGGGGCGGCCAGGCCGGCGCACAGCGCGAACGCGGCGAGCAGGCGGCAGGACAGGGACAGAAGGTTCATGGCAGGCCTCAGTACGGCGAGATGCGCGAGTTGAAGAAGCGGCTCAGCCAGCCCATCGCGTTGGATTGGGCGACGGCGCCGCGGCCGCCGTAGGCGATGCGCGCGTCGGCGACCTTGCTGGACGGAATGGTGTTGTCCGCGCCGATGTCGGCGGCGCGAACGATGCCCTGCACCTGCACCAGTTCGTCGCCCTGGTTCAGGCGCAGGTTCTTCTGCCCCTGGATCACCAGGTTGCCGTTGGGCAGGCGCTGCATCACGGTGACGGTGATGCTGCCCTGCATGGTGTTGCTCTGCGCGGTGTTGCCCTTGCCGGCGAAGCTGCGGTCGCCGCTGGTGGAATTGTTCAGCACGTTGACGCCGTTGACCGTCAGCGGCGCGCCGAGCAGGGTCGGCGTGGCCATCGTCACCGCGTCCTTCTTGGTGATGCTGGTGTTGGCGGTGGAGCTGGCGTTGGTGCTTTCGACCAGGGTGATGGTCAGCAGGTCGCCGACGTCGCGGGCGCGCCGGTCCGAATACAGCGACAGGCTCGGGCCGGCGGCGTAGATCGCGCCGGCGCTGGGCTGCGCGGCCTGCGCCACCACCGGCACGATCGGCGCCATCGGCGCGTACGGGCGCACGTCGCCGGCGGCGATGCCCAGGCCGGCGCAGCCGCCGAGCAGCGCGGGCAGGACCAGCGCGGCGATGAGGGAAAGAGAGGAGGGACGCGACATGGCGGTTTCCAGAAAGTGTCGGGATCAGACGTTGTTGTTCAGATAGCCGAGCATCGAATCGGTGGTGGAGATCGCCTTGGCGTTCATCTCGTAGGCGCGCTGGGTCTCGATCATGCTGACCAGCTCCTCGACCACGTTGACGTTGCTGCCTTCCAGCGAGGCCTGCACGGTGGTGCCGAGGCCGTTGAGGCCGGGGGTGCCGTTCTGCGCCGGGCCGGAGGCGGCGGTTTCCGCGTACAGGTTTTCGCCCTTGGCCTGCAGGCCCGAGGGATTGATGAAGTCGCTCAGCGTCAACGAACCGATCTCCAGCGCCGCGGCGGTGCCGGCGACCTGCACGCTGACCGTGCCGTCGGTGCCGATGGTCAGCGACTGCGCGCCTTCCGGGATCTGGATGCCGGGCTGCACCGGATAGCCGCTGTTGGTGACTAGCTCGCCCTGCGAATTGATCTGGAAGCTGCCGTCGCGGGTGTAGGCCGAGGTGCCGTCGGGCATCTGCACTTCGAAGAAGCCGCGGCCGTTGACCATCACGTCCAGCGCGCGGCCGGTCTGCTGCGGGTTGCCCTGCTCGAAGTCCTTCGAGGTGGAGACCACGCGCACGCCGGTGCCGAGCTGCAGGCCCGACGGCAGCTGGGTCTGCGCCGAGGTCGCGCCGCCAGGCTGGCGCACCTGCTGGTACAGCAGGTCCTCGAAGCTGGCGCGATCGCGCTTGAAGCCGGTGGTATTGGTGTTGGCCAGGTTGTTGGACACGACCGACATGCGCGTCTGCTGCGCATCCAGTCCGGTCTTGGCGACCCACAAAGCCTGATTCATGACCCGATTCCTCTGATGGTGGCCCCGAGATCCGCGAGGGGCAGGGGGACTGATGCATGTGCCGTGCCACAACTGCGCCGGCTTTTCGGCGGCGGCGGCACGGCGCCCGTTCCGGGCTTAGCCGTTCAGGCGCAGCATGGTGTTGGCCGACTGCGCGTTCTCGTCGCCGTGCTTGATCACCTTCACCTGCATTTCGAACTGCCGCTGCAGCTGGATCATCTGCACCAGCGCGCCGGCGGCGTCGACGTTGCTGCCTTCCAGCGCGCCGGTGTGCACCGAAGTGCCGGTGGCCAGGGCGAAGGCCTGGGTGGGATCGTCGCTGATGTTGCGCATCAGCCCGTCGGGGCGGCGTTCCAGGCGTTCGGCCGGGGCCTGCACCACCTTGATCTTGCCGACCGCGGTCATCGCCTGCGGGCCTTCGCCCAGCGGCACGATAGAGACCGTGCCGTCGCCGCCGATCTCCAGCGCCTGGTGCGGCGGGATCGCCATCGGATTGCCCTGGTCGTCGAGCACCGCGCGGCCGCTGGAGGTGACCAGCTGGCCGTTCGGGGTCAGCGCCAGCTCGCCGCCGCGGGTGTACGCCTCCTTGCCGTCGCTGGCCTGCACCGCCAGCCAGTTGTCGGCGCTGAGCGAGATGTCCAGCGCGTTGCCGGTCACCTGCTGCGCACCGACGTCGCGGTTGAAGCCCTGGTCGACATGCAGCGCATCGATCCGCGACGGATAGCCGGCGCCCTTGATGCGGAACGCCTCGGTATTGGCCAATGCCGCCTTGAAACCGGCGGTATCGACGTTGGCCAGGTTGTGCGACACCGTGCCCTGCGCCTGCAGCGAAGCGCGGGCGCCGGTCATGGCGACGTAGAGTGCTTTGTCCATGGATATGAGCCGTGATTCGGGATGGGGGGGATTCGGGATTCGAAGAAGCGGGGTTGCCGCGGACGATTAGGAGCGATGTGCAAGGCTGGCTTCCGATCGACGGAATGCCAGCCTCGACGAATCACCAATCCCGAATCACCAATCCCGGCCTCAACGGATATTGATGATGGTCTGCGTGACCTGATCCTGGGTGGAGATCATCTGCGAGTTGGCCTGGAAGTTGCGCTGCGCGACGATCATGTTGACCAGCTGTTCGGTCAGGTCCACGGTCGAGGCTTCGAGCGCGCCGGACTGGACGCTGCCGAAGTCCGAGGTCCCCGGCGCACCGGTGCGCGCGTTGCCCGAGGCCGAGCTTTCCGCCCACACGTTGTCGCCGAGCGAGCTCAGTCCCTGCGGATTGACGAAGTTGGTCATCGCCACCTGGCCCAGCGCCTTGTCGGCGTTGTTCGAGTAGCGCGCGTAGACCACGCCGTTGGCGTCGATGCTGATCGAGTTGAGCTTGCCGCTGGCGTAGCCGTCCTGGCGCGCGTCGCGCAATGCGAACGCTTCGCCGTACTGGGTCGAGCCGCTGATGTCCAGGGTCAGGTTGAGGGTGCCGGCGCCGGTGCTGGGGGTGAAGGTGCTCAGCGCGATCCGGCCGTCGGCGGGCGTGGTGAGCTTGCCGTTGCCGTCGAACTGGATCGTGCTCGGAGTGCCGACCGCGGTGCCGTCGACGTAGTTGTGCACCTGCCACTCGTTGGCGTTGGCGGTCTTGACGAAGTACGAGGTCTGGGTATGGCTGACGCCCAGCGAATCGTAGACGGTGATGCCGCCGGTGGAATGGTTGTAGCTGTTGGCGTCGGCCGGATCGAAGGTGGTCACGGTCGGCACGCTGGCATTGCCGGGCAGGGTGAACATCAGGTTCACCGTCTCGCTCTGCTTGGGCGAGCTGTCGGTGGTCAGCAGCTGCAGGTCGCTCAGCGTGCCGACCGCGAAACCGTTGCCGTTGGCCGCCGGCGGGAACACCTGCAGCCTGGCGCCCTGCGGGTTGACCACGTAGCCGTTCTCGTCGGTCTGGAAGTTGCCGGCGCGCGAGTACACCTTGGCGCCGTTGTTGGTCAGGGTGAAGAAGCCGTCGCCGGAGATCGCCAGGTCCAGGTTGCGCCCGGTCGGGTCGACGTTGCCCTGCGAGAACTGCTGGGCGACGTTGCTGACCCGCACGCCGGCGCCGATCGCGTTGCGCGCCAGGCCGTAGCCGGTGGCGGAGAACAGGTCGGCGAACTCGGCGCGCGATTCCTTGAAGCCGGTGGTGTTGACGTTGGCGATGTTGTTGGCGGTGACGTTGAGGTCGGAGTTGGCCGCTTTGATACCGGACAGCGAAGTATTGAAACCCATGATGGACTCCTGTGGATTGGCCGGCTCAGCTGACGCGGAGCACGTTGGCGAGCGGGGCGGTACCCAGCCCGGTCAGGTCGAGGTAGATGCCGTCCGAGCCGATGGTGGCGCTCTCGACCGGGGCTTGGACGTAGGTGGACAGCGAACTGTTGGTGCCCGTGCTGTCGGTGTGCGTGGCGGTGACGCTGTAGCTGCCGGCCGGCATGCGCGCGCCGGCGCTGTTGGTGCCGTCCCAGCTGAAATTGACTTCGCCGGCCTTGCTGGCGCTGACGCTGATCTGCTTGACCGCGTTGCCGTTGGCGTCGCTGACGGTGAGGTTGACGATGCCGGCGCTGGGCGCGGCGACCACGCCGCTGGCGCCGCCTTCGCTGTCCAGCGGCAGCGTCGCCGACGGCACCAGCACCTTGTGCCCGACCAGCTGGGCGCCGCGCAGGATCTGGTCGGTGCTCATCGAATCGGACAGCGCGGTCACGGTCTTGTTGAGGTCGCCGATGCCCTGCACGGTGGACAGCTGCGCCATCTGCGAGACCATCTGGCTGTTGTCCATCGGCTTGAGCGGGTCCTGGTGCTGCAATTGCTCGGTCATCAGCTTCAGGAAGTCGGCCTGGTCCAGCGACGACGACTTGTTGGACGTGGTGGTGGTGCTGCTGGAGGCGGTCAATCCGAGGCTGGAATAGATGTCGCTGGAAACGGTGCTCATCAGTACGTCCTAGGCCGTGAGGCGGCGGGAGGGAGGGCGCTTAGCGGCCCATGGACAAGGTGGCCAACGCCAGTTCCTTGGCGGTGTTGAGGACTTCCACGCCTGCCTGGTAATTGCGCGAGGCGGAGATCAGGTTGACCATCTGCGACACCGGGTCCACGTCCGGCGAGTAGATGTAGCCGTCGGCATCGGCGAGCGGATGGCCGGGCTCGTAGCGCTTGATCGGCGGATCCTTGCTCTGGGTGATTTCCTTGACGTTGACCGCGGTCAGGCTGCTGTCGTGCGGGTTGCGCACCGCCTGGAAGATCGGCTCGATCGGCTTGTAGGCGGCCTCGGCCGACCCGGCCACCGAATCGGCGTTGGCCAGGTTGCTGGCGATGGTGCTCAGGCGCACCGACTGCGCCTGCAGCGCGGAGCCGGCGACATCGAAGATCGGCAGATTGCTCATGCTTATTGGCCTGTGATCGCGGTGAGCATGCTGCGCACCTTGGATTCGACGAAGCTCAGCGAGGCGCGGTACTCCAGCGCGGCGCGGCCGTAGGCGGCGCGCTCGGTGTCCGCATCGACGGTATTGCCGTCGAGGCTGGGCTGGTTGGCCTCGCGGGTAACCTGGAACGGATTCAGGCCGGTGCTGCCGCCGACCGCGATGTGGCGGCTGTCGGTGACCTGCAGCTGGCTGCCGTCGCGCTGGCCCTGCGCGGCGCGCATCGCCGCGTCGAAATCCAGGTCCTGGGCCTTGTAGCCGGGGGTGTCGACGTTGCTCAGGTTGCTGGCGATCAGCTTCATCCGTTGCTCGCGCAGCGGCAGGGCGTCGGCGTGGACACCTAGGAAGGATGCAATCGGATTGGGCATGGCGCGCTCCCGCGGTTCGTTGCAGGGAGACAGGCAAGGCCTGTGCCAAACCGGGGAGAAGGGGCGCCGCGCAGGGCCGGAACGACGGCCTGCCGCGCGCCGCGGGGGCCAGGGGCGGCGCGGTGGCGACGCCCGGTACGGACTCCCGGCGTGGCGCCGGGGCCGCGGAAACTAGGCCGCCTGGGCCTCGGCCACCACCCGCAGCCGCGCCAGCACGTAGTCGGCCAGCTCGTGCGGGCTGTACTTGGCGACGAAGGCGTTGGCGCCGACGCGCTCGACCATGGCGTTGTTGAACACGCCCGACAGCGAGGTGTGCAGCAGCACGTACAGGCCGGCCAGGCCGGGGTGGCGCCGGATTTCCGTCGTCAGCGTATAGCCGTCCATCGCCGGCATCTCGATATCGGAGATCACCATCGCGTAGCGGTCGGCCGGATTCTCGCCGCCGGCATGGATCTGCAAGAGGTGGTCCAAGGCCTGGCGGCCGTCGGACAGCAGGGTGGCGCCGACCCCGAGCTGGTCGAGCACGCTGCGGATCTGCTGCCGCGCCACGCGCGAGTCGTCCACCACCAGCACCTGCAGCTGCGCGCCGGTCAGCGCCAGCGACGGGTCGATCTGCGCCTCGGTGCGGTTCTGGGCGATGTCGGCGAGCACGCTTTCCACGTCGATCACCTGGATCAGCTCGCCCTGGAAGCGGGTCACCGCGGTCAGGTAGCTGGACTCGGCGCCCAGTTCCGGCGGCGGGTGGATGTCTTCCACCGCGATGTTGACGATGCGCTCCACGCCGCTGACCAGGAAGCCCTGCACCGAGCGGTTGAACTCGGTGACCACCAGGTAGCCGGGCGCCTTGTCGGCCTGCGTCTCGCGCTCCGGGTGGCCGATCGCCAGGCCCAGGTCGAGCACCGGCACCGAACGGCCGCGGACATCGGCGACCCCGGAGAATTGCAGTGGCAGCCCCGGCACCTGGAACAGCTCCGGCCGGCGCAGCACTTCCTGCACCTTGAAGACGTTCACGCCAAAAAGCTGACGGCCGCCCAGCCGGAACAGCAGCAGGGCAAGCCGGTTGTGGCCCGCCAAGCGGGTGCGCTGGTCGATTCGGTTGAGCAGGTCATGAGACATGGCGTTCATATCGGCGCATTCGCGGCGGAACTTGAGGCCTGGCTGCCCGGCAGCGCTGCCCGAATCGCGGCATGGGGCTTGCATGGCACTTGGCACACATCCATGAGAGAGACGGCCGATGCGCCTGATCCTGTTAGTGGTCCTGCTGGCGGCGACGCCGGCCTGGGCCGCGGAATTCCAATCGGTGGACTCGATCCGCGCCGCGGCGCTGGCCACCCTGGGAGCCGACGCCGATGCCGAAGCGACCCTGGACCCGTCGGTGCGCGTGCCGTTGTGCCCGGCGCCGCTGCAGGCGCAGCCCACCGGCACCACCACGGTGGAGGTGAGCTGCCCGCTCGAGGCCGGCTGGCGCCTGTTCGTGCCGATGAAGATCCGGCGCCTGCAGAACGTGCTGGTGCTGGGCCGCGGCCTGGCCGCTGGAGAAACCGTCGGCGCGGCCGATATGGTCGTCGAAAAGCGCGATGCGGCGCGGATCGTCGGTGCGGCGATGACCGATCCGGCGGCGGCGATCGGCCGGGTGGTGCGGCGCACGCTGCCGGCCGGCACGCTGCTGTCGGCCAACGATCTGGTGGCGCAGCGGCTGGTGCGGCGCGGCGACAATGTGGCGCTGGTGGCGCGCAACGGGGCGCTGGAAGTACGCATGGCCGGCCGCGCCCTCAGCGATGGCGGCGAGAACGAGCGGGTGACCGTCGAAAACCTGTCGTCCCGGCGCGTCGTTCAGGGAACTGTGTCACAAAATGGCGACGTTTTTGTGACGCGTTGAGATCTGGCCTAAAGTTCGTCGGTGTAGGGCCGTTACCTACACCGAACCCGTAACAGGATTTCGTCATGAGCCAGAAAATTGAAGGGAATTCGCCGACCCAGGCCACCCTTCGTACTTCGACTGTCAATACCAAGGCCGCGTCCGCCGCGTCCGAGGATGGCAAGAACAGTACGGTGAGCGCCACGGCGGCCGCCGACAGCCTGCGCCTGACCGGCGAGGCGTCCGGCCTGCAGACCCTGCAGCGCCAGCTGTCGGCTGCGCCGGCGGTGGACAGCAATCGCGTCGAGTCGGTGCGCAGCGCGTTGCAGGGCGGCAGCTACAAGATCAATCCGGACGTCGTCGCCAGCCGCATGCTCGATCTGGACCAGCAGCTCAGCGCATGAACACGACCGTGACCAACCCCTTGCAGCAGCTCAGCGACGCACTCGCCGGCGAACGGCAGGCCTTGTTGGATCACAACGTGGAAGGGCTGATGCGGGCGACCAGCGACAAGCTGGCCGCGCTGCGGGCGCTGGAGGCCGACGTGCCGGCCGGTGCCGAGGCCGAATCGCTGTTGCGCGAGCTGGCCGACGCCAACCGCGCCAACGGCGCGTTGCTGTCGCGGCGGCGGCGCGAGGTCAACTGGGCGCTGCGCCACCTGGGCCGCAGCGAAAGCGCCTCGTCCTACGATGCCAACGGCCAGTCCAGCACGTTGCGGATGAGCCGCCCGCTGGCGATCGCCTGAGGCCCGTCGACGACGCCAACCGCGTCGACGGTTCCGATCCTGCGCGCCGGCGACATGCCGGTGTCCACGCACGTGGCGATGGCATCGGCGTATATTGAGCGTCCGCTCGTTACCCGCTGCCTTTCGTGAATTTCGCCGATCCCGATACCACCGATACGGTGCCGTTGCCTTCGCGCAAAAGCCTGCTCGCGCTGAGCGAGCTGATCGACGAAGGACTGGTGCTGTTCCGCGCCGACGGCCGCCTGCTGCTGGCCAATGCCGCCGCGCGCGGCCACCTGTGCGATACCGACACCATCGACGATCGCGCCCTGGGCGAACGCCTGGCGCAATGGTTGCCCAGCGACGCGCTGTCGCAGGCGCGCAGCAGCGGCCGCTGGAGCGGCAGCCTGCCGACCGAAGCGCACGTGGTGCTGGCGCACCTGTATTTCCATGCCGACGGCGCGGACGGCCACTACCTGGTGCTGATCCAGGGCATCGAAGGCCAGCAGGACTACGAACAGGAACTGCAGCAGCGCCACGCCGAGCTGCGCCAGGCCTATCTGCGCCTCAACGGCGCGCAGGAAAAACTGCTGCAGTCGGAGAAGATGGCCTCCATCGGCCAGCTCGCCGCCGGCGTCGCGCACGAGATCAACAACCCGATCGGCTACGTGCATTCCAACCTGGGCAGCCTGCAGGAATACCTGCGCAGCCTGTTCACCCTGATCGAGGCCTACGAGCGCGCCCTGCGCGCGCCGGATCCGAAGGCGCTGATCCCGGAGATCGACGACATCCGCAACCGCTTCGACATCGACTTCATCAGCCGCGACCTGCCGCAGCTGATGGCCGAATCGCGCGAAGGCATCGAGCGGGTGACGCGCATCGTGCGCGACCTCAAGGACTTCTCCTACTCCGGCCGCGAGGAGTCGTGGAAGCTGGTGGACCTGCATTCCGGGCTCGAATCCACGATCAACATCATCTGGAACGAGCTCAAGTACAAGGTCACCCTGGACCGCCACTACGGCAACCTGCCGCTGGTCGAGTGCCTGCCGTCCGAGCTCAACCAGGTGTACATGAACCTGCTGCTCAACGCCGGCCAGGCGATCGGCGAGCGCGGCACCATCGTGGTCAGCACCGGCCAGGATGGCGAAGAGGTGTGGATCGAGTTCAAGGATTCCGGCGCCGGCATCCCGGCGGACCTGCTGCAGCGCATCTTCGACCCGTTCTTCACCACCAAGCCGGTCGGCAGCGGCACCGGCCTGGGCCTGTCGATCTCCTACGGCATCATCAACAAGCACCACGGCCGCATCGACGTGATCAGCAGCGTCGGCGAAGGCTCCAGCTTCCGCATCGTGATTCCGGTGAGGCAGCCGAAGTAGGAGCCGGGATTCGGGATTGGGGATTGGGGATTCGCAAGAGCCGTACATCCCGCATTCTTGTTGGTACGCCGGGAAGGGAACAGCGAACGGCAAACGCTTTTGCCAATCCCGAATCCCGAATCTCCAATCCCGGCCCTTTAGCGAATCCCCAATCCCGAATCCCCAATCCCGGCCCCTCAGGGCCCCGCATCCCGCCGCTGTTCGTCGTGCGTGCGGAAGGCCTGGCGGATGTGCTCGCGCAGTTCGTCGTCGTTCCAGGGCTTGGTCAGGAAGCGGTAGATCGCGCCGCGGTTGATCGCGTCGGTGACCGTGGCCAGGTCGGTGTAGCCGGACAGCACCAGGCGGATGGTGTCGGGGTAGAGCATCTTCACCCGGCCCAGGAACTCGGTGCCGCTCATGTCGGACATGCGCTGGTCGGACAGGATCACCTGCACGTCGTTGGTGGCGAGCAGGTCGAAGGCGTCGCGCACGTTGCCGGCGGCGAGGATGCGGTAGCCGTCGCGGCGGAACAGGCGCACCAGCGAGCGCAGCACGTTCTCCTCGTCGTCGAGCAGCAGCAGGGTGCGGTCCGGGCGGGTCTCGGTGAACGACTCCGGGCGCAGGTAGCGGCGCCGCAGCGCCATGCCCGCGGCCTCGGCCGACATCGGCTCGCCGAACAGATAGCCCTGGAAGATGTCGCAGTCGTTGCGGCGCAGGAAGCCCAGCTGCGCCTGCGACTCCACGCCGTTGGCGATCACCACCATGCCCAGCTGGTGGCCCATGGCGATGATGGCGCGCGCGATCGCCGCCTCGCGGTTGCCGGCCGGCGCGCTCTTGATGAAGCTGCGGTCGATCTTCAGCTTGTCCACCGGATAGCGCACCAGCGCGCTGAGGCTGGAATCGCCGGTGCCGAAGTTGTCCAGGCTCAGGCTGATGCCTTCGCGGCACAGGTTGGCCAGGGTCTCGTGGACGAAGTTGACGTTGTTGGTCAGCGCGCTCTCGTTGATCTCCAGCACCATCATCTGCGGCGGCACGCCGGCGGCCTGCAGCGCCGACATCACTTCGTTGAAGAAGGTCGGGCGCAGCAGCTGCAGGGTGGAGACGTTGACCGCGATGGTGAAGTCGTCGAAGCCCTGGTCGCGCCACAGCCGCGCCTGGCGCAGCGCGCCCTCCATCACCCAGGTGCCGATCTGCACGATCACGCCCAGGCGTTCGGCGGTGCGCATGAACCGCTCCGGCACCAGGATGCCCAGCGTCGGCGACTGCCAGCGCAGCAGCGATTCCATGCCGACCACGCGGCCGTCGCGGGCGCTGACCATCGGCTGGTAGCGCAGGCGCAGCTCGCCGTTGGGGATCGCGTCGACGATCTGCCGCGAGATGATGCTCTCGCTGTGCGCGCTGGGCGGGCCGTCGGCCGCGTACAGGCGCACCATGTTGCCGCCTTCGCGCGCGGCCTGGTAGACCGCGTCCTCGGCGTAGTCGAGCAGCGTGGACAGCCGCGTGGAGTGTTCCGGGCACAGGCTCACGCCGATCTTGCCGGTCATGAACAAGGTGTACGGCAGCACCGACAGCGGCAATTCGATCTGCTGCCGGATCTCCTCGGCGAAGGCTTCCGGCGGCGGCACGTCGGCGGTGCGCGGCACCGCCATGACCAGCTCGTCGCTGCCGTGGCGCCACAGCAGGCCGCGCCCGCGCAGGTGCGCCTGCAGCCGTTGCGCGAGCAGCGCCAGCGCGTGATCGCCCACTTCCGCGCTCATGTTCTCGTTGATCGAGGCGAAGTGGTCGATGTCGATGTGCAGCAGCATCACCCCAGGCCCGCCGGCCAATGCCTCGGCGATCATGCCGGTCAGCGCCGGGTGGCCAGCGCCCAGGCGCGACGGGAGTTCGTCGTCTAGCGGCACGGGGGCAGCGGGATTCCACATCGTTTCAGGGTCCAGTCGGGTGCGGGGGCGTCGCCGCCGTGGTGTAGGGCAGGCACAGCGTCACCCGCGTCCCGGCGCCGGGCGCGGTGTCGATCTGCAGGGTACCGCCTGCGCTCTGCGCGCGCTCGCGCATCACGATCAGGCCCAGTCCGCGCGGCCCGGCCGGATCGAAACCGTCGCCGTCGTCGACCACCTCCAGGCGCAGCTGGCGGTGCTGTTCGTCGCTCAGCGCCATGCGCACTTCGCCGGCGCAGGCATGCCGCAGCACGTTGGTCAGGCTTTCCTGGGCGATGCGGAAGCAGGCCTGCTCGACCTCGCCGCTGGGCCGCGCGGGCAGGGCGGCGATGTCCAGTTGCAGGCGCACCGGCGAGGCGCGGAACAGCATGCCGGCCTGCCAGCGCAGCGCCGCCTCCAGGCCCAGCGCGTCCAACTGCGGCGGGCGCAGCAGGGTGGA
The DNA here is from genome assembly GCF_041240605.1 of Xanthomonas sp. DAR 80977. NCBI lineage: Bacteria > Pseudomonadati > Pseudomonadota > Gammaproteobacteria > Lysobacterales > Lysobacteraceae > Xanthomonas > Xanthomonas bundabergensis. Next base: position 2,797,252 of record NZ_CP162487.1, on the reverse strand, counting down.
CAGGTTGCGCAGCTTGGTGATGCTGCTGTCGGCCAGCTGCACGATCTCGTTGAGGTCTTCGCGGCGGCGCTCGGCATCGGCCTCGTCCAGCGCCGCGTGCGCGGACAGCTTCATCGCGGTGATCGCCTGGCCGATGTCGTCGTGCAGGTCGCGCGAGATCGCGCGGCGCTCGTCCTCCTGCAGCGAGAACAGCCGCCGCGCCATCGCCTGCAGTTCGCGGTTGCTCAGCGCCAGCGCGTCGCGCATGCGCTCGGGCTCGCTGAGGTCGCGCACGATCAGCAGCTGGCAGTCGCGGCCGCTGTAGCGCACCTTGCCGAACGACAGCCCGGCGTGGAACGAGGAGCCGTCGCGGCGGCGCATGCGCGCCGCGGCGCCGCGCTCGCCCTTGTGGCCGGCATCGCGCATCTGTTCGCGCACCTGCTGCAGATCGCCGGGGTAGACCAGGCCCTGCAGCGGCTCGCCGAGCAGGTTCTCGCCGTCGTAGCCGAACTGGCCGGCGCAGGCCGCGTTGGCGTACAGCACGTGTTCCTGGTGCAGGATCGCCACCCCGTCGGGCAGCACCCGCACCAGTTCGCGGAACTGTTCCTCGCGCTCGTGCAGCAGGCGCCGCGAGCGCTCGTGTTCGGTCACGTCCTGCAGGGTGCCGCGCACGCAGGCCGCGCCGTCGTCGTCGCTGGCCGATTCGGCGCGCAGGTGCAGCATGCGCGCCTGGCCGTCGGCGGCCAGCACCGGCAGCAGCATGTCCAGCTGCAGCGGCGCCGCGCCGCACAGGTCCTCGAGCATGCGCTGGATGCGCGCCTGCGAGGCCAGGTCGGCGGGCACCAGCAGTTCTTCCAGGCGATGCAGGCGCGGCTGCTCCGGCACGCGCCGGCCCAGCATCCGGTAGACCTGGTCGGAATAGCGGCCCAGGCCGCTGGCCGGGTCCAGTTGCCAGGAACCGAGACGGGCGATCGCCTGTGCCTCCTCCAGCCGCAGCAGCGCCTGGTCGCGGCGCTGCTGCGCCTCGTGTTCGGCGCTGCGGTCGCTGATCACCACCAGCCGCGCGTTGCGGCCGCGATAGTCCAGGCTGGTGCTGCGCGCCTCGGCCATGCGCAGGCTGCCGTCGCGCAGGCGCAGCGGTTCGGCCACCACGCAGACCTTGGACGGCGTCTCGCGGATCGCCTGGATCACGTCGTTCATGCGCTCGGCGGCGCTCGGTGGCCACAGCCGGCCCAGCTCCAGCCCGATGAAGGCGTCGTGCGGCCAGCCGAAGAAGGCGACCGCGGCCGGATTGACGTCCATCACCCGCAGCGTTTCCGGGTCGTAGACCAGCATCGGACTGGGATTGGCCTGGAACATCTGCCGGTAGCCGGCCTCGGACAGCGCCAGTTGCGCATGCACCTGCACCGCGCCGCGCACCAGCGGGCGCAGCAGGCAATACAGGGCGATGGCGGTCAGCAGCAGGAACGCGGCATCGTTGACCAACTGCAGCACGGCCAGGGTGCGCGTATTGTCTACGAATTGCGCCAAAAGCAGGTCGCTGCCCAACGACCATAGCAGGCCTGCCAGCAGGTACAGCAGCGCGGTCCGCCAGATACCCCGGTCCAGCCGTTGCGCCAGGCGCATGCCCGAAGACGCGGAGGTCGGGGAAAGATCGAGTTGTGGTTGCATGCCCCGACAGCCTGGTGCGGCGGTATTCGTCCACTGTCATCTTACCGGCAAGCGGCCGCCGCGACCCAGCGCGACAGGCGCGCCCGCCCGGCCGGGCGCTCAATTAATGCCGCCGGGTGCCGTTATCACCTTCGTCCGCCGGCATCAGCGCGGTAGAAACGGAGCACCTCGGCGTGGATCAAGGCGTCATCGCAAGCTTGCTGCAGCATCCGCTCACCTCGGCCGTGGTCCTGTTGGACGCCGAAGGGCGGCCGCTGGCCGCGAACCGGGCAGCGCAGGCGCTGGAGCTGCCGCGCACGGTGGAGGCCTATGCCGAGCTGATGCGCGACGTGCGCGAACGCCTGCTTGGCGGCGAGAGCATGCTCGCCTGCGCGCTGCCCGGCACCGCCGGGCGGCGCCTGGACGGCTGGCTGCGCGCGGTGCGCGACGCCGCTGGCGGTCTGCTGGCGTACACCCTGAGCGTGCCCGAGCCGGTCGGCAGCGACGGCGCCACGCGCTGGGAGATCGCGCTGGACAGCGCCGAGCACGGGCTGTGGGACTGGGACATCCCCAGCGACAGGATCTTCCGCTCCGAGCGCTGGAAGCAGATGCTCGGCTACGCGGGCGACGCGCCGGACTACGGACTCAATACCTTGCTGCCGTTGGTGCACGCCGACGACCAGGCGCGCCTGCGCGAGGCGATCCGCGCCCATTTCGAGGGCCGCAGCGCGACCTACGTGTGCGAATTCAGGCTGCGCCAGCAGGACGGCCAATGGCGCTGGATCCTGGACCGCGGCCGCATCGTGGCGCGCACCGCCGACGGCAGCCCGCTGCGCATGGTCGGCACGCATACCGACATCCACGAACAGAAGCTGCTCGAGCAGCGCCTGCGCGACCAGCAGACCCTGCTGCGCGAGGCGCAGCGCATGACCAGCATGGGCAGCTGGTCGTGGGACCCGCTGCAGAACCGGATCTGGTGGTCGCGCGAGTTCCTGCGCGTGACCGGCCTGGCCGAGGACCAGGTGCCGAGCAGCCGCGACTGGTTGCGCATGCTCAGCCGCGAGTCGGCGGCGCAGGTGATCGCGACCTGGCGGCGCATGCAGCGCGACGGCAAGCAGGCCAACTTCGAGATCGAGCTGGTGCGCGGCAGCGAGGCGCCGCTGCACCTGCGGGTGTGGGCGCAGCCGCAGCTGGAAGCGGACGGGCGCATCCAGCGCGTGCTCGGCCAGGTGCAGAACATCACCGAGCAGCGCCAGACCGACGCGCTGATCCGCTGGCGCACCGAACTGCTCAACCGCGTCTCCGCGCTGGGCAAGATCGGCGGCTGCGAGATCGAGGTCGGCACCCGGCGCATGCAATGGACCGAGGAGTGCTACCGCATCCACGGCCTGCGCAAGGAGAACATCGACCTGGATCAGGCGCTGGCGCTGTACACCCAGGATTCGCGCGATGCGTTCGAAGCGGCGCTGGCGCGGATCGTCCACGGCGGCCTGCCCGAGCAGCTGGACCTGTGCTTCCACCGGCCGTCCGGGCAGCGGGTCTGGGTGCAGGTGCTGATCGAACTGGACGACCGCGACGGCCTGCCGCCGCGCTTCGTGGTGCTGTTCCGCGACATCACGCGCGAACGCGAGGCCAGCGAGCGCATCGAACTGCTGGCCCACTACGACCTGTTGACCGGGCTGCCGAACCGGCAGCTGCTGCGCGAGCAGGCCGAGACCGCGATGCACGACGCGGTGGAGCGCGGCAGCACGCTGGCGATGCTGTTCGTCGACCTGGACGGGTTCAAGAGCATCAACGATTCCTTCGGCCACGCCACCGGCGATGCGCTGCTGAAGCTGGCGGCCACGCGCATGCACCAGCAGCTGCGCACCAGCGACCTGTTCGGGCGCTTCAGCGGCGACGAGTTCCTGGTGGTGCTGCGCGACCTGGCCGAGCCCGGCGATGCCGGGCATGTGGCGCGCAAGCTGATCGCGGCGCTGGCCGAGCCGCTGCACAACGGCGAGAACGTGATCAAGATCGGCGCCAGCATCGGCATCGCCTTGATGGAGGAGGGGCGCCGCGATTTCGACAGCCTGCTGCGCGCCGCCGACGCGGCGATGTACGCGGCCAAGGAATCCGGGCGCAACACCTGCCACTACTACAGCCAGGACGTGCTGTTGCGCGCGCAGCGGCGCCTGGAGATCGAACATGCGCTGCACGGCGCGCTGGACCGCGAGGAGTTCTCGCTGGTGTACCAGCCGCTGGTGCATGCGGCCGGCGAACGCGCGCCGGCGGTGGAGGCGCTGTTGCGCTGGCACCGCCCCGGCCACGGCCATTGCAATCCGGCCGAGTTCATCCCCATCGCCGAGGAATGCGGCGAGATCGTGCGCCTGGGCGACTGGGTGATCAACGAGGCCTGCCGCCAGGCCGCGGCCTGGGACGCGGCGGGGCTGAGCTTCGACCGCGTATCGGTGAACGTGTCGGCGATGCAGCTGCGCGACCGCGGCTTCGCCGAGCGGGTGATCGAGCTGTGCCAGCGCAACGGCTGGTCGCCGAAGCGGCTGGAACTGGAGCTGACCGAATCGGCGCTGATCCGCGACAGCGAATCGCTGCGCCGCTGCTTCGAACTGTTCGAGCAGGAAGGCGTGCTGCTGGCGGTGGACGACTTCGGCACCGGCTTCTCCAACCTGCATTACCTCAACCGCTTCCCGGTGCAGCGGCTGAAGATCGACCGCAGCTTCGTGCAGGACATGCTCAACGACAGCGGCACCGCCAAGGTCACCCAGGCGATCGTGCAGCTGGGCCACGCGCTGGGCATGCAGGTGGTGGCCGAGGGCGTGGAGACGCTGCAGGAAGAGGCGCTGCTGCGCGAGCAGGGCTGCGACGAGATCCAGGGCTACCTGCACTCGCGGCCGTTGCCGCCGCGCGAGCTGGCGGCCTGGCTGCGCGCGCGCCACGCCGAGCTGCCGGCGACGCAGCCGCGGCTGGTGCTTGCTGGTCAGTGAACGCGCGGTGCCGCTGCCCGCGAGGCGCTGTTGCGGCGCCGCAGTTGCTGGCTATACTTCGCGCCCATCGTACCCGGCCAGAGGCCACTTCCTTGGACAGTCATCCTAGACCGACGCTGCAGCTGTCGAGCTGACAGGACCGCCAAGGTCTGGGTTCGTCCCGGATGGGTCCCGTCCGCTCAGGACGGGATCGTTCGCCACCGCCGCAGCGGCGCTGGCAAGAGATTCCCCGCAGTACGCAAGCCCGATCCGCGAGGACCTTCGAGCGTAGCCCCTGGCGTTTCCGCATCCGGAGCCGCCCATGCGTCTGTTGCCATCGTTGTCGCCATGCGCCGTGTAGGCGCTGCCGCTCGCCCGTGCGCAGGCCGCGACCAGTGCATGGTCCCTGGCGGCGCACGCTGCCGCACCTCGACCCGGACTGCGCGCCGCCATGCCGCAGTGCCGGCGGCACGCATGCCGGCCTGGGCCGGTGGCACGCCGCCGACGGCGACCGGACCTGGTTGGGGCGGCGATGCCGCGAAGGCGCGTGGAGCGTGGCCGCGGCCGACGCGCATGCGGCGATCCGCAGCACGGCCGGTGGTGGCCGCCTGGCCGCGCGCCGCGGCGCGAACGTGGCGCAGTACCGGCTGACGCCTGGCTTGAATATTTCCTCGCCACACTGAGCGGTCCTCCCGCGCTTCCCGCCATTCCTTGCCACCCCTGCGGCGCGCTCGTTGCCGCCGCCCCGCCGGAACCTTCCCATGGTGCTATCCCCCCGCGAGCGCAACGCGCCCGGCACTGTCGCCGCACGCCCCGGCGTGCTGCCCAATTTCCACGACCTGGCGGTGTTCGCCTTGCTGCTGGCGCTGGGCGTGCTGCTGCTGCACGGCGCCGCCGACATGCGCGCGCCGCTGCCGCCGGCGGGCACCGCGGCGGTCTCGCTGGACCTGCGCCAGTTGCCCGAATACGGCCTGCGCACCACCTTGCGCATGTTCGCGGCGATGGCCGCCTCGCTGCTGTTCACCTTCGTCGTGGCGACGCTGGCGGCCAAGAGCCGCCGCGCCGAGCGGCTGATCGTGCCGGCGCTGGACATCCTGCAGTCGGTGCCGGTGCTGGGTTTTCTGACCTTCACCGTGACCTTCTTCCTGGGCCTGTTTCCCGGCCGCCAGATCGGCGCGGAGCTGGCCTCGATCTTCGCCATCTTCACCAGCCAAGCCTGGAACATGGCGTACTCGTTCTACCAGTCGCTGCGCAACGTGCCGCGCGACCTGGACGAGGTCACCCGCGGCTTCGGCCTGTCCTCGTGGCAGCGCTTCTGGCGGCTGGAAGCGCCGTATGCGACGCCGGCGCTGATCTGGAACATGATGATGTCGATGTCCGGCGGCTGGTTCTTCGTGGTCGCCTCCGAGGCGATCACGGTCGGCGACCACACCCTGGAACTGCCCGGCATCGGCTCCTACCTGGCGCTGGCGATCGCGCAGCGCGACTTCGCCGCGGTCGGCTGGGCGGTGCTGGCGATGGGCGTGCTGATCGTGCTGTACGACCAGTTGCTGTTCCGTCCCATCGTCGCCTGGTCGGACAAGTTCCGCGCCGAACTCACCGCCTCGCAGGACAAGCCGCAGTCGTGGCTCTACGACCTGCTGCGGCGCACCCGCCTGGCCAAGCGCCTGGTCGCGCCGCTGGCCTGGGTCTGGCAGCGCGCGTTGCTGCTGCGCTGGGCGCCGCGGCGCTCGCGTGCGCCGGCAGCGGCGCTGCAGGGCGACGGCGGCAACGTCTGGGGCGACCGGCTGTGGAGCGCGGCGCTGGCGATCGCGGCGCTGGCCGCGGCCTGGTTCGCGTTCGACTACGGGCGCCGGCACCTGGGCCTGCACGACCTGGCCGAGGCGTTCGGCGGCGGCCTGGCCACGCTGGCGCGGGTGGTGGTGCTGATCGCGCTGGCCAGCGTGGTGTGGGTGCCGATCGGCGTGTGGATCGGGCTGCGCCCCAAGGTCGCGCAGCGGGTGCAGCCGCTGGCGCAGTTCCTGGCCGCGTTCCCGGCCAACGTGCTGTTCCCGTTCGCGGTGCTGGCGATCGTCGCCACCGGCGCCAACCCCGACATCTGGCTGTCGCCGCTGATGGTGCTGGGCACGCAGTGGTACATCCTGTTCAACGTGATCGCCGGCGCCAGCGCGTTTCCCACCGACTTGCGCGAGGCGGCCACGGTCTACCGGCTGCGCTCGTGGACCTGGTGGCGGCGGGTGATCCTGCCGGGCATCTTCCCGTACTACATCACCGGCGCGCTGACCGCCTCGGGCGGTTCCTGGAACGCCAGCATCGTCGCCGAACTGGCCAGCTGGGGCGACACCCAGGTGCAGGCCTACGGGCTGGGTTCCTACATCGCCCGCGCCACCGCCGCCGGCGACGGCGCGCGGGTGCTGCTCGGGGTGGCGGTGATGTCGCTGTTCGTGACCTTCTTCAACCGTGCGGTGTGGCGGCGCCTGTACGCCTTCGCCGAACGCCGCCTGCGCTTCGACTGACGACCACTGGAGAGACGAGCATGACCTTTTCCGCAAGCGCGCCCGAGCGCGCCCCGCTGGTCCGCGTGCACGGCGTGCGCAAGAGCTACGACAAGGGCGGTGCGACGCCGCTGGTGGTGCTGGACGATGTCGACCTGACCCTGCATTCGGGCCAGATCGTCGGCCTGCTCGGGCGCTCCGGCTCTGGCAAGTCCACGTTGCTGCGCGCCATCGCCGGGCTGCTGCAGCCCAGCGCCGGCAGCATCGTGTTCCGCGACGCCACGCCGACCCAGGCGATCGACGACATCGCCATGGTGTTCCAGAGCTTCGCCCTGTTCCCGTGGCTGACCGTGCTGCAGAACGTGGAAGTCGGCCTGGAAGCGCGCGGCGTGGCCGCCGACGAACGCCGCCGGCGCGCGCTGGCGGCGATCGACCTGATCGGCCTGGACGGCTACGAAGGTGCCTATCCGAAGGAGCTGTCCGGCGGCATGCGCCAGCGCGTCGGCCTGGCCCGCGCGCTGGTGGTGCGGCCCAAGCTGCTGCTGATGGACGAGCCGTTCTCGGCGCTGGACGTGCTGACCGCCGAGACCCTGCGCACCGACCTGCTCGACCTGTGGTCGGAAGGGCGCATGCCGATCGAGTCGATCCTGATGGTCACCCACAACATCGAGGAAGCGGTGCTGATGTGCGACCGCATCGTGATCTTCGGCGCCAATCCGGGCCGGGTGATCGGCGAGATCCAGGTCACCCTGCCGCAGCCGCGCAACCGCCTGGCGCCGGCGTTCCGCGCCCTGGTCGACGACATCTACGCGCGCATGACCGCCAGCCCGCAGCGGCCGCAGGCGCGCGAGGGCGTGTTCCCCGGCAGCGGCATCGCGATGGTGCTGCCGCGGGTGTCGAGCAACCTGCTGGCCGGCCTGGTCGAGGCGGTGGCGGCCGAGCCCTACCACGGCCGCGCCGACCTGCCGCCGCTGGCCGCCAGCCTGCAGCTGGAGGTGGACGAACTGTTCCCGATCGCCGAAACCCTGCAGTTGCTGCGCTTGGCGGTGTTCGAGCAGGGCGACCTGCAGCTGACCCCGGCCGGCCAGCGTTTCGCCGAACTCGGCACCGACGCGCGCAAGCAGATGTTCGCCCAGCACCTGGCCACCTACGTGCCGCTGGCCGCGCACATCCGCCGCGTGCTCGACGAACGCCCGACCCACCACGCCCCGGCGCGGCGCTTCCGCGACGAGCTGGAAGACCACATGTCCGAGGACTACGCGGCCGAAACCGTGCAGGCGGTGATCAGCTGGGCGCGCTACGCCGAATACTTCGCCTACGACAAGCAGGCGGATCTGTTCTCGCTGGAGAACCCCAGCTAGCGCGTTTTCGGTGCAGATGTTTGCCGTTGACGCAGTACTGTGGGAGCGACTTCAGTCGCTCCCACAACGCTTCGCTGTGATCTCAGTTAGAGGCATGCCGAGGAGCCCGCGGACCAGCAGCCGTGGCGATACCGCGATGCACTGGCGGCAGAGTGCGATCCGCCGGCGCAGACGGCCGCGACCGCGCAGCGCGATTCAGTCGCTGTCGGAAAGCGCCGCGTAGCCGGGCAGCGGTGGCGGCGTGCCGGCCGCGGCGATGGCGGTGCCGTTCAGGCCCATGTCCCAGGCCAGGCCGGCCCAGACCGGATCGGCGATGCTGGCGGACGCCGCCTGTCCAGACCCGCCGAGCAGCTGCCGCAGTTCGTCCTGCGCCAGCATTTCCAGCTGCCGCAGCGCGCTGCCCGGTCGGCGCCGCGCCGCGACGGGCGTGGCGCCAGCGGCCACACCCGCAGCCGGGTGCGCGGGCAGGGCATCGTGCGCGGAGGTCAGGTCGTCGCAGGACATGGCCTCGACTCGGGAGTGGGACTGAAAGGGCATCGACTCGGCCAAACGGGGAAGTGCAGGAACGACAAGCCCCGGACGAGGCCGGGGACTGGTCGTTTCATGATGCGGCAGGGAACATGACGCCGGTCAGAACAGTTCGACGGTGCCGGCGCCCATGCTCTGCTGCGCCACCGGCTTATGCGGCGGACGCTCCCACTCCACGCGCATCTCGCGCAGGCGGTTGCCGACCCGTTGCAGCGCATCGACCAGTTCGCTGTCGAACACGCCGCCGTTGCGATGCAACAGTTCCTGCAGGGCCACGGCCTCGCGGTTGATCGCGGTCAGGCGGTCCAGGTGGGTATGCACGCCGCCCAGGGCCTGGGTCGCGATGTCCTCGAACTGCAGGGCGCGCACCGCTTCGGCGACGCTGCTGTCGATGGCGCGGCCGCATTCGGAGATCTCGCGCATGCCTTCGCCCAGCGAATTGTTGATCGCCGCCACGTTGTCCAGCATCGACGCGGCCTCGGCGCGCGCCTCGCGGGAGCGGTCCATGTCGCGCGAGGCCATGTGCGAGACCGTCTCGCGGACCTTGGCGATGGCGTCCTTGGAGCTGTGCGCCAGCTTGCGGATCTGCTCGTTGAAGGTGGTCGAGCGTTCGGACAGGTTGCGCACCTCGTCGGCCACGACCGCGAAGCCGCGGCCCGCCTCGCCGGCACGCGCCGCTTCGATCGCCGCGTTCAGCGCCAGCAGATTGGTCTGGTCGGCGATCGACTTGACGTCCTCCAGCAGCGCGAAGATGCCGTCCAGGTGCTGCGACATGTCGTCGATGTAGTGCACCGTGGCGCTGCTCTGGCCGCTGACCTGTTCCAGCGCCTCGACCAATTGCTCCATGCGCTGGCTGGCGTGCTGGGCGAAGCGCGCCACGTCGACCCCGGCACCGCCGTCGTCGCCGGCGCGGTCCACGATCCGGGCCAGCGCCACGCTCTGCTGCCGCGACTTGCGGTTCATCGCCTCGAAGCTGCCGCCCAGGCCGCTGACCGCCTGGCGGATCAGTTCGCGGGCCCGTTCGATCTCGCTGCGCGAGCCGTCGATCTCGTTGCCGACGAAGCTGCGCAGCTCGGTCAGCAGCTGATCCTGCTCGCGCATGATCTTGGACTGCTCCGGCGAGCGCCGGCTCTGGCTGTAGGCCGTCCAGGCGGCGAAGCCCAGCCAACTCAGCGTCATCGTGGTGAGGATGGCCCAACGGACCGGGGCCGGCCAGTCGAAACCGGCGGCGATGGGGAACAGCAGCGTCAGGGCGAGCGGGGCGGCCAGACGGATCAGGAGGCGTGAGTACATGGACGTTCTCGGCAGATTCACGATTGCTGTATCGGCCGTACCCCCTCGGTCTTTAGGCGCGAGGTGGCGCCGATCGCATCCATGCGCCGAAACGTGCCCTGCATCGCGGCACGGCGCCAGGCCGCCCCGCCGCCGCCCGGTTCAGCGCAGCGCGCGGTCCACCGCCTCGAGCATGCGCCGCTTGGCCAGCAGGAAATCCCACAGGCTGCCGCCCATCTGCCGCCACAGCACCGCCGAGCGCACCGCCGCCAGCAGCAGCGCGCGGATCTCCGCCACCACCCCGGCCTGGCCCAGGTAGTGCGGGTTGCCCTGCACCATGACCCGCGGGCGCAGGTGGCTGATGGTATCGGCATACAGCTGGCCCAGCGCGCCGATCACCGCCGGGTGCGCGCTGTCGGCGTGTTCGTCCAGCAGCGGGGCGATCCGGGCGATGCCGGCGGTGACCTTGGCGCTGGTCTCGGTGTCGCGCACGAAGCGCCGCTCCAGCTGCAGCACCGCCAGCGCCAGCCGCGGCAGCACCTCGTCCTGGCCCTGGTTGCGGAAATAGTTGTGCAGCAGGCGCAGCCCCGGCGCGACGTCGCCGACCCGGCCGTAGACCGCCTCGGGGGTGTCGGCGTCGGTGCGGAACACGCTGTCGAGCAGGGTCCGCACCAGCGACGCCTCGGACTGCCCGGTCTCGGCGATGCGCCGCACCTGCTGCAGGGCCTGGGCGACGCCGGCCAGCGCCAGCACGCGCGCGTCCATGGAATCGGTCATCGGGTGGTTTCCTCTAGTGAAGCGGGGCGCTGCGCCAGGCGGCGCTGCAGCGGGGCATCGGTGGTGGCGATCACGGCGCCGCCCAGGCACTCGTCGCCCCGGTACAGCACCAGCGACTGGCCGGGGGTGACGGCGCGCTGCGGGCGGGCGAAGCGCACCGCCAGGGTGCCGTCGTCGCCGACCTCGACCGTGCACGGCTCGTCGGCCTGGCGGTAGCGGGTCTGCGCGGTGCAGTCGAAGCGCCGCGCCGGCGCCGACCCGGCGATCCAGTGCGCGGCTTCGGACTGCAGCTGCGTGGACATCAGATGGGGGCTGTCGCGGTCCTGGTCCACGTACAGCACGTTGCGCGCCACGTCCTTGCCGACCACGTACCACGGCGCCGCCGCGCGGCCGCGCACGCCGCCGATGTTCAGGCCCTCGCGCTGGCCCAGGGTGAAGTAGAACACCCCCGGATGTTCGGCCACCACCTGCTCGTGCGGGTCGCGGATCTCGCCGCGCCGCGCCGGCAGGTAGCGGCCGAGGAACTCGCGGAAGTCGCGCTCGCCGATGAAGCAGATGCCGGTCGAGTCCTTCTTGGCGTGGGTGGGCAGGCCGGCCTCGCGGGCGATGCGCCGCACCTGCTCCTTGGGCAGCTCGCCGACCGGGAACAGGGTCGCGGCCAGCTGCGCCTGGCCCAGCTGGTGCAGGAAATAGCTCTGGTCCTTGTTGCGGTCCACCCCGCGCAGCAGCCGCCAGCGGCCGTCGGCGAAGGCCACGCGGGCGTAGTGGCCGGTGGCGATGCGCTCGGCGCCGAGCGCGCGCGCCGCGTCCAGGAAATGCTTGAACTTGACCTCGCGGTTGCACAGCACGTCCGGGTTCGGGGTGCGCCCGGCCGCGTACTCGGCCAGGAAATGGGCGAACACGCCTTGCCAGTATTCCTGCGAGAAATCGCGGAAGTGGAACGGCATGCCGAGCAGGCCGCACACCGCCACCGCGTCGCGGCGGTCGTCCTCGGCGCGGCAATCATTGCTGCCGTCGTCGGCCCAGTTCTGCATGAACAGGCCGGCCACGTCGGCGCCCTGCTGCACCAGCTGCCAAGCCGCCACCGACGAGTCGACCCCGCCGGAGACGCCGACCATGATCCGCGCGCCGTTCATGCCAGCTGCCGCACCAGGTCCAGCGGGTAGCGCTTGCCGGCCAGGAAATCGGCGACCACCTGCCACACCAGCGGGCTGCGCCAGCGCGGCGCGGCGGCCTGCAGCTCGGCCGGTGTCATCCACAGGGCGCGCACGATGCCGTCGTCCAGCGGCCGCTGCGGGTCGTGCGCGAGCGGCTCGGCGGCGAAGGCGAAGCGCAGGTAGTGGCGGCCGTTGTCGGCCTTCCACTGGTAGGCGCCGACGAACGCGGTCAGCCGCACCTGCCAGCCGGTCTCCTCCAGCGTCTCGCGCAGCGCCGCCTGCAGCAGGCTCTCGTCCGGCTCCAGGTGCCCGGCCGGCTGGTTCAGCACCAGCGCGCCGGCGATGGATTCCTCCACCTGCAGCAGGCGGCCGTCGCGCACCACCACCGTGGCCACGGTCACGTCGGGCTGCCAGGGGCCGGGGGGCAGCGCCATCAGAACGCGTCCTTGCCGGCGTTGAGTTCGGCGTCCATCGCATCGGCGCCGCGCGCCGCCGCTTCCAGCGCCTCGCGCAAGGCGGTGTCGTCGGCATCGGCGGCGAGCTTGACCACGAACACCGCGGTGCCGCCCTGGCGCACCCAGCCGCCGAGGATGTCGGCCTGCGCGTCTTCCAGCAGGCGGTTGGCGACCGCGGCGGGCAGGGTGTCGCCCTTGGCCTGGTAGGCCGGCGACCAGATTTCGCGGATGCGGTGGCTGCCGAAGGTCTCCACCGGCGAGCGCACGTAGATCAGCTGCTGGCGCTCGCGGCCCTGCTCGCGCAGCCCGAACAGCAGCTGGTAGTCGCCGTCGGCATCGGCCTGGACGTCGTAGCCCATCGCCTTCAGGCGCGTGCCCAGTGCCTGGTCCGGCGCGGCCATGGCCGGCGCGGCGGCGCCTGCCAGCAGCGCGGCGAGCAGGGCGGCCGTGCGGAAATTCGTCGAATGCATGCGTTGCGCCATCAAAGAAGGGGAATTGTGCGGGCAGGATCGGCGATCGTCCAATCCTGGCCGACAGCCGCCGTATATAATCGGCGCATGCCTCGCAAGAATTCTTCAGACCACGACCACGGCGTAATGGTGGAGACCGGCAAGCCGGAGATCGCCCGCCCGCCGATGTACCAAGTGCTGTTGCTGAACGACGACTACACCCCGATGGACTTCGTGGTGACCGTGCTGCAGCAGTTTTTCTCGCTGGACCTGGAGCGGGCCACGCAGGTGATGCTGCACGTGCATACCCGTGGCCGCGGCGTCTGCGGGGTCTATACCCGCGAGGTGGCTGAATCCAAGGTAGCTCAGGTGAACGAGTTTTCCCGGATGAACCAGCATCCCCTGTTGTGCACGATGGAAAAAGCCTGATATTGGTACGCGTCGGTCACCGGTTTGCCCGGACTAACGCGGTCTGAACACACTGATCCGATAGGGTTGTGGAAATTCGCAACTCCAGCCGCATATTGTTGGCAACAGACGTCGGAGTGAACCATGTTCAGCAAAGATCTCGAGCAAACCATCGGCCAGTGCTACAAGCGCGCCCGGGAAGCCCGTCACGAGTTCATGACGGTCGAACACCTGTTGTTGGCATTGCTCGACAATCCCTCGGCGCAGGCCGTGCTCAAGGCTTGCGGCGCTGATGCCGAGCGCCTGCGCGGCGAGCTGGAGCAGGCGATCGAGGCCTCGGTGTCGCGCCTGGCCGAGGACGACGGCCGCGACACGCAACCCACGCTGGGCTTCCAGCGGGTGCTGCAGCGCGCGGTCTACCACGTGCAGTCCTCGGGCAAGAAGGAAGTCACCGGCGCCAACGTGCTGGTCGCGATCTTCGGCGAAAAGGACTCGCATGCGGTGTATTTCCTGAACCAGCAGGACATCACCCGCCTGGACATCGTCAACTACCTGTCGCACGGCATCGCCAAGCTGGGCGAGGAGGGCGAGAGCCCGGCGCCGTCCGACGGCGACGCCAAGGGCGAGCCCGGCGAGGGCGAGCCCAAGGGCGACGCGCTGGCCGAGTACGCCAGCAATCTGAACGAGCAGGCGCGCAACGGCCGCATCGACCCGCTGGTCGGCCGCGCCGACGAGATCGAGCGCACCATCCAGGTGCTGTGCCGCCGGCGCAAGAACAACCCGCTGTACGTGGGCGAGGCCGGCGTCGGCAAGACCGCGATCGCCGAGGGCCTGGCCAAGCGCATCGTCGAGGGCAGCGTGCCCGAGGTGCTGGCCGACGCGGTCATCTACTCGCTGGACCTGGGCGCGCTGGTCGCCGGCACCAAGTACCGCGGCGACTTCGAGAAGCGCCTGAAGGGCGTGCTGACCTCGCTGAAGAAGGTGCCCAACGCGGTGCTGTTCATCGACGAGATCCACACCATCATCGGCGCCGGCTCGGCGTCCGGCGGCACCATGGACGCCTCCAACCTGATCAAGCCGGCGCTGGCTTCGGGCGAGCTGCGCTGCATCGGCTCGACCACGTTCCAGGAATACCGCGGCATCTTCGAGAAGGACCGCGCGCTGGCGCGGCGTTTCCAGAAGATCGACATCGTCGAGCCGACCGTGGGCGAGACCTTCGAGATCCTGCAGGGGCTCAAGCCCAAGTACGAGGCGCACCACGGCGTGACCTACGCCGACGACGCGCTGCAGGCGGCGGTGGACCTGTCGGTGAAGCACATCGGCGACCGCCTGCTGCCGGACAAGGCGATCGACGTGATGGACGAGGCCGGCGCGCGCCAGCGGCTGTTGCCGGAAGGCGTGCGCAAGGAACTGATCGACATCGAGGAGATCGAGACCATCGTGGCAAAGATGGCGCGGATCCCGGCCAAGCAGGTCAGCGCCACCGACAAGGACGTGCTGCAGCACCTGGAGCGCAACCTGAAGATGGTGATCTTCGGCCAGGATCCGGCGATCGAGACGCTGGCCTCGTCGATCAAGCTGGCGCGCTCGGGCCTGGCCAATCCGGAGAAGCCGATCGGCAACTTCCTGTTCGCCGGCCCCACCGGCGTCGGCAAGACCGAGGTGACCAAGCAGCTGGCGCTGCAGCTGGGCATCGAGCTGGTGCGCTTCGACATGTCCGAGTACATGGAGCCGCATTCGATCAGTCGCCTGATCGGTGCGCCCCCGGGCTACGTCGGCTTCGACCAGGGCGGCCTGCTGACCGAGAAGATCGTCAAGACCCCGCACTGCGTGCTGCTGCTGGACGAGGTCGAGAAGGCGCATCCGGACATCTTCAACATCCTGTTGCAGGTCATGGACCGCGGCGTGCTGACCGACACCAACGGGCGCGAGGCCAATTTCAAGAATGTGATCCTGGTGATGACCACCAATGCCGGCGCCACCCAGGCCTCGCGGCGCTCGATCGGCTTCACCCAGCAGGACCACTCCACCGACGCGATGGAGATCATCCGCCGCAGCTTCACCCCGGAGTTCCGCAACCGCCTGGACGCGGTGGTGCAGTTCCAGCCGCTGGCGTTCAGCCACATCCTGCGCGTGGTCGACAAGTTCATCATCGAACTGGAGATGCTGCTGCAGGAGAAGCACGTGTCGCTGTCGGCCACCCCGACCGCGCGCGACTGGCTGGCCCAGCACGGCTTCGACCCGCTGATGGGCGCGCGGCCGATGGCGCGGGTGATCCAGGACAAGGTCAAGCGCCCGCTGGCCGACGAACTGCTGTTCGGCAAGCTGGTCGGCGGCGGCCGCGTCACCATCGACGTGCGCGACGGCGAGCTGGTGGTGGAGACCCAGGCCGAGCCGGAGCGGCTGCTGCCGGCGACCGTCGAGTAGAACGCCAGGCACGACAAAAGGCGGCTGCAGCACCTGCAGTCGCCTTGCGATGTCACCGATCAGACGAAAAGGCGGCCGATGGCCGCCTTTTTCATCACCGCCGCGTGGCGGTCACTTCATGCGGTAGGTGATGCGACCCTTGGTCAGGTCGTACGGGGTCATTTCGACCTTCACCCGGTCGCCGGTCAGGATGCGGATGTAGTTCTTGCGCATGCGGCCGGAGATGTGAGCGATGATCTCGTGCCCGTTTTCCAGCTTGACCCGGAAGGTGGTATTGGGCAACGTCTCGCTGACGGTGCCTTCGAATTCGATGGAGTCGTCTTTCGACATGTATTCCTGTGCGATTTCGCGTGCGGCCAAAGGCCTTAAGAGCGGGGATTTTACTCGCCTCGGCCGCAGCATGCAAAGTTTGCGTTAATGCCCCGGCGGCGGCGCCAGTTCTGAGGCCGCCAGCTCGCCGAAACGCGGCGTCCACGGGCCGGGCGGGGCGGGGTCGGCGACCAGCGCGGCGATCGCCTCCAGGAACGCGACCCGCGGCCAGCGCTCGGCGCCGAGGCGCAGCAGGTGGTCGTTCTCGACCTGGGCGTCGATCAGCGGCCAGCCCCATTCGCGCAGGCGCCAGGCCAGCGCCGCCAGCGCCACCTTGGAGCCGCCGCTGCGTGCGCTGAACATGCTTTCGCCGAAGAACATGCGCCCGCGCGCCACGCCGTAGATGCCGCCGACCAGGTCCTCGCCGTCGAACACTTCCACCGAGTGCGCGTGTCCGGCGCGGTGCAGGGCGAGGTAGGCGGCCTGCATCTCGGCCGTGATCCAGGTGCCGTCCTGGCCTGGGCGCGGCGTCCGCGCGCAGGCCGCGATCACCTCGGCGAACGCGGTATCGGCGCGGACCCGCCACGGCGAGCGGCGCAGCGAACGGCGGAAACGCGAGGACAACCGCACCCCGTCGCTGCGGAACATGGTGCGCGGGTCCGGGCTCCACCACAGGATCGGCTGGTCGTCCGAATACCAGGGGAAGATGCCGTGCGCGTAGGCGTTGAGCAGCCGCGTGGGCGACAGGTCGCCGCCGACCGCGAGCAGCCCGTCCGGTTCGCGCAAGGCCTGCTCGGCAGGCGGGAACGGCGCATCGGCGGCCGCGGCCAGCCGCCAGGGAAGGCGCAATCCGCTCATCGGTCGGTACAAGGTGGAGCCCGGCGGCCGGGCGTGGCGCTGCGCTCGCGATGCCGGCGGCCGAGATGCTGGGCGTGTGGCATGGCTGGCCGATCCGATCGCGTTCGCACGATCTTACACCGGCGCGGCCGCAGCCGGCCGCGTCGGCTCAGGCCGCGGCCCTGTGCCGGCACCAGTCGGCGTAGTGGTCGAGCAGGGTCTGCTCGACCGGGCGGTAGTGCACGCCGAGTTCCTGGATGGAGCGCCGGTTGTCCAGGGTGAAGCGGATGCCGAGATGGTTGCGGATGTATTTTGGGGTCAGCCCGAACAGGGGGCCGATCAGCCGCAGCACGGGGTCGGGGATCCGCAGCCGCGGCAGCAGGTAGGGGCGCCGGTGCACCTTGCGCAGGGTTCGCGCGATCTCCATGAACGCGACCATGTCCGCCGACGCGACGATGTAGCGGCCGCGGGCCGCCGCCAGCTTGGCCGCGGCGATGTGCGCGCTGGCGACCTCGCGCACGTCCACCGTGGCGAAACTCAGGTCAGGCAGGCCGTAGAAGAACAGGCCGCGCATCAGTTCGTCGAGCAGGAACAGGCTGCCCGAGTCGGACCCCGCGGCCGGCGACGGGCCGAGGACCAGTCCGGGGTTGATGCAGACCAGGTCCCAGCGCTGCTGCGCGCGGCACAGCGCCCAGGCTTCCTGCTCGGCCACCACCTTCGAATAATGGTAAGGATTGTGCTCCAGGCTGCTGGTGGTATTGAAGAATTCCTCCGACAGCATCTGCCCGGGCATGGCCAGCACGTCGCTGTAGTCGCCGAAGATCGCGCCGATGGTGGAGGTGAGCACCACGCGTTGCACGCTCGGCGTGGCGTCGACCGCGGCGAGCACGTTCCGCACCCCCTGCAGCGCCGGCTCCAGCAGCTGGGCGCGGCCATCCTTGATCTTTTCCGGCATCAGGAACGGCGAGGCGACGTGGTGGACCACGCTGCAGCCCTGCATCGCCGCGGCGAAGGAGCCGGGCACCAGCAGGTCGGCCTCGAACAGCGTCAATCGGCCCGGATGTTCCGCCTGCAGTTGCAATAGCGGGCGGATCTTCGGCGAGACGCGCGTGCTGCGCACCGTGGCATGCACGCTGTCGCCGACCTCCAGCAACTGCTTGATCAGTTGGCAGGCGACATAGCCGCTGCCGCCGGTGACCAGGACGGTTTGCTTCATATGGACGGATCCGCGCAGGAAGGCTGTGCGATTAGATAGTCAAAACTATCTTAATTGCAATATGCGCCGGTGACCGCCGATCCGCGCGGGCAGCGCTTGCCCCGGCTGGGCAGGCGCAGGCCACACCGCTGCGCTTTGCGGTGGCGGTGGTGCGGAGACGGGGCAGGGGCTGCACGCCCCCGCGGCGGGTTCACTCCGCGCGGAACGGCGAGTGGGCGAGCAGCGCCTGCGCATGGCGGCGCACCGCCGCGGTCTCCTCGGCGCACCAGTCCGCCAGCGGCGCGCGGAAGCCGGGGTCGGCGATCCAGTGGCGGCTGCGCACCAGCCGCGGCAGGAAGCCGCGGGCGATCTTGTGCTCGCCCTGCGCGCCGGGTTCGAAGCGGGTCAGGCCTTCGCGCAGGCAGTAGTCGATGCCCTGGTAGTAGCAGGTCTCGAAATGCAGGCCGGGCAGGCTGTCGCCGCCCCAGTAGCGGCCGTACAGGGTGTCGCCGCCGCGCAGGCAGAGTGCGCCGGCGATCGGCTGGTCGTCGAGCACAGCAAGGAATATCAGTAAGTTGCGAGGCATTTCTCGTGCAAGATGCGAGAAGAATGCCGCCGTCAGTGCCGGCGAGTTGCCGTAGTCGTCGAAGGTGCGCAGGTAGAAGCCGTACATCGCCTGCAGATCGGCCGCGCTGGCCTCGTCGCCGTGCACGACGCGGAAGCCGATGCCGGCGCGCTGCACCTTGGCCCGCTCCTGGCGGATGTTCTTGCGCCGCTTGTGGTCCATCGCCGCCAGGTAGGCGTCGAAATCGGCCCAGCCGGCGTCGTTGTGCCACTGGTACTGCACGTCGCTGCGCGGCAGCCAATCGTCGCCGAACGCGGCATCTTCGTCGGCGGTGTGGAAGTTCACGTGCGCCGAGGACAGGCCGCTGGCGCCGGTCAGCGCCTGCATCGCCGCCAGCAGCGCCTGGCGCCCGGCGCCGTCGCGCGCCAGCAGCCGCGGCCCGGTCACCGGCGAATACGGCACCGCGCACAGCCATTTCGGGAAGTAGTCCTGGCCGTAGCGCGCGTAGGCGTGCGCCCAGGCGTGGTCGAACACGAACTCGCCGTGCGAGTTGGTCTTCAGGTAGCCCGGCGCGGCGGCGACCAGCGCCTCGCCGTCCCACAGGGTCAGGTGCAGCGGCGTCCAGCCCCAGTCCGGGCGCAGGCAGCCATGCCGTTCCAGGCCGGACAGGAAGGCGTGGGCGACGAACGGGTTGCGGCGGCCGTGCAGGGCATCCCAGTCGTCTGCGGCAACCTCGTCGAGCCGCTGCAGCCAGCGTACCTGGGTCATCGCCGGGCTGGTTCGGGACGGGTCGGCGCGGTGAACGAGAGCGGCAGGACGACCGCGGCGAGTGCCGGGTCGGCGCAGTCGAGTCCGATCCTGGGCAACTGCGCCAGGCGCGCCGTCACCCGGGCCATGCCGGCGGCACGCTGCGGCGGCACCGCAGCCTGCGCTGCGCTCGATTCGAACGAGCCCAGGCAGGGCCGGTAAAGAAAGCGCAACTGGGCGCTGTCGGTCGCGTTGGCGCCGAGTTCGCTGGAGAACGTGCTCATCGCGCCGCGCAACAGCGCCGATGCCAGGGCAATGTGCTGCTGCGCCGCCTCGGGCTGCACGGCGGCCTCGGCCTTCGCGCCTGCCGGCGCCTGCGACGGGCGCGCCGCCAGCAAGCGCTGCACTTCGTCGGCGCCGCCCGGAAGCTCGCCCAGCGCGACCAGGGCCGCAAGCGTGTCGGCGGCATCGGCGGCGCCGCCGTCCGCGTCCTCGCGCAACCAGCCCAGGGCGCGCTCGCGGCGCTGCGGGGCTGTCGGAATGCCAGCCAGCAGGCACTCGCCGAGAAAGCGGGTGAACACGGCCCGCGCGCCGGCATCGCCAGCGATCGCCTCGGCCGTGATGCGGTCGCCGGTATCGCGCACGGACTTGCTCATCGACCTCATCAGCAGCTTGATGCTGTCGTCGGCCCCGGTGCCCAGCAAGCCGCCGGCCATCGTCGCGGCCAGCGCATCGACCTGTTCCGGGGACATGCAGAACGCCATGTGCGCCGCTTCCACCGAACCGATGGTCAGCGGCGGCGCCACGGGCTGGGCATGCAGCGTGCCCGCCGCCGCGAGCAGGCAGGCGAGCGCAACGCCACGTCGGCAGCGCTCGGCGGCCCTGGCGCCGGATTCGGTCAAGCGCCCTTGTCCA
This sequence comes from Xanthomonas sp. DAR 80977, assembly GCF_041240605.1. Taxonomy (NCBI): domain Bacteria; kingdom Pseudomonadati; phylum Pseudomonadota; class Gammaproteobacteria; order Lysobacterales; family Lysobacteraceae; genus Xanthomonas; species Xanthomonas bundabergensis. The sequence continues at coordinate 2,776,763 of NZ_CP162487.1, read as the reverse complement.
GATAGCGTTCGGCGTCCAGCGCGGCCATGCAGCCGAAGCCGGCCGAGGTGATCGCCTGGCGGTAGTGCTGGTCGGCCACGTCGCCGGCGGCGAACACGCCGGCGACCGAGGTCTCGGTGGCCGCGCCGCCGAGGCCGGAGCGGATCTCCAGGTAGCCGTTGTTCATCGCCAGCTGGCCGTCGAACAGCTGCGTGTTCGGGTGGTGGCCGATGGCGACGAAGAAGCCGTGGGCGACGATCTCGCGGGTGCTGCCGTCCTGGGTCGACTTGACCCGCACCCCGGTGACGCCGGCCTCGTTGCCCAGCACCTCGTCGATGGCGTGGTGCCAGACGGTCTCGATCTTGCCGGCTTCGACCTTGGCGAACAGCTTGTCCTGCATGATCTTCTCCGCGCGCAAGGTGTCGCGGCGGTGCACCAGGTAGACCTTGCGGGCGATGTTGGACAGGTACAGCGCCTCTTCCACCGCGGTGTTGCCGCCGCCGACCACGACCACGTCCTGGTCCTTGTAGAAGAAGCCGTCGCAAGTGGCGCAGGCGGACACGCCGCGGCCCTTGAACGCCTCTTCCGAGGGGATGCCCAGGTACTTGGCGGTGGCGCCGGTGGCGATGATCAGCGCGTCGCAGGTGTACTCGGCGCTGTCGCCGCTGAGCCGGAACGGGCGCTGCGACAGGTCGGCGGTGTGGATGTGGTCGAAGATCACCTCGGTGTCGAAGCGCTCGGCATGCGCCTGCATCCGCGCCATCAGGTCCGGCCCCATCAGGCCGTGGGCGTCGCCGGGCCAGTTGTCGACCTCGGTGGTGGTCATCAGCTGGCCGCCCTGCTGCAGGCCGGTGATCACCACCGGCTTGAGATTGGCGCGTGCGGCGTAGACCGCGGCGGTCCAGCCGGCCGGGCCGGAGCCCAGGATCAGCAGGCGGGAATGCTTGGCGGAATTGGCGGCAGAAGAGCTCATGTATACTCGCGAAGAGGTTGAAATGGCGGCGGATTCGCGACATTGCGCGGTCTCCGGCGAAGTCGCATAGAGTGGCGGCCGGCCTGGGATGAATCAAGCCGCGTTGCGAGAACGCTGCGGCCTGCGGCCGACGCGCCGCCTTGCCAACGCCGCGTGTGCATGCCGCCGCGTGGCGCCGGCAGGTCGCGCAAGAGGGGCGGTACGATTCAGGTTCCGACTGCTGAAATGCCAGGCCGATTCGTTTATTATCAATCACTAACGGTGTATTTCTAAGGTCTGGTCATAGCGTGGCGAAGCAGGTTCCGGAACGCGGCAAATCCCAGGGCGCCAATGCGGCCGCACGCAAGCAGGCCGCCGCCGCCAATCCGCGCCGGCAGAAGCTGTGGCGCGACCTGGCGCTGATCGCGATCGCGCCGCTGCTGCTGTACCTGCTGGCCAGCCTGGCCACCTATTCGGCGACCGATCCGGGCTGGTCGCATACCGGCAGCGTGGTCGCGCCGGTGCACAACATGGGCGGCAAGTTCGGCGCCTGGATCGCCGACGTGCTGCTGCAGCTGTTCGGCTACGTGGCGTTCCTGCTGCCGGTGGTGATCGGCGCGGTGTCCTGGATCGCGCTGTTCGGCATGGACAGCGATGGCGACGGCGAGGCCGACCTGGGCCCGGCGCTGCGCCTGGTCGGCATCGTCGGTTTCCTGATCGCCGGCACCGGGCTGCTGCACCTGCGCCTGTTCAGCGGCGACGTGGCCGGTGCCGGCGGCATCCTCGGCAAGCTGGTCGGCAGCTCGCTGACCGCCGGCTTCGGCGCGCTGGGCAGCAACCTGTTCGTGCTGGTGCTGCTGCTGGTGTCGATCACCCTGGCCACCGGCCTGTCCTGGTTCGCGGTGATGGAGCGCATCGGCCGCGCGGTGATGACCCTGCCGACGCTGGCGCGGCGCGGCAGCCAGCAGGCCAACGAATGGCAGCAGACCCGCGCCATGCGCGAGGAACGCGAGGAAGTGCGCAAGGTCGACGCGGTGCAGCGCGCCAAGCGCGAGCCGGTCAAGATCGAGCCGCCGCCGGCGCCGGTGGTGGAGAAGAGCGAGCGCGCCAAGCGCGAGCAGCAGATCCCGCTGTTCCACGGCACCGGCGGCGACCAGTCCGGGGTGCCGCCGCTGGCGCTGCTCGACGATCCCAAGCCGCAGGTCAAGGGCTATTCCGAGGAAACCCTGGAGACCCTGTCGCGGCAGATCGAGTTCAAGCTCAAGGACTTCCGCATCGAGGCGCAGGTGGTCGGCGCCTATCCGGGGCCGGTCATCACCCGCTTCGAGATCGAGCCGGCGCCGGGCATCAAGGTCAGCCAGATCAGTTCGCTGGACAAGGACATCGCGCGCGGGCTGTCGGTGAAGTCGGTGCGCGTGGTCGACGTGATCCCGGGCAAGTCGGTGGTCGGCCTGGAGATCCCCAACGTCAGCCGCGAGATGATCTATCTCAGCGAGCTGCTGCGCTCCAAGGAATACGACAAGTCGCCCAGCCCGCTGACCCTGGCGCTGGGCAAGGACATCGCCGGCCGCCCGACCGTGGCCGACCTGGCGCGCATGCCGCACCTGCTGGTCGCCGGCACCACCGGCTCGGGCAAGTCGGTGGCGGTCAACGCGATGGTGCTGAGCCTGCTGTACAAGGCCTCGGCCAAGGAACTGCGGATGCTGATGATCGACCCGAAGATGCTCGAGCTGAGCGTCTACCAGGGCATCCCGCACCTGCTGGCGCCGGTGGTCACCGACATGAAGGAGGCCGCCAACGGCCTGCGCTGGTGCGTGGCGGAGATGGAGCGCCGCTACAAGCTGATGAGCACGGTCGGGGTGCGCAACCTGGCCGGCTTCAACAAGAAGGTCAAGGACGCGCAGGACGCCGGGCAGCCGATGATGGACCCGCTGTTCAAGCCCAACCCGGACCTGGCCGAGGCGCCGCGGCCGCTGGACACGCTGCCGTTCATCGTCATCTTCATCGACGAATTCGCCGACATGATGATGATCGTCGGCAAGAAGGTCGAAGAACTGATCGCGCGCCTGGCGCAGAAGGCGCGCGCCGCCGGCATCCACCTGATCCTGGCCACCCAGCGCCCGTCGGTGGACGTGATCACCGGCCTGATCAAGGCCAACATCCCGACCCGCATCGCCTTCCAGGTCAGCTCCAAGATCGACTCGCGCACCATCCTCGACCAGTCCGGCGCCGAGACCCTGCTCGGCCACGGCGACATGCTGTACCTGCCGCCGGGCACGGCGATGCCCGACCGCGTGCACGGCGCCTTCGTCAGCGACGAGGAAGTGCACCGCGTGGTCGAGCACCTCAAGGCCAGCGGCCCGGCCGACTACATCGAGGGCGTGCTCGACGAGGTACAGACCATGGGCGACGGCACCGTGGTCGGCGCCACCGGCCTGCCGGAGAGCGGCGGCGGGGGCGGGGACGAGTCCGATCCGCTGTACGACGAGGCCCTGCGCATCGTCACCGAGACCCGCCGCGCGTCGATCTCCGGCGTGCAGCGGCGGCTGAAGATCGGCTACAACCGCGCCGCGCGGCTGATCGAGGCGATGGAAGCGGCCGGCGTGGTCAGTCCGCCCGAACACAACGGCGATCGCAGCGTGCTGGCGCCGCCGCCGCCGAAGTGAGGCGCGCGACGCGGCCCGCATCCCGGTTCCCGGCCCCCGGGACCGCCCGGCGCAGCGCTGCATGCGATGCTGGCGGCCGTTCCCGTCCGCTGCCGTTGCCGATGTCCCCGACCGCCCGCATCCTGCGCCTGCTGCTGTGTACCGTCCTGGCCGCGGCCGGGACCGCCGCGGCGCAGCCGCCGGCTGCCGCTGCAACCACAGCGGCCAGTCCGGCCGCGGCCGCGCCCGAAGTCGCCAATAACTACAGCTACGTGCGCTACCGCGCCGACTACGAGGTGCGCGAGGACGCCAGCAGCGTGGAGACCGACGAGTACGAACTGCTGCTGAAGACCAAGGCCGGCGTGGACAAGTTCAGCCAGGTGCGGCTGAGCTACAGCGAGAAGCTGGAGACGCTGGAGGTGCTGGCCGCCTACGCGATCACCCCGGACGGGCTGCGCCACGACGTGCCGGCCGACAAGATCTACACCCAGGAAAGCTATTCCAGCGCCTCGGCGGCGATGTACGCCGACCGCAAGGTCAAGGTGGTGGTGTTCCCGAACCTGATGCCGGGCACGCGGCTGGTGTACCGGGTGCGCCGCACCCAGACCGTGCCGTACTTCCCCGGCTACTTCAGCCTGTGGGAGACCTTCAGCGTGTTCTCCCAGTACGACGACGCCACGGTGACCCTGGTCGCGCCGCGGCGCATGCCGATGCACCTGTACACGCGCGGCGTGGACGGCGGCAACAAGCCGAAGATCGACGGCGAGCAGGCGCGCTGGGAATGGCGCTACCAGCGCCGCGAGCCGATGAAGAGCCAGAACTGGGCGGCGGCGACCTGGGAATTCAGCCCGACCATCATGGCCAGCAGCTTCCGCCGCTGGTCGCAGATGGGCCAGGCCTACCAGCGCAGCAGCGGCGTCGCCGCGCAGGTCACGCCGAAGGTGCGCGCGCGCGCCGAGCAGATCACCGCCGGCATCGGCGACCGCCGCGCGCAGGCCGCCGCGCTGTACGAGTGGGTGGCGCGCAACATCCGCTACGTCGCGGTGTACCTGGGCAACGGCGGGCTGGAGCCGAACAGCGCCGACAGCATCCTCGACAACCACTACGGCGACTGCAAGGACCACACCGTGGTGCTGGAGGCGCTGCTGGCCGCCAAGGGCATCGCCAGCACGCCGGTGCTGATCGGCGCCGAAGGCGGGCCGACCCTGCCCGAGGTGCCGGTGCTCGGCCGCTTCAACCACGCCATCACCTATCTGCCCGAGTTCAAGCTGTACGTGGACTCGACCAATCCCTACGCGCGCTTCGGCCAACTGCCGGCCGGCGATCTCGGCGTGCCGGTGCTGCATACGCTGGACGGCACCGTGGCCCGCACCCCGCCCAACGACGCGCGGGTCAACCTGTACCAGGCCGAGGCCGACTACCGCTTCGCCGCCGACGGCAGCCTGGGCGGCACGACCAGGCTGGACAGCGGCCAGATCGGCGAGATCGGCCTGCGCACCATGTTCGTGCAGCTCAATACGCAGAACCGCACCCGCATCGAGGAATCGATCCTGGCCGCGTCCGGCTTCGACGGCAGCGGCGAGCTGGAGCTGCAGGGCGCGCCGCAGGACCTGAGCCGGCCGTTCGGCTATGCCTACCGGTTCCGCGCCAGCGACTACGTCGACTTCGGCGTGGTCGGCGGCATGACCCTGCCGCAGATGCCCGGCGCCGATTCGGTGCGCGGGGTCTACGCCACCACTTCGGCCGAGCGCAACCTGACCCCGTTCTACTGCAACGACAACGCGCGCAGCGAGACCTACCGGCTGACCTTCCCGGACAGCGTGCCGATCATCGCGATTCCCGCCGACACCCGCTTCCGCAACGCCGCCGGCGAATACGCCGCGACCTGGGCGCGCGACGGGCAGACCGTGACCGCCACGCACACGCTGCACCGGCGCGCGGTGCACGGGCCCGAGGCGCTGTGCCAGCCGCAGGACTACGCGGCGTTCCGCGAGCTGTACCAGCAGGTGCGGCGCGGCTTCCGCGGGCAGATCCTGTACGGCGACCTCGGCCGCATGCAGACCGGGCAGTGAGCCTGCCCACGTCTGATCGCCTATTCAGCTTCGCCGCGGCACACTTCCCACACTCCATCCGGAACTCCATCCGCATGCTTCGCACACTCCGCTATACCGTCCTCGCCAGCGCGCTGCTGGCCGGCAGCGCCTTCGCCGGCGCGCGCGACGACCTCAACACCTTCACCCGCGGGCTCAAGGGCCTGGACGGCCAGTTCGCGCAGAAGGTCTACGACGGCAAGGGCGCGTTGAAGGAAACCGCCAGCGGCCGCGTCGCGCTGTCGGCGCCGCGCCTGTTCCGCTGGGAATACCGCAAGCCCTACACGCAGCTGATCGTCGCCGACGGCGCCAAGGTCTGGGTCTACGATCCGGACCTGAAGCAGGCCACGGTGCGCACCCAGGGCGCGGAGGAGCAGAACAGCCCGCTGACCGCGCTGATCGACCCGGGCAAGCTGGACCGCCAGTACGACGTCAGCGAAGAGGCGGTGGCGCGAGACGGCCTGCAGTGGCTGTCGATGACGCCGAAGGTGGACACCGAGGCCAGCTTCCAGATCGCCAAGCTCGGCTTCGATGCCGGCGGCCTGGCGCGAATGGAAGTGGTCGACGCGGTCGGCCAGCGCACCGAGATCAGCTTCAGCGGCTGGAAGCGCAATCCGGCCTTCGCCGCGGGCACCTTCCGCTACGTGCCGGACAAGGACGTGGACGTGGTCGGCGACCGCTGAGGCGCGAGCCGAGGCATGCTCGTCGGCATGTGAACACAGGCGGCGAGCAGCGCCACCGAACCCGTCCATCCGCCGGCGGCGGTCTCCACCGGCATCGCCGCCGCGGCCGGCACGACCGCCGCCCAGGTCCGGCATGCGTTGCGCCCATGGCGTTCGCCGAGCAAGCCGTCAGCGCCGGTGACCGCGTCCGGTGCGTTGCGGCGGCGCTCGCAGGGCAGGGCGGCGCCGGCCCGCAACGCGCGGCCTGCGCAGGCCGGCGATAGAATACGCAGGTGGCCAAACGCAGACTCCTCGCCCCCGATACCCCCGACCTGCTCAGCGTCGATCGCGATGCGATGCGGCCGCTGGCCGAGCGCATGCGCCCGCGCACGCTCGACGAGATGGTCGGGCAGAAACGCCTGCTCGCGCCGGCCAGCGCGCTGCGCCGCGCGGTCGAGTCCGGGCGCGTGCACTCGATGATCCTGTGGGGGCCGCCAGGCTGCGGCAAGACCACGCTGGCCTTGTTGCTGGCGCAGTACGCCGAGGCCGAGTTCAAGGCGATCTCGGCGGTGCTGTCCGGCCTGCCGGAGGTGCGGCTGGTGCTGGCCGAGGCCGCGCAGCGCTTCGCCGACGGGCGCCGCACGGTGCTGTTCGTCGACGAGGTGCACCGCTTCAACAAGGCGCAGCAGGACGCGTTCCTGCCGCACATCGAGCGCGGCACCATCCTGTTCGTCGGCGCCACCACCGAGAACCCGTCGTTCGAGCTGAACTCGGCGCTGCTGTCGCGCTGCCGCGTGCACGTGCTGGAATCGGTGTCGCCGCAGGACATCGTCGAGGCCTTGCAGCGCGCGTTGCACGACAGCGAGCGCGGCCTGGGCGAGGAGGCGATCCGGGTCTCGGACGCGGCGCTGCTGGAGATCGCCAGCGCCGCCGACGGCGACGTGCGGCGTGCGCTGACCCTGCTGGAGATCGCCGCGGAGCTGGCCCAGGACGAGGGCGGCGAGATCACCCCGCAGACCCTGCTGCAGGTGCTGGCCGACCGCACCCGCCGTTTCGACAAGGGCGGCGAGCAGTTCTACGACCAGATCTCGGCGCTGCACAAGTCGGTGCGCAGCTCCAATCCGGATGCGGCGCTGTACTGGCTCACGCGCATGCTCGACGGCGGCTGCGACCCGTCCTACCTGGCGCGGCGCCTGACCCGCATGGCGATCGAGGACATCGGCCTGGCCGACCCGCGCGCGCAGCAGATGGCGCTGGAAGCCTGGGACATCTACGAGCGGCTGGGCAGCCCGGAAGGCGAGCTGGCCTTCGCGCAACTGGTGCTGTACCTGGCCAGCACCGCCAAGTCCAACGCCGGCTACGCTGCCTTCAACCAGGCCAAGGCCGAGGTGCGCGAGAGCGGCACCCAGGACGTGCCGCTGCACCTGCGCAACGCGCCGACCAAGCTGATGAAGACCCTCGGCTACGGCGAGCACTACCAGTACGACCACGATGCCGAGGGCGGCATCGCCCTGGACCAGACCGGGTTTCCGGATGCGATGGGCGAACGCGTGTACTACCGACCGGTGGAGCGCGGGCTGGAGATCAAGCTCAAGGACAAGCTCGACCGGCTGCGCGCCGCGCGCGCGCAGGCGCGGGCTGACAAGGCCAAGCCGCCGCGCTCATAATCGGCGGCAAGGAGATGGCATTCCTCCTCGAACCGCCCGCAGCACCTGCGCGCTGATGATGCCTGCCCAACCCCCGCCGGGGCGGCAGGCCTGCGCCCCGGCATCGCCCTTTCAGGAGACCACGATGCCGACATCCGTTTTCGCCTTTTCATGCCGTACCGCCGCCGCGTCCCGGAGCGGCGCATGAACGTCGCCCTGTGGTGGCAGCAGTTGCTGCTGGCGATGGCCGGCGGCGCGCTCGGCTCCGGGTTGCGCTTCGCCGTCGGCAGCGCGCTGCTGCAGCGCTACGGCGCCGGCTTTCCGTGGGGCACGCTGGCGGTGAACCTGGCCGGCGCCTTCGTCGGCGGCTTCCTGATGGTCTGGATCGAAGGCAAGGGCGCCAGCGCGCCGTACTGGCGGGCGCTGCTGATCGTCGGCCTGATCGGCGGGCTGACCACGTTCTCCTCGCTGATGATGGAAAGCCTGGTGTTCCTGCGCGGCGGGCGCGGCGGCATGGTGCCGCTGTACCTGGCGATCACCCTGGCCGCGGGCTTGCTGCTGGTGTTCGCCGGCGCCCGCGTGGCGACGGAACTGCGTGCGCCGGTGGCCAGCGCCGGCGAATGAGCGCACCGGTTCGGCGCGCCGGGGGCCGTCTCAGGACAGCAGCGCGGCGGCCAGGCCCAGCGGCGGTGCGGCCAGCGCCAGCGGCACGATGGCGCGCGGCCGGTACGGCAGCAGTCCGTAGGTCAGCAGCGCGGCGCTGGCGCTGAGCGTGCCCAGCCACAGCACCGGCCCGATGCTCCAGCCCAGCGCGGCCACGCAGCAGGCGAACGCCGCGGCCAGCAGCAGCCAGCCGGCGATGCGCAGCTGGCGCATCCGCGCCGGCGCGGCGCGCTGCGCGCCATACAGCTCCAGCTGATGCTTCTCCATCGCCAGGCACAGCGCGACGAAGCCGGAGAAGGCCAGGCCCAGGCCGAGCAGGTTCATGGCGCCTCCAGTGCCGCAGCCGGGACCGGCTGCGCCGACGCCGCGCGTTCGCGGGCGCGGCGTTCGGCCGCCGACAGCAGCGGCTGCCAGCGCTGCATGCGCCGCGCGGCGACCGCCAGCACGCAGCCCAGCCCGAGGCAGACCAGGTCCACGCCGGCCAGCGCCCAGTCGCCGGCGGGGAGGCTGTTGCCCAGATGCGCGTCGGTGGTCAATGCGTTGAGCAACGGCAGCAGTGCGAACAGGGCCGCGCCCAGGTACAGCTGCCAGGCCCACATCGCACGCCTGGGCCAGACGAAGGCGGCCAGCAGCGCGCTCGCCCAGGCCAGGAAGAACACGGCCGCTTCCTGATCCGGGCGCTCGGCCGCATGCAGCGGCAGCAGCCGGTTGCCCCAGAAATAGGCGGCGAAGGTGATCGGCAACCCGGCCACTGCGCCGATGTTCAGCGCGTCGACCAGGCGCAGGCCGACGCCGATCCTGCCGGCCTTGGCGTGCTTGGGCCGTTCCTTGACCGCCCACAGGATCACCCCGCTGGCCACCATCAGGCAGCCGAGCAGGCCGGAACCGAAGAACAGCCAGCGCAGGCCGGACCCGGCGAAGTGCGCCAGGTGCAGGCCGTACAGCGTGCTGCGGGTCTGCGCGGCGGCGCCGGCGCGGCCGCTGCGCGCCAGGATCTCGCCGCTGCCGGCGTCCAGCAGCAACGACGGCGGGTCGTAGGCCAGGCGCCGGCCCTCGCCCTGGCGGATCTCGATCACCGCGGCGGCGTCGCCCGGGTTGTACAGCGAGAACCCGGCGATCGGCGCCTGCGCGCCCCATTCGGCCCGCGCCACGTCCAGCAGGCGCGCGATCGGCAGGCGTTGGCCCGGCTGGCCGCTGGCCTCGCGGGTGTTTTCCGGCTGCTGGAACGCTTCGGCGTAGAACGCGGCTTCGGCATCCGGATAGGCGACCTTGATGCCCCACGGCAGGTACATCAGCATCAGCGTGACCAGCCCGGTGTAGGTGATCATCGCGTGGTAGGGCAGGGCCAGCACCGCGCTGACGTTGTGGAAGTCCAGCCACGAGCGCTGGCCCTTGGCCGGGCGGAAGGTGAAGAAGTCCTTGAAGATCTTCTTGTGGGTGATGACCCCGCTGATGATCGCCACCAGCATGAACATCGCGCAGAAGCCGACGATGTAGCGCGCCCACATGACCGGGATGTAGTGCAGGTCGAAGTGCAGGCGATAGAAGAAGTCGCCGCCGCGGGTGTCGCGCGCGCTGCTGGCCTGGCCGCTGAGCGGGTCCAGCAAGGCGTCGCCGAACATCTGCTTGCGGCTCTGCTTGCTGCCGTCGGCTGGCGGCGGATTGCGCCAGAACAGCTGGGTGAACGAGGAGCGTGCGCCCGGCAGCGACACCGTCCATTGCGGCGACTGCGGCGCTTGCCGCTCCAGCAACGCGACCGCGCGCGCGGCCACGGCGTCCGTGCCCAGCTGCGCGCGCGGCAGTTCCGGGCGCATCCAGCGGCTGATCTCGTTGCGGAAATAGCTGGCGGTGCCGGCCATGAAGATCAGCAGCAGCACCCAGCCGACCAGCAGGCCGGTCCAGGTATGCAGCCAGGCCATCGATTGGCGGAAGCCCTGCTTCATGGCGCGTGCTGCTGCAGCCAGGCGATGGCCAGGGCCATCGGCATCAGCAAGGCGAGGATGCCGAGCCAGGCGCGGGTGGCGCTGCGCGCGGCGAAGACCCACAACGCGGTGCAGGCGCAGACCAGGATGCCCAGCATCATGCCGCTCAGCACCGCCTGCGCGCGCAGCGACGGCCACAGCAGCGGCAGCAGCGCGGATGTGGCCGCGGCCAGCGCATAGCCGCCGAGGATCGCCGCCAGGCTGCGCGACAGCACGCCCAGCCAGGGCGGCAAGGGCCGGCGCGGTGCGGCGGCGGGCGTGTCTGCGGCGCGGGGATCGCGCAAGGGCGCTGGCGGAACTGGATGCATGGAAGCCCGTCGGGAAAAGGCACCGGCTTGGCATCAGGCTAGGCGGAGCGTGGCGGCAGCGAGGCATGCCGAACGCGTTAATGATACGCATTCCTATCTTTGCCGCGCAACGCCTGGCGTGACTGGCGGTCGCGGGCGCCGCTGCGGGGACACATGGTCTGCAAAGCCTGAGGCGACCGATTTGACGGCGACTCAAGGCGCCGTGGACCTGCCATGCAGGGCGGGACGAAATGGCCGCACCAGGCCCACCGGGCAGAACCTGGCCGCTCGGCTTGCGCCGCATCGGCTTCGCTTCGCGCTTCGGCGGGAGCGCGTGCTTGCGGCGCGTCGCTCCGGATCTCACGGCGCAATCGCGCAGCCTGGGCGCAGGCCCAACGCTCAGTCGATCGCATCCAGCTCACCCCGGCAGTCCAGCCAGTCGCAGGCGCCGCACCAGGCCGATGCCGTCGCTTGTGGCAACATGCGGCGGGCATCCACGTTGCAGTCCCGCGCCGGATGCGCGAGCGGCGGATGCGGCAAGGACTGCGGAGACGCGATAGATGAAGATCCTGATCGTCGATGATTACCGCACGATGCGGCGTGTCATCCAGAACCTGTTGACCCGGCTCGGCTACGACGACGTGGCCGAGGCCGCCGACGGCGCGTCGGCGCTGGCTGCGCTGCGTGCGGACAAAGTCGGCCTGGTCCTGTGCGACTGGAACATGCAACCGATGACCGGCTTGCAGGTGCTGCGCGAAATCCGCAAGGACCGTGCGATCGCCGGCACGCGGTTCATCATGGTCATTGCCGACGACAGGCGCGACGACATCACCGCGCTCAAGGAGGCGGGGGCGGACGGCTACATCGTCAAGCCCTTCAATGCCGAGTCGCTGCAGAACAAGATCAGGGCCGTGCTCTGACCGGTTTTCGGCGAAGCGCCGGCTGAGACCGTCGCGGCTTCGCGTTCAGCGCGTCGCGGCGGGCGCTGGCGCTGCGGCCATCGCCTCGGCGGCGGCGATCTTCTGCGCCACCGCCTCGCGCAGCGGGGATGCGTCGGGCAGCAGGCCCTGCAGGCGCCGCCAGTGCGCCGCGGCGTTGGCGTAACGGTGCTGCTGGAACTCGCCGATCCCCAGCATCCACAGGGCGCGCTGGTTGTCCGGCTGCTGCGCGAGGATGCGTTCGAGCATGCCGTGCGCGGCCGCGCCGACGGCGAAGTCGCGCTGCTGCGCCATGTCCGCCTCGACCCAGCCGAGCATCGCCTCGCTGTCGTCCGGGGCGATCCGCAACGCCTGCGCGTAGGCGTCGCGCGCGTCGGCGCTGCGTTTGGCCTGTGCGGCGGCCACCGCCTGGTCCATCCATCGCTGCAGCGCCCGCTGCGTCGCGTCCGGGTCGGACGCGGGCGCGGCTTGCACGGGGACGCCGGCAAGCGCGGCGGGATCGCCGACCAGCAGATACAGGCCGGCGCTCGCCAGCGGCAGGGTCGCGGCCACCAGTACCGCGGCGGCGCGGCGCAGCATGCGGGCGCCGGGCCGCCGGCGCAGCAGCGGCCGCAGCAAGGCGCCCAAGGCGATGCCGACCATTCCCGTGGCGGCAATGCAGAAGCCGGCCGTCACCATTGTTCTTCCGTCTCCGTCTCCGCGGGCGCGCCAGCCCGGCGCCGCTGCCGCAGCGTGGCCACGACCATGGCCGCACCGCCGAGCAGGAACAGCAGCGGACCGAACCACAGCAGCCAGGTGCCGGGCGCGAGCGGCGGGTCGTAGAGCACGAACCGGGAATAGCGATCGACCATGTACTGCTTGATCTGCGCGTCGCTGCGGCCGGCCTGCAGCTGCGCGAACACCTGATGGCGCAGGTCGCGCGCCAGCGTGGCATTGGAGTCGGCCAGGTTCTCGTTCTGGCAGACCAGGCAGCGCAACTGCGCGGTCAGGCGCTGGAAGCGCAGCTCCTGTTGCCGGTCCTGGAACGGCAGCGGGTCCACCGCCTGCGCCGCCGCCGGCAGCGCGGGAACGAGCAGCAGCCACGCCAGCAGCAGCCACGGCCTGCGCCGCTGCCGGCTGCGCCAGCCACCTGGAGCCGGCCCGCTCATCGCGGCGCTGCGCCCAGCGCGGCGATCGCCGGACGCAGTTCGTCGGCGATCACCGCGGGGGTCAGCACGCCGACGTGCTTGTAGCGGATCACGCCCTGGGCATCGATCAGGAAGGTTTCCGGGGCGCCGTAGACGCCGAAGTCGATCGCGCGCTGTCCATCCTGGTCGACCACCACCAGCGCGTACGGATTGCCGCGCTGCGCCAGCCAGGCGCGGGCGTCGCGCGGGTCGTCCTTGTAGGCGTAGCCGACCAGGGCGACGCCGAGGTCGCCGGCGTGCGCCAGCAGCACCGGGTGTTCCTCGCCGCAGGCCAGGCACCAGCTGCCGAACACGTTGAGCAGGTAGGGGCGGCCGCGCAGCTCGGCGCTGCCGGTGTGCTGTTCGGGCTGGTCCAGGCGCGGCAGCGAGAACGCCGGCGCCGGTTTGCCGATCAGCGGCGAGGGCACCTCGCGCGGGTCATGCGCGCGGCTCCAGTGGATGCCGAAGCCGAACAGCGCGGCCAGCAGCAGGAAGCCGAACAGCGGCAGCAGCCGGCTCATGCCGATGCCACCGATGGGGCGGGCGCGGCAAGGCCTGGGCCGTGCGCGACCGCCGCGTGCGGCGCACGCAGGCGCCGTGCGCAGGCGCTGACGAAGCCGCCGAGCATCATCAACAGGCCGCCCAGCCAGATCCAGCGGATGAAGGGCTTGTAGTACAGGCGCAGGGTCCAGGCGTTCTCGATGTGCTGGTCGTCGAGCGGCTCGCCCAGTGCGACGTACAGGTCGCGGGTCGCACCGGCGTCGATCGCCGCCTCGGTCTGGATCCGTTCGCTGGAGTACAGGCGCTTCTGCGGATGCAGCACCGCCACCGCCGCGCCGTCGCGGCTCACCGTCAGCGTGCCTTGCTCGGCCTTCCAGTTGGGGCCGTCGAGCATGCGCACGCCGTCGAAGCGGAACGCGTAACCGCCGATGGTCGCGCTTTGCCCCGGCGCCAGGCGCACGTCGCGCTCGACCGACAGGCTGTCCGACAGCAGCACCCCGGCCACGAACACCGCCACGCCGGCGTGCGCCAGCAGCATGCCGGCCAGCTCCGCCGGGAAGCGGCGGCCGCGCGGCGCTTCGCGCCAGCGCTTGTACGCGTACAGCGCGGTGCCGACGCCGATCCAGGCCGCGGCGGCGACGCCGGCCACCGCGCGTGCCGTGCCGTCGGTCAGCCCCCATGCGACCAGCGCGCAGGCCAGCGCGGCCAGGCCGGCACGTGCGGCCACCGCCTGCAGCGCGCCGGCGTCGGTGCGGCCCCAGCGCAGATACGGGCCGAACGGCAGCAGCAGCACCACCGGCAACATCAACAGCGGGAACAGCAGGCCGAAGTAGGGCGGACCGACCGAGACCTTGCCCAGCTGCAGTGCATCGCCGAGCAGCGGGAACAGCGTGCCCAGCAGCACCATCGCCGCGGCCACGGTCAGCATCAGGTTGCCGACCAGGATCGCGGTTTCCCGCGACAGGGCGGCGAACGGCTTGCCGGCGGCCAGCCGCGGCGCGCGCAGCGCGTACAGCAGCAGCGCGCCGCCGACCGCCACGATCAGGAAGCCGAGGATGTACAGGCCGCGGCGCGGGTCGGCGGCGAAGGCGTGCACCGAGGTCAGCACGCCCGAGCGCACCAGGAAGGTGCCGAGCAGCGACAGCGAGAACGCCAGGATCGACAGCAGCAAGGTCCAGGCGCCCAGCGCGCCGCGTTTTTCGGTGACCGCCTGGGTGTGGATCAGCGCCGCGCCGACCAGCCAGGGCATGAAGCTGGCGTTCTCCACCGGATCCCAGAACCACCAGCCGCCCCAGCCCAGTTCGGCGTAGGCCCACCAGCTGCCGGCGACGATGCCGGCGGTCAGGAAGCCCCAGGCGACGTTGGTCCATGGCCGTGCCCAGCGTACCCAGGCCTGCTGCTGTTCGCCGCCGAGCAGGGCGGCCACGGCGAAGGCGAAGGCGACCGAGAAGCCGACGTAGCCGGTGTAGAGCACCGGCGGGTGCAACACCATGCCGGGGTCCTGCAGCACCGGGTTGAGTTCGTTGCCGTCCAGCGGCATCGGCGACAGCCGCGCGAACGGGTTGGAGGTGAACAGCACGAAGGCCAGGAACCCGGCCGCGACCAGGCCGAGCACGCCGAGCACGCGCGCGGCGAACGCCTCCGGCAGCTGCGCGCTGGTGCGCGCCAGCAGCACCGTCCACAGGTTGAGGATGGCGATCCACAGCAGCAGCGAGCCTTCGTGCGCGCCCCATACCGCGGCCAGCCGGTAATGCCAGGGCTGCGCCAGGTTGGCGTTGGCGGCCACGTAGCGCACCGAGAAATCCAGGCGCAGCAGCGCATAGGCGAGCAGGGCGAAGGCCAGCCAGGCGAACAGCGCCTGCGCGTAGGCGGCCGGCCGCGCCACCGCCATCAGCGCGCGATCGCCGCGCCAGGCGCCGAGCAGCGGCAGCACGCCCTGCGCCAGCGCCAGCAGCAGGGCCAGGATCAGCGCGAGCTGGGCCAGTTCGGGGATCATCGCGGCGGCAGCGCCGATGGCGGCCGGTGCAGGGCGGCGCGCGGGTACGGCATGCGGCTCACGGCGTCGCCGACCTGGAGACGGTCGCGGCGGCGGCCGTGCGGGCGTGGTGGGCCTGCGCCATCGCGTCCTTCAGCTCCTGCGGCATGTAGGTCTCGTCGTGCTTGGCCAGCACCTCGGTGGCGACGAACTCGGCACCGCGCAGCGAACCGGTGGCGATCACCGCCTGGTTGTCGCGGAACAGGTCGGGCAGGATGCCGCTGTAGGCGACCGCGGTGGCGCCGGCCTTGTCGATCACGGTGAACTCCACCCGCAGCGAATCGGCGCTGCGCCGGATCGAGCCGGCCTTGACCATGCCGCCGAGGCGGAACACGCGGTAGCCGTCGGCCTGGCCGGCCTGCACCTGGCTGGGGGTGAACAGGTAACTGATGTTGTGCTGCAGGGCCAGCACGAACAGGCCGGTGGCGAGCGCGGCGGCGCCCAGCAGCAGCAACACCAGCAGCAGGCGGCGCTTACGGGTGGGGTTCATCGGCGCTACCGGGCAAGCGGGAAGAGGCGCCGCGCTGGCGCCGCGCCTGTTCGCGCAGCAACTGCGCGCGCGTGTCGGCGAGCAGGCGGCGCTGCCGCCAGCGCGGCAGCAGCGTGTCCAGCAGCAACACCAGCAGGAACAGCGCATAGGCGGTCCACACGTAGGCCGCGTAGCCGCCCATCGCCCAGAAGCCGCTCATGCCGCGCGCTCCGCCGCCACGCGCGCATCCGGCAGCGGCGCCGGCGCGTGTGCGGCCAGTGCGATCGCGCGCACCCAGCCCTTGCCGCGCTCCAGCGCCAGCAGGTCGCTGCGCATGCGCCCGAGCAGGCTGGCCAGGTAGTAGCACTTGCTGGCCAGCACCGCGGTCAGCAGCGGCCACAGCATCGCCAGCGGCATCTTCGACGGGCCCAGCACGCGCACCGTGGAGCCCTGGTGCAGGGTGTTCCACCAGACCACGGAGAAATGCACGATCGGCAGGTTGATCAGCCCGACCAGCGCCAGCAGCGCGGCGGCGCGCGCGCCCTGGCGCGGATCCTCGATCGCGCGGTACAGGCCGATCACGCCCAGGTACAGGAACAGCAGCACCAGTTCCGAGGTCAGCCGCGCGTCCCAGGTCCACCAGGTGCCCCACATCGGCTTGCCCCACAGCGAGCCGGTGCACAGGGTGATGAAGGTGAACGCCGCGCCGATCGAGGCGGAGGCCATGCATGCCACTTCCGCCAGCTTCAATCGCCAGACCAGGGCGACGAAGCCGGCCGCGCCCATCGCGGCATAGACGAACAGGCTCATCCAGGCGCTGGGCACGTGGATGAAGATGATCCGGTAGGCGTCGTGTTGCTGGTAGTCCGGTGGCGCCAGCACCAGGCCGCCGTAGAACGCCACCGCGCCGAGCAGCAGCGCCGCGCCCAGCGCCCACGGGCGCACCGCGCCGGCGACGCGGTAGAACGTCGGCGGCGAGCCGAGCCGGTGCAGCCACTGCGGAATCCACTTGCCCATGGCCGCGACGCTCAGCGCGAGGTGGTGGCGGTGCGCGGCAGCGCCTGCACCGCGGCGGCGGCATCGACCTGCAACAGGCCGTCGCGTTGCCGGCTGGTCCGCTGCAGCAGCTCGTGCACGCTGCGCGCGTCCAGCTGCGGCGCCAGCGACAGCAGCAGCGCGACCACGCCGCTGACGTGGGCGGTGGCCATCGACGAGCCGGAGGTGAAGTCGTAGCCGCCGTTGGGCTGGGTGGTGAGGATGTCCTCGCCCGGCGCGCTGAGCACGCCTGGCGGCGACGGCGTGGCGCTGCTGCTCCTGACCACGATCACGCCCGGGGTGCCGTCGGGAAAGCCGTCCAGGCGGCCGTCCGGCGGCATCGCCGCGACCACGATGCGGCCCTGCCGCAGCAACTGCTCGAGCAGCTTGCGCAGCAGCGGATCGGCCGGGCCGCCCAGGCTCAGGTTGACGATGCGCGTGCGGGTGTCGCCGATCGCGACCAGCGCCTTGGCCAGGGTGAAGGAGTTGCAGCCGGCGCCGGCGCCGGCGCGCTGCGGATACCAGCAGGCCTTGTACACGTCGAGCATGGCCTTGGGCGCCATGCCGACGATGCCCAGGTGGTTGTTGCTGCCGGCGGCGATGATGCCGGCGACTTCGGTGCCGTGGTGATCGCGGTTGAACGCGGCCGGGTCGGCGGCGACCAGGTCGCGCACGTCGCGCAGGCGGCCCTGCAGGTCCGGGTGCGCGGTGTCCACGCCGGTATCGACGATCGCCACGCCCACGCCCTGGCCCTGGCTCAGCACCTGCGCGGTGGCCGCGTTGGTCGCCGCGAAGCCACGCTGCATGTCCACGTAGGGATCGTTGTAGCGCAGCGCCTGCGCGGGTTTGGCCGGCGGCGCCGGGTCGGCGTAGGTGGCGAAGTCCTGCAGCGGCTGCGACAGGGCCACGCGCTCGTCCTTGGCCAGCGCCGCGAGCAGCGCGTCGCGCTCCACGCCCGGCGCCGGTTCCAGTACCACGCAGTACAGGCCCAGCGGCTTGATCGGCCAGCCGGTGACCTGGCGCAGGCCGTAGCGGCGGGTCAGCGCGTCCAGCGTGTCCGCGGCCTGGGTGCCGGCGCCGTAGTACCGGGACGAGGCATAGCCGATCAGGTTGGAACCGGCGTGGCGGCCCGGCGCGGCCATCGGGTTGGCCACCGCGAGCACGATCTGGCGCTGGCTGTCCAAGGCCGGCGAGGCGTCGGCGGTCGGCGTCCTCGCGCTTGCCGCGGCCGTGGCGGCAGGCGCATCGACCGCGTTGCGCGCGCCATGGGCGCAGGCGCCGAGCGCCAGGCAGGCCAGGAGCAGGCAGGCGCGAGACAGGCTCATGGTGCGGAAATCGGCTCCGCCAGGCGGATGCCGGGCGTCGCACGCAGCTGCTGCACGCTGCGCTGCGGCTGCCCCGGCGAGCCGGCCTGGACCGGCACCACGGTGTAGGCGCCGGCGCCGTTGGGGCCGCCGACCACGCGCAGCTGCAGCTTGCGCAGCACCGCGTCCCACTCGGCCAGGGTCATGTGCGCATCCGGCACCACGCGGATCGCGTCGGCCGCCAGCGGCTGCGCGGTGTCGCTGAGGGTGCGGTAGGCCACGGCCTGGTCGCTGGCGGACAGCCTGACCCCGAGCACGCCCAGCCCGACCGCCTGCACCAGCGCCGCGGCGACCAGCGCCCGCGTGGTCCAGCTGGCGCGGGCGCGCGCCGGCAGCCGCTGCGGCTCGGGCGCGTCGAGGCGGCCGAGCAGGCGTTGCAGCCCGGCCTCGGCATCCACCGGCACGTCGCTGGGCAGCGACATCGCCAGGCGCAGCCGGCTCTGCTGGGCGAACTCGGCGCTGCAGAAGCTGCACTTGGCCAGGTGCGCGATCAGCCAGTCGTGCTGTTCGTCCGTGGCGCTGGCCTGCAGCACCCACGGCATCAGTTCCCAGGCATGCGAGCACTCGTTGCCCGGCTCGTTGAAGCCTGTCTTCATGACACGCTCTCCGTCAGAGGGGAGGCGCCGCCGGCCAATCCCGGCAGCACGTTGCGCAGCTTGACCCGCGCATGGAACAGCCGCGCCTTGATGGTGCCCACCGGGCACTGCATGATCGCCGCGACTTCTTCCAGCTTGTGGCCCAGGCCGTAGACCAGCTCGACCACCAGGCGCTGGTCGGCCGACAGCCGCTCCAGGCCCTTGCCGAGCCAGTCGCGCAGCTCGCGGTCCTCGTCCGGGTCGGCGGCGGAGGAGAAATGCTCTTCGGCGGTCACCCCGTCCTCGATCGCCTCGTCGCTGTGGTGGCGGATCGCCTTGAGTCCGCAGCGGTAGGCGATGCCCATGATCCAGGTCGAGACCTGCGAGTCGCCGCGGAAATCGCCGGCCTTCTGCCAGGCGATCCAGAAGCAGTCGTTGATCGCCTCCTCGATGATGTCCGGGCGCCGGGTCAGCCGCGACAGGAACCGGCACAGGCGCCCGTGGTAGTTGCGGTACAGGGTCGCCAGCGCGTCGCGGTCGCCGCCGGCCATGCGCCGGAGCAGCATGCGGTCGGTGGCATCGCCGAGTGGATCGGTGTCGGTCATGGTGGGCAGGTCTGGCAACGGGCACCGGTATGTGCCGGGTCGGCACGGAAAGGTTGCGGTCGGGTCAGAAGGCGCGCGACAACGTGACCACCCACGGCCAGATCCCGCCGCCGCGGCTGGCGTAGATGCTGCGCGCGTCGCTGAACACGCGGTCGATCTCCACGTTCCAGGCGCCGGCATTCCACATCAGCCCGGCGTGGCCGTAGCTGTAGTGATCGGCGTAATCGTCCAGGCCGTACAGGGCCGCCGGCGCCTGGCTGATGCCGACCCCGGCCGACAGCGACAGGTGCCCAGGCAGCGGCTGGTGCACGGTGAGGTCGGCGGCGCCGTACCAGCGGCCGCGGTAGCTGTCGGGCAGCTCGAACGCGGCCAGCGACACGCTCAGCCGGTCCCGGTACGACCAGCCGATGCTGGCCTCGTTGCGGTTGAACAGGCGGTTGATGCGGTTGCCGGGGTAGTCGTAGCGCAGCAGCCCGACCTGCATCTGCCAGCTGTCGGACAGGGTCCAACTGCGCGACAGTTCGACCGTGGTCAGCAGTTGCTGGCCCGGCGCGTCCAGCGCCGTGCTGGCGGAGGCGCCCAGCGACCAGCCCGGCGCGGGCAGCCAGTAGCCGGCGACCTGCAGCGACGGGGTGTCGGCGGTGACGGCGATGCCGCGATCGACCAGTTGCGAACTGAGCCCGACCGCGCCGCCGAACTTGGCCGCCAGCGCCGTGCCCGGCAGGCACAGCGCCACGGCCAGCGCCAGCGCGCCGCGTCGGCGTCGCGCGGCGCCCTGCGCCAGGTGACCCGCGGCCGTGGTCATGCCGGTCAGGAGGCCCACGCCTGGCGACGCCAGCGGCCGCCGCCCAGGGCGATCGGGGACAGGGAGCCGGCGGCGGAAGGGCGGTTGTGCACGGTCGCTCGATGGTCGCGGGTCGGATCGCAAGGGGCGCTCGGGGGCTGCACGGCGGCAACGCCGCAGGGCCCGCCCCGTGGCGGGCCGCCATTATCGGCATTGCCGCCTGGCGGCGACACGGCGCACCCCCGGCCCCGGACGCTGGGTTCAGTTTCGACTATGCCGGGGTCGGGTGCCGACTTCAATGCAGGGTATTGAGATAGGCGATGAGGTCCTCGAGCTGCTTGCTGTCGTCGAGCCCGTCGTACTTCATGTTGGCGCCGGGAATGCCCTTGGACGCAGGCTGCGCCAGGTAGCTGCGCAGCTTGTCGTCGCTCCAGGTCCACTGGGTCTTCTTCATCGCGTCGGAATAGCGGTAGTCCGGCACGCTGCCGGCGCTGCGCCCGACCACGCCGAACAGGGTCGGGCCCTTCTTGTTCTTGCCCGGCGCCGCGCTATGGCATTCGGCGCATTCGGTGGCGAACACGCCGGCGCCGGGCAGGCCGCCGCCGGCATGCGCGGCCGGGGCGAGGGCGACGCCGAACGGCAGCAGGCCGGCCATCAGGGTGCACCACAGGGGAAATGGGTTGGCTGGTTTCATGACGATCCGTGCGTGGGGGAAAAGCGGGTTCAGAAGGCGAGGCTCAGCGCCAGCGAGAACTGGTTCAGGTCGTGCGGACGGGTGACCGGCAGCGCGCCGAACACATTGCCGGTGGTGCCGTTGAACTTGCTGAAACGGAACCAGGTCGCGGACAGGCGCAGGTTGGCGATCGAGGTGAACGAGTCGTCCTTGCCGAACGGCGCCCAGGAGGCGCTGATCAGGTTGCTGGTGGTGTCGGGCGTGCCGTACGGGCTGTAGCGGAACGGGTCGGCCGAACCGGTATTGATGAAGTGCGCCAGCAGCAGGCCGTAGCTCTGCTTGTAGGTGTAGCTGAGATTGATCGACTGGTCGCGGATGCTGCCGCGGCGCAGCCCGGCCACGCTGGGGTCGGCCGGGTCGATCGCCGCGCTGCCGTAGCGGCGGCGCTCGTAGATGTTGAGGTAGCCGAGCTTGAGGATGTGCTCGCGGGTGCCGAGGAACTGGTAGTTCAGGTCGTAGCCCAGGTCGGTGAAGTCGTCGCGCGGGCCGGTGCTGCGCGGCAGCTGGCGGCGCGTGCTCAGCGCGACCACGCCGGCGGAGAAGAACTGCTTCTTCATGTCCTTCATGTAGCTCAGGCGCAGGTAGCCGGTGTCGCTGAGCTTGCCCGGGTCGCCGCCGACCGCGTAGCCGAGGTCGTCCTGGGTGGAGACCGGCAGCGCGTTGTAGGTGCCGATCTCGCCGTACCAGTTGCGGTCGTAGACGCCGTAGACGCTGGTGCCGATCACCCGGTTGGACAGCGAGGACTGGTTGAGCAGGGTGGTGGAGCCGGCGTAGGCCGAGGCCGGCCCCAGGCCGGAGGCATTGGGCAGCACCCCGATCGGATCCTGGCTGCCCGGATTGTTGTTGACGCTGACCCCGAGCAGCGCGTCCTTGCCGCCGAGCTTGAAGGTCTTGGCGACGAAGCGCAGGTCCACGTTGTCCAGCTTGGTGGTGAACTTGTCCTTGCCGTTGTTGGTGCTGGAGACCTTGATGTAGCCGCCGACGTTGTCGCTGACCCGGCCGGCCAGGTACAGGTCGGCCTCGCTGAGCTGGTTGTTGGTCTTGCCGCGCACCGGCACGCTGCGGGTGCCGGTGAGCTGCGCCGAGGCGGGGATCTTGGTGCCGTTGCCGTCGCTGTCGGTGTAGCCGTTGAGCTTGAAGCGCATGCCGTACGGGGTCAGCGCCGGGCCGTAGGCGCCGATGTGGCAGTCCGCGCAGGAGGAGCCGGTCTGCCGCGCGAACGCCGGCACCGCCGCGGCGCGCGGACTGGCCAGCAGCAACAGCGAGCCGAGCGTGGACCACAGCAGGACCTGGTCGGCACCACGCAGCCTGCCGGCGCGGAAGAAGGAAGAAGGAGACGGTGCGGTCTGCATGCGGTTGGTCCTTGAACGGGTCGGCGCGATGGCGGACGAGGGAAGGGCGGAGGCGCGGCTCAGCCGCGGCGGAAGCGCAGCATTCGCCGCAGCAGGTCGTCGCGGCGCACGAAGTGGTGCCACAGCGCGGCGCCGATATGCAGCACGATCAATCCGAGCAGCGCCCAGGCGGCATACACGTGCCAGGCGCCGAGCGTGTCGGCGAGATCCGGATCGGGGGCGACCAGCTCCGGCAGCGTGGCGGCGAACAGATGCACCGGCTTGCCCATGGACTGACTCAGCGCCCAGCCCAGCACCGGCAGGGTCAGCAGCAGCGCGTACATCGCCACGTGGGTGAGTCCGGCGAGCGCGCGCAGCAGCGGCGAGGGCGCGTCGGGGTCGTGGCGTTTGCCCAGGCGCAGGCGCAACGCCACGCGCAGGAAGAACAGGCCGAGCACGAACAGGCCGAAGTGCCGATGTCCCTCCAGCAACCACTGGCGCACGGCGCGGCCGTCGACTTCTTCGCGCAGCAGGATCAACCCCGCCGCCAGCACCAGGCACAGCACGGTGAGCCAGTGCAGCCACACCATCGGCCGCGGCAGCGTGGCGTCGGCGGAGCTGCGCGGCGGATGCGCGGGCGCCTCGGAGCGAGTGGTGCCGTCGTCGGCCTGGGTGGAGGAAGTCATGGTGGCGTGCCCTGTCCAGATGGTGGCGATGGAATGCGCGCTGCCGGTCGCGGCGTCGTGCTGCGCCACTGCCGGTCGGCGTAACGCCGGCACAGTGGTGGTCGCAGATGGGTGCCGGGCGCGCGGCAAAAGGTTGCGTGGGGGTTGCGGCGGATCGCGCCGCTGCGCTGCCGGCAACCTGGCGCAACCTTTCCGCGGCCCGGCGGCACTCAGCCTGGTAACTCCGCGTCGGAGTCCGTGTCGGGCACACTCATGGCAATCGAACGAATCCAGTTGCGTACGCACGGCGACGAACGCGGCTTGCTGGTCGCCCTGGAACAGCAGCGCGATGTGCCGTTCGACATCCGCCGCGTCTACTACCTGTTCGCGACCAAGAACGGCGTGCACCGCGGGCAGCACGCGCACCGCCATCTCAACCAGCTGGCCGTGGCCCTGCATGGTTCGGTGTCGTTCCTGCTCGACGACGGCAGCGGGCCGCTGCAGGTGGTGCTGGACGATCCCTGCCAGGGCCTGCTGCTCGGCAGCATGGTGTGGCGCGACCTGTACGATTTCAGCGCCGACTGCGTGCTGATGGTGCTGGCCGACCAGGCCTACGATCCGGCCGACTACATCCTCGACTACGACGAGTTCCTGCGCGAAACGGCCGGCGTGCGCCGGCAGGAGGCGTAGGCGCATGGCACGGCCCCTGGTGATCATCGGCGCGGGCGAACTGGCGCAGATCGCCTGCGAGTACTTCAGCCACGACAGCGACTACGAGGTACTGGCGTTCAGCGCCGAACGCGACTACATCGCCGCGCCGACCCTGGCCGAGCGGCCGGTGGTGGCGTACGAAGACCTGGAACGGCTGTACCCGCCAGGCGAGGTCGAGGCGTTCGTGGCGATTCCCGCCAGCGGCCTCAACCGCCTGCGCACGCGGTTCTTCCTCGACGCCAAGCGCCGCGGCTATCGCCTGGCCAGCTACGTCAGTTCGCGCGCCTTCGTCTGGCGCAATGCGCAGCTGGGCGAGAACTGCTTCGTGTTCGAAGGCAACGTGGTGCAGCCGTTCACCCGCATCGGCGACAACTGCATCCTGTGGAGCGGCAACCACGTCGGCCACCGCACGGTGATCCACGACCACGTGTTCGTCGCCTCGCATGCGGTGATTTCCGGTTACTGCGAGATCGGCCAGGGCAGTTTCATCGGGGTCAATGCCACCTTCAGCGACGGGGTCAAGGTCGCCGCGGACAACGTGATCGGCGCCGGCGCGCTGGTCACCCGCGACACCGAGCCGGGCCGGGTCTACGTCGGTTCCCCGGCGCGGGCGGTGGCGGGCAGGTCCAGCTTCGACGTGACCCTCTGAGACGCGCATGTTCGATTGGCACAAACGCGGCCTGGTGTTCGCGACCGCACGCGACGGGGTCGGCGGCTGGATGCGGCATTCGGCGCTGACGCCGACGCCGCACCGCCTGGATGCCGAGCTGATCCGCGTCTACGCCGGCTTCCGCGACGACGCCGGGGTCAGCCGCATCGGCTACGTCGACGTGCGCGGCGACGATCCGACCCAGGTGCTGCGGGTCAGCGCCGCGCCGGTGCTGGACATCGGCCGCGACGGCTGCTTCGACGACAACGGCATGATCCTCGGCGACGTGGTCGCCGCGGCGGACGGGCTGTACATGTTCTACGTCGGCTTCCAGCGCGTGGCCAAGGCCAAGTTCCTGGCCTTCACCGGACTGGCGGTGTCCCGCGACGGCGGCGAGACGTTCCAGCGGCGCCAGGACACGCCGCTGCTGGATCGCGCGCCCGGCCGCAGCACCATCGCCGCGGTGCATGCGGCGCGCTACGAGCAAGGACGCTGGCGGCTGTGGTACGCGGTGGGCGACGACTGGGAACACATCGACGGCACGCCGTTCCCGCGCTATCACATCCGCTGCGCCGAGACCGGCGACCTGCAGGCGATCCCGCGCCAGGACACGGTCTGCCTGCTGCCGCAGGGCAGCGAATACCGGATCGGCCGCCCGCGCGTCTATCGCCACGACGGCGGCTACCTGATGTATTTCACCCGCGGCAACCGCGACGGCGCGTATTTCCCCGGCGTGGCGCGCAGCGACGACGGCCGCCACTGGCGGCGCTGCGACGATGCCCTCGGCCTGGCGCTGTCGCCCGGCGGCTGGGACGCGCGCACGCTGTGCTATCCGGCGCTGATCCGGCACCGCGACAACCTGCTGATGTTCTACAACGGCAACGACATGGGCCGCGACGGTTTCGGCGTGGCGGTGGCGCCGCTTGCGCAGGGCGCGGGCGAGGGCAGCGGGCATGTTTTCGGTTAGGCCCTACACGGCCGCCGATGCGCCGGCCTGGGACGCGTTGATCGCCGACTCCAGGAACGGCAACCTGCTGCACCGGCGCGGCTACATGGACTACCACGCCGAGCGCTTCGTCGATGCCTCGCTGCTGGTCGAACGCGGCGGCGCACCGGTGGCGGTGTTCCCGGCCAATCGCGAAGGCACGCGCGTGGTCAGCCATGCCGGGCTGAGCTATGCGGGACTGCTGTCCGCACATGGCCTCCGCGCGGCGGCGACGCTGGACGTGTTCGAGCGGATCGCCGCGCACTACCGCGCCGAGGGCGTGCACGAACTGCTGTACAAGGCGGTGCCGCACCTGTTCCATGCCACGCCGGCGGAAGAGGATCTCTACGCGCTGCATCGGCTCGGCGCGCGGCTGCAGCGCCGCGACCTGTCCTCGGCCATCGCCCTGCGCGAGCCGCTGCGCTTCGCCGCCGAGCGGCGGCGCTCGATCGGCAAGGCGCGCAAGGCCGGCCTGCGCGTGCAGCGCAGCGACGATCCGGCGCCCTTGCATGCGTTGCTGGTCGAGGTGCTGCAGCGCCACGGCGCCACCCCGACCCACAGCCTGGACGAACTGCGCCTGCTGCGCGCGCGGTTCCCCGAACAGATCGTGC
This sequence comes from Xanthomonas sp. DAR 80977, assembly GCF_041240605.1. Taxonomy (NCBI): domain Bacteria; kingdom Pseudomonadati; phylum Pseudomonadota; class Gammaproteobacteria; order Lysobacterales; family Lysobacteraceae; genus Xanthomonas; species Xanthomonas bundabergensis. The sequence continues at coordinate 2,750,700 of NZ_CP162487.1, read as the reverse complement.
TGCACGAGGTCCGCGACGGCGACACGCTGCTGGCCGGCACCGTGCTGTACGACTTCGGCCGGGTGGTGCATACCCAGTACCTGGCCTGCTCCGAGCAGGGCCGCCGGGTGGACGCGCTGAGCCTGCTGCTGGCCGAGCTGATCGAACAGGTCTACGCGCAACGCGACTATTTCAGCCTGGGCATCTCCACCGAGCAGCAGGGCCGCGTGCTCAACGACGGCCTGGTCACGCAGAAGGAGCGCTTCGGCGCCCGCGCCGTGGTCCACGACTTCTACGCCTGGGATCTGCGATGAGCGTGCCGTTCCTGGACCTGCGCGCGATCAACGCGCGCTACGCCGACGAACTGAAGGCGGCGGCGGCGCGGGTGATCGACTCGGGCTGGTACGTGCTGGGCGAGGAACTGGCGGCGTTCGAGCGCGAGTTCGCCGCCTATTGCGGCACCGCTCATGCCATCGGCGTGGGCAACGGCATGGACGCGCTGAGCCTGATCCTGCGCGGCTACCGCGAACTCGGCCGGCTGCGCGAGGGCGACGAGGTGATCGTGCCGGGCAACACCTTCATCGCCAGCTTCCTGGCGATCAGCGAGAACCGGCTGCAGCCGGTGCCGGTGGAGCCGGACCCGATCAGCTTCAACCTGGATCCGGCCTGCGTGGAGCGCGCGATCGGGCCGCGCACGCGGGCGATCATGGCGGTGCACCTGTACGGGCAGCTGGCCGACATGGCGGCGCTGCGGGCGCTGGCGCGGCAGTACGGTCTGCTGTTGATCGAGGATGCGGCGCAGGCGCATGGCGCGCGCCTGCACGGGCGCCATGCCGGCAGCTTCGGCGATGCCGCCGGCTTCAGCTTCTTTCCCGGCAAGAACCTGGGCGCGCTGGGCGACGGCGGCGCGGTGACGACCGACGACGCCGAACTGGCGGCGCGTATCCGGATGCTGCGCAACTACGGGTCGGACATCAAGTACCGGCATCTGGTGCAAGGCGTGAACTCGCGCCTGGACGAGATGCAGGCGGCGCTGCTGCGGGTCAAGCTGAACCACCTGGATGCCGACATCGCCCGGCGCCGCGAGGTGGCGCAGCGCTATCGCGCGCGCATCGTGCATCCGCAGATCCGGTTGCCGCAGGTGGCCGACGAAGCGCGCCATGCCTGGCACCTGTTCGTGGTGCGCTGCGCCCGGCGCGACGCGCTGCAGCGCCACCTGCTGGCCAGCGGCATCCACTGCCTGGTGCACTATCCGCTGCCGCCGCACCGGCAGCCGGCCTATGCCGGGCTGAGCGGACTGCGCCTGCCGCTGTGCGAGCAGTTGCACCGCGAGGTGCTGAGCCTGCCGATCGGGCCGACCCTGGACGCGGACGCGGTGGAGCAGGTGATCGCGGCCTGCCTGGAATTCGAGGCGGTGGCGGCATGAGCGTGCTGCGCAGCGGCCTGTACAGCGGCGCGGCCACCGCGGCCAAGCTGCTGGCCGCGCTGCTGGTGCTGAAGCTGGTGGCGGTCTACGCCGGACCGGCCGGGGTCGCGCGGCTCGGCCAGTTCACCAGCCTGATGTCGCTGCTGGCGGTGCTGGCCGGCGGCGGCATCGGCGCGGGCATCGTCAAGTACGTGGCCGAATACCGCGACGATGCGCAGCAGCTGGCGCGGCTGCTGGGCGCGGCGCTGGGCTACGCCTGCTGCGCCGCCTGCGCGATGGGCGTGGTGGCGTTGCTGTTCAGCCGGCAGATCGCGCAGCGCCTGCTCGGCGATCCGCAGTACCAGAGCCTGATCTGCGTGCTGGCCGTGGCCCAGCTCGGCGTCGCCCTGGCCAACTACATCCTGGCCGTGGTCAACGGCTTCATGGACGTGCGCCGGCTGGCCTTCATCCAGGTCGCCGGCTCGGTGCTCAGCGCGATCGTGGTGCTGTGGCTGGCGCGCTGGCTGCAGCTGTACGGCGCGCTGCTGGGCCTGGTCGCCGGGCAGGTGCTGTGGCTGTGCGCCGGCCTGCCGGCGCTGCGGCGCAGCCCGTACTTCCGCCGCGACATGCTGCGCATCCGCTTCGACGCGGAGATGACCCGGCGCCTGGCCGCGTTCTCGGTGATGACGCTGACCTCGGCGCTGCTGCCGCTGCTGGTCAACATCGGCGTGCGCGACCATCTGGCCGCGCGCTTCGGCTGGCAGCAGGTCGGCTACTGGCAGGCGGTGAGCAAGGTCTCCGACGCGTATCTGCTGTTCTTCACCACGGCGATCAACGTCTACTACCTGCCCAAGCTGGCCGCGCTGCGCGGCCGCGCCGGGCTGCTGCTGGAGCTGCGCACCGCCTACCGCTACGTGCTGCCGGCGGTGATCGTGGCCGCCGCGGCGATCTACCTGTGCCGCGACTGGCTCACCCGGCTGCTGTTCGCCGCCGACTTCGCCGCCGCCGCGCCGCTGTACGCGCCGCAGCTGGTCGGCGACGTGATCAAGATCGCCTCGTTCGTGCTGTCCTACCTGATGCTGGCCAAGGCGATGACGCGGCTGTTCGTGGTCTCCGAATGCGTGTTCGCCGCCAGCTATCTGGGGCTGGTGTACCTGTTCACCGCGCGCATGGGCCTGATCGGGGCCGCCTACGCGTTCGCCGTCAACTATGCGCTGTACCTGGCGTTCAACGTCGTGGTGGTGCGGCGCTATCTGGGAGGGTTGCGCTGATGGACGAATGCGGAGTTCGCGAGGACGCGCCGCTGGTATCGGTGCTGGTGCCGGCGTTCAACCACGAGCGCTTCGTGCAGCGCTGCCTGGACAGCGTGCTGGAGGATCCGTATCCGAACAAGGAGATCGTGATCGTCGACGACGGCTCCAGCGACGCCACCGCCGCGCGCATCGCCGAGTGGATCGCGCTGCATGGCCACCGCGTGCCGGTGCGGTTCTGGCAGCGCGAGAACCTCGGCATCGCCGCCACGTTGAACCACCTGGTGGCGATGGCCAGCGGCGAGTTCCTGCGCCTGGGCGCCAGCGACGACTACCTGCTGCCCGGCGGGCTGGGCGCGCAGGTGGCCTACCTGCGCGCATCGCCGGGCAAGACGGCGGTGATCGGCGATGCGATCGTGGTCGATGCGGACGGGCGCCTGCTGCACCAGAGCAGCATGCGCGACCTGCACGGCGTGGACAAACGCCTGTACCTGAGCGATGCCGGCATCCGCCGCGCGGTGATCCGCCACTGGGCGGTGAGCGGGGCGGTGGCCCTGGTCCGGCGCAGCGCGCTGCAGGCGCGCGTGGCCTGGGACGAAGCGCTGCACATCGAGGACTGGGACTTCTTCCTGCGCCTGGTCGCGCGCGATGCGCTCGGCTTCATCGACGTCGGCGTCTGCGCCTACCGGCTGCACGGCGCCAACGCCAGCCGCACCCGGCACCTGCCCAGCCGCCTGGCCAATCTGGCCGAGTCGCGGCGGGTGGCGCTGCGCCGCGCCGCGCTGTTCGATGCGCCGTGCCGTACCTTGCTGTACGCGCAGGCGCACTACATCGCCGCCAAGATCGCCTTCCTGCGGCGGCAACCGCTGGCGCTGGGCGGCCACCTGCTGGCGCACGCCGGGCTGTCGCTGCTGGCGCGGCTGCAGTCCGCGGCGCCAGCGCCGTTGCCGGAGCGCGCATGAACCGCCTGCTGCGCCTGCCGTCGGCCTATTTCGGTTTGCCGCTGCTGTTCAGTTGCGCGCTGACCCTGCTCAGCTTCGACCTGCCGCCCGGTTATGCGGCCGGCATCGCCTGGCTGGCCGCGGCGGCCGCGGCGACCTTGCTGCTGGACGCGCTGCACGGCATCCGCCTGCCGTCGCTGTCCGCGTTTCGCGCGCGCCGCTACGCCGGCACACGCGAGGCCTTCGTCGCGCTGTGCCTGGCTGCGCTGGTCGGCGTGTTCTGCGTGCTGGATCTGGCGCTGTTCCCGATCCCGCTGTTCACCAACCCGTCCGCGTACGCCGACCTGAGCCCGCTGCATGCGCACGTGCGCCACCTGTCCAACATGTGCTGGATCCTGCCGCCGATCGCGCTGCTGTGCGTGCGCGACAGGGCGCTGCGCAACGCCATGATCGTGGCCGGCTTCGTGTTCCCGGTGCTGGTGATCGACCGCAACCGCATCTTCGCCGCGTTGTTCAGTTTCGGCCTGCTCCTGCTGCTGCGCCGCGACCCGGCGCGGCCGCTGCCGTGGAAGGCGGTCGTGGCCTTGCTGTGCGCCGGCGGCGCGGTGTTCTCGCTGCTGGGCAGCCTGCGCTCGGGCTCGCTGGACTCGGTGACGCTGCCTTTCAGCGACCTGTACCGCGCCGCGCCGCAGGGCATCAAGTGGCTGTTGCTGTACATCGGCGCCGGCCCGTACAACTTCGGCGCGATGCTGGCCAAGGACTATGTCAACGCCAGCTTCCTGGTCAACCAGCTGGTGCCGTTGAGCGGCTCGATCGCCACCGCCGGCACCGGCATCCCGCTGGATGCGCCGAACATCAACGTCGGCACCGAGTTCTTCCCGTTCCTGCTCGCCGGCGGCGCCGGTGCCGCGCTGGCGGCGATGCTGGCGCTGTACGCGGCGCTGCTGTGGAGCGTGCGCCTGCTCGGCGGCACGGTGTCGCTGTTCAACCTGCTGGTGTTCCTGCGCATCGCCTACGCCTGCCTGATGTCGCCGTTCGCGCCGCAGGCCTTCACCTGGACCAACGCCGGCTTCATCGCGCTGTGCCTGGTCCTGCACGCCTGCAGCGCGCTGCTGCCGAACCGTCGCGCTGCCATGGCGGCGGCGCCGGGCAGGGCGGGGCAGGCGCTGCCGCCACCCCTTTCCCCGAGAAGCGCCTTGCCATGAAAGAAGACGAAATCTACCTGATCGACCTGTGGCGGATCCTGCGCCGCGAGTGGACCTGGTGCGTGCTGCCGCTGCTCGCCGTGCTCGCGCTGGGGTTCGCCTTCCTGCAGGGCGCCACCCGCCAGTGGCAGGCCACCGCATGGGTGCAGGTCGGCGAGTTCGGCCCGACCCCGGCCGGGCGCGACCCCAAGCTGGAGCCGTTCCAGCGCGTGATCGAGCGGATCAAGACGCGGTTGTTCCAGGACCAGGTGCTGCAGAGCCTGGGCCTGCCGTTGAACGGGCGCGCGGCCGCGCTGTACCGCAGCAGCCTGAAGCTGGACCCGGATCCCTACGCCAACCTGATCGAGTTGAGCCTGCGCGCCGACTCGGCGCAGCAGGCGCGCGCCCTGGCCACGGCGACCACGCTGCAGCTGCAGGCGCTGCATCGCCGGATCCAGGCCGCGCCGATGCAGCAGGCGCGCGAACGCCTGCAGGACATCGGCAGCGAGCTCGCCGCGGCGCAGGCCGAGCGCGCGCAGTTGCTGCAGCAACAGGGCGAGGGCAGGGGCAGCGTCGAGCAGCAACTGCTCGGCAACATGCTGCTGTCGGAGAAGAACGCGACCATCCGCGGGCTGAAGTCCGAGCGCGACGACCTGCTGACCCGGCTGGGCGCGCGCTACACCTACGACACCTCCGCGCCTTGGACCGCCTACGTGCCCGAGCGTCCCGCATTCCCGAATCCGGTGCTGGTGCTGGCGGTGGCGCTGATGCTGGGCACCGGCCTTGGCGTGTTCGCCGCGATCGTGCGCAACGCGCTGCGACGCCGGCGAACCGCGCGCGCGGCGCAGCCCGCGCCGGCCGGCATCGGCGCATAGGCGCAAGCTCGCGCGGCGGCACGCGCGGCGATTCAACCAAATGCGCCCGCGCCCGCACTCACTGTGCGTACCGTGCGATCCGCGCTTGCGGCCGGCACGGCGGTTCCCGACGACGACGGCAGGCGAGTGGAGAGTGGATGTGACTGCGAATGGCAAGCCCGGCGCCGCTGCGCGCGCGGCGACGATCGATCCGGCGCAGCTGCTGGAGACCCAGCGCGCCTTCGATAGCGTCGCCGCCGACTACGACGGCCCGCGCGGCAACAACGAGCTGATCCAGCGCATGCGCGGCACCCTGTGGGACACGGTGGCCGCGCAGTTGCCGGCCGGCGCGCGGCTGATCGACCTGGGCTGCGGCACCGGCCTGGATGCCCACGAATTCGCGCGGCGTGGCTATCGCGTGCTGGCCACCGACTGGTCGCCGCAGATGGTGGCGCGCACCCGGCAGCGGGCGCAGGACCCGGCATTGGAGGGGCGGCTCAGCGCGGCGCATGTCGGCATCCAGCAACTGGATCGCATCGACGGCGAGTTCGACGGCATGTATTCCAACTTCGGCCCGCTCAACTGCGCCCCGGACCTGCCGGCGGTCGCCGCCGAATGCGCGCGCCTGCTGCGCCGCGACGGGCGCCTGGTGTTCTCGGTGATCGGGCGCCTGTGCCCGTGGGAACTGGGCCATTACGCGTTGCGCGGACGCTTCCGCCGCGCCGCGGTGCGTGGCGCGCGCGGGGTCACCGCGGTGGGCATGAACGGGCACACCATCTGGACTTGGTACTACCTGCCGCGCGAGTTCTACCGCGCCTTTTCCGCGCACTTCGAACTGGAATCCTATCGCGCGCTCAGCCTGTGCCTGCCGCCGCCGTATCTGGTCGAGCACTATCGCCGCCACCCGCGCTGGGGCGAGCGCCTGGGCCGGCTGGACGACCGCATCGGCGGCTGGCCGCTGCTGCGCGACATGGGCGATCACTTCCTGATCGTGATGCGCAAGCGCTGACCGATGCGCGCCGCTGCCGCTCCTATCGACACCTACCTGCGCGGCGCACGCATCGCCAGCCCCGCCGGCGCCGTGCGCGCATCGCTGACCTTGCGCGGCGGCCGCATCGCCGCAGCGCCGGCCGCGGCCGCGTACCGGGTCGCGTTGCACGGGCACCTGGTATTTCCGGGACTGATCAATGCGCACGAGCACCTGCAGGTCAATGCGGTGCCGCCGCTGCCGCAGACCGCACCGTTCGCCAACAGCTATGCCTGGATCGAGGCGTTCGCCGCGCATTTCCACGATCCGGCGGTCGCCGCCGCGCTGCAACGGCCCAAGCCGCTGCGCCTGCGCCACGGCGCGCTGAAGAACCTGCTCGCCGGCGTCACCTGCGTGGCGCACCACGATCCATGGCATGCCGCGCTGGATGCGGCCGACTTCCCGGTCGCGCTGCTGCGCGAGTTCGGCTGGAGCTACGCCCTGCACGGACCCGACTACGGCCCGCCGCCGGCGCAGAGCTTCGCCGCGACCGCCGCCGATCGCCCGTGGATGATCCACCTGGCCGAGGGTACCGATGCGCTCGCCGCCGGCGAGCTGGCCGAACTGGAGCGGCGCGGCTGCCTGGCCGGCAACAGCGTGCTGATCCACGGCGTCGGCCTGGGCGATGCCGATATCGAGCGCGTGCTCGCCTGCGGCGCCGCCGTGGTGTGGTGCCCGTCGAGCAACCTGGCCTTGCTCGGGCGCACCCTGGATCCACGCCGGCTGCATGCGGCCGGGCGCCTGGCGCTGGGCAGCGATTCGCGCCTGAGCGGCGCGCGCGACCTGCTCGAGGAACTGCGCGTGGCCGCCGGCAACGGCCTCGACGCCGCGCAGGCGCTGGCGCTGGCGACCACCGCGGCGGCGCGCATCCTGCGCCTGCACGGACGCGGCAGTCTTGCGCCCGGCGCCGCCGCGGACCTGGTGATCGTCGGCGACCGCGGCGGCGATCCGGCGCACAGCCTGGTCGGCCTGGCGCGCAGCGAACTGCGCGCGGTGGTGCGCGATGGGCGCCCGCGGATCGCCGATCCCGACTTCGCCGGCTGGTTCGCCGCGGCCGGCGTGGCCGCGGTGCCGGCGACGCTGGACGGCGTGCCGAAGCTGCTGGCCGCCGAGCTGGCCGACCCGGCGCTGCTCGCGCTCGAACCCGGTCTGCAGCTGCAAGGCGACGCGCCGCGCGCGACCGGGCCGTCCGCCATGCAGGCGCGCCGCGCATGAACGCCGTACCGATCCTGGATCCGTTCGACGCCTATGCGCTGTGGGCGGCGAGCTATCCGGCGCATGCGCACAATCCGGTGATGCAGGCCGAACAGCGCGCCATGCTGGCGCTGCTGCCGCCCACGCTGCGCGGACAGCGTGTGCTCGATGCCGGCTGCGGCAGCGGGCGCTATCTGTTGCATGCGCTGCAGCGTGGCGCCGCGCATGCCACCGGCGTGGACCTGTCGCCGCAGATGCTGCGCCGCGCCGCGCAGGAACTGGACGCGGCCGGCGGCGGCAATCGTTACACGTTGCGCGAGGGCAGCCTGGAGGCGTTGCCGGTGGCCGATGCCGCCGCCGACCTGAGCATCTGCGCGCTGGCGGTCGGGCACCTGCCGCAGTTGCGGCCGGCGCTGGCCGAGCTGCACCGCGCCACCCGTCCGGGCGGCAGCGTGCTGTGCAGCGACGTGCACCCGATCGGCCACGCGCTCGGCTGGCGCCGCGACTTCAAGGCCGATGGCCAGCGCTACGCGGTGCGTCACACCCAGCATCTGTACAGCCACTGGCATGCGGCCTGCGCCGCGCTCGGGCTGGCGATCGAGGCGGTGCACGAACCGATGCTCGATCCCGCCGACATTCCCGCCGGCGCGCACTTCGATCCTGCCGCGCTGCAGGTTCCGGTGGCGCTGGTGTTCCGGCTGCGGCGCCTGCCGTGAGCCTCGCCCTGCAACCTGCCGCCATGTCTTCCACACCGAATACGCTGCTGGTCAACCCGACCATCACCTCGCGCGGCAACGCCCGCTTCCCGCTGGCGCTGCTGAACCTGGCGGCCGCGCTGGACCGCAGCGGCGACAGCCGCATCATCGACGGCAACGTCGACCGCGGCTTCATCGACAGCGCCCTGCAGGCGCTGCAGGAACAGCGCTACGACGCGGTCGGGATCAGCGTCATGGGCGGGCCGCAGATCGCGCCGTCGATCGCGCTGTCCACGGCGATCCGCGAACGCTTCCCGGCGATGCCGATCGTGTGGGGCGGCTATTTCCCCACGCTGTACACCGAGACCGCGCTGAGCGCGCCGTACGTGGACTACGCGATCCGCGCGCAGGGCGAGGACACCCTGCCGGAACTGGTCGCGGCCTTGCGCGGCGAGGGGCCCGGCCTGGCGCAGATCGACGGCCTGTCGTGGAAACAGGACGGCGCGATCGTGCACAACCGCAACCGCGGCTTCAGCCGTGGCGACGCCCTGCCGGCGCTGTCGTACGCCAAGCTCGGCGACCCGCGCCGCTACCTGGGCCGCAGCTTCCTCGGCCGCCGCACCGCCTCGCACCAGGCCGCGCTCGGTTGCCGTTTCCGCTGCACCTTCTGCGGCGTGGCGGCGATGTTCGGCGGCGCCACCGCGCTGCCCACCGCGGCGCGGCTGGAACGCGAACTGCGCTATCTGAAAGAAGAGCTGGGCGCCGATTCGATCCAGTTCTTCGACCACAACTTCTTCGACCGCGAGGCGGAGATGATCCCGCTGCTGGAGGTCATGGCCAAGCTGGAGATGCCGTGGTGGTGCTATGCGCGCGCCGACGCGCTGCTCAACCTGTCCGAGAGCACCTGGAAGCTGGTGCGCAAGAGCCGGCTGCGCATGGCCTACATCGGCGCCGAGTCGCCGAGCGGGGCGATGCTGAAGGAGATCCGCAAGGGCACGCGCCCGGACCAGACCCTGGAAGTGGCCGAGCTGTGCCGGCGCAACGGGGTGATCCCGGAGCTGTCGTTCATGGTCGCGCCGCCGCAGGACACCGTGCACGCGACCGAGCAGACCTTCGAGTTCATCCGCGAACTGAAGCGGATCAATCCGCAGTCGGAAATCATCGTCTACGTGTACACGCCGCTGCCGGAGGCCAGCCGCCACGAGAAGGACCGCGGCAGGCGCGCGTCGATGCCGCTGCTGGACCGGCACGGCGAACCGGTGGTGTTCCCGAACACGCCCGAGGAATGGACCCAGCCGCAGTGGGTGGACTACGCCTGCCATGCCGATGCGCCCTGGCTCGACGACGCGCTGCGCCGGCGCATCCGCGATTTCGTCACCGTGCTGGGCTGCCGCTATCCCACCGCGCAGGACCTGCGCTCGCCGCGCTGGGCCAAGCGCGGCCTCAGTGCGATGGCGGCGTGGCGCTACCGCTACCGGCGCTACGACCGGCCGTGGGAACTGAACCTGGCCAACTGGCTGGTGCGCCTGCGCCGGCCGCAGGTCTCGGGCATCTAGGCGTGTCGCATCCTGGCCGGAAACCCATGCACGTCGCGCAGATCAATTTCGTCCCGACCCCGCCGGGACTGGCGCCGGCGCAGGTGTTCGCGCACTGGCCGACCCTGGCCGACATCTCCGAAGCGGTGGCCGGCAGCGGCACCCGCGTCTCGGTGATCCAGGCCGCGGACACACCGGAGCAGTTGCTGCGCAACGGCGTGGAGTACCACTTCGCCGATCCCGGCAACGCCGGCACCAGCAGCCGCGCGCGGCGCATCGCCGGCATCGTGCATGCGATCGGCGCCGACGTGGTGCACGTACACGGCCTGGAGTTCGCGCGCGAGGCCTGCGCGATGGCGCGGCAGCTGCCGCAGGTGCCGATCCTGCTGCAGGACCACGCCAATCGCCCGCCGCGCTGGTGGCGCCGCTCGCAGTGGCGGCAGTGGTACGCGGCCGCCTCCGGGATCGCCTTCACCTCGCTGGAACTGGCACGCGCGTTCGTGCATGCCGGGCTGTTCGCGCCGTCCACGCGCCTGTTCGCGATCCCCGAGTCCAGCTGCCGTTTCACCCCCGGCGACCGCGCCCAGGCGCGGCGCGAGAGCGGCCTGCACGGCGCGCCCTGCGTGCTGTGGGTCGGCCACCTGAGCGCCGGCAAGGACCCGTTGACCGTGCTCGAGGGCGTGGCCCGCGCCGCCGCGCGGCTGCCCGGGCTGCAGCTGTTCTGCGCGTTCGGCAGCGCGCCGTTGCTGGAGGCGGTGCAGGAGCGGGTGCAGCGCGATCCGCGCCTGCGCGGGCGCGTGCACCTGCTGGGCAAGGTGCCGCATGCGCAGATCCAGACGCTGATGCGCGCGGCGGACCTGTTCGTGTCCGCCAGCCTGGCCGAGAGCTGCGGCTACGCGGCGCTGGAGGCGTTCGCCTGCGGCACGCTGCCGGTGCTGACCGACATCCCGTCGTTCCGTGCGCTCACCGACTGCGGCCGCGTCGGCGAACTGTGGCCGTGCGGCGATGCCGGCCTGCTCGCCGAGGCGCTGGTGCACGCCGCCGCCGAGCGGCCGTCGCCGGCGCTGGTACGCGCCCATTTCGATGCCCAGCTGTCGTTCGCGGCGGTCGGCCGGCGCTGGTCGCGCGCCTATGCGCAACTGCTGGAGCAACCCGCGCGGAGCGGGGCATGAAGCTGGCCCTGGTGGTGCCCGGCGGCGTCGATCGCAGCGGCGAGTACCGGGTGATCCCGGTGCTGCTGACCCTGATCGAACGCCTGGCGCGCACGCACGAGGTGCATGTGTTCGTGCTGCACCAGGAGCCTGCGCCGGCTTGCTGGGAGTTGCTCGGCGCACGCATCCACAACATCGGCGAGCGCCGCACCCGCCTGCGCGCGGTCGCCGCGATCCGCGCCGAGCATCGCCAGGCGCCGTTCGACCTGGTGCAATCGATCTTCTCCGGCCACTGCAGCCTGATCGCGGTGGCCGCCGCGCGCCTGCTGCGGCGGCCGAGCCTGGTGCACATCGCCGGCGGCGAACTGGTCGCGCTGCATGCCATCGGCTACGGCGGGCGGCGCAAATGGCAGGGGCGGCTGCGCGAGGCGCTGGTCCTGCGGCTGGCGGATGCGGTGACCGCGGCCAGCGCGCCGATCGTCGAGGCGCTGCAGGCGCTGGGCATCGGCGCCGAACGCGTTCCGCTGGGCGTGGACCTGCGCGCCTGGCCGCAGCGCGCGCCGCGCCGGCGCGATGGCGGCACGGCGCGCCTGCTGCACGTGGCCAGCCTCAACCGGGTCAAGGACCAGCCGACGCTGCTGCGCGCACTGGCGGCGCTGGCGCGGGCCGGGGTGGCGTTCCGCATCGACATCGTCGGCGTGGACACGCTCGATGGGCAGATGCAGCGCCTGGCCGCCCAGCTCGGCCTCTCGCAGCAGATCCGCTTCCTCGGCTTCAAGACCCAGCGCGAACTGCGCCCGCTGGTGGAAGCCGCCGATCTGCTGGTGCTGTCGTCGCTGCACGAGGCCGGGCCGATGGTGTTGCTGGAAGCGGCGGTGGCCGGCGTGCCCACCGTCGGCACCGGGGTAGGGCACCTGCTGGAATGGGCGCCGTCGGCGGCGCTGGCGGTGCCCACCGGCGACTGGGCCGGCCTGGCCGAGGCCCTGCGCCAGGTCCTGGCCGACGACGAACTGCGCCTGCGCCTGGCCTGGTCCGCGCAATGCCGTGCGGTGCGCGAGGATGCCGAGCACACGGTGCGCAGCTTCGGCGCGATCTACCGACGGCTGTGCGCGGCGCGTGCATGAGCACGCGTTTTCCCTGTAGGAGCGGCTTCAGCCGCGACGGGCATTACCGAGATGCCTGTCGCGGCTGAAGCCGCTCCTACAGGGGATTTGTGCGCGGACCCGTGACCTAACGCGCCGCCGCATACCCATGCAAGGCACTGCGCACCGCATACAGCGTGTCCATCCGCGGCACCGGTCGCAGCAGGCGCAACAACACGCGCCGCCTTTGCGGCAGCGACACCCAGGATTGGCCTTGCAGCCACAGCTGGGTGCGGATCATGTCGGCACGCTCCTGCCGGCTCTCCGGCGAGGGCTGCAAGCGCTGCCGCAGATAGCGCACGACCTCGCCGAACGAGCGCGCCCATTCGATCCCGGGCAGCGCCGGCAGCCACAGCTGCGAGCACGAGGCCCGGGTCAGGTCGAGCCGCCGCGCCACCAGGCGCAGCAGCGGCGGGCAGTGCGCGCGCAGCCGCGCCAGCACCGCCTTCGGGATCGCGGTGCGGTAGTAGCGCAGCACCAGCTGCAGCGGCGGCAGCGCCCACCACGGCGCGCCATCGGCGTCGTCGCACAGCACCTGCCAGTCCTTCACGCTCATCCGCGTGGCCAGCAGCGAGATGTCGTGCAGATGCATCAAGCGCAGGCTGCGGCTGCAGATGCCGCCGGCCGCGTGCAGCAGCAGGTGGCTCATCAGCGCGCCGTTGGACGGATACGGATGCAGCCCTGGGCGACTGTCGCGCGGAAACACCCGCTCGCTGATGTCGACCGTGGCCAGCGGCAGCCGTTCCTGGATGCGCAGGTGCAGTTCGATGTTGATCGGCGTATCGCGATGCTCGCCGAGGCTGGCGACCGGCTGCGCGTGCAGCGTGCGGAAGGTCTGGTGCTTCCATTGCACGAACTCGGCCTCGTAGCCGAGTTCCTGCAGCAATGCACTGGCCCGTTCGGCGTCGTCGGCGCGCACCAGCAGGTCGATGTCGGCCATCGGCCGGTCGCCCGCCAGGTACAGGCCCTGCGCGTGCAGCGCCGCGCCCTTCAGCGGCACGATGGCCACGCCGGCCGCCTGCGCCAGCGCATCGATCCGCTCGAGCAACGCGGCGATGCGCCGATAGCGGTGCGCGACATGCGCGCGTTGCTCGGCCAGGAATCCGCTCCAGTCGCGATCGGGCCACAGCGACAGCCGGCTCAGCAAGGGGCCGATGCCGTGCGCGGCGGTCGCCGCCGCGGCCAGCTGCCATTGCAGCCGGTCCCACTGCGGCATGGCATTGCCCGGCCGCGCCAGCTCCTGCGCCAGGGTTTCGGTCGCCAGGCGCAGGCCGGCGCCGACCCGCTTCAACGGCGGCTGCGGCGCATGCTCGGAGGGGAGATCGGTGGAGCGGGGCGCATGCAGCTGCTGCGTGGCGTGCGGCGTCATTGGCGTTGCACCAGCGGGATGCGGCGGGCGGAGGCGCTGGCGGCGGCCGGCAGCGCGGCGTCGGTGCGGTGCGCGCCTTCGCTGGCGATCAGCGCCTGCCACTGCGCGTCCAGTGCGGCCCAGTCCTGCGCATGCTCGTGCGGCGCACGCGTGGCCTCGCCGCGCTGCAGGTCCACCTGCCGGTGCAGCAGATCGCGCACCCGCCGGTAGAACTCCGAATCGTAGGCGCCATGGAACATCATCGCCAGGTCGTCGCTGTCCTGCCAATGGGTCTTGCGGCCGAGCTGGTTCTTCACCTGCTGGTAGAACTTGGTGCCCGGCAGCGGATACGACACGCTGACGCCGATGTCGTCCGGACGCGCCCGCGCCACCAGCGCGCGGGTGGCGAGGATGTCGTCCAGCTGCTCGTCCAGGTAGCCGAGCTGCAGGAAGAAGCCGACGCGGATGCCGTGCGCGCCCAGCCGCTGGCGTGCGGCGATCACGTCCTCCACCGCGGTGCCCTTGGTCATCTTGTCGAGGATGCGCTGGCTGCCGCTCTCCGCGCCGATCCACGCTTCCGCGCAGCCGGCGCGGGCCAGCGCGGCGGCCATGCGCTCGCTGCCGAGGTCGGCGCGGGTCTGGATGGTGAACGGAATCGAACCATCGGCCGCGGCCAGCACCGCGGCGAATTCTTCCACCCATTCGATATGGAAGCCAAAGATGTCGTCGGCCATCCAGATGTGGTCCGGGGCGAAGGAACGCTTGAGATGGATCATTTCCGCGGCCACCTCCGGCGCGCTGCGGCGCTTGTAGTGGTTGCCCCAGATCGGCTTGGCGCACCAGTTGCAGCGGAACGGGCAGCCGCGCGAGGCCGCCATGTTCAGGCTGAAATAGCCGTGGCGCTGCAGCCACAGGTCGCGGTAGCGCTCGATCTCCACCAGGTCCCACGCGGCCAGGCCGGACAGCCGCGGATCCGGCGGCCGCGCGCCGATCTGCGCGCGCCTGAGCTGCGGCGCGGCGGCGGTGGCGACGTCGGCCACGTCCGCCACCCACGCCGCCGCCTCGATGTCCGGCGATTGCTGCAGCCGCGCGACCAGTTCCAGCAGCGCGGCGATGCCTTCGCCGATCAGCACCGCGTGCGCGCCGGCGGCCAGGAACGCCTCGGGATGGTCGGACGCATCGGAGCCGGCCACGATCACCCGGCTGCCGCAGGCGCGCGCCTCGGCGATCATCCGGCACGCGGCCTCGCGCATCCGGCTCAGGCACATCTTGGTCAGGAAATTGAAGTTGTCCTCGTAGAACACCACCAGGTCCGGCTGCGCCGCGCGGACCGAGGCCTGGTAGTCCTCCACGCCGTCGGCCAGCATCGCGTCGAACAGCACCACCTCGTGCCCGTGCCGGCGCAGCAGCGTGGCCACCTGCAGCGTCGCCAGCGGCGGATACGGCTTGCCGCGTTCCCACTGCTTGGGGTCGTAGCGCAGGAAGTAGGAATGGCTGACCTGGATCTTTGGCATCGGCGGAAGGGTCTCGTTCGGCGCCGGCGACGGATGCCGCGGCGCATGCAGCAGTGGCCGCGCGCAGGTGGCCGTGCCGTAAGTGCCGCCGGCGTGCGCTTTGGTTGTGGCCCATGCGCATGCGTGCCGCCGGCGGCACCGCGCGCACGCGCCGCGCAACCTTTTCCTGCGCTGCGCGCACTCACGCTGCATCGACCAGACGGATCACGCCATGCAGCTCTCGACCGTGCGCACGCAACGCTGGGAGCCTGCCGCCGACACCGGCGCGAGCAGCGCCGCCGACGATCCCTTCCACGACCGGCTGCGGCGCGCGCATTCGCTCGGCAAGCAGCTGCTCGGCGGCCACTTCCACTTCGAGAGCAACAGCGAAGCCTTGCTGCATTTGGTCGAAGCGGCCTTCGGCGAGGTGCCGCCGCACCGACTGCCCGGCGCCGCGCGGTTCCGGATCGAACTGAACCTGGTCGCGCGCCGCGACGCGCCCTATCTGCTTTCGCTCGCGCCGCCGCCGGTGCGCACCCATTCGGGCGCCGGCGTGCTGTGCGGCGTCATCGACGCCGACAATTACCTGGTGCTGATGCCGGACCAGGGCAGGGCGCTGCTGGTGGTGTCCGAGGACATGCTCGCCCATCCCTACCATGTGCGCTACGAACTGATCGAGTTCGCGGTGTTCGTGCTGGCGACGCGCACCATGGGCCTGGTGCCGTTGCACGGCGCCTGCGTTGGCGCCGACGGGCGCGGGGTGCTGTTGCTCGGCGCCAGCGGTGCGGGCAAGTCCACGCTGGCCCTGCACAGCCTGCTGCGCGGTCTGGAATTCCTCGCCGAGGATGCGATCTTCGTCGATCCGCAGCGCATGCTCGCCACCGGCATCGGCAACTTCCTGCACCTGCGGCCGGACCTGTTGCGGCTGGTGGACGAGGACACCCGCGCCTGGATCGCGGCCGCGCCGACCATCCATCGCCGCAGCGGCGTGGCCAAGCACGAGGTCGATATCCGCCATGGCCGCGCGCGCCTCGCGCCGGCGCCGCTGCGACTGGTCGGCGCGGTGTTCGTCTCCGCCACGGCGGCCGCGGATCCGCGGCAGCTGCTGCGGCCGCTCGGCGAGCGCGAGGTGCTCGAGCGGCTGAGCGCCGACCAGCCGTACGCCGCCGCGCAACCGGGATGGGCGCTGTTCGCGCGCCAGCTGCAGCGGCTGGGCGTCCACGAACTGCAGCGCGGCGCGGATCCGGGCGCCTCGGTCGACGCCGTGCTGCAGTTGCTGCGATGAGCACGGCGGCGCACCCCACGCCGCCCATGCGCGAGCCGAGGCGCAAAGGCGAGGGCAGGCGCCGCGCCGCACTGGAGCGGCGCGCCAGCGGAGCCGTGAGGCAGCCGCAGCCAGCCAGGCCATCCAGCGGACAGTCGTCCCTCCCAGGCCGCCACCGATGAGCGCGCGCGACGCCGCCGCGCCCGATCCCGCGCGCCATCTGCTGCGCGCGTTCGTCGCCACGCTGGAACGCGGCGAACGGGTACGCATCGGCATCTACGTCGTGCTGTCGCTGATCGCCGCGCTGGCCGGTGCCGTCGCCACCGTGGCCCTGGTCCCGCTGGTCCAGCCCGGCCACGCGCCGATCCTCGGCGGCCATGCGCTGGCGCTGCCCGACGGCGTCATCGCCCAGACCGCGGTCTTCGTCGTCGCCAGCGCCGGCTTCGCCCTGCTGCGCTGGGCGACCGCGCGGCTGGCCGCAGGCCTGGCCAGCCGGCATGCGCTGGGCCTGCGCCGCCACGTGCATGCGCGCCTGATCGACGCGCCGCTGCCGGCGCTGGCCGATGCCAGCTCGGCGGAAATCGCCAACGTGCTCACCTACAACATCGAGATCATCGTCCAGGGCTTCAGCGCCTTGCTGCAACTGCTGGTGGCGGCGATCACCGCGGGCGTGAGCCTGGGCATCGCCTTCCTGGTGTCGCCGGCGCTGATGCTGGCGCTGCCGCCGCTGCTGGGGCTGGCGGTGCTGGCCTTCCGCATCTCCGGCCACGAGCAGGCGCGGGTGAGCCGCCAGTACGTCGCCGACATGACCCGCCTGTTCTGGCTCAGCGAGGACTTCCCGCGGCGCCTGCGCCACGTGCGTTCGTTCGAACGCGAGGACCTGGAGAAACGCGGCTACGACGCGATCTCCAGCCGGCTCGGCCACGGCTACTGGCGGCAGCAGGCGCTGGTCGCCTCGGGCCGGCTGCTGCTGGAACTCAGCGCTGTCGCCGCCATCGCCGCGATCATGCTGCTGGCCGGCCTGTGGCACGGCATCGACCGCGGCGCGCTGATCACCGTGGGCCTGCTGCTGGGGCGGTTGCTGCCGTATCTGGTCTCGACCCGGCAGAGCTTCCAGCAACTGCGCTCGGCGGCGCCGGCGCTGGAGCTGTGGCAACGCTATGTCGGCATGGGCGCGGAGCGCGGCGCACCGGCAGCGCCGCCGCCGGCCACGGCCATGCCCGGTGCGTTGCGGATCCACCGCATCGGCCTGGCGCCGCCGCTGGCCGCGGTCGCGATCGGCGAACTGATCCTGGCGCCGGGCAGCATGACCTTGATCTGCGGGCACTCCGGCGCCGGCAAGAGCAGCCTGATGGACGTGCTCGCCGGCATGGTCGCACCGCGCGTCTTCGCCGCGCAGTGCGAGGGGCGCCCGCTGGATTTCGCCGCGTACCGCGCCGCGATCCGGCCCGGCGCCTATGTCGGCCAGAGCGTGCGTCCGTGGCAGCACAGCGTGCGCGAATGCCTGGCCTGGGCCGAGCCGGGCGCCAGCGAAGCGGCGATGTGGCAGGCGCTGCGCGACGTCGGCCTGGCCGCACGCCTGCAGGCCGGCGCGCAGGGCCTGGACACCACCTTGAACAGCGCCTCGGCCAAGCTTTCCGGCGGCGAGCTGCAGCGCCTGCTGCTGGCGCAGGTGATCCTCAGGCAACCCCGGATCGCCTTGCTCGACGAGGCCACCAGCGCGCTCGATGCCGCCTCGGAACAGCACGTGCTGTCGGCGCTGCGCCAGCGCCTGCCGCGGACCGCACTGGTCGTCGTGTCGCACCGGACCAGCCTGTCCAGCGTGGCCGATCGCTGCCTGCACCTCGCGCGCGCGCCGTCCGCGCCGATCCCGATGGCGCAGCGGGCGCACTGACCAATGCGCATCCGGCGTGCGCTGCGATAGCGAAACGACGCCAAAGGCGCTCGCCCGTGTTGCCGCCCTGGGCAGAACAGACTAACGTCCATGGCCTCGACCGCGCCGCGCGCCCGTCGCGCGCCGAGCCACCGCCATGCGCAGCGCACCGCCGCGTCCTGGGTGCCGACGCAAGGCCGGGACAGGGGAGACAGACAGGCGGTCAGGAGCTGCGTTCTGAACAACACGATGACCAGCAGTGCCCGCGAGTTGTTGAAATGGATCGCCGTGATCCTGATGACCGGCGATCACGTGGCGAAAGTCCTCGACGACGGCTACATCCCGGTCGTGTCCGAGCTCGGCCGCGTCGCCTTCCCGCTGTTCGCCATGGTCCTGGCCTACAACCTGGCCCAGCCGGGCGCCGACGTCCTCAAGTCGGTGCGCCGGCTGCTGCTGTGGGGCATCGTCGCGCAGCCGGTGCATGGACTCGCGTTCGGCTACTGGGTGCCGTTCAACGTCTTGCTGAGCTTTGCCCTGGCCGCGGCCGTCATCTGGAGCGTGCAGCAACGTCAATGGACCTTGCTCGGCATGTGCGTCCTGGTGGCGCCACTCCTGGTGGACTACAGCTGGGCCGGGCTGGCGCTGGTGCTGGCGTCCTGGTGGCTGTTCCTTCCGCAGGCCGCAGCTCAGCAGACGGCAGATGCCGCGCCGCCGACGCCGGGTCGTTTCGATCGTTGGGGCATGTTCCGCCCGTGGCGCATCGTCCTGCTCGCGCTCTCGTTCGGACTGCTGTGCTGGTACAACGGCAACGGCTGGGCGCTGCTGGCGATCCCGCTGCTGGCGGTGCTGGCGCGCCGCCATTTTCCGATCCCACGCACGCGCTGGGCGTTCTATCTCTATTACGTCGGGCATCTTGCGCTGCTGGCATCGCTGCGGGGTTAGCCGCCGCCGCGTTGATTCCCTGCTGGAATCAGGTCATGGACATTGGTCGTTTCACGCGGGCGCAACGTTCTCCTAAGTTGCCAACTAACTAGTCAGTTAGGGGGCAGGGCAACGATGAAACGGAGGATCGCGACGGGGGCGGACCGGGGCCGGGATCGGCATGGCGGGCGGACGACCGGCAGGCTGGCGGCCTGCATCGGGCTGGCGCTGCTGCAGGCCGGCGTCGCGGCGTCGGCCCAGGCGCAGCAGGCCACCGAGGCGGGCACCGAGGCGACCCAGCTGGATGCGGTGATCGTCACCTCGCGCAAGCGCAGCGAGCCGCTGCAGTCGGTGCCCGACGCGGTGACCGTGTTCACCGCCAGGACCATCGAACAGGCCGGCATCGAGAAGGTCTCCGATTTCCTGCAGCTGACCCCCAATGCCACGATCCGCGACGACTACCGCGCCGGCGTGTCGTACATCACCTTGCGCGGCATCTCCACCGGCGACATGGGCTGGGCGCCCGTCACCTACCTCATCGATGGGGTGCCGGCCGGCAGCAACGACCTGATCAACCTCGGGGCCTTGGTCGGCATCGAGCGCATCGAGGTGCTGAAGGGGCCGCAGAGCGCGCTGTACGGCTCCGGCGCCATCGCCGGCGCGATCAACATCATCACCCGCGCCCCGGACGACCACTTCCGCGCCCAGGGACGCCTGTCCTACGGCAACGGCGACGAGCGCAAGGCGGTGGTCTCGCTGTCCGGCCCGGTATCCGAGCAGATTTCCTACCGGGTCGACGCCTATCACCGCGACAGCGATGGACTGATCAAGAGCAGCGACGGGCGGCCGGTGGACTTCGACCGCACCACCGACATCCGCGGCAAGCTGCACTTCGATCTGGAGCCGGTCAAGATCGACGTCAGCCTGCATGGGGTGAGGAGCAATGCCGGCGCCGCGACCCAGCAATTCCTTGCCAGCGCCGAGGCGATCGACCGCTACGACGACACCCGCGTGGAACGTGGCTATGTCGGACACCAAACGCGGCGTGCGCTGGAAGCGTCGGTGAAACTGGACTGGGACCTGGGGTTCGCGAATCTGACCTCGATCACCGCGCACAGCCGGCTGGACCAGGACATGATCGGCACCGCGTCCTGGCAGAAACCGCCGGCCACCGGCCTGTGCGGCGCCGTCGGCGGCGCCGGCGAGCCGTTCGACTGCCTGCAGGACATCAGCGACGACTTCCGCGTCACCAGCCAGGACCTGCGCCTGACCTCGCGCAGCGACCAGCGCCTTCGCTGGCTGGTCGGCGGTTCCTACCTGCGCCGGCGAGCGCTGGACACGATGCTGATCGGCGGCGCCGAGTCGGTTTCCGGCGAGAACGCCAGCTTCTCCTCGCTGGTGGCCGATCGCATCGACCTGCGCCGCGATCGCATCTACGGCATCTACGGCCAGCTCAACTACGACGTGACCGCGGCGCTGGAAGCCACGTTCGCGCTGCGCTACGACCGCAACGACTACAGCACCACGCGCTACACCGACTACAGCCTCGCGCAGATCTGGCCAACCGACGATGGCCAGCTGCGCCAGGACGCGCGCGCCACCGCCTGGCAACCGAAATACCAGTTGTCCTACCACTGGACGCCGCAACTGATGACCTATGCCAGCGTCGCCCGCGGCTTCCGTTCCGGCTACTTCAACAGCGGCACCCTGACCGCGCCGGAAAAGACCTGGAACTACGAGCTGGGCGCCAAGAGCACGCTGCTGGACGGCCGCGCGCAACTGGATGCGGCGCTGTTTCACATCGACTACTCCGACCAGCAGTACACCAGCATCATCGCCACGCCGCCGTACCGCGCCACCACCAACATCCCCAGCACCAACATCGATGGCCTGGAACTGGAAGGCGCGCTGCGGCTGGGCCGCTACTGGCAGGCCAGCAGCGGCCTGGGCCTGCTGCGCGCGCGCAACGATGGCGGCTACGACGCGCCCTACACGCCGCGCTACACGTTCAACGCCTCGCTCGGCTATCAGCGGCCGCTGCCCGGCGACGGCTGGCTGCTGGACGGGCGCCTGGACTACCGCGTGCAGGGCAGCCAGTACCTGGGATTGGGCGAGCAGTACCGGATCGGCAGCAAGGACTACCTCAATCTGCGCCTGGGCATCGGCAAGCCCGGCTGGCAGGTGGCGCTGTACGCGAAGAACCTCACCGACACGCGCCAGGCCTACAAGGTCGACAACGTCGGCTTCGGCTACATCCGGGTGCTCAACACGCCGCGCAGCTATGGCGTGGAATTCTCGTTCGACTACTGACCTGCCCATGCCCACCACGCCGGATCCACAGACCGCCTCCACCCGCGACAACCTGCGCCGCGCCGCATTGGACCTGTTCGCCAGCCACGGCTATCACCGTACCCGCATCGCCGAGATCGTCCAACGCTGCGGCCTGACCCAAGCGGCGTTCTACTGGCATTTCGACAGCAAGCTGAGCCTGGCCCTGGACCTGATCGCCGAAGGCCGCGCGGCGATGCTGGCCACGCTGCGCCGCGGCTATCGCGAGCGCATCGATTCGGTGCAGGACATGGTCGACAACTCGCAGCGCTGGATCGTCGACCTGCTGCAGTTCGCCCTGGACAATCGCCAGTTCATGGCGATCCTGCTGGCGCGCGGGCACGGCGCCGACGTGCAGGTGGACCGCGCCATCGGCGAGACCCGCGCGGCCATTTACGACGCCCTGCACGCCAACATCGCGCGGGCGGTGGAACTGGGCATGCTCCCGGCGACCGCCATCGACCTGCGCGCCGGCTTCGTGCACCGGCTGATCGAGGGCAGCATCGAGTGGTGGCTGTTCGGTCACGACTACGACCTGGCGCACCGGCCGCAGGTCGATGCGGCGACGCTCGCCGCGCAGCTGGTCCGCTTCGAGTTCTTCGGCCTCAGCGGCGACCCGGCCGCGGCGCGGGTGCGGTCGTGAGCGCGGCTCCGCGCTGGGACGTCGGTATCGACGTCGGCGGCACCTTCACCGATCTGGTGGCGCTGGCCGGGGACGGCCGGCGGCTGAGCACCAAGGCCGCATCCACCGCCGATCCGTCCGAGGGCGTGCTGGATGTGCTGCAACGCGCCGCCGCGCAGCTGCAGCTGCCGCTGTCGGCGTTCCTGGCGCAGGTTGGCACGCTCGTGCACGGCACCACCGTGGCCACCAACGCGTTGCTCGAATACCGCGGCGCCAAGGTCGGACTGATCACCACCGAAGGCTTCCGCGACGAACTGGAATTCCGCCGTTCGTACAAGGAGAGCACCTTCGACCCGCGCTTGCCGCCGCCGCCGCCGATTTGCCCGCGCCGCTACCGCATCGGCGTGCCGGAACGGCTCAGTCATCAGGGCGAGGTGCTGGTGCCGCTGGATGAGGCGGCGGTCCGTGCGGCGCTGCGCATGTTCCGCGCCGAAGGCGTGGAGGCGGTGGCCGTGTGCTTTCTTTTCAGTTTCGTCGACGACCGCCACGAGCGCCGCGTCGCCGAACTGATCGCGCAGGAGCTGCCGCATGCGCACGTGTCGCTGTCGTGCGAGGTGCTGCCGGAAATCCGCGAGTTCGAGCGCGTGTCCACCACCGTGGTCAACGCCTACACCGGGCCGCTGATCGCCGGCTACCTGCAGCGCCTGCGCGAGCGGCTGGCCGCCGCCGGCTTCGGCGGCGAACTGCTGGTGATGCAATCGCATGGCGGCGTGCTGGGGCCGCAGCAGAGTGCGCGGCTGGCGGTGGGCACGCTGCTGTCCGGCCCTGCCGGCGGCGTCACCGCCGCGGCGTGGACCGGCGCCCGCGCCGGCTACCCGAACCTGCTCAGCGTGGACATGGGCGGCACCAGCTACGACATCGCCCTGATCGAGCAGCTGACCCCGGGCACCACCACCGAGAGCTGGATCGGGCGCTATCGGATCGCCCGGCCGATGCTCGACATCCATACCATCGGCGCCGGCGGCGGAAGCCTGGCCTGGATCGACGATGGCGGCGCGCTGCGGGTGGGCCCGCGCAGCGCCGGTTCGCTCCCGGGACCGGCCTGCTACGGCCGTGGCGGCGAACAGCCGACGGTCACCGACGCCAACCTGTTGCTCGGCTATCTCAATCCGGACTACTTCCTCGGTGGCGAGATGCGGCTGGACCGCGCCGCCGCCGCCGAGGCGGTGCACCGTCACATCGCCGGGCCGCTGCAGATGACGGTGGAGGAGGCGGCGCTGGCGATCATCGAGATCGTCAATCACAACCTGGCCGACGCCAGCCATTTCGTCACCACCCAACGCGGCCACGATCCGCAGGAGTTCGCGCTGTTGGCGGTGGGCGGCGCCGGCGCCCTGCATGCCGGGCGCCAGGCGCAGTTGCTGGGCATCGGCACGGTGATCGTGCCGGCCAGCGGCCCGGTGTTCTGTGCGCTCGGCGATACCCTGGCGAACCTGCAGGTGAGCGTGTCGCGCAGCTTCCACGCGACCTTGCCCGGGCTGGATCTGGCCGCGCTGAACCAGGCCTTCGACGCGCTGGAAGCGCGGGCGCGCAGCCTGCTCGGCGGCGCTGCCGGCGCCGCCGCCAGCGAGGTGCGACGGCGGCTGGATCTGCGCTACCAGGGCGAGGTCCACGAAACGCAGGTGGCGCTGGCCACGCGCACCCGGCGCATCACCGGGCTCAACCTGGAGGCGGCGCTGCGCGACTTCCACGCGCTGCACGAACGCCTGTACGCGCATCGCGATCCGGCGCAGCCGGTCGAACTGCTGACGCTGCGGCTGGACCTGATCGGGCTGCGGCAGCCGCCGGAACAGACGCCCGGCCGTTTCGGCGAGGAGGATCCGGTATCGGCGCTGAAGGGGCAACGGCGCCTGCTGTTCGCCTCCGGCGCTGCGTCGGTGCCGGTCTATGCCGGCGACCGCCTGCAGCCTGGCCATTTCATCGCCGGGCCGGCGGTGATCGAGCAATGGGGCACCACGATCGTGGTGTACCCGCGGCAGGAGGCGCTGATCGACGCTTGGGGCAACTGCATCATCGAGCTGGCTGCGGACGCGGCCGGGATGGTGGCGGCGTGATCGGCGCGCAGATCCTCTACGACCGCCTGACGGCGGTCTGCCGCCAGGCCGGTGCGCGCCTGCTGCGGCACAGCCGCGCGCCGTTGCTGTTCGACGAACGCGACTATGCGTGCGGCCTGCTCGACGCGCAGCACCGGTTGCTGGCGCAGGTGCAGGGCCAGCCGACCCATCTTGCCGCGCTGCACGACAGTGCCACGGCGGCAGTGCAGCATTTCGCCTTCGACATCGCCGATGGCGACCTGTTGCTGGTGGGCGATGCGCATGCCGGTGGCAGCTTCGGCCATGTGCTGAGCATGGTGCTGCCGGTGTTCGACCCCAGCGCCGCGGCGCAGGAGCGGGCGGTGTTCTTCGTGGTGGTGCGCGCGGCCGTGGCCGACCTGGGGGGCGAGCGCCCCGGACCGCTGCAGCCGCAGGCGCGCGACATCTGGCAGGAGGGCTTCCGGCTGACCCCCGTCAAGCTGCATGCGTCAGGGCGGCTGCGCCGCGACACATTGCGCCTGCTGCTGCGCAACAGCCGCTGCGGCAATGCAGTGCAGGCGCAGTTGCAGGAGATGGAAAGCGTCGCCCGCCACGCCGCCGCGCAGGTGCAGCGGCTGCTCGCGCAGTGCGGCCTTGCAGCGCTGCAGCAGGCGGTGGAACTGCGACTCGCCTACGGCCGGCGCCGCCTGCAGCAGCGCCTGCACCCTCTGCGCGGACGCCACGGCGCGGCGCGGCAGCACTTCGACGCGCTCGGCTGTAGCGCCTGCATCGTGCTGACGCTGCGGGTGGACGACGACGGCATCGTCGCCGACTTCAGCGGAAGTTCGCCGTGCGTGCCGGTGCCGTTGAACTGCACGCCGGCGCTGACCGCCGCGATGACCGCCAGCGCCGTGTTCGGCGAGTTGCTGGAGCAGGACGGTCTGGACCAGAGCCTGCTGGATGCGTTGCGCCTGGTCGTGCCGCCGGGACTGGTCGCCGCGTCGGCACCGGCGCCGGTCAGCCTGTCCGGCATCTACACCGGGCCGCTGCTGGCGGCAACGGTGGCCGCGGCCTGGCGGCAGTTGCAGCACGATGAGACCGTACCGGTCCTGCCGCTGGCCGCGCCGCAACCGCAGGCCTGGCTTTCGGCACCGCTGGGCCGCTGCAGCGAGGACGTGCCGCAGCTGCTGGCGCCGGGATTCGCCCGTGCCGGCTGGGGCCCGACCGCACTCGCCGGCACGCGCCGCCTGGCATCGGCCGAGTTGCTCGAGCGCGACGCCGCGCTGCGGCTGCAGCGGCGCGAATACGACGCTGACGGCGCCATGCGGGTGGAATTGCGCAACCTCGGTCCGACCCGCGAGGCCACGCTGCTGGCGCTGGATCCGCACGCCTTGGCCGACGCGCCGACGGCGCTGTGGCTGGACCGCGACGCGGTCGCGCAGTGGCACTGCGGCCGCTTCGACAGCGGCCAGCAATTGCGATTCCGCTATCCGCCGGTAGCGCAGGAGAGCGCGCATGTCTGAGCGCGACCTGATCCTGGCCAAGATCGTCGCGGGGTCGCTGGAAAGCGCCGCGCGCGAGATGAGCGCCGTGGTCACCCGCACCGCGCGTTCGCCGCTGTTCAACGAAGCGCACGACTTCACCACGGGCATCTTCGACCTGGACGCCGGCGGGCACGCGCGCCTGATCGCGCAGGCGCCGGGCTGCACGCTGCACCTGTACGCGATCTGCCCGGCGGTGCAGGCGGCCCTGGCCGCGTTCGGCAACGACCTGCACCCGGGCGATGTGATCCTGGCCAGCGATCCTTACGACGGCGGTACCCACATCCCCGATCACGTCCTGATCGCCCCTGTGTTCGTGCGCGGACGGCCGCGCTATTTCCCGGTGGTGCGCGCGCACCTGGCCGACGTTGGCGGGCCGGTGCCCGGCGGCTACAACCCGCGTGCCCGCGACATCTGGCAGGACGGCGTGGTGATGCCGCCGATCAAGCTGTACGAGCGCGGCCGCCGTCGCGACGACCTGTACCACCTGGTCTTGGCCAACAACCGCCTGCCGCACTGGCTGGAAGGCGACCTGGCGGCGATGCGCGGCGCCTGTGCGGTGGCCGAACGCCGCATCCACGCCCTGTTGCGCCGGCACGGCGAGACCGTGACCGCCGCGGCGATCGAGCACAATCTGGACTACACCGAGCGCCGGGTCCGCGCCGAAATCGGCCGCTGGCAGGATGGCAGCTACAGCGCAGAGACCTTCGCCGACCACGACTACCACGGCCACCTGGACATCCGCGTGCGCTGCACCGCGACGGTCCACGGCAGCGATCTGTCGATCGACTTCGCCGGCACCTCCGCGCAGGTCGACGGCTTCATCAACAGCCCGCTGGCCAATACCCTGTCGTTCGTATTCGTCGCCATCACCAGTTGCTGCGACGAGGACATCCCGATCAACGAAGGCTATATGCGGCCGTTGCGGGTCACCGCGCCCAGCGGCAGCCTGGTCAATCCGCAGCATCCGCGCCCGGTCGGCAACTGCACCTGCATCAGCGGCGCGGAGATCGCCGAGTCGGTGCTGCTGGCGCTGGCGCAATGCGCGCCGCAGCGGGTGGGGGTCAACTGCCACAAGCTGCCGCTGTGCTACACCAGCGGCGAGTACGCCGATGGCAGCGGCTGGGTCAACCTGAACTTCTTCGGCTACACCGGCGGCGCCGGCGCCGCCTACGGGACCGACGGCTGGGGCCTGTACCCGCCATTGATGACCGGGGTGATCCTTCCATCGATCGAGGTCAGCGAGCGCCAGTATCCGCTGCGGATCGTGCGCCACGAATACATCGCCGACTGTACCGGCGCCGGCCGCTGGCGCGGCGCGCCGGGCGTGGAGACGCTGATCGAATACCAGACGCCGACCCGCAACCAGGTGCTGATGGCTGGCGTGCGCCATCCCAGCCGTGGCTTCTGCGGCGGCGGCGACGGCGCACCCAACCAGCTCGCGTTGATCGCGCCCGGGCAGGCGCCGCAGCGCTTCGAACAGGCCGCCTACGACCATGCCTTGCCGGCCGGTTCGCGCCTGCACTTCATCCGTGGCGGTGGCGGAGGCTGGGGCGATCCCCGGCAGCGTCCGCGCGCGGACGTGCTGGCCGATGTCCGCGATGGCTATCTCACCGCGGCGGCGGCGTGGCACGACTATGGCCAGGCGGTGGAGGAGGGGAGATGAGCCAGGACGCGTTTCTTGCCGATTGGCATCGGTGGCGCGAGCGCCGCGAGTTGAGCCTGCGCCAGCCGGACGGATGGCTGAGTCTTGTGGGGTTGCTGTGGCTGCAGGTGGGGCGCTGGCGCATCGGCCACGCGCCCGGCAACGACCTGCGGTTGCCGGACGGACCACCTTGGCTGGGCGAGATCGAACTGGACGCGGAAGGCAAGGTGCGGTTCCACGCGCAGGTGGCCGGCGCGGCACGCATCGACGGCACCGCTGCCGCGACCGCGATCTTGCGCGCCGACGACGATCTGCAGCCTTCGCGGATCGACGTCGGCCGATTGCGGTTGCAACTGCTGCGGCGTGGCGACGCACTGGCATTGCGCGTGCGCGATCCACAGGCCGAAGCGCTGCGCCGTTTCGCCGGCCTGACGTATTTCGACCCGCAGCCGCACTGGCAACGCATCGCGCGCTGGGAGACCTTCCCGGCATCGCGTGCACTGCGCCAGCACGGCAGCGACGGGCGGGAACGGACTGCGCCGTTGCATGGTTGCGCGCATTTCGAGCTGGAGGGGCACCGCTACCGGCTGCTGCCGTTCGAACAAAGCGACCGCCACCTGTCGTTCGCCTTCGCCGACGCCAGCAATGGCGATCGAACCTACGCAGCTGGCCGCTTCCTGCATACGGACGCCCCCCGCGACGGCCGCGTCGTGCTGGACTTCAACCGCGCGATCAATCCGCCGTGTGCGTTCAGCGCCTTCGCCACCTGTCCGCTGCCACCGCAGGAAAACCGCCTGCACAGCGCGGTGACCGCGGGCGAATTGGCCTACCCAGCACAAGGTGCCGCACATGTCTGAATCGCCGCGTTCGACGCTGCCCGACGACCACATCGCCAGCCCGGTTCCTGCCACCGAGCGGCGCTCGTTCCTGGGCCTGATGTTCACCACCAGCTCCTGGATCCTGTCGATGTCCTCGATGTGGACCGGGAGCTTGCTGGGGCAGGGCATGCCCCTGCCGCGCGCACTGCTCGCGATAGTGCTCGGCATGGCCATCCTGGCCGGCTACGGTGGCCTGCAGGGATGGTTGGGCGGGCGCTACGGCGTGTCCACCGTGGTGCTGGCGCGCGAGGCGTTCGGCAGCGCCGGCGCACGACTGCTGGGCGGCGTGCTCGCACTGACCTTGGGCATCGGCTGGTTCGGCTGGCAATTGGCCTTCTTCGCCGACACCTTGCACGCCATGTTTCCCGCCGCGGCCTGGGCCAGCGTGACCGCGGCCAGCCTGTGGGGCGGTGCGCTGATGATCGTCACCGCCCTGTTTGGGTATCGCGCACTGGCCTCGCTGAGCGTCGTTGCCTTGCCGCTGAAGGCGGGCCTGGTGCTCTGGGGATTGTCGCTGGCGGCGCGCCATGCAGGTGCCGGCGGCGGCATCGCGCATCCGCCATTGGCGCTCTTTGAAGGCGTGGCGCTGGTCGTGGGCAACGCCGCGATCGGTGCGGTGATCTTCCCCGACCTGACCCGCTATGCACGCAGCCCGCTGCAGGGCGCGCTGGCGTCGGCCAGCGGCTACTTCCTTGGCGGCCTGGTATCCCTGTCTGCCGGCGCGATGTTCGTCCAGGTCGCCGGCGCTGCCGGCGGCACGCTACCGGCCGCGATGGCGGCGGCCGGCATGGGCACCGCCGGCTTTCTGATCCTGCTGTTCGCGCAGTGGACCACCAATACCAGCAATCTCTACAGCGGCACCCTCGGCCTGGCCGGCGTGCTACGGCTGCCGTCCGCACTGTCGTGTATCGGCATGGGCGTGCTCGGCATCTGCATCGCGCTCTCCGGCGATCAGCAGCGCTTCGTCCCGTTCTTGACCGCCTTGGGCCACTATGTGCCGCCGATCGCCGGCGTGATGCTGGCCGACCACTGGATTGGCAAGCGGCTGCTGCGCGGCAGAGCCTATCGCGTCGACGCCGACGCGCCGGTCGCACGCATCGGCTGGGGCGCGCTGGCGACGGTGTTGCTGGCCGGTGGGCTGGCATCGCAGTGGCACTGGGGCATCGCGCCACTCAACGCCGTCGTGCTGGGATTTGTCTTGCAAGCCGGCCTGCAGGTGCTGCAGGTGAGACAGGAAGGCAAGGTATTAGCGTCATCAACTGGCAATCCCGACCCATCAGAAGGCCAGTGACTGCCTGGAGCAGCCGAAGTGCAAGGGCCTGAGCAGCAAGGGAAAAATGGGGGCATGGACGATAGGTCGCGTCCGTGCCTCACCCCATCGGCTTGATTTTTACATAATATACATTATGCGAAATAATGTTCTGGGCGGCGCGGGTCCGGGCGCGCTGGATCTGGCTGTGAATCAAGTCTTGCTTGCCAAGACGCTCACCCCGCGAAACGGAACTCGCAGCATGAGCGACAGCTACAACATCGACCGGCGGCCACCATGCTGGGCTGCCGGCCAACCCTGCCCGAACCCCAGCGCCCAGGCGCACGCACGGTACGTGAGGGTCGGCAGGGAATCGTTACGTACAGGGCCAAAAGCCACCTAAGCGATTGAAACGCAATGATAATCACCTTGTCCCGGTAGCGGATCTCCCCATCTATGGGGCGTGCTCAAGGACTTTGGCGGTATAGCTCAGCGGCGCTACTTCCCTTTCAAGATCCAAGTGGTAATCGCCGAAGCGATTGATGTGGCTGGTCCGATAAGGCGACAGGCCGGCCAGGATCTCGGGCGTCAGTTCAATCCCCTCCTTCCGCATCTCAGCCAAGGTCCGGCTCATGCCTTCTACGTTGTGGAGGATGATCATGTTGGCGACCAGCTGGCTGTACTTGATGATCTTGCGCTGCTCGTGTTGGACGTTCTCAGCAATGATCCCCTGGCTGCCAAAGAACACCCATTTTACGAAGCCGTTGTACTCCTCGCTCTTGTTGGTCGCAGCATGGATCGTTTTCCGAATCTCGTTGTCATCGATGTAGCGCAGCAAGAACAGCGTTCGGACGGCCTTGCCAAGTTCCCGGAAGGCGAAGTACAGCTTGTTCTTCCGGCTGTAGGTGCCCAGCCGGCGCAGGATCGAGGACGCGGTGATCTTCCCCAAACGGATTGAGATCACGACCCGCAGCATGTCGTGGAGATGGGTCGCGATCAGTTGCCAGTCGATGCTGTCTCCGAACAATGCCTGGATGTTCTTATAGGTTCTGCCAGGTTCGGGCCGGAAGAATGTCAGATCCTTGATGTTTCGTATCCTGGGCATCAGCTGGATGCCCAGCATGTGGGCCAAACCGAAGACCGGGTAGCTTTGGGCCTGCGTGTCGCCATGGACGATCTCAGGCTGGATGTCGGAAGTGTTGGCCAGCAGGCCGTCGAGGATGTAGATGCCCTCGTGCACGCCACAGGGAATGAAGTGGCTGAACAGTGCCACGTATTTGTCGGACACGTGGTAGTAGCCAATGCCGCCGTAGCCGCCGTAGCGGATGTGGTACTCCGACAACAGGTTGTCCTCGTAGACGCTCCATTTGGTGCCATCTGCGGAGGCGCTCTTCCCGCTGCCCCAATAGCCCGGCAGGTCGAATTTGTTGTAGGTATTGATGACCTCCACGATGGCCTTCTCAAGCACATCCTCGGTCACGTATTTCAGGTTCAGCCAAGCAACCTGGCGCCGGCTGAAGCCCTTGATCGACCGCGCCGTCTGCGTCGGCCCCAGGTTGCAGCCATAGCAAAACAGCGTGGTGATCACCCGTCGAGGGAGATCTTCAACCTGGCTCTCGGTGCCGGCGATCGGACGGAAGAATCGGTGCAGATCCAGCCATCGGCTGGCGTCGATCAGGACATCGACGATGCTGGATTCCGGGAGCCGTTCGGCGATGAGGCGATCCACGGTGGTAATCGCGCTGGAGACTTCGGCGCGTTGCCCCTTCCGCAGCACCAGGCGCCCCTCCAGGATGTCCGCATGCACGTTCTCCGGGAAACGCGCGTCGACCTCGTCGGCCAGGGAGGTCAATTGTGCGCGTAACCCTGCCACGAACGACTCGGCGTCGGTGGGCAGGCCTGACACCTGACCATAGGCTTCCAGCTCCTGGGCCAAGGTGGCTTCATCGACCAGCTGCTCGCGGTAGTCATCAAACCGTTCGCTGCTGGGAATGAAGAGATCTCCGGACTTCAGCTCGTCTTTGACCTGCACCAGCACGGCCAGCTCGAAGTACTTACGGTGCATCCAGCCGGCGCCTGCCGCGCTGGCCCGCTTGCCAAACACGTGCTGACGCCAGAGCTTGGACATCCAGTCAAAATCCTTCTCCGGGTCCAGGCCGAGGGAAGCAACCTCGATCAACTCACGCCGTTGGTTGCGCAGTGACAGCACGGCCGCGATCAACGGCTCCATGCCGGCGTCGTGGCTGGTTGCCCGTAGATTCATCAGCTCCAGCCCATTGAACAGCAGCGGCCTGACCGCGCCGTAGGGCTGCAGCATGAAAGGCAGGTAGTTTTTCCCTGCATAGGCCATATGTTCTTCGCATTCGGCCAGCAAGGTCGATACTTCCGCTTCCAGGCTGTTGTCGATGGCATCCACGCGCTGACTATCGCTGCCGTCGAGCTGATAGGCCTGCAGGATTTCCTTGAGCTGGCCGATGAGGAAGTCGGCCCGCTTGGCATGTTCGAGCTGGTAGGCCAGCAGCTTCTGCTGGGCCGTGTTCTCCAGCCCGCGCACCTGCTTGATGAACAACTCGGCTGCATCATCCAGCGTCTTGGCATGCTGGGCGCGAATGAAGATGGTGGCCAGCGCATAGCGCTTGTCCGGAGCCAATTCGGCCAGCTCGCTGGCGTCATAGGCCCGAGCCATTGCACGGAATTGCTTGAGCTTGGGCACCGGCACATCGATGGGAGGCAGCTGGTCGGCCAGCTGCTGCAGCATGCGGATGTGCTGCAGATAAAAACGAACTTCCTTGTTGGTCGGCCGGCCAGGCTCGCGCTTGAGTGAGTGCCAGCCAGTAAATCTGGAGCCTTCCGGTGCGCGCAGCAATTCGTCAATGAGCGTGCGCGTTGCGGGCGTCAGCGCGTGACTGATGCTGCGGTAGTACCCCAGATTGACCCTCTCACGCGCGCCAATGGCGGCCAGCTCCAGGGTGCGGAAGCCTGGCAGTTCGTAGCGGTGGTGCACCAGCTCTTCGAGCAGGACGTTCACGATGTCCGGGATGGTGTGCTTGGTCTGGGCTGCTCCGGTGGCCACCGTGTCCAGCCAGGCCAAGCCTGATTTGTCCAAGGGACGTACCCCAATGAACTTCCGAAGCTGCGGCATATGCCGGCGCTGGCTGCCGGAGGCGTCGTAGCGTTCGAGCTGGTCGGTGTCCAATACGCGCCCGAGTCGGGCGGCCTTGGCGATGTGCTTCCGGATCCGCTCGGGCACTTCGGCCAACACCGTGAAGTAACCCAGGCGCTGGAAGAGCTTGAGATGAATCAGTACCGCCAGCTGCGGTCCCGGCTGGGTGGTCAGCTGCTTGGCGAATGCAATCTCAGCGGCGGTCGGAGTGTAGATCTCCTCCAGTTCCTTGGCGGTGGGATCAGGCTTCAGTCGCGGGTAGGCGGTCTCGTGAAGGGTAGCCATTGGATCCGAAGGTTATGAGGGGATCAATCCCAGTGCCGGCCATCGTCTGTATTGAGAGACGCTTCCAGGAAACACTGGTGCGTATCGGCCATGCGGTGCATGTCATCGAGCAACGTGGCCAGGATTTCATCCAGATCCCGGTCGGGATCGGTGGGAGCTGTCAACCGGTACTCGCTGCTGGCGGTGTTCAGCCGCACAGCCTGGAACGGGGCCAAGCAGATCTCTTCGATTCGCCCCCGGGCCTTGGCCGCGCCGCGGCCGGCGCGGGCAAACGGGGTCAGCACCATGCGCAGGCGCAGCTGCAG
The DNA here is from genome assembly GCF_041240605.1 of Xanthomonas sp. DAR 80977. Taxonomy (NCBI): domain Bacteria; kingdom Pseudomonadati; phylum Pseudomonadota; class Gammaproteobacteria; order Lysobacterales; family Lysobacteraceae; genus Xanthomonas; species Xanthomonas bundabergensis. The sequence continues at coordinate 2,717,356 of NZ_CP162487.1, read as the reverse complement.
GGCAGATTTTCCCTCGGGCGCCGGCAGCGCCATCGTCGGAGCTGGCGAGGTTGGGCTGGGCAGGCTCGCTTCAATGCGATCCCGGGCGAACGGGTCACGCCCGTCCAGATAACGCATGGCCGACTGCACATCGCGCCAGCCCACGTACTCCATCAGCGCCTTCATGTCCCAGCCTTGGTCGTTGGCCCAGCTGGCAAAGCCGCGGCGCAGCGAATGGCTGCTGTGGAGCCCAGCATCGGCAAAACCAGCACTGGCCAGCAACTCACGCAGCAGGCGCACCAAGCTGTTGGGATGCAGGCCTTCGGCGCTCACCTGGCCCCATTGGCTGACCGCCCGAAATACCGGCCCTTCTTGCAGGCCGGCCGCCTGCAGCCACACCTGGGTCGCCTCCACCGGACACAATCGCGACAACGCCGGCACCTTGTAGGTGACGCCGGCCGCCTGCCGATCGCCCTTGCTGCGCGGAAGGAAGCAGGTCATCCCCTGTCCCGGCACCAGCGTGAGATGGGCCACGTCCAGACGCAGCAGTTCATCGCCGCGGAAGCCACGCCAGAATCCGAGCAGCACCAACGCTCGGTCCCGTTGGTGGCGCAGCGCCGCCGCTCCGTCGCCCCGCGCCTGTGCCGCAGCGATCGCTGCAGCCAACCAGTCATCGAGTTCGACCAGCCGCCGAATCTGGAGCGGCGCGGCTTGCTTGACCTGGCCCGGGTGCAGGGTTTTGATGCCTTTGAGCACCTTGCGCACCAGCGGCGACCGGGTCGGGTCGACAAAGCCGTGGTCGCGGTGCCAGGAGGCAATGGCGGCCAGCCGGTGGCGAAGGGTGCTGGTGGCCAAGGTCTGCGCATAGGCGGCCAGGTACCGCGCCACGCTGTCAGGTGTGGCTGGGAGGTGGCCTTGCCACTCAACCTCAAAGTGCCGCAGCGCCGACGCATAGCTGCGCACCGTGTTCTGGCGCGTGGCCGCATCGAGGTAGCGGTCCAGTTCGGTCACTGGCGCGTGGCCTCCACCGAGGCCGGCTGTCGCAGCGTTGACAGGATGGTGCATTCTGCCCGCTGACCGCCGTGGCAACTGGCAATCACCCGTTCCAGCTCGCTGGCCATGCGCTGAAGGTCAGCCATGCGCGCCCGCACGTCGGTCAGATGGCTGCGGGCCAGCCGATCCACGTCCCCGCACGAAAGCTCCTCATCGCCGGCCAGCTGCAGCAGGCTGCGGACCTCTTCCAGACTGAAACCCAGATCCCGGCCACGCGCAATGAAGCGCAGCCGCTCGATGTCGGCCGGGCCATAGACCCGGTACCCATTGCCTGAGCGCCCAGGGCGCGGCAATAGGCCGATCCGCTCGTAATAGCGGATGGTCTCCAGATGGCACCCGCTGGCGTCGGCAGCCTCACTGATTTTCATTCGTAGTACGCTTGACTCCGTAGTAGCTACGGACTTTACCCTCACCGGCTGTGTCATGCCAGCGGCCCGCCCGGGCCCGGCTTCCCTGCGAATGGAGATGTTCCGATGAGTGATTGCGGCTGCCACCACGAGGCTAAGAACGCGCAGGAGCGGCGCGTCCTCTGGATCGCCCTGGCGTTGAACGCGGCGATGGCCGTGATCGGCGGCATCGCCGGCTGGGTTGCTCATTCCACTGGCCTACTGGCCGACGCTCTGGACATGCTGTCCGATGCCACCGCCTATGCCATTGGCTTGGTCGCTATCGGGCGCACGGCGCGCTTCAAGGCCAATGCCGCGTGGGTCAGCGGCAGCGTGCTGCTTGTGCTGGGTGTGGGCGTGTTGGTCGAGGTCGGCCGCCGCGTAATGTTCGGTGCCGAGCCGGTCAGCGGCTGGATGATTGGCACCGCCCTGCTGTCGCTGGTGGTAAACGTGACGGTACTGCGCATGCTGGCGCCGCTGAAGTCCGGCGAGGTGCATCTGCGGGCGACCTGGCTGTTCACCCGGGCTGATGTGGTCGCCAATGTTGGCGTAATCCTGGCGGGCCTCCTGGTGTGGTGGCTGGCCAGCCCGTACCCAGATTTCGTGATCGGCGCCCTGATCGGCCTGTATGTGATCAAGGAAGCCTTCGAGATCTTGGGTGATGCCCGCCGGGCACGTGCCGACGCGCGCAAGACGGCTGCATGACCAGGCTTGGCCGGCTGGGTTCTGGCCTGCGCTGGCTCCTGCTGGCGCACTTGGCCGTGGGCCTGGTGGCGCAGCCGGTGCTGGCACTGGTCGGCGAGCTGCATGCCCAGACCCATCTGGCCGCTGCCGACCGTGGCCCGGCAGTGGCGCCACCAGCTGCCGAGCGTGGCGTAGACGTCGCCCTGCATCGGCTTCAGCAGCTGGTGCTGTGTTGCAGCCAAGCCGCGCCGGCCCCTGAGATCCTGCTGGCCGTGGCGGACATCGGCCGGTATTTGCACGCGCTGGACGCCGATACGCCCCGGTATCCGCCCGCGCACCTGATCGCGCCGTTCCGACCGCCGATCGCAGGGTGAGGTCGGCTGGCATGCGCCGGCGCCCTGTCGATATCGAGAACCTTCGGAGTACTTCCATGCATGTGCGATTGGCGGCTATAGCCGCATGGCTGCTGTTGGGCGGCGCGGTGACGACGCCGGCGGCGGCGGCCGAATTGATGACTTTGGACGACGCGTTCGCGCGTGTGGCCCAAACCCACCCCGAGCTGCGCCTGGTCGATGCGCGGGCCACCGTGCTCGCTGCCGAGCGCGATCAGGCCATGCAGCGCCCACCGTGGACGGTCGGTGCCGAGGTCGAAAATGCATTGGGCACGGGCGTGGCCCGTGGTCTGGACAGCGCCGAGCTGACCTTGAGCCTGAGCTCGGTCCTGGAGCGCGGCGGCAAGCTCGATGCGCGCCGAACCCTGGCCCAAAGCCGGATTGATGCGCTGGCCGTGCACCGGGAGACCGGCCGGCTGGACCTGCTCGCCGAGACGGCGCAGCGCTATCTGGCCGTCGTTGGCGCCGACCGTCAACGCCGGCTGGCGGACGTGGATGTCGGCCAGCGCCAGCGGACCGTGGCGGCCGCCCGGCAGCGCCTGCAGGCCGGTGCTTCGCCCGAATCGGTGGTACTCACCGCGCAGGCAGCGCTGGCGCGGGCCGAGCTGACCCGTGATCGGGCCGATCAGCAGCGAATCGCCGCTCGTCAGCATCTGGCCGCACTGTGGGGCGAACGTGCTCCCAGCTTCGAGGTGGCCGCGGCCGATCCCAGGGTCTTGCCGGCGATCGCGTCCATGCAGACGTTGGCCGAGGAGCTGGAGCGGACTCCGGAACTGGCGCAGTTTGCCGACGCCCGTCGGATCGCGCAGGCACGACTGCAGCTGGCGCGTTCGGCGGCCTCGTCGGACCTGTCCTGGCAGCTCGGTGTGCGCCGCCTGCAGGAGTCCGACGACACCGCGCTGGTGGCCAGCCTGTCCATGCCGCTGGGCAGCCGCAGCCGCGCACAGCCGGAGATTCGCGCCGGCGAAGCCGAGCTGGAGGTCCTGACGATCGAGCGCGAGGCCAAGGGCCTGTCGCTGTACTCCACGCTGGTCGAGGCCCATGGCCGTTACACCGTGGCGCAGGCCGAAGTGGCGCGGCTGCAAGGAGACGTACTGCCGAAGCTGGCCCGGGCCGAGCAGGCTGCCGAGCGCGCCTATCGCGCCGGCGCGATCAGCTATCTGGAATGGGCACAGCTGCAGTCCGAACGCACGGCCATGGCCCAGCAGCAGCTGGACGTGGCGCTCGATGCGCAGCGCGCCCTGATCGAAATTCAACGACTGACCGGCCAGGCGCTTGTCACGCCGCCGGCGGCCGCTTCCACCGGAGAGACCCCATGAATCGCTTTTCCTGGACCGCACTGGGCATGGCCCTGATGCTGGCCGCCTGCAACGCGTCGACCCCCAACGAAGCCTCCGAGGGCGGCGCCGCCGCTGAGGGCGAAGAGCACGGCGAGCACGAGGAAGCGCCGCTGGAAACCAAGATTGCCGCCAAAGCTGCGCAGGCGGCGGGTATCCAGGTCGCGCCGGCGGGTCCAGGTGAGATTGCTGACGAGCATGAGGTGCAAGGGCTGCTGACCCCGATCGATGGGCGCATCGCGCAGGTCACTGCACGCTTCCCCGGACCGGTCCGTTCTGTGCGAGCGGGCGTGGGTGATCAGGTGCGTGCCGGCCAGGCACTGGCCACCGTGGAGAGCAACCTGAGCCTGACTACCTACACCGTCACCGCGCCGATCAGTGGCGTGGTCATGGCGCGTACGGCCGCTGTGGGCATGGCAGCCGCTGAGGGCGCGCCGCTGTTCGAGGTCGCCGACCTGTCCTCGCTGTGGGTGGACCTGCACATCTTCGGCGCCGACGCCCAGCACATCGGTGCCGGCGTACCGGTGACGGTCACCCGCTTGAGCGATGACGTCACGGCGCAAACCACGCTGGAGCGCGTCCTGCCCGGCACCGCCACCGCCAGCCAAAGCACCATTGCGCGCGCCACCGTGGCCAACACCGATGGCCTGTGGCGGCCGGGTTCGGCGGTCAAGGCGCGGGTCACGGTGGATCGCCAATCGGCGGCGCTGGTGGTGCCGATCACTGCGCTGCAGACCGCAGAGGACCAGGACGTGGTCTACGTGCAGCAGGGCGAGACCTACCACACCCGGCCGGTGAAGCTGGGGCGCCGCGACGCCGAACGCGCCGAAGTGCTGGAAGGGCTCAAGGCCGGTGAACAGGTGGTGGTGGCTCAGAGCTTCCTGATCAAGGCCGACATCGAAAAGTCCACCGTGGAAGAGGAATGAGGCCCGCCATGCTCGAACGCCTCATTGGGCTGTCCATCCGCCACCGCTGGTTGACGCTGGTGCTCACCGCTGCGCTGGTTGCGCTGGGCGTGTGGAGCTACCGTCACCTCTCCATCGACGCCACGCCGGACATCACCAATGTCCAGGTCCAGATCAACACCCAGGCCCCTGGCTACTCGCCGCTGGAGGCCGAGCAACGGGTGACCTTCGCCATCGAAACGGCCATGGCCGGCCTGCCCAAGCTGGACTACAGCCGCTCGCTGTCACGCTACGGGCTTTCGCAGGTCACCGTCGTCTTCAAGGACGGCACCGACCTGTACTTTGCCCGCCAGCAGGTCGCCGAGCGCCTGCAGCAGATCGCCTCCCAGCTTCCCGAAGGGTTGGACCCGGAAATGGGGCCCATCTCCACCGGCCTGGGCGAGATCTTCATGTATACCGTGGAGGCCGAGCCCAACGCTCGCAAGCCCGACGGCACGCCGTACACGGCCACGGACCTGCGCACCCTGCAGGACTGGGTGATCCGGCCGCAGCTGCGCACTACCGCTGGCGTCACCGAGGTCAACACCATCGGCGGCTTTGAGCGGCAGATCCACATCACCCCCGACCCGGCCCAGCTGGTGGCGCTGGGATTCACGTTGAACGACGTGGTCGCCGCGGTCATGCGCAATAACCAGAACATCGGCGCCGGCTACATCGAACGCAACGGCCAGCAGTTCCTGGTGCGCGTGCCCGGCCAGCTGGCCAATCTGGAGGCGATCGGCAACATCGTGCTGGACCGGCGCGATGGCGTGCCGATTCGGGTGCGCGACGTCGCTAGCGTGGGCGAAGGCAAGGAGCTGCGCACGGGCGCGGCCACCCAGAATGGCCACGAGGTCGTGGTCGGTACCGCCTTCATGTTGTTCGGCGCCAACAGCCGGGAAGTCTCCCAGGCGGCCGCGGCCAAGCTGGACGCCGCCAACGCCAGCTTGCCCCCGGGCGTGCATGCCAAGGCCGTCTATGACCGCACCGCGCTGGTGGACCGCACCATCGGCACGGTATCCAAGAACCTGATCGAGGGCGCGCTGCTGGTGGTGGTGGTGCTGTTCCTGCTGTTGGGCAATGTGCGCGCCTCGTTGATCACCGCGGCGGTGATCCCGTTGGCGATGCTGTTCACCATCATCGGTATGGTGCGTGGCGGCGTATCGGGCAACCTGATGAGTCTGGGTGCGCTGGACTTCGGCCTGATCGTGGACGGGGCGGTGATCATCATCGAGAACTGTCTGCGCCGGTTCGGGGAGGCGCAGCACGCGCTGGGCCGCCAGCTCAACGATGAAGAGCGCTATGACCTGACCGCCTCGGCCACCGCCGAGGTGATCCGTCCCAGCCTGTTTGGCCTGGGCATCATCGCGGCGGTCTACCTGCCGATTTTCGCGCTGTCCGGGGTGGAAGGAAAAATGTTCCACCCGATGGCGATCACGGTGGTGCTGGCCCTGACCGGTGCCATGGTGTTGTCGCTGACCTTCGTGCCGGCAGCGATCGCCACCTTCCTGCGCGGCCGCGTGGCTGAGCACGACAACCGCCTGATGCGCTGGTCGCGCGCCCGCTACACCCCGCTGTTGGATTGGGCGCTGCGGCGCCGTGTCGTGGTGCTGGCAGGCGCGGCCGTGCTGGTGGTGGGCTGTGGCGTGCTGGCCACCCGCTTGGGCTCGGAGTTCGTGCCGAGCCTGGATGAGGGCGACATCACCTTGCAGCCCATGCGTATTCCCGGCACCAGCTTGGAGCAGTCGGTGGCCATGCAGGAAACGCTGGAGAAGCGCTTGGCCCAGTTCCCGGAAGTGGCCAACATCTTCTCCAAAATCGGCACCGCCGAGGTGGCCACCGACCCGATGCCGCCGTCGATGGCCGACACCTTCCTGATGCTCAAGCCCCGCGACCAGTGGCCCGACCCGCGCAAGCCCAAGGCCGAGTTGGTGGAAGAGCTGGAGGCGGCTGCCAAGGAAATTCCGGGCAGCAATTACGAGTTCACCCAGCCCATCCAGATGCGCACCAACGAGCTAATCTCCGGCGTCCGCTCGGACGTGGCGGTCAAGGTTTACGGTGACAACCTCGACCAGCTGACCCGTCTGGCCAGCCGGGTCGAGCGGGTCATGCGCAGCGTCCCCGGCGCCGAGGACGTCAAGGCCGAGCAGGTCTCCGGCCTGCCATTGCTCACCATCACGCCAGATCCGGCGGCATTGGCACGGTATGGCCTGAATCCGGGCGACGTGCAGGAAACGGTGGCCACCGCCATTGGGGGCAGTGTCGCCGGCCAGCTGATCGAGGGCGACCGCCGCTTCGACTTGGTCGTGCGCCTGCCCGAATCGCAGCGCCAAGACCCGGCTGTACTGGCAGATCTGCCCATTCCACTGCCGGAAAGCGCCAGCGTGGACGAGTCCAGCCGCCTGGCCACCGGCGCCAATGGTGGCCCTCGTACGGTGCCGCTGCGGGAAGTGGCGAAGATCCAGGTGGAACGCGGGCCCAATCAGATCAATCGCGAAAACGGTAAGCGGCGCGTGGTGATCACCGCCAACGTACGCGAGCGCGATCTGGGTGGGTTCGTCGGCGAGCTGCGCACGCGCATCGGCCAGGATGTCACGCTTCCTGAGGGCTACTGGATCGACTACGGCGGCACATTCGAGCAGCTGATCTCGGCCACCCAACGCCTGGGGGTGGTCGTTCCGGTGACACTGGCGTTGATCTTCGCCCTGCTGTTCATGGCCTTCGGTTCGGCCAAGGATGCGACCATCGTGTTCAGTGGTGTGCCACTGGCGCTGACCGGCGGTGTGCTGGCACTGGCTCTGCGCGGGATTCCCCTGTCGATCTCGGCCGGCGTGGGCTTCATCGCACTGTCGGGCGTGGCCGTACTCAACGGCCTGGTCATGATCGCCTTCATCCGCCGTCTGCGCGAACAGGGCGATCTTCTGGACGACGCTGTCCGGGACGGCGCCCTTGGACGCCTGCGGCCGGTGCTGATGACCGCCCTGGTGGCCTCGCTCGGGTTCCTGCCCATGGCCTTGAATGTCGGCGCCGGCTCGGAGGTGCAGCGCCCGCTGGCCACTGTCGTCATCGGGGGGATTGTGTCATCCACCGCATTGACCTTGTTGGTGCTGCCGGTGCTCTATCGTTGGCTGCATCGCGACCGAGCTCCCCGCGGCGATCGCACTGCCTTGGAGTCCTCGAAATCATGAACGAGATCAACCTGGAACAGGTCCGCGCGGCGATGTTTACCGACCCGGGTGTGAAGGCGGTAGACGACCTACGCCTGGTCCCCGGCAAAGAAGATGGCCGTGCGATCGCGGCCACCATCACCGTCGCTGCCCCCTCAGTTGACTTGGACTTGGTGCACGCGGTGACCGCCCGCGTGCTGGCCGACCAATTCGGCATCGATCAGGTCATGCTGTGCTTCAACGATCCGGGTCCGGTGCCGCCGCCCCCCACCGCGGCACCCTTGAAGAAGATGTGATGGCCTGCGGCCCTGTGCGCCGACAGGGTCATTGAGCGAGCGGCAGCCAAATCCAGAGAGCGACGAGCGTGGCCAACAGGACCGGGGGCGTGAGGATTAGCCCTACCTTCATGTACTGTCCCCACGTGATCCGTTGGCCCTTGCCGGCGAGGACGTGCAGCCACAGCAGGGTCGCGAGCGACCCAATCGGAGTGAGCTTGGGGCCAAGGTCGTTGCCCACGACGTTGGCATAGATCATCAATTCGCGGGTGGCGGCCGGAAGATAGGCCCCATCGATGGCGAGCGCGCCCACCAGCGTCGCCGGCATGTTGTTCATGATCGAAGCGAGGCCCGCCACTGCGAAGCCGGTACCGATCGTGGCCACAAAGGTTCCCTGCGCCGCCAGCCACTCAAGCACCGCACTTGCCGCCTTTGTCAGCCAGGCGTTGCCAAGCCCATAAACCACCAGATACATGCCAACCGAGAACAGCACGATCTGCCAGGGCGCACCGCGCAGAATCTTGGTCAGGGCCATGGTTGCGCCTCGGCCGCCTGTCGCCCAGCGACCTGCAATTGCCATCAGCACCAGCGCAGCCACACCCGTCACCAAGGCGATCGGGACGCCTAGCGGCCCGGTTACGAAGTAGGCAACGAGCAGCAATGCGAGCAGGGGCAAACCGGCGCGGAAGACAGCCTTGTCGCGGATCGCTTGATGCGGCGCTTCAAGATCGTGGACCGGGTAGGTGCGAGGAATGTCGCGGCGGAACCAGAGCCACAGAACGATCAGCGTGGCGCCGACCGACACCAAATTCACCGGCACCATGACCGCTGCGTAGCGCCCGAACGAGACGTCAAAGAAGTTCGCGGTGACGATGTTGACCAAGTTCGAGACAACGAGCGGCAGGCTGGCCGTATCAGCGATGAAACCGCATGCCACAGTGAACGCCAGCGCACTCGCAGGCGGGAAGTTCAAGCGCAACAGAATGGCAAGGACAATCGGCGTCAGCAGGAGAGCCGCGCCATCGTTGGCGAACACTGCCGCGATCGCAGCGCCCAGCAAGACAATCAGCGGAAAGAGTTTCCGACCACTGCCGCCGCCCCAGCGGGCCACGTGCAACGCCGCCCATGCGAAGAAGCCGGCCGCGTCGAGGATGAGCGAGATGATGATGAGTGCGACGAAGGTGAACGTCGCATCCCAGACAATCCCCCACACCGTGGCGACGTCACCCCACCCGACGACGCCGGTGGCCAATGCTACAGCGGCGCCGGCCAGTGCCGACCAACCGATACCGAACCCGCGCGGCTGCCAGATGACGAATATAAGAGTGACGATGAAAATCGCGAGGGCAAGCATGCAGCGCTCCGACAGGGGTTAGATGGAGCGCTGATTCACGCGCTTGGACAGTTCTTCGGCGCTCTCAACACGTTCGGAATAGCGATCGGTCAGGTACGCTGAGCGACCACGCACCAGCCAGGTGAACTTCACCAACTCCTCGCATACGTCAGCAACGCGCTGATAGTACGCAGACGGCTTCATGCGCCCGGCCTCATCAAATTCCTGGAATGCCTTGGCCACCGAGGACTGGTTCGGGATGGTGACCATGCGCATCCAACGGCCGAGTACGCGCAGCTGGTTTACTGCGTTGAAGCTCTGCGAGCCACCAGACACCTGCATCACCGCCAAGGTTTTGCCTTGTGTCGGGCGCTTGGCCCCGTCGGCCAGAGGAATCCAGTCGATCTGCGCCTTCATGATCCCGGTCATGGCACCGTGGCGTTCGGGGCTGACCCAGACCATGCCTTCGGACCAGTACGCAAGTTCGCGAAGCTCACTCACCTTCGGATGATCCGGGGTGGCTCCGTCAGGCAGTGGCAAATCATGCGGATCGAAGATTCGCACGTCACAGCCGTACCAGCGCAAGAGTCGGCCGGCTTCCTCTGCCAGCAGCCGGGAATAAGAGCGTTCCCGCAGCGAGCCATAGAGGATGAGGATCCGCGGTGGGTGCCTTGGGTCGCCGGGCCCAGCTAGTGCGTCAACGTCGATCGGTGCAAGTTGTGCTGCGTCGATGCTCGGCAGATCTACGGCAATGCGATCAATCACGTCGACGCCCCGGCTGCGGTCACGATTTCGCCGTCTTCCTTGGTGAAGGAGGACACCGGGTTGTCCAGCAGCGCGAGCACCTTTTCGGACGGTCGGCACAGCGCCACGCCCCGGTCGGAAACAACGATGGGACGGTTGATCAGGATCGGGTGCGCCATCATCGCGTCCACCAGTTGTTCGTTGGTGAGCGCGAGATTATCCAAGCCCAGCTCCGCGTACGGTGTTCCCTTCTGGCGCAGGAGCTCACGAGGGGACATGCCCATCGCGGCGAGCAGCTCGACCAGCTTCTCGCGCGTGGGCGGCGCCTGCAGGTACTCGATGACCACCGGGTCTTCACCTGACTGGCGCATCATTTCCAGGGTATTCCGAGACGTGCCGCAGGCCGGGTTATGGTAGATCGTCAGCGTCATGATGATCCCTCAAGCCACGTCGGGTCGGGGCGACGTGGCGCCCTCGAACTGCCCGATGTCGCCTACCTGCGCCGTCAAGGTCGCCCGCGACAGCGTGTGGATCGGTAGCGCGACGAACGCCTTGATGCGGTTCTCCATGTACGCCAGCGCCTGCCGGAAGGCAGCGCGCTGCCACATGTCCCCGCGCGTTTCGTGGCTAGGGTCCTCGATGCCCCAGTGCCCGGTAACCGGCTGTCCTGGCCAGAACGGGCAGGCCTCGCCGGCGGCTTGGTCGCAGACGGTGAACACGAAATCCATGCGCGGGGCATCCGGCACTCCGAACTCGTCCCATGCCTTGGAGCGCAGGCCCTCGACTGGGTAGTCGGCCTGACGCAGCGTCTCGATTGCCAGAGGGTGGACCTCCCCCTTGGGGTGGCTGCCCGCGGAGAACGCATTGAAACGGCCATCGCCGATCTTGCGAAGGACGCTCTCGGCCAGGATCGAGCGGGCTGAATTACCGGTGCATAGGAACAGGACGTTAAAGGGCTGAGGAAAGCTCATGCGCAGGTCTCCACGGTACAAGGAATGACGAGGTTATTGAGGGGGCCGCAGATGTCCGGATTTCCGGAACAGCAGTCCTCGGTGAGAAATTCAAGAAGCTGACGCATGTCCTCGTAGCTGGCGGCGTACAGGACACGCCGCCCGTCGCGCCAAGAGCGCAGAAGGCTCGCCCGCTCCAGGGTCGCAAGGTGAAAGCTCATACGCGGTGGCGGAATCGCGAGCGCTTCGGCAATTTCACCCGAGGGCATTCCGTTGGGACCAGCGCGCACCAGCATCCTGAATGCGGCCAGACGGTCGGAGTGAGCAAGAGCAGACAGCGCTGAGACGGCAGAGGCATCGTTCATTCGCCGATTCTACAACGATCCTTGTAGGATGCAATCATGTGGGTGTTGCCGCCTATCAAGCCAATTATTTCTGGGCCCGGGAACCGCCAATGCCAAGAATTCCAACGCTTCTCTATGTGCTTGCGCTGGCAGGGACATAGAGCTGATGCCCCGGCAGCGTACACACGCCGGCGTACACAAATGCCACGCTTTGCCGTGCCCGGGTAAAGGCCACGTAGTATTTCGGTGGCGCAGTGATACGCGCCGCATCTGCGGTGCGCAGGTACTGCGTCAACGGCCCGTTGGGGAAGATTAGGACCCGGGGATAGGTGCGGCCCTTGCACTGCCCGAAGTTCACCGCAGGAAGTCCGTCGCAGGCTTGCCGCCGGTCATGCCGAAGCACGGTGGGGGCAAACTCCTGCATGTACGCAGCAACGTCCCCGGGAGCGACGAGGTAGATGCCGTCGTGCCCCGTGACCTCGCCATTGCCTGATTCGGTGCGGGGCATCTGCGGATAGAGCGTGTCGGCCATATCGCACAGGGCTTGGACGCAGCGCAGACTGATGAGACGGTGGTCGAGCTGGCATAAGCCGTCCGACTCCCAGATCTGGAACAACGCCGCCAGGTTCGGCCCGCGATATTGACTGTGCCTTTGCGCATAGTTCGTGGCATACGTAGCTTGGCGCGTATCACCTACCAACGTAATGGCGATAGCGCTCTTCAGCAGCAGCTCGACCAGATCCAGATCGTAGCCGGCGAGGTCCTGGACCTCGTCGATGTAAAGCTCGTCGTACATGGCCGCCAAGCGCGCCATCACTTGACCTTGGGTCAGCTCATCGCAGCGCACAGCAAAGTCGGCCGCCCGGTCGGAGTACATCCGGTTACCGGCCAAATAGTGTCGCGCGACCTGGGTGCGCGGGGCCCGGTTGTTGGTGAGACCTTCCACGAACAGGATGGTCTCGACCCGAGGCTCGGCGCAAAGTGCCGCCTGGTACGGACGGATGCACTCTCGGAGCAGGAAGCCATACCAGCTATGCAACGTGACATGCGCGGGGACCGCGCCGGCGTGGACCTCAAACGAGCGCCGGATCTCTTCTAGATTTTCCAACGTGTAGGTGACAATCGCGATGCGGCGCCCAGGTCGCTCCAAGGCCTGCCGGACCAGTAGCGTGGTTTTGCCCGAGCCTGCCGCTGAGAGCAGTACCCGGTTAGGCGATGGCACGCTGGACATAGTCCGGGAACCTGATCGAGTGAGGGCTGTTGAAGATCGCCAGGGCCGTATCGGTCTTATGGCCTTTCATGTACTTGAGCAGCGCCACCTCATCGGCGAAGGTCTTTCCCAGCACGGTGTTGAGCTCAGCCAGCGAATTGGCTTTGATCAGTTGCTCTTCCAGCGATGGGGCACTTTCGTCGGAGTCGTAGTAGATCGCGGTGAGGTGCTCTGCATAGCGTTCCTGCACAACGGCGATGTCGCCATCGTTGTCGGTGATCACCTTGGCCTGAATCTTCAGCCGATCCGCGATCTGCAAGAAGCGTTTGAATGCCAGCGATTTGACCGAGATGATGTCCACGCCATGGGCCATCGGCGCCACGCCGTGGTGGTCGCTGTAAGCACGCTGCACGATCAGCTCATCGGACGGTCCTTCCACAAGGATCGCCTGTTTGGCCAGGATCAGCCGCAGCGTGTCGTGACCAGGCAGCTTCATGAAATAGTCGTGGGTGTCGCTCGGCAGCTGGTCCAGCTTCATCTGGCCCTGCGCACTGAACAGGATCACGTTGTCCACGCCCAGCTTGTTCAACACGAAGCTACTGTGGGTGGCGATGATCACCTGTTGGGCGGTGGAGAGGGCTGCAATCTTGTCGATCAGCTGGGTCATGCTGGAGAAGGACAGATGATTCTCCGGCTCCTCGATCAGCAGCACGTGGGCCGCGCCCGCCGCGTGCATCGCCAGCTTCATCTTCACGGCGCTCTGTTCACCCTTGCCGGCCTGGGTGAAAGGTAGCTCATCCAAGTACGGTGACAAGCTGGTTTCCCACGTCGAACGCGGCGATGTGTCCACACCCACCGTCAGTGCTCGGTGGCTGATGTCCCCGGTGTGCTCGGTCAGGTAGGCATTGATGGCCGCAACATCCGCTTCTTCGGAAAAACTCTGCCGCATGCGGCGGAAGCTCAGCGACAGCGAGACGCGTTGGGCAGGCGTCAATGCCTGCTCGATGATGCCGGCGATATAGCGATCGGCACCGGACAAGGTCTTGATGCCGTGCGTGTCGATGATGGTCGAGTCGAACGGAATACTGCGGGCGGTGACGCCATTGTTGGCGAAGGAGTACCAGCGCACCGTGTAGTACTCCACCGGCAGGCTGACCGCGCCCTGGTGCTGCTGCAGGTAGGCGCTGAACTCATCGCGGTAGTCGTCGTTGAGCTCAACCAGCAACCGGATGCCGGCGGTGTCTTGGCGCAGCGAGTTGTTGGTGCCGCGCAACGAGGCCAGCGCGGCGTCGCCGCCCATATAGGCTTCGATGGAGATCCGCGGCGGCGATGCCGGCGTCCCTGCAGCAAGCGTCGCCAAGTACTCTCGCACCGTGGGCTGGTGAAACAGGTGAGGCGTTAGCTCGTAGGCAAGGTTGCGCCCATGCAACTGCCCGGTGACCACCGCGTGGATGGCCTCCAGCAGGGTGGACTTGCCCACCTCGTTGTCGCCCACCACCAAGTTCATGTGGGCGTTGAGCGGCAGGTCCAGATGCCGAAACGACTTGAAGTTGTCGATGACGATACGTTCGATCGGCATGCACAGTCCTTTGATGACCAACGGGCTCGGTGGCGGAGCCTGGCCGCACCCTGGCTGGCCTCCTTTCCGCTCTGGGCCATACTACCCAGCGATCGCCGGCCTTGGGCGGTTTCGTACTATTTGGGGCGCTAGGAAGGGCAAGAATCGGCCTTACGCGGGATAATTCAATATTATCCCGCTTGATGTTTGGGTCGCTGGCTCGGCCTTCTTTGGCGTTGAGTAGTACGTAATTACATGGTATGTAATACATTACGAAATAACCGGAGAGGACGCATGGCTCGGTCTGGCTTGTACAAAAGCGATGTGCAACGTGCCCGGGACAGCCTCCGGGCCGAAGGCAAGAACCCCTCGGTAGACGCCGTCCGCGTGGCGCTGGGCAACACGGGGTCCAAAACCACCATCCACCGCTACCTGAAGGAGCTGGAAGAGGAGGACGGGCAAGGCGTAGGCGCCAAGATTGCCGTCAGCGACGCCCTGCAGGACCTGGTGGCTCGTCTGGCCGAGCGGCTGCACGCCGAGGCCGAAACCGTGGTCGCTCAAGCGCAAGAGCGGTTCCAGGCCGAGCTGCACGAGCGCACCCAAGCCTTGGAGCAGGCCCGGCAGGACACCGGCAATCTCAGCGCGCAGCTTCAGCGCACCGAGACGCTGCTACAGACAGAACGCCAGGCGAGTGAAGTGGCCAGGGGCGAAGTGGCCAGCCGCACCACCGAACTGGCCCAGCTGGAGGAGCGCATTGCCGGCCTCACGGCGCGGCTGGCAGAGCACGAAAGCCACGCGCGCTCCCTGGAGCAGAAGCATGAGCATGCCAGGGAAGCCCTTGAGCACTACCGCACATCGGTCAAAGACCAGCGCGAGCAGGAGCAACGCCGGCACGAGCACCAAGTGCAGGAACTACAGGTCGGCCTGCGCCAGGCCAACGAGGCATTGACCGCCAAGAACCATGATCTTGTGCAGCTCAACCGGGAAAACGGCCAGTGGCTGGAGCGTCATACTCGACTGGAAAAGGAGGTGGCGCAGCTGCGTCAGACCATCCAGACGCAACAGGGCGAGCTCGATACGCTGCGCCTGACGGCGGCCGAACACCAGGCGGTGCAGGTGCGCTGGGGCCAAGACGCTCAGAGTTTGGACACCGCTCGGCAAGACCTCGCACAAGCCAGAACCGAGCTGGCCCAGGAGCGCGAACGACGCGAGCAGGCCGAGGCGGAAACGCTGCGCGCAACCGTGCGCCTGAGCACCTTGGAGCCGCTGTTGGCCCAGCTACAGCCGGCCAGTGCCGGCGGCAAAGGCGCCAAGCGGATCTCATCGGAAGAGACGCCGGCGCCATAGCCTGCGAAGAGAACACCCGGCGCAACGATCACAAGGAGCTTTGGCATGAGCGGAATAACCACCACACCCCCGGAAATCACCCGTGCCGTGCGGCGCCTGACCGAATCCGTCGTGCGCGGCGCAGAGCCGGTCTATCTTGATGTACAGCCGGAAGCCGACGCGATCGTGCACGAGTGCTTTCCCAACGTGCAGGCCAAGGTCGCGCGCGACGGTGGTCAGATGCTGTGCGGGTGGCAGCTGTGGGAATGGCCGCACGTGCTGGTTGAGGCAGAATTCCATGCCGTGTGGGTCAGTCCCGCAGGGGAAATGGTCGACATCACGCCAAAGCCTGAAGGTGAGACACGCATTCTCTTTGTGCCGGATCCGCGAAGACGCTACGAGGGCCTGGCCATCGACAACGTCCGCATGCCATTACGCGATGACCTGCTGATCAAGCACTTCATCCAGATGTCCGAAGCGATTGTCCAGGTGATGAACCGCGGCGAGCGATCATCCCAGTATGGCGAGGTCAGCGTGCCCGCCAATGAAATCCAGCCTCTTCTGCAGGCCAGAGACTTTCTGGGCCAGTCACTCGGTGCGGGATTGCGCGAGCATGCACCGTGCCTGTGCGGCAGCGGCAGCAAGTACAAGCGCTGTCATGGCGCGCAAGTAGAAGCATTCTTCCGTCGTTGACGGTGGTGCCCCTGGTCGGAATCGAACCGACGTGTACGCGCTTATCTGGCGCGTGCTCTCACCGGGGTATAAGGCCGGCGCTCTGACCAACATGAGCAACAGGGGCGTGATCGATCGATGCGATCACGCCGGTATTCGAGGGTCGAGCTGGCACAGGCGGTTCATGGGGCAAGCATACCGGGGATGGACGCCATGCCGCTATCCCCGGGCGCGGCGATAGGAGTGGGCCCACGCCGGAGCAGGGATGCGGTCGGTGGCCACCAGCCAAGCCATCCGCAAGGCCTGCGCGTCCACCAAGGCATGGTGGCGCCTGGCCCTATGTTCCGGATGGGCCGCGAACCAATCTTCCACCAGCAATCCCGGAAGGCCTTCCTTGGACATGCGCGTCATGACCGGGGCCGGCCGGGGGCCGCACGCAGCAACCTGGGCATCAGGGAGCTCAAACCCATCCAAGGCATACCGCAGCAGCTGAAGGTCGTTCGGGAAATCCGCCATCACCGCCGGCGCGTCGGCCTCGCTGAGGAAGGCGCGCAGCTCGGTCGTCAGGGCGGCATCCGGCAGGGCTGCGTCGCCGCGGTCTAGCAGCGGGTAGACGCTTTGACGAACGAAGTCGGTGGGAGCCTCGGGCAGGCTGGCTCGCTCAGCGTAGAAAAGGCGGTCTCCACCTTCGTTCACCAGCGCCAGACTCACCAGCTCGCTGCCCGTTACATCGGCCCACTCGGTGTCCAAGAAGTAGTACGTGGTGGCCATGATTGAATGGTGCCACAGCTTCCCGGGGAGGGCCGAGCCTGGACGTGCGGCCGAGGGTAGAATTCAGCGATCCATCAATCGGTTAGCGAAGATCTGGCCGTGTTCGTAACGATTCCCTGCCAACCCTCTACGTCATCAACAACCGCGTGGACCTGCACGGCCCTTGGGCTGGCTGGCGACTGGCCGACCGGGATTTGGTAGCGCCTTCTGGAGAACGCATCCCCGAACGCCGGCTGCGCGGCCTGCTGTGGCGAGCAGACGCTACCGACTTACGTGACGCAGCACGAAACCGAAACCGTCGATGGTGAAGGTCGTTGTTGTGCATCTAGCTAGATCGCAGGTTCAGAGCGTCGCATAGCGCGAGAAATTCAGTGAACCAGCCCTTCCCTCGTAGTTGAGGGTTCACCGAGATGCTACTCAAGGTGAGTACGCGGACGTCTTTCCATAGCCGGCAAGATGGTGATGAGCGCGCTTGATCCACTAGCCGCAATTCAATGCTGGGAATCTTATTCAACTGTGCATTGCGCATCATGGACGTTGCTCCTTTTGCTGATTGTCCGTCTATGACCGGCCTCGTTTGAGAAATTAGGAGTGGTTGCAACTGTGCCGTGCCGGGGCGCTTTTCTCACGCTGGTGGTGGTTTGCGTCGGGACTTGGTCTTGACTTTAGAGGATGCCGCATTCGGGACTAGTGCGGCACATGCCTGCTAGGGCAGATCGCTCAAACGTTCCAGTTGGTCGGCGCGGACGTGCGCCAGCGCGGTCTGGATCGCCAGTTCGCGCAACGCCTCGGCGGCGCCCTACTCTGCTGATAACTTACTTGTTATAAGTGATGATTATCGTCAGTACATACGCCATTTCATAGCGTATATTGTATAATATGAAGTGAAATTCTACCCCCGCGGCCTTGCTAGCGACAACTGCCCATCTGGAATTGCCGGAACAACTGGCCAAGCAAGCAAGCAAGCCGCCGACGCCGTGCGCGAACTGCTGGCCGAGTCGGCTGCCGCTAACACCACCCGCAGGTACAACTCGGGGCAAGGCCGCCTGTGGAGCTGCTTGTCGCGATCGGCTGCGGCGACCTCGTTAAAGAACTCGAACAAGGTCTTGTTGTTGTTGACTTCGAAGGCACCGAGCTGAGCGCGACTATTCTTCCGATCGAGGTTTACAATCGACATTCAGGCGCGGCCGTAACGATAATGGCCCTTGATGGTTGAGGCGAGGAAACTTCCCTTCGACGAGGCTTGGTCGAAGGCTTGCGCAATATGCGCTGGCACCTCGTAATAATGATAGCGGATGCTGTTGAGGAACTCGACCTCTAGCAGGAGCTGTTCCTCATCGTAACGGATCGCCGCGATGTTCGAGGAGGTGAAGGGCGCGAAATCTTGCCATGCCATGGGCGGTTATTCCTTCTTTGGAGGGGGGGATACGGGGTTCTGCTGCAGCCAGTTCTCGACGAAATAGCGATAGTCCGCGGCAATATGGGTCCGAAGGTTCCAGCCACCAGGGGTCATCGATTCGTCAGGCGCGGCTTCGTCGCAAATGAGCGGATCCTGGCTGTCGGGGCGACGGTCCCGAGGCGGTGCTTGGATCATCGTGCGCATTGGCAAGCGGACCGCTTCGCCGAGGATGATCGCCTCTCCGGTGCGAAGCACCGGGAGCATGCTGGTCAGGCCCTCGAGATTATCCGAAAGCGCGCTCGTCACATGCGAGCGATCCGTTGCATTGCTCAACCGCATCGCGAAGAATGTCCCGCATTGTGACAGGATCGTCGGGTTGATCTCTGCGGGGCGCTGGCTAACGATCATCGCGCCAATCCCATATTTGCGCCCTTCCTTGACGATGCGCTGAGTCGCGATCGAGGCTGCGCTGCTGCCATTGTCGCCAAGGTAGCTGTGCGCTTCCTCCATCACGACGAGCAGCGGGCGTTCGCGCCCGCCCTCCGAGAGGTTACGCGCCCAGAAAAGTCCATCGTAAAGAACGCGCAATATGTTGCCGATGATGTCGTTCGTCACCGTCGAGGGAATACCCGACAGATCGAGGATAGTGATCGGCTTGTCGCTACCGAGCCATTGCCCGACGAGATCGGCGAGCGTCTTGGTCGTCTTGCCATGGGGGTCAGGATGCCAGTCGCCGGGCTTCAACAGGAAGTCGTAGCGAGCGACACGAAGCCGGGCGCCGAGCGCCTCAAGCGGCCCCCGGATGTTGAGAACGTCCGGGAGCCAATTGATCTTCTCCGGATCAGAGGCGACATTCTTTACCTTGCGAAAGCGCGGTGGGACCGCGGCCTGCGCATCCCCCACGATCTTTGTGCCGGAAGCATCGCATTCATAGGCCCAGGTCGCCTGATCTAACGGGTTCGCGCCGCCAGCGCTGAGATAGGTTCCGAACTCGCGGCAATATAGGTCATGCCAAAGCTTGTTGAGCGAGAAAGGTATCGGACTATCGGCGGTGATGCTTGCGGGATCGACACCGGTGATCGGCTGCGCCGTCAGGCTTGCGATCTTGGCCTCGAGTATTTGCTCGAGGATGACGTTGCGTGCTTTTCCATCGGGCGGGAGGCTTCCGAACGTCACCCGCATGAGCTCGTCGAAGCTCAGGGCCCAGAATGGAATGCACAGCCGGTGTTCGTTGATGTTGCGGACATCCGGGGTGATCTTGAAAATGTTCGCGCGGTCGCTAAGCGCCTTGGCATATTCCCCGTGAAGGTCGAGGACGACTATGCGCGCGGAGGGAAAGCGACTCTCATCAGACAGGACATTAAGAAGTCCGGCGACCGTCGTCGACTTGCCAGAGCCGGTCGTTCCCACGACAGCGCTGTGGCGGGTTACGAGCTTGTTCACGTCGACCAGCGCGTTGATCGACTCGCTTCCTGCCACATGGCCGACGCGGACCAGATGGTTTTGCTCATCCGATCGTCCGTAGATCGCCTGAAGGTCGGCCTCGGAGACAAGATGAACCTCATCCTCGAATGTCGGATATTGCGATATGCCGCGCTGGAACCGTCCTGTCCTGTAGCCCTCGCCGACCAGCTGGACCGTCATCCAGCGCAGCCCATTGGGCATCGAAAGTGCGGCCTTCTCTGGAACCGCGCTCGCCCCGACCTGCGAAACGATCCCATAGAGGTCGACATACCCAATCGGGATTTTAACGAAGCTGCCGATCTGGCCAATCTTGTGGCCTTGGCCGTGGACAAAGCTCAGGCCCGAGAAGCGGTCCGACGTCAAGGTGACGCTGACCGACGTCCCGCTAACGTCCTGGACCGTGCCGATGACGGTCGCCCGATCAGCTAGGTCAGACCGGATCATTGTTCGTCCCGTCGCCGGAGAGACCACGAAGCAGCGCGCCGAGTGCAGCAAAGTCGCCGAGTCGCACAGTGACCTTGTCGCCGTCCTTCACGAGGATACTGGGCGGCAACACAAGGTCATCTGCCCCGTCGCCTGTCCAGTCACCCGGCGTGCGGCCGATGATCGCCTTGTCGAACCCCAGCAGGCTCAGATTCGGGGTCGCCAGCGCACACTGGCGCGCGAGCTTGTAGCTCTCTGTTTCTAGCTCGCCATGGACAAAGGCAAAGACATGAGCAGTCGGGTTCGCCTCAAGGCTGCGGCATATGACGTCGTTGATATGCTCGTCTGCGAAGGAATAGCCGCAGATGAAGAGTAGCGACGACGGCGCGAGGAGGAAGGCCTTCAAGCGATCAAGCATCGCGAGATAGGGCATCTTGCGGCTCTGATCATATTTGAGATGCGACGGGTAGATCAGATAGCTCTGCTTATCGGTCTTCTGATCGGTTCGAACGACGTCCGTCTCGTTCTCCAGGCGCCAGTTGAGTGAGCCATGGATTTTCCATAGCCGAGTCCATCGCGGTGGCAATAAGCCCTCATCCTCAACAGCGCCGAGGTCGAAGAAAGCCTTCCGGGCGCCGATGAAGCCGTCGAAATAGGGTGCTGAACTTTCCTCAAGGGCCTGCTCCATAAGCAAGTCGTAATTGGTTGTAAAGAGATGGACGGGCCGCTCACGGCGGATCGAGCGACTCCAGATCGCAAGATTGTGATAGGGGCTGTCCTTTGTCGGAAGCGTGCGGGTGACCTCCTCGGAGATTACATCACAGACCTCGGTATCGAGTACTTTGAGCTCGGCTGCTGTAAGACCGCGCACATCTCCGATGCCAGCCACGCTCGCGAACACGCGGATGCGGCTAAGGATGAGCTCGATATTGCTGCTGTTGCCGCCATCCTCTTTCACGATCTGAACGATCTTGTCCCAACTTTTGGGCTTTGCGGGGTCCCCGCTCGACAGGGCCTTGGCGATCACCTTCGTCAATCCGGCCACATCCCAGATCAATGGATCGGTGATAGTCTTTCCATCCGCCTCTCGCTCATTGACGCGGATCGACAGGGGGCATCCTGCGCCGAGAAAGAAGCCGATAGGCTTACGGTTCTGCGACAGCGCCTGCTGAATGAAACTAATCTGTCGAACCGGATCATGTTTGTGCATCTCGCCCCCTAGAGTGCATTAGTGAAACATCACCTTTTTTTGAGCAAAATAAGATAAACCTGGATACATTGAAACCTGGCCCGACCCAACCTGATCAGAACTTTACCGATCACGTGTTAGCGAACGAGGTATTCCGTCCGCGCGCCTTGTGTGATGACCAATGCTGGGGTGCGTCGTCGTTGCTATGAATGAAGCGAGAATGACAGGTTATGGCCGACAGATCCCCTCCCCTACCCGCGATAAATTTGCCTAATCCCCCGCCCTGCGCAATGTCCGCTCTCGGCCAGTAGCGGACACGTCGTCCGACGGCGGCATCCTCCTCAGCCTGGCAGCACGGCCAGGCGAGGTCATGTTGGGTTTGTGGGCTAGGAGCAAATCGGCACGCTCCCAACCTGCAGCGGCGCTTCCTCGCCGGCGGCAGGCCCAAATAGCTGCCGGATCAGTTCGCCCCACTCCTGAGTGTCTTCCATGTAGGCCGTGACACCGTGTTGGTGTCGATTGCCGTTGCTCGGCTTCGGGAAGTCGACAACGACCACAGGCGATGGCTGCCCGGGTCGCTCTAGCGCTGTCCTGACCTCGCTGCATGCACTCTTTGGCTGAGTTGCCATGCACGTAACGCCGAACTGTTCGCATCCGACAAAGTGCTTCGTCGTAGCTGAATCCTGCGCACTCGTCCCTAGGACCAGGCGTTTTGGAATCACCCCAACCAAACCTGAGCCCGCCTGCTTGTTCTGGGTGAATCGATCAAACGCAATCGTTGGTTGCGCAGGAACCAGCATCGCTACACGGAGATCTGCAATTCTGGAGGGGATGGCGTACTCACCCTCCGTCTGCCCCGCCCGCTCGCGGATCTGTTTGCTCCAACTCTTATCACTGAAGTCCTGGAAGCTCGCACCACCATTGCCGAGAGCGTTGACAACGACGTAGGCCCCAGAGCTATGCGTGAATATCCGTAGTTTGGTGTTCGGATCCAGCTGATTCAGTATGCGCCGAAGCGATTGTCCGACGTGAGGGCCGTTGTACTGAGCCTCCCCCCAGATACCAATTCCCGTCCTGTTGGACAGCCCGTCCCAGTACATTCGCACTACATGTGTTTTGGGGCGCGCTTGCTGGATGTAATCCTGGAATGGATCCAGCCACTTGTTGGCCTTTTCGAAATTGTTGTTGAAGCCATGCACTACCAAAAGCACATCGCTGGCTCCCTCGTGATTGAACTGATCGGCGGCCCGACGCACTAGCGCACGCTGTACCAAGTCCCAGTCGCTATCGAAGTTCCCGGTCGGCTTCACTTCGGTAATTCGGAGAAGTTTTTGCCAATCAGAAGATTGCCGGCGCGCCTGCCGCCGAAAATGCGCCTCCAGACTTGCTTCCTTGAACTTGCGTCCCCATACGCCCCACTTGCTGACATACACGTCGCCAGGCGGGTAGAGATCTCCGCGTCGGTCCATGAAGAACGCAGACTGCTCAGTGCGTCGCTCTTCTTGTGTGTAAACAATATTACGCAAGGTGCTGCAGCCAATAGTCAGCGACGCGGCAATCAGAACCAGGCACAGCCTTTGGATCCGAGACATGACGACCCCCTGAGGTCAGCTCCGATGCAATACAGTTCGTAGTCTGGCGCATTGGAAACAAGAATAGACTGCGCCAGTCTCAGAATAATACAAGGCGCTCGATTGGGCGATAGGCGAAGTGCTGCACACAGATAGCAGCGCTATCTTCCGGTAGGCGTAAATCGGCTTCCGGCCAAGAGCGGGCATATGCCCTACCCCCGACAAACCTCCTTAATCACTAAATTTCTATCCAATTAAGCAACATGCGAACTTTTAATCAACACGATTCGGTGCCAAGACCATCATTCCAGAGCGAAGCTCGAGCAAAGGTTGACTTAGCAGTCAACCGTTATTTAGAAGTGAGCGCAAGCCTCTTCCCCAAGGCTCGCCTGGCTACAGATTGGTGGAATCGTCATCCCGAATGGCGCCCCCTTGGATGTGCTAAAAAACCACGAACCCAACTTGTCTGCAACGGAAATAGTTCACAGCCCCGCCGTCTGCGCTGGTAGACAGAACTTCTCCGCGCACCTCCATGCTACCGAGACGCCATGGCTATAGAACCGAACAGCCTGATCCCCCAGGAACTTTTGAAGGAACTGGTTGCGGTCGGCGACACTCGCCGCTACGCCTCCGGGGAAGTCCTGGTTTCCGAGGGCGACATGGCCGATGCGGTGTACATCCTGGTCAGCGGCAAGCTCAAGGTGTTCACGTGCGACAGCAGGGGGCGCGAGCTGGTTTACAACGTCATGCGGCCGGGCGAATTCTTCGGGGAGATGTTGCTCGACGGTGGCCGGCGATCCGCCTCGGTCAAGAGCACGGAACCATCCGAATGCGTCGTCGTCGCGTTTGCCGAGTTTCGCGAGTTCATGGAGAAGAACGCGGCGTTCGCCGAGTTCCTGATCGTGACCTTGATCAGGCGCCTTCGCCATGCGACCAGCCAGGCGCGCAGCCTTGCGCTCAGTGGCGTGTACGAACGGCTGGTGGATCTGATGAATGCGGAGGCCGTCGAACAGGATGGCCAGCGCATCATTCCTGCTGCATTGACCCAGCGAGAAATGTCCGCTCGGGTCGGCGCGACGCGCGAGATGGTCAACCACGTCATTCGCGATCTGCTGCGGGGCGGTTTCATCGCCAAGAATGGAGGCTCACGGTTGGTCTTGGTCAAGCCTCTTCCCGGGAAGTGGTAGTCACTCCATCCAATCGATGAATCAAGACGCTGCAGGCGTTTTTTCGCACCGCCAAAGAAACGGGAGGCCGTTTGGCAAAAACGGCCTTTGCTCATGGCGATCCGCACGCTCCAACACAATCCCCACGAAGCCTTAACCCGCGCTCCCTATGCTACCGACGCGCCGGACGACGCCTGCCACGCCCTCACGCGGATGCGTGGCGCGCGGACCACGTCGCCGGACGCTCACGGACATCGACATTGCAAAGGAGACTCTATGAAGAAGCTGCACGTTCTCATGTTCGCCGGATGCCTGCTGGGCATGAGCTCGCCGGCATTCGCCGAGGTCGTCAACCTGACCAACAGCGCCGATGGCGCCAATCGCGATGCCGGCATCGCCGCGGTGAAGAAGAAGCTGCAGGAGGCCTGCACGTCGCGCAAGGGCACGCCGGATCTCGACTCGTTCGAGGTGGTGTTCGAGAAGACCAGCCAGAACCCGGATGTCCCCAAGCCCTACTACGTGGATGGCAAGCTCAAGTGCAATCTGCCGTAAGGCTGACGCCGGCGCTGCGCCATTCCGCGCCTTGAATCCCATCGCCGAACAACGCCGCGCTCCCGCGGGGCGTTGTTTTTCGGCGTGCCGCGCGCCGCGATTGCCCGCTCGGAATGCACAAGGCAGCGACACGCCGGGACCAGCCCAGCCCCCTCCTTCACCCGTCGCCCGCTGCTGATATAGTCCGGCCAGCACGATGGGCACGGTGCCCATCCACGAATCACAGGGAGTTGTCATGGGTCTCGTCCAGGCGGTGTCAGGTGCGGTCGGCGGCGTTCTCGCCGATCAGTGGAAGGACTTCTACACCGTGCCGGCGGGCCTGCCGCCGACGGCGGCGCTGTTCGCCGCGGTGCCGCACGGCAGCAACGCCGGGCGTGGTTCCAACACCGGCGCCTCCTCGAACATCATCAGCAACGGGTCGAAGATCGTCGTTCCCGAAGGCTACGGGCTGCTGCTGGTACAGGATGGCGCGATCACCGGCTTCGTCGCCGAGCCGGGCGGCTACGAATGGCGGTCCGACGATCCGAATTCGCAGTCGATCTTCGCCGGCGACGGCCTGGTCTCGCCGCTCATCCGCCAGAGCTGGGAGCGTTTCAAGTTCGGCGGCCAGCCGGGTTCGCAGCAGGCCGCGTTCTTCGTCTCGCTGAAGGAGCTGCCCGACAACCGCTTCGGCACGCAGTCCGAGATCTACTGGGACGACGGTTTCCTCGGCACGCAGGTCGGCGCGGTGACGCGCGGCTCCTATACGCTGAAGATCGTCGACCCGATCCTGTTCGTGAAGAACTTCGTGCCGGCCCGCTACCTGCAACCGGGCCAGGTGTTCGACTTCACCGACCTCGACAACGCCGCCGCCAATCAGTTGTTCAACGAGGTGGTGGGTTCGCTGGCGCCGGCCTTCAGCCTGTACACGAACGACCCGGGCAAGGGCAATCGCATCACCAAGCTGCAGCAGGATTCGCTCGGCTTCGCCAGGAGCCTGTCCGATGCGGTCGAGCAGGCGTACCAGTGGCGTTCCGACCGCGGCCTGGCCATCGTCAAGACCGCGATCGTGTCGATCGAGTACGACGCGAACACGCGGGAACTGCTCAAGACCGTGCAGCGCGCCGATGCGCTGGCCGGCGCGCGCGGCAACTCCAACTTGCAGGCGAGTGTGGCCCAGGGCATCCAGTCGGCGGGCGAGCACGGCGGCGCCGCCGGCCTGGTCGGGGTGGGCATGGCCACCGGCCTGGTCGGTGGGGTCGGCGGCCTGCAGCAGCCGGTCGCGCCCGCCGCGCCGGCGGCCGACGATCCGGTCGCCAAGCTGAAGAAGGCCAAGGAGATGCTGGACCTGGGCCTGATCACCCAGAGCGACTACGACGCGGCCAAGGCCAAGGCGCTGGGCCTGTAGGACGTCGGGCGCCGCGATCATGTCCGACTCCAGAACCCCGCCGCCCTTGCCGCCGGTGCCGCCGCCGTTGCCGGCGGCGCCCGTCGCCGGCCCGGGATCGCCCCGGGATGTGCCGCCCTTGCCGGGCAGTTTTCCGCTCGACCCCGCCACCCTGCCCGCGCCGATCCGCGACGAGTTGCAGGCCCGCGACCCGCTCGCCATCGACACCGCCGCCGACGAGTTGAAGGACGGCCTCAACCGCTGCCCGAAATGCGGCGCCACCGACATCCGCCCCAAGCTCGGTACCGACCTGCTGGTCTGCCAGTACTGTCGCAACGAATGGCACGGCACGCGGGTCGAGGAGGTGTTCGGGTTCGGCCAGGGCATCGGCGAGCTGCGTGGCACGGTGATCGCTTCGGGCGCGCGCGACATCGCCGCGGACGCCGCCAGCCTGATGAGCTTCAAGTGCAGCGGCTGCGGCGCCGAGGTCACGATCAACACCGAGAGCACGATGACCGCCCGCTGCCACTGGTGCCGCCATGTATTCGGCGTCAACGAGCAGGTGGCCAACGGCGCGGTGCCCGACGCGGTGCTGCCGTTCCACATCAGGAAGGAGGATGCGGTCGCGCGCATCCGCCAGTTCGTGGACAAGCGCCGCCTGTTCGCGCTGAAGGCCTTCAAGGAGCAGTTCACGCCCGAGAACGTGGCCGGGGTCTACCTGCCCTACATGATCGTCGACGGCAACGTCAGCGCCAGCGTGGCCGGCAAGGGCGAGATCAAGACCCGCGAATACACGCGCGGCACCGACAAGAACAAGAAGACCTACTACGACGCCGACGTGTACCAGGTGGAACGGCACGTGGACTTCACCGTGGACGACCTGCCGCTGGAATCGTCCTCCGAGCGCGGCAACCTGGATACGCAGGCCAATACCAACAACATCATCAACACGATCCTGCCGTTCGACACCAAGAACGCGGTGCAGTGGAACGCGTCGTACCTGGCCGGCTTCACCTCGGAAAAGCGCAACCGCGACGTCGAGCACCTGCGACCGCGGCTGGAGGACCAGTTGCTGTCGATCGCCCGCGCCCAGGTCGAAGACTCCGTGGACCGCTACGACCGCGGCGTGCGCTGGGAGCAGGAGCGGCTGGAGGTCCATGGCACGCGCTGGGTGTCGATGTACCTGCCGGTGTGGCTGTACTCGTACCACCAGCCCGGCCGCAACGGCGGCATGCTGCACTACATCGCGGTGAACGGCCGCACCGGCGAGACCATGGGCAGCGTGCCGGTACAGCAGTGGAAACTGCTGCTGGCCGCGCTCGCCGCCGGCACCGTCCTCGAAGCCCTCGCCCTCTGGATCGTGGTGGCCACCTCATGAGCGACGACGCTGGACTCTGGTTGCTGCTGGCCGGCCCGGTGGGCGCGACCGCGCTGTACTGGACCCTGTACCGGTATTACCGCAACACCGACAAGTCGCACGCCTTCGAACGGGAGACCAGCGTCGAGGCCAAGCCGGTGACCGGCTCGGATCGCAAGGTCGATACGGTGACCGGCACCCAGGAGCGGCGCATCCGCGGCGACAACGTGCGCGAGTATCGCGCGCGGGTACAGCGGGACACCGGCTGAGGCACGTTGCAGATCCATGCCGCGCCCGGCGCCGGACCTGGAGCGGCGGGCACGACGGTGCGGACAGGCGATGCATCGCTGTAACTCGATGATCCATCCATGACGCGATTGTTCCGCGCCTGTCAGGTCGCGCACCCGATCCTACCGTTCGGCGCCTTTGCGCAATCGCCGTTGCAGCCCCGCGATCTGCTTCGGGCTGAACTCCTTGGCATGGCGCCGGAGCAACTCGAGGATCGCCGCATGCGCCTCGCTGGTGCGGCGCTGCAGTTCCTCTGCCGCGGCTCGCTCGATCGCCAGCCACTGTGAGCGGGTAGTGCCGGTGGGGCCTACATGACGTTTGGCAGTCAATGCATCTGTCCGGTTGGAAACCTGCGTTGGGCCGATCTGGCCGGCCAGGCGCCAGTCTACCGCTACTGCGCCAGCGCCGAGCCGTCTCCGGACGCCGGCATCGCGCGCCCTCCGCTTCACCGGTCATGGGCGGGTCCGAAAGCGGTGCAAGCTGCCCTCCCCTGCGTTGCCGCCGCGCGGCGAGCGCCGAAGCTGCCGCGCGGTTCGTTCCAACCTACGTGCTCATTTCCGCACGCGTGGCAGATACACGAGCGCAGGCGCATCGGCCACGAACGTATCGAGGACGCCGTCCGCGACCTTGACCGGACCCGCAAAGCGGGTCGCGCCGGGAATCGACTGGATCGCGCTGGCCTTGGCGGCGAGCCGCTTGGCCTCTTCGAAATCGCGCAGCGCCGCCTGCTCGCTGGCCAGCGCCGCCGTCACGCCATCGACGCTGAGACGCAAGGAACGCCCCCACAGTTGCGTCGCGTCCAGCCACGGCCCGGCTTCGGCCACGAAGCCCTGGGTGGCGGCACCGGCGCGGATCCGCTCCGGCGCCGCGGCAAGCGCATCGGCCGCCTTGCCCAGCGCATCGAGTGCGGTCTTGCTGGCCGCTGGGTCGCCGGCGGCGACCGCGTCACGCACATCGTCGATCAGCGACTTGAGTCGGGGCGCCTGCGGCTGCCAGGGAAGATGGCCGAACGTCGGCGCCAGGTGCTGCGTGTCGAAGAAGGTCAGCAAGGCCTGGGTCACGACAGGATCATCCCCGGCAAGATCGCGTGCGGCGGCGCGCCAGGTCCGCTGCGCATCGTAGCCACGGTCGTTCCAGGCGAACGCCAGCAATCCCGCCACCGCCGGCCTGCTGGCGACTTCCTGGTTCATCGGATTGGCGACGATCCCGCTCAGTTCCTCCGCCAGCCCGGCCTGGCGGCGATCGTAGGGCGCCATCAGCAAGCGCCCGGTCGTCTCGGCGAAGTCGTTGACCGGGTAGTTGTCCCACAGCAGCGTCTTGCGGCCGAACGCCTTGGTCGCGCTCTTCGCATCCAGGACCGAGATCGAGGACGGCACCACGTCGGTACCCGTCCACTGCACCACGACGCGCGGATCCAGCGCCTGCCGCAGCGCCGCCTTGTACGGCGATTCGGTGACGTTGAAATACTCGGTCGGCACCATGATCAGCGACCCGTGGCCCGCCGCGGCGATATCCGCCTGCACCGCATTGAGCAGCTTCGCCTGCGCGGCCGCGGCGGCGCTTTCGCCCGCGGCACCGAACGCCGCCTCGTCGCCCTTGCAGTTCCATTTGGTGTATTCGATGTCGTCGAACGCGACGTAGAAGCTGCGCACGCCGCGTCCGCGCAGCGCCGCGAACTTGCGCCGGATGGCGTCCAGGTCGGCCGGGTCGCTGTAGCAGACCGAGGGGCCGGGCGAGATCGCATAGACGAAATTGACGTGCTCGCGGTTGGCGACCGCGACCACCTTGCCCAGCGCGTCGAGCGTGTCGGCCGGATACGGATCGCGCCAGCGGTCGCGCGCGTACACGTCGTCCTTCGGGCTGTAGATGTAGGTGTTGGCCTTGAAGCGCGCCAGGAACGCGATATGCGCCGCGCGCTCGGCCATGCTCCACGGCTTGCCGTAGAAACCCTCGATGGTGCCGCGGACCGGCATCGCCGGATAGTCGGCGACCGCCACGGACGCCACGCGTCCGCGCGCGACGATCTGCCGGAACGTCTGCGCCGCGTGGTACAGGCCGTCGCTGTCCTTGCCGGCGAGGACGATCAGCGCCCCCTTGCCGCTGGCGACGCTGCCCAGCGCATAGCCTTCCTTGCGCTCCGGCAAGGCGGCGCCGGTGCGTGCCAGCGCCTTGCGCACCGGCGCGGCGTCGCCGCTGCCGAGCACCACATACACGGCATCCAGTTGCCTGGGCACGGCCGTCGCGACGCGGATCTGTTCGACGCCGGCTTTCGTCAAGGCATCGCGCACCAGCGTCTCGGCCGCTGGGTCGGTGCCTTCCGGCCGCACCAGCACCACCGAGGCACCTAGCGCGAAATCCGCTCCGGTCATGCGCACCGACGCCGGGGCGGGAAAGATGGCGGGCGCGGTAGCGGCGATCGCCGGGCTTCCGGCAAGCAGCGCGAGCGCGAGTACCGCCTTGGCCAGGACGGCGTCAGCGCAGAACGGTCGGGATTTCCGCATCGAACGACTCCATGCCACGAATTGGTATTTGAGTGATTCCTGAATGGTATCTACCAATGGCGGCGAAGTCGAGGTGCGGCATTCCTGTCGGCCTCTACCCTTTTCTCGCGGAATGCTTCCTGTCTTGAATCCGATGACCCACGGCAACTGGTCCTGCGCCGACGTGGCTAAGCGCGGTTGCCGAACTGCGCGTCGACCGCGGCGGAAAGGCGCTCCAGCCCGTCCAGCAGGACGTCTTCCTCGATCGTCAAGGGAGGGATGAGCTTGACGACATTTTCGTCCGGTCCGCATAGCTCGACGATCAGCCCCTTTTCGAACGCTGCCTGGGAGACGCTGTCGGCGATACGTCTGTCCTGGAAGACCAGGCCCTGCAACATGCCGATCCCGCGCACTTCGGAGATGTGCTCGGGAGCGGAGGCTTGCATGGACTGCAGCGCCTCGGCCATCAGCCGCGATCTGTATTCGATCGCATTGCAGAACCTGTGGTCCTCCCAGTATTCCAGCACCGCCGTGGCGGCAACGAACGCAAGATTGTTGCCGCGGAAGGTTCCGTTGTGTTCGCCTGGCTCCCAGCGATCCAGGCCGGGTTTCATCAGAACCAGGGACATCGGCAGGCCATAGCCGGAGATGGATTTCGACAGGCAGACGATGTCGGGATAGATTCCGGCCCGCTCGAAACTGAAAAACGCGCCAGTGCGGCCGCAACCCGCCTGGATGTCATCCACGATCAGCACGATGTCGTGCTTCTTGGCCAGCTCGGCCAGGCGTGCGAGCCATGCGGAGGATGCGACATTGATGCCACCCTCTGCCTGCACCGTCTCGACGATGAACGCTGCTGGAAGGTCGATGCCGGACCCGCTGCGCAGAAGCAGCGCCTCGACGACGTCCAGCGAGTCGATGTCCTTGCCCAGGAAGCCGTCGTAAGGCATGCGCACGACGTCGTGCAGCGAAACGCCAGCCGCCGCGCGCTTGGACGCTCTCGCCGATGCGGCGAGCGAGGCCAGGGTCATGCCATGGAATGCGTTGGTGAAGGCGACGACGTTGCGCCGCCCGGTTACCTTGCGTGCGAGCTTCAGCGCCGCCTCGACCGCATTGGTCCCGGTCGGCCCGGTGAACTGCAACCGGTAGTCGTAGCCTCTCGGCGACAGGACGACGCGTTTGAACTCCTGCAAGAAGTCACGCTTCGCAAGCGTGTGCAGGTCGAGCGCCTGGATGACGCCGTCGTTCGTCAGGTATTCGATCAATCTGTCGCGCACGACGGGATTGTTGTGCCCGTAGTTGAGCGAGCCGGCCGCGGCGAGGAAGTCGATGTACTTGCGCCCGTTCTCGTCCTGCAGAACGGCATTCCTTGCCGTGGAGAAAACCGCGGGGAATCGCCTGCAATAGCTTCTGACGCCCGATTCGACCTCGGCGAACACCTGGAAGGAGTCTTGGATGGCTGGGGTTCCATCAAGCTCGACGACTGCGCATACCGACATTGAACGCTCCTTGATTCAATTGGATTGATCCCGCGCGGCCTGCATGGAACGCCCCGGCATTGCGCGAGCAGCTCTTCTCGGCGGAAAGCCGATCCATCTCAGAACTCAAGTTCTCGGCTGCAAAAAAGACGTTCGCCGGGAATGCCTGCCTGCTTGCACTTGTCCAGGAACATGTCCGATTCGACCAGCTGAATGCTGTCCGGCTCGTATTTCAGGCCCATCATGTACTGCAGCCATGGCTCCTGCCCCATCGCATAGATGAATACCCTTGGCGGCTTCACCTCGCTCAGTACGTTCCACGCACGTTCGCAATTGGCGCCGGAGAGGCGCCTGGATTCGTTGTTCTTGCGGCTGACCGGCTTTCCGAGCAGCGGCTCGTACAGCCAGGCAAGCGGCGCGCCATGGCACTCCATGCCAAGGAACAGCGCGTCGATCTTCCCTACCCTGCGCATCATCCGTTGGTAGAGCATGCCGTCGACGCCATCGGAGTCGATCAGGAACATGAGCTTGCGCCCCTTCAGCGTCAGTGCGATGGCATGCTTGCTGTAGATGCTCAGGTCGGCATGCTCTCCGGTGAACGGCAGGCTGAGAATCTCCCCTTCGGGAACCTCGACGCGCTCGAATGCGTCCAGCACTTCCACGTCGTCGAACCCCAGGGACTGCAGCATCAACTTCATCGACGGATCGGCGACGTTGCCGCTGTTGTTCGCCGGCACGATCACCTTGCCGATCCGATGCCGGAGCTGGATCAGCATCTCTGCGCAGAAGTGATCCTGATGGGAGTGGGTCAGGACCACATAGTCGATGAAGTCGGGGAGATCGTTGTAGGTGAATCGTCCATCGCCCTTGGTCTCGAATGCCACCATCGGATCGAACAGGATCGATGTCTGTTCGGTCTGGAACAGCACGCAGGCATGGCCGAAGTAGCGCATGCGGATCCCGGCGCCCGCATAGCCATTGACCCCGTTCGTCACCGGCGGCGTCGTGGTGAAGAATTCGGCGAACGCCGGGGCGGCATCGGCGGCCACCCCGAACAGATCCGCAATCTCCTGGAAGGGCCTGGCCTTCGTGCGCATGCCCGCGAGCGCGTCCATCCTCTTGTCGGAGAACTGCATGTCGAAACGGAAGGAATCCTTGCTGTCCAGGCGCGGCGTGCTCATGAAGAAATGCCGCTCCTGTTCGCCGGTCAGCTGCAGGAAAATTTCCTGCTTCCCGCTCATGCCTTCATCGTAGACGAGGTCTTCGAAAAGCCGGATGCTCGGATGGTCGTTCGTGTCGTACAGGCACTCGACCAGGCCGCGCAACGATTGTGGGAGCTTGGAATAGAAGCCATTCAGGGAAAACCCGTTGGCCTCGGCCTGAAGCGTGGCGCTGAAATTCTTCAGGTCCTCGGCAAAGGTCAACACCGGGGCGTATCGATCCTGGGTTTCCGCTATCAGCTGTTCGACGGCAGGCACATCCTCCAGCGCAAGGCTGACGAAAGGGCCCCCGTACATCTTCGGGTCGCTGCTCGCCGCCAGGTGCGCCGCCGGATTCGTCACGAAAGACTGCATCAGTGGCAAGAGCCGGAACTTGAGGTTCATCGCCAGTTGCACCGGGGCGATCAGATATGGCCATGCATACCAGCCGCAGACGAGCGGCTCGATCTTCGTCCCGGATTTCAGAAAAACGGCATCGTTCGGATGCATTGAATGTCCTTATAAGGTGTTTGCTTCTGGAGATGCGAAGGAGTCGATGGACGTGCAGCTGGCGCCGCCAGCCACCCCGGTCCGCACGATCTGCTCAGGTCGAAGAAAGATAGGCGAGCGTCTTGCGCTCGCCCTTGAACGACTCGCGGCCATGCATCATCAGGACGTTGTCGATCATCAGCAGGTCGTTCCGCTGCCAATCGAACAGCAATTTGTTGTGGTTGAGGATCCGGCGCACTTCCGCAAGCACCTCCTCCTCCATCGCTTCGCCGTCGCCGTACTCGCATTCGTGCGGCAGGTTGCCCTTCCCTACCATCTGCTCGAACATGCCGCGGATGGCTGGGTTCAATGCCGACGAATGCCATTGCTCGGCCTGGTTGAACCAGACTTCCTCGCCCGTGCGCGGATGCGTGGTGAACGCCTCGCAGCGGGTGGAGACGCGCAGCATGCCATTGGCCGACCATGTGCAGACAGAGCCTTGCTCGGCGGCGATCTTTTCCACCTGGGCACGATCTTCGGTCTGGTAGGTCGCCTGCCAGCTCTTCCCGAACGGAATGCTGGGCTGGAAGTTGCGGATGTAGTTGATCTTCTTTTCCCGAAACTTGCTGGCTATTTCCTGGGGCAGCGCACGCAGGATGTCGCGACTGCTGGCGAGCGAGGTCTGCCCGCCCGATGTGGCGGGAACGAGGCTGTAGAAGAACAGCCGCGTCGGCCAGCTCGGCAGGTAGGACATCTCGTTGTGCATCGATATCACTTCGGTCGCCGGGTACTCCGTCGAGGTGAAGACATCGGCCACTACGCGATTGCGTGGCGAATCGCCGCCGACGTAGCCGAACGGCTTGCCACCCAGGCGTTCCGCGCAATTGTGGAAATCCTGCGCACCATTCAGCTCGAATCCCCGGAAGAGAATCCCGCCGTGCCGCAACAGCAGCTCCTCTACCCTGGAATTCTCGCTCGCCAAGTAGCCGTGCAGTGCATCGAGGCTGGCATCCGCTTCTGGCGTGACGACGACCGGATGATGATCCGATGTCGAGAACAGTGAACTCACTTTCATAAAACCGATCTCCATGCGGTGTGATTCGGGTGCTGGTCTTTCCGATCCAGACGATCTGATCGAATGTGTTCTGCGGCTCGATGCGCTAGATGAAGCTCGGCCGGCTTGATGCGCTGGAATTTGCGCTGCGAGTCGCGTCCTCCATCCCCAGGCTGCGGACGCAGCGTTGTTCCAGGAGCTCTTCCAGTTCGATATTGAGCTGATCGAGCACGGCCGCGCGATGGGTGTTGATGAAAAAATGCCCTTCGTCGAACCATGTCGTGCGACAGCTGGCGGAAGTCTCCTTGCTCCATCCTTCCACCTGGCCCGCGCCCTTGTTGTCGTCCTGCTTTCCGGCATAGACGCTGATCGGGACCTGCAGCAGCGGCCCGGACCGGTACGCGTAGTTCTCGGCCAGGGCGAAGTCGGCGCGAATTGCCGGCAGCATCAGCGTCATCAGTTCGCTGCTTTCCAGCACTTCGGCGGGCGTGCCGTTGTAGCCGCGCAGCTCTTCGATGAAGGCAGCGTCGGGAAGGCGCTGCAATTGCCTGGACGGGCTGCGGAATTGCGGTGCCTGGCAGCCGGACATGAACAAGCATTGCGGACCCGCGACGCCATGCAGCCGCAGATAGCGCGCGAGTTCGAAGGCGATCAGCGCCCCGACGCTATGGCCGAAGAACGCAAAGGGAAGGTTGCTGTGCTGCGTGACCGCCGGCGCCATCGATTTCAGCAGTGTCTGCATCGAGGCGATCGGTGGTTCGGCGATGCGCGCACCACGCCCAGGCAGCTGCAGGGCGCAGATCTCCACGGACGGATGCAACGCAGCGCGCCAGGAAGCGAAATTGAAGGCGCTTCCGCCCGCGTATGCAAAGCAGAACAGCCGCATGCGCGGTGGCTGGGCGGTCATTCTGATGAGCCAGGGATTCCAATGCATGTCGTGAAGCTCCTTAAGGAACGATCTCTAGCACTGCAAGCTGGGCGTGGGCGTCATTGGGTTTCGACGGCACCTTGCCAGGTTGCAGGAATTCCACGATCGCCTCGGCGATGCGCTGCACGTTGGGCTCGGCCATCAAGCCGTAGTGATCCGTATCGAGATGCCGAGTTGCGGTGCCGCTTGTCCATGGCTCGGCGGCATGCGGACCCTGGTTCGCCGATGCCGATACCGCGTGTCTTGTTGCCCAGAACGTCTGCACGGGTGCCTGCACCGGACTCGGCCGGTAGCCTGCCAGCAATCGCAGATGCCGGTGCGTGATGGGGACTTGCGACCTGAAGTGCCCGAACGTCTCGGCGTTGAACCCGGGCTTCAGCCACTGCCTCAGATACGGTTCCGCTTCCAGGAATTCCATTTGCAGCAGCTCCTTCACCGACCTTGGCCCGAGCGTCATGCGCCCGCTTCCGTTTTCCTTCTGGGAGAACCCGTTGCCGCGCAACTCCACCAACGCGGCCTTGAGCATCAGCTCGTCTTCATCCATTCCAGCATCGTCGAAGTTCGATCGGGAATCAATCAGGCCGAGATACTCGATCTCGTCGCCATTCTCGATCATGTGTGCCGCCACCGCCGAGGCGATGACGCCGCCCGTGGACCACCCGAGCAGGCGATACGGTCCGATTGCCTGAGCCGCATGGATGGCGCTTGCGTAAGCGCTCGCCATGTCCGCTATCGCCTCGAATCGGTGTGGCAGCCCGATCGCGTCCGGAGCCTGGATGCCATAGACCGGAAGCTGCGGTGCCAGTTGTCGCGCCAATGCCCGATAGAAAGAGACATGCCCGCCTACCGGGTGGAAACAGAACAGGGGCCTGTCCTCGCCTTGGGTTTGCAGTGGCACGACCAGCGATTGCGAATGGCGGCCCGTCTCGACCATCGAGGCAAGGCCCGTCAGACTGGATGTCGAGAATATCGCGGCTATCGGCACCTCTGCTCCCAAGCGCATCCGCAGTGCATGCATCAGCTTGATCGCAAGCAGCGAATGCCCGCCCAGTTCGAAGAAGTGATCGTGGCGCCCCACCCGCTCCAAGCCCAGCAGTTCCTGCCAGATCGCCGCGATCGCCTGCTCGATCTCGCCCACCGGGGCTTCGTAACTGCGACTGGCCACCGCCGCCTGGTCCGGCGCCGGCAATGCCTTGCGATCCAGCTTGCCGCTGGGCGTCAGCGGCAAGGCCGGCAATGCCACGAACGCGTTCGGCACCATGTGCTCCGGCAGGGCTTGCAGGAGCGCTTCGCGCAGTGCCGCCACCGACAGCTCGGTCTCTTCTTCGGCCGTCACATACGCGACGAGCCGCTTGTCGCCCGGCACGTCCTCGCGCGCCAGCACCACGGCCTCGCGCACGCCCGTGCACGCCGCCAACCTCGCTTCG
Source organism: Xanthomonas sp. DAR 80977 (assembly GCF_041240605.1). Classification (NCBI taxonomy): domain Bacteria; kingdom Pseudomonadati; phylum Pseudomonadota; class Gammaproteobacteria; order Lysobacterales; family Lysobacteraceae; genus Xanthomonas; species Xanthomonas bundabergensis. Next base: position 2,680,401 of record NZ_CP162487.1, on the reverse strand, counting down.
ATCTCCCCCAGCTCGATCCGGAATCCGCGCACCTTCACCTGGAAGTCGTTGCGCCCCAGGTACTCGATGGTGCCGTCCGGCAACCAGCGACCGAGATCGCCGGTCCGGTACATCCTGGCAGCAGGATCCTCCACGAACGGATCGTCGACGAAGCGCTCCAGGGTCAAACCGGGCTGGTTCAGATATCCGCGCGCCACGCCGGCGCCTCCGATATGCAGTTCCCCCGCCACCCCGATCGGCACCGGTTGTCCTTGCGCATCCAGGATATAGACCCGTGCATTCGCAATCGGTCCGCCTATGTGCGGGCGTTCTCCAGCATCATTGACGGCGGCAAGGGTGCTGTCGACCGTGCATTCCGTCGGGCCATACACATTGAAGATCCGTAGCGTCGCTGACCGGCTCAGCTTCGTCCACATGCCTGGCGCAATGGCTTCGCCGCCAACCAACACGGCTTTCAATGAGGCGATGGGGCTTTCCAGCAAACCGGCATCCAGCAGGAATCCCAGTTGCGCCGGCGTGCAGTCGAGGGCTCCGATACGGTGCTGGCTCAGGAACTGCAGCAGCGCGCCGGCATCGATCCGGACGGCTTCCGGGATCACCACGACGCAGCGCCCGGACAAGAGTTGGGTCAATGCTTGAACCGATGCGTCGAACGACAACGATGCGTTCAACGCGACACGCTCGTCGCCGGGCAACCCGCCGAAGACCGAGTGCTCCAGTTCTGCACACAGGTTGACCACGGAAGCGTGCTCGATCATCACCCCCTTCGGCTGCCCGGTCGAACCGGAGGTGTAGATCACGTAGGCCAGGTGCCGCGATGTGAGTCCAGCGATGACCGGATCGTGCGTCGGTTGCTGAAGTAGTGCCGCGTCCGTGTCCATCGCCACCACTGCTAGCCCTGCATCGGCGGTATGGAGATCCTTCACCGTGCCGGCCAATTGCGCCTGGGTGAGCAGCGCCACCGGCGCACTGTCGGCCAGCATGTAGGCAAGCCGTTCGGCCGGATACGCCGGATCCAGCGGCACGTAGGCGCCGCCCGCCTTGAGGATGCCCAGCAACCCCACCACCATGTCCACGCTGCGCGGCATGCAGATCGCCACGCGATCGTCGGGCCGTACGCCAAGTTCAATCAGCCGATGTGCCAGTTGATTGGCACGGTCGTTCAACGCGCCGTAGCTCAACTGCTGGTCGCCGCACTCCAGTGCGATCGCCTGTGGCTGCCGTGTCGCCTGCGCCTGGAACAGCGTGTGGATCGGCACCTCCGGATATGCGGCCTGCGTCGCATTGAACCCGTGCAGCACCTGCGCACGCTCGTCGGCGGACAACAACGGCAGCCGGCTGACCGGCAGCGCCGTCTCGGCCATCATCGCCGCCAGCAACGTCTGCCAATGCCCCAGCAGCCGTTCCATGCTCGCGCGCTCGAACAGGTCGGCCGCATAGACCAGCGCACCCGACAACCCGTCGGGCGTCTCGCTCAGCGACAGCGACAGGTCGAACTGGGCACTGGGCGTGCCCGTCTCTACCGGCGCCAGCGCCAGGCCCGGCAGCTGCAGGGCGCCCTCGCTGGGCGTGTTGTTCAAGCTCAGCATCGCCTGGAACACCGGGCTGTGGCTGAGGCTGCGTGCCGGCTGCACCGCTTCGACCACCTGCTCGAACGGCAGGTCCTGGTGCGCATACGCGCCCAGCGTCGTCGTGCGGACCTGCGCCAACAGCTCGGTCACGGTCGGGTCGGCGCGCAGGTCCACGTGCAAGGCCAGCGTGTTGACGAAGAAGCCGATCAGTGGCTCGATCTCGGCCCGCTGCCGGTTCGCCACCGGGCTGCCGATCACCACCTGCCCCTGCCCGCTCAGCCGCGCCAGCAGCGCCGACCAGCTGGCCAGCAAGGTCATGAACAGCGTCGTGCCGTGCTGTTTGGACAACGAACGGACGGCACCGACCAACTCCGCCGGCAAGCGCGCAGGCACACTGCCACCGCGATAACTCATCGTCATCGGCCGAGGCCGGTCGGTCGGGAGTTCCAGCAGCGCCGGGGCCTCGCCCAGCTGCGCCTTCCAGAATGCCAGCTGTTCTTCCAGCACGGTGCCCTGCAGCCAACGCCGCTGCCAGGCGGCGTAGTCCGCGTACTGCACCGGCAACGCCGGCAAGGGGTCGGGCGCCCCCTCCCGGAAGGCGGTGTACAGCGCGCTGACTTCACGCACAAGTACCCCGATCGACCAGCCGTCGGAGACGATGTGGTGCTGGGTCACCAGTAGCACGTGTTCCTGTTCGGACAGTTGCAACAGCCGGCCGCGGATCAACGGGCCGCGTTCCAGATCGAACGCCGCCCGGGCTTCGGCGCTACTCAGCTCGGCGATGGCCGCTTCCTGTGCAGGAGCATCCAGCTCGCGCAGGTCATGCGTGGCTAGCGCGAACCCGATATTGGCCGGTGCGATCACCTGCTGCGGTTCACCCTCCACGCTGACGAACGTCGTGCGCAGGCTCTCGTGCCGTGCCACGGCCCGGTCCAGGCTGGCCTGCAAGGCCGCACGATCCAAGTCACCGCTCAGCCGCAGCGCCGCCGGGATGTGGTACGCCGCGCCTGCGGCATGGTCCAGCTGGTCCAGGAACCACAGCCGCTGCTGCGCCCACGACAGCGGCAACGCGCCGGTGCGGTCCACCGGCACGATCGCCTCCTGCACCGTGGCCGCGGCAGCGGAGACGCTCCTGGCCAGCGACGCCAGCACTGGCTGCGCGAACACCTCGCGCAAGGCCAGCTCCACGCCCAGCGTCGCACGCACGCGCGTCACCAGCCGCACCGCCAGCAACGAGTGCCCGCCCAGCTCGAAGAAGTGGTCGTGCCGCCCGACTCGTTCCAGGCCCAGCAGCTCCTGCCAGATCGTTGCGAGCGCCTGCTCCACCTCACCGACTGGGGCTTCGTAACTGCGGCTGGCCACCGCCGCCTGGTCCGGCGCCGGCAACGCCTTGCGGTCCAGCTTGCCGTTCGGCGTCAGCGGCAAGGCCGCCAGCGTCACGAACGCGCTCGGGACCATGTACTCCGGCAGCACCTGCAACAGCGCTTCGCGCAGCGCCATGGCCGACGGTTCGGCGCCTTCTTCAGCCACGACATAGGCCACGAGCCGCTTGTCGCCCGGCACGTCCTCGCGTGCCAGCACCACCGCCTCGCGCACGCCTGCGCATGCCGCCAACCGCGCCTCGATCTCGCCCAGCTCGATCCGGAACCCGCGCACCTTCACCTGGAAATCGTTGCGCCCCAGGTACTCGAGCGTGCCGTCCGGCAACCAACGACCGAGGTCCCCCGTCCGGTACATCCGGGCCATGGCGTCGCTGGCGAACGGATCGGCCAGGAACCGCTCGGCGGTCAGGTCTGGACGGTTCAAGTAGCCGCGCGCCACGCCAGCACCAGCGATGTGGATCTCCCCCGCCACCCCGATCGGCACCGGCTCGCCCTGCGCACCGAGCACGTACACCTGCGTGTTGGCGATCGGCCGGCCGATATGGCCCACGAACCCGTCCGCCCGCGTCATCGCCGTCCAGGTCGAGTACGTCGTCGTCTCCGACGGACCGTACAGGTTCGCCACTACCTGCGCCTGGCTTGCCGCGAACACCCGCTCCACCAGCGCCCGCTTCAGCGGCTCGCCGGCCAGGTTCACCGTCGTCACCGACGCCGGCAACCCGTCGCCGTCCAGCACCGCCGCGATCGCCGAGGGCACCGTGTTGACCAGCGTCGTCCCGGCCAGCGCTGCGCCGGCCGACACCAGGTCCGGAACCAGCCGCACCGTGCGGCCCGTGCTCAACGGCACGAACAGTTCGAACACCGCCAGGTCGAAGTTGATCGAGGTCGACAGCAGCGTCGTCGCCAGCTGCTCGGCCGAGAAGCTCGCCTGCGCCCACGCCACCAGGTTGGCTGCGTTGGCGTGCTCGATCATCACCCCCTTCGGCTTCCCGGTCGAACCGGAGGTGTAGATCACGTAGGCCAGGTGCCGCGATGTGAGTCCAGCGATGACAGGATCGTGCGCTGGCTGCGCAGCCAACGTCTCGTCCAGCATCACCAGCGCTACCTTCGACACGTCCGCTACGTTGGCGTGTACGCCCACCACCGTCTCAGCCAATTGCGCCTGGGTCAGCAGCGCCACCGGCGCACTGTCGGACAGCATGTAGGCCAGCCGTTCGGCCGGATACGCCGGATCCAGCGGCACGTAGGCGCCGCCCGCCTTGAGGATGCCCAGCAGCCCCACCACCATGTCCACACTGCGTGGCATGCAGATCGCCACGCGGTCGTCGGGCCGCACACCCAACGCGATCAGCCGGTGCGCCAGCTGGTTGGCACGGGCGTTCAACGCGCCGTAGCTCAGCCGCTGGTCGCCGCACTCCAGTGCAATTGCCTGTGGCTGTTGCGCGGCCTGCGCCTGGAACAGCGCGTGGATCGGGGTGTCCTGCGGGTAGTCCATGCTGGTCGCGTTGAACCCGTGCAGCACCTGCGCACGCTCGTCGGCGGACAACAACGGCAGCCGGCTGACCGGCAGCGCCGTCTCGGCCATCATCGCCGCCAGCAACGTCTGCCAATGCCCCAGCAGCCGTTCCATGCTCGCGCGCTCGAACAGGTCGGCCGCATAGACCAGCGCACCCGACAACCCGTCGGGCGTCTCGCTCAGCGACAGCGACAGGTCGAACTGGGCACTGGGCGTGCCCGTCTCTACCGGCGCCAGCGCCAGGCCCGGCAGCTGCAGGGCGCCCTCGCTGGGCGTGTTGTTCAAGCTCAGCATCGCCTGGAACACCGGGCTGTGGCTGAGGCTGCGTGCCGGCTGCACCGCTTCGACCACCTGCTCGAACGGCAGGTCCTGGTGCGCATACGCGCCCAGCGTCGTCGTGCGGACCTGCGCCAACAGCTCGGCCACGCTGGGATCGGCCCGCAGGTCCACATACAAGGCCAGCGTGTTGACGAAGAAGCCGATCAGCGGCTCGATCTCGGCCCGCTGCCGGTTCGCCACCGGGCTGCCGATCACCACCTGCGCCTGCCCGCTCAACCGCGACAGCAGCGCCGACCAGCTCGCCAGCAAGGTCATGAACAGCGTCGTGCCGTGCTGCTGCGACAGGCGCTGCAGGTGCTCGCTCAGCGCCTGCGGCACGCGCACCGCGATACGCGCGCCGCGATAACTCTGGACGGCCGGCCGAGGCCGGTCGGTCGGCAATTCCAGCAACGCCGGCGCCTCGCCCAGCTGTGTCTTCCAGAACGCCAGCTGCTCCCGCAGCGCGGCGCCCTGCAGCCAACGCCGCTGCCAGGCGGCGTAGTCCGCGTACTGCACCGGCAACGCCGGCAATGGGTCGGGCGCACCTTCCCGGAAGGCGGTGTACAGCGCGCTGACCTCGCGCACCAACACCCCGATCGACCAGCCGTCGGAGACGATATGGTGCTGGGTGACCAGCAACACGTGTTCGCTCTCGGAGAGTTGCAGCAAGCGGCCACGGATCAGTGGCCCTTGCGCCAGGTCGAACGGCGCACGCGCTTCAGCGCTGCTCAGCTCGGCGATGGCCGCTTCCTGCGCAGGAGCATCCAGCTCGCGCAGGTCATGCGTGGCTAGCGCGAACCCGACATCGGCCGCGGCGATCACCTGCTGCGGTTCACCCTCGACGCTGACAAACGTCGTACGCAGGCTCTCGTGCCGCGCCACGACCCGGTCCAGGCTGGCCTGCAAGGCCGTACGATCCAAGTCACCGCTCAGCCGCAGCGCCGCCGGGATGTGGTACGCCGCGCCTGCGGCATGGTCCAGCTGGTCCAGGAACCACAGCCGCTGCTGCGCCCACGACAGCGGCAACGCGCCGGTGCGGTCCACCGGCACGATCGCCTCCTGCACCGTGGCCGCGGCAGCGGAGACGCTCCTGGCCAGCGACGCCAGTACCGGCTGCGCGAACACCTCGCGCAAGGCCAGCTCCACGCCCAGCGTCGCACGCACGCGCGTCACCAGCCGCACCGCCAGCAACGAGTGCCCGCCCAGCTCGAAGAAGTGGTCGTGCCGCCCGACTCGTTCCAGGCCCAGCAGCTCCTGCCAGATCGTTGCGAGCGCCTGCTCCACCTCACCGACTGGGGCTTCATAAATGCGGCTGGCGACCGCCGCCTGGTCCGGCGCCGGCAGCGCCTTGCGGTCCAGCTTGCCGTTCGGCGTCAGCGGCAAGACCGCCAGCGTCACGAACGCGCTCGGGACCATGTACTCCGGCAGCACCTGCAACAGCGCTTCGCGCAGCGCCATGGCCGACGGTTCGGCGCCTTCTTCAGCCACGACATAGGCCACGAGCCGCTTGTCGCCCGGCACATCCTCGCGCGCCAGCACCACCGCCTCGCGCACGCCTGCACATGCCGCCAGCCTGGCCTCGATCTCGCCCAGCTCGATCCGGAACCCGCGCACCTTCACCTGGAAGTCGTTGCGGCCCAGGTACTCGAGCGTGCCGTCGGGCAACCAGCGGCCAAGATCGCCCGTACGGTACATGCGCGCGTTCGCGTCTTCCACGAACGGATCGGCCAGGAACCGCTCGGCGGTCATGTCTGGACGGTTCAAATAGCCACGCGCCACGCCAGCACCAGCGATGTGGATCTCCCCCGCCACCCCGATCGGCACCGGCTCGCCCTGCGCACCGAGCACGTACACCTGCGTGTTGGCGATCGGCCGGCCGATATGGCCCACGAACCCGTCCGCCCGCGTCATCGCCGTCCAGGTCGAGTACGTCGTCGTCTCCGACGGACCGTACAGGTTCGCCACTACCTGCGCCTGGCTTGCCGCGAACACCCGCTCCACCAGCGCCCGCTTCAGCGGCTCGCCGGCCAGGTTCACCGTCGTCACCGACGCCGGCAACCCGTCGCCGTCCAGCACCGCCGCGATCGCCGAGGGCACCGTGTTGACCAGCGTCGTCCCGGCCAGCGCTGCGCCGGCCGACACCAGGTCCGGAACCAGCCGCACCGTGCGGCCCGTGCTCAACGGCACGAACAGTTCGAACACCGCCAGGTCGAAGTTGATCGAGGTCGACAGCAGCGTCGTCGCCAGCTGCTCGGCCGAGAAGCTCGCCTGCGCCCACGCCACCAGGTTGGCTGCGTTGGCGTGCTCGATCATCACCCCCTTCGGCTTCCCGGTCGAACCGGAGGTGTAGATCACGTAGGCCAGGTGCCGCGATGTGAGTCCAGCGATGACAGGATCGTGCGCTGGCTGCGCAGCCAACGTCTCGTCCAGCATCACCAGCGCTACCTTCGACACGTCCGCTACGTTGGCGTGTACGCCCACCACCGTCTCAGCCAATTGCGCCTGGGTCAGCAGCGCCACCGGCGCACTGTCGGACAGCATGTAGGCCAGCCGTTCGGCCGGATACGCCGGATCCAGCGGCACGTAGGCGCCGCCCGCCTTGAGGATGCCCAGCAGCCCCACCACCATGTCCACACTGCGTGGCATGCAGATCGCCACGCGGTCGTCGGGCCGCACACCCAACGCGATCAGCCGGTGCGCCAGCTGGTTGGCACGGGCGTTCAACGCGCCGTAGCTCAGCCGCTGGTCGCCGCACTCCAGTGCGATCGCCTGCGGCTGCTGCGCCGCCTGCACCTCGAACAGCGCGTGGATCGGAACCTCCAGATATGCCGCCTGCGTCGCGTTGAACCCGACAAGCACCTGCTCGCGCTCATCGGCGGACAACAACGGCAGCCGGCTGACCGGCAGCGCCGTCTCGGCCACCATCGCCGCCAGCAACGTCTGCCAATGTCCCAGCAGCCGTTCCATGCTCGCGCGCTCGAACAGGTCGGCCGCGTACACCAGCGCGCCCACCAGCCCGTCCGGCGTCTCGCTCAGCGACAGCGACAGGTCGAACTGGGCGCTGGGCGTGCCCGTCTCCACCGGCGCCAGTACCAGGCCTGGCAGCTGCAGAGCCCCCTCGCTGGGCGTGTTGTTCAAGCTCAGCATCGCCTGGAACACCGGGCTGTGACTGAGACTGCGCGCCGGCTGCACCGCTTCGACCACCTGCTCGAACGGCAGGTCCTGGTGCGCATACGCGCCCAGCGTCGTCGTCCTGACCTGCGCCAGCAGCTCGGCCACGCTGGGATCGGCGCGCAGGTCCACGTGCAAGGCCAGCGTGTTGACGAAGAAGCCGATCAGCGGCTCGATCTCGGCCCGCTGCCGGTTCGCCACCGGGCTGCCGATCACCACCTGCCCCTGTCCGCTCAGCCGCGCCAGCAATGCCGACCAGCTGGCCAGCAAGGTCATGAACAACGTCGTGCCGTGCTGCTGCGACAGGCGCTGCAACTGCTCGCTCAGCGCCTGCGGCACGCGCACCGCGATACGCGCGCCGCGATAACTCTGGACGGCCGGCCGTGGCCGGTCGGTCGGCAGTTCCAGCAGCGCCGGCGCATCGTGCAGCTGCGTTTTCCAGAACGCCAATTGGTCTTCCAGCGCGGCGCCCTGCAGCCAACGCCGCTGCCAGGTGGCGTAGTCCGCGTACTGCACCGGCAGCGCCGGCAATGGGTCGGACGCCCCGTCCCGGAAGGCGGTGTACAGCGCGCTGACTTCCTTCACCAGCAACCCGATCGACCAGCCGTCGGAGACGATATGGTGCTGGGTCACCAACAGCACGTGCTCACTCTCGGAGAGTTGCAGCAAGCGACCACGGATCAGTGGCCCTTGCGCCAGGTCGAACGGCGCACGCGCTTCAGCACGACTCAGCTTGGCGATGGCCGCTTCCTGCGCAGGAGTATCCAGCTCGCGCAGGTCGTGCTCGGCCAAGGCAAAACCACTGTCCGCCGGTGCGATGACCTGCTGCGGTTCACCCTCCACGCTGACGAACGTCGTGCGCAGGCTCTCGTGCCGCGCCACGACCCGGTCCAGGCTGGCCTGTAAGGCCGTACGATCCAAGTCACCGCTCAGCCGCAGCGCCGCCGGGATGTGGTACGCCGCGCCTGCGGCATGGTCCAGCTGGTCCAGGAACCACAGCCGCTGTTGCGCCCACGACAGTGGCAGCACGCCGGTACGGTCCACCGGCACGATCGCCTCCTGCACCGTGGCCGCGGCAGCGGAGACAGTCTTGGCCAGCAACGCCAGCACTGGCTGTGCGAACACCTCGCGCAAGGCCAGCTCCACGCCCAGCGTCGCGCGCACGCGCGTCACCAGCCGCACCGCCAGCAGCGAGTGCCCGCCCAGCTCGAAGAAGTGGTCGTGCCGACCGACCTGCGCCAGGCCCAGCAACTCGTGCCAGATCGTTGCGAGCGCCTGCTCCACCTCGCCCACTGGCGCTTCATAACTGCGGCTAGCGACCGCCGCCTGGTCCGGCGCTGGCAGCGCCTTGCGGTCCAGCTTGCCGTTCGGCGTTAGCGGCAAGACCGCCAGCGTCACGAACGCGCTCGGAACCATGTACTCCGGCAAGACCTGCGACAGCGCCTCGCGCAACGCAGCAACCGCCAACACATGGCCGTCCTGCGGCACCACGTAGGCCACGAGTCGCTTGTCACCCGGCACGTCCTCGCGCGCCAGCACCACCGCCTCGCGCACGCCTGCGCATGCCGCCAACCGGGCCTCGATCTCGCCCAGCTCGATCCGGAACCCGCGCACCTTCACCTGGAAATCGTTGCGGCCCAGGTACTCGAGCGTGCCGTCCGGCCGCCACCGGCACAGATCGCCGGTGCGGTACATCCGGGCACCGGGATCCTTCGCGAAGCGGTCGCCAGGGAAGCGCTCCGCCGTCAATTCCGGCCTGTGCAAGTAGCCGCGTGCCACGCCAGCGCCGCCGATATGCAGCTCCCCCGCGACCCCGATCGGCATCGGCTCGCCTCGCGCATCGAGCACATAGACCTGCGCGTTGGCGATCGGCCGGCCGATCGGGATGCTGTGCATTCCCTCCGACACCGAGGCGACGCGATAGGTGGTCGCGAACGTCGTGGCTTCGGTTGGGCCATAGCAATTCAGCAGGTGCGCAGGAGGCGAAGGACCTTGCAGGGCCCGGGCAACGCTGCGTGGATCCAGTACGTCGCCGCCGATCAACAGATACTTCAGGCCCGCGAACGACAGGCCGAATGCATTCACGTATTCGTTGAACAGCCCGACCGTCAGCAGCAGCAATGTCGCCTGTCCCTCGCGCAGCGCTTCGCCGAGCGCCTGTGGGTCCATGAGCACCGGCTGGGGGATCACCAGCAAGCGCGCTCCATTGAGCAAGGCGCCCCAGATCTCCCATGTCGACGCGTCGAATGCCGGGTTGGAGCAATGGCCCACGCAATCGCTCGGCACGATCGGCACATCCGGGTTGTCGATGGTCAGGTGCACCACATTGCGGTGCTCGACCATCACCCCCTTCGGCTTGCCTGTGGATCCGGAGGTGTAGATCACGTAGGCCAGGTGACGCGAGGTCAACCCATCCACCACCGGATCGGAGGCGTGCCGAGGCACCGACGAGGACTCGATCTGGTCGAACACGAGCAACGGACACGCGGCCGTACCCAGTACCGGCATGGCGTCGCGCAGCGCCGCATCGGTCAACAATGCGGCCGGCCGGATGTCTTCCAGCATGTACGCCAGGCGGTCGGACGGGAGCGCGGGGTCCAGCGGAACGTAGGCGCCGCCGGCCTTCAGCACGCCGAGCATGCCTGCTGCCAGCGCGATGCCGCGCTGCGCACAGAGAACGACACGATCGTCGGGTCCGACGCCCAGTTCGATCAAGCGATGCGCGATCAGGTTCGCGCGGCGGTTAAGTTCGCCGTAGCTCAGGCCCGTGCCTTCGCATTCGAGTGCGATCGCATGCGGTTGCCGCGCCGCATGCGCTTCGAACAATGCATGGACCAAGGCCTCCTGCGGATAGGGCGCGCGGGTCGCATTGAAGCCGGCCACTACCTGCTCGCGCTCGGCGGCAGTCAGCAACGGCAGACGCGTCACCGGTTGCGCATCGTCGGCGACCATCGCCTCGAGCAGCGTCACCCAATGCCCGAGCATCCGCTCGATGGTGCTGCCGTCGAAAAGATCGGTGGCATAGATCGCCCCGCCCACCAGCCCGTCGGCGCTGTCGGCCAGCGACAGGGCGAGATCGAACTGCGCGGTTTGTTGCACCGTCTCCACGGTCGCCAGGGTCAGATCCGGCAATGGCGCCGTCCCCTCTCCCCCCGGCGTATTGTTCAGGACCAGGAGCACCTGGAACACCGGGCTGTGGCTGAAGCTGCGCGCCGGCTGCACCGCTTCGACCACCTGCTCGAACGGCAGGTCCTGGTGCGCATACGCGCCCAGCGTCGTCGCCCTGACCTGCGCCAGCAGCTCGGCGACGGTCGGGTCGGCGCCCAGGTCCACGCGCAAGGCCAGCGTGTTGACGAAGAAACCCACCAGCGGCTCGATCTCGGCCCGCTGCCGGTTCGCCACCGGGCTGCCGATCACCAGGTCGGTCTGCCCGCTCAGCCGCGACAGCAGCACCGACCAGCCAGCGAGCAGCGTCATGAACAGCGTGGTGCCGTGACGCTGCGACAAGGCGCGCAACTTGTCGCTCAATCCGCGCGACAAGCGCAGCGAACTGCGATCGCCGCGATAGCTCTGCACGGCGGGGCGTGGCCGGTCGGTCGGCAGCTCCAGCAACGCCGGCGCGCCGGACAGCTGCTTGCGCCAGAAGTCGATCTGCCCTTGCAGCACCTCGCCCTGCAGCCATTGCCGTTGCCAGGCCGCGTAGTCGGCATACTGGATCGGCAGCGGCGGCAACGGGTCCGACCGGCCCTGGCTGAAAGCGGCATAAAGGGCGCCGACTTCCTTCACCAGCACGCCGATCGACCAGCCGTCGGAGACGATGTGGTGCTGGGTCACCAGCAACACATGTTCGCGCTCGGACAACACCAGCAAGCGGCCACGGATCAGCGGCCCTTGCGCGAGGTCGAACGGCGCGCGCGCTTCGCGCAAGCTCAGCTCGGCCACCGCCGATTCCTGCGCCGTGGCATCCAGGCCACGCAGGTCGTGCTCGGTCAGCGCGAAACCGCTGTCCGCCGCGGCGATCGCCTGCCGCGGTTCGCCCTCCACGCTGACGAAGGTCGTGCGCAGGTTCTCGTGCCGCGCCACGATTCGATCCAGGCTCGCTTGCAAGGCGGCACGATCCAGGGCGCCGCTCAAGCGCAGCGCAGCCGGGATGTGATAAGCAGCGCCCGCGGCATGGTCCAACTGGTCCAGGAACCACAGCCGCTGTTGCGCCCACGACAGCGGCAGCACGCCGCCGCGATCCACCGGCCGGATCGGCGAGGTCGCGACGTAGTGCGGTGCCAGCTTCGCCCGGGCCAGCTTCAGCAGGCGTTCCTTCTCCGCAATGGAAAGATTCTTCAGCGCAGTGCGTTCCATCTCTTGACCTTGTTTGCAGGTGTCCTTGCGAATTCCGATGCAGACCCTTCCAAGCGCCGCGCCATCCGGCACTGTGCGAACCACCCGGCCGCCGATCGCGGACGACGAGAGGACCGCAAGATCACGCTCTGGCTGCGCCGCCGGCCAGCCGCCCGCGCGGACGGCTGGCGGCGCAGGCAGGGGTAGGCAGCGTCAGCGCGAAGCGGGTTCATCGGCTGGCTTTCACTGCGCGGCCGGCGTTTCGTCGATGGATGCCAGCATGCTCAGCAGATCCGACTCGTCGAATTGGGCGAACTGGCGTTCGACCATGATGGCGGCCAACGTCGACAGCTGTGGCGAAACGAAAACGTCACGCAGGTCCATCTCCACCTGCAAGGCCTCCTTGAGCCGAACCACGACCCGCACCGCAAGCAGCGAATGCCCGCCGAGTTCGAAGAAGTGGTCGTGGCGGCCGACCCGCTCCACTCCCAGCAACTCCTGCCATATCGCGGCGATGGCTTGCTCGGCCTCGCCGATCGGCGCTTCGTATGGGCGGCTGGCGACCGCGGCCTGGTCGGGTTCCGGCAGCGCCTTGCGGTCCAGCTTGCCGTTCGGCGTCAGCGGAAACGACGCCAAGGTCACGAACGCGGCAGGCACCATGTACTCGGGCAATTCGCGCAGCAGGCTTTCGCGCAGTTCCGCGAACGAGAGTTCGCTGCCGGCACGCGGCACCAGGTAGGCGACCAGCCGCTTTTCGCCGGTGGCGTCCTCGCGCGCGAGCACCGCAGCGTCGCGCACCCCTGCGCAGGCCGCCAGCTTCGTCTCGATCTCGCCGAGCTCGATGCGGAAGCCACGGATCTTCACCTGGAAATCGTTGCGGCCCAGGTACTCGATCGTGCCGTCCGGCAACCAGCGGCCGAGATCGCCGGTCCTGTACATCCTGGCATCGGCGTCATCGGCAGCATTGGCAAAAGGATCGGCGAGGAAGCGCTCTTCGGTCAGCTCCGGACGGTTCAGGTAGCCGCGTGCCACGCCGACCCCGCCGATATAGAGCTCGCCTGGCGCGCCGATCGGGACCGGTTGCCGCTGCGCATCGAGGATGTAGATGCGGACGTTGGCCAGCGGCCGGCCGATCTGTGGCCGATCCGCGCTGCCGTTGATGAGCGCCAGCGAACTGTCCACCGTGCATTCGGTGGGGCCATAGACGTTGAAGAACCGCGTCGCCTCCGAGCCGCGCAAGCGCCGCCACATGCCCACAGCGATCGGTTCGCCGCCGATCAAGACCGCCTTGGCACGGTATGCCGTGGTTTCCAGCAGGCCTTCGGCCAGCATGGACTCCAGTTGCGCCGGGGTGCAATCGAAGGCATCGATCCGATGCCGGCTCAGGAAATCCAGCAGCACGCGCGCGTCCGCACGCACGTCCTGCGGGATCAGCACGACGCAGCGGCCGGACAACAGCTGCAACAGCGACTTGACCGATGCATCGAACGACAGCGAGGCATTCAATCCGACCCGGTCGTGCGCGGACAGCCCGGAAAAGATCGAGCGCTCCAGCTCCATCTGCAGGTTCATGACGGACGCGTGCTCGACCATCACGCCCTTGGGTTGTCCGGTCGAACCGGAGGTGTAGATCACGTAGGCCAGGTGCCGCGGAGTCAGCCCCTGTACCTGCGGGTCCAGCGCATGCCCAGGCGGCGCCGCAGCGACGTCGCTGTCGAGCGCGAGCAAGGGAACGTCCAACGAGCGCAGCAACGGCAGCCGCGCCTGCAGCGCCGATTGACTCAGAACCGCAACCGGTGCGCTGTCGGCGAGCATGTAGGCCAGGCGCTCGGCGGGATGCAGCGGATCCAGCGGCACATAGGCGCCGCCTGCCTTCATGATTCCCAGCACGCCGGCGAAGACCGCCAGGCTGCGTTCGACGAAGATCGCCACGCGATCGTCCGGCTTCACTCCGAGCTCGATCAGGCGGTGCGCCACCTGGTTCGCCTGGCGATTCAATTCGGCATAGCTCAGGTGCTGGCCGGCGAATTCCACCGCGATCGCATCCGGCTGCCGTGCAGCGCATGCTTCGAAGGCCGCGTGGACCAGTTGCCCCTGACGGACGTACGCCGGGGCGGCGTTGAACTGGCCGAGCAGTTGCTCCTGCTCTACCGGCGTCAGCAGAGGCAGGCTGCCGACCGCCCTCGCATCGTCCGCCACCATCGCCTCCAGCAGCGTCACCCAGTGGCCGAGCATGCGTTGCATGGTGCTGCGGTCGAACAGGTCGGTGGCGTACACCACGCCTCCGACCAGGCCTTCCGCGGTGTCCACCATCGACAGGGAAAGATCGAAGCGCGCGGTGCGTTGCGTTCCTTCGACCGCGGACAGCGTCAGGTCCGGCAGGCGATCCAGGCCGTCGTCGCCGGGCGTATTGTTCAGGCTCAGCGCCGCCTGGAATACCGCGTTGTGGCTCAGGCTGCGCTCCGGCTGCAACGCCTCGACCACCTGCTCGAACGGCAGATCCTGGTGCGCGTAGGCATCGAGCGTGGTCGTCCTGACCTGCGCCAACAGCTCGGCCACGCTCGGATCCGCGCCCAGATCGATGCGAAACGCCAGGGTGTTGACGAAGAAGCCGATCAGCGGCTCGATCTCGGCGCGTTGCCGGTTCGCCACCGGGCTGCCGATCACCACCTGGTCCTGGCCGCTCAGGCGCGACAGCAGGACCGCCCACCCAGCCAGCAAGACCATGAACAAGGTGACGCCATGGCGCTGCGCCAAGTCGTGCAGACCGATGCTGAGTTCGTGCGGCACGCGCGCCGGCACGCTGTCGCCGGCGTAGCTCATCACCGCCGGACGCGGCCGGTCGGTCGGCAGTTCCAGCAGCGCCGGTGTCCCCGACAGATGCCGGCGCCAGAAATCGATCTGCTCCTGCAGCACCTCGCCCTGCAGCCACTGCCGTTGCCACGCCGCGTAGTCGGCATACTGGATCGGCAGCGGCGGCAGCGGATCGGCCAGGCCCTGGTGGAAGGCGGTGTACAAGGCGCTGAACTCGCGCACCAGCACCCCGATCGACCAGCCGTCGGAGACGATGTGGTGCTGGGTCACCAGCAGCGCATGTTCCTGTTCGGCGAGTACCAGCAGGCGGCCGCGGACCAGCGGACCGCGCGCCAGGTCGAACGGCGCGCGCGCTTCGCCCAGGCTCAGTTCGGCGATCGCGGCTTCCTGCGCGTCGGCCTGCAGATGGCGCAGGTCGTGCTCGATCAGCTGGAAGCCAATGTCCGCCGGGGCGATCACCTGGCGCGGTTCGCCCTCCACGCTGACGAAGGTGGTGCGCAGGTTCTCGTGCCGCGCCACGATCCGGTCCAGGCTCGCTTGCAAGGCCGCGCGGTCCAGGGTTCCGCTGAAACGCAGGGCTGCGGGGATGTGGTAGGCCGCGCCTGCCGCATGGTCCAACTGGTCCAGGAACCACAGCCGCTGCTGCGCCCACGACAGCGGCAGCGCGCCGCTGCGGTCGACCGGCACGATCGCCGCTTGCGACGATGCCGAGGCGGCCGCGACGATTTCCGCCAGCAATGCCGGCGTCGGTTGCGCGAACACTTCGCGCAGCGTCACGTCCACGCCCAGCGTCGCGCGCAGCCGCGTCACCAGCCGTACCGCCAACAGCGAGTGACCGCCCAGTTCGAAGAAGTGGTCGTGGCGCCCCACCCGCTCCAGGCCCAGCAGGTCCTGCCAGATCGCCGCGATCGCCTGCTCGAGCTCGCCGACCGGCGCCTCGTAGGCGTGGCTGGCCACCGCGGCCTGGTCCGGCGCCGGCAGGGCCTTGCGGTCCAGCTTGCCGTTGGGCGTCAGCGGCAGCGCGGCCAGCGTCACGAACGCGCTCGGCACCATGTATTCGGGCAGGCTGCGCAACAGGCTGTTGCGCAGCGCGCCTACCTGCACCTCGTCGTCTTCCTCGGGCACCAAGTAGGCCACCAGGCGCGTATCGCCGGACGCGTCCGCCTGGGCGACCACCACCGCCTCGTGCACGCCTGCGCACGCGGCCAGCTTGGCCTCGATCTCGCCCAGTTCGATACGGAAACCCCGGATCTTGACCTGGAAATCGTTGCGCCCCAGGAACTGCAGATTGCCGTCCGGCAACCAGCGGCCCAGGTCGCCAGTCCGGTACATGCGGGCATCGGGATCGACGCCGAACGGATCCGGCAGGAACCGTTCGGCGGTCAGCTCCGGACGATTCAGATATCCGCACGCCACGCCCGCGCCGCCGATGTGGATCTCGCCGGCGACGCCGACCGGCACCGGCATGCCGCTCGTGCCCAGGAGGTAGAGGCGCGTGTTGGCGATCGGGCGGCCGACCGGCACGCTCTCGCGCAGCGCGTCCTCGCCCTGGCCATCGCTGAAGAAGGTCGTGCAGCCCACGGTCGCTTCCGTCGGGCCGTACTCGTTGACCACGATGGCATGCGGAAGCACGCGTTCGCGAAACCGGCGCAGCGTGCGCACGCTCAGCTGCTCGCCGCCGACCACCAGGCGATGCGGCGTGGCCACGGGCGGCGCATCCATCAGGCTGGCCAGCACGTCCAGGTGGACGGGCGTCAGCTTGAACAGCCAAGGATCGGGGAGCATGCAGTAGCGCAGTGCCTCCGCCAGGCATTGCTGACTGTCCTCAGGCAGCAGCACGACCGGCTTTCCGGCCAACCACGGCGCCAATAGCGTGGTCACCGTCGCATCGAAACCCAACGGCGTGGCGACCACGGCGCCGCGCACGTCGTCGTGCAGATAGGCCGCATGCGCATGCGCGAGATAGTTCGCCACGCTGCGATGCGGCACCATGACGCCCTTCGGCTGGCCGGTCGAACCGGAGGTGTAGATCACGTAGGCGAGATGATCCGCGCTCAGGCCGATGGCCGCCGGATCCGGATCGTGCTCCGGTTGGCGTGCGATCGCCGCCTCGTCGTCCACCACCACGACCCGCAGCAGGCTCAGCGCCGGCAGGTTGTCCTCGAGCGCGGAGACGGTCAGCAATGCCAGTGGCGGATCGCTGCTCAGGATGCCGGCCAGGCGCTCGGCCGGATAGCCGGGATCCAGCGGCACATAGGCGCCGCCCGCCTTCAGGACGGCCAGCAGCGCCACCACCATGTCGATACCGCGTTCCATGCAGATCGCGACCCGCGCATCCGGCTTCACGCCCAGCGATCGCAGATGGTGCGCCAACTGGTTGGCGCGCCGGTTCAACGCGTCATAGCTGAGCTGCTGTTCGCCGAACACCAGGGCGGGCGCGTGCGCATTCCGCTGCACCTGCGCCTGGAACAGTTCGTGGACCAGGCGGCGCTGCGGAAACGCTGCCGGACTTCCGCTGCTGGCGGTCAGTATCTGCTCCCGCTCGGTCTGCGGCAGCACCGGCAGGCGCCGGATCGGCATCGACGGCGCGTCTGCGAGCGCGTCCACCAGGGCGAGCATCGCCGTCTCGAAGTAGCGGATGAGCCGGTCGCCGTCGATGTCCTGCACGCACAGCAGGGACAGGCCCAAGGCCTGGCCCCAGTCTTCCACCGACATCGTCAGCGGATAGCTGCCATGCGTCTTGCTTCTGGCGAGCATGCGTACGCCTTCCCAGCCCGCGGCGTCGAACGCCGTGCTCTGGGTGCTGCCGCTCCCCTGGTTGTAGCGATAGTTGAGCAGCGCCGTGAACAACGGCAGCTGCGGCGGCACCCGGCTGAAGCGCTGCGCCAGCGCCAGCGGCGCCTGTTCGTGCGCGAGCAGTTCGGTCAGGCGCGCATAGGCTTCGCGGACGGCCTCGGCGACCGTCATCGGCGCCAGCCGCATCCGGATCGGCAGCGAATTGATGAACATGCCCACCACCCGGTCGGCGGCCTCGGAACCTTGCATCCGCCCGGACAGCACGGTTCCGAACACGACATCGTCGCTTCCGCTGCACTCGGCCAGGACTTGCGCCCATGCCACGTGGAACAGGACCGCCGGCGTCACCCCGAGCCCGCGCGCGGTGTCGCGGATGCGCTGCGACAGCGCATCGTCGAACTGCAGGCTGCTTTCGCGTTGCGCCAGGCCATGCTCGCGTGCGGTCAGGATGCCGAACGGCGCGGTCGGCTCCTCGACATCGCCGAGTTGCTCGCGGAAATAGGCCTCGTGCTCCGTGTCCGGGACGGCATGGGTCTGCGCGATGAAATTGCGATACGGCATCGGCGTGGGCAGGCGCTCGCCGTTGCCCTGCAGCAACTGCCGCACCTCGGAGAAGATCAGGTCCAGGCCGATGTGGTCGCAGACCATGTGGTGGCTCAGCAACGCCACCAGCCATTCGTCCGCCTGCGCATCGTGCATGACATAGGCGCCGAGCATCGGCGACTGCCGCAGGTCGAGCCGCAGCCGCTGCGGATCGGTCTGCGCGATGAGCTGCGGCAGCGCCGGCTCGCCGGCGGCCGCGGCCAGTTCCACGATGCGCAGCGGCGCGCGCCGATGCACCACCTGCACCGGCTGCGGCAAGTCTTCCCAGAACACCGCGGTGCGCAGGATGTCGTGGCGATCGATCACCGTCTGCAGCAGTTCGAGGAACCCGCGCATCCGCGGCTCGCCGTCGAACGCCAGCGTCAAACGCAACTGGTAGGTATCGCCCTCGCCGCCGAGCAGGTGATGGAACAGGATGCCTTCCTGCAGAGGCGCCAACGGATAGATATCCTGGATGTTCGACGCCCCGCCCGGCACGCCGGCGACGATGCCGTCGATGGCGTCCTGGCTCAGCTCCACCAGAGGCAGCAATGCCGGAGTGAGCCGGGTGGTCTGCGGGGTGATCGGATTCGCTGCCACCTGCACGCGCCCGCCGCCCGCCGCGCCGCTGCTCAGCCGCGCCGCCAGCGCACCCAGCGTGGGGGCGTCGAATACGGTACGCACCTGCACTTCCAGTCCCGCTTGGTGCAGGCGTTCGATCAGGCTGATCACCAGCAGGGAATGTCCGCCCAATTCGAAGAAATGGTCGTGGCGGCCGACCCGCTCCAGGCCCAGCAGCTCCTGCCAGACCGCGGCGATCGTCTGCTCCACCTCTCCCGCTGGCGCCTCGTAGTTGCGGCTGGCGACCGCGGTCTGGTCGGGCGCCGGCAACGCCTTGCGATCGAGCTTGCCGTTCGGCGTGAGCGGCAGCACCGCCAGATGCACGAACGCGCTCGGGATCATGTAGTCCGGCAAATCGTGCAGCAGCTGCTCGCGCAGCGCCAGCGCGGTCGGATCCGCGCCATCCCGTGGCACGACGTAGGCCACCAGCACCTTGCCGCCGGCCGCAGCGTCCCGGTCGATCACCGCCGCGTCGCGCACGCCGGCGCATGCCACCAGTTTCGCCTCGATTTCGCCCAGTTCGATGCGGAAACCGCGGATCTTCACCTGGAAATCGTTGCGGCCCAGGTATTCGATCGTCCCGTCGGGCAACCAGCGTCCCAAGTCGCCGGTTCTGTACATCCGTGCATCGGCCGCGTTCGCGAACGGGTCCGGCAGAAAGCGGTCTGCGGTCAGGTCAGGTCGATTCAGGTAGCCACGCGCAACGCCGGCACCGCCGATATGGATCTCTCCAACGACCCCAAGCGGAACCGGTTCGCCATCTCGCCCGAGGAGATAGACCGTGGTGTTGGCAATCGGCCGGCCGATCGGAACCGGACCCTGTCGCTCCTGTGGCGTGCAGCGGTAGGCAGTCGCCCATACCGTGGCCTCGGTCGGGCCGTAGGCATTGAACAGGCGGTTCCCGCCCGCCCACTGGCAGGCTTTCGGGGGGAACGCCTCACCCGCGACCACGATCGTCATTCCCGCGTCGGCGAGATCCTCGGCGGCGAACGCCATCAATGCCGACGGCGGCAGGGTGGCGTGGGTGATGCGCCGCCGGCGCAGGCTATCCAGCAATGCGGCGCCTGGACGCAACGCATCGCGCGCCGCCAGGTGCAGGCAGGCGCCAGCGGACAGCGCCATCACCATCTCGAAGATGCTGGCATCGAAGCTGAAAGACGCGAATTGCAGGACCTGGCTGTGCGCGCCGACCTCGAACATCGCGGCCTGTGCCGCCGCCATGTTGCACAGGCTGCGGTGCTCCACCATCACGCCCTTCGGTTGCCCGGTCGAACCGGAGGTGTAGATGACGTAAGCCAGATGGCGCGGATCGAGCACGGGCGTGCCGGCATCGAGATCGCCTTGCGGCTGTTGCGCGATCAGTGCGGCATCGTCGCCGTCCGCGTCCAGGACCAGGGTCCGCAGCAGGCTCACTGCAGGCAGCTCATCGACGAGCGCTGCCTGCGTGAGCAGTGCCACCGGCGCACTGTCGCTCAGCATGTAGGCCAGCCGCTCCGTCGGGTACGCCGGATCCAGAGGGACATAGGCGCCACCGGCCTTCAGCGTGCCGAGCACGCCGACGACCATCTCGATGCTGCGCTCCATGCAGATCGCGACCCGATCGTCGGGCCGGACCCCCAAGGTCCTCAGCAGGTGCGCCAGTTGATTGGCGCGGCGGTTCAGCGAGTCGTAGCTCAGGCGCAGTCCGTCGAAGTCCAGGGCAATCGCCTCTGGATGGCTGGCCGCCTGCGCTTCGAACAGCGTATGGATCAGGGTCTGCTGCGGAAACGTCGCTGTCGCGGTTGCATTGAACGCCGTTAGCAGCTGCTGGCGCTCGCGGGCATCCAGCAGCGGCAGGCAGCCGACCGATTGCGTGTCGTCGGCGGCCATGGCCGTGAGCAGCGTCACCCAGTGGCCGAGCATCCGCTCCACCGTGGCGCGGTCGAACAGGTCGGTCGCGTAGATCGCGCTGCCGGACAGGCCATCTTCCGCATCGGCCAGCGACAGCGCGATGTCGAACTGCGCGCTATGCCGCACGGTCTGCATCGCGGACAACGCCAAGCCGGGAAGGTGCAGATCGCTGCCGCGCGGGGTGTTGTTCAAGGCCAGCATGGCCTGGAACACGGGGCTGTGGCCCAGGCTGCGCTCGGGTTGCAGCGCCTCCACCACCTGCTCGAACGGCAGGTCCCGGTGCGCGTATGCGCCCAGCGTCGTCGCCTTGACCTGCGCCAGCAGCGCGGCGACGCCCGGATCGGCGCTCAGGTCCACGCGCAAT
The DNA here is from genome assembly GCF_041240605.1 of Xanthomonas sp. DAR 80977. NCBI lineage: Bacteria > Pseudomonadati > Pseudomonadota > Gammaproteobacteria > Lysobacterales > Lysobacteraceae > Xanthomonas > Xanthomonas bundabergensis. Next base: position 2,659,041 of record NZ_CP162487.1, on the reverse strand, counting down.
GCCAGCGTATTGACGAAGAAGCCGATCAAGGGCTCCACTTCCGAGCGCTGCCGGTTCGCCACCGGACTGCCGATCACCACGTCGTCCTGTCCGCTGAGCCGCGACAGCAACGCCGACCATCCCGCCAGCAGCGTCATGAACAAGGTCACGCCGTGACGCTGCGCCAGCGCACGCAACGCCGCCGTCAGTTCGGCGCTCAGATGCACCTCCATGCGATCGCCGTTGTAGCTCTGCACCGGCGGGCGCGGCCGATCGGTCGGCAGGGCCAGCAGTGCCGGGGCGCCGCTCAGATGCTTCTTCCAGAACTCGATCTGCTGTTGCAGCGTGTCGCCCTGCAGCCACTGTCGCTGCCATGCCGCATAGTCCGCGTACTGGATCGGCAGCGGCGGCAGCGGATCGGGCTGGCCCTGGCTGAAGGCCGCGTACAGCGCGCTGACTTCCTGCACCAGGACGCCGATCGACCAGCCGTCGCAGATGATGTGGTGCTGGGTCACCAGCAAGGCGTGCTCGTCTTCGTCCAGGCGCAGCAGGCGGCCACGGATCAGCGGTCCGCTCGCCAGGTCGAAGGGGGCAAGCGCCTCCTCGCTGCCCAGTCGCGCAACCTCAGCCTGTCGCGCGGCGGTGTCCAGGGCACGGAGGTCGTGCTCGAACAGCGCGAAACCACTGTCTTCCGGCGCGATCACCTGGCGTGGCGTGCCGTCCACGCTGACGAACGTGGTGCGCAGGCTTTCGTGCCGTGCCACGATCCGGTCCAGACTCGCTCGCAACGCCGCGGGATTCAACTCGCCGCGCAAGCGCAGCGCGGTCGGCATGTGGTAGGCGGCACCCGCGGCGTGATCGAGCTGGTCCAGGAACCACAGCCGTTGCTGTGCCCATGACAGCGGCAGGTCCGCACGGCGGTCGACCGGCTGGATCGGTGCCGCCGATGCCGGACTCTGCGGTGCGTCGCCGCGCTGCCGAAGCTGCTGTAGCGCAACCGCGCGCCGCAATTGTTGCAAGGTCTGGCTTTGATCAGCGCTCATGGTCGACACCGTTGGCTAGCAGGGCGAGGAGTTCTTCCTCGGATAGATCGCTCAATCCGTCCTCGACCGCTGCGACGTCCGATGTCGAGAAGAGCTTCAGCTGTTCATTGACGACCATCTCGGCGAGTGACGAGAAGACCGGTTGCTCGAATAGGACCCGCAAAGGCACGTCCACCTGCAGGCGTTCGCGGATCCGGATCACCAGCTGCATCACCAGCAGCGAGTGCCCGCCCAGCTCGAAGAAGTTGTCCTGGCGTCCCACCTGCTCCAGGCCCAGCAACTCCTGCCAGATCGCCGCGATCGCCTGTTCCACCTCGCCCACCGGCGCCTCGTAGGCGCGGCTGGCCACCGCCGCCTGGCCCGGCGCCGGCAACGCCTTGCGGTCCAGCTTGCCGTTCGGCGTCAGCGGCAGCGCCTCCAGCGTCACGAACGCGCTGGGCACCATGTACTCCGGCAAGACCTGCGCCAGCGCCTCGCGCAGCGCCGTCGCCGACAGCTCGGCCCCTTCCGCCGCCACCAGGTACGCCACCAGCCGCTGGTCGCCCGGCACGTCCTCGCGCGCCAGCACCACCGCCTCGCGCACGCCCGTGCATGCCGCCAACCGGGCCTCGATCTCGCCCAGCTCGATCCGGAACCCGCGCACCTTCACCTGGAAGTCGTTGCGCCCCAGGTACTCGAGGGTGCCGTCCGCCCGCCAGCGGCCCAGGTCGCCGGTCCGGTACATCCGCGCTTCCGCCTCGCCCGCGAACGGGTCGGCCAGGAACCGCTGTGCGGTCAGCTCCGGCCGGTGCAGATAGCCGCGCGCCACGCCCACCCCGCCGATGTGGATCTCCCCCGCCACCCCGATCGGCACCGGCTGCCCTTGCCCGTCCAGCAGATAGATCCGCGCATTGGCGATCGGCTTGCCGATCGCCGGCCCGCCCGCCGACACCGCCACGTCCTCGATCGTCGCATCCACCGTGCACTCGGTCGGGCCGTACATGTTGTGGAAGCCCACCACCGAGGAGGCCCGCAACCGCTCCCACAGGTTCGGCCCGATCGCCTCGCCGCCCAGCAGCACGCTGCGCGGACGCTGCCCGCCCGGCGCCAGCAGCCCCGCCGCCAGCCACGCCTCCAGCTGCGAGGGCGTGCTGTCCACCGCATCGATCCGCTGCTGTTCCAGGAACGCCACCAGCGCTGCGGCATTGGCCCGCAGCGCCTGCGGGATCAGCACCAGGCAATGCCCGGACAGCAGCTGCAGCAGCCCCTTCAGCGACATGTCGAAGGAGAACGCCGCGTTCAGCGCCACCCGTGCATTGGCGGGGCAATGGCGGTGCGTGGTCTGCGTCATCACCTGCCAGAAGTTCACCGCCGAGCGGTGCTCGACCATCACCCCCTTGGGCTGGCCGGTCGAACCGGAGGTGTAGATCACGTACGCCAGGTGCCGCGAGCTCAGCCCGGGGACCACCGGGTCGTGCGCCGGTGCGGCGCCGTCGTGCGCCAGGTCGTCCAGCACCAGCAGCGGCGCGGCCGCTGTGGCCAGCATCGGCAGCTGCGTGCGCAGCGCAGCCTGGGTGACCACCGCCATCGGCGCGCTGTCGGCCAGCATGTAGGCCAGCCGCTCGGCCGGATAGGCCGGATCCAGCGGCACATAGGCGCCGCCGGCCTTGAGGATGCCGAGCAGGCCGACCACCATCTCGACGCTGCGCTCGGTGCACAGCGCGACCCGGTCGTCGGGCTTGACGCCCAGGCCGATCAGCCGGTGGGCGAGCCGGTTCGCGCGACGGTTCAGCTCGGCATAGCTCAGCGCCTGTCCGTCGTACTCCACCGCCGGCGCGTCCGGCTGCCGCGCCGCCTGCGCCTCGAACAGCCCATGGATCAGCGCCTGCTGCGGATACGCCGCCTGCGTGGCGTTGAAACCATGCAGCACCTGCGTGCGCTCGGCGGAAGACAACAGCGGCAGACGGCTCACCGTCTGCGCGTCGTCGGCCACCATCGCTTCGAGCAAGGTCGACCAGTGTCCCGCGATCCGCTGCACGGTCTCGTGCTCGAACAAGTCCGAGGAATAGACGAGGCTGCCGGTCAATCCCGCAGGCATGTCGGTCAGGGACAGGGACAGATCGACACGTGCGGTCCGCTGTTCGGTGTCGATGCTGTCGAGGGTCAGGCCCGGCAGATCCAGTTCGCCACCGTTGGGCGCATTGTTCAGATTCAACCAGGCTTGGAACACGGGGTTGTAGCTCAGATTGCGCTCGGGCTGCAGCGCTTCCACCACCTGCTCGAACGGCAGGTCCTGGTGCGCGTAGGCCTCCAGCGTCGTTGCCCTGACCTGCGCCAGCAGTTCGGCCACGCTGGGGTCGGCACGCAGGTCCACCCGCAGCGCCAGGGTGTTGACGAAAAAGCCGATCAAGGACTCGATCTCTGCGCGTGGGCGATTGGCCACCGGACTGCCGACGACGATCTCGTCCTGTCCGCTCAAGCGCGCCAACAACATCGCCCACGCCGCGTGCAGCGTCATGTACAAGGTGACGTTGTGCCGTTGCGACAGCGACCGCAGCGCCGCGCTCAGTTCGGCGCCCAACCGCACCGGCACGCGGTCGCCGCGATAGCTCTGCACCGCCGGGCGTGGCCGATCGGTCGGCAATTCCAGCAGCGCCGGGGCACCGGCCAGATGCGTGCGCCAGAAGTCCAGTTGCGTTTGCAACACTTCGCCCTGCAGCCATTGCCGCTGCCAGGCGGCATAGTCGGCATACTGGATCGGCAGCGGCGGCAACGGATCGGGTTCGCCTTGGCTGAAGGCGGCGTACAGCGTCGCCACTTCGCGCACCAGGATGCCGATCGACCAGCCGTCGGAGATGATGTGATGCTGGGTCACCAGCAGCACGTGCTCCCGCTCGGCCAATACCAGCAAATAGCCACGGATCAGGGGGCCGCGCGCCAGGTCGAACGGCGCTCGAGCCGCAGTGACGCTCAGTTCGTCGAGTGCCGCCTGCTGCGCCGCACTGTCCAGGGCGCGCAGATCGTGCTCGGTCAGCGCAAAGCCGCTGTCCGCCGCCGCGATGACCTGGCGCGGCTCACCCTCGCCGCTGACGAACGTGGTACGCAGGCTTTCGTGCCGCGCCACGATCCGGTCGAGGCTTGCCTGCAACGCGGCCCGGTCCAGGACTCCGCTCAAGCGCAGCGCGGCGAGGATATGGTAGGACGCACTCGCAGCGTGATCGAGCTGGTCCAGGAACCACAACCGCTGCTGCGCCCACGACAACGGCAAAGCCTCGCCGCGTGGCACCGGAAGGATCGCCCCCTGCGAGGACGCGGCCGCGCTGGACACCGTACGGGCCAGCATCGCCAGCGTCGGCTGTGCGAACACCTCGCGCAGCGCGACGTCCACGCCCAGCGCCACGCGCAGGTGCGTCACCAGCCGTACCGCCAGCAGCGAGTGGCCGCCCAACTCGAAGAAATGGTCGTGGCGCCCCACCCGCGCCAGGCCCAGCAGGTCCTGCCAGATCGCGGCGATCGCCTGCTCCACCTCGCCCACCGGCGCTTCGTAGGCACGGCTGGCGACCGCCGCCTGGTCCGGCGCCGGCAGCGCCTGGCGATCCAGCTTGCCGTTGGGCGTGAGCGGCAGCGCCTCCAGCGTCACGAACGCGCTGGGCACCATGTAGTCCGGCAACGCGAGCGACAACGACACACGCAACGCAGCGGCCGACAACTCGGTTCCCGGCTGCGGCACCACGTAGGCCAGCAGCCGCCTGTCGCCGCTTGTGTCCTCGCGCGCGATCACCACGGCCTTGTGCACGCCGGCGCATGCCGCCAGCCTGGCCTCGATTTCGCCCAGCTCGATGCGGAAACCGCGGATCTTCACCTGCAGGTCGTTGCGCCCCAGGTATTCGAGCGTGCCGTCCGGCAACCAGCGGCCCAGGTCGCCGGTCCGGTACATCCGCGCATCGGGGTCGGCCGCGAACGGGTCGGCGAGAAATCGCTGTGCGGTCAGCTCCGGCAGGTTCAGATAGCCGCGCGCCACGCCTGGCCCGGCGATATGGATTTCCCCCGCCACCCCGACCGGCGCCGGTTCGCCATGCTGTCCCAGCACGTACACCTGCGTGTTGGCGATCGGCCGGCCGATCGGGATGCTGCGCGTCGCGTCCGGCAACGATTCGATCTGGAATGTGGTCGCGAATGTCGTCGTTTCGGTCGGACCATAACCATTGAGCAGGTGCCGGGGCGGCAAGGCGCCGTTGAGGACGCGCGCAACGCTGCGCGGATCCAGCACGTCGCCGCCGACCAGCAGGTATTTCAAGCCGGCGAAGGCCAGGCCCAGGATGTTCACGTACTCGTTGAACAGACCTGCGGTCATCCATAGCGCCGTGGCCTTGCCCTCGACCAGGGCGTGATTCAGCGCCTGCGGATCGAGCACCACCGATTGCGGCACGACCAGCAACCGCGCGCCGTTGAGCAAGGCTCCCCAGATCTCCCAGGTGGACGCATCGAACGCCGGATTGGCGCAATGACCGACGCAATCGTCTGCGCCGAGCGGGGCATAGGAATCGTTGACGACCAACCGCACCACGCTGCGGTGCTCGACCATCACCCCCTTGGGCCGGCCGGTCGAACCGGAGGTGTAGATCACGTACGCCAGGTGACGCGACGTCAGGCCTGCGACCTCCGGATCGGGCGCATCCCTGGTCAGCGCCTGGGACTCGATCTCCTCGAGTGCGAGGATCCTGCCTTGCAGCGAATCCTGCGCCGGGATGCTGTCGCGCAACGCCGATTGCACCAGGACCGCCACCGGGGCGATGTCGGCCAGCAGATAGGCCAGGCGCTCCGCCGGATAGGCCGGATCCAGCGGCACGTAGGCCCCGCCGGCCTTGAGGATGCCGAGCAGCCCGACCACCATGTCGATGCTGCGCTCCATGCAGATCGCGACGCGATCGTCGGGCTTGACCCCCTGCGCGATCAGCCGGTGCGCCACGCGGTTCGCACGACGATTCAACTCGGCGTAGCTCAGCCGCTGCTCTGCGCATTCCAGGGCGACCGCATCCGGGTGCCGCGCCGCCTGCGCTTCGAACAGGGCATGGATCGGCTGGTCTTGCGGATAGTCTGCCTGCGTGGCGTTGAAGCCGAACAGCACTTGCTCGCGTTCCTCCGCCGACAGCACGTCCAGGCGCTGGAGCGCGCATTGCGGATCTTCCGCCAGGGCCAGGACCAGGGCGGCGATGGCCCGTTCCATGTACCCCATTACCCGCGCGCTTTCGATGCCTGGCGCCGACCAGATCGCCAGCCCGAATCCCTGGCCCAGGTCGTCCACCGATACCGTCAGCGGATAGTTGGTCCGCGCGAATCCATCCACGACCCAGACGCCTTCCCAGGCAGACACCTTCGCCGCCACCTCGTCGGGTTCGCTGACCTCGTGGCTGTGGCGGTAGTTGAGCAGGGTCGTGAACAGCGGCAACGGCGGCTGGATGCCGCTGCAACGTTGCGCCAGCGCCAGCGGCGTCTGCTCGTGGGGCAGCAGCGCCCCCAGGCGCCGATAGGTCTCCTGGACCGCCTCGGCCGCCCCCAATCCGGCCAACTGCAGCCGGATCGGCAGGGTGTTGATGAACATCCCCACCACCTGCTCGGTGCTTTCCGTCTCCTGCAAGCGCCCGGACAGCACCGTGCCGAACACAACGTCGTCGCGCCCGCTGCACTGCGCCAGCACCTGCGCCCAGGCCAGGTGGAACAGCACCGCCGGCGTCACCCCCTGCTGCCGCGCCGCCTCGCGGATCCGCTGCGCCAGCGCCTCGTCCAGACGCAGACGCGCCTCCTCCACCTCGCCGCCGCTGTCCGCCTGCACGTCCAGCACCCCGAATGGTGCCGTCGGTTCGTCCACCTCGCCCAACTGCTCACGGAAATACGCCTCGTGCTCGGCCTCGGAGACCGCCAGCGTGCGCGCGATGAAATCGCGATACGGCATCGGCGCCGGCAGCGTGGCTTGCTTGCCCTGCAGCAGCGCCTGGATCTCCGACAGGATCAGGTCCTGGGCGATGTGGTCGCAGACGATGTGGTGGTTCAGCAAGGCCAGCAGCCAGTCGCCCGTCGCCGGGTCGCGCGCCACGTAGGCGGCCAGGATCGGCGCCTGCCGCAGGTCCAGCCGCATCCGCCGTGGATCGGTATGCGCCAGCAGCTGCGCCTGCGCCGGCGTCTCCGCCGACAGCGTCAACTCGTGGACCGGCAGCGACGCACGGCGCTGGACCACCTGCACCGGCTTGCTCAACTCTTCCCAGTGCACCGCGCTGCGCAGGATGTCGTGGCGATCGATCACCCGCTGCAATGCGTCCAGGAACGCGTCCAGTCGCTCGCGGCCATCGAAAGCCACCACGGTGCACAGCAGGTAGGTGTCGCCGCCGTTCTCGCTTTCCAGCAGGTGGTGGAACAGGATGCCCTCCTGCAAGGGCGCCAACGGATAGATGTCCTGGATGTTGGGAACGCCGCCGGGCACGCTGTCCACGATGCGGTCGATCTCCGCCTGGGTCAGGGTCGCCAGCGGCAATAGCTCGGGAGTAATTGCCGAGGTCGCCGGCGTGATCGGATTCGGCGGCACGGCGCTGCGCCGAAGCGCGGGCGCCGCCAGCACGAGTTGTTCCGCCAATGCGCCCAGTGTCGGGGCCATGAACACGCTGCGCACGTCCGCGCTCAGCCCGCGTTGGCGCAGCTGCTCGATCAGGCCGATCACCAGCAGCGAGTGCCCGCCCAGTTCGAAGAAGTTGTCCTGGCGTCCCACCTGCTCCAGGCCCAGCAACTCCTGCCAGATCGCCGCGATCGCCTGCTCCACCTCGCCCACCGGCGCCTCGTAGGCACGACTGGCCACCGCCGCCTGGCCCGGTGCCGGCAACGCCTTGCGGTCCAGCTTGCCGTTCGGCGTCAGCGGCAGCGCCTCCAGCGTCACGAACGCGCTTGGCACCATGTACTCCGGCAAGGCCTGCGCCAGCGCCTCGCGCAGCGCCGTCGCCGACAGCTCGGCCCCTTCCGCCGCCACCAGGTACGCCACCAGCCGCTGGTCGCCCGGCACGTCCTCGCGCGCCAGCACCACCGCCTCGCGCACGCCCGTGCATGCCGCCAACCGGGCCTCGATCTCGCCCAGCTCGATCCGGAACCCGCGCACCTTCACCTGGAAGTCGTTGCGCCCCAGGTACTCGAGCGTGCCGTCCGCCCGCCAGCGGCCCAGGTCGCCGGTCCGGTACATCCGCGCCTGCGCCTCGCCCGCGAACGGGTCGGCCAGGAACCGCTGTGCGGTCAGCTCCGGCCGGTGCAGATAGCCGCGCGCCACGCCCACCCCGCCGATGTGGATCTCCCCCGCCACCCCGATCGGCACCGGCTGCCCGTGCCCGTCCAGCAGATAGATCCGCGCATTGGCGATCGGCTTGCCGATCGCCGGCCCGCCCGCCGACACCGCCACGTCCTCGATCGTCGCATCCACCGTGCACTCGGTCGGGCCGTACATATTGTGGAAGCCCACCACCGAGGAGGCCCGCAACCGCTCCCACAGGTTCGGCCCGATCGCCTCGCCGCCCAGCAGCACGCTGCGCGGACGCTGCCCGCCCGGCGCCAGCAGCCCCGCCGCCAGCCACGCCTCCAGCTGCGAGGGCGTGCTGTCCACCGCATCGATCCGCTGCTGTTCCAGGAACGCCACCAGCGCCGCGGCATTGGCCCGCAGCGCCTGCGGGATCAGCACCAGGCAATGCCCGGACAACAGCTGCAGCAGCCCCTTCAGCGACATGTCGAAGGAGAACGCCGCGTTCAGCGCCACCCGTGCATTGGCGGGGCAATGGCGGTGCGTGGTCTGCGTCATCACCTGCCAGAAGTTCACCGCCGAGCGGTGCTCGACCATCACCCCCTTGGGCTGCCCGGTCGAACCGGAGGTGTAGATCACGTAGGCCAGGTGCCGCGAGCTCAGCCCGGGGACCACCGGGTCGTGCGCCGGTGCGGCGCCGTCGTGCGCCAGGTCGTCCAGCACCAGCAGCGGCGCGGCCGGCGTGGCCAGCATCGGCAGCTGCGTGCGCAGCGCAGCCTGGGTGACCACCGCCATCGGCGCGCTGTCGGCCAGCATGTAGGCCAGCCGCTCGGCCGGATAGGCCGGATCCAGCGGCACATAGGCGCCGCCGGCCTTGAGGATGCCGAGCAGGCCGACCACCATCTCGACGCTGCGCTCGGTGCACAGCGCGACCCGGTCGTCGGGCTTGACGCCCAGGCCGATCAGCCGGTGGGCGAGCCGGTTGGCGCGCCGGTTCAGCTCGGCGTAGCTCAGCGCCTGTCCGTCGTACTCCACCGCCGGCGCGTCCGGCTGCCGCGCCGCCTGCGCCTCGAACAGCCCATGGATCAGCGCCTGCTGCGGATACGCCGCCTGCGTGGCGTTGAAACCGTGCAGCACCTGCGTGCGCTCGGCGGAAGACAACAGCGGCAGACGGCTCACCGTCTGCGCGTCGTCGGCCACCATCGCTTTCAGGACGGCCACGAGATACGCATTGAACCTGGAAATCGTTTCACGATCGAACAGGCTCGTGGAATAGATGAACTTGCCCGTCAACCCTTTGCCCGAGTCGATGAACGACAGGTCCAGATCGAAGTGAGCGCTGTTGTAGGCCGTATCGACCTTTTCCGCGGTAAGCCCGGGCAGATGCAATGCCTCCTCGCCAACGGCATTGTTCATGCTCAGCAGCACCTGGAATACCGGGCTGTAGCTCAGATTGCGCTCGGGCTGCAGGGCTTCCACCACCTGCTCGAACGGCAGGTCCTGGTGCGCGTAGGCCTCCAGCGTCGTCGCCCTGACCTGCGCCAGCAGTTCGGCCACGCTGGGGTCGGCGCGCAGGTCCACCCGCAGCGCCAGCGTGTTGACGAAGAAACCCACCAACGGTTCGATCTCCGCACGCGAACGATTGGCCACCGGGCTGCCGATGACGATGTCGTCCTGTCCGCTCAGCCGCGACAGCAGCACCGACCAGGCCGCCAGCAGGGTCATGAACAAGGTCGTGCCATGACGCTGCGACAGCGAACGCAGGCCAGCGCTCAGTTCCGCGGTCAAGCTGACGTCGATGCCATCGCCTGCGTAGTTTTGCAGCGCAGGGCGTGGCCGATCGGTCGGCAGTTCCAGCAGTGCCGGAGCGCCGCTCAGATGCTTCTTCCAGAAATCGATCTGCTGTTGCAGCGTGTCACCCTGCAACCACTGCCGCTGCCAGGCGGCATAGTCGGCATACTGGATCTGCAGCGGTGGCAACGGGTCCGGCCTGCCTTGGCAGAATGCGCTGTACAACGCGCCGACTTCGCGTACCAGCACGGCGGTCGACCAGCCGTCGGAGATGATGTGGTGCTGCGTCACCAGCAAGACGTGCTCGCGATCGGACAGCGACAACAGGTGGCCGCGATACAAAGGGCCGTTCAACAAATCGAAGGGCGCTTGCGCCTCGCGTGCGATCAATTCGTCCAGCGCCGCCTTCTGCGCGACAGGATCGAGCGCGCCCAGGTCCTGTTCGATCAAGGCGAACCCGCGGTCCGCCGCCGCGATGACCTGGCGCGGTTCGCCCTCGGCGCTGACGAACATGGTGCGCAGACTCTCGTGCCGCGCCACGATACGGTCCAGGGTCGACCGCAGCGCTGTTACGTCAAGGTTTCCGATCAGCCGCAACGCGGCTTGCAAATGGTAGGCGGCGCCAGCGGCATGATCGAGCTGGTCCAGGAACCACAACCGCTGCTGTGCCCACGACAAGGGCAAGGCCAGGCTGCGGTCCGCACGCGGAATGCCTTGCTTCCTGCTTTCCTCGGCATGCAGCGCGATGCGCTGCCTCATCCGGTTCTGGATGATGGTCTGTTTCAGCGCTTCCAGCGCAGCATTGTTCTTATTCATTTATCGATTCTCGATCCAGCATCTCGCGAAGCTCTTCCTCGGAAAGCGAATCCAGCTCACGCTGCATGAGTTCAAGCTCATCGCCCAGAAAGACCGCCTTCTGCAGCTCGTCGACGGCAGCAGCCAACTCCAGGAGCGTCGGTTTCTCGAACAGCGCTCTCAGCACGACGTCGACCTGGAATTGCTCGCGGATCCGGATCACCAGCTGCATCACCAGCAGCGAGTGCCCGCCCAGCTCGAAGAAGTTGTCCTGGCGTCCCACCTGCTCCAGGCCCAGCAACTCCTGCCAGATCGCCGCGATCGCCTGCTCCACCTCGCCCACCGGCGCCTCGTAGGCGCGGCTGGCCACCGCCGCCTGGCCCGGTGCCGGCAACGCCTTGCGGTCCAGCTTGCCGTTCGGCGTCAGCGGCAGCGCCTCCAGCGTCACGAACGCGCTGGGCACCATGTACTCCGGCAAGGCCTGCGACAGCGCCTCGCGCAGCGCCGTCGCCGACAGCTCGGCCCCTTCCGCCGCCACCAGGTACGCCACCAGCCGCTGGTCGCCCGGCACGTCCTCGCGCGCCAGCACCACCGCCTCGCGCACGCCCGCGCATGCGCTCAGCCGGGCCTCGATCTCGCCCAGCTCGATCCGGAACCCGCGCACCTTCACCTGGAAGTCGTTGCGCCCCAGGTACTCGAGCGTGCCGTCCGCCCGCCAGCGGCCCAGGTCGCCGGTCCGGTACATCCGCGCCTGCGCCTCGCCCGCGAACGGGTCGGCCAGGAACCGCTGTGCGGTCAGCTCCGGCCGGTGCAGATAGCCGCGCGCCACGCCCACCCCGCCGATGTGGATCTCCCCCGCCACCCCGATCGGCACCGGCTGCCCTTGCCCGTCCAGCAGATAGATCCGCGCGTTGGCGATCGGCTTGCCGATCGCCGGCCCGCCCGCCGACACCGCCACGTCCTCGATCGTCGCATCCACCGTGCACTCGGTCGGGCCGTACATGTTGTGGAAGCCCACCACCGAGGAGGCCCGCAACCGCTCCCACAGGTTCGGCCCGATCGCCTCGCCGCCCAGCAGCACGCTGCGCGGACGCTGCCCGCCCGGCGCCAGCAGCCCCGCCGCCAGCCACGCCTCCAGCTGCGAGGGCGTGCTGTCCACCGCATCGATCCGCTGCTGTTCCAGGAACGCCACCAGCGCTGCGGCATTGGCCCGCAGCGCCTGCGGGATCAGCACCAGGCAATGCCCGGACAGCAGCTGCAGCAGCCCCTTCAGCGACATGTCGAAGGAGAACGCCGCGTTCAGCGCCACCCGTGCATTGGCGGGGCAATGGCGGTGCGTGGTCTGCGTCATCACCTGCCAGAAGTTCACCGCCGAGCGGTGCTCGACCATCACCCCCTTGGGCTGGCCGGTCGAACCGGAGGTGTAGATCACGTACGCCAGGTGCCGCGAGCTCAGCCCGGGAACCACCGGGTCGTGCGCCGGTGCGGCGCTGTCATGCGCCAGGTCGTCCAGCACCAGCAGCGGCGCGGCTGCTGTGGCCAGCATCGGCAGCTGCGCGTGCAGCGCGGCCTGGCTGACCACCGCCATCGGCGCGCTGTCGGCCAGCATGTAGGCCAGCCGCTCGGCCGGATAGGCCGGATCCAGCGGCACATAGGCGCCGCCGGCCTTGAGGATGCCGAGCAGGCCGACCACCATCTCGACGCTGCGCTCGGTGCACAGCGCGACCCGGTCGTCGGGCTTGACGCCCAGGCCGATCAGCCGGTGGGCGAGCCGGTTGGCGCGGCGGTTCAGCTCGGCATAGCTCAGCGCCTGTCCGTCGTACTCCACCGCCGGCGCGTCCGGCTGCCGCGCCGCCTGCGCCTCGAACAGCCCATGGATCAACGCTTGTTGCGGATACGCCGCCTGCGTGGCGTTGAAACCGTGCAGCACCTGCGTGCGCTCGGCGGCCGGCAGGGTCTGCAGCTGGCGCACCGGCGATGCCGGCCGTTCTTCAAGCGCGGCAACCAATGCCTGGATGGAGGTCCCCAGGTACTGGACTACGCGCCCCGGATCGATTTTCGCGCCGCATTGAACGACCAGTGCGAAGCCTTGCCCGAAGTCATCGACGGACATGGTCAGGGGGTAGTTGGTACGGATCTCGTCGCTGACCACCCGTACGCCTACCCAGGCCTTGGCTTCCGGGCTGTCGTAGTCGTAGTTGTGCCGGTAGTTGAGCAACGCGGTGAACAGCGGCAGCGGCAACTGGATGCCACTGCACCGCTGTGCCACCGCCAGCGGCATCTGCTCGTGGGGCAGCAGTGCGCTCAGGCGCCGATAGGTCTCCTGGACCGCCTCGGCCGCCCCCAATCCGGCCAGCTGCAGCCGGATCGGCAGGGTGTTGATGAACATCCCCACTACATGCTCGGTGCTCTCCGTCTCCTGCATGCGTCCGGACAGCACCGTGCCGAACACCACGTCGTCGCGCCCGCTGCACTGCGCCAGCACCTGCGCCCAGGCCAGGTGGAACAGCACCGCCGGCGTCACCCCCTGCTGCCGCGCCGCTTCGCGGATCCGCTGCGCCAGCGCCTCGTCCAGCCGCAGACGCGCCTCCTCCACCTCGCCGCTGCTCTCCGCCTGTACGTCCAGCACCCCGAATGGCGCCGTCGGTTCGTCCACCTCGCCCAACTGCTCACGGAAATACGCCTCGTGCTCGGCGTCGGAGACCGCCGACATGCGTGCGATGAAATCGCGATACGGCATCGGCGCCGGCAGCGTGGCTTGCTTGCCCTGCAGCAGCGCCTGGATCTCCGACAGGATCAGGTCCTGGGCGATGTGATCGCAGACGATGTGATGGTTCAGCAAGGCCAGCAGCCATTCGCCCGTCGCCGGGTCGCGCGCCACGTAGGCGGCCAGGATCGGGGCCTGCCGCAAATCCAGCCGCATCCGCCGTGGATCGGTATGCGCCAGCAGCTGCGCCTGCGCCGGCGTCTCCGCCGACAGCGTCAACTCGTGGACCGGCAGCGACGCACGGCGCTGGACCACCTGCACCGGCTTGTTCAGTTCTTCCCAGTGCACCGCGCTGCGCAGGATGTCGTGGCGATCAATCACCCGCTGCAATGCGCCCAGGAACGCGTCCAGCCGCTCGCGGCCATCGAAGGCCACCATCGTGCACAGCAGATAGATGTCGCCGCCGTTCTCGCTTTCCAGCAGGTGGTGGAACAGGATGCCTTCCTGCAAGGGCGCCAACGGATAGATATCCTGGATGTTGGGAACGCCGCCGGGCACGCTGTCCACGACGCGGTCGATCTCCGCCTGGGTCAGGGTCGCCAGCGGCAACAGCTCGGGGGTGATCGCGATAGTCGCCGGCGTGATCGGGTTCGGCGGGACCGCGCCGCGTTTGATCGCCGGCGCTGCCAGCGCCAGATGCGCCGCCAGCGCGCTCAGCGTCGGGGCCATGAACACGCTGCGCACGTCCGCGCTCAGCCCGCGTTGGCGCAGCTGCTCGATCAGGCCGATCACCAGCAGCGAGTGCCCACCCAGCTCGAAGAAGTTGTCGTGGCGTCCGGCCCGCTCCAGGCCCAGCAACTCCTGCCAGATCGCCTCGATCGCCTGCTCCACCTCGCCCACCGGCGCCTCGTAGGCGCGACTGGCGACCGCTGTCTGGTCTGGCGCCGGCAACGCCTTGCGGTCCAGCTTGCCGTTCGGCGTCAGCGGCAAGGCCTGCAGCGTCACGAACGCGCTGGGTACCATGTATTCCGGAAGATCCCGCAACAACTCTTCGCGCAGGGCGGTCGCCGCAAGATCCACGCCCTCCTGCGGCACCACATAAGCGATGAGCCGCTTTTCGTCGGATGCCGCCTTCTGCGCGATCACCACCGCTTCGCGCACGCCGGCACACGCTGCCAGCTTGACCTCGATTTCCCCCAACTCGATGCGGAACCCACGCACCTTCACCTGGAAATCGTTGCGTCCCAGGAATTCGATGTGCCCGCCATCGCGGTAGCGCGCGCGATCTCCGCTCTTGTACATGCGCGCGCCTGGCGCGGCGCTGAAAGGATCACGCAGGAAGCGTTCGGCCGTCAGCTCGTCCCTGTTGAGATAGCCGCGGGTGACGCCGTCGCCGCCGATGTAGATCTCGCCGGCGACGCCCAGCGGAACAGGCTGCAGCTTTGCGTCCAGAATATAGATCTGGGTATTGGCCAATGGACGCCCGATCGTCACGCTAGCCATCGTCTCGTTCAGCGCGTCGTATTGCACGTATGCGGCGGTACAGGTGACGGTGGTTTCCGTCGGCCCATAGGTGTTGATGAGTTTGAGCGATGCCGGGCGCAACGCATCCCACGCCTGCAGCTTCTGGGTGGACAGTGCGTCGCCGGTGACGTTGAGCAGCCGCAGGTTCTTCAGTTCCCGCTGCGCCTTGCCCGGATCGCGCTGCCATTCCGTGACCAGCGTGTGCCAATGCGCCGCGGTGATATGGACCACGGTGAGCGGCAAGGCCGCATCCGCGTTGGCGGCGCCGAAGATGCGGCTGGTCGGCACCAGGGTGGCGCCGCCGCACAGGGCCGGAAACATTTCCTCCACCGATACGTCGAAATTCAACGAGTTCTGCTGCAGCACGATATCGGTCGGCACAATGCCGAACAGGCTCACCGCATCGAACACGTAATTGACCAGGCCACGATGTTCGACCATCACGCCCTTGGGCAGACCAGTGGTGCCGGAGGTATAGATCACGTAGGCGAGGTGGTTCGGCGCAAGATCGGCCACGACCGGATCGTGTTCCGGCTGCAGGGCCAGCGTCTCGTCCTGGTCCAGCGTCAGCACCGGAATCCGCGCAGCGTCGGCGCTGCAGCGCTGCGCGATGCCGCCGAGGTTGGATTGTGTCAGCAGCACGATGGGGCGGCTGTCGTCCAACATGTAGGCCAGGCGTTCGGGCGGGTACGCAGGGTCCAGCGGCACATAGGCGCCGCCGGCCTTGAGGATGCCAAGCACCCCGATCACCATCCATGCATTGCGCTCGGCACAGATCGCGACCCGGGTATCGGGTTTGACGCCGAGTTCGATCAGGCGATGGGCCAACCGATTCGCGCACCGATTCAACTCGCCATAGCTCAGCGGCTGCCCTTCGAACAGCACCGCGATGGCATTGGGATGGGCCGCGGCCTGCGTCTCGAACAACGCATGGATGCACCGATCGTGCGGGTAAGGCCTTTCGGTCTCGTTGAACTCCACCAGCAACTGATGAAGCTCGGCATCGGTCAGCAACGGCAGTTCGCTTACCCGCAGCTGCGAATCGGAAACCAGCGCCCGCAGCAGGATGTCGAAGTGCCCGGCCAATCGCTCGATCCGCGCCCGATCGAACAGATCGGTCGCATATTTCAGGACCCCGCGAATGGCATCGCCTTCCTCCAGCAGCGCCAAGGACAGATCGAACTGCGACGTAGGGCTTTGTGTCTCCTGCGCTGTCAGCGTCAGCCCCGGCAGGCAGAAATCGCTCTGTGGCGTGTTCTGCAGATCCAACGACACCTGGAACAGGGGGCTGTGGCTCAGGCTGCGTTCGGGCTGCAACGCCTCGACCACCTGTTCGAACGGGAGGTCCTGGTGCGCATACGCCCCCAGCGTCGTCGCCCTGACCTGCGCCATCAGCTCGGCGACGGTCGGGTCCGCGTTCAGGTCCACCCGCAAGGCCAACGTGTTGACGAAGAAACCCACCAGCGGCTCGATCTCGGCGCGCTGCCGGTTCGCCACCGGGGTGCCGATCACGAGGTCGTCCTGGCCGCTCAATCGCGACAGCAGTGCCGACCACCCCGTCAACAACGTCATGAACAAGGTGGTGCCATGGCGTTGCGAGAAATCGCGCAATGCAGCGACAAACTCGCCGGATAGGCGTATCTCGACATCGTCGCCTGCATAGCTCTGCACCGCCGGCCGCGGCCGATCGGCCGGCAACTCCAACAATGCCGGCGCGCCGCGCAGATGTTCCTTCCAGAAGGCGAGCTGTTCCTGCAGCACCGCGCCCTGCAACCAGCGCCGCTGCCATGCGGCGTAGTCCGCGTACTGCACCGGCAATGCCGGCAATGGGTCGGGTTGGCCCTGGCTGAAGGCGGTGTACAACGCACTGATCTCGCCTACCAGCACCCCGATCGACCAACCGTCGGAGATGATGTGGTGCTGGTTCACCAGCAGCACATGGTCCCGTTCGGAGAGCTGCAACAGCCGGCCGCGGATCAAGGGACCGTGTGCCAGGTCGAATGGCGCGCGCGCTTCGGTGACGCTCAGCTCGGTCACTGCCGCTTCCTGCGCGACGACATCCAGCCCGCGCAGATCGTGCATGGCCAGGGCGAACCCGATGTCCGCCGCGGCGATCACTTGTTGCGGCTCGCCCTGGACGCTGGCGAAGGCGGTGCGCAGGCTCTCGTGCCGCGCCACGATCCGGTCCAGGCTCGCCTGCAGCGCAATCTGGTCCAGGGTGCCGCTCAACCGCAGCGCCACCGGGATGTGGTACGCCGCGCCTGCGGCAGGGTCCAGTTGGTCCAGGAACCACAGGCGTTGCTGCGCCCACGACAGCGGCAGCACCCCTGCGCGGTCCACTGGCACGATCGCTTCCTGTACCGTCCTCGCTGCCGCTGAGGCCGCGTGCGCCAGCCGCGCCAGCACGGGCTGCGCGAACACCTCGCGCAATGCGACTTCCACGCCCAGCGCCGCACGCAGGCGCGTCACCAGCCGCACCGCCAGCAGCGAGTGCCCACCCAGTTCGAAGAAGTGGTCGTGCCGACCGACTCGTTCCAGGCCCAGCAACTCCTGCCAGATCGTTGCCAGTGCCTGCTCCATCTCGCCGACCGGCGCTTCGTAACTGCGGCTGGCGACCGCCGCCTGGTCCGGCGCCGGCAATGCCTTGCGGTCCAGCTTGCCGTTCGGCGTCAGCGGCATGGCCGCCAGCGTCACGAACGCACTCGGCACCATGTACTCCGGCAAGGCCTGCGACAGCGCCTCGCGCAGCGCGGCGACCGCCGGCGCATGCTCGTCCATCGGCACGATGTACGCCACCAGCCGCCTGTCGCCCGGCATGTCCTCGCGCGCCAGCGCCACCGCCTCGCGCACGCCGGCGCAGGCGGCCAACCTGGCCTCGATCTCGCCCAGCTCGATCCGGAAGCCGCGTATCTTCACCTGGAAGTCGTTGCGCCCCAGGTATTCGATGGTGCCGTCCGGCAACCAGCGGCCAAGGTCGCCGGTGCGGTACATGCGGGCCGTTGGATCGCCGGCGAACGGGTCGGTCAGGAACCGCTCCGCGGTCAGCTCGGGCCGATGCAGGTAGCCCCGCGCCACGCTGACGCCGCCGATGTGGATGTCGCCGGCCACACCTACCGGTACCGGTTCGCCGTGCGCATCCAGGAGGTAGATCTGCGCGTTGTCGATCGGCCGACCGATCGGCGGCAGTGCAGGCCAATCCGAGGGCGTGCCGACCAGGCTCAGCGCGGTGACCACATGGGTCTCGGTCGGGCCGTAATGGTTGTGCAACCTGCAGGTCGGGTTTCTTTCGAAAAACGCCTTGATCACGGGATTCGCAAACAGCTGTTCACCGGCCGTCACCACGTTGCGCAGCGCCGGCAAGGTGGTACCAGCATGCTGCGCAGCCGCTGCGAGCCCTTGCAGCGCGACGAAGGGCAGGAAGATCCGCTGCACCTGCTGCGCATCGAGGAAGCGCAGCAGTTCGAAAGGATCCTGCCGGACCGCATCGTCCACCAGGAGCAAGCACCCGCCCGAACCCCAGGTATAGAAGATCTCTTGGAAAGCGACGTCGAAGCCGAGTGCGGAGAACTGCAAGACCCGCTCGGATACGGCAGCGCCAGCACCGGGCCTGTTCTGCCAAGCCAGCAGGTTGCGCAACGCCCGGTGCGGCATCGCAACGCCCTTGGGCTGGCCGGTCGAGCCTGAGGTGTAGATGACATAAGCCAGGTGGCGGGAACTCAGCCCATCCGGCTCGGGATCGTGTTCCGGCTGTCCCGCCAGTTCCTCGAGGCCCTCTTCGTCCAGGTACAGGCGTGGCACCGACGCCGATGCGGTCGGCAGCGCCAACGACCGTTGCGTTAATACGACGGACGGTGCGCTGTCTTGCAGCAGATAGGCAAGGCGTTCGGCGGGATAGGCCGGATCCAGCGGCACGTAGGCGCCGCCGGCCTTGAGGACGCCGAGCAATGCGACGACCATCTCCACGCTGCGCTGCATGCAGATCGCGACGCGGTGGTCGGGCTGTACGCCGAGTGCGATCAGGCGATGCGCGAGCCGGTTGGCGCGCCGGTTCAATTCGCCATAGCGCAGCCGCTGGCCGTCATGTTCCACCGCGATGGCATCAGGCTGCTGCGCCGCTTGTGCCTCGAACACCGTGTGCACCACCTGCTGGTGCGGGTAGTCCGCCTGCGTCGCGTTGAATCCGGCCAGTACGTTCCTGCGCTCTGCTTCCGACAACAATGGCAGGCGACTCACCGTCTGGCCGTCATCGGCCACCATCGCCGCCAGCAACGTCGTCCAACAGCCTAGCATCCTCTCCACGGTTTCGCGGTCGAAGAGATCCGTGGCGTAGGTCACTTCTCCCAGCAGCCCTTCCGGCACTTCGCTCAAGGACAAGGCCACATCGAACTGCGCGGTCTTCTGCGTGTTTTCGAGCACCGACAAGGCCAGCCCTGGCAGATCCAGTCCGCTACCTGCAGGCGTATTGTTCAACCCCAGCATCGCCTGGAACACCGGGCTGTAGCTGAGGCTGCGTTCTGGCTGCAGCGCCTCGACCACCTGCTCGAACGGCAGGTCCTGGTGCGCGTACGCCGCGAGCGTCGTCGCTCTCACCTGCGCCAGCAACTCGGCGACGGTCGGGTCAGCCCCCACGTCAACGCGCAAGGCCAGCGTGTTGACGAAGAAACCCACCAGCGGCTCGATCTCGGACCGTTGCCGGTTCGCCACCGGGCTGCCGATCACGACCTCGTCCTGGCCACTGAACCGCGCCAGCAGTACCGACCAGCTGGCCAGCAAGGTCATGAACAAGGTGGTGCCGTGATGCTGCGACGCTGCGCGCAGCGCCGCCGTGAGTTCAGCGGTCACGTGGACCGGGATGCGCTCGCCCGCATAGCGCTGCACCGCTGGCCGCGGCCGATCGGTCGGCAATTCCAGCAATGCCGGCGCGCCGCGCAACTGGTCGCGCCAGAAGCCGATCTGCTCCTGCAGCACCTCGCCTTGCAGCCACTGCCGCTGCCATACCGCGTAGTCCGCGTACTGCACCGGCAACGCGGGCAACGGGTCGGGCGCACCTTCGCGGAAGGCGGCATAGAGAGCCCCGACTTCGTGCACCAATACCCCGATCGACCAACCGTCGGAGACGATATGATGCTGTGTCACCAACAGCACGTGTTCGTGCTCGGAGAGTTGCAGCAAGCGGCCGCGGATCAAGGGGCCACGCGCCAGGTCGAACGGCGCCCGCGCTTCGGCGGCACTGAACTCGGCCACCGCCACTTCCTGCGCAGTGGCATCCAGCTCGCGCAGATCGTGCGTGGCCATGGCGAACCCGGCGTTGGCCGGTGCGATCCGCTGCTGCGGTTCGCCCTCGACACTGACGAAGGTCGTACGCAGGCTTTCGTGCCGCGCCACGATCCGGTCCAGACCCGCCTGCAGCGCAGCGCGGTCCAGCGTGCCGCTCAACCGCAGCGCCGTCGGGATGTGGTAGGCCGCGCCCGCCGCATGGTCGAGCTGGTCCAGGAACCACAACCGTTGCTGTGCCCACGACAGCGGCAGCGTGCCGGCACGATCCGCCGGCAGGATCGCACCTTGCGACGACGGGCTCGCCGTGGAGACGCTCTTCGCCAGCAGTGCCAACGTCGGAGCGACGAACACGCTCCGCACTGCTAGCTCCACGCCCAGCGTCGCACGCACGCGCGTCGCCAGCCGCACCGCCAGCAACGAGTGCCCGCCCAGCTCGAAGAAGTGGTCGTGCCGCCCCACCCGTTCCAGGCCCAGCAGCTCCTGCCAGATCGCGGCAAGCGTCTGCTCGGTCTCGCCCATCGGTGCCTCGTACGCGCGGCTGGCCAGCGCTGCCCGGTCTGGCGCCGGCAGCGCCTGCCGGTCCAGCTTGCCGTTTGGCGTCAACGGCAGTGCTGGCAGGACGATGAACGCGCTGGGAACCATGTAGTCGGGCAATGCGCGCTGCAGCGACTCGCGTAGTACCGATACCGACACCGGCTCTTCCGCCTGGGAGACGACATAGGCGACGAGACGCTTGTCCTGCATTGCGTCCTCGCGCGCGATCACGACCGCCTCGCGTACCCCGGTGCACGCTGCCAACCGCGCCTCGATCTCGCCCAGCTCGATCCGAAATCCGCGCACCTTCACCTGGAAGTCGTTGCGCCCCAGGTACTCGAGCGTGCCGTCCGGCAACCAACGACCCAGATCGCCAGTGCGGTACATCCGAGCGTTCGCGTCTTCCACGAACGGATCGGCCAGGAACCGCTCGGCGGTCAGGTCGGGCCGGTTCAAGTAACCGCGTGCGACCCCGGCACCACCGATATGGATTTCTCCTGCCACCCCCACCGGTACTGGTTCGCCATGGCGGCCAAGGACATAGACCTGCGTATTCGCGATCGGCTGGCCGATGGGCACCGAGTCCCGCGCCTGACCCGGTCGCGACCGGTACATCGTCGCCCATACGGTGGCCTCGGTGGGGCCGTATTCGTTGTACAGCACCAGCTCCGGAACGAACCGTTCGGCCATCTTTTGGAGAGCGGGAGGGCAGACTTCACCCGCCACGATGACCTCTTTGAGGCTTCTTTCGTCGCCCCGCTTCAGTCCTTCGAGTACCAATCGCGCGAGCGAAGGGACACAGAGCAACGTGGTTATGCGGCGCCGTTCGATGTCCTCCGCAATGGCATCGGGATCTTGCCAGGCATCGCCATCCGATACGATCAGCGTCCCGCCTGTGAGCAGGGTGCCGAATATGCCGGCGACCGAACTGTCGAACGCAATGGACGACAACAGAAGGAAACGTTCGTATCTCGAATACGCACTTGCTCTGGCAAGAGTCGAAGAAACCAGATGCCTGTGCTCGATCATCACCCCCTTCGGCTTCCCGGTCGAACCGGAGGTGTAGATCACGTAGGCCAGGTGCCGTGCGCTCAGCCCAGCGATGACGGGATCCTGCGCTGGCTGTGCGGCCAACGTGGCATCGTCATCCAAGGCCACTACGGCCAACGCGGCCTCGGCGGAATGAAGTCTGCGGACCGTCTCTACCAGCGCCGCCTGGGCCAGCAACGCCACCGGCGCACTGTCGGCCAGCATGTAGGCCAGCCGTTCGGCCGGATACGCCGGATCCAGCGGCACGTAGGCGCCGCCCGCCTTGAGGATGCCCAGCAACCCCACCACCATGTCCACGCTGCGCGGCATGCAGATCGCCACGCGGTCGTCGGGTCGCACGCCCAACGCGATCAGCCGGTGCGCCAGCTGGTTGGCACGGGCGTTCAACTCGCCGTAGCTCAACTGCTGGTCGCCGCACTCCAGTGCGATCGCCTGCGGATGCTGCGCCGCCTGCGCCTGGAACAGCGTGTGGATCGGAACCTCCGGATATGCCGCCTGCGTCGCATTGAACCCATGCAGCACCTGCTCGCGCTCATCGGAGGACAGCAACGGCAGCCGACTGACCGGTAGCGTGGTCTCGGCCACCATCGCCGCCAGCAACGTCTGCCAATGCCCCAGCAGCCGTTCCATGCTCGCGCGATCGAACAGGTCGGCCGCATACACCAGCGCACCCGACAACCCATCGGGCGTCTCGCTCAGCGACAACGACAGGTCGAACTGGGCGCTGGGCGTGCCCGTCTCCACCGGCGCCAGGGCCAGGCCTGGCAACTGCAGAGCCCCCTCGCTGGGCGTGTTGTTCAAGCTCAGCATCGCCTGGAACACCGGGCTGTGGCTGAGACTGCGCGCCGGCTGCACCGCTTCGACCACCTGCTCGAACGGCAGGTCCTGGTGCGCATACGCGCCCAGCGTCGTCGTCCTGACCTGCGCCAACAGCTCAGCCACGGTCGGGTCGGCGCGCAGGTCCACGTGCAAGGCCAGCGTGTTGACGAAGAAGCCGATCAGCGGCTCGATCTCGGCCCGCTGCCGGTTCGCCACCGGACTACCCATCACCACCTGCCACTGCCCGCTCAGCCGCGACAGCAGCGCCGACCAGCTGGCCAGCAAGGTCATGAACAGCGTCGTGCCGTGCTGCTGCGACAGCGAACGGACGGCACCGACCAACTCCGCCGGCAAGCGCACGGACACATTGCCACCGCGATAACTCATCGTCATCGGTCGGGGCCGGTCGGTCGGGAGTTCCAGCAGGGCCGGCGCCTCGCCCAGCTGCGCCTTCCAGAACGCCAGCTGGTCTTCCAGCGCGGCTCCCTGCAGCCAACGCCGCTGCCAGGCGGCGTAGTCCGCGTACTGCACCGGCAACGCCGGCAATGGGTCGGGCGCACCTTCCCGGAAGGCGGTGTACAGCGCGCTGACCTCGCGCACCAACACCCCGATCGACCAGCCGTCGGAGACGATATGGTGCTGGGTCACCAGCAGCACGTGCTCACTCTCGGAGAGTTGCAGCAAGCGACCACGGATCAGTGGCCCTTGCGCCAGGTCGAACGGCGCACGCGCTTCAGCACGACTCAGCTTGGCGATGGCCGCTTCCTGCGCAGGAGCATCCAGCTCGCGCAGGTCATGCGTGGCTAGCGCGAACCCGATATTGGCCGGTGCGATGACCTGCTGCGGTTCACCCTCCACGCTGACGAACGTCGTACGCAGGCTCTCGTGCCGCGCCACGACCCGGTCCAGGCTGGCCTGCAAGGCCGTACGATCCAAGTCACCGCTCAGCCGCAGCGCCGCCGGGATGTGGTACGCCGCGCCTGCGGCATGGTCCAACTGGTCCAGGAACCACAGCCGCTGCTGCGCCCAGGACAGCGGCAACGCGTCGGTACGGTCCACCGGCACGATCGCCTCCTGCACCGTGGCCGCCGCGGCGGAGACGCTCCTGGCCAACGACGCCAGTACCGGCTGCGCGAACACCTCGCGCAAGGCCAGCTCCACGCCCAGCGTCGCACGCACGCGCGTCACCAGCCGCACCGCCAGCAGCGAGTGCCCGCCCAGCTCGAAGAAGTGGTCGTGCCGCCCCACCTGCGCCAGGCCCAGCAACTCCTGCCAGATCGTTGCGAGCGTCTGCTCCACCTCGCCCACCGGGGCTTCGTAACTGCGGCTGGCGACCGCCGCCTGGTCTGGCGCCGGCAGCGCCTTGCGGTCCAGCTTGCCGTTCGGCGTCAGCGGCAAGGCCGCCAGCGTCACGAACGCGCTCGGGACCATGTACTCCGGCAGCACCTGCAACAGCGCTTCGCGAAGCGCCATGGCCGACGGTTCGGCGCCTTCTTCAGCCACGACATAGGCCACGAGCCGCTTGTCACCCGGCACGTCCTCGCGCGCCAGCACCACCGCCTCGCGCACGCCTGCGCATGCCGCCAACCGGGCCTCGATCTCGCCCAGCTCGATCCGGAACCCGCGCACCTTCACCTGGAAGTCGTTGCGGCCCAGGTACTCGATCGTGCCGTCGGGCAACCAACGACCCAGATCGCCGGTGCGGTACATCCGGGCCATGGCGTCGCTGGTGAACGGATCGGCCAGGAACCGCTCAGCGGTCAGCTCGGGACGGTTCAAATAGCCACGCGCCACGCCGGCGCCACCGATGTGGATCTCCCCCGCCACCCCGATCGGCACCGGCTCGCCCTGCACACCGAGCACGTACACCTGCGTGTTGGCGATCGGCCGGCCGATATGGCCCACGAACCCGTCCGCCCGCGTCATCGCCGTCCAGGTCGAGTACGTCGTCGTCTCCGACGGACCATACAGGTTCGCCACCACCTGCGTCTGGCTTGCCGCGAACACCCGCTCCACCAGCGCCCGCTTCAGCGGCTCGCCGGCCAGGTTCACCGTCGTCACCGACGCCGGCAGCCCGTCGCCGTCCAGCACCGCCGCGATCGCCGAGGGCACCGTGTTGACCAGCGTCGTCCCGGCCAGCGCTGCGCCGGCCGACACCAGATCTGCCACCAGTCGCACCGTGCGGCCCGTGCTCAACGGCACGAACAGCTCGAACACCGCCAGGTCGAAGTTGATCGAGGTCGACAGCAGCGTCGTCGCCAGCTGCTCGGCCGAGAAGCTCGCCTGCGCCCACGCCACCAGGTTGGCCGCGTTGGCGTGTTCGATCATCACCCCCTTCGGCTTCCCGGTCGAACCGGAGGTGTAGATCACGTAGGCCAGGTGCCGCGATGTGAGTCCAGCGATGACCGGATCGTGCGTCGGTTGCTGAAGTAGTGCCGCGTCCGTGTCCATCGCCACCACTGCTAGCCCTGCATCGGCGGTATGGAGATCCTTCACAGTGCCGGCCAATTGCGCCTGGGTCAGCAGCGCCACCGGCGCACTGTCGGACAGCATGTAGGCCAGTCGTTCGGCCGGATACGCCGGATCCAGCGGCACGTAGGCACCGCCGGCCTTGAGGATGCCCAGCAGCCCCACCACCATGTCCACGCTGCGCGGCATGCAGATCGCCACGCGATCGTCGGGCCGTACGCCAAGTTCGATCAACCGGTGCGCCAGTTGGTTGGCACGGGCGTTCAACTCGCCGTAGCTCAACTGCTGGTCGCCGCACTCCAGTGCAATTGCCTGTGGCTGTTGCGCGGCCTGCGTCTGGAACAGCGCGTGGATCGGGGTGTCCTGCGGGTAGTCCATGCTGGTCGCATTGAACCCGTGCAGCACCTGCGCACGCTCGTCGGCGGACAACAACGGCAGCCGGCTGACCGGTAGCGTGGTCTCGGCCACCATCGCCGCCAGCAACGTCTGCCAATGCCCCAGCAGCCGTTCCATGCTCGCGCGCTCGAACAGGTCGGCCGCATAGACCAGCGCACCCGACAACCCGTCGGGCGTCTCGCTCAGCGACAGCGACAGGTCGAACTGGGCACTGGGCGTGCCCGTCTCTACCGGCGCCAGCGCCAGGCCTGGCAGCTGCAGAGCCCCCTCGCTGGGCGTGTTGTTCAAGCTCAGCATCGCCTGGAACACCGGACTGTGGCTGAGGCTGCGCGCGGGCTGCACCGCTTCGACCACCTGCTCGAACGGCAGGTCCTGGTGCGCATACGCGCCCAGCGTCGTCGTCCTGACCTGCGCCAACAGCTCGGCCACGCTGGGGTCGGCCCGCAGGTCCACGTGCAAGGCTAGTGTGTTGACGAAGAAGCCGATCAGCGGCTCGATCTCGGCCCGCTGCCGGTTCGCCACCGGGCTGCCGATCACCACCTGCGCCTGCCCGCTCAACCGCGCCAGCAGCGCCGACCAGCTGGCCAGCAAGGTCATGAACAGCGTCGTGCCGTGCTGCTGCGACAGCGAACGGACGGCACCGACCAACTCCGCCGGCAAGCACACGGACACATTGCCACCGCGATAACTCATCGTCATCGGTCGTGGCCGGTCGGTCGGCAGTTCCAGCAGCGCCGGCGCATCGTGTAGCTGCGTTTTCCAGAACGCCAATTGGTCTTCCAGCGGGGCACCTTGCAGCCAACGTCGCTGCCAGGCGGCATAGTCCGCGTACTGCACCGGCAACGCCGGCAAGGGGTCGGACGCACTGTCCCGGAATGCGCTGTACAGCGCGCTGACCTCTCGCACCAACACCCCGATCGACCAGCCGTCGGAGACGATGTGGTGTTGGGTCACCAACAGCACGTGCTCGCTCTCGGAGAGTTGCAGCAAGCGGCCACGGATCAGTGGCCCTTGCGCCAGGTCGAACGGCGCACGCGCTTCAGCACGACTCAGCTTGGCGATGGCCGCTTCCTGCGCAGGAGTATCCAGCTCGCGCAGGTCGTGCTCGGCCAAGGCAAAACCACTGTCCGCCGGTGCGATGACCTGCTGCGGTTCACCCTCCACGCTGACGAACGTCGTGCGCAGGCTCTCGTGCCGCGCCACGACCCGGTCCAGGCTGGCCTGTAAGGCCGTACGATCCAAGTCACCGCTCAGCCGCAGCGCCGCCGGGATGTGGTACGCCGCGCCTGCGGCATGGTCCAGCTGGTCCAGGAACCACAGCCGCTGTTGCGCCCACGACAGTGGCAGCACGCCGGTACGGTCCACCGGCACGATCGCCTCCTGCACCGTGGCCGCGGCAGCGGAGACAGTCTTGGCCAGCAACGCCAGCACTGGCTGTGCGAACACCTCGCGCAAGGCCAGCTCCACGCCCAGCGTCGCGCGCACGCGCGTCACCAGCCGCACCGCCAGCAGCGAGTGCCCGCCCAGCTCGAAGAAGTGGTCGTGCCGACCGACCTGCGCCAGGCCCAGCAACTCCTGCCAGATCGTTGCGAGCGTCTGCTCCACCTCGCCGACTGGGGCTTCGTAGCTGCGGCTGGCGACCGCCGCCTGATCCGGTGCCGGCAGCGCCTTGCGGTCCAGCTTGCCGTTCGGCGTCAGCGGCAAGGCCGCCAGCGTCACGAACGCGCTCGGGACCATGTACTCCGGCAGCACCTGCGACAGTGCTTCGCGCAGCGCGGCAACTGCCAGCGCATGCCCGTCCGTCGGCACGATGTACGCGACCAGCCGCTTGTCGCCCGGCACGTCCTCGCGTGCCAGCACCACCGCCTCGCGCACGCCTGCGCATGCCGCCAACCGGGCCTCGATCTCGCCCAGCTCGATGCGGAACCCGCGCACCTTCACCTGGAAGTCGTTGCGCCCCAGGTACTCGAGCGTGCCGTCCGGCAACCAACGACCGAGGTCGCCCGTGCGATACATCCGGGCCATGGCGTCGCTGGTGAACGGATCGGCCAGGAACCGCTCGGCGGTCAGGTCTGGACGGTTCAAGTAGCCGCGCGCCACGCCGGCACCGCCGATGTGGATCTCCCCCGCCACCCCGATCGGCACCGGCTCGCCCTGCACATCGAGCACGTACACCTGCGTGTTGGCGATCGGCCGGCCGATATGGCCCACGAACCCGTCCGCCCGCGTCATCGCCGTCCAGGTCGAGTACGTCGTCGTCTCCGACGGACCGTACAGGTTCGCCACCACCTGCGCCTGGCTTGCCGCGAACACCCGCTCCACCAGCGCACGCTTCAGCGGCTCGCCAGCCAGGTTCACCGTCGTCACCGACGCCGGCAGCCCGTTGCCGTCCAGCACCGCCGCGATCGCCGAGGGCACCGTGTTGACCAGCGTCGTCCCGGCCAGCGCTGCGCCGGCCGACACCAGGTCCGCCACCAGTCGCACCGTGCGGCCCGTGCTCAACGGCACGAACAGCTCGAACACCGCCAGGTCGAAGTTGATCGAGGTCGACAGCAGCGTCGTCGCCAGCTGCTCGGCCGAGAAGCTCGCCTGCGCCCACGCCACCAGGTTGGCCGCGTTGGCGTGCTCGATCATCACCCCCTTCGGCCGCCCGGTCGAACCGGAGGTATAGATCACGTAGGCCAGGTGCCGGGCGGTCAGCCCGGCGATGGTCGGATCGTGTGCAGGTTGCGCGACCAGTGTGGCGTCATCATCCAGTGCCACCACGGCCAGCGCAGTCTCGGCGGACTGGAGCCCGCGGACTGTCTCCACCAGTGCTGCTTGCGTCAGCAGCGCCACCGGCGCGCTGTCGGCCAGCATGTAGGCCAGCCGCTCGGCCGGATACGCCGGATCCAGCGGCACGTAGGCGCCGCCGGCCTTGAGGATGCCCAGCAACCCCACCACCATGTCCACGCTGCGCGGCATGCAGATCGCCACGCGGTCATCGGGCCGTACGCCAAGTTCGATCAACCGGTGCGCCAGTTGGTTGGCACGGGCGTTCAACTCGCCGTAGCTCACCTGTTGGTCGCCGCACTCCAGTGCGATCACCTGCGGCTGCTGCGCTGCCTGCGCCTGGAACAGCATGTGGATCGGCACCTCCGGATACGCCGCCTGCGTCGCATTGAACCCGTGCAGCACCAGCTCGCGTTCCGCTTCCGGCAGCAGCGGCAAGCGCGCAACCAGCTGCGTATCGTCGGCCACAAGCCCATGCAGCAAAGTGAGCCAAGACAGGCCAAGGCGCTCGATTGTCTGGCGTTCGAACAGCGCCTGGTCGAACTTGAAGGCGCACCGCACGCCCTCTTCCAATTCGATCGTCTCGAGCAGCAGGGGAATGGCGTCGTTGGCACCGCTGCGATACGCGGGATAGGAGGCCAACGCCACGCCGCCCCACGCCACATGGCCACCGGCCGTGGTTCCGTCCCACAAGCTACGCAGGCCGCCGCCATGCCTGGCGTTCTGGAACACGAACATGGTCTGGTAGAAAGGATGCTGCCCTGCAACGCGCAAGGGGTGCAAATCTTCGACCAGTAGCGCGAAGGGGTAGTCCTGGTTCTTCATCCCGCGCAATGCGGTGTTGCGCACCATGCGCAGCACGTCCGCAACGCTCGCGTCATCCTCGAACGAGGTTCGCAGCACGACAGGATTGACGAAGTCGCCCACCACGCCGTCCCATTCGGAACGGCTGCGACCCGGCATCGGCGAGCCGACCGAGATGTCGTCCTGACCGGTATGGCGATGCAACAGGATCTTGTAGGCAGCCAGCAGCGTCGTGTAAAGCGTGCCCGCATGGCGCCTGCCCAGCGCATGCAGGCCAAGACTCAACGCATGCGGGATCGTCAATACGATCTCGCTAAACTGGCCCGAGGCTGCTGCCGATGGCCGATCCGCCGGAAGCTGCAGGCTCTCCGCAGCACCGCGCAGGGCGTCTTTCCAATAAGCGCGCTGCGCCTGCGCTACAGGGCTCTGCAACCACTGCTCCTGCCAGCGGATATAGCCCTCGTAGCTGGCCGCGGAGTCGGAGTCCTCCCACTCGGCAGCCTCCCCACCAAGCAGCTCGCCCAGCTCTTCCAGCAAGCGCCAATAGGACCAGCCATCGACAGCGATATGATCGAACGCCAACAGCAGGACCTGCGTGCCGTCCCCGCGGCGATACAGGCCGGCACGGATCGGCGGCTGCCGGAAAAGATCGAAGGCCTGCGCGGCATCGTTCCGCACGCGCTGCAACAGCGCCTCATCGTCGAGCGCGTCGGTATCGTCAAGGATCAGCGGCACGTCTGCGGACTGCGCCACTGATTGCTCGACTTCCCCGGCATCCTCTCGAAAGCGGACGCGCAACATCGGATGGCGTAGCGCAAGCCGCCGAAGCGCGTGCGACAGATCGTCCGCCGCAAGTTGGCCGTGGACGACTGCAGAGAAGGCATTGTTGTGGCCACCCTGCGAGTCGGGATTGAGCCGATACAGGAACCAACGACTGCGTTGCGCAGCCGACAGCGGCATCCACGGCCCGGACTGCGCATCGTGCTTCATGCGTCGATCCTGCGATCATGGCCCAGCCGCACCGATTCGGCGTCAAGCACACCGAAATGCGCGTCCAGGAACTGCGCCAGTTCGTGGATGCTGGGATGATCGAACAGCCATTCAAGATCGACCTCGATGCCCAGCGACTCTTCGAGCTTGCGCGTCAGGCGCAAACCGATCAACGAATCGACGCCCTGCTCGGCAAAGGTCTGCGTCGCTGAGATACGCGCCGCATCGACGTCCATCAGTTCCGACAATGCATCCTTCAGCCACAGCTCGCGCGCGCTCATCAATCACAGCTCCTCAACCTTGAGAAAAAACGCCAAAGCCACCTAACGACGTGACAAACAGCAAATCCTTTGAGACGCACTCGCATGACCGCGCGACGAGCGGTCGATCAGCTGCCGATATCAATGCGACGCGGCACGCTCCAACCCGCCGGACAGGTAGTCCATCCGGCACTGCATCCGCCGTACCTTGCCGCTCGACGTGCGCGGCAACGCGCCAGGTTTGATCAGCACGATGTCCGCCACAGGCAAGCCGTATTCGGCATTGACCGATGCGCGCATCGAACCGAGCACGGCCGGCCAGTCAGGATGGCGTCGCAACCATTCGCGCTTGAGTTCGAACACCACCACCAGCCGTTCGCCGTCTTCGTCGCTTATGCCGAACGCGGCGCCGCCGGCTTGCCGCAAGGCTTCGTGGCTTTGCTCGCACCTGTCTTCGATATCTTGCGGCGCGTACTTCCGGCCGTTGACGATGATCAGGTCCTTGAGTCGCCCGGTCACGTACAGTTGGCCGTCGAGCATGAAGCCGAGATCTCCGGTACGCAGGTGGGCGGGGCCGGAACCGTCGATCTGCGCCTGGAAAACGCGTTGGCTCAACTCCGGCCGCATCCAGTAGCCATGTGCGACGCTGCGACCTCTGACCCAGATCTCTCCGCTTTGCCCCTCCGCCACTCTCGACAACGTTTCAGGGTCCACGATCTCGACGTGGGTGTCGCGCCACGGCGATCCGCAGCCGATGACTTCCGCACCAGCATGCCGATGCATCGCCGGCGCAGAGCCGACCTGCACGCCGGTGACCAACAACGTCGATTCCGCCATGCCATAGCACGGGTAGAACGCCTCCGCGCGGAAGCCATGCGCAGCGAATCGTTGCGTGAATCGGTCGATGACCGCGGCACGAATGGGCTCGGCTCCGCAGAATGCGACACGCCATGACGACAGATCGACCCCCGCGATGGCTGCATCCCTTACCGTGCGCGCGGCCAGATCGTACATGAAGTTCGGCCCGCCGCTGACGGTAATACGAAACTCGGAGATGATTTGCAACCAGCGCTCCGGATACTGCACGAATTCGGTAGGGGACAGGAAGCTCGCCGAGCATCCGGAATACATGAATTGCAGAACCCCGCCGACGAGTCCCATGTCGTGAAACAACGGCAGCGCAGTAAATAAGCGCGACTCTTCCGTGATTTGCATCCCATCTTGAATCGCTGCGCAATTGTCTACGAGATTTCCGTGGGTAACGACGACGCCTTTCGGATCTCCGGTCGAGCCGGAGGTATATTGAAGAAAAGCGGGCGTCGATGCCTCCACATGCGCCGGCTCCCATTGTGCAGCGCACACAGAGTCTGCGAACGTTTCCACGCGCTCACGCATGTCGATTCTGAGCAATGCCTCGGCCCCCAACGCCAATTCCGCCTGCACGAGCTCGTCGGAATCGAAGATGATCGCATGCGCACCGGCATCTTGGACGATGAGTTGTAGACGATTTTGCGAATTTTGCCGTCGCGGCGGAGACGCGGGCACAGCGACGACGCCCGCTAGCAGGCACGCATAGAACGCGACAACGAAGTTCTGTTGCGACTTGCACACCAGCACGGCCCGTTGCTGTTCCAGTCCCTGGGCTTGCAGCCGTTGCGCCCAGGCCGCAGCGCGCTCCCACAGAACACCAAACGTCATAACGTCATGAGCAAGCGTAGGGCCCCTGAAAAAGCGGCAAGCGACGCCATCCGAGTTCAGCTGCGTGCGTTGGAGCACGATCTCGGGAAAACTCTGCACGGCCACCCTCTCCTTGAGTAAGCTTCATTCTCCTGACGCATCTTGAGCCAACAGGCATCGGACAAGCAGCAGCAATGGCTGCAACGCTAGGTCCGAACGGGCTGAAGACGTCTTCCCCGGTGCTGGCCTGCAGAACATCGAGAGGCCAGCCCATCACTCCGATTTACTTTTCCATCGATATCTTGATTAGTCAAGCCCGGTCCGTGTATATATCCGCGACGGAATTACAGGGACGAACCGGAAAATGCCATGCTCTGCGCGTCGCTCTTCGAAACGGGCTTTTGACTGGACGAACCATCCGGGCGGGCATGGCGCCGGGACCGCGTTGCTGCCGGGCTCGCGTGCTGAAGCCGATGACCGTTTCATGACGTCGCATGCCGAACCGGAATTCGTTCTCCGCATGGCGTTCCTTGCCCGCAATCGGGATTCCCGACAGGCCCGCGGCATCGCGCGCATCGACGCGCCCTCGACCAGCGCCGTCTGATGACGCCGCGATCGTTTCCTCTGGCGAAGCGCCTGCTCGCGCTCGTCGTGCTGCCGCTGCTGCTCGGCGCGGCATGGCTGTTCTTTTCGCTGCAGGCGAGCCTGCCTGCCGATGGCACACTGCATCTGAAGAAGGGAGTCTCCGCGCCCGTGACGATCGCGCGCGACGCCAACGGCGTACCGCACATACGGGCCGACAGCGACGCCGATGCGTTCTTTGCTGTTGGCTATGTGCATGCGCAGGATCGGCTGTGGCAACTGGAGTTGCAACGACGCATGGCACGCGGCCGTCTTAGCGAGATGTTCGGCAAGGCCAGCATCGAGACGGATGTGTGGTTCCGCACTTTGGGCCTCTACGATTCTGCGAAGTCGGCCTGGCCCGCGCTCAGCCCGGAAGCGCAGCGATCGCTGACCGCGTATTCGGCCGGGATCAACGCCTGGATAGCCGAAAAGCACCCGCTGCCGGCAGAATTCCGGATGCTCGGCATCACTCCCGAGCCTTGGACCGAACTGGATTCGCTGGCCTGGATCAAGGTATTCGCGCTTGACCTGGGCGGGAACTTCCGCCGCGAAATCGATCGCTACATCGCCAGCCAGTCGCTGACGGATGCGCAACTCGCGGCCTTCTTCCCGTCCTATCCAGCCGACGCGCCAACGACGGTCGCCGCCGCCGCGGCCACCCGTCGCGATTCGCAGCACCTGATGGCCCTCGCCGCTTTCCAGCGGCGGCTGGAAAGTGCCTACGCGCTCGGCGGGCGCAACGTCGGCAGCAATGCCTGGGTCGTCGCCGGCCAGCATTCCAAGGGCGGCATGGCCTTGCTCGCGAACGATCCGCACCTGGGCCTGCAGATTCCTTCGCTCTGGTACGCGATCAGCGTCGACGCGCCAGCTTACAAGGTGTCGGGCATGAGCCTGGTCGGCCTGCCTGTAGCCGTTCTCGGACGCAATGCGCATATCGCGTGGGGCGGCACCAACATGATGGCCGACGCGCAGGATCTGTTCTTCGAACGACCCGATCAGGCCGGTGAACGCTACGAAGTCGACGGCGAATGGAGGCCCTTCCGGACGCGTACCGAGACGCTGCAGGTCCGCGCCGATTTTCCGCAGCAATTGCGCAAGCAATACGCGCCGGTGACACTGAAGGTTCGCGAGACCCGGCATGGCCCGATCATCAGCGACTACTACGGCGTGTTCGATCAGCCCGTCGCGCTACGCTGGACCGCGCTCGACCCGGGCGATACCAGCTACGAGGCTTTTTTCCGGCTGAACTACGCCACCGACTGGGAAAGCTTCAAGGCCGCCCTCGCACATCATGTCGCGCCGGCGATGAACATCCTCTACATCGATCGCAGCGGCAACATCGGCTATCTTGGCGCAGGACGCATTCCCATCCGCAAGCAGGGCCAGGGGACCCTGCCCTCGCCCGGCTGGGATGGCTCCCATGACTGGTCTGGGCATGTACCCGAAGCGGCGTGGCCGCAAAGCTACAATCCGCCCTCCGGGTACATCGTCAATGCCAACAACAAGGTCACCAGCGACGACTATCCCTATCTGATCTCGCACGACTGGGCGTCTCCGTCGCGCGCGCGCCGCATCGAGCAATTGCTGCGGCAGCGCATCGACACGGGGCAGCTCCTGACGGTCGGCGACATGCAGCGGATCCAGGCCGACACCACCGACCTGGAGGCGGCTGCGCTGATGGCGGAGCTGAAGCAACGCCTGCCACAAGGGGAGCATGGCGCCCAGGCCGCGACCTATCTGAAGACATGGAACGGCGACATGCGTGCGGACAGCCAGGCCGCGGCGATCTTCACCGTGTGGATGCGGCACTTTCGCCAGCGCGTCTTCGGCGAGAAACTGCATGGTGCGTGGAACAACCCGCAGGCATCGAAGATCCTGCGGGGCATGCAAGGCGATGTGTCTCTGGCGTATCTGCGCGAGATGCTGCACGGCAACGATCCCGTCTGGTGCGACGACAGCGCGACCCCTGCGCGCGAGACCTGCGATGCCGACCTGGCCGCTGCGCAGAACAGCGCCCTGTGGGAGTTGTACAAGCTGAAGGGAGATTGGAGCATGGCCAGCTGGCGCTGGGGCGGAATCCAGAACACGGTATACGCGCATATTCCATTCAGCCAATGGAAGCCGTTGGACAAGGTGTTCGAGCGCCGCATCGGGAACGGCGGCTCGGAAAACACGATCAATGTCGCCGCTTCGGATTTCGCCGGAGCCGACGGCTACCTGCAAAAGTTCGGCGCAGGGTTCAGGCAGGTCGTCGCCTTGCGTGGCGCCCATGCCGAGCACTACTACATGAACTCGACAGGCCAGTCCGGCAACGCGCTGAGTCCGCACTACGACGACATGGTCGAGCCGTTCCGCGACGTGCACTACCGCGTATTGGATAGCACCTTCGACAAGGGTCGAACTTCCGCCGCGCCCTGAGTCGGTACGACAGGAACGTTGGATACTCCCAGGAGCCGCGAGATGAACATGTTTGCCGAGTTTTCCCGCAAGGCGCCCAACAAGGTATTCCTTTCGATCGTGCTCGGCGGTCTCTCGGGCGTTTGCTATTCGTTGCTGATCCCTTTGATCCTGAGCGTGCTCAAGCCGGGCGACGCTCGCCTGGACGAAATCGCAACCGCGCCTACCCGAGTGTTCTCGTTGGAGATCGCCAACGCGCCGTTTGCGCTGATCTTCATCACGGTATGCTTGTTCATCCTCGTCAGCAGGACCCTGTCGCAGGTGATGCTGAGCCGAGTCGCGATCGATGTGGCGTCGCAACTGCGCACTGGCCTGTATCGGCAGATCGCCAGCGCTCCGCTTTCCGCGCTAGAGCGTATCGGCTCCGCACGCCTGCTCACCGCCCTGACCACAGACGTTCCGCGCATCGTGCTAGGCGCGCGCATGCTGCCTGACCTGCTCATCAACATGGTCACCTTGATCGGCATGCTCGGTTTCCTGTTGATCCTCAATTCCGACGTCTTCTGGTTCGTCCTCGGATGCATCGCTTTCGGCGTGCTGACCTATCAGGTGCCGATGATGATCGGGCGCCGTTACTTCATCCGCGCACGCCGCGGGTTCGATGGCCTGCAGGAATCGATCAACGGCCTGTTGCGCGGCATCAAGGAACTCAAGCTCAACGACGGCAAGCGCGAGGCCTATTTCCAATCGGTGCTGATGTCCTACGAGAACGAGGTGCAGCGCAACGAGAAGGCCGGCCACACCATCGTGCGCACCGCCAGCAACTACGGCGATCTGCTCAGCTTTTTCGTGATCGGCTCGATCATCTTCGTCTTCGTCAACTATCGCGTGGTCAGCAACCAGGAACTGGTCGGCGTCATCATGGCCTTGTTGTACGTGACCGGCCCGGTTTCGATCATTCTCAACTACGTCCCCCAACTCGCCATCTCGCGCGTGTCGATGCAGCGTGTGGCCAAGCTGTTCGCCGAGATCCCCAGCGAAGACATCGCCCCGCGGCAGGAGGCGCCGCTGGCTTGGGAACGCGTGCGATTCGAAGCTGTCCGCTATCACTACGACGGCGCCGGCAACGGCTTCGAGGTCGGGCCCTTGGACCTGGAGTTCTGCAAGGGCGAGATCACGTTCATCGTCGGCGGCAACGGCTCGGGAAAATCGACACTCGGCAAGCTGTTGACCCTGCACTACCGCGCCGACGGCGGAGTCATCTATTTCGGCGACCAGGCCATCACCAGCACTTCGATCGGCACCTACCGCCAGGCCATCGGCGCGATCTATTCCGACTACCACCTCTTCGATCAGATTCTGGGCGTGACCGACGAAGGCCTCGCGGCGATGGTCGATCACTATCTGCATGCGCTCCAGCTGGACGGCAAGGTGAAGTACCAGCAGGGCAAGTTCTCGACCTTGTCGCTGTCGGATGGGCAGCGGCGGCGCATGGCGCTGCTCGCGGCGATGATAGACGACAAGGAACTGTACCTGTTCGACGAATGGGCCGCCGATCAGGATCCGACCTTCAAGGCGGTGTTCTACGACGAGATACTCCCGTCACTGAAAGCGAAGGGCAAGGCGGTTGTGGTCATCACTCACGACGACCGCTATTTCCATCTTGCCGACCAGGTCGTCATGCTCGGCGAAGGGATCGTCACCCGCGTGGATCGGCAATGCGGTCAAGCTGCGGGCCGACCGACGTCGCAAGCCGATTCGCTGGCGAATGCAGTGGATGGGCCGGCCACGTTGAAAGCGGTCTAGGGCCGGCCCCAGCACCAGGGCGCACGCAAAACACGGTCCAGGGCCAGGTCTGCGGCAGCCGGTTAAGGCCGCGCCCGGGCCTGCTGCTCAGTTCGGCCCGGGCACTGCCTCATGCGATATAGGCTGCGTCCCTTGAGAAGCGGAGGTGTTGAAGCGCATCGATCAGCCCATCGCTGGCTGTCCGAGCGCAGGCCTGGACGGCCCTGGCCGCTTCGACCGCAAGCTCAGATCGAACGCGTTGCCGCTGCAGGCGGGATCGACGCCGCATGCCGCGCCGGCGCAAGTACCGCCAACTGGCCCAACAGCCACAGCACGATCGCGCCGATCGGCAAATAGACCAGCGGAAGCCGCGGCAATTCGTACTTGCTCATCAGCAGCTGATTGATGGCGTAGGCCAGAAACATTCCGAGCACGATGCCGACCGTGGCGAGCAGGAAATTCTCGGTCTGGAAGTAGCGCAGGATCTGGGTGCGGGTCGCACCAAGGGCGCGCCTGACGCCGATCTGCCGGGTACGCTGCTGGACCCAGAAGCTGGCCAGGCCGACGATGCCAAGCGCCGTGATCACCAGCAACGCGACGCAGACGATGACCAACAACCAGGCCATTTCGCGATCCTGCTGGTAGTAGCTGTCCCGCATTTCCTGCACGGTATCCTGCTTGAGGATGATCCGGTTCGGATCGATGCGCTTCAAGGTATCCACTGCACGCTTCAGCACCTCGGCGCGGCGCGACGAATCGGCGACGCGCAGCAAGTACGTCGGGAAGCCTCCCTCCACCGGCAGCAGGATGGCGTACTCGTAGGAAGACGGGTCGTTGAATCCGTGGGGTTGCACCAGATGCTCGACGACGCCGACGACCTTGATCGGCGCATCGTTCCAGGCATAGAAGGATTTGCCGAGGGGATCCTGCTCGGGAAACAGCTTGTTGGCCATGGCCCGAGTGATGATGGCCGAAGGGATCCCGACGTTGCTGTTGGGTGCGTCGAGCGCCGCCCAGTCGATGAATTCGTCGTCCAGGAAACGGCGACCCGCAACCAGGTTCAATCCCATCGCATCAAGCAACTGCTTGTCGCCGATATAGTAGGCGGTCTCGAACAGCGGGGATTGATCCGGCGTCAGCTTGACGTCCAGGCTCCTGCCCAGCAGCCCGAGTGGCACCGAGTTGGAAACCGCCGCGACCTTGACCCCGGGCAGTGCGCGTAGCCCTGCCAGATCCTCCTTGGCTCGCGCGGCAGCCTGGTCGTCGTTGCCGCTCTTGGCCAACTGGATGCGCACGAGTTCGCTTTCCGCCAGGCCGGTAGCGCGATCCATCAGATGCAGGCGACTGTGGATCAGGAACACCGCGTTGCAGAGGATGGCGCAACTGACGGCGATCTCCAGCACGATCAGCAGCGCAGCCGTCTTGTGCCGGCGCAGTGCGGAGAAGATGGGGCGGATGTCCATGGCGTTCCCTCGGTGATGGCTCATTCCCCCAGGTTGCCGGGGGAGATTGGTCATGTAGCGTCGCGTATCTCGTCGACGCGATCCTGCAGCTGGCA
Organism: Xanthomonas sp. DAR 80977; assembly: GCF_041240605.1. Lineage (NCBI taxonomy): Bacteria > Pseudomonadati > Pseudomonadota > Gammaproteobacteria > Lysobacterales > Lysobacteraceae > Xanthomonas > Xanthomonas bundabergensis. The sequence goes on along the minus strand of NZ_CP162487.1, from coordinate 2,620,541 downwards.
GCTAGTCCGTCTTGAGCTGGATGGCTGGAGCAACCTGGCATGCGCGGAACGCGGGCAGCAGCCCAGCGAGAACGCTGGCGCCGACTGCGAGCACGAAGGTGACGATCAGCATGGCGGGATCCAGCTGCGCCAGTTCCGCGTAGCTGGCCGAACGCTGGCGCACCGCCCACAGACCCAGCAGCGCGAATCCCAGCCCCAGCACACCGCCGGCTAGCCCGATGACACCGGCCTCGACCAGATACTGCGCAAAGATCGCGCGATGCGAGGCGCCGAGCGCGCGCCGCACGCCGATCTCGCTGGAACGGCGCAGAAACTTCGCCAGCAACAGGCCGCTGGTATTGAGCAGGCATACGACCAGGAATCCGAACGCCAACCAAACCTGCAGGCGCACGTCGCTCGGCACCACCTTCTTGTAGTCCAGCCACTCCATCAGGCTGCGCAGGCGGACGTTGGTCGGTCGCTGGAAGCGGCCGGCGGCGCGCTGCTGGTTGGAATAGTTGGTGAGGTATTGCCGATAGGCCGCCACTTTCTCCGGCGTGTCGAGCTGGACCCAGTATTGCAGCCAGGCGCATGGTGCGTTGACCCCGGTGGTGCCATCGGGATCTTCTTCCATGTCGTCGTCGCCCCAGCAGTGCATGCGGCCCGACGCGTCCATCTTGAGGTCGCGCGACGTCGAGAACGGAACGAACACCTGCTCGATCTCGCCGTAGAGGCTGCCATACGGATCGTAGAACTTCGGAATCGGGCGCCAGTCGTCGAGGACGCCAACGATGCGGAATTCGTTCTGGCTCAGCCACAACGATTTGCCCACGCTGTTTTCTCCGCCGAAGAGCTTGTCGTTGAGCGCCTTTGCGATCACCACGATGCGGCTGCGGCCGTCGTCCTCGGCCTTGCCCCAGGCATTGCCGTACAGGAAAGGCGTGGCGAACATCGGAAAGAAGTCGCCGGACGTGTAGCGAGCATCGACCGAAAACGAGCCGAGTTCGGCACGCTCCGGCCTCACCACCACGCTACCGCGCTTCATCACCGCCTGGCGGTCGCCACGGCGCTGGCGCAGCAGCGTTTCCGCGTCGTACCGCGTCATCTGGTCTTCGGGTTCCTCGCCCGGCGTGAAATTCTCCATGTCGCCCGGGTCCAGTTGCGGATAGAACAGCGTTTGGCTTCGGCCCGGCAAGGGATCCCCGGACAAGATATAGAACACCGTCAACGTCGTCATGCTGGCGCCGATACCAAGCGCGATCGCCAGCACCATCAGTGCGGTCAGCATTCGGTTGCGCTTGAAGCTGCGCAGCGCCAGGTCGAAGTAGTATCCGAACATGTGTTCTCTCTTTGCGCTATCCGTAGAGGCGGAGCCGGTTGTGCAGCGCCGTGGCAATCCAATGAAGGGGTACCGGCAGTCGCCGCGCTATGTGGGCACTTGGCCTTGCGTCGCGGGCCCCTGGCGGCCAGGCTTGTCCGACATGTCCGTGGCGATGCCGTCGACGATGTGGACGTTGCGCGGCGCGCGGGCGGCAAGCTCGGAATCGTGCGTCACCATGATGACGGTCGTACCCTGCGCGTTGATCTGCTCGATCAGCTCCAGGATGCTTTGCGCCATTTGCGTATCGAGGTTGCCGGTGGGCTCGTCGGCCAACAGCAGGCCTGGACTGCCCGCCAACGCACGGGCGATTGCCGCGCGTTGCTGCTGGCCGCCGGACAGCTCGGCGGGATAATGATGCATACGCGAGGCCAGTCCGACCTGGTCGAGGGCCGCCTCGATGCGCAGCTTGCGTTCCTTGGCCCCCATGCCGCGGTAGCGCAGCGGCACGTCGCAGTTGTCGAACAGGTCCAGATCGGCGATCAGGTTGAAGCCCTGGAAGATGAACCCGATTTTCTCGTTGCGCAGCTTGCTGCGCTGGCTGTCGGACATGCCCTTCACGTCGACGCCATCCAATCTGAACTCGCCTCCGCCGAACGTTTCCAGTAGACCGGCGATGTTGAGAAACGTCGTCTTGCCGGAACCGGAAGGACCCGTGACAGCGACGAACTCGCCTTTCCTGACATGCAAGTCGAGCAAGCGCAATGCATGCGTCTCGACCATCTCCGTGCGATAGACCTTGCTGACCTGGCGCATCTCAAGCATATGGAGTCCTATCTGTGGACGGAAACAAGACGTTCAGGCGCGGAACGACGCACTAGGCGACAGTTTCCGCAAGACCCCGCGGACGGACCGATGGCGGTTCCAGCTGCCGACGCTGAGGACCGGGCATGCATCGGACACCGCGCGGTCTCGCTAGCAGGCGGACAGCTGCAGGTAGCGCCCGGCAAGCTCGATCGACGACCACTGCCGACGAGCTGCGGAAAACGGCGTTCATCGGCAGCAACTGCGTCTTGCCAAGTTTTAAGTTCCGGCACGAACGTGGCGGCGATCCCGATTGCGTCCGCACCGGACGCGATGCCGTCCGCGAGATCGCGGTGTCTATGCAGACCGCCGAATCCTGGCCGATCGCATGCCAGGCCCATTGCGGCGCCGATCATCCGGCCGTGGCCGGCACGCCCAACCGGATATCGAAAACTGACACGTCGCGGATGCGGCTTTGGTCGTCCATGCGTATGCCGTCGTTGCGTTGGATTGTCGGACCGATATTAAGCAATATTCATGCCCGCAACAGGTAGACGATTTGAAAGGTGGGATACGCCTCCGAAGTGTCCGGCCGGACACTTCGAGTGTCCGGCCGGACACTTTCCGGACACTTGTGGGGTGCGATGGAATGCCTGCGACCGCCACGTCCCAGCCAGCCGATTGCGACTAAACCGCCCGCGGCAACCGTACCCGCGCGCACAACCCGCCGCCCTCGCGGTTAGCGAACTCCAGCGCGCCGCCGTGCGCATGGCAGATCGCCGCGGCGATCGACAGGCCCAGGCCGCTGCCGCCCGAGTGCCGCGCACGCGAGTCCTCGGCCCGCCAGAAGCGGTCGACCATCCGCGACAACAGTTCGGGCGCCACGCCCGGGCCGCGATCGCTGACGCAGATCAGCACGTCGCTGGAGCCGGTGCTCGCCTCGACCAGCAGGCTCTTGCCAACTGCGGCATAGCGCAGCGCGTTGTCGATCAGCACCGACAGCACCTGGCCGATACGGTCGCGGTCGGCACTGATCGTCAATGGGCCCGACACCCGCAGTTGCACATCCATCTGCGCCGCCTGCAACGGCTGCGCCAGCCAGGCCAGGCGTTCGCGGATCAGCACGTCGATCGGGAAGGTATGCGGCTCCAGCATCAATTGATTGGCACGGGCCATCGACAGCAGGTGCAGGTCGCCGACCAGGCGATTGATCTGTTCCAGCTGGCGGTGGACCATCTGCAACTGTTCGTCGCTGCACGGGAACACCTGGTCCAGCATGCCCTGCACCCGGCCCATCGCCGCGTTCAGCGGGGTGCGCAGTTCGTGCGCCAGCATCGCGCTGGAATCGCGCACTTCGCGCTCGTATTGCTGCAGCTGCGCGGTCATGCCGTTGAAGTCCATCGCGAAGCTGGCCAGTTCGTCCGGGGCGCTGGGAATCACCTTGGCGCGCGCCGAGAAGTCGCCGTCGCTGATCCGCCGGGCCGCCTCCGCCACGTTGGAGAACTGCCGCGACAAGGGCCGCGATGCGAGCAGTCCGCACACCACGATGACCGGGATCGAGGAGATCACCAACACCGCCAGCAGCAGCCAGTCGCGGCTGGCCAATCCAGGCAGGAAGTCGGCGACGTCGTAGTAGCGCGCAAACAGCTGCCACAGGCGCTGCTCGTTGCTGTGCGGGTCCTGGCGCAGCTCCATCATCTCCTGGCGCGCCGCCGGCGGCAGCTTGTGCAGGGTCACGATGTCCCAGATCGCGAAGCGCAACCACATGGCGAACACGATCGCCAGCACGGTGACCACCGCCAGCGCGCTCATGCGCAGGCCGACCCATTGCCACAGCGGCGCGTGCGCGGTGCGGCGGGCGAACGGCCATTTCATCGGAAGCGATAACCGATCGCGCGCACCGTCACCAGCACGTCGGTGATGCGCTCGGCTTCCAGCTTCTTGCGCAGGTTGTGCACGTGGGCGTCCACCACCCGCTCCAGCGCGTCGCTCTCCGGCAGGCAGATTTCCAGCAGTTCGCTGCGCGTATACGCCTTGAACGGCGTGCGCAGCAGGGTGGCCAGGATATTGAACTCGGTTGGGGTCAGGTCCAGCGGCACTTCGTTGCCGTCGCGGTCCTGCACCGTGGCCAGGACCGCACTGGTGTCGACGGTGAGCCGCTCGTACTTCAGCGGTTCCTCGGTCGCCCTGGCCGGCCCGGCGCGGCGCAGCACCGCATAGACGCGGGCAACCACTTCCTTGGGGCTGTAGGGCTTGACCACGTAGTCGTCGGCACCGTAGCGCAACGCGCCGAGCTTTTCCGGCTCGTCGCCCATCGCGGTCACCATGATCACCGGGGTGTCGCTGCTGCGGCGGATCGTCGACAGCACTTCGGTGCCGCTCAGCCTGGGCAGCATCACGTCCAGCAGCACCAGGTCCGGCTTCCACTGCGCATGCAGCTGGATCGCGCGCTCGCCGTCGCCGGCGAGCGCGACCTCGAATCCGTCCCGGCGCAGATAGGCCTCCAGGATGCTGGCGCTGTCGGCGTCGTCCTCGACGACAAGAATCTTCTTGGAACTCATGCCCTGTGCAGCCCTTGTCGCGCGTCTTGACGAAATCTTGAAGATTCCTAGAAACCAGCTTGAACTCGCTGGCCGACTCTATCACTCGAGATTGGCCACCCGACTGACCATTATGATTCTATCGTCCGCAAGCAAGGGTTCGCATCGCCCCTGCCTTCTCCTGGCCGCATTGGCCGTGCTGCTGGGCGGCTGTTCGCTGGCGCCGGTCTACCAGCGTCCGCAGGCGACCGTGCCAGGCACGCTGGGCGGCGAATCCGCAGCGCCGACGCCGCAGGCAGCGGCCGCCACGGCCGCGCTGTCGGAGCAGGAACGGCAGTTCCTGCACGAGTTTTCGCCGAACCGCGACCTGGCGCCGCTGCTGCGCCAGGCGCTGGCGCACAACCCGGACTTCCGCAGCACGGTCCTGCAGGTGCAGCAGGCGCGCGCGCAATACCGGATCGAGCGGGCGCAGCAGCTGCCGCAGATCGGGATCAATGCACAGCAGACCCGGCAGAGTTACGACGCTCCGCAACAGCAGGAACGCTACGGCCAGAAGCTGGTCACTGCCGCGGTGGGCATCGACGATTTCGAGCTGGATCTGTTCGGCAGGCTGGCCTCGCTGTCCGCGGCCGCACAGCAGCGCTACCTGGCCTCCAGCGCCGGCCAGCAGGCCGCGCGCGGCGCACTGGTCGCCGAGGTGTTGCGTACCTATACGTTGGAACGCGCCGCCGCGCAGGCGCAGGCGCGCTTCCAGGCCATCGCCGACGCCAGCAGCGCATTGCTGGCGTTCGCCGACGACCAGCACGATGTCGGGCTGATCTCCACCGACGCGCTCGACCGCCAGCGTCATCAGACCGACCAAGCCCGGGTCCGCGCCTTGCAGGCAGCCAGCGACCACGCCGCCGCGCGCCGCGCCCTGCAACTGGTCGCCGGTTACGACGCCGCGGCCAGCGCCGGCGATCTCGAGGAGTTGCTGCCGGCCGATGCCGGCAGCATGGCCCTGCGCGACCTGGACTCGGCGGTGCTGCTGCAACGGCCGGACATCCAGCAGGCCGAGGCCGAGCTGCGCGCACGCAATGCCGATATCGGCGCCGCGCGTGCCGCGTTCTTCCCCTCGATCCGCCTGAGCACCTCGCTGGGGACCGCCAGCGACGTGCTCAGCGGCCTGTTCGACGCCGGCAGCCGCACCTGGAGTTTCGTTCCGCAGCTGACCATGCCGATCTTCGACTACGGCCGCAATCGCGCCAACCTGGACATCGCGCAGCTGCGCGAGCAGGCCGGCGTCGCCGACTATGAGAAGGCGATCGAGTCCGCGTTCCGCGAGGTCGCCGACGCGCTCGATGCCGGCCCGGCCTTGCAACAGCGCGAACAACGCGAACGGGCCAACCGCGAACGCGAACGGCAACGCATCGAACGCATGGACCGGCGCGTGGCGCAAGGCCTGCAGGATCGCCCGGCGCTGCTAGGCGAACGCATCGCCGCCGAACAGGCCGCGCTGGACCACCTGCAGGCCCGCCAGGAGCTGATCCTCAACCGCATCGCGCTGTTCCGCGCGTTCTATGGCGTGCAGTTGCCGCACGCGTCCTGATCCACCCCACTCCGAAAGAGGCTTACCATGAAAACTCTCGCGTTGATTCCCATCCTGGCCTGCGCCCTGTCGCCTTTGGCCGCCGATGCCGCCGATGCGGACGCGTCCGGCTTCCGTTTGTTCGGCCATCAGACCGAACTCAGCATAGGCGCCGCCGCAGTGGAGGCGCCGCGCTACCTGGGTTCCAAGGATGAACGCACGCTGTTCGCTCCGGTGCTGATTGCGCAGAGTGGCATCGTGTTCTTCGACAGCGTGCGCGGCCTGGGCGTGCAGTTCCAGACCGATGGCGGTTTCTACGTCAGCCAGTCCTTCGGCTACGACCTGGGTCGCCTGGACCGCGACAGCAGCTGGCGCCCGGGTTCGAAGACCTTGGCCGGCATGGGCACCGTGCCAGGCTCGGTGACCAGCCGCACCATGATCGCGCAGCAGTTTACGCCCTACTTCACCCTGACCGCCGAAGCGGAATTCGCGTTGAAGGACGGCGCACGGCGCAACAACTTCCGTGCCGGCCCCAAGTTCACCTTGCTGCAGAGCGACAAGGACACGGTGACTATGAACCTGGATGCGCACTGGGGCGACCGGCGCTACAACCAGGCCTACTTCGGCGTGACCGATGCGCAGAGCGCACGCAGTGGGTACGCCGTGTCCAAGCAGGATTCCGGCGTGTATGCGTATTCCGTCAGCGCCAACTGGGATCACGCCCTGTCCAAACACTGGAGCACGTCGCTGACGGTCAGCGGCATGCGTTTCGCCGACGACGTCGAGGACAGCCCGATCGTGAAGCGTCGCGCTTTCGCAAGCGCCATCGGCGCCGTGACCTACAACTTCTGACGGCAACACAGAGCAGCCCCCATGAAACCGAGTCTTGCGATCTTCTTCTCCGTCTGCATGCCGCTGGCTGCAGCGTCGCTGGCCGCATGCAGCCGCGAGGCGCCACCACCGCCGGAGGCGCCGCGGGCTGTGAAGCTCGAGTCCGTCGGCGTTGCCGATGGCAGCGACGCCGTCCGCTTCGTGGCCCAGGTGCGCCAGGAACAGCGCGCCGAACTCGGCTTCGAGGGTGGCGGCCGCATCGCCTCGATCGAGGTCGATGTCGGCGACCGCGTGCGCCAGGGGCAGATCCTGGCGCGGCTGGATCCGGAGCCGACCCGCCTGCGTGCCGAGCAGGCCGAGGCCAACGTGCGCATAGCGGCGGCCGACCTGCAACAGCAGCAGACCCAGCTCGCCCAGCAGCAGGCCATGTTCGAGGACGGTGCCGCGTCGGCGACGACCCTGACCGCCGCCAAGGCCACGTTCGCCAGCGCACAGGCGCGCCTGCGCAGCGCGCAGTCGGACCTGGCGCTGGCGCACCGCGGCCTGCGCCAGGCCGATCTGCGCGCGCCGTTCGACGGCAGCGTCGTGGCCCGGCTGCAACAGCCCGACGCCAATGTCGCGGCCGGCCAGCCGGTGCTGCAGGTGGAAGGCCGGGGGCGGACCCAGGTGACGGTCGCGCTGCCGGCGGCGGTGGCGGCCTCGCTGCGTCCCGGCCAGGCAGCGGCGGCGTATCGGGCCAGTGCGCCCGAGCAAGCGTTGCCGTTGCAGTTGCGCAGCGTTTCCGATCGCCTCGACGGCGGCGCCACGGTCCAGGCGCTGTTCGACAGCGCCGCGGGCGATGGCGCCGGCTTGCGCAGCGGCGAGAACCTGCTGCTGGCCCTGCCCCGCGACGAGGCGCCGCCGTTGAGCGTGCCGCTGAGCGCACTGGTGCCGAGCATGGGCAACGGCAAGCCGATGGTGTTCGTCTACCAGGACGGCAACGCCACCGTGCGCCGCCGCCAGATCGTGGCCGGGAACGCCGAAGGCGGCCGCGTGCAGGTCCGCCAGGGACTCGATGCGGGCGAACGCGTCGTCGCCGCCGGTGCGGCCTTCCTCAGCGACGGACAGCACGTCGTTCCCTACCTCCCCGATACCCGCCTGACCGGCAACGCCACGCCATGAACCTGACCCGCGCCACCCTCGCTTCGAGCCGCCTCGCGCTGTTCGCCGCCGCACTGATCCTGATCGGCGGCATCGTCACCTTCCTCGGTTTTCCTTCGCAGGAGGAACCCAGCGTCACCGTGCGCGATGCGGTGGTGCAGGTCGCGTTCCCGGGCATGCCCAGCGAGCGCGTCGAGAACATGATCGCGCGCCCGGTGGAGGAACACCTGCGCGAGCTCACCGGGATCAAGAAGATCGTCACCACGGTGCGGCCCGGCAGCGCGATCGTGCAGCTGACCGCGCGCGACGACGTCGCCGATCTGCCCGCGCTGTGGCAACGGGTGCGCAACAAGGCCGCCGATGCGGGCGCGGAGTTGCCGCCGGGGACGCAGGGGCCGTTCGTCGACGACGACTTCGGCCGCGTCGCCATCGCCTCGATCGCGGTCACCGCACCGGGCTTCGGCACCAGCGAGATGCGCGCGCCGCTGCGGCAGATGCGCGAACAGCTGTACACCGTGCCCGGCGTGGAGCGCGTCACCTTCCACGGGCTGCGCGAGGACCGCATCTACATCGCCTTCGAGCGCACCCGGCTGAGCGAGGCCGGCCTGACCCCCAGCGCGGTGGCGCAACAGCTGCGCACGCAGAACGTGGTCGCCAGCGGCGGCCGGATCGCCGCGTCCGGCCTGGCGATGTCCGTCACCACCTCCGGCGAGATCCGCACGCTGGACGAACTGCGCAATACCCCGATCTCGGCGCCCGGCGGCGACGGCGCGCGCCAGATCCCGCTGTCGCAGCTGGCGCGCATCGAGCTGATGCCGGCCGATCCGCCGGAGAGCGCCGCCATCTACCAGGGCCAACCGGCGGTGGTGGTCGCGGTGTCGATGGCGCCCGGCTACAACATCGCGCAGGTCGGCCAGGCGCTGCGGCAGAAGCTCGGCGAGACCGCACGGACGCTGCCGGTCGGCTTTTCCCAGCACGTGGTCACGTTCCAGGCCGACGTGGTCGAGCGTGAGATGAGCAAGATGCACCACGTCATGGGCGAGACCGTGCTCATCGTGATGGCGGTGGTGATGCTGTTCCTGGGCTGGCGCACCGGCCTGATCGTCGGCGCGATCGTGCCGCTGACCATTCTCGGCACGCTGATCGTGATGCGGGCGCTGGACGTGGAACTGCAGACCGTCTCCATCGCCGCGATCATCCTGGCGCTCGGGCTGCTGGTGGACAACGGCATCGTCATTGCCGAAGACATCGAGCGCCGCCTGGCCGCCGGCGAGGAACGCCGGCAGGCCTGCGAGGCGGCCGGGCGTACCCTGGCGCTGCCGTTGCTGACCTCCTCGCTGGTCATCGTGCTCGCGTTCTCGCCCTTCTTCTTCGGCCAGACCAGCACCAACGAATACATGCGCTCGCTGGCGATCGTGCTGGCGGTGACCCTGCTCGGCTCGTGGCTGCTCAGCGTCACCGTGACCCCGCTGCTGTGCATGTACTTCGCGCGTGCGCACGGCGCTGCGCATGCCGATGGCGCGGACCACTACGACTCCAGGCTGTACCGCGGCTACCGGCGCGTCATCGAAACCCTGCTCGGGCACAAGGCGCTGTTCCTCGGCAGCATGCTGCTGCTGTTGGCCGGAGCGGCCACCATCCTCGGTTCGATCCCCTACAGCTTCCTGCCCAAGTCCGACCGCCTGCAGTTCCAGATGCCGGTGACCCTGCAGCCGGGCAGCGATTCGCGCGAAACGTTGCGGACGGTGCAGTCGATCAGCCGCTGGCTGGCCGATCGCAAGCACACCGAGATCGTCGACAGCATCGGCTACGTGGCCGATGGCGGACCGCGAATCGTGCTGGGCCTGAATCCGCCGCAGGCCGCCCCCAACATCGCCTACTTCACCGTCAGCGTTCGCCCAGGGACGGATATCGACGCCCTGATTGCCCACGTTCGCGAGCACATACGCAAGAACTATCCGGGCGTGCGCGCGGAGCCCAAGCGCTTTTCGTTGGGGTCGACCGAGTCCGGCGTGGCGGTCTACCGGGTGGTCGGTCCGGACGAAGGCCAGTTGCGCCGCATCGCCGGCGGGATCGCCCAGGCGCTGCGGCAGCTGCCCGGTACCGTCGACGTCAGCGACGACTGGGAAATCCGCATTCCCCGCTACGAGGTCCGGGTCGACCAGGTCAAGGCGCGCCGCGCCGGGCTGAGCAGCGACGACATCGCCCAGGCCCTGCAGCTGCGCTACAGCGGCATCGACGCCTCGGTGATCCGCGACGACAGCGTCAACGTGCCGATCGTGCTGCGTGGCGGCGCCGACGAACGCGCCGAGGCCAGCGATCCGGGCAGCACCCTGCTCTATCCGCAGGCCGGCGGCGCCGCCGTGCCGTTGTCGGCGATCGCGGATATTGCGTTATCGTCCGAACCGTCGGCGATCCAGCGCCGCAACCTGAGCCGCGCCATCACCGTGACCGGCCGCAATCCGGCCATGACCACCGACGAAGTCATCGCCGCCGTGGCCGACAAGGTCGCCGCGCTGCGCCTGCCGCCCGGCTACCGCATCGAGATGGGCGGCGAGCTAGAGGACTCGGCCGAGGCCAACCAGGCCTTGCTGCAGTACATGCCGCATGCGCTTGGCGCGATCCTGCTGTTGTTCATCTGGCAATTCAACTCGTTCCGCAAGCTGTTCATCGTCGTCGCCAGCATTCCGTTCGTGCTGATCGGCGCGGCGCTCGCGCTGCTCGTCACCGGCTATCCGTTCGGCTTCATGGCCACCTTCGGCCTGCTCGCGCTGGCCGGCATCATCGTCAACAACGCGGTGCTGCTGCTGGAGCGCATCGATGCCGAGCTGGCCGATGGCCTGGACCGGCGCGAGGCGGTGGTCGCCGCGGCGGTCAAGCGCCTGCGTCCGATCGTGATGACCAAGCTGACCTGCATCGTCGGCCTGATCCCGCTGATGCTGTTCGCCGGGCCGTTGTGGACCGGCATGGCGATCACCATGATCGGCGGCCTGGCGCTGGGCACGCTGGTCACGCTCGGGGTGATCCCGGTGCTGTACGACCTGCTGTTCTCGCTGCGCAACGGCCGCAGCGCGCTGCAGGCGGCCGCGGCGTGAGCGGCCGGCGCAGCCGCGGCCTGGCCTGGCGCATGCTCGCCGTGCTGTGCCTGGCGCTGGGCGCCAGCGGCTGTGCGATGGTCACGCTGAAACCGGTGAGCGCGGCGGAGTACATCCAGGCCAAGCGCGGCGACCCGCTCAGCAGCGGCCACCTCAGCACCCCGGCGATCGAGACGCTCGCGGTGATCGGCCTGAGCGAGAGCGCATGCAGCATCCAGACCCGGCAGTGCGCCGAGCAGCTGCTCGACAACGACGGCGTGGTCCAGGAGCGCAAGCTGGCGACCGTCGCCGAGCTGTGGCTGCAGGCCTCGCTGCAATTGGCCAAGCGCCAGCCGCGCAGCGACGCCGCCCTGGGCGCCTGGCTGGAGACCGCGCGTTACGCCTATGCCTACCTGTTCTTCAGCGACCGCGCGCCCAGCGAGCGCGCCTTCGAGGACCGCCAGACCCAGGTTCGCGACTACTACAACTACGCGGTGCAGCAGGCGGTATCGGCGCTGTTCGTGCGCTTCCAGCAGCAGGGCCAGCAGGCCGACAGCGCGGCGGAATTGTCGGCCCTGCCCGGCTGGAGGATCGTCCTGGACGTGAGCCAGTTGGGCGCATTGCAGGACATGCCGATGCCGGACGCGATGCTGCCGGCCAGCGGCCTGCGCTTCACCGGGCTGCGCAGCGTCTACCGGCGCGACGGGTTCGGTTCGGAGATGGTCGCGGTGCTGCCGAACGCGACGTCGCTGCACAACGCGGCGAGCGAAGCGGACCAGGCGAGCCCGGCCTACAGCGAAATGCCGACGCCGAGCCTGACCGTGTTGCTGCGCTTCGATGGCCACACCCTGGCCGAGGTGCTGGCCAGTCGGGCCGTGCGGGTGGAAGCCTACGACCCGTACCTGAGCGCCCATGCCACGCTGGGCGGCTACACGGTGCCGCTGGCCGGCAACTTCAGCGCCGGCCATGGCGTGTGGATGGCGCGCTCCGGTTTCGCCGAGCAATCGCTGCGGACGCTGTTCGGCATGGCCCACGGCATCGACCGGCCGCACATCTTCCTGACCCAGCCCTACGATCCCAACCGCCGGGTGCTGGTGCTGCTGCACGGCCTGGCCAGCAGTCCCGAGGCCTGGGTGAACCTGGCCAACGAACTGCTCGGCGACGAACAGCTGCGCGCCCGCTACCAGATCTGGCTGGTCTACTACCCGACCAATCTGCCGATCGCCTACAACCACCTCGAGATCCGCAAGGGCCTGCAGCAGGCGCTGGACCATTTCGATCCGCAACGGCGCAGCGCCTCGGCGCACGACATGCTGCTGGTCGGGCACAGCATGGGCGGCGTGCTGGCGCGCTTGATGGTGTCCTCCAGCGACGGCGACCGGCTCTGGCAGCGCCTGTTCGGCAACAGCACGCTCCCCGCGCCGGCGCTGCAGACGCTGCAAGGCAAACTGTCGCCGATGCTGCATTTCGAGCCGATGCCGGAAGTCTCCGAGGCGATCTTCCTCGCCTCGCCGCATCGCGGGACGCCGCAGGCGACCGGCATGCTCGGCAGCCTGGTGGGGCGCCTGATCGGCATACCGGCACGCATTCTCGACCAGTTCAAGGACATCACCAGCACCGGCCTGGTCGGCAAGCTGCCGACCAGCATGGACAACCTCAACGACCGCGACGACTTCGTGCAGGCCGCGGCGGATCTGCGGATCTCGCCGAAGGTGCGCTACCACTCGATCATCGCCCGCCGCGATGCGCGGGTGCCGTTGGCGCAATCCGACGACGGCGTCGTGCCCTACTGGAGCGCGCATCTGGCCGGGGCGGCGTCGGAGACCGTGGTGACCTCCGGGCACAGCGTGCAGGAAACCCCGCAAGCCATCCTGGAGATCCGCAAGCTGCTGCGCTGAACCGCGCAGCGGCACGCGAGCGCGCCGCGCGGCTGCGCTCGCCGGCCGGCCGGCCGCGCCTGAGAAAAACGCAGACAAAAAAACACCCGGCAGTGCCGGGTGTCTTCGTATGGAATGGCGTCCCCACGGGGATTCGAACCCCGGTCGCCACCGTGAAAGGGTGATGTCCTAGGCCTCTAGACGATGGGGACGCTGATGGTGTTGCCGCTTTGCGGACAGGCCTATGTCCGAAAACTTGGTGGAGCCAGCCGGGATCGAACCGGCGACCTCTTGCATGCCATGCAAGCGCTCTCCCAGCTGAGCTATGGCCCCACGTGTACTGGCAGAAGCGGAATCTTACCCGATTCCTGCGGGATGTACAAATCCCGCACAAAAAAAGTCCGGCAGTGCCGGACTTCAGATTTGCTGCGAATAAAATGGCGTCCCCACGGGGATTCGAACCCCGGTCGCCACCGTGAAAGGGTGATGTCCTAGGCCTCTAGACGATGGGGACGCTGATAACGATGTAGCTTTTGCGGACAGGCCTAGTGCCCGAAAAAGTTGGTGGAGCCAGCCGGGATCGAACCGGCGACCTCTTGCATGCCATGCAAGCGCTCTCCCAGCTGAGCTATGGCCCCACGTGTGCTGCGAGGAGCGGAATATTAGCGATGGCATCCGGTCCGCGCAAGCGTTTTTTGAAGTTTTTTAACGCGACGCACAACGGGATTTCCGCCATCGGCGGTCGCGGCCGCAATCGCGTGCACCCAACGCATCGACACGTTGCGCTTCCATCGCAAGAAAACCAGGCGCCGCCCACGCGCTTCGACCAATCGGCCAGGCGGAAAACGAATGCCGCATCGCGCGTCACGCGCTTCTCCATATATATGGCGCGTCGTTGCTGCCGGCTTCCCACAGGCGTTGACGCACCTGGCGCTTGGGCCGAGCGGATGCCGACACGCCACGCGCGCGCATCTGCGGCAGTCGGCGCGCGCTGCCGCCCTGCTCGACCGCTTGGTGATCTTCATTCGATGCACTGCGGTCCGGATCGGGCGCGACATCCGTCAGTGTGTCGGGGGGAGAGGTGGTCGTGGCCGAGCGCTGCGGTGCGGCCGCAGGTCCGTGCGGGCCTGCGGGACCGGACCAGCGCGCAAAAAACAAACGGCAGCCGAAGCTGCCGTAGGTCCTGGTGCCGAAGGTGGGACTCGAACCCACACGCTTTTAAGGGCGGCGGATTTTGAGTCCGCTGCGTCTACCGATTCCGCCACTTCGGCGCGGCCGCGAAGTATAGCCGAGCGCACGCGCCTGCGACAGGGGTAAACCCTTCATGTTCGCTGGGATCGCGATCTAACCGGGGCCCTTGCGGCTGCCGCTATACTTTCCGTTCCCAAACCTTAACGAGCAAGCGATGTCGGCATTGCGGGGCCTGCGTATCCTGGTGGTCGAGAATGACGAAATGAACGCCACGCTGCTGGAACTGCAGCTTGCCCAAGCCGGTGCCGAGGTGATCGGCCCTGCCGAGTCGGTACGGCAGGCGCTGGCGCTGATCGAACAGGAGCGCCCCGACCGGGCGGTGCTCGATTTCCGCCTGGCCGCGGGCGAGACCAGCGAAGCGGTCGCGCGGATGCTCACCGAACAGGCGATCCCGTATGTGCTGGCCACCGGCGTCGCCGCCGAGTCGCTTCCTGCCGGCTTCGCCGCCGGCGTGGTCCTGACCAAGCCGTACCTGTCGGAACAGCTGATCAAGGCGCTGGGCGATGCTCACGCGAAAATGACCGCCCGGCCTTGACAATCCCGATCGGGAGCCTGCCCCGCAGGGATCGATTCAAGGGACATCGCCATCAACGCTCACGACTGCTCGCCTCCTCCTGTCTGGCTGCCCGCCAACAGCGTTACGGCAGAGTTGCTGCGCGCCAAGGATTGGTCGGGCCATGAACTGGGCCCGCTGCGGGAATGGCCGCAGAGTCTGCGCTCGGCATTGTCGATCTGCCTGAGCTCGCGTTTCCCGATGGTGATCCGCTGGGGACCGCGGATGATCAACCTGTACAACGACGCCTACATCCCGATCCTGGGGATGCGCCACCCCTTCGCGTTCGGGCGTGCGGTGGCCGAGGTGTGGCCGGACGTCTGGCCGACGGTGTCGGCGCAGGCCGAACAGGTGCTGGCGACCGGCGAGCCGACCTGGAACGAGCACGTGCCGTTCGTGATGATGCGCAACGGCTACGAGGAAGAGGTCTATTTCACCTTTTCCTACAGCCCGGTCTTCGACGACCACGGCGGCATCGGCGGCGTGCTGTGCGTGTGTACCGAGGACACGGCACGGATCAAGCTGGAACGCGAACGCGATGGCTTGCTGCGGGCGCTGGACGCGCAGCGGGCGCAGATGGCCGACGCGTTCGAGCAGTCGCCGGCGGCGCTGGCGATCCTGCGTGGCCCGGACTACGTGGTCGAGAGCGTCAACCGGCGCTACCAGCAACTGGTCGGGCCGCGCGAGGTGGTCGGCAAGCCGCTGGCCGAGGCGATCCCGGAGATCCAGCAGCAGGGTTTCATCCGCCTGCTCGACAACGTACGCGCCAGCGGCCTGCCCTTCACCGGCGAATCGATGACCTTCAACCTGCGCCGCACGCCGCACGAGACGGTCTCCGAAACCACGCTGGAATGCGTGTACCAGCCGATGCGCGACGCCGAAGGCAAGGTCACCGGCGTGCTGGTCCACGGCATCGACCGCACCGAGCAGACCCGCGCGCAGGCCCACGACAGCTTCCTGCTGATGCTGGAGGACGCGCTGCAGAACCTGGACAGCGCCGAGGCCATCTGCGAGACCGGCGCCGAACTGCTCGGCCGGCACCTGCAGGCGAACCGCTGCGCGTATGCGATCGTCGATGCCGACGAAGACGCCTTCGACGTGCGCGCCGACTATGTCGACGGCACCGCGCACCTGACCGGGCGCGCGCGCTTCAGCGAGTTCGGCAGCGACCTGCTGGAATGCATGCGCGAGAACCGGCCGTGGGTGGTGCAGGACACCGAGGCGTATGCGCCGCCGCTGCATGTCGACGACCCCGGCTACCGGCGTCTGGGCATGCGCGCGATGCTGAGCGCGCCGTTGCACAAGGCCGGCCGCCTGGTCGCCGTGGTCGGCGTGCACCAGCTGCAGCCGCGGGTGTGGACGTCGGCGGAGATCGAACTGGTGCGGCTGGTCGCGGCGCGCTGCTGGGAATCGATGGAGCGCGCCGGCGCGCAATCGGACCTGGCGCGCAGCGAGGCGCGCCTGCGCGAGCTGGCCGATGCGATGCCGCAGATCGTGTTCACCGCCACGCCCGACGGCGAGGTCGACTACTTCAACCGGCGCTGGTACGAATACACCGGCCTGCCGGCCGGCGAATCCGGCTACGCCAGCTGGCGCAAGGTGCATACCGAGGACGGCCTGGCGCGGGCGATGCAGGCCTGGCCGCACGCCGTGCGCAGCGGCGAACCCTACGAGATCGAGTACCCGCTGCGCCGCCACGACGGCAGCTATCGCTGGCACCTGGGCCGCGCGCTGCCGATCCGCGATGGCGACGGCGCGATCGTGCGCTGGATCGGCACCAATACCGACATCCACGATCGCCGCGTGGTCGAGCAGCGGCTGCAGGAAAGCGAACTGCGCTTCCGCAACCTGTGCGACAACGCGCCGGTGCTGATCTGGATGGGCAATGCCGACGGCGATTGCGAATACGTCAGCCGCCAGTGGTACCTGTTCACCGGGCAGACCGAACAGGAGGCGATGGGATCCGGCTGGATGGAGAAGATCCATCCCGACGACGCCGCCGCGGTCGGGCGCACGATGGCCCGCGCCGCCGCCGACCGCCGCGCGTTCGCCATCGAATACCGACTGCGCCGCCACGACGGCGAGTACCGCTGGTGCGTGGACACCGCCTCGCCGCGCTTCAGCGCGTCGGGCCAGTTCCTCGGCTTCATCGGCTCGCTGCTGGATATCGCCGAACGCAAGCGCATCGAGAACGCCACCGTCGCCGAACGCGCGGCGCTGGAAATGATCACCACCGGCAAGCCGTTGAGCGCGGTGCTGGAATCGATCGCACGCGGCATCGAGGCGCAGAGCGACGTGGGCCTGCGCTGCACTATCATGCTGGTCGACGAACACCGCCAGTGCCTGCTGGAAGGCGCCGCGCCGAGCATGCCCGCGTCGTTCCGCAAGGTGGTGCACCGCCTGCCGATCGGCGAGCGCAGCGGCTGTTGCGGCCGCGCCGCGTTCCTGCGCCGGCAGGTGCTGTGCAGCGACGTGCGGGTGGACCCGAACTGGCAGGACTACCTGGTCGCGGCCGCCGAGGCGGACATCGTGTCCTGCTGCTCCACGCCGATCCTGGCCAGCGACGGCCAGGTGCTGGGGGTGGTCGCGCTGTACTACCCGTTCGTGCACTACCCGACCGTGCACGAGCAGGACCTGGCGCGCTCGGCCTCGCACCTGGCCGGCATCATCATCGAGCGCCGCGAAACCGACCAGCGCCTGCAGCAGCTGCTGGCCGCCGAGCAGAGCGCGCGCGGCGAGGCCGAGCGCGCCAGCCGCATGAAGGACGAATTCCTGGCCACGCTGAGCCACGAGCTGCGCACCCCGCTCAACGCGATCCTGGGCTGGTCGCGGCTGATGCAGGGCGATGCGGTGCGCGAGAAGGACCTGGCCAGGGGCCTGGAAGTGATCGAGCGCAGCGCCCATGCGCAGGCGCAGATCATCGACGACCTGCTGGACATGAGCGCGATCCTGTCCGGCAAGGTGCGCCTGGACCCCACCGAGCTGGATCTGTGCGCGCTGCTCGGCGAAGCGCTCGATGCGGCGCGGCCCGGCGCCGAGGGCAAGGGCATCGACATCGTCCTGCAGCCGTGCGACGACAGCCCCGCCCTGCCCTATCTCGGCGACGCGGTGCGCCTGCGCCAGGTGCTGACCAACCTGATCGGCAATGCGATCAAGTTCACCCCCAGCGCGGGCAAGATCACGGTGACCCTGGACAGCAGCAGCACCCATCTGCGCATCTGCGTCAGCGACAGCGGCGTCGGCATCGATCCGGCATTCCTGCCGCACGTGTTCGACCGTTTTCGCCAGGCCGACGCCAGCAGCACGCGCAGCGCCGGCGGACTCGGCCTGGGTCTGGCGATCGCCAAGCAACTGGCGGAAATGCACCACGGGCAGTTGTCGGTCAGCAGCGACGGCATCGGCCTGGGCGCCACCTTCACCCTGTTGCTGCCGCGCAACGATCTGCAAGGCATGGGCCCGGCGCGGCGCAACGACGGTGCGGCGATCGCCGCGGCCGCGCTGCAACGTGGCGGGGTCCGCCTGAACGGGGTGCGCGTGCTGGTCGTCGACGACGACATGGACTCGCGCGGCGTGACCCAACGCTTCCTGCAGGAAGCCGGCGCGGTGGTCGAGGCCGCGGTCTCCGCCGACGATGCCGAGTCGCTGCTGCGCGAGCGACCTTACGACCTGCTGGTCAGCGACGTGGGCATGCCGCGCCGCGACGGGCACAGCCTGATCCGCAGCGTGCGCGCGCGCGGCGCCGGCGCGGTCAGCCGCATTCCGGCGATCGCGCTGACCGCATACGTGCGCGGCGAGGATCGCTCGCTGGCGCTGGAGGCCGGCTTCAACGCGCATCTGGGCAAGCCGGTGGACCCGACCAAGCTGATCGCACTGGCCGCCTCGCTGACCCAGCCGCAGGTCGCCGCCGAACCGGATCCAAACGCCACCGCCGAGCCGGCCTGAGCCGACATCGCGCCGCGGGGTGGGATGCGTGCCGCGGCCAGGCCGGCGGCACGCCCAGGACTCAGTTGCGCTTGGCGCGGGCGAACGCGTCGGCCAGGGCGCTGTTCAGCGGCGGCGCCGCCGGCGTGCGCGGCTTGCCGTTGCCGCCACCGTTGCCGCCATTGCCACCACGCGCATCGCGCTCGCGGCGCGGCGCGCCCGGCGCCGGACGCGCGCCGCCATCGCGCTCGCCGGCGCGTGCCGATGCCGGTGCCGGCGTGTCGTCCAGGCGCCGGGTCAACGCGATGCGCTTGCGCGCCACGTCCACTTCCAGCACCTTGACCTTGACGATGTCGCCGGCCTTGACCACGTCGCGCGGATCCTTGACGTAGCTGTCGGACAAGGCCGAGATGTGCACCAGCCCGTCCTGGTGCACGCCGATGTCGACGAAGGCGCCGAACGCGGCGACATTGCTGACCACGCCTTCCAGCACCATGCCCGGCTTGAGGTCCTTGATGTCCTCCACCCCGTCGGCGAAGCGCGCGGCCTTGAATTCCGGGCGCGGATCGCGGCCCGGCTTCTCCAGTTCCTTGAGGATGTCGCGCACGGTCGGCACGCCGAACTTCTCGTCGGTGAACTGGTCCGGCTTGAGCGCGCGCAGGAAACCGCCGTCGCCGATCAGCGCCTTGATCGGCTTGCCGGTGGCGCCGACGATGCGCTCCACCACCGGATACGCTTCCGGGTGCACCGACGAAGCGTCCAGCGGCTCGTCGCCGTCGGCGATGCGCAGGAAGCCAGCGCATTGCTCGAAGGTCTTGTCGCCCAGCCGCGGCACCTTCAGCAAATCCTTGCGGCGCTTGAACGGGCCGTTGTCGTCGCGGTGGCGCACGATGTTCTCGGCCACGCTGGCCGACAGCCCGGACACGCGCGACAACAATGCCGCCGAGGCGGTGTTGACGTGGACGCCGACCGCGTTGACGCAGTCCTCCACGCGCGCGTCCAGCGCCCGCGCCAGCCGGTACTGGTCCACGTCGTGCTGGTACTGGCCCACGCCGATCGCGTTTGGCTCGATCTTGACCAGCTCCGCCAGCGGGTCCTGCAGGCGCCGCGCGATCGACACCGCGCCGCGCAGCGACACGTCCAGCTGCGGGAACTCCTTGGCCGCGAATTCGGACGCCGAATACACCGACGCGCCGGCCTCGCTGACCACGATCTTCTCCAGCTTCAGCTGCGGGTTCTGCTTGATCAGGTCGGCGGCCAGCTTGTCGGTCTCGCGGCTGGCGGTGCCGTTGCCGATCGCGATCAGTTCCACGCCATGCTGTGTGCACAGCTGCCGCAGCGTGTGCAGCGACTGGTCCCACTGCCTGCGCGGCTCGTGCGGATAGATGGTGTCGGTGGCGAGCAGCTTGCCGGTGGCGTCGACCACCGCGATCTTGCAACCGGTGCGGATGCCCGGATCCAGGCCCAGAGTCACCCGCGCGCCGGCCGGCGCGGCCAGCATCAGGTCCTGCAGGTTGTCGCCGAACACCGCGATCGCCTCGGCTTCGGCCTTCTCGCGCGCCTGGTTGAACAGGTCCAGCAGCAGGTGCATGTGCAGCTTGGCGCGCCAGGTCAGGCGGCATGCGTCGAGCAGCCAGCGATCGCCGGGACGGCCCTGGTTGGCGATGCCGGCGCGCAGCGCGACGCGGCCCTCGGCGTACTGGTGGCCGGCCTCGGCATCGCTGCCCGGGTCCAGCTCCAGGTACACGATCTCTTCGCGGCGCGCGCGGAACAGCGCCAGCAAGCGGTGCGAGGGAATCTTGGCCAGCGCCTCGGCATGGTCGAAGTAGTCGCGGTACTTGGCGCCCTCCTGCTCCTTGCCTTCGGCCACGCGCGCACGGATCACGCCGACGTCGCCGAGCCAGCCGCGCAGTTCGCCGACCAGCGCCGCGTCTTCGCCCCAGCGCTCCATCAGGATCGCGCGCGCGCCTTCCAGCGCCGCCTTGACGTCGGCCACGCCCATGTCGGCATCGACGAAGCCGGCGGCGAAACTGTCCGGTGTCAGCGACGGATCGGCCAGCAGGCCATCGGCCAGCGGCTCCAGGCCGGCTTCGCGCGCGATCTGCGCACGCGTGCGGCGCTTGGGCTTGTACGGCAGGTACAGGTCTTCCAGCCGCGACTTGGTATCGGCGGCGACGATCTCCGCGCGCAGTTCGGCGCTGAGCTTGCCCTGTTCGTCGATGCTGGCCAGCACCGCGGCGCGGCGGTCTTCCAGCTCGCGCAAATAGGTCAGGCGGGTTTCCAGGTTGCGCAGCTGGGTGTCGTCGAGGCCGCCGGTGACTTCCTTGCGGTAGCGCGCGATGAACGGGACGCTGGCGCCTTCGTCGAGCAAGGCGATGGCGGCGCGGGCCTGTGCCGGCTGCGCGCCGATCTCGGCGGCGATGGTATTGGCGATCTGCTGGGCGAGCTGAGTGTCGTGCATTGCGTCCGGCCGGAGCCGCCTTGCGGAAAACCGCCATTTTCGCAGCGCCCGCGCCATCGGGGAACCCGTTGACAGGGGCGCGCCGACCTGTCGGCATCGGCGCACGCCGCAGGCCGGGTGGTCGGGATCAGCTCACCCCGGTGGGGCCGTCCAGCACCATGCGTACCTTGCGGGTCAGCTCCTGGCGGTTGTACGGCTTGGACAACACGTCGAACTCGGTGCCGCCGGCGTCGGTGCGCTCGAGCGAGGACTCGGCGTAGCCGGTGGTCAGCAGCACCTTGAGCTTGGGCCGGCGCCGCCGCGCCTCGCGCGCCAGCATCACCCCGTTGAGTCCGCCGGGCATGATCAGGTCCGAATACAGCAGGTCCACGTGCAGGCCGTCGTCGAGCAGCTGCAACGCCTCGCGCGCATTGTGCGCCACGTGGGTGACGTAACCCTGGTCGTCCAGGAACAGCCGCGCCAGTTCGGCGATGTCCGGCCGGTCCTCCACGATCAGGATCGTCTCGTCGCCCTGCCGGTCGAACACGCGGCGCGAGCGCGAATCGCGCGGCGACATGTTCTCGACGTTGTCGTCGATCGGGAAGTACAGCCGCACCGTGGTGCCGTGGCCCTCTTCCGAATACAGCCGCACCGCGCCGCCGGACTGCTTGGCGAAGCCGTACACCATCGACAGGCCCAGGCCGGTGCCCTTGCCCTCCTCCTTGGTGGTGAAGAACGGATCCAGCACCCGTGCCAGCACCTCCGGCGGCATGCCGCTGCCGTTGTCGGTGACCGACACGCAGACGTAGTGGCCGGGCAGCAGGTTGTCGTAGGTGGTGGGCTCGTCGGCGCGGATCGAGACGTTGCGGGTCTGGATCACCAGGCGCGGCGCGGACTGCTCGGCCATCGCATCGCGTGCATTGATCAGGATGTTCAGCAGCGCCACCTCAGCCTGGGTCGGATCGATCCGGCAGTTGTGCAGGTCGGCCGCCAGGTCCAGCGAGAACGCGATGCCGTCGCCCAGCGTGCGCTCGGCCACGTCGCTCATGCCGGCGACCAGCGCGTTGAGGTTGAGCACGCGCCCTTCCAGCTTCTGCTTGCGCGCGAACGCCAGCAACTGCTGGGTCAGCCGCGCCGCCTGGCCGGCGGCGTCGCGCGCGCGCTCCACGCTCTTGCGCAGCCGCGACGGGTCCGGCGACTCGCGCTCCAGGCCGTGCTCGATCAATTCCAGATAGCCGGACATGACCTGCAGCAGGTTGTTGAAGTCGTGCGCGATGCCGCCGGTCAGCTGGCCCAGCGCCTCCATCTTCTGCGCCTGGCGCAACGCGTCCTCGGTGTCGCGGCGGCGGCTGACGTCCAGTTGCGAGCCGAAGTAATAGACCAGCTCGCCGTGCTCGTTGTAGACCGGCGAGATGAACAGCGCGTTCCAGAAACTGGAGCCATCCTTGCGGTAATTGAGGATCTCCACGGCCACGTCGTTGCGCGCGGCGATCGCCTCGCGCACGCTGTCCACGGTATCGCGATCGGTGTCGGGTCCCTGCAGGAAGCGGCAGTTGTTGCCGAGCAGTTCTTCGCTGCTGTAGCCGGTCATCTCCAGGAACGCGCGGTTGACGAACACGATCGGATTGTCCGCCTGCCGCGGATCGGTGACGATCATCGGCATGCGCGTGGTTTCCACGGCGGCGAAGAAGATGTCGCTGCGGTGGTCGGACAGATCGGCGGTGGTGCTTTCGTGGACGGTGACGCGCGGCAGGTTACGGGAATCGGGTGCGGGCATGGGCGAAGGCAGATCGATGCGAACCGCTGCTGGCCCGGCTAGGCGGGCGACCACACCGGGGTTCGCATGCCGGCGTCAACGCGAATAGTACCTGTGCAGCCGTTCCACCACGATCTCCTCCTGCAGCGATTCCAGCGCCATGATCCGGACCCGCCGATCGCTCAGCGCAAGCACGCGCTCGACGTAGATTTCCGGCCCGGTGTCGGTCTGCTTCATCGACTTGCTGAAGCCATAGGGCATCACGCCCTTCTCGCCATCCTTGCTGCCACCGATGTACAGAACGACCGACATGACGCTTCCTCTGCTGGGAATTCGTGGAACTGGCGCGCAGCCTACACAGCGCGTCGTGAGGGATCTCTCCACGCAGGTTAATCGCGGCTGTTTGCCCGCAAATGACTTACTTCGAACTCACGCCGGCTTAACCGAAATTAGGCATTAGTCGCGCACTCCTCATCGCTGCGAACACGCATGGATCTCAAGAGCGGCTACCCTTTCTGGTCGGTGCGCAACGGCCTGATGCACAGCTTCCCGCAACTGCGCGGCGACCTGCGCTGCGACGTGGCGATCGTCGGCGGCGGCATCACCGCCGCCTTGATCGCCGACGAACTGGTCGCGCATGGCCACGACGTCGCGGTGCTGGAACAACGCGACATCGGCTGGGGCAGCACCGCGGCCAGCACCGCGCTGCTGCAGTACGAGATCGACACGCACATGCTCGACCTGGCCAAGCGCTACGGCGAAGACAGCGCCGCCCTCGCCTACCGTTCCTGCGCGCAGGCGCTGGAACAGCTGCGTGCGCTGGTGCGGCCGCTGCGCGACGTCGACTTCGGCTGGAACGACAGCCTGTACTACGCCAGCCGCCGTCGCCATGTGCGCGTGCTGCAGCAGGAACTGCAATTGCGCGCGCGCCACGGGCTGGACGTGGAATGGCTGGATGCGCAGGCGCTGCGTGCCGGCTACGGGGTGCAGGCGCATGGCGCGATCCTCAGCCACCAGGCCGCGCGGGTCGATCCCTATCGCCTGACCTATCGCCTGCTCGGGCGCGCGCACAGGCGCGGCGCCGGCGTCTACGACCGCACCCGCATCGCGCACATCGCGGTCAACGGCCGCGGCGCCACGCTGCGCACCGAGCAGGGCGTGCAGGTGCGCGCCGGTCACGTGGTGATGGCCGCCGGCTATGCCAGCCAGGACTGGCTGGACCGGCGCGTGGCCAAGAACCGCAGCAGCTACGCCTTCGTCAGCGATCCGCTGGACGACGCCCAGCTCGGCGCGCTGAAGGACACCATGGTGTGGGAAAGCGCGCGCCCCTATCTGTACCTGCGCAGCACCGGCAACGGACGCATCGTCGCCGGCGGCGAGGACGACAGCGTGGACATTCCGTCGCGCCGCGATGCGCGCGTGGACAGCAAGGCGCGCACGCTGTGCCGCAAGATCGCCAAGGCGCTGCCGGGCCTGGAACTGCAGCCGACCTTCGCCTGGGGCGGCACCTTCGCCGAGACCGACGACGGCCTGCCGTTCTTCGGCCCGCACCCGCAGCACGGGCCGCGCATGCAGTTCGCGATGGCCTATGGCGGCAACGGCATCACCTACAGCATGCTGGGCGCAGGCCTGTTGCGCGCGCAGATCGAACGCCGCGCGCATCCGCTCAAGCACCTGTTCGGTTTCGCCCGGCTGGACTGAGCGTCAGCGCCGTCCCGGCCACCAGCCGTGGCCGTGCAAGGCGTAGCGGTCGGCGGCACGCTCGAACGGGTTGCGCACGCCGACCCCGCCGCAGGCGAAGTACACCGGCAGGAACACCGGGCCGAGCAGCAGGTATTGCAGCACGTGGGCGCGCTCGTGGTCGCCCAGGCGCACGTTCGGATGCCGGCAGCGGCCGGCGGCATGTTCGTAGGTGGCGCAGGCCACGTCCAGGTCGTCGGCGCTGACCAGGATCACGTTGCCGAGCGTCAACGCCCCGCGCGGCCCCCAGGGGAAGCGGTCGAACACCAGCGCCAGCTCGCGCCGGCTGATCCGCGCGCGCGCGCCGAACGGCATGGCGGCGACTCCGGCGATCAGGCCGAGCAGCGTATTGGGCGAGGTCCACAGCGCGCCGAGCGCGAAACCGGACACACGCAGCGCGGCCAGCGCCGGCCGCGTCAATCGGCTTCGTTGGGAATCAGCAGCCACAGGATCAGGTAGACCAGCATGCCGGGGAACGCGGCCGAGGCGATCGAGCCGACCACGTACACCACGCGCAGCAGCGTCGCGCTCCAGCCGAAGCGGTGCGCGATGCCGCCGATCACGCCGGCGATCATGCGGTCGTTGAGCGAGCGCGACAATGTGCGGGTGGGCTGGGACATGGCGGCGGCTCCTGCGGCGAAGGCGCGCTCAGTCTGGGCGCGGCGCCGCGGACGCGGCGTGACGGCGCAGCGCGGCCAGTTGCTGCGCGAACCAGGCCGCCGCGTCCTGCTCCGGCTGGCCCGGGCAGGCCACCCGGTAGGCCTGGCCGCTGGTGCTGCTGCGGCTGGCGCCGCGCTCGATGAACTGCTCGGCGCTGGCGGCCAGGTCGCGCTTGCGCAGGTAGTCGTACTT
Source organism: Xanthomonas sp. DAR 80977 (assembly GCF_041240605.1). Classification (NCBI taxonomy): domain Bacteria; kingdom Pseudomonadati; phylum Pseudomonadota; class Gammaproteobacteria; order Lysobacterales; family Lysobacteraceae; genus Xanthomonas; species Xanthomonas bundabergensis. The sequence goes on along the minus strand of NZ_CP162487.1, from coordinate 2,594,898 downwards.
GCGCTGCAGATGCGCCTTGGCCTCGGCCGCCGGATACCAGCTGCCGTTGCGCTGGAACCGGCACGGCGAGGCCTGCAGCGCCGCCAGCAGCGCCTGGATCTCGCGCTCGGCGGCCGGCGGCGGCGCGGCGACGGCGGCCATCGCGCAGGCACAGGCCAGGCCCGACGCGATCAGCCGCACGCCGAGCCGGCGCGAGGATGGCAGCGCACGCTGCATCAGGCGCTCATTGCCCGCCATCGCGCTCGGCCAGCCAGCGGTGCAGCGCCGCCGGCACCTCGCGCTGCGCGCGGCCGGACACGTAGATGCCGATATGCCCGCCGCGGAAACTGAGCTCGGCGTAGTCGTCGCTGCCGACCAGCCCGCGCAGCGCCCGCGAGGCGTCCGGCGGCACCAGGTGGTCCTGTTCGGCGTAGATGTTGAGCACCGGCATGCTCACCCGCGCCAGGTCCACGGCGTGTTCGCCGATGCGCGCGCGGCCGTGCACCAGCGCGTTGTCCTGGTAGAACTGCTTGACGAATTCGCGGAACGTCTCGCCGGCCAGGTCGGGCGAATCGAAGATCCATTTCTCCATGCGCAGGAAGTCTTCCAGCGCACGCGGATCGTCGAGGATGTCCAGCAGCCCCACGTATTTCTGCAGGTTCAGCCGGAACGGCTTGAGCATCAGGTAGCTGGCGTTCATCAGGTCGGCCGGCACGTTGCCCAGCGTGTCCACGAACAGGTCCACGTCCACCTGTCGCGCCCAGTTGGACAGCATGTTGTCCGGGGTATGGAAATCCACCGGCGTCACCATCGTCACCAGGTTGCGCACCTTGGCCGGCTGCAGCGCCGCATAGCACAGCGAGAAGGTGCCGCCCTGGCAGATGCCGAGCACGTTGATCGGCGCCGCGGCCGCGCCGCGCAGGTGATCGACCGCGCCGTCGATGTAGCGCAGCAGATAGTCTTCCAGGGTCAGGTAGCGCTCGGAACGGTCGGGATAGCCCCAGTCCAGCACATACACGTCCTCGCCCAGCGCCAGCAGGCCCTGCACCAGCGAACGGTCGGCCTGCAGGTCGACCATGTACGGGCGGTTGACCAGCGCATAGACGATCAGCAGCGGCACCTTCGCGGTGGGCGGCTGGTTGCCGACGAAGCGGTACAGCACCACCTTGCCGTCGCGCCACACTTCCTGCCGCTCGGTAACGCCGTACTGCACCTCGTCCAGCCCGGGCAGCACGCGCAGCCCTTCCATGAGCTTGCGCTGCAGCTCCAGGGTTTCCTGCAGCAGGTCGTCGCTGCTGAAGCTCAACGGCCCTTTCATGCGCGGCTCCGGCGCGGTGCCGCAGCCGGCTTGGCGCGGGTCGGCTTGGCGGCGGGCCTGGAGGCTGCGGCCGCCCTGGGCCTGGGCTTGGCGGTTGATCCGGGCTTGGCGGTTGGCTTGGGCTTGGAAGCGGCACGCGCGGCGGACCGCTTCGCCGCGCCGGCAGCAGGCGCAGGCTTGGGCGCCGCAGCCGGCGCAGGCCTGGACCGCGCCGTCGGACGCGTCGCGGTCGTGCCGCTCGCAGTGGCCTGTGGCTTTTCAGCAGGCGCCGCGGCAGGGGCTGTTGCCCGCTCCAGGCGCCGCAGCCGCCGCTCCAGGTCGGCGATATGCCGATGCGCCGCATCCAGTTCGGTGCGGGTCGGCAGGCCCAACTGCTCGCTCAGCTGCTCGGTCTCGCGCTGCAGCAGCGCGCGCAGGCGCATCTGCGCATTGGCGAAGCCGGCATACACCTGGCGGAACTCTTCCGACAGCGCCGAGGCCGCATAGGCCTCTTCGGCGGCGTCGATCCACAGGTCGAACATCGCCCGCGCATTGGTCAGCTGGCTGCCGGGATCCTCGTGCTCGCGCAGCTTGGCCTCGAACACGCCGAAGGCGCGGTCGATCGCGCCCTGCAACTGACCCAGGTAGGCCTGCAGCTGCGCCTGGTAGTCCTGCTGGGCCTTGGCCAGGGCGCGCCAGCGCGCATGGTGGTTACGGCCCGGACCGAAGCCGGGCATCTGCAGCCACGGCCCGCTGTCGCGCTGCCAGCCCTGCAGCCAGTGCGCCGCCTGCTGCAGCCAGGGATCCACGCCGGCCTGGCCGACGCCGCGCGCGGTGCCGAGCAGCCACTGCAGCATCTGCTCGCGCTGGCCCTGCACCTGCTGCTTCCAGGCATCGGCCACGTCCGCACTGCTGGCATCGCGGCCGGCGAACTGCGCGGCCACCTGCTGCATCGCGCCGAACCAGTCGCCGGCCTGCTGCTGCAGCCGCGACACCGCGTCCTCGGCCTGCGCCCCGGTGCCGCGCGGCAGCCACTGCGCCCAGGTCTCGATCGCCTCGCGCCAGCCGCCGCTGCCGGCGCCCTCGGCGGGCGGCGGCGCAGGCGCGGCGCCGCCCTGGCGCAACGCCTCGCTCCAGGCGCTCCAGTATTGCCGCGCCAGTGCCTCGAAATCGCCGGCACCGTCGCCGCCGCTAGCCTTCATCGCCACCCTCCCAGGTCAGGCCGGAATGATAGCAACTGCACCCGCTCAGGGCTTGGGAATGCGCAGGGTCTTGCTGATCATCAGCGAACCGGACAGGGCGAACAGCAGCACCAGCGGATGCAGCAGCCACGGCCCCAGCCGCCATTCGCCCCACCACAGCGCGTCGCCGAGATGGCCCAGGTGCGCGGCCACCGCGAGCACGATCACCAGCGCCAGGCTGCTCGGGATCGGCGTGCCTTCGAAATACGGCACCTTGTCGCCATCGCCGGCCAGTTGCTCGGCGGTGACGTTGTAGCGCGCCAGGCGGCTGACCCCGCAGCACACGAAGAAGCTCAGCACCAGCCAGTCCCAACCGCCCTGCATGCCGCAGGCGTAGGCCAGCGCGGCCGGGGCGACGCCGAAGGAGATCACGTCGGCCAGCGAATCCAGCTCGCGCCCGAGCGTGGAGGAGGACTTGCGCCAGCGCGCCACGCGCCCGTCCAGCGCATCGAACACGAACGCCAGCGGGATCAGCGCCATGCCGATCAGCAGGTCGCTGCGCCGCCCGTCCTGCAGGAAGCGCATCGCCGCGAACACCGCGCCGGTGCCGCAGAAGGCGTTGGCCAGGGTGAACCAGTCGGCCAACTGGAATTCGCGCAGCATCGAGAAGTGGCGTTTCATCGGCATAGCGTGACGGGTCCGGCGTGAGAAGGGTGCGACCGGCACAGGGTAGCGTGGCACCGGCGCACTGGCGAGAACCGCCGCCATGGCGTGGTCGCGCGGCGCTGCTACGCTGCGCACTTTCCCCCGACAGGTGCCTTCCATGCAGACCGTCCTGATCACCGGCGCCGCCAGCGGCATCGGCGCCGGCATCGCCGGCGAACTGGCCGCCGGCGGCCGCCACATCGTCGTCAGCGACCTGGATGCCGATGCCGCGGCCGCCGTGGCCGCGCAGCTGCGCGAGGCCGGCGGCTCGGCCGAGGCGGTGGCGCTGGATGTGGCCAGCGAGGCCAGCATCGGCGCGGCGCTGGCCGCGCTGTCGCGGCCGGTGGACGTGCTGGTCAACAACGCCGGGCTGCAGCACGTGGCGCCGCTGCAGGAGTTCCCGATGGCCAGGTGGAGCCTGCTGGTGGAGGTGATGCTGACCGGCGTGGCGCGGCTGACCCAGGCCGTGCTGCCTGGGATGCGCGAGCGCGGCTTCGGCCGCATCGTCAACATCGGCAGCATCCACTCGCTGGTGGCCAGCCCGTACAAGAGCGCCTACGTCGCCGCCAAGCACGGCCTGGTCGGATTCTCCAAGGCGATCGCGCTGGAGACCGCCGATGCCGACATCACCATCAACACGCTGTGCCCCAGCTACGTGAAGACGCCGCTGGTGGACAGGCAGATCGCCGACCAGGCGCGCACCCGCCGCATTTCCGAGGCCGACGTGATCGCGCAGGTGATGCTCAAGCCGATGCCCAAGGGCGTGTTCATCGACTACGACGAGCTGGCCGGCTGCGTCGCGTTCCTGGCCTCGCCGGCGGCGCGCAACATCACCGCGCAGACCATCGCCATCGACGGCGGCTGGACCGCGCAGTAGCGGCGCGGCGCGCTTCGGCAAGGCGGACGCTGGCCGCGGCGGCAATCGGCGCTGGCGAATTTTTCGCCAATGCCGCCGCAGGCGTTGCGCCGCAACGCGGCGCCGCGCTTATCCACAGACTTTGGCCGATTCCATCCACACCCGCTGTGGAGAAGCCCGGCACGGCCTGGTGAAATTTTCGCCACCCGGCAAAATCGGGCAGCGATTTCAGCGACTTGCCATGCTTGCCCACAGGCTTGTGCAGGATCGATCCACAGCCGCTGTGGACAAGCCAGGCGCCGCGGCGCGCGGGCGCGACGGCGCTCAGACCCGCGAATAGCGCCACGACAGCATGCGCCCGTCGCGGTACGGCATCACCCCGTGGAACGGACGCGGATCGCCGTCGAACACCAGTGGCAGGAAGTGGCGGTCGCCCTCCCACAACGGCAGCGACGCCATGTCCGCCACCGGCACCCAGGCCAGCGTGCCCTCGGCGTTCTCGGTGAACGGTTCGCCGCTGTAGGCGTCGATCAGGAACAGGAAGCCCAGCCAGTCCTCGCCATGCTTGCCGAAGCCGGGCCAGCTGATCGTGCCGCGCAGTTGCAGCGCGTCGCACTCGATGCCGGCTTCCTCGCGAATTTCGCGGCGCATGCCGTCCAGCACGTCCTCGTCGGCCTCGACCTTGCCGCCCAGGCCGTTGTACTTGCCCAGGTGGTGATCGCCGGGACGCGCATTGCGGTGGATCAGCAGCACCTTGGAACGGTCGGGCGACAGCACATAGCCCAGCGTGGCGACGATCGGGGTATAGGGCATGCGGCAGGCGGGCGAGTCGGCGGGCGCGCAGTATGCCGCATCCGCCGCGGCGACAAGCGCTACGGGGCCGGCGTCGCCGCGTCCTGCGCCGGGCGCTGCAGCGGCGCGGCCGGCTTCAGCGTGGCCACGCCATGGCCACGCTCGGCCAGGTATTCCAGCCACTTGCTGAGGAAGGTGTTCATGCGCATGCGGTGGCTGATCAGCTCCGCCGGCGGCGGATACAGCCCCATCACGTCCTGCCAGCGGCGGCCGACGTAGCAATGCGTGGTCTCGGCCTGGCGCGCGTCGCGGTACAGGCGCACGTAGGCCGACGGGTCCGGCTCGCCGGTGAGCGGATCGCACAGGTCGTAGGTGAGGCGCAGTTCCACCGTGTAGCGGTGGTGCTCGATCACGTCCAGGCGCAGGTCCAGGCCGTCGCCGACCGAGGACAGGTAGCTGCCCACCGCCAGGTCCGACGGCACGAACAGGCGATTCAGGTGCACGAAGTTCTCGGCGTACAGCCCCATCAGCCAGCCGAATCGGCTGAGCCGGGGGATGCGTTCGCTGCGGGTCAGGGCGTGCTGCATGGAGCCGATGCTACACGCTGCGACGCCGCGGCGGCAGCATTGACGGATCGCCCGCGGCGGCCTACCTTGGAAGTCTCGGCACGCTGGCGGCAAGCGCCCGCCTCGCCCGCGGCCCACTTGGCCGGCAGGCGCCGCACCCGCCCCTTCAGAACATCTCGCGCTGCAGCCCCAGCGTCGCCAGCACCTTGCTGGAAATCTCCTCGATCGAGGTATGCGTGGTGCTCTGGGTCGGGATCCGCTCCATCCTGAACATGGTCTCGGCCGCGGACACCTCGCGCCGGCAGGTCTCCAGGTTGGAATAGCGCGAATTCGGCCGCCGTTCCTGGCGGATCTGCTGCAGCCGGTCCGGATCGATGGTCAGCCCGAACAGCTTGCTGCGGTAGGGACGCAGCCGCGGCGGCAGCCGGTCGTGCTCCAGGTCCTCCTCGGTCAGCGGATAGTTGGCCGCGCGCACGCCGTAATGCAGCGCCAGGTAGATGCAGGTCGGCGTCTTGCCGGCGCGCGAGACGGCGACCAGGATCAGGTCGGCCTCGTCGTAGTTGATCGCGATGCCGTCGTCGTGGGTCAGCGCGAAGTTCATCGCGTTGATGCGGCGGTGGTAGGTCTCGAAATCGACCAGGCCGTGCGCCTGCCCCACGCGCGAATGCCGCGGCGCGTTCAATTCGCGCTCCAGCGGCTCGATGAACGGCGCGAACACGTCGAGCATCAAGGCGCCGCTCTCCGACAGCAGCATGCTCAGCTGCGGATCCACGCAGGAGTTGACCACGATCGGCCGCACCTGGTACCGCTCGCCGGCGGCATGGATGCGCTGCGCCGCCTCGCGCGCTTTTTCCGGATCGTCTACGAACGACATGCGGTCGGTGACGAAGCTGAAACCGCTGAACTGGGTGAGCAGGCTATGCCCAATGGTTTCAGCGGTGATACCGGTTCCATCGGAGACGTAGAACACCGGTCGGATCGTCGACATTGCCTGGATTCTCCTTGCTGAAACCCAACGGATACGCCCGATCGAGCTTGTGCCGACTCGGGTGCGCACTGCATGATATCGGCTTCTTCCCCCACGGACGCGGCCACTCAGCCCGCCTCGGGCGATGGCCCAACGGAGCATCGCGCTTGAACGAGAACATCCTTTGGTTGCATGAGTTGCGCCTGACCGACCTGGCCCGCGTCGGTGGCAAGAACTCCTCCCTCGGCGAAATGATCGGCAACCTGGCAGGACTCGGCGTCTCGGTGCCCGGCGGCTTCGCCACCACCGCCGAAGCGTTCAAGGCGTTCGTCGCCCACAACAATCTCTACCAGCGCATCTTCGACAAGCTGGCAACGCTGGACGTGGAAGACGTCGGCGCGCTGACCGCGGCCGGCAAGGAAATCCGCGGCTGGGTCACCGATGCGCCGCTGCAGCCGGAGCTGGACCAGGCCATCCGCGACGCCTACGCGCAGCTGTGCGCCGAGAACGGCGGCGGCGAGATCGCCGTGGCGGTGCGCTCCTCGGCCACCGCCGAAGACCTGCCCGACGCCAGCTTCGCCGGCCAGCAGGAGACCTTCCTCAACGTGACCGGCGCCGACGACGTGCTGCACAAGGTCAAGGAAGTCTTCGCCAGCCTGTACAACGACCGCGCCATCGCCTACCGCGTGCACCACGGCTTCAAGCACGAGGACGTGTTCCTGTCGGCCGGCGTGCAGCTGATGGTGCGCTCCGGCGTCGGCGCTTCCGGCGTGCTGTTCACGCTCGACACCGAATCCGGTTTCCGCGACGTGGTGTTCGTTACCTCGAGCTTCGGCCTCGGCGAAATGGTCGTGCAGGGCGCGGTCAATCCCGACGAGTTCTACGTCTACAAGCCCACGCTCAATGCCGGCAAGCCGGCGATCCTGCGCCGTTCGCTGGGCAGCAAGTTGATCCGCATGGTGTATTCGGACGTGCCCGGCGAGCGCGTGCGCATCGAGGACACCCCGGCCGAACTGCGCAACACCTTCTCGATCAGCGACGAGGACGTGCAGGAACTGTCCAAGCAGGCGCTGGTGATCGAGAAGCATTACCAGCGGCCGATGGACATCGAGTGGGCGAAGGACGGCGTCAGCGGCAAGCTGTTCATCGTGCAGGCGCGTCCGGAAACGGTGAAGTCGCGCGGCCATGCCACCCAGATCGAGCGGTTCGCGCTGGAAAAGCGCGGCAGCGTGATCGCCGAAGGCCGCGCCATCGGCCAGAAGATCGGCGCCGGCGTCGCCCGCGTGGTGCGCAGCCTGGACGACATGAGCCGGGTGCAGCCCGGCGACGTGCTGGTCGCGGACATGACCGACCCGGACTGGGAGCCGGTGATGAAGCGCGCGTCGGCGATCGTCACCAACCGCGGTGGCCGCACCTGCCACGCGGCGATCATCGCCCGCGAGCTGGGCGTGCCGGCCGTGGTCGGCACCGGCAACGCGATGGAATTGATCGAGGACGGGCGCGAGGTGACGGTCAGCTGCGCCGAGGGCGACACCGGCTTCATCTACGCCGACCTGCTGCCGTTCGAGCGCACCACCACCGACCTGGGCAACATGCCGCCGGCGCCGCTGAAGATCATGATGAACGTGGCCAACCCGGAGCGCGCGTTCGACTTCGGCCAGTTGCCCAACGCCGGCATCGGCCTGGCGCGGCTGGAGATGATCATTGCCGCGCACATCGGCGTCCACCCCAACGCGCTGCTGGAATACGCCAAGCAGGACGCGGCGACCAAAAAGAAGATCGACGAGAAGATCGCCGGCTACGCCGACCCGGTCAGCTTCTACATCAACCGCCTGGCCGAAGGCATCGCCACGCTGACCGCGTCGGTGGCGCCGAACCCGGTGATCGTGCGCCTGTCGGACTTCAAGTCTAACGAGTACGCCAACCTGATCGGCGGCATCAACTACGAGCCGCACGAAGAGAACCCGATGATCGGCTTCCGCGGCGCCAGCCGCTATGTCGACCCGAGCTTCTCGGCCGCGTTCGCGCTGGAGTGCAAGGCGGTGCTCAAGGTCCGCAACGAGATGGGCCTGGACAACATGTGGGTGATGATCCCGTTCGTGCGCACCCTGGAGGAAGGCCGCAAGGTCGTCGAGGTGCTGGAGAAGAACGGGCTCAAGCAGGGCGAGAACGGCCTGAAGATCATCATGATGTGCGAGCTGCCGTCCAATGCGCTGCTGGCCGACGAGTTCCTGGAGATCTTCGACGGCTTCTCGATCGGCTCCAACGACCTGACCCAGCTGACTCTGGGCCTGGATCGCGATTCGTCGATCGTGGCGCACCTGTTCGACGAGCGCAACGCCGCGGTCAAGAAGCTGCTGTCGATGGCGATCAAGGCCGCGCGCGCTAAGGGCAAGTACGTGGGCATCTGCGGCCAGGGCCCGTCGGACCATCCTGACCTGGCCGAATGGCTGATGCAGGAAGGCATCGAGTCGGTGTCGCTGAATCCCGACACCGTGGTCGATACCTGGCTGCGCCTGGCCAAGCTGAAAGCCGCCAGCTGATGGGCACGGCAGCGATGTTGCTGGCGGCGGTCGCGGCGGCGACCTCCGCCGCACCGGCGGCGCGGACACAGCAGCCGTTCAACTGGAGAGACCTGGATTGGGCGCAGTACGCGCTCAACTGGGGCGTGGCGCTGGTCATCCTGGTGCTGGGGATGTGGATCGCCAAGCGCCTGAGTTTGTGGCTGCAGCGCGCGCTGCTGCGCGCCCGGGTGGAGACCACGCTCAGCAATTTCCTGCGCAACGTCGCCTATGCGTTGCTGCTGGTGCTGGTGTTCGTCACCGCGCTGCAGAAGATCGGCGTGCCGCCGACCTCGCTGTTCGCGGTGCTCGGCGCGGCCGGCCTGGCGGTCGGCCTGGCGCTGAAGGATTCGCTGTCCAACATCGCCTCCGGGGTGATGCTGATCGTGCTGCGGCCGATGCGCGATGGCGACCACGTGGTGGTCGCCGGACAGGAAGGCATCGTCGACGAGATCCGGATCTTCCAGACCCGCATCCGCTCCTTCGACGAGCGCATGATCACCCTGCCCAACAGCACCATCACCACCGCGCCGATCGTCAACTACAGCACCCTGCCCAACCGGCGCCTGGAGATCACCGTCGGCGTCGGCTACGGCGACGACCTGAAGAAGGCCCAGCAGTTGTTGCTGCAGATCGCCCAGGACAATCCGAACATCCTGCAGACGCCGGCGCCGTTCGTGCAGGTCACCAACCTGGGCGAGAGCACGGTGGACCTGATGCTGTTCGCCTACGCCAGGAACGGCGATTTCGGCGCGGCCAAGAGCTCCACGCTGGAGAACATCCGCAACCAGTTGCTGGAGAACGGGCTCAGCATTCCCTATCCGCAGCGCGACCTGCACGTGTACCACCACGATGCCGACGGCCGTCCGATCGCCGAGCTGTTGCTGAAGGGCGTGACCGACGACGGCGAGACCAAGCAGGGTCCGCCGCTGGCGCGCTGACCCGGGCCCGGGCCATTGCCCAAGGCCGTGCCGGACAGGCGCGGCCTTCCTGCTGCAAGGCGCGACTCAGCGCGCGCCGCCGCCCTGCCCGCCCAGCGTGCCCATGAACGGGCGGTAGTAGCGCAGTTCGTCGATCGAATCGTGCACGTCGCTGAGCGCGGTGTGCGAGGAGGTCTTGTTCAGTCCGGACGCGACCGCCGGCGCCCAGCGCCGCGCCAGTTCCTTCAGCGTGGACACGTCCAGGTTGCGGTAGTGGAAGAAGCGCTCCAGCCGCGGCATCTGCCGGTGCAGGAAGCGCCGGTCCTGGCAGATCGAGTTGCCGCACATCGGCGAGGCGCCGGGCTTGCACCACTGCGCCAGGAACGCCACGGTCTGCGCCTCGGCCTGGCCCAGGGTCACCTGGCTGTCGAGCACGCGCCGCCACAGCCCGGAATGGCGGTGCTGGTTGCGATTCCACTCGTCCATCGCCTCCAGCGTCTGCAACGGATGCGCGATGGCGAATTCCGGGCCCTCGGCCAGCACGTTGAGCTGGCTGTCGGTGACCACCGTGGCGATCTCGATGATCGAGTCCTTGTCCGTGTCCAGGCCGGTCATTTCCAGATCGATCCAGATCAGACGATCGTTGTCCACGTGCGGTTCCGCCATATCACCATCCAGTCGTTCGCGGCGGCATTGCCGGCGCGGGGGTTTCGTATCGGTCTTGCATGATACCGCGCGTGATGCAGCGGGTTCACGTGCAGCGGCGGCCGCGCCGCCGCGCTCATCCGCCCAGCGGCGGCCGGCCGCGCTTGGCGCGGAAATAGTTGGTCAGGCGCAGCCCGGCCGGCGCCGCCAGCACGCCGCCGCGCACCTGCACGCGGTGGTTGTGGCGCGGATCGGCGAGCAGGTCGAACACGCTGCCGCAGGCGCCGGTCTTCGGATCGGCGGCGGCATAGACCAACTGCGCCACGCGCGCATGCACCACCGCCATCGCGCACATCGCGCACGGCTCCAGGGTCACGTACAGGGTGCTGCCGACCAGGCGGTGGTTGCCGAGCCGGCGCCCGGCCTGGCGCAGCGCCACGATCTCGGCGTGCGCGCTGGGATCGTGCTCGGCGATGTTGAGGTTCCAGCCCTCGCCCAGCACCTCGTCCTGCGCCGAGACCAGCACCGCGCCGACCGGGATCTCGTCGAACTCGCGTTCGGCGCGGTCGGCCAGGGCCAGCGCATGCAGCATCCAGCGCTCGTCGCGCGCCGCCGCCTCGCCGCCGCTCATCGCGCCGCGGCGTGCTTGCGCACGAATTCGGCGAACACCGCCAGCGTGGCTTCGCTGACATGGTGTTCGATGCCCTCGGCATCGCGCCGCGCGATGTCCGGATCGATGCCCAGCGCCAGCAGGAACTGCTCCACGGTCTGGTGCCGCTGCCGGCTGGCCGCCGCCAATGCCTCGCCATCGGCGGTCAGGAACACGCCGCGATACGGCCGCTGGATCACCCAGCCGCCCTTGACCAGCCGCTTGAGCATCTTCGCCACGGTCGGCTGGGCCACGCCCAGGCGCGCGGCGATGTCCACCTGCCGCGCCTCGCCGCCGTCGGCCAGCAGGTCGGAAATCAGCTCCACATAGTCCTCGATCAGCTCCAGCCGGTGCGCCTCGCGCACCTGGCGGAAGCTCTCGACCTGCACTTCGGCGTCGAGCAGCGCCGCCCCTGGCGCCGTCAACTTCCTGCTTTTCTGCATCGCAACGCCCTTGTCCGGTGCCGGCGAGTGCCGGCCGCTGCCTATTCTGGCCGAAATCGCGCCTATCGCAGCGATTCGATTTGCCAATGCTAAAGATAATAGCAAGTGCTATATACTCGGTCGTGCTCCTTCCACGCCCGCTTCCGCCATGGCCGATCCCCTGCCCCTGCCCAATTCCAACGCCGCCTGGCCGCAGGCCGACGATTCCCCGCGGCGCAGCCTGGGCCGCATGAACGCCAGCGTCGCCGTGCCCGGCAAGGGGCTCGGCTGGCGCCGCTTCCTGGCCTTCCTCGGGCCGGGCTACATGGTCTCGGTCGGCTACATGGACCCGGGCAACTGGGCCACCGACATCGCCGGCGGCTCGCACTTCGGCTACCTGTTGCTGTCGGTGATCCTGCTGTCGAACCTGATGGCGATCGTGCTGCAGGGATTGGCGGCGCGGCTGGGCATCGCCACCGGCCGCGACCTGGCGCAGGCCTGCCGCGAGCACTATTCCAAGCCGGTCAACTTCCTGCTGTGGCTGGCCTGCGAGGCGGCGATCGTGGCCTGCGACCTGGCCGAGGTGATCGGCACCGCGATCGCGCTGAAGCTGCTGTTCGGCATCCCGCTGACTCTGGGCGCGATCATCACCGCGATCGACGCGCTGCTGGTGCTGTACCTGATGCGGCGCGGCTTCCGCACCCTGGAGGCGTTCGTGATCGCGCTGCTGCTGGTGATCTTCGCCTGCTTCGTGGTGCAGATCGTGCTGGCCGCGCCGCCGCTGCGCGAGGTGCTGGCCGGCTTCATCCCGCGCGCCGAGGTGGTGACCAACCCGGCCGCGCTGTACCTGGCGATCGGCATCATCGGCGCCACGGTGATGCCGCACAACCTGTACCTGCATTCGTCGATCGTGCAGACCCGCGCCTACGAACGCAGCGACGACGGCCGCCGTTCGGCGCTGCGCTGGGCGCTGACCGACAGCACCATCGCGCTGAGCCTGGCGCTGTTCGTCAACGCCGCGATCCTGGTGCTGGCCGCGGCGGTGTTCCACGCGCACGGCCGCACCGACGTGGAGGAGATCGAGCAGGCCTACGAACTGCTGGCGCCGATGCTCGGCGTCGGCCTGGCCTCGACCCTGTTCGCGGTGGCGCTGCTGGCCTCGGGCATCAATTCCACGGTGACCGCGACGCTGGCCGGGCAGATCGTGATGGAAGGCTTCCTGCACCTGCGCATCCCGGCCTGGGCGCGGCGCCTGTTGACCCGTGGCCTGGCGATCGTGCCGGTGGTGGTGGTGACCTGGCTGTACGGCGAGCAAGGCACCGCCAAGCTGCTGGTGCTGAGCCAGGTGCTGCTGTCGATGCAGCTGCCGTTCGCGGTGATCCCGCTGGTGCGCTTCGTCGCCGACAAACGCAAGATGGGCGCACTGGTCGCGCCGCGCTGGCTGGTCTGGCTGTCGTGGACGATCGCCGGGTTGATCGTGGTGCTGAACGTGAAGCTGCTCGGCGACATGCTGTGGCGTTGAAGCAACGCATGGAAGCGCACACCGCGCTCGCATGGCGGCCACGCACAGCGGCGACGCGGCCCTGCGGCGCGCCCGCTCAGGAGTACACGGAAGCCGCTTCCGGCCTGCCGGGCGCGCCGGTGGCGCGCACCTGCTGCAGCGCGGCGGCCAGTTCGTCCAGCCGGTAGGGCTTGGACAGGATCTGCACGCCTTCGGCCTCGGCGGCGGATCTGGCCGCTTCCGCATAGCCGCTGGTCAGCAGGATCGGCAGCGCCTTGCGCCGCACGCGGATCTCGCGGACCAGCTCCAGGCCGTTCATGCCGCCGGGCATCATGATGTCGGAGAACACGATGTCCACCACGCGCTCGTTGGCCAACGCGCCCAGCGCCGCGGCCGCGCTGGCCACGCGGGTGACCTGGTAGCCCAACTGGCGCAGCATTTCGCCGACCAGGGCGGCCACTTCGTCGTCGTCCTCCACCAGCAATACGTAGCCGGCATCGCCCGCGGAGCGGCGCGCCACCTGCACGTCCACCAGGTGCCGCTCGTCCGGCGCCGGCGCGCGGAACGAGCGCGGCAACAGCAGGTGGATCGCGGTGCCCTGCCCCAGATCGCTGTCGATGTGGATGCTGCCGCCGGATTGCTGCACGAAGCCGTGCACCTGCGCCAGGCCCAGGCCCGAACCCTTGCCGATGTCCTTGGTGGTGTAGAACGGCTCGAACACCCGCGCCTTCACCTCCGGCGCCATGCCGGTGCCGGTGTCGATGATCGACAGGCGGATGAAATCCGGATCGGTCTTGCCGACGCCGGCCACGTTCTGCGCCCGCACCACGATGGTGCCGCCATTGGGCATCGCGTCGCGCGCATTGACCGTGAGGTTGAGCACCACCAGCTCCAGTTCGCCCGGATCCACTTCGATCGGCCACAGGCCCTCGGCGAAATCGAAATCCACGTGCACGTCGCCGCGCAGGCTGCGGTCCAGCAGTTCGCGCATGCCGCCGATCTGCCGGGTCAGGTCGACCGGCTCCGGCTTGAGCTCCTGCCGCCGCGAAAACGCCAGCAACTGCCGGGTCAGCCCCGCGCCGCGCTGCGCGGCCTTCTGCATGCCGTCCATCAGCCGCTTGCGCACGGCCGGATCGGTCTGCATGTCGAGCATCGCCAACCCGCCGGAAATCACCATCAGCAGGTTGTTGAAATCGTGCGCGACGCCACCGGTCAATTGTCCGATCGCCTCGATCTTCTGCGCCTGGCGCAGGGTTTCCTCGACCCGGGCGCGCTCGTCCATCTGCGTGCGCAACAGGCGGTTGGCCTCTTCCAGCTCGCAGGTGCGCGCCACCACCTGCGCTTCCAGCTGCTGCGCCGCCGAGGCCTGCGCCCGCAGCAGCGAGCGCACTTCGTACTGGCGCGCACGCGCGCGCAGCGCAGCCTTGATGGTGCTGGTGAAGGTGATGGTCTGCACCGGCCGCTCGAGCAGCGCCACGTTGCGCAACGACGCCACCAGGTTGCGGCGCCAGGCGACTACGGGCGGCTGCTCCTGATGGCTGGTCAGCACCACGAACGGCAGGTCGGACCATGCCGGCTGGGCGTCGGCCCAGGCGTACAGCGCCGCCGCATCCTTGCCGAACAGGCCTTCCTCGGCGATGAACACCGCGGCGGCGCCGATGTCCAGCTCGCGCACCAGCGTGTCCAGGTCGCCGCAGTGGCAGGCCACCACGCCGCCACGCCGCAGCAATTCCACCGAGGCCCCGCTGTCGCGCCCGATCGGGGCGTAGACGAGGACCCGGTTTTCGCCCGCGTTACTGCTGCTCATGCGCGGCCGACTCCATGAATGGCAGGTCGGTTCCGCTGTAGCGTGGCGTGCCGCTGAAGATGCCGCTGAATTGCTTGATCGGCGAACCGATGTCCAGGCCTTTGCCGCTGAGCCGGAACTCGCGGATTGTGGTTTCGTGGCTGCCGCTGCGCTTCTTCACCACCGACAGCGCCCGGCGCACCGTGCCGTCGACCTCGAAGTAACGCAGCATCAGCACCGAATCGCTCAGGTAGCTCAGGTCCAGCGGCGTTTCCATCGGGCCGACCAGGCCGTGCTGCGCCAGCACCAGGATGGTCAGCACGCCTTGCTGGCCCAGGTAGCTGAGCAGTTCGTGCATCTGCAGGATCAGGAAACGCTCGTCCGGCATCGCATTGAGATAGCCGTTGAGGCTGTCGATGACGATGACCCGTGCCCCGTCCACTTCCACGCTGCGGCGCACGTTGGCGGCGAACTGGCCCGGCGACATCTCCGCCGGATCGATCTGCTGGAAGCGGATCAGTCCCGCGTCGAGTTTTTCCTCGAGCGGCAGGCCCAGCGTGCGTGCGCGCGCCTCCACCGTGCTGCGCCCCTCGTCGAAGGCGAAGAACACGCTGTGTTCGCCACGCTCGGCCGCGGCGATGGCATAGGTCAGCGCCAGCGAGGACTTGCCCACGCCGGCCGCGCCCAGCAGCAATGCATTGGTGCCGCGCTCCAGCCCGCCGCCCAGCAGCCGGTCCAGTTCGTCGTTGCCGCTGGGGGCGATTTCGGCGATGTGGTGGTGCTTGTACTCGGCCGCGACCAGGCGCGGATAGATCTCCAGCCCGCCCTTCTCGATGGTGAAGTCGTGGTAGCCGCCGCGGAACTGGATGCCGCGCATCTTGATCACGCGCAGGCGCCGACGTTCGGCGCCGTAGTCGATGGCCAACTGTTCCAGCAACACCACGCCATGGGTGATGGAATGCAGCTGCAGGTCGTTCTCCTGCGAGGACAGGTCGTCGAGCATGATGACCGTGCACTGCCGGCTGGCGAAGAAATGCTTCAGCGCCAGCACCTGGCGGCGGTAGCGCAGCGGACTCTGCGCCAGCAGGCGCAGTTCGGAGAGACTGTCCAGCACCACGCGCGAAGGGTTGAGCTGCTCGACCTTGTCGAAGATCAGCTTGGTGGTCTCGGTCAGTTCCAGTTCCGCCGGATGGAACACGGTGAGCTCGCGTTCCGGGTCCAATGCGGTTTCCGGCGGCACCAGTTCGAACACGTCGACCTGGTTCATGCTCCAGCCATGGCGGGTGGCCACCAGGCGCAGTTCGCGCTGGGTCTCGGACAAGGTGATGTAGAGCACCCGCTCGCCGTGCCGCGCGCCTTCCAGAAGGAACTGCAGGGCGATGGTGGTCTTGCCGGTGCCGGGGCGGCCCTCGTACAGGTAGAGGCGATTGGGGTCGACGCCACCGCCGAGGATATTGTCCAACCCCGCACTGCCGGTCGAGATGCGCGGCGGGTCGTCGCCATTCACGTGATCGGGCTGCCGGTGGGGGGTCATGGTCGTCCTTTGGTTGCGGTTGGATGGAAGACGCCGGTCTCCCGCCGCCGCTGCGGGCCACGCGCAGCGGCTCGGACCGAGCCCACCTTCGCCGACACGCCTTGCCCGGATGCCGCGCGCGACGCTCGCCGGGAGCACACGCCTTGCCAACGGCTCATAGACACAACCACACTACGTTCGGCAAAGTGATTTTTCTGTGTAGGACAGCACCGAGCCGAATGGCCTGCCGCCAACGCGCCGGATCGCCGTGCACACGCCAATAGCGCCAGGCGCAGGCCACGCAGGCCGCTTGCGCGTTCGCGCCCTGTCTGCGGCAGCGAAGTCCGCTTCGACGCGGCCTGCTGGTCGGTCGGTCGAAGCGCACGAGCCATCGGCACCGACGGCTCGCGCGCGCCCCCGCAAAGCGCCGCTGGCCGCCAGCGGCACGCACCATGAAAAGCGTCACGCTCGCCAGGCCGTTGCGCTAAGGTTCGCGCAGGGGGAGCGCACATGAAGAAACTGGAACATTCGATGTCGGCGAGGCGCGACTTCCGCCTCTATCTGGTCTTGCTGTTGGGCGCAGTCTTCATGGTCGCAGGACTCCGGCTCGATCCGGCCCGCAACTGCGACGCCAGCGGCCGCGAATGCGCGCCCTGGCTGGTACCCGTCGCCTTCGGCAGCGGTGTGCTGGCGGTCGTGGCGAGCCTGGCGCTGTGGGTGCGCAACAGGAAATGGGGCAGCCGGCTCGACCTCGCGCAGCGCCGCCTGCTGTGGTGGGACAGCTCGGTGTCGAGCGCCACGCATGGCATCGCGCTCGACGATGTGGCCAGGATCACGGTGCAGCGCCCCAGCGATAGCAACGAACGCATCGTCTTCCACGACCGCGCCGGCGCGCCGCTCCGTTTCCCGGCCGAACTGGCGCTGCCTTACGCGACCGAGCGGTGGGCACGCGACCTGGTGGTCCATTTTCCGCACATCGTGGTGGACGTGGAAGCGCCGTAATGGTGCAGACGCCGTGGGGCTTCGGCACGGCCGGCCGCGCAGGCGCTGGTCACGCGCCGACAGCGGACTCCACCGCACGAACACATCGCGCCGCCGAATCGCCAGTTCTCCCGCTCCAGCGAAAATACCGCATGCGCGCGCCACAGGGCCCGCAACAAAAAACCCGCCGGATGGCGGATCTTTCGCGGCAGGCAGGGGCGCCTCGATGTCTTCGATGGGACTGTCTGCACCCGCCGGGGAAACTCGACCTGAAGCCGGCGCCGGGACCTGTCAGGGCTTCACGAACCGATAGGCGAAGCGATCGGTCTTGCCCTTGATCGAGGGATCGAACACCTTGATCGAGTGCGGATCGTCGCTGTCCGCGAGCAGGACGCTTTCCGCCTCCAGGACGAAACCGGCCGCTTCCACCTCCTCGCGAACGGAGACCGGCTCGATCCGATGCAGCGACTGGGCGTCGTTCGTGCCCACGCCGACGGCGGCGGCGTGGTCCACGATGACGTAGAACCCGCCCGGCTTCAGCCGCTCGAAGACCGCTCGATTGAAGTGGGCGGGCGTCGCACCCCTGGCCTGGGCCAGCGCGGTGTGGAGATCGTGATAGAACAGGTGCAGCCACAGGACATCCGCTGGTTGCATGGCCTCCGGCATCGCCACCAGGTCCGCCGAAACGGCTTCGACGTTCTCTCGGCCCGGCGCCTTCGCAAGCGTCCGCATGCGGCCGACCGGATCGTTCTTGAAGTGGGCCACTTCGGCCGGCACGAAACTGTAGACCCGTCCTTCGGGTCCCACGATGTCGGAGAAGAGACTGGTCCAGTCGCCGTCGCCTGGGTAAACGTCGATGACGGTGGAGCCCGCATCGACGCGTGCGAACCGGATCAACGCGGATAGCTTGGATTGGTCGTACATCGGGATCTCCGTTGCGGTTAGGGGGGTTGAAGAGTGCGCGGCGTGCGAGGGAAATCCAAGGCTGATCTGCCGCCTGCCCCGCCCCGATGGCCGCAAATGGCGAGCGCTACGCCAACCCGGCAGCGCCCATCTGCGAGGCCCGCGCCAGCGCCTGCGTGTCGACGTACTCCCGGATGCTCGTCAGTCGGCCGTCCCGGACCGTGATGGCGAAAACCCAATCGTCCTCGAACGTCCTGTCCGTGGCCTTGATCCTGCCCCAAGCGGAGCCGACCATCAGAACCCGGTCGCCCTGCGCCACAAACTCGGGAGGGCCTCGGAAATGGGTCTCCACCGTTTCGGAAGCCTTCCGAAGAAGGTCCCGCAGTCCCGCGTGCCCACGGTGCGTACCGGCCAGCGGCCAGTCCTCGCCGGGAATGATCCACTCGATATCTTCGGCACACAGCGCCAGCAGGCCTTGTCTGTCACCGCGACCGGTCGCTGCGAAGAAATCCTTCACAACCTGGATGTTCTCTTCGGTGCTCATCGCAATCTCTCCGTTTCCCTTGCATCGGATGTCCGGTCTATCGGATACGTTGTGGACCTGCCGGTGAGAACGTGGTGTCGACGATTCAGCCGATCTCGACGTTCATGGCGATGTTCCAGGAGCCTGCGCCGTTCTTGGCCAGGCCGATCATCATCAGGCCGAGTGCCTCCAGCGTCTGGGCCATGTTCAGGCCGCCGACATCCAACGGACGCAGCCCGAGGCTTTCGAGGAACGTCGAGACACGCGCTTTCGCCTGCGCATCGTCGGCTGCGATGAACGCGTCGAGGCGTCCGCCCTTGGCGAGCACGTGACCGAAGATGGTGTTGAACGCCTTCACGACGTGAGCGCCCGCGGGAAGGCGTTTTGCAGTCTCCTGCGCACCGGAACTGCTGGCAGGAGTGACGAGGCCCGTCATATCGGCGTTGACCGGGTTGGCGAGGTCGATGATCACCTTGCCGTCGAGGGCGTCGCCGAAGTCGGCGACCACCGCGGCCACACTGCCGTAAGGCACCGCGAGGATGACGATGTCGCCCGCCGGCGCAGCCCCATACGTCCCCGTGGTCGCTCCGGCCGCGAGCTTGCCGACCAGTGCCTGCGCCTTTGCGGCGTCGCGGTTGATCACCTCCACGGTGTGTCCGGCATTGGCGATACGGCCCGCAACCGCCGTGGCCATGGTTCCGGAGCCGATGATGCTGACAGTGCTCATGTAAGGTTTCCTTTTGGAGTTGAGTGATCCTCGCAATCTCTACGAGACATCCCCCGGTTGATGTCGCTTGCGTGCAAGGCCGCGCGCGTCATTCGTCATGCCAATTCCAGATCGGCAGTGTCCTGCCCGAACAGTTCACGGCATCGCGATGTCACTATCGACCAGGCCGATCACGGCCCGGCATTCGCCTCAGCCGAACTCAGCCAGCGGGGAAGTAATGGCCGTTGTCCAGATCTGCGAGCAGGCCGGGCTGAGTGGGTTCCCAGCCGAGGGTCTGGCGGGTGATGGCATTGGACGCGGCGACGTCCAGCTTCACCAGATTGGCGAGGAACCCGAAAAAGCCCGGCAGCATCAGCTCATCCACGGGAATCGGCACGGCCGGCAGGTTCAAGCGGCTGCCGATGGCTTCGGCGATTTCGCGGAACGCGATGGCCTGGTCGGCAACCGCATGCCAGTTCCTGCCGGCGGGGCTCTTTTCCAGCGCCAGACGGAACACGGCGGCAAGGTCGCGGGCGTGCACGGCCGACCAGTTGTTCTTGCCGTCGCCGGGATAGCCGACGACGCCCTTCTCCTTCGCAAGCCCGATCAGGATCGGGAGGAAACCGGCATTGTCGCTCGTGCTGTGCATGATCGTCGGAATCCGTACGACCGAAGAGCGCACGCCTTGCTCGGCGAGTCCAAGCACGGTCGTTTCGACGATGTTGCGAACTCGCAAGGTGCCCTTGAACTTCTCGCCGCCAGAGAGAGTGGGATCCTCCTCGGTGGCTGGACGGCCAAGATGTTCCCAACCCGGCGAGCCGATGCTCCCCGAGGTGACCAGCGGCTTTCCGGTCCCTTTCAGAGCCTCACCGTATGCGAGCATGATCCTTTGCTCCGCGGCTGCCACCGCGTCGAGGCCTCCGGTGGGAAGCAGGTCTTGCCGGTGCGCGACGTGGATGACGCCGTCGGCGTCTGCGGCCGCCGCCTTTAGCCCGTCGAGATCGTCGAGGTCGCCGCGACGCACCTTGGCGCCAAGTGCGGACACCGCTTCCGCAGCCTTGTCCGACCGGGCGAGCGCAGTAACCTCGTGGCCGGCTGCGATGAGGTCGGAAATGATGTACGGACCGGAATGGCCGGTCCCGCCGGTAACGAAGACGTGCATGATGCTGTTCCTTGTGGGTGATGGAATGCGAGAAGGGATGGCGCCTGTCCTCAGTCGAGGAGGCTGACGCCGATCGAGAAGTCGGTGTGTTTGACGGAGTGGGCGAGGAGCCCGAGCGACAGCAGGCAGGCGTGCTCAAGCGCCAGCGCCATGGACAGCGGTCCGGTATCCATCGGACGCAACCCGAGGCTCTCGATGAACGACGAGACGCGCGCCTTCGCCTGCGCGTCGTCCCCGGCGATGAACACGTCCAAGCGACGGCCATCGACTGAACCCGCCGCCAGCACATGGGAAAACAGGGTGTTGAACGCCTTGACGACAACGGCGTCCGAAGGCGCGGCACTCACGGTCTCCCGCGCGCCGAAACTGTCCGTGGGGGTCACGAAGCTGTTGAGGTCGGAGCCGACGGGGTTGGTGATGTCGACGAGGAGCTTGCCTGCCAGCGCTTCGCCGTACCGCTGCAACACGTCGAGAACGGCGCCGTATGGGACCGCCAGGATGACGATGTCGCCGGCCGGGGCGGCAGCGAACGTCCCCGTCGTCGCGCCGGCTCCAAGCTGCCCGGCCAGCGCCAGTGCCTTCGCCGCTTCGCGACTCGTCACCTCAGCGGTATGCCCGGCCGTGACAGCCAGGCCGCCGATCGCAGCGGCCATGTCGCCCGATCCGATGATGCTGATGACGCTCATGTGCAATCCCTTCGTGCGTGGGTGGCGCTCGTACTCTCCAAACCGTACGGGCTGCTGTACCATATGGATCAGTGATCCAAATATATGGATCACTGATCCACATGTCAAGGGATGCCCCATGCGAGCGGACGCAAAAAAGAATTACAGCCACATCCTCATCGTCGCGCGCGAGGTCATCACCGAGCACGGCGCCGACGCGTCGATGCGCGATATCGCCCGTCGGGCCGGTGTCGGGCTGGCCACGCTGCTTCGCCATTTCCCGACGCGGGAAGCCTTGTTCGAAGCGTTGCTGTGTACGAATCTGGACGAACTGACGCAGAAGGCAGCCGAACTCGAAACATCGAATTCACCTGCCGAAGCGCTCGTGTCCTGGTTTCGCGAATGGATGGCCTTCGCCCAAAGCTACAGGGGCGTTGTCGCCCTGATGGCGACCGCCCACGCGAACCCGGATTCCGCGCTTTATGCTTCATGCGCAGCAGTGCACTCGGCGAGTGCGCGCCTATTGCTTCGTGCTCAGGCCAACGGTACGGCGCGCACCGACATGACTGGTGACGACCTGTTCGGCCTGATGGCGGCGCTCGGCTGGCTCGTCGACCTGCCCTCGTTCGCGCCACGGGCGGATCATCTCTCGCGCCTTGTGGCGAGCGCCATCCTGACAAGTCGGTCGAGCAACGATGTCGAGAAGCCAGCGCGCTGAATCAGATCGGCGCTCGGCTCCTTCGAGCGTGTCGTCAGCTGGCGCATGGCCCACGCGATCCTCGAGCGCTGAGCACTTGGGATCGCGATGTACGAATATCTGAACGCCACGACGCGCTGCCACGTGGCATACGGCGCCTCGGCCGATGGGCCTGTCATGGCCTGATCCGCAGCGGCCGAAACCCGGGACATCATCGGCGGCTTTCGCCGCACATCTTCTGCCGCAGGAGATGCCGATCTTGGGCGAATCCTTTGAAGGCCGGGCGCCGTGCACTGCGAGCACAAGGCCGGCGGATTCGAAACCGGCTCGGCTCCTGCCCGAGAAGCCGGCGCAGATTTCCGACCGGGATGGGCAGCTCAACAAGCGCGATCTTTTGCGCCGTGCAGGGAAAGCTCCGATCAGTCGGATCTTATTGGGATCCAGGTCGGCCTCGGAAGGCGACGCAGGCGGCAATGTCGCTCCCCTTCCCCGTTTGTTGAATCGAGTCGCCCTCTGCGCCAGCGCGAACGGGTGCCGCCCCTAAAGTTACGTCCGCGCCGGCCGCTGTTCAATTAGCGTCGCATAGCCCTTCCCATCCGGGAGGAGCGGAGAGCGTCCCATCATGCATGAACTGCTGCAAAGCCCGACAGCGCATCTCGCATTCGGCGCGATGGCGTCCATCGCTGCGATGTTGATGCCAACGCGGTGTGTGGCAGCGGACGTGGCTGCGGAACCGACGGAAGGCAATTGGCTGGTCCGTGCGATGGCGCTGGAAGTCGTTGCCGTCAATCTCGACTCGAAGATCTCCTACATCGGCGGTGAGATCACCACGCCCAGCGCGCTGGTGCCAGGCCTGGACGTGAGCTACTTCATCACCGATCACTGGTCGGTCGAGGTCCAAGGCGGAGTTTTCGCGCGGGATTATCGCATCGTGAAGTCGCGCATCGGTGACTTCGACGTTGGCACCATCGAGAGCGGCACCGTCTCGCTAACCGTCCAGTACCATTTTCGCCCCCATGACCGGCTCAGTCCTTATCTGGGGTTGGGCGTCAACCACGCATGGGAGCACGAGGTCAAACCCGCGGCGGGGATTCCCGTCTTCCACGTCCAAGACATCTCCAGCGCAATACTGAACCTGGGGTTCGATTATCGAATGGCGAAACACTGGTTCTTCAGCGCGAGCCTGCGCTACGTGATCAGCCCAGCCTACCGCTTCGAGGGATATGGCATCAACGCCACTGTCGATCTGGACACCGTGGCGATGGCAGCCGGCGTGGGCTACCGGTTTTGACGCGTACCAACTCCTCGGCCGCAATCCCGGGGTTCGGCCTTTAGGCCTGTTCCGCAGAGAAGTCCGTCGTCATGCTCGACATCGAAACACTCTACTTCAGCAGCACGATGGGCCGTGCCGCCTTCCTGATGATCTTCGTGGTCACGGCATTGGGGCGGCCCAAAGAGCGTTATCTGTATCACTGGATTGCCGCGCTGCTGACCTCCACCGCGGGGTCGCTGCTGAGTTTCGGATACCAGGACAGCCCGCTTCTGCCACCGCTGATCGCACTGGCGGTCTACATCTTGTTCCTCTCCAGCCTGGCCGCATCATGGAGCGGGATAAGGCTGTTCTACGGGCGGACGGTGCCCGTTCGCGCGCTCCCCCTGCTGATCTTGCTGCCCAGCGTGCTCTATACCGTCACCGCCGTTGCGGGTGTGAGCGAACGGATAACGCTGCCTTTCATCTACCTGGTCGCTGCCTTGCAGGCAGTCATGGTGCTCTACGAAATCCTGACGGCCCCCGACCGACGCCTGCTCTCGCAATATGTGGTTGCGTTGGCCTTCGGTTTCTACTTTCTGGCGCTGATCGTGCCGGCCTTCCTGATCCCATTGGGCCTGATGCCAGCGGACATCACCAAGAGCGGGCGCGTCCCACTGATATTCGATCAAGTCAGCAGTATCCTGGTCTACTTCGGCTACATCGCCATGGCCGGCGAGCGCGCCAATCTGGGCTTGCAGCAACAGGCCGAGAGCGATCCGTTGACCAATCTGGCCAATCGACGTGGCGGCCGCCGGTACCTGGAGCGGCTCCACTCGCGCACAGTGTCGGGGGAGCCGTGCAGCGTCCTGGTCGGCGACATCGATCACTTCAAGCGCATCAACGACAGCCTGGGGCATGAGGCCGGCGATGCCGTGCTGATTGCGCTTGCGGAACGCCTGACCACCGACCTGCGCAAGCGTGACAAGGCGGTCCGCTGGGGCGGCGAGGAATTTCTGATCATCATGCCCAATACCGGCATCGACGAAGCGGAAAGATCGGCGGAGCGTCTGCGATCGCGAGTCGAGGCACAGCCTTTCGCGGTCGACGAACAGCGTTTTACGATCACGCTCAGCCTGGGTGTTGCCGAAATGGATGCGGCCGACCCCAGCTTCGAGGCAGCCGTCTTGCGCGCCGACATGGCGCTGTATCGGGCCAAACGAGACGGACGCAATCGGGTCTGCCGGTCTGGCGCTGCATCCAGTTGAGGGCAGCGCGTCCGTGGCGAGAAGCTGCGTCAAGTCTCGTGGCGCCTCAGCTTTTTCGACTCGAGTGCCCCAGAAAAGACCCCGTATCACTCCCACTCGATCATAAATAGTCAAAAAACAACCATATAAATCAACGCCTTACCAAAGGCATCTCTATAAGTGCCATGAACAATACCACGCTCAGCTCCACAGCACTTGGATGACGCCAAGGCTTCAGGGCAACCTCGCAGCGCCCTGACGCTGCCGAAGGCTGTCCGCCCAGGCCGCCAAGGTATCAATCTCCGCTGTCAGTGTCTCTGGCCTCGGCAGCGGGCGGTTCAACGCAGCGGCGGCGCTGTGCAGCAGCTCGGAACAGCGGCCAAAGCCGTCACGCATGGCCTCGCAGTCGGGAACCGTGATCGCGGTCAGCTTGACCAAGCCAGGCGTCTTCACTTCGTTGGACAGCCGCCGGATGACGTGCCCGACAGCTTCTTCAACCGCGATCTCCCACGTATCGCGCAACGTCGCGGCGATGGATTTGACGGACTTTCGCCACTCGTCTTGATTGCCTTGCTCGAAATGGTAGCGTTCACCGGCAAGCTGATTGCTCAGACTTGTGGTGATGTCACTGACCCGACGCGCTTTGAATGGCGGCTCGCTGCGGCAGAAGCCTGCCTTGTCAGCACCTCGGCTGATGGAGCTAATCGCAACCGGCGGCTTTGGCTGCGCATCGTCAGCCGCGCGGTTCAGCTCGAACAGAAACGCAAGATCATGGGTGAAGACGATGACCTGGCGATGAGCGGCCTCAGCAACCAGGCGTTTAGCTACGGCCTCCCGGTGCATGTGGTCGAGCGAGGAAACGGGATCGTCAAAGACGATGCCAGACTTGTTTTCGGTGGTGGCGAGTTCGGCCATGAACGCGGCCAAGGCAACACAGCGATGCTCGCCCTCGCTCAAAACCTGTCCCACCGCAGCCGTGGGCTTCCGTGTAAGTGCGACCTTGAAGCGAGGGATGCCCTGAACGCTGTTTTGCTGTCGAAGCTCCACAGCGAGGCCAGCAATCTCGAAGCTCGCCACCTCGCGAGCAAATTGCGCGCGTAGCGCGTCCGTCACCAAAGCCTGAGCGATCTCGGTGCTCTTGGTGGTGACGCGGTTGGTAGCAGTGTCCCGCTGGGCCGTCTCAAGCAGTGCGATTTTCTTCTGTCGTTCGATTTCGGCGAGAACATCGGCTTTGATGCCACCAAGCCATTGCCGATCCACAAGCTCGGCCTTTTCGGTAAGCAAGGCGGCGCGAGCTGGAGAGCCAGCCTCCGCGGCAAGGGCGTTCGCCCGAGTCTCGATGCCCGCTGCTTGATCGACCAGTGCCTGACGCGAATATTCCGTAACGGGCACGTCAATAGCGGCGCTTGGATTTGCGTGGCGTCGCCTGATCTGGCGATGACGCCACAGGGCGCGAAGGGTCGCGCCCCTGATCTCCATCGCCAAGGCATCCTGGCGCAGTTCGTCGCGGACGGTTGCCACAATGTTCGCCAGCTCGGCCAACGAAACAGCCTCACCCTTGAACGTTGCCAGCGCCCTGTCGTATGCGACGCGCGCAGCGTCGGCACGTTGCTGGCTGTCGTCGCGCACAAAAGCCTCGAAGCGATTGAGCCGATCAGCGGCGACGGGCGTCAATTCCTGCTGGCAAAGCACGCATACGCTGCCGGGGTCTGTGACGGGGAATCGCCGTTCGGGATAGGCTTCCGCGTCAGAAAATGCTCGGGCACTGGCCCATAGCGCCTGCCAAACCTCCGACCCAATCTGCGGCAACGGTTCGTCGCGGAAAAGCGCACTGGAAGCAGCTTCTGCCGCCCGGCGTGCGGCATCGCTATCAACGGCAAGGCGGCGCAGGTTATTGGCGGAATCGTCGCTGATTGAAGCAAATAGCCGATCCAGGCGCGCAATGTGCCCGTCAACCTTGGCCTTCATCGCCGCAAGCTGACGCGCCGCGCGAGCCGGATCACCTGCCAGGTCCGCCGTGAGCTGCGCCAATCGGTCTTGCTCTGCTTGCGTGAGCGCTGCCAACGCTTCGACCGTCGCCGGCGCAGTGTTGGCGGTGATTCGGGCCATGAGCTTGCCGACCGCTGTGTCCCGGCTGCATGCCGGGGTCCTGATCGCTTCGGGCGTTTGCGCCTTTATCTGCGCGATCTCGGCTGCCAGCTTATCCTTGACCGACTTGCAGAGCTGCGCCAGCGCACCTAGCAGCTTGAGCGGAAACGGCGTGTAAGCCACGTCATTCGTATCGTCCACGTGGACGTTCGCGGTACGGGAATCGAACACGCTGATGCCTGAAAGCGCGTTGTCGGCAGCCTGACCAAGCTGCCAAGCGCAAGTGCGGTTCTGGCCGCTGATCGCGTATTCAATAGTGGCGCTCGGCGTGCCTGGCGCAGCGTCATAGATGTCGGGGGCGATTTCCTCGGCTCGGCCAGACATACGGGCGCGACATACCTTCTTGAGAATCCGCGCGTAGCCGGATTTTCCCGATCCGTTGTCGCCATAGATGATCGTCAAACCGACGCGGTGGAGTGTCAGCCGTTGGTCGGGAGCCAGGGCGTTGACATGCCGGACTCCATGCACCTGCCGCAGATAGACTTCCCCCTGATCGCGGTTCGGGCCGCGAAGGTGCCCAGCTTCCAGCGGGACCGCCGGATTGTCGCCCTTGCAGATGGAAGCCAGCTCGTCGATCTCGGCCGGCTCCAGAGCCGCTTGCGTTGCAAGTCGGCGCAGTGCGTCGCGCTGCCAGCCGGGACTATCAGCAGACCACGCAAGGATGTTGGCGAGCGCCTCTGCTTCCGTCGTCATAGACCTTTGCCTCGCGGTTCGCACTCGCTAGCTGTGCCAGTGCTCGCCAAGCGCCTGCTCACGGCTTCCGACAGCGTCTCACCAGGCCGCCAGCCGAACAGCTCGGAGATGCTTGCGGTCCTCGCGTGGCCAGGCGGTTCGAATTCGTAGCCGGCCGCGATCAATTCGGCCTCGACTTCCTCGGTGATGAAGAACGGCTCAGCCTGTTCTTCCTGATGAGTCTTCGTCATGCTGCTTCCTCCTGGCGTTCATCCTGGCCTACGGCCAGGGCTATTCATGCATTTGCACTGCCCTATGCCTTCACCAGCTTCGCAGCCTTGGGATCGTAGATGTAGCCGGTGATGCTGCCATCCTTGATGCGCGCGACGGCCTCGTCGATAACGAACAGCGGAACAAGAAACCACTCCTCGGGCTGCACGGGGTGACCGAAGCGGTCATTGATAGTGATGTTCAACCGTGCGGTCGCGAACAGCCTGTGGAACAGGTTCTCCATCCGAATGCGATTGATCCCCGCGAGCTTGTAGGTCGCAACGACCTCGACCTTTGCCAGCAGATATGTCGCTTCGTTCTCGGCGTTGGCGATGCGCGTTTCAACCCTGCCGCCCGTCACGCCCATCTTGTGGATGATGTCGCGGTGCTGGGCGACGTAGGGATGATCGGACAGGGAGCGCAGGACGTAGATCGTGCCGCTTTCCACATCATCCGCCTCAAGCTCGCCGCCAAAGGAGAGTTGCCCGCTCTCGGGCGAGGCCAGCCGCCGCGCGGCAGGGTCGTTGTAGAACGCACGCTGGAGCGAGCGCAGCAGCAAATTGCTTTCGGTGCCGTTGGAGAAGATGAGGCGCAGGCGGCGGTCCACCTCCCCGGCGGTGGTTTTCAACGGCTCGCCGACCTCGGCAACGTAGAGAGTAAGGCCATCGAGAACGAAAAAGTCCCCGGCTTCAATCGCACGGCGACCCGCTTCGATGGGCTGGGACTGGCGCATACCGGTCTTGACTTCCGCTTGCACGCGCTCGAACAAGGGCCGGAAGGTTTCGAAGTCCTCGCAGGGCTTGCGATCCGCGACCTCCTCGGCGGCGCGCTTTTCGGCGCTGGTACGGACATGGCGCAAGACCGTGATGTCGTCCGCGCCGGCAACATCCGCTAGTTCGGCAGCCAGGTCGTCGATGTCGATAGTTTCGTCCGCTGAAGCGGCAACGGTCGATGCCCCAGCAAGCAAGCCCTGATGGTCCAGCGGCTCAATCAAGGTGCGGCAATCCGGTAGCGCGCGTAGACGGTCGAGCCGCACGGCATATAGGCGCTCGAATATGTCGCGGTCTTCGCCATGCTGAGGCGCACGCCCGTGCTGCTCTGTGAAGCGTTGGATTTCCTCGAAGCCGGCAATGACACGCTCCTCGCTGGCTGGGCGGCCATTTTTCTTCTCAGGCGGCGCGAACTCGGCCAGCTCTGCCGCCAGGTCGTCAAGATCGGAGTTACTCATAGCGTCCCTCCGCCCTGAACCGCATGAAGGCGGCCGCACCTTCGGCAAGGTGCTTTTCCCAGGCGTCCTGCGAGGTAACCGATGGAGCCCTCCCACGTTCGCGTTTGAACTCAACCGCGCGCTTGGCGATCACTTTGGCATCTTCAGGCGTGATAGAGGTGCGTTTGGCCGAGATGGCCGCCGCGACCTGCTTCAAGCTGTCCTCGCTCATTGTCTTGGCGAGGATGGCATAGGCTTCGCCAAAGGGGTTGATGCGGTCGATGAGGTCAATGTCCAGCTCGCGCACGTCCATCGCAAAGCGGCGCACGCCATCGATCAGGGCGGTGTTGGGCGATCCGTCGCTCTCGCCTTCGGTGACAAGCCGCTTGGCCTGCTGCGTAAGGTTGAGGGCGGCGATGGCGTGCTGGCGTACCGCCTCCTGATCTTCAGCGTCAAGCTCGGGATATTTGTCCTTGATGATCTTGCCCATGCGAACCTGCGTGAGCTCCTCGGGAACCAGCTCTTCGTCGAACAAGCCACGCTCGATGGTGTGCTTGTCCTGCACGAAAGCCGCGATCACTTCGTTCAAGTCTTCCTGGCAGATGCGCGCTGCCTCTTTGCTCTTGGGTTCGGCGAGGCCCTTGATCTCGATCTGGTAGGCCCCTGTCTGCTCATTGACACCGATGTTGCAGCGGTCCGGGTCATAGCCACCCTCGCCATAATTAAAGCCTGGCGTCGGGCCGCTGTCGGGATTCTTGGGCTTGAACTCGAAGCGCGGAGCGAGAACCTGCTCCATCAGCAGACTCGCCGCGATGGCCTTCAACGTATCGTTAATGGCCTCGGTGACCGCTTCCTCGGTCGCGTCCGGCTCGGCGATAAGGTTGGTGAACCTCGCGCGAGTCTTTCCAGGCGCATCTCGGGTGGCACGACCAATGATCTGAACGATCTCGGTCAAGCTGGCACGGTAGCCCACGGTCAGCGCGTGTTCGCACCAAATCCAGTCGAAGCCTTCCTTCGCCATACCCAGCGCGATGATGATGTCCACATGGTCGCGATTGTTCTTCTGAGCCGGGTCTTTCAACGCGGCGGACACTCGGTCGCGCTTCGAGGCATCGTCATCGACCAGATCAGCGATGCGCAACACGCGGTCATCGGGGAGCTTAACGAGCTGGAACCCTGTGGTGGCGTCGATGCCATGCCACTCCCCCAGCGCCTCGATGATGTGCTCCACCTCGCGCATTTTGTCCTTCGTGCTTTCGCGCGAATTGACGTTGGGGATGTGGATGATGGTCTTCTCAACAGGGTCGAGGACATTGAGAATGTCATCGACATAAGGCCCGCTGTAGAAGAAATAGCCGATGTCGAGTTGCTTGAGGTACTCGTAGCCGTTGAGCTGTTCGTAGTAGGTGTAGGTAACGGTATCGAATTTCGACTCGTCGTGCGGAGCGAGGACGGCCTCCGCGTCGCCCCGGAAGTAGGAGCCGGTCATGGCGACGATGTGCGTCTTGTCTCGCGCGATGAACTGGCCCAGGTGCGTGCCCAGCTTGTTGTCGGGGTTGGCCGAAACGTGATGAAACTCATCGACGGCGATCAGACGGTCGTCGAACGCCTCGATGCCATAGGCATCGACCGCGAATCGGAAAGTGGCGTGCGTGCAGACCAGCACCTTGTCGTCGCCTTCGAGGAACGCGCCGAGGGACTTGACCTTACCGCCGTTGTCGTTGCCTGGCGCATTGCACAAGTTCCACTTTGGCTCGACGTGCCAATCAGCCCAGAAGCCGTACTTTGACAGCGGCTCATCGTTGAAGCTGGCCCCGATGGACTTCTCGGGCACGACGATGATGGCTTGCCTCAAGCCCTGGTTCTGCAATTTGTCGAGCGCCACGAACATCAGGGCGCGACTCTTACCCGAAGCGGGCGGCGACTTGATGAGCAGGTACTGCTCGCCCCGCTTGTCATAGGCCCGCTCCTGCATCGGACGCATACCGAGCGCATTAGCCTTGGTTGATGCACCGTTACGCGCATACGTAACAGATACGGAGGGGACGCTCCGAGGTTTGATGTTGTTCATGAGGAAGGTCTCGCTTCGGTGCTGCGTTGTGCCGGCTTTGCTGTCATGTGATATGGCCATAACGCCTGCCGCTGTTCATGACACGAACCTCCGCCAGACGGTCACCGAAAGATGTTTCGAAATCGTCCGCCTCCAATGCCTGTTGATTTGCACCGAACCCTGAGCCGGGTTTTGCACTGAAAAGTGAGCCACCCCAGATGAGGTGCAGCTTAGCTTAGTTAGCGCTGGATACTGGGCGATGGCGCTCCTTCCTGATGTCTTGATGATGGCGATAGCGATAGCTGTCGTTGCCTGTCTCGATGATGTGGCAGCGATGCGTGATGCGATCGAGCAGGGCCGTCGTCATCTTGGCGTCGCCGAAGACATTGGGCCATTCGGCGAAGCTCAGGTTGGTCGTGATGGCGAGACTGGTGTGCTCGTAGAGCTTGCTGATGAGGTGAAACAGCAAGGTGCCGCCGGCCTGCGAAAACGGCACATAGCCCAGCTCATCGAGAATGACGAGATCGACATGGGCCAGCCGATTCGCAAGCAGACCTTGCTTGCCGGCGGCTTTCTCCTGTTCCAGTGCGTTGACGAGCTCGATGGTCGAGAAGAAGCGAACATAGCGGCGCAGATGCCGCACCGCTTGTACGCCGAGCGCGGTAGCCAGATGGGTCTTACCAGTGCCAGGCCCGCCAACGAAAACCAGATTGTGCCGCTCGTTCATGAAGTCACCGCGGTGCAGTTGGCGCACGAGCGCTTCATCGACAGCCGACTGAGAAAAGTCGAAATTGCTGAGATCTCGGTAGTGCGGAAAGCGCGCGCACTTGAGCTGATACGTGATCGAGCGGACATCGCGCTCAGCGACCTCGGCCTTGAGGAGCAGATCCATCAGCGGCAGAACCTCGTGATAACGAGGACCACCTTGCTGAGCCAGCTCCTGCAGGGTCTGCGCCATGCCGTGCAAGCGAAGATGCTTGAGCGTGACGATCAGTGCGTCATGCGACATGGTTCACCTCGCGCAGCTCGTCGTAGCGTGCGACGTTGGCACGTGGCTCATCCTTCAGCTGCAGCAGCGGCGGTGCATCCAGCGGAGCGGGAGGCGCTTCGCCGAGCAGGCGGCTGAGCAGATTGAGGATGTGTGCTTTGGAGGCGACGCCGGCTTCCAGCGCGAGCTCGACAGCGGTCAACACAGACTGCTCGTCGTACTGCAACACCAGCGACAGGATCTCAACCATCTCCCGATCGCCGCCGGAACGCTGCAGCAGGATGCCTTGCAGTGCACGGAAACCATCCGGCATGGTTTTGAACGGTGCGCCGTTGCGCAGTGCGCCCGGTTTTCGCTGCACAGCGCCAAGATAGTGGTGCCAATCAAAGATCGTGCGACCACCGTGATGAGCGCGCTGGATATAGCGCGTATGCTCGGCGACGATATTGCCTTCGGCCACCATCAGCACGCGGTCGTGATACAGCCGTACGCTGATGGGTCGGTTGGCGAAGCTGGCCGGCACGCTGTAGCGATTGCGATCGACGTGCACGAGACAAGTGGGTGTGACGCGTTTGGTTTGTTCGACGAAGCCGTCGAACGGCGCCGAGATCGGCATCAGCTCCGCCAGTTCATCCTGCAATACTTCGGCGATCGTGCGATGCGGAAGCTCAGGATGTGGCAGCGTTTGCCACAGCGCTCTGCAGCGCTGATCCAGCCAATCATTAAGGGCATCCAGCGACGCAGTCGCCGGTGCGTCACCCCAGAGACGATGACGTGCATCGCGCACGTTCTTTTCGATTTGTCCCTTCTCCCAACCCGATGCTGGGTTGCAGAACTCGGCTTCGAAGAGGAAGTGATTCACCATCGTCGCAAAGCGCAGATTGACGTCGCGCTGCTTGCCCTTGCCGACCTTGTTAACCGCCGTCCTCATGTTGTCGTAGATGCCGCGGCGCGGAATCCCGCCGAACGCGGCGAAGGCACGGTTATGTGCGTCGAACAGCATTTCATGTGTCTGCAACCAGTACGCGCGGAGCACGAAGGCCCGGCTGTGGCTGAGCTTGAACTGCGCAACCTGCAGCTTCACTTTCTCGCCGCCGATGCGCGCGTGGTCTTCGCTCCAGTCGAACTGAAAGGCTTCGCCAGGCGCAAAGCTCAGCGGAACGAAAGCCTTGCCTGCACCCTTCGTGCGATCCAGCTCGGCCTGCTTCCAGGTGCGCGCAAACGCTGCCACGCGGTCGTAGCTCCCGGTATAGCCCTTCGCCTGCAATGACGCGTGAATCTGCCGGATCGTCTTGCGGTATTTGCGTGGAGAACGCTGGTTCTCGGCCAGCCAGTCGGCTAATTCCGACGCAAACGAATCCAGGGCGCTATGGCCGCGGCGCTCGGGGTAGTTCGGCGCCAGCGCGCCGGACTTCAGATATTTGTCGATGGTGTTGCGTGACAGCCCTGTACGGCGAGCTATCTCTCGCACGGACAGCTTGTCGCGGAAGTGCATCCTGCGGATGAACGTGAGTTGAGCCATGTCGATCACTCCTGATGCTCCGGGTCGGTGAACGACACCAGAGTGTGGGAGGTGGCTCAAATTTCGATGCAAAACCCTATGAAAACTGGCTCAGTTTTCAGTGCAAATCAACATCAGGTCTTCGGCCTCGAAGTCCGCGCCGTCCGTAGCAAGGATGAACTTCGCCTTGGCCTTGGCCGTCGCAGGGCTGGCCTTGAGAGCGGCCAGCGTCTGCGTCACCCGCCCAGCGTCGCTGGTCAGAATGTGGATGTTGCTGGTCTGGAGAACACCGCCGAGGTCGGATTTGTTCGACGCCCCCGCACGCAGGCGCTTGATTGTCGTCGCCTTGTTGCCAAAGGCTTCAAGGAAGGCGTAGGGGAACTCTGCACGGTCGAAGGGCTGCTCCGCGAGGTCGGTGATGGCTTGTTCGATTTCTACGGCATTCATCGGCGTGCAGCCCCCCCTAGGGGCGAGGCCGCCAAGTTGCTATCGTTTTGCGGGGCGCTCATGTCTTGTCCTGCGTCTTCTCGGCTATCTGCGCGGCAATCCAGCGATCCAACTCGCTGCGACGAAACCGCCAGGTGCCGCCCAGCTTGAATCCCGGTATCTCCCCCTGCTGGGCCAGCCGGTATACGGTCTTCTTCCCTGCCTTGAGGTAGACCGCCACTTCATCCAGCGTGAGAATTTCGCTATCGGGTTGGTTCATTTCAGGCGGCTCGCTTGGTGTCGCGCGGCGAAGTCTTCCAAAGTTTGGCCAAGTTTACCATTTGAGCTGCCCGAATGAACCCGGAATCTCATGTGGCGAAGCCACAGATTCGGCCGGCGCTCCGCCCTGCGGCAAGTTCGCCACACCAGCTTGACGGCAACGCCATGTGCTTTGGCCGCCAGGTCGTAAATGGATTACGCCAAGAAGGTGGACGGCGTGTCTTTTTCCAAGGAAAGCAGGCAACGTAGTAGCCTGTGGCCTCATCTGGATGAGACGGGCTGAGCAATATCAGCGTAAGGCGTGCGATGGGCAAAGAGGAAACAGAGAAAGTGGATATGGAACATTGGCTACATGAACGGATCGGCCCAGCCTACGATGCGTTGAAGGCCGACCCAGGCCGCGCCGTTACCGCTGACCAGGTGCGCACCCGTCTGGCCGACATCGCCCAAGCTATCGAACTGGCCCGCCGCGTCGATGCGGACCTAGAATCCCTAACGCCCTTTGACCCGGCCGAAGACCTGACCACCGCCGAAGCCGTGGCCGCATTCTTGGCGGACGCCGAGGCCACGGCCGACCCGGCTTATATCGAGCACGCGCACCAGGTCGCGGCACGTGCGCGAACCATGCACGGCATCGCGTCGTGAGCGAGCTGGCCAGCATCGCCATTCCTGGCGGTGCTGCAGTTGGATCTCATCGCCGGAAATGACGATGCGAGATCCACGCCAAGGGGAAGAGTAAGGCGGGGCGTCATCGCCCCATCTGGCGATGCTCGAGCGCCGGCGCGCATCGCCACTTCCGACGATGCAGGCCCGGAGACAACAAGGGCAGCCATTGGCTGCCCTTGTTGTTCCTAGTATGTGGCTTACGCTGGGTGAAGCGACTGGCGCACGGCATTCAGTGCCTCACGGAAGTCCGCCGGCGTCGCTCGGCCCGTCTCGGCCTGGTAGAAGACGACCATGAAGGCATTGGCGACTGCTTCGGCCAGCGGCCCGAGCTGCCGGGCTGCATCCTGGTCAATCCAGTCTAGGGCCGCGAGCTGCACGGCCGCATGATGCACTGCCTGAGTTGCGTTGGTAGGATTCAAAGTTGCCATGATTCACCTCTCCATCAGGTGGGTTAATGGAAGTGTCGGCCGGCCCCACGCCGGCCGACGCGCCTTTCACGCCGGCGTCGTGCGATTCACGAAAGCAGCGACTTCATCATCGGGATCGGCCGCCTGATTACCGGCCTGCTCGCCGGCCAAGCTGTCGCCATCGAAGGCAGGAGCCTCTGCCGCAGTGCTGGCTCGGATCGCCGTTGCCACTTGGCCGCCGATCGTTTGGTCCATGCGTTCGTGGAAGCCCTCCGCAAGTTGCACCGCCTTGCCCCTGAGCACGGCACCCGCACCCTTCGCCAGCTCGCCGGCGGTGCCCGCAGCCAATGCTGCGGCACGAGTCAGGCCACTGCGGCCAGTGCTGCCTGGTGCGGCCTGCTGCCCCTGCCCAACACCGCCGGCTGAGGGCTTGGGTTCACTCTTGGCCGACTTGTCGGCACCGTCGCCGGTGCTGGTGGTCGAACTGCTGCCCTTGTCGCCGGCGCCGCCCTTGTCACCCCCCTTCGAGCCGGCCGAGCTGCTGCCGCCACCCGACGACGAGCCCCCGAAGCCCGCAGCCTGCGCGAAGGGCGATCCCCCTGCGCCGGCTGAGTCCTGACCGCCCGAAGCACCCGCGCCCCCCACGCTCGCCATCATGTCCATGCCCGCGCCGGCATCGCCGGTCGCGCTGCCTTGGGCCTTCTCGAAGGCGGCTTTGACGGCCGAAGCCCCGCCGGCGAGGTTGGCCGCGCCACTCATCACGGCAGCGCCGGCCATGCTTGCAGCGCCGGCCGCAACACTGGCAGCCCCCATCGCGGCACCAACAGCAGCGCCCGCACCGAAGTTGCCGATGCCACCGACGTTCCCAACGCCCGTACCGGAAATCACGCCGGCGACCAGCGGCGGCACGCGATTGACCAGCAGCAGCAACGCCAGGCAGAACACCAGCATCACGCCCAGCTCCTCGAAGTTCAGTGTGCCCTTGCTCATCTTGGCGTAGAAGCTGGACAGCAGATCATTCCCGATGCCAACAAGCAGCACCATCGTCATGATCTGCACGGCGACGCCCAGCACGGTCTTGTAGTAGTTGATCGCCATGTCGGAAGTCCAACGCGATCCGCCGAAGCCGAGGAAGAAGATGCCGGCATAGGACAGCAGCCAGGCTGACACGAGCAGCAGCAACATGTTCACGGCGATGACAGCCAGCAGAAGCAGGATGCCGGCGCTCAAGACCACGCCCACAAAGCTGTCGATGGGCGACCAGGCCGACAGGTTGTTGATGGCCTGCTTCCAGATCAGGAAGCCCACATCGACGATGCCCGACGGCGTGATCGAGGAGATACCGGAAGCCTGCTCGCCAATCCTGGACAGCGACTGGATGATCGAGTTGGCAAAGTTCGGCCCATTGCGCAGCAACCAGAGGAAGAAGCCGAAGAACAGGATGAACCTGATGAACTCGGCGAAGAACTCACCAATGTCAGCCTTGCGCAGCGCCATGAAGCCGAAGGTGATGACCAGCGAGATCGTGCCCAGCGTCCAGAACAAGAACGTCGCGGCATTCATCACCACCGTCTGCCAGGCCGTGGCCCGCGTGGCGAACTCCGTTACCACTTGGTCAAGCATCCCCTGGTTGGTGAGCTGGGCCGACGCGGCTGTGGAGTAGAGCGCGAGCGCGACGCCGATCAGCGCCGCCTTGTGCAGTGCTTTCATGGCTTCGCCTCCTGCCCCTTCGAGTCTTTCGGGTCGGCCAGTTCCAGCCAGTTCATCGGCTTCTCGGTCGGGGCGATGCCGCCGCCGGTCCGCGACCGGCGCGAGCACAGCCCGGCGAAAGTTTCGCGCGTCGCCTTGTCCTCGATCTTTTTGATCTTCTCGATCTGGCAGTTCGCGTCATTGACCTCGGGCATGGCCTGGGTGGCCGGCTTGCTGTCGCAGCCGGCCAGCAGCGCCACCACGAGGCCGGCAAGCAGCATCGTCGGTTTCATGGTGTCAGCCTCCCTGGTCAGCGGGTCAGTTCGAGCCAGTTTTTCGGGCTTGCCGTTTTCCCGATCCGCGATTCCGTCGAAGCGGCGTGCGCCGCCTGCTGCCGGGCCTCAAGGTCGGCGTCGGCCTGCTGATCGCGCAGCAGAACGCGATGGCAACCAAGATGCAGGCCGACGCCGACAAGGAAGCCCAGCAGGCGGCAGCGGCCGCACAACTGCGCCAGGGCAGCTACCGGGCCAGCCCGGCGCGCACCTGGTAAGGGGGATTCATGAAAGCAATCAAGGCTCTGTCCTTGGCCTCGGCCGCCCTCGTGGCGGCCTTGGTCGCCGGCTGCGACAACAAGCCGGCCACGGCCCCCATGCCGGAAGTGAACGACGAGAACTGCAAGCCCGAGAACATCGCCAAGATCGAGGACAAGGGCGTCCAGCAGGCTTTTTCGTCGCTGTGCTTGCGTCGTGGTGGGGATTTCAAGCCCAGCCCGAAACGCGAATGGTGAGGTGCTGACGATGAGAATGCCAGCCAATCTAAAAACCCTCGCCCTGCCGCTGTTCGTCTGGCTGGCGTTCTTCGCGGTCGATGCCCACGCGGCCATCGACAACGCCGGCGTGTTCGATAGCGTGCTGGATCGCTACCAGGCCGCCGCGAGCGGCTGGGCCGGTGTCATCACCACGGCCGCAACCTGGCTCTTCTGGACGCTGGTTGTGATCTCGATGGTCTGGACGTTCGGCATGATGGCCTTGCGCAAGGCCGACATTGGCGAGTTCTTCGCGGAGTTCGTCCGCTTCACGATCTTTACCGGCTTCTTCTGGTGGGCGCTGACCAACGGCCCTAACTTCGCCTCGTCCATCTATGCGTCGTTGCGGCAGCTCGCCGGCAACGCGACGGGCCTGGGCAATGCTCTGTCGCCCTCGGGCATCGTGGACGTGGGCTTTGCGATCTTCGACAAGGTGATGGATCAGTCCTCGGTGTGGTCGCCGGTGGACAGCATGGCCGGCATCCTCATGGCCGTGGCGATCCTGGTCATCCTGGCCCTGGTCGGTGTGAATATGCTTCTGCTGCTCGCGTCGGGCTGGGTGCTCGCCTACGGCGGCGTGTTCTTCCTCGGCTTCGGTGGTTCGCGCTGGACTTCCGACATGGCGATCAACTACTACAAGGTCGTCCTGGGCGTGGCCGCGCAGCTCTTCGCAATGGTGCTCCTGGTGGGCATCGGCAAGACCTTCCTCGATGACTACTACTCGCGCATGAGCGCCGGCATCAGCCTCAAGGAAATGGGCGTGATGCTGATCGTCGTCATCATCCTCTTGGCGTTGGTCAACAAGATTCCGCCGCTCATCGCCGGGATCATCACCGGCGCGAGCGTGGGCGGTGCCGGCATCGGCCAGTTCGGTGCAGGCGCTGCGTTGGGTGCCGCAGGCATGGCAGCAGCAGCGGCCGCGACCGGCGGCGCCGCTCTGGCCGCCGGCGCAGCCTCGGCCGCCGGTGGTGCCTCTGCCGTCATGGCCGCCTTCTCGAAGGCCAATGAGAACGTGTCGGCAGGCACGGACGTTATGTCGGCCTTCTCGGGCGGCGGCAGCTCGGGCGGCGGTGCGGGCGGCGGCGGCGACGCCGGCACCGGCAGCACGCCCTTCGCTCAGGCTGCGGGCTTTAGCGGCAGCTCCGGCGGTGGCTCTTCGTCGGGTGGCGGCAGCCCCTCGACCGGCAGCAGCTCGGGCAGCTCGAAGGGCGGCGATAAGGGCGGCGGCAAAGCCGACGCCGGCGGCCAGGGCAGCAGCTCGACGGCCAGCACCGGCAGCAGTGCCGACAAGGCCGCCAAGAACGAACCCAAGCCCGCCGGCGGGGCAGGGCAAGGGCAGCAGGCCGCACCGGGCAGCACCGGCCCCGGCTTGCTCGCATCGGCCGCATCGGCCCTCGGCACGGCCGGCCGCATCGCCGCCGACGCCGGCGCGAACTTGGCGAAGGGAACCGCCGATGTTGCCAAGGCCAAAGCCGCGAGCCTGCGCGAAGCCGCAGCCGAGCGGATCGCCGACACCACTGGCGGAAAGATCGCCGCCGCGATCAAGGCGCAAGGAAGCGGCACGGCCGAGAACATCGACGTGCCCGACCAGCAGCCCGCGCCGAGCTTCGGCGACAACAGCCTGGCAGGCGGCCCCGCCGATGCCGATCCCGAGTCCGAAGTAGCTGCGTTCGCCAACCGCGAGCAAGGCCGCGACGGCACAACTGCGTAACCAAGGAGAGTCCAACCATGAAGAAGAAACTGTTTGCCCTGGCCGCCCTCGTGGCAGCCCTCGGATCGACCGCCGGCACGGCCAGCGCGCAAGACGTGCTGACCGGCGACACGCGCCTGGCCTGCGAGGCGATCCTGTGCCTGTCGTCGGGCACGCGCCCGAGCGAATGCACGCCGTCGCTGTCGCGGTACTTCAACATCACGAAGCGCAAGCTGTCGGACACGATCCGCGCCCGCCTGAACTTCCTCCAGCTTTGCCCGGTGGCGAGCCAGACGCCGGAAATGCAGTCGCTCGTGTCGGCGATCTCGCGCGGCGCTGGCCGTTGCGACGCGCAGTCGCTGAACTCGACGTTGGTGATGTGGACGGGCGGCTACGACGATGGGCGCACGTACATCAGCAACCAGTTGCCTGACTACTGCGGGGCCTACACCGGCCACGCCTACACCGACTTCGCCAGCAGCGGCACGCTGCCGCGCTATGTCGGGACGCCAGAGCGGGGCGGGTATTGGGTCGAAGCGCGCGACTATGACCGCGCCTTGGCCGAGTACAACGAACGCATCCGGCGCGAGGACGAAGAGCGCCGCCGTCAGTCCTGGCTGAACTGAGGGAGGGGAGGGCATGCCGTTCTTCGCCGATCTGCCGCCGCAGCTCCAGGAGCGCGTCGTCTGCTCGATCTCGGCCGCCGTCAAGTACGAGGTGCCGGTCAACATCGTGTTGGCCGTCGCCGAGAAAGAGGGCGGCAAGCCGGGCCAGTGGGTGCGCAACTCGAATGGCACGCATGACGTTGGCCCGATGCAGTTCAACACCGCGTACCTGGGCGACCTGGCCCGATACGGCATCACGGCGAACGATGTGGCGGCTGCCGGCTGCTACTCGTTCGACCTGGCCGCCTGGCGGCTGCGGATGCACATCCGCAACGACAAGGGCGACCTCTGGACGAAGGCGGCGAACTACCACTCGCGCACGCCGCAGTACAACGCGGTGTACCGGGCCGACTTGATGCGCAAGGCGTCGAAGTGGGCCGATTGGCTCGAAGCTCGGTTCGTCACGCTTGACGTGACGAAGGCCGGGGCCACGCCCTCGACGCCCAGCCAGCCCGCGACGGTGGCCCAGCGGGCGACGCCGGCGGCCAGGCCGGCACCAGCACCCCAGCAGGCCGCCCCAGCGGCCGCAGCAGCTCGCAGCGTGTCGGTGGCCGGCTACGTGCCCCGCACGGTGTCTTTCAACACTTCACGCGAGGGGTCGGCCGAGTAGGCCGGCTCTTCCGATTTAGCGGCTAAACATGGACAAATTCCACGCCTTCATGATGCGGTACACGCTGGGCGTCGGCCGGTTGCTTCAAGCCTATTGCAAGTGGGCGGAAGGACAGGCCAAGAACCAGCTCGATTTGCTTCTGCTGGGCCTCGGCCCGATCTTCGCCTTGGGCCTTCTGCTGTGGGCGCTGCCGGCGTGGATCGGCAAGCCCATCGCCTTCGTGCTCTCACTGCCAGCGCTCTACATCATCTTCCTGGTGCTGCGCGCCTACGCGATTCGCGGGGGCCGGCGCTGATGAAGGCCCTGCGGATTCCTGATGGAACCGTCGAAGCGTTGAAGTGGCTCGCACTGGTTCTCATGACCGGCGATCACGTCAACAAGTACCTGTTCAACGCGACGCTGCCGGTGCTGTTCGAGGCCGGCCGCGTGGCGCTCCCCCTTTTCGTGTTCGTCCTGGCCTACAACCTGGCCCGGCCGGGCACGCTCGAACGCGGCGTGTACGGCCGCACCATGTCGCGCCTGGCGATGTTCGGCGCGCTGGCCTCCGTGCCCTTCGTGGCCCTCGGCGGCCTGTACGCCGGTTGGTGGCCGCTCAACGTGATGTTCACGCTGCTGGTCGTCACGGCCACGGCTTACCTGGTCGAACGTGGCGGCAAGCTGCACCTGGCGGCCGCCGGCGTGGTGTTCCTGGTCGGCGGCAGCTCGGTCGAATATTGGTGGCCGGCCGTGGCTTTCGGCCTGGCGGTGTGGTCGTACACGCGCCGGCCGAGCTGGGCCGCCGCGGCGGTCGCGGTGCTGGCCTGCGCGGCCCTGTGGTTCGTCAATCGCAACCTGTGGGCCTTGGCAGCCCTGCCGGTGCTCTTCCTGGCCTCGCGGGTGGATGTGCGCGTGCCGCGCCTGCGCTGGGCCTTCTACGCCTATTACCCGCTGCACCTGGCCTCGCTCTGGTTGATCCGCATCCCCATGAGCAAGGCCGGCTACCTGTTCTTCTGATTGGAGTCCTGCCCCATGCGAAAACCCGTTCTTCTGGCCCTCTCTCTGGCGTTCCTGGTCAGCGCGCAAAGCGCACTGGCCGCCGGCGACGCCGGCAACTTCGGCACGCCGATCAAGTCCGGCGTATCGGTGTCCTTCACCGGCAGCAACGCCCAGGGCGATCACCCGATCATGGATGGCAAGCGGCACCGCGTGCCGGTCGAGGGCGGCAAGAAGGGCGCGCTCGATGGCTTCTACGTGGGCCACCTGGACGGGCACCCGGCCGGGCGGATCATCAACAACAAGACCGGCACGGACATTACCTGGAAGAGCAAGGGCTACGCCTTGAGCGACCAGGAGAAGGCCAAGCTCCAGGCCGAGGCGGCCGAGAAGCTGGCACAGCGAGCCGTCGAGCAGGACAAGGCCCAGGAGGCCACCGCGCAGCGCGTCGGTCGGCAGATGGCCGACCTCGTGCCCATCGAGCAGCCGACGCCCTACCTGCAAGCCAAAGGCATCCAGGCGCAGGCCGGCGTGATGACCGACCGCGAAGGCCAGAAGACCTACATCCCGGCCTTCGACGCAGAGGGCAAGCAATGGACGATGCAATACATCCAGGAGGACGGCACTAAGCGGTTCGCCAAGGACTCGAAGAAGGAAGGATGCTTCCACCCGGTCGGCGGCATGGACGCCCTGGCGGCCGCGCCGGCGCTGGTGATCTCGGAGGGCTACGCCACGGCGGCCCAGGTGGCCGAGGCCGTGGGCCACGCCACGGTCGCCGCCTTCGACAGCGGCAACCTTGAGGCCGTGGCGAAGGCGCTGCACGCCAAGTTCCCGGACAAGCCGGTCATCATCGCCGGCGACGACGACCGGCACCTGGTCATGACCCACGGCAACAACCCCGGCCGGGAGAAGGCCGAGGCGGCCGCCCAGGCCGTGGGCGGCAAGGCGATCTTCCCGATCTTCGCGCCGGCCGAGAACACCTACCCGCGCGACTTGCCCGCCATCACGCCCGACAGCTTCAAGACCCACCTGCGCGCCGAGCAGCGCCTTGCCGACGCCGCCGCCGGCAAGGTCGAGCTGGCCGGCGACGAGGCGGCCAAGCTCAAGGCGTCGATGTTGAGCGGCGCGCAGATCGCGGCGCTGTCCACGATGAAGCAGCACACCGACTTCAACGACTTGGCGCACAAGAGCGAGCTGGGCATCGAGGGCGTGAAGCGGCAGATCGGCGCGGCCATCAGCCAGGTGCAGCGCGACGAGCAGCAGCACCAGGAGCAGAAGCACGTCGAGAAAAAGCAACAGCAGATCG
The DNA here is from genome assembly GCF_041240605.1 of Xanthomonas sp. DAR 80977. Lineage (NCBI taxonomy): Bacteria > Pseudomonadati > Pseudomonadota > Gammaproteobacteria > Lysobacterales > Lysobacteraceae > Xanthomonas > Xanthomonas bundabergensis. The sequence goes on along the minus strand of NZ_CP162487.1, from coordinate 2,552,074 downwards.
AGCAGCGCCCACGGCGGGCCGCTCGCATCGGATAAGTCGAAAAATCCGGCTAAAGTGGCCGAGCTGCACATCAGGCCGCGCGGTTTTCCTCCCTGATCGCCGGCGCGGTTTCTTCCTCCCTGAACCGCATGCAGACTTGCCGCCTCGGACACCCCGAGGCGGTTTTTTTTCGCCTCGCTCGGGGTCTCCTCGTTTTCAGTGCAATAAGTGACGGTACGCAAAGCTAGCACTGGCGCGGGGGTGGTCTGGGTAGACCGTTGATTTCATTGACTTTCCTGTTCGCTTTGTAAACGGGTATGGTGGCCTCCCACTTTTGAGGTTCACGATGCAGGGTTGGCACACAACGTTTTTGGGGATGCGTGGGCTCCCCCGCGATATCAGCGACTTCGAGATGAAGGCATTTTTCACCTTCGATGGTGCCGAGCGCGACGCAATCAATGCACGCCGAGGTGATTCCCACAAGCTTGGTCTGGCGCTCCATATTGGTTTCCTGCGCATGAGTGGGCGTTTGCTCGGTGCCTTTCGGGTAATTCCAGTAGCCTTGTGGCGCCACCTTGGCAACGAGCTTGGCATTGCAGCACCAGAAGTCGCCTCGCTGAGAGCCATGTATGAACGCGGGCGCACGCTATTCGATCACCAACAAGTAGCCTGCACGGTCCTTGGATTCCAGTGGATGAGCGAGCACCAGCGCCGCTCACTGGTACGTGAACTGCGCGACGAAGTGGCGCGCTGCGCCGACCGCGATCAGCTACTCGTGCGGGCGCGTCAATGGCTGTACAAGAACAAGCTGGTGATCGTGCACGAGCGGGCAATTCGGACACTGATTGCGGCGGCACTTGCCCAGCTTGAAGTTGAAACAGGCACCGCCATCGCCGCCAGCGTTGATCCAGCAACACTTGATCGCTGGCGAGCCTCAGTTTCAGAGCTGCGCCCAGATGGACAAACCCAGCAGAGTTGGCTATGGGCTGCACCGGCGAAACACTCAACCCGCCAAATCAGCGAGGTACTGGAGCGCATCGACCTGCTTTACACGCTGGACGTTCATAAGCACCTGGCAGACATCCCCGATCTCATCTTGCGCCGCTACGCGCGCCGACTTGTCTCCAGGCCGCCCTCAGCCGGAGCCAAGATCAAAGAGCCAGCGCGCACCGTGGAGGTCGCATGCTTTCTTCGGTATTGCCTGTTCACCACCACAGACCAGTTGATCCTTATGGTGCAGCGCCGGATCGCCGATCTGTGGCGTCAGGCTGCCGCCGATGTCCCCGCTACCGTCAATTGGGCCGCAATGTACAAAACGCTGCTCGGCGAACTTGTTGCCTTGAGCGCGCAAGGTGCGGTGCCAGATGCTGAGTTGCGTGCCCGTCTTGAAGCCTTGATCACCGAAACCCAGAAACGCAAACCACCGAGCAGGGCCTCCCTGGTCCGCGAGGGATTGATTGATGGAATTCGCCCCGTGCGGTCGTTGCTCGTCGCCATTGCAAAGCTGCCCTGGCAGGCCACCGGCGAGCATCCTGCCATCGAGTACCTTGCCAAGCTGCAAGCTTTATATCTCAAAGGATCCAGAAAGCTGCCAGTTGAAGTGGTGGCACCAAGTCTGGGAATGATCTGGCAGGTTTCGATCTCCAGCCCAGACCGGGAACGGGCGTTTCAGGCGTTGGAGGTGGCCACCCTGTTTGCCCTGCGCCGCGCGGTGCGCAATGGCTCGGTCTGGATTGAGCACAGCCTGAGCTTTCGGGGTCGTGCGCGCTTGTTCTTCACGGACGAGCGTTGGCAGGCAGAGTCCAAGAAACACTATGCCCGTCTATCGTTACCCAGCAAGGCTGCCACTTTCTTGAAGCCTTTGCTGGCCAGAGTAACTGCCGGTGTCGATGCGGTGGCCGCTGCAGCCCGCAGTGGCGTACTGCGCGTGGATGATGAACTCCATTTGTCGCCATTGCCCGCAGAGGACGAAGACCCAGAAGTGACCAAGCTGCGCGCGGCTTTGGATCACCGCATCGGTGAGGTTCAATTGCCGGAAGTGATTCTGGCCGTTGACGCCCAGGTGCGCTTTAGCTGGATCATGCTCGGACGTGAGCCGCGCTCTACCGACGAGCTGCTGATGGTCTATGCCGGCATCATGGCCCACGGCACCAGTCTGACTGCGGTCGAATGCGCGCGCATGATTCCGCAGCAGAAGGCGGCGCGGCAGTGCTGCCTCAACTTCGGGTGTCACGTCTGTGCTCCTTGAAGAAGCGGCGCCGTCGGTCTGTGCCGGCGGCGCCGCCTTGAGAGGTCGTCCGGCGCACCCACGATCAGCGGGTGCACCTGCTGCTTAGCGCTGACTTCAGCTCAGTTCGCCGCCGAAGCGCTGCACGCCCTTGCCGGTGGCAAAGTTGTGCAGTCCGAAGCTCGGGAAGGTGCCGCGCAGGCCTTCGAACTTGCCGGTGGAATCGACCACCTTGTGCATGACGGTGAGCGAGACCTCGTCGATGCCCGGCACCTGGATGCCTGTGGCGGTGTCGACCGTCGAGATGCGGCTGCCGTCGCGGCTCATGAATTCATGAACCATCGTGAAGCTCGCGCGGCCGTCGACGAACTTGATTTCACTGGTGGCCTTGGCCCAGATCGGGCCGTCGAAGTCACCGTCGCCGGTGGCCAGGAAGGTTTCGATATGCGGCAGGTATTGCACGGCGGCGAAAGCGCCGATGCTGAGGGGCTTGGACATGATGCACTCCTAGGTTGGTGTTGGCCTGATGAATAGGCCGCGGGGACGGACGCTGCCGACGCTCGTCACGCCGGCAGCACCGGGATCACTTGCTGTTGCTCAGGCGGAAGCTGATCACCTTGGCAGCGTCCGTCTTGGAAGCGTTGACGACCTGCGTGTCGGGTGCGCTCTTGGGCTGATAGAACGTTTGACCCGTCAGATAGACGATCGGCGCTTCACCGCGCACTTTGACGCTGACCGCACCCTTGTCGTCGTATTCGTGGCGGTATAGCTTGCCGCCGCGCCGGCTGTCCATCACGTAGGGCGGATCGGCGTAGACGAACTCGGAGCCGGTGAACTGGTGGGACTCCAGCCAGGCCACGGCGTCGCCGTGGTGCAGCTCCAGGCCGGGCACGTCGAGCTGCTGCCAGACCTCGATCACCTCGGGATCAACGTCGATGCCGACGCTGCGGGCAGCGGGCCGCTTGCGCTCCAGGATGTTGCCGCCGCCCAGGTGCGTTTCGATGTACGTGTCGTGAGGCGGGATGTTGTTGATGATCGTCTGGTAGACGCCGGCACCGCCCTTGCCGCCGGGGTATCTCATGGCCTTCTTCCTGGAGTAAATCGGGACTTGGCCAGCATCGTCAGAAATGGCGATGCTGTCAAGGGAAGCCGGCCGGGCCTGCATCGTCAGAGCCGACGATGCGAAGCTGCTGGAGCGTCCTGCAGCACCGCCAGGAATGGCGATGCCGGATCGCTCAGTAGGTGGGGATGTAGACCACCTCAATGTCCACGCGCTGGTTCTCGCGCCGGCCCTCGGCCGTCGAGTTGTCTGCCACGAAATCGGCGGCCGATGCGAAGTTCACCATGATCTTGAGCGGCGAGACGCCGCGCGCCACCAAGTACGACCTGGCCGAGAGCGCACGGCGTAGTGCAAGGGCCTCATCGGCCGCGCTGGGCCGTAGTGTGCTGGTGCGCCCGCTGATGTAGATGATCGCCGCATTCCTAGCGTCGGCCAGCAGCTCCAGGGCCTCTGGCGTCGGCTGGAATGTCGCGCTGCTGTCGGGGAAGGACACCGATACGCCGGACTTGATCGGCGTGCCGAAGTTGCCGGCGTCGCCGGCGGCCAGTGCGCTTTGCGCGCTGACCAGGAACGCCAGAGAGAGGGCCAGAAGAACGGGTTTTCGCATGGGGCAGGACTCCAATCAGAAGAACAGGTAGCCGGCCTTGCTCATGGGGATGCGGATCAACCAGAGCGAGGCCAGGTGCAGCGGGTAATAGGCGTAGAAGGCCCAGCGCAGGCGCGGCACGCGCACATCCACCCGCGAGGCCAGGAAGAGCACCGGCAGGGCTGCCAAGGCCCACAGGTTGCGATTGACGAACCACAGGGCCGCGCAGGCCAGCACCGCGACCGCCGCGGCGGCCCAGCTCGGCCGGCGCGTGTACGACCACACCGCCAGGCCGAAAGCCACGGCCGGCCACCAATATTCGACCGAGCTGCCGCCGACCAGGAACACCACGCCGGCGGCCGCCAGGTGCAGCTTGCCGCCACGTTCGACCAGGTAAGCCGTGGCCGTGACGACCAGCAGCGTGAACATCACGTTGAGCGGCCACCAACCGGCGTACAGGCCGCCGAGGGCCACGAAGGGCACGGAGGCCAGCGCGCCGAACATCGCCAGGCGCGACATGGTGCGGCCGTACACGCCGCGTTCGAGCGTGCCCGGCCGGGCCAGGTTGTAGGCCAGGACGAACACGAAAAGGGGGAGCGCCACGCGGCCGGCCTCGAACAGCACCGGCAGCGTCGCGTTGAACAGGTACTTGTTGACGTGATCGCCGGTCATGAGAACCAGTGCGAGCCACTTCAACGCTTCGACGGTTCCATCAGGAATCCGCAGGGCCTTCATCAGCGCCGGCCCCCGCGAATCGCGTAGGCGCGCAGCACCAGGAAGATGATGTAGAGCGCTGGCAGTGAGAGCACGAAGGCGATGGGCTTGCCGATCCACGCCGGCAGCGCCCACAGCAGAAGGCCCAAGGCGAAGATCGGGCCGAGGCCCAGCAGAAGCAAATCGAGCTGGTTCTTGGCCTGTCCTTCCGCCCACTTGCAATAGGCTTGAAGCAACCGGCCGACGCCCAGCGTGTACCGCATCATGAAGGCGTGGAATTTGTCCATGTTTAGCCGCTAAATCGGAAGAGCCGGCCTACTCGGCCGACCCCTCGCGTGAAGTGTTGAAAGACACCGTGCGGGGCACGTAGCCGGCCACCGACACGCTGCGAGCTGCTGCGGCCGCTGGGGCGGCCTGCTGGGGTGCTGGTGCCGGCCTGGCCGCCGGCGTCGCCCGCTGGGCCACCGTCGCGGGCTGGCTGGGCGTCGAGGGCGTGGCCCCGGCCTTCGTCACGTCAAGCGTGACGAACCGAGCTTCGAGCCAATCGGCCCACTTCGACGCCTTGCGCATCAAGTCGGCCCGGTACACCGCGTTGTACTGCGGCGTGCGCGAGTGGTAGTTCGCCGCCTTCGTCCAGAGGTCGCCCTTGTCGTTGCGGATGTGCATCCGCAGCCGCCAGGCGGCCAGGTCGAACGAGTAGCAGCCGGCAGCCGCCACATCGTTCGCCGTGATGCCGTATCGGGCCAGGTCGCCCAGGTACGCGGTGTTGAACTGCATCGGGCCAACGTCATGCGTGCCATTCGAGTTGCGCACCCACTGGCCCGGCTTGCCGCCCTCTTTCTCGGCGACGGCCAACACGATGTTGACCGGCACCTCGTACTTGACGGCGGCCGAGATCGAGCAGACGACGCGCTCCTGGAGCTGCGGCGGCAGATCGGCGAAGAACGGCATGCCCTCCCCTCCCTCAGTTCAGCCAGGACTGACGGCGGCGCTCTTCGTCCTCGCGCCGGATGCGTTCGTTGTACTCGGCCAAGGCGCGGTCATAGTCGCGCGCTTCGACCCAATACCCGCCCCGCTCTGGCGTCCCGACATAGCGCGGCAGCGTGCCGCTGCTGGCGAAGTCGGTGTAGGCGTGGCCGGTGTAGGCCCCGCAGTAGTCAGGCAACTGGTTGCTGATGTACGTGCGCCCATCGTCGTAGCCGCCCGTCCACATCACCAACGTCGAGTTCAGCGACTGCGCGTCGCAACGGCCAGCGCCGCGCGAGATCGCCGACACGAGCGACTGCATTTCCGGCGTCTGGCTCGCCACCGGGCAAAGCTGGAGGAAGTTCAGGCGGGCGCGGATCGTGTCCGACAGCTTGCGCTTCGTGATGTTGAAGTACCGCGACAGCGACGGCGTGCATTCGCTCGGGCGCGTGCCCGACGACAGGCACAGGATCGCCTCGCAGGCCAGGCGCGTGTCGCCGGTCAGCACGTCTTGCGCGCTGGCCGTGCCGGCGGTCGATCCGAGGGCTGCCACGAGGGCGGCCAGGGCAAACAGTTTCTTCTTCATGGTTGGACTCTCCTTGGTTACGCAGTTGTGCCGTCGCGGCCTTGCTCGCGGTTGGCGAACGCAGCTACTTCGGACTCGGGATCGGCATCGGCGGGGCCGCCTGCCAGGCTGTTGTCGCCGAAGCTCGGCGCGGGCTGCTGGTCGGGCACGTCGATGTTCTCGGCCGTGCCGCTTCCTTGCGCCTTGATCGCGGCGGCGATCTTTCCGCCAGTGGTGTCGGCGATCCGCTCGGCTGCGGCTTCGCGCAGGCTCGCGGCTTTGGCCTTGGCAACATCGGCGGTTCCCTTCGCCAAGTTCGCGCCGGCGTCGGCGGCGATGCGGCCGGCCGTGCCGAGGGCCGATGCGGCCGATGCGAGCAAGCCGGGGCCGGTGCTGCCCGGTGCGGCCTGCTGCCCTTGCCCTGCCCCGCCGGCGGGCTTGGGTTCGTTCTTGGCGGCCTTGTCGGCACTGCTGCCGGTGCTGGCCGTCGAGCTGCTGCCCTGGCCGCCGGCGTCGGCTTTGCCGCCGCCCTTATCGCCGCCCTTCGAGCTGCCCGAGCTGCTGCCGGTCGAGGGGCTGCCGCCACCCGACGAAGAGCCACCGCCGGAGCTGCCGCTAAAGCCCGCAGCCTGAGCGAAGGGCGTGCTGCCGGTGCCGGCGTCGCCGCCGCCGCCCGCACCGCCGCCCGAGCTGCCGCCGCCCGAGAAGGCCGACATAACGTCCGTGCCTGCCGACACGTTCTCATTGGCCTTCGAGAAGGCGGCCATGACGGCAGAGGCACCACCGGCGGCCGAGGCTGCGCCGGCGGCCAGAGCGGCGCCGCCGGTCGCGGCCGCTGCTGCTGCCATGCCTGCGGCACCCAACGCAGCGCCTGCACCGAACTGGCCGATGCCGGCACCGCCCACGCTCGCGCCGGTGATGATCCCGGCGATGAGCGGCGGAATCTTGTTGACCAACGCCAAGAGGATGATGACGACGATCAGCATCACGCCCATTTCCTTGAGGCTGATGCCGGCGCTCATGCGCGAGTAGTAGTCATCGAGGAAGGTCTTGCCGATGCCCACCAGGAGCACCATTGCGAAGAGCTGCGCGGCCACGCCCAGGACGACCTTGTAGTAGTTGATCGCCATGTCGGAAGTCCAGCGCGAACCACCGAAGCCGAGGAAGAACACGCCGCCGTAGGCGAGCACCCAGCCCGACGCGAGCAGCAGAAGCATATTCACACCGACCAGGGCCAGGATGACCAGGATCGCCACGGCCATGAGGATGCCGGCCATGCTGTCCACCGGCGACCACACCGAGGACTGATCCATCACCTTGTCGAAGATCGCAAAGCCCACGTCCACGATGCCCGAGGGCGACAGAGCATTGCCCAGGCCCGTCGCGTTGCCGGCGAGCTGCCGCAACGACGCATAGATGGACGAGGCGAAGTTAGGGCCGTTGGTCAGCGCCCACCAGAAGAAGCCGGTAAAGATCGTGAAGCGGACGAACTCCGCGAAGAACTCGCCAATGTCGGCCTTGCGCAAGGCCATCATGCCGAACGTCCAGACCATCGAGATCACAACCAGCGTCCAGAAGAGCCAGGTTGCGGCCGTGGTGATGACACCGGCCCAGCCGCTCGCGGCGGCCTGGTAGCGATCCAGCACGCTATCGAACACGCCGGCGTTGTCGATGGCCGCGTGGGCATCGACCGCGAAGAACGCCAGCCAGACGAACAGCGGCAGGGCGAGGGTTTTTAGATTGGCTGGCATTCTCATCGTCAGCACCTCACCATTCGCGTTTCGGGCTGGGCTTGAAATCCCCACCACGACGCAAGCACAGCGACGAAAAAGCCTGCTGGACGCCCTTGTCCTCGATCTTGGCGATGTTCTCGGGCTTGCAGTTCTCGTCGTTCACTTCCGGCATGGGGGCCGTGGCCGGCTTGTTGTCGCAGCCGGCGACCAAGGCCGCCACGAGGGCGGCCGAGGCCAAGGACAGAGCCTTGATTGCTTTCATGAATCCCCCTTACCAGGTGCGCGCCGGGCTGGCCCGGTAGCTGCCCTGGCGCAGTTGTGCGGCCGCTGCCGCCTGCTGGGCTTCCTTGTCGGCGTCGGCCTGCATCTTGGTTGCCATCGCGTTCTGCTGCGCGATCAGCAGGCCACGAATCTGCAAGAGCTGGTTGGCCTGCTGGCTGGCGAGCTGGTTGGCGTAGCCGATGGCCTGCATCTGGCCGGTCGCACCCTGCGCGGCCGACTGGAGACGCTGCAACGTCGCCGCGTCGGCCGTCAGGTTCGATTGCTGCTTGTCCAAGCCCTTGAACAACGCATCGTTGGCCTTCTTCTGCGACTGGCTGGCGAGCTGCCGCACGTTGTTCATGGCGGCCAATTCGGCGGCCGAGCAGCCAGTAGCCGAGAAGCACGGTGACCCCTTGTAGTAGTTCACGTCCTGGAACTTGCTGATGTAGCTGTCCAGGCTGCCGAGCTGCGTCTTGTAGTAGTCCAGCGTGTTGACGGCGTTCATCAGCCCATTGATGGTGGACTGCGCCTGATCCCAGATATAGGCTGCCGGAGCCATCGTGTTCTGGAGCTGGTTCTGATACTGCTGGAGCTGGGTGCTGTACTGCTCAATTTGCTTGAGCGTTTGAGCCACCGATTCGATGGCCGTCATGATGTTCTGCGACAGGTTGGTGCCGTCGATGACGGGGATACCCGCCTGCACAGGCGTGATGACGATGCTGCCGGCCAGAACGGCGGCGAGCGCGGTTTTAGCCGCTAAAAAACGGACGTGCTTCATGGTCGCAATCTCCATTCGATGAAAGGAAGGCAATGCCTTGACCAAGCTCGCGCTTGCCCACGGCAAGGTTTCATCGAAGAGCTACGCCACTAGCTAATCGGTATCGCCCTTGGCACTGAGGCCCGGACTTCAGTGTTTCTGTTCTCGGCCCTTATGGGTGTCTCTGGCCTTATGCGTCCTCCCAAGTGTTGATAACGGCCAGGCCGGCGGCCCGGAAGAGGTTTGTGTCGCGTGCAGCACGCCGCAATTTAGCGGCTAAAACTCTCATGATTCGACCCTCGGCTGCACTACCGACTTCATGAGCCGGCTCATTTCGTCCTGGGTGGCCTCAATCCGACCCAGCAGAGCGAGGATCGTGTCATCGCCGAAGCGGGCTGTGCGCGGGTCGTCGGTGAGCCAAAGCTTGAGCAAGCCGCCTAGCCGGCCAAGGTCGCCATTCACGCGCACCAGCTCGCGCACGTACTCGTAATCCATGACGCCCTTGATCTGGTAGCCCTGGCCCACGTCGCGCAGGTAGCGCGCAACGCTGATCCCCGCCCTCTTGGCGTTCGCCTCGATCAGTTCACGCTCTTCGGGAAGGCAGTACACCTTGATGGGCGGGCTGCTCTTCCGCGTGACTCTCTTCTCGTCGTCCATTCATTCTCCAACCGGCGGTAGCCGGCAGCCTCGCAGAGCAGGATGCCCCGTTGAGCGCCCCCGGCGCGAATAAGGGGACGTGAAGAAGGACAACCCGCTTGCGGGTGGGCCTACTTCACACATCCTGCCCGCATAACGGCGTTGATTACTCCAAGGAAAGTCCTCGTCCGGCACCGCAAATCTTTCGCGGAAACCGCACGTTTGGAACGCAACAGCGCGAAAATGAACAGTAATAGCCGGTTTCCGCATGGTTTCCGTGCGCTTGCAGCGATCCATTTGCGTATCGCAGCGATTCATTCCGCCGCTTGTTGCGGTTGAGTTATGGGATTTTCGGAACCAGCCGGCGCGTTGGTGATGTGCCGATGGACGTACTTCAGGAAAGTCTCATAGCGAAACGGAATGCGCCCGATCTCGTGCATGTGCTCCCAGATGATCTTTAGCGCAAAGCCTGCGGCCATTGCTTCCATCACGTCCGAGCGCGCCGCCATGAACGCGGGCAAGAAGTCCTTCCGCTTCAGCCGCCCGGTTTGCTGCGCGCGCATGAGCCGCGCGGCCAGTTCCTGTTCAATCTTTGTCGCCATGTCCGTAAACCTCCGTTATCAACTGAACTACTCCGAAGGTTACGGATTGGCAGCCTGCGCAACATTCCAATAATTGGCCAAACTGGTTGACATGAAGCGAGTGACGCAAGCACGTCTATCGAAACCGCGATAGGCACCACTCAGATTCAGCACCACGGAAAAGTTGAACGCCAAAAAGAGGGCCGAAAGATTGCCTGGCAGCTTGCTGCCCCTCAAGAGTCAATGCTCAGCCGGCCGCAATCGTCGGAACGGAGACAATGGCCAGCCTCGCCGAAAATGACGATGCTGCAGCTTGGTGGGCGCGCCAAAAAAAGTGGCGCCATATGTGACCGTGGCACCGAATAGAACTGTTGTATGTTGTAGCGCGCTACAACATACAACATACAACATACAACGTCAGTCCATTGACACTTGAGGGGCGTAGCGTTTTAGCCGCTAAAAAAGGGGTCGTCTCAGAAAACGGAAAATAAAGCACGCTAAGGCATAGCCGAACCTGCCAAGCTTGCTCCACCCTGTAGTGACGCGATCAGCGGGCAGGAAACGTTCCCCCTTCGCGCATGGCAGGCGCACACCAACTCAGACAGCACGGCCTCCATGCGCGCCAGGTCAGCCATTTTCTCGCGCACGTCCTTGAGCTTGTGCTCGGCCAGACTGCTGGCTTCCTCGCAATGGGTGCCATCCTCCAGCCGCAGCAGCTCGGCGATCTCATCCAGGCTGAAGCCCAGCCGCTGGGCTGATTTCACGAAGCGCACCCGCGTTACATCCGCCTCGCCATAGCGGCGGATGCTGCCATAGGGCTTGTCAGGCTCCAGCAACAAGCCCTTGCGCTGATAGAAACGGATGGTCTCCACATTGACCCCGGCCGCCTTGGCGAAAACGCCAATGGTCAGGTTCTCCAAATTGTTTTCCATATCGCTTGACTCCGTACATGAGTACGGAAGTAAGGTTACGCTATCCAATTTCAATTCGAAAGGACAAGCGCATGTCTGAACCAAAAACCGGGCGCGGCGCGCTCTTCACTGGAGGGCTTGCCGCCATCCTCGCCTCGGCTTGCTGCCTCGGGCCGTTGGTTCTGATCGCCTTGGGGTTCAGCGGCGCTTGGATCGGCAACTTGGCGGTGTTGGATCCCTATCGCCCCATCTTTATCGGCGTGGCGCTGGTGGCGTTGTTCTTCGCCTGGCGGCGCATCTACCGGCAGGCAGCGGCCTGCAAACCGGGTGAGGTCTGCGCGATTCCCCAAGTGCGAGCTACTTACAAGCTCATTTTCTGGATCGTGGCCGCGCTGGTTCTGGTCGCGCTCGGATTTCCCTACGTCATGCCATTTTTCTACTGATCGGAGTTCACCATGAAGAAACTGTTTGCCTCCCTCGCCCTCGCCGCCGTTGTTGCCCCCGTCTGGGCCGCCACCCAGACCGTCACGCTGTCCGTACCGGGCATGACCTGCTCCGCCTGCCCGATCACTGTCAAGAAGGCGATTTCCAAGGTCGAAGGCGTCAGCAAAGTTGACGTGACTTTCGAGACACGCCAAGCGGTCGTCACCTTCGACGATGCCAAGACCAGCGTGCAGAAGCTGACCAAGGCAACCGCAGACGCGGGCTATCCGTCCAGCGTCAAGCAGTGAGTCACTGAAAACGGCACCGCAGCACAACGGACGTCATTGTCTGGCGCCACAAACGATAAAGGATCTGTTGCATGACCCATCTAAAAATCACCGGCATGACTTGCGACTCGTGCGCGGCGCACGTCAAGGAAGCGCTGGAAAAAGTGCCAGGCGTGCAGTCGGCGCTGGTGTCCTATCCGAAGGGCACAGCGCAACTCGCCATCGTGCCGGGCACATCGCCGGACGCGCTGACTGCCGCCGTGGCCGGACTGGGCTACAAGGCAACGCTAGCCGATGCGCCACTGGCGGACAACCGCGTCGGACTGCTCGACAAGGTGCGGGGATGGATGGCCGCCGCCGAAAAGCACAGTGGCAACGAGCCCCCGGTGCAGGTAGCGGTCATTGGCAGCGGTGGAGCCGCGATGGCGGCGGCGCTGAAGGCCGTCGAGCAAGGCGCGCAGGTCACGCTGATCGAGCGCGGCACCATCGGCGGCACCTGCGTCAATGTCGGCTGTGTGCCGTCCAAGATCATGATCCGCGCCGCCCACATCGCCCATCTGCGCCGGGAAAGCCCGTTCGATGGCGGTATTGCGGCAACTGTGCCTACGATTGACCGCAGTAAGCTGCTGGCCCAGCAGCAGGCCCGCGTCGACGAACTGCGGCACGCCAAGTACGAAGGCATCCTGGGCGGTAATCCGGCCATCACCGTTGTGCACGGTGAGGCGCGCTTCAAGGACGACCAGAGCCTTACCGTCCGTTTGAACGAGGGTGGCGAGCGCGTCGTGATGTTCGACCGCTGCCTGGTCGCCACGGGTGCCAGCCCGGCGGTCCCGCCGATTCCGGGCTTGAAAGAGTCACCCTACTGGACTTCCACCGAGGCCCTGGCGAGCGACACCATTCCCGAACGCCTTGCCGTAATCGGCTCGTCGGTGGTGGCGCTGGAGCTGGCGCAAGCCTTTGCCCGGCTGGGCAGCAAGGTCACGGTCCTGGCGCGCAATACCTTGTTCTTCCGTGAAGACCCGGCCATCGGCGAGGCGGTGACAGCCGCTTTCCGTGCCGAGGGCATCGAGGTGCTGGAGCACACGCAAGCCAGCCAGGTCGCCCATATGGACGGTGAATTCGTGCTGACCACCACGCACGGTGAATTGCGCGCCGACAAACTGCTGGTTGCCACCGGTCGGACACCGAACACGCGCAGCCTCGCGCTGGACGCAGCGGGGGTCACTGTCAATGCGCAAGGTGCCATCGTCATCGACCAAGGCATGCGCACGAGCAACCCGAACATCTACGCGGCCGGCGACTGCACCGACCAGCCGCAGTTCGTCTATGTGGCGGCAGCGGCCGGCACCCGTGCCGCGATCAACATGACCGGCGGCGATGCGGCGCTCGACCTGACCGCAATGCCGGCCGTGGTGTTCACCGATCCGCAAGTGGCGACCGTGGGCTACAGCGAGGCGGAAGCCCACCACGACGGGATCGAGACCGACAGCCGCACCTTGACCTTGGACAACGTGCCGCGTGCGCTCGCCAACTTCGACACACGCGGCTTCATCAAGTTGGTTATCGAGGAAGGCAGCCATCGGCTGATCGGCGTACAGGCGGTCGCGCCGGAAGCGGGTGAACTGATCCAGACGGCGGCTCTGGCCATTCGCAACCGCATGACGGTGCAGGAACTGGCCGACCAGTTGTTCCCCTACCTGACGATGGTCGAGGGGTTGAAGCTCGCGGCGCAGACCTTCAACAAGGATGTGAAGCAGCTTTCCTGCTGCGCCGGGTGAGAAAAAGGAGGTGTTCAATGAACGCCTACACGGTGTCCCGGCTGGCTCTTGATGCCGGGGTGAGCGTGCATATCGTGCGCGACTACCTGCTGCGCGGATTGCTGCGCCCGGTGGCGTGCACACCAGGCGGCTACGGCTTGTTCGATGACGCCGCCTTGCAACGGCTGTGCTTCGTGCGGGCGGCCTTCGAGGCGGGCATCGGCCTCGACGCGCTGGCGCGGCTGTGCCGGGCGCTGGATGCGGCGGACGGCGACGAAGCGGCCGCGCAGCTTGCCCTGCTGCGTCAGTTCGTCGAGCGTCGGCGCGAAGCGTTGGCCGATCTGGAAGTGCAGTTGGCCACCCTGCCGACCGAGCCGGCACAGCACGCGGAGAGTCTGCCATGAACAACCCCGAGCGCTTGCCGTCCGAGACGCACAAACCGATCACCGGCTACCTGTGGGGCGGACTGGCTGTGCTGACTTGCCCCTGCCACCTGCCCATCCTCGCTGTCGTGCTGGCCGGCACAACCGCCGGTGCTTTCCTCGGCGAGCATTGGGTCATCGCGGCGCTCGGTTTGACCGGCCTGTTCCTTCTGTCCCTGTCGCGGGCGCTGCGGGCATTCAGGGAAAGAGAATGAGCGCTTTCCGGCCGGATGGATGGACGACGCCGGAACTGGCCCAAGCGGTCGAGCGCGGGCAGCTTGAACTGCACTACCAGCCCGTCGTCGATCTGCGCAGTGGTGGGATTGTCGGCGCGGAAGCCCTGTTGCGCTGGCGTCATCCGACGCTTGGACTATTGCCACCGGGCCAGTTCCTGCCCGTGGTCGAATCGTCCGGCCTGATGCCTGAAATCGGCGCTTGGGTGCTGGGCGAAGCCTGCCGCCAGATGCGTGACTGGCGAATGCTGGCATGGCGACCGTTCCGGCTGGCCGTCAATGTTTCGGCGAGCCAAGTGGGACCGGACTTCGACGGGTGGGTAAAGGGCGTGCTGGCTGATGCCGAGTTGCCCGCCGAGTATCTCGAAATCGAGCTGACCGAATCGGTCGCGTTTGGTGATCCGGCGATCTTCCCCGCCCTGGACGCCTTGCGGCAGATCGGTGTGCGCTTCGCCGCCGATGACTTCGGGACGGGGTATTCCTGTCTGCAACATCTGAAGTGCTGCCCAATCAGCACGCTCAAGATCGACCAATCGTTTGTCGCCGGGCTCGCCAACGACCGCCGCGACCAAACCATCGTGCACACCGTGATTCAGCTTGCGCACGGGCTGGGCATGGATGTGGTGGCTGAAGGCGTGGAAACATCGGCGAGTCTTGATCTATTGCGACAAGCGGACTGCGACACAGGACAAGGCTTCCTGTTCGCGAAGCCAATGCCGGCGGCGGCATTCGCCGTCTTCGTCAGTCAATGGAGGGGTGCCACCATGAATGCAAGTGACTCGACCACCACCAGTTGCTGCGTGTGCTGCAAGGAAATCCCGCTCGATGCCGCCTTCACCCCGGAAGGCGCGGAATACGTCGAGCACTTCTGCGGGTTGGAGTGTTATCAACGCTTCGAAGCGCGTGCCAAGACAGGGAACGAAACCGATGCCGATCCGAACGCCTGCGACTCGCTACCGTCAGATTGAGGCATACCCTAACTTGGCGTCAGACCATCCGGCGCTAAATCGTCAGAATAGAGTTGCCTTCCGAATTGATTGACATACGCCGTCAAGGGTCATAGATTTCTTCCTGACACATTTCCCTCAGGAGGATACCTTGCACGGTCAGCGCATCGGTTACGTCCGCGTCAGCAGCTTCGACCAGAACCCAGAACGGCAGCTCGAACAGATCCAGGTGGATAAAGTGTTCACCGACAAGGCGTCGGGCAAGGACACACGGCGGCCCGAACTGGAACGGCTGCTCGCCTTCGTGCGCGAAGGCGACACGGTCGTGGTGCACAGCATGGATCGTCTGGCGCGCAACCTCGACGACCTGCGCCGCCTGGTGCAGGGCCTCACCCAGCGCGGCGTACGCATCGAGTTCCTTAAGGAGCATTTGACCTTCACCGGCGAGGACTCGCCGATGGCGAACCTGATGCTGTCGGTAATGGGCGCGTTCGCCGAGTTCGAACGCGCCTTGATCCGCGAGCGGCAGCGCGAGGGCATCGCGCTCGCCAAGCAGCGCGGGGCCTACCGTGGCAGGAAGAAATCCCTGTCGTCTGAGCGTATTGCCGAACTGCGCCAACGTGTCGAGGCTGGCGAGCAAAAGACCAAGCTGGCTCGTGAATTCGGAATCAGTCGCGAAACCCTGTATCAATACTTGAGAACGGATCAGTAAATATGCCACGTCGTTCAATCCTGTCCGCCGCCGAGCGCGAAAGCCTGCTGGCGTTGCCGGACACCAAGGATGAGTTGATCCGTCACTACACGTTCAGCGAAACCGACCTCTCCATCATCCGGCAGCGGCGCGGCCCGGCTACCGGGCTAGCGGCCTCAATCTGGTAACGGCTGCCGTCGTGTTGTGGAACACGGTCTATCTGGAACGGGCTGCGCACGCGCTGCGTGGCAACGGCCATGCCGTTGATGACGCGCTGTTGCAGTACCTGTCGCCGCTCGGTTGGGAGCACATCAACCTCACCGGCGATTACCTCTGGCGCAGCAGCGCCAAGATCGGCGCGGGCAAGTTCAGGCCGCTACGACCGCTGCAACCGGCTTAGCGTGCTTTATTTTCCGTTTTCTGAGGCGACCCCAAAAAGGACCGACCGGAGCTGACCACCTCTTCTGGCGTACAACTCAACGGCCGAAGGCCGACCATCGGCAAGGGCTTGGCGTCGCCCTACAGGGCGGCGGCAAATGCCGCGCCTAGTGGATGATCTTGGAAGATCATGGATGGAATTTTCGAACCAGCCGCAAGCCCGCGCCGTTACTGTGTTTTCCAGTTTTTGGCGGGGAACGTTGCTACGGGTGAAGGGGAACGTTACTACGGAGATTGGGGAACGTTACTACGGGCTTCGGCCTCCCGATTTCCCACTTCCCTTCCGCATATTCGGACACCTTCCAGCCCACGGCGGCAAGCTCGGCCAGAGCCTTGCGGGCCTTCTGACGGCGCTTCTTCATGGCCTCAGCGTTCGCGTCGTCCGGCCAAACGTAACCGGAAAGGGTATCCAGTTCCACGCGGCCGGCTTTGCCAGGATCGATCCAGCCGCATAGTCGTTGGTGAATCAGGCGGGCCGGATCGGTTTGTAGCGCCCGCACCTCGGCCATCTCAATGCGGGTATACGGACGCCGCCCAAGAATCGCCTCTGCAATCTGAGGATTCAGCGCGACGAATAGCCGTCCGTCCTCCTCATCGAAGGCATAGCTCATCAAGTGAAAAGACCGTTGCCTGCTCCCTTTGGTGACTACTACTGTCACGTTTGCCATGCGCAGCAAGCACGCCTTGATCGCCCTGATATTGTCGCCGCCATCGGTCAAGCCGATCTCGCTTAGTAGGCTGGCCATGCTCTCTCTCACGACAAGCGCATCCTGCCCTACCGCGTCAAATTTTGGCTCAAGGAATAGACGGAGCTGCTTCGGTAAGTCTGCTGTTGGCTCCGACGTCAGGATAATGCCTTTCGGCCCGCCAAGAGCCACCAGACCTTGCAGCAGCCGCATGTCATCGGCACCGAGCGGCTCAAAGCCGACGAACCGCGCTTGTTCATTCTCGGCGTAGTGATACGTCACATCGAGCTTGAGTTTCTTCCGTTCTCCGCGTTTGAGACTGCGGAACAAGCCGGGGACCAAGCAGTGCATTGGATCGTGCCTGGCATGGGTGAGGTCAAAAGCCATCGCTTCGCCTCCGGCCATCGCATCCCTTCTCCTCACTCCTGCGGGCCTCATGCAGTTCCACTGGCACCAGTACGCCGCCGGAGTGCCGCATGTACCAGCGATCAAGCGGCGTGGCGTCGTAGTTCTGCTTGCTGACGCCGAAACGCACGAAGTAGCTGCGGCGCTCATTACCGATGGGCTGCCGGTCGTGGGGGCGGTCGCTGAGGCGCTTTGCCTCATCCTCGGTCATGCGAGCGACGTAACCACACCACCTGGCGTTGTCGATCAACGCCGATGCGCCACGCGCAGCCTGCTGCTGGTCGGTTTGCCCTTCGCGGGCGCTTCCCTTGCTGACGTGGTGTAGGTAGAGCACGGATGCGCCCGTGGTGGCCGCAACGTGCTCCAACACGGCCACGAGGTGGGCCATGTTGCCGTTGCTGTTCTCATCGAGGGCGTGAATACGGCTCAGGGTATCCAGCACAATCAGCCTCGCCCCGGCACCGTCCTCAATGACGCGGCGCAGGTGAGCCTTGTTCATGATGTCCATGCGCTTGCCCATGATCGGCTCAAGCACCAAGTTCTCTGCGATGGCTTGGCGAGCTGCGTGCCCGAGGTGCTGGCCGATGGCGTGAACGCGCCGCACAAGCGCGGGCGGCGGGTCTTCACCGGCCAGATAGACCACGCGCCCGGAATGTGCGGGGGCAAGGCCCACGAGGTCGCCACCCGGAACGCTGCATGCGATGCTCATGGCCGCTTCTAGCGCCCAGAAACTCTTGCCCGTAGCCCCTGGGGCGACGAGCGCGCCGACCGTTCCCGCCAGGAAGCCAGGCCATAAGAAGTCCAGCACCGGCGGTTCGTGCTCAAACGCCGCCAGTACATCAATCGCCATGACGCTGTTCCCCGCTCAGTACAGGGACTCGTCGCTCAACACCTCGGCGATCTGCGAGGTTCGGAAGTAGACCCGCCGGCCGATCTTCAAGCGGGCCCTGTTGATTCGCTGCGCCCACTCGTTCGTTGCGCGCAAGCTGATCCGCAGTCCATCAGGCGAGCGATCAAGGACAGTGGCGAGCTGCGCGATGCTTAGCAGTGGGCCGAAGCGTTGCAGCAGCGTGTCTTCTATCGTCATTGCGTAAACCTCCGTTATCAACTGAATTGCTACGAAGGTTAGGTGCTATTGGGGGTTGCCTACATCTTATTAATTGTCCAAAATGGTTGACATGAAGAATGACCCAATCATCGTTATCTGGGAAGGTTGCGACCCCACCGTCTCGGAAGCCATCCGGCAGTTTCAAGATCGCTGGCGGCCGTACTCCGCATCCTCGCGGCGCTATCCCATCGTGCGATTGATACAGGAACTGATCGATCCCGCCGTGGCCGCCTACATGGCAGCCCTTCCAGTGCGCTATTCGGGCCACGTCCCCGGCGCCGGCACGGGAGTGAGCTTCAGCGCGATCATTCAACTGGTGGGGCTTGATGCGATGGTTCGCTTGCAGCGGCAATTGCTGCGCGCGTTCGTTCTCACGGAAGATCGACAGTCTGCGAGAGATCAGCGTTTTGTCGCAACGCTGGAATCACTGATCGAACTGGTGTGGGACTGTGCGTGCAAACGACCAGCCAAGTCACAGGTGCGCGACACCCGCCTGAATGGTGAACGTCAGCAGGGCTTCTGCCGGTTTTGCGGAGCACTCGCCGAGTTGACCTCGTTCGCCGGTGGGAGCGATGACCCAAAGGCTGACGACCCCGAGGAGAAACTTCGACTCAGCAGCCTGTACTGCCTGGATCACCGGCCCAAATTGCCGAATGGCGCATGGAATCCCTCATACAGACAAGCAAGACGCTCACTCGCGCAGTTCGATCTCGAACTCGCCAGGCTCAGCCAGCAGTGCGCAAAGCCAGCTACGCCTCAAGTGAAATCGGGCGATCAACTGGTTGACAGCTACTTCTTCCACTACGTCGCCGGCCAAACCTTTCAGCCAGCAGACAAAGCGGAGTTGCGCAATCAAGCGCGGCTCATGGTGGACTCGAAGCTGTCAGACCGCAAAAAACAAATGCTGATGCTCCAGTGGTCTGGGCTCAACCAGTCGGAGATTGCGCGAAAGCTAGGTATAGAACGCCAAGCCGTATCGAAGGCACTGGCGTCGATCCCTGCGATGTTCCACTTGAGTTCAAAGTCGCGCTCGCGGCGTCAACCAAATTGACCAACTAATAGAACGAAACAATCCGCATTCACAGGCACCATCAGGCACATGTTCGCAAGTGACTGAAAGAGGCCAAGGGATGCAGACAACGACAAGTAAGACGCTCATCAACCGCAAGAAGCTACTGGCGATGATCCCGCTGTCTGAGCGCACGATTTTCAATATGGAGCAGCGCGGGGAGTTTCCGCGTCGCATTGCGCTCACCAGCCGAAACGTCGCCTGGGACTTGGCCGAGGTCGAGGAATGGATCGAGGCGCGCAAGGCATCGGGCACTCAGGCCATGCGTCCCGGCTTCACCCCGTCGGTCGCAGCAGCCACTTTTTAGCGGCTAAAACGCAGCGCCCCTCAAGTGTCAATGAAACCCGGGGCCATGCCTCGATGTTCGGGCAGGCGAGCAAACTGTCATCTTCTGGCTTACGCCTTCGGCCGCTTCAGTGTCCATTCGTCGATCATGTCCGCCCAGTCTTGCAACATCGCCGTCCGCTGCTCGCGGTACTCGGCCTTGTTGTAGACGGCCCTGACGCCTCGCTGCTCGTGCGCCAGGCACTTCTCAATCCAGTCCGTGTTGTAGCCGGCCTCATGCAACAACGTGCTGGCTGTGCGCCGCAAGTCATGTGGCCCGAACTTGGCGAGCGACTTCCCTTCCTTCTGCGCCAGCCGATACGTCAGCGTCAGCACCTGGTTGAGCGTGGCGCTGCTCATGGGCAAGTCCGAGTCGTACCGCGACGGCAACACGTAGTCCGATCCGCCGGCAAAGGTCTTGAGGGCAATGAAGATGTCCAGCGCCTGCCGGGACAGGAACACCAGGTGCGGATTGCGTCGCTTCATCCGCTCCTTCGGGATGGTCCAAAGCGCCTCGCTGAAGTTGATCTCGCTCCAGGTCGCGTTGGTCAGCTCGCTCTTGCGCACCATCGTCAGCAGCAACAACTTGGCGGCAGCCCGAATGGATGGCGTTGTGCCGATGCGCTCCATGTACTGATACATCAGACGGATCTCGTCGGGCGTCAGCGCACGGTCGCGCGGCTCGAACTTGGCGATAGTCGTCGGCCGCACCAGCTCTGCCGGGTTCTCGACCTTCTGGCCGCGCTCGATGGCCCAGCGAAAGACCTGCAACATCACCTCGCGAGCATGCACTGCGGTCGCCGGTGCACCGCGCTCCACGATGGCATCGGTCAGCGCCCGCAAGTCCTCGTGGGTGATCTCCACCAGCTTCTGGTTGCTGAATTTAGGCTTCAGCTCGCGCTCGTAGATTGAACGGCGCATGTCGCGGGTGGAGTCAGCCATCTGGTAGCCGCGCAGCCACTTTTCCGCCCACGCCCCGAACGTCTCCGCATCCTTGACGCGGGCCTTGTCCCGCGCCTTCTCTTTGGCCGGCGACTTCCCGGCCGCGATCATCTTCTTGGCCTCGCCCAACCGCTCGCGGGCTTCCGCAAGGGTGATGCCGCCAACGCCATAGCGGCCGAAGGTGATGGTCTCCTGCCGGCCGTGGATCAAGTAGTTGTAGCGGAACGAGATCGCTCCGGCGGGCGTGACGGCCACATAGAGGCCGTCACGGTCGTTTTCCTTGTATAGCTTGTCCCTCGGCTTGAGGTTACGCAGCTTGGTATCGGTCAGCATGGTTCTCGCCTTAGTTCGGCTCAAATACCATGATCTGGAACCCGTCCCATCTTGACGTAAAACACAATAAAATCATTGCACTACGTCAGATCAATACCATGAACCCAAGAAAGTGGACTGCATGGTATCGATGGCATCTCATGGTATCGAAGCACTCAATGCCATTTATCATGCCATGAAAAATTGGTGCTTGGCGATGCCAAAGATTGCCTGATGGTGCCGAACCAAGTCACAAAAAATCCCGCAGTGACGCGGGCTTAGGTGTGTTTTCGTGCTACTCAGTGCCAGCCGATGCCAGACGTGGAATCACTCCCACTCGATCGTCGCCGGCGGCTTGCCGGAGATGTCGTAGACCACGCGCGAGACGCCGCGCAGTTCGTTGATGATGCGGTTGGAGACGGTGCCGAGGAAGTCGTACGGCAGGTGCGCCCAGTGCGCGGTCATGAAGTCGATGGTCTCCACCGCGCGCAGCGCGATCACCCACTCGTAGGCGCGCGCGTCGCCGACCACGCCCACCGACTTGACCGGCAGGAACACCGCGAACGCCTGGCTGGTCTTGTCGTACAGATCGGCCTTGCGCAGCTCTTCGATGAAGATCGCATCGGCCTTGGCCAGCAGTTCGGCGTACTCGCGCTTCACTTCGCCGAGGATGCGCACGCCCAGGCCGGGACCGGGGAACGGATGGCGGTAGACCATGCTGCGCGGCAGGCCCAGTTCCACGCCCAGGCGCCGCACCTCGTCCTTGAACAGTTCGCGCAGCGGCTCGACCAGGCCCAGCTTCATGTGCTCGGGCAGGCCGCCGACGTTGTGGTGGCTCTTGATCACGTGCGCCTTGCCGGTCTTGCTGCCGGCCGACTCGATCACGTCCGGGTAGATCGTGCCCTGCGCCAGCCACTTGGCGTTGGCCAGCTTGTTCGACTCTTCGTCGAAGATCTCCACGAACAGGTTGCCGATGATCTTGCGCTTGGCCTCCGGGTCGCTCACGCCGGCCAGCGCGCTGAAATAGCGATCGGCCGCATTGACCCGGATCACCTTGACGCCCATGTGCTCGGCGAACATCGCCATCACCTGGTCGCCTTCCTGCCAGCGCAGCAGGCCGGTATCGACGAACACGCAGGTCAGCTTGACGCCGATCGCCTTGTGCAGCAGCGCGGCGACCACCGACGAATCCACGCCGCCGGACAGGCCCAGGATCACCTCGTCGTCGCCGACCTGGGCGCGCACGCGCGCGATCTGGTCGTCGATGATGTTGGCCGCGGTCCACAGGGTCTCGCAGCCGCAGACGTCGACCACGAAGCGGCGCAGCAGGGTCTGCCCTTGCAGCGTGTGGGTGACTTCCGGATGGAACTGCACGCCGTACCAGCGCTTGGCCTCGTTGGCCATCGCCGCGACCGGGATGCGGTCGGTGACGGCGGTAATGGTGAAGCCGGGCGGTACCCTGGAGACATGATCGCCGTGGCTCATCCACACGTTCAGGCGCGCGGCGCCGGGATGGTCGCTGAGGCCGGAGAACAGCGCATCGGGGGCGACCACGTCCACTTCGGCATGGCCGAACTCGCGCTGGTCGGCGGCCTCGGTGGCGCCGCCCAGCTGCGCGGCCAGGGTCTGCATGCCGTAGCAGATGCCGAACACCGGCAGGCCGCTGTCGAACACTTCCTGCGGCGCGACCGGCGCGCCCGGCAGCGTGGTCGATTCGGGGCCGCCGGACAGGATGATGCCCTTCGCGCCGAAGCCGGCGATCTCGGCCGGGTCGTGGTCCCAGGCCCAGATCTCGCAATAGACCCCCAGCTCGCGGATGCGACGCGCGATCAGCTGCGTGTACTGCGCGCCGAAATCGAGGATGAGGATCTTGTCGCTGTGGATGTTGGTCATTGGGGCCGGGATTGGGAATGCGGGATTGGGGATTCGCAACAGCGGGATGGCGGCGATGCGCACTGCCGGTGGAGACGCGGCGGGCGACTACGAATCCCCAATCCCGAATCCCCACTCCCGCGCATGGGCGTCAGCCCATGCGGTAGTTCGGCGGTTCCTTGGTGATCTGCACGTCGTGGACGTGGCTCTCGCGCTGGCCGGCACCGGTGATGGTGACGAACTTCGGCTTGGTGCGCATGTCCTCGATCGTCGCGCAGCCCACGTAGCCCATCGTGGCGCGCAGGCCGCCGATCAGCTGGTGGATGATGCCGCTGAGCGGGCCGCGGTACGGCACGCGGCCTTCGATGCCTTCCGGCACCAGCTTGTCGGCGTCGGAGGCGTCCTGGAAGTAACGGTCCTTGCTGCCCTTCTCCATCGCGCCCAGGCTGCCCATGCCGCGATAGCTCTTGTAGCTGCGGCCCTGGAACAGTTCGACCTCGCCCGGCGCTTCCTCGGTACCGGCGAACAGGCCGCCGACCATCACCGTGGAGGCGCCGGCGACCAGCGCCTTGCCGATGTCGCCGGAATAGCGGATGCCGCCGTCGGCGATCAGCGGGATGCGGTCCTGCAGCGCCTCGGCGACCATGTCCACCGCGGTGATCTGCGGCACGCCGACGCCGGCGACCACGCGCGTGGTGCAGATCGAGCCCGGACCCACGCCGACCTTGACCGCGTCGGCGCCGGCGTCCATCAGCGCCAGCGCGGCATCGCCGGTGACGATGTTGCCGCCGATCACCTGCAGCTGCGGATAGGTCTTCTTGACCCAGGCCACGCGGTCGATCACGCCCTGCGAATGGCCGTGCGCGGTATCGACGATGACCACGTCCACGCCCGCCGCGGCGAGCAGTTCGATGCGCTGCTCGGTGTCGCCGCCGACGCCGACCGCCGCGCCGACCAGCAGGCGCGTGGAGGCGTCCTTGGCGGCGTTGGGGTTGTCGGTCTTCTTCTGGATGTCCTTGACCGTGATCAGCCCGCGCAGCTCGAAGCTGTCGTTGACCACCAGGATCTTCTCGATGCGGTTGCGATGCAGCAGCTGCAGCACTTCCTCGTCGCTGGCGCCTTCGCGCACGGTGATCAGGCGATCCTTCTTGGTCATGATGTGGCGGACCGGATCGTCGAGCTTCTTCTCGAAGCGCATGTCGCGGCTGGTGACGATGCCGACCAGCTCGCTGCCGTCGACCACCGGCACGCCGGAGATGTTGCGCGCGCGGGTCAGTTTCAGCACTTCGCCGATGGTGGTTTCCGGACCGACGGTGAACGGCTCGGTGATCACGCCGGCTTCGAACTTCTTGACCTTGGCCACTTCGGCGGCCTGTTGTTCCGGGGTCAGGTTCTTGTGGATGATGCCGATGCCGCCGAGCTGGGCCATGGCCACCGCGAGGCGGTGTTCGGTCACCGTGTCCATCGCCGCCGACAGGATCGGCAATTTCAGGCGCAGGTCGCGGGTCAGCCGGGTTTCCAGGCTGACGTCCTTCGGCAGGACGATCGAATGGGCGGGGACGAGCGAAACGTCGTCGTAGGTAAGAGCTTCAGCCTGGATGCGCAGCATCGGCGGACCCGAATGTGGGGAAGCGCGGCATTTTAACGCATTTGGGGCCGGGATTGGGGATTCGGGATTCGCAACGGCGGAGCCTTCCGCAGCCGGCCGTTTGCATGGTTGCCTGGACGCCAACGGCCGGCCGACCTCGGAGGCAACCGCGATCGACCGACGCACGCGCTTTGCCGTTGCCTTTAACGAATCCCGAATCCCGAATCCTGGCTTTACACAGCCGAATGGCTGGTCATGCCGGCCGCGTCCGCGGCTTCGATGGTGTTCTGCATCAGCGTGGCCACGGTCATCGGCCCGACCCCGCCCGGGACCGGGGTGATCCAGCTGGCGCGCTGCGCGGCCGCGTCGAAGCCGACGTCGCCGACCAGGCGGCCGTCGTCGAGGCGGTTGATGCCGACGTCGATCACCACCGCGCCGGGCTTGACCCATTCGCCGGGGATCAGGCCGGGGCGGCCCACCGCCACCACCAGGATGTCGGCGTCGCGCACCCGCGCCTGCAGCACGTCCGCCGGAGTGAACTTGTGGCAGCAGCTGACCGTGCAGCCGGCGATCAGCAGTTCCAGCGCCATCGGTCGGCCGACGTGGTTGCTGACCCCGACGATGGTGGCGTTGCGGCCGCGCACCGGCTGGTCGGTATGCCCGAGCAGGGTGACGATGCCGCGCGGGGTGCACGGGCGCAGGCCGAATTCGCGCAGCGCCAGGTGGCCGACGTTCTCCGGATGGAAACCGTCCACGTCCTTGCGCGGGTCGATGCGGTGAATCAGCCGGCTGGCGTCGGGAATGCCCGGCAGCGGCAGCTGTACCAGGATGCCGTGCACCCTGGGATCGGCATTGAGGCGATCGATCAGCGCCAGCAGTTCGGCTTCGCCGGTGCCGGCGGGCAGATCGTAGTCGAACGCCTCGATGCCGACCTTTTCCGCCGCGCGGCGCTTGTTGCGCACGTACACCGTGGACGCCGGATCGCCGCCGACCAGCACCACCGCCAGGCCCGGCCGCGGCTGCCCCGCCGCCAATCGCGCATCGACCCGCAGCTTGAGCTGGTCGAGCAGTTCGTCGGCGATGCGCCGCCCGTCGAGGATGCGGGCCGGAACGGAGAAGACGGGCGCGGAATCGGTCATCAGAGCGAGCGGGTGTAGAGTCTGGGGACCCCATTGTCCCCGATTCCGCCATGACCGACACCACCCGCATCGAAGCCGCCGCGTTCCGGCGGCTGCTGCAGCACCTCAACCAGGACCGCAGCGACGTGCAGAACATCGACCTGATGATCCTGGCCGGCTTCTGCCGCAACTGCCTGGCCGACTGGTACCGCGAGGCCGCCGCCGGCGAAGGCCAGACCCTGAGCAAGGAACAGGCGCGCGAGCGGATCTACGGCATGCCGTTCGCCGACTGGAAGGCGCAGTTCCAGGCCGAGGCCACGCCGGAACAACTGGCGGCCTTCGCCGAGGCGCAGCGCCGGCACGGCTAGCGCGCCTGCCTGCCAACCTGACCGCGAGAAGCCCTGCCGCGCTTGCGCGCGCGGGGCGAGAAACAACGAGGGAACGTATGTCGATCAGCGACCCGGCGATGACCCACTCCCCTGCGCGCACCGGCATGGGCCTTCCGCCAGCCGTATCCGGGGCCGCGCGCGGCGCGGCCTGCCGCAGCGACACGCACGACCGCCCGCATGCGGGATACGGCGAGGTGGACCACCCCGATCGCGCCGACAGGCGCTGACGATGCTGCGTCATCTGGGCATCGTGGCGGTGATCGCGGCCGTCGCCTACCTGGTGGTCTGCGCCCTGCTCTACCTGGGCCAGCGCGATCTGCTGTATTTCCCGCAGGCGACCCGGGTCACCGCGGCGCAGACCGATTTCACCCTGCAGCGCAGCCCGGCGTTGCGCCTGCGCGGCTGGCGGGTCAATCCGGGCCGCGACAAGGTCCTGCTGTACTTCGGCGGCAACGCCGAGGACCTGCGCCAGGCGCGCGCGCAGCTTGCGCCGCTGCTGCCCGACTACAGCGTGTACCTGCTGGCCTACCGCGGCTACGGCGCCAGCGACGGCACGCCCAGCGAGGCGGCGCTGATCGGCGATGCGCTGGCGCTGTACGACCATGTGCGCGCCGCGCAACCGCAGGCCGAGATCGCGGTGCTCGGGCGCAGCCTGGGCAGCGGCGTCGCCAGCCAGCTGGCGGCGCGGCGGCCGCTGGCGCGGCTGGTGCTGGTCACCCCGTTCGACAGCCTGGCCGCAGCCGCGCAGGCGCACTACCCGTGGGCGCCGGTGCGCTGGCTGCTGCGCGACCGCTACGACTCGGCCAGCGCGCTGCGCGCCTACCGCGGTCCCTTGCTGGTACTGCGGGCCGGGCGCGACCAGGTGGTGCCGGCGGCGAGCACGCAGCGCCTGCTCGATTCCCTGGCGCAGACGCCCACCGTGGTCGCGATGCCACGCGCAGGGCACGACGACGTCAGCGCCGATCCGCGCTATGCGCAGGCGTTGCGGGCGTTCTTGCGCTGACGCGTTCCAGTTCGGGGACGTCCAGCTGGCGCAGTGCCTGTGGGAGCGACTTCAGTCGCGACAGGGCTTCACCGGTAACGCCTCTGTCGCGACTGAAGTCGCTCCCACAACAGGATGTCCAGCCGCGGCTAGTCGCCGCGGCGCTCGTCCGCCGCCTCCGCCGCCGGCACCGCTTCCGGATTGAGCGTGCGGCTCTCGCGCCGCGGCGGGGTGAACGGGGTCGGCTTGGGCACCGTCGGCGCGATGTTGCCGTACATCATGCCGCTGCCGGCGCGGACGTCGCCGGCGGCGATCTCCAGTTCCAGGCGCTCGGCATCGCGGCGGCGGATCTCGCGGGCGATGCCGGCGGCCTCGTCCTCGGCCATGCCCAGTTCGATCAGCGCGGCCTGGCCGAATTCGACCGCCGACTCGAAGGTCTCGCGGATCTGGTAGTCCACGCCGGCGGCGATCAGCTCCAGCGAATGCTCGCGGTCGTACGAGCGCACCAGCAGCTTGGCGTGCGGGAATTCCTGCGTGGCCAGCTCGACGATGCGGTTGGCCGCCTCGCGGTTGTCGATGCACACCGCGATCGCGCGCACGCTGTGCGCGCCGGAGGCATGCAGCACGTCCAGGCGGGTGCCGTCGCCGTAGTAGATCTTGAAGCCGAACTCGGCCGCGCTCTGGATCATCTCGATGTCGTTGTCGATGATGGTCACGTCCACGTCGCGCGCCAGCAGCGACTGGCTGGCGACCTGGCCGAAGCGGCCGAAGCCGATGATCAGCACGCTGCCGGTCAGCCCGTCGGCCGCTTCCACGCCATCCAGCGACGGCGCCTCCACCGGCGCCCAGCGCCGGTACAGCAGCACGAACAGCGGCGTCAGCGCCATCGACAGCACCACGATCGCGGTCAGGTTGGCATTGACCTGCGCATCGATGACCCCGGCCGCACCGGCCGCCGAGAACAGCACGAACGCGAACTCGCCGCCCTGCGCCATCAGCACGCCGCGGTCCAGCGCCTGCGCGTGGCCGCTGCCGGTGAGCCGCGCGACCAGGTAGATGCAGGCGGCCTTGGCCGCCATGAACGCGAGCACGCCGCTGAGGATCAGGGTCCAGTTGGCCGCCACCACCGCCAGGTTCAGGGCCATGCCCACGCCGAGGAAGAACAGCCCCAGCAGGATGCCGCGGAACGGCTCGATGTCGGCCTCGATCTGGTGGCGGAAGGTGGACTCGGACAGCAGCACCCCGGCCAGGAACGCGCCCATCGCCATCGACAGCCCGCCGAGCTGCATCAGCAGCGCCGCGCCCAGCACCACCAGCAATGCCGCCGCGGTCATCACCTCGCGTGCCTTGGCCGCGGCCAGCAGGCGGAACAGCGGGTTCAGCAGCCAGCGCCCGGCCACCAGCAGGCCGACGATCGCCGCGGCGCCGACGCCGATGCCGACCCAGCGCGAGGGCGCATCGGCGGCGACCGGCACCGGCGCCATCCAGGCCACCACCGCCAGCAGCGGCACGATCAGCAGATCCTCGAACAGCAGGATCGCGACGATCTTCTGCCCGGCCGGCAGCGCGATGTCGCCGCGCTCGCCGAGCAACTGCATCACCACCGCGGTGGAGGTGAGCACGAAGCCGGACGCGGCGATGAACGCCACCGGCAAGGAGAAGCCGAAGCCCAGTCCGACCCCGGTCAGCAGCGTCGCGCAGACCACGATCTGCGCCGTGCCCAGGCCGAAGATCTGCTTGCGCAGGCTCCACAGGTGCGACGGCCGCATCTCCAGCCCGATCACGAACAGGAACATCACCACGCCCAGCTCGGCCACGTGCAGGATCGCCTGCGGATCGGCGAACCAGCCCAGCCCGAACGGCCCGATCGCCAGGCCCGCGGCGAGATAGCCGAGCACCGAGCCCAGGCCCAGGCGGCGGAACACCGGCACCGCCACCACCGCGGCGCCGAGCAACGCCACCACCTTGATCAATTCACTGCTGTCGGCTGCACTGGTCATGCGTGGATTCTACGCACAAGGCCGGCCAGCCCCATGCACCGATGTGCGGATGGGTCATGGCGCCTCGCGGCTCCGGTGCAGTGTGGCTTGGCGCGTGTGCATTTCCACGAAGCGCATCGGTCCACCTCTTCCCAGCGGCACCATTGCTTCCCGTTTCGAGGAAAGGCGCCCTGCAGGGACGGATGAGTGCATGGGGCGCAGGCCTCGTGCATCCAGCCCCCACGAGTCGCTTCGCGCCGGACCCTCACCCCACCCCCTCTCCCGGGGGGAGAGGGGCTAACGGCTCTCCCTTCTCCCACCGGGAGAAGGTGCCCCGAAGGGGCGGATGAGGGTCCGGGCGAAGCCTCGTGCATCCAACCTCCGCGAGTCGCTGCGCGCCGGACCCTCGCCCCAACCCCTCTCCCGGGGGAGAGGGGCTAACGGCTCTTCCTTCTCCCACCGGGAGAAGGTGCCCCGCAGGGGCGGATGAGGGGCCGGGCGAAGCCTCGTACATCCAATCTCCGCGAGTCGCTGCGCGCCGGACCCTCACCCCAACCCCTCTCCCGGGGGAAGAGGGGCTAACGGCTCTCCCTTCTCCCACCGGGAGAAGGTGCCCCGAAGGGGCGGATGAGGGTCCGGGCGAAGCCTCGTGCATCCAACCTCCGCGAGTCGCTGCGCGCCGGACCCTCACCCCAACCCCTCTCCCGGGGGAAGAGGGGCTAACGGCTCTCCTTCTCCCACCGGGAGAAGGTGCCCCGAAGGGGCGGATGAGGGTCCGGGCGAAGCCTCGTGCATCCAACCTCCGCGAGTCGCTGCGCGCCGGACCCTCACCCCGACCCCTCTCCCGAGGGGAGAGGGGCTTGTCGCTCGGCACCGCCTGCGCAGCGACCGATCGCAGTCGTGCGTGGCGACCGATCGCAGTCGCGGGACGCGCAGTGGCGGCTCAGTCCTCCACGCCGCAGAAGTGCGCGTAGTCGATGTAGCCGGGGAACGCCAGGCCGGGGGCGCACACCGGGCACTGCGGGTCGGCGGCCAGGCGGGTTTCGCGGAAGCGCATCGCCAGCGCGTCGAAGTACAGCAGGCGGCCGCGCAGCGGCTCGCCGATGTCCAGCAGCAGCTTCAGCACCTCGCTGGCCTGCAGCAGGCCGACGATGCCGGGCAGCACGCCGAGCACGCCGGCCTCGGCGCAACTGGGCGCGAACTCCGGCGGCGGCGGTTCCGGGAACAGGCAGCGATAGCACGGCGCCTGGCCGCGCCGGCGGCCGGCGTCGAACACGCTGACCTGGCCCTCGAAGCGCTGCACCGCGCCGTACACCAGCGGCTTGCCCAGCTTCACGCAGGCGTCGTTGAGCAGGTAGCGCGCCGGGAAATTGTCCGAGCCGTCCAGCACCACGTCCACGTCCTGCAGCAGGCGTTCGACATTGGCCGAGGTCACCCGTTCGCGCAGCGCCTCGACCCGCACGCCCGGATTCAGCGCGCCCAGCGCCGCGGCCGCCGACTCCACCTTGGACTGCCCGACCCGCGCCTCGGTGTGCAGGATCTGCCGCTGCAGGTTGCTGCGATCGACCACGTCGTCGTCGGCGATGCGCAATGCGCCGACCCCGGCCGCGGCCAGGTAGAAGCCGGCCGGCGACCCCAACCCGCCGGCGCCGACCAGCAGCACGCGCGACGCCTGCAAGCGCCGCTGGCCGTCGACGCCGACTTCGGGCAGGCGCAGATGGCGCGAATAGCGCTCGAAGAAATCCTGCTGCTGCGGTGCCAGTTCCGGCCGCTGCAGCGGCAGCCCGTCGCGCTGCCAGCGCGTGGTGCCGCCCTGCACCGAGGCGACCGCGGCATAGCCGGCCTGCTGCAGGAACAGTGCCGCCTCGTGCGAGCGCTTGCCGCTCTGGCAGATCAGGATCACCTCGGCGTCGGCCGCGCCCAGATGCGCGGCCGGATCGTCCTGCAATTGCGCGCGGGCCACGCCGAGCGCGCCCTCGGCCATGCCGGAGGCGCGTTCGTGCTCCTCGCGTACGTCGATCAAGCGCGCGCCGTGGGCGACGCGCTCGCGGGCCTGCTGCGGGGTCAGTTCACGAATGCTCATGCGCGCATTATCGGCGCAAACCCGTGGCGCGTCCTTCGCACCGGAACCTGTGCGCGGTTCCCGGGCAGGCAGGGTCGGATCCGGCGGCGACGTCGGCCGATCGCGTCTTCTCGCATCTGTTCACGGGCAACGACACCTGCGGAAGAGACCCCGTGTGGACTCGGGCCACGAGCCAGGAACGCTGACGGAACCGGACGCCTTCCAGCTTCGCCGCCACGGCCGATGGCCCAAGGGCACCGGGAGCCGCTCGCACGCTCCGCCGGCTGCAAAAAATGCCTGAACCGAAAATGCGCCGGCCGTGCGACCTGCGCGGCCCGACCGACCCGGACGCGCGTGCGCGCCCTGCCCGGACACGCACGCAAGGCTCAGTACGGGAACACCTCGACCACTTCGCCGGCGTCGAAGCGGCGCGCGCCCTCGTCCAGGCGCAGCAGCACGTCGCTGTCGGCGGCGCCGCGCAGGCGGTGCGAGCCGTCGGCCGGGTTCGGCTCCACCCACAATTGTCCGTGCGCGTCGCAGCGCATGCGCCCGCGCAGGAACTCCAGGCGGTCGTGGCGCTTGTCCCAGCCCGAGGCCAGCCGCGCGCGCCACTGCGGGCGCGGCTCGGCACGCTGCTGCAGCGCGTCCAGCAACGGTCGCCCGATCGCCATGAACGTGGCCAGCACCGATACCGGATTGCCCGGCAGGCCCAGGAACAGGGCGCGGTCCAGCTCGCCGAACAGCAGCGGCATGCCCGGGCGCATGCGCACCTTCCAGAAGTGGATGCGGCCGCGCTCGGCCAGCAGCCGCGGCAGGTAGTCCTTCTCGCCGGCGGACACGCCGCCGCAGGTCAGCACCACGTCGAACGCCGAGGCGGCATCGGCGAGCATCGTCTGGATCCGCTGCGGGTCGTCCGGCAACGTCGGCCACGCGGTCGGCTCCAGGCCGAGCAGGCGCAGCTGCGCCATCAGCATGTCGCGGTTGCTGTTGTAGATCTGCCCGGGCTTGAGCGGCATGCCCGGCTCGACCAGTTCGTCGCCGGTGGCGAACACCGCCACCGTCGGCCGCGCCGCCACCGCCACCTGCGCCACGCCGAGCGCGGCGGCCAGGCCGATCCGCGACGGGGTCAGGGCCACGCCGGCCTCGAGCACGCGCTCGCCGGCGCGTACGTCCTCGCCACGGTCGCGCACGTGCGCGCCGGCGACGAGCCCGGCCGGCACCTGCACCTGGCCGTCGCGCTCGACGACGTTCTCCTTGATCACCACCGTATCGGCGCCGGGCGGCAGCGGCGCGCCGGTGGTGATGCGCAGGCATTGGCCGGCGCCGATCGGCTGGCCCAGGTCCTCGCCGGCGAACTGTTCGCCGGCCAGGCGCAACAGGCTCGGCGCATCCGCGGCCAGATCGGCATGGCGCAGCGCGAAACCGTCCATCGCGCTGTTGGCGAACGGCGGCAGGTCGATCGGCGCATCCAGCGGTTCGAGCAGGATGCGGCCGTCGGCGCGCGGCAACGCCAGGCGTTCGGTGGGCAGTCGGCGCGACTGGGCGACGCTGGCGACGATGGCCAGCGCCTCGGAATAGGCAATGCGGGTGGGATAGTCGTTCATGGCGCCGGCAGGATACCCGCTGCCTGCAGGTCCTGCGGCGTGTTGAGGTTGCCCAGCGTCAGCCCGGGCAGCGATACGCAGGCCAGCGCCAACTGCCGCTGCAGGGTGCGCGGCGCATACCGTCCGGCGGCCAGCGCCGCGGCCAGCGCAGGACGCAAGCTGGAGACGCGGTACAGCGCCACCAGCGGCTGCACGCCGTCGTCGTCCTCGGCGTAGGCCCCATCACTGGCGCCGCTGGCATCGATCAATCTGTCCAGCAACTCAGGCGGAAGCCGGCGCAGGTCCACCGGCAGGGTCAGCAGCCACGGCGTGGCGCAGGCCGCGGCCAGCGCGTCCAGGCCGGCGATCGGCCCGAGCGAGCGTTCGGCATCCGCCGGCGCCTGGATCCGATCGGGCACGGCCTGCAATCCGATCGCGGCATAGCGCGGCAGTTCGCGGTTGGCGCTGACCAGCACCGCCGCCAGCGACGGTGCCAGCGCCTGCGCCAGGCGCTGCACCAGCGGCTGCCCGTCGCCTACCAGCCAGGCCTTGTCGCGGCCGCCCAGGCGTTGCGCGCGGCCGCCGGCGAGGATGCCCAGCGTGACCTCGCGCCGCGCGTCCATCGGCTACTTGCCGCGGACGTGCTTCATCAGGCGCCGCTTCTTGGCCACCTGGCGCTCGGTCAACACGTTCTTCTTGCCTTCATACGGATTGGCGCCTTCGCGGAACATGAAGCGCACCGGCGTGCCGACCAGCTTGAAGCGCTTGCGGAAGAAGTTCTCCAGATAGCGCTTGTACGACTCCGGCAGCACCTTCAGGCGGGTGCCGTGGACGATGAAGGTCGGCGGATTGCTGCCGCCCGGATGCACGTAGCGCAGCTTGGAGACATGGCCGCGGATGCTCGGCGGCGGATTGGTCTCGTAGGCCACTTCCAGCGCCTGGTTGACTTCGCTGGTGCTGAATTCGCGGATCGCCGAGGCATGCGCGTTGTGGATCGCGCGGAACAGCTCGCGCAGGCCGGAGCCGTGCTTGGCCGAGATCCGCACCGCTTCGGCCCAGGGCACGAAGCCGAGCTTGCGCGACAGCAGCGCCTCGGCCTGCTCGCGCTGGTAGTCGGTCAGCCCGTCCCACTTGTTCACCGCCACCACCAGGGCGCGGCCGGCGTCCAGGATCGCGCCGAGCACGCTGGCGTCCTGGTCGGTGACGCCCTCGGTGGCATCGAGCAGCAGCACCGCGACCTCGCATTGCTCGATCGCCTGCAGCGTCTTGAACACGCTGAACTTCTCCACCGCCTCCTCGACCCGGCCGCGGCGGCGCAGGCCGGCGGTGTCGATCAGCCGGTACAGGCGGTCGTCGCGCTGCAGGTCGACCGCGATCGAATCGCGGGTGGTGCCCGGCACTTCGGAGGCGATCATCCGCTCCTCGCCGAGCAGCCGGTTGACCAGCGTCGACTTGCCCACGTTGGGGCGGCCGACGAAGGCGATGCGCATGCGCTTGGGATCGGTGTCCAGCGTCTCGCCGGCCCCCTCCTCCGGCAGGCGCGACAGCACTTCCTCGAGCAGGTCGTCGATGCCGTGGCGATGCGCGGCGGAGACCGCGATCGCCTCGCCCAGGCCATAGCGCGCGAATTCGGCGCGTACCTGGTCCTCGTCGGTGCCGTCGATCTTGTTGATCAGCAGCAGGGTCGGCCGCGCCAGCTTGCGCAGCCAGGCCAGGATCTCGTCGTCGAGCGAGGACGAACCCTCGCGCCCGTCGACCACGAACAGCACCAGATCCGCCTCGCCGGCCGCCGAGCGCGCCTGGTCGGCGGTGGCGCCGGCCAGGCCTTCTTCCTCGCCGGAAATGCCGCCGGTGTCGACGATCACGAACGGGGTGTCCGGCTCCAGCCGGCAGACCCCGTAGTTGCGATCGCGGGTGACGCCGGGCTGGTCATGGACCAGCGCGTCGCGGCTGCGCGTGAGCGCGTTGAACAGCGTGGACTTGCCGACATTCGGCCGTCCAACCAGGGCGACCAGCGGCAGCATCGCGAATTCCTTCCCTTATTGACCCAACCGGAACGCGGTCAGGTCGCCTTTCGTGTTCTGGACCAGCAGGATGCCATCGGCCACCACCGGCTGCGCTACCAGCGCCTTGCGTCCGACCCGTTCGCGCGCCGCGATCTCGCCGTTGTCGAGCTTGAGCCAATGCAGATAGCCCTTGTAGTCGCCGACCACGGCGTAGTCGCCCTGGATCGCCACGCCGGTCAGCGAACGCCGCGCCAGCGCCGGCTGCGACCAGGTCGCCGAACCGGAGGCCTTGTCCAGCGCCCACACCGAACCGGCGTTGTCGGCCACCACCACGCTGCTGGAGCTGACGCCGACGCCGCCGGCGCTGCCATGATCGCGGGTCCACAGCGGACGGCCGCTGGGGCCTTCCAGCGCCAGGGTCTGGTTCTTGAAGCTGGCCGCGTACAGGGTGGTGCCTTCCAGCACCGGCGCGCCGTCCACGTCGGCCATGCGCTCCAGCTCGGTACGGCCTTCCGGCACGCCGATGGTCTGCTCCCACAGCACGCGCCCGTCCTGCATCGCCAGCGCCGACAGGGTGCCGTCGTCGTTGCCGATGAACAGCACGCCCGGACCGGCCACCACCGGCGCGTTGCCGCGCACGGTCAGGGTCGGCAGCTCCTGCGTGTGGAACCAGCGCTGCTGCCCGTTGCTGGCATCGAACGCGGTCACGTGGCCGTCGTTGCTGCGCACGAACACCAGGTTCTGCGAGACCACCGGCGCGGCGATCACTTCGTTGGGCACCTTGGCGCGCCACTTCTCGGCGCCGCTGGCGGCATCGAGCGCGATCACTTCGCCGTTCAGGCCGCCCACCACCACCAGCCCCTCGCCCACCCCGGGACCGCCGGCGAAGCGCGGCAGCGGACGGTTCTTCTCCAGCCGCTTGCGCTCCTTGGCCTGCTGCTTCTCGTTGCGCAGGCGCTGCTTGTAGGCGGCGCGCTCGTCCTTGGACAGGCCCTTGCTCGACTCGCCCTCGACCTGGCTCTCCGGCTGTTCCTGCACCTGCGCCAGGCGCTCCTTGCGCGCCTTCTTGGCGTCGTATTCCCACAGCGTCTTGCCGGTCTGCAGGTCCAGCGCGTAGACCGAACCGGAAGCCGCGGCCAGGTACACCTTGCCGTCGGCCACGGCCGGATGCTGGCGCACGCCGATCCGCTTCTCGCCCTTGCCGGCGTCGGTGGACCACAGCTTGACGACCTTCACCGACGGCTTGAAATCGACCAGCTCGGCCGGCTCGGCGGCCTTCTTGGCGGCCGCGTCCTTGCCCGCGAACCAGCCCTTGACCGTGCTGCAGCCGGACAGCGCCAGGCCCAGCAGGGCGACCGTGGCGATGCGCTTGAACATGATTACCTTCATCAGATCGGCTCCGCAGGATTCGGCACGGTGCCGCCCGCATCCATCAATTTCGTTTCCAGCAGTCGCCGTTGCGGCGCCGCCACGTCCAGGGTGGTCAGCGACTTGGCATAGGCATCGCGTGCCGCCTCGCGCTTGCCCTGCGCGATCAGCGCATCGCCGCGGATCTCCAGGCTCTGGTTGTCGTCGGCCGAGGCCAGCAGCTTCAGCGCTTCGTCGCTCTTGCCGGTCTGGATCAGCAGCCGCGCCACGCGCTGGTCGATCAGCAGCTTCAGCTCGCCCTCGGCCTTGAGCCCGCGCAGCGTCGCCAGGGCCTGGTCGTACTTGCCGTCATCGGCCTGCGCCTTGGCCAGGCGCAGCGCGGCCAGTTCGGCGTAGATGTTGGCCGGGCCCTGCTGCAGCGCCGCCATGTCCTTGCCCGCCTTGTCCAGTTGCTTGGCCTGGATGCTCTTGAGCACGGCGTCGTAGCGGGAATTGGCCAGCGCCAGGTCGTTGGAATGCTGCTTGGTCCACCACTGCCAGCCAATGATCGCGCCGATGCCCAGGGCAATGCCGCCGATCAGGCCGGCGCCGTTTTTCCTGAGCCAAGTGCGGACGCGTTCGCTTTGTTCGTGCTCGTCGAGCAGGTCGTCGATCGCCATGCGTACTCTCGCCCCGCCGCAACGACGGGACATGGAATGTTGAGATTGAGGAACCGCGCCGCCGTCACTCGGACGCTGGCACCACGGAACCGTCAGAGGATACCGCAAAGCGGGCCACGTTCGCGCGCTTGTACGGGGTCAGATCCACGGTACTACCGGATTGCTGAACCTGGACCGCCGAGGCATTGCCGAGCACGATGCGGCCCACTTGACCCGGCGCGTAGTCGCGCTTCTCGCCCGCCTTCAGCAACGCCTTCTCCAGCGGCGTCCCGTCCGGGGCGATGATCTGCACCCAGCTGTCGCCCTGGAACGACAGGCTCAGGCCGGCCTTGTCCGCGGCGCCGGGCGCGCGCTCCGCGTCGCTGGACGCGCGCGGCAGCGGCGTCAGCGAGGCGATGTACGGCGCCGCGTTCGGCGCGGCACGGTTGCTCGGCGCGGCCGGTGGCGGATTGCTGCCGCCGGTACCGGCCGACGCCGCTTGCGCGGCATCGCCCGGGGTCGCCGGCACCACGTCCAGCGACGCGGTGCTGGGGCCGTCCTCGGCGAAATGGGTCCGGGTGGCATACCAGACCGGTACCGCCAGTCCGGCGGTGATCACCACGTACACCATGCGCCGGGTGGCGCTCTCGAGCATGCGCCGCAGCGGCGGCGTATGCGTATGGCTGATCAGTTCCACCGGCTGCACCGGCGCCAGCCGCGCGCTTTCCAGCAGCGGCTCCAGGTCCACCCCGAGCAGGCGCGCGTAGCTGCGCAGCTGGCCGCGCACGAACACCGGCGCGCCCAGGCGCTGCCACTGCTCTTCTTCCAGCGCACGGATCACGTGCACCGGCATGCGCAAGCGGCTACCGACCTCGTCGATGCTCAGGCCCGCCGCTTCGCGCGCTTCGCGGAGATGTTGCCCGCAACCTTTGGCGCCGTCGAAAGCGTTCGGATTGGAATCACTGATCACAATGCACTAGCCCCGGGAGTCGTGGTCGCGGCATCGGGAAACTCCTTGCGCAACCGCTGTTGGTAACGGCCGGCGGCAGCCATGTCGCCCAGCCCTTGTTCAATCTGAATAGCAAGTTGTAACACGGATGCGGTGGCCGGCGCAGCCGCCAAACGCCGTTCCGAGAAGGCCCGCGCCTCGAAAAAGCGGCTCTGCGCCGCTTCGTCGCGCGCCATCGCTTCCAGCGCGTACGCATTGCCCGGGTCCAGCGCCAGCGCCTTGCGCAGGTCGCGTACGCCGCGCTCGCGCTGGCCGATCTGCAGCGCGCAGCCGCCGGCATTGGCCAGGGCCGAGGCCGGCGTGGCGTAGCCCGGCGCCGCCAGGGCGCGATCGAACCACTGCAGCGACTCGGCGATGGCGCCGTTCGCGCACAGCCAGGCACCGTAGTTGCTCAAGGTCTCGCCGCGGTTCGGCGCCAGCTCGGCCGCCTTGCGGTAATGCTCGCCGGCAGCGGCGGCATCGCCGCGGCGTCCGGCGACCACGGCCAGCAGCGTATGCGCCTGCACCGAGTCCGGCGCCAGCGCCAGGGCCTTGCGCGCATGATCCTCGGCGCCGGCCAGATCGCCGCCGCTGAGCCGGTTGCCGGCCAGCCCCAACTGCTCCTGCAGCGCATAGCGCGCCTTGACCGAGCCGTTGTCGCGGAAGTCGTAGTCCGGCGCCACCTGCTCGACGCTGCGCAGCTTGCCGGGCTTGGTGGTGCGTCCAGCGCAGGCCGCCAACGCCAGCAGCGCCACGGTCAACGCCGCGATGGCCAGGAGATGCTTAGGCCGCCGCATCCCGGTCCGCCCGCGTCTGCAACTGACGCTGGAAATCGGCCTGGCGACGGGTACGGTCCAGCACCTGCCCCTTGAGCTGGCCGCAGGCCGCGTCGATGTCGTCGCCGCGGGTGCGCCGCACCATGGTCAGCACCTGCGCATCGAGCAGGATCTTCTGGAACGCGCGGATCTCGGTCTCGCCAGAGCGCTCGTAGCGCGTGCCGGGGAACGGATTGAACGGGATCAGGTTGACCTTGCCCGCGTTCGACGCCTGCACCGCGTTGTCGAACTGGCGCATCAGCCGCGCCAGCTGGCGTGCGTGCTCGGGCTGGTCGTTGATGCCCTTCATCAGCGTGTATTCGAAGGTCACCGACTCGCGGCGCTTGTTGGCGCGCAGGTAGCGCGCGCACGCGGCCATCAGCTCGGCGACCGGGTACTTCTTGTTGAGCGGCACCAGCGTCTCGCGCAGCGCGTCGTCGGCCGCATGCAGCGAGACCGCCAGCGACACGTCGCTCTCGCTGGACAGGCGGTCGATCATCGGCACCAGGCCGGAGGTCGACAGCGTGACCCGCTTGTTGGCCAGGCCGTAGCCCAGGTCGTCGCGCATCACGCTCATCGCGCGCACGACGTTGTCGAAATTCATCAGCGGCTCGCCCATGCCCATCATCACCACGTTGGTGAGACGGCGCTGCTGGTGCGGCACGTTGCCCAGGTGGCGCGCCGCCACCCACACCTGGCCGATGATCTCGGCGGTGGACAGGTTGCGGTTGAAGCCCTGGGTGGCGGTCGAGCAGAACGTGCAGTTGAGCGCGCAGCCGACCTGGGACGACACGCACAGGGTGCCGCGGCCCTTGTCGGGGATGTACACGGTCTCGATCGCGTTCTTGCCGTCGGTGCCCATGGCCAGCAGCCACTTGTGGGTCCCGTCGGTGGACGGCTTGTCGAACACGATGTTGGGGACGACGACCTCGGCATGCTGCTGCAGCTTGGCGCGCAGCGCCTTGCCGAGGTCGGTCATCTGGTCGAAGTCGGTGACGTAGCGGTGGTGGATCCACTTCATCACCTGGTGGGCGCGGTAGCGCGCTTCGCCGAGGGTCTCGGCGAAGAAACGCTCCAACCCCTCGCGATCGAGGTCGAGCAGGTTCTGCTTGGCTGCGGCGCCGGTCCTGAGCGGATCGGCGAGCGCCAACGGAGTGTGGACGACCTCGTTCACGATGACCTCTTAGCGGGAAACCACTTCGGTGGCGGCGAAGAAATACGCCACTTCGTTGGCGGCGTTCTCCACCGAATCGGAACCGTGCGCGGCGTTGGCGTCGATCGAATCGGCGAAATCGGCGCGGATGGTGCCCGGCGCGGCGTCCTTCGGATTGGTGGCGCCCAGCAGGTCGCGGTGCGCGGCCACGGCGTTCTCGCCTTCCAGCGCCTGGATCATCACCGGGCCGGAGATCATGAACTCGACCAGCGCGTTGAAGAACGGACGCTCGCGGTGCACGGCGTAGAAGCCCTCGGCCTCGCGGCGCGACAGCTGCTTGTACTTGGCGGCCACGACCTTCAGGCCGGCCTTCTCGAAGCGGGAATAGATCTCGCCGATGACGTTCTTGGCGACGGCATCGGGCTTGATGATGGACAGGGTGCGCTCCAGCGCCATGGGAAGTTCTCCGTTGGGCGGGCCACTAGACGGCCCGAGGTTAGCATGAAAAAAACCCGCGTCAAAACGCGGGCTTAGCCAGAATTGCGATGGACAATTCTATCCAATCGCAGCGGGCTTTGCACGGCCGCAGGCTGAATCGTGCTGCATCGCAACATGACGCGGCCGGACGCGGGGCCTAGACTCAAACAATCGTTTGATTGATTCCGGCGGCCGCATGGCAAAGCAAGCGCACTTCTCCACCAAGGACCGCATCCTCAGCGCGGCCGAGGAACTGTTCGCCCAGCACGGCTTCTCCGGCACCTCGCTGCGCCAGGTCACCAGCCAGGCCGACGTCAACATCGCCGCGGTCAACTACCACTTCGGCTCCAAGGAGAACCTGGTCAACGAGGTGTTCCGGCGGCGCATGGACGAGATGACCGCGGCGCGCCTGGCGCAGCTGGAGGCCGCGCAGCGCCAGCATCCGGGCCAGCTCGGGCCGGTGCTGGCCGCGTTCGTGGAGCCGGCGCTGGCGATGGCCCAGGATCGCCAGAGCGGCGGCGCCTTCGTGCGCGTGATCGCCCGCGCCTACGCCGAGAAGAACGACAGCCTGCGCCAGTTCCTGTCCGACCATTACGGCCACGTGCTGCGCGAGTTCGGCAAGGCCATCGCCGCCTGCGTGCCCGAGCTGAGCAAGGAAGAACTGTACTGGCGCCTGGACTTCCTGGCCGGCGCGCTGACCTACGCCATGGCCGATTTCGGCCTGATCAAGCGCCCCGCCGGGGTCAGCGAAGGCGCGCACCGCGCCCACGCCGCGCGCGAACTGATCCGTTTCGCCGAAGCCGGCTTCCTGGCCCGCGCCGCGCCCTGATTCCGCAAGAACCGTTGCGCACGAACCCATCCCGCAAGACCCGCATCCCGCAATCGTTGACCCACAGAGGCTGATCGCTATGTCCAACCCCCTGCTAGTCCGCCGTGCCGCCGTCCTGGGCGCGGGCGTGATGGGCGCGCAGATCGCTGCGCACCTGACCAACGCCGGCGTCGACACCGTGCTGTTCGATCTTCCCGCCAAGGAAGGCCATCCCGACGGCATCGTGCTCAAGGCCATCGCCAACCTGACCAAGCTGAGCCCGGCGCCGCTGGCCAGCGCCACGCTGGCCGAGGCGATCACCCCGGCCAACTACGACTCCGGCCTGGAGCAGCTGCGCGGCTGCGACCTGATCATCGAAGCCATCGCCGAGCGCATGGACTGGAAGCAGGACCTGTACAAGAAGATCGCCCCGTTCGTGGCCGATCACGCGGTCTTGGCCTCCAATACCTCAGGGCTGGGCATCAACGCACTGTCCGACGTGCTGCCCGAGCAGCTGCGCCACCGCTTCTGCGGCGTGCACTTCTTCAACCCGCCGCGCTACATGCACCTGGCCGAGCTGATCCCGGCCAAGGGCACCGACGCGGCGGTGCTGGAAGGCCTGGAGGCGTTCCTGGTCACCACCCTGGGCAAGGGCGTGGTCTACGCCAAGGACACCCCGAACTTCATCGGCAACCGCATCGGCGTGTTCTCGATCCTGTCCACCATCCACCACACCGCGCAGTCCGGCCTGGGCTTCGACGAAGTCGACGCACTGACCGGCCCGCTGGTCGGGCGGCCGAAGTCGGCCACCTACCGCACCTCCGACGTGGTCGGCCTGGACACCATGGCCCACGTCATCAAGACCATGGCCGACACCCTGCCCGACGATCCGTGGCACCAGTACTTCGCCTCGCCGAAGTGGCTGGACGCGCTGATCGCCAAGGGCGCGCTGGGCCAGAAGGTCGGCGCCGGCATCTTCCGCAAGGTCGGCAAGGACATCGTGGTGCTGGACCTGCAGAAGCAGGACTACCGCCCGGCCGACCGCGGCGCGGCGCCGGACGTGGTCGAGATCCTGAAGATCAGGAACCCGGCCGAGAAGTTCGCCAAGCTGCGCGAGAGCCAGCACCCGCAGGCGCAGTTCCTGTGGGCCACGTTTCGCGACCTGTTCCACTACAGCGCCTACCACCTGGCCGACATCGCCGAGACCGCGCGCGACGTGGACCTGGCGATCCGCTGGGGCTACGGCTGGTCGCTGGGCCCGTTCGAGACCTGGCAGGCCGCCGGCTGGAAGCAGGTGGCGCAGTGGATCGCCGACGACATCGTCGCCGGCAAGGCCATGTCCAGCGCGCCGCTGCCGGACTGGGTGTTCGACGGCCGCGACGGCGTGCACGCCGCCGAGGGCAGCTACAGCCCGGCGCGCAACGCCAAGCTGCCGCGTTCGGCGCTGCCGGTGTACCAGCGCCAGCGCTTCCCCGACCCGCTGCTGGGCGAGAAGTTCGCCCCGGGCGAGACCGTGTTCGAGAACGACGGCCTGCGCCTGTGGCACGACGGCGACGACATCGCCGTGGTCAGCTTCAAGACCAAGATGAACACCGTCTCCGACCAGGTGCTCGACGGCCTGCAGGAAGCGGTCGCCCGCGCCGAGAAGGGCTTCAAGGGCCTGGTGCTGTGGCAGCACAAGGAACCCTTCTCCGCCGGCGCCGACCTGGCCGGCGCGCTGGGCCTGCTGCAGGCCGGCAAGGTCGATGCGTTCGAGGCGATGGTCGCCAACTTCCAGGCCACCAGCCAGCGCATCAAGTATTCGCTGGTGCCGGTGGTCGCGGCGGTGCGCGGCCTGGCCCTGGGCGGCGGCTGCGAATTCCAGATGCACAGCGCCAAGACCGTGGCCGCGCTGGAGAGCTACATCGGTCTGGTCGAGGCCGGCGTCGGCCTGCTGCCGGCCGGCGGCGGCCTGAAGGAGATCGCGGTGCGCGCCTCGCAGGCGGCCGGCCCCGGTGGCGATGTGTTCGCCGAGCTGAAGAAGACCTTCGAGACCGTGGCGATGGCCAAGGTCTCCACCTCGGCGGTCAACGCCAAGGAACTGGGCCTGCTGCGCGGCACCGACAAGGTCGTGTTCAACAGCTACGAGGCGCTGTACATCGCCAAGGCCGAAGCGCGCGCGCTGGCCGAGGGCGGCTACCGCCCGCCGCTGCCGGCACGCCGCATCCAGGTCGCCGGCGACGTCGGCATCGCCACCTTCAAGATGCTGCTGGTCAACATGCTGGAAGGCCGCTTCATCAGCGAGTACGACTACGAGATCGCCACCCGCATCGCCACCGTGCTGTGCGGCGGCGAAGTCGACCGCGGCGCGCTGGTGGACGAGGAATGGCTGCTCAAGCTCGAGCGCAAGCACTTCGTCGAACTGGCCCAGCAGGAAAAGACCCAGGCGCGGATTGGGCACATGCTCAAGACGGGCAAGC
This sequence comes from Xanthomonas sp. DAR 80977, assembly GCF_041240605.1. Lineage (NCBI taxonomy): Bacteria > Pseudomonadati > Pseudomonadota > Gammaproteobacteria > Lysobacterales > Lysobacteraceae > Xanthomonas > Xanthomonas bundabergensis. The sequence continues at coordinate 2,508,769 of NZ_CP162487.1, read as the reverse complement.
CGCTTAGGAACTGAGATTCGGGATTGGGGATTGGGGATTCGCAACTGTGGCTCCCCACCTCTGCAACGATTCCCTCCAACAATTCATCCGCCGGGCGCAAGTACATTCGGGCACCGGGATCCGCTCCGACGAATCCCCAATCCCGAATCCCCACTCCCGGCTTTCGGAGAAAGCCATGAGCAAACAAATCCAGGACGCCTACATCGTCGCCGCCACCCGCACCCCGGTCGGCAAGGCGCCCAAGGGCGTGTTCCGCAATACCCGTCCGGACGACATGCTGGCGCACGTGCTGCGCGCGGTGGTGGCGCAGGCGCCGGGCATCGACACCTCGCGCATCGACGATGCGATCATCGGCTGCGCGATGCCCGAGGGCGAGCAGGGCATGAACGTGGCGCGCATCGGCGTGCTGCTGGCCGGGCTGCCCAATTCGGTGGCCGGGCAGACCATCAACCGCTTCTGCTCCTCCGGCATCCAGGCGGTGGCGCTGGCCGCGGACCAGATCCGACTGGGCAACGCCGACCTGATGCTGGCCGGCGGCACCGAGTCGATGTCGATGGTGCCGATGATGGGCAACAAGGTCGCGCTGTCGCCGAGCGTGTTCGCCGACGACCACGTCGCCATCGCCTACGGCATGGGCATCACCGCCGAGAAGGTGGCCGAGGAGTGGAAGGTGTCGCGCGAGGACCAGGACGCGTTCGCGCTGGCCTCGCACCAGAAGGCCATCGCCGCGATCGCCGCCGGCGAGTTCCGCGACGAGATCACCCCGTACGAGATCCTGTCGCACCAGCCCGACCTGGCCGGCAACGTCATCGCGCTGCGCAAGCGCCTGGTCGACACCGACGAAGGCCCGCGCCCGGACAGCTCGATCGAGGGCCTGGCCAAGCTGCGTCCGGTGTTCCGCAACGGCCAGTTCGGCGGCAGCGTCACCGCCGGCAACTCCTCGCAGATGAGCGACGGCGCCGGCGCGGTGCTGCTGGCCTCCGAGCAGGCGATCAAGGACTACGGGCTCACCCCCCTCGCCCGCTTCGTCAGCTTCTCGGTCGCCGGCGTGCGTCCGGAAGTGATGGGCATCGGCCCGATCGCGGCCATTCCCAAGGCGCTCAAGCAGGCCGGGCTGAGCAAGGACCAGATCGACTGGATCGAGCTCAACGAAGCCTTCGCCGCACAGTCGCTGGCGGTGATCCGCGACAGCGGCCTGGATCCGTCCAAGGTCAACCCGCTCGGCGGCGCGATCGCGCTCGGCCATCCGCTCGGCGCCACCGGCGCGATCCGCACCGCCACGCTGGTGCACGGCCTGCGCCGCCGCCAGCAGAAATACGGCATGGTCACCATGTGCATCGGCACCGGCATGGGCGCGGCCGGGATCATCGAAGCGCTCTGAACGGCGCGCTTCGGCAACGAAAAAGGGCAGCCCAGGCTGCCCTTTTTCTTGCATCGGTTTTCGCTGCCGAACCCTGTACGCCGCGCGGCGGACCCGCGCGCTTCGGGGCAACGTTGCGGCGTTACTTGCCGCCGGCTTCGACGTCGGCCAGGGCGCGACGCATCATGTCCTGCGCCGGCTTGCTCAGCTTCTCGTGGTCCAGCGCGTAGCGGATGGTCGCCTCGATCAGGCCGATGTGGGTGCCGCAGTCGAAGCGGGTGCCTTCGAAACGGTAGGCATGCACCGGATCGCTCTCGATCAGCGCCGCGATCGCGTCGGTCAGCTGGATCTCGCCGCCGGCGCCCGGCACGGTCTTCTCCAGCAGATCGAAGATCTTGGAACTGAGCACGTAGCGGCCGACCACCGCCAGGTCGCTCGGCGCATCGGCCGGCTTGGGCTTCTCGACGATCGCGGTGATCTTGCCTTCGCTGCCGTCGAACGCCTGGGTGGCGACGATGCCGTAGCTGCCGGTGCTCTCGTGCGGCACGTCCTGCACGGCGATCACGCTGGCGCCGGAGCGCTCGGCGACGTCGGCCATCTGCGTCAGCGCGCCCGGACCGCGGTTCCAGATCAGGTCGTCGGGCAGCAGCACCGCGAACGGCTCGTCGCCGATGATCGGCTTGGCGCACAGCACCGCATGGCCGAGCCCGAGCGCCTCGGCCTGGGTCACGAAGATCGCGCGCACGCCGTTGGGCAGCACGTGGCGCACCAGCTCCAGCTGCTCGGTCTTGCCGGCGCGCTCGAGCTTCTGCTCCAGTTCGTAGGCCTTGTCGAAATAATCCGCAACCGCGTGCTTGTAGCGGTTGGTGACGAAGATCAGGGTGTCGCAACCGGCCTCGATCGCCTCGTCCACGGCGTACTGGATCAACGGCCGATCGATGATCGGCAGCATTTCCTTGGGCACCGTCTTGGTGGCGGGAAGGAAGCGGGTACCCAGACCTGCAACCGGGAAAACTGCCTTGCGGATTCTCTTGCTCATCAGAGCCTTCTGGCCTCGCGTGCGGGGAATGGAACGATTGTAGCGGAGCTATCGTGACCGGCCTGTTGTCGCAACGGCGCGAACTCGGGCATGGTCGTGCGCAGCACTTTCTCGATGCCGTCGCTGTCGTAGTCGGCCACCGCCGCGCGCAGTTGCTGCAGGCCCTGCAGCACGTTTTCGCGCGAGAAACTGCGCGCGCCGGCCTCGAGGATCTTCGGATGCGAGGTGGGACGATAGTTCTCGTCGGAATAGAACAAGGTCTCGTGCAGCTTCTCGCCCGGGCGCAGCCCGGTGTAGACGATGGCGATGTCGCGGCCGGGCTGTTTGCCGGCCAGGCGGATCATCTGCTCGGCGAGCAGGCGGATCGGCACCGGCTCGCCCATGTCCAGCGTATAGATCGCGCCATGCGACGCCGAGGCGGCGGCCTGCACGATCAGCTGGCAGGCCTCGGGGATGGTCATGAAATAGCGGGTCACCTGCGGGTCGGTCACGGTGACCGGGCCGCCCTGGCGGATCTGTTCGCGGAACAGCGGCACCACGCTGCCGGCCGAATCCAGCACGTTGCCGAAGCGCACGGTGACGAAGCGCGTGCCCACGGTCTGGTCGTCCAGCGACTGGCACACCATCTCGGCATAGCGCTTGGAGGCGCCCAGCACGTTGACCGGATTGACCGCCTTGTCGGTGGAGATGAACACGAAGGTCGAGACCTTGGCGGCGATGCAGGCGCGGGCCACGTTCTCGGTGGCCAGCACGTTGTTGCGGACCGCCTCGCGGAACTGGCGTTCCAGCAGCGGCACCTGCTTGTAGGCCGCGGCATGGAACACCGCATCGGGCTCGGCGATGCGCATCGCATGGCGGGTCACGGCCGGATCGCCGCAGTCGCCCAGCACGCACTCGATCTCCAGGTCGGGGAAGGTGCGGTGCAGGTCGGCATGGATGGTGATCAGCGCCAGCTCGTCGATCTCCAGCAGCACCACCTTGCGCGCGCCATGGCGGGCGCACTGCCGGCACAGCTCCGAGCCGATCGAACCGCCGGCGCCGGTCACCATCACCGTGCGTCCGGACAACCAGCCCTTGATCAGCTTCCAGTCCGGAGTCACCGGCTTGCGCCCGAGCAGGTCCTCGATCGCGACCTCCTTCAGTTCGCCCGGCAGATAGTGGCCCTCGAGCACGTCGAGCAGGCGCGGCACGGTGCGGAACGGCAAGCCGGTGCTTTCGCAGATCGCCACCACCCGCTGCATGCCGGCCGCGTCCAGCGACGGGATCGCGATGACCAGCAGCTTGGCCGCGGTTTCCTTGGCGATCGCGCCCGCCTCGTCGATCCGGCCCAGGATCGGCAGGCCCTGCAGCTTGGCGCCATGCAGATGGCCGGCATCGTCGACGTAGCCGACCGGGTTATAGGCACCGGAGCGGCGCAGGTCGCGCACCAGGGCCTCGGCCGCACGGCCGGCGCCGACGATCAGCACGCGCCGCGCGGTCTCGTCCGAATGCGCGATCTGGTAGTCCTTCCATGCGCGGTACAGCAGCCGCGGCGCACCGAGCAGCGCCGACAGCGCGAACGGATACACCATGAGCACCGACAGCGGAATGGAATCGAAGCGGCTGTACGCCAGCCCCAGCACGATCGCGACCAGTCCGTAGAAACTGGCCTTGAAGATGTTCAACAGGTCCGGAACGCTGGCGAAGCGCCACAGCCCGCGATACAGGCCGACCTTCCAGAACACCAGGCCCTGTGCCACCAGCACGATCGCGGTATTGAGGTTCCAGAACGGCAGCGGATGATCGCCGGGCAACATCGTGTAGCGCGCCGCATGCAGCAACTGCCAGCAGACCCAGACGATCGCCAGATCGTGGACGACCACGGATGCCTTGGGGAACAGCTCGGTAAAACGGTCGCGGGTCGAAAGCATCAGTTATCCATCAGAGTTCAGCGCAATCCCTTACGCAAAGTCAGCCAAAGCGCACTCGCCGCCACATACCAGGCAAGCGCCAACCCAACCTGCCCCGCGGTCCGCAACGTTCCACCAAACCAGGCGATTGTAATCGCGACAATGCTGAACAGGGCATAGGCGAAGGTCACAACCGTGTGGCTCCTGCCTGTATGTACCCAACGCTGGTAAAAATGTTGCGCATGCGGCTGCCACCAGCGTTCGCCAGCGAGCATGCGCGACAACAACGTGAAGCCCGCGTCGATGGCGAACGCGGATATTGGTATCAACAGCAACCATGGCGTGAGCCCGGTCGCAACATTGCACAGCGCGAACAGCGCGGCGACCAGATACCCCAGCGCCCCGCTGCCGACGTCGCCAAGGAAGATGCGCGCACGCGGATAGTTGAACGGCAGGAACCCCGCACAGGCCACGATTAGCACCCAGCATGGCCAACGCAACGGCGCCGGCAGCAGGCTGGCGAACCCCAGCGCCACCAGCATCGCCTGGCTGGTCGCCAGGCCGTTGATGCCGTCCATGAAGTTCCAGATGTTGATCAACGAGACCGTCGCCAGCCAGGTCAGCGCGGTCAACCAGGGATCCTGGTGCAGCCGGTAGACAAGTGCGGCCAGCACGCTGGCGGCCAGCGCATGCACCAGCAGCCGCAGCGCGGCCGACAGCGGGCGATGGTCGTCCCACCAGCCAATGCCGGCGACCAGCGCCAGCCCGGCCGCGAACGCCGCAATGGCCATGCCCTGCTGCGGCCAGAGCAGCGCCGCATAGGCGCAGGCGGCCAGCACCGCCGCCACGATCGCCACGCCGCCGCCGCGCGGCGTCGCCACCGTATGGCTGCGCCGCTCGCCGGGAGCGTCCATCAGCTTGCGCTTGAGCGCATAGCGGCGCGACAGCCAGGTGCCCGCCGCGCTGAACAGCGCCAGCGCCGCGAGCAGCGCCCAACCTGCCACCGGCACCTACACCACCGCGTAGTTGAGCAGCGGCTTGACCGTGCCCCACTCCTTGCAGCTCGGGCATTGCCAGTGGTGGGTGCGCGCGCCGAAGCCGCAACGCGTGCAGCGGTAACTGGGATTGCGCACCAGCAGCTGGTCGGTGATGTGCTTCAGGTCCTGCAGGGTGGCGGTGGAATCGGCGCCTTCGGCCAGGGTCAGGTCGATCAACGCCGACTCGCCGCGCACCGACGGCCGGTCCTTCAGCTGCCGCCCCAGATAGGCGCGCGCCGCCGACACGCCTTCCTGCGACTCCATCAACCGGGTCAGCGCCAGCACCGGGGCGATGCCGCGGTAGTGCTCGGTCATCTCCGACAGGAACGCGCGCGCGCCGCTGAGATCGTTGCCGCGCCGGTAGCAGTCCATCAGCGCCGGCATGATCTCCGGCAGGTAGTCCGGGTCGTGGCGCGCGGCGCGCTCGAAGGCGCGGATCGCGGCCTCGTCGTTGCCGTCGTCCACGTCGATGCGCCCTTCCAGGATGCCGGCGCGCACCGACTTGGCGTCGGCCTGGTAGGCGCGCGCGATCGCGGCCCGCGCCAGTTCGGACTTGCCGGAGGCGCGATGGCGGTCGGCCAGCTCGCATTCGAACTGGGCGATCAGCTTGCCCATCGGCTCGCCGGTCACCTCTTCGTAGCGGGTGGCGTTGTCGATCGCCTTCTCCCAGTCGCGCTCGGCCTGGTAGATGCTGATCAGGTGCTTGAGCGCCTGCGGAGCGCGCTGGTCGATCTGCGCCAGTTCGGTGAACACGGTCTCGGCGCGGTCCAGCAGGCCGGACTTCATGTAGTCCTCGCCCAGCGCCAGCAAGGCCTGCACGCGCTGCGGATCGCTCAGGTCGGCGCGCTGCACCAGCCCCTGGTGCAGGCGGATCGCGCGGTCGACTTCGCCGCGCCGGCGGAACAGGTGGCCGAGCGCGACCTGGGTCTCGAAGGTTTCCTTGTCCAGTTCGGCGATATGCAGGAACAGCTCGATCGCCTTGTCCGGCTCTTCATTGAGCAGATAATTCAGGCCGCGGAAATACGTGCTGGAAAGCCGGCTGACCTGCGTATCGCCATGGCGCTGGCCGCCACGGCGGCCGATGACCCATCCGCTCAGCGCCGCCAGCGGCAGGAACAGGAAGAACCAGAACCACTCGGTCAGGAAGTCCATCGAAGATCAGCGTCCATCCACGGGCTGGGTGTAGGTCGGTACCGGCGCGACGGCCGGTGCGGAAGCGGCGATCGCGGCCTTGTTGGCGCGGCGCAGCTTGGCGTACAGCGGGATCACCAGCGCGGCCAGCACCAGGGACGCCCCTATCACCACGCCGACGAACAGCGAGACGATGATGGCGATGCCGGAGGTGGTGTTGATGCCTGTGAAACCGAAATTGATGACGATCTGCTGCGAATTGAGCGATCCGATGACCAGCCCGGCCAGCAGGAACAGCAGCAAGATCAGCAGACGGGCAATTTTCATGAAGGTCTCCAGCGTCGGGAGACACTAGATTAGCCGAACGGGCGTGGATACCGGAAAAAGTCCGGAGGCCCACTGCTCGGGGCTCAGGGCGTATCGGACTCGACCGGAACGACGCCACTGACGCGTTCGCGCAATTCCTTGCCTGGCTTGAAATGCGGCACGTGCTTGCCGGGAAGCGCGACGGATTCGCCGGTCTTGGGATTGCGTCCCAGGCGCGGCGGCCGATAATGCAGGGAAAAACTGCCGAAACCGCGGATCTCGATGCGGTCGCCGCCGGACAGCGCGCCGCCCATCATCTCCAACAGCGATTTCACCGCCAGATCGACGTCGTCCGCCTTCAGATGCGCCTGCTTGCGCGCCAGGATTTCGATCAGTTCGGACTTGGTCATTCGGATTCGTGCGGTGGGGTCGCAACCCGGCACGGCCCGGATCGACCGGGCCGTGCCAGTAACGCTGCGTGTGGCGGATTACTCGGACTTGTTGCCGTTCAACTGCGCACGCAGCAGCGCGCCCAGCTGGGTGGTACCGCCCGACGCGGACTGGTATTCCTCCAGCACTTCGCGCATTTCGGCATCGTCCTTGGCCTTGATCGACAGCTGCAGGGTGCGGCCCTTGCGGTCCATGCCCACGAACTTGGCTTCGATCTTGTCGCCGACCTTCAGGTGCTGGGTCGCGTCGTCGACGCGCTCGTTGGCGATGTCGCGCGCGGCGACGTAGCCTTCGATGCCGTCGGCCAGGTCGATGGTGGCGCCCTTGGCGTCCACTTCACGCACCACGCCCTCGACCTTCGAACCCTTCGGGTTGGCGGCCATGTACTGGCCGAACGGATCCTGCTCCAGCTGCTTGACGCCCAGGCTGATGCGCTCGCGCTCCGGGTCCACCGCCAGCACCACCGCTTCCAGCGTGTCGCCCTTCTTGAAGTTGCGCACGATGTCTTCGCCGGTGGTGTTCCAGCTGATGTCCGACAGGTGCACCAGGCCGTCGATGCCGCCGTCCAGGCCGATGAAGATGCCGAAGTCGGTGATCGACTTGATCTGGCCGGACACCTTGTCGTTCTTCTTGTGGGTGGCCGCGAAGGTTTCCCACGGATTGGCGGCGACCTGCTTCATGCCCAGCGAGATGCGGCGACGCTCCTCGTCCACGTCCAGGACCATGACCTCGACCTCGTCGCCGACCTGCACGACCTTGGACGGGTTGACGTTCTTGTTGGTCCAATCCATTTCCGACACGTGCACCAGGCCTTCCACGCCCGGCTCGATCTCGACGAACGCGCCGTAATCGGTGACGTTGGAGACCTTGCCGAACACGCGGCTGTTGGCCGGGTAGCGGCGCGCGATGTTGTCCCACGGATCCTCGCCCAGCTGCTTCAGGCCGAGCGACACGCGGTTGCGCTCGCGGTCGAACTTCAGCACGCGCACGTCCAGCTCGTCGCCGACGTTCACGACTTCGGACGGATGGCGCACGCGCTTCCAGGCCATGTCGGTGATGTGCAGCAGGCCGTCGATGCCGCCCAGGTCCACGAACGCGCCGTAGTCGGTCAGGTTCTTGACCACGCCCTTCAGGATCGCGCCTTCCTGCAGCTTGTCCATCAGCTGCTCGCGCTCTTCCGAGTGCTCGCTCTCGACCACGGCACGACGCGAGACCACCACGTTGTTGCGCTTGCGGTCCAGCTTGATGAGCTTGAACTCCAGCTCCTTGCCTTCCAGGTAGGCCGGGTCGCGCACGGGGCGCACATCGACCAGCGAACCCGGCAGGAACGCGCGGACATCCTTGATGTCCACGGTGAAACCACCCTTGACCTTGCCGCTGATGCGACCGGTGATGGTCTCGTTCTTTTCCAACGCTTCTTCCAGCTCGTCCCACACCATCGCGCGCTTGGCCTTCTCGCGCGACAACACGGTTTCGCCGAAGCCGTTCTCGAGCGAGTCGAGGGCGACCTTGACCAGGTCGCCTTCGGCGACGTCGATCTCGCCAGCGTCGTTACGGAACTGTTCGATCGGCACGATGCCTTCGGACTTCAGGCCGGCGTTGATCACCACCACGTCGCCGCGGACTTCCACGACGGTACCGGTGACGATGGAGCCCGGCTTCAGCTTCGCCAGATTGGCTTGGCTGGCTTCGAACAGTTCGGCAAAAGATTCGGTCATTTGAAATTACTCTAGTGGACACACGGACAGGGCGTTTCTTCTGGAAACGGCGAACTGCCCACCTGGTTAGTCGGCCCAAACCGCGGCCGGGTGTGAAATGGGAAAAACCGCAGCGCGGGATTGCGCGGCGGAACCTGGGAACAACGGTGTTGCGGCACTACGGGTGAAGCGCACTGCGGTGCAACTCGCGGCGATGGCGCCGGAGCGGCGCCAGGCTGCTGCCCTGCCCCGGCGCGACCCTCAGGCGGGCAGCAATTCCAGGACGCGGCGGACCACTTGCTCGATGTCCATGCCGGTGGTGTCGAGGAGGACGGCATCGTCTGCCGGCCTCAGCGGCGCCACCGCGCGTTGGGCATCGCGTGCGTCGCGGGCCATGATCTCGCGCAGCAGGTCGTCGAATATAACGGAAACTCCTTTTCCCTTCAACTGGTTATGCCGGCGCATGGCGCGTTCCTCGGCACTGGCGGTCAGGAACACCTTGTACGGGGCGTCCGGGAAAATCACCGTGCCCATGTCGCGGCCGTCGGCGACCAGCCCCGGCGGGCGCCGGAACGCGCGCTGGCGCTGCTTCAGCGCCGAGCGCACCTCGGGGATGGCGGCGATCGCCGAGGCCACCGCGCCGGTGGTTTCCAGGCGCAGCTCGTCGGTGGCGTCGACCTCGTTGATCCTGACCCGCAGGCCGCCGCCGGCCGCCTCCTCGAAGGTGACATGGGTGTCGAAGGTGCAGCGCACCAGCGCCGCGGCGTCGGAGATGTCCAGGTTGGCCCAGCTGGCGGCCACGCCGACCGCCCGGTACAGCGCGCCCGAATCCAGGTAGTGCCAGCCCAGTTTGCCGGCGACGATGCGGCTGACGGTGCCTTTGCCGGCCCCCGAGGGGCCATCGATGGTCAGGACGGGAGCGGGGTCGTTCATGCGGTTCCTCGGACGGGGGGCGGCGCATTGTAGCCCCGGCATCGGCCGTGCTGGCGCAAGCACTTGAAACCATGAAGAAAAGCAGGCTACAATCGCCGGCTTACTGATCCAGCGACGTGGTTTCGCCGCGCCGCATCCTTCTCTAATCCACAAGTTTACGCCGAGGTGTGCCATGAAAGTCCTGTCCTCCCTGAAGTCGGCGAAGACCCGTCACCGCGACTGCAAGGTGGTCCGCCGCCGCGGCAAGGTCTTCGTGATCTGCAAGTCGAACCCGCGTTTCAAGGCTCGCCAGCGCTGATCCGACGGCGACCCGCCCTGCGGCACCGCGCGCACGGTTGCGGGTCATCGACGAAAGCCGCCTTCGGGCGGTTTTTTGTTGCCGAAATTTGCTGTAATCGCCGTTCGTCCTCTGGGGAGCACACCGTGATGAAGCACCGTCTGTCCGTCCTGCCGCTGCTGGTCGTCCTGGGCTTTGCCGGCGCGGCCCACGCCGAAACCCTGCTGGTCGAGCGGGTCAAGCAGGAACCCGTCGCGGCGATGCCGGCGCGCGGACTGAGCATGGGCGAGGTCGAGTCGCGCTACGGCGCCCCGCAGCAGAAGCTGGAACCGCGCGGCGGGCAGAAGCGGCAGTGGCCGACGATCAACCGCTGGGTGTATCCGGCCTTCACCGTGTACTTCGAGAAGCACAAGGTGGTGGACGTGGTCGCCAACAAGGCCGATGCCAGCGAGATCGGGCCCAAGCCTGCCATTCGGTGATGCGGGGCGGAATCGCCAATCCCTCGCAAGCGCCCGGTTGATGCGAGTCCTTCGCGACAGCCGTTCTTGTGCGAATCCTTCGCAAGAGCCCGCACATCCACGTGCGGGGATCAAATGAAAAGCCCGGGCTTCGGCTCGTGCATGACCTGAGTAGTGGTTGCAATGACTGATCGCCTTCGCCTTCCCGCGGAATGGGAGCCCCAGTCCGCCATCCTGATCGCCTGGCCGCACGCCGGCACCGACTGGGCCGAGCGCCTGGCCGAGGTCGAGGAGACCTATATCGCCCTGGTCGCGGCGATCGTGCGCTACCAGCGCGTGCTGATCTGCGTCGCCGATGCCGACCTGCAGATCTACGCCGAGGCGCGGCTGCGTTCGGCGCGGGTGGACATGCAGCGCGTGCAGTTCGTCGAGGCCGAGTACGACGACACCTGGCTGCGCGATTCCGGCCCGATCACCCTGGCCCGCGCCGGCGGCGGTTTCCAGTTGCTGGACTTCCGCTTCACCGGCTGGGGCGGCAAGTTCCAGGCCAGCCGCGACGACCAGCTGGTGGGCGCGCTGGCCGCGCAACGGCTGTTCGCCGACAGCACGGTGCGCAGCATCGATTTCGCGCTGGAGGGTGGCGCGATCGACAGCGACGGCGCCGGCACCCTGCTGACCACCTGGCAGTGCCTGCACGAACGCCACCCGCAGCGCTCGCGCGAATCGCTGAGCCAGGATCTGGCCGACTGGCTGGCGCAACAGCGCGTGCTGTGGCTGGACCACGGCTACCTGGAAGGCGACGACACCGACGCGCACATCGATACCCTCGCCCGCTTCGCCAGCGCCGACGCGATCGTCTACCAGGCCTGCGACGACGCCGGCGATTCGCATTACGCCGAACTGCAGGCGATGGGCGCCGAACTGGCCGCGCTGCGCACCGCCGACGGCCGCCCGTACCGGCTGTTCCCGCTGCCGTGGGCGCAACCGGTGATCGACCAGGGCCGGCGCCTGGCCGCGTCCTACGCCAACTTCCTGATCGTCAACGGCGCGGTGCTGATGCCCGCCTATGGCGATGCCGCCGATGCGCAGGCGCAGGCGGTGATGGCGCAGGCGTTCCCACGGCATGAGATCGTGCCGATCCCATGCCGCGCGCTGATCTGGCAGAACGGCAGCCTGCACTGCATCACCATGCAGTTGCCCGAGGGCGTGCTGGCGGCCTGAGCCGCGCGTGCCGGTGGAAGACGTGCAGGAGCGACTGCACGCCTTCGCCGGGTCGTCCGGTCGCACCAGCCCTGCAGGAACTGCCATGCGCACTGCGGGCAGGACTTCGCTCCCGGCGCAGCGCCGGCAGCAAAAGGCCGGATTGGCTTTCTCCTCACCACCCGGACAACGTACCGGACCCGACACCGCACGACGCTCGCGTTCGCGGCTCCGATCCATCCGGGCGCCGGCGCCGGCGCGGCATTCATCTGCCGGGAACCTGCCGCGGCACCATCCGCGTTACCATGCGCGCTTTCGCCGACCATCCTTCCGCAATGAGCCGAAACACTCTTTCCGTCGCGCTGATCCAGGAGCGCAACCATGGCGATGCCGCGGCGAACCTGGCGGCGATCGAATCGCGCGTGGCCGAGGCTGCGGCGCAGGGCGCGCAGCTGGTGCTGCTGCAGGAACTGCACAACGGCGCCTACTTCTGCCAGCACGAATCGGTGGACGAATTCGACCTGGCCGAACCGATTCCCGGCCCCAGCACCGAGCGCCTGGGCGCGCTGGCCAAGCGCCATGGCGTGGTCCTGGTCGGTTCGCTGTTCGAGCGCCGCGCCGCCGGCCTGTACCACAACACCGCGGTGGTGTTCGAAAAGGACGGCAGCCTGCTCGGCAAGTACCGCAAGATGCATATCCCGGACGATCCGGGCTTCTACGAGAAATTCTATTTCACTCCGGGCGACCTCGGCTTCACCCCGATCCAGACCTCGGTCGGGCGCCTGGGCGTGCTGGTGTGCTGGGACCAGTGGTATCCGGAAGCGGCGCGGCTGATGGCGCTGGCCGGCGCCGAACTGCTGCTGTATCCGACCGCGATCGGCTGGGATCCCAGCGATGCGCAGGCCGAGCAGGAACGCCAGCGCGACGCCTGGATCCTCAGCCATCGCGGCCATGCCGTGGCCAACGGCGTGCCGGTGCTCAGCTGCAACCGGGTCGGCCACGAGCCCTCGCCGCTGGCCGCCGATGGCGTGACCGGCGCGGCCGGCATCCAGTTCTGGGGCAACAGCCACGTGCTCGGCCCGCAGGGCGAGTTCATCGCCGAGGCCGGCGCCGAACCGACCGTGCTGGTCTGCGACGTGGACCTGCAACGCAGCGAGCACGTGCGGCGGATCTGGCCGTTCCTGCGCGACCGCCGCATCGACGCCTATGGCGATCTGCTGAAGCGCTATATCGACTGACGCGCTGCACCTGCGGCAGATGCACGGACCGCTGCACCCCGGCGCCGACCAGGCGCCCTCCGATGAGTGATGGAATGAACGAACTTTCCCAGGCCGGCGACGACGCCCTGTTCGACGGCCAGCCGTACCGCATCGTCGAGCGCGATGGCGTGCGCTACACCCTGCTCGGCACCGCGCACGTCTCGCTGGCCAGCGTCGCTGCGGTGGAACGGGCGATCGACAGCGGCCGTTTCGATGCGGTCGCGGTCGAACTGGACCCGCAACGGCTGCAGGCGCTGACCGATCCGGACGCGCTGACCAAGCTCGATCTGGTGCAGGTGATCCGCAAGGGCCGCGTGGCGCTGTTCGCGGCGAACCTGGCGCTGGCCGCCTACCAGCGGCGCCTGGCCGAGCAACTGGGCATCGAGCCGGGCGCCGAACTCAAGCGCGCGGTGCTGCTGGCGCGCGAGCGGCAGCTGCCGGTGTACCTGATCGACCGTGAGGTCGGGCTGACCTTCAAGCGCGCCTCCAGCCGGCTCGGTTTCTTCGGCAAGCTCAAGCTCGGCAGCGGCCTGCTCGGCGGCCTGTTCGCCTCCGACGAGGTCGGCGAGGCGGAAATCGAGAAGCTCAAGCAGGGCGACATGCTCGAGGCCAGCTTCGGCGACTTCGCCAGCGAGAGCCCGGCGCTGTACGACACCATCATCGCCGAGCGCGACCGCTACATGGCCACGCGCCTGCTCGAGGAACGCGCGCAGCGGAGCGCGCCCAGCCAGACCCCGATCGCCGCCGCGGACGACCTCGACGCCGCGCGCGCCGACGGCATCCGCGAGGTGCTGGCCGTGGTCGGCGCCGGCCATCTGGCCGGCCTGGCCCGGCACCTGCAGAACGACCAGGACGATCCGGCCACGTTGCGCAGGACGCTGGAAGACGTGCCGACCAAGAAGAAGATTCCGTGGATCACCCTGACCCTGACCGCGCTGGTGCTGGGCGGCGTGGCCTGGGGCTACTGGCGCGGCGGTTTCGCGCTGGGCACCGACCTGCTGCTGCAGTGGGTGCTGTTCACCGGCGGCCTGGCCGGACTCGGCTGCCTGCTGGCCGGCGGCCATCCGCTGAGCATCATCGCCGGCGCCATCGCCGCGCCGCTGAAGCCGTTCCGGCCCGGCGTGCCGGCCGGTGCGTTCAGCGCGCTGGTCGAGGTGCACATGCGCAAGCCGGCCTACGGCGACTTCCTGGCGCTGCGCGACGACGCGCAGAACCTGCGCGGCTGGTACCGCAACCGCGTCTCGCGGGTGGTGCTGACCTTCCTGCTGACCAACCTCGGCAGCATGGTCGGGGTGTGGCTGGCGGGATTCCGCATCTTCGGCAAGCTGGCCGGTTGAGCGTTTCGCGGCGGCAGGGCCATGTGCCCTGCCCGATCGCACCGTCGCCGTGTCGTTGAACATTGTGGGAGGGGCTTCAGCCCCGACGCCTTATTGGTAAGGCATCGGGGCTGAAGCCCCTCCCACACGTCGTTCTGCGCGATGCGGCGCGCGACGCCGTCAGGACACCACCGGCGCCGCCACGCCACGGCCGCCGCGGGCGCGGCGCACCAGCTTCGCCACGCCGCCGCTGAGATCGTCGAGGATCGCGTAGATGGTCGGCAGGAACAGCAGGCTGACCACGGTGGAGAACGCCAGGCCGCCGGCGATCGCGCGCGCCATCGGGTAATAGGCCGGGCCGTCGCCGAACATCTGCGTGGTGGTCAGCGAGATCGGCACCATCGCCAGGATCGCGGTGCCCATGGTCATCATGATCGGCCGCAGCCGCTCGCGCGACCCTTCCACCAGCGCCTCGGTGCGGCCCAGGCCGCGCCGGCGCAGGTTGTTGATGTGCTCGATCATCACGATGCCGTTGTTCACCACCACGCCCATCAGCACCAGGATGCCGATGAAGGCCATGATCCCGAAGTTGGTGCCGGTGATCCAGAACAGCCAGAACACGCCGAAGATCGAGAACAGCACGCCGCTCATGATCGCCGCCGGGAACAGCAGCGATTCGAACACCGCGGCCATCACCACGTAGATCATCAGCAGCGCGATCAGCAGGTTGAACATCATCTGCTGGCCGGCCTTGTCCTCGTCCTGGCCGTCGGCGCCGTCGAAGCTGTAGTGGTAGCCGGCCGGGAAGCTGACGCCTTTCAGCGTCTCCTCCATCGCCTGCTTGGCCTCGGCCGGGGTGACCTTGACCCCGAGGTTGGCGGTGATGGTCAGCGTGGTCTGGCGGTTGGTGCGCCCGATCTGGGTCGCCGCCGGCCGCGTCTGCACGTCGACCAGGCTCAGCAGCGGCACGCTGCGCCCATCCTTGGTGCGCACGTTGAAACTGTCCAGGTCCTCGGGCGTGGTCTCCTCGGCGCCGGCGAAGCGCACCCACACCGGCACCTCGGTGTCGCCGCGGCGGAACTCGCGCAGCGAGGCGCCGCGCAGCGCCAGGCCGACGAAGCTGGCGACCTGCTCGGCGTTGAAGCCGAACGCCGCGGCGCGGTCGCGGTCCACCCGCACCGCCAGCTCGGTGGTGCGGTCGCCGGTGTCCACGCGCACGTCGCGCAGTTCCTTGCGCCGCGCCAGCAGCGGCACCACGTCGTCGGCGATGGCGCGCAGGGTCTGGGTGGAATCGCCGACCAGCTGCACCTGCACGCTCTGCGCGCCGCTGCCGCCGCCCTGGCCGTTGCCGTTGCTGCCGACGCTGTAGTCGGCCAGCGCCGAGCGCGGCAGGTCCTTGCGGATCTGCTCGATCAGCGCCGGCAGGTCGCGCACCTGCTTCAGGTCCACGGTCAGCGTGGTGCTGCTGCCTTCCACCTCGCTGAACCACGAATACACCTGGGTGACGTGGTAGCGCTGGCGGCGCGCGTCGATGAAGCGCTCGAGCTTGGCCACTTCCGCCGACAGCTGCTCGCGCGTGTACGAGCCCTTCCACTGGTAGCCGATGAAGATCTGCTCGCCGCCGTCGCCGCCGAACATGTCCTTCTTGGTCTGCATCATCGGCAGCACGCTGAGCGCGGTGATCAGCGCGATCGCGCCGACGCTCCAGCCGCGATGGGCCAGCGACCAGCGCAGCACGCGCGCGTAGCGGCGCTGCAGGCGCGGGATCAGGCCGCGTTCGGAGCGGACCAGCGCCGGCGTGCGCATCCGCGCCGACAGCATCGGGATCAGGCTCACCGCCACCAGCCACGAGGCCAGCAGCGACACCGAGATGGTGATCGCGATCTGCGCCATGAAGATGCTGATGTTGTTGGTCTCGCCGAACAGGTTCGGCACGAACACGATGCAGTGGCACAGGGTGCCGGCCGACAGCGCGATGGCGACGTTGCGGGTGCCGATGATCGAAGCCAATTGCGGCTGGTCGGGCATGCGCTCGCGTTCCTGGTAGATGCTCTCCACCACCACCACCGCGTTGTCCACCAGCATGCCCACCGCCAGCAGCAGGCCCATCATGGTCAGGATGTTGAGGGTCACCCCGGCGAAATACATGAAGCCCAGGGTGATGGTGAAGCAGATCGGGATCGCCAGGGTCACCATCAGCGTCGACGGCCAGTGGCGCAGGAAGAAGAACAGCACCGTCACCGACAGCAGCAGGCCGACCGCGCCGGCCTCGGCCAGTTCGCTCAGCGACGAGGTCACCGCCTTGCCCTGGTTGTCGATGACCTTGACCTGCACGTCGCTGAGCGCCGGCTGGGTGCGGATCTGCTCGACCTCGGCCAGCACCGCGCGCGACACCTCGACCAGGTTGGCGCTGCGCTCCTTGTACACGTCCAGGCCCACCGCCGGGCGTCCGTCCAGGCGCCGGCCGTAGTTCATCCGGGTCGGCTTCAGCCGGATGTCGGCGATGTCGCCCAGGCGCAGGCCCTTGTTGTCGATGACCAGGTCGCGCAATTCCTGCAGGTCGCGCAGCTCGCCGACCGGCTGCACCCGCAGGCGCTGGCCGTGGTCGTCGATCTGTCCGGCCGACAGCGAGAAATTGAGCTTGCCCAGGCGCTCGCTGAGATCGTTGAGGCTGAGGTTGTGCGCGCTGAGCCGGTCCGGCGCGATCGCGATCTCCACTTCGTTCGGCGGCGCGCCGGACACCTCCACCTTGGCCACGCCGGGGATGCGCTCCAGGCGCCGCTTGAACTCGCGGTCGAGCATGTCGTAGGCGCCGGTCAGGTCGGCGGCGCCGGCCAGGCGCACCTTCAGCACCGGCTCGTCGCTGCTGGACCACTTGAACACGTGGTAGCGCTGCAGGTCTTCCGGAAGGTCGGCGCGGATCGCGTCGATGCGCTCGCGCGCGTCGGAGGCGGCGATGGCGATGTCGCGGTCCCAGTCCGAAAACTCGATGAACACGTTGGCGCCGTCGGCGGTGGCGGTCGAGCGCATGCGCTTGATCCCGGTCATCGTCGCCAGCGCTTCCTCGGTCGGCCGCACCAGGTTGCGCTCGACCTCGCCCGGGGTCGAGCCGCTGTACGGCAACTGCACGAACAGGAACGGCGCGGAGATGTCCGGCAGCGCCTCCAGCGGCAGCCGGAACGCGGCGATCAGGCCGACCACCACCAGCGACACGAAGCACATGATGGTGGTGATCGGACGGCGGATGCTGAACTCGGCGACGCTCATGCCGGCTCACCCGCACCGTCGCCGGCGCCGCGGCCGAGGCCTTCCAGGCGCCGCCGCGCGCGCTGCCCGCGCTCGGCGTAGTGGCTGTCGGGGCGGCGGTCCAGGCGGTCGTAGACCACCGGGATCACCACCAGGGTCAGCAGCGTGGACACCAGCAGGCCGCCGATCACGGTGATCGCCATCGGCGCGCGCACCTCGGCGCCCTCGCCCACCGCCACCGCCAGCGGCAGGAAGCCGAACAGCGTGCACAGCGTGGTCATGATGATCGGGCGCAGGCGCGAGCGCGCGCCTTCGATCAGCGCCTCGCGCTTGGCCACGCCGTCCTCGCGCAGCTGGTTGACCTTGTCGATCAGGATGATCGCGTTCTTGGTCACCAGCCCGACCAGCAGGATCAGGCCGATGAACACCACCACCGAGACCGGCTTGCCGGTCAGCAGCAGCGCCAGCACCGCGCCGACCATCGCCAGCGGGATGGTGAACAGGATCACGAACGGATGCAGCAGCGATTCGAACTGCGAGGCCATCACCAGGTACACCAGGAAGATCGCCAGGCCGAACGCGAACAGCAGCGACTTGGCCGACTGCGCCAGCTCCTCGCCCTGCCCGCCGATGTGCATGCCGACGCCGGCGCCGAGCGGTTCGCGCGCGACCATGTCCTGCACCTCGCGCACCGCGCCGCCCAGGTCGATGTCGCGCAGGTTGGCCGACACGATCGCCACGCGGATCTGGTCGGCGCGGTGGATCTCGCTGGGGCCGGTGGTGGCGACCACGTCGGCCACCGCGTCCAGTGTCACCGGCTTGCTGCTGCCGGGATTGACGATCAGCCGGCGGATGCTGTCGACGCTGGCGCGGTCGCTCTGCTGCGCGCGCACCAGCACGTCGATCTTGCGGTCGCGGAAGCTGTAGCGGGTGGCGACGTCGCCGCGCACCTTCTTCACCACCACGTCGGCGATCTGCCGCGTGGTCAGGCCCAGCGCGCCGGCGCGCTCCTGGTCGAAGCGGATCTGGATTTCCGGGAAGCCCTCTTCCACGGTCGACTTGACGTCGGCGTAGTGGCCGTTGCCGCGCAGCATCGCCGCCAGCTTCTGCCCGGCATGCTGGATCGTCTCCAGATCCTGACCGCGCAACTCGATTTCCAGCGGCGTGGAGAAGCTGAACAGTTCCGGGCGGCTGAAACCGACCTGCACGCCCGGATGCCTGCGCATCGTCGCGCGCATGCGGTCGCTCTGCTGCGCCTCGAACTGCTCGCTGCCGCCGCCGGCCATGGCGATGGTCAGCTTGCCGATGTTCTCGCCGCTCTCGGTGGGGCTGGCGTCGAGCCGCGTGCCGCTGCCGCTGACCCCGTACAGCGCCTGCACGCCGGCGTCCTTGCCGTGCGTCTCCTGCAGTTCGCGCACCAGCGCATCGGTCTGCCGCAGCGGCGTGCCGGCCGGCAGCTTCACCGTCATCTCGAAGCGGTCCTGCGCCAGCTGCGGGATCAGGTCGGCGCCGAGCATCGGCACCACCGCCAGGGTCGCCGCGAACGCAAGCGCGGCCAGGCCCAGCACCTGCCACGGCCGCGCCAGCGCGCCCGGCAGCAGCCGCAGATAGCCGCGCTCGGCGCGCGCATACGGCGCCATCGCCAGGTCGCTGGCCTTGCGCATCGCCGGCGCGATCACCGCCACGGCGCCGCGCCACAGCCGCACCACCAGCCACGCCGCACCGAAGAAACCGCCGCGCACCGCTGCCGCGGCGCCGCGCCGGCCCCATGCCACCGGCTTCAGCCAACCGCGCTGCGGCTGCCACTGCGGCTGCTCCGGCTCGGCCGGGAACGCCAGCGGCGGACGCCCCTTCAGCGAGCTCAGCATCGGGATCAGGGTCATCGACACCACCAGCGAGATCGCGATCGCGATCGCCACGGTCAGGGCCTGGTCGCGGAACAGCTGCCCGGCCACGCCCTCGACGAACACCAGCGGCAGGAACACCGCGATCGTGGTCAGGGTCGAGGCCACCACCGCCATGCTCACCTCGCGGGTGCCGGCGATCGCCGCATCGAGGATGCTCAGGCCGCGCTCGCGCGCCTTGGCGATGCTCTCCAGCACCACGATCGAATCGTCCACCACCAGGCCGGTGGCCAGCGCCAGCCCGCCCAGCGACATCACGTTCAAGCTCAGCCCGAGCTGGCCCATGAAGAAGAACGTGGCCACGATCGACACCGGCAGCGACAGGCTGATCACGAACGTGCTCCAGCCGTCGCGCAGGAACAGGAAGATGATCAGGATCGCCAGCAGGCCGCCGATCACCGCGTCCTTCTTGACGTCGCCGATGGCGTGTTCGATGAAGCGCGACTGGTCCTCCAGCGTGGTCAGCTCCACGTCGGGCGGGATCTGCGTCTTCAGCTGCTCCAGGCGCTTGCGCAGCGATGCCGCGGTGGACACGGTGTTGGCGTCGCCTTCCTTGTAGATCGCCAGCTCCACCGCTTCCTTGCCGCCCAGGCGGATGATCGCCTCGCGCTCCTTGTAGCCCTGGCGCACCTCGGCCACGTCCTTCAGCCGCACCGGCATGCCGTTGGCGATGGTGGTGGTGGTGCTGGACGAGGCGCTCTGCGCCGCCGAGGCCGCGGCCAGCGCCGCTTCCGAGCCGGTCGAGGCGGCGATCGCGTACATCTGCTGCATCGCCGCGTCGGCGGCGCTGCTGCCCGCGCCCTGGGTGGTCAGCAGCAGGTTGCGGATCTCGTCCAGGTCGGCGAACTGGTTGACCGTGCGCACCAGGTAGCGCTGCGAGCCCTGTTCCAGGCGCCCGCCGGAGATGTTGATGTTCTCTTCCTTGAGCCGGGTGATGACGTTGTCGATCGGCAGGCTCAGTTGCGCCAGCCGCTGCTGGTCGATATCGACCTGGATCTCGTCTTCCAGCCCGCCGCCGACCTTGACCGCGGCCACGCCGGCCACCGGCTCCAGCTTCTTCTTCAGGTCCTCGTCGGCGTAGCGGCGCAGCTGGGTCAGCGCGCGCACCGCATCGGCGTCGCTGGCCGGCGTCGCCTTGCTCGCCAGCACCAGGCGCATGATCGGCTCGGTGGACGGATTGAAGCGCAGCAGCACCGGCGCCTTGGCTTCCAGCGGCAGCTCCAGCGCCTCCATCTTGTCGCGCACCTCCAGGCTGGCCTGGTCCATGTTGGTGCCCCAGGCGAACTCCAGCACCACGTCGCTCTGCCCGGTACGCGACACCGACTTGAGCTTGCGCAGGTTCTTGACCACGCCGACCGCTTCCTCGACCGGCTCGGTCACCAGCGTCTCGATCTCCGACGGCGCCGCGCCGGTGTATTCGGTGCGCACGGTCAAGGTCGGATAGCTCAGGTCCGGCAGCAGGTTGACCTTGAGGCTGTTCAGCGCGATCACGCCGAACAGCAGCAGCGTCACCGTGGCCATGGCGATGGTGACGCGGCGGCGCGTGGCGAATTCGACCAGCCCGCCACCATGCACGCCCGGCGGCGAGTGCTCGTGCGGATCGCTGCCGTGATCGGAACCGGCGCTGCTCATCAGCGCGCTCCGACCGCGGCGCCGCCGCCGACCTCGGCGACCTCGCGCTGCGGCGCGATCACCTGCACCCGGCTGCCGTCGCGCAAGGCGACCTTGCCCGCGGTGACCACCTGGTCGCCGGGCTTCAGGCCGTCGCGGATCTCCACCCACGGGCCTTCGGCGTAACCCAGCTTGACCGGCACCCGCGTCACCTTGCCGGCATCGACCCGGAACACCGCCGGCTCGCCGTCGTCGAGCAGCGCCAGGCGCGGCACCACCAGCGCGTCGGCGCGCTGGTCGTAGTCGATGCGGATGCGCCCGAACATGCCCGGCTGCAGGGCTTCGGCTCCTTCCTCGAAGGCGCACACCACGCGGAACGTGCCGCTGCCCGAATCCACCACCGGCGCGATGCGATCGACCTTGCCCAGGTACTGCTTGCCCGGCAGCGCATCGGCCAGCAACGTCACCGGCTGCCCGGCCTTGAGCGTGGCCAGCTCGCGCTCGGGCACGTTGAGCGTGGCTTCCAGGCGCGAGTCGTCGACGATGCGGAAGATCGGCGTGTTGATCTGCACGAAGTTGCCGGTCTTGATCGAGCGCGACGCGATGACGCCGGAGATCGGCGCGACCACCGTCGCATAGGACAGTTCCAGCGAGGCCAACTGGTGCTGCGCGCGCACGTTGGCCAGGTCGTACTTGATCTGGTCGACATCGGCGGCGCTGACCAGTTGCTGGCCGACCAATTGCTCCGAGCGCCGGTAGTTGTTCTCCAGCTTGCGCAGCTGCGCCTCGCTCTGCGCCACCGCCAGCCGCGCGCGGTCCGGGTCCAGCCGTACCAGCGGCTGCCCGGCGCGGACCTGCTGGCCTTCCTCGGCCAGCACCGCCAACGCCACCCCGGAGGTCTTGGCCACCACCTGCGATTCGGCGCGCGCCTCCAGCGCCGCGGTGCCGCTGTAGCTGGCCGCCACCGCGCGCCGGCTGGCCGTGACCACCTCGACCGGGACCGCGTCCGGCGCCTTCTCGGCCTCCTTGGCCTTGGCCTGCGCATCGCCGGCCGCCGGCTTGCAGCCGCCGAGCAGCAAGGTGGAAGTGATCAACAGCGCGGCGGCGCAGCTGGCAGTGCGTCGGCGCGTGGAATATCGCGTCATCGTCGTGTCCCTGGTGGATGGCGTGAATGGTGTTGTAGGTAAGTAGATCACCTGATGACGTCCAGGTGAATGAGCCAAAGGTCATGGTGACCCTGTGCGGGTCCGCAGCCAGGATCCGGAGGCCTGTTTCGGAGCCGCGAAAGGCCAGGCTATACTCGGGTCGTTCCGTGTTCCCCCACGCCGGAACTCCCAGTCCCGTCCTCCGGACCACGAAACCATGCGCACGCAGCCGCTAGCCGCTTGTTTTGCTCTGGCCGTACTCGTTTCTCTCGGGGTCACCCCGGCAGCGGCGCAGACCGCGCCGGCGCCCGCCCCAGCCGCCGCTCCGGCGGCGCCCGCTGCCGCCGCCGGCAATGCCGGCAACGGCAAGCTGCTGACCTATACCTGCCAGGGGTGTCACGGCGTCACCGGCTACAAGAATGCCTATCCGAGCTACCGCGTTCCCAAGATCGGCGGGCAGTCGGCGCAGTACCTGACCCAGGCGCTGACCGAATACCGGCTCGGCAAGCGCAAGCACCCGACCATGCAGGCCCAGGCGGAGAGCTTCTCCGACCAGGACATCGCCGACATCGCCGCTTACCTGACCACCCTCAAGTAGCCATCCCATGCCGAAAGCCGCGCACGCATTGCGTCCCGCCATCGTCCTGCTTGCTGCCCTGTGGTTGGGGGCGTGTTCGCAATCGCAGGTGGAATCCACCAGCCAGTCCGCCGGCGATCCCGGCCACGCCAGTGGCGAGCATGGTTCCGGCTCCTCCGCCGGCCTGCCGGGCGGGCGTATCGCCGCCGGCGAGAAGCTGGCCCACGCCAAGGGCAAGGCCACCGGGCAGAGCTGCATCGACTGCCACGGCGCCGACGGCAACGCGCCGATCGACCCGACCTATCCCAAGCTCGGCGGCCAGTACGGCGACTACGTGGCGCATGCGCTGCAGGCGTACCGCAGCGGCGATCGCCAGCATCCGTTGATGACCCCGCAGGCGACGCCGCTCAGCGACCAGGACATCGCCGACCTGGCCGCGTACTTCGGATCGCGTGCCACCCAGCTGCGCGACCTGCACGATCTGAAGTGACCGTGGTCGCCGGCGTCCGGCCGGCGCCGGTTTCCATCGCGAGTCCGTGGCGGCAGCGATGCACGTGCATGTGCACCGAGTGCGATCGCCCGCGTGTCGGCGCCGAACTCCTCTGCTGTAGGAGCGGTTTCAGCCGCGACAAGATCCAACGGTAACGCCTGTCGCGGCTGAAGCCGCTCCTACAAGAGTGCAGGCGTCCGCATGTCGGCGGATCGCTGTCGCATGCGGCTGGCTGGGTGCCACAGCGCGGATGCGCGCTGCCCGCGCCTACTTCACGCTGCCGTTGTCGTCCTGCAGGCCTGGCTTGAACGGCACCGGCGGCGGCGGCCGCGCGCCGGCCGGCTGGTCGTTGAGGTTCGGATCGGTGATGCCGCAGCCGCCCCCCACCTGCAGGATCGAGATCACGCAGGAAATGCTGCTGGTGGTGCCGGGAATCGGGATCTTGACGCTCTTGATGCCGCGCCGCACCCACTCCTCCAGCAGCGTCGCGTTCGGCAACCAGTACTTGTCGAACGAGGTCGGCGTGTAGTCGTACGGCGGACGCTTGAGCCATTGGCCGGCATTGGCGATCTGGTCGCGCGACCAGCTGTCGGTCTCGGTGCCGGGCGCGCCGCGCGGCGGCGCCTTGCCCTGCCCTTCGCCGCCAGGCACGCGCACGCTGCCGTCGCCATTGAACAGGCCGTTGCGCTGGCTGGCGCCGGCACCGGCATCGCCGGCGCGGTTGCGCGCCGAGGCGCCCCAGTCGTCGCCGCGCTGCGGCGTCGCCCAACCGCCATCGTGCGCGACCGCGGCCGGACCGCTGCCCGGCGCGGCCGCCTTGCTGCCGGGCGGTGCGGCGCCGCTGCCGGGCGGCGCCTGGGTTTCGGCCTTGCCCTGCGCCGCGGCGCTGGAAGGGGTCGCCGCCTGCGCCGGGGCTGCGGTCTGCGCCGGCGCGCTTGCCGGCGCCTCCGATGCAACCGCAGCCGGCGTCGCCGGCACGGCGGGCGTCGGCAGTTCGATCTGCCGCACCTGCGGCGCCTCCGGCGTGCGCAGCGTCGGCGCAGGATCGCGCGGGCGGATCTGCGGAATCTGCACCTGGACCTGCGGCAGCGGCGCCGGCACCTCGCGCTCGCGCACCTGCAGCTGCGGTTCCGGCGCGCGCGGCAGCGGCACCTCGCGCGGACGGATCTGCGCCACGATGGGAACCTCGGTGACCACCTCGACCTCGCGCTCGGTCACCTGCACGCGCGGCGGCGCGATCTCGCGCGGGGTCAGCGTCGGTTCGCGCACGCTGGGCGGTGGCAGTACGAAATCGCGGGTCGGCTGCTCGGTTTCGGTGACCTGCAGCGGCTGCTCCGCCGGCGGCGGCGGCGGGCTGGACACGGCCTGCGCGGCGGCGGTGCTTGCGGCCGGCTTGGCCGCCGCGGCAGGCGCCGCCGCGGCGGTCTGCGCAGCGGCAGTCGCGGCCTGGCGCGCACGTGCCGCCGCGGCCTGCTGCGCGGCGGCGGCCGCGGCGTCTTGCGCTGCCGCGCCACCACCGGTCTCGGCCGGCGTGCCGCGGCCGACGAATTCCACCTGCACGCGCCCGGCCTCGCCCGCGTCCGGGCGCGGCGGCAACCAGCGCACGAAGGCGACCCACAGCAGGAACAGCGCGAACAGCAGATGCAGGGCCAGGCTGACCAGCGCCGCGATCCGCCGCCACCAGCGCTGGTCGTACGGCGCCGGATCCCAGTGCTGCCACCACAGGCGCCGGAACGCCTGCCACGGACTCAGCGCGGGCAGGCGCACGTTCGGCGCAGGCACCGGCTGCGGCAGCGCCGCGATCAGCTCGGACGAGACGAACGGGCGCGGCATCGCCGGCTGCGAGGAGATCCAGTGCGCCCAGCCGTACGGCAGGCCGGTACGCCGATCGCGCAGCAGCTTGCGCGGCGAGCGCGCCAACAACGCGTCGAGGATGTCGGCGGCGCGCGTCACCGGCGTGGCGGAGGAATCAGGCCGCGGAGTCGCGCGGGATGTACGGTGCGCTGCCACTGTCGTGGTCGGTGGCGTCGCGCACGGCGGTGATGCCGGGCACGCGTCCCATCAGCGTCTTCTCGATGCCCTGCTTCAGGGTCACGTCGGCCATGCCGCAGCCGTGGCAACCGCCGCCGAAGCGCAGCAGCACCACGCCCTCGGCCGACACTTCCTGCACCGCCACGCGGCCGCCATGCTGGGCCAGCTGCGGATTGACCTCGTTCTCGACCACCCAGCGCACCCGCTCGACCAGCGAGGCGGCCTCGCCCGGGGCCTCGCCCTTGATCTTCGGCGCCTTGATCGTCAGCTGCTGGCCGGTGCCCTGGGTGACGTAGTCGATCTCGGCGCCGTCCAGCCAGCCGACGCTGTCGGCGGCCACGTACAGGGTGAAGCCGGCGCAGTCGATCGCCCATTCGTCGCCGGCCAGGTCCGCCGGTTCGGCGAACTCCAGCCGCGCGTCGGCGCGGGCGGTGCCGGGATCGACCGCGCTCAGGCGCACGCCCATGCCGGGCACGGCCTCGCGTTCGAGCAGTTTGCGGAAATGGGTCTGCGCGTTGTCGGAGATCTGGATCATGCGGTTATTCTAACGCTTCCACGCGACCGGCTCATCGCGAACTTTCCCAATCGGCGGCGCGTTCGGCTGCCCTGCCGCAGAGGCTCCAAGAATGAACGACCTGATCCCGCTGGCACAGGCCCATTGCTCGCCCTGCAAGGGCAGCGAATACAAGCTCACCCAGGCGCGCCTGGCCGAATTGCTGCCGCAGGTGCCCGGCTGGGAGCTGGTCGAGCACGGCATGGCGATCAGCCGCACGTTCCGCTTCCCCGACTACTACCGCACGCTGGCGTTCGTGAACGCGCTGGCCTGGATCGCGCACCGCGAAGACCACCACCCCGACCTGGGCGTGCACTACGACCGCGTGGTGGTGCGCTATTCCACCCACGACGTCGGCGGCCTCAGCGAAAACGACTTCATCTGCGCCGCCAAAGCCTCGGCCCTACCGGAATGAATCCCATGCCCGCCGCATCCCGCCGTTCCCCCCTCGCCGCCGCCTCCTGCCTGCCGCTCGCCGCGGCGCTGCTGCTCGGCGGCTGCGGCAACTCCGAGCAAGCGCAGACCCAGCGTGTCGCGGTCGCGCCGACCGAGGTCGCCGCGGTGCAGACCCCGCCGCCGGAGTACCCGATCGAACTGGCCTGCGCCGGGCTCGGCGGCAAGGCGGTGCTCAGCGTGGTGGTCGGCGTGCAGGGCAAGGCCACCGACGTGAAGCTGGTCAACAGCAGCGGCCAGCCCAAGCTCGACGCGTCGGCGCAGCAGCGCGTGCGCGAATGGATCTTCAAGCCGGCCACGCGCAATGGCCAGGCGGTGCCATGGACGATCCAGGTGCCGGTCAACTTCAATCCGCCGCAACCGCGTCCGGACCGCTGCTTCGCGCTCGACGCGCAGTCGCACCACGCCGGCTGAGCGCGGCCGCAGGCCGCTTGCGCGCGCCGCCGGCCTCGGCGGTGCGCCGCCTTCACATTCCGCCAGCCTCGCGCCCGCTTTCATCCCTGTCTCCATCCCCGTCTCGACACAGGAGCCGCCTGGCGCATGCTGGATATTCCGTCGCACAACGTCTGGATCGCCTTGGCGGTCACCCTGGCCGCCGGCCTGGCCACCGGCCTGGGCAGCGTGCTGGTGCTGTTCACCAAGGGCCCGAACCCGCGCCTGCTCGCCTTCGGCCTGGCCTTCGCCGGCGGCGCGATGGTGTACGTGTCGTTGACCGAGATCCTCGGCAAGTCGGTCGCCTCCTTCAGCCACGCGTTCGATCCGCGCCTGGGCTACGCCTACGCCACGCTGGCGTTCCTGGCCGGCATGGCGCTGATCGTGGTGATCGACCGGCTGGTGCCCAATCCGCACGAAAGCCTCAATGCGCAGGATCCGCTGTTCCGCGCCGACAACCGCGCCTACGTCAAGCGCGTCGGCCTGCTGACCGCGGTGGCGATCACCGCGCACAATTTCCCGGAAGGCCTGGCGACCTTCTTCGCCACCCTGGAAAGCCCCACCGTGGGCATGCCGCTGGCGTTCGCGATCGCCGTGCACAACATCCCCGAAGGCATCGCCATCGCGGTGCCGGTGCATTACGCCACCGGGCGCAAGTCCTACGCCTTCGCCGCCAGCCTGCTGTCGGGCCTGGCCGAGCCGATCGGCGCGATCATCGGCTATGTGGCGCTGGCGCAGTTCCTGTCCGAAGCGATCTTCGGCACGGTGTTCGGGGTCATCGCCGGGGTGATGGTGTTCCTGGCCCTGGACGAACTGCTGCCCGCGGCCAAGCGCTACGCCAAGGGCCACGAAACCGTGTATGGGCTGGTCGCCGGCATGGCCACGCTGGCGCTGAGCCTGGTGCTGTTCCGCCTGTCCACCACGCCCTGAGCCGGGCGCCGCACGCTGGCTGAACGGACGCCGGCGCGGCCGGTGTGGCGGCGCGTTGCAGAAAGCTTGCAGACATGCAACACAGAGCATCCTGCGCGCATCTTCCGAACGCCACGTCGAAAAGGTGCAGCATGGAGATCCGCCGTCCCCTGCCATCAACGAAGTTGGCGCTGGCGCTGGCCACCGCGGCAAGCCTGCTGGCGCTGAGTGCGTGCCAACGGCAACCGTCGCCCGTCCCGACCGCGACCGCGGCGCCCGCCGCCGCCGCGCCCGCCCCCTATGTGCCGCCCAGCGCCGAGCAGCTGTACAAGCTGGTGGCGCCGATCGCGCTGTTCCCCGACAAGCTGCTCGCGCAGACGCTGGCCGCCTCGGTGTATCCCGATCAGGTCAGCGATGCCCAGGGCTGGCTGCGCAGCAACAGCGGCCTGGCCGCGGCCGACCGCCTGCAGGCGGCGGCGGCGCAACCGTGGGATCCCAGCGTCAAGGCGCTGACCGCGTTTCCCGACGTGATCGACCAGCTGGCCGGCAACGGCGACTGGACCCGCGCGCTCGGCGACGCCTATGCGCACGACCCCAACGAGGTCCTCGACGCGATCCAGGTCATGCGTGGGCGCGCGCAGGCGCAGGGCCATCTGCGCAGCACGCCGCAGCAACGGGTGCAGGTGGTGCGGCGCACGGTGGTGGAGCCGGTCTACGCCGACGAGCGGATCCCGCCGCCCAGCCAGACCATCGTCATCGAACCGGCGCAGCCGGACGTGGTCTACGTGCCGCGCTACGACCCGGAGGTGGTGTACGGCGCCCCGGTCGACGTCTACCGCGAGTACCGCTACCACCCGCGGTACTACAGCGAGGGCGACCTGGTGACCGCCGGGATCATTTCCTTCGGCGTCGGCGTGCTGGTCGGCGACGCGCTGGAGCACCACCACCACGGCCCGCTGGGCTGGCTGGAACCGGAACCGGCCTGGCACCGCTGGGGCTGGAACAGCTGGGGCATGAACTGGAACGCGCCGCCCTCGGCGCCGCACTACGTGGTCTACCAGAACCGCGTCTACGCGCCGCGCACCACCATCGTCAACAACATCACCAACAACCGGATCGACGCGCGCAGCTTCGTGCGCAACGACAACCGCAGCGTTCCGCAGCAGGCGGCATTGGCGGCGATGCCAGCGGCGGCGGCGGCCGCGGCGCTGGCGCCGCACATGGCCCAGAACCCGCACGGCCCCGCGCCGCAGTTCGCACCGGCGGCGGCGCCGGCGCCACGCCGCGCGGTCGACTATGCACAGCTGTCCACGCCGCATTTCAACGAACGGATGCTGCAGCCGGGCCGTCCGGTCGCGGCGAACGCGGCGCAGCGGCCGCCGCTGTCCGGACCGGGCGGCCCGACCGCCGCCGGCGTCGCGCACGATGCGCGCGCGCAGCCTGCATTCGCGCAATCGCCGCACGCGCCGATGCCGATGTCCGTAACCGATCCCCGCCACGCCATGCCGATGGCCAACGCCGCCGCAGCGCAACGGCGCGACCTGCCGCAGGCGCCGCACGTCAACACGCCGATGCCGATGGGGAACATGCAGCTGGCGCATGCAGCACCGGCGCGCGCGATGTCCATGCCGGCGCCGCAGCGCGAGGATCCACGTGCGCAGCAGGCCCGATTCGCCCAGCCCGAGCCGCCGCGGCAGGCACCGCACCAGTTCGCCGCCTTCAACGCGCAAGCGCCGGCACCCGCGCACCGCGAGGCGCCGATGCGGGAGTTCCCTGAGCGTGTTCAGGCCATGCCGCGACAGGAACAGCAGCGGCCGCCGCTGCAGGAGCAGCGCATGGCCAGGGTCGCGCCGCCGCGGCCGCAACCGATGCACGCGCCCGAGCCGCGTCCTGCCCCGCATCCGGCACAGGCGCACTCCGACCCGCACCATGGCCACGACCACGACAAGCACAACGGCTGAATCTCGCCGGCCGGGCGATCCGCAGCGGGTCGTCCGGCCGGCGCCTGGGTCAGCCGCCCAGGCGGTTCAACGCCTCGGCCAGCTCGTCGGCCAGCGGCGCATTCAATAGATACGGGGTCTTGCCGCCGTCGAGGGTGAATTCCAGCGACGCGGCATGCAGGAACAGACGCTTGAGCCCGATCTGTTCGCGCAGGCGCTTGTTGACCGCCGGATCGCCGTACTTGTCGTCGCCGGCGACCGGATGGCCCAGGTGCTGGGCATGCACGCGGATCTGGTGGGTGCGGCCGGTCTCGATCCGCACCTCGCAATAGGAATGCCCGCCGCGCCGTTCCAGCACCCGGAAATGGCTCAGCGATTCCTTGCCGGCCGCGTTCACCTGCACGTGGCGCTCGCCGCCCTGGCGCAGGCCGATGTGCAGCGGCGCGTCCACGCTCATCACCCCGTCGGGCATGCGCCCGACCAGCAGGGTCAGGTAGCGCTTGCTGATGCCGCGGCCCTCGACCCGGTCGTCCTCGCGCATCAGCGCCTGCATCTCGGTCAGCGCCGAGCGCTTCTTGGCCACGATCAGCAACCCGGAGGTGTCGCGGTCGAGCCGGTGCACCAGTTCCAGCGTCTGGTTCGGGCGCAAGGCGCGCAGGGTCTCGATCGCGCCGAAGCTGATCCCGCTGCCGCCGTGACTGGCGACCCCTGAGGGCTTGTTCAGCGCCAGCAGCCGCGCGTCCTCATAGACGATGGCCGCCTCCAGCCGGGCCATGAACGCGTCCGGCGGCGCGGTCTTCTCGCCCTCCTCGTTCAGCCGCACCGGCGGGATGCGCACCTCGTCGCCGGCCTCCAGCTTGCGCTCGGCCTTGGTGCGGCCGCCGTTGACCCGGACCTGGCCGCTGCGCATCAGCTTGTAGATCAGGCTGCGCGGCGCGCCCTTGAGCTGGCCGAGCAGGAAATTGTCTACACGCTGTCCAGCCCTGTCTTCCGGGACCTTGAGAATGCGCACCGCGCTGGTCGCGACGTCGCGCGGCTTGGGAGGGATCGGGGGGGAAGTCATCAGGCAGTTTATTCTGTTACACTCGGGGGGCGAGATAAGGGTTTGATTTCGTTGGAAGTTAGCGCAGGGCCAGAAGCCCGGCTTGCGACGATTCCGGCACAGTGCGCGACCACCGCCCCCGGGGCGGCCATGTTAGCGGCTCACCGGCCTACCCGGCCATCGCCGGATGCCACAAGCGTCCGCGCTGAACATGCCCCGTGCGGCGCCCAGCCTGGCTGGAGTCGCCGCCGGTCCTGAACCACCTAAAAGAAAGAAGCGCTCCCGCGGCTCGCCGTGGTGTCGTAGCGCTGGAAACCCAAGCCGCCCACCCCGCGCCTGCGCGATGGGCGGCGAAGCGTGACCAGAAGCGAAACCCCATGGCGTTCCGCGCGGTAGCAGCGCGAGGAACGCAACAATGAAGCGAATGCTGATCAACGCCACGCAGGCGGAAGAGCTGCGTGTGGCCATCGTGGACGGCCAGACCCTGTACGACATCGACATCGAGCAGCCGTCCAAGGAACAGAAGAAGTCCAATATCTACAAGGGCCGCATCACCCGGCTCGAACCCTCGCTCGAAGCGGCCTTCGTCGAATACGGCGGCGAGCGCCACGGCTTCCTGCCGCTGAAGGAAATCTCCCGCGATTACTTCCAGGCCGGCGTCGACCACAACAAGGCGACGATCCGCGAGCTGCTGCGCGAGGGCCAGGAAGTGGTGGTCCAGGTGGACAAGGAAGAACGCGGCAACAAGGGCGCCGCGCTGACCACGTTCATCTCGCTGGCCGGCCGCTACATGGT
Source organism: Xanthomonas sp. DAR 80977 (assembly GCF_041240605.1). Lineage (NCBI taxonomy): Bacteria > Pseudomonadati > Pseudomonadota > Gammaproteobacteria > Lysobacterales > Lysobacteraceae > Xanthomonas > Xanthomonas bundabergensis. The sequence continues at coordinate 2,477,289 of NZ_CP162487.1, read as the reverse complement.
GCTGATGCCGAACTCGCCCAGCGCCGGCGGCGTCTCGCGCCGGATCGAGGGCGAGGACCGCGCCGCGCTGAAGGAAGCGCTGGACAAGCTGAACATCCCCGACGACATGGGCGTGATCATCCGCACCGCCGGCGTCGGCCGCGACGCCGAAGAGCTGCAGTGGGACCTGGACTACCTGCTGCAGGTGTGGAAGTCGATCGCCGAGGCCGCGCTGGCCAAGCCGGCGCCGTTCCTGATCTACCAGGAATCGCGGCTGATCATCCGCGCCCTGCGCGACTACCTGCGCGCCGACATCGGCGAGATCCTGGTCGATACCGTCGAGATGTACGGCGATGCCCAGGAGTTCATGCAGCAGGTGATGCCGCAGAGCCTGCGCAAGCTCAAGCACTACACCGACGACATCCCGCTGTTCAACCGCTTCCAGATCGAATCGCAGATCGAGGCGGCCTACGAGCGCAGCGTGCGCCTGCCGTCCGGCGGCTCGATCGTGGTCGACCAGACCGAGGCGCTGACCGCGGTGGACGTCAACTCCTCGCGCGCGACCAAGGGCAGCGACATCGAGGACACCGCGTTCCAGACCAACCTGGAGGCGGCCGAAGAGGTCGCGCGCCAGCTGCGCCTGCGCGACCTCGGCGGCCTGGTGGTCATCGACTTCATCGACATGGCCTCCAACAAGCACCAGCGCGAAGTCGAGAACCGCCTGCAGAACGCGCTCAAGTACGACCGCGCGCGGGTGCAGATCGGCCGCATCTCGCGCTTCGGCCTGCTCGAGATGAGCCGCCAGCGCCTGCGTCCGTCGCTGGGCGAGTCCAGCCAGATCGTATGCCCGCGCTGCGACGGCCATGGCCGCATGCGCAGCGTCGAGTCGATGTCGCTGTCGATCATCCGCGTCGCCGAAGAGCACGCGATGAAGGAGAACACCGGACAGGTGCTGGTGCAGGCCCCGGTGGAGATCGCCAACTACCTGCTCAACGAGAAGCGCCGCGCGCTCAGCGAGATCGAGAAGCGCCACGACGCGCCGATCGTCATCGTCGCCGACGAGCAGTTGCACACCCCGCACTACGAAGTGACCCGCCTGCGCGAGAACGAGCTCGGCGAGGAAAGCGCCAAGCCCAGCTACCAGCGCAACACCCCGCGCAAGCTGCCGGTGCATGCGCTGACCAAGGCGCAGCTGAACATTCCGGCGCCCGCGGTGACCAATGTGAAGCACTCGCAGCCGGCCCCGGTGCGCGAAGTGGTCGAGGCGCCCGAACCGGTCGCCGCGCCCGTGCAGGTCCAGGCCCCGGCGCCCGCTCCGGTCGCGGCTCCGGCCACCGGCGTGGTCGGCTGGCTGAAGCGGATCTTCGGTGCCGGCGAAAGCCCGGCGCCGGCGCCGGCCGCGAGCGAGCCGGCGCAGCGCCAGCGCGCCCACGACGGCAACCGCAACCGCAACGACCGCGGCGACCGCAACGCGCGTCGCGATGGCGGCAACCGCAACGGCGGCCAGGGCGGCAATGCCGCGCGCGGCAACGGCGGCAACGTGCGTCGCGACGAGCGGCGTCCGGGCAACGGCGGCGGCAATGCGCAAGGCGGCCAGCAGAACCTGGCGGCCAAGCCGCCGCGCAACGAACAGGCGCCGCAGCAGGCCAAGCCGCAGCAGAACCCGCCGCAGCAGCCGAAGGCGCCGAAGCAACAGCAGCCGCAGAACCCGCCGCGGCAGCCCCGGCCGCAGCAGGAGCCGGCATCGGCCGCGCTGCAGGGCGACAAGCCGCAGCGCCAGCCGCGCCAGGACGAGGTCGCGGCCAAGCCCGTCGCCGCCGCTCCCGCCGCTGCAACGCAGGACGCCACCACGATCGCGGCCGCCGCCGTGGCCGGTGGTGCCGCCGCGCTGAGCAGCGACGCACCGGTCAGCGAGGTCAACACCGCCACGCCGGCAGCGGCCGCGCCGCAGTCGAACGTGGCACCGGCGAGCGTCGATGAACGCGAGAGTGCCGCGGAAACCGCGCAGGCGGTCCCGGCCGGCGAGAACGGCGACGCCGACGACGCCAATGGCGAGGCCGGTGGCCGCCGCCGTCGTGGCCGTCGTGGCGGCCGCCGCCGCCGTCGCGGCAATGGCGAAGCCGGCAGCGGCAGCGAGGGCGCGGCGTTCGACGACAACGAACTGGATGCCGGCGACAGCGACAGCGACGGCGAAACCGCGCCGGCGCCGAGCCGCAACCAGCCGGAGTTCGACTTCGACGACGACACCGCCCCCGGCGAAGCCGCCGAGGCCAAGCCGCAGCAGGCGCCGCGTACACCGCGGGAAAAGCGCGAGCCGCGGCCGCGACAGGAGCATCCTGCCGCGGCGCAGGCGCCGGTCGCTGCCGTTGCAGCGCAGGAAGCCGAGGCAAACGCCGACGCTGCCCCGGCGCAGTCCGCGCCGGTCGCCGCAGCCGCGGTGGCGACGATCGCAACGGCTCCCGCCGTTGCCGAACCGGCAGTTGCCGAGCCGGTACAGGCCGAGGCTGCACCGGCGGAAGTGGCACCTGCGGCAGTGGCACCCACGGCGGCAGCGACGCCGGTGACGGCGGCGCCATTGCCTTCCGCCAGCGAAGTGCCGGTCTCGCGTCCCGAAGCGGCGCCTGCAGCGGAAGCGCCTGCAGCGGAATCTGCGCCGGCGTTCGTCGCCGAACCGGTCGCGTCCGACACGCCGCCGGCGGCGATCGAAGCGGCGCTGCAGCCGGCGTCGACGCCGATCGTCGAACGGCCCGCCCCGGTCGTTGCGGCGAAGCCCGCTGCGGAACCGGAAGCCGCCGTGGCACCGGTCGCGCCAGCCGAGGAACCGGCAACGGCAGCCACGGTGGTCGCCGAGCCGCAGCAGGACGCCGCGCCGACGCCGCAACCGCTCGCCGAGGAAGAAGCGCCCAGCAAGCCGGCCTACGTGCCGGTGCAGACCACGCTGCTGGACGTGTTCCATGAGGAAGCGCCGGCCGCGGCGGTCGAACCGACGCCGGTACACGCGCCGGTCGCTGCTGCTCCGGTGTCGGACAGCGCCGAAAACCGCCACGTCGGCGATGCCGAACCGGCACCTGCCGCTGCGGCTGGCAACGGCCTGTTCGATGCGCCGTCTGCCGCTCCGGCGGACGCGCCGGTCAGCGTCGCCCAGCACCAGCCGCACAGCAGGGCCGGCGACAGCGAAAGCGACGACGACAAGGAGCACAAGGAACGCGCCAGCTGATCGGCGCCCGTTCTTCGCAGCAAACAAAAAGCGGCCTTCGGGCCGCTTTTTTTCTGTACGTGAATCGCGCCTCTGTTCTGCCACGCGATTCTGGCGCGGTCCGGCACCCGCGCCTTTGCGGGAATCTTCGCCGAATCGCTTCGTGGAACAGGCGCGTGTCCTGCCCGGTTTCAGCGGCATATCGTGGAAGCAGCGCGCGTCACGATGGCTGCGAAACACCTAGCCACTGCACCCTCGCGGATCGAAACGGAAATGTTCGCGAGCGACCTGCTCCACCGCCCTACACCGTCGTAGCGCTTCGCAGGTCGGGATGTCGCAGCGTCTGCCGAAAAGCTGCCTGGCTGCCTGGGCATAAGGTCTTTCGGTCGCTTGGTCGCCACGACGCTTTGTGTGGGAGCGACTTCAGTCGCGACAGGTTCTACCAGGAATGCCCGCAGTGACTGAACTCTCGCCATAGTCGCCCCAGCGATCATCGCCGGGCATGATGCATGCAGACAAAAAAAAAAGCGACCGGTCAGGTCGCTTTTTTTCGCATCACGCAGGTACGACAGGCCGGCTTACAGCGGATGCGCCGGATCCAGCAGGCCGTACTGCGTCGCCAGCCGCGCCAGTGCGATGTTGTCGTGGATGCCGACCTTCTCGAACAACCGCGCCTTGTGCGTGTTGACCGTCTTGGCGCTGAGGCTCAGGCGCTTGGCGATGTCTTCCTGGCGCAGCCCGCGGGTCAGCAGCAGCGCGACTTCCAGTTCGCGCGGGGACAGCGCATCGAACGGCGAACCGCCGCCTTCCAGGTTGGCCAGGGCCAGGTTCTGCGCGATGTTGGCGCCGAGGTAGCGCTTGCCCATCGCCACGTCGCGCACCGCGCGCAGCAGTTCCTGCGCATCGCCCGCCTTGCCCACGTAGCCGGACGCACCGGCCTCGAGCAGGCGCTTGGGCAGCGGGCCGTCTTCCAGCACCGACACGATGATGACCTTGGTGCCGTGGTCGCCCTTGACGATGCGCTCGGTGACCTCGAGCCCGCTGACGCCTGGCATATGCAGATCGCAGAGCACGATGTCCGGCTTCAGCTGGCGGATCTGCGGCATCGCGGCCTCGCCGCTCTCGGCCTCACCGACGATCTCGATATCGGTCTGATTCGAAAGGATCAGCTTCATGCCGGTACGGACAAGAGCGTGATCGTCGACCAAAAAAACTCTAATGGCCATCTCGTATAACCCCAACGCAGCGAACGCCGCATAGTCAGACTAGCGGCGTGAATTGTTCAGGGCAACCGGAATTTGTAGACAAAATCGTCCAGATTTCACAGCACGCTCAGCTGGGCGTGTTGCGCTTTCATCATGCCGAAAAAAACACCACGCCGGGCTTACTCAAGGCTCGGCACGCAGGGCGAGAGACCAGCCTGTTCGCTCCTCTAGGAAAGCGCGGCGGTACCTGCGTCAGGCAGGTGCAGTATCGCGGCCGGCCGGCGACAACGTTATCAGGGCAAAGCCTGATATCGGGTCAGATTTTCCTGACCTCATTCGGCGCAATCGCGCGGCATGCCGATCGGGATTTTTCCCACTGGATGTCGGGCGCTACGGCTAGCGTTCTCGCGAGCATCAGCAGCACTGTCGCGTTCGGGACGCTCGGCGGGCGCTGCGCTACATCCTTTCTCCAGTTACCCTTTGTGCCTTGTTCCTTTCAGCTGCGCCAGCAGGCCCGTCGCTTTTTTGCCGACCGCTTTTGTACTTGGCTTCCTGGCGGCAGCGGGCACCGCGGCGGGATGGTCGCGCTGCCCCCTCCGCCATTTCTTCCATAACGTATTGCAACTGCTGGACGATTCATGCCGTTCCTCATATAGCCCAGCGGCAGACGCCAACGCGGTAGTCGATCCGCTTCAGCGCTTGCTGCACCTTCTCCTGCCGGTAGCGGTTTGTGGTTAGCGGATGTCCCTACACCTCACCGTAGATTCCGGCAGCGACGCAGCGCCACACAGCGCATCGAACGCCGCGCGCGTGACCGCCGCCCACACCGGCCCGGGCAATTCGCCTATCTGGTTGCGCCCCGCATTTGCGATCGCGCGCCCTCTGGCTAGGTGCTCCGCAGCCGTATCCTGTGGCAATGTCTAACTCTGAATTGGGCCACGGAAGGAAGCCAGCATGTTCTGCCCCCTCGCACTCGACCACGGCAATACAGCCGATTGGGCCTCAGTCGTAGTAGCTGTTCTCGTCGGCTTCTCGGTCTGGCGGCTCAGCGTAGCTGCTAATCGAACTTCCGAAGCCGCCCATCGGAACGAAGTCTTCTTACGCGCCGAGGAGGGTCGGCTGCTCAGCTACTACCTTTTTCACGAGGTGGCCGCAGCCGCGCGAAACTACACGGCCATGGCGGACCAGTTGAGCTCACCAGATTTCCCGGATCGCCTGTCAGCCTCCGCCGATGACAGGCGAACGTATCTACAGATGTTCCGACGCGAGAGAACACCCACCATCGAAGCTCACTTTTCGAGGCTGTTCGTCCTTGAGCCAAGGATCTCGAAACATTTGAGCATGGGTATTGGCCTGGCAGCCCAACTTCGGAATGTCGCAGGATTTGTACCAGATGCCCCGGGAACGCCGGAATCCGAGCGTATCGCCATCGAAGGGATGCAGAAGGTATGTGCCCTTGCCGCGACCGCGTTTCGCATTGCGGAGGACGGCTTGAAGCAGGTCCTCAGTGACGACGCATCTGCGTCGAAGCCCTGAAGCGGCCGTGTGTCTCACGCAATGCGAGTTGATCGGGGCGCAAGAGAACATTTCGACCTTCCCAGCCAGCCACTGCCGTCGCGCTGCACGGCCACTAAGCGGAACGAGTACATGGCCTCGGCGGTCTCGGCGGCGGACGCCGAGTCGATCTTCTGGGCCACGTGTTCCTCCCATGCCGATCCGCGTCGGCCACCCACCGCCATGGGCTTTTTAGCGGTGCAGCGCTGGGTGGCCCGACAGATCGCCCAAAATCGAACGGCATGGCTGGTCGGGTAGCTGGGTGGATAGCCCGCGACATTAATGCAAAAAAAACCGCAATTGCGAGGTTTTTCTTATGGATTGGCGGAGAGAGTGGGATTCGAACCCACGGAAGGTTTGACCCTTCGCCGGTTTTCAAGACCGGTGCCTTAAACCGCTCGGCCATCTCTCCGATTGCGACCACACCGCTTCACGCTTCACGCCAGATTGCCTGGCACGCGCTTGCAACTGTCAGGGCATCGCGCAGCGTCGGCGGTGGCGCTGCGGCCGCGCATTTTCGCACGGCCGCGCGGGTTTTGCTCAGCCGGCCTCGACCGCCATCGCGCCCAGGGTCGAGTGCTTGACCTTGATCCGCTCCGGGCAGCCGCTGCAGTCCAGGCGCGAGGCCTCGATCTGGCGCGGCAGGTGCTCGGCGAGGAAGTCGATGAACACCCGCACCGCCGGCAGCAGGCCGCGGCGCGAAGCGAACACGGCGTGGCAGATGCCCTGCGGCAGCGACCATTCCGGCAGCACCACTTCCAGTTCGCCGTTGCGCACGGCGTCGGCGCAGACCGTCTCCGGCAGCAGGGTGATGCCGAAGCCGTCCTTGACCATCGACTGCAGCAGCGGGAAATCGAAGCCGGCCACGCGCGGCTGCAGGTCGACGCGGCGTACTTCGCCGGCCGGTCCGTGCAGTTCCCAGCGTTGCCGCGCCTCGTCCTCGCTGATGCTCAGGGTCACGTGCGAGGTCAGTTCTTCCGGATCCTTGGGACGGCCGGCACGGTCGAGGTACTTCGGGCTGGCGACCAGCAGTTCCTGCACCTGGCCGAAGCTGCGCATCACCAGGCTGCCGTCGTCGTCCAGGCGCGAGCGCACGCGCAGCGCGACGTCGTAGCCTTCGTTGATGATGTCCACGCGGCGGTTGCTGATGTTCAACTGCAAGCGCACCTTGGGGTACTGGTCGAGGAACATCGGCAGCAGCTTGGGCAATTGCATCTGCGCCAGCGACACCGGCACGCTGACCCGTACCAGGCCGCGCGGCTCGGCGCTGAGCCGGTCCACCACCTCGCGCGCCGCCTGCGCCTCGGCCAGCATCGTCTGCGCGTGGCGATGCACGCTCATGCCCAGGTCGGTGACCGCGAAGCGGCGCGTGGAGCGCTGCAGCAGGCGCACGCCCAGGTCGGTTTCCAGTTGGCTGATGCGGCGGCTCAGGCGCGACTTGGGGATGCCCAGGGCACGCTCGGCCGCGGCGAAACCGCCGTGGTCGACCACCATCGCGAAGTAGTACAGGTCGTTGAGATCGTGCATGTTCTTTCGATATTTAGAACGATGAATGAAATCGCGTTGGGTTCATTCTACTCCCACAACGATCCGAGCTGTGCAATCAGGTCCACCTGCCGTGGCGTGTCCCGAGCACCGCCGCGGCGGCCCGTTCCGGCAGCAGCTACACGGTCGCTTCCGCTTCGCGACAGGGCGATCGCGTGAACGCCCTGCCCTGGCCCTGTGCTTCGCACCAGCGAATGGTCGCTGGTTCGTTCGCAGCGATTCCAGCATGGGATGGCTGGGGCGTCTTGGTTGCCGTTGCGCCGATGCCATCGAACACATCTGGCCCGAACACAGGCCAGCGAAGCGCAGGGAGGTCGGATCGGCCGGAACGCCTGCCTGGGCGTGGACGGTACGCAGCCACGGCATCCGCATAGCCGCCATGGCATGGGACACAGAGCCGGCATGGTTTTCGGCAGCTGGCAACGACCGTGGGAGCGACTTCGGTCGCGACGGGCATCACCGAGAAAGCCCCGTCGCGACTGAAGTCGCTCCCACAGATGCCGCCAGACACTTCCGCAAGGCGACCGCCGCGCCGCATGCGCGGCGCCCGAGACTCAACCGATGCGCTCGATGCCGCCCATGTACGGACGCAGCGCGTCGGGCACGTCGATCGAGCCGTCGGCGTTCTGGTAGTTCTCCATCACCGCGATCATCGCGCGGCCGACCGCGGTGCCGGAGCCGTTGAGCGTGTGCAGCAGCTCCGGCTTGCCGGTGGCGGGATTGCGCCAGCGCGCCTGCATGCGCCGCGCCTGGAAATCGCCGCAGTTGGAGCACGAGGAGATCTCGCGGTAGGTCTGCTGCGACGGCAGCCAGACTTCCAGGTCGTAGGTCTTGGTCGCCGAGAAACCCATGTCGCCGGTGCACAGCAGCACCTTGCGGTACGGCAGCCCCAGCGTCTCCAGCACCACCTCGGCGCAGCGGGTCATGCGCTCGTGCTCGGCGGCGCTGTCCTCGGGCCGGCAGATGCTGACCAGTTCCACCTTCTCGAACTGGTGCTGGCGGATCATGCCGCGGGTGTCGCGGCCGCCGCTGCCGGCCTCGGAACGGAAGCACAGCGAATGCGCGGTCATGCGCAGCGGCAGGCGTTCGGCCTCGACGATCTCGTCGCGCACCAGGTTGGTCAGCGAGATCTCCGAGGTCGAGATCAGGTAGCGCTTCTGCTCGCCCAAATGCGTGGCGAACATGTCCTCTTCGAACTTGGGCAACTGGCCGGTGCCGTACAGGCTGTCGGCGTTGACGATCACCGGCACGTTGGTTTCCTGGTACGCGTGCGGGCCGGTATGCAGGTCGAGCATGAACTGCGCCAGCGCGCGGTGCAGGCGCGCGATCGGGCCGCGCAGCACGGTGAAGCGCGCGCCCGACAGCTTGGCCGCGGTCTCGCCGTCCAGCCAGGCATGGCGCGCGCCCAGTTCCACATGGTCCTTGACCTCGAAATCGAACGCGCGCGGCGTGCCCCAGCGCTGCACCTCGACGTTGTCGGCCTCGTCCTTGCCGGCCGGCACGTCGGCCTGCGGCAGGTTGGGGATCTCCAGCGCCAGCGTCTCCAGCTGCGCGCGGATCTCGTCCAGGCGCTGCTCGGAGGCCTTCAGCTCGTCGCCGAAGCCGGCGACCTCGGCCATCAGCGCGGCCACGTCCTCGCCCTTGGCCTTGGCCTGGCCGATCGCCTTGGAGCGGCTGTTGCGCAGGCTCTGCAGCTCCTGGGTGCGCACCTGGATGCGCTTGCGGTCGGCCTCCAGGGCCTCCAGGGCGGCCACGTCCAGCGCATAGCCGCGACTGGTGCGCAAGCGCTCGGCGAGGTCGGCGGGCTGTTGGCGGAGCAGGACGGGATCGAGCATGGGCGCGGCACGTGGATGGATCGGAGCCGCGCATTATCGCCTGTCGGCCGCGCTTTTGCCGCAATCGCGCGGCAGCGACGGGACGCGGAGGCGCGCGCGCTGGGCGACCGATTCACCGCGGCTATGCCAGAATCCAGCGGTTCCCAAAGGTGAGTCCCATGTCCACGTCGCCTCCGTCCTCCAACACCGGCATCGTGCTGCGCCTGCCGCGGCGCCTCCTCGTGATCGTCGGCATCGCGTTCTGCGCCGGGCTGCTGCTGTTCCTGGCGGTGTGGCTGGTCGGGCGCAAGGACAACGACTTCTACAAGCCGCAACCGGCGCAGGTGCAGCAGGATGCGGCGGAGATCAAGCCGCTGCCCGAACCGCTGCCCGCCGGCAGCGGCGCCAGCGACATGCCGCAAGCCAAGCCGCCGGCAGCGGAGGATGTGCCGAAACTGGTCGAGACCGCGCCGCCTGCTCCGCCGCCCGCCGCCGATGCGATGGCGCCGGCGCCGGGTGGCACCGACGCCGCTGCTGCGGGGACGAACGCCACCGCACTGGCGCCGGGCGATCGTCCTGTGCCGCTGGAAGGTCAGCCGCCGCCACGCTATCCATCGGCGGCCTTGCGCCGCGGCGACAGCGGCACGGTGGTGGTGCGGGTCGAGGTGGATGCCAGCGGCGCCCCCGCGGGCGTGGCCCTGGTCAAGCGCAGCGGCTCGCGCGAGCTGGATCGTGCGGCGATGGAAACCGTGCGCCGCTGGCGCTTCCGGCCGGCGCAGCAGAAGGGCCAGGCGGTCGCCGGCAGCCTCGAGATCCCATTCGATTTCAAGCCGGCTCAGTAAGCTGAACACCGCTTGCAGGACGCATGCTGCGTTCACGGGCGGCTGACACCTCGCGAACGGAATCGGCGCAAGACTGGTCGCGTCCCTGAGACGCAGGAGCACGACCATGTCCAGACAACATGAGACGCAGGAGCTGTATCGGCGCGAACGCGATACCGACCGTGCCCACGCCCATCGCGGTTCGCCCTGGGCCTGGGTCATCCTGATCGCGCTGGTGCTGGCGGCCAGCGGTTGGTGGATGAGCCGCGATCGCGGACTCGACGGCCCGGCCAATGCCCCGGCACCGGCGACGCCGGCCAGCGATCCGCCACGCGCGCCCTAGCGGCGCGCTGCGCGCATCCGCCGCACCCCAGCGATCGGTGCAGCTATCCCAGCCGCGCCCGGCAGAGCGCGGCGCTGCTCAGGCAGCAGCAACCAAGCCGAACCCGGCGCCTTGCGCCAAGCTGTCGAAGCCCGGGAACGACGTGGCCACGTTGGCGACATCGTTGATCCGCACCTCGCCCTGGGCCAGTTGCCCGGCGATCGCGAACGCCATCGCGATGCGATGGTCGCCATGGCTTTCGATCACGCCGCTGCCCAGCGCGCCGCCATGGATGGTGGCGCCATCGGGCGTCTCGTCGACGACGATGCCCAGGCTGCGCAGGCCGGTGGCCATCGCCGCCAGGCGATCGGACTCCTTGACCCGCAGTTCGGCCGCGCCGGTGACCACGGTCTGGCCCTGTGCAGCAGCCGCGGCGACGAACAGCGCCGGGAACTCGTCGATCATGTCCGGCACCACGTCCTCCGGGATCTGCGCCCCGCGCAGCGGCGCGTAGCGCACCCGCAGGTCGGCCACCGGCTCGCCGCCGTGCTCGCTGTGGTTGTGCTCGACGATGTCCGCCCCCATCAGCCGCAGCGCGGCGAGCAGGCCGGTGCGGCGCGGATTGAGGCCGACCGCGCGCAGGGTGATGTCCGAGCCGGGGATGATGCTGGCGGCGACGATGAAGAACGCCGCCGAGGAGAAATCGGCCGGCACCGCGATGTCGGTGGCGCGCAGGCGCTGGCCGCCGCGCAGGCGCGCGTGGCCGGGCGCGAACGCGATCTCCACGCCGAACGCGGACAGCATGCGCTCGGTGTAGTCGCGGGTCGGATGCGGCTCCTGCACCGAGGTGACGCCCTCGGCATACAGCCCGGCCAGCAACACCGCGGACTTGACCTGGGCGCTGGCCACCGGCGAGGCGAAGTCGATGCCGCGCAGCGGCTGCCCGCCGTGGATGCGCAGCGGCGGCACGCCGTTGGCATCGGTGTCGATGCGCGCGCCCATCAGCGCCAGCGGCTCGGTCACGCGGCGCATCGGCCGCTTGGACAGCGACGCGTCGCCGACCAGCACGCTGTCGAACGGCTGCGCCGCCAGCAAGCCGGCGAGCAGGCGCATGCCGGTCCCGGCGTTGCCGCAATCCAGCTCGCCTTGCGGCGCCTGCAGCCCATCGACGCCGACCCCGTGCACGATCCGCTGCGACGGCGACGGCGTGTCGATCCTGACCCCGAGCCTGGCGAAGATCGCCGCGGTCGACCGCGTGTCCTCGCCTTCCAGGAACCCATCGATATGCGAGACCCCATCGGCCAGCGCCGCGAACATCACCGCCCGATGCGAGACCGACTTGTCGCCCGGCACATTCAACGTCCCCTGCAAAGCAGAGCCCTTCGTTGCGATCCAGTATTGCGCGTTGCTCATCACCATTCCCGAGATTGCCGTCGCCCCCGCAGCGGGCGCGCTGTTGATCTTGTCGTAGCGGCTGATTCCGCCGCCGCTGATTTTGCCGCTGCCGCTGCCGTGGTTGTTGTTATTGCTGTTGCTGTTGCTGTTGCTGCTGTTCGCTTTTCAGTTGTTGCTGTTCGCTTTTCAGGGGTCCCCATTGAGTGGTCGGCGAGCGGCCTGGGAACAACCCCGCAGGGGCGGCGCGCAGGATGCGCGACGTTTTTCGCTGGCACATGGATGTGCCATCGAAAAATCCCAGGTTGCTCGCGGACCCCGCGCGCAGCGCGGGGCGACCCGACTGGGGCGGCCTTTCTTTTGCTTACTTTTCTTTGGCCGTTCAAAGAAAAGTAAGTCGCGCAACGCGCGAAAGCCTTTTGCTGTTGCCGTTTCTCCAGCTCAGCCAGTCAGAGCACTTGACTGTTAATCAGCGGGTCGTTGGTTCGAGTCCCACTACGGACGCCAGATCGCCGGCGACCGAACAGGCCAGATCAGGGCACCGCCACCGGATACGACCCCAACACCTTGATCTGCGCCGAATGCGCCTTCAACTCCGCCAGCGCCTGCTTCATCGACTCGTCCTCCACATGCCCGGCCAGATCGATGAAAAACCCGTACTCCCACTTCGCCTGATGCGACGGCCGCGACTCGATCCGGTTCATGCTGATCCCATGCCGCGCGAACGGACTGAGCACATCGAACAGCGCCCCCGGCTTGTCGTGGATGAACACCAGCACCGAGGTGCGATCGTGCCCCGACGGCGGGAAGATCTGCCGGCCGATCACCAGGAAGCGCGTGGTGTTGTCGTCGTCGTCCTCGATCGACTTCATGATCACCTTCTTCAGCGCATACACGTGCGCCGCGCTCTCCCCGCCGATCGCCGCCGCATCCTCCGCGTTGCGCGCGCGCCGCGCGCCCTCGGCGTTGCTCGACACCGGGATCTTCTCCACCTTCGGCAGATGCGCGCGCAGCCAGCCGGCGGTCTGCGCGAACGATTGCGGATGCGCATAGATGCGCTCGATCGCATCGAGCCGGCCGGTGCGCGACAGCAGGTACTGGTGCACGCGCAGCTCGGTCTCGCCGCAGATCTTCAGGTTCGAGGTCAGGAACATGTCCAGGGTGACCTGGATCGTGCCCTGCCCGGAATTCTCCACCGGCACCACGCCGAAATCGGCATTGCCGCTCTCCACTTCCTGGAACACTTCCTCGATCGTCGCCATCGGCAGGCCCACCGCCGAGCGGCCGAAGTGCTTGAGCACCGCCTGCTGGCTGAAGGTGCCTTCCGGGCCGAGGTAGCCGATCTTCAGCGGCTCCTGCTGCGCCAGGCAGGCGGACATGATCTCGCGGAACACGTGCACCAGCACTTCGTCGCTGAGCGGGCCCTGGTTGCGGTCCACCACCATGCGCAGCACCTGCGCCTCGCGCTCGGGGCGGTAGTAGTCCACCGCGGCGGCGAGCTTGCCCTTGGCCTTGCCGACCTGGTGCGCGAACTGCGCGCGCTCGGCGATCAGCGCCTGGATGGTGCGGTCGATCTCATCGATCTTGGCGCGCACGTCGGCCAGCGCCGGCGCGGCGACCGCGGGCTTTGCGACGGCGGTCGGGGTCGGCTTGGCCGGCTTGGTGTCTGTCGCTGGGGATTTCTTCGGCTTTGCGGCCATGGATCGTGGTTCCTCGATGTTGCGGAGCGCCTGCGGGCGCGATCCGGTCGCGGCTGATGGCCCGAGGCCACCTTGAGCCGCTCCTACAGGGGGATGGCGCTCAGCCGTTGCGTTGCTGGAAGTCGCGCATGAAGGCGACCAGCGCCTGCGCGCCGGCCACCGGCATCGCGTTGTACAGCGAGGCGCGGATGCCGCCGACCGCCTTGTGGCCCTTCAGCGCAAGCAGCCCGGCCGCCTTGGATTCGGCGACGAAGCGCGCGGTCAGGGTCTCGTCCGGCAGGAAGAACGGGATGTTCATCCGCGAGCGCGCCTCGGCCACCACCTCGTTGCGGTAGAAGCCGCCGGAGCCGTCGATCGCCGCGTACACCAGCGCCGACTTGGCCTGGTTGCGGCGCGCGAACTCCTCCACCCCGCCCTCGGCCAGCATCCACTTGAACACCAGCCCGGCCAGGTACCAGTTCCAGGTCGGCGGGGTGTTGAGCATCGAGTCGCGCGCGGCATGCGAGCGGTAGTCGAAGATGTCGGCGCGCGGCTGGCCGCTGCGCTGCAACAGGTCCTTGCGGATGATGACCACCGCCACCCCGACCGGCCCCAGGTTCTTCTGCGCGCCGGCGTAGATCACCGCGTAGCGCGACACGTCGATCGGCTCGGCGGCGATGCTGGAACTGAAGTCGGCGAACAGCGGCACCGCGCCCACGTCCGGCGCGTCGCGGAACTCGACGCCGTGGATGGTCTCGTTGGCGGTGATGTGCACGTAGGCGGCATCGGCGCTGAGCTGCCATTGCGCGCGCGGCGGGATGGCGTGGAAGCCACCGGCCTCGCCGCTGGCGGCCACGTGCACGTTGGCGTACGGGGTCACCTGCTTGATCGCGGTCTTGCCCCAGTGCCCGGTCACCACGTAGTCCACGGTCTGCCCGGGCGCGGCGAAATTCAGCGCCAGCAGCGCCTGCTGGGTGGTGGCGCCGCCGGACAGGAACAACACCGCATAGTCGTCGGAGATGCCGAGCAGGCGCCGCAGGTCGGCCTCGGCCTCGGCCGCCACCGCCATGAACTCGGCGCCGCGGTGGCTCAGCTCCACGATCGAGGCGCCCACGCCGTTCCACTCCAACATCTCCGCCTGCGCCTGGCGCAGGACCGATTCCGGCAATGCAGCGGGGCCGGCACTGAAATTGAACGCGCGCGTCATGGGGCACCTATCGGACAAGACGCCTAGTATGCCGCAGCGCACCAGCTTGCGGCCCGGACAATTTAGGTTGCATTTGCATCCATTGGCCCGGTGCCAGCGTAGTCTTTGCCGAAGTCCCCAGCCGTCCCCGCCCCCTCCAGGAGTCAGCCATGTCATTGCGCGATGTGCTCAAGATCCCCAGCCGCGAGGTCACCGACGAGGCGCTCTACCGCGACCGCCGGCGCCTGCTGCAGGCCCTGGCGCTGGCACCGGCGGTGGGCCTGGCCGGTTGCGCCGATGCCGAGCCGCCGCCGCCGCCGAAGACCGTGCTGACCCCGGAACAGGCGCGCAGCGGCTTCCGCACCAGCGAGGAACTGACCCGCTACGAGGACGTGACCAGCTACAACAACTTCTACGAGTTCGGCACCGACAAGACCGATCCGTCGAAGGCGGCCAAGACCCTGCGCACCGCGCCGTGGTCGGTGAAGGTGTCCGGCGAATGCGAAAAGCCCGGCACCCTGGCGCTGGACGACCTGCTCAAGGGCAGCCGCGCCGAGGAGCGCATCTACCGGCTGCGCTGCGTGGAGGGCTGGTCGATGGTGATCCCGTGGCTGGGCGTGCCGCTGGCCGAGGTGCTCAAGCGCTTCGCCCCGACCTCCAAGGCCAAGTACGTTGCCTTCACCACGCTGGCCGATCCGCAGCAGATGCCCGGCGTGCGCTACCGCTCGATCGACTGGCCTTACAAGGAAGGCCTGCGCATCGACGAGGCGATGCACCCGCTGACCCTGCTCGCCACCGGCCTGTACGGCAAGCCGCTGCCGCAGCAGAACGGCGCGCCGCTGCGGCTGGTGGTGCCGTGGAAGTACGGCTTCAAGAGCATCAAGTCGATCGTGGAGATCCGCTTCGTCGAGCGCATGCCGGAAACCGCCTGGCACGAACTGCAGGCCTCCGAGTACGGCTTCTTCTCCAACGTCAATCCGGCGGTGGACCATCCGCGCTGGAGCCAGAAGACCGAGCGCCGCATCGCCGGCAAGGCCAGCAAGCTGTTCGCCGAACGCATCCCGACCCGGCCGTTCAACGGCTATGCCGAGCAGGTGGCGGGGATGTATGCCGGGATGGATCTGAAGAAATGGTATTGAGCCGGGATTGGGGATTCGGGATTGGGGATTGGGAGCACGCGGCGGCTGTGCGGCCTTCGAGCTCGCGTCCGATCTGCCTCGCCGCCGCCGACGTACTGAGACCGCATGGCTAAGACATCTGGTTCGCTGATCGCCGCCAAGGCGCTGGTGCATGCGCTCGCGCTGGCGCCGTTGGCCTATCTGGGCTGGCAGTTCTGGCAGGTGTGGCAGGCCGGCAGCGATGCGCTCGGCGCCGATCCGGTGGCCGAGATCGAGCACCGCACCGGGCTGTGGGCGCTGCGCCTACTGCTGCTGACCCTGGCGATCACGCCGCTGCGGCAGCTGAGCGGGCAATCGGTGCTGCTGCGCTTCCGGCGCATGCTCGGGCTGTACGCGTTCTTCTACGCCTGCGTGCACCTGGGCGTGTACCTGGGCCTGGACCTGCGCGGCTACTGGGCGCAGATCTTCGAGGAGATCGTCAAGCGCCCCTACATCACCGTCGGCTTCCTGGCCTGGCTGCTGCTGATCCCGCTGGCGATCACCTCCACCCAGGGCTGGATGCGCCGGCTCAAGCGCAATTGGGGCAAGCTGCACAAGGCGATCTACGCGATCGGCGTGCTGGCGGTGCTGCACTTCTGGTGGCTGGTGAAATCGGACATCCGCGAACCGCTGCTGTACGCGGCGATCCTGGCGCTGCTGCTGGGCTGGCGCGGCTGGCGGGCGCTCAGCGCGCGCCGAACCACAGCAGCCCGCTGAGCGCGGCCGCCAGCAGCAGGGCGCTGAGCAACAGCCACGGCCAGCGCAAGGCGGTGGCCGGACGCGGCGCGGCGACCGGCGCGGCCGCCAGCGGCACGCTGGCTGGATCGTGCTTCAGCGGCTCGCCGGGCGCGGCCTGCGGCACTTCCAGCACGAAGCGGTGCTGGGCGTCGAACACCAGCTGGTCGCCCGGCTGCAGCCAGCAATCGCGCACCGCATTGCCGTTGACCTGGGTCTGCGCATCGCCGAGCCCGCGCAGCAGCACGCGCTCGCCATGCCGTTCCAGGCGCGCGTGGCGTTCGGCGAAGGCCGGATCGTCGATGCAGATGTCGCAGTCGCGCAGGCGGCCGATGCTGCGCACGCGGTCCAGCGTATAGCTGCGGCCATGGTGCTGGCCGCCGACCCCGCGCAGCACCAGCCGCGGATCCTCGCCCTCGCCTTCGGCCGCGTCGGGCAGGCGCTGCAGCGGCTCGCACACGCCCAGCACCACCATTTCCACGCCATCGGCATAGACCGCGTCGCCGGCGCGCAGCAAGGCCATGCGCCGCACCGGGCGCCCGTTCACATGGATGCCGCGGGCGCCGTTGGCCACCTGCAGCCACAGCCCGCGCCGGTCCAGGCAGAACTGCGCCAGCAGCAGCGCGCCCTGGGTATCGTCGACCACGCGCACGTGGCCGGACGCCTGCCGCACGATGCGGTGCACGCCCGCGCGCAAGGGCCGGTCGGGTTGCTGGCGGTTGCTGAAATGGACTTGCAGGTCGGGCACGGCGGGGAGCCTAGCAGGTTGCCCGCGCTTGAAGAAGCGCGCCGCGCCTGGACAACACTCCGCGCATACGCACAATGCCTGATCTTTTCCGTGGGCCGCATGCCCGCACAGGAGCCAGCCAGCATGTCCAGCATCGACATCCGCCACGACCACGGCAAGACCCCCGCACAGGCGCGCAAGGCGATCGAGGACGCCGCCAAGAAGCTGTCCGAACGTTTCGACCTGGAATCGCGCTGGGACGGCGATGCGCTGCTGTTCTCGCGCTCCGGGGTGGACGGGCGGATCGAACTGCTGCCCAAGCAGGTGCACGTCACCGCCGAGCTGGGCTTCCTGCTGTCGGCGCTGAAGGGCACGGTGGAAAGCGAGATCCGCCGCGTCCTGGCCGAAAAGCTGGGCTGAACCGCTAGCCCCTCTTCCACCGGGAGAGGGGTTGGGGTGAGGGTGCGGCGCAAAGCGTCTCGCGGAGTTTGGATGCACGGGGCTTCGCCCGTACCCTCATCCGGCCCTGCGGGCCACCTTCCCCCGAAAAGGGGGCCATGTTCCCGATGGGAGAAGGAACAGCCTAGCCCCTCTCCCACCGGGAGAGGGGTTGGGGTGAGGATCCGGCCCGCTCAGTCGAACGCGAACGGCTGCGGGTGTCCGGCGAACAGGCGCCGCGAGACCTCGCGCTCGGTGGTCTCGATGTCGCCGATGAAGCCTTCGGCGTCGCCCAGCTTGGAGAACGCGTCGAAGCCGCGCTCCAGGAATCCCTGCAGCTCCGACAGCCCCGCCGCCTTGGCCGGGCCGCGCGCGAAGCGCAGCAGCATGCGCACGCCCGGAGTGTGCACCGCGCCGGCCAGGCCCAGGCCGACGCTGGCGATCAGGTCGATCTGGTGCAGGCGCAGGCGGCGCAGGCCGGTGTGCCGGTAGGCCTCGGCGTACAGGTCGTCGTCCAGGCGCTTGCGGCGCGGCGCCAGCGCCTGCAGCGCCTCGGCCATGCGCAGGTCCAGCGCGTGGGTCAGCACGCCCAGCTCGATGCCGTCGGCCACCGTGTCCAGCAGCGTGGCCGGCATCAGCCGCTGCATCATCGGCAGCACCTTGACGATGTCGGCGTCGCGCCGGCTGAAATCGCGGTCGCCGTAGACGTCGGTGAGGAAGAACATCGCCGCCGGCCGCCGCTGCGGGTCTTCCAGGAAATGCTCGAAGCTGCGCTCCAGCCGCTGCGACTGCCAGCGCCGCAATTCCTGCAGCCAGCGCAGCGCGTTGCGCGGCTCGTGCGCCGGATCGTGCACGGCCTGGTGCCACGCCAGGCGGCGGCCGAGTCGTTCCAGGACGGGATTGCTGCGCGCCATGGGCGCCGATGATGGTGGCAGCCGGGCGTGACCGCAAGCATCATGCAGCTCGGCTACACTCCGGCCGACGCCTTCCGCGGACCGTGCATGCTTTCCCTCCACAGCGCCTCGCCCCGCCCTCGCTCACACGGCCGCATCGGCCTGGCCATCGCCGGCGGCGGCCCGATCGGCGGCATGTACGGACTCGGCGCGCTGCGCGCGCTGGACGAGGCCCTGGACGGACTCGACCTGACCCGGCTGGACTGCTACGTCGGGGTCAGCTCCGGCGCGTTCCTGACCGCCGGCCTGGCCAACCGCATCAGCAGCGCCGAGATCTGCCGGATCTTCGTCACCGGCAACAGCGACGATGCGCACTTCCGGCCCGAGGATTTCCTGCGCCCCAACGTCTACGAATACCTGCGCCGCGCCGCGACCCTGCCCAAGCTCGCCTACGGCTGGTGGTACGACCTGCTGACCGAGCCGCGCAAGACGCGCTGGTCGGACCTGATCACCCGCTTCGGCGGGCTGGTGCCCAGCGGCCTGTTCGACAACGCCGGGGTCGAGCGCTTCATGCAGGACGTGTTCAGCCGGCGCGGCCGCAGCAACGATTTCCGCGCGCTGGACGCCGATCTGTTCGTGGTCGCGGTGGACCTGGACAGCGGCCGCACCGTGCGCTTCGGCGAGCCGGGCCTGGACCAGGTGCCGATCTCGCTGGCGGTGCAGGCCAGCGCCGCGCTGCCGGGGCTGTACCCGCCGGTGGAGATCGACGGCCGCCACTACGTGGACGGCGCGCTGCGGCGCACGATGCATGCGTCCACGCTGCTGGAGCGCGGCATCGACCTGATGATCGGGATCAATCCGCTGGTGCCCTACGACGCCACCCACGCACCGCGCCGCAACGGCCAGATCGATCGCGCGCGGCTGCTCAGCGGCGGCCTGCCGGCGGTGCTGTCGCAGACCTTCCGCACCCTGCTGCAATCGCGCATGCAGGTCGGGCTGGAAAAGTACGCGCGGCAGTACCCGCGGGTGGACCAGCTGGTGTTCGAACCCAATGCCGACAACAGCGAACTGTTCTTCACCAATCTGTTCAGCTATGCCGCGCGGCACCGCGTGTGCCAGCTCGCCTACCGCAACACCATGGCCGACCTGCGCCGCAACGCCGAGGTGCTGGAACCGATGCTGGCCGCACACGGCATCGCCCTGCGCCACCAGATCCTCAACGACCGCCAGCGCACCTTCCTCGACGGCGTGGACGTGCAGCCGGGGCGCACCACCGAGACCACCGCGCGCCTGCGCCGCGCACTCGACGACGTCGACCAGGTCATCGCCCGGCGTCGCGCCACGCGCCGCACGCGGCCTACGCCGCCGCTTTCCGCCGACTGAGGCGCACGCGCTGGTGTGATTACTCTAACCAACGCCGTGAGTCTCGAATCCAGCCACCCAACCGCCGAAGGAACCGCACCGTCATGGCCACCCTGAAGAAATCCGCACGCAAGAAGAAGTCTGCCGCCGCTGCCGACGAGGGCCTGCAGGCGCAGGCGGAAAAGCTGTCCAAGCGCCTGGGCGAATCGGCGCAGCAGGTGTGGCTGGCCGGGGTCGGCGCGTTCGGCCGCGCCCAGGCCGAAGGCGGCAAGCTGTTCGAGACCCTGGTCAAGGAAGGCCTGACCCTGGAGCAGAGCACGCGCAAGCTGGCCGGCGGCGGCGTCGATGCGGTGCGCGATGTGGTCGAGAACCGGGTCGGCCAGGCGCGCGAACGCGCCGCCGACACCTGGGACCGGCTGGAGAAGGTGTTCGAGGACCGGGTGCAGCGCGCCTTGCGCAGGTTGGAAGTGCCAAGCCGCGAAGACCTCGGCACCCTGGTCGATCGCGTAGACGCTTTGAATGCCGAACTGCGCAACCTCGGCAGCGGCCGCCGCGCGCGCCCGGCACCGGCCAAGAAGGCGCCAGCGGCCAAGAAGGCGGCAAAGACCGCCACGCCCAAATCGCGTCCGGCCAAGCAGGCGGCGCCGGCCCGGCGCCGTGCCGGCCCGGTGGTCGCCAGCGCCACGCCGGCGCCGAAACGCGCCAGCCGCAAGCGTGCGACCGCGCCGGCGTCCGCTGAATAAGGTTTTGTTGCAAAGCAGCAGATTTTTCCCGACAATCGGGGCGGACCCGCCAGTCCATCAGAAGACCGTTTGCTCCCCTCCCCTCTCGGCTTCGGACTGGCGGGTCTTCTCCTGTCCGCCGTTTCCCGCTGTCGCCTTGCCGGCGCTGTGACACGCTGGCGATAGACTGGCGTCATCGATAGCGTTACGCGGGTGCGAGCATGTTTTCCTGGATAGCGGCAACGGTCTTGGCAGTTGGAGCATGGCTCGCTGCCACGCTCTACCTGTGGGTGGTCCGTCGCCGCGAGAACGAGACCACCGCCGGGCTGCATGCCCTGGCCGGACTGCATTGGCGCGATTTCTCGCGCATGGTGCGGCGCGCGATGCGCGAGCAGCGCGACCTGCACGACGCGGTCGCCGACGACGACGCGTCCCAGGAACCGCAGAGCGACTTCGTGATGACCCGCGGCGATGCGCGCTGGCTGCTGTCGTGCAAGCACGGCCGCGCCTACCGGATCGGCTCGGCCGCGGTCAACGAACTGGGCGCCGCGGCGCGGCTGATGGGCGCGCAGGGCGGCATCCTGGTCACCGAGGGCAAGGTGCAGCGCGACGGCATCGCCGCGGCCGACAAGCAGTCGGTGGAGATCCTCGACGGCCGCCGCATCTGGCCGATGCTCAAGCGCTACCTGCCCAGCGAACTGGAGGACGGGGTGATCGGCGCCAGCCGCCGGCGTGCGCAGCGGCATACCGCGATCGCCGCGCTGGCCGCACTGACGCTGGGCCTGCTGGTGGGACTGGGCGGGCTGGCGCTGCAGCAGCGCAGCGACGATGCCGCGTCCGCCGCCACGCTGCCAGCGCCAGCAGTTGCCCCCGCACCCGCGCCTGCCACGCCAGCACCCACGCCAGCGCCGCCCGCGGCCAGTCCGCCGCCGGTCGCCGCGGCCGCGGCTGCGGCACCTGCTGCGCCCGCGGCCGCGGTGCAGCCGGCAAGCGCGCAACCCGATGCCGTCACCGAAGCCGGTTATCGCCAGTCGGTGTCCAAGGCCCTGGCCAGGACGCCCGGCGTGATCCGCGGCATCTGGCAGACCCAGATGACCCTGGTGATCGACCGCAGCGGCGACGACGCGCAGGTGTGGCCGGGGATCTGCAAGGAAGTGGAACGCTACCCCTCGCTGCGCACCGTCCGCATCCAGCTCAATCCGCGCCCCGACCGCGACGAGCCGGTGCGCTGGCGGCAATGCAGGACGTTTTGAGCGGGGATTGGGGATTGGGGATTCGGGATTGGTAAAAGCGGATTCGCCGCGCCGGATGCAAACAGCGGGACGATGGACTCGCAGGTGCTAACGTTTTTGCGAATCCCCAATGCCGACTCCCCAATCCCCACTCGTCACCAATGCAAGCCGCGCATCGACGTTTTGAGCCGGGATTCGGGATTGGGGAGTCGGGATTGGTAAAGCGGATTCGCCGGGCCAGATGCAAACCAGCGGGACGATGGACTCGCAGGTGCTAACGCTCTTGCGAATCCCCAATCCCCAATCCCAAATCCCCACTCGTCACCAATACAAGCCGCGTATCGACGTTTTGAGCCGGGATTCGGGATTGGGGAGTCGGGATTGGTAAAAGCGGATTCGCCGCGCCGGATGCCAAGTTGAGACAGCGGACTTGCACGCGCTAACGCTCTTGCGAATCCCCAATCCCGACTCCCGAATCCCCGCCGATCACCAATGGACGCCGCGCATCAGCGCCGCGAACGCGATCTGTTCCTGGCTGGGCTTGGTCTCGCGCAGCGCCTTGCGGTCGCCCTTGGCCGCGGCCGAGTCCGGGAACAGTTCGAAGGCGGTGTTCATCACCACCTCGTAGGCCTTCGGCGCGACCGCGTTGACCAACGCGGCGAAGATGCCCAGCCGCGTCGCCACCCGGCTCGGGCGCTCGATGATCGCCTTGACCATCAGGTCGGCCGCCTCTTCCACGCTCAGCGTCGGCACGCTGTCGTACATC
The DNA here is from genome assembly GCF_041240605.1 of Xanthomonas sp. DAR 80977. Classification (NCBI taxonomy): domain Bacteria; kingdom Pseudomonadati; phylum Pseudomonadota; class Gammaproteobacteria; order Lysobacterales; family Lysobacteraceae; genus Xanthomonas; species Xanthomonas bundabergensis. Next base: position 2,454,564 of record NZ_CP162487.1, on the reverse strand, counting down.
TTGGTCGGCGCGATCATCGGCGTCTTCACCAGCGGCATGTTGACCGTGGTGAAGCTGATGCCCTTGCCCGACAGCTCGCCCTGGGCGCAGCGGCTCCACGCGTCCAGCGCCGCCTTCGAGGCCACGTAGGCGGAGAAGCGCGGCGAGTTGGCCAGCACGCCGATCGAGCTGACGTTGATGATGTGGCCCTTGCGCCGCGCGGTCATGCCCGGCAGCACGCCCATGATCAGGCGCAGGCTGCCGAAGTAGTTCAGCTGCATGGTGCGCTCGAAATCGTGGAAGCGGTCGTAGCTCAGTTCGATCGAGCGGCGGATCGAGCGGCCGGCGTTGTTGATCAGCACGTCGACATGGCCATGCGCCTCGAGCACGGTCTTCAGCAGCGCATCGCAGCCGGCCAGGTCGGACAGGTCGGCGGTGTAGGCGAACACCTTTCCGCCCTTGGCGTTCATCGCATCGCGCGCGGCGAACAGTTCCTGCTCGCCGCGGGCGACGATGATGGTGGTGGCACCGGCTTCGGCGACGCGCTGTGCGGTGGCCAGGCCGATGCCCGAGGAACCGCCGGTGATCAGCACCACCTTGCCGCGCACCTTGCCCTTGAGCGTGCGGTCCACGAACAGGTCCGGATCCAGGTGCCGTTCCCAGTGGTCCCACAGGCGCCAGGCGTAGTCCTCCAGCCGCGGCACGGCGATGCCGCTGCCCTTCAGCGCGCGCTCGGTCTCGCGGCTGTCGAAGCGCGTGGGATAGGTGATGAACTTCAGCACCTCGCGCGGGATGCGGAAATCGCGCAGCAGCATGCCGGTGAAGCGGCGGATCGGCGGCAGCCCGCCGACCGCTGCGCGGATCCCCGCCGGCACGAACGCGAACATGCGCGCGTCCACCCGCAAGGTCATCTCCGGGGCGTGGCCGGCGCGGCAGAACACGTTGAGCACCTCGCCCACGCGCAGCGGCTCCGGGTCGGTGAGGTGGAAGGTGTGGCCGTCGAGCTTGGGCTTGTGCGCGATGTGGTCCATCGCATCGGCGACGAAATCCACCGGCACCAGGTTGATGCGCCCGCCCTCGATGCCCAGCATCGGCATCCACGGCGGCAGCAGCTGGCGCAGCTTCTTGATCAGCGGGAAGAAGTAGTACGGCCCGTCGATCTTGTCGATCGCGCCGCTGCGCGAATCGCCGACCACCATGCCGGGGCGGTAGATGCGCCACTTGATCCGGGTTTCCGCGCGCACCAGCGCCTCGGCGTCGTGCTTGGTGCGCAGGTAGGGATCGTCCAGGCCTTCGGCCTCTTCGAACATGTCCTCGCGGAAGATGCCCGGATACAGCCCGGCCACCGCGATCGAGCTGGTGTGGTGGAAGACGCCGGCGCCGATCTGCGCGGCCAGCTCCAGCGCGTTGCGGGTGCCGTCGAGATTGGCCACGCGCTGCGCCTCGGCCTTGGCGGTGAGGTCGTACAGCGCGGCCAGGTGGAAGAAGTGCCGGACCTTGCCGCGCAGCGCCTGCCGTTGCGCCTCGTCCAGCCCGCAGCAGTCGCTGCCGACGTCGCCGTGCAGCACCACCAGGCGCTTGGCGTCCCAGCCCTGCTCGCGCACCAGCGCGTCGAACTTGCGTTGCGATTCCTTGCGGACCAGGACGTGGATGAGGCCTTTGCGCCGCATCAGGTTGGCCATCAGATAACGGCCGATGAAACCGGTGGCGCCCGTCACGAAATACGTCATGCCCAACCATCCCTCGTTGTGCGGCCGCGGCCCCTCGCCCCGTCCTGGACGCTAACTTGCCAGAGTGCGGCAGGCAGGACAAACGCACGCCGGGGTATGGCGCCTGCGTGCGGCGTGCGGCGGCGCAGCATCGATCGCCGCCGACGCGCGAGGTTTCGCCTGTCGCGCCGGGCTCAGCGCGCGCCCGGCGAGAACCGCGCCACCAGGTCGTAGGTGTCGCCGAGGAAAACCTGGCGCACGAAGGTCACCGCCTGCTCGCCGCGCCAGGTCTGCCGGTCGATCAGCAGGCAGGCGGTGCCGGCCGCCACCTGCAGCCGCGCCGCCTGCGCGGCATTGGCGCCGACCGCGCTGATGCGGTGTTCGGCGCGGGTCCACGGCACGTGCTGCAGCAGCCAGCTGCCGGGCACGACGACCGCGAAATCCATCTGCAGCGCTTCCGGCACCGCCACCGGATTGATCACCCGCTCCTCCAGCGCGAACGGGCGCCCGTCGGCGTAGTGCAGGCAGTGCAGCGCCAGCAGCGTGCCGGCGGCGGCGACCTCGGCCTCCTGCGGCAGTGCGTCGCGCGGCGCGCGCTGGCGCCGCTCGAGCAACTCGAAGCGGTAGGCATGGCCGCGCGCGGCGACCTCGACCGGAATGTCGGGAATCTCCAGCGCCACCTGTTCCATGTGCGGATGCGGCCGCGCCACGAACGAACCGGCGCGGCGGCGGCGCTCGATCATGCCGGCGTCGGCCAGCATCGCCAGCACCTTGTTGACCGTCATCCGCGAGCAGGCGTACTGCGCCATCAGTTCGTGCTCGAACGGGATGCGATGGCCCGGCGGCCATTCGCCGCTGCGGATGCGGCCTTCGATATCGCTGCGGATGCGGTGGTTGAGCGTCGTGGCGGGCCGGGGCTGGCTCATCGGCGCTCCTGCGCGGCGGCGTGGCGGCGCCGGCTCATGCGTCCAGCAGTCCGGTCAGCGCCCGCGCATAGGCCGCGGCGGCCGCGTCGCGGCGATGATGGCGGCCGTCGCGCACCAGTTCGCGGCCGTTGCGCCAGACCGAACGCACCGCCCCGCGCCGCGCGGCGAAGATCCAGCTGTCGAGCAAGGCGTCGCCGTTGCGCGCGCACAGCGCCGGATGCGCCGGATCCAGTTCGACCAGGTCGGCCGGCGCGCCCGCGCACAGCCCCTGCGCCACGCCCAGCGCCTGCGCCGCGCCCTGCGCCGTGGCCTGCAACAGGAAACGGCCGCTGGACTGCGCGGCATCGCCGGCGAGCACGTTGCGCCCGCGCAGCTGCAGGCGCTGGCCGTATTCGAGCAGGCGCAGTTCCTCGGCCGCATCGATCAGCACGTTGGAATCGGAGCCGACGCCGAAGCGCCCGCCGGCGTCGACGAAGGCGCGCATCGGGAACAGCCCGTCGCCGAGGTTGGCCTCGGTGATCGGGCACAGGCCGACCACCGCGCCGCTGGCGGCGATCGCCTGCACTTCGGCGGCATCGACGTGGGTGGCGTGGACCAGGCACCAGCGCGCGTCCACCGGCGCATGCGCCAGCAGCCACTGCACCGGCCGCTGCCCGCTCCAGGCCAGGCAGGCCTCGACCTCGCGGGTCTGCTCGGCGATATGGATGTGCACCGGGCCATCGCACAGCGGCAGCAGCGCGGCCAGCTCGTCCGGGGTGACCGCGCGCAGGCTGTGCGGGGCGATGCCGAGCACCGCATCGTCGAGGCCGCGCAGCGCGCGGCGGCTGCCGTCGAGCAGCTCGGCGTAGCCGTCCACGTCGTGGATCAGCCGCCGCTGCGCCGGGTTCGGCGCCGCGCCGCCGAAATCGGCATGCGCGTAGAACACCGGCAGCAGGCTCAGGCCGATCCCGCTGGTCTGCGCGGCGGCGGCCAGGCGCTGCGCCATCTCGGCGCGGTCGGCGTACGGCCGGCCATCGGCGGCGTGGTGCAGGTAGTGGAATTCGCCGACGCGGGTGAAGCCGGCCTCGAGCATCTCCACGTAGGCCTGCTCGGCGATGGCCTGCATGCTGTCCGGGTCCAGCCGCTGCAGGAAGCGGTACATCAGCTCGCGCCAGCTCCAGAAGCTGTCGCCGCTGCGGCCGCCGACTTCGGTCAACCCGGCCATGCCGCGCTGGAACGCGTGGCTGTGCAGGTTGCCCAGCCCGGGCACGGCGATCGCCAGCGCGTGGTCGCCGGACACCGCGGCCACGCCGGACTGCACCGCGGCGACGCGCCCGTCGCGCACCTCGATCCGCACGTCGCGCGCCCAGCCCTCCGGCAGCAGCGCCTGCGCGCACCAGAAGCCGCTGCTCCCCTCGTTTCCGCCTGCCTGTTGCTGCGCCAGGGTCTGCACTGGACACCCTCCGTCGACCACAATATTGTATATACAAAATAACCGACGAGCCCGCCCGTGACCATGCCCTGCGACACGCTCTGGCACAACGCCCACCTGATGACGCTGGACGCCGAGGACGGCGGGCTGGGGCAGGTCCGCGACGGCGTGATCGCCTGCCGCGACGGGCGCATCGTCTACGCCGGCGCCGCCGCGGCGCTGCCGGAGCCGCTGGCCGCGCTGCGCAGCGTCGACTGCGGCGGGCGCTGGATCGGCCCGGGCCTGATCGACTGCCACACCCACCTGGTCTACGCCGGCAACCGCGCCGGCGAGTTCGAGCAACGCCTGCTCGGCGCCAGCTACGCCGACATCGCCCGCGCCGGCGGCGGCATCGTCTCCACCGTCCGCGCCACCCGCGCCGCCGACGAAGCCGCATTGCTCGCCGCCAGCCTGCCGCGGCTGGACGCGCTGCTGGCCGAGGGCGTGACCACGGTGGAGATCAAGTCCGGCTACGGGCTGACCCTGGACGACGAACTGCGCCTGCTGCGGGTGGCGCGGCGCCTGGGCGAACTGCGCCCGGTGGCGGTGGCGCCGACCTTCCTCGGCGCGCACGCGGTGCCGCCCGGCGCCGACGCGCAGGCCTACATCGACGAGGTCTGCGAACGCATGATCCCGGAAGTCGCCGCGCAGGGCCTGGCCGAGGCGGTGGACGTGTTCTGCGAGCACCTGGCCTTCAGCCCGGCGCAGACCGAGCAGGTGTTCCAGGCCGCGCAGCGCCATGGCCTGGCGCTGAAGATCCATGCCGAGCAGCTGTCCAACCAGGGCGGCGCGGCGCTGGCGGCGCGCTACGGCGCACGCTCGGCCGACCACGTGGAATACCTCGACGACGCCGGCGTGGCCGCGATGGCCGCGGCCGGCACCGTGGCGGTGCTGCTGCCGGGCGCGTTCTACTTCACCCGCGACACCCAGCTGCCGCCGATCGCCGCGCTGCGCGCCGCCGGCGTGCCGCGTGCGCTGGCCACCGACTGCAATCCCGGCACCTCGCCGCTGACCAGCCCGCTGCTGGCGATGAACCTGGCGGCGACGCTGTTCCGCATGACCGTGGCCGAATGCATCGCCGGCTTCACCCGCGAAGCGGCGCGCGCGCTGGGACGCCAGGAGCAGGTCGGCCGGCTGCGCGCCGGGCTGCACTGCGACCTGGCGATCTGGGACATCGAAGAACCGGCCGAACTGGTCTACCGCATGGGCTTCAACCCGCTGCATGCGCGCATCTGGAGGGGACAATGAGCAACGAGATCGTGCTGCGCCCGGGCGCAGTGAGCCTGGCGCAGTGGCGCGCCGTGTACCGTGGCGCCGGCGTGCGCCTGGATCCGGCCTGCGCCGAGACTGTGCTGCGCAGCGCGCAGACGGTGGAGGCGATCGTCGCCAAGGGCGCGCCGGTGTACGGCATCAACACCGGCTTCGGCAAGCTGGCCAGCGTGCGCATCGAGCGCGAGGACCTGGACACCTTGCAGCGCAATATCGTGCTGTCGCATGCGGCCGGGGTCGGCGAGCCGATGCCGGTGCCGGTGGTGCGGCTGATGCTTGCGCTGAAGCTGGCCAGCCTGGCGCAGGGCGCCTCCGGTGTGCGCCCGGCCACGCTGGCGCTGCTGGAAGCGCTGCTGCGCCACGACGTGATCCCGGTGGTGCCGTGCCAGGGCTCGGTCGGCGCCTCCGGCGACCTGGCGCCGCTGGCGCATCTGGCGACGGTGATGATCGGCGTCGGCGAAGCCTTCGTCGGTGGCCAGCGCCTGCCCGCCGCGCAGGCGCTGGCGCAGGCCGGGCTGCAGCCGCTGGCGCTGGGCGCCAAGGAGGGGCTGGCGCTGCTCAACGGCACCCAGTACTCCACCGCCTACGCCTTGGCCGGGCTGTTCGAGATCGAACGCGTGTTCCATGCCGCGCTGGTCGCCGGCGCGCTGTCCACCGAGGCGGCGAAGGGCTCGGACACCCCGTTCGATCCGCGCATCCATGCCTTGCGCGGCCAGCGCGGGCAGATCGCCACCGCCGCCGCGCTGCGCGAGCTGATGCGCGGCTCGGCGATCCGCGACTCGCACCGCGACAACGACGTGCGCGTGCAGGATCCGTACTGCCTGCGCTGCCAGCCGCAAGTGATGGGCGCGGCGCTGGACGTGATGCGCCAGGCCGCGACCACGCTGGCGATCGAGGCCAACGGCGTGTCCGACAATCCGCTGGTGTTCAGCGACACCGGCGAGGCGCTGTCCGGCGGCAACTTCCACGCCGAGCCGGTGGCCTTCGCCGCCGACATGCTGGCGCTGGCGGTGTGCGAGATCGGCTCGATCAGCGAACGCCGCGTCGCCATGCTGGTGGATCCGGCGCTGTCCGGGCTGCCGGCGTTCCTGACCCCGAAGCCGGGGCTCAATTCCGGTTTCATGATCCCGCAGGTCACCGCCGCGGCGCTGGTGTCGGAGAACAAGCAGCGCGCCTACCCGGCCAGCGTCGATTCGATCCCGACCTCGGCCAACCAGGAAGACCACGTATCGATGGCCGCGCACGGCGCGCGGCGCCTGCTGGCGATGGCCGAGAACGCGGCCAACGTGGTCGGCATCGAACTGCTGGCCGCCGCGCAGGGCTGCGACTTCCACGCGCCGCTGACCTCCAGCGCCGCGCTGGAGGCGGCGCGCGCCTTGCTGCGCGCGCAGGTGCCGACGCTGCAGGACGACCGCTATTTCCACCCGGACATGCTGGCCGCCACCGCGCTGGTGCGCGGCGGCGCGCTGGCGGAGGCGGTCGACGTGTCCCTACCCGATGCAACGTCCGGACCATGACCCCCTGCAGGAGCGGCTCTACGTGGCCTTGGGCCATCAGCCGCGACCGGGCGTCACCGGGAAATCCCGGTCGCGGCTGATGGCCCAAGGCCACGTAGAGCCGCTCCTGCAGAAAGACCGAAAGCACGCAAAAACGCGAGGCCTTATGACGTCCCTCCCCGACTGGCTCAGCATCCACCGCGGCGACGCGCCGCTGATCGTCAGCTTCCCGCACACCGGCACCGAGCTGCCGGCAGCGCTGGCCGAGCGCTTCGTGTCGCCGTGGCTGGCGCAACGCGATGCCGACTGGTGGGTGCACCAGCTGTACGACTTCGCCACCGCGCTCGGCGCCACCACCGTGCGCACTGCGATCTCGCGTTCGGTCATCGACGTCAATCGCGACCCCGGCGGCACCTCGCTGTATCCCGGGCAGAACACCACCGGCCTGTGCCCGCTGACCACCTTCGACGCGCAACCGCTGTACCGCCCCGGCGCCGAGCCGGACGCGGACGAGATCGCCGCGCGCCGCGCGCGCTGGTTCGCTCCCTACCACGCCGCCCTCGACGCGGAAATCGAACGGCTGCGTGCGCGTCACCCGGCCATCGTGGTCTACGACGCGCATTCGATCCGCTCGCGCATCCCGCACCTGTTCGACGGCGAGCTGCCGCAGTTCAACATCGGCAGCGCCGGTCCCTCCGGCGCGAACGACACCAGTTGCGCCCCGGCGCTGGCCGACGCGGTCGAGCGGGTCTGCGCCGGCAGCGGCTTCAGCCACGTGCGCAACGGCCGCTTCAAGGGCGGCTGGAGCACGCGCCACCACGCCGCGCCGGCGCAGGGCGTGCACGCGATCCAGATGGAGCTGGCCTGCCGCGGCTACATGCACGAACCGGCCGAAGTGGCGCCGGACAACTGGCCCTCGCCGTGGCGGCCCGACGCCGCCGCGCCGCTGCGCGCGGTGTTGCAGCAGGTGCTGCAGGCGTGCCTGGACTTCGCCCGCGGCAGCGCGCATCCCTCGCCGCGCCCCGCACCGCCCTCCACGGACGTTTGACGCTGCGCATCCTTCGCATATCTCCGCACCTGCATGTGCGGACTTTCCACATCAAGGAATCCCGCATGACCCGCCTCGACACCACCCGCACCCTCCACGCGCCCACCGGCAGCACCCTCAGCTGCAAGAGCTGGCTGACCGAAGCGCCGCTGCGCATGCTGATGAACAACCTGGATCCGGACGTGGCCGAGCGTCCGCAGGAACTGGTGGTGTACGGCGGCATCGGCCGCGCCGCGCGCGACTGGGAATCCTTCGACGCGATCGTGGCCGCGCTCAGGCGCCTGGACGACGACCAGACCCTGCTGGTGCAGTCCGGCAAGCCGGTCGGCGTGTTCCGCACCCACGCCGATGCGCCGCGGGTGCTGATCGCCAACTCCAACCTGGTGCCGCGCTGGGCCACCTGGGACCACTTCAACGAACTGGATAAGAAGGGCCTGGCGATGTACGGGCAGATGACCGCCGGCAGCTGGATCTACATCGGCGCGCAAGGCATCGTCCAGGGCACCTACGAGACCTTCGTGGAGATGGGCCGCCAGCACTACGCCGGCAGCCTGGCCGGCAAGTGGCTGTTCACCGGCGGCCTCGGCGGCATGGGCGGCGCGCAGCCGCTGGCCGCGGTGATGGCCGGCGCCTCGTGCCTGGCGGTGGAATGCCGCAAGAGCAGCATCGAGATGCGCCTGCGCACCGGCTATCTCGACACCTGGACCGACGACCTGGACGAAGCGCTGCGCCTGATCGAGGAATCGTGCACGGCGAAGAAGCCGCTGTCGGTCGGCCTGCTCGGCAATGTCGCCGACGTGCTGGACGAACTGCTGGTCCGCGGGGTCAAGCCGGACCTGCTGACCGACCAGACCTCCGCGCACGACCCGGTCAACGGCTACCTGCCGCAGGGCTGGACGGTGGAGGAATGGGACGCAAAGCGCGTGTCCGCACCGAAGGAGGTGGAAGCCGCCGCGCGCGACTCGATGGCCAACCACATCCGCGCCATGCTCGCCTTCCACGCGCTCGGCGTGCCGACCGTGGACTACGGCAACAACCTGCGGCAGATGGCGCTGGAGGAAGGCGTCGAGAATGCCTTCGACTTCCCCGGCTTCGTCCCCGCCTATATCCGCCCGCTGTTCTGCCGCGGCATCGGCCCGTTCCGCTGGGCGGCGCTGAGCGGCGATCCGGAGGACATCGCCAAGACCGACGCCAAGGTCAAGGAACTGATCCCGGACAACCCGCACCTGCACCGCTGGCTGGACATGGCCGCCGAGAAGATCAAGTTCCAGGGCCTGCCGGCGCGCATCTGCTGGGTCGGCCTGGGCGACCGCGACCGCCTGGGCCTGGCGTTCAACGAGATGGTGGCCAATGGCGAGCTGAAGGCGCCGGTGGTGATCGGCCGCGACCACCTGGACAGCGGCAGCGTCGCCTCGCCCAACCGCGAGACCGAGGCGATGGCCGATGGCTCCGACGCCGTCTCCGACTGGCCGCTGCTCAACGCCCTGCTCAACACCGCCAGCGGCGCCACCTGGGTCTCGCTGCACCACGGCGGCGGCGTCGGCATGGGCTTCTCCCAGCACGCCGGCATGGTCATCGTCTGCGACGGCAGTGAGGCGGCGGCCAAGCGCATCGCCCGGGTGCTGTGGAACGACCCCGCAACCGGGGTGATGCGCCATGCGGATGCAGGGTATGAGATCGCGGTGGAATGCGCGAAGGAGAAGGGACTGGATCTGCCCGGGATTCTGGGCTGATCGCGTGCCGCTGGGTGGGTGCTGGCCGTTGGCCGGTGATCGCCCGCTTTCTCTGAAGCCGAGCATGCTCGGCGCAATGGGTCCGGGTGCACGGTGCCTGATACAAGAGCAGCCGGGCAAAGGCTCGGCGACACACGCTTGACCCTGTCGCCTGTCGTGAAGATGATGCGCCATCGCCGCTGACGGATCACCGCGATGTATCGCGCCCTTGCTGCCGCACTGCTCTGCGCCCTGCTCGGCAGCCTGCCTGCTTCGGCTCGGGAGACACCGCACGGCCTCGCCTCGCGGTTGGACGCCCAGTTGCAGGCCAACCGCGAACGCTATGGCATCGCCGGTCAGGCGGTGCTGGTCGCACACAACGGCCAGGTGCTCTACCGGGGCGCCAGCGGTGAACGCGAGCGCGGCACCCACGCGGCAGCCACCGTGGATTCCATCTTCGCCGCGCAGTCGATGGCCAAGCTGTTGACCAGCACGTTGGTGATGCAGCTGGTGGATCAGGGCGCGGTGGATCTGGACGCCCCCGCCAGCCGCTACGTCCCGGACCTGCCGGCCGCGTGGCAGGCGATCCACGTGCGCGATTTCCTCAATCACAGTTCCGGCATTGCCGAGTACTACGGCCGGGTGGACAACCGTTGGGTGAGCAAGGGCTACCCCGGCGTGGCGCCCGACCTTGCCGCTGCGCTGAAGGTTGCCGGCGCGGCACCGATGCAGTTCGCCACCGGCAGCCGTGCGCAGTACACGCAGGCCAACTACCTGGTGCTGACTGCCCTGCTGGAAGCGCATTACCGCAAGCCCTACCCCGCCATCGCACGCGAACGCATCCTGCAGCCACTGAAGATGCGCAGCACGTCGTGGGGTCTGGCCAGCGTCCCGCCGGATCGCGCGGCCGTGCCGTACATCGGCAAGGACGGCACGCTGCAGCCGGCCAATGAAGATCCGTGGCCTGACTACGGCTGGGGCCACGCCGATCTGCAGACCACCGTCGGCGACATGAACCGATTCCTGCAGGCGCTGGCCAACGGCAAGCTGGTGCGCACAGCCACCCTGGAAAGACTGTGGCAACCGCAGACGCTGACCGGCGGCGGCAACAACTTCTTCTCCACCGGTTGGGATACCACCCGCAGCGATGGCTATACCCAGGTCGGCCACGATGGCGGCACCCGCGTGCGGGCGAGACTGGCCTACAAGGGCACCCTGACCGACGGCTACTGGGTATTCGTGTACTTCACCAACGGCAGCGCCCGCAATGTCTGGTCCAGCACGCTGGTGGAAAGCACGATGGCGCAGGTCGCGCCGAAGGAGTTCCCGCATGCGGTCCTCGCCGAACGCCTGATCGCCTATGCGATGGACGAAAGCGCCGGAGCCGCGGACGCCATGCGTGCGTGGCTGCGCGACGGCAGCGGCGTCCCCGCCAATGAGCGGGAACGCGCGATCAACGCCAGCGGCTACGCCATCCGCGAGAGTCTCGGTGCAGGCAGGGCGCTGAAGGTGTTCACCCTCAACACCGAGCTGTATCCGGACTCGGCCAATGCCTGGGACAGCCTGGCCGAATGCCGCGCTGCGCTGGGCGATGCCGAGATCGCCAAGGCGCTGTACGCGAAGTCGAAGGCGCTGTCCAAGCCCATCCCGTAGCGTCGCGTTTGCTCGACTGCCGCCTGGCGCGGACCGGATCTGCGCCGAGTGCCCTGCATGCCGATCCACGCGTTCGGGCGAGCGCAAACGCAGTGGAAAGCGCGCCGCCTGGAACGTAGCCGGAACGCCGTCACGCATCGCGACAGTCGCGCTCAAGATCGTCGAACCGGCGCCGACAAGAGATGCAACGTCTCGAGGAGCCTGCATGGGCATCCTGATCTACCTGACTCCCGCCGTCGCGCTCTGGGCACTCACCGCCACGGTGCTTGCCTGGGTGTTCTTCGCCCGCTCGCGCCGCGAACAACAACTGCAGGCCAGCGCACAGGACAGCCTCGCCCGCCACCAGGCCGCGCTTTCGCAGATGAAGGCGCGTGCGGCCGCCAGCGCGCGGGAACTGGAGACGCTGCAGCAGGCCTATGCCAGCCTGCGGCAGACGCTGGACCTGCAGACGCAGGAAGCCGTGCCGGCGCAGCAGGCGATGGAGCCGCAGCCGGTGCCGATCGTGGTGATGGACCGCCTGGACATCGCCACCGAGATCGGCACCCTGCTCGCGCACGTGGCGCGCGTGGCCAGGAGCATCCGCCGCTACAGCGCCTACAGCCGCGGCCACAACGCGCCGGAACTCAGTTCCGCGCGCTACGACCTGCACTGGCTGTCCGACTGCCTGCACAGCCTGGACCAGATCGGCCACGCCCTGGCCAGGGGCAACGTGGATACGCTGACCGCCGCCTGCACCGAACTGCTGTCGATGTACGAGCTGTACCTCAAGGACGGCTCCGGCTACAACAGCCGCGACACCTTCCAGCGCCTGAGCAGCCATGTCCCGCTCGCCGACGTGACCGACGCCATCCGCTCGATCGCGGCCAAGGCCTCGCTGGCCCGGCAGGCGCAGATCCAGGCCGGCGAACACGCGCATACGGCACCGGTGGCCTGACGCGCCCGCGCCGGGCAGGCCCGCGCCCGCTGCCGCCGCGTTGACCGGACCGGTCGCCCGTGCTGTGATGCGTGCCGGTCCGGGCGGGAGCAGCACCATGGCAGACATCAAGGCGGCCTTCGAGAAAGCGGCCAAGGACATCAAGCAGCGCGAGGAGCGTCCCGACAACGACACCTTGCTGCGCCTGTATTCGCTGTACAAACAGGGCGCGGAAGGCGACGTCGCCGGCGCCAAGCCCGGCTTCTTCGATTTCGTCGGCACCGCCAAGTACGAGGCCTGGGCCAAGCTCAAGGGCATGCCGCAGGCCGAGGCGCAGAAGAAGTACGTGGACCTGGTGAAGAAGCTGCTGGCCTGATGGCGCGCGACACCCGCCGGCGCATCCTCGACACGGCCCTGGCGATGTTCAACGCGCAGGGCGAGCCGCACGTCACCACCAACCACATCGCCGACGAGCTGGAGATCAGCCCCGGCAACCTGTACTACCACTTCCGCAACAAGGACGACATCATCGAGCACCTGTTCGCGCGCTACGAGGAGCGCATGGACGCGGCGCTGGAGTTGCCGAGCGCGCGCCTGCCCGGGCTGGAGGACATCTGGCTGCAGCTGCACCTGGTGTTCGAGTGCATCTGGGACTACCGCTTCCTGTACCGCGACCTGATCGAGATCCTCAGCCGCAGCCGGCGCCTGCGCCTGCGTTTCGCGCGCATCCTGCGCCGCGCCGACGACAGCACCCAGGCGGTGTTCCAGGGACTGGCGCAGGCCGGGGCGATGCGCGCCACCGCGCAGGAGCTGGGCGGCATCGCCACCAACGTGCTGGTGGTGGCCACGTTCTGGCTCAACTACGCCGCCGCGCGCGGCGAGAAGGACGAGCAACTGGCGATCCGCCACGGCATCGTGCAGGTGATGCTGCTGATCAGCCCGTTCCTGCGCGAGAGCGAACGCGCGCACCTGGCCACGCTGATGCGCGCCTACCTGGACTGAGCGCTCGCGAGCGCGGCGTCGCCGCGTGCGCAGGCCGCACAACGGCGGCGAGGCCGGACCAAGACCGTTGCGGCCGCGGAATCGGCCGGCCCGGTGCATTGCCAGCTGTCGCGCCTGGCCCCGAACGCCGCGCCAAACCCGCACACTGCGTTCGATGTGGTCCGATGCCGCGCGCCGCACCGATTCGCCAAGCGCCGCCGGCATCGGCTAGGCTTGCCGCCCTGCCCTCGCCGCCGCATCGGAACCCGCGTGAGAACCGTCGTCGCCACCCGCTACGTGACCCCGCTGCGCGAAGGCGGCTCGCTGCCCGCGGTGGTCGAGGCCGACGACGACGGCCTGTACGTGCTGAAGTTCCGCGGCGCCGGACAAGGCCCGAAGGCGCTGATCGCCGAACTGCTCGGCGGCGAACTGGCGCGCGCGCTCGGCCTGCCGATGCCGGAGCTGGTGTTCGCGCTGCTCGACCGCGAGTTCGCGCGCACCGAGCCGGATCCGGAGATCCAGGACCTGATCCGCGCCAGCGACGGCCTGAACCTGGCGCTGGACTACCTGCCCGGCGCGATCAACTACGACCCGGCCGCATTGCGCCCGGATCCGGCGCTGGCCTCGGCGATCGTCTGGTTCGACGCCTTCGTCACCAATGTCGACCGCACCGCGCGCAATACCAACCTGATGGTCTGGCACGGCAAGCTGATGCTGATCGACCACGGCGCGGCGCTGTATTTCCACCACGACTGGGAGCACGCCGGCAGCGCCTGCGCCTCGCCGTTCGCGCGCATCCGCGACCACGTGCTGCTGCCCTACGCCAGCGCCATCGCCCAGGCCGACGCGGAACTGGCGCCGCGGCTGACCGATGCGGTCATCGACGCGATCGTGGCGCAGATCCCGGACGCCTGGCTGCAGGCCGAAGCCAGCTTCGCGAGCGTGGACGCGCATCGCCAGGCCTATGCCGATTACCTCAAGCAGCGGCTGGTACTGCGCGCCGCGTTCGTCGAGGAGGCGCTCCGTGCCCACGCTGCACACCTATGACTACGCGATCATCCGCGTGGTGCCGCGGGTGGAGCGCGAGGAATTCGTCAACGTCGGGGTGATCGTGTCGTGCCCGACCTCCAAGCTGCTGCACGCGGCGATCGAACTGGAACCGGCACGGCTGCACGCGCTGGACCCGACCCTGGACATCGAACGCCTGCGCCCCTACTTGGATGCAATCCCGGCGATCTGCCGCGGCGACGCCGATGCCGGCCCGATCGCGCTGCTGCCGCCGCGCGCACGCTTCCACTGGCTGACCGCGCGGCGCAGCTCGATCATCCAGATGTCCTCGGCGCACGTCGGCCGCACCACGCAGCCCGAGCGCGTGGTCGAGCACCTGCTCGCGCGCATGGTGCGGCCCCCGCGCTAGCGGCGCTGTGCAGGCAGCGCATCGGCTTGTTGTAGGAGCGACTTCAGTCGCGACAGGGATCACCGGTAAAGCGCGTCGCGACTGAAGTCGCTCCCACAGGTGGTTCTCGATCTGCTCCACGGATCCTGCGCAGATCAGGCCACGCCGCTGCTCGCAAAGCCGGCAGCGGATCGGCCGCGAGACCCATGCGGTCGGCTGCAAGCGGCTTCGTGCACATCAGCCGCGGCCGGATCGATGCAACGCGGCATGCCGCCGGGCCGGATCCGCTCCCCCGGCGATGCCAACGCCGCTACTGCGAACGCGCGCTACGCTTGGCCGCGCTGCGCGGACGCCGCGCAGCGGTGGTCTTCTTGGTCGCCCGCTTGCCGGGCTTGACCGCCGCCGGCCGCTTGCGCGGCGTTGCACGCGGCTTGGCCTGCAGGCCGAGCTTGACCAGCACCGGCTGCAGCCGCGCCTCGACCTCGGCGCTCAACGGCTGCACCTGGCCGCGCAGCGCCGCGGCGCCCTCGCGCACGCTGGTTTCGGCGCCGTCGGCCAGTTGCGCCACCAGCGCCTTCAGGGTGCTCGCGCCGCTGGCGGCATCGGCCGCCGCGGCCAGCGCGCGCTTGCGGGTCAGCGACACCAGGCCCAGGCCGGCCAGCCACAGGTGCCGCGGCGCCAGGGTCTCGGTCCGGGGCGTGGAGGTGGAACGCTTCTTGGTCGCCATCGTGTGTCTCCCTGGATGCCGGCAGCGGCACCGATGCGAGGCATGCTGGCGGCAGCGGCTTGAGCAAACACACTATCCGCAGTGCAGCTTGCCAGGCGTTCGTTGCGGCGCCATGCTCGGCGCGAATTCCAGGGAGGCCAGGCATGGCAGCAAAACCGACCGCATGGGCGCCGTTCCCGCACGACGCCAAGGCCTACGCCTATCCGGGCGAGGCGCTGAATAAGGCCTGGCCCAAGCTGCACGCCGGCGACCGCGAACCGTATCCGGACCCGGCACGCGCGCAGGCGCTGCTCGCCGCCGCCGGCAAGGCCGGCAAGGGCCACGACGCGCAGACGCTGTCGGCGGCATTGATCGAGGCCTGGCGCAGCTTCCACCAGGGCCAGTTCCAGCAGGCGTACACCGCCGGACAGGCGCTGGGCGTGTTCGGCGCCTCGGTCGCGGTCAAGGCGCTCGGCATCCACGCCAGCTACCTGGTCGAGGACGACAAGGAAAAACTGCAGCGCCTGCAGCAGGCCGCGACGCTGGCCGAGGCGGCGATCGCCGCGCTGCCGGACGAGGCCAACAGCCACTATCGCCACGCCTTCGCGCTCGGCCGCTACAGCCAGGGGCTGAGCATCGTCAAGGCGCTCAAGCAAGGCATCGCCGGCAAGGTGCGGCAATCGCTGGAGACCGCGCTGGAGCTGGAACCCAAGCATGCCGAGGCGCACATGGCGCTGGCGCTGTACCACGCCGAGATCATCGGCAAGGTCGGCGCGATGATCGGCGGGCTGACCTACGGCGCCAAGGCCGCGACCGCCGAACAGCACATCCAGCAGGCGCTGAAGCTGACCCCGGATGCGCCGATCGCGCACGTCGAATACGCCAACGTGCTGTTGCTGCTGCACGGCGACAAGCGCGAGGACGCGGCCGCCGGCGAATTCGAGCAGGCGGCCAAGCTCAAGCCGCGCGACGCGATGGAAGCGCTGGACGCGGCGTTCGCGCGCGAGCAGTTGGAGTAGCTGGGGCGAGCGATCGCTGCAGTGCCTTCTCCCATTGGGACCATGGCCCACTTTTTCGGGGGAAGGTGCCCCGCAGGGGGCCGATGAGGGTGCGGGCGAAGCTTCGTGCACCCGACGCCGCGGGTCGCTTCGCGCCGGACCCTCACCCCAACCCCTCTCCCGGGGGGAGAGGGGCTAGGCATGCATCGCTGTTCCTTCTCGCATCGGGACCATGGCCCCTTTTCGGAGAAGGTGCCCGCAGGGGGCCGATGAGGGTGCGGGCGAAGCTTCGTACACCCGACGCCGCGGGTCGCTTCGCGCCGGACCCTCGCCCCAACCCCTCTCCCGGGGAAGAGGGGCTAGGCATGCATCGCTGTTCCTTCTCGCATCGGGACCATGGCCCCTTTTCGGGGGAAGGTGACCCGCAGGGGTCGATGAAGGTGCGGGCGAAGCTTCGTGCACTCGACGCCGCGGGTCGCTTCGCGCCGGACCCTCACCCCAACCCCTCTCCCGGGGGGAGAGGGGCTTTGTTCGTGGGCATTGCCATGCCCTCGCCGCGCCAGAAACGACGACGCCGGCATTGTGCCGGCGTCGTCGTATGACACGCGCTCGCGCGATCAGTTTTCCGGCGGCAGCTCGCTGGCGATCTCGGCGATGCCGTCCTCGCCCACGCTCGGCTCCGCCGGCTCTTCCTCGACCAGCGAACCGTCCAGGCGCTCCACCGCCTGCAGCTTCTCGCCCTTGGACAGGCGGATCAGGGTCACGCCCTGGGTGTTGCGGCCGACGCGGGAGATTTCCGAGGCGCGGGTGCGCACCAGGGTGCCGCCGTCGGAGATCAGCAGCACCTCGTCGCGGGTGCTCAGCAGCACCGCGCCGACCAGCTTGCCGTTGCGTTCGCTGGTCTGGATGCCGATCACGCCCTGGGTGCCGCGGCCCTTGCGCGGGTATTCGGCCAGCGGGGTGCGCTTGCCGTAGCCGTTCTCGGTGGCGGTGAGGATGTAGGCATCGGGCTCGTCGCCGTTGCGCAGCACGCCCTCGGCGTCGACCTCGGCCTCCGCTTCGAGCGCCGGCTCGACGTCCTCGGCATCCTCGTCCTGGCCCTCGGCCGGCTCGGCCACGATCAGGCTGACCACGTATTCGCTCTTGGCCAGGCGGATGCCGCGCACGCCGCGGCTGCTGCGCCCGGTCGGCTTGACCCCGCCGCGGCTCTTGCGGCGCGGGCTGCGCGCGTCGTCGCCGTCCTCGACCGCCTCGGCCAGCGCGACCTCGTCGTCGCCGTTGTCCTCGCCCGTGCCCTCGTCGATGGCGCCGTCCTCGGCCTCGTCGTCCTTGGGCCGTTCGGAGAAGCGCACGGTCTTGCCGTTGGACGCGAACAGCAGCACATCGCGCTCGCCGTCGGTCAGGCCGACGCCGACCAGGGCGTCGCCCTCGTCGAGATTGATCGCGATCTTGCCGATCTTGCGCTGGAACGCGAATTCGCTGAGCGGGGTCTTCTTGACCATGCCGTTGCGGGTGGCGAAGAACACGTAGCGGCCGCCGGCATAGTCGCGCACCGGCAGCACCGCCTGCACGCGCTCGCCGTTCTCCAGCGGGATCCAGTTGATGATCGGGCGGCCGCGCGCGTTCGGGCCGGCCTCCGGCAGCTGGTACACCGGCAGCCAGAACACCTTGCCGCTGCTGGTGAAGGTCAGCAGCGTGTCGTGGGTGTTGACCAGCCACAGCTGGTCGATGAAATCCTCTTCCTTGGTCGCCGCCGCGCTGCGGCCGCGGCCGCCGCGGCGCTGCGCGCGGTAGGCGCTGACCGGCTGGCGCTTGGCGTAGCCGGCATGCGACAGCGTCACCACCACGTCTTCCGGCGCGATCAGGTCGAGGATGTCGAGGTCTTCCTCGCTGTGGCGGATCTCGGTGCGGCGTTCGTCGCCGTACTCCTCGCGGATGCTGATCAGTTCCTCGCGGATCACCTGCAGCAGCACGTCGGGGTTTTCCAGGATCCGGATCAGCCCGGCGATCGCGTCCAGCAGCTGCTTGTATTCCTCGGTCAGCCGCTCCTGCTCCAGCCCGGTCAGGCGGTGCAGGCGCATTTCCAGGATCTGCGCGGCCTGCACCTCGGTCAGCTGGTAGCCGTCGGCGACCAGGCCGACCCCGGCCGGCAGGTCTTCCGGCTGCGAGGCCTCGGCGCCGGCGGCGCCCAGCAGCGCGCCGACCAGGCCCGCGTCCCAGCGCCTGGCCAGCATGCGCTCGCGCGCTTCGGTCGGGTTGGCCGAGGTCTTGATCAACTCGATCATCTCGTCGATGTTGGCGAGCGCGACGGTCAGGCCTTCGAGGATGTGCGCGCGGGCGCGCGCCTTGCGCAGTTCGAAGATGGTGCGGCGGGTGACCACTTCGCGGCGGTGGCGGACGAACGCCTCCAGCATCTGCTTGAGGTTCAGCAGCTGCGGGCGGCCATCGACCAGCGCCACCATGTTGATGCCGAACACCGACTCCATCTGGGTCTGCTGGTACAGGTTGTTCAGCACCACATCGGCGGCTTCGCCGCGCTTGATCTCGATGTAGATGCGCATGCCGTCCTTGTCGGACTCGTCGCGCAGTTCGCTGATGCCTTCGAGCTTCTTTTCCTTGACCAGCTCGGCGATCTTCTCGATCAGCCGCGCCTTGTTGACCTGGTACGGGATCTCGTTGACCACGATCGCCTCGCGGCCGTTGTCCTGGATCTCGATCTCGGCCTTGGCGCGCATGCGCACGCGGCCGCGGCCGGTGCGGTAGCCGGCGACGATGCCGCTGGTGCCGTTGACGATGCCGGCGGTGGGGAAATCCGGGCCGGGGATGTATTCCATCAGCCCGTCGACGTCGATCTGCGGATTGTCGATCAGCGCCAGGCAGGCGTTGATCGATTCGGTCAGGTTGTGCGGCGGGATGTTGGTCGCCATGCCCACCGCGATGCCGGCCGAGCCGTTGACCAGCAGGCTCGGGAACCGGGTCGGCATGACCGTCGGCTCCAGTTCCTTCTCGTCGTAGTTGGGCTGGAAATCGACGGTTTCCTTGTCGATGTCGGCCATCATCTCGTGGGCCAGGCGCGACATGCGCGCCTCGGTGTAACGCATCGCCGCCGCGGAGTCGCCGTCGACCGAGCCGAAGTTGCCCTGCCCGTCCACCATCAGGTAGCGCAGCGAGAACGGCTGCGCCATGCGCACCAGCGTGTCGTACACCGACTGGTCGCCGTGCGGATGGTACTTGCCGATCACGTCGCCGACGATACGCGCCGACTTGTAGTAGGGCTTGTTGCTGTGCGCGCCCAGCTCGTTCATCGCGAACAACACGCGGCGATGCACCGGCTTGAGGCCGTCGCGCGCATCCGGGAGGGCACGCCCCACGATCACGCTCATCGCGTAATCGAGGTAGCTCTTGCGCATCTCGTCTTCCAGGTTGACCTGGATGATTTCCTTGGCGGATTCTGCCATTCGGGTTCCGTAAGTCTGGTGGCTAATCGACCAGGACGCCGGCCCGCGGCAAGCGGGCCTGCCGGCACCGAAAACCTACGGCGCGCAGCGGTCGATCGAACCGCCGGATTCTATCATGACAGGCGTGCGAATGCCCGGTTTTTGCCGGCCCGAACAAGCACTTGCGTGTCTTTGCGGGGCCGTGCAGGAAGTCTGGCGCGGTTGCCGCGGCTCAGCCGCCGAACGCGGCGCGCATCCGCTCCGGATCCGGACGCTCGATCACCCCGCGCTCGGTGACGATGGCATCGATCAGCGCGGCCGGGGTCACGTCGAACACCGGATTCCAGGCGGCGATGCCGTCGGCCACGGTGCGCACCCCGCCCACCCCGAACAGCTCGCCCGGGTCGCGCTGCTCGATCTCGATCTGCGCGCCGTCGGCGGTGTCCATGTCCACGGTGGACGACGGCGCCACCACCATGAACCCGACCCCGTGGTGGCGCGCGGCGATCGCCAGCTGGTAGGTGCCGATCTTGTTGGCGGTGTCGCCGTTGGCGCAGATGCGGTCGGCGCCGACGATCACCCACTGCACCGCACCGGTCTTCATCAGGTGCGAGGCGGCCGAATCGGCGATCAGGGTCGCGTCGATGCCGTCCTGCTGCAGTTCCCACACGGTCAGCCGCGCGCCCTGCAGCCACGGCCGGGTCTCGCCGGCGAACACCTTGGCGATGCGGCCCTGGGCCATGCCGGCGCGGATCACGCCCAGCGCGGTGCCGAAGCCGGCGGTGGCCAGCGAACCGGTGTTGCAATGGGTCAGCACGCCGCTGCCGGGCGCGATCAGGCCGGCGCCGAGCGCGCCCATGTGGCGGTTGGCGGCCAGGTCCTCCTCGGCGATGGCCTGCGCCTGCCGCGCAATCGCCTGGCGCCAGTCCGCGCCGGCCGCGGCCAGCGCCTTGCGCATGCGCATCAGCGCCCAGGCCAGGTTCACCGCGGTCGGACGCGCCGCATTGAGCCGCTGCAGCGCCGGCTCCAGCTTGGCCAGCGCCTGCGCGCCGTCGTCGGCCTGGATGTCGCGCGCGGCCAGCACCACGCCCCAGCCGGCGGCGATGCCGATCGCCGGCGCGCCGCGCACCGCCAGGCTGTGGATCGCCGCGGCGACCTGGTCGCTGTCGTCGCACTGCACGTGCTCGACCACGAACGGCAGCTTGCGCTGGTCCAGCAGCTGCAGCGCGTCGCCGGTCCACAGGATCGGGCGGATATGGTCGTAGCGGGCGTAATCGATATCGAGGGCGGCGTTCATCGGCCTATTGTAGACGGCGTGGGATTGGGGATTGGGGATTGGCAAAAGCGATGGCGGCGGCGCGATCGGACGCCTGGCCTGCTGGTCGCGCGTCAGTTGACGCTGAATTCTGCGCGGCAGCCCTTGTCGACCCAGATGCCGTCGCGGTCCCAGCCCCAGCTGTCGTCCTGCACGCAGGCGGTGCCGGACAGTTGCCGGCGCAGCTGCACGCCGCCGTGGATGCTGACCCCGCAGCGGCGCCGCGAGCGGCCCTTGGATTCGCACAGCACCGGCCGCGCGCCGACCGGGAAGCCGGAGCCGTCGCTGGCGCCGATCTCGAACTCGCCGCGGCAGCCGCGCGACACCCAGATCTCGTTACGGCGCACGCCCCAGCTGCGCTCCTCGCGGCACGGCACCGAGGACAACTGGCGCATCAGCCGCACCGGCGCGCCGCGCAGCATCACCGGGCAGCTTTCGACCCGGCCATCGGATTCGCAGCGCAACACGCGGCGCATCGCGCCGCGCGTGGCCTGCGGCGGATTGGAACGGAATTCGGCGCGGCAGCCCAGCGTCACCCACACCCCGGTGCCGTCCGAGCCCCATTCGCTGCCGCGGATGCAGTCGTTGTCGGACAGTTGCCGGACCAGCTCCACGCCCTGCTCGGTCGGCATCGGGCAATGCACCCAGCCCATGTCGCGCGATTCGCAGCGCACCACCGCATCGGCATAGGCGTCGGGCACCTGCGCCCACGTCGTCGCCGGCCATGCGCATACCGCCAATCCCAGCCAACCCCAGCTACCGAGCCCGTACGACCACTTCATGCTTGGCGCTGCCCCCGTGCGTAGAACCTGAACAACAAGACCGCCACATCGCGCACCGCGCGCATGTCCGGCTGGATCAAACCATCATCGATGTGGACAAAGCAAGAAGATGGTTCATGAACGCCGCGCGGTTCAGGCGTGCGCGAAATCGTAGGCGAGCACATCGCCGATCCGCGCGGTGCCGCGCATCGCCATCAGCAGGCGATCGACGCCGACCGCGACGCCGGCGCAATCGGGCAGCGCCGGCAAGGCCTGCAGCAGGCGCTCGTCCAGCGGCGGCAGCGGCGCGCCGCGCGCGCGGCGCAGCGCGTGATCGCGCAGGAAGCGGCGGCGCTGCTCGGCGGCGTCGTTGAGTTCGTGGTAGCCGTTGGCCAGTTCGTAGCCGCCCAGGTACAGCTCGAAGCGTTCGGCCACCGGCGGCTGCGCGTCGCGGATGCGCGCCAGCGCGCACTGCGTGGCCGGCCAGTCGTGGACCACGGTGATGCGATCGGCCGGGAACGCCGATTGCAGGCAATGGGTCATCAGCAGGTCGAGCCAGTCGTCGCGGGTCAGCCCCGCGGCGTCGATGCGGATGTCGCGCAACGGCCGCTGCAGCGCGTCCAGCGGCGCCAGCAACGGATCCAGGTCCAGGGTATCCAGGAACAGTTGCCGATAGGTGACGACGTGCAGCGTCGCGCTGCGCGCCACCAGCGCCAGCGCCTCGCGCACCAGCGCCACGGTCTCGTCCACCAGTTGCAGGTGGTTCCAGCCGACCCGGTACCACTCGAGCATGCTGAACTCGGGATTGTGGCGGCCGCCGGCCTCGCCGTTGCGGAACACCCGGCCCAGTTCGTAGCAGTCGCCGACGCCGGCGGCCAGCAGCCGTTTCAATGGATACTCGGGCGAGGTGCGCAGCCAGCGCAGCGCCGGGCCGGCATCGACGTGGCCGCTGAAGCGGGTCTGGAAACTGTCGATGTTGGGCTCGGTGTTGCCCGCCACCGACAGCATCGGCGTCTCCACCTCGAGCACGTCGCGCGCGGCGAAGAAGGCGCGGATGCGCGCGTTGAGCGCAGCGCGCAGGCGCAGCGCGGCCAGGTCCACCGCGCTCATCGCCGCGTTCCGCGCGGCTGCCGCGACGCGCGCAGGCGGCGGCTCATCCCTGCCCCTCGTGCTCGCCGAGCAGCGCCAGCAGCTGCGCCTCGTCCCACACCGCAACGCCCAGCTCCTGCGCCTTGTCCAGCTTGGAGCCGGCCTCGGCGCCGGCGACGACGAACGTGGTCTTCTTCGACACGCTGCCGGCGACCTTCGCCCCCAGCGCCTCCAGCCGCGCCTTGGCCGCGTCGCGGCTGAGTTGCTGCAAGGTCCCGGTCAGCACCACGGTCTGCCCGTCCAGCGGCGCGGCGCGGCGCTCGGCCTGCGCCGGCGCCGCTTCCAGCAGCCGCCGCATCGCCGCATCGGCGGCGCGCAAGGCCTGCACCCGGCCCTCGTCGGCCAGGTAGGCGGCCAGGTTGGCCGCGCCCGCCGCCGACAGCCCGGCGCCGGTCCAGCCGCTTTCGTTGGCGCGCAGCAACGCATCGAGCGTGCCGTAGGTCGCGGCCAGCCGCTGCGCGCTCTTGCCGCCGAGCTTGTCCACCGGCAGCGTGGTCAGCAGGTGCGCCAGGTCGAGGCGCTCGCGCAGCTCCGCCGGCGGCCGGCCTTCGTCGGAAAAGCGGATATCGGCCTGGATCAGCGCATCGACCACCGCGGCGTTGCCGGGTTGCTCGAAGAACGTCGCGATCGAGCGCGCCACCTCGCCGCCGATATCCGGCAGCGCCTGCAACAGCACCGCCGGCGTGGAGCGCACGAAGTCCAGCGACCCCAGCCAGTGCGCGAGCGCCTTGGCGGTGGTCTCGCCCAGGTGCGGGATGCCCAGCGCGAACAGGAACCGCGGCAGCGTGGTGTCGCGGCTGGCGGCGATGCCGGCGACCAGGTTCTCGGCCCACTTCGTGGCCAGCTTGCCGCCCAGATCCACCGCCAGGTGCGCGCGCAGGAACTCGGCGCGCGTCCACTCCGGCGCGTCCTGCGCCAGCAGCGCCTGGCCCTGCGCATCGAGCGCCAGCGCGCCCTTGCTGTCGGCCACCGCCTGTACCAGGTCGGCCGCCGTCGCCGCGTCCAGCGCCGCCTTCATCCGCACCAGGTCTTCGACGCTCAGCGCGTACAGGTCGGCCAGCGAATGCACGAAGCCGAACTCGACCAGGGCATCGGCCTGGCGATCGCCCAGGCCTTCGATGTCCATGGCCCGGCGCGAGGCGAAATGGCGCACGGCCTCCTTGCGCTGCGCCGCGCAGGCCAGGCCGCCGCTGCAGCGCCAGGCCACCGCGTCCTCTTCCTTGACCAGTTCCGAACCGCAGACCGGGCACGTGGCCGGCATCGTCCACGGCACCGTGCCGGCCGGGCGGCGTTCGGCGATGACCCGCACCACTTCGGGAATCACGTCGCCGGCACGGCGCACGATCACCGTGTCGCCTTCGCGCACATCCAGCCGCGCGATCTGGTCGGCGTTGTGCAAGGTCGCGTTGGTGACGGTGACGCCGGCGACCTGCACCGGTTCCAGCCGCGCCACCGGGGTGACCGCGCCGGTGCGGCCGATCTGCACTTCGATCGCGCGCAGCACGGTGGACTGCTCCTGCGCCGGGAACTTGTGCGCCAGCGCCCAGCGCGGCGCGCGCGAGACGAAGCCCATCGCCGCCTGCTGGTCGTAGTCGTCGAGCTTGTAGACCACGCCGTCGATGTCGTACGGCAGCGCGTCGCGCCTGGCGCCGATCTGGCGGAAATACGCGATCAGGCCGTCGAAGCCGGTCGCGGTGGCGACCTCGGGCGCCACCGGGAAGCCGAAGCGGCGCAGCAGTTCCAGGGTCTGCGAATGGGTCTCGGGCAGTTCCAGGCCGCGCACCTCGCCGACCGAATAGGCGAAGAACGCCAGCGGCCGGCGCCGGGTGACCGCCGGATCGAGCTGGCGCAGCGAACCGGCGGCGCCGTTGCGCGGGTTGGCGAGCAGCTTCTCGTTGCGCTCCAGCGCCTTGGCGTTCCAGTCGGCGAAGGCCGCGCGCGGCATGTAGATCTCGCCGCGCACCTCCAGCACCGCCGGAAACGGCATGCCGAGGTCGCGCAGCTTCAGCGGTACCGAGCGCACCTGGCGCAGGTTGGCGGTGACGTCCTCGCCGGTGCTGCCGTCGCCGCGGGTGGCGCCCTGCACGAACGCGCCGTCCTCGTAGCGCAGGCTGATCGCCAGGCCGTCCAGCTTCGGTTCGACCGAGAACACCGGCGCGGCCAGCTCCAGCTCGCGCTCGATGCGCCGCTCGAAATCGGCGACCTCGGCGAACCGGGTGCGGTCGTCGGCGTCGTCGGCCACGCCCGGCGTCTCGAACGCATTGGCCAGCGACAGCATCGGCATCGCGTGCCGCACTTCCGGGAAGCCGCCGTCGGGCCGCGCGCCGACCGTGCGGGTCGGCGAGTCGTCGCGCGCCAGCTGCGGATGTTCGGCCTCCAGCGCCTCCAGCTCGCGCATCAACGCGTCGTACTCGGCATCGGTGATCGTCGGATCGTCGTGCACGTAGTAGCGATCGTTGGCGTCTTCGATACGGCGGCGCAGCGCGGCAACGCGCTGTTGGAGATCGGATGGAGCGGGCATGCGGCCGGGACGTGGTGACGGAACAGGGGGGCGATAGTAACTGCGTGCCTGGCGAGGGGAAATGCGTGCGAGGTCGCGGCGGTGGCGAGGTGCCTGGCGCGGCACGGTGCGGCAGGAATGGGACATGGCGGGCGGCGATCGACGGTGTGCGGCATGCCGTACCCCACCCCAACCCCTCTGCCGGGGCGAGAGGGGCTTGAGCGGCGCTGCGCTTGCGATCCCGTCCCCCAGTTTGCGCAGGATTCAGAAAACTTGCCCAAACGTTAAGCGAACGTTAGCTTTGCCCTCCCCGCTACGACGTTTCGCCTGGAGAGTGCCGTGTCGCTACCTGTTTCGCGCCGTTCCTTCCTTTCCCTCGCCACCTCGGGCCTGGCGGTCGGCGCATTGGGCCTGGCACCGGCTGCGGAGGCGGCAAAGCGCAAGGCAGCGGCCGTCGCGACGCCCGGCGTGGCGCCGGCCGCCGGCCCGGTCTACCTGGACTTCAACGAATGCCCGCTGGGCCCGGCGCCGGCCGCGCTGGACGCGGCACAGGCGATCCTGCCGCGCGCCGGCCGCTACCTGTTCGACCTGCAGAACGACCTGATCGCCCTGTTCGCCGGCGAGCAGCGGCTGCCCAGCGACCACGTCGCGGTCTATCCCGGCTCCAGCGAGCCGCTCAACCGCGCCGCGCGCGCGTTCACCTCGGCGCGCGCCGGCGTGGTGGTGGCCGATCCGACCTTCGAGGCGGTCGCCGATGTCGCCGCCGCGCATGGCGCGCCGGTGCGGCGGGTACCGCTGCGCGCCGACGGCGCGCACGACGTCAAGGCGATGGCCAGCGCCGATCCGAACGCCGGCCTGATCTACCTGTGCAATCCGAACAATCCGACCGGCTCGATCACCGCGCGCGCCGACATCGAATGGCTGCTGGCCAACAAGCCCGCCTCCAGCGTGCTGCTGGTCGACGAGGCCTACATCCACTACAGCGAGCAGAGTTCGGTGGTCGACCTGATCGGCCAGCGCCAGGACCTGCTGGTGCTGCGCACCTTCTCCAAGCTGTACGGCATGGCCGGGCTGCGCCTGGGCCTGGCGGTGGCCTCGCCGGGGCTGCTGACCAAGCTGGCCGCCTTCGGCGAGAACCCGGTGGCGGTGACCGCGATCGCCGCCGGCATCGCCAGCCTGCGCGACGTGCAACTGGTGCCGGCGCGGCGCGCGGAGAACGCGCGCGTGCGCAACGACACCATCGCCTGGCTGCAGAGCAAGGGCTACAAGTGCCTGCCGTCGCAGGCCAACTGCTTCATGGTCGACGTCAAGCGCGACGGCAAGGCCGTCGCCGCGGCGATGGCCAGGCAGGGCGTGATGATCGGGCGCAGCTGGCCGATCTGGCCGAAGCTGGTGCGCGTCACCGTCGGCACCGAGGCGGAGATGCTGCGGTTTCGCGAGGCGTTTTTGAAAGCGCGCAAATAGCGCGCGCTTCGGGATTGGGGAGTCGGGATTGGGGATTCGTAAGAGCCTGGGTTTGATGCCTTCCTAGGCTTCGCCCGTACCCTCATCCGCCCCTTCGGGGCACCTTCTCCCGATGGGAGAAGGGAGGCGCAGTGGATTCGCTTTTACGAATCCCCAATCCCGAATGCCCAATCCCGGCGCCGCGCTACCAGCGCGGCGCCTTCGTCAACGGCGGCGCCTGGTGCTGCCGGTCGTAGGCGCGCAGTTCGTCGCGGATGTGCGCGATGCGCTGGCGGCCGAGCGCGTTGCGGCTGTCGTCCAGGACCACGCCGTCGAGCAGTTCGCCCATGCGCTGCACGGTCGGCAGCATCTTTTCCCAGGCGTCGAGCGCGGTCAGCGGCGCCGGCAGGGTCAGGAAGAACGCGATCGCCGGGGTCTCCATCGCGCGGATGTGGGCCATGTCGAAGCTGCCCGGCTTCATGATGCTGGCCATGCTGAAGATCGGGCCGCGCTCGGGATGGCCTTCGACCAGGCGGTGGAACACGTTCATGTGGCCGAACACCAGCCCGGTCTTCTCCGCGGCGACGACGATGTCCTCGCCGCGCAGCACCTGGCCGGCGCGCGCGGCGACGTACAGCGAGACGATCTTGTCGAAGTCCTGGCTCGGCCGCTTGCCGAGTTCGGCGCTGGCCGATTCGGCGGCGGGCAGGCCCAGCTCCGGCTGGCCGAGGGCGCCGTCCTGCTCGGCCGCGGCGACGGCCTCGCCATCGGCGGGCAGCGCGGCATCGCCGAGCGACGGCTCGCGGCGCGGCGCGGCCGGATCGGTCGGTTCCACGCGCCGGCCCTGGGTCGGTTTCTTCGGGCGGCCGAACAGGAAGATCGCCGCGATCAACAGCAGGCCGGCGGCGAGGATGCCGATGCGTAGCATTGCCATGTCGGACATTACGGGGGTTACTCCGGCAGGGGTGCGTAGGGGGAAGACAAGGTATTTAGCATGTCACGTCAGGCCGCGCCCGCCAAACGCGCGGCTTCCTCGAGGTCCACGCTGACCAGGCGGCTGACGCCCGGCTCGCGCATGGTCACGCCGCTGAGCTGGTGCGCCGCTTCCATCGTCGCCTTGTTGTGGCTGACGAACAGGAACTGCACCTTCTCGCTCATTTCCTTGACCATCGCCGCCAGGCGGCCGACGTTGGCTTCGTCCAGCGGCGCGTCGACCTCGTCGAGCAGGCAGAACGGCGCCGGGTTGAGCTGGAAGATCGCGAACACCAGCGCCACCGCGGTCATCGCCTTCTCGCCGCCGGACAGCAGCGAGATGCTGGACACGCGCTTGCCCGGCGGCCGCGCCATGATCGCCACGCCGGTGTCGAGCAGGTCTTCGCCAGTGAGTTCCAGATACGCGTGGCCGCCGCCGAACAGGCGCGGATACAGCGCCTGCACGCCGGAATTGACCCGGTCGAAGGTGTCCTTGAAACGGCCGCGGGTCTCGCGGTCGATCTTGCGGATCGCATCCTCCAGGGTCTCCAGCGCGGTGTTCAGGTCCACGTCCTGCGCTTCCAGGTATTCGGCGCGCTGCGCGGCCTCGCCGTATTCGCTGATCGCGGCCAGGTTGACCGGCTCCAGGCGGCGCATGCGTCCGTCGATCTGCTGCACCGCCTGCTCCCATTCGGCCGGATCGGCCTGCTCGGGCAAGCCGTTGATCACGTCCTCGAGCACGAAGCCGGCCTTGACCACCGCCGCCGACAGCTGCTCGGCGCTGAGCACCAGCGCCTGCTGGTCGAGGCGGCGCTGGGCGATACGCTCGCGCTGCGCCAAGGCCTGTTCGTCGCGCTGCTGGCGGGTCTGTTCCAGGCCGCGCAGTTCGTTGTCGATGCCGTCCAGCTGCGCGCGCGCCTCGCCGAGCACGCGGTCGGTGCGCACGCGTTCGCTGAGCGCGGCCTGGTGCTCGGCTTCCAGCGCATGCACCGGCGAATCGCCTTCGCTCAGCTGCGCGCTGAGTTCGCCCAGGCGCGAATCCAGTTGCCCGCGCTGGTTGCCCATGCGCTCCAGCGCCTGGCTCAGCGAGGCGATCTGCGCGCGTTGCGATTCCAGGGTCAGGGCCAGCGCATGCGAGGCCTCGCGCACCCGGCGCGCGGCATCGCGGGCCAGGTCGCGCGCCTCGGTGAGCTGGCGGCGCTCGCTCTCCAGCGCGTGCCGGGTGGTTTCCAGGTCGCCCATGCTGGTGACCGCGTCCTCCAGCTTGGAGCGCGCCTCGCGCGCCTGCTCGCGGCTGCTGTCCAGGGTTTCCAGCAGTTGCGCGATCTCCGCCTCGATGCGCTCGATGCGGGTGCGCGCGGCATCCACCTTGCCCTGCTGGCTCTGCAGCTGCCCGGCCAGTTCGGAGACGCTGCGGTGCGCCTGGTACAGCTGGCGCTGCGCTTCCTCGCGCTGCTGCTCGGCGGCCAGCGACTGCTCGCGCAGGCTCGCCAGGCGCTGGTC
Organism: Xanthomonas sp. DAR 80977; assembly: GCF_041240605.1. Classification (NCBI taxonomy): domain Bacteria; kingdom Pseudomonadati; phylum Pseudomonadota; class Gammaproteobacteria; order Lysobacterales; family Lysobacteraceae; genus Xanthomonas; species Xanthomonas bundabergensis. Next base: position 2,425,248 of record NZ_CP162487.1, on the reverse strand, counting down.
CAGTTCCGCTTCGCGGTCCTGCAGCGCGTCGATCTGGCCGCGCAGGGCCTGGATCTCGCGCTCGCGCAGCAAGGCGCCCTGCTTGGCCGCGCCGGAGCGCGACACGCGCAGCCAGCCCTCGCCCAGGCGCGCGCCGTCGCGGGTGATGACCGAATCGCCCTCGCCCAGCTGCGGCAGCAAGGCGCGCGCGGCGGCGAGGTCCTCGGCAGCGTGCAGCCGCGACAGCAGCCGGCGGATCGCGATCGGGCCCTGCACCTTGGCCGCCAGCGAGGTCGGCGCGAAGTTGCCGGCCTGCTCCTGGTTGCCGACCAGGGCGATGCGGCCTTCGCCGAGTTCGCCCAGCGCATCGACCAGGGTTTCCGGCGCATCGACCAGCACGCCTTCGATCAATTGCCCGAGCGCGCCTTCGACCGCGTTTTCCCAGCCGCTCTCGACGCTGATGCGCTCGCCCACGCGCGCCGCCGAATCCAGCCCGCGCGCCTTCAGCCAGGCCACCGCGGCGCCCTGCTCCTGGCCGAGCGCGGCCTGCTGCAGGGTTTCCAGCGACGACAGCCGGCCGCGCGCGGCCTGCGCCTGCTTGCGCACCTCGGCCAGTTCCGCCTGCGCGCCGCGCTGCTGTTCCTGCAGCGCCGCCACCGCCTGCTTGCGGGTTTCGACCTGCTCGTTGAGCCCGTCCAGCGCGGCGCGCTGGGTCTCGTGCTGCAGTTCCACCTGTTCGAACGCGGCGGCCAGCGCGTCCAGGTCCAGCCCGGCGCGTTCGGCGGCCAGCGCTTCGCGGCGGCGCTCGGCTTCCAGCGACTGCCGGTCCAGGTAGTCGACGCGGGTGCGCTCCACTTCGCCGGCGCGCGAGGCCTCGGCGGTGTAGCGCTGGTGCGCTTCCCAGCGCTGCTGCCAGTCGGCCAGCCTGCCCTCGGCCTCGCGCAAGGCCTCCTGCTTGTATTCGTTGTCTTCCTGCAACTGCTCCAGCTGCGGTCCGGCCACGTCCACCGATTCGCGCAGCAGCGCCAGCTTGGCCTCGTCGCCGCTGATGTGCTGGCCGAGTTCGGCCAAGGCCAACTGCGCTTCGTCGCGCGCCTTGTGCAGGCGCTGCGACAGGTCGCGCTGGTGCTGGATCTGCTGTTCGATGCGCGCCAGCGTGCTGCCGACCTGGTAGACCTCGGCCTGGGCCTTGCTCAGGGCGTCGGCGGCCTCCTCGCGGCGCACGCGGCCGGTCTCGATCCGCGCCTCGGCGTCGCGCTGTTCGGCGATGAACTGCTGCAGGCGCGTCTCTTCCTGGCCCAGCGCCTCGCGCAGGCCCTGCAGGCGCCCGTCCAGGCCGCGGTATTCCAGCGCCTTCCACTGCGCGTCCTTGACCCTTCGCTCTTCCTGCAGCGCCTGGTACTGCTCGGCCTGGCGCGCCTGGCGCTTGAGGTGCTCGAGCTGCTTGCCGATCTCCTCGCGCAGGTCGCCCAGGCGTTCCAGGTTCTCGCGGGTATGGCGGATGCGGGTCTCGGTCTCCTTGCGCCGCTCCTTGTACTTGGAGATGCCGGCCGCCTCCTCCAGGTACACGCGCAGGTCTTCCGGGCGCGCCTCGATGATCTGGCTGATCATGCCCTGCTCGATGATCGAGTAGCTGCGCGGACCCAGGCCGGTGCCCAGGAACAGGTCGGTGATGTCGCGGCGCCGGCACTTGGTGCCGTTGAGGTAATAGCTGCTGCTGCCGTCGCGGCTGACCTGGCGCTTGACCGAGATCTCGTTGAACGAGGCGTACTCGCCGGAGATGGTGTGGTCGGAATTGTCGAAGATCAGCTCCACCGTGGCCTGCGACACCGGCTTGCGCGCCGAGGAGCCGGAGAAGATCACGTCGGTCAGCGAGTCGCCGCGCAGGCGGCTGGCCGAGCTCTCGCCCATCACCCAGCGCACCGCGTCGATGATGTTCGACTTGCCGCAGCCGTTCGGACCGACGATGCCGGTCATGTTGGTCGGCAGGTGCAGCGTGGTCGGATCGACGAAGGACTTGAAGCCGGACAGCTTGATGGTCGACAGGCGCATGGGGCAGGCAATCCATGGCAGGCGCGGCCGGCAGGCCGGCACGCGCTGCCGCTAGTGAATATCCAGGTGAAGTCCCGCTTCCAAACCCTTGATACGACTACGATCGCCGGACAGGAAACAGGCACGAACCGGTGAGTATAACGGCCCCAGCGGGCGCCGGGGCCGGAGGCCGCAAACGAAACGGGCACCTTGCGGTGCCCGTTTCGGTACAGCGATGGAAGCCGTGGATCAGGCTTCGGCTTCGACCACGACCTTGACCGTGGTCTCGACGTCGGCGTGCAGGCGCACCAGCACCTCGTACTCGCCGATGTTGCGGAACGCGCCTTCGCCCAGCACCACTTCGCCCTTTTCCAGCGGCAGGCCGGCGGCGGTGAACGCCTCGGCGATGTCGCGCGGGCCGACCGAGCCGTACAGCTTGCCTTCGGTCGACGCGTTGGCCTTGACGGTGACGCTGGCGCCTTCCAGCTTGGCGGCACGGGCCTCGGCCTCGTCGTGGATCGACTTGGCCTTGGCTTCGTACTCGGCGCGCTTGGCTTCGAACTCGGCGACGTTGGCGGCGGTGGCCGGCACGGCCTTGCCCTGCGGCACCAGGTAGTTGCGGCCATAGCCCGGCTTGACGTCGACCTTGTCGCCGAGGCCGCCCAGGTTGGTCACTTTCTGCAGGAGGATCAGTTGCATGGTGTTGCTCCGTTATTCGTTAGCGCCGGCCCGTGGCCGACGCAACGCGTGCTGTCCGAATAGGACGGGAATGGAATTGCCGGGAATCGGGAATGGAGGACAGGGAATGGGACAGACCCTGTTCGCCCGACGCACGTCAAATATCGTGGTTGTCCGTGTACGGGATCAGCGCCAGGAAACGCGCGCGCTTGACCGCCGTGGCCAGCTGGCGCTGGTACTTGGACTTGGTGCCGGTCACGCGGCTCGGCACGATCTTGCCGTTCTCGGTGAGGTACTGGCGCAGGGTGTTGAGATCCTTGTAGTCGATCTCTTTGACGCCCTCGGCGGTGAACTTGCAGAACTTGCGGCGACGGAAGAACTTGGACATGGCAGTGCTCCTTAGGCGGCTTCGGCGGCGTCGCCGTCGGTTTCGGTGGCGGCGGCAGGCGCGTCGCCTTCCTCGTCGTCGCGGCGACGGCGCTCACTGCGCTCGGGCTTGTCGCCCTTCTCGTCCTTGCTCTTCATGATCAGCGACTGCTCGGTGTCCGGGCCGTCGCGCTTGATCACCAGGTGGCGCAGCACGGCGTCGTTGAAGCGGAAGCTCTCGACCAGCTCGCTGAGGATGGCCTGGTCCACTTCGATGTTGAGCATGACGTAGTGCGCCTTCACCAGGTTCTGGATCGGGTACGCCAGCTGGCGGCGGCCCCAGTCTTCCAGGCGGTGGATGGTGCCGCTGCCGTTCTCGACCAGCGACTTGTAGCGCTCGATCATGGCCGGGACCTGCTCGCTCTGGTCCGGATGGACCAGGAACACGATTTCGTAATGACGACTCATGTGGTTATACCTTTCGGATGTGGCCCGAGGGCCGGACAGCCCCCCGCGAGGCCCAAAACGGGTGCGGTGGGGCAAGGGATCCCGCCACGACGGGCGCAGGAAGCCGGAAAGTATGGCAGCGCAGGCGCCGCGCCGCAAGGTCCGGGCCCCCGCCCGCCCACGCAGGCCGCAGCCTGTCGCCGGTCAGCGCTGCCGGGCCGTTGCAGGTTTTGCGACACTGGCCGGGTGAACACCCGCATCCCCCCTGCCATTTCGAGCACCGCGGCGGCCGCGTTGGCGCCTGTGCGGCGGCCTGCCCTGCCCGCTTTCGCACGCCACGAGCGCGTGCCCAGGCCCGCGCGAAGGCGCCGCACCGCAAGGAACGCCGCGCTGCATCGCCCGCGGCACGCCACGCCCGTCGGATGCGCGCAGTGAACGCCGACCCGCTCGCCGGCCACCCTGGCGCCCATACCGGCCAACCGTTGCGGCTGGACCTGCCGCCGGCAGTGGCCACGGCCTTGCGCGGCGCGCGCCGCTACCTGCTCGACGACGGCACGCCGCTGTACGCGCTGGCCTTCGAGGCCGGGCGCTTCCAGCCGCAGGCCTTCGCCGCGGCGGCGATCGCCTGCCCGGACAGCATCGCGCGCAGCGTGCGCAAGCGCCAGGCGGAATTCCTGTTCGGGCGCCTGGCCGCGCGGCTGGCACTGACGGACGCGCTCGGCCCGGCGCAGGCGCAGGCCGAGATCGCGATCGGCGCGGCGCGCGAACCGCGCTGGCCGGGCGGCAGCCTGGGCAGCATTTCCCATGGCGACGGCTGCGCGGCGGCGGTGGCGCTGGCGGCCGGCCAGCGCCAGGGCATCGGCATCGACCTGGAACGGCTGCTCGCGCCGGCCGCGCGCGAGGCCGTGCTGGGCGTGGCGATCGACGACGCGGAGGCGGCCCTGCTGGCAGCGGCGGCGGATGCGCGGTGGCCGCCCGATGCGCTGCTGACCGCGCTGTTCTCGGCCAAGGAAAGCCTGTTCAAGGCCGCGTTCGGCGCGGTCGGGCGCTATTTCGATTTCGCCGCGGCGCGCGTGTGCGGAGTCGACCTGGCGCGGCGGCGGCTGCGCCTGCGACTCACCGAGACGCTATGCGCGCAGTTCGCCGAAGGACAGGTCTGCGAGATCGGCTTCGCGCGGCTGGACCTGGATCCGCAGCTGGTGCTGACCCACTACGCGTGGTGAGCGCGGCGCCGGCGCTCAGCGCGCGGCGGCGGCCGCATGCTCGGCGTCGGTGGTGAAGCTCTCGCCGCAGCCGCATTCGGCGGTGGCGTTGGGATTGCGGAAGATGAAGGTCTCGCCCAGGCCCTGCCTGGCGAAATCGATCTCGGTGCCGTCGACCAGCGGCAGGCTGGCGGCATCGACGTAGATGCGCACCCCGTCCTGCTCGAACACCGCATCGTCCGGGTGCGCCTCGCGCGCCAGGTCGGTGACATGGCCCCAGCCCGAGCACCCGGTGCGTTCGACGCCGAAGCGCAGGCCCAGCGCGCCGGGGGTCTGGGCGACGAAGCGCTGCACGCGCTCGAAGGCGACGGGAGTGAGGTGGATGGCCATGGCGAACGACTCCGGGGACAGCGAACGGTCATTATAGGGAGGAACCGGTGCGGCGGATGCGCGCCGCGCCTCGCAAGCGCCGCGGTTCAGCCAGTACACTTGCCCGTTCCATATCGAGTCGCTGCGGCGAGGATTCAAGTCATGACGGTGGTGAGCGTTGAGCATGCGCTGGCCGGGAAGATCCCGGCGGGCGGCGAAGTGACGGTACGCGGCTGGGTCCGCACCCGGCGCGATTCCAAGGCGAGGCTGTCCTTCGTCAACGTCAGCGACGGCTCCTGCTTCGCGCCGATCCAGGTGGTGGCGCCGGCCGAACTGCCCAACTACGAGGCGGAAGTGAAGCGGCTGACCGCCGGCTGCGCGGTGATCGCGCGCGGGCGCCTGGTCGCCTCGCAGGGCCAGGGCCAGAGCTTCGAGATCCAGGCCGAGGCGATCGAGGTGGTGGGCTGGGTCGAGGACCCGGAGACCTACCCGATCCAGCCCAAGGCGCATTCGCTGGAATTCCTGCGCGAGGTCGCGCACCTGCGCCCGCGCACCAACCTGTTCGGCGCGGTCACCCGCATCCGCAACTGCCTGGCGCAGGCGGTGCACCGCTATTTCCACCAGAACGGCTACAACTGGATCAGCACCCCGATCATCACCACCTCCGACGCCGAAGGCGCCGGGCAGATGTTCCGCGTGTCGACCCTGGACCTGGCCAACCTGCCGCGCGACGGCAAGGGCCAGGTCGATTTCGGCCGCGACTTCTTCGGCAAGGAAACCTTCCTGACCGTGTCCGGCCAGCTCAACGTCGAGGCCTACTGCCTGGCGCTGAGCAAGGTCTACACCTTCGGCCCGACCTTCCGCGCCGAGAACAGCCACACCACCCGGCACCTGGCCGAGTTCTGGATGATCGAGCCGGAGATCGCCTTCGCCGACCTGGCCGAGGACGCGCGGGTGGCCGAGGACTTCCTCAAGTACCTGTTCCGCGCGGTGCTGGAAGAGCGCGGCGACGACCTGGCGTTCATCGCCGAGCGCGTGGACAAGACCGCGATCAGCAAGCTGGAGGCGTTCATCAATTCGCCGTTCGAGCGCATCGAGTACGGCGATGCGATCACCCTGCTGCAGAAGTCCGGGCACAAGTTCGAGTTCCCGGTGGAATGGGGCCTGGACCTGCAGACCGAGCACGAGCGCTGGCTGACCGAGCAGCACGTCGGCCGCCCGGTGGTGGTGACCAACTACCCCGAGCACATCAAGGCGTTCTACATGCGCCTGAACGACGACGGCAAGACCGTGGCGGCGATGGACGTGCTGGCGCCGGGCATCGGCGAGATCATCGGCGGCAGCCAGCGCGAGGAGCGCCTGGACGTGCTGGACACGCGCATGGTGCAGTTCGGCCTGGATCCGCAGCACTACGGCTGGTACCGCGATTTCCGCCGCTACGGCACGGTGCCGCACGCCGGCTTCGGCCTGGGCTTCGAGCGCCTGGTGGTCTACATCTGCGGGCTGAGCAACATCCGCGACGCGATCCCCTACCCGCGCGCGCCGGGCAGCGCCGAGTTCTGAGGCGATGGCCGACGCCGACGCCACGGTGACCATGTACCGCCCGCTGGGGCCGGAGGAGTTCGCGCTGCTGCGCGAGGCCGGGTTCCGGCGCTGGCCGCCGCGGCTGCCCGAGCAGCCGATCTTCTATCCGGTGACCAACCAGCGCTACGCCGAGGAGATCGCCGGGCGCTGGAACGTCAAGGACAGCGGCGTCGGCTACGTGGCCCGCTTCGCCGTGCGCGCGGCGTTCCTGGCGCCCTACCCGGTGCAGAAAGTGGGCGGCGCGCACCACACCGAGTGGTGGATCCCGGCCGAGGCGCTGGATGCGCTGAACGACAACATCGTCGGTCCCATCGAGATCGTCGCGCGCTTCGATGCGCCGCCTGAGGAGGCCGCCCCATGATCCTGTTCTTCGCGCTGTGCTTCGTCGGCGTGGCGATCGCCGGGTTCAGCGCGTTCCTGATCTTCTGGCCGCTGACCCTGGTGCACATCCGCGACCGGCATCCGCCGCTGGTGGCGGCGTTCGGTCCCGGCGCCTTCCTCAAGCCGGTGGCGCTGGGCTGGCTGCTGGCGCGGCGCTACCGCCCGCTCGGCGACCGTTCGCTGTCCGGGCTGGCGACGCCGGCCTGGCTGTCGCTGCTGACCATCTTCTTCGGCCTGGGCATGGCCGCCCTGCTCTGGCTGCTTTCCCTGGTGATTCCATGACTTCAGACGCATCCGCCGCCGATCGGTGGTACCTGGCCAGCCTCGGCCGCATCCTGGTGTGGGCGCGCCTGCGCGTGCGCGAGGCCGGCACCGCCGAGGTACTGGACAGCGACGGCAACACGCTCAGCTACGACAGCGAGGACACCGCGCAAGCGGCGCTGTTCGACGCCGAATTCGTCGCCTACGACGGCCTGGACGAGGACGATGCGCTGGCGCGCGGGTTCTCGCTGCATGAAGTGGCGCCGCCGCAGGCCGACAACGACGCGGCGCTGCGCGGGCGCATGACCCAGACCCTCGGCGCGCGCGCCTGAGCGGCCGATGCACGTCCCGCCGGCGTTCGCCGAAACCGACCTGGGCGCGCTCGACGCGCTGATCGCGCGCGACCCGTTCGCGACCCTGGTCAGCGTCGGCGACGACGGCCTGCCCTGCGCCACGCCGCTGCCGGTGCTGTACCGGCGCGACGGCGCACGCATCGTGATCGAGGGCCACTGGGCGCGCGCCAACCCGCAGTCGCGGCATGCCGGCCCGGCGCTGCTGATCGTGCACGGACCGCAGGCCTACGTGTCGCCGGGCTGGTACCCGGACAAGGAGGCGATGGCGCGCGTGCCGACCTGGAACTACGCCACCGCGCATCTGCACGGCCAGTTGCAGGTCAGCGACGACGAGGCGCTGCTGGCCGACATCGTGGCGCGGCTCAGCGAACGCCACGAGCGCGCGCTCGGCAGCGACTGGCGCTACGAGCCGGACAACGAGGCGCACCGGCGCCAGCTGCGCGGCATCGTCGGCTTCCGCTTCGAACCGGAGCGGGTGGAACTGAAATTCAAGCTCAGCCAGAACCATCCACCGGCCAACGTGGAGGCGGTACGCCAGGCGCTGCAGGCGCAGGCCGATCCGGGCGCGCAGGCGGTGGCCGCGCTGATGCGCGAGCGCCTGCCGCGCGGCTGAGCGGCGCAGGCGCCGAACGCGTGGCGATTGCGTGGCGTCTTGCGCATGCTGCGTTGCCGCCGGTGCACGCCGCTGTCCGTGACACTGCGGCCGTTCCTTCTCTAGTCGGGACCACGGCCACCGTTTAGGGGGAAGCTGCCCCGAAGAGACGGATGAGGGTAGGTGCGCGGCCTCGCGCGACCCAACATCGCGAGGGCTTCGCTCCGTACCCTCACCCCAACCCCTCTCCCGATGGGAGAGGGGCTAACAACGCGCAAGCGCTCAGCCGCAGGTGCTGGCCAGCCGCTGCCGGTCGCCATCCGCCCGTTTGCCGTTCCCCATCCCGCCGTCCAGCGGCGACAGGCCCTCGCGGATCGCATAGCGGGTCAACTGGGCGATGCCGTGCATGCCGAGCTTGAGCATGATGTGCTCGCGATGGGTGCCGATGGTCTTGACGCTGATATGCAGCCGCGCGGCGATCTCCTTGGTGGACAGCCCTTCGGACAGCAATTGCACGATTTCGCGTTCGCGCGAGGTCAGCAGCGTGTAGGCCGAGGCCGCGTCGCCCTGCGCGCAGCGGTACTCGCTGACCAGCGATTGCGACAGGCTCGGGCTGATGTACAGCTGGTCGTTGCTGACCTGCTGGATGGCGCGCAGCAGCTCGTGGAAGGTGCTGTTGCGGGCCAGGCAGCCCTTGGCGCCGGCATCGATGACCGCGCGCACGTTGGCCGCGGCGTCGGAGGCGGCGATGCAGATCGCCTTGCTGTGCGGGCTGCGCTGCAGCAGCCGGCGCGTGGCCTCGATCCCGTTCAAGCCCGGCAGCATCACGTCCATCAGCACGATGTCGGGCTGTCTCCTGGTCACCAGTTGCACGCACTCCAGGCCGTCGGCGGCATGGCCGACCACGTCGATGTCCGGCGTGTTGTTCAACAGGGCGACCATGCCCTCCAGCACGATGCTGCGGTCGGCGGCAATCACGATACGTGTGTTCATTCTCTACCCGTTGTCCTCGGCGTGGATCTCCCTACGCTCGCCACCGCGCGAGAACGCTCCCCTGCGGCGCGAGCGCCCCTTTTGAACCCGATGTGCGGCGGAACGGCGTCACTTGCGTGGCGAAGCCAGCTTGTCACGCCGCACAATCGCGGCCATCGGACTCAAGCTGATATCAGGCGGTGCCCACACCTGAACTTATGCCGATTGCTGCATTCGTCTCGCTACGTAGACAGGGATGGCCGAGGCGGTGCGCGAACCGCGAATCGCACCGGGAAAACGTATGCTCGGCGCAACGTGGCCGATCGTGCGAATGCGGCGACCGCACGCGGCGGCGGTGGCGGTCACTCCGGCGGCGGCAAGCCCGAGGTTGCCGGGCTGTCCGCCTGCAGCATGGCGCGGGCGAACGCGGCGAGCCGCTGCTGCACCATGGCCGGCGGCGTGCCGGCGTCGATCGACTGCTGCAGGGCCATCAGCTGCGCGGCCAGCTCGCCCTGCCAGCGCATGCGTTCGGCGTCGTTGCCGGCGCGCTGCACCTCCAGCGTCGCCTGGGTCTGCGCCGCGGCGTCGCCGCGCACCAGCGTCTCCATGGAATCGACCAGGCGCTGCAGCAGCCGGTACACCGCGGTCGCGGAGAAGCCGCCCAGCATCGCCAGGGTCGGCTTGCCGAAGGTGCGCATGCCGCCGCTCTCGAACAGGTCGCCGGGCAGCACCTCGACCAGGATCAGCCCGGCGATCAGGCCCAGGATCATGCGCGCGCCGTAGGAGGCGTCGAACTTGGGATCGTAGGTGGCGTTGGCGACGTAGCGATGCACCTGGAACAGGGACGAGAACGACGCGCCCAGGCCGGCGCAGGACAGCAGGAACAAGGCGTTCCACAGCAGCACGCTGCCGGAGGAATCCAGGAAGCCCAGGCGCACGTTGTCCGCGCTCACCTCGTCGGACAAGGCCGACGCCACCACCGCGAACAGGAACAGCAGCGAGGTCGCGGTCAGCGCGCGCACCAGTGGCAAGGGCCCCAGCAGCGTCGCCCAGTGCCGGCGGCGGCGCTCGGCATCGAGCAGGAACACCGCCTGCGGCGTCGCCGGGCGGATCAGTTGCGCCAGCCGCCGGTGCATCACCGCCAGTTCGTGCGCGCAGCGCTCGCTGCCGGCGGCGCTGGGCACGGTTCCATCCAGCAGCGCCGACAGGCGCGCGACCAGCTCCGGCGGCACGGCCATGCCGTGTTCCAGCGCATAGCGCGCCATCGCCTCGCATTCCACGCGCAGCTGCGGCAGGATGCCCGCCGGCGGCGCCCGCGACGCGGAAGCCGTCCCGGTAACGGCGAGCCAGCGCCGCACGGCCGCGCCCAAGGCCTGGACCCATGCGTTCATCGGAGCACTCCTGGACGGGAACGGTGGTGGCAGCGGTGCCGGTGCCCGCGCACATGGCGGCTGGCGCCCAGGGGCGTGTCGTCAATTCCCGAGCAGGTCGCGTTGGGTCTGTCGGGTCGCCAGCCGGTGCCGCGTGGCGCAGCGCCTGACGGGTGGTCGGGTCAAGCCGCGCGGTGCCGGCTGGCGGCCTGACAGACCCAGCCACGCTTGCGCGTGCACGCTGCCGTGCCGGCGCGGACGTGGACACGCATGCGCAGGAGTGGCGCGAGCCGCTCGGGGATTGGTGACACGCCCTAGGGAATGCGCTGCAGGGTGCCGGCGTCGGCGCGGGTGCCGAGGCGGTCGAAGATCCGCAGGGTGGCGCTCCCGTCCGGCTGCGGCTGCAGTTCGGCCTGGCCATCGCTGAGCCGGCCGCAGTAGCCGGCGTCGTTGACGGTGAGCGACAGCACCAGCGTGGCGTCGCGCATGCCGGCGTAGCGCGCCTCGAGCTGGCAATCGCGCGGGCTGCCGTAGCGCAGCCTGGCCACGGCGGCGCCGGGCGACAGCGGCGTGGCGGCGATCGCCAGCGTCAGCGCCACCGGGTTGCGGCCGCCGCCGCTGCCGCCTGCCAGGCGCCAGTTGCCCTGCAGCGCGCTGACCGGGCCCGGCGCGGTGTGCAGCAGCACCGGCAACGGCGTGTCGTCGATGCTCAGTTGCAGGTCGTCGGCGGCGCTGCGCTGCGCGGTCAGGCGCCGGCCCAGCAGCCGGTCGCAATAGATGCCGCCATTGATCGACTCCAGGCGATAGGCGCCGGCCTCCTGCGGCAGCAGCGCCAGCGTGCAGTTCAGCGGCGCATCGAACTGCAGGCTGGCCTTGCCGGCGCGCTGCTCCAGGCGGACCGCGGCGATGCGCCGGCTATCCAGCGCCAGGCTGCCGCGCCAGTCGCCGCCCGGCAGCGCCGCCGGTGTCGCCGGTGGGGCCGCGCCGGCGGTCAACAACGGTAGCGCCAGCGCCAGGCATAGCGCCGGCCACAGGCCTGGGCGCGGGAAACGCTGCGAACGGATGGGCATGCGACTCTCCTGTTGAAGTGGATGGGGGGCATCTGCGGCCGTTCACCACGGCGGCGCGATGAAGTAGGCGATGGCCAGCAGGGCCGCGCATGCGCACAGCAGGGCCAGCAGCGCCGAGGCCATGCGTCGGCGGCGACGCCGGCGCTGCGCGCGGGCCAGCGACAGCAGGTCGATGCGCAACTCCCTGCACCAATGGTCGGTGTCGCGCCGCGACAGGACGAACCCGTGTCTACGCATGGTCTGGCTCCGTGGCAGGGTCCTGCACGCCGGGCGGGCGTTGCAGGTTCCAGAGTTTCAGCCGCTGTCCGTCGAACAGCACCTCGCCCAGCGGCGCGTGCGTGCCCTGGAACACGATCTGCAGGCGATGGCCCGGCCGCCGCGGCTTGCGCGGCAACACCTGCAGCAGCAGGCGCGGCGCCTCGTCGGGCATGTCGATCACCTCCAGCTCGACCTCGAAAGCCAGCGCCAGCTCGCCGATCTGCGGCAGTTGCCAGCTGCGCAGCTCCCACAGCGGGATCTGCAGCGACGGCGCATCGGCCGTGGACGCCGCCACCGGCAGCGCCGCCTCGCCGCCGAAGCAGGCGCGCAACAGCTGTTCGTGGCGGGCGCGACAGCGCTGCTGCGCATCCAGCAACGCCGCCGCCAGGCCATGCAGCAACAGGTCGAAATCGCAGCGCGGCGCGCGCATCATTCGTCCTTCAGCCAGCCGGGCTTGCGCGGGAAGCCCACGTGGTAGCACAGCCACTGCATCACCACCTGGTGCTCGCCGACCTGCAGCACGGCGAAATTCTTTTCGGTGCCGATGATCGCGCCCTTGGGCGTATCGCTCAGGCATCGGTTGAGCATGGCCCGCGCCTCTTCGATCTGCTCGGGCGTTTTCATCTGCGTCGGGTTGTCGCTACCGACCACGACCCTTTTGACGAACTTGACTTCAGTGAGGTCGAACATCGTTGACGAGTCCCCCGACGAGATGGTCCAACTAACGCCTTACGCGGCGACCGGCACCGGCGCGCCGACCTTGCGCGGCGCCACCGAGCTCTGCAGGATGTCCATCACCCGCGCCAGCCCTTCCGGCATGCCCTTGTCCTCGGCGTGCACCGCGACGTGGTACTTGGCCGAGTTGTCGGAGCTGCGCGTGTTCTCCTTGTGCGTGGCCACCGAGCCCTGGATGTGCACCTTGGCCTTGAACATGCCCCAGCCGAATTCCATGTCGGCCGACAGCGAGGCCGACGCGTCGGTCGAGGACTTCTCGGAGAAGGACGACTTCACCTCCATGTCGAAGGTGACGTCCACCGTCTGGATGCTCAGGCTCGGCACCTTGACGATGGCCAGCAACGGCACTTCCAGCTCCACTTCCTCTTCGGCGATGCCGCCGGCGGTGGTCGGGTCGTCGACCGGCCGCTTGAAGCGGAAGCTGGCGGTGCGGGTGGCGCCCAGCGCTTGCGGATCGGTGCTGCCGGCGTCCGGCGGCAGGAAGCCGATGACGCGGATGAAATCGGCGGTGGCGCGGGCCAGCTTGACCTGCGCGTCGCAGGCCGCATCCAGCGGGCCGCCGATCAGGTCGCCCATCGGCAGACCCTTGAACTGACTGGAGATGTTTACGAGTTCGTCAGGCATTGCAGTGACTCCTTAGGTAGGTGGATTGGTGACATCGTCCGTGCCCGCGGCGGCCGGCCTGTCGGCCATGACCGTCTTGAACACGCCCTGCGTCTGCGCCAGGTGGTTCATCAACCTGGCCGCTCCGTCAGTTGGTTCGGTCCCTTCCACGCGCAGCACGACGTGGACGGCACTCTGGCGCTGGCTCCTGGCGCTGGCGGTGGTGTCCACCCGCACGCTGGATCTGGCCGCGGTGCGCTTGGCCTGCCAGGCGCCCTGCGGCGCGGCAGGGTCCGGCGGCGGCGCGAAGAAGCCTTCGCTGGACTGCAGCCCGCCCATGTCGCCGAGCTGCGCGTCGAAACTGATCTCCACGTCCTTGATCCGCAGCACGTTGGTCGAGACCAGCGGCAGCAGCGGCGCGCGGTAGTAGTCCTCGTCGTCCTCGCCGGCCTGCGGATGCTGCGATGGCAGGCGGATGATCACGCTCTTGGGCCGATGGAACTCGTCGAAGTAGTCGCCGAGGTTGGCCATCTGGTGCTGTTCGATGCGGTCCTGCGCCTCGATCACCGCACCGGCCAAGGCTTCGATCAGGTCATTCAATGCGGTTTGCCCAGCCATGTTCGCTCCTGCAGAAAGGGGACCGCCGTCGGCGACGGCAGCGGATCGGTGTCGCCCGGCGCGCTCGGGCAACTGCCGCCGCGCCGGCCTGCGTGAGCGCGGGCGGCGACGTGGCGGCGCACGCTCACTTCAGGTCGGGAAACGCGTCGACCCTGGCCAGCCAGCCCTTGAGGAACCTGCCGAGCGCGGGCTTGGCGTCGACCAGGCGACGGTAGTAGTCGCGGCGGCCCTGCTTGTAGCGCGCATACAGGTCGCGCTGGTCGGCGGCCAGCAGCGCCGCCAGCGTGGCCGCGCCGAACTTGCCGTCCGCGGGCAGTTGCAGCGCCGGCGTCTGGTCGTTGAGCACGCGCTGCAGCAGCCTGGTCGCATTGCCGCCGGCGTTGACCTGGAAATCGAACAGGATGTCGGCCAGCGGCTGCAGCGCGATCTGGTCGCCATGCACCGCGTTCCAGTAGCAGGCCTTGTAGATCACCCCGGCCTGCGCGTCGCTGAGCGCGCGCAGGTTGTCCAGGGTCGGTTCCAGTTGCAGCAGGCTCTTGGCATACAGCCGGAACGTGCCCAGGGTGATGCCCTTGTTGGTCGCGCCACCCGGATCCACCGGGTCGTTGACGAAGCCGCCCTCGTGCTTGAGCAAGGTGGGGAAAAACGCGTCGAAGTCGGCCATGCGATCCTCCGGGAAGGCGCCCGTCAGCGGGCTTGGAGGAAGTGTGGCGAGCGGGTGCCGGCGGCGGGATCGGCAAAAACCCGATACGGCGGCGCGCAGACACTGAGGCTGCACGCCGCGGCGGTGCGGGGGTTGCCCGCGCGGGGAAAAGCGCATCGCCCTCCATACGCAGGCGTGTGTGCCGGCACCGGCCAGGCTGGCCGATGAACCGGCGCGTGGCGCCGCGGCCAGGGCGGCTGCATCGGCACGCCGGCTTCTGGAATAATGCGCGGCTATGAGCAAAATCGATCAGCTACTGAACAACAACCGGGCCTGGTCCGAGCGCATCAATCGCGAGGATCCAGAGTTCTTCAGCCGCCTGTCCAAGCAGCAGACCCCGGAATACCTGTGGATCGGCTGCTCCGATTCGCGGGTACCGGCCAACCAGATCATCGACATGGCGCCGGGCGAGGTGTTCGTCCACCGCAACATCGCCAACGTGGTCGTGCACACCGACCTCAACTGCCTGTCGGTGATCCAGTTCGCGGTGGAAGTGCTGAAGGTGCGGCACATCCTGGTGGTCGGCCACTACGGCTGCGGCGGCGTGCATGCCGGACTGACCCGCGCGCGCCTGGGCCTGGTCGACAACTGGATCCGCCATGTCACCGACGTGGCCGAGAAGCACGAAGGCTGCCTGCAGCAGGCCGGCGACCTGAGCCTGCAGCATGCGCGCCTGTGCGAACTCAATGTGCTCGAGCAGGTGGTCAACGTCAGCCGCACCTCGATCGTGCGCGACGCCTGGGCCTCCGGCCAGGAACTGACCGTGCATGGCTGGGTCTACAGCCTGCGCGACGGCCGCGTGCACGACCTGGGCATGGAACTGGACCGCATCGAGGACCTGGCGCCGCGCTACGATGCCGCACTGGCGCGGATCTGCCAGGACCGCGAGGATCGCTGATCCGGCGCGGCGCCCGCGCCGCCGCGATTGCCCAAGGACCCCGCATGCTCCCCGCCCCGCTGAACCTGCACGCCTGGATCGAACAGCACCGGCACCTGCTGAAGCCGCCGGTGGGCAACAAGTGCATCTACGCCGGCGACTTCATCGTGATGGTGGTCGGCGGGCCGAACGCGCGCTCGGACTTCCACTACGACGAAGGCCCGGAGTGGTTCTACCAGCTCGAAGGCGAGATGGTGCTGAAGATCCAGGAAGACGGCGCGGTGCGCGAGATCCCGATCCGCGCCGGCGAGACCTTCCTGCTGCCGCCGAAGGTGCCGCATTCGCCGCAGCGTGGGCCCGACTCGGTCGGCCTGGTGATCGAACGCCGGCGCCTGCCGCACGAGAACGACGGCCTGCAGTGGTACTGCGAACGCTGCAACCACCTGCTGTACGCAGAATACTTCCCGCTGCGCAACATCGAGACCGATTTCCCGCCGGTGTTCGCGCGCTTCTACGCCTCCGAGGCCTTGCGCACCTGCGGCCGTTGCGGGCAGGTGCATCCGCTGCCGGCGCCCGCCGCCGCGCCGTGAGCGCCCTCGCCGACCGCCGCGCCGGACCGCGATGCTGCACAGCCTGATCGCGCTCAAGCCGCGCGACGTCCCGCTCCGCGTCGCCCTGCGCAATACCTTCGCGGTGGTCGCCCCGCTCGCCGTGGGCGTGGCCGGCGGCCATGCCGAACTGGGCCTGGCGATGGCCACCGGCGCGCTGAACACCATGTTCTCCGACCAGCCCGGGCCTTACCGGGCGCGCATGCAGCGCATGCTGATGGCGGCGCTGGCGGCCGGCGGCGCGGCGCTGCTGGGCATGCTGATCGGCGCGCACACCCCGGCGCTGGCGCTGGCGGCGCTGCTGCTGGGCCTGGGCGGCGGCCTGCTGGTGGCGCTGGGCCCGGTCGCGGCGCGGGTCGGGCTGACCAGCATGATCCTGCTGGTGGTCAGCGCCGACGTGCGCCTGCCGGCCGCACAGAGCGTCGGCGTGGCCGCGCTGATCTTCGCCGGCGGCCTGCTGCAGATGCTGATGGCGCTGGCCGCCTGGCCGCTGCAGCGCTACCGCCCGGAGCGGTTCGCGCTGGCGGAGCTGATGCGGCAGCTGGCCGGCATCGCCCGCCAGCGGCCGAGCGCGACGCTGGCGCCGCCGGCCACCGAGGCGGTGCTCGAGGCGATGGTGATGCTGCACGGCGAGCACCGTTCGCGCGGGCTGGCGGTGCAGTCGTTCCGGATCATCGCCGAGCTGTGCGAACGCGCGCGGCTGGAACTGCTGACCCTGGCCGACCTGCACGGGCGCCTGGACGAGGCCTCGAGCGCGCGGCTGCCGATCGAGCGCGTGCTGGAACGCAGCGCGGTGGTGCTGGACCAGCTCGCCTACGCGCTGGACAACGCCGAGGATCCGGCCGCGGCGGAGGCCTCGATGACCGGCTTCGACGATCTGGCCGAGGCCTTGGCGCAGGCCGAGGACACCCGCGAGCGGCGCCTGCTGCGCATCGCCGTGGCGCGCACCCACGGCCTGGGCGGGCAGCTGCGCGCGCTGGTGCGCAACGGCCACTGGGCCAGCAGCCGCGGCGAGATCCAGGCCGAACTGGCCGAGGCCAGGCTGCCGGCTGCGCTGCGCCCGCTGGCGCCGCTGCAGACCCTGCGCGCCAACCTGGGCTTTTCCTCGGTCGCGTTCCGCCACGCCTTGCGCTGCGGCGTGTGCCTGAGCCTGGCGGTGCTGTTCGAGCGCTGGCAGGCGATCCCGCACGGCTACTGGATCCCGATGACCACCGCGATCGTGCTCAAGCCGGATTTCGGCGGCACCCTCAGCTTCGGCGCGCTGCGCGTGGCCGGCACCTTCGCCGGGCTGCTGCTGGCCACCGTGCTGGCCCACTTCACGATGGACGGCGCGGTGGTGCGGCTGCTGTTGCTGACCGTGTTCTGCCTGGGCTTCCGCCTGCTGACCCAGGTCAACTACGGCCTCGGCGTGGCTTGCCTGACCGGCATGCTGGTGCTGCTGCTGTCGTTCGAGGGCATGGCCCCGGGCGAGGCGATCGGCGAGCGCATCCAGGCCACCGTGCTCGGCAGCGCGCTGGCGCTGGTCGCCTACGCGCTGTGGCCGACCTGGGAGCGGCGCCACATCCGCGCCACCCTGGCGCACTTGCTGCTGGCCTATCGCGACCATCTCGCCGCGCTGCTCGAAGGCCGCCTGCAGGCGCTGCCGGACACCCGCGCCGCCTCGCGCACCGCGCGCAGCAACGTGCAGGCCTCGATCGAGCGGCTGCGCGGCGAGCCGCGGCGCAAGCGCAACCTGCGCGAACTGAAGCTGGCCGAATCGGTGCTGGCCAACGGCAACCGCCTGATCCGCGCCTCGCTGGCGCTGGAGGCGGTGCTGCGCGACAGCCCGGCGCTGCCGCCGCTGCCGGAACTGGAGCAGTTCCGGCAGCAGGCGCATGCGGCGCTGACCCAATTGGCCGACAGCCTGCGCAGCGGCAACGCCCCGGCGCAGGCCACGCTGCGCAGCGACGAACGGCGCCTGGCCGAGGCGCTGGCGACGCACCTGGCCGATGCCGCCGACGGTTCGGCGCTGGCCGCGCTGGCCGACACCAGTGACCGCGTCGCCGACAGCATCGGCACCCTCACCCACCTGTTGCGCAGCGCCATGCTGCCGGCCGCCGCCAGCGCTCCCGCCGTCGCCGACGAAGCGCCGCACCGCGACCGGTAGACTGTGCCCTCGCCCCGCTGCCCGTTGCCGATGAACGAGATCCTGACCCGCACCCACGCCACCGCGCTCGACGCCGCCGACCCGTTGCGCGAGCTGCGCCGCGAATTCCTGTTCCCGCAGCACCAGGGCGCCGACCAGGCCTACTTCGTCGGCAACTCGCTCGGCCTGCAGCCGCGCGGCGCCCGCGCCGCGGTGCAGGAGGTGCTGGACAAGTGGTCGACGCTGGCGGTGGAAGGCCACTTCACCGGCGACACCCAGTGGATGACCTACCACGAACTGCTCGCCACGCCGCTGGCGCAGCTGGTCGGCGCGCTGCCGCACGAAGTGGTGGCGATGAACACGCTGACGGTGAACCTGCACCTGCTCATGGTCAGCTTCTACCGCCCGACCCGCGAACGCCCGGCGATCCTGATCGAGGCCGGCGCGTTCCCCTCGGACCAGCATGCGGTGGCCTCGCAGATCAGCTTCCACGGCTTCGACCCGGCCACCGAGCTGATCGAAGTGCAGCCCGACAGTGCCGACGGCATCGTGTCGATGGCCGCGCTCGAGCGCGCCATCGCAGAACACGGCCCGCGCCTGGCGCTGGTGCTGTGGCCGGGCGTGCAGTACCGCACCGGGCAGGCCTTCGACCTGGACGCGGTGGCGCGGCTGGCGCGCGCGGCCGGCGCCGCGGTCGGCTTCGACCTGGCGCACGCGGTCGGCAACGTCCCGCTGAATCTGCACGACACCGCGCCCGACTTCGCGGTGTGGTGCCACTACAAATACCTCAACGCCGGCCCCGGCGCGGTCGCCGGCGCCTTCGTGCACGAGCGCCACGGCCACGGCGACACCCCGCGCTTCGCCGGCTGGTGGGGCCACGACAAGCGCACCCGCTTCCAGATGGGCCCGGACTTCGTCGCCGCGCCCGGCGCCGACGGCTGGCAGCTGAGCAATCCGCCGATCCTGAGCATGGCGCCGCTGCGCGCCTCGCTGGACCTGTTCGAACGCGCCGGGCTGCCGGCGCTGCGGCGCAAGTCGCTGCAGCTCACCGGCTACCTGGAGACGCTGATCCGCGCGCGCCTGGCCGAGACCCTGCACATCATCACCCCGGCCGATCCGGCGCAGCGCGGCTGCCAGCTGTCGCTGCGCGTGGCCGGCGGCCGCGCGCGCGGCCGTGCGCTGTTCGACTACCTGCAATCGGTCGGCGTACTCGGCGACTGGCGCGAGCCGGACGTGATCCGGATCAGCCCGGTGCCGCTGTACACCCGCTATCGCGACATCTACCGCTTCGTCGAGGAAGCGGAAACCTGGGCCGGCGTCTGAGCCGCCCCCTCCTGCGCGGCCGCGGCCGCGCGCCTTGCCGGACCTTTCCTTGAGCGACTCCCCCCGCAGCATCACCCTGATCGGCGCCGGCCTGGCCGGCTCCCTGCTCGCCATCCTGCTCTCGCGCCAGGGCTGGCGCGTCACCGTCTACGAGCGCCGCGGCGATCCGCGCATCCAGGACTACGAGCGCGGCCGCTCGATCAACCTGGCGCTGGCCGAGCGCGGCCTGCACGCGCTGCGCCAGGCCGGCGCCGACGCCGCGGTCATGGCCAAGGCGGTGATGATGCGCGGGCGCATGGTGCACTTCGCCGACGGCCGCCAGCAGTTGCAGCGCTATGGCCGCGACGACAGCGAGGTGATCTGGTCGGTGCACCGCAACGACCTCAACATCACCCTGCTGCAGCTGGCCGAGCAGGCCGGCGCGCAGATCCATTTCTACCGGCGCCTGCACACCGTGGACTTCGCGGCGGGCTACGCGCGCTTCATCGACGACCGCGACGACCAGCCGCACGACATCCGCTTCCGCAGCATGATCGGCGCCGACGGCGCCGGCTCGGCGTTGCGCGCGGCGATGCAGCGCGCCTCGCCGATGGCCGAGCACACCGAGTTCCTGGACCATTCGTACAAGGAACTGGAGATCCCGCCCAACGCCGACGGCAGCTTCCGCATCGAGGCCAACGCGCTGCACATCTGGCCGCGCGGGCACTACATGTGCATCGCGCTGCCCAACGACGAAGGCACCTTCACCGTCACCCTGTTCCTGCCCAACAAGGGCGAGCCGAGCTTCGCCACCACCCGCAGCGGCGAGGAGGCGCTGGCGCTGTTCGCGCGCGACTTCGCCGATGCGCTGCCGCTGATGCCGCAACTGGCCGAGCACTGGGAACAGCATCCGCCGGGCCTGCTCGGCACGCTGCGGCTGCAGCGCTGGCACCTGCACGGGCGCGCGGTGCTGCTCGGCGATGCCGCGCACGCGATGGTGCCGTTCCACGGCCAGGGCATGAACTGCGCGTTCGAGGATTGCGTCGCCCTGGCCGCGCACCTGCAGCGCGAACCCGACCTCGAACGCGCCTACGCCGCATTCGAGGCCGAGCGCAAGCCCAACGCCAGCGCGATCCAGCAGATGGCGCTGGAGAACTACATCGAGATGCGCGACCGCGTCGGCGATGCCGGCTTCCTGCTGCAGCGCGAGCTGGAACAGGCGCTGCAGGCGCGCCACCCGACCCGCTTCGTACCGCACTACACCATGGTCACCTTCCTGCGCACGCCGTACGCGCTAGCGCTGGAGCGCAGCGAGATCCAGCGCGAGATCCTGGTGCAGGCCACGCAGGGCCACAGCGACCTGTCGCGGATCGACTGGGCGTGGCTGCAACGCACCGTGCACGAACGCCTGGCGCCGCTGGACGGCGCGCATTGAGCCGATCTTGCCTTACCCTGTGCAGGAGCGGCTTCAGCCGCGACCGGCATTACCGGTAGCGCCGGTCGCGGCTGAAGCCGCTCCTGCACAAGCCGGCCTATGCGTCACGCAAGCAACAACGCAGCCGCGGCCGACGCTCCACCACCACATACCGCCGACTCCCCGATGCCCGACAGCTTTCTCTTCTACGACTTGGAAACCTTCGGCGCCGATCCGCGGCGCACGCGCATCGCCCAGTTCGCGGCGGTGCGCACCGATGCGCAACTGAATGTGGTCGAGGAGCCGGTCAGCTTCTTCGTGCAGCCGGCCGACGACCTGCTGCCCTCGCCGATCGCCACCCTGATCACCGGCATCGCCCCGCAGCAGGCGCTGCGCGACGGGGTCAACGAGGCCGATGCGTTCGCGCGCATCGCCGAGCAGATGGCACGGCCGCAGACCTGCACGCTCGGCTACAACTCGCTGCGCTTCGACGACGAGTTCGTGCGCCACGGCCTGTTCCGCAATTTCCACGACCCGTACGAGCGCGAGTGGCGCGGCGGCAATTCGCGCTGGGACCTGCTGGACATGCTGCGGCTGATGCACGCGCTGCGGCCCGAAGGCATCGTCTGGCCGCAGCGCGAGGACGGCGCCACCTCGTTCAAGCTGGAGCAGCTGGCGCTGGCCAACGGGGTGCGCGACGGCGACGCGCACGAGGCGCTGTCCGACGTGTACGCCACCATCGGCATGGCGCGGCACTTCCGCGAGCGCCAGCCGCGGCTGTGGGACTACGCGCTGAAGCTGCGCGACAAGCGTTTCTGCGGCGGCCTGCTCGACGTGGTGGCGATGCAGCCGGTACTGCACGTGTCGATGCGCTATCCGGCCGCGCGCCTGTGCGCGGCGCCGGTGCTGCCGCTGGCGCGGCATCCGCGCATCGACAGCCGGGTGCTGGTGTTCGACCTGGAAGGCGACATCGAGCCGCTGCTGCGCTACACGCCGGAGCAGATCGCCGACCGCCTGTACACGCCGCAGGCCGACCTGCCCGAGGGCGAGCAGCGCATCCCGTTGAAGGAAGTGCACCTGAACAAGGCGCCGGCCCTGGTCGCCTGGGCGCACCTGCGCGAGCCCGACTTCGCCCGCCTGCAGATCGATCCGGCGCAGATCCTGGCCAAGGCCGCGCGCCTGCGCGAGGCCGGTCCGGAGCTGGCCGAGAAGGTGCGCCGCGTGTTCGGCAGCGAACGCGCGGCGGCCCCGGCCGACGCCGATGCTTCGCTGTACGACGGTTTCCTGGCCGACGCCGACAAGCGCGCGATGGCGCAGGTGCGCGCCACCCCGCCGGCGCAGCTGGCGCCGCTGGAACAGGGCTTCCGCGATCCGCGCCTGCCCGAGCTGCTGTTCCGCTACCGCGCGCGCAACTGGCCGCAGACCCTGTCCATCGCCGAGCAGGGCCGCTGGGACGACTACCGGCGCCGGCGCCTGGTCGACGACAGCGGCCTGTCGGAGCTGAACTTCGACGGCTACTACGCACAGCTGGCCGATTTACGCCTGGCTCACCCCAACGATGCTACCAAGCAGGCTCTGCTCGACCAGCTGGCCGCCTGGGGCCAAGACCTGCAACGCACCTTATGACCAGTTATTTCAGCGACGCCAGCTTCAAGTTCCTGCGTGCCCTGGCGCGGCACAACGACAAGGCCTGGTTCAACGACAACCGGCACAAGTACGAGGAGCACGTGCGCCAGCCGTTCCTGCGCCTGATCACCGACCTGCAGCCGGACCTGGCCCAGGTCAGCGAGCATTTCCGCTCCGACCCGCGCGGCGTCGGCGGCTCGCTGTTCCGCATCCACCGCGACGCGCGCTTCTCCCACGACAAGTCGCCGTACAAGACCTGGCAGGGCGCACGCCTGTTCCACGAGCGGCGCAAGCAGGTGCCCGCGCCGTCGTTCTACCTCCACCTGCAGCCGGGCGAGAGCTTCGTCGGCGCCGGGCTGTGGCACCCGGAACCGGACACGCAGCGCAAGGTGCGCCAGTTCATCTTCGACAACCCGGGCAGCTGGAAGGCCGCCGCGCATGCGCCGAAGCTGCGCCGCCGCTTCGATTTCGAGGCCAGCGAAGTGCTGGTGCGGCCGCCGCGCGGCTTCCCGGCCGAGTTCGAGTTCATCGACGACCTCAAGCACAAGAACTGGGTGTTCTGGCGCCAGCTCGACGACGCCACCATGACCGGGCCGAAACTGCGCGCGCTGGTGGCCGCCGACCTGCAGACGCTGGGGCCGTTCGTGGACTATTTGTGCGCGGCGCTGGATCTGGAATTCTGAGGCAGTCCGCTTTCCCTGCAGGAGCGGCTTCGGCCGCGACAGGCATCATCGGTAACGCCCGTCGCGGCTGAAGCCGCTCCTACAGAAAGCGTGCACCCGTACCGAGGCACACAATGAAAAAATGGCTGGCCGTGCTGTTCCTCGCCCTGCTCGCGCTCGGCGGCTACGTCGTGGCCGGGCCGTACCTGGCGATCCGCGGGATCAGCCAGGCGCTGGAACAGCGCGATGCGGCGGCGCTGGAGCGCTACGTCGACTTCCCCACCCTGCGGGTCAACCTGAAGGCGCAGGTCGACGATGCGCTGCTACGCCACGCCGGTCCGGACCTGCAGGCCGGCCTGTTCGGCGGCGCGCTGCTGTCGCTGGCCGGCAGCGTCAGCGGCATGGGCGTGGATGCGATGGTCACCCCGGCCGGGATCGGCGCCCTGCTGCAGGGCGATGCGCTGTGGAAACGCGCCCGCGGCGACACCGTGGGCGGCGACACCTACGCCGCGCCGCGGCCGCCGCAACCGCTGCGGCAGGCCGAACACCGCTTCGAATCGACCTCGCGCTTCGTCGCCACCATCCACACCGCCGACGGCACCGCGGTGCCCTGCGTGTTCACCCGCGACGGGCTGCGCTGGAAGCTCAGCAACATCCTGCTGCCGTTGTAGGAGCGGCTTGAGCCGCGACATCGGCGCCGGAAGAAGTCTTCAATCGCGACTGATGGCCCGAGGCCACCCAGAGTCACTACAGAAAGCTTGCGACCAATCCGATGGGTGCAGGCTTTACACCCACCCACAGATTGCCGAAACCACAGCGGCTTCCAACTCTGCTCGTCGCGACTGAAGTCGCTCCAACAAGGAGCTGCGGCAAGCCGGCTGGGTTCACTATGGGAGGGACTTCAGTCCCGACTGCTCGATGCATCCGCCCCAATAAAGCACCCGAACCAAGATGGTATCCGCCTCCGCCCGTCGCGACTGAAGCCACTCCCACAGTGACGGGCGGCATGTGGCAGCGACGCCGCTCAGCGGCGCCAGGCGGTCGTCGCGAACGCCTGCTGCAGGCGCCGGAACGTCGGCCGCAGCTGCCAGCGCGCCGACCACGGCAGCTGCGCCAGCGCCGCGCGCACGTCCAGCGCCGACGGATCGCCGGTCCAGGCGAACACCACATGGTTGTCCAGCTCCGGCTCGTCCATGCGCAGCACACGCCCGCCGAAGATCTTGCGCAGGTGCGCCACGTGCTGGCGGGTGTCGGTGTCGTACAGGTTCACCGCCAGCACGCCGCCGGCGGCCAGCGCGGCGTGGCAGGCCTCGTAGAAGCCGCGCGTGCGCATCGCCGCGGGGATGCCCTCGGCGTCGTAGGCATCGAGCAGCAGCAGATCGTAGCGGCCGCGGCGCTGCGGCAGCAGCTGCGCGCCGTCGCCGTGCAGCGCCTGGAAGCGCGCGTCGTCGGCCGGGATGTGGAAGGCGTCGCGCAGCGCCAGCACGTCGGCATCGGCCTCGATCGCCTCGATCCGCGCCTGCGGCAGGTGCCGATAGCAGAACTTGGCCTGCGATCCGCCGCCCAGGCCGACGATGCCGATGCAGCGCGGATCCGGCCGCAGCAGCAGCGCGCCGAGCATGCTGCGGGTATAGCCCACCTCCAGCACGTGCGGCCACCAGGTGAGCATCCGGCTCTGCGTCACCTCGCCCTTGAACTGCAGGCTGGTGTAGCGCCAGCCGCGCTCCAGGTACGGCCGCCCCGGGCGCACCGCCTGCGCGCGGCCGGGCCGCAGCAGCTGGCGCAGCGTGGCCCAGCGACCGCCTGCGCCGCCGCTGCCGCCGGAGGCCGCGCTCACGGCTTGGCGATGAGGTTGGCCACGCCGTGCGGCACGTGCCCGGCGGCCACGCGTTCGCGCGCGGCGCTGTCGATGTTGTGCTGCGAGTCGTCGAAGAAGATGTCGGCGCCGAACGCCTGCAGGAACGGCCCCTTGTGGCGGCCGCCGAGGAACAGCGCCTCGTCCAGGCGCACGCCCCACTCGCGCAGCGTGCGGATCACCCGCTCGTGCGCCGGCGCCGAGCGCGCGGTGACCAGCGCGGTGCGGATCGGCGAGGCCTCGCCGGCCGGGAACGCGGCCTGCAAGGCATGCAGCGCGGACAGGAAGTTGCGGAACGGCCCGCCGGTCAGCGGCTCGCGCGCGTTCTCGCGCTCGTAGCGGCCGAACGCCTCCACGCCCTGCTCGCGCGAGAAGCGCTCGCCCTCGTCGCCGAAGATCACCGCATCGCCGTCGAAGGCGATGCGCAGCTGCGTGGACAGGCGCTCGGAATCGATCGCCCCGGCCGCGGCGGCGGCCTCCTGCGCATGCTCGCCCGGCGGCTTGGGCAGGATCGTGGCCGCGGCGATGCCGTGGCTGAGCGCGCGCCGCACCGATTCCGGATTGGCCGACAGGAACAGGTCGGTGCCGAACGGCTTGACGTAGGGCCAGGTGGCCTCGCCGGAGGTGAAGGTGGCGCGGACGATGCCCAGCCCGTAGTGCTGGATCGAATTGAAGATGCGCAGCCCGGTATCGGCGGAATTGCGCGACAGCAGGATCACCTCCACCGGCGGCGTCTCCGGCGGCGTGCCCTGGTTCAGCGCCAGCAGCTTGCGCACCACCGGGAACGCCACGCCGGGCGCGAGCACGTCGTCCTCGCGTTCGCGCTGGTACGCGCTGTACGCCTCCACCCCCTGCTGCTCGAACAGCGCATGGCCCTCTTCCAGATCGAACAGGGCGCGCGAGGTGATCGCGACGGTGAGCAGGCGGGGGGAGTTGTCGGACATTTGGGCAGGGATTCGGAATTGGGGATTCGGGATTGGCAAAAGCGGCTAGCTGGATCGGATCGTAAAAGAGTAAAGCGCCGGGGCGGCAGATCCGCGGTTGCGAATCCCCAATCCCCAATCACGAATCCCCGCTTTCAAACCATAAATTGCTCGCTCAAGATCCGCTCCTCCAGGTTGTGTTCCGGATCGAACAGCAGCGTGACCAGGCGGTCGCGCGATTCGCGGATGGTGACTTCGACCACGTCGCGGGTCTCGTGCGAGTCGGCGGTGACGCTGACCGGGCGCTTGTACGGATCGAGCACGCGCAGGCGCACCTCGATGTCGGCCTTGAGGATCGCGCCGCGCCAGCGCCGCGGCCGGTACGGCGCGATCGGGGTCAGCGCCAGCGTGTGCGAGCCCAGCGGCAGGATCGGACCGTGCGCCGAGGAGTTGTAGGCGGTGCTGCCGGCCGGCGTGGCCACCATCACCCCGTCGCAGATCAGTTCGTCGACCCGGGTCTGGCCGTTGAGGTCGATGCTGACATGCGCGGCCTGGCGGGTCTGCCGCAGCAGCGACACTTCGTTGTAGGCCAGCGAACCGGTGGTGGTGCCGGATTCGGTCTGCGCCAGCATCTCCAGCGGCCGCAGCTTGGCCGGCTCGGCCTGCGCCAGGCGCGCCACCAGGTCGTCGTCCAGATACTGGTTCATCAGGAAGCCGACCGTGCCCAGCTTCATGCCGAACACCGGCTTGCCCAGCCCGCCGTGGCGGTGCAGGGTCTGCAGCATGAAGCCGTCGCCGCCGAGCGCGCACAGCACATCGGCCTCGGCCGGCGCATGGTCGCCATAGCGCGCGATCAGCTGGTCGCGCGCCGCCAGCGCCGGCGGCGCGGTGCTGGCGAGAAAACAGATGCGGGGGGAAGACGGCAGGACAGGAACGTTCATGGCCCGATCATACCCGGCACGCCGTTACCCGCGCGCGCGCGGTCGGTGCCGAGGCTAGCGTCCGGACACGAAATCGTCGTAGACGGTGCGCGCGGCCTGCGCCTGCATGTCCTGGCGCACCGACGCCGGCACGACGGCGACCAGGTGTTCGCGCACCTGCTGCGCCAATGGCGCGGACGCGATGTCGCCCATGCCCTCGCCCCGCCGCGCGTCGGCCAGACACAACCAGTACCAGGCGCGCGCGACGTCCCTGCACGGCTGCGGGCCGAAGGCCTGGATCCAGGCCAGTTCGGGTTCCCAGCCCTCGCCCTCGCGCCAGCCACGCGCGCCCCACTGCGCCAGCAGCGCGGCATGATCCGGCTCGGTGCCGACGCCCAGAAAGCAGCGGCGGCCATATTCCCGATAGGCGATGCTGAAGCGATTGTCCAGCCAGGTGCGGGCATAGACCGCGCGCTTCAACGCAGCCAGCGCCGCGGCCTGCTCGCCGCTGGCATCCAGGTGCAGAAACAAGGCATACGCGGCATCGCCGAGGGATTTCCTGGACAGCGCGCGCAGCGGCGCCAGGTTGCCTTGCCGCTGTTGCTGCAACGCACGTTGCAGCCGCACCTCCAGCGAGGGACGGCGCGCCAGCAGCACCAGCAGCAGCACGACGAGCGCGGGAATCAGAAGGTGGAGCATGGTCCCTGCCGGCGCGAAGCCGCGGAAAGCAAAGTGGAGCGTGCGCAGGGAACCGGACACGCCAATGCCGGGGCGAACGGCCCCGCCATCGCGGACGTGCCGCTCCGCATCACGCGAGGTGCGCCGGCATCGCGACAGGCGCGACGCCTGCGACCACGCCCCTTCTGCGAAGGAGGCATGGCCGCAGCCGCAGCGACCGGATCGCATGACCCGGCGCGGCCGATCTGCGCGCCGGGCCCGCGACGCGGACCCGCGCACGGGTCACACCCCGTGCGCCGCCAGTTGCCCGAGCCGCTGCACCGCCACCGACACCGTCGGGTAGTCCAGCGACTTCTGCGCCGACAGTTCCTGCAGCATGTTCAAGGTGAAGCGCAGGCTGCTGTCGTCGCGCTGCAGCCACTGCTGCACCTTGGCCTCGGCATTGGCGCCCGGCAACGCCAGGGCCTGCCCGGCCAGCGCGCTGTGGTGCTTGGCCAGCTCGTCGCGCAGCACGCCGCGGGCCACCGCATGCCAGCGGCCGTTGACCTCCAGTGCGTCGATCTGCTCGAAGATCCACGGCAACTGCAAGGCCTCGCCGAGGCGGAAGTGCACCTTCGACACCTCCACCGGCTTGAGCTTGCGGGTGCGCGCCATCTCGATGATGTCGAACGCCGGCTCCAGGAAGCGCAGTTCCGACAGCTGCTGCGCCAGCGCCGGCGGCAGGCCCTTGTCCTGCCACTCCTGCACCAGCGCCTCGTACAGCGGGCGCTGCGCGTCCGGCAACACGCCGGAGGCGACGCGGATGTCGTTGAACGGCTCGTGGTAGCGCTCCACCGCCGCGGTGATGCCGGGCATCGGGCCGGGACGGAACAGCAGCCAGCGCACGAACGCGCGCTGCAGCTTCCAGATCACTTCCAGCGCATCGATCTGCACCGACTCCGGCACCTGCCCGTCCAGCGCGTCGATCTGCGTCCACAGCGCGCGCGCATCCAGCGTCTCGCGGCTGATGGTATAGGCCTTGGCGACCTCGCCGATGCTGCGCCCGGTGTCTTCCTGCATGCGCATCAGGAAGGTCGCGCCCATGCGGTTGATGGTGGTGTTGGTGACCGCGGTGGCGATGATCTCGCGCTTGAGCCGGTGCCGCTCCATCGCATCGGCGTACTTCTTCTGCAGCGGCTGCGGGAAGTAGCGCTGCAGCTCCTTGGACAGGTAAGGGTCCTCGGGGATGTCCGATTCCAGCAGCTGCTGGAACGCGACCAGCTTGGAGTAGGACAGCAGCACCGCCAGCTCCGGCCGGGTCAGGCCCTGGCCGCGCGCCTTGCGCGCGGAGATCTCCGCGTCCGAGGGCAGGTATTCGATCTGCCGGTCGAGCAGGCCCTGCGCTTCCAGGGTGCGGATGAAGTGCTGCTTGGAGCCCAGGCGCTTGACGCTCATCCGTTCCATCAGGCTCAGCGCCTGGTTCTGGCGGATGTTGTCCCACAGCACAAGCTCGGCGACCTCGTCGGTCATCGACGCCAGCAGCGTGTTGCGCGCCGCCACGGTCAGCTTCTTGGCCTGCACCACGTCGTTGAGCAGGATCTTGATGTTGACCTCGTGGTCGGAGGTGTCCACGCCGGCCGAGTTGTCGATGAAGTCGGTGTTGAGCAGCACCCCGGCCTGCGCGGCCTCGATGCGGCCGAGCTGGGTCAGGCCCAGGTTGCCGCCTTCGCCGACGATCCTGCAGCGCAGCTCGCCGCCGTTGACGCGCAGGCCGTTGTTGGCGCGGTCGCCGACGTCGCCATGGCTCTCGCTCGCCGCCTTGACGTAGGTGCCGATGCCGCCGTTCCAGAACAGGTCCACCGGCGCCTTGAGGATCGCGTTCATCAGCTCGTTCGGCGAGAGCTGCCTGACCCCCGCCTCCAGGCCCAGCGCCTCGCGCACCGGCGCGCTGATCTCGATCGACTTCAGCGTGCGCGGATAGATGCCGCCACCGGCGCTGATCAGCCTGGCGTCGTAGTCGGCCCAGCTGGAGCGCGGCAGCTTGAACAGGCGCTCGCGCTCGGCGAACGAGGCGGCGGCGTCCGGGGCCGGATCCAGGAAGATGTGGCGGTGGTCGAACGCGGCCAGCAGGCGGATGTGCCGCGACAGCAGCATGCCGTTGCCGAACACGTCGCCGGACATGTCGCCGATGCCGACCACGCTGAAGTCCTCGCTCTGGCAGTCGCGGCCCAGCGCGCGGAAATGGCGCTTGACCGACTCCCAGGCGCCGCGCGCGGTGATGCCCATGCCCTTGTGGTCGTAGCCGACCGAGCCGCCGGAGGCGAACGCGTCGCCGAGCCAGAAGCCATGGTCGATCGCCAGCCCGTTGGCGATGTCGGAGAACGTGGCGGTGCCCTTGTCTGCGGCGACCACCAGGTACGGATCGTCCTGGTCGTGGCGCACCACCTGCGGCGGCGCCACGATCTTGCCGCCGACGATGTTGTCGGTGATGTCGAGCAGGCCCTGGATGAACAGCTTGTAGCAGGCGATGCCCTCGGCCAGCACCGCGTCGCGGTCGCCGCCGACCGGGGAGCGCTTGCAGAAGAAGCCGCCCTTGGCGCCGACCGGCACGATCACCGTGTTCTTGACCATCTGCGCCTTGACCAGGCCCAGCACCTCGGTGCGGAAATCCTCGCGCCGGTCGGACCAGCGCAGGCCGCCGCGCGCCACCGCGCCGAAGCGCAGGTGCACGCCTTCCACGCGCGGGCCGTACACGAAGATCTCGCGGTACGGACGCGGTTTGGGCAGCTCCGGCACCTTGGCCGAATCGAGCTTGAAGCTGATGCAGTGGCCCGGCTGGCCGTCCTTGCCGGTCTGGTAGTAGCTGGTGCGCAGGGTCGCCTGGATCACGCCCTTGAAGCTGCGCAGGATGCGGTCCTCGTCGAGGCTGGCGACCTGGTCGAACAGCTTCAGCAGCGCGGCGCCGGCCGCCTCCAGCTGTGCGGCGCGGTCGCCGCGGCGCGCGTCGATCACCGGCTGCAGCGCCTTCAGCGCGGCGTCGTCGCCGGCCGCCAGCAGGGTCAGCTGCGCCGACAGGGCGGCCTGGCCATCGGCGATCTGCGCCTTGCTCTCGCTGCCGGTGGCCGGATCGAAGCGCGCCTCGAACAGTTCCACCAGCAGCCGCGCCAGCAGCGGATAGCGGCTGCAGGTCTCTTCCACATAGGCCTGCGAGAACGGCACGCCGGTCTGCAGCAGGTACTTGCAGTAGCCGCGCAGGATCGCCACCTGGCGCCAGCCCAGGCCGGCGCCGACGATCAGGCGGTTGAAGCCGTCGTTCTCGGCGTCGCCGCGCCAGATGCGCACGAACGCCTCGCACAGCGGCGCGTCGGCGCGGGCCACGTCGATGCTGCCGGCCAGCGGCTCCACTTCGAAGTCCTGGATGTACAGCGGCGTGCCGTCCACGGTGAGCCGGTACGGGCGCTCGGAGATCACCCGCAGGCCCAGGTTCTCCATCATCGGCAGCACGTCCGACAGCGG
The DNA here is from genome assembly GCF_041240605.1 of Xanthomonas sp. DAR 80977. Classification (NCBI taxonomy): domain Bacteria; kingdom Pseudomonadati; phylum Pseudomonadota; class Gammaproteobacteria; order Lysobacterales; family Lysobacteraceae; genus Xanthomonas; species Xanthomonas bundabergensis. The sequence goes on along the minus strand of NZ_CP162487.1, from coordinate 2,394,191 downwards.
CAGGTCGTCGCGCTGCCGGTACAGCTTCAGGCGCAGGCTGTCGGCGCCGTCGCGGCGCAGCGACTGCAGGCTCAGGTGCAGGTCGTCGGGACCGCGCAGCGCGGCCAGGCGCTCGACGTCGCGCGCGGCGATCTGCGCGGTCGATTCCTCGATGTAGCCGGCCGGCAGCGCGCGGCCGTAGCTGGCCGCCAGGCGCAGGCCGTCGCGCTCGCCGCGGCTGGCCACCAGCGCCTCGCGCAGGTCGTCCTGCCAGTTGCGCAGCAGGTGCGCCAGGCGCGATTCCAGTTCGGTGGTGTCGAATTCCAGCGCTTCGCCGGGCTTGGGCCGCACGATCAGGTGCAGCTGCGCCAGCGGCGATTCGCCCAGCACCACGCTGGAGTCGATGTACTCGCCGTGCAGCGCGTCCTTCAGCAGCGCCTCGATGCGCAGGCGCACGTCGGTGTTGAAGCGCTCGCGCGGGATGTAGACCAGTGCGGAGATGAAGCGGCCGTACTTGTCGCGGCGCAGGAACAGGCGGCTGCGCACCCGCTCCTGCAGGCCGAGGATGCCCATCGCGGTGCGGTACAGCTCTTCCTCGTTGGACTGGAACAGCTCCTCGCGCGGCAGCGTCTCCAGGATGTGGCGCAATGCCTTGCCGCTGTGGCTGCTCGGGGTCAGCCCGGAGCTGCGCATCACGTAGTCGTGGCGCTCGCGCACCAGCGGGATCTCCCACGGCCGGCGGTTGTAGGCGCTGGAGGTGAACAGGCCGAGGAAGCGCTGCTCGGCGACGATGCGGCCCTTGGCGTCGAATTCCAGCACGCCGATGTAGTCCATGTAGCCGCTGCGGTGCACCCGCGAGCGCGCATTGGTCTTGGTCAGGATCAGCGCTTCCTTGATGCCCGATTCGCTGAGGCCGTGCGCGGCCAGGGTGCGCACCGGCCGCGCCGGCGACTTGTCGTGGCCGCGCAGCAGGCCCAGGCCGCTGTCCTCCAGCGGCGCCAGCACGTCTTCGCCGCCCTGCTTCTCGACCCGGTACTCGCGGTAGCCGAAGAAGGTGAAGTGGTCGGCAGCGGCCCAGCGCAGGAACTCCTGCGCCTCGCGCCGGCCCTTGTCGTCCACCGGCAGGCGCCGCGTGGTCAGGTCGTCGGCCAGGGTCAGCATCTTCTCGCGCATGCCGCTCCAGTCGCGCACGATGTTGCGCACCTCGCCGAGGATGCGCTGGATCGCCGCATCGACCCGCGGCATGTCCTCCGGCGGCTGCCGGTCGATCTCCAGCAGCATCAGCGATTCCGGCTTGCCCTCGCCCACCGTCTCCAGCTTGCCGCTCTTGTCGCGGCTCATGCGCAGCACCGGATGGCCGAGCACGTGCACGCCGATGCCCAGTTCCGACAGCGCCATGCTCACCGAATCCACCAGGAACGGCATGTCGTCGTTGACGATCTGCAGCACCGTGCGCGAGGACTCCCAGCCATCCTCCTTCAGGCTCGGATTGAACACCCGCACGTTGACCGTGCCCGGCTTGCGCTTGCGCGCGAATTCCAGCATCGACGCCGCCAGCGCGGCCCATTCCGGCGCGCTGTGGTGGGGGAACTCGTCCTCCTCCATGCGCTTGTAGAACTGTTCGGCGAACACCTGCGCCTCGGCCTGGCGCGCGGCCGGGTAGCGCTTGCGCAACGCCGCGTACACCGGCTCCAGGCTGAAACCGGTCGCGGCCGGCGCCGCATCGATCACCTGCGCAGTGGCCGGCACCGGCGCCGCGCCGCGCTTGCCGGCGACCGGCGCGGGCTTGGCCTTCCTGGCGGACGCCGCCGCGGCGGGCCTGGACGAAGCGGGAACGGGCTTGGACGCGGACTTGCTGGTGGCGGCGGCCGAGGACTTGCTGGAACGGGAGGCGTCTGATTTGGGTTTCATGACGGGGAGCAACAACGATGCTCGTTGGGAAAGCCAGAATTGTACCGGTGGCGCGTTCAACTACCTTGCTGCATGGCGCAAACCGGGATGGGGAATGCGGGCACACGCCAGATCGGGCAAAGTCGCGCGGGCGCCGCCGTCACGCCGGCATAACTTCCCACGGCGGAGCGTCGCCGTTGCCCTGGCCTGTCGCGATCGGCGCGGCGCTGTCAAGGCTGTTCCAATTCTAAACTGGACGGTATAGTCCACATTCAATGAGCGCCTCCCCTGCCCAGTCACGCCTGCCCCAGGCGCGCGATCAGCGCGTGTATGCCGCCGTGCGCGAGCTGTTGGCGGAGGAAGGGATGCGCCTGAGCATGGACGCGGTGGCCGCGCGCGCCGGCTGTTCCAAGCAGACCCTGTACAGCCGCTACCGCAGCAAGCAGGACCTGCTGCAACGGGTGATGCAGGACCACATGGAACTGAGCACCACGCATCTGGGCCCGGCCCAGGGCGAACTGCGCGGCAGCCTGGTGCGCTTCGCCCGCGAGCACCTGGAACAGCTGTCCGAACCGCGCGTGCTGCAGAGCTGCCAGCTGATCGCGGCCGAATCGCGGCACTTCCCCGAGCAGGCCCGCGCCCTGTTCCGCGACAGCGCGCAGGCGCTGATGCAGCGCCTGAGCGAGCGCCTGCAGCTGGCGGTCGCCGCCGGCCAGCTGCGCCATGACGATCCGCACTTCATGGCCGAACTGCTGCTGAGCATGATCGTCGGCATGGATTTCGAGCGGCAGCGCTTCCATACCGCCCATCGCAGCGACGCCGCCGCGCAGCGCGCCTGGGCCGAATTCGCCGTCGACGGTTTTCTGCGCGCATTCGCCGCGCCCCCTTCCCTTTCGTTTTCAACACCAGACCGGAGTACCACCCGATGACCTCCCCGTTGCGTTCCCTCGCCCTGGCCTGCGCCGTCGTGGTGGTGTTGGCGTCCTGCAAGAAACAGGAACAGCAGGCCATGCCGCCGCCGGACGTGGGCGTGCTGGAGGCCAAGCCGCAGACCCTGCCGCTGCAGCGCGACATGGTCGGCCGCCTGTCCGCCTACCGCAGCGCCGACGTGCGCGCACGCGTGGCCGGGGTGCTGGAGAAGCGCCTGTACACCGAAGGCACCGACGTGAAGGAAGGCCAGCCGCTGTTCCAGATCGATCCGGCGCCGCTGCGCGCCTCGCTGGCCTCGGCGCAGGGCCAGCTGGCCTCGGCCGAGGCGACCTACGCCAACGCCAAGGTCGCCGCCAACCGCGCGCGCAGCCTGGCCCCGCAGTCCTACGTGTCCAAGTCCGACCTGGACACCGCCGAAGCCACCGAGCGCACCTCCGCCGCCTCCGTGCAGCAGGCGCGCGCCGCGGTGGAAACCGCGCGCATCAACCTGGGCTATGCCACCGTCACCGCGCCGATCGCCGGCCGCGCCGGCAAGCAGCAGGTCACCGAAGGCGCGCTGGTCGGCCAGGGCGACACCACCCTGCTGACCACGATCGACCAGCTCGACCCGCTGTACGTGAACTTCTCGATGAGTTCGGACGAACTGGCGCAGCTGCGCCAGGCGCAGACCCAGGGCAACGTGGCCCTGAACGCTGAAGGCAAGTCCACCGTGCAGGTCAAGCTCGGCGACGGCAGCACCTACGCCCAGTCCGGCACGCTGGACTTCTCCGATACCGCGGTCGATCCGAGCACCGGCTCGGTGACCCTGCGCGCGCTGCTGCCGAATCCGGACCGGGTGCTGCTGCCTGGTGCGTTCGTGAGCTTCGCCGCCAACCTGGGCCAGCGCAACAACGCCTACCTGATCCCGCAGGAAGCGATCCAGCGCGATGCCAAGGGCGCCTATGCGCTGGTGGTCGGCAAGGACAGCAAGGTCGCGCGCAAGGACGTGGTCACGGTCGGCCAGCAGGACGGCAAGTGGATCATCAGCTCCGGCCTGGCGGCCGGCGACCAGGTCATCGTCTCCGGCCTGCAGAAGGCCAAGGAAGGCGCGCCTGCCAAGGCCACGCCGTGGACGCCGGGCGCCCCGGCAGGCGCACCGGGCCAGGCCCCGGGCGCTGCCGCGCCGCAGGGCCAGGCTGCCGCTGGCGCCGCGCCGCAGGACAAGGCCGCCGGCCAACCGCAGGGCGCAGCGAACGGCGACACGCCGGCCGCCGCGGCCGATTCCAAGCCCGAGCAGCAGTAACGGACCCCCGCCATGCCTAAGTTCTTCATCGAACACCCGGTCTTCGCCTGGGTGGTGGCGATCCTGATCTCGCTCAGCGGCGTGATCGCCATCCTCAACCTCGGCGTCGAGTCCTATCCCTCGATCGCGCCGCCGCAGGTCACCGTCACCGCGACCTACCCCGGCGCCAGCGCCGACACCACCGAACGCTCGGTCACCCAGGTGATCGAGCAGCAGCTGACCGGCATCGATCACCTGCTGTATTTCAGCTCCTCGTCCTCCTCCAGCGGCACCGCCACCGTCACCCTGACCTTCGAGACCGGCACCAATGCCGACATCGCCCAGGTGCAGGTGCAGAACAAGGTGTCGCTGGCGACGCCGCGCCTGCCCTCGGAAGTGACCGCGCAGGGCGTGGTGGTGGCCAAGGCCAACGCCGGCTTCCTCAGCGTGATCGCCTTGCGTTCGGAGAACCCCTCGATCGACCGCAGCGCGCTCAACGACATCGTCGGCTCGCGCGTGCTGGAGCAGATCTCGCGCGTGCCCGGCGTCGGCAGCACCCAGCAGTTCGGCGCCGAATACGCGATGGACATCTGGCTCAATCCCGAGAAGCTGCAGGGTTACCACCTGTCGCCGAGCCAGGTGTACAACGCGATCAGCGCGCAGAACGTGCAGTTCGCCGCCGGCTCGATCGGCTCGGATCCGGCCCCGTCCGGGCAGTCGTTCACCGCCACGGTCACCGCCGAAGGCCGCTTCAGCTCGCCCGAGCAATTCGAGAACATCATCCTGCGCGCGGACAGCAACGGCAGCGTGGTGCGGCTGAAGGACGTGGCGCGGGTCGCGTTCGGCCCGACCAGCTTCGGCGTGGACACCCAGTACAACGGCAAGCCGACCGGCGCGTTCGCGATCCAGCTGCTGCCCGGCGCCAACGCGCTGAGCGTGACCGAGGCGGTCAAGGCCAAGATGGACGAGCTGCAGCCCAGCTTCCCGCAGGGGGTGACCTGGTTCACCCCGTACGAGAGCACCACCTTCGTGCGGATCTCGATCGAGGAAGTGGTCAAGACCCTGATCGAGGCGATCGTGCTGGTGTTCCTGGTGATGCTGGTGTTCCTGCAGAACTTCCGCGCCACCATCATCCCCACCCTGGTGATCCCGGTGGCCTTGCTGGGCACCTTCCTGGGCATGTGGGTGATCGGCTTCACCATCAACCAGCTGACCCTGTTCGCGATGGTGCTGGCGATCGGCATCGTGGTCGACGATGCGATCGTGGTGATCGAGAACGTCGAACGCATCATGTCCGAAGAGCACATGGCGCCGAAGGCGGCCACGCAGAAGGCGATGACCCAGATCACCGGCGCGGTGGTGGCGATCACCGTGGTGCTGGCGGCGGTGTTCATCCCCTCGGCGATGCAGCCCGGCGCGGCCGGCGCGATCTACAAGCAGTTCGCGATCACCATCGCCATGGCGATGGGGTTCTCGGCGTTCCTGGCGCTGAGCTTCACCCCGGCGCTGTGCGCGGCGTTCCTGAAGGCCACCCACAACGAGAACCCGAACTGGGTGTACCGCACCTTCAACAAGTACTACGACAAGCTGTCGCACCGCTACGTCGGCGCGGTCGGCGGCACCATCCGCCGCGCGCCGCGCTGGATGGCGGTGTTCGCGTTGCTGGTGGTGCTGTGCGGCTTCCTGTTCACGCGCATGCCGAGCAGCTTCCTGCCCGAGGAAGACCAGGGCTTCGCGCTGGCGATCGTGCAGCTGCCGCCGGGCGCCACGGTCGGCCGCACCAACGAGGTGTTCACGCAGATGCGCGGCGTGCTCGAGCAGCAGAAGGCCGTGGAAGGCATGCTGCAGGTGGCCGGCTTCAGCTTCCTGGGCCGCGGCGAGAACGTCGGCATGGGCTTCATCCGGCTCAAGCCGTGGGCCGACCGCGACGTCACCGCCACCGACCTGATCCAGCAGTTGAACGGGATGTTCTACGGCATCAAGGGCGCGCAGATCTTCGTGGTCAACCTGCCCACGGTGAACGGCCTGGGCCAGTTCGGCGGCTTCGACATGTGGCTGCAGGACCGCACCGGCGCCGGCGAGGAAGCGCTGACGCAGGCGCGCAACATCCTGCTCGGCAAGGCCGCCGCGCGCCAGGACGCGCTGGCCGGGGTGCGCCCCAACGGCCTGGAGAACGCGCCGCAGCTGCAGCTGAGCGTGGACCGCGTGCAGGCGCAGTCGATGGGCCTGTCGGTCAGCGACATCTACCAGTCGATCCAGATGATGCTGGCGCCGGTATACGTCAACGACTTCTTCTACGAAGGCCGCATCAAGCGCGTCAACATGCAGGCCGACGCGCCTTTCCGCACCGGACCGGAGTCGCTGAGCAACTTCTACGTGCCCAGCAGCAGCGCCACCGACAGCGACGGCCTGCCGCAGATGATCCCGCTGAGCACGGTGGTGAAGTCGAACTGGATCTACAGCTCGCCGTCGCTGAGCCGCTACAACGGCTATTCGGCGGTCAACGTGGTCGGCAATCCGGCCCCGGGCGGCAGTTCCGGCCAGGCGATGAGCGCGATGGAGGAGATCGTCAACACCGACCTGCCGCCGGGCTTCGGCTTCGACTGGAGCGGCATGTCCTACCAGGAGATCATCGCCGGCAACAGCGCCACGCTGCTGCTGGTGCTGTCGATCGTGGTGGTGTTCCTGTGCCTGGCGGCGCTGTACGAGAGCTGGTCGATCCCGGTGTCGGTGCTGCTGGTGGTGCCGATCGGCGTGCTCGGCGCGGTCACCTTCTCGCTGCTGCGCGGCCTGCCCTACGACATCTACTTCAAGATCGGCCTGATCACGGTGATCGGCCTGGCGGCGAAGAACGCGATCCTGATCGTGGAATTCGCGGTGGAGCAGCGCGCGGCGGGCAAGACCTTGCGCGAGGCGGCCACCGAGGCGGCGCACCTGCGCTTCCGCCCGATCCTGATGACCTCGTTCGCGTTCATCCTCGGCGTGCTGCCGATGGCGATCTCCACCGGCGCCGGCGCCAACGCGCGCCACTCGATCGGCACCGGCGTGATCGGCGGCATGGTGTTCGCCACCGTGCTCGGCGTGCTGTTCATCCCGCTGTTCTTCGTGGTGGTGCGGCGCATGCTCGGCGACAAGCTGGACGAGCCGTCGAAGGAATACGCGGCGCTGCAGCAGGAAGGGCAGTCGCGGAATCAGCCGGATCGGTGAGGGGCCGGGATTGGGGATTCGGGATTGGGGATTCGTCAGAATCCCCGGCCCTTGAAATCCTCGGGTTCCTGATGCAAACAAAAAAGCGGCCATGACGGCCGCTTTTTTTGTTCTCTCGGTCCCAGCGCTGCCTGTGGCAGCGCTGGCCCGATTGCCTACTGCCGATTCTCGATTCCCGGCTCTTCAGCGCAGCCCGGTCTCGTTGCGGGCGATCACCAGGCGCTGGATCTCGGACGTGCCTTCGTAGATCTCGGTGATCTTGGCGTCGCGGAAGTAGCGCTCCAGCGGCATCTCCTTCGAATAGCCCATGCCGCCGTGGATCTGCACCGCCTGGTGGGTGATCCACATCGCCGCCTCGGAGGCGGTGAGCTTGGCCACCGAGGCCTCGGTGGTGAAGCGCTTGCCCTGCCCCTTCAGCCACGCCGCGCGCAGCGTCAGCAACAGCGAGGCGTCGAGCTTGCACTTCATGTCGGCGATCTTGGCCTGGGTCATCTGGAACGCGCCGATCGGCGAGCCGAACGCCTTGCGCTCCTTCACGTAGTCCAGGGTGGCCTGGTAGGCGGCGCGGGCGATGCCGATCGCCTGCGAGGCGATGCCGATGCGGCCGGCGTCGAGCACGCTCATCGCGATCTTGAAGCCCTCGCCCGGTGCGCCCAGGATCTCGTCCGGGGTCGCCACGTAGTCCTGGAACTCGATCTCGCAGGTGGCCGAGGCGCGGATGCCGAGCTTGGGCTCGGTCTTGCCGCGGTGGAAACCGGGCTTGTCGGTGTCGACCACGAACGCGGTGATGCCGCGCGAGCCCTGCTCCGGCTCGCTCAGCGCGTACAGCACGATGTACTTGGCGACCGGGCCGGAGGTGATCCAGCTCTTCTTGCCGTTGATCACGAAGCTGCCGTCGTCCTGGCGCACCGCCCGGCAACGCATCGCGGTGGCGTCGGAGCCGGACTGCGGCTCGGTCAGCGCGAACGCGCCGATATGGCTGCCGTCGGCGATCGCGCGCACGTACTTCTGCTTCTGCGCCTCGTTGCCGTTCTTCAGGATGCCGGCGCAGAACAGCGAGTTGTTGACCGAGACGATGGTGGAATGGGCGGCGTCGCCGGCGGCGATCTCGACCATCGCCAGCACGTAGGCGATCGGGTCCATGCCGGCGCCGCCGTACTCCTCCGGCACCTCGATGCCCATCAGCCCGTTCTCGCCGAGCAGGCGGATGTTCTCCAGCGGGAACTCGCCGGTGCGGTCGTGGTGCTCGGCGCTCGGCGCGATCCGCTCCTGGGCGATGCGTCGCGCCACGTCCTGGATCATCAATTGCTCTTCAGTAAAGCTGAAATCCACGTAGAACCCCTCCCGGGCTGTCTGGTGCGCCATTGTAGCCATCCAGACCATACGCTGGCGTGTGCACGACTTGACCCGGTCGGCCCGCGGGACCAGAATATCTCTATATCGCGATAGGAAGATATTATGGATCTGGAGGACTGGTCGACCCGGCTGAAGGTGTTCGCCGACGCGACCCGCGTGCGCCTGCTGGCGCTGCTGGAGCAGGAAGAGCTGACCGTGGCCGAGCTGTCGGCGATCACCCGGCTGGCGCAACCGCGCGTCTCCACCCACCTGGCCAAGCTGAAGGAGGCCGGGCTGGTGCGCGACCGCCGCGCCGGCGTGTCGGCCTACTACCGCTTCGACGAGGCGCAACTGGACCCGGCGCAGCGCGCGCTGTGGCTGGCGCTGAGCACCGGCAGCGACGACCCGCTGCTGCGCCAGGACGCCGAGCGCGTGGCCGCGGTGCTGGCCAACCGCGCCGCCGACCAGAACTGGGCCGACTCGGTGGCCGGCGACATGGAACGCCACTACTCGCCCGGGCGCACCTGGGAAGCGCTGGCGCGCACCGCGCTGCCGCTGCTGGAAACCGGCGACGTGCTCGACATCGCCTCCGGCGACGGCGTGCTGGCCGAACTGGTCGCCCCGCATGCGCGCCGCTACGTGTGCATCGACACCAGCGCGCGGGTGGTGGCCGCGGCCAGCGAGCGCCTGCGCCGGCTGGGCAACGTGGAAGTGCGCGAAGGCGACATGCACGCGCTGCCGTTCGCCGACGCCAGCTTCGACCTGGTGGTGATGATGCATGCGCTGACCTACGCGGCCAAGCCGGCGCAGGCGGTGGCCGAATCGGCGCGGGTGCTGCGTCCCGGCGGACGCCTGCTGCTGTGCAGCCTCGCCCGCCACGAACACAAGGCCGCGGTGCAGGCCTACGGCCACGTCAACCTGGGCTTCTCCTCCAAGGAACTGCGCAAGTTCGTGCACAAGGCCGGGCTGGACGTGTCCAGCCTGGAAACCGTGACCCGCGAGAAGCGCCCGCCGCATTTCGAGGTGGTGTCGTTGATTGCTGTGAAGCCGGTGGAGCCGGGATTCGGGAGTGGGGATTCGGGAATCGCAAAGGCAAAGGCAAAGGCAGGAGCGACCGCATGAGCAGCTCATCCATGTCTCCTCAGTCACAGCCGCCCTGGCTGCATCCGCAGCGCACGCAGAAACTGCTGCAGGCGCTATCCGAACGCATCCTGATCATCGATGGCGCGATGGGCACCATGATCCAGCGCCACGACCTGCAGGAGGCCGACTACCGCGGCGAACGTTTCGCCGCCGGCTACGACAGCGCGCACGTGCACGGCCCCGGCTGCGACCACGCGCCGCAGGGCCACGACCTGAAGGGCAACAACGACCTGCTGCTGCTGTCGCGGCCGGAGGTGATCGCCGGCATCCACCGCGCCTACCTCGATGCCGGCGCCGACCTGCTCGAGACCAACACCTTCAACGCCACCTCGATCAGCCAGGCCGACTACCACCTGGAGCATCTGGTCTACGAACTCAACAAGGCCGGCGCGCAGGTCGCGCGCGCGTGCTGCGACGCGGCCGAGGCGCTCACCCCGGACAAGCCGCGCTTCGTGATCGGCGTGCTCGGCCCGACCAGCCGCACCGCCTCGATCAGCCCCGACGTCAACGATCCCGGCTTCCGCAACACCAGCTTCGACGAGTTGCGCGGCACCTACCGCGAAGCGGTCGAGGGCCTGATCGACGGCGGCGCCGACACGCTGATGGTGGAGACCATCTTCGACACGCTCAACGCCAAGGCGGCGCTGTACGCGATCGAGGAAATGTTCGACGCGCGCGGCGGGCGGCTGCCGGTGATGATCTCCGGCACCATCACCGACGCCTCCGGGCGCACCCTGTCCGGGCAGACCGCCGAAGCGTTCTACGCCTCGGTGGCGCATGGCCGGCCGCTGTCGGTGGGGCTGAACTGCGCGCTCGGCGCCAGCGACCTGCGCCCGCACGTGGAGACGCTGGCGCGGATCGCCGACGGCTACGTCAGCGCGCATCCCAACGCCGGCCTGCCCAACGCCTTCGGCGAGTACGACGAAACCCCGGAGGAAATGGCGGCGACGCTGAAGGAATTCGCCCAATCCGGATTGCTGAACCTGGTCGGCGGCTGCTGCGGCACCACCCCGGCGCACATCCAGGCGATCGCCGAGGCGGTGCGCGGCCTGCGTCCGCGCACGCCGCTGGCGGCGCAGGCACAGGCGGCCTGAGATGACGCTGCATCCGCTGCCGCTTCACGCATTCGCGGGGCGCGCCGCATGCGCCGCACCGGCCGCCGGCGCGCGCGCGTCCACCGCAACGATCCTGCAAGGCTGAGCCCATGTCCGTCCGCATTACCCGCCTGTCCGGCCTGGAGCCGCTGCTGCTGACCCCGGACCTGCTGTTCGTCAACGTCGGCGAGCGCACCAACGTCACCGGCAGCGCGCAGTTCCGCAAGCTGGTCAAGGAAGAGCGCTACGAGGAAGCGGTGGACGTGGCGCGCCAGCAGGTTGCCAGCGGCGCGCAGATCCTCGACGTCAACATGGACGAGGGCCTGATCGATTCGGAGAAGGCGATGACCCGCTTTCTCAACCTGATCATGTCCGAGCCGGACATCGCGCGCATCCCGATCATGGTCGACTCCTCCAAGTGGAGCGTGATCGAGGCCGGGCTGAAGTGCCTGCAGGGCAAGAGCGTGGTCAACTCGATCTCGCTGAAGGAAGGCGAAGCGGTGTTCGTCGAGCACGCGCGCAAGGTGCTGCGCTACGGCGCCGCCGCGGTGGTGATGGCGTTCGACGAGCAGGGCCAGGCCGACACCTGCGCGCGCAAGGTGGAGATCTGCAGCCGCGCCTACCGGATCCTGACCGAGCAGGTCGGCTTCCCGCCGGAAGACATCATCTTCGACCCCAACATCTTCGCCGTGGCCACCGGCATCGAGGAGCACGACAACTACGCGGTGGACTTCATCGAGGCCACCCGCATCATCCGCCAGACCCTGCCGCACTGCCACGTGTCCGGCGGCGTGTCCAACGTGTCGTTCTCGTTCCGCGGCAACGAGACCGTGCGCCAGGCGATCCACTCGGTGTTCCTGTACCACGCCATCGCCGCGGGCATGGACATGGGCATCGTCAACGCCGGCGGCATGCCGATCTACGACGACCTGGACCCGGACCTGCGCGAGCGCGTGGAGGACGTGATCCTCAACCGCCGCCGCGACGGCACCGAGCGCCTGCTGGAGATCGCCGAGCGCTACAAGGGCAAGAAGGGCCAGAGCAGCGTCGAGGACCTGAGCTGGCGCGACAAGCCGGTGCGCGCGCGGCTGGCGCATGCGCTGGTGCACGGCGTGGACGCCTACGTGGAACTCGATACCGAGGAAGCGCGGCAGCAGTCCACGCGCCCGCTGGACGTGATCGAAGGCCCGCTGATGGACGGCATGAACGTGGTCGGCGACCTGTTCGGCGCCGGCAAGATGTTCCTGCCGCAGGTGGTCAAGTCGGCGCGGGTGATGAAGAAGGCGGTGGCCTACCTGCTGCCGTACATCGAGGCGGAAAAACTGCGCACCGGCGACACCGGCAAGTCCAACGGCAAGATCATCATGGCCACGGTCAAGGGCGACGTGCACGACATCGGCAAGAACATCGTCGGCGTGGTCCTGGCCTGCAACAACTTCGACGTGATCGACCTGGGGGTGATGGTGCCGACCCAGACCATCCTCGACCGCGCGCGCGCCGAGAACGCCGACATCATCGGCCTGTCCGGGCTGATCACCCCGTCGCTGGAAGAGATGAGCCACGTCGCCCGCGAGATGCAGCGGCAGGGCTTCTCGATGCCGCTGCTGATCGGCGGCGCCACCACCTCGCGCGCGCACACCGCGCTGAAGATCGACCCGCACTACGCGGCGCCGACGGTGTGGGTCAAGGACGCCTCGCGCGCGGTGGGCGTGGCGCAGTCGCTGATCTCCAAGGACCTGCGCGCCGCGTTCGTGGCCGCCAACGACGCCGACTACGCCGAGATCCGCCAGCGCCACCGCAACCGCGGCGACGCCAAGCGCCTGGTGTCGCTGGAGAAGGCGCGCGCGCAGCGCTTCGACGGCGGCTGGGACGCCTACACCCCGCCGGCGCCGAAGCAGCCCGGGCTGCACGTGTTCGACGACTACCCGCTGGAGGAACTGCTGCCGCTGATCGACTGGACCCCGTTCTTCCAGGCCTGGGAACTGGCCGGCAAGTTCCCGGCGATCCTCAGCGACGCGGTGGTCGGCCAGCAGGCCAGCGACCTGTACCGCGACGCGCGGGCGATGCTCAAGCGCATCGTCGGCGAGAAGTGGCTCACCGCCAAGGCGGTGTTCGGGCTGTGGCCGGCGCAGGCGGTGGGGGACGATGTCGAGGTGGTCCTGGCGGACCACCGGGAATCGGGAGTCGGGATTGGGGATTCGCAACAGCCCGCCCAATCCCCAATCCCCACTCCCCAATCCCGGCATCTCCTGCACTTCCTGCGCCAGCAAGTCGACAAACCCGTCGAGCGTCCCGACTTCTGCCTGGCCGATTTCATCGCGCCCAAGGACAGCGGCAAGCAGGACTGGATCGGGGCGTTCGCGGTCACCGCCGGCATCGGCATCGAGCCGCACGTGGCGCGGTTCGAGGCGGCGCACGACGACTACAACGCGATCCTGCTCAAGGCGCTGGCCGATCGCCTGGCCGAGGCGCTGGCCGAACGCCTGCACCAGCGCGTGCGCCGGGAATTCTGGGGCTATGCCGCCGACGAGGCGCTGGACAACGAGGCGCTGATCGCCGAGAAGTACCGCGGCATCCGCCCTGCTCCCGGCTATCCGGCCTGCCCCGAGCACAGCGAGAAGAAGACCCTGTTCGCGCTGCTCGAGGCCGAGCGCAACGCCGGCATGGCGCTGACCGAGAGCTTCGCGATGCTGCCGACCGCGGCGGTGTCCGGCTACTACTTCAGCCATCCGCAGAGCCAGTACTTCGTGGTCGGGCGCCTGAGCAAGGAACAGGTCGCCGACTACGCGCGGCGCAAGGGCGTGCCGCTGCTGCAGGCCGAGCGCTGGCTGGCCTCGAACCTGGACTACGACCCGGAGTGAGCCGCGGCCGGCCCGCGCAGCGCATCGGTGCCGGCCGCCCGCGCGCAGCCAGCGCAATGCAGTCCATGCACAACGCCTCCAAGCCATCGGAATGGTCCCCATGAAGATCGTGGTCACCGGCAGCAGCGGCCGCATCGGCCGTGCGATCCACATCCGCCTGTCGCGGCAGCACCGCGTCGGCGGCTTCGACAGCGCGCCCTCCTCCACCGCCGCCTGGGTCGGCGACTTGGCCGACGGCGCGCTGCTGGCGCGCGCGATGCAGGGCGCGGACGCGGTGGTGCACACCGCGGCGCTGCATGCGCCGCACGTGCCATATGCCAGCGCGGCCAGATTCCGCCAGGTCAACGTCGACGGCACCCGCCGCGTGCTCGATGCGGCGAGCGCGGCCGGCGTCGGCCGCATCGTCTTCACCAGCACCACCGCGCTGTACGGCAGCGCCGCCAGCCCCGCCGACACCGCGGCCTGGGTCGACGAAGACCTGCCGCCGCAGCCGCAGACCATCTACCACCACACCAAGCTGGAAGCCGAGGCGCTGCTGCGCGAGGCGGCCGCCCAGGGCGGGCCGAGCGTGCGCATCCTGCGCATGTCGCGCTGCTTCCCCGAACCGGCCAATCTGATGGCGGTGTTCCGCCTGCACCGCGGCATCGACGCGCGCGACGTCGCCGACGCGCACGCCGCGGCGCTGCTCCATGCCGGCCCGGCCACGGCGACCTTCGTCGTCTCCGGCACCACGCCGTTCCTGCGCGAGGATTGCCAGGCGCTGCACCTCGACCCGCAGGCGCTGCTGCGGCAGCGCGCGCCGCGGCTGGTCGACGCGTTCCGGCAGCGCGGCTGGCCGCTGCCGACGCGGATCGACCGCGTCTACTCGGCGCAGCAGGCGCTGCAGGCACTGGACTGGCGACCACGCCACGGCTTCGAGGAGGTGCTGGCGCAGTACGACCAGCACGTCCCGGAGGTCCTGCCGCCTGGCGACGGCGAGCCTGCGCGCGAGTGAGCGCGCGGCGGCACGGGCGTAGTCTCGTGCTCCAAACTCCGCGAGACGCTTCGCGCCGGACCCTCACCCCAACCCCTCTCCCGAGGGGAGAGGGGCTATGCACGCTCGGCTGTTCCTTCTCCCATCGGGAGAAGGTGCCCCAGAGGGGCGGATGAGGGTACGAGCGCAGCTTCGCACACCCAACTCCGCGAGACGCTTCGCGCCAGACCCTCACCCAACCCCTCTCCCCGGGGGAGAGGGGCTTGCGGCCGCTCAGCGCAACAGCACCGACACGCCGAGGCCGCCCTGCCAGTCCGAGCTCGGCGCGGACAAGCCGCGCAGCACCGACAGGTCCAGCTGCACGCGCTCGGCGATCAACCAGGTCAAGCCGGTGCCGAGCGCGCGCATCTCGTCCTCGCCGCCGCCGATGCCGGCTTCGGCATAGGCACTGAGGTCGCCCTGCGCATAGAAGGTGTAGCTCGGCGACACGGTCCAGCCGTGGCCGTCGTCGCTGTCGCTGAGGTTGGCGTACAGCGCGACGTTGCGCCCGCCCTCCAGGTCCCAGCCGGCGCTGACGCCGAGATCGTAGCGGTGCCCGTCGTCGCCGTACGGCGCACGCCCCACCGGCACCGCGGCGGTGCCGAGCACGGCCCAGGAAAACGCGTCGCTGTTGCTCGGCAGCGCCCATTTCAGGCCGACGCTGGCATCGCCGCCGCCATGCCCGCGGAAATCCTCGCCGGTGCCGCGCACGCGCTGCCAGACCTGGCTGTCGATGGCCAATTGCAGTTCCGCCTGCGCGCTCAGGCCGATCCGCAGGCGGCTGTCGGCCACGTATTCGGTGCTGCGCACGCCGCCGCTGCGGTCGTAGGTCACGTCCGACAGCGCCTGCTCCCAGGCGACGCCGCCGGCCGGCAGGGTCTGCGACGCGAAGCCGATGCCGGGACGGTCGAAGGCCGGCGCGTCGTCGGCGCAGGCGGCTCCGGCCGGACCCAGGCCGCCGAGCAAGAGCAGCGCGCAACGCAAGGGCGCGCATGCGCGCTGGACGCGGACATTGGCGCGCAGTGGGCCAGCGGGAACAAGGGTGGTCATGGGCCGCCTCCGGGAGATTGGGCGACGCCGCCGGTCACGGCGTCGCGCTCGATTCTGCCTGCACCGCCTTGAAGTGCGCAGTGAAGCTCGGCAACAGCACCCGGTTGCCGTAGCCGCTGAGGTGATCGGCATCGAAGAACAGCGGACGCCCGTCGCGCATGCCGGCGCAGCGCGTCGGCTCGCACAGCTCCGGCAACGGATCCCACACCGATGCGTGCGGCAGCCGCGCGGCGATGCGCTGCAGGCTCTGCAGCACCGGCGCACGGTAGCGCTCCATCGTGTCGCGCGGGATCTGCGTGCCGCGCGCGCAGATCGCATTGCCGCGATTGAACCAGTCCGAGCAGCGATACGGCGGCGCGCGCAGCAACGGCTTCGGCGCTTCGAACACGATGCGCACGCCGCGCTGCGCCAGCGGCTGCAGCAGCGCGATCGCCGCCTCCTCGCCGGCGGCGCGCACCGCCTGCGCCTGCGCACCGTCCTGCTCGGCCATCGCCGCCGCCTCGTCGAACAGCTGCGTCTGCTCGGCCAGGCGCAGCAAGCGCAGCGCCGGCAGGAACAGCACATCGCCGTCGCGCGCATGCGCGGCGACATCGGCCAGGGTGCTGCGCTCGTAGGCCTGGCACCCGGCGTGCGTCGCCTGCCAGGCCTGCAGGCCGACGATGGGGCAGCCGCCGACGCCGTACAGGCGCACCGCGACACCGCTCTGCAGCGCGAACCGGCGCAGCAATTCGTTGTAGGCCAGCGCATGCGAATCGCCGGCGACGAACAGCTGGGTCGGCGTGCGCGGCGTCTCCAGGCCGCCGTCGCGCACGTCGCAGTCGCCGCGCTCGAACAGCTTGGCGCTGCCGACCTGCAGGTCCGCGCGTCCGGTCTTCAGCGTGCAGCGCGGGAACTCCTTGCGCATGCCCTTGGCATAGGCGTACCAGTCCAGCGGATGCCGGCTCACCGTGCTCAGCGAATAGTAGCGCTGCGTGTCCAGCAGCAACGCATGCACCCCGGCGGCAAGCAGGATCAGGCCCAGCCCGGCGGCGATGGTCCGCGCCGGCGTGCGCGTCTTGCCGATGCGGCCGCTGCGCCATGGCAGTTCCACCCAGCGGTACGAGGCGATCGCCAGCGCCGCCACCAACAGCAGCGCCAGCGCCCTGGCCAGCGCCGACTCCAGGCCCACGGTCCAGCGGAACAGCACGAACACCGGCCAATGCCACAGGTACAGCGAATAGGAGACGCGGCCGATCGCCACCACCGCGCGCTGCGACAACGCCCGCTTGATCCAGCCGGCGGGCGCGCCGTGCAACAGCGCCAGCAGGCCCAGCGTGCCCAGCACCGGCCACAGGCCGTCGGGCCACGGCGAATGGCCCGGCCGCGCGCGCCACAGCCCGTAGCCGACCGCGGCCAGCGCCAACGCCAGCAACGGCGAGCGCCAGTGCCAGGTCGCGCGCGACGCCACCGCGCCGCGCTCGAAGCGGCCGCTCAGCGCCAGGCCCTGGTACAGCAGCACGCCGCTGCCCAGCTGCCAGAAGCGCGCGCTGGTCAGGTAGAACGCATCGCCGGCCTCGCCGCCGCCGCGGCTGCGCAGCAACGCGTAGGCCAGCGACGCGGCCGAGGCCAGCGCCACCAGCAGCGTCGACCAGATGCGGCCGCGGCCGCCGCGGTTCCAGGCCAGGAACAGCAGCGGGAACAGCAGGTAGAACTGCTCCTCCACGCCCAGCGACCAGGTATGCGTGTACGGATTGAACTCGGCCTTCGGCGAGAAGTAGTCGTTGTCGCTGGCGGCCAGCACCCAGTTGCTGAGGCCGACGAAGGCCATGCGCCCGGTCTTGGCGCTGGTCTCGCTCAGCCAGGAGTCGGGAATGAACAGGCCGCTGGCCAGCGCGGTCGCCAGCAGGCACGCCACCAGCGCCGGCGCGATGCGGCGCAGGCGCCGCGCGTAGAACTGCGCGAACACGCCCCAGCTGCCGGCGGCCGGCAAGCGCTGCAGCGAGGCGCTGACCACGAAGCCGGAGATCACGAAGAACACATCGACGCCGGTGAAGCCGCCCGGCAGCCAGGCCGGATCCAGGTGATAGGCGATGACCGCCAGCACCGCGAGCGCGCGCAGCCCATCGACATGCGGCAGATAGCCACGCGCATGCGCGTGCGGCGGCGTGGGCAGGCGATCGGTCCCTGCGCTCCCCGTCCCTGGGACCACCATGCCTACCAGACCAGGTCGTCGGGGATCTGGTACTTCGGATCGGCGTAGGGGTCTTCCTCGGCACTGGCGTTGGGGTCCACCCGCAACGCCACCGACGCCGGGAAGATCGCCTCGGCCTGATCCAGCAGGGCCGCCGTGACCAGCAGGTAGCGGCCGTTCTGCTGCAGCACGCCCAGCTCGCCGGCGTTGAGCGCCCTGAGCTGGTCGGCGGTCACGTAGATGCGCTTGATCTTGCCGCCATACGGGAAATGGCGGGCGATGTCGGCCTCGGCGTGATTCAGCGCCTGGTCCTTGAGCAATTCGTCGAGCCTGGCCCGCGCCTCGCGGCGCAGCCGCGCCTGCTCCTGCTTCAGCCGCTCGGCCTCGATGCGCTCGTCCTTCTCGCGCTGCGCACGGATCGCATAGGCCTTGGCCAGATCGATGTCCTCGCGCGAGCGTGGCGGCCGCGCGGCATGCTGCCGTGCCGGTTGCTGGCCAGGCGCGCCCTGCGGCCGGCCCGCACCCTGCGCACGTCCGCGGCCGTCGCCCGCCGCATGCGGACGCGCGGCGCCGTCGCCACGCGGACGGCCGGCGCCGTCATGCGCGCGCGCGCCACCGGGCTTGCCGGCGGCGTGCGGGCGTTCGCCACGCGCGCCTGACGGCTTGTGGCCATGCGCCGGATGTTGGCCGGGCCGCCCTCGCGACGGCTGCGCGGGCGTGGCGTTGCGCTCTGGGCGTTCGGGTTTCGGCACGGGCTTGAAGCCCAGGCCCAGCAGCTGGTCGCGGAGGGTATCGCTCATCGTGGCAGGATCGGATCAGTTCGGTTCTGTATCAATAATGCGGAGGGGGCGGTTCGTCGGCGGGATCGGCATACAGCGTGCTGCGCACCTTGCCCAGGTCCTCGAGCAGGTGGCGCAGCAGCACGGCGTTGCGTTGGCTTTCGGCGCGTGCCTCGGCCAACGCATCGCTCACCTCGGACAGCGCCTGTTCCTGGAAGGACAGGCGCGTCTCCAGCTCGATCAACCGGTTCTCCAGCAATCGATCCTGGGTGGAGAAGTCATGCTTCACTGATCGAACGCCCGCGGCCGATGCCGTAGTAAGCCAGACCGAAGGTCTCGATTTCCTGCGGATCGTAGAGATTGCGGCCGTCGAACACCACCGCGTCGCCGAGCAGTTCCTTGATCCGGGTGAAATCCGGGCTGCGGAACTGCTTCCACTCGGTGACCACGACCAGCGCATCGGCGCCTTCCAGCGCGGCGAAGGCATCCTCGCAGAAGCTCAGGTCGTCGCGTTCGCCGAAGATGCGCTTGGCTTCCTCGGTCGCTTCCGGGTCGTAGGCGCGCACCGTCGCCCCGGCCTCCCACAGCTGCGCCAGCAAACGGCGGCTGGACGCGGCGCGCATGTCGTCGGTATTGGGCTTGAACGCCAGGCCCCACACCGCGAAGGTCTTGCCGGCCACGCTGGCGCCGCCGTAGTGGCGCTGGATCAGCTCGTACAGGTGGCCCTTCTGCGCCTCGTTGACCGCTTCCACCGCATCCAGCAGCTTGGCCTCGTGGCCGTACTGCTGCGCGGTGCGGGCCAGCGCCTGCACGTCCTTGGGGAAGCACGAACCGCCATAGCCGGCGCCCGGGTAGATGAAGTGCCAGCCGATGCGCGGATCCGAGCCGATGCCCTGGCGCACCTTCTCCACGTCGGCGCCGACCCGCTCGGCGATGTTGGCGATCTCGTTCATGAAACTGATCTTGGTCGCCAGCATCGCGTTGGCCGCGTACTTGGTCAGTTCGGCCGAGCGCACGTCCATCTCCACGATGCGGTCGTGGTTGCGGTTGAACGGCGCGTACAGGCGGCGCAGGCGCGCGGCGGTGCCCGGCTTGCTGCTGCCGATCACGATGCGGTCCGGGCGCATGCAGTCGGCGACCGCGTCGCCTTCCTTCAGGAACTCCGGGTTGGACACCACGTCGAACTCGATCGTCTCGCCGCGCTTGTCCAGCTCGGCGGCGATCGCCGCGCGCACCTTGTCGGCGGTCCCGACCGGCACCGTCGACTTGTTGACCACCACGGTCGGTCCCTGGATGTGCTGGCCGATGGTGCGGGCCACCGCCAGCACGTACTGCAGATCGGCGCTACCGTCCTCGTCCGGCGGCGTGCCGACGGCGATGAACACGATATCTCCATGCGCGATGGCGCTGGCCGCATCGGTGGTGAAGAACAGCCTCCGTGCGGCGTGATTGGCCTTGACCATCGGCGAGAGGCCAGGCTCGTAGATCGGGACCACGCCCTTGTTGAGCCCATCCACTTTGGCTTGGTCGATGTCCACGCATACCACGTGATGGCCTACCTCGGCCAGACAGGTTCCGGTGACAAGCCCGACATAGCCGGTGCCGAATATCGCTACGCGCATGTAATCTCCTTTCGGTTATTGAAGGATGCCCAACAGTTCCACATCGAAGGTCAGCATCGCATCCGGGCCGATCGGGCCGCCCGGCGTGCCCTGCGGGCCGTAGCCCAGGTTCGACGGAATCCAGAAACGGTATTTGGAGCCGACCGGCATCAGCGCCACGCCCTCGCTCCAGCCCGGCACGACCTGGCTGAGCGAGAACTCGGCCGGCTGGCCGGTCTTGTACGAGCTGTCGAACACCTCGCCGTTGATCAGCTTGCCCTCGTAGTTGACCCGCACCTTGCTGGTCGGCATCGGCCGTTCGCCGCTGCCCTGGCGCAGGACCATGTACTGCAGGCCCGACGGCGTGGTGACCACGCCCTTCTGGGTCTTGTTCTGGGCCAGGAAGGCGTTGCCCTTCTGGCGGTTCTCGGTGGCCGCGGCGGCCTGCTTGGAGGCGCTGTAGGCCTGCAGCGTGGCGGCCGCCTGCTCCTGGGTCATCGCGGTCTCGCCCTTGGCGAACACCGCGCGCACCGCCCCCATCAGGGTCGGCAGGTCGATCTCGTCCTGGATCCGCGCCAGCGACGGGCCGACCGCACGGTCGCCGAGCATCAGGCCCACGTTCTGCTTGGACACCGGCGGCGGCTGGCTGCCCGGCGCCATGCCCGGCAGCGGCTGCCCGGCGCGCGCGGCCATCTGCGTGCGCAACGCGGTGTCGGTGGCCTGCGCCTGCTCGTCGGACAGCAGCGGCTTGCCGCCCTTGAACGCGTTCTCGATCGCGCGCTGCATGGCGTCCAGGTCGATGTCCTGGGCGATGGGCTCGAACGAGCGCGCCACATCCATGCCGATCGCGTAGCTGACCTTCTGCTTCTCGCTGCCCAGCGCCGCCGGCTTGGCCGCAGCCGGCGCCGCCGGCGCCTGTGCGAACGCGCCACCGGCCACCACCGCCATCCCCATCAACAGCGACGCCGCGGCGCCGCGCATTCCCATCTTCATTCGCTACTTTCCTGGAAGTGAACTAGAGGCGCCGCGATGGCGCAGAGGCCGCATTGTCGCATGCGCGGCAACGATATCGACCCGGATTCAATGTGATCCCGGCTGCGCTTTCAGTTCGCGTTCGATGGCCGCGCGCAGGGCCGCATCGTCCGGCGCGACCTTGCTGGGGAACTGCGCGACCACGCGTCCGTCGCGCGCGATCAGATACTTGTGGAAATTCCAGCCCGGCGCCACGCCGGTGGCCTGGGTCAACTGCTTGTACAGCGGCGTCGCCTCGGCGCCGAGCACGTGCACCTTCTCGAACATCGGGAACTTGACCCCGTAGGTCAGCGTGCAGAACTCCTGGATCTGCTTCTCCGATCCCGGCTCCTGCCCCTTGAAGTCGTTGGAGGGGAAACCGAGCACGCTGAAGCCCTGCGCGGCATAGCGCTGCTGCAGCTGCTCCAGGCCGTCGTACTGCGGGGTGAAGCCGCACTTGCTGGCGGTATTGACCACCAGCAGCACCTTGCCGCCGTAGGCCTTGTTCAGGTTCACCTTGTCCTTGCCGGCCAGCGGACGGTAGTCCAGGTCCAGCAGCGAGGCCGCCCAGGCGCTGCCGACGGTACCGGCGGCGGCAAGGATCGCGAGGAAAAACAAACGCTTGGATAGTTTCATCGGGGCACCGGAAGAGAGAGAAGGAGACGCGGAGGGGCTAGGCCATCAGTTGGGTCGGTCATCGTGTTGACATGACGTGTGACGGTGTTATAGTTAAATACAACACCACTCACCCAGAGCAGGGACACGATGAACCTCCAACGCATGCAGCGCAGCCTTCCGGCCCTGGTCATCGTCGGCGCCCTGCTCTCGGTGAGTTGGGTCGGCGCCCAGAGCAGCCAGGGACGGTCGCCCGATTATGGCGCCAGCGAGCCGCAGGAAGACAGCCACGCCCCTCCCGCCGCGCCCGCGCCGGTACGGCGGATGCGTGCATCGCTGTCGATGCCCTATTTCTCCTTCGCGCACACGCTGCGCCCACGGAGCTGACCATGAGCGATATCCAATGGAGCGATGGTGCTCCGATCTACCGCCAGCTGAAGGATCGCGTGATCGCGATGATGCTGGACGGGATCATCAAGCCCGGCGACGCGCTGCCCTCGGTGCGCCAGGTCGCGGCCGAATACCAGCTCAACCCGATCACCGTCTCGCGCGCCTACCAGGAACTGGCCGACGAGGCCCTGGTCGAGAAGCGCCGCGGGCTGGGCATGTTCATGACCGAGGAAGCGGCCAAGAAGCTGCGCGGCAGCGAGCGCGATCGCTTCCTCAACGAAGAGTGGCCACTGGTGCTGGAACGGATCCAGCGCCTGGGCCTGACATTGGAAGACTTGTTGCCACCGGGGAAAACACCATGACTGCCGTTGTCGCCGCATCCGAATCCGTCGTCTCCGCGCGCTCGCTGCGCAAGACCTACAACCACAAGCCGGCGCTGGCCGACGCCTCGTTCGCGATCGAGCCGGGCCGCATCGTCGGCCTGATCGGCCCCAACGGCGCCGGCAAGACCACCGCGCTGAAGGCGGTGCTCGGCCTGACCTCGGTCGAGGGCGAACTGCGCGTGCTGGGCATGGACCCGCGCAAGCAGCGCAACGAACTGATGAACGACGTGTGCTTCATCGCCGACGTGGCGGTGCTGCCGCGCTGGATGCGGGTGCGCGAGGCGATCGACTTCGTCGCCGGCGTGCATCCGCGCTTCGACCGCGCCAAGTGCGAGCGCTTCCTGGCCAACACCAAGCTCACCCCCAAGCTGCGCGTGCGCGAGATGTCCAAGGGCATGATCGTGCAGCTGCACCTGGCCCTGGTGATGGCCATCGACGCGCGCCTGCTGGTGCTGGACGAACCGACCCTGGGCCTGGACATCCTGTACCGCAAGGAGTTCTACCAGCGCCTGCTGGAAGACTACTTCGACGAACAGAAGACCATCATCATCACCACCCACCAGGTCGAGGAGATCGAGCACATCCTCACCGACGTGCTGTTCATCCGCGACGGCCGCATCGTGCTCAGCGCCGACATGGAGCACATGGCCACGCGCTACACCGAACTGCTGGTGCCGGCCGAGCGCATCGACGCGGCGCGCGCGCTGCAGCCGATCGACGAGCGCGGCCTGCCGTTCGGCAAGACCGTGTTCCTGTACGACGGCGTGCCGCAGGCGCAACTGGCCGCGCTCGGCGAGACCCGCACGCCCGGCCTGGCCGACCTGTTCGTCGCCATCATGAAGGGGACCTACGCATGAACGCACCCGCCAAGTCCATCGCTTCGCTGTCCACCTTCAAGTGGCTGCTCAAGCGCGAGTTCTGGGAACACCGCGGCGGTTTCCTGTGGGCGCCGGTCATCGCCGGCGGCGTGATCACCGTGCTGTACGCGCTGCTGGCGCTGATCGGCACCGTGGCCGGCCACGGCAACGACACCAACAGCATCAACTGGGAGGGCGGCCCGCAGAAGGTGAACGAGGTCATCGGCGCCGTGGGCGACGGCACCATGCTGGCCGGCGTGGTGCTGGCCTGCATCGTGCTGGGGTTCGTGGTGTTCTTCTACGCGCTGGGTTCGCTGTACGACGACCGCCGCGACCGCAGCGTGCTGTTCTGGAAGTCGCTGCCGCTGTCGGACCTGAGCACGGTGCTGTCCAAGGCGGCGTGGGCGCTGCTGCTGGCGCCGATCGTGGCGATCGGCATCGGCCTGCTGATCGGCATCGCGCTGTGGGTGGTCACCGCATTGACCCTGTCGGTCAACGGCGTGCAGCAGAGCGGCGCGGTGTTCACCCACTCGCATCCGCTGCGCATCATCGGCGGCGTGCTGTCCAACCTGCCGATCTACGTGATGTGGTCGCTGCCGACCATCGGCTGGCTGATGTTCTGCTCGGCCTGGGCGCGCACCAAGCCGTTCCTGTGGGCGGTGCTGATCCCGATCCTGGGCTGCGTGATGGCGAGCATGATGGGCATCCTGCCGATGCTGCACGTGAACCACAAGGCGATCTGGTACACGGTGGTCTACCGCGGCCTGCTGAGCGTGCTGCCGGGCACCTGGCTGCCGGTGCTGAGCGAAAGCGCGCCGCCGGTGCAGCAACTCGACGGCCCGCAGGACCTGGCCAATGCGATCCAGCTCAGCGACGCCTGGCGCATCTTCCAGAGCGCCGACATCTGGATCGGTGCGGCGATCGGCGTGGCCTTCATCGTCGCGGCCATCTACCTGCGCCGCTGGCGCGACGAAGCCTGATCCGCACCGCCATCCCGCCGCCCCTTTTCCGATTCCCTCTTTGCATAAGGAGTTCACGATGATGCGCAAGACCTTGCTGCTGTCCGCGCTGCTGCTGGTTCCCGCCCTGGCCCTGGCCGACGAATGCCGGCATTCCGAGCCGCGCAACCTGAAACTGGACCTGGCCGGGGTCAAGAAGGTGGTGTTCGACGCGCAGCAGAACAACCTCAAGCTCAGCGGCGCCGGCGGCGCCGCGTTCGAACTGCGCGGCCGCGCCTGCGCCTCCGACGCGGACATGCTGAAGGAGCTGACCGTGCGCCAGCGCCGCGACGGCGACACGCTGATCGTGACCCTGCAGCACGATGGCAAGATCCATGGCATCAGTTCGGGTACCCGCTACGCCTACCTGGATCTCGCCGGCAGCGTGCCGGGCACGCTGCCGCTGCAGTTGCGGCTGGGTTCGGGCGACGCCGACATCGGCGGCGTCGCCTCGCTGGACGCCAGCGTCGGCTCCGGCGACCTGCATGCGCACGGCATCCGCGGCGCGGTCAGCGCCACCGTGGGGTCGGGCGACATCGAGCTGCGCGACATCGGCAGCCTCAGCCTGCCGACGCTGGGCTCGGGCGACGTCAAGGCGAGCCAGGTCGGCGGCGACGTCAAGATCGGCACGGTCGGCTCCGGCGATCTGACCGTGCACGGCGTGCGCGGCGGGGTGCAGATCGGCAGCATCGGCTCCGGCGATGCGCAGCTGCGCGACGTCACCGGCAGCGTGGCGCTGCAGTCGATCGGCTCCGGCGACCTGGACGTCAGCGGCGTCGGCGGCAACCTCAACGTGGAACGGGTCGGCAGCGGCGACATCCACCACAGCGGCGTGCGCGGCAGCGTCAACGTGCCCAAGCCGCGCTGATCCGTCACCTTCCCTTCTCGCTTCGACCGAGGACACACCCATGCAGCATCGTTCCCTGGCGCTGGCCGGCGTCGCCCTGACTGCACTGCTGGCCCTGGCCGCCTGCCAGCCCTCCGCCCCGCAGTCCGACCGGACCAGCAGCAACACGCCCAGCACGCGCAGCCTCAGCTTCGACAATGGCGACATCACCCTGAAGGTCTCCGGGCAGCCGCCGGCGACCATCACCCGTGCCGGCGACCTGCTGATCGACGGCAAGCAGGTCGCGGTCAGCGCCGAGCAGCATGCCCTGCTGGTGGCCTACCGCGCGCAGCTCGGCGCGATCGGCACGCAGGGCCTGGAGGTCGGCAAGCAAGGCGCCGCGCTCGGGGTGAAGGCGGCCGGAGACGCGCTGGCCGGGGTCATCAGCGGCAACACCGACCACGTCGGCGAGAACATCGAAGCGCAGGCCGAGAAGCTCAAGCAGGAAGCGCTGAAGATCTGCGAGCAGGTGGCGACGCTGCGCCAGGCGCAGGACACGCTGGCGCAGCAACTGCCGGCGTTCCGTCCCTATGCCAGCCTCGACGCCAGCGACATCAGCGACTGCGACAGATCGGTCAAGTAATTGCGCCGGACCCGGCCTAAAATGGCCGGGTCCTCCGCTGCCCCGATCGATCGATGAAGAAGCTCGCCGCCTGGTTCTCCCTGATGACGCTGTGCCTGCTGCTGGCGGCCTGCGGCGCGCGCGACGGCGCAGCCGGTGCGTCGTCCTCGCGCGCCGAGCGCGGCAAGCCGCGCGTGTCGGTGGACAGCATGACCGTGATGCTGCGCCGCGCGCCGGCCGCCAACGCCTCGATCGGCCCCGACGGCAGCCTGCGCATCGACGACATCGAACTGCCGCTGCCGCAGGCGCAGCGCACCCAGCTGCAGCAGCTGTTCATGCACCTGCAGATGCAGCGCCAGCGCACCCTGGAAACCGCGCCGCCGGACCCGAACATGCGCTCGGTCGGCTTTGCCGCCACGCCGGAGATCAGCGCCCTGCAAGGCGCGGTGCTGCACGACATCCCCTCGCTGCAGCCCTACCAGGAAAGCTTCGGCAACCTGCAGGCGGAGCGGCGCTGAGGCCACTGGCGCCTGCCGCGGCATCGGCCGCGGCGGTGGCGATGGGCGTGCGGCGCCAGATCCTGTCGCGGCCGAAGCCGCTCCTGCAGTGCGCCCGGACATCGCATCGCGCGTCTCCCTGCATCGCGCGTGTCCTGTAGTAGCGGTTTCACCGCGACGAACGCAGTGGCGAAGTCTCCGACTCCGGAGGCCGTCGAAGTTGAAGCCCCTTCCAAAGCGCATCTGGCAGGCACGCCCACAGCGCCTTTGTGGGAGCGACTTCAGTCGCGACGAACGAAGCCATGACCGCCGCAGGCGTCATGACCCGTCTGGGCCGATGGCCGATCCACTGGGAAGTTCGTCCAGAGGCTCCAGCGAGGCCCCGGGCCATCAGCCCCGAATGGCGTAGCCATCAGACGTTCTACTTCGGCCCCGGTTCGAAAACACTCCAAGCTCCGCCGCATCGCCCCTCACGGATGACATCGCAAGCCCGCGCCTGCATCCCGGCTCGCCGGCTGCGCTCCCGACCACGCCAGACCAACCGCATGGCGCGGCCCTCGCCGCACCATGCGGCCGCAGCTCAGCCGCCGCTGCCGCCACCGGCGTGGATGCCGCCCTTGGTCAGCGCCGCCGGGTCGAGCAGCTTGCGCAGCTCGGCCTCGCCCAGGCCGCTGTCCTCCAGCGCGATCTCCAGCACCGGGCGGTTCTCCTTGTAGGCGCGCTTGGCGATCGCCGCCGCCTTCTCGTAGCCGATGATCGGGTTCAGCGCGGTGACAAGGATCGGATTGCGGCCCAGCGCCTCGCGGACCCGCTCCTCGCGCACCTTCAGCCCGGCGATCGCCGAATCGGCCAGCAGCCGCGACACGTTGGCCAGCAGGTTGATCGAGTCCAGCAGGTTGGCCGCGATCAGCGGCAGCGCCACGTTCAACTGGAAGTTGCCGGTCTGCCCGGCCACGGTGATCGCGGTGTGGTGGCCGATGACCTGCGCGCAGACCATCACCGTGGCCTCGGGGATCACCGGATTGACCTTGCCCGGCATGATCGAGCTGCCCGGCTGCAAGGCCGGCAATTCGATCTCGCCGAGGCCGGCCAGCGGGCCGGCGTTCATCCAGCGCAGGTCGTTGGCGATCTTGATCAGCGCCACCGCCAGCGCATTGAGCTGGCCGGACAGTTCCACCGCGTCGTCCTGCGCGGCCAGGCCCTCGAACTTGTTGTCGGCGCTGTCGAACTTGCTGCCGGTCAGCGCGGACAGGGCCTTGGCGACCTTGCCGCCGAAGCACGGATCGGCGTTGATCCCGGTGCCGATCGCGGTGCCGCCCAGCGGCAGCCGGCGCAGGCGCTTGAGGCTGTCCTGCAGCCGTTCCTGCGCCGAGGCCAGCTGCGCCGACCACGCCCCGAACTCCTGGCCGAAGGTCAGCGGCATCGCATCCATCAGGTGCGTGCGGCCGGTCTTGACCACCTTGTCCAGTTGCTTGGCGCGCTTGTCGATGACCTTGCGCAGGTGCTTGAGCGCCGGCAGCAGCTGTTCCTCCGTCGCCAGCTGGGCGGAGACGCGGATCGCGGTCGGCACCACGTCGTTGGAACTCTGGCCGAGATTGACGTGGTCGTTCGGATGCACCGCCGGCGCGCCCGGCTTGGCCGCGCGCGTGGCCAGCGTGGCGATCACCTCGTTGGCGTTCATGTTGGACGAGGTGCCCGAGCCGGTCTGGTAGATGTCGATCGGGAAATGCGCATCGTGCGCACCGCCGGCCACCTCCAGCGCCGCCGCCTGCACCGCCTTGGCCACGGCCTTGGGCAGCAGTTCCAGGTCGGCGTTGACGCCGGCCGCCGCGGCCTTGATCAGGCCCAGCGCGCGGATGAAGCCACGCGGCATCGGCTGCCCGGACACCGGGAAGTTCTGCACCGCACGCTGGGTCTGGGCGCCCCACAACGCAGCGGCCGGCACTTGCAACTCGCCCATGCTGTCGTGTTCCACCCTGAATGTGTCGCTCATTGCGCAATCTCCGCATCTGCATAAGAGGAATCCACCCGGCGCTGTCGCGAGGGACGTCCGGGAAGGCAGGCTGGCGGAGCTGCGGCTGGCGCAGCCATTATCCGCGGCACAGCCACCGGCGTCAGCAGTGTGCACCAGTGGATGTTAGCCAGGCCTGGATGCGCGCTCGCGCGGCACCCGCGCCGCGCGCTGGCGCACGGCGCAACGGCGCCACGCCCTAGTCGGCGATACGGAACCAGTAGCGGTAGTCGCGGCGCTGCCCGCCCACCCGCACGTCGCGGATGCTGACGTCGTAGATCGCTCCCGGGCGCAGCGCCGGCACCCGGAACTGCAGGCTGTTGGGGACGCCGAAGCCCTCGTGGTCGGCGCTCAGGCCGCGCACCGCCAATGGCCGCCCGCCGCGTTCGCTGACCTGCACCTGCGCGTCGGCGTAGTCGACGTCGCGGTTGGCGAACTTGCGGCTGCGGTCCAGCAGCGCGGTGAACGACAGCAGTGCGTCGTCGGCGTAGTAGCGACGGGGATAGTCGCCGATCGGCCAGGCGATGAAGTCGTCGCGGCTGCGCGCGGCCACACCGGCGGCGGCGGGGATGAAGCGCAGCGCCGCGCCGCTGCTGACGCCGTTGCCGTCGCGGCCGGCGACCATGCCGAAGGCGACGCGCTGCAGGAACGGATCCAGCAGCCAGCGGCGGTGGCCGAGTCCGCCGGCGCTGGCGTTGTTGCTGTCGGTCAGCCAGTCGACCACGATCTCCTCGACCCCGGCGAAGGCCAGGTAAGGCGAACTGACCCCGCCGTAGATCAGGCTGCTGCGCGCGCCCTTGGCACCGGCGGCCGAGTAGCAGCGCCAAGCCGGCGTCGGCGCGTGGCTGAGCCGGCCGTTGGCGGCGATGATCAGCGCCGCCTGGGTGGCCTCGGCCTCGGCCGCCTCGTCGTAGCCCACCGCGGCGAGCCCATGCAGCCGGCGGATGTCGTTGATCAAGGCCAGCAGTTGGCGCCGCTGCAGCGGCTGCAGCTCGCCGGCACGGCACGCGGCGATCGCCGGCGGCACCCGGTACAGCGCCGCGGCCTGCGCCAGGAAGCCGGGATCCTGCGCGGCCGCCGGCAGCGTGGCGGTCATGGCGGCGGCGGCAAGGCAGGCGAGGATCGGGCGCATGGCGGACATGGCGGCAGTGAGGGTGGCGACACGATAAAAGCGTACGCGCCGGTTCGCTTATGGCCGGCAGCGCGCATGCGGTGCTGCGTTCAGCCCGGCGCCGCGGGCGCGGCCGTGATCGCCACCCGACGCCGCGCCGCCGGCGGCATGGCCGGCGCGCGGCCGGCGTAGAATACCCGCCCCACCGCTGCCGCCCTGCCCCTGCCCATGTCGGATTCCGCCCTGCTCGCCCTGTCCCCGCTCGATGGCCGCTACGCCGGCAAGGTCGATGCCCTGCGGCCGATCTTCTCCGAATACGGCCTGATCAGGGCGCGGGTGAAGGTGGAGATCGAATGGCTGCTGGCGCTGGGCGCCGAGCCGGGCATCGCCGAACTGGCGCCGTTCTCGGCCGCGGCCACGCAGCGGCTGCGCGCGCTGGCCGACGGCTTCGGCGTCGAGCACGCGGCGCGGGTCAAGCAGATCGAGCGCACCACCAACCACGACGTCAAGGCGGTGGAGTACTTCATCAAGGAGCAGCTCAAGGACGACGCCGAGCTCGGCCCGGCGCTGGAATTCGTGCATTTCGCCTGCACCAGCGAGGACATCAACAACCTCAGCTACGGGCTGATGCTGGAGCAGGCGCGGCGCGAGGTGCTGCTGCCGACGCTGGATGGCGTCGCCGCCACCCTGCGCGCGCTGGCCCACGCCCAGGCCGCGCAGCCGATGCTGTCGCGTACCCACGGCCAGACCGCCTCGCCGACCACGCTGGGCAAGGAGATCGCCAACGTCGTCGCGCGCCTGGAGCGCCAGCGCCGGCAGATCGCCGCGGTCGAGCTGACCGGCAAGATCAACGGCGCGGTCGGCAACTACAACGCGCACGTGGCCAGCTATCCGGACGTGGACTGGCCGGCGTTCGCGCAGCGCTTCGTCGAGGGCCTGGGCCTGGTGTTCAATCCCTACACCACCCAGATCGAGCCGCACGACAACGTCGCCGAGCTGGGCGACGCCACCCGCCGCGCCAACACCATCCTGGTCGACCTGGCCCGCGACATCTGGGGCTACATCTCGCTGGGCTACTTTAAGCAGAAGCTCAAGGACGGCGAAGTCGGCTCCTCGACCATGCCGCACAAGGTCAACCCGATCGACTTCGAGAACGCCGAAGGCAACTTCGGCATCGCCAACGCGCTGTTCGAGCATTTCAGCGCCAAGCTGCCGATCAGCCGCTGGCAGCGCGACCTGACCGATTCCACCGTGCTGCGCGCGCTCGGCACCGCGTTCGGCCACACCCAGGTGGCACTGGATTCGCTGGGCAAGGGCCTGGGCAAGCTGACCGTCAATCCCGAGCGCCTGGATGCCGACCTCGACGCGGCCTGGGAAGTGCTGGCCGAAGCGGTGCAGACCGTGATGCGCCGCCATGGCCTGCCCAACCCATACGAGCAGCTGAAGGCGCTGACCCGCGGCCAGGGCATCACCGCCGCCTCGATGCAGGCCTTCGTCGAGACCCTGGAGCTGCCCGAGGACGCCAAGCAACGCCTGCGCGCGCTGACCCCGGGCGGCTACACCGGCCTGGCCGAGCGCCTGGCACGCGCGATCTGAGCACGGCGCGCCGGCCGCCCGCGCCGGCGTGGCACCAGCGCTTTCGAAACCCGACAAGGAGTGATGCGATGACACGGAATCCGTTGTTCTGCCTGCCGCTGCTGGCGCTGGCTGCCTGCACCCAGCAGCCCTCTCCCGCCGCCGCCGAGGCCGCACCCACGGCTGCAGCCGCGACATCGCCCGCCTCCGCCACGGCGCCAGCGGCACCGATCGCGCCGGTACCTGCAGTGCCCAGCGTGTCGGCGCAGGCGGCGGGCGATGCGCAGGTCGGCGGCCAGCCGGACGGCGAACGCCCGACGCTGCTGGTGACCTCGACCAGCGGCACGATCGACTGCGACGGCCAGAATGTGGACATCACCGGCCGCGGTGCCAAGCTGGTGCTGCGCGGGCAGTGCGGCATGATCGCGCTGCTGGGTGCGGACGCCACCTTGCAGATCGAGCACGCCGACGGCGTGCGCGTGGTCGGCGACAACGCGCAGGTGGTCATGCGCAGCGATGCCAAGAACGTCGAGCTGTTCGGCCGCCACGGCAACCTGCAGATGGGCCGCATCGAGACGCTGGCGGTGCCGGGCGACGATAACCAGCTGCGCGCGGTCGCCATCGGCTCGGTGACCCTGCACGGCAGCAAGAACCAGCTCAGCCAGCAGACCGGCACGGCCCAGGTCCAGGACTACGGCCGCGACAATCACGTCACCGGCAACTGAGCGCAGACCGGCCACGCGACCGGCCGCCCGCGGCCGGACCGCGCGCCGCGCTCAGGTCCTGACGAAGATCTCCACGCGCCGGTTCAACTGCCGCCCGGCGGGATTGTCCTGGCCCTGCACCTGGTTCGGCGCCACCGGCCGCGACTCCCCGTAGCCCTTCGCCGACGCCTGCAGCGCCAGGCCGCGCGCGCGCAACGCTTCGAGCACCGCCGCGGCACGGCGTTCGGACAAGGCCTGGTTGTAGGCGTCGTCGCCTTTGCTGTCGGTGTGCCCGCCCACTTCCAGGTCGCGCGCCGGCACGCTCGCCAACGCCTTGCCCAGCGTATCCAGCACCTGCGCGGCATCGGCGCGGATCTGCGCCTTGTCGAAGTCGAACAGCACGCGGTCGTTCAAGGTGATCAGGTAGCCGCACGGGGCGCCGGGCGGGGCGAACTTGCGCAGCGGCGGGAAGCGCCCGGCCGGCGGCACCCTGGGCAGCGGCGCCATCGCCAGCGTGCGTCCCGGCGTGCCGACCACGCCGGTGCCGTCGCCGTTGTTGCGGATCAGGCCCTGCTCGCCGTTCCAGGTGCCGGAACCGTCGGCGTTGATGGTCACCAGGCCCCGCGAGCCGTTCCAGGTGCCGCTGCCGTCGCCATGGTTCTGGATCAGGCCGCTGTCGCCGTTCCAGCTGCCCGCGCCCCTGCCGTCCAGCGTGATCAGCCCGGCCGGGCCGTTGTAGCTGCCCGAACCGTCCGCCTGTACGCGCACGATCGCGTCCTCGCCGTCGCCGACGGTGCCGTTGATGGTGCCGCTGCCGTCGGCGTTGACCTGGACCAGGCCGCCTTCGAAGTTGGCCGTACCGCTGCCGTCGGCCTTGATCTGGAACAGGCCGTCGTCGCCGTTGCGCAGCAGATTGCCCTGCGCATCGACGCCGGTGATGCCGGCATCGTTGACCAGCACGCCCCCGGTGCCGCAGCGCGCCGGCGCGACGCTGACGCCCTGGATCGGATCCAGGATGCCTTTCATGGAGGCTTCCAGTGCGCGCTGCGCCGGCGTCACCCCGAGGATTTCCGGGACCACGATCAGCGGAATGGCCGGAAATTCCGGCACCGGCGCGGTATCGGCCGCCGCGGTTGCGGGCGTGTCCGCGGGCTTGGCCGTTGCGGGTGCGGGTGCGGACGGCGCAGCCGGCGTGTCCGCGCCCCCGCACCCGGCCAGCAACAGCGACGACAGCAAGATCGGCAGTGAACGCATTCCCTTCCCTCCTGGTCCTGAGGCGCGCACTTCAGCTTGCGCGCAGGCCGCTTGTCAAACCGGCGCGGTGCCCGCAGGCCACTGCGACAGCACGATCGCGACGGCCGCCGCGCCTGCGCAAGCACGTCGCCGGCGCCGCCGCCATGCGTACGCACAACGCACCGCGCGGCGGGCTGGGCGACAATGGCGGGCATCGCCGGCACGGTTGTCGGCCTCGCCCCTGCCGGACCACCCGCCCATGAAGAAACCCACCCCGTTCCCGATCGAGATCGACGCCACCCGGCAACTGCCGCTGGGCATGCCCGCCGCGACCTTCCTGCGCGACTACTGGCACAAGCGGCCGCTGCTGATCCGCAACGCCTTCCCCGGTTTCGTCTCGCCGATCGAGCCGGGCGACCTGGCCGGGCTGGCCTGCGAGGAGGCCGCGCTGTCGCGGCTGATCGTGCACGACCGCGCCAGCGACCGCTGGAGCGTGCGCAGCGGCCCGTTCCAGGAGAGCGAGTTCCCCGGCATGCCCGACCACGACTGGACCCTGCTGGTGCAGGACGTCGACAAGTGGGACCCGGACATCCGCGCCCTGCTCGAGCAGTTCCGCTTCCTGCCGCGCTGGCGGGTGGACGACGTGATGGTCAGCTTCGCCGCGCCCGGCGGCTCGGTCGGCGCGCACGTGGACCACTACGACGTGTTCCTGCTGCAGGCGCACGGTCACCGCCGCTGGCAGATCGACGCCAGCGCCGCGCTGGGCCGCGCCGTGCCGCCGACCGATTTCCGCGAGGACGTCGAGCTGAAGCTGCTGCGCAGCTTCACCCCGACCCACGAGTGGGTGCTCGGCCCCGGCGACATGCTGTACCTGCCGCCGCTGGTGCCGCACCACGGCGTCGCCGAGGACGCCTGCCTGACCTTCTCGGTGGGCATGCGCGCGCCGTCCTCGGCCGAGCTGATCGGCGACTACCTGGACACCCTGATCGACGGCGCCGACGAGGCGCTGCGCTACCGCGACCCGGACCTGCAGGTCCCGGCCGATCCGTACGAGATCGACGCGGCGGCGATGGGCCGCGTGATCGAGGCGCTGAACGCACTGCGCATGAACGACCCCGACCGCCTCGGCGCCTGGTTCGGCCGCTTCATCACCACCTACCGCGCCGCCGGCGAGATCCTGCCGCCGGCCAACCCGCCGGCGGCCGGGGAAGTGGCCGCGGCGCTGGAACAGGGCCTGGTCCTGCAGCGCCACCCCTGGGCGCGGCCGGCCTGGCGCCGGGCCACGCGCGGCGCCACCCTGTTCTGCAGCGGCCTGGAATTCGCCCTGCCGCTGAAGGATGCGCGGCGCCTGGCCGCGGCCGAGCAGATCGACGGCGGCGACTACGCGGCGCTGTCCGCCACCGGCCGCGAGACCTTGCTGCAGCTGGTCGAAGCCGGCTTCTATCAGCCACTGGACGAAGCCGACGACGGCGACGGGGATGCCGACGCACAGGACTGATCCGCCCGCCATGCCCGCCCCCGGCTTCCGCATCGAACCGCTCGACCCGGCCCGCCAGGCGGACGAACTGCGCGCGCTGCGCGAGCGCGCCGGCCTGCCGGCGGATGCGGATGCGGCCAGCCAGGCCCTGGATGCGCTGAGCTACCACGTCCTGGCCCGTGCCGGCGACGGCCAGCCGCTCGGCAGCGCGCGGCTGAGTCCCGAGCAGCGCATCGGCTGCATGGCGGTACTGCCGGCCTGGCGCGGCCGCGGCGTCGGCAGCGCGCTGCTGGCCGCGCTGGTGGCCGAAGCGCAGCGCCGGCACTGGCCGCGGCTGCGCCTGCAGGCGCCGCCGGCCGCGATGGATTTCTATGCCCGGCACGGCTTCCTGCCGGTCGGCGCGCGCGTTGCCGGCGCCGCCGGCGACCCCCAGCCGATGCAGCGGCTGCTCGGCGCCGCCGCCGCGGTGGAGGACCTGGCCGCGGCGATCGCGGCCAGTGCCGCGGTGGTCGCGCAGGCGCGGCGCCAGCTGCTGATCTACAGCCGCGCGCTGGATCCGGGCCTGCTGGACAGCCCGCCGCTGCTCGCGCAACTGCGCCGCTTCGCGGTGGCCGCGCGCGACAAGCAGGTGCGCGTGCTGCTGCACGACGCGGCCGCCCCGCAGCGCGCCGCCGCGCCGCTGCTGGCCCTGGCGCAGCGCCTGCCCAGCGTGTTCCGCTTCCGTGAAGTGGTCGATCCGGTCGACCGGGGCGATGCGACGGCCTACCTGGTCGACGATGGCGGCGGCTACTACTTCCGTGCGCTGGGTCACCGTTACGACGGCGAGACCGATCTGCTCGGCGGCGGCCGCGCACGCCAGCTGCGCGACGCGTTCGCGCGGGTCTGGGAGCGTTCACGCGACCGCACGGAGCTGCGCGCGCTGGGTTGGTAGTGCAGCGGATGAACCGAGGTAGCCCCTGTGTATCCGAAATGCACACCCCGGCTTGCTCATGGGGGTATAATTTTTTGGCTTGATAAACGCCCGCGCAGGCCACGCGTCCGCCGGTTCCAACCGCAAGCCAACCCACAAAGCGACCCGACCCCACCATCGTGGACAATCTCCTAAAGCAGTTTGCGCAGTCATCGCAACTCGCCGGCGGCAATGCCGCCTATATCGAAGACCTGTACGAGCAGTACCTGGTCTCTCCCGACAGCATCGACCCCAAGTGGAAAAGCTACTTCGACGGCTTCCAGGGCCGCGATGCCGGTGACGTTCCCCACTCGGCGGTCATCGCCCATATCGCCAGCGCGGCGCGCCAGGCCGCCAACAGCGGCACCAGCCCCGGCGGCGACGAGCGCGAGCGCCATGTCGGGCGCCTGATCACCGCCTACCGCTCGCGCGGCCACCTCGGCGCGCGCCTGGACCCGCTGGGCCTGACCCCGCCGGTGAACCCGCCGGATCTGGGCCTGCCGTTCCACAGCCTGTCGGAAAGCGACCTGGGCAGCGAGTTCAGCACCGGCGGCCTCGGCGGCCAGCCGCGGATGAAGCTGCGCGACCTGCTGGCGCGGCTGAAGGCGACCTACACCGGGTCGATCGGCAGCGAATTCATGCATATCTCCGAATTCGAGCAGCGCCAGTGGATCTACCAGCGGCTGGAGAACGCCGGCGGCAACATCGCCGGCGACGCCGACAGCCGCCGCCGCACGCTGGAGCGGATCACCGCCGCCGAAGGCCTGGAGCGCTACCTGCACACCAAGTACGTCGGCCAGAAGCGCTTCTCGCTGGAAGGCGGCGACGCGCTGATCCCGATGATGGACGTGGTGGTGCGCCGCGCCGGCGCCGATGCGGTCAAGGACATCGTGGTCGGCATGGCCCACCGCGGCCGCCTCAACGTGCTGGTCAACACCCTGGGCAAGAACCCGCGCAAGCTGTTCGACGAGTTCGAAGGCAAGTTCGAGCACGCCCACGACGACCGCGCCCACACCGGCGACGTCAAGTACCACATGGGCTTCTCCGCCGACGTGGCGGTGGCCGACGGCAAGTCGGTGCACCTGGCGCTGGCGTTCAACCCCTCGCACCTGGAAATCGTCGACCCGGTCGTGGTCGGCAGCGTGCGTTCGCGCCAGGAGCGCTACGGCGACGCCGCGCGCAAGACGGTGCTGCCGGTGATCATCCACGGCGACGCCGCGTTCGCCGGCCAGGGCGTGGTGATGGAGCTGTTCCAGATGTCGCAGGCGCGCGGTTTCGCGGTCGGCGGCACCGTGCACATCGTCATCAACAACCAGATCGGCTTCACCACCAGCGCCCGCGACGACGCCCGTTCCACGCTGTACTGCACCGACGTGGCGAAGATGATCGGCGCACCGGTGTTCCATGTGAACGGCGACGATCCGGACGCGGTGGCGTTCGTGGCCAACCTGGCCTACGACTTCCGCCAGCAGTTCAAGAAGGACGTGGTCATCGACCTGGTCTGCTACCGCCGCTGGGGCCACAACGAGGCCGACGAGCCGGCGGCGACGCAGCCGGTGATGTACCAGACCATCCGCAAGCACAAGACCACCCGCGAGCTGTATGCCGCGCAGCTGGAAAGCGAGGGCGTGATCCAGTCCGGGCAGGCGCAGGCGCTGGTCGACAGCTACCGCAACAAGCTCGATTCGGGCGAATACACCACCGAGCTGGCGACCCGCAAGCCCGACGAATTCGCCATCGACTGGTCCAACTACCTGTCCGGCAAGCTCGCCGACAAGGTCGACACCACGGTCAAGCGCAAGACCCTGGACCAGCTGGCCAAGATCATCACCACGATCCCGGCCGGCGTGGAACTGCACCCGCGCGTGGCCAAGATCTACGAGGACCGGGTGAAGATGGCCGCCGGCGACCTGCCGGGCGACTGGGGCTTCGCCGAGAACCTGGCCTACGCCACCCTGCTCGGCGAGGGCCACAAGCTGCGCCTGGTCGGCCAGGACGCCGGCCGCGGCACGTTCTTCCACCGCCACGCGATCCTGCACGACCAGAAGACCGACAGCTATTACCTGCCGCTGCGCCAGCTGGTCGAGAATCCCGAGGACGCCACCGTGATCGACTCGCTGCTCAGCGAGGAAGCGGTGATGGGCTTCGAGTACGGCTACTCCACCACCGATCCCAATGCGCTGTGCATCTGGGAAGCGCAGTTCGGCGACTTCGCCAACGGCGCGCAGGTGGTGATCGACCAGTTCATCGCCGCCGGCGAAGCCAAGTGGGGACGCATCAGCGGCCTGTCGCTGTTCCTGCCGCACGGCTACGAAGGGCAAGGCCCGGAGCACAGCTCCGCGCGCCTGGAGCGCTTCCTGCAGCTGTGCGCGCTGGAGAACATGCTGGTGTGCGTGCCGACCACCCCGGCGCAGTGCTTCCACATGATCCGCCGGCAGATGCGCATGACCACGCGCAAGCCGCTGGTGGTGATGACGCCCAAGTCGCTGCTGCGCCACAAGCTGGCGGTATCGAGCCTGGAAGAACTGGCCGACGGCGAGTTCCAGCACCTGATCCCGGATGCGAAGGCCGATCCGAAGCGGGTCAAGCGCGTCGTGGCCTGTTCGGGCAAGGTCTACTACGACCTGCTCGAGGACCAGACCAAGCGCGGCCAGGACGACGTCGCCATCCTGCGCGTGGAGCAGCTGTACCCGTTCCCGCGCGAGTTGCTGGCCGCCGAGCTGAAGCGCTACGCCCATGCCACCGACCTGGTCTGGTGCCAGGAAGAGCCGCAGAACCAGGGCGCCTGGTACCAGATCAAGCACCACCTGCAGGCCTGCCTGGCCGACGGGCAGAGCCTGCACTACGCCGGCCGCCCGCGTTCGCCGTCTCCCGCCGCCGGCCATTTCGCCGAGCACGTGGAAGAGCAGCTGAAGCTGGTCGCCGACGCGCTATTGAATCCGTTCAACGACCAAGTCGCTGAATAAAACCTCCTTCACCTTCCAAAAGACCCCACTAGGACGCCCTCTGCAATGGCCACCGAAGTCAAAGTTCCGGTACTGCCCGAATCCGTATCCGATGCCACCATCGCCAGCTGGCACAAGAAAGCCGGCGACGCGGTCAAGCGCGACGAGAACCTGGTGGACTTGGAGACCGACAAGGTCGTGCTGGAAGTGCCCTCCCCGGTCGATGGCGTGCTGAAGGAGATCAAGTTCGAGGCCGGCGCCACCGTGACCAGCTCGCAGATCCTGGCGATCATCGAGGAAGGCGCGAGTGCCGCCGCGGCCCCGGCCGAGGCCAAGGTCGCCGACGCGCCGAAGCCGGAGGCGCCGAAGGCCGCCGCCGCCGAAGCGCCGAAGGCCGCCAAGGCCGAGCCGGCCAAGGCCGCCGGCGACGTCTCCAGCCTGCCCCCGGGCGCGCGCTTCTCGGCGATCACCGAAGGCGTGGATCCGGCCCAGGTCGACGGCACCGGCCGCCGCGGCGCGGTGACCAAGGAAGACATCCTCAACTACGCCAAGAACGGCGGTGCCGGCAAGGCCGCCGGTGCGCGTCCGGAAGAGCGCGTGGCGATGACCCGCGTGCGCAAGCGCATCGCCGAGCGCCTGATGCAGTCGAAGAACTCGACCGCGATGCTGACCACCTTCAACGAGGTCAACCTGGCCAAGGTGTCGGCCGCGCGCAAGGAACTGCAGGACGAGTTCCAGAAGGCCCACGGCATCAAGCTCGGCTTCATGAGCTTCTTCGTCAAGGCCGCGGCCAACGCGCTGCAGCGCTTCCCGCTGGTCAACGCCTCGATCGACGGCGACGACATCATCTATCACGGCTACAGCGACATCTCGATCGCGGTCTCGACCGAGAAGGGCCTGGTCACGCCGGTGCTGCGCAACGTCGAGCGGCAGTCGTTCGCCGACATCGAGCAGGGCATCGCCGACTACGCCAAGAAGGCGCGCGACGGCAAGCTGAGCCTGGAGGAACTGCAGGGCGGCACCTTCACCGTGACCAACGGCGGCACCTTCGGCTCGCTGCTGTCGACCCCGATCATCAACCCGCCGCAGAGCGCGATCCTGGGCATGCACGCGATCAAGGAGCGTCCGATCGCCGAGAACGGCCAGGTCGTGATCGCGCCGATGATGTACCTGGCGCTGTCCTACGACCACCGCATCATCGACGGCAAGGACTCGGTGCAGTTCCTGGTCGACATCAAGAACCAGCTGGAAAACCCGGGCCGGATGCTGTTCGGCCTGTGATGCAAACCGGGATTGGTGATTCGGGATTCGGGATTGGCGACAGCTTTCCGATCCCGAGCACCCTGCCTCTTACGAATCCCCAATCCCCAATTCCCAATCTCGCGAGCGAAGAATGAGCGAACAAGAACAATTCGACGTCGTCGTCATCGGTGCCGGTCCGGCCGGTTATCACGCGGCCATCCGCGCCGCCCAGCTGGGCCTGAAGACCGCCTGCATCGACGCGGCGCTGGGCAAGGACGGCAAGCCCGCGCTGGGCGGCACCTGCCTGCGCGTGGGCTGCATCCCGTCCAAGGCGCTGCTGGATTCCTCGCGCCAGTTCTGGAACATGGGCCACCTGTTCGGCGAGCACGGCATCAGCTTCAAGGACGCCAAGATCGACGTCGAGGCGATGGTCGGGCGCAAGGACAAGATCGTCAAGCAGTTCACCGGCGGCATCGCGATGCTGTTCAAGGCGAACAAGATCACCGCGTACTACGGCTTCGGCGAACTGCAGCCGGGCAACGTGGTCAAGGTCAAGCAGCACGACGGCAGCATCGTCGAGCTCAAGGGCACCAACGTGATCCTCGCCGCCGGCTCGGATTCGATCGAGCTGCCGTTCGCCAAGTTCGACGGCGAGAACATCGTCGACAACGTCGGCGCGCTCGACTTCAACGAAGTGCCCAAGCGCCTGGCGGTGATCGGCGCCGGCGTGATCGGCCTGGAACTGGGCAGCGTGTGGAAGCGCCTCGGCGCCGAGGTCACCATCCTCGAGGCGCTGCCGGACTTCCTGGCCCTGGCCGACGCCGAAGTGGCCAGGACCGCGCTGAAGGAATTCAAGAAGCAGGGCCTGGACATCCAGCTTGGCGCCAAGGTCGGCAAGACCGAAGTGACCGGCAAGGGCAAGAAGAAGGAAGTGGTGGTCAGCTACACCGACGCCACCGGCGAGAAGAGCCTGACCGTGGACAAGCTGCTGGTGGCCGTGGGCCGCCGCGCCGCCACCAAGGGCCTGCTGGCCGAGGGCACCGGCGTGAAGGTCAACGAGCGCGGCCAGATCGAGGTCGACGCGCACTGCCACACCGGCGTGGACGGCGTGTGGGCGATCGGCGACTGCGTGCGCGGGCCGATGCTGGCGCACAAGGGCTTCGAGGAAGGCATCGCGGTCGCCGAACTGATCGCCGGCCTGCCCGGCCACGTCAACTTCGACACGATCCCCTGGGTCATCTACACCGAGCCGGAGATCGCCTGGGTCGGCAAGACCGAGCAGCAGCTCAAGGCCGAAGGCGTGCCCTACAAGACCGGCAGCTTCCCGTTCGCGGCGATCGGCCGTGCGGTGGCGATGGGCGAGCCGGCCGGCTTCGTCAAGGTCATCGCGCATGCCGAGACCGACCGCGTGCTCGGCTTGCACCTGGTCGGCGTCGGCGTCTCCGAGCTGGTCCACGAAGGCGTGCTGGCGATGGAGTTCAACGGCTCGGCCGACGACCTGGCGCGCATCTGCCACGCCCATCCGACCCTGTCCGAGGCGATCCACGACGCCGCGATGGCGGTCAGCAAGCGGGCGATCCACAAGGCCAATTGAGGCCGGGATTCGGGAGTCGGGAGTGGGGATTCGCAAAAGCGCCCCCCATCCCGCATCTTTTCCGGCAATGGCAAAGCGCCGGGCGAAAGCCCGGCGTTGTGCTTTGCGGATCGCCGCAAGATGCTGAATCGGTCGACCCACGGCACGTGCCCCGCTCCCAGCGCCGTGAACGCTCGCGCATGCAACACCCCGCTTTTACGAATCCCCAATCCCGAATCCCCAATCCCATGAAAAGCATCTGCGTCTATTGCGGTTCCAATGCCGGCAACAAACCCGCCTATGCCGAGCGCGCCACCGAGTTGGGCACGCGCATCGCCGAGCAGGGCCTGCGGCTGGTCTACGGCGGCGGCAACGTCGGGCTGATGGGCACCGTGGCCAATGCGGTGCTCGCCGCCGGCGGCCAGGTCACCGGCGTGATCCCCAAGCAGCTGGCCGACTGGGAAGTGGCGCACCGCGGCCTCACCGAACTGGAAATCGTCGGCTCGATGCACGAGCGCAAGTCGCGCATGTTCGACCTGTCCGACGGCTTCATCGCCCTGCCCGGCGGCTTCGGCACCATGGAAGAGATCTTCGAGATGCTGACCTGGCGCCAGCTCGGCATCGGCAACAAGCCCTGCGCGTTCCTGGACGTGGAGGAGTTCTACGCCCCGCTGATCGGCATGATCGACCGCATGGTCGCCGAACGCTTCCTGCACCCGGACCAGCGCGCCGACCTGTGGTACGGCGACGACATCGACACGATGCTGGAGTGGATGCACGCCTACACCCCGGCGCAGGCGTCGAAGTGGATCGACGAAAAGCGCCGCAACGCGCTGCGCTGACGCGCACCGCGTTTCCCCAGCGGCGAACCCCGGGGCGCGTGGCGGTGCGCCTGGCACCTGTAGCGAGGATTTCAGTTCCGACGAGTTGGCCAGCCGCGAGCTGGCTACGTTCGTTGCGGTTGAAGCCGCTCCTGCAATGGGACGTCGAAGTGCAGGCGGTTCATTGCGGATGGGGCTTCAGTCGCGACCCAGCTGAATCGAAGCCTGAAGATTTCCCACTGCGTTCGTCGCGACTGAAGTCGCTCCCACAGGGGCTACAGGATACTGGCGGCGCATCTCCGACGCCCTATTCCTTGTGTGCGCGGATCGACAAAGAACACCGCGCCGCACTGCGCTGAGCCACTCGCTACCCAGCGCCGAGCCTGGGCCAGTCGCCACACGCCCAGCATTCCTGTGCATCCCTCCTGCAGCACGGATGGAAACACGCGCTGATGTTCGGCACCTGGAAATACATAGATGGTCATTGAACCATAGCGAGCCAGATTCAACAGTCCAAGACCAGGCTCGTTCCCGTTGCTCCTGCTGTTGCTCCTGCTATTGCTGTTGATTTACCGGGTTCCCTTCCGCAGCGGCGGCCATGGCGGGGAAAAACCCCGCAGGGGCGGCGCACATGGATGTGCGCCGTTCGCGGCAGGGGCAGGGCTCGCCGGAAAAAGGCGAAGCACTGCTTAGCCCCGGCGAGCGGGCTGGCGCCGCGAGGCGACTGCCCCGGACTTGGCCGCGTAGCGGACAAGCCCCTTCCGCGAATCCCCGTCATGGACGCGGACCCGGAGGGCGCAGCGCGGAGGGCGCAAGGCAGGGCGTGCTTGACCAGCCTTCGGCTGCGGTGAAGCGCTTCTTTGGGTTACTTTTCTTTGCACGAGCAAAGAAAAGTGACTCGCGCCCAAGCGCGAAAGCTTTGCCTTTGCTCTGCTTGTAAGCCAAAGCAACAAAACAAGAGACATCCAAGAGCAACTCCGCAAGTCCTATGCCCGATGCCGATACCTATGTCGACCGTACACGCCTCTCAGGCGCATGACGATCGAACAGAAGACCCGCAACAACAAACGACCAAATCGACACTATTCGCACTGCGTCGAACCGGCAAAACGATTCCCAGGAACAACATGCGCGCTCAGCCTCAATGGCGCTGCGCAGGCCGCCCCAACAGATACCCCTGCCCGTAATCGCACCCCAACTCACGCAACGTATCCAACTGCCGCTGGGTCTCGATGCCCTCGCCGATCGTCTCGATCCCAAGCGTACTGGCCAACGCCAGAATGCTGCGCACCAGCGCATAGCTCCCGGCACCGCTCTCGCCGTGCAAACCGGCGACGAAACTCTGGTCGATCTTCAGCGCCGAGATCGGAAACCGGTGCAGATACGACAGCGCCGAGAAACCGGTACCGAAATCGTCCAACTGCGCCAACACCCCGCGATCGCGCAGCGCCTGCAGGATCGTCAGCGTGCGCGGCGCATCGTCGAGCAGCGCCACCTCGGTGATCTCCACCCGCAGCCGCCGCGGATCGGCGCCGGCGGTGTCGATCAGCCCGAACAGCCGCTCGGTGAAGTCCGGCGAGCGGAAATGCCGCGGCGAGACGTTGACCGACACATAGCCGCTGCCGCCCTGGCCCAGGCGCTGGATCACCTGCTCGTACAGCAGCCAATCCACCTGCTCGATCAGCCCGCTGTCCTCGCCCAGGTCGATGAACTGGCTCGGCACCAGCAATCCGCGGCTTTCGTGGCGCCAGCGCAGCAGCGCCTCGTGGCCGACCACCTGGCCGTCGATCAGGCGCACGATCGGCTGATAGAACGGTTCGAAGTCGCGGTTGTTGATCGCGCGACGCAGGTCCGCCTCCAGGTCCAGGCTGCGCAACGCCGCCTCGCGCATCGCCTCGTCGAACACCGCGCACCGGTCCTGGGTCTGCGCCTTGGCGCGGTACATCGCCGCATCCGCGTCGCGCAGCAACTCCTCGCCGCTGCTGTAGCGCGGATGCCAGGCGGCGATGCCCAGGCTGCCGGACGGGAACAGTTCGCGCCCGGCCACCCACATCGGCTGGCCGAGCACGCCGAGCAGGCGCTGCGCCAGTTCGCGCACGCCCTCCAGCCCGTCCTCGCAGCTGACCAGGATCGCGAACTCGTCGCCGCCCAGGCGCGCGACCACGTCGTCGCTGCGCAGCGTGGAGACGATGCGCTTGGCCACCTCGACCAGCATCTCGTCGCCGGCGGCATGGCCGATGCTGTCGTTGACCAGCTTGAACCGGTCCAGGTCCAGGAACAGCACCGCGAACGCCATGCCGTCGCCGTTGCGCGCGCGGTTGATCGCTTCGCCGAGCCGGTCCAGCAGATGCGAGCGGTTCGGCAACCCGGTCAGCGCATCGTGCAGCGCCTGGTGGGTCAGGCGCTGCTCGGCGCGCCAGCGCTCGGCGATCTGCGCCAGCAACTGCTGGTTGACCTCGGCCAGTTCGCGGGTGCGCTCGGCCACCCGCTGCTCCAGCTCGGCATGCGCCAGCCGCAGCCGTTCCTGCGCGCGTTGCCGCGCCAGGCCGCCGCCGACGTTGTGCGCGACGAAGGTCAGCAGGCGCTGGTCGTATTCGGTGAAACGCACCTGCGTGGTATAGCTCTGCACCACGATCGCGCCGACCACCTCGCCCTCGTCGAACAG
Source organism: Xanthomonas sp. DAR 80977 (assembly GCF_041240605.1). Classification (NCBI taxonomy): domain Bacteria; kingdom Pseudomonadati; phylum Pseudomonadota; class Gammaproteobacteria; order Lysobacterales; family Lysobacteraceae; genus Xanthomonas; species Xanthomonas bundabergensis. The sequence continues at coordinate 2,349,374 of NZ_CP162487.1, read as the reverse complement.
CGGCACGCCCAGCCAGCTGTGCGAGCGCGTGCCGTATTCCTGCACCTCGCCCTGCGCCACCAGCGCCTCGATGTCCGCCAGTTCCAGCAGCATCGGCCGGCGTTCGCGCATCACGTACTCGGTCAGGCCCTTGCCGCGCCGCCGCAGCGGCCGCAGCGGGCTGTATTCGTCCACCGAGTACACGAACTCGAGCATCCTGCCGTCGTCGGACAACAGGGCGATGTAGAGATTGCGCGCATCGATCAGCCCGCCGACGATGGCGTGCACCTCGGCGTAGAACTGCTGCAGGCTCTCCGAGCGGATCGCCAGCTCGGCGATGCGGAACAAGGCCAGCTGCAGCGTCTCGGCACGCTTGCGCTCCAGGATCTCGTCCTGCAGGTCGTGGTTGGCGCGCTGCAGTTCCTGCGTGCGCAGCTGCACGCGCCGTTCCAGCTGCACCTGCGCATGGCGCCGGTCCATCGCGGTCAGCACGTGCTGGGCGACGTACGCCAGCAGCGCGCGGTCGGCATCGGTGTAGTGCATCGCGCGGTCGTAGTTCTGCACCACGATCGCGCCGCAGACGCGGCCTTCGCGCAGCATCGGCACGCCCAGCCAATCCTTGCTGTCCGGGCCGTGCAGGGCGTCGTAGTGCACGCGCAGGCGGTCGCGCACCTGCTGCGACGGCCCGCGTACCGCCTGGCCGTGGCGCAGCAGGGCGAAGGTCAGGCTGTTGGGCATGTCGCGCTGGTAGTACAGCCGTTGCGGATCGGCGACGAAGTCGTCGTGGCGGTCTGAGAAGTACAGGAAGCGCATGCTCTGCTGTTCTTCGTCGTATTCGACGATGTAGCAGTTCTCCGCATACATCAGCGAGTCCAGCACCGAATGCACGTGCTGCAGCATCTGCCCCATTTCCAGGTCCGCGCCGGCCAGGTCGGCGATCTCGTACAGCGCCTGCTGCAGCTGCTTGGATTTCTCCAGGCCCTCGATGCGCGCGCGCATCCGCTCCGTTTCCAGCAGCGCCAGGCCGAATGCGGCCGCCATCTCGCACCAGGCGGCGCGCTGCGGCTCGGACAGCGGCTGTTCCAGCCGCGCGGCCACGGCCACGCAGGCGCCGTCCTGGGTCTTGAGCACGTGCAGCAGCACCTGTGCAGGCGCCGGCACGGCTTCGACCAGGCAACGCCGGACCAGCGCCGGCAGCCAGGCCGGCGCATGCGGGGTGGCGCCGAACAGGCGCCCGCCGACCGCGCCGTCGCCGCAGGCGATGGCCACGTCGCTGCCCGCCGGCAGCAAGCCGCACAGGGCTGCCGCGCTCTGCATGGACGCGTGGCCGTCGGGTTGATCCTGGCGGGCGATCGCGGACGGCTTGAACAACATCGACAACAACTCCTGCATGACGTCGGACCTGCCCCACGCCTCCCCCTTAGACGTCAGCATACCTTTTACGTGAACGGCCGCACGCGCGGCGACCCCATCCCCGCCGCTGGCGCGTTCACTGTCTACGATGCCCGCTGCCAGCCCGCCCCCGCCCGCCGCCGCCATGCCCACGCCACGCTATGCGCCAGGCCGGCGAACGCTTAGGCTTGCCGCCGTGGACGCCCTGGTCGAAACGAGCGACGAAGCCCTGATGCTGGCCTATGCGGCCGGCGACGCCGGCGCGTTCGAGACCCTGTACGCGCGCCACCGCGGGCGCCTGTACCACTACCTGCTGCGCCAGCTGCGCGACGTGGCGCTGGCCGAGGAGATGTTCCAGGACGTGTGGCAGCGGGTCATCGCCGCGCGCCAGGGCTGGCAGCCGCAGGCCGCATTCAGCACCTGGCTGCTGCGCATCGCCCACAATCGGCTCGGCGACCACTGGCGCGCGGCCAAGCACCGCCCGGCCGCGCCGGCCGATGCCGAGCTGCGCACCGCCAGCGTGCCGGATCCGGATACCCCGGAGCGGCAGCTGTCCGCGTTCGAACAACGGCGCCGGCTGCAGCTGGCGCTCGACGACTTGCCGGAGGACCAACGCGAAGTGCTGCTGCTGCGCCTGGAACAGGAACTGAGCCTGGAGGAGATCGCCCAGATCACCGGGGTCGGCCGCGAGACGGTCAAGTCGCGGCTGCGCTATGCGATGGACAAACTGCGCGCGAGGCTGGGCGAATGAACGCCGACGAGCCGTTGACCCCGGAAGAACGCGCCCTCGCCGAACGCCTGCGGCTGGGCCGGCAGGCGCTGCCGTCGGCGGCGCTGGACGCCTCGATCCTGGCCGCGGCTCGCGCCGCGGTGGCGCCGGCAAGCGCGCCGCAGGCGCAGCCGGCCGATGCCGATCCCGCGCCGACGCCGGTCGCTCACGCGGCGCCGCTGCCGCCGGGCGATCCCCATGCCGCCGCATTGCCGAGACGCCGCGCGCGCTGGCCGGCCTGGACCGGGCTGGCGGCGTCGTTGACCCTGGCCGTGGGCATCGCCTGGCAGCTGCGCACCCCGGCGCCGCCGGCGATGGCGCCGGTCGCGCCGGAGCCGGTCGCGGCCGAGGTCGCCGCCGAGGTCGCCGCCGAGCGGTCCGCCGCCACCACGCAGCCTGCCGGGGCGGAAGACGCCGCGGGCGCGCCGGGTGCGGCATCCGCCGCCGCCCCGGCCACGGCCCCGCCGGCGCCGTTGCCATTGCCGCAGCAGGCGCCGGCGCCGGCCGATGGCGACGCCGCCAAACGCGCCGCAGCTGCGCCGCCGGCGGCGTCCACGGAGGTGCCGGTCGCGTTCGCGCCGGCACCCGTGGTCGCACCGCCCCCTTCCGCAGCGCCGCTGGTTTCGCCACCGGCCCCGCCGGCGCCGCCTGCCGCACCGGCGCCGGTCAAGATGCTGGCGCCGCCGCCGGCAGAGGCGGCAGCGCCACTGGCGAAGCCGGCGGCGCGCGCGCGCGCGGCGAACGCCATGCAGCGCGAAGAGATGTCGCAGGACCGCCGCCAGCACGACGACTACCAGGCGGCAAGCGCACAGGGCCAGGAAGCCGAACTTTCCAGCGTACGCGTCGAGGGCAACCTCAGCGCTGTGCCGGCCATGCCGCCCGCACCGATCGCGGCGTCCGCGGCGGATACCGCAGCCGCGGACGCCTCCAGCACCGATCCGGCGCTTGCGGCCGCGGCGCAGAGCGACGCGCGCCTGTCGCCGCGCCGCTGGCTGGCACGTATCCGCGAGCGCCGCGACGCCGGCGAGCACGCGGCCGCGCGCGCCAGCCTGCAACGCCTGCAACGCGAGCACCCGCACACGCGCATCCCCGACGACCTGCGCGACCTGCTCGAGGACTGACTCGCATCCGGCCGTGGCGGCGATGCGGGCGAGACGGAAACCGACCGCTCCGCTGGCGTCGATCGCGCAACCCAGGGCCGCTCGCCAACGCCATGCCGCGCGTGCTTCCGCAAGCCGATGGGCGAGGTCCGCGACGTCCGGCCGATCGGCAGCGGCGGCGGCGGCGGCGGCGGGATCATGCCCGCTGTACGACACACGCGTCGCCCACCGGCTTGGCGAGCGTCCAGGCACACCCGCTTGACACGCTCCTACCGCGGATGGATGTTGCCCTCTGTCCAGGAGGACCTGCCGCCATGCGCAGCCTGTTCGTCCGTCTCGCAACGCTGCCGGTGCTGTTCGCAGGTATGGCACCGTGCCATGCCGGCACGCTGCCGCCGCCGGGCGGGATCGCTGTGGAGCATGCGGTCGCCAATGCAATCGACGGCACGCCGCTGCATTACGACATCGGCACGCTGTCTGTGCCGGAAAACCGCGACAAGCCGGATAGCCGCGTGATCCAGGTCGGCTTCGCCCGGGTCAAGGCAAGCCGCCCGAGCAACGCGCCGCCGACCTTCCTGCTGGCGGGCGGACCGGGCGTGACGATGCTCGACATCGTGCTCGATCGCGACGACGCGGCCAGGCGCCGGATCAAGGCCTGGCAGGCCTATGCGGAGGTCGCCGACCTGGTGGTGGTCGAGCAGCGCGGCTACACCCTGCGCGGCGAACGGATGGAACTGGATACGCCGGCGTTGCCGCTGGACCAGCCGATGACGACGGCGCAGGACATCGCGATCACCCGCGACCTGGCCCGGCGCGCGCAGGCCGCCTATCCGCACGCCGACCTTTCCGGCTACTCGATCGCGCAGATCGCCGACGACGTCGACGACCTGCGCAAGGCGCTGGGCTACGACCGGATCAACCTGGTCGCGGCCAGCTTCGGTTCGCAATGGGCGTTCGCGGTGATGAAGCGGCACCGCGGGCGCGTGGCGCGCGCGGTGATCTCCGCCGCCGAACCCCTGGATGCCGGCTACGACCAGCCGTCGCAGGTGTTCGCCGCATTCCAGCGCATCGCCGCGGAAGCCGACCAGTCCGCCGCGCTTGCGCCGTACCTGCCCACCGGCGGCATGATCGCGGCGATGCAGGCGACGCGGGATCGCTTCGCGAATGGCCCGATCCGCGTCGACGTCGAACACGACGGCCGCCGGCAGCAGGTGACGCTGGGGCTGGAGGACTACCAGCTCGCGCTGATCACCTATTCCGCCAACGCCGCGACCTTCCCGCGCTTCGTGCTCTCGGCCTACCACGGCCACTACGACGACTGGGCGCGCGACGCCATCGCCTGGCGCGCGCCAGAGCGGCGTGCGCTGATCAATCCCTTGATCAACATCGGCCTGGACATGAGCGCGCCGCGCAAGCGCCTGCTCTGGAGCGACCCCGCGCTGCCGATGCTCGGGCGCTGGAACTTCGCCGCGTATCTGGCGACCAAGGGCGAATGGGCCAGTGCCGACGCCGGCGACGCGATGCGCGCGCCGATCCTGGATCCGACCCCGGTGCTGTTCGTGCAGGGCGACTGGGACACCTCCACGCCGCTGGAGAACACCCTGGCACTGCTGCCCTATTTCCCCAACAGCCGCACCGTGCTGCTGCATCGCGCGCAACACAACGGTACCTTCGCCCTGCTGCGCAGCCGGCCGGAGCTCGCCGCCAAGGTCTACGCGTTCCTGCGCGACGGCGATACCCGCACGCTGCCGGCCGACGCGGCGCTGGACCCGGTGGCGTTCGCCGCACCCGCGTTTGCCGCGCCCACGCCCGGAGCCGCGGTGCCTACCGCGGCGAACGGCCGCCGTTGAGCGCACGAGCGCGTTCGCGCGCAGCAGCGCCATCCACCCGCACCCCACGGCGCCCGCCGCGCCTGCGAACGCGCCGCACCGGCGGGCCGCCGCGGCGCCTCGTCTAGAATGGCGCCGATGCCCGATACGCTCCCCCATCCCGTCAGCCACAGCGTGGACATCAAGCACAGCCGCTTCCTGGCCCACGCGGCACCGATCGCCGACGCCGGCGCGGCGCTGGCGTTCGTGCAGCAGGTCGCGGTGGCCGACGCCACCCACAACTGCTGGGCCTACCGCCACGGCGACGACTACCGCTCCAGCGACGATGGCGAACCGGCCGGCACCGCCGGCCGCCCGATCCTGGCGGCGATCGACGGCCAGGGGTTCGACCGCGTGGTGGTGGTGGTCACGCGCTGGTACGGCGGCATCAAGCTCGGTGCCGGCGGCCTGGTCCGCGCCTACGGCGGTACCGCCGCCGAATGCCTGCGGCTGGCGCCGCGGCAACCGTTGCTGGCCTTGAGCCTGCTCACCCTGCACTGCGGCTTCGACGATCTGGGCGCGGTGCATGCGGCGCTGGGCGCCTGCGCCGCCGAGAAACTCGATGAACGCTTCGACGCCGAGGGCGCCGAACTGCGCCTGCGCCTGCCCAGCGATCGCGTGGACGCCTTGAAAACACGGCTGCGCGACGCCACACGGAACAGGGTCCGCTGTTCGGAAATCTCCCCCGCATGAACGATCCGTCGGCCGACCAGGCCAAGTCGCTGCGCAAACTCGGCAGCCTGCGCACCTTGTGGCCGTTCGTGCAGCGCCAGCGCGGCCTGTTCGGCGCCTGGCTGCTGGCGCTGGCGGTGTCCTCGAGCGCGACGCTGAGCCTGCCGGTCGCGGTCCGGCAGATGATCGACCACGGCTTCAGCGACGGCGGCAGGATCAACCAGTCCTTCGCGCTGCTGTTCGCGGTGGCGGTGGTGCTGGCGATCGCCACCGCGCTGCGCTTCTACTTCGTGTCCCTGCTGGGCGAGAAGGTCGTCGCCGACCTGCGCGGGCGCCTGTACGCGCACCTGATCGGCCTGCACGCCGGCTTCCACGACCGCAACCGCAGCGGCGAACTGGTGTCGCGGCTGTCGGCCGACAGCGAACTGCTGCGCGGGGTGATCGGCAGCACCATGTCGGTGGCGCTGCGCAGCACGGTGACGGTGATCGGCAGCATCGTGATGCTGTTCGTGACCAGCCCGCACCTGGCCGCCTATGCGCTGCTCGGCATCCCGCTGGCGGTGTTGCCGATCGTGCTCGGCGCGCGCCGCCTGCAGAAGATCTCGCGCGCCAGCCAGGACCGCGTCGCCGACGCCAACACCCTGGCCGCCGAAACCCTGGGCGCGGTGCGCACGGTACAGGCGCATGCGCGCGAGCCTTACGAGCGCGGCCGCTTCGGCCAGGCGCTGGCGCTGTCGGTGGACGTGGCGCGGCGCCGGGTCGGCGCGCAGGCACTGATCACCGCGGTGGCGATCGTGCTGGTGTTCGGCGCGATCGTGCTGGTGCTGTGGTCCGGCGCGCACGAAGTGGCGGCCGGCGAGTTGAGCGCCGGCGCGCTCGGCCAGTTCGTGCTGTATGCGATGTTCGGCGGCGGCTCGGTGGCCTCGCTGGCCGAAGTCTGGAACGACCTGCAGCGCGCGGCCGGCGGCATGGGCCGCATCGCCGAGCTGTTCGCCGAACGCCCCGAGGTGGTGGCGCCGGCACAGCCGCGCGCGCTGCCGCAGCCGCTGCGCGGCGAGGTGCGTTTCGACAACGTGGTGTTCCGTTATCCGCAGCGCCCCGACCATCCGGCGCTGGACGGCTTCGACCTGCACGTGCGGCCCGGCGAGAGCGTGGCCCTGGTCGGCCCCTCCGGCGCCGGCAAGAGCACCGTGCTGTCGCTGCTGCTGCGCTTCCACGATCCGCAATCGGGGGGCGTGCGGGTGGACGGCACCGACCTGCGCGAACTGGACCCGGCGCAGCTGCGCGAAGGCATCGGCCTGGTGCCGCAGCATCCGACCCTGTTCGCGGCCAGCGCCGCCGACAACATCCGCTACGGCCGGCTCGAGGCCAGCGACGCCGAGGTCGAGGCCGCGGCGCGCGCGGCCGAAGCCGATACGTTCATCCGCCAGTTGCCGGACGGCTACGCCAGCGAGCTGGGCGAACGCGGCGCGCGCCTGTCCGGCGGCCAGCAGCAGCGCATCGCCATCGCCCGCGCGCTGCTCAAGGACGCGCCGATCCTGCTGCTGGACGAGGCCACCAGCGCGCTCGACGCGCAGAGCGAACATGCGGTGCAGCAGGCGCTGGAACGGCTGATGGACGGGCGCACCACCCTGGTGATCGCGCACCGCCTGGCGACCGTGCTCAAGGCCGACCGCATCGTGGTGATGGACCATGGCCGCATCGTCGCCCAGGGCACCCATGCCGAACTGCTGGCGCAGGGCGGCCTGTACGCGGAACTGGCGCGGCTGCAATTCATCGACTGAGCACACCGCGCTAACGTTGGCGGGACTACGGTCCCGCTGCGCCCCATGCAGCAGCCGCGGCGCACCGGCGCCGGCCTCGCGCGCGGCGCAACCCGGTTCGATGAGTCGCATTCGACAGGAGACACGTCATGTCCTTTCGCCAACTGCCCGCCCTCGGCCCCGACGGCGAGGCCTATCTGATCACCGAGTTCCAGGACGAAGCGCAGCATCAGCAGCAGGCGCAGCACGATGCGTCCTCCGCACCGGCGCTGCGCTACGAACTCGCGGATGGCCGCAAGCTGATCCGCCGCGGCCAGCAGTTCACCACCACCGGCGGCGAGCTGACCCTGACCGCGGTGTGAACGCGCAGGCGCGATGCCGTGCCGGCTTCCTGCGCAGCACGCGCGCGGCGCACGTGGTCAATTATTGACCAAGCCTCTTGACACGCCCGCCCCGCAAGGCGCGCAGACACTTATCCACATGTTTGCGCGCATTCCATCCACACTGCCTGTGGATGAAGCGCTCCGATCGCGGCCGATGCTGCCCCTGTAGGAGCGGCTTCGGCCGCGACGGGCGTTACGTTATAGGACATGCGTGATCGATAACGCCCCGGTCGCGGCTGAAGCCGCTCCTACAGAAGCCGGACGCAACGCCGCTGGCTAGCGCGGCAACACCCGGCCGATGCCGCTGGCGTCGATCTCCGCGGCGGCCGCGTCCAACGCCGCCGCGACGGTGGCCGGATCGAAACCGATGCGGAAATGCAGCTCCCCGGCCGGCGTGCGCGAGGAGTGGATCGAGGCCAGGCTGACGCCATGGCGCTCGAACACGTACAGCAAGGCGCGCAGCGAACCGGCGCGGTCCTCGGGCAGATACACGCTGAGGGTCAGCTGCTCGGTCAGATCGGCGAGCAGGTAGCCGACCCGCTCGTAGCTGTAGTTGCCGTGCGCGATCGCGGCCTCGCCCGCCGCCTGGCGATTGGCGTCGAGGAAATCGGCGCGGAACTGCGCGCGCGCCGCGTCGTCGCCACGGCCTACCTGATCGCGCAACCGCGTCAGCTGCGCGATCAGGCCGTCGAGCACGCCGCCGACGTGCGGATTGCCGAACTGGATGTCCTCGTAGATCGCCGGGTTCAGCGCCAGGATGCGCGCGATGATCGCGGTATCCAGTTCGAACGAGGCCGAACGATACGGCATCAGCGCCTCCAGCGATCCCAGCGTGGATGCATGCTCGCGCAGCACGCCGGCCTGGGCCAGGTGGCTGGCATGCACCATCGCCTGCACCAGCGCCATGACCCGGTCGTGGTGGTCGGGCGTGCTGCGCACGCATTCGGCCTCCAGCGCCGTGCACAATTGCTGCAACCACTCGCTCCAGCGCGACAGCCGCGCCTCGCACACCACCAGCACGCGGCCCTTCAGCGTCGGCGACTTGGGCGGCGCGGTCATCGGGTGCAGGCCGGCCACCTCCGCCTGCGAGGCCAGCATCGCCGCCACCGGTTCGCGCTTGACCGAGGTCACGTCCAGCCACAGTTGTTCGCGTTCGCGGCCGGCGGCGCGGCGCACGTAGTCGCCGATCAACGCCGGCGTGTGCCGGATCGGCGCGGAAAAGATCAGTACCTGCGCGCGCTGCAGCAAGGCATCCGGGTCCAGCGACTGCGGATCGGCCGGGTCGTGGCCGACGACTTCCAGCTGCATGCGCTCGCGGAAGAACCGGCCCAGCCAGCGGCCATAGGCGCCGGCGCTGCCGACGATGCCGACAACCGGGCGCAGGCTCACGCCAGGCGCTCGGCGGCGAAGCGCAGCGGCGTGGCCAGCGCCGCCGGCGCGGCGGCGAGCACGTCCAGTTCCTCGTAGTCCGCGGCCAGGGTCGCTTCCAGTGCCGCGTGCACGCCGGCGATGGCGCGGCCGATCGCCAGTTCGAACGCATCGCCGCGCAACAGGAACGCGACCAGCAACGCCATCAGCACGTCGCCGGTGCCGGCCACGTCCACCGGCAACAGCGGCGAGCGCCAGCGATAGACCGCCTCGCGGCTCACCGCCAGCGTCAGCAGTTGCCCTTCGTCGCCACCGACGCTGTGCGCCAGCACCCACTGCGGCCCGCGCGCCAGCAACGCGCGCGCCGCGGCGATGGCGTCGTCCTGGGCCAGCGCCGGCATCCCGGTCAGGCGGCCGAGTTCGAACGCGTTCGGCGTGACCAGCCACGCATGCGGCAGCAGGCGTTCGGCGAACACCGTCTCCAGCCCCGGCTCGACATAGGGCCCGGTATGCGTATCGCCGATCACCGGATCCAGGCAATAGCGCAGCGACGGGCACTGCGGCAGCGTGGCGTCGAGCCAGTCGGCGAACGCAGCGCCGTTGCCGACGCTGCCGAAATAGCCGGACACCAGCATGCGCGCACGCTGCGGCAGGCCGCGTTCGCTGGCGCCGAGCAGCAGGTCGGCGAACCAGTCCGACGGCAGCACCTTGCCGCGCAGCGTGGCGTAGAACGGCGCATTGCTGAGCAAGGTGGTCGGAATCTCGGCCACGCGCAGGCCCAGCGCGCGCAGCGGCGGTACCGCCGCGCTGTTGCCGGCGTGGCCGTAGACCAATTGCGACTGCACCGAGATCACGTCGATCGGCGAAGGTCCATCCGGACGCTGGCGGCGGCCGTGGAGAAGATGGCTGGCGGTGGATGCGTTCATCCGCACATTCTAGGCCGCGGCAGCCGATGGCGGAGCGCCGGCCCGCTCAACGATTGCGCAGGAACACCACGTAGCCGCGGAACGACGGATTGTCCTCCAGGCCCTGCGGCGGCTGCCAATCGCCATCCTGCAGCAGGCCGATGCGGAACGGCACCTGCAGCCTGCCGAGCCGGGCGACATAGACCGGATAGTCGGGGATCACCGCGCGTCCCTGGTAGATCTGCAGCACCACCTCGTCGACCACGCCGCGCAATCCGGCCAGCGTCTCGGCGCGGCCGTTGACGCTCCAGTCCAGCAGGCCGGTGATGCCGAGCTGGTAGTCGGCCGGCAAGCGCGCGCGCAGCGTGCGCAGGAACGCCAGGTACTGCTCGAGGTGGCGGGTGCCGGCGTCGAAATCGATCTGCAGGCCGGCCACGTCGTTGCCGGCCGCGCGCCAGCGCTGCAACTGCACCAGCACCGCTTCGAACAATGCGGGCGTCCAGTCGATGCGCTCCACCCGCAGCACCATCCACACCTGGCAGTGGCGCAGCTGCGGCAGCGCGGCACGTTGCGCCACCAAGCGCGCCGGCGCACCGGCGGCCAACGGCACCTCGGCCTGCAGCAGGTAGACGCGGCGGGCATTGGCCAGCACCGGCTGCGGCCGCACTCCCGCCCACAGCCAGAACGCATCGTGGCGGCGCGCATCCACCGGCGCGGCGATGGACGTGCCGATCGTCACGCACAGCGCCAGCAGCAAGGCGCAGCGCCCGAACCTGCGAGCGTTCACCAGTAGTACTTCAGGTCCTGCGCCCAGGACGAGGCCGGGAACTCCCGTTTCAGGCGCTGGAACCAACGCTTGCGCTCGGCCACCGGCACGTCCTTGCCGCCGCAATCGTTGTACCCGCTGGGCGCATAGCAGGAGATGGCGCGATACAGCGCATAGGCCTTGTCGTCGGCGGTCACGTGGGCATCGCCGATGATGCGTTGGTAGACCGGCAAGCGGACATACGCGGCGCCGGGAAACTGCGAAGGCGCCCCGCCGAGTTCGCTGGCCGGCGGCGGCTGGTTGATCGGAAGGTGATCCCAGTTCATGACCCGGACGAAATCCGCCAGGCACAACTGCGCATGCGCGTCGGCCGGGGCAGCGGCCAGGGTCCTGGCCATCGCCTCGATCGCCGGGCATGCATCCTCGCCCTGCTCGAACGTGCCGGAGAACACCGCCGCCGGCGCCGACGACTGCGGCAACCAGTAAGGCCCGCGCCGCGGCTCGCTGCTGTCGTGCGGCACGTCGGCGAGCAGCACGCGATCCTGCAGGAAGGCCTTGGCCTGGCCGCGCGTGAGCTCCTTGTACAGCAGCACGAAGGCGGCCAGTTCCCGCTCGTGCGCCGGCGCGTCCGGCGCCGTCGCGCGCCGGCGCAGCAGCTCGGCACCGGCGGCGTAGATCAGCAACTGGTCGCGGATGTCCTGGTCGACGATCGGAGAATCCGCTGCGAACACCTGGTCGAGCGCACGGTCGCGCTCCAGGCGTCGCGCCAGCGCCAGCTGCACCAGCGGTTGCTGCACCCCAGGCTCGGCGTTGCCGAGCAGGCGCAGCCAGTAGGCCGCCAACGCCGGCGCGCCGCTGTCCTCGAGCGCCAGGCCCTTGAGCATGGCCGCGGCGAAGGCCACGCTGCCACGCTTGGCCGTTCCCTTGCCGGCATCCAGCAGGCGCAACGCCTGCGCCGGCGACCGGGCCACGTAGTATTGGTAGCTGGACAGCAACAGCGCGAACAGGTCCGGCTCGTCGGCAAAGCGCGGCCGCTGCGCCTCCAGCGCGGCCAGCGACAGCCCGTGGCCATCGCCGCCATCGCCCGCCCGCATCGCCTTGAGATCGGCCACGGCCAGCAGCAGCGGCGTGGTCAGCGTCGCGGGATCGGCGCTGGCGAGCAGCTTGTTGTCGATTTCCTGGGCCAGCTCCACATCGGACAGGCCGCGCTGCGCGGCCGGCAAGCGCAGCAGCCGCTCGTATTCGGCGGCCAGCGCTTGCGTGTCGCCACCGAGCCAGTACACACGACGCAGCAGGCCGCGCGCCGAGGCGGCGTAGCGTCCCTGCGGATAGTCGTGCAGGTACTGGGCGAAGCCCTGCTCGGCGCGCGCCAACGCGGCCTGGTCGAACTGCGCAGGCTCGCGCTGCACGCCGTATTCGTCGAAGCCATCGACCTGCGCCGCGTTGAGCGCGACCCGGCCCAGCATGTAGCGCGCCGTCTCGCGGATCCAGGGATCGGCCGCCTTGCCCAATCCATCGAAACCTTGCGCGGATGCGTCGAAGGCGCCGGCGTAGAACGCGCTGGCGGCCTGCAGGTACTGCGCGAATTCCCTGCCCGCCGCCGACGCCACGCCATCGGGCGCGGCGATTTCCTGGTCAGGGCACTGCGCCGGCCGCGCCTGGGCCAAGCGGGTCTTTTCGGCCGACGGCACGCGCGCGTTCGCGTTCAGCGCTTCGTTGAATTCGCTGCCGCCGCGCGCATGGCTGTTGCAGCGGTTCGCCTCGCCGTCGAGCATTCCGTCGGCGGCAGCGGCCTGATCGGTCGCCGGCGCTTGCAGCGCCTGGACCATTTCCTCCCAGGTGAACGCCGCTTCGAGCGGGCTGGCAGGCGCGACCGCCGGCGCTGCGCCATCGCGCATCAACAGCAGCAGATTGACCCGGGTGTCGCTGCCCGGCGCAAGCGCGACGCTGTTCTGGCAGCCGCTGTAATCGCCCAGATCCAGCAACAGCCTGGAGGAGCAACCGGCATCGGAACTGGCCAGCGCAGGCGCCGCGACACCTGCGCACAGCAGCACTGCGGCAAGGCGGGCAAGAACGAAACGGCCGATTTCCATGGCGGGTCCTGCAAGGCGGGATGCGCCGCGATCGGCGTGGCGGCATGTTCGCATGCCGGGCCGCGCCACAGGCAGTGGCGCGTTGCGGACGGCGCGCGCTACCGATGCGCCACCATCGCGGCCGCGCCGGCATTGCGCGGCACGGCCCACAGGGCGGGGATTGGAGATGCGGGTTGGGATTCGTCACAGCGACACCGGCGCCCCCTCCCGCAACCTGTATTTGATTCGCAGGCAATCGATCGCAACCCCGAAAACCGAAAAGGCACGTACCGGGCTCTCGCCCTGCACGCGCCTCTTCTCCATCGGTCCAGACAATCCCGACCACCGCCCGGGATCTGCCGTTGCAAATCCCCAATCCCCAATCCCCAATCCCGGCTCTACGACGTCATCCGGTCCCAGAAGCCCTTGACCCCGTCGATGAAGGTCGCCGACTTCGGCGAATGCTTGCGCGCGTCCTCGCCGGTGAAGGTGGATTCGAACTGCTCCAGCAGCTTGCGCTGGTCGGCGGTGAGGTTGACCGGGGTTTCCACCACCACGCGGCAGTACAGGTCGCCCTCGCTGCGGCTGCGCACCGAGCGTACGCCCTTGCCGCGCAGGCGGAACAGCTTGCCGGTCTGGGTCTCGGCGGGAATGCGGATCTCCGCCTCGCCGCCCAGCGTGGCCACGCGCACGGTGTCGCCGAGCGCGGCCTGGGAGATGCGGATCGGCACTTCGCAGTGCAGGTCGTCGCCGTCGCGCTGGAAGATCGGATGCTCGCGCACCCGCACTTCCACATACAGGTCGCCGGCCGGGGTACCGGCCGGACCGGCTTCGCCCTCGCCGGACAGGCGGATGCGGTCGCCGTTGTCCACGCCGGGCGGGATCTTGACCGACAGCACCTTGGTTTCCTCGACGCGGCCGGCGCCGTGGCAGGTGCCGCACGGGTTCTGCACGATCTGGCCGCGCCCGGCGCAGTGCGGGCAGCTCTGCTGCATGGCGAAGATGCCGCGCTGGATGCGTACCTGGCCGCGCCCCTGGCACGTCGTGCAGGTCTCGACCTTGCCGTCTTCCGAGCCGCTGCCGTGGCAGTGCTCGCATTCGCCCAGGGTCGGGATCTCGATGCGCCGCTCGATCCCGGCCACCGCCTCTTCCAGGTCCAGTTCCAGCACGTAGCCGATGTCGGCGCCGCGCCGCGCCGCACGGCCACCGCCGCCGGCACCGCCGAAGATGTTGCCGAAGATGTCGCCGAAGATGTCGCCCATGTCCGGGCCGCCGGGACCGCCGCCGCCCATCCCGCCCATGCCGTGCTCGAACGCGGCATGGCCGTGCGCGTCGTACATGCGCCGCTTGTTGCCGTCGGACAGGACCTCGTAGGCCTCCTTGCATTCCTTGAACGCCGCCTCGGCGGCGTGGTCGCCGGGATTGCGGTCGGGATGGAACTTCATCGCGCAGCGGCGATAGGCCTTCTTCAGTTCGTCGTCGCTGGCGCCGCGGGCCACGCCCAGCACTTCGTAATAGTCGCGTTTGCTCATAGGGCGGGGATTCGAGATTCGGGAGTCGGGATTCGTTCAACGCAAAAGCGGAGAGCGTCGGCTCTTCCGCTTTTGCAAACTGGATGGACAGGAATCGGGAGCGGGAAGCCGCCAGGGCAAGGCCCTTGCGAATCCCCGATCCCGCATCCCGAATCCCGGCTTACTTCTTGTCGTCCTTGACCTCGGTGAACTCGGCGTCGACCACGTCGTCGCCGGCGGCCTGCGCGCCGCCCGGGGCGGCGCCCGGCTGCTGCTCGCCGGCGGCCGCGGCCGCGTACAGCGACTGGCCCGCTTCTTCCAGCGCCTTGGTCTTGGCCTCGATCTGGCCCTTGTCGTCGCCCTTCATCGCCGTTTCCAGGTCGGCCAGCGCCGACTCGACCTTGCCGATCACGTCGCCGCCGACCTTGCTGCCGTGCTCGGTGATCGCGCTGCGGGTGGCGTGGATCAGGCCGTCGGCCTGGTTGCGCGCCTGCACCAGCTCGTGGAACTTCTTGTCTTCCTCGCGGTTGGCTTCCGCGTCGGCGACCATCCGCTGGATCTCGTCGTCCGACAGGCCGGAACCGGCCTTGATCTCGACCTTCTGTTCCTTGTTGGTCTTCTTGTCCTTGGCCGACACGTGCAGGATGCCGTTGGCGTCGATGTCGAAGGACACCTCCACCTGCGGCAGGCCGCGCGGCGCCGGCTCGATGCCGGACAGGTCGAACTTGGCCAGCGACTTGTTGTAGCGGGCCTGCTCGCGCTCGCCCTGCAGCACGTGCACGGTGACCGCGGACTGGTTGTCCTCGGCGGTGGAGAAGGTCTGCGAGGCCTTGGTCGGGATCGTGGTGTTCTTCTCGATGATCTTGGTGAACACGCCGCCCAGGGTCTCGATGCCCAGGCTCAGCGGGGTCACGTCGAGCAGCAGCACGTCCTTGACGTCGCCGGCCAGCACGCCGCCCTGGATCGCGGCGCCCAGCGCCACGGCCTCGTCGGGGTTGACGTCCTTGCGCGGCTCCTTGCCGAAGAACTCGGCCACCGCCTGCTGCACCTTCGGCATGCGGGTCTGGCCGCCGACCAGGATCACCTCGGTCACGTCGCTGGCGCGCAGGCCGGCGTCGTTGAGCGCGGTGCGGCACGGCTCGATGGTGCGCTTGACCAGGTCCTCGACCAGCGCCTCGAGCTTGGCCCGGGTCAGCTTGATGTTGAGGTGCTTCGGGCCCGACGCGTCGGCGGTGACGTACGGCAGGTTGACTTCGGTCTGCTGCGAGGACGACAGCTCGATCTTGGCGCGCTCGGCCGCATCCTTCAGGCGCTGCAGCGCCAGCGGATCCTTGCGCAGGTCGATGCCCTGGTCCTTGTTGAACTCTTCCACCAGGTAGTCGATGACGCGCTTGTCGAAGTCTTCGCCGCCGAGGAAGGTGTCGCCGTTGGTGGCCAGCACTTCGAACTGCTTCTCGCCGTCGACGTTGGCGATCTCGATGATCGACACGTCGAAGGTGCCGCCGCCCAGGTCGTACACCGCGATCTTGCGGTCGCCGCCCTGGCCCTTGTCCAGGCCGTAGGCCAGCGCCGCGGCGGTCGGCTCGTTGATGATGCGCTTGACGTCCAGGCCGGCGATGCGGCCGGCGTCCTTGGTCGCCTGGCGCTGGCTGTCGTTGAAGTACGCCGGCACGGTGATGACCGCCTCGGTGACCGGCTCGCCCAGGAACGCCTCGGCGGTCTTCTTCATCTTCTCCAGCACCTGCGCGGAGATCTCCTGCGAGGCCAGCTTGCGGCCGTCGGCGGTGGCCACCCAGGCGTCGCCGTTGTCGTGCTGGACGATGCCGTACGGCACCAGGCCGATGTCCTTCTGCACTTCGGCATCGGTGAACTTGCGGCCGATCAGGCGCTTCACCGCGTAGAAGGTGTTCTTCGGGTTGGTGACCGCCTGGCGCTTGGCCGAGGCGCCCACCAGCACTTCGCCGTCCTTGGTGTAGGCGACGATCGAAGGCGTGGTGCGGTCGCCCTCGGAATTTTCGATGACGCGGGCCTTGCCGCCGTCCATGATCGCCACGCACGAGTTGGTCGTGCCCAGGTCGATGCCGATGATCTTGCCCATTGGATGACTCCTGAAAATTTCTGGTGTCCGGCCGCTGCCGGGGGTCTGGTTCGGATATAGGGATGGCCGCAGGTCATTCAAGCCATCACCGCAAATTAGCGTTCCGCCGCGGCCGCGCCCGGGTCGGGCGCGGCGCGCCGGCGGCGCGCGTCAATCGTGCTTGGCCACCACCACGAGCGCCGGCCGCAGCAGGCGATCGTTGAGCAGGTAGCCCTTCTGGAACACCTGGATCACATGGCCCGGGGCGACGTTGTCGGCCTCGGCCTGGCTGATCGCCTGGTGGTGCTCCGGGTTGAACGGCTGCCCGGTCGGGTCGAGCAGGGTCAGGCCGTTGTCGGCGGCGACCTTGAGCAACTGCTTGTAGGTCAGCTCCAGGCCGTCGCGCAGCGGGCTGGGCTCGCTGCCGGCGGCGGTCAGGCCGGCGTCCAGGCTGTCGAACACCGGCAGCAGGTCGCCGAGCAGGCGCTCGTTGGCGAACTTGCGCGCCTGCTCGACGTCGCGGGCGATGCGCTTGCGCTGGTTTTCCAGGTCGGCGCGCTCGCGCAGCGCATCGGCCTTGACCAGCGCCAGCTCGCTGCGCAGGGTCTCGATCTGCGCCAGCAGCGGATCGGTCGCCGGCTGCTGGGCCTCGGTCAGGTGTTCAGAATCGAATTCGGGGTGGTCTTGGTTCATTTCCGGTTCCCTGGCGGGAGATGCACCCGCCCTACCGCACCACCTATGTGGGCGTCTGGGAGGGATTCAAGATGCTGTGTTGCGTTTTCGGGATTGGGGAGTGGGGATTCGGGATTGGCCGCGGCGGTGGCACGACGTGCACCGGCTGCTGCATGGCCGCCCTGCCCCAGGCCCGGCTAGCGTTCGGTCGGCGGGGTCGGGTCGAGGACGGCGCCCAGCACGTCGGCGGCGGTCTGCACCAGCGGGATGACCCGGTCGTAGTCCATGCGCTTGGGCCCGATCACCCCCAGCACGCCCAGCACCTGGCCGCCGGCCATGTACGGCGCGGTGACCAGCGACACGCTCTCCAGCGGCACCACCCCGGTCTCCTCGCCGATGAAGATGCGCACGCCCGGCGCGCGGATGGTGCGCTCCAGCAGCTGCAGGATCTCGCGCTTGCTGGCGAAGATCTCGAACAGTTCGCGCAGCCGCTCCAGGTCGGACAGGTCCTGCACGCCCATCAGCTTGGTCTGCCCGGCCAGCACCATGTCGTCGCCGGCCGGGGCCAGCGCCTGCTCGGCCAGCTCCACGCTGTGCGCCAGCAGCAACTCCATCTCGTCGCGGGCGTGGCGCAGGTCGCGCACCAGGCTGGCGCGGATGTCGGCCAGCGCGCGCCCGGCGAAATGCGCGTTCAAGTAGTTGGCCACCCGCTCCAGCTCGGCCGGCTCGTAGGCCTTGCGCGGCTCGATGACCCGGTTCTGCACCTCGTTGTCGGCGAACACCAGGATCGCCAGCACCCGGCGCGCGTCCAGCGGCACGAAGTCGATGTGCCGGAACGCGAACTGCTCGCGCTTGGGCGCGCTGACCACGCCGACGAAATGGGTCATCGCCGACAGCAGCTCCGAGGCGCTGCCGAGCAGCGCCTGGGTGCCGGCGGCATTGCGCATCTCCGCACGCAGCCGCGCCACTTCGCCCTCGGCGGGCGGGCGCATCTGCACCAGGCTGTCGACGAACACCCGGTAGCCGGTGGCGGTGGGAATGCGCCCGGCCGAGGTGTGCGGCGAGCTGAGCAGGCCGGCGTCCTCCAGGTCGGCGAGGATGTTGCGGATCGTCGCCGGGCTCACGTCCAGCCCGGCGTGGCGGGCCAGGGTCTGCGAGCCGACCGGTTCGCCGTCGCGGATATAGCGCGAGATCAGCGTGCGCAGCAGCTGCCGGGCACGCGGGTCGAGCGAGGAGTGGACCGGGGAGGCGCGCATGGAATCAATCCGTGAGACTGGACACTAGATAATGGCTGCATGCCGGCTTGGCAAGTCATTGGCCCACCTACCCGCGCGTGCTAGCGTTGCGCGGCCCCGGATTCCGACCCCCATGCTCAGACATCTCTCGATCAAGGATTTCGCCGTCGTACGCGGTACCGAACTGGAATTCGGCCCTGGCATGACCGTGGTGTCCGGCGAAACCGGCGCCGGCAAGTCGCTGATGGTGGACGCGCTCGGCTTCCTGTCCGGGCTGCGCGCCGACAGCGGCGTGGTCCGCCACGGCGCCGACCGCGCCGAGCTGTCGGCCGAGTTCGCCGTGCCCGAGGCCGCCCCGGCGCGCGCCTGGCTGCGCGAGAACGAACTCGACGACGAGGCGCAATGCCAGCTGCGCCGGGTGATCCGCGCCGACGGCGGCTCGCGCGCCTGGATCAACGGCCGCCCGGTGACCCTGTCGCAGCTGGCCGACCTGGCCGGGCACCTGGTCGAGATCCACGGCCAGCACGAACACCAGGCGCTGCTGTCGCGCGGCAGCCAGCTCGGCCTGCTCGACGCCTACGCCCGCAACGAGGCCGAACGCGCCGCGGTGCGCGCCGCCGCCGCGCGCTGGCAGGCGCTGCTGGGCGAGCGCGAGACGCTGCTGGCGCAGGGCGACGTGTCCGACCGCATCGGCTTCCTCGAACACCAGCTGGCCGAGCTGCAGCGCGAGGACCTGGCCCCGGCCGCGATCGCCGCGCTGGACGCCAACCACCGCCGCCAGGCCCACGCCGCGGCGCTGATCGGCGCCTGCGAGGGCGCGGCGCAGCGGCTCAACGGCGACGACGCCCCGGCGGTGCTGGAACTGCTGCAGCAGACCCGCCACGAGCTGGGCAAGGTCGGCGAGTACGATCCGCGCCTGGCCGAGGTCGAGGCGCTGATCGACAGCGCCACGATCCAGCTGGAAGAGGCGCTGGCGCTGGTCGACCGGGTCCGCGACGACCTGGATGCGGATCCGGCGCAATTCGAGGACATGGAACGCAGGCTGGGCCGGCTGCACGACCTGGCGCGCAAGCACCGGGTCACCCCGGACACCCTGGGCGAGCACCGCGACGCGCTGCTGGCCGAGGTCGAGGGCCTGCGCGGCGCCGGCGAACGCCTGGACGTGCTGGATGCGGAGATCGTCCGCGCCGCGCAAGCCTGGCGCGATGCCGCGGCCGCGCTGACCGCCACCCGCCAGCGCGGCGCGCAGGCGCTGTCGCACGACACCACCGCGCTGATCGGCGAACTGGGCATGGGCGGCGGGCGCTTCGAGATCCAGCTGGAACCGCACGAGGCCGAGCGCCCCGACCCGGCCGGCGCCGAGCGCGTCGAGTTCCTGGTCGCGGCCAACGCCGGGCAGCCGCCGCGCGCGCTGCGCAAGGTCGCCTCCGGCGGCGAGCTGTCGCGCATCTCGCTGGCGATCGAGGTCGCCGCGCTGGGCCTGGACGCGGTGCCGACCATGGTGTTCGACGAAGTGGACTCGGGCATCGGCGGCGCGGTCGCCGACATCGTCGGCAAGAAGCTGCGCGCGCTCGGCGAGCAGCGCCAGGTGCTATGCGTGACCCACCTGCCGCAGGTCGCCGCGCAGGGCCACGCGCATTACCGGGTCAGCAAGGCGCCGGTCGAGGGCATGACCCAGAGCTCGGTCGAGCTGCTGGCGCCGCGCCAGCGCGAGGAAGAGCTGGCGCGAATGCTGGGCGGGGTCGAGGTCAGCAAGGAAGCCCGCGCGGCCGCCAAGCGGCTGCTGCAGAGCGCCGGCTGAGGCGCTGCAGGCTTCGCTGGATTGGGCTAGGCCTGGACTGGGCTTCACCGTGGCTGGGGCGCGACTGCGGGAGCCGCGCTGGACAGCCTGGAGGCCATCACGCGCCGCAAGCCTGCTGGCTCCGGATCGCACCCGGTCGGGGCTGAAGCCCCTCCTACAGTGCACCCAGCGAGTCGGCCGCAAGCTCCCTGCAGGAGCGGCTTCAGCCCCGACGAACGGAGCCATCTGGCTGACCGGCTCCGGAAGCAGTCGGGACTGAAGTCCCAAGTCCCCCAGCCCCCTCACAGCGCACCCAGCCGGCTCGCCGCAGTCCCTGTGGGAGCGACTTCAGTCGCGACGAACGGAGTCGGGCTATGCGACGGCACTGTCACCCTATAGGGAGCTGAAGCCCCTCCGCCAAAGGGCATCCGGTCGCTGCATTAGAGCCCGCGTAGAAACGATTCCGGGTCGCCCAGACCATCGGCCACGACCAACCCAGCCGGCACGCCGATCCCACACGCGCGGGATCGATCGCCTGAAACCCCAGAACAGCGCTCCCGCCGCGCGCCGCGCCAGTGGCGGCAGGCCCCGCGGCAATGACCCCGAGCGAAACGATCCCGCGCCCGCGCGGGTGCCGGCTCAGCCTTTCTTGCCGGCCGGGCGCTTGCTGCGCACGTACAGCACCAGCGAGTGCTCTTCCAGCTCGTAGCCGTGATCGGCGGCGATCTTGCGCTGCAGTTCCTCGATCTCGGCGCTTTCGAACTCGATGACGTTGCCGGTGTCCACGTCCACCATGTGGTCGTGGTGGCCGCCACGGTCCAGCTCGTACACCGCCTGGCCGCCTTCGAAATTGTGCTTGAGCACCAGCCCGGCGGCCTCGAACTGGGTCAGCACCCGGTACACCGTGGCCAGGCCGATCTCGTCGCCGTGGTCGAGCAGCTGGCGGTAGATCTCTTCGGCGGTCATGTGGTGGCGTGCCGACTTCTGCTCGAGCAGCTCCAGGATGCGCATCCGGGGATGCGTGACCTTCAGGCCGACTTTGCGCAGATCGTGGGATTCCATGGCGTCTCCGTTCATAGCTGGTTTAGCGCCAGCTGCCTCGGGATGGGTCGCGGCGGTCGTCGGGAGTGTATCATCGACCCGATTTCCCTCAGTACTGTCCCCGATGCGCAATCTCTTGCTGGTCGCCGCTGTTGCCCTGTCCACCGCTGGCTGCGGGATCATCTACAAGCAGCCTATCTACCAAGGCAACCTGATCAAGCAGGGGGCCGTCGACCAGCTCAAGGTCGGGCAGAGCAAGCAGCAGGTCAGCGCGCTGCTCGGCACGCCGTCGATCCCGGATCCGTTCCACGCCCAGCGCTGGGACTACACCGCGACCGAGCGCCTGAATCGCGTGGGCACCACCGAGATCAAGAATTTCGTCGTCTATTTCGACAACGACACGGTGACCCGCTGGGAAGGCGACTATTTCCCGGACAACGATTCGGAGCTGGCCAAGAACAGCGTGCGCCAGTTCGGCCGCAACCTGGCCAAGGACAAGAAGAAGCAGCGCCGCAGCGAGTAGGCGTCCGCGCCGGCCATCGCGCCTGGCGCGCTAGCGCGGTTTCGCGCGCCGCCGCCGGGCGTCCTTCGGGTCGGCCAGCAACGGCCTGAGCAGTTCGACCCGGTCGCCGTCGTGCAGGCGCTGGGTCGGGGCCACCACGCTGCCGTGGATCGCGCAAGGCATGCCCTGCTCCGCCCCGGCCAGCCCGGCCGCGGCCAGCGCATCGGCGACGGTGGCGCCTTCCGGCAGTTGCAGGGTGCGCGCGAGGAAGCGTTCCGGCCAGGCCAGCACCACCTCGGCCCGCAGCCCGCTCATGCGTCTTCGCGGTCGGCCACGCGCACGAAGTCGTTGACCATGCGGTCGGCCAGGCTCTGGAAACCCAGCGCCAGCGCCGGCCCCAGCAGCCGCGAGGCCGGTTCGAAGTCCAGCATCAGGCTGACCTTGCTGGCGTGGTCGTTGAAGCCCTGGAACTCCCACTGCCCCTGCAGGCGCTTGAACGGGCCGTCGCGCAGCAGCATATCGATGCGATCGGGGCGCTGCAGCCGGTTCTCGGTGGTGAACCAGGTGCGGAACGAGCCCAGGCCCAGGTCCAGCCGCGCCACCAGGTGCTGGTCGCTGTGTTCGAGCACATGCGCCGCATCGCACCAGGCGAAACGGCGCGGATAGGCGGCGACATCATTGACCAGGTCGAACATGCGCGTTGCGGGGTGTTCGACCAGGGCGCTGCGGCGGATGATAGGCATTCGGTGCGGGGAAGTGGACCAAGACGTTCGGGAGGACCCCGAATCGGAGACAATAGCAAGATGAGCAAGAAACCCGCCAAGGATAAAGCAAACGGCGCGACGGCCAACAAGACCATCGCGTTGAACAAGCGTGCGCGCCACGAGTACCACCTGGAGGACCGCTACGAAGCCGGCCTGGCCCTGCAGGGCTGGGAGGTCAAGTCGATCCGCGCCGGCCGCGCCAACATCGGCGAGAGCTACGCGTTCGTGCGCCAGGGCGAGTTGTTCCTGTTCGGCGCGCAGTTCACCCCGCTGATCCAGGCCTCCACCCACGTGGTCGCCGACGACCGCCGCACCCGCAAGCTGCTGCTGCACCGGAGCGAGATCGACAAGCTGATCGGCCGCGTCGAGCGCGACGGCTACACCCTGGTGCCCACCGCGATGTACTGGAGCAAGAACAAGATCAAGCTCGAGATCGCGCTGGCCAAGGGCAAGCAGGACCACGACAAGCGCGACGCCGCCAAGGACCGCGACTGGGCCCGCGACAAGCAGCGGATCATGCGGCGCCACAATAAAAATGCGTGATTGGGGATGACGGGATTGGGGATTCGCGGAGCGCCGCCGTTGCCAATCCCGAATCCCGAATCCCTGCCCCATCACGTCGCCCCCAACATCCGCATCAGGCTCGGTAATCCACGGCCCTGCATGTAGGGATCGCGCTGCAGGTCCAGGCACTGCTCCAGCAGCAGTTGCTTGACCCGGTCCGGGAAACCGATGAACTCGCGGCGCACCGACAGGAACGCGGCGATCAGCCCGGACACGTGCGCGGCCGCCATGCTGGTGCCGCTCATCTCCACCATCCAGGTACTCGGGTCGGCCACGTCGTAGCGATGATGCGCGGAGACGATCTTCTCGCCCGGCGCCATCAGGTCCGGCTTGTGCCGGCCATCGGCGGTCGGCCCGCGCGAGGAGAAGTACGACACGCCGTAGCTGTGCGGGCTGCTCTTGTGCACCGACCCCACCGCCAGCGCCTCCTCCAGGTTGGCCGGATCGCCGATGCTCAGGTCCAGGTTCAACGGATACGCCTCCCCGTCGTTCTGGACCAGCCAGGCCAGGCCCTCGTTGCCGGCCGCGATCACCACCACCACGCCCTGCCGCCATAGCCGGCGCAGTTCGTTGCACAGCGGGGTGAAGCCGCAGCCGTAGCTCTCCGCGTCGAAGTAGCCGCCCAGGCTCAGGTTGACACCGTGCACGACCAGCTCGCCGGCGCGCTCGTTGATCTCGGCGACCTGCTGCACGCCCTTGATGATCCACGAATCGCGGCCGTTGCCGTCGTCGTCCAGCACCTTCAACCCGTACAGCCGCGCCTGCGGCGCCATGCCGGCGAAGCGCAGCGGCGTGGCCGGCTCCACGCCGGGCAAGGGCGCATCGCACTGCCCGGCGATGATGCCGGCCACGTGGGTGCCGTGGCCGTTGCCGTCCAGGGCGGCGAAGCCGGCGCCGTCGCTGCGGCGCAGTTCGCGCGCGCGGCCGCGCTGGGTGCAGTCCCATTGCGCCAGCACCGTCTCGGCCAGGCCCGGCTGCTGGAAATGCGGATGCCCCGCGGCGATGCCGCTGTCCAGCACCGCCCAGCCGATGCCGCTGCCGAGCGCGCGATATGCCACCTGCGCCGCGTCGGCCTGCACGGTGCTGCGCGACTGGTAGATCAGGGCGCGCTTGCCGGCGTCGCGCCACAGCCGCTTCAGGCTCAGGCTGCGATAGCGGTCGCGCAGGCTCTCGATCTCGAAGCGGGTCAGGCGCGCCGACACGTAGCGCTGCAGCGTGTCCTCCAGTTCGATCGCCGCGTCCAGCGCCGTGCCCTGCAGGCCGGTGGAAGCCTGGGTCAGCTCGCGCAGCGCCGCGACCAGTTCGCGCCGCAGCTGCGCCGGCTCGCGCTCGCCCGGCAGGCGGTCCAGCTCGATCAGCACCTCGTGGCGATAGTCCGGCGCGTGCGCCTCCAACTGGTCGGACAGGTCCTTGATCAGCACCGGATGCGCGATCGGCTGGTCGAAGCCCACGCCCACCGCGCGCCGCACCTCGGCGCGGACCTCGGGGATGGACAGGTAGCCGGAGCCGGAATGCGGATTGCGCTGCCAATCGGGATTGATCCGCGACCCGGCGATGTTGTGGAAGCGCCCCTGCGCATCGGCGATGTCGTCGCTCAGGTCGTCGTCCAGCGCCACCGGATCGCGGCGCTCGGCGACGTTGACCCAGCGCCTCACGCAGGCCGGGAACGGCAGCTTCCCGGTGCCGGTCCACTGCTTGAACATGCTGCGCACCACCGGCAGGCCCAGCGGCGAGCCCAGCGTCAGCAGCAACGACACCTCGCAGCCCTCGGCCTCGAATTCGCGCAGCACGTCGTAGGCGATCAGCGAACCCTGGCTGTGCGCGACCACCACGAACGGACCGCCGCCGGCGCGCATGCGCTGGCGCAGGCTCTCGCGCATCTGCTCGCGCCGCGCCGGCACGAAGAAGAAATCGTGCACGTCCTGCAGCAGCGCGGCGGAGATCAGCTTCAGCAGCATCCGGTTCAGCACGTCGACCGGGCCTTGCGCATGCATGCCGGTGGCCTCGGGTGCGGCGGCCTGCACCTGGTCCAGCAACTGCTGCAGGCAGGCGCGCTCGGCGTCGCTGCCGGCCAGCGTATCGGCCAGCTGGCGCAGATCGGCCAGTTGCGGCATCACCCCCAACGCGCCGAGCACGCGCTGCTCGGCCTGGTTCAGCGCCGGGCCGCGGTCCTGGTCCTGGCAGCTGCCCGGTTCCGGCGACGGATAGCGCTCGCGGCTGACCCAGTACGCCATGCGCGTGCGCTCGCCCATCTCGCGACCGAACAAGGCGCGATCCCACTGGCAGCGCAGCACCTCGGCCGGCGGCTTGTTGCCGATGCCGTGGATGTAGATGACGGTGCGCGCCTGCCCCTGCGCCAACGAGCCTTCGCCGGTGGCCTTGGGCCGGACCGCGCGCGTGGGCGCCGGGCCAATGGCCACGGCGGCGGCGCGTGTCGTGCCTTTACGCGCAGAGGACGGCATGCGCTTGGTGGCGGCTTCCGGCCTGGCCTTCCCGGGCTTGGCTTTGCTGGGCTTGGCCGTCTTGGGCGCGCCGGTCTTGGGTTTGTCGCCAGTCACTGCCTTCGGCGCAGTGCGCCGCGCTGGCTTGCTCGGACGAGCGGCGACCGCTTCAGCGGTCTTTGTCTGGACAGGTTTCGCAACCGCCTGCTTCGGTTTGGCCTTCTTCGCCGCGAGGTTTTGCCGCGCGGGCGGCGCCCGGCCGGCTTGCGCGGCCGCCTTGGCTGGTTTCGCCTTGCCCGCGGCTGCGGCCGCTTGCTTCCGATCGCGCCCGCCGTCGCGCGCACGCTGTTGCCTGGTTGCCATTGCGGTGCTCCGTGCCTGGGAGAAATCCTTCGGCCTGCGCCGGTGCCGGCAAGCCGAGTGAAGCCAGCTTAAGCCGCCTTTGTCGCAAGGCTTGTGACCGCCCTCCCCGATCCCTACACTGTGCGAGTCAGCGTTTTACGTTTTCCCCGGGGGTGCACTGGTTTCGACGGGGGTTGCAAAATCGCTTGGCGCATGCCGAGGGGGCCGCTTTCCTCGTAAATCCAGCAGCAAACTTATAGTTGCCAACGACGACAACTACGCACTGGCCGCTTAAGGCCTAGCCCCGAAATCGCTTGTGTCCGTGCTCGCGACGTAGGGTCATTATCACGGAATCGCCGGTGGTGGCTGCCTGTCAGCCATTGGCTAAATGAAGCAGGCTGGTCCCGGGATGCGCTTCGCACATCGTGCTGTTCCGGGATGAGATCCAACGATGAGCTAAGCATGTAGTGCCGGGGATGGAGTGCCTTCGGACGGCGGTTCGATTCCGCCCACCTCCACCATCTGAACGTCCGCAGACATTGGCGGACGTACGACAAGGGTCGGATTTTCCTGGATTCCAGGGCGATTCGGCCCTTTTTGTTTACGCCGCCAACGTCAACACACGCCCTGGCTGGCGCGGCGCGAGGTCGATGGGGAGCGATTTCCGGACTGGCGACGGCGTTGCGGCCGGGCGCTCGCGACCGAGCCGTTCGCGGCCGGTGCCGCGGTCCAGCGGGGGGATTCCATGCAGTCCGCGGGGATGCGGGTCGCCAGGACAGGCGCCGGACGCGACACGGCGCAAACGGATGACGGTTGCCAGTCTCCACCGCTTGCGGAGCGCACCTGCAACACGTCGAAAGAGATGGTCCAGCCGCGGATGCCTGCACCCTTGAAGCAGCCCTGAGATTTACCTACGGCCGCACAGCTGGTGGCGAGAGCATGCGGCAGGCCTTGTTAGGAACATGTCCTCGCGGCATGTCGGAACCGCGACACGCCACAACGGAGCGGCACGGCCCGAGCGACGATGGCCCCAGCGATCGCCGGCTTGCAGCGATCGCACGCCTAGACCGCATATTTCCGGGTCATCGCCTGCGACATCCCCATCACGCATGGCCTGTACGGTAGCGCCATCGATTGCCGACCCACGGTGTGCCATGCCACTGACCCGCGACCAACTGCGCATCCTGCAGGACATCCATGCCACCAAGCCCGTCGCCGAGGAAGACGCGAATTGGGCCGTGCGCGAGAACTACGCCGCGCAGGGCGAGGACGGCGACATCGCGCTCAGCCCGCAAGGCATGCGATTGATCGACGGCGAAGCGCCGTAACTGCCAGGGCCGGCGTCGCCTGATCCGGCGGCGCTGGCGACGGCGCACACCCGATGGCGCGGCCGCGCTCCATCGAAAGATCCCATGCATTTCGATGCATCCGGCAGGGCCGGATGGCGTCATGGGCGTCCCCGGCGACAGAACCCGCACCTAGCTCGCGGACGGATGTCACCGAGCGGGTTGCCGCTCGGCCGCAGCGCATGGCGACCGCCCTACCCTGGACAAACGCCGCCGCGCAGGACGTCCGGCCGATCAGGCCGCCTTGCGCAACAACCCGCCGATGCCGGCGATCGCGCCGCCGACCGCCTGGGTGCGGTGATCGTCGCCCATCGCCACGCCTTCGGCGCGGACGAATTCGATGTCGGTGACGCCGAGGAAGCCGAACACGGCGCGCAGGTAGGGTTCCTGGAAATCCATCGCCGCCGCCGGGCTGCCGGCGCTGTAGATGCCGCCGCGCGAGGAGGCGACGATCACGCGCTTGCCGCCGGCCAGGCCTTCGGGGCCAGCCGCGCCGTAGCGGAAGGTCTTGCCGGCCACCGTGATGCGGTCGATCCAGGTCTTCAGCGAGCTGGCGATGCCGAAGTTGTACATCGGCGCGCCGACCACGACGACGTCGGCGGCCAGGAATTCTCCCAGGACCTGGCCGCTTTCGATGGCCGCCGGGTCGGCATCGCCGGCCGGCGGCGACCAGTGACCCAGCGGCGCGGCATGCAGGTCGCGGTAGGCCACGTCCACGCCGGGATGGGCGCGGACGAACTCGGCGACGATGGCCGCGGTCAGGCCGCGCGAGACGGAATGCGCGCCGAGCGCGCTGCTGTCGATGTGCAGGAGTTTCATGGGGTGATCCTTGCGTTGACCGCGGGGTGGCGGCATGGGCAAGGACGATACGCGCGAAACAATCCGACGATTAGACGGCTTGAGGTACACTGATCGTTCGCAACAAGAAACGATGGCCCGACGATGGACGGCGTGCTGCACGACCTGAACGATCTGCACTTCTTCGCCGCGGTGGTCGAGCATGGTGGCTTCTCCGCCGCCGGGCGGGCGCTGGGCCTGCCCAAGTCGCGGCTGAGCAAGCGCATCGCCCAGCTCGAGGAGCGGCTCGGGGTACGCCTGCTGCAGCGGACCACGCGGCGCTTCGTGGTCACCGAGATCGGCGAGCGCTTCTACCAGCACTGCCGCGCGGTCCTGGAGGAAGCGCGCGCCGCGCAGGATGCGGTGGACGTGCTGCGCACCGAGCCGCGCGGCGTGGTGCGGGTCAGCTGCCCGGTCTCGCTGGCGCAGAACGTGCTGGGTCCGATCCTGCCGGCCTTCCTGCTCGAGCACCCCAAGGTGCAGGTGCGGCTCACCGCGACCAACCGCCGCGTGGACCTGATCGGCGAAGGCTACGACGTGGCGATCCGCGTGCGCGACAGGCTGGACACCGACGCGACCCTGGTGCTGCGCAGCGTCGGCCATGCGCGCAGCCTGCTGGTCGCCAGCCGCGCGTTCCTGGACGCCCATGGCCGCCCGCAGACGCTGCAGGAGCTGTCCCGGCTGCCGGCCCTGTCGATGTTCGAGCACGAGGGCGCGCAGCTGTGGGAACTGCTCGACGGCGACGGCAACAGGACCGCCGTGGAGCTAAAGCCGCGGCTGGTCAGCGGCGATTTCGTGGTGCTCATCGCCGCTGCGGTGCAGGGCTGCGGGGTGGCGCTGCTGCCCGAGGACTACTGTGCGCCGCTGCTCGCCAACGGCATGCTGGAGTGGGTGTTGCCGGACTACAGCACCGCCCAGGGCGTGCTGCACTTCGTCTACCCGAGCCGCCGCGGCCTGCTGCCGGCGATCCGCAGCTTCGTCGACTTCCTGGCCGAACGGCTGCCGCAGGCCACGTTCCACCACGACTGCCAACGGCTGGCGGCCGCGCAAAGCCCGGCTGGCGAGGACGGCATCGTCGGCCACGACGGCGCGGCGATCCCGGCGCCGGCGCATTCGTGAGGCTGCGGCGGCAGGCGCGATGATTGGGCTGCGCCCGCTGCGGCGGTCCCGGCGGCAGACGGCGCCGCGGTCGGGCGCGGGCGGCGCTGTCCGGCCATGTGCGCGCCCGTGGCCGCGGCCGGCGCGGCGGCGATGCGCGCAATCACACGGCCCATGCGGCGCACGGCACAGAATTTGCAAGGTTCGCTGCGACCCTAACGCAGCGCGATGACCGCATGCACCCCGTCCCTTTTCAGCTTGCCGATGCCAGGCCGATCCCGCACACCGCATGGAGCGCCGCGCGGCCATGAGCGGTTCCAAGAGCGCATCGATGCGCCGGCACTTCCGGCTCGGCATCATCAAGATCCTGGGGCCGACCACCGCCGCGGTGCTGCTGCTGTTCGGGATCTATCAGTGGCTGCAGGGCCATGCCTGGACCGCCGCCGCCGGCGCGGTCCTGGCCGCCCTGGCGGCGCTGGCCACGTCCCTGGCGCTTCGCTTCGGCGACGGCCGCATCGACCCGCTGCTGACCCTGAGCTGGTTGCTGGGCAGCGCGCTGGCCAGCCATGCCCTGCACCAGGCCGCGGTGCCGTGGCTGTACCTGGCGATGATGAGCAACTTCTTCGTGGTCGCGCGCGGCGTCGGACTGGCCTGCAACGCCACCCTGATCGCGATCATGCTGGTCACCCCGGGCACCCTGCTGGGCGCCGAGCACACGTTCTCGCTGATCGCCGTGTCCTTGCTGATCACCGGCCTGGGCTACGTGCTGTCGCTGCGCCTGGAGGACGATCGCGTGCAACTGGAGCAACTGGCCGCGCACGATGCGCTGACCGGGCTGCCGAACCGGCGCATGCTGGAACGCAGCCTGTCGCAGCGCGTGGCCGATCCGCGCCGCAGCACGCGCCGGCATGGGCTGATCGTGCTCGACATCGACCACTTCAAGGAGGTCAACGACCTCTACGGGCATGCGGCCGGCGACCGCACGCTGGCCGAGCTGGCGGCGTTGCTGCGCTTCCAGGTACGGGCGCCGGACGAGGTGTTCCGCTTCGGCGGCGAGGAATTCGTGGTGGTGACGCGGCTGCAGTCGCGCAGCGAGCTGGCCGCCTTCAGCAAGCGCCTGCATCAGGTTACGCGCGAAGCGCTGCGCGGCCCCAGCGGCCGCATCACCGTCTCGCTCGGCGCGGCCATGCTGTGCGACGAGGTGCACTGGCAGGATTGGTTCTCGCGCGCCGACACGGCGCTGTACCAGGCCAAGAACGGCGGCCGCGACACTTACGTGGTCGCCGACGACCTGGCCCAGGAGTGACCGATCGCGCGGCGCACGCGCCGGCCCTGCGCCGGCCAACAGCGCTGCCGCGGCTGCCCGGGTGACGGCGACAGGATTGGCTTCGACCGGCATGGCGACATTGCCGCCGTGCGCGATCTCGCCATCCGCTGCCGCGCGGGCGCCGCGGCCTTGCGGCCGCAGCGCCCTCGCCTGCCACACGCGGCCGGGTCGCGACCGGCGTTACCGGCGACGGCCGTCGCGGCTGATGGCGCAAGGCCCCCTGCAGTCGCTCCCGGAGATCGGTCCCGCAGGCTGCAAACAGCCGAGGAAAACGCCCGATTCCTTCAGCGCGGCGCCGACGCCGGTACCGGCTGGACCGCCAGCGCCACGTCCTGTGGCACCACCGCGTCCTGGCCCCAGCCGCCGAGCGCCTTGTACACCCGCACCACGCCGACGTTGACCGCCGCCTCGGCGTCGGCCAAGGCATCGTCCGCGGACAGCTTGGTGCGCTGCGTATCGAGCAGGGTCAGGAAATCCTCCGACCCCTCGCGGTAGCGCAGCTGCGCCAGCGCTTCGGCGCGGCTGGCGGCCTGCGCCTGTTCGGCCACGATCGCCAACCGCGCCTGCTGTTTGGCGTAGGAGGTCAAGGCGTTCTCGGTGTCCTCCAGCGCGCCGAGCACCGCCTTCTCGTAGTCGGCGGCAGCGCCGTCGGCCTGCGCCTCGCTGGCGCGCAGCCGCGCCCGCACGGTGCCGAAGTCGAACGCCGCCCAGCTGATCGACGGGGTCAGCGACCAGGCCTTGCTGCTGCCCTGCAGCAGCGAGCCGGCATCGCCGGACAGGAAGCCGACGAAACCGCTGAGGCTGATCCGCGGGAACAGGTCGGCGGTGGCCACGCCGACCCGCGCCGTCGCCGCCGCCAGCCGGCGCTCGGCGATGCGCACGTCGGGACGCCGCCGCAGCAACTGGGTGGTATCGCCCAGCGGCAGCGCGCGCGCATAGGCCGGCGTCGCGCGCGGCGCCAGCAACTCGTCCAGCGTGCCGGGCGGACGGCCCAGCAGCACAGCCAGGCGATGCCGGGCCTGCGCCTCGCTGACTTCCAGCAGCGGGATGTCGGCCTCGATCGCCTTGAGCCGGGCGCGGCTGCTCTGCACGTCCAGCTCGCTGCCGGCGCCCAGTTGCCAGCGGGTCTCGGTCAGGCGCTGGGTGTCGCGCAGGTTGTCCAGCGTGGTCCGCGCCACCGCGATGCGCTTCTGCGCGCCGCGCAGCTCGAAGTAGTTGCGCGCCACTTCCGCGGCCACGGTCACCTGCGCATCGGCCATGCCGGCCTGCTCGGCCTCCAGGTCCGCGCGCGCCGCTTCGCTGGCGCGGCGCTGGCGCCCGAACAGGTCCAGTTCCCAGCCGGCATCGAAGCCCAGGCTGTAGCTCTCGGTCAGCACGCGCGCGCCGCCGGCGTCGGCATCCGGCGCCTTGCCGCGGCTGTAGTCGCCGTTGGCGGTGACGTGCGGCGCCTGGTCCAGGCGCCGTTCGGCGAACACCGCGCGCGCCTCGTGCACGCGCGACAGGGCGATGCGCAGGTCGAGGTTGGCGGCCAGGCTCTGGTGCACCAGTTGCTCCAGCACCGGGTCGTCGAACTGCGCCCACCACGACGCCACCGGCGAAGTGCTCGCGAACACCGGCGCCGCCGCGCCCTGCAGGGTCACCGGCGCCGGTTCGGGCGCGCGGTAGTTGGGGCCGACGCTGGCGCAGGCGCTGAGCAGCGCCAACGCCAGCGCGCCGATCGCGGGACGGATCACCATGGCAGCACCTGGCCCACATGGGTGTAGCTGCCGGTCGGGCCGTCGGCGTCGAGCAGCGCCATCATCACGCTGCTGCGCGCGCCATCGGCCACTTCCAGCTCGCCTTCGCCGGCGTTCATGTCGGTCTTCACGTAGCCGGGGTGGATGGTGTTGACCTTGATCGGGGTGTCGCGCAGTTCGTAGGCCAGCTGCACGGTCCACGCGTTCACCGCGCTCTTGGACACGTTGTAGGCCGGCACCTTGAAGTCGTAGATCGGCGAGCCCGGCTGGCTGTGCAGCGCGACCGAGCCGAGCAGGCTGGACACGTTGACGATGCGCGCGGCCGGCGCGGCGCGCAGCAGCGGCAGGAACGCCTGGGTCACCGCGATCAGGCCGAACACGTTGGTGTCGAAGGTGGTGCGCCAGGTCTCCAGGCTCTGCTGCGAGACCGCCAGCTTGAAGTCGTCGAGCAGGATGCCGGCGTTGTTGACCAGGATGTCGAGCCGGCCGTGGCGCGCCTGCACGGCGGCCACCGCGGCGGCGATGCTGGCCGCGTCGGTGACGTCCAGGACCAGCGCCTCCACCGGCAGGCCCTCGCCCTGCAGCTGCAGGGCGGCGGCGGTGGTGCGGGTGGAGTCGCGGCCGGCCAGCAGCGTGTGCACGCCGGCCTCGGCCAGCTGGCGCACGGTGTGCAGGCCGATGCCGCGGGTGGCGCCGGTGACGAGGGCGATTTTCTGGGTGGTGGTCATGCGGATTTCCTTGAATGAGGGGATGGACGGATCAGGCGTGGGTCGGCGCATCGGCGGCGTGCGCCGGCGCATGCGACACCAGCGGACGCCCGGCCAGCTTGCGCAGGGCGACATAGAACACGGGGGTGAGGAACAGGCCGAACAAGGTCACCCCGAGCATGCCGGCGAACACGGTGATGCCGGTGGCCGAGCGCACTTCCGCGCCGGCGCCGTGCGAGAACACCAGCGGCACGGTGCCGGCGATGAACGCGATCGAGGTCATCACGATCGGGCGCAGGCGCAGGCGGCAGGCCTGCAGCGCCGATTCCACGATGCCCTTGCCCTGCAGTTCCAGTTCGCGGGCGAACTCGACGATCAGGATCGCGTTCTTGCACGCCAGGCCCATCAGCACCACCAGGCCGACCTGCACGAACACGTTGTTGTCGCCGCCGCTCAGCCACACCCCGAACAGCGCCGACAGCAGCGTCATCGGCACGATCAGGATCACCGCCAGCGGCAGCGTCCAGCTTTCGTACAGCGCGGCGAGCACCAGGAACGCCAGCAGCACCGCCAGCGGGAACACCACCAGCGCGGCATTGCCCTGGGTCGCCTGCTGGTAGCTCAGGTCGGTCCATTCGATCTCCATGCCGTTGGGCAGCACCTGCTTGGCGATCTGGGTGAGCTTGGCCATCGCTTCGGCCGAGGACAGCATGCGCGCATCCGCCTCGCCGGCCAGGTCGGCGGCCGGGTAGCCGTTGTAGCGCAGCACCGGGTCCGGGCCGTAGCTTTGCTTGATCGTCACCATCGAGCCGATCGGCACCATTTCGCCGGCGGCGTTGCGGGTGCGCAGCCGCGCGATGTCCTCGACGTTCTCGCGGAACGGCGCATCGGCCTGGGCGATCACCTGCCAGGTGCGGCCGAACTGGTTGAAGTCGTTGACGTAGGTCGAGCCGAGATAGGTCTGCAAGGTGTCGAACAGATCGGTCAGGGCCACGCCCTGCGCCTTGGCCTTGACCCGGTCCACCTCCGCGTCCAGCTGCGGCACGTTGGCCTGGTAGGTGCCGATCGGGAAGCTCATGCCCGGGGTCTGCGCCACCGCGCCCTGCATCGTGTTGACCGCGTTCTGCAACGCGCCGTAGCCGAGGTTGGCGCGGTCCTCGATGAACAGCTGGTAGCCGTTGCCGTTGCCCAGGCCCAGGATCGGCGGCGGCATGAACGCGAACGACATGCCCTCGCCCAACGCCGAGATGCGCTGGTTGATCTCGGCGTTGATCTCCAAGGCGCTGCGGTGGCGTTCGGAGAACGGCTTCAGCGGCAGGAACACCACGCCGGTGTTGGGCGTGTTGGTGAACTGCAGCGCGTTGAGGCCGGGGAAGGAGATCGAATGCGCCACGCCATCGGTCTGCATCGCGATGGTGGCGACCTTGCGCAGCATCGCGTCGGTGCGTTCGATCGAGGCGCCTTCGGGCAGCTTCACGCCGGCGATCAGGTACATCTTGTCCTGGGTCGGGATGAAGCCGGCCGGCACCGCCTTGAACATCACGCCGGTGACCAGCAGCAGCACCACGTAGACCGCGAACACCGCGCCGCGGCGGCCGAGGATGCGCGAGACCGCGCCCTGGTAGCGGTGCGAGCTGCTGTTGAAGAAGCGGTTGAACGGACGGAACAGCCAGCCGCCGAACATCCGCTCCATCAGCCGCGACGGGCCGTCCTTGGGCGCATCGTGCGCCTTCAGCAGCAGCGCGGCCAGCGCCGGCGACAGGGTCAGCGAGTTGATCGCCGAAATCACCGTGGAGATCGCGATGGTCACCGCGAACTGCTTGTAGAACTGGCCGGTCACGCCGGACAGGAACGCCATCGGCACGAACACCGCGCACAGCACCAGCGCGATCGCGATGATCGGCCCGGACACCTCGCGCATGGCCTGGTGCGCGGCGGCCAGCGGGGTCAGGCCTTCCTCGATGTTGCGCTCGACGTTCTCCACCACCACGATCGCGTCGTCCACCACGATGCCGATCGCCAGCACCAGCCCGAACAGGGTCAGCGTGTTGATCGAGAAGCCGAGCAGGTGCAGCGCGGCGAAGGTGCCCACGATCGACACCGGCACCGCGATCAACGGAATGATCGACGCGCGCCAGGTCTGCAGGAACAGGATCACCACCAGCACCACCAGCAGCACCGCCTCCAACAGGGTGTGCACCACCGCGCTGATCGAATCGCGCACGAAGATGGTGGTGTCGTAGACCGCCTCGTACTTCACGTCGTCGGGGAACTGCTTGGTGAGTTCGTCCATCTTGGCGATCACCTGGTCGCGGATCTGCAGCGCGTTCGCGCCCGGCGCCTGGAAGATGCCGATGCCGACCGCGTTCTTGCCGTCCAGCTGCGCGCGCAGGGTGTAGTCGCCGGCGCCCAGCTGCAGGCGCGCCACGTCGGACAGGCGCACGGTCTGGCCGTCGGCGCCGACCTTGAGCACGATGTCGCCGAACTCCTGCTCGGTACGCAGGCGGCCCTGCGCGTTGATCAGGGTCAGGAACTTGCTGTCCGGCATCGGCTCGGCGCCGAGCTGGCCGGCCGAGACCTGCACGTTCTGCTCGCGCATCGCCGCGACCACGTCGCTGGCGGTCAGCCCGCGCGCGGCGACGCGCTCGGGGTCGAGCCAGGCGCGCATCGCGTAGTCGCCGCCGCCGAACACCTGCGCATCGCCCACGCCCTGGATCCGCGCCAACGCGTCCTTGACGTGCAGGCGCGCGTAGTTGCGCAGGTACAGCGTGTCGTACTTGCCCTTCGGCGAGGTCAGGTGCACCACCATCAGGAAGGTGGGCGACTGTTTCTGCGTGGTCACGCCCTGCCGGCGCACGTCCTCGGGCAGGCGCGCCTGCGCCTGGGCGACGCGGTTCTGCACCTTGACCGCGGCATCGTCCGGGTCGGTGCCCGGGCGGAAGGTGATGGTCATCTGCAGCACGCCGTCGGAGCCGGCGACCGACTTGAGGTACATCATGCCCTCCACGCCGTTGATCGCTTCTTCCAGCGGCGTGGCGACGGTCTCGGCGATGACCTTGGGGTTGGCGCCCGGATACACCGTGCGCACCACCACCGAAGGCGGCACCACGTCGGGGTATTCGCCGATCGGCAACAGCGGGATCGAGATCAACCCCGCGGCGAAGATGATGATCGACAACACGGCCGCGAAGATCGGCCGGTCGATGAAGAATCTGGAAAAGTCCATGGGTGGTGGTCCTGGAAACTAAGGTGGAACGGGTGGCCGAACAGGAACGCGGGCAACGCGGCGGCGACGCCGGACCACCAAGGTGGCCCGGCTGGCAAGCACCGGCCGCCAGCGCGACCGGTCTACGACGCTGTGCGCGCCCCTGGCGTCAGGCGGGGACGGCTCAGTCGAGGGCGACGGCCTTGCGTGCGGCGGCGGGCGAAGTGGTGGCCAGGGCCACGGGCTTGGCCTGCACCGGCATGCCGGGCATGAACACTTTCTGCACCCCGTCGACGATGACCCGGTCGCCGGGGTTGAGTCCGCCGAGCACGATGCGCAGGCCTTCGGCGCTGCGCCCCAGCTGCACGTCGCGGCGCTGCGCCTTGCCGTCCTTGTCGACGACGTAGACGTACTTGCGGTCCTGGTCGGTCAGCACCGACCTGTCGTCGATCAGCAGCGCGTTGAAGCGGCCGCTGCCGAGCAGGCGCACGCGCGCGAACAGGCCCGGGGTGAAGATGCGGTCGGCATTGTCCAGCACGGCGCGGACGCGGATGGTGCCGGTGCTGCGGGTGACCTGGTTGTCGAGGAAATCGACCTTGCCGGCATGCGGGAAACCGTCCTCGCCGACCAGGCCGATCTGCACCGGCAGCTGCCCGTCGCGCTCGCTCGGCCGCTCGCCCTTGCGCGCCATCTGCGCGTAGCGCAGGAAGGTGCCTTCGTCGGCATCGAAGTACACGTGCACCTTGTCCAGCGACACCAGCGTGGTCAGCACGCTGGCGCTGTCGCCGGCGCTGACCAGGTTGCCCGCGGTGACCATGGCGCGGCCGGCGTGGCCGTCGATCGGCGCGCGCACCTGGGTCCACTCCAGATTCAGGCGCGCGGTATCCACCGCGGCCTGCGCGGCGAGCACGTCGGCATCAGCCTGGTCGGCGGCGGCATGGCGCTGCTCCCAGGTCTCGGTGGAGATCGCCTGCTGGTCGGACAGTTTCTTGGCACGCGCCGCCTCGCTGCCACTTAGCTTGGACTGGGTCCGCGCCCGCGCCAGTTCGGCGTTGGCGCGCGCCAGCTCGGCGCGGTAGCTGCGCGCGTCGATGGTGAACAGCACGTCGCCCTTCTTCACTTCCTGGCCTTCGACATAGTTGACCTTGTCGATGTAGCCGGACACGCGCGGGCGCAGGTCGACGTGTTCGACCGCCTCGACGCGGCCGCTGAACTCGTCCCACTGGCTGATTTCCTTCTGCAGCGCCGGCGCGACGCCGACCGCCGGCGGCGGCGGTGCGCCCTGCTCGGCCTTGCCGCCGCAGGCGGCCAGGGCGGCGGCCAGCAGCGCGATCGCCAGCGGGCGCAAGGCACGCGACGGGGAATGGAACGACATCGGAATCGGGTTCATCGGGAGACCTCGTGAGTGGAGGGAGAAAAATGCGGAGCGGTCATCAACGAGGTGCGTGGATGCGCGTAACGGTGTTTGTCGATGTCGACCACGGCCTGGCCGGGCACGCCGGCGTCGGCGAGCAGCGACACCGCGGCGCGGCCCACGCTGAGCGTGGTGAACCATTCCGGGCAGTCGTCCGCGCCGGCTTCGCTGCGGCACACCGGATGGGTCAGCGACAGCAGCTGCACGCGCACGCCCAGCGGCTTGGCCTCTTCGTGCAGGACCTGGGCGAGCATGCGGATCGATGCCGCCGCCACCGAACTCTCGCCATGCCCGGCCCAGGCGCGCAGCGCGCACGGGCTGCCGAGCAGGACGTAGCGGCCGCCGCGCTCGGCCTGCGCCAGCAACGGCAGCAGGTGCCGGGCCGCGGCCAGGTGCGGCAGCAGGTCGGCTTCCATGCGCCGGCGCAGCGCGCTCACCGGCTGGTCCAGCAGGCGCCCGCAACGCAGCGGGCTGCCGAGGCTGGCGACCACCCCGGCCAGCGGCCGCGGCCGCTGCGCCACGGCTTCCGCCAGGGCAGCGGCGGTCGCGTCGTTCGACACCGACCCCTGCAGCACGTCCAGCGCCGGTTCGTCGCTGTAGCGATCGCGCAAGGCGCGCAGCCGGCCGCGGTCGCGTGCCACCGCCAGCACCGGGCTGCCGGCCTCGAGCAACGCGCGCACCACGCCCAGACCGATGTTGCCGGTGCCGCCGAGCACCAGCACCTCCGGGTCCAGCATCCCGCTCACGGGACTTTTACTCCCGCAAACGGGACAATCGCGATCCGACCGAGTCGACCGCTGCCGCGTTGGCCCAGCTGCATCGCGCTGCCGGCCTGGCTGCGCGGGGGCGGGGTGAATTCGCGGAAAGCCTTGAGGTAACCGGTTTCCAGCGCGTCGAGAGGCATCCCATCGAGCCGATTCGGGCGACGGACGCCTGCGAGAAACTGGAACAGAGTGCGCAACAACATGAGCAAATGGCCTGGGTGGCGGCGAATGCGTACAAATTAGGCGTCAAAGCCGCACTTGATTAGTCCGAATTAAGGGGAATAATCGTCCCGTCACCGGTCCAATCGTCTTCACCCCTCAGGAACCCCGCCATGACCCACGATCTGAACGACACCCTGATCTTCGTCAAGGTGGTCGAGCAAGGCAGCTTCATCGCCGCCGCCAACGCGCTCGGCCTGCCCAAGACCACCGTCAGCAGAAAGGTGCAGGATCTGGAGGCGCGCCTGGGCGCGCGCCTGCTGCATCGGACCACGCGCCGCCTCGGCCTGACCGAAGCCGGCGCGGTCTATCACGAACATTGCCAGCGCATCGCCCGCGAACTGGAGGAAGCCGAAAGCGCGGTCGGACAGCTGCAGGCCGGCCCGCGCGGCTGGCTGCGTTTCAGCGTGCCCTACTCCGCCGGCATTTCCTGGGTGGCGCCGATCCTGGGCGAATTCCACAAGCAGCATCCGGAAGTGCGCCTGGAGATGGTCATGACCAGCGACAAGGTCGACCCGATCGCCGAAGGCGTGGACGTGGCCCTGCACATGGGCGCGCTGCTGGATTCGACCATGGTCGCGCGCAAGCTGGCCACCTTCCGCACCCAGGTGTTCGCCAGTCCCAACTACATCGAGCGCCACGGCGAACCGCTGCACCCGGACGACCTGCAGCATCACCGCACGCTGGCGCTGAGCAATGGCCGCAACGGCAGCAACCGGCTCAGCTGGCCGCTGCGCAACGGCAAGCAGAGCGGCGAGTTCGCGATCCAGCCGATCCTGGTCGCCAACGATTCGGCCGCGCTGATCGGCGGGCTGGTCTGCGGCGAAGGCCTGGTGCTGGCCAGCGACGCGACGATCAAGCCGCTGATCGAGGCCGGCAAGGCGCGGCGCGTGCTCGGCGGCTGGGTCGGCCCCGACCTGGATTTCAACGCGGTGTTCCCGGGCGGGCGCATGCTCTCGCCGAAGGTGCGCGCCTTCGTCGATTTCCTGGTCGACAAGCTCAACTTCGACGTCAGCTACATGATGGCGCAGTGCCCGGCCAAGCTGGCCACGCAGCAGGCCGACAGCGGCGCCGAGTTCACCCTGTGCAGCGGCGTGGCGATGAACACCCAGTCGCTGCCGCTGCCGCAACTGGCGGAGCTGCCGCTGGCGGACGCCGAACCGGCACCGGAGCTGGAGGAAGAAGCGCTGGTCTGAGCGAACGGCGGCTGCGCGCGACGACCATCGCCCGCGTACGCATGCAATGCGCCAGAACGCGAACGGGCCGCACACGCGGCCCGTTCGCATTTCAGCGTGACTGGAGCGTGCTCAGGAGCGCAGCGGCACCACGCGGATCTCGACCCGGCGGTTCTGCGCGCGGCCGGCCTCGGTGCTGTTGTCGGCGATCGGGTACTTCTTGCCCGCGCCCAGCGTCTCGATGCGCTCGCGCTGCACGCCCTGCGCGCTCAGGTACGCGGCCACCGAGGCGGCGCGCTGTTCGGACAGGCGCTGGTTGACCGCGTCGCTGCCGATGCTGTCGGTGTGCCCGACCACTTCGATCATGGTCTGGTTGTATTCGCCCAGGGTCTGCGCCACGCCGTTGAGCGCCGAATAGAACTGCGGCTTCAGCGTGGACTGGTTGAAATCGAAGGTGATGCCGTCCGGCAGGTTCAGGGTGATGTTGTCGCCGTCGCGGCGCACGTCGATGCCGGTGTTGGCGGTGCGCTCGCGCAGCGCGCGCTCCTGGCGGTCCTGGTAGTTGCCGATCGCCGCGCCGCTGAGCGCGCCGATGCCGGCGCCGATCATCGCGTGCTGGCGGCGCTCGGTGGCGCTGCTGCCGCTGAGCAGGCCGGCGGCCACGCCGACCGCAGTGCCGATCAGCGCGCCGCGGCCGGTGCGGTTGTTCTGCTGCTCGGTGGGGTTGCCGTACTGGTCGCGCTGCACGTAGGAACCGCCGGTGGCGCAGGCGGACAACAGCAGCGCGCTGGCCAGCGCCACGGACATGCCTTGGATGACGGTGCGTTTCATCGCGCTCTCTCCCTAACCTGAATTGAAGTGGAGACAAGCATAAACAGTCGCCTGCGAGACCGGCATGAACGAAGCGCGCGCCGCCGCGCGCGGTGCATGCCCCCTGTTCAGGAAAGCGGCAGCAGCGCGTCCGCATCCACCGCGCGCAGCGGATGCTCCCAGTCGCCCATCAGCGCCAGGTACAGCAACTTCTCGAATTCGGCGCCGATCCGGCGCATCACCGCATCCGGGTCGGGAATCAGCCGCGCATCGCCGATCAGGCCGAAGTGCACGCGGTGGTTGTAGCTCATGATCGACACGCCGACCCCGATCGAGCCGGTCTGCGGCACCCAGAACATCATCTCGCGCACGCCGCTGCCGGCCAGGTACAGCGGCTGCTGCGGCCCCGGCACGTTGGTCGCCACGGTGCTCGCCTTGCGGCTGAACAGGTCCAGCGCCAGCGACTGCAGCGCCGCCGGCGCCATGCCCACCGCGGCCAGCAGCCCGAACACCACCATCGCCTGCCGCGACTGCTTGAGCTGCTGCATCGACTCAGCCACGCGCTGCACGCGCCGCACCGGATTGTCCTCGCCGACCGGCAGGTCCAGGAACACCAGCCCGAAATGGTTGCCGAGCTTGCGCGCATGCTCCAGCGGCCGCAGGTTGACCGGCACCGTGGCGCGCAGGGTCACCCCGTCCAGGCGTTCGCCGCGCTCAAGCATGTAGTCGCGCAAGGCGCCGGCCATGGTCGCCATCAGCACGTCGTTGACGGTGCAGTCGCAAGCGCGGCCGACCGCCTTCACTTCGTCCAGGTCCAGCGGCTCGGCCCAGGCCACCCGCTTGCTGAC
Organism: Xanthomonas sp. DAR 80977; assembly: GCF_041240605.1. Taxonomy (NCBI): domain Bacteria; kingdom Pseudomonadati; phylum Pseudomonadota; class Gammaproteobacteria; order Lysobacterales; family Lysobacteraceae; genus Xanthomonas; species Xanthomonas bundabergensis. Next base: position 2,307,922 of record NZ_CP162487.1, on the reverse strand, counting down.
CCCCAGGCGCCCGCGCAGCAGCGTCGGCGGATCGTCGGACAGCAGCAGCGCATTGGCCAGTTCGCGGCCGATCAGGCCGCCCTCCTTGGCCAGCATCGTCGCCAGGTTCGGGTCCTGGTACATCTCGCGGCCCTTGTCGAGCATGCGCCCGCCCAGTTTCAGGTAGCGGTCGATGGCGCCGACCCGGCGCACCACTTCCTTGCCGTCGTCCTTCAGCCAGGCGCGGCCCAGCTGCGCCGACGGCTCCGGCACGCGCTGCATGTCGGTCAGCGACAACAGCACCTGCACCAGCGCGATGCCGTCGGCGTAGCTGTGGTGGATGCGCGCCACCAGCGCCGAACCGCCTTCGTAGCGTTCGATCAGGTGGAACTGCCACAGCGGCTTGGTCTTGTCCAAGGGCGTGGACGCCATCTGTCCGGCGAAGCGCTCCAGCGCCTTCTTGCCGCCGCGCCCGGGCAAGGCCGACAGGCGCACGTGCCAGTCCAGGTCGAAGTCGTCGTCGTGCTGCCAGTAGGCGCCGGTCGCGGTGTCCACCGGCTTCTGCTGGAAGCGCGGGAACGACAGGAAGCGCTTGCGCACCAGTTGCTTGAACTGCGGCAGCGACAGCGGCTCGTCGAGCATCAGCACGCCGGTGATCATCATCGGATTGGTCGGCCGCTCCATCCGCAACCAGGCGGTATCCACGCGCGACATCGGTTCGCGCCGCGGCTTGCGGCGGGCTGTGCTGGTGGCCATGCGTGCTCCTGTGCCTGGCCGGAGTGAATCATGGCGCGGCGAAGGGCGTCAATCGCGGCGCGCTGCCGCGGTTCACGCCGCAACGCAGCACCGCCGCGGCCTCAGCCGCTGCCGCCGGTCTCGCGATAGGCGGCCAGCGCGGCGTCGCGGCCGGCGGCTAGGTCCACGATCGGTTGCCGCGGATAGTGCGGCGCGCTGGCGGCCAGGCGCTGCGGCGACAGCCACGGCGCGAAGCGTTCGGCCACCGGCAGCGCGGCCAGTTCCGGCACCCAGCGCGCGATGTAGCGGCCCTGCGGATCGAACTTCTGCGCCTGGGTCACCGGGTTGAACACGCGGAAGTACGGCGCGGCGTCGGCGCCGGTGCCGGCCACCCACTGCCAGCCGAGCGTATTGTTGGCCAGGTCGGCGTCGACCAGCGTGTCCCAGAACCAGCGCGCGCCCTCGGACCAGTGCACGCGCAGGTGCTTGCACAGGTAGCTGGCGACGATCATCCGCACCCGGTTGTGCATCCAGCCGGTGTGCCACAGCTCGCGCAGGCCGGCATCGACGATCGGCACGCCGGTGCGGCCGCGCTGCCAGGCCTGCAGCTGCGCCGGATCCGGCGCGGCCCAGCGGAAACGGGCGAAGCGCGGATTGAGGTTGTGCTCCGGCGTGGCCGGGAAATGGTGCAGCAGGTGGTGGGCGAAATCGCGCCAGCCGAGCTGGCGGATGTAGCCGTCGATCGCCGCGCCGGTGGCGGCGCTGCGTTCTTTTTCCAGTTCGGCGACGATCCGCCACGGCGCGATCTCGCCGAAATGCAGGTGCGGCGACAGCCGCGAGGTGCCGACCTGGTCGGGACGGTCGCGGCCTTCGAGGTAGCCGCGCAGGGCGCCGTCGACGAACACGTCCAGCGCTTCGTGCGCGCCCGCTTCGCCCGGCTGCCATACCTCCCAGAACCCACGGTCCCAGCCGAGCGCCGGCGCCAGCCTGAGCTGCTGCAGCGGCAGGCTGCGCAGCGCCGCGGGCGGTGGCGGCAGCGTCTTCGGCGCCGGCACCAGCGCCGGTACCTGCCAATGGCTCAAGGCGCTGCGCCAGAACGGGGTGAACACCTTGTACGGCCCGCCCTGCTGGGTCGCCAGTTGCCACGGTTCGAACAGCAGCGCGCCGTTGTAGCTGTGCACCTCCAGGCCCTGCTCGCGCAGTTCGCGCTTGAGCCTGGCGTCGCGCGGCTGCGTGGCCGGTTCGTAGCGGCGGTTCCAGTACACCGCGACCGCGCCGCATTCGGCGATCAGCTCGCGCAGCACGGTCTCGGCCGGGCCCTGGCGCAGGATCAGCCGCGAACCGCGTTCGCGCAGCTGCGCGTCGAGCGCGGCCAGCGAGCGCTGCAGCCAGCTCAGCGACGCCGCGCCGGCGGCCCAGGCGCCCTCGTCGCCGGGACTGTGCAGATAGACCGGCACCGGCGTATGTCCGGCGGCCAGCGCCGCATGCAGGGCGGGTTGGTCTTGCAGGCGCAGGTCGCGGCGGAACCAGACGATGGCGTAGCTCATGCGCAGGACGGGCTGGAAAAGGACGCGCAAGGATACGCGGGGCCGGCGCGCAACCGGCGTGAGTACGCGCCGCCGGCCCTGGCGCCGGCTAGGCCGCGACCGACGCTCCGGCCTGTTCCTCGCTGCCGTAGCTGATCAGCAGCGGCTCGACGATGGCGCCGGCCGCTTGCAGGTTGCGCAAGGCCAGGATCGAGGTCAGGCTCAGCTCGCTACCGTGCGCCAGCAACATCATGCCGCGCTTGGACACCACGTCCTGTTCCAGGCGCCAGCCCGGCACCAGATCGCAGACCTTGGCCTTGCGGATGCCGCTGCGGGTATTGAGCTGCAGGTCGGCGAGCGCATCGATCAATCCGCGCGGCAACGGCGGCTCGACCTTGCGCAGCTCCTGCACCGCGTGTGCCAGCGGCAGCTTGCGCGCCAGCCCGCGCACCAGCAGCAGCGACGCCCGCAGCAGGTGCGCGCCGCGGACCACGTCCGGCGCTGCATCGGCCGGCGGCGGCAGCGCCTGGTAGCGCACGATCTCGGCGACGGCCTGCATGCGCGGGATCGCCATCAGCAGCCGATGCGCGACCAGCGGATGGCCGTCGATCAGCTTCTGCTCTTCCTCGGACAGTTCGTCGCCGGCGATCTCGCGCTGCACGATGTCGCCCGGCACGCTGACGCAGCCGATGTGGCTCAGCGCCGCGGCCACCTCGACGGTCCAGCGATTGGGCCACGGCAACTTGGCGGTGACGTGGCTGACGCAGGCCTGCAGCTGCGCCGAGCGCTGGAACGCCCAGGGCGCGACCATCGACAGCACCTCGGTGAGCATGCGCGTGGTGCCGGCCAGCGTGGTTTCCAGCAATTCGCGTTCCAGCAGCGTGGCGCGGTGCAGCGCCACCGCCTGCTCCAGCGCGGCGACCAGTTCCTCGGTCGGGCACGGCTTGCACAGGAAACGGAAGATCGCGCCGTGGTTGATCGCCGCGATCGCCGAAGGCGCATCGGTCTGCCCGGTCAGCAGCAGGCGCACGCTGTCCGGCGCGCGCGCGCGCGCCGCGGCCAGGAACGTGGCGCCGTCCATGCCCGGCATGCGCATGTCCGACACGATCGCCGCGAACGGCGGGCCTTCGGCGATCGCGGCCAGTCCGGCCTCGCCGCCGTTGGCGGTGACCACGTCGAACTGGCCGAACAGGTTGCGCTCCAGCGCGGCCAGCAGGTTGGGTTCGTCGTCCACGCACAGGATGCGCGGCAGCTCCGGTTCGCTCATGAGATGTGCTCCGCTTCGCGAATCTGCGCGCACGCCGCCTGCCACTGCGGCAGCTGTGCGGCCACGCCCATCGATTGCAGGTATTCCAGGTCCGGCGCCAGGTCCTGCGCCAGCGCCACCGCCACGTGCACCACTCCGATCGCGTCGAACTGGCGGTGCTCGACCCGGCGCGGGGTGCGGTGGTGGGCGACCGCCTCGACGATCGCGCCGGGCAGGCCCCACACGCCGAGCAGGTAGGCGCCGATCTCCGCATGCGACGGGAAGCCGCGGCCTTGCGGATCGGCATCGCGGCACAGACGCTCGATGTCCGGCAGCAGCGCGCCGATGTTGGCGAGCAAGGCCGCGGTGGTCACCACGTCCTCGGCGGCATGGCCCTTGCCGACCACCGCGGCCAGCCGCGAGGCGCGCACCGCGCCGGCGCGGATCGCGTCGGCCGAGTCGCCGGCACCGCTGTGGAACACCTCGCTGGCCAGTACCAGCGTGCGCAGCAGGCCCAGGCCGATGCGGTTGACCGCGTCCTTGATATCGGCCACATGATGGCCGTTGCCGAAGAACGCGCAATTGGCCAGCTGCAGCACCTTGGCGGCCAGCGCCGGGTCGCCCTCCACCACCGCGGCGACCTGCGCGACGCCGGCCGCGGGGTCGCCGAGCAGGCGGTTGAGCTGTGCGAACATGCGTGGGGCCGACGGCAGCCCGCCGATGCGTCCCACCACCGACTGCACCGCCGGATCGTCCAGCAGCAGTTGCAGCGCCACCGCGCGGTCGATCGCCTCGATCAGCGCATCGCCCTCGCAGGGCTTGGCCAGGAACTGGTGGGCCACGTCCAGCGAGCGCAGCGCCGCTTCCTGTTCGGTATGCCCGGACAGGATGATGCGGATGCTGCGCGGGCAGCTGTCGCGCACCTGGCGCAGCAGTTCGGCGCCGTCCATCATCGGCATGCGCATGTCCGAGACCACCACGTCGGCCGGCTGCGCCTGCAGCGCGAGCAGCGCCTCCGCGCCGCTGTTGGCGAAGGCCACGTCCCAGTCGCGATCGGCCATGAACATGGTGCGTTCGAGGCCGGCCAGCACCTGCTTCTCGTCGTCGACGAACAGCACGCGCATCGCTCAGCCCGCCACGGTGTTCAACGGCAACCGCACCACGAAGGTGGTGCCGCGCTGGTCCGGCGACGGTTCGAAGAAGATCTGTCCCTGGTGCTTTTCCACCACCGTCGAATAGGCGATCGCCAGGCCCTGGCCGGTGCCCTTGCCGACCGGCTTGGTGGTGAAGAACGGATCGAACACCTTGGTGCGGATCGCCTCGGGAATGCCCGGGCCGTCGTCGCTGACGCACAGGTCCACGTGGCTGTCGCCGGCACGGCGCAGGACGATGCGGATCCGGCCCTGCTCGCGCTGGCCCGGCACCAGCGTGTCGCTGATCGCATGCGCCGCGTTGACCACCAGGTTCAGCAGCACCTGGCCGATCTCGTCGCGCAGGCACGGCACCAGCGGCAGGTCGGCGGCGAAATCGGTCTCGACCTCGGCCACGTACTTCCATTCGTTGCGCGCGACGGTGACGGTGGTGGCGACCACCTCGCGCAGGTCCACCGGTTCCTTCTCGCCGGCGGAAGGGTGCGAAAAGGTCTTCATCGCGCCGACGATCTTGGTGATGCGATCCAGGCCTTCCAGCGACTGCTGCAGGGCCTCGGGGGTCTGCTTGCGCAGGTACTGGAACTTGGACGAGGTCACCTGCGCGTCGAGCGCGGCGATCAGCTCCAGCGCCACGCCCTGCGCGCGCGCCACCTCCACCACCTCGAACGCCTTGTCGATCACCTGATCGACCATGGCCTTGGCCTTGCACACGAACGCGACGTTGTCGCGCACGTACTGCGCCGGGGTGTTGATCTCGTGGGCGATGCCGGCGGCGAGCTGGCCGATCGATTCCATCTTCTGCGCCTGCAGCAGCGCCGTCTGCGCCTTGCCCAGGTCGGCCAGCGCATGCTCCAGTTCCTGCCGCTCGCGGCTCAGTTCCTGGGTCTTCAGCGCCACCACCTTGCCCAATGCGATGTTCTGCTGCAGCGTCGCCAGCGGCGAGGCCACCGCGTCGTCGCGCGCGGTGACCCGCTTCTTCAGCACCGCGATCACCTTGTCGCGTGCGGCCAGTTGCCGGCGCAGCTCGGCGACGAGCACTGCGTCGCCGCTCGCGCGGGGAGCGGCCAGGTCGCCCGCCAGGGCCGGCACCGTCGCTGCATCTGCGCTCATGCTCATCTCCCGATCGCCACGCCGGTGAAGGTCTGGTTGACGTGCAGGCCGTTGAACTGCTCGCCGTAGGTGGAGAAGCCGAACACGCGCTCCCGCGCCATGAACGCGCCGACCTCCTGCTGCATCTGCGACTGGCCGAACTCCAGGCGGCGCAGGATGCAGTCGCAGCCGATCACCAGCGCCGGGTCGGGCACCGCCTCGTGCACCTCGGCAAAGGCCTGCTGCAGCGTTTCCATCACGTCCACCGCCTTGCCGACCGCCACCACCATGCCCTCCTCCACCGCGCAGTAGCAGGTCATCGACAGGTCCTCGTTGACCCGCAGGATCGAACGCACGTAGGGCTCGCCGCTCAGCGTCAGCAACAGCGGATAGGTGGAGAACACGTGCGGGTCCAGCGCCTGCAGCGGCACCCCGATCGCCGCGGAATAGGCCAGCGCCGCCGGTTCGCCGTTGATCTCGCGGATCAGGCGCCGCTCCGGGTCGGCATCGGTGACCACCAGTTCGACCTCGCTGGCGACGAAGTGCTGCAGCTTGAACACCACGAACGGATGCCGCGAATGGAACAGGGCCAGCACCGCCGCGTCGGCCAAGAAACGGCCGTCGTAGTAGACCTGGGTGCGCTCGAAGCGCAGGTTGTCGCCGGCCGAACCGCCGAGCAGCGGCACGTTGCCGATCATCCGGTACAGCGCCGCGGCCAGGTATTCCTCGCAGGTGGACAGCCCGTCGACCAGCAGCAGCGCGAAGCACTGCCCGGCCTTGTCGGCGGTGGCGGCCTGCACCGCCTCGGCGGCCACCGCCACCTGCGCCTGCAGGTCGCTCAGCGGCGCGATCAGCAGCGGCTGCGCCTGCAGCACGCCGCCGCGCAGGCCGGCGACCAGGATGCCGTTGCTCTGGAAACCGCGCTCGCCGATCTGGCCGGCCGCGGTGCAACCGATCACCGGGCAGTCGAAACCGGCCTTGAGCGCCGGACCCAGCGCCTCCAGGTCGTACTCGGCGTCGCAGAACAGCAGCAGGGCATCCAACGGCGCGGCGCCGAGTTGCGCGCGCAACGCGGCGACGGCGGCGACGGCGTCGCGGTCGGCGGTTTCGGCATGGGTGACGGTCAGCGGCATGGGCGGGCAGGATCATGGACGGGCTCCTACCGTGTATCGACCGTCACATGGCGGTGTTGAGCGCCACGATGGCGCTGTGTGACAGAGGTATCGCTGTGCGCGGATGAATAGGCGCGCCGCCGGGAAATCTACCGCAATGCAGCAATCGCGCCGCCGCCCGCGCCTACTCGAACGCGCCCACCGAATCGTGCGCCAGATTGTCGAAGCGGGTGTATTCGCCGAAGAACTTGAGCTTGCACGCCCCGGTCGGGCCGCCGCGGTGCTTGCCGATGATGATCTCGGCCAGGCCCTTGTCCGGCGAATTTTCCTTGTTGTAGTAATCGTCGCGGTAGATGAACACGATCATGTCCGCGTCCTGCTCGATCGCGCCGGATTCGCGCAGGTCGGCCATCACCGGGCGCTTGTCGGTACGCGTTTCCAGCGAGCGGTTGAGCTGCGACAGCGCGATCACCGGCACCCCCAGTTCCTTGGCCAGGCCCTTGAGCGAGCGCGAGATCTCGGAGATCTCGGTGGCGCGGTTCTCGCTGTTGCCCGGCACCGACATCAGCTGCAGGTAGTCGATGACGATCAGTCCCAGGTCGTGCTCGCGCTTGAGCCGGCGCGCCTTGGAGCGCAGGATCTCCGGCGACACGCCGGGCGTGTCGTCGATGAAGATCTTGGTTTCCTTCAGCATCTTGATCGCGCCGGTGACCCGCGCCCAGTCCTCGTCCTCGAGCTGGCCGGTGCGCAGGCGCTGCGCGTTGATGCGGCCGTTGGAGGAGATCAGGCGCATCGCCAGCTGCGAGGCCGACATTTCCATCGAGAACACCGCCACCGCCTTCTTCGACTTGATCGCCGCGTACTCGGCGATGTTCAGCGCGAAGGTGGTCTTGCCCATCGCCGGGCGCGCGGCCAGGATGATCAGGTCGGTCGGCTGCAGGCCGGCGGTCATCGCGTCGAAGTCGCTGTAGCCGGTGGCCAGGCCGGTGATGTTGCCGCCGTTCTCGAAGCGGCTGCGCAGTTCCTCGAACGCGTCCTTCAACGCGCCGGGCATCGCCACGAAATCGCTGCGCCCGCGCGCGCCGGCCTCGGCGATCTTGAATACCGCCTTCTCGGCGGTGGCCAGCAGTTCCGCGCTCTCGCGCCCTTCGGGCTGGAAACCGTCGTTGACGATGTTGGTGCCGACCTCGATCAGCTGCCGCAGCACCGCCTTGTCGCGCACGATCTCGGCGTAGGCGGCGATGTTGGCCGCCGACGGCGTGGTGCTGGCCAGCTCGATCAGGTAGGCGCCGTCGCCGACCATCTCCAGCTTGCCCTGCGATTCGAACCATTCGCCCAGCGTCACCGCGTCGAACGGGCGGCCCTTTTCGGCCAGCTCGCGGATCGCGCGGTAGATCAGCTGGTGATCGCGGCGGTAGAAGTCGTTGTCGGTGAGCTGGTCGTTGACCCGGTCGTAGGCGTCGGGCGCCAGCATCAGGCCGCCGAGCACGGCCTGCTCGGCCTCGATCGAATGCGGCGGCACGCGCAGCTGGTCGATACGCGGCTCGCTGCGTTCGCCACGCTCGCTTTTGCGGTCGCCGCGGTAGCCGGGACGGGCGGACATGGGCTGGATCTTCTCTCTGGGGGACGCGGTCGCGGGCGGCGCCGACGGCGCGACCCGATCGGGCATCTTAGTCAGCGGCGTGCGGCGCGGCTAGGGACAAGTCTGTGGACAACCCGTTGAGAACTGCGCACCGGCCCCGCCAGGCAACGCGATCGGCGGTTGCCACGTCCGAGTGTCGCCGCTGCGCGTCGCAGCGGCTGCGACGGCGCCAGCGGGTCGGGCGCCTTCGCGCCCGCTCAGGCCTGCAGTTCGTCGACCCAGGCGATGAACTTGTCGACGAAGCCCTGCAGGAACTTGCGCGTGTCCTCGTTGCCGATGCTGCCGTCGGCCGCGATCAGCCCCTCCTTGAACTGCACGAACACCTCCGGCTGGCCCAGCACCGGCATGTCCAGGTAGGCCAGCACGTTGCGCAGGTGCTGCTGCGCCAGCGCGGTGCCCAGCGTGCCGGGCGACACCCCGCACACCGCCGCCGGCTTGCCGGCGAAGGCGCTGTCGCCGTAGGGCCGCGAGCCCAGGTCGATCGCGTTCTTGAGCACGCCGGGGATCGAGCGGTTGTACTCGGGGGTGACGAACAGCACCGCGTCGGCGTCGCTGACCTGCGCCTTCAGCCGCTTGCCCTGCTCCGGGTAGTCGTGGTCCTGGTCCTGGTCGTACAGCGGCAGGTCGCCGATCTCCACGTACTCGAAGCGGGCGCGGTCGCCGACCAGTTTCTCCAGCGCCAGCGCCAGGCGCCGGTTGAACGACTCCTTGCGCAGGCTGCCGACGAAGACGGCGATGCGGTACTGGCTCATGGGCTACTCCTGTCCGATGTGGAGGTCGCAGCCTAGCCGCCGGCGCGGCGCGGTCAGGTGAACATGGCCGGCGCGCGCGCCGCCGGGCCGCTCAGCGCTGCGCCTGCCAGTCCGCGCGCGACTGCCCCCACACCTCCACCTCGTGCGCCTGCAGCGGCTCTGGCAGGCGATCCTGGCGCAGGTAGCGCGAGCCCAGCTTGGCCGCCACCGCCTTGGAATTGGCGTTGTCGGCGGCGATGGTATGGATCACCTCGGTCCAGCCCAGCTGCGCGAACGCCCACTCCATCGCCGCGCGCGCCGCCTCCGGCGCATAGCCCTGGCCCCAGTGCGGACGCGCGATCGCCCAGCCCACCTCCGTCCCCGGCCAGCCATGCGGCTGCCACGGCCCGACCCGGCCGATCCATTGCCCGCTGCGCTTCTCGATCACCGAGAACATCGAAAACCCTTGCAACTGCCAGCTGCCGACCAGCGCCGCCAGGCTGCGCCAGGCCACCGGCGGCGATTGCACGCCGCCCAGATGGCGCATCGCCTCGGCATCGGCGGTGAAGCGGGTGAAGTCCTCGAAATCCGCCGCGCTCGGCGGGCGCAGCAGCAGACGCTCGGTTTCCAGTCGCAGATCGAAAATGCTCATGCCCTCGCCTCCTCGTGACTGCCGGTCGCGCCGCCACCACCGCAGCGGCGATCCGGTTCAGAACGCATTGATGCCGGTCAGCTCGCGGCCGACCACCAGTTGGTGCACGGTCTCGGTGCCCTCGTAGGTGATCACCGATTCCAGGTTCAAGGCATGGCGGATGGCGCCGTACTCGGTGGTGATGCCGGCGGCGCCGAGCAGGTCGCGGCATTCGCGGGCGATGTCCAGCGCCATGCGCACGTTGTTCCACTTCGCCAGCGACACCTGCGCCGGCTGCAGCGCGCCGGCATCCTTGAGCCGGCCCAGCTGCAGCGCCAGCAACTGTGCGGTGGCGATGCGCCGGGCCATGTCGGCCAGCTTGATCTGCGCGCTCTGCGTGGCCGCCAGCGGGCGCCCGAACAGGGTGCGTTCGCCGGCATAGGCGATCGCCTCGCGCAGGCAGGCGATCGCCGCGCCGATCGCGCCCCAGCTGATGCCGTAGCGGGCCTGGGTCAGGCAGCCCAGCGGGCCCTTCAGCCCGCGCACGCCGGGCAGCCGCTGCGTGTCCGCCAGGCGCACCTCGTCCAGGAACAGCGCCGAGGTCACCGAGGCGCGCAGGCTCATCTTGTGCGCGATGTCCTGGGTCGTGAAGCCGGGCGTGCCGGCCTCGACCAGGAAGCCCTGCACGCCGTCCTCGGTCTGCGCCCACACGACCGCCACGTCGGCCAGGCTGCCGTTGGTGATCCACATCTTGCTGCCGCTCAGGCGCCAACCGTCGCCGTCGCGCACCGCGCGGGTCTGCATCGCCGCCGGATCGGAACCGCCCTGCGCCTCGGTCAGGCCGAAGCAGCCGATCGCGCTGCCGGCGGCCATCGCCGGCAGCCAGCGCTGCCGCTGCGCCTGGCTGCCGTAAGCGTGGATCGGATACATGCACAGCGAGGACTGCACGCTGACGAAGCTGCGCAGGCCGCTGTCGCCGCGCTCCAGTTCCTGGCAGATCAGGCCGTAGCAGACCGCATTGAGTCCGGCGCCGCCCTCGGCCGGCGGCAGCGTCGCGCCGAGCAGGCCCAGCTGCGCCAGCTCCGGCACCAGTTCGGCGGGAAACCGCGCCTGGTCGAACGCCGCGCCGATGATCGGCAGCACCCTGGCGTCGACGAAACGCGCCACCGCCTGCTGGATCGCGCGCTCCTCCTCGCTCAGCAGCGCGACCACGTTGAACAGATCGTCGCAGGGCAACGGCATGGCGAGACTCGGCAGGCGAAAGCCGCATTGTATCGGCGTGCTCGCGCCCGGCAAAAAGAAAAGGCCGGCACCAGGCCGGCCTTTCTCCCGAGACTGTTGCGCGACTCAGCGCTGGCTGATCACGTCGCCGGCCGAGGCGGTCTGCGTGACCAGGCGTCCGTCCAGCACCGGCAGGCGGTCGCTGCTGGGCTTGTCGTCCATGCGCACGGTCTTTTCCTGGCCGTCGTAGCGGTAGGTGACCTCGTAGCCCTTGACCACGTCGTCCTTGCCCAGCGCGATGCGGCTACCGGGCTTGCTGTCGGTGCGCATGGTGCCGGTGCTGCCGTCGTCGTTGCGGTAGGTCACGTTGTAGCCGGTGATGCGCGAGGACTCGGCGGTGCTGTTCTCGGTATGGCACTGGCGCTCGGTGCGGTCGACCACGCGGCCGCCGACATGGTTGCGGTCGACCCGGTTGCCGATGAAGCCGCCGGCCACCGCGCCAGCGGCGGTGGCGGCCTTGCGCCCGTTGCCGTTGCCGATCTGGTTGCCGAGCAGGCCACCGACCACCGCACCGACCACGGTGCCGCCGACGTTGCCGTCGCGCTCGGGCAGGCGCTCCTGCACCACCACGTCGTTGCAGACCTCGCGCGGGGTGGTGGTGGTGGAGGTTTCGCGCAGCGGCTCGGTGCCGATCACCTCGGCGTAGCGCTGCTCCTTCTGCGTGATCGGATCGACCCGGACCACGTCGGCGTATTCCAGCTTGCCGCCGCCGTCGTTGCCGGCGACCGCCTCGCCGGTGCTGGCGTCCGCAGCCGGGCGCACGTCGCCGCTGCCGGCGAATTCCTGCTTGTCGCGGTTGTTCATGAAGGCCGCGGTGGCCACGCCGCCGACCAGCAATGCGCCAGCCGCGACCAGAATGGTTGTCGTATTGCTCTTCATCGTTGCTCTCCTGCGGTCTGGCCGCGTTGTCTACGATGCTGTGATTACCATGCCGAAGCTGAACCGATCCGCTCCCTATTCAGCAAAAATCCGCGGCGCGGTCTGGTGCGGCGGCCGGGAAGCCGCCATATCAAGCGTGTTAGCGTTTTCATCATCTTGTCGGAGGACCGTCCATGCCCAACCCGATCGTGCTGCCGTTGCTGCGCTGGGCCGGCAAATTGCGCTACCCCACGCTGTTCAAACTGACCGCCGGGCTGTTCGTGCTGAGCGTGCTGCTGCCCGACCCGCTGCCCTTCATCGACGAGATCGTGTTCGGCCTGGGCACCTTGCTGCTGGCCAACTGGAAGACGCGCACGCCCGCGCCGGCCGAGCCGGAGACGATCGCGTCCAGCGCGCGGCGCGTGCGCCGCTGACGGCCGATGCGCCTGATCGACAGCCACTGCCACCTCGACGCCGCCGAGTTCGACTCCGATCGCGCCGAGGTGGTCGCCCGCGCGCAGGCCGCCGGCGTCGCTGCGCAGATCGTGCCGGCGGTGACGGCCGCGGCTTGGCCCAAGCTGCGTGAGGTCTGCGCCGCGGGCAACGGCCTGTATCCGGCCTATGGCCTGCATCCGCTGTTCCTGGACCAGCACCGGCCCGCGCATCTGCCGCTGCTCGGCGAGTGGATCGCGCGCGAGCGCCCCTGCGCGATCGGCGAATGCGGCCTGGACTTCTTCGTCGAAGGGCTGGACGCAGCCGAGCAGCAACGGTATTTCGCCGGCCAACTGCAGCTGGCGCGCGAGTTCGACCTGCCGGTGATCGTGCACGCGCGGCGCGCGGTGGACGCGGTGATCCTGGCGATCCGCAAGGTCGGGCGCCTGCGCGGCGTGGTGCACAGCTTCGCCGGCAGCGCGGAGCAGGCGCAGCAGTTGCACAAGCTGGATTTCCTGATCGGCCTCGGCGGCCCGGTCACCTACGAACGCGCGCAGCGGCTGCGGCGCCTGGCGGCCGAACTGCCGCTGCAGCAGTTGCTGCTGGAAACCGACGCGCCGGACCAGCCCGACGCCGCCATCCGCGGCGAGCGCAACGAGCCGGCGCGGCTGCGCACGGTGCTGGATACCATCGCGGCGCTGCGCGGCCAGCCCGCCGACGAGATCGCCGAACAGACCACGCGCAATGCGCAGCGCCTGTTCGGCCTGGATGCGATCGCCGCCTGAGGCGGCGCGCTATCGAGCGAGGAGTGACGCGTGAAGGACCTGGCAGACGCCAACCCGGAACTGGCAAAGGACATCATGGGCATCATGGAGTCCGGCAACCGACTCGACGCGCGCGGCGACAAGGACGCCGCCCGATCCGCATACCACAAGGCCTGGGGCTTGCTACCCGAGCCGAAGCTGGAAGGGCCGCTGTTGTCGGCGTGGATCACCGGCTCTTTCTACAACCTGCATTTCGACGGCGGCGACTTCGCCGTCGCCAAACACTGGGCGCAGAAGTCGCTACAAGCTCGCGAATCGGATATCGATACCGGCCCCTTGATCGACCTGGGAATGGCGCGCTTCGAGCTGGAAGAACACTCCGAGGCCTATCGCTGTTTCGACCAAGCCCATCGCCTCGGCAAGGCAAGAGCCTTCCAGGGACGGCCAAGGAAGTACCTTGCGTTCTATCTGGAAAAGAAACCATGACGGAGGCCGGCAGGCCGGCAGGAGCGAACCGGTTGTCAGGCCCATGGGGCGGACAACCACTTCCGCTCGCTACTCCGCTTCCAGCGCCGCGGCCGTCGCCGTCGCCGGCTGCTCCCGCTTCGGTTTCAACAGCATCTCCAAGGCCTTGCCGGCCGCCGCGAAGGCGAATGCGCCGGTGATATGCGTGGCCGCGCCCAGCCCGGCGCCGCAGTCCAGGTTCAGCGCCGCGTCCGGACCCAGCTGCGGGCGCAGCCCGCAGACGCTGCCGTCGGCCTGCGGGTAGCGCACGTTCTCCAGCGAGTACACCGCCGGCACGCCGAAGTAGCGCTGCGGGTTCTTGGGGAAATTGAACTCGCTGCGCAGCTTCTTGCGAATCAGCGCCAGCATCGCGTCGTGCTCGGTGCGCGACACGTCGCGGATGCGCACCAGGGTCGGGTCGGTGCGTCCGCCGGCCGAACCCACGGTCAGCAGCGGCAGCTTGCGCCGGCGGCACCAGGCGATGGTCTCGACCTTGACCCGGAAGCTGTCGCAGGCGTCGATGACCAGGTCGAAGCCGCCGCCGAGCAGCTCGGCGATGTTGGACGGGGTCAGGAAGGCTTCGACCGCGCTGGCCTCGATCGCCGGGTTGATCGCCACGCAGCGCTCGGCCATGGCCCGCGCCTTGTTGCGCCCGTACTGGCCTTCCAGCGCCGGCAGCTGGCGGTTGGTGTTGGACACGCAGATGTCGTCGGCGTCGATCAGGGTCAGGTGCCCGACCGCCGAACGCGCCAGCGCCTCCACCACCCACGAGCCGACCCCGCCCATGCCCACCACCGCCACGCGGCATTGCGCCAGGCGCTCGATGGTCCCGCGCCCGTACAGCCGGTCGATGCCGGCGAAGCGCTCACGCAGTTGTTCGTTCATGCGCCCAGTTTATTTCATCGGCGCCGCGGAGCGGCGGCGCCACACCATGGCGGCGGCCGGCGTACTATCGCGCTTTCCTCCTGCACGCCCGCCGCATGGCCAGCCCGCCCGCTCCCGCCTCCCGCTCCTCGCGCTACCTGTTCGTGCTGCTCGCCGGCGTGCTGATCGGCCTGGTCGCCACGGTGATGGCGATGCGCGCGCTGCAGGCGCGGCAGGACCCGTTCCCGCGCGCGCTGATGCAGGTGATGGACAAGCAACTGGCGCTGCTGCAGCGCAACCATGCGCAGAACCGCTGCAGCGCCGCCGAGCTGCAGGCGCGGGTGCGCACGCTGCGCCTGCTCGGCAACGACCTGGACAGCGCATTCCCCGGACTCAGCGACGACAGCCGCTTCCAGCAGCACGCCGGCGCGCTGCGGGCCACGCTGGAGGCGGCGCAGGCCGCGGTCCCCGCCAGCTGCGCCGCGCTCGACCAGCTCACCCATCGCATCGACGACGGCTGCGACGCCTGCCACCGCGACTTCCGCTGACCGGCCACCGAGCTTTTCGATGAATTGCCACTGACGCTGCAGCGCATCAGCGACGCGTGGCGGTGGCGATTGGCGTTGCATTCACACGCCGGCGGACAGGATGCGTGCAAACGCGGGTCTGCCGCCGTCCACCGTCTGTCGAGGAGAGCACACATGAAGATCCATCTACTGGCCACTGGCGCCGTCGCCGTTCTGGCATTGGCCGGCTGCGCCACGTCCCCCGGCTACGGCGGTGGCGGCGGCTACAGCCAGCCGTCGCGCGGCTACGCGGACACCCGCTGCGCGGACTGCGGCATCGTCACCCGCATCGACACGGTGGCCTCCGGACGCACCGCGCCCACCGGCACCGGCGCGGTGCTGGGCGGCATCGTCGGCGCGATCGCCGGCCATGAGATCTCCGACCACACCGGCGGCAGCAAGGGCAACCAGAACGTGTCGGCCGTGGCCGGCGCCGCCGCGGGCGCCTTGGCCGGCAACCAGATCCAGAACAACGTCACCAGCGACAGCTACGACGTGCATGTGCAGATGGACGATGGCCGGGTGATCGTGGTCAACCAGCGCGACCTGGCCGGGATCCGCGAGAACACCTACGTGCGCGTGGTCAACGGCCGCGTGGTGGCGCGCTAGGCGCTCGCCCCCTGCACCGTCCGCCGCAACGCAAAAAGGCCCGCAGTGCGGGCCTTTTTGCTGCGCGGTCGGCGCTCCGCGACCGCGCCGGGTTCAGACCGGCTGCACCGCGTCGGCCTGCAGGCCCTTCTGGCCCTGGACCACGGTGAAGCTGACCTTCTGCCCTTCCTTCAGGCTCTTGAAGCCTTGGGTCTGGATGGCGCGGAAGTGCACGAACACGTCCTCGCCGTTCTCGCGGCTGATGAAACCGAAGCCCTTGGCGTCGTTGAACCACTTCACGGTGCCGTTTTCGCGATTGCCGTCAGTCATGGACTTACTCCTTGAAACAGTCTCAGGGGTGGGTACGCCGGGGGTTCGGCGGCTGGTTGCAAGGAGGAAGCGAGGTATAACGCTGTAGCGGATCGTTTGGATCTACCGCATCGGGCCACGATTCACGGTGACCTTTGCAAACGCAGCGGCTGAAACTTACCGCGGCGAAAATGAAAATGCAATCAGCAAAAACACCCCATCTGTCAACCCCCAAATCGCCCCGGAGCACGCCGCGTGGATCCTACGTTCATCTACTACATGGCCGCCGGGCTGCTGGTGGTGCTGGGGCTGGCCGGGGTGGTGCTGCCGGCCCTGCCGGGCATGCCGCTGCTGTTCGCCGGCCTGCTGCTGGCGGCCTGGGCCGACGGTTTCCAGCGCGTCGGCTGGGTGATGCTGACGGTGCTGGGCGTGCTCACCCTGCTGTCGTTCCTGGTCGACTTCCTGGCCACCGTGTTCGGCGCCAAGCGCGTGGGCGCCAGCCGCAAGGCATTGTGGGGGTCGGTGCTGGGCAGCGTGGCGGGGCTGTTCTTCATGCCGATCGGCCTGTTCGTCGGCCCCTTCGTCGGCGCGCTGGCCGGCGAGTACTGGCATGGCCGGCAGCTGCAGCAGGCGACCAAGGTCGGCCTCGGCACCTGGCTGGGCATCGTCCTGGGCACCGCCGCCAAGCTGGCCCTGGCGATGGCGATGCTCGGCCTGTTCGCGGCGGCCTGGCTGTTCTGACCCGGCGCCGTTTGCGGCGCGAGATGAACGTGTGATGACCCCGTTGCGCTGGCTCCTGTATTTTCGCAGCCGGCTATTCACCTCGGCAGCGCACCACCCGCCCGCGCCGCCTGTTTCCGAGAGAACCTGCATGATCCATCGCCCGGCCCGTCCCCTGTTGCTGCTGTCCTTCGCGGCGATGCCGCTGGCCCACGCCCAGGAAGTGATGCCCACTCCCGCCTCGCCCGAAGCCTGCGTCGCCATTACCAGCGACGCCGCGCGCCTGTCCTGCTACGACCAGGCGCTGTCGCGCCGGGTGTCCGACCCGCAGGCCGCCGATGCGGCGGCGAAGACGGCCAGCGAAAACCAGAAGCGGCAGCTGGATGCGTCGATCCCGCAGGACGCCGGCCTGGCCGAGCGCACCCGCCAGCGCACCGCCTCGCTGTTCAAGGACGACCGCTACGACGCCACCATCGCCAACGCCGGCAAGGGTTCGCTGCTGGACAGCCGCTGGGAGCTGGCCAAGGATTCCAAGCTGGGCAATTTCCAGCTGCGCGCCTACAAGCCGGTGTACCTGCTGCCGGCGTTCTGGACCAGCAAGAAGAACGAGACCCCGTCCTCGCCGAACCCGAACAACACGGTGACCACCGCCGAGCCGCTGGACAGCATCGAAGCCAAGTTCCAGCTCAGCTTCAAGACCAAGATCGTGGAGAACATCTTCGGCGACAACGGCGACCTGTGGGGCGCCTATACCCAGAGTTCGCGCTGGCAGGTCTACAACAGCGAGCAGTCGCGGCCGTTCCGCGAGACCAACTACGAACCCGAGCTGGCGCTGGTGTTCCGCAACAACTACAGCCTGTTCGGCTGGAAGGGGCGGATGACCGGGATCCAGCTCAACCACCAGTCCAACGGCCGCAGCGATCCGTTCTCGCGCAGCTGGAACCGGGCGATCCTCAACATCGGCCTGGACCGCGAGAACTGGGCGCTGGTGCTGCGCCCGTGGTACCGGATCCCGGAAAGCGACCGCCAGGACAACAACCCGGACATCGAGGACTACATGGGCCGCGGCGATGCGACCCTGACCTACAACCGCGGCGGCCACGAGATCTCGCTGATGGCGCGGCATTCGCTGCGCAGCGGCGACCGCTCGCACGGCGCGGTGCAGCTGGACTGGGGCTTCCCGATCAGCAACCTGCTGCGTGGCCACGTGCAGGTGTTCGACGGCTACGGCGAGAGCATGATCGACTACAACCACCGCGCCACCTACGTGGGCCTGGGCGTGTCGCTGCTGGAGTGGTACTGAGGCCCGACAGGCCTCAGCCGGGAAACGCGCGGTGGCCATCGACGGCCGCCGCGCGGTACCGGCGCCGCCGCGCTCAGGTCCAGTCGGTCAGGCCTTCGCGGCGGTAGGTTTCCTGGAACGCGGGACGCGCCTTCATGCGCTGCGCGAGCGCGTGCAATGACGGCCAGGTGTCGGTGGGCCGCGGCATGTTGCGCGACCAGCGCATCAGCATGACCAGCACGTAATCGGCGGCGCTGCAGTGCTCGCCCAGCAGGTACGGCCCCTGCGCGTCCAGGTGCGCGGCGACCTCGTCCCAGGCCTTTTCCAGGAACGCGCGGGCGTTGGCGCGCACGCGCTCGGCGTTGTCGGCGCCGGCCGCTTCGTCGGCATAGAACCAGTCGCGGTAGGCCGGCATCAGGGTGTAGGCGCCGAACAGCATCCAGCGGTAATAGGCCGCGCGCTCCGGCGTGGCCGGCGGCGGCGCCAGGCCGGCGTGCGGGTACATATCGGCCAGGTGCATGGCGATGGCGATCGATTCGGTCAGCACCTGTCCGTCGAGGACCAGCGTCGGCACCCGCCCCTGGGGGTTGAGCGCCAGGTATTCGGGGCGCTTCTGCTCCTGGCGCGCGAAGTCGAGCATGTGCAGTTCGAAATCGACCTGCAGTTCGATCAGCAGCCAGTGCACGACGAACGACGCGGTACTGGGCGAGCCGTACAGAACGATGGACACGACGATTTCCCCGGAAGCGAAGCCAGCGCCGATTATTGCCGCGGCGCCGGCGCAAGGCCAGCGCGCGGATGCCGACGCCCGCGGCGCGGGCGGTCAGGCCGGCTCGACCACCACCGGGATCTTGCCGATGCGCGCCTGCCATTCGCGCGGGCCGGTCTTGTGCACCGACTCGCCGCTGGCATCCACCGCCACGGTGACCGGCATGTCCTTGACCTCGAATTCGTAGATCGCCTCCATGCCCAGGTCCTCGAATGCCAGTACGCGCGCGGCCTTGATCGCCTTGGACACCAGGTAGGCCGAACCGCCGACCGCCATCAGGTACACCGCCTTGTTGTCGCGGATCGCGTCGATCGCCGCGTCGCCGCGCTCGGACTTGCCGACCATGCCGAGCAGGCCGGTCTGCTCCAGCATCTGCCGGGTGAACTTGTCCATGCGCGTGGCGGTGGTCGGGCCGGCCGGGCCGACCACCTCGTCGTGCACCGGATCGACCGGGCCGACGTAGTAGATGAAGCGGTTGGTGAAGTCCACCGGCAGCGTCTCGCCGCGGTTGAGCATGTCGATCATGCGCTTGTGCGCGGCATCGCGGCCGGTCAGCAGCTTGCCGTTGAGCAGGACCACCTCGCCCGGCTTGAAACTGGCGACCTCTTCCTTGGTGATGCTGTCCAGGTTCACCCGGCGCGCGTTGCTCGGGTTGTAGGTGAGCTTGGGCCAGTCCTCCAGCGAGGGCGGGTCCAGCATCACCGGGCCGCTGCCGTCCAGGGTGAAGTGCGCGTGGCGGGTGGCGGCGCAGTTGGGGATCAGCGCCACCGGCAGGTTGGCGGCGTGGGTCGGATAGTCCTTCACCTTGATGTCCAGCACCGTGGTCAGGCCGCCCAGGCCCTGCGCGCCGATGCCCAGCGCGTTGACCTTCTCGTACAGCTCCAGGCGCAGTTCCTCGGCCCGGTTGGACGCGCCGCGCGCCTGCAGGTCGACGATGTCGATCGGCTCCATCAGCGCTTCCTTGGCCAGCAGCATGGCCTTCTCGGCGGTGCCGCCGATGCCGATGCCGAGCATGCCCGGCGGGCACCAGCCGGCGCCCATGGTCGGCACCGTCTTGAGCACCCAGTCGACGATGGAATCGGACGGGTTGAGCATGGCGAACTTGCTCTTGGCCTCCGAACCGCCGCCCTTGGCCGCGACGATCACCTCGACGTGCTCGCCCGGCACGATCTTGGTGTTGACCACCGCCGGGGTGTTGTCCTTGGTGTTGGCGCGCTTGCCGGCCGGATCGGCCAGCACGCTGGCGCGCAGCTTGTTGTCCGGATGGTTGTAGGCGCGGCGCACGCCCTCGTTGACCATGTCCTCCACGCCCATCGTGGCGTCGTCCCAGCGCACGTTCATGCCGATCTCGAGGAACACGGTGACGATGCCGGTGTCCTGGCAGATCGGGCGGTGGCCTTCGGCGCACATGCGCGAGTTGATCAGGATCTGCGCGATCGCGTCCTTGGCGGCCGGCGACTGTTCGCGCTCGTAGGCGGCCGACAGGTTCTTGATGTAGTCGACCGGATGGTAGTAGCTGATGTACTGCAGCGCATCGGCGACGGACTGGATGAGGTCTTCCTGCTTGATCGAGGTCACGGCTGGCTCTACGGCTGGCGGGGGGAAACCCGGTCATTTTAGGGCAAAGTGGCCGTCCCGCCCGCTGTCACGCCGGCACGCGCTGTTCCGTCCTGGTCGCCATGAGCCCCGATCCGACCTTCGAATCGCAACGTCCCAGGCTGTTCGGCCTGGCCTACCGCCTGCTCGGCAGCCGCAGCGACGCCGAGGACGTGCTGCAGGAGGCCTGGCTGCGCTGGCAGTCCGGCGACCGCGCCGCGATCCGCGATCCGGAGGCGTGGCTGGTGACCGTCACCACCCGGCTCGGGCTGGACCGGCTGCGCGCGGCGCGCGGCGCCCGCGTCCACTACACCGGCCCGTGGCTGCCCGAGCCGCTGGAGATCGCCGAGGAGGCCGACCCGGCCGAGCGCCATGCGCGCGCCGAGCAGGTGTCGGTGGCGTTCCTGGCGCTGCTGGAACGGCTGGGCCCGGACGAGCGCGCCGCGTTCCTGCTGAAGGAGGCCTTCGACTACGACTACGCGCAGATCGGCCAGTTGCTCGGGCATGCCGAAGCCAACTGCCGGCAGCTGGTGCATCGCGCGCGCGAACGGCTCAAGGCCGGCCGGCCGCGCTTCGCGGTGGCCCCGGAACGCCACCGGCAACTGCTCGAGCGCTTCATGCACGCCTCGCAGCAGGGCGACCGCGACGCGATCGTGGCCCTGCTCGACGCCAATGCGCGGATGCGCTCCGACGGTGGCGGCAAGGTCACCGCCACGGTGCGGCCACTGTTGGGCGCCGAGCGCATCGCCATGCTGTACTGGGCGGTGGCGCGGCGCGGCCTGGGCCTGCAGTCGCGGATCGGCACGGTCAACGGCGAACCGGCGATCCTGCGCTTCATCGGCACCCACCTGCATTCGGCGGTGCTGGTGGTGATCGACGGCGAACGCATCGTCGAAGTGCTGACGCTGATGAATCCGGACAAGCTGCCGGCACTGACCGCACGGGGCTAGCTCGCGGCGCGGCCATGCCCACCCGGTGCGTCGCTGGCGGGACGCATGGCCTGCCCGCGCGGCAGCCCTGGCCAGCGACGGCGCAGTGTCACGGCCCCGCGCCGTCGCGCGTCCTTGGTGCGAAGACGGCCAGGGCGGCCGTCATGGAGCAAGACACATGCACTTCCATCGCATCGACTACACCCGCCACGAACCGGAGGCCTTCCGCGCCCTGCTGGGCGCCAGCCAGCAGGTGCACGAAGGCGTGCTCGGCCATGACCTGGCCGAACTGGTGTGCCTGCGCGTCTCCCAGCTCAACGGCTGCAGCTACTGCATCGACATGCATGCCACGGCCCTGCGCAAGGCTGGCCTGGAACCGCGCAAGCTGGACACCGTCGCCGGCTGGCGCGAGAGCCGCTTCTTCGACGCGCGCGAACGCGCCGCGCTGGCCTGGGCCGAGGCGCTGACCACGCTGCCCGCCGGCGCGCCGGCGGACGCCTGCTACGCGGCGCTGACCGCGCATTTCGACGCGCCGGGCATCAGCGCGCTGACCATGGCCATCGCGCTGATCAATGCCTGGAACCGGCTCGGCGTGGGCCTGCAACCGGAACTGCCGTAAGCGCAGCGGCGTACCGGCGCATGCCGGTACGCCGCTCCATCCCGAATCCCGAATCCCCAATCCCGGCTCCCAGCAGACATGTGTCCGCAACACGACACCGCTAGCGTTTGCGCATCACCAGCACGGAGCGAGGCGGGCATGATCGAGAAAATCCTGGCGGGCGGCGCGATCGAGGACGCCGCGGACCTGGCGCTCGCCGAGCCGGCGGCCCAGGCCGCCGCCGCCGCGCATGGCGGCCACCGCCTGCTGATGTGCGCGCCGCAGCACTTCGCGGTGGACTACGTGATCAACCCCTGGATGGAAGGCAACGTCCACGCCGCCAGCCGCGAGCGTGCGCAGGCGCAATGGGACGCGCTGGTCGCCGCGGCCGCGGCCGCCGGTGCCGAGATCGAGCGGATCGCGCCGGCCGCTGGCCTGCCGGACATGGTGTTCAGCGCCAACGCCGGCCTGGTGCTCGGCGACAGCTTCGTGCCCAGCCGCTTCCGCCATGCCGAACGGCGCGGCGAGGAAGCGTTGTTCGCCGACTGGTGCCGCCGCGCCGGCTTCCGCATCCGCGCGCTGCCCGAGGACCTGCGCTTCGAGGGCGCCGGCGACGCGCTGCTGGACCGCGGCGCGCGCCGGCTGTGGATGGGCCACGGCCACCGCAGCGACCTGGCCGCCGCGCACGAACTGGCCGACCTGCTCGACATCGAGGTGATGCCGCTGCGCCTGGTCGACCCGCGCTTCTATCACCTGGACACCTGCTTCTGCCCGCTGCGCGACGGCTACCTGCTGTACTACCCAGGCGCGTTCGACGACTACGCCCAGGAAGCCATCGCCCGCCGCATCCCGCCGGCGCAGCGCATCGCGGTCGGCGAGGCCGACGCCCTCGCCTTCGCCTGCAATGCGGTGGACCTGGACCAGCGCCTGCTGCTCAATCGCGCCAGCCCGGACCTGTGCGCGGCCCTGGCCGGAATCGGCTACCGCGTGGTGCAGACCCCGCTGGACGAATTCCTGAAGGCCGGCGGCGCGGCCAAGTGCCTGACCCTGCGCCTGGACGAGTGACGTTCCGCAGCGATCGACGGCCTGCCAGCGCATGGCCGCATGCGCGATACCCGCAGCGCTGCGCCGCTGGTCAGCCCAGACCGTAGAGGAAATCCAGGAACTCCTTCCAGAGGTTGCCGACACCGATGCGGCCGCGCCCGCCCAGCAGGCGGAACACGGTGTAGACGACCGCAAACCCGAAGAACACCAGCGCGGCGACGATGGCGACAGCCGGCGGCAGAAAGGAGTTGATCCAGAACAGGCAACCGAGGATGGCCAGACAGTAGACGACGTAGCGGATGGCGAAGCCCGCCGTCATCGCGCACGTCCTCCAAAGCAGTCGAGCGCGGCAAGCGGCAGTGCGTTCTGCATGAAGAGCGGTCCCTGGTCCGGGCTCGGAAGATAGCGGGAATAGCGTCTTGGCGACAGCGGGCCGCGGCCGCCGCACCGATAGCGCACCGCGGCCCGCCGGTCGCACCAGGCCCAAACACTCCCCGCGCACACCCGGCCCCGGCACAATGCGCGGATGGCCTCTTCTCCTCCTTCCCACGGCGCTGCGCGCCCTGCCGCCAGCGCCGGCCCCAGCCTGCGCGAGCGCTTCGACGCGATGCGCAACCTGCCGCCGTTCCTGCGCCAGATCTGGCAGACCAGCCACTGGCTGACCCTCACCAGCATCGGCCTGCGCGTGCTGCGCGCGCTGATCCCGGTGGCCTCGCTGTACATCGGCAAGCTGATCATCGACGAGGCGATCCACCTGGTCGGGCAGTCGCCCGGCTTCACTTCGTTCGGCCAGGCGCTGGCCAGCGGGCGGCTGCAGCGGCTGCTGGAACTGCTGGCGCTGGAACTGGCGCTGGCGATCGGCTCGGACCTGCTCGGGCGGCTGGTCAGCTATGCCGACACGCTGCTGTCGGAGCTGTTCAACAACGTCACCAGCGTGCAGCTGATGGAGCATGCCGCGCAGCTGGACCTGGAGGATTTCGAGGACCCGGAACAGCAGGACAAGCTCGACCGCGCGCGGCGCCAGACCATGGGCCGGATGAACCTGATGAGCCAGCTGTTCGGCCAGGTGCAGGACGCGATCACCGTGGTCAGCTTCGCGATCGGCCTGCTGGTCTACGCGCCCTGGCTGATCCTGCTGCTGGCGCTGGCGCTGGTGCCGGCCTTCATCGGCGAGGCGCACTTCAACGCGCTGGGCTATTCGCTCAACTTCCAATGGACCGCGGAGCGGCGCCAGCTCGACTACCTGCGCCAGGTCGGCGCCAGCGTCGAGACCGCCAAGGAAGTGAAGATCTTCAACCTGCACAGCTTCCTGATCGCGCGCTACCGGGCGCTGGCCGACCGCTTCTTCCAGGCCAACCGCGCGCTGGCGCGCAAGCGCATGCTGTGGGGCACGCTGCTGGCCGCGCTGGGCACGCTGGGCTATTACGCCGCCTACGGCTACATCGCCTGGCGCACGGTGCGCGGCGATTTCAGCATCGGCGACCTCACCTTCCTGGCCGGCAGCTTCCTGCGCCTGCGCCAGCTGCTGGAAGGGCTGCTGATCGGCTTTTCGCAGGTGGCCGGGCAGGCGCTGTACCTGGACGATCTGTACTCGTTCTTCCGCATCGTGCCGGAGATCCGCACCCGGCCCGGCGCGGTGCCGGTGCCGCGGCCGATCGCGCGCGGCTTCGTGTTCGAGAACGTCGGCTTCCGCTACCCCGATGCCGAGCAGTGGGCGGTGCGCCACCTGGACTTCGAGCTGCGCGCCGGCGAGGTGCTGGCGCTGGTCGGCGAGAACGGCGCCGGCAAGACCACCCTGGTCAAGCTGCTGGCGCGGCTGTACGACCCGGACGAGGGCCGCATCCTGCTCGACGGCCGCGACCTGCGCGACTACGACCTGGACGACCTGCGCGCCAACCTGGGGGTGATCTTCCAGGACTTCGTGCGCTACCACCTCAGCGCCGGCGAGAACATCGGCGTCGGCCGGGTCGATTCGATGACCGATGCGACGCGGATCCGCGCCGCCGCGCAGCGCGCCATGGCCAGCGAGCTGATCGAGGGCCTGCCGCACGGTTACGAGCAGCTGATCGGACGCCGCTTCAAGACCGGCGTGGACCTGTCCGGCGGGCAATGGCAGAAGATCGCGATCGCGCGCGCCTACATGCGCGACGCGCAAGTGATGATCCTGGACGAGCCGACCGCGGCGCTGGACGCGCGCAGCGAATTCGAGGTGTTCCAGCGCTTCAAGGAGCTGTCCGACAACCGCACCGCGGTGCTGATCTCGCACCGCTTCTCCAGCGTGCGCATGGCCGACCGCATCCTGGTCCTGGCCGGCGGCCAGATCGAGGCCAGCGGCACCCATGCCGAGCTGATGGCGCAGGGCGGGCGCTACGCGGAACTGTTCGAACTGCAGGCCGCTGGGTATCGTTGAACCTCGCCCGCCTTTCGGATCCGCCATGTCGCCACGTCTGCTGCCCTGCCTGCTCGCCGCCGCCCTGGCGTTTCCCGCCGCCGCGGCCGACCCGGTTCCCGGACCGTCCGACTACGCCGCGGCCAAGGCCCTGGCCGACCGCGACGAGGCCGCGCT
Organism: Xanthomonas sp. DAR 80977; assembly: GCF_041240605.1. Classification (NCBI taxonomy): domain Bacteria; kingdom Pseudomonadati; phylum Pseudomonadota; class Gammaproteobacteria; order Lysobacterales; family Lysobacteraceae; genus Xanthomonas; species Xanthomonas bundabergensis. The sequence continues at coordinate 2,282,410 of NZ_CP162487.1, read as the reverse complement.
GCCTACCGCGCTGGCCGAGCGCCTGCAGGCGCTGCAGCGCGCGGCGCTGGACGAGGGCGTGGCCAGCTGCGCCACCCCGCGCCCGGACACCTCGCCGTTCGTCGTCGTGGTCCAGGTCCAGGCCGATGGCGCGATCGGCGCGAGCTGGCGCAACGGCACCACGCCGCTGGCGCTGTGCCTGGAGCGCTTCCTGCGCCAGCGCCCGTTGCAGGCCCCGCCGCAGGCGCCGCTGTACCTGTCCTACGAACTGTCGTTCGAGAAGTGACGCCCGGCGGGATGGACTGGCCCAAATGAGATTCCCTCTCATTTGGGCCGACATGGGGTAGAATGGCGGCCGCTCCTTCCCCATCACGATCAACGGCATGTCCTCTGCTTTTGGCCCCGAAACGGTGCTCGAAGTCCGTCACTGGACGGACGACTACTTCAGCTTCACCACCACCCGCAACGAAGGCTTCCGCTTCGACAACGGCCAGTTCGTGATGATCGGCCTGGAGACGGAGACGCGGCCGCTGCTGCGCGCCTATTCCATCGCCAGCGCCAACTGGGAAGAGCGGCTGGAGTTCTTCAGCATCAAGGTGCCGGACGGCCCGCTGACCTCGCGCCTGCAGCACATCCGGCCGGGCGACGCGGTGCTGGTCGGCAAGAAGCCCACCGGCACCCTGCTGATCAGCGACCTGCACCCGGGCCGGCACCTGTACCTGCTCGGCACCGGCACCGGCCTGGCGCCGTGGCTGTCGGTGATCAAGGACCCGGAGACCTACGAGCGCTTCGACAAGGTGATCCTCACCCACGGCGTGCGCTTCGAGAAGGACCTGGCCTACCGCGACTACTTCGAGAACGAACTGCCGCAGCACGAGTTCCTCGGCGAGACCATCCGCGACAAGCTGCTGTACTACCCGGCGGTGACCCGCGAGGACTTCCGCAACCGCGGCCGCCTCACCGAGCTGCTGGAAAGCGGGCGGATGCAGCAGACCCTGGGCCTGCCGCCGCTGGATCCGGAATACGACCGGGCGATGATCTGCGGCAGCCCGCAGATGCTGGCCGACCTGCGCCAGACCCTGGACGCGCGCGGCTTCGTCGCCTCCTCGCGGATCGGCACGCCGGGGCATTACGTATTCGAGCGGGCCTTCGTCGAGAAGTGACGCGTCGGTACGATGCGTGCGCCTGTCGCTGGCGACGCGTCACTGCAGGAGCGGCTTCAGCCGCGACAGGCTCTACGGATAGCAGCTGTCGCGGCTGAAGCCGCTCCTGCAGAAAAGCGCGCCGCATCGCGCGCCGCTTCCGCTCAGCCCAGCGCGCGCTCGATGTCGGCGGCCAGCGCTTCCGGCTTGTCGGTCGGCGCATAGCGCGCCAGCACCCGGCCGTCGCGGCCGACCAGGAACTTGCTGAAGTTCCACTTGATCGCGGCGATGCCGAGCAACCCGGATTTCTGCTGCTTGAGCCATTGCCACAGCGGATGCGCGGCCTCGCCGTTGACCTGCACCTTGGCGAACATCGGGAAATCGACCTCGTAGGTCAGCGCGCAGAACCGCTTGATCTCGTCCGCATCGCCGGGTTCCTGGTGGCCGAACTGGTCGCAGGGGAAGCCGAGCACCACCAGCCCGCGCTCGCGGTACTGCCGCCACAGCGCCTGCAGCCCGGCGTACTGCGGGGTGAAGCCGCACTTGGAGGCGACGTTGACGATCAGCAGCACCTTGCCCGCGTAGTCGGCCAGCGGCTGCGGACGGCCGTCGATGTCGTCGGCGCTGAAGGCGTAGGCGGTGGTCGGGATGTCCATTCAATCCTCCATGGTGGCGATGCGCGCGGGCGCGGCGAACGGCGCGATGCCCAGCGCGGTGTAGACCTCGCTCGGGTAGTACGCGGTGCCCTGCTTGACCACCAGCGCGACCTTGCGCAGGTCGGCGATGTCGCGGGTCGGGTCGCCGTCGACCAGGATCAGGTCGGCGCGCTTGCCCGGGGTGATCGAGCCGCGGCTGTCCAGCGTGCGCGAATACTTGGCGCCGTTCCAGGTCGCCACCTGCAACGCCTGCGCCGGGGTCAGCCCGGCCTGCACGTACAGCTCGATCTCGCGCTGCAGGGTGAAGCCGGGGGTGGCGTCGGTGCCGGCCACCAGCGGCACGCCGGCCTGGTACAGGCGGCCGACGAAGGCCACCATCTTCTCGTAGGAACGTTCGTACAGCGCGGCGGTGGCGTCGTCGGGAATGTCGAACTCCGCGCTGCGCAGCCCGCGCTGCACGTCCGGCGGCAGGTGCTCGGCCACGGCGGCGTAGGCCTGCGACAGCTCGCCCGGGCGCTGGCGGATGAAGTCGAAGGTGGCCACGGTCGAGTCGATCGCGATCTGCCGCCTGGCCAGGTCCTGCACGAAGGCCTGCACCGGCGCCGAGTCGAAGTCCAGGTCGGCGGTGCGCTTGGCCGGCAGGTAGAAGCGTTCCAGCGTGCGCGTATCGGTGTCGTGGGTGGCGTAGAAATTCAGCAGCACCTGGTTGATGTGCTGGATCTCGTCGTAGCCCTGCTCCACCGCCTCGTGCGCGAGCATGTGCACCGGAATGTGCCCGCTGACGCGCAGGCCCTTGGCATGCGCGTAGGCGGCGGTGTCGCGCACCAGCGCCTGCGGGAACGAGTTGTAGATCTTGATGCCGACATAGCCGTGCGCCGCATACCAGTCCACCGCCTCGTTGGCCTGCGCCTGGGTGCTGACCACGAAGCCGTTGCGCGCCGACATCGGGCTCTCGCCCTCCAGGAACCCGCAGGCGACCAGGCTCGGCATCAGCAGCTGGCCGTCGCGTTCTTCCTGCATCACCTGCTGCAGCGTGGCATTGTCGTTGCCCATGTCGCGCACGGTGGTGACGCCGGCGGCCAGGTGCAGGCCGCCGTCCCAGCGGCCGACATGGCCATGCATGTCGAACAGGCCGGGCAGCAGCACCCGCCCCTGCGCATCGACCACCTGCTGCGCCGGTGCCGGCGCGCCGCCGGTGGCGTTCACCGAGACGATCTTGCCGTCGCGCAGCAGCACGTCGGACGCGGCGCCGAGGGTGGCGTGCTCGCTGTCGAACACGCGCGCGTTGCGGATCAGCGTGGTGCCGGGCAAGGGATGCGCCAGGCGCTGCTGCAGCTCGACCAGGGCGGTGACCTCGGCCTGTTTCTGCGCCGCTTCCAGCGCAGCGGCATCCTTTTCGTAGCCGGTCTCGATCAGCTGCATCCAGCCCGGTGCGATGAACGCGAACAGGCGCGGCGCGGCGCCGGTGGTGAGCCAGGCGAAGGTGGGGGTGAAGCCGACCCCGGTCAGCGCCACCAACTGCACCTCGCGCGCGCTGTTGCCCTGGCCGACCTGCGCCTGCTGCAGCTTGCGCAGGGTCAGCGTGCCGCTGGGGATCAGCGGCAACTTGCCGTCGGCGCGGCGGCTCAGCGCGGTCACCGCCGCCGAGGCCGCGGCCGGGGTGCCGCCGAGCGGCCAGTACTGGGCGCCGCCAGGCACGCGCCGCTCGCCCTGGTCGGACGTGGACTTCCACCGCACGCGATCGCCGTCGCGGCTGAAGCGCTCGTCCACCGGCGCGCCGAAGGTGGAGCTGCCCTGCACCTGGTAGGTCTTGAAGGTGCCGTCGGCGGCCAGCGTGTACTGCTCCTTCAGTTCCGGGCCGCGGCCGTTGTCCTTGAACACGTAGTCGACCCGGGTGACGCCGTCGTCGCCGACGCTGACGCTCTGCTGCCCGGCCTGCTTGCCGCCGTCCACCAGCACCACGTAGCGCAGCGTCTGCGCCGACCACGCCGGCGCCGCCCATGCCGCGCACGCGGCCACGCACAAGCCGAAGATCGCTTTCATCGGTTCTCCCTGCGGCCGTCGGCCGTCTTCACGCAATGGCAGTGGTCTGCATCGGTCAGGCGCTATATGACGCCGCGGCGGCAGCGAAGGCAAGCGCACCTGCAGCATGCTCCCGGCCCATCGCCGGGCGCCCATGGCTTTAGTCACGGGTCGCATGCGCCGCGCTGCGGTAGCCTGCATGGTCAGACCCGATCCATGGATACCGCTTGATGACCACCCGCCTCGCCCTCGCGCTCGCCGCCACGCTCGGACTCGCCATGCCTGCCTACGCCAACGCCGCCACGCCCGCCGCCACGCAAGCGGCCACGCAGGCCAACCCGTTCTTCGCCGAAAGCCCGCTGCCGCTGCACTACCCGCAGTTCGACCGGATCAAGGACAGCGATTTCGCGCCGGCCTTCGACGCCGGCATGGCGCAGCAGCTGAAGGAAGTGGAGGCGATCGCCAACCAGAAGGCCAAGCCGAGCTTCGACAACACCATCGTGGCGATGGAGAAGAGCGGCCAGGTGCTGGATCGCGCCACCACGGTGTTCTTCAACCTGGTCGGCGCCGACACCAACGACGCGCGCAAGCAGCTGCAGGCCGAGTACTCCGCCAAGTTCGCCGCGCACCGCGACACCATCTCGCTCAACCCCAAGCTGTTCGCGCGCATCCAGGCGCTGTACGCCACCCGCGACCAGCTCGGCCTGGACGCGCAGGGCGTGCGCCTGGTCGAGAAGTACTACAGCGATTTCGTGCGCGACGGCGCCAAGCTCGGCGATGCCGACAAGACCAGGCTCAAGGCGATGAACGCCGAGCTGGCCAAGCTGGGCACCCAGTTCAGCCAGAACGTGCTGGCCGAGGTGAATGCCGCGGCGGTGGTGGTGGACGACGTCAAGCAGCTCGACGGCCTGTCCGACGAACAGATCGCCTCGGCGGCCGAAGCGGCCAAGGCGCGCAAGCTCGACGGCAAGTACGTGATCGCGCTGCTCAACACCACCGGCCAGCCGCCGCTGACCCAGCTCAAGGACCGCGCGTTGCGCGAGAGGATCTACCAGGCCTCGGTGTCGCGCGGCAGCCACGGCGGCCAGTACGACAACACCGCGCTGGTGTCGCGGATCATGAGCCTGCGCGCCGAGCGCGCCAAGCTGCTGGGCTACCCGAACCACGCCGCCTATTCGCTGGAAGACCAGACCGCCAAGACCCCCGAAGCGGTCAACGCGATGCTCGGCAAGCTGGCCCCGGCCGCGGTCGCCAACGCCAAGCGCGAGGCCGCCGACCTGCAGGTGATGATCGACAAGGAACAGAAGGCCGCCGGCAAGCCGAGCTTCAAGCTGGAGGCCTGGGACTGGGCCTACTACACCGAGAAGGTGCGCCAGGCCAAGTACGACTTCGACGAGGCCCAGCTCAAGCCCTACTTCGAACTGAAGAACGTGCTGGAGAACGGCGTGTTCTACGCCGCCAACCAGGAGTACGGGCTGACCTTCAAGCAGCGCACCGACCTGCCGACCTACCGCGGCGACCTGCTGGTCTACGACGTGTTCGACGCCGACGGCAAGCAGTTGGCGATCTTCATCGCCGACATGTACGCGCGCGAATCCAAGCGCGGCGGCGCCTGGATGAACTCCTACGTGTCGCAGTCGGCGCTGACCGGCTACAAGCCGGTGGTCGCCAACCACCTCAACATCCCCAAGCCGCCGGCCGGCCAGCCGACCCTGCTGACCTGGGACGAGGTCACCACCGCGTTCCACGAGTTCGGCCATGCGCTGCACGGCATGTTCTCCGACGTGAAGTACCCGTACTTCTCCGGCACCAGCGTGCCGCGCGACTTCGTCGAGTTCCCGTCGCAGGTCAACGAGATGTGGGCGGACGATCCGGCGATCCTCAAGCACTACGCCAAGCACTACCAGAGCGGCGCGCCGATGCCGCAGGCCTTGCTGGACAAGGTCGTGGCCGCGGCCAAGTTCAACCAGGGCTTCGCCACCACCGAATACCTGGGCGCGGCGATGCTCGACCAGCGCTGGCACCAGCTCGGCGCCGGCCAGGTGCCGCCGGCATCGGGCGTGATGGAGTTCGAGGCCAAGGCGCTGGCCGCCGACGGCATCGCCTACGCGCCGGTGCCGCCGCGCTACCGCACGCCCTACTTCAGCCACATCATGGGCGGCTACGCGGCCGGCTACTACGCCTACATCTGGTCCGAAGTGCTGGACGCCAACACCCAGCAGTGGTTCAAGCAGCACGGCGGGCTCAGCCGCGCCAACGGCGACCGCTTTCGCCAGACCCTGCTCTCGCGCGGCGGCAGCGTCGATGCGATGCAGCTGTTCCAGGACTTCGCCGGGCATGCGCCGAAGATCGAGCCGTTGCTGGAAAAGCGCGGCCTGAGCGAAGCGCCCGCCGCAGCGCCACGCTGAGGGCCGCACCGCGCCTGATCACGCCCGGCACTGCCGGGCGTTTTTTATGCGGGCAAGCGCCGTTTCCGACTGCGTCAGGCCTTGAACATGGCGACGTTGCGCTCGCCACAGACAAGCCACGGCGCCCGACATGGTCGGGCGCCGTGGCGCGATGGCCGGTGCGCTCGCGCTTGCGCCGAGGCTGGCCGTCCAGCGCATCGAACACACCCCAGCGCTGGCGCTTACTCGACCTCCCCCGAGGCGCTGGCACCCAGCGAAGCCGAACCGCCGACCGTGCCCTGGCCAGCGCCCGCCTGCGCGCCGCCGCCGGCGGAGGTGCGCGCCGCGCCCGGCGCGACGTTGGCGCTGTGCGAGGCGCTGCCGCTGGCCGCGCCGCTGGCACCGCTCGTGCCGGACAGCGACGGCAGCGCGACCGTGCCATTGCCGCCACCGGCGCTCGCTGCATCGACCGCACTCGTGCCGGCGCTGCCGGCCGCACTCCCCGTACTGGACAGGGCGGCGGCATTGTTCGCCGCGGCGGCAGCGCCGTTGGCGAGACTGCCAGCATTGCTTTGCGCGACGTCGGCGATCCCGCCGGCCTGGGCCTGCGCGGCGCTGGCCACATTGCGCGCGGTCGCCGTGCCGCTGGCGGCGGCAGTGCCGGCAAGGGTGCGTGCGTTGGCAGCCGCGCCGTCGGCGGCTTGCGTGGCGCTGCCCGCAGCCGCCGAAGCGCGGTCGGCGCCACGCTGCGCAGCCGCTCGCGCGCGCTGCGATCGCGTCTCGACGCGGTCGCGCACGCTGTCGAGCTGGGATCCGGCGCTCAAGCTGCCCGCACCCATCGCGTTGCCGCCGAGCGTGCTGCCGCCCAGTCCGCCGACCGTACCGTTCAGCGTGCCGCCCAGGTTGCCCGCACCGCCCAGCACCTGCGCACCGGCCGCCCCTGGGGCCGATGCCAACAGCGCGGCCAGCATCGCACCGGAGATCAGGGTCTTGTTGTTCATCGCGTTCTCCTCGCTATGCCACAGGCGATCTGCGGCTCTCACCAGGAACTACGCATCGCGCGGCGCGGTCCTTCCCTGCGCGCACGCGCGCAGACAGCGCGGATTCACCTGCCCGGCGCCCGCTGCAGCGCCAGGTCGGCGCCCAGCAGTCCATGGCCATACACCGGATCCACCCCGGGCGCGCCGAGATCGCGCGCCTGCGCCTGCAGCTGCGCACGCACCGCGGCCGCCGCCTGCGGATCCGGCCGCGCCAGGTGCCATGCCGCCAGCCGCGCCACCAGCGGCGCGGCGAACGAGGTGCCGCGCTGCTTCTGCCAACGCCCCTGCGGCGCGGCGGCGAACACGTCGCCGACCGCCACGAAGGCAACCTGCGCACCCCTGCCGACTTCGGGCAGCACGCGCAGGCGCGCATCCACCGCACTGACCCCGATCACGCCCGGATACGCCGCCGGATACAGCGGCGGCGCCGCCGGACCGTCATTGCCGACCGCCGCCACCAGCAGGTGTCCGCGCGCTAGCAGTGCCTGTACCGCGCGTTCCAGCAGCCGGTTCGGCGCGCCGATCAGGCTGATGTTGACCACCGGCACCTGGCGCTGCGCCATCCATGCCAGGGCCGCGACCAGCTCCACCACCGCTCCACCGCTGGGCTTGCCGCAATAGATGTCGGCCGCATACAAGGTGCGTGCGGCAGGGCCTTGCGCCACCGCGCTGCCGGCCAGCAGCGAGGCCACCGCGGTGCCATGCGCCTGCGCCTGCACCTGGCCGTCGCAGCCCCAGCGCTGCACGTCCACCCCGGCCAGCGCCGGGTGGGTCGCATCGACCCCGCTGTCGACCAGGCCCACGTCGAATCCGGCGATCGCGTCCGCCGCCGGGGCGGCAGCGGATGCCTGCGCCTCGGCTGCCGCAACATCGGCGCCGGAGCCGCTGTAGACATGGTTGTAGTCGTACTCGCCTTGCGGATCGAGCTGACGCAGGCGCTGCACCGCGCGCTGCGTCGACATGCCCTGCGGCGCGCGCAGCACCACCAGGCGCACGCCCAGCTCGCCGAAGCTGCGCCGCTGCACGATGGCGAAGCCCGCCGTCTGCGCGGCCTGCAGCGCCGTCTCGCTCGGTTCCAGCGCCACGACCTGGCTGCGCACCACGATGGCGCCATCGGCATCGCGATCCAGCCCGCGTGGATCGCGGCGCAGCAGCGCGTCCAGGCGCAAGCGGCGCAAGTTTTGCAGCCCGCCCTGCGCCTGTTGCAGCGACTGGTCGAGCCGGCCTGAGCCGCCCTGGACGGTCTGCAACGCGTCCTGCACCACGCCGCCGGCCGAGGGCACCGCCAGCTGCGCGGCCGCCGGCATCGCCACTGCCAGCAGCGCCATCCCCATCCAGCGCCTGTGTTTCGCTGCCGCCATCGTCCCCCCGCCTTCGTTCGCCGTGCCTGCCCGTGCCACACTAATCACGCCGCCGCGACGCACCGTGAACGCCGCGCCGGGGCGATGGAAGAAAACCACCCTGCCAAGCGTATCCCTGAGCATGCAACCCGATCCTGTGGCGGCCGTCGGCGACGGCATCTGCGAACTGCTGCCGCGGCTGCGGCGCTTCGCCCGTGCCATTGCCGGCCATCCCGCCGACGCCGACGATCTGCTGCAGGTGGCGATCGAACGCGCGCTGCGCCATGCCGAACAATGGCGGCCACAGACGCCGTTGCGGCACTGGCTGTTCGGCATCATCCGCAATGCCTGGATCGACGAGGTCCGCGCGCAGCGGCGGCGCCGGCAGATCTTCGTCGACGCGGCGGAAGGCGAGCAGGTCGGCGACAGCCCGCTGGAACGGCAGCAGGAGTGGATGGCGGTGCAGGCGGCGATGGCCAGGTTGCCCGACGAGCAGCGCTGGGCCATCGCCCTGGTCCTGATCGAAGGGCTGGCGTACAAGGACGCGGCTGCGCTGCTGGAGATCCCGATCGGCACCCTCACCAGCCGCCTGGCGCGCGGGCGCGAGGCGTTGCAGGCGTTACTGGAGGTCACGACATGAGCGACATCGACGCATCCACCCTGCAGGCCTATGCCGATGGCGAACTCGACGCGCTGCAGGCCGCGCGGGTCGAGGCGGCGCTGCGCGCCGATCCGCAGTTGGCGGCGGCGCTGCAGCGGCTGCAGCGATTGCAGGCGCGCCTGCGCGCAGGCTTCGCGCCGGTGCTCGACGAAGCGGTCCCGCCGCGCCTGCTGGCCGCGGCGCGGTCGCGGCCGGCGCCGCGCGCCGATCCGCCGGCGGACGCCACGGCCGAACCCGCCGTCGCGTCCTTGCCCTTGCCGGTGACATCGCGCGCCCACCGTGCCAGGCAGCGCCCGACGCGACGCTGGGGCTGGCCGGCCGCAGTCGCCGCCGCGCTGCTGCTCGGGGTGTGGATCACGCAGCGCCAGATGCCGCAGCCGGCCGCGCCGGCCGCCGCCCGCGGCAGCGCGGCCAGCGGCGAGCTCGCCCACGCATTGGACCAGCAGTTGTCCGGCGGCGCAGACACCGGCGTGCGCATCGGCCTGAGCTTCCGCGATCGCGACGGCCGCTACTGCCGGACGTTCGCGTTGCGCGCTGGCAGTGCCGGGCTGGCCTGCCAGCGCGATGGACGCTGGCAGGTGCAAATGCAGGTGCCAGCGCCTGCGCCGGACGGCGCAGCCGTCGATGCCGGCCTGCGCATGGCCGCCAGCGCGATGCCGGCCGCCGTGCTGCAGGCGGTGGATGCGCGCATCGAGGGCCAGGCCCTGGACGCGGACGGCGAGCGGCGCGCGCGCGCGCGCGGCTGGCGCTAGCGCGGTTTTTGCGGCGACCGGTTGCGGATCGGACCGGGCGGCGTCGACACCTGCCGCAAGCGGCTGCGCCTGCATCGGCATTGCCGCACAAGGCGAACTCAGCCGGCGCTGTCGATCCCGGCCAGCATCTTCTTGAGCAGGGTCTCCAGCTGCCCCTGCTCGGCCTCGTCCAGGCCGGCGGTCTCCTCGTCCAGAAACGTGCACACCGCCGGCAGCATGCGTTCGATCAGCGCGATCCCGGCCGGCTGCAGGGTCAAGGTGATCTTGCGCCGGTCCTCGGGGCTGGCCGAGCGCAGGATCAGGTCCTTGCCGCACAGGCTGTCGGTGAGGCGGGTGATGTTGGCCGGCTTCTCGCTCGCCGCCTCGGCCACTTCGGTCGGGGTGATGCATTGCCCGGGCGTGCCGTACAGCATCATCAGGATCTCGTATTCCGGCGGACTGATGCCGTACGCCTTGAGCAGCCCGCAGGCATTGGCGTGGATGCGCTTGTACAGATGCTTGACGAGCCTGACCAGCACGGCCGGCTCGCGCGGGAAGGCGGGATAGCGCTCGCAGGTGAAGGCGACGCGCCGCTCGGTCTGATCAAAACTTCCCATGGAGGATGGAATCGCACGTCGGGGGGTCGAGGCCGCCCATGCTACCGACTGTTGTGCGATGGCAACCAGCCGCCCCGGCTCAACGCGGTGCGCGGTATCCTCCCCGTACACCTTCGGGCGACAGCAGCAATTGCCACAGCTGCGCGCGGCGGCAGCGGAAGGTCGCCATCGACCCGGCCAGATAGAAGCGCCACATGCGCCGGAAACGCAGGTCGTAGCGCTGCGCATCCAGGCGTGGCCAGGCCGCCTCGATGTTGTCGCGCCAGGCCTGCAGGGTGCGCGCGTAGTCGGCGCCGAAGTTGTGCCAGTCCTCGCACACGAAGCGGCCTTCCAGCGCCGCGGCGATCTGCGCGGCCGACGGCAGCATCGAATTGGGAAAGATGTAGCGCGCGATCCACGGATCGGTACGGTGCCGCGAGACGTTGCTGCCGATGCTGTGCAGCAGGAACAGCCCATCGGGATGCAGGCAACGCCGCACCTGCGCGAAATAGCCGCGGTAGTTCTTGTCGCCGACGTGCTCGAACATGCCGATCGAGAAGATCGCATCGAAGCGTTCGTCCAGGGCGCGGTAGTCCTGCAGGCGGATCTCGATCGGCAGGCCGCGGCACAGTTGCCGCGCGTAGTCGGCCTGCGCCTGCGACACGGTGATGCCGACGCCGGCCACGCCGTAGCGCTCGGCGGCGAACTTCAGCGCCTCGCCCCAGCCGCAGCCGATGTCCAGCACGCGCATGCCCGGGCGCAAGCGCAGCTTGCGGCAGACCAGGTCCAGCTTGGCCTCCTGCGCCGCGTCCAGGTCGTCGGCCGCGGCCCAGTAGCCGCAGCTGTAGACCAGGCGCCGGCCGAGCATCGCCTGGTACAGGTCGTTGCCCAGGTCGTAGTGGCGGCGCCCGACCTCGTAGCTGCGTTGCCCGCGCTGCAGGTTGAACAGGCGTGCGCGCACCGCATGGGCCAGGTCGGCGATGCCGTGCACGCGTTGCTCGAGCCGGGCCTCGATCAGCCGCGCCAGCGTCGCGTCCAGCGCCGGCGCATCCCACCAGCCGTCCATGTAGCTCTCGCCCAGGCCCAGCGAGCCCTGCGCCAGCACCCGCGCGTAGAAGCGAGGGTCGTGCACCGCGATGTCGTGGGCACGCGCGCCGCCGACGCGCACGTCGGCACTGGCGAGCAGCTCGACGACACGGCGCTGCAGCGGCCCGGCCATGCCCGCACCCGCTACGCCGCGAACAGCTCCGCGTATTCCGGCGCCACCAGGCCGCGCAGCACGCTGGCCGGCACGTCCACCGACTGCGTGCCATCGGAATACGGTCCCACCTGGTATGGCGGGAACACGAAGCGCAACGCCACGATCTTGCCGGCGGCGTCGACCAGGGGTTGGAACTGGCTGAAGTTCTCCGCTTGCGGCTCGGTTCCTTCGGCGATCATCTTGTCGGCGCTGCGCACCTGTTCGTCGTGGTCCTCCGGCGGCAGCTGCTCGGCATCCACCCGCGCCTGCACCGCCTGGCGCAGTTGCGTGGCGACGTAGTCGGCCACCTGCGCCCAGCCCTTGGGATCGGGAATCAGCGTGTCGGCAGTGAGCATGCGCTGCTGCTGCGGCAGCCACACGAAGCGCGCCACCAGCGGCTCGCCGTGGGCGCCACCGGTATAGCGGCTGCCGTCGGCGGCCACCGCCACCAGTCCCGGCCGTTCCAGCAGCATCTCGAACTGCAGCGACAGCTCGTAGGGCGCGCTGGGACGGTCGTTGCCGAGGCCGCCGACCGCTTCCATCAACTCGCCGCGCGCGGCCTGGGCGTAGCGGCCGACCGCCTCGGCCAGGCCCGGGTAGCGGTTGAGCGCCGGCGGGAAGGTGATGCCGACCACGTAGCTGGGGCTGTGCTCGATCACGTCCTTCAGTTCCAGCGGCGCCGGGGCGGCCGGCACGGCCGCGGCGGCGGGGGCCGCGGCCGGCGCCGGCGCGGCGGCGGGCACGGCGGCCTCGCGCTTGCACCCTGCCACGGCCAACGTCGCCGCCAACGCCAGCGCCGTGCACCGCCATGGATTGTTCTGCCCCGCCTGTGCCCTGTCCCTCACGTCCGCTTCCCCTGTGTCCTGCATGCATGTATGTGATGACGAATTATCGCGCCGCCGCCGCGCCGTGCGCACTCAGCCGAGCAAGTCGGCGTAATCGGGATGGCGCTGGACGAACACCGCCGCATACGAGCAGGCCGGTGTCACCTTCAGGCCCTGCGAGCGCGCATGCTCCAGCGCTGCGGCCACCAGCCGCGCCGCCAGCCCGCGGCCGCCGATCGCGCCCGGCACGCCGGTGTGGGTGATGACCAGGCGCCCGTCCTGCAGCAGGTAATCCAGCTCGGCCTCGTGGCCGTCCAGTTGCAGGGTGAAGCGATGCCGCTGCGGATCGTGTTCGATCGGCGGGAGGGACGCTGCGCTCATGGCCTGGCTCGTGCGACGGAATGCGCAGTTTGGTCGCGCTTGCGCCGCGGCGATGTGAAGCCACGCGCCGCGCTGCGTCACCCGCAGCCGACGCGCTGCGTCACTTCCGGCCTGGCGGCAGGCCGGCGCAGCTCGGCAGCCCCGCCCTGGCCAAGCGCCCGAACCGCGCGACCTGTTCCGGAAATGGTGGCGCCGCCTAAAGTCGCGCCGGGAGCGGCCGCTACCGACCGTGGACAACCGTGCGAACTTGGCACGGGATTTGCGCAGTCCATCACGATGTCATCGAACAGGGGCGATACGCATGAGCGACAACGAACACATCCACGGCGACCACGATGCATCGCTGCTGGAGGGGCTGTACCAACTGGTGGTCAGCGGCCACACCCAGGGCTGGGAATTCGACCAGCTCAACAGCGAGGTCTACGACCGGCTGAAGCAGACCTACGAACACGCCGCCATCGGCAGCGCCCAGGTGCAGCTGCGCGGCCAGCAGGCCGCCTGAGCCGCCTGAACCGCCAAGCGTCACGCCCCGGCCGGGCCGCGACGCGGTCCGCAGGACAGCCTCCGCCGGGCCAGTTCGACTCAGCCGCCGCCGCGCGCACCCCGCGCCGGCGGCTGGATTTCCCGCAGCCGCCGCGACCTCGCCGCGCGGCGATCCGGATCGCCGGTACGACAGCGCCGATCGCGAAACCGCGCAGCCGCTAGTCGCGACCGAAGCGCGGCTGCGCCAGCTGGTCGAGGAAGTGCTGCAGCACCGACGGCTCCATGATCAGCAGGAACATCACCCCGAACGCGGCGCCGGCCAGGTGCGCGCTGTGGTTGATGTTGTCGCCGCCGCGGCGGTCCATCCAGATGCTGTAGCCCACGTAGAACAGCGCGTAGAGGATCGCCGGGATCGGGATCGGGATGAAGAAGAAATAGATCCCGGTCCACGGCGCCAGCAGGATGTAGGCGAACAGCACCGCCGAGACCGCGCCGGACGCGCCCAGGCTGAAGTAGTTCGGGTTCTTCTGGTTCTTCAGGTAGCTGGGCAGGATCGCCACCACCAGCGCCGCCAGGTAGAACAGCGGATAGGTCAGCACGCTGCCGGTCAGCCGCTCCATCAGCCGCTCGATCGGGCCGCCGAAGAAGTACAGCGTGATCATGTTGAACAGCAGGTGCGGGAAATCGGCATGGATGAAGCCGTGGGTCACCAGCCGGTCGTACTGCCTGTGCCGGTCGATCGCCGGCGGCCACAGGATCAACCGGTCGAGCAGCTTGCGGTTGTTGAACGCCGCCCACGACACCAGCACGGTGAGGACGATCAGGATCAGGTTGACGGGGGTGACGGACGGCATGCGGGGGCCTCAGGCGGTGCGGTAGTGGTCGACCATGCGGTAGCGGCGCGCGTACAGCCCGAACAGCAGCGCGGCGACGCAGGCGAAGGCGGCGAAGAAGAACATCAGGAACGCGGTTTCGCTGAGCCCGGTACTGCCGATGTGCGCGGTGACGGTGTCGTTGCGCACCGCCGCGTTGGACAGCAGCACCCACAGGTTGCCGACCGTGGTGGTCAGGTTCCAGAAGCTCATCACCACGCCCTTCATCGACTGCGGCGCCTGGCTGTAGGCGAATTCCAGCCCGGTCGCCGACACCAGCACCTCGCCGAAGGTCAGCAGCGCGTACGGCAGGATCTGCCAGGCGATGGACAGCGCGTCGCCGCCGTCCATGGCCACCTGCAGCGTACCGACCACGATCCAGGCCAGGCCGCTGAAGGCGATGCCGGCGGTCATCCGCCGCAGCGCGGTCGGCTCGTAGCCGCCGCGGCGCAGCAGCGGGTACAGCACCAGGTTGTTGAACGGGATCAGCAGCATCACCAGCGCCGGATTCAGCGCCTGCATCTGCGAGGCGCTGAACCAGTCGGGCATCTGCATCTGCTGGCCCTGCAGCACCCAGGTCGAGGCCTTCTGGTCGAACAGCGAGAAGAACGGGGTCGCCAGCGCGAACACCACCAGCACCCGCAGCACCGCGCGCACGCCGTCCACCGCCGCGTCCGGATGCAGCGCGCGGGCGCGCTCCAGCTGCCACCAGGTGCCGCCGCCGACACCGGCCAGCAGCAGCACCAGCGCCAGGCACAGGCAGATCACGATGCCCAGCGTCGGCAGCAGCGCGAAGCTGGCCAGCGCCAGCGCCACCGCGACGGCGGCCAGCACCAGGCCCGGACGCCGCTGCCCCGGCGCGCGCGCCAGCAGCGCGCTGCGCACCACCTGGGCGAAACCGTGCGGATCCTTCGGCGGCAGCGGCACGCGCACGTAACGGTGGCGCCCGGCCCAGAACACCAGCGTGGCCACGAACATCAGGATCCCGGGAATGCCGAACGCCCAGGCCGGGCCGAGGTTCTTCAGCGCCAGCGGGATCAGCAGCGAGGCGAACAGCGAACCGAAGTTGATGATCCAGTAGAAGGCGTCGAACACCACCTTGGCCAGGTGCTTGTTGGACTGGTCGAACTGGTCGCCCATGAACGAGGCCACCAGCGGCTTGATCCCGCCCGCGCCCAGCGCGATCAGGCCCAGACCGAGGAAGAAGCCGCCGCGGCTGCCCTCGAACAGCGCCAGGCAGGCATGGCCGGCGCAATAGACCAGGCTGAACCACAGGATGGTGGTGTACTTGCCGAAGAAGCGGTCGGCCAGCCAGCCGCCGAGCAGCGGGAAGAAATACACGCCGACCATGAAGCTGTGCATGACGTGCTTGGCCTCGGCCTCGCGGCCGGGCGCGGTCACTTCCTGCAGCAACAGCGAGGTGATCAGGAACTGCACCAGGATGTTGCGCATGCCGTAGAAGCTGAAACGCTCGCAGGCCTCGTTGCCGATGATGTACGGGATCTGCCGCGGCATCCGCGCGCCGGCCGCTGCGCTGGCCGCGCTCATCCAGGAGTCCTCGTCGATCGTTCGCTCGTCACAGGCAGTGGTCCAGGCAAAATTTTCAGAAGGTTACCCGATCGTTCCGGGCGAATCGAACCGTCCGCGACGGCCGCGCCGGCGTGCGGGTGCTTTCGCAATCGGCGCGCTGCACGCATCATGGGGGCCTCTCCCGAGACGGTGCCGCAATGATCCGACCCTGGCTGGTCCCCTTCCTGCTGCCGATGCTGCTGTGCAGCATGCCATTGCTGGCCAGCGATGCGGGCCTGTCCACCGAGGCCGAACGCAGCGGCTACGCGCGCACCGGCCGCTACGCCGAGACCATCGCGTTGTGCGCTGCGTTCGCGCAGCGCTATCCGCAGGCGGTGCGCTGCTTCGATTTCGGCACCACGCCCGAAGGCCGGCCGATGAAGGCGCTGGCGGTGTCCACCTCCGGCGCGCTGGACGCGGCCGCGGCGCAGGCGCGCAAGCTGCCGGTGGTGCTGATCCAGGGCGGCATCCACGCCGGCGAGATCGACGGCAAGGACGCCGGCTTCCTGGCCCTGCGCCAGCTGCTCGACGGCCAGGCCGCGCGCGGCGCGCTGGACCGGCAGGTGTGGCTGTTCGTGCCGGTGTTCAACGTGGACGGCCACGAGCGCTTCGGGGCCTGGAACCGGCCCAACCAGCGCGGCCCGGAGCAGATGGGCTGGCGCACCACCGCGCAGAACCTCAACCTCAACCGCGACTACGTCAAGGCCGACGCGCCGGAGATGCAGGCGATGCTGCGCCTGGTCGAGCAGTGGGACCCGCTGCTGTACGTGGACCTGCACGTCACCGACGGCGCGCAGTTCGAGCACGACGTGTCGGTGCAGGTGGAACCGCTGCACGCCGGCGACGCCGCGCTGCGCGGCGACGGCCTGCGCCTGCGCGACGGCGTGCTCGCCGACCTCAAGCGCCAGGGCTCGCTGCCGCTGCCCTACTACCCCTCGTTCGTGGTCAACGACGATCCGGCCTCCGGCTTCGAGGACGGCGTGGCCACGCCGCGCTTCTCGCACGGCTATTTCCAGCTGCGCAACCGCTTCGGCATGCTGGTGGAAACGCATTCGTGGAAGCCGTATCCGCAGCGCGTGCGCATCACCCGCAACACCATCGTCTCGGTGCTGCAGCAGGTGGCGCGCAACGGCGGCCGCTGGCGCGCCGACGCGCTGGCCGCCGACGCGCGCGCGCAGCAGCTCGGCGGCAAGACGGTGGCGCTGGACTACCGCACCACCGAACAGTCGCGGCTGGTGGATTTCCGCGGCTACGCCTATACCCGCACGCTGTCGCCGGTGTCCGGCGCGCTGATGACCCGCTACGACGAGCGCACCCCGCAGATCTGGCGGGTGCCGCTGCGCGACCGGATCGTGCCCAGCGTGGAAGTGGCCGCGCCGCGCGGCGGCTATCTGGTGCCGGCCGCGCAGGCGGCGCTGGTCGAGGCCAAGCTGCGCCAGCACGGCATCGCCTTCCGCACCCTGGACGCGGACGCCACCCTGCCGGTGCAGAGCTTCCGCGCCGACGACGCCACCTTCGCCGCGCGTTCGTCCGAAGGCCACCAGCGGCTGGCGGTCAAGGGCGCCTGGCAGGCGGAAACGCGCGCCGTCGGCGCCGGCAGCCTGTTCGTGCCGATCGCCCAGCCCAAGGCGCGGCTGCTGATGGCGCTGCTGGAACCGCAGGCGCCGGACTCGCTGCTGCAATGGGGCGAGTTCAACAGCGCCTTCGAACGCACCGAATACATGGAAGACTACGTCGCCGAGGACGTGGCGCGGCAGATGCTGGCCAGCGACCCGGCTCTGAAGGCCGAATTCGAGGCCAAGCTCGAGCACGACGCCGACTTCGCCAAGGATCCGCACGCGCGGCTGGAATTCTTCCACCGCCGCCATTCCTCCTGGGACGCGCAATACCGGCTGTATCCGGTGATGCGTAGCGACGAAGCGCCGTCCTAGCGCCGCACCCCGGCTCTTCCCTCCCCCACTCCCCCGATGCGACTTTCCCTTCTGCTGCTGGAGAGGCTTCACGCCCTGCTATGAAAACGTTTTCAGGACTCTTTTGCCTGGCGCTCGCGCTGGCCTGGCCGGCCTTCGCCGCGCCTGCGCCCGCAACCGCCAAGGACACCCCGACGCTCAGCGTGGTCACGCTGAACCTGTATCACGACAAGCTCGACTGGCCGGCGCGGCGCACCCAGATCGTGCAGACCCTGCGCGCGCTGAACCCCGACGCGATCGCGCTGGAGGAAGTGCTGCAGCACGACACCCTGCCCAACCAGGCGCAATGGCTGGCCGAGCAGCTCGGCTACCAGTGGTACTTCACCAGCGTCGACCCGCCCGGCGCCGCGCAGCGCTACGGCAACGCGCTGCTGACCCGGCGCCCGATCCTGGCGCGCGAGCAGATCCGCCTGAACCCGCTCGACGACAGCCGCAGCGCCGGGCGCCTGCGCCTGGACGTGGACGGCCACGCGGTCAATCTCTACGTCACCCACCTGCACTGGACCGAGGCCGGCGGCGCGCTGCGCGAGCGCCAGCTGCAGGACCTGCTGGCCTGGGTCGACAGGACCGCCGACGGCGCGCCGTCGCTGCTGGCCGGCGACTTCAACGCCAGCGCCGACGCGCCGGAACTGGCCGCGCTGCGCGACGGGTTCGACGACAGCTACGGCCGCCTGCACGGCGCCAGGGACGGCCGCGCCGACAGCACCTTGAACCCGAAGTTCAACCCGCCCAGGCGCATCGACCATGTGTTCTTCCAGCGCGAGCGCTTCGTGCCGGTGAGCAGCCGCATCCTGTTCCAGAAGCCGGACGCCAACGGCGTGTGGGCCTCGGATCACTTCGGCCTGCTCAGCACCTTGCGCCTGGAGCCCAGCGCCGCGGCCGATGCGCAGCGCCCGTGGACCGATCGCGCGCTGGCGCCGGACCGCCGCGCCGCGCTGCTGGTGCAGGCGATGACCCAGGACGAGAAGTTCCAGATGCTGCGCAGCTACTTCGGCCTGGGCAAGGACGGCGGCCCGCTGCCGCCGGGCGCGCTCGGTTCGGCCGGCTACGTGCCGGCGATCGAGCGCCTGGGCATCGCCGCGCAACAGCTGGCCGACGCCGGCGTCGGCGTGACCAACCCGGGCAACGTGCGTCCCGGCGACCACGCCACCGCACTGCCGTCCGGCCCGGCCACCGCCGCCACCTGGAACCGCGAACTGGCCTACGCCGGCGGCGCGACCATGGGCCGCGAGGCCTGGCAGCAGGGCTTCAACGTGCTGCTGGCCGGCAGCGTCAACCTGCAGCGCGATCCGCGCAACGGCCGCAACTTCGAGTACGCCGGCGAAGATCCGCTGCTGGCCGGCGTCATGGTCGGCGAATCGATCCGCGGCGTGCAGAGCCAGCGCGTGGTGTCGACGATGAAGCACTTCGCAATGAACGACCTGGAGACCGGGCGCAACACCCACAGCGCCGACATCGGCGAGCAGGCCATGCACGAGTCGGACCTGCTGGCCTTCGAGCTGGCGCTGCAGATCGGCGAGCCCGGCTCGGTGATGTGTTCGTACAACCGCATCAACGGCATCTACGGCTGCGAGCACGACTACCTGCTCAACAAGGTGCTGAAGCAGGAATGGAAGTTCCCCGGCTACGTGATGTCCGACTGGGGCGGCGTGCACAGCGGCTCCAAGGCGGCGCTGGCCGGGCTGGACCAGCAATCGGCCGGCGAAGTGTTCGACAAGGCGGTGTACTTCGATGCGCCGCTGCGCCTGGCGGTGGCCGGCGGCACGGTGCCGCAGGCGCGCCTGGACGACATGGTGCGGCGCATCCTGCGCGCCTTCATCGCCACCGGCAGCTTCGACCATCCGCCGCAGCGGCAGCCGATCGACGACGTCGCCGGCGGCGCGGCGGTGCAGAAGGTGGTCGAGGAAGGCACGGTGCTGCTGCGCAACGAGCGCGACACGCTGCCGTTGCCGCGCACCCTGCGACGCATCGCGGTGATCGGCGGGCATGCCGACAAGGGCGTGATCGGCGGCGGCGGCTCGTCGATGGTCGGCTTCACCGTCAACGGCGCCAACGCGGTGCCGGGGCTGGCCCCGACCACCTGGCCGGGCCCGGTGATGTTCCATCCGTCCTCGCCGCTGCAGGCATTGCGCAAGGCCCTGCCGGAGGCGCAGATCGACTACGCCAGCGGCGACGACGTGGCCGCGGCGGCCAGGCTCGCGCGCGGCGCCGAGGCGGTGATCGTGTTCGCCACGCAGTGGTCGGCCGAATCGGTGGACCTGCCCGACATCAAACTGCCCGGCAAGCAGGACGCGCTGATCGCGGCGATGGCCAAGGCCAATCCGCGCACGGTGGTGGTGCTGGAAACCAACGGCCCGGTGGCGATGCCGTGGCTGCAGCAGGTGCCGGCGGTGCTGGAAGCCTGGTACCCGGGCATCCGCGGCGGCGAAGCGCTGGCGCGGCTGCTGCTGGGCGAGGTCAATCCGTCCGGGCGCCTGCCGGTGACCTGGCTGCGCGACGTGGCGCAACTGCCGCGGCCGTCGATCCCGGGGCTGGGCTTCAAGCCGGCGCAACCGGCCGGCAGCAACGTCGACTACGCCATCGAAGGCGCCAACGTCGGCTACCGCTGGTTCGCCGCGCGCGGCCTGGAGCCGCTGTACGCGTTCGGCCACGGCCTGTCCTACACGCGCTTCGACTACGCCAACCTGAGCGTGCAGGTGGACGGCAGCAACGTGGTCGCCAGCTTCGACGTGCGCAACAGCGGCGAGCGCGAAGGCGCCGACGTGCCGCAGCTGTACCTGCGCCTGCCGCAGGGCCACCACACGCCGATCCGCCTGGTCGGCTGGGACAAGCTCACGCTCAAGCCCGGCGAAACCCGCCGCGTCAGCATCGTCGCCGAGCCCAAGACCCTGGCCGACTACGACCCGGTGCAGCGCCAGTGGCGCATCGCCGCCGGCGACTACGAGCTGGTGCTGGGCCGCTCGGCGACGCAGGCCGCGGCCAGCGTGCCGTTGCGTCTACCGGAAAGCGTGCTGCCGCGCTAGGAACTGCAGCGCCGCGTGTCTGCGTACACGCGGCGCTGAAGCCGCAGGTCCTAGCATCCAGCGCATGACGCGCACGACCGGGACCCCACGACGACCGCATCGCCTCGGCTGGCTGCTGCTGGCCCTGGTCGCGCACGCGGGCGCGCAAGCGTTGCCCGCGGGCCTGCCGCTGCCGCTGCCGCCCGTCCCCACCGCCACGCTCAGCGTGGTCAGCCTCAACCTCGAGCAGGACCGCAACGACTGGCCCGCGCGCCGCGTGCGCCTGGTCGATGCGTTGCAACGCCTGCAACCCGATGCCATCGCGCTGCAGGAAGTGCTGCAGACCGCGCAGCTGCCGAACCAGGCACAATGGCTGGCCGCGCAACTCGGCTACCACTGCCATTTCATCAGCGCCGACCCGCCGAGCCGGCCGCAACGCCGCGGCAATGCGCTGCTGACCCGCTTGCCGGTGCTGGAGGAAGCGGAAACCTTATTGCACCCGTTCGAGGACTACAGCGTGGCCGGCCTGGTCCGCGTGGACCTGCACGGGCAGCCGGTGAACCTGTACTTCACCCGCCTGCATGCCGATCGCGACGGCGGCGCCAGCCGCCGCGAGCAGGCCGACGACCTGATGGCCTGGATCGATGCCACCGCCGAGGGCGTGCCGTCGCTGCTGGCCGGCGGTTTCTTCGCCGCCGCCGACGCGCCGGAGCTGGCGCCGTTGTCCGCGCGCTTCGGCGACAGCGCCGCGCGCCTGCGCGGCGCCCGCGGCGACGCGGCGCGCACCGGCCTGGATCCGCGCGTGTTCGCGCTCGCCGCGCAGGCCGACCATGTGTTCTTCGAACGCAACCGCTTCCGTCCGCTGCGCAGCGCGCGCGTGCTGGAGCGCACGCCGGGCGCGACCCGCGGCACTGCCGACCCGCGCGGCCTGCTGGTGGCGCTGCAGCCGCTGGATCCGCCGCCGGCCGACGCCATGCCGCCGCTGCCGGTGCCCTGACGCCGCGGCGCGCGGCTGCGGCGCGGCTTGCGCCCGCTACAGCTCGATGATGCCGCGCTTGACCGCGATCGCCACCGCGTGGGTGCGGTCGCGCGCGCCGAGCTTGCACAGGATGTTCTTCATGTGCGCCTTGACCGTCTCCTCGGCGATCGACAGCAGCGCGGCGATGGCCTTGTTGGAGTTGCCCGCGGCCACGCTCTGCAGCACCTGGATCTCGCGCGCGGACAGGCTGTCGCCGAGCAGGTGTTCGGCGATCCCCGCCGCCACCTCGGCCTGCACCTGGCGCCGGCCCTGGTGCACCGCGCGCACGGTCTCGACCAGGTCGCGGCGCAGCCCGCTCTTGAGCAGGTAGCCGCTGGCGCCGGCCTCCAGCGCGCGCACCGCCTGCACGTCGCCGCGCGAGGCGGTGACCACCACGATCCGCGCCTGCGGGAATTCCTTGCGCAGGGCGACGATCACCTCGATCCCGCCCATGCCGGGCAACTGCAGGTCCAGCAGCACCAGGTCCGGGCGCAGCGTGCGGTAGGCCTGCAGCGCCTGCGGGCCGTCGCCGGCCTCGCCGACCAGCTGCAGGTCCGGCTGCGCGGCCAGCACCGCGGCCATGCCCTCGCGCAGCAGCGGATGGTCGTCGACGACGAGGATGCGGATCGGCACCGGCGGCGTGTCGCTCACGTCAGGTCGCTCACTTCAGTTGGTTCCCGGCAGCCATCGGCGCAGGCGGCACCATAGCCGGTTTCGCGCCGGTTCGCGGTAGGCGCGGCGCGCCGGCAGGCGCAGATTGAGTTCGGTGCCCATGCCCGGCCGCGACCATACGTCCAGCCGCGCCTCGATGCGCCGCGCGCGCTCCTGCATGCCGGTCAGGCCCCAGTGCCCGCTGCGGCCGCCGGCGGCCAGCACCTGCGGTTCGATGCCGCGGCCATCGTCGCGCAGGCGCAGCCGCAGCGCATCGCGGCCGTAGGCGATCTCGACCTCGATGTTGCTCGCCTGCGCGTGGCGGAACGCGTTGAGCAGCGCCTCGCGGCCGAGTTGGTACAGCTCGTCGGCGACCAGCGGCTGCAGCGGCCGCGGCGTGCCTTCGACCAGCACCCGCCGCTGCACCTGCGAATCGGCGCCCAGTTCCTCGAGCATGGCGGCGAAGGCGGCCGGCAGCGAGGTCGTGCCGCCGGCGCTGGCGCGCAAGCCCTCGACCCGGTCGCGGCCCTGCTCCAGCGCCTGTTCGGCACGATCGAGCGTGCCCTCCAGTTCGCGCCGCAGCGGCGCGTCGGCCGGCAGCGTGCCCAGCGCCGCATGGGTGCGCAGGATCAGGCCCTGATAGCCCTGCAGCAAGGTGTCGTGCAGCTCGCGGGCGATGCGCTCGCGCTCCTGGTAGCGCTCCTCCAGCCGCAGCCGCAGCCGCGTGGCCAGCTGGCGCATGCGCAGCAGGTACAGCGCCGACAACGCCAGCAGCAGCGCCAGCAGGCACAGCACCCAGAACGCCGGGGTCTGCACGAAGCGCGGCGCGATGCCGAAGCGCAGCGTGGCGCCGTGCGTGTTCCAGACCCCGTCGTGGTTGGCGGCGATCACCTGGAAGCGGTACTGCCCCGGGCGCAGGTTGGTGTAGAAGGCCTCGCGGCGCGCGCCGGCATCGCGCCAGGTCTCGTCGACCCCGTCCAGGCGGAAGCGGAAGCGCATGCGTTCGGGCGAGGTCAGGCTGGTCGCGGTGTAGCCGATCTGCACGCGCGTGGTGCCCTTGGGCAGCCGCAGCGGCGCGTCCAGCGGCAACGGCTGCTCGTTGGCGTAGAGGGCGCGCACGAACACCTGCGGCGGCCACGGATTGCGCTGCAGGCGCCGGGTGTCGATCCAGGCCAGGCCCTGGCTGGTGGCCAGCCACACCAGGCCATCGCCGTCGCGCGCCGCGGTGCCGCTGCGGTTGGCCTGCACCGCCAGGCCGGGCAAGCCGTCGGCGGCGCCGTAGTAGGCCGCCTGCAGCGTGGTGTCGGCAGCGCCGAGCGCCGCATCGAGCTGGCGCCGGCCGATCCGCGACACGCCGACGGCGCCGTTGAGCCACAGTTCGCCGTCCTCGCTCTCGGCGATGCCGGTGATGCCGCGCAGGCCCGGCGCGCGCGACGGCGGCAACGTGGCGAAGCGCGCGCCGCGCCATTGCGCGATGC
Organism: Xanthomonas sp. DAR 80977; assembly: GCF_041240605.1. Taxonomy (NCBI): domain Bacteria; kingdom Pseudomonadati; phylum Pseudomonadota; class Gammaproteobacteria; order Lysobacterales; family Lysobacteraceae; genus Xanthomonas; species Xanthomonas bundabergensis. The sequence continues at coordinate 2,258,368 of NZ_CP162487.1, read as the reverse complement.
CCAGTTCGCCGGCCACCAGCAGCGTGCCGGCAGCGGCGTGGAGGGTGTTGACCCGGCCGACCTGCAAGCCGTCGTCGGCCGCGAACACGCGGACCTGCTCGCCGTGCAGCTGCCGCACCTGGCCGGACGCGTAGCCGAACCAGTAGCGGCCCTGCGCGTCCTCGGCGATCGCGGTGCAGGTGGCCTGCGGCAGCCGCGTCTGCCGCGTCCATTGCCCGTCGCGATAGCGAAACACGCCGTGCTCGGCGACCGCGGCCCAGGCGTCGCCGGCGCGGTCGGACAGGAACGCGCGCACCTGCCGCGGCGCGAACCCGGCCGGCAGCGCGACCTCGATCCGGCGCCCCTGGCGCAGGCGCACGATGCCGCCGGCGCCGAGCACCCAGCCGCTGTCGCGCAGCCGCGCGTACTCCTGCGCCAGCGGCGCACCGCGCAGCAGCCGCTCGGCCGCGGCGCGGTCGGCGCGGAACATGCCCTGCGGATCGCTCACCAGCACGCTGCCGTCGGGCTGCGCATGCACCTCGACCTCGCCGGCCTCGGCGCCGGGCTGCCCGGGCAGCGCCATCACGTTGCGCTGCCGGTAGCGGTTGAGGCCGAGCGTGCTGCCGATCCAGACATTGCCCTCCTTGTCCTCCAGCACCGGCGCGGCGTAGTCGGAGGCCAGTCCGTCGCTGCGCCGGTAATGCTCCAGCCGCGGCGCGCGCGGATCCTCCAGCACCACCCGCACCGCGCCGCGCGCCTGGAACTCGGACAGCCACAGGCTGCCGTCGCGGGCGAAGCCCATGCGCCGCGCCGCCAAGGTGCGCAGCGCCGGCAGGGCCAGTTGCGCGGCCGGCTGCAGCAGCCTGCCGCCGGTGTCGGTGATGGCGCGGGTGCCGCCGTGCCGGTCCGACAGCCAGATGCGGCCGTCCGGGCTTTCGGCCAGCACCGCGTACAGCATGGTGGCGATGCCGGTGGGCTCGAAGCGGCGCGCGCCCGGGCGCAGGCGCAGCACGCTGTCGCCGCTGCTGACCCACAGCACGCCGCGGCGGTCGCGCAGCAGCCAGTCGGCGCGCGCGGCGGGATAGCCCCAGTCGGCGCCGATGCGCTGCCAGCGGCGGCCGTCGAAGCGGGCCAGCCCGGCCCAGGTCGCCGCCCACATCGTGCCCTGCGCGTCGGCCTCCATGCGCGCCACCGGGCCGGCCGGGAAGCCCTCGGCCGGGCCGTACTGCAGCAACCGGTCGCCCTGCAGCAGGCTGGCGCCGCCGTCGAAATAGCCCAGCCACATGCGCCCGTCCGGCAATACCGTCAACGCGGTCACGTTCTGCGACAGCAGGCGCGCGCCGTGCGCCGGCTCGCGGCGTTCGAAGCGTTCGCCATCGAAGCGGTACAGGCCGAAGCCGGTGGCCATCCACAGATAGCCGTCGCCGGACTGCGCCAGCGCCCACACGTCCGCCGGCGCGCCCTGCTCCACCCGCCAGGCGGTGTTGTGCAACGGCGACGGCCGCAACGGCGGCGGCGTGGCAGCGGCAAGCGACGCCGCGACGGTCAGGCCGAGCACCAGTGCGGCGCACACCCAAAGCCGTCTTCGCAGACTTCGCACTGCGCTTCCTTCAGCTCGCAAAAAGTGGAAAGACCGGATTCTCGGCGGCGGCGACGGCATCGCCAACGCCCCGATCGAGGGATGTTCCGCTGCCCCGAATACGGCTAGGCCGGCGTATCGCGCCGGTCTTAGCCTGGGTGCATGCAACGACTTTACTCCATGTTTCCCGGCGGCAGCGCGGGGCTGGGGCTGTTGGCCCTGCGCCTGTTCCTGGCGCTGAGCCTGTGGCCGTCCACCGCCGCCGGTCCGTGGGCACTGCCGCCGCCATGGCGGTGGGCAGCACTGGCGCTGGCGCTGTTGTCGGCCGCCGGCGCGCTCACCCCGCTGGCCGCGGCGCTGGCCTGCGCGGTGCCGGCGCTGGCGCTGTGGCATGGCACGGCCGCAACGGGCGCTGCGCTGCTGGCGGCGCTGCCGGCGCTGGCGCTGGCGCTGCTCGGGCCTGGTGCCTATTCGCTCGACGCGCGGTGCTTCGGCCGGCGCCTGCTGGTGTTGCCGCGCGCACCGGCGCGGACGCCGCCGCGGAATCCCCCGAACGGGTGAGCATTCGCTCTGCCGGAATGGGGTGGCCGCGAGACGGCGCCGGCAGCAACATGGACAGGTCCCGGAAACGCTGTCCACGCGCATGCCGCAGGCGCCAGCGCGGATCCCGCGCGGGCGTTTCCGGCGCTTCCCAGGAGACACGCCATGCCCCGCCCCCACGCTCCCGCTTCCGCTTCCGCTTCCGTTTCCGATCGAGCCGGCAGCGCCGCCGGCAAGGGCCTGCGCCCATCCGCGCTGGCCCGCGCCCAGCACTACATCGACCACCATCTGGCCGAGCGCATCGGCCTGGCCGACATCGCCAACGCGGCCTGCGTCAGCCGCTACCACTTCGCGCGCATGTTCCGCCTGAGCACCGGCCACAGCCCGATGCAATACCTGCTGCAACGGCGCATCGAACGCGCGCGGCAACTGCTGCTGAGCGGACGCCATTCGGTCGGCACCGTGGCCTACGAACTCGGTTTCTTCGACCAGAGCCACTTCGTCAACAGCTTCCGCCGGGTCACCGGCGCCACCCCGGGCTGGTATGCGCGGCACAACCGCGACAGGGCCGGCACCGTTGCGCCGGATACGTCGCCCGCCGCGCCGGACGACATGGCCGAGCGCGCGACAGGCGCCGCCAGGCGCTGCCGGCCGACCGCCTAGGCCGGCAAAGAAAAGGCCGGGCGAACCCGGCCTTCGGTACGACGGCGATGCCGACGCGATCAGCCGATCGCGGCGTGATAGCGGCGCTCGACTTCGTTCCAGTCCACCACGTTGAAGAACGCGCCGATGTAGTCCGGACGGCGGTTCTGGTACTTCAGGTAATAGGCGTGTTCCCACACGTCCAGGCCCAGGATCGGGGTGTTGCCCTCGAACAGCGGGCTGTCCTGGTTGGCGGTGCTTTCGACCACGATCTTCTTGTCCGGGGTGACGCTCAGCCACGCCCAACCGCTGCCGAAACGGGTCAGCGCGGCCTTGGTAAAGGCTTCCTTGAACTTGTCGAAGCCGCCCAGTTCGCTGTCGATCGCCTTGGCGACGTCGCCGACCGGGGTGCCGCCGGCGTTGGGCGCCATCACCGTCCAGAACAGCGAATGGTTGGCGTGGCCGCCGCCGTTGTTGCGCACCGGGCCCTGCAGGTTTTCCGGCAGCGACTTCAGCTTGGACACCAGCGCCTCGACCGACAGGTCGGCGTACTCGGTGCCTTCCAGCGCGGCGTTGACGTTGTTGATGTAGGTCTGGTGATGCTTGGTGTGATGGATTTCCATCGTCTGCGCATCGATATGCGGTTCCAGCGCGTCGTAGGCGTAGGGCAGTTTGGGGAGGGTGTAGGCCATGCGGTTCTCCTGGACTTTCGCCCGCCGGAAGGACGGACGTTGCGTGATGAATGGTAGGGACGACCTGCGACCTTACCAAGACCGGCGTTGGGGAAACATCGTCCCATCGCGCGGCGGCGGCGCCGGCCGCTGCCGCGGATCGGCGGCTACGATGCGCCAGCACCCGGTTAGTCGAATGTGAATCGCGCGCCGGCGCCGGCGCCGCGCACGCGACGCGACCGGCCACGCCGCGGGCCGGTTAAGAGCACGAACAGCCGCACTCGCCCATACTGTGCCGCCGCCGCGCCCACACCCGTGGCGCCTCGCCGTTCTCGCTGGAGCCGCCCCATGCGCAAGCCCGTGTTACTGATCGCCGCGATCGTGCTGCTCGCCGCCGGCCTGTGGGGCATCCGCGCATTGCAGCAACCGCCGCATCCGCAGTTCGCGCCCTCGCTCAGCGACCCCGCCGCGCTGCGGGCGCCGGCGCCTGCAGCGGCGCCAGCGTCTGCCCCGCCGGCGGCGAACGCGGACGCGCTGCCGCCGTTCCTGCCGCCGGAGGCGCGCGCCACCATCGCCCTGATCCAGCGCGGGGGCCCGTTCCCGCACCGCCAGGACGGCAGCGTGTTCGGCAACCGCGAAAACCGGCTGCCGTCACGCCCGCGCGGCTACTATCGCGAATACACCGTCGACACGCCGGGGCTGGAGCACCGCGGGACGCGGCGCATCGTCACCGGCGGCGACCCGCCGGACGTCTGGTACTACAGCGACGACCACTACGCCAGTTTCCGCAGTTTCAGCATCGCCTCCGGGAGGCCGTCGCCATGAACACTTTCAATTTTTCCCTGAACCTCGCCGAGCCGGCCGCCTCGGGCGTCTACCGCGTCGCCAACAGCGACCTGGACAGCATCGCCGCGCTCGGCCGCGACGCCGGCCTGCGGCTGTGCCGGATCGACCTGCGCGGCTGCAGCAGCAAGCCGATGCTGCTGATGCGGCTGGCCGCGCAGCTGGACTTCCCGATCGGCTTCGGCCGCAACTGGGATGCGTTGATGGACGGCCTGCGCGACCTCTCGTGGCTGCCGGCCAAGGGCGGCTACGCGCTGCTGCTGGAAGACGCGGCCGAACTGCAATCGGTGGCGAAGAAGGATTTCGACGTGCTGCTGGAACTGCTCGACGACGTGGCCAAGGAATGGGCGCAGGACGGCATCGCCTTCGTCGCCTTCGTCGGCCTGCTGGCCGGCGACGAGGCCGACGACGACGAGCGCGGCAGCCAGGCCGACGACCTGGATGAAGACGACGACGACGAAGAGGAAGCCGCCTCGCGCTGAGCGAACGCCGGCTCCGCAGTCGCACGCCTGGCGCCTCTTCGATACCGAAGCCCCTCTCACAGCGCACCCGGCACGCCGGCCGTAGGACCTTTGCAGGAGCGGCTTCAGCCGCGACGGACGAAGCGATCGAGTCGCGGCAACCGAATCGCGTCGGGACTGAAGTCCCGCCCACGGCGCATCCAGCCAACTGGGCGCAAGCTCCCTGTGGGAGCGACTTCGGTCGCGACGAGCGAAGCGGTGGACGTTCCGGCTTCGGATGCTGTCGGGACTGAAATCCCTCGCACAGCGCACCCGGCACACCGGCCGCAGGACCTTTGCAGGAGCGGCTTCAGCCGCGACGAACGAAGCGGCGGCGTCGCCGCAACAGAATCGCGTCGGGACTGAAGTCCCGCCCACGGCGCATCCAGCCAACTGAGCGCAAGCTCCCTGTGGGAGCGACTTCGGTCGCGACGAGCGAAGCGGTTGACGTTCCGGCTTCGGATGCTGTCGGGACCGAAGCCCCCTCCTACAACCTGCAATGCGCCTGGCCAGCTGACGGCGAGCGCCTGCAGCAAAGACGCCACACCAACCAGCGCCGCTACGCGTCCAGCTCGCTCCAGCGCGCATAGGCCGCATCCAGTTCGGCCTGGGCCTGGGTCAGCGCCTGGGTATGCGCGCCCACCGCCGCCGCATCGCGCTGGTAGAACGCCGGTTCGGTCATCGCCGCGGTCAATGCCGCGACCTGCTGCTCCAGCGTCTCGATCCGCGCCGGCAACTGCTCCAGCTCGCGCGCATCCTTGTAGCTGAGCTTGCGCTTGGCCGCCGGCGCAGCGGCCGCCGCCACAGGCGCGGTCGCCGCCGCGGTGGCCGAGGCCTTGGCCACCGCCATCGCGCTGGCCGGCGGCGCGGCGCGCTGGCGCACCCAGTCGCTGTAGCCGCCGACGTATTCGCCGATGCGGCCGTCGCCTTCCATCACCATGGTCGAGGTCACCACGTTGTCGATGAAGTCGCGGTCGTGGCTGACCAGCAGCAAGGTGCCGGTGTAGTCGCCGAGCAGCTCTTCCAGCAGCTCCAGCGTCTCCACGTCCAGGTCGTTGGTCGGTTCGTCCATCACCAGCAGGTTCGACGGCTGCGCGAACAGCCGCGCCAGCAGCAGGCGGTTGCGCTCGCCGCCGGACAGGCGGGTGATCGGCGCGCGCGCGCGTTCCGGGGTGAACAGGAAATCCTGCAGGTAGCCGTGCACGTGCTTGCGCTTGCCGTTGACCTCGATGAAGTCGCGGCCCTCGGCGACGTTCTCGATCGCGCTCCAGTCCTCGCGCAAGGTGGCGCGGTACTGGTCGAAATACGCCACCTGCAGGTTGGTGCCGGTGCGCACCTCGCCGCTGGCCGGGGCCAGTTCGCCGAGCAGCAGCTTCAGCAGCGTGGTCTTGCCGCTGCCGTTGGGGCCGATCAGGCCGATACGGTCGCCGCGCAGGATGGTGCTGGAGAAATCGCGCACCATGGTCCGCGCGCCGAACGCGAAGCTCAGCTCCTTGGCCTCGATCACCTTCTTGCCCGAGGCCTCGCCCTGCGCCGCCTCCATGCGCACGTTGCCGCCGAGTTCGCGGCGCTGGGTGCGCTCGTTGCGCATCGACTCCAGGCGCCGCACGCGGCCTTCGTCGCGGGTGCGGCGCGCCTTGATGCCCTGGCGGATCCACACTTCTTCCTGCGCCAGCATCTTGTCGAAGCGCGCGTTCTCCTGCGCCTGCGCGTTGAGCCGCTCCTCGCGGCGGCGCTCGTAGTTGGCCCAGTCGCCGGGCCAGCTGGTGACCTGGCCGCGGTCGATCTCGACGATGCGCGTGGCCAGCGCACGCAGGAAGCGGCGGTCGTGGGTGACGAACACCACGCTGCCGTTCCAGCCCTTCAGGAACAGTTCCAGCCAGTCGATCGCCTCGATGTCCAGGTGGTTGGTCGGCTCGTCCAGCAGCAGCAGGTCCGGCGCCGACACCAGCGCGCGCGCCAGCAGCACGCGCCGCTTCATGCCGCCGGACAGCCGCGCGAACTCGGCGTCGCCGTCCAGGTCGAGCCGGGTCAGGGTCTCGTTGACCCGCTGGTCCAGTGCCCAGCCGTTGGCGCCGTCGATCTTGGACTGCACCGCGCCCAGCGCATCGCCGTCGAACTCGGCGGCATGGCTGAGCCGGTGGAACTCGGCCAGCCAGTGGCCGAGCTCGCCCAGGCCGTCGGCGACCACGTCGAACACGCTGCCGGCGGCGCCGTGCGGCACCTCCTGCTCCAGCCGCGCGATGCGCACGCCCTGCTGGACGCGGATCTCGCCGTCGTCGGGCTTGAGCTCGCCGGCGATCAGTTTCATCAAGGTCGATTTGCCGGCGCCATTGCGGCCGATCAGGGCGATACGCTCGCCCGGCTCGATCGACAGTTCGGTCTTTTCCAGCAACAAGGGGCCGCCGACGCTGTAGTCGACGTTCTGCAGAGTGATAAGAGGCATGACGCAATTGTACGGGACTCGGGACTCGGGACTCGGGACCAAGAGCGAAGGCGGCATCGCCTGGCATCGCGCATTGCCCTGGATTTGCCGAGTCCCCGGTCCAGAGTCCCCAGTCCCGGCTAAAATGCGCCATGAACGATTTCGCCACCCTGTCCCTCTCCCCGGCGCTTGCGCCCGGCATCGACGCGCTCGGCTACACCACGATGACCCCGGTGCAGGCGCAGAGCCTGCCGCCGATCCTGGCCGGCCGCGACGTCATCGTGCAGGCGCCCACCGGCAGCGGCAAGACCGCCGCGTTCGGCCTGGGCCTGCTGCACAGGCTGGATCCGGCGCTGACCCGCGCGCAGGCGCTGGTGCTGTGCCCGACCCGCGAACTGGCCGACCAGGTCGGCAAGCAGCTGCGCAAGCTGGCCACCGGCATTCCCAACATGAAGCTGGTGGTGCTGACCGGCGGCATGCCGCTCGGCCCGCAGCTGGCCTCGCTGGAGGCGCACGACCCGCAGGTGGTGGTCGGCACGCCCGGCCGCATCCAGGAGCTGGCGCGCAAGCGCGCGCTGCACCTGGGCGGGGTGCGCACGCTGGTGCTGGACGAGGCCGACCGCATGCTCGACATGGGCTTCGAGGAGCCGATCCGCGAGATCGCCAGCCGCTGTGACAAGCACCGCCAGAGCCTGCTGTTCTCGGCCACCTTCCCCGACGCGATCCGCGCGCTGGCGCGCGAGCTGCTGCAGGAGCCGGCCGAGGTGACCATCGAAGGCGCCGACAGCGCGCCGGAGATCGAGCAGCAGTTCTTCGAGGTCGACCCGACCTACCGGCAGAAGGCGGTGGCCGGGCTGCTGCTGCGCTTCACCCCCGAGTCCAGCGTGGTGTTCTGCAACACCCGCAAGGAGGTCGACGAGGTGGCCGGCTCGCTGCAGCAGTTCGGCTTCTCGGCGCTGGCGCTGCACGGCGACATGGAGCAGCGCGACCGCGACGAGGTGCTGGTGCGCTTCGTCAACCGCAGCTGCAACGTGCTGGTCGCCAGCGACGTGGCCGCGCGCGGGCTGGACGTGGAGGACCTGGCGGCGGTGCTCAACTACGAACTGCCGACCGACACCGAGACCTACCGCCACCGCATCGGCCGCACCGCGCGCGCCGGCAAGCGCGGCCTGGCGCTGAGCCTGGTGGCGCCGCGCGAGCTGGCGCGCGCGCAGGCGCTGGAGGCCGAACAGGGCCAGCCGTTGCGCTGGTCGCGCGCGCCGCTGGCCACCGCGCGCCCGGCGCAGCTGCCGCAGGCGGCGATGACCACGCTGCGCATCGACGGCGGCAAGACCGACAAGCTGCGCGCCGGCGACATCCTCGGCGCGCTGACCGGCGACGCCGGCCTGTCCGGCGCGGCGATCGGCAAGATCGCGATCTACCCAACCCGCTCCTATGTCGCCATTGCCCGCGACCACGCCGGCCGCGCGCTGGGGCAGCTGCAGGCGGGCAAGATCAAGGGCCGCCGGTTCCGGGTCAGCAAGCTGTGAGCCTGCTGGCGCAGATATTTGCGTCGCTGGACGAGGACGAGGACGGCACCGCCTGGAGCGATGCGGTGCCGGTGCGCTGGATGCGCGAGGACTGCAATTTCGTCCTCGAAGACTACGCCGCCGATGCGGCGCAAGCCGACTTCGGCGCCGCCATCGAAGCGTTCCTGCGCATCGATGACGCGACGTTCGCCGCCGCCGCTGCGGACGTGTTCGCCTATTACCGGCGCATGCACGCCTTGCACGAAAAACACGGCCTACCCTCGCCGCGCATCGACGACCCGGCGCAGGTGTGGCAGCACGTCCAGTTCGGCAGCGAGGCCTATGCCAGCCGCTATCGCGACGGCCGCGTGCGCATCAGCCTGGAGTGCAACTGCGATTGGGAACAGGAACACGGACTGCAACTGGTGTTCACCCACGAAGGACGGATCTGCAAGGTCGGACCGTTCGATGGGCATCTGAGCCACGCCGACGCCTACGCCGACCCCAGCCTGGAAACGGTCGTCTATCCGCACTGATGCAGCGGCGCGCGGCGGCCACGACCACAATACCAGCAGCACCAGCGCCAACGGGAAAGCTGCCGCCGATGGTCGGCAGCTCGTCGACGATCGGCCCCAAAAAAAGCGCACCCCACTTCGGCGCGTCGACCTCGACGCGCTCAGCACATTCAGCGCAGCCGCACGATCCGCGACCACTGCCGCGGCGGATGCGCCCCGCCCACGCCGCGCCGGCTGCGGCGCAGGTGGAGCGGCAGCGCCAGCGCCGCGCCCAGCAGCAGCGCCAGCGCCAACCAGGCGCGTAGTTGCGCCGGCGGTTCGAACAACACTGCGTACAGCAACAGGCTCAGCGCCAGCAGCACCGGCGTGACCTTGCCAATGGCGTAGACGCAGCGGCCGATGCGCGAAGCGGCGATCGCCGCCGCACCGCCCGGCCAGATCGCCACGAGCAGTGCCGAGACCAGCTTGGCCAACGCGAACGCGGCCGCCGAGGCCAGCAAGAGCGTTTGTCCGTTCATCGTGCCACCACCCGTCGCATGCCGATCGCATGCGGGAAACGGTAAGCCGCGAAGTTCGCCGGCGAATGCGCGGCGTTGACACATTCAGCCGCGGATCGACATCGACCGCCGTCGAGCGGTCACCCGGCTCGATCGTCGCTGCCGCGGTGGCCGGTCGGCATCGTCGCACCCGATGCGCTGGCCCCGCGCACGACGGCTACCCGCACCGGTTCGCGCTCAATACGTCAGCGTCGCCAGCAGCGGCACTTCCTCGCTCCAGCGTTCGCGTCCCTGCAGCGCCTGCAGTTCGACCAGCACCGCCGCGCCGACGATCTCCAGTTGCAGCTGCCGCGCCAGCGACAGCGCCGCGCGCAGGGTACCGCCGGTGGCCAGCACGTCGTCGACGATCAGCACCCGCGCGCCGGCCGGCAGCGCGTCGGCGTGCATCTCGATGCGGTCGCTGCCGTATTCCAGCGCGTAGTCCTGGGTCACCGTCCTGCCCGGCAGCTTGCCCGGCTTGCGGATCGGCACGAAACCGGTGCGCAGCTCGTGCGCCAGCGCCGCGCCCAAGATGAAGCCGCGCGACTCGATGCCCAGCACCGCATCCAGCGGCGTGGTGCGCCAGGGACGCGCCATCTCGTCCAGCGCCGAGGCGAAATCCGGGCCGTCGGCCAGCAGCGGGGTGATGTCCTTGAACACGATGCCCGGCTTCGGGAAATCGGCGATATCGCGGATGTGGCCGGACCAGTGGGCCGGCACGTCGCCGGGCGCGCCGCAGCAGGAAGACTCGTTCATCGGGACATCGAAGCGTGGGGAGGCGCCCATTTTAAGGCGCAAGGCGGCGCCGCGCAGCGCCACCGCCTTACCCGTTCACCGCCACTCAGCCGGCCGGGGCGGCCTGGCCATCCCCTGCCCGGCCATGCAGCAGGCCGCGCACCAGCACGAAGAACAGCGGCACCAGCAGCACCGCCAGCAAGGTGCCCGAGACCATGCCGCCGATCACGCTGACCCCGATCTCGCGGCGGCTGGACGCGCCCGCGCCGGTGGACAGCGCCAGCGGCAGCACGCCGGCGACGAACGCCAGCGAGGTCATCACGATCGGCCGCAGGCGCAGCCGCGCGCCTTCCAGCGCCGCGTCCAGCAGCGGCCGCCCGGCGCGCTGCTCGGCCTCGGCGAACTCCACGATCAGGATCGCGTTCTTCGCCGACAGGCCGATCGTGGTCAGCAGGCCGACCTGGAAATAGATGTCGTTGACGAAACCGGCCAGGGTGGTCGCGGTGACCGTGCCGAGCACGCCCAGCGGAATCACCAGCAGCACCGCCACCGGGATCGACCAGCTCTCGTACAACGCCGCCAGGCACAGGAAAATGAACAGGATCGAGGCGGTGTACAGCCACAGGGTCTGGTTGCTGGACAGTTGCTCCTGGTAGGACAGGCCGCTCCACTGCAGGTCGAAGCCCTGCTGCTTGGCGACCAGCGCCTGCATCCGCTGCATCGCCTCGCCGGAACTGCTGTCGGCCGCGGCGCCGCCCTGGATCTGCGCCGCCGGCAGGCCGTTGAAGCGCTGCTGCAGCTGCGGCCCGCGGGTCCAGTGGGTGCTGGCGAAGCTGGCGAACGGCGCCATCTGCCCGTCCTTGCCGCGTACGTACCACTGGCCGATGTCTTCCGGCAGCGAGCGGTACGGCGCATCGCCCTGCACGTAGACACGCTTGACCCGGCCGCGGTCGAGGAAGTCGTTGACGTAGCTGCCGCCCCAGGCGGTGGACAGGGTGGCGTTGATGTCGCCCTGCGCCAGGCCCAGCGCGCTGGCCTGGGCCTGGTCGATGTCCACCTGCAGCTGCGCCTTGTCGCCCAGGCCGTTGAGCCGCACCGCGGTCAGCTGCGGATCGTCGCCGGCCTCCTTCAACACCTGCTGCTGCGCCTTCAGCAAGGCCGGACGGCCGGCACCGTCGCTGTCGCGGATCCACAGCTCGAAGCCGCTGGACTGGCCCAGGCCGCGCACCGCCGGCGGCGACAGCACGCTGATCTTGGCGTCGGCGGTGCCGCGGAAATACGCATTGGCGCGGTCGATGATCGCCTGCGCGGTGTTGTCGCGGTTGCGCTCGCCCCAGGGCCGCAGCGCGACGAAGGCCTGGCCGGCGTTCTGCCCGGTGCCGGCGTTGTTGCGCCCGATCACCATGAAGACCGCGGTGATGTTGTTCTTCTCGTGGGCCATGAAGTAATCGTTGATGCGCCGGCCCAGCGCCTCGGTCCTGGCCAGCGGCGTGCCCTCGGGCGTGGTGAACTGGATCTGCACCTGGCCCTGGTCCTCCACCGGCAGGAAACCGGTCGGCATGCGCACGTACAGCGCCGCCATCGCCAGCACGATCACCGCGTACAGCGCCATCCAGCGCCGCGGCTGCCGCAGCAGCGTGCCGAGCCGGCGCTGGTAGGCGTGCTGGCTGCGCTCCACGCCGCGGTTGAACCAGCGGAAGAAGCGTCCGAGCTGGCGCTCCTTTTCCACCGGCTTGAGCAGGGTCGCGCACAGCGCCGGGGTCAGGGTCAGCGCGACCAGCGCCGACAGCGCCATCGCCGAGGCGATGGTGATCGAGAACTGGCGGTAGATGATGCCGGTGGAGCCGCCGAAGAACGCCATCGGCAGGAACACCGCCCCCAGCACCACGGTGATGCCGATCAGCGCGCCGGTGATCTCGCCCATCGATTGCTCGGTCGCCTCGCGCGGCGGCAGATGCTGCTCGTGCATGATCCGCTCGACGTTCTCCACCACCACGATGGCGTCGTCCACCAGCAGGCCGATCGCCAGCACCATCGCGAACAGGGTCAGCGTGTTGATGGTGAAGCCGGCCGCGGCGAGGATGCCGAACGTGCCCAGCAGCACCACCGGCACGGTGATCGCCGGGATCAGCGTGGCGCGGCCGTTCTGCAGGAACAGGAACATCACCACCACCACCAGCACGATCGCCTCGACCAGGGTGTGCACCACGCCCTCGATCGAGATCCGCACGAACGGCGTGCTGTCGCGCGGATAGGCCACTTCCATGCCCGGCGGGAAGGTCGGCTTGAGCCGCTCGATGGTGGCGCGCACCGCGTCGGACGTGGCCACCGCATTGGCGCCGGAGGACAGCGTCACCGAGAAGCCGGACGCCGGATGGCCGTTGAGCGTGGCGCTGTTCTGGTAGTTCTCGGCGCCGATCTCCACCCGCGCCACGTCGCCCAGGTGCACGCTGGAGCCGTCGGGCTGGGTGGCCAGGATGATGGCGCGGAACTGCTCCGGGGTCTGCAGCCGCGACTGCGCGGTCACCGTGGCGTTGAGCTGCTGGTCGGCGCCGGTGGGCAGCGCGCCGAGTTCGCCGGCGGTGACCTGCGTGTTCTGCGCCTCGATCGCGCTGCGCACGTCGCCGGGCATCAGCTTGTAGGCGTTGAGCTTGTGCGGGTCCATCCAGATGCGCATCGCGTACTGCGCGCCGAACACGTTGATCTCGCCGACGCCGTTGATGCGGCTGATCGGGTCCTGCAGGGTGCTGATCAGGTAGTCGGAGATGTCGACGTTGTCCAGCCGGTCGGTGCTGTCGTACAGCGCCACCGCCATCAGGCTGTCGCCCTGCGACTTGGCCACGGTCACGCCCTGCTGCTGCACTTCCTGCGGCAGGCGGTTGAGCGCCTGGTTGACCGCGTTCTGCACCTGCACCTGGGCGATGTCGGGATTGGCGGCCTGGTCGAAGGTGATGCTGATCCGCGCCTGCCCGGACGAGGAACTGGTCGAGGAGAAGTACAGCAGGTGGTCGATGCCCTTGATCTGCTGCTCGATCACCTGGGTGACGCTGTCCTCCACCGTCTGCGCCGAGGCGCCGTTGTAGGTCGCGGTGACGTTGACCCCGGGCGGGGCGATGTCCGGATACTGCTCCACCGGCAGGGTGAACACGGCGATGGCGCCGGCGGCCATGATGCAGATCGCCAGCACCCAGGCGAAGATCGGGCGGGCGATGAAGAAGCGCGCGAGCATGCCGGATCAGCCCTGGCCGGCGGCAGCGGCGGCCGGCTTGACCGTCACCTTGGCGCCGTCGCTGAGCCCCTGCCGGCCTTCCACCACCACCCGCTCGCCGGGCTTGAGCCCGTCGCCGACCAGCCAGCGGTCGCCGACCGCGCGCAGCGTGGTGAACTGGCGCTGGCGCACGATGTTGTCCGCGCCCACCACCCAGGCCTGGGCGTCGCCGCGCGGGGTACGGTCCACCGCCGCCTGCGGCACCAGCAGCGCCTGCTGGCGGATGCCCTGGCCGACGATCGCGCGCACGTACATGCCCGGCAGCAGCTGCGCGTCGGGATTGGGGAAGCGCGCGCGCAGGGTCACGCTGCCGGTGGTCTCCTCGACATCGATGTCGGCGAACTGCAGCGTGCCCGGCAGCGGGTAGTCGCTGCCGTCGGACAGTTTCAGGCGCACTTCGGCGGTGGCCGGCTGCACCCCGCCGTCGGCGATCGCGCGGCGCAGCGCCAGGAACTGGCTGCCGGACTGGGTGATGTCCACGTTCATCGGGTCCAGCTGCTGGATCTTGGCGATGGCATCGGCCTGGCTGGCGGTGACCAGCGCGCCCGGGGTCACCCGCGCGCGGCCGATGCGCCCGCTGATCGGCGCCTCCACCGTGGCGAAGCGCAGTTGGGTGCGCGCGGTGTCCAGCGCGGCGCGGTTGGCGTCGCGGCTGGCCAGCGCCTCCTGGTAGGTGGCCTGGGCGTCGTCCACGTCCTGCTGCGCGGCCAGCCGGGTCTTGCCCAGTTCGCGATAGCGCTCGGCACGCAGCTTGGCGGTGGTCAGCGTGGCCTCGGCGGTGGCCAGGTTGGCCTGCGCCTCGTTGGCGGCGGCCTGGTACAGGGTCGGCTCGATCTGGAACAGCGGCTGCCCGGCGCGCACCATCGCGCCCTCCTCGAACAGCCGCTTGCGCAGCACCCCGCCGACCTGCGGGCGCACCTCGGATTCCTCGGAGGCGGCGGTACGCCCAGCCAGTTCGGCGCTGAGCGGCACGCTTTGCGGCTGCAGCGTCACCACCCCCACGGTCCTGGCCTGCGCCGGCGGCGCAGTGCGCTCGCCCTTGCAACCGGCGAGCGTGACGAGAGCGAGGGACAGCAGCAGCGACAGCGTGCGGCGAGAACGCTGGGCGAAAGGCGCGGGCATGCGCTTGATCCTGGAAGCTGGGGGGAGGATTATTTAATTTACTTAAAGACAAATAAATAAGCATGAAGGATCGCACAATCGCCCGCACCACGGTGTCTAGCGCCGCCCCGGCGACGCCGGAAGCGCGCGCGATTGCGCCGGCCGGGCGCCAGCGCGGGCGCCCGGCGCTGGCGCGGCCGCGCTTGTTGCGCGCCGCCCGCGAACTGCTGCTGGAGCACGGCCTGGAGGTCTCGCTGGAGCAGATCGCGCTGCACGCCGGGCTGACCCGGCAGAGCCTGTACAACCATTTCTCCAGCAAGGCCGAGCTGCTGATGCAGGTGTTCGAGGCGCTGAACGAGGAACTGCAGGCGCAGCTGGAGAACATCGGCGATGCGGCCTCGCAGGACCTGCCGCGTGCGCTGCAGCAGATCGCGCTGACCGTGCAGGCGCACCTGTACGCGCCGTCCTCGCTGCGCCTGCACCGGCTGCTGGTGCAGGCCAGCGCGCAGATGCCGGACCTGCTGCAGTCGATGCACCAGCGCCGTACCGGGCGCCTGCGCCAGCGCCTGAGCGAGCTGCTGCAGAGGCTGGATGCGCGCGGCGACGTGCGCGTGGCCTCGCCCGCGCTGGCCGCCAGCGCCTTCATCGGCGCGGCGATCGGCTACGCCTACCCCGGCGCGATGCTCAACGGGCAGGCCCCCGACCAGGACAGCCAGCAGGCGCTGGCCGCGGAAGTGGTGACCAGCTTCCTCGCCGCCTGGGGCTACCGCGCCGCGGCGACGCGCTGACGCCGCGCCAGGGGCTGTCGCGGCGATTGCGGCAGGCCTGCCGCAACGGACCGCTCGCTACTGCAGGAGGGGCTTCAGCCCCGACGCCTTACCGGCAAGGCGTCGGGGCTGAAGCCCCTGCTACGGCATGTCGCGCATCGTCAGGAACTGCACGACAGCATCGAACACCCGGCGCGCTCGCGCGCCCAGTCCGGGCGCCGCGCCGCGAACGCCTCGCGCCCCGGCTGCTCCTCGTAGGGCCGGCGCATCACCTCCAGCAGGTCGGCGATCCCCTCGGCATCGCCCTGCTCGGCGCGATCGATCGCCTGCTGCGCCAGATAGTTGCGCAGTACGTAGCGTGGATTGGCTGCACGCATCTTCGCCGCGCGCGCGGCCGCCGGCAGCGGATCGGCCTGCAGCCGCCGCGCATAGCGCGCCAGCCAGGCCTCGAACGCCGGCGCCTGCGCGGCCAGCCTGGCCGGGTCGTAGAAGGCATCGGCCAAGCCCGCCAGCGCCGGCACCTGCTCTGCGCTCAGCCCGCGGAACCACAGGGTCATGTCCACCTCGCCCTGTTGCAGCAGTTGCAGCAGGTCCTGCATCAGCGCCACATCGGCCTCGCCGCAGTCGGCCAGGCCGAGCTTGGCGGCGGTGGTGTCGCGCTCGGCCTGCGCGTACGCCTGGCGAAAGCGCTCGAGCCCGGCCTGCAGCGGCGCGACCTCGGCGAACAGCGGCGCCAGCGCCTGCGCCAGCCGGGTCAGGTTCCAGGACGCGATCTGCGGCTGGGTGCCGAAGCGGTAGCGGCGGCCCTGCGCATCGGTGGTGTTCGGCGTCCAGTCCGGGTCGTAGTCGTCGATCCAGCCGTACGGCCCGTAGTCGATGGTCAAACCCAGGATCGACATGTTGTCGGTGTTCATCACCCCATGCACGAAGCCGACCCGCATCCAGTGCGCCACCATCGTCGCGGTACGCGTGCAGACCTCGCCGAACCAGTCGGCGTAGCGGTTGGCGCCGCGCGTGCGCAGTTCGGGGAAATCGCGGTCGATGACGAAGTCGGCCAGTTGCCGCAGCAAGACCGTGTCGCCGCGCGCGGCCGGCAGTTCGAAACTGCCGAAGCGCACGAACGACGGCGCCACCCGGCATACCACCGCGCCCGGCTCGGCGCGCGGATGGCCGTCGTAGAACATGTCGCGCACCACGCGCTCGCCGGTGGCGACCAGGCTCAGCGCGCGCGTGGTGGGGACGCCGAGATGGTGCATCGCCTCGCTGCACAGGAATTCGCGGATCGACGAGCGCAGCACCGCGCGGCCATCGGCGCCGCGCGAATACGGGGTACGGCCGGCGCCCTTGAGCTGCAGTTCCCAGCGCCGCCCGTCCGCGCCCAGCGCCTCGCCCAGCGCGATCGCGCGGCCGTCGCCGAGCTGCCCGGCCCAGTGCCCGAACTGGTGGCCTCCGTAGTTCGCCGCGTAGGGCCGCATGCCCGGGTAGAGCGCGTTGCCGGCGAAGACCTCGGCGAACTGCGGCGTCAGGACGTCCTGTTCGGGGAAGCCGAGCATCGCCGCCACCTCGCGCGAATGCGCCAGCAGCTGCGGCGCGGCCACCGGCGTCGGTGCGACCTCCGACCACAGCGCGCCCAACACCTCGCGCAGGCGCGGGCCGCGCTCGGGATCGGCGGGCAGTTCGGCGGTGAAACGGTTGTCGAAGCGCAATGGAGACATACGCGCCAGCTTACAGCCCCTCTCCCCTCGGCGAGCGCAGGGAGTCCCTGTGGGAGAAAGCGGTTGTGGTGAAAGTAAGGCGCGACGCGACTCGCTGGGTCTGGGCGCACGAAGCTGCGTCAGTACCCTCATCCGGCCCTTCGGGCCACCTTTCCCCGAAAAGGGGGCCATGGTCCAGATGGGAGAAGGAACAGCCGCGCGTGCATAGCCCCTCTCCCCCCGGGAGAGGGGTTGGGGTGAGGGTACGGCGCGAAGCGACTCGCAAAGTTGGGTGCACGAGGCTGCGCCCGTACCCTCATCCGGCCCTGCGGGCCACCTTCCCCCGAAAAGGGGCCCTGGTCCCGATGGGAGAAGGAACAGCCGCGGTGCATAGCCCCTCTCCCCCCGGGAGAGGGGTTGGGGTGAGGGTACGGCGCGAAGCGACTCGCAAAGTTGGGTGCACGAAGCTGCGCCCGCACCCTTCACCACATACCCAGGCACGCCCACAGCTCTCGCGACAGCGTCAGCAGGCGCAGCGAACCGCAGCGCCGGACACGCATCCGCGGCAGCGCCTGCTGCGTAGTTGCCAACAACGCCGCCGACGCCATGCACCCGCCAGCGACATGCGCATGCGGCATGCTTCCCGCTCTTTTCCCACAGGTACCGCCCATGTCCGAACGTTCGCCGCCGCCGCCGCGCTGGCCCCGCCACCTGCTGGTCGCGCTGTCCTCGCTGCTGGTCTCGGCCTGCAGCAGCGTGTTCTTCGGCGGCCTCAACGCCGGCTCCGCGCGCCATGGGCTGAGCGAGCAACGCGGCATCGTGTTCGATGCGGAGCATGGTCTGAAGCTGGACGTCTATCGCCCGGCGACGGCGCACGAGGCCCCGGTGGTGGTGTTCTTCCACGGCGGCACCTGGAAGACCGGCAACCGCCAGCAATACCGCTGGGCCGGCGAGGCGCTGGCGCGCCACGGCGTGGTCGCGATCGTGCCCGACTACCGCAAATACCCGCAGGTGACCCTGGACGGCTTCATGCACGACGCCGCCGCCGCGGTGGCCTGGAGCCAGCGCCATGCCGCCGAGCATGGCGGCGACCCGCGCCGGATGGTGCTGATGGGGCACTCCGCCGGTGCGCACATGGCCGCGCTGCTGGCCAGCGACGGCCGCTGGCTGCAGGCGCAGGGCCTGTCGCCGCGGCAGCTGTGCGGCCTGGTCGGCCTGGCCGGTCCCTACGACTTCCTGCCGCTGACCGATCCCGACCTGATCGGCATGTTCGGCCGCGATCCGGCGCAGCAGCGGCGCTCGCAGCCGGTGGCCTTCGTCGATGGCGACGAACCCCCGGCCCTGCTGCTGCACGGCGATGCCGACCGCGTGGTGGAACCGCGCGACAGCCGCTCGCTGCAGGCCGCGCTGCAACGCGTCGGCGTACCCACCGAACTGAAGACCTACCCCGGCGTCGGCCATCTGCGCCTGGCGCTGGCGCTGCGCAAGGACGATCCGGCGTTGCCGGTCATGGCCGACAGCATCGCCTTCGTGCGCCAGTGCCAACCGCGCGCGCCGCTGCCATGACCGGCCGCGGCATGGCCCAAGGGCGCGCCATCCGGTCCTAGCCGGCCTTGCCGCCGCCGAGCAGCTCGAACGGCCCGCCCTGCTGCAGCGCGCGCTGGTAGGCCGGGCGCTGCTCGATGCGCTGCACGAAGCCGGCCAGGTTCGGATAGGCCTGCAGGCCGGCGCGCGCGGCCGCGGCCTGCACCGGGAAGCTCATCTGCACGTCGGCCGCCGTGAAGCGGTCGCCGGCGAACCAGCCGCTGGCCGCCAACTCGCGCTCCATCCAGTCCAGGTGCAGCTTCAGTTGCGGGCCGACGAAGCTGTTCACCGCCTTGTCGACGATGGCGCGGGCGATCGGCCGCGCGAAGAACGGCATCTTCGCCGAACGGATGCGCCCGAACACCAGGCTCATCAGCAGCGGCGGCATCGCCGAGCCCTCGGCATAGTGCATCCAGTAGCGGTAGCGCAGGCGCTCGGGCGCCTCCAGCGGCTGCGGCGACGGCGACAGCGCGCGTTCGGTGTCGTAGCGCTCCACCAGGTAATCGAGGATCGCGCCGGATTCGGCCAGCACGTGGCCATCGTCGACCAGCACCGGCGACTTGCCCAGCGGATGGATCGCGCGCAGTTCCGGCGGCGCCAGCATGGTCTGCTTGTCGCGCTGGTACTTGACCACCTGGTAGGGCAGCGCCAGTTCCTCCAGCAGCCACAGCACGCGCTGGGAACGGGACTGGTTGAGGTGATGCACGGTGATCATGGCAGCGGCTCCGAGAACGCGGGGCCGGCCATGGTAGCCGGGCCTGTGCATGGATCGCGACTGCGGCCGGCGCGCATCGCGGTCCAGGCGCCGACGATGCCGGGCAGACGCTTGCGGCCGGCCTTGAATCCGTTCCGCCCACGCGCGCATGCCTGAAGCGGTCGGCCATGCAGGTCGCGGTGCACATGCGCAGACCGGCCTGGAGCGGCTTCCTGCGTTGGCGCGGCGATCGGCCGGCCGGGGATAGCGTGGCCACTGCGCGGCCCGCCACGCGCGGACAAATAAAAAACGCCGGAAGCTTGCGCTTCCGGCGTTCTGGCGACCTTGCGGTAGCTGGCGTCTAAATTAGACGGCCTGCACCTGGTCAGCCTGCATGCCCTTCTGGCCCTGGACGGCGACGAAGGTCACCTTCTGGCCTTCCTGCAGCGACTTGAAGCCGGTGCCCTGGATGGCACGGAAGTGCACGAACAGGTCCGGGCCGCTTTCCGGGGTGATGAAGCCGAAGCCCTTGGCATCGTTGAACCACTTCACGGTACCGCTCTGACGATCAGACATTACTAACTCCTGAAACATTGAATTGAAGAAAATCGCAGCCACCGGGTATCGGGGCCGAGACTGAGTTGCAGGCGTTGGTAAAGCGGAACGATGAAGCGGATCGCGAGATCAACTGCACCAGGCCACGATTCACGGTGACCCTAGCAAACACAGTGGGATGCACCATACGCGGGTCGTCCGCAAAAAGCGACAAGTTTGTGTAGACAAACCGAGATCGCCCACAAAGAAGCTGAACCCAGGCATAAAGTTCCGACTGGCACGGCCGATACGGCTGCCGTTCTGCGCCGATTGCGCAGACCCCCTCCCCTGGCAGCGCATTCAGCCGCCCAGGGCGCTGGCGTACTTAACCGTTGCCCAGTGCCGCCGCCTCGCCACGGGCACGAAGCCCCTCTCCCACCGGGAGAGGGGTTAGGGTGAGGGTCCGGCGCGAAGCGCCTCGCTGACTCAGGCCCACGAGGCTCCGCCGTACCCTCATCCGGCCCTGCGGGCCACCTTCTAGAAGGGAAACAGCCGCGCTGGCATTAGCCCCTCTCCCGTCGGGAGAGGGGTTGGGGTGAGGGTCCGGCGCGGAGCGATTCGAAGGAATAAGACAGATCACGACGCCCAAGCCGCCGGCCAAGCCAGGGTCTGCGAGCTGGCGAAGCGGCGCGCCTGGCCGCTGAGCGGATCGTCGAACGCCAGCCCGCAGGCCAGCAAGTGCAGCGTGCCGTCGGCTGCGCCCTCCTCCGTGCGCAGCCGCGGATACAGCGCGTCGCCCAGGATCGGCGCGCCCAGCGCGGCCATGTGCACGCGCAGCTGGTGCTTGCGCCCGGTCACCGGCGTCAGCGCATAGCGCCACAGCGGTCCGTCGGGCGCGTCCAGCACCTCGATCCGGGTCAGGCTGTTGGCCTCGCCGTCCGCCTCGGCCATGCGGAAGAACGGCTCGCCGCGCACCAGCCGGCTCGCGCGCAGCAGCGGAAACGCCTGTCCCGGCAAGGCCGGGGCCAGCGCCTGGTAGGCCTTGGCGATGCGCCGCTCGCGAAACAGCGCCTGGTAGGCGGCGCGGCTGCCCGGATCGGCCGAGAACAGCACCAGCCCGGCGGTGGCGCGGTCCAGGCGGTGCAGCGGCACCAGCGCCGGGTTGCCCAGCCGCGCCACCAGCCGCGCCAGCAAGGTCTCGCGCACGTAGCGCCCGGACGGAGTCACCGGCAGCCCGTGCGGCTTGTCGACCACCACCAGGTGCGCGTCGGCATGGACGATCCGCTCCACCCCGGCGATCGGCGCCTCGTCGGCGACCTCGCGGAAATAGCGCACTTCCAGCCCGACCCGGTACGGCAGCGACGCCGGCAACGACAGGCCATGCCCGTCCTGCACCCGCCCGCGCGCGAAGCGGTCCTGCCACTGCGCTCGCGATATCTGCGGAAAGCGCGCGCACAGGCCGTCCAGCAGCGTCGGCCATGGCCCCGGCGGCAGCTGCCAGCGGCTCGGGGCCGGAATCAATGCGGACGGCGGACGGGGATCGGACATCGCCACGCATTATCATGGCCGCCCTTTGATCCCGGTAGCCGCATGGCCCTCACCGCCACCCTCCGCAAGGCCGACCTGCAGATTTCCGACATGGACCGCGGCTACTACGCGGCGCATGCGCTGACCCTGGCCCAGCACCCGTCCGAGACCGACCAGCGGCTGATGGCGCGGCTGCTGACCTTCGCCCTGTTCGCCGAGGAACGCCTGCTGTTCGGCAAGGGCCTGAGCAGCGACGACGAGCCGGACCTGTGGCGGATGGACTACACCGGCGCGATCGAGCAGTGGATCGAGGTCGGCCAGCCCGACGAATCGCGCATCCGCAAGGCCTGCGGCCGCGCCCGCGACGTGGTGGTGGTCAACTACGGCGGCCGCGTCGCCGACATCTGGTGGGAGAAGAACGCCTCCGGCCTGCTCAAGCTCAAGCCGCTGCAGGTGCTCGACCTGCCCGGCGAGGCGGTCGCGGCGGCGGCCGAACTGATCCAGCGCAGCATGCGCTTCGACGTGGTGATCCAGGACGGCGAAGTGCAGCTGCTCGGCGACGACGGCAGCGTCACCTTCACCCCGACGGTGCGCAAAGCCGCGGCATGAGCGCGCGCGCCGAGCCGATCCGGGTCGACGTCGCGGTCATCGGCGCCGGCGCCGCCGGGCTGATGTGCGCGCTGACCGCCGGCCGCCGCGGGCGCCGCGTGCGGGTGATCGAGCACGCCAACAAGGTCGGCAAGAAGATCCTGATGTCCGGCGGCGGGCGCTGCAACTTCACCAATACCGGCACCGGCCCGGGCAATTTCCTGTCCGCCAACCCGCACTTCTGCAAGTCGGCGCTGGCGCGCTACCGCCCGGCCGATTTCGTCGGGATGGTCGAGCGCCACGCCATCGCCTACCACGAGAAGGAACTGGGCCAGCTGTTCTGCGACATCTCCTCCAAGCAGATCGTGCGCATGCTGGTGGACGAATGCGAGGCGGCCGGGGTCGACATCCGGACCCAGTGCGGCGTGCACGGCGTGGAGCGCGGCAGCGAGGGCTTCCGCATCGACAGCGACGAGGGCCCGGTGCACGCCGCCTCGCTGGTCGTGGCCAGCGGCGGGCTGTCCATTCCAAGCCTGGGCGCCAGCGGCTTCGGCTACGAACTGGCCCGCCAGTTCGGCCACGCGGTGCTGCCGACCCGCGCCGGGCTGGTGCCGCTGACCCTCAGCGGCAAGCACCAGGAACGGCTGCAGGACCTGTCCGGACTGGCGCTGCCGGTCGAGGCCAGCTGCAACGGCGCCAGCTTCCGCAACTCCATGCTGATCACCCACCGCGGCATCAGCGGCCCGGCGATCCTGCAGATCTCCTCGTACTGGCAGCCCGGCGACGACCTGCGCCTGGACCTGCTGCCCGGGCAGGACGCGGCCGCGTGGCTGCGCGAACAGAAGCGCCTGCGCGGCGCCGCCGAGCTGCGCACGGTGCTGGGCGAGGCGCTGCCGCGCCGCTTCGCGCAGCGGCTGTGCGAGGTGTGGCTGCCGGACAAGCCGGTCCGCCAGCTCGACGAACCGCAGCTGCGCGCCGCCGCGGCGCTGCTCGGCAGCTGGCCGCTGGTGGCCAGCGGCACCGAGGGCTACCGCACCGCCGAGGTCACCCTGGGCGGCGTGGACACCGGCGAGGTGTCGTCGTCGACGATGGAGTCGCGCAAGGTGCCCGGCCTGTACTTCGTCGGCGAGGTGCTGGACGTGACCGGCTGGCTGGGCGGCTACAACTTCCAGTGGGCCTGGGCCTCGGGCCATGCCGCCGGCGGGGTGGCCTGAGGGCCGGGATTGGGGATTCGGGATTGGGGATTGGCAAGGGCGGGACCGCCTTGCCTGAACGTTCGCGGGCTGCCCGAGGCGGAGCACAAACATCGAAGCGCGCCGCTGCGAATCCCCAATCCCGACTCCCCAATCCCGGCCACACATGGACGCCGCTGCGGGCATCGTGTATTAAACCCCGTCTCCGGGAGGCTTCATGCAAACAGGCAAAGACATCACCCTGCGCCTGATGATCGTCGACGACAGCGGTGAAAACGCCGAAGCGATCGTCAGCAGCCTGCGCAACAGCGGCATCGCGGTACGGCCGTCGCGGCCGCAGCACGCGGAAGAACTCGGCGCCATGCTCGCCGCGCAGCCGATCGACCTGGTGCTGAGCGCGCCGTCGCAGGCCATCCCGCTGTCGCAGGTGCTGCAGCGCGTCGGCGCCAGCGGCAAGGACATCCCGGTGATCCTGCTCGCCGACCGCATCGACGAGAACGAATGGGTCGAGGCGGTGGCCGGCGGCGCGCGCGCGATCGCGCTGCGCCAGCGCCCCGAGCACCTGCTGTCGGTGGTGCGCAACACCTGGGCCGACCTGCACGCGCGCCGCGGCCTGCGCCGGATCGAGGCGCAGATGCGCGAGACCGAGCGCCGCTGCGATGCGCTGATCGCCTCCTCGCGCGACCCGATCGCCTACATCCACGAAGGCATGCACATCCGCGCCAACGACGCCTACCTGGAGATGTTCGGGTTCGACTCGTTCGACGACGTCGAGGGCGTCTCGCTGCTGGACATGGTCGCGCCGCAGCACGTGGAGGAATTCAAGCAGCTGCTGAAGTCGCTGGGCAAGGGCGAACCGCCGCCGGCGCAGTACCAGGTCGACGCGCGCACCATGGAGGGCGAGAGCTTCCCGGCGACGATGGAGTTCGCCACCGCCAGCTACGAAGGCGAGGCCTGCGTGCAGGTGGTGTTCCGCCGCCGCGAGGAATTCGATCCGGAACTGGCGCGCGAGGTCGAGGACCTGCGCCAGCGCGACCAGGTCACCGGCCTGCTCAACCGCCCGACCTTCATGCTGGCGCTGGAGAACGCCGTGGCCCAGGTCGGCCGCGGCGCCGGCCACTACGGCTTCCTGCTGGTCGAGCCCGACCACTACACGCGGCTGCTGGCCGACATCGGCCTGGACTCGGCCGACGCGCTGGTGGCGGCGCTGGCCCAGCACCTGGCCGCGGCGATCGACGGCGACGTGCAGGCCGCGCGCTTCGGCGAGCACAACTTCGCGCTGCTGCTGCAGGGCGACTACGCGCGCACCTCGGCGCAGGCCGAGCGCCTGCTCAACGCCTACGCCGCGCACGTGTTCAGCGTGGGCGAGCGTTCGGCCACGGTCACCGTCAGCATCGGCGGCGTGCAGATCGGCGAGAAGATCGCCAGCGTCGGCCAGGTCCTGGCCCGCGCCAGCGAAAACGTGCAGGCCACGATCGAACTGGGCGGCAACGCCTGCAAGATCTTCGATCCCGGCGCCGCCGACCGGGTCGAGGAAGAACGCATCCAGCGCTGGGTCCAGCACCTGCGCGAGGCGCTGGCCGGCGACGGTTTCCTGCTGCACTACCAGCCGGTGCTGAACCTGCAGGGCGAGACGCACGAACTGTACGAGGCCTACCTGCGCCTGGAGCGCAACGACGAGATCATCGGCCCGACCACCTTCCTCGGCATCGCCGCCGATCACGGGCTGATGGCCGAGATCGACCGCTGGGTGGTGTCGCGCGCGATCGCGGTGATCGGCGAGCGCCAGCGCGCCGGCCACGCCACCAGCCTGATGGTCAAGATCAGCCCCGACGCCTTCGCCGATCAGCAGATGGTGGAGCTGATCCGGCGCGAACTGGCCGCGCACGGCGTTCCCGGCGAGCGCCTGTGGATGCAGACGCCCGAGGCCAAGGTGTTCACCCACCTGCGCAACGCGCAGCAGTTCCTGGCCGATGCCACCGCGCTGGGGTGCAAGGTCGGGCTGGAGCAGTTCGGTTCGGGCCTGGACTCGTTCCAGCTGCTGGCGCACTTCCAGCCCTCGTTCCTGAAACTGGACCGCGGCTTCACCCAGGACCTGGCGCAGACCCGCGAGCACCAGGAAAAGATCCGCGAGATCACCGAGCGCGCGCAATCGGCCGGCATCCGCTCCATCGCCGAGTTCGTCGCCGACGCCACCTCGATGAGCCTGCTGTTCAGCGCCGGCGTCGACTATGTGCAGGGCGAGTTCGTCGGCCTGGCCGGGCCGGGGATGACGTTCGATTTTGCTTGAAGGCCGGGATTCGGGATTGGGGATGGGGATTCGCAACGGCAGCGGCCAGGCCGTTCCACGCGATCCTGCAAATCCACGCGATCCTGCAAAAAGCAACGCCAGGCGGGGTGACCTGCCTGGCGTTGTCTGAGCCGACTGGTGGCTGCAGGCGGCGATTCGGGTTCGGCGACGCGCAATCCCGGGAGGGGCGCCAGCCGGCGGCGGTCAGCTCACCGTCGCGTTTGTGTGCGAGGCGCGCAGCGTGGCGATGCGCTCGGACAGCGGCGGATGGCTCATGAACAGCTTGCGCAGGCCCTGACCCAGGCCGCCGGCGATGCCGAACGCCTGCACCTGCGACGGCAGCGTGCTCTGCCCGTGGTTGAGTTCCAGCCGCTGCAGCGCCGCGATCATCTTGCCGCGCCCGGCCAGGCTGGCGCCGCCGGCGTCGGCGCGGAACTCGCGGTAGCGCGAGAACCACATCGCGATCATCGTCGCGAACAGGCCGAACACCAGCTCCAGCACCATCACGATCGCGTAGTAGGCCAGGCCGCGGCGGCCGTCGCGGTTGCCGGACAGATAGCCGTCCACCACCCCGCCGACCACCCGCGCCAGCACGATCACGAAGGTGTTCAGCACGCCCTGCAGCAGCGCCATCGTCACCATGTCGCCGTTGGCGACATGGCTGATCTCGTGGCCGAGCACCGCCTCGGCCTCGTCCTCGGTCATGTTCTGCAGCAGGCCGGTGGAGACGGCGACCAGCGCGTTGTTGCGGTTGGCGCCGGTGGCGAAGGCATTGATCTCCGGACCGTCGTAGACCGCGACCTCGGGCATGCCGATGCCGGCGGCCTGCGCCTGGCGCCGCACCGTCTCCAGCAGCCAGCGCTCGGTGTGGTTGCGCGGCTCGGTGATCACCTGCGCACCGGTGGCGCGCTTGGCCATGAACTTGGACAGCAGCAGCGACACCAGCGAGCCGCCGAAGCCGAACAGCGCGGCCATCACCAGCAGGCCGCCCATCTGGTTGGGGTTGATCCCGAACACGGACATGACAATGCCGGCCAGCACCAGCACCGCCAGATTGGTGATGAGGAACAGGGCGATTCGATTGAACATGGAACGTGGACTCCGCACCGGAAGAAGGAAGGACTGGCTCGAATCTGCGGCGCGTACAGCTTGAATTCAAGCACGTACCTGACCGACGATTCAGCTTGCCCATGCCCTCGCCTCCCTACCGCGGCCGTTTCGCGCCCTCGCCCACCGGCCCGCTGCACCTGGGCTCGCTGCTCGCCGCCTTCGGCAGCTGGCTGCTGGCGCGGCATGCCGGCGGCGAGTGGCTGCTGCGCATGGAGGACGTGGACCGGCCGCGCAGCGTGCCCGGCGCGGCCGCGCGCCAGCTCGCCAGCCTGCGCGCCTGCGGCCTGGAGGCGGACGGTCCGATCCTGTATCAGAGCGAGCGCGGCGCGATCTACCAGGCCGCGGCGCAGCGCCTGCTGCAGGCCGGCCTCGCGTTCGCGTGCAGTTGCAGCCGCAGCGAACTGGCCGCGCAGGGCGGGATCCACCACCGCTGCGTGGCCGCGCAGGCCCGGCCGCAGCCGGCACTGCGCCTGCGGGTCGCGCCGGGCAGCACGATCGCGTTTCGCGACGGCGTGCGCGGCGACATCGCCCAGGACGTCCATGCCGAGGTCGGCGATTTCGTGCTGCTGCGCGCCGACGGCTGCTGGGCCTATCAGCTGGCGGTGGTGGTGGACGATGCCGCGCAAGGCATCAGCGACGTGGTCCGCGGCGCCGACCTGCTCGATTCCACGCCGCGGCAGATCCTGCTGCAGCGCGCGCTGGGCCTGCCGACGCCGCACTACCTGCACCTGCCGCTGCTGCTCGGCGGCGACGGCCGCAAGCTGTCCAAATCGCATGCCGCGCTGCCGCTGGACGACGCCGATCCATTGCCCGCGCTGCGCCTGGCCTGGGCGCTGCTGGGCCAGGCCCCGGCGGCGCTGGCCGGTGCCGGTTCGGTGCCCGCGTTGCTGGCCGCGGCGCTGCGCGCATTCGAGCCGGCGCGGCTGCCGGCGCAGGATCGGACGCTGCGCAACGCGGCCGGTATCCCCAGCGACACCAAGGCTGACTAGAATCGGGGTTTCGGCCGCGGCGCGGCCCACTCCCTTTCCCTATCCGGAGCGAATCCATGACATCACGCGTTGCGCTGGTCACCGGCGGTACCGGCGGCATCGGCACCGCCATCTGCGAACGGCTGGCCGCGCAGGGCCACCGCGTGGCCAGCAACTACCGCGACGAGGCCAAGGCGCGCGCCTGGCAGCAGCGCATGCGCGAACGCGGCCACGAGATCGCCATCGTCGCCGGCGACGTCGCCTCGCCCGACCACGCGCAGGCGCTGGTGCAGGACGTGGAGCGGCAGCTGGGCCCGATCGAGGTGCTGATCAACAACGCCGGCATCACCCGCGACACCACCTTCCACAAGATGACCGCCGAGCAGTGGCACGAGGTCATCAACACCAATCTCAACTCGGTGTTCAACGTCACCCGACCGGTGATCGAAGCCATGCGCAGGCAGCGCTGGGGCCGGGTCATCCAGATCAGCTCGATCAACGGCCTGAAGGGCCAGTACGGCCAGGCCAACTACGCCGCGGCCAAGGCCGGCATGCACGGCTTCACCATTTCCCTGGCGCGCGAGAACGCCGGCTACGGCATCACCGTCAACACCGTGTCGCCGGGCTACGTGGCCACCGACATGGTGATGTCGGTACCGGAAGAGGTGCGCGCCAAGATCATCGCCGACATCCCGACCGGGCGCCTGGGCAAGCCGGAAGAGATCGCCTACGCGGTGGCCTTCCTGGTCGCCGAGGAGGCGGCCTGGATCACCGGCTCCAACCTGGACATCAACGGCGGCCACCACATGGGCTGGTAGCGGCAGGCGACTGAACCGCTCAGGTCGGCGGCGGCGCAGTCGAGGTAACGCTACCGAAAATGCTGCAGCCGGCATTGCGCGCTCCGCGTCCATGCTGCGCAGCATTTTTTTTGCGCCCAGGCCCGAGTTCAGTGACTTGCAGCGGTTGCAAGCCCTGCTGCGCTGCGCCATGCTGCGCGCCTACCGTCACAGAGCGAACGCTTCATGGCTGAGATCCGCATCATCAAGAAGTATCCCAATCGCCGCCTCTACGACACCGAGATTTCCAGCTACATCACCATCGAAGACGTCCGCCAGCTGATCATCGACGGCGAGGAATTCGAGGTCCGCGACGCCAAGACCGGCGAAGACCTGAGCCGCGCGGTGCTGCTGCAGATCATCGCCGACCAGGAGCAGGACGGCGAGCCGATGCTGTCCACCCAGCTGCTCAGCCAGATCATCCGGTTCTACGGCGATTCGCTGCAGGGCTTCATGGGCAACTACCTGGAGCGCAGCATGCAGGTGTTCCTGGACCAGCAGCAGCAGTTCCGCCAGCAGATGGGCAACCTGCTCGGCCAGACCCCGTGGACCATGATGAACCAGCTGACCGAGCGCAACATGGAGCTGTGGCAGGAGTTCCAGCGCAACCTCGGCACCGGTTTTGGCCGCCCCGCCGCCGGCGCCAGCAAGCCGAGCGAGCCGCCGGCCGCCGGCGCCGCACCGAAGTCGCGGGCGCGCTGAGCGCGCCGCGGCAGGCGCCTTCAGGCGCCTGCCTCTTTGTAGGAGCGGCTTCAGCCGCGACCTAGGCTTTCTCGGGAACGCCCGTCGCGGCTGAAGCCGCTCCTACATATGCCACCTACACGACCGCGCCGCGGGCTCAGCGCGAACGCGGCGACTGCGATGTGCGGCAGCCCGAACAGATCCGCTCGACCTTGTAGCCACGCGCGCGCAGCGCCTCGACCACGCCGTCGGGGCCGAGCAGGTGCAAGGCGCCGACCACCACCAGCGTGTCGCCCTGGCCGTCGCGCAGGCGCTGCTCCAGGCGCGGCACCCAGGCCTGGTTGCGATCGACGTTGATGCGCTGGTACAGGCGCGGGTAGTCGCGCTTCATCTCCATCCCCATGTCCTGCCACAGCAGGCGCTCGTCGCCGCGGCGCCAGGCAACGTACAGGCGCTGGGTCTGCGCCGCGCCCTGCTCGGCATCGTCCAGCGCCTCGACGAGCATCTGCTTCTGCTCCACCGGCTCCATGCCGTCGAGCATCGCGATCTGCGCCTGCGCCGTTTCCAGTCCCTCGACCGCCTTGCCGGCCTGGACCGCCATGCCCATGAAATGCCGGTCCAGGCCGGCGTCCGCCTGCAGCCCCTGCGCCTTCATCTCGGCGATGCTGATGCTCAGGCCGACGAACCACGGCTCGAACCCGCCCATCTGCTCCAACGGCAGGCCGTGGCTGGCGGCATAGCGGCGCAGGCGTTGCCAGGTGGCCGCGTCCAGGTCGTCCTGCAGGCGCTTGCCGTCCTGGCGCTGCGCCGCCTGCAGCATCTGCGCGCCCAGCTGCGGCGAGTCCACGTCCTGCGGCGACAGTTCGAACAGCAGCCGCGGCGACGCCGCGTACGCCGCATCCACCTCGTGCGCCAGCGGGTAGTCCTCCGGCTTGAGCAGGTGGAACGAACCGAGCAGGTACAGCGCGCCGCGCGGCCCGCTGACCTTCCACAGCAGCGGCGTCGGCGGCGCGGGCGTCGCGCTGGGCGCGGCGGCGGGAAGCGGCGCGCGCGCCGGCGCCGGCGCGGCGGCGAACAGGGTCAGGCACAACAGCAGGCTGCGCAGCAGGCGCGGGATCGGCGTCATCGGGAGTCTCGGTTCAATGTGCGGCGGCGTAGGTCTTCTCGCCGGCCTCCACCGCCAGGTCCAGCCGGTTCTCCGGCGGCGGCAGCGGACAGGTCGCGAACGGGGTGAACGCGCACGGCGGGTTGTAGGCGCGGTTGAAGTCCAGCACCACGCTGCCGTCGGCGTTCGGCGCCGGCACGTCCAGGAAACGCCCGGCCGGATAGCTGCCGCGGCCGCTGGTGCGGTCGGCGAACACCACGAACAGCGGGCGCCCGGGTTCGCCGATCGCTTCCAGGCGGAAATGCTTGCCGTCGCGCTCGAATTCCAGCGCGCCGGCGTTGGGCGACTCGGTGGTGACGCCGATGATGTCGACGATCGGCAGGGTCTTGCCCAGCGGGTTGGGCACGAAGCGGCCGCGGATGCGCCAGGATTCGGCCGCCGGCCAATCGCTCAGCCCGGCGAAGCCGAGCCGGGTCGGCGCATCGGCGTGCTTGACCCGCAGCGCATGGCGGCCGCCGCGTTCGATCAGGCTCAGCTTGCCCTTGCCGCCGTCGAAGTCGATCACGCTCGGCGTCGCGTCGTGGTCGCTGTACAGGCGCGTGCGCCGCAGCAGCGGCTTGCCGTCCACGCTCAGCCCCGCGCCGGGTTCGGGGGTCAGGAACACCTGTCCGTCCACCCGCGACACCAGCGCCATCCGCGCCGGCCCGACCGCCAGGCGGATGCCGCTGCCGGGGCCGCTGCCGATGT
Source organism: Xanthomonas sp. DAR 80977 (assembly GCF_041240605.1). Lineage (NCBI taxonomy): Bacteria > Pseudomonadati > Pseudomonadota > Gammaproteobacteria > Lysobacterales > Lysobacteraceae > Xanthomonas > Xanthomonas bundabergensis. Next base: position 2,227,208 of record NZ_CP162487.1, on the reverse strand, counting down.
AGTGCTCCTTCAATTCCAGCCAGTGCAGGCCGACCAGGCTGGTCCAGCCGTCGGCGGCCTGCAGTTCGTGCTTGCGCTGCTCGCGCCAGCGCTGCTCATCGGCCAGGAACGCCTTGTCGGCGACCGCCGGCGCGGCCGGCGCCGGCGCCTGCTTGCCGCATGCGGCCAACCCGAACAGCGCTGCCAGCGCCGCCGCTCTTCCCCACTTGCCCATCAGCGCCCCCGTAAGAACCAACGATCGATCTCGCCCAGCGTGAAGCGCGCCCAGGTCGGACGCCCATGATTGCACTGCCCGGAGCGCTCGGTGGCTTCCATGTCGCGCAGCAGCGCGTTCATTTCCGGCACGGTGAGGCGCCGGTTGGCGCGCACCGCGCCGTGGCAGGCCATCGTCGACAGCAGTTCGTCGCGCGCGCCGGCGACGCGGCGGCTGTGGCCGTGCTCGCGCAGGTCGGTCAGCACGTCGCGCAGCAGGGCTTCGGGTTCGGCCTGGGCCAGCAGCGCCGGGATGCTGCGCACGTGCAGCGACTGCGGACCGCTGCGGGTGATCTCGAAGCCGAGCGCGGCCAGCGTCTCCGCCTCGCGCTCGGCGGTATCGGCGTCGCGCTCGCCCACCGCCAGGGTGATCGGCACCAGCAGCGGCTGCGCATGCAGGCCGATGCCGTCGTGCGCGCTCTTCAGCCGTTCGTAGCCGATGCGCTCGTGCGCGGCGTGCATGTCCACCACGATCAGGCCTTCGGCGTTCTCGGCGAGGATGTAGATGCCGTGCAGTTGCGCGATCGCGTAGCCCAGCGGCGGCACCCCGCTGTCGGCCGAGGTCGGCGGCAGGCCGCCGGCCGCATCCTGGGCCTGCAGCGGCATGTGCGCTGCGGCGTCGGCGGCGCCCGCAGGCGCGGCGTACAGCGCCGCATAGGCGGCCGGCGCTTCGTTGACGCGCAGGCCGAGCGGCGATTGCGCCGGGCGCCATTGCGCGCCGTAGCCGCCGCCGCCGCTGTTGCCGGCGGCGCCGGGCATCGGCGGCGAGCCACCGCCGGCATAGGCCAGCGGCGGCGCCTGCACGGCCTCGCCGGCCGCGGTCGGCGTGCTGCCGGCACGGGTCTGCGCCAGCGCGTCCTGCAGCGTGCGATAGACGAAGTCGTGGATCAGCCGCGCATCGCGGAAGCGCACCTCGTGCTTGGCCGGGTGCACGTTGACGTCGACCCGCGCCGGCTCCAGTTCCAGGAACAGCACGTAGGCCGGCTGCCGGCCATGGAACAGCACGTCGCCGTAGGCCATCTTCACCGCATGCGCGACGCTGCGGTCGCGCACCGAGCGGCCGTTGACGTACAGGTACTGCTGGTCGGCGCTGGCGCGCGAATAGTGCGGCTGCGCGATCCAGCCGTGCAGGCGCAGCCCGGCGCCGCTATGGTCCACGCGCAGCGCCTGGCGCGCGAAGTCCTCGCCCAGGGTCTCGCCCAGCCGCGCATCCGAGTACAGGTCGCCGGGCTTGTAGCGCCGCGACGGCTTGCCGTTGTGCGACACGCGCAGCTCCACGTCCGGGCGCGCCAACGCCAGCGAGCGCAGCCATTCCTCGATGTGGCCGAGCTCGGTGCGTTCGGCGCGCAGGAACTTGCGCCGCGCCGGCACGTTGTAGAACAGCTCGCGCACCTCGACCGTGGTGCCCGGCGCCTGCGCGCGCGGCTGCACCTGCCCGACCTTGCCGCCATCGACCTGCAGCGCGGCGCCGTGCTCGTCGCCGGGGCGCCGCGAGGCCAGGGTGAAGCGGCTGACCGAGGCGATCGACGGCAGCGCTTCGCCGCGGAAGCCGAGCGTGCCGACCGACTCCAGGTCGTCGAGCGAGGCGATCTTGCTGGTCGCGTGCCGCGACACCGCCAGCGGCAACTCCTCGGGCGGAATGCCGCCACCGTCGTCGCGGATCCGGATCAGGCGCACGCCGCCCTCCTCCAGGTCGATGTCCACGCGGCGCGCGCCGGCATCCAGCGCGTTCTCGACCAGTTCCTTGACCACCGAGGCCGGACGCTCGACCACTTCGCCGGCGGCGATCTGGTTGATCAGGATCTCGGGCAATTGGCGGATGCTCATGCCGCCTCCCGCGCGCACGCGCAAGGCAGGCGCCGCACGCTCGCGCCAGGCTCGGAAACAGGAGGACAGCTACGGTGACGGGACATCGGCACGGCTCACGGCGCGGGCGCCGTCATGAGGATCAGCCGGCGATGATAGCCGAGCGCCTCAGCGGCTGCCGCCGGCCACGGTGCTGGCCGCTTCCGCCTCGGCCTGCGCGCGCGCGGCGAACAGCGTGCCCGGCGGCGGCTGCCGGGTGAAGAAGGTATTGACCCCGTCCAGCACCGCGCCGGCCAGGCGCCGCTGGTAGCCCGGATCGGTCAGCCGGCGCTCTTCGTCGGGATTGGAGATGAAGGCGGTCTCGACCAGCATCGCCGGCATGTCCGAGGTGCGCAGCACCGCGAAGTTGGCGCGCTCCAGCTCCGGCTTGTGGTTGTTGCCGATCCGCTTGAGCCCGCCCAGCACGTGCCCGGCCGCGTCTTCGGAGGCCTTCATGTGCCCGCTCTGGGCCAGGTCCAGCAACACGCTGGCCAGGGTGCTGTCGGTCTTCTGCAGGCGCACGCCACCGACCAGGTCGGCCGCGTTCTCCTTGTCCGCCAGCCAGCGCGCGCGCTGCGACGAGGCGCCCTTGGTCGACAGCACGTAGACCGAGGAACCGGTCGCGCTGCGGTTCTCGGCGGCGTCGGCGTGGATCGAGATGAAGATGTCGGCCTTGGCCGCGCGCGCCTTCTGCGCGCGCATCGGCAGCGGGATGAACACGTCGGTGTCGCGGGTCATGTAGGCCTTCATGCCCGGCGTGGCGTTGATCTGCCGCGCCAGTTCGCGGCCGATGGCCAGGGTCACGTCCTTCTCGCGCTTGCCGGTCGGGCCCATCGCGCCGGGATCCTGGCCGCCATGGCCGGGATCGATGGCCACGATCAGCGGGCGCATGCCCGGCTTCATCGCCACCCGCGACGGCGCGCTCGGCATCACCGGGCGCGCCTCGGCGGCGGCGGCGGCCGCTGCGTCGTCGACGTTGCCCGCCTCGGGCCTGCCGTCGGGCGTCGGCGATGCCGTGCCGACGACGCCCTGCTGCGCCGGCACGGCCGCACCGACGGACGCGGATGCAGCGGCGGGCACCACCGCGGCGACGGCGTTGTTCGGCGCGGCGGCCTGAGCCTGCGCGGCACCCGGGTGCGTCGCCACGGTCGGCGGCGGCGCCACTACCGGCGGCGCAGGCGCAGGCGCGGCGCGCTGCAGCACCGACGAGGTCAGCGCCGCGGTCGCGCGCGCCGCTTCCAGGCGCGGATCGGGAACCGGTTTGGCCACGGCGGCCGCTTGCGCGGCTTGCTCGGTGGATGCGGCCGGCGTCTGCGTTGCGGAACCAGGCGCCGCCGCACCGGCGCTGGCCACCGGCCTGGCCGAGGACGCATCGCCCGGCCATTCGATCACCAGCACCGAACTACCGCCGACGGTCTGCATCTGCGGCTTGAACGCCACCACCGGGCTGCTCAGGTCGAACACGATGCGCAAGGTGCCAGGCACCGGACGGCCGGTGCGCACGGCGGTGACCACGCCGTTGCCGGCAGGCAGCTTCAGGCCCTGCACGGCGGAGGATTCGGGCAGATCGACGACCAGCCGGTTGGGGTTGGCCAGGGTCAGCGTGCTGAAGCCGCCGCTGCCCTGCAAGCGGATCTCGGCACGGGTGCCGGTGGCGCCATTGCCGAGCGACACCGCCTGCACCTGGCCCGCAAACGCCGATTGCGCCGCTAGGCACCAGCCTGCGGCGATGGCGGAACAGGCGAAAAAACGGATCCCCAGGCGCATGGAGCCGATTCAAGCATCACCGCGGCATAAACACAAGCGGTTTTCCCTTAATAATCCATAACCTGCCTGCACTTCCTAGTGTCAGCCGGCAGAAAGACCCCGCAAGTCCACCCGCTCTGCCACCCGCGCCAGCCAGGCTTCGCCCACCGTGGTACCGGCCTGCAGCTGCACCTCGCGTCCTTCGCCGTGCAGCGCCAGCGCCACGACCAGGTCGGCCGGCGGCAGCACGTCGCCGCCGCGTTCGGGCCATTCCACCAGCCACAGCGTCACCGCGGCCTCGTCCAGCCCGAGGAAGTCCAGCTCGCCGGCGGCGCCGATGCGGTACAGGTCCAGGTGCCAGGCTTCGCCGTCGGCCAGCGGATAGCGCTCGACCAGGGTGTAGGTCGGGCTGCGGATCGCGCCCTGCACGCCCAGCGCGCGCAGCAACGCCCGCGCCAGGGTCGACTTGCCGGCCCCCAGATCGCCGCGCAGATGCACCATGGCCTGCGCCGGGCGCGTGGCGGCCAACGCCTGGCCGAGCCGCTCGGTCGCGTCGCTGTCTTCGAGCTGGAAAGACATCATCGGTTCGATTCCGGATTGGCCAAATGACGCAGCGCCGGCAACAGGTCGGAGGGCAGCAGGCCGCGCTGGCCCTCGGCGGCGGCGCGGTCGCCGGCCGCCGCATGCAGCAGCGCACCGACGCTGGCCGCGTCGAAGGCGGCCAGGCCTTGCGCGCGCAGCGCCGCGATCACCCCGGTCAGCAGGTCGCCCATGCCGCCGACCGCCATGCCGGGATTGCCGGCGGCGATGACCCGCGGCAGCTGCCCCGGTGCGGCGACGATGCTGCCGGCGCCTTTCAGCACGACCGCCGCCTGGTAGCGCTCGGCCAGCGTCGCGGCGGCGGCGAAGCGATCGTGCTGCACCTCGGCGGTAGAGATGCCGAGCAGGCGCCCCGCCTCGCCCGGATGCGGGGTCAGCACCGCGTTCGGCAGCGCCCGCGGCGACTGCGCCAGCAGGTTCAGCGCATCGGCATCGATCACCAGCGGCAGCTCGGCGGCCAGCGCCAGCCGCCACAGGCCCTGCGCCCATTCGTCCTGGCCCAGCCCCGGACCCAGCGCGACCACGCTGGCCTTGCGCAACAGCGGCGCCAGCGCGGCGCCGTCCTCGACCGCATGCGTCATCGCCTCCGGGCAGCGCGCCAGCAGCGGCGCGACATGCGCGTCGCGGGTCGCCACGCTGACCAGGCCGGCGCCGCTGCGCAACGCCGATTCGGCCGCGAGCATGACCGCGCCGCCGCTGCCCAGATTGCCGCCGATGCACAGCACATGGCCGGAATCGCCCTTGTGGCTGTCGCGCCGGCGCGGCGCCAGGCGCGTGGCCAGCGCCGCGCTGGTCCAGGCCTGCGCCCGCGCCGCGCAGCCGTCGAACGCGGCGACCGGCACGTCCAGCGCCGCCAGCGCGGTGTCGCCGACATGGTTCAGCGCCGCGCCGGTCTGCAGCCCGGCATGGGCGACGATGAACTGCACGGTCAGCGTCGCCGGCAACGCCGCGCCGGGCACGCTGCCGTGTTCGGCGTCCACGCCGCTGGGCACGTCCAGCGCCAGTACCGGCGCACCGAGTCCGGCGAGCGCGCCGAGCAGCGCGGCCAGTTCGGCGTCGGGCGCGCGATTGAGGCCGATGCCGAGCAGCGCATCGACGACCACGTCGGCCTGCTCCAGCGCCGTATCGAACGCCTCGATGCGGCCGCCGACGCCGATGTAGTCGGTGCAGGCGCGCTGCGCCAGCGCCGACTGCGGGCCGCGCCCGGCCAGCTGCAGCACGCGCACGTGGCGTCCGGCGCAGTGCGCCAGCCGCGCCAGCACATAGCCGTCGCCGCCGTTGTTGCCGCTGCCGCAGGCCACCAAGATGCGTTGCGCCTGCGGCCAATGCTGCAGCAGCGCCTGCCAGGCCGCCTGGCCGGCACGCTGCATCAGCGTGTAGCCGTCGCCGCCGAGCAAGGCCGTGGCCTGCGCATCGATGCGCCGCGCGGCGGCGGTGGCGTAGAGATCGAACGAGTCGGACATGCGCGGGATTCTATACTTGCGCCATGTCCAGCAGCGTCGCCCCCGCCGATCCCCATGCCGCCGCCGCGCGCATCCGTGCGCTCGCGCGCGAGTTCGGCTTCCAGCGCTGCGGCATCGCCGGGATCGAGCTGCAACAGGACGAGGCGCATCTGCGCGACTGGCTGGCGCAAGGCCTGTACGGCACGATGCAGTGGATGGCCCAGCATGGCGACAAGCGCGCGCGCCCGGCCGAGCTGATTCCAGGCACGCTGCGGGTGATCTCGGTCGGCCTGGACTACGGGCGCAACGACGACGATTCGGCCTGGGACACGCTGCACGACGGCGAGCGCGCCTACGTCGCCCGCTACGCGCTGGGCCGCGACTACCACAAGCTGATGCGCAACCGCCTGCAGAAGCTGGCCGAGCGCATCCAGGGCGAGATCGGCCGCTTCGGCCATCGCGTGTTCGTCGACTCGGCGCCGGTGCTGGAGCGCGCGCTGGCGCGCGATGCCGGGCTGGGCTGGATCGGCAAGCACACCTGCCTGATCGACCGCAACGGCGGCTCGTGGTTCTTCCTCGGCGAGATCTACGTCGACCTGCCGCTGCCGATCGATCCGCCGGCCAGCGCGCACTGCGGCACCTGCACGCGCTGCATCGACGTGTGCCCCACGCAAGCGATCGTCGCGCCTTACCGGCTGGACGCGCGCCGCTGCATCGCCTACCTGACCATCGAACACGACGGCGCGATTCCCGAGGAACTGCGCCCGGCGATCGGCAACCGCATCTTTGGATGCGACGATTGCCAGCTGGTGTGCCCGTGGAACAAGTTCGCCAAGCGCAGCGACGAACCCGACTTCCGCGCCCGCAACGATCTGGACCGGGCCACGCTGGCGCAGCTGTTCGCCTGGGACGAGGACGAATTCCTGCGCCGCACCGAAGGCAGCGCGATCCGCCGCAGCGGCCACGAGCGCTGGCTGCGCAACCTGGCGGTGGCGCTGGGCAATGCGCCGACCACGCCGCAGGTGCTGGCCGCGCTCGGCACGCGCGCGCAGCACGCCTCGCCGCTGGTGCGCGAGCACGTGCAATGGGCGCTGGCGCGGCACGCCGACCAAGCGCCGGGCGGCGACGTCGCAGTGCCGCGACCGGCCGATCGCGCCGACGTGCGAGGATAGGCGCCCGCACGCCCACCGCAACGCCCGCATGCCCGATCGCGACGACCAGATCCTCAGCCCCAGCCAGCTCAACACGCTGGCGCGCGACCTGCTGGAAAGCGCGTTCCCGCTGGCCTGGGTGGAGGGCGAACTGGGCAACGTCACCCGGCCCTCGTCCGGGCACCTGTACTTCACCCTGAAGGACGCGCGGGCGCAGGTGCGCTGCGCGATGTTCAAGCCGAAGAGCCAGTGGCTGAAGTTCGTCCCGCGCGAAGGCCTGCGCGTGCTCGCGCGCGGCCGGCTGACCCTGTACGAGGCGCGTGGCGACTATCAACTGGTGCTGGATCACCTGGAGGAAGCCGGCGAAGGCGCGTTGCGCCGCGCGTTCGAGGAACTCAAGGCCAGGCTCGCCGCCGAAGGCCTGTTCGCCAGCGAGCGCAAGCGCGCCCTGCCCGCCTTCGTGCGCCGCCTGGCGGTGATCACCTCGCCCAGCGGCGCGGCGGTGCGCGACGTGCTGAGCGTGCTCGGCCGGCGCCTGCCGCTGCTGGAAGTGGACATCCTGCCGAGCCTGGTGCAGGGCGACAGCGCCGCCGCGCAGCTGACCTCGCTGCTGCAGCGCGCCGACGCCAGCGGCCGCTACGACGCGATCCTGCTGACCCGCGGCGGCGGCTCGCTGGAAGACCTGTGGGCGTTCAACGACGAACGCCTGGCCCGCGCCATCGCCGCCTCGCTCACGCCGGTGGTGTCGGCGGTCGGCCACGAGACCGACGTGACCCTGGCCGACTTCGCCGCCGACCTGCGCGCGCCGACGCCATCGGTGGCCGCGGAACTGCTCGCCCCCGACCAGCGCGACCTCGGCGCGCGCCTGCGCGGCCAGCACGCGCGGTTGCTGCAGTGGCAGCAGCACCGCCTGCGCCAGGCGATGCAACGCGCCGATCGCGCCTTGCTGCGGCTGCAGGCGCAAAGCCCGCAGGCGCAACTGCAATTGCTGCGGCGCCGCCAGCAGGATGCCGCGCGCCGCCTGCTGGCGCTGTGGCGGCAGCAGCACGAACGCCGCGAGGCACGCCTGCGCCATGCCGCCGCGGTGCTGCGCACGGCGCAGCCGCAGCGCCGCCTGGCGGCACTGCGCGAGCGCCTGCTCGCACTCGGCCGGCGCCCGCAGGCGGCGATGGCGCGGCAGCTGCAGGCCGACACGCAGCGCCTGCGCGCGCTGGCCCGCGCGCTGGAGACGGTCAGCCCGCTGGCCACGGTGACCCGCGGCTACGCGATCCTGACCCGGGTCGACGACGGTACGCTGGTGCGCTCGACCGCGCAGCTCGCGCCCGGCGACCGCCTGCGCGCGCGGCTCGCAGACGGCGAGGTGACGCTGCGTACAGAATGAGTGCGGTACATCTGTCGACCGCACCTCATCGCCAGTGCACTTCCATGCCGCACCCAGCCTCCAACGAACAACGCATCAAGGCGGTGCTGCAAGGCATGCGCCGCGGCGAGCGCAACAAGGCCAGCCGACTGGCGCGCTCTACCGACCTGCTGGCCCTGATCGACAGCGCCAGCTACGGCTCCACCGAGGACGCACAGCGCGTGATCGACTGGCTGGCGCGCGACGCGGACACGCTGGCGCCGTTGCGCGAGGCGCATCTGCGCGATGTCGGCGAGATGATCTGCATCGTCTGGAACGGTTGCGGCGGCGACCGCGAGGCACTGTCGCAGTGGCTCAACGGCAACCACCCGCAACTCGGCGGGCATACGCCGCGGCAGCTGCTGCAGGAAGGCGCCAGCGCGCGGCTGCTCGATGCGGCCCGCGCCTGCTTCGCCGGCTAGCGGCGATGCGCCGCTGGCGCGTGCAGACCGGCAGGCGATTCAGTCCAGCGGCGCGACCACCAGCAACGGATCCAGGTCGTAGCCCATCGCCACCGCCTTGGCCTTGATCTGTTCGAACAGCGCCCGCGGCATCCGCGGCGAACGCGACAGCACCCACAGGTACTTGCGGTCCGGCTCGCCGATCAGCACCCACTGGTAATCCGGATCCAGCGCGATCACCCAGTAGTCGGCCCAAACCAGCGGCACCCAGGCCAGCCAATCCGGCGCGAAACGCACCTGCAGCCGCCCGGGATGACCCGCCACCCGCCGCGCCACGCCCTCGGCGGCGAGCAGGTCGCCCTTGCCGGTGCGGCAGGCGTTGCGCACCCCGACCAGCCCGTCGTCGCGCAGCACGTAGGCGGCGGTGATGTCGCCGACGCACTTCTTCTGGAACGACACCGGCAAATGCGCGATTTCGTGCCACTGCCCGGCGTAGCGGCCGAGATCGAACTCGGCGACCGAGGTCACCGGCTGCGCGGCCCGCGCCGGCAGCGCCAGGCACAGCAGGCATGCCAGCAGCATCGCGAGCGATGGATGACGCATGCGGACGATCCTGCAAAAGAGAGAAGACCAGCCTTATGCAGGAGCGGCACGGCGATGTAAAGCGCCGGCTTGGCGCAGCCGGCGACGAACGGCCGCATCGGCCACAGCCCGGGACGCCAGGCGCGCAGACAGCGCACGCCGCTGCGGCGGCAGGCCAGCGCCAGGCAAGGATCCGCGCATCGCGCGCTGCGCGCGTGCAGCACGGCGACACGTGCGATGCGGCACACCGGCGACACGGCACCAGACCACGCAGGCGCTGCTCGCCACGACGGCAATGACGGGAAACAAGGACGCCGCCAGTGCGGCGCGCCAGCGCTCTAGGGCGACAGATCAGCCATGGCGCGGTCCTTGCCCTGGCTGCCGTTGCTGCATTCCACCGGCTCGCGCAGCACGACCTGCTTGGCGACACCGTCGCGCTGCTCCAGGTACACGTTGACCATCATGCACTCGGAGCCGACCTGCTCGATGTAGGGCGCGCCTGGGTTGGGAGCGCCCTGATAGGGATCGGCACCCGGCTTGTGCTCCGCAGGCTCGGCACTGGCGACACCGGCCACCGCCAGAGCGAGCGCGTATACGCACAGCCGCGTCAATTCCTTGTGCATTCGCCCACTCCGCGATTAATCGTGTCCCAATGATTACGACATCGGCGCGGCATAGTTGAGCGCTACATCACGGCAAACCTGAGAATTCACGCACTTGTCTACGAGCGTAAACCCGGCCCGCGTCCACGGCGATAGCACGGAGCAGCCAGCCTTCATGCGGAAGTCGGCACACAATGCGGCACTCGCGACGGCCCGTTGCAGCCGCTTCGCCGCAGCCCAGGCATGCCCGGCGGCCGCACGCGCGGGCCATCCGCCGACATCGCTGGCAGCGCGCCGCAGACGTTGCCGCACAAAGAAAAAGGCCTGCATTTCTGCAGGCCTTTCAGATATATGGTGGCCGAGGACGGAATCGAACCGCCGACACGGGGATTTTCAATCCCCTGCTCTACCAACTGAGCTACTCGGCCACTGCGCAACGCGGCAGGACCGGTGCGGGGACGCGCATCATAGCGATGCGATCGGAATTGGGCAAGTGCGGCATTTCGGAATTTCCCTACCGGCCGACACGGCCCACCCCGACTGCGCCGGACGCCCCGGGCTTCCATGCTGAATGCGTCCCCGGCACCTGGCCTATGCGCGGGCACGGAGGCCGCTGGCGATGGTCATGGGTCAGGCCGCCGAGGGCACCGCGCCGCTGCAGGGCGCGGCGCACCTGCCATTGGAGCGACGGCGCTGCCGGCAAAAGCACTCCGGCCCGCCGGCAGTGCAGCCTGCAGCGACACGCCCTGCTGGAGCCGGCGCCCCAATGCCGATGGCGCAGCGGTGCGGCAAGGCGAGGCGAGGCAACGCCAGGCAACGCGATGCGGCGCGGATGCATTGCATGGCTCTGCCGGAGCACCCGAGCACCGGAGCGGCTGAGCGGCTGAGCGGCGGGACAGCGGGACGGCGGGATCGCGAGATGAAAAGGGACCGGCGCCGACACCGAAGTCGAAGCCGTGCAACAAGAAGCCGTGCAACAAGACGACCCGCCATGGCCGGAACCGCGCGACCGACGCATCTGCGGCGGCCGGCAGGACGCACGCCTCCTCCCCGGCGTGGCGCTCGCCCACGTCGGGTCCAGCGGCGCCGTAGTATTCTTCGCCGGTCTTCACGTCCTGGAATCCGGTCATGCGTCAGCGGCTTCGCCTCGGCTTGCTCGTGTTGTGCACTGCGCTGCTGGCCTCATGCGGCGACGGCATGGTGCGCCGCGTGTCCGACCCCGCGGCCAGCGTGCAGCAGCTCACGGTCAACCTGGACGGCAGCTGGAAGGTGGAGTTGCGGCTGCAGAACTACAGCAGCATCCCGATGCGCTACGACGGCGTGCGCCTGGACCTGGGCATGGGCGGCGAAGCGGCCGGGACCCTGCAGCTCGCGCCGGGGATCTCGATCGGGCCGGAAACGGCCGATGTGGTCAGCGTCGCGCTGCGCCCGAGTTCGGCCGCGCGCATCGCCGTCGCCGACGCCCTGGCCGGCCGCCGCAGCCTCGAATACACGCTCAAGGGCAGCATCGACGCCACGCCGGAAGAGAAGAAGCAGCGCAACTTCGAGATCGATACGCGCAATATGCTCACCCCCGCGCCTGGACTGGACGGCGTCCTGCGCTAGCCGCACTCCGCCGCGCCAGCAGGCGCGGTTCCGCGACCGCTTCGAACGCCTATGACCTTGGGCGGCGATGCGGTGCCCGCCGATCGCCGCGACTGCGGCCATGACCGCTGCATTGGCAGACCCAGCGCTACGTGCGGCCACCCCACCCACGAACGCGGCCGCTGACGTCGCCCCACCCATGCTTCGAGCGCACGCCTCCCGCGCACGCGTTCAGCTGCCATTACCGCCCATTTAGTACATAAATGTAATATATACATATGTACCAAATACCCTGCCAGCCATGAGCCGCTTCGCCGCCACCGAACAGCGCCTGGACATCACCGACCGCAAGCATCCGGGCTTTCCCCGCGATGCGGCCACGGTCGTGCGCCTGATCAAGCTGCTGCACAAGCTGATCCTGGACCAGGGCAACGACATGCTGCGCGCCTATGGCCTGAACTATTCCGAATACAACGTGCTGATGATGATCGACGCCAGCCCGGACGGAACCCTGAGCCCGTCGCAGCTGAGCGACGCGGCCAGCGAGAAGTCGGCCAACATCACCCGCCTGACCAGTCACCTGGTCGACAAGGGCCTGATCCAGCGCACCCCCAGCGCCGAGGACCGGCGCATGCTGCTGCTGCGCCTGACCGCCGAGGGCGAACGCCTGATCGCGGCGTTCATGCCCGACGTGTTCGCCCAGCTCGGCGGCTACGTCCAGCACCTGCAACGCGCCGAGCTGGCGCAGCTGGAGAGCCTGCTGAAGAAATTGCTGCGCAGCGTGGAGGGCGAGGCATGAGCGCACTCGGCGCCGACATCGCCGCCAGCGCGCCCGCCGCGACGCCGCCGCGGCGCCTGCGCACGCTGCTGGCCGAGGCCTTGCGCGGCGAAGGCGAGGCCTGGCTGTTCGTGCTGCGCACGCTGCTGTCGATCTACATCGCCGGCTGGATCGCGCTGCGCCTGGACCTGTCCTCGCCGATGACCGCGATGATCACCGTGGTGGTGGTGATGCACCGGCAGACCGGCATGGTGTTCGCGAAGGGCTTCTACCGGGTGCTGGGCACGCTGATCGGCAGCGTCGCCGCGCTGGCGATGGTCGCGCTGTTCCCGCAGGAGCCGGTGCTGTTCGTGCTGGTGCTGGCGATCTGGATCGGCCTGTGCACCGGCGGCGCGCTGCTGTACCGCAACTTCAAGGCCTACGCGTTCGTGCTGTCCGGCTATACCGTGGCGCTGATCGCGCTTCCGGCGGTGAACCAGCCGGAGAACGTGTTCGCGCTGGTCACCGCGCGCGTCACCGAGGTGCTGCTGGGACTGCTGGTGACCGGCGTGATCAGCGACGTGGTGTTCCCCAGCCGCCTGCGCCAGACCCTGCGCGACACCGTGCGCCGCGCCTACGACGGCTTCCTCGACTTCGTCCGCGACGCCACCGGCGGCCAGCTGTCGCGCGCGTCGATGGAACAGGCGCACCTGCGCTTCGTCCGCGACGCGGTGCAGATCGAGGACCTGCGCAGCTCGGTGGTGTTCGAGGACCCGGAGGCGCGCGTGCGCAGCGGCCGCCTGCGCCTGCTCAACCAGCGCTTCATGGCGGTGTCCACCAGCTTCCAGTCGCTGCACCACTACATCAACCGGCTGCTGCGCCAGGCCGAGGGCGATGTCGCCGCCGCGCTGATCGGCCTGTACCGGCCGCTGCAGGCGGCGCTGAGCGAACGCGGCGGCCGCGAGCGCACCATCGAGACCGCGCGCCGGCTGGCCGAATGCCGCGACGCGCTGGCGCCGCGCGCCGCCGCAGTGCGCGACACCCTGCCGGACGCGCGCCACGAGGACTTCGACACCGGCGTGTCGCTGCTGCGGCGCTTCTTCGCCGAGCTGCACGACTACGTCGCCGCCGAGGCCGCGCTGGTCGCCCCGCAGCAGTGGCGCACGCCGCAGGCCGGCGGCGACACCGCCGTGTTCCTGCGTGGCAACGACTACGCGGCGGCCGCGCTGACCGCGCTGCGCAGCGCGCTGTTGGTGGCGGCGATGTGCTGGCTGTGGATCCAGGCCGGCTGGATCAGCGGCGCCACCGCAGTGTTCCAGGCGGTGGCGTTGAGCGCGATCCTGTCCTCCAGCGCCAACGCGCCGGCGGCGGCGCGCTCGCTGTTCAAGGGTTTCGTGTTCGGCGCCGCGCTGGGCGCGGTCTGCCAGCTGCTGGTGCTGCCGCAGATGGACGGCTACGTCCTGTTCGTCGCCGGTACCGCGCCGTTCCTGCTGCTGACCGTGTACCTGGCCTCCAAGCCGGCGCTGTTCGGTTTCGCCACCGGCACCAATCTGGCCTTCATCTCGATCCTGGCGGTGCAGCCCACGCCGAGCTTCAATGCCGTCACCACCTTCAACAGCGTGGTGCCGCTGCTGCTGGGCACGCTGGCGGTGAGCGTGGCCTTCGTGTTCGTGCCGCCGGTGATCGGCACGCGCTGGCATCGCCGGCGCCTGCTGGAACAGCTGCGGCGGCAGACCACGCTGGCCGCGCGCGCGCCGCTGCCTGGCCTGCACCTGCGCCTGGAGAGCGTCAACCGCGACCTGTTCCAGCAGATCGTCGCGCACACCCCGCCCGGCAGCGACGAGCTGCGCGACCTGCTCGGCTGGGCGCTGTCGGTGCACGAGACCGGGCGCACCCTGGTCGAACTGCGCCGCGACGCCGCCGACGGCGAGCTGCCGCACGCGCTGGCGGCCGAGGTGGACGCCGCCGTGCACGCGCTGGCCGCGCTGTACCTGGCGCCCTCGCCCGAACGGCACCGCCTGGCCCTGCAGCGCATCGACGCGGCGCTGGCCGCGAGCCGGCGCGACGGCGCGGTACCGCTGCGCTGGAAGCCGACCCGCGAGCACCTGCACCTGCTGCGCGGCGTGCTGCTCGATGCCGACTCGGTGCTCGCCGCCCTCGCCGCCGGGCACTTGCCCGACCCCACCCCGCCAGGAGCCGCCGATGGCGCTGCCCGCTGAAATCTCGATCGCCGGCGTGTACGTGCCCGGCCTGCTGGTGCTGGCGGTGCTGCTGCTGTTCGCCGCCTGGGCGGTCGATGCCCTCGCCGGCCGTGCCGGGCTGTACCGCTACGCCTGGCATCCGCCGCTGTTCCGCCTTGCCGTCTACGTCGGCGTGTTCGCCGCGTGCGGCCTGCTCCTCTTGCCGTGAGTCCCGCCATGAAGACCCCTGCCCTGATCCGTTTCGCCCTGACCGCCGTGATCGTGCTGATCGCCGCCCTGCTCGCGCACGCGCTGTGGCGGCACTACATGCTGTCGCCGTGGACCCGCGACGGCCGCGTGCGCGCCGAGGTGGTGCGCATCGCCCCGGACGTGTCCGGCCTGGTCGATGCGGTCGCGGTGGCCGACAACCAGCACGTCAAGCGCGGCGACGTGCTGTTCAGCGTCGACCGCCGGCGCTTCGAACTGGCGCTGGCGCAGGCCCGCGCCGACCTGGCGGCGGCGCAGGCGCAGGCGCGCTCGGCCGGCGCCAGCATCTCCGCCGCGGCCGCCAGCCAGGCGGCGAGCGAGGCCGAGTTCCAGATGCGCCGCGCCCAGGCCGAACGCCGCGCGCGCGCCGCGGCGGTGATCTCGGCCGAGGCCCGTTCCGACGCCGAGGCCACCGCGCGCTCGGCGCAGGCCGACGTGCACCGCACCGCCGCGGTCCGCGGCCAGGCCAGCGCCGCGCAGGCGCAGGCGCTGGCGGCGGTCGCGCAGGCGCAGGCCGCGGTCGATCTGGCCGAACTGGATCTGCAACGCACCGAAGTGCGCGCCACCGCCGACGGCTACGTCACCAACCTGGACGTGCGCGTCGGCGACTACGCCCAGGCCGGCAGCGCGCGGCTGGCGCTGGTGCGCGACGACGCGATGTGGATCTACGGCTACTTCGAGGAGACCAAGCTGCCGCGGGTGCACGTCGGCGACCGTGCCGACATCCGCCTGATGAGCGGCGGGGTGCTGCTGCACGGCAAGGTCGAAGGCATCGCCCGCGGCATCGCCGACAGCGACAACCCGACCAGCGCCTCGCTGCTCGCCGACGTCAGCCCCACCTTCAACTGGATCCGCCTGGCGCAGCGGGTGCCGGTGCGGGTGCGCATCGATCCGGCCAGCGTGCCGGCGGACACGGTCCTGGCCGCCGGCATGACCGCGACGGTCACGGTGCATGGGGAGCCGTGATTGGGGATTCGGGATTGGGGATTCGTAAAGGCAACGGCGGGTTCCGGTCTTGCACCGCGCGACGGCCGTTGCGAATCCCGAATCCCCAATCTCCAATCCCCGCCCCACATCCATACGCCGTAGTATCCTGCGCACCTCGGCCGCGCCGCGGCCCTTAGTCCGAGCGACCGCATGAGCACCTATCAAGCCCCGCTGACCGACCTGCGCTTCGCGCTGCACGACGTACTGCACGTGGAGGCGCTGTTCGCCCGCCTGGGCTATGCCGAGGCCACCGCCGACGTGGTCGACGCCGTGCTGGAGGAAGCCGCGCGCTTCACCGGCACGGTGCTGGCGCCGCTGAACCGGGTCGGCGACGAACACGGCTGCACGCTGGACGCGGCCACCGGCGCGGTCACCACCGCGCCCGGTTTCCGCGAGGCCTACCGGCAGTTCGCCGACGGCGGCTGGACCGGGCTGACCGCCGCGGTCGAGTTCGGCGGCCAGGGCCTGCCGCACACGCTGGGCGTGCCGCTCAACGAGATGGTCAACGCCGCCAACCTGGCCTGGGGCAACTTCCCGCTGCTGTCGCACGGCGCGGTCGAGGCGCTGAAGCAGCACGGCGAGGCCTGGCAGCAGGAGGTGTTCCTGAAACCGCTGGTCGACGGCCGCTGGACCGGCACCATGTGCCTGACCGAGCCGCACTGCGGCACCGACCTGGGCCTGCTCAAGACCCGCGCCGAACCCAATGCCGACGGCAGTTGGTCGGTCAGCGGCACCAAGATCTTCATCACCGCCGGCGAGCACGACTTCACCGACAACATCGTGCACCTGGTGCTGGCGCGGCTGCCGGATGCGCCGGCCGGGGCCAAGGGCATCTCGCTGCTGGTGGTGCCCAAGTTCAAGGTCGCGCGCGACGGCAGCGTCGGCGCGCGCAACGCGGTGCGTTGCGGCTCGCTGGAACACAAGATGGGCATCCACGGCTCGGCCACCTGCGTGATGAACTTCGACGGCGCCGAGGGCTACCTGGTCGGTCAGCCGCACAAGGGCCTGCAGGCCATGTTTACGATGATGAACACGGCGCGGCTGGGCGTCGGCCTGCAGGGCATCGGCCTGTCCGAGCGCGCATACCAGAACGCCCTGCGCTATGCGCGCGAACGCCTGCAGTCGCGTTCGCTGACCGGCGCCAAGCTGCCGGACAAGCCGGCCGACCCGATCCTGGTGCATCCGGACGTGCGCCGCATGCTGCTGACGGTGAAGGCGCTGACCGAAGGCAGCCGCCTGCTGGCGCTGCATGCGGCGACCCTGATCGACGTCGCCCACCACGCGCAGGACCCGGCCGAACGCGAGCAGGCCGACGTGCTGGTCAGTTTCCTGACCCCGATCTCCAAGGCCTGCCAGACCGAATGGGGCGTGGAGAACACCTATCACGCGCTGCAGTGCTTCGGCGGCCACGGCTACATCCACGAGCACGGCATGGAGCAGCTGGCGCGCGATGCGCGCATCACCACCCTGTACGAAGGCACCACCGGCATCCAGGCGCTGGACCTGATCGGGCGCAAGACCGCGTCCAGCCAGGGCGCGGGGCTGAAGCTGTTCCTGGCGCAGATCCAGGCCTTCCTCGGCGAGCACGCGGACAACCCGGCGGTGGCCGAGTTCCTCGGCCCGCTGCGCGAGAAGGCCGGCGAATGGGCGGCGCTGACCAAGCGCATCCTGCAGCGCGCCGCCGGCAACGCCGACGAGCTGGGCGCGGCCAGCTACGACTACGTGTTCTATTCCGGCTACGTGGTGCTGGCCTACTGGTGGGCGCGCAGCGTCGCCGCCGCCGACGCCTCCGCGCACAGCGAGGCGTTCAAGCAGTCCAAGCGCGAGACCGCGCGCTTCTACTACGCCAAGCTGCTGCCGCGCACGCTCACCCATGCCGCGGTGATCGAGGCCGGCGCCGAGCCGCTGATGGCGATGGCCGACGCGCACTTCTGAGTGCCGCGCGCTGCGCGACCGGTGGCGCCAGCGCCGGTCGCGCAGATCCGTCCCGCTTCGATACACAAATCGTCAACAATCGGGTATAAGCTGTCTTCCCGATGGAGACAGACACAACAACGCTTGGTCTGATCGATACCGGAGCCTTCGCCGCTTCGGCCGGCGAGGCGTCGTTGCCGACGCCCCCCACCCACCTGCCTTCGGTGCGACTGCTGTCGCTGGATGCGCATGGCCGGGTGCTGGACTGGATCAACTGGCAATCGGCGGCCTGCCTGTATGCGCGCGGCGCGGTGGCCTGGACCCTGGGCGAGCCGTGCATGCACATCCACGGCGGCATGTCGCGCGCCAGCGGCGAGCGCAGCGTGCTGCACCTGCATCCGATCATCGCCGCGCGCGGCCACGCCCGCTCGCGCGCACTCGACCCCACCCCGACCCTGACCAACACCGCGCTGTTCGCCCGCGACGCGCAGCTGTGCCTGTACTGCGGCCAGCAGTTCAGCCGTCCGCAACTGACCCGCGACCACGTGCTGCCGGTCTCCAAGGGCGGCCGCGACACCTGGGAGAACGTGGTCACCGCGTGCTTCCACTGCAATTCGCGCAAGGGCAACCGCACCCCGCAGCAGGCGTCGATGCCGCTGCTGGCGGTCCCGTACCGGCCGAGCTGGATCGAGCACCTGATCCTGTCCAACCGCAACATCCTCGCCGACCAGATGTCGTTCCTGAAGGCGCAATTGCCCAAGCGTTCCAAGCTGTCGGTCTGAACCGCACGCCGCTGCGCGCTGCGACCGATTGCCGCACCTCCCTCGCAACGCGGCCTGCGCCCGTGCGCAGCTGAACGGGTTGCTTGCCCGTGCCTGGAATGGGGAGGAAAATGGCCGGTCCGCTGAACCTTGATTCCGATGATCGACCCCACCCGCTATCCGCGCCTCTCGCGCATCCAGACCCCCGCCGAACTGCGCCGTTTCGAAGAATCGGAGCTGCCGGCGGTCGCGGAGGAACTGCGCGCCTACCTGATCGAGTGCGTCGGCAAGAGCGGCGGCCATTTCGGCGCCGGCCTGGGCGTGATCGAGCTCACCGTGGCCCTGCACTACCTGTACGACACCCCCGCCGACCAGCTGGTGTGGGACGTCGGCCACCAGACCTACCCGCACAAGATCCTCACCGGACGCCGCGACCAGATCCATTCGGTCAAGCAGGCCGGCGGCGTGGCGCCGTTCCCCAAGCGCGAGGAAAGCGAGTACGACACCTTCGGCGTCGGCCATTCCTCCACCTCGATCTCCGCGGCGCTGGGCATGGCCATCGCGCTGCAGCGCGCCGGCGACGAGCGCAAGGTGGTGGCGGTGATCGGCGACGGCGCGATGACCGCCGGCATGGCCTACGAGGCCCTGAACCACGCCGGCGGCATGGACCCGGAACCGAACCTGCTGGTGATCCTCAACGACAACCGCATGTCGATCTCCGAGGCGGTCGGCGGGGTCACCAAGATGCTCGGCCGGATGAGCGGCAGCAAGACGCTCAATGCGATCCGCGAGAGCGGCAAGAAGATCCTCGGCGACAAGAAGAGCAATCCGACCGCGCGTTTCGTGCGCCGCTGGGAGGAGCATTGGAAAGGCATGTTCGTGCCGTCCACGCTGTTCGAGGAGATGGGCTTCCACTACACCGGGCCGATCGACGGCCACGACCTGCCGGCGCTGATCGGCGCGCTGAAGACGCTGCAGACATTGAAGGGTCCGCAGCTGCTGCACGTGATCACCACCAAGGGCAAGGGCTACGAGCTGGCCGAGGGCGACCAGATCGGCTACCACGCGGTCGGCCCGTTCGATCCCAGCAAGGGCCTGGTGTCCAAGCCGGGGGCCAAGGCGCCGACCTACACCGACGTGTTCGGCGACTGGATCTGCGACATGGCCGCGGCCGAACCGGCGCTGCTGGCGATCACCCCGGCGATGCGCGAAGGCTCGGGCCTGGTGCGCTTCAGCAAGGAATACCCGCAGCGCTACTTCGACGTGGCGATCGCCGAGCAGCACGCGGTGACGCTGGCGGCGGGCATGGCCACGCAGGGCGCCAAGCCGGTGGTGGCGATCTATTCGACCTTCCTGCAGCGCGGCTACGACCAGCTGGTGCACGACGTGGCGGTGCAGAAGCTCGACGTGCTGTTCGCGATCGACCGCGGCGGCGTGGTCGGCCCGGACGGCGCCACCCATGCCGGCAACCTGGACCTGAGCTTCCTGCGCTGCGTGCCGCACCTGGTGCTGATGGCGCCGGCCGACGAGGCCGAGTGCCGGCAGATGCTCAGCACCGGCCTGCAGCATGCCGGCCCGGCCGCGGTGCGCTATCCGCGCGGCACCGGCCCCGGCGTGGCGCCCGGCACGGCGCTGGACACGCTGCCGATCGGCAAGGCGCAGCTGCGCGTCCAGGGCGCCACGCTGGCGCTGCTGGCGTTCGGCGCGACCGTGGCCGCGGCCGAACAGGTCGGGCGCGAACTGGGCCTGAGCGTGGTCAACATGCGCTTCGTCAAGCCGCTGGACCGGGCGCTGCTGCTCGAGCTTGCGCGCAGCCACGACGGCTTCGTGACCGTCGAGGACAACGTGGTGGCCGGCGGCGCCGGCTCCGGCGTGGCCGAGCTGCTCAATGCCGAAGGCGTGCTGCGCCCGCTGCTGCACCTGGGCCTGCCCGACGCGTTCCAGCACCACGCCAGCCGCGAACAGCTGCTGGCCGAGGCCGGCATCGACGCCGCCGGCATCCGCGCGGCGATCCTGGCGCGCTGGCCGCAGCTGGCCGGCGGCGCCAGCGCCGCGCGCAGCGCGGCCGGCTGACGCCGGCACGGTGCTCGGCGCGGCAGCGGCGCGGCAGTCAGCGCGCATCGCCAGCTCAGGGCGCGATCACCTCGTAGCCGCGTGCGCGCAGCCGCTCCAGCGGCCCGTCGCTGTCCTGCAGCGTCTGCATCGACAGCGTGGCGAAACTTGAGCGGTTCTGCGCCAGCGCCCGCTCGGCAGTCTCCAGCCACGTGTCCAGCGCACGCCGGCGCACATCGCCCAGGCCCAGCTTGCGCGCGATCGCCGCCTCGCCGACCGCATCCATGCACACCCGGTACTGGTCGTTGCCGGGGAGTCTGCCCAGCGCGTCGAGATCGCCCTCGGACCAGGCATTGGCGCGCAGGCGCATCGTCTCCAGGTCGCCCTGGATGACCTGCAGGGTGCGCGCGAAACAGCTGCTGTCGTTCAACGAGGTCGCCCGGAACTCCTGCAGCGCGCGCTTGGCGTCGGGCACCTTCACTTCCACCACCACCGGCACGATCGGCACCTTGGCGCGCTTGGCAGCGCGTTCGATCACAGGCTGGACCACGCTGCCCATGCTCAGCCCGGACTTGCGCATCGCCGCTTCGTACAGTTCCTGCGCGGCGAACACCGGCCGCCACTTTTCCACGCTGCCGTCGCGGCCCAGGTAACGCGCCTTCAGCGGCAGCCAACGCGCATACAGGTCGGCCGGCAACACCTGCTGCAGGGTCCGGTCGTCCGGATTGCGCCGCGCCTTCAGCAGCGACGGCAGCAACAGCATGCTGCGGAACACGCCCAGGTTGGAGGACAGCGACAGCGTCGGTGCGGCGATCACCTGCTGCGACTGGCCGATCACCCGCTCCACCTCGCCCGACTCCCATTGCATGCGCCTGGGCAGCGGCGAGACCGTGCCCAGGATCCACAGCACATGGTCGCCGCGGCGAACCTGCCACAGCCCGGCGCCGGGCTGGCGACCGGTCACCAGTACCGCATCGAGGTCGACCACCGGCGCGGCGGCCGGCGCCACCGGCGGCGGACCCGGCTTCGCCGCGGCCAGCGCCGCGAACGCCAGCAGCATGGCTGCACACCCGCCTCTCACCGCGTTCGCCAAGGGCATCGCGCCTCCACTCCAGGGATCGATTGGGACCGGCGCCAGCGTTGGCGCCGGCAAGGCTGCTCAGCCTGCCATCCTGGGCAGGTACGCCGCCAGGGGATCGGTGGCGGGCAGCAACTCGAAGCGCTCCCACAGGAACCCCGGCGCCACCACGCAGCGCACCAGGCTGTAGTCGTCCAGCGGCCGCGCCGCCTGCCAGCTGCCGGCCGGAATCACCACCGAAGGCAGGCCGCCGCGGCCGCTGGCGCCCATCCGGTAGCGCTGCAGGCCGTGCTGCGGATCGAAGCTGAGCAGTTCCAGCGCGCCGCCCTCCTCCCAGTGCCAGGTCTCGTCGGCGTCGATCCGGTGCCAATCGCTGCACTCCCCACGCACCAGCAGGAAGCGGATCGCGGTACAGGCCGGGCGCGTGGTGCCCGCGTGCTGCACCTGCAGCGCGGAGGTGTGCACGCGCGCATAACGTCCGCCTTCCGGGTGCGGCAGCAGCGAGAATTCGCGCAGCAAGGCGGCGATGCGAGTGGACGATTCTGTAGACATGGCCCAGTTTAGGGCCTGTCGCCGGGCTTGGGCTAGACCACCGGCGGCGTCCGCCGCACCGTCTGTCGGCGGGTCGCGGCCGGCCGCCGGCACGTCCTAGCCGAGGCGCCGGCCGTTGCGCAGGCACACGCCGAAGAACACCAGCAGGTCCCAGCTGTAGCGCTTGAGCAGGCGCCGCGGTTCGCGCAGCAGGCGGTACATCCATTCCATGTGCAGGCGGCGCACCCAGCCCGGCGCACGCTGCGCATTGCCGGACAGGAAATCCAGCAGCGCGCCGACCCCGAACAGCAGGGGCGCGCGCAGCTGCGCGGCATGGTCGAGGATCCAGGTTTCCTGCAGCGGATTGCCGAACGCCACTAGCACCACGTCGGCGCCGCTGGCGTTGATGCGCTCGGTCAGCGCCGCGCCGGCGGCGGCGAACTCGGCATAGCCGTCGCAGGTGCCGACCACGGTCTGGCCCAGGCTCTGCCGCAGCGTCTGCGCGGCGGCCTGGGCCACGCCCGGACGCCCACCGAGCAGGAAGAAGCGCAGCGGCCGCCGGCTGTGCCGGCACAGGTACGGGATCAGGTCGGTGCCGTTGAGGTTGCCGGCGAAGCGGCGGCGGTGCACCAGCAACGCGCCCAGGTCCATGCCGATGCCGTCGTTTACGATGCGCACGCCCGGCGCCTGCAGGCGCTCGCGCAACGCCTGGCACTGCACCACGAAGTTGGTGTTGGCGAAGAACACCTGGCGCTGCTCGCCCCGCGCCTGCGCCTGGAACAGCGCATGCGCGAACGCCGCTTCGGTGGTGCGCAGGATCCGATAGCCGCCCAGCGCCATCGCCTCCTGGGGTTCGGCGCGCGGGTCACCAGAGGTCATGGGGGAAACTGTCCAACAGACCGCGCTGCACCGCGTTCAGATCGAATGGGGCGTTGCCGCCCAGGGCCAGGCACTCCTCCACGCTGTGGCCGGCGTGCCACTGCATGCGTCCGGTGCCGTGGTAGTAGTCGTCGTACTTGAACGGGTCCTCGCCGTTGCCCCAGTCCAGGTACACCGACGGCACCCCGTAGGCTTCGGCCAGGATCAGGCCGTGCAGGGAACTGGACACCACCAGTTCCGCGCCCAGCAATTGCCGCACGAATCCGGCCGGCTGCCGGTTCGGCAGCACCAGCTGGTCCTTGTAGCCGGCGTATTTGTCCGACGGCTCGTTGAAGTGCGGCACGATCAGGAACGGCTGCCGCGTGGCCGGCGGCGCCAGCGCCTCGCGCGGGAAGAACAGCGGCATCAGCAGTCCCGGGTCGCCGTAGATTTCCGGCACCTGCAGCCCGCGTTCGCGCAGGAACGCGCGGGTCTTGGGACCGCGCACGGCGCGCACGTCGAGCGTGCGGAAGGTATGCCGGTCGGCCGGGATCTTGCCGTTGATGCCGCTGCCCCACACCGTGTCGCCGTCGCTGGCGAAATGCAGCACCGAGCCGATCGCGATCAGGCGCTTGCGCTTGTCGCGCTTGTCCAGCAGGGTGCGGTCGCGCTGCGCCAGCACGTTGGACACGATGATCTTGGACAGGTGATCGCCGACGTTGATCTCGCCGTTCTTCGGCTTCCACCAGAACAGCGCGCGGCGTTCTTCGTAATCGATCCATTTTTGCAGTGCGGACAATGCAAAACCCTCCTTTTGGTGCGCGCTTGGCGCTCGATGGCGATGCGCCTGTGTCAGGCGGCGTCGCCGGCGAAGAGCCGCGTCTCCGGATAGGCCGACGGATCCAGGACGCGGTCGGTGGTCTCCGACCAGCTCAGGCATTGGCGGTGGCGCACGTGCGGCGCCTGCAGCGCCTTTTCGATCGCCGCCACGATCGAGGCCTCGTCGCCCGGGGTATAGCCGAAGCGCGACTGATAGCTGCCGACCACCGCGTTCGGGCACACCGCCGGCAGGCCGAAGAAATCGTATTGCAGCAGCTTCATCGAGCTGTCGGCCAGATACACCGGCACCTGTTCGGAGGCATACGGGGCGATGCCGAAGCGCGCGTGCTTGATGTAGCCGATGGTCTCGGCATGCTTCATCTCCCCGTACACCACGACGTTGTCGCCGTAGCCCGGCGCGCGGCCCATGCCCGAGCCGATGACGTGGAAGGTGACCTGCGGGAAGGCGCGGCTGGCGGCGACGAAAAATTCGGGATCGAACAGCATCGAGCCGACCGCCACCGCATGGATGCCCTCCCCGTACGGCGAAGGATCGCCGAGCGTGTCCAGGTTGTGGTCCACGCCATGGCCGACGTGGAACACGTTGTGGCGGCTGGAAATCTCCTCGGCCATCGCCGGCGACACCAGCGCGATCACGTCCAGGCTCGGCGCCACGCGCTCGAACTCGCGTTCGATGAAATCGGCGACGTTGATCGTGCTCAGGCCGTCGGAGGCGCGGTAGACCTTGCGCGCGGTCGGGTTGATCCGCGCCGCCAGCTCGATGAAGGCCACCGCGATGCCGCTTTCGAACACGATCACGTCCGCTTCCTGCATCCAGCGCAGCAGCGTGGCCGGCGGCTTGGCCGCGTACAGCTTGAACATCAGGTCTTCCAGCGGCCGCAGCCAGCGCCGCCGGGTGTTGAACGGATGCAGCGGCGCGCGCCACAGGTAGCAGTCCACGCCGTTGTGGGTGACCACGGTATTGGCGGTGGCGTCCAGCGGCAGCCGCAGGTCGCCCTTCATCCGCGACAGCAGGCTGTAGCGCAGCGAGAAGAAGCGTGTGGTGCCGCGCTTGGCCAGCTCGTCGGCGATGAAGTGGATGTTGGCGCGGCGCGGCGTGCGGTAGTCGTGCGCCGACAGCACCAGGTAGCACGGCGGGCGGCCGGCAATGGCCGCGGCCGGTGCCGCGGCGAGCGTCGCCGATGCGGAAGAATCGCTCATGCCATCGCTCCTTTGCGGTAAGGGTGTTCGGGAAAGATCGCCTGCTCGCGGGTCATCGCTTGGCCCTGGCATCGCGCAGCAGCGTGCGCATGTTGAGGATCGCCATCACGTCGCGGCGGAACGCCGGCCACAGCGCGAACACCAGCACGCAGCCCAGCGCCATGGCCACGGCGCCCACCGCCAGCTGCTGCCACAGCGAACCGCCGCCCCACTGCTGCGCGGCGAAGTACGCCGCCACGCCGGCCGCGCCGTAGCCGAGGATCGCGCGCAGGCCGTTGTTGAACAACTCCATGGCCGGCACCTGCGGCGCCACCTTGGCGATCCAGATCACCGACAGCGGCCACATCACCAGCAGGCCGAGCGTATAGCCGACGGTCACGCCCATCACGCCCCACACCGAGCCGGCGAAGATGCAGGCGATCAGCATCACCCGCCCGACCACCGAGTACACCAGCTGCTGGCGCATCAGGCCGTGCGCCAGGAACACCCAGTAGGTGGCGTAGGACGCGGTCTGGAAGATGCCGCCGAGGGTCAGCACCTGGAACAGCGGCACCGCCGGGCGCCATTGTTCGCCGAGCACCAGCACGATCAGCGGCAGCGCCAGCGCGCAGGCGAAGGAGAACAGCGCCACGATCAGGTGCACCATCACCGTCTGCCCGCGCAGCAGGAAGCTGCCGAAGCGCGGCGGGTCGTCCTGCAGCTGCGACAGCACCGGCAGCGCCACCGAGGTGGCCGGGGCATTGATCTGGTTCAGCGGCATCATCAGCAGCTGGAATGCGCGGTTGTACAGGCCCAGCGCCTCGGCGCCGATGCGGTGGCCGATGATCACCTGGCCGACGTTGCGGCTGGCGTAGCCGAGCAGCTGCGCGGCCATCAGGTTCCAGCCGAAGCTCAGGAACGCGCGCATCGGCGCGTCGCGGCGGTAGCCGCGCGGCAGCCAGCGCGCGCAGGCACCGGCGATCGCCAGGTTGACCAGCGCCTGCACCACCTGTTGCCAGACCAGCGCCCAGTAGCCGTAACCGGCCAGGGCCACGCCGACGCCGGCGACCAGGCCCAGTACCTGCGCGCCGACATCGCTCAGCGACACCTGGCCGAAGCGCAGCCCGCGGCTGAGATGCGCGCGGTACTGGGTGGTCATGCCGTTGAGCAGGAAGGTCACCGCCAGCGCCTGCGAAATGCCCAGCAGCGCCGGCTCGCGATAGAAGTGCGCGATCCACGACGAAAACAGGAACACCACGACCGCCAGCACCAGGCCGATGCCGCTGTTGATCCAGAACAGGTTGTCGCGCTGCTCGCGGCTGACGTGCTTGGCCTGGATCGCGGCCGAGGACAGGCCGAAGTCGCGCAGGATCTCGGCCATGCCGACGATCGCGGTGACCATCGCCATCAGGCCGTAGTCGTAGGGCGTCAGCAGGCGCGCCAGCAGCACGATGCCGCCGAACTGCACCACCATCTTGGCCAGCTGCCCGGCCATGGTCACCGCCGCGCCGCCGGCCGCGCGCGCGCCCAGGCTGCGCTCCGGCGGCGCCGCCGGACGTGGCGATTCGGCCGCGCTCATGCCTGCGCCTCGCTGCGCACGCCGCGCGCATCCAGATAGCTGCGGTAATGCTGCACGCCGATCGCGCTCCAGTCGCGCCGCGAC
Organism: Xanthomonas sp. DAR 80977; assembly: GCF_041240605.1. NCBI lineage: Bacteria > Pseudomonadati > Pseudomonadota > Gammaproteobacteria > Lysobacterales > Lysobacteraceae > Xanthomonas > Xanthomonas bundabergensis. The sequence goes on along the minus strand of NZ_CP162487.1, from coordinate 2,200,537 downwards.
AGGTCCGGCATCGCGTCGGCGGGCAGGCGCTGCGCCTGCGCCAGGGCGTCCGCCAGCTGCGCCGCATCCAGCTCGCCCTGGTACAGCAGCACCCACTGCGGACCGACTTCCTCGGCGATCGCCGCATTGGACGCGCTCCACGGCGCCAGCACCGGCCGCGCCAGCGACAGGGCCAGCAGCAGCGTGCCGGAGTTGTGCATCTGCCGGTATGGCAGCACAACCAGCTCGGCCTCGCCGACCTCGCGCGCCAGCACCTCGTCTTCCACGTACTGCAGGCGCGCGCTGATCCGCGGATCGGCGGCGCAGGCCTGCTCGACCACGGCGCGGATCTGCGCATTGACCGGATTGCCGGCGATGCGCAGGCTCACTGCCGGGTCGGGCAAGGCCTGCAGCGTCGCGACCAGGGTCTCCACGCCCTTGTACGGGCGCAGCAGGCCGAAATGCAGCAGGCGTCCCGGCACCCGCGACGGTTGCGGCATCGCCGCGTACCAGTCGCGGTAGTGGCCGTGCAGGATGGTGTCGGTGGCCGGCGCGCGCTCGGGGGTGGTGGCGTTGATGCGGATCCAGCGCGCGGTCAGGCGGTCGGTCCAGCGCAGCAGCAGGCGCTCGCGCCAGCCCTTGTCCTCGTGCGGGGCCACGTTGTGCAGCGTGCGCACCAGCGGCACGCCGCTCAGCTTCAGCCGCAGCAGCAGCAGCGCCATGCACGCCTGCTTGGCCAGCGTGCCCAGGCCGGTGCGGTGCCGCATCATGTATTCCGGCCAGTGCACGTGCAGCACGTCGTAGCGCGACAGCAGCGCCGCGCGCATCGAGAAGAAGCGCAATTGCACCTGCTGCGGCAATGCCGCATACAGCTGGGTCAGGTACGGATTGGTGGTCGCGGTCGGCCGTTCGGTCGACAGCAGCACGGTGATCGGCGGGCCGGGCACGCGCTCATCGCCGCTGCAACGCGGTTCGCCGCTCATCGCGCGTCCTCCGCGGTGCCCAGTGCGGCGCGGTATTCGTCCAGATAGGCGCCGACCACATGCTCCCAGTCGTAGCGCTGCGCATAGGCCATCGCCGCCTGCCGTTGCGCGGCGAACGACGCATCGGTGGCCGCCGCGTAGGCCTGCACCGCGTCGGCGGCGCGCTGCGGATCGGCCGCCTCCACCAGCACCCCTTGCGCCGATTCGCGCACCAGCCGCGCGAACGGCGGAATATCGCTCAGCACCGGCAGCAGGCCGGCGCTCATCGCCTCGACCGCGGCCAAGCCGAAGCCCTCGTGCCGCGACAGGCACACGAAGTACTGCGCGCTGCCGAGCAGCTGCGCCAATTCCTCCTGCGACGGCGCCACGTGCAGCTGCACGCGCTCCTGCAGGCCGCGTTCGGCGATCGCCTGCAGCAGGTCGGCCTGGCTGAAGTCGTATTCGCGCCCGGCCACGATCAGCCGCCATGCCGGATCCTGCGTAGCCAGCGCGCGCAGCAGGTCCAGCGTCTCCAGCAGGCCCTTGTTGACCGACCAGCGCCCGAAATAGATCAGCGTGCGCCCCGGCGTCGCGCTGCCCTGCCCGGCGAACTTGCCCACGTCCACGCCGTTCTCGATCACCCGCAGCCGCTGCGGCGCGACCACCGCGGAGAACACCTCGCCATCGTTCTCGCTGGTCGCCACGACCCGCGCATAGGCCCAGGCCGAGGCCCGGGTCAGCGTCTTGAACCACAGCATCTTCAGCCGCGACGCGTAGGTGGTGTGGAAGAAACCGCCATGGGTGGAGACGATCATCGGCGTGCCATGCACTGCGCGGGTCAAGGCCAGGAAGTCGTAGAAGAAATCGATGCCGTGCACGTGCACCAGATCGGCGCCGCGCAGCGCGGCCAGCACCTTCGGCGCCAGCGGATAGCGCGAGGAACCGCGGAACGGCACGCGCACGATCGGCACGCCCTGGTAGGTATCGCGCTGCGCGAGCCGCTCCTGCGGCCGGGTGAAGACCCGGTCCAGGGTCACCACCTCGACCTGGTCGCGACCCTGCTGCAGATGCCGCCGCGCGATGTTCAGCACGACCTCCTCCATCCCGCCCACCGACGGATGGAACTGGCGCACCACATGCACCACCTTCATTGCGCGCTCCCGCGGGACCACATGCAGCATTGCGATCGCGCCATCAGCTCGCCTCCTGTCTTGCCGGCTCGCGCCGCAACCCGATCATCCACGGCGCCACGCGCACGATCACCGCACGCATCGGCACGCTGGCGAGGACCGCGAACACGCTCACCGACACCGCCCAGGCCGGCCCCCAGGCATCGCCGCGGACCAGGCCGGTGCGGCTGGCCACGCCGGCCATGACCGAGAACAGCAGCGTATGCGTGCACAGGATCAGCAAGGTGTTGCGTCCGATCCACTGCACCCATGCCCACTCCTGCACCAGCCGCGCCGCGCACAGCGCCATCGCGCTGCCGAGCAGGCTGGCGGCGAGGAAGCCGAGCGGCGAATGGCCGAACTTCATCATGTTCACATCCACGCGGCCGTTGTTCCAGGCGATCGCGAACCACGCCGCGCCGAGCAGCACCGCCGCCAGCGCATTGCCCGCGCGGCTGCCGGGAAGAACGGCGCTGCGCTTGGCCGCGGCCGCGCCGATCGCGAAGAAGCACAACGACACCGGTAGTACATCCAGCGCAAACGGAAGCCGGTAATCCTGGGTCGGGAACCAGATCGCCCAGGCCCAGGCCAGCAGCAGCGACAGCGCCGCCAGCAGCTCCAGCGACAGGCGCCGGCGCAGGTACAGATAGGTCAACGTGGTCACGAACAGCGCCGGCAGGAACCACAGCGCCGGCATCACGTAGAGCTTGGGTCCGATGCCGCTGACCAGGCCCAGCAGCGGCTCCCACCACGGCCGGTCGCCCCACAGCTGCGCCTTGGAACCGATGTTGCGGGTCAGCATCCAGTAGACGTACGCGACCACGAAGAACGCCAGGTACGGCAGCAGCAGGGTGCGCGCCAGCTTGGTCCAGGTCGCCACGCCCAGCGGCCGCTTGCCGAACGCCTCCCCGACCCAGCCGGACAACAGGAAGAACATCGGCACGTGGAAGCTGTAGGCGAGGATCACGTAGGCGTGCGGAATGCCCTTGGCATGGCCGAACACCACCAGCAGGATCGCCAGCGCCTTGGCCGCATCGATGCGCGCATCGCGCGTGCCGCGCACGCCGGTGCGCGCGGGCTGCTCGGCCAGCACCGTCTGCAGCGGCTGTGCGGGCGCGCTCATGTCGCCACCGCCGCACGCGGCGGCGTGTCGGTCGCCGGCGGCAACGCATCCGCCGCCGCGCGCCGCGGCACCATCTGCCACAGGCAACCGCAGACGAACCACCACAGCGCCGCGGTCTTGATCGAGAAATAGCCGTTGGAGACCAGCAGACTCAGCGCGAAGGCGAAGATCAGCAGGTTCTTGAACAGCTGGCCCTCGATCGTGCGCATCAGCATCGCGAACGAATAGGCGAGCAGGAACGCCAGCACCAGCACCACCGACTGCGAGGAGATGAAGTAGGCGATGCCGCTGTCGAAATACTTGTACGGCGTGTCGAAATCCAGGCCCAGCCACGCCTCGGCGGTCATGTTGCGGATCGAGTAGACGGTGAAGAACACCCGCCCCAGGGTGGTGTCCTCGTAGCTCTGGATGCCGGACGCCCACACCATCAGCCACGCGCCCAGCAACACGCCGAAGAAGATCAGGAAACCCAGGCGCTGGTCCATGCGCAGCAGCAGCGGCGTCAGCGCCACCATCATCACGCAGGTGCCGGCCGCCAGGCGCCCGTCCGAGGCCACGATCAGGAAGCCGATCATCGCCACCGATGCGGCGATGCCCACCGGCCGCATCCAGCGCCAGAAGGTCAGCAGGATCGCGGTGAAGAAGATGATGAAGTTGCCCATCGTCACCGGCTCGATGAACACCGAGGAGGCGCGCGGCAGGTTGGAGGACGGCAGGAAGTTGCGCGCGCCGGGCCGGGTCGCGCTGACGAACAGGTTGCTGTCCTGGTTCCAGAAACTGGAGGCGCTGGCGCCGCGCGCATTGACGAAGTAGCTCTTCGGGTTGACCACGTCGCCGTAGACCTTGGGCAGGGCCAGTTCGAACGCCGCCACCAGCGACACGATCAGCGCCATGCGCAGGAACAGCCTGGGCAGCGAGCCGGTATAGGCCGCGCCCAGCACCAGGAAGGCGAACGGGATCAGCGCATCGCGGAAGAACTTGGGATCGATCGACCAGACCAGGAACAGCCGCACCAGCATCAGCAGCGCCAGCAAGGCGATGCCGGTGAACACCATCGCCGTGCGCTTGCGGTCCAGCGACCACAAGCCGATCAGGAAACAGGCGCCGTAGATCGCCAGCTCCGCGACATAGGTCATCGCCGGGCTGACCCGGAACACCTTGGCGTTGACCACCGCGAGCACGAAGTTGTAGCCGATGGCGGCCAGCAGCACCAGCTCGATCAGCAGGTTGTGGCGCTGTTCGCGCAGCGTCATCGCCGGCGCGCTCGCCGGCGCGGTCAGCACGCGCCACCTCTGCCTGCAGTGCGGCACGCGCCCCGGCCGCCGCCGTCCCCGCTGCCGGCGGCGACGACGGGGCGGCGCCGGCAGTGGGGACGGTCGGCGCGATAACGGTACATCGGGCGCATCAGTAGGCGGTCTTCTGCCCGAGCACCTTCACTGCGGTGAGCACGATGATCCGCGTATCCAGCCACAGCGACCAACGCCGGATGTAGTCCAGGTCGTACTGGATGCGCTTCTTCATCGTCCGCAGCTCGGGCGTCTCGCCGCGGAACCCGTTGACCTGGGCCCAGCCGGTGATGCCCGGCTTGACGTAATGCCGCTGCATGTAGTGGTTGATCAGCTTTTCGTAGTGGGTGTTGTGCTGCGCCGCATGCGGACGCGGCCCCACCACCGACATGCTGCCGCCGAGCACGTTGAACAGCTGCGGCAGCTCGTCCAGGCTGCTGCGGCGCAGGAACGCGCCGAACGGGGTGACCCGGCTGTCGCCGCGCTTGGCCTGCACCACCACGTCGCTCGGCTCCTGCTGCACGCGCATCGAGCGGAACTTGTACATGTAGAACTCGCGCCCGCCCAGGCCGTGGCGGCGCTGGCGGAAGAACACCGGACCCGGCGAGCTCAGCTTCACGCCCACCGCGATCGCCAGCATCACCGGCCACAGCATCGCCAGCGCGGCCAACGCGACCACCTTGTCCTGCAGCGCCTTGGCCACCACGAAGTAGGTGTTGCGGTCCACCCCGCCCTGGCGCAGGTTGATCACCGGCACGTTGCCGATCTGGTCGCCGGACTGGTTGAGCATGCCGAAGTCGAACAGGTCCGGGATCAGCCTGACCTGGATCGGGTAGCGGTCCATCTGCTGCAGCAGCTGCTTGATGTGGTCGCGCTCGCCCAGCGGCAGCGAGATCCACACCTGTTCGACCTCGTTGTTGTTGAGGTAGTCGATCAGCGATTCCGGCGTGCCCGCCCCCAGGCACTGCAGCTTCTTCGGATGGTCGGCCACCGACAGGTCGTAGTCGCTGCTGAAATAGCCGACCAGCTGCATGCCCACCCACGGATTGCGGCTCAGGTAGTTGTGGATCTTGACCACCGGATGGCGCAGGCCGACCACCACCACGCGCTGCACGTCCACGCCTTCCGAGCGCAGGTGGTTGAGCACGCCGCGCACCATGGTGCGCGAGACCAGCAACGTGGCCAGGCTGGTGGCGAACCACAGGCCGATCCACAGCCGCGAGACCTGCTGTCCGAACTGGACCACGAAGGCATGCACCGCGAACAGCGCGAACACCCCGCCGCAGGCCAGGCTCAGCACCATCATCTCGCGCAGCAGGCCGCGCCCGCGCCAGCTGCGGTACAGCGGGAACAGCGCGAAGCAGATCACCGCGTACAGCAAGGTGGTCCCGATCGCGACCCGGTAGGGCGCTTCCGGCAGCCAGCTGGAGAACAGCAGGCGGTGGGTCACCAGCGCACCGGCGACGATGACCGTCAGATCCGAAACGCGTAGCAGGATGTCCGCAGCGGCTGCATATTTGGACAGCAGGCGGGGGGACGATGTCGTATAGGTGGCGCTACTCAGGTCTGCCAGAAGCATGGTCGGGATTCCTATCCAAACTCGGTCGGTGGCATGCGGGGGAACATGCGACGTATGCGAGCCTCGATCTCATCTGCCAGTGGACCGCTGCGGTGCCTTCCTCACCGACCCCAGGTCCACGGCAGCCCGTGTTATTTCAACAAAAGCGCGACTGCGTACAACCGGTCAGGAAAATAATGGAACACCTCTGTACTTAGCTGAACCACGTATCACCTCACTGAAGAATTTGCGTAGGAAACATGACGATGTGCCTGCGTCGTCGCAGCGGCCGCGATCGCGGTCACGGCGCATCGCAGCAAGGGTCGCGCCGCGCGCCTCATGCCGCGGCCGCCGCCTGCGCCTCGCGCAGGAAATAACGGATCAGGGCGATGGCGATCGCCGAGAACAGGCCGAACACGAACGCCAGCGCCAGGTTCAGCAAGGTCTTCGGCGAACTCGGCTTGCCCGGCACGTCGGCGCGGTCGACGATCGACACGTTGTTGGTGCCCACGTTGCCGGCCACGCCGATCTCCTTGTAGCGCTGCAGCAGCGCGTCGTAGAGCTGGCGGTTGGTGTCGGCTTCGCGCCGCAGCATGTTGTAGCGGATGCTGCGCGTCTGCAGATCCAGCTCGTCGTTCTTCAGGCTGGAGATGCGCTCGGACAGCAGCGTCTCCTGCTGCCGCGCCGCCTCGTAGTCGTTCTTCAGCGCGCTGCGGATGTTGGCGATCTCGTTGCCGATCTGGCGCTTGGTCTCGGCGATCTGGTTCTGCAGGCGCTGCATTTCCGGATAGCCGGGCTGGAAGGTGGCCAGCTTCTGCTGGTAGTCGGCCATCAGCTTGGCCTGCTCGGCGCGCAGGCTCTGGATCAGCGGGCTGGCGATCACCTGCGGCAGGCCCATGCCGTCGCCGATCCCGGCCTGGCGCCAGGCCGACTCGGCCTTGATCCGCGCATCCTGCGCGGCGGCCAGACGCACGTTCAACTCGCTCATGTTCTGCGTCGGCAGCGACGGCTTGTCCTCGCCCAGCGACACGATCTGCTCCTTGCTGGAGTAGTCGACCGCGTTCTTCTCCGACTCCTCCACCTTGTCGCGCAGCTGCTCCAGCCGCTCGGACAGGTACTTGGCGGCGAACGAGGACGCCTGCAGGCGCCGCTCCTGGGTCGAGGCGATGAACATCTTGGCGTAGGTGTTGGCCACGCGCGTGGCCAGCACCCGGTCGGGCGAATCGAAGTTGATCCGCACCAGCCGCGAGTCGCGCACCGGCTCGATCGTCAGCGCGTCCAGCACCGGGCCGACCAGCGCGTTCTCGGCCGCGGTGGCGCGCGCCTCGGGCGACGGCGCCGGGCCATCGCCATTGCCCTGCAACTTCTCCAGCGCCTCGTCGACCAGCGGCTTGAACGCCGGGTCCTGGGTCAGGCGCGCCTCGCGGATCACCGCCCGCGCCAGCGAGCGGCTGCCGAGCAGTTCGTACTGGGTCTGGTAGAAGTCGCGATCCTGCGGCGATTCCACCGGCATCAGGTTCGCCACGTTGGTGACGTTCAAGGACTCGCGCTCGATCTGCAGCACGCTGGTGGCGCGGTACTTGGGCGTCATCAATAACGTTACCAGCAGCGCCAGCAACACGACCGCCGCGGTGATCCCGACGATCAGCCAGCGCTGCCGGTACAGGGCGTTCCAGTAATCCAGCAAGCTGATGTCGGCCGGGCTCAGCGGCGCCGAGGAGGTGCGGGTGTGCATGCTCGAGGTGCTCATCGGTATGCCCGCCAGACCATGACGAACGGGGTCAGCTGCACCACGGTGCGCAGCAGCACGAGCGCATCGGAGCGGTACACCACCACGATGTCGCCGCCGTAGATTTCAGGATCCGGCGAGGCGCCCTTCTGGATATCGCGCAGATCGAAACGGGCCAGCATCTTCTGCCCGCCGACGTTGCGGAACACCACCACGTTGCCGCGGCTGGCCACGTCGCTGACGCCCTTGCCCAGCGCCAGCGCCTGCTGCAGGGTCAGTGCCGGCCCGGCGATCGGGTAGATGCCCGGCTCGCCCACCGCCCCGGTCACGGTGACCCGGTTGCCGGTGAACTCGTCGACCAGCACCGACACCTGCGGGTTCTGCAGGTAGCCGTTGCGGTAGCGCTGGGTGATGTCCTTCTGCAAGGCGTTGACGCTGAGTCCGGCGGCCTTGATGTCGCCGACCAGCGGCAGCGAGATGCGGCCCTCGTTGTCGACCCGCACCTGGCGCTCCAGATCGTCCACCTGGAACACCTTGACCGTCAGCAGATCGCCGGGGCCGAGCAGGTACTCCGGCTGTCCCATGGAACCGGCCAGCGGATCGCCTGGCGGCAATTCCGTCGGCAACTTCGGTCCGGTACTGCAGGCGGACAGGAAGACCAGACAAGAAAGGGCCAAGCACAATGCCCAGTTGAACGTACCGGAGAGTTTACCCATGCGCGATGCAGACGCCCTCTGTCGAGTGGTTTTAGGAACGCCGCACTCATCCAGCCGGCCAGCGCTCCATCACCGGTCGGGTAAGACGATTGCAGTGTCATTTCCAGCCTTGGACGACTGCCCAGGCCAACAGCGAAGCCTCGTGTTGCAGTGCACTATGGCACAGCTACCGGCCCTCACCAAGATATCGGCCGACATTTTTTTGACGCTATACCGGATGGATTCAACTACATGTCCGAGTGTTCAGCATGACAAGCGAAGCGGCGTCGCAAAATACACGACGTTAACGTGACGCATGTCAAGCGGTTGACGGCCCTCTTCCGCAGTTCGGTGGCGGGTTTCCGTCCCGTCCCTCCCGGGCCCGCCGGCCGCTTGCGCAGGCCCCGCGCCGGCGCCAGCGCGTTTGTCTACACCCTCGTCCGAGCGGCGGGCGCTCGCGGTTCGCCGCGCGACGGCGGCGAACGCGCGGCACGCCGGCGGCCGCTAGGACCGGCGCCGGCCTCCGGCCGATCCTCGCCCGGCGCGCTCGCGCAGGCCGCCGGCCATGCCGCCAACGCCGGCGCGGCCCGGAGGGCGCGAAACAAAAAAGGCCCATGTCGCTGACATGGGCCTTCGAAGATGGTCGGGGTAGCCGGATTCGAACCGACGACCACTAGTCCCCCAGACTAGTGCGCTACCAGGCTGCGCTATACCCCGGTAAAAACGTCCGCCGTTGCGGCGGTCCCGCCTCGCGGCGAGCTGGCGATTATAGCGGGATTGGCGCTGCCATTCCTAGCCGCCTGCGCCGCTGCCGCTCAACGCCGCAGCAACTGCAGTACTTCTTCCAGTTCCTGGCGCACCTGCTTGATGATCTGGTTGCTCAACGCCGACTCCTGGCGGGCGCCCTCGCCTTCCAGGCGCAGGCGCGCGCCGCCGATCGTATAGCCCTGTTCGTACAGCAGGCTGCGGATCTGCCGCACCATCAGCACGTCGTGGCGCTGGTAGTAACGCCGGTTGCCGCGGCGCTTGACCGGTTCCAGGCTGGGGAATTCGGTCTCCCAGTAGCGCAGCACGTGCGGCTTGACGTCGCACAGCTCGCTGACCTCACCGATGGTGAAGTAGCGCTTGGCCGGAATCGGCGGAAGTTCGCGGTTACTGCCCGGGTCCAGCATAAGCCTCCACTCGCTCCTTGAGCTTCTGTCCCGGGCGGAAGGTCACCACCGTCCGCGCCGAGATCGGGATTTCTTCGCCGGTCTTGGGATTGCGACCGGGCCGTTGGTTCTTGCGGCGCAGATCGAAGTTGCCGAAGCCGGACAGCTTCACCTGCCGGCCCTGCTCCAGCGCATCGCGCAGCACATCGAAGAAAGCATCGACGAATTCCTTGGCCTCGCGCTTGTTCAGCCCGACTTCGTCGAACAACCGTTCGGCCATTTCCGCTTTGGTCAACGCCATTGCCCTGCTATCCCCTACGTCTCAGCCGCGAATCCGCGCATCGTGTTCGCGCGCCAGCGCCGCCACTGCATCGGCGACCACTGCATCCACATCGCGATCCGTCAGAGTGCGCGAGTTGTCCTGCAAAATCAAGCCCATAGCGAGACTCTTGAAACCCGCCTCGACCCCGGGACCGACGTAGCGGTCGAACAGCACCACCTCGCGCAGCAGCGGCCCGACCGCGCCGCGCACGCTGCCGGCCAACGCCGACCAGGCCACCGCCTCCGGCACCAGGAACGCCAGGTCGCGGCGCACCGACGGGAACCGCGACAGCTCGGCGGCGCGCGGCAGCGCGCGCGCGGCCAGCGGCGCCAGGTCCAGCTCGAAACCGAGCACGTCCACGTCGATCTGCAGCGCCTGCAGCAACCGCGGATGCAGCTGGCCGATCCAGCCGATCCGCGCGCCGTCGCGGTACACGTCGGCCGACCGGGTCGGATGCGCGAACGGCAGCGCCGACGGACGGTAGTCCAGGCGCGCGCCGGCGGCGCTGGCCAGCGCGTCCAGGTCACCCTTCAGGTCGTGGAAGTCGACCTTGCGCGACGGCAGGCCCCATTGCAGCGCGTCGGCATCGCCGCACACCGCCGCGGCCACGCGCTGCGTCTCCGCCGGCGCGGCGCCGGCGGTTGCGGCCGCCGCGAACACCTTGCCCAGTTCGAACAGGCGCACCCGCCCGGCCTGGCGGGCGACATTGCGGCCCAGCGCCGCGACCAGCCCCGGCAACAGCGACGGGCGCATCACCGCCAGTTCGGCGCTGAGCGGATTGGCCAGTACCACGCGCCCCTCGTCCAGGCCCCACTGGTCCAGCAGGGCCGCGTCGACGAAGGCGTAGTTGATGGTTTCCAGCATCTCGCGCGCGACCAGCTGGCGGCGCACGCTCAGTTCGTCCAGTTGCGTCTCGCTGCCCATGGCGATGCGCGAGGCGCCGCCGGGCAGCGTGGTCGGCAGCCGGTCGTAGCCGTGGATGCGCGCCAGTTCCTCGATCAGATCCTCTTCCAGGGCGATGTCGAAGCGCCGGCTCGGCGCGGTGACCTGCCAGCCATTGGCGGCCGCGGCGACCTCCATGCCCAGCGCGCGCAGGATGCGCTCGACCTCGGCATCGGCGATCTCGATGCCGAGCACGCGCACGATGCGCGCGCGGCGCAGCGCGATCGGCGCCGGCGTCGGCAGGTGCTCGGGCAGCTCGGCCTCGACCACCGGGCCGGCGCGGCCGCCGGCCAGCTCCAGCACCAGCCGCGTCGCCAGCTCCAGCGCCGGCCGCGGCAGCGCCGGATCCACGCCGCGCTCGAAGCGGTGGCCGGCATCGGTGTGCAGGCCGAGCTTGCGGCCGCGGCCCATGATCGCCGCCGGCGCGAAATGCGCGGCCTCCAGGAACACGTGCCGGGTCGCGTCCGTGACGCGGGTGTCGTGGCCGCCCATCAGCCCGGCCAGCGCGACCACGCGGTCGCCGTCGGTGACGGCCAGGAAGCCGTCGTCGAGCGCCGCGTCGCGGCCATCGAGCAGCTTCAGCGTCTCGCCGGCGCGCGCGCGGCGCACGCCGATCGGGCCGTGCAGCGTGTCCAGGTCGAAGGCATGCATCGGCTGGCCCAGCTCCAGCATCACGTACTGGGTGATGTCGACCAGCAGCGAGACCGGACGCACGCCGCTGCGGCGCAGGCGTTCGGCCATCCACAGCGGCGTCTTCGCCGCCGGGTCCAGGTCCTCGACGACGCGGCCGCAATAGCGCGGCGCATCGCCGCCCGCCTGCAGGCGCACGTCCAGGCGGCGCTCGCTGGCGACGGCGACCGGCGCGGCCGCGAACGGCAGCACTTCGCTGGCGCAGGCCGCGGCCACGTCGTAGGCGATGCCGCGCACGCCGAAGCAGTCGGCGCGGTTCGGGGTCAGCTTGATCTCGATGCTGGCGTCGGGCAGGCCCAGGTACTCGGCCAGCGCCTGGCCGATCGGCGCGTCGTCGGGCAGTTCGAACAGGCCGGACGCGTCGCTGTCCAGGCCCAGTTCCTTGGCCGAGCACAGCATGCCGTTGGACTCGACGCCGCGCAGCTTGGCCGCCTTGATCGCGATGCCGCCGACCTGGGCGCCGACCAGCGCCAGCGGCGCGACCAGCCCGGCACGCGCGTTCGGCGCGCCGCAGACGATCTGCAGCAAGGCGCCCTGCCCGGCATCGACCTGGCACACCTGCAGCCGGTCGGCTTCCGGATGCCGCGCCGCTTCGACGATGCGCGCCACCACCACCTGCTGCAGCGACTCGCCGAGCGGCGTGACCTCCTCGACCTCCAGGCCGATGGCGGTCAGGGTCGCGGCCAGTTCATCGCGCGTGGCCTGGGTGGGGACGTGGCTGCGCAACCAGTTTTCGCTGAATTTCATGAGAGGCCGGGATTGGGGAGTCGGGATTGGGGATTCGCAAGAGCGGGTTCATGCGGGACTGGAGCAATCGGGGAGGAACCCGCTTCCGCGAATCCCCAATCCCGACTCCCCAATCCCGGCCCTCAGGCGAACTGCCTGAGGAACCGCACATCGTTCTCGAAGAACGCGCGCAGGTCGTTGACGCCGTAGCGCAGCATCGCGAAGCGCTCCACGCCCATGCCGAAGGCGAAGCCGGTGTAGCGCTCCGGATCGATGCCGACGCTGCGCAGCACGTTCGGATGGACCATGCCGCAGCCGAGCACCTCCAGCCAGCGGGTGCTGCCGTCGGGCTGCTGCCAGGCGATGTCCACTTCCGCGCCGGGTTCGACGAACGGGAAGTAGCTGGGGCGGAAGCGCATTTCGAAATCGCGCTCGAAGAACGCGCGCACGAACTCGGACAGGGTGCCCTTGAGGTCGGCGAAGGTGGAATGCTCGTCGACCAGCAGGCCTTCGACCTGGTGGAACATCGGCGAATGGGTCTGGTCGCTGTCGCTGCGGTAGACCTTGCCGGCGGCGATCATGCGCAGCGGCGGCGCGTGCTCGCCCATGTAGCGCACCTGCACGCCGGAGGTGTGGGTGCGCAGCAGGCGCCCGTCGCCGAAGTAGAAGGTGTCGTGCATCGCCCGCGCCGGATGGTGCGGCGGGAAGTTCAGCGCCTCGAAGTTGTGCCAGTCGTCCTCGATCTCCGGGCCGTCGGACAGCTCGTAGCCCAGCCGCGCGAAGATCTCGGTGATGCGCTCCAGCGTGCGCGTGACCGGATGCAGCCCGCCGCGCTCGCCGCGCCGGCCCGGCAGGGTCACGTCGATGCGCTCGGCGGCCAGGCGCGCGTCCAGCGCCGCGCCTTCCAGCAGCGCGCGGCGTTCGGCCAGCGCCGCGGAGACCGCATCGCGCGCCTGGTTGATCGCCTCGCCGGCCAGCTTGCGCTGCTCCGGCGGCAGCGCGCCGAGCTGCTTGAGCTGCGCGGTGATGCTGCCGCTCTTGCCCAGCAGCGCGACGCGCAGCTGCTCCAGCGCTTCGGGACTGTGGGCCGCGGCGATGTCCGCCAGCGCCTGCCCGCTCAGGGATTGGATCTCACTCATTGCACTCGCGCCTCACTTCAGCCGACCACCCGATCCGGATCCCGCGCCCGGAGACATCCCGCGACAGGATCGACCCCGCAACCGGGATGCCCAAAACGCAAAAAGGGGAAGGACTCGCGCCCTTCCCCTGCATGTCTGCGATGGCGCCTCGTTGAAAACCCGCACATGGATGTGCGGGCTCCTGCGAGGGACTCGCACTTATGCCGCCAGCGCGCCCTTTGCCTTCTCCGCCAAGGCGGCAAAGCCCTGCGCGTCGTGCACGGCGATATCCGCCAGCACCTTGCGGTCCAGGGTGATGCCGGCCTTGAGCAGGCCGTTCATGAAACGGCTGTAGCTCAGGCCGTTGATGCGGGCCGCCGCATTGATGCGGGTGATCCACAGCGAACGGAAATTGCGCTTCTTCTGCTTGCGGCCGATGTAGGCGTACTGCTGCGCCTTGATCACCGCCTGCTTGGCGACGCGGAAGACCTTGCGGCGGGCGTTGTAGTAGCCCTTGGCCAGGTTCAGAACTTTCTTGTGACGACGGCGTGCCTGGACGCCACGTTTTACTCGAGCCATGGTTCAGTCCTCAGAGGTAAGGCAGCATACGGTCAAGACGGCCAGCGTCCTCGGCACGAACATGGTTCGTCTGCCGCAGGTTGCGCTTCCGCTTGGTCGCTTTCTTGGTGAGGATATGGCTACGGTTGGCGTGGCCGCACTTGTACTTGCCGGAGGCGGTCTTGCGGAAACGCTTGGCCGCCGCCCGGTTGGTCTTGATCTTGGGCATTGCTATGTCCTTGATGGTGTTTTGTCACTGGTCAGGGCGGTGGCTGCTGCCACGCTTTCCGTCCGTGCCCGTACCGGCTTGTAAGCCCTTGATCCTCAAAGGATCGGGGCGGGTCCTGTTGCCGCGCGAACGGCAAACCCGATGAACTGGGCCGCGCATTATGCCAGGGCTTGGAATGCCTTGCAAATCATGCATTTCGATCCGGGCGCCTGTGCGCGGGGATTCGGGATTCGCAAAGGCTGGGCGGTGCGCGGCCACGCCGCAAGCGCGCAGCGCTGCGACGCGACGATCGGGAAACACAAAGGGCGCCGGCAGGCGCCCGGGGTGGCCGCGCGCCCGCACAGGGGCGGGGCGCGATCCTGACCTGTGCGGTCAGCGCTTCTTCGGCGCGATCATCATCACCATCTGCCGGCCTTCCAGGCGCGGACGCGATTCGATGACGATGTCTTCGCCGAGGTCGGCCTCGATCCGCGACGCCATTTCGCGTCCCAGTTCCTGGTGGCTCATCTCGCGGCCACGGAAGCGGATGTTGACCTTGACCTTGTCGCCCTCTTCGAGGAAGCGGCGCATGTTGCGCAGCTTGATCTGGTAATCGCCCTCGTCCGTGACCGGACGGAACTTGATTTCCTTGATCTCGACCTGCTTGGTCTTTTTCTTGGCTTCGTTCGCCTTCTTCTGCTGCTCGAACTTGAACTTGCCGAAGTCCATGATCTTGCAGACCGGCGGGTCGGCCTGCGGCTGGATCTCGACCAGGTCGAGTCCATCCTCTTCGGCCAGCGCCAGCGCTTCGTCGCGGGTCAACACGCCGACCATCTCGCCGTCCGCGCCGATCACGCGAACGCGCGGGACGCGGATCTCTTGGTTCTTGCGGTTCTGTTTGTTGTCAGGGGTACTGATGTTGCAATCTCCCAGGGGAATCGGACCGACACGGGCGGAGGCTCCGCCCGCATCGGGGTTGTCTTACGCCAGCTGCTCGGAACGCAGCCGTTCGGCGAAGGCGGCAACCGACATGGTTCCCAGATCCTCCCCCGATCGCGTGCGCACTGCAATGGCGCCGTTTTCCTTCTCGCGGTCGCCCGCCACCAGCAGGTACGGCACCCGCTGCAGCGTGTGTTCGCGAATCTTATAGCCGATTTTTTCGTTCCGCAAATCGGCCTCGATGCGGAAGCCTTGATTTGCAAGGAGTTTCCGCACGCTGTCTACATAGTCGGCCTGGGCATCGG
This sequence comes from Xanthomonas sp. DAR 80977, assembly GCF_041240605.1. Classification (NCBI taxonomy): domain Bacteria; kingdom Pseudomonadati; phylum Pseudomonadota; class Gammaproteobacteria; order Lysobacterales; family Lysobacteraceae; genus Xanthomonas; species Xanthomonas bundabergensis. The sequence goes on along the minus strand of NZ_CP162487.1, from coordinate 2,185,077 downwards.
TGATGTTCATCACCATCGCCTGCACCGGCGACAGCCAGGCCGGGAACGCACCGGCATGGTGCTCGATCAGGATGCCGATGAACCGCTCCATCGAGCCGACGATGGCCCGGTGCAGCATGACCGGGGTTTGGCGCTGGCTCTGCTCGTCCACGTACTCGGCGCCGAGGCGCTCGGGCATGAAGTAGTCGACCTGCATGGTGCCCAGCTGCCAGGTGCGGCCGATCGCGTCCTTGAGGTGGTACTCGATCTTGGGCGCGTAGAAAGCGCCCTCGCCCGGCAGCTCCTCCCATTCCACGTTCACCGCGCGCAGCGCGCGGCGCAGCGTCTCCTCGGTGCGGTCCCAAAATTCGTCGGTACCGATACGCTTGTCCGGACGCAGCGCCAGCTTCACCGAAATGTCGGAGAAACCGAAATCCGCATAGACCTTCAGCGCCTGCAGGTGGAAGGCGGTGACCTCGGACTCGATCTGCTCTTCGGTGCAGAAGATGTGGCCGTCGTCCTGGGTGAAGCCGCGCACGCGCAGGATGCCGTGCAGCGCGCCGGACGGCTCGTTGCGGTGGCAGGCGCCGAACTCGCCGTAGCGGATCGGCAGGTCGCGGTAGCTGTGCAGGCCCTGGTTGAACACCTGCACGTGGCCGGGGCAATTCATCGGCTTGACCGCGTAGGTGCGCTTCTCCGACTCGGTGAAGAACATGTTGTCCTGGTAGTTGTCCCAGTGGCCGGACTTCTGCCACAGCGACACGTCCAGGATCTGCGGGCAGCGCACCTCGCCGTAGCCGCTGTCGCGGTACACCTTGCGCATGTACTGCTCGACCACCTGCCAGATCGACCAGCCCTTGGGATGCCAGAACACCAGGCCCGGACCCTCTTCCTGCAGGTGGAACAGGCCCTGCTGCTTGCCGATCTTGCGGTGGTCGCGCTTGTCCGCTTCCTCCATGCGCAGGATGTAGGCGTCCAGCTGCTTCTTGTCGGCCCAGGCGGTGCCGTAGATGCGCTGCAGCTGCTCGTTCTTGGCGTCGCCGCGCCAGTAGGCGCCGGAGATGCGGGTCAGCTTGAACGCCTTGAGAAAGCGCGTATTGGGCACGTGCGGGCCGCGGCACATGTCCACGTATTCCTGGTGGTAGTACAGGCCCATCGCGGTGACGTCGTCGGGCATGTCCTCGATCAGGCGCAGCTTGTAGTCCTCGCCGCGCTGCCGGAACAGCTCCACCACCTCGGCGCGCGGGGTGACCTTCTTGACCACGTCGTAGTCCTGCGCGATCAGCTGCTGCATGCGCTGCTCGATCGCGGCCATGTCCTCGGGGGTGAACGGGCGCTCGCTGTAGATGTCGTAGTAGAAACCTTCGGCGATGACCGGGCCGATCACCATCTTGACCTCGGGGTACAGCTGCTTGACCGCATGGCCGACCAGGTGCGCGCAGGAGTGGCGGATGATCTCCACGCCCTCGGCGTCCTTGGCGGTAATCAGGCGCAGGCTGGCGTCGTGCTCGATGAGGTCGCAGGCGTCGACCAGGCGGCCGTCGACCTGGCCGGCGATGGTCGCCTTGGCCAGGCCCGGGCCGATGGACTGGGCCACGTCCATGGGGCTGACGGGGTGTTCGAATTCGCGGCGGCTGCCGTCGGGGAGCGTGATCGTGATCATGGGAGTCGGCAAGAAGGGGAGCGAGACGGGTCGGGCGTTTCCCGCGGCGCGCCGGAAACCGGCGGCGCAAGGCGCGGGATACAAAGAAGGCGCCACAAGGGCGCCTGCTCGGACAGCCTTGGACGGGGTTTCATGCTGGGGCGATGGTAGTGCTCATGTCGCACGCTCGGCCGGCGTTGCCGCGGGCCACCCGTAGTTCCGCATTGAAGAATTACCAAATGGTAACGCATTTGGGTGGTCTGTGGATTTGGCGGGGGTGGAGGCGCGGGACTCGGGACTCGGGACCGGGGACCCGGAAAGGCGCTTGGCTGGCGTTGATGGCGTGTGTGGCAATCGACGGTCAAGGCCTGCAGCGCGGTGGCAACGACGCTGCACGGCTGCGCTCTTCCGGGTCCCCGGTCCCGAGTCCCGAGTCCCGCGCCCCAATCCCACGCTGCGCCGCAGCAAGTGCTATCCCGTACGCCATGGCATGCTTCCATCTGTTTCCCTGCAATGCGAGCGCGCGTCATCAAAGGCAAGGCCACATCGCTCGACATCGCCTACCTGGCGGGCGTCTCGCAGCCCACCGTCTCGCGCGCACTGCGCGGCAGCCCGGCGGTCAACGAACAGACCCGGCGCAAGATCCTGGCGATCGCCAACGAGCTGAACTACAAGGTCGACAAGCACGCCTCCAGCCTGCGCCTGCGCAATGCCGGCACCCTGGCGCTGCTGTTCTTCGAGGACCCGACCACCGACGATTCGCTGATCAACCCGTTCTTCCACTCGATGCTGGGCTCGATCACCCGCGCCTGCGCGCGCCACGGCTACGACCTGCTGGTGTCGTTCCAGCAGCTGTCGGACAACTGGCGCGCCGACTACGGCGACAGCCAGAAGGCCGATGGCCTGATCCTGCTCGGCTACGGCGACTACCTGCAGGCGCAGCAGCGGCTGCAGCACCTGGTCGAGCAAGGCACCCATTTCGTGCGCTGGGGCGCGGTGCTGCCCGGCCAGCCGGGGGTGTCGATCGGCAGCGACAACTTCCAGGGCGGCCACGACATCACCGCGCACCTGCTGCAGCAGGGTTGCCGGCGCATCGCCTTCCTCGGTGACGCCTCCAACCACTATCCCGAATTCCTCGAGCGCTACCGCGGCCATGCCCAGGCCCTGCAGGCGGCCGGAGTGGACACCGTGCCCGGGCTGCAGGTGGACGCGATCACCACCGAGCAGTCCGGCTACGAGGCGGCGCAGGCGCTGCTGCGCGGCGGCGAGCGCTTCGACGCGGTGTTCGCCGCCAGCGACCTGATCGCGATCGGCGCACTGAAGGCGCTGCGCGAGCACGGCCTGCGCGTGCCCGAGGACGTGGCCCTGGCCGGCTTCGACGACATCCCGATCGCCGCCTGCGTGGCGCCGGCGCTGTCGACGGTGCAACAGGACACCGAGCTCGCCGGCGCGGTACTGGTCGAGACCCTGCTGGCGCAGATCGCCGGGCAGCCGGTGACCAGCCGCACCCTGCCGGTGACGCTGGCGCTGCGCGGTTCCTCGCTGCGCGACTGACGCCGCAGCGGTTCGCGAATCGGCAGGATCGGCAAGCCGCGTATGCCGGCCGGGTTTTGCTTACGAAAGCAGAATGATTATCATCCGCGGAATAGCGTCGCGGACTGCCGCGGCTGCACGCCGCCGCCTGGACTGCCGATGCCCCCTGCCCGTCACGCCCCCCGCCCCATCTTCGCTGTGCTGCCCGCGGTGGCCGCCTGCCGGCTGCGGACGCGGCCAGCAACGCGGAGAGGTTGCCGATGAGCGCGGCCATCGCCGCGATCGCCCTCGCCGCCGTGTGCGCGGCGCTGTCGGCGCTGGCCCTGTACGCCGGCTCGCCGAACTGCCGCCTGGCGCCGCTGCGGCGCCTGCGCCGGTTCGGCAACGGGCTCGGCCTGGCGCTGGCGATCGCCTCGCTGGCGGCCTGGATCATGCAATTGGGCGTCGGTGCAGGACTGTGCGCGATGCTGGCCAGCTGGATGCTGGCGCTGATGCTGGTCCCGACCGTCGGCGCCCTGCGCGGCGACGCAGGCGACGCGGCGCGGAGCCGGCCGCGATGATGTGGAGCCGCGGCCTGGCCGGGCTGATTCCCGGCTTCTTCCTCGCCACCGCGCTGACCGGCCTGGTCTGCTGGCTGCCGCCGGGGCCGTGGCAGCAGGCGCTGGTCCCCGCGCTGATCGCGTTCGTGCCGCTGTGGGTGGGCGTGGCGATCGGCGCCTATTGCTTCGCCAGCGGGCGCCGCGCCTGGAGCTGGCTGAGCGCGCTGGCGCTGGCCGGCTTCGCCCTGCTGTGGGCGCTGAAGGCCCTGGGCTGGGCGCAATGAGGACATCCGCATGAAACTGCACGCCACCACCCTGCGCACCTTCACCGCGCTGCATACCTGGATGGGCCTGGTCGCCGGCTTCGCCCTGTTCGTGGCCTTCTACGCCGGCGCGATCACCGTGTTCCACCACGACCTGCCACGCTGGCAAACCCAGCAAGTGGTGCCGGTGCAGAGCCTGGACGATGCGCAGCGCCTGCTCGATGCCACCCTGGCGCGGCATCCGCAAGCCAAGCCGATGCTCGGCATGCTGTTCCCCAGCAGCGAGTTTCCCAAGGCGCTGATCTACTGGCCCGACGCCCAGGGCGAGTGGCAGATGGCCACGCTGGACGACCTGGAGGGCGGCCCGACCCTGCCGCAGGCCGGACTGGCCACCCTGGTCAACGAACTGCACTACACGCTCGGGCTGCCGGTGGCCGGCGTCTATCTGATGGGCATCGTCAGCCTGCTGTACGCGGTGGCGATCGTGTCCGGGGTGATCATCCATCTGCCGAAGCTGCTCAAGGACCTGTTCGCGCTGCGCCCGGGCCGCAACCTCAAGCAGTTCTGGCTGGACGCGCACAACGTGATCGGCGTGCTGAGCCTGCCGCTGCACCTGATGTTCGCGGTGACCGGCGCGGTGCTGTGCCTGTCGCTGGTGCTGATGGCGGCGCTGAACCCGCTGGTGTTCGACGGCAAGGTGGCCGAGGCGATGCCGGTGGCGATGGACACCGCGCCGGTGCGCAGCGCCAGCGGCACGCCCGCCCCCGTGGGCACGCTGGCCGACTGGAACGCGCGCGCCGTCGCCGAGGCGCGGCGGCAGGGCCTGCACGAATTCGAGCCGGTGTACATGAAGCTGCAGCACGCCGGCGACCGCAACGCCACCGTGGAGATCAGCGGCGAGTCGCCCGGCACCCTGGGGCCGACCGGGACGGTGGCGCTGGACGCGGCCAGCGGCAAGGTGATCGCCACCCAGCTGCCCGGCCGCCGCGACGCCAACCACGCCACGCTGACCTCGGCCTACGCGCTGCATTTCGGCGAGTACGGCAATGCGCTGATTCCCTGGCTGTATTTCCTGCTCGGCATCGGCGGCGCGTTCCTGTTCTATTCGGGCAACCTGCTGTGGATCGAATCGCGGCGCAAGCGCCGCCAGGCGCAGCAGGGCCGCGCGCAGATCAACATGGCGCGGGCCACGGTCGGGGTGTGCATCGGCCTGTGCGTGGCGATCTCTGCTTCCTTCGTTGCGGTGCAGGTGCTGGAACGCGCCGCGCCGGACGCGGTGGATGCCGGCATGCGCTGGACCTGCTTCGGCAGCTGGGCGCTGTGCGCGCTGTGGGCGGCGCTGCGCGCGCCGGCGCAGGCCGCGCGCGAGTTGCTGTGGACCGCCGCCGCGGTGACCGCGGCGATCCCGCTGGCGCACGGCCTGGCCAGCGGCTGGTGGATGTGGACCAGCGCGGCGGCCGGGCAATGGCCGCTGTTCTGGGTCGACGGCATGGCCCTGGCGATGGCGGTGGGCTTCGCCGCGCTGGCACGCGCGACCGCGCACCGCGCGCGGCACGGCGAACCGAACAGCGTGTGGGCCGAGCCGCAGCCGGCGGCGGCGTGACCGCCGCCCGTCTCCTGTAGGAGCGGCTTCAGCCGCGACGAACGAAGCAGTCCCGTTATCCGACTTCGGACGCCGTCGGGACTGAAGTCCCTCCCACAGTGCACCCAGCCAGCGCACCCCAGGTCCCTGTGGGAGCGACTTCAGTCGCGACGCGTTACCGATAAAGCGTCGCTGCCAAGGCCGTTCTACAAGAACGCAAGCATCGAGGGAGACGCTACTGCAGCGGCTCCACGCCATCCTTGGCCGCCATCAGCCAATCCAGCCGCGCGCGCAGGTCCGAACGGACGATCGGCGCATCGGACAGGAACACCCTCACGCCATGCGCCGGCACCTCGGCGCGCAAGCTGTCCGCGACCTCGATCGCGCTGCCGTCGAAGCCGTCGTGCCAGGTGCCCGGCTGCAGGTAGCGCCGCACCTCCAGCGTCTTCGGCGCGTCGCTCTTGTTCAGCAGCACCAGCGCGGTCTGGGTGCTGCCGGCATGCTGCAACACGCGGTAGAACACCGCCTCGTCGCCGGACAGGCGCAGGTTGAGCTGCAGCCCGCGCTGCAGCGCCGGCGTGCGCTGGCGCAGCGTCGCGATGCGCTGCAGCGGCGCGAAGATCGGGCTCTGCGGCGCGGCATCGACCCGCTGCTGGCCGAAGTAGTTGCGGTTGCCGGCATGCTCGGCGCGGCCGCGCATGAAGCCGGTCTCCGAGCCGTAGTAGATCACCGGGATGCCGCGCGCGGTGAACAGCCAGTTGTGCGCATCGATGAAACCGGCGTCGCTGGCATCCAGCCGCGCCATGTCGTGGTTGTCGTAGAAGGTCATCAGCTCGTACGGATTGGCGTACGGGCCGCGCTCCAGGTACAGCGGCGCCTGCAACTGCTCGAAGCCGCCGCGCGCATGCCCGAACACCGACGCCAGCGCCTGCTTCAACGGGAAATCCAGCACGCTGACCCCGGCGTTGCGCGCCCAGGTGTGCCCGGCGATCTTGCGCGCGTCGTAGTCGAAGGCTTCGCCGAACATGAACATGCCCGGCCGCTGTGCGCGGATGCGGCGCACGAACTCGTGCCAGAAGCTGTCCGGCATCCAGCCGATGGTGTCGATGCGGAAGGCGTCGGCGCCCTGCCCCAGCCATTGCGCGTAGGCCCCGACCAGATAGTCCATCACCGCCGGATTGCGCTCGTTGAAGTCCGACAGCTCGGCCAGGCCGCCGCCGGTGTTGTAGAACGCATGCAGCGGGTTGTGCGCCGGATCCAGCCTGGCCGGCGGCAGGTTCTGGTGGTCGGCGACGAGCTTGCCGTCGCGGTCGAACACCTGGCCGAACATCGGCTGCCGCTTCGGCATCGTATACGCCGGCGAACCATGGTTGCCGACGATGTCCAGCACCACCTTCAGCCGCTGCGCATGCATCGCCTGGGTGAAGCCGGCGAAGTCCAGGCCCGGGCTGGGCAGGTGTTCGTCGAGCTTGTAGAAATTGACGCCCCAGTAGCCGTGGTAGCCAGTCTTGCCGCGATCGCTGAGGTTGCTGCCCCAACTGATCGGCTTGCCGCCGGTGAACGCTTCGTCCGGGTTGTCGACGATCGGGGTGATCCACACCGCACCGAAACCCAGGCCGCGGATGTAGCCGGCATTGTCGACCACGCCCTTGAAGTCGCCGCCCAGGTAGCCGATGTTGTCGCTCTCGCCCGGCGGCGCCGGCAGCGGGATGTCGAAGGTGCGGTGCGCGCCGCCCTGGTCGCGGTGATCGTTGCCGGGATCGCCGTTGACGAAGCGGTCGGTGACCACGAAATACACCGCCTCGCTGGCGAACGGTTCCAGCGTGCCGTAGTACTCCGCCGCGGCCTGCGCACGCGCCGGTGGCGCGCATGCGCCCAGCAGGGCCAGCGCCAGCAGCGAACTCCGATACGTCATTGCCTTGCTCCGTGTTCGGCCGGAACCCGCAGCACGCACAGCGCCGCCAGCAGCAGGCTGGCGCCGCCGATGCCCAGCGCATACAGCGGGCGGCCGCCCAGCCAGTGGCTGAGCACGAAGCCCAGCACGCTGACCGCGACCAGTTGCGGGATCACGATGAAGAAATTGAAGATGCCCATGTACACGCCCATCTTCGCCGCCGGCACGCTGTCGGACAGCAAGGCATACGGCAGCGACAGGATCGAGGCCCAGGCGAAGCCGACGCCGAGCATCGACAGCAGCAGCCATTGCGGGTCGCGGATCCACAGGAACGACAGCAACCCCGCCGCGCCCAGGCACAGGTTGAGCAGATGGCTGACACGCAGGCCGACCGCACGCACCAGCAGCGGGATCGCGATCGCCGCCAGCGCCGCGAAGCCGTTGTAGGCGCCGAACAGCACGCCCACCCAGTTGGCGCCGTCGTTGTAGGCCGCCGAGGCGGTGTCGGTGGCGCCGTAATGGGTCTGCGTCACCGCCGCGGTGGTGTAGATCCACATCGCGAACAGCGCGAACCAGGAGAAGAACTGCACCCAGGCCAGGCGCCGCATCGCCGGCGGCATCGCCTGCACGTCGCGCATGATCGCCGCCAGCATGTGCCCGGGCCGCAACCTCGGCGCCAGCCATCGCAACAGCCCGTAGCCGGCGACCAGGCCGGCCAGCACGTACAGCATGCGGTCGCCGCGGCTCCAGAAGATCGCCGCGGCGCCGGCAAGACCGAGCAGCAGCCAGATCGCCGCTGCGCCATCCGCACGCGGCAGGGTGGCCGCGTGTTCGGCGGCATGCGACGGCGGCGCGTCGTCGAACCCCTGCAGCGCCTCGGGCGGATACTCGCGCGTGCGCAGCACGGTCCAGCCGATGGACAGGAACAACACCGCGCCGCCCAGGTAGAAGGCATAGCGCACCGTGGCCGGCACGTGGCCCGGCGCGGCGGTATTGCTCACCCCCCACTGCGCCAGCAGCCACGGCAGCATGCTCGCCACCACCGCGCCCACGCCGATGAAGAAGCTCTGCATCGCGTAGCCGCTGGCGCGCTGGCGTTGCGGCAACTGGTCGCCGACGAAGGCGCGGAACGGTTCCATCGAGATGTTGATCGACGCATCCAGGATCCACAGCGTGCCGGCCGCCACCCACAGCGCCGGCGAGTTGGGCATCACCAGCAGCGCCAGCGTGGTGAACAGCGCGCCGACCATGAAATACGGGCGGCGCCGGCCGAAGCGGTTCCAGGTGCGGTCGGACAGATAGCCGACGATCGGCTGCACGATCAACCCGGTCAGCGGCGCGGCGATCCACAGGCCAGGCACCTGCTCCATGTCCGCGCCCAGGGTCTGGAAGATGCGGCTGGCATTGGCGTTCTGCAGCGCGAAACCGAACTGGATGCCGAGGAAGCCGAAGCACATGTTCCAGATCTGCCAGAACGACAGCGCCGGCTTGGCGCGCGACACGACGCTCATCGGCGCTCCTGCGCGGCGCCGGCCGGTGCGATCAGCAACGCGGCGACATCGGCTGCATTGACCACGCCGTCGGCGCCGCCCTGGCCGCCGGTGTAGCGCGCGAAGTGCTGCAGCGCGCTCATGTTGGCCGCAGGCGCAAGGCGGATGCGGCAGGCCTGCCCAGCCTTCAGCGCGAACACCGCTGCGGTGGACTCCTGTTCGCCGACGCTGTGCGGCATCACCACCGGCATCCGCTGCGGCGCGGCAGCGCCGCATTGCAGCTGCAGTTGCTTCACCGCGGCGGTGACGCCGGTGTTGATCGGGCCGTGCGCATTGACGTAGCGCAGACTCAAGCGGTACTCGCCATCGCGCGGCACGGTCCAGCGCCAGTCGTCGCCGCCGGCCAGGCGAACCACGTCGCCGACGCAGACGCTGGGACTGTGCAGCGATTCCCAGTGCGCATCGCGCCGGGTCAGGCTCAGGCACTGCACCTGCTCGCGCAGCGGCAACCGCGCGCCGTCGGCAGCGCCCGGCCAGCGCTGGCCATCGACGTACAGCACCGTGTCGGCGGCGGCGGCCACGCGCCAGCCCTGCGCATCGCGCTCGACGCGCGGCGCCGGCGGGGCCAGCGGGGCGAACGCATCGGCGGCGGCGAGCAGCGGCACCGGCGCGCTCTTCGTTCCGCGCGCGACCAGTTGCACCGTCGTCACGCCGTCATCGGTGCGCGTGGTGCCGGCCACCAGCAGGTCGCCGTGCAGTTGCGCAGGCCGCCGCAGCACGATGCGCCGCTCGTGCAGCTGCAGCGCGATCTGGTCGCGCTCGCCGAACAGCATCGGCACCAGGCTCACCGGCAGCTTGGGCGCCACGCTGCCGTCGTCTTCGACGCCGAACACGCCTTCGATCACCATCGCCAGGTAGCCGGCCACCGACCACAGTTGCCGCGGCGAATTGACCACCGGCCCGCTGAGCGGACCGTCGTCCACATGTGCGGCCTGGCTCAGGAATTCGTAATTCTCCATGTTCGAGCCGGCCAGTGCGGCGCCGCGCAGCAGCGAGCGCACTTCGAAGGCGATGCGCGCGCTGTCGTCGGTATGCCGCGCCGCGCGCAACGCATAGGCGCTGACGAACGGCCAGATCGCGCGGTTGTGGTAGATCGGCACGTCCCGCTGCTGCGGCCACACCACCGGGCTGCCGGCCTCGACCGCCGGATAGCGCGCCAGCGCCTGGCGTGCGCGTTCGCGCGGCAGCACGTCGGCCAGCACCGCCAGCGACAGGCCCAGCAGGTCGTAGCTTTCGTAGGCCACCGGATGCGCGGCGCTGCCGAGATAGCTGGCGTAGGTGCCGCGGTCCTCGCGCCAGAAGCGCTGCGCGATCGCCTGCTTCAGCGCGTCCGCCCAGCCGGCATAGCGCGCCGCGGCCACGCCGTCGCCCTGCCCGCGCGCCAGCCGCTCGCCCAGGCGCAACGCCTGGTAGTGCAGCACGTTGGTGGACAGCGCGAACGACTCGGCGATGAAGCGTACATCGTCGCGGGTCCAGGCCGGATAGGTCTGCTCGCGCCAGTCCAGGAACGAGGTCTCGCCGCGGTACAGGCCGATGCGCGGGTCGAACGCGAACGCCCGATCCTGCGCCAACGTCGCGTCGAGCGCGGCGCGGGTGTCGGCGGCGAACTGCGCATCATCGAGCAGGTGCCGCGCGGCCAGGAACCAGACCACGCGGTCGCTGCTCACCGGCCAACTGCCGCCGGAACCGGTGTCCTGGGCCACGAACAGGCCCGGCAGCGCGTCCGCGCCGCGCATCGCCGACAGCTTGAAGCGCAGCGAGCGCCGCGTGCGCTCCGGATCCAGCCGCGCCAGCGCCAGATCGGCGGCATAACTGACGTCGCGGGTCCACACGTAGGGCCAGCGTTCGCCGGTCTGGTAGCAGTCGCACGGCAGCGGCTTGCCATGGTCGAAGGCGGGATCGCGGATCGCATCGACCTGGTCGTCGTGCAACTCCTGCTGCGCCAGCGCGAACAGCGCATCGAACAGCGGGCTGGCGGTTTCGCTGCGCAGCGGCTGCGCCGCCAAAGTGCGCGTGCCCTGCGCCGAGGTCAGCACGAAGCCGCCGTCGGTACCGGCCACGGCCTGCGCGGTCCGGCCGCGCCATTGCAACGACGTCTGCCACGCAGACGCGGACACCGCGGCACCCAAGGTGGCGGCCAAGCAGATCATCTTCAGCATCGAAGCGGCGGACCGGCTCGCGCCCGTCGGCCTCCCTCCCTCTTTGCCTGCATTGTGGGTTCGCCGCACCGGCATGCCGGCACCGCGGTCGCGGCCTCTGCTTCGAGAAGCGCTGCCGACATGGTAGACGCGCCGCACCGCACCGCACGCATCTGCATACGTATTCATCGCGCAGGCCGCAGCGGCGCCGCAGCGCCTCGCTATAGTCGCCGCATCTGCAACGGCCGCCTTGGGAGGGGACATGCCGCAGTTTCATGCCATGCCACGCGCGCGCCGGACCCTGCGCCTGCCAGTGCTGTTCGCGGCCGCGTTGTTGTGCACCGCACCGCTGCTGCGCGCAGAACCGAAGACCGTGGCCAGCGTGGACTCGCCGGGCAAGGTGCTGCGGGTCGCGCTGCAACTGGACGACGGCAAGCCGAGCTACCGCGTGCAGCGCCTGGGCGACACCGTGATCGGCGAGTCCAGGCTGGGCTTCCAGTTGCGCGACGGGCGCCTGGATCGCGATCTGGCGGTGCTGGCGCAGGCCACGCGCAGCGTGGACGAGACCTGGGAGCAACCGTGGGGCGAACGCCGCTACGTGCGCAACCACTACAACGAACTGCGCGTGGAGCTGGGCGAGCGTGGCGGCCAGCGGCGCCGCTTCGCGATGCTGTTCCGGGTCTACGACGATGGCCTGGGCTTCCGCTACAGCTTCCCGCAGCAACCCGGCATGCGCGAAGCGATCATCGACGAGGAACTGACCGAGTTCGCCATCGCGCCGGAAGCCACCGCCTGGTGGATCCCGGCCGGCGAGCCGATCCACTACGAATACCTGTACCGGCAGACGCCGCTGAACCAGGTCGCGCTGGCGCATACGCCGATCACGATGCGCAGCCGCCACGGACTGCACATCGCCCTGCACGAGGCCGCCCTGGTCGACTACGCCGGGATGTGGCTGCGCCGCGGCGACGACCAGCGCCTGCACGCGCAGCTGTCGCCGTCGGCGCAAGGCTGGAAAGTCAGACGCAGCCTGCCGTTCGACACGCCGTGGCGCACCGTGCAGATCGCCGACCACGCCGGCGGCCTGGTCGATTCCAACCTGATCCTCAACCTCAACGAACCCAATGCGCTCGGCGACGTGAGCTGGGTGCACCCGGCCAAGTACGTGGGCGTGTGGTGGTCGATGCACCTCAACCAGCAGACCTGGGCGACCGGGCCGAAGCACGGCGCGACCACCGCCAACACCCGCCGCTACATCGACTTCGCCGCCGCGCACGGCTTTCGCGGCGTGCTGGTGGAAGGCTGGAATCCCGGCTGGAACGGCGAATGGTTCGGCAACGGCGGCGGCTTCGATTTCACCCGGCCCACGCCGGACTTCGACATCGAAGCGCTCAGCGCCTACGCCGCCAAGCGCGGCGTGCACCTGATCGGCCACCACGAGACCGGCTGCGCGGTGCAGCACTACGAAGACCAGCTCGACGCCGCCCTGGACCTGTATGCGCGCCTGGGCGTGGACACCTTCAAGACCGGCTACGTCTGCGACGACGGCCAGGTGGACCGGCGCAATCCGGCCGGCGGGCCGCTGTGGCGCGAGTGGCACGACGGCCAGTTCATGGCGCAGCACCACCTGAAGGTGGTGCGCGAAGCCGCCGCGCGGCATCTGTCGGTCAACGCGCACGAGCCGATCAAGGACACCGGCCTGCGCCGCACCTATCCCAACTGGCTGTCGCGCGAAGGCGCGCGCGGCATGGAGTACAACGCCTGGGGCCAGCCGCCGAACCCGCCCGAGCACGAGGTCAACCTGGTCTTCACCCGCATGCTGGCCGGGCCGATGGACTACACCCCCGGCATCCTCAGCCTGAAGGGCCGCGACGGCCAGCCGATCCCGAGCACGCTGGCGCGGCAGCTGGCGCTGTACGTGGCGATCTACAGCCCGATCCAGATGGCCGCCGACCTGCCCGAACATTACCTGCAGCACCGCGACGCGTTCCGCTTCATCGAGGACGTGGCGGTGGACTGGGACGACAGCCGCGTCCTCGACGGCGAGGTCGGCGACTACGTGACCCTGGTGCGCAAGGACCGCCACAGCCGCGACTGGTACCTGGGCAGCATCACCGACGAACACGGCCGGGTGCTGCCGGTGTCGCTGGCGTTCCTGGAACCGGGCGTGCGCTACCGCGCCGAGATCTACCGCGACGGCGACGCGGCGGACTACCGCAGCAACCCGTTCGACTTCGTGCGCGAGCAGCGCGAGGTCACCAGCGCCGACCGGTTGGAACTGAAGCTGGCGCCGGGCGGCGGCCAGGCGATCCGCTTCACGCCGGTGGACGCTGCGGCCGGTGCCGGCGGCAACGCGGCGGCACGTCGCTAGCGCATTTCCGCGCCGGACCAGGTCACGGGATAACGCCACCTGTAGCAGCGGCGTCAGCCGCGACGGGCTTCACCGACAACGCCCGCCACGACCGAAGTCGCCCAACAGGCTGTAACCGCTGCGGAATAAGCGCATCCGGCGACGGAAACAAGCGATCCACAATACAAAAGCGATGGCGCAGGCAGGCGATCGGCAACGTCCTGCCTCGGGCAGATGAACGACGCATCGCCTCTCGCGCAAGATCCTCTGGTGCAAGGCCGCCGTTTCCGTTACCCGAGCACGCTGCGCGCGAGCGCATGCCGCCCTGGCCCATCACGCTCGCGGGGCCTGGTATCGCATCTGTCTCCCAGGCATCTGCCCTTCCCATTCGCACGCGTGGACTGCCGCATACCGCGCATCCACCCCACCTCACAGCGCATCGTGCCGCAAATCCCCGCATACCGACCTCGCCATCACGGGACGCCCGCACTTCACCGCCACACGACATCGCCACCATGGAATCGATTCCAATGCGATGAAACCCTGTGAATACGTATGCAGCCGGCATTCGCGGCGGATCGCGGTGTCTACCATACATCGCAGTCGCGTCGCCCAAGAATGGCGGCGCGATCCCTACATCCGGCCACTGTGCCGGATCAGAAAAATTCGTACGACAACATTGCCTGGGAGGGGAAAATGTTGAACCACAAGCGCAATGCGCTGACGCTGGCCGTGGCCATCGCCATGACACCGATGCTGGCCGCCGCACAGTCCGAAACGCAGTCCGCCACCGCCACCACAGCTGCCGACGGCCCGGTCACCGAACTGGACAAGGTCGAGGTGACCGGCATCCGTCGCGGCATCGAGAGCGCGATCGCGATCAAGAAGGATTCCACGTCCATCGTCGAGGCGATCTCGGCCGAGGACATCGGCAAGCTGCCCGACGTCAGCATCGCCGAATCGCTCGCGCGCCTGCCCGGCCTGGCCGCGCAACGCGTGGCCGGACGTGCCCAGGTGATCAGCGTGCGCGGCCTGTCGCCCGACTTCTCCACCACCCTGTTGAACGGCCGCGAGGTGGTCAGCACCGGCGACAACCGCAGCGTCGAGTTCGACCAGTACCCGTCCGAGCTGGTCAGCGGCGTCACCGTCTACAAGACCCCCGATGCCGGCCTGGTCGGCCAGGGCCTGTCGGGCACGGTGGACATGCAGACCGCGCGCCCGCTCAGCTTCGGCGAACGCGTGATCGCGATCGGCGGGCGCTACCAGCGCAATTCGCTGGGCAAGGCCGCCGACGTCGATCCGTACGGCAACCGCTTCAGCGCCAGCTACATCGACCAGTTCGCCGACCGCACCATCGGCCTGTCGCTCGGCTACGCGCACACCGATACGCCGATCCAGGAGAACCAGGTCGGCCTGTACGAGCCGTGGAGCACGCAGAACACCGACAGCGGCGCACGGCCGGGCGTGGCCGCCGGCACCTATTTCTCCGACGGCATCAAGGCGCTGCGCCGCACCGGCAATTCCAAGCGCGACGGCGTGATGGCGACCCTGCAGTACCGCCCTTCCAACGCCTGGACCAGCACGCTCGACGCCTTCCACACCGAGGCCGAGCAGATCGACACCGCCAACCAGTTCGAGGTCAACCTCAGCAACTACAACGGCGGCTATACCCCGGGCCTGGCCATCGGCGGCGCCCAGGTCAACGACAACGGCACCTTCACCGGCGGCAGCGCCAGCGGCGTGTATCCGCTGGTACGCGGCATGTACAACAAGCGCGAGGACAAGATCGACGCGTTCGGCTGGAACAACGAGATCAACGCCGGCGTGGTGCGGATCATCGCCGACGTGAACTACTCCAAGGCCACGCGCAAGGAACTCAACCTAGAGAACAATCTGCAGCTGACGCCGATGCCGCAACTCGACACGGTGGGCCTGGCCTACCGCAACAACGGCTTCTCGCAGATCTCGCCCGGGCTGGACTATTCCAACCCCGACGCGCTGTACATCACCAACACCATCTACGGCTCCGGCTACGGCAAGGCGCCGCGCGTGGAGGACGTGCTGAAGGGTGCGCGCCTGCAGGCCAGCTTCCCGCTGCCCGAAGCGCTGCGCTGGTTCTCCGACCTGGACGTGGGCGTGAACTACGCCAACCGCGAGAAGGAAAAGCGCCAGCCCGAGGGCAACATCACCCTCGGCGCGCAGGGCGACACCACCATCGCCCCCGACCTGCAGTACGCGCCGGTGAACCTGGGCTTCGCCGGCATCGGCTACATCCCCGCCTGGAACGTGCCGGGCGCGGTGTCGCGCTACATGGAGTTCGCTCCCACCGAGGACGCCTCGTACCTGGTCTCCAAGGCCTGGACCGTGCAGGAAAAGATCACCACCGCCTGGGTGCGCGCCAATATCGACACCGAATGGGGCGAGGTGGGCGTGCGCGGCAACGTCGGCGTGCAGTTGCAGCACGCCGACCAGTCGTCGCAGGCGAACTATTGGGATGCCTCGCAACCCGCCGGCAGCGAAGTGCGGCCGATCGACGAAGGCAAGACCTACAACGACTGGCTGCCGAGCCTGAACCTCGCCTTCCAGTTCCCGCACGAGCAGACCCTGCGCTTCGCCCTGGCCAAGCAGGTCGCGCGGCCGCGCGTGGACCAGTTGCGCGCCTCGCTGGAATTCGGCGTGGACAACGCCACCGGCAAGCCCGGCGCCAGCGGCGGCAACCCGACGCTCGATCCGTGGCGCGCCAACGCCCTGGACATCTCCTACGAGAAGTACTTCGGCGCCAAGGCCTATGTCGCCGCCGCGTTCTTCTATAAGGACCTGAAGAGCTACATCTATACCCAGACCCGCGACGACTACGACTTCTCGGCGCTGGTCGCCGGCTACGTGCCGCCGCCGGGCGCGGCGCCGGTGCAGACCACCGGCACCTTCAGCGCGCCGTTCAACGGCAAGGGCGGCACGCTGCGCGGCCTGGAGCTGACCGCCTCGCTGCCGCTGGACATGCTGTTCGCCCCGCTGGAAGGCTTCGGCATCCAGGCCAGCGCCACCTTCAACGACAGCGACGTCAAGATCCGCGATCCGGAAAGCGCATCCAGCGTGGGCGACGGCGAGATCAGCCTGCCGGGCCTGTCCAAGCGCGTCTACAACCTCACCGCCTACTACGAGCGCAACGGCTTCGAGGCGCGCGTCAGCCAGCGCCGGCGTTCGGACTTCATCGGCGAGATCGGCAACTTCAACGGCAATCGCACCCTGCGCTACGTGGTCGGCGAGAACATCACCGACGCGCAGATCAGCTACACCTTCGGCGACCACAGCAGCCTGAAAGGCCTGAGCCTGCTGCTGCAGGCGAGCAACCTGAGCAACTCGCCGTACCGCACCTACGCCGAGACCAAGGATCGCCCGCTGGAGTACATCGAGTGGGGCCGCACCTACGTGCTCGGGGTGAACTACAAGTTCTAGGCCAACCCTCCGTGGCTGCAGCAAGCCCGTCGGCGTCATGCCGGCGGGCTTTTTTTTTGCTATTGCCTCCTGCCGGACAAGCACATGGCGGGCCGGCAGGAATGTTGCCGTATGGACAAGATCGGCCACGGCCGAAGGGGTTCGTATGGCGCCGCTGGCGAAATGGGAGATGGTGCGTCGAGCTGCCGATATGAGCGACAGAGTGCGTGGCACCCACGTGCCGCAAGCGCTTGAAACGTCGCGCCTTGCGCTGTGGCATGGAGCTACCGAAGCATCTGGTCGGCAGGCTGTGGCCTTGTCCGCAAGGCATCTGGCTCAGCGCTACCAGTCGCTATGCGATCCCTGGTCGAGCGCATCGACAGCAAGAGCACAGCCATCGAACGGGTGGCCCATGGATACTGCGCCGAGGCCAGCGTTCTGCTGAAGATTGGGCTGGCTTCCCGCGAGCTTGGCGCAGCACGTCGTTCTTGTGGGGGGGACGAACGGCCAGCAGCACGCGGCGATCGCGTAGCGCCTTCTCCGTGATATCCGCCGTCGGCACGAGATGGCCGCTGACACCGCGGCCTGTCGACGCGCCCAAGCCCCGCAGCGGCGATTCGCCGTCGCCCACCGAGTCTCGCCGATCAGAGGGAACGACTGGCCTGCACAGGCACGCAAGGCCGATGCAGCGCGGAGCGTCCGCCGTGAAGAGGGTCGCTGGGATGGCAGCGCGATGATCGGGAAGCAGATGGGCGAAGATCCAGCGCGGGAAGCCCCTCCACCCGCTCGGAATCGATATCGAGCGCCGACCAGGGCTAGGCCGTTTCACCGCCGTTCCCCACCCCACCAGCAGCAGGCGCTGTGGGGAAAGGCAGCGCTATACGCCTTGCAGGCACAGCATCGCGTGACCAGGCAATTGCAGCCGCAGTCCGTCCTCGACCTGCCCCGCGTCGACGCCCGGCACCTCCAGCACCCGCCACTGCCCCTCGGGCAGCGCAACCTCCGCGGCTTCCGAGGAAAGATTGAATGCGAGCAGCAAGGTCTGCTCGGGATGGCGGCGGAGGAACATCAGCACCGGCTCGGCCGTGTCGACGAAGGCGATATCGCCTTCGCGCAAGGCCACATGCCGCTTGCGCCAGGCCTGGAACTGCTGGAACGCGATCAATACCGAATGAGGGTCGGCCAATTGCGTCGCAACCGACTGCGCGCGATGCGCCGGCGCCACCGGCAACCAAGGCGTCGCACTGCTGAAACCGGCCTGTTCGCCGCCATCCCACGGCATCGGCGTACGGCATCCATCGCGGCCCTTGAAGCTCGGCCAGAACGCGATGCCATACGGATCCTGCAGCGCCTCGAACGGCACCTCGGCTTCGCCAAGCCCCAGTTCCTCGCCTTGGTAGATGCAGACCGAACCGCGCAGCGAACACAGCATCGCGGGCAGCAGGCGCGCGAATGCGGGCGTCTGCATGCCGCGCCCCCAGCGCGTCACCGCGCGCTGCACGTCGTGGTTGGAGATCGCCCAACACGGCCAGCCCTCGGTCATCACCACCTCGAGGCGCGATACCGTGTCTCGGATATAGGCCGCGCTGAAGTCGTCGGTCAGCAGCTCGAAGCTGTAGCCCATGTGCAGGTGCCCGGCGCGCGTGTACTCGGCGGTGGTGGCCAGCGAATCCTCCGACGAGATCTCGCCCAGGCTCACCGTTCCGGGATAACGGTCGAGCAGACCGCGCAGCTTCTGCAGGAACGGCAGGTTCTCCGCCTGCGTGTTGTTGTAGTAGTGGTACTGGAACGCGTACGGATTGTCCGGGCTGAAGCCCCGCCCCACCCGCTTCTCCAGGGGCTTGGGCGGATTGTCGCGCAGCAGGGGATCGTGGAAGCAGAAGTTGATCGCGTCCAGCCGGAAACCGTCCACCCCGCGCGCCAGCCAGAACTCCACATTGTCCAGCGTGGCCTGCTGCACCTCGGGATTGTGGAAATTCAGGTCCGGCTGCGACGACAGGAAGTTGTGCAGGTAGTACTGGCCGCGGCGCGGCTCCCACTGCCAGGCGACGCCGCCGAAGATCGACATCCAGTTGTTGGGCGGCGTGCCGTCCTGGCGCGCATCCGCCCACACGTACCAATCGGCCTTGGGATTGTCGCGGCTCTGGCGGCTCTCCTTGAACCACGCATGCTCCACCGACGTGTGGCTGAGCACCTGATCGATCATCACCTTCAGGCCCAGCGCATGCGCCTTGGCCAGCAGCCGATCGAAATCGGCCATCGTGCCGAACAGCGGATCGACCTCGCGATAGTCGGCGATGTCGTAGCCGAAATCGGCCATCGGCGACTTGAAGAACGGCGAGATCCAGATCGCGTCCACCCCAAGCGCGGCGATGTAGTCCAGCTTCTGCACGATGCCAGGCAGATCGCCGATGCCATCGCCGTTCGCATCGAGAAAGCTGCGCGGATAGATCTGATAGATGACGGCACCGCGCCACCATGGAGCCTGAGTCATGCAACGCCCCCCTTCGGGCAGAGATCGCGTGCGCAATGGGCACGCGGAAAGCTGCGTTAGGGTAACGTCGATGCAGGAATTGCAGTCACTTCTGCATACGTATTCACGCTCGATGGCAGGCGCAGACGTCGTCGACAGCCGCCGTTTATTTCTGGCCAGCCGTCATGACTGGCACATTATCGAAAAACACAAGCTAAACTGAAAATTATCTATGCCAAATACAACAATTATTTGCAACTAATAAAAATTAAAAAATAAGTGATTAGTATTTATGGAAAACAGCCTGACTGCATCCGGAATAAATTACCACACAACTATCCACATTAGAGGAATTATATTTCATACACGCGGACTTGGCGGACTGCTGCGCGGCAGCAGTATCTTTTCCAGACCTGGAAGCCGGATTTCCTTTAGCAGGGGAACCATTATGGTACGGAGAAGCAATAGCCGCGCACTGGTTTGCGTACCACATATCAACATTGCATTTCCCACCGCCAAGAGACTGACATTGAGCCAACGCCTCCTTTAGAGCTTCTTCTTTCGACTCCTTTTTCTCCGCAACGCCGATATTGCCCGTCCCCGTAGTATCGCTAGCAACAGCTCCCCACTTGGTTTCCCATTCACCAGATGGCGTGGGAGGCGGTGGCTCTACATAATTCCCGCCGGGGCCAGGTCCACAAAGCGCGCTGCCAGGCGTAACTCCCGTGGGACAAGCTGTTTGAGCGCTGGCAAAAGAGCTAACCAGCGAAACCGTTATAAATAAAAATATTTTAAAAAAATACGCCTTATTCATACGATCAGCCCAAATCCTGGTTTCGAGGTCGATTTGCAGCCCCCATAAGTCCGGGAGAAGCTGAATCGGTCGCGGAGGTATTCATGGCGACTCGAGCACCTTGCCCCTGCGGTTGTTGCCCAGAATTCAACTCTGAAAGGTTGTTATTCTGAGCTTGGGGAGCCCGAGGCACGAATGAACCTCCAGGCCCAGCCGGCACAGCAGCGGCACCGCCACCACCAGCACCCATCGCCGAGTACGGGCTGAACTGGCCCAGCACGCCCTGGAAGAACGCTGCCGCCATCGGGGGCGCGGTCACTACCAGCGTCGTCATCACCAAGCCCCAATCCTCCCTGCTGCAAGGCCATGCTGCTGACGCCTTCGCCATTGAAATCGAAGGCGCTGCTCATTGCCCGCTTCGTCACGAAGGCCAATTCCACAATGAGGACTCAGTTCATCAAAGTCAGACGCGATTACGAGTCGACACGACAACTTGCAAGCTTATACAGATCAATAGTAGGTATTATTGATGACAACACCGCGCCACACATTCAGAGCAATGCGCCATCAGAAAGCCTGATGAGAATGCAGTCATTTCAGCGCACAGGTGAGCCAGCAGCACCTAGGCAATTCAAGGTTAGCTCAATCAGCACTGCGCATTAGCGACGAAACGAGGGCATACCGCAAGTGGAATAAAATAGTTTTTAGCTGTTTTGCATCCTTCAATTAGGACAATTACAGCTTTTACAGCACTACTTGGACGGGTCACAGAAGAATTGCCAAATTCGACTTCATTCAATACCGTCAAGCATCACGACGTATTGATTAGAACAGGACATCACCCACACGCACATATCGAGACGGCATCATTGATGCCCACATCAAAAATACAAACAGCACAATAGGTAACCAATAAATCAATAACTTCTATAAACAGGATTTGAACACTCCGAAACCGCAACTTCACACTCTTTTCCTGCAGCCTCAGCTTTACATTTGGCTATTGCCCTCTCCTTAGCAACTTCTACAGTGGCAGCTGTAGAAAACATGCCACCATTTCCATTTAGGGGATACGCTAGTGCAACGCATTGATTTTTATAAGTGAATTCGATTCTGCAATTTTTTTCCCCAGAAGATATGCAATTTTGCAAAGCAACATCTTCAGCCTCTTGCTTAGTGATTCTTCCTGAGCTCGCTCCACCACCGCCGCTAGACGACGTAGCAATACTGCCCCATGTTTTAATCCATTCCCCCGAGGGCCTGGGAGGGGGGGAAGCAATTTCTTGAGTAGGAGAAGGTCCACAAGTAGCAGAACCGGGAGCCGTACCAACCGGACAGGCGGTTTGAGCGCTCGCAGTAGCCCAAGATACACAGGCCAAAACAGCCACAAGTGATTTAAAAGCCATGACCAACTCCACAGTACAAAGGTGTCTCGCTAAAAAATCACCCATTAGTTACGTTAGCTTTGCCCAAACGTCCTGGCTCCGCTGGAACAGTTTGAGCGCCAGAAAAACTACGCCCATCTACTTTTACGTCGCTTGCACTCGATCTGTCATTAGGAGAACCATCGAGAGCTTGCTGGCGAGGCACATAACTTCCACCCGGCCCAGCCGGCACAGCAGCGGCACCGCCACCACCAGCACCCATCGCCGAGTACGGGCTGAACTGGCCCAGCACGCCCTGGAAGAACGCTGCCGCCATCGGGGGCGCGGTCACTACCAGCGTCGTCATCACCAAGCCCAATCCTCCCTGCTGCAAGGCCATGCTGCTGACGCCTTCGCCGTTGAAATCGAAGGCGCTGCTCATTGCCCACTTCGTCACGAAGGCCAATGCCACGGCGCCCACCACCTTTGTGGTGATTGCCACCATGACGCTCAATACCGACAGCGAGAACACCGTTCCGATGCCGTAGTACAACCATTTGCTGAAAAGCTGCTTCGTGGCATTGAATAGCAGACACATGATGAACAGCGGCCCAAAACCGACGAACAGCGCCATCGCGATCTTGTTCAGCAGCAGCATCGAACCAGCGACCACGCCCGGCCCTGCAATGCCCAGGCCCATGAACCAACGTGCGCGGGTCTTGTCGGATTCGCGCTCCTCGCTGCCACCTGCCTGCAACGCATCGATGCTGGCCAACGCGGTCTGCATGATCAACAGATTCTCGTCGATCTTGTTGTAGGGACTCTCGTCGTCGCCGGTGACGACTTCGGTGATCTCCTTGCTCAGGCCGTCGGTCAGGGTCCAGTAAAGCTTGGAAGATCCGGTCGCCATGCTAGTCGCGACCGCAATGATCAACGTGGCGCGCAGGGCGGTGACGACCAGGGACATCGCGGATTCGCGCATCTGGCCGGTCGCCACGCGATAACCCTGGATCAATATCCAAATTGTCAGCAAGGTGAGCGCGATCGCCCCCATCCACATGGTGGTGCGCTGCAAGAGCGTCCACTGGAAGATGTCGATTTCGTCCCGCAGATAATCGTTGATCAGCGAGAAGAACGCATAGTTGGCCATGTTGCCCAGGAAGGAGCCAAGGCCTACTTGCCCTCCCCCGCCGAGTGTCGAGTCCATCAAGCCGGCAATCACATTAAACATATTGGATCTTCCATGCGGGCGAAGCGCACACCCGGATATTGATTCGGAGGCCGCCCTCGAAGGAGGGCGACCAGAAAATGTTCGGCAGATCGATGTGGAGCGATCGCCGCCTACTGCTTACTTCTCGTAGCTCAACCGGCTCATGTCGGACGGCTTGCTGGTCTTCACGCCCTCCAGGGCCGTCTTCATCACCGCACCCGCCACGGCAGCCTGCGCCATATCGGTGATCGACCCGACGAGATCGCCCAACAGGCCACCGCCGTCAGGATTGTTTTTCTTGCCCTTCATCGCCGACTCCGCTTCGCTGGACTGCTGGGTCTGCAGGTACTTGAGGCGGATGTCGTAAGCGAACATCGCAGACTCCATCTGCTGGCGATCGATGTCCATCAAGGTCTTGAGCGCGATCAGCTTGTTGGTGTTGTCCTCCAGCTTGCCGATCTGGGTCTCTTCGATGTTCTTGCGCTCGTTCTCGAGATCGCGAAGACGCTGCAGACGCTTGGTGGTGATTTCATACATCGCGACCATGTAATTGAACTGAGCGTTCTTGGTCTTCTGGATGAGCTCGCAGTTGGTCTTTTGCCCGTCGGTGACAGGCGTCCCCTTGGTCGCGTTGCATGCCGCGACGCCATAGTTCGCGTCGATCTTTTTCGGCTTCATCTCATCGGTCAACTTCTCGACTTCCTCGCCGCTCGGCTTTTCACCAGAGTCCTTGGCGCCGATCTTGTTGTCCTCACGGATCTTGTCGAGCTTCTTGTCGAGCGTGTCCGTGTTGGTCTTGTTTTCCTCGATCTGTTTGTCGTCCTGCACCCACCACTGCGCGAACGCGGTCGAGGGCGCCGACGCGCACAGGACGCAAGCAATCGCCAGCAGGCGGAATCGAGCGAAGGATTTCATATTCTTGTCCATATAGACCTCACAGCTAGTCATGTAGAACGAAACGATCTTTCAAGGGATATCTTTCAACGGATACATCGATCAAGCGAGCGCCGCGGCGCCCTTGCTGTCCGATGCCGAAGGCTTGCCCGCGGACTTGCCCGAGCCCTTGCGCTTGGCATAGAACTCGCTGAGCCATTGCTCGGGCCGCAAGTCATCCGGCGTCACCCCGTGCTCAGCGGCTTTTTGCTCCAGCACCTGGTGCATGATCTCGATATTGTCGGTGGATGCCGAAATGACCGACAGCGCGTCGTCCATGCCGCGCAGGTTGAGCTGGCAGACAGACGAGCCATGGCCCTGCTTGACCAG
This sequence comes from Xanthomonas sp. DAR 80977, assembly GCF_041240605.1. Classification (NCBI taxonomy): domain Bacteria; kingdom Pseudomonadati; phylum Pseudomonadota; class Gammaproteobacteria; order Lysobacterales; family Lysobacteraceae; genus Xanthomonas; species Xanthomonas bundabergensis. The sequence continues at coordinate 2,161,069 of NZ_CP162487.1, read as the reverse complement.
GAAACAGCGCGAGCGCTCGTCCAGGTTGACCACCACCTGGTATTCGGCCTCGGTCAGCTTGAGGCCCTCCATGTAGTCTTCCTTGCTCGCGTTCGGATTGGGCAGCAGGATCATGGTGGCGGTCTGCTCGACCAGCGCTGCGGAAATGTCGCTGGCCAACGCATCTTCCGGACTCTGGGTGGCGAAGATGCCCATGCCGTTCTGCTTACGGATGGTCTTCTGCTTGTTCTTGGCGAATTCCTTGAGGCCGCCCTTGCCGTCCAGGATCTTCCAGAACTCGTCCATCACGTAGATCAGCGGACGCCCGTCGATCAAGGCCTCGAGCCGGTGCAGCAGGTAATTGATGACCGGTACGCGCACTTCCGGGTTGTCGATGACGTCGGTGTAGTCGAAGCCGATGATGCTGGCCTTTTCCAGGTTGATGGTATCGACCGGATTGTCGAAGACCCAGCCCAGCGAGTTGCCCGCGGTCCATTTGCGCATGCGCGCATAGAGGCCGTCGTCGCCCATGTTGGGCAGGCTCTTGCGGAAATTGGTCATGCTGCGCAGCTGCATCGGCGTATCCAGCATGCCCTCGACCGCGCGGAAGATGTCCTCGTCGTCGCGCGAGGTATATTCGGCCTTGCCGGCAAGCACCTTGATCAGGTCCGCCAGAAACTGCACGTTCGCTTCGCTGCGCTCGCACTGGAACGGATTGAAACCGGTGGGACGGCCATTTTCCAGGGCGAGATAATTGCCGCCACAGGCGCGAACGAAGATCTCGGCACCGCGGTCCTTGTCGAAGAAGAAGATCGTCGGGATCGGGTCGAACTTCTGCACCTGGCTGAGCAGGAAGTTGATCAGCGCGGTCTTGCCCGTACCCGACTTGCCGATGACCATGGTGTTGGCGATCGCCTTTTCGCCCAGCGAATTCTCCGCAGGGTGCGTCGCATGGAAATTGAAGTAGTAAGGCTGGCCGTTGGTGGTCTGCAGCGTGGTGACACACTCGCCCCACGGATTGTTGTCGCGCTTGCCCTGCGCAAAGTTGTGCAGCGGCGACAGGCCCAGGAAGTTCAGCGAGCTCACGTTCGCCAGGCGGGTGCGATAGCGCCAGTTGCCGGGAAGCTGCGAGTAGAACGACGAGGCGATGGCCAGGTCTTCCTTCGACGACACGAAGCCGGCATTGGACAGTTCGGCGCGCGTGGTCGCGATCTGCTGCGACAGCTTCTCCTGCGTGTCGGCGTAGACCGCAATGGTGAAGTGGTACTCGCCCAGCACGAAGTTGCCCGACGACAGCTGATCCATCGCCAGGTCCAACTCGTGGATCTGGCTGACCGCCTTGTCGCCGGACGAGATCATCATGCCCTTGGTCCGATCCAGCACCTTCAGGGCATCGTGACGCCCCATCGGACTGAAGGAATGGGTCACCACGTATTCGAAATCGAGGTACTTCAGCCCGTTCAGAATGCCGGGATAGGTACCGTCGGTATATTCCTTGATATTCAGGATGGCACCGAAATGATTGGTGCCCTCGGGCGTCTTGATGACGAAGTCGCCCGTCTTGTTGGCGAACATGTGCTTGCTCACCGGCAGGTATGCGGGCACCGGCGCCTGCAGGACCGGCACCGGCTCGTCGATCCGGTTGATCAGATAGCCGAAGAATTCCAGCGCCTCGGAAAACACGACGCCATTGCTGGCCTCGTACATGCTCAGCCGATAGGGCGAGTAGTCCTTGAGCACGGCCTCGACATTGCCGGCCAGTTCCACGATCTTGGCGACGGACTGATCCTGCTCCGACTGCAGCTGCGCCAGGTTGGCCGACTTCTCCATCAAACGCTTACCGGTGACCACCGGGCGATAGAGCATGGTCAGATACAGCTCGTTCTGCATGATCTTCTGCGACGAAAGCGCGCTGTAGTACTGCTCCGACAATTCCTGGTTGAACGTCTGCCGGAACTTGCCGCGAGAATTGATGCGCCGGCGACGCCGCACGTCGTGCACCCAAAAGGCCACGTTGGCGAAGTCGGGCGCGCGCAAGGTCTGCAGCATGCGGTTGAAGGTGTTGTGGCGGTGCTCGATTTCCCACTCTTCGCGGCCGACGAAAGGCAGCCCGCCCAGATGCCAGGTCAACATGTAGTCCCCACCCGTCGTCTTGAGCACCGACGGCGCCACATGCGTAGAGATGGGGATGAACTCGCTGATCGAACTGTCTGGGATGAACATAGGGAATTACTCTGAATCCATTTCGTCTTGCCAAGGCCCGATTCGGACGAACCGGGAGTAGTCGAACGCGTACCTACTACAAACATTCGTGCAACCAAAAATTCGTGCAACACGGTAAAACCGAACAACCCCATGCACGAAACGACGTGTTCGTGCATGGGGTCAAGGCGCTGGCGCTAAGTCGGTTTACCGCTTGGCGCCAGGCACGTCTCTCCGGTATTCGTTTGGAGAAAATACCCATGCGCCAGAGTAGCGCTGCAGGTTGCGTACGCGCATCCTGAACATCCAGCGCAACCCAAGCATCCTGAATATCATCTCGTCCCGCTTGGTCATCTGCTGCATGGCAAAGATGATCACCGGGATCGACAACAGATACCAAAGATTGAAGTACATTCCCGCCAGCAAACCGCCACCCGCGCCGATGAAGAAGGGAATATAAGGAACCCCCAAAAACATGGCAGGACGCGTGCAGCCGCGGAAAAGTACGTTTTTATGCATAATGCATGGCCTGCTGAACGAGATTGATGCCCGCGGTGCAAGCCTGCTGACCGGTATCGCCGATGAGCATCTTGGCCAGCTGGCCCGCAGCGCCGATCAGCACGCCGCCGATCAGGATCGGCGAGACGTCCGAGATGCGCTTGTGCGCGAAGGCGATCTGGTAGCCCGCGATCACGACGGCAATCGTGACGACGACGATAGAGGCCATGTTGAGGATATTGTTCGTCTTGCCAAGGAAGCCGCAGACTTTGCCATCCGTACCGGCATAATCGGCAGCGCCGCCGGTCGCCATCGCGGTACCAGCGAGCAACAGCGTGCTCACGAAGACCAGAGCCTTCAGCGCAGCCATGCCGGCGACTTTTGCATTGGCGGTCACTTCACTCTTCTTGGACATCATGGTGTATCTCCTGATTTGGAACAGAGGGGTTGTGATCAAAGGCGCCATTCCCATGGCGGTGCTGCTTCCCTACGCTAGAACACAAAGGCGCCGTCGCCGGGGGGTGGCGGCGGCGAATTCAAGCTAGGGACGACCGGCTGTGTGGGACTGCCAAGGGCCGAGGCCCTGCCCACAGATGCTTGCGAAGCTGGATCGGCTCCGCCACCAGCAGGCACCGCCACTCCTTTGCCGGCGCTTGTCGGGCGTATTACATACAACTGTGCATCGGTGCCTGCCGCTTGACCCACTTGCATCGCGGAGGCATTCGATATTGGATTGGCCGGCTGGGCAGCCGGCTGCGCCAGGGCAGGCGCTGCAGCAGCAGCCGGATAGAGTGCAGATGGCTGGGCCTGCGTCGCCAAGCCGTTGGCAAGCTGGTTGGCGCCGGCGATGCGTCGCGAAACGACCGAGTCGAGTTCGCGCACGACGGATGCCTTGGCGGCCTGGGCCGGGCGACGAACGCCATTCGGCACGACCGGGATGGCATCGGCGGACGCCACGGCGAGCGCCCGGCCTTGGCTGATGGACGCATAGACCTTCTGCACGTAGCCGTGCTTGTAGCCGGTCTCGAAGTTGCCCGAATAATAGCAACTGAAGGACTTGCCCCAATTGCCGCCGGATCGGCCGTAGCACTCGGCCAGGATCTTGGACGCGGCCTGGAGATTGGGGCAGGTCTTGAACGCTTTCTCGTACGAATCGAGCCCGTACTTGACCAGGTTGTAGCGGTTGACCTGGCCCAGGCCGAGAGAGAAGTTGTAGCCCTTGTCCTCGAGCATCCGCGCGGTGGCGACGGCTTCGGAGAGATTCTGCGGCTGGCGCACCAGGCGACCACCGACGACCCCGATCGCGAACGGATTGTGCGACGATTCGACGCGCACGACGTGCTGCATCACTTCAGCCGGAACCGCCATTTCAGGACAGCTCAGTAGTTCCATGCCTGGCAACATGCCGTCATTCCTCCTATATCCGTCGACTATTGGCCTGAGAACCATGCAGTCGCAGATCACGCAAATTAATAGTGACTGAAGAGAAAATCAAAGTCAATCTGATACAGCTTCAGCAATCACCTTCGTGAACAAATTCACTTGCTTCCGTGAAGCGTTCGTTCCGGGTCGAAATCGATACCCGTGATATAGCGTCGCCCCGCGTGCGATTTAATATGCACCACGATGTCGATCGTCATCATCAGCAAGCGCTTGATGACCGAGAATTCCAGGCCCGAACCTTCCGCCGACGCCTTCACCATCAACGCGAGCTGATCCCAGGTCTGGCCGATGCTGCCGGCGTGGCAGCTGGTGATCGAACCCGGATGGCCGGATGCGCAATTTCTGATGAAGTAGAACGACTCGTCGCCGCGCAACTCCGCCAGGATGATGCGATCGGGCTTCATGCGCAGGCAAGCCTCCATGCAGCTCTTTGCCGTTACGTTACTCGCGCTTTGTCCACCTTTCGAGTAGAGCAAATGCACGGTATTGGGCTGGCTGATGAACAGCTCGCGTGCGTCTTCGATCGTGACCAGGCGCTCTTCGTTGGGAATATGGTTCACCAACGACTTCATGAAGGTGGTCTTGCCGCTGCCGGTGGCTCCGGCGACGACCACGTTCTTCTTGAACAGTACGGCCTTCTTGAAGAACTCCGAATAGTTGCGCTGCCTGCGCAACTCGAGCAATTCGCGATCCTGCTCGCTGATGCCCGCTTCCTGCTCCAGGATCTCCTGGAAGAATCCGTCCTCCTGGTACTGCTCCAAGGTCTTGGTGTGCTTGGACGGCAAACGGATCGTGATCGACACCTTGCCCGCATCGCAGGCAGGCGGAATGACGAACTGCGCACGCTGCCCGGTCGGGAAGGTCAGCGACACGACCGGATCCGTATCGGTGATGCGCTGACCCGTGTTGCTCTCGTTGACCACCGCGGTGCAGAACTGGCGCGCACGATCGAACGTCAGCGACGGAATATCCAGTTTCTGCCAGCCGCGCAGCGTCTCCAGATACAGTTCGCCGGGACGGTTGATGCATATTTCCGTCACTTCCGGCGAATTCAGATAATCCAGGATGCCCAGTACCGAGTACTGGTAATCCAGGAAATCCGAAGATATCTGCGCGGTCGGTGAATCGTCGAGCGTCACGTGATTGTCTCGTCGCTGTCAGCGGGTCAGCACGGCAGTGAAATCGACGTCTTTTGCGACATAGACGCTGACCACGGTGCCTTGGTTGATCGTCACCGTCGCAGGACGACGCCCCGAACGCTCCAATGCCTGGTCGGCCATGCGCTGCACCGTCCGCGCCGTATTGCTCTCGAACGGCTGCTCGGTCACGAGTCCCGAATTGAGGCCTACGGTGGTGGTCTCGGGACCGTGTTCCGCCGCCGCCCATTTGAACGCATCGCTGAGCATGCTGATCATCAGCGCAGACGAGATGCGACTGGCCCAGTGCGCGTTGTACTGGCCCGGATGGCCGGAGCTGCCAAGATTGTCGATACCCGGCCCCATCAGCGTCACATCGATACCGGTGGGCGTGGTGATCCGATCCCAGACGACTTCCATCCGTGGACCGGTGGGCTCGGCCGCATTGTACTGACCCAGCATCTTGGAGCCCTTCGGCAGCAACAGGCGTCGGCCATTAATCGAATAAACCGGCTCGGTGATGATGCACGAGGTGAAGCCCGGGAAATCGGTGATGATCCGCGTCTCGAGCACGCACCTGATGTAGGTACCGCGCACCAACAGGCCGTCCGGATTGGCGATCGGCGTTGCCGAGGTCACCTGCTCATCCTTGCCCGAGCCCGGCTGCTGCGCGCCAGGAGGCAGCATGCCGCCGAGCCCTCCTGCCTGGCCCCCGCCGACTTGCGCAGGATCCTGCTGCATGCCCGCCATGCGCCGCTCGAGCAGCGATGGACCGCGTTCCTGTTGCGCGGCAGGCGTCGTCCGGATGTCGTTGTCCGTCGGCATCGGCGGCAACGGCGGAAGGTTCTGCTCCTGCACCAGAGGCACTGGCTCAGCGGGCTGCGTCGGCAACGGCGCCGTCGTCTGTGGGAGGGCAGGCGCCACCACGGCTTCCTGGCGCGGCTTCGGCGGCGGCTCTTTCGAGTCGCTTCCGCCGACCAACCAGAAGATGGCGACGATCAGCAGCAACGCGATGGCGCCCAGGAACAGCAACGCTTTCCGGTTGAGCTTCTGCAGGTCGCTGGACCTCAGGACCGGTTCGTTGGCATCCAGATCCGGATCCGCGGTTTGCTGCTGGCGAGCGAAGTACGGATTTTCCTTGCCGGCGTCCCCGCCTTGCGGAGAACGAGGCTGACCCTCGGCGTGGCCGTTATTTTCGTCAGACGGAGGTATGTTTGAGTTCACTTTTGCTTATTCCTACGCAAGCCGACAACATTCTTGCCGTGGCGGACAACCAGGAAAGGATAGGTCCCGTGGACGATGAGCGTGTTGCCCTCGACCGTCGTGTTGACCAGGAAGTCCTCATCGTTTTCCTTCTCGCGCGCGAACACGGCCGGGAAATTGCCGGTGGGGAATCTGGTGAGATCCATTTTGATATAGGTGAACTTGCCGTCATCGTACACGCTATTGGGCACGATCCACGTCTGCTTCGAGCGCGTCGAATAGTCGTAGTCGAAGTAATAGTGCCTGTCCTTGGACAGCCTGGTATCGATCTGCGACTCGTCCTTCACCTCTTCGCTGGCAGCGGCGAAACTGGTGTCCTTCGGGTAGACGAAGGTCACCTTGTACTGGACGCCGGCCTGCTTGGCCTGCTCCAGTCGCTGCCAATCCGTCGCCACGACCTTCAATTCCAGAATATAGGAATGGGTCGCGGTGCGAATCATCATGTTGGTATCGACGTCGACGTTCTTCGGCTTCAAATAGAAGACGTTTTCGCGACGGCTCAATTCCCAACCGCTGGTGAAACCGGTGCTGTAGTCGAGGATCTTCTCGTTCGGGCTCAACTCCACCTGGGTCGTGATGCCGAGGCCGGTACGCACCTGGTAGATCTTGTCCGCTTCATACTCGTATTGCTGGACAACCTGAGCGGACGCGAGCGGCGCAACCAAAGCCAGGGCAAGCAGCGCAATCTGCGCCGAGCCGTTTTTAGTCATGAAACTCATCTAACGTTCGCTCCATTGCCATTGTTCTGAGGTGCAGCGTTCGGCGCGGGCGCCACCGGAGCGGGTTGCGTGCCTGGGTAGACGGGCACGCCCGCAGCGTTCATCACCGGCGCCTGCTGTTGAACGGGCGCCGCTCCATTGAAACCGGGCGCTGCCTGCTGCGGCATCGGCTGACCTGGCAATTGGCCGGGCACTTGACCAGGCATCAACTGCTGATTGACTGGCTGTGTCGGCGCGACCGGCGCCGGCGCCTGGAAGGACGCCGGTGGCGGCGCCGGGGTAGCGGCGTAATCCGCATCCACGCGATAGTCGGTCACCTGGAACCCGAGCGGATTTTCGATCCGCAGATCGTCCTCCATGGCCAGGTTGCTGTTGTAGCGGAAACCCATGATCGCGAACTTGTTGTCGAGCAGCGTCGTCTGGCCCGAGCTCTTTTCGTAGATGCTGCGCTGGAAACGGACATTGGCGCCGGTATAGGGCTTTCCGCCGCCACCGAGCAGGGTAATGCTCAAGATATTGACGCGAATCGCCCTGACCTTGCCGTAAGTGAAGTACGGAGCGGATGGATTGTTCGCAGCGTGCAAGGCCTTGTATTCGCTGGCGACAGGAGCGTCAGACATCGCGAAGACCGTCTTCCAATCCCTCAGGCCCATCATCGCGAAATCGTAAGACTCGCGCGCGGTGATGAAACGGGAGACGTTGCTCCTGGCCAGCGCTTCGCTGGCGGTGATATTGGTGATATCAGCCGTATTCTGCAGCTTGGAGATCGTTGAAGTACCAGAATACGCATCTGCCATCACCAGATACGGCACCTTCTCCTTCAACGGCAGCATGTAGTAATAGCCGCCGCCCAGCAGCAGGCACATGACGATCGCGCCGAACGCGACCCACCACGCACGGCGCTCGCTGCGCCGCGCCAGATCAGCGATGCTGACCTCGTAGTTGACAGCCTTTGCAACCGCCTTGTTGACGCTTTCGCTCTCAACTGGTTTTTTACCGAACATCAGACTTCACCAGGTTACGTAATGTGGCTGCGGGGGCAGGCAAGCCGCCCCGTCAGTAAAGTCACTTCGCGCTGTCGCCGCCGGCCGCTGCGGCCCCGCTCAGCGAGGAGGCGGGCTGGACCAGGATGCGGTTGCCTGCAGCCGAGACGGAGACCCCTTCCTGTGCATAGACCACGCTGAGTTCGGCGACCGCCTGCTGGATGCTGGTGGTGTTGATCTTGGCCACCGGCGCATACAGCGTGTAGTCGGACTGGATGCTGTAGGCCAGCTGCATGTTCGAGTCCTTGGCCCAGCGCTCGAGCATCGTCTTCAAGGTGCCGTCCATCGGCACGGCCTGGTACACGTACGAGGAGTACAGCGGGATCTCCATCGTCGACTCGGAGAACCGGTTGACCGGCTTCCACCTGCCGCGGAAATCAGGCGCCGGCCTGGTGGCACAGGCGCTCAGCAGCGCAACGGCGCTCAGAGTGGCGATCATCCGAAACATATGCGTTCTTTTCACGCGAGCCTCTAAATTGCGGAAACGTTTTTTGATGGACGGCCGGCACAGCGCCGACGGTCTGAGAACTGCAGGTTTCGCCACAGGAACGGCACGGCGCGGTACACAGCCGGCGCAAGAGTCTGCTGACAGAGTCGGGGGGCGCGCAAATCCGGCGCACGCACACGCTCCTGCAGACGAAGGTCGTCCGAGGACAGGCGTTCAGCGCCGAGAAAAACGGAATTTGACAGAAAACTTTCCATGTCACCCTCGCGTGCGTCCTGAGAACCCACGCCCCTGTTCCTATTGCCAATTGCCCCGCACCAGCATCGCGAGAATGTGCCGCAGGGCAATGCTCACGTCAAGCATTTGGCAAAAAAGCGTTCAATCCGACTAGATTGCCAAAAATTTTGCGAACCACGTCACGTTAGGTCATAAGGAAAGCGTCGGTACATTGACCTTCGGCTTCAACCTTGCGGTGAAGTGCCGGTCCTTGTAGTACTTGATCTTGTCGCACTTCACCGGATGCGGGATGCCCTCGTACAGGAACACCTCGTGATCGTTCCCCATCGCCTTCAGTTCCTGCGGCAGCATCAGCGCCCTCCTCTCTTCCGACACGCTGCGGGTCACGTCCTTGCCGCGGGTGACGTTCTGCTTGCGGAAGGTGGTGTAGCCGAGCATCTCCGAATAGTCGTTGGCATCCTGCTGCTCGCGCGGAGCGTAGAGGATCTGCAGTGCATGATTGGTGATGATGGTGCGCGACACGTCCTTGCCGTAGGTCGCGTCCAGCTGCGCCATGCTTTGGATGATCGGCAGAAGGCGCACATTGTAGCCGGCCATGTATGACACCGCCGAGGCGATGATGTCGACCTTGCCGATCGCGGTGAACTCGTCCATCAGCAGCAGGCACTGGTACTTCAACTCCGGGTTGCTCTTGGGCAGTTCCTTGGTGTTGAGGTTGATGATCTGGCTGAAGAACAGGTTGATGATCAGGCGGCTTTCGGCCAGCTTGTTGGGCTGGATGCCGATGTAGATGGTCATCTTCTTCTTGCGCAGGTCGGTCAGCAGGAAGTCGTTGTCGCTGGTGGCTGCATCGAGTACCGGATTGATCCAGGCGTTGAGCGGTTCCTTCAACGTGCCCAGGATCGAGGCGAAGGTCTCCTCGGCCTGCGACAGCATGTTGGAGAACGCCGACTTGGCGTTGCTGCTGAGGAAGCGCCGTTCCGACAGCGACTTCAGGTATTTCTTCAGGTCGCTGCCGTCGCCCGAGGACAGGCGGTAGATCGCCCCCAGCGTCGGCGTGCCCAGGCCGCCCGGGAAGCCGATGTTGCGCTCGTCGTCCCAGTTCTCGAACAGGTACAGCGCGAACGCCATGAACGCGTTGCGCGCCTGGCTGACCCAGAACTTCTGGTCGTCCGAGCCGTCCGGATACAGCATCGCGGCGATGCTCATCAGGTCGGAAACGCGGAACGCGGGATCGTCGGAGACGTAGCTGAGCGGATTCCAGCGGTGCGTGCGCCGGTCTTCGGCGAACGGGTTGAACAGGAACACCTCCTGCCCCTGGCTGGCGCGCCAGCCGCTGGTGAGATCGAAGTTTTCCTGCTTGATGTCCAGCACCACCACCGATTCCTGGTACTCGAGCAGGTTCGGGATCACCACGCCGACGCCCTTGCCCGAGCGGGTCGGCGCGGCCAGGATGACGAACTGCTGCCCGCTCAGCCGCACCAGCTTGCCGCGGAACTTGCCGACCACGATGCCGTTGCCGCCCTGCTTGAACAGGCCGTGCTTGGCCAGGTCGCCGGCGCCGGCGAAACGGGCGTCGCCGTGCAAGGCCTGCCTGCGCGGCTTGAACATCAGCACCAGCGTCAGCAGGCACAGCAGACCGGGCAAGCCGAAGCCCAGGTAGCCGGCCCACTTGATCTTGCCGACGAAAGGCGCGACCTGCGGCAAGCCGATGGCATGCACGTATTCGTAGTAGGTGCCCAGCCCGAACAGGCGCGTGTCCAGCTTGAGCAGCAGCAGCACCAGGTAGCCGGACAGGAAATAGCCGGCAATGGCAGTGAGCGCGACGACAGCTGCAGCCGCGACGATCTTACGATTCGACAAGCCCTATCCTCCCTGATGCACCGTGGCGGCTATTCTAGCTTCGGCGCCGGGCGCTCGGCTTGCTCTTGGACGGCTTTTTTTCGACAGCGACGCTGGCGCCGTCCTGCTCGACCAGGGTGTCCATCCAGACCCGCGCCTCGTCCCAGGACATGTCGTGCGAATCCAGGCGCGCGCCGCCCTCGGTGGTGACGGTGTAGCCCACCACGTTGCCGGGGCTGTATTCCGGTTCGCGCGTCAACGCCACCAGCTGGTAGCGTCCTTTGACTTGAATCGTATGATGATATTCCATCATGCGCACGGCCTCCTCGCCTGATCGTCGGCCTGGATGCTAAAGCAAGCCGGGCGCCAGGGCCACCCGCCGCAGCCCGGGGACAGGCAACCCTCCCCCGCCCCCTGGACGACGGACAACAAAAAAGCCGGCGGGCGCCGGCTTGTTGTGTTCCACGAGTGCATCGCTTGCATGTCGTGGTGGGCGGTACAGGGTTCGAACCTGTGACCCCTACCATGTCAAGGTAGTGCTCTACCGCTGAGCTAACCGCCCATCGCTGCTGCGGCCATACCGCTGCAGGGGCGCGAATCTTAGCCCACCTTGCGGCCAAGAACAATAGCCGCGGGCACGAAGCCTCAGCTGACCAGGCTGGCGTCGCGCAGCTTCTTGATCTGGTCGCGGACCCGCGCCGCGTCCTCGAACTCCAGGTCGCGCGCATGCTGGTACATCTTCTGCTCCAGCGCCTTGAGCCGGGCCGCGACTTCCGCCGGTTCCAGCATGCGGTAGTCGGCCGGCTCCTCGGCCACCCGGCGGCCCTTGCCCTTGCCGGACTTGGCCTCGACCGCACCATCGGCGCGCGCGCCCTCCAGGATGTCGACGATCGGCCGTGCCACCGACTTCGGGGTGATGCCGTGCTCGAGGTTGTACTCCACCTGTTTCTCGCGGCGACGCCCGGTCTCGTCGATCGCCGCCTGCATCGAGCGGGTCATCCGGTCCGCATACAGGATCGCCTTGCCGCGCAGGTTGCGCGCGGCGCGGCCGATGGTCTGGATCAGCGAACCGGTGGAGCGCAGGAAGCCCTCCTTGTCCGCATCCAGGATCGCCACCAGCGACACCTCGGGCATGTCCAGGCCCTCGCGCAACAGGTTGATGCCCACCAGCACGTCGAACTTGCCCAGGCGCAGGTCGCGGATGATCTCCACGCGCTCGACCGTGTCGATGTCCGAGTGCAGATAGCGCACCTTGACCCCGTGCTCGCCCAGGTATTCGGTGAGGTTCTCGGCCATGCGCTTGGTCAGCGTGGTGACCAGCACGCGATCGCCCACCGCCACGCGCAGGCCGATCTCCGACAGCAGGTCGTCGACCTGGGTGCCGACCGGGCGGATCTCCACCTCCGGATCGATCAATCCGGTCGGGCGCACCACCAGTTCGGTGATCTCGCCGGCCGACTCGCGCAGTTCGTACGGACCGGGCGTGGCCGACACATAGATGCTGCGCGGCGAACGCGCCTCCCATTCCTCGAAGCGCAGCGGCCGGTTGTCCAGCGCCGACGGCAGGCGGAACCCGAATTCCACCAGGGTCTCCTTGCGCGAGCGGTCGCCCTTGTACATCGCGCCGATCTGCGGGACGGTGACGTGCGACTCGTCGACCACCAGCAGCGCGTCGGCCGGCAGGTAGTCGAACAGGGTCGGCGGCGGCTCGCCCGCGGCCTTGCCGGTGAGATGCCGCGAGTAGTTCTCGATGCCGTTGCAGTAGCCGACCTCGGCCATCATCTCCAGGTCGAACTGGGTACGCTGCGCCAGCCGCTGCGCCTCCACCAGCTTGTTCTGCGCATACAGCTGCTCCAGTCGCTCCTTCAGCTCGAGCTTGATCGTGTCCACCGCGCTGAGCGTGCGCTCGCGGGTGGTGGCGTAGTGGGTCTTCGGGTAGACCGTGTAGCGCTGCAGCTTGCGCAGGGTCTCGCCGGTCAGCGGATCGAAAAGCGTCAGCTGCTCGACGTCGCCGTCGAACAGCTCGATGCGCAGCGCCTCGCTGTCCGACTCGGCAGGAAACACATCGATGACTTCGCCGCGCACGCGGAACGTGCCGCGGTGCAGTTCGTACTCGTTGCGGGTGTATTGCAGGTCGGTCAGGTGCTTGATCAGCTGGCGCTGGTCGATGTGCTCGCCGATCGACAGGATCAGGCGCAGCGACAGATAGTCCTCCGGCGCGCCCAGGCCGTAGATCGCCGAGACCGTGGCCACCACCAGCGCGTCGCGCCGCGACAGCAGGGTCTTGGTCGCGGCCAGGCGCATCTGCTCGATGTGCTCGTTGATCGAACTGTCCTTCTCGATGAAGGTGTCCGAGGACGGCACATAGGCCTCTGGCTGGTAGTAGTCGTAATAGCTGACGAAGTACTCGACCGCGTTGTTCGGGAAGAATGCCTTGAACTCGCCGTACAGCTGCGCCGCCAGGGTCTTGTTCGGCGCCATCACCAGGGTCGGCTTCTGGATCGCCTCGACCACGTTGGCGATGGTGTAGGTCTTGCCCGAACCGGTCACCCCGAGCAGGGTCTGCTTGGCCAGGCCGGCCTCGAAGCCGGCCACCAGCTTCTCGATCGCCTGCGGCTGGTCGCCGGCCGGCGAGTACGGCGATACGAGTTGGAAACGGTCGGACATGGATCATCACCCTGAGACGACAGATGAGTATAGCCAGCGCCGGATGACAGCCGCGTCTGGAAAACCCCTACAGGCCGGTCGGCATCCCGGCGATGCCCTCGCCCTGCGCCCGAGTCCAGGCTGGCCCTGCCAGTCGAGGAGGCGCCATGAACGCAAGGACGCAAGGCTTCACATTGATGGAGATACTGACCGCCATGGCGGTCGCCGCGGTCGCGTTGTGCATTGGCCTGCCCAGCCTGGGCCAGGTGCTGGACAGGCACCGGCAGCGTGCGGCCAGCAACGAGATGCTCGCGCAACTGGCGCTCGCACGGAGCTGGGCGATCTCCAGGGGACAACCTGTCGCCCTGTGTCCGTCCACCAACCGCCAACACTGCGATCGCGGCGGCGAGTGGAGCGGCGAATGGATCATCTACGCCGATCCAGACGGAAATCGGCAACCGGACCGCGGCAGCGACATCCTGACCGCGTCGGCAGCGCCCGGAAGCCCAAGCCTGCGCATACTGTCGTCCTCGGGACGCCCGCAGATGCGCTATCTCCCCGACGGAAGAAGTGCGGGCAACAATCTCACGTTCCGGCTCTGCAGCCGCCAGGCCATCGTGGCCGAGGTGGTGGTCAGCACCACCGGGCGGGCACGCGCAGTACGCCTGAATGACGGGCCGCCCTGCACGCCATGAGCAGAGGAAGCTGGGCGCTTGCCAGTTAGGAAAGATGTGCCTACAATACGCGCCTCGCCCGAATAGCTCAGCCGGTTAGAGCACTTGACTGTTAATCAGGGGGTCGTTGGTTCGAGTCCAACTTCGGGCGCCACGTTCAAAAAAAACCGCCGTTGATCGGCGGTTTTTTTTTTGCGTCACCAGCACTTTTCCGGAGTGGCGGACGAACTGCCAGTAACCGAGCGGGTGCCTAGTTGATTGATCTGAAGCGTCGCACACTCACCGTCTCTAGCCTGGGACTTTCCGGCGATTGGCACTGCGGTGATGGTAAAGCTTGTCGCATTGCTGGACGCCAGGCTAACCGTGTAAAAGTTGGTCACGTCGGCACTGCACGCCGGGAGCGTGGGAGCACTGCTGTCCGCATTCACGTAGCTCATGTTCGTGGTGTGGAAACGCTCCATGTATTGCGCGGCCTCCTGCACGCACCCCGCTGCGGCCGAACGCCGCGCCTTGATCATCGCCCAGTTGTAGCTGGCCACGGCGATACTGGCAAGGATTGCGATGATCCCCACCGTGATCATGAGTTCAATCAGGCTGAAACCGCGCTGCCTTGAAAATCGACGACGACTACGCATGCCATGGCTCCGATGGATATGGGGGACGTTTGATGTTGGCGTACTCATTCCTGGATTGCCTCCCTCCACTGCACACGCCCCACCTTGCGAATCTCGCGGATCTTCTTGCAGACCGCACTGCCATCGTTGATGTTGAGGCACGCCAGGCCTCCGCTACCGCCCGCACCGCCGGTGAAGTAATTGCTCGCGCTACCCAAGCCACCCAAGGCGACCGACGCGACAGGAATCGTCACGCCATTCACCGTCAGCGTTTCGTCGGCATACGATCCATCCTGGTCCAGATCGAAGAACGACTGGCTGAGGCTGGAACCGGTGAACGCATCGATGGCGTTGTCCTGACCCTTGCCGCCAGGCAGGCAAGGGTCGTCGTCGGGGATGTTGCTGGTGAAGGTAAGGACGCCGGAAATGACATTCACGCCAGTATAGACACGCTCGCCGTTGGCGGTCGCAGGCGCAGGATCGGCCACCGGCGGATCGATCAAGTCCAGATACCAGCCTTTCTTGCCGGCTCCCAGCGCACTGTTGGCCTCCATGACACGTACGCTCTGATTGTTGACCACGCCGCTGGCCGCGAACTTCCGGCGCTGCAGGTCGGCCTTGGCGACGGTGGTCGTGGAATCCTTGATGCCATAGACGGTCTGCACCGTCGTGTTGGTCACGTCGTCGGTGGTCAGGAACCGGCCGGTACCGAAGAAGATCCACAGAGAGAAGGTCGCCGGGTCACGCGCGATCGCCGGCGCCGACGTGATGGGTTGCGCGGTACCGGCAGAGTTGGTCGCGGTGAACATGCGCAGGCGGTTGCCCGCGGCGTTCCAGCTGGAGGAGGTCGCGGCGGAAAGATTGAAGCGCCAGAGGTTTCCCTGCATGTCGCCAGCGTAGACGTAGTCGATGGTGCCGTTGCCGTCGACGTCGCGCACGGCCGGCGCGAACAGGCCATTCGGAGACGAGGAAGAGCCGACGCCCGTATCGATTTCCGAGAGCAGCGCACCATCGCTGAGCCGGTACACGAACAGAACGGCGCGCTCGTTGGTGCTGTTGGGGCCATTGGCCACGATCACGCCGAGCTCGCCATTGTTGAGCTTGGCGATGACCGGAGCGCCGAGATTCAGGCCCATGTTGTTGTCGGACGTGGTGGACGCCTGGTTGTCGCCCACTTTTTCCCAGAGCACATTGTTGTTGGAAAAACCGTCGGGATTGGTGACGTCCAGTGCATAGATCCCCTTGCCGCCGCGTCCGAGCGTGCCCACCAGGGTGGTCTGGTTGCTCAATTGGTCTTTGCGGGAAAGGCTGATCGGACCATCCACGAAGAAACGATGGTCGTAGTCCGGCGCACTGAGGGTGGCCAGGTCGGTAAAGTTGAGGCCGCCTGGCACATAGGCGAAGCGTTCGACGCCGGTGTCAGCATTGAACGCATGCATCATGCCGTCGTTGGAACCCACGAAGATCGTCCCACTGACGCTGTCGTAGGCCGGAGAGGAGTTGACGATGTCGCCGATCAAGGTGCTGCGGGTACGCAGATAGCCGTTGGGTCGGTTCAGCTCGAGGTCCTGGGTTCCGGCGATGTAGGCCGCATTGTTGGCCCCCGTCACCGCGGCAGCGGTCGATGTCGCCGTACGCGCCAATGCCGTCTGCTGCGCGGAGGTGGGAAAGGCCGCACCGGTCGTGCCGTTCCACGTGCGGATATTGCGGCCCGTGCTCGGGAGGCTCCCTACCCAGCTGGGATTGGTCGCATCCACACCGGTGCTGGTGACCGGAATCGCCTTCAGCGCACCCGTCCATGTCCCCGACACGAAACTGGCCTGGTAGACGTGCGTGCTGCTGGTGAGGCTGCTGGAGTTGGCGGCAAGATTGCCGGCGGTACCGGTGCGCTCCACGATCGATCCGAGCGCCGACTTAAGGCCTTGGGTGAATTCCTTGGGGTTGCTGGCCACGATGAAGCTACCGCGACCATTGACGGCCGCATGCCACAGATCGTCGACATTGAAGATCGTA
The DNA here is from genome assembly GCF_041240605.1 of Xanthomonas sp. DAR 80977. Classification (NCBI taxonomy): domain Bacteria; kingdom Pseudomonadati; phylum Pseudomonadota; class Gammaproteobacteria; order Lysobacterales; family Lysobacteraceae; genus Xanthomonas; species Xanthomonas bundabergensis. The sequence goes on along the minus strand of NZ_CP162487.1, from coordinate 2,144,315 downwards.
TTGTTGATCGGGGTCGGCCAGTTCTTCGCACCCGACGTGATCGCCGGCAGATCCGTTGCCGGGTCCAACGTGCCCTTCGCGCCGATGGAGATCGCGAATGTCGTCATGTGCTGCCAAAACGCGGGATCCGCGGAATTGGTGGGCACGGAGTTGGCCAGATCGGTTCGCAGGTCCGTCTTCCAATAGTGCATCGCCACGTCGGCAAGCGTATCCGAATCGGCACTGGCATAAGGCCGTGCCGGTGTATAGGTATACGTATTGCCGGTCGGTCCGGAGATGGTATTGCCCGCAACGTTGTCCTGCTCGTTGAGAGGCGTGTACACACCCTTTCCGTTCCAGTAGCCGTCCGTCGTCAGAATGGTGAAGTTCTGCCGGCAGGCAAGTTGGGCAGCGCCGGATTGCGGACCGTACGGGCCAGATGCGGAGTTGCTGCTGAAGTAAATGCCCGCATCACTGAGCGCAGCGTGCAACGGCGTACCGTCGTTTCCATACGCAGCGTACAACCGGTCGTACCAAAGCGAGCGATTGTTGTCGCTGCCGTTCACGCCATTGGGATTGTCGAACAGGCCATCGTTCCTGCTCACAGGAATGGGAACCGCCTGCGTGATCGCATTGCCTGCATTCTCCCTCTTCCAGATGGTGCGGAAGCCGACACGCACATTGGTGCCCAGATCGGCGAACGCATGCCCCGCGCTCCCCTTGGCCACCTTCATGCGCGTACGGCTGTAGGACCACCAGGTCGCGAAGTTGGTGCGCTCCGCCGCTTCGCTTCGGCCGGTCGGCGTCTGCTGGATGCAGTTCTTCCACTGCCAGCCGTTGTTGCTGTTGCTGCACCCCCGGTTGGCGAGTCCCTGCTGGTTCGCGACGTTGAACAGCAACTCGCTGCGGATGATGACGCCATCGGTCCTGATCTGATAACGATAGTAGTTGGCCGTGTTCGCCAGATAGGCCTCCGACGTGTCGCTCAGATTCTTCGGAACGTAAAACGACCGCGTATTGTCGTAAAGGTTGATCGGGGTCGCCAGATTGTGCGTGTCGTTGTAGACGCTCGCATAATCCATCCCGCCCGTCATCGATGCGCCGGTTGCATCCACCCACGGCTCGTAATCCACCGCTGGATTGTAGTAGATGGTATTGCGCGTGTAGGTGCTGTTGCTGATGTTGTTGTTGTTGTTGCTGTCGGTGGTCTGCGGCACCGCATCCGGCATGTAGGTGCTTTCCATGGACCCGGAGTCGTCCAGGATGAACAGCACGTTGGGTGCGATGCGACCGCCCGACTGCAGCGGATAGCTCGGCACCACGATACCGGCGCTGGCCGGCAGCGCGAGCATGGTGCAGGCAAAGGCCGCTGCGAAGGCATTGAGACGGGGCAAGAAGCCGCGCTTGCGCAGACGATCGTCGTGGAACTGGCTCATGGTGGTGACTCCGTCTTACGGCGCGATATAGCTTGATTGAAGGATGACGCTGGCACGGTCTGCATCTTGGCTGCGCGCCACGATCCGGTACATCGGCCGCACGCAGATCGGCTGCCCCGTGTATTTCTCGTCGCTGTTGCATTCGAACCAGGCTTCGGACGTGCCCATGTATTCGATATAGAAACGCGTTGCGGAGGCTGAAGCGCTACGGCTGGTGTTGCTGGCGTTCACCCAGCCGTTGAAGTTGGGATCGCGCCAGCGCTCGGTCTGAGTGGCCACCGGTTGACCGCACACGCCAGCGCTGCATCCGTTGCCCGTCGGCACGACCGTCTGCGCCGCCGCCAACGCTTCGCCCTCGCGCAAGGCCGACTCGGCAGCCTGGAAGTTCACGCTGCGATCGAGCAGGTTGCCGCTCATCCGCTCCTGCATCAGCGTTCCACGCACGACCGCCAGCCCCAGCAATGTCATCACCAGCAGCAGCATCAGCACCACGATCAGGGAGACGCCAGCCTGGCGCGCGACTGGCGCCGGATATGAATATGAAGTTGTGCTCATTCGTTGCGATTCCGCAAGGTGATGACATTGCTGATCGTGCGCGTCACCGGCAGGCCGTTCGTTCCGATCGCGTCCTGGGTCTGGAAGGTCAAGGACAGATTGATGGCGGTGACCTGGTCCCACCGCGTCCCGACGGTAGCGGCACTGACGTAGCCGCCGTCGCTGGGAATCAGGTAGGTGATCGCCATGTTCTGCACGTTCTCGGCTACTTCCTGATTGACGATCGCCGGAGTACCGCCTGTATTGGTCAACACACCCTGGTACAGCGAACGCCCGCCCCTGGGATTCGTACCGATGAACCAGCGCGATGCGTTGAGCCGGCTGAGCATCGTGTTCGGTCCGTAGGTGAAGACGGCACCGTTGATGCCCAGGTTGCTGCTGGAATTGCCTGGCGAACCGGATGCGGCGTGGCCGATGGTCGTGCTGCCCTGGCCGCTGCTCATCTGGAACAGCGCACCGATGCGCAACACCCCCGTGGCTTCGGAGTTCGGACCGCAAGCGATCAGGAAATCGCCGTTCCTGAAGCCGTGGGTATTCGCATTCACCGTGAATTGCGCAGAGGCCGGGGTATGCGCGGTGACGATCGCGGTCGCGTCGCCCGAGGACAGCAGCATCAGGCCTTCGGTATTGGCGACGCGATTGGACACGGTATCCGGAAAGCTGCCGCTGGCCGATACGCCCACCAGCCTGTTGCCCGACCAGTTCGTCCACCATCGCGACGCCGGGCTGTTGATGACGTTCGACATGCCCATGTTGTCGCTGCTGTTGCACTGGTTCCCGCTCGCCTCGCGGATATCGCGCGTCATCAGCTCGAACGCCGTGCGCACGTTTTCCTGCACGCGCCCCAGGTTCTCGGTGGCGGCATAGGTGCGCCGGTTGGTGAGGAAGATGCCGATGGCCGCGCCCACGACCAGCAACCCCAACACCAGGGAGATCATCAGCTCGATCAGGCTCAGGCCCGCGCTGTAGCGCCTGATGGGCGCCCCGCTCCGTCGCATGCGGTTCATAGCCTGGTCACCGTCTGGAATTGCTGGGTTTGCGCGGCGGTCGCATCTGCAGCCGCGTGGCTGGCCCTGCTGTCGTCCCACTGTACCGTCACTCGGCAAGCCGTGGCGTTGCAACTGATCGCACCGCAGGCCGAAGCGCCCATGATCGCCTGCAGCGAGTTGAGGAAATTGCGCTGGTCGACCACCACCTGCGACGTGCCGGTCGGCGCAGCACAGGTCATGCCCATGTTGTAGTTGCCGTTGCGGGCAGCCGTCACGTTGGCGCGCATCGCATCGAAGATGCCGGTGGTACCCACCACCACCTGGCTGCGCTCGAAGGAGCTCTGGTTGTTGCGCAGCGCGGTCGCTTGCAAGGCGGCCACGCCCAGCATGCCGATGCCCATGATCAGCACCGAGATCATCACTTCGATCAGGCTGACCCCGCGTTGCGACGTGATTGAAACTGGCCGCGAAGAAGAAGTATGCATGGCGTTCACGGAGGTGGAGAGTCTGATGGCACAGGGCATGCAACGTTGCCAGGCGTCGTGACGAAGCCGACCCGGCTGCCGCCGACGATGTACACGACCCGCAGGTTGTCGCTCAAGCTCGTCGTCGCGATACAGCTGGAAAACCCCGCATTGAGCAACATCCCGGCGCTGCTGCGGGCGAACCCGTCCGGGCTGAAGACGATGCGATCGCTGTTGCCGCTGACCGCGCCGCTCACGCTCAGCTGGACTGGAGCCTTCACCGCACTGACGCGCAGCACGGTCGAGCCGGTCACCACGATGGTGATCCACTGGTTCCACGCGCTGCCGGTCGCGCAACTGGTGCCATTGTCGCTGCGGCACACCGCCACGTTCCGGTTGAGCCGGATCGCCTCCGAGCGCGCGAGCTGAAGCGATGCCACCATCTCGTTGGACGCAGACGTCAGCCGGCTGGTATTGACCAGGTAGGTATAGCTTGGAATGGCAAAGCTCATCGCCACCGCCAGCACGGCGACCGTCACCATCAACTCGATCAAGCTGAAACCACCGATCCGTCGGTACCGCCCGGAGTAGCGCGGTCGCTCGGCGTGAAAGCGCTGCATGTCGTATCCCCTTTTTCCCGAGGCTAAGCTAGAACTCGCCTCGGACCAATGCCAGTAGGGTCCGATGGGCGGTGGCAGATCGTAGCTGAACGGCAGGCCCGGCGACATCGGACCGGAAATCCGAGGCATCATGCGCCCAGCGTCCCCTGCCCGATCCCATGCGCCCAGCCCCCACTCCCGCCCTGCCGCTCGATATCCTGTGGCAGCCCACGACCCTGATCTGGGTGCTGTTGGCCGGCGAGGCGGTCGCGGTCATCCTGACCATGGCGCCGGGACAGTCCACGAGCGGCTGGGTCCATTTCGGCCTGGCCTCGCTGCTGCTGCAGTGGACGGCGTTGACCACGCTGGCCTTGCTGTATCTGCTGCGCGGCCACCTCGAACGCTGCCGTCCGCAGCAGGTCGCCTATCTGGCGGTGGCGCTGCTGGTGATCGTCGCCGTCGCCGTGCACGCGATCGCATGGGCGGCACTGAAAGAGCTGTCGCTATTGCAGGGAGGCTGGCACACGTTCCTGCTCAAGGTGGCGGCCATCGCCCTCACCCTGGGCCTGATGGCGCTGCTGGCGTTCCAGAACCACTGGCGCGTCCAACAACTGGCGGTGCAAGCCAAGCAGGCCCAGCTCGAAGCGCTGCGCGCGCGCATCCAGCCCCACTTCCTGTTCAACACGCTCAACACCGGCGCGGCGCTGGCGCGCTTCCGGCCGGAACAGGCGGAGCATCTGTTGCTGGATCTTGCCGATCTGTTCAGAGCAGCGCTGGCCGGACCGGATCGGCTGAGCCTTGAAGAAGAACTGTCGCTTGCCCGGCGCTATCTCGGCATTGAGCAGATGCGCCTGGGCGAACGCCTGCGCGTGGATTGGCAACTTCCCGATCCTCTTCCGGCGATCGACGTCCCCACGCTTTCGATCCAGCCCTTGGTGGAGAACGCGATCCGGCACGGCATCGAGCCCAGCACCAGCGGCGGCCATGTCCGCCTTCGGGTCGAACAGGACGCGCATTGGGTCAGGATCGAGATCGTCAATTCCCTGCCGGCGAACGGCGAGGCCGCCGCCGGCAGCGGCCACGGGATCGGCCTGGATGCGGTCCGTGCCCGCGTGGAAAGCCTTGGCAGCGGGCGCCTGAGCACCCGCCACGGGAGCGACACCTTCGTCAGCCTGCTTGAACTGCCCACCCGTCCCTGACAGCACCGATGGCCCAAGAGCGACCGTCCCGCTCCGCGCTCAGGCCATGACCCGATAGCAAGGCCGATACTCGCCGGAGATCTTCATCCGGCGCTGCTCGACGAAGGCGCGCAGCAGTTCGTCCAGGGCCTGCATCATGTCCGCGTCGCCGTGGATCTCGAACGGGCCGTACTGCTCGATGCGGTGCATGCCGTCCTCCTTGACGTTGCCGGCGACGATGCCGGAGAAGGCGCGGCGCAGGTCCGCCGCCAGCGCGTGCGGCGGGCGTCCGTGATGCAGGTCGAGCGCGGCCATCGCTTCGTGGGTGGGCACGAACGGCAGCTGGTACTCCAGCGGGATGTCCACCGACCAGTTGAAGTAGAACGCGTCCTTCTGCTCCTTGCGGTGCATGCGCACCCGCTGGATGCCGTCGGCCATCTTGCGCGCCACCGCGACCGGGTCGCCGACCACGATCTGGTAGCGCGAGGTGGCCGCCTCGCCCAGGGTCAGGCGCAGGAAGCGGTCGATCTGCTCGAAATACGGCGCGGCGATGGTCGGGCCGGTCAGGATCAGCGGGAACGGCAGGTCGCGGTTCTCCTCGCGCAACAGGATGCCGAGCAGGTACAGGATCTCCTCGGCGGTGCCGACGCCGCCGGGGAACACGATGATGCCGTGGCCGATGCGGACGAAGGCCTCCAGGCGCTTCTCGATGTCCGGCATGATCACCAGATGGTTGACGATCGGGTTCGGCGACTCGGCGGCGATGATGCCCGGCTCGGTGATGCCGATGTAGCGGTTGTCGTGCTTGCGCTGCTTGGCATGGGCGATGGTGGCGCCCTTCATCGGCCCCTTCATCGCGCCCGGGCCGCAGCCGGTGCAGATGTCCAGCCCGCGCAGGCCCAGCTCGTAGCCGACCTGCTTGGTGTACAGGTACTCGTCGCGCGAGATCGAATGGCCGCCCCAGCACACCACCAGGTTCGGATCGGCCGGCTGCAGGATGCGCGCGTTGCGCAGTTGCCCGAACACGGCGCTGGTGATGCCTTCGCTGGAGTCGAGATCGGCGGCGGAGTCCGGGCCGAGCTCGATGGCCATGTAGGCCAGGTCGCGAATCACGGCGAACAGCAGTTCGGCCACGCCGTTGATGATCTCCCCGTCCACGAACGCCATCGCCGGCGCGTTGAGCAGGTCGATGCGCACGCCGCGGTCGCGCTGCGCGACCTGGATGTCGAAATCGGGATACAGGTCGCGTGCGGCGCGCGGATCGTCGGAGGCGCTGCCGCTGGTCAGCACCGCCAGCGCGCAGCGCCGCAGCAGTTCGTGCAGGCCGCCGCTGGAGGCGTCGCGCAGGCGCGCCACTTCCGCGCGCGAGAGGATGTCCAGGCCGCCGCGCGGGTAGATCCGCGCGTCCACTACCCGCAGCGCCCGCGCCGCCGTATTGCTCGTCGTCATATCGGAATTCTTGTCGTTGTCGTCAACGGCGACTTTAGCGTCAGCCTCCGCAAAAGAAAACGGCCGGGTTTCCCCGGCCGTTCTCCTGTCTCGCTGCGGTGACAGACGGATCAGAACTCGTAGCGCACGCCCAGGTTCAGCGACCACTGCGAAACGCCGGTGTTGAAGCCGTCGGCATCGGCATTGGCGGCGCTCGGCTGGTCGGTGTACAGGGTGTTGTACACGTACTTGCCGTTGTAGATGCCCTGCAGGTTGGCCACGCGCGCGTCGGCAAAGAAACCGTAGTCGTAGATCCGGCCCCACTTCTTGTTCAGCAGGTTGCCCACGTTCTGGATGTCCACCCACACCTCGGACTTGTGGCCCTTGAAGAAGCCCGGCAGCTGCTGGCTGACGTGCAGGTCGAAGGTGTTGATCCAGGACGAACGGAAGCCGTTGGCCGGCGCGTAGCTGCCCGCGTACTTGGCCAGCTGCGGGTTCTGCGCCAGCCAATCGAAGAACTGCTTCTCCAGCGCCGGGTTGGCGGTGAACGCGCCGGTGCTGCTGAGCGAACCGAACAGCACGTCGCCCGGGCCCTTCGGCACGTAGAACAGGTCGTTGGTGCTACGGCCGTCGCCGTTGGCGTCGCCGTTGTACACGTAGCTGTAGGGACGGCCGCTGCGGCCTTCGTAGACCAGGCCCACGCGGGTCTTGTAGTCGCCGAAGAACTTGTGCTCCCAGTTCAGCGAGCCGGAGACGCGGTCCTTGATCTCGTAGCGCGAGGTGTTCTCGGTTTCCGAATTGGCGTTGAAGGCGTACTGGTAGCCCCAGCCCGAGCTGGCGGTGGAGCTGGTCAGCGAACCGACTTCGGTGGCGTGGGTATAGGTGTAGCCCAGGTTCCACGACCACTCGCCGCCTTCGCTGAACGGCTTGGACAGCGACACCGTGAACTGCTGGGTCTTGCCCTTGTCGGTGTTCTCGATCAGGTAGACGTCGCTGTAGGCGGTGTTGCGGTTGTAGCGGTTGTCGCCGGTCGCCCACGGACGGCCGGTGCGGGCCGGATTCCAGTACAGCGCGCGGCCGTCCGGACCGTAGTAGGCCGGGCTCGGATCTTCGCCGGCGGCGGTGACGCGGCCGATGTTCAGGCTCTTGTAGTACAGGCCGTCCTTGACCTTGGTCACCAGCAACTCGGCCGAGGCGACGATGCCGTACCAGGGCAGTTCGTGGTCGAGCGCGATGTTGGCCTTGTACAGCGACGGCAGCTTGAAGTCGTCGCCGACGAAGCTCACGCCCTGGGTCGCCGAACCGGGGGTGGTCGGGATCGGCTGCGTGTCCTTGTTCGGGCTGAACGGCAACGCCGGGTTGTAGCTGGTGTAGCTGTAGGCGTTGTAGTTGAAGCCGGTGTTGGAGTAGCTGTTGCCGATCCACACCTGCGGGGCGTCGCCCTGGAACAGGCCCACGCCGCCGCGCAGCTGGGTCGGACGGTCGGTGTCGAAGGTGTAGTTGAAGCCGAAGCGGGGCTGGATCAGGAAATCGCCGCCGAACACCTTGCTGTTGTTGTAGCCGAAGTACGCCTGCGCCGCCGCGTTGTAGGCCGGATCCGGGCTGACGCCCGGGCGGTCGCCGCGCAGGCCCAGGGTCAGGGTCAGGTTGTTGTTGACGTACCAGGTGTCCTGGATGAACAGGCCGAGATTGTCGTTCTTGTAGTCGGCCGCGATCGAACCCGGGGTGCGCTCGCTGTTGAGCTGGTAGGAACTCCAGCGGCCATTGGCGAAGTTGTCCAGGCCCAGGAACGTGTACACGCCCCAGCTGTTGCGGCCGAACAGGTTGTAGATGTCGTTGGTGGTGTAGTCGACGCCGAACTTCAGGTCGTGGTTGTCCAGGGTCAGGGTGCCTGCACCGTAGTAGTTCCAGGTCTTGGTGGTGAGGATGTTGCCCTGCGAGTTGGTCTCGGTACCCAGGTACAGCACGTCGCCGGTCGGCGCGGCCACGGTGCCGTCGAAGTAGATCGCGATGCTCGGGGCATCGGTCGGCACCACGCGGATCGCCGAGTAGTCGCGGTAGGACGCCTTGAACTCGGTGGAGAAGTTCTCGGACCAGTCGCTGAACAGCTGGCCGACGTAGCTCTCCACGCTCTTCTCGTGCTGGTACCAGTACGAGCTGAGCGAGGCCTGGCTGGTGCTGCTGGCGCCGTTGATGCGCAGCTTGCTCTGGTCGAGCTTGCTGTAGCGGAAGCTGGCGCGGTGGTTGTCGTTGATGTTCCAGTCGAGCTTGAGCGCGTATTCCTCGAGATCGGTGTTGCCGTTGCTGTCGAGCGAGCCGGCGTCGAAGCCGTAGTTCTGCGCGATCTGCTGGGCGCGGGTCACGTCCGCCAGGGTGTACTTGGCGTTGGCCTTGCCCAGCGCGGTGCTGCCCAGGTCCAGGCCGGGCGCGTCCTGCTGGAATTTCTCGTAGTTGGCGAAGAAGAACAGCTTGTCCTTGACGATCGGGCCGCCGAAGGTGGCGCCGTAGGTCTTTTCCTTGGTGAAGCCGTTGAACTTGCTGCCGTCCGGGTTGTCGCCGAACCAGTCGCCGTCGCGCATGTAGCCGTAGACCGAACCATGGAACTCGTTGGTACCGGACTTGGTCACCGCGTTGACGGTGGCGCCGGCGGCGCTGGCGATGCTGACGTCGTAGTTGGACAGGTTGACGTCGATCGCCTCGATCGCCTCCATCGACACCGGCTGGCGCCGGGTGGTCATGTTGTTGCCTTCCAGGCCGAAGGTGTCGCTGGCCGAGACGCCGTCGATGTTGATCGAGTTGTAGCGCGGGTTCAGGCCGCCGGCGCTGATGGTGCCGGACGCGCGATCGACGAAGGCCACGCGCGGATCCAGGCGCATGAAGTCCTGGATGTTGCCGTTGACCGACGGCAGCGATTCGATCTGCTCGCGGCCGACGTTGGTGCCCGCGCCCATCTTGGTCGCGCTGAACACTTCCGAGCCACCGGCGATCGCGACCGCGTTCACCGTCTCCAGCGTCGCCACGTCGCCGGTCAGCGCCGCATTGACGCTGGCGGTCTGATTGACGCTCAGGTACACGCTGTCTTCGGTCTTGGTGCCTTCGCCGGGCTTGGTGATGGTGATGGTGTACGGACCGCCGACGCGCAGGCCGCGCGCGTTGTAGCGACCGCTGGCATCCGTGGTGGCACGGCTCACCGTTCCCGATTCGACGTGGGTGATGGTCACGTCGGCGCCCACCACCGGCTGGCCGTCGTGGGTGACCAAACCGCCGACGCCGGCGGAGGTGCTCTGGGCGAACACGGGGGCGGCGGCAAGCGCAGCAACGAGGCCAAGGGTGAGCTTGGACATCCGGAGACGGCGGGGTTGAGTCATTGCAATAGCCTCGATGGAGTTTGACGAAATGCGCATAGCTAGCCGTCCCTGTGGGCGCACGGCAGCGGAATGTGGTTCGTGCCCCCTTGCTGGATCCCCCGCAAGGGTTAACGCGAGTTTAACACCATAGGGCCGTTTTGTTGCCAAAACGTGACAAGCTGGCACAAACGGACATGACACGACATGGATCGCAGTTTCTTTGCCGGTATCGGTCATTGCGTGCCACCGGCGCACACCCCATCCGGACCAGGCGGCGGAACAGCGCGCGCTGCCGCGCCGGCGAGAGCAAACAGGGATCCGGCTCGCCTGCATTCGAGGCGCCCACCCTACGCGCCAGCCGCTGCTGGTGAGCGATTCCTGATCCGGCCCCCCAATCCCGAATCCCGGCTCCCCGGCCAGCGGCGGGCGCCGAAGCGTTGCTCGCCAGGGTTCGCCCGCGGCGAAGCGCGGGCACCAGCCGCCGCCCTGCGGGAGGGTCGCGCCGCGGCAGGCGCGGCGAATCAGCGGCAATGCCGGCGCTGCCCTACCCGGCAGGCTTGCGCGGCGTCCGACGGCCCACGACACGTCGCCCCCCCTGCCCCGGCACGGCATGGCGAACATCGCCGACCAGGGCGCCGGACCGGCCGGAAAGCGGCTTGCCGACCCATGTGGCCGATCGCACGGCGATGACGAGATCCGCACGAAAGTCCGGCGCGGGGTCGGCGCAGGCCTGCCGATGTCGCAAGGCCGCAAACGCAAACGGCCGGGGCTGGGCCCCGGCCGTTTGCGTCGCTTGCGTTGTCCAGCCCCGCAGGGCCTGGGCTTGCCTCAGAACGAGGCGCCGAAGGTCACCGCGAACGCGCGCGGCTCCAGCACGGAGTAGTACGGGGTACCGGTGGAGACCACGTCCGGGTACTCGCTGGCGCCGGACGCCGCCAGCACCTGGGTGGTGCTGGCCCAGGTGACGGCCTGCTTGTCGGTCAGGTTGTACAGGTTGAGCTTGATCGACGGCTTCTTCAGCCAGCCCCAGTCGGCGAAGGCATAGCCGGCGTCGGCGCCGAAGGTGGTATAGCCCCCGACCCGTTCGGTGTTCATGTAGTCGCCGTAGCGCGAGCCGGAGTAACGGCCCTTCAGCGCGACCCAGAAATCGCCGATGGTGTAGCTCAGGCGCAGGTTGGCCAGGTTCTTCGGCGTATTGGCCAGCTGCTTGCCGCCGACCGCATAGTCGTAGGTGCCCTTGGAGGTGCCCACCGCCAACGTGTCGCTCAGGATCTTGGCCTGGGTATAGGTGTAGGACCCGTACAGCTTCAGATTGTCGGTGATGTTGTAGCTGGCTTCGCTGTTGAAGCCGCGCATGCGCACCTTGCCGATCGAGATGTAGGTGGTCAGCGCCGTGGTCTGGTCGTAGCTGGACATCTGCTTGTTGCTGTAGTTGCTCTGGTACAGCATGGTCGACAGCGAGAAGCGGTCGCCGTAGTAGCGCCAGCCGAGGTCGTTGGTCCAGGCCGATTCCGGTTGCGGGATCTCCTGCGCGGCCGACAGGTTCACCGAGATCGAATTGGTCGCCGGCACGCGGAAGGTCTTGGCCACGCCGTAGTAGAACTGGTTGCGGCTGTCCGGCGCGTACTTGATGCCGAACGCCGGCAGCAGCTTGCTGTAGCTGTTGTCGAAGTCCACGCCGATCTCCTTGGTGCTGTCCGGCCACTGGTAGTTGTGGCCCTTGCGCGTGGCATGGATCCAGGACACGCCGTAGTTGACCGCCCAGTCGTCGGCCGGGGTCCAGTTGTCCTGGATGAAGTACTTCTGCACGTCGGTGACGGTGTAGGTGCGGTAGCTCTGCTGCACCTGGCCGTCGGCATAGGTCAGGAAGCAATCGTCGCTGTCGGCCCAGACGTCGCAGGACTGGCCGGTGCTCTGGTCGGTCTTGACGATGCTGTTGTTCTGGCTCTTGCGCGAGCGGTCGTACCACAGGCCGTAGACCAGGTTGTGGTCCATGCCGATGTCCTGGAAGAACTTGGCGACCACGCCCGGCCGCACCGTGCTGGAGTAGGAATAGGTGTAGTCGACGTCGCGGCTGCCGCTCACGCTGGTGGAGTAGCCATAGACGTTGCTGCTGCTGGTGGACGGATACACCGACGCGGCGCTGGAGCCGCCGCCCTTGCCCCACCACAGGTACGGCACCACCGACAGCCGCAGGCTGTCGCTGAAGGTGAACTCGCCGTCCAGGCTGACCAGCAGGCTCTTGTAGGGGTTGCGCCGCAACTTCCAGTAGGACTGGTCGGCCGAGGTGGTGCCGCCGCCCCAGGTGTCGTTGTAGTCGTAGTCGTAGTCGCTGGCCAGCTGCGCCTTGCTGGCGGTGTTGTAGGAATAGTTGGACTGGCGGTTGTACTGGAACGAGGCGCTGATCGAGTTGCCCGGGCTGATGTCCCACACGCTCTTGCCGTCGATCTTGTTGACCGACATGTCGCCATTGCCCTTCCACTTGTCGGCGCTGTTGGTCGAGAACGACACCCACGAGCGCAGCGGACCGGTATCGCCGGTGTTGACCCGCACGAAGGTGCGCCGGTAGTCGTTGCTGCCGAAGCTCTGGTTGAAGTCCACGCCGAACGCGTGGCCGGGATCGATCGTGGACCAGGCGATCTGGCCGCCGGTGGCGCCCATCTCCGGCTGGTCCACGTTCGGCGTGCCCTGGGTGACGGTGATGTCGTTGTAGTTCTCGGCATCGCCGTATTCGGTGGCGTAGACCGAATAGCTGCCGCTGTCGGTCACCGGCGCGCCGTTGACGGTGACGCCGATCGCCGAGGAGTCGAAGCCGCGCAGGCTGTAGTTGCCGTTGTTGAGGCCGGTCACGTCGCTGGTGGCGGCGTCCACGCCCGGGATCGCGTCGATCATCTGGGTGAAGTTGCTGCCGCCGGACGCCTGTGCGATCGCCTCGCGGGTCACCGTGGAAATCGCCTTGCTGGCGGTCTGCACGGTCATGTTGCCGCCGCCGAGCACGTAGCTGCTCTTGTCGGCATTGACGTTGACCTTGTCCAGCTGCTGCACGCGCTTGGTCTCGTAGGCCGCGGTGGTATTGGAGGTGCTGGAGGCGGTGACCCGCTCGGCGGTGTCGGTGCCGGCGTCCTGCGCCAATGCCGGATGGGCCGCGAGCGCGGTCGCCAGCGCCAGGGAAAGCGTGGAAAGACGGTGTGTGGAACGGGACTTCATCGGGCAAGCGCCTCTGTGGCTAACGTGGGAACGGCAGCGAGCGACGGGGCGACCTGGCATGGACACCGTGCAAGCGCCCCCACCGCTTCGGAAGGCGCTACGGTAGGCAGGCTATTTCGCCCGCGTATGCCTCGGGCGTTTACGAGAACTTAATATGCCGCCACGTCCTGACATGCGACGGCACAAAAAAGCGCCGCAAATGTCATCGAATTGCCGCAAACGGCTGCCGTGTTGCGGCATTGACGCGGATCGACAGGCGCCGCACAGGCGCACTGCGGCACCCGCGCAGGCGGTAACGGCGGCGCGGGCGGCCCGCTCAGCCGGCGACCGGCAGCTTCAGATAGGCGCTGAGGCCGTCCAGGAACATCTGCACCGAGATCGCCACCAGCAGCATGCCCATCAGCCGTTCGACCGCGGTCAGCACGCGCATGCCCAGCAGCTTGTACAGCAGGGTGCCGGAGAACAGCAGCGCCGAGGTGCCGATCCAGGCCAGGATCAGCGCCAGGCTCCATTCGCCCAGGCGGGTGGGTTCGTTGCTGCCCATCAGCATCACCGCGGCCATGCCCGAGGGCCCGGCCACCAGCGGGATCGCCAGCGGCACGATGAACGGCTCGCCGTCGGGAATCTCGCCCATCAGCCCTTCCGGGCGCGGAAAGATCATGCGGATGCCGATCAGGAACAGCACGATGCCGCCGGCGATCGCCACCGACTCCTGGCGCAGGTGCATCACTTCCAGCGCGTACTTGCCGCCCCACAGGAACGCCATCAGCACGCCCAGGGCGATCAGCAGCTCGCGCGCCAGCACCACGCGCTGGCGCTTGGCCGGTAGCGGCTTGAGCACGCTGAGGAACACCGGGATGTTGCCCAGCGGGTCGAGGATCAGGAACAGCAGCAACGCTGCCGACAGGATGGTCATGCCAGGGGAGTCCAGATCGCGCCGCGGTGCGCGGCGCCGGCGGGCGACAGCAGTTCCACACAGGCGGCCGCATAGTGCGCAGGATCGACCGCGTCGAAGTCTTCCTGGTGGGTGTAGGCGCGCGCGCGAAGCGCGCTGCGCATCGGCCCGGGTTGCAGCCCGGCCACGCGCACCGTCGAGGCGGCGAGTTCGCCGTGCAGGGTCGCCAGCAGGCCGCGGCGCCCATGCTGGGCCGCGCCGTAGCCGCCCCAGTAGGCCTGGCCGACCCGCGCCGGGTCGTCCAGGGCGAACACGATCGCCGCGTCGGGCGCCTGCTTCAGCAACGGCAGGCAGGCCTGGGTCAGCCAGCCCGCAGCGGTCAGGTTGACGTGGATGGCGCGCGCGAACTGCGCCGGGTCGGCGTGCTCGAACGGGGTCAGGCCGACGAAATCGGCGGCGCAGTGCAACAGCCCGTCCAGCCGCCCGAGCTCGGCCTGCACCCGCTCGGCCAGCGCCGCGTAGTCTTCCGGGGTGGCGCCGAGCAGGTCCAGCGGATACAGCAGCGGCTGCGCGCCGATCGCGGCGATCGCGTCGTAGACCCGGTTCAAGCGCGCCGGCTTGTGCCCGAGCAGCACCACCGTGGCGCCGGCCTGGGCGCAGGCCAGCGCCGCGGCGCTGCCCAGCCCGCCGGCGGCGCCGCACACCAGCACCACGCGCTGCGCCAGCGCGCCCGCGTGCGGCGTCGGCTCCGCTGTCACGGCTGGTAGGCCTCGGCCACGATGCGCTGCAGTTCGCCGGATTCGAACAGTTCCATGGTGATGTCGCAGCCGCCGATCAGTTCGCCGTGGATGAACAGCTGCGGGAACGTCGGCCAGTTCGAATAGCGCGGCAGATTGGCGCGGATCTCCGGCTCGTCGAGCACGTTGACGGTATGCAGCCGGTCGGCGCCGGCCGCCAGCAGGGCCTGCAGCGCGCGGCTGGAAAACCCGCACATCGGGTACTGCGGCGTGCCCTTCATGAACAACACGATGGGATGGCGTTCGACGTCGGCCTGGATGCGCTCCATCACCTGCATGCGGGTTTTCTCCTGCTGGGGCGAAAGAACGACCTCGGCGGTCGGCTAGACTTTCGCGTAGCCGCATAGTGTAAGCCCTGCGCATGGCAGTACCGACATGCGCGCCCGAAACCGCCGCCGAGGATCCATGGCCATCGAACTCGCTCCCCTGCCGTACGACCGCGCGGCGCTGGCGCCGCACCTGTCCGCCGAGACCCTGGACCACCACCATGGCCAGCACCAGCGCCTGCTGGTCGAACGGCTCAATGCGCAGATCGCCGGCAGCGAATTCGCCGAACTGCCGCTGCAGGACCTGGTGCGGCGCGCCCAGGGTCGCCTGTTCCAGCACGCCGCCGAAGTCTGGAACCACGAGTTCTACTGGCGCGGCCTGCGCCCGCGCGGCGGCGGCGAACCGGGCGGCGCGCTGTCCGAGCGCATCGCCAAGAACTTCGGCGACTTCGCCCGCTTCAAGGCCGATTTCGAGCGCATGGCGCTGGCCGTGTTCGGTTCCGGCTGGATCTGGCTGGTGCAGCGCCCGGACGCCACCCTGGCCCTGCTCGCCACCGCCAACGCCGGCTCGCCGCTGACCGGCGAGGACATCCCGCTGCTGGCCTGCGACCTGTGGGAACACGCCTACTACATCGACTACCGCGGCGACCGCGCGCGCTACCTGGACGCGTTCTGGAAGCTGGTGAACTGGGAGTTCGTGGCGGCGAATATGGTGTGAGGCGGGGATTGGGGAGTCGGGATTGGGGAGTCGCGGCCGGCGGCGGCATGGCGCGCCGGCCTGTCTTGCCGGCCACGCCCGGGGCTGGCCCGGACGTCGCCGCATGCGCCGCTCAGCCCTGCGCGCGCAGCGCCTCGATCACCGGCGCGACCTGCTCGCCGCGGCCCAGCTGCGCGCCGGCCGCCTGCAGCGCCTGCGCCAGTGCCGCCGGCGTGTCCTCGCGCAATGTGGCGTGGCCGACCTTGCGGCCCTCGCGCGGCTCCTTGCCGTAGTCGTGCCAATGCCCGCCCGGCTGCGCCAGCACCGGCGCGGCATCGGGCATCTGCCCGATCCAGTTGAGCATGCAGGCATGGCCGAGCATGCGCGTGGAGCCCAGCGGCAGGCCCAGCACCGCGCGCAGGTGGTTCTCGAACTGCGAGGTCTCCGCGCCTTCGATGGTCCAGTGCCCGGAGTTGTGCACCCGCGGCGCCATCTCGTTGGCGAGCAGCTCGCCGTCGCGGCAGAACAGCTCCAGCGCAAACACGCCCACGTACTGCAGGCGCTCGGCCAGCGCCTGCGCATGGGCGATGGCGGCCTGCGCCAGCGCCGCATCGGCCTGCGCCGGGGCCAGGCTGGCCGACAGCACGCCCTGCACATGCCAGTTCTCGGTCAACGGCCAGGTGCGGAACTCGCCGTCGCGGCCGCGCACCGCGACCACGCTGATCTCGCGCTGGAACGGCACGAAGGCCTCCACGATCAGGCCCACGCTGGACGCCTGCGCGCCCAGCGCGGCCCATGCCGCATCGGCATCGGCCGCGGACTTGATCCGGAACTGGCCCTTGCCGTCGTAGCCCAGGCGCCGGGTCTTCAGGATGCACGGGGTGCCGATCCGCGCCAGCGCCGCGTCCAGTTCGGCGCGGCTGTCGATCGCGGCGAAATCCGGCACCGGGATGCCCAGCTCGCGGAACAGGGTCTTCTCGGCCAGGCGATCCTGCGCCACCGCCAGCGCGTGCGGGTTCGGGAACACCGGCACCTGCCCCGCCAGCCATTCGGCGCTGGCCGCCGGCACGTTCTCGAAATCGAAGGTGGCCACGTCGACCTTCGCCGCGAACGCGGCCAGCGCGGCCTCGTCGCGGTAGTCGCCGACCTGCAGCGGCGCGACCTGGCCGGCACAGGCGTCGGCCACCGTATCCAGCATCACGAAGCGCAGGCCCAGCGGCGCGCCGGCCACGGCCATCATGCGCGCCAACTGGCCGCCGCCCAGGATTCCGACGGTGGTGGTCATTGGCGCGGGTCGTCCTTGGCCGTCACCTCGTCGGTCTGGCGCTGGCGGAAGTCGTCCAGCGCGGTGGCGATGTCGGCGTGCCCGGGTGCGAGCATCGCCGCGGCGAACAGCGCGGCATTGGCCGCGCCGGCGTTGCCGATCGCGAACGTGGCCACCGGGATGCCGGACGGCATCTGCACGATCGACAGCAGCGAATCCAGGCCGTTCAGCGCCTTGGACTGCACCGGCACGCCGAGCACCGGCACCGCGGTCTTGGCCGCGAGCATGCCCGGCAGGTGCGCGGCGCCGCCGGCGCCGGCCACGATCGCGCGCAGGCCGCGCGCACCGGCCGCTTCCGCATAGGCGAACAGCACGTCCGGGGTGCGGTGCGCGGACACCACCTTCACTTCATAGGGCACGCCCAGCGCGTCGAGTTTCTGCGCCGCATGCTGCATGGTCTCCCAGTCGGAACGGGAACCCATCACGATGCCGACGAGCGGCGCGGTTTGCTTGGAGGTCATGGCCGTCCCCTGCCTTAAAGACGTATTCTAGCCGTCTTCCACGCAAGACGAAGACCGGATGGACCGCAAACTGCTCGACCTGCTGTGCTCGCCCGACACCCGCCAACCGCTGGCCCTGCTGGATGCGCGCGGCCTGGAGGCGCTGAACCGCGCCATCGCCGGCGGCGGCGTGCAGCGCGCCGACGGCAGCGCGCAAGCGCAACCGCTGCGGGAGGCGCTGGTCACCCGCGACCGCAAGCAGGTGTTCCGCGTCGACGACGGCATCCCGGTGCTGCTGGCCGAAGAAGCGATCGGCACCGCCCAGCTCGCCGACTTCCCGGGCAAATGAGCGCCGCCGCGGCGCCGCTGCAGGCGCCAGCGCAGGAGCTGGTCGACGCCGACGTGGCACGCGCGCTGGCCGAGGATCTCGGCAGCGGCGACGTCACCGCCGCGCTGCTGCCGGACCGCGCCGACAGCGCCTACCTGCTGTGCAAGCAGGACGCGGTGATCGCCGGCCGGCCCTGGTTCGATGCCTGCCACCGCGCGCTCGACCCGCAGGTCCAGATCGACTGGCGCATCGCCGAGGGCGACCGCGTGGCCGCCGGTACCGTGCTGGCGCTGCTGCACGGGCGCAGCCGCGCGCTGGTCAGCGCCGAGCGCGCCTCGCTGAACTTCCTGCAGACCCTGTCCGCCACCGCCACCGCCACCGCCGCCTACGTGGCCGCGGTCGCCGGCACCGGCGCGCGCATCCTCGACACGCGCAAAACCCTGCCCGGCCTGCGCCTGGCGCAGAAATACGCGGTGCGCTGCGGCGGCGGCAGCAACCACCGCGTCGGCCTGTACGACACGGTGATGCTGAAGGAAAACCACATCCACGCCGCCGGCTCGCTGAGCGCGGCGGTGCAGGCCGCGCGCGCGCAGTGGCCGGCGCTGCCGCTGGTGGTCGAGGTGGAGACGCTGGCGCAGTTGCGCGAAGCGTTGGAGGCGGGCTGCGACCGCATCCTGATCGACGATTTCGACGCGGCGCAGCGCCGCGAGGCGGTGGCGATTGCCGCGGCCGCGCCGTTCCACCGCAAGATCCCGCTGGAAGTCTCCGGCGGCGTCGATCTGGACGGCGTGCGCGCGATCGCCGCCGACGGCGTGGACTGCATCTCCATCGGCGCGCTGACCAAGCACGTGCAGGCGGTGGACCTGTCGCTGAAGCTGGGCCCGCCGCCGCACTGACTTCACGGCCGCGGCCGCGCCGCTCTGCGACGCTGCACGCATCCCCCTGTTCACCGAGTTCGCCGATGGCCCGTTTCTGGTTCGCGTTGTTGTGTGCCGCCGCCCTGTTTCCCGCCGGCCGCGCGGCCGCCGCGGAGGTCTGCGACCTGCCGCCGCGCTTCGGCCTGACCCCGGCCGCGGTGGCCATCGTGCGCACCGCCTGCAACGAGCACCGGCTGTGGTGGCGGCCGTTCATCGATACCGACGGCCGGCTCGCCGGCCTGCGCGTGACCGAGGCCGAGCGCGGCTATCTCGCCGACCACGGCATCGAGGCCTGGCAGCGCGTGGCAGCGTATTGGCGCGACAGCGGCACGCTGGGCGCGATGGGCGGCAGCGACGGCGCCGCCAGCTGCCAGGCACTGGACGGCTCGCGCTACCGGCAAACCGACTGCCGCGCGTTCATCGTCGACAACCCGTGGTCGGCGGCGTTCGTGTCCTGGGTGATGGTGCGCGCCGGCGTCAGTGGCTTCCACACTTCGGTGCGGCACATCGACTACATCCGCGCCGCCTACCAGGCCGGTGCCGACGGCCTGCCCTACCGCTACGCCGACCCGCAGCAGGACAAGCCCGCACCGGGCGACCTGCTGTGCTTCCTGCGCGGGCGCAAGCAGCCGCTGGGCGCGGCCGGGCTGCGCGAGGCGCTGGCGCGCGGCGGCGCGCTGCCGTGGGAATCGCATTGCGACATCGTGGTCGCGGCCAACGTCGGCGGCGACCACACCCTGTACCTGATCGGCGGCAACGTGCTCAACGCGGTGACCATGCGCAAGCTGCCGCTGGACCGCGCCGGCCGCCTGCAGCTGCAGGCGCCGCTGGCACAGGACCAGGCCGGCGACGACGGCGCCGGCCTGGAGTGCACGCCGGGCCGCGAGGAACTGTGCGACTTCAACCGCCAGGACTGGGCGGCGCTGCTGCAGTTGCAGGCGCAGGCGCAGCTGTTGCCGCCGGTCATCCCGAGCGCAGGGCCGGCCACCGATCCGGCGGTGCCGGTACCGGCGGCGATGCCGCTGCCGGCACCGGCGACCCCGGGCACCGTGCCGGCCGTCCCCGCGACGGTGCCGGCCGCCGAGCCGCAAGCAGTCGAACCCACCCGGCCGCCGCTCTAGACCTATCGTCGCGAAGCGACGTCTCGGCAATGTCGGTCGCGGCTGGCGGCCCGACGCCACAGCGAATCGCCCGCGCAACACGCTGGCCCCGCCCCCACGCAGCGGGGCGCCCGCGACCCTTCCCGGGGACGCAGCGCAGCAGCAAGCAGCCAAGCGATAGAAGCGCGTGACAGCGACGCACGCAAGCTGCCGCGAAGCGACCCGGCTCGAAGACCAGCTTTCGATTCCCGATTCCCGATTCCCGATTCCCCAATCCCCAGCCCGGCATTGCCGCCCCACCCCGTGCCTCGCTACAGTGGCGCCATGCCCAGCCTGATCCTGTTGATGATTGCCGGCGCCGCGGTGTTCGCGTTCTGGAACGCGTCGCGCGCCGCCGCCGAACGCGCCGAAAGCCTCGGCCGCAATGCCTGCAAGGCCGCCGACGTGCAGTGGCTGGACCAGAGCGTGCATGGCACTGGCCTGCGCCTGCGGCGCCTGCCCAACGGCTGGCTGGGCTTCGAGCGGACCTTCCGCTTCGACTACTCCTACGATGGCGTCGACCGCCACAGCGGCCGCCTGGTGCTGCTCGGCGACCAGCTGATCGCCTTCACCGGGCCGTCGGTGGCATCGGTGACGGCGTTGCACGAAGGCCGCGCGCCGCACGAATGAGGCGCCGGCATGGTCCCTGCGCGGAGACTGTCTTCGCCAAAGGGCATTGCGTTGCGGAGAGCGCACACGTGGCGGCACGCATCTGGTCGCGCCTGAAGGCGCTCCTGCAGTTGCCTCGTCGGCAAATAACACACCGCGTCCTTGCGAGGACGCGGTGGCAGGACGGGATCGGCAAAGCCAGCCGTAGCCCGCTCGCGTCCGCGCGGTAGACGCGGACCGCTGGCCAAGTACCGCTATTTCACCACGCGCAGATGCGGGCGCTTGCCGCCGGCGCCGTCGTCGGAGCCGCTGGGGCGCGGCGGCGGGGTGTCGTCGCCCGGCGGTTCGCTGGCGCCGTGGATATCGTCCGGCAGCGCCATGCCCTGCCCGGTCTCGCGCGCATACACCGCCAGCACCGCCGCCATCGGCACCTGCACCGGATAGCTGACGCCGCCGAAGCGGGCCGTGAAGCTGACCCCGTCGTTGTCGATCTGCAGGCGCACCACCGCGCGCTCGGCGATATTGAGCACCACCCGGCCGTCCTTGACCGCGCTCGGCGGCACCTGCACGTTGGGCAGGCCGGCGTCCACCAGGATGTGCGGCGTCATGCCGTTGTCGTTGATCCACTCCACCAGCGCCCGCAGCAGATACGGGCGATGGCTGGTCATGCGGGAAATATCGTCGGTCATGCGCCAATTCTACGCGCCGGCACGCGAAGGCGCCGGCGCAACTCGGGAAACAGCGGATGCGCCACGCGCGGCCGGGGCATCAGGCCGGCAGGTCGCGCAGTTTCTTTTCCTGGTCCGTCAGGCTGCGGATGAAACCGGGGTTGCGGAAGATGCGGTTGCCGTAGTCCTCGATCGCCTTGCCGTCCTTGGGCAGCGGAATGTCCAGCGCCTGCAGGCGCCAGATGATCGGCGCCATCGCGCAATCGGCCAGGCTCATTTCCGGGTTGAGGAAGAACTTGCTGGCCTTGAACAGCGGCACCGAGGCGGTCAGCAGTTCCTTGAGCCGCTTGCGCCCGGCCTCGGCCTGGGCCTTGTTGCCGAGCTGGATCGCCTGCACCTGCGGCACCCAGTCGTGCTCGATGCGCAGCATGGCCAGGCGCAGGCGCGCGCGCGAGAGCGGATCGACCGGCATCAGCGGCGGATGCGGATAGCGCTCGTCCAGGTATTCGCTGACCACGGAGGCGGCGTACAGCACCAATTCGCGCTCCACCAGGGTCGGCACCGAGTGGTAGGGATTGAGGTCGATCAGGTCTTCGGGGGGATTCTGCGGATCCACCGCCACGAAATCGTAGGTCACGCCCTTTGCCGCGAGCACCAGGCGGACGCGGTGGCACAGGACATCATCCGTGGAAGAAAACAACGTCAAGGTATTTCGCATGCGCAAACTCGCCGCCATTCAAGGCTCTCCGACGACCGGAATCCGCCGGCCGCATCGATGCCGCCAACACCTTGCTGACGGTCATCACGGCCCCTGAGTGTGCAACCCTCGCTCGCAAAAGCCAATAGGATGAACAGGGGATCGGGTCAGCAACGATGCAGCAACGCGTCGGCGCCGCGGCCGACGCTCAATGCACGTCCTTCCAGTATTCCTTCTTCAGCAGATAGGCCAGGAAGGTCAGCAGCGCCAGGAACAGCACCACCCACACGCCCAGGCTCTGCCGCTTCAGCGCCGCCGGTTCGCCGGCGTATTCGAGGAAATTGCTGATGTCGCGGACGGTCTGGTCGAACTGCGCCGGCGTTTCCCGGCCCGGCGAAGCCAGTTGCAGCCGCTCCACCGGCTTGTCCACGCCGGGTTGCTCGGCCTTGCCGTAGACCGGCTGCTGCAGGCCCTGCAGTTCCCACAGCGGATTGGGCATGGAGGCGTTGGCGAACAGCTTGTTGTTCCAGCCCAACGGGCGCGACTGGTCCACGTAGAACGACTTGAGGTAGGTGTAGATCCAGTCGGTGCCGCGCACCCGCGCGATCAGGCTCAGGTCCGGCGGGGCCTTGCCGAACCACTTGGTCGCCGCATCGTGCGGCATCGCCGCCTCGATGTGCTCGCCGACCTTGGCGCCGGTGAAGTTGAGGTTGGCCATCACCTCGTCCTCGCTCAGGCCCAGGTCCTCGGCCATGCGCGAGTAGCGCAGGTACTTCAGCGAGTGGCAGCCGGAGCAGTAGTTCATGAACAGCTTGGCGCCTCGCTGCAGCGAGGCGCGGTCGCCGAGGTCGTTGCCGGCCTGCTGGGTGGCGCCGCCCTCGGCGGCCAGCGCCGAGGCGGACAACAGCAGCGCGGAGGCGAAGCAGGCCAGGACGGCGATCAGGCGCTTGCTCATAGGGATCCCTCCGCCATCGCACCGAACAGGGAGCCGAGCGCCTGCCGGCCCCAGAACACGATCTGCCCCAGCGGCAGCAGGTAGCTCATGGCGGACAACAACGAGACGCTCGCGAAGCAGGCCAGGACGGCAATCACGGGCTTAGTCATGGGTGGTCACCCGCTCCGGCACCGGCTTGGTCCGGTCCAACGTGGTCCAGATCGGCATGGTCAGGAAGAATCCGAAGTACAGCACGGTCAGCACGCGCCCGATGATGGTCTCGCTGGCATCGGTGCCGGGACCGGACCCGATCACGCCGAGCCAGACGAAGCACACCGCCAGCACGCCCAGCATCACCCGCGAGATCCAGCCGCGGTAGCGGATCGACTTGACCTTGGCGCGGTCCAGCCATGGCACCAGGAACAGGATCGCGATCGCCGAGAACATCACCAGCACGCCGCCGAGCTTGTTCGGCACCACCCGCAGCATCGCGTAGTACGGCGTGTAGTACCACACCGGCTTGATGTGCTCGGGGGTGACCAGGCGGTTGGCCTCGGTGAAGTTGTCGTGCTCCAGGAACAGGCCGCCGAAGGCCGGCACGAAGAAGATGATGAAGGCGCCGATCAGCAGCAGGAAGCCGACCCCGACCAGGTCCTTGACCGTGTAGTACGGGTGGAACGGAATGCCGTCGGCCGGCTTGTTCGGATCCCAGCGGTTGCCCTTGGGCCCCTTCTTGATCTCCACGCCGTCGGGGTTGTTGGAGCCGACCTCGTGCAGCGCGCCCAGGTGCAGCACCACCAGCAGCAACAGCACCAGCGGCAGCGCGATCACGTGCAGCGCGAAGAAGCGGTTGAGGGTGGCGTCGGACGGCAGGTAGTCGCCCATGATCCACTCGGTCAGGCCGTTGCCGATCACCGGGATCGCGCCGAACAGCGAGATGATCACCTTCGCGCCCCAGAACGACATCTGCCCCCAGGGCAGCACGTAGCCCATGAAGGCTTCGGCCATCAGCACCAGGTAGATCAGCATGCCCAGGATCCACACCAGCTCGCGCGGCTTCTTGTAGCTGCCGTAGAGCAGGCCGCGGAACATGTGCAGGTACACCACGATGAAGAACAGCGAGGCGCCGGTGGAGTGCATGTAGCGGATCAGCCAGCCCCACTCGACGTCGCGCATGATGTACTCGACCGAGTTGAACGCCTCGGCCGCGCTGGTCTTGTAGTGCATCGTCAGGAAGATGCCGGTGACGATCTGGTTGACCAGCACCACCATCGCCAGCGAACCGAAGTAGTACCAGAGGTTGAAGTTCTTCGGCGCGTAGTACTCGCTGACGTGCTTGCGGTAGAACGGCATCAGCCCCGGCGCGCGTTCGTTGACCCAGTCGAACACGTTGCCCGCGGTGCGGGTAAGGATATTGTCAGCCATGGCTTACGCGGCCCCCTTCGCGGACGAACTCGGATCGACGCCGATGATCAGCGTGTTGTCGTCCTGGTAGTGATGCGGGGGCACCAGCAGGTTGATCGGCGCGGGCACGCCCTGGAACACGCGGCCGGCCATGTCGAAGCGCGACTTGTGGCAGGGGCAGAAATAGCCGCCCTTCCATTCCGGATCGTAGGGCTCGGGGCGGATCTCGGCGACCATCTCCGGCGAGCAGCCCAGGTGCGTGCACAGCCCGACCAGCACCGAGATGTCCGGCTTGATCGAGCGGCCCTCGCCCTTGATGTAGGACGGCTGCTGGTCGGTGACCTCGGACTTGGGGTCCTTGAGCCGCCCATCGAGCGTCGGCAACGCATCCAGGATCGCCTTGGAGCGCTTGACGATCCAGATCGGCTGACCGCGCCACTCCAGGATCAGGCGCTGGCCTTCCTGCAACGCGCTGATGTCGGCGGTGACCGGCGCGCCGGCCAGTTTGGCCTTGGCGCTGGGGTTCCAGGACTTGATGAAAGGAACCGCGACGAAACCCGCACCCACCGCGCCCACCACCGCCGTGGTGGCAGTGAGAAAGCGGCGGCGTCCTGCATTAACAGAATCGTTGACCCCATCGTTGGCCATCCGGCACTCCGATTTTTGATTGGGTAGCGTGAGGCTGCCAGCGGCTCGGTGGGGGTCGAGCCGCATAAAATCCACTGCAGTGTAGCGGAACCCTTAACGCGCAGACAATGCATCGGCACGACGGCGACGAGAATGCCTCAATGCGCCGTCGCCAGCACGCCGCGGTAGCGGTCGGCGAGCACGCCGACGCGCTGCACGTAGCGCTGCGTCTCGCTATAAGGCGGTACCCCGCCGTGTTTGTCTACCGCGCCCTCGCCGGCGTTGTAGCCGGCGGCGGCCAGGGTCAGGTTGCCGTTGAAGCGCTTCAGCAGCCACGCCAGGTACTGCACGCCGCCGCGGATGTTCTGCGACGCGTCGAACGAATCGCTGACCCCGAAGCGGCGTGCGGTGGGCGGCATCAGCTGCATCAGGCCCTGCGCGCCGGCGCGGCTCAGCGCCATCGGGTTGTACGCCGATTCGGCATGGATGATCGCGCGCACCACCGCTTCGTCGACGCCGTACTCGCGCGCGGCGGCGGCGATCTCGCTCTGGTAGGCGGTGGTGTTCAGGCGCACCGCGCCGAAGTTCAGCCCGGGGTTGGCGCAGGCGTAGCAGGTCTCGATGAAGCTGTAGTGGATGGTGCGCACCGTGCCGAGGCTGGCCACCTGGGTCGGCCGCGCGCTGGTGTAGTGGCGCACGCCGTCCTTCATGTAGGAGTAGACCTGGCCGCTGACCACCCGCCGCGGCGCGGCAGCCGTGCTGGCGGGCACGGGGGCGACGGTCTTCGGCGCCACGCTGGCGGCGACCGGCGCCGGGGCCGTGGGCGGCCTGCTGATGATGGTGGCCGGGGCGCCGGACTCCGCGCTGGCCGGGGCGATGACCGCGCGGCTGGGCGCACGCTCGGCGGAGGCCGTGGCGAGCGTCGGTACCGCGCGCGCGGCGCGGCGGTCCGGGACATAGCGGCCGACCACGCTGCAGCTGGCGCCGGCCACGCGCTTGCTGCCGTAGCTGGGCACGCCGTCGCCGCCGACGCATTTGTACAGGGTGCCGGCGCTGGCCGGCGATGCCGACAGCGTTGCGATTGCCAGCCCCAGAAGCCCCACCATCCCCTTCATGGCGGCGAGTGTCCCAACTTCGCCGGCGCTTGCCAAGTGCGCGGCGGCCGCAGCGGGACCGGCCGCCCGTTTCCTCGCAAGTACCGCGGCGCCCCGCCCCGGCTCACTCGGCCGCGACCGGCAACTGCGCCAGCAGCTCGCCCAGCGCGGCGCGCAGCCCGGCCGTGACCGCCGCATCGGCCCGCAGCGAGGCGAACGGCACGCCCAGGGTCAGCAATTGCGCCGCCAGCCACGGCAGCGCGTCGGCCAGCATCGACAGCCGGCAATGGCCGTCCTCCTCGGCCTCCAGCACGCCGCACCAGGACGGAATGCGCGTGCCCAGCTCGGCGACGCTGCCGCGCAGCCGCACGCTCAGCCCGAACTGCAGCGGCTGCGGACTGTGCTGGATCGCATCGCGGACCATCGCGGCCGGGTCGCGTGGCGGCAGGCGCAGCGCGATCGGCTCGCCCGGCCGCAGCGGCGGCAGCATGCGTTCGACCCGGAAGGTGCGCCAGTCGGCGCGATCGCGGTCCCAGCCGAGCAGGTACCAGCGGCGGCCGTAGTTGACCAGGCGCAGCGGCTCGACCAGGCGCTGGCTGCCGCGGCCGGCGTGGTCGCAATAGCCGAAGCCGAGCAGGCGCCGGTCGCGGCAGGCGCTGGCGATGCCGATCAGCAAGCGGGTGTCCGGCAGCGTCGGATCCTGGCCCAGCGACACGGTGACCGCCTGCAGCGCCCCGGCGCGCTGCCGCACCCGCGCCGGCAGCAGCGGATCGAGCTTGGCCAGCACCCGCAGCGCGGTGTCCTCCAGGCCGCCCATGCTCGCGGCGGCCGCGTGCAGCGCCACCGCGACCGTCACCGCCTCGTCGTCCTCGAACAGCAGCGGCAGCATCTGCGCGCCGGCCGCCAGCCGGTAGCCGCCACCGACCCCGGACGAGGCCTGCACCGCATAGCCCAGCGCGCGCAGGCGCTCGATGTCGCGGCGCAGGCTGCGCCGGTCCACGCCCAGGCGTTCGGCCAGCTCGGCGCCGGCCCAGACCCGGCGGGTCTGCAGCAAGCCGATCAGGCGCAGGGTGCGGGACGCGGGCGAGGCCATGGCGCACGGTATTGCGGACAGGATCCGTCCGCAATAGCGCCTAGCATGGGCGCTCGATCACCCAGGAGCGCCCGCCATGTCCATCGCCGACCGCCATGTCACGCTGTACCACAACCCCAAATCGCGCTCGAAAGGAGTCCTGATCCTGCTCGAGGAACTGGGCGCGGACTACGCGCTGGAACGTATCGACTTCGCCAGCGGCGCGCAGCTGGCCCCGGCCTACCTGGCGATCAACCCGATGGGCAAGGTGCCGGCGATCGTCCACGCCGGCGCGGTGGTCACAGAGCAGGTGGCGATCTACCAGTACCTGGCCGACCTGTACCCCGAAGCCGGCCTGGCCCCGCCGATGGGCGATCCGCGCCGCGGCCCGTACCTGCGCTGGCTGGCGTTCTACGGCTCGGCGTTCGAGCCGGCGGTGATCGACCGCGCGCTCAAGCGCGAGGCGCCGCCGCGGGGGATGTCGCCGTACGCCGACTGCGACACGGTGATGGGCGTGGTCGACGACCAGCTGGCGCGCGGCGACTACCTGCTCGGCGAACGCTGCACCGCCGCCGACGTGCTGTGGGGCAGCGCACTGGGCTGGATGGTCGGCTTCGGCCTGATGGATCCACCGGCGCCGACCCGCGCCTACCTCGAACGCATGGCGGCGCGGCCGGCGGTGCAGCGCGCGCAGGCGATCGACGCGGCCGCCGCGGCCTGAGCCGCCTGCGCGGCGCGGCCGGCCCAGGTAGACTAGCCGGCTCTCCTTAGCCACCCGCCTGGATTAAGCGCCATGACCGGGAACGCCCTGCATCCCCTGCCCTCCGCCGGCACCGCGGCCGTCGCCGCGCCCGCGGTACGCGGCAAGCTGTACATCAAGACCCACGGTTGCCAGATGAACGAGTACGACTCGGCCAAGATGGCCGACGTGCTCGCCGCGGCCGAGGGCCTGGAGCTGACCGACAACCCCGAAGAAGCCGACGTGGTGCTGGTCAACACCTGCTCGATCCGCGAGAAGGCGCAGGAGAAGGTGTTCAGCCAGCTCGGCCGCTGGAAGGCGCTGAAGGCCGGCGGCAAGCCGGTGATCATCGGCGTCGGCGGCTGCGTGGCATCGCAGGAGGGCGAGGCGATCGTCAAGCGCGCGCCCTACGTGGACCTGGTGTTCGGCCCGCAGACCCTGCACCGGCTGCCGGAACTGATCCGCGCGCGGCGCGCCTCGGGCAAGTCGCAGGTGGACATCAGCTTCCCCGAGGTCGAGAAGTTCGACCGCCTGCCGGAGCCGCGCGCCGAAGGCCCGTCGGCGTTCGTGTCGATCATGGAGGGCTGCTCCAAGTACTGCTCGTTCTGCGTGGTGCCCTACACCCGCGGCGAGGAGATCAGCCGGCCGTTCGAGGACGTGCTGGTGGAAGTGGCGCAGCTGGCCGCGCAGGGCGTGCGCGAGATCAACCTGCTCGGCCAGAACGTCAACGCCTACCGCGGGCCGTACGCCGACGCCGAGGCCGGCGAGGAGCCGCAGTACGCCGACCTGGGCCTGCTGATCCGCAGCATCGCGCAGATCGACGGCGTCGGCCGCATCCGCTTCACCACCTCGCATCCGCTGGAGTTCAGCGATTCGCTGGTGGACGCCTACCGCGACGTGCCGCAGCTGGCCAACTACCTGCACCTGCCGGTGCAGGCCGGCAGCGACCGCATCCTCAGCGCGATGAAGCGCGGCTACACCGCGCTGGAATTCAAGCAGAAGATCCGCAAGCTGCGCGCGGTGCGCCCGGACATCTCGATCAGCTCGGACTTCATCGTCGGCTTCCCCGGCGAGACCGACGCCGACTTCGACAAGACCATGAAGCTGATCGAGGACGTGGGCTTCGACCAGAGCTTCTCCTTCATCTACTCGCGCCGCCCCGGCACGCCCGCCGCCGACCTGGAAGACGACACCCCCGACGCGGTCAAGCACGCGCGGCTGGCGCGGCTGCAGGCGCACATCAACGCGCATTCGCTGCAACTCTCGCGCGACATGGTCGGCAGCGTGCAGACGGTGCTGGTCGAAGGCCCGTCGAAGAAGAACCCGGCCGAGCTGACCGGCAAGACCGAGAACATGCGCTCGGTGAATTTCCCCGGCCACCCGCGCCTGGTCGGCCAGTTCGTCGAGGTGGCGATCACCGAGGCGCTGAGCAATTCCTTGCGCGGGCGCCTGGTGGCCGCCGAGCAGGCCGCCGGCGCGTAGCGCGCAGGTGCGCGCCGCGGCGGCCGGCGCGCGTGACGCTGCCAGGCCTGCGCGACGCCAGGCCCGGCAACGGCGCTATGACGCCCGGCCGCGCCGGTTGCCGCCGGCGCGCGACGACGCACCGGCCACCGGCGCATCCGCCGCACGCAGGCTGTCGGCGATCGAGAACACCCATGGCCGCATCGCCGCCAGCATGCCGACGCTGCGCCGGCGTTCGCGCGGCAGGCTGACGTCCGCGTCGGCCGCCTCGCGGAACTCGACCACCAGCCGCTCCAGCTTGCGCCGCAACGCGGCGATCGACGCATCGCCCAGCTCGCGCACCTCCAGCGCCAGCAGCGCCTCCTGTGCGGCGAATGCGTCCTGCATGAATTCGCGGCTGGCCGCGCCCAGGTATCGCGCCCGCACCGGGCCGTCGTCGCGCCAGGAGAAGTCGCGCGCGACCCGCAGCCGCACGCGATCGCCCGGCAGCAGCTCGATCAGGCCGACGCCGTCCAGGCGCGCCAGCAACTGCAGCAGTTCGGCAGGCGCCATCGCGTAGTCCGCCGCGATCGCCTCGCTGCGCCAGCCCTGGCACAGCAGGTGGAACACCATCATCAGGCGCGGCGCATCGGCCAGCGCCTGTTCCTGGCGCAGGGTCAGCAGGCGGCGCGATTCGCGGGTGGCGCTGGCGGCGCGCGCCAGTTCGAAGAAATCGATCTCCAGCACCTCGCAGATCCGCTCCAGGCGATCCAGGTCCATGCGGCCGGTCGACAGGATGCGCTTGATCGTCGGCTCCGACACGCCGACCGCGGCTGCCAGGTCGGCATAGCGCCAGCCGCGCTCCTTCAGCAGTTGCTTCAGCGCAGCGAGCAAACGTTCGCGTTCGAGCATGGACGCGGCATCCTGTGGAATGCGACGCAAGGTATCACAAGGCAATACTTCGATTTTCGCAGTTGCGCAAGACGATACCGACCTGCATGGTCGCCCGGCCTTCACCTTGATCGCCGCCCATGTTCCCCGACACGCTCCCGCGCGAACACCTGCTCAACGACGTGCATTCGCGGCTCAATGCCACGCCGGTACGCCTGCTGACGCCGACGACGGTGCGCGACGCCGCGGCGATGGTGCGCGCCTGCGCCCGCGCCGGCCGCAGCCTGATCGCCGCCGGCGCGCGCCACGCGATGGGCGGGCAGCAGTTCCTGTCGCATGGCCAGGTCCTGGACACCTCGGCGCTGGACCGGGTGCTGGCCTTCGATGCCGAGCGCGGCCTGCTGACCGTCGAGGCCGGCATCCGCTGGCCGGCGCTGCTGGACTGGCTGCGCCGGCACCCGGGCAACGCGCGCGGCTGGACCATCCGGCAGAAGCAGACCGGCGCCGACGACTTCAGCCTGGGCGGCGCCTTCGCCGCGAACGTGCATGGCCGCGGCCTGCGCTATGCGCCGTTCGTCGAGGACGTCGAGTCGGTGCGGCTGATCGATGCGGCGGGGCGCAGCATCGACGCGAGCCGCGAGCGGAATCCGCGCCTGTTCGCCCTTGCCGCGGGCGGCTATGGGCTGTTCGGCCTGGTGGTGCAGCTCACCCTGCGGCTGACCCCGCGCCAGGTGCTGCAGCGCCGCGTCCGCCTGCTGCGCGTGGCCGGCCTCGCCCAGGCCTTCGAGCAGGCGATCGCGGCTGGTGCATGCCATGGCGATTTCCAGTTCGCCATCGATCCGGCCAGCGACGACTTCCTCGATCTGGGCGTGCTGTCGTGCTATCACCCGGCGCCGGGGCAGCCGATCGACGCGCCATCGCACCTGAACTCCGCCGACTTCGCCGCGCTGCTGCTGTTGGCGCATACCGCCCCGTCGCGCGCCTTCGACGCCTACGCCGCGTTCTACCTGGGCACCGATGGCCAGCGCTACCACTGCGACAGCCAACAGAGCGGCGTCCATCTCGGCGACTACCATGGCGCGGTCGACCGGGCGCTGGGCCATCGCGGCTCGGAGATGATCACCGAGCTCTATGTGCCGCGCGCCTGCCTGGCCGGGTTCATGGCGCGCGCCGCCGCAAGCCTGCGCCGCTGCGCCGCGCAGCCGATCTACGGCACGGTGCGCCTGGTCGAGGCGGACCCCACCAGCGTGCTGTGCTGGGCACGGCAGAATTGGGCCTGCATCGTGTTCAACCTGCATGTCCACCACGATCCGGCGGGCATTGCCGCCGCGCGCGAGGCATTCCGCGCGCTGATCGACGATGCGCTGCACTTCGGCGGCAGCTATTACCTGACCTATCACCGCTGGGCCACGGCCGACCAGTTGCAGGCCGCACATCCGCGCCTCGACGAGTTCCTCGCCGCCCAGCGCGAATGCGATCCGCAGGGCCTGTGGCGCAGCGACTGGTACCACCACATCGCCGCGCTGCGCAGCTGACATGGCGCGCCTGTCCACCGCACAGGTACTCGCCGCGGCGGCGGTGCTGCAGGCGCGCACCGGCGCCGATGGCCCGGCATGGAATGCGCGCGTGGCCGAGGCGTGCCTGCGGCACGGTGGCGGGACCGGCGCGCGCCTGCTGCAAGCGCTCGGCACGCGCACGGGACGCGGCCTGCTGCGGCTGCTGGAAGACGCCATGCTGCCGGGGATCACCGCACACTACGCATGGCGCAAGCGCCGCATCCGCGCCTGGGTCGAACAGGCCTGCGCCGATGGAACGGGACAGGTCGTGATCCTCGGCGCGGGCTTCGATGGGCTGGGCGCGGAACTGGCTGGCGGCGCCGCGCAGCCACGGGTCTACGAAGTCGACCTGGCGCCCACCATTGCGCTGAAACGCCGCGCCCTGGCGTCGTTGCGGTTCGACCAGCCGCGCCTGCATTTCGTCGCGTGCGATCTGGCGCAGGCAGCGCTGCCTGCGGCACTCGTCGGCGCGCCGCAGTTCGATCCCGACGCCGCCACGCTGGTGATCGCCGAAGGCGTTGTGATGTATCTGCCCATCCCGGCGGCGCTCCGGCTACTGCACGGACTGGCCGGATTGCTGCGGCAGGCGCGCTGCATCGCCACCGCGATGCAGACGCGCGCCGACGGCCGCGCGGATTTCGTCCTGGCACGCCCCTGGCTGCGCCATTGGCTGCGCTGGAACGGCGAGCCGTTCCGTTGGGGATGCAGCCGCGCGGCGTTGCCCGGGGCGTTGCGGCGGGCCGGACTTGCGATGGACGCGCTGGCGGACCCCGACGACCAGGCCGACCCGGATCCGTGTCCGGGAGAATGGCTGTTCGCCGGCACCCTCCTGCCCGGTCCGCCGCCTGCGCTTGGCCGCTGACGCAGGTGTTCGCCAGCGCCTGCATGCCTGCCCTCGTCTGGCCCTTCACCGCCCCGCGCGCTACGCTTCTCTTCCCTGTCCAACGACGCAGGCGTCGCCTCGCGCGCCGCGTACGACCTTCGATGACCATCCCCGCGCAACGCGATTTCACCCTGGAACCCGCCGACACCGAACGCCTGGCCAACCTGGCCGGTCCGTTCGACGCGCACCTGCGCCAGATCGAACTGCGCCTGGGCGTGGAGATCTCCAACCGCGGCAACGTGTTCCGGATCACCGGCCCGTCCGGCGCGGTCGCCGCCGCCGAGACCTTGCTGCAGGCCCTGTATGCCGAGGCCGACAGCGTCGTGTTCGACGACCAGGCCATCCACCTGCGCTTGAACCAGGCCAACGTGGACCTGGTCGCCGAGCGCGCCTACGCGCCGCAGGAGGTGGCGATCAAGGTCAAGCGCGGCACCGTGCGCGGCCGCGGCGCCAACCAGGCCAAGTACCTGCACCAGATCGCCACCCACGACATCAATTTCGGCATCGGCCCGGCCGGCACCGGCAAGACCTTCCTGGCGGTGGCCAGCGCGGTCGAGGCGCTGAACGAATCGCGTGTGCAGCGGCTGATCCTGGTGCGCCCGGCGGTGGAAGCCGGCGAGAAGCTGGGCTTCCTGCCCGGCGACCTGAGCCAGAAGGTCGATCCCTACCTGCGCCCGCTGTACGACGCGCTGTACGAGATGCTCGGCGTGGAGAAGGTGGTCAAGCTGCTGGAGAAGAACGTCATCGAGATCGCGCCGCTGGCCTACATGCGCGGGCGCACGCTCAACGACGCCTACGTGATCCTGGACGAGGCGCAGAACACCACCATCGAACAGATGAAGATGTTCCTGACCCGGCTGGGCTTCGGCTCCACCGCGGTGGTCACCGGCGACCTGACCCAGATCGACCTGCCCAAGCACGTCAAGTCCGGCCTGCGCGACGCGATCGAGGTGCTGCACGAGGTCGACGGGGTCAGCTTCACCTTCTTCGAAGCGCGCGACGTGGTGCGGCATCCGCTGGTGGCGCGCATCGTCACCGCCTACGAAAAGCGCGACCTCACCGACAAGGTCACCGGCCCGGCGGCATGACCCCGCGCTGGCCCGGGGTTGCACTGGCGGCCCTGCTCGGCATGGCCTGCAGCCATTGCGGCCTCGCCCAGGCCCAGGCGGCGATGCCGGCGACGCCACAGCGCATCGCCCTCGCCCAGACCATGGCGCCGCCCTGTGTTTCGGTCAGGGTCGAGCAGGCGACCATCAGCCTGCCCGGCGCCGAGCTCGAACGCGCCGCCGACGCCCGGCGTGCCTCCACCACCGCGCCGAAAGACGACGAGCGACAGCGCCTGGCCTGGATCGCTGGAGGACGTGCGCAGGCACTGCTGGCGGCCGCCGGCGACGCACGCGACCGATTCGGCTGCGCCGTGGTCGAAAAGGCGCGGGTACCCACCGATGCCCTGTATTTCGTGGGCCAACTGCTCGAACGCGGACAGGCCGCCGTGTGGACGAACGCGCCGCCGGGCCTGGCGCCGGCGCTCGAGGTCAGGCGCAACGACCCGCACTGCCGGCACGACCCGATGGGCAGCGTGTCCTATCGCGTCGCCGGCGGCGGGCCGCCACTGCTGATGCTGGTCGAATGCGTCACCTGATCCGGCGCCATCCCGGCCAGCAGCAGTGGCACTGACTTGCCTGCGCAAACCTTGCGGGTGACCTTACACTGCTCTCATATCCCGCACAGGAAGTGCCCATGCTCCGTTGTTGCTCGCTGCTGTCCGTCTGCCTGCTGGCCCTGGCACCCGTCGCGGCATCCGCCAAGCCGAAGCAATCGCCGGCGCCATCGCGCCCCTACATCGAAACCAGTTACGTGATCGCACCGAAGACGGTGGGCGCGTTCACCCTCACCCGCAGCAAATACGACCCGGCCGCCAAGCTGGCTGGCGCCGGCTTCCACTACGCCATGGACGACCATCCGGAACTGGCGATCGATGTCTTCGTGTATCCGATCGGGCGGCAGGATCCTGCCAGGGCGCTCGATGACGGCTTGGTCGCCTTTCGCCGCGACCTGTCCTCGGCGGTGACGCATGGCACCTATTCGCGGTTGGACGAACTGGACCACGCACCGTTCGCGCTGGGCGGCGACACCTCCCCTCCATCGCAGCGGGCCAACGACATGGATGCCGCGGTGCTCGCGGCCATCGCCGAAAGCGAGCGCACGGCTGGGGAAAGACTGCGGCTCAGCATGCAGTTGTCCTCGACCGGCATGCCGCTGTTCTCCAACGGCTACCTGTTCTACAAGCAGCTCTACTACTTCAAGGTCCGCGTGTCCGCAGCGCGGGACGGCATGACGCAGGAGGGCTTCGACGCGCTCGCCGACCGGACCGCGCGCACGCTCGTGCCGGCCATCGAGGTGGCCAACGTCGGCGGCTGCGCGGGCGCGACCATCCACATCGACGTCAACGATCCGCCCGAGCAGCGCGTCGCGGCGCTGGTCCGCCAGGCCAGGACCCAGATGGGCTTCAACTGCCATGGCTCGGCCAAGGACGCGGGCATCGATGGGCATGCCGGCACCGCCGAGGTGATCGAGATCGCCTACGCCGCCGGCGACTGGACGTCGCGGTGAAGCGCCACACGCGCGATACTGTCGGCTCCTGTCCGCTCTGAAATGCCGGTATCGCCATGACCAAAGGTCCGGTCCACCTCGACGTCGGCGTCAGCTACGCCCTGCCCCGCGCCGGATTGCCGGCGGCGACGAGCTTCCGCAAGTGGGTGGCGGCGGCGCTGAAGGGCCGCATCCGCGAAGCCGACCTGGCGATCCGCCTGGTCGACGCCAAGGAAGGCCGTGCGCTGAACCACCACTACCGCGGCAAGGACTACGCCACCAACGTGCTCAGCTTCCCGGCCGAGCTGCCCGAAGGGCTGCCCAAGGGCGTCAAGCTGCCGCTGCTCGGCGACCTGGTGATCTGCGCGCCAGTGGTGGCGCGCGAAGCCGCCGAACAGGACAAGCCGCTCAACGCCCACTACGCGCACCTGACCGTGCACGGCGTGCTGCACCTGCTCGGCTGGGACCACGAGGACGACAAGGAAGCCGAGGCGATGGAGCAACTGGAGCGCGAGATCCTGGCCGACCTGGGCGTGGGCGACCCCTACGCCGGGGAACGCTGACACCTGCCGCACGCGGCGCATTTTTCGACATTGGAGTGGACACGGATGTTCGAACCAGCACGACCCGCACAGCGCCAAACCCGCCCGCACCCAGCGCGATGGCATGGCCTCGCCGCGGCCCTATGGGGCACCGGCCTGGCCGCTTCCGTCTATCTGGGCCTGATCCGTCCGGCACCGCTGTTCGCCGGCAGCGGCAGCCTGCCCGAGCAGGTGCTGCCCTGGCTGGGCGGGCTGGCCGTGCTGGTGGTGGCGACCACGCCCGGCGCCTGGCGCTGGCTCTACCGGCGCCGGCAGCGGGATGCAGGCGCCGGCCCGGTGCGCATCGCCGCCCATCCCGGACGGGTCGCGCTGCTGTTCCCGCTGTCGGTCGGCGCCTGGCTGTGTTGCCGCCAGTTGCATGCCCAGGTCGACAGCGGCGGGACATTCGCGGCGCTGTCGGTGCTGTACCTGGCCAGCGCGCTGCTGACCGTGTCCAGCGCGCGGCAATGGCTGGTCAAGCGCTGGCGCGGGCGCTAACGTTGCCGCGCGGCCGCCGTGCCGCGCCACTCCGTTCCCCGGCCCGAGGTCCAGCGCGTTGATCCGTCCATCGCTCGTTCTGCTCGCGCTCGCGTGCGCGCTGCCCGCGGCTGCCGCTCCCGCCTCCGCACCCGCCATCGACCTGCCGGCGCTGCTCGAATGCCGCCAGGGCGTGGCCGACTTCGCCGCGCTGGGGCCGCTGCTGGCCGATCCGCTGAAGGCGGTGGCGCAGGGCTGGCGGCCGCTGCCGCAGTCCAACCTGTTCATGAGCGAATACGAGCTGGTGCGGCCGATCCAGGTGTTCGGCCACAGCACCAATCGCATCGCCGTGGCCGGCGCCAGCGTGATGGCGATCCTGGACCTGGCCGACCCGCGCCCGCTGGCCAAGCAATTGCAGCTGGAAGCGGCGGTGGACACGCCGGAGAAGGCGATGTTCGGCCGCGAGCTGGTCAGCCGCGACGTGACCGACCCGAAGACCGGCGAGCCGATGATCGAATCGGTCATCCTCAGCCTGTCCACGGTGAAGTCGCATCCGGGCAAGACCCTGGCCGGCTGCAGCTACAGCCTGGACCTGCCGGAGGATCCGGACGCCGCGCCGGCGCCGGACCCGCTGCACACGCCCGCCAGCGGCGGCTGAACCCGTGCCCGCGCGCCCCGCGCCGGCCGCCGGCGGCGTCGCGGCTCTGTCCCATTGGCCCTGCTAGACTTGCGCACATCGCCCGGCAGACCGGGTGCCGTATCCACAGAACATGTCAGAAGACGACTCTAGTAGCTCCCCTTCGGAAACCCACGAAAAACGCCGCGGCTGGCTGGAACGGCTCAGCTCGGTCTTCTCCGGCGACCCGCACACCCGCGACGACCTGGTCGAGGTGCTGCGCGACGCCCAGCACGACGGGCTGATCGCCGCCGACACCCTGCGCATGATGGAAGGCGCGCTGTCGGTGTCCGAGCTCACCGTCGGCGACGTGATGATCTCGCGCTCGCAGATGGTGTCGCTGCCGGTGGAATCGCGCTTCCTCGACCTGATGAAGCAGGTGGTCGAATCCGGCCACTCGCGCTTCCCGGTGCATGGCGAGAACAAGGACGACATCCTCGGCATCCTGCTGGCCAAGGACCTGCTGCGCGGCGTGGTCGCCGACCACGGCCCCGGCACGGTGCGCGAACTGCTGCGCCCGGCGGTGCTGATCCCCGAGTCGAAGAAGCTCAACGTGCTGCTCAAGGAGTTCCGGCTCTCGCGCAACCACATGGCGATCGTGGTCGACGAGTACGGCGGCGTCGCCGGCCTGGTCACCATCGAGGACGTGCTGGAGCAGATCGTCGGCGAGATCGACGACGAGCACGACGACGCCGAGGACGAGGCCTCGCTGATCGCCGCGCAGGCCGACGGCCAGTACGTGGTCGACGCGCTGACCCCGATCGAGGATTTCAACGAACGCTTCGGCGCCGACTTCTCCGACGACGACTACGACACCGTCGGCGGCCTGGTCACCGAGGCCATCGGCCACCTGCCGGAAACCGGCGAGGAACTGACCCTGGGGCGCTTCGCGTTCCGCGTGGCGCGCGCCGACGCGCGCCGGGTGCAGGCCTTCCACGTTACCATCCTGCCGCCCGACCCGCAGGAAGACGCTTGACCGCTCGCCCGCTGTCGCCGCTGCCGGCACGTCGCTGGCCGCAATGGCTGCTGGGCGCGCTGCTGGCCTGCTGCGCGGCGCTGGCGTTCGCGCAGGCCGGCAGTGCGGACCCGGCCGCGCCGCCCGCGCTGGCGCCCGCCGCCACCGCGGTGACGGTTGCCGGCCCGGCCAGCGACGACGCGTCGGCACCGGCGCCGCGGATCGGCGTGGCCACGATGCAGCCGGGCGAGGTGTTCTTCGAGCGCTTCGGCCACGACGCGATCGTGGTGGTGGATCCGCGCAGCGGCCAGGCCACCTCGTACAACTTCGGCTTCTTCGACCCCAGCGAGCCGGACTTCGTCAGCCGCTTCGCCGCCGGCGACATGATGTACTACCTGGTCGCCCTGCCCTTGCAGGACGACCTGGCGCAGTACCGCGACGCCGGCCGCGGCGTGGACATCCAGTGGCTGGACATGGAACCGGCGCAGGCACGCGCGCTGCAGCAGGCGCTGGCCTGGCGCGCGCGGCCGGAAAACGCGCGCTACCGCTACGACTACTACACCGCCAACTGCGCCACCATGGTCCGCGACGCGCTGGACCGGGCGCTGGACGGCGCGCTGCACGCGCAACTGTCCGGGCGTTCGCGCGGCAACACCTACCGCAGCGAATCGGTGCGCCTGGCCTCGCCGGCGCCGTGGATGTGGCTGGGCTTCGACCTGGGCCTGGGCCCGTTCGCGGACAAGCCGCTATCGCGCTGGGAAGAGGCGTTCGTGCCGATGCGCCTGGCCGAGAGCCTGGGCGAGGTGCGCAACCGCGCCGGGCGCCCACTGGTGCAGGCGCGCCAGCAGCTGCTGCCGCAGCGGCTGCCGCCGGAGCCGACGGAACAGGCACGGCACTGGTGGCCGTGGCTGCTGGCCGGGCTGCTGGTCGCCGCCGGCGTGCTCGCGCTGGCGCGGCGGCCGCGCGCGCTGGCCGCGCTGGCGCTGCCGTTCTGGCTGCTGTGCGCGCTCGGCGGCGGCGTGCTGCTGTACCTGTGGGGTTGCAGCGACCACCGCGCGGCCTGGGCCAACCGCAATCTGCTGCTGCTCGACCCGCTGTGCCTGCTGCTGGTCGGCGGCGCCATCGCGCAGCTGCGCGGGCGCCGGCCCGGACGCTGGTTCGGCGTGCTGCTGTGGTCGGTGGTGGCCCTGGCCGGCGCGGCGCTGCTGATCCATTGGCTGTCGATGCTGCAGCCGCAGTTCAACCTGCAATGGATCGCCCTGCTGCTGCCGGTGCATGCGGCGCTGGCCTGGGCGTTCACGCGGCGCCGCTTGCAGCGCTGATCCCGCCCGCGCACGATTCCCGCCCATGGCCTCCGTTCCCGAAAATCCCGCCTGCGTCATCAATTGCGTGCACTACGACGGCCACGGCCGCCGCCACGACATCGCCCTGGCGCAGATCAGCGACGTGCTGGCCGGCGACGACGGCTTCGTCTGGGTCGGCATGTACGAACCCGCCGACGACGTGCTGCAGCAGCTGAAGGAAGAATTCCAGCTGCACGACCTGGCGATCGAGGACACGCGCAAGGCGCACCAGCGGCCCAAGGTCGAGGCCTACGGCAATTCGCTGTTCCTGGCCGTGCACACCGCGCAGGTGATCGACGAGCGCATCGTCTACGGCGAGACCCACGCCTTCCTCGGCGCGCGCTTCCTGCTGACCGTGCGCCACGGCGCGTCGCTGCCGTACGCGCCGGTGCGCGAACGCCTGGAGCGCGAGGCGGCGCTGATGCAGCTCGGCCCGTCCTACGCGCTGTACGCGGTGCTGGACTACATCGTCGACAACTACCAGCCGATCCTGGACGAGTTCCGGCAGAGCCTGGAGCGCCTGGAGAAGGACATCTTCGCCGAGGCCTACCGGCGCGACACCGCGATCCGCCTGTACGAACTCAAGCGCGAGCTCAACCAGATGCGCCTGGGCGTGGCGCCGCTGCAGGACGTGCTGGCCCACCTCAAGCGCAACCCCGGCCCGCTGATCCCCGACGAAGTGCGGCTGTACGTGCGCGACGTGCTCGACCACGCGGTGCGCACCAACGAGGCGATCGACACCCTGCGCGAGATGCTGGGCACCGCGCTGAGCGTGAACCTGTCGCTGGTGACCCTGGCCCAGGGCGAGACGGTCAAGCGCCTCGGCGCCTGGGCCGCGCTGCTCGCGGCCCCGACCCTGATCACCAGCTGGTACGGCATGAACTTCAAGCAGATGCCGGAACTGGAATGGCCCTGGGCCTACCCGCTGATGGTCGGCGGCGTGGCCGCGGTGTGCCTGGGGCTGTATGTGGCGTTCAAGCGGGCCAGGTGGTTGTGAGCCGGGATTCGGGATTGGGGATTCGGGATTCGCAAAAGCGGGGGAGCTGGCCATCTGAGAGAGAGGACGTGATGGCCCAGGTTTGAAGCGCTGCGATAGGAGCCTTGGGACCACGCGGTTTCGCCCAGGCGTCGGGATC
This sequence comes from Xanthomonas sp. DAR 80977, assembly GCF_041240605.1. Lineage (NCBI taxonomy): Bacteria > Pseudomonadati > Pseudomonadota > Gammaproteobacteria > Lysobacterales > Lysobacteraceae > Xanthomonas > Xanthomonas bundabergensis. Next base: position 2,103,956 of record NZ_CP162487.1, on the reverse strand, counting down.
CGCCGTTGCGAATCCCCAATCCCGACTCCCCAATCCCGGATTCAACCCACATACACCGACTTGATGTTCATGAACTCATGAATGCCGTGCTCGGCCAGTTCGCGGCCGAAGCCTGAGCGCTTGATGCCGCCGAACGGCAGGCGTACGTCGCTCTTGACGATGGCGTTGACGAAGGCCGCGCCGCACTGCAGCTGGCGGGCGACGCGCTCGCCGCGCGCAGGGTCGGCGCTCCACACGCTGCCGCCCAGGCCGAAGCTGGTGTCGTTGGCCACGCGCACCGCCTCGGCCTCGTCGGCCACGCGCAGGATCGCGGCGACCGGGCCGAACAACTCTTCGTCGTAGGCCGGCATGCCCGGCACCACCTTGTCCAGGATCGAGGCCGGATAGCCGGCATGGGTTCCGCTGTCGGGCGCGCCGCCGAGCAAGGCCACCGCGCCCTTGGCGAGACTGGCCTGCACCTGCTTGTGTAGTTCCTCGCGCAGGTCCTGCCGCGCCATCGGCGCCAGCGTGGTCGCGTCGTCCTGCGGATCGCCGAGCCGGCGCTCGGCCGCCGCGGCGACGAAGCGGCGCACGAAGTCGTCGGCGATCGCCTCCACCACCACGAAGCGCTTGGCCGCGATGCAGGTCTGTCCGGCGTTGTCGAAGCGCGACTTCACCGCCGCGGCCACGGTGAGGTCCAGGTCGGCGTCGTCCAGCACCACGAAGGCATCGCTGCCGCCCAGTTCCATCACGCACTTCTTCAGCTGGCCGCCGGCGTTGGCGGCGATCGAGCGGCCGGCACGCTCGCTGCCGGTCAGGGTCACCGCGGCGATGCGCGCATCGCGCAGCACCTCGGCGGCCTGGTCGTTGTCGATGTGCAGCACGTCGAACACGCCGGCCGGCACGCCGGCGGCGGCGAGCGCGGCGTGGATCGCGTCGGCGCAGCGCGGCACGTTGCTGGCGTGCTTGAGCAGGGCCACGTTGCCGGCCATCAGCGCCGGCGCCAGGAAGCGGAACACCTGCCAGATCGGGAAGTTCCACGGCATCACCGCCAGCACGCAGCCCAGCGGCTCGTAGCGCACGTAGCTGCGCTGCGCGTCGGTGGCGATCGGCAGCTCGCGCAGGTAGTCGGCGGCGTGCTCGGCGTAGTAGTCGCAGGCGTCGGCGCACTTGTCGATCTCGGCCAGCGCCTCCTTGCGCAGCTTGCCCATCTCCGCGGTCATCACCCGCTGGATCTCCTCGCGGCGCGCGCGCAACTGCGCGCCGACCTGGCGCAACAGCGCGCCGCGCTGTTCCAGCGGCGTCTGCGCCCACGCGGGAAAGGCCTGCGCGGACGCGGCCAGGCGCCGCTCGACGGCGGCGGCATCCATCAGCTCCAGGCTGTATTCGACCTGGCCGGTGGCGGGATTGACGGTGTCGTAAGGCATCGCGACGGACTCCTGGAAAAAGTCCGCCCAGCCTAGCGCCGCGAAGGTTGCGGCGGCGTGGCGATGCGGCGATCGCGATGGACCGCAGCGTTCTGCGCTGGCCGCTGCCGGTGTAGGGATTTTGTGGGAGCGACTTCAGTCGCGACAGGCCTTCCCGGTAACGCCCGTCGCGACTGAAGTCGCTCCCACAACAAGCGGCAGAGCACAAAGACCCGGTTCGACGCCCCGTCAGCCGCCCTGCTGCAGCGCCAGCTGGATGTCGCGCTGGCGCCGCTTCTCGCTGCGCGCCATCAGCCACCAGCCGAGGAAGGCGGCGATCGACACCGCCAGCACCATCAGCGTGGCCAGCGCGTTGATCTTCGGCTTCAAGCCCATCCGCACCGAGGAGAACACGGTCATCGGCAGCGTGGTCGAGTTCGGCCCGGCCACGAAGTTGGCGATCACCACGTCGTCCAGCGACAGGGTGAAGGCCAGCAGCCAGCCGGACACCAGCGCCGGGGCGATGATCGGCAAGGTGATCAGGAAGAACACCTTGAGCCGGTTCGCGCCCAGGTCCATCGCCGCCTCTTCCAGCGAGCGGTCCAGCTCCTGCAGGCGCGAGGACACCACCACGGTGACGAAGGACAGGGTGAAGGTGACGTGCGCGGCCCAGATCGCGGTGACGCCCTTGGGCGGGATGCCGATCAATCCGCCCATCGACACCAGCATCATCATGATCGACAGGCCGATGATCACCTCCGGCATCACCAGCGGCGCGGTCACCAGCGCGCCGAACAGGCTCTTGCTGGAGAAGCGGCGGAAGCGGGTCATCACCATCGCCGCCAGCGTGCCGATCACCATCGACGCGGTGGCGGTCCAGAACGCCACCTTCAGGCTGATCCACGCCGCCTGCAGGATCTGCCGGTCGCGCAGCAGCTCGCCGTACCACTTGGTCGAGAACCCGGCCCAGACCGTGGCCAGCTTGGAGGCATTGAACGAGTACACCATCAACAGCAGGATCGGCAGGTACAGGAAGGCGAAGCCGCCGCCCAGCACCGTCCAGCGCAGCACCCGCCCGCCGCGCAGCGCGCCGGCGCCGCTCATGCCTGGCCGCCTTCGAGCTGGCGCTGCTGGTAGCGGTTGAAGATCAGGATCGGCAGCATCAGCAGCGCCAGCATCGCGATCGCAACCGCCGAGGCGGCCGGCCAGTCGCGGTTGTTGAAGAACTCGCCCCACAGCACCCGGCCGATCATCAGCGTGTCCGGCCCGCCGAGCATTTCCGGGATCACGAACTCGCCCACCGCCGGAATCATCACCAGCATGCAGCCGGCGACGATGCCCGGGCGCGACATCGGCAAGGTGATGGTCAAGAACGCCTTCCACGGCCGCGCGCCGAGGTCGTAGGCGGCCTCGAGCAGGCGGTGGTCCTGCTTGACCAGGGTCGCGTACAGCGGCAGCACCATGAACGGCAGATAGCAGTAGACGATGCCGATGTAGGCGGCGATCGGCGTGTACAGGATGCGCAGCGGCTGCTCGATCAGGCCCAGCGCCAGCAGCGCGCGGTTGAGCACGCCGTTGCTGTCGAGGATGCCGATCCAGGCGTAGACGCGGATCAGGAACGAGGTCCACGACGGCAGCACCACCAGCATCATCGCGATGTTGCGCGCCGACGGCGACAGCCGCGCGATCACGTAGGCCATCGGATAGCCGATCAGCAGGGTCAGCAGGGTCGAGATCCCGGCGATCTTGATCGAGCCCCAGTAGGCCTCGATGTACTGGTTGTCGCGCACCAGCGCCAGGTAGTTCTGCAGGGTGAACTTCAGCGTCAGCACGCCGTCCTGGTAGTCTACCAGCGCGCTGTACGGCGGGCTGCTGATCGCCTGCTCGGCGAAGGAGATGCGCAGCACGATCAGGAACGGGATCGCGAAGAACAGCAACAACCACAGATACGGCGCGGCGATCACCGCCCAGCGCGCGCCGGGCAGGCGACGCAGGCGCTGCAGCAGCCTGCGCCGCGGCGGCAGCGGCGCGGCGGGCACGCTGGCGGCGGCGGGCGCGCTCATGCGGTCAGCACCACGCCGTCGTTCTCGCCCCACCACACCCACACCGTATCGCCCCAGGTCAGGTTGTCGCTGGCCCAGCGCTGCTGGTTGGCGAAGTTGGCCATCAGCTTGACGCCGCTGGGCAGGCGCACGTGGTAGACCGAATGGCTGCCGAAGTAGGCGATGTCCTCGATCGTGCCCTGCGCCTTGTTGTGCGCCTGCGCCGGCGCGTCCTTGCCGATGCCGAGCTTCTCCGGGCGCACCGCGAACGACACCGGCTGCCCGGTGATGCCGGTGATGCCGTGGCCGACGTAGATGCTGTCGGCGAAGGCGCCGGCGCGCAGGGTCACGTAGTCCGGCAGGTCCTCGTCGATGACCGCGTCGATCAGGTTGACCGAGCCGATGAACTCGGCGGCGAAGCGGTTGGCCGGCTGCTCGTAGATCTCGTCCGGGGTGCCGACCTGCTGGATCCAGCCGGCATCCATCAGCGCGATGCGGGTGGCCATGGTCATCGCCTCCTCCTGGTCGTGGGTGACCATCACGCAGGTCACCCCGGAAGTCTCGATGATGTTGACCAGCTCCAGCTGCATCTGCGAGCGCAGCTTCTTGTCCAGCGCGCCCATCGGCTCGTCCAGCAACAGCAGCTTCGGCCCCTTGGCCAGCGAGCGCGCCAGCGCCACGCGCTGCTGCTGGCCGCCGGAGAGCTGGTGCGGCTTGCGCTTGCCGAGCTTGCCCAGTTGCACCAGCTCCAGCATCTCGCCCACGCGGGTGGCGATGGCCGCGCGCGACAGGCCGTCCTGCTTCAGCCCGAAGGCGATGTTCTGTTCCACCGACATGTGCGGGAACAGCGCATAGGACTGGAACATCATGTTGAGCGGGCGCTCGTACGGCGGCAGGCCGTCCAGCGGCTGGCCGTCGAGCACGATGCGGCCGCGGCTGGGTTGCTCGAACCCGCCCAGGCAGCGCAGCAGCGTGGACTTGCCGCTGCCCGAGCCGCCGAGCAGCGCGAAGATCTCGCCCTTGCGGATGTCCAGGTCGACGTCGTCGAGCGCGACGAAGCCGTCGAACTCCTTGCGCAGGCCGGCGATGGACAGGTAGCCGCTGCCCTTGGCCGGCGGCGCCGCGGCGGCCGCGATCGCCATCGGCGGAAGATCGGATCTCGCTTCGCTCAACGCCATCTAGTGCTCCCCGTGGAAGACGCCGCCGCGCAGGTTCGCCGATGCTGCCGGGACGTGCGCGGCCGTCCCCAGTGTAGCCGCGGCCGCCGCATCGGCGATACCGCGGCGCGGGGGTTTATTGCGTCTGTGTCGGCGTCTGCACCGGCGGCGGCGCCCAGCCCAGGCCCAGGCTCTTCTGCAGCGCCACGTAGCGCAGCAGCACCTGGGTCCGCGCCTGCACCGCACTGTCCTGCGCCGAGGCCTGCTGGCGCTGCACGTCCAGCGCATCGATCAGCGACGAGGCGCCGGCCGCATAGCGCTGCTGCAGCAAGGCCGCGGAACGGTCCGCCGAGGCTTGGGCCTTGGCCGCGGCCAGCGCCTGCTGGCGGGCAGCGCCGAACCGCGCCAGCGCGCTGTTGGCGTCCTGCAGCGCCGCCAGCACGGTGCCTTCGTAGGCGGCCAGGCGCGCGGCGTTGCCGGCGCGGGCCTGTTCGACCTTGGCCCTGGTCGCGCCGAAATCGAAGATCGACCAGCGCAGGAACGGCGCCACCACGCTGTTGATCGCATCGCTGCCGAGGTCGCCCGGCGAGGTCGCGGCCATGCCGATGTTGCCGAGCAGGGTGACCTGCGGGAAATACGCGCTCAGCGCCTGCCCGATCTGCGCCGAGGAGGACGCCAGCTGGCGCTCGGCGCGGCGCACGTCCGGGCGGCGGCGGATCAGCGATCCCGCATCGTCCACCGGCACCACCGCCGGCAGCGTCGGCAGCGGCCGGTCCGCGGCCAGCGCGGCGTCGAGCGCGCCCGGCTCGCGGCCGATCATCAGCGCCAGCTGGTCCAGCGCCTCCTTCGCCTGCGCCTGCAGGTCCGGCAACACCGCCTCCTGCTGTTGCAGCTGCGCCTGCGCGCGCTCCACCTGCAGGTCGGCATCGGCGCCGCGCTCGCGGCGCTGCCGGGTCAGTTGCAGGGTCTGCCGCGCCGCGTCCAGATTGCGCTCGGCGATGGCGATGCGCTCGCGGGTGCCGCGATAGCCCAGGTAGGCCTGGCCCACTTCGGCGGCGAGCTGCACCTGGGTGTCGGCCAGGTCGGCCTCGTCGGCCTGTGCGTCGGCCAGCGCGCCTTCGCTGGCGCGGCGGCGGCGGCCGAAGAAGTCCAGCTCCCAGCTGGCATCGAAGCCGACGTTGTACAGCTGCGCGTGCGGGTCGATGGACAGCTGCTGGCCGCTGCCGGCGGCGACGCTGCCCAGGCCGTCGACCAGCGCATCCGGCGCCCTGGCGTTGAGATAGGCGGCGTTGGCGCCGACGCTGGGCAACTGCTCGGCATGGCGCTGCTGCACCAGCGCGCGCGAGGCGCGCAGCTTGGCCTGCGCCGCGCGCAGGTTCGGGCTGTTCTGCAGCGCCTGTTCGACCAGCGCGTTCAACTGCGGGTCCTGCAACGCCTCCCACCAGCGCTGCGGCGGCGCGGCCGGCACCACCCCGGCCGCGGCGGCGTCCGCATCGGCGCGATGCAGTTGCGGCTGCGCCTGCGCGGCCTCGGCCACCGGCGGCGGCTTCACGTAGTTCGGGCCGAGCACGCAGGCCGACAGCAGCAGCGGCAGCGCGGCGGGGACGAGCACACGGGAAAAGCGCTGGGCCATGGAATCCTCAATGCATCGCGAGCGGAGCGCCGCCCTTGGGCAGCGGTTTGAGCAGGAACGCCAGCGGGATCGTGCACACCACGATCACCCCGAAGATCCAGAACAAGTCGTTGTAGGTCATCACCAGCGCCTGCTGCTGCACCATCCGCGCCAGCTGCGCCACCGACTGCATCGCCGCGCCGGCGCCGGTCACCGACTGCAGCTGCGCGGCCAGGCCGTGCACGTAGTCCTGCGCCAGCGGCGAATTGGCGCTGGTGCCGCTGCCGATCATCTGCGTGTGGAACACCATGCGCCGCTCCTGGAAGGTGGAGATCAGCGCCAGCCCGATCGAGCCGCCCATGTTGCGCGCGGCGTTGAACAGCCCGGAGGCGTCGCCGGCCAGTTCCGGCGGCACCGAGGAGATCGCCGCCTGGTTCAGCGACATCATCGCCAGCGCCAGGCCACAGCCCTGCAGCAACTGGCCGACCACGAAATGCATGCCCACCGAATCGGCGCTGAGGTTCATGTTGACGAAGCAGGCCACGGCGAAACAGCTCAACCCGCCGATCACCAGCATGCGCACGTCCACGCTCATCAGCATCTTCGGCATCAACGGCATCAGCAGCACCGTCGGCACGCCGGACAGCAGCACCACGTAGCCGGACTGCTCGGTGTTGTAGCCGGAGATCGTGGCCAGGAACTGCGGGATCATGTACATGACCCCGAACAGGATCATGCCCACCGCCATCACCATCACGAACACCGCGCCGAAACTGCGCTGCAGCAGGATCGACAGGCGGATCACCGGCTGCCGGCTGAAGAACTGCGAGGCGACCAGGGCGACGAAGCCCAGCGCCGAGAGCAGGCTCAGCAGCACGATCTCCGAGGACTCGAACCAGCGCTCGCGCTGCCCTTCCTCCAGCACCACGGTCAGCGCGCCGAGCCCGGCGGTGAGGCCGAAGATGCCGAGCCAGTCGGCGTCGAGCAGCCCGCGCAGGTTCATCCGCTCGTGCGGCAGGCCGAGCAGCAGCAGCGCCACCAGCCCGGCGCAGATCGGCACGTTGATGAAGAACGCGTAGTGCCAGCTGACGTTCTCGGTGAGCCAGCCGCCGAGCAGCGGCCCGATCACCGGCCCCAGGATCACGGTCATGCCGAACAGCGCGGTGCCCATGGTCTGCTGCGCCGGCGGCAGCCGCGTGGCGACGATGGTCAATGCGGTGGGAATCAGCGCGCCGCCGGCGAAACCCTGGCCGACGCGGCCGAGGATCATCATGGTCAGGCTGTTGGACAGCCCGCACACCACCGAGAAGAAGGTGAACAGCAGCGCGCAGATCAGCAGGAAATTGCGCAGCCCCAGGGTGCGCACGAACCAGCCGGTCAGCGGGATCATCACGATCTCGGCGACCAGGTAGGCGGTGGAGATCCAGGTGCCCTCGGTGCCGCTGGCGCCGACCTCGCCCTGGATGGTCGGCAACGCCGCGTTGACGATGGAGATGTCCAGCGTCGCCATGAACGAGCCGATGGTGCCGGCGGCGACCGCCAGCCACGCCCCGGCGTCGGCCTTCTGCTGCGCGCCGGCGCCCGCCGCCGGGGCAGCGGCGGCCTCGCTCACGGCCGGCCCTCGCCCTGCTTGCTTTCCTGCTGCACGCGGTCCTTGACGTCCTTGGCCGCGCGCGTGTCCACCGTGACCGTCACCGACATGCCCGGCACCAGCACCTTGCGCGCCTCCGCGCCGGCCTTCAGGCGGATCCGCACCGGCACCCGCTGCACCACCTTGGTGAAGTTGCCGGTGGCGTTCTCCGGCGGCAGCAGCGCGAACTGCGAGCCGGTGCCCGGCGCGATGCTCTCGACCACGCCGTCCAGCTCGACACCCGACAGCGCATCGACCTCGATCCGCGCCGGCTGTCCGGGCCGCATCAGCCCGACCTGGGTTTCCTTGAAATTGGCGCTCAGGTACAGCGCATCGACCGGCACCACGCTCATCAGCCGGGTGCCGGCGGCGACGAACTGGCCGACCTGCACGGTCTTGTCGCCGATGCGGCCGTCGATGCGCGCGGTCAACCGCGTGTCCTCCATCGCCACCTCGGCCTGGTCGGCGTCGGCCTGCGCCTGCTGCAACCCGGCGCGGGCCTGGTCGAGCTGCGCGCTGGCGCCCTGCACCTGGCTTTCGGCGGCCACGACCTGGGCCTTGGCCGCGTCGTACTGGGCCTGCGCGCGGTCGCGGTCGTGGACGATGCTCTCGTAGTGCTCGTGGGTGTCGGCGCCGGACGCGGCCAGCGGCGCGAAGCGCTTGGCCTCGCCCTGGGCGAAGCGCAGGCTGGCCGCGGCCGCGGTGACCTGGGTGCGCGCCTGCAGCAGCGTGGCGCGCTGCGCCTGCAGCCCGGCCTCGGCGGCGGCGATGTCGGCCTGGCGCACGGCGACCACCGCCTGCGCCTGCTGCTGGGTAGCGCGATAGGTGCGCTCGTCGATCTGCAGCAGCGGCTGCCCGGCCTTGACCGTCTGGTTGTCGCCGACGTACACCGCGGTCACGTAGCCGTTGACCCGCGGCGCCACCGCCACCGAATCGGCCTGCAGGTAGGCGTTGTTGGTTTCCTGCAGGTAGCGGCCGGTGGTCAGGTAGTAGACCAGCCATGCCACCAGCGCGATCAGCACGACCAGGCCGATCAGCAGCAGGGTCCATTTCACCTTGGGATTCTTCAGCGGCGACGGCTTGTCGGCTTGCTTGGCGTCGTCCTTGCCAGCGTCCTGGGCCGGCGCGGCCCGCGCATCGTCCGAACTCGCCTGCCGTTGCGTCTGCGTGGGATCTGGGTCGTGGGTGCTCAAGTCGCAGGTTCCTGGGGGTGGAGGACCATCGTCGCCTGTGCGCCTGACGGTGCAGGGACAGGAACGCGCTGCCTGGCGCGCATTCACCAGACGGAAGCGTACGGCGACTCTACAAGTATCTGTACTGGCGGGTCCAGATTGTGTGAGCGCCGGTCGGCGGCGGCGTTCAGGCGCCTACGCGCGTCCGCCCGTCGCCGGTGGCACTCCTCTCCCCTCGCCTTCGCGGCGGCCGATGGCTTGCAGCCTGGCGCACCGGGTATGGCGTGCTGTTCGAACTTTCCGCCTGCGCCGTACCCTCACCCCTGCCCCTCTCCCGTGGGGAGAGGGGAATCATGGCGGCGTTCGCTGCGCGGCACGATTGGACGGTTGCAAAAGCGCTGCTCCCTTCCCCCCTGCGGGGGAAGGTGCCCGAAGGGCGGATGGGGGTACGGCAAACCGCCGCGCCATCCAACCGCGCGGACTTGCGGATGGCGACGGCGTGCTTCTGCGTGCCTTCCACTCCCCAGCCTCGCCGTACCCTCACCCCTGCCCCTCTCTCGCCGGGAGAGGGGAATCATGGCGGCGTTCGCTGCTCGGCACGATTGGACGGTTGCAAAAGCGCTGCTCCCTTCCCCCCTGCGGAGGAAGGTGCCCGAAGGGCGGATGGGGGTACGGCAAACCGCCGCGCCATCCAACCGCGCGGACTTGCGGACGGCAACGGCGTGCTCCTGCGTGCCTTCCACTCCCCTGCGCCGCCGTACCCTCACCCCTGCCCCTCTCCCGCCGGGAGAGGGGAATCGTCTGCTGCGGCGCCGCTCAGCGTCCGGTCTTCAGTTCGGTCCACAGCCGCGTGTACTGGCGGTCCACCTCCGGCGGCATCACCGCCAGCGCGAACAGCTTGGCCTGCACCTCGGCCGGCGGGTAGATGGTGCGGTCGCCGCTGATCGCCGCGTCGATCAGCGGCAGCGACTTGGGCACCGCGTTCGGATAGCTGACGAAGTTGGTGTTGGCCGCGGCCACTTCCGGGGTCAGCAGGTAGTTGATGAACTGGTAGGCGCTCTCCGGATGCTTGGCGTCTTTCGGGATCGCCAGCATGTCGAAGAACTGCAGCGCGCCTTCCTTCGGGATCGAGTAGGCGATGTGCACGCCGTTCTTGGCCTCCTCGGCGCGGTCGCGCGCCTGCAGGATGTCGCCCGACCAGCCCACCACCAGGCAGGTGCTGCCCTTGGCCAGCGCATCGATGTACTGCGAGGAGTGGAAGTTCTGGATGTAGGGGCGGATTTCCTTGAGCTTGGCCGCGGCCTTCTCGATCACCTTCGGGTCGGTGCTGTTCGGGTCCTCGCCCAGGTAGTGCAGCACGGTCGGCACGATCTCCGAGGCGGTGTCCAGGAAGGTCACGCCGCAGTCCTTGAGCTTGGCCAGGTTCTCCGGCTTGAACACCAGGTCCCAGCTGTCGACCACGTCGGTGGTGCCGAACGCGGCCTGGATCTTGTCGACGTTGTAGCCGATGCCGGTGGTGCCCCACAGGTACGGCACCGCGTAGGTGTTGCCCGGATCCTGCTGGGCGATGCGCTGCATCATCGCCGGGTCCAGATTGGCCAGGTTGGGGATCTTGCTCTTGTCCAGCGGCAGGAACACGCCGGCCTGGATCTGCCGGCCGAGGAAACTCAGCGACGGCACCACCACGTCGTAGCCGCTGCCCCCGGCCAGCAGCTTGGCTTCCAGCACCTCGTTGCTGTCGAACACGTCGTAGGTGACGTGGACGCCGCTGTGCCGCTCGAAGCCGGGCACGGTGCCTTCGGCGATGTAGTCCGACCAGTTGTACACGTTCAATTGCTTGGCATCGCCGCCGCCCGCCGCCGCCGCGCCGTCCTGCCGGCCCGATCCGCCGCAGCCCGCCAGGCACAGCACCGCCCCCATCACCGCTATCGCTCGCCGCTTCATCGTCGTCTCCCATGCCGCCCGTTGCGGGCAGCGGTTGGCGGGACGCCGCGCTGGCGGGCGTCCCGGTGGTCCTCCCCTTTGGCGGCCGCGCGCTGCGCGGCCGTACTGCGTGCAGGCGCCGCGCCGCCGCGCCGCGCCATGGACCACGGACGCGACCGGCTCAGCGGCCGGTCTTGATCTCCGTCCACAGGCGGGTGTACAGCTTGTCCACCTCGGGCGGGTTGATCGAATAGGTGAACATCTTCGCCGCCACCTCCGGCGGCGGGTAGATGGTCGGATCGTTGCGGATCGCCGCATCCACCAGCGGCGTCGCCTTCGGCACCGGATTGGCGTAGTGGATGAAGTTGCTGTTGGCCGCGGCCACGTCCGGGGTCAACAGGTAGTTGATGAACTTGTAGGCGTTCTCCGGATGCTTGGCGTCCTTCGGGATCGCCAGCATGTCGAACCACTGCGGCGCGCCTTCCTTGGGGATCGAATAGGCCACTTTCACGCCGTTCTTGGCCTCCTCGGCGCGGTCGCGCGCCTGGATGATGTCGCCGGACCAGCCCACCGCCAGGCAGGTGCTGCCGTTGGCCAGCGAGGTCACGTACTGCGAGGAGTGGAAGTTCTGCACGTACGGGCGGATGGTCTTGATCAGCGCGGCGGCCTTCTCGATCTTGGCGCTGTCGGTGGTGTGCGGATCCTCGCCCTGGTAGTGCAGCGCGATCGGGATCAGGTCCGACGGCGTGTCGAGGATGGTGACGCCGCAGTCCTTGAGCTTGGCGATGTTCTCCGGCTTGAACACCAGGTCCCAGCTGTTGGCGATGTCGGTGCTGCCGAACGCGGCCTTGACCTTGTCCACGTTGTAGCCGATGCCGGTGGTGCCGACCATGTACGGCACGCCGTACTTGTTGCCCGGATCCTGCTGCGCGATGCGCTGCATGATCTCCGGGTCCAGGTTGGCCAGGTTCGGGATCTTGCTCTTGTCCAGCGGCAGGAACACGCCGGCCTGGATCTGCCGGCCGAAGAAGTTCAGCGTCGGCACCACCACGTCGTAGCCGCTGCCGCCGGCCAGCAGCTTGGTCTCGACCATCTCGTCGCTGTCGAACACGTCGTAGGTGACCTTGACCCCGCTGGCCTTCTCGAACGCGGGCACGGTGTTCTCGGCGATGTAGTCCGAATAGTTGTAGACGTTGAGGACCTGGTCCTCGCCCGCCGCGGGCTTGCCGCCCTCGCCGCCGCCGGAACCGCCACAGGAGGCGAGCAGCGCCGCGGAAAGGGAAAGGGTGAGCATTCGCAGCTTCATTGCAGGTCTCCGCAGGTCCATGGGGAAGATCGGAAGATACACGCCGCGGCGTCGCGCGGCCGACTCAAGACGACACATCCAGACTAACCAGCGCCGGCCTATTTGCCCAGCGCCTGCGCGGTGTCCTCCAGCGCCAGCCAGGCCTTGTCGAACAGCTCGTCGACCTGGGCGCGGCTGAGGATCAGCGGCGGTGACAGCAGCATCGCATCGTTGGTCGCGCGCAGGATCAGGCCGCGGCGCAGCGCATGGTCGCGGCACAGCGCGCCGACCTTGCCGCGGTCGGGGAAATACTGCCGGCGCGGCTTGTCCGGCACCAGTTCCAGCGCACCGATCATGCCGACGATGCGCGCCTCGCCGACCAGCCGGTGCTCGCCCAGCTCGGCCCAGCGCTGCGCCAGGTACGGCGCGATCTCGCGGCGCGCGCGTTCGACGATGCCCTCGTCCTGCAGCAGGCGCAGGTTCTCCAGCGCCACCGCCGCGCACACCGGATGCCCCGAATAGGTGCAACCGTGCGCCAGCTCGCCGCCCTGCTCCTTCAGCACCGTGGCCACGCGCTTGCCGAACATGGCCGCGCCGAGCGGGATGTAGCCGGAGGTGATGCCCTTGGCGATGGTCATCACGTCCGGCTGGAAACCGAAGTGCTGCGCGCCGAACCATTCGCCGGTGCGGCCGAAGCCGCAGATCACCTCGTCGGCGACCAGCAGCACGTCGTAGCGGCGGCAGATGCGCTCGATCTCCGGCCAGTAGCTGCGCGGCGGGATGTAGACGCCGATCGCGCCCATGATCGGCTCGCCGATGAACGCGGCCACGCGCTGCGGCCCCAGCTCCAGGATCTTGTCCTCCAGCCGGCGCGCGGCAAGCAGGCCGTATTCCTCCGGGTCCAGGTCGCCGCCGTCGCCGAAGCCGTAGGGCGGGTCGATGTGGTGGATGTCGGGGATCGGCAGGCCGCCCTGGCGGTGCATGCCCTTCATGCCTCCGAGGCTGGCGCCGGCCATGGTGGTGCCGTGGTAGCCGTCGTGGCGGCCGATGAAGATGGTCTTCTGCGGCTGGTCCTGCACCGCCCAGAAGTGCCGCACCAGGCGCAGGATGGTGTCGTTGGCCTCGGAGCCGGAGTTGGTGAAGAAGGCATGGTCGAGGTCGCCGGGGGTCAGTTCGGCGAGTTTGGCGGCCAGGCGGATGGTGGGTTCGGTGGTGCACTGGAAGAAGCTGTTGTAGTACGCCAGCTGTTCCATCTGCCGCGCGGCGGCCTGGCCGAGTTCCTTGCGCCCGTAGCCGACGTTGACGCACCACAGCCCGGCGAAGGCGTCGAGCAGCTTGTTGCCGTCGGCATCCCAGACGTAGGCGCCGTCGCCACGGGTGAGGATGCGCGTGCCTTTCTGGGCCAGCGCGGCGTTGTCGTTGAACGGGTGCAGGTGATGCGCCGCATCCAGGTCCTGCAGGGTCCGCGTCTCTATCCGATCCATGTCCACTCCATGCTCGTTGCTGTGCCTGTTGCTGTTGCTGTCGTTGCCACCGTCGTTTTGCCTGTTGCTGCTGCGTTCGCTCTCGCCCCGGCTCTTTGCCGTTGCCTTGGCTGTCGCCGTTGCTTTGGCCGTTGCCGTTGCCGTTGCTTGGCTGTCGCTGTCGCTTGGCTGTTGCTTGGCTGTCGCTGTTGCTTTGGCTGTTGCTTTGGCTGTTGTCTTTGCGGTTGCCGTTGCCGTTGCTTTTGACTTACCGGGTTCCCTTCCGAGCGGCGGCCATGGCGGGGAAAAACCCCGCAGGGGCGGCGCACATGGATGTGCGCCGTTCGCGGCAGGGGCAGGATGCCCCTTCCGCGAATCCCCGTCGTGGACGCGGACCTGGAGCGCGCAGCGCGGAAGGCGCTCGGCAGGGCGTGCTTTCTTTTGGTTACTTTTCTTTGCACGAGCAAAGAAAAGTGACTCGCGCCAAAGCGCGAAAGCCTTTGCCTCTAGCCTTTGTTTTTGCCTCCGCCCGTAACCCTTGAGCAACAACATGAAGCAAATGCAGGAGCAGGAGCAAAGCTTTCGCCTTGCGGCGAGTTACTTTTCTTTGCTCGCGCAAAGAAAAGTAACCAAAAGAAAGCGCGCCCTGCCTGCGCGCCCTCCGCGCTGCGCGCTCCGGGTCCGCGAACCAGACGGGATCCGCGGAAGGGGCTTGTCCGCTACGCGGCCAAGTCCGGGGCAGTCGCCTCGCGGCGCCAGCCCGCTCGCCGGGGCGAAGCAGTGCTTCGCCTTTTTCCGGCGAGCCCTGCCCCTGCCGCGGACGGCGCACATCCCTGTGCGCCGCCCTTCGGGTTTTTCCCGCCTGGTTCGCCGCTACGGAAGGGAACCCGGCAAATCAAAAGCAACGGCAACGGCGAATTCAACAGCAACAACAACAGCTAGTGACTGCACCCTGCCTGATCCGCCATCGCCATCACCATCACCATCGATGGCAGGCTCACACGTTCAACAACAGGAACTCCCGCTCCCACGAACTGATCACCCGGAAGAAGGTCTCGTATTCCTTGCGCTTGACCGAGATGTAGGCGCGCACGAAACGCGGTCCCAGCAACTCCTGCAGCGGCATGCAGCGCTCCAACTCGTCCAGCGCCTCGCCCAGCGAGCGCGGCAACTGATAGCCCATCTCCTTGCCGTTGCCGCTGATCGGCGCGGTCGGCTCCAGCTTCTCGCGGATGCCCAGCAGGCCGCAGGCCAGCGTCGCCGCCATCGCCAGGTACGGATTGGCGTCGGAGCCGGCGAAGCGGCTTTCCACCCGCATGTTCTCGATCGTGTCGATCGGCACCCGCAGCCCGCAGGTGCGGTTGTCGAAGCCCCACAGCACGTTGCTCGGCGACACCTCGCCGAACATCAGCCGGCGGTAGGAGTTGACGTTCGGCGCCAGCACCGCCATCGCCATCGGCACGTACTTCTGCAGCCCGGCCAGGTAGTGCGCGAAGGTGCGGCTGTACTCGCCGGCGCGGCGGCCGCTGAACACGTTCTTGCCGTGCTTGTCGACCAGGCTCTGGTGGATGTGCATCGCGCTGCCCGGCTCGTTCTCCATCGGCTTGGCCAGGAACGTGGCGTATACGCCGTGACGCATCGCCGCCTCGCGCATGGTGCGCTTGAACAGGAACACCTGGTCGGCGCGCGACAGCGCGTCGGAATGGGTGAAGTTGACCTCCAGCTGCGCCGCGCCGGATTCGTGGATCAAGGTGTCCACGTCCAGTTCCATCGCATCGCAGTAGTCGTACATCAGGTCCAGGATCGGGTCGAACTCGTTGACCGCGTCGATCGAGTACGACTGCCGCGCCGTCTCCGGCCGCCCCGAGCGCCCGGCCGGCGGCAGCAGCGGGAAATCCGGGTCGGTGTTCTTCTGCACCAGGAAGAATTCCAGTTCCGGCGCCACCACCGGCTTGAAGCCGATCGCGGCGTACGCCTCGAGCACGCCGCGCAGCACGTTGCGCGGCGCCAGGTCGTGCGGCTGGCCGTCCTTGGTGTAGCAGTCGTGGATCACCTGCGCGGTCGGGTCGGTGGCCCAGGGCACCATCCGCACCGTGTCCGGGTCCGGGCGCAGCTGCATGTCCGAATCCGACGGCGAAGTCAGGTCGTAGTAGTCGTCGGGATACTCGCCGGTGACGGTGGTGGCGAAGATGCCCTCGGGCAGGCGCGTGCCGTAGTCGTGGGAGAACTTGGCCGCGGGAATGATCTTGCCGCGCGCGTTGCCGGTGATGTCCGGCACCAGGCACTCCACCTCGGTGATGTGGCGGTCCTTCAACCAGCGCCGCAGCGAGCTTTCCTGCTGTTCGGGGGTGTTCTTGCGGGAACGCGGTCGGCTGGCCATGGGAAATGTCGATTCAGTGTTTGCGGCGAGCCGCGTAGTGGCGACAGGCATCGCCGAAGGATTGGAAGATGCCCAGGTAGAACGGGTCGTCGAGCACGCGCCATTCCGGGTGCCACTGTACGCCGAGCAGGAAGCCGGGGCCGACGCCGCGGAACGCCTCGATCAGCCCGTCCGGCGCCAGCGCCTCCACGACCAGGTCGCCGCCGAGCCGGGCCACGCCCTGCCCGTGCAGCGAATTGACCCGCACGCGCTGCCTGCCGGCGATCTCCGCCAGCCAGCCGCCCTCGCTCAGGATCACCTCGTGCACTGGCGCGTACTGCAGGTCCAGCGGTGCCTGGGTGTCTTCGCGATGATCGGACAGCCCGGGCACCGCATGCACCTTCTGGTGCAGGGTGCCGCCCAGGGCGACGTTGATTTCCTGGAAGCCGCGGCAGATCGCCAGGATCGGCATGCCGAGCGAGATCGCCTGCGGGATCAGGTCCAGGGTGGTGAGGTCGCGCGCCGGATCGTGCGGATTGCCGAGCCAGCTGGGCTCGTCGCCGTAGTGGTGCGGTTCGATGTTGCTGACCGCCCCGGTCAGCAGCAGGCCGTCCAGCCGCGCCAGCCAGTCGCGCGGCGCGACCGGCGGCTGCAGCGACGGCAGCAGCACCGGGGTCACCCCGGCACCATCGACCGCGGCGCGCAGATACTTCTCTCCGGCAACCAGGAACGGATGCTGGCCGATGAGCTTGCGATCGGTCGGCAGGCCGACCAGGGGCGATACGGCCATGCGAAGAGCTCGTGTGGCGTCGTCGCAACTTACCCCGGGCGTTTGATTTTTACAACACGAGGCGGCGGCATGCCGGTGCCGGCCGGTGCCCGCCGGCGCCGCCGGCAAGCGCTGCGACACGGCCTATTGCAGCGCAGGAACGCAGTGCAGCGGCAAGCGCATGCCGCCGCCAGCCGCCGCATCGCCAGACCAGGCAGGCCACCGTGTTGAGTATTCTTGACGCAGAGCCGGCTCTGTTAAGCTCGGCACACTCCCGCAGGCCGCCGCCATGACCCGCACCCACGACGCTCCGCTCCTGCCCCCGGACGCCGCCCAGGCCCTGCAACGCATCCCCGGCTGCGAACAGATCGACCTGCTGCTGCCGGACAGCAACGGCCTGCTGCGCGGCAAGCGCATCACCCGCGACGCGCTGGACAAGGTCTATCGCGACGGGGTGTGCCTGCCGATGTCGCTGATCGCCACCGACATCACCGGCAACACGGTCGAGGAGACCGGCCTGGGCTACGACATCGGCGACGAGGACCGGCTGTGCTTCCCGGTGCCCGGCACGCTGCAGCCGGTGCCGTGGGCGCCGGTGCCGTCGGCGCAGCTGCTGCTGGCGATGCGCGACGAGGCAGGCGACCCGCTGGACTTCGCCCCGCGCGAGGTGCTGGCGCGGGTGCTGGCGCGGCTGCGCGCGCGCGGGCTGACCCCGGTGATCGCGGTGGAACTGGAGTTCTACCTGTTCGATCCGCGTGCCGACGCCGACGGCCGGCCGCAGCCGCCGCTGCAGGCGCACACCGGCCAGCGCAACGACAGCACCCAGGTCTACTACATGCAGGAACTGGACGACCAGCGCGGCTTCACCGACGCGGTCGCGCAGGCCTGCCGCGCGCAGGGCATCCCCGCCGATACCGCGGTCGCCGAGTACGCGCCCGGCCAGTTCGAGATCAACCTCAAGCACCGCGACGACGCGCTCGCCGCCTGCGACGATGCGCTGATGCTCAAGCGCGCGATCAAGGCGACCGCGCAGCAGCAGGGCCTGCTCGCCAGCTTCATGGCCAAGCCGTTCGCCGCGCAATCGGGCAGCGGCCTGCACCTGCACGTGAGCCTGCTCGACGAGAGCGGCGGCAACGTCTTCGCCGGCACCCCGCAGGCGCCGGCCGAGGCGCTGCGCCACGCCATCGGCGGCCTGCAGCGCAGCGCCGACGACTGCCTGCTGCTGTTCGCCCCGCACGCCAACAGCTACCGCCGCTTCGTGGCCAACGCGTTCGTGCCGCTCAACGACAGCTGGGGCTTCAACAACCGCACGGTGGCGATGCGGGTGCCGCACAGCGATCCGGCCAACACCCGCATCGAGCACCGCATCGCCGGCGCCGACGCCAATCCCTACCTGGTCGCCGCGGCGGTGCTGGCCGGCATCGAGCACGGCCTGCAGCACCGCTTCGATCCCGGCCCGCCGGTGCAGGGCAACGCCTATGCGCAGACCGAGATCCGCCATCCGGACTGGCGCGGCGCGATCGCCGGCTTCCTCGCCAGCGACTTCGTGGCCGACCGCTTCGGTACCCGCTTCCGCCACGTCTACGGCCAGCAGAAGCGCCGCGAGATGCTGGATTTCCACGCGCAGGTGAGCGATCTGGATTACCGCTGGTACCTGCGTACGGTGTGAGGGGCCGGGATTGGACATTGGGGATTGGGGATTCGAAAAAGCAAACGCCACGCATCCGGAGGCTGACCCCATGTTTCCCCATCCCAGCAACCCGCTGCCATGACCCGCTCCTCCTCTAGTCCCGAGTCCCGAGTCCCGAGTCCCGACACTTCCTGGTACACCGCCAGCGCCCACCCTTTCCCGCCGCAGCCGCCGTTGCGCGGGCAGGTGCGGGCCGACGTGTGCATCCTCGGAGCCGGCTATACCGGGCTGAGCGCGGCGCTGGCGCTGGCCGAGGCCGGCTACCAGGTCGCGATCGTGGAGGCGCAGCGGGTCGGCTGGGGCGCGTCCGGGCGCAACGGCGGCCAGGCCATCGTCGGCTACGGCTGCGAGCAGCACACGCTGGAAACGCTGCTCGGCCAGGCCGACGCGCGGCTGCTGTTCGACTTCTCGCGCGACGGCATGCGACTGCTGCGCGAGCGCATCCAGCGCCATGCCATCGCCTGCGACTGGCGCGACGGCCATGCGCACGTGGCGATCAAGCCGCGCCAGGTGCGCGCGCTGCAGGCCGGCATCGTCGAGATGGCGCAGCGCTACGACTATCCGCTGCAGTGGTGGGACCGCGACCAGTTGCGCACGCAGCTGCGCAGCGAGCGCTACCTGGGCGCGATGTACGATCCGGCCAGCGGCCACCTGCACCCGCTCGAGTACGCGCGCGGGCTGGCGCGCGCGGCGCTGGCCGCCGGCGTGCGCATCTACGAGCAGTCGCCGGTGACCGCGCTGGTGCGCGGCGCGCGGCCGATCCTGCGCGGCGCCCACGGCGAGGTCCAGGCCGATTTCGCGGTGCTCGCCGGCAATGCCTGGCTGCGCGGCATCGCGCCGGAGCTGGAGTCGCGGATCATGCCGGTGGGCACCTACATAGGCGCCAGCGCGCCGCTGGGCGCGGCGCTGGCGCGCGAGCTGATCGGCAACGACATGGCGGTGGCCGACGTGAACTGGGCGCTGGACTACTTCCGCCTCAGCCGCGACCACCGCCTGCTGTTCGGCGGCCGCGCCAGCTATTCGTCGCTGCCGCCGCCGGGCCTGCGCGGGGTCATGACCCGGCGCATGCGCCGGGTGTTCCCGCAGCTGCGCGAGGTCGAACTGGACTACGTGTGGGGCGGCTACGTCGACATCACCCGCAACCGCGCCCCGCACTGGGGCCGGCTGAGCCCGAACGTCTATTTCGCGCAGGGCTTCTCCGGCCACGGCGTGGCCGCCACCGGCCTGGCCGGCGAGGTCATCGCCGCGGCCATCGCCGGGCAGGCGCAGCGCCTGGACCTGTTCGCGAAAATCCCGCACGCGCCGTTTCCCGGCGGGCGCCTGCTGCGCACGCCGCTGCTGGTGGCGGCGATGTCCTGGTACAAGCTGCGCGACGCGCTGTGGTGACGGCACGGCGCGGGCGCAACCGCGACGGCTAAAGTTGCCGCCGCCGCGGCCGCTACCTGGGATCTACTCCCCAAGGACGCCTTGCGCGGCTCGCATGCTGCAACCGTTGCCGGCCTACCCGATCGCCAGCGAAAGCGGGGCTGCCCAGCAGCGCATCCTGCTGGTGGAGAATTCGCGCACGTTCACCGGGCTGCTGCGCGAGGCGATCGAGCAGCGGGTGGAACTGCCGGTCACCGTGGTCTCGACCCTGGCCGAGGCGGCGCGCGCGCTGGACGACGGCGGCTCCTGGTTCCTGGCCCTGACCGGGCTGGTGTTGGCCGACGGCGACCGCGACACGGTGGTGGATTTCTTCGTCGCCCGCGGCCTGCCGACGGTGGTGGTCAGCGGGGTCTACGACGAAAGCCTGCGCAAGCGCGTGCTGACCCAGCAGATCGTCGACTTCGTGCTGAAGAACGCGCCCGGCAGCATCGACTACCTGGCCTGGCTGGTGCAGCGGCTGGCGCGCAACCGCAGCATCGCCGCGCTGGTGGTGGACGATTCGCCGTCGGCGCGCGCCTACGCCGCGAGCCTGCTGGCGATGTACGGCTACCAGGTGGTGGAGGCCGCCGACGGCGCCGCCGGGCTGAAGGCGGTGGAAGCCAATCCGGCGATCCGCCTGGCGGTGGTCGACCAGGAAATGCCGGGCATGGAAGGGGTGGAGTTCACCCGCCGGCTGCGCGCGATGCGCGCCCGCGACAAGCTGGCGGTGATCGGCCTGTCCGGCAACAGCGACCCGTCGCTGGTGCCGCGCTTCCTCAAGAACGGCGCCAACGATTTCCTGCGCAAACCCTTCTCGCGCGAGGAGTTCTTCTGCCGCGTCTCGCAGAACGTGGACCAGCTGGAACTGATCGGCACGCTGCAGGACCTGGCCACCCGCGACTTCCTCACCGGCCTGCCCAACCGCCGGCATTTCCTGGAACAGAGCCAGCGCTTGCTGCCGCAATGGCTGGCGCGCAGCGACACGGTCAGCGTGGCGATGCTCGACATCGACCACTTCAAGCACATCAACGACAGCTGGGGCCACGAGGCCGGCGACGAGGCGCTGCGCGCGGTGGCCGCCGCGGTGGCCGCGCACGCGCGGACCCAGGACCTGGTGGCGCGCTTCGGCGGCGAGGAATTCTGCATGCTGGTGCCGGGCCTGGATGCGCAAACGGCCAGCGCCTACTTCGAGACCCTGCGCCAGCGCATCCACGCGCTGAAGGTGCAGGTGGGCGAGCAGACGCTGCGCATCACCATCAGCATCGGCGTGTGCACCAGCGACGGACGGCGCGACGCACTGCACCCGCTGCTGGCCGAGGCCGACAAGCACCTGTACCTGGCCAAGGCCGGCGGCCGCAACCGGGTCGAGCACGCCGCCTGAGCGCGGCGCCTCAGCGGCGCCTGGCGCCGATCACCAGCAGGGCCAGCAGGCTCAGCGCCGCGCCGGCACTGAGGTAGTAGCCGACCCACGGCAGGCCATAGTGCTTGGCCAGCCAGCTGGCCACGTACGGCGCCGGGGCCGCACCGATGATGCCGGCCAGGTTGAACGACATCGAGGCGCCGGTATAACGCACCTGCACCGGGTACAGCTCGGCCAGCAAGGTGCCGCAGGGCCCGTAGGTCAGGCCCATGAAGAACGAGCCCAGCGACAGGAACGCCAGCAGCTGCCACGGATGCGCGGCGCCGAACAGCGGCGCGAAGCCCAGCCCGAACAGGACGATGAGCAGGCCGGCCGCGATCATCATCCGGTGCGTGCCATAGCGGTCGCCGTAATGCGCCGATATCGGAATGCCGGCGGCGAAGAACAGGATGCCGACCATCTGCAGCAGCAGGAACTGCTCGCGGCCGTAGCCGAGCACCGCGGTGCCGTAGCCCAGCGCGAACACCGTCATCAGATAGAACAGCATGAAGGTCGCGAACACGCCGAAGGTGCCGAGCAGCAGCGCGCCGGCATGCCGCGACAGCACCGTCCACATCGGCAACGCCACCCGCACGTTGCGCTCCAGCGCCTTCTGGAAATCCGGGGTTTCGTGGATGCGCAGGCGCACCCACAGCCCGGTCACCACCAGCAGCGCGCTGGCCACGAACGGGATGCGCCAGCCCCAGCGCATGAACTGCGCATCGTCGAGCACCGCACCGAGCAGCAGGAAGATCCCGGAGGACAGCAGGAAGCCCAGCGGCGCGCCCAGTTGCGGGAACATGCCGTACCAGGCGCGCTTGCCCGGCGGCGCGTTCTCGGTGGCCAGCAACACCGCCCCGCCCCACTCGCCGCCCAGGCCCAGGCCCTGGCCGAAGCGGCACAGCGCCAGCAGCGCCGGCGCCCACATGCCGATGCTGGCGTAGCTGGGCAGCAGCCCGATCACCACCGTGGACAGGCCCATCGTCAGCAGCGCGGCCACCAGCGTGGCCTTGCGCCCGATGCGGTCGCCGAAATGGCCGAACAGCGCCGAGCCGACCGGCCGCGCCACGAACGCCACCGCGAACGTGGCCAGCGACTGCAGCCGCGCCGCGTCGGCGTCGCCGGCCGGGAAGAACAGGGTCGGGAACACCAGCACCGCGGCGGTGGCGTAGATGTAGAAGTCGAAGAACTCGATGGTGGTGCCGACCAGGCTGGCCAACAGCACGCGGCGCGGCGAATTGACGGGCGAAACGGGAAGCGCGGCAGCGGTCATGGGCTCGGGATCGACGGGAAGCCGGCCGATTCTGGCAGATCGGCCGTGGCCCCGCAGCGCCGCGTCGCCGCGCTCAGCGCGGCAGCTGCGCGCGCCCGGCGGCGGTCAGCACCGCCACCTCGCGCTCGCCGCGCGTCTCCACCCGGATCCAGCCCGGCCCGGCACGTCCGTCCAGATTGGCCTCGCCTAGCCAGGCCAGGGTGCGCAGCAGCACGCTCATGCGCACGCCCAGGCGCTTGCACAGGCGCGCCAGCGCGATGCCCTCCGGTTCCGGCGCCAGCGCCTCGAGCAGCGCCCGGGTCAGCGCCGGATCAGCGGACAAGCGCCACGCCGATGTCGCGCGGCACCGCGTCGGCGGCCTCGGCCAGGTGCGGGGTCACCACCACCGGGATCGACTTGGAGGTCGGCGTGCGCGCCTCGTCGGCGAAGCTGGACAGCGGCACCAGGCCGTTGGTCTCGGGGTAGTAGGCGGCCAGGCAGCCGCGCGGGATGTTGTATTCCACCAGCAGGAACCGCTTGGCCCGGCGCTGCACGCCGTCCTCGCCGAGGCTTTCCAGGTCGACCCAGGCGCCGGCCTGCAGGCCCAGGTCGGCGATGTCGGCGGCATTGATGAACAACACCCGGCGCTCGCCGAACACGCCGCGGTAGCGGTCGTCCAGGCCGTAGATGGTGGTGTTGTACTGGTCGTGCGAGCGCGTGGTGGCCAGGGTGAACACCACTTGTCCGGGGCGCTGGCGGCGCGCGCGGTGGATCGGGTTGTCGGTCGGCACCGCATGCACCTTGAACACCGCGCGGCCTTCCGGCGTCGTCCACACGCGGTCGCGCGCGCTGTTGGACAGGCGGAAGCCGCCGGGCACGCGCACCCGCGCGTTGAAGTCGGCGAAGTCCTCGAACACCTGCGCGATCAGGTCGCGGATGCGGTCGTAGTCGGCGACCAGCCAACGCCAGCGGATCGCGCTGCGCGCGCCGAGCGTGGCCTCGGCCAGGCGCGCGACGATCGCCGGCTCCGACAGCAGCTCCGCCGAGGCCGGCGGGTTGATGCCGGCCGACAGGTGCACCATGCTCATCGAGTCCTCGACGCTGACGCTCTGCGGCCCGCCCTCCTGGATGTCGATCTCGGTGCGGCCCAGGCACGGCAGGATCAGCGCGTCGCGGCCGTGCACCAGGTGGCTGCGGTTGAGCTTGGTGGTCACGTGCACGGTGAGGTCGCAGCGGCGCAGCGCGCGGTGCGTGGCCTCGGTGTCGGGGGTGGCGGTGGCGAAGTTGCCGCCCATGCCGAAGAAGGTCCTGGCGCGGCCGTCCAGCATGGCCTCGATCGCGCCGACGGTGTCGAAGCCGGGCGCGCGCGGCGGCTCGAAGCCGAACACCGTCTTCAGGCGGTCCAGGAACGCGGCCGGCGGCTGCTCGTAGATCATCATCGTGCGGTCGCCCTGCACGTTGCTGTGGCCGCGCACCGGGCAGGCGCCGGCGCCGGGGCGGCCGAGGTGGCCGCGCAGCAGCAGCAGGTTGGCGATCATGTGGATCGTCGCCACCGAATGCTTGTGCTGGGTGATGCCCATGCCCCAGCAGGCGATCAGCCGCTCCGATTTCAGGTAGATCTCGCCGGCATGGCGCAGCTCGGCCTCGCCCAGCCCCGACTCCTCGACGATGGTGGCCCACGGCTCGGCGATCACCTCCGCGGCGAAGGCGTCGAAGTTGGCGGTGTGCTGGGTGATGAAGTCCAGGTCCAGCAGCCGCGGCCGCGCCTCGCGCGCCGCCTCGGCATCGCGCTCCAGCACGTGCTTGATGATGCCCTTGACCGCGGCCAGGTCGCCGCCGATCTTGAGCTGGAAGTAGTCCGACGAGATCCGCGTCGAACCGTTGTGCAGCATCTGCAGCTTGTCCTGCGGATCGGCGAACTTCTCCAGGCCGCGCTCGCGCAGCGGATTGAACGACACGATCGCCGCGCCGCGCTTGGCCGCCTGGCGCAGTTCGCCGAGCATGCGCGGATGGTTGGTGCCGGGGTTCTGGCCGAAGATGAAGATCGCATCGGCCAGTTCGAAGTCGTGCAGCGACACGGTGCCCTTGCCGACCCCGATCTGCGACCTCAGCGCGGTGCCGGACGGCTCGTGGCACATGTTCGAGCAGTCGGGGAAATTGTTGGTGCCGAACTCGCGCACGAACAGCTGGTACAGGAACGCGGCCTCGTTGCTGGTGCGCCCGGAGGTGTAGAAGATCGCCTCGTCCGGCGAGGCCAGGCCGTTGAGATGGCCCGCGATCAGCGCGAACGCCTCGTCCCAGCCCACCGGCACGTAGTGGTCGCTGGCGCTGTCGTAGCGCAGCGGATGGGTCAGCCGGCCCTGCCCTTCCAGCCAGTAGTCGCTGTACTTGGCCAGCTGCGCCACGCTGTACTGCGCGAACAGCGCCGGGGTGGCGCGGCGCGCGGTGGCCTCGGCGGCCACCGCCTTCGCGCCGTTCTCGCAGAACTCGAAGGTCGAGGTGTGGTCGCGGTCGGGCCAGGCGCAGCCGGGGCAGTCGAAGCCGTCGGGCTGGTTGGCGTGCAACAGGGTCTTGGCCCCCTGCACCGCCACGTCCTGCTGCATCAGGTGCTTGGCGACGGCGCGCAACGCGCCCCAGCCGCCGGCCGGCTGCGTATAGGGTTGGATGGTCTTCTTGCTCATGCGGGCTCTCCGGCGTGCTCGGCCTGATACAGGCGCTGCGGATGGCTGTAGACGACGTAGTCGTGGTCGCGGGCGAAACCGATCAGGGTCAGGCCGGCGCTGTCGGCCAGCGCGATCGCCAGCGCGGTGGGTGCGGAAATGGCCGCCAGCAGCGGGATGCCGGCCTGCGCGGCCTTCATCGCCATCTCGTAGCTGGCGCGGCTGGTGACCACGGCGAAGCCGCTGGCCGGGTCCAGCCCGGCCGTGGCCAGCGCGCCGATCAGCTTGTCCAGCGCGTTGTGCCGGCCGACGTCCTCGCGCGCCAGCCGCACGCATCCGTCGGCGTCGGCCCATCCTGCGGCATGGGTGGCGCCGGTGAGCGCGTTGAGCGGTTGCTGCTGGCGCAGCTCGCGCAGGGCGCGGGCCAGCGCCGCCGGCGCGATCGCGCTGCCGGCCGGCAGCGGCCGCGGCGCGCGCAGCACCGCCTCGATCGATTCGCTGCCGCACACCCCGCAGCCGCTGCGGCCCTGCAGGTTGCGCCGCCGCGCCTGCAAGGCCGCGGCATGCGCGGGCGGGATCTGCAGTTGCAGCGAGACGCCTTCCAGGAAGGTCTCCACGCCGAGGATGCGCAACTGCGCCGGCGCCTCGACGATGCCCTCGCTGAGCGAGAAGCCCAGCGCGAAGTCGTGCAGGTCCTCCGGGGTGGCCATCATCACCACGAACGGCTCGCCGTTGTAGGCGAACGCCACCGGCACCTCGGCCGCCACCAGGTCCTGGGTGAGCTCGGTGCGCCCGTCGCGATGGCGGCGCACGCCGCGCGCGACGGCGCCGGGCCGGGAAGACGCACGCGAGTACATGGTGACGCCTCCCTTCCGCAAATTCAGTGGAACAGCACGAACGCCTTCTGCAGGGTGACCCAGATGCCCCACAGCATCGGCACCCCGACCGCCAGCCAGGCCAGCGCCACCAGCAGCGGATTGCCGCCATGGCCGACCTGCGCCAGCTGCGCCGCATCCAGCGCCGACTGGCCGTTGCTGCCGACCTTCTCGTGCGCCAGCTGCTTCTCCGCGGCCAGCTCCTGCGCGGTCATGAAGTGCCTGGCCGCCACCGGCCGCACCAGCAGGTTGCAGATCAGGCCCAGCACCAGCATGCCCGCCAGGATGTACATCGTGGTGTTGTACACCTGTGACGGCGGCACGCCCACGCCCAGCTGGTACTCGCGCATGTAGCCGACCACCACCGGGCCGAGGATGCCGGCGGTGGCCCAGGCGGTCAGCAGGCGGCCGTGGATGGCGCCGACCATCTGCGTGCCGAACAGGTCGGCCAGGTAGGCCGGGATGGTGGCGAAGCCGCCGCCGTACATCGACAGGATCACGCAGAAGATGCCGACGAACAGCGCGCTGCCGCCGACCTTGCCGGCCCACGGCGCCGCCGCGTACAGGGCGATGCCGAGCACGAAGAACACCGTGTAGGTGTGCTTGCGGCCGAGCTTGTCGGACATGCTGGCCCAGAAGAAGCGGCCGCCGATGTTGAACAGGCTGAGCAGGCCGGTGAAGCCGGCGGCGATGGCGGCGATGGCCGCCAGCTGCGCGGTGTCCAGGCTGCCGAAGCCGGCGTCCACGCCGATCAGGCGGCCGCCGAACACCTCCTGCAGCATCGGCGAGGCCATGCCGATCACGCCGATGCCGGCCGACACGTTCAGGCACAGCACGCCCCACAGCAACCAGAACTGCGGGATGCCCCAGACCTTCTTCACGTGCACGTGGTGGGCGGTGATCATCGCGTTGGCGCTGGCCGCCGGGGCGGTCCAGCCGGCGGGGGTCCAGCCGCTCGGCGGCACCCGGTAGCCGAACGCGCCGGCCATCATGAACACGAAATACAGCGCCGCCATGACCAGGAAGGTCTCCTTCACCCCGACCGAGTCGGGGCCGGCGAAATGGCGCATCAGCGCATCGGCCAGCGGGCTGCCGATCATCGCGCCGCCGCCGAAGCCCATGATCGCCATGCCGGTGGCCATGCCGCGGCGGTCCGGGAACCACTTGATCAGGGTCGACACCGGCGAGATGTAGCCAAGCCCCAGGCCGATGCCGCCGATCACGCCCGAGCCCAGCCACAGCATCCAGATCTGGTGCAGATGGATGCCCAGCGCCGAGATCACCAGCCCGCCGCACCAGCACAGCGCCGAGACCACGCCGGCCTTGCGCGGGCCGGCGCGTTCCAGCCAGCCGCCCCACAGCGCCGCCGAGCAGCCCAGCAGCACGAAGAACAGCGTGTACATCCACTGCAGTTCGCTGATCTTCCAGTCGCAGCTGGCCGACACGATCCGCGCCAGGAAGCCCATGTCGGGCGGACATGCCACCGCCTCGGTGATCCCCAGCGCCTTGGACAGCGGCAGCCAGAACACGCTGAAGCCGTAGGCCATGCCGATGCACAGATGGATCGCCAGCGCGGCCGGCGGCACCAGCCAACGGTTGAAGCCCGGCCCGGCGACGATGCGTTCCTTCGACAACAGGCCGGCGGAGGCGGTGTGCGCGGCGCTGGCCGCGCTGCTCGAGTTGCTCATTCGGTTCCCCTCAGGTGCATCGGCGTCTTTATGTGATGGAGCGCATATTGCCTGTCCACGGCACGGCCTCGGCGGCGGCATGGCCGGCGCGAAGGCGCGCGGCGAGCGTAGTACGAAAGCGCCATGGCGCCGAGCGTCGGATGGTCTAATAATCGGCTGTAGAAAGCCGATTGCGAGCCGCACCCCGCATGTACAAGGTGACGATCCAGCCGCAGTGGGAACTGCGCACCGAGGACGGACAGCGGCTGCCGCCGCGGCTGGTGGAACTGCTGCTGGCGATCCGCGGCACCGGCTCGCTGGCCGCGGCCTGCCGCCAGACCGGGCTGTCCTACCGCTATGCCTGGGGCACCCTGCGCGAGGCGCGGCGTCTGTTCGGGCAGCCGCTGCTGCGCGCCACCCGCGGCCGCGGCGCGCAGCTGGCGCCGATCGGCGAACGCCTGGTGTGGGCCGAGCAGCGCATCGCCGCGCGCCTGGCGCCGACCCTGGAAAGCCTGGCCAGCGAACTGGAGACCGAGCTGGAGCGGGTGTTCCGGCAGGAAGCGGCGCCGCTGCGCCTGCACGCCTCGCACGGCTTCGGGGTGGAGACGCTGCGCCGCTGCATGGTCCTGGCCGGCGCGCCGCTGGAACTGAAGTACCGCAGCCCGGACGACGCCCTGGCCGCGCTGCGCGACGGCGCCTGCGACCTGGCCAGCCTGCACCTGCCGATCGGCGAACTGGAGCACGAGCTGCTCGGCCATTACCGCGACCGGCTCGATCCGCACGGCGACTGCGTGCTGCACCTGGCCACGCGCACCCAGGGCCTGGTGCTGGCGCCGGGCAATCCCAAGCGCATCCACGCCCTGCCCGACCTGTTGCGGGACGACGTGCGCTTCATCCAGCGCCAGCCCGGCTCGGGCACGCGCCTGCTGCTGGAATGCCTGCTGGCGCGCCAGGGCCTGTCGCCCGGCGGCCTGCATGGCCCGCACATGGAAGAACTGACCCATGCCGCGGTCGCCGCCTACGTCGCCAGCGGCCAGGCCGATGCCGGCTTCGGCCTGGAACCGCCGGCGCGGCGCTACGGCCTGGACTTCATCCCGATCGTCAGCGAGCGCTACTTCCTGCTGTGCCGTCGCGACGCGCTGGACAGCGGCCAGCTGGCCCCGATCGTGGACCTGCTGCGCAGCGAGACGTTCCAGCACGAACTCGGCTTGCTGCCCGGCTACGACGCGCACGACTGCGGGCGCGTGCAGGGCCTGGCGGAGGCGTTTGCCGGGTTGTTGTGAGCCGGGATTGGGGATTCGGGATTGGGAAGCAGGCGACTGGGCGGCTGAGCCTGGACTGTTCGGTGCTCCTTGTGGGAGGGGCTTCGGTCCCGGGGCTTTTGTCGACCACGCCTGTTCGGAATCAGGACGCTTCGGCGAATCCGCGCAGGAAACGACGGCGCGCACCGGCGCGACGGCGGCGCAATCCGCCTTTTGCCTGTCGCGTCGGTTAGGCTTTGCGCCCTTTCGCAGCCGAAACGTTCCCATGCCAATGCCCATGCCGTTCCGCGTCGCCGCCGCCGGCCTCCTGCTGCTCGCCACGCACGGCGCACGCGCCGCCGACCTGCCCGCCGACGTGCTGCGCCAGTTGCCGGCCGGCTACCTGCCGCTGGAACAGCTGCGCGCCGACCTGGACGGGGACGGCCGCGCCGACTACCTGGTGGCGCTGCAGCAACGCGGCGAAGCCGAGCGCGAGCCGGCGCCGGCTCGGCCGCTGCTGATCTTCGTGCAGCAGGCCGATGGCCACTACCGGCTGGCCGCGCGCAACGACCACGTGGTGCTCAAGCGCGACGATGGCGGCCAGTGCGACCCCTTCACCGACAGCGACGATCCGTTCGCGGCCAAGGGCCGCTACTTCACCGTGCAGAACGGCGTCTCCTGCGGCCAGCACTGGACCTACTTCATTACCTTCCGCTACGTGCCCGAGCGCAAGACCTGGGTGTTCCACAAGCGGATCCGGCAGAGCTGGCAGCTGAATTCGGATCCGGCGCCGGACGCCGATGCGCTGACGAAGACCACGGACAAGGTGGACGCCGCCGATCCCAAACATCCGGTCACCTTTGCCGACTACGTGCCGGACTGAGTCGCGCGCAACCCGCACGCGCCCTGCCCGCACAGCGGCGATACCCAGCCCAACGCAACGACGGCGTCGGCTGCACCCGGTGGCATGCCTGATCGAGGCGCTCGCGTGCGGCGATGCGACGCCGGTGCCCTTTCACCGCCACCGGCCGCCGCTGCCGTGTCCGGATCCGGCCAGCATGCGGCCGCGGCGGCGGGCATGCTGCGCGCTCGATCGTCTCCTGGAGCGCACATGTCCAGCTTCGTCTGCATCGGCCTGCCCGCCGCGCCATTCGCGCCGCTGTTCGACCTCGACGATGCGCAGCTGCACGCGCACGGCGCGCGCCGCGTCCACGCCGACCAGTCGCCGGGCTTCCCATGCCGGGTCAGCCTGGAGGATGCGCGGCCCGGCGAGGAACTGTTGCTGCTGCACTACCGGCACCAGCCGGCGGACACGCCGTACCGCGCCGCCGGGCCGATCTACGTGCGCCGCCACGCGCAGGCCGCGGCGGCGCTGCCGGACCAGGTACCCGCCGCGATCCGCCGGCGCCTGATCTCGCTGCGCGGCTACGATGCGGCCGACATGATGGTCGCCGCCGACGTGCATGCCGGCGAAACGGTGGCCATGGCGATCGAGCAGGCCTTCGCCGATCCGCGCGTGCGCTACCTGCATCTGCACAATGCGCGCCAGGGCTGTTTCGCCTGCCTTGTGGAGCGGGTTTTTGAGCCGGGATTGGGGATTCGGGATTCGGGATGCGACCCGCGCTTCCTGTAGGAGGGGCTTCAGCCCCGACGCGTGACCAGTAAAGCGTCGGGGCCGCAGCCCCTCCTACAGAACAGCGCAGTGCTGCGCACTTGCGAATCCCCAATCCCCAATCCCGAATCCCGGCTCAAACCGCCAGATTGATCCAGGTCGCCTTCATCTCGGTGTACTTGTCGAACGCATGCAGCGACTTGTCGCGGCCGTTGCCCGATTGCTTGTAGCCGCCGAACGGGGCGGTCATGTCGCCGCCGTCCCAGTAGTTGACCCATACGCTGCCGGCGCGCAGCTTGCGCGCCACCCGGTGCGCGCGGCCGATGTCGCGGGTCCACACGCCCGCGGCCAGGCCGTAGTCGCTGTCGTTGGCCATGCGCAGCGCGTGCGCTTCGTCGTCGAAGGCGATCACCGACAGCACCGGGCCGAAGATCTCCTCGCGGGCGATGGTGTGCTCGTGGCCGACCTCGTCGAAGATGGTCGGCTCCACGTAGCAACCGCCGGCGACCACCTCCACGCGCGTGCCGCCGAGCAGCAGCCGCGCGCCTTCCTCGTTGCCGCGCGCGATGTAGTCGAGCACGCGGTTGGTCTGCGCCTCGTCCACCAGCGCGCCCATCGCCGCATCGTCGTCGAACGGATGCCGCGGCTGCAGCGTGCGCCCGGCGGCGACCACGCGGGCCACGAACTCATCCTTGATCGAGCGCTCCACCAGCAGCCGCGACGCGGCGGTGCAGACCTCGCCCTGGTTGTAGAAGATCGCGCCGGCCGCGGCCTGCGCCGCCTGTTCCAGGTCCGGCGCGTCGGCGAACACCAGGTTCGGGCTCTTGCCGCCGCACTCCATGTACGCGCGTTTCATGTTCGACAGCCCGGCGCACTGCAGCAGGCGCTTGCCGACCGCGGTGGAGCCGGTGAACACCAGCCCGTCCACGTCCATGTGCAGGGCCAGCGGCTCGCCGGCGCTCCTGCCGAACCCGGGCACCACGTTGAACACGCCGTCGGGAATGCCGGCCTCGGCCACCAGTTCGGCCAGGCGCAGCGCGCTCAGCGGCGATTTCTCCGAGGGCTTGAGCACCACCGAATTGCCCGCCGCCAGCGCCGGGGCGATCTTCCACGCGGCCATCAGCAGCGGGAAATTCCACGGCACGATCGCGCCGACCACGCCCAGCGGCTCGCGCGTGATCAGGCCCAGTTCGTCCTGCCCGGTCGGCGCCACTTCGCCGTAGAGCTTGTCCAGCGCCTCGCCGGTCCAGGCCAGGCAGCGCACCGTGGCGGCCACGTCCACGCTGCGCGCGTCGCGCACCGGCTTGCCCATGTCCAGCGATTCCAGCAGCGCCAGTTCGTCGGCATGCTGCTCGACCAGCTGCGCCAGCTTCAGCAGGGTCTTCTTGCGCTGCGCCGGCTTGGCCTGCGACCAGTGCCCGGCATCGAAGCTGCGCCGCGCCGCGGCGACCGCGCGTTCGATGTCCTCGGCCCCGCCCTCGGCGACCTGGCCGAGCACGCGGCCGTCGATCGGGCTGATGCAGTCGAAGGTCTTGCCGCTGGCCGCATCGACGTAGCGGCCGTCGATGAAGGACTGGGTGCGCAGCTGCAGCGCGTCGGCCATCGCCTGCCATGCATCGCGGGTGCGGGGTGCGGTCATCGGAAACTCCGGGTCGGGAGGAAGGAACGGATCTGCGGGTCGTGCGGCTGCGGCGGAGCGGAAGCCCGCGCCGCGGCGCGGGCGGGGCTCAGAACGTGGCCGGGGTATTGGCGCTGACGATCACCACCGCCTCGCTGCCGACGTTGCGGAACCGGTGCGGCACCCGGCTCTCGAAATAGTATCCCTCGCCGGCCCGCAGCACGCGCACCTGCGCGCCGACGGTGATCTCCACCTCGCCAGCCACCACCACCCCGCCCTCCTCGCCTTCGTGCACCAGCATCGCGGTGCCGGTGTCGCTGCCCGGCGGCATCACCTCGCGCAGGATGCACATCTGCCGCTGCGGACGATGGCCGCCGACCAGGTAGTAGTGGATGCCGTCGCTGCCCACGTCGGGC
The DNA here is from genome assembly GCF_041240605.1 of Xanthomonas sp. DAR 80977. Taxonomy (NCBI): domain Bacteria; kingdom Pseudomonadati; phylum Pseudomonadota; class Gammaproteobacteria; order Lysobacterales; family Lysobacteraceae; genus Xanthomonas; species Xanthomonas bundabergensis. The sequence continues at coordinate 2,071,325 of NZ_CP162487.1, read as the reverse complement.
AGCTCGTCGACGCCATAGAACGGCGCATCGGCCGGCCCGATGTCCAGGTCCTGGGTGAAGAAATCGGCCAGCGAGATCGGGATGCCGTCCAGCACCTTCTTCAGCGAACTCACCGAGGGGCTGACCTTGTTCTGCTCGATCAGCGAGATGGTGCTGTTGGTCACGCCCACCCGCTTGGCCAGCTCGCGCTGGCTCAGCCCGTGGGCGGTGCGAACCCGGTGCAGGCGGGCGCCGATATCCATCGCGTGATGAGGAAAGCCTGGACGGTGTTGCCGGATACTTTACACACCCGGTCCCGGCGGTCAATTTGCCGCGCGCCGCGCCGTGCGCCCGATACGCCGGCCCAGGGCGGGGGTATCGCGATGTGGTTTCAGGGCGTGCTGCCCTGGAGCGGGCACCCCGCCACCGCAGGCCGGGTTGGTGTAAAGTTTTTTCAACACCCCTCTCGCGTGGAGCCTGTGATGAGCCCTCAGTCGCCCCCCTCCTCCCAGGCGCTGGCCGACCACTACGCCGCCCAGGCCACGCAGGCGCCGGACGGCATGGATGCGTTCTGGATGCCGTTCACCGCCAATCGCCAGTTCAAGGCGCGGCCGCGCTTGCTGGCCTCGGCCGAAGGCATGTACTACCGCAGCGTGGACGGGCGCCAGATCCTCGACGGCACCGCCGGGCTGTGGTGCTGCAATGCCGGGCACGCGCGGCCGCGCATCGTCGAGGCGGTGTCCAGGCAGATCGCCACGCTGGATTTCGCGCCGACCTTCCAGATGGGCTCGCCGCTGCCGTTCGTGCTCGCCGAGCGCCTGGTCGAACTGGCCCCGCCCGGCCTGGACCATGTGTTCTATACCAACTCCGGCTCCGAGTCGGTGGACACCGCGATGAAGATCGCCCTGGCCTACCACCGCGCCCGCGGCGAGGGCCAGCGCACCCGCTTCATCGGCCGCGAGAAGGGCTACCACGGGGTCGGTTTCGGCGGCATCTCGGTCGGCGGGCTGCCCAACAACCGCAAATGGTTCGGCCCGCTGCTGCCCGGCGTGGACCACCTGCGGCATACCCTGGACATCGAGCGCAACGCGTTCTCGCAGGGGCTGCCGGCGCACGGCGTGGAGCTGGCCGAGGACCTGGAGCGGCTGGTCGCGCTGCACGACGCCTCGACCATCGCCGCCGTCATCATCGAGCCGATCTCCGGCTCGGCCGGCGTGGTGCTGCCGCCGCTGGGCTATCTGCAGCGCATCCGCGAGCTGTGCGACAAGCACGGCATCGTGCTGATCTTCGACGAGGTGATCACCGGCTACGGCCGCGTCGGCAAGGCCTTCGCCGCGCAGCGCTTCGGCGTGACCCCGGACCTGATCACCACCGCCAAGGGCCTGACCAACGGCTGCGTGCCGATGGGCGCGGTGTTGGTCTCGCACGCCATCCACGACGCCTTCGCCCACGGTCCGGCCGGCGCCATCGACCTGTTCCACGGCTACACCTACTCCGGCCATCCGCTGGCCTGCGCCGCGGCGCTGGCGACGCTGGATACCTATGCCGAAGAGAAGCTGTTCGAAAAGGCGATCGAACTGGGCGGCTACTGGCAGCAGGCGATCCATGCGCTGAAGGACTTGCCGCACGTCGTCGACATCCGCAATTTCGGCCTGATCGGCGCGATCGAACTGGCATCGCGCAAGGATGCGCCCGGCGCGCGCGCCTACGAGATCTTCGAGCGCTGCTTCCACGACGCCGGCCTGCTGATCCGCGTCACCGGCGACACCATCGCGCTGTCGCCGCCGCTGATCGTGGAGCGCGAGCACATCGACCGGATCTTCGCGGTGCTGGCCGACATGATCCGCAGCACGCCCTGACCCCCGCCCACCCAACCCGCTCCGCGCTCCCCACGCGCGCCGCATGCCTGGAGAACCGCTCATGCTGGTCGGCGTCCCGAAAGAGATCAAGAACCACGAATACCGGATCGGGCTGACCCCGGCCGGGGTCCGCGAACTGGTGCTGCACGGCCACCAGGTGCTGGTGCAGCGCGACGGCGGCCAGGCCATCGGCCTGACCGACGCGGACTACGAACGCGCCGGCGCGCGCCTGGCCGACGACGCGGCCAGCGTGTTCGCGCAGGCCGACATGATCGTCAAGGTCAAGGAGCCGCAACCGGAGGAATGCGCGCTGCTGCGTCCCGGGCAACTGCTGTTCACCTACCTGCACCTGGCGCCCGATCCGGCGCAGGCCAATGCGCTGCTGCGCTCCGGCTGCACCGCGATCGCCTACGAGACCGTCACCGACGGCCACGGCGGGCTGCCGCTGCTGGCGCCGATGAGCGAGGTCGCCGGGCGCATGGCGATCCAGGCCGGCGCGCATGCGCTGGAAAAGGCGCAGGGCGGCTCCGGCGTGCTGCTCGGCGGCGTGCCCGGGGTCGCGCCGGCGGAGGTGCTGGTGATCGGCGGCGGCGTGGTCGGCATCAACGCCGCGCGCATGGCGATGGGCCTGCACGCGCGGGTGACGGTGCTGGACCGCTCGCTGGAACGGCTCAAGTACCTCGACGAGCTGTACGGCCACCAGCTGACCACGCTGTATTCCACCCGCGACGCGATCGAGCAATGCCTGCCGCACACCGACCTGGTGATCGGCGCGGTGCTGATCCCCGGCGCCGCCGCGCCCAAGCTGGTGTCGCGCGCGCAGCTGGCGCTGCTGCGTCCGGGCTCGGTGCTGGTGGACGTGGCGATCGACCAGGGCGGCTGCTTCGAGACCAGCCACGCCACCACCCACCAGCAGCCGACCTACGAGGTCGACGGCATCGTCCACTACTGCGTGGCCAACATGCCCGGCGGCGTGGCGCGCACCTCCACCTTCGCCCTGACCAACGCCACCTTGCCGTTCGTGCTGCAGCTGGCCGAGCACGGCCTGCAGGCGCTGCGCGACGACCAGGACCTGCGCAACGGCCTCAACGTGCACGCCGGCAAGCTCACCCACCGCGCGGTGGCGCAGGCGCTGGGACAGGAGTTCGTGCGGCCGCTGGACGCGCTGGGCTGAGAGTTTCCTTCGAGGATTGCCGACCATGAACGAGTCCCTGTCCCACTACATCGGCGGCCGCCGCGTCGATTTCCGCAACGGCGACTATGCCGAGGTGTTCGATCCGGCCAGCGGCGCGGTGGCGCGGCGCGTGCCGCTGGGCGACGCGCATGCGGTCGGGATGGCGGTGACCGCCGCCGCGCAGGCGTTCCCGGCCTGGGCGGCGACCCCGCCCCTGCAGCGCGCGCGGGTGATGTTCCGCTTCCGCGAACTGCTGGAACGGCATGCCGACACGCTGGCCCGCTGCATCAGCGCCGAGCACGGCAAGGTGGTGTCCGATGCGCGCGGCGAGGTCACCCGCGGCATGGAGGTGGTGGAGTTCGCCTGCGGCATTCCACACCTGCTCAAGGGCGAGCATTCGGTCGATGTCGGCCGCGGCGTGGACGCGTGGAGCGAATACGCGCCGCTGGGCGTGGTCGCCGGGGTCACCCCGTTCAACTTCCCGGCGATGGTGCCGCTGTGGATGCTGCCGGTGGCGCTGGCCTGCGGCAACAGCTTCGTGCTCAAGCCGTCCGAACGCGATCCGTCCGCCTCGCTGCTGCTGGCCGACTGGCTGCACGAGGCCGGCCTGCCGGACGGCGTGTTCAACGTGGTGCACGGCGCCAAGCCGGCGGTGGATGCGCTGCTCGCGCATCCGCAGGTGCAGGCGCTGAGCTTCGTCGGCTCCACCCCGGTCGCCGCCGACCTGTACGCGCGCGGCAGCGCGCTGGGCAAGCGCGTGCAGGCGCTGGGCGGGGCCAAGAACCACCTGGTGGTGCTGCCCGACGCCGACCTGGACGACGTCGCCGCCGCCCTGCTCGGCGCCGGCTACGGCTCGGCCGGCGAACGCTGCATGGCGATCTCGGTGGCGGTGTGCGTGGGCGATGCGGTGGCCGATGCGCTGGTGGCCAGACTGGCGCCGCGGGTGGCCGCGCTGCGCCTGGGCGCCGGCGCCGACGAACCGGACATGGGCCCGCTGATCAGCGCCGCGCACCGCGAACGCGTGCGCGGCTACATCGACAGCGGCGTGGCCGACGGCGCCACGCTGGTGGTGGACGGCCGCGACGCGCAAGCGCCCGCGCAGGCCGGCGGCTTCTTCCTCGGCGGCAGCCTGTTCGACCACGTGCGCGCCGACATGCGCATCTACCGCGAGGAGATCTTCGGCCCGGTGCTGTGCGTGCTGCGCGTGGCCGACGCCGACGCCGCGCTGCAGCTGATCGACGCGCACGAGTACGGCAACGGCGCGGCGGTGTTCACCCGCGACGGCGGCGCCGCGCGCGCCTTCGCCCGGCGCGTGCAGGCCGGCATGGTCGGGATCAACGTGCCGATCCCGGTGCCGATGGCGTTCCACAGCTTCGGCGGCTGGAAGCGCTCGCTGTTCGGCCCGCTGCACGTGCACGGCCCCGACGGGGTGCGCTTCTACACCCGGCTCAAGACCGTCACCGCGCGCTGGCCGGCGGCGGCGCAAGCGGCCGAGTTCGCGATGCCGACGATGCGCTAGAAGCGCAGCGCCGCAACGCAGCACGGGCGCAGCGCCGCGACGGTGTAGCCTTGCGCGACCCCCGATCCTACCGCCGCAGCCACAGGAGTCGCTCCATGATCAAGGTCAGCGTGATGTACCCGTACACGCCAGGCGCCCGTTTCGACCACGACTACTACCGCGACACGCACATGCCGCTGCTGCAGGCGCGCATGGGCGATGCCTGCAAGGGCTACACCGTGGACAAGGGCCTGTCCGGCGGCGCCCCCGGCAGCGATCCGACCTATGTCGGCATGTGCCACATCTTCAGCGACTCGGTGGACGCGTTCCAGGCCGGCTTCGGCCCGCATGCCGACGAGATCCTCGGCGACATCAAGAACTACACCGACCTGACCCCGGTGATGCAGATCAGCGAGGTGGTGGTGGGGTGAGGCTCGCTGCGCGAGCCGGGATTCGGGATTCGGGATTCGGGATTGGGCCGGAAGGCACGCCCGCAGTGCGGGAGACGCAAGAGTTGCGCTCTTGCGAATCCCGAATCCGCCAATCCCCAATCCCGGCCCTCTACAATGCCGGCCCCCTCGCAACACCGTGCCGTGCCCGATGAACATCGTCGTCAAAGAAGACCTCAAGGCCTACATCGATCCGCTCACCGCCGACGAGTACGCGGCGCTGGAGCGCAGCCTGCTCGCCGAAGGCTGCCGCGATGCGCTGGTGCTGTGGGGCGAGATCCTGGTCGACGGCCACAACCGCTACGGCATCTGCCAGAAACACGGGCTGCCGTTCCAGACCGTGCAGAACACCCGCTTCCAGTCGCTGCAGGACGTGCACCTGTGGATGATCGACCAGCACCTGGGCCGGCGCAGCGTGTCCGATTTCCAGCGCGGCGTGCTGGCGCTGCGCAAGCGCGAGATCCTGGCCGAACGCCGCAGCCGCGCCGCCGAGGCGTCCACGGCGGCCGCCGATGGCGCCGCAGCCGAGGCGCAGGACGATGCCGCGCCCTGGGCCGATGCGCCTGCCGGCGCAGACGGCGCGCGCAGCGAGGCGATGCCGGCGCCGTTGAGCCGCGCCGAGCTGGCCCGCGCCGCGCGGCTCAGCAACAGCCAGGTGGTGCAGATCGAGAAGATCCAGAAGCAGGCCACCGCCGAAGTGGTGGAAGCGGTGAAGTCCGGCGCGATCTCGATCAACGCCGCCGCGGCGGTGGCCAGCCTGCCCGAGGACGAACAGCGCGCCGCGGCCATGGCCGGCAAGGACGAACTCAAGCAGGCGGCCAAGCGCGCCCGCGAGTCCAAACGCAAGCCGCGCGACACGGCGGCCACCGAACGGGATGGCGATGGCGACGCAGCGCAGGGCGACAGCGAACTGGCCGCGCTGCGCCAGCGCGTGGCCGAGCTGGACGCCGAGAACCGGGCGCTGCGCGAGGAAGTGGCGGCACTGCGCGCGCGGCTGCAGGGCTGATCCGGGCGCTGAAGCTCGCGCGATCCGGCGCGGTGCGCAGGCCGCGGTGCCGACACGCTTCAGGCGTGCTGGGCAAGCGACAGGGTGTTGCCGTCCGGATCGCGGAACCAGGCCACCTTGTCGCCGTTCGGCGCGGTCCAGATGCCTTGCGCGTCCTGGCTGTCGGCGAAGAACGGGTAGCGGATGAACGCAACGCCCCTGGCCGCAAGCGCGGCCACATCGGCACCGATATCGGCGCTCTCCCAACCGAACACGGTGTAGTCGGCGGCGACGCGCGCCGGCGGCGTGACGATGCGCAGGTTGATCGGACCGGCCGCGAATTTCAGGGCGAAGCCGTCGAAGCCCTGGCAGCGCAGGCCCAGGATGCCCTCGTAGAAGGCGCGCGCGCGGTCGATGTCGTCGACGGCGATGAAAAAACCGGCAGGGGTGTGATCGGCGAGCATGGCGCGCGTTCGGCAAGTGGCCCGGAGGCGAACCTAGCATGCCGTCCAGCACCCGGCCATGCCCCCGCGACGGCGCCGTGCCGGAGCGCCGCGCCTGGCCGGCCGGCGCGCTGGGCGTGCCGGCGTTGGACGTTCGCGCGCACGCCGGTGACGGCCGCTCCGATGAAACCGTCCTAACCGCGCGCTGCGTAAACTCGCCCACATGAGCGCGTCTTCCGAACAAACCATGCCGCCAGATCCGCGCCGCTCGCAGCTGCGGCGCATGAAACTGCTGGCGGCGCTGTTGCTGCTGGCGATGCTGGCCGGCTTCCTGCTCAGCCATGTCATGGGCATGCACGGCGCCTGGGCCTGGATCGGCGCATTCTGCGAGGCCGCCACGGTCGGCGCGCTGGCCGACTGGTTCGCGGTGGTGGCGCTGTTCCGCCATCCGCTGGGGCTGCCGATCCCGCACACCGCGATCATCCCGCACGGCAAGGCGCGCATCGCCGACAGCCTGGCGGTGTTCGTGCGCGACCATTTCCTGGAACCGGCGGCGCTGCTGGCCAAGCTCAGCGCGTTCGATCCCGCGGCGCGGCTGGGCCAGTGGCTGGCCGAACCGGCGCAGGCCGGCAAGCTGGCCGAGCTGGCGCGCGGCTGGGCGCTGCAGGCGCTGGACCTGCTCGACGAGGCCGCGGTGCGGCGCCGCATCCACGGCTTCGTGGTGGCGCGCCTGCACGAATGGAACGCGGCCGCGACCGCCGGCGAGATCCTCGGCCTGCTCACCGCCGACGGCCGCCACCAGGCCCTGCTCGACGAAGCGCTGACCCGGCTCGGCCGGCACCTGGACGATGCGGCGGTGAAGCAGCGCGTGTCGGCGATGATCGTGAAGTACGCGCGCCGCGAATGGCCCAAGCTGGTCGGCACGGTGGAATGGGTCAAGCCGGTGGAAGGCATCGCCGACACCCTGGCCGAGCGCCTGGCGCACGCGCTGCTGGACGAACTGCAGGACGTGCTGTCGCAGCCGCAGCATCCGCTGCGCCAGGACTACGAGCGCTGGCTCGGCGGCTACGTGCAGCGGCTGCGCAGCGACCCGGCCACCGCCGACAAGCTGCAGGCGATGAAGCAGCGCCTGATCGAGCACCCCGGCGTGCAGGACTACGTGCAGGGCCTGTGGGACCAGATCCACGCCAGCCTGCGCCAGGACCTGTCGCGCGGCGACGGTGTGCTGGTGCAGCATTTGCAGCGCTCGCTGGCCGCATTCGGGCAATCCCTGTCCCAGGACAGCGCGCTGCGCGAGGCGCTCAACCAGCACCTGCTCGGCGGCGCCGAGAAACTGACCCAGCGCCTGCGCAGCGGCGTCACCGAGCACATCGCGCAGACCGTGAAGGGCTGGGACGAACGCCACCTGGTGGAACAGCTGGAGCTGAGCGTCGGCCGCGACCTGCAGTACATCCGCTTCAACGGCACCCTGGTCGGCGGCCTGATCGGGGTCACGCTGCACGCAGCCGTCACGCTGATTCCATGAAGGTCGTAGACGTTCGCCCCGGCAGCGCAGCGCAGGGGCTGGTGCGGCGGCAGCGATCGCGCTAGCGTGGCATGCGCGGTCGGGACGGGGCCGCGCTGCAACCGTGAAGGCCATCCCGTACGGACCGGAAGGACGCCGATGCCCGCGCATCGCCAGCGTTCGCCAAAGGAAAGGGGCGCATGTCGAAGAACCGCTGGACACCCGCTGCCGGCCCTGCGCGTTCGGCGCTCGGCGCCGCGGTGCTGGTCCTGGTCCTCGGGCTGCTGGCGGCGGCGCTGCTCGCGCGCTTCCTGCAGCAACGCAACCTGCAGCAGGCCCGCGACCGCTTCCAGCAGCTGACCACGCACGTCACCGGCGAGCTGCAGCAACGCCTGAACGTCTACGAACACGGCCTGCGCGGCGCGCGCGGCGCGGTGATCGCCGCCGGCGGCGACCACATCAGCCGCGAGCGCTTCCAGCGCTACAGCGACTCGCGCGAGTACCGGCGCGAATTCCCCGGCGTGCGCGGCTTCGGCTACATCCGCCGGGTGGCGCAGGCCGACGAGGCCGCGTTCCTGCAGCAGGCACGCAGCGACGGCGCACCGTCGCTGCAGATCCGCCAGATGACGCCGCACGATGGCGACCGCTTCGTGATCCTGTACATCCAGCCGCTGCGGCTCAACAATCCCGCGCAGGGCTTCGACATCGCCTCCGAGCCGGCGCGGCGCACGGCGGCGATCGCCGCGGCGCGCTCGGGCAAGCCGACCATCACCGCGCCGGTCCGCCTGGTGCAGAGTCCCGGGGTCGGCAACAGCGGTTTCCTGCTGCTGTTGCCGGTCTACCGCGAAGACCTGCCGCTGCAGACCCCGGAGCAACGTTGGCAGGCCACCACCGGCTGGGCCTACGCGCCGTTGAACATCGCCGAAGTGCTGGTGTCCTCGCCCAACCATGCCCACGAACTGCTGTTGACCCTGGCCGACAGCGAGAACAGCGCGCAACCGTTCTATCGCGACGCCGCCGCCGCGCAGACGCCGCCCACCGGACTGCGCGCCGAGCGCAGCCTGCCGATCTACGGCCGCCAATGGCTGCTCGGCGCGCAGGCGACGCCGGGCTTCGTGCGCTCGCTCAACCAGACCTCGCCGCTGCTGGCCGGCGGCCTGGTCGGCGGCATCTCCGTGCTGCTCGCCGCGCTGCTGTACCTGTACCTGACCGGCCGCCACCGCCGCGACCTGATCCTGCGCGAACAGAGCCAGCTGGCGGCGCTGGTCGGCGGTTCCAGCGAGGCGATCGTCGCCGAGGACGCGGATGGCCGCATCACCCACTGGAATCCGGCCGCCGAACGCATCTTCGGCTACGCCCCGACCCAGGCCATCGGGCAACCGTTGCAGGACCTGCTCGGCGCGCAGGTGCGCGACTCCACCGGCAACGGCACGCAGGTGCGCGAGCTACGCCATCGCGACGGCCATCGCGTCAGCGTGCTGGCCAGCGCCTCGCCGATCCTGGACAACGACGGCGACGTGGTCGGCCACTCGCACCTGCTGCACGACGTGTCCGAACGGGTGCGTGCCGAGGCGCGCGTGCTGGAACTCAACGCCACCCTGGAACAGCAGGTGGCGCAGCGCACCAGCGAACTGGTCACCTATTCGGCGCTGCAGCGCGCGATCCTGGCCAACGCCGGCTACGCGATCGTCGCCACCGACCCGGACGGCACCATCACCCTGTTCAACCCCGCCGCCGAGACCATGCTCGGCTACCCCGCGCACGAGATGATCGGACGCAAGGCCACCGGCCTGTTCCTGGATCCGGAGCAGCTGGCCAGCCGCGCCGAGCGCATGGCCGCGCAATCGGGCATGGCGGTGGCGCCGGCGTTCGAGTCGGTGGCCGCGCTGTCCACGCTGGGGCGCAGCGACACCCGCGAATGGACCTACGTCAGCAAGGACGGGCGCCCGTTCCCGGTGCTGCTGACGCTGAGCACGCTGCGCGACGACAACGACCAGGTGATCGGCTACCTCGGCATCGCGGTCGACCTGACCGAGCAGAAGCGCCACGAGCGCGAACTGCGCCTGGCGATCGACGCGGCGGAAACCGCCAACCAGTCCAAGAGCGATTTCCTGGCCAACATGAGCCACGAGATCCGCACGCCGATGAATGCGATCCTGGGCATGCTGTACCTGCTGCAGCACAGCGAGCTGCCGCAGGCGGCCAAGGACATGATCCAGAAGAGCGACGCGTCGGCGCGCACGCTGCTGGAGATCATCAACGACATCCTCGACTTCTCCAAGATCGAATCCGGGCGCATCGACCTGGAATCGGAACCGTTCGACCTGAACCAGCTGCTGGAGAACATCGCCGCGCTGATGACCTCGGCGATCAGCGCCAAGCCGGTGGAGATGATCGTCGAACCGCTGCCGGCCGGCTGCCGCTGGCTGCGCGGCGATGCGCTGCGCCTGAACCAGGTGCTGATCAACCTGGTCGGCAACGCCATCAAGTTCACCGAGCAGGGCGAAGTGGCGCTGTCGGTGCGCAGCTTCCCCAGCGCCGAACCCGGCAAGATCAAGCTGTTCTTCTCGGTGCGCGACACCGGCATCGGCATCCCGCGCGAGAAACAGAGCCTGATCTTCTCGCCGTTCCTGCAGGCCGACACCTCCACCAGCCGCCGCTACGGCGGCAGCGGCCTGGGCCTGACCATCAGCCGGCGCCTGGTGGAACTGATGGGCGGCCAGCTCGAGGTGCAGAGCACGCCCGGCCGCGGCAGCGACTTCTATTTCGCGATCAGCTTCCCGGTGCTGCCGGCGCCGGCCGCGGAGACGGAACATCCGGAAGCGCGGCGGGTGCTGATCGCCGACGACCACGACCTGGTGCGCAGCAACCTGGCCAGCATCGCCAGCGGCTTCGGCTGGCAGGTGGAAGCGGTGGCCAACGGCACCGACGCGATCGCCGCGGCCGGCCCGGAGCGCGACGGCTTCGACGTGATCCTGCTCGACTGGCGCATGCCCGACCTGGACGGGCTGCGGGTGGCGCAGCGCATCCGCGCGCAATCGGCGCCGGACCGGCAGCCGATCATCGTCATGGTCACCGCCTACGAGCGCCGCCTGCTGGAGGAACAGCACTACGCGCCGAGCGACGTGGACGCGGTGATGACCAAGCCGGTCACCGCCTCGGCGCTGTACCGCACCATCGCCACATTGCTGGCGCGGCGCCGCGGCGACGGCCCGGCACCCCTGCTCAGCGGCGACGGCACGCCGCGCCTGGCCGGCGCGCGGCTGCTGGTGGTGGACGACAGCGAGATCAATTGCGAGGTCGCGCAGCGCATCCTCGAGGGCGAAGGCGCGCTGGTGGAACTGGCCCACGACGGCGAACAGGCCCTGCAGCGGCTGCGGCGCGATCCCAGCCGCTTCCAGCTGGTGCTGATGGACGTGCAGATGCCGACCCTGGACGGCTACGAAGCCACCCGCCTGCTGCGCGAGGACCCGCGCCTGGCCGGCCTGCCGGTGATCGCGCTGACCGCCGGCGCCTACCGCCAGCAGCAGGAGCTGGCCCTGTCCAGCGGCATGAACGGCTTCATCGCCAAACCCTTCCAGGTCGAGGAACTGATCGCGGTGATCCGCCAGTTCCTGCCGCTGCGCTCGCCGCCGCCGCTCGAGCCGCTGCCGGTGGCCGCCGCGGAGGTCTGGCCCACGGCCGATCCGCAACTGCTCGACGCCGCGCAGGCGCAGCGGCTGTGGACCGAACGCGCGCCCTACCAGCGCTACCTGCTGAAGCTGCTGCAGGACAACCCCGATCCGGCGGCGACGCTGCAGGCGCTGCTGGATCCGCAGGCGCCGGCTGCGGCGATCTCCTACGTGCACAAGCTGCGCGGCTCGGCCGGCTCGCTGGCGCTGCCGGCGCTGGTCGCGGCCAGCGCCGCGCTGGAGGAACGGCTCGGCGAAGCGCCGGCGCAGGCCGGCCCCATGATCGCGGCGCTGGACATGGCCATGACCATCACCGCCGCGGCGATCCAGCGCTTCGTCGCCGAGACCGAGGCCGAGGCGGCCGCCGCGCAGGCGCTGCCGGCGGCCCCGGCCGCGGACGACGGCACCGCCTCCGCGCTGCCGCTGCAGCAGCAACTGCAGCTGCTGCTGCAGGCCCTGGACAGCGACGACCCGGACCGCGTGGAACGGATGCTGCACGGGCTGGCGCCCTCGCTGCCGGCGGCGATGGCCGCGGAGCTGAAGCAGTTGGTCGAGAGTTTTTCCTTCCGCGAGGCAGAGGCTAAAGTCAGGCGCTGGCAAGCCGATGCACCCCAATAGCATCCGCCGCGCCGGCCCGGTCCGGCTGCCGTTGGGTGCACACGACAAGGAACGACGATGGTCCAGCCCCCCATCCTGTGCGTAGACGACGAAGCCAGCAACCTGGCCCTGATCCGGCAGATCCTGCGCGAGGACTACGCGCTGACCTTCGCCAAGAACGGCGCCGAGGCCCTGCGCGCCGTGGTCAAGCACCGGCCTGCGCTGATCCTGCTCGACGTCGACCTGCCCGACCTGGACGGCTACACCATCGCCCGCACCCTGAAGCAGGACCCGCGCACCGCGGCGATCCCGATCATCTTCGTCACCGGCAAGGACAAGGATGCCGACGAGAGCATCGGCTTCGAGGCCGGCGGCGTGGACTACATCACCAAGCCCTATTCGCCGAGCATCCTGCGCGCGCGGGTGCGCACCCACCTGTCGCTGGTCAGCGCCGCCAGCCTGGCCAGCAGCCACCGCGACGCGATCCAGATGCTGGGCATGGCCGGCCACTACAGCGACTCGGACACCGGCACCCACATCTGGCGCATGGCCGCCTATGCGCGTGCGCTGGCGGTCGCCGCCGGCTGGTCGGGCGAGGACGCCAAGCTGCTCGAGCAGGCCGCGCCGATGCACGACACCGGCAAGATCGGCATCCCCGACGCGATCCTGAAGAAGCCCGGGCCGCTGGATGCGGACGAATGGGCGGTGATGAAGCGGCATCCGCAGATCGGCTACGACATCCTCAGCCGCAGCGGCGCGCCGCTGTTCCGGCTCGCCGCCGAGGTCGCGCTGCACCACCACGAGCACTGGGACGGCAGCGGCTATCCGGCCGGCCTGGCCGGCGAACGCATTCCCGAGTCGGCGCGGATCGTGGCCCTGGCCGACGTGTTCGATGCGCTGACCACGCAGCGCCCGTACAAGGACGCCTGGCCGCTGGCGAAGGTGATGGACCTGTTCCAGCAACAGGCCGGGGCGCAGTTCGAGCCGCGCCTGGTGACCCTGTTCAGCGCGATCCTGCCGCAGATCCTGCAGATCCAGGACTACTGGAGCGAACGCGAACCGGGCGAGGACGTGCCGCATCGCGCCAGCGCGCGTTCCGCGACGCGGCATCGCGACAGCTGAGCCGCCCGCCACGCGCAGCTGTTTCCGCCTGCCTGCACCCTTGCCCCTGCAGGAGCGGCTTCAGCCGCGACCGGGCATTACCGGTGACGCCCGGTCGCGGCTGAAGCCGCTCCTGCAGGGGAGCCCACCTCAGCGCCGCTGCAGGCGCCAGGCGCGATGGATGCGCGGATTGCGCTCGAAATCCGGGGCGATGGTCTGCGCGGTGATCTCCTCGCACAGCGCGAATTCGGCCAGCGCCTCCGCGTCCAGCTTGAAGCGGCGGAAGTTGTTGGAGAAGTACAGCACGCCCTCCGGCATCAGCCGCGCCACCGCCGCGCGCAACAGCCGCACGTGCTCGCGCTGGATGTCGAAATCCTCGGCACGCGCCGAGTTGGAGAAGGTCGGCGGGTCGCAGAAGATCACGTCGTAGCGGTTCTTCTCCGCCTCCAGCCAGGTCAGTGCGTCGGCCTGGACCAGCCGGTGCTGGGCGCCGCCCTTGCCGTTGAAGGCCAGGTTGTCGGCGCACCACTGCAGGTAGGTGCCCGACAGGTCCACGCTGGTGGTGGAATCGGCGCCGGCCACCGCGGCCTGCACGCTGGCCACGCCGGTGTAGCAGAACAGGTTGAGGAAGCGCTTGCCGCGCGCCTGCTGCGCCATCGCCCCGCGCAGCGGGCGGTGGTCCAGGAACAGGCCGGTATCCAGATAATCGAACAGGTTCACCCGCAGCAGCGCGCCGTGCTCGCGCACCACCAGGAATTCGCCGCGCTGCTCGAAGCGGCCGTACTTGCTGCCGCCCTTGCCGCGCTCGCGCGACTTCAGCGCCATCCGCTCGGCCGGCACCGCGAACACCTCGCGCGCCGCGGCCAGCAGTTCGTTGCGGCGGCGGCGCACGTCGGCATCGGGAATCTCTTCCGGCGCGGCGTATTCCTGCACGTGCAGGTAGGTGCGCGCCTGGCCGCCGTCTTCCTGGTACACGTCGATCGCCGCCGCGTACTCGGGCAGGTCGGCGTCGTAGGCGCGGAAGCAGCCGATCTGCTCGCGCGCGCGCCAGGTCTTGAACTTGCGCAGGTTCTTGCGCAGCCGGTTGGCCACCATCTGCGCGCCGTCGCTGAGCGCGCGCGGCGCATCGGCCGGCTCGCGCTGCGCCACCGCGATCGGGTCGCAGACGATCAGCGGGCATTCCAGCGCGCCATTGAACATCTGGTACTTCTTGGCCGCGCGCAGGCCGGTGGCGTAGGCCAGGTCGGCATTGCCGCACAGCAGGCTGGCGCGCCACTGCGGCACCGCGCGCTTGAGCGCCTCGCCCAGGCGCCGGTACAGCGCGGTGTCGGCGGCCAGGCGCTCGTCGTAGGGCGGATTGCACACCACCGTGCCCAGCGCCTGCGCCGGCGTGCGCAGGTCGGCGACATCGCGCACCTCGAACACGATCGCCGCGGCGACCCCGGCCGCCTGCGCGTTCTCGCGCGCGGCGCGGATCGCATGCGGATCGATGTCGCCGCCATGGATCACCGGCTGCAGCGCCGCGCGGCCGGCGGCCTCGCGCTGCCGCGCCTCGCCCAGCAGCGCGCGCCAGGCGTCCTGGTCGAAGCCCAGCCAGCGGCTCGGCGCGGCGCTGAACTCCAGCGGCCCGGCATCGCCGCGGCGCGCGGCGGCGAGATCGCCGCGCAGCAGGCCGGGGGCCACGTCGGCGGCCATCAGCGCGCCTTCGATCAGCAGCGTGCCGCTGCCGCACATCGGGTCCAGCAGGCCACCGCCCTGCGCGTACAGCTGCGGCCACTGCCCACGCAGCAGCACCGCCGCGGCCAGGTTCTCCTTCAGCGGCGCGGCGTTCTGCACCTGGCGCCAGCCGCGCCGGTGCAGCGAGCCGCCGCCCAGGTCCACCGACAGCGTGGCGCGACCCTTGCGCAGCGACAGGTTCAGGCGCAGGTCCGGATCCTCCACGTCCACCGACGGCCGTTCCAGGCCTTCCCCGCGCAGCGTGTCCACCACCGCGTCCTTGACCCGCTGCGCGGCGTAGCGCGCGTGGGTGATCGCGGTGCCGGACACGTGCGCGTCCACCGCCAGGGTGTGCTGCGAGGTCAGGTGCTCGCGCCACGGCAGCGCGGCCACGCCGGCGTACAGTGCGGTCTCGTCGGGGCACTCGAATTCGTCGAGCGGCCACAGCACGCGGCTGGCCAGGCGCGACCACAGCACCGCGCGCTGCGCATCGCGCAATGCGCCCTCGGCATTGACCCCGGACACGGTGGCGGTGGCCTTGGCGACGCCGAGCGCGAGCAGCTCGTCGACGAGCAGGTATTCCAGGCCCTTGGCGCAGGAGACGAAGAATTTCACGGGAATGCGGACCACACGAGGAAGGAGGAATGCGCGGGCGGGCGCCGGGCCCGCCCCGCGCGTATCGCGGCAGCGCGGCCCGCGACGGGCGGGCGGCGGCAGCGGACGGGAAGACGCGAATGGTCGGCCATCGCGCCCGCCATTACCAGCCCGGGGCGCGATCGGCGCCCGCCCGCCGCCGCCCACCGCGCGTGGCGCGCGCTCACCATGGCGCCAGCCGCCAGCGCTCGGCATCGGCCTGCAGGCGCGTGTCCAGGCGCAGCCCGTCGAGGAACGCGGCATCGTGCGACACCACCAGCAACGCGCCCGGATACTGCAGCAGCACCTGCCGCAGCGCCTCGCGCGCGTCCAGGTCCAGGTGGTTGTCCGGCTCGTCCAGCAACAGCAGTTCCGCCGGCGGCGCGCGGTAGAACGCGCAGGCCAGCGCCGCCTTGAGCCGCTCGCCGCCGCTGAGCCGTCCGCTGGGCACGCCGATGCGCTGCGCGTCCAGGCCGAGCAGGGCCAGCCGCGTGCGCAGTTCGGCCACGTCGGCGACGGCATTGGCGGCCTGCAGCTGCGCGAGCGCCGGCAGCGCCGGATCGAGCAGGCGCAGCGACTGGTCCAGGTAGGCGCTCGGCGCGCGCAGTTCGCAGCGCCCGGCCAGCGGCGCGAGTTGGCCGTCCAGCGCCCGCAGCAGGGTCGATTTGCCGCTGCCGTTCGGCCCGACCACGCCGATCCGCTGGCGGCCGCCGACGCACAGGTCCAGCGCGGCGCGCGCGGGCGGCGCGTACGGCAGCCGCAGGCCGTGCAGTTCGGCGACCGTGCGCCCGGCCGCCGCAGCCGGCGTCGGCGCGAACAGCACGACCGGCGCCGCGGCCTCGACCGCGTGCGCGGCCTCGCGCACCTGCGCCGACAGCCGTGCCTGCGCGGCAGCCGCTTGCTGCTGGTGCTTGCCGGCGCTGTGCTCGCTGCGCTGCCGCTGCCGGCCGAGCAGGATCGGCGCCTGGTTGGCGTCCTGCGCCTGGCGCCGGCCGTGTGCGCTGCGCCGCTGCTGGCGCGCCTGCTGCTCGCGCAGCGCATCGCCCTGGCGGCGGCGCTCGTGCTTGCGGCGCTCCAGTTCGGCCAGCGCCTGCTGCTGCTCCTGCGCCTTGCACTGCGCGTAGAACGCGTAACCGCCGCCATAGTCGCGCAGGCCCAGCGACGACAGCTCCACGATGCGCTGCATGTCCTGCAGCAGCGCGCGATCGTGGCTGATCACCAGCAACCCGTGCGGCCAGCGCTGCAGTTGCTGCTGCAGTTGCCGGCGCTGGTCGCGGTCGAGATGGTTGCTCGGCTCGTCCAGGATCAGCACGTCCGCCGCGGACAGCCAGGCGCCGAGCAGCGCCACGCGCATCGCCTCGCCGCCGCTGAGTTCGGCGGCCGGACGCTGCGGGGACAGGTGGCCGAGCCCGCACAGCTGCAGTTCGCTGCGCAGGCGCTGGGCGATGTCCCAGCGCTCGCCGAGCGCGTCGAAGTCGGCCGGATCGGTGCTGCCGGCCTCGATCCGCGCCAGCGCGTCCAGCGCCGGGCGCACGCCGGCCAGCGACGCCACCGTGGCGTCGGCGCCGCGCACGATCTGCTGCGGCAGGTAGTGCACGCGGCCGTGC
Source organism: Xanthomonas sp. DAR 80977 (assembly GCF_041240605.1). Taxonomy (NCBI): domain Bacteria; kingdom Pseudomonadati; phylum Pseudomonadota; class Gammaproteobacteria; order Lysobacterales; family Lysobacteraceae; genus Xanthomonas; species Xanthomonas bundabergensis. The sequence continues at coordinate 2,054,109 of NZ_CP162487.1, read as the reverse complement.
CGGCGGCAGTGGCCGCCGCTCGGCGCCAGCTGGCCGGCGAGCAGGCGCGCCAACACGCTCTTGCCGACGCCGTTGCGGCCGACCAGGCCGGTGCGCCGCGCATCGAGCGCGAAATCGAGATCGGAAAACAGGATCCTGCCATCGGCCAGGACATAGGACGCGCTGTCCAGCGCGAGCAAGGGATGCGTCATGAAACCTCCAGGGATGCCGGTCACGCCCGCCGCATTCGGCAGGAACGGACAAGGCCGTCGAAGACGGCGGCATCACTGGCGCATCGGAGGAAGCCTCAAGACGTGGATCGGGACGCCGATGGTAACCCGCGTTTCGCCGCGCCCGGCAGCGGCGCGGCGGCGGCGCTCAGCCGCCGGCCAGGAACGCGTCGTGGTATTCGGCCTCGGCCACCGGCGGCAGGCGGTCGCCGAAACCGATCGCCTGGAAGTACCCGGCCGGCACCCCGGGCAGCACCAGCCCCGGTTCGGGCGCGAAGCCGAAGCGCGCGTAGAACGCGGGCTCGCCGAGCACCACGCAGCCGGCCGCACCCAGCGCCTGCAGCTGCGCCAGCGCCTCGCGCACCAGCCGCGTGCCCAGTCCCTGGCGCTGGTGGCCCGGCCCCACCGACAGCGGCCCCAGCGCGTACCAGCCGCGGCTGCCGTCGGTCAGTTGCACCGGCGACACCGCCACATGGCCGACGATGTAGCCGTCGTGTTCGACCACCAGCGACAGGGTCAAGGCACCGTCCGCGCGCAGCCGTTCGATGATCTGCTGCTCGTCATGGCGGCTGTGCGCGACGCGGAAGAACGCGACCAGGGTCAGCGCCTCGATCGCGGCGTGGTCGGCTTGCGTTTCGGCGCGAATCTTCAGCTCCATCCGACCCTCCGGTTGCCGCGGCATGCCTGGCCTGGCGCCGCGCTCACAGCGTTTCCAGCAGTTCGGCGAAGGCCCGCGCCGACGTCTCGACGTGGTCGCCCAGGCGGTGCATGTCGTCGACCAGCAGCAGCCGCGCCGCGCGCGCCTGCGCCCAGGCGATCACCTCGGCGGCGGGAATCAGTTCGTCGTGCCAGGCATGCACGATCGAGATCGGCACCGGCGCCGCGTCCAGCGCCGGCATCCAGCCCATCCGCGTCGGCGGCACCATCAGGAACAGGCCGCGCACCGGCACCTGCAGCGATACCTGCGCGGCGATGTACGCGCCCAGGCTGGAGCCGGCCAGCACCAGCGGTCCACGCTGCGCGGCGTCCTGCGCCAGCTGCAGCAGGCGCTGCAGCCGCGCCGGCACGTCGCCGAGCTGGCTGACCTCGCGGCGCGCGTCCAGGTCGGTGAAGTCCGGACGCGCGTGGCTCCAGCCCAGGCGCTGCGCGACCTCGGCCAGCGCCGCGACCTTGATCGCGTCCGGACCGCTCTCGAACCCGTGCGCGAGGATGCAGTGGCCGCGGCTCACAGCGCCACCACCGCATCGCCCAGCCGCAGCGTGCCGCCATGCAGGATCCGCGCGCACAGGCCGCCATGGCCGCGCATCGCGTTGTAGCCGCCGGGGCCCAGCGCATCCTCCATGCGCGAGCACGGATCGCACGGCGCGACGCCTTCCAGCTCGACCTCGCCGATGCGGAAGCGGCGCCCCTTCAGCGCGATCAGCGGGATGCCGGACACGACCACGTTGCGCCGCAACGTCGCCGGCGCCACCTGCGCATGGCCGGCCAGTGCGGCGATCGCCGGCAGGTGCTCGGCCTGGATCAGGGTCAGCCCGCGCGCGCCGTTGCGGCCGGCGTAGCGATCGCCGAACAGGCCGCCGTCGGCGTGCGCCAGCGCGTGCTGCACCTCGAGCATCGGCACGTCGCGCGCCGGGCGCAGGCCTATCCAGTCCACGCGTCCGGCGCGCGGCAACGTGGCGAGCAGCGTCGCCAGCGGGCTATCGGGATTCAGAGTCATCGGCGAATGCTAGCATCCGCGCATGCCGCAGACCCCGCCGTTGCCGATCCACGATGCCCCCCTGCCCTACGTCGAACGGCTGCAGGCGCGCACGCTGGACGCGATCGAGCTGGCGGTGATCCATTGCACCGAACTGCCCGACCTGGCCAGCGCGCGCGCCTACGGCGAACGCGTGCTGTATCCGTCGGGCACCGGCAACAGCGGCCACTTCTACATCGACCGCGACGGCAGCGTGCACCGCTACGTGCCGCTGGAGCGGGTGGCGCACCACGTGCGCGGCTACAACCCGCAGTCGCTGGGCATCGAACTGGTCAATCGCGGGCGCTATCCGCACTGGCTGGATTCGCGCCACCAGGCGATGCAGGAAGCCTATCCGCCGGCGCAGATCCAGGCGCTGATCGCGCTGCTGCGGCAGCTGCAGGCGCAGCTGCCGCGGCTGCGCCACATCGCCGGGCACGACGCGCTGGACCGCAGCCGCGAACCCGCCAGCGACGATCCGGCGCTGCAGGTGCAGCGCAAGCTCGATCCCGGTCCGCGCTTTCCGTGGACGCAGGTGCTGGACGCGGTGACGCTGCTGCCTTATGCGCCTTCGGCGGATGCGCATTCCGGCCACTGACACCGCTCCCTGTAGGAGCGGCTTCAGCCGCGACACACGCCATCAGCTTGCCGGTCGCGGCTGAAGCTGCTCCTATACGCTGCCGGGCATTCCTGCCACGGCGCCGCACCGCTCAGCGCGGCCCCACGTAGTTCTTCTCGCCCGCGGTCACCGCCAGCTCCAGGCGATTGCCGACCGGCGCCAGCGGGCACACCACGTGCGCGGTGAACGCGCACGGCGGGTTCTGCGCCAGGTTGAAGTCCAGCACGATGCGCTCGCCCTGCGCCGGCTCGACGAACAGATAGCGCGCGCCGCCATAGCTCTCGCGGCCGCTGGTGCGGTCGGTGAACGGAAAGAACAGGCGCTTGCCGTCGTCGTCGCGCAGCGCCTGCAGGCGATGGCGGCGGCCGCCGAGGGTGAACTCGGCGCTGCCCGCCAGCGCCAGCGGCTGCGGCGTGCCGATCGAGGTGAGCAGCACGATCGCGCGCGGCGCCGGCGCCGGATGCCAGTCGGCGACCACGCGCCAGCGCGGATCGATCGGGAAATAGTCGATGCCGCGGAAGCTGCTGCGCGCGGCCGCGTGCGGATCGCGGAAGCGCCAACCGAACAGGTTGCCGGTGCGCACCACGTAGAACTCCTGCTCGCCCAGCGCCAGCCGCGTCTCGGTGCCGTGCGCCGCGTCGGTGCCGAGGCGACCGGCGCGGAACGGCTGTCCATGCACGGTCGGAGCGGCATCCGCGGCGGCCTCGAAGAACACGCCGGCATCGGCGTCGACGCGCACGCTGCCCAGGTGCGCCGGACCGCCGGGCAGTTGCACGTCGTTGTCCGCCGCGCTGCCCACCTGGTGCACGCCGCCGCGCAACCGGCCGGAACCGGTATAGCTGAGCCAGCCGGCCGGCGCGCGCAGCCGCGCCACGCGCTGCGCGCGGCGCTGCTCCACCGCCATCCGGTAGTGCGCGCCGGACTGCGAGCGCGGCGAGGCATCGGCGCCCGCGGCACGCGGCCGCTCGCCGCAGCCCGCCAGGCTCAGCGCCGCCGTCAGCATCCACATTCCACGCCAGCGCATCGCCCTGCCCCCTCTGCTCGCCACCCCATGCCCCTTTCGCGCCACGCCGCCGCGCCCGCCGCGGCGGCTAGCCGCTGGCGCGCGGCCGCGCCGGATCGGCGATCCAGCCGCTCCACGATCCGGCATAGACCCGCGCGCCGTGCAGGCCGGCGTGTTCCAACGCCAGCAGCAGATGGCAGGCGGTCACGCCGGAGCCGCACATCAGCACCACCTCGCGCGGATTGCGCCCCTGCAGCAGCGGCTCCAGCTCGGCGCGCAATTCCTGCGGCGGACGCAGGCGCCCGTCGCGCAGGTTCTCGCCCAGCGGGCGGTTGAGCGCGCCAGGCACGTGCCCGGCGAGCGGATCGATCGGTTCGACCTCGCCGCGGAAACGCTCGCCGGCACGCGCATCCAGCAGCCAGCCCGGCGCCTCGTGCAGGCGCGCGGCGACCTCTTCGGCAGCGGCGATGCGGGTGGTATCGAAGCGTTGCGGATACGCCGGCAGCGGCGCCGGCGTGGCGACGGCATCGGTCTCCGGCAGGCCGCGCCGGCGCCATTCGGCCAGGCCGCCGTCGAGCACGGCGACGCGGCGGTGCCCGAGCAGGGTCAGCATCCACCACAGCCGCGCCGCGGCCATGCTGCCGTCGCCGGCGTCGTAGACCACCACCTGGGTCTGCGGCGCGATGCCCCACTGTCCCAGCGTCCGCGCGAATGCATCGGCCTCGGGCAGCGGATGCCGGCCCAGGCCAGCACGGCCCAGGTCGGACAGATCGGTGTTGAGATCGGCATAGACCGCACCGGGCAGATGCGACTGCGCGTAGCCCTGGCGCCCGGCCTGCGGATCGGCCAGCGCGAAGCGCGCATCCACCACCCGCAGCTGCGGATGGCCGAGTGCGGCGGCCAGGGTCGGCGCATCGACCAGCCGTTGCCAGTCGGGTGACGGTTCGCTCATGCGGCGTGCTCCAGTCGTTGGCGCAGGTTGAGCAGGATCGCCGCGGTCGCGCCCCAGATCCGCTGCCCCGGCCAGCCGTATTCCAGCACCACCCGCGGCCGGCCGCGGTAGTCGGTCTCGATGCTGCGCAGGTTGTCCGGCGCCATCAGGTAGGCCAGCGGGACTTCGAACACGTCCGCCACTTCGCCCGGATGCGGCTGCGCCACGAACCCCGGATCGATCGCCGCCACCACCGGCATCACCCGGAAGCCGCTGATGGTCACGAACGGATCCAGATAGCCCAGCGCTTCCACCTGCGCGGCGGACAGCGCGATTTCCTCGCCGCTCTCGCGGATCGCCGCGGCCACCGCGTCGGCGTCGTCGGCCTCGATGCGGCCGCCCGGGAAGCTGACCTGGCCGCCATGGTGGCGCAGGCTGTCGGTGCGCCGGGTCAGCAGCACGTGGGTGCCTTCGGCGCGCGGCAGCAGCCCGACCAGCACCGCCGCCTCGGCCAGTGCGCCGTCGGGCAGCAGATCGTGCAGTTCGTGGTGGTTCCAGCCCGGGCCGCCCGGCGGCAGCTGCAGCGGATGCAGCGCGCGCAGCAGCCGCGCGCGCTCGGCCAGGCGCTGGCCCGGCGTCGGCGACCAGCCGCGCGCCGGCAATATTTCCTGCATGTAGCGCTGGCGCTCGGCCTCGCTCATGCCGCGCCAACGCGCGATCTCGTCGCCGCTGCGCAGGCAGCCCGCGCAATAGCCCTGCGCGTCGAGGGCGCAGATGCCGATGCAGGGCGTGAGCAATGCATGGGGGACGGGATCCATCGGATTCGACACCTGATCAGCCTAGCGCGATTCGCCGGCGGCGGCACTTTCCCTGCCGCAAAAAAATTGCGCCGGCGTCGCCGCCGGCGCAATGGGTCATGCACTGTGCAGCGCGCTTACTTGACGCTGACCAGCTTGATCTCGAACTGCACCGCCACGTTCGGCGGGAACGGCGTGCGCGGGTCGGCGCCATAGGCCTTGTCCGGCGGCAGGGTCACTTCCCACTTGGAACCGGCCGGCATCTGCAGCAGCGTGTCGCGCATGGCCTGCATCTCGACTTCGCTGACCTTGATCGACGGGATCTGCTGCGCCGGACGCGCCTGCGCCGGGCGCTGGCCGAACGGGTACGGACCGGCCACTTCCAGCTGCACGGTGCTGGCCTGGGTCGGCTTGGCGCCCTTGCCGGCTTCGATCACGCGGTACTGCACGCCGCTGGGCAGCGTCTGCACGCCGGCCTTGGCCTTGTTCTGCGCGATGAACTGGTCGCTCTTGGTCTTGTTCTCGGCAGCGGCCTTCTCGTAGTCGGCCTTGGCCTGCTGGGCACGGGCCTGCTCGCGCTTCTGGAACGCTTCCACGGCCGGCTTCAGCTGGTCGGCGGCAACCGCCGGCTGCTTCTTGGCGTAGGCATCCTGCAAGCCCTTCACCACCGCATTGATATCGAGCTGCTCGCCGCGGCCGGACAGTTCGGCAAGGTTGTTGCCGTAGTCGTAACCGAAGTAATAGCTCAGCTTGCCCTTCTCGGACGAGGTGTCCTGGGCGAACGCATTGCCGCTCAGGGCTAGGGCCGCCACGGCGACCGCAATAGAACGCAACTTCATCAAACAATTCTCCAGGGTGGTGGCACAGGACGGCCTGTGCCGCCTGAGATGACGCGTTAGGATAGCCGCCGCGGCGCGTAACCGCTACCGACGACGCAACTCTGACAAACAAGCGTCGCCGGAGTTCCCTTCACTCTTTTTTTACATCTCAGGAATGGCCATGTCCGGCACGCCGGTCGTCACCGCTACCCAGGATGCGATCCGCATCGTCACCGTGAACCGCGTCGACAAGCTCAACGCGTTGAATCGGCAAACATTACAGGCACTGGACGCGGCCTTCGCCGAGGCCGAGGCCGACCCGGCAATCCGCGTGGTGGTGCTGACCGGCGCCGGCGAAAAGGCCTTCGTGGCCGGCGCCGACATCGCCGAGATGAACGAACTCACACCGGTTCAGGGCCGCGACTTCTCGCAACTGGGCCAGCGCCTGATGCGCCGCATCGAGCGCATGCCCAAGCCGGTGCTGGCGATGGTCAACGGTTTCGCGCTCGGCGGCGGGCTGGAGCTGGCCATGGCCTGCCACCTGCGCATCGCCGCCGACGGCGCCCGGCTCGGCCAGCCGGAGATCAACCTCGGGCTGATCCCCGGCTTCGGCGGCACCCAGCGCCTGGCGCGCCTGGCCGGCCGCGCCGCGGCGCTGGAGCTGTGCCTGCTCGGCACGCCGATCGACGCGGCGCGCGCGCTGCAACTGGGCCTGGTCAACCGCGTGGTGCCGGCGGCCGAACTGCGCGAGGCCACGCTGCAACTGGCGCGGCAACTGGCCGGCGCCGCGCCGCTGGCCTTGCGCGGCATCCTCGACGCGATCCAGGTCGGCGGTGAATCGGCGATCGAGCAAGGCCTCGAATACGAGACCGCGCAGTTCGGCCTGCTGTTCTCCAGCGAAGACATGCGCGAAGGCACCCGCGCGTTCCTGGAGCGGCGCCCGCCGCTGTTCCGCAATCGCTGAGCCGCGCGCACCGATGCCCGCCTCGCCCTCCCCTGCACCGCCGCTGCAACTGCTGCGCTGGGTGCTCGACGACGATCTCGACGCGGCGATCGACGGCGGCCTGATGGACTATGCCGGCGACGCCGACGACGACCGGCTGGATCCGGCGCATCCGCAGTTGCGCGCGCAGCTGCTGGCCGCGCAGCAACGCCTGCGCGAGGCCTGGGCCGCACGCGAACGCCACCGCGCGCGCAGCGCACGCCTGGCGCGCCGCGCCGCCGCGCGCGAGGCCCGGCGCGCGCCGCCCGCGACCGTCGCCGTCGCGGTCCCGTCGCTGCCGCCGGCGGCGGCGGCGATCCTGGCGCGGGCCAAGGCCAAGGCCGCCGCGCGGGGGCCGCAATGAGCGCAGCTGTCGCCACGCCACGGCGCGGCCCCACCTTGAGCAAGGCCGAGATCCACGAACTGTTCTCGCGCCTGTCCGAACTCAATCCCACGCCGACCACCGAACTGGACTACAGCACGCCGTTCGAGCTGCTGATCGCGGTGATCCTGTCGGCGCAGGCCACCGACGTCGGCGTCAACAAGGCCACGCGCCGCCTGTATCCGGTGGCGAACACCCCGGCGGCGATCCTGGCGCTGGGCGAGGACGGACTGAAGCGCTACATCTCCACCATCGGCCTGTTCAACGCGAAAGCCAAGAACGTGATCGCCACCTGCCGCATCCTGGTCGAGCAGTACGCCGGCGAGGTGCCGCGCGAGCGCGCCGCACTGGAAGCCTTGCCCGGGGTCGGCCGCAAGACCGCCAACGTGGTGCTCAACACCGCCTTCGGCGAGCCGACCATCGCCGTGGACACGCACATCTTCCGCGTCGCCAACCGCACCGGCCTGGCCCCGGGCAAGGACGTGCGCGCCGTCGAGGACGGCCTGCTCAAGCGGGTGCCGGCGCAGTTCATGCACGACGCGCACCACTGGCTGATCCTGCACGGCCGCTACGTGTGCAAGGCGCGCAAGCCGGACTGCCCGCGCTGCGTGATCCGCGACCTGTGCCGGTTCAAGGACAAGACGCCGGGCTGACCGCCATCGGATCGCAGGCCACGCCCCTGTAGGAGCGGCTTCAGCCGCGACACTATGCCGAAATCGGAAAGTCCACCGCTGCGCTCGTCGCGGTTGAAACCGCTCCTACAAAAAACGTCGGATCGCCGGCTGGGTGCACTGTGGGAGGGGCTTCAGCCCCGACAGCGTCCGAAGCCGGAACACCCGCCGCTGCGCTCGTCGCGACTGAAGTCGCTCCCACAACAGCACTCGGATGGTCGCCGGGTGCACCGTAGGAGCGGCTTCAGCCGCGACACCTTCCGAAATCGGAAACTCCGCCGCCGCGCTCGTCGCGGTTGAAACCGCTCCTACAACGCCTCCGGCCAGCCACCCGGATGGCCGCACTGCAGACAACGCGACCCGCCTAGGCCGCGCGCTGGCCCTCCACGCGCCGGTCCAGTTCCTTCCAGTCCACCACCAGCGCGCAGCCGCGCGCGGCGGCGTTGCGGCTCCAGTCGCGCAGCAGTTCCAGGCAGGCATGGTCGACGTGATGCAGCCGCGCCACGTCCAGGTGCAGTTCGGTGTTGGGCGGCAGCCGCTCCAGGGTGCGCGCCATGGTCGGCACGCGCAGGAAGGTGGCCGAGCCCTCCAGCGACAGGCGCAGCTTGCCCGCATTCGCGGCGGCGCCGCCGGCGGCGTCCTCGTGCGCATGCACGCCAACCTTCAGCCGCGACTGCTGCAGCGCCAGCCGCAGCAGCGACAGCGCGAAACCGACCAGCACGCCGGTGAGCAGGTCGGTGGCGACGATGGCGAAGGTGGTCGCCAGGTAGATCGCCGCGGTGCCGCGGCCGTAGGCGGCCAGGTCGCGCACCTGCCCCAGCTTGACCATCTTCAGCCCGGTATAGACCAGGATGCCGGCCAGGCACGCCACCGGGGTCATCCGCAGCAGCCACGGCAGCAGCAGCGCGAACACCAGCAGCCAGCCACCGTGCAGGATGGTCGAGGCGCGCGTGGCGGCGCCGGCCTGCACGTTGGCCGCGCTGCGCACGATCACCCCGGTCATCGGCAACGCGCCGAGGAAGCCGCACAGCATGTTGCCCACGCCCTGCGCGGCGAGCTCGCGGTCGTACCGGGTGCGCGGGCCTTCGTGCATGCGGTCCACCGCCGCCGCCGACAGCAAGGTCTCGGCGCTGGCGATGAAGGCGAAGGTGAAGGCCGACAGCAGCAGCGTCGCGTCGAACACGCCGAGCATCTGCGCCAGGGTCGGGGTCTGGATCGCCGAGAACAGGTTGGCCGGCACGTCGACCTTGCGCACGTCCACGCCCTGCAGTTGCACCAGCGCGGTCACCGCCACCACCGCCAGCAGCGCGCCGGGCACGAAGCGCAGCCGCTGCGGACGCAGCCGCTCCCAGGCCAGCATGATCGCGATGGTGCCGAGCCCGACCAGCAGCGCGGCGCGGCCCACGCCTTGGTCCAGCGCACGCCACAGCGTCGCCGGCAACGCGGCGAAGTTCTCCAGGCCGCGCGCCTTGGGCGCCGCGTCCATCAGCACGTGCGCCTGCGAGGCCACGATCAGGATGCCGATGCCCGAGAGCATGCCGGCGACCACCGCCGGCGAGGTCATGCGGAACCACACCCCGGCCCGGCACAGCCCGGCGATCAGCTGGATCGCGCCGGCCAGCAGGATCACCGGCCCCAGCGCGGCCACGCCGTGCTGGCGCACCAGTTCGAACACCAGCACCGCCAGGCCGGCGGCCGGGCCGCTGACCTGCAGCGGCGAACCGGCGATCAGCCCGACCACCAGGCCGCCGACGATGCCGGTGATCAGCCCGGCCGCCGGCGGCATGCCCGAGGCGATGGCGATGCCCATGCACAGCGGCAGCGCGACCAGGAACACCACCACCGAGGCCAGCAGGTCGCGGCCGAACAGGCCGTTGCGCAGATAGCCGGCAAGCGCGGAAGCGCCGGCGAAGGAGGGTTGTGTCATGGTTCGCATGCTCGTCTCCTTCAGACCGCGACGTTGCGCAGGACCGGCGCCAGCCGCGGCCGCGGGGTGGCTTCGGGAGGACGCCTGCCGTCTTCCGGCAGCAGCGGCACGAAGCGCCCGTGCTCGGCGTCGAAGGCGCGGATCTCGCCATGGGCGATGTCGTAGATCCAGCCGTGCAGGCGCAGCGCGCCGCGCGCCAGCCGCGCCGCCACCACCGGCTGGGTGCGCAGGTGGTCCAGTTGCGCCACCACGTTCTCCTCGGTCAGGCAGTGCAGCGCGTCCTCGCCGTGCCCGGCATGGCCGTGCTGCGCGGCGACCTGGCGCGCGCTGTCGGTGTGCTTGAGCCAGGCGGCCACGTTCGGCACGTCCTGCAGCGATTCGGGATTGAGCACCGCCTTCATCGCGCCGCAGTCGGTATGCCCGCAGACCACGATGTGCTTCACCTGCAGCACCGCCACCGCGTATTCGATCGCCGCGACCACGCCGCTGACGTGCTGCGAGTAAGGCGGCACCACGTTGCCGATATTGCGGTAGACGAACAATTCGCCGGGCTGCGCGGCGAACATCAGCTCCGGCATCACCCGCGAATCGGCGCAGGTGATGAACAGCGTGTGCGGGGTCTGGCCGCCGGCCAGTTGCCGGAACAGGCCGCGCTGGCGCGGATAGACCTCTTGGCGGAAGTGGCGGAAACCATCGAGCAGACTTTGCATGGGGGAAACCTCGGGACAAGGGAAAGGCATCGCCGCGGCGGATGCCGCAGAACGGGGACGAACAGCGAAGGCAGCGCCGGCACGGCGATCGCGACACGCGATCGCAGATGGGCGGCGGATGGGATCGACAGCGCGGCGGCCATGCGCCGGGCGCGGCCGGATCCAGCGGCTAGGCGCTGGGAGGTCGCAACCGCGGTTGCGGATGGGTGCCGGCGCCACGCCGCGGCGCCGGCGCCGGCCAGATCGGCGCAACGCGCGCCGACCGCCACGGCGGCGCCGGCAGCACCGGCGTGTCGTCGTACGCCGCCTGATCGGCGAGGCTGCGCGCTTCGGCCTGCGCGTCCGCCGCCTGCATGTCCGGCGCGGCCATCGCACCGGTCTCGGACACCGCCAGCGGCAGCGCCGTCGCAGCCGGGCGCGACGGCGCGAGCAGCGCCAGCAGCGCGAGCAACCACAGCGCGGCGAGCATCGGCATCCGCTTGCGGGCATGCGAGTTCATGCCGCCACGCTACCCAGCGTGTCCGGCAGCGACAAGTGGTGCAGCGCACAAAAGAGCCAATCGACGGTGCGATGGCGAGACGATGCCGCGCTTTGTGATGCTCGTCGTATGCGGCGAGCGCATGCGGCGTTTCATCTGCGCGCCATCGGAACGCAACATGGCGCGCGTCCAATGGCGCAGATGACGCGGTGGCGTGCACCGGCGTGCACGCCCGGTGTACGTTAAGTGTCACATTTACGCAATCTTCACATATTAGCCTGCGCGCATCTTCCACCGCCCAGGCAACCCATGAAACTGTCCCGCACCCTTCTCTCGGCAGCCGTGCTCGCTGCGATGTTCGCGCCTGCCGCCCACGCCGAAATCGCCATCGACGTGATCGGCGGCTCGGAAATCTCCTTCGAAGGCCTGGTCCAGGCCGACGGCAACTGGTACGACAACGACGTCCAGGACCTCAACGGCACCACCGGCAACAACGGCAAGAACGCCGAGTTCGGCATCCGCCGCGCCGAGCTGGTCGCCAAGGGCAAGGGCCCGGGCAACTTCGAGTGGGTCCTGGGCTACGACGCCAGCACCCTGCGCGAGTCGTCCAACAACGGCACCACCGTGCGCAGCACCGGCAAGTTCCTGGACACCAACATCAAGTACAAGTTCGGCGGCAACGCCAACAACTTCCTGCAGATCGGCCAGTACAAGCAGCCCAACAGCCTGGAAGAACTGTCCAGCACCAAGAACAACGACTTCATCGCCAAGGCCTCGGTCACCAGCACCTACGCGGTGGCGCGCCGCCTCGGCGGCGCGGTCGGCTTCGGCGACAACAACTGGAGCGTGGTGGGCAGCGTGTTCGGCCGCGAGCTGAGCCGCAACCTGGCGCACGGCAGCGGCTACGGCGCGCGCGGCACCTTCGCGCCGATCAACGAGTCGGGCAACATCCTGCACTTCGGCCTGAGCTACGTGAACTACGACACCGATGCCGACACGCTGCGCCTGCGCGCGCGCCCGGACGCCGACCTGGCCTCGGTGCGCCTGGTCGACAGCGGCAACCTGACCAACACCGACCGCATCGGCGTGCTCGGCGGCGAAGCGATGTGGGTCACCGGCCCGTTCAAGGCCCAGGGCGAGTACTACAACGCCAAGGTCGAGCGCTACGGCGCCAGCGACAACTACAGCAGCGACGGCTGGTACCTGAGCGGCGTGTGGAACGTCACCGGCGAGACCTGGGGCTACAAGGCCGGCGTGCCGACCACCCCGCTGCCGAACGAGCCGGCCAGCGGCATGTGGCAGCTGGGCGTGCGCTACGACAGCATCGACCTCAACGACGGCAGCCTGATCGCGCGTCCGGTCGGCGCACCGCTGGTCGACGGCGTGCTCGGCGGCAAGATGAGCACCTGGACGGTCGGCGCCAACTGGTACTGGCGCTCCAACTTCAAGCTGGCGCTGAACTACGTGATGGTGGACAGCAGCAAGTACAGCAGCACCACCCGCGGCAACGTCAGCGACAAGCCGAACATCCTCGAGGCGCGCGCGCAGTTCTACTGGTAATCGCCGCGGCCCGGTGCAGCGCGCGGCACCTGCCGCGCCTGCACCGGCGCCATGCCCCATCGCAGCGTCATGTTTCCGTCATGTACCAGCCCCGGCGCCGTCATCGAACGGTTATGTAATGACCGCATGCGGTGCCCCGCATACCACCCTTCAGGAGCTTCCTCCGTGATCCTCTCGCTCAAGTCCCGCGTCGCGGCTGCCGCCGTCGCCGCGTCGTTCGTGTTCGCCGCCAACGCCGCCGATGTCACCGGCGCGGGCGCCTCGTTCATCTATCCGGTCATGTCCAAGTGGTCGGCCGACTACAACGCCGCCACCGGCAAGAAGGTCAACTACCAGTCGATCGGTTCCGGCGGCGGTATCGCCCAGATCAAGGCGGCCACGGTCGACTTCGGTTCCTCCGATGCGCCGCTCAAGCCGGACGACCTGGCCGCGTCCGGCCTGGCCCAGTTCCCGTCGGTGATCGGCGGCGTGGTGCCGGTGGTCAACGTGCAGGGCATCGCCCCGGGCGCGCTGAAGCTGGACGGCAAGACCCTGGCCGACATCTTCCTGGGCAAGGTCAAGACCTGGAACGATCCGGCGATCGTCGCCCTGAACCCGGGCGTGAAGCTGCCCGACGCCAAGATCACCGTGGTGCACCGCTCCGACGGTTCGGGCACCAGCTTCAACTTCACCAACTACCTGTCCAAGGTCAATGCGGACTGGAAGAGCAAGGTCGGCGAAGGCACCGCGGTGCAGTGGCCGGTCGGCATCGGCGGCAAGGGCAACGAAGGCGTCGCCGCCTACGTCAAGCAGATCAAGGGCGGCATCGGCTACGTCGAGCTGTCGTATGCGCTGCAGAACAAGATGTCCTACACCGCGATGAAGAACGCCGCCGGCAAGTTCGTGCAGCCCAGCGACGAGAGCTTCGCCGCCGCTGCCGCCAGCGCCGACTGGGCCAGCGCCAAGGACTTCTACCTGGTGATGACCAACGCCCCGGGCGAGGCGTCGTGGCCGATCACCGCGACCAACTTCATCCTGGTCCACAAGCAGCCGAAGAACCCGGCCAGCGCCAAGGCCACCAAGGATTTCTTCAAGTGGGTCTACGCCAACGGCGACGCCCAGGCCAAGCAGCTGGACTACGTGCCGCTGCCGGACGCGCTGGTCAAGCAGATCGACGCGTACTGGACGGCCAACCTGAAGTATTGATCGGCGTTCTCTCTCTCCGCCGATCGCTACCCGACGCGGGCCCCTCACGGGGTCCGCGTTTTTTGTTCCTCCTCCCACCGAGACCATGCCTCTCCCTTCTCCCCCTCGGGACCATGGCCCCCTGTTCGGGGGAAGGTGCCCGAAGGGCGGATGAGGGCAGGCGTGAAGCGGTGCCTGAGAACGCGAAGCGGTGCCTGATATCGCAGGACGCAAGCACGAGCGCAGCGATTTCGCCCATCCGCGCGTGGCTTCGCCCGTACACCTCACCCCCGACCCCTCTCCCAAGGGAGAAGGGGGCGAAGCCGCTGTTTTCCTTGACCAATTTCACGCGCAGGCGGCCGCGTCATGAGGCTGTAACAAAAACATCATTTCATAGCGAGCATCCGCCGGAGCTTCCGGCCCTCTTCGCTACGGAGTGACCCCCATGAAACTGCAGCCGGCACGCTTTGCCGTCCTGTCCCTGGCCCTCGCCTTCGCCGTCACTGCCTGCCAGCCGGGCAATGGCGACAAGCCGCAGGGTGCCGCCGATGCGGCAGGTGGCGCACCCGCGGCCGCTCCGGCCGACGGCGCCAAGACCGCCGCGGAAATCTCCGGCGCCGGCGCGTCCTTCATCTATCCGCTGGTGTCCAAGTGGTCGGCCGACTACCACACCGCCACCGGCAACAAGATCAACTACCAGTCGATCGGCTCCGGCGGCGGCATCGCCCAGATCAAGGCCGGCACGGTCGATTTCGGCTCCTCCGACAAGCCGCTGGACAGCGCCGAACTGGCCGCCGCCGGCCTCGGCCAGTTCCCCTCGGCGATTGGGGGGGTGGTGCCGGTGGTCAACCTGGACGGCATGGAAGCGGGCAAGCTGAAGCTGACCGGCGCGGTGCTGGCCGACATCTTCCTCGGCAAGGTCACCACCTGGAACGACCCGGCGATCGCCGCGCTGAACCCGGGCACCACCCTGCCCACCACCAAGATCAACCTGGTGCACCGCTCCGACGGCTCGGGTACCAGCTTCAACTTCACCAACTACCTGTCCAAGGTCAGCCCGGAGTGGAAGAGCAAGGTCGGCGAAGGCACCTCGGTGCAGTGGCCGGGCGGCGTCGGCGGCAAGGGCAACGAAGGCGTGGCCTCGTACGTGCAGCAGATCAAGGGCTCGATCGGCTACGTCGAGCTGGCCTACGCGCTGCAGAACAAGATGCCGTACGCCTCGCTGCAGAACGCCGCCGGCAACTGGGTGCAGCCCAACGCCGACAGCTTCGCCGCGGCCGCCGCGTCGGCCGACTGGGCCAACGCCAAGGACTTCAACCTGGTCATCACCAACGCCGCCGGCGCGCAGGCGTGGCCGATCACCGCCACCAACTTCATGCTGATGCACAAGCAGCCCAAGGATGCCGCGCGCAGCAAGGCGACCCTGGAGTTCTTCAAGTGGGCGTTCGAGAAGGGCCAGCCGCAGGCCAACGACCTGCACTACGTGCCGCTGCCGCCGGAACTGGTGCAGCAGATCGAGGCGTACTGGGCCAAGGAGTTCAAGTAAGCGCGACGCCGCTTGCGCCCTCGCCGGCGCAAGCGGATGCGCGGACGCGCCACGCGCCGCGCATGTGAACCAGGACCGGCGCTGCGCCACGCAGCGCCGGTCGCCGCATCGGCACCACGTATTTCCGGACTTTCGGGTTCCCGCCTGCGCGGGAGCGACGCAGCCACCCACCGCGTGCGGCCCACCCCCGCCGCGGCAACGATCGGACCGCGCCACTGCGCGCTCCGGCGACAACCGAGCCCATGAACGCCACTGTCATTCCCGAAGTGATCACAGCGCCCGGCGCGCGCGACCTGCGCGACGCCCGTGCCGACCGTCTGTTCCGCTGGACGCTCACCGCCACCGTCGTGTTCGTCCTCGTCGCCCTGGCCAGCGCGGCCCTGTCGATGCTGTGGGGCGGCCGCCATGCCCTGCAGATGCAGGGCCTGAGCTTCTTCTACTCCAGCGAATGGAACCCGGTCGAGAACAAGTACGGCGCGCTGGCGCCGATCTACGGCACCCTGGTCACCGCGCTGATCGCGATGCTGATCGCGGTGCCGGTGAGCTTCGGCATCGCCTTCTTCCTCACCGAAGTGGCGCCGCGCTGGCTGCGAGGCCCGGTCGGGACCGCGATCGAACTGCTGGCCGGCATCCCGTCGATCATCTACGGCATGTGGGGCCTGTTCGTGCTGGTGCCGGTGATGACCGAGTACGTCACCCCCTGGCTCAACGACCACCTGGGCACGCTGCCGCTGATCGGCCCGATGTTCCAGGGCCCGCCGCTGGGCATCGGCCTGCTCACCGCCGGCTTCGTGCTGGCGATCATGGTGATCCCGTTCATCTCCTCGGTGATGCGCGAGGTGTTCCTGACCGTGCCGACCCGGCTGAAGGAATCGGCCTACGCGCTGGGTTCGACCAAGTGGGAGGTGAGCTGGGACATCGTGCTGCCGTACACCCGCTCGGCGGTGATCGGCGGCATCTTCCTGGGCCTGGGCCGCGCGCTGGGCGAGACCATGGCGGTGGCGTTCGTGGTCGGCAACACGGTGCGGCTGTCGCCATCGCTGCTGGAGCCGGGCACCACCATCGCCGCGCTGATCGCCAACGACTTCGGCGAGGCCACCGAAACCTACCGCTCGGCGCTGCTGCTGCTGGGCTTCGTGCTGTTCATCGTCACCTTCGTCGTGCTGGCGATCGCCCGCCTCATGCTGCAGCAACTGTCGCGCCGGGAGGGCAACTGAGATGGCCGCCGACATCGCCGATCGCCTGTACAACCGCCGCCGCGTGGTCAACGTCTTCGCGCTGCTGCTGTCCTGCCTCACCGCGCTGTTCGGGCTGGTGTTCCTGGCCTGGATCCTGTGGACCCTGGTGTCCAAGGGCATCGCCGGCATCAGCGTCGACCTGTTCACCCGCATGACCCCGCCGCCGGGCGAAGAAGGCGGCCTGGCCAACGCGTTCTTCGGCAGCGCGGTGATGTGCGGCCTGGCGCTGCTGATCGGCACCCCGCTGGGCGTGGCCGCCGGCACCTGGCTGGCCGAGTACGGCAATGCGCGCAAGACCGGCCAGGTGGTGCGCTTCGTCAACGACATCCTGCTGTCGGCGCCGTCGATCGTGCTCGGCCTGTTCGTGTACACGCTGTACGTGATGCAGACCGGCGGGCGCTTCTCGGCGATGGCCGGCGCGTTGTCGCTGGCCTTCATCGTGCTGCCGGTGGTGGTGCGCACCACCGACGAGATGCTGCGCCTGGTGCCATCGCAGATGCGCGAGGCAGCGCTGTCGCTGGGCATCCCGCAATGGAAGGTGACGATGCAGGTGCTGTACCGCAGCGCCTCGGCCGGCATCGTCACCGGCGTGCTGCTGGCGCTGGCGCGCATCAGCGGCGAGACCGCGCCGCTACTGTTCACCGCGTTCGGCAACCAGTACTGGAACAACAACATCATGCAGCCGATGGCGAGCGTGCCGGTGGTGATGAACTCCTTCGCCGGCAGCCCCTACCCGACCTGGCAGCTGCTGGCCTGGTCCGGCGCGCTGGTGCTCACCGTGTTCGTGCTGCTGGTCAGCCTCGGCGCGCGCGGGCTGCTGCGCCGCTACAAGATTTCCAACGATTGAGTCTCCTATGGAACCGGCCATGAACGATCAGCACAACGCCGCACCGATGCATCGCATCGCCATGCCCACCGGGCACACCGCGCTGGCGCCATCGCCGGTGAAGGTGGCCGCGCGCGGCCTGGACTTCTACTACGACAAGTACCACGCGCTGAAGGGCATCAACATCGAGGTGCCGGAAAAGCGCGTCACCGCGCTGATCGGTCCGTCCGGCTGCGGCAAGTCGACCCTGCTGCGCATCTTCAACCGCATCTATGCGCTGTATCCGAAGCTGGAAGCGCGCGGCGAGGTGCTGCTGGACGGCGAGAACATCCTGTCGCCGAAGTACCCGATGAACCGCCTGCGCAGCAAGGTCGGCATGGTGTTCCAGAAGCCGGTGCCGTTCCCGATGACGATCTTCGAGAACGTCGCCTACGGCATCCGCCACCACGAGAAGCTGTCCAAGGCGGACATGGCCGACCGCGTCGAGCACGCGCTGCGCCAGGGCGCGCTGTGGGACGAGGTCAAGGACAAGCTCGGGCAGAGCGCGCTGGGCCTGTCCGGCGGCCAGCAGCAGCGCCTGTGCATCGCCCGCGCGGTGGCGCTGCGCCCGGACGTGCTGCTGCTCGACGAGCCGACCTCGGCGTTGGACCCGATCTCCACCAGCCGCATCGAGCAGCTGGTCGAAGAGCTGAAGACCGACTACACCATCGTCATCGTCACCCACAACATGCAGCAGGCCGCGCGCGTGTCCGACTACACCGCCTTCATGTACCTGGGCGACCTGATCGAGCACGACCGCACCGAGATCATCTTCTCGCAGCCCAGCAAGCAGCAGACCGAAGACTACATCACCGGCCGCTTCGGCTAAGACGCTCCGATGCCAGCCCCGCGATGCCAGGATGGCCGCGGCGACACTAACGAATCCTACGGACCCACGACATGAACACCCAGCCGAACGAGCACATCGTGAAGAGCTACGACGAAGAACAGCACCGCATCGCCGCCGAGATCGTGCGCATGGGCCAGACCGCGGTGGCGCAGCTGGAAGCGGCCCTGGACGTGGTCGAGCGTCGCGACGACAACGCCGCGCTGCGCATCGTCGTCAACGACGAGGCGATCGACGCGCTCGAGCACGCGATCAGCCACGACGTGATGCGGCTGGCGCTGCGTGGGCCGATGGCGCGCGACCTGCGCGAGATCCTCGCTGGCCTGCGCATCCCGGCCGACATCGAGCGCATCGGCGACTATGCCGCGAACGTGGCCAAGCGCTCGATCGCCTTGAACATGTCGCCGCCGATGCCGCAGACGCTGGGCCTGCGCCAGCTCGGCAAGCTGGCCGCGCAGCAGGTGCGCGAAGCGCTGCTCGCCTACCAGAGCAACGACGCCGACGCCGCGCTGCGGGTCCGCCAGGGCGATGCGCTGCTGGACGCGCAGTACACCGCGCTGTTCCGCGAGCTGCTGACCTACATGATGGAAGACCCGCGCAACATCACCCCGTGCACGCACCTGCTGTTCATGGCCAAGAACCTGGAGCGGATCGGCGACCACGCCACCAACATCGCCGAGAACGTGTGGTTCCTGGTGCATGGCGACCAACCGCTGCCGCCGCGCGACAAGCGCGACGAGACCAGCACCACCTCCGGCCTCTGAGCGGCGGTTCACGCGGTCTCCACGCGACCGATACGTGGCGACACATATCGACATATGCAAAGCACTGAATCTCCTGGAAATTTTATCGCCTATTCATCGGCCGGCGACTAGCGTGTGGGCAAGCGTGGAGCCGTTCTCCACGACCACCCAGGAGATACCATGAAGCGCATCATCGGTTCGGTCCTCGCACTGACGCTGCTGGCCTCCGGCGGCGCATTCGCCGCCGGCCAGGACGACCACGATCGCGACCGCGATCAGGACCGCAAGGACCATCGCGACGACCACCGCGGCCCGCAGCAGGCGCGCCAGGACGACCGTCGCGACGACCGCCACGACAACGGCCGCCACGAAGGCCCGCGCCACTACAAGCGCGGCGAACGCCTGGCCGCCGATCATCGCGGCGACCGCGTGCCCGACTACCGCAAGCGTGGCCTGAAGGCGCCGCCGCGTGGCCACGAATGGCGCCGGGTCGACAACCAGTACGTGCTGATCGCCGTGGCCACCGGCGTCATCAGCAGCGTCATCGCCAACAGCCGCTGATCCCAGCGCCTGCCGCGAACACAGGGCCCCGCTTCGGCGGGGCCTTTTTCGTTGCGCGCAGCGCAGCGCCGCATGCGGCGAGCGCCGGCAGCGGGTACGCTTGGCGGCCTCCGCCGGCGATGCCGGCATCGCGTCCGCCTGCCTGGAGAGTCCGCATGTCCGTCCCCTCGCGTCCATCCGCCGCCCTCGCCGGCGCCGTCCTGCTCGGCGGCCTGGGCCTGTCCGCTTCCGCGCTGGCGATGACCGACCTCGCCCAGGGCTATGCGCTCGGCGCACAGGCTGCGGCGCCGCCCAGCGCGGCCGCGACCACGCCGGCGCAAGCGCAAGCCAGGCCCGAGACCAGGCCGGCGGACGCCGGCAACGCCAAGAACGCCGAGGGCAGCTGCGGCGCGCATGCGCAGGACGCCGCCAAGGCCCAGGCGGACACGTCCGCCGGCACCGCAGCGCACGACGACAAGGCGATGGCCGAAGGCAAGTGCGGCGAGGGCAAGTGCGGTGGCGGCGGCTGAATCCACGCCGCGCGCGCTGGCCGCGGCGAGCGCCGGACTGGGGCTGCGCCGCGGCCTGTTGCCGGAGTTGCTGCAGGCGCCGCCGGCGGCGTTCGATTTCCTCGAGTGCGCGCCGGACAACTGGATCGGCGTCGGCGGCCGCCTGGGCGCGATGCTGGACACGCTGGCCGCGCGCCATCCGCTGAGCTGCCATGGGCTGTCGCTGTCGCTCGGCGGCATGGCGCCCCTGGATATGCAGCTGCTGCGGCAGACCCGGCAGTTCCTGGATCGGCACGGGGTCGCGCTGTACAGCGAACACCTCAGCTACAGCGCCGACGACGGCCAGCTCTACGAGCTGCTGCCGCTGCCGTTCACCGACGAAGCGGTGCGCCATGCCGGCGCGCGCATCGCCCAGGCGCAGGATGCGCTGGGCCGGCGCATCGCGGTGGAGAACGTGTCCTACTACGCCGCGCCGGGCCAGGCGCTGAGCGAAGCGCAGTTCGTCGCCGCGGTGCTGGCCGAAGCCGACTGCGACCTGCTGCTGGACGTCAACAACGTCTGCGTCAACGCCGCCAACCATGGCTACGACGCCCTCGCCTTCCTCGCCGCGATGCCGAGCGCACGCATCGCCTCGTACCACATCGCCGGGCATCGCGACGACGACGCCAGCGCGCTGAAGATCGACACCCATGGCGCGGCCGTGGCTGGCGAGGTCTGGGATCTGCTCGACGCCGCCTACCGCCTGCACGGCGTGCGCCCGACCCTGCTGGAACGCGACAGCCAGTTCCCGCCGCTGCCCGACCTGCTGCACGAGGTGCAGCGCATCCGCGACGCACAGGCGCAGGCCGTGCCGGTCCAGGCGGCGCGGGTGGCGCATGGCTGAGTCGCTGCACGCCCAGCAGTTCGCGCTGGCCCTGCACTTGCGCGATCCGCAGCGGCACGCGCCGCCGCCGGACATCGAGCCGCGGCGGCTGGCGGTGTACCGCGCCTTGTTCTTCGACAACATCGCGCAACTGCTCGCCTCGAACTTCCCGGTGCTGCACGCCACCCTCGACGAGGCTGCATGGCAGGCGCTGCTGCGCGCCTTCTGCGCCGAGCACCGCGCACGCACGCCGCTGTTCCCGCGCGTGGGCGGCGAGTTCGTGCGTTTCCTGGAGCAGCGCGCCGCCGATGCACAGCGGCCGTGGCTGGCCGAGCTGGCGCACTACGAGGCGGTCGAACTGGAACTGCAGATCGACGACGCCGCGGTGCCGCCGCACGATCCGCACGGCGACCTGCTCGACGGCATGGTGCAGTTGTCGCCCTGGCTGCGCCTGTTGCGCTATCGCTGGCCGGTGCAGCGCATCGGCCCGGCCTGGCAGCCGCAGCAAGCGCCGGCGCAGCCGACCTGCCTGCTGGCGCGGCGCGAGGCCGACGGCCAGGTCCGCTTCGCCGAACTGGCGCCGCTGGCCTACGACCTGGTGGCGCGGTTGCGCGCCGGCGAGCACAGCGGGCGCACGCTGCTGCTGCGCCTGGCCGCCGAGCACGGCCAGGACCCGGCCGCGCTGCTGCACGAGGGTGCCGCGCTGCTCGAGCGCCTGCGCCAGCAGGGCAGCGTGCTCGGCACCCGCCTGCCCGCCTGAGCCGCGCTGCGCGATCGGCGAACACCGTGGCATTTCGTCCACCGGATCATGGGCCACTCGTGGGAGCGACTTCGGTCGCGACAGGCATTCCCGGTAAAGCCTGTCGCGACTGAAGTCGCTCCCACACCACGTCGCCGACTGTCGCTGTGCGACTGAAATGCCGCCCCGTCGATCTGCGGACATCCGTACCGCCGTTCCGCAGCGCCCGTGTCGCCGCTGTGATTCGCCTTCGCCAGGCGTGCGCAAGCGCCACCGCGCTGGTCGTTTAGCCGCGCTCTGCTACCCTTGCCGGATGAACGATCACGTCGACAGCCCCTCCCAGCCCCTCGCCGTCACCCCGATGTCGCGGCGTTTCCGCGGCTATCTGCCGGTGGTGGTGGACGTGGAGACCGGCGGTTTCGACTGGAACCGGCATGCGCTGCTGGAGATCGCCGCGGTGCCGATCGAGATGGACGATTTCGGCCAGCTGTACCCCGGCGTCACCGCCAGCGCCCACGTGGTGCCGGCGCCCGGCACCGACATCGACCCCAAGTCGCTGGAAGTCACCGGCATCATCCTCGACCACCCGTTCCGCTTCGCCAAGCCCGAGCGCGAGGCGCTGGACCACGTGTTCGCGCCGGTACGCGCGGCGGTGAAGAAGTACGGCTGCCAGCGCGCGATCCTGGTCGGCCACAACGCCCATTTCGACCTGAACTTCCTCAACGCCACCGTGGCCCGCTGCGGCCACAAGCGCAACCCGTTCCACCCCTTCAGCGTGTTCGACACCGTGACCCTGGCCGGCATCGCCTACGGCCAGACCGTGCTGGCCCGCGCGGTGCAGGCGGCCGGCTTCGACTGGAACGCCGCCGACGCGCACAGCGCGGTCTACGACACCGAACAGACCGCCCGCCTGTTCTGCAAGATCGCCAACGCCTGGCCGGCGCCGCAGATCGGCTGAGGGCCTCGCACCGACCGACGCCGCACCGTACTGTCGGCCAGAGGGCCAACACTTCATCCAAGCCGACGTCGCCTCGCGGCTCGGCTCAATTCAGGCGTCAGTTCGCGATGGGAATACTCCGGCAACTGATCATCATGACCGCGCTCCTCTTGGCAGGCAGCGCGCATGCCGACGACTTTCTGCGCCGAAACGTCCTCTATTTCCTGCAACACTCGTCCATGACTGCCCATGTGCGCATCGATGGCACCCGCAGCATCAAGGAAGTTCGCGACCTCACGACCGGGCGGATCGGATACAAAACATTCGAGGTGACGGCTACCGTCATCGAGGGATTCAAAGGCGTTGGGCCAGGCGAGATCACGTTCGCCGTCACCCAGGAGCAGCCTTCCGACCCGCCCCGCGAAGGCCAATTCATCGTCAGCTTGAATCGCGACAAAGACGACCGCCTCTTCTTTGCGGATGACAGCGTCTTGTGGGTGGTCGCTAGCCCAGACCTGCTTGCTGCAGCCCGCACGGGCGGATAACAAACAATGCATTCGAGCAGATACAAATGTGTGGTCTTTGTGCAGCAACGGCCATAACCACCAGCAGACTCAACCGGAATTGTCGATGCTCGATTTCATCGGGGAACTGGGTACGCTCGATCCATGGCTCTGGCGAGGATGGGCGTATCTCTTCTCATCTTCCTACCGTGCGAAGCGCCATGCGCGATGGGCCGCGGAAGGATCGCTCTACGCCTTGGTGGATATCGCGTTCTCGCTGGCGGTCATGGCGCTCGAGGTCTATCTGGCTTTGGCTCTTTTCACACTCGCGCTTGAGACGCTCAGCGCCCGTCCCTGACCGTTCCAGTCCTCACGCTCCCGCGGCAACGGCAATTCGGCAACGCCCGCAGAATCGCGAATGTCATGAAGCGGCCGTTGCAACATCCGGTTCCCACGGCGCATGCCGGTTCCGCCCGCGAATGCCCTGCTCCAGCCCTCACCCCACGCACACCCGATCCCGCCCGCCGCTCTTCGCCCGGTACAACGCCACGTCCGCACGCTGCAGCAGCTGGCTCGGCGTCTCCTCCCCGCTCAGCGCGACCAGGCCGGCGCTGAAGGTCACCCGCAGCGCCGGCGCGTCGGCCCACTGCAGGCGCGCGTGGAACAGGTCGCGCAGCCGCGACGCCATGCGCTCGGCCTCGGCCAGCGAGGTGTCGCCGAGCAGCACCGCGAATTCCTCGCCGCCCAGCCGCGCCGGCAGGTCGGTGGCGCGGCAGGCCTCGGCGAGCAGATGCCCGACCTCGCGCAGCACCGCGTCGCCGGTGGCGTGCGAGTAGCCGTCGTTGATCTGCTTGAAGCGGTCGATGTCGATCACCAGCAGGCACAGCGGGTTGCCGCTGCGCTGCGCGCGGCGCACGTCGCGCAGCAGCACTTCGTCGAAATGGCGGCGGTTCGGCAGCCCGGTCAGTGCATCCTCGTGGGCCTGGCGCTCGAAGGCGTCGGCCTGGTGCCGCAGTTCGGCCAGCAGCTGGTTCTTGTCGGTGTCGGCCTGCAGCAGCCGTTCGGTCTGCAGCTGCAGGGCGGCGGTGCGCTGCTTGACCAGCCGCTCCAGGCGCAGGTTGCGGCGCTGGTAGCGCCCGATCAGGTAGCGGTACAGCGCCACCATGCCGAGCAGCAGCGCCAGCGCGGCGCCGGCCTGCACGCTGCGCCGCTGCCACCACAGCGGGGCCACGCTGAACCGCCACAGCGCCTCGCGCGTGCTCCAGGCGCCGTCCGGATGCGCCGCGGCCACATGCAGGGTGTAGTCGCCCGGCGGCAGGCCGATGAACTCGACGCTGCGCTGCTGGCCGCGTTCCACCCAGTCCCTGTCCAGGCCGTCGAGCCGGGTGCGGTAGCGGATGCGCTCGGGCAGCAGGTAGCTGAGCCCGACGTAGGACACCGCGATGCGGGTGGCGCCGGGCAGGCGCGGGTGGCGCCGCCAGTCGAACGCCTGCCCGTCCAGCAGCACGTTCTCGATCGCCGCCGGCGGCGGCAGGCGTTCGCGGAAGCGCTGCAGCCGGCGCGGATCGACGGTGCTGACGCCGCCGGCGGTGACCAGCCACACGCTGCCGTCGCCGCGCACGATCGCCGACGGGCCGGAGCTGCCGTTGCCCTGGGCATTGGCCATGCCGTCGATCTCGTTGTAGCGGGCCACCTGCAATTTGCCGGCGCGGCCGTCGGCCACGGCATCGAGCGCGTCGGCGCTGGTCCGCAGCACGCCGCGGTTGCTGGTGATCCAGACGTTGCCGAGCCGGTCGCTGACCAGTTGGAACACCGTGTCCACCGGCATGCCCTGCTCCAGGCCGACCCGCGCCAGCGTGCCGCCGCGGTCGCGGTGCAGGCCGCGATCGGTGGAAATCCACACGTCGCCGCCCAGCGCCTGGAAGCCGAACACGCTGCGCGCGCCACCCAGCGGCTCCAGCGGCAGCCGTTGCACGCGGCCGTCGCGCAGCACCGAGGCGCCTTCGACCGAGCCGATCCACAGCGCGCCGTCGATGCTGGCCAGCGCGGTGATCAGGCCCTGCGGCAGGCCCGGCACGTCGGCCATGCGCGCCTGCTCGCCGTCGATGCGCACCAGCCCGCGCTGGGTACCGAGCCAGACCGTGCCGGCGCGGTCCACGCTGATCGCGCGCACGTGGCCGCTGGGCAGGCCGTCGTCCTTGCCGTAGTGGCGGCGCACGCGGCCGTCGTGCAGCCGGTACACGCCGTCGGCATAGGTGCCGACCCACAGGTCGCCGTCCGCGCCGCGCGCCAGGCTCAGCACCGACGGCGCGCTGCCGTTGGCGTTGCGCAGCCCGGTCGGCGCGATGCTGCCGTCGGCCGCCATCCGGTCCAGGCCGGCGGCGCTGCCGATCCACAGCGCGCCGTCGGGCGCTTCCAGCAACGCGCGCACGTAGTCGCCGCTGAGTCCGTCGCGGCGCGTGTAGCTGGTGAACAGGGTCTCGCGCAGGCGGAACAGGCCGCCGTTGGCGCCGATCCAGACGCTGCCCTCGGCGTCCTCGAGCAGGCTCACCACGCGCCCGTTGGGCAGCACCTCGCCCGGCGCCATGTGCTCGATGCCGTGCCGGCCGATGCGCAGCAGGCCCTGGTTCTCGGTGCCCAGCCATACGGCGCCGTCGCGATCGCGCAGCATCGCGGTGAAGTGGCCGTAGCCCGGCAGATGGTGCACCAGCACCGCGCGCTCGCCCTGCAGCCGGTACACGTTCTCGCCGGCGACCAGCCAGATCGTGCCGTCCGCGGCGCGGTACGGCCAGGCCAGGCCGGGCGGCAGCCCGAACGCCGCCGGCGCGCGCTGCAGCGTGCCTTGCGCGTCGCGGTAGAGCAGGCCGTCGAGGCTGCCGATCCAGACCCGGTCGCGGTCGTCGACGGCGATCCGCGGGAAGCTGTTGGCCAGCGGCAGGCCCGGCGGCGCCGGCTGGTAGTCGAAGCGGCCGTCCGGCCACAGGCAGCCCAGGCCGTTGCCTTCGAACAGCAGCCACAGCCGCCCGTGGCGGTCCTGGGTCATGGCATGGATCAGCGCGCGCGGCCAGCCCGGCGGTTGCAGCCAGAAGCGCCAGTTGCCGGTGCGGTCGTAGCGGCCCAGGTTGCCGCGCGAGTCGCTGAGCCACAGCGCGCCGTCGCGATCGACGTACAGCGAGCCGACGCCGTTGTCGGGCAGGCCGGGACGGGTGCTGCGGTCGATCACCGCGAAGTCCAGCCCGTTGTAGCGCACCAGCCCTTCCCAGGTGGCGAACCACAGGCGCCCGTCCGCGGTCTGCGCCAGGTCGCGCAGCGAGTTGTGCGGCAGGCCGTTGCGCGAGGTCCAGGCGTCCACGGCGTAGTCGCGCAGCGGCGGCGGACCGGCATCGGCCGGGTCGGCCGCATTGGCGGCGATCGCCGCGGCGGGAGCCGCGCCGAGCAACAGCGCGAGCAGCGCCAGCAGCAGCGGCAACCATGCAGGCGCGGCGCGGCGGACGGCCGCCGCCTGGCCCGACGCCGCTCCGCTCACCGCTTAGATCCGGGACGCGAGGCGCCAGGACGCATCAACCGCCGCTTCCGCAGACGCGGCGCCGGGCTTGCGCCGCCATGCGGCGCGCAAGGCCGCAGCAGCGAACCGGCCTGCGCGACCGGACCACGGCGCAACGCCGGGCGCAGCGCAGCCAGGCCCTGCGGATCGGTCCCGCTCGGCAGTGGACGACACGCCCCGAGGCGCAGGCGCGGTGGCCGGCCAGGATCGGCGAGACGGGGGCGGCACAGGCTCATTGCCGGAACGGAACACGGAAAGTGCGCACATGGTAGGCAAAAATCCGCCGCCGCGGGAGCACGCGCGGCGGCGCGCGCGGGATGCCGGCCGCGCTCAGCCCCGGCGCGACGGCGCCGGCCACTCCACGCATGCCTCCAGGCCGCCCCCGGGCAGGTTGCGCAGGCGCAGCGTGGCGCCGTCCTTCTCGGCCAGCGCGCGGGCGATGGTCAGGCCCAGGCCGGCGCCGCCGGTCTCGCGCGAGCGCGAGGTCTCCAGCCGCACGAACGGGGCGAACACCGTCTCCAGTTCGTCCTCGGCGATGCCCGGGCCGCGGTCGCGCACGTACACGCCGAGCGCGCCGTCGGCATGGCGCTCGGCCGCCACCCGTACCGACCCGCCGTACTTCAGCGCGTTGTCGACGAGATTGGAGAACAGCCGGTGCATCGCCAGCGGGCGCAGCGGCAGCACCGCGCCGCAGCCGCGTTCGAACACCGCGTCGGCACCGGCCTCGGCGGCATCCTCGATCACGCTCTGCAGCAGCGAATCCAGGTCCAGCGCGGCGCGCTGCTCGGCGGTCTCGGCGCTGCGCGCCAGTTCCAGGCCTTCGCGGATCAGCGCCTGCATCGCCGCCAGGTCGCCGATCAGGCGCTCGCGCAGGGCGTCGTCCTGCACGTTCTCCAGGCGCAGCCGCAACCGCGTGGACGGGGTCTGCAGATCGTGGGTGATCGCCGCGAGCATCTGCGTGCGCTCGCCCAGGTGCCGCTGCAGGCGCTGCTGCATCGCATTGAAGGCCTGCGCGGCGCGGCGTACCTCCAGCGGTCCGCGCAGCGGCAACGGCGGGCGCTGCAGGTCCTGGCCCAGGTCGGCGGCGGCATCGGCCAGCTGCTGCAGCGGCGTGCTGGCGATGCGCGCGACCACATAGGACAGCAGCGCGATCGCCAGCGCCAGCAGCGACAGGAACAGCGGGTCCACCGCCAGCGCGGTCTGCCGCGCGATCGGCTGGGTCTGCAGGCCCAGCCGCAGCGGCGTGCCGTCGTCCAGGCGCACGCCGACCAGGCGGCAGGTCGGCGGTTCCAGCGAGGCGTCCTGGCGGTCGAGGTCGCGGCGCTGCGGCGGTGGCAGGAAGTCCGGACGCTGCGGCATGCAGGCGCGCATGTCCAGGCGCGCCACCTGCGCCTGCGCCAGCGCGCCGCCGCGCGCGCCGAGCACCGCGGCGAACACCGGGTCCGGCGCCTGCGCGCGCGCCGTGGCCGGCAGGATGCGGATGCCCGGCCCGCCCAGCGACAGCAGCCGCGCGCGCAATTCCGGGCCGGCGCTCTGCAACAGCTCGACGAAGCTCTGCAGGCGGTCGGCAGCGCGCTCCATGTTCTGCCGGTCGAACTCCTGGCGGCGCTTGGCGTTGGCCAGCAGCGTGGCGAAGCTGGCCGCGCAGGCCATGCCCAGCAGCAGGATCAGGAACAGGCGCCCGGCCATCGAGGCGAAGAACCGCCGCAGCCGCTTCATTCCAGCGCCACCGCCGCGGCCAGCACATAGCCTTCGTTGCGCACGGTCTTGATCAGGCCGTCGCCGCCGCTGTCGCCCAGCTTCTGCCGCAGGCGGCTGATCTGCAGGTCGATCGCGCGGTCCTGCGCCTCGTACTGGCGGCCGCTGCTCAGCGCCACCAGCTGTTCGCGCGACAGCACCTTGTTGGCATGGCCGACGAACACCCGCAGCAGGCGGAATTCGGCGCCGGACAGCACCACCACCCTGCCGCCCGGATCGACCAGGTGGCGTTGCTCCAGGTCGAACAGCCAGCCGCCGAAGCGCGCGCGGCGGATCGCCAGCGGCTCCAGGTTGGCCGGCAGCGCCTCGGTCCGGCGCAGCACGTTGCGGATCCGCGCCAGCAGTTCGCGCGGCTCGAACGGCTTGGCCAGGTAGTCGTCGGCGCCCATCTCCAGGCCGAGCACGCGGTCGATCGGTTCGCTGCGCGCGGTCAGCATGATCACCGGCGTGCTCGACTTGGCGCGCAGGTCGCGGCACAGGGTCAGCCCGTCCTCGCGCGGCAGGTTCAGGTCGAGCACGATCAGGTCCACGTGTTCGCGCTCCAGCACCTGGCGCATCTGCGCGCCATCGCTGGCGGTGCTGACCTGATAGCCGGCGCGGCCCAGCTGTTCGGCCAGGAGGGTGCGGATGTCGACGTCGTCGTCGACCACCAGCAGGCGATGCATGGTCGGTTCTTCCTTCATGCGGCGATGATCCATCCTAGCCGATCGGCGCGCGCGCCCGCCGCGTGTCGCCGCGTATCGCCGGCGCGGCAGGAAACACTGCGATACCGGCCACGCTGAACCCGATACACGCCGATACAGACCGTGCGTTGAGGCTGGACG
Organism: Xanthomonas sp. DAR 80977; assembly: GCF_041240605.1. Lineage (NCBI taxonomy): Bacteria > Pseudomonadati > Pseudomonadota > Gammaproteobacteria > Lysobacterales > Lysobacteraceae > Xanthomonas > Xanthomonas bundabergensis. The sequence goes on along the minus strand of NZ_CP162487.1, from coordinate 2,024,668 downwards.
GGCGCGACCGCCATGCTGCTGTCGACGCCGCAGCACGCGGCCCGGCCACAGGTCCCGCCTCAGTGAAACCCGCGCTTCCCAAGACACGGCGCCGCCGCATCGTCCTGCTCGTCCTCGCGCTGGCCATCCTGGCCGCGATCGCGGCCTGGTGGCTGCAGCCGCCGCCGGCGCCGACTTTGGCCACCTCGCCAGTGGTGCGCGGCGACATCGAGCAGACCGTCGAGGCCACCGGCACGATCAAGCCCTCGCAGCTGGTCAGCGTCGGCGCGCAGGCGTCCGGCCGCATCGAGTCGCTGAAGGTCAAGCTCGGCGACAACGTCAAGGCCGGCGACCTGATCGCCGAGATCGATTCGCGCACCCAGCTCAACACGCTCAAGAGCGCGCAGGCGGCGCTGCAGAACGCACGCGCCACGCGCCAGGTGCAGGTCGCCAACCTGCGCCAGTACGAACTGGCATTCAAGCGCCAGCAGCAGATGCTGGCCGCCGAAGCCACTTCGCAGGCCGACTACGACAGCGCGCGCGCCACGCTGGAAGGCACCCGCGCGCAGATCGCCGCGCTCGAGGCCACCATCGCCGAGCAGCAGACCACGGTGGACAGCGCGCAGACCACCCTGGGCTACACCAAGATCACCGCGCCGATCGACGGCACCGTGGTCGCGGTGGTGTCCAAGCAGGGTCAGACCGTCAACGCCAACCAGAGCACGCCGACCATCGTCATGCTCGGCAACCTCGCCACCATGACCGTGTACGCGGAGATCTCCGAGGCCGACGTGGTCAAGACCAGGGAGGGCCAGCCGGTGTACTTCAGCATCCTCGGCAATCCGGACAAGCGCTACACCAGCACCCTGCGCGACATCGCCCCGGCGCCGGAATCGGTGACCAGCGAGGACAGCACCTCCAGCACGACATCGTCCACCTCCACCTCCACTTCCAGCACGGCGATCTACTACTACGGCCTGTTCGACGTGGACAATGCCAGCCGCGAACTGCGCACCTACATGACCGCGCAGGTCAGCATCGTGCTCGGCAAGGCCAGCAAGGTGCTGAGCATTCCCTCGGCCGCGCTGGGCGAGAAGCGCAGCGACGGCAGCTATGCCGTGCAGGTGGTCGGCGCCGACGGACGCCCGCAGCCGCGCACCGTGACCATCGGCCTCAACAACAACGCGCAGGCCGAAGTGAAGAGCGGGCTGCGCGAGGGCGAACAGGTGGTGGTCGGCGAGGCCACCGCCGCGACCAAGCAGGCCGCCAGCGAGAAGAACACGCAGCGCCGCGGCGGTCCCGGCGGCGGCCCGCCGCCGATGGGCATGTGAGGCAGCGGCCATGAGCGAAGCACTGCTGCAGCTGCGCGACCTGCGCCGCGAATTCCCCGCCGGCGACGACACCCTGGTCGTGCTGCGCGACGTCAACCTGGACATCGCCGCCGGCGAGATGGTGGCCATCGTCGGCCAGTCCGGTTCCGGCAAGTCCACCCTGATGAACATCCTCGGCTGCCTGGACCGGCCCAGCGCCGGCAGCTACCGCGTGGCCGGCCGCGCCACCGGCGCGATGCAGCCCGACGAGCTGGCGCAGCTGCGCCGCGAGCACTTCGGCTTCATCTTCCAGCGCTACCACCTGCTCGGCGACCTCGACGCCACCGGCAACATCGAGGTGCCCGCGGTCTACGCCGGCATGCCCGGCACGGCGCGCAGCGCGCGCGCCGCCGAGCTGCTGCGCCGGCTCGGGCTGAGCGACCGCGCCGGGCACATACCCGGCAAGCTCTCCGGCGGACAACAACAGCGCGTATCGATCGCGCGCGCACTGATGAACGGCGGCCAGGTGATCCTGGCCGACGAGCCCACCGGCGCGCTGGACACGCGCTCGGGCGAGGAAGTGATGGCGATCCTCGGCGAGCTGCACGCCGAAGGCCACACCATCATCATCGTCACCCACGACATGTCGGTGGCGCGGCACGCGCAGCGCATCATCGAGATCCGCGACGGCGCGATCATCGCCGACCGCGCCAACCCGGCGATCGACGCGCGCCGCGCCGCGCGCCGCCTGGAATCGGCCGCGGCCGGCGGCAGCCGCTGGCAGGCCATGCGCGACCGCTTCACCGAAGCGTTCCGGATGGCGCTGCTGGCGATGAACGCGCATCGCCTGCGCACCTTCCTGACCATGCTCGGGATCATCATCGGCATCGCCTCGGTGGTGTCGGTGGTGGCGCTGGGCAACGGCTCGCAGCAGCAGATCCTGTCCAACATCTCCGCGCTCGGCACCAACACCATCGAGGTGTATCCGGGCAGCGGCTTCGGCGACATGCGCTCGGGCCGGGTGCAGACGCTCAAGGCGCGCGACGCCACCGCGCTGGCGCAGCAGAGCTACGTGGACAGCGCCACGCCCAACGTCTCCAGCTCGGTCACCGCGCGCTACGGCAACCAGTCGGCCACCGCCCAGGTCAGCGGCGTCGGCGAGCAGTACTTCCGGGTCAAGGGGCTGAAGCTGGCCGAGGGCGCGTTCTTCGGCGCCGAGGCGGTGTCGGGCATCCAGCAGGTGGCGGTGATCGACCAGAACACGCGCACGCAGTTCTTCGGCAAATCGCCGCGCAGCCCGATCGGCCAGGTGATCCTGCTCGGCAACGTGCCGGTGCGCGTGGTCGGCGTGGCGCAGAAGCAGACCACCGGCTTCGGCAGCAGTTCCACGCTGAGCGTCTGGGTGCCCTATACCACCGCGATGTCGCGCATGCTCGGGCAGAGCTACGTGTCCAGCATCACCGTGCGCGTGTCCGACGCCACCCCGATGGACGCGGCCGAACAGGCGGTGACGCGGCTGCTGAAGCTGCGCCACGGCAGCGAGGATTTCTTTCTCAGCAACAGCGCCGAGATCCGCGAGACCATCGAGAAGACCACGCAGACGCTGACCCTGATGATCGGCGCGATCGCCGCCATCGCGCTGGTGGTCGGCGGCATCGGGGTGATGAACATCATGCTGGTGTCGGTGACCGAGCGCACCCGCGAGATCGGCGTGCGCATGGCGGTCGGCGCGCGGCAGAGCGACATCATGCAGCAGTTCCTGATCGAGGCGGTGCTGGTATGCCTGCTCGGCGGCCTGCTCGGGGTCGGCCTGGCGCTAGCGCTGGGCCGGGTGTTCGCCGCGGCCGGCGGCAGCTTCAGCATGATCTTCTCGACCGGCTCGATCGTCGCCGCCTTCGCCTGCTCCAGCCTGATCGGCGTGGTGTTCGGCTTCCTGCCCGCGCGCAACGCCGCGCAACTCGATCCCGTGGAGGCCTTGGCCCGCGAATGAACATGCTCTCCTCGATGCGCCCGGCGCTGTTGCCGCTGGCCCTGCTCGCCACCCTGTCCGGCTGCGTCAGCACCGGCCAGTACCGCGCTGCGCCGATCGACGTGCCGCAGCGCTACGCCGCCGGGGCCGACGCCGCGAACGCCACGCGCCAGCCGTTGCAGGTACAGGCCACCTACCCCGCCCACGACCTCGCCGCCGACGCGTGGTGGCAAGGCTTCGGCGATGAGCGCCTGGACCGGCTGGTGGCGCGTGCGCTGGCGGTCAACGCCGACCTGGCCACGGCCGGACTGCGCCTGCGCAAGGCGCGGCTGCAGGCCGGCCTGAGCGAGACCGAGCTGTGGCCCAGTGCCAGCGGCAGCGTCAGTGCCTCCGGCAGCCGCGCCACCGACCATCACGACACGGTCGCGCGCAGCCAGTCCGCCAGCGTGTCGCTGAGCTGGGAGGTCGACCTGTGGGGCAAGCTGCGCGCGCAGCGCGACGCCGATCGCTGGGAGGCCGAGGCCACCGACGAGGACCGCGAGAACACCGCGCTGGCCCTGGTCGGCGAGGTCTGCGACCAGTACTGGCAATTCGGCTACCTCAACCAGAGCATCGCCGCGGGCGAGGAAGATCTCGCGCGCCTGGCCAAGACCCTGCAGCTGGTGCAGGTGCAGTTCCAGGCCGGCGACGTGTCGCGGCTGGAGGTGCGCGAAGCCGAGCAGAACCTGGAAAGCCAGCGCACCGCGCAGAGCAAGCTGCTGCAACAGCGGGTGGAAGCGCGCACCACGCTGACCGTGCTGCTGGACGGACAGCCGTGGCCGCAGGCCGAGGAACCGCAGGATCTGAACGCCTTCGCGCGCCCGCCGCTGGCACCCGGCCTGCCGGCGGAACTGCTGGCGCGCCGCCCGGACCTGCGCGCGGCCGAACTGCGGCTGCGCAGCGCACTGGCCGACATCAAGGTCACCGCGACCAGCTATTACCCGACACTGAGCCTGACCGGCTCGGTCGACGGCAGCAGCACCACGCTGGCCAACGTGCTGAAGAACCCGGTCGCCACGCTCGGCGCCGGGCTGACCCTGCCGTTCCTCAACCTGCACCAGGCCCAGCTCAATACGCGCATCACCGGCACCAGCTACGAGATCGCCGCCAGCACGTTCCGCACCACGCTGTACACCGCCCTGGGCGACGTCGACAACGCCTTGTCGGCGCGCACCCAGTTGGAGACGCAGGTGGCGGCGGCGCAGAAATCCTTCGATGCCGCGCGCGACGTGGAGCGCATGTACGAGGTCCGCTACCGCAGCGGCGCCACCGACCTGCGCACCTGGCTGGACGCGCAACAGACCCGGCGCAGCGCGGAACTGACCCTGGCCCAGGCCAGGCGCGACCAGCTCGACAACGACGTTACCCTGTACCAGGCGCTGGGCGGCAGCGGTGCGTCGGCATCGGATGAAGGTGCAACGTCGGCAACGGCCGTGGCGGCGACGAGCGCAGCAATCGACCAGCGCTGAAGCGGAACATCGCCGCGAACGGCTCCAGGCGGCTTGGGGACCATGGGCCAGACCGAAGGTCGGCCCGCACGGGCCCGGTCGGGGCTGAAGCCCCTCCTACAGTGCACCCAGCCGGCTCGCCGCAATCCCTCCAGGAACGGCTTCGAGTGGCCTTGTGTCATCCGCCGGACGCAGCCCCGACCTTCCGCCATCATGCAGTCGGGGCTGAAGCTCCTCCTACAGTGCACCCAGCCGGCACCTCCGCCGTCCCCGCACAAACTCCTGTAGGAGCGGCTTCAGCCGCGACAGGCAGCGTGGCGGGCCTTCGGCCTTCGGATACCGAAGCCCCTCCAAAGCGCATCCGGCCAAGCACGCGGCGCCCACTGTGGGAGCGACTTCAGTCGCGACGAGCGAAGTGGGGAGTCGAACGACTTTGGTCAGGTCGGGGCTGAAGCCCCTGCTACGAATGCACCACGCCGGCGCATGCGTCGCGTGCAGCAAAACCCTCCACGACGCGACGCGCGTGGACGGCGCCTCACCCCATGCGCTGCCGCACCGCCTCGAACAGGGTCACGCCGGTCGCCACCGACACGTTGAGGCTCTCGATGTCGCCCGGCATCGGGATCTTGACCAGGCCGTCGCAGTGCTCGCGGGTCAGCCGGCGCAGGCCGTCGGATTCGCCGCCCAGCACAAGCGCCACGTTGCCGCGCAGGTCCTGCGCGTACAGCGAGGTCTCGGCCTCGCCGACCAGGCCGTAGATCCACACACCCTGCTTCTGCAGGTCGCGCAGGCAGCGCGCCAGGTTGGTCACCGCCACGATCGGGATGCGGTCGGCGGCGCCGGCCGAGGTCTTGCGCACGGTGGCGTTGACCGGCGCCGACTTGTCCTTCGGGATCACCACCGCGGTGGCGCCGGCCGCCGCGGCGCTGCGCAGGCAGGCGCCGAGGTTGTGCGGATCCTGCACGCCGTCGAGCACCAGCAGCAGCGCGCGGCCCTCGGCGGCGGCGACCAGGCCTTCCAGTTCGTTCTCGCCCCAGGTACGCGCCGCCGCATAGCGCGCGGCCACGCCCTGATGCCGCACCGAGCCGCCGACGCCGTCCAGCGCCTGGGTATTGACCCGCCGCACCTCGATGCCCTTGCGCCGCGCGTTCTCCTCGATCTCCACCAGCCGCGGATTCTTGCTGCCCGCCTCGATCAGCACTTCGCGCACGTTGTCGGCATCGTTCTCGATCGACGAGGCCACGGCGTTGACGCCGACGATCCACTGGTTCTGCTTGCTCATGAGGCGGGGACTGCGAGGAAGGAAAGCGGGAATGGTAGGCGTTGCCGGCGCCCACGTCACATCGCCTGCGGCGCATGACCGCGCCGACCGGGCATCTGCGCCCTGCGCAGCAGGGCGACAGGACCCGACGGCACAGCAGCCGCGCCGCGGCGACGGGCAGCCGGGCGCGCACGGGACTCCCGCTTGCCCGGCACGCCCGGAAGCCGCCTGCCGCGACCGCGACGACACCGCGGCACGCCCGAACCCCTACGCGGCGGCACTGCCCCGTGCCACCCATGTCTTCGGCGGAAACCGCGGCGGGCAGGCCCTGGACCGGCGTCCGCGCTCCTGCGACGGCACGCTCAGCCCGGCCAACGCTCGGTGTCGTGGTCCGGATGCTGGTGCGACACCACCTGCGCCAGGAACGGCGCCGCGTCCAGATCGGCCTCGGTGCAGATCGACGGCAACCGGTGCAGGCCATCCACGAACGGCAGCTTGCCTTCCAGCCCGTACTGGATCCGCGGCGGCAGCGCCGCCGGGTCGTCGAACGCACCGGCGGCCACCGCGATGCCGTCCGGCGCTTCGTAGGTCAGCGGCGTGCCGCAGTCGGCGCAAAAGCCGCGCCGCACCAGATTGGAGGAGTGGAAATGCTTCGGCGCGCCACGCGTCCACAGCAGTTCCGCACCGCGCGTGGACACCAACGGCGCGTAATAGGCACCGAATGCCTTCTGGCACATCCGGCAATGGCAGATCGAGGCGTCGTCGAGCCGGCCGCGCACCCGGAAGCGCACCGCACCGCACTGGCAACCGCCGCTGTACTGGTCGTGATTCATGCATGCTCCCTGGTTGCGGTCCTGGCAGCCGTTCGGCCCAGCGTGTTTTACCAGAACACCGCGATAGGGGCAGTGGGCTGCGCGCACCTTGCTCAGGACAAGTCTCCTCGCCGCAGGGCGACCTATTCTGCGCCGCCGCGATCGTGGAGCTGCGTTTCGAATGCCACCTTGCCCAAGCGGCTCTTGACCCGATACGTCCCTTCGCCGAGTTCCGCAGATTTAAACAGCTCGCGCCTGTCGATGAATCCCGGCACTTCGTGCATCCAGATCCGTTCGACCTTTGCGCTTCCTTGGCGCGCGACTTCGCAATACCAGGCTTCGCCAACGTCGGAGTTCAACAGCTTGAACACAGTGACGTTCCGCTTGCCGTCCTTACTGCGTTTTGCAAGCCTTCCGATCGGAACCAGCAGTTGCAAACCGGCATTCAAGATCGCGTCAGCGGTGGAGTCCACGAGCTTGACGAGCACGTCGTTGCCGCCACGGCTTGTGGCAGTTGCAAGCAGCGCGCCACGCAGTGCTTCCAATAGCCTGATGTCCTGGCCCGGCCGGCCCAGCGACAAAAAATGTTCGAAATCAAAGTCTTCGACAAACACATGGGTCACACCCAACACGTTATCGAACGCATCCTCTTCGCCGCGCGGGCCCAGTGACACCACGATCTTGCTGGAGCCGTTGATCTCCACCGTCGGCAGCAGCGCCATGAACATCTGCGTGATGTGATGGCTCAACCGACGAATACCCATACCCTCCGGGAGAACGGCCGCGTCGCTTTCCTGCAGGACGAGTAGATTCAGATGCATTGCTGTTCGCAACCATGAACCACATCGCGCGAACGGTGTGCCCGCCGCGCGCCGCTTGCGCGATCGCGGCGGGCGCCGAGCGGCCCGCCGCGACGCCGCGCCGTCAGTACTTCTTTTTCTTGCGCTTGGCCGGCTGCTGCTGCCCACGTTCCGGCGGCGGCGGCATGTCGGTCATCGGCTCGCCTTCCACCACCAGGCGGAAATCGATCTTGCGCTCTTCCATGCTCGCCTTCAGCACCAGGATGCGGACCCGGTCGCCGAGCCGGAACTGCATGCCGCGGCGCTCGCCGGACAGGGTCTTGCGCACCGCGTCGAACTGGTAATAGTCCTGCGGCAACTGGGTCACGTGGATCAGGCCGTTGACCTTGGACTGGTCCAGCTCCACGAACAGGCCGAAGCTGGTGACGCCGCTGACCACGCCGTCGAACTGGCCGCCGACGTGCTTCTCCATCCATGCCGCGCGGTAGCGCTCGTCGACCTCGCGCTCGGCCTCGTCGGCACGGCGCTCGCGCTCGGAGCACTGCAGCGCCAGCGCCGCCATCTCGCGCGGCGAGTACAGGTACTTGTCCGGCGCGCCGCGGGTCAGCGCGTACTTGATCGCGCGGTGCACCAGCAGGTCCGGATAGCGGCGGATCGGCGAGGTGAAGTGCGCGTACGCCTCCAGCGCCAGGCCGAAGTGGCCGGCGTTGTCCGGCGAGTACACCGCCATGCTCTGGCTGCGCAGCAGCACCGACTCCAGCAAGGCCGCGTCGGGGCGCTCGCGCACCTTCTTCAGCAGCTTGGTGTAGTCGCCCGGCACCACCTTGTTCCACGGCGGCAGGCTCAACTTGAATTCCTTCAGGAACTCCAGCAGGTCGGCGTACTTGGACTCCGGCGGCCGCTCGTGCACGCGGTACGGCGCCGGGATGCGCGCCTCCAGCAGGTGCCGCGCCGCGGCCACGTTGGCGGCGATCATGCATTCCTCGATCAGCTTGTGCGCATCGTTGCGCACCAGCATGCCGGCCTGGGTCACCTCGCCGGTGTTGTCGAGCACGAAGCGCACTTCCGAGGTCTCGAACTCGATCGCGCCGCGGCGCGCACGCGCCTTGGCCAGCACGTGGTACAGCTGGTACAGGCGCTCGATGTGCGGCAGCACCGTGGCCACGTCCTTGCGCACCTGTTCGTCCTTCTCGCCCACCGCCTGCCACACCTGCTCGTAGGTGAGCCGCGCATGCGAGTTCATCACCGCCTCGTAGAAGCGCGCGCCGGTCACCTCGCCCTGGCGGTCGATCTGCATGTCGCAGACGAAGCACATGCGGTCGACCTTGGGGTTGAGCGAGCAGATGCCGTTGGACAGCGTCTCCGGCAGCATCGGCACCACGAAGCCGGGGAAATACACCGAGGTGGCGCGGCGGATCGCTTCCACGTCCAGCGGCGTGCCCGGACGCACGTAATGCGACACGTCGGCGATCGCCACCACCAGGCGGAAGCCCTCCGCGTTCGGTTCGCAGAACACCGCGTCGTCGAAGTCCTTGGCGTCGGCGCCGTCGATGGTCACCAACGGCGTCTGCCGCAGGTCCACGCGGCCCTTGATCGCCGCCGGCTCCACCGTCAGCGGCACCGCCGCGGCTTCGTCGAGCACCGCCTGCGGGAATTCGTAGGGCAGTTCGCGGCCGTGGATCGCGGTCTCCACCACCAGCGACGGGGTCAGCTTGTCGCCGAGCACCGCGATGATCTTGCCGATCGGCGGGCGCCGCCCGTCCGGGGTCGAGGTGAGTTCGCACACCACCAGCTGGCCGTCGCGCGCCTCGCCCGCCGCATCCGGCGGGATCTGCACGTTGCGCTGGATGCGCTTGTCGTCCGGCACCACGTAGGCGATGCCGCCTTCCATGCTGAAGCGGCCGATCAGCCGGCTCAGGCCGCGCTCGAGCACGCGCGCGATGCTGCCTTCGCGGCGGCCGCGGCGGTCGATGCCGGTGACGTTGGCCAGGGCGCGGTCGCCATGCAGCACCTTGCGCATTTCGTAGGGCGGCAGGAACAGGTCGTCGCCGCCCTCGTCCGGACGCAGGAAGCCGAAGCCGTCGGGATTGGCGATCACCACGCCGGGGATCAGGTTGGTCTGCTGCACCGGCGCGTAGCCGCCGCGGCGGTTCTGCACCAGCTGCGCCTCGCGCAGCATCGCGCCCAGGCGCTTGCTCAACGCCTCCATGCGCGAGGGTTCGGTCAGGCCGAGTTGCCCGGCCAGCTCTTCCAGGGTCTGCGGGCCGTCGCAGCGGTCGAGCAGTTGCAGGATCGCCTCGCGGCTGGCGATCGGCTCGGCATAGCGCTCGGCCTCGCGGGCGGCGAACGGGTCGGCGACCGCGGCCGGCGGCTTGCGCGACGGCGCGGACTTGGGTTCGGGCGGATGCAGCGGTTGCAGCGGCGGCTTGGGGCTGCGCCGCAGGAAGCTGGGCAGGCTGGGCATCCACGACGGCAGCTTGGATTTCTTCGGCGGCGGCGGAGCCGCCGGGGTGCCGGCCTTGCTGGCGGGCGTGTCGTGGGACGCAGACTTGCCGGGCTTGCCGGACTTGGCTTTTCGATTGGTCATCCGCCCATGGTACTCGCTGGGCCGGCAACGCAGGCGAACCGGCGGCCGCGACGGGCCGCGAGCGGCCTCCAGAAACGACGAGGCCCGCGTCAGCGGGCCGGTCGTTGCGGGAGCTTGGCGCTCCCGCGTCTTGCATGTGGTGCCCAGAAGAGGACTCGAACCTCCACGAAGTTGCCCCCGCTAGCACCTGAAGCTAGTGCGTCTACCAATTCCGCCATCTGGGCGATGGAGGCCGCGAATTCTGCGGACAGCGGACCCCCTTGTCAATGCCGGCGTGCGATGCCGTGTGCAATGCACGACAAATCGCGCATTCGACGTGCCGCTGCAATGCAGGGCGACGCGCCTGCGGCATTCGCCCGCGACCGCCTCGCCTGCAACCCGCGGTCGCGGCGCCGGAGCGCGGCCGGCCACATCGCCACGGCAGCGGCATGCGCGGGCGCGGGCGCGGCGCATTCGGCGCAAATCCGCATCCCTGGTGCGGATCCGGACACGACGGCGAGCCTGCGCGGCGCCGACCGGACCTGCTTCGAACAACCGCCGTGACGCAGCCAGGAGAACGCGATTTTGTCGGTTGATCGCGCAGCGCAAAGGGCTAGCGTGCGTGCGGCAATCCGCCCCTCCCCCACGCTCAGGAGTTCCCCATGAAGTCCCTGCCCGCCTCGCTGCTCGCCGCCTCGCTGCTCGCCTTCGCCCACCCTGCCGGCGCCGCCACGCCGCTCGATTCGCTCGCCGAGATCGAACGTTCGCTGGATACCGGCGCCTCGGTCGCCGTAGCCATCGACCTGAGCCAGTGCACGCCCAGTGCCGGCGGCGCCACGCCGACCCAGACCCGCGGCGGCCTGCGCATCGGCGCATACCGGGTGATCGCCGACGGCACCCTGTCCTTCGCCGACGAGCATTTCACCGTGGGCCGCGACGGCAAGCCGATCCAGCAATTCCTGCGCTACCAGGTGCATCCGGACAGCAGCATCGACTTCAGCATGGCCGTGTTCGCCCTGCCCGGCTACCAGCAGACCGGCACCACGCTCGGCTACCGCTGCGCGATCAACCAGGGCCTGCGCTTCACCGCCAGTCCCTGAGCCGGCGCGACGCGTGCGCCGCCGTCGCGGCGCACGCGTGGCCCGAGCACGCACGCGAAAGCGCCGCTTGACAGCGGCGCGCGCAACCGACAAAATTCTCGGCCTGTATCGCCCAGGTGGCGGAATTGGTAGACGCACTAGCTTCAGGTGCTAGCGGGGGCAACTTCGTGGAGGTTCGAGTCCTCTCCTGGGCACCATCGATACAGCAGTAAAGAAAAACCCGCTTCGGCGGGATTTTTTTTGCCTGGCGTTCGGCGCATCGGCCAGCGCGACGCCGTTGCTCGCCCGCCGTTGGACATGGCGTCCGCCTGGCGGCGCTGCGAACGCGGCGCAACTCCGCACGGCATTGCCTCTCGCCGCGCCCGATACGGATACGGCGACAGCAGAGACCACCCCTGGACGCCACGGCCCACCCTTGTGTCTGGCTTTTTGTGGGAGGGACTTCAGTCCCGACGCGCGTCGCCGGCAAAAGTGCCGCGGCTAAAGTCCCCCACGACGAACGCCCTCGAAACGCCCGATGGCGCCGCCCCTCGGCGATGATCGATGCCGCCGACGAATCAGCGATGGCCCGGCGCCACGATCGGCGCCTTGCCGCCTGGCGATCCCGGCATGCGCAAGCGACTGCAGAACCGTTGCGGCGCGCCACGCCGCCAGCGCATGGCGAGCGCGCCGCGGCGCACAAGCGCGCTTGACAGCACTGGGCACTGCCAGCAGAATTCCGCGCCTGAGTTGCCCAGGTGGCGGAATTGGTAGACGCACTAGTTTCAGGTACTAGCGGGTAAAACCGTGGAGGTTCGAGTCCTCTCCTGGGCACCACGACCGACAGGTCGGCAGTCATCGAAAAAGACCCGCTTCGGCGGGTTTTTTGTTGCCTGCGCCGCACGCGGCGCCCTGCGCCAGCCCGCGGCGCGAGGGCGGCGCCCGCCTCATGGCCGATGGCATGCTCAGTTCGATGCGACAGGCTCGGACAGGCACCGCCGCATCAGCGGCGCGCCCGCCACGCGCTCAGCGATCCGGCGGCCGGAACGCGCCGATGTCCACGCGCACGCCGTCCACCCATACCGCCACCATGTACGCCCGGTAGCCCGGATTGTGGCGCTCGGCCGCGCGCGCGGCCAGATACGCATTGGCGGCATGGACCAGCACGTACAGCGCCGGCTCCAGCTGCGCCACGCGCCTGAGCTTCACTTCGTAGGTGGCCATGCCCCACCCCGTGCCGCGGCCGCGCCGCGATCGCCGGCCGCGGCGGCGGCGGCCTGGCGCCACGCCACCGCGCCGCACTGCGCCGTCGCTGCGACGGCAATGGAAAACGCGCCAAACACCATGCACTCCTCGGTCGTCCCTGTCCGGCGTGCGCGCCCTCACGTGTCGGCGCGGCCCGCACCGCCAAAGTATCGAATTCCCGAACATCTAGAGTCAAGCATGGCTGTACGACAAGGTTACGGATGCTCCATATCTTGGTAGGCCCCGTCTCCGCAAGGCCCACCGCGATGAAAAGCTTCGGCGACCGTTTGCGCGAAGCCAGGAAAGCCGCCGGGCTCACCCAGGAACAACTGGGTTTCGCGCTGGGCGTGACCAAGTCGTCGGTGTCGGCGTGGGAGAACAATCGCGAGACCCCGAGCTTCCGCCTGCTGCCGAATCTGCGCAGCGTGCTCAAGCGCTCGCTGGACGAACTGATCTGCGGCCACGGCCAGAGCGGCCCGCGCCTGCACGACATCCCGGCCGATTACGCGCTGCAGGCGCACGACACCCATGAGCAGGCGCTGCTGACCCGCTACCGCAACCTGCCGGCACGGCGCCGCGAAGCGGTGCTGGAACTGCTCAAGCCGGACAAGGGCTGAGCGCGCCGCGGCGTGCGCCGACGGGCCTCCCCTGTAGGAGCGGCTTCAGCCGCGACAGGCACCTTCGGCAAGTTCCTGTCGCGGCTGAAGCCGCTCCTACCGAAGCTTCACGGCAGCGCGCCTCAACCGCCGACGCCGATCTCGCGCAGCGCCTCGCCCCAGATCCGGTAGCCCTCCTCGCTGGGATGGGTGCTGTCGGGCATCAGCGCCTGCGGCAGGCTGCCGTCGCGCTGCAGGAAGCGCGCGCCGATGTCCAGCCAGCGCACCGCCGGATCGTGGCCGAAACGCGCGGCCAGCAGGCGGTTGGTCTGCGCGATCGGGTCGCGCAGCGGCGCATCGGCGGCGAAGCCGCGCGGCAGGATGCCCATCAGCACGATCCTGCTGCGCGGCAGCCGCTGGCGCACCTCGGCGACCACCGCGGCCACGCCGTCGGCCGCTTCCTGCGGCGTGCTCGCCCGCGCGTTTGCGGTGCCGGTGAGGTTGTTGGTGCCGATGTTGATCACCACCCAGCGCGGCGCCAGGCCGTCCACTTCGCCCTGGCGCAGCCGCCACAGCACGTTCTGGGTGCGGTCCCAGCCGAAACCCAGGTTCAGCACCCGGGTCGTGCCGAAGGTGCGCTGCCAGGCTTGCGCGCCGCTGACCCGGGTGGCCTGCGGCGGCCCGGCCCAGAAGTGGGTGATCGAATCGCCGATCATCACCACTTCCGGCTGCAGGCGGCGCGCTGCGTCCAGCGCCGCATGGTGGCGCGCATACCAGTCGTAGGAATCCTGCTCCAGCCATGGCACCGGGATCAGCGCGGTGTTGGCCGCGGTCATCGCCGCCAGCGGCAGCCGCGGCGGTTCGCCGAGCAGCCGCGCCAGGGTCGGCTCGATCGCCTCGGCCATGCGCCGCTGGCCGCGCGTGTCCGGGTGCAGCGCGGTGCCGGGCGGGCGCAGCCGCGGGTCGTAGAACAGGCTTTGGTCGAGTACGCCGTCCTTGCGGAAGATCGCGCCGACATCGAGATAGGTCACGCGCGGATTGTCGCCGTAGCGCACCGCCAGGGCGCGGTTGACCTCGGCGTCGCGCGCGATCTTGTCCGCCGCTCCCGCGCTGGGCAGCAGGCCGAGCAGCAGGATGCGCGTGGCCGGCAGGCGTTGCTCCAGGGTCGCCACCACCGCGTCGATGCCCAGCACGGTGTCGGCGGCGCTGTGCCGCTCGTGGCCGGTGTTGTTGGTGCCGATCAGCAGCATCGCGACCTTGGGCTGCAGGCCGTCAACTTCGCCATGCTGCAGGCGCCACAGCACGTGTTCGGTGGCATCGCCGCTGAAGCCGAGGTTGAGCGCGCCGCGGCTGCCGTAGAAGGTCTGCCAGGTCGGCTGGAAATCCTCGTCCGGCGGGCTGGCCTTGTCGTAGTTGTGGGTGATCGAATCGCCGATCAGCAACAGCGGCGCGTCCGGGTGCGCGCGCACCTGCGCGAGCACCTGCGCGTGGCGCTGCGCCCACCAGGCTTCGTGCAGGCGATCGGTCGGCGTGATCGCCGCCACGCTCGCATCGGCCTGCGTGCCGGCGCTGACCAGCGCGGCAAGGCACAGCAGCAGCGCCGCAGGTCGCCGGATGCGCATACCGGCGCGGCGCGACCGCGAGGAGGCCGGGCGAGACCACAAGGCGCGCAGAAAACGCTGCATGTCCGAACCTGCCGATGCGTGCAAGGGAGCGGCATTCTGGTCCGCGGCGCGCCGCGGCGGCAAGCGCGGCGCACAAACGAAACCCCGCACCGGGCGGGGTTTCGTGGTTGCCGGCAGGCCGGGCTCAGTGACCGCCCGCGGCGGCCGCACCGCCGCCGCCCGCGAACGGCGGCTTGGCCAGCCACAGGAAGAAGATGATGCCCAGGAACGTCCAGCCCAGCAGGTAGAAGATGTCGTTGAAGCCCATCTGCGAGGCCTGGTGGTTGATGGTGTTGTTGAGGAAGGCCGCGCCGGTCTGCAGGTCGCCCTGCCCCATCGCCTGCACCTGCTCCTGCATGCCCGGGGTGTAGGTGGAGATGTGCTCGGTGAGGTGCGCATGGTGCATCTGCGTGCGCTTGGCCCACAGGTAGGTGGTCAGCGAGGCGGCGAAGCTGCCGCCCAGCGTGCGCAGGAACGTGGCCAGGCCGGAACCGGCCGCGATCTCGCGCCCGTCCAGGTCCGACAGCAGGATCTGCAGCACCGGCATGAAGAACAGCGCCACGCCCACGCCCATCAGCAACTGCACCCCGGCCACGTGCGCGAAATCGACCTGCAGGTTGAAGTCCGAGCGCATGAAGCTGGTCGCCGCCATGAAGATGAAGGCGATGCTGGCGAGCATGCGCAGGTCGAAGCGCGAGGCGTACTTGCCGACGAACGGGGTCATCAGCACCGGCAGGATGCCGATCGGCGCGGTGGCCAGGCCGGCCCAGATCGCGGTGTAGCCCATGTCGCGCTGCAGCCACTGCGGGATCAGCAGCGACACGCTGAAGAACGCGGCATAGGCCACGATCAAGGCCATGGTGCCGGCGCGGAAATTGCGGTGGCGGAACAGGCGCAGGTTGACGATCGGATCCTTGTCGGTCAGTTCCCAGATCAGGAACACCGCCAGCGCCACCGCCGAGATCGCGGCCAGCACCACGATCTTGTCCGAGCTGAACCAGTCCTCGTCGTTGCCCAGGTCCAGCACCAACTGCAGGCAGCCGACGCCGATGACCAGCGTGATCAGGCCGACGTAGTCCATGCGCGGGCGCTCGGTCGGTTCCGGGCGGCCGCGCAGCTGCGAGCCGACCACGATCGCGGCGATGATGCCCAGCGGCACGTTGATCAGGAAGATCCATTCCCAGCTGTAGTTGTCGGTGATCCAGCCGCCCAGGATCGGGCCGGCGATCGGCGCGACCACGGTGATCATCGCCAGCAGCGCCAGCGCCTGCCCGCGTTTCTCGCGCGGGTAGATCGACACCAGCAGGCTCTGCGTGATCGGGTACATCGGCCCGCACACGAAGCCCTGGATCGCGCGCGACACCACCAGCATGCCCATGCTCTGCGCCAGGCCGCACAGCAGCGAGGCGATGGTGAAGGACAGCGTGGCCCACACGAACAGCTTGGTCTCGCCGAAGCGCCGGCTCAGGAAGCCGGTCAGCGGCAGCGCGATCGCGTTGCTGACCGCGAACGAGGTGATGACCCAGGTCGCCTGCTGCGAACTGGCGCCGAGGTTGCCGGCGATGGTCGGCAGCGAGACGTTGGCGATGGTGGTGTCGAGCACCTGCATGAACGAGGCCATCGCCAGGCCCACCGTGCACAACGCCACGCTGGGCGGGCGGAACGCGGCGGCCGGTGCGCCCGGAGCCCCGGGCGCGGCAGGAGTGGCAGCTTGGTTGGACATGGCCGGGCTCAGTTCGCCTTGGCGGCGTCGGGCAGGTTGGCGTGGATGATCTGCGCGATGGCCTCGTCGGCCTGGCCCAGCTGCTGCGCGTAGACGTCGGTATCCAGCAGCGTGCCGGTGGCGAACTTGGTCGGCAGCACGCCGCCGTTCTGCTGGTGCAGGTTCACGTCCACCTTCATCGACAGGCCGATGCGCAGCGGGTTCTGCGCCAGCTGCTTGGCATCGATGGCGATGCGCACCGGCACGCGCTGCACGATCTTGATCCAGTTGCCGCTGGCGTTCTGCGCCGGCAGCAGCGAGAACGCGCTACCGGTGCCCAGGCCCAGGCTCTGCACCGCGCCCTGGTAGCGCACCGCGCCGCCGTACAGGTCCGACTCCAGCTCCACCGGCTGGCCCAGGCGCATGTGCTTGAGCTGGGTTTCCTTGAAGTTGGCTTCCACCCACACCTGCTCCAGCGGCACCACCGCCATCAGCGCGGTGCCGGGTTGCACGCGCTGCCCGACCTGCACCGAACGCCGCGCGACGTAGCCGGAGACCGGCGCGACGATCGCGCTGCGGGCGTTGTTGAGGAAGGCCTGGCGCACCTGCGCGGCGGCGGCCTGCACGTCGGGCTGGTGGGCCACGCCGTTGTCGTCGATCAGCGCGCGGTTGCGCTCCACGGTCTCGCGCGAACCGCTGACCGCGGCCTCGGCGGCGGCCAGCTGGTCGCGCGCATGCGCCAGTTCCTCGGCGGAGATCGCGCCGGTGGCGACCAGGCTGGCGCGGCGGGCGACGTCGGCGCGGGCGCGCTGCAGGGTCACCTGCTGCGACGACAGGTCGGCCTGCGCGCCTTCCACGCTGCGGAACAGGCCGCGCACCTGGCGCACGGTCCGCGCCAGATTGGCCTCGGCCTGCTGCAGCGCGACCTGGGTGTCGGCCGGGTCCAGCTTGACCAGCAGCTGGCCGCGCTCCACGCGCATGCCGTCGTCGGCGCCGATGCTGACCACGGTGCCGGCCACCATCGGCGTGATCTGCACCAGGTTGCCCTGCACGTAGGCGTCGTCGGTGTCCTCGTGCCAGCGGCCGGAGACGAAGTACCAGATCGCCAGCGCGATCAGCACCAGCACCACCACCACGGCCAGGCCGCGCAGCAGCTTGCCGCGCCGGCTGGGGGCGGAAGCGGAGGAATCGGGAGTCGTTGTCTGATTCATTGCGGCGGTCTCAGGAATGCGTGGAAGCGGAAGAGGTCAACGGCGCGTCGGCCGCGGGGGTGGCTTCGTAGCCGCCGCCCAGCGCCTGGTTCAGGCGCACCGAGACCAGGATCTGGTTGGACTGCAGCGAGGCCAGCCGCTGCTGCGCCTCGAGCAACTGCTGCTGCACGCTCAGCACGTCCAGGTAGTTGCCGATGCCGGCGCGGTAGCGCTGCTGCGCCAGGTCGAAGGCGGCCTGCGCGGTGCCCACCGCCTGCGCCTGCTGCTGCGCCTGCTGCGCCAGCGAACGCGCCGCGCTGACCTGGTCGGCCACCTCGCGCAGCGCCGCCACCAGCGCCTGGTTGTAGCTGGCCACGGCCAGGTCGTACTGCGCGTCGCGCTCGGCCAGCTGGCTGCGCAGGCGGCCGCTGTCGAACAGCGGCAGGCTCAGGCTCGGCGCGAACACGCCGAGCAGCGCGTCGCTCTTGAACAGGTCGCCGAGGTCGGTGGCGGCGACGCCGCCGAGCGCGAGCAGGTTGATGCTCGGATAGAACTGCGCCTTGGCCGCGCCGATGCTCTGCGACGACGCCTCGACCCGCCAGCGCGCGGCGACCACGTCGGGACGGCGCCCCAGCAGGTCGCTGGGCAGCACCGACGGCAACTGCACCGCCACCGGGTCGAGCGGGCGCGGGCGCTCGATCTGCAGGCCGCGGTCCGGGCCGCGGCCGAGCAAGGCCGCCAGCGCGGTGCGCGCCTCGTCGATCTGCTGCTGCGCCGCCTGTTGCTGCTGGCGCGCCGCCGGCACCCGCGCCTCGGCCTGGCGCAGCTGCAGGTTGCTGTCGATGCCGGCGTCGCGGCGCTGCCGCACCAGCTTCAGGCTGTTGTCCGAGCGCGCCAGCTCTTCGCCGGCCAGGTCGTACAGGCGCCAGGCGTAGCCGAGCTGCGCGTAGGCGCGGGCGACCGCGGCCGACAGGTCCAGGCGCGCGGCCTGCGCATCGACCTGCGCCGCATGCGCCTGGTCCACCGCCGCTTCCCAGGCGGCGCGCTTGCCGCCCCACAGGTCGAAGCCGTAGCTGAAGTCCAGCAGCGCCTGCTCGTTGTGGATGTACTTGCCGCCGATCTCGTCGCCGGCCAGGCCCTTGGGCAGCTGCAGCCCGGTATAGCCGGCAGACAGCGACAGCTTGGCGCCGCGGTCGGCGTTGGCCGCGCCGGCCTGCGCCTGCGCCAGGCGCAAGCGCGCATCGGCCGCCTCCAGGTCCGGGGTGCCCTGCAGCGCCTCGGCGATCAGCGCGTCGAGCTGCGGGTCGCCCAGCGCCTTCCACCAGTCCTGCTGCGGCCAGGCGGCCGGCGCCAGCTGGTCGGCGGCCAGGGTCTTGCCGGCCTGCAGCTGCTGGTCGGCGTCGAGCCGGCGGCCCTGCGGTTCCAGGCCGCGGCTGCTGGCGCAGGCGGCCAGCGCCAGGGTGAGTGCCGCGGCCGCGAACGGGCGCAGGCGATGGGACGAAGCGGAGAGATTCATAAGCGGATTCACGGCGAATTGAGGGAGTCGCGGACGCGGGTCAACAGCGAAGTGAGGTGCTCGCGCTCCTCGGCGGAAAGGTCGCGCAGCGCGCTGGCGATGGCCTCGTCGCCGCGTTGCTTGAGCTGCTGCCACAGCGCGCGGCCTTCGTCGGTCAGCACGATCTGCAGCGCGCGGCGGTCCTGCGCATGCGCTTCACGGCGCACCCAGCCCAGGTCCTGGAACTTGTCCAGCAGGCGGGTGACCGCGCTGGGGTTCTGGTCGATCGCCTGGGCCAACTCGTTGGCGGTGCACGGCGACATCGACGCCAGCGCCTTCATCCCGATGTAGTGGCTGAAGCCCAGGCCGAGCTGCAGTTCGGTCATGGAATCGTCCAGGCGGCGCATCAGCCCGTCGCGCACCTGCCGCAGCAGCAGGCCGAACGACGGCGGACCAGGGAAGGAGGGAGCGCAGTTCATGGGCGCCAATTATTTTCATTTGGAAATATATGTCAAGAAAATATCGCGGAAATAATTAAATGCTGCGTTGCAACAGCGGAACGCTGGCGCGCCGCCACTCTAGCGCCGCGGCGGCCTGGCCCAGTATTACAATCAGGACAATGGATATCGAAAACCGGCCATCTTCTCCGCCCCTGCCTTCGGCACGCCACGGCGAGCCGCTGGATCTGCTCGATCCGCGCGTGGAGGCCTGGTTCGAACGCGCCGACGGCCCGC
This sequence comes from Xanthomonas sp. DAR 80977, assembly GCF_041240605.1. Taxonomy (NCBI): domain Bacteria; kingdom Pseudomonadati; phylum Pseudomonadota; class Gammaproteobacteria; order Lysobacterales; family Lysobacteraceae; genus Xanthomonas; species Xanthomonas bundabergensis. Next base: position 2,004,779 of record NZ_CP162487.1, on the reverse strand, counting down.
CGCTGCAGGCGTTCCGGGCGCAGACGCCGCTGGCGCTGCGCCACGAGGTGGACTGGCACCGCCATGTCCGCGGCCAGATGATGTGCGTGGAGCAAGGCCTGCTGAGCGCCCGCACCGAGCACGGCCACTGGTCGCTGCCGCCCGGCTGCGCCGGCTGGATGCCGCCGCAGGCCATGCACACGGTGCAGATCTCCGGGCCGCTGCGCGGCTACATCCTGCTGGTCGGCCCGGCCGCCTGCGCCGAACTGCCCGACCGCCCGTGCGTGATCGGCATGAACGGCCTGTTGCGCGAACTGCTGCTGCGGGTGGCGGCATGGGGCGTGCCCGATGCGCTGGACGCGGACCAGCAGCGGATCTGCGCGGTGCTGCTGGACGAACTGCGCCAGGCGCCGCTGGAACGCCTGCATCTGCCGATGCCCAGCGACCGGCGCCTGCTGCGCATCGCCGCGCAGTTGCTGGCCGCGCCTGCCGATGGCCGCTCGCTGTCGCAGTGGGCGCAGTGGGCCGGGCTGTCGCCGCGCAGCCTGAGCCGGCACTTCCGCGAGGAAACCGGGCTCAGCTTCGCCGGCTGGCGGCAGCAGGCGCGGCTGGCCGAGGCGCTGCGCCAGCTCAGCGACGGCAGCAGCGTCGCCGATGCCGCGCACCGGCTCGGCTACAGCAGCCCCAGCGCCTTCGTCACCGCCTTCCGCGGCCATTTCGGCCATCCTCCGGCACGCTACCTGGCCAGTACCGGCCGCGCCGTCGCCACGCGCGGCTTGGCATCGCCGGCCGCATCCGGATAATCGACCGGCTGACCTGCGGCGCCCGCCGCCGCGTTCCCCTATAGGTATTTCCTGCGCATGACCGATCTCGCCCGCCCCGCCTTCCATGGTTTCGAACAGCTGCCGCTGCGCGAATACGCCGAACGCGCCTACCTCGACTACTCCATGTACGTGGTGCTGGACCGCGCCCTGCCGTTCCTCGGCGACGGCCTGAAACCGGTGCAGCGGCGCATCATCTACGCGATGAGCGAGCTGGGCCTGAACGCCACCGCCAAGCCGAAGAAGTCCGCGCGCACCGTCGGCGACGTGATCGGCAAGTACCACCCGCACGGCGACAGCGCCTGCTACGAAGCGCTGGTGCTGATGGCGCAGCCGTTCTCGTACCGCTACCCGCTGATCGAGGGCCAGGGCAACTTCGGCTCCACCGACGATCCGAAGTCGTTCGCGGCGATGCGCTACACCGAATCCAAGCTGACCCCGATCGCCGAAGTGCTGCTCGGCGAACTCGGCCAGGGCACGGTGGACTGGTCGCCGAACTTCGACGGCACCATGGACGAGCCGACCTGGATGCCGGCGCGGCTGCCGCACCTGCTGCTCAACGGCACCACCGGCATCGCCGTGGGCATGGCCACCGACGTGCCGCCGCACAACCTCAACGAGATCGTCAGCGCGCTGATCCGCCTGCTCGACGACCCCGACGCCAGCGTCGCCGACCTGTGCGAACACGTGCGCGGCCCGGACTACCCGACCACCGCCGAGATCATCACCCCGGCCGCCGACCTGCGCGCGATCTACGAGACCGGGCACGGCAGCGTGCGCGCGCGCGCCACGTTCCAGAAGGAACACGCCAACATCGTGGTCACCGCGCTGCCCTACCAGGTGTCGCCGTCGAAGGTGATCGAGCAGATCGCGCAGCAGATGCGCGCCAAGAAGCTGCCGTGGCTGGAAGACATCCGCGACGAGTCCGACCACGCCAACCCGGTGCGGGTGGTGCTGGTGCCGCGCTCCAACCGGGTCGACGCCGAGCAGCTGATGGGCCACCTGTTCGCCACCACCGACCTGGAGCGCAGCTACCGGGTCAACCTCAACGTGATCGGCCTGGACGGCCGCCCGCAGGTCAAGAACCTCAAGACCCTGCTGGAGGAGTGGCTGCGCTTCCGCAGCGACACCGTGGTGCGCCGGCTCAACCATCGCCTGGAGAAGGTCGAGCGGCGCCTGCACCTGTTGGAAGGCCTGCTGGTCGCGTTCCTCAACCTGGACGAAGTGATCCGCATCATCCGCAGCGAGGACGAGCCCAAGCCGGCGCTGATCGCGCGCTTCGCGCTCAGCGAGGAACAGGCCGACTACATCCTGGAGACCCGCCTGCGCCAGCTGGCGCGGCTGGAGGAGATGAAGATCCGCGGCGAGCAGGACGCGCTGGCCAAGGAGCGCGAACAGCTGCAGGCGGTGCTGGCCAGCAAGACCAAGCTGAAGAAGATGATCAAGGACGAGCTGGTCGCCGACGCCAAGAAGTTCGGCGACGCGCGGCGCTCGCCGCTGGTGCAGCGCGGCGCAGCGCAGGCGATCGACGAGACCGAGCTGGTGCCGAGCGAGCCGATGACCATCGTGATGTCGGAGAAGGGATGGATCCGCGCGGCCAAGGGCCACGACGTGGACCCTGCCGGCCTGTCCTACCGCGACGGCGACAGCCTGCTGGCCGCGGTGCGCGGGCGCAGCACGCAGCAGGTGGCGTTCCTGGATTCGGAAGGCCGCGCCTACTCCACCCTGGCGCATTCGCTGCCGTCGGCGCGCGGCAACGGCGAGCCGCTGACCGGGCGCTTCTCCCCGGCCTCCGGCGCGTCGTTCCAGGCCATGGCCAGCGGCGAGAACGACAGCCGGCTGGTGCTGGCGTCCTCGCACGGCTACGGCTTCGTCACCCGCTTCGAGAACCTGACCAGCCGCAACAAGGCCGGCAAGGCGATGCTCAACCTGACCCCGAACGCCAAGGTGCTGACGCCGGCCGCGGTCAGCAACGCCGAGACCGACCGCATCGTCGCGGTGACCAGCGCCGGCCACCTGCTGGCGTTCCCGGTCGCCGACCTGCCCGAGCTGGACAAGGGCAAGGGCAACAAGATCATCGACATCCCCAAGGCCAAGCTCGGCACCGAGCGGGTGGTGGCGATCGCCGCGGTCGCGCCGGGCAACACGCTGCTGGTGAAGAGCGGCCAGCGCACCATGTCGCTGTCGTTCAAGGACCTGGACGCCTACCTGGGCGTGCGCGCCAGCCGCGGCGGGCTGCTGCCGCGCGGGTGGCAGAAGGTGGATGGCCTGGCGGTGGAGTGACGCGGCCGGGATTGGGGATTGGGGATTGGGGATTGGGGATTCGCAACAGCGAGCAGCAAATCGGCCCTTTCGGGCCGATTTTTTTTGCCTGGCGCTACATCAGCGGTGAACGGTGGGCTCTTGCGAATCCCCAATCCCCAATCCCCAATCCCAGCCTACTCCCCGCCACGCAACTGCTCGACATGGCTGGCGATCATCGCCGCCACGGTGTCGGCCACCGCGCGCGCGCTCAGGCGCACGTCGAACAGCAGCTCCACCGTCGAATAGATCAGGTCGACCACGATCCGGCTGACCAGCCTGAGCTGGCGCGGATCGGCGCCCGGGAAGGCCTCGGCCAGGAACCGCACCTGGCCCTTGGTCACCTGCGCATGCGACTCCAGCCGCACCTGCTGCAGCGCCGGCACCGCGCGCAGCGCGCGCAGGATCCATACGCCGCCCTCGGTGGCCTTGGTCACCCGATAGGTGTCCAGCACCAGGCCGGTGAGCGCGCGCTGCAGGTCCTGTCTGGAACCGCTCATCGCCTGCAGCGTGATCCACTTGGGAATGAGCTGGTTCTGCCGCTCCATCAGGCGCTGGCCCAGTTCCGACAGCAGCGCGTACTTGTTGGGGAAATAACGGTACAGCGCCGGCGGGGTCAGCCCGGCGCGCGCGCACACCAGGTTGGTGGACAAGCGCTCCACACCGACGTCGCCGAGCAACTGCGCGGTCACCGCAAGGATCTGCTCGTAGGTTTCGGTGGCGCGATGCTGCGCCGGCACCTTGTTCCCGGTCAGGCGCGGGCGCGGCGGCGTGGTGCGGGATTTTGCAGGAGGCATGTGGTCGCGTAGGTCATAGGGAACGGAGCGTGACGGATCGGCGAAGCGCGCGCGGTGCCCTGCGTGCGTGCCGGCCGTGGCGGGCACGCGCGTGGATGCGGCGCTCGCGCCACCACCGAGGCGGAACAGCGTATCGATCCGCGCGCCAGGCCGGCGCTGCCGCCGCCCTCGCGCCATCGCCTCATCTTACCCGCTGGCATCCGCACGCTGCCGGGTCGCGCCTTCACTTGCGTGCCAGCCAGCCGCTCAAACCGGCCGCCAAGCGCCGCTGCAACGGCGTATAGGGCGGGAAGAACGCCTTCGCGGTCAGCAGGCGGCCGCCGTGCAGCAGCGCCCGTTCGTGCGAAAACGTCCTGAAACCATGCACGCCATGCGCGGCGCCGAAACCGGAGCCGCCGATCCCGCCGAACGGCAGGCCGGTATGCACGAACTGCTGCAGGCAATGGTTGACCACCGCGCTGCCGGAACTGGTGCGGCTCAACACCTGTTCGGTCAGTGCACGGTCGCGGCTCCACAGGTACAGCGCCAGCGGCTTCGGGGACGCGTCGAGCTGGGCGATCAGGTCGTCGATATGCCCGAATTCGTAGACCGGCAACACCGGGCCGAAGATCTCCTCCTGGGCGATGCGCGCATGCGCCGGCACCTGCGCCAGCAGCGTGGGCGCCACGAAGCGCCGCGCCAGATCGTAGTCGCCGCCGGCCAGCACCTGCGCGCCGCCGGCGCGCGCCTCGTCGATCAGCCCGGCCAGGCGCGCGGCATGGCGGTCGTGGATCATGCGCGCCAGGTCCGGGCTGGCGGCGACCGCCTGCGCGCTGTCGCCATAGCGCTGCGCCAGCAGTTCGCGGCAATGGCGCAACAGGGGCTCGCGCACGTCGCGATGCACGAACAGGCTGTCCGGGGCGATGCAGGTCTGGCCGGCATTGACCAGCTTGGCCCACACGATCACCTCGGCGGCGCGGCGCAGGTCCGCGCTGCGATCGACGATGACCGGCGACTTGCCGCCCAGTTCCAGCGTCACCGGCATCAGCTGGCGCGCGGCGGCGGCCATCACCTGCCGCCCCACCGCCGCCGAGCCGGTGAAGAACACATGGTCGAACGGGCATTCCAGCAGCGCCTGCGCGGTCGCCGCCGCGCCCTGCACCAGCGCCACCTCGCTGCGCGCGAACGCCTCCTCGAGCAACGCCTGCAGCACCGCATTGACGTGCGGGGTGAACTCGGACGGCTTGACGATGACAGTGTTGCCGGCCGCCAGCGCCGACACCAGCGGCCCCAGCACGGTGGCCACCGGATAGTTCCACGGGCCGACGATCAGACAGCGGCCCTTGGGCTGGAATGCGATGCGCGCGCGCATGCCCAGCGTCAGCAGGGTCGAGGCGACCTTGCGCGGCCGCATCCAGCGCGGCAGCTGCGCGATCGCGGTGGCGATCTCGTCCACCACCGGCAGCAGCTCGGTCAGTTCCACTTCCAGCGCGGGCTTGCCGAAGTCGGCCGCGAACGCGGCATACAGCGCCTGCCGTTGCGCCAGCAGCGCGCCGCGCAGCACGCGCAGCCGGGCGATGCGCTCGGCGGCCGTGGAGGTACGCCAGGCCAGCGCGGTCGGCTGCTGCGCCGCGAACAGCGCCGCGATCGCGGCCGGCGCCGCGTCGTGGAGCGGCGCGTCAGCCTGCACGCTGCAACTCGCGGCGCTGGATCCAATCGGTCAGCGCTCTGGGCAGCAACTGCGCCAGGCGCACCAGCGCGCTGGTCGAGGCGGGAAAGCGGTAGTCGCCGCGCCGCTGGCGGATCGCGCGCAGCATGTGCTCCACCGCGGCGTCCTCGCTGATCTGCAGCGGTGCCGGCATGCCGTCGCCGGCCGTGGCGGCGGTGGCCACGAAGCCGGGGTAGAGGCTGACGAAGCGGATGCCGTGGCCGCCGAACTCGATGCGGCAGGTATCGAACAGCAGCCGCAGCGCGCCCTTGGCGGCGGAGTACGGCCCTTGCAGCGGCACGCCCAGAAAACCGGCCAGCGAATTCGTATGCACCACCACCCCGCCCTGCTGCGCCGCCATCTGCCGCAGCACCGGGAACAGGTAGTGCACCACCGTGTCGTAGTTGCTGCGCATGTACGCGGTGACCTCGCGCGCCTGCATCCGCCGCAAGTGCAGCGCCGGCGCGCCGCCGACGTTGAGCACCGCCAAGTCGATGCGGCCGAAGCGGGCGATGCAGGCGTCGACCACCGCCTGCGCCGCATCCGCGTCCTCGGCATCGGCGGCCAGCGCCAGGCAGCGGCCGCCCGCGGCCTCGATCTGCTGCGCCAAGGCCTGCAGGCGCTCGGCACGGCGCGCGGTCAGCACCAGCAACGCGCCCTCCTCGGCCAGCCGCAACGCCAGCGCGCGGCCCATGCCCGAGGACGCCCCCGCGATCAGCACCACCTTGCCGGCATGCGATTCCGCCGGCATCGGCGCCGAGCGCCGCTGGCTGCGCCAGGCCCACACCGCCAGCAGCGTGGCGGCCAGCGCGAAACCCAGGCTGACCAGCGGCACCGGCGCCGGATCGTCGCCGCGCAACAGCAAGGAGGCCAGCAGCGGGCCGCAGGCCGAGCCGATCAGTTGCGCCGCCGGCACCAGCACCGCCACCCGGCCCTGGCCGTCGGCGCGGAACGCCAGGCCGACATGGAACGGCATCAGGAACATCCACACGAAACCGAACACCAGGTAGCTCAAGGCGAACGCCTGCGGGTTGCCCAGCGACAGCCGATGGATCACCACCGCCACCGCCGCCAGCAACAGGCCGCCGACCACCAGCGTCGCCGCGGTGCCGAGCCGGCGCACCCACCAGATCGCCGCCAGCCCGCCTGCCACCTGCAGGGCCAGCGACAGCGAGGTCTGCGTCTGCACCGCGTGCGCATCCAGGCCGGCGCGCAGGCCAAGCGGCTCCAGGTACGCCCACAGCGCGCCGATCGCCGCCATCTGCAGGAACGCCACCGCCAGCGGCAACAGCGTGGCCGCCGACCAGCGCAGTTTCGCCGTCGCCGTCGCCGTTGCCGCCGATTCCGATTCCAATGCCGGGTGCGCAGGCGCGGACAGCCAGCGCGACAGCGGCACCACCAGCAGGGCGAGCGCGGCCATGGCCGCGAAGCCGCCCTTCCACCCCGCGCGCGGCAGCACCAGCAGCGACAGCGCGGCCGCCAGCACGATCTGGCTCAGCGTCTGCATCACCATGAACACCGCGGTGGTCCGGTCCGGCTTGGCCGCGCGCACGATGCTCACCGTCGCCACCCACACCAGCATGCCTTCGGCCAGCCCCGCGGCGGCGCGCAGCGCGACGAAGGCGCCGTCGCCGACCGCGCGCACCGTGGCCAGGTTGAGCAGCGCGGCGGCGAGCGCGGCGCACACCGCGGCGCGGCGCTGCCACGCCACCGGCAACAGCGCATCGCCCAGCGCCACGCCCAGGCCCAGTGCGACGATCTCGCCCATCGCCACCATGCCCACGCCCGGCAGCGTGATCAGGTGCCGCTCGACCAGGTCGCCGAGCACGATCGGCTGCACGCCGAGGATCAGCAGCGCGATCGAACCGATCAGCAGCGCGGCGGCAAGCGGCGGCGCAGGCGGCGAGGACGGCGTGGCAAGCGATGCGGCATCGACGGTGTTCACGGGCAACCTCTCAGTAGGCGGTGCTTTCGCTCGGCAGTTCGCCGCGTTGGAAGGCCGCGGCGGCACGCGCCTGGTCCTTGCGCAGGCGCCCGTTGGCGATGCGCCGCACCCACCATGGCAACTGGCGGGTGCGGCCGCCAGTGGCGGCGGCGAGGACGTAGGCCTTGGCGCATTTCTCGAACAACTCGATGTTCAGCGCCAGCCGCCGCGCGCTGGTGCCCAGGCACAGCGGCTGCCCGGCGAGCAGCAGCGCATTGCCCGCCCCCGACAGCGCCGAGGCCAGCGCCGCCGGGGTCGCCACCGGCGCCGGCATCGGCCCGATGTGCCGCGCTTGCTCGTCGAACACCTGCGGCAGGCTGCCGCCGAACCCGGCCAGGCAGCGCCCGAACGCCCCGGCCGACCAGGCGATCGCACCGACATCGCCGCGCCGCGCGTAGATCCGGGCGTGCACGCGCGCGGCCGGCGGCAGCGCGTCGGCGTCGCGCCAGTCCAGCAGGACCGGCACCGGCGCCTGCGCCTCGCCGAGCCACATCAGCGACGTGCCCGGGCAGCGCAGCGACAGCGCCGCCGCGTCCGCGCCGAGCAGCTCCTTCGCCAGCAACCGATCGCGGGTCTGCAGCCAGGTGGATTCGAGCATGTCCGTCGCGCTCATGGCGTCATACCAGCTTGAACACGTCTTCGAAGCGGTTCAACGCCTCGTCCACCACCGCGTCGGTATCGGCCAGGCTGGTGTAGATGCGGCTGCCGGCCAGGGTGATCAGGCCGTGCGCCGAGTACGCCGCGCCCATCTCCTCCATCATGTGCTTGCGCTCCTTGGCCTGCTTGCGCACGCGCCACAGCTTGTACAGGTTGCCGGTGTCCAGCAGCAGCACGCCGGAGGTCTGCAGGTGCACGATCGAGCCCATGTTGTAGACCACGTAGGGCAGGCCGAGCCGCTGGATGATCGCGTCCAGGCCCTGCCGCAGGCGATCGCCGGCGCGGCCGGCGTGGCCGGCGGCATCGCTGCGCTGCGCCTCGAGCAAGGCGTAGTAGCCGGCCACGCACGACAGCGGATTGGCCGACAGCGTGCCGCCGACGAAGGCGCGCCGCGCGCTGGTGCCGATGCCGCCGACCAGGCTCATCATCACCTCGCGGCGGCCGCCGATCGCGCCGGCCATCGGATAGCCGCCGGCCAGGCACTTGCCGAGCACGGTGATGTCCGGCTTGACCCCGAAATAGCCCTGCGCGCCGCCGGGGCCGAGGCGGAAGCCGGTGACCACTTCGTCGAAGATCAGCAGCGCGCCGAACTCGTCGCACAGCGTGCGCACCTGCTGGTTGTAGTCGCGGTGCACCGGGCGGGTGCCGCTTTCCGGCCCCAGCGGTTCCAGCAGCACCGCGGCGGTGCCGCCGCGCAGCCGGTTGAGCTGCAAGGTGCGGCGCAGCGCATCCAGGTCGTTGGGATGGCATTCCTGGGTATGCGCGGTGGCGCCGCGCGGAATGCCGATCGCCTCCATGCGCCCGGTGCCGGGCAGGCGCATGCCGTACACCAGCTGGTCGCTCCAGCCGTGGTAGGCGCCGCCGATCTTGACGATCCATTTCTTGCGGGTGTGGGTGCGCGCCAGGCGCACCGCGCCCATCACCGCCTCGGTGCCCGAACCGAGCAGGCGCAGCATTTCCACCGCCGGCATGCTGGCGCAGACCAGCTCGGCCAGCTTGACCTCGTACTCGTGCAGCAGGCCGGTCACCGGACCGCAATGCTCCAGCACCTCGGCGACCTTGGTGCGCAGCTGCGGCGGGTTGGAGCCGAGCAGTGTGGGTCCGCCGGCCTGCAGGAAATCGATGTAGCGGTTGCCGTCGACATCGGTCAGGTGCGCGCCTTCGGCGCTGCGCATCGCCAGCGGGAACGGATGGTTGAACGCCAGGTTGTGCTGCACGCCGCCCGGGATCACCCGCTGCGCGGCCTCGCCCAGGCGCTTGGACCCCTGGCACTTCTCGTCGAAGTAGCGCATCACCTTGGCCATGCCGGCAGGCCGGATCGGCCGCATCGGCTGGTTGACCAGGGCATGGAAGCGCTGGTACAGCTGGCCCACGTCGGGCCATTGCGAAATTGCGGAAGTCGAGCTCATTGTCGGGGCCATGGTCGGTGTTCGGATCGGAAAGGGAAGCGAGGTGGCGGCGCGCTCAGCGCGACACCGGTTCGGGCGCCACGCCCATCGCCGCGAGCACGGCGCGCAGCGATTCGCCGGCGGCGGGCTCGTGCAGCGCGCGGTGCTGGATCCGGCGCAGCAGGTGCTGGCGCGCGACCCGCTCCAGCGCATCGACCGCGCCGACCGCCGCCTCCAGGCTGGCGCCGCAGCACAGCACGCCGTGGTTGCGCATCAGATAGGCATTGGTCGCAGGCTGCAGCGTGCGCGCCAGCATCCGCGCCAGCAGCCCGGTGCCGGAGGGCATGTAGCCGACGATCGGAATGCGCCTGCCGATCAGCGCGCGCAGCGCCGGCAGATCGACCTGCAGCGGCTCGCCGAGCAGGGTGCAGGCACTGGCGACCGGTTGGTGGGTGTGGATGCTGCAGGCCACGTCCGCGCGCCGCCGCAGCACCTGCGCATGCAGGCCGGTTTCCACCGACGGTGCGCTGTCGCCGTGCAGCTTGTGCAGGTCCGACAGGCGCACGACGCAGATGTCGGCGGCGCTCATGGTCAGGTAGTCGGTGGCCGACGGGGTCACCGCGAAACAGGCATCGTCGATGCGCAGCGCGACGTTGCCGCCGGTGCCGGCCAGGTAGCCGCGCCGCGACAGCTCCACGCACAGCGTGGCGACGCGCTGGCGTTGTTCATGGGCAAACATGCTGGGTGGCCTCCGCGACGCTGGGCTGCGGCACGCTCTCGTGCTCGGGATTCAGACGCCGGTAGATCGGCGCCAGGCTGCGATGCAATTGCTTGAACACCGCGTAGCGGTCGTCGTACAGCGCGCGCGTGGCGGTGGCCGGCTCGTACACGCGGCGCGCGCGCTGCAGGCTCGGCAGGTCGTCGAAGCGCAGGCGCCCCAGGCCCACCGCGGCGATGAAGCTGGCGCCGATCGCGTTGGCCTGGATCGGGTTGTGCAACTGCCGGATCGGCTGGCCGCTGACGTCGGCGATGATCTGGCACCACAGGTCCGACTGCGCGCCGCCGCCGACCGCGGCGATGGTGCCCGGATTGCAGCCGAGCAGGCGCGCGAACGGTTCCATCATCCAGCGCGTATTGAGCGCCACGCCTTCCATGAAGGCGCGGATGATGTCCTCGCGGGTGTGCATCAGCGACAGGTTGACCAGGCCCGCACGCAGGCTCGGATCCTCGACCGGCGCGCGCTCGCCGAACAGCCACGGCATGTAGATCAGGCCGTTGGCGCCAGCCGGCACCCGCGCCGCGATCGTGTTCAGCACCTCGTACACGTCCGGCCGCTCCTCGTCGCTGAGCAGCTCGTCGGGATGGAACAGGATGCGGTCGCGCAGGAACGACAGGTTGGCGCCGGCGGTGGTCTGCAGCGCGGTGACCAGGTAGCGGCCGCCGACCGCGCAGGGCACCGCGGCGATCTTGCTGAACACGTCGGTCTTCATGCTCGGCACGTGCGCGCCCAGCCACGACGAGGTGCCCAGGTACAGGTGCGAGGCGTAGTCCTTGACCGCCGCGGCCACCGCCACCGCCGAGTTGTCGATCGCCCCGGCGATCACCTGGGTGTTCGGCGACAACCCCAGCCGCTCGGCGATCTGCGGCAGCAACGGCCCCAGCACTTCGGTCGAGGGCACCAGATCGGGCAGTTTGTCGCGTTCGATGCCGACCATGCGCAGCAGGCCGGCGTCGTAGCGGATCCGCGCCGGGTCGCGGTTGTCGGTGACCCAGGTGGTCAGCATCGAATCGGGCGTGGCGCAGAAGCGGCCGGTCAGACGCAGGTTCAGGTAGTCCAGCACGTTGAGGAACTTGTGCGTGCGTTGGTAGCGCTCGGGTTGGTGGTCGCGCAGGTAGGCGATGTGGCCGGCGCAATCCTTGCCGCTGCGCGCCGGCGCGCCGCCGCTCAGGCGCAGCCAGCGCAGCAGTTTGGCCGGGCCGTAGCCGCGCACGCTGAGCCAGCGGCCGCGCAGGCGCTGCGCGATGGCGGCCTGGCCGCGCATGTCCAGCCACAGCATGGCGTTGCCCAGCGCGGCGCCGTCGCGATCGACGCAGACCGTGCCCTCGCCCTGGGTCGAACAGCACACCGCGACGATGCGCCGGCGCAACGCGGCGTCGCCCTGCCCGACCACCGCCGCGGCGGTGGCCAGGAACGCATTCCACCAATCGCGCGGATCCTGCTCCGCGCAGACGCCGTGCACATGCAGCGGCACCGGTTCGAAGGCCCAGGCCACCACCGTGCCGTCCACCGCGACCAGCGCGCACTTGCAGCCGGAGGTGCCCAGATCCACCGCCAGCACCAACGGCAGGTGCCCGGCCTCGCCGACGTCGTGCGATTGGCTGCGCATGGTCAGAACGTGTAGCCGATCGAGGCGACGAAGGTGTCGCGATCGGTTTTCCTGATCCGGTCGCCATCCTGGACCCAGTACAGTTCGTGCGCATTGACCCGCGTGCTCACCCAATCCAGGTTCCAGTCGAATCCCCAGCGCTTGTGGGTGATCCCGACCTGATAGTCGGCGAAGCTGCCTTCGCTGAAGTTGGCCAGCTTCTGGTAGCCGGCATGCAGGCGCACGCTGGTCGAGGGCAGCAGCGACGGCAGCAGCGGAATCTGGTAGTTGAGGTCGCCGAGCAGCGTGCCGCGCGAATCGTGCTCGCCGCGGGCGTAGCAGCGCAGCGCCACGCCCGGGTCGGCGGCGAACTGCAGGATCTGCGCGCACACGCCGCCGGTATCGGCGCCGCGGTAGGTCTTGGACAACACGTACAGCACACGGCCTTCGACTGCGCCGTAGCCCAGTTCCAGCACCGCGAAATCGCTGTCGTAGTCGGTGGTGCGGAAGTCCGCCGGGGTGCCGGTTTCCGGATCGAAGCTGTGCGGCGCGGTGAAGCGCGCGCCCGGGAAGCGCTCGGTGGCCAGGCCGACGCCGGCATGCCAGGCATCGGGATCGCCGAAGCGGTAGCCGGCGGCGGCGGTGATGCCCAGGCCGTCGCCGTCGAGGAACTGCTTCTTGCTGACCCCGGCGATCTCCACCAGCGCCACGAAGCCGCTGGCATGCACGAACTGGGTGCTCCACTTCAGCGACGGCCGCAGCAGCGAGTCGGACACGCCGCGCGTGCGCTGCTCGCTCATCAGCTTGATCTGGTTCTCGAACTGGTAGCTGGCGATGCCGTCGGCGCCGGCCTGCTGCGCGTAGGCGGACGTGCATGCGGCACAGGACAGCGACAGCGCGCCCGCGAGGGCCGCCATGGAGCGGACTGCATTCATCTGAGTTTCCCCTGGTTCGGTGGCGATGGGTGGGGGACGACGGGCCAGTGCGCGGCTGCGACCGAAGCGGTCGCGCAGCCGCGTGCGGCCGTTTACTTGGCGGCGCAGACCGGCGTGGCCGGCAACGCCTGGGCGCGGGTGAAGCGCTCGTTCTCGCCGAGCACTTCCACGCCGATGAAGGCGCGCATGTTCAAGGCATTGCCCTTGGCCCGCAGCGTCGCCTGGTAGCGCTTGCCGCTGCGCGGGTCGAACGCCCAGCCGTCGCGCCATACGCCGTCTTCGTAGCGGTCCAGCCGCGCCACCTGGACCCCGCAGGTGTCTTTCGCGGTGCCGGCATCCTTGTCCCACACGATCCGTCCGCACAACGATGCGGCCGCCTCCGCGCACGGCGCGAATTCGACCACCGCATCCCTGGCCGCGGTGAACCACAGGCCTTGCGCCGGCGCCGGCTCGGCGACGGCCAGCGGCGCCAGCAACACCGCGATGCAACCGAACAGGAAACGACAACGCTTCGACGGATGACGCATTTGCATGGACTGCCCCCTGGCGCTGGTCGCGCAAACAGTAGTTAAAACTACCGTATAGCGATCACTACTGTTTTGCAAGCGTATGACCCGCGAATTTCACGGCGCGGTCGAAACCGCTGCAAAAGCAAGACGTTACGCAGCCAGCTGACGCCCGCATCGGCTCGAAAACGGCCACAATTGACGCGCCGCAACAGCCTCCGGGCCGACGAACTCGGATCTTCGGGGTAGCCGCAGCCAGCGGCCGATCGCGTGCGCGTGCGGAGCGTTGCGCATGGCAATGGCGCGCCGCGTGCGTTGCGCGATGTCGGAGGAAGAGCGCGGGCTCTGCGCGCGCGGCGCGCGGTACGGGCCTGTCGGCGATGCGAGCAGGCGGTTCTTCGGATTGCGCGTGTCGCCACGCCGCGGCCGGCGTGGCAACCGGCGTCGATGCCTGCGGCAGCGTCTGCGTCCGTGCGCGTGGTCAAGCCGGAACAAACACGGCCTGCCTCTGCGCGATCCTGCGGCAAGACAGGCCGCCATCCGAGCGACGCCGCACTCTATCGGCGAGGTTCGGCCTGGCGCGTCACAACGCCGCGTCGGCCGGCCTCGCGCGCCGCCGCAGTGCCTGTCGCGCGGGGTTGCGCGCAGGCGGGATGCGGCGCCAGGGAATCAGGCGTCCTTGCCGGACACGCTGCCGTCGCCGATCTTCGAGGTCTGGTACAGCGCCATGCCCAGGCGCTTGATCAGGCCCAGTTGCTGCTCCAGCCACCAGGCGTGGTCTTCCTCGGTGTCCTTGAGCTGCGCCAGCAGCACGTCGCGGCTGACGTAGTCGCCATGCTGTTCGCACAGCTTCATGCCCGCGGCCAGGTTGGCGCGCACTTCGTATTCGACCTTCAGGTCCTTCTGCAGCATCTCTTCGACCGTGCGCCCGGGCTCGAACGCGTGCGGACGCATGTCCGGGTCGCCTTCCAGGAACAGGATGCGCCGCAGCAGCGCGTCGGCGTGTTCGGTCTCCTCTTCCATCTCGTGGTTGATGCGCGCGTACAGCACCTGCAGGCCCTGGTCCTCGTAGCGCCGCGAGTGGATGAAGTACTGGTCGCGGGCGGCGAGTTCGCCGCGCAGCAACTCGATGAGGCATTGCACAACTTCAGGATGTCCCTTCATGGGGCAGGCTCCGGATCAGCTAAGGCCGCCATAGTGCCCGAGCCGCGCGCGCGACGTTCCAATCGGAATCATTAGCATCCCGCTGCCAGCGGCCGCACGACCTGGCGCGAGGACATGCGCGGGCACACCCACCCGAAACTGACGCTGGCCCAACCGCGCGCGGGCGGCGGCCGCGATTGCGCAGGAACGACACGCAGTCGCGTCTAGAATCCGGGATCGGTCGGCGGAGATGCTTGGATGCGCAGCAGGTGGAAACGGGGAATGGCATGGCTGGCGCTGCTGGTGCTCGGCCTGGCGTTGCTGGCATGGCTGCTGCTGCGCGGCAGCCTGGCCACGCTCGACGGCCAGACCGACCTGGACGGGCTGGCGGCGCCGGTGCGGATCCAGCGCGATGCCCTGGGCACGGTCACCATCGACGCCGGCAGCGAGGCCGATGCGATGCGCGCGCTCGGTTACGTGCATGCGCAGGAGCGCTACTTCCAGATGGACCTGATGCGCCGCGCCGCCGCCGGCGAACTGTCCGCCCTGGTCGGCAACGCCACGCTCGGGGTGGACAAGCAGCGCCGCATGCACCGCCTGCGCGCGCGCGCCGCCGCGCAACTGGCCGGCTTCGGCGGCAGCCATGCCGCGGCGCTGCAGGCCTATAGCGCCGGCGTCAATCGCGGCCTGCACGCGCTGCGGGTGCGGCCGTGGCCCTACCTGCTGCTGTTCAAGGCTCCGCGCGACTGGCAGCCGGTGGACTCGGTGCTGGCCGGCGACGCGATGTATTTCGACCTGCAAGGCCGCCAGGCCGAGCGCGAACTGTCGCTGTACCGCCTGCAGCAGCACTTGCCGGCGCCGCTGTTCGCGCTGCTGCGCCACGACGGCAGCAGCTGGGACGCGCCCCTGGACGCCCCGGCGCGCGGCGACGCCCCCCTGCCCGACGCCAGCCAGGTCGATCTGCGCACCCTGCCCGGTGCCGCGGCCGACGGCGGCAGCGCGGAGCATGCCGCGCCCGGCAGCAACAACTGGGCCATCGCCGGCCGCCGCAGCGCCGACGGCCGCGCCATCGTCGCCAACGACATGCACCTGCAACTGGGTGCGCCCAGCCTGTGGTTCCGGGTGCGGCTGCGCTACGCCGACGCACAGGCGCCGGGCGGGCGCGTGGACGTCACCGGGTTTTCGCTGCCGGGCCTGCCGGCGGTGATCGTCGGCAGCAACGGCCACGTCGCCTGGGGCTTCACCAACAGCTACGCCGACACCAGCGACTGGTACCGGTTGACGCCGTGCGCGGCCCAGCCGCAGCCCGGCTGCACCGCGGTCGTCCATCACCACGAACGGATCGAGGTGGCCGGCGGCCTGGATGTCGCGCTGGACGTGGAAGACACCGCCTACGGCCCGATCCTGCAGCACGAGCCGGACGGCACCGCGCTGGCGCAACGCTGGGTGGCGCAGCTGCCCGGCGCGCTGAACCTGGGCCTGGCCGACCTGGCCCGCGCCGATTCGCTGGACAGCGCCTTCGCCAGCGCGCAACACATCGCCACCCCGGCGCAGAACCTGGTGCTGGCCGACAGCGCCGGGCGCATCGGCTGGCGCGTGCTCGGCGCGCTGCCGCTGCGCGGACCGGGCTGCCCCAGCGCGGCCCTGGTCCACGACGTCAGCGCGGGCGTGCCGCCGGCGCAGCGCTGCGCGCCCTGGCCGGTCTCCACCGCGCATTCGCCGCAGCGCATCGACCCCGCCGACGGCCAGCTGTGGACCGCCAACGCGCGCGTGGTCGGCGGCGAGGAGCTGGCCGTGCTGGGCGATGGCGGCTATGCGCTGGGCGCGCGCGCGCAGCAGATCCGCGACGACCTGCGCCTGCATCCGCAGCTGGACGAGCGCCAGTTGCTGGCGATCCAGCTCGACGACCGCGCCCTGCTGCTGCAGCGCTGGTGGACGCTGCTGCAGCAACGCGACGGCGGCGGCGCCACGCCTGCGCTGCACGCCTTGGCGCAGGCCAGCAAGCACTGGGAAGGCCGCGCCAGCACCGATTCGGTGAGTTACCGGCTGGTGCGCGCCTGGCGCCTGGCGCTGCTGACCCGCATCCGCGACGGCCTGATCGCGCCCGCCCGTGCGCAACTGGGCGCCGACTACGCCATGCCGCCGCTGCCGCAACTGGAGGCGGTGGCCTGGCCGATGCTGCAGCAGCAGCCGCCGCACCTGCTGCCGCGTCGCTACGGTAGCTGGCAGGCCTTGCTGGAGGACGCCGCAGCCGAAGTGCGCGACCAGGACGGCAAGAACCCGCCATTGCCGCAGCGCCATTGGGGCGCGCAGAACACCGCCGCGATCTGCCATCCGCTGGCGCGATCGCTGCCCGGGTTCCTGCGCGGCTGGCTGTGCATGCCGGCCGAGGGCTTGCCCGGCGACAACGACATGCCGCGGGTGCAGCGCCCGGACTTCGGCGCCTCCGAGCGCATGGTGGTCGCGCCCGGCCACGAGGCCGACGGCATCGCGCACATGCCCGGCGGCCAGAGCGAGCATCCGCTGTCGCCGTTCTGGGGCGCCGGCCACGACGACTGGGTGCAAGGCCGCGCATCGCCGTTCCTGCCCGGCCCTGCCCGTTACACGCTGACGTTACGGCCGCCTGCGCGACAATGAACGCTGGTCGCGCCAGCCGCACAGCGCGCTGCCCGGCCTGCCGGCGGCGCCAGCGCATGGCGCCTGCGGCTCGGCCGCGACGATCCTCCCTCCCCCCAAGCGGAGCCTGTACCCGATGAATTCCCGCCCCCTGCTCGCCCTGTTGTTGCCGCTCGCCGCCTGCCTGTCCAGCGGCTGCGCCACGGCAGCCGCGCCCGCGTCCGCCGCCACCGACTGCAGCGTGCGCGCCGAACCGGGCGACGACCTGCAAGCCGCGGTCGATCGCGTGCCCAACGACGGCAAGCCGGCCACGGTGTGCCTGACCGCCGGCGACTTCCACGTGACCAAGCTGCTGTCGATCCAGCGCGACGGCCTGCGCCTGCGCGGCCAGGGCGACGCCACCGTGCTGCGCATGCAGGACGGCGTGCAGCAGCCGGTCATCGTGGTCGGCGACTACCAGAACGAGCGCCCGCAGCGGCCGATCCGCGACGTGACCGTCGAGCAGTTGCAGATCGTCGGCGGCAGCGCCGAGAAGGAATTCATGCCCGAGCGCCCGTACCTGAGCAACAGCCTGGTGGTGGTGCGTTCCGGCCAGAACATCCGCCTGTCCGGGCTGCGCGTGAGCAAGTGCCGCAGCGCCTGCCTGCTCAGCGAGTACGACAGCCGCGACCTGCTGATCGAGCGCAACGACGTGTCCGGCGCGATCTGGGACGGGGTCTCGTTCAACCGCACCGCCAAGGTCAGGCTGATCGACAACTACATCCACGACAACGTCGCCGCCGGCATCACCACCGAGCACCTGGAAGACAGCGAGATCCGCAACAACCGCCTGGAGCGCAACGGCAGCCAGGGCGTGTACCTGGCCGATGCGCGGCGCAACCTGTTCGCCGGCAACCAGTTCACCGGCAACAAGGGCGCCGGCATCTACCTGGCCTGCTCGATCCGCCAGCGCACCCCGGAGATCCTGTGCTGGGACAACAGCATGAGCCAGGACAACACGTTCGAGAACAATACCTTCAAGGACAATCCCTACACCTACACGATCGGCGTGGACCGCGCCGCCAACTGCAGCGGACCGGACTTCCGCCAGAACCTGTGGCGCAAGAACAACCAGGCCGATGCGTCCGGTGTGGACATCCAGCCGGAGCGCTACGGGCGCTGCATGCGCTTCGAGTAGGCCGGACCCGGGACTCGGGACCGGGGACACGAAGAACGGAAGTCGGTAGCGCTTCGGATCGCCGCATCGCGCTTTCCCGGGTCCCGGGTCCCGAGTCCCGGGTCCCGAGTCCCGGATCCCTCAAGCACATCCCGGCCATGCCGATAATCATGGATCGATCCTGGGCAATCGAGGCACCGCATTGTGGGCATCGCCCACGCCAAGACCCGACAGCCGCCGGTCTTGAAGGGCAGAGATGACGTACCAGACCCATATCCGCCAGGTGCTGGCGCCTTCCATCATGGCGGTGCAGTGGCTGACCATCGCCGTCTGGCTGGCGACCCTGCTGCTCAATCCGCACCTGCCGCGGCCGCTGGACCACGCCTATGCGCTGGCCTTCGCCACCCTGCTCGGCACGGCGGCGAGTTCGGCGCTGGCCCGGCGGTTCTGGCAGTGGCGCTTGAGCGGTGCGCTGTACGTGCTGGCGCTGGCCGCGGCCTACCGGCTCGAGCTGCACGGCATGGGGCGGCACGGCGACTTCTGGCTGCTCCCGGTGTCGGTCACGCTGTGCCTGGGCGTCAACCTGCTGTTCCTGTTCTCGCGCGACTACCTGCTGGTGCTGGCCTGCACCTGGTCGATCATGCTGGTGGCGCATCCCGCGCCGGTCCCGGCCAGGTCCGACCTGCCGCTGCTCGCGCTGCTGGTCGTGGCGGTGTCGCTGATCGGCTTCGCGCTCAATCGCATGTTCGTGCGCAGCATGCGCACCACGTTTGCGCTGCAGGAGGACTACCGGCGCATCTCCGAGACCGACGCGCTGACCGGGCTGGCCAACCGGCGCGCGTTGACCGAGCAGCTGCACGCCCTGGCCGCCGCACGCGGCGAGCGCGCGCTGCATTTCGCGATGCTGGACATCGACGACTTCAAGCAGGTCAACGACACCTACGGCCACGATGTCGGCGATGCGGTGCTGCTGGCGCTGGCCGCGGAACTGGCGCGGCTGGGTGACGGCTGCCGGGTCGGCCGGCTTGGCGGCGAGGAGTTCGGCATCCTGTTCGAACGCATGAGCGATGCGCAGGTCGGCGAGTTGCTGCATCGGTTGCTGGAGCGCGTCTGCACGCTGCGGGTGAACGATGTGGCGTTCGCGTTCAGCGCCGGGGTCGCGCGGCTGCACCCCGGCGGCACGGTGTCCGACCTGCTCAAGCGCGCGGACCGGGCGCTGTACGCGGCCAAGCGCGAAGGCAAGGGCCGCATCCGCCTCGAAACCGGCGCCGGCCCGGCGCCCGCGGACCGTGCCGGCGAACACGGCGGCCCGCTGCCGCAGCCGTCGGAGTGAGCCGCGGCCGCTGCGCAGGCGGATGCACGATCGCCGCAATCGCCGCCACCAGGCACTGCCGCTGCCGCGTAGCGCCGGCGCGTCGCCGGCGCTACGCGCGGGTTCACGCCCCCAGCGCCTGCGCGTGCACCCCGGCCACCGCGCGCCCGGATGGGTCGGCGGCGTTGGCGAAGCTCGCATCCCAGGCGATCGCCGCCGGCGAGGAACAGGCGATCGACTTGCCGCCGGGCACGGTCTCGGCCGCCGCCGGCGTGGGGAACGCGCGCTCGAACAGCGTGCGGTAGTAATAGGCTTCCTTGGTCTGCGGCGGGTTCACCGGGAAGCGCTTGTCGGCCGCGGCCAGTTCGCGGTCGCTGACCTGCGCCTCGGCATGCGCCTTCAGCCCGTCGATCCAGCCGTAGCCCACGCCGTCGCTGAACTGCTCCTTCTGCCGCCACAGGATCGACTCGGGCAGATAGCCTTCGAAGGCCGCGCGCAGCACGCCCTTCTCCATGCGCGTGGCGCCGCCGCTGGTCTTGTCGATCATCTTGTGCTGCGCGTCCATGCGCATCGCCACGTCCAGGAACTCCACGTCCAGGAACGGCACGCGCGGCTCCACGCCCCAGGCCATCATCGACTTGTTGGCGCGCAGGCAGTCGTAGTTGTAGAGCGCGTCGAGCTTGCGGATCAGCTCCTCGTGGAACTCGCGCGCGTTCGGCGCCTTGTGGAAGTACAGGTAGCCGCCGAAGATCTCGTCGCTGCCCTCGCCGGACAGCACCATCTTCACCCCCATCGCCTTGATCCGCCGCGCCAGCAGGAACATCGGCGTGGAGGCGCGGATGGTGGTGACGTCGTAGGTCTCGATGTGCCGGATCACTTCCGGCAATGCGTCCAGGCCTTCCTCGAAGGTGTATTCGAAGCCGTGGTGCACGGTGCCCAGCGACTCGGCGGCGATCGCCGCGGCGGCCAGGTCGGGCGAGCCCTTCAGGCCGATCGCGAACGAATGCAGGCGCGGCCACCAGGCCTCGGCCTCGTCGTTGTCCTCGATGCGCTTGCGCGCGAAACGCGCCGCCACCGCCGCGACCAGCGAGGAATCCAGCCCGCCGGACAGCAGCACGCCGTACGGCACGTCGGTCATCAGCTGGCGGTGCACGGCGCGCTCGAAGGCCTCGCGCAGTTCCTGCTTGCTCACTTCCACGCCCTGCACCGCGGCGTAGTCGCGCCACGGCTTGCGGTAGTACTGCACGAGTTCGCCGCTGGCGCTGTCGTAGTAGTGGCCGGGCGGGAACTGGGCGACGTCGGCGCAGCTGTCGGCCAGCGACTTCATCTCCGAGGCCACGCGCAGCCGGCCTTGCTGGTCCTGGCCCCAGTACAGCGGGCACACGCCCATCGGATCGCGCGCGATCAGCACGCGCCCGGCCGCCCTGTCCCACAGCGCGAAGGCGAAGATGCCGTTGAGCCGGTTGAGCAGCGCCGCCGGCGCGTCCTCGCGGTACAGCGCGTTGATCACCTCGCAGTCCGAGCCGGTCTGGAACGCGTAGGGCTGCGCCAGCTGCTTCTTCAGTTCGCGGTGGTTGTAGATCTCGCCGTTCACCGCCAGCGCCAGTTGCCCGTCTTCGGACAGCAGCGGCTGCGAGCCGCCGGCCGGATCGACGATGGCCAGCCGCTCATGCACCAGGATCGCGCCGTCGTCGACATACACGCCGCTCCAGTCCGGACCGCGATGGCGCTGCCGCTGCGAGCAGTCCAGCGCCTGCCGGCGCAGCGCCTGCAGGTCGTCGCCGGGTTGCAGGCCGAAGATGCCGAAGATCGAACACATGGAAAAGCTCCTGGATGGTTTGTGGGGGTCTGGAGCGGTTGCCGGCCGGCACCGCGATGCAGCGAAAAATCTCACACATAAAAAAACCCGCATCGGCCGATGCGGGTTTTCTGGATACTGGGCGTGGTGTTTCGGTAGCGCCTAGTCGCAGACCCGCATCGGCCGCGCACGATTATTCGCCAGCGCATTATTGCGGCCGTTGGCGTGGATCGGGCGGAGGGCGGACAGCGAGGTCATGCGGCGAACGTAACCCGGCCGGCGCAGCGACGCAACTGTTACGACAGCAACCGTTCGATCAGGCGCAGGTACAGCGCCGGCAGCGCCTCCAGGTCGGCGACGCGCACATGCTCGTCCACCTGGTGGATGCTGGCATTGACCGGGCCGACCTCGATGCACTGCGCGCCCAGCGGCGCGATGAAGCGCGCGTCGGAGGTGCCGCCGCCGGTGCTCTCCTCCGGCGCCGCGCCGGCGAACGCGCCCAGCACCTCGCGCGCGACGCTGCGCAGGCGCCCTTCCGGGGTGTAGAACGGCTCGCCGCTGCGGTGCCAGCGCAGCGTGTAGTCCAGGCCGTGGCAGTCGAGCAGCGCGGCGATCTCCGCTTCCAGCCGCGGCGCGTCCCAGTGCGGGTTGTAGCGCAGGTTGAAGGCCACCTGCAGCTCGCCGGGGATCACGTTGTTGGCGCCGGTGCCGGCATGCAGGTTGGAGATCTGCAGGCTGGTCGGCGGGAAGCTCTCGTAGCCGTCGTCCCAGTGCCGCGCGGCCAGCTCGGCCAGCGCCGGCGCGGCCAGGTGGATCGGATTGCGCGCCTTGTGCGGATAGGCCACGTGGCCCTGCACGCCCTGCACCGCCAGCGTGGCCGACAGGCTGCCGCGGCGGCCGACGCGCAGCAGGTCGCCGAGCCGCTCGGTGGAGGACGGTTCGCCGGTGATGCACCAGTCGATGCGCTCGCCGCGCGCGCGGAAGGTCTCGGCGACCTTGCGCACGCCGTCCAGCGCGTCGCCCTCCTCGTCGGAGGTCAGCAGCAGCGCCAGCGTGCCGGGATGGTCAGGATGCGCGGCGACGAACTGCTCGGCGGCGACCACGAACGCGGCCACCCCGCTCTTCATGTCGGCGGCGCCACGCCCGTACAGCACGCCGTCGCGGATCTGCGGCACGAACGGATCGCTGGCCCAGGCCTCGCGCGGCCCCGGCGGCACCACGTCGGTATGGCCGAGCAGCGCCAGCACCGGCGCGCCGCCGCCGTGCGTGGCCCACAGGTTGTCGACCTGGCCGAAGCGCAGCCGCTCGATGGCGAAGCCGGCACGTGCCAGCCGCTGCGCGATCAGGTCCTGGCAGCCGGCGTCGTCGGGCGTGACCGAGGGGCGGGCGATCAGGTCGCAGGTGAGGTCAACGACGTCGGTCATGGCGGGGAATCACTGTAGGGGCGGCTTCAGCCGCGACAGGAACGGAGGATGCCAGGCATGCCGGCAACTGCGCTCGATCCGGGTTTCGATGAAATCCGAGGCGGTACGGTCGCGGCTGAAGCCGCTCCCACAGGGAGCGAACAGCGGCGCCACTGGCTCAGCCCACGCCGAAGCGCTGCTTGAAGCCGTTGTCCGAGAAGCCCTGGCTGAACTGGCCGTCGTCGGTGAGCACCACCGGCCGGCGGATCAGTTGCGGATATTCGCGCAGCAGCAGTTTCCATTCGGCCTCCGAACCGGGCGTCTTCTTGTTGTCCGGCAGCTGCCGCCAGGTGGTCGAGGACTTGTTGACCAGCGCGTCGAAGCCGCCAGCCTTGCCGGCCCACGCCAGCACGGTCTCCGGATCGGGCTTGTGCTCGCGGTAGTCGACGAAGGTGTAGGCCACGCCGAAGCGGTCCAGCCATTTCGTCGCCTTCTTGCAGGTGTCGCAGTTCTTCAGTCCGTACAACGTCGTCATCGAAAATGTCCCATCAAGCGGTAAGCCCCTCTCCCGTCGGCGACCGGAGGAAGTCCCCATGGGAGAGAGGGATTGGGGTGAGGGTACGGGCGTAGCATCGCGGCGGTAGGGTGCACATGACTTTGCACGTCGCGACTCACCTGGCGATGCGCTTCTGTCACAGCGCGCAGCTCCGTACGTACCCTCATCCGGCGCTGCGCGCCACCTTCCCCCGGAGGGGGAAGGAAAATCAAAAGGAAAATCAATCGGCCAGGCCGCGCAACAGGTCGTTGACGCTGGTCTTGCTGCGGGTCTTGGCGTCGACCTGCTTGACGATCACCGCGCAGTACAGCGAGTGCGAGCCATCCTTGGACGGCAGCTGGCCGGAGACCACCACGCTGTACGGCGGCACGTAGCCGTAGGACACCTCGCCGGTGGCGCGGTTGTAGATGCGCGTGCTCTGGCCGATGAACACACCCATGCCGATCACGCTGTGGTGGCCGACGACCACGCCTTCCACCACTTCCGAACGCGCGCCGACGAAGCAGTGGTCCTCGATGATGGTCGGCCCGGCCTGCAGCGGCTCGAGCACGCCGCCGATGCCGGCGCCGCCGGACAGGTGACAATGCTTGCCGATCTGCGCGCACGAGCCCACCGTGGCCCAGGTATCGACCATGGTGCCCTCGCCCACGTGCGCGCCGATGTTGGTGAAGCTCGGCATCAGCACCACGTCCTTGCCGAAGTAGCTGCCGCGGCGCGCGATCGCGCCCGGCACCACGCGCACGCCGGCCTTGCGGAACTCGGCCTCGTGGTAGCCGGCGAAGCGCGACTCCACCTTGTCCCAGAACGGCGCCGGCTGCGCCTCGACCACGGCCATCTCGTTGACCCGAAAGTACAGCAGCACCGCCTTCTTCAGCCACTCGTTGACCTTCCAGCCGCCGTGTCCGTCGGGCTCGGCGACGCGGAACTCGCCGGTTTCCAGGCCGTCGATGACGCGGTTGACCACCGGCCGGGTCGAGCCTTCGATCTCGTCCAGGGTCAATGCGGCGCGGCGTTCGAAGGCGCTGTCGATGGTGAACTTCAGCTCGTCGGCGCTGGGGCCGGCGGCCGGCTTGGCGCGCACCGGCCTGGCCGCCGGCTTCGGCGCGGCGGCGGGCTTGGCGGCGGCGGCGACGGTCTTGACCGCGGCCTTCTTCGCGGGGGCCTTCCTGGCGGCGGGCTTGGGGGCAGCGGGCTTCTTGCCGGCGGAAGGCTTCTTGGTGGCCATTAGCGTGATTCTCCAGGCGGGGTATCGGGGTCCAGGCAGGCCTGCAGTGCGGCGTGCAGCGCCTGGCGGGAGGATTCGGGCAACGGCAGGTTGTGCTCGTCGGTGATCTGGAACAGATCCTCGGCGCGCTCGCCGAAGGTGGCGATGCGCGCGTCGTGCACGCGCAGCTGCTGGCGGCGCAGCACCTGCGCCACGTTCGACAGCAGGCCGGGCCGGTCCGGCGCGACCAGGCTCAGGCGGGTGCGGCGGCCGTCCACGCTCTCGCGGAATTCGATGCGCGGCGCGAAGCGGAAATGCCGCAGTTGCCGCGGCACCACGCGCCGCGCCGGGCGCAGCCGGGTCAGGTCGCCGCTCAGCGCCTCGCGCAACGCCGCTTCCAGCTGCGCGGTGTCGCCGCTGGCGAAGGCATCGGCCGGCATCACCTCGAAGGTATCGAAGATCGCCCCGTGCGGCGCATCGAGCACGCGGGCGCGGTGGATGCCGTAGCCGAGCCGGTCCAGGGTCATCACGATGGCGGCGAACAGGCCGTCGCGGTCCGGCGAATACACGAACACTTCCAGCGCGGCGTCGTCGGGCGTGACCGGGCGCACCTTGACCAGGGTGCCGCCCAGCTCCACTTCCATCAGCGAACTCGCCTGCCAGGCCAGCTGCTCGGGGCGGAAACGCAGGAAGCTCTCGTCCGGCATGCCGGCGAACTGGCGGTCGATGACCGCGTCGTCGTGGCCCTGGATGTGCATCAGCGCGCGGGTGGCCTCGCGCGCCTCCTGCACGCGCTCGGCGACCGGCCGCGGATGCTCCAGGCCTTCGCGCAGCGCGCGCCGCGCGGCGAAGTACAGGTCGGCCAGCAGGCGGTCCTTCCACGCATTCCACAGCTTGGGGCTGGTGCCGGCGATGTCGGCGCAGGTCAGCAGGTACAGATAGTCCAGGCGCTCGCGGTCGCCGACCAGGGTGGCGAAGCGGTGGATCACTTCGGCATCGGAAATGTCCTGCTTCTGCGCGGTCACCGACATGCGCAGGTGCTGCTCGACCAGCCACACCACCAGCTCGGTATCGGCGGCGCTGAGCCCGTGGATGGCGCAGAACGCGCGCGCATCGACCGCGCCGAGTTCGGAATGGTCGCCGCCGCGGCCCTTGGCGATGTCGTGGAACAGCCCGGCCAGCAGCAGCAGCTCCGGCTTGCGCAGCCGCGGCCACACCTCGTGCGCGATCGAGAAGCGGTCGTCGGCGCGCGCGCTGGCGAACACCGCGATGTTCTTCAGCACCATCAGCGTGTGCTGGTCCACCGTGTACACATGGAACAGGTCGAACTGCATGCGCCCGGACACCTGCGCGAACGCCGGGATCCATTGCCCGAGCACGCCCAGCCGCGCCATCCGGGTCAGCGTCTGCACCGCGCGCGGACCGCGCAGCAGGGCCAGGAAGCGCTCGCGCGCCAGCGCGCCGGCGCTGTCGTAGGCGGGCAGCTGCGGCAGCGCCTCGGCCAGCGCGCGCGCGGTCAGCGAGTGCAGGCCGCGCACCTCGCCGTGCGCGGCCCAGATCGCGAACAGCGCGAACACCTGCACCGGATCGGCCTGCGGCCAGCCCTCGGCATCGGCGGCCAGGTAGCCGCGGCGCAGCGAGAAGCCGGCGCCCAGCGGCTGCGGCTGCGCTTCGCCGTCGAACTGCTCCTCGAAACGCTGCAGCAGCCGGTCGCTGAGCCGGCGCACGATCGCGGCGCTGCGGTAGAAGCGCTGCATCATCTTCTCCACGCCCAGGCTCTCGGGGTCGTCGGAGAAGCCCAGCCGCTGCGCCAGGGTCTTCTGGTAGTCGAAGCGCAGGCGCTCCTCCGGGCGGTTGGCGACCAGGTGCAGGCCGTAGCGCAGCCGCGCCAGTTCGCGGCGTTCGCGGCGCAACGCCGCGGCCTCGTCGCCGCCGACGTGGCCGAGCCCGACCAGCGCTTCCAGGTCGCGCACGCCGAACGCGCGCAGCGCCATCCAGCCCAGCGTATGCAGGTCGCGCAGGCCGCCCGGGCCGTCCTTGATGTCCGGTTCCAGGTTGTCGGCGGTATCGCCGAAGCGCTGGTGGCGGGTCTGCAGTTCCTCGCGCTTGGCCAGGAAGAAATCGCGCGGCGGCCACACCTGCTGCGGCGCGATCGCCGCGGCCAGCGACGCCCGCGCCGCGGCGTCGGCCAGCAGCGGGCGCGCCTCGATCAGCGCGGTCAGCACGGTCTGGTCGGCGCAGGCGGCGGTGCACTGCGCGGCCGAGCGCACCGCGTGGCTGACCGGCACGCCGGCGTGCCAGAGCAGCGCGAACAAACGCGCCAGCGCCTGCTCGTGGGCACGCTGCTGCTCGGCCTCGCCGAGCACCAGCAGGTCGATGTCCGAATGCGGGAACAGCTCGCCACGGCCGTAGCCGCCGACCGCGTACAGCGCCAGCCCGGCGTCGCGCGGCAGGCAGCGGCTCCAGGCATGCCGGATCAGTTGGTCCAGCGCGCGCGCGCGCAGCGCCAGCAGGCGGTCGATGTCGTCGCCCTGGTCGAAGCGCTTGCACAGCCGCGCGTCGGCCTGGAGCAGCAATTGCCGGGCCGCGGCGGCCCACTGCGCATCGTCGACGGCCGCGTCGTCGGGCATGCCGGCATCGGCACCGGCCTGCAGCAGGCTCACGGCTCGCCGAGGCCGCCGGGCGACAGGGTCAGCACTTCCACGCCGTCCTCGGTGACCGCGATCATGTGCTCCCACTGCGCCGACAGCTTGCGGTCCTTGGTCACCACGGTCCAACCGTCGGGCAGCACGCGGGTGAAGCGCGAGCCTTCGTTGATCATCGGCTCGATGGTGAAGGTCATGCCCTGCTTCAGCACCAGGCCCTCGCCGGGACGGCCGTAGTGCAGCACCTGCGGTTCGTCGTGGTAGACCTTGCCGATGCCGTGGCCGCAGTACTCGCGCACCACGCTGAACCGCTGGCCCTCGGCGTACTGCTGGATCGCGTGGCCGACGTCGCCGAGCGTGGCGCCGGGGCGCACCGCGCGGATGCCGCGCCACATCGCCTCGTAGGTCGCCTCGACCAGGCGCCGCGCCATCACCGACGGGGTGCCGACGTAGTACATGCGGCTGGTGTCGCCATGCCAGCCGTCCTTGATCACGGTGACGTCGATATTGACGATGTCGCCGTCCTTCAGCACCTTGCTGTCGCTGGGGATGCCGTGGCAGATCACGTTGTTCACCGAGCTGCACACCGTCTTCGGGTAGCCGCGGTAGCCGACGTTGGCCGGCACCGCCTGCTGCACCTTGATGATGTGGTCGTGGCAGATGCGGTCGAGCTCGGCGGTGGTGACACCGGGCTTCACATGCGGCCCGATAATGTCGAGCACCTCGGCGGCCAGACGGCCGGCGATGCGCATCTTCTCGATGTCCTGGGGAGTTTTCAGATTGACGGTCATACCCGCCATTATCGCTCATTCGGGGCTTTCCTGAACGCGCCCGTGGATACCGCCGGTTTTTCGGCACCGGGCCGCCACCCTACCGCCTTCACAAAATTCAACCGGCGAAACCGGGGTTGTCATCAAGTCCAAAAACTAGATGCGCATCCAGAAATATGTGCGCTGGCCCACACTTTGCATTGGCTCGGGCACCGACGGACTCCGTCATTCCGAAGAGCCTCACCCCATGCAAGCTTTCCACCGTGCACTCGCCATCCTCGCGCTGCTCGCCGCCGGAACCGGCGTGGCCTACGCCCAGACCGATTCGCGCACCTTCAACGTCAAGATCCAGATCACCAGCGTCTGCGACATCCAGACCGCCCCCACCGACGTCGATTTCGGCAGCGTCAACTCGACCCAGACCTCGATCAACAGCACCGGTACCTTGAACGTGCGCTGCACCTCGGGCACCCCGTACAACATCGCGCTCAACGCCGGCAGCGGCTCCGGCGCGACGGTGACCTCGCGCACCATGGGCAGCGCCGATGCGGGCAATACCGCACGCGTGCCGTACGCCCTGTACCGCAACTCGGCGCGTACCCAGAACTGGGGCTCGACCATCGGCAGCGACACCCAGGCCGGCACCGGCAATGGTGCGGTGCAACCACTGGTCGTCTACGGCCAGGTCGCAAGCACCAATTACCCTGCCGGTTCGTACAGCGACGTCGTCACCGCCACCGTCACCTGGTAACCGGAGCGCCCCATGTCCCTGCACCGATCCTTCGCTTCGCGCCTGTCGATCGCCGCGGCCCTGTGGCTGGCGGCGAGCCTGGCGGCCCATGCCGCCAGCCTGCAGGTCGCGCCGACCTCGGTGCAGCTGACCGCGGAAGAGGCGGCGCAGGGCCTGTGGCTGAGCAACAGCGGCGACACGCCGCTGCAGGCGCAGGTGCGGGTATTCCGCTGGCGCCAGCGCGACGGCGAGGACCTGCTCGAAGCCAGCGACAGGATCGCGATCAGCCCGCCGATGCTGCAACTGGCGCCGCACTCGCGACAACTGGTGCGCATCATCCGCCTGGACGATGCGCCCAGCACCACCGAGGACACCTACCGGGTGCTGGTCGACGAACTGCCGTCTGCGGATGCCGCCGCCGGCAGCGCGGCCGGCCTGCAGTTCGTGCTGCGCTACTCGGTGCCCATCTTCGTCAAGCCGGCGGTCGCCGCGGCCCCCGCGCTGCAGGCCAGGCTGATCCGCGACGCCGCCGCGCCGGCCCTGGAGGTCGTGAACCAGGGCAGCGAGCACGCGCAACTGGTGGACCTGCATTTCGTCGCCAGCGACGGCACCCGTGCCGCGATCGCCGACGGCCTGGCCGGCTACGTCCTGCCGGGCCAACGCAAGCGCTGGCCGCTCCCTCCTGCGCTGGCGCGTGCCGATGGCACGTTCAAGGCCACGATCAACGGTGAGCCCCTTGCTCAGTCGCTTGCGTTGGAAGCACAGGCTCCTTGAACTGCTGCTGGCGCTGTCGGCGAGCGCAACGCCACTGGCCGCCGCGCAGCCTGTCGAACCGCGGTCCGCGCAGGAAACGCTGTACCTGGAGGTCACCCTGAACGAGACCCGCAAGCCAGGCCTGTTCCGCTTCCAGCATGACGGCACGCGCATGCTCGCCGATGCCGCCACGCTGCGCCAACTGGGCCTGCGCATCGACGCCGGCGACGCCGCCACGGCGATCGCCCTGGAAACCCTGGACGGGGTGCGCTACCGCTACGACGCCAGCCTGCAGCAACTGGCGATCGATGCGCCGGTGGCGCTGCTCGACGTGCCGCTGACCCGCATCGACGCGCAGGGCGGCGGCCCGGCGCTGCCGGCGACCAGTTCGCCCGGCGCGCTGCTGGACTACGACCTGTACGCCAGCCACCAGGGCAGCGCCAGCAACCTCACCGCGACCGGCGAATTGCGCGCCTTCGGCCTGGGCAGCGGCCTGCTCGGCAGCGCCATGTTCCGCCAGTCCTTCGTCACCCGCCTGTACCGCGAACCTCGGCGCGACTGGCGCAGCCAGGCGATCCGCCTGGACACGCAATGGCAGTGGTCGCTGCCCGACCGCATGACCAGCGTGGTGCTCGGCGACACCCTGAGCAGCAGCACCAGCTGGAGCCGCGCGCTGCGCCTGGGCGGGGTGCGGGTGGGCCGCGATTTCGGCCTGCAGCCATACCGGGTGACCACGCCGCTGCCGGAATTCCTCGGCGAAGTGACCGTGCCGTCGAGCGTGGACCTGTACGTCAACGGCATCCGCCAGTACGGCTCGGAGTTGCCGGCCGGGCCGTTCCAGCTGTCGGCGGCGCCCGGCGTGGACGGCGCCGGCAACGCGCAGCTGGTGATCACCGACGCCTACGGCCGCAGCCGTTCGGTCGAGTTCCCGTTCTACGCCACCCAGGACCTGCTGGCCGATGGCCTGGACGACTGGTCGCTGGCGCTGGGCCGGGTCCGCGAGGGCTACGGCAGCGACACCTTCGACTATGCCGGCGACACCGTCGGCAGCGCCAGCTGGCGCCGCGGGGTCAGCGCCCGCTTCACCGCCGAGGCGCACGCCGAGGCCGGTGCCGGCGTGCGCAACGCCGGCGCCGGCGGGGTGTGGCTGCTGCCGCGCGCCGGGGTGGTCGGCGCGTCGCTGGCGCACAGCCAGGGCAATGGCCTCAGCGGCCGCCAGTACGCGCTCAGCTACCGCTGGAACAACGGCCGCTTCAACGTCTCGATGGACACCCAGCGCGCGCAGCGCGGCTATCGCGACGTGGCCTCGCAGTACGGCGCGCCGCCGCCGCGGATCAGCGAACGCGCGCTGGCCGGGGTCAGCTGGGACCAGGTCGGCAACCTGTCGATGAGCTATGTGCGGCTGTCCTATCCCGACAGCGGCGACCTGCGCTATGCCAGCCTGTTCTGGACCCGGGCGCTGCCGTGGCAATCCTCGCTGAACCTGAGCGTCAACCAGAACCTGGACCAGGCCAGCGACCGCAGCATGTACCTGGGCTGGTCGATCGCGCTCGACGGCGCGCGCCAGGCCAGCGTCGCGCTGCAGCGGGTCGGCGAGCGCCTCAGCGTCGCCGCCGACCTCAGCCGCTCGGCTCCCGCCGACGGCGGCAGCGGCTGGCGGGTGCAGGCGCGCAGCGGCCAGGACAGCGCCGGCGGCCTGGCCGAGGCCACCTGGCGGCGCGACAACGCGCGCTACGCCGCCGGGCTGGCCAGCTACGGCGGCCAGGGCTACGGCTATGCCGAAGCCTCCGGCGGCCTGGCCTGGATCGGCGGCGGCTGGTTCCCCGGCCGCGATCTCGACCAGGCCTTCGCCCTGGTCTCCACCGGCGGCGTGGCCGACGTGCCGGTGCTGCTGGAGAACCGCCCGATCGGCAGCACCGACGCGCGCGGCTTCCTGCTGATCACCCCGCTGATGGGCTGGCAGCACAACCAGGTGTCGATCGATCCGATGCGGCTGCCGCCGCAGATGCGGCCGGAACGGGTCGACCAGATCGTGGTGCCGCGCGACCGCACCGGCGTGGTGGTGGAGTTCCCGATCCGCACCAGCGACGGCGTGCTGGTGCAATTGCACGACGCCCAGGACGCGCCGCTGCCGGTCGGCAGCCGGGTACGCGGCCCGGGCATCGACGCGGTGGTCGGCTACGACGGCGAGGCCTACCTGGAAGGCCTGAAGATCGGCGGCAACGCGCTGCAGGTGGACACGGCCGCCGGCAGCTGCACGGTCCGCATCGAGCACACCCCGCAGCGGCGCCCGGCGCGCCTGGGGCCGCTGCGCTGCAGCGCCGGGCCGGCGCCATGAGCGGCGCCGCGTGGCGCTGCGGCGTCCTGCTGGCGCTGGCCGCGGCGCTGGCGCCGCTGCGCGCCGATGCCACCACCACCTGCACGGCGGTGACCACCGCGCTGGACTTCGGCAACGTCTCCAACAGCGCGGCCACCGACAGCACCGCGCAGATCACCGTCACCTGCCAGACCGGCGCGCTCAGCATCCTCGGCACCATCTACGTGCGCATGTGCCTGAACATCGGCGAGGGCGCGCAGGGCGGCGGCCTGGGCATCGCGCCACGGCGCATGCTCAATCCGCTCAGCGACAGTCTCGGCTTCCAGCTGTACCGCGACAGCGCCCGCAGCCTGATCTGGGGCAGCGCGCTGAACGCCTCCACGCCATTGCAGGTGGACCTGACCTATTCCTCGCTGCTGACCGGCGGCAGCGGCAGCGCCAGCTACACCATCTATGGGCGCGTCCCGCTGCAGAGCGGCATCGCCACCGGGCTGTACCAGAACAGCTTCAGCGGGGTCTACACCAACCTGCAGTACCGCTACGACGAACCGCTGATCGGCACCCCGGCGAGCATGCCCGCCTCCTGCACCACCGGCGGCACCGGCGGCGCCACCGCGGCGCAGTTCCCGTTCGTCAGTTCGGCCAACGTGGCCCCGGTCTGCACCATCGCCAGCATCGCCGACCTGGACTTCGGCAGCCACTCCGGCCTGGTCGATACCGCGCTGAACTACACCACCGCGCTGAGCATGAACTGCCGCCGGCGCACCGCCTGGCAGGTCAGCCTGGACAACGGCCAGTACGCCAGCGGCAACATCCGGCGCATGCGCAACGCCGCCGGCCAGTACCTGCGCTACGAGCTGTACCGCGACGCGGCGCGCAGCCAGCGCTGGGGCAGCACCCTCAACAGCGACACCCAGACCGGCACCGGCACCGGCAGCACCCAGTCGCTGACCCTGTACGGCCAGGTCCCGGCCGCGCAGACTCCGCCCCCGGGCAGCTACAGCGACGTGGTCAAGGTGACGGTGACCTACTGAGGGCTAAACGCGGGCGCGGACGCGGTAAAGTTGCCGCACGGCACGCCGTTATCTGTCGCATCCTCCTGGGAATACCAACATGACCGCCAGACCGTTCATGCAATCGCTGCTGCTCGCGAGCATTTGTGCCGTCTGCGCGGACGCGGCGGCGCAGAACATCGCCGCCAACGAAAGCACGGCGTTCCGGGTCGGCATCCGCCTGCAGCGCAGCTGCGAGATCAGCACCGCCGAGCGCAACCAGCCCGGCGCCGTCGCCGCGCAGGTGGCCTGCACCCGCCCCTTGCCCTACCAGGTCAGCATCGACGGTGCCGCCGCGCCCAGCGCGTCCGGCGCGCTGGCGCTGAGCCTGAGCCTGGCCGACGGGCTGCCGCGCCGGGATGCGCGTTAC
This sequence comes from Xanthomonas sp. DAR 80977, assembly GCF_041240605.1. NCBI lineage: Bacteria > Pseudomonadati > Pseudomonadota > Gammaproteobacteria > Lysobacterales > Lysobacteraceae > Xanthomonas > Xanthomonas bundabergensis. Next base: position 1,971,533 of record NZ_CP162487.1, on the reverse strand, counting down.
GCCACGGTCGCGTTCTAGATGGGCGGGCGCCGTCGCGCACGGATCGCCGGCCTGCTGCTGGCGCTGCTGCCGGGCATGGCCGCGGCCGCCGGCGTGCGCATCAGCCCGACCATCGTGCAGATCGCACCCGGCGCGCAGACCGCCGAGATCTGGCTGAACAACACCCAGGACCGGCCCTGGCAGGCGCAGGCCCAGCTGTTTCGTTGGCGTCAGACCGAGGGAATGGACCGGCTGCTGGAAACCGACGAGGTCCAGCTCAGCCCGCGCCTGATCGACATCCCCGCGCAGGGGCGGCAACTGCTGCGGGTGGTGCGCACCGGGCCGGCCGCGACCGAGCGCGAGCTCGCCTACCGCCTGGTGCTGGAGGAACGCCCGGCCGCGGACAGCGGACCCGCCGACCCGCGCCTGCTGCTGCGCTACTCCACCCCGGTGTTCCTGTCCGCACCCGGCGCCGCGCCGGCCGCCACGCTCAGCGTCAGCCTGGTCGCCGGCGCCTACGGCCAGGAACTGCAGGTGCGCAATCGCGGCACCGCGCACGCGCGGCTGAGCGACCTGAGCTTCGTCGGCGCCGACGGCCGCCAGCAGACCCTGTTCCACAACCTGGCCGGCTACGTGCTGGCCGGGGAACAGAAGCGCTGGCCGCTGCCGGCCGAGCTCGGCAACGCGCGCGGCGGCCATTTCGCCGCCCGCCTCGACGGCAACCCCGACCTGCAGGCGCTGCCGGCCGAATGACCCGGCGCGCCTGGATTTGCACCGCCGGCCGCGGCCAGCTATAGTTCCGCTGCTTTGTTGCGCCCGCCCGGGCCAGCGAACCGTCCACGCCGGACGCACCGGCGAATCCACACCTGCTGCCATCGCCCGTGCCGGGGTGCTCCGCGAGGAGTTCGGTCACGGAGGCCGCAGGGAGGCCCAACCCCGGAACCGTCGTGCACGCCCCGCAAGGGCCTGCATGTCCATGCGCGGACTTCACCCAAACCGCCTGCGCACGGCCGGTTCCCCATCAGGAGTCACTGCAATGCCCCAAGTCACCATGCGTCAGATGCTGGAAGCCGGCGTCCACTTCGGCCACCAGACCCGCTACTGGAACCCCAAGATGGCGCCGTACATCTTCGGCGCGCGCGGCAAGATCCACATCATCAACCTCGAGAAGACGGTTCCGCTGTTCAACGACGCGATGAACTTCATCTCCAGCGTCGCGCAGAAGCGCGGCACCATCCTGTTCCTGGGCACCAAGCGCAGCGCACGCGACTCGGTGAAGGAAGAAGCCGAGCGTTGCGGCCAGCCGTTCATGACCCAGCGCTGGCTGGGCGGCACGCTGACCAATTTCCGCACCGTCAAGCAGTCGGTGGCGCGCCTGAAGGAGCTGGAATCGGCCGAAACCGACGGCACCTTCGACAAGCTGGTCAAGCACGAAGTGCTGACCCTGCGCCGCGAGCGCGACAAGCTGCAGGCCTCGCTGGGCGGCATCAAGGAAATGAACCGCCTGCCCGACGCGCTGTTCGTCATCGACATCGGCCATGAAGACATCGCCATCAAGGAAGCCAAGAAGCTCGGCATCCCGGTGATCGCGGTGGTCGACACCAACTACAACCCGGAACTGGTGGACTACGCCATCCCGGGCAACGACGACGCCATCCGTGCCGTGCAGCTGTACGCGCGCGCCGCCGCCGACGCCGTGCTGGAAGGCAAGGCCGCCGCGCCGAACGCCGCCAGCGTGCGCGAGGAAGAGTTCAGCGAAGCCGGCGACGACAAGGGCCGCGGCCCGCGCAAGAACGGCAAGAAGGCCGAAGAAGCCGCTCCCGCCGCCGAGTAACCGGCGCGCCATGCGATTGCGCGAGCATGCGCAGTCGCCGCCCGGCGCGCGCCGCGCGCCCGGGTCAGCGGGCGCCGCAAGCGCCCGTTTCCCAGAATACCGGCCGGCCGCAAGCCGGCCCTTTCCCACCTTTTGTGAGGTCACCCCGTGGAAATCACTGCTTCCCTGGTCAAGGAACTGCGCGAGCGCACCGGCGCCGGCATGATGGAATGCAAGAAGGCGCTCACCGAGAACGCCGGCCATATCGACAACGCCGCCGAGTGGCTGCGCAAGTCGGGCCTGGCCAAGGCCGACAAGAAGGCCGACCGCGTCGCCGCCGAAGGCCGCATCGCGATGGCCCAGGACGGCGGCAAGGCCGTGCTGGTCGAGATCAACTCGGAGACCGACTTCGTCGCCAAGGACAACAACTTCCTGGCCTTCACCGAAGCCGTGGCCCAGGCCGCGCTGCATTCGGACGCCGCCGACGCCGAAGCGCTGAAGAGCGCCAAGCTGGCCGGCGGCGAGACCGTCGAGGAAGCCCGCGCCGCGGTCATCGCCAAGGTTGGCGAGAACGTGCAGGTGCGCCGCCTGGCGCGCATCGACAGCGCCAACAACGTCGCCGCCTACGTGCACGGCGGCCGCATCGGCGTGCTGGTCGAGGTCAAGGGCGGCGACATCGAGCTGGCCCGCGGCATCGCCATGCACATCGCGGCGATGAACCCGCCGCACGTGAAGGCCGCCGACGTCCCGGCCGAGTTCGTCGCCAAGGAAAAGGAGATCGAGCTGGCCAAGATGTCGGAAAAGGACAAGGCCAAGCCGGCCGACATCCTGGAGAAGATCATCAGCGGCAAGATCGCCAAGATCGTCAACGAGGTCACCCTGTACGGCCAGCCCTACGTGCTGAACACCGACCAGACGGTGGAGCAGGCGGCCAAGGCCGCCGGCGCCGACGTGGTCGGTTTCCAGCGCCTGGCCGTGGGCGAAGGCATCGAGAAGGTGGTGGAAGACTACGCCGCCGAAGTGATGAAGCAGGCCGGCCTGGCCTGAATCCGGCCCCGCCCGGAGAAAAAAAGCCGCGCCTTGTCGCGGCTTTTTTTTCGCCGGTGGTACGCTCTGCGGGCAGGGACGCATCGCTGTCCCGATCACACTTCACGCGGAACCGCATGCGCCCTGAACTCGAAGCCATCCTGGCTCACTCCCGCAACCTGCCCTCGCCGCCCGGGATTGCGCTGCGCATCATCGAGCTTGCCCAGGATCCGGACGTGGATCTGGCCACCACCGCCGACACCATCGCGATGGACATGGCGCTGAGCGCGCGCATGCTGCGCATCGCCAATTCGCCGCTGTACGCCAGCCGGCGCCGCATCGACAACCTCGGCCAGGCGCTGACCATGCTCGGGCTCAACGCCGCGCTGAGCCTGGCGCTGGGCTTCTCGATGGTGCAGAGCCTGCGCGACGGCAGCGCCTCCAGCGACCTGCAGGAACGGATCTGGCGGCGCAGCGTGCTGTCGGCGCTGGCCAGCCGCCTGCTCGGCCAGGCCATGGGCCTGCGCAAGCAGGAGGAACTGATGCTGGCCGGGCTGCTGCAGGACATGGGCGCGCTGGCCCTGCTGCACATCTGCCACGACGACTACGCGCCGCTGCTGCGCGAAGCCGGCGGCAGCGGCGAGGCGGCGCTGGCCGCCCTGGAGCGCGAGCGGCTGGGCTGCGACCACGCCGAGGTCGGCGCCTGGCTGGCGCAGAAGTGGAAGCTGCCCGGCTATCTGCAGCGCAGCATCGGCCAAAGCGCCGGCGTCGAACCGGCGCCGGACACCTTCGGCCGCTGCGTGCTGCTGTCCGGCAGCCTCGCCGACATCTGGCTGAGCGACGATACCGATGCCGCGCGCGGCCTGGCGATGGAGCGCGCGTACCGCGAACTGCAGCTGGACAGCCGCCGCTTCGACGAGGTGATCGCCGGCATGGCCGAAGCCCTGCCGGAAATCGGCCCGATCTTCGACGTGCGCATAGCGCAGCCGGAGCGGATCGACGCGATCATCAGCCATGCGCGCGAGCTGATGGTGCTGCGCAACCTGCGCGAGATCCAGGAAGCCACCCACGCGCGCCACCAGGCCGACGAATCGGAGCACCGCGCGCGCCGCCTCGCCGAGCAGGCCAGCCGCGACGCGCTGACCGGGGTCTACAACCGGCACCAGCTGGAGGTGCTGCTCAACCAGCAGTTCGACCTGGCCAGCCGCCACGACTGGCCGCTGTCGGTCGCCTTCATCGACCTGGACGACTTCAAGAAGATCAACGACGCCCACGGCCACCTGATCGGCGACCAGGTGCTGCGCGCGTTCGCGCAGGCCCTGCAGCCGTTGCTGCGCAGCAGCGACACGGTGGCGCGCTTCGGCGGCGAGGAATTCCTGGTGTTGCTGCCCAACACCAGCGAGGAAGCCGCGCTGAGCGTGATCCGGCGCATCCTCGCCGAGATCGCGCAGCGGCCGATGGTGGAACTGAAGAGCGGGCCGCTGCACATCAGCTTCTCCGCCGGCGTCGCCACCCAGGGCGGGCGCGAGCGCTTCGCCACCGCGCAGGAGCTGCTGCAGGCCGCCGACGACATGCTCTACAGCTCCAAGCACGGCGGCCGCAACCGCGTCACCGCGCGCTCGTTCCGCGACACCCTGGCCTGAGCGAAGCAGGCCCGCGGCAGATTCCCTGCCGCGCTTCGGCTAGAATCACGTGGTTTGCCCGTCCCCCCAACGAGGTCACCATGTCCCAGCTCGCCTATCGCCGCATCCTTCTGAAACTTTCCGGCGAAGCGCTGATGGGGGATGGGGATTACGGCATCGACCCCAAGGTCATCAACCGCCTCGCCCATGAAGTGATCGAGGCGCAGCAGGCCGGCGCGGAAGTGGCGCTGGTGATCGGCGGCGGCAACATCTTCCGCGGCGCCGGCCTGGCCGCCGGCGGCATGGACCGGGTCACCGGCGACCACATGGGCATGCTCGCCACCGTCATCAACGCGCTGGCGATGCAGGACGCGCTGGAAAAGCTCGGCGCCAAGGTGCGGGTGATGAGCGCGATCAAGATCAACGACGTGTGCGAGGACTTCATCCGCCGCCGCGCGATCCGCCATCTGGAGAAGGGCCGCATCGCGATCTTCGCCGCCGGCACCGGCAATCCGTTCTTCACCACCGACTCCGGCGCGGCGCTGCGCGCGATCGAGATCGGCGCCGACCTGCTGCTGAAGGCGACCAAGGTCGACGGCGTGTACGACAAGGACCCGAAGAAGCACGCCGACGCGGTGCGCTTCGACAGCCTGACCTACGACGAAGTGATCGCGCGCAACCTGGAAGTGATGGACACCGCCGCGTTCGCGCTGGCCCGCGACAGCGACCTGCCGCTGCGCATCTTCAACATGGGCCAGCCCGGCGAACTGCTGAAGATCCTGCACGGCGCGGAGATCGGCACGCTGGTGAAGGGCCGCAGCTGATAACGGCCGGGATTGGGGATTGGGGATTGGGGATTCGCAAACGCGACAGCCGCTAGCATGCGCCGTTGCGAGGCGCTCGCGGCAGACAACCTGCTGCAGTGCGCAACGCGTTTGCGAATCCCCAATCCCCAATCTCCAATCCCGGCACCACGCTGTTCCCGGCTATAATCGTCCGATTCAGATTCAGCACGGACACCGGCGATGCTCAACGAAATCAAACAAGACGCACAGACCCGCATGGCCAAGAGCATCGATGCGCTGCGCCATACGCTCATCAAGGTGCGTACCGGCCGCGCCTCGACCGCCCTGGTCGAGCACCTGAAGGTCAATTACTACGGCTCGGAAATGCCGCTGAGCCAGGTCGCCAGCGTCGCCGTGGCCGATGCCCGCTCGCTGACCATCAGCCCGTGGGAAAAGCAGATGGTCAGCGCGGTGGAGAAGGCGATCCTGGCCTCGGACCTGGGCCTGACCCCGAACACCGCCGGCACCACCATCCGCCTCAACCTGCCGGCGCTGACCGAAGAGCGCCGCCGCGAGCTGTCCAAGGTCGTGCACAGCGAAGGCGAGGACAGCAAGGTCGCGATCCGCAACATCCGCCGCGACGCCAACCAGCAGATCAAGGATCTGCTGAAGGACAAGAAGGTCACCGAGGACGAGGCCCGCGCCAGCGAGGACGACATCCAGAAGCTGACCGACAAGGCGATCAAGGACGTCGACGACGTGGTCAAGGGCAAGGAACAGGAACTGATGGCGGTCTGAGCCTGCGCCGTTCGGCCATGTCTTCCGACCCCCACTCCATGTCCCTGCCCCGCCACATCGCCATCATCATGGATGGCAACGGCCGCTGGGCGCAGCGCCGCCGCCGGCCGCGCGTGATCGGCCACCGCGCCGGCGCGCGCGCGGTCAACCGCACCATCGACTTCTGCCTGGAGCGCGGCATTCCCGCGCTGACCCTGTTCGCCTTTTCCAGCGAGAACTGGGGCCGCCCGCAGGACGAAGTGGACGCGCTGATGAAGCTGTTCCTGCACGCGCTGGACCGCGAGGTCGAGGAACTGCAGCGACGCGGCGTGCGCGTGCGCTTCATCGGCGACCGCTCGCGCTTCGCGCCGTCGCTGCGCGAGCGCATGGCCCAGGCCGAAGCCGGCACCCAGCACAACCAGGCCCTGCACCTGTCGATCGCGGCCAGCTACGGCGGCCGCCAGGACATCGCCCAGGCCGCGCGGGCGCTGGCCGAAGAGGTCGCGGCCGGGCGCCTGCGCCCGGAGCAGATCGACGAGGAGCTGCTGTCGGCGCGCATGGCGCTGGCCGACCTGCCGCCGCCGGACCTGTTCATCCGCACCGGCGGCGACGTGCGCATCAGCAATTTCCTGCTGTGGCAGCTGGCCTACACCGAACTGTGGTTCACCGAGACCCTCTGGCCCGAGTTCGGCGCCGAGGTGCTGCAACAAGCCCTGGACGACTACGCCGGCCGCGAGCGGCGTTTCGGCCTGACCAGCGCGCAAGTCGCCCCGGCGACGGAGAACACATCCGCATGACCCGCACCCGTGTCATCGCCGCGCTGATCATGGCCCCGCTGGCCATTTGCGCCATCCTGCTGCTGCCGACCCAATGGCTGGCGGCGCTGGCCGCGCTGATCTTCCTGATCGGCCTGTGGGAATGGCTGAAGCTGGCCGAGGTCGACGACACCTTGCCGCGCACCATCCTGCTGGTGCTGAACCTGCTGCTGATGGTGCTGCTGGTGTGGGCCTCGGCCGGCTCGCTGGTGCTGTTCCAGCTGACCACCCTGGTCGGCGTCGGCTGGTGGTGCGTGGCGCTGCTGTGGCTGCGCTTCTTCCAGTTCGGCTCCGACCACGCCACCTACGCGCGGGTGTTCAAGCTGGCCGCCGGCACCCTGGCGATCGTCCCGGCCTGGGCCGCACTGGGCCTGATCCATGCCGGCGAGCCGAACGGGCACCGCTGGCTGCTGACCGCGCTGGTCACGGTGTGGGCCGCCGATTCGGGCGCGTATTTCGCCGGGCGCCAGTTCGGCAAGCACAAGCTGGCGCCGCGGATCAGCCCCAACAAGACCGTGGAAGGCCTGCTCGGCGGGCTGCTGGCCGGCCTGGTCTGCGCCGCCGGCTTCGGCTGGCTGGCCGGGGTGACCCTGCCGCAGCTGCCCGGCCTGCTGATCGTGGCCGCGGTCAGCGTGCTGGCCTCGGTGGTCGGCGACCTGTTCGAGAGCCTGCTCAAGCGCCACGTCGGCGCCAAGGACTCGGGCAACGTGATCCCCGGCCACGGCGGCGTGCTGGACCGCGTCGACGGCGTGCTGGCGGCGCTGCCGATCTTCGCGCTGGGTAAAGAGATCTTCGGATTCTAGGGCCTATGAACGCGATCGGGATAGGCCACGCCGCGCCTGGGCGCGCACAGGGCAAGGAAGAACGAGGGAACTCATGTCGACAAGCGACCGAGTGATGACGCGGTCCTGTGCGCGCCCAAGCGCGGCCCTTCGGGTTGCCGTGTGCGGCACCCAGGCGGCCGTGCGCGGCAACGTGGCCGATCCCAATCGCGTTCGCAGGCCCTGACATGGCCGATGCCGTCCGCTCCATCGCCGTGCTCGGCGCCACCGGCTCGATCGGCGCCTCCGCGCTGGACGTGATCGCGCGCCACCCGCAGCGGCTGCGCGCCAGCGTGCTGGCCGCCGGCGGCAACGTCGCCGGGCTGCTGGCGCTGTGCGCCGCGCACCGGCCGGCGCACGCGGTGATCGCCGACCCGGCGCTGTATGCGGCGCTGCGCGACGGCCTGCGCGCGGCCGGGCTGCGCACCGAGGCGCATGCCGGCGCCGCCGCGCTGGAGCAACTGGTGGCCAGCGACGCCTGCGACAGCGTGGTCGCGGCCATCGTCGGCGCCGCCGGCCTGGCCTCGACCCTGGCCGCGGCCCGCGCCGGCAAGCGCCTGCTGCTGGCCAACAAGGAATCGCTGGTGCTGGCCGGCGAGCTGGTCACCGCCGCGGCCGCCGCGGCCGGCGCCGAGATCATCCCGATCGACAGCGAGCACAACGCGATCTTCCAGTGCCTGCGCTCGCGCCAGGCCGGCGCCGAAGTGCGGCGGGTGCTGCTGACCGCCTCCGGCGGCCCGTTCCGCGGCTGGGACCGCAGCCGCCTGCAGGCGGTGACCCCGGCGCAGGCGGTGGCGCACCCGAAGTGGTCGATGGGCCCGAAGATCTCGGTGGACTCGGCGACCTTGATGAACAAGGGCCTGGAGGTGATCGAGGCGCACCACCTGTTCGCGCTGCCGCCTTCGCGCATCGAGGTGCTGGTGCACCCGCAGAGCCTGGTGCACTCGTTGGTGGAGTTCATCGACGGTTCCACCTTGGCGCAGATGGGTTTGCCGGACATGCGCACCACCCTGGCGGTGGGCCTGGGCTGGCCGCAGCGGATCGAATCCGGGGTCGCCGGGCTGGACCTGCTGGCCCACGGCCGCCTGGAGTTCGAACCGGCGGACCTGGACGCCTTCCCCTGCCTGGGCCTGGCCTGGCGCGCGATGCAGGCCGGCGGCAGCGCCCCGGCGATCCTGAACGCAGCCAACGAAGTGGCTGTTTCAGCCTTTCTTCAGGGCCGTATCGGTTTCCTATCAATTCCTGCGCTGGTCGAGAACGCCCTGACCGTGCTGCCTGCGGGCGCGGCCGACTCCCTGGACGCGCTGCTGGCGGCGGACGCGCAATCGCGCAAGATCACCGAACTCGCCATTGCCCGCCAGCCTGCCCATGTCTGACACGTACACCCCTATGAGCCACGCGCATGGGTGATTTCATCGGGTCCGTCTGGTGGATGATCGTCAGCCTGGGCGTGCTGGTGACCTTCCACGAGTTCGGCCACTTCTGGGTCGCCCGCCGCTGCGGGGTCAAGGTGCTGCGCTTCTCAGTGGGCTTCGGCAAGCCGCTGTGGTCGCGCCACGACCGCCACGGCACCGAATTCGCGATCGCCGCGATCCCGCTGGGCGGCTACGTGAAGATGCTCGACGAGCGCGAGGGCGACGTGGCCCCGGCCGAGCGCGGCCAGGCCTTCAACAACAAGAGCGTGTGGCAGCGCATCGCCATCGTCGCCGCCGGCCCGATCGCCAACCTGGTGCTGTGCGTGGCGCTGCTGTGGGCGATGTTCGTGATCGGCAGGCAGGATTACGCGGCGGTGGTCGGCCGCGCCGACGGGCTGGCGCTGCAGGCCGGGCTGCAGCCGGGCGAGCGCATCGTGCGCATCGGCGAGCGCGAGGTCTCCAGCTGGAGCGATGCCAGCATGCAGCTGACCGTGGCGGCGATGGACCGCGCCGACGTGCGCATCCAGACCGAGGACGTGCAGGACGGCGCCACCCGCGTGCATACGCTGCGCCTGTCGCAGCTGCCGGCCGGCTTCGACGAGCAGCAGGTGCCGCGCCTGGCCGGCCTCGCCTGGCGCTTCACCCTGCAGCCGGCGATCGTCTCCGCGGTGACGCCGGGCTCGGCCGCCGACGGCGTGCTGCGCCCCGGCGACCGCATCCTGGCGGTGGACGGCGCACCGGTCGCCAGCGCCGACCAGGTCGCCCCCCAGGTCAAGGCCCTGGCCAGGAACGGCGGCAGCGGCCTGGTCGAGGTCGAGCGCAACGGCGAGCGGCTGGCGCTGGACGTGCGCCTCACTCCCAGCAAGGATCCGCGGGTGCAGGGCCTGGCGCTGGGGATCGCCACATCGTCCAACACGCCCCCGGCATTCGACGCCAAGCTGCAGTACGGCCCGCTGGCGGCGATCCCGATGGCGTTCCGCGAGACCGGCAAGCTGGCCGGGGATACGCTGGGGCTGATCCGGCGCATGCTGACCGGCCAGGCCTCGATCAAGAACGTGTCCGGGCCGATCACCATCGCCAAGGTGGCCAACGGCTCGGCCAAGCAGGGCCCGGACTGGTTCCTGTATTTCCTGGCGCTGCTGTCGCTGAGCCTGGCGATCATGAACCTGCTGCCGATTCCAATCTTGGACGGCGGGCACTTGCTGTATTACCTTATTGAGTTGGTCAAGGGCAGCCCGCTGAGCGAGCGTGCCATGGCCGCGGGGCAGGTCGTCGGTCTGACGATGCTGGCCGGGCTGATGGGGTTGGCGTTCTACAACGACATCTTCGGCCAGGTCTTGCGATGAACCCGATGCTGATCCACCCGACCCCGCTGTCGTCGTCTTACGCCGGCGCCCATGCAACAACGATATCGACCTCTACCGGACGTGACATGACGCGATTTCCCACTCGCCGCCTGCTAGCCCTCGCCCTCGCCGCCAGCCTCAGCCTGCCGGTCCTGGCCCAGGCGACGGAGCCCTTCACCGCCAGCGACATCCGCGTCGATGGGCTGCAACGCATCTCCTCCGGTACCGTCTTCACCTACCTGCCGGTGGAACGCGGCGACACGGTCGACGACGCCAAGGTCGGCGAGGCGATCCGCGCGCTGTACCGCACCGGCTTCTTCGAGGACGTGCAGGTCGATCGCCAGGGCAACATCCTGGTGGTCACGGTCAAGGAGCGCCCGGCGATCAACAAGCTGACCGTCACCGGCAACAAGGACATCAAGAGCGAAGAGCTGCTCAAGGGCCTGTCCGACATCGGCCTGACCGAGGGCGGCACCTTCGACCGGCTGAGCCTGGACCGGGTGACCCAGGAACTGACCCGCCAGTACAACAACCGCGGCAAGTACAACGTCGAGATCACCCCGACGGTGAGCCCGCTGGACCGCAACCGGGTCGACGTGGCGATCGCGATCAAGGAAGGCAAGGCCGCCAAGATCCAGCACGTGAACCTGATCGGCACCGAGAAGTTCGCCACCGAGGACATCCTGGAGAACTGGGAGTCGCGCGAGCACAACTGGCTGTCGTGGTACCGCCGCGACGACCAGTACTCCAAGGAAAAGCTGTCCGGCGACCTGGAGAAGCTCAACTCCTGGTACCTGGACCGCGGCTACGTCGATTTCAGCGTCGATTCCACCCAGGTGGCGATCAGCCCCGACAAGCGCGACATGTACCTGACCGCCGGCATCACCGAAGGCGAGCAGTACAAGATCTCCGACATCAAGGTCACCGGCGACACCGTGCTGCCGCAGGAAGAGGTCGAGAAGCTGGTGATCCCGAAGCCGGGCGACACCTTCTCGCGCGCGCTGCTGGAGTTCAGCTCCGACGCGATCACCAACACCCTCAGCAACATCGGCTACGCCTTCGCCAAGGTCAACCCGATCCCGACCACCGACCGCGAGAAGCGCACCGTCGCGATCAACCTGCAGGTGGTGCCGGGCCCGCGCGTGGCGGTCCGCCGCATCGTGTTCAAGGGCAACACCCGCACCTCCGACGAGGTGCTGCGCCGCGAGATGCGCCAGTTCGAGAACAGCTGGTACTCGCAGGCCGCGATCGACCGTTCCAAGGTGCGCCTGCAGCGCCTGGGCTACTTCGAGTCGGTGGACGTGGAAACGCCGCCGGTGCCGGGCAGCAACGACAAGGTCGACGTGGTCTACAGCGTCAAGGAAACCACCTCCGGCAGCTTCACCTTCGGCCTGGGCTATTCGCAGACCTACGGCGTGACCACCTCGATCCAGCTGTCGCAGAACAACTTCCTGGGCGGCGGCAACCGCGTCTCGGTGGACGCCTCGCGCAGCAGCTACCAGGAGCGCTACGCGTTCTCCTACACCAACCCGTTCTTCACCGACGACGGCGTGTCGCTGGGCTACAACGTGTCGTGGCGCAAGCTGGACTACTCCGACTTCGGCACCGCGCAGTACAACAGCAAGAACGGCGCGGCGCAGGTGATCTTCGGCGTGCCGATCACCGAGAACGACACCGTCTCGGTGATGTTCGGCATCGACAGCAACCAGATCACCACCTACGCCGGCTACACCCCGCAGGCGATCATCGACTACATCGACGCGATGGGGCAGCGCACCTTCCACGCCTGGCGCAGCGAGCTGGGCTGGGCGCGCGACACCCGCAACGACTACTTCATGCCGACCCGCGGCATGTACCAGCGCGTGGGCCTGGAAGCCACCCTGCCCGGCTCCACCGTCGAGTACTGGAAGCTGAACTACCAGATCTCCAAGTACTGGCCGATCATCCCGTCGATCGTGCTCAACACCCGCGCCGAGTTCGGCTACGGCGACAGCTACGGCAGCGACGTCACCCGCACCATCACCAACGCCGACGGCACCACGCGCACGGTCACCGCCTCGGGCCTGCCGTTCTACGAGAACTTCTACGCCGGCGGCACCAACTCGGTGCGCGGTTTCGAGGACAACACCCTCGGCCCGCGTTCGGAAGCCACCGCCTCGTACAGCCGCGGACAGCCGCTGGGCGGCTCGTTCAAGACCGTGGGTTCGGCCGAACTGTATTTCCCGAAGCTGTTCGACAGCCCGTCGGCGCGCGTCTCCGCGTTCGTCGACGTGGGCAACGTGTTCAACGGCGTGGACAACTACAAGACCAACGAACTGCGCGCCTCCACCGGCGTGGCGCTGTTGTGGCGCGCGCCGGTCGGCCCGATCTCGATCAGCTACGCGATCCCGTTGAAGAAGGAAGACAACGACGAGATCGAGCGCCTGCAGTTCACGTTTGGTGGGCAGTTCTAAAGAACTGCCCACCCGCCGCCAGGGAGCGCGTCATCGCGTTCGCGCTGACGCCCCACGATTCGCTGCGCGAACCGCGGGCCCCGGCTCGTCTTCTCCCAAATCCCCGCGCCTGTCGGCGCGCCCCCTTTACTAAAGGGGGCTTTTGTCAGAATTGGATGACCGCGATCTGACCGAAGCAGAGGGTTTTCTGCTTGGTTGATCGTGGCATGGCCCTCAAGCGGGGGCTTTTCTGGCGTTGGTTGATGGCGGCCTTGAGCATTGGCCGATCCTGGCCTGTGCGGCCTGCGCGCAGGGGCAGCATGACCGTGCCGGTGGCACACGGTAGAATCCCGGCGTGAATACTCCTTCCTATACCGCACACGACATCGCCGAGCGCTTCGGCCTGCAGTTGCATGGCGACGGTGGCGTCGCCGTGCATGGCGTGGCCACGCTGGCACATGCCGGCGCCGGCCAGCTCAGTTTCCTGGCCAATCCGCGCTATCGCGCGCAGCTGGCCGACAGCGCCGCGGCCGTCGTGGTGCTGCGCGCCGACGACGCCGAGGCGGCGCCCGGTACCGCGCTGATCGCGCGCGATCCCTACGTCGCCTTCGCCAAGATCGCCGCGCTGTTCGACGTGGCGCCGGCGCGCCCGCCCGGCATCCATCCCAGCGCCAGCATCGACCCCAGCGCGCAGATCGCCGCCAGCGCGCACATCGGCGCCTTCGTCAGCATCGGCGCGCGCAGCGTGGTCGGCGACGGCTGCGTGATCGGCCCGGGCAGCGTGATCGGCGACGACTGCCAGGTCGGCGACGGCTGCGAACTGATCGCCCGCGTCACCTTGGTCACCCGCGTGCGGCTGGGCAAGCGCGTGCGCATCCACCCCGGCGCGGTGCTCGGCGCCGACGGCTTCGGCCTGGCGATGGACGCCGGCCACTGGATCAAGGTGCCGCAGCTCGGCGGCGTGAGCATCGGCGACGATTGCGAGATCGGCGCCAACGCCTGCGTCGACCGCGGCGCGCTGGAAGACACCACGCTCGAAGAGGACGTGCGCCTGGACAACCTGGTGCAGATCGCGCACAACGTGCACATCGGCGCGCACAGCGCGATCGCCGGCTGCACCGGCATCGCCGGCAGCGCCAGGATCGGCCGCTACTGCATGCTCGGCGGCGCGGTCGGCGTGGTCGGCCACCTGGAAATCTGCGACAAGGTGGTGATCACCGGCAAGTCGGTGGTGCGCAATTCCATCCATGAGCCGGGCGAGTATTCGTCCGGCACCCCGTTGACCGACAACCGCACGTGGCGCAAGAACGCCGCGCGCTTCAAGCAGCTCGATGCCCTGGCACGTCGCATCCTGTCTGTAAGCAAGGAGAAGCAATGAGCCACGAACAGACACTGCCGGACATCAACCAGATCCAGGCGTTGATCCCGCACCGCTATCCTTTCCTGCTGGTGGACAGGGTGATTTCGCTCGACTTCGAGAACCGCAAGATCGTGGCGCACAAGAACGTCAGCATCAACGAGCCGTTCTTCCAGGGCCATTTCCCCGGCCAGCCGATCATGCCCGGCGTGCTGATCATCGAAGCGCTGGCCCAGGCCGGCGGCGTGCTGACCCAGCTCGCGCTGGGCCGCGACGCGCAGTCCAAGCTGTTCTACATGGTCAAGGTCGACAAGGCCCGCTTCAGCAGCCAGGTCGTGCCCGGCGACGTGCTGGAGCTGCACGTGGAAATCAAGCGCGTGATCCGCAACATGGCCGTGTACTACGGCGAAGCCAAGGTGGACGGCAAGGTCGTCGCCTGCGCCGAGGTGCTGTGCGCCGGCACCCGCGAATGACCCAGGCAGGAGACCTGCAATGAGCGATAACGTCCCTCTCATCCATCCCACCGCGGTGATCGACCCGTCGGCGACGCTGGCTGCGGATGTGCGCGTCGGCGCCTTCACCCTGATCGGCGCCGAGGTCGAGATCGGCGAAGGCAGCGTGATCGGCGCGCATTGCAGCATCGTCGGCCCGACCCGCATCGGCCGCGGCAACCACCTGGTCGGCCACGTCGCGCTCGGCGGCGATCCGCAGGACAAGAAGTTCGCCGGCGAGCGCACCGAACTGGTGATCGGCGACCGCAACGTGATCCGCGAGTTCGTCACCGTCAGCCGCGGCACCGGCAACGGCGGCGGCATCACCCGGGTCGGCAACGACAACTGGTTCCTGGCCTACACCCACGTCGCCCACGACTGCGTGGTCGGCGACCATTGCGTGTTCTCCAACAACACCACCCTGGCCGGGCACGTCGAAGTCGGCGACCACGTGATCATCAGCGGCTTCGCCGGCGCGCACCAGTTCTGCCGCATCGGCGACCACGCCTTCCTCGGCATGGGTGCGCTGATCAACGGCGACGTGCCGCCGTTCACCATGGTCGGCGGCAACTCGCTTGGCCGCCCGCGCGGCATCAACAGCGAAGGCCTCAAGCGCCGCGGCTTCGACACCGAGCGCGTGGCCGCGATCAAGCGCGCCTACCGCGCGCTGTACGTGGCCGGCCTGCCGCTGGCCGAGGCCAAGCAGCAACTGGCGGTGCTGGCCGAAAGCAGCGAGGACGTGCGCGCGATGCTGGAATTCATCGAAGCCAGCGAGCGGCCGTTGTTGCGATGAGTGCCGGGAGTCGGGAGTCGGGATTCGGGATTGGCAACGGCGGCACTGCAGTCGCCGGTAGCGCCGCTTCCGCTGTAGCGAATCCCCAATCCCCAATCCCCAATCCCGGCGCAGCCAAGCTACGCATCGCCCTGGTCGCCGGCGAGGCCTCCGGCGACCAGCTCGGCGCCGGACTGATCGAGGCGCTGCGCGCGCGCCATCCGGATGCCGAATTCGCCGGCATCGGCGGCGATGCGATGCGCAACGCCGGTTGCCAGACCTGGTTCGATGCCAGCGAACTGGCGGTGATGGGGCTGATGGAAGTGCTGCGGCATCTGCCGCGGCTGCTGACACTGCGCCGCACGCTGCGCCAGCGCCTGCTGGACTGGCGCCCGGACGTGTTCGTCGGCATCGACGCGCCCGACTTCAATCTCGGCGTGGAGCGCTGGCTCAAGCAGCGCGGCATCCGCACCGTGCACTACGTGAGCCCCTCGGTCTGGGCCTGGCGCGAACGGCGCGCCGCCAAGATCGGCGCCAGCGCCGACCGGGTGCTGTGCCTGTTCCCGATGGAGCCGCCGATCTACGCCAGGCATGGCGTGGATGCGCGCTTCGTCGGCCACCCGATGGCCGACGCGATCGCGCTGCACGGCGATCGCGAGGCGGCGCGCGCCGAACTCGGCCTGCCGGCCGCCGCGACCGTGCTGGCGGTGCTGCCGGGCAGCCGCCTGGGCGAGATCGGCCGGCTCGGCGACACCTTCTTCGCCGCCGCCTGGCAGGTGCTGCAGCAGATGCCGGGCGCGCACGTGGTGGTGCCGGCGGCCAACCCCGCGTGCAAGGCGCTGCTCGCCGAGCAGCTGTCGCGCTCGGCGTTGCCGGTGGTGTATTCGCACCTGCTCGACGGCCAGGCCCGCAGCGCGCTGCTCGCCGCCGACGTGGTGCTGCTCGCCTCCGGCACCGCCACGCTGGAGGCGATGCTGGTGAAGCGGCCGATGGTGGTCGGCTACAAGGTCGCGCCGCTGACCTACCGCATCGTCAAGGCGCTGGGCCTGCTGAAGGTCGACCGCTACGCGCTGCCCAACATCCTCGCCGGCCGCGACCTGGCGCCGGAACTGATGCAGGACGCCTGCACCCCCGACGCGCTCGCCGCCGCACTGCTGCACTGGCTGCGCGATCCGCAGGCGGTCGCCGCACTGCAACCCGAATACGCGCGCCTGCACCAGCTGCTGCGCCAGGACGCCTCGGCGCGCGCGGCCGATGCGGTACTCGAGTTGCTGGAAGGCCGGGATTCGGGAGTGGGGATTCGGGATTCGGGAAAAGCAACGGCATGAAGCGCTCCGATCCTCCATCGCCGCAGCGGGAACTGCTCTGCGAATCCCCAATCCCGAATGCCGAATCCCGGCTGCTCTACGCCGGCGTCGACGAAGCCGGACGCGGCCCGCTGGCCGGGCCGGTCGCGGTGGCCGCGGTGGTGTTCGATCCGGCGCGTACCCGCATCAACGGCCTGGACGATTCCAAGCAGCTGACCGCCGCGCGCCGCGAGACGCTGTACGCGCGCATCGTCGAGCGCGCGCTGGCCTGGCAGGTGGTGCTGATCGAGGCCGAGGAGATCGACCGGCTGAACATCTACCAGGCCACCATGCTGGGCATGCGCCGCGCGGTCGAGGGCGTGGCGCACGTGGCCGGCTTCGCCCGCATCGACGGCAACCGCGTGCCCAAGGGCCTGCCCTGCGCCGCCGAGGCGCTGGTCGGCGGCGACGGCCTGGACCGCTCGATCATGGCCGCCTCAATCGTGGCCAAGGTCACCCGCGACCGCATCATGCAGCGCCTGCACGAACAGCATCCGCACTACGGCTTCGACCTGCACAAGGGCTACGCCACCCCGGCGCACCTGGCCGCCCTGGCCGCGCACGGCCCGTGCCCGCAGCATCGGCGCAGCTTCGCGCCGGTGCGGCGGGCGCTCGGAACGGCCCAGGCGCCAAGCGCCTCGGAGCTGCCGTGCCGCGCGGACGCGGACCTGCTGGCGGCGGAGCCGCAGCCGGCCTGAGCGCCGCTTCCGCCGCCACGACGAAGACGGCGGCGCGCGGCGCCCCGACCGCC
Organism: Xanthomonas sp. DAR 80977; assembly: GCF_041240605.1. Taxonomy (NCBI): domain Bacteria; kingdom Pseudomonadati; phylum Pseudomonadota; class Gammaproteobacteria; order Lysobacterales; family Lysobacteraceae; genus Xanthomonas; species Xanthomonas bundabergensis. Next base: position 1,953,985 of record NZ_CP162487.1, on the reverse strand, counting down.
GCGTACGGCCCGATCCATGGCCCGAAAAACAATCGCGCAGCAGCGATCCGCGCATCTGGCAATCGCGCCGCCCGCACTCCGAAGATAATCGAATGAATATCGCGCAGCGCGCTCCGGCGATGTCGAAAGAATATGAAATTACAGAATTGAATCAATCTCGGCCGCACCTGCGCATCCGATCGCGCGCAAAGCGGCGACCCGAACCGGGTCGCCGCGGCTTGCTCAGTACTTGAAATAGTCGGAGAGCACGTCGGACCAGGTGTCCAGATAGCACTGCACGGACTCGCCGCCGCTCAGCTGCTGGCACGGCGCGAAGCGGTCGCCGACGTCGCTCAGGCTCTGCGCCGACGCGCTGGACACGGCGCCGAACAGCATCAGCGCGCCCATCACCGGAATCAACTTCTTCATCGGGTTTCTCCTCATCAAGCCGTGGGGGTTCACGGCGAGCGAGACGCTATCACTCCGAATCCGGATGCATCGCCGAGCCCGGCAAGTTAATCGTCCGAGATAATAATTGCTCAGAATGGATTCATCTCGGGCGCGCGGACACGGCACGCCCGGCATCGCGCTAAGGCCTTGAAATCCGGGCGCATCCGCGCGCCCTACGGCGCAGTACTGATAACAGTACCAAGGTGTACTGTTTAGATGGGTCGAGTCAGCATTTGTTCAGTAAATTCACCCGCCTGAGCATGCCTCGCCGCGAGTTTGCGCGGGATTCGCATCGGCGACGCTTTCCGCAAGCCGGCGCCGGCGACGCCGATCCAGGCGCGCGCGCATCGGGCAGCGGAACGCCATGGCTGAACGCTGCGTCCCGCCCGGCTCGGCCGGACCGGGCCGCGAGCGCGGCGCCGGCCCTGTCAAGCCTTGCCCGGCCCCGCCCCCGCCGCTAACCTGCCTGGGCATCATTCTGGTTCCGCATGTCCACTTCCCGCTTCGCCCATCTGCACGTCCACACCGAGTTCTCGCTGGCGGATTCGACCATCCGCGTGCCCGAGAAACCGGATCAGGCCGACCCGAAGAAAGCCAAACAGGCCAACCTGCTCAGCCGCGCGGTCGAACTGGAGTTGCCCGCGCTCGCGGTCACCGACCTGAACAACCTGTTCGCGCTGGTCAAGTTCTACAAGGCCGCCGAAGGCGTGGGCATCAAGCCGATCGCCGGCGCCGACCTGCTGATCGCCGACAGCGCCGGGGAGACGCCGTGGCGGCTCACCGTGCTGTGCCGCAACCGCGACGGCTACCTGAGCCTGTCGCGGCTGCTGACCCGCGCCTGGCTGGAGGGCCACCGCAACGAAGGCGGCGTGGCGATCCGCCCGGAGTGGCTGCAGAGCGGCAGCGACAACCTGTTCGCGCTGGCCGGGCGCGACAGCCTGGCCGGGCGCCTGGCCAGCGAAGGCCGCCACGACCTGGCCGAGCAGCAGCTGGCCGACTGGCAGCGCATCTTCGGCGACGGCCTGCACCTGGAACTGACCCGCACCGGCCGCGACGGCGAGGAGGCGTTCAACCAGTTCGCGCTGCACGCCGCCGGCACGCGCGGGCTGCCGGTGGTGGCCAGCAACGACGTGCGCTTCCTGTACGCCAGCGACTTCGCCGCGCACGAGGCGCGGGTGTGCATTTCCTCCGGCCGCGTGCTCGACGATCCCAAGCGCCCGCGCGACTACAGCGACCAGCAGTACCTGAAGTCGTCGGAGGAAATGGCCGCGCTGTTCGCCGACATTCCCGACGCCATCGACAACACGCTGGCGCTGGCGCAGCGCTGCAACATCGAGATGCAGCTGGGCACCTACTTCCTGCCCGCCTACCCGGTGCCGGACAACGAGACGCTGGACAGCTGGATCCGCAGCCAGTCGCGCGACGGCCTGGCCGCGCGCCTGGAGAAGAACCCGCTGGCGCCGGGCAAGACCCGCCAGGACTACGTCGACCGGCTCGAGTTCGAGCTGGACACCATCATCAAGATGGGCTTCCCCGGCTACTTCCTGATCGTGGCCGACTTCATCCAGTGGGGCAAGAACCAGGGCATCCCGATCGGCCCGGGCCGCGGCTCCGGCGCCGGCTCGCTGGTGGCGTGGGCGCTGCAGATCACCGACCTGGACCCGCTGCCGTACAACCTGCTGTTCGAGCGCTTCCTCAATCCCGAACGCGTGTCGATGCCCGACTTCGACATCGACTTCTGCATGGACCGCCGCGACGAGGTGATCGACTACGTGGCGCGCAAGTACGGGCGCGACCGGGTCAGCCAGATCATCACCTACGGCACCATGGCGGCCAAGGCGGTGGTGCGCGACTGCGGGCGCGTGCTCGGCTTCCCGTACGGCCTGGTCGACGGCGTGGCCAAGCTGATCCCCAACATCCTCGGCATCACGCTGAAGGACGCGATGGGCGAAGGCAAGGACAGCGAGATGGCCTCGCCGGAGCTGATCCAGCGCTACCAGAGCGAGGACGACGTCCGCGACCTGATGGACCTGGCGCGGCAGCTGGAGGACCTGACCCGCAACGCCGGCAAGCATGCCGGCGGCGTGGTGATCGCGCCGACGCCGCTGTCCGACTTCTGCCCGTTGTTCGCCGAACACGACGTCGACAACCTGGGCAAGAACCCGGTCACCCAGTTCGACAAGGACGACGTCGAGCAGGTCGGCCTGGTCAAGTTCGACTTCCTCGGCCTGCGCACGCTGACCATCATCGACTGGGCGGTAAAGGCGATCAACGTGCGCCATGCGCGCGCCGGCATCCCGCCGGTGGACATCACCGCGATCCCGCTCGACGACGCGCCGACCTACAAGGGCATCTTCGCCTCGGGCAACACCGGCGCGGTGTTCCAGTTCGAATCCTCGGGCATGCGCCGGCTGCTCAAGGACGCCAAGCCCGACCGCTTCGAGGACCTGATCGCGCTGGTGTCGCTGTACCGCCCCGGCCCGATGGACCTGATCCCGGACTTCAACGCGCGCAAGCACGGCCAGCAGGAGATCATCTACCCCGATCCGCGCACCGAAGCGATCCTGAAGGACACCTACGGCATCATGGTGTACCAGGAGCAGGTGATGCAGATGGCGCAGATCGTCGGCGCCTACTCGCTGGGCGGCGCCGACCTGCTGCGCCGCGCGATGGGCAAGAAGGTGCCGGCGGAGATGGCCAAGCACCGCGAGATCTTCCGCGAGGGCGCGGCCAAGGGCGGCGTCGGCGAGGCCAAGGCCGACGAAATCTTCGACCTGATGGAGAAGTTCGCCGGCTACGGCTTCAACAAGTCGCACGCCGCCGCCTACGCGCTGGTCAGCTACCAGACCGCGTGGCTGAAGCGGCACTACCCGGCCGAGTTCATGGCCGCGACGCTGTCCTCGGACATGGACAACACCGACAAGGTGGTCGGTTTCCTCGACGAGGTGCGCAACCTCGGCCTGACCGTGCTGCCGCCGCGGCTCAACGCCTCGGCCTACATGTTCGCCGCGGCCACCCCGGACACCATCCAGTACGGCCTGGGCGCGATCAAGGGCGTGGGCCGCGGCGCCTGCGAGGCGATCGTGGCCGAGCGCGAGCGCGGCGGCGAATACACGTCGCTGCTGGATTTCTGCACGCGCGTGGAATCGGCCAAGCTCAACAAGCGCACCCTGGAAGCGCTGATCAACGCCGGCGCGATGGACGGGCTGGGCAGCAACCGCGCCACGCTGATGCTGCAGCTGCCGGAGGTGATGAAGGCCACCGAGCAGATGGCGCGCGAGCGCGCCTCCGGGCAGAACTCGCTGTTCGGCGGCGCAGACACCAGCGCGCCGGCACTGCACCTGGAACTGTCGGAAAGCAAGGAATGGCCGCTGGGCCAGCTGCTCACCGGCGAGCGCGAGACGCTGGGCTTCTACCTCAGCGGCCATCCGTTCGACCCGTACCGCGAGGAAGTGCGGGAGCTGGTCGGCTGCGACCTGAGCGCGCTGGAGAAGATCTGCGCGCAATCCGGCGGCGGGCGCGGCGGCGGCGGCGACGGCGAGAAACGCGCCTGGCGCCCGGAAACCAGCGCGATCCTCGCCGGCCAGGTGGTCGGCGTGCGCCGCAAGGGCGACAGCCAGGTGTTCGTGCAGCTCGAGGACGGCCGCGGCCGGGTCGAGTGCAGCGCGTTCACCGACGCCATCGCCGAGTTCGGCCACCTGCTCACCCGCGACCGCATCCTGATCGTCAAGGGCGGCGTGCGCGAGGACGAATTCAACGGCGGCTATGCGATGCGCATCCGCCAGTGCTGGGACTACGAACAGATCTGCACCCACCACGCGCAGCGCCTGTCGCTGCGCCTGGACCTGCGCCAGCGCAGCACCTGGCCGCGCATCGACGCACTGCTGGCGCGCCACCGCCCCGGCAAGACCCCCCTGCGCCTGGACCTGCTGCTGCAGTCCGAACAAGGCGCGGTGGCCGGCATGCTCGACCTCAACGGCAGCCACGCGGTACGCGTGGACCCGCAGCTGCTGGACACCCTGCGCGCCGATCCGGGCGTGCGCGCGGTGAAGGTGAAGTACAGCCCGCCGTGGGCTTGAGCGGCCGGGATTGGGGATTCGGGATTCGGGATTCGAAAAAGCCGGGCAACCCCTGCTGCTGCGGACAGCGCGGCTCCCGCTCCTACGAATCCCCAATCCCGAATCCCCAATCCCGGCCCCCAAACCGCACGGCCCCGTACGGGTGACCGGCGTCGCTTCGGCTAAACTCCCCTCCTTACGTTCACGACGGCGTCCAATGAATCCGAACTACCTCGACTTCGAGCAACCCATCGCCGATCTGGAAGCCAAGATCCAGGAACTGCGCAATGCCAGCACCGGCCCGGCGGTCAACGTCGACACCGAGGTGCGCGCGCTGCAGGACAAGCTGCGGGTGCGCACCGCGCAGATCTTCCGCGACCTGTCGTCGTGGCAGATCTCGCAGCTGGCGCGGCACCCGCAGCGCCCGTACACGCTGGACTACATCGACGTGTTCTGCGACGAGTTCCAGGAGCTGGCCGGCGACCGCGCCTTCGCCGACGACAAGGCCATCGTCGGCGGCCTCGGCCGCATCGACGGGCGCCCGGTGGTCATCATCGGCCACCAGAAGGGTCGCGACACCAAGAGCAAGGTCGCGCGCAACTTCGGCATGCCGCGCCCGGAGGGCTACCGCAAGGCGCTGCGGCTGATGAAGCTGGCCGAGCGCTTCAAGCTGCCGCTGCTGACCTTCATCGACACTCCCGGCGCCTATCCCGGCATCGGCGCCGAAGAGCGCGGCCAGAGCGAGGCGATCGCGCGCAACCTGCTGGAGATGGCCGAACTGAAGGTGCCGGTGATCTGCACCGTGATCGGCGAAGGCGGCTCCGGCGGCGCGCTGGCGATCGGCGTCGGCGACCGCACCCTGATGCTGGAATACGGCACCTACTCGGTGATCTCGCCGGAAGGCTGCGCCTCGATCCTGTGGAAGGACGCGGCCAAGGCCAAGGACGCGGCCGAACAGCTGGGCCTGACCGCCAAGCGCCTGTCCGCGCTGGGCCTGGTCGACAAGGTCGTGCGCGAGCCGATCGGCGGCGCGCACCGCAATCCCACGCAGATGGCCAGGCGCCTGAAGGCGGTGCTGCTCAACGAACTGGACGCACTGGAACAGCTGCCGATCGAGCAACTGCTGCAGAAGCGCTACGAGCGCTTGCGCGGCTACGGGGCGTACGAAGCGGCCTGATCGCAACGACACGGAAGCGTTGTCCATGAACCCCATCGTCCTGCTGTCGCTGGCCCTGCAGCTGGCCTGCTGCGTGCACGTGGTGCGCAGCGGCCGCCCGCTGTACTGGATCTTCATCCTGCTGATCTTTTCGTATCTGGGGATCCTGATCTACGTGATCGCCGAGGTGCTGCCGGAATGGCGCAACGATCCGCGCGCGCGCCGCCACCTGCGCAAGGTCGGCGCCACGCTCGACCCGAACCGCGACAAGCGCACCGCCGGCAACCGCCTGGAACTGGCCGACACCGTGGACAACCGCCGGCAACTGGCCGAGGTGCACCTGGGCAATGGCGAATACGTGCAGGCCGCCGAGGTGTTCGAGAGCGGCCTGCGCGGCATCCATCGCGACGACCCGGGGCTGCTGCTGGGACTGGCCAAGGCGCAGTTCGGCCTGGACCAGCCGGCCGCGGTGAAAGCCACCCTGGACCGGCTGATCGCCGCCAACCCGCAGTTCCGCTCGCACGACGGCCACCTGCTCTACGCGCGCGCCACCGAGGCGCTGGGCGAGACCGACGCGGCGCTGGAGGAATACGCCGCGCTCGCCGACGACTACCCCGGCGAAGAAGCGCGCGTGCGCTATGCGCAACTGTTGCAGCGCGCCGGACAACCGCAGCGCGCCCGCGAACTGTTCAACGAAGTGCTGAAGCGCTCCAGCCTGGCCCCGCGCTACTACCAGCGCGACCAGCGCCAGTGGATCGACCTGGCCCGCAGCGAACTAAAGCAACTGGACAACCGCAATGCCTAACGGCCCGGAAAGAATCGGCACCAGGATTTTCGAATCCCCAATCCCGAATCCCCAATCCCCGCTCAAAACGGCTTCGCCAGCACCAACCAGATCACCACCAGCAACGCCAGCACCGGCAGTTCGTTGAACAGGCGCAGCGCGCGCGAGGACGGCAGCGCGCGCGCCTGCGCCACGCCCTTGAGCCAGCGCCCGCTGAAGATGTAGTACGCCAGCATCAGCGCCACCAGCCCCAGCTTGGCGTGCAGCCAGCCGCTGTGGCCGGGCGCGACCATGGTCGGGAAGTCGGGCAGCACCTTGTAGCCCAGCCACAGGGTCAGCCCCAGCAGCAGCGCCAGGCCGAACATCATGTGGCCGAAGCGGTACAGGCGCCGCCCCATCAGCGCCAGCCGCGCCTGCACCTCCGGCTGCCCCGCGCTCTCGGCGATGTTGACCAGGATCCGCGGCAGGTAGAACACCGCCGCCATCCATGCGACCACGAACAGCAGGTGCAGGGACTTGATCCACAGATAGAGTTGCATGCTGGCTCCGGGTCGCTGGCGTAGGATGTCACGCCATTTTCGCCGATTCGCCTCGCGCCCGCACGGATCACCAAGCCCGCATGGACAAACAGTACGACGCCGACTATTTCCAACGCTGGTACCGCCGCGACGGCATCGGCGATGCCGCGCGCCTGGCGCGCAAGGTCGCGCTCGCCGTCGCCCAGGCCGAGTACTACCTGGAACGGCCGGTGCGCAGCGTGCTCGACATCGGCTGCGGCGAAGGCGCCTGGCGCGCGCCGCTGCTGAAGCTGCGGCCGAAACTCAGCTACCTGGGCTTCGACAGCAGCGACTACGCGGTGGCGCGCTACGGCCGCCATCGCAACCTGCGCCCGGCGTGCTTCGGCGATTTCGCCTGGCTGCGGCCGTGCGCGCCGGTGGACCTGCTGGTCTGTTCGGACGTGCTGCACTACGTGCCCAGCCGCGAACTGCGCCAGGGCCTGCCGGGCCTGGCCGAGCTGTGCGGCGGGGTCGCGTTCCTGGAGACCTTCGCCGCCGAGGACGAATTCGACGGCGACCACGCCGGCTTCCAGCCGCGTGCGGCGCGCTGGTACCGGCGCCAGTTTGGTGCGCTGGGGCTGCGCCCGGTCGGCAGTCATTGCTGGCTGTCGCCAGCGCTGGCGGGGGATGCGGCGGCGCTGGAAACGATTGGTCTGGTGCCCCATTAAGGTGCAACCACCCCGGATAGGATATGCTGCACGGCAGCATACGCTCAGGATGGAAACACCGGCATGCTCTACCAGTGGCACGAACTGACCCGCAACCTGCTCGCTCCCTGGGTCCACCAGGCCGCGGCCAACGCCAAGATCTTCTCCGACGCCAATAGCCTGTGGGCCACGCTGCCCGGCGCCGAGCGCCTGGCCGCCAGCAACGAACTGCTGCACCGGCTCGGCAAGGACTACGAGAAGCCGGCCTGGGCGCTGGACCATGTCGAGGTCGACGGCCACCCGCTGCCGATCGTCGAGCAGGAAGTGCTGCGCAAGCCGTTCTGCCGCCTGCTGCGCTTCAAGCGCTTCAGCGACGACGCCAAGGTCGTGGCCGGTCTCAAGCAGCAGCCGGCCGTGCTGGTGGTGGCGCCGCTGTCCGGCCACCACGCCACCCTGCTGCGCGATACCGTGCGTACCCTGCTGCGCGACCACAAGGTCTACGTCACCGACTGGATCGACGCGCGCATGGTGCCGCAGAGCGACGGCGACTTCGGCCTGGACGACTACGTCAACTACGTGCAGGACTTCATCCGCCACATCGGCGCCGACAAGCTGCACGTGATCAGCGTGTGCCAGCCGACCGTGCCGGTGCTGGCCGCGGTGTCGCTGATGGCCGGGCGCGGCGAGACCACGCCGCGCTCGCTGGTGATGATGGGCGGGCCGATCGACGCGCGCCGCAGCCCCACCCAGGTCAACAACCTGGCCACGCGCAACCCGCTGTCCTGGTTCGAGCACAACGTCATCCACACCGTGCCGCAGACGTATCCTGGCCATGGCCGCGCGGTGTATCCGGGCTTCCTGCAGCACACCGGGTTCCTGGCGATGAACCCCAGCCGGCACTTCATGTCGCACTGGGATTTCTACGCCAACCTGGTCAAGGGCGACCTGCAGGACGCCGAGGCGCACCGCCGTTTCTACGACGAATACAACGCGGTGCTGGACATGCCGGCGACCTACTACCTGGATACGATCCGGGTGGTGTTCCAGGAATTCCTGCTGCCGCGCGGCGAATGGGTGATCGGCGGCGAGCGCGTGGATCCGGCGGCGATCCGCGACACCGCGCTGCTCAGCATCGAAGGCGAGCTGGACGACATCTCCGGGCTGGGCCAGACCGCGGCCGCGCAGGACCTGTGCACCGGCATCGCCGCGCACCGCCGCCAGCACCTGGAAGTGGAAGGCGCCGGCCACTACGGCATCTTCAGCGGCCGCCGCTGGCGCGACATCGTCTATCCGCAGGTGCGCGCGTTCATCGCCGCCAACGCCGCCGCCACCGCGCAGGCGCCGGGCGGCAACGTCACCCCGCTCAAGCGCCGCGGCAGCCGCAAGGCTGGCTGACGCGCCTGCGCCCGCGGCCGCCGGCCGCGGGCGACACCGTCACTGCGCCGCGCTGTGCACCAGCAGGTGCTTGGCCAGCATGCCGTGCAGCTTGCCGATACCACGCGCCAGGTGCAGCGTGGCGAACAGCAGCACGATGCCCAGCGCGCTCACCAGCGGCAGCAGCCACAGGCCGGGATCGGCGAAGCTGACGTCGCCGAACGCAAGCCCCACGTGGATGTCGTCCGGAAACAGCAGGCCCAGCGGCGCCGCGGTCAGCCCCAGGCCCGTGGCCAGCAGGGTGACGAAGACGGTGAAGTAGCAGACCCCCAGCGGCAGCATCAGCACGAAGTACAGCATCGTGGTCCAGGTGCGCGCGTCGGTGAACATCTGCCCGATGCGCCGCAGCCACGGCTGTTCGCGCGGACTGTACAGCGGCCGCCGCGGCATGCGCTCGCCCAGCAAGACCTCGACGATGCGCCCTTCCAGCAGCGACAGCAGCCGCACCGAACCGAAGAACAGCACCAGCAACGGCACGCCGATGATCAGCACCAGCATGCCCAGCGAGACGCTGACCCCGGTCACCACCCAGGTGAAGTAGAAGATGCCGGTGACCAGCGCCAGCAGCATGTAGAACAGGGCGCCGTAGGCGCGCGGATCGGCGGCCACGCCGAAGAAGCGGCCGAGCAGCGACTTGCGCTTCGGCGGCGCCGGCGGCTTCAACGCGCGGTTCACCGTGACCTCGGTGTCGCGGTAGATCGCCGCCACCTCTTCCGGCGCGCCGTAGCTGCCGGCGACTTCGGCGATGACCTCGGCCTCGCTCTTGCCGGCCTGCTCGGCCAGCTCGGCGCGCAGGTACTCCTCCGCGTCGTACAGCGCATCCTGGACCAGCGCCGGATCGGCGCCGGCCAGCGCCGCGCGCAGCTGCGCCAGGTAGTCGGGAATGGTGGCCGGCAACGGCCGCGCCGAGAGTTGTTCGCTGCTCATTCTGAAATCCCCTTCAGGACGGAATCGACGGAATCGCGGGTGGCGCGCCAGGCCGCGGCCCATTGCTGCAAGGTGGCGCGGCCGGGGTCGGTGATGCGGTAGTAGCGCCGTGGCGGCCCGGCCACCGACGGCTCGACGTGGCTGGACAGCAGCCCGGCCGCCTCCAGGTTGCGCAGCACCGGATACAGCGCGCTCTGCTTGCCGCTGAGCACGCCCTCGCCGACTTTTTCCAGGCGCTTGGCGATCAGGTAGCCGTACAGGGGCTCGCCGGCCTCGGCCAGCACCGCCAGCAGCGCGAGCGACACGGTGCCCGCGCTCAGCTCCTTCTGGAACTTCTTCAGCTGCGCATCCGGCTCGACCATGGCTGGCTCCCACTAGGTTGTAATGCACACTAGTGCTTAGTTAGGTATAGCGAATGTGCCGCTAGTCATGCCACCCAACGAAAGCCTGACGCATCGGCAACATCGGCCTGGCTATCCTCCACGCCGCTCGCGCCGGCAGGCGCTCTCCAGGAGGAATGCATGAGCTCGACGACGCCCGACGCCGCCGCCAAGGCCAACGACCCCACCTTCGCCAGTGCTGCCAGCAGCGGCAGCGCCGGTCCGTTGAAATGGAACCCGGCCGACGGCAGCGCCAGCGTGGAGCACACGCAGTCCCACTCGCTGGGACGCAGCGGGCCGTTCGAGCACCAGCTCATCTCCACCCGGAGCGTGGGCGCCAGCCGGCGCAACGCCGACGGCAAAACCGAGTTCGGCCTGGAGATGGAATTCCGCCAGGGCCACCAGCTCGATGCCGCCATCGGCGGCCGCAATGCCGCGAGCCTCGGCAGCACGACCCAGCTCGGCGAGCGCGCGCGCTACAACGTCACCCTGCCCGGCGACGCGTCGGCCGAGGCCGCGCGCGCCGTCGATCCGTTCGATCCACTCAGCATCCCGGTCGGCGGCAGCGTCAGGCTCGACGGCCAGGCCTTCGTCCGCACCTCGCTGGAGACCTCGTTCCGCAGCTTCGCCGGCAGCAGCGAACAGACCGACGCGGCGGGCATGAGCTACACGGCGCAGCGCCTGGACCCCGACCACGTGCGGGTGGCGACAGGACCGACCGCGGCGATCGAACGCCTGGACATGATCGGGCTGAAGACGCCCGTGGCGCAGGCCATGCTCGGCCGCCAGGACGCGCTTGGCCAGGCCGGCATGCACACCGTGACCTTCGACCTGCGCGACCCGCAGGCGCAGGCCGCCTACCGCGACTTCCTCGGCAACGGCCAGTTGCCGGCGCAGGCGGCACCCGGGGTCAGCGACGTGCAGCGGATCGACACCCTCAGCACCAGCTCGCAGACCCGCGCCAAACTCGGCCTGGGGCCGCTGAGCCTGGACCTGGCCGGGCAGCGCAACAGCGGCGAGACCGTACGTGCCACGCAGGCCGACGGCAGCAGCACCGTCACCAGCAAGCTGCAGTACGCCGACAACGTGCCGCTCACCCTGACCCGCCAGTTCGATGCCACCGGCAGCGAACACGTCGAGGCGCGCCGCTACCAGCTCGGCTTCGGCAAGGTCGACGCCAATCAGGCGCAACTGCTCAACGCCGCGCTGTCCGGCAAGGCCACCGCGGACGGCCCCATCGTCGCCGGCCAGGACGTGACCCTGAACTTCTCCGAGGCGCAGATGGGCGCACTGCGCCAGCAGTACGCGCAGGCGGCGCGGGCGCGCCCGTCCGAGCGCGACCAGGCCGACGCCTATGCCGCTGCCAGCAACCAGGACTTCGCGATCGGGCTTGCGCGCAATCTCGGCAATTCGCCGTACGGCCTGAGCGAACGCCTGTTCACCGTCGCCGCCGACGCCGGTGGCGAACTGAGCGGCGCACTGACCCGCATCGACGCCGGCATCGACGGGGCAACCCCCGGCCCGGTCGCCGCCACGCCGGCCACGCCTGCGGGCGCCCCGTCCGATCCGCGCGACCCGGCCCATCCCGACCATGCGCTGCAGTGCGCGATCGACGCCAGGCTCAAGCCGGCCGATCCGCAACTGGCGACCCAGTTGCTGCTGTCCGCCAAGCGCGAAGGCCTGACCCAGGTCGACCATGTGCTGCGCAACGACGCCGGCCGCGTGTTCGCCGTGCAGGGCGACCCGATGTCCGCCGACAAGCGCACCGCCTACGTGGACGCGCAGGTCGCCTCGGCCATCCCCCTGCAGGACAGCGTGCGCCAGCTCGATGCCTTGCGCACGACTCCGCAGCCCGCCGCGGCCGCGGCGCAGGACGAACAGCAGGACCTGCAGCAGCGCGCGCCGTCGCGCTGAGCATGGCGCGCCACGGCGGCGGCATTGGCAGCCGCCGGCGACTGGGTAAGAATCGGCTACCGTCCTCCAGGCTGCCGCCATGCCCTTGCGCCCCACCCTGCTCGCCCTCGCGCTGTCGCTGTCCGCCGCCGCCGCACTGGCGGCGCCGCCGACGGCCACGCCGTATCGCAGCCCGCAGCAGATCCTGGACGCGTCCAAGCCCGGCGACTGGCGCACGCTGGACCCGGCCAACACGCTGTACCTGGAGCTGGACACCGGCCGCGTGGTCATCGAACTGGCGCCGGCGTTCGCGCCGGAGCACGTCGGCAACATCCGCACCCTGGCCCACGAGCACTTCTGGGACGGCCTGAGCATCTACCGCTCGCAGGACAACTTCGTGGTGCAGTTCGGCGACCCCGACGGCGAGGAGCCGGGCAAGGCCAAGTCGCTGGGGTCGGCCAAGCGGCACCTGCCCGCCGAGTTCCAGCGCGAGGCCAAGGGCCTGGCGTTCCAGGCGCTGCCCGACCGCGACGGCTGGGCGCCGCAGGTGGGCTTCGTCGACGGCTTCCCGGCCGCGCGCGATCCCAAGGACGGCAAGGCGTGGCTGGCGCACTGCTACGGCACCCTCGGCGCCGGCCGCAACAACGACGAGGACAGCAGCATCGGCGCCGAACTGTACGTGGTCACCGGGCAATCGCCGCGGCAGCTGGACCGCAACATCACCGTGGTCGGGCGCGTGGTCAAGGGCATGGAACTGCTCAGCGTGATCCCGCGCGGGCCGGACCCGATGGGCTTCTACGCCAAGCCCGAACAGCGCACCCCGATCCGGGCGATCAAGCTCGCCAGCGACCTGCCCGAGGCCGAGCGCACCCCGCTGCAACTGCTGCGCACCGATACGCAGGCATTCCGCGACGTGGCCGAAGCGCGGCGCAACCGCCGGGACGATTTCTACAAGCGCCCGGCCGGGCACATCGACCTGTGCAACGTGCCGCTGCCGGTGCGCACGCCGCCGCAGTAGTGCGCCGTCGCGTTCGCCGGCAGGCGGCGTCGTGCACTGCGTCGGCGCTGCGCCAGGCGCCTAGGCCGGCGCCGCGCCGCGGCGCTCGGGTTCGCGCACGTGCAGGAAGCGGGTGAACAGTTCGCGCGGCTGCTCCACCGCGCATTCGCTCAGCAGCATGCCGATGTTGCCGCGGTGGTAGGCGCCGTGCGCGAGCACGTGGAACAGCATTTCCTCGCGGGTCATGCGGCCGGCATCGCCGTCGGTGAAGCGGAACGCCAGCGACTGCTGCAGTGCGGTCGGATCGAGCCGGGCGATGTAGCCGGCATACCACTGGTCGGACTGGACGACGGCCGCGTGCAATGCCTCCAGCGCCGGCGTCTCCGGCGTGTTGCTGGCGGCGAACGCATGCGTGGCGCCGTCCAGGTGCGCGGCGAAGATCCGGTCCACCACGTAGGTATGGTTCAACAGCCGGATCGCGCGCTGCCGTTGCGCCGGATACGCCGCCGCATCGATCCGCGCCAGCGCCTGCAGCAGTTCGGCGTTGGCCCAGGCCTTGAAGGCGAACTGCGATGCGAGCAGGGAACACGTCATTGCTGGTCCTCTAGACCGTGTGGTCGATTCCCGGACGGAGCGCGTCGCCCGGGTGTGAACAAGTGTGTCCCATCCGCGCGCATGCCTGCCACATGCACGGGTGCGGCTCTCGATGGACCGATCGACACGCCTAGCGCGCGCGCTGGCTGAAGGCGACGCTGCCCAGGATCAGCGCACCGGCCAGCAGCATGCTCCAGGTCAGCGGCTCGCCCAGGATCGACCAGGCCAGCAGCGCGCCGAACACCGGGATCAGGTAGGTCACCGTCGACGCCCGCGCCGGGCCGATGCGCTGGATCAGCCGGTAATACATCAGGAAGGCCAGGCCGGTGCAGAGCACGCCCAGCGCGCCGGCGCAGGCCCAGGCGCGTGCCGGCACCGGCGCGGCCGGCCAGTGCGTCCACGCCAGCGGCGCCAGCAGCAGCGCGCTGCAGCCCAGGGTGGAGGCCGCCGCGGCGGCAGGCGGCAAGTCGCCCATGTGCCGCTTCACCAGGTTGTAGCCGATGCCGTACAGCAGCGAGGCGGTGGCGCCGGCGAACGCGGCCGGCCCCACGCTCAGCCCGGCCGACTTGCCGGTGGCCAGCACCAGCACGCCGACGAAGCCGACCAGCAGCGCGAGCGCGCGCCGCGTGCCGATCTTCTCGCCGAAGAACAGAAACGCGATCAAGGCGGTGAACAGCACCGTCATCGCGTTGCAGATCGCGCCGATCGCCGCCGGCGCATGTTGCGCGCCCCAGGCGAACAGCAGGAACGGCAACGCGGAATTCAGCACCCCGATCGCCGCCAGCGTCGGCCAGCGCCGCAGCGGGAAACGCGCGCGCGCCAGCCACAGGAACGGCAGCAGCACCGCGGTCCCCAGCGCCAGGCGCAGTTCCACCAGCGCATAGGTGCCGAACTGCGGCGCCGCCACGCGCATGAACAGGAACGAGCAGCCCCAGACGACGCCCAGGAACGCCAACTCCAGCGGGGTGCGCCAGTCGCGCGCCAGCGGCGCCGGAAGGCCGCTGGCCGGATCGTCCGACGCGGGGTTGACTGCGTTCACGGTGCTGTCTCCTGTGTTCATCGTCTCGGTCGCCATCGCTGCTGCCGGCGCCTGGCCGCGGCCGCCGCGCAGGCCGTGAACGCGCCCCTGTGCGCGCCACCCCGGCCGCGCGTCGTGTGCATGGCTGCCAGGATCGCGCCACACCGCAACGCCCACAAGCGCGTAGTATCGTCGCGAGCCACAAATCTGCCGCGTGTCTACGATGCAACTGCGCCCTGCCCTGCTGCCCGCGCTCGGCGTGTTCGCCGCCGCGGCGCGCCACCAGAACTTCGCCCATGCCGCGGAGGAACTGCACCTCACCGCCAGCGCGGTCAGCCACCATGTGCGCAAGCTGGAGGCGCTGCTCGGCGCGACGCTGTTCCAGCGCCATGCGCGCGGGGTCAAGCTCACCGCCGAGGGCCGGCAACTGGCCGACGCGGCCAGCGCGGCCCTGGCCGATATCGCCGCGGTGGCCGGCAACCTGCACCCGCAGGCCGACACCGCGCCGCTGCGCATCACCACGCTGCGCTCGCTGTCCTACTGCTGGCTGCTGCCGCGGCTGCCGCGCTTCTGCCAGGCGCATCCGCACGTGCGCCTGGACATCCAGACCGACGCGGCGTTCTCGCGCTTCGAGGAGGGCGGGCCGGAGCTGGGCATCCGCTACGGCCAGGGCGCCTGGCCGGGGCTGACCTCGCACCACCTGATGGACGACGAACTGTTCCCGGTCGCCTCGCCGGCGCTGCCGCAGCTGGCCACGCTGCGCCGCCCCGAGCAGATCGCGCAGTTGCCGCTGCTCACCGACATGTCGCCGCAGGGCTGGCGCGACTGGTTCCGCGCGGCCGCGGTGCGCGGCGTGGAGCTGCCGCCGATGCACACCTTCAACGACAGCACCGATGCGATGCGCGCGGCGGTGTACGGGGTCGGCGCGGTGCTGGCGCGCAAGCACATCGCACAGCCGTACCTGCAACGCTACGAGCTGGTGCGCCTGCCTGGGCCCGCGCTGAAGGCGCGCTATTCCTACTACATCGTGCATCCCGGCCACCGCCTGCCCAGCCCGGCGGCCAGCCAGTTCATCGACTGGCTCAAGCGCGAGGCCCTGGACGAACGCACGCCGATGCCGGCGCTGCCGGCGGAGCTGCTGGGGCTGCCGCCGAGGGCGAGTTAGGTTTCCCGCCTGGCCGCGCGCTTTTGGCGAACCGCTGGGGCTGCCGTCAACGGCGAAGTGGTTTTCCCATCTGGCCGCGCGCTTTTGCAGGAGCGGCTTCAGCCGCGACAGGTTCCACGGACAGCGCCTGCCGCTTTACGTGCCTGTCGCTCTACGGAGCGTGTCTGTCGCGGCTGAAGCCGCTCCTGCAAGCGCGTTGCCCGAACGCCATGCCCGGATCGGGACCGCGGCGGCTCGGCACTTGACACGCGCCCAGCAACGCGTCATTAATTAGCTAATTCGTTAATTATCTAACCCCTGATGTCCATCGACCGCGTCTTCGAAGCCCTTGCCTCGCGCCCGCGCCGCGAGATCCTCGCCTACCTGTCGGCGCAGGAGCTCACCGCCGGGCAGATCGGGCAGCGCTTCGCGATGAGCGCGCCGGCGATCTCGCGGCACCTGTCGGTGCTGGAAGCGGCCGGCCTGGTGTCGAGCGAGCGCCGCGGCCAGTTCGTGGTGTACCGGCTGACCCCCGACAACCTGGTCAACACGCTCAGCGGCTTCGCCTTCGAGGTCTGCCCCACCGCCGGCCCGCTCAAGCGCGAGGCGCGCAAGCTGGCGAAGAAGAACGCCTGACCCCTTCCCGCAACGGCCAAAAGGAATCCGCCGATGTCCAGCAGCGCCCCGCTCCGCGAAACCGCCGCCGGCCAGGCCGGCTTTCCCTCCGTGCGCCTGGCCTCGTACAGCGGCGGCCTGCCGGTGGAAGTGACGCTGATCGCGCAGCTCGGCGCCGGTGCCGGCGATCCGTTGATCGCGCAGGCCTGCGTGCGCCAGCGCGCGCATCCGAATTTCCACGATGCGCTGGACGAACCGTCGGCGCGCCTGGCCGGCACCGATTTCGCCAATGGCGAGTCGACCGCGCTGTTCTCCTTCGCGGTCGGCGCCAACGGCCATCCCTTCCATCGCCACGCCGGGCACCGCATGTTCACCGCGATCACCGGCAGCGGCGGCGCGCAGTTGCGCTTCTGCACCGCATCGATGGCGCAGATCGAACAGGATCCGCAGCATTTCCTGGCCGCACTGCGCCATGTCGACCTGCCCGCCGACTGCCTGTTCACCGTGCGCTTCGGCGGCGGTACCTGGCACCAGTTCGCGCCGCTGCGCGCGCACGCGGCGCATCCGGCGTTCTTCGCCCTGTCCTGCCACAGCGACGAAGCCGGCGGCGAGCTCAGCGCCGAGGTGCGCGAGCAGGTGCTGAGCGGCAGCGCCGACATCGCCACGTTGACCGAACTGCTGCCCGAGGCGGTGACCGCGCTGCTGGCCTCGCCGCAGGCGCAGGCCATGCAGGTACCGACCGTGCGCCTGTCGCTGTCCGCCTCGCCCGGCAGCCGGCGGCTGGCCTGGTGCGCGGACCTGCGCGCGCGCAGCGGGCGCCTGCGCCAGGCGCTGGGCAAGTGGCGCCATCCGCTCGGCTTCGTCGCCCTGGCGCCGCGGCTGGCGGCGGTGCGCGCGCGGCCGCAGCCGGTGCCCGGCTCGCTGCTGTGGCGCGAACTGCCGGCGCACGATCACCAGGACAGCGTGCGCCTGCGGCTGCAGGCGCATCAGCTGCGCCAACGCGGCGCGCATGCGCTGCTGGTGGCGTTGCTGGAAGGCTTCATGCAGCGCCCGCCGCTGGGCGTGACCTGGCTGATGCGGATCCGCAACGTGCTGGTCGCGCCGCTGCGGCTGCGCACCTCGCCGCTGGGTTGCCCGGTGTCCTCGCTGCTGTCGCCGCAACGCGATCGCCTGTTCGCCGGGCGCTTCCCGGTGCTGGGCCACGCGCACGCCGCGCACGACCGGCGCGCGCAGGTGCTGCTCGGCGCCGACGACCGCCATCTGGTGTTCCGCAGCTGCGTGGGCGTGGACGTCGCCGAGGACGGCAGCGTCGAACTCAGCCTGGACACGCGCGTGGCCTGCCGCAACTGGTTCGGCCGCCTGTACATGGCGCTGATCGCGCGCGCCCACCGCCACTACATCGCCCCGGCGATGTTGCGCGCGGCGGCCGAGGCGCTGCTGGCGCCGGTCCTGGACGAAGCCGCGCTGGACCAGGCCGCGCTCGGCGGCGCGGCACCGCGGTCGCGCTGAAGCGTCATCACTTCGCCTTAGCCGGCATCTGCCTAGCCTTGCCTTCCCCTACACAGAGGAAGGCTCATGCCCCTGCTCCGTATCCGCATCACCGGCAGCGAAGACGACGCCCGCGCGATCATCAACCTGCTCGGCAGCCTGGAAGGCATCGAGCACGTCGAGGAAATCGACGACCTGATGAGCCATATGGACGACGACGATTCCAGCTCCGCCGGACTGCCCGACGACCAGGGCCCCGGCACCCACGAGGTGGAGATCGAGGCCGGCAACCTCGCCACCGCGCAGAAGGTGCGCGAGGCGGTGGAGGCGCTGGCCTTCGACCTGGAAGTGATCGTGGAATTCGAGCAGGACGAGGGCTGACGCCCTTCTCTCGCGGCTGCCGAGGGCTTTCCTCTCTCGGCTGCCGAAGAACTGCAGGAGCGGCTTCAGCCGCGACGGGCATTACCGGTATAGCCTGTCGCGACTGACGTCGCTCCTGCAGGGAACACTGCTCAAACGCGCCTGCGGCGCCGGCGCAGCCAGGCGACCAGCCACCAGAGCACGCCGCCGAGCAGCAGGAACGGCGTCAGTGCCGCGATCGCGCGCATCGCCCAGGCGGTGGCGGCCGCGAAGATCGACCCCATGTCGGCGAACGCCTGGCCGATCTCGCTGCGGCTGCGTTCGCCATCGAGCGCGGCGAACTGCAGGGTCAGCCGCTGCGTCTCGATGCGCCGGCGCTGCTGCGCCGCCTCCTGGCTGGCAGACAGCAACTGCGTATCGAGTTCGGCCAGCTTGGCCGACAGGCTGATCATGTCGGCGACGCTGAGGTCGCGCCGCTGCTGGAATTCCTGCAGGCGGCGCTGCTCGGCCTGCAGGCGCTGCTGCAGCGCGGCGTTGTCCTGCACCGCCTGCGCCAGATCCTCGGCATGGGTGCTGCGGCTGCCGATGTCGCCGCCGTTGCCGGCCTGCGCGATCATCGGCTCCACCCCGGCGGGCACGATGCGCACGCTCAGCGTGGCCTGCGGAGACTCGCCGCCGCGCTGCTGCAGCGACAACACGCTGCAGGCGCCGAAGCGTCCGCTCAGGCAGCTGTCCTGGGCCTGCCTGAGCCGCGCCTCGATCTGCGCCGCCGGCAGCTGCACCTCCACCTCGTGCTCGTAGGCCAGCATTGCCGCGCGGCCATCCGTGGCCGGTGCAGCGGCTGGCGCGGCGGCAGGCGCTTCGGCCGCGCTTTCGGCGCTGTGTTTGGAGCAGGCGGCTAGCGCCAGCATCAGCACCAAGGGCGTACAGACGATGCCGATGCTGCTTCTTGTGGGAGCGACTTCAGTCGCGGCGGGCTGTACCGGGAAGGCCCGTCGCGACTGAAGTCGCTCCCACAACATGGCAGGTAGCCACCAGTACCGCGAGCGCGCCCTCACAGGCTCGCTCCGTCCACCGTGTGCACCTGCAGCGCGCAGGTCCAGCTGCGGCAGGCAGCGCACGTTGGCCGCCACCGTCGCCTCGCCGGTCCCGGAATGGGTGCCTCCGCCGAACGGGGCGATGCCGCATTCCGGACGATGATGGTGCGCGATGTGCTGGCGATTGAAGCGGTAGCCGCCCAGCGCCTCCGGCGCGCTGCGCAGCGCCGGCGCCGCGCGCGCGCCGCGCCACCGCAGCCCGCCGCGGCGGCGGCACGTGGAGCAGTTGCAGTCGTAGACCTCGACGATCGGCGCCCCGGTCTCCCGTTCGAATGCGATGCGCCCGCAATGGCAACTGCCCGTGTAGTTCATCCCTGCGCTCCCGACCAAGAAGAGGCACAAGGGTAATCCAACGGCAGGTGCGCGCGCCGCGGCGGCCGCCTATGCTTGGCGATCGACCCACCACAGGAACCCCGATGCGCAAGCACCTGCTCGCTGCCGCCCTGCTCGCCGCCCTCGCCGGCTGCCAGAAGCCCGCCGACGCGCCGACGCCGGCGTCCGCCGCCACCTCCGGCGCGGCCGCCGATGCCGCCGACCCGGCCGCCGACGCCGCCTTCGCCGCGCTGTCCAAGCGCGCCGTCGACACCTGGATGCAGCTGTCCCCGGTCGGCGCCACCCAGACCGGCGACCACCGCTACGACAGCGAGCTGGACGACCTCAGCGCCGCCGGCCGGCAGAAGAGCCTGGACGCGAGCAAGCAGCTGCTGGCCGACCTGGACAAGCTGCAGGTGGCCAAGCTCTCGCGCGAGAACCAGGTGGATGCGGCGATCCTGCGCAACCAGTTGCAGTCGGACATCTGGAGCAGCGAAGTGTCGCAGGGCTGGGCCTGGGATCCGCAGGTCTACAACGGCCTGGCCGGCGGCGCGATCTACGGGCTGATGGCGCGCGAATTCGCGCCGCTGCCGGAGCGGCTGAAGTCCGCCACCGCGCGCATGGAGAAGATCCCGGCGCTGTTCGCGCAGGCGCGCGCGAACCTGGACCCGGCGCGGGTGCCGCTGATCAACGCGCAGACCGTGGCCAAGCAGAACCAGGGCATCCTCAGCATCGTCGACACCTTCATCGTCCCGCACGTCAAGGAACTGCCGGACGCCGACGCGCAGCGCCTGCAGGCGGCGATCGACGGGCTGAAGCAGGCGGTGGCCGAGCAGCAGACCTGGCTGGACAAGACCCTGGTGCCCAACGCCAAGGGCGACTTCCGCATCGGCGCGGAGAAGTACGACCAGAAACTGAAGTTCGCGCTGAATTCCTCGCTGTCGCGCGCCGAGATAAAGCAGCGCGCCGAGGCTGAGCTCAAGCGCGTGCGCGAGGAGATGTACGGCATCGCCCGCACCGTGCTGAAGGACGCGCCGAACGCGCCGGCGCTGGCCGATGCGCCGAGCGAGGCGCAACAGCAGGCCGCGATCGAGGCGGCGCTGGAACTGGCGTACGCGCAGCACCCGGCGCGCGACAAGGTGGTCGAGGACGCCAAGGCGTCGCTGGCGTCCTCCACCGCGTTCGTCCGCAGCAAGAACCTGCTGACCCTGCCGGACGCGCCGGTGGACATCATCCTGATGCCCGAATTCCAGCGCGGCGTGGCGGTGGCCTACTGCGATTCGCCCGGCCCGCTGGACAAGAACCTGAAGACCTTCTACGCGGTGTCGCCGATTCCCGACGATTGGAGCGCGCAGCAGGCCGAATCGTTCCTGCGCGAATACAACGGCCGCATGATCCACCTGCTGAGCATCCACGAAGGCGTGCCCGGCCACTACGTGGAAGGCTGGCACTCGGCCAAGTTCCCCTCCACGCTGCGCGGCGTGCTGCGCTCGGGCGTGTTCGCCGAGGGCTGGGCGGTGTACACCGAGCGGATGATGCAGGAGCAGGGCTACCTGGACAACGATCCGCTGTTCCACCTGGTGCAGCTGAAGTTCTACCTGCGCACCCTCGCCAACGCCCTGCTCGACCAGGGCGTGCACGTGGACAACTGGAGCAAGGAGCAGGCGATGCAGCTGATGGTGCACGACACCTTCCAGCAGCAGAGCGAGGCCGAAGGCAAGTGGGTGCGCGCGCAGCTGACCTCGGCGCAGCTGCC
This sequence comes from Xanthomonas sp. DAR 80977, assembly GCF_041240605.1. Classification (NCBI taxonomy): domain Bacteria; kingdom Pseudomonadati; phylum Pseudomonadota; class Gammaproteobacteria; order Lysobacterales; family Lysobacteraceae; genus Xanthomonas; species Xanthomonas bundabergensis. Next base: position 1,932,339 of record NZ_CP162487.1, on the reverse strand, counting down.
GACCTACTTCGTCGGCGTGCAGGAACACCTGGACCTGCGCAAGGCGATGCAGGCCAAGCTCGGCGACAAGTTCGACCTGAAGGCCTACCACGACCAGGTGCTGTCCTACGGCGCGCCGCCGGTACGGTTCGTGCGCGAACTGATGCTGGACGAGCCGATCCAGTGAGACGCCGGGATTCGGGAGTCGGGATTGGGGATTCGTAGAAGCGGTTCTTCGCACCTGATGCCTTCCCCCGATCCATCTGGAGAACAGCCCCCCTTGAGTCAAGGGGGGCGCGCCGACAGGCGCGGGGGATCTGGAAGATGATGAGCTGGGGCCCACGGTTTGCGTAGCAAACTGTGGGGGCGTTAGCGCGAATGCGGTAACGCCGCTCGTGAGCTGGGGCCCACGGTTTGCGCAGCAAACTGTGGGGGCGACAGCGCGAATGCGCTGACGCCGCGCGCTAGCGCGCTCCGACGAATCCGCCCGTCTGCCGCGCCCACAGCCGCGCGTACAGGCCGCCGCGCGCGACCAGTTCGGCGTGGGTGCCGGTTTCGACGATGACGCCCTGGTCCATCACCACCAGCCGGTCCATGCGCGCGATGGTCGACAGCCGGTGCGCGATCGCGATCACCGTCTTGCCCGCCATCAGTTCGTCCAGGCTGTCCTGGATCGCCGCCTCCACTTCCGAATCCAGCGCCGAGGTGGCTTCGTCCAGCACCAGGATCGGCGCGTCCTTCAGCAGCACCCGGGCGATGGCGATGCGCTGGCGCTGGCCGCCGGACAGCTTGACCCCGCGCTCGCCCACATGCGCTTCGTAGCCGCTGCGGCCTTCGCCGTCGCGCAGCGCGTCGATGAAGCCGTCGGCGCGCGCCTTGCGCACCGCCGCCAGCAGCTGCGCCTCGGTGGCGTCGGGACGGCCGTACAGCAGGTTGTCGCGGATCGAGCGATGCAGCAGCGAGGTGTCCTGGGTGACCAGGCCGATCTGCCCGCGCAGGCTTTCCTGGGTCACCGCGGCGATGTCCTGGCCGTCGATCAGGATGCGCCCGCTCTCCAGGTCGTACAGCCGCAGCAGCACGTTGACCAGGGTCGACTTGCCGGCGCCCGACGGCCCCACCAGGCCGATCTTCTCGCCCGGGCGCACCTGCAGGTCGAGCCCGGCGATGACCCCGCCGCGCTTGCCGTAGTGGAAGTGGATGTGCTCGAAGCGCACTTCGCCGCGCGTCACCTGCAACACCTGCGCATCGGCGCGGTCCTGCACCTGGATCGGCTGGGCCACGCTCTCCATGCCGTCCTGCACCGTGCCGATGTCCTCGAAGATGCCGTTGACCACCCACATGATCCAGCCGGACATGTTGTGGATGCGGATCACCAGCCCGGTGGCCAGGGTGATCGCGCCGACGCTGATCCGGCCCTGGCTCCACAGCCACATCGCCAGCGCGCAGGTGCCGACGATCAGGAAGCCGTTCAACGCCGCGATCGAGAAATCCATGGCGGTGGTCATGCGGGTCTGCCCGCGGTGCTTGACCGCCAGTTCCTGGATCGACTCGCGCACGTAGGCTTCCTCGCGCCTGGCGTGCGCGAACAGCTTCAGCGTGGCGATGTTGGTGTAGCCGTCGACGATGCGGCCCATCGCCTTGGAACGCGCTTCGGAGGCGATCCACGCGCGCTGCTGCATGCGCGGCACGAAGTACGCCATCAGCGCCGTGTAGGCGACCAGCCAGACCAGCAGCGGCACCATCAGCCGCGCGTCGGCCTGCGCGAACAGGTACAGCGCGGTGCCGGTGTAGACCAGGATGTACCACAGCGCATCGACCATCTGCACCGCCGATTCGCGCAGCGAGGTGCCGGTCTGCATGACCCGGTTGGCGATGCGCCCGGCGAAGTCGTTCTGGAAGAAGCCCAGGCTCTGCCGCACCACGTAGCTGTGCATCAGCCAGCGCGTGCGGTTGCTGAGCCCGGGCATGATCGCCTGGTTGACCAGCAGGTTGTGCAGCCCGGTCAGCAGCGGCCGCGCGATGAGGGTGATGGCGGCCATCCACAGCAGCTCGTCGCGGTGGCGCGCGAAGAAGTCCGGCCCCGGCGCTTCGGCGACCAGGTCGACGATGCGCCCCAGGAAATCGAACATCGCCACTTCCACCAGCGCCAGCAGCAGCCCGGCCACCAGCGTGGCGGCGAACACCGGCCATACCGGGCGCAGGTAGAACGCGTAGAAGCGCCACACCCCGCGCGGCGGGGTGCGCGGATCGATCTCGGGAAACACGGGAATCAGCGACTCGAACCAGCGGAACATCGCAACGCATCCATCCTTCAGGACGCGCAGCGTAGCCGATACCGCCGTCCCCGCCATGTGCGTACGCGCCGGCGGCCGCGGCGCAAGCATCCTCGCGACGGTCAGGCCCCCTGCCCGAAGCCGCTGCGGTAGGCCGAAGGCGCCACCCCCACGTGGCGCCGGAACGCGGCGCGGAAGGCGTCGAGGCTGTCGAAGCCGCAGGCCTCGCCGACCCGGTCCAACGCCAGCCGCCCTTCCTCCAGCAAGGCCTTCGCCGCGCGCACCCGCTCCTGCTGCAGCCACTGCGCCGGGGTGGTGCCGAGCGCGGCCTTGAAGCGGCGATAGAAGTTGCGTTCGCTCATCGCCGCGGCCCGCGCCAGGTCCGCGGCGCCGATGCCGGCGTGCAGGTGCTGCCGCGCCCAGTCGAACACGCCGTCGAACGGATGCGGGCGCGGCGCGGCGACCGGGCTGGCCACGAACTGGCGCTGCCCGCCTTCGCGGTGCGGCAGCATCACCAGGCGCTGCGCCACCCGGTTGGCCACGGCGGTGCCGAAATCGCTGCGGATCAGGTGCAGGCCGGCGTCGATGCCGGCGGCGCTGCCGGCCGAGGTGACGATGCGGCCGTCTTCCACGTACAGCGCATCGCCGACCAGGGTGCTGGCCGGGAAGCAGTCGCGGAACTGCTGCGCGTAGCGCCAGTGGGTGGTCGCCCTGCGCCCGTCGAGCAGGCCGCAATGGCCGAGCAGGAACGCGCCCGAGCAGATCGACAGCAGCCGCGCGCCGCGGGCATGGGCGTCGCGCAAGGCGGTCTTCAGTGCGGCGCCGGGCAGCACTTCCGGCCCGCTCCAGCCCGGCACCACGATGGTGTGCGCGGTGCGCAACAGCGCCAGCCCGCCGTCGGCGGCCACCTGCAGGCCGCCGATGCCGCTGCGCACCTTGCGCGCGGTCATCGCCACGCCGAAGCGGTACCAGGGCATGCCCAGTTCCGGCCGCGGCAGGCCGAACAGTTCGGCAGCGATGCCGAACTCGAACAGGCACAGGTTCGGATAGGCCAGCGCGACCACACGGGGCGGCGTCTTCGTCATGGCAGGAAATGACCGCTGTTCGGCAATCCTGCCAGTGTAGCCGCGGCGGCGCCGGCGGCACACTGGCCGCTCCCACGCCAAGGACACGCCCATGCGCAATCCCGTGCTGCAGACAGCCGCCGCCTCCAGCGCCGACGCGCTGCGCCATTTCGCCGCCAAGCGCTCGCTGGAAACCGATTGCTGGGACGTGCACGCGGCGGTGTCCGGCGGCGATGCCGGCTTCGTCCTGCTCGATGTCCGTTCCCCGGCGCTGTACGCGCAAGGCCACCTGCCCGGCGCGATCAACCTGCCGCACGCCAAGATCGTGCCCGGCAAGCTGTCCGCCTATCCGGCCGACACCCTGTTCGTGGTGTATTGCGCCGGCCCGCATTGCAACGGCGCCGACAAGGCGGCGCTGCGCCTGGCCACGCTGCAACGCCCGGTGAAGCTGATGCTCGGCGGCATCACCGGCTGGCTGGACGAAGGCTTCGCGCTGTTGCGCGGCGCTGCCGGCGCGGAGCCGGCCTGACCCGGCGTGCGGGCGCGGATGGCATCGCCCCGCCGGCCTGCGCGCGGTCCACGCCGGTCGCACGGCGACGCCGGTCGCCCACCCGCCAACGCCGCCGTGGGTTCACGCCGCAAGCGGCGCTCCAGGCGCGCGGCAAAGGCCTTCGCCGCAGCAAGGATGGCGGCATGGGCTGCCGCGAACGTGCGTCGCCGGCGGCGCGGCGCACGGCGCTTGCGGGAGACCGGCGCCCGCTCCAGCTCAATCGCAGCGCAGCGCAGCGGGCGCGTCCGCCGCGCCGGCCACGACCTGGATGCGGGTGAACGCCGCCGCGAACGGCGCATCGGCATCGATCGCGAACGGCATGTCGATGCCGCCGAGGTCGGCGCCGCGCTTGGCGAAGCAGGCCAGGGGCACGCTGATGGTGCGCTTGCCGGATCCCGCCGCGGGCAGCGCTGCGGCGATGTCGATGCCGTCGCCGCAGCCGCGCACGCAGCCCAGGCGCAGCGTCACCGCTGCGGTCGGCGCCTGCTGCACCTGCACGTCGAACTGCAGCGCGGCGTGCGCCTGCGCCATCGCGGTGAGGTTCTGGCTGGCGGCGCCGCTGGCCAGCAGCCGCGCCGGCGCCAGCCAGGTCACCTGCTTGGCGTCCTGCTGGGTATTGACCTGTACCGTGCGCACGCGCAGCGCCGGATCCGGTTGCGGCCACTCCAGCACCGCGTTGAGGTCGGCGCCGAGCGCGCGCTCCTGGCCGCGCGCGGCCAGCTTCAGCGCGTACGGCGCGGCGTCGCGCAGGTTGAACACCGGCAGCGTGGTGGCCGCGCCGCAGTCGGCGGGCAGTTGCACCGGCAGCGTCCCGACCCGGCCGCCGCGGGCATAGCGCAAGCCATAGCCGAGCGCGAACAGCGGCGGCCGTGCCGGATCGGCCGGCGCCACCGGCGGCGGACAGGCCTGGCCCGGCCACGGGAAGCCCAGCTGCCCGCGGAAGTCGTAGGCGCCGCCGTACAGCACGTCGGCCACCCCGCCGCCCTCGCTGCCCGGCAGCCAGGCGGCGACGAAGGCCTGCGAGAGGTTGAGCAGGTCGTTGACGTACAGCGGCCGCCCGGACAGCAGCACCGTGATCACCGGCTTGCCGGTCGCCGCGGCGTCCTGCAGCGTCTTCAGGTCCTCGGGATGGCGCTGGCTGTGCGCCATCGTGTTGGAGGCGACGATGTCGCCGCTGCCCTCGGCGTACGGCGTTTCGCCGATCACCGCGACGATGGCGTCGTAGCTGCCCGGCGCGACCGCGGCGACCGACGCGGCATAGCGCACCTGCGCGGCGCCGCCCGCGTCGCGCAAACCGGCCAGGATGCTCTGCGCATTGGGGAAATCGGCGTTGCGGTTGTCGGTGCCTTGCCAGGTCAGCGACCAGCCGCCGACCTGGTCGGAAAGAGTGTCGGCGCTCTTGCCGACCACCAGCAGGCGCTGGCCGCGACGCAGCGGCAGCGCGCCGCGCTCGTTCTTCAGCAGCACCAGCGATTCGCGCACCGCGCGCCGCGCCAGCTCGCGATGCAACAGGGCGTCCTCGCGTCCGGCGTAGCGGCTGGCGGAGGGCGCGTGCGCGAACAGGCCGGCGCGCAGCTTGACCCGCAGGATGCGCCGCACCGCATCGTCGATGCGCGCCTGCGGGATCTGTCCGGCCTGCACCTGGGCGACGGTGTTGTCGATGAACGCCTTCCACTCGTCGGGCACCATCACCATGTCCACGCCGGCGTTGATCGCCTGCGCGCAGCTGGCGTTGCTGCAGCCCGGCACCTGGCCGATGCCGTTCCAGTCGGAGACCACGAAGCCGTCGAAGCCCATCTTGCGCTTCAGCGCCTCGCTCAGCAGCGGCGCGGCGCCGTGCATCTTGCCGTAGTCGACGCCGGCGGCGGCATCGTTCCAGCTGCTGTAGGAGGCCATCACCGTCTGCACGCCGGCCTCGATCGCGCCGTAGTAGCCCTGCGCGTGCACGTTGAGCATCCGCGCCTTGTCGATCTGCGCCACGCCCTGGTCGCGGCCGTGCGCGGTGGCGCCATCGCCGAGGTAGTGCTTGGCGGTGGCCAGTACGCTGGCATCGTCGCCGAGCCGGCCCTGCATGCCGCGCACGTAGGCGGCGGCATAGCTGCGCACCAGCGCCGGGTCGGACGAGAAGCTCTCGTAGGTGCGGCCCCAGCGCGGATCCTCCGCCACCGCCAGCGTGGGCGCGAACGCCCAGGCGATGCCGGTGGCGCGGCTGGCCTCGGCGGTGGCGCGCGCGACCTGTTCGACCAGCGCCGGGTCGCGCGCCGCGCCCAGGCCGATGTTGTGCGGGAACAGCGTGGCGCCGTACACGTTGCTGTGCCCGTGTACCGCGTCGGTGCCCCACACGATCGGGATCGGCACCCGCGCGTCGGTGCGCATCGAGGCCTGGTAGTAGGCATCGGCCAGCCGCAGCCAGTCGTCCACGCGCGCGTGCTTGTCCTTGCCCGGCCACGAGCCGCCGCCGTTGAGCACCGAACCGATGTAGTACTGGCGCACCTGTTCGGGCGTGATCGACTTGATCTCCGCCTGGGTCATCTGCCCGACCTTCTGCGCCAGGGTCATGCCGTCCAGGATCTGCGCGATCCTGGCTTCCTCGGCCGGGTCGGGCGCCACCGCGCTGCGCAGCGCCGGCCAGTCGCGCAACGGCGCCGGCGCGGAGGGCGGCGCAGCGTGGGCCACGGCGACGAGAGCGGCGGCGGCGAGCACGGCGCGGGCCAGGGCATGCGGTGTGGACATCCTGTTTCCTCCATCGAAGTGCGGGCGCGGCGCCGCGCGGCGGCGCGGTGCCGGTCGTGGCGGGCGGGACGGCGCCCGCGTCAGAGCTTGTAGCGGAAGCCGAGCAGGTACTGGCGGCCGTACTCGGTGTATTCCTCGGGCAGGAACACCGTGGACGCCACGCCGGCGGCACTGACCTCGGTGCGGAACGCCTCGTTGGTCAGGTTGTTGACCTGGAACATCAGCGACAGGCCTTTCAGCCGGCTGCTGTCGGGGAAGTCGTAGCTCAGCTGCAGGTCGGTGACGCGCTCGCTGAGCGTGTTGCGGTAGCTGCGCTGCCCGAACAGCGAGCCGTACTCGCCGCGGTAGGCGTCGCGGTAGCGCTGGCTGATGCGCGCGCCGATGCCGTGCTTCTCGTAGAACACGGTGGCGTTGGCGACGATCTTGGACAGGCCGGGGATGGTGTCGGTGCCGGGCGAATTGTCGCTGGGATCGGGATCGATCGACGATTCGGTGTAGGAGCCGTTGAGCTGCACGCCGAAGCCGTCCAGGCGTTCGCTGAACACGTCGCCGGTGACGGTGGCGGCGAACTCGACGCCGCGCATGTAGCCGCCGCTGCCGTTGGCCCAGGTGCTGAAGGTGCCGATGTTCGACACCGGGGTCTGCCCGTCGGGGTTGTAGCCGGTGAAGTCCCAGCGCAGGTTCTGCCGGTAGATGTATGTCTGCAGGTCCTTGTAGAACAGCGCCAGGCTGACGTAGCTGGCCGAGCCGAAATACTTCTCCAGCGACAGGTCGACCGCATCGGCGCGGTACGGCTGCAGGGTCGGGTTGCCGCCGCTGCCGCTCCACAGCCCGGTGGTGGTGTCCACCGCGGCGCTGGCGTCGGCGCTGAGGTAGTTGATCGGCGGGCGCATCAGCTGCTTGGCCGCGCCCAGCCGCGCCATCCAGCCATCGCCGAAGTCGAACACCAGGTTCAGGCTCGGCAGCGCGTCGTGGTAGCGCGCGCCCAGCGTCTGCGCGCCGACCACCGCGCCGCCGCTGGCGTTGAAGCCGGTGGAGGACTGCTCGGTGGCGATGTACTGCAGGCCGGCGTTGCCGCGCACGCGTACGCGCTCGCCCAGGTCCATGTCGATGTTGGCGCGCAGGTAATAGGTGTTGACGTCCTCGTCGACCACGTAGTCCTTGCGCAGGTCGTCGTTGCTCTCGGACAGGGTGACGCCGTAGTAGCGCGACAGCAGCGCGCGCGGGTCGAAACTGAGGATGTCGCCGATGCCGGCGAAGCCCAGCGAGGTCGGCGCATACAGCAGCGACGGATCGACCAGGGTCGGCGTGCGCCCCGGCAGGTCGGCGAAGTACACGTCGGCGCGCTTGTCCTTGCTGCGGCGGTTGACGTTCACGCCCAGGTCGAAGCTGCGCACCAGCGCGGTGTCCACGTCGTAGGAGAACTCGAGCCGGCCGGCCTTGATCTCGTCCTTCTGCCAGGAATTCTCCAGCCGTCCGTCGTGTCCCCACTTCTGCGGGTCCCACAGGTAGACCGCGCCGGGATCGGCCAGGTCGGCGAGCGAATAGCGCGCGAAGTCGTTGCTCAGCGGCAGGTCGAAGCCGATGTCCTGCGGATCGGCCAGCCCGGCATAGGTCTCCAGCTGCGATTGCCGGCGTTCGGCGCGCGAGTAGTTCAGGTCCAGGCTCAGCGACCACGGCTCCCAGCGCAGCGTATTGGTCCAGCCGAGCGAGAGCAGCTTGTCCTCGCGGTCGTTGCGGTCGTTGCGCAGCACCGGCTGCACCCCGCTCAAGGTGCCCTGGGTGATGATCGGCACGCCCTGCCGGTCGCTGGTGACGATGTCGCGGTAGCTCACCTGCTCGCCGAGCGCATTGCTGAAGTCCGGCGCGTTGGACCACATCGCGCCGTGCATCGTTTCCTTCTGCTCGAACTTGGACCAGTAGCCGTCGAGCACGCTGTGGAAATGTTCGTTGGGCTTGTATTCCAGCGTGCCGATCACGCCATCGCGGGTGAGTTCGCGCGACTTGATCCACGCCTCCGATCCCTGCAGCGCGACCGCGCCCGGCGGCTTGCCGGGCTGGGTGGCGCCCCAGCTGTCCGGATTGCCCCACCACCACGCCTTGTAGTGCTTTTCCTGGAATGGCGAATTCAGCCGCGCCACACCCAGCGCCACGCCGATGGTGTCGCCGGCGAACTGGTCGACGTAGGACGCCGCGGCGCGGTAGCCGCGGTCGTGGCCGTCGTCGCTGAGCTTGCCGAAGGAGTTCTTCTCGCCGTTGCCGCTGACCACGATGCGGCGCTCGTCCAGGTCCAGCGGGCGGATCGTCTTCAGGTCCACGGTGCCGGACAGGCCCTGCCCGATCACCGCGGCATCGGCGGTCTTGTACACGGTCACGGCGTTGATCAGCTCGGCCGGGAACTGGTCGAACTCCACGCCGCGGCTGTCGCCGGTGCTGACCTGCTCGCGGCCGTTGAGCGTGGTGCCGACGAACTGTTCGGACATGCCGCGGATGTTGATCACCTGCGAGCGCCCGTCCACGCGCTGGGTGGCGACGCCGGGCAGCCGCGAGATCGAGTCGGCGATGCTCACGTCGGGCAGCTTGCCGATGTCCTCGGCCGAGATCGCCTCCACGATCAGCGACGACTCGCTCTTGGTTTCCACCGCGGTCTCGATCGCGTGGCGGATGCCGGTGACGCGCACCGCATCCAGCGTGTTGACCGTGTCCTGCTGCGCCGGCGCGTCGGAACTTGCGCTTTGCGCGTGCGCCTGCTGCAGCGCGGCGACGCAACAGGCGATCGCCAGCAGGCGCCGCGACGGTACGCCGCGCCGCGCGCGGCCCATGAAGAATTTCCGCATGCCCATCATGTGATGCCCTCTCCCGGCATTTTTGACAGCGCTGTCATACTCGTCGTATCCAGTGCGGTCAATGCCCGCAGGAGCGAGACATGCCGCAGCCACGCAAGTCGATGAACTTTCTCGCCGCCACGGCGCCGCGCCATGCCGAATCGCTGCGGCGCAGCACGCGGTTTGCGCAGCGTCCGGCCGCCGCGCGTGCGGTGCGGCAACGGGTGGCGGCCGCCGTGTGCGGCGCGTTGCTGGCGTGGACCGGCAGCGTCTTCGGCGCGCGCCCGGCACCGCCGCCGGGCGATGTGCAGGTCTGGATCACCACCCAGGACCATCGCCTGGCGCTCGCGCCGGCGACGGCCGCGGCCTGGGAAACCGGGACCGCCGCCGACATCCGCATCGACCCCGCGGCGCGGCGCCAGCGCATGCTCGGGTTCGGCGCGTCCATCACCGATTCCTCCGCCTGGGTGCTGCAGCAGTTGCCGGCCGCGCGGCGCGAGGCGCTGATGCGCGAACTGTTCGGCCGCGCCGATGGCGGCCTGGGCCTGAGCTTCGCGCGGCTGACCATCGGCGCGTCGGATTTCTCGCGCCGCCATTACAGCCTTGACGACACCCCGGACAACGCGCCCGATCCGGCGCTGGCGCATTTCAGCATCGCCGCCAACCGCGACGACGTGCTGCCGGTGGCGCGACAGGCGCTGGCGATCAATCCCGAGCTGAAGATCATGGCCTCGCCATGGAGCCCGCCGGCCTGGATGAAGACCAGCGGCAGCCTGATCGGCGGCACGCTCAAGCCCGAGCACTACGACGCCTTCGCCCGCTATCTGCTGCGCTACGTCGATGCCTATGCGCAGGCCGGCGTGCCGATCTTCGCGCTGACCCTGCAGAACGAGCCGGGCTTCACCCCGGAGGACTATCCGGGCATGCGCCTGCAGGCCGCGCAGCGCGCGCAGCTGATCGGCCGCCACCTCGGCCCGCTGCTCGACGCGCGCGACGGCGCGCCGCTGCTGTTCGACTGGGACCACAACTGGGACCAGCCGCAGGAGCCGCTGGCGGTGCTCGCCGACGCGCAGGCGCGGCGCCACGTCGCCGGCATCGCCTGGCACTGCTACGCCGGCGATCCAGCCGCGCAGGGTCCGGTGCAGGCGGCCTATCCGGACAAGGACGCGTACATGACCGAATGCTCCGGCGGCGACTGGGAACCGCTGCGCAGCGGCGGCCTGACCCTGCAGACGCGGCGGCTGATCGTGCAGTCGGTCCGCCACGGCGCGCGCGGCGTGCTGTTCTGGAATCTGGCGCTGGACCTGCAGGGCGGCCCGCACAGCGGCGGCTGCGCCACCTGCCGCGGCGTGGTCGATGTCGATCCGCGCGGCGAGCGCGTGCTGCGCAGCGACGAGTACTATGCGCTCGCCCATGCCAGCCGCTTCGTGCGCCCGCAGGCCTGGCGCATCGATTCCAGCGAGGGTGGCGAAGGCGTGGACAACGTGGCGTTCGAGAACCCGGACGGCAGCCGGGTGCTGGTGGTGGTCAACAGCGCCGAGCGCGAGCGCGCGCTGGCGGTGGCCGAGGGCGCGCGCCGCTTCCGCTACACCGTGCCGGCGCGCAGCGTCGCCAGCTTCGTGTGGCCGGCGCCGGCGCGGTGAGCAGGCGCGCCGCACAGGGGCTGCGCATCGAGGACGTGGCGGCACGCGCCGGCGTGTCGATGAAGACGGTCTCGCGGGTCATCAACGGCGAGCCCAACGTGCGCGAGCAGACCCGGCACAAGGTGGAACGGACCATGCAGCGGCTGGGCTACCAACCCAATCCCTCGGCCCGCAGCCTGGCCGGCCAGCGTTCCTATGCGGTGGCGCTGGCCTACGACAATCCCTCGTACTACCAGATGGAGATCCAGAACGGCGTGCTCGAGGCCTGCCGCGCACAGCGCTATACGCTGATGCTGGCGCCGGTGGACCGCGCCCGCCCCGACCATGCCGATGCGCTGGTCGCGCTGGCGCGGCACCAGCACATCGACGGCTTGCTGCTGATCCCGCCGCTGACCGACGACGCGGCGCTGCTGCGCCGGCTCCACGCCGAAGGCATCGCGCTGGCGTGCGTGTCGTCGCGGCGCCAGCGCGAGTGGCCGGGCGTGCGCCTGGAGGAGCGCCGCGCCGCGCGCGAACTGGTCGGCGAGATGCTGCGCCTGGGCCATCGCCGCATCGCCCACATCCGCGGCCTGCCCGGCCACGGCGCGACGCAGTGGCGCCTGGCCGGATACCGCGATGCGCTGGCCGCCGCCGGCATCGCCTACGACCCGCGCCTGGTGGTGCCGGGACGCTTCGATTTCGCGTCCGGCGTCGAGGCCGCCGAGCAGTTGCTCGGACAGCGCCAGCGGCCGAGCGCGGTGTTCGCCGCCAACGACGAGATGGCCGCCGGCGTGCTGCGCAGCGCCAGTCTGCGCGGACTCGCCGTGCCGCGCGACCTGTCGGTGTGCGGCTTCGACGACACCCTGGTCGCGCAACAGGTCTCGCCGGCACTGGCGACGGTGCAGCAACCGCTGCAGCAGATGGGCCGGCGCGCGCTGGAACTGCTGCTGGCGCGGCTGCGCACGCCGCAACCGCCGGTATGCGAGACCCTGCCGCACCGGCTGCTGCTGCGCGACTCGCTGGGCCCGCCCGCGCCGCGGCGCTGAGTGTTTGGTGCGGGACTCGGGACTCGGGACTGGGGACTGGGGACTGGGGACTCGGACGGCAGGATGCATTCCAGCGCGAATCGCAGTCATGCGATTCGACGAAACGGCGCCGCCCCTTGCTGGCAGGAACCGAGTCCCGAGTCACGAGTCCCCAGTCCCGCCCAATCACTGCACCGGCGTCAGCAACAGATCCTGGAAGTCGAAGCTGAAATCGGTCAGCGGCGAGATCGCCTCCATGCGCACCTCGCGCACCTTGCCGTCGGGAGTCAGCGCGAAGTTGACGAAGGCATCGGCATTGAGCGAGCGATCGCGCCAGCGCACGATGAAGGTGTCGTGCTGCCAGTGCTCCAGCGTGCCGACCAGCTGCGCGGTCTTGCTGAAGCGCAGCTCCAGCTGCTTGCCGCGCTGCGCGATCGCCACGTCGCCGTACCACGGATCGCGATAGCTGCCGGCATAGCCGGCCAGCGGCAGCGACGGCTTGGATTTGGCATCGCGCGCGGCCTGGTGCTTGTGCCAGTCCTCGTCCGCATTCGCGTCGGCCTTGGCCACCGCGGCGGCATAGGCGCCGGTCCAGTCGGTCGCCGGCGTGCCCAGGTAGGCGTCGAGCACCTGCAGGGTGAGCGCGTTGAACGCCGCGCCCACTTCCTGGTTGGTCAGCACGATCACGCCCAGTTTCTGCTCCGGCAGCAGGGTCAGCCGCGACACCATGCCCGGCCAGCCGCCGGTGTGCCAGACCAGCTTGTGCCCGCGGTAGTCGCTCAGGCTCCAGCCCTCGCCGTAGCCGGCGAAGTTCGGCTTGGCCGGCAGCAGCTGCGGCACGCTCGGTTCGGCGATGGCGATCGGGGTGATCACCTGCCACATCTCCTGTTGCCGTTGCGCGCTGAACAGGCGCCGCTCCTGGCCGTCTGCGGAGGGCAGGCGCCCGCCGTCGAGCTGCACCTGCATCCACTTGGCCATGTCGTGCACGCTGGCGTAGATGCCGCCGGCACCTGAATTGTTCGACCAGGTCAGCGGCGGCACCGGGCGCAGCTCGCGGAAATCGAACTTGGCATGGCCCACCGCGGCGCGGTCGCCGGGCTGCAGGTAGTCGCTGTTGATGCGCGCGCCGCTCATGCCCACCGGCACGAAGATGCGCTGGCGCACGAACTCGGCGTAGGACTGCCCGGAGACCTGCTCGATCACCTTCTGCGCCACCGCGTAGAGGATGTTGTCGTAGGCGTAGCGGTCGCGGAAGCCGCCCTTCAGCGGCACCTGCGCCAGGCGCCGCACCACCTCCTCGTTGCTGTAGCTGGTCGCCGGCCAGAACAGCAGGTCGCCGGCGCCCAGGCTGAGTCCGCTGCGGTGGCTGAGCAGGTCGCGCACGCGCATCTCGCGGGTCACGTAGGGATCGGCCATCTGGAACCACGGCAGGTGCTCGATCACCCGGTCGTCGAGCTTGAGCTTGCCTTCGTCGGCCAGGATCGACAGCGACGCGGCGGTGAACGCCTTGGTGTTGGAGGCGATCGCGAACAGGGTCTGCGCGTCCACCGGCTCCGGCTTGCCGAGTTCGCGCACGCCGTAGCCGCGCTCCAGCACCACCTGCCCGTCCTTGACGATGGCGATGGCGATGCCGGGCACGTCGAACTGCTTGCGCACGCGCTCGACCCGCGCGTCCAGGTCCTGCAGCGCAGGCGGCAAGGCGGCGTCCACCGGGGCCGGCGCTTGCGCCTGCGCGGTGGCGGTCATCACCAACAACAGGCCGCAGCCCATCGACATCGTCTTCAAATCCGTCGCTCCTCGCAGAAAAAGCCAAAAAAGAACCCACCCGGCGCCGCAGCGCGCCGCCACGCCAGCTTCGCAAACGCTGCGCGGTCCGGCAGCGAGGCGAGGCAGCCGGCGCTGCGCCGTCGTCATCCGCACCGCAGCGCTGCCGCACGCGCCGCCCTGCCGCACGCGCCAGCGCAGCACGGAGTGTAGGACAGCCGGCGGCATGCGCGGCAGTGCCGCGCTAGAGCGCCGCGGCCCGCGCCAGCAGCGCCTGCCGCTCGCGGCCGTTGCCGCTGAGCGCGGCCGCCTGCGCGAAGGCCGCGCGCGCCTCCTCGATCCGGCCCAGCCGCTGCAGGACGTCCCCGCATGCCGCCGCCAGCGGCGCGTAGTCGCGCAGCCGCACGTCCTCGCGCAGCGGCTGCAGCAGCGCCCAGGCGGCCGCCGCGCCCTCGGCACGCGCGACCGCGACCGCGCGATTGAGCTGCACCACCGGCGAGGGATTGGCTTGCGCCAGCCGCGCATACAGCGCCGCCAGCCGCGTCCAGTCGGTGTCCTCGGCGCGGCGCGCGCTGGCGTGGCATTCGGCGATGGCCGCCTGCAACACGTAGGCGTCGTCGTCGCCGCCCAACTCCTGTGCGCGCTGCAGCGCGGCCTGGCCGCGCGCGATCTGCAGCCAGTCCCAGCGCGTGCGGTCCTGCTCGGGCAACAGCACCGGGCTGCCATCGGCGCGCACCCGCGCGGCGCTGCGCGAGGCCTGCAGTTCCATCAGCGCCAGCAGCCCATGCACCTGCGGCCATGCCGGCAGCCGATGCGCCAGCACCCGGCCCAGCCGCAGCGCTTCGGCGCACAGCGCCGGGCGCATCCAGTCGTCGCCGGCGCTGGCCGCATAGCCTTCGTTGAAGACCAGGTAGATCGCTTCCAGCACCGAATCCAGGCGCTGCGGCAATGCCGCCTGCCGCGGCACCTCGAACGGCACCTGCTTCTGCGCCAGGGTGCGCTTGGCGCGGACGATGCGCTGGGCGATGGTCGGCTCCGGCAGCAGGAACGCGCGCGCGATCTCCTCGGTGGTCAAGCCGCCGAGCAGGCGCAGGGTCAGCGCCACCCGCGCATCGGCCGGCAGCAGCGGATGGCAGGCCACGAACATCAACCGCAGCAGGTCGTCGCCGATGTCGTCCTGCAAGGCATCGCTGTCGTCCGGCGCGGGCAGCGGCTGCGGCTCCAGCGCCTCGCCCCACTGCGCATGCTGGCCGGCGATACGCTGCTGCTGGCGCAACACGTCGATGGCGCGATTGCGCGCGGTGGTCATCAGCCACGCTCCGGGGTTGTCGGGAATGCCCTGCGCCGGCCAGCGCTCCAGCGCGGCCAGCCAGGTGTCCTGGACCAGTTCCTCGGCGCGGCCGATGTCGCCGCCGAGCAGCCGGGTCAGGCGCGCGATCAGGCCCGGCGCCTCCATGCGCCAGACCGTCTCCAGGCGTTGCTCGAGCGCATTGTCCATGCGCGGAATCAGAGCACCGGACGCGGCACGGCACAAGCCGCGCCGCACTCGCCGCGGCGCCCGCTCATTCCGGCATGCCGCGCATGTGCGCGATCTCCCACAGGTGGCCGTCGCGATCCTCGAAACCGCGCTGGTACATGAAACCGTAGTCGCGCGGCGGCTGCGGTTCGCGCGCGCCGGCCGCCAGCGCCTTTTCCAGGTGCGTATCGACCGCCTCGCGGCTGGGCGCCGACAACGCAATGATGACCTCGGTGCCGGCGCGGGCGTCGCTGATCGGCTTGCTGGTGAAACCGGCGAAGAACGGCTCCACCAGCAGCATCACGAAGATGCTGTCGCTGACGATCATGCACGCCGCGTTCTGGTCGGTGAAGGTCGGATTGAAGGCGTAGCCCAGCGCCGCGAAGAAGGTCTTGGAGACCTCCAGGTCGCGGACCGGCAGGTTGACGAAGATCATCTGCGGCGAATCGGACATGGCGATGTCTCCCGATGGAGTGGATGCAGGGAAGGCGCAGGCGTCACGGCTGTTTCATGCAGTTGACCATCCACGGCGTGCCATAGCGGTCGACCAGCATGCCCCAGCGCTGCGCCCAGAACGTCTCGCCGATCGGCATGCGCACCTGGCCGCCGTCGGCGAGCGCGGCGAACACCCGTTCGGCCTCCTCCACCGATCCCACCTCGACATTGATGGTGGTGGTGCAGCCGGCACCCTGCGCGGCAGGGCCATCGGCCGCCATCAGCACCGCGCCGCCGGCCTCGAGCTGGCTGTGCGCGACCTGGTCCAGGGCCTGCGGCGGCATCCCGCCGCAGCCGTCCATGCCGTCGCCGGGCGGCATGTCGCGATAGGTTATTTCCGAGACGACGCTGCCGCCCAGGGCCTGCGCATAGAACGCCATCGCCTCGTGGGTAGTGCCGTCGAAGCTCAGGAACGGAATCAGTTTCATGCGGATGTCTCCTTGCAAGGGTGATGGAGGCGTGGCTCAGCCGGGCTTGAGCGCGCGCAGGCGGCGCTGCCGGGCCTGCAGCAGGTCCGGAGGGATCGCGTCGCCCAGTTCCTGCAGGTCCATCAGCGGGCGCAGTTCGACCTCGGTGCCGGCCGCGAACGGCGCGCGCTTGAGCCATTCGGTGGCCTCGTCCAGCGAACGCACCTGCCACAGCCAGAACCCGGCCACCAAATCGCGGGTTCCGGCGAAGGGACCGTCGATCGCCTGCCGCTGCTGCGGCTCGAACCGCACGCGGCGGCCGCGCGCACTGGGCTGCAGGCCTTCGGCGGCGAGCAGGATGCCGGCCTCGGCCAAGCGGTCGTTGTAGGCCCCCATCGCCCGCCACGCGTCCTCGCTGGGCAGGCGCCCGGCCTCGGAGTCGGCAGTCGCCTTGACCAATACCATCACTTTCATCGCGTTCTCCCTGGGTGCGGTCCGCTGGCGGGGCCGTTCATTGGGTACGACGCCCCGGGAAGACGGAAATCGACATGCCCGTGCAAAAAAGATTTCGAGGGATCGGATGCGGCGCCGCAACACACGGCCGCGCCGCGCTGAGCGATCATGGGCCTCCCGTCGCCGCCGGCCGCCCGTCCCATGCAATTCCTGCTGCTGATCTACATCGACGCGTCCTTGCTGCAGGCCTTGCCCGGCGAGGAATACGACAGCCTGATGCGCGACTGCCTGCAGCACGCCGATGCGCTGCAGGCCGAAGGCACCCTGGTGCTGGCGCAGCAACTGCAGCCGGTGGCCAGCGCGCGCACCCTGCGCACGCGCCAGGGCCAGTTGCGCATCACCGACGGCCCGTTCGCCGAAACCCGCGAATTGCTCGCCGGCTTCAACCTGATCAATGCGCGCGACCACGACGAGGCCGTGCGCATCGCCAAGCACTTCCCGTGGTCGCGCTTCGGCAGCATCGAAGTGCGGCCGCTGGCCGACATGGACGCCGAACGCGCCCGGGTCGGCGCGACGGCCGCGGGCCGGATGGCCTCCGCCTAGACGCGCCGCGCCCGCCAGCGCAGCCCGCCAAGGGCGCCGCCACAGCGCAGGTGCCGCGATCGCGGCGCAGCCGCGCGCCAGGACTTCAACCTGGCAGGGGGAGGAAACCCGCCGCCGCGCTCAGGCCGGAAGCAGCGCCTGCGCAGCGACCAGCACGCCGTTGCGGTCGGCGTACAGCCAGTGCCCGGGCACGAACGCCACGCCGGCGAACTGCAGCGGCACATCGACCTCGCCGAGGCCGCGCCGGTCGGTCTTGCGCGGGCACGCGGCCAGCGCCTGCACGCCCAGCGGCAACGCCGCCAGCGCCTCCACGTCGCGCACGCAGCCGTGGATCAACAGCCCGGCCCAGCCGTTGCGCACCGCGTTCTCGGCGATCTGGTCGCCGAGCAGCGAGCGGCGCAGCGAGCCCTGTCCGTCGACGACGATGACGCGGCCGGCGCCGGGCGTGGCCGCCAGTTCGCGCACCCGCGAGTTGTCCTCGAAACAGCGCACGGTGACGATCGCGCCGCAGAACGCGGCGTGGCCGCCGTAGCTGCGGAACAGGGGGTCGGCGACCTGCGCGTCGGGATGGTCGTCGCACAGGTCGGGCGTGGTCCAGGTCATGGTCGGTCGGGGCAGTCGGCGTCGCCCGGATGGTAGCGCGACGCCGGCACCGCGGCAGCGGCGGCGGCCATGCACGCGGCGGCGGCGCGGACTGCGGCACAATCCGCCTCCCCTGTCAGCGCCGGCGTGCATGCCATGAACGATCTCTTCGACTCCGCCGCGGCCGCGGCCGCGCCCGACGGCATCCGCGTCGGCATCGGCGGCTGGACCTATGCGCCGTGGCGCGGCGGCATGTTCTACCCGCAGGGGCTGGTGCAGCGCCGCGAGCTGGAATACGCCAGCCGCCACGTCAGCAGCATCGAGATCAACGGCACCTACTACGGCACGCAGAAGCCGCAGACCTATGCGCGCTGGCGCGACGAGGCGCCGGCGGATTTCCGGTTCTCGGCCAAGGCGCCCAAGCGCATCACCGGCCTGCGCAAACTGGCCGCGGCCGGCGCGCAGATCGAGGATTTCGTCGGCGGCATCGCCACGCTCGGCGACAAGCTCGGCCCGCTGCTCTGGCAGTTCGAGCACGGCCGCAGCCTCGACCTCGACGACCTGGCCCTGTTCCTGGAACTGCTGCCGCGCCAGGCCGGCGGCCGCCGCCTGCGCCACGTGCTGGAGGTGCGCGATGCGGCCTGCGTCGGCCCGCGCCTGCTGGAACTGGTCCGCGCCCACGGCGTGGCCACGGTGTACACCGATTCGCCGGACTATCCGTCCTTCGCCGATCTCAGCGCCGACTTCGTCTACGCGCGGCTGATGCGCAGCCGCGCCGATCTCGTCCACGGCTATGCGCCGAAGGAACTGCGCGCGTGGGCGGCGCAGGCGCAGGCCTGGCGCCGCGGCGAGGATGCGGACGCGTTGCCGCATGCCGGCGCGCCGCTCGCCAAGGCCACGCCGCGCGAGGTCTTCGTCTATTTCATCAGCGCGGCCAAGGAGCGCAATCCGGCCGCGGCGATGGCGCTGCTGACGGAACTCCGTCGGGACTCGGGACTGGGGACCCGGGACCCGTAACAGCGGATCGACGCGGGCCTGGCGGCACCGGTTTCCAATCCGACTCGAAAATCAAAAGCGCCGAAAAGGCGCTTTTGATTTTCGAGTCCCGAGTCCCGAGTCCCGAGTCCCGAGTCCCGAGTCCCGAGTCCCGAGTCCCGAGTCCCGAGTCCCGAGTCCCGAGTCCCGAGTCCCATTTCCCACGTCAACGCGCGACAATGGCGGCATGCCCCTGCACCCCACCACCAAAGCCCAGCTGCAAATCCATTTCTGCGTGCTGCTGTGGGGCATCACCGCGATCCTCGGCAAGCTGATCACCCTGCCGGCGTTGCCGCTGGTGTGGTGGCGGATGCTGATGGTGGTGGCGGCGCTGGCGCTGCTGCCGCGGGTGTGGCGCGGGCTGGCCGCACTGACTCCGAAGCTGCTGCTCGGCTACGCCGTGGTCGGCGCGCTGGTCGGCCTGCACTGGCTGACGTTCTACGGCGCGATCAAGCTGGCCAACGCCTCGGTGGCGGCGACCTGCATCGCGCTGGCGCCGGTGTTCACCGCGGTGATCGAACCGTGGGTGGCCAAGCGCCCGTTCCGCCCCAGCGAACTGGTGTTCGGCCTGGCGGTGCTGCCGGGCGTGGCGCTGGTGGTCGGCGGCGTGCCCGACGGGATGCGCGCCGGCGTCGCGGTCGGCGCGGTGTCGGCGCTGTTCGTGGCCGCGTTCGGCTCGCTCAACAAGCGCCTGGTCGACCATGCCGATCCGCTGACCGTGACCGCACTGGAACTGGGCGCCGGCACCCTGACCCTGACCGCGCTGGCGCCGCTGCTGCCGTTCGTGCTGCCGGCGCTGAGCGGCCCGCTGCTGGTGCTGCCGAACCTGCACGACACCCTCCTGCTGCTGGCCCTGGCGCTGCTGTGCACGCTGCTGCCGTTCGCGCTGGCGCTGGTCGCGCTGCGCCGCCTCAGCGCCTATGCGGTGCAATTGGTGACCAACCTGGAACCGGTCTACGCGATCGTGTTCGCGATCGTGCTGCTGGACGAACAGAAGCAGCTCACCGCGCTGTTCTACCTCGGCGTGGCGGTGATCCTGGGCGCGGTGTTCCTGCATCCGCTGCTGGCCCGCAGCAAGCCGCTGCAACACCCGGAACTGCTGGCGACCTCCGAGGCGAAGAACGCGCTGGAGTGACCGCGCGGCAGCGAAGCCGGCGCGCGCCGGCGCTCACTCCGCCAGCGAGACGCAATCGCGGCCGGCGCGCTTGGCCTGGTACAGCGCCAGGTCGGCGCGCTTGAGCAGGTGTTCGGCGCTCTCGTCCGGCCGGTGGGTGGACACGCCGAAGCTGGCGGTCAGCGGCACGCCGAGTTGCAGCAGGGCGACTTCCTGGCGCAGCAGCTCGCAGGCGTGCATCGCCCGCTGCGCGTCGTGCCCCGGCAGCAGCACCGCGAACTCCTCGCCGCCGTAGCGCGCCACCAGGCTGCCCGGCGGCGCCTGCGCGCGCAGCATGTCCGCCAGCGCCTGCAGCACCGCATCGCCCTTGTCGTGGCCATGCAGGTCGTTGATCGCCTTGAAGTAATCCAGGTCCAGCAAGGCCACGCTGAGCGGCGTGGGGTCGAACTGCGCCGCCTCCACGTTGACCAGCAACGCGCTGGCGAAGGCGCGGCGGTTGAGCAGCCCGGTCAGCGGATCGGTGCGCGATTGTTCGAGCAGGTCGGCATTGAGCGATTCCAGCGACGCGTGGTACTGGGACAGCTGCTGCTCGTACCAGTCGCGTTCGCGCAGTTGCTTTTCCAGGTGCCGGCTGACCGAATGCAGCTGCATCAGGTACGAGGCCTGCCGCGACAGCGCCATCAGCGCCTGCTGCTGCTCGGCGCTCAGCTGCGACGGGTGATCGTCGAACACGCACAGCGTGCCCAGCGCGAAGCCGTCCTGGCTGACCAGCGGCGCACCGGCGTAGAAGCGCACCGGCGGCTTGCCGATGCTCATCGGATTGTCGTGGAAGCGCGGGTCCTGCAAGGTGTCCTCGACCAGCAGCAGCTGCTCGGGATCGAGGATGGCGTGGGCGCAGAACGAGATCGCGCGCGGCGCCTCCGCGCGCTCGGTGCCGGTGGCCGCCTTGAACCACTGCCGCTCCGCATCCACCAGGGTCAATGCCGCCTGCGGCGTGCCGCAGATGGCGGCCGCGACCCTGGTCAGGTCGTCGAACGCGGCCTCGGCCGGCGTGTCCAGGATCTGCAACTGGCGCAGCGCGGCCAGGCGCTCGGCTTCGTTGGACGGCAGTTTCGGCTTGATCACGGGCGAACGTTCCCTGCTTTCGACCGCGGAGTATGCCTATGCGGCCTGCCGAGCGGAACCCGTGCCGGCCGCCGCCCGCGCGGCCGGCGCTACCACTCAGTACGCTGCGGCAACAGGCCGCGCAGCTCCTGCTCGGTGAGGTTGCGCCACTGGCCCGGCTTCAGCGCGCCGAGCTTGATGTTGTCGATGCGCACCCGGCGCAGCTGGGTGACGCGGTAGTCGAACGCGGCGGCCATCAGCCGGATCTGCCGGTTCAGGCCCTGCTCGAGCACGATGCGGAAACCGAACTTGGCGATCCGCGCGGTGCGGCACGGCAGCGTGGTCTCGTTGTGCACGCGCACCCCGCGCGCCATGCCGCGCAGGAATTCGTCGCTGACCGGCTTGTTCACCGCCACCAGGTATTCCTTCTGGTGGCGGTTCTCCGCGCGCAGGATCTCGTTGACGATGTCGCCGTTGCTGGTCATCAGGATCAGGCCCTCGGACTCCTTGTCCAGGCGCCCGATCGGGAAGATGCGCTGCTCGTGGCCGACGAAATCGACGATGTTGCCCTTGACCTCGCGCTCGGTGGTGCAGGTCACCCCGACCGGTTTGTTCAGCGCGATATAGACGTGGCGGCGCCCGGACTTCTGCTTTGCGCGCGCGCGCAGCGGCTGCCCGTCGACCAGCACCTGGTCGCCCTCGCCCACCACCGCGCCGACCCCGCCGGGCAGGCCGTTGACGGTGACCCGGCGCGCGGCGATCAGGCGGTCGGCCTCGCGGCGCGAGCAGTAGCCCGTTTCGGCGATGTGTTTGTTGAGACGGACGGACATTGAGCAGGGATTCGGGAGTGGGGATTCGGGATTGGCAAAAGCGGGCTACCGCCATCTGTGGCGGCAGCGAGGGACTCAGGGACACGGAAGCGGGGACGAATCCCCACTCCCGAATCCCCAATCCCGGCCCTTCAGCGCTTCGGCGGACCCTTGCGCGGCGGGCGCTCGCCGGCGCGGTCGGCGATGCGGGTCGCCGCGCCGGCCGGGCGCGGCCCGGCCGCGTTCGGGCGGCCGCCGGGCTTGCCGGCGGCGCGCGCGAACTTCGGCTTGAACGGCGCGCCGGCGCCGGCGTCGTCGCCGTCGAGCTTGCGCATCTGCAGTTGCTGACCGGAAACCCAGACCTTCTTCAGGTGGGTCAGCAGTTCGCGCGGCATGTCCGCCGGCAGGTCCAGCACCGAGTGGTCGTCGTGGATGTCGATGCGGCCGATGTACTTGCTCTCCAGGCCGGCCTCGTTGGCGATCGCGCCGACGATGTTGGCCGGCTTGACCCCGTGCTGGTGGCCAACCTCGATGCGGTAGGTCTCCATGCCCACTTCCGGCTCGCCGCGCGGCGCCTTCGGCGCCTTGTCGCGGCGCGGGGCCTCGAAGCTGCCGACGTCGCGCTGGTAGTCGAAGTCGGGGCCGTGCCCGGCCGGCGCGGGACGCGGCGCACGCGGCGCGCGCTCGCCTTCGTCGCGGCGCGGCGGGCGCGCCTCGCGGTCGAACTTCGGCTCGAACTTGGGACGCTCGCTGCGCTCGCCGCGGTCGGCGCGCTCGCGGCGCTCGAAGCCGGGCCGCTCGAAGCGCTCGCCCTGCGGCGCGCGCGGCCGTTCCGGCGCCAGCAGCAGCGGCGTGTCGCCCTGCAGCAGGCGCGCCAGCGCCGCGGCCACTTCGACCATCGGCACGTTCTTCTCGGTCTCGAAGCGCTGCAACAGCTCGCGGTAGGTGTCGATGCCGCCGCCGGCGATGGTCTCGCTGATCTTTTCCATGAAGCGGGTCACGCGCTGGTCGTTGACCGCGTCCACGCTCGGCAGCTGCATCTCCTCGATCGGCTGCCGGGTGGCGCGCTCGATCGCGCGCAGCATGCCCTTCTCGCGCGGGCTGACGAACAGGATCGCCTCGCCGCTGCGGCCGGCGCGGCCGGTGCGGCCGATGCGGTGCACGTAGCTTTCGGTGTCGTACGGGATGTCGTAGTTCAGCACGTGGCTGATCCGCTCCACGTCCAGACCGCGCGCTGCCACGTCGGTGGCGACCAGGATGTCGAGCTTGCCGTCCTTGAGCTGCTGGATCACCCGCTCGCGCTGCGACTGCTGGATGTCGCCGTTGATCGCGGCGGCGGCCAGGCCGCGCGCCTGCAGCTTCTGCGCCAGCTCGTCGGTGCCAGCCTTGGTGCGCGCGAACACGATCATCGCGTCGAACGGCTCCACTTCCAGGATCCGGGTCAGCGCGTCGAGCTTGTGCAGCCCGCTGACCGCCCAGTAGCGCTGGCGGATGTTCGCCGACGTGGTGGTCTTGGAGGCGATGATGACTTCGGCCGGATCGTTCAGATAGGTCTGCGCGATGCGCTTGATCGCGGTCGGCATGGTCGCCGAGAACAGCGCCACCTGGCGCGAGGCCGGCAGCTTCTTCAGCACCGCCTCGACGTCGTCGATGAAGCCCATGCGCAGCATCTCGTCGGCCTCGTCGAGCACCAGCGTGCGCAGCTCGGACAGGTCCAGGGTGCCGCGCTCGAGGTGGTCGATGACCCGCCCCGGGGTGCCCACCACCACGTGCACGCCGCGCTTGAGCGCCGACAGCTGCTGCACGTAGGGCTGGCCGCCGTACACCGGCAGCACCTGGAAGCCGGGGATCGCCGCGGCGTAGCGGTGGAACGCCTCGGCGACCTGGATCGCCAGTTCGCGGGTCGGCGCCAGCACCAGCGCCTGCGGCTTGCGCTGGTTGAAATCCAGCCGCGACAGGATCGGCAGCGCGAACGCGGCGGTCTTGCCGGTGCCGGTCTGGGCCTGACCGAGCAGGTCGCGACCGGTCAGCAGCGCGGGAATGGTGGCGGCCTGGATCGGCGACGGGGACTCGTAGCCGACGTCGGCCACGGCCTTCATCACAGCAGGCGAGAGGCCGAGATCTGCGAACAGCAGCGGCGCGGGGGTATCTTGGGACATGGGAGACTCCGGAGGCGCCGCAGAGAACCGGCAGGCGCAAAGAAGCACATTGTGCGCCTTGGCGGGCCGCATGTCGAAACCAGGTGAACGGCGCCGTTCAGGCGTGAGAAACCTCGCCGTGCCGCGAACCACCTTGCAACCCCTACCGCGACCGGTCCCATGCCCGACACTCCCGCCCCGCCCCCGCCCGACTTCGCCACGCTGTTCCAGGCGCACCGTGGCATCGCGGCGAAGGTGGCCGGCAGCTATTGCCGGCATCCGGACGACCGCGCCGACCTGATCCAGGAGATCGCGGCCCAGGCCTGGCGCGCCTTCCCGCGCTACGACCGGCAGCGGCCGTTCTCCACCTGGCTGTACCGGATCGCGCTGAACGTGGCGATCGGCGAACTGCGCGGGCGCACCCGGGCGCACCGCCAGACCCTGCCGCTGGAGGACCTGGAGCTGGCCGACCCGCACTCCGCCGACCCGGAACGCGAACGCCAGGTGCAGGCGCTGTACCGCTTCATCGCGCAGCTGCCGCCGCTGGAACGGGCGCTGGCGCTGCTGTACCTGGACGAACGCCCGCAGCGCGAGATCGCCGAGATCCTCGGCATCGGCGAAAGCAACGTCTCCACCAAGATCGGCCGCCTCAAGCAACGCCTGCGCGACGAACTCTGAATCCCCCACACAGGACCTTCGACCATGCATCCCGACGAACTGAAACACGCCTGGCAGGCGCTGGACCTGCGCCTGCAACGCCACGACCGCCTGCAACTGCAGGCGCTGCTCCAGCACACGCTGCAGCGCGTGCGCAGCAGCCTGCGGCCGCTGCTGTGGGGCCAATTCCTGCAATTGCCGTTCGGGCTGGGCTGCATCGCCCTGGCCGGGCTGCTGTGGAGCCGGAGCGGCGCGCTGCCGGCGCACGTCGTCGCCGCCGGCGTGGCGGTGCACGCCTACGGCGTGGTGACCGTGGCGATGGCCGGCATCGTGCTGGGCCGGCTGCTGCGCATCGACTACGACGCGCCGGTGCTGGAGATCCAGCGCCAGATCGCGCACACCCGGCGCTGGTACGTCGGCAGCGGCGTGGTCTGCGGGCTGTCGTGGTGGCTGCTGTGGGTGCCGGTGCTGATGGTGCTGTGCGCGCTCGCCGGCATCGATCTGCTGGCACGGGCGGCGGGCGTGGTGTGGATCGGACTCGGCGTGGGCGTGGCCGGCCTTGCGCTCAGCGCAGCGGTCTATCGCTATTCGCGCCATCCCGGGCGACCGCGGCTGATGCGGATCGTCGACGACAATCTGGGCGGAGCCAGCCTGCGCAAGGCCAGCCGCCTGCTCGACGAGGTGGAGCGCTTCGGCCACGACTGAGCGCGGCCGCCGATGCGCCGCGATCGGCGCGAAGATGTCCGTCGCGGCATGGCGCGGCGCGAAATCCGAGCGTTTCGTCCGCGGATGACCGACAATGGGCGCCGATTTCCGAACAGCGTCCCCCAATGCAGACCATCGATCTCCAGTTAGAAAGCGACTACGTCGAACTCAAGCACCTGCTGAAACTGACCGGCGTGTGCGACAGCGGCGGCGCCGCCAAGACCGTGATCAGCGAAGGCCAGGTCCGCGTGGACGGCGAAGTCGAGGTGCGCAAGGCCTGCAAGATCCGCGCGGGCCAGCTGGTCGAACTGGACGACGTGCAGATCCGGGTGATCGGCAAGGTATGAGCGCAGGCGGCGCGCCTCGCGCGTCGCTTGCCTGGCGGCACGACGCGGCAGCCGCGCCATGCTGATCAGCATCGGCATGCGCAACATCGCGCCGTCGGCGGACGATCCGCTGCACGACGTGTACGAAGTGCTGATCGATCCGGCCGCAGCGCGGCCGCTGTGCCTGGCGCAGTCCATCCATGGCGGGCATGCCGACCGTGGCGTCGCGGTCTTCCTGGGGCTGGACGAGCTGGATGCCTGGGCCGGCGACTGGCGCCTGCACCTGCGCCACGCCGGCTGCGCCTGGGCCATCGCGCCGATCGAAGCGGCGCAGCGCGGTGGCGATGTGCAAAGCGCCCTCGCCCGGCTCATCGCCGGGGCTGCCGAACGTCGCACCGCCAGCGCAGCGCAGGACTAGGCGCGTTCTTTCGCCTCTCTCGGGCGGCGAATTTTTGTGGGAGCGACTTCAGTCGCGACGGGCCTTCCCGATAGAGCCCGTCGCGACTGAAGTCGCTCCCACAACTGCTTCGCCACGCCGATAGGACAGCCGGCATTTGCGCAGCGGAGCCATGGCCCCACTGCCGCATCCGGCGCCTGCCGTTCGCTTTTCTGTAGGAGCGGCTTCAGCCGCGACCGAAACTGTCCTGGCAAGGCCCGGTCGCGGCTGAAGCCGCTCCTACAGGGTGCAACAGGCGAGAGAGCGTCGCGGTGGCGCCGGACCAACCGCTCGGCTGTCGCCGCAGCCAACCGAGCAACGGGATATGACTCCCTGGATCCCGCACGCATCCAGCGCTCAGCGCGCGCCCACCGCACCGCGCTGGGTCAGGTGCGCGGCGATCGCGCGCTTGAACGGCGCCACCCGGTCGGCTACGCGCAGCGCCGCGTTGCGCAGCGCGCGCGCCGGCAGGCGGTCGTCGGTGTACAGCGCGGCGATGGCGTTGGTCGCCTCGTACAGCGGGCGCGTGGCCAGGCGGTGGCCGCGCTCGTAGCCGGACAGCAAGGCCGGCGCGGCGATGTCGCGGCCCTGCGCAGCGGCCGCATGCAGCGCACGCGCCAGCCGCGCCTGGCTCTGCAGGCCGAAGTTGAAGCCGTGCGCGGTCACCGGGTGCATGCCCACCGCCGCGTCGCCGATCAGCGCGTAGCGCTTGCCGACGAAACGCTGCGCGTACACCGCGACCAGCGGATAGGCCTGCGGCCGCACGATCGGCGTCATCGCGCCGAGCCGGTGCTCGAAACGGGCGCTGATCTCCGCGCCCAGCGCGGCCTCATCCATGTCCAGCAACGCCTGCGCGCGGTCCGGCGCCAGGGTCAGCACCGCCGAGGCCTGGTTGCCGTGCAAGGGCAGCAACGCCAGGGTCTGGCCGTAGCCGAACCACTCCCAGGCGGTGTGATGGTGCGGGCGCTCGTGGCTGACCCGGCACACCAGCATGCTGCGGCCGAAATCGCGCATCTGCGCACCGATGCCGAGCATGCGCCGGGTCGCCGAGAAGCGGCTGTCGGCCGCCACCACCAGGCACGCGGTCAACGACTGGCCATCGGACAGGCTCAGCTGCGCCTGCGTGTCGTCGCAGCGCAGCGCCTGCACCGACACGCCGTCGAGCAGGGTCAGGCCGGGTTGCGCCTGCACCGCGGCGAACGCCGCGCGGCGGATCAGGTGATTGGGCACCAGCCAGCCGAGGTCGCCGCGGCGGTCCTGGCTCGCGGCGAAGGTCAGCGCGAACGGCGAGGAGCCGTTCATCACCCGCGCATCGCGCAGCGGCGCGATCGCGTCCGGATCGATCCGCGACCACAGGTCCAGTTGCTCCAGCAGCGTGCGCGAGGCGTGGGTCAGCGCGATCTCGCGGCCGTCGAAGGCGGCCTCGGCCAGGGCGGCGCGCGGCTGCGGTTCGATCAGCGCCAGCGACAGCCCGCTGCCGGCCAGCGAACGCGCGAAACACAGGCCGGCCGGGCCGGCACCGACGATGGCGATATCCACATGCATTGCTGCGCTTCCCGTATCAGACGCCGCCAGCATAAACCCGCCGCGCGGCGCGACATTGATCTGGATCAGCGCTGCGGCAAACGGTCGCAGCGCTGCAAGCGCAATGCGGCGCGCAACGCCAGGCGCGCAGCCTCAGACCAGCGCCCACACCAGCTGCAGGATCGACCACAGCGACACCACCCACACCAGGCTGCGCAGATAGGGCACGCCCGCCGCGTACAACGGCACGTAGGCCAGCCGCGCCCAGAAATACAGCTGCGCCGCCATTGCGGTATGCGCACTGCCCTTGCCCATCGCCACCACCGCCAGCGCCGCGGCGGCGAACATCGGGAAGGTCTCCAGGAAGTTGCGCAGCGCGCGCTCCAGGCGCCCGGCCACGCCGCCAGGCGGCGTCTGCGGCGCGTCGCGCGCGCCGGCATTCCATTTCAGGCCGCGCTGCGCGGTGACGAACGCGGAGGCCAGCAGCAGCTGCACGATCCCGAGCAGGATCGCCCAGGCCAGCATGCGGATTTCGATACTCATCAAGACCTCGGGGAATGACGGATGGGATGGCGCCACGCGCAGGCGTCAGTTCGGCGGGCCGACGTGGTAGCCGACCAGGCGCCAGGTCTTGTCCTCGTCCAGGCGCAGCGAGACCAGCTCGCGCACCGGCTGCGGCGCATTGGCGAAACGGCTGGGGAAACTGATGTTGACGTAGACCCCGGGCGGCACCTGCGAGCCGGCGGCGTACTGCACCCGCGCCACGCTGGCCACGCCGCGGCCGAGCAGCGCGCCGAGCCGGGCGCGGCCGGCCTCGACCTGGCGCACGAAGGCCTCGCGCGCGACCGCCTTCTTCGCCACCGCCGAGGCGCCGTCCCACAGCTCGCCGCTGCGTCCGGCGTCGACCAGCTGCGCGGCGCGCAGGCCGGCCTGCGCCATCTGCGCGTCCTGCTTGGACAGCGGCCCCGGCGCGGCAGGCTCCGCACGCTTGGACGCGGCAGGCTTGGCGGCAACGGGCTTGGGCGCCGCGGGCTGGGTCGCGGTGGGTTGGGCGGCGGCGGGCTGCGTCGGAGCGGGCTGGCTGGGTGCGGTCTGCGCCGCCGCGGCGAAGACGATCGCGCACAGCAGCGCGGGGAGCAGGCGGAACGACAGGGGCATCGGGGTGGGCATCGCTCAGGCGGCGCGGCAGCGGCAGGGGCCGCAGTCTACGCCGGCCCCGCGCGCTTGCGCAGCGGCGCTCACGGCTCCTCGCCCGGCGCGGCCGCGCTCACCGGCACCGCGTAGCGCTGCCGGTGCCAGGCGCGCCAGCTGGCCCACAAGGCCCAGGCGGTGCCGCCCAGCAGGCCGGCCAGGCTCAGCAGCGAGGCGACCCGCGCCAGGGTCTGCGCATGCGCGCCGCTGGCGAAGTGCAGCAGCAGTTCCGCGAGCAGGAAACCGCCCAGCACCAGCAACGCCGGCGGCAGGTACAGCCGCATCATCAGCTTGGTTCCGACCGCCATGCGCCTGCTCCCGAAGTGAATGGCGCGGACGCTAGCGCCGGCCGGGTGCCTGGGGCGTGAACGCGATTGGCCGGTGCAGGCCGGCGTTCAGGCGCCGGGCGAGGCCAGCGGCAAGGTGGCCACGTCGATTTCCGACAGCGGGCTCTCCGCCGGGCAGGCCTGGTCGGGGAAGCCGAAACGCTGCTTCAGCGCCTGGCCGCAGGCGGTCAGCGTTTCCAGGTCCACGCCCTTGGCCTTGCACTCGTGGTCGAACGCGATCAGGAACGCGTCCTTGCGCCGCACGAAGTCGTCGCCGCACTTGCGCAGCTGTTTGATCCGCTCCAGGTCGTCCTGCACCGCGTTGGTTCCGTCCAGCCCGTACTGCTTGAGCTCGTCGTTGCTGAGCAGGCGCAGGCTGCGGTTGGGCACGGTCATCATCAGGTCGGCCACCGCCACCGCCACGCCGTTGCGCTCCAGGTAGTCCTTGACGTTGCCGTAGACCTCCTGCAGCTCGCGGTTGAGTTCGGCGCGCGAGGTCGCGGTGGAGCTGATCCGCATCATGCGGTGGATGCCGACCTTGCCGGAGATCAGCCGGTTGTCGCCGGCGGCGAGCACGAACACGCAGGCGCTGTGGCAGACCGAGCCCTCGCGCACCCATATGGTCCAGCCGGACTCGCCGATCGCATCGCCGGCGCGGATTGCCGCCTCGACCTGGCCGCCGCTGGAATCCAGGTCCAGCACGCGCTTGCCGATGCCGGCGCGCTTGGCGACCTCGGCCAGGCGCCGCACCATCGCGGCGAAGCCGGCGTTGATCTTGCCTTCGTAGCGCACCCGCAACAGGCCGCGCTCGCGGCACGGCGCCAACGCCGCCTCGACCGTCGGCCGGTCCAGCCCGGCCAGGGCCTCGCCATCGCCGGCCTCGGCCGCGTAGTCGGTGTCGCAGCTGACGAAGGCCTCGCCGTTCTCCAGCGCGGCCTCGTCCCACAGGTCGGTGTCGGCGTCGTTGGCCGGTTTGGGCTTGGCGGCAGGCGCCGGCGCGGGCGGCGGTGGCGGCGTCCCCACCGAGACCATGTGCTCGCCGTCGCCGGGCGGGCCGTCGGCCACGGTCCTGCCGGCGGACGGCGCACCCTGCTGGCACGACAGCAGGCCAGCACAGCACAGCGACAGCCACCAGATTTTGGACGGAAGAGGCAAACGAGAAATCCGCAGCGAAGAGACGGCGCATCGGCGATGCGCGCCGCTAGTCTAGTGCCGATACGCAGTCGCTTCCCAACTGCGCCTAAACCGCCGGCACCGTGCCTGCGCCTGACGCGCCGGGGCCGCCGCATCCATGTCCGAAAACGGCGAGTCCGCGGCGCCGGCGCGGACTAGACTGGCGCCATGTCCCAGCCCACGCCCGACGACCACGCCCTCTACGACCGCGCCCGCCAGTCGCGCGACGCGCGTTTCGACGGGGTGTTCTTCACCGCCGTGCGCAGCACCGGCATCTACTGCCGGCCGGTGTGCCCGGCGCCGGCGCCCAAGCGCAGCAACGTGCGCTACTACCCCAGCGCCGCGGCCGCGGCCGCGGCCGGCTACCGCCCGTGCCTGCGCTGCCGGCCGGAACTGTCGCCGGAAGCGCAGCAGCACCTGGGCGAGGAATCGGTGCGGCGCGCGCTGGCGCTGATCGCCGAGGGCGCGCTGCAGGACGCCAGCGTCGAACAGCTCGCCGCCGAGGTCGGGCTCAGCGCGCGCCAGCTGCAGCGCGTGTTCGTCGGCCAGCTCGGCGCCACCCCGGCGGCGGTGCACGCGACGCGGCGCCTGCTGTTGGCCAAGCAATTGCTGACCGAGACCGCGCTGCCGATCACCCAGGTGGCGCTGGCGGCCGGCTTCAACAGTTTGCGCCGCTTCAACACCGCGTTCCTGGAAGGCTGCGGCATGCCGCCATCGGCGATCCGCAAGCAGCGTGCCGAGGTGCCGGGCGGCGACCTGACGCTGCGCCTGGGCTATCGCCCGCCGCTGGACTTCGCGGCCATGCTGGCGTTCCTGCGCAAGCGCGCGATCCCCGGCATCGAGCGCATCGGCGAGGCCAGCTACGAGCGCGTGCTCGGCCCGCTCGCGGCCTCGACCCGGATCCAGGTCGAGGCCGATCCGCAGCGCCACGAACTGCGCCTGCGCATCGCCGCGGCCGATCCGCGCGCGATCCCGGACATCGTGCGCCGGGTGCGCCGCATCTTCGACCTGGACGCCGACCTGCGCGCGGTGCACGCCACGCTGGGCGCCGAACCGCTGCTGGCGCGCGCGATCGCGCGACGCCCGGGGCTGCGCGTGCCCGGCGGCTGGGACGGCTTCGAGGTGGCGGTGCGCGCGGTGCTCGGACAGCAGGTCAGCGTGGCCGGCGCGGCGACCCTGGCCGCGCGCCTGGTCGAGCGCCACGGCGGGCATCGGCCCGGCCAGCCGTCCGGCCTGGACCGTGCGTTCCCGGCGCCGCCGCAGTTGCTGGACGCGCCGCTGGAAGCGATCGGCCTGCCGCGCTCGCGCGCCGCCACGATCCGCGCGCTGGCCGCGGCGGTGGTGGACGGACGCCTGCAGTTCCGCGCCGGCCAGCGCCTGTCCGAGTTCGTCGAGCGCGCCACCGCCCTGCCCGGCATCGGCGCCTGGACCGCGCAGTACATCGCGCTGCGCGCGCTCGGCCAGCCCGATGCGTTCCCGGCCGGCGACCTGGTCCTGCAACGCGTGCTCGGCGCCGACGGCGCGCGCCTGAGCGAACGCGCCACCGAAGCCCGCGCCCAGGCCTGGCGGCCATGGCGCGCCTATGCCGTGCTGCAGCTGTGGCACCTGGCCGGCGACCCACCCGAGGAGACCTCCCATGACTGAGCAACGCCTGTACTACGACGCCTTCGCCACGCCGATCGGCGAACTGACCGTGGCCGTCGGCGACGACGGCGTGCGCCACATCCTGTTCCCGGAGAACCGCTACGACGCGCGCGGCCGTGCCGACTGGATCCGCGATGCGGCGCCGGTGCGCGCGGCGCGCGAACAGCTGCTGGCCTATTTCGCCGGCGAGCGCGACCACTTCGCGCTGCCGCTGGCGCCGCGCGGCACCGCCTTCCAGTGCCTTGTCTGGCAGGCGCTGGCCGACATCCCGTTCGGCGCCACCTGGAGCTACGCGCAGCTGGCGCGGCATATCGGGCAGCCGCGCGCGGTGCGCGCGGTCGGCGCCGCCAACGGCCGCAATCCGCTGCCGATCGTGCTGCCCTGCCATCGCGTGATCGGCGCCAACGGCGCGCTGACCGGCTTCGGCGGCGGCCTGCCGACCAAGGCCGCGCTGCTGGCGCTGGAGCGGCGCGGCGCCGAGCCCGCGGACGGCGCGACGGCATCGCTGTTCGGCTGAGCGGCGGCGCGGTTTGCTGCCGCTTGCCGCTTGCCGCTGTAGGAGCGGCTTCAGCCGCGACAGGCAGTGTCAGTAAAGCCTGTCGCGGCTGAAGCCGCTCCTGCAAGAGCGCGGCGAAGTCATCGTCTCGCGCCGCATGGCGCAGCGTGACCGCGTCGCATCCGCCATCGTGCAGCCCATGCCACGCGATGTCTTCGCCAGGTCACCATGCGCGCCTTATCATGCGCGGATGACTTCAATCGCCCTACGCCTGGCAGGCGCCTGCGCGGCGCTGCTGCTCGGCGCCTGCGCCTCCATCCCCTCTTCTCCCACCACCGCGGCCGCTGCGCCGCACGCCACGCCCAGCCAGGCGCAGCGGCCGTTGCTGCTGCTGATCTCGATCGACGCCCTGCGCGCGGACATGCTCGATCGCGGCATCGCGCCAAACCTGAGCCGGCTGGCACGCGAAGGCGTACGTGCGCAATGGATGACGCCGTCGTATCCGTCGCTGACCTTCCCCAACCACTACACCCTCGTCACCGGGCTGCGTCCGGACCACCACGGCATCGTCCACAACAGCATGCGCGACCCGCTGCTGGGCACGTTCCGGGTCAGCGACCGCGACGCGGTCGGCGACGGCCGCTGGTGGGGCGGCGAACCGATCTGGGTCGGCGCCGAGAAGGCCGGCCTGTCCGCGGCGACCTGGGCCTGGCCGGGCAGCGAGGCGGCGATCCAGGGCGTGCGCCCGAGCCGCCGCCAGGCCTTCGACGAACACGTGGCGCCGAACGCGCGGGTCGACCAGGCGCTGGGCTGGCTCGACGATCGCAGCGCGCCGCCTCCGCAGCTGCTGACCCTGTACTTCGAGCAGGTCGACGAGGCCGGCCACGACTTCGGTCCGCAGTCGGCGCAGTACGCCCGCGCGGTCGAACAAGTGGATGCGGCGATCGGCCATCTGCTGGACGGGCTGGCCCGGCGCGGGCAGCTGGACCGCACCAACCTGATCGTCGTCTCCGACCACGGCATGGCGACGGTGCCGGCGCAGCAGGTGGTCATCGTCGAGGACATGGTGTCGATGCAGGAGGCCGAGGTGGTCAGCTACGGCCAGTCGGTCGGCATCGCGCCGCGGCCCGGGCAGGAGGCCAGGGTCGAAGCCAAGCTGCTCGGCGCGCATCCGCACTACGACTGCTGGCGCAAGGCCGAGCTGCCGGCGCGCTGGCACTACGGCAGCCATCCGCGCATCCCGCCGATCGTGTGCCAGATGCACGAAGGCTGGGACGCGCTGCCGGCCGAGCGTGCCGCGGAGAAGCCGAGCACCGGCCTGCGCGGCTCGCATGGCTACGACCCGGCGCTGCCGTCGATGCGCGCGGTGTTCATCGCGCGCGGCCCGGCGTTCCGCCAGGGCGCCACGTTGGCGCCGATCGACAACGTCGACGTGTATCCGCTGCTGACCCGGCTGCTCGGCATTCCCGCCGCGCGCAACGACGGCGACCCGCAGGCGCTGCTGCCGGCACTGCGCTAGGGACGCAGCCCCGCGCCAAGCCGTATCGGCAAGGTCTGTCGCGCGCGATGGCGCCAACCTCATCCGGCGTCGCGCGCCCAT
Source organism: Xanthomonas sp. DAR 80977 (assembly GCF_041240605.1). Lineage (NCBI taxonomy): Bacteria > Pseudomonadati > Pseudomonadota > Gammaproteobacteria > Lysobacterales > Lysobacteraceae > Xanthomonas > Xanthomonas bundabergensis. The sequence goes on along the minus strand of NZ_CP162487.1, from coordinate 1,898,170 downwards.
GCCGAGCGCACATCGCGTGCGCACGCGGTCGGCTGAGCGGCTTGCAGCGGCTGCGGCGCCGCATGCAATGCCGCGTCTGGCATGAATGCATGCGCCCGGCGTCGGTCCCACGCCGGACCGCGCATGCGACAATCGGCGCATGGAGTCGCCCGATCCCGCGCCACCGCAGCGCATGCGCCAGCGCCTGCGCCCGCTGCTCTCGCACGAGAGCTGGAAACAACGCGCGGTGCTGTGGGGCGGCGCGGTGGCGGTGGCGCTGGTCGCGATCGTGTTCGCCAAGGCCAGCGACGCGGCCTTCCACCTGTTCCAGCGCATCGTGGCGCATTCGCCGTGGTGGGCGCTGCTGCTCACGCCGAGCGTGTTCGCGCTGCTCGCCTGGCTGACCAACGGTGTACTGCGCCCCACCCGCGGCAGCGGCATCCCGCAGGTGATCGCCGCGCTGGAACGGCCCGACGACGCGTTCCGCCAGACCAACCTGTCGCTGCGCGTGTCCGCCGGCAAGCTGCTGCTGACCACGCTGGCCCTGCTCGGCGGCGCCTCGGTCGGGCGCGAAGGCCCGACCGTGCACGTCGGCGCCAGCCTGATGTACGTGCTCGGGCGCTGGTTCGGTTTCCGCGATCCGCGCCAGGCCTCGCATTTCCTGCTCGCCGGCGGCGCCGCCGGCATCGCCGCGGCGTTCAACACGCCGCTGGCCGGGGTGGTGTTCGCGATCGAGGAACTGAGCGGCCGTTTCGAGCACCGGTTCTCCGGCACGCTGCTGACCGCGGTGATCGTCGGCGGCGTGGTGTCGCTGGGCCTGCTCGGCAACTACACCTATTTCGGCAAGGTGTCGGCGGCACTGCCGCTGGGCCGGGCATGGCTGGCGATCGCGCTGTGCGGCGTGGTCGCCGGCCTGCTCGGCGGCGCGTTCAGCCGCATGGTGCTGGCCACCGTGGCCGGCAGGCCGCGCTGGCTGGGCGCGCTGCGCAGCCGCCATCCGGTGCTGCTGGCCGCGCTGTGCGGGCTGGTCCTGGTCGCGCTGGGCCTGGTGTTTGGCGCCGGCGCGTTCGGCACCGGCTACGAGCAGGCGCGCAGCCTGGTGCAGGGCCATGCCAGCGTCGGCCACGAGTTCGGGCTGATGAAGCTGCTGGCGAACCTGGCCTCGTACGTGGCCGGCATCCCCGGCGGGCTGTTCTCGCCGGCGCTGGCGGTCGGCGCCGGCGTCGGCCACAACCTGGCGGTGCTGATGCCGGACGTGGATCCGCGCACCTTCGTGCTGCTCGGCATGTGCGCCTATCTGACCGGGGTCACCCAGGCGCCGCTGACCTCGGCGGTGATCTCGCTGGAACTCACCGACAGCAGCGACATGCTGCTGCCGATCCTGGCCACGGTGCTGATCGCCCGCGGCGCCTCGGCGCTGGTGTGCCGCACGCCGATCTATCGCGGCCTGGCCGAACAATTGCTGGCGGCGCCGGCCGTCGCCGCGCCCGCACCCGAGCCGACGCCGCTGGCCGCCGACCTGGCCGGCGACAGCGGCGAGGACGATCCGCCGCGCTGAGCGCGCATGCCGCGGCGTGTGCGGCCGCGGCGCGTTTCCCCGCGGCAAAAAAAACGCGGCGCAAGCGCCGCGTTCTTGCGTACCGCCGGAGCCGAGGCTCAGCCGGCCTTGGCGACCGTCTTCTTGGCCACGGCCTTCTTCGCCGCCGGGGTCTTGACCACCGACTTCTTGGCGACCGGCGACGCGGCGCCCACGGCCACCTTGCTCACGCTGTGCGAGCGCGAATTGCCGTAGCTGGCGTTGTAGCGCTTGCCCTTGGCGGTCTTGCGGTCACCCTTACCCATGCTCATCGACTCCTGAATGTGTGTGCGAAATCCCCGCGCGGTGCACGGGTTTGGCGAGGCAACGCGGTCGGCGCCCTCGCGCAAGGGCGGCAAGCCTATCACGTGCGCTCAGTGGGCGCAGCTGGCGTCGTGCACGTGGCCATGGTTGAGCCGCAGGTTGAGCAGGTGCGCGAGCCCGACCAGGGTGCCGCCGAAGGTCATGATCGCCGCGTGCGGGGCCACCGCGTGGTGCAGCGCCGGCACCAGCATGCCGGCCCACAGCGACAGCAGGCCCAGCAGCAGCAGCCCCAGCGCCTGCCAGGCGCGGTGCCGGCGGTAGCCGAGGACCAGGCTGAACAGGCCCAGGCAGGTCACGAACAGCACCAGCGTGCGCTCCACCCCGTCGCCCAGCCACACCGACAGGCCCAGCGAGGGCAGCACGGCCAGCGCCAGCGGCAGCAGCGCGCAATGCACCGCGCACAGCAGCGAACCGGTGGCGCCGAGGCGGTCGAGCAGTGCGCGCAGATCGGAGGTGGGCGACATGACTTCCAGCACAGTGGTGATTGCGTTATAGAATAATATAACATTACCCGGCCGGCGACCAGGGGGTCGCCACGCCCCCCATGCCATGCCTGCCGCCGCCTCCGCGCGGCGAACGCGAGCGCCCACGCTCGCCTGGCGGCGCCTTTTCCCTCCTATTCGGTATGCCTATGTCCCCCTCCCGCTCCCGTTCACTCCGTCGCACCGCCCTGTCCCTGGCATTGGGCGGCCTGCTCAGTCCGGTCCTGGCCCTGGCCGCCGACGCGCCCGCCGCCGAAGACGGCACCCCGCCGGCCAGCGACAGCCGCCACGGCGACGGCCGCAAGCAGGACCGGCACGTGAAGGACATGGATGCGGTGGTGGTCACCGCCAGCCCGCTGCGCGACGCCGCCGGCGACCTGAGCCAACCGGTGGAAGTGCTGGCCGGCGAGCGCCTGGACGAGAACCGCGGCGCCAGCATCGGCGAGACCGTGGCCAGCCTGCCCGGCGTGCAGAGCTCCAACTTCGGCCCCGGCGTGGGCCGGCCGATCATCCGCGGCCTGGACGGCCCGCGTGTGGCGGTGCTCAGCGACGGCCTGTCCACCCAGGACGTGTCCACCGTCAGCCAGGACCATTCGCCGGCGGTGGAGTCGTTCCTGGCCGACCAGATCGAAGTGCTGAAGGGCCCGTCCACGCTGCTGTACGGCTCCGGCGCGATCGGCGGCGTGGTCAACGTGGTCGACGGGCGCATCGCCGAGACCCCGGTGGACGGCGTGCACGGCCGCGCCGAAGTGCGCTTCGACGGCGGCGACAAGGACGGCAAAACCGACATGTTCCGGGTCGATGCCGGCAATGGCAGCGGCCTGTCGATCCACGCCGACGGCGTGTACCGCAACCAGAAGGACTACGACACGCCGCAGGGGCGCCAGGCCAATTCCTTCCTCGATTCCAAGGTCGGCTCGGTCGGCGCCTCGCTGGCCGGCGACTGGGGCTTCGTCGGCGTGTCGGCGTCGCGCTTCCGCGACAACTACGGCAACCCGGGCGAACCCGGCGACCTGGCGGCCGGCGAGCGCGGCGTGTCGCTGCGCCTGCACCAGGACCGTTACGAGCTCAAGGGCGGTCTGACCGATCCGTGGGGCGACGGCAGCGCGCTGCGCTACAGCTTCGGCCATACCGCCTATACCCACACCGAGTTCGAGGGCGAGGAAGTGGGCACGGTGTTCGACAAGCGCGCCAACGAAGGCCGCGTCGAAGCCTCCTTCAGCGTCGGCGGCGGCTGGCAGACCGCGTTCGGCCTGCAGGGCAGCGACAGCACCTTCCAGGCGATCGGCGAGGAAGCGTTCGTGCCGAAGACCGACACCCGCTCGCTGGGCGTGTTCGCGGTGGCGCGCAACACCTGGGAGCGGGTCAGCGCCGAGTTCGGCGCGCGCGTGGACAAGGTCAAGTACGAGACCGACACCGGCGTGGACCGCGACTTCACCCCGAAGAGTCTCTCGCTCAGCGGCGGCTTCCGCTTCAACGAACAGTGGCGCCTGACCGCCAACCTCGACCACGCCGAGCGCGCGCCAGCCGAGGAGGAACTGTTCGCCGACGGCCCGCACATCGCCACCCTCGCCTACGAGATCGGCAATGCCGACCTCAAGACCGAGAAGGCCAACCAGGCCGAGCTGGGGTTGAACTTCAAGAACGACTGGGTGGATGCCAAGGTGTCGGCGTACTACAACCGCTACGACGACTTCATCTACATCGTCGATACCGGCGCGCAATGGTTCCACGAGGAGGACAACGATTTCCTGCCGATCCGCCAGTGGACCCTGGCCGACGCGATCTTCCACGGCTTCGAGGGCGAGGCCACCTTCCACCTGGCCGACAACGACAGCGGCGCCTGGGACCTGCGCGTGTTCGGCGACACGGTGCGCGCGCGGCTGAAGGACGGCGGCAACCTGCCGCGCATCGCGCCGGCGCGCTACGGCGCGCAGCTGCGCTGGGATGCGAGCAACTGGCGCGCATCGCTCGGCGCGACCCGCTACCAGAAGCAGGACAAGGTGGCGGTCAACGAGACCCCGACCGACGGCTACACCATGGTCGATGCGCACCTGGCCTACCACGTCGATGCCGGCGCCACCGCGTGGGAAGTATTCCTGGACGGCAACAACCTGACCGACCAGGACGCGCGCGTGCACACCTCGTTCCTGAAGGACGACGTGATGCTTCCCGGCCGCAACGCCTCGTTCGGCGTGCGCCTGTTCTTCTGACGCGGTTCTCCCTCCCACCCGCGCCGGAAGCGAGGCCGCCCCAGGGCGGCCTCTTTTTTTGTCCCCGCCATGATGGTGCGGCGCTCCCCAAAAGGCGCCGTGCGCGGCGCGTCCGCTCAGAAAACGAAAGCGGCGCGCGGCCAACGCCGCGGCGCTCGGTAGCGCGCGCTCGCAGATTGTCCGATGCCCAGTTCCACTGTCGTCGCGCAGATGCGCAGGCCGCACCGGAACCACTCCGGCCGGCAACGCCGCGGTGTGCGGGCTTCCGTGCCAGACGCGATGCCGGCCAAAGCAGCGGCCGTGGTCATTTCGGTTTTCGGCCCCGCGCGTTGGCCTTGGCCGGCACCGTCTTTCCATGCTCATTCCACCAGGCGGCGAGCGCCTGCATCGTGGGGCCAAGGCCTCGCGCCTTGTCGGTCATCGCGTACTCCACGCGCGGCGGAACCTCCGCATAGACGGTGCGCGAGATCAGGCCGTCCAGTTCCAGCTCGCGCAACTGCGAGGTCAGCATGTGCTGGGTGATGCCGGGGATCGACTTGCGCAATTCCCCGAAGCGATAGACCCGCTGATTGAGCAGCCACATGATCTCCAGCTTCCATTTGCCCGAGAGCATCGAGAACGCACGGCGCATCTCATCCTGCATGGTGAAACCACCTTTCGTTTTCATTGGTCTGATTTTCCATACCGAGTGTCGATAATTCATCCTACTTGTGCGGATTCATCAAGCGCGTAAATTCTTATACATGCTCTTTGCCGCAGCGCAAACGAGCGAACGAGCGGAATGAAAATCGACAAAAGGCCTTGCCCATGCGCGAGGCGACCGGAAACAGCCATGACCCCAACCACTATCTATTGGATCAGCACGGCGCTATTGTCGCTGCTCTATCTGAGCTCCGCGTTTCTATACGCGAGCAAAGCAGCATGGGTCCGCCGGATCCTTGCCGAGCTGCATTATCCCGCCGCCTATCTGGTGCCGTTCATGATCGTGGTGAAGCTGCTCGCGCCGCTCGCGATCCTGTCGCGTTTCAGCGTGCCGCTGAGCGACCTGGCCTATGCCGGCATCTTCTTCCACCTGCTGCTGTCCGGATCTGCGCACCTTGGCGTGCGCAAGCCGAAGGGCGCGCTGCCGGCCGCCGTCGGCCTGGCCCTGCTGGCCGCGTCCTTCACCATGCAGAACGCCGCGCGCGACGTGCCCTCGCCATATGCCGCGACCGCCGCGATCCACCACACAGCCCCCCGCTGAACGGAGCGACGAAATGGCACGACTGAATGGAAAGATCGCGCTCGTCACCGGCGCCACGCGCGGGATCGGCCGCGCCACCGCCAGGCTGTTGGCGGCCGAAGGCGCCAAGGTGGCCGTGCTGTCGCGCACCGCGGCCAATGTCGACGCCGTCGTGGCCGAGATCGAGACCGCCGGCGGCACCGCGATCGGCATCGTCGCCGACATCGGCGACGCGCAACAGATCAAGGCGGCGGTGGACAGGACCGTGGAAGCGTTCGGCGGGCTCGACATCCTGGTCAACAACGCCTTCGACCCGTCGGCGCCGTTCTCTTCCGTCATCGAACTCTCGGCGCAGCAGTTGCAGCGCAACTTCGACACGGGCCCGATCGCCTATCTACGGACCATGCAAGCCGCCTATCCGTACCTGAAGGCCAGCGGCGAGGGCCGCGTCATCAACTTCGGCTCCTCGGCCGGCGTGGTCGGCCTGGCCGGCTATGCGCCCTACAACATGGCCAAGGAGGCAGTCCGCGCCCTGACCCGCACCGCTGCGCGCGAATGGGGCGGCGACCGGATCACCGTGAACAACGTCCTGCCCGTGGCCGAGACCTGGGGTCCGGAACACGACGTGCCGCCGCCGACCAATGCGCTGGGCCGCTTCGGGCAAGCGGAGCCGGATATCGCTCCCGTCGTGCTGTTCCTCGCGACAGCGGATTCGCAGTTCATCACAGGATCGAGCCTGACCCCTGATGGCGGGCTCATCATCGACAGCGCTCGCTGAGACGCTGCGGCGCCGCACCGCTGCGGCCATATCGCCCTGCCCTACGACAAGGAAAACATCCATGAAAACGCATGCGCTCACCATCGACACGACCGACCCGCAGGCACTGGCAGCCTGGTGGTCGCAGGCCCTGGGCGTCGCGATCGGCAGCGATCATGGCGTGCTGGTCACCCTGGCCACGCCACCGCACCTTCTCCCTCTGCAATTCTTCAAAACCGAGCAGGCGACGACGGGGCGCAACAGGGTGCATCCGGATTTCAGGACGCCGGACCTGGACAAGGAGACCGAACGCCTGGCCGCGCTCGGTGCGAGCGTGGTGCGGCAACACGAGCTGCCGCAGATCCGCTTCACGACCCTGGCCGATCCGGAAGGCAACACCTTCGATCTCATCCAGGAGTGATCGGGCGCGGCGCTCCTCTCCCGCCAATGAGGATGCGACCGAACGGCCCGCTGCCGTGTCCGCGCTGCGTATCGACGGGCTCCGGGTATTGGCGGCAAGGCGTGCGCCTGTCCACCGGCCAGTCGCAGTGGAGACGCTCCAGTGCCACGACGGAGCGATCGGCGCGGCAGCGCCTGCGCATCGCCTCGCGCGCGACACCCGGCGGCAGCGATCGGCCTGCGCAGCCCGTCACGCAAACGGCGCCTCTACCGCGCTGCACAATGGCCTGGCCGCGCAACGGCGTTACAAAGAGTCCCGCGCGATGCCCCCTGCGTCGCGCTGTGCCGGCCGATCCTGCGTTGACCTGCGCTGCACGCGCGGGCCGCCATGCGCACCGGCGCACCGTTGCGAATGAAGAAAGGAGAGATTCTTCATGAAACCCGCCATGCCCCTACCCCTGCGCTTGCTGCCGCTGTCCATCGCCGCCACCCTGCTTGCACCGACGGCGTTGGCGCAGACCGCCACTGCGCCCGACGCGCCCACAACGCAGTCCGATGCCACCACCCTGGATACCGTGGTGGTCAGCGGCACCGCGCGCTTCAAGGGCCTGCGCAAGCGCGACGCCAGCTTCTCGATCACCACCGCCACGCCGGAACAGATCCAGCAGGCGGTGCCGCAGAGCAGCGCCGACCTGCTGAAGATCGTGCCCGGCGTATGGGCCGAGCCCAGCGGCGGCGGTACCGGCGCCAACATCTTCGTGCGCGGCATGCCATCCGAAGGCGATGCGCCGTTCGTCACCTTCCAGCTCGACGGCTCGCCGCTGTTCCCGCCGCCGACGCTGTCGTTCCTGGAAAACTCCACGCTGTTCCGCACCGACGACACCGTCGAGCGCCTGGAAGTGCTGCGCGGCGGCTCCAGCCCGATCTTCTCCAACGGCCAGGCCGGCATCACCGCGAACTTCATCCAGAAGCAGGGCCAGGACGAGCCGGCGGGCAGCGTGCGCCTGACCGGCGGCAGCGACAATCTGCGCCGCATCGACCTGTTCAACAGCGGGCCGATGGGCAACGGCTGGTACTACAGCGTCGGCGGCTTCTTCCGCGAGACCGACGGCGTGCGCGACCCGCAGTTCTCCGCCGACAAGGGCGGCCAGTTCAGCGCCACCCTGAGCAAGCGCTGGGACAGCGGCGACCTGTCGTTCTACGCGCGCCACACCGACGACAACAACGCCTTCTACACCGCGATCCCGCTGCTGTCGCGCAACAACGGCGGCGACCTGTCCAGCTTCCCCGGCCTCGACGCGCAGAGCGGCACCCTGCTCAGCAACGACTTCCGCCACGTCAGCCTGCCGGTCGGCCCGAACGGCGAGACCGTGCAGCGCGACCTGGCCGACGGCCGCGGGGTCAACATCGACGTGTTCGGCGGCGAGCTGAACTGGCAGGCCGGCGACTGGACCATCGCCGACCGCTTCAGCGTGATGGGCGGCACCGCACCGACCTACGCCCTGTTCACCGGCGCTGCGCCGCAGCGCCTGGGCGACTTCATCGCCGGCTACGGCAGCACCGGCAGCGCCACCTACACCAATGGCGGCGGCGCGGTCGATCCGAACCAGCAGGTGCTGGAAGCCGGCTGGTGGTCGGTGGACAAGCGCCTGAACTCCTTCACCAACGACCTGCGCCTGAGCCGCGAGCTGTTCGCCGGCAATACGCTGACGGTGGGCGGCTACTACGCCAAGTACTCCTCCAACGACACCTGGTACCTGGGCAACAGCATGCTGCTGACCGCGCAGAACCATGCGCGGCGCATCGACGTGCGCCTGGACGACGGCCGCCAGCCGACCCGCGACGGCTTCACCAGCACCGCCTTCTTCGCCCTGCGCGCGCACTACGACGGCGAGAACACCGCGGTGTTCGTCGCCGACGAATGGGAACTGGACGAACGCCTGCGCCTGGACCTGGGCGTGCGCTACGAGCGCCAGCGCGTCACCGGCACCGTGCACGACACCGCCACCGTGGACCTGGACGGCGATCCGGCCACGCTCTACGACAACGCCACCTCGATCTCGCTGCCGAGCGCGCGCCGCATCGACCAGGACGACGATGCGCTGTCGTGGACCGCGGGCCTGAACTTCAAGCTCGACGCGCACAACAGCCTGTTCGCGCGGGTCAATTCCGGGGTCAAGTTCCCCGGCTTCGACAACCTGCGCGACGGGCAGACCAAGGTGCAGGAGATCGACCAGTACGAGCTGGGATTGAAGTCCGGCGCGGCCGCCTACGACCTGTACCTGACCGCGTTCTACAACACCTTCAAGAACTCGCCGTTCCAGGCGTTCCTGGCCAACGGCAGCAACTTCACCACGGTCGGCGATTCGCGCGCCTACGGCCTGGAGGTGGAAGGCGCGATCCGCCCGTTCGGCGGCTTCGAGCTGGCCGGCACCGGGGTGTGGCTGGACGCCAAGTACCGCAACTACCGCGAATACACCGGCAACCAGGTGATGCGCCAGCCCAAGCGCCAGTTCCGGCTGACCCCGAGCTACTACTGGATGCTGCCATTCGGCGACCTGCGCGTGTTCGCCACCTACTCCTACATCGGCGAACGCTACGCCGACCTGGCCAACAGCCAGCGCCTGCCGTCCTACGACATGCTCGACGTCGGCGCCAGCCTGCATGCCGGCGAGCACTGGGAGGTCACCGCCAGCGGCAGCAACGTGACCGACGAGCTGGGCCTGACCGAGGGCAACGTGCGCGTGCCCGGCGCCGCCACCGGCGGCGTGTTCATGGGCCGCCCGATCGCCGGCCGCCAGTACCAGGTGTCGGTGGCGTACCGCTGGTAGCGCCCGCGCTTCATTTGCAAGCGTCATGCTGTTGTAGGAGCGGCTTCAGCCACGACAGGCTCCATGGATAGAGCCTGTCGCGGCTGAAGCCGCTCCTACAGAAGAGCCGATGCTGCGCGCTTGCGACATCCCCAACCCCGGCCACATCACCGCCCCGCCACCCACCCTTCGCAATCCCTTCGCGACACCGCTGCGATGCTCGGGCTTGGGCACCTTCACGTGCCCGTGCACCGGTGCCGCGATGGCGGTACCGCGACCCAGGTCGTACCGCCCCTGTTCGCTTGCGCCAGCGCAACGATGCGGCGGTCCCCCAGGCAGGAGAGACCGATGCAGCACGATCCCCACCCTTCCCAGGCCGCGCCCGGCGCCGCCGACGCACCGCGCGATGCCGGGCTGAGCGACGACGAGGCCGCGCTCGCGCGCCGGCTCGGGGTCAGCGGCCTGTCGCGGCGCGAATTCATCGCCCTGCTGTCGGCCGCCGGCCTGAGCGGCGCCGGCGGCCAACTCGTCTTCAGCGACGCCGCCTTCGCCGCGCCGGCTCCCGCCGCGCCGCCGCCGCAGAACGCGCTGCCGGTGGTGCTGCAGGTCAACGGCCAGCGCCACGCGCTGAAGCTGGACCCGCGCACCACCCTGCTGGACGCGCTGCGCGAACACCTTGCGCTGACCGGTACCAAGAAAGGCTGCGACCACGGCCAGTGCGGCGCCTGCACGGTGATCGTCGACGGCGAGCGGCGCCTGGCCTGCCTGACCCTGGCCGCGCAGGCCGAGGACGCGCAGATCACCACCATCGAAGGCCTGGCCGACGGCGAACGGCTGCATCCGATGCAGGCCGCGTTCGTGCAGCACGACGGCTTCCAGTGCGGCTACTGCACGCCCGGGCAGATCTGCTCGGCGGTGGCCCTGCTCAACGAGATCAAGCGCGGCGACGCCAGCCATGTCAGCGCCGATGTCAGCCAGCCGGTCACCGAACTCAGCGACGCGGAAGTGCGCGAACGCATGAGCGGCAACATCTGCCGCTGCGGCGCCTATCCGAAGATCGTGGCCGCGATCCAGGACGTGCACAGCGGCGGCGCGCCGCGCCCGCTGACCTGGCGCTACGTCGACCAGTCCGAACTGACCGCGCTGAAGATGGCGAAGGAGGTGGCCGATGACGCCGTTTAAATACCAGCGCGCCAGCTCCGCGGAGGACGCGGTGCGCCGCGTCGCCGCCAACCCGAACGCGCGCTTCCTCGGCGGCGGCACCAACCTGCTGGACCTGATGAAGGAAGGCGTGACCGGCGCCGACGAGATCGTCGACCTGACCCGGCTCAAGGGCCTGGCCGAGATCGCCGAAACCGCCGACGGCGGCCTGCGCCTGGGCGCGCTGGCCAACAACACCCATACCGCCAACCATCCGCTGGTGCGCCAGCGCTATCCGCTGCTGAGCCAGGCGATCCTGGCCGGGGCGACGATGCAGTTGCGCAACATGGCGACCAACGGCGGCAACCTGCTGCAGCGCACGCGCTGCGGCTATTTCTACGACACCGCCCTGCCCTGCAACAAGCGCGATCCCGGCAGCGGCTGCGGCGCGCGCGAGGGACTCAACCGCACCCATGCGATCTTCGGCCACAGCGACCATTGCGTGGCGGTGCATCCCTCGGACATGTGCGTGGCGCTGGCCGCGCTGGACGCCACGGTGCAGGTGCGCACGCCGGCCGGTGCGCGCCGCGCGATCCCGTTCGCCGAGTTCCACCTGCTGCCCGATGCGCGCGCCGACCTGGACAACCAGCTGGCGCACGGCGAACTGATCGAAGCGATCGTGCTGCCGGCGCAGCGCTTCGCCGCGCACAGCCACTACCTGAAGGTGCGCGACCGCGCCAGCTACGCGTTCGCCCTGGTCTCGGTGGCCGCGGCGCTGGCGCTGGAGCCGGACGGGCGCATCCGCGAGGCGCGCATCGCCATGGGCGGGGTGGCGCACAAGCCGTGGCGCGCCCGCGCCGCCGAACGCGCGCTGGCCGGGCAACGCATCGGCGAGGCCGCCTTCGCCGCCGCCGCGCAGGCGGAGATGGCCGCCGCGCGCCCGCTGGCGCACAACGCCTACAAGGTGCCGATGGGCACGCACGCGATGATCCGCGCCCTGCACCGCGCCAGCGGCAGCGACGACGCGTGAGCGACCAACCGGAGAACCCGCAATGAACTACATCGGCAAGGAAATGCGCCGCGTCGACGGCTACGCCAAGGTCACCGGCAAGGCGCGCTACGCGGCGGAATTCCAGATCCCGCACCTGACCCACGGCTACATCCTCACCAGCACCATCGCCAAGGGCCGCATCGTGCGCATCGACACCCGCGCCGCCGAGGCCGCGCCGGGCGTGATCAAGGTGCTGACCCACCTGAACGCGGTCAAGCCGGTGTCCGACGCGGTCAAGAAGAAAGGCGAAGACCTGTCGTTCCGCGCGCTGGTCGACGACCGCATCCATTTCAGCGCGCAGCCGATCGCGGTGGTGGTCGCCACCACGTTCGAACAGGCGCGGCATGCGTCGCGGCTGATCCAGGTGGAGTACGCGGCGGAAACGCCAAGCACCGATGTCGAAGCGCTGCTCGGCCATGCGCACGATCCGACCCCGGACAAGTCGCCGAAGCCGCGCGGCAACCCGGCCGCGGCGTTCGCCGCGGCCAAGGTCAAGGTGCAGGCCGCGTACACGATGCCGATCGAGCACCACAACCCGATGGAACCGCACGGCGGCATCGGCTACTGGATCGGCGACACGCTGACCGTGATCAACAAGAGCCAGAACGTGCACCAGGATCGCGAGCAGCTGGCCGGCTATTTCGGCATCGCGCCCGAACAGGTCAACGTGGTGTCGCTGTTCGTCGGCGGCGCGTTCGGCTCGTGCCTGCGCCCGAACTACTACACCTTCCTGCTCGGCGCGGTGTCCAGGGCGGTCGGCCGCCCGGTCAAGATCGTCTACACGCGCCGGCAGATGTTCAGCGGCCACGGCTACCGCCCCTACTACCGGGTGGAGCTGGGCCTGGGCGCCGATGCCGCCGGCAAGCTGCAGGCGATCCGCTACCGGCACGTGCTCAACACCTCGCGCATCGAGGCGTTCAACGAGACCTTCTTCCGCAACGCACGCTCGCTGTACGCCTGCCCCAACGTCGAGGACCGTTTCGAAGTGGTCGAAACCGACCTGCCGACGCCGCAGGCGATGCGCGCGCCCGGCACCATCAGCCAGATGTTCGGCATCGAGTGCGCGATGGACGAACTGGCCTACGCGCTGAAGATGGACCCGCTGCAGCTGCGCCTGGCCAACTACGCCGAGACCGATCCGGAGACCGGCAAGCCGTTCTCGAGCAAGGCGCTGCGCGAATGCTACCGGCTCGCCGCCGACACCTTCGGCTGGAGCAAGCGCAATCCCGAACCGCGCTCGATGCGCGACGGCCGCCTGCTGGTCGGCTGGGGCATGGCCACCGGCACCTGGGCGGCGATGCAGATGCCGGCGCTGGCGCGGGTGGTGCTCAAGGCCGACGGCAGCGCCCAGGTCGGCAGCGCCACCGCCGACATCGGCCCCGGCACCTACACGGTGATGACCCTGATCGCCGCCGAGTACCTGGGCCTGGACGCCAGGCGCGTGCAGTTCGAACTCGGCGACACGCGCCTGCCCAAGGCGCCGTCGCAGGGCGGCTCGTGGACCACCGCCAGCGTCGGCAGCGCGATCCACGGCGCGGCGCGCGAGATCCGCGGCAAGCTGCTGGACCTGGCCAGGCAGGACGGGCAAGCCGCGTTCGCCGGGCTGGACGTGGACAAGGTGGAACTGGCCGAGGGCCGGCTGCAGCCGACCGGCAAGCCCGAGGCCGGCCTGGACGTGGCCAGGCTGATGCGCCAGCACGGCTTCCAGGAACTGGAGGTGGTGCACGAGTCCAAGCCCTCGGCCGAGCGCAAGAACTACGCCACCGCCGCGCACGGCGCGCAGTTCATCGAGGTCAAGGTCGATCCGGACACCGGCATGGTGCAGGTGACCCGGGTCATCGAGGCCACCGCCTGCGGCAAGATCATGAATCCGCTGACCTCGCACAGCCAGGAGATCGGCGGCGTGGTGATGGGCATCGGCATGGCGCTGAGCGAAGGCACCGAGGTCGACCATCGCTATGGACGCATGCTCAACGCCTCGCTGGCCGACTACCACGTGCCGGTCAACGCCGACGTGCACCAGATCGAGACCATGTTCGTCGAGGAAGACGACACCATCGTCAACCCGCTCGGGGTCAAGGGCATGGGCGAGCTGGGCATGGTCGGCATTCCCGCGGCCATCGCCAACGCCGTGTTCCATGCCACCGGCAAGCGCATCCGCGAACTGCCGATCACCCCGGACAAGCTGATCGGCTGAGCGCAAGAGCGGTCATCGCCGTGCCGCGCGGTGTCCGCTTATGCCATCGCGCCCACATGCCCTGCAGGAGCGGCTTCAGCCGCGACCGGTTGCCGGATACGCCGGGTCGCGGCTGAAGCCGCTCCTACAAATATCGATCGACCACGACGGCGCGCACAGGACAGTGGCGCTACGGATCCAGCCAGCCGCGCTCCACCGCCGCCAGCACGTCCTGCGGCGTATCCACGTCCAGCGCCAATGCCGGGGCGACGATGCAACCTAGGCTGTCCAGCGCCAGGCTCTCGAACAGCGCGCGCAGGCCTTGATCGCCGGACAGCGGCAGCTCGCGCCAACTGGCCTGCGCCACCACCGCCGGCATGCCGCGCACGCCGGCGTAGGCGCTGACCGCGCAGCCGGACGCGGCACGCGCCGCCGCCTCCAGCAGGTCCTGCAGATGCACGGCCTCCAGCGCCGGTTGGTCGCAGCCGAGCACCAGGCTGTGGCTGATCGACGCATCGTCGCGCACCGCCGCGCGCAGGCAGTCCAGGCTGCCGCCCATGCCGGTGGCCCAGTCCGGATTGCGCACGCATTCCACCGGCAATCCGTCCAGCGCCGGGCGCAGCGCCTCGGCCTGCGCGCCCAGCACCACCACGCAGCGCGCCGGCGCGGTGGCCAGCGCCAGGCGCGCGGCGCGGCGCAGCAGCGGCTCGCCATCGCGGGTCAGCGCCTGCTTGGCATGGCCGAGGCGGCGGCTGGCGCCGGCGGCCAGGATCAACGCGGCGTGGGCCTGGCTCATCGCGCACCACCCTCGGCATGCAAGGGCATCGGCGCCGGCGACACCGCGTCGTCGCTGCGCGGGCGTGGCGGCCTGCCGCGCGCCTGCGGCACGGCGCTGAGCCGGGGCTGCGCGGCGCGGGTGGACTGCAGCTGCGCGGCGATGCTCAGCGCGATCGCCTCCGCGCCGCTGCCGCCCAGCCGCAGCCCGATCGGCGAATGCAGCCGCGGCAGCAGTTGCGCCCGTTGTTGCGGCCCCAGCAGACGGAACAGATCCTCGCGGCGCCGCGCCGGCCCGAGCAGGCCGAGGAACGGGATCGCGCTCGCCGCCAGCGCATCCAGCGCCTCGCGGTCCAGTTCGAAATGGTGGTGCATCACCAGCGCCGCATCGCTGTCGGCGCAGTCGGCCAGCGCGCGGGTCGGCGTGCACGCCAGCGCCAGGTCGGCCAGCGCGGCCTGCGCCGCCCAGCGCGGCCGCTGCTCGACCAGCGTGGTCATCCAGCCCAGTTGCCGCAACAAGGGCAGCAGCAGCGCGGTTTCCGGGCCGGCGCCGAACACGCTGACCCGCGGCGGCGGCGGCACCTGCACCTGGCCGCTGCACGGCGCCGCGCCCGGCGCGGCCTGCCACGGCAAGCGCCACTGCAGCGCCTGCCCGGCGACCGCGGCGGCGATGCCGCCGTCGGCCTGCAGCGCCAGGGTCAGCGCGCCGCGCCGCTGCAGCCATGCCTGCGCCAGCGCCTCGATCCCGGGCAAGGCCAGCAACGGCAGCAGCGCCAGGTGCAGGCGGCCGCGGCAGCCCACCGCCGAACCGGACAGCAGGTCTTCGTCGTCGCGCGTGTCGATCTCCATCCATGCCGGCGTGCCGGTGGCGGCCACGTCCGCCGCGGAACGCGCGATCTCCGGTTCCAGGCAACCGCCGCTGAGCCAGCCCTGCTGCGCGCCGTCGGCGCCGAACAGCGCGACCGCGCCGGCCTGCGCGTAGGTGGAGCCCTCGCGGGCCATCACCACGGCCAGCACGGCAGGCGCGCCGCGCATGCATGCGTCGACGGCATCCTGGAAACAGTGTCTGGCTGCGGACATGCGGCGCCATGGGCTGGGTAGGGAATCCCAGCCTAAGCAGCGGCCTGTGGTGACGAGGTGACTTGGCCGCGCCACAGGCGGCATGCGCCGGCGCCGGCGACGCCGCGCGGTCGCCGCTGGCCGGCAAACCAGCAGGATTATGCAATCGGCGTTGCGCTGCGCCCCGCATCATCTGCGGCGCCGCTTTCGACGCAGGGACCGCAATGGACGCTCACACGACGCTTACCGGCATCGCCGATCCTGTCCGGCGGCGCCTGCTGCTCGGCGCCGCCGCGCTGACCGCCCTGCCCCTGGCAGGCATCGCCGCGCCGGCCCGAAGCGGCTCTTCCCCCACGCCTGCGGCCAGCCCGCGCGCCTCTCAGGACACAGCCATGCCATACATCACCACGCAAGACGGAACCGAGATCTTCTACAAGGACTGGGGCAGCGGCCAACCGGTCGTGTTCCACCACGGCTGGCCGCTCAGCGCCGACGACTGGGACGCGCAGATGCTGTTCTTCGCCGCCCAGGGCTACCGCGTCATCGCCCACGACCGCCGCGGCCATGGCCGTTCCACCCAGACCGCGACCGGCAACGACATGGACACCTACGCCGCCGACGTGGCCGCGCTGGCCAAGCACCTGGACCTGAAGCAGGCGATCCACGTCGGCCATTCCACCGGCGGCGGCGAAGTGGCGCGCTACGTCGCCAGGCACGGCGCCGGCCGCGTGGCCAAGGCGGTGCTGATCGGCGCGGTGCCGCCGATCATGCTCAAGACCGCGAACAACCCGGGCGGCCTGCCGATCGAGGTGTTCGACGGCTTCCGCGCGCAGCTCGCCGCCAACCGCGCGCAGTTCTACCAGGACGTGCCGGTGCCGTTCTACGGCTACAACCGCGACGGCGCCAAGGTCTCGCAGGGGATCAAGGACAACTGGTGGCGGCAGGGCATGATGGGCGGCGCCAAGGCCCACTACGACTGCATCAAGGCGTTCTCGGAAACCGACTTCACCGAGGACCTGAAGCAGATCGAGGTGCCGGTGCTGATCCTGCACGGCGACGACGACCAGATCGTGCCGATCGCCGACTCGGCGCTGCTGTCGGCCAAGCTGGTCAAGCACGCCACGCTGAAGGTCTACAAGGGCTACCCGCACGGCATGTGCACCACCCACCCCGACGAGATCAACCAGGACCTGCTGGCCTTCTTCAAGGCCTGACCCACCGGCCGGCGTGCGCGCAGCGCGTGCGCCGGCCAGCCGCGTACGCCGCTGCGCGCTGCCGTGCGCGGGAGCGGCCGCACCCGCGCTAGTGCAGGTGAAAGCGCTCGAAGCGCTGCAGCGCCGCGTCGATCGCCGTCTTCAGCGCGGGCCGCTGCGGCACCAGCCAGGTCCATTTCTGGATCAGCAGCCTGCCCGCCTGGCGGTCCATCTTCAGGTCGAGCGCGGCGACGATGCGGTCGCCGACCAGCACCGGCAGCGCGAAGTAGCCGAGCACCCGCTGCGCCGCCGGCACGTAGGCCTCGAAGCGATGCTCGTAGCCGAAGAACTGCTGCAGCCGCTTGCGCTGGATCACCAGCGGATCGAACGGGGACAGCAGATGCGCGACGGCGGCGTCCGGCACCGGCGGCGCGTGCTCCAGCAGCGCCGGTTCCGCCCACAGCGCGGCCTGCTCCTGCCCTTGCAGATGCACCGGCAGCAGGCGCCTGGCGGCGACCGCGGCGGCGATCAGCGCGCGTACCGCCGGCTTGGCGCCGGCATTGCCGTAGCAGATCGAATCCACGCCGACGAGGCCTTGTGAGCGCAGCGCGCGTCGCAACAGGTACTGCGCGTGCTGCATGTCGCTGGCCGGGCGCGGACGCCGTGTCCAGCCGAAATGGCGCGCGGCCAGTTCGTAGGTCTTGAGCATGCCGCTGCGCTGGCCGACCACCAGGTCGCCGCTGAAGAAACCGTAACGCAAGGCGGTGCGCGAGGGCTTGCGGCTGCCCCAGGGATGGGTCTTCTCGACCAGCACGTCGTCGTCGATATCGCGGATCGACAACGGCCCGTCGTTGCGGATGCGCCGCAGCAGCCTGGCGTAGTCGGCGGGATCCACCGTGCCGGCCGCATCCGCCTGCGCGCGGTAGCGCGCCATCTGCGCCACGTACATGCGGTAGTCGGCGACCGGCACATAGGCCAGCGCATGCGTCCAGTACTCGAACACCGACTTGTCCTGCGCCTGCGCCTGCTCCAGGTCCTGCCTGCGGTAGGCGGGGATGCGGCTGTACAGCACGTGGTGGTGGCTGCGCTCGATCACGTGGATGGTGTCGATCTGCACGTAGCCCAGGTGCGCGGTGGCCTGGCGTACCGCCTCGGCGCCCGCGCCGAACGGTTCCGGGGTGGTCAGCCGCTGCGCATCCAGCCACAGCGCGCGCGCCCGCGCGGCGGCGATCGGGAACGAGGCGGTGCGTGTGTTCGGCATCGGGACGGCACTCCGGCAAGCGCAAGGCGCCGCAGAGCATAGCAATGCCGGCGATACCCGATCGCGCCTGCGCGCCTTCGTGCGTCGCCGTGCCCGGGCGAGGCGCACCGTCGCTGCGACTGCACGCGCGCCGCGCCATGCGGCGGCAGGCCTTCGACCGATCGGGACATGCCTGCCCGCCTTGCCCGCGAACGCTGGCGACACGCCGCCCATCCCGGCCCACCCGGCGCTTGCCAATTACATGCATATGCACGTATTTTGCCGGGCATGGACGACACCGCTCCCTGCCGCTGCACCTGTTTCCTGCTGCGCCGCGCCGCGCGCCGCACCTCGCAGGTCTACGACCGCGAACTGGGCGCCGTGGGGCTGAGCCTGAACGAGTATTCGATCCTGCGCCGCGCCGGCACCGCGCAACAGCTCGGGGCACTGGCCGAGCGCCTGGGCATGGACCGCAGCACGCTGTCGCGCAATCTCAAGCCGATGCAGGCGGCCGGCTGGATCGAGCAACGCCGCGGCGACGATGCGCGGCAGAAGCTGGTGGTGGTCAGCGCCGCCGGCCGGCGCCTGCTCAAGCGTGCGCTGCCGCACTGGGAGCGCGCGCAGGCGCGGATCGACGCGCTGGCCGGCGATGCCGCCATCGGCGCCCTGCACCGCCAGCTGCGGCAGCTGGAACGCGCGCTGCGCACCGATCGCGAGGACGCCGCGGCATGAGCGCCGCCGCGCCGCACGCGCAGGCCGGCCGCCACTGGGGCCTGCTGATCGTCGCGTCGGCGACGCTGATGCTGACCATGGGCGCGCGCCAGACCACCGGCCTGTTCGTCGAGCCGATCCATCGCAGCAGCGGCGTCGGCATCGCCGCGATCAGCTTCGCGCTGGCGGTCGGCCAGTTCGTGTGGGGCGCGGTGCAGCCGGTGTTCGGCGCCATCGCCGACCAGCGCGGTCCGCTGCCGGTGCTGTGGCTGGGCGGCGTGTTGCTGGCGCTGGGCCTGGGCCTGGCGCCGTGGCTGCCGAGCGAATGGGGCCTGATCGTCAGCCTGGGCCTGCTCGCCGCGGCCGGCGCCGGTGCCGGCAGCTTCTCGGTGCTGATCGGCGCCACCGCGCATCGCCTCGCGCCGGAACAGCGCTCGTTCGCCGCCGGACTGATCAACGCCGGCGGTTCGCTCGGCCAGTTCCTGTTCGCACCGCTGGTGCAATGGATGATCGGCGCCGCCGGCTGGGCGATGGCCATGACCGGCATGGCGGCGCTGTCGCTGCTGACCCTGCCGCTGGCCTGGCCGCTGCGCCGCAAGGGCCAGGCGCAGGTCGCGACCACGACCGCGACGGCGGCCGCGCCCGACGGCGGGCTGCGCGCGCAGCTGCGCATCGCCCTGCGCGACCGCAGCTATTGGTGCCTGCACCTGGGTTTCTTCACCTGCGGCGTGCACATCGCCTTCCTGGTGACGCACCTGCCCGGGGAAATCGCGTTGTGCGGGCTGGCGCCCAGCGTCTCGGCCATCGCCATCGCGCTGATCGGCCTGTTCAATGTCGCCGGCAGCCTGATCGCCGGCAAGCTCGGCGAGCGCGTGCGCATGAAGTGGCTGCTGCTGGCGATGTACGCCAGCCGCGCGGTGCTGATCGCCCTGTACCTGCTCGCGCCGCCGACGCCGCTGACCTTCTACCTGTTCGCTGCCGCGCTCGGCTTCACCTGGTTGGCGACGGTCCCGCCCACCGCCGGCCTGATCGGCAAGCTGTTCGGGCCGCGCTACCTGGGCACGCTGTTCGGCCTGACCCTGCTGTCGCACCAGATCGGCGGCTTCTTCGGCGCCTGGCTCGGCGGCGTGGCGCTGGAGCGCTTCGGCAACTACCAGTGGATGTGGTACGCCGACATGGCCCTGGCCGTGGCCGCAGCGCTGGTCAACCTGCCGATCCGGGAACCGCGGCCGCTGGTGGCCGCGCGGCCCGCCTAAGCCCTGCCGGCGGCAATGCGCCTGCGCGGTGCCGGCGCCGGGTTCGCCTCCGCGCGATAGCCGCGCACGAACAGCGCGACCGCGCTTTCCACGCACTCCGCGCCCGGCCGCTGCGGCACGAACGGCGCGCCGGTCAGCAAGCCGCGCAACACCGACGCGCTGGCGATCAAGCCGAAGAACTGCGCGGACGCCTGCGCCACGTCGGCGATCGCCAGGCTGCCCTGCCGGATCTCGGCGCGCAGGAATCGCTGCATGGCGCGATCGTAGCGCTCGAAACACAGGTCCCAATACGTATCGGCACGCTGCAGCGACAACTGCGTGGACAGCGCGAGCATGCGATGGATCGCCTGCAGCATCGGCGCGGCCGTCATCTGCATGAGGTCGTGCGCCACCGCGGTCAGCCGCAGCTGCAGCGGCCCGCCGCTGGCGAGCAGCGCATCCCAGCGGTCCGGCATCTCGCCCACCATCGCGTCCACGGTGGCACGGAACAACGCGTCCTTGTTGGCGAAATGCGCATAGACGGTGGCCTTGGATACGTCCGCGCAGGCGGCGATGGCGTCCATGTTGGTGTTGTCGAAGCCGTTGCGGGAAAACAGTTGCCGCGCCGCGTGCAGGATCGCGGCGCGCTTCTCGCGCGCGGCGCCGTGGGCGCGCCGCCGCGCCCGCGCGGGCACGGCCGTCTGCGGCGGCATCGCTAGCGGTCCACCGATGCCGTCGCATCCGCGGACGTGGCCATCTCCACCCAGCCGCCGCCCAGCGCCTTGTAGAAGGTCACCAGGTTGGTGAAGCGCGACAGCCGCGTGTTGATCAGGGTCTGCTCGGCGCTGTACAGCGTGCGCTGCGCGTCCAGCGCGCCGAGGTAGCTGTCCACGCCGCGCTCGAAGCGCGCCTGCGACAGCCGGTAGCTGTCGGCGGACGCGTCCACCAGCGCCTGTTGCGCCTGCAGCTGGCGGCCCAGCGTGTTGCGCTCGGCCAGCGCATCGGAGACCTCGCGGAACGCGGTCTGGATCGCCTTCTCGTAGTTGGCCACGTCGATGTCGCGCTGCACCTTGGCCACGTCGAGGTTGGCGCGGTTGCGGCCGCCGTCGAAGATCGGCAGCGAGATGCTGGGCGCGAAGCTCCAGCTGCCGGAGCCGCCCTTGAACAGGCCGGACAGGCCGGCGCTGGCGCTGCCCGCCGACGCGGTGAGGCTGATGCTCGGATAGAACGCGGCGCGCGCGGCGCCGATGTTGGCGTTCGCCGCCTGCAGGGTGCGCTCGGCCTCCAGGATGTCCGGGCGCCGTTGCAGCAGTTCCGACGGCAACCCGGCCGGAATGCCGGCCAACACGTTGGCGTCGGCGCTGGCGCTGTCCGGCAGCGCGGTCGGCAGCAGTTCGCCCGGCACCTCGGTGCCGGCCAGCAGGCGCAGCGCATTGCGGTCCTGCGCCACCTGCGCGGTGTAGCGCTCCACGTCCACCCGCGCGCTTTCCACCGTGGTCTGCGCCTGCCGCAAGGTCAGCGCCGAGGCCGCACCGAGTTCGAAACTGCGCTGCTGCAGCCGATAGCTCTCGCCCTGGCTGGTCAGCGTGTCCTGCGCCAGGCGCAGCAGGTCCTGGTCGGCGGCCAGGGTCAGGTAGGCGGTGGCCACCTGCGCGACCAGGCTGATGTGGGTGCTGCGCTGCGCCTCGGTGGTGGACAGGAACTGCTGCAGCGCCTGTTCCTTGAGGCTGCGCACGCGGCCGAACAGGTCCAGCTCGTAGGCGCTGATGCCGAGCGTGGCGCTGTAGCTGTGCGCCACCAGCGGTTGCCCGGTGCCGGACAGGTCGCCCGGGGTGCGCGAGCCGCTGCCGCTGCCGCCCAGGTCCACGCCCGGCGCCAGGTCGGCGCGCTGCACCCGGTACTGCGCCCAGGCCTGGTCGATATTGAGCGCGGCCACGCGCAGGTCGCGGTTGTTGTCCAGCGCCAGCTCGATCACCTGCTGCAGCTTGGGATCGGTGAACACCGCGCGCCAGCCGATGTCGGCGACGGGCACGCTGCCGGCCTGCGCATCGGCCGGCGCGGCGCCGTCGAACTGCGCCGGCACCGGCGCCGCCGGGCGTTCGTAGGCCGGCATCAGGCTGCAGCCGGCGAGCGCGGCGGACACCGCCAGCGCCAGTGCGGAAGACAGGGAACGGGACATGTCAGGCTCCTTCCGCGACGCGCGCGGCGGACGGGTCGTCGGGCGTGCCGGCGCGGCGCTTGAACAGGCCGCACACCAGCACGAAGAACAGCGGCACGAAGAAGATCGCCAGGACCGTGCCCGACAGCATGCCGCCGATCACCGCGGTGCCCAGCGCATGCTGCGCGCCGGCGCCGGCGCCGCTGCCCAAGACCAGCGGCACCACGCCGAGGATGAACGCCAGCGAGGTCATCAGGATCGGCCGCAGGCGCATCCGCGCCGCTTCCAGCGCCGACTCCACCAGGCTCTTGCCGCTCTCGTGCAGTTCGCGGGCGAATTCCACGATCAGGATCGCGTTCTTCGACGCCAGGCCGATCGTGGTCAGCAGGCCCACCTGGAAGTACACGTCGTTCATCTTCCAGGTCAGCACCGCGCCGAGCAGCGCGCCGAGCACGCCCAGCGGCACCACCAGGATCACCGCGAACGGGATCGCCCAGCTTTCGTACAGCGCGGCCAGGCACAGGAACACGATCAGGATCGACAGGCCGTACAGCAGGCCGGTCTGGCCGCTGGACGCCTTCTCCTGCCGCGACAGGCCGGTCCACTCGTAGCCGATGCCCGGCGGCAGCTTGGCCGCCGCGGCCTCGACGATGGCCAGGGCTTCGCCGCTGGACGCCGCGCCCGGCATCGCCATGCCCAGGATCTCCACCGACGGCACGCTGTTGTAGCGCTCCAGCCGCGGCGAACCCATGCTCCAGCTGGCGTTGGCGAAGGAATTGAACGCGACCATGGTGCCGGCGCTGTTGCGCACGTACCAGCGGTCGATGTCCTCCGGCAGCATGCGGTACGGCGCATCGGCCTGCAGCATCACCTTCTTGACCCGGCCCTTGTCGATGAAGTCGTTGACGTAGGTGCTGCCCCAGGCGCTGGAGAACGTGCTGTTGATGTCGGAGATCGACAGGCCCAGCGTCTCCGCCTTGTGCGGATCGATGTCCAGCTTGAACTCGGGCGTGTCCTCCTGCCCGTTCGGGCGCACCGCGACCAGCCGCTTGTCCTGCGACAGCTCGGCCAGCAACTGGTTGCGCGCCTGCATCAGCGCGGCGTGGCCGAGGTTGGCGCGGTCCTGCAGCATCAGGTCGAAGCCGGTGGCGTTGCCCAGTTCCGACACCGCCGGCGGCGCGAACGCGAACACCTTGGCGTCGCGGATGCCGGCGAAGAACTTGCCGGCCTTGGCCGCCACCTCGGTCACGCTCTGGCCCTTGCCGGTGCGTTCGTCCCACGGCCGCAGCTTGACGAAGGCGAAGCCCACGTTCTGCCCGCTGCCGGCGAAGCTGAAGCCGGACACGGCGAAGATGCCGGCGACCGAATCCTTCTGCTCGACCAGGAAATGCTGCTCGACCTGGCGGATCACCGCGTCGGTGCGCGCCGCGGTGGCGCCCGGCGGCAACTGCACCAGGGCGAACAGCGTGCCCTGGTCCTCGTCGGGCAGGAACCCGACCGGCAGCTTCATGAAGCCGACCACCACCAGCGCCAGCAGCACCGCATAGGCGATCATGTAGCGCCAGCCCTTGCCCAGCATGTGCCGCACGATGCCCTGGTAGCGGCCGTTGCCGCGGTCGAACACGCGGTTGAACCAGCCGAAGAAACCGGTGGTGGCCATGCCGTGCTGCTTGGCCGGCTTGAGCAAGGTGGCGCACAGCGCCGGGGTCAGCACCATCGCCACCAGCACCGACAGCGTCATCGCCGCGACGATGGTGATCGAGAACTGCCGGTAGATCACCCCGGTGGAACCGCCGAAGAACGCCATCGGCACGAACACCGCGGCCAGCACCAGGGCCACGCCGACCAGCGCGCCGGTGATCTGCCCCATCGACTTGCGCGTGGCCTCCTTGGGCGGCAGCTGTTCCTCGTTCATCACTCGCTCGACGTTCTCCACCACCACGATGGCGTCGTCCACCAGCAGGCCGATCGCCAGCACCATCGCGAACAGGGTCAGCGTGTTGATGGTGAAGCCGAACACGGCCAGCACGCCGAAGGTGCCCAGCAGCACCACCGGCACGGCGATGGTCGGGATCAGCGTGGCGCGGAAGTTCTGCAGGAACAGGTACATCACCAGGAACACCAGCACCACCGCCTCGATCAGGGTGCGCACCACCTCTTCGATCGAGATGCGCACGAACGGCGTGGTGTCGTACGGCTTCTGCACCTTCATGCCGGGCGGGAAGAACTTCTCCTGCTCGGCCATGCTGGCGTCGATCGCCTTGACCGTGTCCAGCGCGTTGGCGCCGGTGGCGAGCTTGATCGCCAGGCCGGCGGCGGGCTTGCCGTTGTAGCGGCCGACGGTGTTGTAGCTCTCGCTGCCCAGCTCGATCCGGGCCACGTCGCGCAGGCGCACCTGCGAGCCGTCGGACTGCGTGCGCAGCAGGATGTCCTCGAACTCGGCGGCGGTCTTCAGCCGCGTCTGCGCGGTGATGGTGGCGTTGAGCTGCTGGTTGGCGGCGGCCGGCAAGGCGCCGAGCTGGCCTGCCGAGACCTGCGCGTTCTGCGCCTGGATCGCGGTCTTCACATCCAGCGGGGTCAGGCTGAAATTGCTCAGCTTGTTCGGGTCCAGCCAGATCCGCATCGCGTACTGCGAGCCGAACAGGGTGGTGTCGCCGACGCCTTCGACGCGGCTGATCGCTTCCTGCACGTTGGCGGCCACGTAGTCGGACAGGTCCGAGTCGCTCATGCTGCCGTCTTCGGAGGTGAAGGCCAGCACGTTGAGGAAGTTGGTCGCCGACTTGGTCACGGTCACGCCCTGCTGCTGCACTTCTTGCGGCAGCAGCGGCGTGGCCAGCGACAGCTTGTTCTGCACCTGCACCTGCGCGGTGTCCGGATCGGTGCCGTTGTCGAAGGTCAGGGTGATGGTGACCTGGCCACTGGACTCGCTGGTGGAGGCCATGTAGCTCAGGTGGTCCAGGCCCTTCATCTTCTGCTCGATGACCTGGGTGACGGTGTCCTCGAGGGTCTTGGCCGAGGCGCCGGGGTAGTTGGCGGTGATCGCCACGGCCGGCGGGGCGATGCTCGGGTATTGCGCGATGGGCAGGGTGACGACGGAGAGGATGCCGGCCAGCATCACGATGATGGCCAGCACCCAGGCGAAGATCGGGCGATCGATGAAGAAGCGTGCCATGACGGTGGACGCCCTCAGTTCGCCGCGCGCGGCGTGGCCGCGGCGGCAGCGGGCGCGGCAGCCGCGGGCGCCGCGTTCGCGGCCTTGGGCTGCCACGGCACGGTCTTGACCGTCGCCCCGGGCTGCGCCCGCGACAGGCCGTCGACCACCAGCTGCTCGCCGGGCTTGAGCCCGCTGCGCACCAGCCACTGGTCGCCGACCGTGCGATCGGTCTCCAGCACCCGCAGCTGCAGCTTGTGGTCGGCGCCGACCACGTACGCGGTCGGCTTGCCCGCGCCGTTGCGCGACACCGCCTGCTGCGGCACCAGGATCGCCTGGTCCTTGGTCCCCTCCTGCAGCACCGCGCGCACGTACATGCCGGGCAACAGGTCAGCGTTGGGATTGGGGAACACCGCGCGCACGGTGATGGAGCCGGTGTTCTGGTCGACGGTGACGTCGGAGAACTCCAGCCGTCCCTGCAACGGATACGGGCTGCCGTCCTCCAGCAGCAGCGACACCTTGGCCGCGGTGGCGTCGGCCTTTTCCAGCTCGCCGCTGGCCAGCGCCTGCTTGAGCCGCAGCAGCGAGGCGCTGGGCTGGGTGACGTCGACGTAGATCGGGTCCAGCTGCTGGATCGTGGCCAGCGCCGTGGACTGGCTGGCGGTGACGAGCGCGCCGGCGGTCACGCTGGACTTGCCGATGCGCCCGGAAATCGGCGCATCCACCCGCGCATAGGCCAGGTTGATGCGCGCGCTCTCCACGTTGGCCTTGGCCGCGGCGACGTCGGCCTCGGCCTGGCCCAGCGCGGCGTCGGCATCGTCGTTGTCCTGCTTGCTGATCGCCGAGACCTTGACCAGTTCGCGGTAGCGCTCGGCCTTCAGCCGCGCGGTGCGCAGCGTGGCCTGGGCCTTGCCCAGCGCGGCCACGTAGCTGTCGTAGGTGGCGCGATAGGTGGCCGGATCGATCTGGTACAGCGTCTCGCCGGCCTTGACCTCGCCGCCTTCGCGGAACTTGCGCGCCTGGATGATGCCGTTCACCTGCGGCCGCACGTCGGCGATCAGGTACGGCAGCGTGCGCCCGGGCAGTTCGGTGGTCAGCGCGACCGGCCGGGTGGCGACGGTGAGCACGCCCATCTCCGGCGTGCCCTCCTGCGGCGGCGGGCCGCCCGGGGGCGAACCGCACGCGCTCAGCAGCAGGGTGGCCGCCACGGCCAGGGCCAGCGGTAGACGAGAGGACAGGACAGGGCGCACGGGAGGATCTCCGGATGGGAACGCAGGCAGGCGGGAGGAAAGGTAAACGGTACGGTTCGGTATACTATTCCTGCGATCTGGCGTCGTCAATCATTTCTGCCCTCCCGGTATACTTAAGCGCCCTTGCCCACGGCAGAGCGATGCGCGTCAGGACCGAAGCCAAACGCGAGGCGATCGTCGAGGCGGCCGCCGAGGTGTTCCTGGAGGCCGGCTTCGAGGGCGCCTCGATGACCCAGATCGCCACCCGCGCCGGCAGCTCCAAACGCACCCTGTACGGCTATTTCCCGTCCAAGGAGGAGCTGTTCGTGGCGGTGGCGCACAGCGTGGCGATCCAGTTCATGGATCCGATCCTGGCCGCGCTGACCCAGTCCACGGACGATCTGCCGACCGCGTTGCAGCGCATGGGCGAGGACACCCTGGCGTTCCTGTGCTCGGCGCAGTCGGTGCAGGTGTGGCAGACCATCATCGGCGTGTCCGGCCGCTCGGACATCGGCCTGCTGTTCTTCGAGAGCGGCCCGGACCACGGCATGCACCGCCTGGGCGTGTTCCTGCAGACGCAGATGGACCTGGGCCGCCTGCGCCGCGCCGACCCGACCATCGCCGCCCGCCACCTGGCCGGGCTGCTCGAAGCGGAAACGCTGATGCCGTGCCTGTTCGGCGCACTGAAGAACCCTTCGCCGGGCTACCTGCGCGAGGCGACGCGCCGCGCGCTGCAGGTGTTCTTCGGGGGCTATGGGGCTTAGCTGGGAATTCGCAGCCAGAGGTGCACGGGTAGGAGCGGCTTCAGCCGCGACAGGCTCCATCGGCAATACCTGTCGCGGCTGAAGCCGCTCCTACAGGTCGATCGCAATCGCACACCCTCTCCCCCGCAACTGCACCACTCACTCCCCGCGGTACTGGCTCTCCGACACAGGCTCCAGCCAGGTCACCGGCGAGCCGTCCACCGCTTCGGCGATGGCGATGTGGGTCATCGCCACCTGCGCGCTGGCGCCGTGCCAGTGCTTGACCCCCGGCGGGATCCACACGATGTCGCCGGGGCGGATCTCCTGCGCCGGCTTGCCCCATTCCTGCACGCGGCCGACGCCGGCGGTGACGATCAGGGTCTGGCCCAGCGGATGGGTGTGCCAGGCAGTGCGCGCGCCCGGTTCGAAAGTGACCGTGGCGCCACCGATCCGCGCTGGCGCCTCGCCCTGGAACGGCGCATCGATGCGCACCGTGCCGGTGAAATAGGCCGCCGGCCCCACAGCCGACGCGGTGCTGCCGGCACGGCTGACCCTGATCGGCCTGGCCTCGGCGTCGGGAACCGCAGCGGCCATCATCGACAGCGACATGGCGGTGGCGAACAGGTCCATCGGCGTCTCCTTGCGTGGAAGTCTGCAACGACTGTAGGCGCGCTACGCCGGCGGCACCAGCCGCCCAGACGCATGCCGTCAGAAGCAGCGCTCATCAATCGCGTGCCGGCGTTGAAGCCGACGCAGGCGATCGCCCATGATGGCCGCGCATGAATGGCATGCCCTGCTCCGGCACCCGCGACCATGGCCCGCGAAACCCTCAACGACCTGCTGGCCTTCGTCACCGTCGCGCGCGAAGCCAGCTTCACCCGCGCGGCGGCGCAGCTGGGCCTGTCGCAGTCGGCGCTCAGCCACAGCGTGCGCGGGCTGGAAGCGCGGCTGGGGGTGCGCCTGCTGACCCGCACCACCCGCAGCGTGGCGATGACCGAGGCCGGCGAACGCCTGTTCGACACGCTGGCGCCGCGGCTGGAGGAGATCGACGCCGAGCTGGCGGCGATCGCCGAATTCCGCGACCGCCCCGCCGGCACCATCCGCATCACCACCGCCGGCCACGCGGCCGACGCCTATGTCTGGCCCAAGCTGGCGCGGGTGCTGCCGGCCTATCCGGACCTGAAGGTGGAACTGACCGTGGACTACGGCCTGGCCGACATCGTCGCGCAGCGCTACGACATCGGCATCCGCCTCGGCGACCAGGTCGCCAAGGACATGATCGCGGTGCCGATCAGCCCGCCGCTGCGCATGGCGGTGGTGGCGGTGCCGGACTACTTCGTGCACCGCACCGCGCCGCAGGCGCCGGCCGAGCTGGCGCAGCACGACTGCATCGGCTTGCGCCTGCCCACCCACGGCGGGCTGCTGCCATGGGACTTCGCCAAGGACGGCCGCGACGTGAAGGTGCGCGTGGACGGGCAATGGACCTTCAACGCCAGCGCGCCGATCCTGCGCGCGGCGCTGGCCGGCGCGGGCATGGCGTTCCTGCCGGAAACGATGGTCCTCGAGCACCTCGCCGCAGGACGGCTGCGCCGCGTGCTGGACGACTGGTGCGATACCTTCGACGGCTACTACGCCTACTACCCGAGCCGCCGCCAGTCGTCGAGCGCGTTGAAGGTGGTGATCGACGCATTGCGCCACCGGCAAGCCGATCGCCCGGCGACTGCCGCGCGCAGCTGAGCGCGCGAACGCAGGCGCAGCGCGCTGCACGCCGCGCGTGCACGCTGCAGCGGGTCTGCGTGGACGCATGAAGACCGTTTCCGGCCTGCGGCCCATCGTTCGCCGTTCGCGGTTCGCGGTTCTCGGCGACACTCAGCACAGCGCGCTCCGCTCGCGGCGTGCGCCACCACCGGCACCGCAGCGCCGCGCGACCGACGCCAGCCTCAGCGGCCGACCAGCTTCTGCCGCTCCGGGCTGTAGCGATCGCCGACGATGGCCACTGCATCCAGCGCCTCCTGGATCCGCGCCAAGTCCGCCGCTTCGAGCTGCAGTTCGACCGCGTCCAGGTTCTCCTGCAGCCGATGCAACTTGGTGGTGCCCGGGATCGGCACGATCCACGGCTTGCGCCCCAGCAGCCAGGCCAGCGCCACCTGCGCCGGCGTGGCGCCCTTGTCGGCCGCGATCGCCTCGATGCGCGCCACCAGCGCCTGGTTCGCGCGCCGCGCCTCGGCGGCGAAGCGCGGCACGGTGTTGCGGAAATCATCGGCGGCGAAGCGGGTGTCGGCGCCGATCGCGCCGGTCAGGAAGCCCTTGCCGAGCGGACTGAACGGCACCAAGCCGATTCCCAGTTCCTCCAGCACCGGCAGCACGGCGTTCTCCGGCTCGCGCCACCACAACGAATACTCGCTCTGCAGCGCCGCCACCGGCTGCACCGCATGCGCGCGGCGGATCGTGTCGACCCCGGCCTCGGACAGGCCGAAGTGACTGACCTTGCCCTCGGCGATCAGCGCCTGCACGGTGCCGGCGACGTCCTCGATCGGCACCGCCGGATCGACCCGGTGCTGGTAGAACAGGTCGATGCGGTCGGTGTTCAGCCGCCGCAGGCTGGCCTCGGCGACCGCGCGGATCCGCTGCGGACTGCTGTCCAGGCCGGCGTTGGCATCGCCGTCCCTGAAGCCGAACTTGGTCGCGATCACCACCTTTTCGCGGTAGGGCGCCAGCGCCTCGCCCAGCAGTTCCTCGTTGGCGAACGGACCGTAGGCCTCGGCGCTGTCGAAGAAGCTCACGCCCCGCTCCACCGCCGCGTGCAGCAGCTGCACCGCCTGCTTGCGCTCGGTGGCCGGGCCATAGCCGTAGCTCAAGCCCATGCAGCCCAATCCCAGCGCGGAGACCTGCAATCCGCTGCGACCCAACTGACGCGTTTTCATTTTTTGCTCCTCCGGCAAGGCCGGTGTTGATCGATAGGCGTGTCGGTGCACAGCGCCGTATCCGCCACACACGGTACTGCGCCGGCAACGTCGGATTGGAGAGCCGCGCTTGCAATCGGTCATGAACCACGCTCATCAGTGCTACGAACGCGTCGCGCCAGGTGCCGGAGTCAGCCCGCGCATGGAGCCTGTCCGGTCTGCAGCGCAACTCGCGTCACTGATACGACACCCACCGCAAAGGAGTTGCGCCATGTCCGTTCGTGTCTTTCTCGCCATCCTGCTGTGCGCCACGCTGGCCGTACCGGCCCATGCACAACCCAGCCAGGGCAATGGCCGTCCACCACCGCAGCCAACCAAGCCGATCCAACTCGGCGGCACTGTGACCTACGGCCCGGAATCGTTCGAACTGATCGCACCCAAGGCGCCGGTCCAGGCATGCAGTTCTCCGGCCTTCACCGCAGCCGAGATCGAACGTGCGGCGCCACGCAGCATGGTCGATTTCGTCGTCGCCGCGCCCGGCAAATCGGCAACGTCCACCCGCTCGGTCAAGCTGCCGGCGCGAAACGGACGCACGGCACAGACCATCCCGCTGACCACCTATGTGCAACAGCTCAACGACGTGGAGCGTTTCTACAACCAGCACGGGCTGACCCTGCGCCACGGAGCGCTGGCCGCACCCAAGCGCGCTATCGGCGGGCTGAGCCGGCAGCTGCCGGCATGCAAATCGCGCGACGACTTCCCGCGCTTGCAGAGCCAGGCCGCCCTGATCCGCTATCGGCTGATCGATGCGCCCGAGCACGGCACGCCCGGCGGCGGCGGCGTGGGCAATGTTCCCGAACTGAAACCGAATCCGCGCGGCCCTGGCGACGTGATGCACGGCGGGATCGACCTCGGGATCGGCCGCGTGTTCGACCCGGCGACACTGACCTTGGAAGGAAAGCTGCGCTATCGCGCCTTCGGCGCTGCGCTGCCGGCATTGGACGGCGGCGCGCCCTTGGGCGTGACCCAGCCGATGTCCGGCTCGGCCTGCCCCGTCGCCTGCACTTACAAACTGGACGAAACCGCCTTCCTGACCCAGGCCGCGAAGGATCTGATCGAGCGCCCGAACGAAGTGGTCGCGACCAAGTACGGCTGCAAGGTGCTGACCTGGTCGATGAACAACGCCCAGGATTGCCCGAAGGATCTGAAGTTCAAGATCTCCGACACGACGCGCCGGCAATCCTGGGAAGCGCAGGGCCTGGACGTGGGTTTCTTCCTGGCCCACTACACCGACGTGTGCGCGGCTTTGAAGAAGATCGGCCCGGCACAGGCCGCGAGCCTGTACAAGCTCAACCAGAGCAGCAAGGGCAACGAGAGCGTACAGACCGGCGCCGCCGCTGCCAGTTTCTTCGACGGTAGCCTTGCCTACAGCAACACCGGCATCGCCGATTGCGTGCTGCAGATGGGATCGTCCAACAGCCTGTTCGGCGCCCGTTTCTGCCTGCGCTACGGCACCGAGGACACGTACAGCCCGCCCAAGGGCTACCACGTGCGCAACAGCGCCGGCATGGTCACCGGCGTGACCCTGTTCGGCAGCGATTTCGATCTGGTCAATGGCGATGCCGTGGTGCTGTGGAACCAGCCGGCGCCGCTGCCGAGCATGGCCAATGTCGTCCCGCCGACCACCAGTTCGACGCTGCCGGAGAAGGACGAGGTCAAGACCTTCGAAGGACCCGGCGCGCATTTCGCGATCGGCCCGGTGCCGGTGTCGATCCGCAGCTTCGCCCAAGCCAGCCTGCAGATCGGCAAGCCGACCTCGCAGTTCGTCGCGCCGCCGATGGCCAAAGGACAGCCCGGCACCGGCCTGATTCCGATGCGGGTCGGCGGCACGGCCGACGTTTCGGTAGGCATGGAGGCCGGCATCGACGCCTTCGTCCTGTCCGCCGGCGTCAGCGGCAAGCTGTCGGTACTCAACAACGCGGTCACCGGCGGCATCACCTCGGCCATCACCCCGAGCAAGAACGAGCTGCTGGTCAGCAAGGACTACACGTTCCAGTCCACCGCGCTGAAAGGCAGCATTTCCGCCTACGTGGAAGTGGACCTGTTGCTCTACAGTGAGCGCTACGAGATCGAGATCGTGTCGTTCCCGGGGATCACCAAGACCTGGCCGCTACAGAGCGAAAGCTGGGGACCGATCCGTGCGGTGATCCCGTCCAGCGCAGTCACGTCCAAGCCCTGCGCGAACTAGAGGCGCAACGCGCCCGGCAGCATTGGCCCCGCTGCCGGGCGCGGCCGCGACGACGTTGGCTCCATGCCGCGCTGGCGGCGCCAATGGTGTACCGCAGTGCCACCAGCCGATTGCCGACCGCATCCGTCCGCGCGCCGCTGCGCATGCCGCCAGGATGACCGTGACCGCATGCGCGGGGTATCCCGCTTGCATCGGCGAAGGCGACAAGCGCGCACCGGCCAACGATTCTCTGTGCGCAGCGCCGCCGGTGCAGCCGGACGTCGCAATGCGGCATCGCCGCAACCGGCATGGCGACCGCAGCGGATCGCAGCGTTTTCCGCGGCGCCGCCATGCACGCGGGACGCTTCATCGGCGCCTGGCGCAGTTCGTCCGATCCTGCCGTCGCCGGTCGGGCCGACCACGCCTGTCCGCCGGCGCCGCCGCAACAATGCGCTCACCGCCCCGATGCCGCTGCCCCATGTCCACGACTGCCGCCCACCACGTCTCCGCTGGCGCTTGCGCCGCGTCCGCAACCGCGGCATCGCCGCAATCGGCTGCCGCTACAGCCGCGAACAGGTCCCTGCGCCGGGCGGCGGCGGCATGGGTGTGCATCGCGGTCGCCAGCCAGATGGTGTTCGCCACCTACGTCGCCATGTTCTACGGGCGCGCGGCGCTGGCCGGCGCCCCGGAGCGCTGGAACCGGGTGCTGCCGCACGGCTATGTCGCCGGCGACCACCTGTTCAACGGCGTGCTCGCCTTGCACCTGCTGCTGGCGGTGGCGATCGTGCTGGCCGGCACCGCACAGTTGCTGCCGGCGCTGCGCAGGCACGTGCCGGCCGTGCATCGCTGGAACGGACGGCTCTACCTGCTGTGCGCGCTGGCCCTGAGCCTGGGCGGACTGGCGATGATCTGGGTGCGTGGCGGCGCGGCGGGCGACATCGGCCAGCACCTCGGCACCAGCGTCAATGCGCTGTTGATCGTCGCGTTCGTGGCCATGGCCTGGCGCGACGCCCGTGCCGGACGCATCGCCGCGCACCGGCGTTGGGCGCTGCGCCTGTTCCTGGCGGTCGGCGGCGTCTGGTTCTTCCGGATCGGCCTGATGTTCTGGCTGGCGATCAATCGGGGACCCGCAGGATTCGATCCGGACAGCTTCGTCGGTCCGGCGCTGACCACGCTCGCGTTCGCGCAGACATTGCTGCCGCTCGCGGTGCTGGAACTGTACCTGCATGCGCTCGACAGCCGCCGCCGCGCGCTGCAGTGGCTGGCGACCTGCACGCTGGCGCTGATGAGCCTGGTCACCGTGATCGGCACCGCCGCCGCGACGGTCGGGATGTGGTGGCCGATGCTGCGGCCGGCCTAGAGCGTGTCGGTGCGCTGCACCGGTACGCTCGGCTATGCTCCCGCCCATGCCTGGTTCCGTTCCGATCTCCGCGCCGCAGCGCCGCCCCGCGCTGCTGACATGGGCACGCATCGTGCCGGTGTTCGTCCTGTCCGGCGGGCTCGGGCTGCTGCTGAGCCTGAGCTGGGACTCCACGCTCTCGGCGCTGAGCCGCGCCTTCGCGCTCGGTGCCGCCGCGCTGCTGGCCTACGCCGTGCTCGAGCGATGGCCGCGGCGGCTGCCGGCCTGGCTGGCGCGCTGGACGCTGCAGGTACTGGGCGTGGCGCTCGCGATTCCGCTGACCACGCTGCTGATCTACGTCGGCCTGACCAGGCATGGCGCGCCGCCGTTCTGGCAGGACCAGGAGCGGCTGTCCGGCTTTCTCATGCTGACCGTGACCGGCGTGCTGATCGCACCGTGGACGGCGCTGGCCGCCCTGGTCAGGCAGAAGGACGCGCTGGCCCGCCATCAGGCGCTGGCCTTCGAACTGGAACGCAGCGAACTGGAACGCGAGGCGCTGGATGCGCGCCTGCACCTGTTGCAGCGCCAGGTCGCGCCGCATTTCCTGTTCAACACCCTGGCCAACGTGCAGGCACTGATCGACATCGGCTCGCCCAAGGCAGCGGAGCTGATGCGCAGCCTGATCGCCTACCTGCACGCCGCGGTGCCGCGGCTGCACGAACCGACCACCACCCTGGGCGAGGAGCTGGCGCTGGTCCGCGCCTACCTGGAATTGATGTACATGCGCATGCCGGATCGGCTGCAGTACGCGATCGAGACGGACGCGTCGCTGCACGCCGTCCGCTGCCCGACCCTGACCCTGCTGACCCTGGTGGAGAACGCGGTCAAGCACGGCATCGATCCGGCGGAGGACGGCGGCCGCATCGTCATCCGCATCTGGCGCGACGGCGGCCGCTGCCATCTGCGGGTGGAGGACAGCGGCGCCGGACTCGGCGCGAGCGGGCAAGGCCTGGGCACCGGCCTGGCCACCTTGCGCGACCGGCTCGCGCTCAGCTTCGGCGCCGGCGCGGACCTGCAGGTGGCGGCGCATCTGCCGCACGGCACGCGCGCCGACATCGGTTTCCCGCTGGCGGCGGACGCCTGATGCCCACCCCGCCGAGCGCACTGATCGCCGACGACGAGCCGTTGCTGCGCGAAGCGCTGAAACGGCAACTGGCGCGCCTGTGGCCGGAGTTGCAGATCGCCGCCGAGGCGCGCAACGGCAGGGACGCGGTACGCCTGTTCGAGGAGCGGCAGCCGCAGATCTGTTTCCTCGACATCCAGATGCCCGGGCTGTCCGGGGTCCAGGCCGCGCAGCAGATCGGCCGCCGTGCGCACATCGTGTTCGTCACCGCCTACGACGACTACGCGGTGCAGGCGTTCACCGAGGGCGCACTGGACTACCTGGTCAAGCCGGTGCAGGACGCGCGCCTGTCGGCCACCGTCGAACGCCTGCAGCAACGGCTGCAGGCCGCGCAACCGGCCGCCGATATCGCCGAACAGCTGCGCCGGCTGGCGCT
The DNA here is from genome assembly GCF_041240605.1 of Xanthomonas sp. DAR 80977. Classification (NCBI taxonomy): domain Bacteria; kingdom Pseudomonadati; phylum Pseudomonadota; class Gammaproteobacteria; order Lysobacterales; family Lysobacteraceae; genus Xanthomonas; species Xanthomonas bundabergensis. Next base: position 1,862,520 of record NZ_CP162487.1, on the reverse strand, counting down.
GCAACTGGCGGTGCCGGAACCGCGCGCGCCGCTGCGCTGGCTGCATGCCCAGGCCGGCAACACCTTGCGCCTGATCGCGGTGGAGTCGATCGACTACCTGCGCTCGGACAGCAAGTACACCTGCGTGGCATGGCGCAACGAGAGCGGCCAGGCATGCGAGGCGATCGTCGCCACGCCGCTCAAGGAACTGGCGGCGCAACTGGATCCTGCGTGCTTCCAGCAGGTGCACCGCTCGGTGGTGGTCAACCTGCATGCGATCGGGCACGTGGTCCGCCACGACAACGAAACCGCGCAGATCCATCTGCGCGGCCGGCCGGAAACCCTGCCCGTCAGCCGCAGCTATCTGCCGCTGTTCCGGGCGATGTAGCGGCCGCAGGCAACGCGCGGCGGGCTAAGCAACCGCATTGCAAACGCGTGCCGCGGCGGCGGCAGCGCGCGGGTTCGACCGGCACGGCCTGGCGCATCGCCGTGCCTCGCTACCAGTCCATGAACACCAACCGATTGCCGGACGGATCGGCGAAGAACAGCGCCTGCCCGCCGGGATACTCCAGCGGCCCTTGGTAGCAGTCGGTCGCGTTGCCGCCGACGATGTCGCCCTGGCGCAACTGCGTACCGATCCGCGACACCAGCGCGGCGATGTCGGCCTGGCCGATCTCCAACTGCGGCGACTGCGCGCGCAGGTAGCGCAGCACCGCGGGATCGTCGCAGCGCTGCAGGCGCAGGCCCGGCCCGGCCGCCAGCTGCAGCAGCGCGCGCCGCGGATCCGCCTCGTCGCTCAACGCCACCGCATCCGCGGCGCACAGGCCGGCCGCCACATAGAACGCGGCGGCCTGGCGTACATCGGCAACCAACAGCGGCACGACGAGGTGGTGCATGGGAGTCCGGTGGCTGGCGAGGTCAGGCAACACGCGTAGCGTACCGGCAAGGCGTGCGGAGCGCTGCGTGCCATCGTGTGCGCGCCGGCCGCTTCCGTCCGCGCACGGCGATGCGCGCCGCCAGGATAAACCGTGGCCGCATGCGCGCGGCATTCCGCTTCCATCGGCGAAGGCGACGACGGCATACCTGCCACCGGATACCTGGTCGCAGAGCGCCGCCAGCGCAGCCGACGTTGCAGCGCAGCATTGCAATAATCGTATGGCCGCCGCGATTTAAATCATTGGTCGCCCGCCGACGGCGCCGCCTATCCTCGGCCCTGCGCCGGCGCCGCGGCCTCGTTGGATGGCGCTGCGCCAAACGCGGCAACGCGCACGACGGCTGCGCCGCGCTGCCGCGGCAAGGCACGCCAACGCAGGCTTGCGCGCCCACCGACACACGCACCGCACCACCGCTGAGGAAGCACGCACAATGGCAGGACCGATGGGGCCGGCGGCTCCGCTCTCCCACTCCGCGCCGATCGCCGGCAATGCGCCGTCCTACCGCGCCGCGCTGTCGCTGCTGGCCTCGCTGTTCTTCATGTGGGGCTTCATCACCGTCATCAACAACACGCTGCTGCCGCACCTGCGCAGCGTGTTCGAGCTGAGCTACACCCAGGCCACGCTGATCGAGTCGGTCTGGTTCATCGCCTACTTCTTCGCCTCGCTGCCGTCGGCCAAGCTGATCGAGCGCATCGGCTACCAGCGCGCGCTGGTGATCGGCCTGGGCATCATGGCGCTTGGCGCGCTGGGCATGATCGCGGCCGCGCGGCTGGTCTCGTACGGCATCACCCTCGGCTCGCTGTTCGTGATCGCCAGCGGCATCACCTTGCTGCAGGTCGCGGCCAATCCGTATGTCGCCGTCATCGGCAGCCCGGACACCGCCTCGGCGCGGCTCAACCTGGTGCAGGCGTTCAACTCGGTCGGCACCACGCTGGCGCCGCTGTTCGGCGGCTACCTGATCCTGGGCCGTTCGGCCTCGGGCACCGCCAAGGGCGAGGCGGTGCTGACCCAGGCCGAACGCCTGGCCGACGCGCAGTCGGTGCAGCTGCCCTACCTGATCGTCGCCGTGGTCCTGGTGCTGCTGGCGGTGGTCATCGCCCGCTTCAAGCTGCCCGCGCTCGGCCAGGCCACCCAACGCGCCACCGGCGCGCAGCGCGCCAGCCATTCGCTGTGGCGGCACCGCAACCTGGTGCTCGGCATCCCGGCCATCTTCATCTACCTGATCGCCGAGATCGGCGTGTCCAACCTGTTCATCAACTTCGTGTCGCAGCCGCACATCGGCAACCTCACCCACGAACAGGCGTCGCATTACCTGTTTTTGCTGTGGGGCGGGATGATGGTGGGCCGTTTCGCCGGCAGCGCGCTGATGCGCCGCATTGCGCCGGAAACGGTGCTGGCGCTGTTCTCGGTCGGCGCGTTCGCGGTGATTCTGCTGACCGTGTTCAGCACCGGCCACGTCGCGATGTGGTCGCTGATCGCGGTGGGCCTGTTCCACTCGATCATGTTCCCGACCATCTTCACCCTCGGCATCAAGGGCCTGGGCCCGCTCACCGAGGAAGGTTCCGGCCTGCTGATCATGGCCATCGCCGGTGGCGCGCTGGTGGTGGTGCAAGGCTGGCTGGCCGACCACGTCGGCCTGCAGCAGGCCTTCCTGCTCACCGCGGTGTGCGAGCTGTACGTGCTGTTCTATGCGCTGTGGGGCGCGAAGACGCCGCCGCAGGCACGCGCCTAGCGGCGGCGGTCGGCCCCAGCGACAGGACGCGGCGCCACCAGGCGCGCTGCGGCGCGCCGGCGCTGCCCCCGATGACGCCGCTCCCCCAAATCGAAGGACAAGCTAGGCGCAGCCTGGCGCCGCTGTGCAGGAGAATGGCAGCGCGCCGCCACTGCCTGTTGCCGTGGCGATGCGGCTCTCGCGGCGCCGCCGCGACGCCCGCGCGCCAGCCCCAAGCCAAGGGATGCCGTTGCCATCGTGCGCGCAAGCACAGCGAGCGAGGTTGCATGCACGTGGTGGCGGCGTGGCTGTGCGGCGCGCGCCTCGACGCCAGCACGCGGGCGATCGCGCCGGCGCGTGCCGGCCCGGCAGCGGCAACATCGGCGCGACCGGCCCTTGGCGGACAGGCCCCTCGGCGCCCGGATTGCTCACACATCTCCTTCAAAAACAATAGTTTGAAATGAAAAAAAGCGCTTGTCGCGGCACCACGGAATGGGTACGCTGCGGCGGTCGAAAGAGAGCAGGCCGGATGGTAGCCCGGCCGTCGCCGCACCCCGCGGCGGCATCTCAGCCAATCGGGCACCCGCGACACCAGCCACCGGCAACGCCGGTCGACGCAGGTGTGTCCGATGGGGTCTCGCATGTCTCCCGGCACGCCTTCTCGGACACAGAAGGAGCGAACATGCACAAGACCACCGACCCGATCCGCTCCACGCACGCGGCCCCCGCCACGCCGCTGGCGTGCGCGCGACTGCAGCCGCGGCCGCGCTGGCAGCGCGATGCGCTGGCGGACCTGCCGATCTGGCGCTGCGACGTGGCCACCGGCAAGCCGGAGCTGCCTGCGCTGCTGCTCGCGGTGTGGCTGCCCAACAGAGCGCGGACCTGGGAATGGGAAGTCATCGATCCGCGCGGCGATACCAGCATGGCCGAGGGCGGCAGCGAGTCGCAGGCGCTGGCGCGGGCGGCGGCCGAAGCGTGGACACGGCTCCGCTTCGGCGATGTGCTGGATCGTGGCTGATGCGGGCGGCGCAAGCTCCGCGTACCGGTGCAACGGATCGAACGCGCCGGCACGACAAGGGTCCGGCGCTACACCAAGGCGTAGCGCCCTAGCCGGCGCAGCGCGCGCATAGCCCGTGCACTTCCAGGGTCTGCGCCTGCGGCTGGAAGCCCAGCGCCTTGGCGCGCTGTTCCAGTTGCGCGACCACGTCGCGGTCCTCCAGCTCGACCGCGCTGTGGCAGCGGTCGCAGATCAGGAACGGCACCGAGTGCTGCGCGCTGCTGGGATGGTGGCAGGCGACGAAGGCGTTGACCGACTCGAGCTTGTGCACGAAGCCGTTGGCCATCAGGAAATCCAGCGCGCGGTACACGGTGGGCGGCGCGTCGGCGCCCACGCTCTTGCCCTCGCGCACCCATTCCAGCAGGTCGTAGGCCTTCACCGGGCGCCCCGCCTCGGCGATCAGGCGCAGCACGTTGGCGCGGATCGGGGTCAGCCGCAGCCCGCGTTCGCGGCTCACCCGCTCCACCACCTTGACGAAGTCGTCGGCGTCGTGGACGTGGTGGTGCGGCTCGGTGCAGGCGGTCTTCTTGCTGGACATGGCGGTTCTCCGGGGAATCAGCTTCCCGCTGGGATCTTGATGAGCGCGGCGTCGATGCGTTTCAAGGCCTGCTCGCGGCCGGCCAGGTACACCGTGTAGGAGATGTCCGGGCTGACCTGGGTGCCGGTGATGGCCACGCGCAGCGGCTGCGCCACCTTGCCCATGCCGATCTCCAGCGCGGCGGCGGCATCGTGCAGCGCGGCGGACACGCCGTCCACGCTCCACTGCCCCAGCGCGGCCAGCAGTTCGCGCGCCTTGCCCAGCGCCAGCTCGGCGCCCGGCTTCAGGTGCTTGGCCACCGCGGCCTCGTCGTAGATCTCCAGCGGCCGGTACCAGACCACCGCCTTCTCGGCCATGTCCTTCAGCGTCTGCACGCGCTCGCGCAGCGCCAGCACCACGTCGGCGGCGGCCGGGCCGGTCGCCGGGTCGATGCCGAGCTTGGCCAGCTGGTACTCCAGCTGCGGCGCGATCGTGGCCGGGTCGTCGGTCTTCAGGTAGTGCTGGTTGACCCAGCCGAGCTTGGCCATGTCCAGCCGCGCGGCCTTGGAATTGACGTCCTTGACGTCGAACAGGTCGATCAGCTCCTGGCGGCCGAACAGTTCCTGGTCGCCGTGCGACCAGCCCAGCCGCGCCAGGTAGTTGATCAGCGCGTGCGGCAGGTAGCCGGCGTCCCTGTACTGCATCACGTCGGCCGCGCCGGTGCGCTTGGACAGCTTGGCGCCCTGCTCGTCCAGGATCATCGGCATGTGCGCGAACTTCGGCACCGGCGCGCCCAGCGCTTGGTAGATGTTGATCTGGCGCGGGGTATTGTTGATGTGGTCGTCGCCGCGGATGACCTCGGTGATGCCCATGTCCCAGTCGTCCACCACCACCGCGAAGTTGTAGGTGGGGTAGCCGTCGGGGCGGAAGATCACCATGTCGTCGAGCTCGCTGTTGGCGATCTCGATGCGGCCCTTGATCAGGTCGTCGAACACCACGCTGCCGCCGTCCGGGTTCTTGAAACGGATCACCCGGTTCGGATCGTCGCGGTACGGCAGGTTCTGCTCGCGCGCGGCGCCGTTGTAGCGCGGCTTTTCCTGCTTGGCCATGGCCGCCTCGCGCATCGCGTCGAGCTCCTCGCGGGTCTCGTAGGCGTAATAGGCCTTGCCGGCGGCGAGCAGCTGCTCGGCCACTTCCTGGTAGCGGGCGATGCGCTGGGTCTGGTAGACCGGGCCTTCGTCGTAGTCCAGGCCGAGCCAGTCCATCGCTTCCAGGATGGCGTCGATCGCCGCCTGGGTGCTGCGCTCGCGGTCGGTGTCCTCGATGCGCAGCACGAACTCGCCGCCGCGGTGGCGCGCCTCCAGCCAGCAGTACAGCGCGGTGCGCGCGCCGCCGATGTGCAGGTAACCGGTGGGACTGGGGGCGAAACGGGTACGGCAGGCCATGGAACGCTCGGAGCAAACGGGAATCGGGCGATTTTACCCCGCCAGGCCTTGTGTTGCCCGGAGGCGGTGCGGTGCCGGCTCCGACATCGCATGGACACCTTTCGCTGTGGGAGCGACTTCAGTCGCGACGGGCGTTACCGGAAAAGCCCCGTCGCGACTGAAGTCGCTCCCACACACGATCCATCGATGGCCGTGATCTGCGCTAGCGCAGCAGATCGCCATGCACCACGCATTCGCCGTCGCTGCGCGCCGGCCCCGGCGCGTCGTACAGCACCAGCCACGTCGGCACGCCGCCGGCCAGCGCCGGCGGCAGGTTGCACAGCGCTTCGGCGCGGTCGCTGTCCTCGCCATGCGGCAGCTCCAGCGATTTGACCAGTTCGCGCTGGAACCGTACCGGCGCGCGGTTGGCGGCCAGCGCCGCGCGCGCGCCGGGCCAGCGGAACAGGCGGATCTCGCCGTTCAGCACCATGGTCGGGCCGGCCAGCAGGTACAGGTCCTCGCCGTGGAAATGCAGGTCGCGCACGCCGAGTCCGCCCAGTTGCAGGAAATGCTTGCGCAGCAGGGTGCCCGCCTCGTCCAGCGGCACCAGCCGCAGGTGGTCGTGGTGGGCTTCGACCGCGATCTCCAGCAGCCCGGCCCAGCCGCGCAGCACCGGGCCGCGCAGGCCCAGCAGCAGGCGCTGGCCGTCCACCGCCATGCCTTCGATATCGAAGCCGTTGTCCTTGCCGGGGATCTTCAGATAGGCGCCGAAGTGCGGATCGTCCTCCAGCAGCTCGGTGAGCTGGTTGTGCCTGGCGTCGCCCTTCAGCCGCAGCGCGCGGCGGCCGTCGGCGGCGTCGCGCACCAGCTGCGGCGCGCCGTCGGCGGCGCGCTCGATCGGCAGGCAGGCGAGCAGGCGCCGGTTGGCGTCGAGCTTGAGCTTGGCCAGGCGCTTGCCGTTGTCGGCGTCGTCGCGATCGGGCTTGGCGTTCTTGCGCTTCATGCCGTGCGAGCCGACCACCCACAGGTAGCCGGGCGACAGCGCCATGCCTTCCAGGTCGGCCTCCTCGTCGTGGTCACCGGGCAGGTCGAGCAGGTCGCCGAGGGCGAAACTGCGGCCATCGCCGAAGCGCAGCGCCTCGTCGCCGACCGGCGCCAGGGCGTGCAGGCGATCGACCGCGCAGGCTTCGTCGCCGGCCACCCACAGCCAGTCGTCGGTGAAGGCGGCGCCGGACAGGTTGGCGTGGACCAGCGCGCCGGGCGCGAATTCCAGGCGCACGGCATGCGGCAGCAGGGTCTTGGGCATCGAGGGAGTGCACCGGTTGGGTCGGAAGCGCAGCAAAGCGCATCGCGCGTTCGCATGGCGTGTGCTGCCCGGGCTGGCCGCGGCGCCTTGCGTTCGCGGCGGCGGTTCGAGGCCGTGCGCGCAGCGGCGGCTGACGGACCTGCCTGGGCCTACTCCGGGACGGACGGCCCGCCGACTTGGTCGAACCCGGCCAGCTCCGCGCGCACGATGGCCGGGGCCAGCTGGCCGCGCCAGTCGCGGTCGTTGGCGACCTGGGCGCGGGCGCGGCTGGCCTCGAACGCGGCGAAGTCCAGGTCGGCCAGCGCCCAGACCTGCTCGCCCTGGGTCTGCGCGACGATGCCGTCGGCCGGGAAACCGGCGTCCATCGGCGCGTAGATCGCCGCCTCGCCGGTGTTCACGTCCAGCGCCGGGCTCCATTCGGCCAGGCCGGCGGTCACCGACTGGGCGACGAAGATGCGGTTCTCCAGCGCACGCGCCAGGCAGCCGATGCGCACGCGGGTGGCGCCGGCCTCGGTGTCGGTGCAGCTGGGCACCACCAGCAGGCGCGCGCCGGCCTCGTACTGGGCGCGCACCGGCAGCGGGAACTCGCTGTCGTAGCAGACCGCCACGCCGGCGCGCACGTCGTCGCCCGCCGCGAACACCTTCAGCGCGTCGCCGCCGTCGATCAGGCCGGTGGCCTTCTCGAAGCCGGTCAGCTGCAGCTTGTCCTGCCAGCCGTGGCGGCCGTCGGGCGCGAACCAGTAGGCGCGGTTGCGGTAGCGGCCCTCGCCGCTGGCCAGCAGGAAACTGCCGGCGACCAGGTGCAGGCGATGCCGCTGCGCCAGCTGCGCGAACAGCGCCAGGTACTGCGGGTGCAGCGCCTGGATCGCCGCCAGCGAGGCCGGCAGGTCCTCGGACACGGCGCTGGCGAAGGTCGCGGCCAGTTCCAGCGACAGGTATTCCGGCAGCACCGCCAGCTGCGCGCCGGCCTGCGCGGCCTGGCCGATCAGGGCCGCCTGCTTGTCGGCGAAGGCGGCGAAATCGACCGGCGCGCCGATCGGGTACTTGGCGACGGCGATCTTCATGCGGCGGGCTCCAGTGGCCGGGTCCAGAAACTCAGGGTGTGCAGGATCTCGCCGCGCTCCAGTTCGTCCCACGCCAGCTGCATGCGCAGCGACGGCTGCCGCAGGTAGCCGCGCTTGTGCCAGAACGCGTCGTTGCCGCGGTAGCCGGGCGGACGCCGCGGATCGTCGGAGTCGCGGTCCACCGCGCAGAACGCGGTCAGGGCGAAGCGGCCGAGCGCGCGCGCATGCGCTTCGCGATGATCGAAGAAGGCGTGGCCGACGCCGCGGCCGCGATAGGCCGGCAACAGCACCGATTCGCCGAAATAGAACACGTCCGACACCGCGATGGGGCTGCCGGCGAAGGCCGCGCCGAACGCCTCGGCATCGTCGGCGAGCGGCAGCCCGGTGGAGGCGCCGATCACGCGGTCGCCGTCGCGCGCCAGCACGAACACGCTGTCGGGCGACGCGGCGTAGGCGGACAGATACTCGCGCTCGTAGTCCAGGTCGCCGGCGTACAGGTACGGCCAGTCGCGGAACACGGCGATGCGCAACCGCGCGACGTCGTCCAGGAACGGAGCGATCTGCGCGCCGCGCAGGCGCTGGATGGGGAGCGGAGAGTCCATCCGTGGACTCTACCGCAGGCGTTTCCCTGGCGCTGCCGGCTTGGCGCTGCCCTGCTCGATTCACTCCTGCCGCCATCCCTGGCGCGGGGCCTCCTTGCCCGGTCCTGCGTGGTGCCGCGGCGTCCATGGCCGCGATGGCTTGCGCCGTCCATGGCGCCCTCCCTGGCGTCGGGCCTCTTGCCCGCTATTGCGTCCTGCGGCGGCATCCGTAGCCGCGATCGCCTCATGCGATCGGATTTGCCCGTTCCCTCCATGGCGCCGTCCCTGGCGTCGGGCCTCCTGCCCGGTGGTGCGTCCTGCGACGGCATCCGTGGCCGCGATCGCCTCGTGCGATCGGGTTTGCCCACTCGCTCCCTCCATGGCGCCGTCCCTGGCGCCGGGCCTCCTGCCCGGTGGTGCGTCCTGCGGCGGCATCCGTGGCCGCGATCGCCTCGTGCGATCGGGTTTGCCCACTCGCTCCCTCCATGGCGCGGTCCCTGGCGTTGGGCCTCCTGCCCGCTGTTGCGGCGGCGGCGTCCGTGGCCGCGATTGCGTCGCGCTATCGCCCTTGCCGGTCCATGTCGGGTGCCGGTGCGTGACCGCGACCGGCGATCACGCTGGCCGGCAGCGCGCACGCCAGGCGAAACGGCGCTCGTGCCAACGCCGTCGCGCGCTCATCTCCACCATCGGCACAGCAGCGCCGCCTGTGCCGGCAGCACCAGCAACCGCGCGCGTCCTTGCGCTTCCCAGGTCACGAACCCGGGGCCGTGGCTTGCCTGCGCGTCCTGCGCGGCGGCCTGCGCCCAGGCCGAGTCGCGGCGCAGCGCGCGCCAGGCGCAGTAGCGCCACGGCTCGGCCTCGCCCGGCAAGGCGGCGCGGGCCTGCAGCGCCGCCGCCAGGAACGCCAGGCCGTGCGCGGCCAGCGCGTCGCGGCTGCGTTCGCTCAGCCGCAGCCACAGCGCGCCGCCGCGGTCGGCGGCGGTGACCAGCGCCGCCTGCGCGCTGCGCGCCAGCGCGGCGCCGGCATTGCCGCGGTGCAGGCCGCGGGTGTCCAAGGCGTCCGGCAACAGGGTCTGGACGCGACGATGCAGATGGGTGTGCGCCGACATGGCGGGGTCCTGGTCGCGTGCCGGCTCAGCGCAAGGCCGCGCCGAGTTCGTACCAGTCGATCCTGCGGGTGATCCACATGATCGCGGCGAGGATGCCGAACAGCAGCAGCGAGCCCATCAGCAGGGCGTTGTCTTCCGACGCCAGCAATCCGTACAGCGCGCCGTACAGCACGGTGAGCATGCTGGCGAAGGCGGCGGCGCGGCCGCGGCTGCGCAACACCCCGGACAGGTAGAAGAACTGCAGGCCGATGCAGGCCACCGCCGAGACCAGGTAGGCCTGCCAGAACGGGATGTGTTCGGACAGGCTGAGCAGCAGCAGGAAGAAGATCGCCAGCGCCAGGCCGACCAGCAGGTATTGCAGCGGATGGATCGGCAGGCGCTTGATCAGCTCGAACAGGGCGAAGGCGACGAAGGTCAGCACCACGAACAGGATGCCGTACTTGCTGGCGCGATCGGCCTGGGTGTAGACGTCGACCGGATCGACCAGGTCCACGCGCAGCGCATCGATGTCGCCGCCCGAGAACAGCTGCGCCTGCGCGCCGGTGGCCAGCGACGACAGCGCCCAGCTGGCCTGGAAGCCCTTCTCGCCGATGCTGCGCTCGTTGGGCAGGAAGCGGCCGCCGAACAGCGGATGCGGCCACGGCGAGCTCAGCGCGATCTGGTTGTCGTCGCCGACCGGCACGATCGACAGCCCCTGGGTGCCGTCCAGAACGAACTCCATCTCCACGCTGTGCAGGTCGGTGAGCCGGCCCTGCTGCGTATCGGCCAGCGCCGGCAGCAGCGCATGCACGCCCTTGGACAGGCCGGCCAGCGCCCGCGACCCCGGCTGCAGCGCCAGCGCCTTGCCGTCGGTACGCAGATTGGGCGTACCGACCAGGCCGCGCACGTCCTGGATGCCGATCACCAGATAGGGCTGGCCGTAGCTGCGGCCCTCGACCGCGTCGTAGTCCAGGTCGTCGAACTGCGCCTTGAGCCGCGCATGCCAGCTGTACACCTGCACCTTGAACAGCCCGATGCTGCGTTGCGAGGGCTTGAGTTCGCCGTCGATCGCCAGATGCCGCGGCGTCTGCAGGTCGTAGCCGGTCTCGGTTTCGCGCTTGACGCTGCGCTTGCCGTCGGCGTCGACCACCGCGACATCGCGCACCTGGGTCCACGGGATCACCCGCAGCGGGCCGAGCAGGCGCTGCTCGCCGGCCTTGCTTTGCGATACGCGCTCCACCGCCTGGTCGCGGTAGCGCTGGCGGTCTTGCACGGTGCCGCGGATCATCAGCAGCGGGATCAGCAGCAACAGGATCAATCCGCCGATGGTGGCGAATCGCAGGACGAGCTTGAGGGATTTCATCGACGGTCCTCGGTGATGGAGGACGCCAGGGTGCCGCGCCCGCGTGTGCGGGGTTTGAGGCGAATTTGAAGCGAGTGTGAAGTGGGTGGCGTGCGCGCTGGATGCCGGACTGCACAGCCCATCCGCCGATGCGGCCGCTTTCGCGCCCGAGGTCGGGGCGAACGCTTGGTGATCGACCTTGTCGGGGCTGAAGCCCCTCCTACAGTGCACCCATCAGGCCGCGAAGGCCCTTGTAGGAGCGGCTTCAGCCGCGACGAGCGAAGCCAGGAACCGCAACGCCATCATGTCCCTGCCGGGGCCAAAGCCCCTCCTACAGCGCACTCCCGAGTACCGAAGCCCCCCCCCTGTGGGAGCGACTTCAGTCGCGACGAGCAAAGTCGCGAACCACAACGTCGTCAGTCCCCTGTCGGGGCCGAAGCCCCTCCTGCAGCACACTCCCGAGTACCGAAGCCCCCCCCTGTGGGAGCGACTTCAGTCGCGACGAGCGAAGTCGCGAACCGCAACGTCGTCAGTCCCCTGCCGAGGCCGAAACCCCTCCTGCAGGGAGACCGGATACGCAACGCCGCCACTCACCCCGCCGGCAGCGACAGCCGCGCCACCGCGCCGCCCTCCTCGCGGTTGCGCAGGCTCGCCTCGCCGCCGTGCAGCCGCGCCACCTCGCGCACGAACGGCAGGCCCAGGCCGGAGCTGCGCTGCCCGCTCGCCGGCCGCGCCAGCGAATAGAAGCGCTCGAAGACCCGCTCCAGCGCGTAATCGGGAACGCCCGGACCGGCGTCCTCCACCAGCAAGGCGATGCGCGCGTCCGCGGCGCGCTCGGCGCGCAACACGACCGTGCCGCCGGCGGGCGAGAACGCGACCGCGTTGTCGAGCAGGTTGTGCAAGGCCTGGCGCAGCAGGTAGGGATCGCCGGCCAATGCCAGTTCCGGCTCCGGCGTGCCTACCTGCAGCCGCACGCCGCTGGCGCGCAATGGCGGCGCCAGCGCCTCGGCCAACTGCGCGAACAGCGGCGCCAGCGCGATGCGCTCGCGCCGCTGCAGCCAGCCGTGCTGCTCCACCTCGGCCAGCGCCAGCAGCTTGTCGATGGTCTCGGTGAGGCGCTGCTGCTGCTCGGCGATGTTGCGCACGAAGCGTTGCCGCTCCGCGTCCGGCAGCGGCTCCTGCAGCAGTTCGGCGGCGCCGCGGATCGCCGCCAGCGGGCTCTTCATCTCGTGGGTCAGCGACTGCACGTACTGCTCGACATAGGCCTTGCCCTCGAGCTTGCGCCGCATCGTCTCCAGCGCGCGGCCGAGGTCGCCGATCTCGTCGCGGCGCGGCGGCGGCGGCGGCACCGGCTCGCCGGCGCTGACCGCCTGCGCGTAGCGGTTGAGCCGGCCGATGCCGCGCAGCAGGCCCCAGGTCATCAGCAGCCCGATCAGCGCGGAGATGCCGATCAGCCAGGCGCCGCGCAGCAGGATGCTGCGCTGGCTGGCGACGATGAACGGCTCGATGCTGCGGTTGGGCTGCGACAGGGTCAGCACGCCGATCAGGCGCCGGCCGTCGGCCGGATCGTAGATCGGCGCGGCCACGTGCATCACCGTGTGGTTGGGGTCGCCGTCGCCCTCGGCGCTGGAGCGTGCGCCGTACTCGCCGCGCAAGGTGCGGTAGACGTCGTTCCAGCGCGAGTTGTCGCGGCCCAGGTCCTGTCCGCGCGAATCGAACACCACCACGCCGGCCGCATCGGTGATGGTGACCCGGTAGTCGACGCTGCGCTTGGGGAAGCGCCACACCATCGCGCGCGGATTGCGCCGCTGCGCCGCGCCGAGGTCGCGGGCGAAGGCGCCGCTGTCGATGCGCCCGGCCTTCAGGTCGCTGGCGGCCATCTGCGCCAGCACGTTGGCCGCGTCCACCAGGGTCGACTCCATCGCCTGGCGCACGCCGGGCTTGACCTCGTTGACGAACACCCGCATCACGAAGAACGCGGCGACGCCGACGATCAGGAAGAAGCCCAGGAACAGCTTCAGCCCCAGCCGCATCTCATTGCTCCAGCGCGTAGCCGAGGCCGCGATGGGTGCGGATCGGATCGTGCGCGGCGCCGGCCGCGCGCAGCTTGGCGCGCAGGGTCTTGATGTGGGTGTCCACGGTGCGGTCGGCGCTGTCGGCGCTGCTGTCCCAGCCGCGGTCCATCAGTTGCGCGCGGCTGAGGATGGCGCCGGGCCGCTGCAGCAGCGCGGCCAGCAGCGCGTATTCGTAACGGGTCAGGTCCAGGGCGACCGCGTCGTAGTGGATGCGGCGGCCGTCGCGGTCGATCGCGAACGCGCCGTGGCGCTGCCAGCCCGGCGCCGCCTCCGCGCTCGCCGCAGGCGCCGGCCGCCGCAGCCGCGCACGCACCCGCGCCACCAGTTCGCGCGGCGAGAACGGTTTGGCCATGTAGTCATCGGCACCCAGCTCCAGGCCGAGCACGCGGTCGATCTCGTCGTTGCGCGCGGTCAGGAAGATCACCGGCACCTGGCTGAAGCTGCGCAGTTCGCGGCACACCTCGAAGCCGCCGATATCCGGCAGGCCGACGTCGAGCACCACCACGTCGATGCCGCCGGCGCGCGCCTGCGCCAGCGCCTCGCGCCCGAGCAGGCAGTGCCGCACCTGGTAGCCCTCGCTGCGCAAGGCGTACAGCACGGTATCGGCGATGGCGGATTCGTCCTCGACGACGAGGACACAGGGGGCGGCGGGCGCGGACATGGCGCGCAGCATAGCCGCAACCCCCGCCCGCCCGTACACTGCCGCGATGAACTATCGCCACGCCTACCACGCCGGCAACCATGCCGACGCGCTCAAGCACACCGTACTGCTCGCGCTGATCGATGCGCTCAAGCGCAAGGACAGCCCGTTCTTCGTGCTCGACACCCATGCCGGGCGCGGCCGCTACCTGTTCGCCGCCAGCGAGGCGCGCAAGACCGGCGAGGCCGCGGCCGGGGTGCTCAAACTGATGGGCCAGCCGACCCTGCCGGAGGTGCTGGAACGCTACCTGCGCGCGGTGCAGGCCGACAATCCGGTCGGCGCCCTGGTCGCCTATCCCGGCTCGCCGCTGCTGGTCGCCCAGGCGATGCGCGAGCAGGACCGGCTCGCCGCCTGCGAGCTGCAGGCCGAGGAAGCGGCCGAGCTGAAGGCGCTGTTCGGCAACGACCGCCGCGTGCAGGTGCATGCCGGCGACGGCTATGCGGCGATCAAGGCGTTCGTGCCGCCCAAGGCCGGCGCGACCAAGATCGGCCGTGGCCTGGTGCTGATCGATCCGCCCTACGAATCGCAGGACGCCGAATACCCGCTGATCGCCGCGGCCCTGCGCGAGACCCTGACCCGTTGGCCGCAGGCGATGTGCGCGGTTTGGTACCCGATCAAGCAGCGCCGCAGCCTGCAGCCGTTCTTCCGCAAGGCCGCGGCGATGCCGGCCAAGTCGGTGCTGCTGGCCGAATTGCAGGTGCGCCAGGACGATTCGCCGCTGCGGCTCAACGGCAGCGGCATGCTGCTGCTGAATCCGCCATGGCAGTTCGAGCAGGCCCTGGCGAGCGCGTTGCCGGCACTGAAGACGCATCTGGGCGAAGCCGGCGCATCGACGCGCCTGGAGTGGCTCAAGCGCGAGGAGTGAGGCGGCGCGTGGGGCGCCCGCCACCTCGCAACCGCGCACGGTGCCGGGTCAATAGCAATCCCAGTTGTAGGCGACCCGGCTGAAATCGGCGCGCTGCAGGTCGGCCGGATCGATGAAGAAGTTGGCGATGCCGCTGTCGCCCCACATCATCTCCTCGTCGCTGTCCAGCTGCAGCAGCAGGACCTGCGCGTCCTGCGCCTTGCGCGGATCCTCCTGGGTGAACTCGGGATAGCCGCCGAGCTTGTGCCCGCTGCGATTCAAGGCCTCGTACAGCGCCTCGTCCACGTCATCCTGCGCCAGCGCATGGCGGCCAGCGTAGGCAGCGGCGATCTCGTCCAATGGCCGCCCCAGCGCCTGCTCGACGTGCACGTCGCTGCTGCCGATGGTTTCCTCGCCGGCCGTGAACTGCATCGCCCGCGGATGCGCCGGATCGAACGGCAGCGTGTCGGCGGCCGGCAACGGCACCTCGGCCTGCCGCGCCGAGGCCTCCGGCCGCGGCCAGTACACCACGCGGAAATTGCGTTGCGCGCTCAAGGCGGCCAGGTCGTTGCCGTCGTCCAGGTTGGCGCCATAGAAGTCGTCGCCGCCGATGAAGAACTGCAGCATGCCGTGCGTGGGATAGCCGCGCAGCGGCGGCAGCTTCGCCAGGTCCACCTGCGCCAGCAGCGCCAGCGGCTGGCCGCGGGCGTCGCGCGGGTACGGCTTGTCCGCGGTCCAGTACGGCCGCCCGCCGACCTTGCTGGCCAGGCGATCGTCCTGCGCCATCGGCTGCAGGCGCACCTGCGCCACCGGCCTGCGCGTGGCCTCCAGGCGTTGCCGGTACGGCGCCAGTACCGCGTCGGCCTGCACCTGCGCCTTCGCGGCGGGCGCCGCGTGGGGCGATGGCGCGAGCGGCGGCGACACCTGCATGGTGCGCTTGAGCCACCAGCCGCCGCCCAGCACCAGCCCGCCCAGTGCCGCGACCAACCCCAGGGTGATCACGGTGGACAGCAGCACAGCGTTCGAGGTCTTCATTCCGTTGTCGCCCGCGATGGACCGGGCGCCACTGTAGCAATGCCGCTCAAGTGCCGGAAGCGACCGCGGCGGCGCCCGCCTCCGGTTCGAAGAAGCTCCAGCGCACCGTCGGGAACTGCTGTTTCAACTCGCGCTCGATGCGGGTGATGTCGGCGAGCAGCGCCGCCGCATCGTGCTTCTGCCGCAGCGTGGCCTGCACCGACACCATCACGTCCTCGCCCAGTTGCATCGCGATCAGGTGGATCACCCGCTCGATCTCCGGCTGCGCCTGGAAGAACGCATGCAATTGCCGCTGCAGGGCCGGGTCCACGCTCTGCCCGATCAGCATCGCCTTGATCTCGATCGCCACCAGCACCGCGACCACGACCAGCAACGCGCCGATGGCGATGGTGCCCAGCGCATCCCACAACGGATTGCCGGTCAGCACCGTCAGCAGCACCGCGGCCAGCGCCAGCGCCAGGCCGAGCAGCGCCGCCATGTCCTCGCCGAAGATCACGATCAGCTCGGCCTGGCGGCTCTCGCGGAACCAGGTCCACAGCGAGCGCTCGCCGCGCACCTTGGCGATCTCCTGCAGGCAGGTGCGCAGCGACACGCCCTCGGCGACCAGCGCGAACCCCAGCACGCCCACCGCCCAGCCCCAACTGCTCAGCGGCTCGGGTTGCAGCAGCTTGTGCACGCCCTCGTACACCGAAAACATGCCGCCGATGCAGAACAGCATCACCGCCACCAGGAACGACCAGAAGTAGATCGCGCGGCCGTAGCCCAGCGGATACTCGGCGCTGGCCGGGCGCTTGGCCTGGCGCATGCCCAGCAGCAACAGCAGCTGGTTGCCGCAGTCGGCCAGCGAATGCACGGTCTCGGCCAGCATCGCGCCCGAGCCGGTGGCCAGCGCCGCCGCGCCCTTGGCCAGGGCGATGGCCAGGTTGGCACCGAGCGCGAAGAAAATGGCGCGCCGCGAATCGCCGCTGCCGGACATGGCCTATCCTTATCGAAAATCCCCGCATAGGGTAGGCAAACGCGGTGAGCGCAGCGTTCACGGCGCCCGCCCCGGGTAATGCGAGAATCCAGGATTCGTCGAGGAGCATCCGGCCATGGCTACCCGCAACCGCATGCCTCCGTGGCATGAAAACTTCACCTTGCCCAGCGGCCGCGAGCTGCTGATCCGGCCGATCCGGCCGGAAGACAGCGCACCGCTGCAGGGCGCCTTCAGCCTGCTCGGGCCGACCGAGATCCGCGAGCGCTTCCTGCATTCGGTGCAGGAACTGACCGAGGACATGGCGCAGCGGCTGACCCATCCCAATCCGAAGACCGAGCTGACCCTGGTCGCGGCCGAACCGCTGCCGCCGGGCGAAGCGGTGGTCGGCGCGGTGGCGCGCGCGGCGATCACGCCCGGCACCCGCGAGGCCGAGTACGCGATCCTGGTCAGCAGCTTCGTCGCCGGCCAGGGCCTGGGCCGGCAGCTGATGCGCAAGCTGGTCAAGTGGGCGCGGCGCAAGTACCTGGACCGGCTCTACGGCGACGTGCTGGAGAGCAACCTGCCGATGCTGCAACTGGCCGAGTCGCTGGGCTTCCAGCCGATGCCGCACCCCGACACCCCGGGCCTGGTCCGCGTGGTGCTGGAACTGGGCAATTGAAAGCCCGGGACCCGGGACTCGGGACCGGGGACCCGGAAGAGCAGGAGCCAAAGCCGCATATGGCGCTCTGCTTTTCCGGGTCCCGAGTCCCGAGTCCCCGGTCCCGAGCTTGCTAAACTAGTCGGTCCATGGCGCCTCTTTCCTTCCCCGTTCCGCCGCTGCCCAAATCCGGCCAGCTCCGCGCCTTCTGGCGCGCCCCTGCGTCCTCGACCGCACTGGCCTGGCATATCGCCTGCGCCGCCGCGGCGCATCGCGGGCCGCTGCTGGTGGTCGCGCGCGACAACCAGAGCGCGCACCAGATCGAAGCCGACCTGCATACGCTGCTGGCCGGCGACCAGCAGCTGCCGGTGGTGCCGTTCCCGGATTGGGAAACCCTGCCCTACGACCAGTTCAGCCCGCACCCGGACATCATCAGCCAGCGCCTGTCGGCGCTGCACCGGCTGCCGACGCTGCAGCAAGGCATCGTGGTGGTGCCGGTGCAGACGCTGATGCAGCGCGTGGCGCCGTTGCGCTACATCGTCGGCGGCAGCTTCGACCTGCGCGTGGGCCAGCGCCTGGACCTGGAGGCGGAAAAGCGCCGCCTTGAGAGCGCCGGCTACCGCAACGTGCCGCAGGTGATGGACCCGGGCGATTTCGCGGTGCGTGGCGGCCTGCTCGACGTGTACCCGATGGGCGCGGAGACCCCGTTGCGGGTCGAACTGCTGGACGAGGACATCGACTCGATCCGCGCCTTCGACCCGGAATCGCAGCGCTCGCTGGACCACGTGCAGGCGGTGAAGATGCTGCCGGGCCGCGAAGTGCCGATGGACGATGCCAGCGTCGAGCGGGTGCTGGCCACGCTGCGCGAACGCTTCGACGTGGACACGCGGCGCAGCGCGCTGTACCAGGACCTGAAGGCGCGGCTGGCGCCGTCGGGCATCGAGTACTACCTGCCGCTGTTCTTCCAGGAACCACGCAGCGCCGGCGCGCCGGCGCGCGATGCCACCGCCACCCTGTTCGACTACCTGGGCGAGACGGCGCTGCCGCTGCTCGCGCCGGGCGTGGGCGCCGCCGCCGACGCGTTCTGGGCGCAGACCCAGAACCGCTACGAGCAGCGCCGCCACGACGTGGAGCGCCCGCTGCTGGCGCCCGAGGAGCTGTACCAGGCGCCGGACACGCTGCGCGAAAAGCTCAACGGCCTGCCGCGCATCGAGGTGTGGGCCGCCGACCACCCGCGCATCGGCGACGCGCAGGCGCTGGGCGACCAGCCGTTGCCGCCGCTGCCGGTGGCGGCCAAGGACGCGGCGCCGGCCGAAGCGCTGAAGAGCTTCCTCGGCAGCTACGCGGGCCGCGTGCTGATCGCCGCCGACTCGCCGGGCCGCCGCGAAGCGCTGCTGGAAGTGCTGGCCGCGGCGGACCTGAAACCCGAGGTGATCCCCAATTTCGCCGCATTCCTCCCTTCTCCCACCGGGAGAAGGTGGCGCGAAGCGCCGGATGAGGGTACGCCGCCCGCGCGGTCCTCGTCGAAGCAGGCGGCTGCTTCGTCCGCGTCCTCCACCGCCGCGCGGAAGCAGACCGCGAGCGGGCATACCCTCACCCCAACCCCTCTCTCCCACGGGGACTCCCTTCGGTCGCCGCAGGGAGAGGGGCTCGGCGGCTCCGGTGGACTCGATGTTGCGCCGGCAGCATTCGCCATCGCGGTGGCGCCGCTGGACGACGGCTTCGCGCTCGACGATCCGCGCATCGCGGTGCTCACCGAACGCCAGCTGTTCCCCGAACGCGCCGGCCAGCCGCGGCGCACGCGCCGCGCCGGGCGCGAGCCGGAAGCGATCATCCGCGACCTCGGCGAGCTGACCGAAGGCGCACCGATCGTGCACGAGGACCACGGCGTCGGCCGCTACCGCGGGCTGATCGTGCTCGATGCCGGCGGCATGCCCGGCGAGTTCCTGGAGATCGAATACGCCAAGGGCGACCGCCTGTACGTGCCGGTCGCGCAGCTGCACCTGATCAGCCGCTACTCCGGCGCCTCGGCCGAGACCGCGCCGCTGCATTCGCTGGGCGGCGAGCAGTGGAGCAAGGCCAAGCGCCGCGCCGCCGAGAAGGTGCGCGACGTGGCCGCCGAACTGCTGGAGATCCAGGCGCGGCGCCGCGCCCGCGCCGGCCTGGCGCTGCAGGTGGACCGGGCCATGTACGAACCGTTCGCCGCCGGCTTCCCGTTCGAGGAGACCGGCGACCAGCTGGCCGCGATCGAGGCCACCCTGCGCGACCTGGGCAGCAGCCAGCCGATGGACCGCGTGGTCTGCGGCGACGTGGGCTTCGGCAAGACCGAGGTCGCGGTGCGCGCCGCGTTCGCCGCGGCCAGCGCCGGCAAGCAGGTGGCGGTGCTGGTGCCGACCACGCTGCTGGC
Organism: Xanthomonas sp. DAR 80977; assembly: GCF_041240605.1. Classification (NCBI taxonomy): domain Bacteria; kingdom Pseudomonadati; phylum Pseudomonadota; class Gammaproteobacteria; order Lysobacterales; family Lysobacteraceae; genus Xanthomonas; species Xanthomonas bundabergensis. The sequence continues at coordinate 1,842,842 of NZ_CP162487.1, read as the reverse complement.
CGAACAGCACTACCGCAACTTCCGCGACCGCTTCGCCGACTGGCCGCTGCGGGTGGAGGTGCTGTCGCGCTTCAAGAGCGCCAAGGAGATCAAGGCCGAGCTGGAGAAGGTCGCCGACGGCGGCATCGACGTCATCATCGGCACCCACCGGCTGCTGCAGCCGGACGTCAAGTTCAAGGACCTGGGCCTGGTCGTGGTCGACGAGGAACAGCGCTTCGGCGTGCGCCAGAAGGAAGCGCTGAAGGCGCTGCGCGCCAACGTGCACCTGCTGACCCTGACCGCCACGCCGATCCCGCGCACGCTGAACATGGCCATGGCCGGGCTGCGCGACCTGTCGATCATCGCCACCGCGCCGCCGAACCGGCTGGCGGTGCAGACCTTCGTCACCGCCTGGGACAACGCGCTGCTGCGCGAGGCGTTCCAGCGCGAGCTGGCGCGCGGCGGCCAGCTGTATTTCCTGCACAACGACGTGGAAAGCATCGGCCGCATGCAGCGCGAACTGAGCGAGCTGGTGCCCGAGGCGCGCATCGGCATCGCCCACGGGCAGATGCCCGAGCGCGAGCTGGAACGGGTGATGCTGGATTTCCAGAAGCAGCGCTTCAACGTGCTGCTGTCGACCACGATCATCGAATCGGGCATCGACATCCCCAACGCCAACACCATCGTCATCAACCGCGCCGACCGCTTCGGCCTGGCCCAGCTGCACCAGCTGCGCGGCCGCGTCGGCCGCTCGCACCACCGCGCCTACGCCTACCTGCTGGTGCCGGACCGGCGCAGCATCACCGGCGACGCGCAGAAGCGGCTGGACGCGATCGCCTCGATGGACGAGCTCGGCGCCGGCTTCACCCTGGCCACCCACGACCTGGAGATCCGCGGCGCCGGCGAACTGCTCGGCGAGGACCAGAGCGGGCAGATGGCCGAGGTCGGGTTCAGCCTGTACACCGAGCTGCTGGAACGCGCGGTGCGCAGCATCCGCCAGGGCAAGCTGCCGGACCTGGACGCCGGCGAGGAAGCGCGCGGCGCCGAAGTGGAACTGCACGTGCCGGCGCTGATCCCGGACGACTACCTGCCCGACGTGCACACCCGCCTGACCCTGTACAAGCGCGTCTCCAGCGCCCGCGACAGCGAGCAGCTGCGCGAGCTGCAGGTGGAGATGATCGACCGCTTCGGCCTGCTGCCGGATCCGGTCAAGCACCTGTTCGCGATCGCCGAGCTCAAGCTGCAGGCCAACGCGCTCGGCATCCGCAAGCTGGAACTGGGCGAGAACGGCGGCCGCATCGTGTTCGAGGCCAAGCCCCACGTCGATCCGATGACCATCATCCAGATGATCCAGAAGCAGCCCAAGCTGTACGCGATGGACGGGCCGGACAAACTGAAGCTGAAACTGCCGCTGCCGGAAGCCGCGGACCGCTTCAACGCCGCGCGCGGCCTGCTGGCGGCGCTGTCGCCGCGCTGAGGCGGCAGGGGCTGGCCGGCGAACGCGCGCCGATCAAGGCCGGCAGCCAGCGCCTGCTCGGCCATCCGGCGCCGGACGATGCCGGCGACCTGCAGCGCAGGTTGGGCCACTGCGCGAACGAGGTCGACACGTTGTTCGCCACGCTCGAACGGATCGCCGCCCTGCCCGACGATGTGCAGACCGCCGCGTTCGCGCCGCTGGCCCAGACGCTGCAGCGGCTGGCGACCGACCTGGACAAACGCACCCAGGCCCTGGGCGAGGCCCGGCACGCCTACGCGAAGAAGCACGCCATCCAGTTGCGCAAGCACTGAGCCCCACACACGCCAGTGCAACACCCGAAAACGGCCGGTCTCCCCGGCCGTTTTCTTTTGGCGCGCGCGTCGACGCTGCACTGGCACGGCGCATGCATCCGTTCCCCGGTGGCGGAGCCGCACACCCATGCAACTGGAATGGGTTGCCGCTCATTAGCCTGAACAACTCAGCCTTGTCAAGGTTTTGCGAGACAAATGCGCCGTTCGGCCTAAATATTCCGAAAAGGCGCCGATATCTGCTTACAGCAAGCCCCGACCGGCTTGTCCGCACCCGCGCCGCGGCCCGGGATTTCGACGTACCCACTGCCGAATCGGAGACATGCCATGCGCTCGAAACTCCCGGACTCCCCGCCCCTGCCGCTGCAACTGAGCGTGGAAGGCGACATGACCATCCGCCGCGCCGGCGAACTGAAACCCCTGCTGCTGCCGGCGCTGGAGCATCCCGGCGGCCTGCAGCTGCAGTTGCAGGCGGTCACCGAAATCGACGCCACCGGCATCCAGCTGCTGCTCGCCACCCAGGCCGCGCTGCGCGCGCTGGGGCGGCCGTTCCAGCTCGACGGCTGCAGCGCGCCGGTCAACGACGCGCTCGACCTGCTCGGCCTGCGCGACACGCTCGCGCCCGGCGCCAGCGACACCTTCCACTGATCGGCGCCAGCTCATGAATCTCGCTCAACTGCTGCAGACCTTCATCGCCGAGAGCCGCGACCTGCTCGAGGACATGGAACGCAACCTGCTGGAAGCCGAACGCGGCGAAGCCGGCCCGGACGCGGTCAACGCCATCTTCCGCGCCGCGCACACCATCAAGGGCTCCGGCGGCCTGTTCGACCTGGCGCAACTGGTGGGCTTCACCCACGTGGTGGAGAGCGTGCTCGACCTGGTGCGCGAGAACGCGGTGGCGCTGGACTCGGAGCTGATCCAGTTGATGCTGGCCTGCTGCGACCACATCCGCGCGCTGGTGGAAGCGGCGGCCGGCGCCGAGGCCGACGAAGCGGTGCTCGCCGCCGAGGGCGAGCCGCTGCTGGCGCGCCTGCACACCTACCTGCAACCGACCGCCGCGGCGCCGGCCGCCGCCACCGCGGCCGCGGCCGCCGTCCCGGCGCAGACCGGCTACTGGCGGATCTCGCTGCAGCTGTTCACCGATGCGCTGCGCTTCGGCAACTCGCCGCTGCACCTGATCCGCTGCCTGCGCAGCCTGGGCACGCTGGAGGCGGTCCGCACCCGCCACGAGCGCGTGCCGGCGCTGCCGGACCTGGACCCGGAAGCCTGCTACCTGGGCTTCGACATCCTGCTGCGCTCGGACGCGCAACAGGCCGCGATCGAGGACATCTTCGAATTCGTCCGCGACGACTGCGAGCTGCAGGTGCTGGCGGTGGATCCGCACGGCGACGCCGCCAACCTGGAACTGCCGCTGCTGGTCGCCGAGGCCGGCAACCACGCCCACGCCGACGACTTCGCCAATTTCGGCAGCCCCGCCGCAGCCGCCGCGCCTGCCGCGCCCACGCCCGCACCAACCGCCGCCGCCACGCCGGCGGCGCCGGCCAAGGCCGCCACGGCCGCCGCGGCACCCGCCGCCGCGCGCAGCGAAGGCGGCTCGATCCGCGTCGATGCCGACAAGCTCGACCGCATGATCGACCTGGTCGGCGAGCTGATCATCGCCGTCGCCAGCACCGGCGCCAACGCGCAGCGCACCGGCGACGCGCAACTGCTCGAATCCACCTCGATCCTGGCCGGGCTGGTCGAGGACGTGCGCGAGAGCGCGTTGCAGCTGCGCATGGTCAAGATCGGCGGCACCTTCAGCCGCTTCCACCGCGTGGTCCACGACGTGGCGCGCGAACTGGGCAAGGACATCGTGCTGGTGGTCAACGGCGAGGACACCGAGCTGGACAAGTCGGTGGTGGAAAAGATCGCCGATCCGCTGACCCACCTGGTGCGCAACGCCATGGACCACGGCATCGAGCCGGCCGAGCTGCGCCAGGCGCGCGGCAAGCCGGTGCGCGGCACGGTGCGGCTGAACGCGTTCCACGATTCGGGCAGCATCGTCATCCAGATCAGCGACGACGGCGGCGGCCTGAACCGCGAGCGGATCCTGGCCAAGGCGCTGGAGCGCGGCCTGATCGAGCCGGGCCGCAGCCTGTCCGACCGCGAGGTGTTCGCGCTGATCTTCGAGCCGGGCTTCTCCACCGCCGAGAAGGTCACCAACCTGTCCGGCCGCGGCGTCGGCATGGACGTGGTCAAGCGCAACATCACCGCGCTGCGCGGCAGCGTGGACATCGCCAGCCAGCAGGACGTGGGCACCACCATCTCGGTGCGGCTGCCGCTGACCCTGGCAATCATCAACGGTTTCCAGGTCGGGGTCGGCAAGTCGGTGTTCGTGGTGCCGCTGGACGTGGTCGAGGAATGCGTGGAATTCGCCCCGAACTACCAGAGCGACTACATCGACCTGCGCGGCGGGGTGCTGCCGTACGTGCGCCTGCGCTCGCTGTTCGGCATCGCCGGCGCGCCGCCGGCGCGCGAGAGCATCGTGGTGATCCGGCAGGGCGCGCAGCGCTTCGGCCTGGTCGTGGACACGCTGCTGGGCGAATGGCAGACCGTGATCAAGCCATTGGCCAAGGTATTCGCCGGGGTCAAGGGCATCAGCGGTTCGAGCATCCTCGGCAGCGGCGGCGTCGCCCTGATCCTGGACGTGCCTTCGCTGCTGACCCAGGTGGAACCCGCGACAGATTCGCTGGCGGCCTGACGCCGCCCCGCACGCCGGTGCCGCCGCGCACCGCATCACTCCCAGACGCTAGCCAGGAACCGCTGCCATGTCCTATCGCTCAAGGATCGCGACCACGTTGTTGACCACGACGGCGATCGCCGTCGCCCTGCCCGCCGCCGCGGCAGTCGCCGCGCTGCTGCTGCCGCTCGCGCAGGGAACGGCGCTGGCCCTGGTCGCGGCCGCGACGCTGGCCTGTGCCGGCCTGCTGGGCTGGGCCGCGCTCGCCGCGGCGCGCACGCTGAACCTGGCCACCGCCGGGCTGGACGCGCTGGTGCGCGGCGACCTGGAGCGGATCGTGCCGGCAGCCGCCGCAGCCGACAACGAGGTGGCGCAGCTGCTGCGCACGGCGCAGGCCGACCTGCGCCAGTTCCATGCCGACGTCGTGCACATGGCCGGCGCGCATGCGGCCGGCGCATGCGATGTGGCGCTGGACGCGACGCGCTGGCCCGGCACCCACCGCGACCTGGCCGACAACATCAACAAGATGGTCGCCGGGCACATCAGCGTGAACAAGCAGGCGATCGACTGCGTGGCCGAATTCGGCCGCGGCAACTTCGCCGCGCCGCTGGCCGCGTTCCCCGGCCAGAAGGCGTTCATCAACGAGGTGGTCGAGCAGGTGCGGCGCAACCTGCTCGGGCTGATCGCGGAAATGCGGCGCATGTCCGACCAGCACGAGGCCGGCGAGATCGACGCGGTCATCGACAGCGCGCAGTTCCAGGGCGATTTCCGCGGCATGGCCGACGGCATCAACCGCATGGTCGGCGGGCATATCGCGGTCAAGAAACTGGCGCTGGGCGTGGTCGCCGAGTTCGGCCGCGGCAACTTCGACGCGCCGCTGGCGCAGCTGCCCGGCAAGAAGGCCTTCATCAACGACACCGTCGAGCATGTGCGCGGCAACTTCAAGCAGCTGATCGCCGAGATCAACCGCATGTCCACCGAGCACGACAAGGGCGACATCGACGTGGTCATCGACACCGCCAGGTTCGAGGGCGACTTCGCCACGATGGGCGACGGCATCAACAAGATGGTGGCCGCGCACATCGCGGTCAAGAAGCTGGCGCTGGGCGTGGTCGCCGAATTCGGCCGCGGCAACTTCGACGCGCCGCTGGCGCAGCTGCCTGGCAAGAAGGCCTTCATCAACGACACCGTCGAGCACGTGCGCGGCAACTTCAAGCACCTGATCGCCGAGATCAACCGCATGTCCGCCGAGCACGACAAGGGCGACATCGACGTGGTCATCGACACCAGCAAGTTCGAAGGCGACTTCGGCGCGATGGGCGACGGCATCAACAAGATGGTGGCCGCGCACATCGCGGTCAAGAAACTGGCGATGGGCGTGGTCGCCGAGTTCGGCCGCGGCAACTTCGATGCGCCGCTGGCGCAGCTGCCGGGCAAGAAGGCCTTCATCAACGACACCATCGAGCAGGCGCGCGGCAACCTGCGCAGCGTCGGCGACGTGATCAAGGTCATGGGCGCGGTCGCCGAGGGCGATCTCAGCTGCAAGGTGCAGGGCCGCTACGAGGGCGCGTTCGCCGACATGCAGCGCTACGTCAACGCCACCATCGACAAGCTCACCGGCATCGTCAACGAGGTCAACGGCAATGCCGCGACCCTGGCCAGCGCCTCCGAGCAGCTGTCGGCCACCGCGCAGTCGCTGAGCCAGGCGGCCAGCGAGCAGGCCGCCGGGGTCGAGGAGACCAGCGCCTCGCTGGAGCAGATGACCGGTTCGATCTCGCAGAATTCCGAGAACGCCAAGGTCACCGACGGCATGGCCGCCAAGGCCTCGCGCGAAGCCGCCGAGAGCGGCGAGGCGGTCCGCGCCACGGTCGCGGCGATGAAGGAGATCGCCAGGAAGATCGGCATCATCGACGACATCGCCTACCAGACCAACCTGCTGGCGCTGAACGCCGCGATCGAGGCGGCGCGCGCCGGCGAGCACGGCAAGGGCTTCGCGGTGGTCGCCGCGGAGGTGCGCAAGCTGGCCGAACGCAGCCAGGTGGCCGCGCACGAGATCGGCGACGTGGCCGGCTCCAGCGTCGACCTGGCCGAGAGCGCCGGGCGCCTGCTGGACGGGATGGTGCCGTCGATCCGTCGCACCTCCGACCTGGTGCAGGAGATCAGCGCCGCCTCCGAGGAACAGACCTCCGGGGTCGGCCAGATCAACTGCGCGGTGGTCCAGCTCAGCCAGACCACCCAACAATCTGCAGCCAACGCTGAAGAATTGGCCGCCACGGCCGAAGAAGTGAGTAGCCAGGCCGAACAACTGCAGACGCTCATGAACTTCTTCAAGACCAACCCCGCCAGCGCCGCGTCCGCCCCGACCCCGTTGCCGCGCCGCGCGCCGGCAGCGGCAGCGCGGGCGCCGCGCCTGCGCGCCTTCGCCGGCAGCGCCCCGGCGGCGGCGCGGCTGGACGAAGCCGCCTTCGAGACCTTCTGAACCCCGCACCAACCCACCCGGAACCGGCCGCGACACGGCCGGGACGCGCCACCCCATCACCCACCAGGTACACCGTCATGTCCAACGCCACCTCACTCTCCTCCAAGCTATGGACTGGCTCCTGCATCGCGGTACTGCTGCCATTGGCAACCAGCGCGGCCGGCTTCGCGCTCGCGCTGCCGCCGGGCCAGGTACTGGCGCTGGCCGTCGCCGCCGCGGTCCTGGGCGGCGCGGTGCTCGCCTATGTGGCCTACACGGTCTCGCGCTCGCTGCGGATCGCCACCACCACCCTGACCCGCTTCGCCCGCGGCAATTTCGAGGTGGTGATGCCGACGGTGCGCAACGACCAGGCCTGCGAGATCCTGCTGGCGCTGCGCGAGGTGCAGTCCGGCGTGCGCCAGATCGGCGACGAGGTCGGGCGCATGTCGCGCGAGCACGATGCCGGCGACATCGACGTGGTCATCGACGGCCAGCGCTTCGAAGGCGACTTCCGCAGCATCGCCGAGGGCATCAACCGCATGGTCGCCGGCCATATCGCGGTCAAGAAGAAGGCCATGGCCTGCATCGCCGAGTTCGGCCGCGGCAACTTCCAGGCGCCGCTGGAGAGCTTCCCCGGCAAGAAGGCGTTCATCAACGACACCATCGAGCAGGTGCGCCGCAACCTGCTGGGGCTGATCGCGCAGATGAACCAGATGTCCGCCGAACACGACGCCGGCGACATCGACGTGGTCATCGACAGCCAGCGCTTCGAAGGCGATTTCCGCACCATGGCCGACGGCATCAACCGCATGGTCGTGGGCCACATCGCGATCAAGAAGCTGGCGATGGGCGTGGTCGCCGAATTCGGCCGCGGCAACTTCGATGCGCCGCTGGCGCAGTTGCCCGGCAAGAAGGCGTTCATCAACGACACCATCGAACAGGTGCGCGCCAACCTGCGCGCGCTGATCCGCGACACCAACCTGCTGGCCGAGGCCGCCGGCGCCGGGCGCCTGGACGTGCGCGCCGACGCCGGCCTGCACCACGGCGACTTCCGCCGCATCGTCGACGGCATCAACCAGACCCTGGACGCGGTGATCGGCCCGCTCAACGAAGCGCGCCAGGTGCTCAAGGCGATCGAGGAAGGCGACCTGACCCGCACCGCCGGCATCGCCTGCCAGGGCCAGCTGAAGGAGCTGTGCGACAGCATCAACGCCACCGTCGCGCGCCTGGCGCAGGTGGTCGGCGAGGTCAACATCAATGCCGAGGCGCTGGCCAGCGCCTCGGAGGAAGTCAGCGCCACCGCACAGTCGCTGAGCCAGGCGGCCAGCGAGCAGGCCGCGGGCGTGGAGGAAACCAGCGCCTCGCTGGAGCAGATGACCGCCTCGATCGCGCAGAACACCGAGAACGCCAAGATCACCGACGGCATGGCCGGCAAGGCCGCGCGCGAAGCCATCGAGGGCGGCGAAGCGGTGCGCTCCACGGTCGCGGCGATGAAGCAGATCGCGCAGAAGATCGGCATCATCGACGACATCGCCTACCAGACCAACCTGCTCGCGCTCAACGCCGCGATCGAGGCGGCGCGCGCCGGCGAACACGGCAAGGGCTTCGCCGTGGTCGCCGCGGAAGTGCGCAAGCTGGCCGAGCGCAGCCAGGTCGCCGCGCAGGAGATCGGCGACGTCGCCACCTCCAGCGTCGAACTGGCCGAGAACGCCGGCAAGCTGCTCGACCAGATGGTGCCGTCGATCAAGCGCACCTCCGACCTGGTGCAGGAGATCACCGCCGCCTCCGAGGAACAGACCTCCGGCGTCGGCCAGATCAATGCCGCGGTCGGCCAGCTCAACCAGACCACCCAGCAGGCCGCGTCCAATTCCGAGGAACTGGCCGCCACCGCCGAGGAAATGAGCGGCCAGGCCGAGCAGTTGCAGCAGCTGATGAGTTTCTTCCGCACCACCCAGACGGCGGCGCCGCGGCGCCCGGTCGCGGTAGCGCGCGCCAGCAAGAAGGCGGCGCCCGCGCGGACACGCGGCTACGGCGAGGCCGGGCTGGCGCTGGTGACGACGACCCCGGACGAACTCCATTTCGACAGCTTCTGAACGAACGCGACGCCCTGCCTTCGGTTCCCAACAGATCCCGCCCGCGGTCCGGACGGCTCCCACATTCCACATTCAAGAGATCGCGCTTGTGTTCGCCAACATGAAAATCGGTACAAGAATCGGCCTGGGCTTCGCCTCGGTCCTGCTGTTGATGCTCGGCATGGGCCTGTTCGCCACCGACAAGCTGGCCCAGGTCAACCAGTCCTCGACCGACATGGCCGAGAACTGGATGCCCAGCATCCGCTACGTCCAGCAGATGAACACCAACACCTCCGACCTGCGCGTGGCCGAGCTGCAGCACGTGATCAGCGAAAACCCGCAGGACATGGCCAGGCTCGAGCAGGTGATGGACGGGGTATTGGCCCAGTACGCGAGCAATCGCGACCACTACGTCAAGCTGATCTCCTCGCCCGAGGAAAAGGCCGACTACGAGGAATTCGCGCGCACGTTCGACCAGTATCTGGTCCTGCACAATCGCGTGCTGGAGCTGTCGCGCGGCCTGAAGACCAGCGAGGCGATGGCCCTGCTCAACGGCGAGCAGCAGAAACTGTTCGACGACTCCTCCAACGTGCTGGACAAGCTGGTGGAGATCAACGTCAAGGGCGGCGAAGCCGCCAGCGCGCAGGGCGATGCGCTGTACGCCAGCGCGCGCGGCTGGATCATCGCGGTGATCGCGGTGTGCGTGCTGCTCGGCGCCGGCATCTCGGTGTTCATCGTGCGCGGACTGATGCGCCTGCTCGGCGGCGAGCCGGCCTATGTGGCCGAGATCGCCAACAAGGTGGCGCAGGGCGACCTGGCGCTGGACGTGAGGATCCGCGCCAACGACACCGGCAGCGCGCTGTACGCGATGCGCAGCATGGTCGAGCGGCTGAAGCTGGTCATCGACGGCCAGCGCCGCGTGGTCCAGGCCGCCAACCGCGGCGATTTCTCCGAGCAGGTCGCCCTCGACGGGCTGGCCGGCTTCCAGCGCGAAATGGGCCAGGGCCTGAACGACCTGATGCAGACCACCGGCAACAGCATCCAGGACGTGGTGCGGGTGATGGGCGCGATGGCCCAGGGCGACCTGACCCAGAGCATCGACAAGCCCTACGACGGCGCCTACGCGGAGATGAAGAACTACGTCAACGACACCATCGCGCGCCTGTCGCAGGTGGTCAGCGAGGTCAACGGCAATGCCGAGGCGCTGGCCAGCGCCTCGGAGGAAGTCAGCTCCACCGCACAATCGCTGAGCCAGGCCGCCAGCGAGCAGGCCGCCGGGGTGGAAGAGACCAGCGCCGCGATCGAGCAGATGACCGCCTCGATCGGGCAGAACACCGAGAACGCCAAGGTCACCGACGGCATGGCCAGCAAGGCCTCCAGCCAGGCCATGGACGGCGGCGAGTCGGTCCGCGCCACGGTGCAGGCGATGAAGCAGATCGCGCAGAAGATCGGCATCATCGACGACATCGCCTACCAGACCAACCTGCTCGCGCTCAACGCCGCGATCGAGGCCGCGCGCGCCGGCGAGCACGGCAAGGGCTTCGCCGTGGTCGCCGCGGAAGTGCGCAAGCTGGCCGAACGCGCGCAAGTGGCGGCGCAGGAGATCGGCGACGTGGCCGGCTCCAGCGTCGAGCTGGCCGAGAACGCCGGCAAGCTGCTCGACCAGATGGTGCCGTCGATCAAGCGCACCTCCGACCTGGTGCAGGAAATCACCGCGGCCTCCGAAGAACAGGCCTCGGGGGTCAACCAGATCAACACCGCGATCGGCCAGCTCAACCAGACCACGCAGCAGGCGGCCTCCAATTCCGAGGAACTGGCCGCCACCGCCGAGGAGATGAGCGGCCAGGCCGAACAGCTGCAGCAGCTGATGAGCTTCTTCAAGCTCGACACCGCGCAGCGGCCGGCACGCCGCGCCGCGCCGGCCGGCGCGCGCAAGCCGCTGCAGCCGGCGCGCGCGCCGGCGCGCAAGCCGGCCGTGCGCTTCGCCGAGAGCCAGCTCGCGCTGGCCGGCGACGCGCCGGACGAAACCCACTTCGACACGTTCTGAGGACAGGCCATGACCGCACACGAATCGTCGGTGCCGTTCGGCGGCGCCGATCTTGCTCCCAACCAGTTCCTGACCTTCCTGCTCGGCAAGGAGATGTTCGGGGTCGGCATCCTCGGCATCAAGGAAATCATCGAATACCGCACGCCGACCGACGTGCCGATGATGCCGCCGGCCTTGCGCGGGGTGATCAACCTGCGCGGCGCGGTGGTGCCGGTGGTGGACCTGCAGCAACGCTTCGGCCGTCCCGCCAGCGACGTGACCAAGCGCACCTGCATCGTCATCGTCGAGGTCGCCAACGGCAACGAGCGCCAGGTGCTGGGGCTGCTGGTGGATGCGGTCAGCGAAGTGCTGGAGATCGCCGCCGCCGACATCGCCCCGGCCCCGGCCTTCGGCGCCGGCATCCGCCGCGATTTCATCCACGGCATGGGCAAGGTCGGCGAGCGCTTCGTGATCCTGCTCGATGCCGACGCCGCGCTGTCCACCCAGGAGTTCGTCGCCATGGCCGGCATCGAGTCGGGTGTCGAGGAAGGCATGGCCGCCTGAGTTCCCCGCGCGGCGCGGTGCATCGCGCCGCGCCCAGCCCTTGTCCACCGACGGAATCCGCATGCCGCTCGTCCACGAAATCGCCACGCTCAGCCAGTTCGGCACGGTCCTGGTCGTCGACGACAGCCACGTCCAGCGCGAACACGCGCTGGCGCTGTGCCTGCGGCTGGGCGCGGCGGCGGTGGAAGGCGTGCCCGACGGCCATGCCGCACTGGCGCGGGTCAGCCAGGGGCCGGCGCCGGGGCTGCTGATCGTGGACCTGGAAATGCCCGGCATGGACGGCGTGCAGTTGCTCGACGCGCTGGCCCGCTGCAACGTGCGCGTGCCGATCGTGGTCGCCTCGCAGCGCGGCGCGGCGCTGATCGACTCGGTGCTGCAGGTCGGCCGCGCCAACGGCCTGCAGGTGCTGGCCGGCCTGGAGAAGCCGCTGCGCGCCGCCGAACTCGACGCGGCGCTGCAGACCCACCCGCAACCGGCCCCGGCGACCCGCACCGACGCCACCCTGGACGGCGGCACCGACGCGGCGATGCTGCACGAGGCCGTGCGCCGCGGCGACATCGAAGTGGCGTACCAGCCCAAGGTGGACATGCGCAGCGGCCAGGTCAGCGGCGTGGAAGCGCTGGCGCGCTGGCGGCATCCGCAGAACGGGCAGATCGCGCCGGACCGGTTCATCGCCCTGGCCGAACGCGAAGGCCTGATCCACGCGCTGACCGCCAGCGTCGCCGACCAGGCGATGGCGCGGCTGGCGACCTGGAAGCAATCCGGCTTCCGCCTGACCCTGGCGATCAACCTGTCGCCGTGCCTGCTGCAGGAGCCGGGACTGCTCGACGAACTGCACGGCCAGCTGCGCCGCCACGGGCTGGTGCCGGCCGACGTGATCCTGGAGATCACCGAAAGCTCGCTGGTCGAAGCCAGCGCGCTGGGCATGCTGGCGCGGCTGCGGCTGCAGGGCTTCGGCCTGTCGCTGGACGACTACGGCACCGGCTTCTCCTCGTTGCAGCAGCTGACCCGCATTCCCTTCACCGAACTGAAGATCGACCGCATCTTCGTGCACGACGCGCACCGCAGCCGCAACCTGCGCACCGTGCTCGAATCGGCGCTGGGCATGGCCCAGCGGCTGGGCCTGAGCACCGTCGCCGAAGGCATCGAAACGGTGGAGGACTGGCAGCTGCTGCAGGAACTGGGCTGCGACCTGGGCCAGGGCTATCTGCTGGCGCGGCCGATGGGCGGCGGCGCGCTGACCAACTGGCTGCTCGAGCACCAGGCGCGGCTGCAGGACCACGGCCCCACTTCGGCGCAAGCGCCGCATCACTGACTCCCGGACCATCATGACCAGCACCGACACCATCACCGAGCAGGAATTCGGCAAGTTCCAGCGCTTCATCTTCGACGCCGCCGGCATCACCATTTCCCCGGCCAAGAAGGCGATGCTGTGCGGGCGCCTGGGCAAGCGCCTGAAGGCGCACTCGCTGCAGACCTATACCCAGTACCTGAAGCTGCTGGAAAGCCGCGAAGGCAGCGGCGAGGTGCAGACCGCGATCGACCTGCTGACCACCAACGAGACCTATTTCTTCCGCGAGCCCAAGCACTTCGAGCTGCTGCGCAAGCTGGCCCTGGAGCACAAGGGCGGCGCGCCGTTCCGCTGCTGGAGCGCGGCCAGTTCCAGCGGCGAGGAGGCCTACAGCATGGCGATGGTGCTGGACGACGCGCTGCAGGGCCGCGCCTACGAAGTGGTCGGCACCGACATCAGCACCCGCGTGCTGGCCAAGGCGCGCACCGGCCACTATCCGCTGCAGCGCATCGAGCACATGCCGCCGGCGCTGCTCAAGCGCTACTGCCTGAAGGGCCGCGGCGAGTACGAGGGCAGCCTGCTGATCGACCGCCGGATCCGCGACAACGTGCGCTTCCTGCACGCCAACCTCAACGCGTCGCTGCCCAACCTCGGCCAGTTCGACGTGATCTTCCTGCGCAACGTGATGATCTACTTCAACGGCCAGACCAAGCGCGAAGTGGTCGCGCGGGTGCTGTCGGTGCTCAAGCGCGGCGGCATCTTCTGCATCGGCCACTCCGAAAGCCTCAACGACATCAACAACGACGTCGTGCAGGTGGCGCCGTCGGTGTTCCGCAAGCCATGAGCGCCACTGCTGTCTCTACAAGGAACGACCGATGACGACGACGATCAAGGCCATGGTGGTCGACGATTCGGCGGTGGTGCGCCAGGTCCTGGTGGCGGTGCTCAACGACGCCCCCGGCATCGAGGTGATCGCCTCGGCCGCCGACCCGCTGCTGGCGATCGACAAGATGCGCCAGCAATGGCCGGACGTGATCGTGCTGGACGTGGAAATGCCGAAGATGGACGGCATCACCTTCCTGCGCAAGATCATGAGCGAGCGCCCCACCCCGGTGGTGATCTGCTCCACGCTCACCGAAAAGGGCGCGCGGGTGACCATGGACGCGCTGGCCGCCGGCGCGGTGGCGGTGGTGACCAAGCCCAAGCTCGGCCTGAAGCAGTTCCTCACCGACTCGGCCGAGGAACTGGTGGCCACGGTGCGCAGCGCCGCGCGCGCCAACGTCAAGCGCCTGGCCACGCGCAGCGCCGCGCCGCCGGTGGAAGCGGAGGTCAAGCACACCGCCGACGTGATCCTGCCGGCGCAGGGCGGACGCCCACTGGCGCAGACCACCGAACGGGTGATCGCGATCGGCACCTCCACCGGCGGCACCCAGGCGCTGGAGGAAGTGCTGACCGCGCTGCCGCGGGTCAGCCCGGGCATCGTCATCGTCCAGCACATGCCGGAGAAGTTCACCGCCGCGTTCGCCGCGCGCCTGGACACGCTGTGCCAGATCTCGGTGAAGGAAGCGGCCAACAACGACCGCGTGGTCCCCGGCCGCGCGCTGATCGCGCCCGGCGGCAAGCACATGCTGCTGCGCCGCAGCGGCGCGCAGTATTTCGTCGAAGTGGTGGACGGGCCGCCGGTGAACCGGCACCGGCCGTCGGTGGACGTGCTGTTCCGCTCCGCCGCGCGCGCCGCCGGCGGCAATGCGCTGGGCATCATCATGACCGGCATGGGCGACGACGGCGCGGTCGGCCTGCTGGAGATGCGCCAGGCCGGCGCGCGCACCGTGGCCCAGGACGAACAGAGCAGCGTGGTGTTCGGCATGCCCAAGGAAGCGATCAAGCGCGGCGGCGCGGAGAAGATCCTGCCGCTGGGATCGATGGCGCGCGAGATCGTGCAGCAGCTGACCTAGCCTGGTCTCGGATCAGGATGCGGTTGCTTGTGGGAGCGACTTCAGTCGCGACGGGCTTTCCTGGTAACGCCCGTCGCGACTGAAGTCGCTCCCACAATGATTCCCAGCCTGCGTCGCTACAACTGCGACTCCAGCGGCAACCAGCCGATGACCCGCGCCGCGGCGCGCCGCCACACGCCCGCTTCCGGCTCGTGCGTCCAGGTCCGCGGCGGCCGCGCCGCCCCATCCTGCCAACGCAGTTCCCCGTCCTGCAGTGCCAGCCGGTAGCTGACCGGCGCCGACACCTTGGCCCGGTACAGCCGCTGCAGTTCGGCCGCCGCGGCGCGGTCGCGGAACAGCAGGCCCATCTCGGTATTGAGATTCATCGAGCGCGGATCGAGGTTGAACGAACCGATGAAGCCTTCGCTTGCGTCGACCACGAACGCCTTGGTATGCAGGCTGGCGCCGCTGGAGCCGAACAGGCTGCCGCCCGGGTCGCCCTGCGGCTTGAGCTCGAACAGCGTCACGCCCTGGCGCAGCAGCGGCACCCGGTAGCCGGCATAGCCGCCGTGCACCGCGACCACGTCGTTGGCCGCCAGCGAATTGGTCAGCACGCCGACCGCCACGCCGCGCTCGCGCAGCTGGCCGATCCAGCGCAGGCCGTCGTCGCCCGGCACGAAGTACGGCGAGATCAGCGCCAGTTCGCGCTGCGCGCGCGCCATCTCGCCGACCAGCCGCGGCGTCATCCAGTCCGCGCGCGGCGGCGCGCCTTCGGCCTTCTCCGGCGGGTCGAACACGATCGCGGCCTCGGCGCTCCAGTGCAGCGGGCGCTCGCCCTCGACCAGATTGCGCACGCTGGGCGCCTGCCGCAGGCGCTGCGCATAGGGATGCGCGCGCGCCGAGCCCAGGCCCGCGTCGATGCTGGCGCGCAGCCTCGACAGCGCCTCAGGCTCGGCCTGCACCAGCGCGCCGAGCGGCACCGCGCTGCGGCTGTTCCAGTAGGCGTCGAAGATCTGCGCGGCCTGCGCCACCGCCGGCCCGACCACCGCCACATCGGTGTCCATGAAGTTGGTGTCGCGCGCCGCATCGAAGTATTCGTCGCCGACGTTGCGCCCGCCCACCACCGCCACGCGCCCGTCGGCGATCCAGGCCTTGTTGTGCATGCGCCGGTTGACGCTGAAGAAGCGCAGCACCAGCTCCACCCCGCGCATCAGCGTGCCTTCGCGGGCGCGGGTCGGGTTGAACAGCCGCACCTCGATCGCCGGATGGCTGTCCAGCGCGGCCAGCACCGAATTGCTGCCGTGCACGTTCATGTCGTCCAGCAGCAGGCGCACGCGCACGCCGCGGTCGGCGGCGCGCAGCAGCTCGTTGTAGAGCAGGTTGCCGGTGAAATCCGCATGCCAGATGTAGTACTGCAGGTCCAGGCTGCGCCCGGCCGCGCGCGCGGCCGCCGCGCGCACCGCGAACGCCTCGACGTTGTCGGGCAGGATCACCATGCCGCTGTGCCCGGGATGGGCCGCGGTCAGCGGCGCCACCACCCGGTCGATCGGGGTCTGCAGCGCGGTCGCGGGCAAGGCATGGCTGGCCGGGCCCTGCGCGCGCTCGGCGAAGCGGCCGTAGCCGTACAGCGTCGCCATCGAGGCCAGCACGCATGCCGCCAGGGCGATGCCGCTCCATTTCAGCGCCTTCTTCATCTGCGGGCTCCCCGGGGAATCGGCGCAGTGTAGGCAAGGCGCCGTGCACGCCGCTGCATGCTGGCGCGCTCAGCCCGAGTTGATGTGCTCCTTGCAGTACAGCCGCCGGTAGGCGCTCGGGGTCATGCCCAGGCGCTGGCGGAAGATGCGGCGGAAGTAGCCGCCGTCGCTGAAGCCGGCACGCAGCGCCACCTCGTCGACACTGCAGGTGTTCACCAGCAGCAGCTTCTCGGCGAAGGCGATGCGCTGGCGATGGATCGCCTCGGTCAGCGTGGTGCCGAACGCGCGGCGGTAGATGCGGCCCAGGTAGTCCGGGTTGCAATGCAGTTGCGCGGCCAGCGCGGACGCGGTCAGCGCGGTGTGGAACTGGGTGCCGATCAGCTGCTTGGCACGGTAGGCCAGCGCCACGCCGGCGCGGTCGCTGTCGTGCGGATCGGGCCAGGCGCCGGCCACGCATTGCAGCATCGACAGCACGATCGGCTCCAGCATCGGCAAGGTGCGCCGTTCCTCCTGCTCGCTGAGGAACCAGCGGAACAGGCCGACGAAGCGCTCCGGATCGCGGATCGCGGTGCGTTGCGGCATCGACAGCAGCGTCGCGCCGGCCGTGTCCGCCGCCGCCGGCTCCAGTTCGAAATGCACCCAGTAGAAGCGCAGCTCGTCGGAGAAGCGGCCCAGGCCGGCGTGTTCGCGTCCCGGCCACAGGATCAGCGTCTCGCCGGGACCGATGTGGAAATCGCTGTCCTGCTCGCGGATCGACAAGGTGCCGCGCTCGACGAAGATCAGCTCGTAGGACTGGATCACCCGCGCCGGATGCGCGCCGATGCCGCGGGAAATGAACAGGCCGCCGTTCTGGACCCGGATCGGATAGGCCACTGCGAGTTCGAGCATGTCGGAAGCGTCTCCCCAGCGAGAATGGCACGCTGCACTGCAGCAAATAATGCGCGGTATCGCCGCGTGCGCCGCCACGATCGCGCAGGTCGGAATCGTACCGTTTTTATACCGCGCCGGCTCTTGTCCCGGCCCTGGCGGCATGCGACTTTGGCGTGGCGCCGGCACCGGCGCCTGCCAGGAACCGAC
Source organism: Xanthomonas sp. DAR 80977 (assembly GCF_041240605.1). Classification (NCBI taxonomy): domain Bacteria; kingdom Pseudomonadati; phylum Pseudomonadota; class Gammaproteobacteria; order Lysobacterales; family Lysobacteraceae; genus Xanthomonas; species Xanthomonas bundabergensis. The sequence goes on along the minus strand of NZ_CP162487.1, from coordinate 1,825,243 downwards.
CCGTTGAATGCGACCGCCGTTGGCCCCGTTGCCGCAGGCGCCGACCAGGCCGCCGCCACGCACCGACTCTCGCGCCTGGAAAAGTTCGGCTACGGCCTGGGCGATGCCGGCGGCACCATCGTCACCTGCCTGATCGCCAATTTCCTCACGTTCTTCTACACCGACGTGTTCGGCCTCACCCCTGCGCTGGTCGGCACCCTGTTCACCGTGCTGCGCATCGCCGATGCGGTATCCGACCCGCTGATGGGCGTGCTCGCCGACCGCACCCGCAGCCGCTGGGGCCGCTTCCGCGGCTGGCAGCTGTGGATCGCGCTGCCGATCGGCATCGCCTGCGTGCTCACCTTCAGCACCCCGCAGCTGAGCTACGCGGGCAAGGTCGCCTATGCCTTCGCCAGCTATTTCCTGCTGTCGCTGTGCTACACCGCGATCAACGTGCCGTACTGCGCGCTGATCAACAGCATGACCGGCGACCACCGCGAAGTGGTGTCGGCGCAATCGTGGCGCTTCGTGCTGTGCGGCATCGCCGGCTTCCTGGTCTCGGTCGGGCTGCCATGGCTGGTGCGCGCGCTCGGCGATGGCGATGCCGCGCGCGGCTACCAGCTCGGCGTGGGCCTGCTCAGCCTGCTGGCGGTGGCGATGTTCCTGTGCTGCTTCTTCGCCGTGCGCGAGCGCGTGCCGGTCAGCCTGCTGGGCGAGGCCGGCATCGGCCAGCACCTGCGCGGGCTGCTGCGCAACGACCAGATGCGGCTGGTGCTGCTGATGTCGTTCCTGCTGATCAACGTGTTCAACATCCGCGGCGGCGGCTATCTCTATTTCATCACCTACGTGCTCGGCGGCGGCGCCGGCTACACCTCGCTGTTCTTCGCGATGGTGGCGCTGGCCACGGTGCTCGGCGCGATCGTGGTCAACGCGCTGTGCCGCCGCTTCGATCCGCTGGCGCTGTACCTGCACACCAACCTGGCGCTGGCCGCGCTGGGCGTGCTGCAGTGGTGCATGCCCACCGGCCCGGCGCAGCAGACGCTGTGGCTGGGGCTGATCTTCGTCAACTGCCTGGTGCTCGGCTTCGCGCTGCCGCTGCACTTCTCGATCATGGCCTTCGCCGACGACTACGGCGCATGGAAGAACCGCATCCGTTCCTCCGGCATCAACTTCGCCTTCAACCTGTTCTGCATCAAGCTGGCCTGGGCCTCGAGCGCGGTGGTGATCAGCTACCTGTTCGTGCGCGTGGGCTACCGTGCCGGCGCCGAGCACCAGACCGCCGCCTCGCTGCAGGCGATCACCCTGCTGGAAACGCTGATCCCCGCCGCCATCCACCTGCTGCTGGCGGCGGTGATCTACCGCAGCCGCCTGCGCCGGCCGCTGCTGGCCGAGGTCGCCGCCGACCTGGCCGCACGCCCGGTGCACTGATGCCCTCCCCTCTCTCCCTCCCCAGGATCGCCGCCTCCATGCCGCTTTCGCTCGCCCCGCCGCCCGAACTCCCGCTCGACCGCCTGCGCATCGCCGATCCGTTCTGGCAGCGCTACCAGCGCCTGGTGCAGGAGGTGGTGCTGCCCTACCAGTGGGACGCGCTCAACGACAACGTCGCCGATGCCGAGCCCAGCCACGCGATCGAGAACTTCCGCATCGCCGCCGGGCGCAGCGACGGCGCGTTCTACGGCATGGTGTTCCAGGACAGCGACGTGGCCAAGTGGCTGGAAGCGGTGGCCTACCTGCTCGCGCAGCATCCCGATCCGGCGCTGGAGCGCGATGCCGACGCCACCATCGAGCTGATCGGCGCCGCGCAGCAGCCCGACGGCTACCTCAACACCTATTTCACGGTGAAGGCGCCGGAGCAGCGCTGGAGCAACCTGGCCGAATGCCACGAGCTGTACTGCGCCGGGCACATGATCGAGGCCGGCGTCGCCTACCACCAGGCCACCGGCAAGCGCGCGCTGCTGGACATCGTGTGCCGGCTCGCCGACCACATCGACGCCACCTTCGGCCCCGGCCCGCAGCAACTGCACGGCTATCCCGGGCATCCGGAGATCGAGCTGGCGCTGATGCGCCTGTACGAGGCCACCGGCGAGCCGCGCTACCTGGCGCTGGCCCGCTACTTCGTCGAGCAGCGCGGCACCGCGCCGCACTACTACGACGAGGAATACGAAAAGCGCGGGCGCAGCTACTTCTGGGGCGGGCACGGGCCGGCGTGGATGATCCAGGACAAGGCCTACAGCCAGGCGCACGTGCCGGTGGCGCTGCAGACCACTGCGGTCGGCCACGCGGTGCGCTTCGTCTACCTGTACGCAGGCGTGGCGCACCTGGCGCGGCACAGCGGCGATGCCGCATTGCGCGCGACCTGCGAGCGGCTGTGGGAGAACACCACGCAGCGGCAGTTGTACCTCACCGGCGCGATCGGCGCGCAGAGCTACGGCGAAGCCTTCAGCGTCGACTACGACCTGCCCAACGACACCGCCTACAACGAGAGCTGCGCCTCGATCGGGCTGATGATGTTCGCCAACCGCATGCTGCAGCTGGCGCCGGACAGCCGCTACGCCGACGTGATGGAGCGTGCGCTGTACAACACGGTGCTGGCCGGCATGGCGCTGGACGGGCGCCACTTCTTCTACGTCAATCCGTTGGAAGTGCATCCGCCCACGGTGCACGGCAACCACGGCTTCGACCACGTCAAGCCGGTGCGCCAGCGCTGGTTCGGCTGCGCCTGCTGCCCGCCGAACATCGCCCGCGTGCTGACCTCGCTCGGCCACTACATCTACACCCGCTGCGACGACACCCTGTACGTGAACCTGTACGTCGGCAGCGATGCCGCCTTCGAGGTGGACGGGCACACGCTGACCCTGCGCCAGCGCGGCGACTATCCGTGGCAGGAACAGGTGGAACTGAGCGTGGACTGCGACGCGCCCATCGACGCCGCGCTGGCGCTGCGCCTGCCGGACTGGTGCCGCGCGCCGCAGCTGCGGCTCAACGGCGAAGCGGTCGCGATCCAGGCGCACCTGCAGCACGGCTACTGCGTGCTGCGCCGGCACTGGCAGCGCGGCGACACGCTGCAACTGCACTTGCCGATGCCGGTGATGCGGGTCAGCGGGCATCCGCGCGTGCGCCATCTGGCCGGCAAGGTCGCGCTGCAACGCGGGCCGCTGGTGTACTGCCTGGAGCAGGCCGACAACGGCGCGCAGCTGCACCAGCTGCGCCTGCCCGCCGATGCGGCGATCCGCAGCGCACCCGGCAGCGGCACGCTGGCCGGGCAGGTACTGCTGCTGGCCGAGGGCGAACGCCTGCACGGCCACGACGACGCGCAGGCCGACGCCCTGCCGCTGTACCGCTACGACGCGCCGCCGCCGTCGCGGCAGGCGCAGACCCTGACCTTCGTGCCCTACTTCGCCTGGGCCAACCGCGGCGAAGGCGAGATGCGGGTGTGGGTGGACGCGGGCGGCGACGGCTGAGGCCTGCCACCGCCGCGCTGCGCGCTCACAGATCCGCGAGGATCTGCTGACGCCGGCGCTCGTATTCCGCCTGGTCGACCAGGCCTTGCGCGCGCAAGGCCTCGAGCGCGCGCAGCCGCGCTTCCACCGATGCCGCGGGCGGCAGCGGCGGCGGCGCAGCGGCCTGGCGCGCCGCCTGCGCACGCCGGTCGGCGCGCATCGCCAGCCATACCGCCGCGAAGACCAGCACCGGCAGCGCCAGCAGGACCAACAGAATCACGAAGTGCCAGACGCTGAAGCCGAACATCCCATCCTCCTTGATGCGGCACGCGCTGCGTGCGGACTACTTGGCCTTGCCCTGGTTGGCCACCGCCTCGGCCGCCTTCTTCGCCGCTTCCGGATCGCCGAGGTAGCGGTACGACTGCACCTTCAACGCGTCGTCCAGTTCGAACAGCAGCGGGATGCCGGTGGGGATGTTGAGTTCCAGGATTTCCTCGCGCGAGACCCCGTTCAAGTACTTGTACAGCGCGCGCAGCGAGTTGCCGTGGGCGGTGACCAGCACGGTCTGCCCGGCCTTGAGCTGCGGCGCGATCGCGTCGTGCCAGTACGGCAGCACGCGTTCGAGCGTGGTCGCCAGCGACTCGGTGGCCGGCAGCGCGTTGCGGTCGAGGGTGGCGTAGCGGCGGTCGTGCAGCGGATGGCCCGGATCGTCCGCGTCCATCGGCGGCGGCGGGATGTCGTAGGAACGGCGCCAGATCTTGACCTGCTCCTCGCCGTGCTTGGCCGCGGTTTCGGCCTTGTCCAGGCCCTGCAGGCCGCCGTAGTGGCGCTCGTTGAGACGCCAGCTCTTGTGCACCGGCAGCCAGTCCTGGTCCAGTTCCTTCAGCGCGCCCTGCAGGGTGTGGATGGCGCGCTTGAGCACCGAGGTGTGCGCCACGTCGAACTGCAGCCCCTCCTCGCGCAGCAGGCGGCCGGCGGCGGCGGCTTCCTGGCGGCCTTGCTCGGTGAGATCCACGTCCACCCAGCCGGTGAAACGGTTATCCAGGTTCCACTGGCTCTGGCCATGGCGCAACAGTACGAGTTTGCGGGTCACTGCGACGGTCTCCGTTGGGGGAATGCGTGGGTCGTGCGGCCCTGGATTGTAGCGGGATGTGACGGCTGGGAATGGGGAAATGGGAATGGGGAATGGGAAACGGCTTGGCGTTCCAGCGCGCCTTGCCGTCTGGCGATCTGTCGCGGCTGGAGCAACTCCTACAAGGGCGCGCCGGGCCGCGCTACGCCGGAACGCAAGCGGATCGGCGCTGACGACCGTCACCCTCTTGTCGAGACCGCGACCTCTCGTCGCCAGACATCGATCAGGAGCATGCTTCGACGATTCCCCATTCCCGTTTCCCCATTCCCAGCTCCTCCACGCCACGGCCACGATCGCGGCGCGATCATCGGCGCATGGGCACTTCTTCGCACAAGGTCTTCGGCGACTGGGACGGCAGCATCGTGCAGGCGCGGGCGCTGCAGGCCACGCTGGCCAGGCAGGTGCGGCTGCAGGACGAGGTGACGGACCCGCCGCGCTGGCTGGCCGGGTTCGATGTCGGTTTCGAGGACGAAGGCCAGACCACCCGCGCCGCGGCCGTGCTGATCGATGCCGAGACCTTGCAGCCGCAGCAGGCCGAGATCGCCCGCGTGCCGACCTCGATGCCCTACGTGCCGGGCCTGCTGAGCTTTCGCGAACTGCCGGCGCTGCTGGCCGCGCTGGCCTTGCTGCGGCAGCGTCCGGACCTGGTGTTCGTGGACGGCCAGGGCATCGCCCATCCGCGCCGGCTCGGCATCGCCGCGCATTTCGGCGTGGTCAGCGGCCTGCCCAGCATCGGCGTGGCGAAGAAGCTGCTGGCCGGGCGCTACGACGAACCCGGGCCGCAGGCCGGCGACCGCAGCCCCATCGTGCACCGCGGCGAGACCGTCGGCTGGGCGCTGCGCAGCAAGCCGCGCTGCAATCCGCTGATCGTCTCGCCGGGCCACCGCGTCGCGGTGGACAGCGCGCTGCACTGGACCCTGCGCTACCTGCGCGGCTACCGGCTGCCGGAGCCGACCCGCCTGGCCGACCGGCTGGCCTCGCGCCGCGACGAGGTGGCGCTGCAGGCGGCCGCGAGCGGGCAGCTGTTCTGAATCGGGCTGCTGCGCAGAAAATGCGTCGAGCGCCGCCTGCAAGGCGCGCCGCGCAGCGGCGACTACGCGTATCGATCCTGAGCAGAGCGACGCGGTGCGCCGCCGGCCATGCGCCGATCGCGCACGGCCGGCGGCAGGCGTCAGCGGCGGCTTACCGGTTGCCGATGTTGATCCCGCCGTTGACGATCTGGATGTACATGCCGGCCGGGCGCGGGCGCGCGAAGAACTGCAGGTTGACGCTGGCCAGGCCGGTGCCGCCGGCGCAGTTGGCCGAGGCCATGCCGATCACGGTGTAACGGAGATTGGTGCGCAGCGTCGGGCCGGCGACGCGGCCGCCGTTGTTGACCGCATAGCATCCGCTGCCCTGCCCTCCCGACACCAGCAACGCCTTGGCGTTCCACAGGTTGTTGATGATGACGGTGGGGACATTCATATCGGGAATGCCTTGCGCCTGCGCCGGGACGGCGACCAACGACGCCAACGCCATCGCGATCGACAGCACGGCGTTGAAGGTGTTGCTGGATTTCGACGAATGGATCATCAGGGGGTTCTCGCTTGTTGGGGGACGGATGCAGCGAGCGCGCTGCCACGCTGCGGCCGGGGCGGCCCCGGCCGGCAGCGCCCGATTATTCCCGTTCGCCGCCGATAATTTCACTCAAAGTTACAAATTTGCAGACAAAAAATGCGCGCCCTCCCGCACTATGCGATTTCGCCCGTCCGGCATGCCGGCCACGCATGCCGTCTGCGGCGCGGCGGCATCGCCGTCCTGCGCGGCATCGCCCCGGACGCGGTGCAGTAGACACGACGGCCCGGGACAGTCCGTCTTGCCGCCACGCTCCCACCTCGGCCACCGCGCATGCGAAGCTCTTGCCCCTTGTTCCCAGCTCCGCGAGGCCGCGCATGCCCACCCTGATCGCTCCCCGCGTCCACGACATCGGCGGCTTCGAAGTGCGCCGCGCGGTGCCCAGCCTGCAGGCGCGCAGCGTCGGCCCGTTCGTGTTCATCGACCACATGGGCCCGGCGATCTTCGAACCCGGCCGCGGCGTGGACGTGCGCCCGCATCCGCATATCGGCCTGGCCACGGTGACCTTCCTGTGGTCCGGCGAGATCGGCCACCGCGACACGCTCGGCTCGGACCAGGTGATCCGCGCCGGCGACGTCAACTGGATGACCGCCGGCCGCGGCATCGCCCATTCCGAGCGCACGCCCGCGCCGCTGCGCGCGCAGCCGCATCCGCTGCACGGCATGCAGACCTGGGTGGCGCTGCCGAAATCGGCCGAGGAGACCGCGCCGGCGTTCTACCACCACGCCGCCGCCAGCCTGCCGCAGCAGCGCCGCGACGGGGTGTGGCTGCGGGTGATCGCCGGCCGCGCCTACGGCGAGGAATCGCCGGTCAAGGTGTTCGCCGACACGCTCAACGTGGCGCTGGACCTGGACGCGGATGCGGAACTCGACCTGGACACCGGCCACGTGCAGCGCTCGCTGTACGTGCTGGAAGGCGAGGCGCAGCTGGACGGCGTGGACATCCCCGCACGCTACCTGGTGCTGCCCGAACCCGGCGCGCGCGGCCGGCTGCGCGCCAAGACCCCGCTGAAGGCGATGCTGATGGGCGGCGAGCCGCTGGATGGGCCGCGCCACCTGTGGTGGAACTTCGTGTCCAGCTCCACCGAGCGCATCGAGCAGGCCAAGCAGGACTGGCGCGACGGCCGCTTCGGGCTGATCCCCGGCGACGACCAGGAATTCATCCCCCTGCCCGAGCCGGGCAAGTGACGCCGGCCGGCGCGGTCGCACGCGATTGGGTCGCGTTGCCGCGCGGCCAGGCACTGCGACGGGGATGCCGCGGCTTGCGGGAGCGGCTCCGGGCCGCCCAGGACCGCCCGGAGTCGCACCCTCGGCGCACGACGCACGGAGTGGAAACGCGCTAGCTCGCCGTCTTGGCCGCGACGCGCCCCTTCACCTGCACCACGTCGTCGGCCAGGTCCAGCGCCAGCTGCTGCAGTTGCTTGGCCAGGGCCTTGTTGGCGACGCCTTCGCTGGCCTCGAGCAGCGTGTAGACCGCCTGCAGCTGGCGCAGGCCTTTGGGCGGCACCTTGATCACTTTGCCGCCGACGAAGACGAAACCGCCGCCATCGACACCGACGCCGGGCGACTGGTAGCTGGCGACGAGGACGACCTTGTTGTGCAGATCGATGATGCTGGGCATGGGCTGTACTCCTTTACAGGGATGGGAAGGACGACGTCGCCGATCACCGGCTGGCGCGACGGCGTCCCCTGCTCCAACGCAGTGCGCGCGCCGCGGCGGCCATTGGCCGCTGACCGCATTCAGGCGGCGTCCCCTGGGCCGCCGCCGGATCGCGCGCGCTTCGATCCGCATCCCAATTGTCAAGTGCCGCCAGCTGGGCTATGGTTCGGCCAGCGGCCGGGACTGCAGCCGCGCACCGGGACACGCATTGCGTAGGGGTATGCACTGCACGCGGATCCCGCAATGGACTGAGGGTGACGTGCCGTGCCGGCCTGCGTCGGCGTGCGCTGAAGATCGATGCCGCCGCATTGCGGCGGCACATGGGGACATCGCGAATGAGGGTTGCAAACTGGCTCACCGGCCTGTCGGTCCTGCCTGCCATGCTGGCGGCGGCCACGGCCATGGCGCAGCAGGCGCAGAACTGCCCGCAACTGCCGCCGCAGGCCAACCTGCAGTGGAACGAGCGCAGCGACAAGGGCTTCATCGTATGCCGGGCGACGGGCGCCGACGGCCGCCAGGTGCTGGGCATGATGCTGACCTCGCGCGACCCGAACATCCCGCTGGCGCGCAACCTGCGCGAAGAGAAAGGCAGCATCGCCGGCGAGAGCGTGCACTGGTACCGGCCCGATCTGGGCGGAGTCGACGCGCCGGGCCTGGCCTCGCGCCGGGTCACCGTGGTCGAGCTGAGCAAGGACCACTACGCGCAGGTCTGGATCGACGCCAGCGACGCGCAGGAACTGCAATCGCTGCAGTCGCTGGTGCAGGGCCTGGACATGCGCCCGACCAGCCTGGCACTGGATCGCTGAGGCAGGCCGGCGTTCGGCGCATGGCCCCTTGTGGGAGCGACTTCAGTCGCGACGGGCTTTACCGGGAAGGCCCGTCGCGACTGAAGTCGCTCCCACACTGTACTGCCCGCCACAGCTCAGAAAAAGCTAGAACCGCCCCTCCTGGAAATCGACGAAGGCCTGCATCAGCTCCTCGCGGGTGTTCATCACGAACGGCCCGTGCCGCGCCACCGGCTCGCGCAGCGGCCGGCCGGCGACCAGGATCAGCCGCGCGGCGTCCGCCCCGGCCTGCAGCTGCAGCAGGTCGCCGCCGCCGAGCACGGCCAGGGTCTGCGCCGGCAACGCGCACGCGGCCTCGCCCTCGCCCAGCGTTACCTCGCCTTCGTAGGCGTAGGCGAACGCGTTGTGCCCGGCCGGCAGCAGCTCGTCCCAGCGCGCGCCGGCGTCCAGCGCGATGTCCAGATACAGCGGATCGGTGGCCGGCTGCGCGATCGGCCCGCGCACCGCGCCGACCTGGCCGGCGATCACTTTGACCGTCACCCCCGGCGCCAGCTGCGCCAGCGGGATGCGCTCGGGCGCGAACTCCTGGTAGCGCGGCGCGGTCATCTTGTCGCGCGCCGGCAGGTTCACCCACAGCTGGAAGCCGCGCATGCGCCCGGACTCCTGCTCCGGCATCTCCGAATGCACCAGGCCGCGGCCGGCGGTCATCCACTGCACGCTGCCCGGGGTCAGCAGGCCTTCGTTGCCGTGGTTGTCCTTGTGCCGCATGCGCCCGTCGAGCATGTAGGTGACGGTCTCGAAACCGCGGTGCGGATGGCTGGGAAAACCGCCGATGTAGTCCTCGGCGCGATCGGTGCCGAATTCGTCGAGCAGCAGGAACGGGTCCAGCTCGGGCAGGTCGGCGCCGCCGATGACGCGGGTCAGCCTGACCCCGTCGCCATCGGCGGTGGCGCGGCCACGGATCGTGCGCGCGATGCGCGCGGGGGCGGCGGTGAGGGTGTCGGTCATGGCAGGCGATCTCCTGGTGAAGCACCGAATATGGGCGTGCCGCGGCCGGCGGCCAATCGCGATCGGCGCAACCCATCGTTCCACCGCGGCGCCGCCGGCCGTCCGCGCCCGGCCGCGCCCGGCCGCGTCGAGTGCGTCGAGTGCGTCGGGTGCGCCGGCGTGGCGCGTTGCGGAGCGATGCGCGTGCCGATGCCGATGCCGATGCCGATGCCGGCGCATGTGCCGGCGATACCCGCTCTCGTGCGAGGGACTCCGGGTGGCCTTGGGCCATCAGTCCCGACTGCAGCCAGGCCCGGCGATCCCATCGCCATGCGCTTGCACCCGATGCCCCGCAGCCGATGCCGATCACGATCAGGCAGGACCGTCTCGACTCGCCGCCGCCTGCCCGTCGCCATGGCCGCGGCAGGCGCCGCCGCCAGCGCATGCCGTGCCGCGACGCAATGGTCGAACGCCGCGGCCTACGACCAAAGTACTAGGGCCAGGGCCTGTCCCGGCATTGACCCCCCAGGCCATCGGGGCGACCCTTGCTGGAATCTTGTGGGGGAGCGATCTGCATGAAAGGGTTTTCCAAACTGGCCTGGGCCGCGCTCGCGGTGCTGGCGGCGTTCTGCCTGGGCACCATCGCCCTGCGCCGCGGCGAACACATCAACGCGCTGTGGATCGTAGTCGCCGCGGTCTCGATCTACCTGATCGCCTATCGCTTCTACAGCCTGTTCATCGCCACCAAGGTGATGCAGCTGGACACCACCCGGGCCACCCCGGCGGTGCTCAACAACGACGGCCTGGACTACGTGCCGACCAACAAGCACGTGCTGTTCGGCCACCACTTCGCCGCCATCGCCGGCGCCGGCCCCCTGGTCGGCCCGGTGCTCGCCGCGCAGATGGGCTACCTGCCCGGCCTGCTGTGGCTGGTGGTCGGCGTGGTGTTCGCCGGCGCGGTGCAGGACTTCGTGGTGCTGTTCCTGTCCAGCCGCCGCAACGGCCGCTCGCTCGGCGACCTGGTGCGCGAGGAGATGGGCCAGGTCCCCGGCACCATCGCCCTGTTCGGCGCGTTCCTGATCATGATCATCATCCTGGCGGTGCTGGCGATGGTGGTGGTCAAGGCGCTGGCGGAGAGTCCCTGGGGCATGTTCACGGTGATCGCGACGATGCCGATCGCGATCCTGATGGGCGTGTACATGCGCTACATCCGCCCCGGCAAGATCGGCGAGATCTCGATCGTCGGCCTGATCCTGCTGCTGGCCGCGATCTGGTTCGGCGGCAAGGTCGCCGCCGATCCGACCTGGGGCCCGGCCTTCACCTTCACCGACGTGCAGATCACCTGGATGCTGATCGGCTACGGCTTCGTCGCCTCGGTGCTGCCGGTGTGGCTGCTGCTGGCGCCGCGCGACTACCTGTCCACCTTCCTCAAGATCGGCACCATCGTCGCCCTGGCCATCGGCATCCTGGTGGTCATGCCCGACCTGAAGATGCCGGCGCTGACCCAGTACGCGCACAACGGCATGGGCCCGGTGTGGACCGGCGGCATCTTCCCGTTCCTGTTCATCACCATCGCCTGCGGCGCGGTGTCCGGCTTCCATGCGCTGATCGCCTCCGGCACCACGCCCAAGCTGCTCGCCAACGAAGGCCACATGCGCTACATCGGCTACGGCGGCATGCTGATGGAATCCTTCGTCGCGGTGATGGCGCTGGTCGCCGCCTCGATCATCGAGCCGGGCGTGTACTTCGCGATGAACGCGCCGGCCTCGATGGTCGGCAGCGATGTCGTCGCGGTCGCGGCCAAGGTCAGCGAATGGGGCTTCGCCATCACCCCCGAGGTGCTCGAGGCCACGGCGCGCGACATCGGCGAGACCACCATCCTGGCCCGCGCCGGCGGCGCTCCGACCCTGGCGGTGGGCATCGCGCAGATCCTGCACCAGCTGTTGCCGGGCGAGGACATGATGGCGTTCTGGTACCACTTCGCGATCCTGTTCGAAGCGCTGTTCATCCTCACCGCGGTCGACGCCGGCACCCGCGCCGGGCGCTTCATGCTGCAGGACCTGCTCGGCAACTTCGTGCCCGCGCTGAAGCGGACCGAGTCGTGGGGCGCCAACATCGTCGCCACCGGCGGCTGCGTGGCGCTGTGGGGCTACCTGCTGTACACCGGGGTCAAGGATCCCTACGGCGGCATCCGCACGCTGTGGCCGCTGTTCGGCATCTCCAACCAGATGCTCGCCGGCATCGCGCTGATGCTGGGCACGGTGGTGCTGTTCAAGATGAAGCGCGACCGCTACGCCTGGGTCACCATCGTGCCGGCGCTGTGGCTGCTGATCTGCACCACCTACGCCGGGCTGATCAAGATCTTCGATCCCAATCCGGCGCAGGGCTTCCTGGCGCAGGCGCACAAGTTCCAGGACGCGATCGCCAGCGGCACCGTCACCGCACCGGCCAAGACGGTGGCGCAGATGCAGCAGATCGTCACCAACGCCTACGTCAACACCGGCCTGACCGCGCTGTTCCTGTTCGTGGTGTTCTCGATCCTGATCTACGCGGTCAGGACCATCCTCGCCGCGCGCCGCACCCCGCAGCGCAGCGACAAGGAAACCGCGTACGTGGCGCTGCAGCCGCACCAGATGGCGGACCTGTGATGCGCAACGACCTGGTCCCGGTCGGGCAATACCAGGCGCACCGCCGGCTGTGGCGGCGCCTGGTGCAGACCGCGCGGCTGTGCTGCGGCATCCCCGACTACGACAACTACGTGCGCCACGTGCTGGAGAAGCATCCCGACCGGCAGCCGATGGACTACAAGACCTTCTTCCGCGAGCGCCAGGAAGCGCGGTATGGCGGCAAGAGCGGGTTTCGGTGCTGTTGAGTGAGATGCCGGGATTTGTGATTCGAGATTCGGGATTGGTGACAGCGGGAGTCCGGTGTCTGCGAGCATCACGGCCTCGGAAGCACGTCATGACGCTTCGGTGCGTGAACATGCGCTGCGACTTACGTTGAACACGGACCACTACGCAGGCAGGAGCGACTTCAGTCGCGCCAGGCAGCACGGAGAAGAGGCTCACGACTAATGAGGAGAAGCGGTCCATAGCCGCTCTCGCCATCCACCACGCTCCACGGCGAAACGCCAGCGAGCGGCGCAGCCAGGGCATGTCGTCACCACCCGGCAGCACGTTCGTCGCGACTGAAGTCGCTCCCACAAGAACATGCGGCCAGCTGGCTGGGTGCACTGTGGGAGGGACTTCAGTCCCGACTGCTTCCTGCTCGACGCTACGCCGCCGCCGCGCGCACCAGCTCGGCGTAGACCTGCGGCAGCTGCCGCATATGCTCCATCACCGCGGCTACGCCGAGTTGGCGCAACGTGTCGGCGTGGCCCGCGGGGATGTGCGCGGCGCCGGTGAAGCCGATCACGGTCATGCCGGCGGCCAGCGCCGCGCTGGCGCCGGTGGCGCTGTCCTCGATCACCAGGCAGCGCGACGGCGTCGCGCCCAGGGTGTGCGCGGCCAGCAGGTAGACCTCCGGCGCCGGCTTCGGCCGCGCCACCATGTCGGCGCTGAAGATATTGCCGCCGACGCGCTCGGCCAGCCCCGCGCGCGCCACCGACGACACCACGCTGTGGCGCAGGCTGTTGGAGGCGACCGCCAGCGGCAGCGGCAGCGCCAGCAGCGCCTCGCGGACGCCGTCGATCGGCTGCACCTCGGCGGCGATCAACGCTTCCGAACGTTCCCGGATTTCCTCGAACAGGCCCGGCGGCAGGGTCACCGCGAAATGCCGCTGCACCCGTTCCACGATCTCGTGCGCGGTCTGGCCGAAACTGCCGGCGAGGTAGGCCTCCAGCTCGGCGCGCGGCACGTACGCGCCCAGCGCATCGAGCATGACCCGGTCGGCCAGCACCTCGCTGTCGACGAGCACGCCGTCGCAATCGCTGATCAACAGGTCGAAGGGTGTGGCCGTCATCGCAGGCTCCTCGGCGAAACCCGCATTATGCCAAGCTGCGCATGTACGCCGCCTGCGCGCGCACGCGCAAGCGCCAGCCGCGGCTGGCGCGGGCTGGTGCCAGGCGACAGCGCACGTGTGGCGCCTTGCGCAAGCAGGCCACCGCCACGCTGCCGGCGCAAACATTAGTTTCGGGTTAAACGGCGCCTCGCCGTGCCCGACCGCGCCCCCGTTCTGCCTGCACGGTCACAAAACCTTACCGAAACGGCGCCGGGCAGCTGCTAGCATCGGCCACGGTGGCAAGGATCGTCGCCACCGGCAACAGGAACGCGAACAGGAAAGGAGCCATCCATGCGCAAGCAGTTCCCCGCCCTGATCGCTCTTGCGACCTCGATGTTCTTCTCGGTCTCATGCGCCGCCCCGCCCGGCGCCAAGGAGCAATCTGCCATGTCAGCCACGCTGCAGGATCACTCGGTCGCGTTCCGCGATCCCCACCTCGCCGACATCGCCGCCGCCGTCGCGCGCGGCGATGCCGCCCGTATCGCCGCGCTCGCGCCGGGCGTGGACCTGGCCGCGCACGGCGACCAGAACGTCACCCTGCTCGAATACGCGATCTGGAACGAGCAACCGCGCGCGCTGAGCGCGCTGCTGGATGCCGGCGCGAACCCGGCCGAACCGGGCATGGACCAGGAGACCGTCGTGCACATGGCGGCCATGGCCAAGGACCCGCAATACCTGAAGATCCTGCTGCAGCACGGCGCGCCGGCGGACCCGGTCAGCGCGCGCGGCAACTGGACGCCGCTGTTCCGCGCGGTGCAGAGCAAGCGCGACGAGCAGATCCAGTTGCTGCTGCAGGCCGGTGCCGACCCGCGCCGGGTCGACGCCAGCGGCAACTCGCTGCTGCACCTGGCCGCGCAGAGCAGCGCCGGCAATCCGTGGGTGCTGAAACTGCTGCAGGCCGGGGTCGATCCGGGCCTGCGCAACGCGCAGCAGAAGACCTTCCAGGCGTATTTCTTCAACACGCCCGAGCGCCTGCTCAACAGCACCGCGCAGCAGACCCGCGCGGCGGTGCGCGACTGGTTGAGCGCCCACGACATCCCCCTGGAAGCGGCCCGCTGAGGCGGCGTTCGCAGCACACGCAAGGAACCGCGCATGAGCCAGAACGATCTCTCCGACAACGCCGCGTCCGCCCCCTTCGCCGAGGCCGTTCGCGGCCAGCAGCCGCAGGCGGTGGACACGCAACTTCCCACCTTGCTGCAGGACCTCTACGGCACCGCCGCCCAGCGCCGCGCCGGCGGCGCGGAAAGCTTCGCGCCGCTGCCCGGCGGCTGGAGCCGCCTGGACGATGGCGCCGTGCAGCGCGCCGGCATCGACCCGGGCATGCTGCACGATGCCAAGAGCGGCTTCGACGCGGCCTTCTACCGCAACGACCAAGGCAACGTGGTGCTGGCGTTCTGCGGCACCGACGAAGGCAAGGACTGGAAGCACAACATCGGCCAGGGCCTGGGCTTCGCCGACGCGCAGTACGCCTCGGCGATCCAGCTCGGCAGCCAGGCCAAGCAGGCCTTCGGCGAAAACCTGATGATCTCCGGGCATTCGCTCGGCGGCGGCCTGGCCGCGGCCTCGGCGATGGTCAACGACGTGCCGGCGGTCACCTACAACGCCGCCGGGGTCAACGACCGCACCCTGGAGCGCGAAGGCCTGGATGCGTCCGCGGCCAAGGCCTATGCCGCCGATGGCCTGATCCGCGGCTACCACGTCAAGAACGAACTGCTGACCCACCTGCAGGAAGACAGCATCCCGTTGAAGTGGGCGATGCCCGACGCCGCCGGGCACCAGATCCAGCTGCCGGACCCGGACCCGCTGTCGTTCGGCCAGCGCCTGGTGCCGGGGATGATGCTCAAGCATCGCCTGGACCTGCACGGCATCGACTCGGTGATCAAGGCGCAGGAACTGGACTCGCAGAACCACGCGCAGACCCAGGAACACGCGCTGCCGACCGGCAGCCGCCTGTTCAACGACGCGGTGGTGCAACTGGACGGGCAACGCGAGCGACTCGGCCTGCGCGACGACGCGCAGTTCCTCAACACCGCCGCCAGCGTCGCCGCACAGGCCGGCCACGATGGCCTGAAACAGATCGACCAACTGGTGCCGAGCCGCGACGGCGACCGCCTGTTCGCGGTGCAGGGCCGCGCCGACGACCCGGCGCATCTGCGCAGCCAGGTGCAGACCGCGGCGGCGGCCAACGAACCGGCGCAGGCCAACGTCGGCCAGTTGCAGCAGCAGAACCTGCAGGCGAACGTGCCGCAGCAGGAAGAGCAGCAGCGCCGGGTCGCGCTGCAGCAGTAGGCCGCACGCAATCCCCTGTAGGAGCGGCTTCAGCCGCGACCGGATCTATCGGTAAAGCCTGTCGCGGCTGAAGCCGCTCCTACAGGGTTGGTGACGGTGCGCTATCCCGCGCCCGCCATCGCGCGCAAGGTGATCCCGACCAGGTACGCCAGATAGGTGCCGGTGGCATAGCCCATCGTGCCCAGCAGCACGCCGACCGGCGCCAGCGCCGGGTGGAACGCCGCGGCCACCACCGGCGCCGAGGCCGGGCCGCCGACGTTGCTCTGCGAGCCGATCGCGAAATAGAAGAACGGCACCCGCAGCAGCTTGCCCAGCGCCAGCAACAGCAGGATGTGCACGCACAGCCAGATCAGCCCGAGCAGGAAGATCCACGGTCGGTCGAACAGCGCCAGCAGGTCCATCTGCATGCCGATGCAGGCGATCAGGAAGTACAGCAGCAGCGAGCCGATGCGCGAGGCGCCGGCGCCTTCCAGCGTGCGCGCGCGGGTGAAACTCAGCAGCAGGCCGATGGTGGTGGACAGCACCACCACCCACACGAACGGCGAGCCGAGGCTGAACTGCTTGGCCCAGCCGACGTTGGCGTCGAACCACGCCGCAGTCGGCGCCGCGATCGCATGCGCCAGGCCGACCGCGCCGAACGCGATGCCGACGATCAGCATCAGGTCGGTCAGGCTGGCCACGCGTTCATGCTGCGCCTGGAACTGCGCGATGCGCTGTTTCAGGTCGTCGATGCCGCTGGTGTCGGCGCCGCTGCGCGCGTCGATCGCCGCCGCGCGCGGGGCGAGGAAGATCAGCAGCGCCATCCACACGTAGCCGACGCCGACATCGACCACCGCGAACTGGCCGAAGGTGGTGGCATCGACGTCGAACACCTCGCGCATCGCCAGCATGTTGGCGCCGCCGCCGATCCAGCTGCCGGCCAGCGCGGCCATGCCGGCCCAGGTATCGCCGGCCACCGTGGCCGGGTGCAGCCACTTCATCAGCTGGAACGCGACCACCGCGCCTAGCATGATGCTGAAGGAGGCGCCCAGGTACATCGCCACCAGCTTCGGGCCCAGGCGCAGGATGCCCTTCAGGTCGATGGTGAGGGTCAGCAGCACCAGCGCCGCCGGCAGCAGCACGTCGCGCGCGACCGGGTCGTACAGGCGGTTGTGCTGCCCGTCGATCAGGCCGACGGTGTTGTAGATGCCGGGAATCAGGTAGCACAGCAGCAGCGCCGGCACCACGCCATAGAAGCGCTTCCAGAACCCGCGCGGCCGCGCCGCGGTCCAGAACACCGCGCCGAGCGTGGCGGCGATCAGGCCGAAGATGACGATGTCGTTGTGGATCATGAGGAGGCCGGGACTCGGGACGGGGGACTCGGGACGCGCAAGAGCAACGCCGGATGGCGCGGACGCGAGCGCCGCGCCATCGATCGACGCAGCGGATGGAATGGCTCACTCATCCGTGAGACCCGTCCCGAGTCCCGAGTCCCGAGTCCCGAGTCCCGAGTCCCGAGTCCCGAGTCCCGAGTCCCGAGTCCCAATCCCGAGTCCCAATCCCGAATCCCGAATCCCGAATCCCCAATCCCCGCCTCATCACTGCCCGATATGCTGCTTCAACCACCCATTCACCGTGTCGTGCCACAGGATGCTGTTCTGCGACTTCAGCACCCAGTGGTTCTCGTCCGGGAAGTACAGGAACTTCGACTCGATGCCCTTGCGCTGCAGCGCGCTGAACGCGGCCAGGCCCTGCTCCACCGGGATGCGGAAATCCTGCTGGCCGTGGATCACCAGCATCGGCACCTTCCACTTGTCCACGTGCAGCACCGGGTTGAACTTCTCGTAGCCGGCCGGGTTCTGCCACGGCGTGCCGCCGTTCTCCCACTCGCTGAACCACAGTTCCTCGGTGGCGTAGCCCATGGTGCGGTTGTCGAACACGCCGTCGTGGTCGACCAGGCACTTCCACGGCTGGTTCCAGTTGCCGGCCATCCAGTACACCATGTAGCCGCCGTAGCTGGCGCCGAGCGCGCAGGCCTTGTCGCCGTCGAGGAACTTGAACTGCTGCTGCGCCGCGGCCCAGCCCTTCTGCAGGTCTTCCAGCGGGCGGTCGCCCCAGTGCTGGCTGATCGCGTCGGTGAACGCCTGGCCGTAGCCGGTGGAGCCGTGGAAATCGATCATCACCACCGCGTAGCCCTGGCCGGCGTAGGTCTGCGGATTCCAGCGATAGCTCCAGCCGTTGCCGAAGCTGCCCTGCGGGCCGCCATGGATCAGGAACGCCACCGGATAGGTCTTGCCTTCCTGGTAGTTCCACGGCTTGACCACGTAGCCGTGCACGGTCTCGTCGTTCCAGCCCTTGAACGAGAACTGCTCGTAGTCGCCGAACTTCACGTCGGGCAGCATCTCGCCGGCGCTGGGGGTGATCGCGCGCATCTCGGTGGCGCCGGCTTCATGCATGATCGGCGCGGTGAACAGCTGGTTGCCGGTCTGCAGCGAATTGGTCATCACCGCCAGGGTGTCGCCCTTGATGTCGAACTCGGCCACGCTGTTGCCGCCGACCATCTGCGACACGCCGCCGTCGGCGACGTCGATCTCGAACAGCGGATGCAGGCCCATCTCCTGCGCCGGCACGTACAGGGTCTTGCCGTCGGCCGATACCTGGATGCTGTCGGCCGAGCGGTCCCAGGTCGGCGCGATCTCGCGGGTCTTGCCGCTGGCCAGGTCCATCGCCATCAGCCCGAAGCGGTCGGCCTCGAAACCGGGGCGCTTCATCGCGCGGTAGTACAGGGTCTTGCCGTCGGGGGAGAACACCGGGCCGGCGTCCCAGGCCGGGTTGGACGCGGTCAGGTTGACCGGTGCCGCCCTGCCCGCCGCGTCCAGCCGGTACAGGTCGAAGTTGGTCGACCACGGCTCCTCGCGCCCGGCCACGCGCACGCTGGCCACCAGCGACTGCCCGTCCGGCGCCCAGGTGTAGTCCTCGCTGCCGCCGAACGGCTTGGACGGAATGTCGCCGGCCAGGGTGACGCTGATCGCCGACGCGCCGACCACCGGCTTGGCTTTCGCGTCGCCGGGCAGCGGCGCGACGAACAGGCTGTTGCGGCGGCCGTCGTTCCAGGTGTCCCAGTGGCGCACGAACAACTGGTCGAACACCACGCCGCTGGCCTTGGCGTTCTTCTTCGCGTCCAGGCGCTTCTGCGTGCAGCCCAGGTCCGATCCGCAGTCCTGGAACACGCCGGCGCTGAAGGCGACGCGGTCGCCCTGCGGGGCGATGCGGTAGCTGTCCACGTCCAGCGCGAAATCGGTGAGCTGGCGCGGCGTGCCGCCGGCCAGCGGCAGCGCGTACAGCTGCTGGCGGCCGGACTTGGCGCTGAGGAAATACACGGTCTTGCCGTCGGCCGACAGTTCCGGCGAATTGACGTTCCAGCCGTCCGGGGTCAGCCGCTTCGGCGGCGCCGCATCGCGGGTGCGCAGGTTGCGCAGCCACAGCCCGGTGCTGGACTTGTCGCTGGCCTTGTCCACCTGCCGCTTGGCGAAGATCACGGTGCCGCCGTCCGGGGTCAGCAACGGCGAGGACACCCGGTCCAGCGCCACCATGTCGCGGACGTCGAAACCGCGGGTCGCCGCCAGCGCAGGCAGCGCGGTCAGCAGGCACAGGGGCAGCAAGGCGTAGCGCAAGGTCATCGGGCGTCTCCGGAATACGGCAAAACGTCGATGGTAGGCGGGTGGATGGGCGCGGTGCAAAGGCATGAAGTCATGGAGGGGCCGGGAGTGGGGATTCGGGATTGGGGATTGGCAGGAGCGCGGCGCCGCTGCCTTTCCGTACAGGGCTGCTGCGGCAGCGGATTGGAGGCGGTGCTGCACCGTGCCGCAGCGCCTGTGTGCGGCCGCGACGGATGCGGCTTTTTTGTGCGCAAGCCGGCAAACACATGGAGGGGCCGGGATTGGGGATTCGGGATTGGAGATTGGCAGGAGCGCGGCGCCGCTGTCTTTCCGTGCAGGGCTGCTGCGGCAGCGGATTGGAGGCGGTGCTGCACCTTGCCGCAGCGGCTGTGTGCAGCCGCGACCGACGCAGCTTTTTTTGCGCGCAGGCCGGCAAACAAACGCATCGCACGCCACGTGCCGCCGCCATAAAAACGAAGCCCGGCGCGTGGCCGGGCTCCGTGCATTGCTGGGCTGTGTGTGCGCGTGCTTACGCGGACGGCGGTGCCGTCGGTTCGCCCTTGTAGCCGGTGCGGTACAGCAGCCAGCCGACGAAGGCGAGCAGGACCAGGCCGTACCACTGATTCAGATGGAACGCTTCCGGCAGCGCCAGCACGTCGGCGTGGCCGGAGACCACGATCGGCACGGCGATGGCGATGCCCATCAGCGCCTCGCCGGTGATCAGGCCGGCGGCGAACAGCGTGCCCGGACGGTGCACGCGGTCGCGGCCTTCCTCGTCGTCGGCGCGGATCTTGTGGACGCGCTCGACCAGATAGGTGATCAGGCCGCCGATGAAGATCGGCACCATCAGTTCCAGCGGCAGGTAGATGCCGATCGCCGCGGCCAGCACCGGCACGCGGAAGCGCTTGCCGCTGCGCTTGAGCCATTCGTCCAGGGCGATGATCGCCGCGCCGACGCCGGCGCCGATGGCGATCATCGTCCACGGCAGCTCGCCGCCGAACAGGCCCTTGGCCACCGAGGCCATCAGCGTCGCCTGCGGCGCCGCCAGCGAGTTCGGATGCTCCGGCGTCGCCGCGCCGATGCCGTAGGCCTGGGCCAGCAGGTTCAGCACCGGCGCCATGATCAGCGCGCAGGAGAACGCGCCGATGGCCAGCATCAGCTGCTGCTTCCACGGCGTGGCGCCGACCAGGTAGCCGGCCTTCAGATCCTGCAGGTTGTCGCCGCCCACCGCTGCAGCGCAGCACACCACTGCGCCGATCATGATCGCGGCGACCGCGCCGATCGGCGCACCGCCGATGCCTACCGGCGCCAGTCCGCTCTTGCCCAGCAGCAGCACCAGCACCGCCGAGGCGAACAGGATGGTGGAGATGGTGATGCCCGACACCGGGTTGTTCGACGAGCCGATCAGGCCGGCCAGATAGCCGGACACCGACACGAACAGGAACCCGGCGACGATCATGATGATGGTCATCGGGATGCTGACGTGCCACTGGCCGACGATCGCCTGGTACAGGCCCAGCAGCGGCAGCGTGCACAGCAGCAGCGCCACCAGCATCCACTTCATCGGCAGGTCGCGGTCGGTCTCGGCGACCACCGTGCCGGCGGTGCTCTTGCGCGCGGCGGCGAAACCGCTCCTGACCCCGGACAGCAGCGACTTGCGCAGCGAGAACAGCGTCCACACGCCGCCGATCAGCATCGCGCCCACGCCCAGGTAGCGCACCTTGGCCGCCCAGATGCCGAATGCGGCCTCGGCCGCCGGCGCGGTGGCCAGGCTCTGCGCCAGCGCCGGGTCCGAGCCCATGAAGAACTGCTGGTACAGCGGGATGGCGATGTGCCAGGACAGGATCGAGCCGGACAGCACCACGATGCCGACGTTGAGCCCGACGATGTAGCCCACGCCGAGCAGCGCCGGCGACAGGTTGGTGCCGACGTAGCCGACCAGCTTGCTGCTGCCCAGGTAGGTGGCCTGCGCCCAGGTATCGGGGATCACCCGCAGGCCGCTGGCCGCGGCCAGCTTGACCAGGCCGCCGATGGTCGCCGACAACGCCAGGATCTTCAGCCCCGGCCCCGGGTTGTCGCCGGCCTTGAGCACTTCGGCCGCGGCCTTGCCCTCGGGGAACGGCAGCGGATCCTCGACGATCATCGAACGCCGCAGCGGCACCGAGAACAGCACCCCGAGCAGGCCGCCCATGCCGGCGATGCCGAGCACCCACCAGTACTTGAAGTCCGGCCAGTAGCCCATGATCACCAGCGCCGGGATGGTGAAGATCACCCCCGCCGCGATCGACGAACCGGCCGAGGCGCCGGTCTGCACGATGTTGTTTTCCAGGATGGTGCCGCCGCCGAGCAGGCGCAGCACGCCCATCGACACCACCGCCGCCGGGATCGCGGTGGCGATGGTCAGGCCGGCGAACAGCCCCAGGTAGGCATTGGCGGCCGACAGCACGACGGCCAGCACGATCGCCAGCACGACCGCGCGGAAAGTGAGCTGACGCGGCGCAGCAGCGTTGTTCATGGTTACCCCTGAAACGACAAAAACGTTTTCCACGCTAGCGTCTGGGGCTGGGCAAGTCCAGCATCCTGGCGCCCAGCTTGTGGCACATGCCTGGGAGGCGGGGATTGGGGATTGGGGATTGGGGATTCGCAAATGCAGCGGCGCCCCGGCGGCCGGTGGTCAGCCCCTCTCCCACCGGGAGAGGGGTTGGGGTGAGGGGACGGGGCGAAGCCTCGCACTGCTTCCCCCCCATGAGGCTGCGCCCGCACCCTCATCCGCCCCTACGGGGCATCTTCCCCCGAAAAGGGGGCCATGGTCCCGGTGGGAGAAGGAACCGCGATAGCCCCTCTCCCATCGGGAGAGGGGTTGGGGTGAGGGTACGGGCGAAGCCTCGCACTCTGCTTCGCCCCCATGAGGCTGCGCCCGCACCCTCATCCGCCCCGGCGGGGCACCTTCTCCCCAAAAAGGGCCATGGTCCCGAAGGAGGAAATATCGCCACGCTGCCGTGACTCAGCCAAGCGCCTCCGGCACGCCTATACTCCGCCGCTGCCCTTCCCGCCCCAGGCCAGCCGTGTCCGCCACCGCCCTCTCCGCCCGCGACGCGCGCGACGATTTCCTCGGCCATCCCAAGGGCGTGTACATCTGTTTCTTCACCGAGATGTGGGAGCGCTTCTCCTTCTACGGGATGAAGGCGCTGTTGCTGCTGTACCTGACCAAGTACCACCTGTTCGGCGACAAGGCCGGACTCGACCTGCTCGGTGCCTACGGCGGCCTGGTGTACTGCGTGCCGGTGATCGGCGGCCTGCTCGCCGACCGCTGGCTGGGCATGCGCAAGGCGGTGGTGTTCGGCGGCATCCTGCTGGTGCTCGGCCACGTCGGCATGGCCTTCGAAGGCCATGCCGCCACCCGGGTCGGTGGCGACGTGGTGCGCGATACCGCGTCGCTGGGCGTGACCTACCTGTCGCTGGCGCTGATCATCATGGGCGTGGGCTTCCTCAAGCCGAACATCTCCACCATCGTCGGCAAGCTGTACGCGCCCGACGATCCGCGCCGCGATTCCGGCTTCTCGCTGTTCTACGCCGGCATCAACCTCGGCGCGCTGTTCGCCTCGCTGGTGTGCGGCTTCCTCGGCGAGGCCTACGGCTGGCGCTACGGCTTCGGCGCCGCCGGCATCGGCATGCTGCTCGGCCTGGGCATGTTCCTGTGGGGCCAGAAATACCTGCACGGCCATGCCGAGCCGGCGCAACCGGCGCTGCTGCGCCAGCGCGTGGCCGGGCTGCCGCGCGAGTGGACGATCTACCTGGTCGCGGTGCTCGGCGTGCTGCCGGTGGCGTGGCTGATGTGGGCGGCGGCCAACGGCGCCTTCAGCCTGGGCGGCGAGATCTCGCTGGCCTTGCTGCTGATGCTGGTGGTGCTCGGCGGCGTGCTGCTGTGGTTCGCCTGGTTCACCGGCACCCAGTGCACGCCGGTGCAGCGCCAGCAGATGATCGCGTTGATGGTGCTGATCGCGATGGCGCTGGTGTACTTCACCCTGTACGAGCAGACCTATGGCTCCTGGGTCACCTTCACCGACCGGCTGATGACCAAGGACATCGTGCCGTCGCTGGTGATCCGTGGCGGCACCCCGCTGCCGTGGTCGATCGCCTCGCTGCTGCTGGCGCCCCTGGGCTTCGTCGCCGCGGCGTCGCTGTCCGACCGCAACCCGGAGTCGGCCGCGCCGCGCCTGCTGTTCATCGCGGTCAGCGTGCTGATGCTGCTGTTCCTGGTCCGCGACTGCCTGGTGCTGCCGCAGACCGCCGGTTCGCTGACCTACCTGGGCGCGCTGTTCCTGGTGCTGCTGGCGCCGCTGTTCGCGGCGCTGTGGGCGTGGCTGGCGCGACGCGGGCTGGAGCCGTCCAAGCCGGCCAAGTCGGCCATGGGCCTGCTGCTGGCCGGGCTGTCGTTCGTGCCGCTGGCGCTGGCCGCGCAGCAGGTCGGCGCCAGCGGGCAGATGGCCAGCGTGTGGTGGCTGGTGCTGGCCTATCTGGTGCTGGAAGCCGGCGAGATGTGCCTGTCGCCGGTCGGCCTGTCGGCGGTGACCCAGCTCGCCGTGCCGCGCGTGGTCAGCCTGATGATGGGCACCTGGTTCCTGGCCACCGCCTTCTCCGAGGCGCTGGCCGCGCTGTTCGGCAAGCTCGCGGCGATCGACGTGCCGGAAGGCGAAACCCTGCACATCGCCGACGCCGCCGCCAAGTACGCGCACCTGTTCTGGCTGATGCTGTGGATCGGCCTGGGCTGCGCGCTGCTCGCCTTCCTCGCCGCGCCGCTGCTGCGGCGGATGATGCACGGGGTGCGCTGAGCGCATCCCGGCGCGGGCGCCGCCATGCGCCGGCGTTTCACAACGCGGCCGCGCGTACGTCATGCAGATTGCAGGCACCGCCTGCGCAGGCGCCCGGTACCGAGCCGGGCGCCCAGACCACATCCATCGCATGGGAGCACTGCAATGAAGAGCACGAAGTGGAAGATGTTCGCCGCGCAGGCCGTGGCCTGTCTGGCCCTGTGCCTGGGCACCACGGCGGCGCAGGCCGCCTGCCCGTATCCGTTCCGCCTGAGCGGCAACATCGATCAACAGTGGAAGCAGGTGACCAATTCGGCGTGGAACAAGATGCTGCCGCGGCAGTGGGCCGACAACGGCTTCCACTTCTACAGCCGCGTGCGCGATCGCGGCCCTGCCGACGGCATCAACACGCCGTCGGACCTGGAATCGGAAATCCTGAAGAAGGTGCGCGAGGAACCGGAAGGCACGCCCAATCGCTGGCAGATCGTGCTGCCCATCCTCAACTCGAAGGGCGCCAACCTGCGCGTCATCTACGACTACGATGGCGGCAAGACCTCCAAGTGCCAGCTGGTGACGCTGAGCTACTGAGGTGATGCGATCCGCGGCCCGACGATGAAGTCGGGCCACGGGTCGGTCTTCGTGGCTTGCGGGTGTCCGCGCGCCGAGTGCGTCAGCGGCGCGGACACCGGCAGCGGCTAGCGCGCAGGCGCCGGTGCGGCTTGCGCACCGCCCAGCGAGCGGCTCAGGAACGCCAGCAACCGGGTGTAGAACTCACGGCGGTGTTCCTCGGTGTAGAAGCCGTGGCCCTCGGTCGGGACATACAGCGTCTCCACCGGCACGCCAGCCTTCTTCAGCGCCGCTTCCATCTTCTTCGAGTGCTGGATCGGCGCACGTTCGTCCTCGCCGCCGGCCGCCAGGAACACCGGCACCTTGATCTTGTCGGCGAGATTGACCGGCGACACCGCGGCCAGTTCGGCGCTCGATCCGACCCATTCGCGCAGGAACGTCTGATCGGAGTCGCGCTGGTAGGTGTCGCCCCTGACGTACATCATCGGCAAATCGTAGACGCCGACATAGCCGGCCGCGCAGCGGTACAGCGACGGTTCCTTGGCCACGCCCATCAGCGAGGCATAGGCGCCGTAGCTGGCACCGTACATGCAGATGCGCGCGGGATCGGCGATGCCCTGGGCGATCGCCCAACGCGTGGCGTCGGTCACGTCGTCCTGCATCGCACCGCCCCATTGCCCGCCGCCAGCCTGGTGGAAGGCGCGTCCGTAGTTGCCCGACCCGCGGTAGTTGACCTGCAGCACCGCGTAGCCGGCGCTGGCGAGGATCTGCGCGTCCTCATCGAAAAGGCCACTGTCGAACACGCCGAACGGGCCGCCGTGCGGCATCACCACCATCGGCACCTTGCCGGCCGCGGCCGCCGCGGGCAGGGTCACGAAGCCGTGCAGCGGCAGGCCGTCGCGCGCCTGCAAGGCGATCGGCCGCACCTCGGCCAGCTTCGGCGGCTGCAACGCGGCACGGCTGGCGAACGCGAAATCCGCCTTCTTCGCCACGGTGTCGAACAGGTAGAACTCGCCGGGATTGCGCCCGGACTGCACCTGCACCAGGTTGAGCCGGCCATCGCGGGTGCTGGAGGTCACGTAGACCGCCTGTCCGGGGAACGCCGCTTCCAGCGAGCGCTGGGTCTTGGCCTCGGGCGAGGTCGGGTCGAAGAACAGGCTGCGCGGCTTGTCGGCCAGCACCTGGATCCCCACCGGGATACGGGTGCCGTGGCGGTACATGATCCGGTACCGATCGACCAGGGCATCGCGCGCCACTTCCTTGCGCTCGTTGCTGTCCACGTTCCAGGCCACGATCGCGTCGCTGCCCTTGTCCTGCTGGACCTGCAGATACGCGATATGCCCGTCTTCGGAAAAGCCGATCGGAAATTCGGCGTGGTGGCTCAGGTTCTCGTCGTTGAGCAGGCGCCAGTCGCCGCCTTGCGCGTCGCGGTAGAACAGCTTGTTGGCATTGTCCGCATCGGCACCCCAGGCAAAACGCACCTTGCCTTGCTCGTCGCTGTAGAAGTTGGCCCCACGCACCTTCGGCGAGCCGACCAGCGGCCGCCGGCGGCCGCTGTACACGTCCAAGATTTCGGTACGGCTGTACGGATCCTGGGTGACACTGAACGGACGTACCTGGATCACGACATTGCGGTCGTCGCCGGGCAGCGGGCCGACCCAATCCGCGATGACCTTCTCCACCTTCTTGGTCTGGATCAGCGTGCCCGGGCCGTTGCCGGTGACGCGCTGGCCCACCAGCAGTTCGGCCGCGCTGCCATCGACATTGATCGCGAACAGTTCCCCGGTCCCCCAAGGCCGATCCCGCGCGCCCATCTTCTGGGCCATGCTGAAAAGCACGCGCGTATCGTTGACCCACTCGAAGTCGGAGACGTGGGTGTTCTTCTCCATCGAGAAACTGCCGACGATCTTGCTGTCGGAGCGGCGCATCACCGCCAGCGCGGTGCGGTCCGCCAGCGGCACGGTGGCCGCGTAAAACTCGCCCGTCGGCGACAGCTTCAGCTCGCCGACCTGCTCCTTCATCAGGAACGGCGCCAGATCCACCTGCGCCTGCGCGCTCCCCGTTCCGATCCCCAGCCCCAGCAAACAGCACAACGCGACTGCCCCCAGTCTCCCGCTCATCCCTATCCCCTGTATCCATGTGTTGGTTTGGCTTGCGGGCGAAGTGTAATACGCCGCAATGGCGGCGGAAGCGGCCGACGCGGCCATCGCGATAAAAACGCCGCCGAGCGCTACGCGCGCCCGGCCAGGATCAGGCTTCTGGCCGCGTCGATCAGGCTGTCGCGCGCCGGACGCGCCGACCAGCCAAGCACACGCGCCGCCTTGCTCGCGTCGTAATCGCGGTAGCGGCACAGCTCCGGCGCCAAGCGCTGCAGTCCGGTGCCGAACAGCCGGTCCAGGCATGCGCCCAGGCCCGATGCCATGCGCGTGGGCATGCGTGCGGCGTACTGCGGGAACCGCGCGCGCAGCAGGGTCGCGATCTCGTCGACTTCCAGGAACTCGCCGGCCGCCAGGAAGCGCTGGCCAGCGGCGTCCGGATGCAGCATCGCGCGCAGGTGCAGCGCGGCCAGGTCGCGCACGTCGGCCACGTTGAAACCCAGCCGCGGCAGCCGCCGCACCCGGCCGTGCAGCAGGCACTCGAGCAGGTGCGCCGACGCCGGACAGTCGGCGCCCAGCAGCGGACCGTGCACCGAACCGGCCAGCAGCGTGGTCACGTCCATGCGCCCGCGTCTGCGTTCGGCGAACGTCCACGCCGCGCGCTCGGCCAGGATCCGTAGCTGCGCCCGCGGGTCCAGGCGCACCGCCTCCAGGTCGGTCCAGCAACGCTCGTCGGCGCAACGCGGCGCCCCCCGCGACGGCAGCGCCGCCAACGCCGGCGCGGTCATCACCACGCGTTGCGCACCGGCGCGATCGGCCGCGTCCAGCACGCGCCGCGTCGCCTGCTGCGCGAGGTGCGCCAGCTCGCGGCGCCGCGGTTGGCCAACCACGCTCGGCGCGGCGTTGTGCAGCACGAACGCGCAGCCGGCGCTGGCGCGATCCCAGCCGGCATCGCGCAGCGCATCGGCGGCGACGATCTCGAGCCGGTCGGCGGCGCTGGCATGCAGCGCGATCGCGGCGCGGATCTCCGCCTCCCAGCGCGGATCGGCTACCGCGGCATGCACGCGGTAGCCCTCGCGCAACAGCGCGACGACGAGCCAGCGTCCCAGATAGCCGAAGCCGTCGGTCACCAACACCCGCGGCGACGGCTGGCCGCGCCCCCGCGCCGCTTCATGCCAGGACGCGGCCATGCTAGAACGCACGACTCAGGCTGAGGCTGCCGAACACCGCCGGCTCGCGCTGCTGGTCGAATTCGCGGGTGCGCCGGTACTGCGCCAGCGTCGCCCGCCAACGGCCGCGCATCAGCACCGCGCCGACGGCGAGATCGCCCACCCAGGGGCGCGCGTCGATGCGCTGCCCGGACTGCCCTTGCAGGGTCAGGTCGTGCGCCATCCAACGCGCATCGACACCGACGAACAGATGCCAGGCCCATGGTCGCGTCACCCATCCGGGCCCGGCCGGCGCGCTGTGCTCGCCGGCCGGACGCAACGGATTGCTGCCGAAATCGTCCGGCAGCCGCTTGCCGAAGCGCCATTCGAACCCGGCGTTGGCATAGCGGGCGAAATTGCCGACGCTGCCGCCGGCATGGCCGATGCCGTCCCAGCCCCATGCGTCGCCGTGGACCGATCCCGGCCAGCGCCGCAGGCGTTCGTGCACCAGTTGCAGCACCGGCCGGTCGCGCAGTTGCCGGTCCCAGCCCTGGAAGCGCTGCAGCCCGAACAGGCCATGCACCGCGTCCTGCACCTCGCGCCCGCGCGCCGACGGACCGACCATGCCGATGCGCAATTGCGTACTGCGCAGGCTGCGCGCATCGCCGAGGTTGTAGCCAAGACCGAACATCGCCACCGCCGCGTACGGGCGATCGTCGAGGATCGGATCGGAGCGTTTGCCGTCGCTCGGCGTGAACAGGCCCTGGCCGAGGCTGACGCTGAGCTGCTGCCGGGTGAACCGGCCGGGGAACCACCGCTCGGTGCGCGCATTGAGCCAGCGCGCGACGCGAGCGCGACACGGATCCTGCGCCGCGCCGGCCAGGTCCGGCAGCACCACGCTGGCCACCGCGCCATTGGTATAGCCCTGGTCCTGCTGCGCCATGCCGAGGAAATCGTTGTCCAGGCGCAGGTCGAACACCGCCGCTCCACGTTCCGCCGCAGGCGTCGCGCACGCCTGCGCCGCGGCCAAATCCGGTGCGGCCAAGACCACAGCCAACCACAGCCACTGCGGGCCAAGGCGCCGCCACCGACCTCCCCGCGCATGCGCCGCACGCGGTGCACGGCAGTGCAGCGCGCGCTCAGAACACATGCACATAGCCCAGCACGATGCGCGACTGCAGCGCGCTGCCGACCAGGGGACTGGCGCGGACCTGCGCACCGAGCCGATCCACGCCCACGTCCAGGAACAGCGAATCGCGGTGCGCCACGCGATACGCCACGCGCAGCCCGGCCTCGACATCGAGGCTCGCGCCGGGGCGATACGCCGGGCGCTGCGCACGCGCTTCCTGCGCACGCACGCCGTAGTAGTAGTCCACGTAGCGACGATCCAGCCACACCGCGCCCAGGCGCGGGACCAGTTCGAACAGGCCCAGGTCGAACACGCGCTCGACCGAAATCCCGACGCGCTGTCCGCGGCTGTAGCCGGACACGTCGTGCATCCATTCCAGCGTGGCGTCGGCGATACCGGTCCGCCACGTGCCCGAGCCGCCCAGCCACAGCCGATCCTTGCGCCGCTGCATGCCATCCAGAAACGGCGAGTCGGATGCGGCGTAACCGTCGTGCGACAGCCGCGCGGTCAGCGACAACGCCACCGGCCCCAGCGACGGCGGATTGAAGCTGAGCGCCGGGCCGTACAGGCTCCACCACTTGCTCTCGTAGACCGGCAGCGGCAGCGCGATCGTCTGCGCGCCGATCCCGCGATACGGCTTTTGCACCGTCATCGCGGCCATGCCCAGGCCCCAGCGCGCGCCATGCGCCGGCACGCTGTCGTCGTCGTCGGCCGCCGCGGCCCACGCTGCGCGCACCGGCAACACCAGCAATGCCGCGAGCACGATCGCCGCGGCCACGCCGCGCCACACCAGCATCGCCAGCGACGCGCGCCGCCGCGGCGGAATGTCGGGAAGATCGTACAGTGCCTGCAATCCAGGACGCAGGCGATGCGGCAGCTGGGGCGGAGTCGGTCGACGCGGGCGCATGGGGATGTCCTGATCGAGGGAAAACGAAGCGGAAAGCAGGCCTGCACCGCGCGGCGCGCGCAGCTGTCGCAGCGGCAGACATCGGCGCGCGTGCGTGGCCGTCGTACTGCACGCTTGCGCTGGCGACCTGGCGCTGCGCCCGCCGCATGCCGCGGCGGCATCAGTCCAGGCGCGCGACCAGGTCCTCGGCGCCCTTGCGGATGCCCGCCTTCGCCGCGCCCAGGCCGCCGATGCTGGCCTTGACGTTCATCGCGTTCGGATACTGCTTGGACACGTAGGCGCTGAGCAGGCGATTGCTGGTGGCGTCGTAGACCTCCACCGCGTAGCTGACCGAGCCGGACAGGGCGCCTTCCTTGCCGCGGATCGACTGCACCACGTTGTAGGGGCCGCCGGCCAGATCGAACTTGGTCACCGTGCCGGCCACCTGCGGCGTCTTCTTCGCGCCGGTCAGGGTCAGCGCCACGCGCAGCGAACCCGGCCGCGGCCGGTTCGCCAACGGAAAGCGCGCCTGCAGCGCCTCGCCGAACGCGGTGCGCATGAACTGCGCCAACTCCGCCTTGTCCTGCTCGCTCACCTTCTCGTCGAACTGGTTGTCAGGCCCGCGATAGATCGCCACCGACTCGAGTACCGCACTGTCGTAGTCGCGCCAGTCGGCCCCGGCCGAATAGTCGTAGGGAACCCGGCCGGAACGGTCGCCCAGGTTCGGCCGCAACTGCTGCGACGAAGCGAGCCCGGAATAGACGACCGGGCGCGTGCTGGCGCAACCGGCCGATCCCAGGCAAAGCGCCAGCGCCAACGGGCACAGCAAGGAGGAAGTTTTCATGGACAGACCCTTTTCGTGGATGCGACGAGACAACCGCGCCGGCGGCGCATGGACGTGGCAGTGCGGCATCGCGGCCGCCGGCGGCGGCCAGCCGCAGTGGGCAGGCGCATCGGGCGAAGGCAAAATTAAACCGTACTGTACGGTTCAATATTGGGAGTGAATTTCCTTGCTGTCAAGAAAAATGTACAGTCGGGTTCACTTTAGGAGGTGCAATGAAAGTTCGAACCGAGGCCAGGCGCGAGGCCATCGTCGAGGCGGCGACGAAACTGTTCCAGGAATTGGGCTACGAGCGCGCCTCGATGAACGAACTGGCCAAGCGGCTGGGCGGCTCCAAGGCCACCCTGTACGGCTATTTCGCGTCCAAGGAGGAATTGTTCAGCGCCGTGGTCCGCGCCGCCGCGACCGCGCATCTGTCCGACGCGATCCGGCGGCTGCAGGCGCCGCTCGCCGGCCAGACCGACCTGCAGTCGATGTTGCTGCACTTCGGCGAATGCATGCTGCAGGTGGTGACCAACGATGCCGTGGCCATGGCGGTCTACCGCATGGTGGTGGCCGAAGCCGGCCGCTCCGAGGTCGGACAGCTGTTCTACCAGGCCGGCCCCAGCGAATCGGTGGTGGCGGTGGCCGCGGTACTGGAGGCGGCCATGGCGCGCGGCGAACTGCGCCAGACCGACCCGACCATCGCCGCCCTGCACTTCCTGGCACTGCTCACCGCGGAAGTGGAAGTGCGCATCTACCAGCGCGATCCGCCGCCGCTGTCGCCCTCGGCCGTGCGCAAGATGGTGGAACGCGCGGTCGAGCTGTTCCTGCTCGGCGCCGCCCCGCGGCAGGCCGCCAGCGCCGCGTCGCGCAAGGCCGGCAAACCTGCGGCACGCAAGCAGGGCCGCAGCTGATCGTTGCGCGGCGGCGCGCCCACCCGGCCGTGGCCGGCACGGCTACAGCGCGCGGTAACGGAAATCGCGCAGCCGGACCTGGCCGCTGCCGGCGCTGTAGATGCCCAGCTTCAGGCTGAGGAAGCCACCGAACACGTTGTGATGCAGGCCGGACACCTCCATGCGCGTGGGATGCAGCGCCCAGCTGCGGCCGTCGTCGCGCGAGGTGTGGAAGGTGATCACGTTGCGATCGTTGCTCACCCGCAGCCGCAGGGTGCGCGCGGCATTGGGCAGGCGCGCCCAGCGCAGCTCCTCGGCATACTGGTAGGTCCGCAGGTCCTGCGGCGTGAATCCCACGCCGACGAAGGCCTTGTGGTTGTAGAACAGCAGCAGCCCGCCTTCGGCGTCGCCCAGCAAATCCAGGGCGATGTCCGCGCGATAGGCGCGGTCGCCGACCGTGCAGGTCAACGGCGCGCTGTCGAGCGGCGAGTGGCCCGCCGCCGCCAACAGCAACGCCTGGTCGGCATAGCGCAGACGCGCCATCTTCTCCGCCCGCGGCGCATGGAACGCCCATTGCACGCCGATCCTGTCGGTCGAGAAATCGTCCGACAGCGGCATCCCGGCCGGTCCGGCGCGGCCACCGGCCGGCTTGGCGAGCGGCACGGACAGGTCGCCGCCGCGGGCACGGAACCAGCCATCGTCGGTCCACTCGATCGGCTCCAGCAGGGTCTGCCGGCCCAGGGTGCGGAAGCCGTTCTCGTAGGCGTGATAGATCATCCACCAGTCGCCTGCCGGGCCTTCGACCAGCGAGGCATGGCCGCGCGACCACCAGGGCTCGGCGTCCGATCGCGTGCGCACCAGCGGGTTGTGCGGGCAGTGCTCCCACGGACCATGGATGGATCGGGAGCGCGCGGCGATCACCATGTGCCCGGTCGCCGGCCCTGCCGTTCCGCCCACCGCGGTGACCAGATAGAACCACGGCCCGCGGCGCAGCAGCTTCGGCCCCTCCGGCGCGAAGTTCTCCGTCACCCACTCGTCCGGATAGCGCCAGGGCTTGTAGGCCTCTTCGAGCGGGCCGTCGGTGGCCAGCCCGTCGTCGCGCAAGCGGATCCTGCGGATGCCGTTGAAGAACAGGTAGCGCTTGCCGTCCTCGCCGACCACGTGGCCCGGATCGATGCAACCGGCGATCTGCAGATCGATCGGCGCGCTCCACGGCCCCTCGATGCGGTCGGCCCAGATCACATGGATCGACCAGCCGGCACCGTCGCGGTCGGCCGGCAGATAGATGAAGTAGCGTCCGGCGTGCTTGCACAGGTCCACCGCCCAGATCGTGCCCAGCGCCTCGTGCAGGGCCGGACCGACCGGCGTCCAGTTGACCAGGTCGGTGGAGTGCCAGATGACCAGGCCCGGATAGGACTGGAACGACGAAAACGTCATGTAGTAATCGGCGCCATCCTTGAGCACGGTCGGATCGGGATGGTCGCCGGCCACGACGGGATTGAGATAGGTGCCGTCGCCCAGGTCGGCCTTGCGCTGCCCTTCGACGCCGCGGGCCCAGGTCGCCGCAGGCGCGCCGTCCGCGCATGGCGCCTGCCGCGCGAACGACGGCAACGGCGCCGTGGCCGCGCCGGCGACGCAGGCCTTGAACAGGGTTCGACGGGTGAGGCTGGGCATGGGCGCGATCCGGGCAAGGACAGGACTCCAGGCGATGCTGGCACACCTGGGCGACGTCCTGCGCACCGGCATGGCCTGCGTGGTTCTGCGTCGGACCAGCGCAATGGTCCGGCGCGCCGCGCAAACATCGCCAGGACCGGTGCTGGCCGGGCGCTTGGCCGCATGCGCCCAGCCAATCGCGTCCCCGGCGGCCTGGGCGCACCGCCGGCCGCCAGCGTTCGCCGCGCGCCACATGCATAACCGCGCCATGGCCGGGCGTCGTCGCCACGCGCCCCGGACGCGGCGCGGCAGCCCAACCCCACTCCCCCGGCTAACCCGACAAATCATGTGCATATTGCACATTTAATGCGAAGCGCATATGCTGCCGCCCAATTGAGTGCATTTTGCACATATGACGAGGCATCATGAACGAACGAAACGAAGAAGTGGATGTGCTGATCTGCGGCGCCGGCGCCGCGGGCCTCACCCTGGCCCTGGAGCTGGCGCGGCGCGGGGTCGGCTTTTGCCTGATCGACAAGATCGACAAGCCGTTCGGCGGGTCGCGCGGCAAGGGCATCCAGCCGCGGACGCTGGAGATCTTCGAGGACCTGGGCATCGCCAATCGGCTTGCCGCGGTGGGCGGTCCCTACCCGCCCGAGCGCGAGTACGGCGAGGACGGCGGCGACCATGCCGCGGCTGCCGAAACATCGCCGCCGGTACGAGCCTCCGAGCCGTACGCAGCGCCGTTGATGGTGCCGCAGTTCCTGACCGAGCGCGTGCTGCGCGAGCGGCTGGCCGAATTCGGGCATGCCCCCCGCTACGGATGCGAACTGGTGGATCTGCAGCAGGACGCCGAGGGCGTCACCGCCCGGGTGGTCGATGCGGCGGGCACGCACAGCATCCGCGCGCGCTTCCTGGTCGCCACCGACGGCGGGCGCAGCTTCGTGCGGCACGCGCTGGCAGTCGAGTTTCCCGGCAAGACCCTCGGAGTTCGCGCCATCGTCGCCGACGTCGCCCTGCGCGGACTGGACCGCGCGTATTGGCATCGCTTCAACGAGGCGTCCATGCAGCGCCGCGTCTCGCTGTGCCCGCTTGCCGGCACCGATCTGTTCCAGGTGCAGGCGCCGATTCCGCTGGAGGGCGAGGTCGACCTGTCCGCCGCCGGGCTCGATGCGATGATCGCGGAACGCACCGGGCGCACGGACATCCGCATCGACCAGGTGTTCTGGGCGTCCGCCTACGTCATGAATGCCCGCCTGGCCGACCGCTATCGCGTCGGCCGCGTCTTCCTGGCCGGCGATGCCGCGCACATCCATCCGCCGACCGGCGGACAGGGCCTCAACACCAGCGTGCAGGACGCCTACAACCTGGGCTGGAAGCTGGCCGCGGTGATCGCCGGTGCCGCCGACGCGTTGCTTGACAGCTACGAACAGGAGCGGCGTCCGATCGCCGCGGGCATGCTCGGCCTGTCGGTCAAACTGCTGGACGCGGCCAGGCAAGGCGACATGCGCCGCGGCCGCCAGACCCAACAACTGGATCTGTACTACGCCGATTCGGCGCTGGTGCAGCCGGCCACGCCTTCCGCCAGGATCGCCGCGGGCGCGCGCGCGCCCGATGCGCCGGTGCTCGGTGCGGCAGGCCAGGCGACCCGACTGTTCGAGCTGTTCAAGGGGCCGCACTGGACGCTGCTGGGCTACGAGGTCGAACACGCGGCGCTGCCTGCCCATCGCGGTGTGCAGGCGTATACCGTTGGCGAGCGAGGCGACCTGCGCGATGCCGGCGGGCACGTCGCCGACGCCTATGGCATGGCGCCGGGCGACATGGTGCTGGTGCGGCCCGATGGCTACATCGGGATGACCGCGCAGCTGGGCGAACCCGCTGCGCTCACCCGCTATCTGGCAGCCGCCGGCGTCTCCTAGCCACGCCCGTCGGCAGGCCATTGGCAAAACGCCAATCGTCCGCACCGCGTCACCGCGCCTACGGGACGATCGTGACCACGCCGTTCCTCAATCGCGACTGGCTGTCTGCGTCATGCGCGAACAGCGTCACCACCGGACGGCGACGGCAGAGCTCGCGCAATCGGGCGGTGCTTTGCCGATGCTGCGCCGCGTCCTGCGCCACGCCATCCAAGGTCCCGTCCAGCAACGCCTGCTCGCTGTAGGCGGCGTCGCCGGCAACGAGCACGACATGCGTCTTCAGATCGACCGCGACGCACAGGTGGCCCCTGGTATGGCCGGGCGTCGGCAGCAGCCGCACGCGGCCATCCCGGGTAAGACAGCTGCTGCGCTCGAAGTTCTCCCATGGGCCATCGTCGAACTCCACCGTGCGCGGAAGCAGCCAAGCCGGATAGTGCATGTTGAGATAGCCGCTCAAGGGCCCGGTCGCCGCCAGACTGGCGTCGGCTTCCACTGCGGACATCACGATGTCGCTGTGCGGGAAATGGTGCAGGCCACCGGCATGGTCGCCATGCATATGCGTCATCACCACCCAGCGGACATCGCTCGGCGCGAATCCGAGCGCCTGCAGGCGCGGACCCACTTCCTCTTCCGGCTCCACCCAGCGACGCTCGCAGAAGCGCATGAACGGATGCCACCAAGGCTGATATCCCGGATCGTTGGCATGCGAGCTTTCGCCGGTATCGACCATGATCAGGCCCTCGGGGTGCTCGATCAGGGTGCAGCCGATCGGCAGACGCGGCGACCACTGCCGGTCCAGTAGCACGCTGGCGACCCGCCGCGGCCGGACATTGCCATGCGCGCGCTGGTGCGCCGCCTTGATCTGGACATCGCCGGTCTGAATGCAATGAATTTTCACCACCAACTCCTCTGCCTGTCGCGACGACCTGGATCTAGCGGCTGGACGGGTCGGCTGCGCCCGGCGCAGTGGATGCGCGCGCGCTCGGCGCCGCACCGCCACCCCCATCCGCGGCCGCTTCGGAGGGCGGCGTGCCCAGCGCGCGGAACAAGCGCGCGCTGTCGCTCAACCTGGAGGCCTGCGCTCGGATCTGGTCCAACTGCATGCTGCGGTACTGCAGCTCGCTGGCGCGCGTGGCGTACTCGCTGACCGCCCCCAATTGCGCCCGCCTGGCCATGTCCTCGTAGCCACTGCGCGCGGCCGCGGTGGCGCGCGTCGCGGCGTCCAGCACGCCGGCGTCGGCCTCGAGCGCGACCAACGCGTCGGCGACATCCTGGAATGCCGCCAACACGGTCTTGCGATACTGTTCGGCCGCCGCGGCGAATGCGTCCTGCGCCCCGCGGCGTTGCGCACGCAGCGCACCGCCATGGAAGATCGGCGCGGTCAGCGAGGCGCCGAGGCGCCAGATGTTCGGCGTCGCGCCCAGCGCGTCCCAGTCGTAGGCGCCGCGGCCGAACTGCGCCGACAGGGTCAGCTGCGGAAACATGCGCGCCGTGGCCGCACCGACGTCGGCCGACGCAGCGCCGAACAAGGCTTCCGCGGCCTGGATGTCGGGACGCGCGTGCAGCAGATCGGACGGAACCAGCACCGGAATTTGCTGCGGCACGGCCAGCGCGGCCAGCGCAATCGGGGTAGGCGCCTGATCCGGCGTGCGTCCCAGCAGCACCGCGAGCGCATGCCGGGCCGATGCTTCCTGCTGGCGCAACATCGGCAGATTGATCGCCGTTGCCGCAGCGCTGCGTTCGGCCTCCAGCGCTTCGTCGTGACCGACGGCGCCGAGCGCATCGCGGCGGCGGGCGTCGCCGGCCTGGCTCTCGGACAACGCCACCAGGCGCTGCGTCGCCACGATCTGTTCGTGCAACGAGGCGATGGTGATGGCCGCGGTCACGATGTTGGCCGCCAGCGCTCGCCGGCTCTGCGCCAACTGATACGCCTGGGCGTCCACGCGATACGCGGACGCGCGATTGGCATACCGATTGGCATGGAAAAGGTCGAGCGTGTAGCCGACCTGCAACTGCCCGACGAAGCTGTCGTAAAGCGAGGTCGGGGGACTGATTCCGGGCAAGCCGAGCTGGCGCTGGCGCGCCCCCGACGCGCCGGCATCGATCGACGGCAGCGTGGAACCGCCCACCTGTGCGCGCAGTTGCTGCCTGGCCGCGTCCAGGTTGTGCTGCAGCGTCGCCAGGTCGGGGCTACGCTGCAGTCCCTCCTGCACCAGCGCGTCGAGTGCGGGAGACCCGTAGCGCATCCACCAGGTCGGCACCCGCTCGCTCTGCGCGGCTACGGACGGCGGAGCCGCCGCCGAGGTCGCAGCAGCGGCATCGGCATCGGCATCGGGGACCGCATAACGCGCGGGTATCGCGACAGCGGGCGGGGATACGCTGGGCGCGAACGAAGCGCAGCCGACCATCAACAGGAAGCTGGAACCGCAGATCGTCCTGGCGACGGCAGCGGACTTGCGTACGAAGGGCATGGTCAGGCTCCCGACAGCGTGGATGCCGGGGCGACGGATGGCGTCGCCACCTCGACCCTGAACCAAGCCGCGTACAAGGCCGGCAGGAAGAAGAGCGTCAGCACGGTGGCGATGGTGATGCCTCCCATCAGCGACGTCGCCATCGGCCCGAAGAAATTGGAACGCAGCAACGGAATCAGCGCCAGTACCGCGGCCGCGGCAGTCAGCAGGATCGGCCGGAAGCGGTGCATCGTCGCCGCCATGATCGCGTCGGCCCGGCTCTGCCCCGCGCGCACGTTCTGCTCGATCTGATCGACCAGGATCACCGAATTGCGCATGATGATGCCGAACATCGCGATGACGCCCAGCAGCGCCACGAAGCCGAACGGCTGATGGAACAGCAGCAGCGATGCCACCACGCCGATCAGACCCAACGGCGCGGTGAGCACGACCATCAGTACGCGCGAAACGCTTTGCAGCTGGATCATCAGCAGGGTGAAAACCGCCACGATCATCAACGGGACCTGCGCACCGATCGAATCCTGGGCTTTCGCGCTTGCTTCCACCGACCCGCCTATTTCCACCGTATAGCCGACCGGAAGCCCGGAGCGCAGGCTCGCCAGCGACGCATCTATCGCGTTGGTCACATCGATGCCCTGCGCGCCGGCGACCACGTCGGCCTGGACGGTGACCGTGGGCAGCCGATCGCGCTCCCAGATCACGCCATATTCGAGATCGGCATGGAATCGGCCGATGCTGGACAACGGAACCGCGCCATGCGGCGTTGCGATGGCCAACGACGCCAACCGCGAGGGATCCAGCCGCTGATGGCGTGGCGCACGCATGTCCACCGCGATCAGGCGGTCGCCCTCCCGGAACTGGGTCACCGTGGCGCCGGTCGAGGACAGTGCCAGGAAGCTGGAGACGTCCTGCGACGTGATCCCGAGTTCGCGGGCGCGCTTCTGGTCGATGTCGAAGCGCAGCGAACGCTCGGAAGGTTCGTCCCAGTCCAGTTGCACCGTCTGCGTTCGCGGTTCGGCGCGGATGACCGCCATCACCCGATCGGCGATCTGGCGCACCTTGCCGATGTCGCCGCCGCTCACGCGGAACTGCACCGGAAACCCGACAGGCGGGCCGCTTTCCAGGCGTGCCACGCGCGAGCGCACCGCGGAAAAGTCCCTTTCCAGCAGGCCGTCGAGCCAGGACGCGAGCGCGTCGCGCTGCTCGGTCGACTTGGCGGTGATGACGAACTGGGCGAAGTTGGGCTGTGCGAGCTGCTGGTCCAGCGACAGATAGAAACGTGGCGCGCCTGCGCCGACGTAACTGACCGAGTGAGCGATTTCCGGGCGCTTGGCGAGCGCGGCTTCCAGCCGCTGCACCTGCCGAGTCGTCGCGTCGATGGATGCGCCTTCCGGCAAGCGCAGGTCGACCAGCAGTTCGGGCCGCTCCGATGTGGGGAAGAATTGCTTCGGCACCAGCGAGAACGCCGCCATCGACGCAGCGAACAGCAGCGCGGTGACACCCAGCACCACGAAACGGCGCTCGATGCACCAGCCGACCCATCCGCGCAAGCGCCGATAGAACGCGGTGTCGTACAGCGCGTGCGCGTGATCCGTCTCCTGGTGGGGCGTGTCCGCGCGCTTGCGCTGCGGCAACATGTGATAGCCCAGCACCGGAATGAGGATGACCGCGGCCACCCACGACACCACCAGCGCGATCGCCGAGACCTCGAAGATCGAGCGGGTGTACTCGCCGGTGCTGGACTTCGCCAATGCGATCGGAAGAAACCCCATCACCGTGACCAGGGTGCCGGTGAGCATCGGGAAGGCCGTGCTGGTGTAGGCGAAGGCCGCCGCGCGCATGCGATCGAAGCCCTGCTCGAGCTTCACCACCATCATCTCGATGGCGATGATGGCGTCGTCGACCAGCAACCCCAATGCGAGCACCAGGGTGCCCAGCGATACCTTGTCGAGCCCGATGTCGAAGACATGCATGAAGAATGCGGTGATCGCCAGCACGATCGGAATCGAGATCACCACGACCATGCCGGTGCGAAACCCCAGCGTCACCAGGCTGACCAGGAGGACGATCACCACCGCCTCGGCGACCGAGCGCAAGAACTCGTCCACGGACGCGGACACGGTGCTGGGCATGCTCGATACCTCCGCCAGCGCCAGCCCGGCCGGAAGTTTTTCGGCGAGTCCATGTGTTGCGGAGGCCAGCGCCTTGCCCAACTGCACCACGTCGCCACCCGGCTGCATGGTGATGCCGATACCCAGCGCCGGCTTGCCGTTCAGGCGCATCTGGCTCTGCACCGGATCGTCGTAGTCGCGCCATACCCGCGCGATGTCGCCCAGGCGAAAGCTGCGCCCGTTCACCTGCAGCAAGGTCGCGGCGATGTCGTCCACCGTGCGGTACTGGCCGCTCGGCCTGACGAAGACACGGTCGTCGGCGGTATTGAGCATGCCGGACGCGGCCAGGTCGTTTTGCGCAGCCACGCTTTGCGCGAGCTGAGTCGGCGTGATGCCCAGCGTGGCGAGGCGCGCGTTGTCGATCTCGATGTAGATGCGCTCGGAAGGATCGCCGAAGTAGTCGACCTTGGCCACGCCAGGCACGCGCAGCAGGACCGTGCGCATTTGATCGGCGTAACGATGCAGCTGCGCCGGGGTGAATCCGTCCCCGGTCAAGGTGTAGATGTTGGTGTAGACATCGCCGAACTCGTCGTCGAAAAAGAGGCCCTGCACCCCATGCGGCAGGGTCGTGGCGATGTCGCCCACCTTCTTGCGCACCTGATACCAGGTCGGCTCCACCGCTTTGGCCGGTGCCGATTCCTTCATGTTGAAGAACATCAGCGACTCGCCCGGCCGCGAATAGCTGCGCAGGAAATCCACGCCTGGCGTTTCCTGCAGCTTGCGCGCGATGCGATCGCTTACCTGGTCCTGCACCTGCTTGGCGGTGGCGCCCGGCCAGAAGCTGCGGATCACCATCACCCGGAACGTGAACGGAGGATCCTCCGACTGCGCGAGCTTGCTGTAGCTGAAGATGCCGGCGATGGTCGCCATCGCAATGAAATAGATCACCAGCGCACGATGGCGGAGCGCCCAACTGGAGAGGTTGAACCGGTCGCGGTCCGGGGACGCCGTGCTCATGCGCCGGATTCCGGTGCATCGATCGCCTTCACCGGGCGGACCTTTTCTCCGGCGCTGACCGCATGCACGCCTTGCTGGACGATGCGCTCGCCGGGCGCCAGGCCGGCCGACAGGATGACGCTGCGCTCCTCGTAGCGCGCGACGGTGACCTCGCGCAGTCCGAGCACATCGCCTTTGTCGATCACCCACACCGCCGGGCGCGGCCCCTTGTGGAACAGCGCCGTGGCCGGGATCTTGATGGCGGTGCCGGCCGCCGCCGGCGCCGCGGGAGCGAACGCCACCTCTGCCGACATGCCGAGCCGAACGTCCGCATGCTCCGGCAAGCCGAGTTTGATGCGGTAGGTGCGGCTTTGCGGATCGGCAGCCACCGCGATCTCGCGGACCACGCCGTTCAACTGCTGTCCCGGAAGCGAGGGCAGCGTCACACGGGCGATCGCCCCGGTTCGGATCCGGGCGACATCGCGGTCGGCCACCTCCGTCACCGCATCCATCGCGCCCGACCAGGCCAGCTGATACACCGCTTGCCCGGCGCCGACGTTCTGCCCTGTGGCCGCGTCTTCGGAGGTGATGCACCCGTCGTGCTCGGCCTTCAACGAGGCATAGCGCGCTTGATTGTGTGCCAGCTCCAGCTGCTGCCCGGACTGCCGCTGCTGCGCCAGCGCGGACGCGTAGGCGTCTTCGGACTGGTCCAGCTGCGCCTGCGCGATCAGCGCTTCGGCCGCCTGTGCCCGATCGCGCTCGACCTGCGTGGCGGCAAAGGCAAGACGGTGCTGGGCCGCGGCCGCCTGCGCCTGCGCGATCTCGACGTTGCGGTCGAAATCGGTGGCATCCAGCAGCGCCAGGACTTGCCCGCCGCGCACGCAGTCGCCCAGACGGACCTTGCGCTCGAGGATCTTCCCGGCCACCCGGAACGAGGTCGGGGTGCTGTAGCGCGGCTGGATCTCCGCAGGCAATGGCCCGATGGCGGCCCCATGCCCGACCTCGACCACCCCCATGACCACCGCTTTGGGCGCGGCCGCGGGCGGATCGGCGCTGTGACACCCGGCCGAGACGGCCGCGCACAGGCAAAGCGTGGTCCAACGGAGGAACTCTGGGAGGCTTTTCATGTCACGGATGCCTGGATGCGCCGATTGATCCGCTGCGGATCCTAATGCACAACAAATTCAAATACAACGTGTATTTTAAAAGGCATGCATCCGTTGACCGACGCTGTCGGTTGGGGCGGCTGACATGTGCCGCGAGCGAGCTTCCGGCCAACCGCTGCACCGAAAGGTCGCCGGGCCGAGGGGGGGCCGTTAAGCTAAACGCTCCTGCCAAGCCGTTGCGCGCGTATCCGGTGCGGGCCCTTCCAGGCCGCCATTGCCACGAGGACACCCAGACCACACATGCAAAAGCAGCACGCCATCAAACCCAAGCGGTTGACGCGACAAGAGAGCAAGGACCTCACCCGCGAGCGGTTGCTGGAAACCGCGCACACCCTGTTCCTGGAGCAGGGCTACGCCGGCGCGACGATCGAGGACATCACCGCCGCCGCGGGCTTCACGCGCGGCGCCTTCTATTCGAACTTCGATGGCAAGCCGCAGATTCTGCTTGAACTGCTGTTGCGCAGCTACGCGTCGATGATGAGCGAGGCCCATGAGATCGCCGCGAGCGGCAGCGACGGTGAGCAGATGCGTTCGGCGCTGCTCGCCTACTACGGCAAGCTGCTCGATCAACGCGAGTACTTCCTGCTTTGCGCCGAGGCCAGGCTGCTGTCGATGCGCGACGCCGATTTCCGCCAACGCTTCAACGAGTTGATGGAGCATGAGCATGGCCAGATCGTCCAGCTGATGGATGCCTTTCGAGCGCACCCCGGCATCCGCACCGGGATGCCCTCGAACGTCCTCGCGATCGGTTTCGCCGCCCTTCTGCAAGGGGTTCAGGCCTTCACCACGTCGACGCCGGACTTTCTCAGCAACCCACTCGCACAGGCCACCCTGAGCGGATTCATGGATCAGATCCTGTTCGATCGCCAGTGACGTCTGCGGACAGCCGCCCGGTTCTTCGCCAGCGTCCAGGCGCGCCGCAGCGCACTGAACTCCGAAACGCGCAAGCCATCGCATGGCGCGTCGGGCCAGCCCGTGTCGGCGGCATCGGGATTTCGGGATCAGGGCACGATCAGACGCGCACGCTGCGATCGGCCCGACGCTGGGCAAGGCCGATGCCACGGGCTTCGATCGATTCGGGAGGCCATCCCCGCGGGCGCCGGCATGCCTCCATGTGGCACGCCGAAACGGCCGCGTCCCGTCGTCGGGCACTGCCTGCTCCGATCGCCGGAACCGGCACCCTGCAAGGTCGACGGGTGCAGCGCACGCGTCACTTCTGACGATCTGCCGGGACGGCGTCCTTGATGCCGTCCGCGAACTTGCAGATCAGACGTACCAGTTCCTCGACGTCGCGCTCTTCCCAGTCGGCAAACACCGCAAGGCCCATCCGCTGACGCGCCTCATCCACGCGATCGGTCATCGCCTTGCCTTTCTTGGTGACGACAGCCTCGCGAACGCGCCGGTCCACCTCGTTTTCCCGGCGATTCACCAGGCCATGTTCTTCCAGCTTCGCAACCTGCCGGCTGACGGTGGTGTAGTCGCGCCCAACGCGATCTGCCAGTTCAACGACGCCGATCGGGCCAAGCCGCTCGACCAGCACCAGCAGGGGAAACAGCGCCCTTTCCAGGGCGATCCCCGCCTCGCGGATCATCGCCTCGTCGCGCTGAGGCCGGTTCATGACGCCGACGATCTCCAGCAGCGCCCCGTGCAGGGCGCGGAGCCGATCCGCCTTCTGGGTGTTTTCTACCTTCTTCATCGATCTTAAGTCGGCCTTCATGTATTAGGTGCAATATACACACATTCCGCACTGGACGCCGAGCCGGCTGGCAGACGCCACCTTACACATCCTGCGGTCCATCGACTCGGCAAGCGTGTCGGTGGGCCGGCTGCCCTCAAGGTTGATGGCAGATTGCGGATCGACGCGCGCCCTTGCGGGCCGCTCGGAAAAGGCGTGCCAGCCAGCTCTCCATGGTGCGCGAATGGTTAGTCCCGTCCATTGCCAACGCTGCAGCGCCCTCCGTCACCCGCTTCCCAGAATTGGACTCGCCACGGCCCGCAGCCACCGGGGTCGACAACCACCGACCGCTCGCTTTTC
The DNA here is from genome assembly GCF_041240605.1 of Xanthomonas sp. DAR 80977. Classification (NCBI taxonomy): domain Bacteria; kingdom Pseudomonadati; phylum Pseudomonadota; class Gammaproteobacteria; order Lysobacterales; family Lysobacteraceae; genus Xanthomonas; species Xanthomonas bundabergensis. The sequence goes on along the minus strand of NZ_CP162487.1, from coordinate 1,781,020 downwards.
CGAGGCATCCCCATGGACATCGATGTGAACAATCAAGCAGCACCACAGCGCTGGGTCGAATTCCAGGCCACGAACCGTTTCCGCCGCGCAATCCGCGACTTCGACTCCAAGACCATCCCGGAGGAAGACGTCCGCGCGTTGCTGGGCGAAGCGGTATTCGCGCCGTCGAGCGGGAATCTACAGCCGTACCAGTTCCACTGGATCCGGAGCGCGCAGGCCAGGTCCGACGTTGCAGCGGCATGCGATGGCCAGAAAGCGGCCAGTTCCGCTACGGATCTCATCGTTGTCGTCGCCAGCCCCGACATCGCAAGGCGCACGGCGCATGCCCAGCTTTCCCATGTCGAACGCTCCGCAACGCTCGAGCTCAAATCCAAGGCGTACCACCGCAAGCAGGCGGGGAAATTCCTGAAGATCCTTGGCATTGGCGGGCTGCCCGTGTGGTCGCCCATTCTGGCGGTCGCCGCATTGATTCGTCCGGCACTGTCGCTGCTGCCGGTCGGCCATATCGGCAGTCGCCATTGGACCGCACGCAATGCGGCCTTTGCCGCACATACGCTCATGCTTGCAGCGGCTGCGAGAGGAATCGACTCCTGTCCGATGGAAGGGTTTTCCGCGAGCAACGTCGCCAAGGCCCTGAATCTTCCGCGCGGAACCGTCATTCCGCTCATCATCGCGCTGGGATATCGCGCAGACCATGCCAGGATCGAGGAACGCTGGCGTCGCCCGATGGACGAGGTCGTGGTGACGCATTAGCCGGATGCCACAAGGAGCTTGGCGCTCGGCCACGCCGGGCGCCTGCACGAGGGCCGGAACCCACTGCTGGCCAGCGACATGGCCATCGACTGGGACAATTGCGCCAACAATCCCGATTGCCCCCCCTGCCGTCCCCTACCCCCGTGGCGCAGCAGTGGAGCCACGCAACATCAAGCTGAAATCCAGCGTCTGCTGCAGCGGCACGTCCACCCTTTCGATGATGGCGAGCAGCAGGTTGACCGCGCGGACACCGATCTCGCGCATGGGTTGCCTGACGGTCGTCAATGGCGGCGTGAGGTAACTGGACGATGCCAGGTCGTCGAAGCCGACGATGGACAGGTCGTCCGGCACGCGGATGCCAAGGTCCCGGCAGGCCGCCAGGGCGCCCAGCGCCATCTGATCGCTGAAGCAGAAGATCGCGGTCGGCGCGGGCGCACGGGCCAATAGCGCCATCGCAGCCGCATGGCCGGATTCCACGGAGAAGTCGCCCGGCACGACGGTCAGGTTGCGCACACGGCCGCGCGCCTTGCCGCAGGCCCGTGCCCCTTGCAGCCGTTGCTGGTGCAGGGGGTTGTCGGGCGGGCCGCCCACCACGGCGATCCGCTCGTGCCCCAGTCCATACAGGTGTTCCATCACCGCGCGCGCGGCGGCCGCGTTGTCGATGTGGACGCTGGGAATGCCCAGCGCCGGGTCGAACTCGCATCCGTTGACCACCGGCGCGGCGGCGCCCAGCTGCTTGACGATCGCGCGCGCCGTCGGCGGGAGGCGGTGCCCCAGCACGATCAGGCCGTCCGCCTCGTTGCGCCGGAGCATCTGCGCGTAGCGCTCCTCGCGGTCGGGCTGGTGCTGGGTATCGCCCAGCAGGACCGCGTAGCCGACAGCCTGCGCTGCATCCTCCGCGCCCTGCAGGATCTGGGCAAAGAAGGGATTGGCGATGTCCGGGACGGTGACCAGGAGCTTGCCGCTGCGCTGGGTCTTGAGCGTCCTGGCCACCGTGTTGGGGACATAGCCCAGCGCGGCGGCGGCCTGCTCGATGCGCGTGCGCGTGGCCGGCAGGACTTTTTCCGGCCGGGAGAGCGCCCGCGACACGGTGCCGGCGGTGACGCCGACGTGCTTTGCGATGTCGTAGATGGTTGTTGCCATGACCTTGCTTCTTGTTTCTGCTGTGCAGTGCACAACGGGTCTTGCGGGAAGCCCATGCTAGGATGATTCAATCGATTGCATGAGGGCGAATCACGTTGAAGACGCTCAAAGGTCCGGCACTGTTCCTGGCACAGTTCATCGCCGACACACCTCCCTTCGATCGCTTGGACACGCTGGCCGAATGGGCCGCGGGCCTGGGTTATTCTGGCGTACAAGTACCCACCAGCGCGCCCCACCTGTTCGATCTGGCCCAGGCCGCGCAGAGCCAAGCTTACTGCGACGACGTCGCCGGCATGCTGGCCGGGCATGGCCTGCAGATCACCGAGCTGTCCACCCACCTGCAGGGGCAGCTGGTCGCCGTCCACCCCGCCTACGACCACCTGTTCGACGGATTCGCCCCGCCGGACAAACGCGGCGATCCCGCCGCCCGCCAGGCCTGGGCGGTGGAGCAGCTGCTGCTGGCCGCCAAGGCCAGCAAGCGCCTGGGGCTGACGGCGCATGCCACGTTCTCCGGCGCGCTGGCCTGGCCTTACTTCTACCCCTGGCCGCAACGCCCGCCCGGGCTGGTGGAAGCAGCGTTCGCCGAACTCGGCCGCCGCTGGCGCCCCATCCTGGATGCCTTCGACGCCTGCGGCGTGGACCTGTGCTTCGAGATCCACCCGGGCGAGGACCTGCACGACGGCGCGACCTTCGAGCGCTTCCTCGATGTGGTCGACCACCACCCGCGCGCCAGGATCCTGTACGACCCCAGCCACCTGCTGCTGCAGCAGATGGACTACCTGGGCTTCATCGACCGGTATCACGCGCGCATCGGCATCTTCCACGTCAAGGACGCGGAGTATCGCGCCAGTGCGCGCAGCGGCGTCTATGGCGGTTATCAGGACTGGATCGATCGTCCGGGGCGGTTCCGCTCGCTCGGCGACGGCCAGATCGACTTCAAGGCGATCTTCTCGAAGTTCGCGCAATACGATTTCCCGGGCTGGGCGGTGCTGGAGTGGGAGTGCTGCCTGAAGCATCCGGAAGACGGCGCACGCGAGGGTGCCGCGTTCATCCGCGACCACATCATCCGCGTGACCGAACGCGCCTTCGACGACTTTGCCGACAGCGGCGCCGATCCGGAATCGCTGCGCCGCATGCTGGGGACCTGAGCCAATACCGCCTGGGAGGGCAAGCCATGACGCACACCATGTCGCGCTTGGGCGCGATGATGTTTCTGCAGTTCTTCATCTGGGGGGCATGGTTCGTGACCCTGGGCACGTACCTGGTGCAGGGCCCCATGCAGGCCAGCGCGAGCCAGGTGGCGACGGCCTTCCTCAGCCAGTCCATCGGCGCCATCCTGGCGCCATTCCTGGTCGGTCTGATCGCCGATCGCTACTTCGCGGCGCAGCGCATCCTCGCGGTGCTGCACCTCGCCGGCGCGGTGCTCATGTGGCTGGCGTCCACCGCGACGAGCTTCGGCATGTTCTTCGGCTGCGTCATGGGCTACATGCTGCTGTTCATGCCGACGCTGGCGCTGGCCAACAGCGTGGCGATGCGGCACATGCAATCGCCCGAAAAGCAGTTCCCGCCGGTGCGGGTGGCCGGCAGCGTCGGCTGGATCGTGGCGGGCGTGCTGATCGGCTGGCTGGGCTGGGAACAGGCGCACCGGCTCGAGCTGACGTTCCGGATGGCGGCGATGGCATCGCTGGCGCTGGGCCTGTATGCCTTCACCCTGCCGCACACGCCGCCGCTGGCGCGACAGCGCGACGCCGGGCTGGGGCAGATCCTGGGGCTGGACTCGCTGCGGCTGCTGAAGTCGCGCTCCTATCTGGTGTTCTTCCTTGCGTCCATCGCCATCTGCATCCCGCTGGCGTTCTACTACAACTTCACCAACCCGTATCTCAACGATCTGGGCGTGCGCGGCGCGGCCGGGCTGCAATCGCTGGGCCAGGTGTCCGAAGTGCTGCTGATGCTGGCCATGCCGTTCCTGTTCGTGCGGCTGGGGGTCAAGACGATGCTGGCGGTGGGCATGGCGGCGTGGGTGCTGCGCTACGCCATGTTCGCCTTCGGCGATGCGGGCGGCGGCTTCTCGCTGCTGGTGATCGGCATCGTGCTGCACGGCATCTGCTACGACTTCTTCTTCGTCACCGGCCAGATCTACACCGATGCGCATGCCGGCCCCGCCGCGCGCAGCAGCGCGCAGGGGTTCATCACCCTGGCCACGTACGGCGTGGGCATGTTGATCGGCACGTTCCTGTCCGGCGCGGTCGTGGAGCACTACACCACGGCGGCGGGTCCGGACTGGCAGCGGATCTGGCTGTTCCCGGCAGGCGTGGCGTTGGTGGTGCTGGTCGCCTTCCTGTTGCTGTTCCGCGACCGGCCGGCCGCCGCCGTGCCCTCCACGCACTGAGACCCCATCCGATGAGCAAGCTTGGAATCGCCATTGTCGGCACGGGCATGATCGGCGCCGTGCATCGTCGCGCGGCGCTGCTGGCCGGTGCCCAGGTGCGCGGCATCGCCGCCTCTTCCCCGCAACGCGCACGCGACGTGGCCCAGTCATGGGATGTGCCGCGCGCTTATCGCGACATCGAGGACGTGGTGGCAGATCCGCAGGTGCAGGTCGTGCACGTCTGCACGCCCAACCATCTGCACCGCGCCATGGCGCAGGCGGCGCTGGAAGCCGGCAAGCACGTGATCTGCGAAAAGCCGCTGGCCACGACGCTGGAAGACGCCCAGGCATTGGCGGCATTGGCCGCCGCGACCGGGCTGGTCGCCACGGTCCCCTTCGTCTACCGCTACCACCCGGTGGTCCGCGAGGCGCGCGCACGCATCGCGCAGGGCGAGCTGGGGCCATTGCGCCTGATCCACGGCAGCTACCTGCAGGACTGGCTGCTGGACCCCGCCAGCAACAACTGGCGCGTGGACCCGGCGCTGGGCGGCGCCTCGCGCGTGTTCGCCGACATCGGCTCGCACTGGTGCGACCTGGTGGAATGGGTCGGCGGCGAGCGTTTCGTCGAGGTCAGCGCGGCGTTCGCGACCGTGATCGCCGAGCGCGGCGCCCTCACCGGGCAGAGCTTCAGCACGCCGACGGCGGGTGGCGCGATGCAGGCGGTCTCGAGCGAGGACGTGGCCGCGGCGATGTTCAGAACCGGCGCAGGCACGCTGGCGTCGTTGACAGTCAGCCAGGTCTCGGCGGGACGCCGCAATCGCCTCTGGTTCGAGATCGACGGCGCCAGGGCCAGCGTGGCGTTCGACCAGGAGGACGCCGAACGGCTGTGGATCGGCCTGCCCGACCAGCGCGAGGAAACCTTCGTGCGCGGGCCGGGTGCCGGCAGTGCCGAACAACGCCGGCTGTCGGTGTTGCCGGCCGGGCACGCGCAGGGCTACGGCAATTGCTTCGAGGCGTTCGTCGCCGACACCTATCGCGCCATCCAAGGCGAGCGGCCGGAAGGCCTGCCCACCTTCGACGACGGGGTGCGCTCGGCGCTGATCGTCGATCGCGTCATCACATCGGCCAGAACGCGCGGCTGGACATCCATCGATTGAATCCCGGGAGGACTTCTTGATGAACACACCGACACGCAGGACCGCGACCCTCGCCCTGCTCTTCCTCGTCGCCCTGCCCGCCTTCGCACGCGACGCCGCCGGCCCGCAAAAGCCCATCGCGGTGCAGATGTACACGCTGCGCAACGCCGGCTCGCTCGACCAACAGCTGAAGATCGTCCACGACGCGGGCGTGGGCGCGGTGGAAACGGTCGGCACGCAGGACGTCAGCGCCGTGGAACTCAAGCGGCTACTGGACAAGTATTCGATCAAGGCGATCTCGTCGCACGTGCAACTGGCGGATCTGCGCAAGGACCTGGACGCCGCAGTCGCCTTCAACCGATCGATCGGCAACACCACGCTGGTAGTGCCTTACCTGGACCAGAAGGATCGGCCAACCGATGCAGCGGGCTGGACCGCATTGGGCAAGGAACTGGGCCAACTCTCGAAGCGGGTGCGGGCCAAGGGCATGCGCCTGGCCTACCACAACCACGACTTCGAGCTGGTCGACTTCGATGGCAAGACGGGCCTGGAGCTGCTGTTCGCAGCGGCCGGCCCCGATCTCGAGACCGAGTTGGACCTGGCCTGGGTTGCGCGCGCAGGCTACGACCCGGCGGTGATGCTGGGCAAGTTCAAGGGCCGCATGTTCGCGGTACACGCCAAGGACAATGCCCCGAAAGGCCAGGCCGAGGACGAGGGCGGCTTCGCCGCCGTGGGCCGCGGCGTACTGGACTGGAACGCGATCCTGCCTGCCGCGGCGGGTGCCGGCGTGCGCTGGTACATCATCGAGCACGACCGTCCGCGCGATCCGGCCACGGTCATCCAGACCGGTGCCGACTACCTGCGTGCACACCTGCCCGCCAGCCTGCCCGCCGGCACGCATCGCTAGCGCGCAAAGGAGTCCCGCTTGAAAACGATCCTGACGATGGCCGCGGCGCTGCTGGGGGCGACGCTTGCGACCACGGCGTGGTCCAAGGACGAGCCGACGGCCGGCGCGCAGCTCTACGCAACACACTGCACGGCCTGCCACGGCGCCAATCGCGCGGGCGTCCCGCCCACGTTCCCCGCGCTCACCGACGTGGGCAAGCGGCTGCAGCCCGCGCAGATCAAGGAGAAGATCAGCAAGGGCGGCGGGTTGATGCCGCCCTTTCCCCAGCTGTCGCAACAGGAGGTCGACGACCTCGCCAGCTTCCTGGCGCAATAGGATGCCGGCGCCAACTGCGCGCCGGCGCTACAGCTCGCGCACCCAGATGTTGCGGTAGCTGACCTTGGAATCGTGCTCCTGCAGGGAGATCGGCGCGCACGCATGCGGCGAGTACGAAGGCGCGCCGATGTACTCGGTCTTGCCCGACAGCACGGTGTCGTCCTGCACCAGCACGCCGTTATGGAGGACGGTGATGCGGGCGGGTGAGGTGAGCCCGCCCCCCTGCGAGAAGCGGGGCGCCTTCCAGATGATGTCGTAGGCCTGCCACTGGCCTGGCGCACGCGACGCGTTCACCAGCGGAATGGCCTGCTTGTAGATTGCGCCGGCCTGGCCATTGGCATAGGTCGGATTGTTGTAACTGTCGAGCACCTGCAGCTCGTACAGCTCCTGCAGGAAGATGCCGCTGTTGCCTCGCTGCTGGCCTTCGAACCCCCGGGTCGCGGTGGGCGTGCGCCACTCGACATGCAGTTGGATGTCGCAGAAGCGCTGCCTGGTGCGGATGCCCTTGCTCCCCGGGACCACGGTCAGCGCGCCGTCGGCGACGCTCCAGGGCACACGTCCGCCCTGCTCCGACTCCCAGGCGGAGAGATCCTTGCCGTCGAACAGCACGATCGCGTCGGAGGGCGCGCCGCCCGGGGGCGTGGCCACCATCGCGGGCACGGGTTTCCACACCTCGGTCTTCTTCGGATCGCGCGCGGGGTCGTCGCTGGCCTGCGCGAACGCAGGCGCCGCGGCCAGCAGGCAGGCCGCCATCAGGAGGGGTCTGGTCATCGTGTTCCCGGGAAAGTGGCGCATGGGCGAATCGTTGCGGTCCATCAGTTGGTCGCCCAGGCGGGCGTACCGGGCGCATAGGCCATGTCGCCGTCGTAGCGGCCCGGCACGGCGACGTAGCGCAGCACTTCGGTCGCGGCGACCTTCGAGGTGAAGAAGCTGAAGATGGCCAGCTGCTTGATCATCGTGAAGTAATGCGGCATCGCTTCCGCCATTTCGGCGGTGCCGGTATCGGTCGTTTCGACGACATGTTTCCTGGCTTCTGCATCCAGGGCGCGCAGCAGCTTGGTGCGCGCCTGCGGCGCCAGCGACACGAAGCGGCCGCCGGCGCGTTTGTCGATCTCGAGCAGGCCGGCGCGGAACGCCGCCTGCTGCCGGGCGGTGTAGCAGTCGCTGACGAATTGCGCCATGAACGGGCCGGCGCCGGCTTCCTTCGCCCCGGGCGTTGCGGTCCGCGGCAGGATGGTCTCGGCGATCTCGTCCAGCGTGCCGACATCGGCGGCGGAGAAGAGCGTCTTCGCCCCCGCGGCCGGCGCCTGTCCATGGACGAGCGCGGGCAGGCCGACCATGGCCGCGCCCGTGGCGGCGACGATCATCTTCAGCAGTTCGCGGCGTTCCATCACAGGTTCCCCGCTTTCAGTTCGCGCACCGCATGGTCCGCTGCCCGTGCGGTCAGCGCCATGTAGGTCAGCGAGGGATTCACGCAGGCGCTGGAGGTCATGCAGGCGCCGTCGGTCACGTAGACGTTCGGCGCATCCCAGACCTGGTTGTGCTGGTTCAGCACCGAGTTGCTGCGGTCGCGGCCCATGCGGGCGGTGCCCATCTCGTGGATGCCCTTGCCCGGGGCGTAGTCGTCGTCGTGCATCTGCACGTCCTTGACGCCGGCGGCCTCGAACATCTCCGCGGCATCGGCGGCCATGTCCTTGCGCATGGCCTTTTCGTTCGCGCGCAGGGACACATCCATCGCCAGCACCGGCAACCCCCATTTGTCCTTGCGCTGCGGGTCCAGGCGAATCGTATTGTCGTGGTGAGGCAGCATTTCGCCGAATCCGGTCATGCCGATGCGCCATTCGCCCGGCAGGGTCAGCGCGTCCTTCAGGTCGGCGCCGATGTTCAGCTCGGCGATCTCGCGCGACCACCCGGTGCGGCTGGCGCCGCCCTGGTAGCCGAACCCGCGCAGGTAGCCGCGCCTGTCCGCGGCGACGTTGCGGAAACGCGGAATGTAGAAGCCGCAGGGCCGACGGCCGAAGTAGTACTTGTCGTCGTAGCCCTCGACCCGGCCGGAGGCGCCGGCGCCGAAATGATGGTCCATCACGTTGTGCCCCAACTCGCCGGACGAGGAGCCCAGCCCGCCGTCCCAGACGTCGGTGGCCGAGTTCATCAGCAGCCAGGTCGAGTTGAAGGAGGATGCGTTGAGGAAGATGACGTTGGCCGTGTACTGATAGGTCTGTCCGCTCTCGGCATCGATGATCTCCACGCCCCGCGCACGCTTGCGGTCCTTGTCGTAGAGCACTTCCTTGACGATCGAGAAGGGCCGCAAGGTCAGGTTGCCCGTCTTCATGGCCGCCGGCAGCGTCGCCGACTGGGTCGAGAAATAGGCGCCGTAGGGACAGCCCAAAATGCACTTGTTGCGATACTGGCAGTTGACGCGGCCCTGCTCGACCTTGGGCTCGGTGATGTTCGCGGTGCGCGAGTGGATCAGGTGCCTGGTCCCGCCGAAGGCCTTCTTGATCCGCGCGGCCACGTCCTTTTCGACGATGTTCAACGGGATCGGCGGCAGGAACTCGCCGTCGGGCAACACGTCCAGGCCCTCGCGCGTGCCGGCGATGCCGGCGAACTTCTCCACGTAGTCGTACCAGGGCGCGATGTCGGCGTAACGGATCGGCCAATCGGTGGCGATGCCGTCCTTGAGGTTGGCCTGGAAATCCAGGTCCGACAGGCGATAGCTCTGCCGTCCCCACAGCAGCGAACGGCCGCCGACGTGATAGCCGCGGTACCAGTCGAATCGCTTGATCTCGGTGTAGGGCGATTCCTTTTCGTTGGCCCACATGCCCTGCAGGTTCTCGACCAGGCCGTAGTCGCGCTTCAACACCGGATAGTCGGCCTTCATCGCCTGGGTCGGCCGGTTGTGGTGCGGAAAATCCCACACCTCCTTCATCGCGTTGACATAGTCCTTGACGTGCTCGATGTTGCGTCCGCGTTCCAGCATCAGGACCTTGAGGCCTTTCTCGGTCAGTTCCTTCGCCGCCCAACCGCCACTGATTCCGGAGCCGACGACGATGGCGTCGTAGTGATTGTCTGCCATGGGTTCTACTTCACCTGGGTGGATAGCGTTTCAGACGTCGCAGAGGCGGATCGCCTCGCGCAGCGAGCCGACGGGATCCGGCGCCGCAGGCATGAATTCCTGCGCCAGATAGCCATCGAAACCGGTATCGCGGATCGCGCGACAGATGGCGGGATAGTGGAGTTCCTGATCGTCTCCGATCTCGTGCCGGCCAGGCACGCCCGCGGTGTGGTAATGCTTGAAGCACGCGTGATGCTTGCCGATGGTGGCGATGATGTCGCCCTCCATGATCTGCATGTGGTAGATGTCGTACAGCAGGCCGAAATGGTCCGAGCCGATCCGCCGGCACAGCTCCACGCCCCATGCCGAGTGGTCGCACAGGTAGTCGGGATGATCGACCCTGGAGTTCAGCAGTTCCATCACCAGCACGACGCCGCGCTTCTCGGCATGCCCAAGGATGCGCTTGAGTCCCGCTTCGGCGTGGGCCATGCCTTCCTGGGGGTCCATGCCGTTGCGATTGCCGGAAAAACAGATGAGGTTGCGATAGCCGGCATCGGCCACCAGGTCGATGTGCCGCGTGTAGCGCTCGACCAGCTGGTCGTGGAACTGGCTGCCGGCGAAGCCCTTGTCCAGGCCCATCTCCGCGCCGTTACACATCGCGCTGTACACGCCATTCGCCTTCAGCGTGGGCCAATCCGCCGGGCCGACCAGATCGATGGCGGCGAACCCAATGTCCTTCACCGTCTGGCAAAGCTGGGCGATCGACTGCTGCGGAAACGTCCAGCGGGCCACGGAATGCTTCAGGCTGCCCTTGCGCGGCATGGCCGCGGCAAACGCAGGCAGCATGCCCGCAGCGCCGAGGCCAAGGCTCCCGGCGACAGCAACGCGCAGCGCATCCCGCCGCGTGAACCCCGGGGCCGGCGCCGGCCCGCTCGATTGGATAGACATCCGTTTTCCGGCCTCCCAACCGGTATCAAATGCTGAGGATTCGCCGCGATTCAATCGATTGCACCATAGAGTAGGGAATCGCTTTTTTGCAAGCCGCAGTGCACTAAACCCATGCTGCAGGGCACAACGCCTGTCGCGCCAGTCGCTGCATGACGGTGATGGAATATCGGGCGACGCAGGAGATGTGCTGCTAGGTATGCAGCGGAAAGAGGGCATCCGTGAACCATGGCCCGCTACGCAGGCGAAGCATGGCGAGAACCCGGTGCAACCGTCGTTCCTCCTTGAGGCGATGGCACTGGATTGCCTGGATGATGGTTGGGGTGGCCGGTTCAACGACGAGTTTCAGGCCGGTTCGCCACGCCGGCCACGCGCATTCACGACACTCGACCCGTTCCGGCCGGGCTGGCCCCGCCCGTGAGCGACAGCATGGAACTCGGCACGAAAGACCGCGCCAAGTCGTTGCTCGAGCCGGCCGCTCGTGAAGCCACGCTGGCGATCAACCTGCCCGCGAAGGCAAGGACAGAGAGGCACTCGCCGCTTGCGGGCACGCTTCGGCCCGACATTCCCCAAGCCTGGGAAGGACGATGCCCATGACCACCCCGATCGACCGATACCGCCTGGCTTCGACCTTCGTCGGGGTACAGGACGCGAACTCGCGCTGCAGATTCGCCGCGCCGTTCAGTCGATCGATCCTCCTGGCACGCGAGGCAATGTCAACAAAGCCCACTGGATCGAGGCCTTCCGCGCTTGCTCGCCCGATCGCGACAAGGTCGAGACGGGCTTTGCGATCGAGGGCGCCGGCGGCCGCAGCGAACAGATCGAGATCATCGTCTTCGATCGACATTGCATGCCGACGTCGCTCGACCGACAGCCGCATCGCTACGCCCCCCGCCGAAGCGGCGTACGCCGTAGCCGTCCCAGCGACACTTCGACAAGAACGACTTCACAGCTGTGGGCAAGCCCCATTAAGCAAAAGAAAAGCCCCTTGAAAAGGGGCTCTTCTCGGACCTCTAGCAACACTTACCGCTGAGTGTTCGTCAGAACGGAATATCGTCGTCTGCGAAATCGTCCATCGGCGCGGCCTGCTGCGGCGCCGGCTGCTGCCGGCGCGGGGCGTAGTCCTGGCCGCCGCCGCCCTGGTTCGGGCGCTCCTGGCGCGGTGGTGCCGAGCGCTGCGGACGGTCGCCGCCGCCCATGCCGCCGCCACCGCCGCCTTCGCGGCCGCCGAGCATCTGCATCTCGTCGGCGACGATGTCGGTGGAGTACTTCTCCACGCCGTCCTGGCCGGTGTACTTGTCGTAACGGATCGAGCCTTCGACGTAGACCGAGCTGCCCTTGCGCAGGTACTCGCCGGCGATCTCGCCGAGCTTGCCGAAGAACACCACGCGGTGCCATTCGGTGCGCTCCTGCTGGTTGCCGTCCTTGTCCTTGCGCACGCTGGTGGTGGCCAGGCTGATGCGGGTGATCGCCATGCCGGCCTGGGTGTACTTGGTGTCGGGATCGTTGCCGAGGTTGCCGACGAGGATGACTTTGTTGATGCCGCGGGCCATGGAATTCTTCCGTTTCGGGATGGTGAACCCGCTCGGGCGCGGGCAGGTCGGATAGGGGTCGTCCGCGGGGGGAGCGGACGCAGACAGTGAATTATACCGGGCTCTCGACGGATATCAGCCTTCACCCGGTTCAGGCGTCGGGCTTGTCCTCGCCGGGGTGGCCTATAATCCCCGCATTCCCCCTAGTCCGACCGCATGAGCCTCGCCGAAGACCTCCGCCCCGCCCTGGGGCTGCCTCAGATCCAGGCGCTGGCCGCGCCCGACATGAGCGCCGCCGATGCCCTGATCCGCCGCCGTCTGGCCTCGGACGTGGTGCTGATCAACCAGATCGCCGAGCACATCGTCTCCGCCGGCGGCAAGCGCCTGCGGCCGATGCTGGTGATGCTGGCCGGGCGCGCCTGCGGCGGCGACGGGCCGATGCACCACCAACTGGCGGTGATCGTCGAGTTCATCCATACCTCCACCCTGCTGCACGACGACGTGGTCGACGAATCGGACCTGCGCCGCGGCCGCAGCACCGCCAACGCGCTGTGGGGCAACGCGCCCAGCGTGCTGGTCGGCGACTTCCTGTACTCGCGCAGCTTCCAGCTGATGGTCGAGCTGGACAGCATGGCGGTGATGCGGCTGCTCGCCGACACCACCAACCGCATCGCCGAGGGCGAGGTGCTGCAGCTGCTGCACGTGCACAACCCGGATACCGACGAGGCCGCCTACCTGCGCGTGATCGAGCGCAAGACCGCGGTGCTGTTCGCCGCCGGCACCCGGCTCGGGGCGATGGCCTCGGGTGCGTCCGAAGACGTGCAGCAGCGCCTGTACGACTACGGCATGCACCTGGGCTACGCGTTCCAGATCGCCGACGACGTGCTCGACTACACCGCCGATGCCGCCGACCTGGGCAAGAACCTGGGCGACGACCTGGCCGAAGGCAAGGCCACGCTGCCGCTGATCCATGCGATGGCGCACGCCGACGACGCCACCCGCCAGCGCCTGCGCCACATCGTCGAACAAGGCGATGCGGAGGCGATGCCGGAAGTGCTGGCGGCGATCCAGGCCAGCGGCGGGCTCGACTACAGCCGGCGCCGCGCCGCCGAATACGCCGCCGCCGCCGAACGCGCGCTGGACGGCCTGCCGGAAAGCGAGGCCGTGGCCGCACTGCGCGGGCTGGCCCGCTACGCGGTCGAACGCAAGCATTGATCCGGCGCGCTGTGCGCGCCGGACGGGATGTGGGAGTGGGAATTTGGGATTCGCAAAGGCGCGATCCTGCCGCTTTTGCGAATCCCCAATCCCGAATCCCTAATCCCATCGCTCTTCGAAGAAATCGTGCAGCATGCGATAGGCACGCTTCGCCGCGCGCGGGTTGTACTGGCAACCCGGCGGGCTGTTGGCGTCGGCCTCGGCGAAGCAATGCACCGCGCCGCTGAAGTTGACGAACTGCCAGTCGGCGCCGGCGCCGTTCATTTCCTGCTCGAAGGCGGCGATGTCGTCGCGGCTCACGCTCTTGTCGTCGGCGCCGTTGAGCACCAGCAGCGGCGTCCTGGCGCTGCCCGCGGCCGCCGGCGCCGGCGTGGACAGGCCGCCATGCAGGCTGACTGCGCCGGCCAGCGGCGCGCCGGCACGGACCAGTTCCAGCACGGTGCTGCCGCCGAAACAGAAGCCGACCGCGCCGATCCGCGACGCGTCCAGCGGCGCCGATCCGGCCTGCGCCTTCAGCACCTCGACCGCCTTCAGCGCACGCGCGCGCAGCGTCGGCGGATCCTTCTTCAACACACCGGCGAACTGCCCGGCCTCGGTATCGTTGGCCGGACGCTTGCCCTTGCCGTAGACGTCGGCCACCAGCACCACGTAGTCGTCGCCGGCCAGCTGCTTGGCCTTGTCGATCGCCGAGGCGTTGACCCCGCGCCAGTTCGGCACCATCACCAGGCCCGGGCGCTTATCCTTGTCTGCATCGTCGTAGACCAGCACGCCGCTGAAGCTGTCCTTGCCGACCTTCCATTCCACCGGCTTGGCCTGCATCGCGGCCCAGACCGGGGCCGCCGCCAGGCCCAACATCACCGCCGCACCCCACTGCCATCGCTTGTTCATGCGCCTGCTCCATCGGGGAAAGAACCCGCAGTGTGGCAAAAGATGGCCGCCGGCGGGTCGCGCCATCGCCGGAACGAGGGTTCAGCTTTCCAACTGCCGGCCGATAGCGCCTAGCGGCGAGGCGCCGCTTCGTCACCCCACCCACTGCACAAGGATGTACCTCCGCATGAAGGCCCTGCTGCACATCGCGCTGCTCGCTTCGACCCTGCTGCCAACCCAGTACGCACAGGCCGCCAACACCCCGCTGGACGACACTTTCACTGCCTTTGCGCGATGCGATGCCAGCTTCTTCGGCAGCCTGCACAGCAATGCCGAAGCCTGGAAGGCCTATGCTCCCCTGAGCAGCGCCAACGGCATCAGCTGGATTGCGGTCGGCAATCGCGCCGGTCTGGTCGACAATACGGTGGCCCTGCGCGGCGCGCCGACCCTGGGCGGGCTGAAAGTGGATGCCTACTTCGACAAGGCCTCGGAAATGGGCGACTTGGGCTATTACCTGTACTGGGGCTTCATCGTCGATGCGCCGCTGGAAACCAGCCTGAAACAGCTGCTGCCGCTGATCGAACACCCGGAAACGGTGCGCGCCACGCGCGGGCTGCATGCGCGCAGCGAAGTGCGGGTGGGCGACGCATGGCGTGCCACCTATGACCAGGGCGGCGTGGCCTCGGGCAAGCGCCTGCTGGAGCGCGTGCTGATCCTGGAATCCGAGGCACCGGGGAAAACCACGGTGAGCTGCTCGCTGCAGGGCGCAGTGGACGCCACCGTGCTGGAACAGCTGCGACCGGACATTCCGCGGGCGGACTACCCGCAGCCGCCCGCCACGGCGCGCATCGAAGACGTGCCCTTGCCTGCCGGCGTGCGCGATGGGCTGGACGTGCCGCTGCTGGCCCCCAGATTCACCTCGCTCAGCTACAGCTACGTCTCGACAAGGGACGGCAAGCCGGACAGCCTGCCGCCCACCGTCGTGGAAATGACGGTCGCAGATGGACTGATGAACCGCACCGAGATCTACAGCCCGCGCTTCCGCGTGCAGCGCCAGATGAAGGCCGCACTGTTCCAGCTCAAGTCGCTGATGAGTGGCGGCGATGGCCGCGTATTGCTGACCCAGTCCTTCAAGCTCGACATTCCCAAGTCATGGGAGCCCGGCGCCACGATCAGCGCCAAGGCGGTGATGACCCACGTGCCGGCACGCCGCGGCGACGAACCGTCGGAGGTGACCGTGTCGTGCCGCATCGGCGAGCGCTACCCGGCCTCGCGCGTGTTCGCTTCGCTGCAGGGCGATGCCATCGCCCTGGACTGTTCGGACGAGAAGTCGCGCAGCATCCGCGCCTTCCTCGAAGACCTGGGGATCGCGGTGACCCTGGAAGGGTCGTCCGGCAAGAGCCAGTACGCCAACACCATTTCCGACTTCAACGTCGTCCGCTGAAGGCTGCCGGGATCGGGCGGTTCACTCGATCCCGATGCCGGCAATCGCCGTGATCGCCTCCGGGTCGAAGCCGGCCAGCTCGGCGAAATGGCGGCCGCGCGCCACGTAGTCGCGGTAAGCGCCGAAACTGGGCGCGCCCGGCGACAGCAGCACCACGCCGCCTTCGGCGCCCAGCGCCGCGCGCGCCAGCGCCACCGCTTCCGGCAGGTCCGCGGCGGCATGCAGGCCGAAGCCGCCGGCCGCGGCCAGCGGCGCCAGCAGCGCGTGGATGCGCGGACCGTTGCCGCCCATGGTGACGATCTCCAGCGGCGCGCCGTGGCGCATCGCCGCGGCGAACGCCTGCCAGTCCAGGCCGCGGTCGTGGCCGCCGACCAGCAGCGCGATGCGGCGCCCGCGGAAGCACTCCAGCGCCGCCAGCGTGGCATGCGGCGTGGTGCTGATCGAATCGTTGACGTAGGCCACGCCGTCGCGCTCGCCCAGCGTCTGCAGCCGGTTCGGCAGCGGCCGGAACTGCGCCGCGGCCGGCGCCAGCGCCGCCGCGTCCAGGCCCAGCGCCTCGATCGCCGCCAGCACCGCGCACAGGTTGCCGCGATTGTGCCGGCCCGGCAGCGGCACCCGCGCACTGTCGAACACCGCCACCTCACCGCGATGCACGACATCGCCGCGCATATGCCAGCCGTCTTCGCGATTGAACCAGCGCACCTCGCTGTCGGGCAGCGACAAGGCCGCCAGCTGCGGATCGGCGGCGTTGAGCAGCGCGATGCGCGGCCGCGCCTGGGTCACCAGGGACAGCTTGTCGGCGACGTAGCGCGCCTGGCTGCCATGCCAGTCCAGATGTTCCGGGAACAGGTTCAGCACCAGCGCCAGCTGCGGCCGCGCGCCGCTGCGCGCCACCTCGCCGGTCTGGTAGCTGGACAGTTCGATCGCCCAGTAGTCCGGCGGCTGCGGCGGCGCCAGCACTTCCAGCAGCGGCAGGCCGATGTTGCCGACCAGGCCGGTGCGGTGGCCGCCGGCGCGCAGCAGGTGCGCCAGCAGCGCAGTGCTGGTGCTCTTGCCCTTGGTGCCGGTGATGCAGACGCTGCCCGGCACCACGCCGTCGGCGCCCGCGCGCTCGGCGAACCACAGCGCGGTGCCGCCGAGAAAGCGCGTGCCTTGCGCCGCGGCGGCTTGCGCCTCGGGCCGATACGGGCTGATCCCGGGCGACTTGATCACCACATCGAACGCGGCCAGCCGCTCGGCACTGGCCTCGGTTTCCACACGTAGCGCTGGATCGCCGAGCGCGACGAGTGCCGGCACTTCATCGGCCGAGCAGAACACGGTCAGCGGCTGCAGCGAATCCCCAATCCCGAATCCCGACTCCCGATCGCGCAAAGCGCGATACGCCGCCCGGCCCTCGCGGCCCCAGCCCCACAGCGCGACCCGCAACCCCTCAAGCTGCGAAATTCGCACGCACGCGTTCCCACAGCTCGGCCGGAATGCGGTGCTGCGCGTCCAGCGCCAGCAGCGGCTCCACGCGCAGGTCGCCGGCCTCCAGCTGCGGCTGGATCTCGCGGATGAAGCGCGCCACCAGCGCGTCTTCCTTCCATTCCGCGCGCGCCGCCAGCGTGGCCATCGCCGCGCGCGATTCGCGGCCCTCGCCGACGCATTCGAACGGCTTGTGGTCCTGGAATTCCAGCAGCGCATCGAAGCCCGGCGCCTGCGCCGCATCGTCGAGCAGATTGCGGCCGAAGATCCGCACCAGCCGCGTCTTCGGCATGAACGGGGCCAGCGCCAGGAACACGAAATGGCACTTCGGGCACACCCCGCACCAGCGGTGCGCCGGGCGCTCGCCGAGGATGTGGAAGTTGCGGTTGCAGCTGGAGAAATGCGCGTCGTAGTGGTCGTTCCTGGCGAACTGGCGCGCCACCGCCAGTTCCGACAGCGGACGCAGCAGCGAGTAGTAGTGCAGGTCCGCGGCCACGTAGCGCTGCACGTGCGCGCCGAATGCCTGTTCGAACGCCCAGCCCTTGGACCACTGGTGGTTGACCTCGCCGGTGCCGGCGATCTGGCTGCCGTAGCTGGCCGAATGCTCGTTGGAGAACACCACCTGGCCGGCGTCGTGCAGCAGCGCGGCGAACACCAGGATCGCCGAGTTCACCGCGGTCACCGGGATATGCCCGTTCCACGCGCCCTGCCGGTTCAGTTCGAACAGCTCCGGCGCCAGCGCGCGGCCGATGTTCAAGGTCGGCAGCGCGGTGCGCTCGGCGCAGGCGCGGATCAGCTGCGAACCGCCGATCCAGGCCACGGTCTGTTCCACCCCGGCCGCGCGCAAGGCCTCGATGCTGACCAGCGAATCCTTGCCGCCGCCGATCGCGACCAGGGCGTGCGGGCGCAGGCCCAGCGCCGCGGCGCCCTGCCCGTCCGTCGCCGTCGCCGTCGCCGGAAAGCGGATCCGCTCGCGCAGGTCCAGGCCGTTGCGGTAGGCGAACTCGCCCAGCCCGTGCAGGTACACGCTGTCCAGCAGCGCGGCGGTGTCGGCGTCGATCGCGTAGCCGTCGATGGCGATCCGCGGCGGCACCGCGGCCTTGTAGTAGCTGACCCCGGCGATCAGGTGCAGCAGGCGCAGCGCGTGCTGCACCGCCTGCGCGCGCGCCGCGTCGAGCACGAACGGCGCGCCGGGCACGGTGATCGTCTCCACCAGCTCCGGGCCCTGGTCGAAGGCATAGACCAGGCGCGCGACGCCGCTGTCGGCGTCGAATTCGCAACGCACGAAGCGGAACGTGGTGATCTGCTGTTTGTCGAAAGCGGTCATGGCATATCCGGAAGCGGGCGCACCGGCATTCGCGCCGAAGCGCGGCGGGCCGGTCGCGGTGCGCGCGGCGGCGCGAGAAGGCGGGTCTCAGGCGGCAGGCGCATCGATCACGTCCTCCCGCGGCAGCTCGCGCTGGTTGTAGGTGCTGGCCATCGCGTAGCCGTAGGCGCCGGCGTCGTCGATCAGCATCACGTCGTCCGCCGCGGTGGCGGCCGGCAGGCGGCGGCGCTTGCCGAACACGTCGCTGGACTCGCAGATCGGCCCGACCACGTCGAACACCGCATCGGCGTCGCGGTCCAGCCGGCTCAGGTTGGCCACGTCGTGCCAGGCGTCGTACAGCGCCGGGCGGATCAACGCGTTCATGCCCGCGTCCAGGCCGACGCGGCGGATGCCGTCCTTCTCGACCACCTGGGTGGCGCGGGTCAGCAGCACGCCGCATTCGGCGACCAGGTAGCGGCCCGGCTCGATCGCCAGGCGGAACGCCGGATGCACCGACTTGACCTCGGCCAGGCCCTGCGCCCACGCGTCCAGGTCGAACGGCTCGTCGTCGGCGCTGTACGGGATCGGCAGGCCGCCGCCGATGTCGATGACCTCCACGCTGCCGATGCGGCGCGCGAAGCCGGCCAGTTCGTCGCACATCCGCCGCCAGTGCTGCGCGGTCTCCACGCCGCTGCCCAGGTGCGCGTGCAGGCCGACGATGCGGATGTCCAGCGCGCGCGCGGCCTCGACGAATTCGTCCACCCGCGTCGCCGACAGGCCGAACTTGGAGGCCTTGCCGCCGGTGTTGACCTTCTCGTGGTGGCCGTCGCCATGGCCCAGGTCGATGCGCAGCCACAGGCTGCGGCCGCGGAACAGCTCCGGCCAGCGCTGCAGCAGCTCGACGTTGTCCACGGTGACGGTCACGCCCAGCGCGAACGCGGCTTCGTATTCGGCCTTCGGCGCGAAGCTGGGGGTGAACAGCACGCGCCGCGGCGACAGCTCCGGCAAGGTGTTGAACACCCGCTGCAGTTCGCCGTGCGACACGCATTCCAGGCCGAAATCCTCGGCGACCAGCGCCTCCAGGATCGCCGGGTGCGAATTGGCCTTGATCGCGTAGTAGCGCTGGTCGATCGGCGCGATCGCCTTGAGCGCGCGGGCGCGCGCGCGCAGCGTCGGCAGGTGGTAGACGTAGCGCGGCGTGCCGGCGTCGGCCAGGCGCAGCAGGTGCTCGCGCTGCGCATGCCACCACGGCGTCGACCGCGCGCGCACGCTGCCGGTGATCTCGCGCCAGCGCGGGCCGAACACCTCGGTCTCCTCTACCGGCATCGCGCCGCTGTCGATCAGCTCGGCGTGCAGGATCGGCAACAGGCCATCGGCGTCGGCCTCGTCGATGACGAAGGTCAGGTTCAGGTCGTTGGACGACTGCGAGATCATGTGCACGCGCTCCTTGCCGAACGTGGCCCACACGTCCGAGAGCTTGTGCAGCAGCGAGCGCATGCCGCGCCCGACCAGGGTGATCGCCGCGCACGGCACGATGATCTTGACCCGGCAGATCTCCGCCAGGTCGGCCGACAGCGCCGCCAGCACGTCGGTGTTGACCAGGTTCTCGCTCGGGTCCAGCGACACGGTGACGTTGGTCTCGGCCGAACCGATCAGGTCCACCGACAGGCCGTGCTTGGCGAAGCGCGCGAACACGTCGGCCAGGAAGCCGACCTGCTGCCACATGCCGATGCCTTCCATCGACACCAGCACGATGCCGTTGCGGCGGCTGATCGCCTTGACCCCGGGTACGGTGCGCGCATTGCCGTCGATGCTGGTGCCGGGCAGCTCGGGGCGCTCGGTGTCCAGGATCGCCATCGGCACGCCGCCGTCGCGGCACGGCTTGATCGAGCGCGGGTGCAGCACCTTGGCGCCGGTGGTGGCGATTTCCTGCGCCTCGTAATAGTCCAGCCGGGTCAGCAGGCGCGCGTCCGGCACTTCGCGCGGGTTGGCGCTGAACATGCCCGGCACGTCGGTCCAGATCTCCACCCGGCTGGCGCCGAGCAGCGCGCCGAAGTACGCGGCCGAGGTGTCCGAGCCGCCGCGGCCGAGGATCGCGGTGCCGCCGTCCTGGTGCCGCGAGATGAAGCCCTGGGTGATCAGCATCCGCGCCGGCTGGGCGACGAAGCGCTCGCGCCAGGCGCCGTCGGATTGCCACTGGCACGACACCGACAGGCGCTTGGACCATTCGCTCTGGTTCGGCTGCGGCGGCAGCGCGTCCAGCCACTGGCGCGCGTCCATCCAGCCGAAATCCAGGCCGCTGGCGCGCAGGTAGGCCGCGCCCAGCGTCGAGGACAGCAATTCGCCCTGGCCCAGCACCTCGGCCTGCCAGTCCAGCGTGCGGCTGGCCGCGCGCGGGTCTTCGAGCAATCCGCGCAGCGCCGCCAGGCGCTCGCCGAGCACGCTGTCCGCGTCCAGTTCCAGTTCGCCCAGGAAGTCGCGATGGCGCTGCTCCAGCGCGGCCACGCGCTGCGCGCTGTCGGCGCTGCCGTCGGCGATCGCGGTCAGCTCGTTGGTCACCCCCGACAGCGCCGACACCACCACCAGCACCCGCGCGCCGGTCTCGTCGGCGCGTTTTTTCGCCAGCTTCCCGATCGTGTCCCAGCGATGACGACGCGACACCGAGGTGCCGCCGAACTTGAGGACGATCCAACGATCGACGTGGGGGGAAGAGGACATTTCGTGTGTGGGGTCTGGTGGAGGGAAAGAGGCCCGGAACGCCGGGCGGAACCTGCGATTCTATGCCAAGCGCGGCGTCCCTGGCGCTTGCCGGGAAAGCCCGCGTGCGCCGGCGCGTCGTGCGTGCGCGCCGCGGTTGCTAAGCTGCGCGCCCCCACTTGCGAGTGCCCTGCCATGACCCTGCGCCGTTTCCTGCAACTGGATGTGTTCTCCCCGCGCCCCGGCGCCGGCAACCCGCTGGCCGTGGTGCTGGACGCGCAGGGGCTGGACGCCGCCGCCATGCAGGCGATCGCGCGCTGGACGCGGCTGCCGGAAACCACCTTCGTGGTCCCGGCCACCCAGCCCGGCGCCAGCTACGGCATCCGCATATTCAGTCCGCAGAAGGAGGTGCCTTTCGCCGGCCACCCCAGCGTCGGCACCGCGCACGCGGTGCTGCACGCCGGCGTCGCCGCGCCCAGGGACGGCCTGCTGGTGCAGGAAGGCATCGCCGGGCTGCTGCCGCTGCGGGTGGACGTGGATGCCGGCGTGCGCAGCATCGCGATCCGCACCCCGCGCGCGCAGGTGGCGGAAATCGCCGACGCCGCCGATCCGCGCCTGGCCGCCGCGCTGGCCGGCTGGACGCTGGGCGCGCAGCCGCCGGTGCGCATGGACGGCGGCCGCTGCTGGTGGCTGGTCGAAATCGCCGACGAGGCCACGCTGCGCGGCCTGGCGCCGGACTGGGAGGCGATCGCCGCGCTGGCCGAAAGCACCGCCAGCATGGGCGTGTTCGCCTATGCGCGGGCCAGCGGCCAGGCCTACGACCTGGCGGTGCGCGCATTCGTCGGCAACGGCCGCCGCTTCGAGGACGCGGCCTCGGGCGCGGCCAACGCGGTGCTCGCGGCGTGGCTGGACCATCGCGCCGCCCTGCCCGGCCGCGACGGCCGCTACGTGGTCAGCCAGGGCCGCGAGGTCGGCCACGACGCCTTGCTGACCCTGAGCGTGGACAGCGCCGGCGAGGTCTGGTCCGGCGGCCAGGTGCAGACGGTGATCGACGGATCCATCGACTGGCGCTGAGCTGCGGACCGAGCGCCGGTCCGTCTCGGCAGCGACAGGCGCCCTTGGTGGTCATTGACCGGCCGCGGCCGTCAAGGCGACCGCGGCCGGTTGTCGCGGACGCCTCACCCGAGGCGCCCAGTGCCGATCAGTCGGGCAGCACGTCCACTCGGACGCGGATGCGGTCGCCCGGAGGCTGCGCGCTGCGGGTGTGGTAATAGCGGCCGCCGTACTCGTAGGTCACGTCATAGCCGTCCACCCGGTCGTAGCTGTCGTTGCGGTAGGCGACCGGTTCGCAGACGCTGACCGAGCCGGTCTGCACCGTGGTCCGCGCATTGCTGTCGTAGATCGAGCGCCCTGCCAGGCCGCCGACCATGGTGCCGACCGCGGTGCCGACGAAGCGCCCGCTGCCGCCGCCGACGCGGCTGCCCAGCAGCGCACCGGCGATGCCGCCGACCACCGTGGCCGCGCTGCGTCCGCCATCGGTGCCGCGGTAGCCGTCGCTGCCGTTGTAGTAGCCGCCGCCGTAGCCGTTCTCCACATATCCGCCGGAGGCCGGATGTTCGTAGCAGCGCTCGGTGGTCTCGCGCGGGCCGCGCACGTGCACCAGGATCGGATCGGCGCGGACCACGCGCGCGTACTCGTAGCTGCCGCTGCTCGGGTAGCCGCGGTCGCGATAGTCGTCGTAGCGGCCGTAGTCCTGCGCAGCGGCGGAACCGACCACGCCCACGGCGAGCGCGGCGGTCAGAAGACGGGTCGAGAGCTTGTTCATGTCGAAGGTTCCAGGCGCGTGGATCGCGCAACCGCATGCTCGGTCCGCGCCGGTGAAACAAGACTGAATTGGGACCGCTCGGCGGAGACTGTTTAGCGCGGCGACAGCTGTTGCCGGAGGCGGGCGAACATCTGGCCCGGCAGGCGACGCAGCTGAAACCGCTCCCAACGCACTGCGCAAAAAAAGCCGCGCCTGCCACTGGTGCAGGCGCGGCTCGATGCGGTGTTGCGCCGCGAGCCTGGCGACACGCGCCAGGCGGCGCGCTCAGCCCAGTTCCGCTTCCAGGCTGATCGGCACCGCGCTCAGCGCCTTGGACACCGGGCAATTCTGCTTGGCGTCGTCCGCCAGCGCGCGGAACTGCGCGGCCTCGATGTTCGGGACCACGGCCTTGACCTTGAGCCGGATCTGCGACAGCTGCGGACCGCCTTCCATCGACAGGTCGACCTCGGCGCGCGTGTCCAGCGCGGTCGGCGGGAAACCCGCCTCGCTGAGCTTGGCCGACAACGCCATGGTGAAGCAGCCGGCATGCGCGGCGGCGATCAGCTCTTCCGGGTTGGTGCCCTTCTCGTCGCCGAAGCGGCTGCTGAAGGCATAGCGGGTGTTCTCCAGCAGCCCGCTCTGCGGCGTGCTCAGCTGGCCCTTGCCGGTCTTGAGATCGCCTTCCCAATGTGCGGTGGCGTGACGCGAAATGCCCATGCTGTGCTCCTGTCGGTGGATGAGGCGGGCACCATAGACCAGGATCCGTTACGGACTTGTGCGGCGCAGCGCGCGCCGTTGCCGCCGTGCGCGCTACAGTGGCGCTCCGCCATGCGCCCCGGCCGCTCCAGCGGCAGCTCCATGGGACCTCCGTGACGGCCTTCGATCCGGCGTCATGGAGAACGGCCTCATGCGCTACCGCACCCAGGACATCCGCAACCTGGCCCTGGCCGGCCACCCCGGCAGCGGCAAGACCACGCTGTTCGAAGCGTTGCTGCATGCCGGCGGCGCGCTGCAGGCGCCCGGCAGCATCGAACGCGGCAACACCGTGTCCGACCACGACCCGCTGGAACGCAGCCGTGGCCATTCGATCGACAGCGCGATCGCCGCGATCGACCGCGACGGTCTGCACCTGAACCTGATCGACACCCCCGGCTATCCGGAATTCCGCGGCGCCGCGCTGTCGGCGCTGGCGGTGGTGGAGACCGCGCTGATCGTGGTCGACGCCGCGCGCGGGATCGAGCACGGCACCCGGCGCCTGCTGCAGCGCGCCGGCGAGCGCCGGCTGTGCCGGGCGATCGTGGTCAACAAGATCGACCAGGACGGGGTGGACTGCGCAGCGCTGCTGGACCAGCTGCGCCGCGAGATCGGCAGCGAAGTGCTGCCGGTGAACCTGCCGGCCGGCGGCGCCGCGCGCGTGGTCGACTGTTTCGCCGGGCACGACGAGGACAGCGACCTGGGCCCGGTCGCCGACTGGCACCAGCGCATCATCGACCAGGTGGTGGAGATCGACGCCAGCACGATGGAGCGCTATCTGGAGCGCGGCGAGGCCGGCGTGCGCGCCGAGGAACTGCATGCGGCGTTCGAGCAGTGCCTGCGCGAGGGCCACCTGATCCCGGTGCTGTTCGTGTCCGCGCGCAGCGGGGTCGGCGTGGACGCGCTGCTGGAGGTCGCCGCGCGGCTGCTGCCCAGCCCCATCGAAGGCAATCCGCCAGCGTTCGTGGCCGCCGGCACCGACACGCCGCAACCGATTGCGCTCGCGCCCGACCCGGACGCGGCGCTGGTCGCGGATGTCTTCAAGATCGTCAACGATCCTTTCGTCGGCAAGCTCGGCGTGCTGCGCGTCTACCAGGGCACGCTGCGGCGCGAGATGCCGCTGCTGGTCGACGACGCGCGCAAGCCGGTCAAGGCCAGCCACCTGTACCGCCTGCACGGCAAGGAGCATCTGCCGGTGGAGCAGTTGCCGGCCGGCGACATCGGCGCCATCGGCAAGGTCGAGGCGGTGCATTTCGACGCGGTGCTGCACGACCACCCCGCGCCCGACGGCCTGCACCTGGCGCCGATCGATTTTCCGCGCGCCATGTTCGCCCTGGCGATCGCCCCGGCCAGCCGCGGCCAGGAACAGAAGCTCGCGCTGGCGCTGGACAAGCTCGCGCAGGAGGATCCGGCATTCCGCGTCGAACACGCGCAGGAGCTGAACGAGACGCTGATCCACGGACTGTCCGAGCTGCACCTGCGGGTGATGCTGGAACGCCTGCGCGAGCGCCACGGGGTGGAGGTCGTCACCCACCCGCCGCGCATCGCCTACCGCGAGACCATCGCCGCCAGCGCCGACGGCCACCATCGGCACAAGAAGCAGAGCGGCGGCGCCGGGCAGTTCGGCGAGGTGTTCCTGCAGGTCGCGCCGCTGCCGCGCGGTGCCGGCTTCGCCTTCGTCGACGCGGTCAAGGGCGGCGCCATTCCCGGGCAGTTCCTGCCGGCGGTGGAAAAAGGCGTGCGCCAGGTGCTGGCCAGCGGCGCGCTGGCCGGTTTCCCGCTGCAGGACCTGCAGGTCACGGTGGTGGATGGCCGCCACCATGCGGTCGACAGCAAGGAAGCGGCCTTCGTCAGCGCCGGCCGCAAGGCCTTCCTGGACGCGATCGGCAAGGCGTCGCCGCAGCTGCTGGAACCCATCGCCGCGCTGGACATCAGCGTTCCCGAGGCGCAGGCCGGCGACGTCACCGGCGCGCTCGCCGCCAAGCGCGCGCGCATCCACGGCACCGACCGGGTCGGCAGCGACGTGGTGATCCGCGCGCAGGTCCCGCTGTCGGAGCTGGACGGCTATGCGGCGGAACTGAAATCGCTGACCGCCGGACAGGGGCGTTACGCGCTGGATTTCAGCCACTACGACGCCGCACCGGCGGCGCTGCAGCAGCGCCTGGTCGCGGCGTGGCAGGGCCGCGCCGAGGAGGAATGAGCCGGCCGCGCCCGACGCTTTCCCGCCGCGAGCCGCCCCGGCGCCTCGAAAAAACCGATGCAGGAGGCTTTTTCCGCGTCTTTTTGCGATTTACCTATTGGCGCGGCGTAGCACATGCCCTACATTTCGCCATGCCGACGGGGTCGGCGCGACCCAACCACCTATCGTTTACGGAATCAGGACATCATGGCAAAGACCGCGAAAAAGGCTGCCCCGAAAAAGGCAGCGAAGAAAGTAGCCACCAAGACCGCCGCCAAGCCGGCCGCTCCCAAGCCGATCAAGGAAGCACTGAGCAAGTCGGCGCTCGTCGCCCACATCGTCGAAGCCAGCGGCGTCGTCGCCAAGGACGTGCGTTCGGTCCTCGCCTCGCTCGAGCACGCCGTGGCCGGCTCGGTCAGCAAGAAGGGCGCCGGTTCGTTCACCCTGCCGGGCCTGCTCAAGATCACCGCCGTCAGCGTGCCGGCCAAGCCGAAGCGCAAGGGCATCAACCCGTTCACCAAGGAAGAGCAGTGGTTCGCCGCCAAGCCGGCCACCACCAAGCTGAAGGTGCGCCCGCTGAAGAAGCTCAAGGACGCCGCGCTCTGAGCAGCGACGCCTGATCCAGGCAAGCACACCCGACGAGACGGCCCACGCCGTCTCGTTTTTTTTGCGCGCTCGCCGCCGCCTGCGGCCGGATTGACAGGCCGCTAAGGCGAGGCCCGCTATACCTGTGCCTCCACTCGACAGGAATGCGTGCATGAAGCTACAGGGCTTTCTCGACCAACTGCTGCAATCGGCGCAGGGCGCCGCCGGACAGGCCATGGCCAAGACCGGCACGCCCGCCTCCGCGGGATCCTCCGCCAAGAGCGGCGGCCTCGGCGGCATGCTCAACGCCGACTTCGGCAAGGGCGCCCTGAGCGGCGGCGCGCTCGGCCTGCTGCTGGGCAAGAACCGCACCACGCGCAAGCTGGCGACCTACGGCGGCCTGGCCGCGCTCGGGGTCATGGCCTACCGCGCCTACGGCGACTACAAGCGCCAGCAGCTCGGTGCCGCCGCGCCGGAGGAACCGCAGACCCTGGATCGCTTGCCGCCGCTGGAAGTGGAACAGCACAGCCAGGCCATCCTGCGCGCGCTGGTCGCCGCGGCCAAGGCCGACGGCCATATCGACGCCCGCGAACGCGAGCTGATCGAAGGCGAATTCACCCGCCTCGACGGCGACGCCGACGTGCAACGCTGGCTGCACGCGGAACTGGAGAAGCCGCTGGACCCGGCCGAAGTGGCGAAGGCCGCGACCACGCCGGAAATCGCCTCGGAGATGTACCTGGCCAGCCTGCTCGCCGCCGACGAGCAGAGCTTCATGGAACGCAGCTACCTGGACGAACTGGCGCGCCAGCTCGGCATCGACGACGCATTGAAGCAGCACCTGCAGCAGCAGGCCGCGGCACACGGCAACTAGCCGCAGATGACCGCGCCAGCCTCGCCCGCGCGGCGGCTGCGCCGTTGGATGCTGCGCGTGGCGCTGCTGGCCAGCACCGGCCTGGCGCTGGCGTGGGCCTGGCAGCAGCCGTGGGCGCTGCGTGCGCGGGTCGGCTGGGAACTGGCGCGGCAACCGCCGCCGACCGCGTTGCGCATGCCGGTGCAGGGCGTGGACCCGCGCCGCGTCGCCGCCACCTTCGGCGCGCCGCGCGGGCGCGATCGCCAGCACGCCGGCGTGGACATCTTCGCCAAACGCGGCACGCCGGTGCTGTCGGCGACCCGCGGCATCGTCGTCGCGGTCGCCGACCGCGGCCTCGGCGGCCGCCAGGTCTGGGTCATGGGTCCGGCCCGGCAACGCCATTACTACGCGCATCTGCAGGACTGGGCGCCCGGCCTGCAGGTCGGCGACCTGGTCGAGGCCGGCGACCCGCTGGGCGAAGTCGGCGACAGCGGCAATGCCCGCGGCACGCCGCCGCACCTGCACTACGGGGTCTACGCCGAAGGCGGCGCCTACGATCCGCTGCCGCTGCTGCGCGCGGCGCGCTGAACGGAACAGAGCGTCGCGGCCACCCCTATCGTGGTCGCGGCGCACGGAGCCTATCTTGGGATCACCCACTTGCCGTGCGCACGCCCATGACCGCCACCCAACGCTACCGCATCACCGTCACGCCGATCGAGGCCGACGGGCTGCAATGCCAAGGCCGCTGCACCATCGAATTCGAGGCCCGCTGCCGGCAGGACTGGATGCGCCTGCTCGAAGCCGCGCAGCGCCATCCCGGCCTGCGTGGCGACGAACGCGCCGCGCTGACCATCGGCACGCAGCTGCTGCGCGGGCTCAGCGAGCGCAGCGACAGCGAGGCGCAGGCGCTGCTGGCGCCGCTGCGTCCGTCGCTGGATGCGATCCTGGCGCGGCTGGCGCCGCCAGCCGCGTGAGCCGATCGGCCCCCGCATGCGTGGGCGGATCGCCACCACCGCCCTTTTCCGCTAATCGCGCATTCACCCGCTGCGGTTATGTTGACCCCCTGACTCCGCCAAGGCATCACTCCTCATGAAGCTCCGCCTGCCGACCTTGCGCGCCGCCGCGCTGCTGCTTCTCGCTGCCGCATCCCAACTGCAGGCCGAGCCGACGATCCAGGGCAGGCAGGTCAGCGTCGGCGCCGCCGACGTGCAGCACTACCTGGACGGCAGCTTCCCGCAGACGCACAAGGCGCTCGGCGGCCTGGTCAAGATGACCATCCGCGATCCCAAGCTGTCGCTGCCGCCGGGCGACCGCCTGAAGATGCAGTTCGACCTGAGCATGGCCACCGGCGGTGGCGCACCGACGCCGCTGGGCACGGTGCTGCTGACCAGCGGCTTGCGCTACGAACAGCAGACCCAGGGCTTCCACCTGCAATCGCCGACCATCGACGACTTCCGCCCGGCCGCCAACGGCGGCAAGCTCGACGCCAACACCCGCGAGCTGCTCAATGCCTGGCTGGGCGACTACGCGCGCAAGGAACCGATCTACAAGCTGGATCCGGCGCTGGCCGCGGTGATGGGCAACGTGCAGATCGAATCGGCGGCGGTGGAGAACGGCAAGCTTGTGGTGCATTTCAATCAGGACATCGGCCAGCTGGTGCCGGCCGGCGCGCTGTCGGGGCAGTGAGGCTGCGCCGCTGCAGGTGATGCGGTGACGCTGCGCCCCGCGGACCGGTGCGGAGAAGGAGCTTGAGCATCGGCCTCGGTGCGAGTCGCAAGGCGTCTTCGCCGCGACGATCGACAGGGAGCGCTGCCGGAACCGAATCGGTAGCGGACGGCGTCTGGCTTCGGATGCCGTCCGTCGCGGCTGAAGCCGCTCCTACAGGGAATGCGGCCAGCCGACTGGGTGCACCGTAGGAACGGCTTCAGCCGCGACACGTTGCTCGACTCGATCGATTCTCGGCTCGAGCGACCCGACTGTTCATTCCCGGTCGGGGGCTGAAGCCCCTCCTACATAAAAGCGGCGGCCCGCAGGCCGCCGTCTATCGTTGCGGACGCTGGCGCCGGCTCAGCCCAGCGCCTTGGCCACCGCCGCGGCGAAGGCCGGGATGTCGTCCGGCTTGCGACTGGTGATGAGATTGCCGTCCACCACCACTTCCGCGTCCTGCCAGCGTCCGCCGGCATTGCTCAGGTCGGTCTTCACCGACGGCCACGACGTCACCTGCCTGTCGCGGACCAGGCCGCTCTCGGCCAGCAGCCAGGGGCCGTGGCAGATCGCCGCGACCGGCTTGCCGGCGCTGGCAAAGGACTGGATGAAGCGGATCGCGGAAGCCTCGGTGCGCAGGTTGTCCGGATTGATCACCCCGCCGGGCAGCACCAGCGCGTCGTAGTCGCCGGCATCGGCCTGCGCCAGGCGCTTGTCGACCGGCACGCTGTCGCCCCAGTCCTTCTTGCTCCAGCCGCGGATGCTGGCGCCGTCGCCGGGCGCGATCACATCGACCTGCGCGCCCCACGATTCCAGCAGGCGCTTGGGTTCCTGCAGTTCGGACTGCTCGAAGCCGTCGGTGGCCAGGACCGCGACGTGCTTGCCGGCCAGGGAAGGTGCTGCGCTCATGGGAAACTCCTCTACAGGGGGAGCCTCACCGTAGGAGCGCCGCGGTTGCCGCCTCGTGAACCGGGCGTCTAGGCGACGTGCATAGGCCCGCTCAGCGCTTGGGCTGCAGCATGGTGCCGGTGCAGTTCTTCGACCCGCAGCGGCATTCCCAGATCTTCTTCAGCCGCGGCGTATGCCGTTCGCCCAGGGTGATGCCGTAGTTGTAGGTCAGCTCCTCGCCCGGCTTGATCGCGCGCAGCGCCTCGATCACCACCTTGTCCTGGCGCCGGTCGTCGCCCTCGGCCTCGATGATCACCGCCTCGCAGTTCGGCGCGCAGCTGTGGTTGATCCAGCGCGCGTCGTTGCCTTCGTAGTTGGCGTCGATGACGTAGTCGTCGCTGAGCGTGAACAGGAAGGTGTGCCCGGTCTCGACGTCGCCGGCCTCGTCGCGGTCCACTTCGGCATGGGTGCGGCGGCGGCCCTTGTACTCGATGACCCGCTCGCCTTTCTTGAGCGGCAGCACGGCGAACACGCCGTTGCCATGGATACGGGACTTGCGGGCGGCGATCTTGCGGGGCATGCGGCGGTCCGGAACGGGAAAGCGGTGATTCTGGCGCACATCGGCGGCGATCCCAAGCCCCGCGGATCGCGCCAGGCCGCGGCGCCGGGGCCGCTGGCGGCGCCGATCGCCGCGATAGGGAAAAACATGAACACGCGGCTTGGACGCCGGCGGCGTAAAAGCGTACAATTTCGGTCCGCATTGAAATCCGGCTGTTGTCCCCATGCTCCGCGTCACCAAGCTGACCGATTACGCCACCGTCGTGCTGACCGTGCTTGCCGCGCGTCCCGGCGAGGTGCTGAGCGCGACCGAACTGGCCGAGCAGTCCGGGCTGGAGCCGCCCACGGTCAGCAAGCTGCTCAAGCCGCTGGCCCAGGCCGGGCTGGTCGAAGGCCTGCGCGGCGTGCACGGCGGCTACCGGCTGGCGCGCCCGGCCGACGCGATCAGCCTGATCCAGATCGTCGAGGCGATGGAAGGCCCGCTGGCGATCACCGAATGCAGCCACCACGAAAGCCAGTGCAGCATCGCCCAGAAATGCGGCGTGCGTTCCAACTGGCGGCTGATCAACGACGTGGTCGCCGATGCGCTGCGCGGCGTGACCCTGGCGCAGATGCTGCACCCGCTTCCCTCTTCCGGCGAAACCAAACGGCGCCCGATCGCCGTGCGTTTCGCGACCACCTGACCTGTAGGCAGCCCCCATGGCCACCGAAAACGCTGAAATCCTGGAACGGCTGGGACGTCGCTACGACGCCGGCTTCATTACCGACATCGAATCCGATTCGTTCCTGCCCGGCTTGAACGAAGACGTCGTGCGCGCCCTGTCCGTGAAGAAGGACGAGCCGGAGTGGATGACCGAATGGCGCCTGGCCGCCTACCGGCACTGGCTGAAGATGCCGATGCCGCACTGGGCCAAGCTGCAGATCGCGCCGATCGATTTCCAGGCGCTGAGCTACTACTCCGCGCCGAAGGGCCCCAAGTACGCCTCGCTGGACGACGTGCCGAAGGAACTGCTGGACACCTACGACAAGCTCGGCGTGCCGCTGCACGAGCGCGCCAAGCTGGCCGGCGTGGCGGTGGACGCGGTGTTCGACTCGGTCTCGGTCGGCACCACCTTCCGCAAGGAACTGGCCGAGAAGGGCGTGATCTTCTGCTCGATGTCCGAGGCGATCAAGGAGCATCCGGAGATCGTCAAGCAGTACCTGGGCAGCGTGGTGCCGGTCGGCGACAACTACTTCGCCGCGCTCAACTCGGCGGTGTTCTCCGACGGCAGCTTCGTGTTCATCCCCAAGGGCGTGCGCTGCCCGATGGAGCTGAGCACCTATTTCCGCATCAACGCCGGCCATACCGGCCAGTTCGAGCGCACCTTGATCGTGTGCGAGGACAAGGCCTACGTGTCCTACCTGGAAGGCTGCACCGCGCCGATGCGCGACGAGAACCAGCTGCATGCGGCGGTGGTCGAGCTGGTCGCGCTGGAAGACGCGGAGATCAAGTATTCGACCGTGCAGAACTGGTACCCGGGCGACGAGAACGGCGTCGGCGGCATCTACAACTTCGTGACCAAGCGCGGCGAGTGCCGCGGCGCGCGCAGCAAGATCACCTGGACCCAGGTCGAGACCGGCTCGGCGATCACCTGGAAGTACCCCTCGTGCGTGCTGATCGGCGACGACTCGGTCGGCGAGTTCCACTCGGTGGCGCTGACCCACCACCGCCAGCAGGCCGATACCGGCACCAAGATGATCCACATCGGCAAGCGCACCAAGAGCAAGATCGTCAGCAAGGGCATCAGCGCCGGGCGCGGCCAGAACACCTACCGCGGCCTGGTCAAGGTGGAGCGCAGCGCCGAGGGCGCGCGCAACTACACCCAGTGCGATTCGCTGCTGATCGGCAAGCAGTGCGGCGCGCACACCTTCCCGTACATCGAGGTCAAGCACCCCACCGCCACGGTCGAGCACGAGGCCACCACCTCCAAGATCAGCGACGACCAGCTGTTCTACTGTCGCGCCCGCGGCATCGACCAGGAGAACGCGGTGTCGATGATCGTCGACGGCTTCTGCAAGCAGGTGTTCCGCGAACTGCCGATGGAGTTCGCGGTGGAAGCCAAGAAGCTGCTGGAAGTGTCGCTGGAAGGCTCGGTGGGCTGACGCCCACCGGGCAGGGAATCGGGAATGGAGAATCGGGAATCGGTTCTCTTCCCGATTCTCCCGCACTGCGGCCCCCCTGCTTTTCCCCTATTCCCCATTCTCGATTTCCAATTCCCATGCTCAACATCGAAAACCTCCACGCTTCCGTCGCCGGCAAGCACATCCTCAAGGGTCTGTCGCTGCAGGTGCAGCCCGGCCAGGTGCACGCCATCATGGGCCCCAACGGCGCCGGCAAGTCCACCCTGGGCAACATCCTCGCCGGCCGCGACGGCTACGAGGTGACCCAGGGCAGCGTGCGCTTCGAGGAGCGCGACCTGCTCGAACTGGAACCGGAGGAGCGCGCCGCCGCCGGCCTGTTCCTGGCCTTCCAGTACCCGGTGGAGATCCCCGGGGTCAACAACACCTACTTCCTGCGCGCCGCGCTCAACGCGCAGCGCAAGGCGCGCGGGCAGGACGAACTGGATTCGATGCAGTTCCTGAAGCTGGTGCGGCAGAAGCTCGCCGTGCTGCACCTGAAGGACGAACTGCTGCACCGCGGCGTCAACGAGGGCTTCTCCGGCGGCGAGAAGAAGCGCAACGAGATCTTCCAGCTGGCGGTGCTGGAGCCGAAGCTGGCGATCCTCGACGAGACCGACAGCGGCCTGGACATCGACGCGCTGAAGACCGTCGCCGAAGGCGTCAACGCGCTGCGCTCGCCCGAGCGCGCGTTCCTGGTCATCACCCACTACCAGCGCCTGCTCGACTACATCAAGCCGGACGTGGTGCACGTGCTGGCCGACGGCCGCATCGTGCAGAGCGGCGGCCCGGAACTGGCGCTGGAACTGGAAGCGCACGGCTACGCATGGTTGAAGGACCGTGTGGCGCCGGAGGCGGCGGTCCGATGAGCGCCCTGCTCGACTCCCTGGCCGCCGCCTTCCACGGCGACGGCGCGCGCCGCGCACCGCTGGAGCAGGCGCTGCGCGACGGCCTGCCCGGCCCGCGCAGCGAGGCGTGGAAGTACACCTCGCTGCGCGCGCTGGAGCGGCGCAGCTTCAGTCCCGCACCGGCCGCGGCGCCGGCCGTGGATGCGGCCATCGTCGACGGCATTCCCGCGCCGCGGCTGGCGTTCGTCAACGGCCGCGCCAGCGAGGCGCTGTCCGACCTGGCCGGCCTGCCGGCCGGCGTCGAACTGCAGCGCCTGTCCACGATCCTGCGCAGCGGCGACGACGCGATGCGCTTCCTCGGCCGCCGCTTCGAGCGCAGCGACGAGGTGTTCGCCCAGCTCAATGCCGCGCTGGCCGACGAAGGCAGCGTGCTGCGCGTGGATGCCGGCGTGCAGGTCGCGGTGCCGCTGCACCTGGTGTTCGTCTCCACCGCCGGCGCCGGCGACCATGCCTGGCACCACCGGCATCTGGTCGAACTGCGCCAGGACGCGTCGCTGTCGCTGGTCGAGCATCACCTGCACCTGGGCGACGCCGCGCACCTGAGCAACACCCTGGCGCACGTGCACCTGGCCGCCGGCGCGCAGCTGGCGCACGCGCGGGTGCAGGCGGACGCGTCCGGCGTCACCGCGCTGCTGCGCACCGATGCGGTGCTGGCACGCGACGCGCAGTACCGGCGCATCGACCTGGAACTGGGCGGCGCGCTGTCGCGGCACGAGCTCAACGTGCGCCTGGAAGGCGACAACGCGCGGCTGGTCGCCAACGGCGTGCTGCTCGGCAACGGCCGCCGCCAGATCGACACCCGCCTGGGCATCGAGCACATCGCCCGCGACACCGCCTGCGAACTGCTGTGGCGCGGCGTGGCCGCGGCGCGCAGCCGGGTGGTGTTCCATGGCGGCATCCACATCCGCCAGGGCGCCGACGGCAGCGATGCCAACCTGTCGAACAAGAACCTGCTGCTGTCCGCCGATGCCGAGATCGACACCCAGCCGGTGCTGGTGATCGACGCCGACGAAGTCAAGGCCGCGCACGGCGCCACGGTCGGCCAGCTCGACGCCAATGCGCTGTTCTACCTGCGTTCGCGCGGGCTGCCGCGCGAGCGCGCGCAACAGTTGCTGACCGCCGCGTTCTGCCGCGAACCGCTGCGCGTGCTGGATGCACCGCTGGCCGAGTTCCTGGTCGCGCGCCTGGACCAGGCGCTGGCCGCCGCGGGCGTGGCATGAGCAGCGTGGCCCCGCACAAGACGGCGCCGGACCAGGCCCCGGACTGGGACAAGGTGCGCAGCGACTTCCCGCTGCTGATGCGGCAGGTGCACGGCAAGCCGCTGATCTATTTCGACAACGCCAACACCGGGCAGAAGCCGCTGCAGGTGATCGCGGCGCTGGACGAGTTCTACCGGCGCTACAACGCCAACGTCAGCCGCGCGGTGCACGCGCTCGGCACCGAGGCCACCGACGCCTACGAGGGCGCGCGCGGCAAGCTGGCGCGCTTCCTCAACGTGCGCGCCGACGAACTGGTGCTGTGCAGCGGCACCACCTTCGCGATCAACCTGGTGGCCTATTCGTGGGCGCTGCCGCGGCTCAAGGCCGGCGACAGCATCCTGGTGTCGCGGATGGAGCACCACGCCAACATCGTGCCGTGGCAGCTGGTCGCGCAGCGCACCGGCGCCACCATCAAGGTCGCCGAGATCACCGCCGACGGCGCACTGGACCTGGACGCGCTGCGCAAGGCGATGACGCCGGACGTGAAGCTGCTGGCGCTGACCCACGTCTCCAACGTGCTGGGCACGGTCAATCCGGTGCGCGAGATCTGCCGTGAGGCGCGCAAGCGCGGCATCGTCAGCGTCATCGACGGCTCGCAGGCGGCGCCGCACCGCGCCCTGGACGTGGCCGCGATCGGCTGCGACTTCTACGCCATCACCGGGCACAAGATGTGCGGCCCCACCGGCACCGGGGCGCTGTGGGCGCGGCGCGAGCACCTGCAGGCGATG
The DNA here is from genome assembly GCF_041240605.1 of Xanthomonas sp. DAR 80977. Taxonomy (NCBI): domain Bacteria; kingdom Pseudomonadati; phylum Pseudomonadota; class Gammaproteobacteria; order Lysobacterales; family Lysobacteraceae; genus Xanthomonas; species Xanthomonas bundabergensis. The sequence goes on along the minus strand of NZ_CP162487.1, from coordinate 1,745,500 downwards.
CCGCCGTTCATCGGCGGCGGCGAGATGATCAAGGAAGTCAGCTTCGACGGCACCGTGTTCAACGATCCGCCGCACAAGTTCGAGGCCGGCACCCCGAACATCGCCGGCTTCGTCGGCCTGGGCGCGGCGGTGGACTACCTGACCGCCCTGGGCCTGGAGCACGTGGAAGCGCGCGAGGCCGAGCTGCTGGCGCACTTCACCGAGGAACTGCAGCGGATCGACGGGCTGCGCATCTTCGGCACCGCGCCGGGCAAGGCCGCGGTGGTGTCGTTCCTGGTCGAAGGCGCGCACGCCCACGACCTGGCCACGCTGCTGGACCTGGAAGGCGTGGCGATCCGCTCCGGGCAGCACTGCGCGCATCCGCTGCTGCAGTTCTACGGCGTCGCCGCCACCTGCCGCGCCTCGCTGGCGTTCTACAACACCCACGCCGAGATCGAGCGCTTCGTGGCGGCGTTGCTGAAGGTGCGCAAGCTGTTGGGCTGATGCGAGCGGGGATTGGGCATTCGGGAGTGGGGATTGGCAAAAGCACCGCCTTGGCGAATCCCCACTCCCCACTCCCGAATCCCGGCCGCCAGGCTTAAAATCGGCCCATGCACACCATCACCTTCCGCACCGCCACCGTCGACGATCTCGACGCCATCGCCGCCCTGGTCACCTCGGCCTATCGCGGCGACAGCAGCCGCGTCGGCTGGACCACCGAGGCCGACCTGCTCGACGGCAACCGCATCGATCGCGAGGTATTGCGCGCCGACATCCTGCGCCCGCGCAGCCTGGTGCTGCTGGCCGAGCGCGACGGCGCGCTGATCGCCTGCGCGCACATCGCCGACGACGATGGCGCCGGCTACTTCGGCATGTTCTCGGTGCAGCCGCAGGCGCAGGGCGGCGGCCTGGGCAAGACCGTGCTGGCCGAGGCCGAGCGCATCGCCTGGCAGGAATGGCGGTTGCCGGTGATGCAGATGACGGTGATCGACGTGCGCGACGAGCTGATCGCGTTCTACGAGCGCCGCGGCTACCGCCGCACCGGGATCAAGAAGCCCTTCCCCTACGGCGACGCGCGCTTCGGCACGCCCAAGCGCGGCGACCTGCGCTTCGAACTGCTGGAGAAGCCGCTGGGCGGCGCCGCATGAGCGAGACCTGGACCTTCGTCTGCGCCGACGGCGCGCTGCTGCCGGGCGAAACCGCCACGGTGTGGGACGAGGTCACCGCCACGCCGATCGTGGTGTTCAATCTCGACGGCACCTTCTACGCGCTGGAAGACCGCTGCAGCCACGAGGACTACGAACTGTCCCCCGGCACCTTCGATGCCGCCGAAGGCAGCATCGAATGCGTGCTGCACGGCGCCCGCTTCGACATCCGCGACGGCCGCCCATTGTGCGCGCCGGCCTACAGTCCGGTCGCCAAATTCCCGGTGAAGTCCGAACACGGCGGACTCTGGACCCGCGACGACCGCGATTGAGCGCGCCGCCTTCGTTGCAAATAAATCCTTTATTTTTCAAAAATATATAGCGAAAGATGGTCTCTGTCGGCGCCCCCTGGCAAGCACTGCCGCGTGCCGTCGTGTAACGCAATGTAACGAAAGATATTGCAAATAATTCGCATTTGCGCGGAAATAGGCGTGATGACCGCGTTAAGCGGCCAGCGGCAGCCAGTCATCTGGCCACCCTCCGACCATCGCACGCGGTCTGCCCTTCCCGGGCATGGCCCGGTGCGCTGCGGACTGCCCTTTCCATCCTGCATAGCCGAATCGTCCATGACCTCCCCGATCAAGAGCCGCAAGCACGCCGTTTCCCGCCAGGTGTCCGCGCAGACCCTCACCGCCGCCGCGCTGCTCAGCGGCCTGAGCCTGCTGTCCTCCCCCGCGCTCGCCGCCGATGCCGATGCCACCGCCGTCGACCAGCCCACCACCCTGGGCAAGGTCGACGTGGAAGCGCAGCGCGCCAAGCGCTACCTGGTGGAGGCGCCGGCCTCGCCCAAGTTCACCCAGCCGCTGATCGACACCCCGCAGACGATCAACGTGATCAGCAAGGACCTGTTCACCGAGCAGGGCGCCACCACGCTCACCGAGGCGCTGCGCAACAGCCCGGGCGTGGGCACCTTCTACGTCGGCGAGAACGGCAACACCACCACCGGCGATGCGATCTACATGCGCGGCTTCGACAGCTCCAGCAGCATCTTCGTCGACGGCGTGCGCGACCTGGGCTCGATCTCGCGCGACGTGTTCAACATCGAGCAGATCGAGGTCGAGAAGGGCCCGGCCGGCACCGACAACGGCCGCAGCGCGCCGACCGGCGCGATCAACCTGGTGACCAAGCAGGCGACCCTGACCGACGCGGTCAGCGGCGCGCTGTCCGGCGGCAGCGACGACCAGCGCCGCCTCACCGCGGACTGGAACCAGACGCTGGGCGCAAGCAGCGCGCTGCGGGTCAACGTCATGGGCCAGGACAGCGACGCGCTCGGCCGCGACCACGTCAACAACAAGCGCTGGGGCCTGGCCTCCTCGCTGGTCTTCGGCCTCGGCAGCGACACCCGCTACTACCTCGACCTGCTGTACGTGAAGCAGGACAACGTGCCCGACGGCGGCGTGGCGACAATCGGCCTGCCCGGCTACACCTCGCCCGATCCGGCGCGTCCGTGGCTGAGCGCGGCCCCGCGCGTGGACAGCGAGAACTTCTACGGCACCCGCTACGACCACGACGACGTGACCGCGAAGATGGCGACGTTCCGCTTCGAGCACGACTTCTCCGACACGGTCAAGCTGACCAACACCGCGCGCTGGGGCCGCAACGAACAGGACTACCTGCTGTTCGCGTTCATGCCCAACACCGCCAACCTGCGCACGCCGAACCCGGCCGACACCTCGACCTGGACGGTGGCGCGCAGCCTGCCCACCTTCAAGGACCAGCAATACACGATCGTCACCGACCAGCTGAACCTGCGCGTGGACTTCGCCACCGGCGCGGTGCAGCACAACCTCAGCACCGGCGTGGAAGCCGCGCGCGAGGAACTGCTCAGCTGGGGCCACAACATCGTCGACCGCGCCGCCTGGCTGGCCGCCAACCCGGCCAACCTGTACGACCCGGACTGGAACACCACGCCGCTGGTCACCGCGCGCAACGGCGCGCACAGCAAGGGCACCACCACCACGTTCTCGGCCTACGCCTTCGACACGCTGAAGTTCGGCGACAGCTTCCTGGTCACCGCCGGCGTGCGCGCCGACCACTACAAGACCGACTTCGACAGCCTGACCTGCACCACCGCCACCTCCACCGCCGTGCCCTGCACCACCGCGGTCGGCGTGGACGCGGACATCTCCGATACGCTGTTCAGCTGGAAGCTCGGCGCGGTCTACAAGGCGGCCGAGAACGTCAGCCTGTACGCCAACTACGCGATCTCGCAGCAGCCTCCGGGCGGCAGCGCGCTGGAACTGAGCGCGTCGGCCAACAACGCCAACAATCCCCGCTTCGACCCGCAGAAGGCCAAGACCGCCGAAGTCGGCACCAAGTGGAACTTCCTGGGCGAGGACCTGTTCGTGACCATGGCGCTGTTCCGCACCGACGTCAGCAACGAGATCGCGCAGGGCAGCGACGGGCTCTACTACCAGACCGGCGAGAAGCAGGTGCAGGGCGTGGAGCTGTCGGCGGTCGGCAAGCTCAGCGACAACTGGTCGATCTCCACCGGCTACACCAAGCTGGACGCGCAGGTGAAGGAAGGCGCCAAGGTGTCGCAGGATGGCAGCATGGACCTGGCCTACACGCCGGACAGCGCGTTCACCGTGTGGACCACCTACACCCTGCCGTTCGGCCTGACCGTCGGCGGCGGCGCCCGCTACTCCGGCGAAATGAAGCGCGGCACCGACGGCGCGGTCGGCACGCCGGCGCTGGTGAAGTCGTATACCGTATGGGACGCGGTCGTGACCTACCCGATCAACGACCACTTCGACCTGCGCCTGAACGTGTACAACGTGTTCGACAAGGACTACGTCGCGGCCATCAACAAGAGCGGCTTCCGCTACACGCCCGGCGCGCCGCGCTCGGCGATGCTGACGGCCGAAATCAAGTTCTGACCGCGGCTTCGCCCACCGACGCGCGGCGGCCGCCTTCCACCTGAAGGCGGCCGCTGCCGGAGCGCTCCATGCTGCTGCACATCCCCGACATCCTCAGCGCCGACGAAGTCGCGCGCTTCCGCCAGGCGCTAGCCGGCGCCGACTGGACCGACGGCCGCGAGACGGTCGGCGCGCAGGGCGCGCAGGTCAAGCGCAACCGGCAACTGCCCGATGCCTCGCCGCTCAAGCACGAACTCGGCCAGGCGGTGCTCAATGCGCTGGCGTGCAGCCCGCTGTATTTCGCCGCGGCGCTGCCGCTGCGCACGATCCCGCCGCGCTTCAACCGCTACGAAGGCGGCGGCGAGTACGGCTTCCACGTCGACGGCTCGGTGATGACCCTCGCCGCCAGCGCCACGCAGCCGGCGCTGACCCTGCGCACCGACCTGTCCTGCACCTTGTTCCTGTCCGCGCCGGAGGAGTACGACGGCGGCGAACTGGTCATCAGCGACACCTACGGCGAGCACGAGGTGAAGCTGCCGGCCGGCGACCTGATCCTATATCCGTCCAGCAGCCTGCACCGCGTGCTGCCGGTGACCCGCGGCGCGCGCCTGGCCTCGTTCTTCTGGGTGCAGAGCCTGGTGCGCGACGCCAGCCGCCGGCAATTGCTGTTCGAGCTGGACACCTCGATCCAGGCGCTGACCGCGGCCAAGGCCGACGCCGCGGCGCTGCTGCGGCTGAGCAACGTCTACCACAACCTGCTGCGCGACTGGTCCGAGACCTGACCCGGGCGGTCAACGCCGGGGGCGGCGCTGCGTTGACGGTGTGGCCCCCCGGCATTGCCCGGCCACGCACGCGGCAGCCGCATCGCCGCAATTGCGAATAATTCTCATCTATGTAGAATGCATCGCCCCACCCACTCGACTGCCGCGTTGTCCGACTCCTCCTCTCCCGATCTGGCCACGGCGCAGCAGCGCCGCGGTTTCTGGCTGCGCACGCTGCACCAGTGGCACTGGATCAGCTCGGCGCTGTGCCTGATCGGCATGCTGGTGTTCGCCGGCACCGGGCTCACCCTCAACCACGCCGCGCGCATCGAGGCCAAGCCGCAGGTGCTCAACCGCACTGCGCAGTTGCCGGCGCCGCTGCTGCAGCGGCTCGGCGGCCATGCCGATGGCGATGCGCCGCTGCCGCGGCCGGTGGCGGCCTGGCTGGAGCGCGAACTGGCGCTGAGCCTGGGCCGGCGAGCGGCCGAATGGTCGGCCGACGAGGTGTACCTGGCGCTGCCCGGCCCCGGCAGCGATGCCTGGCTGAGCATCGACCGCGGCAGCGGCGCGGTCGAGTACGAACGCACCGACCGCGGCTGGATCTCCTACTTCAACGACCTGCACAAGGGCCGCAACACCGGTCCGGCCTGGGGCTGGTTCATCGACCTGTTCGCGGTGGCCTGCCTGGTGTTCTGCATCACCGGCCTGTTCCTGCTGCAACTGCATGCGCGGCAGCGGCGCATGACCTGGCCGCTGGTCGGCCTGGGCCTACTGATCCCGCTGCTGATCGCGCTGCTGCTGATCCACTGACCCGATCCACCGACCTTCCGACCCACCTCTTTCACCACATGGAGCCTCGCATGCGCGTCACCCTGACCATCGCCCTGAGCGGCCTGCTGACGATGCCCGCGTATGCGGCCACGCTGGAACTGGACGTGGAGATTCCCAAGCTCAACGTCGCCGAATACCACCGTCCCTACGTCGCGATCTGGGTGGAAGGCGCCGACCAGCAGGTCGCGCGCAACCTGGCGGTCTGGTACCAGTCCAAGGACACCGCCGAAGGCCACGGCACCAAGTGGCTGCCGGACCTGCGCCAGTGGTGGCGACGCAGCGGCCGCACCCTGCAGATGCCGGTGGACGGGGTCAGCGGCCCGACCCGCCCGGCCGGCAAGCACGCGCTGGCGTTCACCGACGCGCAGCAGCTCAAGGGCCTGGCGCCGGGCCAGTACACGCTGGTGGTCGAGGCCGCGCGCGAGGTCGGCGGCCGCGAGTTGCTGAAGATCCCGTTCGCCTGGCCGGCCAAGGCCGGCGAGATCGGCAGCGCGCAGGGCGGCAGCGAACTGGGCGCGGTGCGCCTGAGCGCCAAGCCGTGAGCGATCCCGCGCAGTTCCCTTTCGTCGCAAGGAGCAATCCCATGAAGCGTTCCCTCGTGCTGGCGCTGGCCGTCGCCGCGGTCCTGCCGTTCTCCGCCCTCGCCCACAAGGCCTGGCTGCAACCCTCGCAGACCGTGATCGCCGGCGAGCGGCCGTGGATCACCGTCGATGCGGCGGTGTCCAACGACCTGTTCTACTTCAACCACGTGCCGCTGCGCCTGGACACCCTGGCCATCACCGCGCCCGACGGCAGCGCGGTGCAGCCGCAGAACCCGGCCACCGGCAAGTACCGCAGCGTGTTCGACGTGGAACTGGCGCAGACCGGCACCTACCGCCTGGCCCTGGTCAACGACGGCCTGTTCGCCAACTGGAACGAGAACGGCCAGCGCAAGCGCTGGCGCGGCAACGCCGCCAGCTTCGCCAGCGAGGTGCCGAAGGACGCCAAGGATCTGCAGGTGTCGCAATCGCTGGGCCGGGTGGAAACCTTCGTCACCAACGGCGCGCCCAACCAGACCGCGCTCAAGCCCAGCGGCAAGGGCCTGGAGCTGGTGCCGGTGACCCATCCCAACGACCTGTTCGCCGGCGAGAAGGCCACCTTCAAGCTGCAGATCGACGGCAAGCCGGCACCGGGGCTGGAAGTGGAGATCGTGCGCGGCGGCACCCGCTACCGCAACGCGCAGGACGAACTGAAGCTCACCACCGACGCGCAGGGCAGCTTCAGCGTGACCTGGCCGGAAGCGGGCATGTACTGGCTGGAGACCACCAGCGAGGACGCCAAGACCTCGCTGCCGCAGGCCAAGCAGCGCCGGCTCAGCTACGTGGCGACGCTGGAAGTGCTGCCGCAGTGAATGCGGTAGCGCCCCTGCCCTGCGCATGGCGGTACGTGGCGGCATGAACACGCCGCGCGCGCCCCAGGCCGACACCGAGACCGAGATCGCCACGCTCGGCGGGCAGAGCATGGGCACCACCTGGAGCGCGAAGCTGGTGCTGCGCCGCCGCCGCGACCTGCATCCGCTGCACGCGGCGATCCAGGCGCAGTTGGACCGGGTGGTTGCGCAGATGAGCACCTGGCAAGCGGACTCGGACATCAGCCGCTACAACCGCGCCACCGCCGGCAGCGTGCACGTGTTGCCCGCGGCGTTCGCCGAGGTGCTGCGCTGCGCGGTGGAGATCGCCCGGCGCAGCGACGGCGCGTTCGACCCCAGCATCGGCGCGGTGCTGGGGCTGTGGGGCTTCGGCGCCGACGCCGGGCGCCAGCACGTGCCCGATGCGGATGCGTTGCGCCAGGCGCGCGCCGCCGGCGACTGGCGGCAGTTGGTCGTGGATGAAGCCGATGGCCGCTTGCGCCAGCCCGGCGGGCTGCGCCTGGACCTGTCGGCGATCGCCAAGGGCTACGGCGTGGACCTGGCGGTGCGCGAGCTGCGGGCGCAGGGCGTGGCCAGCGCGCTGGTCGAGGTCGGCGGCGAACTCTACGGCTACGGCCGCAAGCCCGACGGGCAGCCGTGGCGGGTGCTGGTCGAGTCGGCGCCGGACGAGGACGCGCAGGCGCCGACGCCGCCGCGGGTGCTGGCGCTGGACGGCCACGCGGTCGCCACCTCCGGCGATCGCTGGCACCGCTTCGAGCAGGACGGCCAGCGCTACAGCCATACCCTGGATCCGCGCAGCGGCATGCCGATCGCGGCGACGCTGGCGGCGGTCAGCGTGGTCGCCGCAGATGCGATGCAGGCCGATGCCTGGGCCACCGCGCTGAGCGTGCTCGGCGCCGACGCCGGCCTGGCCTGCGCCGAACGCGAACGGCTGGCCGCACGCTTCCTGCTGCGCGACGGCGAGCGCGTGCAGGAGCGGCTCAGCAGCGCCTTCGCCACCTTGCTCGACGCATGAGCCGGCCGCGGTCCCCACGCGACTGGAACCGCGTCGGCCACGTGGCGACGTTCGCGCTGCTGGGCGCGATCGGCTACGCGCTGCTGCGGCTGCACCCGCACCCCTGGTGGAGCGGCATGCCGTCGCGGCAGCGCATCGTCTGCGCGGCGCTGGCGACGGCGGCATACGCGGCGGCCTGCCTGTGGCTGTGGTGGCGCGGCCGCCGCGGCGTGCAGCGCGGCGGCAGGCAGGCCGACGCGCCGCTGCTGCTGGCCTGGGCCAGCCAGACCGGCTTTGCCCAGCAACTGGCGCTGCGCAGCGCGGCGGCATTGCGCGCGGCCGGCCAGGCGGTGCGCGTGTTGCCGCTGCAGAAGGTCGGCGCGGCCGAGCTGGCCGGCGCCAGCCAGGCGCTGTTCGTGGTCAGCACCACCGGCGAAGGCGACCCGCCCGATCACGCGCTGCCGTTCCTGCGCCAGACGATGGCGCAGCCACACGCGCTGCCGCAGCTGCGCTACGCGGTGCTGGCGCTGGGCGATCGCGGCTACGACCACTTCTGCGCGTTCGGCCGCCAGCTCGACGCCTGGCTGCGCCAGCACGGCGCGCATCCGCTGTTCGACCGCATCGACGTGGACAACGCCGACGCCGACGCGCTGCGCCACTGGCAGCAATTGCTCGGGCAACTGGCCGGCGCCAGCGAGCAACCCGACTGGAGCCCGCCGGCCTACCAGCGCTGGCAGCTGCAGCAGCGGCGCCTGTGCAATCCCGGCAGCGTCGGCGGCGCGGTGTTCGAGCTGGCGCTGCTGCCCGCCGACGACGCACTGCCTGCGTGGCAGGCCGGCGACCTGGCCGAGATCGGCCCCTGCCATGGCGAGGCCGCGGTGCAGGCCTGGCTGCAGGCCAGCGGCATCGACGGCACGGCGACGCTGCAACGCCCCGGACACGCGCCGACCACGCTGGCCGCATTGCTGGCGCGCAGCCACCTGCCTGAGCCGGACCAGGCCGCCGGCACCGCGCCTGCGGCGCTGGCCGCGCGCCTGCAGCCGTTGCCGCACCGCGAATACTCGATCGCCTCGATGCCCAGCGACGGCACATTGCGCCTGTTGCTGCGCCGCGTCCTGCGCGCCGACGGCACGCCCGGCCTGGGCAGCGGCTGGCTGTGCGACGACGCGCCGATCGGCGCAGAGATCGCCCTGCGGCTGCGCCCGAATCCGAACTTCCACCCGCCAGCCGATCCGGCGCGGCCGCTGATCCTGATCGGCAACGGCACCGGCATCGCCGGGCTGCGCGCGCACCTGCGCGCGCGCATCGACGCCGGCGCGACCCGCACCTGGCTGCTGTACGGCGAACGCCATGCCGCGCACGACGACCACTACGGCGACGAGCTGCGCGCCTGGCTGGCGGACGGCGCAGTGCAGCGGCTGGATGCGGTGTTCTCGCGCGACGCCGGCGCGCACCGCTACGTGCAGGACGCCCTGCGCGCGGCCGCGCCGGAGCTGCGTGACTGGGTCGCGCAAGGCGCGGCGATCTACGTCTGCGGCAGCCTGCGCGGCATGGCCCCCGGCGTGGACGCGGTGCTCGAAGAGGTGCTGGGGCGGCTGGGCAAGGAAACCCTGTTGCTGGAAGGACGCTACCGGCGCGACGTGTACTGAGCCCGTGTCGCCACGACGCCGCCACGCGGCGCCTTGCCCACGACCTTGCCATGCGCATCCGCAACGCGACGTCGCGGATGCCCGTCGCTGCCGGAAGCGATCGGCCGTGCAAGACCGACGCTCCCGTCATTGGCACGGCCTGCAGCGCTTGCTCGATCCGGTGACAGGCACAGGACGCGCAGAGCGAGATCGCGTGGTCGAGCCAGCGCTCCCGGCGGGTTCTGTCGGGACGGCCTGCCGCGACTGATGACGCCAGGCCACCCTGAGTCGCTCCCACGCTCTTGTCGGCACCACGTCATGCGTCCCGCGCAGGCCCTGCCGGCGACACGCACGATGCGCAGACTGCACGCGGCGTCATGCAGAGGATCCTGAGGCCGCGGTGGCGCCAGGCGACGCATGCTCACCGCAGCATCGGCGGAAAACGCAGCGAACGGTCCGCCGCGAAGGCGGACCGTCGCGGTCAGGCGGCGACGGAGAACGAGGTCGACGCGCTGACGCCGCTGGCGAAGCTGCGGTATTGGTTCGACGCCAGTTGCGCCAGCAGGGCGTAGGCATCCTGCGCGCTGCTGGAACTGGAATCCGAACTGGCGCTGGAACTGCCGGTAGCGGCACTGGCGCTGGCCGCGTCGCTGCCCTCGGCACCGCGCGGCGGCGGCGGCCCCATCGGACGCGTGCCGTCCTTGAGTTCCTGCAGGCTGATCGCCCCGTCCTGGTCGCTGTCGAGCGTGGCGAACAGGTCGCTGCTGTCGCTGTCCTTGCTCGCGGCGCTCAACTCGTCGCTGCTGATGGTGCCGTCGCCATCGGTATCCAGGCTGTTGAGCAGCGATTCGGCGTCCACCTTGTCGCCACCGCCATCGCCACGCGGCGGCGGCGGCTGCAAGGCCTGGGCGAACTCGCTTTCGCTGACGGTGCCGCCGCCATCCTGGTCGAGCAGGCCGAGCAAGCCGTCGATATCGATGCTGGAATCGGTGTCGCTGTCGCTCGACTTCAGCGCAGTGCTCAGCTCCGAACTGCTGAGGCTGCCGTCGCCGTCGCTGTCGATGCTCTTGAACAATTGCTGGAGCGGATTCTGCTTTTCGGCCTGCGTCGTCTGCGCTGCCGCACTGCTGGCCGTGCTGGTGCGGCTGACGGCATAGGCCGAACTGCCACTGCTGATGCTGCTGATCATGCTGACCCCCTGTGGTCACGAAATGCAGGCGTGGAATGCAGCCATCGCTGCGGTCATGGCTGCGCCGACGCGGCAACCCGACGCATGCAGTGTCGATGCAGGGTTTGTCAGCCAGATATCGGCTTTGTATCGATCCTGAAACACGCGACACGAATCACATGGCAGCGGCTGCCGACGATGCGGCGCGCAGCGGCGCGAGGCATTCGCTTGTCGAACGCGCGCCGCGCGCGCGGACAGGCACTGCCATGGCGCCGGCCGCATGGGCGCGGCCATGAGCGCTGCACCGCAAGCGGTGCCGACAGACGATGCGGCCGGGCGATGCACCGCGTGCAGGCCCGGCTATACCGACATCGAAGCCGTCAGCCACGCGGCACGGGATCAGCGTGCGGCGGGCATTCCCAGCTTATGCGGCTCGAACAGATAGCCCTTGCCGCGCACGGTGCGGATCCATTGCGGCACCAGCGGATCGTCGCCCAGCTTCTGCCGCAGCCGCGACACCTGCAGGTCGATGCCGCGCCCGCCCTGCGGCACGCTGCCGTCGCTGTCGCCGATCGCCGCGCGCAGGTCCTCGCGGCTGAGCACGTTGCCCGGCTGCTCGAGGAACACCGCCATCAGCCGCAGCTCGCTGGGCGACAGCGGGATCGCGCGGCCGTCCGGCGTCACCGCCTGGTGCCGATAGGCATCGACCTGCCAGGCGCCGTCCTGCGGCGGCGTCGGCGCCGGCGCTGCGCGGGTACGCCGCAAGACCGCGTTGAGCCGCGCCACCAGTTCGCGCAAGTCCAGCGGCCGGCTCAGGTAGTCGTCCGCGCCCAGGTCCAGGCCGATCACGCGATCCACCGGCTCGGCCTGGTCGGCCATCATCACGATCGCGATGCCGCCACGGTCGCGCAGTTGCCGGCACAGGTTCAGCCCTTCGCCGCCGCCGAGGCCGGCATTGAGCAGCACCGCGTCGTAGCGATCGGCCGCCAGTTGCGCATACAGCTGCGCGCCGTTTTCGGCGTCGTGCGCCTGCAAGTTGAAACGGGCCAGATAATCGCGAATCCGGTCGCGCAAGGCCGCGTCGTCGTCCACCACCACTACTTTCGCCAACCACCTGCTGTTATCCGAGGCCACCTGTTCGTTCCGGTCCACGGCTCCGGGATAGCCGCGTTCGCGCATTGGACGCGGTCGGCGGCAACGCTGCAAGCGCCGTGCGCGCGGCGCCTGCGGCTCAGTCGGCGGGCGCCGGCAGCGGCTCGATGCGGATCGCCAGCAGCTCGCCGCCACCGCTCAAAGCGAAGCGCTGCCTGGCGTTGGCGCTCAGCCAGGCGCTGTCGCCGGCGGCCAGCGGCGGCAATCCGCAGTCCGCATCGAACCGCGCCTGCCCTGCCAGAAGATGAACGACCCAATGGATTCCGGGTTCGGCGAAGAACAGCATCGGCCCGACCAGCGGCCGGTGCAGCAGTTGGGTGGCCAGCCGGTCGCGGCGCCACATCAGGTTGAAGTCGTGGGTCGGGCCGTCGAGCAATTCGCCGCGCAGCGGCCGCTCGCCGGCGAAGCGCAGCCGCGCGTACGGCGGCTCCAGCAGGTGCTCGGCGCCGTCGTCGAAGCGCAGGCGCAGGCCGGCGCCGCGCAGCAGCACCAGTTCCCGGTCGATGCCGGGGAAGCTGGAAAAGGCCGCGTCCTGCTCGATCTCGGCGATCGACAGGCGCAGCAGCCAGTCGTCGCTGCCGGGCTGCGGCAGGCGCAGGATCTCCCGGGTCCAGCCCAGTCCGTTGCGCCAGCGCTCGCGGCGATAGTCGTTGGCGGGGATCACCCGCGAAGGCATGTTGCACCAGTCCATCGGCGCATTCTGCACGATCGGCCGGCATCGGACGCACCGCTGCCGGCCGGCGTCCGCCTGCCGCGGCCCGCAGCGGCGATCGGCGCCGGCAGCGCGCCATTCGTCGGCCTTGAGAGAATCGCAGTTCGCCAGCGGGCGCGTGCGACACGGCGTCGCGGCAGCTAGGCGGCGCCGGCAGGCGACGATGGCAGGCCGACGTCGCCGGGCAACCAGAAAGGGCAATAGGGCCGGGCAACCGCCCAGGACAGCCGACACAAAACCATCGCCCATAAAAAACGTCGCCCGGCTGCACGTCACTGTGCAACACCGGGCGACGATGTACGTCCATGTCGGCTTCCTGCCTCCCCCCTGGGCATCCTGCTCAGTGAGGTCGCGACCGCGCGTCCTGCGCCAGCCGTATCTGTCCTTTCAAATCCCTTTAATGCCGTAAATCCCTTTACCTCTCAAATCCCTTTAACGCCTTTCCACCGGCTTGGCGGCAGCCGTCCTGGCTGCCGTCGGCGTGGTCGCCTTCGTGGCTCCCACTTCGATCCGGTCGTGGTTCCGTTCGACCGTCTTGAGTCCGATTCCCTTCACCAGCGCCAGGTCCTCGACGCTTTTGAAGGGCCCGTGTGCCTGTCGGTAGTCGACGATCGCCTGTGCCTTGGAGGCACCCACGTTCAGCAACACCCGGTCGATTTCCGCTGCGCTAGCGGAGTTGACGTTGACCTTGTCCGCGGCAAGCGCGGAACCGGTCAGCAGCAACGCCAGGACCAGAGACTTCAGGACCACGATAAAAGACTGCATGGCAACACTCCTTGTGACTTGGATGGGGACGTCACCGGCCTCTCCTGCCGGTGTCGAAAGCATCCCTCGCCACATGGGTACAGCCTATCGCCAACGCCCTTTCCAAACAGCAGGTAAACGGCGCGTCAACGTGTAGGAAAAACCCTACACGGGGGTCGCGGCGTAGAATGGCCGCCTTCTCTTTATTGCAACAATTTCGGAGCGTTCCATGGACAGTGCCAAGATCGACCGTTTCCTCAGCGAGAAGTGGGACGACGACATCGTCCCGCAGCTGGTCGATTACATCCGCATCCCCAACAAATCGCCGATGTTCGACGCCGATTGGGTCGCCCATGGCTATATGGACGATGCGGTGCGGCTGATGGAGCGCTGGGCGCGGGCGCAGGCGATCCCCGGCCTGCAGGTCGAGGTGGTGCAGCTGGAAGGACGCACCCCGCTGATCTATCTGGAAGTGCCGGCCACCGGCGCCGAGACCGGGGCCGACACGGTGCTGCTGTACGGGCACCTGGACAAGCAGCCGGAGATGACCGGCTGGGACGCCGACCTGGGCCCGTGGACGCCGGTGCTCAAGGGCGACCGCCTGTACGGCCGCGGCGGCGCCGACGACGGCTACGCGCTGTTCGGTTCGCTGGCCGCGATCCTGGCGCTGCAGGACCAGGGCATCCCGCACGCGCGCTGCGTGATCCTGATCGAGGCCTGCGAGGAATCGGGCAGCTACGACCTGCCCGCCTACGTCGACCACCTGGCCGAACGCATCGGCAAGCCGTCGCTGGTGGTGTGCCTGGATTCGGGCTGCGGCAACTACGAGCAGCTGTGGTGCACCACCTCGCTGCGCGGCCTGGCCGGCGGCAACTTCAGCGTCAAGGTGCTCAGCGAAGGCGTGCATTCGGGCGACGCCTCCGGCGTGGTGCCGTCCAGCTTCCGCGTGCTGCGCGAGCTGCTGTCGCGGCTGGAGGACGAGGCCACCGGCAAGATCAAGGTCGAGGGCCTGTACGCGGAGATTCCGGACGAACGCCTGGCGCAGGCGCGCAAGGTCGCCGAGGTGCTGGGCGACGAGGTCTACAGCAAGTTCCCGTTCCTGCCCGGGATGCGCCCGATGCACGAAGACCTGGCCGAGCTGGTGCTCAACCGCACCTGGCGCCCGGCGCTGTCGGTGACCGGCGCCGACGGCCTGCCGCCGCTGGCCTCGGCCGGCAACGTGCTGCGCCCGCAGACCGCGGTGAAGCTGTCGCTGCGCCTGCCGCCGACGCTGGACGGCAAGCGCGCCGGCGAGCTGCTGAAGGACGTGCTGCTGCGCGATCCGCCGTGCGGCGCGCAGGTGGCGCTGGCGCTGGAGAAGTCGTCCTCGGGCTGGAACGCGCCGGCGCAGTCGCCGTGGCTGACCGGGGCGATCGAGGCCGCGTCGCAGGCGGCATTCGGCAAGCCGGCGATGTACATGGGCGAAGGCGGCTCGATCCCGTTCATGGGCATGCTCGGCGAGAAGTTCCCCGGCGCGCAGTTCATGATCACCGGCGTGCTCGGTCCGCATTCCAACGCGCACGGACCGAACGAGTTCCTGCACATCCCGATGGGCAAGCGGGTCACCGCCTGCGTGTCGAAGGTGATCGCCGAGCACCATGCGGCCAGCGTGCGCGGCGAGACCACCGGCAGCGCCGCGGTTGCCGGCGGCGAGCAGCACGGCGCGCACGGCTGCTGCTGAGCGCACGACCGCCGCGCGCCGGCCCGGTGCGCGGCGGATGCGAGGAGTGAATGGCGCGTGCGCGCGCCGCGCCTGCACGGCCGCTTAAAGGCGGTCGCCGGCCGCTGCGTCGTGCACGCCGCAGCGCGGCCGAATCTGGCACGATCCGCTTCACTTCCACGTTCCGGTACGCCTCCATGCACAACCTGTTCGGCAGCGACAGCTGGCTGTACGTCATCCTGGTGGGATTCGTGGTCGGCCTGCTGGCGCGCTTCCTGGGTCCGAGCGGCGGACGCTCCGGCTGCCTGTTCACCGTGCTGCTCGGCATCGCCGGCGCGCTGGTGGCCGGCTGGTTCGGCCACTACATGGGCTGGTACAGCCGCGGCGAGCCGGCCGGTTTCCTCGGCGCGCTGCTCGGCGCCATCGCCCTGCTCGCGCTGCTGCGGCTGTTCCTCGGCAAGCGCTGAGGTCGCGCCACGGCTCGCCACGCCGGCGCCGCGCGTTTACGCTGTGCGGCCAATGTCCGCCGCGGCGCGCCGATGAGTTCCAGTCCCGATCTTCCCGATGCGCAGGACCTGCGCGCAGCGCAACGCCTGCACTGGGCGCACGCCGCGCTGGGCGACGCGCAGGCGACGCTGCAGCGCGCGTCCATCGACGCCGGCTGGCGCAGCTACTGGCGCAGCCACGGCATCGGCGCCAGCCGCGTGCTGATGGATTCCCCGCCCGGCCTGGAGGACGTGCGGCCGTGGTTGCGCATGCACGCACTGCTGCAGGATGGCGGCGTGCGCGTGCCGGCGATCCTGGCGCAGGACGCGGATGCCGGCTTTTTGCTGCTGGAAGACCTGGGCGGACCGACCCTGGCGCAGACCCTGGACCCGGCCTCGGCCGATGTCCAGTTCGATGCCGCGCTCGGGCAGCTGCTGCGGCTGCAGGCGATCGCGCCGCCGCCGGAGCTGGGCGTGTTCGGCGAGGCGCTGCTGCAACGCGACGCCGGGCTGTTCGAGGAATGGTTCCTGCAGCGCCATCTGGGGCTGACCCTGGACGCCGCCGAACGCGAGGCGCTGCATGCGGTGCAACGCCAGCTGATGGACAACGCGCTGGCGCAGCCGCGGGTGCTGGTGCACCGCGACTTCATGCCGCGCAACCTGATGCCGGTGGCCGACGGCCCGGCGGTGCTGGATTTCCAGGACTGCGTGCTCGGCCCGGTGGCCTACGATCCGGTCAGCCTGTTCAAGGACACCACGGTGAGCTGGCCGCTGGCGCGGGTCGACGCGTGGCTGGCGCGCTACCACGCGCGGGCGCTGCAGGCCGGGATCGCGCTGCCGCCGCTGGCGCAGTTCCTGCGCGACGCGGACTGGATGGGGGTGCAGCGGCACCTGAAGAACCTGGGCATCTTCGCGCGGCTGAACTACCGCGACGGCAAGGCCTGGTACCTGGACAACGTGCCGCGCTTCATCGGCTACCTCGACGAGGTGTTGCCGCGGCACCCCGCCCTGCAACCGCTGGCGCAGTTGCTGCAGGCGCGGATCAAGCCGACGCTGGCGCAGCGCGCGGCGGCTGGCGCATGAAGGCGCTGATCTTCGCCGCCGGCTTCGGCGAGCGCATGCGGCCGCTGACCGAACGCACGCCCAAGCCGCTGCTGAGCGTGGGCGGCACGCCGTTGATCGTCTGGCACCTGCGCAAACTCGCCGCACTCGGCGTGCGCGAGGTGGTGATCAACACCTCGTGGCTGGCCGAGCAGTTCCCGCAGGCGCTCGGCGACGGCAGCGCGTTCGGCCTGCGCATCGCCTATTCCCACGAAGGCGCCACGCCGCTGGAGACCGGCGGCGGCATGCTGCACGCCTTGCCGCTGCTCGGGCCGGCGCCGTTCCTGCTGGTCAACGGCGACATCTGGACCGATTTCGATTTCGCGCAGCTGGCGCCGGAACCGGCCGGACTGGCGCAGCTGGTGCTGGTGGATCCGCCGGCCTACGCCGCGCGCGGCGATTTCGCCCTGCACGCCGACGCCAGCGTGCGCAGCGACGGCGCCGCGCTGCTGACCTATGCCGGCATCGGCGTCTATCGCCCGGAGCTGCTGCGCGACTGGCAGGCGGCGTTCGCCACGCCGCCCGCGGAACACGCGACCCCGCCGCGCTTCGCGCTGGCGCCGATCCTGCGCGCGCACATGGCCGCCGGCCGCATCCACGGCCTGCACCACCGCGGCCGCTGGACCGACGTGGGGACGCCGCAGCGGTTGGCGGAGCTGGATGGAGAGCTGGGAATCGGGAATGGGGAATCGGGAATGGGGAAAAGCTGAGGTTCCCACGGGGTTGTCCGCGTCACGGTGGCGCGCAACCCCCTCTAAGAACGTCGATTCCGAGAACGGCACGCCAGGCACGGCTGATGAAACGCGAGTGCGTGCGTCGAGTTTTTGGGAGATCGGGGATGCCGTGCATCGCCCAAGCAGGGAAAATCGCTTACCGAGTTCGCAGCGCGGCTTCTGGTTGCGGCGGTGTCAGCTTTTCCCCATTCCCGATTCCCCACTCCCCATTCCCGATTCCCCACTCCCCATTCCCAGCCTGCGCAAGAACGGCACCGTGACCCGCCGCTGCGCCGCCAGCGATTCGCGGTCCAGCCGTTCCAGCAGCGCGACCAGGCCGGCCAGGTCGCGGCCGGCATGGGTCAGCAGCCAGTCGATCGCCGCATCCTCGAGCACCAGGCCGCGCCGCTGCGCGCGCTCGCGCAGCACCGCGGCGCGGCCGGCGTCGTCCAGCGGCGACAGCGCGATGCGCGTGCACTGCGCCAGCCGCGAGCGCAGGTCGGGCAGGCACAGCGCCAGGCCGTCGGGCATCGCCTGCGCGGTGTACAGCAGGGTGCCCCCGGCGCTGCGCGCACGATTGTGGAAATCGAACAGCGCCACTTCGTCCTCGCGCTGGCCGGCGATCGCCTCCAGTCCGTCCAGCGCGACCAGGTCGCGCCCTTCCAGCGCTTCCAGCGCGTCGCGCAGGCGCCCCGCCGCGGCCTGCAGCGGCAGGTAGGCGGCGCTGCGCCCGGCCTGCTCGGCCGCCGCGCACAGCGCCAGCGCCAGGTGGGTCTTGCCGGTGCCGGCGGGGCCGGACAGGTAGATCCAGTCCAGGTCGCGGCCGTCGGCGACGGCCTGCAATTGCGCCAGCAGCCCCGCCGGCGCGCCGACATAGCGGTCGAAGCGCTGCTCCGGCGGATAGCGCAACGCCAGCGGCAGCTGCGGCACGCTCACGGCTGGTCGGGGCTACGCGGCGGCAGTTCGATCAACGGCGCGCGCTCGGCGCTGCCATCGAGCAGGATCGCCGACTTGTCGCCGGCGTACAGCTCGCTCTGCCGGTACTGCTCGTGCAGGTAGTGCAGCAGCACGTTGGCCACCGCCGCCACCGGCAGCGCCAGCAGCATGCCGAGGAAACCGAACAGCTGGCCGCCGGCCATCACCGCGAAGATCACCGCCACCGGGTGCAGGCCGATCTTGTCGCCGACGATGCGCGGGGTCAGCACGTAGCTCTCCAGCAGCTGGCCGACGGTGAACACCACGCCGACCAGGATCAGCAGCTGCAGGTCGAAGCCCTTGGCCTGGACCAGCGCGGCCAGCACCGCGAGCAGGATGCCGGTGGTCGCGCCCAGGTACGGGATGAAGCTGATCAGGCCGGCGATGATGCCGATCAACAGGCCCAGGTTGAGTCCGACCAGGCTCAGCCCGCCGGCGTAGATCACGCCCAGCGCCAGCATCACCAGGAACTGGCCGCGGATGAACGCGCCCAGCACGTCGTTGGACTCCCGCGCCAGGCGGCCGACGGTGGCGACGTGGTTGCGCGGGATGGTCGCAGCCACGCGCTCGACCAGGATGTCCCAGTCGCGCAGGAAGTAGAAGGTCAGGATCGGCAGCAGCACCAGGTTCACCACCCAGGTGACCATCGCGAAGCCCGAGCGCGACAGGTAGCCGAAGAAGGTCGCGGCGACGCCGCCGGCCTGCTGCCAGTGGCCGCGGATCCACTCGATCAGCCGCTCCGGATCCAGCCAGGCCATCAGCTGCAGCCCGGTCTTCTGCTCGGCCCACGGGATCGCGGTGCCGGTGAACCAGTCGCGCGCCTGCGGCAGCACGTTGATGAAGGTGACGATCTGCCGTTCCAGCATCGGCACCAGGATCAGCAGCGCCAGCACCAGCAACAGCAGCATCAGCACGAACACCAGGCTCACCGCCATGTTGCGCGAACGGCCGGCGCGCTCCAGGCGGTCGACCAGCGGGTCGCCGAGCCAGCCCAGCAGCAGCGCCAGCACGAACGGGGTCAGGATCGGCGCCAGCAGCGCCACCACCCACAGCACGCCCAGGATCACCGCGGCCCATTTCAGGCGGCGCAGGAACTGCGCGATTTCCGCTTCGGGGGACAGCGTCATTTGAGCCGGTACTCCGTGCGCTCGGTATTGAGAATGATCGGACCGCCCTCGGTCGGCACCGTCACCGGCTGCAACGGACTGTCGGCGCCGAGCATGCGGTTCAGCCCGGACACGCCGCTGAGCAGGTCCAGGTCCAGTTCCAGGCGGTCGCCGCTGGCCTGGATCGGCACGATGCGCCGCACCACCGAGGTGTTCTGCAGCGCCGCGGACACGCGCAGGTAGTCGTCGGCGCTGCTGATGCCGCTGATCAGGACCCGGTAGACGCCGGCCGGGCCGGTGCTGGCGGCCTTGGCGTAGCGCTTGACCAGCGCGTCGGCGGCGCCGTCGGCGCCACCGGCCATGGCCCGGCGCGCGTCGGCGTCGCTGACCGACCAGCTGGACAGCGTCTTGCCGCTGTCGACGAACACCCAGTCGGCGGTCCAGCCGCCGGACTTGCCGCGGTACAGCTTGCCGATCAGCTGCATCGGCGGGCTGTAGCGCGACGAGGCGCTGGCGACCGCGGCGGTGTCCTGGCGCCAGATCGCGCCGACCAGCGCCTGTTCGGCGGCACTGCCGGTGGGCAAGCCGAGCCGGTAGCCGCGCTCGATCGCCCGGTCCAGCACGCTGCGCGCGGCATTGGACTGCTGCACGCCGACCAGGCGCGGGCCGCTGCCGTCGTCGATCGCCAGCCACAGCACCGGCTTGGGCCGCGGCTGCGGCCACAGCGGCAGGCCCAGCGCCGCGGCCAGGCCGTCCACGTCGCTCTGGCGGAAGCGCGCGACCAGGGTGGTACGGAAGGTCGGCGCGCCGCTCGGCGAGGTGCCCTGGTCCTGCCGGTAGTCGTAGCTGTCGACGAAGTTCTTGGCGTTGCGCAGCGCCTGGGTCACCCCGGGGCGCGACATCACCGCGCGGTCGCCGGAGATCTTGCCCAGCACCACGCCCAGCGCGCGCGCCACCGCGCCGTTGCGGTCGGCCTCGCTCTGGCTGTTGACCGGCACCTCGGCATCGTAGGGGCTCTGCGCGCCGGCGACGTCGCCTTCGGTGCGCAGACCGGCCTGGGCCAGGGCGGCCGCGGCAGGCAGGCACAGCGCGAAAGACAGGAGTAAGGCAAGGCTGCGGCGCATCGAAGGTTCCATTGCTCGGCGTATCCGGGGCGAATTGTTGCCCGAATGCGGGCGTAGCGCCAATGCGGCCTGTTAAAATCGCCGTCTTTCCGCCGACGCCGCCGCCCGTGACCACTTCCCAGCCCCCCGCCGCCGCCCCGTTGACCTACCGCGACGCCGGCGTCGACATCGATGCCGGCAATGCCGTCGTCGAACGCATCAAACCCCTGGTCAAGCGCAGTTTCCGCCCCGAGGTGATGGGCGGGCTGGGCGGTTTCGGCGCGCTGTTCGACCTGTCCGGCAAGTACCGCGAACCGGTGCTGGTGTCCGGCACCGACGGCGTCGGCACCAAGCTGAAGCTGGCGCAACAGCTGGGCCGCCACGACAGCATCGGCATCGATCTGGTCGGCATGTGCGTCAACGACGTGCTGGTGCAGGGTGCCGAGCCGCTGTTCTTCCTGGACTACTTCGCCACCGGCAAGCTGGACGTGGAGACCACCGTGGCGGTGGTCGGCGGCATCGCCCGCGGCTGCGAACTGGCCGGCTGCGCGCTGATCGGCGGCGAGACCGCGGAAATGCCCGACATGTACCCGCCGGGCGAGTACGACCTGGCCGGCTTCACCGTCGGCGCGGTGGAGAAGTCGCAGCTGCTCGACGGCGCCAAGGTGCGCCAGGGCGACGTGCTGATCGGCATCGCCTCCTCCGGCCCGCACTCCAACGGCTATTCGCTGGTCCGCCGCATCTACGACCGCGCCGGGCGCCCGGCCGAGCTGCAGGTCGGCGGCATCTCCCTGGCCGACGCGCTGATGGCGCCGACCGCGCTGTACGTCAAGCCGATCCTGTCGCTGCTGCGCGGTGAGCACGCCGACGGCATCCACGCGATGGCGCACATCACCGGCGGCGGCCTGACCGAGAACATCATCCGCGTGATCCCTGACGGCCTGGGCCTGGACATCCGCGCCAGCGCCTGGACCCTGCCGCCGGTGTTCGAGTGGCTGCAGCGCGAAGGCGCGGTCGCCGACAGCGAGATGTGGCGCACCTTCAACTGCGGCATCGGCTTCGTGCTGGTGGCCGCGTCCGACCAGGTCGCCGCGCTGGAGCGCAGCCTGGACACGCTGGGCCTGGCGCATTGGCAGATCGGCGCAGTGGTGGCGGCCGGCGCCGGCGAACGCGTGCACATCGGCTGAGCCGCATGGCGGCGGCCAAGCGCGCCTGGCTGGCGCTGACCCTGGCGGTGTTCGCCGCCAGCTGGGTGCATCCGTTGTGGCCGGCGGAACAGGCGATGCACAGCTCGCTGGCGGTGCTGGGCATCGCCTGGCTGGTCTGGCACGACCGCCGCTGGCCGCTGCGCAGCGCGCACTTCGCCGCGATCTGCCTGTTCATCGGCGTGCACAACATCGCCGCGCACTGGCTGTATTCCAACGTGCCCTACGACCAGTGGCTGCGCACGCTGAGCGGCGGCTGGTCGCCGAACGCCGCGTTCGGCTGGCAGCGCAACCACACCGACCGGCTGATCCACCTGCTGTTCGGGCTGTGCTTCGCGCCGGCGCTGCGCGACTACGCGCGGCAGCGCTGGCCGGCGCTGTCGCCGCGCCAGGCGTTCACGCTGGCGACGATGGCGATCATGTGCGCCAGCCTGCTCTACGAATGGCTGGAATGGCTGATCGCGCTGCTGCTGTCGCCCGAGCAGGCCGAGTCCTACAACGGCCAGCAGGGCGACCCGTGGGACGCGCACATGGACATGCTGCTGGCCACGCTGGGCTGCGCCAGCGCCTGGCCGTGGCGGCGCGCCGGGCGTCTGCCCCCTTCCCCGCACTAGAAGACCGACGATGGCACTGCCCCCACCCCTTCCCGTTGCGGACATCGCCCACGCCGAGACCCTGCGTGCCGAGTCCGAGCTGAGCACCCTGGCGATGCTGTATGCCGTGATGGCGGGGCTGCAGTGCCTGATGCTGCTGCTGGTCGGCGGCCTCCTGGCCTACGGCGTGCATCGCGAGGCCGAGCTCAACGCCGTCGGCCAGAGCCCCGACCAGGCCCAGGCCGGGGTGGTCGCGATCGTGCTGCTGTCGACGATGCTGGCGTTCGGGCTGGTCTCGCTGATCCTGAAGGTGCTGACCGCGCGCGCGCTGCGCCAGCGCCGCCGCCTGCTGCTGTGCAACGCCACCGCCGTGGTGACCTGCCTGGGTTTCCCGCTGGGCACGGCACTGGGCGTGTGGACCCTGCTGGTGCTGCAGCGCCCGGCCGCCATCGCCCTGTTCCGGAAGGCGTAGCCGATGACGATCCGTCTTGCGGTGCTGGTCTCCGGCCGCGGCTCCAACCTGCAGGCGCTGCTCGACGCGATCGCCGCCGGCGCGCTGGACGCGCAGGTGGCGGGCGTGTTCAGCGACCGCGCGCAGGCGCCGGCGCTGGCCAAGGTGGCGCCGGCGCAGCGCTGGTCGGCGGCGCCGGGCCGCTTCCCCGACCGCGCCGCCTTCGATCAGGCGCTGGGCGACGCGGTCGCGGCCGTGCAGCCGGACTGGATCGTCTGCGCCGGCTACATGCGCATCCTCGGCGCCGGCTTCGTGCAGCGCTTCGCCGGCCGCCTGCTCAACATCCACCCGTCGCTGCTGCCCAAGTACCGCGGCCTGCACACGCATGCGCAGGCGCTGGCGGCCGGCGATGCCGAGCATGGCGCCAGCGTGCACTTCGTGGTTCCGGAACTGGATGCCGGCGCGGTGGTCGCGCAGGTGCGGGTGCCGGTGCAGCCCGGCGACCGCCCGGAGGACCTGGCGCAACGCCTGTTGCCGCGCGAGCACCAGCTGCTGTGCGCGGCGCTGCAGCTGGCCGCGTCCGGGCGCCTGGCTGAACGGGATGGCAGGGTCTGGCTCGACGGTCAGTGCCGGTTTAGTCCGCTGCGCCTAGATTGCCAGGGCATGCTGATTCCCTGAATACGTCGCAGCGCGAAGCGCGCTGGTCGTGTTCGCGCCCAACTCCCCTCCCTCGCAGCCATCCCATGAAGCTCCTTCCGCGTCAGTTCGCTGTTCTCGCCGTGGCCAGCCTCGGCCTGCTGGCGCCAGCCGTCGGCGTGCTCGCGCAGGCGCCGCCGCCTGCGCCATCCGCGCCGGCACCGGCGCCGGCCCAGGCCGCACCGGCCACGGCCGCCGCACCCGGCGCGCCTGCCGCGGCGGCGCCGGGCCTGCCGGCCGAAGCCTGGACGCCGCCGCCGCTGCAGCCGTTCGTGGCCACCTACCAGGCGCTGTACAAGGGCAAGCAGGCCGGCGACGCGCGCATGGAAGTCAGCCATACCGGCGGCGACCAGTGGCGCGTGGACCTGGGCGTGCAGGGCCGCAGCGGCTTCGCCAGCATCCTCGGCCTGAACATCGAGCAGAGCACGGTGTTCCGCACCCAGGACGGGCGCTACGTGCCGCAGAGCCAGAGCACGGTGAAGAAGGCGGTGTTCTTCGGCAAGAAGGTCACCGGCGTGTACGACTGGGGCCAGGGCGTGGCGCGCTGGGACGGCGACCTGAAGAAGGACCGCCAGCAGCCGATCCCGCTGCAGCCCGGCGACCAGAGCGCACTGCTGATCAACCTGTCGATCATGCGCGACGCGCAGCCGGGCAAGACCATGAGCTACCGCTTCGTCGACGTCGGCCGGGTGCGCGAACACGTCTACCACGCCGCCGAGCAGACCGAGACGGTGCAGGTCGGCGACATCAGCTACGACGCGCTGCGCGTGTCGCGCACCAATGGCGGCAAGAATGAGACCATTCTGTGGATCGCCAACGGCGTGCCGACGCCGGTGCGCATCCTGCAGCGCGAAGACGGCGAAGACCGCATCGACCTGCGCCTGACCGAATACCAAGGAGTCTGACCATGACACGCATCGCCCGCCCGCTGTCCGCCCTGGCCGCCGCCCTGCTGGCCATGGCCAGCCTGCCCGCCCTGGCGCTGGAGCCGTTCAAGGCGGACTACCAGGCCAGCTACATGGGCATGCAGGCCAACGGCCTGATGACCCTGGCCAGCGAAGGCGCCAACCGCTGGCGCTACAGCCTGTCGATCAAGAACCAGGTCGCCGACCTGAGCCAGAGCACCGTGTTCGAGGAAAAGGGCGGGCAACTGCGCCCGCTCAGCAGCGACGACCGCTCGCTGTTCCTGATCAAGAAGAAGGCGGTGACCGCCAACTACGACTGGGGCACCTCGCAGGCGACCTGGGCCGGCGACGTCAAGCCCGACCGCCGCGGCCCGGTGAAGCTGCAGCCCGGCGACATGGACGCGCTGCTGATCAACCTGGCGATCGCGCGCGACGTCAACGCCGGCAAGACCCCCAGCTACCGCATGGTCGACGAAGGCCGCGCCAAGCCGATGACCTACAAGGTGGCCGGCAAGGAAGCCATCACCGTCAACGGCAAGACCGAGCAGGCGACCAAGGTCAGCCGCAGCGATGGCTCCAAGGAGATCATCGCCTGGGTGGTGCCGGACATGCCGGTGCCGGTGCGCATCCTGCAGCGCGAGAACGGCCAGGACGCGCTGGACCTGACCATCAAGACGCTGCGCTGAGGCCGGGAGTGGGGAATCGGGATTGGGGAATCGCAACAGCGGTTCCCCACTGATCATGTTTCCTATGTGGGAGCGGCTTCAGCCGCGACGCGGCGAGCTTGATTCGCGCTTGAAGATGGGATGCTTGAATGGCACTTGAGTGTCTTTGCGCCTGCTGCGACGTGCAAGCGCGCGAGAGCCACGTTCTCCACACCGAGTCTGCGCGTCGCGGCTGAAGCCGCTCCCACAACAGCACCGCCGCACTCCCGAGGCGGGCGCCGCCCAGACAGCGCCCTGTCCCACGCCGTTACTTCTTCTCCGCCGGCGCGGCCTTGAAGGTGGTGCGGCAATCCACGCGGATCTGCACGCCGCTGTCGCGCCAGTAGAAGGTGCTGCACTGGCGCGGGCCGTCCTGGGTACGGGTCACGCCCACCGCGTAGAACGCCTGCGCGATCTCGCCGCGGCTGACCTGGCCATCGCCGTTCCAGTCCATGTCGCGCTGCTCGACGCCCTGGGTGATGGCGATGCCGGCATGCCAGGCGTAGCCGACCCAGGCCAGCACCAGGATCACCACCGCCAGCAGCACCTTGCGCCGGCGGCTGAAGCGGCCGCTGAGGATCATGCGATGCGCCGGATGGACGCGCCCAGCGCCCCCAGCTTCTCCTCGATGTTCTCGTAGCCACGGTCCAGGTGGTAGATGCGGTCGATGGTGGTGTCGCCGTCGGCGACCAGCCCGGCCAGGATCAGCGACGCCGAGGCGCGCAGGTCGGTGGCCATCACCGGCGCGCCGCTGAGCCGCTCGCTGCCGCGCACGATCGCGGTATGGCCTTCGACCTGAATGTCCGCGCCCAGGCGCAGCAGTTCGTTGACGTGCATGAAACGGTTCTCGAAGATCGTCTCGTTGATCACGCCGACGCCGTCGGCCACGCAGTTGAGCGCCATGAACTGCGCCTGCATGTCGGTCGGGAACGCCGGGTACGGCGCGGTGGTCAGGCTGACCGCGCGCGGGCGCTTGCCGTGCATGTCCAGGCGGATCCAGTCCGGCCCGGTCTCGATCGTGGCGCCGGCCTCGGCCAGCTTGTCCAGCACCGCGTCAAGGGTGTCGGCGCGCGCGCGGCGCACGGTGACGCTGCCGCCGGTCATCGCCGCGGCGACCAGGAAGGTGCCGGTCTCGATGCGGTCGGGCAGCACCGCGTGGCGGCCGCCGGACAGGCGTTCCACGCCCTGCACCACGATGCGCGAGGTGCCGGCGCCTTCGATCCTGGCACCGAGCGCGATCAGGCAGTCGGCCAGGTCGGTAACCTCCGGCTCCATCGCCGCGTTCTCCAGCACCGTGGTGCCCTCGGCCAGGGTCGCGGCCATCAGCACGTTCTCGGTGCCGGTGACGCTGACCATGTCGAACACGTAGCGGCCGCCCTTGAGCCGGCCGTTGCTGGTGGCCTTGATGTAGCCGTTCTCGACGCTGATCTCCGCGCCCAGCGCCTGCAGGCCCTTGATGTGCTGGTCCACCGGCCGCGAGCCGATCGCGCAGCCGCCGGGCAGCGACACTTCGGCGGCGCCGAACTTGGCCAGCAGCGGCCCCAGCACCAGGATCGAGGCGCGCATGGTGCGCACCAGCTCGTACGGCGCGATGTGCTGGTCGACCTTGCGCGGATCGACGGTGATCGCGCTGCCGCGCGCCAGGGTGCCTTCGTCGATGGTGACCTCCGCGCCCAGTTCGCCGAGCAGCTTCACCGTGGTGATCACGTCGTGCAGCTGCGGCACGTTGGTGATCTCCACCGGCGCGTCGGCCAGCAGGGTCGCGCACAGGATCGGCAGCACCGCGTTCTTGGCGCCGGAAATGTTCACTTCACCGTGCAGCGCGTTGCCGCCGGTCACTACGATTTTGGCCATGGGTCTCGGGGGATTCGGAAAAAGAGGAACGGAACGCGCGGCTCAGCCGGCCTGCTCGGGGGTCAGCGTGGTCAGCGCCAGCGCGTGGATCGCCCCGCCCATCAGCTCGCCGAGCGTGGCGTACACCATGCGGTGGCGGGCCAGCGGCAGCTTGCCCGCGAAGGCGGCGCTGACCACGGTGGCCTCGAAGTGCACGCCGTCGTCGCCCTGCACCTGCACGCGCGCGCCAGGCAGGCCGGCCTCGATCAGTTTACGGATGGTTTCGGCGTCCAACGGGCTTTCCTAATAAAATGATCGGCCATTCTACCCTCCGACCGGCATCCGCATGGCTGTATCGCCCCTGTCCCCCGCTGCGATCGACGACGCCGGCCTGGTCGCCAGCGGCCGCCGCGTGGTCGAGATCGAGCAGGCCGCGCTGGGCGCGGTCGGCGCGCGCATCGGCGCCGAGTTCGCCGCCGCCTGCCGGCTGATCCTGGCCTCGCGCGGGCGCGTGGTCGCCACCGGCATGGGCAAGTCCGGGCACGTGGCGCGCAAGATCGCCGCCACCCTCGCCTCCACCGGCACCCCGGCGTTCTACGTGCATCCCGGCGAGGCCGGGCATGGCGACCTGGGCATGATCACCGACGCCGACGTGGTCCTGGCGCTGTCCTATTCCGGCGAATCCGACGAGATCCTGATGCTGCTGCCGGTGCTCAAGCGCCAGGGCAACGCGGTGATCGCGATGACCGGCCGCGCCCAGTCCACGCTGGCCCGCGAGGCCGACCTGCACCTGGACGTCAGCGTGCCGGCCGAGGCCTGCCCGCTGGACCTGGCGCCGACCTCCAGCACCACCGCCTCGCTGGCGCTGGGCGATGCGCTGGCGGTGGCGCTGCTGGACGCGCGCGGCTTCACCGCCGACGATTTCGCCCGCTCGCACCCGGCCGGCAGCCTCGGCCGGCGCCTGCTGCTGCACATCACCGACGTGATGCACGGCGGCGACGAGCTGCCGCAGGTGCGCGAGGACGCCAGCCTCAGCGAGGCGCTGGTGGAGATGAGCCGCAAGCGCCTGGGCATGACCGCGGTGGTCGATGGCGACGGGCGCCTGCTCGGCCTGTTCACCGACGGCGACCTGCGCCGCACCCTGGACAGCGCGCTGGACGTGCGCCAGACCCGCATCGCCGACGTGATGACCCGGCAGCCGCGCACGATCGGCGCCGACCAGCTCGCCGCCGAGGCCGCGCGGCTGATGGAAACCCACAAGATCAACGGCTTGATCGTGGTCGATGGCGACGGCCGCGCGGTCGGCGCGCTCAACATTCACGACCTGTTGCGCGCCAGGGTGGTTTAACAGCCTGAACTTGTTCACCGCCCGCCGGCGCCCTGCGCCGCTGGCCCTGGCCGCTGGAAAGCCGGCCTTCCCGCCCCGATATAGCGAACCATGCCCTATTCCCCGCTGGCCGACCTCCCCGCCGACCTGATCGAACGTGCCGCGAAGATCCGCCTGGCCTGCTTCGACGTGGACGGCACCCTGACCGACGGCCGCCTGTACTACGACCGCGACGGCAACGAGAGCAAGGCGTTCAACGTGCTCGACGGCCAGGGCCTGGTGCAGCTGCGCCGGCACGGCATCGAGGTCGCGCTGATCACCGCGCGGCCCAGCCTGGCCGCGGAGAAGCGCGGCCAGGAACTGGGCCTGCTGGTGCAGATCGGGGTCAAGGACAAGCGCGCCGGGGTGCAGGCGCTGTGCGACGCCCGCGGGCTGAGCCTGGAGCAGGTGTGCTTCATGGGCGACGACCTGCCCGACCTGGCGCCGCTGCGCGTGGTCGGCCTGGCGGTGGCCCCGGCCAATGCGCATCCGTGGACCGCCGAGCACGTGCACTGGCTGACCCGCGCCCGCGGCGGCGAAGGCGCCGCGCGCGAGCTGTGCGACGTGCTGCTGGCCGCGCAAGGCCACGTCCCCTCGCTGCTGCAGGAGCATGGCGCATGAACTGGCGTACCGTGCTCGGCGGCCTGCTGCTGGTCGCGGCCGTGGTCAGCGGCTGGTCGGCCTGGCACCAGCGCAGCAAGCCGGCGCCGACCTCGGACGAGGAGGCCCGCTCGGACTACATCGCGCACGATTTCCAGATCGTCGCGCTGGACAAGCAAGGCAAGGAGTCCATGACCCTGCGCGCGCCGCAGATGGAACGCAGCCGCGCCGACCAGACCATGGCGATCGAAACCCCGCTGTTCCTGATGCCGGACGCCAATGGCCAGCACTGGGAAATGCGCAGCAAGACCGGCTGGGTCAGCGCAGACGGCACCGAACTGCGCCTGCGCGGCGACGTCGCCGGCGACAGCCCCAAGGTGCCCAGCATCCCGCCCACCACCTTCCGCACCCAGAGCCTGGACGTCTTCCCGCAGACCAGCACCGCGCGCACCGCCGAACCGGTCACCATGACCCGGCCCGGTATGATGCAGTCCGGCGTCGGCTTCGAGGTCGACTTGAAGTCCCGGCAGTACAAGCTCCTTTCACAGGTCAAGACCCGCTATGAACCCAACGCTGCCCGCTAAGCTCGCGCTGCTCGCCCTGCTGCTGCCCGCCGTGGCGATGGCCAAGTCGACCGATCGCAACCAGCCGATGACGATCGAATCCAACGACCAGAGCGGCAATATGCTCGACGACGACGGCAAGATCCGTTACTCGGGGAATGTCGTCATCGTCCAGGGCACACTGGAGATCCATGCAAGTACTGCCGACGTCTTCCGCAAGAGCGGCGACATCGACCGCGTCGTGCTGACCGGCAAGCAAGCCACGCTGAAGCAGGAACTGGACGATGGTTCGCCGATGGACGCTGTGGCCGACAACATCGACTACAAGGTCGGCACCGACACGGTGGTGCTGACCGGCAACTACCGCATGACCTCGCCCAAGGGCACCAACGCCGGCCAGCGCATGGTCTACAACACCAAGACCGGCGACATGCAGGGCGGCGGCGACGGCACCCGCGTGCACACGGTGATCCAGCCGAAGAACGCGGCGCCGGCCGGCGCCCCGGCCACCGGCGCCAAGCCGGCGGCCAAGCCGGCCACGACCACGCCGGCCAACCCCAAGCAAGGGGGCCAGTGATGCTGCTCGCCGAAGGCCTGCGCAAGCGCTACAAGCAGCGCGAGGTCGTGCGCGAGTTCGGCCTGACCCTGGACGCGGGCGAAGTGGTCGGCCTGCTCGGCCCCAACGGCGCCGGCAAGACCACCTGCTTCTACATGATCGTCGGCCTGGTCGAGGCCGACGCCGGGCGCATCGTGCTCGACGGCAACGACATCACCGCGCTGCCGATGTACAAGCGCGCCAAGCTCGGCGTCGGCTACCTGCCGCAGGAGCCGTCGGTGTTCCGCAAGCTCAGCGTGGCCGACAACATCCGCCTGGTGCTGGAACTGCGCGAGGACCTGGACGACGCCGGGCGCGAGCGCGAACTGTCCTCGCTGCTGGACGAACTGCAGATCGGCCACGTCGCCGAGCAGCTCGGCGCCAGCCTGTCCGGCGGCGAGCGCCGCCGCTGCGAGATCGCCCGCGCGCTGGCGGCCAAGCCGCGGCTGATGCTGCTCGACGAACCCTTCGCCGGCGTCGACCCGATCTCGGTCGGCGAGATCCAGCGCATCGTCACCCACCTCAAGCAGCGCGGCATCGGCGTGCTCATCACCGACCACAACGTGCGCGAAACCTTGGGAATCTGCGACCGGGCGTATATCCTCAACGAGGGCAGCGTGTTGGCGCAGGGGGCGCCGGAAGCACTGCTGGCCAACAGCGACGTGCGCCGCGTCTACCTCGGGGAAACCTTCAGGCTGTGACCGCGCGGGCGTTGCGCCACGCCCTCTTCCGTCCGGCACAGGCATGAAAGCACGGCTGCAGACATCGCTGGGACAGCATCTGGTCATGACGCCGCAGTTGCGGCAGGCGATCAAGCTGTTGCAGATGTCCAGCGCCGAGCTGGAAGTGGAGATCGCCGAGGCGGTGGAGAGCAATCCGCTGCTGGAATGGGCCGAAGACGCCGCACCCACCCTGGAGATCGGCGCCGCCGGCAGCGCCGAGGGCGACAGCGAGGTCGCACCGCCGGCCGGCGATACGCTGGACAACGTCCCGCAACACGATGGCGACGACTGGTCCGACGCCGAACCGGCCTGGAGCAGCGGCAGCGGCGGCTCCTTCGACGACGACGACGACATGGGCAGCGCCGCCGAGCGCGTCGCCGAACCCGATACGCTGATCGACCACCTGCTGTGGCAGCTGCACCTGTCGCACCTGTCGCCGCGCGACCGCAGCATCGGCGCGGCGCTGATCGACGCGCTCGACGACGATGGCTACCTGCGCGAACCGCTGGCCACGATCGCCGAGACGCTGCAGCCGGACATCGTCGCCGACGAGGAGGAAATCCTCACCGTGCTGCACCAGATCCAGCGCTTCGACCCGGTCGGCATCGCCGCGCGCACGCTGGGCGAATGCCTGAACCTGCAGCTGGACGTGCTGCCCGCGGACACCCCCGGGCTGGAGCTGGCGCGCACCATCGCCAACGGCCCGCTGGAGAAGCTGCCGCGCAGCGGCATCGCCGGCATCGCCCACGAACTCAAGCGCCCGGCCTCGGCGGTGGAGACCGCGGTCGCCCTGCTGCGCTCGCTGGACCCGCGCCCGGGCAAGCAGGTCGGCGAACTCAGTGCCGACACCTACGTGGTGCCCGATTGCGTGGTCTGGCGCCAGCGCGGCGTCTGGCACGCGGCGCTGGCCGGCCACGCGCGGCCCAAGGTCACCATCCACCGCGGCTACGAGCGGATGATCCGCCAATGCGGCGAGAGCGACGCCGGCTACCTGCGCGGCCAGCTGCAGGAGGCGCGCTGGCTGCTGAAGAGCCTGGAAGCGCGCGGCGAGACCCTGCTCAAGGTGACCCGCTGCCTGCTGCGCCAGCAGGCCGGCTTCCTCGAGTTCGGCGAACAGGCGCTGCGCCCGCTGACCCTGCGCGAGATCGCCGGCGAACTGGGCCTGCACGAGAGCACCATCTCCCGCGCCATCGCCCGCAAATACGTGCGCACCCCGCGCGGCACCATCCCGCTGCGCGCCTTCTTCGCCTCCGGCATCGACACCGACAGCGGCGGCGAAGCCTCCAGCACCGCCATTCAGGCGATGATCCGGCGCCTGATCGACGCCGAGAACCCGCGCAAGCCGCTTTCTGACGCCAAGCTGGCCGACCTGCTGAAAAGCGCCGGCGTGCCGGTGGCGCGACGCACCGTAGCGAAGTATCGTGAGGCCATGAACATTTCCGCTTCCCACGAACGCGTCCGTATCGGTTGAGCGTCGGCGGCGGCGGCAATGGTTCATAGGTGAATCCCGAACCAAGGAGTATCCGATGCGTATCGAGACCTACGGCCAGCAGATCGAAGTCACCCCCGCCTTGCGCGAGTACGTGGAGACCAAGCTGCAGCGGCTGAAGCGGCATTACGAGGAAACCATCGAGGTCCGCGCCCAGCTGGCGCTGCGCAAGCCCGACCATCACGTCGAGGCCACCGTCAACGTTCCCGGCCGCACCCTGCATGCCGATGCCAGCGCGCAGACCATGTACGCGGCGATCGACCTGCTCGCCGACAAGCTCGACCGGCTCATCATCAAGCACAAGGAAAAGAAACAGGACCACCACGCCGCCGAGGTGCGCGACAATATCGTGTGATCCTGCACACGTTGGTCCCGCCATGCCTTTGACCGATCTGATGGCGGCCGTCCGCACCCAGGTGCTGCCGGCCGCCGATCGCGACACCCTGCTGCGAACCGCCGCCGGCCTGCTGGCCTGCCCGCAGGCCGGTTTCGACGAACTCTTCGCCAGCCTGCGCGAGCGCGAGCAGCTCGGCAGCACCGCCATCGGCCATGGCATCGCCATCCCGCACGGCCGCGCCCCGCACCTCGACGCCCCGCGCGGCGCCCTGCTGCGGCTGGACCAGCCGATCGACTTCGACGGCCACGGCGCGCAGGTCGACCTGATCTTCGCGATGGCCGTGCCGGCGCACTACACCCACCAACACCTGATGCTGTTGTCGGAACTGGCCGAACAGTTCTCCGACGAGGGCTTCCGCGACGCGCTGCGACGCGCCCCCGACGCCGCCGCGCTGCACGATCTGCTCGGCGGCGCCCCCCAGGCCAGCGCCGCATGAATACCAGCATCACCGCCCGCGAGCTGTTCGACCAGCAACGCGACCGGCTCGGCCTGCGCTGGCTGGCCGGGCAGAAGGGCGAGCACCGCGAGCTGGAAGCCGGCAACGCGGTGTCGCGGCGCCCGTCGCTGGCCGGCTATCTCAATACCATCTACCCGAACAAGGTGCAGATCCTCGGCACCGAGGAACTGGCCTGGCTGGATTCGCTGGATTCGCGCCAGCGCTGGGAGACCATCGAGAAGATCGTGCAGGTGCGGCCGCTGGCGCTGGTGATCACCAAGAACCAGTCGTGCCCGGAAGACCTGCGCGCGGCCGCCGACGAATCCGACACGCCGCTGTGGGTGTCGCCCAAGCGCGGCCACGAACTGCTCAACCACCTCTCCTATCACCTGGCGCGCACGCTGGCGCCGCGGGTGATCCTGCACGGGGTGTTCATGGAGATCTACTCGATCGGCGTGCTGATCACCGGCGAAGCCGGCTCCGGCAAGAGCGAGCTGGCGCTGGAACTGCTCAGCCGCGGCCATCGCCTGGTCGCCGACGACGCCCCGGAATTCACCCAGATCGCGCCCGACGTGCTCGACGGCACCTGCCCGGAACTGCTGCAGGACCTGCTGGAAGTGCGCGGCCTGGGCGTGCTCAACGTGCGCGACATGTTCGGCGACACCGCTGTAAAGAAGAACAAGTACCTTCGCCTGATCGTGCACCTGACCCGGCCCATGACCGAACCGACCCCGCATGGCTACGAGCGCCTGACCGGCGATTCCGGCACCCGCCACGTGCTGGACCTGGACGTGCCGCTGATCACCCTGCCGGTGATGCCCGGGCGCAACCTGGCGGTGCTGACCGAGGCCGCCACGCGCCTGCACATCCTGCGCACCAAGGGCATCGATCCGGCGGCGATGTTCATCGCCCGCCACAGCAACCTGCTCGAGCGGCGCAGCCCATGAGCACGGTGGCGAACACCTCCACCCTGGTGATCGTCAGCGGCCTGTCCGGCTCCGGCAAATCGGTGGCGCTGAAGACCTTCGAGGATCTGGACTACTACTGCGTCGACAACCTGCCGGTGGAATTGCTGCCGGCCTTCGTCAAGAGCCTGGTGCGCGACGACGTCGGCCCCGGCAAGCTGGCGGTGGGCATCGACGTGCGCAGCCGCCACAGCGACCTGGCGCAGCTGTCGCGCTGGCGCGAGGCGGTGGCGCAGTTCGGCCTGGACGCGCGGCTGCTGTTCTTCGACGCCACCGACGAGGCGCTGATCAAGCGCTACGCCGACACCCGCCGCCGGCACCCGCTGTCGCACCTGGGCCTGTCGTTGCCCGAGGCGATCGAGCGCGAACGCGCGCTCACCGAACCGCTGCGGCGCGAGGCCGACGCGGTGATCGACACCAGCGCGCTCAACGTGCACCAGTTGCGCCGACGGGTGACCACCGAGTTCGCGCTGACCAACGAGAACACCTTGTCGCTGCTGTTCGAGTCCTTCGCCTACAAGCGCGGCGTGCCGGCCGAAGCCGACTTCGTGTTCGACGCGCGGGTGCTGCCCAATCCGCATTGGGATCCGCAGCTGCGCCCGCTGACCGGCCGCGACAGCGGCGTGCGCGACTACCTGGACGCGCAGCCGGACGTGCAGCGGTACACCGCGCAGATCGTCGACCTGCTCGACACCTGGCTGCCGCGGCTGCGCAACGACACCCGCAGCTACGTCACCATCGCCTTCGGCTGCACCGGCGGCAAGCACCGCTCGGTGTACCTGGCCGAACGCCTGGCCCGCCACGCCCGCGAGCAGGGCTGGCCGGAGGTGGCGACGTTCCATCGGGAGCAGGACTGAAGGGCCGGGATTGGGGATTGGGGATTGGGGATTGGAGATTCGGGATTGGCAAAAGCGGGAGCGGCTGCGGCCGTTGCTCTGGCGTTTGCGAATCCCCATTCCCGAATCCCCAATCCCGGCCTTCCAGCCATTCCCTGCGCCCTGCCCGACCTGTTAACGTTCGCCCATGGCCTGTGGCATTCTCCTGATTACTCATCCCGATGTGGGCGCGGCGCTGTTGCGCGTGGCCACCGGATTGTTGCGGCAACTGCCGCTGAAGACCGAAGCGTTCGAAGTGCCGCTCGATGCCGACCTGGACGCGCTGCTGCCGCAGGCGTCGGCGGCGTTGCGGCGGGTCGACGATGGCGACGGCGTGCTGGTGGTCACCGACCTGTACGGCGCCAGCCCGAGCAACCTGGCGACGAAACTCGCACGCCTGGGCACGCCGGTGCGGCGCGTGTCCGCGCTGAGCCTGCCGATGCTGCTGCGGATCATGAACTACCCCGAACAGGGGCTGGACCAGCTGCCCGGCATCGCAGCCGCTGGCTCGCGCAACGGAGTGGTGATCGACGATGCTTGAACGCGAACTCATCGTATCCAACCGCCTGGGCCTGCATGCGCGCGCGACCGCCAAGCTGGTGCAGACGCTGTCCTCGTTCCGCTGCAACGCCACGCTGGCGGCGAAGGGCCGCGAGGTCAACGCCAAGAGCATCATGGGGGTGATGCTGCTGGCCGCCGCGCAAGGCACGCCGGTGACGGTGCGCGTGGACGGCGCCGACGAAGCGCAGGCGCTGGAGGCCGTGGTCGGCCTGTTCGAGCGGCGCTTCGACGAGGACAGCTGAGCATGCGGCGCCGGCTGTGGCAGGCGACCACCCCGCCCCGCCGCCGCGGGTGCGTGCGGTGAGCCTGCGCATCGCCGGCCATGGCGCCTCGCGCGGCAATGCGCTGGGCCGCGCGCGCGTGCGCCTGCCGCATGCGCTGGAGGTGGCCGAACAACGCATCGGCGCCGCGCAGGTCCCGGCCGAACTGGAACGCCTGCACCTGGCGGTGAATGCCGCGCGCGAGGAAATGCACGCCCTGCGCCAGCGCCTGCACGGCGCCCTGGCCAAGGAAGTCGGCGAGTTCCTGGACCTGCACGCGCTGCTGCTCGACGACCCGGAACTGCTGCACGGCCTGGACGAACTGATCCGTACCGGCCGCTACAGCGCCGACTACGCCCTGCGCCTGCAGCGCGACCGGCTGGCGACCGTGTTCGACGACATGGAAGACGCCTACCTGAAAAGCCGCATGGACGACCTGGACCATGTGATCGGGCGCATCCACGCCTTCCTGCAGAAGCGCCAGCCCGACAGTGCCGGCCTGGCCGGCGAGATCC
This sequence comes from Xanthomonas sp. DAR 80977, assembly GCF_041240605.1. Lineage (NCBI taxonomy): Bacteria > Pseudomonadati > Pseudomonadota > Gammaproteobacteria > Lysobacterales > Lysobacteraceae > Xanthomonas > Xanthomonas bundabergensis. The sequence continues at coordinate 1,709,147 of NZ_CP162487.1, read as the reverse complement.
TGGTGTGCGAGAACGTGGCGCCGTCGGAACTGGCGCAGCTGCAGGCGCAGGGCGTGGTCGGCATCGTCACCAGCGCCGGCAGCGCGCTGTCGCACAGCGCGATCCTGGCGCGCAGCCTGCACCTGCCGCTGGTAGTCGGCGTCGCCGATGCGCTGCAGAAGATCAACGACGGCGATGTGCTGATCGTGGACGGCGTGCAGGGCGCGGTGATCGTCGAACCCACGCCCGACGACCTGCGCGACTACCGCGCCCGGGTGCGCGACCAGGCCAAGCTGCAGCGCGGCCTCGGCAAGCTGCGTTCCAAGCCCAGCCGCACCCGCGACGGCGTGGACATCGTGCTGCTGGCCAACGCCGAGTCGCGCGACGACGTGGCCCGCGCGCATGCGCTGGGCGCCGACGGCCTGGGCCTGTACCGCACCGAATTCCTGTTCCTGCAGCGCGACGCGCTGCCCGACGAGGAAGAACAGTTCCGCACCTACCGCGACGCGGTGCTCGGCATGAGCGGGCGCCCGGTGACCATCCGCACCCTGGACCTGGGCGCGGACAAGGCCGACCGCACCGGCCTGACCCTCGGCAACGAGCAGAACCCGGCACTGGGCCTGCGCGGCGTGCGCCTGTCGCTGGCCCGGCCCAAGGTCTCGGACACGCAGCTGCGCGCGATCCTGCGCGCCTCCGGCTACGGCCCGGTGCGCGTGCTGGTACCGATGATCAGCGCGCGCGAGGAGATCATGGCGATGCGCCGGCACCTCAAGCGCGTCGCCGCGCAGCTGCGCCGCGAGGGCCATGCCATCGCCGAGCAGGTGCAGATCGGCGCGATGATCGAGGTCCCGGCCGCGGCGATCGCGCTGGACACCTTCATCGACGACATCGACTTCCTGTCGATCGGCACCAACGACCTGGTGCAGTACCTGCTCGCCGCCGATCGCAACAACGAAGCGCTGGGCGAGCTGTATTCGCCGCTGCACCCGGCGGTGCTGCGCCTGATCGCGCAGGTGATCGCCACCGGCCAGGCCCACGCCAAGCCGGTGGCGGTGTGCGGCGAGATCGCCGGCGACCCGGCGCTGACGCCGATCCTGCTGGCGCTGGGCCTGCGCGAGTTCAGCCTGCACCCGGCGACGATGCTGGAAGTGCGCCGGGTGATCCGCGACACCGACCTGCAGGCGCTGCGCCTGCGCGGCGCCAAGCTGCTGCAGGCGCGGGACCGGAAGGGGATCGAGCGCTGGCTGGCTTGAGAGCCGGGATTGGGGATTGGGGATTGGGGATTCGCAAGAACAAGAGCGTGTGTGGCCGCCGGTGCTGGCGCAGTGGTGCCCTGCCCTGACTCCCCGACGCTTTGACGGCAAGGGCACGGGATGGGAGCCCCTCCTGCAGGGAACAGACGCCGATTTCGGGCATGGCGCTTTTTTCGCCAACCCGCCGGTCACGATTTCGCCGGACCGCGCCGCGCCGCTGCAAATCCCCAATCCCCAATCCCCAATCCCCAATCCCCGCCCGCTGTGCTTCCCGCAACATGCAAGCGATAATGTTGCGATGAACATCTGACCGACCGCGAGCCTTCGGCGCGCGGCCTTCCACTTTCAGGAGCAGCGCATGGCCGATGCCGTTCGCCACGACAAGACCGCGCGGCAGCTGCGTTTGCTGTCCGATGCGCTGGACAGCGGGCGCCTGGGCCCGGTGCGCCGGCTGGTCAATACGCTGGCGCCGGCCGAGATCGGCAACCTGCTGGAGTCGCTGCCGCCCGGCAAGCGCGTGGTGGTGTGGGGCCTGGTCGATCCGGAAGACGACGGCGAGGTGCTGCTGCACGTCGGCGAGGAAGTGCGCGAAAGCCTGCTCGCGGACATGGACCCGGACGAGATCATCGCCGCGGTCGAAGACCTCGACATCGACGACCTGGCCAACCTGGTCGAGGATCTGCCCGACACGGTCATCGACGAAGTGCTCAAGTCGATGGACCGCGAGAACCGCGAGCGCCTGGAACAGGTGCTGTCCTATCCCGAGGACAGCGCCGGGCGCCTGATGAACCCGGACGTGGTCACCGTGCGCGCCGACGTCAACGTCGACGTGGTGCTGCGCTACCTGCGCCTGCGCGGCGAACTGCCCGACCACACCGACCACCTGTTCGTGGTCAGCCGCCGCCACCAGTACCTGGGCCGGGTGTCGCTGGCCGCGCTGGTCACCCACGAGGATTCCACCCCGATCAACCGGCTGATCGACGACGAGCAGCCGGCCATCGACGTGGGCGAAGGCGCCGACGAGGTCGCCCGGCAGTTCTCCGACCACGACTGGATCTCCGCGCCGGTGGTGGACGACAACAACATCCTGCTCGGCCGCATCACCATCGACGACGTGGTCGACATCATCCGCGACCAGGCCGAGCACCAGGCGTTCAGCGCCGCCGGCCTGGACGAGGACGAGGACATGTTCAGCCCGGTGCGGCGCGCGTTCCGGCGCCGCCTGCTGTGGCTGACCATCAACCTGGGTACCGCGTTCATCGCCTCCAGCGTGGTCAGCCAGTTCGAGGGCACCATCTCCAAGCTGGTGGCGCTGGCCGCGCTGATGCCGATCGTGGCCGGCATGGGCGGCAACGCCGGCACCCAGGTGCTGGCGCTGATGGTGCGCGGCCTGGCGCTGGGCCAGATCGGCGCCTCCAACTTCACCGTGCTGCTGCGCAAGGAACTGGCGGTGGCGCTGATCAACGGCCTGGCGCTGGGCATCGGCCTGGGCCTGATCGTGCTGGCGTGGTTCAAGCAGCCGCTGCTGTCGCTGGTGATCGGCTCGGCGCTGACCATCAACCTGCTCACCGCCGCGCTCGGCGGCGTGCTGGTGCCGCTGACGCTCAAGCGCCTGGGCTTCGATCCGGCGCTGGCCGGCGGCGTGATCCTGACCACCCTGACCGACGTGATGGGCTTCCTCAGCTTCCTCGGCCTGGCCACGCTGGTGCTGCTGTAGGCCGAAGCGCATAGCCTCCAGCACATGGCCAATCAGGCGGCGGCGCACGCGCGCGCACATGTGTCGGCTTTCCCGCAGGCGCTTGCCGGGCCGGCGCCGCCCCGCCGGACCGCACGCGGCCTGCGCCTGACTGGCGCATGTCCGGCCCCAGGCCCTGGCGGCACGGCGCTCTGTCGCCGGAGCGCCGGGACGCCGATACTGGAGGCTCCCACCGCCGAGGGCCGCCCATGTCCATGCGTTCGTTGCTGATCCTGCTGTGCCTGTCGATGGTCGGTTGCAGCAGCCTGCCCAGCGACCCGGCCACCGGCCACTTCGTGTCCCGCCAGCTCACCGTGGACGGGCGCCTGTACCGTTACCAGGTGTTCGTGCCGGCGCCGTCGCAGCGCCAGGGCGCGGTGCCGGTGGTGCTGTTCCTGCACGGTTCCGGCGAGCGCGGCAGCGACGGCAAGCAGCAGGCCGATGCCGGCGTGGGCCCGTACCTGCGCCGCCACCTGGGCGACTTCCCCGCATTGGTGGTGATGCCGCAGGTGCCGGACGATGAGGAATGGAACGGGGTCAACGCGACCATGGCGCTGCAGGCGCTGGACGCGGCCAGCGCGGAATTCAACGGCGATCCGCAGCGCACCTACCTGACCGGCATGTCGATGGGCGGCTACGGCACCTGGGAAATCGCCCTGCAGCAGCCGCAGCGCTTCGCCGCGCTGGTGCCGGTCTGCGGCGCGATCCTGTCCCCGCACGAGGACCGCGAATACCTGGTGGTCACCCCGGTGGCGGAACTGTCCGACCCCTACACCGCGCTGGCCGAGCGCCTGCAGCAGATCCCGGTGTGGATCTTCCACGGCGCCGAGGACGACGTGGTGCTGCCGCACGACGACCGCAAGATCTACCGCGCCTTCAAGAACCTGGATGCCGACGTGCAGTACACCGAGTACCCGGAAGGCAACCACAACGCCTGGGACGCCACCTACCGCGATCCGAAGATGTGGCAATGGCTGTTCGCGCAGAAGCGCGACGACGCCACCGCCGAGACGGCGGCCAGCAACGACTGAGCGTGCTTCGGCGGCAACAGGCCCGCGCGCGCCGGATCGCGCGCTTGACAGACCGGTGCGGGTCGGGGCCATGATCCGCCGCAGCAAGGTCGCGCGGGGGGCGCATGCGGCACCATCGGACACTTCGCGTCGCCGTCTGGGCATTGTTCGCCTGCGCCAGCTACGGCGCCGCGGCGCAGGTGACGACCTATCTGGACGGCACGGCCGCCGCGCGTCCCGGCGTCGAGTACCGCAAGGAGCTGCTCGCCCTGCAGAAGCGGATGGATCGGCTGGACGCGGCGGACATCGCCCTGCTGGATCGGGTCGTCGGCTATTGCCGTGCCCAGCAGCGCCCCGGGCTGCGCGCGGTCAGCGTCGCCGATGTGCGCGAGTACGAGGACTACCTGGCCGCGCACGGCGACGGCCAACCGACCGAATGGATCGACATCAGTTGCGCCACGGCGCTGCAGATCCGCGGCTATGCCGCCGCCGCGCACCAGCAATGGCCGCAGGCGCTGGACTGGCTGGACCAGGCGGTCGCGCTCGGGCCGTATCTGCTGCCGGCCTATACCGAGCGCGGCTACGTGCTGCGCAACATGGGCCGGATCGACGAGGCGCTGTCCACCTACCGCCAGGCGCTGGCGTTGGCCGAGACCTATCCGTTCGCGCGGCCGGGCCGCGCCCTGGCGCTGCGCGGCCTGGGCTCGGTGCTGATCGACACGCCGGACAAGGCCGGCGCGCGCGCCGCCCTGCAGCGGTCGCTCGAGCTGGAACCCGGCAATGCCACCGCGCTGCACGAACTGAAGTACCTCGACGACCTGGAAGCGGCAACGCGCAGCGCGCACTGACAACGCCGCGCTGGGCGACCGCGGACCGGCGCCAGCGCAGTCGCGGCTGCCGTGCACGCCCTGCCCCGCTACGCGCCTTGGCGCAGCGGCGTGCCAAACCGCGTACAGTCCGCGATTTCGCGCACCGGCCGAACATGAGCACCGCCCCGCCCTTTCCCCAGGCCGAGTTTCTCGCCCGGCTACGCGCCCGCGATCCGGGCGTCGCGGCGCTGGCCGGCGCTGCGACGCCGCTGCTGCTGCCCGGAGCCGAGGGCGACCCCTGCTGGCACCTGAGCGACAGCGGACGCTGGCTGCTGCAGCTGCTGGAGGCCAGGCAGGCGCTGCTGCAGGCGACGCACGCGACCAGGCTGTCGGCCGATGCCCTGCGCCGCGACCAGAAGTTCGCGCCGCCGGGGCGGCCGTCGCTGCACCTGGTGCAATTGCGCCAGCGGCAGGCGGCGGCGCAACAGGCGCTGCGGCGCGCGAAACAGGACTTCGCGCAGGCCGCGGCCGGCTTCGCGCGCAGCGCCGCGCTGGCGCCGCCGGCCAGGCTGGGCCTGAGCGAGTTTCTGCAGCGCTGGATCGACAGGCATGTGCTTTAGTTGCGGGGATTCGGGATTGGGGATTGGGGATTGGTGAAAGCTCGGCGGTGGCGATCGTTGGGGCGACGTCCACTTGCAGCGCATCCATGACAGCGGTGCCCACTTCTTCCTAGTTCCGGGCCCGCACCGCCGCTGAACGCCAGCGCGCGCAGGCCATGCAGCGCTGGATCGACAGGCATGTGCCTTAGTTGCGGGGATTGGGGATTCGGGATTGGGGATTGGTGAAAGCGCGGCGGTGGCGATCGTCGGGGCGACGTCCACTCGCAGCGCATCCATGACAGCGGTGCCCACTTCTTCCTAGTTCCGGGCCCGCACCGCCGCTGAACGCGACCGCGCGCAGGCCATGTAGCGCTGGATCGGCAGGCATGTGCCTTAGTTGCGGGGATTGGGGATTCGGGATTGGGGATTGGTGAAAGCGCGGCGGTGGCGATCGTTGGGGCGACGTCCACTTGCAGCGCATCCATGACAGCGGTGCCCGCTTCTTCCTAGTTCCGGGCCCGCACCGCCGCTGAACGCGAGCGCGCGCAGGCGCGGCGCGCTGCGCCCGAGTCGCAGCCGGCGGCGAGCGGCTTGCTATCCTTGCCGGCCCGTTCTTCCCCGCCGATACGCGTGCCGATCGCCGCCATGTCCGTCCTTCCCCACGCCTACGCCGCGGACCGCAGCACCGCACCGATCAACCGCCAGCGGCGCGGCGTGCACGCACCCTGCCCCGCCGCCGCGGCGGCATGCGCATGCTGAGCGGACACGCGGCGAATCTCGCCACCTGGAGCATCTGCGCACTGGCCACCGCCGGGGTGATCGCGCGGCCGTTCAAGCTGCCCGAGGCGCTGTGGGCGGTGGGCGGCGCGCTGCTGCTGATGCTGCTCGGGCTGATGCCCGGCGTCGAGGCCTGGCATGCGGTACTGAAGGGCTACGACGTCTACCTGTTCCTGATCGGGATGATGCTGCTGTCGGAAACCGCGCGCGCCGAAGGCCTGTTCGACTGGGTGGCGATGCATGCGGTGAACCTGGCCAAGGGCTCGCCGCGGCGGCTGTTCGCGCTGGTGTTCGGGGTCGGCATCGTGGTCACCGCGTTCCTGTCCAACGACGCCACCGCGGTGGTGCTGACCCCGGCGGTGTACGCGGCGGCGCGCAAGGCCGGGGCCAGGCCGCTGCCGATGCTGTTCGCCTGCGCGCTGATCGCCAACGCCGCCAGCTTCGTGCTGCCGATCTCCAATCCCGCCAACCTGGTGCTGTACGGCGGCACCATGCCGACGCTGGGCGCGTGGATGGCCGCCTTCGCGCTGCCCTCGCTGCTGGCGATCGCCGTCACCTTCGGCATGCTGTATTGGGCCGAGCGCAAGGACCTGACCGGGCGCTGCGCCGAGCGCGTGGACACGGTGCCGCTCAGCCGCGGCGGCGCGTTCGCGCTGGCCGGCATCCTGGCCACAGCGGCGCTGCTGGTCGGCGTCTCCGCGCTGGGCCGCGACCTGGGCCTGCCGACCTGCCTGGCCGGCCTGGCCACGCTGGCCGCGGTATGCCTGGGCGGACGGCAATCGCCGCTGCCGCTGGCGCGGGCGGTGTCGTGGGCGGTGCTGCCGCTGGTGGCCGGACTGTTCGTGCTGGTCGAGGCCCTGTCGCGCACCGGGGTCATCGCCTGGCTCGCGCAGGAACTGGCCGGCGCCGCCGCGCAGTCGCCGGTGGCCACCGCCGGTACCGCAGGCGCGTTGCTGGCGTTCGCGTCCAACCTGATGAACAACCTGCCGGCCGGCCTGATCGCCAGCACCACCATCGCCCAGGCGCATCCGCCGCAACTGGTGGTCGACGCCCTGCTGATCGGGGTGGACCTGGGGCCGAACCTGTCGATCACCGGCTCGCTGGCCACCATCCTGTGGCTGACCGCGATCCGCCGCGAAGGCGAGGACGTGGGCTTCTGGCGCTTCCTGAAGGTCGGCGCGCTGGTGATGCCGCCGGCCCTGCTGTGCGCGCTGGGCGCGCGGCTGCTGCTGGGCTGAGCATCGCCGCTTTATCGCCGCGTTTCTGTAGGAGCGGCTTCAGCCGCGACGAACGCGAGCACGGCGCTTTCCGTCCATCGCAACAGACACAGCGCTCTCCACGGCCTCATCGCAGTGCCCGGCATCGGGTCGCGGCTGAAGCCGCTCCTACAGGAAGCGCGGCGCCCTACCCTGCGCGCCCCGCGCGCAGCCGCCGCGCCAGGCCGCTGAGCAGCGCGATCGCCGCGGTCAGCGCGGCCATCGACAGGAACTGCGCGCGGGTGTCGGCCGAGGCCACCAGCAGGCCGAAGATCAGCGCCAGGATCGCCAGCGCCAGCACGGTCAGCACCGGATAGCCACGCATGCGGAACGGCAGGCGGGTGCCGGCGCGATCGGCGCGCGCGCGCAGGATCAGTTGCGACAGCAGCGAGATCGTCCACACCAGCAGGCAGGTCGCGCCGACGATGTTCAGCAGCACCGGCAGCACCCGGTTCGGATACAGCAGCTCCAGCACCGCGGCGGCGAAGCCGAACAGCACGCTCGCCAGCACCGCCAGCAGCGGCACCTGCTGGCCGCTGGTGAAGGCCAGTGCGCGCGGCGCCTCGCCGCGCTGCGCCAGCGAAAAGATCATCCGCGAGGCGCCGTACAGATTGGCGTTGAGCGCCGACAGCAGCGCGATCACCGCGATCAGGGTGATGCCGGTGGCCGCGCCCGGGATCCTGGCCGCCTGCAGCACCGCGGCGAACGGCGAACTCAGCGCCTCGCTCTGCCACGGCACCACCGCGATGATCACGCTCAGCGAGCCGATGTAGAACACCAGGATGCGCCAGGCCACGGTGCGGATCGCGCGCGCGATGCTGCGCTCCGGGTCGGCGGTCTCGGCCGCCGCCACCGCCACGATCTCGGTGCCGCCGAAGGCGAACACCACCACCAGCAGCGCCGCGCCGATGCCGGCCAGCCCCTTGGGCGCGAAACCGCCGTTGCCGGTGACGTTGGACCAGCCCGGCGAGGCCACGTTCGGCAGCCAGCCGGCCAGCAGCGCCACGCCGATCAGGATGAAGGCGACGATCGCCACCACCTTGAGGATCGCGAACCAGAATTCGAACTCGCCGAAATTGCGCACGCCCAGCAGATTGATCGCGGTGAACGCGGCCATGAACACCACCGCGACCAGCGGCACCGGCAACGCCGGCCACACCGTGGCCAGCAGCCCGGCCGCGCCCACCGCCTCGGCGGCGATCACGATCACCAGTTGCAGCCACCACAGCCAGCCCACCGTCGCCCCGGCGGTGGCGCCCATCGCATCGGCGGCATACACCGAGAACGCGCCGCTGGCCGGCTTGGCCGCCGCCATCTCGCCCAGCGCGTTCATCACGATGATCACCAGCGCGCCGGCGACCAGGTAGGAGATCAGCACCGCCGGCCCGGCCGCATGCACGCCGACGCCGGAACCCAGGAACAGGCCGGCGCCGATCGCGCTGCCCAGTCCCATCATGATCAGTTGCCGCGGCTTCAGCGCATGGCGCAAGGCAGGCGCGGCGGACGGGGCGGCGGGACCGGGAGGCATGGACGGATGCGGCATCGGGTTCGTCGATTGGCAGGAATCCCGACACGATACCGCGTCGCGATGGCGCCGTGCTCGCCTGCGCACGCCTTCGGATCCTCCGCAGGGCGTGCCGGGTCTGGCCGGCGGGCAACCGGCGCTCCAGCCGACCGGCTGCGGCGCATCGCGACATCGGCAGTGCGCGCGTGGCAGCGCCGCGCCGGTGGCTGCGACCGCCACGTCCGAACCGCGAGGCCGCCGCCACGCGCGTTCGAAGCGCGCCGCGTCGCCCGGATGCGGCCGCATGCCCCGCTGCCGCCCTGCCCTGCGCCGCTGCCCTGCCCTTCGCTGCCCCGCCCCGCACACGCGCAAGCCGGACGGCACCTGCCGAGGCCCCGGGCGGCACCGCAAGTACGGATATACAAGACCTGCGCATTCCACCCCGGCGCGCTGCATGTCGTTGATTCCAGCTATTGACAGCGATACTAACGTCAGAAATACTGAACAAAGCGTCGGGTTGGAAGCCTGCCTCGATCGACTCTCGCACCGCCGTGCAAGGCGCTGCGCCGGTCGCCAGGTACGGCCTGCCCGCACGCGTGATGGCAGGCCAGGAGACGGCCTGCACCGAGCGGCCTGGCCGGAAAGGACCACGGCTGCCGCCCGGCCCATGCGCAACGGTCCGCTGCATCAAGACAAGGAGAGACACCATGATCAAACCCCTGTTGACCCTGGCCGTCCTGGCGGTCGCATTCACGGCGGCGCAGACGCAGGCCGCCGGGCAGAAGCTGCTCCCCAACGACGCGATCCAGGGCCTGGGCGACCGCGTCCCGGCAGGCAAGAAGAACGTCAGCCTGTCGCCGCTGTTCAAGGTCTACACGTTCGAGAAGTCCGGCCTGAGCTTCGCGCAGATCAACTCGTTGCAGGACGAGGTGATCACGGTGATCGCGGTCACCCCGGGCGCCGAATCGCGCCTGCCGATCGGCTCGGCCGCCGAAGAGCAGCTGATCGCCGTCAACGACGAGAAGGACCGCCCGCTCGGCATGGTCACCGCCGCCGCGAGCTGCCCGTGCAGCGCCACGGTGGTCTACCAGGACGCCAACAACACCATCGTCGTGGTCTACGGCTCCAACGGCGAATACATCACCTCGTACGTGATCCCGCGCACCAAGTCGCCGGCGGCACCGAAATGAGCCGATAGCGAGCGCTGTTCCTGCTTGGCCGAAGCCGCCCGAATGGGCGGCTTCTGCTCGACCGCCAGGGCGATGCCCGCCGCCGGTGCACCGCACGGCGGGCATCGCTCCCACGCACAGGCGCAGATGCCGGCAGAAGCGGCGGATACTCCGGCGCTTGCGATCAATCCAAGCCGGTCTTGCCCGGCGCCCAGTAGGCCCGGGTCATCAGCCTGGAGGCAGGCACGCCCTGTGCCCGCAGCGCGTGACGCAGGCGCTGGATGGAAGACGCCTTGCCGGTCAGCACGAAGGTCGCGCCGTCGGCGACGAGCGGCGGCAGCCGCTGTTCCATTTCCTGCAGATGCGCGTCGTTCTCCGCCCGCTCGAACAGCGCGACCCGCGTGAGGCCGAAGTGCGCCAGCACAGACGTCGCCGTGGCGACGGAATCCACTTCGAGCAAGCAGTGCGCAGGTTCGCCCGGCGCGTGGCGGGCGAGCGCGCCAAACAGTCCGATCGACGTCTCGTCGCCGAGCAGCACACGCTTGCCGGCAGCCTGGCCGAGGTCGAGCGACGCCCGTGGCCCAAACACATCGCACTCGTCCTCCGGGCTCAGGTTGCGCAGCCAGTTGCTCGCGGGTCCGGTGCCATGCGCGTACCCCAGGAAGCGCGTTCGGCCTGCCACCGGATCCCATTCCATGGGGGTGAAGGTCCGCGCGACGAACGCCGACCCCATCAGAACCTGCAGCTTCTGTCCCGGCGTCCAGACCACGCCTTTGAACGCCGCGCTTTCCAGTGCGATCGATCTGAAGCCTGCGGCGACGGTCTCGACCTGGGTCACCCGCGCGTGCTTCACGAACATGCGGATCAGGGTCTGCGTCAATCGTCCGGGCTTCGTGTCCGGCTTGTTCATCGGGTCGGCACCTTGCATAGGGGAGGCGGCCATCTGCGGCCGCGGCATCCGGGAAATTTCCACATGGCGCCGACAGACGCCATGAACCTCGCGACACGCAGCGGCGGCATGTCCGGCTGGCAACGGGCCAGGCGCCTCGACGTCGGCAAACCGATCGTCGGCGGTTCCATCCTGTTTGCTGCGCCTTCGCGAACGGCCGCTGCGCGGTCCTGGCGCCGAGTCCTGCGTTCGCTGGACTCATGCCGCGACCTGCTGCTGGCAGGGATGGCGATCTGGCTCCTGTCGTGGCGCAGGATAGAGCGCCCTGCGCTTGATGGCATTGCGCAACAAGGCCAAGATGTTTCGATTTCCTGCCAAGCCTGCCGGACGGCGACGGGGTTGCATGCCTATCCTGAACGATCTATCGGCTGCGGCGGATCGAGGCGACACCGGCTGGGTCGAGCCCGACGATGTGCCGCGCCCCATCGTGACGTTTGGTTTCCTGAGCGACGACCTCGGTCGCGTGGAAATGGATTTTCACCGTCACCGCAAGAGCCAGCTGATGCTGTTGCTGCGCGGGACGCTCAGCTGCGAGCTGGAAAGCGGGCTGTGGATGGTGCCGCCGCAAAGCGCGCTCTGGGTGCCTGGCGATGTCCTGCACAACGTCACCGCTGCGGGGACGATCGAAGGCTACATCGTCTTCGTCGATGGCAGCCTCGCCGCCACTCTGCCGCAGCGCTGCTGCGCAATCGCGATCACGCCGTTGCTGCGCGAACTGCTGATCCGCTCCGCCGGCTTTCCACTGCTGTATCCGGAGGGCGGGATGGAATCGCATCTGGCGACGCTGCTGCTGGATGAAATCGCCGCCATGCCGACGGGCAACCTGCACCTGCCCATGCCGCAGGACACCAGGCTGCGCACATTGGCCCGGATGATCATGCAGGCACCCGCAGACCGCGGCACTGTGCAGACCTGGGCCAGGCGCGTGGGCCTCAGTGAACGGACCATGGCGCGGCTTCTGACCAGCGAAACCGGGATGAGCTTCGGGCGCTGGCGCCAGCAGATTCACCTCATGCTTGCGCTGAAGTGGCTGGACAGCGGCTCTCCGGTGCAACAGGTGGCGGACAGGCTCGGCTACGAAAGCGCCAGCAGCTTCGTCACCATGTTCCGCAAATCGCTGGGGACCTCGCCGGGACGCTACATGCAGGAGCGGCGCTTCGCGCAAGCCTGAGCGGCGCGTCGTCACGCCTTCGCGGCGCCGGCGTTGGTTGCGGGCACAGGCGCGGCGGTGCGAAGGCGGTGCGCTGGATCCGTTGCCGCAGCGCCATGCACGGCGCGAGGGCGGGCCACCGCTGCGAACCCCGCTCCACATGCGTGCGGCGCCAGCGTTGCGCTGCAGGCCGCCGCACCCGCGGCCGCCGCAGGCTCAGTGCAGCTGGTTTCCCGACAGGACCTGCTGCACCACCAGCAGCGCCGGATCCCGCGCATCCACCTGCTGCAGGCGCTGCTCCAGTTCCTCGTCGCTCAATACGCCTTCGCGATGCAACCACTTGAAGCGGTTGCGGCGCTGCTCGGGATGTTCCTCGGCGAGCATGACGTCGTATTCGCGCCGCAGATAGTTGGCGCGGCGCTGTTCGATCTGCGCGAGGATCCGCTCGCCGTCGGCGTTGCGGATGATCAGCAGATTGCCCTTCTCGGTCGGAAGGATCAGGTAGTGGGTCACCACCAGGTGATAGGCGGCGTAGCAGATGATGCCGATCCACAGCCAGAACGAGGGCGCGAACGCATGATATTTCAGCGAGGACGTCACGGTCAGCACCAACCCCAGCACGCCCCACAGCAAACCGGCATTGCGCAGCCACTGATTGCGCTCGGTCAGGGTCTGGCGGTCGCGACCGATATCGCCGTAGCCCACCGAGAAGCTGCGGCTGCCGGAGCCGTCCTGCACCGAATAGTGCAGCTCGTCGTCGCCGAAGACGTAGCGGATATGGTTCGAAAAACGGCGCTGCTGGATTTCCACGATCGTCCCCTGATCAACGACACCCGCCCCCTGCCGGTGCCCGCCTGGCAAATATAGCCAAAATCGCGGCGATATGCTGTCGACCGGGCGCCACGTTCGCCTGCGGCCTGCACCGGCAGCGTTTCCGCCATCAGAGGCGATGCGCGCGCCAGTGGGACCTCATCCGCCGCACGCCGCCGGCAACGCCCGCACCTCGCGCTAGGGTCCGGCAGGGGCCGACGGTTGCGGGGCCTGCGCCGGGGCGCGGTTCTGCTCGTCGTAGGCACGGACCAGATTGTGCTGGTCGGTCTGGTACACGGTCTCGCGCATGTCCGGCGCCGGCGCATTGGCGTCGACCTGGGCGCGGAATCCGGGGGTCTTGCCGCTGACGAAGATCTGATCGTTGTGCAGCGTCGCCGCGCCGAGCTGGTCGACACGCTCGATGCCTTCGGCCTTGGCCGCCAGCAGCGCCTGCGCGACCTTGGTGTCGGAGACCTGCGCCGGCAGTTGCGCGCGCAAGGCATCGAAATAGGCGCGGTCGGGATGGCCCGGCGGGAATCGATCCTGGGCTTGGTCCTGCAGCCGCGAGACGTCGCGGTTGATGCGGTCCACATCGTCGCCGCTGACCAGTTCGCGTTGCGGGTCGCCCTGCGCCAGGCGCAGGCGCGGATCGTCGGGATACAGCTGGCGCAGGCGTGGATCGGACAGGCCGGTGGCCAGTTCGCCATTGCGCAGCGCCGCATACGTGCGCCGCGCCAGGTCCGGCGCATCGGCGGCGGCATCGCCCAGGCGGCGGCCGGTCTCGTTGTTCCACAGGTCCATGCGATGTTCGTACGGATCGTTGGGATGCGCCGCGCCGATCTCCGCGTCGTTGCCGAAATGGCGTGCGACCCATTGCATGCCGCCGGCGACCTGAGTGACGCGGCCACTGGTGTAGGCATGGCGAAATGCATCGAGCTCGTCGTTGTGACCCTGCGCGGCGAAGCTGCCGTCGGGCCGCCTGGCCAGCGGCGTGCCGCTCAACTGTTCGTAGTACCGATAAGCCTCCTGCTCGATCTCCCGCTTGGCGCCTTTCGGGTCGGTGATGTCCACCATGGCTAGCCTCCCTGGCCGCTCTTCTGGAATTCCACCGGGCCGGCGTACCCCGGATATTTCTTCTTGACCAGGATCCTGTCGCCCGGAGCCAGGCAGGCATCCTCCAGCGAGCCCCGTACGTGGCCTTCGTCGACGAAGAACTCCTCGTAGGGCAGCGCCAGCACGCGTTCGTGGCCATCCACGGTGAACTTCAGCAACAGCGCATCGTCGCGTTCGAAACACAGTCGCTGCCACGCGAACGCGGTCAGTGCCGAGGCCGGCACCTCCACCGCATCGCGGCCGCCCAGCAGCGCATCGACCTGGTGCGCGAATTGTTCTTTTGAAAGCGGAGAATCGGCCATCGTGCATCCTGCAATCGAGACGAAAGAGAAGACCAGCAAGGCGAGACGGCGTGGTACCCGCATCCGCAGACGCGTGCGGGCATCGCCAACGGCACGCTGCGGCGCGGACAGCGCCGCGGTGGTGGCGTCGAACATGGGACGTGGCTCCTTCCGCCGTCGATGCCGCATTCTGGGGCAATCCGGCACACGGCTCAACAGCGCGCCGCCCCAGGAAGGCAGCGAATCCGACGGCACGCGGCGCATCGGACGCCTGGGCATTGCGCGACTGGCGACGGCGCATTGGCCGCGGCTGGATGCCGTGGCAGCCGCCCCTGCAGCGGCCGCGCGGCACGCGGTCCGTGTGCCGCGACGACAGGCCGCCCTCCAGCTGGAGGGCGGCGAACGCCATGACTTGCCGATCAGAACTCCTGCCAATCCTTGTCCGTGGCCAAGGCGACGGACTGCAGGCGCCGCGCCGGCATCGCCGGCACGGTGGCCGGGCGGGCGCCGCTGCCGGGCTTCGACGCCGCTGCGGCGAGCGCCTTGCGCACCGCCGGCGCTGCGCCATCCTCCAGCTTGAACAGGGCCACCGCCTGGGTCAGCTCGTCCGCTTGCTGCTCCATCGAGCGCGCCGCGGCGCTGGCCTCTTCCACCAGGGCCGCATTCTGCTGCGTGCTCTCGTCCATCTGGGTCACGGTCTGGTTGACCTGCTCGATGCCGGCGTACTGCTCCTGCGACGCGGCGGAGATCTCGCTCATGATGTCGGTGACGCGCTGCACCGAAGACACGATCTCCTGCATGGTCTTGCCGGCCTGGCCGACCAGCGCCGAGCCTTCGGCCACCCGGCTGACCGAGTCGTCGATCAGTTCCTTGATCTCCTTGGCCGCGCTGGCCGAGCGCTGCGCCAGGGTGCGCACTTCCGAGGCGACCACGGCGAAGCCGCGGCCCTGCTCGCCGGCGCGCGCCGCTTCCACCGCCGCGTTGAGCGCGAGGATGTTGGTCTGGAAGGCGATGCCGTCGATGACGCTGATGATGTCGGCGATCTTCTTCGACGAGGCTTCGATGCCGCTCATCGTGGTGACCACCTGGCCGACCACGTCGCCGCCTTCGGAGGCGACCGCGGCGGCGCCGACCGCGAGCTGGTTGGCCTGGCGCGCGTGTTCGGCGTTCTGCTTGACGGTGGAGGTCAGCTCCTCCATCGAGGCGGCGGTTTCCTCCAGGCTCGCGGCCTGCTGTTCGGTGCGCCGCGACAGGTCGTCGTTGCCGGTCGCGATCTCGCTGGCCGCGGCGTTGATCGATACGGCCGAGTGCTTGATCCGGCCGACGATCTCCGACAGCTGCTCGGCAGTGGCGTTGGCGTCGTCGCGCATCTGCGCGAACACGCCGCGGAACTCGCCGTGCATGCGTGCGGTCAGGTCGCCGTTGGCGATGGATTGCAGCAAGGCCGACAGGGATTGCAGGTTGCCGTCGGCGGTGGTCATCAGCTGGTTGAGGCTTTCCACCATGACCCGGAAGTCGAACTGGAAGCGCTCGGCGTCGCCGCGGGCGCTGAAGTCGCCGTTGGCGGCGGACTGCGCCAGCTGCTTGATCTGGCCGTTCATCGCCGACAGGTTGGCCTTCACTTCGTCCATGGTCTGGGTCAGCACCGCCTTCTCGCCGGGCAGCCGGTCCATGTCCTGGCTGAGGTCGCCGATCGCGTAGCGGCCCATGATCTGCGCCAGCTTCAGCTTGACCTCGATGTGCGAGCCGACCACGGCATTGGTTTCCGCCGCCATGCGGCCGTAGTCGCCGGGGAACGCGGAGGCATCCATGCGGAAGCTGATCTGGCCCGCGTCGTGGCGCTTGGCCATGTCCAGCTGCGCGGCGATCAGGCTGCGCAACTGGTGCTGCATGCCGTGCATCGCGCTGAGCAGACGCCCGGTTTCGTCGGTGGCCTGGGTCTGCACGTCGTTGTCCAGCTTGCCGTCGGCGATCGCCTCGGCGGCGCGCGTGGCGCGGCTCAGCGGCACGGTGAGGCTGCGCGTGATCAGCCAGGCCAGCAGGCTGCTGACCAGCACCACCGCCACGCCACCGCTGATCAGCAAGGCGCGGCCACGGTCCATCGCCGCGTTCGCCGCGGCATAGGCCTCGTCGGTGCGCTTGCGCTGCAGGGTCGCGTAGGCGGAGATGGCGTCCTGCCATTTCTGCGTCTCCGGCGCCGCCCGCTTCATCAGCGCGGCAAGCGCTTCGTCGGGCTTGTAGTTCATTCCCAGGTCGAGCACCTCCTGGTTGCTCGCGCGCGACAGTTCGCGCGCCTGATCGATCTGCTCGCGCATCGCAGCGCCCTCGGCGCTGGCTGGAAGCGCATAGAGCTTATCGCGCACCTCGGCGTAGCGCTTGCGCTGTTGCTCGATGATTTTGGCGAACTGGACATTCTCCTCCTGCGTGGTCGGCAGGACGATGTTGCGCAGATTGATGGCGATGACCGAGCTGGCCTCGAGCATGTCGCCGGTGTACTGGATGATGATCATGTTGCGATTGACGATGGTGTCCAAGCGCTCGCGCGCCTGCGCCAGGGTCACCACTCCCGCCACGACGAGGCCGCAGGAAAGCAGGATGAGCAGGCCGAACGCAAAGGAGAGACGCGTGCCGACGTTGTAGCGCTGAAGAAATCCGATCATGGGGAGTACCAAGGCTGGGGGAATGGAAGTGCGCCACGGCCTGGCAACGCCGCAGGACCGGGCACGAAACGGAACAGACCGCGAAGGCATGGCATGGCGCCTGCGGCAGGCCGGAAAATCGCAAGACCGAGGCCCACCGCGCGCGACGCCAGCGCCGATGCTTGGGCGAGGTAACGGCGACCGTCGTGGATTCTTGATGCGCATTCGCGGACGTTTTATTGAACGTACTCACACACATGATCGGCGCGTGGAGAACGGCCAAAAAAACGGTCCGAACGTATCCGAATCGGTGAAATTCCAGTGAAGAACTTCGCTCGCGCGCAGCAGCGCGGCACGCGCCGTGCGGATCGTCGCGCCGCGCACCGGCATGGTGGTCGCGAGCAACCGACTGCGTCATCGAACGCGTTGTGCCGTCGCCGATCGCGGCGAGTCGAAACGGAAGATCGGCAGAACGATATGGCCTGGCGCGCTCCGGCATGCGCCGCCGGGCGTGGCCCACGGGACGGCGCGCGCCGCATCGCGCAGATGGCATCGGGCATCGGACCTGGCGCCTTGCGCAGTCGACGCCGCCCTCCGCCCTCCGCGGCATCCTGGCGCACGGCGCGACGCCGCGCCGGCACGCGCTGCGTGGATCGCGCGCGTGCAGACGCGTCGCCCGACCGGCGCTGCGAGCAGCCTCGCCACAGCCGAACGCATGCGACGCGATCGCGCCCACTTGCCGGAAGGGCCCGCCACGGCGCCTGGTCCCTGCCGCGGCGCTCCCGCGATCGGCCTGGAGGAGGCCATCCGTCTCGGCCAATGGTTCCCTATTTAATTTTGTAAAGACTGCGTGATGGCGGCCGCTATAGAGGGAGAGCGCCCAGGTCTCGAATGCGACGAAGGCTGCCGCCGGCAAACGGAAGGCCGACCCGGACAGGGCAGGCATGCCCAGCATGGGCGCTCGATTGCCGCTGGTACGCACGCTGACGTTGCACGCTTTCGAGGTTCTGCTTCATGCGCGGCAGACGCCGCCAGGTCGGTCCGGCCAGCGGGTTTCACTCACTTGGCCGGCTTTTTCGCCCCGCACCCCTCCTTCCCTGAGGCCGTACATGCTCTCCACCATCAAAAACAAGTTCCTGCTGGCATTGGTGGGAACCTTGATCCCCTGCATCCTGCTGTGTCTGTTCCTGCTGAACAGCCTGCACACCTCCAAGGAAAGCGTGGGCACCCTCTACCAGCGGGACTTCGTCGGCTCCGCACTGGCCAGCGATGTCGACGGCCATCTGACCCGGGTCGACATCAACATCCTGCGCATGATCGCCATCGGCACGCCCGAGCTGATCGCGCAGTGGAAGCACGAGAACGACGAACACTTCAGCCAGGTCGAAGCCAGCATCGCAGACCTCACCCGCTTGCTGACGAGCGAGCAGGAGCACAAGGCGCAACTGCAGAAAATCAAGGCCAGCTATGGCCGGATGCGCTTGGGCATGCAGCGCCAGGTCGCGTTGATCGAAGCCGGCGACATCGCCGGCGGCGCCGAAGTGAACCGGACCCAGGTCAAGGACAACGCCAACGCCACGTTTGCCGGGCTTGCCGCGTTGCGGTCCGACCTGAGCGCCTCCGCCAAGACCCGCTATCAACAGCAGCAGGCGGCGGATGCACGGGCCATGACGCTGTCCGCGGTCGCACTGGTGCTGACGGTGCTAGCCGGCATCGCCATTGCGCTGTTGCTGGGCAACGCCATCTCCCGCTCGATTCGACAGGCAGTCACGGCGGTACAGCAGCTGTCGCGCGGAGTGCTCGACGTCGAGGTCAAGGTGACCGGCAAAGACGAGACCGTGCAGTTGGCCAGCGCCGTGTATCTGATCCGCGACCGCCTGCAGGGCGTCATCGCCGCGCAGTTGGACATGGGCCGCCGCCACGACGCGGGCGAGATCGGCTACCGCATGGACGAAAGCGCGTTCCCCGGCGAGTACGCGCGCATGGTGCGCGGCGTCAACGCACTGGCAGGCTCGCATATCGCGGTGACGATGCGCCTGGCGCAGATCATGGGCCGTTACGCGGTCGGCGATCTTTCCGAAGACATGGAGCGGCTGCCGGGCGAGAAGGCCGTGCTCACCGAGACGATGGAGACGGTCAAGCACAACCTGATCGCGATGAATCGCGAGATCGGCCAGTTGGCCGCGGCCGCGGCGGCCGGCGACTTCAGCGTGCGCGGCGACGCGCAGCGCTTCCAGTACGACTTCCGCGCCATGGTCGAAAGCCTCAACACCTTGATGTCCACCGCAGACGGCAACCTGCAGGCGCTGTCCACCCTGCTGCAGGCCATCGCCGCCGGCGACCTGACCGTGCGCATGCAGGGCGACTTCCACGGCGTGTTCGCGCGGATGCGCGACGACGCCAACGCCACCACCGAGCAGTTGGCCGATATCGTCGGCCGCATCCAGCTGGCCGCCGGCAACATCAATACCGCCTCCAGCGAGATCGCCAACGGCAATGACGACCTGTCGCGGCGCACCGAACAGCAGGCCGCGAGCCTGGAGGAAACCGCCGCCTCGATGGAGGAACTGACCTCCACCGTGAAGCAGAACGCCGAACATGCGCGCCAGGCCAACCAGCTCGCGGTCGGCGCCGCCGCGGTCGCCTCGCAGGGCGGCGACGTCGTGAGCCAGGTGGTGACCACGATGAGCGGCATCGAGACCTCCTCGAAGAAGATCGCCGACATCATCAGCGTCATCGACGGCATCGCCTTCCAGACCAATATCCTGGCCTTGAACGCTGCGGTGGAAGCGGCGCGCGCCGGCGAGCAGGGCCGCGGCTTCGCCGTCGTCGCCTCGGAAGTGCGCACCCTGGCGCAGCGCTCGGCCAGCGCGGCCAAGGAGATCAAGGGCCTGATCGACGAGTCGGTCACCCAGGTCAGCAAGGGCTCGAGCCTGGTCGGCCAGGCCGGTCAGACCATGCAGGAAATCGTGTCCTCGGTGCAGCGCGTCACCGACATCATGGGCGAGATCTCCGCCGCGTCGCAGGAACAGTCCGCCGGTATCGAGCAGGTCAACCAGACCGTGACCCAGATGGACGAAGCCACCCAGCAGAACGCGGCGCTGGTCGAAGAAGCCACTGCGGCGGCGCGCTCGATGGAGCAGCAGGCCGCACAGCTGACCGACGCGGTGTCGGCATTCAAGGTCCGCGCGGACCTGGCACAACCGCTTCGTCCCACCGCGCCCACAAAGCTGACGTCGGTCGGTTCCGGCACGGTCGGCGCGCTGGCGGCACGCCGCTCAAATCCCGGCCCACACGCGATCGCGTGACATCGGGCGAGCCCGCGGATTCGCGGCATCGCCACGGCAACAGCCGATCCCGGCAACTCGCGGGGATCGGCTGGGCCGATCGGCGCCCGCCGGCGCACCTACTCGGCCAGGTTGGTGCCCGCGCCGGCGGTGGCGATGACCTTGGCCTTGACCTGCGCCGCCGGGATCGCGGTGTACACGTAGCCCAGCGGCTGCGGGAACGTCTTCGACGAGATCCAGGTGGTGGCGTTGGCGTAGGGCTTGCTCGTGCTGTCCGGCACGCTCCAGGTGATGCCGCTGCCGACGTAGTTGTTGACCAGGTCCCAGTAGCCGATTTCGCTGCTGTCGCGCGAGGTGACCGGGTTCTTTACGTTCTCGAAGTAGTTGGCCTCGATCAGCGCGATCCCGCCCATGCGCACGTTGATGCCGGAGGTGAGCACGTTGTTGAAGTAGTTGTTGTAGATGTGGCTCAGGCCGCGGCGTTGCAGCGGCAGCCGCGATTCCACGTTCTCGAAGCGGTTGTGGTGGTAGGTGGTGCGCGCGGCGGCGTTCTTGGTGTCGTTGTCGCTGTAGCCGTTGAGCGCGACCTTCTGGTAGTCGTGCACGTAGTTGTAGGACACGGTGACGTGGTGGGCGCCCTTCTTCATGTCGATGCCGCCGTCGAAGGAGGCATCGCCGGCGCCGGAACACTTGGTCAGCGACGCGAACAGGGTGTTGTGGTCGATCCAGATGTTGGACGGCTCGCCGGTGGAGTTGCCTTCCAGCGAGATCGAGTCGGCGTCCTCGCCGCCGGGCAGCAGGCCGATGGTCATGTTGCGGATGATGATGTTGTGCGCATTGCCCACCACCCACAGGCCGAAGTTCGCCGACGAGCCGTTGGCGCCCTTGATGGTGATGTTGCTCTTGTTCTTGATCTGCACGGTCTTGGCCGGCAGCTGCCACTGCGTGCAGACATTGCCGATGCTGGCGAAGTTGAACTGGCCGGTGTAGTTCAACACCAGGCCGCCGCTGCCGGAATAGCCGTCGATCGCGGCCTGCATCGCCTCCATCGTGGCGACGTTGATCGGGGTCGCGTTGCCGCCGCCGGTGGTGGCGGCGCCATAGCCGACCGGGCCGGCGATGGCCGGCGGCGCGCAGAGAAGCAGGACCAGCGCGAGCGTGCGCGTGAGCGGTTGGGTGTTCATCGGACTCTCCCATCTTGCAGCGATGAGTGCGTGGCGCCTGGCGCGGATGCGACGGGCGATGGCACGGGGCGTGGGGGCCGGGCGCAGTCTTCGCCCGGCCCCGCGCACGTGCAATCGCGCGAATCGCGAAGCTAGATCGGCACCTACGATCGGCGCGCGGGACACGCGAAGCGGACACGAACGGACAGAGGGGGACAGACAACGACAGCCGCAGACAGGCGCCCGCAACGCGATCGCGCGCGACGCCGCAGGCATGCCGGACGCCACGAAGAACCGCGACGCAGCGCCATCGGCACGCCGCGCGGCGCCACCTGCCGAGCGCGCGCGCTTGGCGATGGAGACAATCGCGCGTCATTGCCGCGCCTGCGCTGCGTGCAGCCGATGTTGCGCGTGCAGCATGGATGGGCGCAGGCGACGTCGGCCGGCCGTCGTCGCCGACTGGCGCCGGGACGATCGCGACGCTACGGATCGGCGGGCGCGGGCGTGACCTTGCCGCGCTCGCGCGCCGCCCACGCCGCGCGCTTCTGCGCGGATCCGAGCAGCGTGGTGGCGCGGCTGTTGTGCGGCCGCGCGGTGTAGAGGATCCACTTGGGCAATCCGGGCAGGCGCGCATCGGCGTACACCGCGCGCCCGTGTTCGAAACGCAACAGGCGGTAGACCCAGAACAGATGCGGCTTGCGGTCGCCGGTCAGCGCCGGGTCGGCCCAGACCGGCACCAGTTGCAGCAGTCCGCAGCCGGCGCGCTGCGGCAGCAGGCGGTAGTCGTCGGCGCTGGGTTCGTGGGTCTCCACCTCGATCGGCCGATAGCGGTCGCCATCGGACAGCATCACCCGGCGCCAGGCGTCGCCGCCGGCCAGGCCGACCCCGCCGCTGCCGAGGGTGACGACGAAATCCGGCCGCCGGTCGTGGTTGAGATCCAGCGTTTCCACGCCGTGGAATCCCAACCGCGCGCCGTTCGCTGCGACCGGCTCAGCCAGGGCACGCCCGTGCGCATCGAACAGCCGCAGCGTCGGCGTGTCGCTGAAATCGAGCTCCAGGCGGATCCCGGCATGGCGATAGGTCGCGATGCCGTCCCAGCTCACCGTGCCGCCATCGGCCGGCTGCAGCGCCTGGACCTTGCATGCCGCGCCCGGCGGCGCGCCGGCCCAGGGCGGGTACTGCGGATGCCAGGCGCTGGCCAGCGGTGCGGCCGCCAGCAGGCACAGCGCCGCGGCGATGCGCTGCGCGCGCGTACGCCAACGCAGCGACACGCCGGTGCGCGACGGCGTGGCTGCGTGCGAGCGCGGCGTGCGCAGCGCGAACGCGGCAGTCGCCGCCGCTGGCACGACACTGCTGGACGGGACGGTCGCGGCGGCGATGCCGGCAATGGCTGGCAAGCTCCTTCTCCCTGGATGCAGGCGCACGCGGACGCGTGCGGCGCGGCACTATCGCCGCGCTGGCACGGCGACGCAAGCGGCATGCGGCCGCCACGCGCCGCCGATCCCGCGCGGCTCAGCTCACCGCATCGAACTGGTTGTCGCCGCGATCGGCGTCGGGCAGTTTGTGCTCGGGGTCCAGGGTCACGTGCAGCACCTTGCGCGTGCTCGGCACGCGGATCTGCGGCTGGGTCTGCTGGATCCAGGTCTCCACCGGCACGCGCTGGTCGAGGTGGCTGCCGTCGGCGAAGTCGATGCGCAAGGTCGCCGGCATCACCAGCTTCTGCCTGCTCTGCAGGGTCACCAGCAGGCCCTTGGCCGGGTCGTGCTCGACATAGCTGGCCGCGCGCACGCCCATGTCCAGCTGCCAGTTGTTGAGGTACCAGCCGCGCCACCACCACGACAGGTCTTCGCCGGACTCGCTTTCCATCAGCCGGAAGAAATCCGACGGGGTCGGGTGCCTGTACGCCCAGGTGGCGATGTACTTGCGGAACGCCGGATCGAAGCGCGCCGGGCCGAGGATCTGTTCGCGCAGCAGCACCAGGCCCAGCGCACCCTTGAAGTAGGTCAGCGGATGCCGGTAGGTCTCGCTGGTGGCGTCGGCGCGGTCGAGCAGGTTCGGCGCCTGCGCATCGGCCAGCAGCGGCAGGATCTCGTCGACCGGGTTGCCGCCTTTCGGCGCGTACTCGCTGTCGCGCTTGGGCGCGAATTCGCCGTGGTTGACCGCATCGGAGGCGTAGACGTCGATGAAGGTGTTGAAGCCCTCGTCCATGAACGCGTAGCGGCGCTCGTTGGAGCCGACGATCATCGGGAACCAGCCGTGGCCCAGTTCGTGCGCGGTGATCCAGAACAGGTCCTTGCCGCCGTCGTGCATGTCGTCGAACACGATGCCGGGATACTCCATGCCGGCGCCGTGGCCGCCCAGGTTCACCGCCGCCGGCCACGGGTACGGGTACCACTGCGAGAAATGCTCGATCGACGCCTTGACGAACTCGGTGGAGCGGTCCCACTTGTCGGCGCCGACGCCTTCGCGCGGATACACCGACATCGCCAGCGCATGCTTGCCCTCGGGCAGGTTGATGCGCGCGGCGTCCCAGACGAAGGCCGGCGAGGCGGCGAAGGCCACGTCGCGGCTATGCGCCATGTGGAAGCGCCAGGTCTGGGTGCCGCTGGCGGTCGGCCGGCTGGCCGCATCGCCGATTTCGGCGGCGCTGCGGATCGCCACGGTGCGGTCGCTGGCCGCGGCCTGGGCCAGGCGCTGGCGTTGCGTGGCGGTGAGCACCTGCGCCGGGTTGACCAGTTCGCCGGACCCGGCGACCAGGTAGTTCCACGGCACCGTCACCGCGTAGTCGAAGTCGCCGTATTCCAGGTAGAACTCCGCGCCCAGGTAGGGCTGCGTGTCCCAGCCGCGCTGGTCGTCGTACACCGCCATGCGCGGATACCACTGCGCGATCTCGTAGATGTCGCCGTCGCCGGTCGGGGTGATCGCGGTGCGCCCGCCCCAGGTGCCGGGCACCGTGTAGGCGTAGTCGATATGCAGCTTCAGCGCCTTGCCGCCGCCGGCCAGCGGCTGCGGCAGGTCCACGCGCATGCGCGTGTCGTCGACCAGGAAAGTCACTGGCACGCGCTTGCCGCCCTGCTCCACTTCCACCTTGGCGATGCGGTAGCCGTCGCTGGACGGCGACGGCGGGCGCTCCGCCCGCGCCGGGCGCACGCCGCGGGCACGCGCATCGGCGCGGTAGATGTTCTGGTCCAGTTGCAGCCACAGCACGTCCAGCGTGTCCGGGCTGCGGTTGCTGTAGGTGATGGTCTCCTGGCCGCTGAGCGTGTGCGTGGCCGGATCGATGCTGGCGTGCAGGTCGTAGTCGGCGCGGTTCTGCCAGTACAGCGGGCCGGGCACGCCGCCGCCGCTGCGATAGGCGGTGGCCGGCTGCGGCAGCTGCAGGGGCGCGAACAGGGCCAGCGGATCGTAGCCGCTGGCGGGGGCGGCGGCGGCCGGCGCGGCGGCAGCGGCCTGGGCGACGCCGACGAGGGAAACGCAAGCCGCGGCGAAACCGGCGCGGCGCAAGGGATGGATCATGTGGGGCGTCCGTGGGGAGGATCGCCCCCGATGGTAGGCCGAAACGGCGTGGCGCGGATGTGCCGGTCGGCCATCCGCAGCGCCGAAGTTTCGTGTGGGAGCGACTTCAGTCGCGACGGGCCTTATCAAGAAAGCCCGTCGCGACTGAAGCCGCTCCCACAAGCTCCAGCGCGGTCACCCGCTCGCGCTCACCCCAACAGGGTCTCCAGCACCGCCATGCGCACCGCCACGCCGTTGGCGACCTGGCGCAGGATGCACGACTGCGCGCCGTCGGCGACCTCGTCGGTGATCTCCACGCCGCGGTTGATCGGGCCCGGGTGCAGCACCACCGCGCCCGGCGCGGCGCGGCGCAGGCGTTCGGCGGTGAGGCCGTACTGCGCGTGGTAGCCCTCCAGCGAGGACACCAGGCCTTCCTCCATGCGCTCGCGCTGCAGGCGCAGCATCATCACCGCGTCCACGCCGTCGAGCATGGCGTCGAAGTCGTCGCCGACCACGCAGCCGTCCAGGGTGCCGTCGTCGGGCAACAGCGCCTGCGGCCCGCACACGCGCACTTCGCCGGCGCCGAGCGTGCGCAGCGCGTGCAGGTCCGAGCGCGCCACGCGCGAGTGCTTGACGTCGCCGACGATGACCAGCTTGAGCCTGGAGAAGTCGCCGCCCTTGGCGTGGCGCAGGGTCAGCATGTCGAGCAGGCCCTGGGTGGGATGCGCGCTGCGGCCGTCGCCGGCGTTGATCAGCGCGGTGCCCTCGCCGGCCGCTTCGGCCAGGCGCTCGACCGCGCCGTCCTCGGGATGGCGCACGACGAAGCCGCGCACGCCCATCGCTTCCAGGTTCTTCAGCGTGTCGCGCGCGGTCTCGCCCTTGCGCGTGGACGAGGTCGAGGCGTCGAAGTTCAGCACGTCCGCGCCGAGCCGCTGCGCGGCCAGCTGGAACGAGCTGCGGGTGCGCGTGGACGGCTCGAAGAACAGCGTGCACACCGCGGTGCCGGCCAGCACGTTGCGCTTGCCGACCCGGCCCACCGCCGCGTCGCGGATCTGCCCGGCGCGGTCCAGCAGTTGCAGCAAGGTCGCGCGCGGCAGGCCTTCCAGGGTCAGCAGGTGGCGCAGGCGCCCGTTCGAATCGAGTTGCGAGTCAGTCATGGCGGGTCCGGGAAGGGAATCAGGAAATGGGGGTGGCGTCGTCGGGCGCGGCCAGCCAGCGCTCGATGATCACCGCGGCGGCGACCGCGTCCAGCGCGGCGGCGTCGCGGCGGCGCTTGCGCCCGGCGGCGCGGTCCACGGCGAAACGCTTGGCCGCCTCGACCGAACTGGAACGCTCGTCGACCAGCACCACCGGCAACCGGTAGCGTGCGCCGAGTTCGCGGGCGAAGGCATGCGCGCGCTTGCGGTTGGGTTGGTCGGCGCCGTCGAGGGTCAGCGGATCGCCGACCACCAGGCCGTGCGGGCGCCACTCGGCATGCAGCCGGTCCAGCGCCGGCCAGTCCGGCCCCTGCGCATGCACGTCGACCACCGCCAGCGCGCGCGCGCCGCTGCCGAAGCTGCTGCCCACGGCCACGCCGATGCGGCGGTTGCCGACGTCGAAGCCGAGCACGGTGCCGTCGCGGCGGATCGTGCCGGCAGTGGCGGTGTCCGCAGCGGGTGCGCCGGGCTCAGGCATGCCCGCTGTAGTCGGTGAGGCGGAACAGGTCCACGCCGATGCGGCCGGCCGCGGTCTGCCAGCGCCGTTCCAGCGGCAGCTCGAACAGCAGTTCGGCATCGGCCGGCGCGGTCAGCCAGCTGTTCTCGCCCAGCTCGTATTCGAGCTGGCCGGCGCCCCAGCCGGCGCAGCCCAGCGCGACCACCGCGTTGCGCGGGCCGTCGCCGCGCGCCATCGCTTCGAGCACGTCGCGCGAGGTGGTCAGGAACAGGCCATCGCCGAACGCCAGGCTCGAATCCCAGGCGCGCTCGCCGTCGTGGATCACGAAGCCGCGCTCCGGGTGCACCGGGCCGCCGCTGAGCACCACCTGCTCGCGCAGCGTGGCGTCAATGGTGTCGATGCCCATCTGCTCGAGCACTTCGCCGAGCGTGTATTCGGAGGCGCGGTTGACCAGCACGCCCATCGCGCCGTTCTCGTCGTGCTGGCAGATCAGGGCCACGCCGCGCGCGAAGTTGGGATCGGACAGCGCCGGCAGCGCGATCAGCAGTTGGTTGGCCAGGGGGGTAGGCAAAGCGGACATGGCCCCATTCTATCGTCCCTCCCGCGCCGGCGCTGCGCCCGGCCGGACCGGGCTGCCATAATCGGCCCGATCGCGCGCTGCCGCGCCGCCAAGGATGCTGTCCCGCATGGAAACCGCCCCCGACCTGCCGCGCCGCACCCGCGCCTTCATCGTCCTGGTGGCGCTGCTGCAGGGCGCGCTGATGTACCTGGCCCAGCGTGGCGCCGAGACCGGCCTGTGGCCGTTCGCGGCGCTGGGCGGCCGGGTGTGCTGGTACACCCTGGTGCTGACCGTGCCGACGCTGACCCTGCTGTCGGTGCGGCGCCTGAACGATCTGCGCCTGTGGCAGCACGTGATCGCGCTGGCGATGCTGGTGGCGGCGCTGTCGGCCTGGGCGGCGTGGAGCGCCACCGGCGCGCCCGGGTTGCGCAGCGCGGAGGTGCTGGCCCCGTTCGGCATGGCCGTCGCGCTGGGCATGTTCGTGCTGCTGCCGTGGCTGCAGTGCCGGCTGCAGCACGGGCAGTGGCAGGCGCCGTATCGCGAGCTGTTCGAGCATGCCTGGCAGAACGCGCTGACCCTGGCGCTGGCCGGGCTGTTCGTCGGCATCTGCTGGCTGGTGCTGTGGCTGTGGGGCGCGCTGTTCGCGCTGGTGAAGCTGGATTTCTTCCGCGAGCTGTTCCGCCAGACCGCCTTCGCCTACCTCGCCACCGGCACCATGTTCGGCCTGGGCCTGCTGATCGGCCGCACCCAGCAGCGCGCGGTGCAGGTGATGCGGCAGATCCTGTTCGCGATCTGCACCGGGCTGCTGCCGCTGCTGGCGTTCGTGGCGGTGCTGTTCGCGCTGAGCCTGCCGTTCACCGGGCTGCAGCCGCTGTGGGAGACCCGCGCCGCGGCCAAGATCCTGATCGTGCTGGTGGCGACGCTGGTGGTGTTCGTCAATGCCGTGTACCAGGACGGCGCCGCCACCGCGCCCTATCCGCAATGGCTGCGGCGGCTGATCGACGCCGGCCTGCTGAGCCTGCCGCTGTACGCGCTGCTGGCGCTGTACGCGCTGTGGCTGCGCATCGGCCAGTACGGCTGGAGCGCGGAGCGCTTCAACGGCGTGCTGGTGGCGGTAGTCGCCTGCGGCTACGCGTTCGGCTACGCGTGGGCGGTGCTGCGCCCGGACGGGCGCTGGCTGCGGCCGCTGGCGCCGGTCAACCGCGCCATGTCCTGGGTGGTGATCGCGCTGGCGCTGGCGACCTGTTCGCCGCTGCTGGACCCGTACCGCATCGTCGTCGGCAACCAGTTGCAGCGCCTGGCCGACAGCCGCAGCACGGCCGAGCAGATGGACCTGTACTACCTGCGCTTCGACAGCGGCCGCCGCGGTTACCGGGCCGTGCAATCGCTGCGCGAGACGCCGGCCTTCGCCGGCGACGCGGCGCAACTGGAACGGCTGCAGCGCGTCCTGCAACGCACGCAGCGCTGGGGCGGCGGCGAGGACGACGGCGAGAAGCGCGACCAGGAGCGCATCGCCGACGCGGCCGGGTTGCGCCAGCACATCCCGCTCGCCGCCGGCAGCGCCGATCCCGGCGACGGCTGGTGGCAGGCGCTGCTGGCCGGCACCCTGCACGATGGCGGCTGCCGCCAGCGCGACGGCCACTGCGTGCTGCTGCTGCGCGACCTGGACAGCGACGGCAGCGACGAGGCGCTGCTGTGCAACGACGCCGACAATTACGGCATGGAGTGCCGCATCCATGCGCGCCGCCAGGACCGCTGGCAGGATGCGGCGCGGGTGCACTTCTCGCCCAGCGCCCCCGATCGCGCCGATGCGCCGTTCGACGCGCTGCGCGCCGGCAAGCTGGAACTGGCGCCGCGACGCTGGCCGGACCTGCGCTTGCCGGATGCGCAGCGTGCCGAGATCTCCCCCGAAGACCACGACCAGGACGACTGACGGAGTCCACCCCGCATGAGCAGCTATTGCGACATCGCCCCCGGCCACGCCTTGCACGGCCCCTACCACGACGAGGAATACGGCTTCCCGCAGCGCGCCGAATCCGACCTGTTCGAACGGCTGGTACTGGAGATCAACCAGGCCGGGCTGAGCTGGGAACTGATGCTGAAGAAGCGCGCCGGCTTCCGCGCCGCCTACGCCGGGTTCGACGTGGACACGGTCGCCGCCTACGGCGAGGCCGACGTGCTGCGCCTGCTCGCCGATCCGGGCATCGTCCGCAACCGGCTCAAGGTGCAGGCGGCGATCCACAACGCGCAGGTGATCCAGGGCCTGCGCGCATCGCACGGCGGCTTCGCCGCCTGGCTGGACGCGCACCATCCGCGCGACAAGGCCGAGTGGATCAAGCTGTTCAAGCGCACCTTCCGTTTCACCGGCGGCGAGATCACCGGCGAGTTCCTGATGAGCCTGGGCTACCTGCGCGGCGCGCACCGCGAAGACTGCCCGGCATTCGCGCGCATCGCGCGGCGCGACCCGGCGTGGATGCGCGGCACGTGAGCTGCCCGCCCGCAGCACGGCGGCGACGTGGCGCTCCTGCGCCGATGCGCACGCCGAACCCGGGCCGGTCCCCTGTGGCGCCATTCCGGCGCGGATGACGCGGTGCCGCCGCCGGTCGACAAGCGAGCGAAAAAGCGCCCCATCTCAACGCTCCTGCCGCGCATGCAGTCCCGTCACCGCGACAGGCGCGCCTGCCAGAACGGCGACTGCGGCCAGCGCCGCTCGCGCCCATACAGCGAGCGGCGCACGCGCAGGTGCTCGGTGAAGCGCGCGAACACGCGATCCTGGTAGCTCGCCAATGCCGCCGGCCCCGCGCCGTGCAGGTGCTGCGCCAGCGCCTGCCCCGCGGCCTCGCCGTCCTGCAGGGCCTTGACGATGCCCTGCGCGGCGAGCGGATCGTAGGCGCTGGCCGCGTCGCCCACCGCCAGCCAGCCCTCGCCGACCACGCGGCTCAGGATCGCCGCCGGCGCCAACGCCGCCAGCAGGCCGCCGCTCTCCGGCAGCACGGCAGCGCCCTGCTGCAGCCAGCGCGCGACATGCCGGGTGGCGCCGGCCGCGGCCGACCACAGCGCGGCATCGCGGTAGTGGCGTTGCCGCGCAGGCTCCACCGCCAACGCCACCACCATGCGCTTGCCCGGCAGCTTGGCCGCGTACCACCAGCCGTCGTGGCAGGCCTCCAGCAAGGCCTGCGACGGGATCGCCTCGGGGCGCTGCAGTGCGACCACGGCCGCGACGAAGCCCAGGCAATCGACCTCGTTGCGGGCCACGCCCAGCCGTCGCACCGCGGCCGCGGCGATGCCGCTGGCATCGACCAGGAATCCGGCCGCCAGCTGGCGACGGCGGCCGTCCTCGCCGCGCAGTTCCAGCAGATAGCCGCCGTCCGCGCAGCGGCCGATGCCGCACAGGCGCAGGCCGCGCAGCGACGTGCCGCCGCGCGCCGGTACCGCCGCGGCCAGCATCGCGTCGAAGGCGCCGCGGTCCACGTGCCAGCCCTTGCCCTGGCCGGCGACGATGAAATCGTTGTAGCCCAGCTCGGGCTTGCCCCAGCTCGCGCAACTGCCGGCCGAGGGCAAGGGCGCCTGCGCCAGGAACGCGTCCCACACGCCGAGCCGCTGCAGCACCGCCGCGCTGGTCGGCGGCATGGCCTCGCCCAGCCGCCAACCGGGCGCGCGGCCGAGGTCGATGACCACCGCATCCTCGACCCCGTGCGCGGCCAGCGCCAGCGCAGTGGCGCAGCCGGCGGCGCCGCCGCCGACGATCGCCACCGCGTGGCGGTCGCTCGCCGCGCGGCCGCTTGCCAACGTGCGCGCCGCCATGCGCAGGGTCAGTTGCCGGGCGGCGTGTACTTGGGGATGTCCGCCATCGGCCACGGCGCCACGTAGTCGCTGCCGATGTCGAAGAGGCTCTGCACTTCCAGGAAGATATCCGCGGGATAGGCGGACTTGCCGGATTCGGTTGGGATCTGCGCGCCGCTGATGACGAACCCGACCTTGGCCCAGTGATCCACGAAATCGTGGTACTGCTGGAAACGCCCGGCCTGCGCCGGGTAGTCGGTATCGGTGCCGGTACCGCGGACCGAATACACCTGCTGGCCCACGCTCCAGGTCAGGTCCTCCGGATCGAAGGTGCACAGCGAGACCGGATACACCGCGAACGGCCGTTCGGCCGGCCACGACCAGAACAAGGTGTTGTTCACGTCCGGATTGGGATCGGGCAGATGCGTGGCACAGGAGTTGTAGTCGGTATGCCAGGGCACCGACATGAACTTGGAGATGTCGCCCGGCTCCACCGGCTGGGTTTGCAGCGGCACGTAGCCGAAGCTCAGGAACGGCGTGCCGGGCGTCGCCTTGCTGTAGTCCAGCGGCGCCTGGCGCACCCGGAACGGCCCGCAGTCCTGCGCCTGCCAGTCCTGCACGTAGAGGTTGACGTCGCGGATCGGGAACGACACTTCGATGCCCGGGCTGTAGCGGCCGCCCAGGCAGTTCTCCAGCGTGATGCGGTCCAGCGCCTCGCCCGGCCCCAGCGCCGGCCCGGGGCCTTGCGCATAGGTCCTGGCGTGCCATTGGCCGAGCAGGAAATACTGGGTCGGGCTGACGGTCAGGAAGCTCTTAGCCGCGTCGCCGAGCGACAGCGGCATCATCGGCGAGCCGGTCTTGATGTCGGCCGTCGAATCCGGATCGCGGATCAGCGTCTTCAGGTTGGGAATCTTGGCGGTGGGATCGTCGCTGGGGGTGATCGCGCCGATCATGTCGTGGCCGCGGACCGCGCCGGACGGCAGGTTGGTATTCCAGCGCTGCAGCATCGCCGCATGGAAGATCGGCTGGATGTCGTCGCTGAAGGACGGCTGGTAGCTGGCGACGAAGCCGTTGCCGGCGTAGAGCGAGGGCACCAGTCCGAGCTGGCGCACCCACACGTCGTAGACATCGTCCCAGGTCGAGACCACGTTGCGGGTCTGCGGCGCATAGCCCGGATCGCCGGTGACGTACCACGCGCCCTGCACGCTCGCGGTGGTGCCGTCGCCGAAGATCAGCACCGCGTTGACCGGGCCGTCGGCCGCGTCGTCGAACCACAGGCCGTTCTCGGTCGCGTCGTTCAACGGCGGCCACTGTCCGTTCTGCACCACCGCCACCGTCCTGGCGAAACCGCCGGCGACGATCAGCCCGCCGTCCTGCTCCACGTGCAGCTCGCCCAGCGAGTCGATCGGACCGAGCGGTTCGTGCAACTGATGGAAATCGTCGGGAAAGCTCTTCGGATAGTCCACCGTCTGGATGCTGCCGGACGCATCGGCGTAGCTGGCCGCGGTGGGCTTGTCGAAGTCGACGAGCTTGCCGGCCCCGCCGGCGGCGCTGATCGCGCGCGGGCCGGGGTCGATGACCAGCTGGCGCAGGCGGACCGGATCGTTGGGATCGCTGGTGCCTGCGTAGTCGGGATTGCGCAGCAGCAGCGGGCTCTGCGGCGAGGGTGGATACGCCTCGATGCCGATGAAGCCGTCCTTGCTCACCGTCGAATAGTTGTTGAGCTTCTTGTTGGCCAGGTGCACGGTCCAGACGATGTCCTTGACCGTCTTGCCGTCGACCGTGCTGCCCACGTCCACGCGCACGCCGCCGCCGTTGGGATAGACCCCGGAGCTGCCGCTGGGATAGGCATAGATGCGGAACCGCGCGGCCTGGCGCTTGACGTTGCCGTCGGCATCGCGGAAATCCTCCGCGGTGATCGGCGTGTCCTCGGTTCCCGGCTGTACCGGCAAGCCGCCCATCAGGCCGTCGGCGCCGCGCGTGCCGGCCGCGGTCACCGGGGCCAGATAGAACTCCTGGCTGTCGCCGACCCTGCCGATGCCGATGGCCGGATGCACTCGAAAAATGCTGCTGGACATGATCCTCGCTCCTCGTCCGGATGAGATGGCGTGCCGTCAGCGCTTCGGCGCCGACTTGGCCTGCGACGTCGCCTGCGCTTTCAGGTAGTCGTTGATCAGCACGTGGCTCAGGTTGACGTTCAGGCCAGGCAGGGATTTCACCTTGGGGTCCGGCGAAATCACCTGGGTGGTGTTGTGGCAGGCGAAGCAGTTGTCCTGCGTGCTCTGCACCTGGGTGAAGGTCTCGATGGTGGAATTGGACAGGCGGATCGAGCCGGTCAGCAGCGGCGGCGCGCCCTGCGGGGTCGGCGACGGAATGCATTCCAGCGCCGAATTGGGCTGGAACGTGCAATTGGGCTGCAACGCGTTCTCGGCCACGAACCACACCGCACCGACTTCGAAATAGTTCTTCCACACATCGGCCAGCTGGCTCTGCGCCGATGCGTTCATCGACTTGATGTTGTCGATGTTGCAGTCCTTGCCCGACGGGCACGGCTTCTGCCCGCCGTACGGCACCATGCGGCACACCTGGGTGACCGGGCTCAGGGTCTGCGCCTGCGCGTTCAAGGTCAGCGCGCCGGCGCCGGCGGCATTGACGTTGCAACGCTTGAACGGGGTGTCGGCCTGGTAGAAGGTCCAGTCCTGGTCGGAGACGACGTCGTTGGGCTGCATCTGCTCCATCGGGCGCGGCAGGTCCGGGGCGTTGCGCTGGTGCTCGAACGTGGCCCAGATCATCTCCGGATGTCCCTGCACCGTGCCGCCGATATGGAACCCGACCAGCGCCACCGTCTGCGTGGTGGTCTGGCCGGTGGCGACGATCTTGCCCTTGCGCGTGGCCAGCGACACGATCTGCGCCTGGCGGGTGTAGAAGGTCGACACATCCTCGCCCGGCTGCACCACTTTCCAGGCCGCCTTCAGGGTCAGGCTTCCCACCGGAAACGCGGTGTTCGGATCGAAGGCGCGCAGCGCGTCGGGATTCAACAGATCGTTGCTCTGGATGAAATCGCCGAACGTGGCATCGGAGTGGATCGAGTAATAGATCGCGCGGCCGTTGCGGTCCACCATCACCCCATCGGGACCGGCCTGGTCGATCAGGTCCAGCGTACGCGCCTGCTGCGAGCGGCCGATCAAGGGATCCAGCACGCCGGGCGCGGCCTCGATGCCCTCGGGCGTCATGGTCTGGAAGCGCGGCTGCCCCTGCACGTCCTGGGTCAGCCACAGGAAGGCGTTCCACGACCAGACATGGAACGCGCAGTTGCTGTCGGAAACGAAGCCCGCCGAATTCGGCGGCGGCGTGTTCGCGTGCGGGAACCAGCTGGCCGGCGCGACGCACGGCACCGCAGGCGCGGCCGCGTGCGCGGCGGAGGCCGGCGACGGCGGTGCGGGCACGGAGCCGCGGTCGGGACCGGTGGGAGTGTGGGTCACGGCCGAACACGCCATGACCAGGATGCTGACAACGGCCGCGAACCCTATCGCACGCTTCATCGCATTCTCCTTCGGTGCTCGAAAGACAGCTGAAAACGCCATTCCCATGATCGCGCGCGGCCATGCGGCAGCTCACCATGCCGGACCGGCAAGCGCTGGAAATCTGTTGGTTTTCCCCTTCGCAGGCGCGATGACTCCCGTGGATCGCGTCATGTCATTCGCGCGTATTTGCTTCGCCTGCGCAGCCAGCATGCCCCGCCGGCGATCGTGCCGACAAGGCCATTTCGTAGACACGCGGGATATCCCGTAGACAGTTGCACGCCGGGCCGATTCCTTCACGCCGGCCATGCCGATGCGGCTCTCTCGCCTGCGCTGGCCGCGCGATCGCGAGGCATGGAATGCGCATCATGGAATATGCGCAGCGTGCGCACTTGGGCAAAGGCTTTGCGCCGCGCGACAGCGCATGCCGCTTCATGGCGGCATCGAAACGGCCATCGCCGTTGGACACGGACCGATTCCACACGAACGCGCCGCGCGCGACAGGCACGCGGCAACGTGCCGCTCACACGCCCATGTAGCGCCCGGAGCGGTGGTTGAACATCAGCACCAGGCTCAGCACCACCGCACCGATCGCCGAATACAGCACCTGTTGCGGCGCCAGTACGAAGAACGCGATCAGCATCAGCGCCCCGTCGAAACTCATCTGCACCTTGCCCGCGCTCCAGCCGCGGCTGCGCTGCAGGTAGACCGCCAGGATGCCGACGCCGCCGAGGCTGGCGCGGTGGCGGATGAAGAACAGGATCGCCAGTCCGACCAGCGCGCCGCCGACCAGCGCCGAATACAGCGGCGTCATCGCCGAATACTGCGCCCAGCGCGGCAGCAGGTCGGTCAGCACCCCGCAGGCGGCCACCGCCACGAAGGTCTTCAAGGTGAATTCCCAGCCCATGCGCCGCACCGACAGCCAGTAGAACGGCAGGTTCACCAGCACGAACATCAGGCCGAAGTTCCAGCCCAGCGCGTAGTGCAGCAGGAACGCCACCCCGGCCATGCCGCCGATCATCAGCCCGCCCTTGGCGAACACCGCCAGGCCCAGCGAGGCCACCAGCGTCGCCAGCAGCATGCCCTGGACGTCCTCGGCCACGCTGTGCCGCAGCGCCTGCGCATCCTGCACGGTGCCGGCCGAATCCGCCGGCGGGGTCAACGGACCAGCGGTGACGACGGTGCCGTCATCGGGCAAAGGGTCCAGGTCCGGACGCAGATCGGAATCGGGGAGGCTCACGGGAATCGGCACGACGCGGGGGTGCGGTATTAGACACCAAGCGGGGTGGTGGTTGCAGGTGAAACTTCATGCGCGGATCACGACCGCATGCCGGACCGGCGATGCGTCGGAACCCCCGCGACGCCGGCTCAGCGGGGTGCGGGCAAGTTCACCTGGATCGGTTGCTGCAGCAGCACGTTCACCACCAGCATGAAGATCGCCAGCGAAAAGAACGGTGCGACGATCGCCAGCCACACCCACGTCCACGCGGTGAATCGCTCCTGCGGGCGTTCGCGCAAGCCGCGCGCCCGCTTGAAGCGGACCAGGCGCTGGTTGATCGCGAGCAGCGGCGTCCAGGACAGCAGCGCCAGGAACGACAGTCGGGTCGGCCACGCCGCCAGCAGGCTCAATCCGACATAGGCCAGGGCCGGTCCCCACCAGCCCAGTACGCTGCGGCGGTGCGCGCCGATCAAGCGATCCAGGGCGCGGAAGCAGGGGAAGATCCAGATCAGCGAGAACACCGAGCGCCACACCGGCGAGATGCGCCGGCGCCCGGAGATCAGGCGGATCGCCTGCCAGTTGCGATAGAACCAGTACAGCGCATACCAGCCGAACGTGGTCGCGCACAGCAGGGCCAGCTTGATGCCCGACGGCGCGAACAACGACGCCAGCAGATCGGTGGGCGCCGTGTCGGGCGCGGCCTCCGGCAGCGCGGCGTCGGGTGCGGCGTAGGGGTTACGTGAGTGCATGCAGCGCCGCGCCGCTGCGCGACAGCACCTGCCACGCGGCCTGATTCGCCGCGATCCCGAAGTCCCAGGTCGAAATCACCCGCGCCGCGCCGCGCGGCAACGGTGCGACGCCGCTACTGGCCGCGGCTCGTGCGCGCGGCAACGCAGCGGCCAGGCCGGTGGCGAGGGCGCCGAAGGCGGCGGTCTTGAGGAAGTGGCGGCGTTGGTGCATGGGTGGCTCCGGCACGAGGAAATAACAGGCGCAGGGGCGGGACCGTGCGCGGCTAGCTTCGCATCATGCGGCAGAGCAGGATGAGATTGAAGGTAGACCACTTGGTGGGGGCATCATGAACCAAGGACTTTGCCAAAAAGCGCTAAAGTGCAACTTCCCTGATCCGAACTTCCAACGAACACCCAATAATAATCAAACCTCAACCACACAAGATAATTCGACCCTTAAGATTGAGGTCGAAAATTTAACCGAGGCTTAAAATATATCAATGCAGCCACTATTGCCGTCAATAGCCCATCCAGCACAAGCAGCCAGGCGTCATGAATGGGAGTTCCACATACATACATCAATTCGCAATCAGCATTCCAGACAAACAACCAATCAACGGAGGCATAAACAACGGCCCGTATTTTATTTTTAACAAAAAGAATAACGTAAAAAATCCAATAATTAAAATAAATGGAAGCGAAAAAATATACAAAATACCAAAAACAACGGCAGCGGTTAGAAAACTTGACGCCCCCACAGAAGTTATCAAAATTGCGACCACACCTGGCATAAGCGCGGCAACCAAAAGTGCGCTGACCGCCCTACTTATATTCATGAC
Source organism: Xanthomonas sp. DAR 80977 (assembly GCF_041240605.1). Taxonomy (NCBI): domain Bacteria; kingdom Pseudomonadati; phylum Pseudomonadota; class Gammaproteobacteria; order Lysobacterales; family Lysobacteraceae; genus Xanthomonas; species Xanthomonas bundabergensis. Next base: position 1,671,867 of record NZ_CP162487.1, on the reverse strand, counting down.
TAGGGACACCCGCAGCCGCCAAAGGCGGCGATTTTCAGGAAGTGGCGACGTCGCGACATAGGGTGGCTCCGGCATTTGGGTGCCCAGAATGACGCTCCGTGCGCTTCGCAGCGCCGATAAAGCAAGCCGAGCAAATAGTCAAATACAAAAGTGCCTACCAAGAATTACAAATTATTAATATCCACCAAATTTTTCATGGTCAATTGTCGCCACGACCATTCCAGCCACGTCAAAAAATAGCACCACTGAAAATAATTATCAAAAATCTCTTGTAGAGTGCAGTTACAGCCCATCTTAATTCACCTATTTCGATGAACAAGGCAGTTCGCCAAAATCGATATCACCTTTTGTGACGCTCAATCGCTCCCTAGCAACGACGACTCCAGCGCAAACTATTTCAATATCTTTCTCAGCAAGTACCGACACAGCGTATATCTCTTTAAATTTCCCAGCCACAGGGAAAGTTTCCACAAGCCTCCCATCAGAATATCTATTAAAAATGCACGCCACTCCATTCTTGGCGCTGCCAGAAACAGTTATCTTTGCATCTCCAACACAACCAGATATTAGCAACAGCAAACTCACCGCAGCCGCCTTAAGCGCCTTCACTCGCACCCCCCACTCATGCATCTATCAAACACTTGCTTATTTTTATCAGCAAATGCGTCCGCCTGGGCCTCTACATTTTTCCATTCATATAAATACGATGCGATTGACATGCCGTTACCCCACTGTCTAAATACATGAAAATACTCATGAAGCATGAAGTGGGCACCATTGAAATCCCGACATGGACCAGTGTAATTAATTTCATTTGGCAATGTTGTGGCTCCGCTCGCGGCCCAGAACATTGGAAATGAACTTGCATATAGGCTATTACCCTTGAGGGCTACCGCATCCACGTCTTGCTCTGTGACACCGAATGCTTTCGCCATGCACTTCCGTGCTCTAGGCTTCAACCTGCATCGATCAAATGGCGAAGGGGTGACCATGCGATAAGCAGGATCGGTGTAAAAAATAGCACTTTCCAGCCCATGGCGATCCAGCAAAGTCAAAGGATTCGACAATACGTAACCATACGTTGCCATCCCACCCTGCAAACCAATCGGGTCACTCTGCCCATACCGCCCAGTGCCAGGCTCATAGTCCCGGAAGTAGTTCTGGTTGAACCCAGTGGCAGAGTCGTAGCGCTGCCCCGGGAAGCGCATATCGAATACGAACGCGGTGCCGTCCTTGTCCGGGTCCTGGTCCGGCGGGGTGTTGCCGAAGGCTTCGCCCTTCAGGTCCCAGGTCCAGATCGCCACGTCGCGCACCGGGTCGATAACCGCGCGCGGGCTGCCCAGGTGGTCCGGCTGCACGTAGCGCAGGCTGTTCTTGGCCAATACGCCCACCGGCAGGTCGTCCAGCCAGATCGCCTGCTGCAGCGAGGCGCCGTTGGCGTCGTAGTTGCCCAGCCAGTGCCCGCTCTCGTCGTACAGCGTGTAGGTGTTGGTCTTGTCCACCCGCCGCACCTGCTCGCCGCGGCCGTTGTAGCCGTACTTCATCACCACCGTGCCCGCGCGCTTGGCCTGGCTCATCCGGCCCGTGGCGTCGTAGGCGAATTCCTGTGCCGTGCCGCCGATGGACAGCGTGTTGCCGATCGCGTCGTAGGTGCGGGCGGTGCCGGCCACTGCGCTCAGGCGGTGGCTGGTGGTCGGGTACGTGTAGCTCTGGGTGACGGTGTTGACCTTGGCGTTGAGCCGGTTGCCGGTGGCGTCGTAGCCGTAGCCGTCGATCACCGTACCGGTCGGGCCGTCCTTGAACGCGGTCAGCCGGCCCAGGGCGTCGTAGTCCAGGCTGACCACCGGGGCGGTGTTGCCGGCCGCGGTCAGCGCGCTGAGGTTGCCGGCCGGGTCGAAGGCGAAGCCGGTGCTCAGGCCGTCGCTGCGGGTGTCGCTGACCGCCAGCGGGCGGTAGTCCTGGTCCAGCACGCGTTGCATCGGGCGGCCGTTGCCGTAGGACCAGCTCGCCACCGGGCCGAACGGGTAATAGGTCGCGTTGCCCAGCAGCACCTGCCGCGTGCCGCCGGCCGGGGTCACGCCCACTTCCGTGGTCTGGCCCTGGGCGCTGCGCACGTAGTCCACTGCCGCGCCGTCGGGATAGGTCAGGCGGCTGAGCTGGCCGGCCTTGGTATAGGCATAGCGCAGCACGAACACCTTGCCGTTGGTGGTCTGCACCTTGCGCACCAGGTCGCCGAAACGGTCGTAGCAGTAGTCGGTGCTGCCGCTGCTGTCCTGCATGCGCGCCAGGCGGCCGATGGCGTAGGTCTCGCCGCTGGCGCAGGTGGTCTGGCTGACGTCGTAGGTATAGGTGACGTTGAGGCTGGTGGTCGGATAGGCGACCTTGGTCAGCCGGTTCAGCGCGTCGTAGCTGTAGGTGGTCTTGATGTTGCGCGCATCGGTCTGCGTGGCGCGGTTGCCGGCGCTGTCGTAGGTGTACGTGGTGACGCCGGTGTCCGGGCTGGTGAGCTTGGTCAGGTCGCCCAGGCCGTTGTAGGCGTAGGTGGTGTCCAGGCCCTTGGGGTCGGTGACCTTGGTCAGGTTGTCCAGCGCGTCGTAGCCGAACTTGGTCTCGGCCGCGATGCCGCCCACGTCCTGGAGCGTGCGCGCCAGGCGGTTGAGCGGGTCGTAGTCGTTCTGGGTCTTGTGCCCCAGCGCATCGGTGACCGCCGTGGTGTTGCCGTTGGCGTCGTAGCCGAAGTCGGTCGGGTCGCCGCTGGCGGTGGCCTGCGTGGCCAGCTGGCCGAGCTGGTTGTAGACCCGCGACAGCGTGCGCTTGAGCGTACCCGCCGCGTCCTTGGTGTCCTCCTTGACCCGGTTGCCGGCGTTGTCCAGGGTGTAGTGCAGCGTGTTGCCGGCGTTGTCGGCGATATCGGTCAGGCGGTGCGCCGCGTCGTAGGTGAAGGCGGTAAACGCACCGTCCAGCTGGGTCACCTGCTTGACCAGCCCGGTCGGCCAGTAGTCGATCCGGGTGATGCGGTCGTCGCTCTCGCTGCTGTCGTCGGTGCCGCGGACCTTGCTGGCCGTGAGCCAGCCGCGCGCGTGGTAGGTAAAGTCGGTAATGAGGCCGTTGGCGTCCTTCACCGACAGCACGCGGCCGGCGCCGTCGTAGGCCAGGTACTCCGTCACCTGGCCCAGGGCGTTGGTGACTTTCCACAGGTCGCCCTTGCGGTGCGGGCAGGTGGCTGGAGTGCTGGCGCAGGTGCTGTCGTCGGAGGCGTAGTAGGTGTAGTTGGCGGTGTCACTGACATCAGTGCGCGGGCCATTGACCGAGGTCACCAAACCCAGCAAAGGACAAGAGCCTGCATCGAGATCGGCCTGTTCGCAGTACGTCGTGGTGGACGTGCGGATAGTGCCAGCGGCCGGATCGGTGCGGGACGCCGTCAGCGCTTGGCCGCGAACGTTGTAGGTCCATGTTGACCTCTCGGTCAACGCACCTGCCGCATTGTAGATTCGGCGCTCTAGCGGGACGGCGAAATCCGGATTCCAATCGGTCTGAGTGGTCCGTTTCTTGCCCGTTTCATCATTGGACGCCTCTACACGAGAGTCCAACAAACCCCTAGTGTTATAGACATAACTCGTGATGACTCCTGATTTCGTGATGCTAGAAACCTGACCATCGGCAGCATATTCATAAGACACGTCTTGCGGCGTACAGCTATCGCACGATTGCACGATCGAGACCGGCGACACGATACCGTCGACCAACGCAAAATCGATCGTCTTGACACTACCCAGGCTAGAAGTGATGGCCGCAGTGGTGGTATAGGTTTCGCCATCGGCGAAGGTGTAGTCCGCCATGTGTCGATCCACGGCATCGCCAAGATAGGTTCCCAGTGCCTTCGCATCGCTCCCATAGAGCGACTTTGCATAAATTGTCGTCGAGTAACGCTGCTGCTGCTCGTCGATGAATCCCGTATACATTCCAGCCGGCGCATAGCCACTGATATGGTCGGGTTCGTCGTACAGATACTTCACTTCGTGCCCATCCGGATAACTTACCCGCTCCAGATCTTTGCTCGCCGTGTAGTAAAAGCGTAGCTGCTGCCCATCAGGCAACCACACGCCATTAACCAGCCCGTCGGCACCGTATTCGAATCGCATTGCTCGACCGACCGCATCCCTCACAGAAGCAAGGCGTCCCGCATCGTCGTAAGCGAGCACTTGCCTGAATCCGGACACATCCTGGATTTCAGACAATTGCCCTTTTGCATCAAAAATCTCCACACCCCCCTTGTTTTCACGCAACTGCCAACCCGCGATGGCTCCTCCGCCATCTACCGACATGGAAAGCTGCCCATCGCCCGGTACATCCGGCACCCAGCCCGAGCCAGACTGAGTGAAGCGCAGCGCCTCGCCACCGGGGCGCGAAACATAGACGACAGGGCCAGAAGACGTATCGAAATAGTTGATGCGGCGCAAATAGCTATGTGTACGATTTCGACCGAACACCTTCAACTCTTCAGGGTAATAGCTAATCCCGCGCGAGCTGTTATAGGTCACCGCCAAGGACAGCGGGAAAACCCCTTCTCCCCGGTACTCGACATGCGCCTCGAACTTATTGCCGATACCTGCATTGATCGGATCGCCGAAGCACTGCTCCCGGCAGCGAGGCACACCCAGGACAGCCCCAGGATTGAGCGGCGCCGCTCCTGCCACATAGGCGAATCCATTCTGATAGTCGTTAAGGCCCGCATCGAGCCCCAACGGATCCGAATAGACAATATTGTAAGAATTACGCCCATGGCCGTTATAGCAGATCAAACCCTGCACCCAGGGTTGCAGTCCTGGATCCTTCTTGGCCAGGGAGAGTTCGTCGCTGCATTCCGCATACGCAGAAGCTTCATCGCATGAGTTGTAGCCACACGCAGGATTCTGCTGACGCGCCGATCCCGCCGCCAAGGCGACATTGTCCAGCGTCAAACATGCCAAACAAAACAATCCGAACAAATAGCACAGGGACCTTGCGATCCCAGCCGAGGCAAAGAGACGTTCCATTCATTCTTCCCGATGAATAACCCGTCGATGCCTAGACGCAGCGACTGGATAAAAAGCAACGCATCGATGCGCTCAGCGCACCTCCGCGATCTCCACCCCGTCCATGCCCTGCGCCAGCGTCCTGGCGTCGCCGCCCTGGGCGAGCTTGATGCGCAGGCGCACTTCGTTCTGCGAATCGGCGTGGCGCAGCGCGTCCTCGTAGCTGATCTCGCCGGCCTGGTACAGCTCGAACAGGCTCTGGTCGAAGGTCTTCATGCCCAGGTTGGTGGACTCCTTCATCACGTCCTTGAGCTTGTGGATCTCGCCCTCGCGGATGTAGTCCTGCACCAGCGGCGTGCCGAGCATGATCTCCATCGCCACGCGCCGGCCCTTGCCGTCGGGGGTCGGGATCAGCTGCTGCGCGACCACGCCGCGCAGGTTCAGCGACAGGTCCATCAGCAGCTGGCTGCGGCGGTCTTCGGGGAAGAAGTTGATGATGCGGTCCATCGCCTGGTTGGCGTTGTTGGCATGCAGGGTGCACAGCACCAGGTGGCCGGTTTCGGCGAAGGAGATGGCGTGGTCCATGCCTTCGCGGGTGCGCACCTCGCCGATCATGATCACGTCCGGCGCCTGGCGCAGCGTGTTCTTCAGCGCGTTCTCCCAGCTGTCGGTGTCGATGCCGACCTCGCGCTGGGTGATGATGCAGCCTTCGTGCTTGTGCACGAATTCGATCGGGTCTTCGATGGTGATGATGTGGCCGGTGGAATTCTGGTTGCGGTAGCCGATCATCGCCGCCAGCGAGGTCGACTTGCCGGTGCCGGTGGCGCCGACGAAGATGATGATGCCGCGCTTGGTCATCGCCAGGGTCTTGATCACCGGCGGCAGGTTCAGCTCGTCGACGGTGGGGATGCGCGTCTCGATCCGGCGCAGCACCATGCCGACCTGGTTGCGCTGGTAGAAGCAGCTGACGCGGAAGCGCCCCACACCGGCCACGCCGATGGCGAAGTTGCACTCGTGGGTCTTCTCGAACTCCTCGCGCTGCGCCGGGGTCATCACGTTCAGCACCAGGTCGCGGCTCTGCTGCGAGGTCAGCGGCGTCTGCGTGATCGGGGTGATCTTGCCGTGCACCTTGATCGCCGGCGGCATGCCCGAGGTGATGAACAGGTCCGACGCCTTCTGGTGCGCCATCAGTTTCAGGAACGAGGTGAAGTCGATGGTGCTCATGGCGGGCTCCTTCGGAGCAGGGATTCGGGATTGGAGATTCGGGATTCGCTAGAGCGGGGTCCGGACCGGAAACCCGCCGTTGCGAATCCCCAATCCCGGATCCCCAATCCCGGCTACTCGAACACGCGCTTGTCCTTGGCGTACTCGCGCGCCTGGTTGCGGGTGATCAGGCTGCGCTTGACCAGGTCCTGCAGGTGCTGGTCCAGGGTCTGCATGCCGTTCTGCTGGCCGGTCTGGATCGCCGAGTACATCTGCGCCACCTTGTCCTCGCGGATCAGGTTGCGGATCGCCGGGGTGCCGACCATGATCTCCCACGCCGCGGTGCGGCCGCCGCCGACCTTCTTCAGCAGCGCCTGCGAGATCACCGCGCGCAGCGATTCGGACAGCATCGAGCGCACCATCGGCTTCTCGCCGGCCGGGAACACGTCGATGATGCGGTCGATGGTCTTGGCCGCCGAGCTGGTGTGCAGGGTGCCGAACACCAGGTGGCCGGTTTCCGCGGCGGTCAGCGCCAGGCGGATGGTTTCCAGGTCGCGCAACTCGCCGACCAGGATGATGTCCGGGTCTTCGCGCAGCGCCGAGCGCAGCGCCTCGTTGAAGCCGTGCGTGTCGCGGTGCACCTCGCGCTGGTTGATCAGGCACTTCTGCGAGGTGTGCACGAATTCGATCGGATCCTCGACGGTGAGGATGTGGCCGTATTCGTTCTTGTTGATGTAGTCGATCATGCCGGCGAGCGTGGTCGACTTGCCCGAGCCGGTCGGCCCGGTGACCAGGATCAGGCCCTGCGGCTGGTCGATCAGCTGGCGGAAGATCGGCGGGCAGCCCAGGTCCTCCAGGGTCAGCACTTCCGAGGGAATGGTGCGGAACACCGCGCCGGCGCCGCGGTTCTGGTTGAACGCGTTGACGCGGAAGCGCGCCAGGCTGGGAATCTCGAAGGAGAAGTCGACCTCGAGGAACTCTTCGTAGTCGCGGCGCTGCTTGTCCGACATGATGTCGTACACCAGCGCATGCACCTGCTTGTGGTCCAGCGCCGGGATGTTGATGCGGCGCACGTCGCCATCGACCCGGATCATCGGCGGCAGGCCGGCGGACAGGTGCAGGTCGGATGCTTTGTTCTTGACCGAGAACGCCAATAGTTCAGCGATATCCATACGCTGCTTTTCCCCTTGGGCTGCGACTGGAAGGATGATTCCCCGGGCGGCAGTATAGCGCCCTTCCCCGTTGCCAGAAGCCCGCCCCGTGCCCCTCTCCCCCCTGCAGCAGATCCGCCTGGACATGGACCGCGCCGCGGCCGCCGCGCAGCGCCCGCCGGCGCGCCTGCTGGCCGTGTCCAAGACCCGGCCGGCCGCGGCGATCGCCGCGCTCGCCACCCAGGGACAGCACGCGTTCGGCGAGAACTACGTGCAGGAGGCGGCGGGAAAGATCGCCGAGCTGGCGGCACTGCCGCTGGAATGGCACCTGATCGGCCACCTGCAGTCGAACAAGGCCGAACAGGCCGCGCTGCTGTTCGACTGGGTGCAGACGCTGGACCGGGCCAAGCTGGTCGGTGCCCTGGCCAGGTACCGGCCCGCGTCGCGGCCGCCGCTGAACGTGTTGATCCAGGTCAACATCGACGACGAGGCCAGCAAGCATGGCTGCGCGCCCGGCGAGGTGGATGCGCTGGCCGCGGCCATCGCCGCGCAGCCGGCACTGGCGCTGCGCGGGCTGATGGCCATTCCCGCGCCATGGCCGGAGGCCGAACGCCGTGGCGCCGCCTTCGCGCGCATGGCCACGCTGTTCGCGCGGTTGCGCCAGGCCCATCCGCAGGTCGATACGCTGTCGATGGGCATGAGCGGCGATTTCGCCGAGGCGATCGCCGCAGGCGCCAACCTGGTGCGCATCGGCACCGCGCTGTTCGGCGAGCGCGCGGCGCGCTGAAAACGCGCACCGCGGCCGGCGATGTTGCAAGGGCAAGCACGGGCGCATGCTTGTCTACGAAATATTCAAATGCGATTAAGCGATGTCGGAAAGATGTCGTAGGTCAAGCGGTTGAAAAACATCGCTTTTCCTGGCGAGCGGAGATCCGGCCGCAGACCGGGTCAACAACCGTTAAGTCGGTCAAAGTCCTGCCTCGAACAACTCCGCTTCCATGGCGCCGGCCGCGGGCTTTCCGCGACCCATCGCCGAATGAGATCGGCTCGTACGAGGTCAACCAAATGGATGCATCGACCAGATTCCTGCTTGCTTCGTGTGTCGTCGGCTTGCTGCAGGTCCCCGCCGCCGTGGCCGCGCCAGTGGCGACTGCGGCGTCGGCCACCGACGAATCGCTGATGACGCCCGCCGAGGTCCGCGCGCACGGCGCCTGGCGCGACACGATGGCGCACCTGCCGGCGCCGGCCGAAGGCTGCTTCCACGCCACCTACCCCAGCACCGACTGGCAAGCGGAAACCTGCAAGACCCTGACCCGGCATGTCCATCCCATCCCGCACCGCGTGCATTGGGGCGCCACCGAAACCACCGGCAACGGCTACGACTACGCGTTGCAGTCCAGCACCCTGATCAGCAAGACCGTGGGCAGCTTTCCGCAGGTCAGCGGCGTGACCTCCGAAACCGGCGTCGGCGTGGCCGCCTTCGGCGGCGGCGGCATCCTCGGCCCCAACGAATACTCGCTGCAGATCAACTCCAACTTCGACGGCACCACCAGCGTCTGCAACGGCCACTCCGGCTGCACCGTGTGGCAGCAGTTCGTCTACGCCACCGACTACGAGACCCAGGGCGAGGCGGCGGTGTTCATCCAGTACTGGCTGATCGGCTACGGCTCCAGTTGCCCCAGCGGCTGGCTCAGCGACGGCGGTACCGACTGCTACCGCAACAGCAATGCGGTCAGCGCCCCCGACGTGCCGGCGACGCAGCTGGCCAACGTCAAGCTGACCGGCACGGCAACCGCCAACGGCAACGACAGCATCACCTTCACCAACGGCAGCACGGCCTACAGCATCAGCGCCAAGGACAGCGTGGTGAAACTGGCGACGGTGTGGAAGTCGTCCGAGTTCAATGTGGTGGGCAATGCCGGCGGCTCGCGCGCGAACTTCAATTCCGGTTCGTCGATCACGGTCAAGGTGGCGGCGACCAACGGTTCCACCGCCGCGCCGACCTGCGCCGCCAATGCCGGCACCACCGGCGAGACCAACAATCTGAACCTGGGCAGCTGCACCGCATCGGGCGGCTCCACGCCCTCGATCGCCTTCACCGAGGCCAACTGAGCCACCCCGCGCTGGCGATGCGGGCTGTCGCCAGCGCGGGCCATCGGAACGCGAGCGCCGGGCGCTCGCCGCGCCAGTGCCACGCTGGCCAAGGGACAAGGGCCACCGGGCTGCCCATCGGCATCGCAGCCGCTACCATAGGCGCACTCGCGTCCTCGGTGCCCTCGCCATGCCTCCTGCCCACTCCAGCGCCGACATCGCCTTCATCGGCGGCGGCAACATGGCACGCAGCCTGATCGCCGGGCTGGTCCGGCAGGGCATCGCGCCGGACAGGATCCGCGTCGCCGAGCCGGTCCCGGCGCTGCGCGAGGCCCTGGCCGCCGACTACGCGGTGCACGCGGTCGCCGAAGCGGCCGAGGCGGCCGACGGCGCGCCGCTGTGGGTGTTCGCGGTCAAGCCGCAGGTATTGCGCAGCGTCTGCAACGAACTGGCCACGCTGGCCCAGGCGCAGCGGCCGCTGCTGCTGTCCATCGCCGCCGGGATCACCGCGCGGCAGATCGACCGCTGGCTGGGCGGCGCGCATGCGGTGGTGCGGGCGATGCCGAACACGCCGGCGCTGCTCGGCGCCGGCGTCACCGGCCTGTTCGCCAACGCGCAGGCCAGCGCCGCGCACAAGCGCCAGGCCGAACAGCTGCTGGCCGCCGCCGGGGTCACCGTGTGGGTCGAGGACGAGGCGCTGATCGATGCGGTCACCGCGGTCTCCGGCAGCGGCCCGGCCTATGTGTTCCTGCTCGCCGAGGCGATGGAAGCGGCCGGCATCGCGCAAGGCCTGCCGGCCGCGGCGGCGCGCACGCTGGTGCTGCAGACCGTGCTCGGCGCGGCGCGCATGCTCACCGAATCCGGCGAGGCGCCGAGCGAACTGCGGCGGCGGGTGACCTCGCCCAACGGCACCACCCAGGCCGCGATCGAAACCTTCCAGGCCGGCGGCTTCGAAGCGCTGACCGCCACCGCCATCGCCGCCGCGGCCGCGCGCGGCCGTGCCTTGTCCGCCGCCAACGACTGACCCGGAGCCGCCGATGCGCCGCCTGCCTGCCGCCGTGCTGTTGTGCCTGGCCCTGGCCGCCTGCTCGGCGCAGGAAACCCCGCGCCCGGCCACGCTGCTCGCGGCCACGCCCGCGCAGGCCGACCTGGGCGCGCTGCGCGTGCACTACAACGCGCTGCCGACGCTGGCGATGAGCGACAGCGTGGCGCGCCGCTACGGCATCGCGCGCAGCGCCGATACCGCGCTGGTGATGGTCGCGCTGCGCCGCGTGCAAGGCGGCGAGGAACTGCCGGCCAGCGGCCAGGTGAGCGCGGTGGCCACCGACCTGAGCGGGCGCCGGCAACCCATCGCCCTGCGCGAAGCGGTCACCGACGCCTATACCGACTATGTCGGCACGGTGCGCATCAGCGACCACGACCAGTTGACGTTCGTCGTGGACGTGCGCAGCGCCGACGGCGCCGGCACGGTGCGCTTCGCCCGCAATTTCTAGCGCGGTTTCGCCTCAGGCGACGCCGTTCGCAGCGCCAAGCGGCGGCGGCAGCGGAATGGGATTCGGCAGCGGCGCGCCGCGCTCGAACGCGCTGATGTTGTCCAGCGTCGCGGCCATGATCTGGCCGATCGCCTCTTCGGTGAAGAACGCCTGGTGGCCGGTGACGATGACGTTGGGGAACGACACCAGGCGCTGGATCACGTCGTCGGTGATGACCGTGGCCGACAGGTCGTGGAAGAACAGGTCCGCTTCCTGTTCGTAGACGTCGATCGCCAGGCCGCTCAGCCGCGCCGACTTCAGCGCGGCGATCGCCGCCTCGGTATCGACCAGGCCGCCGCGGCTGGTGTTGACCAGCAGCGCGCCGGGCTTGATCCGCTGCAGCGCGGCCGCATCGATCAGGTGCCGGGTCTGCGCCGTCAGCGGACAGTGCAGCGAGACCACGTCGCTCTCCGCCAGCAGGGTCGGCAGGTCCGCGTAGGTGCCGCCGTGGGCCTGGAACTCTGGGTGCGGGAAGGGATCGAAGCCGAGGATGCGGCAGCCGAAGCCGGCCATGATGCGGCCGAAGATGCGCCCGATCTTGCCGGTGCCGACCACGCCGACGGTGCGTCCGTGCAGGTCGAAGCCCATCAGCCCGTCCAGTTCGAAATTGCCGTCGCGGGTGCGCTGGCTGGCGCGGGCGATGCGCCGGTTGACCGCGATCAGCAGCCCCACCGCGAATTCGGCCACCGAGTACGGCGAGTAGTCGCCGACCCGCGCCACGGCGATGCCATGGCGCTGCGCGGCGAGCGCGTCGATGTGGTTGAAGCCGGTGGAACGGGTGGTGACCAGGCCCACGCCCAGTGCCGCCAGCAGCGCCAGCACGGCGTCGTCGACCAGGTCGTTGACGAACACGCAGACTGCGCCGCAGCCGGCGGCCAGCGGCACCGTCGCCACGCTCAGCGCATCCTGCACGAACACCAGTTCGTGGCCATGCGCGGCATTGGCCTGCGCCAGCAGCCGCACGTCGTAGCGCCGCGCGCTGTACACCGCCACCTTCATCGCACCGCTCCGGCCGTCATGCCGCGTCCAGCATCGGTGCCGCTCACGGCGATGTCCAGCGCTGCGGCCCGTCGCCGTGCGCGCCCAGCGTATCGGCGGGATTGCTCAGGCGGCAGCGGCGCAGCGACAGGCAACCGCAGCCGATGCAATCGGTGAGCTGGTGGCGCAGCTGGGTCAGCTGCAGGATGCGCGCGTCCAGCTCCTGGCGCCAGGCCGCGGACATCCGCGCCCACTCCGCGCGCGTGGGCGTGCGCGCATCGGGCAGCTGCGCGAACGCGGCCTTGACGCTCTCCAGCGGCACGCCGACGCGCTGCGCGACGCGGATCACCGCCAGCCGGCGCAGCACGTCGCGCGCATAGCGGCGCTGGTTGCCGGCGGTGCGCAGGCTGTGGATCAGGCCCTTCTTCTCGTAGAAATGCAGCGCGGACACCGCCACGCCGCTGCGTGCGGCCACCTGCCCCACGCTCAACTCCTCATGCATCGCTTGACCTCGAGTGCGGTTGAGGTTGCATGCTGCGCGCCCATCGCCTGCCGCGCAATACCGCGCCATGGCGCGCGCATGCCAGCCATGAGGTTGCACCGATGAACCATCCCGCTTCACCCGCCGGCAACCGCCGCGACGGCATGCTGCCGGCGATGCCACGCCCCGCCCTCGCTGCCGCCCCTGCCGATTCGCTGCTCGCTCCGCGCTACCGCGCCACCACCTTGGGCATGGTCGCGCTGGTCTCGCTGATCGCGTTCGAGGCGCTGGCGGTGGCCGCGGCGATGCCGACCGTGGCGCGCGAACTGGATGGCCTGCGCCTGTACGCGCTGGCGTTCGGCGGCACCCTGGCGACCAGCGTGATCGGCATGACCGTGGCCGGCCGTTGCAGCGATGCGCGCGGCCCGGCGCTGCCGCTGTGGGGCGGCCTGGCGTGCTTCGTCTGCGGGCTGCTGCTGGCCGGGTTCGCCACCCGCATGCCGATGCTGCTCGCCGGGCGCCTGGTGCAGGGCCTGGGCGCCGGCGCGATCTCGGTGGCGCTGTACGTGCTGGTGGCGCGGCTGTATCCGGATGCGCTGCGCCCGCGCATCTTCGCCGCGTTCTCGGCCGGCTGGGTGGTGCCGTCGCTGATCGGCCCCAGCATCAGCGGCGCGATCGTCGAGCATGTCGGCTGGCGCTGGGTGTTCCTGGCGGTGCCGCTGCTGGCGCTGCCGGCCGCGCTGCTGCTGCGGCCGGCCCTGCGCCGCCTGCCTGCGCTAGCCGCGGCGCCGGCGCGCAGCGCCGCGCCGATCCTGTGGTCGGTGGGCGCGGCGGCCGGCGTATGCCTGCTGTACCTGGCCGGGCAGCAACGCGGGCTGTGGCTGCTGGCCGGGGTGCTGCCGGCACTGGGCGTATTGCTGCTGTGCGCGTGGCGGTTGTTGCCGGACGGCACCTTGCGCGGCGCGCGCGGCCTGCCCAGCGTGATCGCCTTGCGCGGCGTCGCGGCGTCGGCGTTCTTCGGCTGCGAGGCGTTCCTGCCGTTGCTGCTGTCGCGCGAACGCGGCCTGTCGCCGACCTGGGCCGGGGTCGCGCTGAGCATCGGCGCGCTGGGCTGGTTCGCCGGCTCCTGGTACCAGGGCCACTACGGCCAGCGCGGGTCGCGCCTGCGCCGCCTGCGCAGCGGCTGCACGCTGATGCTGCTGGGCATCGCCGGCACCGCGCTGGCCTTGCTGCCCGCGCTGCCGGCGCCGCTGGCGATGCTCGGCTGGGCCGCCACCGGCCTGGGCATGGGCCTGATCTATCCGACCCTGGCGGTGCTGACCCTGACCCTGTCGCCGCCGGCGCAGCAGGGCGCGAACAGTTCGGCGCTGCAGTTGAGCGAGGCGATCGCGGTGGCGACCACGCTGGCGGTGGGCGGCTCGCTGTTCGCGGCGTTGCTGGCGCAGTCGGTGGCGGCCGCCTACCTGTCCACCTTCGCGGTGGCCGCGGTGCTGGCGCTGCTCGGGCTGGGCATCGCCGGCCGCACCCAGCCCGCGCCGCACTGAACAGCGTTGCCGCGGCAGCTACTGGCGCTGCGCCCAGGCCTGCACGATGGCGGCGATCGCGCGCACGCCGTCGGTCAACGCGGCCGGGCCGGGCTGCAGGATCAGCGGCGACTTGATCTCGAACAGCTGGCCGTCGCGCACCGCCGGGATCGCCGCCCAGCCCGGCCGCGCGGCCACGCGCTCGGGGCGGAAGCGCTTGCCGCACCACGAGCCGAGGATGATGTCCGGTGCGCGCCGCACCACCTCGTCGCCATTGGCCAGGATCCGCGCCTTGGCCAGCGGCTCGGCCGACAGCTCCGGGAACACGTCGTCGCCGCCGGCGATGCGCACCAGTTCGGCGACCCAGCGGATGCCGGTGATGATCGGCTCGTCCCATTCCTCGAAATACACCTTCGGCCGCCGCGGCAGCGCCGCCGCCTGCGCGGCGATGGCGTCCAGCCCGCGCTGCAGTGCGTCGGCGTAGGCCTCGGCGCGCGCGCCGGCGCCGACCAGCGCGCCGAGCCGGCGCACGTAGTCGAGGATGCCGTCGACGCTGCGGTGGTTGGCGATCCACACCTCCACCCCGTTGCGCACCAGCTCGGCGGCGATCTCGGCCTGGATGTCGGAGAAGCCGATCGCCAGGTCCGGCTGCAGCGCGAGGATCGCGTCGATCCTGGCGCTGGTGAAGGCGCTGACCTTGGGCTTGTCGCGGCGCGCCTGCGCAGGACGCACGGTGAAGCCGCTGATGCCGACGATGCGTGCCTGCTCGCCGAGCGCGTACAGCGTCTCGGTGGGTTCCTCGGTCAGGCAGACGATGCGCTGCGGGCCCATCTCAGTCCGCCACCGGCATGCGGAAATACACCACGCGCTCGGTTTCCTCGAAGCCGCAGGCGCGATGCGCGGCCTGCGCCGCGGCGTCGTCGATCAGCGCATCGGAGGCCAGCTCGCTGCAGCCCTGCGCGCGGGTCCAGTCCTGCACCTGCCGCAGCAATGCGCGGCCGACGCCGCGGCCGCGCCATTCCGGCGCCACGTACCAGCCTTCCAGGAAGCCCACCGGCGAGCTGTCGGTGCCGTTGACGTAGTCCTGGCGCAGGGTGACGTCGGCGAAGCCGATCGCGTGGCCGTCGCCGGCGAAGGCCAGGAAATTGGCCCCGTCCTCGCGCTGCAGCGCTTCGGCCACGCCGCCGAAGGCATCGCTCTCGTCCGGCCACAGCGCCACCCGCAGCGCCGCCCAGGCGCGCAGGTCGGCGGCGGCGGCGGCGCGGACCGAAAACCCATCGGTCACGGGAACAGCATCCGCTTGGACCAGTGGCCGGCGGCATCGGCGGCGTAGTGCCAGCGCTCGTGCAGGCGGTACTTGCCGCCGTACCAGAACTCGAAGCTGCGCGGCACCACGCGGAACCCGCCCCAGCCGTCCGGGCGCGGCACCTCGCGGCCTTCGAAGCTGGCCTCGGCCTTGGCCACGCGCTGCTCGAACTCCTCGCGCGACTGCAGGGTGCGCGACTGCGCCGACGCCCACGCACCGATCTGGCTCATGCGCGGACGCGAGGCGAAGTAGGCATCGGCCTCGGCCGCGGCGACCAGCTGCACCTCGCCGTCGATGCGCACCTGCACCCCGTCCTCGCGCATGCGCCGCCACAGGAACAGCAGCGAGGCCTGCGGGTTGGCCTGCAGCTCGCGGCCCTTCTGGCTGTCCAGGTGGGTGTAGAACACGAAGCCGCGCGCGTCGTAGGCCTTCAGCAGCACCACCCGCGAGGACGGGCGCGCTTCCAGCGTGGCCGAGGCCACCACCATGGCGTTGTATTCGGCCTCGTCGCTGCTGCGCGCCTCCGCGAACAGGTCGGCGAACGTGGACAGGGCTTCGGCGTAGAGATCGGGCATGGCGGCAAGGCACTCGGCGGACGATGCGCCATTGTCGCGCCATGCACGGCGCGACGCACGCGGCGCTGCACGGCGCCGGCCGCGCCGGGCCGGCGGGAGCGTCGCGTCGCACCACGATCCAGCGTGCGCAGGCATCGCGGCCGGCCTGCACGCACGGCGTCTCTGCTAGCATCGGCGGATGAATCCCGCCCCCAATCTCGTGCTGGTCGGCCCGATGGGAGCAGGCAAGAGCGTCATCGGCCGCCGCCTGGCCGAGCGCTTCAGCCTCGTCTTCGTCGATAGCGACCAGGCCATCGTCGAACGCACCGGCGCGAGCATCGCCTCGCTGTTCGAGCATTCCGGCGAAGCCGGCTTCCGCGAACACGAACGCGCGGTGCTGGAGAGCGTGCTCGGCACTCCCGGCCACCTGATTTCCACCGGCGGCGGCGCCGTGCTCAATGCCGACAGCCGCCGCGAGATGCGCGAACACGGCTTCGTGGTGTACCTGCGGGTCAGCGTGGCCTCGCAGCTGCAGCGCCTGCAACGCGACCGCAGCCGCCCGCTGCTGCAGCGCGGCGACCGCGAACGGGTGCTGCACGACCTGCACGCGGTGCGCGAGCCGCTGTACCGCGAAGTCGCCGACCTGATCCTGGACACCGACCACCTCAATCCCGCCGAGGCCACCGCGCAGCTGGTCGTGCGCCTGGCCGCGTCGTGGAAGCTTCCGGAACCCATTGCATGACTGTTTCCCTGCGCAGCGTCGCGGTCGAAGGCGACCCGGCCTACACCATCCACATCGGCCCCGGCCTGCTCGACGACGGCGCGCGCCTGGCCGGGCACGTGCGCGGCCGCCACGTGCTGCTGCTCAGCGACAGCCATGTCGCCCCGCTGTACGCCGCGCAGGTGCGCCAGGCGCTGCTGGCCGCGCGCCCGGAGCTGCAGATCGGCGCCTTCACCATCCCCGCCGGCGAGGCCTCCAAGACCCTGGACAGCTTCGGCGCGGCGATCGCGGCGCTGGCCGAACTCGGCGCCACCCGCGACGCCTGCGTGCTGGCGCTGGGCGGCGGCGTGGTCGGCGACCTGGCCGGCTTCGCCGCCGCGTGCTGGATGCGCGGGGTCGACTGCGTGCAGTTGCCGACCACGCTGCTGGCGATGGTCGATTCCTCGGTCGGCGGCAAGACCGCGGTGGACATCGCCCAGGGCAAGAACCTGGTCGGCGCGTTCCATCCGCCGCGCGCGGTGCTGGCCGACACCGCCACGCTGCGCAGCCTGCCGCCGCGCGAACTGCGCGCCGGCCTGGCCGAGGTGATCAAGTACGGCGCGATCCGCGACCCGCTGTTCTTCGAATGGCTGCACGCCGAACGCCGCGCGCTGCTGGACGCCGAGCCGGCGGCGCTGGCGCAGGCGATCGCGCGCAGCTGCGAGCACAAGGCCGAGATCGTGGCACGCGACCCGCTGGAGAAGGGCGAGCGCGCCCTGCTCAACCTCGGCCACACCTTCGGCCACGCGATCGAGACCGAACAGGGCTACGGCGCGCCCGGCAACGACAACCTCAACCACGGCGAAGCGGTGGCGGTGGGCATGGTGCTGGCGGCCAAGCTGTCGGCGCAGCTGGGCATGGCCAGCGCGCAGGACAGCGCGCGGCTGCGCGCGCTGCTGGCCGACTTCGGCCTGCCCACCGCGCTGCCGGCCGGGCTGGCGCCGCAGGCGCTGCTGGCGCGGATGCGGCTGGACAAGAAGAACCTCGCCGGGTGCCTGCGGCTGGTGCTGTGGCGCGGCATCGGCCGCGCCGAGATCGTGCCCGACGTGGACGAGGCGCAGGTGCTGAAGGTGCTGTCCGCCGCCTGAGCCGGCGCAGCGCGCGGCTGCGGCCGTCCCTCAGCGGCTGCCCGCGCGCTCCACCACCAGCACGCGCGCCTGGCCCTGCGGCCAGGCGACGTGCTCGGTGCCTTCCGGCGCATGGAACACGTCGCCGGCCGCCAGCAACGCGCTGCGTTCGCGGCCCTGCGAGCGCCAGCGCATCCGCACCTGCCCGTCCAGCACCACGAACACTTCCTGCCCGTCGTTGACGTGCCAGACATAGGGCTGGTCGGTCCAGTGCAGGCGCACGCCCACGCCGTCGAACACCGCGATCGGCAGCGCGTCCCAGGCACGCGCGCCGGTGTAGTCGCGCGCACGCACCAGGGTCGGCGCCGCGCCGCTCACGCCAGGCCCCGCGCACGCCGGCTGGACTGCAGCACGTTGTCGCGCGGCAGCGCCGCGCCGGCGCGCAGCGCCTCGATCCATTGCGCGGTATCGGCGAGCGCGGCGAAGTTGCTGTGGAACACCACGCCGAACACGCGGTGGATCTCCTCGGCGCTGGCCTGGCCGGCCGCATTGGCGTAAGGCAGCGCACCACTGGCATCGCCCAGCACCTCCACCTGCAGGCCGCGGTGGAACGCGTCGTAGATGCTGGAGGCGTTGCAGTTGTGGGTCATGTAGCCGGCCACGGTCAGCGTGTCGATCGCGCGCGCGTCCAGCCATCCGGCCAGCTCGGTGCCGGCGAACGCGCTGGGCCGGGACTTGGACAGCAGCAGGTCGTGCGGACGCGCGGCCACCTGCGGGTGCAGTTGCCAGCCGGCGCTGCCGTCGGCGAACACCGGCGCCTGCGCCGGCGCACTGTGCTGCACCACCACCACCGGCACGCCATGCGCCCGCGCCGCGTCCATCGCGCGGACGATCTTGGGCAGCGAGTCGGCCACCGGCGGATACGCGATCGGCAACTGGCCGCCGAAGTAGTCGTTCTGGACGTCGATGACCAGCAGGGCGCGGCGCGGAGAGGACATGGGGCGGTCTCGGGGGCAAGGAAGGGCCAGTGTCGGCCGGCGCGGACGCGCCGACGAGTGGCCCGATGCCGCATTTCCGCTAAAATCGGGCCATGACGCCGCATCGCATCGCCGTGGTCGCCTTCGACCGCATCAGCCCGTTCCACCTGTCGGTGCCGTGCCTGGTGTTCGAGCCGGGCCCGGGGCTGCCGTCCTTCGAACTGCGGGTCTGCGCGGCCGACCCCGGGCCGCTGCGCACCGATGCCGGCTTCGCCGTGCAGGCCGAGCACGGACTGGACGGACTGGACGGCGCCGACACGGTGATCGTGCCGTCCTGGCGCGACGCCGAGGAGCCGGCGCCGGCGGCGCTGTGCCAGGCGCTGCGCCGCGCCCATGCCGCCGGCGCGCAACTGGTGGGCCTGTGCCTGGGCACCTTCGTGCTGGCCGATGCCGGCCTGCTCGACGGCCGCCCCGCCACCACCCACTGGGCCGCGCTGGACCGCTTCGCGCGCCGCCACCCGCGCGTGCGGCTGCAGCCGGACGTGCTGTACGTGGACGACGGCGACGTGCTGACCTCGGCCGGCACCGTGGCCGGCATCGACTGCTGCCTGCACCTGGTGCGCCGGCGCCATGGCGCCCAGGTCGCCAACCGCATCGCGCGGCGGCTGGTGGTGGCCCCGCACCGCCAGGGCGGCCAGGCGCAATACGTCGAGCAGCCCTTGCCGGCCACGCGCCGCGATGCGCTGCTGGGCCCGACCCTGGACTGGATGCTGGAGCGGCTGGAGCGGCCGCACCGGCTCGATGCGCTGGCCGCGCACGCGCACATGAGCCGGCGCAGCTTCACCCGGCAGTTCCGCCAGGCCACCGGGACCACGGTGGTGCGATGGCTGACCCACCAGCGCCTGGGCCGGGCGCAGCTGTTGCTGGAAACCACCGACATGGCCCTGGAGCGGATCGCCGCCGACACCGGCTTCGGCAGCGCCGGCGCGCTGCGCCAGCAGTTCGCGCGTGCGCTGGGGGTGCCGCCGTCGGCCTACCGCCGCGGCTTCCGCGCCGGCTGAGCAGCGGATCTTTCGCCGGCAGCGGCTACAATCTGGTCATGCGCGTCTTCCTCCAGCAACGCCCCGGCGGCAACGAGTCGCCCCGCTACATCCAGCTGACCCTGCAACCGGACCTGTTCGGCGGCTGGGAGCTGCTGCGCGAAAGCGGCCAGATCGGCGGCCGCGCGCAGCTCAAGCGCGAGCAATACCTGCTGCAGGACGAGGCCCACGCCGCCTTCGAGAAAGCCCGCGATGCGCAACTCAAGCGCGGCTTCCAGGTCATGTTCACCCGCGGCGCCGACGCCCCGCGCTAAGGAATCCCCATGCTCAAGAACGACCGTCTGCTGCGCGCCCTGCGCCGCGAGCCCGTGGACCAGACCCCCGTGTGGCTGATGCGCCAGGCCGGGCGCTACCTGCCCGAGTACCGCGCCACCCGCGCCCGCGCCGGCAGCTTCCTGGCCATGGCCAAGACCCCGGAACTGGCCTGCGAAGTGACCCTGCAGCCGCTGGCGCGGTTCCCGCTGGACGCGGCGATCCTGTTCTCCGACATCCTCACCATCCCCGATGCGATGGGCCTGGAACTGTATTTCGTCGAAGGCGAAGGCCCCAAGTTCCGCCACCCGGTGCGCGACGCGGCGGCGATCGCCCGGCTCGGCGTGCCGGACATGGAAACCGAGCTGCGCTACGTGATGGACGCGGTGCGGGTGATCCGCCGCGAACTGGACGGCAGCGTGCCGCTGATCGGCTTCTCCGGCAGCCCGTGGACGCTGGCCTGCTACATGGTCGAGGGCGGCGGCAGCGACAACTACGCGCGGATCAAGGCGATGGCGCTGAACGAGCCGGCGGCGCTGCACCAGCTGCTGTCGGTCAACACCGACGCGGTGATCGCCTACCTGGCCGCGCAGCGCGCGGCCGGCGCGCAGGCGCTGCAGGTGTTCGACACCTGGGGCGGCGTGCTCAGCCCGGCGATGTACCGCGAGTTCTCGCTGCCCTACCTGCAGCGCATCGCCCGCGAACTGCCGCGCGGCGACGGCGCCGAGCGCACCCCGCTGATCCTGTTCGGCAAGGGCAACGCACCCTACCTGGAGGAACTGGCCGCCTCCGGCGCCGAAGGCCTGGGCGTGGACTGGACCATCGACCTGGCCGATGCCGCGCGCCGCACCGGCGGCCGCGTCGCGCTGCAGGGCAACCTGGACCCGGCCACGCTGTACGGCTCGCCGGCGGCGATCGAACGCGAGGTGCAGCGCGTGCTGCGCAGCTATGCCGACGGCAACGGCTCGGCGGACGGGCACGTGTTCAACCTCGGCCACGGCCTGTCGCCGGACATGCAGCCCGAGCACGTCGGCGCCCTGGTCGCCGCAGTGCAGCGGCACAGCCGCCGCGCGCAGGCATAGCCGCGCGCAGCAAGTCGTCGCATCCGATATGGGCGCCTTGCGCCCATATCGGATGCGCGGATCGACGCAACCCGCGCTTCCGCCATCCTGCAGTCGGGACTGAAGTCCCTCCCACAGTGCACCCGGCAGACTCGCCCCACGCTTTCTGTAGGAGCGGCTTCAGCCGCGACAAGCGAAGTGGTGGACCCGATGGCCTCGGACACCGTCGGGGCTGAGCCCGTCCCACAATGCACCCGGCCGGCTCACCGCACGCTTTCTGTAGGAGCGGCTTCAGCCGCGACAAACGAAGTGGTAGACCCGATGGCGTCGGACACTGTCGGGGCTGAAGCCCCTCCTACAGTGCACCCAGCCGGCTTGCCGCAAGCTCTTTGTAGGAGCGGTTTTAACCACGACACACGAAGCGGTAGGCCTGACGGCGTCGGACACCGTCGGGGCTGAAGCCCCTCCTACAGTGCACCCAGCCGGCTTTCCGCAAGCTCTTTGTAGGAGCGGTTTCAACCGCGACACATGAAGCGGTAAGCCTGACGGCGTCGGACACCGTCGGGACTGAAGTCCCTCCCGCAGTGCACCCAGCAAGCCCGCCGCAAATCCCTGTGGGAGCGACTTCAGTCGCGACGAACGAAGCCATGAACCCGACGGCATCGGACAGCCACGCGCCGCCGCGACGCTGCCCGATCCGCCATCGCCACCAGACCGCAGCGTGCAGCATGCGCCACAACCGCCCGCTGCTGCACGACACCGCGACGCGATCTGCGCGATCCTATGCGCCCCTCGCGTTGCCGTGCGTGCCGATGTCCGCGCCCTCCCCCGATCCGCTTTCGGTTCCGAATGACCGCAGTTTCCGGCCGCTGCTGTGGCTGGTGTCGCTGGCCATCTTCATGCAGATGCTGGACGCGACCATCGTCAACACCGCACTGCCGGCGATGGCGCGCAGCCTGGGCGAGAGTCCGCTGCAGATGCAGTCGGTGGTGTTCAGCTATGCGCTGGCGGTGGCGATGTTCATCCCCGCCTCGGGCTGGATCGCCGACCGCTACGGCACGCGCCGCACCTTCCTGGCCGCGATCGTGCTGTTCACCCTCGGCTCGCTGCTGTGCGCCGCCGCGCCGCGCCTGCCCTACCTGGTCGCCGCGCGGGTGCTGCAGGGCATCGGCGGGGCGATGCTGCTGCCGGTCGGGCGCCTGGCGGTGATGCGCTCGGTGTCGCGCGAGCAGTTCCTCAGCGCGATGAGCTTCATCGCGATCCCGGCGCTGATCGGGCCGCTGGTCGGGCCGACCCTGGGCGGCTGGCTGGTGCAGGTGGCCTCGTGGCACTGGGTGTTCCTGATCAACCTGCCGATCGGCGCGATCGGCTTCGCCGCGGCGCTGAAGGTGATGCCCGATTTCCACGGCGAGCAACGCACCCGCTTCGACCTGATCGGCTACGCGATGCTGGCCTTCGGCATGATCGCGCTGTCGCTGGCGCTGGACGGGATCTCCGAGCTGGGCCTGCGCCATGCGTTCGTGATGCTGCTGGCCATCGCCGGCCTGGCCGCGCTGATCGGCTACTGGCTGCACGCGGCCAACGCGCCGGCGGCGCTGTTCCCGCTGCACCTGTTCAAGGTGGTCAGTTTCCGCATCGGCATCCTCGGCAACCTGTTCGCGCGCGTGGGCAGCGGCAGCATGCCGTTCCTGATCCCGCTGCTGCTGCAGGTCGGCCTGGGCATGAGCCCGATGCGCGCGGGCCTGATGATGATCCCGGTGGCGCTGGCCGGCATGGCCGCCAAGCGCGCGGCGGTGAAGCTGGTGCAGGGCTACGGCTATCGCCGGGTGCTGATGACCAACACCGTGCTGGTCGGCGTCGCCATGGCCAGCTTCATGCTGTTCGACGCCGGCCAGCCGCTGGGCTGGCGGCTGCTGCAGCTGGCGCTGTTCGGCGCGGTCAATTCGCTGCAGTTCACCGTGATGAACACGGTGACGCTGCGCGACCTGGACCGCGACCAGGCCAGCGCCGGCAACAGCCTGCTGTCGATGGTGATGATGCTGGCCACCGGCTTCGGCGCCGCCGCGGCCGGCAGCCTGCTGGCCGCGTTCAACGACCACCTCGGCGACACCCACGGCGCCACCGCCGCGCTGCACGCCACCTTCGTCTGCGTCGGCGCGATCACCCTGACCTCGACCCTGATCTTCTGGCAGCTGCCGGACACGCGGCCGCATCCGGACAAGAAGGTGGAGGAAGTGGCGGAGTAGCCGGGATTGGGGAGTCGGGATTGGGGAGTCGTAAAAGCGCATCGTGACCGCTGCCGCTTTTGCGAATCCCGAATGCCCAATCCCTAATCCCGGCCCTCAAGCACCGCCTCGATCGCCTCGGCCAGCATGTCGCCCGTCACCGGCTTGCGCAGGAAGCCGTCGAAGCCGGCCGCGCGGGCCTGCGGTTCGGCATCGGCGTCGGCGCGGGCGGTGACCGCGATCAGCGGCATCTCGTAGCCGAACACGCGCAGTTGCCGCGCCAGCGCCAGGCCGTCCAGGCCGGGCAGGTCCAGGTCCAGCAAGGCCACGTCGAAGCTGCTCCCCGCCACCTCGGTCAAGGCCGCCAGGGCGTGCGCGGAATGGGTGATGTGGTGCCCGCGCGCGCTCAGCAGGCCGCTGACCACTTCGGCGACGGTAGGGTCGTCCTCGACCAGCAGGATGCGCAGCGGCCGCGTCGCCGCCTGCGCCTCGCGCTCGCCGCGCGTGCCGGAATGCAGCGGCTCGGCGATCCACGGCAGCGGCAGGTCGACGATGAAGCGGGTGCCGACGCCGAGCTTGCTGTGCAGCTCCACGCGCCCGCCCATTGCCACCGCCAGTTCCTGGCAGATCGCCAGGCCCAGGCCGCTGCCGCCGTAGCGGGCGGCGGTGCGCGGCCCATCGGCCTGCTCGAAACGCTGGAACAGCCGCGCCTGTTGCTCGGCGTTGATGCCCGGGCCGGTGTCGGCGACCTCGAAGCGCACGCCCTGGCGCTCGTGCAGCGGCGCCACGCGCAGGGTCACGCCGCCGCGGTCGGTGAACTTGATTGCGTTGTTGAGCAGGTTGAGCAGGATCTGCCGCACCCGCGTCGCATCGCCGTTGGCGGTCACGTCGGCCGGCATCGCGTTGTCCAGCGCGAAGTCCAGGCCGCGGCTGTGCGCCATCGGCGCCATCATCGCCTCCAGCTCGGCGATCAGCTGGCCCAGGTCGAACGGCTGCCGGTCCAGCTCCAGGCGCCCGGCCTCGATCCGCGCCAGGTCCAGCGCATCGTTGACCAGGCGCAGCAGGTGCGCGCCGGCACGGCGGATCGACTCGGTATAGCCGCGCTGCTTGGGATCCAGCGGCGTGGCCAGCAGCAGTTCGCTCATGCCCAGCACGCCGGTCATCGGCGTGCGCACCTCGTGCCCCAGCGTGGCCAGGAAACGGGTCTTGGCCAGCGATGCCTGCTCGGCCAGCTCCTGCTTGTGCAAGGCCAGTTGCCAGGCGTTGCGCCGGCGCAGGCGGCGCCGGTACAGGTGCGCGACCAGCCACAGCGCCAGCAGCGCCAACAGCGCCAGCCCGGCCAGGCCCCAGGGGCTGCGCCACCACGGCGGCAGCACGCGGAAGCGCAGCGTGGTCACCTTCGACCACACCTTGTCGGCGGTGCGCGCCTGCATCTCCAGGGTGTAGTGGCCGGACGGCAGGCGCGAGAACAGGCGCTCGCCGCTGGCGCCGACATCCACCCAGTCCGGGTCGTAGCCGCTGAGCCGGAACCTGTAGGTGTTGGCGTCGGTATCGGAGAACGACAGCAGGCGGGCGACCACGTGCAGGTCGCGGTCGCCTTCCTGCAGCACGATGCTGCCGGCATGCAGCAGGTCCAGCGCGCGCTCGCCGCGGCGCACGCCGATGCGCTCGATCACCAGCGGCGGCTGCCGCCGCGACGGCACCACCTGCGCCGGCTCGAACAGCACCACGCCGTCCGGGGTGCCGCCGAGGATCTGCCCGCTGCGCGCCTGGGTCAGGGTCTGGGTGCGGAACTCCTGGTTGGGCAGGCCGTCGTGCACGCTGTAGGAGCGGATCGCCTTGCTCGCCGGATCGACCCGGATCAGGCCGCGCACGCTGCTCAACCAGGCCACGCCGCTGGCATCGACCACCAGCCCGTTCGGCGCCAGCGACGGGAACTCCTGCTCGGCGTCGATGCGGTCGAGCAGGCTCAGGCGCGCGCCGTCCCACAGGTAGCGTTCCAGGCGGCCGACGCTGGCCAGCCAGACCACGTTGTCGTCGGTGATGGTGAAGGCGCTCAGCGCCCGCGCCGGCGCGCCGGGCACCTGCTCGAAGCGCTCGCTGGCCGGGTCCCAGGCCAGCACGCCGTGCTGGCCGAGCAGCCAGGGCTGGCCCAGCGGGCCGGGCCGGGCGTCGTCCACGGTCAGCTCCGGCGGCAGCCCGTCCGCGCCCAGGGCGATGTTGCGCAGCACGTGCCCATCCAGGTCGCGCACCTGCGCACCGCCGACCTCGCCGAACAGCCACACGCGGCCGTCGCTGCCGACCGTCATCCGGTCCACCTCGCCGGGCATCGGCGCATCGGCGCCGTCCTGCCTGCCCCAGCGCCGCACCTCGCCGCTGGCCGGGTCGTAGCGCAGCACCGCCCCCAGCGCCGCCGCCCACACCCGGCCCTGGCCGTCCTCGACGATGGCGCGCGGCCAGGTGCGTTCGAACATGGCCAGGATGTGGTGGCGCACCACGCCGGTGGCCGGATCCAGTTTGTCCAGCACCCCGCGGGTGCCCGCCAGCCACACATCGCCGTCGCGCGAGGGAGCGGTCGCGATGACGTAGGGATTGCCCATCGAGTCCGGGTCGTCGACCCGGTGCGACAGCACCGAGAACTGCCGCCAGTTGGCCGGCAGGTACCACAGGCCGGCGTTGAAGCTGGCGAACCACAGATCGCCCTCGCGGTCCTCGAACGCCAGCGACCAGTTGGGCTTGACCAGGCCGTGCGCGGAATTGCTGTACAGCGGCACGTTGCGGATCTGCCCGGCCTCGCTCTCGCGGCCGAGGCCGTCCAGCGTATCGAACCAGCGATTGCCGTGGCGGTCGTGGACCAGCATGCCCAGCACGCTCTCGCTGGGCATGTTGCGCCAGTACGGCACCACCGCGCTGCCGTCGCCGCGCAGCAGGCGCGCCCCGCCCTGGGTGGCCACCCACACGCTGCCGTCGCGCTCGGGGGTCAGCCCCTGCACCTCCGGCCGCGGCAGCGCCGAGGCCGGCAAGCGCTCGAAATCGCGGCCGGTCCAGCGCGCCAGGCCGCCGCGCGTGCCCACCCACAGCGTGCCGTCGGGCGTGGTCGCCAGGAACGTCACCGTCGGCGACGGCAGGCTGCGCTCGTCGCCCGGCATCGGCATGTAGCGGCTCAGCTTGCCGTCCGGCTGCAGCCGGTCCAGGCCGCCGTTGGCGGTGCCGAACCAGATGCTGCCGTCGGGGGTGGAGGCGATCGCCCAGACCGTGGCGCCGCCGATCTGCGGGTAGTTGCTGCGGTCGTAGTAGCGGAACGTGCGCCGGTCCGCCGAAAGCATGCCCATGCCGGCGTTCTGGGTGCCGAACCAGACCCGGTTCTGCGCATCGACATGCACGGTCCATATCTTGTTGTCGCGCAGCCCGTCCTCGATCCGCCAGATGCGGTAGCCGCGGCCGTCGAAGCGCGCCAGGCCGTCGCTGCTGGCCAGCCACAGGTAGCCGAGCTGGTCTTCGGCGAAGCCGTTGATGCTGTTGGACGGCAGTCCGTCGGCCACGGTCAGCTGGCGCGGCTGCGGCGTCGGCGGCACCGCCGCGGCGACGGCCGTCGACCACAGCAGCAGTAGCCATCCCAAGATCCTTCTGGACCGCATCGTCATCTCCCTGAGCATGGGCAGCGTTTCCCCGCGATGCCCGCCGCCATCGTCGGCGATAAGCGCCGTTGCTGGCAACAGACGGGATTCGGGATTCGGGATTCGGGACTCGGGACTGGGGACTCGGAATGCAGAGGGCGTAGCCTGCGACTCCACTGCGCCGTCCGGCTAGAAGACGCGCTTTCCGAGTCCCGAGTCCCTAGTCCCTAGTCCCGAGTCCCTAGTCCTGCGTCCCGCCCCCCGACTCCATCGCGCCCCTGATCGCCTCGGCCAACATGTCGCCGGTGACCGGCTTACGCACGAAGCGGGCGAAACCGGCCGCCTTGGCCGCGGCCTCGGCCTCGCCGTCGGAACGCGCGGTGACCGCGATCAATGGGAACGCGTAGCCGAGCGCGCGCAGCTGTCGCGCCAACGCCAGGCCGTCGAGCGCCGGCAGGTCCAGGTCCAGCAGGCCCAGGTCGAAGCTGGCCTGGGTCACTTCGGTCAGCGCCTCCAGCCCGTGCGCGGCGCAGACCACGTGGTGGCCGCGGCCGCGCAGCAGTTCGGCCATCACCTGGGCCACGGTGGGTTCGTCCTCGACCAGCAGGATCCGCAACGGCGCCTGCACCCGCGTCGGCAGCGGCACCACGGTGACCGCCTCGGCGGGCCGCGGCTGCCAGCGCAGCGGCAGCGTCACCCGGAAGCGCGCGCCATGCCCGAGCCGGCTGTCGACCTGGATGCGCCCACCCATCGCCATCGCCAGTTCCTGGCTGATCGCCAGGCCCAGCCCGCTGCCGCCGTAGCGGGCGGCGGTGCGCGGGCCTTCGCCCTGTTCGAAGCGCTGGAACAGCCGCGCCTGCTGCTCGGCGCTGATGCCCGGGCCGGTGTCGGCGACCTCCACGCACAGCCCGTGCCCGCTCTGCAGCGGCGACACGTGCAGGGTCACCGAGCCGCTGGCGGTGAACTTGATCGCGTTGCCGATCAGGTTGAGCAGGATCTGCCGCACCCGCACCGCATCGCCATTGACGGTCACCGCGCCCGGCAAGGTGTCGTGGCATTCGAAGCGTAGCCCGCGCGCCTGCGCCAGCGGCGCCATCAGGTTCACCACGTCGGTGATCAGCGCCTGCAGCGCGAACGGCTGCAGATCCAGCTGCAGGCGCCCGGCCTCGATCCGCGCCAGGTCCAGCGCGTCGTTGACCAGGTGCAGCAGATGCGTGCCGGCACGGCGGATCGATTCGGTGTAGCCGCGCTGCCTGGGATCCAGCGGCGTGGCCAGCAGCAGTTCGCTCATGCCGAGCACGCCGGTCATCGGCGTACGCACCTCGTGCCCCAGCGTGGCCAGGAAACGGGTCTTGGCCAGCGACGCCTGCTCGGCCACCTCCTGCTTGTGCAGCGCCAGTTGCCAGGCATGCTGGCGGCGCAGGCGGCGGCGGTAGGCGCGCAGCGAGACCAGCAGCAGCAGCGCGGCGGCGGCGAGCAGCCCGGCGATGCCCCACACGCTGCGCCACCACGGCGGATAGACCCGGAACGGCAGCCGCAGGGTCGGCGACCAGGCGCCGTCGCGGGTGCGCGCCTGCACCTCGAGCACGTGCTCGCCGGCCGGCAGCTGCGGCAGCGTGCGCTCGCCGGCGGCGCCGACCGCGACCCAGTCGCGGTCGTAGCCGGACAGGCGGAAGCGGTAGCCGATCCCCTCCGGATCGACGAACGACAGCAGCCGCGCCACCACCCGCAGGTCGCGGTCGTCCGGCTGCAGGGCGAAACCGCCGTTCACCGGCAGCGCCAGCAGCCGCTCGCCGCGGCGCACCTGCACGCTCTCCATGCTCAGCGTCAACGACACCGGCGGCGGATCCGGCAACCGCGTGTCCAGCAGCGCCACGCTGCCATCGGCCGCGGCGGCCACCAGCACCCCGTTGGCGGCCATCAACAGCCCGCGCTTGACCATTTCCTGGCTGCTCAAACCGTTGCGGGTGCCGAACGCGCGCACGGCGGGCGCGTGCCGCGGATCGACCCGGAACAGGCCGCGGCGCGTGCCCAGCCAGGCGCGGCCCTGCTGGTCGACGACCAGGCCCTGCGACTCGGTCGCCGGCACGCCCTCGGCCGCCGCATAGCGATGCACCTGCCGCCAGTGGCCGCCCTCGCGGCGCCACAGCTCGAGCCCGGCCAGGCGGTGCACCCACAAGGTCTGCGCATCGGCGAAGGCGAACGACTGCACCCGCTCGCCGGCGAACTCCGGCGGCGTGCGGAATTGCCCGGCGGCGGCATCCCAGTAATGCAGGCGTTCGGCGGCCAGCCACGGCGTGCCGTCCGGCGCCAGATCGAACGCGGCGATATCGGCGGCGGCGGCCAGGCCGCGCTGCGGGCCGTGGATGTTGTCCAGCACGTGGCCGTCGGCGAGCGCGCGCACCTGCACCCCGAACCCGGGCGCGGCCATCCACAAGGTGCCGTCGGCACGCTCGCGCAGCCAGCTGTTGACGCCCAGCTCGGGGGTGGCATCGGCCGCCGACGTGCGTCCCCAGCCCTGCAGCGCGCCGCCGCCGGCCGGAGCGCGCAGCAACATGGCGCTGCTGCCCAGCCACAGCTCGCCGGCCGTGTCCTCCAGCACCGACAGCACGCGCACGCCGGGCAGGCCCGGCGTCCACAGCGGCTTGCCCAACTCGCCGCTGGACGGCTGCAGCCGGTACACGTTGCCGCCGGTGCCGGCCAGCCACACGCCGCCGTCGCGGGCCGGCGCCAGGCTGGCGTACAGGTCCGGCGCCAGGCCGTGCGCCGGCCCCAGCACCGCCAGCCGCCGCCAGCCCGGACGCAGATACCCCAGGCCGCGGGTCGGCAGGGACACCCACAGCCCGCCCTCCTTGTCGCGCAACATGCTCACCACCACGTTGGCGCCGGCCACCGCCGCTTCGCCCTCGCCGATGTGGCGCAACGCGCCGGCGGCCGGCTTGTGCCACAGCCCCTGGCCGTTGCCGAGCCAATAGCCGCCGTTGCCGTCCTCGGCCATGCACAGCACCCCGCGCTGCAGCGCGCCGGTCCAGTCGGCGCGCTGCCAGCGGCCATCGTGGCCGAGCTGGTACAGCTCGCCGCCGGCGCTGACCCACAGGCCGTCCGCAAGCGCCATCACCGCCGCGACCTTCTGCTGCGCGTCCGCTGGACCGGGCAACCGGTAGGCGCTGGCGCGCGTGCCGTCGTAACGCACCATGCCCTTGAAGGTGCCGACCCACAGCACCCCGGCGTCGTCGAACCCCAGGCCCACGATCGCGCCGTCGAGCATCGCGTCGATCTCGCCGTCGCCGGCCTGGATGCGCTGCACGCGCCCGTCCGCGGGCACCCGATACAGGCCGCCGGCATAGGTGCCGAACACCACCTCGTCGCCGCGGCTGGCGATGGCGAACACCTCGTCGCTGCGCATCGCCGGTTGCGTGGCCATGTTGAAATGACGGAACCCGCGGCGCCGGCCATCGAGCATGCTCAGGCCGCCGCCTTCGCAGGCGACCCAGACCCGGTTGCGCGCATCGATGTGCAGCTCCTGCACGTAGTTGCAGCGCAGCGACTGCGGATCGGCCGGATCGTGGCGCCAGAGGCGGAACTCGCGCCCGTCGTAGCGGGCCAGGCCGTCGCCGCTGGCGATCCACAGGTAGCCGTCGCGATCCAGGGCCAGGCGCGAGATCTCGGTGGACGGCAGCCCCTGTTCGGCGCCCAGCACCCGGAACCGCGGCAGTTCCGGCACCGCCGCCAGCGCGCTGGCGCAGCAGCAACCGGCCAGCAGCAGCCAGACGAGCAGCCAGCCGCGGCGCAGGCGTCGAGGACAGGGGATTTGCATCGACATCGGCTCCAACGGCAGTGAACGATCGACGGCGGATGAACACCGGCGCACTGCCGGGGCCGGCCGCCCACACGCGGCCGCTCCGTGCCGCCTGCATGCGGCAGCGTTCTTATACCGCGGGGGGCCGCAAAAGCCCACCCGCCGCGGGACGCAACGAACCATTGCAGCAGGCAGCGGCGCAGGCGGCGCGGACTGCGCCTAGAATCCCGGCTACTCCCGTTGCCTGGCCCGCCCATGTTCCAGCGCTGCCTCATCGCCCTGCTGCTGACCCTGCCCACCGCCGCGCTGGCGGCCCCGGCGCAGTACGCGCTGGACCCGGTGCACACCCGCGTGCTGTTCGCGATCGAGCACGCCGGCTTCTCCAAGGCGCTGGGCACCGTGTCCGGCAGCACCGGCAGCCTGCTGTTCGACCCCGACGACTGGCGCAGCGCGCGGCTGGACGCGCGGGTGCCGCTGCAGCGGCTGGACCTGGGCGACGACAAGTGGAACCGCGCCGCGCTGGCGCGCAACCTGGTCGACGGCGAGCATTTTCCCGAGGCGCACTTCGTCTCCACCCGGATCGAACCGGTCGACGCCACCCACGCCAAGGTGTTCGGCACGCTGACCCTGCACGGGGTCAGCCGCGAGATCGCGCTGGACGTGACCCTCAACGCGTTGAAGCGGCATCCGCTGCCGCCGTTCCGCCGCACCGTGGGGTTCTCCGCCACCACCACGCTGCAGCGCGCCGACTTCGGCATCGCCGCCTGGCCGTCGGTGATCGGCGGCACCGTCGAACTGCGCATCGAGGCCGAAGCCACCCGCGAGGGCCGCGCCGACACCGACCCGGCGCCAGCGGCCACGCCCGCCGCCGACACCCCCACCCCATCGCCCAGCCCCAGCCAGGAACCCACGCCATGACCGCCAAGAACACCGCCGACCGTTGGGGCGGCGTCAGCCAGACCCTGCATTGGCTGATCGCCGCGCTGATCCTGTTGCTGGGCGTGGTCGGGCTGACCATGGGCGAATTGCCGAAGACGCCCAAGTACTTCTGGGTCTACACCGCGCACAAGTCGCTCGGCCTGACCGTGCTGGCGCTGGTGATCGCACGCCTGGGCTGGCGCCTGTACGCCGGCGCGCCCAAGCCGGTGCCGGGCACGCCGGGCTGGCAGGAACGCATCGCCAGCGCCACCCATGCGCTGCTGTACGTGCTGATCTTCGCCATGCCGCTGTCCGGCTGGCTGTACGACTCCAGCAGCGGCCTGCGTCCGTTCCGCTGGTTCGGCCTGGTCGCCGTGCCCAAGCTCAGCGCCCCGAACGAACAGCTGCGCGACCTGTCGCACGCCACCCACGAATGGGGCTTCTGGATCCTGATCGCGGTGGTGCTGGCGCATGCCGGCGCCGCCTTCTACCACCACCTGTTCCAACGCGATGCCACCCTGGCGCGGATGTTGCCGCGCGGCTGGCTGACCCCCAAGTCCTGAGGAGTTCCACCATGTCGTCCCGTTTCGCCTCCCCCGCCGCCGTCGCCGCCAGCCTGGTGGCGATGCTCGCCGCCGCCCCCGCCTTCGCCGCCGACTACGTGCAGGCGCCGGGCTCGAGCCTGGTGTTCGCCAGCAAGTACGACGGCGAAGTGTTCACCGGCCAGTTCCCCGGCTTCGACACCAAGCTCAGCTTCGACCCGGCCAACCTGGCCGGCGCCAAGCTCGACGTGGCGATCCCGCTGGCCGGCGCCAAGAGCGGCAATGCCGACCGCGACTCCACCCTGCAGGGCGCGGATTTCTTCGATGTCGCCAAGTTCGCCACCGCCCACTACCGCGCCGACAAGTTCCGTTCGCTGGGCAACAACCAGTACGCTGCCGACGGCACCCTGGAACTGCGCGGCGTGTCCAAGCCGGTGACCCTGACCTTCACCTGGACCCCCGGCGCACAGCCGGTGCTGGCCGGCAGGGCCACCGTCAAGCGCCTGGACTTCGGCGTCGGCGGCGGCGACTGGGCCGACACCAAGACCATCCCCAACGAAACCGCGATCAGCACCAAGGTCGTGTTCAAGGCGAAGTGATTCGCCACAGGCCGTCGCGGCAGGCGGCCACTGGGCGGCGGATTCCCTCGTCGGGTCCGCCGCTTTTTTTGTGCCTGGACGGGCGCGGCGCGGCGAGGCGCATGCCTTGCCGGCGGCATCGCCGATGACCGCGAGGCCGGCGGTTTCGTGCGCTCGCGCATGTCGCGACGAGGCCGGGCGACGTCGCGCGCGCCTGCCGCGCATGCCACACTCGGGCCATGCAACAGGAACTCTTCAGGACCGCGCGCCTGATCGGGCGCCACCTGCGCCTGTCCGACGTCGCTGCCTTGTTCGCGGTCTACGGCGACGCCGAGGCCATGCGCTGGGTCGGCGATGGCGAGCCGCTGACGCGCGCGCAATGCGTGGAATGGGTGGCCGTGTCCGAGCGCAACTACCACGCGCGCGGTTACGGCATGTCTGCGTTGGTGGAGCGCGGCAGTGGCCAGATCCTCGGCTTTTGCGGGCTGGTGCATCCGGCAGGCCAGGTGCAGGCCGAGCTGAAATATGCCTTCATGCGCGCGCACTGGGGACGCGGACTGGCCACCGAAGCGGCGCGGGCGATGCTGGCGTATGCGCGGCAGGAATTGGGCCTGCAGCACGCGATCGCCACGGCGTATCCGCAGAACCTGGCGTCGTTGCGCGTGCTGCGCAAGGCCGGCATGCAGCCGGCACCGGCACGCACGGAAGCGGACGGCACGGTGATCTGCTGCTTCGCATGGCATGCGGCCGCGGCACCGGCGAGCGAGGACCGGCACGCCATCGCGCCGGCCGTCCGCACGGCAGGAGAATGAGCACGCGAGCCTCGCCACGACGGGCGCATTGAGCGCGGCAGCACCGCGGTCGAGCGGCCGGACCTTGGCCGACGACGCGATCGACCAGACGCGACCGCTTGCCGCCGCTCGGCAGCGGATTGCCGCAATGGATCCGCCTTGCGCTCGTCCGTGCGCAAGGCGGACGGGTCGCCCGCCATCGGCACGCTCAGTTAGTTAGTTGGTGCAACTCAACGCGGTTTCCGCAACCGGATAGATCGCGAGCGCGCCGATCCTGTCGTCCCGGTACTCGGCCTGGAAGCGGAATGGCTTGCCCTCGCGCGAACTCACCAGCATGCCGCGCTTGAAGCAGCTGAAGGAGGCGGCCGATCCCTTGAGCATGCTGATCACGACCCCCTTCGGCACATGCGCCGGGTCGCGCAGCGACACCGTCGCAAGAAAGGACGAGTCGATCGCCAGCGCGACGTCGTCCTGCAGCACCTTGGCCAGCGTGGCGTCGGCGGCTGGCGCCTTGTCGGCGCAGTCGGGCCCTGCCGCATCCATCATCCAACAACCGAACGCGAACAGATGTTCGGGCGGAACGACGCTGGCCGGCGCCTGTGCGACCGGCGGCGGCGCAATGCCATTGGCCTGGGCCAGCACCGCCCTCTCGCCGGAATCGAAACAGTCGTCGAACCAATCGAGCCGGTTGGCGCTCGATGCGAAGCCCGCTTCGGCCATGACCGCATAGGTGACGTAGGTGCTGTCGACCAGGGTCAGCCCGTTGCGCATCACCAGTTCCTCGCGAGCGGCACGGCAAAAGCTGCGCAATGTCGTGCCCGATGGCGCCCTGATCAGCTCGGTGTAATCGGGCAAGGCACGCAGCACCGAGGTGAAGCTGCGCTTCACCCCGGCCAGTTCGGCGTTCAGCCGCGACGGCGAATCCGCTGGCCCCCGCACCATGGCCTGCTGGCCGAACTGGAACACGTCCACCGGCGTTTGCAGCAGCGTGGGAGTCGCGCGCAGGGACAGCGTCACCGTGCCGAACGGCTCCCCACCGCGCCCGGACAAGGCGATGACGATGGTCTTGGCATCCGCGGCGTAGGGCGACAGTTCTTCCCTGAACGCCTGATCCGTCGCCTGGCTGGACATGGCGTTCCAGGTTGCGTCGGTCAGCTCGAAAACATGCTGGATCGCCGGCTTGGCGACTTCGCTGACGATCGAGGAACCCGGCAGCAACGCAGTGACCGCCGTTGCGATCGCACCGGTATCGTAGTGGGCGGAGGTGGTGTCGCGGTACACCGCTTCGACCTGGATCTTTTCGTTCGCCTCGAGCCGCTTGAGCGGGAAGGAATGGCCGCCATCGGTCACGACCGAAGGGTTTCCGGTATCCGGATCGAATCGGTAGGTGAGCAGCGGATACTCGGGAAGCGCCACCGCGCCGATCTTGACCCGGATGCCGACGTTGATTTCGCGGGTGGCCTTGCCGCCGCCCATCGCCTTGAGCAGGATGCCGAAGAACTTCTTCTTCTGCTTCGGATCCTGCGGCAGCGCCGGCGGCGACATCGCGGCATGGAGCTGCGTATAGGCCTCGCTCGTGACCTTGGTCGGGCCGTTCTGGCGGGTGACGGTCGCACTGGGCGGCGTCGCCGACGCAGCCTGGCCCGCCGCATGGCAGGCGCCCACCCCACCCAGCAAACACCCAAAGAGCAGACATAGGCTCCTGACCATGGCGTTCCCCTGCGCGTTGCATCTCCCCGCAGGCACACTGCCCCAGCCCCGGGCACAATTCAACAGACAAATGACGCCGCGCAACCGCGACGCAACGCTGCGCTAGGCGACCGCCAGCCAGTCCGCCACCCGGCGCGCATCGAACGGCCACCCCAGCTCGCGCCCGTCGCCGTCGCGCAGCACCGGCACGCGCTCCCCGTAGCGCGCCTCCAGCGCCGGGTCGCCATCGATGAAAACGCTTTCCAGGTCGGCCGCGCGCGCCTGCGCCAGGACCAGCAGCGCCTGGTCGCACAGGTGGCAGTCGTCGCGCTGGTACAGGGTCAGGGAGATGGCGGCGGCTCCGATGCTGCGCTGCGGACGTCCGCGGCGGGCCAGAGGCATAGAATAGACGGTCTTTGGCCTTCCACCTCTCCGGCACGTATGGCTGTCAGCACCTTCGACCTGTTCAAGATCGGCATCGGGCCGAGTTCCTCGCATACCGTGGGGCCGATGCGTGCGGCCGAGCGCTTCGTGCACCGCTGGCTGCTGGATCCGGGCCGGCTCGGCGAGGTGGTGCGGATCCGCGCCGAGGTGTTCGGCTCGCTGGCGCTGACCGGGCGCGGCCACGGCACCGACAAGGCGGTACTGCTGGGCCTGGAGGGCCAGCGCCCGAACCTGATCGATCCGGACATCATTCCCAGCACGCTGGAGCGCATCCGCAGCAGCAAGCGCATCAACCTGATGGGCCGGCACAGCATCGCCTTCGACGAGAAGCGCGACCTGGCCATGAACAAGCGCCAGAAGCTGCCGTACCACACCAACGGCATGCGCTTCACCGCCTACGCCGCCGACGAGGAAGTGATCGCCACGCGCGATTACTACTCGGTCGGCGGCGGCTTCGTGGTCAACCAGGACGACGCCGCCGACGACCGCATCGTCGCCGACGAAACCCCGCTGCCCTATCCGTTCAGGAGCGGCGACGAACTGCTGGCGCAGGCCGCGCGCAGCGGCCTGAGCATCGCCGCGCTGATGTTCGAGAACGAGAAGTGCTGGCGCAGCGAGGACGAGATCCGCGCCGGCCTGCGCGAACTGTGGAACGCGATGCAGGCCTGCGTGGCGCGCGGCATCCGCGAGGAAGGCACCCTGCCCGGCGGCCTGCACGTGTCGCGGCGCGCGCCGGCGCTGTACCGCGAGCTGTCGTCCAAGCCGGAAGCGGCGATGCGCGATCCGCTGACCACGCTGGACTGGGTCAACCTGTACGCGCTGGCGGTCAACGAG
The DNA here is from genome assembly GCF_041240605.1 of Xanthomonas sp. DAR 80977. NCBI lineage: Bacteria > Pseudomonadati > Pseudomonadota > Gammaproteobacteria > Lysobacterales > Lysobacteraceae > Xanthomonas > Xanthomonas bundabergensis. Next base: position 1,635,379 of record NZ_CP162487.1, on the reverse strand, counting down.
GAGAACGCCGCCGGCGGCCGCGTGGTCACCGCGCCGACCAACGGCGCGGCCGGGATCATCCCGGCGGTGCTGCACTACTTCGATCGGTTCTGCCCGGGCAGCGACGAGCAGCGCATCTTCGACTTCCTGCTGACCGCCGCGGCGATCGGCATCCTGTACAAGGAAAACGCCTCCATCTCCGGCGCCGAGGTCGGCTGCCAGGGCGAGGTCGGCGTGGCCTGCTCGATGGCCGCCGGCGGCCTGGTCGCCGCGCTCGGCGGCAAGCCGGGGCAGATCGAGAACGCCGCCGAGATCGGCATGGAACACAACCTCGGCCTGACCTGCGACCCGATCGGCGGGCTGGTGCAGATCCCGTGCATCGAGCGCAACGCGATGGGCGCGGTGAAGGCGATCAACGCCAGCCGCATGGCCATGCGCGGCGACGGCAAGCACAAGGTCTCGCTGGACAAGGTGATCAAGACCATGCGCGACACCGGCCGCGACATGCAGGACAAGTACAAGGAAACCAGCCGCGGCGGGCTGGCGGTGAACGTGATCGAGTGCTGAGATGAGGCGCCGGGCGTGTCCTGCATGCCCGAACCCATCGCGCCGCCGCTGCACGCACACGCGTGCGCGTGCGCCGGCGCCGCCCAGGCAGAATCCGCCGGGATGAAGCGCGCCGCGGCGGCCACCGCGATCGCCACCGCTGCGCAGGCGTTTGTTGCAGTACGGATAAAGATCGGCGGATCGGCGCCGATAGCGTCTTCGACGATACGCCGACACCGAACCGGCACTGGAATGCCCTTGCAGTCCCACCCCGCTTCCTGGTGCACCCGTGCGCTGACGCTGGCCATGCTCCTGGCAGCATGGGCCTCGCTCGCGCCGACGGCGGCCGCCTTGCAGCCGGACAAGCAGTTCAACCATTACGAACGCCAGCGCTGGGGCCTGGAACAGGGATTGCCGCAGCTGAGCGTGCAGGCCTTCGCGCAGGACCGGCAGGGCTATCTGTGGATCGGCACGATGGGCGGCCTGGCGCGCTTCGACGGCGTGCGCATGACCACCTTCGGCGAGAACGCCCCGGCCAACCTGCCCGGCCCGTTGATCAAGGCCTTGCAGGTGGACCCCAGCGGCGACCTGTGGATCGGCACCTACCGCGGCCTGGCGCGCTACCGCGACGGGCGCTTCGCCAACCTGCTGCCGCAGGATCCGCAGGCGCCGCTGCTGAACATCGAAGCGATCGCGGTCGACGCGCGCGGCACGGTGCTGGTCGCGGCGCAGGATGGCGTCTATGCCGTGGTCGGCGACAGCCTGCGCCTGCAGCACCGCGTCGCCGACGGCGCCTACGCGCTGCTGCCGCGCGGCCGCGAGCTGTGGGTCGGCACGCGCGGCGCGGTGCTGCGCTTCGAAGAGGGCGAGAGCGAGCCGCTGCCGTTGCCGCAGGACGCGCGCGAGGCGCCGGTGCGGCAGTTGCTGGATGCGCAGGGGCGGCTGTGGGCCGGCAGCCGCGACGGCCTGCTGTTCCGCCGCGACGGCCGCTGGCAGCGGCTGCCCGGCGACCCGGCGGTGACCCGGCGTTCGGTGGAGGCGCTGTACCAGGACAGCGACGGCAACCTGTGGGTCGGCCTGCCCGGCTATCTGCTGCGCGTGCGCGACGGCGGCATCGTCGAGCAATCCCTGGAAAGCGACCAGGACGCCGGCGCCAGCGCGGTCTTCGAGGACCGCGAGCGCAACCTGTGGCTGGGCAGCCGCTGGAAGGGCGCGACCCGCCTGTGGAACGGCTGGACGCGCCGCTACAGCAGCTACGAAGGGTTGTCCGACCCGCTGGTGTGGACCCTGGCGCGCGATCCCGACGGCTCGCTGTGGGTCGGCACCGGCAGCGGCCTGGCGCGGCTGCGCGCCGGCCGCTACCAGCAGGTCCTGAGCCGCGCGCAACTGCCCGCCGACGTGCCCTATACCCTGCTCGCCGAACCCGGCCAGCTGTGGATCGGCACCCGCCGCGGCGCCGTGCTGTACCGCGACGGGCGCGCCACGCTGCCGCCGCTACTGGCGCCGCTGCGCGAACTGCAGGTCAGCGGCATCGTCCGCGATCGCGCGCAGCGGCTGTGGTTCGCCAGCAGCGACGGCCTGTTCCGCAGCGACGGCAACCGCCTGCATCGCTACGGCAGCAGCGAGGGCCTGCGCGACACGCGCATCCGCCTGATCCACGAAACCCGCGCCGGGCGCCTGCTGATCGGCTCCCAGGCCGGCCTGTACGAACTGCGCGGCGAGCGCCTGTTGCCGCTCGCCGAACCCGGCTCGGCGCTGGCCGACGCCGACATCACCGCCGTGCACGAACTGCCCGGCGGACAGTGGCTGGTCGGCACGCTGTCGGAACAGCTGTGGGTGTTCGACGGCACGCGCTGGACCGAATTCGACGAACACGACGGGCTGCCGGCGAACGCGGCGTTCTTCATCACCGACGACGGCCACGGCAGCCTGTGGGTGGCCGGCCTGCGCGGCGTGTACCGGATGCCGCTGGCGAGCCTGCTCAAGCGCATCGAGGAACCGAGCACGCCGCTGCAGGCCGAACTGCTGCTCAACGAGCGCGGCCAGCGCCATGGCGGCGTGCAGGGCCTGTGCTGCAACGGCGCCGGCAACGGCAAGGGCTTCATCGACAACGGCACGCTTTGGCTGCCCAGCCGCGACGGCGTGGTGAGCATGGACACCGCCGGCATCGTCAAGAACCCGGTCGCGCCGCAGCCGGTGGTGGAGCGGATCCGCGCGCAGGGCCGCTGGATGGCGCCGCAGGCGCTGCGCGACACGCCGTTGCCGGCGCAGGCGCGCGACCTGGATTTCGAGTTCACCGCGCCCTCGTTCCAGGCGCCGGAGAACGTGGAACTGCGCTACCGCCTGGTCGGCTACGACACCCAGTGGCGCAGCCTGGACGACATCCGCCAGCGCGTGGCCAGCTATACCAACCTGCCCGGCGGCGACTACGTGTTCGAGGTCACCGGCAGCAACAACGCCGGCGTCTGGGCGCAGGCGCCGGCCCGGCTGCCGCTGCGGATCCGGCTGCGCTTCCAGGAAACGCTGTTCTACAAGCTGCTGCTGGGGCTGGGCGTGCTGGCGCTGGCGCTGCTCGGCATCGGCATGGCGCGGATGGTCAACCAGCGCCAGCGCGAGGCGCTGGAGCGGCAGGTGCGGCAGCGCACCGAGGCGCTGCAGGCGGCCAACCAGCGCCTGCAGGAAGCCAGCTTCACCGACGACCTGACCCAGCTGCGCAACCGCCGCTACCTGTCGCTGCACATCCCCAGCGACATCGCGCTGTACCGGCGCATGGCCGCCAACGACCAGGACATGCTGTCCTCGGGCATGCTGTTCGCGCTGATCGACATCGACCATTTCAAGTCGATCAACGACAGCGGCGGCCACCACACCGGCGACGCGGTGCTGCAGCAGATGGCGCAGCTGCTGGTCAGGCTGACCCGCGAAAGCGACTACGTGGTGCGCTGGGGCGGCGAGGAATTCCTGCTGGTGCTGCGCTCGGCGCCGCGCGAGAACCTGACCGTGGCCGCCGAACGCCTGTGCCGGGCGATCGCCGCGCACAGCTTCGCGCTCGATCACGGCCGCCACAGCCAGGTCACCTGCTCGATCGGCCTGGCCGAATTCCCGTTCGTGCACGATCCCGACAGCCGCCTGGGCTGGGAGCAGTTGCTGATCCTGGCCGACCGCGCGCTGTACCAGGCCAAGGCCAAGGGCCGCAACGGCTGGGCCGCGTACCGGCCGGTGCTCGGCACCCAGGCCGAGCAGGTGCTGGCGGCGCTGCAGGAGCCGGCCGAGCGCATGCAGCACCACGCCTGCCTGAGCCTGGTGCACTCGCGCTGCTGAGGCGCGTTGACGCCGCCGCCGCATGGCCCGGGCTAGAGTCGCGGCATCCCCGCACGTCCTCCAGCCCGCATGCGCCGATCCTCGCTCCTCGCCGCGCTCGCCGCCGCGCTCCTGCTGCCGCCCTGCCTCGCCGCCACGCCCGCGCCCGCGCCGCGCTACGGCGCGCAGCTGGAAGGCTTCGACTACCCGTATCCGCTCGCCCGCTACGACTTCGCCTCGCAACGCCAGTCGCTGCAGATGGCCTATCTGGACGTGGCCCCGACCGGCACGCCCAATGGCCGCACCGTCGTGCTGCTGCACGGCAAGAACTTCTGCGCGGCGACCTGGGAGTCGGCGATCGCCGCGCTCGCCGGCGCAGGCTACCGGGTGATCGCGCCGGACCAGGTCGGCTTCTGCAAGTCGAGCAAGCCGCAGGCCTACCAGTTCTCCTTCGCGCAACTGGCGGCCAATACCCATGCCTTGCTGCGCCACGCCGGGGTGACCCAGGCGGCGTTCGTCGGCCACTCGATGGGCGGCATGCTCGCCGCGCACTACGCCCTGCAGTATCCGCAGGACGTGCGCCAGTTGCTGCTGGTGAACCCGATCGGGCTGGAGGACTGGAAGGCCGCCGGCGTGCCGTGGCGCAGCGTCGACGACTGGTACGCGAAGGAGCTCAAGACCGATGCCGCCTCGATCAGGCAGTATCAACAGACCGTCTACTACGGCGGGCAGTGGAAACCCGAGTACGACCGCTGGGTGGCGATGCAGGCCGGGCTGTACGCCGGCCCCGGCCACGCGCAGGTGGCCTGGAACCAGGCGCTGACCTCGGACATGGTGTTCAACCAGCCGGTGGTGCAGCAGTTCGCGCAACTGCGCGTGCCGACCACGCTGTTCATCGGCCAGCGCGACCGCACCGCGATCGGCAAGGACCTGGCGCCGCCGGCGCTGGCCAGGACCCTGGGCGACTATCCGGCGCTGGGCAAGCGCGCGGCGGCGGCGATTCCCGGCGCGAAACTGGTCGAGTTCGCCGACCTGGGCCACGCGCCGCAGGTCGAAGCGCCGCAGCGCTTCAACGCCGCGCTGCTGCAGGCGCTGGCCGCACCGAGCACTGCGCCGTAGCGGCGCAGCGGATGCCCGCGCATCAGCGCACCGCGATCCGCAGCACGTCGTCGAGCAGGGCCGCCGCCGTCACCTCGGCGCCGGCGCCCGGGCCCTGGATCAGCAGTGGCTGCTGCAGGTAGCGATCACTGTGGATGGCGACGCGGTTGTCGGTGCCGGCGCCGCTGGCCAGCGGATGCGCCAGCGGCAGTTCGCGCAGTCCCACCGACGCGCCGTGCGCATCGAAGCGGCCGACGAAGCGCAGGCAGGCGCCGTTCGCACGCGCCTGCGCCAGGCGTTGCGCCAGCGGCGCATCCAGCGCCGACAGCGCGGCATCCACGTCCTGCGGCGCCGCCGCGGCCAGGGCCGCCGGCAGCAGCGAATCGACCTGCACCTGCTCGGCGCGCAGCGGCAGCCCGGCGGCGCGCGCCAGGATCAGCAGCTTGCGGCGCACGTCCTCGCCGGACAGGTCCTCGCGCGGATCCGGTTCGGTATAACCGGCGGCGGCGGCCTCGCGCACGCACTCGGAGAACGCGCGGCTGCCGTCGTAGCGATGCAGCAGCCACGCCAGCGAGCCGGACAGCACGCCCTCCACCGCGTGGATGTGGTCGCCGCCGGCGGCCAGCGCGCGCAGGCTGCTCAGCAACGGCAGGCCGGCGCCGACCGTGGCGCCGTCGCCGTAATGGGTGCCGGCGGCATGCCGCGCGGCATGGATCCGTTCGGCGCGGTCCAGCGCCGCGCCCTGCCCGAGCTTGTTCGCGGTGACCACGTGCACCCCGCGCGCCAGCCACTCGGCATGCCGCTGCGCCACCGCATCGCTGGCGGTGGCGTCGACCACGATGTCGCCACCGCGCAGGTCGGCGGGCAGATGCACGATGCCGCCCGCGCCGCGTGCGGCGGCATTGGCCGTGCCCAGCGCCTGCTCCGGCGCGCGCCGGCACTCCTGAAGGGTGCGCGAATTGGCCAGCCAGGCGAACGCCGGCAAGCCCGGGCGGCGCTGCTGCAGCGCCTGGTAGCGCGCGACGAACGCGCGCCCGACCGTGCCGGTGCCGAGCAGGCCAAGCCGCGGCGCCAGCGCCTCGGCCGCCCGTGCCTGGGCCGGCGGGATTGCGTCGGCGACGCTGCTGCTCACGCGTCCACCCGTTTGCGCGCCACCGCCTCGCCGGCCTGCTGCGCGCGCAGCAGGCCCGCCTGCAGGTCGGCGATCAGGTCCTCGCTGGATTCGATGCCCACCGACAGGCGCAGCAGGCCGTCGCTGATGCCGGCGTTGGCGCGCGCTTCGGCGGTCATCGCCGCATGCGTCATCGACGCCGGATGCGCGACCAGGCTCTCGACCCCGCCCAGCGACTCGGCCAGGGTGAAATAGCGCAGGCCATCGACGAAGGCTCGCACTTCGGCCTCGCCGCCGGCCAGCTCGAAGCTGATCATCGCGCCGAAGCCCTGCTGCTGCCGCGCCGCCACCGCATGCCCCGGATGCGTGGCCAGGCCCGGGTAATAGACCTGGTTGACCGCGGCATGCCCGTCGAGCAGCGCCACCACCGCCTGCGCGTTCTCCTGGTGCACGCGCAGCCGCGCATCCAGCGTGCGCAGGCCGCGCAGGGTCAGGAACGCATCGAACGGCGAACCGGTCAGGCCCAGCGCGTTCGCCCACCACACCAGTTGCTGGTGCAGCTCGGCGCTGGCGGCGATCACCGCGCCGCCGACCACGTCGCTGTGGCCGTTGACGTACTTGGTGGTGGAATGGATCACCAGGTCGGCGCCGAACGCGATCGGCTTCTGCAGCGCCGGCGACAGGAAGGTGTTGTCGACCACCGCCAGCGCGCCGGCCTTGTGCGTGGCGTCGATGACGAAGCGCAGGTCGGTGATGCGCAGCAGCGGATTGGACGGGGTCTCGATCAGCACCAGCTGCGGCGACTGCGCCAGCGCCTCGGCCAGCGAGCGCGGATCGGTCAGGTCGGCGGTGATCAGTTCGAAATGGCCCTTCTTGGCCAGCGCGTTGAACAGGCGCCAGCTGCCGCCGTAGGCATCGTGCGGCACCACCAGCTTGTCGCCCGGCTGCAGCAGCGCGTTGAGCACCAGGTTGATCGCGCCCATGCCGGTGGCGGTGATCACGCCGCCGGCGCCGCCTTCCAGCTCCGCCAGCGCTTCGCCGAGCAGGTCGCGGGTCGGGTTGCCGCTGCGGGTGTAGTCGTACTGGCGCTTGTTGCCGAAGCCGTCGAAGCTGAAGTTCGACGACAGCACGATCGGCGGGGTCACCGCGCCGTAGGCGGTATCGCGGTCGATGCCGGCGCGCACCGCGGCGGTGGCGGCGCTACAGGGCAGATCGTTGTCGTGGGCAGTGCTCATGCGGTAGCTCCGGTGGGGCGAAGGGCGGTGGCGAGGATCGCGTCGATGCGGTCGGTTTCTTTCAGGAAGGCGTCGTGGCCGTACGGCGAACGCAGCACGCGCAGGCTGCCGCGCGGACCCAGGCCTTCGACCAGGGTGACCAGGTCGGCCAGCGGCACCAGGCGGTCGCCTTCGACCGCGACCACCACGGTGGGCACGGCGACGGCAGCCGGGTCGATGCGGTGCAGGTCGATGGATTCGGACAGGCGCAGGTAGGCGTTGACCTGGGTGCGCGCCACGTACTGCGCGCCGGCGGCATCCAGGTAGTCCTCGGCGGCGACGCGGACGCGGCCGTTGATCACTTCCGGCGGCGCGTCGAAGCGCTCGCCGAATTCCTCCGGGGTGCGATAGCTGAGCATCGCGAACTGCCGCGCCAGCGACAGCCCGTGGCTCTCGGCGCATTGCAGCTGGCCCAGCGCCACCGCGCGGCGCTGCAGCGCGCGCCACGCCGCGGCGTACGGATGCGCGCGGTGCGCGCCGCTGACCGCGACCAGCTTCTGCAAGCGCTGCGGATGCCGCACCGCCAGCTGCAGGCCGACCAGCGCGCCATAGGAGTAGCCGACGAAGCCGTGCAACTGGGCGATGCCCAGCGCATCCAGCAGCGCGGCGATGGCATCGGCCTGGTCGGCGCTGTCGATCGGCGCGTCCAGGCTGCCGTCGGCGCCGACGAAGTCGAACGCCAGCAGCCGCCGCTGGCCCGGGTCCAGCGCCCGGCCCGGCCCGACCAGGCCTTCGGCCCAGCCCTTGTCCGGGAAACTGGCGTTGGCGGCGAGATGGCGATGCGCGGAGATGCCGCCGGCGACGAACACCACCGGCGCCTCCGCCGGGCCGCTCAGTTCGTAGCGCAGGCGCAGCAGCTGCACGCCGGCATGGCGCAGCGGCAGCGCCACCGCCACCTCGCCACGCATCGCGATCACGCCATCGGCGGCCGGCGCGACGGCGGCGGCAAGGCGATCGAGCGGCACATTCACAGCAAGGGGGCGGTTTGGCGTATTCACGAGGCTCATGGCGATATCCGGGGAGGAACGGCCATCGAGCTTCGCGGAGCTCGCGTTCGACGTGCGGAAGGCACGGATCGAACCATCTTTCGGCGGACGCGGTGGTCCCCGCAGGATTTGGCACCTACACGGTCGCTTGCGCGTCCGCTGGCTGCCCCGGCATCAAAGGGCCTGTCCCTCCGCCGGTCTCGATGGTGCGGACACGATGCCAGCGTTTTTTCGCGTTGTCAAATCTCTTTATTCGGATGGAGCGATATAAGGAAGCCACGGCCGCCGCTGCCGCATACTGCGCGCCGCCCCCGGCATTCCCCCACGCCGGCGCCAGGAGCCCCGATGCCCGGCCAGTGCCCGGCCCCCGCCGCTGTCCGCCATGCCGCCGCCGCGCTGCGGCAGCGGCCCCGCGCCGCACCGCGCTGGCTGCTGCTGGCCGCCTGCGGGTTGGGCCTGGCGTCCGGCGCCGGCGCGGCGGCCACGCGGTATGCCTGGAAGGACGCCAACGGCGTCGCCCACTACGGCGACCATGCCGTGGACCCACAGCGCGATGCACCGCCCGCGCCCGCGCCGGCACCGCGCCCGGCGACCGCCGAGCTGCCGCTGGCCTACCTGCGCGTGGATGGCCAGGCCCCGCGCCAGCAGGCCTGGGCCGACAACCGCCTGGACGGGCCGCTGCAGGTGCAGTTGCGCTTCCGCCGCGCCGACAACCTCGCCGCGGTCCCGGCGCTGCCGCTGCGCGCGGTGCTGCCCGCCCGCGGCAGCGCGCTGCTGTCGCGGCTGTACGCCAGCGACCCGCGCTACGCCAGCCCGTTCGACCTGGTCCTGGACGCGGTGCCCGGCGACCCCGCGGCCAAGCCGCAGGACGCGCTGTACCGGCTGCCGTTCGATGCCGCCCCGGTGCGCGTGGACCAGGGTGTGGGCGGCCGCTTCAGCCACCAGGACGCGCCGAACTACTACGCGCTGGATTTCGCCCTGGCCGAAGGCACGCCGGTGCTGGCCGCGCGCGACGGCACGGTGATGCAGGTCGAAGCGGGCTTCGCCGAGGCCGGGCTGGACCGCGAGACCTTCGGCGGCCGCGCCAACTTCGTGCGCATCCTGCACGCCGACGGCAGCATGGCGCTGTACGCGCACCTGGCCCCGCACGGCGTGGCGGTGCGGCCGGGCCAGCGCGTCGCCGCCGGGCAACGGCTGGCGCTGTCCGGCAACACCGGCCTGAGCACCGCGCCGCACCTGCACTTCGCGGTGCAGGTCAACCGCGGCATGCGCCTGGAGTCGATCCCGTTCCGCATGGCCGGCGCGCTCGGCGAGCTCAAGCTGCCGCGCGGCGAGGACGCCACGGACGCCGCGCAACCCGTGGCCGGCGCCGCGGCGCTATAATTCCGCCCTTCCCTGTAGCCGTGATCGCCCAGTGGGCGCCGTTGCCATGTCCGATGTTGCCCAGGAAGCTGCGCGCCGCCGCACCTTCGCCATCATTTCCCACCCCGACGCCGGCAAGACCACGCTGACCGAAAAGCTGCTGCTGTTCGGCGGCGCGATCCAGATGGCCGGTTCGGTCAAGGGCCGCAAGGCCGCGCGCCACGCCACCGCCGACTGGATGGCGCTGGAGAAGGAGCGCGGCATCTCGGTGACCTCGTCGGTGATGCAGTTCCCGTACGAAGGCAAGATCATCAACCTGCTCGACACCCCCGGCCACGCCGACTTCGGCGAGGACACCTACCGCGTGCTGACCGCGGTGGACTCGGCGCTGATGGTGATCGACGTGGCCAAGGGCGTGGAAGAGCGCACCATCAAGCTGATGGAAGTGTGCCGGCTGCGCGACACGCCGATCATGACCTTCATCAACAAGCTCGACCGCGAAGGCAAGGACCCGATCGACCTGCTCGACGAAGTGGAGACCGTGCTCGGCATCCAGTGCGCGCCGGTGACCTGGCCGATCGGCATGGGCCAGCGCCTGAAGGGCGTGGTGCACCTGATCAGCGGCGAAGTGCACCTGTACGAGCAGGGCCGCAACTTCACCCGCCAGGACTCGACCATCTTCCCGTCGCTGGACGCGCCCGGCCTGGCCGAGCGCATCGGCGAGCAGATGCTGGCCGAACTGCGCGACGAGCTGGAACTGGTGCAGGGCGCCAGCCATCCGTTCGACCTGGACGCCTACCGCGCCGGCAAGCAGACCCCGGTGTTCTTCGGCTCCGGCGTCAACAACTTCGGCGTGCAGCCGCTGCTGGACTTCTTCGCCGAGCACGCGCCGCCGCCGCAGGCGCACGCCACCACCGGCCGCCCGGTGCAGCCGACCGAGGAGAAGCTGACCGGCTTCGTGTTCAAGATCCAGGCCAACATGGACCCGCAGCACCGCGACCGGGTCGCGTTCATGCGCATCTGCTCCGGCCGCTTCAGCGCCGGCATGAAGACCCTGCACGTGCGCACCGGCAAGGACACCAAGCTGGCCAACGCGCTGACCTTCATGGCCAGCGACCGCGAGATCGCCGCCGAGGCCTACCCCGGCGACGTCATCGGCATCCACAACCACGGCACCATCTCCATCGGCGACACCTTCACCGAAGGCGAGGCGCTGTCGTTCACCGGCATCCCCAACTTCGCCCCGGAACTGTTCCGCCGCGCGCGGCTGCGCGACCCGCTCAAGCTCAAGCAGCTGCAGAAGGGCCTGGCGCAGCTGTCCGAGGAAGGCGCCACCCAGTTCTTCCGCCCGCTGATGAGCAACGACCTGATCCTGGGCGCGGTCGGCACCCTGCAGTTCGACGTGGTCGCCTACCGGCTCAAGGACGAATACGGCGTGGACGCCAGCTTCGAACCGGTCGGCGTGGTCACCGCGCGCTGGGTGCATTGCGACAACCCGAAGAAGCTGGAGGAGTTCCGCGAGAAGAACGCGATGAACCTGGGCATCGACGCGGCCGGCGAACTGGTCTACCTGGCGCCGACCCGGGTCAATCTGCAGCTGGCGCAGGAACGCGCGCCGGACGTGCGCTTCGCCGCGACCCGCGAGCACGCGCACAGCGTCGCGCTGGACTAGGCCCCGACGAGGCGCGCGGGCGTGAACCGCGCGCGAATTGCTGCGCCGCAACGGATGCGAACCGCTCGCAATTGGGGTACCGTCTCCGGCCATGCAAGCAGATCCGCCGTCCTCGCCCATGCACGCAGACGCGCCGCCTTCTGCGGACTGGCGCGATGAGCTGGCCAGCGCCCTGACCCACGGCCTGGGGGCGATCGCCGCCCTGGCCGGCAGCTCGGTGCTGATCACCCTCGCCGCGATCTACGGCGACGGCTGGCAGCTGGCCGGCGCGATCGTGTTCGGGGTCGCCCTGCTGCTGTTGTACACCGCTTCCACGCTGTACCACGCCATCCCGCACCCCGGCGCCAAGGCGCGGCTGCAGGTGCTGGACCATTGCGCGATCTACGTGCTGATCGCCGGCACCTACACGCCGTTCACCCTGATCGGCCTGCGCGGCCCCTGGGGCTGGGGCCTGTTCGCGGCGATCTGGACCATCGCCCTGGCCGGGGTGATCTTCAAGCTGTTCTTCACCGGCCGCTTCCGGCTGCTGTCGACGATCCTGTACCTGGCGATGGGCTGGCTGATCGTGGTGGCGATCGAACCGCTGCTGCGCTCGGTCGATGTGCGCACCCTGTGCTGGCTGCTGGCCGGCGGCCTGTTCTACACCTTGGGCACCTACTTCTACCAGCGCGACACGGTGCGCTACTTCCACGCGATCTGGCACCTGTTCGTGCTCGGCGGCAGCGTCTGCCACTTCGTCGCGGTGACCGGGCAAGTGCTCTAGCGAAACCTCGCGCGGCCCGCGCTTTCGCACCCCGTGCACGCACGCCGCCTAGTATGCACGGATGCATCGCGAACCCACTTCTGCATCGCGCGACCGGCGCCGCTCCTGGCCCTGGCGCCGCAGCGACGGCCGCCTGCGGCGTTGGCCGTTCGTACGCGGCGGGCTGGTGCTGATCCTGCTGATCGTGATCCTGGTGTTCGACTGGAACTGGTTCAAAGGACCGGTGGAACGCGCAGTGCAGAGCAGGACCGGCCGCGAATTCCATATCGACGGCGACCTCGACGTCGACCTCGGCGGCACCACCACGATCCGCGGCGACGGCCTGCGCTTCGCCAATGCAGGCTGGTCGAAGCAAGCGCAGATGGCCAGCGCGCAACGCGCCGAGATCGATCTGTCGATCTGGCCGCTGCTGCGCGGCAAGGTGCGCATCCCCGAGATCCGCCTGACCCAGCCGAACCTGCTGCTCGAGACCGGGCCGGACGGGCAACCCGGCAACTGGAGCTTCGGTAGCAGCGACGGCGGCATGCAGGTGATCCTGGGCCGCCTGCTGGTGCAGCAGGGCCGCTTGAAGTTCCAGGACCTCCCCGGCCGCACCGACATCGACGTCAGCGTCGACAGCCTGACCTCGCAACGCAGCCGCAGCGACGCCGCGCCGCCGATCGCGGTCGCCGGCGACGGGCGCTGGCGCGGCAACCCGTTCACGCTCAAGGGCAGCACCGCCTCGCCGCTGGAACTGAGCGAGAGCGACCATCCGTTCAAGATCGACCTGCGCGGCAGCGCCGGCAGCACCCGCGCGCACATGCGCGGCACCCTGACCAATCCGTTCCAGCTGCGCGTGTTCGACCTGCAGCTGAGCCTGGCCGGCACCGACATGGCGCACCTGTACCCGCTGCTGGGCATCGCCATTCCGTCCACGCCGCCCTACCAACTGGACGGCCGGCTCAAGCGCAACGGCGAGATCTGGCGCTACGAGGATTTCAGCGGCCGCGCCGGCGACAGCGACCTGGCCGGCAGCGTGCAGATCGACACCGCCGGGCAGCGTCCGTTCCTGCGCGCGGACCTGCGCTCGCGGCGCCTGGACTTCGACGACCTGGCCGGCTTCGTCGGCGCACCGCCGCGCACCGGCGCCGGCGAGACCGCCAACAGCGAGCAGAAGGCGCAGGCCGCCAAGCTCGCCGCCGACGCCAAGGTGCTGCCGGACACGCCGTACAACCTCGGCAAGCTGCGCGCGATGGATGCCGACGTGCGCTGGAAGGCGCAGCGTATCAACGCGCAGACACTGCCGCTGGACGACATGGATGCGCACCTGAAGCTCAACGACGGCGTGCTGCTGCTGCAGCCGCTCGACTTCGGCGTGGCCGGCGGCAACATCCGTTCGGACATCCGCATGGATGCGCGCAAGCCGACCATCGCCACCCGCGCGCAGATCTCGGTGCGCGGCATGCAACTGGGCAAGCTGTTCCCCGACGGGCAACTGGCCAAGGAAGCCTCCGGCGCGATCGGCGGCGAGATCGCGCTCGCCGGCACCGGCAACTCGATCGCGCAGATGCTCGGCAGCGCCGACGGCAGCGTCGCCATCGGCATGGGCAAGGGCCATATCAGCAACCTGATCATGGAACTGGCCGGACTGGACATCGCCGAATCGCTGAAGTTCCTGGTCACCAAGGACCGCGAGATTCCGGTGCGCTGCGCGTTCGGCGATTTCGCGGTCAGGGACGGGGTGATGGACGTGCGCGCGCTGGCCTTCGACAGCACCGACACGCTGCTCGTCGGCAGCGGCAACATCGACCTCGGCGAAGAGAAACTGGACCTGCTGCTGAAGGCGCGCCCGAAGGACCGCAGCATCCTGTCGCTGCGCTCGCCGCTGCGCGTCGGCGGCACCTTCAAGGACCCGAGCTTCCGCCCCGACTTCAAGGCCCTGGGCATGCGCGGCGCGATCGCCCTGGCGCTGGGCAGCATCGCCCCGCCTGCCGCCTTGCTGGCGACGCTGGAAACCGGCCCGGGCAAGGACGCCGATTGCGGCGGGCATTATGCCAAGTAGCCGGGATTGGGGATTCGGGATTGGGGATTCGTAGAAGCAAAAGCGGGCTGATGCGCTTTTGACTTTTACCAATCCCGAATCCCCAATCCCGCGTCAGCTACTGATATACCGCTGCAACTGATCCAGTTCCTGCTGCTGTTCCTCGATCACCGCCTTGACCAGGTCGCCGATCGAGATCACTCCGACCACCGCGCCGGCCTGCACCACCGGCAGGTGGCGGATGCGCTGGCCGGTCATCAGTTCCATGCATTGCTGCACGCTCTGCGACGGGTCCACCGTATAGACCTTCGCGCTCATGATGTCGCGCACCGGCGTGGTCGCCGAGGAGCGGTCCTGCAGCACCACCTTGCGCGCGTAGTCGCGCTCGGAAAGGATCCCGGCCAGACGCCCGTCCTGCATCACCAGGACCGCGCCGATGCCCTTGTCGGCCATCAGCCGCAGCGCATCGACCACCGCCGCATCCGGCGACACCGCGTGGATCTCACCGCCCTTGTCGCCCAACAACTGTCGTACCGTACGCATCGCTGCCTCCCGGTTCGCTGGATCGCACGGCCGAGGATACTCCTCCGGCCGGTGCGCGCCAGGTATCGACCAGATACAGCGGCCGCTGCTTGGATTCCTCGTACAGCCGGCCCAGGTATTCGCCGATCAGGCCCAGCGCGATCAGCTGCGCGCCGCCCAGGAACAGGATCACCGCCATCATCGTCGGCCAGCCGGCGACCGGATCGCCCCACAGCGCCGCCTTGACCACGATCCAGGTGCCGAACAGGAACGCGCCGGCCGCGGTCAGCAGGCCCAGATAGGTCGCCACCCGCAGCGGCGCGGTGGAAAAGCCGGTGATGCCTTCCAGCGCGAAGTTCCACAGCCGCCACAGGCCGAACTTGCTGCGCCCGGCCAGGCGCGGCGCACGCCGGTACGGCAACGCCAGCTGGCGGAAACCGACCCAGCCGAACAGGCCCTTCATGAACCGGTGGCGCTCGCGCAACTGCGCCAGCGCCGCCAGCGCGCGCGGCGACAACAGGCGGAAATCGCCGGTGTCGGCCGGGATCGGGGTCTTCGACAGGCGCCCGATCACCCGGTAGAACAGCGACGCGGTGCCGCGCTTGAGCCAGCTCTCGCCATCGCGGGCGATGCGGGTGCCGTAGATGTCGTCGTAGCCGGCGCGCCAGTGCGCGACGAACTGCGCGATCAGCTCCGGCGGATCCTGGCCGTCGGCGTCCAGCAGCATCGCCGCGCCATGCTCGACGAAATCCAGGCCCGCGGTCAGCGCCAGCTCCTTGCCGAAATTGCGCGACAGGCGCAGCGCCCCGACCCGCGGATCGGCCGCGGCCAGCGCCAGGATCACCTCCCAGGTCGCGTCGCGGCTGCCGTCGTCCACGTACAGCACCCGCCCCTCCAGGCCGTCCACGCCATCGAGCGCGGCAAGGATGCGCGGATGCAGCAACGGCAGGGTCTGCGCCTCGTTGAAGGCGGTGACGACGACGGTCAGGCGCTCGGGTTCCATGCACGGATGGTACGGAGCCGCCTGCGCGTTCACCAGCGGCGGGGCAGCACCTGACGAGAATCCGCAGTCACTCCCTGCTCCCACCGGGAGCATGGGTCCCTTTTCGGGGGAAGGTGCCCCGACGGGGCGGATGAGGGTACGTCTGCCGCCGAACACCCTGGTTCATGGACGGCCGCACCCTCGCCCCAACCCCTCTCCCGATGGGAGAGGGGCCAAAACGCAGCGCCGCCGCAGCGCCATGCCGAAACCCTCGACCACTTCCCGGCAGACAGTGTCCGCCTTGCGCACGGACGGCTCAGGCAGGCCCATGGGCTGGTGCCAGGCGC
This sequence comes from Xanthomonas sp. DAR 80977, assembly GCF_041240605.1. Classification (NCBI taxonomy): domain Bacteria; kingdom Pseudomonadati; phylum Pseudomonadota; class Gammaproteobacteria; order Lysobacterales; family Lysobacteraceae; genus Xanthomonas; species Xanthomonas bundabergensis. The sequence goes on along the minus strand of NZ_CP162487.1, from coordinate 1,619,417 downwards.
TCACGTCGCTACGCACATCCGCAAAAGCGGCCAACGTCGCACGCGCCATGGCTCAAATGTTTTCAGGGCGCCTGTTTTCAGGGCGCCTGCAGATAGGCCGGTCCGCCCAGTTGCCGGGTCTGCCGCTGGATCCAGTTGGCGCGACGCTGCACGTACGGCCCCGGGCGCCTGGCGTCGTAGCGCTGCGGCGCCGGCAGCACCGCCGCCAGCAGCGCGCTCTGCGCCGGACTCAGCTGCGCCGCATCCTTGCCCCAGAAGCTGCGCGCCGCCGCCTGCGCGCCGTAGACCCCGTCGCCGAACTCGGCGACGTTGGCATAGACCTCCAGGATCCGCTGCTTCGACCACAGCGCCTCGATCAGCACCGTGTACCAGGCCTCCAGCCCCTTGCGCAGCCAACTGCGGCCCTGCCACAGGAACACGTTCTTGGCGACCTGCTGGCTGATCGTGCTGGCGCCGCGCAGGCGGCCGCCGCGCGCATTGTGGTCGCGCGCCTTCTCGATCGCCTCCAGGTCGAAGCCATGGTGGCTGGGGAAGCGCTGGTCCTCGGCCGCCACCAGCGAAATCGGCAGGCTCGGCGCGATCCGCGCGCTGTCGCGCCAGTCGTAGGCGACGCGGAACGACCAGTCGCCTTCGCCCCAGGCGCCGAGCTGGCGCTCGAGCATCATCGCCGAGAACGGCGGATCGACGAAGCGCAGCATGATCACCTGCGAGATGCTCGCCAGCGCGAACAGCAGCGGCGCCGCCAGCAACCAGCGCAGCCAACGCCTGCGCCGCGGCGGCACGCCCACGCCACTTGCAACGCCCTGCGGCGCCCCCATTGCTATGCGTTCTTCGACTTTGTCCACTCGAGATGACCCACTATCCTGCGGTCGCCATCTTCCCATGCGCAGCGAGGCCGCGATGAGTTCTTCCGATCACGATCACCTGACCCGCTTCCTGCTGCCCAGCGCCGGCGTGCGCGGCGTGCACGTGCGCCTGGAGTCGGCCTGGCGCGAGATCCTGGCGCCGGCCAGCTATCCGGCCGCGGCCACCGAGTTGCTGGGCGAGGCCTGCGTGGCCGCGGCGCTGTTCACCGGCCACACCAAGGTCGACGGGCGCCTGTCGGTGCAACTGCGCAGCCAGGGCGCGCTGCGCACCCTGTTCGCCGAATGCACCGCGGCCGGTACCCTGCGCGGCATCGTCCAGCTGACCGAGGGCAGCGACGCGCCGCGCGACCTGCGCACGCTCGGCGCCGGCGCGCTGCTGGCCATCACCATCGAGAACCCCGGCCTGGACCCGCGCCAACCGCAGCGCTACCAGAGCCTGGTGACGCTGTCGGCGGCCGAACTGGGCGAGGCCTTCGAAGACTATTTCCGCCAGTCCGAGCAGTTGCCGACCCGCCTGATCCTGGCGGCCGACGGCCGTCAGGCGGCCGGCCTGCTGCTGCAGAAGCTGCCCGGCGACGCCGGCGACGAGGACGGCTGGAACCGTGCCGGCGCCCTGTTCGAGACCGTCAGCGAAGCCGAATTGCTGGCGCTGCCGGCCGAGACCCTGCTGCACCGGCTGTTCCACGAGGAAGCGCCGGAGCTGCTGGGCACCAGGCCGCTGCGCTTCGGCTGCTCCTGCTCGCGCGAGCGGGTGGCGGCGATGTTGCGCTCGCTGGGCGAGGAGGAAGCCCGCGCCGCCGCCGAGGCAACCGGCCAAGTTGAGATACGCTGCGAGTTCTGCGGCCGGCACTATGACTTCCCCTTGACGGAATTCGGCGTATTGTTCGCTGTAACACCGGCTGAACCGGCGCCCTCGGAGCGCTTGCAATAGTCGGGAACGGGCAGTAGGACCGGGGAGCCTGGCTTGTTAAAGAAACATAAACCCACTAGCATCATCCACCCTGCCCGGCGGGAACTTTAGTTCCTGCCCGAGAGTCATAGACCGCTGATGCGAGCCTTCCTGCGCCTGCCACTTGCCCTGCTGATCGCCCTTGCGGCGACCACGGGCGCGCATGCGCAGAGCAAGCCCGCCACCAGCACCGGCCACGACCGGACCGTGCTGCCGATCTGGAACAAGGGCAGCGGCAAGGTCGAAGCCTTGCTGTACCTGGAGCCGACCGGCGAACAGGCCGTCGGCGCGCGCTGGCATTTCGGCCGCAATTCGCTCGATGCCGCCTTCGGCCTGTCCTCCGGCGACTCGCTCGGCCTGCTGTGCAACAGCGCCAGCGGCAGCAGCATCAGCGGGCTGGCCAGCCATTGCATGCTCGCCAGCCTCGGCGACGACGACGGCGATGTCGGCCACCACGTCGCCGCGACCACCACCTTCAACCGTCCCGGCGGGCGCGTGTCGCTGTCGGCCGGCACCGGCCGCGAGAACATGCCGGCGTGGCTGGCGGGCGCCAGCAAGACCCCGTCGCTGCGCATGGAGCAAAACGACCTGACCGTGTTCGCGCAGCAGAACATCGGCCGCGAGGGCTTCGTCTCGATCGGCGGCACCTATGCCCGCGCGCGCCTGGTCCCGATCGCCGACGCCTCGCAGGCGCTGGTCGACCAGTGGGACAGCAAGAGCCTGAGCATCGGCGGCGGCTACGGCTCGTTCAGCGCCAACGTCATCGGCCGCGTGGTCGACGCGCCGGGCCAGCCCGGCAAGTGGTCAGGCCTCGGCGTGGGCCTGACCTGGCGCACGCCGTGGAGCGGACAGCTGACCGTCGGCGCCGAAAACGTGATCACCCGCGGCAAGAACCCGTTCGCCCCGAACAACATCAGCACCGAGGAAGGCACCATCCCCTACGTGCGCTACGAGCAGGACTTGTAAACCCCAAGCCCCTGTTCGCAAAGGAATTTCCGCGGAAAAACGCCCCTTCGAGGGGCTTTTTTTTGTCCGGCGCAACCAAATTAACGATAAATCCATCACACTTTTACGGATCTTATTAACAACTCTTTAATTTCTCCGAAGACGAAGTTACTATCGGTTCACCCTGCGGATTTTGGCGTCGCCTTTCGACGCCACCGCCGGACAACCTTCAGTTGACACCACATCTCATTCGGAGAGAGAGCCAATGAATTGCAAGACCCATCGCCTGCGCGACGCCATCACGTTCGCGCTCGCCGCTGGCACTACCGCCCTGCTCAGCACGGGTGCGGCCGTTGCCCAGGACAGCTCTTCCAGCGACCCCTCCAAAACCCTGGATACGATCCAGGTCACCGGTTCGCGCGTTGCCCGCGTCGAGACCGAAACCGCCAGCCCGGTGGTGGTGATCGATCGCGCCGCGATCGAGCAGACCGGCAAGCTGACCCTGGGCGACCTGGTGCAGGAGCTGCCGGCGATGTCCGGCGCGCCGTCCACCCCGGCGGTCAACAACGGCGGCGGCGACGGCAAGTCCTCGGTCGACCTGCGCGGCCTGGGCGATGAGCGCACGCTGCTGCTGGTCAACGGCCGCCGCGTCGCCAACAACGACGTCAACTCGATCCCCGCCACCGCGGTGGAGCGCATCGAAGTGCTGACCAGCGGCGCCTCGGCCGTGTACGGCTCCGACGCCGTCGCCGGCGTGGTCAACTTCATCCTGCGCAAGGACTTCGAAGGCCTCGCGGTCAGCGTCGACTACGGTCAGGCGACCCACCTGAGCGATGGCGCGCGCAATGGCGGCTCGGTCACCTTCGGCCAGGTCGGCGACCGCGGCAACATCATGGCCGGCCTGAACTACAACAAGTTCGACGGCATCTCCTCGGCCGACCGCAAGTACTCCAAGGACGCGACCTACCTGTACAGCGGATCGGTGACCATCCTCGGCTCCAGCCGCAACCCGGGCGGCCGCATCTACCTGCCGACCGCGCTGCAGGGCCAGTACGGCGGCTGCCCCACCGTCACCCTGACCCCGGGCGCCACCGGCGCTGCGCAGGGCGACTACCGCTGCTACTCCGGCTCGCGCGACTCGTTCAACTATCAGGCCACCAACCTGATCATGACCCCGCAGGAGCGCACCAACGCGTTCTTCCTGGCCAACTACCAGATCACCGACAGCATCAACGCGTTCGCCCAGGTCTACCACAACAAGACCAGCTCGAACTTCGCCATCGCGGCGCTGCCGTTCGATGCCCGCGGCGACAAGGTGGTGATCTCCGCCGACAACTACTACAACCCGTTCGGCGTCGATTTCGGTGCCGACACCGCCGGCAACCAGTACAACCAGTTCCTGAGCCGCTTCACCTCGCTGGGCCAGCGCCGTTCGTACTACAGCACCGTCACCGACCAGGTCGTCGCCGGCCTGGAAGGCTTCGTCGGCGACACGTCCTGGAAGTGGGACGCGGCGATGAACTACGGCCACTACACCCGCGAGAACACCAGCTACGGCTACGTGTACTACGCCGGCCTGCGCGACGCGCTGGGCCCGTCGTTCCAGGACACCGATGGCGTGGTCAAGTGCGGCAGCGCCGGCAACGTGATCGCCGGCTGCACCCCGCTCAACATCTTCAACATCAACGATCCGCAGACGATCTCGACGCTGAAGGATTACGAAGCGCGTCCGACCTACTCCACCACCTACCAGATGCGCAGCTTCGAAGCCAATGCCAACGGCGAGCTGTTCTCGCTGCCGGCCGGCGCCGCGCAGCTGGCGGTGGGCGTGTCCTGGCGCGAGGAGTACCAGAAGAGCGAGGTGGACTACATCGCCATCGCCGATGCCAACGGCAACTGCTTCATCTCGCAGGAAGCCTGCGGCACCCCGCTGAGCGGCAAGTACAACGTCAAGGAAGTCTACGGCGAGCTGTACGTCCCGCTGCTGTCGGAAGTGCCGTTTGCGCACCTGCTGGCGCTGACCCTGGGTACGCGCTACTCGGACTACAACACCTTCGGCAACACCACCAACAGCAAGATCCAGCTGGAATGGCGTCCGATCGAGAACCTGCTGCTGCGCGGCACGGTCGCCGAAGTGTTCCGTGCGCCGACCATCGACAACCTGTACGCCGGTGCCAGCGGCGATGCGCCGAACTTCAACGACCCGTGTATCGGTTACGGCGCCACCGGCACCGCCCGCAATCACGAAGCCGCGTGCGGCGCCGGTTCGGGCGCGACCGCCATTCCCGGCACCGGCATCGTCCCCAGCGGCCTGTCGCAGACCACCGGCGTGTGGTCGGGTTCGGTCGCCGCCGGTTTCGACCTGAAGCCGGAACAGGGCAAGTCGTTCGACTGGGGCGTGGTGTACGACCCGGATTGGCTGCCGGGCTTCTCGGCCAGCCTGGACTACTGGCGCCTGTACCTGAACGACACGATCAACCGCGCCGATGCGCAGACCGTGGCCAACATCTGCTACAATGACGAAAGCAGCCCGTTCTGCGGCTTCATCAGCCGCTACTCGGATGGCCAGGTCAACTTCATCCGCGAGCCGATCGTCAACCTGGGCCGCCTGGACACCAAGGGCTGGGATCTGGCGCTGCGCTACCGCCTGCCGGATACCGCCTGGGGCAGCTACACCTTCGGCCTGGACGGCACCTACATCGCGCGTTACGACAACAACACCAACCCGGCCGATCCGGATGGCGTCGTGACCCACGTGGCAGGTACCTACAACAAGACCTACGGCCTGTACTCGCGCGTTCGCGGCCGCTTGTTCGTCAACTGGCAGAAGGGCGACCTGGGCGCCAGCTGGCGCATCCGCTACATCGGTCCGTTCGACGTGGGCAGCGCCGATCCGTCGCAGAACTTCAGCTCCGACGCCGGCTTCCCGAACGTGGTCACCTCGTACGGCTCCTACTTCCTGCACAGCGTCAGCGTGAACTACGCGCTGCCGTGGTTCAATTCGAAGGTGGAAGTCGGCCTGGACAACGTGTTCGACAAGCAGCCGCCGCTGCTGTACCAGAACAACGTGCTCAACGCGAACACGGACGTGAACAGCTTCGACACCGTGGGCCGCTACCTGTGGGCTCGCTACAGCATGAACTTCTGATCCAATTGATCACGCTGTTGGTTTGAAACACAGGGCCGCGCGAAGGATTCGCGCGGCCCTTTTCATTGGCAGATCCGAATGAACGCTCCGCAACTGCAATACGCCATCCAACTGATCGACCAAGGCCAGGCCGGCGCGGCCGCCGACCTGTGCCGCCAGGCGCTGGCCGGCGCTCCCGACGACCCGTCCTGGAACACGCTGCTGGCGATGTCGCTGCAGCATGCCGGCGATACCGCGGGCGCTGCCGCCATCTACCGGCGCTTGGCCGACCTGCAGCCGCACGAATCGGCGCACTGGGCCAACCTCGGCCTGACCCTGCGCACGCTCGGCGAGCACGCCGCGGCCGAGCACGCCTATCAGCAAGCCCTGGCGCTCGCGCCACAGACTTACCACTACCTGGTCGATTACGGCCTGGTATTGCTGGACAAGGGCGACATCGCCCGTGCCCGCCACCGTTTTCTGGATGCCGTGGACCTGGATCCCGCCCAGGCCGAGGCGCGCATCTATGCGTCCATCGCCTGCTTCGAGTGCGGCGACGCCCAGCGCGCGGCGGCGTTGCTGCCGCCACCGGCGATCTGGCCGCAGTTGCCGGACAACCTTCGCGAGGAGCTGGCCACCGCGCTGATCCAGGTCGGCCGCACCGAGGAGGCCGAAGCGCTGCTCACGCAGAGTCGGCCCGGGCAGGCCCCCTCGCTGTCCAACGTCATCCGCCTGGCCCAGCTGCACGAACGCACCAACCGCGTCGAGCAGGCCGGTGCCCTGCTGGCGCAGGCGGCCTCCATGCCGCAGCAGCAGCACGACCGGCAAACCCGCGTGGAGATCCTGCAACTGGAAGCGTCGCTGGCGCAGCGTCGCAAGGACTATGCCGCCGCACGTGCCGCGGTCGAGAGCCTGCTCGCGCTGCAGCCGCAGATCCAGGCGCAGGCCATCGCCTATTTCGCGCTTGCCGGCATCGAGGACAAGCAAGGCCATCCCGCGGCCGCGATGGCCATGCTGGAGCAAGCGCATGCCATCCATTTCAAGCTTGCGGCCGACACCGTGCCGGAGATCGCCTACTCCGACGAAGAACCGCTGAAGGTCTCCAGCCTGTGGCTGGACGAGACGCAGGCCCGCTATGCCGACGCGCGCCGCGCGGCGCCCGGCAGCGACGCCTCGCCGGTATTCATCGTCGGTTTCCCGCGTTCGGGCACCACCATGCTCGAGCAGATGCTCGACGCGCATCCCGGCTACGCGTCGATGGACGAACGCGCCACCTTGCAGCGCTGCATCGAGTGGATGGAAGCGCAGGGCAAGCAGTATCCCTACGATCTGGGCGCGCTGGACGAGACCCAGGTGGAGGCGATGCGCCAGGTGTACTGGTCGGAGATCGCCAAGGTCATCGCCCTGGCCCCGGGCCAGCAGCTGGTCGACAAGAATCCGCTGAACATGCTGCGCCTGCCGATGATCATGCGCCTGTTCCCGAATGCGAGGATCATCCTGGCCCTGCGCCATCCCTGCGACGTGCTGCTGAGCTGCTACATGCAGAACTTCCGCTCGCCGGCGTTCATGGTGCTGTGCTCCAGCCTGGAGCGGCTGGCCAAGAGCTACGTCAACGCGATGCGGTTCTGGATCCATCACCAGGCGCTGCTGCAGCCGGACCTGCTGATCCTCAAGTACGAGGAGACGGTGGCCGATTTCCCGACCCAGGTGCAGCGCATCGGCGGCTTCCTCGGTATCGCGCAGCCCGAATTCCTGGCCGGCTTCAGCCAGCATGCCGCGCGCAAGGGCTATATCAGCACCCCCAGCTACTCGCAGGTGGTGGAACCGGTGAACCGGCGCGCGGTCGATCGCTGGCATGCCTACGCGCCATGGCTCGCCGGCGCGCTGCCGATCCTGCAACCGGTGGCCGCGCACTGGGGCTACGACCTGGAGATGCCCGCGCCATGAAAGCGCTCAGCGACTACATCCGCAGTTACGACGACGCATTGCCGGAGGCGTTCTGCCGCCAGCTGATCGACGGCTTCGAGGCCTCGCGCGCGCATCACCAGCGCAACGGCAGCAACAGCCGCGCGGTGCTCAGCGACAGCAACTGGACCGAACTGGACGTCGGCAAGCTCGCCGACCCCGCGTTCCTTGGCTTCTTCCTGGACAAGATCGAGCACTACCTGGCGCGCTACAACCAGGACCTCGGGCTGACCCTGCCGATCCCCTACCGCCCCACCATCGACCGGCTGATCCTGAAGAAGTACCAGGTCGGCGGCGGCGACCGCTTCCAGCCGCACTTCGACTCGGTCGACGAGGTGTCCGAGCGCTACCTGGTGTTCCTGTGGTACCTCAACGACGTCGCCGAGGGCGGCACCACGCGCTTCTGCGACCTGGACGTGGAAACCGTGCCGCGCGCCGGCAGGCTGCTGATGTTCCCGCCGTACTGGATGTACCAGCACGTCGGCAATCCGCCGGTCTCCAACGACAAGTACATCCTGTCCACCTACCTGATGTTCAAGCGCTGAGCGGCGCGTGCCGGCCCGCTGCCGCTGCCGCGTGCGGCGGCCGCGCGGCCGCGCCCGCTACAGGCCCGCGCGCAGGTTGAACGCGCCGATCGTCTCGATCAGTTGCCGCAGCGCCAGCGTCTCGGCTTCTTCCAGGTCCGGATGCCAGGTGTCCAGGATCATCACCACTCGCACCTGGTCGCTGTGGTTCCAGGCCTGGTGCAGGCAGGTGTCGTTGAAGGTGACCAGTTGCCCGACCTGCCAGGCATGGGCGATGCCGGCCACCTCCAGCGCGCAGTCCGGCGGCACGATCAGCGGCAGGTGGGTGACCACGCGCGAGTTGCTGACCCCGTAGTGCGGCTTGATCGTGGTGCCGGGCGCCAGGATCGAGAACAGCACCTCCGGCGCGTGCAGGTCGATCCGGGTCAACGGCACATGCGCCAGCGCCGCCGCGGTGACCGGGCAACGCTGCAGGTTCTCGGCATGCGCGACGCCGTGCCGGTAGAAGAAATAGGCGTCCCAGGCACCATCGCCCTGCCTGGCGCTGAGATAGTCCTGCGGGGTGGCGCCGTTGCTGAAATCCAGGAACGGCTGCACCGCCTGGCGCGAGGCCAGCACCTGCCGCGCTTCCTCGCGGATGCCCTCGGTGGCGCCCTGCAGCCGCGCATACCAGGGGAAACGCGCCGCGCCCAGATACGGCGCAGGATCCAGGTCGGGCACATACAGGAAGGTGGGACGCTGGCCATCGTCGGCAGGACGCGGCTGCAGCCCCAGATAGATGCGCAGCGCCGCCATCACCCGTTGCAGCGCGGCTTCGCCGAAACGCTCGATCAGCGGCTGCACCGCCGCCGCGAACAAGGCGTGCCGGCCCTGGTCGATGCGCGCCATCGCCGCGATCACCCGCGGCTGCAATTCCGGCGCGGTGCTGTGCTGGTCGAGCCAGCGGCCCTTGGCCTGCGCGGCATGCACCGCGGCGAAGTACATCGGCAAGGCATCGTCGCCACGCCCCAGCGCATCCAGGCTCTCGGCGTAGCACAGGCGGACCAGGAACGCCTCGGCCGACAGCTGCAGGGCCTGCTCGAACGCCGGCAGCGCCTGCGCATGCTCGCCCAGGCGGGCCAGGCACATGCCCAGCCGGCTGCAGGCCTCCAGGGTCGGCTCGGCGGCGGCCAGCAAGGCCCAGGCCTGCGCCGCCCGCGCGATCTGCCCGCTCTCGGTCAACAGGGCCGCGTGCATGCGGCGCAGCGTCGTATCGTCCGCCGCCGTGGCCAGCACCTGTTCGCACAGCGCATCGGCGCGGCGGTAGTCGCCCTGGGCGAGATGACGGCGGACTTCCTCGTGTACGCCGGCGCGGGTCAGTTCCTGGAACATCGGATCAACCGGGGATCAGGGTCACGATGACGTGTTCGACGTAGGCCTCGAATTCCTCGCGCGCCTGCTTGGGCTGGTGCAGCTGCAGCGACAGCTGCAGGAACCCGACATAGGCCGCATAGGCCAGGCGCGCGCGGTGCTGGGCATCGGTGCGGCTGAGCCCGGCCTGGCGGAACGAGGCGATCAGGTACTCCATGCGCCGCTGCGAGACCCGGTCGATGACCGGGCGCACCGCCGGATGGTCCAGCGCCTTCAGCAACTCGCTGTAGATGATGTGCGGCTTGACCTCGTGCGCGACCAGCTGGAACAGCGCGCGCAACCGGGTGCGCGGATCCGGCACCTCTTCCAGGCTGCCGAACACCTGTTGCTGCTCGACCAGTTCCCAGCGCTCCAGCGCCGCCTGCAGCAAGGCGTCGCGCGAGGGGAAATGCCAGTAGAAGCTGCCCTTGGTCACGCCCAGGCGCCGCGCCAACGGTTCCACCGCCACCGCGTTGACGCCTTGCTCGGCGATCAGGTCCAGCGCGGCCTGCGCCCAATCCTCGGCGCTCAGTCGGTTGTTGCGGCCACCGCCCGGAGCGGCGGCATCGTCGGTGGAAGACACGGAAGCATTGTTCATCCGTCGATTTAACCATACGGGGCAGTCGATTGCAGTATGTGCCCTCCATGAATCGCACGCAAATGCCCGGCAGCATTGGCTTTTCGACTCCATACTGCATCGTATTGACATCGCTGCCGACTCATCCATACTAGCTCGTATGGTTTCCTCTCCCTCCAGCATGCCGACTGCCGCCTCCGCCCTGCTCGCTGGCGCGGACGAGATGCGGCTGGCCGCGACCGTCATGGACAGCGGCGAGGCGGGCAGCGTGCTGTTCGCGCATGGCTTCGGGCAGACCCGGCATGCCTGGATGGCCAGCGCTGCGGCGTTGCAGGCGCACGGCTATCGCAGCGTCGCCTACGACGCGCGCGGCCATGGCGATTCCACGCGCAACCCCGCCGGCCTGGCGTACCGCGGCGAGCAGTTCACCGACGACCTGATCGTGGTCGCCGGCGAGATGGCGCCGGCGCCGGTGCTGGTGGCCGCCTCGATGGGCGGGCTGTTCGGGCTGATGGCCGAGGCGCGCTGGCCGGGCCTGTTCCGCGCGATGGTGCTGGTCGACATCACCCCGCGCTGGCAGCCGGCCGGGGTCGAGCGCATCCTCGCCTTCATGACCGCGCATCCGCGCGGCTTCGCCAGCCTGGACGAGGCCGGCGATGCCATCGCCGCCTATCTGCCGCAACGCGCGCGCAAGTCGCCCGAGGCGCTGCGCAGCGTCCTGCGCCGGCACGACGACGGCCGCTGGTACTGGCACTGGGACCCGCGCCTGGTGGAAGAACTGGCGCGCGACAGCGACCAGCACCAGGCCGCGATCGCGCAGGCGGCCAGCAAGGTGCATTGCCCGGTGCTGCTGGTCAGCGGCGGGCGCAGCGATCTGGTCACGCCGCAGACCATCGAAGAATTCCTGTCGTTGGTGCCGCATGCGCAGCATGCGCACCTGCCCGACGCCACGCATATGCTGGCCGGCGACGACAACGCCGCGTTTACCGCCACTGTGTTGCATTATCTGGACGCACTGCCACCGGCTAGCGCCGGCGCACCGTCCGCCGTCACCGAGCATGTCCCCGGAGCAAGCCCATGAGCATCGTCGCACCCTTCCTCGTGTTGTTGCTGGCAGGCGCCTTCGCCGCCTATCACCGCATGCGGCTCGCCGTCTGGGCCGCGCTGAGCGCCACGCTGCTGGTCGCGTGCTGGCTGCTCGGCGCCAGCCATACCGCCACCATCGTCGCCGCGGTGCTGTTGGCGCTGGTCGCGGTGCCGTTGCTGCTGCCGTTCGTGCGCAAGCCGCTGCTCACCGCGCCGATGCTGAAGGTGTTCCGCAAGGTGCTGCCGCCGCTGTCGCAGACAGAACGCATCGCGCTGGAGACCGGCTCGGTCGGGTTCGAGGGCGAGCTGTTCACCGGCGATCCGGACTGGCAGAAGCTGCTCAACTATCCCAAGCCGCAGCTGACCGCGGAAGAACAGGCGTTCCTCGACGGCCCGGTGGAAGAGCTGTGCCGGATGACCAACGACTGGGAAATCACCCACGTCCACGCCGACCTGCCGCCGGAGCTGTGGAGCTTCGTCAAGAAGCACAAGTTCTTTGGCATGATCATCCCGAAGGAATACGGCGGCCTGGGCTTCTCGGCGCTGGCCCATCACAAGGTGATCCAGAAGATCGCCTCGGTGTCGAGCGTGGTCAGCTCCACCGTCGGCGTGCCGAACTCGCTGGGCCCGGGCGAACTGCTGCTGCACTACGGCTCCAAGGAGCAGAAGGACTACTACCTGCCGCGCCTGGCGGTGGGCCAGGAAGTGCCGTGCTTCGGCCTGACCGGCCCGTTCGCCGGCTCCGACGCGACCTCGATCCCCGACTACGGCATCGTCTGCAAGGGCGAGTGGAACGGCGCCAACGTGCTCGGCGTCAAGCTGACCTTCGACAAGCGCTACATCACCCTGGCGCCGGTGGCGACCCTGGTCGGCCTGGCGTTCCGCATGTACGACCCGGACGGCCTGATCGGCGACACCAAGGACATCGGCATCACCCTGGCGCTGCTGCCGCGCGAAACCCCCGGCGTGGAAATCGGCCGCCGCCACTTCCCGCTGAACTCGCCGTTCCAGAACGGCCCGATCCACGGCCGCGAGGTGTTCATCCCGCTCAGCCAGCTGATCGGCGGCGTGGACATGGTCGGCAAGGGCTGGAACATGCTCAACGAGTGCCTGGCCGTGGGCCGCTCGATCACCCTGCCCTCCACCGCCAGCGGCGGCGCCAAGTACGGCGCGATCGTCACCGGCGCCTATGCGCGCATCCGCAAGCAGTTCGGCCTGTCGGTCGGCCGCTTCGAGGGCGTGGAAGAGGCGCTGGCGCGGATCGGCGGCAAGGCCTACGCGATCAGCGCGCTGTCGCAGGCCACCGCCGCGGCGGTGGACCGCGGCGACGTGCCGTCGGTGCCGTCGGCGATCGCCAAGTACCACTGCACCACGATGAGCCGCGAAGTCATCAGCGACGTGATGGACGTGGTCGGCGGCAAGGGCATCATCCTCGGGCCGCGCAACTTCGCCGGCCGCAGCTGGCAGGCGGCGCCGATCGCGATCACCGTGGAAGGCGCCAACATCATGACCCGCAGCCTGCTGATCTTCGGCCAGGGCGCGATCCTGTGCCATCCGTGGGTGATGAAGGAGATGAAGGCCGCCGGCAATCCGGACCACAAGGCCGGCGTCGACGAGTTCGACCGCAACCTGTTCGGCCATATCGGCTTCGCGATCTCCAACGCGGTGCGCTCGCTGTGGTTCGGCCTGACCGCCGCGCGCATCGGCGCCGCCCCCGGCGACGCCTACACCCGCCGCTTCTTCCGCAAGCTGGACCGCTACTCGGCGAACCTGGCGCTGATGGCCGACGTGTCGATGCTGATGCTCGGCGGCAAGCTGAAGTTCAAGGAATCGCTGTCCGGGCGCCTGGGCGACGTGCTGAGCCACATCTACATGACCAGCGCGATGCTCAAGCGCTACCACGACGACGGCGCGCCGGCGACCGACCAGCCGCTGCTGGCCTGGGCGTTCCACGACAGCGTGCACAAGATCGAGCTGGCGCTGTCGGCGGCGCTGCGCAACTTCCCGATCCGCCCGGTGGGCTGGCTGATGTGGGCGCTGATCTTCCCGTGGGGCCGCCGCGCCGAAGCCCCGGGCGACCGCCTGGGCCACCGCGTCGCCGCGCTGCTGATGACCCCGAACGAAGCCCGCGACCGTCTCGGCCAGGGCGTGTTCCTGACCCCGTGCGAGAACAACCCGGGCGGGCGCATCGCCAGCTACCTGACCAAGGCGGTGCTGGCCGAGCCGGTCGAGCGCAAGTTCCTGAAGGCGCTCAAGAGCAAGGGCATCGAGGCGCTGGACTTCGCCTCGCAGCTGGACGAGGCGGTGCGCGAAGGCGTGCTGTCGGCCGACGAGCGCCGCCAGCTGGAGGAACTGCGCGAGATCACCATGGACACGATCAGCGTGGACGACTTCGACGCCGACGAGCTGCGTTCGGCCAGCTACTACCACCGCGCCACGGCCGGCGACGACCATTCGCGCGAAGCGGCCTGAGACCCACTCGGCAATACGCTCATCACGACGGCGGACTTCGGTCCGCCGTCTTCATTTGAGGCACGCACCATGAGCAAACTGCTGTCGCTCTATCGACGCATGCAGCGCTGGCCGGCCGGGCAATGGCTGTTTTCCCGCGCCGTGTGCTTCAAGGCGCCCTATTTCGCCAGCATCGCCCCGCGCATCACCGTGCTGCAGCCGGGCCGCTGCGAGGCGCGCATCGCGCACCGGCGGCGGGTCAGCAACCACCTCGGCACCGTGCATGCGATCGCGCTGTGCAACCTGGCCGAGCTGGCTGGCGGGGTCATGGTCGATGCCAGCCTGCCGCCGTCGATGCGCTGGATTCCCAAAGGCATGCGCGTCGAATACCGCAGCAAGGCCAGCGGCACGATGCACGCGGTGGCGACGCCGGACGTGGCGATCGTGGCCGCCGACAGCGGCTACGAGCTGCCGGTCAGCGTGGAGATCCGCGACGCGCGCGAACAGGTGGTGTTCTTCGCCAGCATCGCCATGTGGGTGTCGCCGCGCGCGAAGGCGGCGAACGGCTGACGCGGCACCGCGATGCCGGCGTGCAGCCGGCTCAATACGCCAGCAGCAGCGCCGCGCTCGCCAGCGCCGCCGGCAGCGCCTGCACGAACAGGATCCGGCGGCTGACGCTCCACGCGCCGTACAGGCCGGCCACGAACACGCAACCCAGGAAGAACAGCATCACGTCCACGCGCTGCGCCACCACGCCCCAGCCCAGGCCGGCGGCGAGGAAGCCGTTGTACAGGCCCTGGTTGGCCGCCAGCACCTTGGTCAGCTGCGCCTTGTCCGGCGTGTTGCGGAACACCTTCATGCCCAGCGGCTGCGTCCACAGGAACATCTCCAGCACCAGGATGTAGACGTGCAGCAACGCCACCAGGCATACCAGGATCGAGGCCAGCAGGGTCATGCGCGCGTCCGTCGGCAAAGGAGGCGCACAGCATAGCCGTTGCCGCAGCGGCCGGCACCGTGGCTGCGCGGCCGGCGCGGGCTCAGCGCGTCGGCGTCGTCTCCGCCGCGGGCGCGGCGCTTTCGGCCGCACGCGCCAGGCGCCAGCCGATGACGCCGGAGAGCGTCGCCGCCAGCGCCGCCAGCGCGGCGAAACCGGGCACGCCCATGCCCAGCGCGCGCAGGCCGTTCATCGCCGAGGCCACGGCCACGTCGCCGGCACGCCACACCGCCGTATCCACCGCGTTCTTGCCCTGGTAGCGCAGTTGCCGCGGCACGCGCGTGTACAGCGATTCGCGCGCCGGGCCGACCATGCCGTAGGTCAGCGAACGGGTGATGACCAGCGGCAGCACCACCCATGGCACGATCCACACCGCCAGCGCATAGGGATCGGGCGACAGCGCGGTGGCCACCAGCGTGCCCACGCTGATCAGCGCCCACAGCGCGATCACCGCGCCGGCGCCCTTCTTCATCAACAGCCAGCGGGTGACGGTGATCTGCACGGCGACCTGCAGCACGTTGGTCAGCGTGTCGATGTTGGCGGCGAACTGGGTGCGCTCGACCGCGTTGTGGAAGGTGGCGCCGGAATAATCGGTCATCAGCGCATAGCCGACCGTGCCGATGCAATCGCCCAGCAGCATCAGCAATGCCATGCCGCGCATGAACGGATTGGCCAGGATCTGCTTGAGGCCGTCGAACATGCCGCCGCCGACCGCGGCCTCGTGGCCGGCATCGTGGCGGCGTGCGCCATGCACCCGCGCCCAGCGCCCGAGCAGGATCACGCACGCCAGCGCCACGCCGAGCAGCGCCGCCGACACCACCAGCAGCGGCGCCACGCCGATCACCCCGACCAACCCGCGGGTCAGCAGCGGCCCGGCCACCGCGCCGGCGGTGCCGCCCAGGCCGATCAGCGGGAACAGCCGACGCGCCTGTTCGTTGCTCCAGATGTCGGCCATGAAGCTCCAGAACACCGACACCACGAACAGGTTGAACACGCTGACCCAGACGAAGAACACGATGCCCAGCGCGCGCGGGCTGAGCCCGCCCTGGCCGCTGAACAGCGGCACGAAGCCGAGCAGGCACAGCGCGAAGAACACGTACACCGCCGGCACCACGATCCGCCGCGGCCAGCGCGCCGCCATCCACGCGAACAGCGGGGTCAGCAGCAAGGTGGCGACGAAGGTGGCCATGAAGAACCAGGGCAGCTGGGTCGAGCCGACCGCCGCCGACAGCTGCTCGCGCACCGGCCGGATCACGTAGTACGCCGACAGCACGCAGAAGAAGTAGACGAAGGACAGCAGCACCGCGCGCAGCTCGCCGGTCTGGACGCGCTTGTTTTCCGCTTGCATCGGCCTGCCATTCGCCGTGTGGTTGCGCGCACGGTAGCCGATGCACTGCAACATCGCCAGCGCCGCCCCCGCACGCGGACCCAGGCCTGCCGCGGCGCACGCATGCGGCGGCGCGCGCCGAGCATATGCTCTATCCACGGCGACTAGCGTCGGCGCCACGAACGGGGGGAACGGCGGGTGTACGACTACATCATCATCGGCGCAGGCTCGGCGGGCTGCGTGCTGGCCAACCGGCTCAGCGAGGATCGCGATTGCAAGGTGCTGCTGATCGAGGCCGGGCCGCGCGACCGCAATCCCTTCATCCACATGCCGGCGGGCCTGGCGCGGCTGACCGGCAACCGCCGCATCAACTGGAATTACCTGACCGCGCCGGAGCCGGCCTTGAACGATCGGCGCCTGTGGTGGCCGCGCGGCAAGGTGCTGGGCGGCTCCAGTTCGATCAACGCGATGTGCTACGTGCGCGGCGTGCCCGCCGACTACGACGACTGGGCGACCGACGGCGCCGAGGGCTGGGACTGGCGCGGCGTGCTGCCGTATTTCCGGCGCAGCGAACGCAACAGCCGCGGCGGCGATGCGCTGCACGGCGGCGACGGGCCGCTGCACGTGTCCGACCTGCGCTATCACAACCCGCTGTCCGACGTGTTCATCGCCGCCGGACAGCAGGCCGGCTTCGCCCACAACCGCGATTTCAACGGCCCGCAGCAGCAGGGCGTGGGCCTGTACCAGGTCACCCAGAAGGACGGCGCGCGCTGCTCGGCGGCGGTCGCCTACCTGGCGCCGGCGCTGGCGCGCGCCAACCTGCAGGTGGTCACCGATGCGCTGGTGCTGCGCCTGCTGCTCGAAGGCGAGCGCGTGGTCGGCGTGGCCTACGCGCAGCGCGGCGCCGAAGTGCAGGCGCGGGCCGCGCGCGAGGTGCTGCTCAGCGCCGGCGCGGTGAACTCGCCGCAGCTGCTGATGCTCTCGGGCATCGGTCCGGCCGACGAACTGCAGCGCCACGGCATCGCGGTGCGCCTGGACCAGCCGCAGATCGGCGCCAACCTGCAGGACCACCTGGACGTGTGCACGCTGTACCGCACCCGCCCCGGCGTCAGCTACGACCGCCGCAACCAGCTGAAGATCGCCTTCGACTATTTCCTGCGCGGCCACCGCGGCGCCGGCAGCAGCAACATCGCCGAGGCCGGCGGCTTCATCCGCTCGCCGCTGGCGCCGGACGCGCGCGCCGACATCCAGCTGCATTTCGTGCCGGCGATGCTCGACGACCACGGCCGCAACCGGCTGCCCGGCGACGGCTTCACCCTGCATGCCTGCCACCTGCAGCCGCGCAGCCGCGGCCGCCTGGCGCTCAACGATGCCGACCCGCGCACGCCGGCGCGGATCCAGGCGAACTATCTCAGCGATCCCGACGGCTTCGATCTGCGCATGCTGGTGGAATGCGCGCGCCTGGCGCGGCGCATCCTGCAGCAGCCGGCGTTCGACCCCTGGCGCGCCGCGCCGCTGCTGCCGGCGCGCGAGGACCTGGACGACGCCGGCCTGGCCGCCTACATCCGCGCCAAGGCCGAGACCATCTACCACCCGATCGGCACCTGCCGGATGGGCAGCGATGCGCAGGCAGTGGTCGATCCGCAGCTGCGCCTGCGCGGGCTGCAGGGCCTGCGCGTGGTCGATGCGTCGGTGATGCCGCGCCTGGTCAGCGGCAACACCAACGGCCCGACGATGATGATCGCCGAACGCGCCGCCGACCTGATCCGCGGCCATCGCGTGCTGCGCGACGGCTGAGCCGCGGCCGGCGCAGCGGCACGCGCCGGCCGCGCGTCAGCGCGCGCGCCCGGCCAGCCACACGCCCAGCGCCGCCAGCGCGAAACCGCACAGCTTCAGCGCGGTCAGGTGCTCGCCGAGCAGCACGTGGCCGAACACCGCGGTCACCGGCGGCATCAGGAAGAACAGGCTCGCCACCCGGGTGGCGGCGCCGCGCCGCAACAGCAGGAACAGCAGCGCGAAGCCGCCGATCGAGTTGACCACGACCAGCCACGCCATCGCCGCGGCGAAGCCGACGCCGGGCTGGAAACGGAAGCCTTCCCACGCCGCCAGCGGCAGCAGCACCAGCGTCGCCGCCGCGTTCTGCACCGCCAGCCCCACGCGCAGGTCGAGCTGCGCGGCATGCCGCTTCTGGTACAGGGTGCCGGCGGCGATGCCGAACAGGCCCACCAGCAACGCCAGCCAGCCGCCCCAGGGCGTGGCGCCGTCGATGCGGTCGGCCGCGACCGTGGCGACGCCGGCGAAGCCCAGTGCCATGCCCAGCCATTGCGCCGCGCGCAGGCGTTCGCCGCCCCACCACGGGCTGGCCCAGGCCACCAGCAACGGCATCGCCCCGATCACCAGCGCGGCCACGCCGGAGCCGGTGCCCAGCGCGAATGCGGCGTACACCCCGCCGAACTGCAAGGCCAGCATCAGCACCCCGGCCACGGCGCTGCGCGCCAGTTCCTGCCGCGGCAGCGCCTTCAGGCGCGAGGGACCGGCGGCCAGCGCGAAGCACAGCGCGGTCAGGCCGAAGCGCCACAGCAGCGCGGTGAACGGCGCGGCATGCGCCACCACCTGCTTGCCGGCGATATAGCCGGTACACCAGACCAGCACGAAGGCCAGCCCCAGCCAGGTCGCGGCGGCAGGCGCCGCGCGGGCGGGGATCGGGGCGAGATCGGGATCGGGCATGCGCCATGATCCCGCAGCGGCGCAGCGCCGTCACCGCATCGGCCGGCGGCGGCGTGGCCGAAGGCCGCCCGCGCAGGCTTCGGCACACCGGTTGCATGCATCTGCACGACCGCCGCGCGCTTGCGGCACCGGCATGCGGACAGCGCATCGCCGGCCTTGCCGGCCCGGCAAAATCACCAGCAGGATCAAGACGATGCCCATTCATCTTCTCCCGGTTTGTGCAATCGCGAAAAGCGGCGCTAGAATCGGTCTCGGCAGCACCTCACAGGCCACACGCGCGATGAAACAGAACAGCAGGCACCGGCTCCTTCGACCGGTGGCAACCGGGTTGCTCGGGGCATTGCTGCCCTTTGCGATGTCCTCCACCGCGCAGACGCCGGCGCCTTCGCAGCCGTTGCCGCCGCCGATCTACACCGAGGCGACGCGCTACACCTCGCCGACCCAACCGCTGCCGTATCGCGCCTCGCTGCCGGACAGCAAGGTGCTGCCGCTGGCCAGGGACTTCGACGTCGCCAGCCTGGAAGCGATGGCCGAGCAGCTCACCTACGGCGAGCGCGTGCCCGGCCTGGCGGTGGCGATCGTCCACAACGGCCAGGTGATCAGCGCGCGCGGCTACGGCGTCACCGACGTCAACCGCCCCGAGCCGGTCGATGCGCACACCGTGTTCCGCCTGGCCTCGCTGTCCAAGGCCTTCGCCGGCACCATGGCCGGCCTGCTGGTCAACGACGGCACCCTGCGCTGGGACAGCAAGGTCACCGACTACGTACCCGGCTTCCAGCTCAGCGACCCGGTCGCCACCCGCCAGTTGAACGTGGCCGACCTGCTCAGCCATCGCGTGGGCCTGACCTACAACGCCTACGACCGCGACGTGGAGTCCAACGCCGACTACTACACGCTCAGCCACAAGCTCGCCTACGCCCCGCTCAAGTGCGCGCCGGGCGAGTGCTACGCCTACCAGAACGTCGCCTTCAGCCTGATCGGCGACGTGGTGTTCGCCGCCTCCGGCAGCTTCTACGAGCAGTCGGTGGAACGCCGCATCTTCAAGCCGCTGGGCATGAACGACGCCAGCATGGGCCTGGCCGGCATCCAGGCCAGCCCGCGCTGGGCGCGTCCGCACGTGCGCAGCCGCAACGGCTGGGTGTCGCTGATGCCCAAGCCCACCTACTACCGGCTGGCCCCGGCGGCCGGCGTCAACGCCAGCATCAGCGACATGGCGCAATGGCTGATCGCGCAGACCGGGCACCGTCCGGACGTGCTGCCGGCGCCGCTGCTGGCGACCCTGCATGCGCCGCTGATCCTCACCCCCGGCGAAATGCGCTCGGGCTGGCGCCGCGAGCGGGTCAACTCGGCCAGCTACGCGCTGGGCTGGCGCATCTTCGATTATTCGGGCCACCAGGTGGTGTTCCATGCCGGCGCGGTGCAGGGCTATCGCGGCCTGGTCGCGCTGGTGCCGGAACGCGACCTGGGCGTGGCGATCCTGTGGAACGGCGAGAGCGGCCTGCCCTCCGGCCTGCTGCCGACCATCCTGGACCGCGCGATCGGCCTGCCGGCGCAGCGCTGGCTGGACGTGGACACCGACTTCGGCGGCGACAACATGATGGCCGAGCGTCCGGACCCGAAGGACAAGAAGGGCGCCTCCGCGTCCAAGTCGGTCGCCTCGCCGCACTGAGGCGGGGTGGTCCCCTGGCGATTCGACGGAAGGCGGCGCAAGCCGCCTTTCTGTTGTCTGCGCGCTGCCTTCGCGAGACCTGCCCTGCAGGCGGCTCCATCGCGACAAGCGCTGGCAGCGCCATGCAAGCCGGCGACTGCGCTCGATCCGACGTTGACGAAACCCCGGGGGCATACGGTCGCGGCTGAAGCCGCTCCTACCGGGGAGCAGCGCGCGCTAGCGGCATCGACACCGCCCGCGCGGAAGCGCTGCTTGAAGCCGCTGGCCGAAACGCCCTGGCCGAATCGGCCGTCGTCCAGCACCGCCAGCGTCCGCCGGATCAGCCGAATATTCGCGCAGACGTCCCATCGAGCGAACGAAGCCCCTCTCCCGTCGGGATAGGGATTGGGGTGAGGGTCCGGGCGAAGCCTCGCGGCAAGAGGTTGCGGTGAGGGTCCAGGCGAAGCCCCGCGGCAAGAGGTTGCGGTGAAGGTCCGAGCGAAACCTCGCAGCAAGAGGTTGGGGTGAGGGTCCGGGCGAAGCCTCGCGGCAAGAGGTTGGGGTGAGAGTCCGGGCGAAGCCTCACGGCAATTAAGTGCGCATGGCGATGCACGTCGCCTCTGCACATGACGCGTCGCTGCGCGCGCACCCTCGTCCGGTGCTGTACGCCACCCCGCCCCGAAAAGGGGGCCATGGTCGCGGTGGGAGAAGGACGATCCGCAAACCGAGCGGAGTCGGCGACCACGTCGTCTGCGCCAGCGAGGCGGGCGCTTGGCGAACGCGCAGCGGCAGCAGCTGGCATTGCGGGTTGGAGATTCGGACGGATCCGGCACGCGCGAGGCGGCGGTAGAAGGCGATGGCGGCGGCAGCGCTACCGGGATGCCAGCCAGCGTAAAGGCGGCGCATCGGCACATCGGCGCCATGACGAACGGGTTGGCGCGGCGAGGGCGACAGACCGCCCATAAAAAAGCTCCCTCCCCGCTGGGCACCGGGGAGAGAGCTTAGGTACGGCTATCGGGATGGATCAGATCAGATCAGCGGCGCGGGCGTTGCCGGCAGCGCGACCGGAGCGGCCTTCTTCTTGCGAGCGGCCGGCTTCTTCTTCGCGACGGCCTTCTTGGCGACGGCCTTCTTCGCGGCCGGCTTCTTGGCAGCCGACTTCTTCACGGCCTTCTTCGCCGTGGCCTTCTTCGCGGTCTTCTTTACCGCCTTCTTCGGGGCGGCCTTCTTGACGGTCTTCTTGGCGGCTGCCTTCTTCGCAGTCTTCTTTACCGCCTTCTTCGCGGTGGTCTTCTTGGCGGTGGCCTTCTTGATGGCCTTCTTCACCTTGGCGACCTTCTTGGCGACTTTCTTGGCGACCTTCTTGACCGCCTTCTTTACCGAGACCTTCTTCGCTGCCGGCTTCTTGGCGGCAGTCTTCTTGACCGCTTTCTTAGCGGCCGGCTTCTTTTTCGCAGCTTTTTTCGTGGCCATGGGATGGCTCCTCGTCAGTGAACTATGGATTGAAAACGCCCAGTTAAAGCAAACCCGCGGCGATGGTCCGCCTGCAGGATCCGCCGGCGCGCGCTGCGGGCCGGGTCGGATACAGAAACACCCGTATCGAAGCTCGATACGGGTGCCGTGCCAGGGGAGACGTTGCGTTTCTCGGAGGGAAGCGACACCTGATCCACCATCATCAGGTTCCTGGTGGATGTCCAAGTTGTGCTTCGCGTTTCAATGTCGATCCGATTCACTCGCTTTCGCAGCAACGTCTGCTGGGCGAAACCTAATCACGGTTTTTTTTACTGTCAACAGTTCTTCGCAATTTTTTTTCAGGCATCGCGTGCCGCGGCGCCGGCGAGCGCCGCGATCGGCACCGCTCGGAGCTCGGCGGCAGCGCCCGCGGAACCCGCGGCGAATCTTCGACGCAAACAAAAACAGCGGTAATTCCCGTGCTTTTTTGCAATAGGCCAACGCGACCGGCGATTCCGCGCGCTGCCGAGGGCGACGCCGGCGGCTGCGCAGCGCGCGCGCGCGAGCCTGTCCGCAAGCTGAAAAAAACTTTTCGCGGCATGCGCCGTTCCGGCATCGCACAAGAGCAAATGCGCAAAACTGCGCAAACTTTTTCGCGCCGTTCGGCGCTTGGCGGCGCACGCATGCGCGCGCTCGCACTGCATCGCGGAGGCGGCGATGTCGCCGCCGCGACGTCCGTCCGCCTCGCGCTCCTCACCATCGCGTCACGCGCATGCGACGGGCGCGTCGCATCGCGTTGCATCGCCACGGCCGCTGCCGACACACGTTCGCATCGGTCGTGGCGGCTGCACGCTGCATGCGCGCAGCGTGCAGCGAACGCGTCCGCACCGGAGCGGGCATGGCGCCACGCTCGCGGCGACGCCCGGCCCGCGCCAAGCGCTGCTGCCACTCGGCAGGCGCTTGCGCGCATGCCGCTCGATTGCGATGCGCATCACCATCGCCGCCAAAAATCCGACGCGGCGTTCGCGCCGCATCCGCATGGCCATGCGCCGCCGCCCTGCACCGGGGCGCGCGGCGCATGCGCATCGAAGCCTGCGCCGCGATGCGCATGCAGACGCGCATGCCGCGAGCACTGTCCGCCGTCCGCGGCATGCCCCACCGTCGCTATCCGCCGCCGCCCATGCCACCCATGCCGCCGTTCCATCGCCTCGCCGGAGCGCGCCGCGTTCCGTCGTGCGCCGCCTCGCACCGCGGCGACCCGGCCCCAAACGAAAACCGGCCGCACAAGGCGGCCGGTTCGGCTGTCGCAACGCGGCGGCTCGGCTCAGTGGCCGTCTTCCTCGAGCAGCTCGGCGTAGTCGTCCGGCGTCAGCAGGTCGTTCAACTGTTCCGGCTCGGCGATCTCCAGCACGAAGATCCAGCCTTCGCCGTACGCGTCCTCGTTGATCGTCTCCGGCTTGTCGCTGAGCGCGGCGTTGACCTCGACCACCTTGCCGCTGAGCGGGCTGTACACGTCCGATGCGGCCTTGACCGACTCGACCACGGCCACGCCGTTGCCGGCGACGACGTCGTCGCCGACGTTGGGCAGCTCGACGTAGACCAGGTCGCCGAGCAGGCCCTGGGCGTGATCGGAGATGCCGACGGTGACGCGTCCGTTGCCTTCGACGCGCGCCCATTCATGGGACTTGAGGAATTTGAGGTCGCCAGGGATCTCGCTCATGCTGCTGCTCCGGAAGAGGACGATGTCGGGGATGGACGGCTAGTGTAGCGAACCGGATGCTCCGGGAAGAAGCGCCGGCGCATCGCGGCGATCGGCGGCTCAGTCGAGCACGCCGGGCTGGACCTGGCCTTCGCGCACGAACGGGAACTTGACCACCCGCACCGGCACGTCCTTGCCGCGGATGTCCACCCGCACCGCGCCCGGCTCGCCGGCCGGCACGCGCGCGAACGCGATCGCCTTGCCCAGCGTCGGCGAGAACGTGCCGGACAGGATCTCGCCCTCGCCCTGCGCGGTCAGCACCTTCTGGCCGTGGCGCAGCACGCCCTTCTCGTCCATCACCAGGCCGATCATCTGCCGCGGCGCGCCGTTGGCCTTCTGCGTCTCCAGCACGTCGCGGCCGACGAACACGCGGCCCTCGTCCAGCGCCACGGTCCAGGCCAGCGCGGCCTCGTACGGCGACACGCTGTCGTCCATGTCCTGCCCGTACAGGTTCATGCCGGCCTCCAGGCGCAGCGTATCGCGCGCGCCCAGCCCGGCCGGCTTGACCCCCGCCTGCAGCAGCGCATTCCAGAACGCCACCGCCTGCTCCTGCGGCAGCACGATCTCGAAGCCGTCCTCGCCGGTGTAGCCGGTACGCGCGACGAACAGCGGCACGCCG
The DNA here is from genome assembly GCF_041240605.1 of Xanthomonas sp. DAR 80977. Taxonomy (NCBI): domain Bacteria; kingdom Pseudomonadati; phylum Pseudomonadota; class Gammaproteobacteria; order Lysobacterales; family Lysobacteraceae; genus Xanthomonas; species Xanthomonas bundabergensis. The sequence goes on along the minus strand of NZ_CP162487.1, from coordinate 1,595,012 downwards.
TCGGCCGAGGTCGCCTCGAACGCGGCGAAGCGGCCCAGCTTCTGCACCGCGGCGCGATCGTCCTCGCGCAGCAGGCCGATCGCCTTGGCGCGCGCGTTGGGACCCTGCACCGCGATCATCGCGAAGTCCTCGCGCTCGCGCACCTCCACCGCGAACGCCTGCGCCTGCTCGCCGATCCAGGCCAGGTCCTTGCTGCGCGTGGCGGCGTTGACCACCAGGCGGAAGAACGTGTCGGACATGTAATAGACGATCAGGTCGTCGATCACCCCGCCCTGCGGGTTGAGCATGCAGGTGTACAGCGCCTTGCCCGGCAGCTTCAGCTTGTCCACCGAGTTGGCCAGCAGGCGGCGCAGGAACGCGCGCACCTGCGCGCCGTGCAGGTCGACCACGGTCATGTGGCTGACGTCGAACATGCCCGCGTCGCGGCGCACCTGGTGGTGCTCGTCGATCTGCGAGCCGTAGTGGATCGGCATGTCCCAGCCGCCGAAGTCGACCATCTTGGCGCCGAGGGCGCGATGGCTGTCGTTGAGGATGGTCTTTTGGGTCATGGCACGGGTCCGTGGGTAAAGTCGCCCATTATCGCCGGCCGTGCGGGGGAGAAGGAATGGGACTTTCGGGACTCGGGACTCGGGACTCGGGACTCGGGATTCGGGATTCGGGATTCGGGATTCGGGATTCGGGATTCGGGATTCGGGATGCTGCCTCGAGGCACATCGCTGTCAAGCGACTTGACGAAGAAAGTGTCGATCTTCTTAGAGAAAAGAAGCGGCTTTTTTGCACTCCCGGCCCAGCCGTTTTTCTGTAGGAGGGCCGCCATCCCCAGCGCTTGCGAAATCCCAATCCCCAATCCCGCATCCCCAATCCCGGCCTAAAGCCTCACTCCGCCTGCACCAGCAACGTCATCCCGTCCACCCCGACGATGCGCACCGCGCTGCCGGCCGGCAGGTCGGGGCCGCCGACCACCCAGAACGCGTCGTCGACCTTGGCGCGGCCGCGGCCGGCCTGGATCGGCTGGTCCAGGGTCACCACCCGGCCGATCAGCTGCTCGGCGCGGCGGTTGAGCAACGGCCGGTCGCTGACCCGGTCGCGGCCGCGGAACCAGGTGCGGTACACCTGGATCGAGACGAAGCTGAGCACCACGAAGGCGCCGATCTGCCACAGCAGGCCGATGTCAGGGATCAGCAGCACGGCGACGAACACCACCGCGGCGGCGAAGCCCATCCACAGCATGAATGCGCCCGGCGCCAGCGCCTCGGCCGCGAACAGCAGCAAGGTCAGCGCGCCCCACGCCACCACCTCGGCGCGCATGGCTCAGAGCCCGCTGCGCGGCGGCATGCCGCGCGGCACCGCCGGCGGCGCGGCCTGCTGCTTGCCCAGCGCCTCGCGCGCCAGTTCGGCGATGCCGGCGATCGAGCCGATGATGCCGCTGGACTCCATCGGCATCAGCACGAACTTCTGGTTCGGCGCGGTGGCCAGTTCCTTGAACGCTTCCACGTACTTCTGCGCGACGAAGTAGTTGATCGCCTGCACGTCGCCCTCGGCGATCGCCTTGGACACCATCGCCGTCGCCCGCGCCTCGGCCTCGGCCAGGCGCTCGCGCGCCTCGGCGTCGCGGAACGCGGCTTCCTTGCGGCCCTCGGCCTCCAGCACCGCGGCCTGCTTCTCGCCCTCGGCGCGCAGGATCTCCGACTGCCGCGAACCCTCCGCCTCGAGGATCTGCGCGCGCTTCTCGCGCTCGGCCTTCATCTGCCGCGCCATCGAATCGATCAGGTCGCGCGGCGGCTGGATGTCGCGGATCTCGATGCGGGTGACCTTGATGCCCCAGGGATTGGTCGCATGGTCGACCACGCTGAGCAGCTGCGCGTTGATCGTCTCGCGCTGGCTCAGCGATTCGTCCAGGTCCATCGAGCCGATCACGGTGCGGATGTTGGTCTGCACCAGGGCGATGGTGGCGATTTCCAGGTTGGACACTTCATAGGCGGCCTTGGCCGCGTCCAGCACCTGGAAGAACACCACCCCGTCCACGCGCACCACCGCGTTGTCCTTGGTGATGACGTCCTGGCTGGGCACGTCCAGCACCTGCTCCATCATGTTGACCTTGCGGCCCACGCCGTAGACCACTGGGATCAGGAAGTGCAGGCCGGGCGACAAGGTATGGGTGTAGCGGCCGAAGCGCTCCACTGTCCACTGGAACCCCTGCGGCACCATGCGCACGGTCTTGAACAGGACGATCACGCCCGCGACCAGGATCACCAGCGCGAGGAAATAGGTGGACGGCATCAGGTTGCTCCATTAACCAAGGGATGACTACGCCGCGAGTATAGCGAGCGCCGGCACGCCGCCAGCGCTACCAGCGGATGCGCCCGAGCAGCATGTCCTTGAACATCACCCAGTCGCCGACGAAGGAGTACAGCGGGTGGCGAAAGGTCGCCGGGCGGTTCTTCTCGAAGAAGAAATGCCCGGCCCAGGCGCAGCCGTAGCCGCACAGCGGCGCCGCCCACAGCCAGCGCGGCTGGCCGCTGCAGATCGCCAGCAGCAGCGACAGCAGGACCGCGACGCTGCCGACGAAATGCAGCCGCCGCGACAGCCGATGCCGGTGCTCGCTCAGGTAGAACGGATAGAACGCGCGGAAACTGGCGAAGCGACGCATGCGATGGCCCTCCCAGGCAGCGCAGGCGCACAGCATACGCCGCCGCGCGGGCGCCTACATTAAAGAGGATGGACGCGCAGACGCGGATCCGGCGCGCCGGACGTACTGCAAGGAGCCACCGCCTCCGAGCGGCGCCCCGGCGCGCCGCTCAGCCCTGCCGCGGCGCGAACATGATCACCGCCATGCCCAGCAGGCACAGGCCGGCGCCGAGCAGGTCCCAGCGCGTGGGCCGGATCGATTGCACCGCCCACAGCCACAGCAGCGCCACCGCGATGTAGACGCCGCCGTACGCGGCGTAGACGCGGCCGCTGGCCTCCGGATGCAGGCTCAACAACCACACGAACGCGGCCAGGCTGGCGCCCGCCGGCAGCAGCAGCCACGCGCTGCGCTGCTCGCGCAGCCACAGGTACGGCAGGTAGCAGCCGACGATCTCGGCCACCGCGGTCAGCACGAACAGCAGCAGCGTCTTCACTGCGCCGCGTCGCGTTCCTGGCGCTTGGCGCGCTGCCAGTAGGCTTCCTGCTGGTCCAGCGACAGGCCGTCCAGCGCGCCGCCGTCGTGCTGCGCCAGCTGCTCCATCGCGCGGAAGCGGCGTTCGAATTTCTGGTTGGCATGGCGCAGCGCGGCACCGACATCGACCTGGGCGTGGCGCGCGAGGTTCGCGCAGACGAACAGCAGGTCGCCGATCTCGTCCTGCAGCCGCGCCTGATTGTCCTGCACCACGCCGCGCGCGAACTCCGCACGCACCTCCTCCAGTTCTTCCTGCAGCTTGTCCAGCACCGGCCCCGGCTGCGGCCAGTCGAAGCCGACCCGCGCCGCGCGCGCCTGCAGCTTCACCGCACGCTGCCATTCCGGCAGGCCGCGGGCGATCCCGGCCAGCGCCGAGCCGTCGGTCTTGCCGGCCGCCGCACGTTCGTTGCGCTTGATCTCTTCCCATTTCAGGGTCTGCTGCTCGGCATCGGCGACCTGGCTGTCGCCGAACACGTGCGGATGCCGGCGCACCATCTTGTCGCAGATCGCGGCCACCACGTCGTCGAAGCCGAAGGCGCCCTGCTCGCGCGCCATCTGCGCATGGAACACCACCTGCAGCAGCAGGTCGCCGAGTTCGTCCTTCAGCTCGCCCAGGTCGTTGCGGTCGATCGCGTCGGCCACCTCGTACGCCTCCTCGATCGTGTAGGCGGCGATGCTGGCGAAATCCTGCTCTAGGTCCCAGGGGCAGCCGTGCTCGCGATCGCGCAGGCGCGCCATGATCTCGAGCAGGGCGGGAAGGTCGTAGCGGGCTGCGGTCACGAGCGGGTTCCGATGCGACGGCAACGGCGCCGCCTGTCCGCTAGTTTGGCAGAGCGGCCCGCGTGGCGGGCGATGCAGGCCGTGCGGGAACGCGCCGCGGCGCAGACGGCTCACGCAGCGCTCGGCAGCCCAGTCCCGCAGTTCCGCTGCCGCGCACGACCGCGCCGAAACGCGGCGCAGCGGCGTCAGCGGCGGCGTCCAGGCAGCCGCCGGTGCCGGCGGCGGCGGTCGCGCATCAGCCCAACCAGCTGCGCCACGGCAGCGCCGGGTCGCCCAGCGCGATGAAATCGCCGTTGAGCAGCGATGCGCGCCGGTTGTAGCGGAACGGCTTGCCGGTATCGGCGGCGAGCAGCGTGCCGCCGGCGGCCTGCAGCACGCACTGGCCGGCCGCGGTGTCCCATTCGGAGGTCGGGCCGAAGCGCGGGTACACGTCCAGCTCGCCGTCGGCGATGCGGCAGAACTTCAGCGACGAGCCCTGCGCGATCACTTCGGTCTCGCCCATGCGCTGCAGCAGCGCGTCGGTGCGCGGATCGCGGTGCGAGCGGCTGGCCGCCACCCGCAGCGGCGCGGTGGCCGGCCTGCGCGTGTTCAGCGCGGTGTCGCGGAAACCGTCGCGGCGGTACGCCTGCTCGCCGCGCACCGCGTGCCACAGGCGGCCGTCGACCGGCGCCTGGACCACGCCGAACACCGGCGCGCCCTGGTGGATCAGCGCGATGTTGACGCTGAACTCGCCGTTGCGCTTGACGAACTCGCGGGTGCCGTCGAGCGGGTCCACCAGCCAGTAGCTGGTCCAGTGCTCGCGTACCTCCCACGGAATCTGCGCCGATTCCTCGGACAGCACCGGCAGGTCCGGGGTCAGCCGCTCCAGGCCCTCGACGATGATCCGGTGCGCGGCCAGGTCGGCCTGGGTCAGCGGGCTGGCGTCGGCCTTGTGCTCGACTTCGAAGCCGGTGGCGTAGACCGCCATGATCGCCGCGGCGGCGTCGATGGCGATGGCGATGACGGTTTCACGCAGGTCTGCGGTGATGCGGATCATCCGGCACGACCCAGCCACTCGCGGGCGATGAACAGCGCCGCCAGCGAACGCCCTTCGGAAAAATCCTCGCGCAACATCAATTGATCCAGTTCAGCCAGTTTCCAGGGCACCACTTCAAGTTCCTCCGGCTCGTCGCCGGCCAGTTTTTCGGGATAGAGGTCTTGCGCCAGCACCAGCCACGACTGGTGGCTCATGTAGGTGGGCGCCAGGGTCATCGCGCGCAGCACCTGCAGCTGCCGCGCGCCGTAGCCGGCCTCTTCCTTGAGTTCGCGGTCGGCCGCCTGCAGCGGCGTCTCGCCCGCGTCGATCCGGCCCTTGACCAGGCCCAGTTCGTAGCGGTGCACGCCGGCGGCGTACTCGCGCACCAGCAGCACGGTCTGCGCGTCCAGCATCGGCACCACCACCACCGCGCCGTGGCCCGGGGACTTGAGCCGGTGGAACACGCGCCGTTCGCCGTTGCTGAACTCCAGGTCCAGCTCCTCGACCCTGCGCTCCATCGCGGACTCGCCGCGCTCGCGCAAGGCATGGATGATCGGCAACGGACGGCTCACGCCGGCACCCCGCGGCGCTGCGCAGCGTCGGCCGATAGAATGCACGGAGCGAAGAACCTGTTCATGAGCGCGAAATGCTAACAGACCTGACCGCATCACAGACTGCCGGCGCCTGGCGGCAACGCGACCTGGCGGTGTTGTGGCACCCGTGCACGCAGATGCGCGAGCACCCGGACACCCTGCCGCTGCTGCCGATCGCCCGCGGCGAGGGCGCCTGGCTGATCGACCACGAGGGCAACCGCTACCTGGATGCGGTGAGCAGCTGGTGGACCAATCTGTTCGGCCACAGCGAGCCGCGCATCGCCGCGGCCATCGCCGCGCAGGCCACCCAGCTGGAACAGGTGATGCTGGCCGGCTTCAGCCACGCGCCAGCGGTGGAGCTGGCCGAGCAGCTGCTGGCGCTGGCGCCGCGCCAGGACGGGCGCGCGCCGCTGGCCAAGGTGTTCTACGCCGACAACGGCTCGGCCGGGGTCGAAGTGGCGCTGAAGATGGCCTTCCACTACTTCCACAACCGCGGCGAGACCCGCCGCACCCGCTTCGTGGCGCTGGAGAACGGCTACCACGGCGAGACCATCGGCGCGCTGGCGGTCGGCGACATCCCGTTGTACCGGCGGGTGTACGCGCCGCTGCTGTGCGAAGCGCTGTTCGCGCCCTCGCCCGATGCCTACCTGGCCGCGCCGGGGCAGACCGCCCGGCAGCGCGCCGATGCCGCCGCCGATGCGCTGGCCGACCTGTTCGACCGCCATCCGGGCGAGATCTGCGCGGTGATCCTGGAACCGCGCCTGCAGTGCGCCGGCGGCATGCGCATGCACGATCCGGCCTACCTGCGCCGCGCGCGCGAACTGTGCGACGCCAACGGCGCGTTCCTGATCGCCGACGAGATCGCCACCGGCTTCGGCCGCACCGGCACCCTGTTCGCCTGCGAACAGGCCGGGGTGATGCCGGACCTGCTGTGCCTGTCCAAGGGCCTGACCGGCGGCTTCCTGCCGCTGTCGGCGGTGCTGGCCACGCAACACTTATATGACGCCTTCCTCGACGACAGCCGCGAGCGCGCCTTCCTGCATTCGCACAGCTACACCGGCAACCCGCTGGCCTGCGCCGCCGCGCTGGCCTGCCTGCGGATCTTCCGCGAGGACGACGTGATCGCGCGCAACCGCAGCACCGCCGAGACCATGCGCGCGCTGTCGGCGCCGTTCAACGACCATCCGCACGTGGCCGACGTGCGCCAGGCCGGGATGGTGGTGGCGTTCGAGCTGACCCGCGACGGCGACAGGCGCACCCCGTTCGCCGCGTCCGCGCGGGTCGGCCTGCATGCCTATCGCGCCGCGCTGCAGCGCGGCGTGGTGCTGCGCCCGCTGGGCGACGTGCTGTACTGGATGCCGCCGTACTGCGTGGACGATGCGCAGCTGACCCTGCTCGCCGAGACCACCCTGGCCGCGATCGACGAGGCCGTCGCATGCGCCTGACCCGCTGCCATGTCGAGCTGCCGCTGCGCGAAGGCGACGACCTGGTCCTGCCCGAGGACGTCGCCGGGCACCTGCTGCGCGTGCTGCGGCTGCGCGAGGGCGACCGCTGCGTGCTGTTCAACGGCGACGGCTGCGACTACGACGCCGAGCTGCGGCAGGCCGGCAAGCGCGGCGCCAGCGCGCGCATCGGCGCGGCGCGGCCGGCGCACAACGAATCGCCGCTGGCGATCACCCTGCTGCAGGGCGTGGCGCGCGGCGAGAAGATGGACCTGATCCTGCAGAAGGCGACCGAACTGGGCGTGGCCGCGATCGTGCCGGTGTGGGCCGAACGCACCGAGGTGAAGCTGGATGCGGCGCGCGTGGACAAGCGCGTGGCGCACTGGCGCAGCGTCGTCGTCGCGGCCTGCGAGCAGTCCGGCCGCGCGCGCGTGCCCAGCCTGGCCGCGCCGCTGGCGCTGGCCGATGCCGCGGCGGCCGTGGCCGGCGAACAACTCAAGCTCACCCTCGATCCGCAGGGCGAACACCGGCTGCGCACGTTGCAGATCGCCGGCAACGCCGCGACGATCGCGATCGGCCCGGAGGGCGGCTGGTCGCCGCGCGATCGTGCCGCACTGCAGGCCGCAGGCTTCGCCGGCCTGCGCCTGGGCCCGCGCATCCTGCGCACCGAAACCGCCGGGCTGGCCGCGATCGCGGCGTTGCAGGCGCATGGCGGCGACCTGTGAACCGGCGCACGCAATCGCGTAGACATCGATGACCGCAGGCCGCCACGGCTGCGCCGCCGAAGCTGCGCGAATCGTCGATTTCCCCTGTAAAACAGCGTTTTTCTTAGCGATTCTTTAACTGCAATCCGCGTTGACAACGAAAGACAGGCGCGACACAGTCAGCGCTCCTGAGCCACCGCGCGGGGTGCATCCGGTTTGAACCGGCGCAAGCAACGACGCCTGCGATCGCCGCAAGATCGCCCGTCCGCACGACTCATCCCTGCGACGCCGCGCGCGCCATCTGCCGCCGCCGTCGCGACGCACGGCGCACGCCTGTCGCCACGGCGCACTGGCGCTTGGCGCTTGCAGCCTCCGCCGCCTGGCGGCATGCATCCGTCCCCGACATTCCAATTCGTTCGCCGCGCCGCATCCGGGCCGGCGGCGTCACTTGCGCGCCCCGACGGCGCGCCTTTCGCGCTCTGCGCGCTTTTCGGAGACCGTCCGCTTGAACAGCATCCGCCTCGCTCCATTGGCCTTCGCCGTCGCCGGCATTCTGGCCGCTCCCGCCAGCGTCCTCGCCCAGCAAGCTCCCGTGCAACAGGGCGACGCCGCGCCACCGCCGCCCGCCACCGACGCCACTGATGCCGCCGCCAGCGCCCAGGCCTCGCCGGCGGTGCAGGAACTGGATGCAGTGAAGGTCACCGGCTACCGCGCCAGCCTGCAGAAATCACTCAACATCAAGCGCAATGCCGACGCCATCGTCGATGCGATCTCGGCCGAGGACGTCGGCAAGTTTCCGGCGGCGAACGTCGCCGAATCGCTGTCGCACCTTCCCGGGGTCAGCGTCGATCGCCAGTTCGGCGAAGGCGAGAAGGTCTCGATCCTGGGCACCGACCCGGCCCTGAACCGGGTCCTGCTCAACGGCCAGAGCATCGCCTCTACCAGTTGGGGCGGCGATCCGAACAACCCGGACAGCCGCTCGTTCAACTATTCGCTGCTGGCGCCGGAAGTGATCGGCAGCGCCGAGGTGTACAAGAGCCCGCAGGCCAGCATCGACGAAGGCAGCCTCGGCGGCACCGTGATCCTGCACACGCGCAAGCCGCTGGAACTGGAGCGGAACCTGCTGACCGGCAGCGTCAGCTACGGCTACAACGACCGCTCCGAGGACGGCAAGCCCAACGCCTCGCTGCTGTACAACTGGAAGAACGACGCCGGCACGCTCGGCGTGCTCGGTTCGGTGATGCATTCGGAACGCTCGCTGCGCCGCGACGGCGTGGAGATCTTCGGTTACAGCGATATCCAGGGCGCCGGCTTTCCCGACACGGTGGCCGCCGGCAAGCAGAGCGTCTACCCGACCGCGATCAACAGCGCGCTGTTCACCCAGACCCGCAAGCGCGATGGCGTCACCGGTTCGCTGCAATGGAAGCCCAACGACGCCTTCGAGCTGACCTACACCGGCCTGTACGTGGAGGAGACGTTCGACAACGTCAACCAGAGCCGCTACGCCAACTTCGTCCCCGCCAACGCCACCGCGCTGGACGTGGTCGACGGCGTCGCCACCTCCGGCGCCTACAGCGACAACGCCGAGACCATCCTCGATTCGTACGTGCGCAACACCACGGTCAAGACCAGCAGCAACACCCTGCGCGGCGACTGGCATGGCGACGGCTGGAACGTCTCCGGCCAGGTCGGTGCGACCCGCTCGGCCGGCGGCGCCGACCGCATCTACGGCCTCACCTTCCGCGGCAACGGCGCCTACGACTACGCCATCGACCATCGCAACGTCGGCGTCGACTACGCGGTGCCGCCGTCCGCGCTGGACACGATGTCGGTGCTCGGCGCCACCGTCAATCGCTACCCGAACCTGGACAAGGAGCGCTACGCGCAGCTGGATTTCGACCACGACGTGGCCTGGGGACCGATCACCAAGCTGCGCCTGGGGGTCAAGGCCACGCGCCACAGCACCTCGCAGGACATGTACTACGACAGCTTCCCGGCCGATCCTGGCACCACGCTGGCCTCGGTCTACGGCGGCAGCACGCCCGGCGGCTACCTGGACGGCCTGTCGGTCAGCGACGACATGCGTCGCTGGCCGCGGCAGAGCCCGGGCGCGCTGGTCGACTACGTCAGCGGCCTGCCCGGCAGCGACACCCTCGCCCCCAGCTACGGCAGCACCTTCGACGTGGTCGAGCGCAACCGCGCCGCCTACCTGCAGGCGGATTTTTCCGGCTACAACTACCGCGGCAACATCGGCGTGCGCTACGTCAACACGCGCGACGCGATCGGCGGCTACCAGTACGACGGCAGCGCCTATGCGCCGGTGCGCTACAACAAGTCCTACGGCGAGTGGCTGCCGTCGCTGAATTTCGCCTACGATCTGTCCGATGCGCTGATCCTGCGCGTGGCCGCGGCCAAGGTGATCGCACGTCCGCGCTACGCCGACCTCACCCCGTACGTCAACGCCGACGACAACAAGCTCACCGCCAGCAGCGGCAACCCGGCATTGGACCCGTATCGCTCCACCAACTACGGCGCCTCGCTGGAATGGTATTTCGCGCCCAACAGCGTGCTGGCCGGGGAACTGTTCTACCGCGACATCTCCAACTACATCCTGCAGACCCTGGTGCAGCAGCCGTTGCATAACAACACCTACGACCGCGAGGACATCTACGAGGTGACGCTGCCGCAGAATTCCGGCGCGGCCAAGGTCAAGGGCGTGTCGCTGAGCTACCAGAAGGAACTGGGCGGCGGCTTCGGCGTCGCCGCCAACTACACCTACTCCAAGGCCGATACCCAGGGCGACTACAACCTGCCCTACAACTCCAAGAACAGCTACAACCTCAGCCCCTATTTCGAGAAGGGGCCATGGGAGGCGCGGCTGACCCTGGGCTGGCGTTCGGCCTACTTCACCCAGATCGGACGCCTCGGCGCGAACCAGATGACCGATGCCTTCACCCAGCTCGATGCATCGGTGTCCTATGCGATCACCGACAAGGTCAAGCTGCAGCTGGAAGGCACCAATCTGCTCGACGAGACCTACTACAGCTACGTGGGCCAGGAGAGCCAGCCCTACTATCTATACAAGAACGGGCGCGGCTACATGCTCAGCGTGCACTTCACGCTGTAGCCGCGACAACGGCGGCGGCCGCGCAGGCCGCCGCGGAGTCCGGTGGCGGCATCGCGCCGCCAACCGGGCGAACCCGTATCAGCGTTGCTGCTGCAGGAACCAGTTCGCCGCGCCGATCACGCCGAGCTGGCCGTGCTCCACCAGCTTGACCGGAATCTGCTCCAGCGCCGGCCGCATCGCGCCCTTGTTCAGATAGCGCTCGACGAAGCTGCTCGCGGCCAGGAACTGGCCGATCTGCGGCAGGAAGCCGCCGGCCAGGTAGATTCCGCTCTGGATGCCGTACAGCAAGGCCATGTCGCCGACCATGCTGCCGAGAAGGCCGCAGAACACCGACAGGCTTTCGTGCGCGAGCGCGTCGTCGCCCGCCAGCGCCGCCGCGGTGACCGCGCTGGGCGCCGCATGCACCGGCACTGCGCCGCGCAATGCGCACAGCGCTCCATATAGATTGAGCAGACCCGGGCCGGACAGCAGATGCTCCACCGGCACGTAGTCCTTGCCGTTGAGCACGTGCCGCACCAGGTCCATCTCCAGCGCGGTGCAGGCGGTCAGCGCGGCATGCCCGGCTTCGGTCGCCAGCACCACCGCACCGTCGCCGGTGGGGATCCACACCGCCGCACCGAGCCCGGTGCCCGGGCCGATGATCAACGCCGGCCCGTTCTGCGCGCTGCGCGGACCGGTCAGGTGCAGCACTTCGCTGGCCCCCATGTAGCTGGCGGCGTATGCCACCGCTTCGAAGTCGTTGACCAGATGCAGCGCGCTCAGGCCGAGCCGCTCGCGGATGTCCGGCGGCGACAGCTTCCACGGCAAGTTGGTGGTGATGACGCTGCCGTCCTCCAGCGCATAGCCGGCGCTGGCGATGACGCCGCGGGTGACCGGCGCGCCATCCACCTCGGCCAGGAACTCGCCGATGATCTCGGCCAGGCCCGGATAGTCGGCGCAGCGATACTTGCGATAGTCGAGCACGGTGACCGGATGGGCGAGATCGCCATCCTCGCGCATCAGCCCGATGCGGACATGCGTGCCGCCGACATCAGCGGCGATGAAGGGTTCGGCGCGCGGAGATGCCGCCACCATTGGGGAACTGCTTGCGGACACGCTTTCTCCCTGAGGGACGCCGGGAACGGACTATACGCTGAGTGTTAAGCACACTTGACAACGTTGTCAAATATATATGTAGACAGCCCCTGCACGCACGAAAAAACCTCGCCACCCGCCTCGTTCCGGCATCGTCCGCCGGCAAGATCCGGCGCCCGCTTCAGGGCAGGCCATTGTCGCAGGAGAGGCGCCACGCCGCGGCACGCAAGCGCCCCAACCGGCACTTGCCAATCCCGCCACTTTGCGACGCACGCCGCATTTTAAAGGCATTAATTCTTCGCGCGGGCAAACCAAGCATTTTTTTGACCACACCGCGCACCACATGTCAAGCAAAACATAAAAATTCCGTTGACATCGCTGTCATGCGGATTACATTCAATCCACCGCATGTTCAGGGGATGGGCAACGCATGTTAGGCCAACTCGACACGACCATCGCCGCCGCCGGCATCCCTTGCGCCCAGGGAACCGGCAGCAGCGTCGATCGCATGCCGCTGTCGGTGCGCGCCAGCCACCGCTCGCATTCCATCCGGCAGACGCACGCGGCGACACCGCACCCCGGCGACGCGCTTTCGGGCCAGGCCATGCGCGGTCCGGCCGCCGCTTAGGACACAGGAAACAGGGAACGTCCGGCGACATCGGTGCCGCCGGACGGCGATCACCACGTCAGCCTACGGACGACAGGCACCGAACCACTTGCTGAGCGGATATCCCGCTTTGTTGCTCCTGCGCTTGTACAGCCCGGGCGGCGGCCCTGTGCACCGGCCTTTCGGTGGCCGCCGCGTGCCCGCGTCACCACTTATAAGGTTTCCCGCCAATGAAAAGCCGCAACACCACACTCGCCCTCAGCATCATGGCCACCTTGCACCTGTCCGCAAACGCCGCCGCACAGACCATCCCGACCGACGACGCGACGGCCAGCGCCGACAGCGACTCGCAAAGCGGCAAGCAAACGGTACAGCAGCTGGACACCATCAACGTCACCGGCTACCGCGCCTCGCTGGAGAAGAGCCAGGCGGTCAAGCGCTCGGCCAACGCCATCGTCGATGCGATCAGCGCCGAGGACATCGGCAAGTTCCCGGACACCAACGCCGCCGAATCGCTGTCGCACCTGCCCGGCATCAGCGTCGACCGCCAGTTCGGCGAAGGCGAGAAGGTCAGCATCAACGGCACCGATCCGGCGCTCAACCGCGTGCTGATCAATGGCCAGACCATCGCCTCGGGCGACTGGGGCGGCAATCCGACCGACACCAGCGGCCGCACCTTCAACTACACCCTGCTGTCGCCGGAGATCATCGGCCTGATGCAGGTGTACAAGTCGCCCGAAGCGCGTATCGACGAAGGCTCGATCGGCGGCACCGTGATCATCAATACGCGCAAGCCGCTGGAGCTGCCCAAGAACGCCATCCGCGGCTCGCTCGGCTACTCCTACAACGATCGTTCCGGCAAGGCCAATCCACGCGGCTCGGCCCTGTGGAGCTGGAAGAACGACGACGAAACCTTCGGTTTCCTGGTCGCCGCCACCCACGACAAGGAGGAGATCGATCGCGCCGGCATCGAGTTCTTCGGCTACACCACCGGCGCGAGCATTCCCGACACCGCCAGCATCAGCGGCAGCGGCGATGTCTCCACCGCCAAGGTCCCGTCCGGCATCAACAGCTCCTATTTCGAACAGACTCGCCAGCGCGACGGCGTGCAAGCCGCGCTGCAGTGGAAGCCGAACGAGCAGAACGAATTCAACCTGACCGGCGTCTACATCCGCGGCGTGTACAACAACTACAGCCAGTCGCGCTATGTGTGTCCGGGCTGCAACAACGACCTGGCCAAAGTCACCTCGGCCACGGTGGACAACGGCTACATCACGTCCGCCTCGGTCTCCGACGATACCGGCAACGGCCAGCCGTATGCGCAGCTGGACACCAACTACCGCAAGACCACGGTCACCACCAAGAGCCTGAACCTGCGCCACGACTTCTACGGCGAGAACTGGGTGCTGACCTCTCAAGCGGGCACCACCAGCGCGCGCGGCGGCAAGGATCCGGAGTACCTGATGAAGTTCCTGCTGCAGGACGGCGGCTACGACTTCTCCTACGACGGCAGCAACACCGCGGTCAACTACGACGACAACAGCGCCAGCAACTGGGGCCTGAAAGAAGGCCAACAGGCCGGCGGCATCTACTACTCGGTCAGCCACGACAAGGAGAAGTACTTCCAGTTCGATGCCACCCGCGACGTGAGTTGGGGCCCGATCACGCAACTGCTGGTCGGCGCCAAGTACATCGACCACGACAACAGCAATTCGGCATGGGGCAGCTCGCTGTACGCCACCTCGGACATCTCGCTCACCGACTTCGGCCTGACCAGCACGCCCAGCGGGCTGTACGACGGGCTGGGCGCCAGCGGCGACCTGGTCAGCTGGTCCAGCGCCAGCCTGAATTCGGTGATCGCCTACCTGAAGTCGCTCGGCGACCAAGGCCACAACTACTACGACTACGGCTCCTCGTTCGACGTCAAGGAAATCACCAAGGACGCCTACGTCCAGGCCAATTACGAGTGGGGCAAGCTGCGCGGCAACGTCGGCGTGCGCGTGGCCGACACCACCGACAAGTCCACCTATTGGAAAAGCTACGACGGCGGCAGCACCTATACCCAGGAAACCACCAGCAACAGCTATTTCAAGCCGCTGCCCAGCTTCAACCTGGCCTATGAGCTGACCGACGATTCGGTGGTGCGGTTCTCGGCGGCGAAGGTGATCGCGCGTCCGCGCTACGGCGACCTGGCCGGCTCGATTTCGCTCAGCGAGAGCAGCAGCCAAAACTACACCGCCAGCGGCGGCAACCCGGACCTCAAGCCGTACGAGTCCACCAACTACGACCTGGCCGCGGAGTGGTATTTCAACCCGAGCAGCATGCTGGGCATGGAGGTGTTCTACCGCGACATCGGCACCTACATCATCACCACCACCACCGAGCAGGACCTGAAGGATGCGTCGGGCACGACGCACACCTACTCGGTCAGCTCCCCGATCAACGCCGCCAACGCGACCGTCACCGGCATTTCGGCGATGTACCAGCAGAGCTTCGGCCTGGGCTTCGGCCTGCAGGCGAACTACACCTACGCCACCGCCGACACCAGCAATGGCCTGAACATGCCGTACCTGTCGCGCGATACCTACAACGTGATCCCGTACTGGGAACATGGACCGTGGATGGTGCGGGTCAACTACAGCTGGCGCTCGGAGTACTTCACCCAGATCGGCCGCCTGAACTCCACCTACTTTGCCGACGCCTACAAGGAGCTGGACCTGTCGGCGTCGTACAACGTGAACAAGTGGCTGAGCATCAACTTCAGCGCCAGCAACCTGCTGGACTCGACCTATTATTGGTACAACAAGGTCAAGTACGCACCGATCGGCGAGTACAAGAACGGCCGCTCCTACCAGGCGACACTGAACTTCAAGTTCTAAGCCCGCGCCAGCGCAATCCCATCAAAAGCCCCCGTCCACCGACGGGGGCTTTTTCGTGGGCGCGCCCCTGCCGGCGTTGACGCCAATGCCCACCGGCTTCGCGCGGCGGCTCCGTCCGCGCAACGACATGCGTCCGCAAAGCCAGAGAACGCAGGGGAACGCGCTCCCGGACTGCTCCTGATAACGTTGTCAGACACATTGCGGCACATGCAGGGCCACCGCCGCCTTCGCCTGGCGCCTGTCATTTCATCCGAACCGCCGCATCCAAAGCGCCGTACGGCACGTAGACCGTTACCGACCAGGTCCGCCGACAACAGCCATGCGATCTCCACCCAGTCCCGCCAAACCTGCTGCGCCGCAGCAATGCCAGCCTCCCGCACAGGCCTGTCGAGACCCCTGGAACCCTTGCCACAAGGCCGTTTGCCGGCATCGGCACAGATAGTCAAAAATATGTGAAGGAAGTATTGACAACGCTGTCAGCGGTGTTACAGACTCGAGACACAGAAGGTTATGGAATGTGGAAATGCCAGTCCCGGTCAGACGCGCGTGCGATTGCGTCAGGCGGCGACCGGAATGACACATCCACGCGCGGTTCGGCACTGCCGGATGGCGCCAAGACCTTCCATCGACGAATTGATGGCATTCCACGGGAGCGGACCGATGTCGCCACACAGCCAATGCACGCTTCGCAGTCGTCCCACCGCGCTTTCTCCTGCTCCTGCACCTCGCATTAGGTAAGACGCAGCCGGGATGCCTCGCTTACCGGCTGCCGCGCTTTCGCAATCGCTCTTCAGCAGTACCAGGAATATGCAGACCGGCGCGTCGGTGCCGCCGGTCCCAGGCGCCACGTCATTAGAGATGCCGGACGACACGCACCGAAGCAGCACCAGGGACACCAAGCCGACCTCACAGGTCAGCAAGGCCGGCAGCGGCCTGCACACCGCGTGACGGGTGGTGCTTCTTGCCCAACGCACTCATCAAACAGCAGGGGTTTAGCCAACATGAATAGCCGCACCACCACTTTAGCCGTCAGCATCATGGCTGCGTTGTACCTGTCCGGCACCGGCATCGCCGCCGCCCAGGAAGCGCCCGCTTCCGGCAGCGATTCCAAGAACGTGCAAGAACTCGACACCATCACCGTCACCGGCTATCGCGCCTCGCTGGAGAAGAGCCAGGCGGTCAAGCGTTCGGCCAACTCCATCGTCGACGCGATCAGCGCCGAGGACATCGGCAAGTTCCCGGACACCAACGCCGCCGAGTCGCTGGCGCACCTGCCCGGCATCAGCGTCGACCGCCAGTTCGGCGAAGGCGAGAAGGTGAGCATCAACGGCACCGACCCGGCGCTGAACCGCGTGCTGCTCAACGGCCAGACCATCGCCTCGGGCGACTGGGGCGGCAACCCGACCGACACCAGCGGCCGTACCTTCAACTACACCCTGCTGTCGCCGGAAATCATCGGCCTGATGGAGGTCTACAAGACCCCGGAAGCGCGCATCGACGAAGGCTCGATCGGCGGCACCGTGATCGTGCACACCCGCAAGCCGCTGGACCTGCCGAAGAACACCATCCGCGGCTCGGTCGGCTACAACTACAACGACCGCTCGGAAGAAGGCAACCCGCGCGGCTCGGCGCTGTGGAGCTGGAAGAACGACGACGAAACCTTCGGCGCGTTGATCTCCGCCACCCACGACAAGCAGGACCTGGCGCGCGCCGGCATCGAGTTCTTCGGCTACAACACCGGCTCCGGAATTCCCGCCACCGCTGCCATTTCGGGCGACGGTGGTAACGTTGCTACCGCCAAGATCCCGGTCGGCATCAACAGCGCCTTCTTCCAGCAGACCCGCGAGCGCAACGGCCTGCAGGGCGCGCTGCAGTGGAAGCCGAACGAGCAGAACGAGTTCAACCTGACCGGCATCTACATCAAGGGCAAGTACAACAACTTCAGCGAATCGCGCTACGTCTGTCCGGGCTGCGGCGACCAGGACAAGATCACCAGCGCGACGGTGAACAACGGCTACATCACCCAGGCCACGGTCACCGACGGCGCCGGCAACGGCAACCAGCCCTACGCGCAGCTGGACACCAACTATCGCGAGAGCACGGTCACCACCAAGAGCCTGAACCTGCGCCACGACTGGTACGGCGACAAGTGGGTGTTCACCTCGCAGGTCGGTACCACCGAGGCGACCGGCGGCAAGAACCCCGAGTACCTGATGAAGTTCCTGCTGCAGAACGGCGGCTACAACTTCGGGTACGACGGCAGCCACACCGACGTCAACTACGACAACGGCAGCGCCGCCAACTGGGGCTTGGCCGCGACGCCGTCCAACCTGCCGGCCGGCTCCACCGATTCTTCCGCCACGCAGGCGGGCGGCATCTACTACGCCAAGAGCACGGACAAGGAGAAGTACTTCCAGTTCGACGCCTCGCGCGACCTCGACTGGGGCCCGCTGAACAAGCTGCAGCTCGGCTACAAGTACATCAACCACGACAACGGCGTGGATGCGCGCGGCAACCGCATCAACACCACCGATGCGGTGTCCCTGACCGACTTCAGCCCCGGCACCACGCCGAGCGGCCTGTACGACGGCCTGGGCGCCAGCGGCGACCTGACCAACTGGTCCACCGCCAACCTGAACTCGGTGATCAAGTATCTGCGCTCGCTGCCGCAGGGCCCGTACAAGATCGACTACGGCTCCTCGTTCGACGTCAAGGAAATCACCAGCAACCTGTACGCACAGCTGAACTTCGAGTCCGGCAAGTGGCGCGGCAACCTGGGCGTTCGCTACGTGGACACCAAGGACAAGTCGCTGTACTGGCAGAGCAACGATGGCGGCGCCAACTACAACCAGACGCAGGTGACCAAGCAGTACTACAAGCCGCTGCCGAGCTTCAACATCGCCTACGACCTGGACGACACCAAGGTGCTGCGCTTCTCGGCAGCCAAGGTCATGGCACGCCCGCGCTACGGTGACCTGGCCGGTTCGTTCACCATCAACAGCAGCAACGGCAACCTGACCGCGAGCGGCGGCAATCCGGACCTGAAGCCGTACGAATCGACCAACTACGACCTGGCCGCGGAATGGTACTTCGCCCCGTCCAGCATGCTGTCGACGGAACTGTTCTACCGCGACATCGGTTCGTACATCGTCACCACCACCACCGACCAGCAGCTGACCGACGCGGTGTCGGGCGTGAGCGGCGTCTACTCGGTGAGCTCGCCGATCAACGCGTCCAACGCCAAGGTCAAGGGCGCGTCGCTGAACTACCAGCAGGCGTTCGGCTACGGTTTCGGCCTGCAGGCGAACTATACCTACGCCGAGGCCAATGCCAGCAGCGGCCTGAACCTGCCGTACCTGTCGAAGAACACCTACAACGTGATCCCCTACTGGGAAAACGGTCCGTGGATGGTGCGCGTGAACTACAGCTACCGCTCCAAGTACTTCACCCAGGTCGGCCGCCTGAACTCGCAGGTGTTCACCGACGAGTACAAGCAGCTCGACCTGACCGCCTCGTACGAGATCAACGACTGGATGAGCGTCAGCGTCAGCGCCACCAACCTGCTCGATTCCACGTACTACTGGTACAACGAGGTCAAGTACGCGCCGATCGGCATGTACAAGAACGGCCGCGGCTACCAGGCGCAGCTGAACTTCAAGTTCTGATGCACGTTGCGTGCGACCGCTGCATGGTCGCACGCGTTTCGGGGGGCGGGCGATGTTGCTTATCGCCCGCCCCTTTTCGTTTGCGCGTCGCGGCATCGACACGCTGCGCCATGCGCAGCCGCCGCGCCCGCATGCCAGTGCGCGACATCGATCGACACGCCTGCCGATTTGACGAAAACCACTTGATTTACGCCATGAAAAGCGACTCATCGCACTGCGAGCTGTTGCATAATCGGACGCGTGATCCGTGCAAGACCGTACCGCCCCCTCACGTCTCCGATACCTGCCAGCAGCGCTCGATGCCGCGGCATGTATCGCCGGTCGCCTACTGGCAGCCAATGACCGCCTTTGCCAAAGGAGCGTAGTTCCCATGCCGTTCGACCGCCGCCTTCGTCCGCGCCGCAGCCGCCGCCTGCGCTCCTTTTCGCTCGTCCTGTCCGCCCTGCTGTGCACCGGCGCCTTCGGCGCCGCGGCGGACGATGCCACGTCGCCGACCGCACCCACCGCCACCACCCTCAGCCCCGAACAGATCGACCAGCAGTGGCTGCAGGCCACCGCCAAGTACGCGCCCGAACGCGCGCGGCTGGTGCGCGAAGCCGCTGCCGGCGCGCGCAAGGGACCGTTCCGCCCGGACTGGACCTCGCTGAAGAACTACCGTTCGCCCAGTTGGTACGACAACGCCAAGTTCGGCATCTTCATCCACTGGGGCGTGTTCTCGGTGCCGGCCTTCGGCAACGAGTGGTACTCGCGCAACATGTACCAACCCGACAGCAAGGACAGCCAGGACTACGCGCACCACCGCGAGAAATACGGTCCGCAGTCCACGTTCGGCTACAAGGACCTGATCCCGCTGTTCACCGCGCCGAAGTTCGACCCGCAGGGCTGGGCCAAGCTGTTCCGCGACGCCGGCGCGCGCTACGTGGTGCCGGTGGCCGAGCACCACGACGGCTTCGCGATGTACGACTCGCAGCTGTCGGAGTGGACCGCGACCAAGATGGGCCCCAAGCGCGACGTGATCGGCGAGCTGTCCAAGGCGATCCGCGCGCAGGGCATGCACTTCGGCCTGTCCTCGCACCGCGCCGAGCACAACTGGTTCTTCGACGGCGGCCGCACGTTCGAGTCGGACGTCAACGACCCGCTCTACGCCGGCCTGTACGGCCCGGCGCAACTCCGCCTGCGCGGCAAGGACGACGCCGACGTCGCCAACGACTGGACGCCGGTGTCGCAGGCGTGGCTGGACGACTGGCTGGCGCGCACCACCGAGTTGATCGACCGCTACGACCCGGAGCTGATCTACTTCGACTGGTGGATCGCGCACCCGACCTTCCGCAGCACCCTGCCGACCATGCTGTCGTACTACTACAACCACGGCGCCGCGCGCGGCGACGGGGTGGTGGTGAACTACAAGCTCGGCGCGTTCCCGGAAGGCGCCGGCACGCTGGACATCGAGCGCGGCCAGCTCACCGGCATCCACCCGACCCACTGGCAGACCGACACCTCGGTCAGCAACGCCTCGTGGGGCTACGTGGAGAACGACACCTACAAGACCCCGACCTTCATCGTGCACATGCTGGTGGACGTGGTCAGCAAGAACGGCAACCTGATGCTCAACATCGGCCCGCGCGCCGATGGCTCGATCCCCGACACCGAACGCGACATCCTGCTGTCGATCGGCAAGTGGCTGAAGACCAACGGCGAAGCGATCTACGACAGCCAGCCGTGGCGCACCTACGGCGAAGGCCCGACCGAAGTGGTCGGCGGCACCTTCCAGGACACCAAGACCAAGCCCTACACCGCCGAGGACTTCCGCTTCACCACCGGCCACGGCGCGCTGTACGCGATCGAGCTGGGCTGGCCGGCCGACGGCAAGGCGGTGATCCGCTCGCTCACCGCCGCCGACGGCGTGCGCGGCGTGACCCTGCTGGCCACCGGCAAGAAAGTGCCGTTCGAACAGCGTGCCGACGGCCTGCACCTGACCCTGCCGGCCAAGCCCGCCGGCGAACACGCCTACGTGTTCCGCATCGACCTGCCCTCCCCCACCCGCTAACGGATATCTCCCCGATGATGAAGCGATTCGCCGGGCTGCTGCTTGCCCTGTCCATGGTCTGCGCTCCGGCCATGGCCAAGAACCCGACCGCGCTGTTCTATCTGATGAGCACGCAGAAATCGACCAACTCGTTCCTGGCCAACGTCGACAAGATCGACGTGGTGGTGCCGACCTGGTACGGCGTGGACCAGAACGGCCTGGTCAACGGCACCCCCAACGCCTACATCTACGACATCGCCAAGCAAAAGAAGCTGCGGGTGATGCCGATCCTGTCGATGACCACCGGCCGCGACGGCTTCCACAAGCTGATGCACGACGAGGATGCGAAGAAGCGCATGATCGCCTCGTTGCTGATCCACGGCAAAAAGAACGGCTATTACGGCTTCCAGTTCGATTTCGAGAACATCGCCTGGACTGACCGTGACGCCTACACGCTGATGGTCAAGCAGACCGCCGACGCGCTGCACAAGGCCGGCTTCAAGATGTCGGTGGCGGTGGTGCCGAACGCGCCGGGCTACGCCGAGGGCGGGCAGTTCTCCAAGTGGATGTGGGAGTACTGGCGCGGCGCCTACGACCTGAAGGCGCTGGGCCAGGCGGTGGACCTGGTCAGCCTGATGACCTACGACCAGCACACCCGCTGGACCACGCCGGGCCCGGTCGACGGCATGGTGTGGATGAAGAAGCACCTGGACTACGCACTGACCCAGGTGCCGAAGGAGAAGCTGTCGCTGGGCATCGCCACCTACGGCTACCGCTGGTATACCGGCAACCCGGTGAAGGAGGACGGCACCGAGGCGTCGAACATCTCGGCGACCTACATCGACGCCGACGAATCCTTCCCGCTGGCGATCGAGCAGAACGCCACCGTGCAGTGGGATGCGCAGGAGCAGGAGTCGTGGTTCTACTTCTACCGCGACGACATGCGCGAGTGGGTGTTCCGCCCGGACGCGCGCAGCTTCCGCGCCCGCTACGACCTGGTGAAGCAATACGGCCTGGAAGGCTTCAGCTGCTGGGTGCTGGGCGCCGAAGATCCGAAGGTGTGGGACGAGCTGCCGGCCGCGTCGCGCTGATCCGTTACGCGCCGATCCACTAGGATATGCGTTCAGACAGCACGAGGTAGACCGAATGACTGCAGTGGGTGCACGCCCCCGTACGCCGCACCGCCCGACGACCGCCCCGGCGGGCGTCGCGGCGGCTTCCCGCATCACGTGGCTGGGGCTTGCCCTGTTCGCACTGGTCGCCATGCTGGGCGGCTGCGACCGCGACGCCGCCGCTCCCGCGCAGGCCGCCAAGCCTGCCGCGCCCCCCGCCGCCCCCGCGCCGAAGCCGGCGGCGGAGGACACCGCGCCGCTGCCGCTGATTCCGGCGCCGGCGCAGGTCAAGCGCGGCAGCGCCACGCTGACCGTCGGCACCGGCAGCACGCTGTCGGTGCCGACCGACGACGAACCCGCCATGCGCGTGGCCCGGCAACTGGCGGCGCTGCTGGAAAGCACCCGCGGCCTGTCGCTGGACGTGCGCGCCGAGACCATCCCGGCCAACGGCAGCATCCGCCTGCAGATGAACCCCAATGCCCCGGTGGAAGCGGCGGAGGGCTATGCGCTGGACGTGGACGGCAACACCATGCTGATCCAGGCGCGCGACGAGCGCGGCCTGTTCTACGGCGCGATGAGCGCCTGGCAGCTGCTCACCCCCGATGCCGGCAAGGGCGAGGTGGACGTGCCGGAGGTCAAGATCCGCGACTGGCCGCGCTTCGGCTGGCGCGGTCTGCTGCTCGACGTGGCCCGCCATTTCCACGGCCCGGACACGGTCAAGCACGTCATCGACGCGATGGCCGAGCACAAGCTCAACGTGCTGCACCTGCACCTGACCGACGACCAGGGCTGGCGCATCGAGATCAAGCGCTATCCCAAGCTCACCGAGATCGGCGCCTGGCGCACCCCGCCCGGCGCCGGCAGCCATGACGTGCCCGACCGCTACGGCGGCTTCTACACCCAGGACCAGATCCGCGACCTGGTCGCCTACGCCGCCGCGCGGCACATCACCATCGTGCCGGAACTGGACATGCCCGGGCATGCGCAGGCGGCGGTGGCGGCGTATCCGGAACTGGTCGGCGTGACCAAGCAGCGGCCGAAGGTGTCGGTGGACTGGGGCGTCAATCCCTACCTGTTCGATACCGACGAAAAGAGCATGACCTTCATCCAGGGCGTGCTCGACGAAGTGCTGCAGCTGTTCCCCTCGCCGTACATCCACATCGGCGGCGACGAAGCGGTCAAGGACCAGTGGGAGCGTTCGCCGGCGGTGCGCGCGCAGATGCGCAAGCTCGGGGTCAAGGACGCGCACGCGATGCAGGGCTGGTTCAACCAGCAGCTGTCCGACTACCTGAGCAAGCACCAGCGGCGCCTGATCGGCTGGGACGAGATCCTGGAAGGCGGCCTGCCGGCGAGCGCGTCGGTGATGTCCTGGCGCGGCGTCGACGGCGCGGTGACCGCGGCCAAGCAGGGCCACGACGTGGTGCTGGTGCCGGCCGGCTGGCTGTACCTGGACAACCTGCAGAGCGCGCGCAGCGACGAGCCCAACGGGCGCCTGGCGGTGCTGCCGCTGCAGAAGGTCTACGAGTTCGATCCGGTGCCGGCCGCGCTCAGCGCCGAGGAAGCCAAGCACGTGCTCGGCGCGCAGGCCGCGCTGTGGGCCGAGTACATTCCCTCGGCCTGGCACATCGACCACGCGCTGTTCCCGCGCCTGGGCGCGCTGGCCGAAGCGGCGTGGTCGCCGATGGCGGTGCGCAGCTGGGACGGCTTCCTGCAGCGCCTGCCGGCGCAGCTCAACCGCTACCGCGCGCTCGGCATCGACTACGGCGACGGCGCGTTCGCGCCGGACATCGCCATCCAGGGCGGCGACAACGCCGCGCTGGACAGCGGCAAGGCCAGCATCGTGCTCGGCAACCAGGCCAGGTTCGGCAGCTTCCGCTACACCACCGACGGCAGCGAACCCAAGGCCGATTCGCCGCGCTACGCCAAGCCGTTCGAGGTGACCCTGCCGGTCACCGTGCGCGCGGCCACCTTCGCCGACGACGGCAGCCTGCTGGCCGCCGCGCGCACCCGCATCCTGGACCGCCCCGGCCTGCTCAGCCGCGACACCCAGGGCCTGGGGTCCTGCGCCGACGGCAACCTGGGCCTGCGCGTGCCGCTGCTGCCGGACATGCCGGGCAAGGACACGCCGGTGTTCAACATCGACCTGTTCGGCAGCTGCTGGCGCTACGCCGACGCGCGCCTGGACGGCATCGCCAGCATCCGCATCGATGCGGCGCGGCTGGCGCGCAACTACGGGCTGGCGCATGAACAGGCCAAGGTCAAGCAGTACCCGGCCAAGACCGCGCACGGCGAACTGGAAGTGCGCCTGGGCGACTGCAAGGGCAAGCTGCTGGCGCGGATCCCGCTGCCGGGCGGCAAGGCGCTGGGCGAGCAGTTCTCGCTGGAAGCGCCGCTGCCGGCGCAATCGGGCACGCACGACCTGTGCCTGCGCTCCACCGCACGCATCAACGGCCCGTACTACGCCATCGGCGCCGTCCACCTGATCGAAACCACCGCGCAGGCGCCCCCCGCCGCCGCGCGTTGACCCTGGAGACCCACGCATGACCCAGCCGCATCGCCGTTCCCGTTCCGCGCCGCGCGCGCGCTTCCCCGCCCGGCTCGGGCTGCTGCTGGCGTTGGGCCTGCCGGCGCTGGCCCAGGCGGCGGCACCGGCGACGCTGTCGCTGCAGCAGGGCTGGCAGGTGCGGCTGGCGCCGGGCGAGACCCACGCCAAGGAGTTCCCGAAGGCGGCGCAATGGCTGCCGGCGCAGGTACCTGGCACGGTGCAGACCGACCTGATCGCGGCCGGGGTGGTGCCCGATCCGTTCTATCGCGACAACGAAGCCAGGATCCAGTGGGCCGGGCTCAGCGACTGGCAGTACCAGACCCGCTTCAAGGCCGACGCCGCGCTGCTCGCGCGCGAGCACGTGGAACTGGTGTTCGACGGCCTGGACACCTTCGCCGAGGTCTACCTCAACGGCAAGAAGCTGCTCGCCGCCGACAACATGTTCCGGCAGTGGCGGGTCGACGCCAAGCCGCTGCTCAAGCGCGGCGACAACGTGCTGGAAGTGCGGCTGTATTCGCCGATCAAGAAACTGCAGCCGTGGCTGGCCAAGCAGCCGTACGCGCTGCCCGGCGCCTACGACTCCGCGTTCGGCGACGAGCCGGTGGCGCGGCACAGTTCCACCTACGTGCGCAAGGCGCCGTACACCTTCGGCTGGGACTGGGGTCCGCGCATCGTCACCGCCGGCATCTGGCAGGACGTGCGCGTGGAAGCCTGGGACGCGCTGCGCGTGGAAGGCCTGCACATCGCCCAGCAACGCGTCGATGCCGACGCGGCGCAACTGCTCGCGCAGCTGGAAGTCCAGGCCGGCCGCGGCGGCGAGGTGCAACTGGACCTGGACGTGCTCGGCCCCGACGGCCAGCGCGTGGCGCAGCTGAGCCAGAAGGCGGTGCTCGACCCCGGCAGCAACACGCTGACCGTGCCGGTGCGCATCGCCAAGCCGCAGCGCTGGTTCCCCGCCGGCTATGGCAGGCAGGACCTGTACACGTTCAAGGCGCGCATCCGCGACGCCGCCGGCGACAGCATCGACACCCAGCGCGTCACCGGCCTGCGCAGCGTCGAGCTGCGCCGCGACAAGGACCAGTGGGGCAAGGGCTTCGCGATCGTGGTCAACGGCATCCCGGTGTTCGCCAAGGGCGCCAACCTGATCCCATTCGACAGCTTCCCCAGCCGGGTCGATGCGGCGCGCATGCGCGGCATCCTGCAATCGGCGCGCGACGCCAACATGAACATGCTGCGCATGTGGGGTGGCGGCCACTACCAGCCGGACAGCTTCTACGAGGACGCCGACCGCCTGGGCATCATGATCTGGCAGGACTTCATGTTCGGCGGCGCGATCCCGCCCTACGACGTGGCGTTCCGCGAGAACACCCGCGCCGAGGCCGAGGCGCAGGTCAAGCGCCTGGGCGACCACCCCAGCATCGTGATCTGGTGCGGCAACAACGAAGTGCAGACCGGCTGGGAAAACTGGGGCGACCGGGTCAAGTTCAAGCAGTCGATCGACCCGGAGGAACGCAGCCGCATCGAGCGCGGCATGACCACCTTGTTCGGCACCGTGCTGCGCGAGGCGGTGAGCAAGTACGACAGCGACACCCCGTACTGGGCGACCTCGCCCGGCACCGACTTCGACGGCGCCGCCGACCAGCCCGACGACGGCGACATGCACTACTGGAAGGTGTGGGGCGGCCCGGCGCTGCCGGTCACCGAATACCTCAACGTGACCCCGCGCTTCATGTCCGAATACGGCCTGCAGTCGTTCCCGGAAATGCGCACGATCCGCGCCTTCGCCGAACCCGGCGACCTGCAGCCGGAATCGCCGGTGATGCGCGCGCACCAGAAGTTCGACAAGGGCAACGGCAACCAGCGCCTGCTGCTGTACATCCGCCGCGAATTCGGCGAGCCGAAGGACTTCGAGAGCTTCGTCTACCTGAGCCAGCTGATGCAGGCCGAGGGCATCGCCCTGGCCGCCGAGCACCTGCGCGCATCGCGGCCGCAGTCGATGGGCTCGCTGTACTGGCAGCTCAACGACGTGTGGCCGGGCGCGTCCTGGTCGAGCCTGGACTACTTCGGCCGCTGGAAGGCGCTGCACTACCACGCCAAGCGCTTCTATGCGCCGGAACTGATCGCCGCGCTGCGCAACGACAAGGGCCAGACCGAGGTGACGCTGGTGTCCGACCGCACCGTGCCGCTGGCCGCGCGCTGGCGCATGCGGGTGATGGACGTGTCCGGCAAGGTGCTGAGCAAGAGCGAGAAGCCGGTGACCCTGGCGCCGCTGTCCAGCGTGCGCGTGGGCAGCTTCAGCGATGCGCAGCTGCTGCGCCGCGCCGATCCGATGCGCAGCTTCGCGGTGTTCGAACTGCTCGACGGCGCGCGCGTGCTGTCGCGCAACCTGGTGTTCTTCGATGCGGCCAAGAATCTGCACCTGCCCAGCCCCGACATCCGCAGCGAGCTGCGTGCCGACGGCGACGGCTACGCACTGACCCTGACCAGCAACACCCTGGCGCGCGAAGTGTGGCTGGCGTTCGGCGACCTGGACGCCACGCTGTCCGACAACGCCTTCGACCTGCTGCCGGGCGAGCCGCTGACCGTGCACGTGCGCAGCGCCGCCACGCTGGAACAGCTGCGCGGCGCCCTGCAGGTGCGCGACCTGGCCGACACGCTGGCCGGTTCGCCGCCCGAGCCGGCGGAGGCGAAGTGATGCGGATGCGGAACACAGGCCGGCCCGCGCGCCGGCGCGAGGACATCCGGCTCACCGCGAGCGTTTGCGCGTGGCGCGAGGCGGACAGCGCACGGTCGCGGCTGAAGCCGCTCCTACAGGGGATTTCGCGGGGACTGTGTGTGCTTGGGTTGGCCGCTGCGCCGCTCGCGCACGCCGACGACGCCGAGGACCGCGCCGCCGCGCTGGTGGCGAAGATGACCCGCGAGGAAAAGATCGCGCAGGCGATGAACGACGCGCCGGCGATCCCGCGCCTGGGCGTGCCGGCCTACGAATGGTGGAGCGAGGGCCTGCACGGCATCGCCCGCAACGGCTACGCCACCGTGTTCCCGCAGGCGATCGGCCTGGCCGCGACCTGGAACGCGGACCTGCTCGAGCAGGTCGGCACGGTGACCTCCACCGAAGCGCGCGCCAAGTTCAATCTCGCCGGCGGCCCCGGCAAGGACCACCCGCGCTACGCCGGGCTGACCATCTGGTCGCCGAACATCAACATCTTCCGCGACCCGCGCTGGGGCCGCGGCATGGAGACCTACGGCGAGGATCCCTACCTCACCGGGCAACTGGCGGTGGGCTTCATCCACGGCCTGCAGGGCGACGATCCCGCGCACCCGCGCACCATCGCCACGCCCAAGCACCTGGCCGTGCACAGCGGCCCGGAACCCGGCCGCCACGGCTTCGACGTGGACGTGTCGCCGCGCGACGTGGAGGCGACCTATACCCCGGCGTTCCGCGCCGCCATCGTCGACGGCCGCGCCGGCTCGGTGATGTGCGCCTACAACTCGCTGCACGGCACACCGGCCTGCGCCGCCGACTGGCTGCTCAACGGCCGCCTGCGCGGCGACTGGGGCTTCAAGGGCTTCGTCGTCTCCGACTGCGACGCGGTCGACGACATGACCCAGTTCCATTATTTCCGCGCCGACAACGCCGGCTCCTCCGCCGCCGCGCTCAAGGCCGGCCACGACCTCAACTGCGGCCACGCCTATGCCGAACTGGGCCAGGCGATCGAGCGCGGCGAGGCCGACGAAGCCCTGCTCGACCAGTCTCTGGTGCGGCTGTTCGCCGCGCGCTACCGGCTCGGCGAACTGCAGCCGCAGCGCAAGGATCCGTATGCGCGGCTGGGCGCCAGGGACGTGGACAGCGCAAAGCACCGCGCGCTGGCGCTGCAGGCCGCGCAGCAATCGCTCGTGCTGCTGCAGAACCGCAACGCCACCTTGCCGCTGAAACCGGGCCTGCGCCTGGCGGTGCTAGGCCCCAACGCCGACGCGCTGGCCGCGCTGGAAGCCAACTACCAGGGCACCTCGGCCGCGCCGGTGACGCCGCTGCTGGGCCTGCGCGAGCGCTTCGGCGCCGCGAACGTGAGCTACGCGCAAGGCGCTCCGCTCGCCGCCGGCGTGCCCGGCATGATCCCCGAGACCGCCTTGCGCAGCGACGGCGAACCCGGCTTGCGTGGCGAATATTTCGACAACGTCGATCTGGCCGGCAGCCCGCGCACGCAGCGCCAGGACCGCGTGGTCAGCTTCAACTGGGACCACGTGGCGCCGGCCAAGGGCGTGGACAAGGACCGCTACTCGGTGCGCTGGAGCGGCGAGCTGCTGCCGCCCGGGCCGGGCGACTACACCCTGGCGGTGCGCGTGGCGCGCTGCTTCGATTGCGCCGGCCACGATCCGGTGCGGCTGTACATCGACGACCAGTTGGTCGTCGCCGGCAACGCCGAGGACAAGCACGTGCCGGCCGGCATGCACAACGCCGACGGCCGCAACGTCGAGACCGTGCTGCACTTCGACGATGCGCGCCCGCGCCGCATCCGCCTGGAACTGGAGCACCGCGGCCAGGACCAGGGCCTGCGCCTGGAATGGCTGGCGCCGCCGGCATTGCAGCTGGCCGAGGCCGAGCGCGCGGTCGCGCAGGCCGACGCGGTGGTCGCCTTCGTCGGCCTGTCGCCGGACGTGGAAGGCGAGGAACTGCGCATCGACGTGCCCGGCTTCGACGGCGGCGATCGCAACGACCTCGCCCTGCCCGCGCCGCAGCAGGCGCTGCTGGAACGCGCCAAGGCCAGCGGCAAGCCGCTCGTGGTGGTGCTGATGAGCGGCAGCGCGGTGGCGCTGAACTGGGCCAGGCAGCATGCCGACGCGATCGTCGCGGCGTGGTATCCGGGGCAATCCGGCGGCACCGCGATCGCGCAGGCGCTGGCCGGCGACGTCAACCCGGGCGGCCGCCTGCCGGTGACCTTCTACCGCTCCACCAAGGACCTGCCGGCCTACGTCAGCTACGACATGAAGGGCCGCACCTACCGCTACTTCAAGGGCGAGCCGCTGTTCGCGTTCGGCAGCGGGCTGAGCTACACCAGCTTCGCCTACGCCGCGCCGCAGCTGTCGGCGACGACGCTGCAGGCGGGCGCGACCCTGCAGGTGCGCACGCAGGTACGCAACAGCGGCACGCGCGCCGGCGACGAGGTGGTGCAGGTGTACCTGCAGTATCCGCAACGCCCGCAGTCGCCGCTGCGCAGCCTGGTCGGCTTCCAGCGGGTGACGCTGCAGCCGGGCGAATCGCGCGAGCTGACGTTCGAGCTGGAACCGCGGCAGCTGAGCGATGTCGATCGCGCCGGCCAGCGCGCGGTGCAGCCCGGCGACTACCGCGTGTTCGTCGGCGGCGGCCAGCCCGGCACCGACGCGCCCGGCGGCGAGGCCGCGTTCTCGATCCAGGGCACGGCGCCCATTCCGCGGTGACGCGGGACTCGGGACTCGGGACTCGGGACTCGGGAAAGCACAGCACGTCGCAACGCATATTGCAGGAGTTCGTTTACGCCATGACCCAAGATTCCACGCCCATGCTTCCCTGCAGTGACTCGGCGAGTCCCGAGTCCCCAGTCCCGAGTCCCGGCGTCACCCGCCGCGACGTCCTCCACCTGCTAGGCAGCGCCGCCGGCGCCAGCCTGCTCGCCAGCGCCGTGCCCGGCTTCGCCGCCGCTGCCGGCGCGCCGGCGACGGCGCTGCCCAGCAAGCGCCCGCCGCCGGCAAAGCGGCGCTTCGTCAGCGCCGCGGTGGAGAAGCACCTGCGCACGGTCAAGGCCGGCATCGCCGATCCGCGCCTGGCCTGGCTGTTCGAGAACTGCTACCCGAACACGCTCGACACCACCGTGGAAATCGGCACCCGCAACGGCAAGCCGGACACCTTCGTCATCACCGGCGACATCGAGGCGCTGTGGCTGCGCGATTCCTCGGCGCAGGTGCATCCGTACGTCCCGCTGGCCAAACGCGACCCGGCGCTGCGGCGCATGTTCCATGGCCTGATCCAGCGCCAGGCCGCCTGCATCCAGCTCGACCCCTACGCCAACGCGTTCCTGCCGGACGGCAAGAGCCAGCGCCTGAAGTGGTCGGTGGACGACATCACCGAGATGAAGCCCGGCGTCGGCGAGCGCAAGTGGGAAGTGGATTCGCTGTGCTACCCGATCCGGCTGGCGCACGAGTACTGGCGCGCCAGCGGCGACACCGCGCCGTTCGACGACGACTGGCGCGCGGCGATGCACGTGGTGGTCAGGACCTTCCGCGAGCAGCAGCGCCTGCAAGACCGCGGCCCCTACAGCTTCCAGCGCCCCTCGCCGCTGGCCACCGAGACCCTGGTGCTGGAGGGCTACGGCCAGCCGACCAAGCCCAACGGCATGATCCACTCGATGTTCCGCCCGTCCGACGACGCCTGCCTGTACCCGCTGTTCGTGCCGGCCAACCTGTTCGCGGTGACCTCGCTGCGCCAGCTGGCGACGATGAGCGAGGCGCTGCACCGCGATGCCGCCTTCGCCGGCGAATGCCGCGCGCTGGCCGACGAAGTGGAGACCGCCACGCGCCGGTTCGGGCAGATGCGCGATGCCGACGGGCAGGCGTTCTGGGCCTACGAAGTGGACGGCTACGGCAACCAGCTGTTCATCGACGACGCCAACGCGCCGGGCCTGCTGAGCCTGGCCTACCTGGGCTGCTGCGACCGCCGCGACCCGCTGTTCCTGCGTACCCGCCAGCTGGCGTGGAGCGAGCGCAACCCGTACTTCTACCGCGGCCGCGCCGCCGAAGGCGTGGGCAGCCCGCACAGCGGCATGGGCACGATCTGGCCGATGTCGATCATGCAGTACGCGCTGGCCAGCGACGACGACGCGCAGATCCGCCAATGCCTGGCCTGGCTGAAGAGTACCGACGCCGGCAGCGGCTTCATGCACGAAGCCTTCCACAAGGACGACCCGAGCACCTTCACCCGCGACTGGTTCGCCTGGGCCAACACCCTGTTCGGCGAACTGATCATCGACCTGCACCAACGCAAGCCGCACCTGCTGAAAGCCTGAGCCCACCCGCCCCCTGTAGGAGCGGCTTCAGCCGCGACCGAGTCTTACCGGCAGCGCCACGGTCGCGGCTAAAGCCGCTCCTACAAAAACACCACCACCTCTCCGCTGCACACCCGAGGACAGCACCATGGCCACACGACGCGGTTTCCTGCAGGGCGCCATCGCCCTGGCCCTGTTCGGCAGCAGCGGCATCGCCCGCTTGGCGCAGGCGCGCGCGGGCAGCTACGCGCTGCCCGCCGACGCGCGCGCCAAGGCCGAGCTCACCCGCCACGTCGACGTGTTCATCGGCACCGGCGGCCACGGCCACACCTTCCCCGGCGCCACGCTGCCGTTCGGCATGGTGCAGCTGAGCCCGGACACCTACAACGCGGTGTGGGATTCGTGCTCCGGCTACCACGAGTCCGACGGCTCGATCATGGGCTTCTCGCACACCCACCTGTCCGGCACCGGCGTCGGCGACCTGCTCGATTTCCTGGTGGTGCCGGCCACCGGCGAGGTCAAGCTTGTCCCCGGCACGCTGGAAGATCCCGACGCCGGCTACCGCTCGCGCTACGACCACGCCGACGAAGCCGCCTCGCCCGGCTACTACCGGGTGCGACTGAAGGACAGCGGCGTACACGCCGAGCTGACCGCCACCGCGCGCGCCGGCCTGCACCGCTACCACTTCCCCAAGGGCAAGCCCGCGCACCTGCTGCTGGACCTGTGCCACGGCATGCAGGACAAGCCGGAGATCGCGACCCGGGTCAGCGACGCGCAACTGCGCATCGTCGATGCGCGCACCCTGACCGGCGGGCGCCGCGTGTACCAGTGGGCGCCGGGCCGCTACATCTACTTCGCCATGCGCCTGTCGCGGCCGTTCGCCAAGGCCCAGCTCTACTCCGAAGACCAGCCCCTGGCCGCCGGCGCGGGCCAGGCCGACGGCACCCAACTGAAGGTGGCGCTGCACTACCCCGACGCGGCCGACGCGCCGCTGCTGGTCAAGGTCGGCATCTCTGCGGTCAGCGCCGAGAACGCCCTGGCCAACCTCGACGCCGAACTGCCCGACTTCGATTTCGCGCGCGTGCACGCCGCCGCGGTGGCCGCGTGGGAGAAGGAACTGGCGCGGGTGCGCATCGACAGCGACGACGACGCGCAGCAGCGCATCTTCTACACCGGCCTGTACCACAGCCTGCTCGCGCCCACCCTGTTCAGCGACACCGACGGCCGCTATCGCGGCATGGACCTGCAGGTGCACCAGGCGCCCGCCGGCTACCACAACTACAGCACCTACTCGCTGTGGGACACCTACCGCGCCCTGCACCCCTTGCTGACCCTGATGCAGCCCGAACGCGTGCCCGACCTGGTGCAGTGCCTGGTGCGCGGCGCCAACGAATGCCCGGACGGCGTCGGCATCTGGCCGCTGCAGGGCGTGGAGACCGGCTGCATGATCGGCTACCACTCCGCCGTGGTACTGGCCGAAGCGCACGCCAAGGGCTTCACCGGCATCGACTACGCCGCCGCCTGGCCGGCCTACCGCAAGCGCGCGATGGACGACACCACGCACGGTTTGGACGAATACCGCAAGCGCGGCTACATCCCCAGCGACACCGTCGACGAAGCGGTCAGCCGCACCCTGGAATACGCCTACGACGACTGGGCGGTGGCGCACCTGGCGCAGGCCGCCGGCGCCACCAAGGAGGCGCGCGCCCTGCGCGAACGCTCGCGCAACTACCGCAACGTCTTCAATCGCAAGAGCGGCTTCGTGCAGCCGCGGCTGAGCAACGGCGACTGGGCCGCTCCGTTCGATCCGCGTGCGATGGGCCACCTGACCAAGTGGCGCGATTTCACCGAGTCCAACGCCTGGCAGGCCACCTTCCTCAACCAGCACGACCTGTACGGCTACATGGAGCTGTTCGGCGGCCGCGGCGGCTTCGTCGCCAAGCTCGACGAACTGTTCTCCACCAGCTCCGAACTGCCGGCCGACGCGCCGCCGGACATCGACGGCATGGTCGGCCAGTACGCGCACGGCAACGAACCCAGCCACCACGTGGCCTACCTGTTCGCCTACGCCGGGCAACCGTACAAGACCCAGGCGATGGTGCGGCGGCTGCTGCGCGAGCAATATCACGACGCGCGCAACGGCCTGTCCGGCAACGAGGACTGCGGGCAGATGAGCGCCTGGTTCGTGCTCAGCGCATTGGGCTTCTACGCCGTGGACCCGGTCAGCGCCACCTACGTGCTCGGCAGCCCGCTGTTCAAGCGCGCCGACGTCGATGTCGGCAACGGCCGCACGCTCAGCGTCGTCGCCCACGGCAACAGCGCCGCCAACGTCTACATCCAGCGCGCCCGCTGGAACGGCAAGCCGTACACGCGCAGCTGGCTGCGCCACGCCGACCTCGCCGCCGGCGGCACCCTGGAACTGGAGATGGGCCCCAAGCCGAATCCCGCCTTCGGCGCAGCCAAGGAAGATCTGCCGCCCTCGTTTGTGTAAGACGCCCCCCCTGTAGGAGCGGCTTCAGCCGCGACCGAAACTCACCGCCAGCACTCGGTCGCGGCTAAAGCCGCTCCTACAAAAAAGCACAAGCCCAACCTCACCACCGCCAGAGACCCCCACATGCTGCGTCGCTCCCTGTCCGCCCTTGCCCTGTCGCTCCTGCTGTCCCTACCGGCATCCGCACAGCCGACGCATGCCGCCACGCCCTGGCCCGCCTTCGCCACCCAGGGCGAACACTTCACCCGCGACGGCAAGCCGTACCAGATCATCTCCGGTGCCATCCACTTCCAGCGCATCCCGCGCGCCTACTGGAAGGATCGCCTGCAGAAAGCGCGCGCCATGGGCCTGAACACCGTGGAGACCTACGTGTTCTGGAACCTGGTCGAACCGCGCCAGGGCCAGTTCGACTTCAGCGGCAACAACGACCTGGCCGCCTTCATCGACGAAGCCGCCGCCCAGGGCCTCAACGTCATCCTGCGCCCCGGCCCCTACGTGTGCGCCGAATGGGAAGCCGGCGGCTACCCGGCCTGGCTGTTCGCCGAACCGGGCATGCGCGTGCGCAGCCAGGACCCGCGCTTCCTCGCCGCCAGCCAGGCCTACCTCGACGCCGTCGCCGCGCAGGTCAAGCCGAAACTCAACCGCAACGGCGGCCCCATCATCGCCGTGCAGGTCGAGAACGAATACGGCTCCTACGACGACGACCACGTCTACATGCAGGCCAACCGCGCCATGTTCGTCAAGGCCGGCTTCGACCAGGCCCTGCTGTTCACCTCCGACGGCGCCGACGTGCTCGCCAACGGCACCCTGCCCGATACCCTCGCCGTGGTGAACTTCGCCCCGGGCGACGCCAAGAGCGCCTTCGACACCCTGGCCAAGTTCCGCCCCGGCCAACCGCAGATGGTGGGCGAATACTGGGCCGGCTGGTTCGACCAGTGGGGCGAGAAGCATGCGGCCACCGACGCCGCCAAGCAGGCCAGCGAATTCGAATGGATCCTGCGCCAGGGCCATTCCGCCAACCTCTACATGTTCGTCGGCGGCACCAGCTTCGGCTTCATGAACGGCGCCAACTTCCAGAAGAACGCCAGCGACCACTACGCCCCGCAGACCACCAGCTACGACTACGACGCCGTGCTGGACGAAGCCGGCCGGCCCACGCCCAAGTTCGCCCTGTTCCGCGACGCCATCGCCCGCGTCACCGGTGTACAGCCGCCCGCCCTGCCCAAGCCGATCCGCTTCGCCGAATTGCCCCCCACCCCGCTGCGCGAATCCGCCTCGCTGTGGGACAACCTGCCCGCGCCGGCCGCCACCACCGACAGCCCGCAGCCGATGGAGCGCTACGGCCAGGCCTACGGCTACATCCTCTACCGCACCACCGTCACCGGCCCGCGCAAGGGCAGCCTGTACCTGGGCGAGGTGCGCGACTACGCCCGCGTCTACGTCGATCGCCAGTTGGCCGGCAGCGCCGAACGCCGCCTGCAGCAAGTGGCCGTGGACGTGGACATCCCCGCCGGCACCCACACCCTCGACGTGCTGGTGGAAAACGGCGGCCGCATCAACTACGGCGCCCACCTGGCCGACGGCCGCACCGGGCTGATCGACCCCGTCCTGCTCGACGGCAAGCCGCTGACCGGCTGGCAGACCTTCCCCCTGCCGATGGACGACCCGAGCAAGCTCACCGGCTGGACCACCGCCAAGGTCGACGGCCCCGCCTTCCACCGCGGCACCGTCAAGATCGGCACGCCCACCGACACCTTCCTGGACATGCAGACCTTCGGCAAAGGCTTCGCCTGGGCCAACGGCCATAACCTGGGGCGGCATTGGAACATCGGACCACAGCGGGCGTTGTATTTCCCGGCGCCGATGCAGCGCAAAGGCGAGAACAGCGTGATCGTGTTCGATCTGGATAGCGCGGCTGAGGCGAGCGTGCGTGGGGTGAAGGCGCAGGTTTGGGGTAACCCGAGCGGCTGAGCCATCACGCGTCCGCGCCATCCGGTAAATTCGGATAGCGCGTGTCTCTGCTATCCCCTCACTGAGGATGACCGCCGGCGGCTCCACCGATCGGTCCAAGCTTGTGGCCGCGTTCCACCGGTGGTAGCGTCGGCTCTGTGCGGGGATGCGCTGAATAATTGCGGCAGTATCAGACGCAGAGATTGTGCAACGGCAGGGCTGGGGAAAGGCCGAGATTATAAGTACTGCGCCAGGAGGCGGTGGCAACCATGAGCTATACGTCTGGCCACCCATCATTATGGCGTCCAATGCTATTTGGACCTAAATTAAATTTGGGCCAAGAATAATGAAAACCAAGAAGCGCACCCTCATCGCAGCATTTTTGGCACTGGCCCTCCTCTTACTGATATTCTCAATATTCTCGTTCTTGTTCTTTAGTGCAAGTACTGACAGGCCTCCGCCGTCGACACGCTTACCCCACGTAATTGAACAAGAAATCGACCGACTCAACTGGGGGAATATCGCATTCAACAGCCCAGAATTCGTTGGGTACGGGGAAACAACCGTGGTTCAGCTGCTCCTCTCTGAGAGCAAGACTGGAAAACAACTTATATCTTTAATTGACGAAAGAGGAAACAAAGAAACTTATCGAATTCAATTCTCCAACGACATGGACGCCAGGCTAGCAGGCAAGGCATTCGACGTAAGTCCGATTACTCCGGAGCATCAAGCTGTCAGTGGCTCTGGCGTTGCTGAATGGAAATGGGAGATAAGGGCAAAAGAGCTAGGAGAGCAAAGGATATTCTTAACCTTAAATGCTCATTTATCGGCAAATGGCCAGCATTTTCACCATACCGTCAAGACATTCAGCAAAAATTTGAACGTCAAGGTTGCATGGCCCCAAAGCATGGTGTTTTTCTTATTTAGTTACTGGCAATGGATCTGTACTGCAATAGCGATCCCCCTTATCGGATGGATTGCATCACACCTGGTCCACGACAAAGGCCCAACAAGTGCCTCCAATCGACGGCCACGCCTTCGACGTGGCCGTGGCCGCGGCTGAACCTTTACAGAGGCATCGGCCCGCAGTGCACGCTGTGCTTCTCTGCCACGTGACAGTGCAAGCGTCGAAAACAGGGGTCAGCGAAACAGGGGCAGTGTGTACTTTCCTCCAAGATGCTGGGCGGTACCGGAGAGATCCCGTCGGGGACGGCGTGGCATGTGCGATCCTTCGCTCTG
Organism: Xanthomonas sp. DAR 80977; assembly: GCF_041240605.1. NCBI lineage: Bacteria > Pseudomonadati > Pseudomonadota > Gammaproteobacteria > Lysobacterales > Lysobacteraceae > Xanthomonas > Xanthomonas bundabergensis. The sequence goes on along the minus strand of NZ_CP162487.1, from coordinate 1,557,584 downwards.
CGGCGGGACCAAGGTCGTGCATCCAAACGAGCCGCCCTATCGGGTAACATCAAGGGCCTGTGTAGGGGAAGTGCACTCTGACCCCCAGTTTCGCTCCAGTTTCGCTGCAATTCATTCAATCGCACCCGCTTCGCGGGCCCGCTTAATTCAGGCGTCAGACCCCATGACCGATTCTCACGTTGATCTCATTAAGCAAGCGATCCCACTCTGGTACGCGAATGTCGCCTGGGCTAAAGAGCTGCTTGTTCATGCGTTTGGTTTAGCGGACCCTCAAGACATTCTTGCCCGGGAGCATCGCCACTTTCGGGCCATTCCAAACACGTGCTGGTTTGTCCGTCCGCACGGAATTGGTGTTGATATTTTCAAATCGCCGGGTGTCGGCGGCATCGATTTTGACTTTGATAAGCCTGACCCGGATGAGTGGCGACTCGAACTTTTTATTGAGCGGCAAGTCAATGACGGCCAACTATCGTATGCCGCCTACCGTGAGTTGATAGACGATGAGCAGATACTCAAGCAGGCGGTTTCGGCGGCCCTCAATGGGGCCTAACAATTCATTCAAGCCTAAGCCGCTTCGCGGCTCGGCTTAATGCAAAGATCAGGAATCATGCTGCCACCATCAAAGCTCTCCAAAGACGACAGGCTGCTGGTCGAGTTCCCACTCTGCACCATCCAGACTTCAATCTTTGAACTCTCTGAACGACTACAGATTCCCTTGGACAGTTGGGATGAGCCAGGCATGGGCGACGCCCACGGCTTTGGCTGCCGCCTTGCCTCTGGCGCCATCGTAGTCCTTGTGGAGCTCGATCATGCACGCAAGCATTTTGGATCAGGGCCTACCGTCTACGTCGAAGCGTCTCAGCTCATCGAGTATGGGATTGAAGTCACCCTGAACGAAACTATCGCTAGCCTATTGTTGTCACGCGAAAGCGTAACCTGGTTGCAAACTGAAGAGGGCCGCCAGGCTGCCGAGGAGGTCGTTCAAGCTGCAATAGAGAGAATGGCAAAGCGAAAGGATGGCGCCTGACAGTGGATAGCGGTGTCAGATTCACTTAAAAGCCCATCTCTCTCGTTATAGCCAAACCAGTTGACACCCCTAAAAACCAGTAGCACCATCCCTCCAAGGAGCGTAGAAACTCCTCACACAGCGGCACCCACCTCCGTCAAACCGGTGGGTTTTTTGTGCCTGTTCGCAGGCACACTCCGACGCGCTGTCTGCGTCGGGAGGGCGGCGAATACAACACCCTTCGGGGAAATAAGCCCGCCGGCTGTGTGCGGTTTCTAACCTCCCGACATCCCGTCGCCCTTCGGCGCGGGTTCCTGTCTGCCAAGGAGGCTGTGCCATGCGTCAACCGTCACCCCGCCCCAACACTCCGCGCACCCCGTCTGCCCGCAAACGTGCAACGCGCCAACCGAAGCCCGGTCCCGCGCCAGAGCCGGCCGGCTTCCTGCGTTACATCGAGCCACCGTGCACGCCGATGATGTCGGTTGAAGACGCCGCAGCCGCCATCGCCGCCGAGCTGGCCCGCCCGCCACGCGCGCCCCGCCGCCCACGTCCGCCGCAGACCTGCACCGTGGGTTGCGGCCACTCCGCCAGCGGCAAGCGCACGCCCGCGCTGCGCCTGGGCGGCCGCTGGATGGAGGCACTGGGCTTCACCATCGGCAGCACGCTGCGCGTACAGGTGCGCGACGGCGAACTGGTGGTGAGCGTAGCCAGCAAGGACTGACGCGGCCATCGCCCACCACGCAACGGAGGGTCGCTGAGATGGCGTCCAACCGCTTTGTCTTCAAAAACAGGGGGCAGAGTGCACTTGCCCCCGTCCCTTGCTAAATCGACAAGCACAGCTTCCCAAAATGCTTGCCCGCCGCCTGGTGCGCAAATGCATCGGCGATGTCTTCCAGCGCGAATGTCTGGTCGACCACTGGCTTGATGCCGGTTGCGTCGATGGCGCGGACCATGTCGCGCTGGTGGCTGCGGCTCCCAACGATCAATCCCTGCAGGGTCTGGTGGCGTTGCATCAGCGCCACCGTCGGCACCGGGCCGGCAATGCCGGTCAGCACGCCGATCAAGGCGATATGGCCGCCGATGCGGCAGGCCTGAATGGATTGCCCCAGCGTGTCGGGGCCGCCCACTTCGATCACGTTGTCGACGCCACGGCCGCTCGTGTACTCGAGCACCTTGGCCGCCCAGTCGGTATCGCGCCGGTAGTTGATCGTGAAGTCGGCGCCCAGCGCCTGCGCACGCGCCAGCTTCTCGTCGGAGGACGACGTTGCGATCACGGTGGCGCCCATCTGCTTGGCGAACTGCAGCGCAAAGATCGACACGCCACCCGTGCCGAGCACCAGGACCGTGTCGCCGGCCTTCAGGCGCGCGTCCACCACCAGCGCCCGCCACGCGGTGAGCCCGGCGGTCGTCAGCGTCGCCGCTTCGGCGTGGCTGTAGCCCCGCGGCGCATGCGTGAACCAATGCGCTGGGCGAACGACGTATTCGCGCGCATAGCCGTCGACACCGTCGCCGGGCACGGTCGCGAAATCGGCGATCGTCGGCCCGCCATCCAGCCATGTCGGGAAGAACGTCGAGACGACGGCATCGCCCACGGCGAACTCGTCCACGCCCTCACCCACCGCCTCCACCACGCCGGCGCCGTCGGACATCGGGATGCGGCCGTCGGCGCTGGGCATGCGGCCGGTCACCACGCCCAGATCGTGGAAGTTGAGCGAGCTGGCATGCACGCGCACGCGGATTTCGCCGGCGCCCGGTTGGCCGGGGTCGGGCAGATCGACGAGGCGGAGGTTGTCCAGGCCAGCGGGCTGGCGCAGGGTGATGGCTTTCATGAGCACGGCATCCTTGGTGGAAAGGTGGCGAGGGGCGGCGCTGCACCATTGCAGCGCTGCCGCGTTGCAGGCATTGTCAGCAGGTACCTCCTGCATCGCAAGAACGTACAATTTCCACTGGTACTATCAATTTTGTAGGTACAAACCATGCGTCTGAAACGTCAGGACGGCAAGAGCGGCTGCGCGGTCGAAGTCACGCTTTCCGTGATCGGCGGCGTCTGGAAGCCCGTGATCCTGTTCCACCTGCTCTCCGGAAAGAAGCGCTTCATGGAACTGACGCGCCTGATTCCGAATGCCACGCAGCGCATGCTGACGTTGCAATTGCGCGAGCTCGAGGAGGACGGCGTCATCGTGCGGCACGTCTATCCGCAGGTGCCGCCCAAGGTCGAATACGCGCTCACCCCGCTTGGAAAATCCCTCGCGCCGGTCCTGATCAGCCTGCGCGAATGGGGCGAGTCGTATCGCACCGGGGAGATGTCGCGTGCGCCGGCCAACGCTCCGGAATGCGCGCGTGGTGCGGCAACGGCGCCGTGACGTAACGCGGGATTTCAGGAAAAAACCGGGAAGACAGCGGCCGGAGTGCACTTTCCTCACCTGTCGGTCTGACCTTCGGCAGCCTACCTATTCGAGCAGCGGATCCGACATAACGGCCGGGCTGGCGCTCGATAGCCACACGGAAGCGGTTATTGCCCAGCGCACGCGATTTGGTCACCCACACGTAAACATGTACGGCGATGGCCAGCCTGTCGGTGCCCGGCTATACGATATGCTGAGCAACACCGGGGATATCCAGCCGGTGCGGCGCGGCACGTGCAATCCCTCGCCATGGGGTCGGATCAGGATCGACGCATTCAAACGATCTACCCATCAGGCAACATCGAGAACCTGCGTAAGGGAAGTGTGGCCGCACCCGGCTTAGCTTCAGATAAAACGGTAAAAATGGCGAACTATGAGGTGACATATGAATGCGTCGAAAGCGCAAGATCAGACCGACCTCAAGAACCTGCTTGATTCGTTCATCAAGACATTGACGATTCCACTGCCAATTTTGCTTACGCTCATTGCTGCTGCCACTGTTGTCTCCGAAGACATTCCCCTGGCAGGCGCAAAGCTTCCGAGAATAGCAGGTGTCTATCTATTGCTCATGTTCAATGGACTATTGATGTGGCACGTATGCCGCCTGGCGTTGGTCATCGATAAAAAAATCAAAGCCAGCCAAGAACCAAGCAATCTGATTGCGACACTAACTGAAGACGCTAGCCTATTGAATCCATTCTTTCTCGCCAAGACCGATGGCGATTGGCTCAGCAGGCTTGTTTCACAGACAATTTTCTCCTTACCCAGAGTTTCAGTGGGCGTCCTGCTCGGCTTTCAACTCCTAATGATATTCCCACCCGCACAGCATATTCCGGAGAGCTTGCTGGCGCTCGGCGTTCTAGCAGCAATCCTCCATTTGGGAAATTTATTTGCCATGCTCAACATAGCCGGAGTACTTTGGACTCATATCGGGAGAATAAAATCCATATCGTTCGTAATTAGCTATCTCGTCGGCGGTTATGCAGCATACAAAGTCGCAATAACTCTTGGCTACTAAGCGGAAGCCGATCTCTCGCCATGAAAACAGGGACACCGTGAACTTTCCTCCAGCGGCGAACGCATGCCCGCGCTGCGCCTGGGCGGCCGCTGGATGGAGGAACTGGGTTTCGCCATCAGCAGGAAGCTGCGCCTGCAGGTGCGTGACGGCAAGAAAAAGAACGCCATTACAAGTCCCCAGGCCAGGTAGACCAGTGTGCAGGGGATGGGCGCTCTATCTACGGCCTGCATCATGCGGGCATGCTCTGCAGCACACGTTGAAGCACCGTCGCTGCCGACTGGGGCTTGCCGAGCGCAAGGCTGCATGCAGCCATGGTTCGCAATTTCGGCCGATCGGCCATCAGCCGTTCGACCTTGTAGTCAAGGCCAATGGCGTCGTAGGCCAGCCATGCTGCGCCCTCTTCCATCAGGAAGCCGGCGTTGTGTTCTTCCTGGCCAGGGATCGGCGAGATCAGCAGCATCGGCTTGCCCAGCGCCAGGCATTCGGACACGGTGAGGCCGCCGGGCTTGGTGACGACCAGATCGGCAGCTGCCATGAGCTTGTGCATCTCGTCGGTGAAGCCCACCGCAATCATCCGGCCCGGATGGCGAAGCGCCAGCGCCCCCAGTCTGGCGTGTGTGTCGGCATTGCGGCCCGCCACGGCGATTACCTGGAAATCGCTTGCCATGCCCAGGGCACGTTCGACCATGCTCGCAAGATCGCCAACGCCAGCGCCGCCTGACGCCATCAGAAGCGTGGAGCGCGATGGATCCAGACCCAGGGCTGCAGCGCACGCATCGCGGTCCAGCGTCGGCGCGTCGGGCTTCGAGAATGCTGGCATCACCGGAATTCCTGTGACGTGCACACGGTCGGCCGGAATGCCGCGTGCGCGAAGCCGGAACGCGACCTCTTCGTTCGCCGCCAGGTAGCCGGTCATCTCGGGAACGAGCCACATGTTGTGCAGGTCGTAGTCGGTGATCTGCAACCAGACGGGGTAGTCGAGACGAGCGTTTCTGCGTTCGCGCATCAGCAACTCGGCCGGCAGGAAGTGGGTGCAAATCACAGCATCGGGCTTCGCGTTTCGAATCTCGCGCAGCAGCGCGCCGGTGCTCAGTCGCTCGATGCCGCGGCGCAAGCGCTGCGACGCCGCGTGGTGCGGCGTGACGTCGCTGCGCTGATGCAGATACGACCACAGTTCGGGCGCGCGATTCACCAGCTGGATGTACCAATCGGTGTAGATCCTGCGGAATGCCCCTGACACATGGGCCATGGTGTCGATATGTACAGCCGTGCACGGGGGAGCGAGAGAGGGTGCGGCGGCAGCAAGCGCCTGTGCTGCGCGCACGTGGCCATTGCCGGCGCTTACACTGAGGATCAGAACTTTGGTCATGGCTGGAGGTCGGCGTGGTCGGTGTGGGGTATGAAACTGGAGACAGGGCGCAGATCCTGACGTTTCCCAGCCTTAGTTCTTATCAATCAACATTGTGCGATGGCTTTTGTCTGCAAAAGCACGCGCATGGCGCATCCTCACGGTTACCGCACCGATAGGGATCGCTAACAACGGGGCCAGAGGAAATATCAATTTAAATCGCATATTTCCTACGCCCCACCGTCGAGTCCCGCTGTTGCCCTTACCGTCGGGTCGACCTACGGCGCCAGATACCCGCTCACATCCTCGGCAGTGCGCTGCATGTCGATCGCCAACAGGTCCTTGAGGATCGCCGTGTGGCCGGATCCAGCGATCACCAGCACGCGGTGGCCGGGTTGCGCGGCCTTCTGCACGTTGGCATACATGCGGAAGTTGCGGTGCCACCAACTGGCCGCGGCGTCGGCACCGGCAAAGCTGCCGCCGGCATCCACCGCATTGGTGCTGATGTAGAGATTCTTGTTTTCGCGGTCGCGCGCGGGATCGTTGGTCAGGCGCAGCAGTTCGGCCAGCGGCAGCGTCGATTGCTCGCGGTCGGCGCGCGCGGAAAGCGTCTTGAACGTGGCATCCATCGTCGCCTGCATTGCCGGGTCGTTCGCCTTGATGTAATCGAACATCGGCTCGGACTCCCAGCCGACCTGGCCCTCGTCGAAGCACGTCACTCCCGCAATCCCTGAGGCTTTGGCGACGCGGAAGCCGATTTGGTGGATTTCGTTGTTCGGCAGGGCCGACTGACCGTCGCGGTAGCGGGCAAACGCGGCGTCGTATTTCGCCTGCTCGGATGGCTCGCATTCCACCAGGACGTCGGTGGGGCGGAACGCGGCGAGCCGCGCGGCAAGGCCCGCGAGATAGGCCTGATTGTCTTTCGACATGACGTCGGAGACCTTGAACTTCACCATGTCCCGCCCCGGATTTTCGAAGTGGAACGAGCCAAGCATCATCACCTTTGCCGGAGCTGCGGGCGTCTGCGTCGCGGCGGTAGCGAGCGCGGGCAACGTGGTCAGGCAAGCGGACAACGCGGCGACAAGAAAACGGTGGGCGTTCAAGGTGTTTGCTCCAGGACGGTAAGCCGATGGCGGCTCCGGCATTAGAGCACTCGTTCGCGCGTTGGGCATAGGGGTTGCCGATCGCCGGCTTGGGCAGACAAAAGGCCGGCACACGACCTCGCCATTGTGTCGTTGCTTCTGCGACCACGCCCAAAGGACGCGGGCGCGTTGCCGGCTGCCATCCCGTGCAGCGCATCCGCAAGGCGACAGAACACGCGCTCGCCGTGGCTCAGGTCGATGCCGGTACGCTTGTAGTCCGGGGAACAACGGGGGCCAGAGGAAATATCAGCTCAGTAACGGGATCCAGTGACGGTATCAGGTTCACTTAAAAACCCCACTTTCGTTTTGCAGCCCAAAGCAATTGACATCCCCAAAAACCAGTAGCACCATTCCTCCAAGGAGCGTAGAAACTCCTCACGTAGCGGCACCCACCTCCGTCAAACCGGTGGGTTTTTTGTGCCTGTTCGCAGGCACACTCCGACGCGCTGTCTGCGTCGGGAGGGCGGCGAATACAACACCCTTCGGGGAAATAAGCCCGCCGGCTACGTGCGGTTTCTAACCTCCCGACATCCCGTCGCCGGTCGGCGCGGGTTCCTGTCTGCCAAGGAGGCTGTGCCATGCGTCAACCGTCCCCCCGCCCCGCCACTCCCCGCAAGCGCGCACCGCACCAGCATCGCCACTGCCCACAGTGGACGATCGCCGAGTCGACGCTCATCCCCATGCTGACGCCCGAGCAGATCGTCGCCGCCGATGCCGCAGAGCTTGCCCGCGCCGCGCGCCCGCCCCGCCGCACACGCCCGCCGCAGACCTGCACCGTCCGCTGCGGCCACTCCGCCAGCGGCAAGCGCACGCCCGCCTTGCGCCTGGGCGGCCGCTGGATGGAGGAACTGGGCTTCACCATCGGCAGCACGCTGTGTGACGGCGAACTGGTGGTGAGCGTGGCCCGCTAGGACTGACGCGGCCACCGCCCACCCCGCACCGGAGGATCGCTGCGATGGCGTCCAACCGCTTCGTCTTCGGCATCACGCTCGAGCAGGCCGATGCGCTCGACCGCCTGATCCGCACCATCACCGCACATGGCGACATCCTCGCCGCCGGCACGCCGCCCTATCTGGATCCCCGCACGCTGCCCACGCTGGGAGAGGCCACCCACACCGCCGCCCGCGCCGCGCGCGGCATCCTGGACCAGGTGGGCACGCAAGCGCTCGAGGACATCACCACTCGGTAGGCGCCGAACCACGCGGCCAACGGAAGCGGACCCTTGTGCCGCGGGGTCCGCTCCCTCGCGGCACGCGCAGCACCACGCTGAAAGCCGCCCATCACAGAGACCGGGTTGGGATCGAATTCTTGAAGATCGGTTTTGCCTGGAGCACAAAGACCGGTAGCGAAGCGCTCCTTCGCACAAAGGCTGCTGCCTAGCAATTCTTCCAAGCCGACGCCGCGTTGTAGCGACTCAACTCAGGTGTCAGGCTGCATACTCGCTTCAGTCACCCGCGGGGAATGCACGTGAAGCGCCTCCTCGCCGTTTTCCTTTGCTCTTCGCATTCACTCCTGACACAAAAGCAAGGTGGCTAGCTTGATGCACATGCAAAAGCTGCAAGATGGTTCAGCGTCATTCGACGTGTCGGTTCGGCAGGCTCAAGAACGTTCTCCACTGGTACTTTTCGCGGTGGGTGCAGGTGGCAACCCCGAGCGTCACGTCACGCTTCTGGATACATTGGCCGAATCAGGCTGCACGGTCGTTGCACCACATTTCCAACGACTCGCTTCGCACGTGCCCTCGGAGGCGGAACTGACGCTCCGAGCCAGGCGGTTGTCCCTGGCGATCGATGCTTTCGCCGAACCGGGCGCAACTGTATCAGGCGTGGGTCATTCCATCGGCGCAGCCACACTTGTCGCGTTAGCCGGAGGGCAAATGTGGTTGGGGCCCGGTCAGCGTGTCCATATCGCAGCGGATGCGCGGTTAGGTCGCCTCGGCCTGCTTGCGCCGCCTACTGGATTCTTCCAAGCGCCAGGCGCACTTGATGCGGTACATCTCCCAATCCTGGCCTGGGTGGGTACGGAGGACAGCATCACGCCTCCCGCGCAAAGCGAGTGGCTGGCTCAGGCCATGTCTGGTTGGCAAACTGTGGACGTTCGGGTCACTGTCGGCGCAGGCCATTTTTCGTTCATGGACCAGCCGTCACCACAAAGCATCGAGCCGCTACAAGACAAACAAGCGTTTCTTCGCGAGCATTCGAGTGAACTTTGCAGGTTCGTCTGCAAATAGCGCTGTCTGCGATAGCAGGCCTGAGAGAAGCGGCCTGCGCCAGTCGCACGCTGGCGCTACGCCTGGGCGGCCGCCGGACGGAGCATTGGGCTTCATCATCGGCAGTTCGCTGCGCCCCACTGTCGGTGATGGCGAGTTGGCGATCACGGCGGCCGGCGAAGCCTGAATTGACCGTCGCCCGCCGAGGTACCCGTCGTTTGCATCAACCCGCTCCCAGCGTATAACGGCTTTCCAGAGACAATACCGGGTCGGCTGCACGCAGTGCGTTCGCCCGCCGCCAAGATTGCGTGACCTGGCATCGCTGCTGGACAATCTGATGCAGGACGTCGGATTTCCGATCGCCCGACAGGAGCAATAAGCATGGACTTACATGACCACCCGACCTTCGCGTGGGTGCAGTTCGCAGAGGGGCGCGCCAGATTTTCTGGCTTGGTCCGCGGCGTTGACGAGCTTGGACACGAGACATTCGCTGTTGAGGTAGATGGCAACGAATTCTTTGGAGAAATCCGAACGTCTTTCTTACCCAATGGCAATGACTACAACATTGAGGTGGTCTCTTTTGGCTACGGCAGCGAAAAATATCTGGGAATGCCGATACATGATGGATGCCAGATCTTCTCGCAAGCTCAGATCAACACCATTCGAACACTGATTGTTCAACTGATCGCCGCCGGCACTCGATTTTCCGACAGGCTGTCTCTGTTGACTGAATACCCAAGTGCTCACTTCAAGGGCGACGTCAACTTCAGGGATGGATGGGCGTTAGCCGCGGATGAGGGGATCACCCCTGATCGCAGTCGCCAGCGTCTTTCTTGAAATCCCCGCTGCGATGGCAGAAGCTATCCGTGAGCCGCATGGCAGGACTTCGTCGGCTGGGCAAAGCAAATTGCGTGATCGGGCTTGGCAACTAAAACCCCTCTTGCAAGGCTGTAATTTCCAATGACCCAATATGGATTACTAGGCATGGACTTATCCAACCACCCCACCTTCGATTGGCTGCAATTCCCGGAGGGGCGCGCCAGATTTTCAGGCGGCGTGCGCGGCATCATGGATGAACAGCGTCATGAGACGTTCGCCGTCGAGGTAGATGGCGAAGAGTACTTCGGCGAAATCCAGAATGCGTTCCTGCCCAATGGCAATGACTACAACGTTGAAATAGTGTCATTTGGCTATGGCCGCGATGGCGACATCGGAATGCCGATGCGAGGCAGGACATGCCGGGTCTTCACGGCAACCGAAGCAAGCACCATTCAGGCACTGATAACTCAACTGATCGCTGCCCGCATGCATTACCCGGATAGGCCGTCCATTCTCAAGGAGTATCCGGATGCCCATTTCATGGGCCAGATCCTCTACAGGGATGGGTGGATTCTCGTCGCGGACGACGGAACCGCGGCATGAGCGGCGACTATCCCAAACAGATCGAGCAAATCAAAAACGCCCAGTCGCTCGAAGAAATCCAGGCGATCGCGCGTCAATATCCCGCCAAGGCCATCGGCGAAGGAGGCATCCTCTACAGCCGCCCGGTCGGCGAAGTATCGTCCGAGGTGATCGCCAAGGAGCTTGCGAGCAAGACTGGCGAACCCATCATCAACAACACGCCACGGGCGCAATTTCTTGGCAACAAGCAAGTCGAGGAAGTCATCAATGATGCGGCGGTGCGCATATTCAAAGCGCAGGGCCAAGACTTGGTGCAAGCCAAGGCGTCCGCTGGAGACTTCCTGTATGGCAATCCCAAGGCTGTCGCCAATAGCGCCACTTCGCTAGAAGGCTCGCTCTGGGGCGAAGCCTCCAACGAATTCGCAGGCTCGCTGCGCGGCGACATCAAGGTGGTCGCCACCAATGCCAACATCGAGCGTGTTTTCGGCAAGGTGGAGCTGCCCGCCGTGTTGGAGAACCCCAATGTCAGGACTCTGGGCGGGCAACCGGTCAGCGAGCTGAAAGCGCTCTATGCCCAGGGTGGCGCCGATGCCGTGTTGCCCAAGGTGCAGGCGCAGTTCATCGAGGCGGTGCCCAAGGGCATTTTTGTGTCGCCCGACAACGTGGGACCGAAGGTCACCAAGGTCTCGCTCTCGCAGGAAGCGGCTGCAACCCTCGGCGCAGATGCCGCCAAGTTCCCCCCTGCCGCTGAACTCGCAAATGCGGGCCTGACCCGTGCGCCTACCGGATTCAGCGCGCCTACTGCGGCGGTAGGAGAAGCCGCCATCACAGGTGAAGCGGTGGCGGCATCCAAGGGCTTGCGCCCTGGCATGCTGGCGAAAGGCGGGACCGTGGTGGCGGTGGCCGCGCTGGCATACGACTTCACCACCACCGGCCACCAAGTGGTGAAGCTGGAAGCGCAGGGCAATACGACAGGCGCCGAGTCGGCAAAGACCCATTTCATCGGCCGCAATGTCGGCGGCATTGGTGGCGGTATCGCTGTCGGCTTTCTGGCTGGCGCCGGCTATGGGCTGGCGGGAGGCTCCCCGAGCGGCCCAGGAGCCCTGGTCACCTCGGGGATCGGTGGCGTGGTGGGCGGCGTCGGCGGAGCATTCCTCGGAGAAAAGTGGGCTCAGCAAAAGGACATCGACCGGGTCTTCACCCAGAAGGACCGGGACGGCAACGAATGGAGCCGCGATCCCAGCGACCCGAAAGGCACCTGGTCGCGGGTGGCGGAAACGCAACAGGTCAAGGCCACCACGACCGCATCGCCGGAAAGCGGCGCCCCAACCTACAGCAAGGTCAGGTACGTGGCCGGAGACGTGCTGGCGAACCAACTGAACTACAAATCCGCCAACGCGTCCTACGAATTGGGGTTGGCGAACCTGTCGGAACCGCAGAACCCCTATTCGATCCCCTCCGGCAAAGGCGAGGCCCGAAGCCTGGACGGGGAAGGAAACTGGACCCGCGACCCGCAGACCCATGCCTGGTCTCGCACGGTCGTCGATCAATACATCGAGCACGGCATGAAGGTCACCCATGCCGAGACCGCCACGCCACAGCGGGCGGCCGAACTGGACCAGGCCGCGAAATTGATCATCGCCCAGAATGCGGCCAACACGCCGGCTGCGATCGCCGGCCGCTACCAGGTGGCCTACAACCAATTCGGCTGGCATCAACACGGCGAAGTACCCGCCGCCGTGAAAGACGCCAGCACGCAGACAGAAACGCTGAAGGCGTCCGATGGCCACACCTACACGCGTGGCGCCAATGGCGAGTGGAGCACGCCGGGCATGATCTACGGTACCAACCAGGCCCAGGGCAACGTCCGCGACGAATTGAACGAGGTGCACCGAAGCCAGCAGGCCGGCTTGCAGGAGTACTCCGCCATGGCGGCGGAAGCGCTGGCCAATCCGACCCTGCCGAAAGCCATGCCGATGCGGGGCATGGTGGCCGCGGCCTATGCCGGTGCCGGTATCGCGCGTACCGAAGCGGAGATCGACGCCGCCACGGCCGCCGTCGCTCACACCCACACCCGTGAGGGCCTGGATGCCGGCAAGCCGTATTCCCTGATGCTGCAGCCCGATCCGAAGACCGGCCGTCCAGGGCCGAACAGCGCGATCGTGACGATGATGGACGATGGCCGCGACGGCTTCCTGTCCGAAAGCAGGATGGTGCCCAAAGCGATCACTACCGCGGAAGAGATCAAGCTCGGGGAGAGGCCGGCGCTGCAGGGCCAAGGCCAGGCACCCCAGAGCGAAGCCAAGCCACCAGAGCGTGCGCCGCACGCGTCCCTGTCGAAAGACGATTCACCGGTCGCGGGCGCTGCCAGTACCGCAGTGGCGGCCGGGCAAGGCGACGAAAAGGCCTCGACCCTCGGGCAACTGCCACCCAACGATCAGGCGATCTTCGCGAAGCTTAGAGGTGGCACCCCGCTCGAGATCTCTGATGATCATGTGGCGCATGCCATGCTGCTGAGCAAGAAGGAGGGCATGACAGACGCCAGCAAGATCGATGGCGTTCGACTGGCAGGGGACACGTTATGGGTGACGGGGACCACGCCGGGATTCAGGGCTTCGGTCAACACCAGCGAACCCGCCCCCTCACTGCAAGAAACGTCGCAGCAATCGCTGGCGTTCAACAAGCACCAAGAACAGCAGCTTGCGCAGGAAGCGACGCAGCGAAATCAAGACGGCCTCGGTCGTGGAGGACCGGTGGTCTAACTACCAGACAGGTGCCGAGCAGCGGTGCACACTGTCCACCATGAGCGAACGAACATGCCAATCACCCTCACCGCCGAAAGCGAGTTGATCGTCGGCACCGCCCTGGTCGTCGAGGCGCAAGCGCCCCAGGGGCCCTTCGTTGCCGTGTTCGAGGACGACGGCGACACCGGCTATTTCTATGCGCTCGATCCGTCTGCGGACGACAATCCCATCCAGGACGCGCTGCACATCTACAACGCTGCCGACGTCGCCGACAAAGAGGCGCCTTCCGAAGTGAAGATCGGCTGGTCCCAGGACAGCAAAAAGGTCGTGCTGCTGATCAACGGCTATCCGCATGCGATCTTCGATTTCGACGCGAAGCGCGGTTATTGCCGCACCGGGTTCCCGCCGGCGCCGGAAGACAGTGCCTGGGGACTGCACGGGCATGCGTGGAGCGATGCCGCGGTGGACGTGTTTGCCTGACGCAAGCCTCGACCAACGCCCCAACCGCTCGAGCCACATCCGCCCCGCGGCGTGGCCCAACCCAGGCATTCTATGCGCATGAAAACCATCGCAACGTCGGCATTGCTCGTCGCGTTACTGATCCCTACCGCGAAAGCATCGGCGGGCGACACCTGTGATTTCGACCAAGGAGCCGTGTTGCGGGAGCTGGTTTCCATGGCAAATGCCAATCCTGGCGGTGTTCTGGACCGAAACAACCACCACGTCACCTGGAAGGACGCCTCAGGCAAGATCGTCCGAATTTCGCATGCTGGATGTGCGGATCTCGGCAGCAGCGTCGGCGTGTTCTTTCCTGAGCGGGTCGATACTCGCACAGCGGTTGCAGCGCTGATTCTTGCCACGTCGAACTACTGGTCGCCCATCCAGGCAAATGAGGTTTCCCGCATTCTCAGTGCCGGGCAGTTCACCACCAACCGCCCCGCTCCGGAGAGCGTGGAGTTCGAAGTGGACAAGGAGGCAAGCCAAGCCTTCCCTTTTGGCTTCACGCTTGATGTGAAACCGGACACGGCCTTGTTGTCATGGCAACAGCTCTAGATACTGCCAGCAATTCATCCAAGCCGAAGCCGAGGGTTGGCAAGGCCAAACTCAGGTGTCGGGCAATGCATCGCGCTATCGCAGTGCTCTTGATTCTTGGCTGTGGAGACGCTGCAGCCCAGACCGGCAAGACCAAGGTTCCCCAGGCGGCGACTCGCTTGGTCGCTGCCGTGCATGGCGCTGCCGCCTCCGGAGCGCCGGAAACGCTGCGCAAGTCCATGTCGCCCGACTTTGTTTCGAGCTTCGGCGGAGATGGAGGACCCGACGAGGCGATCGCGCTCTGGACCCGGGAGCCCGCGTACCTTCGCCATTTGGCGCAAAGCACCGCCGGCCATCGCCAACGTCTTGCGACCGACTACCTGGAGTGCCCACCACACGCCGGCAGCGGTTACCGTGCCGGCTTCAAGCTCATCGACGGGAAATGGATATTTTCCAGTTTCGTCGCCGGCGATTAGCCTTCTTCCTCACGCCAGCATCGGCTACCGCCTCCGCCCTCCACCGAACAACCCGCCGGGTTCACGCCCTACCGATCGTGCTCGGCCAGGAATGCCCCCACCACTTGCATGCAAGCCTCCCGCTCCTCCACATGCGGCATATGGCTGGAGTGCTCGAACAGGTGCCAGCGCGCATCCGGGATCATGTCCGCGTAGGGCTGCACGGTCTCCGGCGTGGCTTCGTCGTGGCGACCGGACAGCAGCAGGGTCGGCACGTCGATCGCCGGCAGGCGCTCGACGATGCTCCACTCGCGCAGGCTGCCGATGACGTGGAACTCGGTGGGGCCGTTCATGGCGTGGTAGACGGTCGGGTCGGCGTCGATCGCGGCGAAGGTGCGCGCCACCGCTTCCGGCATCGGCTGCACGCGGCACACGTGGCGCGCGTAGAACACGTCGGAGGCGGCGCGGTAGTCGGGATGGTCGAGGTCGCCGTCGGCCTCGTGGCGGTCCAGGGCCGCGCGCACCGGCTCGGGCAGTGCGGCACGCAGGCGCAGCGCGGCGGCACGCCACAACGGCATCGAGGCCGGCGAGTTGGCGATGACCAGCGCACGCAACCCCGCCGGACGGCGCACCGCATGCTCGGCGCCGAGCATGCCGCCCCAGGACTGGCCGAGCAGCGCGTAGTCGGCGATGCCCAGGTGGTACAGCAGGTTGTCCAGTTCGGCCAGGAACAGCTGCACGGTCCAGAAGCCGGGATCGGTCTCGGGCAGATGGGTGGAACGGCCATTGCCCAGTTGGTCGTAATGCACCACCGCGCGTCCGCCGGCCGCCAGATCCTTGAAGCTGTCCACGTAGTCGTGGGTGCAACCCGGGCCGCCGTGGACGACCACCAGCGGCAGCCGGCCGCTGTCCAGCGCGCCGGTGACGCGGTACCAGGTGCGGTGCCCCTGGAAGTCGGCGTAGCCCTCTCGAACCTGCATGGCGTGCTCTTCGCTGCGTGCGGAGCCGCAGCCTAGCCGGTCGCCGGCATGCGCGGCACTGGCAGAAATGCGAGGTTTTCGCCCGCTCGCGACCGACCTGTGCCCGCTGCGCGCACGCAGGCCGCCGCGGCATGCAGCGGGACACGCAACCCCGGCGCCTAAGGCTCCAGCAGCCGGTAGTGCAGGCCGCGCACCACCGCATCCACCCGATTGCGTGCGCCCAGCTTGCGCGCCGCCGAATTCAGATGCAGGTTGACGGTGGCCACCGAGCGGTTGAGCGCGGCGGCGATGGCCTTGGCGGTGAGGCCGCGCGCGGAGTGCTGCAGGCATTCGCGTTCGCGCCGGGTCAGCACGATCTGCGCACAGCGGCGCTGGCGGGCGTCGAGCAGGTCCTGGGCGCGCGCCTGGAAGGCATGCGCCAGGAGCAGGAAGGCGCCCTGGCTGCGCTCGGCCTGCTGCAGCGCGGTCTCCGGCGGCAGGTCGCCATCGACCACGCCGGTGAAGGTGGCCAGCGCGCCACCGGGCAGATGCAGCGGCACGGTCAGGCCGGCGCCCATGCCGCGCTCGCACAGATAGCGGGTGACCGGGCGGTGCAGGTCGCCCAGGTATTCGCGACGCGGACCCGGCGGCAGTGGCCGGTACGACCACAGGAACGGCGCGCTGCGGCGGCAGGCCCGCTGCTGCACCGGGTCGTGCTGGTAGTAGCCGTGTTCGCACCACACCTGCTGCATGTCGGCCGGCGCATTGCGCTGGACGAAGACCGAGGGCGTGATCAGTTCCCCGTCCAGGCCCAGCGGCACCGGTGCGTAGTCGTAGACCAGCGCGCGCACGCCGAGCGCGCGCGCGGCATCCAGGACGCGGTCCAGGCAGGCGTCCAGGGTCGGCAATCCTTGCAGGTCGGCGTCCAGCAGGGCCAGGTCGTCGCGCATGGCCATCGTCCGGGGAGAGGGGCGCCGTCGTCGGCGCGACGGCAGATCGAAACCTAGCATTTTTGCCACTGGATCGGAGCCGACGGCGGCGCCTAAGGTCGAAGGTCGCCGATCCGCTCCGCTGCCAGCCCGCGCGCTGGCGGACAATCCGTTGCGCCGCCCTCCCCTCTCCCGCCAGCGTGGCTCCCCATGACCGACACCCGCCCCACCGACGCCAACACCCTGGAAGGCCTGGGCTACACCCAGGAACTGCAGCGCCGCCTGGACATGAAGGACCTGCTGATCTACGGGCTGGTGTTCATGGTGCCGACCGCGCCGTTCTCGATCTTCGGCGGCGTCTTCGACATCAGCCACGGCATGGTGCCGCTGACCTATCTGCTGGGCTTCGTGGCGATGCTGTTCACCGCCTCCAGCTACCAGCAGATGTCGCAGGCGTTCCCGGTGGCCGGTTCGGTCTATGCCTACGTGGGGCGCGGGCTGAACGGCTCGCTGGGGTTCCTGGCCGGCTGGGCGATCCTGCTGGACTATATGCTGATCCCGACGCTGCTGTACGTGGTCGGCGCCAACGCGATGGCCGCGGTGGTCCCGGCGCTGCCGCAGCAGGTGTGGATCGTGTTCTTCGTGGCGCTCAACACGGTCATCAACCTGCGCGGGATCCAGGTCACCGCCCATGCCAACCGGCTGTTCCTGTATGCGCAGCTGGTGGTGCTGGCGCTGTTCGTGGTGCTGGCGGTGGTGGCGATCCAGCGCGGCAACAACGGCGCCAGCTGGAACCTGCGGCCGTTCTACAACCCCGAGGTGTTCTCGGTGCCGATGATCTTCAGCGCGCTGTCGGTGGCGGTGATGTCGTTCCTGGGCTTCGACGCCATCTCCACCCTGGCCGAGGAAAGCCGCGGCGGCGCGCGGGCGGTGGGCCAGGCCACGCTGCTGTCGCTGGCGCTGGTGGCGGCGCTGTTCGTGCTGCAGACCTGGCTGGCGGCGCTGCTGCTGCCGAACCTGGTGCGCTTCCCCGACGAGGCGGCCTCCAACAACGCCTTCTTCGAAGTGGGCCGGCTGGTGGCCGGCCCCTGGCTGCAGATCGTCATCGCGCTGACCCTGGCGATCAGCGCTGCGGTGGCCAATTCGCTGGTGGCGCAGGCGGCCACGTCGCGGCTGCTGTTCGCGATGGCGCGCGACGGCCAGTTGCCGCGCTTCCTGCGCAGCATCCATCCGGTCACGCGGGTGCCGCAGCGCGCGATCGTGCTGGTGGCCGCGCTGAGCCTGGTGCTGGGGCTGGCGTTCCTGGGCAAGATCGCGCTGCTGACCTCGGTGTGCAACTTCGGCGCGCTGTTCGCCTTCCTGCTGCTGCACGTGGCGGTGGCCTGGCATTTCCGCCGCCAGGGTCGGTTCGTGCTGCATGGGCTGGTGCCGCTGGTGGGCTTCGTGATCCTGGCCTACGTGCTGTACAGCGCCGACCGCTACGCCAAGTACGGCGGCCTGGTCTGGCTGGCGCTGGGTGGCTGCGTGGCGATCGGCTTGAAACTGCGCGGCCGCTCGCTGCGTGTTGCGGCTGGCGAGGCGCTGGAATAGATCCACCGCTGAGGGGCGACCCGGCACCACCGGCACGACCATATCCAAGCCGATGCAGATCCGCACGGCGATGCGGTCGAACCGCCTGCACGGGAGCGGTCGCGACGAACGGTGCGCGCATGCCGTGATGCGACAGACCTGGCGCCAGGACAGCGCGCAGGCGGCGAAGCTGGATACCGGCCAACGGGGCTTGGCGCCCGCTATCGGCCCTTTCGCCCCTCGCAGGTCCCGCTTGCCCCACACGCCACGCCCACGTGCATTGGCGTGGGTACACTTGCCCATCATGAACCCGCCATCTCGTCCACCACGGGCAGGCGTCCTCGCGGCCAGCGGTGCGATGTCCACTCCGAACGCGTTGATCGTGTTGTGGACGGCGTTCTGTCTGCTCATGATCGGCGTGTCCGTGCAGGAGGGCCTACGCAATCCGCTCACCCGCTGGTGGGAACCGGTGCTGTGGGAGGGAAGTTCCGCGTTTGTTGCAACCGGCTGGATGTGGCTTGCGGTCCGGGTGCGCGGACGTCATGCGCCCGATCTGGCCAGGCCCCTGGCCTGGTTCGGCAGCTACCTGCGCTGGTTGCCGGTGGTCGCCGTCACCTTCTTCGTAGCGGTGTATGCGATACGGCATGGCGTCTACGCCGCAGTGGGCCTCACCTACGCGCATCCGAGCTGGCGCTACCTGTTCGTGTACGAGACCGCCAAGCTGAGCGTCTTCGTGGGCCTATGGCTGGGGATCCTGTTTGGACTCGAGTCCCATGACCAGTGGCAACTGCAGCGCAATCGCCTGCTGCAAACGCAGAAGGCGCTGGCCGAGGCGCAGCTCGCGCACCTTCAGGGGCAGCTGCGGCCGCATTTCCTGTTCAACGCGCTCAATACCGTCTCGTCGGTGATGCACATAGACGTGGCGCGGGCCGACCGCCTGCTGGCGGCACTCGGCGACCTGCTGCGCACCAGCCTTGGAACAGTCGAGAACGAGATGACACCGCTGGCTGCGGAGCTGCGCACGCTCGAACTGTACGCGGACATCATGCGCGAGCGGTTCCGGGATCGGGTGACACTGAGGTGGCAGGTGGATCCGGCGCTGCTCGACGCCAGCGTCCCTGCACTCCTGCTGCAGCCCTTGCTGGAGAACGTGTTCAAACATGCCGTCGAGCCGACGTTGGCGCGCATCGACATCACGGTCGGTGCACGGCATGCAGGCGGCTCGCTGGAAATCGTGGTGCACAATTCCTGCTCCACGCTGCCCGCGCCGGAGATGCAGGACGGACTGGGATTGCGCAACTGCCGGGAGCGCCTGAGCATCATCTACGGCCATGCTGCATCCTTGACCGTCCGCAACGAGGGCGACGGCGTTGCCGCACGCGTCTCGATCCCGCTGGCGGAGACCACGCGATGATCCGCGCCGTGATCGCCGACGACGAGGCGCCCGCTCGCGAGAAGCTCGAGCGCTGGTTGGCGGAGCAACCCGGCATCGCCGTGGTCGGATCGGCCGAGGACGGCTTGTCCGCTGCCCTGTGCATCAAGCAGTTGCGCCCGCACGTGGCCTTTCTCGACGTCCAAATGCCCACGCTATCGGGACTGCAGGTCGCGGCGCAACTGGAGCCGTCGAGCGCGCCGCTGATCGTGTTCGTGACCGCCTTCGATGCGCATGCAGTGAAGGCGTTCGACCTCGATGCGATCGACTACCTGCTCAAGCCCTACGACCGCGATCGGCTCGCGCGTACCGTGCAACGCGTGCGCGAGCGGCTGGACGCGCACGAGTCCGGCGCCGCAGCGGTGGCGATGGGACGGGCGCGCACCCCGGGATGCGAGCGTCTGCTCGTGCCCGATGGCGAGCGTCTGCAGTTGATCGATGCGACATCGATCGAATGGCTGGAAGCCGACGACAACTACGTGCATGTGCATACCGCCGCGCGCACCTACCTGATGCGCAGGACCTTGCAGGATCTGCTGGCCCAGCTGGGCGAACAGCGTTTCGTCCGCATCCATCGGTCGGCCGCGGCGAACCTCGCCTGCATCGGATCGCTCACGCCGCTGTTCAAGGGCGACTACGAACTGCACCTTCGCAACGGCCGCACCCTGCGGCTCAGCCGGCGGTACCGCGAAGCGGTGTTCGCCCGCATGGGCTGGTAGCGTCCGGCTTGCCACGCCTGAGTCTCCGTCCGCCCCGAATCTGCTGCCGGCCAACGCCCGATCGCTCAGGCTCCCAGGTATCGCGGATACGGGAGACCCACCTGATGCTTGCCACCAAACAACCGCAGGAACGCTACGACTTCCTGGACTGGTTGCGCGTCATCGCCATCTTCGTGCTGTTCTTCTTCCATACGGGCATGATCTTCGTCGGCTGGGGCTGGCATGTCGTCAACAGCCAGACCATCCCCTCCCTGCAGTGGCCGATGGACATCGCCCACCGTTTGCGCATGCCGTTGCTGTTCGTCATTGCCGGGGCCGGCATGTGGTTCGCGCTGCAGCGGCGCAACACAGGGCAGTTCCTGCAGGAACGCACGAAAAAACTGCTCCTGCCGTTGATCGTCGGCATGTTCCTGGTCGTCCCGCCGCAGATCTACTACGAGCGGCGGCTGCATGGACAATGGAGTGGAGGCTATCTGGATTTCTACCTGACACGCGTTCTGCAATTCCATTTCTACCCGGCCGGGGATTTCAGCTGGCACCACCTGTGGTTCATCCTTTACCTTTACCTGTACGTGCTGTTGCTGCTGCCCGCGATGCTGTGGTGGAAGCGAACCGCGGCCCAGGTCGCGCCAGGAAAGTGGCTCTTCCTGCTGGGCATCCCGCTCGGCATCAACGAAGCCCTTCTGAAACTGCGCTTCCCGGAGACGCACAATCTGGTCAGCGATTGGTACATCTTCAACCACTACCTGCTGCTGACGGCGTATGGCTACGTCATGGCGTCCATGCCCGGGGTCTGGAGATGGCTCTCCGATTTCCGCAGGTGGTCGCTCTTCATGGGCCTCGCGGCGTTCTTCCTGCTGATCTCGCTGTTCACCACGGGGATCATCCAGCACGACTCCTTGATCGACAGGGTCGGTTCCAATCTCTTCACCTGGCTGTGGCTCATGGTGTTTCTCGGTTACGGCTACCGCTATCTTTCGCGCACACACCGGGTGCTTGCCTGGGCGAAAGAGGCCAGCTATCCCTTTTACATCATGCACCAGACGGTCATCGTCATGATCGGCTACTACGTCATCCAATGTTCGTGGAGCCCATGGATCAAATACTTCGCCATCCTGCTTCTCAGCATGGGGGCATGCCTTGCGCTTTACGAAGGATGCCTGCGCAGGTTTGCACTATTGCGCCTTGCTTTCGGAATGAGGGAGAAGCCTGCGCGCCCAGGTCGCCGTTTGAAATGACGGTTCCCTTTGACACCTTGGCCCACACACGCCTCAGACGGTTGTACGAAGCTGCCGCCGAGCGGCACCCACCTTGTCCAACGCATTTACATGTCACGGGCACAGGATCGATTGCGATCCCAGCTCCGGGCAAATCCCGTCGCGGCTGACGCCGCTCCTGCAGGGGCTTGGTGGAACCGGCGATGCGCTAGCCGGCGCTGCAAGGCAGCAACGGCAGGCACGGCGCCGGCCGCAGTCCGTCCTCGCCGTGCCAGGCCAGCGTGCGCAGCGGCGCGTTGGCGTGGAGGTAGGCCTTGGCGCACAGCGCGTCGAGGTCGTGGATGCGCAGCAGGTTGCCGCGGCGGCTGACCAGGCCGCTGCGCTTCCACTGTTGCAGTTGCGCATTGAGCTTGGAACGGCTGACGTTGAGCATCGCCGCCAGGATGCTCTGGTTGGGCGGCAACGCGATCGCGCAGCTGCCGCCGCGCTGCCATTCGTGCAGTTCCAGCTGGCGCAGCACGTAGCGCGCCAGGCGCACTTCCAGGCGGTGCAGGCACATGCTTTCCAGGCTGTCGAGCGTCTGCCGCAAGCGCAGGCGCAGCAGCGCGTCGATGCGCTGGCGCAACAGCGGCGCGGCCAGCAGCGTGGCGAAATGGCGGCGCGAGAGCTTCAGCACGGTGCTGGCGCCGAAGGCGATGGCGGTGAAGCTGCGCCCGTGCGGCTCGAGCAGCGCGGCCTCGTCCACCAGCCCGCCGGGTTCGATGGTGCCGACGATCAGCTCCTGGCCGTCGGGGCCGTACAGCACCTTGTACAGGCGCCCGCGCACCAGCACGCCAAGGAAGCTGCTCGGATCGTGCTTGAAGAACAGCACGCTGCCCGGCGCCAGGTCGCATTCGCTGGCATGCGCGAGCAGATGGTCGAGCACCGCGGCGGGCACTTCGTGGAACAGCGCCGAGCGCTCCAGCAGCTGCCGATGGCCGTCGCGTGCCATGCGCGTGTGCGGCTCGTCGCCGGCATGGGCGGCCGCGACGATGTCTCCGGCCTGCGGGTCGGCCAGTGCAGGAAAGTCCATACTCCCCCTTCTGCGGCGACGCCTGACGACGCCTGGCGTCGAACGCATCCTGCCGCGGCAGGCAGCCAGGGCGCGTGCCGGTCGAGGGCAGGTCGTGATTGGATGCGGCGCGGTGGGCCGCGGCGGGATCGCCGCTCCGGTCCGCACGCCTGCGGCCGGAGTGGACGAGACCGGCAAGAAGAACGGCGCGACCGGGCCGGTCCGCCGTTCTGGAGACGCTGGCTCAGGGGTTGGTCAGGCCCGGGACGCCGCCGCCCTTGAACGCCTGCAGCACGGTCATCAGGCTGGTGAGGTTGTCCGACACGCCGGTCTGCGCGATCTTTTCCGACGCCCCCGCCGCGGCAGTGGTGTCCAGGCTGTAGATCTGCATGACGCCCTGGTTGTTGGCCGCCTGCGCCAGCGTGTTCTGCTGCTGCTGGGACGCGACCGCGTTCTCGTACAGGATGCCGCTGGAGTGCGCCAGGCTCTGGTAGATCGAGCCCATGGCGAAGGCCGGCGCCTCGCCGATGACCTTGACGTTGGACTGGGTGACGGCGTCGGTGATCTGGTTGTTGACTGCGGTGGGATAAGCCATGAATCGGTCCTCGATAGGAAAGGAACAGCAGGGGCCAGCCCCGCGCTACCGTCGCCGCGCCGCGGTGACGGCAAGCGGGCCTGCGCTTACTTGAACGCGTTGAGCACGGTCAGCAGGCTGGTGAGGTTGTCGGAGACACCGGTCTGCGCGACCTTCTCGGTGGCGCCGGCGGCAGCGGTGGTGTCCAGGCTGTAGATCTGCATCACGCCCTGGTTGGCAGCGGCCTGCGCCAGCGTGTTCTGCTGCTGCTGCGCGGAGACGGCGTTCTCGAACAGGATGCCGGTCGAGTGCGCCATGCTCTGGTAGATCGACGCCATCGCGAAGGCCGGCGCTTCGCCGATGACCTTGACGTTGGACTGGGTGACCGCATCGGTGATTTGGTCGTTGACGGCGGTTGGAAATGCCATGTGTTCGCTCCTGGGTTGGCGTACGGCCCACGCCGTACGATCACTGAAAACGGCGCAGTGCACGGACTGTGAAACCGTGCGCACCACTTGTCTCGCGACCCGGCGTCGCCTCGCGCGCATGGCGGTTGTGCAGCCATCGCGCCACGACTGCCTTGGCGTCAGGCGCCGGCACTGCGTGCGGCGCGGTATGCGGATGCTGCGGCAGCGGTGGCGCCTCCGCGACGCGGCACCGCTGCGGCGTCGCGCTCAGGCTCAGGCACACGACACGCCGCATGGGGCTCGCCGCATCGGCGCACTACGTATTCCGACGCGCCACGCCTGGCATCTGCCCGCGCGCGCAACGCCATCCGCGTCTGCGGTGGCGCCGCGCGCAGACGACCGTCACGGGGCTGCCACGCCGCCGAGCGGCGGCGACAGGCCACGCCGGATCAGCCGGGCATCGGCGTCGCGCCCAAACGGCGCGCACGCGAACGCCTCCACGTGCACACGCAGAGGCGCGAAACTGGTCATGCAGCAGGTCAGGTCGCCGGCGGCGGCGGCGTGTCCTGCTCGGCCGGCGGCGGCGCGCCGATCAGGCCCTGCGCACGCGCCGCATCGACCACCGCCTGCATCTGCTGCGCGAGGCTACCGAACTGGCGATCGAAACAGTCCTGCACCTCGCGCTGCACCAGGTTGGCCAGGCGGTCGGCGATCTGCGCCATCACCAGCTGGTTGCCGCCGCTCTCGCCGTTCTGCGGCGGACGCAGTTGGCCCGGCCGCAGGTTGTCCAGCGAGGGGGCGGAGGAGAGGGCCCTGAGCACCGCGGCCTCGTTGGCCTGGGTGGCGCCCGTGACGCCGCCGCGGGAGTCCTGCATCTTCTGCATCATCTGCGCGATCAGGCCCTGGACGCGCTGGCGCTCGGCGTCGATCAGCGAGGTGGACGCTTCGTCGGCCGCGCCAGCGGCCGGTTTCTGCGCCGCGGTGGCGATCGCGAAGGCCCGCAGCTGCTCCCGCTCCACTTCCATGAGCGGGCGCTTCAGCCATGCCTCGGCGAATTGGTACAGCGTGTTGAGATCGGATGTCTGGCTGTCCTGCATGATGCTTCTCTTCGAGCGTGGTGGAATCGGTGGCGCGTAGCGCTCAGCTGGAGGCCGACGTGCGTCCGCGCATCAGGTCGGCGTACTTGGCGATGCTCTGGTCGATCTTGTCGATGGCGAAACTGGCCGACTCCGCTTCCAGCGCACCGGCCGCGGCCGCCACCGCCGCCGCCGCGCCGACCAGCACGTCGGTCGCCAGCACGCCCAGCGCATCCTCGGCGGCCTGCTCCAGTTTGTTCTCGGCCAGGTTCTCGGTCATCTGCTTGATCAGCACGCCCTGGCTGGCCAGCGCCATCTTGCTGACGCCGTCGAAGTACACCGCCGCCGATTGCGCGATCAGGCCGGCCGCCTGGCTGACCAGCATGTTCGAGCCGACCACGATCTGCGAGGGTGCGTACGCCATCGTCTCGGCATTGCTGAGCTGCACCGCCTGCACGATCTTGCTGTTGAGCGCATCGCTGGCCGGCGTCGCCGCGGAGGCCTGCTCCAGCATGCGTGCGTTGAGGGTCTTGAGCATGGATGGCGGTGGCGGTGGCGGCGGCGGCGAGGTCGGAGTCGCCGGCGACGTGGGCGGCGGAGATGGCGGTGACGTTGACGCTGCTGGCGCCGGTGACGCGCCAGCGCCGGCCTGAGCGGTCGCAGCGGTCGAAGCGCTGTCGGCAGCGGCCGGCGCGGCAGCGGCAGCCGGCGCCGCGCTGGGGCTGCTGCCCGCCTCCGTGTCGCCCGCATCGCCCGTCGGCGTGGCCGCTGCCGGGATGGCGCTGGAGGTCGACGCGGCGGCGGGGGCAGCGGGATTGGGCACAGATGGCGCCGCGCCGTCCTCCGTCGCTGCTGGCGCAGCTACCGCCGTGGCGCTCGCCGCAGGCGCATCGCTGGACGCCGTTGCCACCGTCGTCGCAACCGTGGCGGGCGCAGCCGCGCCAGGCGCAACTGGTGCCGCGCCGTCCGCTGCCGGCGATGGCGCAGCTGCCGCCGCAGCGCCCGCTGCAGGCGCCGCGTCAGCTGCCGCCTGCGCCGTCGCAGCAGGCGCAGGCGCCGCCGCGGCGGCGGGCGGCGGATTGGTCTTGCTGTTGAAAGGCCACATGCCACATCTCCTGAAGGATGGATCGACGCCGCGGCATCACCCGGCGCTACGCGTACCGCGGCGCCGCGTCACTTCTCGCCGATCGCCATGATCAGCGCCACCGCCTTGGACACCACCGCGTTGGAGACCTGGTTGAGCGCCTGCTGGCTGTGCACCGCGTTCTGCAACGCCAGCCCGGTGGAATGGCTGGAGACCTGGTACAGCGAGGCGATCGCCTGGGCGGGCGCCTCGGCCACCACCTTGACGTTGGTCTGGGTGACCGCATCGGTGATCTGCGAATTGACGAGCGTGTTGTCTGCCATGAACCTGTTCCTTCGTAAGTCGCCTGCCGGGAGGCGGCGCGGTCGCCACGGACGGAGCCGTGGGTCAGCCGCAGCGCCCGCGATGCCGCGGCCTGCGCCGGCCCGGCGTTGAATGAAAACGCCGCCGTGGGCGGCTTGTGAAGCCTTGGCCGGCCGCCCTCACTCCGCCACCAATGCGTGGCGCAGGCGCTTGCGCAACAGCTCCACGCGCTTGCGCACCAGCGGCTGGTTGATGCTGAGCAGATTGGCGATCACCGGGTACGGCAACTCCTCGACGAAGCGGTAGGCGAACAGGCGCCGCTGTTCGCGGGTCAGCGCGGCCACCGCGACCACCACGCGCTCCATCTGATCGTCCAGTTCGGCGCGCTGCAACGCGGTCATCCCTTGATCGGCCACCGTGTCCATTTCCTTAGCCTCGTGCTGCCGGTCCAGCGGCTCGCCGCCGCGGCGGCGCCTGACCGCATCCAGGAACACGTGGCGCAGCACCACGAACAGGAATCCCTGCGGATCGGTCATCGCCTCCGGCGAGCGGCGCATGAACAGCAGCGCCTTCACCGCGGTATCCGACATCAGGTCCTCGGCCGCATCCAGGCGTCCGTTCGCCAGCCGCAACGCACGCCTGCGCAGATCCGGCAAGGCATTGCGCCATGCATGCGTGAACATCTCGTCGGCCTTGGCGAAACGGCCGGCTTCCCCATTCTCCTTCCCCGTTGCCACATCCATCCGCACACTCCCGAAAGCCCCTTGTGCAACGAGTCTCAGCGGGGCCTGCAGGCAATAGCTGTTCCCTGGGTGACAACGCCACGCGGCATCGGCGGCCGAGCGCGCCACAGGCGGCATGCAGGATGGCTTTGTCTACGAATGCATACGCGCGCGTCCTGCGGGGAAGGCTTTTTTACGCGCGTACGCAAAAAAGAACGGGCCCGCTGCGCATGCAGCCAGGCCCGCTCCGGAACGCACCGGCGTGGCTCAGTGCATTTTCAGCAGCTTGATCAAGGCTTCGAGCTGCTTGGGATCGCTCAGCGCACGCAGCCGTTCGTCCAGCTCGGACTGCGCCGGTCGCTCAGGCGCAGGTTCCGGCAGCACAGGGCCTTGCGCCGCGGCGTCTGCCTGCGACAGGTCCGTTGCGGTGGTCAGCGGGGTCGATGGCGCTTGCCGCCGGTCCTCGTCGCTCCCGTCCATCGCCGTTCCCGTTCCATCGGATGTCGCGGCTCGACTGGCCACAGACTTCGCCTCGTCGCCACCGGCGGCTGGACCGCCAACGCCCGCCGACGCTGCGTGGTGCGGCGGATCGGCCTCGTTCTGCAGGATACCGGGCTGGCCGATCGTCGCCTTCCAATAGCCCAGCGCGAGCTTGCGCAACAGCGCCGCCACCGCGTTCAGCGCTTCCTCCTGCACCACGCCGTGGTCGTCCGGCCGCAGCGTGTGGATCAGCAGCGCCTGCATGCGCAGATAGCCATGCTGCGCAGTCGTCCCCGACACGCCCTGGCCATCGCTGCCAAGCAGGCAGGAGCGCCAGTTCTGGAAGGGCAGGAACGCGCGCACCAGCGCCTGGTAGCGCAAGGCAGCGGCAGGCTTGTCCCCGGCGCAGTACAGGACCAGCTTGCAATAGAGATCGAACAGGACATCGTCCTGCGCCGGATCGTGGATCGGCGCCAGCGCATCGGTCAGCTGCTGCTGCAGGAAGGCCCGGTGCTGCTGCAGCGTCGCGGCCAGGGCGTCCGCCCAGGCGAGCTCGACGAACTTGGCGACCTTCGCCTGGCTCAAGCCCTGCGCCTTCGCGCCCAGCACCGCATCGCCGACCACGTCGAGCACATCGCTCTCGACGTCGTTGCGCGGACGGCGGTCGCCGCGATCGAGCCGGTTGTCCTGCGCCGGCTGCAACAGCGCCGATGCGCCGGCGATCGCGTCGCCCCCCAGCGTGGTGTCGAAGGCCAGCCATGGATAGCGCGACATCAGGTAGCTGCGATGGTGGTGGTCGTGGCCGACGCGGAAGGCGTACACCGGATTGCCCAGTGCCAAGGCGTGGTAGCGATCGGTGGCGGGCGTCGCCGATGGCTGGTCCAGCGCCTCGACCAGCGCCATCGCGTTGCGCTTGGCGCGTGCACCGGCACACGCGCGCGACAGCGGCGCATCGATGTCGAAGCGACGCAATTCGATCCCGGCATGCGCGAACGCGGTATGCCCGAACACGGCTTCGAACAGTCCCCGCGGCGTGGCGATGCCGGGGGACGCCTGCTCTTGCGTGGCCTGCGCCGCGCTCCAGGCGTCGCGCACGCGCGCGGACAGCGCCGCATGGAACGCCGGGTCGGGCTCGCCCGCCTGCTGGATGCAGCCGCCGATGAGCGAGCGGTTCTCCGCCCCGACGCCACTGCCCTCGGCGCAATCGATGCGCACGATCGCGCGCAGCGCACGCGCGCCATCGCTGCCGCCGAAGTTGCCGCGCAGCGCCGGGGCCTTGGCCTGCAGCCACGCGAGCAGTTCAGCGTAGTCGCTGGCCTTGTTCTGCGTGCCGGACATGGCCAGCCCGACGATGCTCGCATAGCCCTCGCCCTGTCCGGCCAACAGCGGCTCGACCTTGTCCGCCAGGTAGGTCGTCAGCGCGCCGGCAGGCAGGCCGCGCTGCGGCGTGTGCACCAGCAGCCGATAGTCGGTGCCGTAGCGCGCGTTGTAGTGCTGGGCGAATTTG
Source organism: Xanthomonas sp. DAR 80977 (assembly GCF_041240605.1). Classification (NCBI taxonomy): domain Bacteria; kingdom Pseudomonadati; phylum Pseudomonadota; class Gammaproteobacteria; order Lysobacterales; family Lysobacteraceae; genus Xanthomonas; species Xanthomonas bundabergensis. The sequence goes on along the minus strand of NZ_CP162487.1, from coordinate 1,528,795 downwards.
GCCAGCGGCCGGATCTGTTCCGCGGTGGCGACGCTCTGGGCCAGCAGCACGCCGTCTTCGCGCAGGGCGTCGAACGTCGCCATCGCCCATTGCCGGTAGCCGGCTTTCTGGGCCTCGCTCCAGCCGGCGTAACTGGCCGGATCGCCCTGGCACAGCCGCTGCACGAAATGGCGACGCAGCACGCAGGCGTCGTCGGACGGTGCGTGCCTGCTGGCACTGTAGAGCGCGTCGTTGAAGTAGCGTACCGATGCGCGCAAGCGGGCATCGGGCGCGGACGCGGACGCGAGCGCCGGCGCGACGATCTCGCGGCCCACCAGCGCATACAACGCCGGCGACTGCGGCGGCAGCGCCGACGCTTGCGCTGCGTAGCCCGCGTCCGCCGCCATCGCCTGGCAGGCGATGTACAGGTTCTCCGCCACGCATTCGGCGGGTTCGTACTCGGCCCGATTGGCCTTGCGCAGCAGGCGCACGAACGGATTGCTGGCCGGGTCGATCATCAGCGACAACGCATAGTCGAACAGCAACAGCTCGCCCTTGGCCGATGCCTGCGCATCGTCGGCGTAGAAGCGCTGCGCCAGCAGCCGCGCCAGCGATGGCGCGGCATCGTCGGGATGCCTGCGCTGCGTCGGCAGGATGGCGCTGAAGTCGCTGTGGAAATCGAAGACGTAGCGGGCAGGCGGGGTCGGTTCGGCGAACGTGGCATGGGCCATGGCGATTCCTTTGGCAAGAAGACGACGGCAGGCGGCATCCGCGCGGGGTGGCAGCGTCTGCACCGCCGTTCGAGTCGGCGCCGCCGCGCAACGGCAGGCTCCGGCCGCGGCCAGCGACCAGCGACCAGCCGATGGTACCGCCGCATCGCAGCGGCGGCAGCGGCGTGCGCTCAGCCGCTTGCGCCGGCCATCAGCGCCACGTCTGCAGCGGCACGGCGCAAGTATCGGCCATGGCCGGCAATGCCTGCGCGCGCGCATCCCACGCTGGCGCCAGTACGACCGCGATGCACGCCAGGGCCACGTACCATGCCTGGCGCAGGCGCGCGCGCCGCACGACCCTGCGCCGCGTCCAGGCCGAGCGGGCATGGGATTTTTTTCTCGCTGTGGCATCGGCCATGGCGTTGCTCCGTTCGGGAACGCGGCGCCGCCGCGTCGTCTCCCCCCATCGGTCCACGCAGCGTGCGACGTGCGACGCGCGTGCTCGGCGACCTTGTCCTAAACGCGGCATCCGCCGCCCTGTGAAAGAAGGGACGCGCCCGGTCGTCTGTTGGGTGCGGCCTGTGCGTGTGGCGGGCGTGGCGGTTCAACGCGCAGCGGCGGCGCCCACATTGCACAGCTGGAACTCGCGATATGCGCCGCGTCGGCGCGGGAGTCGCCATATTCGAACAGGGCGGTGTCGGCGAAGACCATCGCGTTGGCCCGACAGGCCCGCAACTCTTCCACGTCCTTGTCGAAGTTGTAGACATGCCCGGCGCTGCCGGCGCCGTCCAGCTGCCGCTCGGTCAGCGGGCCATAGTGCGAGGCCGGTTCGATCCGCTGCGAGACGCAGTGCTCGCGTAGGCCATGAAGTCGGCGTACTCGGGTTCACGGCGGTCCCACGGCGACAGGGAGATGCCCAGGTCCATGCTTTCCTTGAGCACCGCCTCACTGTTCGTCTTCACCAGGTCGCCCTGGCCGACCAGCCACAGGCTTTTCTTCACCGACTACCCGTTCTCGGCGATGGGTACAGCGAGAAGCCGCCGTGGTGCTTGGCGACCAGGAGCAGAGACTTGCCGCCGGCCGCCTTGGAGGCGCGCGCCCAGTGCGCGGGATCCACTGGCCCGTGTTGAACACCTTCGGGCTGGCGATGCCGTTGCCCCACTCGCGGTCCAGAAAGGTATTGGTGCCAAAATGCACGATCACGCCGAATTCCAGATCCTGCCGGGCGACCTGCCGCGGCGACGGTTTCACCTCGGGAACGCTGTCCGCCAGCGCATGCGGCACGGTCAGCGCGATCGTGCCAGGAGCGGCCAGCCAGCGGATCGGACAGGGAGAGGGGGCGGTTCGGCATCGCAGGTTCCCGCAGTCGGGACAGCCGTACGCTTCCGGCACGGCCCGCATATGGTATTTAATTGATGATAAATAGGTATCCCCCGAACCGGCACAGGACCGGACCACCATGATGCGCCCCTCCCTACTCCCCCTGCTGTCGCTGTTCGCCGTGCGCGCGATCGCCGCCCCTGCGCCGACCGCGCCGGCCCCCGGCCTGCCGTCGCCGGTCGTCTACAGCGAATTCGTCAACGCCGACGCGCCGACCGCGCAGTGCCACGCCTCGACCCTGCTGGAAACCCGCGATGGGCTGCTCGCCGCCTGGTTCGGCGGCCGCCACGAGGGCGCCGACGACGTCGGCATCTGGCTCGCGCGGCGCGACGCGCAGGGCTGGCAGCCGGCGCAGCGCGTGGCCGACGGCGCGCAGCCGCAGGGCACGCCGCTGCCGGCATGGAACCCGGTGCTGTTCCAGCCGGCGCACGGGCCGTTGCGGCTGTTCTACAAGGTCGGCCCGGACCCGAAGCGCTGGTGGGGCATGCAGGCCACCTCCCGCGATGGCGGTGTGCACTGGTCAGCGCCCGAGCGCCTGCCCGACGGCATCCTCGGCCCGATCAAGAACAAGCCGGTGCAACTGGCCGACGGCCGCATCCTCAGCCCCAGCAGCAGCGAGGACGCCGGCTGGGTCGCGCACATGGAGTGGTCCGACGACGACGGCGCGCACTGGACCCGCGGCCCGGCGCTGAACGACCCGAAGCGGATCGGCGCGATCCAGCCCAGCGTGCTGGTGCACAGCGACGGCAGCGTACAGGCGATCGGCCGCAGCCAGCAGAACCACGTGTTCAGCACCTGGTCGCGCGACCACGGCCGCAGCTGGGAACCGATGACCCTGCTCGACCTGGCCAACCCCAATTCCGGCACCGACGCGGTGGTGCTGGCCGACGGCCGCTCGCTGCTGGTCTACAACCCCACCGAAGCCGGCAAGGACTGGTGGGACGGCCGCGGCACCCTGGCGGTGGCGCTGTCCGACGACGGCATCCACTGGACCCGCGTACTGACCCTGGAAGACAGCGCCAAGGACGAATTCTCGTATCCGGCCGTGATCCAGACCCGCGATGGCCTGGTGCACATCAGCTACACCTGGAAACGCACCCGCATCAAACACGTGGCACTGGACCCGAAGCGGCTGCGCGCTGACGCGACGCCTGCCGGCAAGGAGTGAAACCGCGCGCCGGCACCCGATGCGGCGCCATGCGGCATTCGCGCCGGACACGCATGCCGAATCAAACGCCGCAGATGTCAACCAGTGCAGCACGGCTGCCGTTGTAGGAGCGGTTTCAACCGCGACACCGACAACGACGCGATGGCAGGCTTCGGCAGCCGTCGGGGCTGAAGCCCCTCCCACAGTGCACCCAGCCAATCCATCGCAAGCCTCCCTGTAGGAGCGGTTTCAACCGCGACACGGACAACGACACGATGGCTGGCTTCGGCAACCGTCGGGGCTGAAGCCCCCCTACAGCGCACCCAGCCAGCCCATCGCAAGCCTCCCTGCAGGAGCGGTTTCAACCGCGACACGGACAACGACACGATGGCGGACTTCGGCAACCGTCGGGGCTGAAGTCCCTCCTACAACGCCCCAGCGGCTGGCCGCAAGCCCCTGTGGGAGCGACTTCAGTCGCGACGAACGGAGCCCGTCACCATACCGACTTGGAGTTCTGTCGAAGCTGAAGCTCCCCGGGCAAACACTCCCCACCCCCAAACCACCGCCCCCACTACTCCGCCAACAACGCCACCATCCGCCGCACCCGCGCCTCATCGGTCTGCATGCGATCCCCGCCCAGGCTGCGCACATGCGGATGCGGCGCCAACGCCCGCGACGCCAGCGGTCCGCGCGCCGATCCATGGAACTCGCGCGCACCGGTCAGTGCACGCAACCGCGCCAGATTGGTATCGGAAACTCCCGACCCCGGCATTACGCTCAAGCGCGTCCCCGCCTGCTGGACCAACTCGGCGATCAACGCCGCGCCCTCCTCCGCGGTCTCGCGCGCGCCGGAGGTCAGCACCCGCTCGCACCCCAGCGCGATCGCATCCTCCAACGCACGCCGCGGATCGGCGCTGACATCGATGGCGCGGTGGAAAGTGACGCCGAGCGATCCGGCCGCCGCGATCAGCACCCGCATCGTGTCCATATCGACCTCGCCCGCCGGATCCAGCGCGCCCAGCACCACCCCGTCGCAGCCCAGCCGCACGCACTGCTCCACGTCGCGGCGCATCGCCTCCACGTCCGCCGCGTCGAACACGAAATCGCCGACCCGCGGGCGGATCAGCACGTACAGCGGAATGGTCAGGCGATCGCGCAACACCGCCAGCGTGCCGAACGACGGCGTCAGCCCGCCACCGTCCAGGCCGCCGCACAGCTCCACCCGCATCGCCCCGCCGGCCTGCGCCGCCAGCGCCGACCCGATCGAATCGGCCGCCACTTCCAAGCCCATCCGCACGACCTGGCTCATGCGGCCGGCTTCGCGAAATGGCTCTGCCCGGGCAGCAACAGATCCTGCTGCTGCGCATCGCAGACCGCGTAGCTGAAACCGGGCTGGATCGCGAACGCGCCGACCTCGCCGCGCTTGTTCATCGCCAGGAAGCCGACCTGCAGGTCGCGGGTCAGCTGCGGCTTGCGTCTTACGATGCGCATCACCACCTCGCGGCAGGCCTCGGCCGGACTCTTGCCCTGGCGCATCATCTCCACCACCGCGAAACTGCCGACATTGCGGATGACCTCCTCGCCGACGCCGGTGGAGGTCGCACCACCGACCTCGTTGTCCACGTACAGGCCCGCGCCGATGATCGGACTGTCGCCGACCCGGCCGTGCATCTTCCACGCCATGCCGCTGGTGGTACACGCCCCGGACAGATTGCCGTGCGCGTCCAGCGCCAGCATGCCGATGGTGTCGTGGTTGTCCTTGCCGCCGGGCAGCGTGCCCTTCTGGTAGGCGCGGTTCTCGATGTTCGCTTCCGGCTTGTACTCGGAGGTCTTCAGCCACTCCTTCCACGCCTTCTCCGACGACGGCGTCAGCAGCTTGGTGCGCTCGAAGCCCTGCGCCAGCGCGAACTGGAGCGCGCCGTCGCCGACCAGCATCACGTGCGGCGTCTTCTCCATCACCCGCCGCGCCACCGAGATCGCATGCACGATGTCCTCCAGCGCCGCCACCGACCCGCAGCCGCCGGTGTGGTCCATGATGCAGGCATCCAGCGTGACCCGCCCATCGCGATCGGGATAGCCGCCGAGTCCGACGGTGGGATTGTTCGGGTCGGCCTCCGGCACCTTCACCCCGGCCTCCACCGCGTCCAGCGCCACGCCCCCGCGCGACAGCACCTGCCACGCCGCCTGATTCGCCGCGATGCCGAAGTCCCAGGTCGAGATCACCCGCGCCGCGCCACGCGGCAGCGGTGCGACGCCGTTGCTGGTGGCCGCCCGTGCACGCGGCAGCACAGAGGCCAGGCCGGTGGCGAGGGCGCCGAAGGCGGCGGTCTTAAGGAAATGGCGGCGTTCGTGCATGGCGTGTGCTCCGGCGCGGGGGAAGGATGGGCGCCGCGCGAGGTGGCGCGCGGTTGGCCTTGCATCATGCAGCAGAGCGGGGATGAAATTGAAGGCAAACTATTTGATGGTACATCTGTCGGATGTATCGCCGAATGCCTCAGGGGCATCGCTCTTTCGATTCAGCCTCCCCCCGGCACTGGCTCAGGCAGCCTCTAAAGCATCACGCGCAAAACCCAAAGACGCTACAAAAAAACCACAAATCACCGCTTCTTGCCATCTCCCACAAGATCGAAAATTACTGCGCTCGACGGCTTTTCAACATCCGGGAAAGCCGCCAGTTTATTTCCAGGCTGATGAAAAATCATCACCCCGTATGGAGTAGAACATTTCTGATTCGTCATACTAGAAAACTTAAGAAATACACGATCATCTTGCGCCTCATATTCCCACGTACCAGTGCCATCGACATCGCCGACCGCCGTGGAATCAGAACAGGCTATAGCGGACGGAAATCCTTTAACCTCAAACCCTCCATCGACATCAAGCTTTAATTCCCTAGTCTTCATGTTTGATTCCTTGCTGACCCAGATTCCAGAAAAATTATTTTCCGAACCAGACATTCCGCAGCCAGAAACCAAAGTAACAGCAGCAAAAGCAACTAAGATCTTCATTTCTCACATCCGCATTGAGACAAGTCGAAATTCAGGTCGAACGTCTGCGTCACTTCAGACATTGGCCCTGACGATCTCCAGCGATTCAATGGGTCTCCAATATTTTCGGACCACCATTTTGTATAGCCTATTACTGGCGGATGTGTCGCCGACTGTAGCGACGATGAGTTCTTAGCTTGCACATGAAGATACCTTCCTTCGATCTGATAGCGAACGTTGTAGCTCCCCATAAATGTCACAGCGATATTTCCAGTATGACCAGCCGTAAGCAGATTCGAATAGTCATGCAAATAAAGCGGTATTCCTTTCCACCCACTTACTGAATAGTCCCACTTACCCTGCTGTGGAATTGAACCCTCACAAGCTCGCTTCCTAAGGCGCTGGATGTTTGAGTGCTGCCTCAAGGTTTCCGCAAACGGATCGCCGTCAGTGAAATCATGATGGCGAGGCCCAATGCCAGTGAGCCACTCCCAGCCTACAGACCAAGGGGATGAGGTATCTGCTAGTCCGAACGGATCAACTGCACCTAACGTATTCCCACCAACGTATCCAAATGTACTAATCCCGCCAGCCAATCCAATCGGATCACTCTGCCCATACCGTCCTGTGCCAGGGTCGTAATCCCGGAAGTAGTTCTGGTTGAGCCCGGTCGCTGAGTCGTAGCGCTGCCCCGGGAAACGCATGTCGAACACGAACGCGGTGCCATCCTTGTCCGGGTCCTGGTCCGGTGAGGTGTTGCCGAACGCTTCGCCCTTCAGGTCCCAGGTCCAGATCGCCACGTCGCGCACCGGGTCGATCACCGCGCGCGGGCTGCCCAGGTGGTCCGGCTGCACGTAGCGCAGGCTGTTCTTGGCCAATACGCCCACCGGCAGGTCGTCCAGCCAGATCGCCTGCTGCAGCGACGCGCCGTTGGCGTCGTAGTTGCCCAGCCAGTGCCCGCTCTCGTCGTACAGCGTGTAGGTGTTGGTCTTGTCCACCCGACGCACCTGCTCGCCGCGGCCGTTGTAGCCGTACTTCATCACCACCGTGCCCGCGCGCTTGGCCTGGCTCATCCGGCCCGTGGCGTCGTAGGCGAACTCTTGCGCGGTGCCGCCGATGGACAGCGTGTTGCCGATCGCGTCGTAGGTGCGGGCGGTGCCGGCCACCGCGCTCAGGCGGTGATTGGTGGTCGGGTAGGTGTAGCTCTGCGTGACGGTGTTGACCTTGGCGCTGAGCCGGTTGCCGGTGGCGTCGTAGCTGTAGCCATCGATTACCGTGCCGGTCGGGCCGTCCTTGAACGCGGTCAGCCGGCCCAGGGCGTCGTAGTCCAGGCTCACCACCGGGGCGGTGTTGCCCACCGCGGTCAGGGCGCTGAGGTTGCCGGCCGGGTCGAAGGCGAAGCCGGTGCTCAGGCCGTCGCTGCGGGTGTCGCTGACCGCCAGCGGGCGGTAGTCCTGGTCCAGCACGCGCTGCATCGGGCGGCCGTTGCCGTAGGACCAACTCGCCACCGGGCCGAACGGGTAGTAGGTCGCGTTGCCCAGCAGGACCTGCCGCGTGCCGCCGGCCGGGGTCACGCCCACTTCCGTGGTCTGGCCCTGGGCGTTGCGCACGTAATCCACGGCTGCGCCGTCGGGATAGGTCAGGCGGCTGAGCTGGCCGGCCTTGGTGTAGGCATAGCGCAGCACGAACACCTTGCCGTTGGTGGTCTGCACCTTGCGCACCAGGTCGCCGAAGCGGTCGTAGCAGTAGTCGGTGGTGCCGGTTGTGTCCTGCATCCGGGACAGGCGGCCGATGGCGTAGGTCTCGCCGCTGGCGCAGGTGGTCTGGCTGACGTCGTAGGTGTAGGAGACGTTGAGGCTGGTGGTTGGATAGGCGACCTTGGTCAGCCGGTTCAGCGCGTCGTAGCTGTAGGTGGTCTTGATGTTGCGCGCATCGGTCTGCGTGGCGCGGTTGCCGGCGCTGTCGTAGGTGTACGTGGTGACGCCGGTGTCCGGGCTGGTGAGCTTGGTCAGGTCGCCCAGGCCGTTGTAGGCGTAGGTGGTGTCCAGGCCCTTGGGGTCGGTGACCTTGGTCAGGTTGTCCAGCGCGTCGTAGCCGAACTTGGTCTCGGCCGCGATGCCGCCCACGTCCTGGAGCGTGCGCGCCAGGCGGTTGAGCGGGTCGTAGTCGTTCTGGGTCTTGTGCCCCAGCGCGTCGGTGACCGCCGTGGTGTTGCCGTTGGCGTCGTAGCCGAAGTCGGTCGGGTCGCCGCTGGCGGTGGCCTGCGTGGCCAGCTGGCCGAGCTGGTTGTAGACCCGCGACAGCGTACGCTTGAGCGTGCCCGCCGCGTCCTTGGTGTCTTCCTTGACCCGGTTGCCGGCGTTGTCCAGCGTGTAGTGCAGCGTGTTGCCGGCGTTGTCGACGATATCGGTCAGGCGGTGCGCCGCGTCGTAGGTGAAGGCGGTGAACGCGCCGTCCGGCTGGGTGACCTGCTTGACCAGGCCGGTCGGCCAGTAATCGATGCGGGTGATGCGGTCGTCGCTCTCGCTGCTGTCATCGGCGCCGCGAACCTTGCTGGCGGTGAGCCAGCCGCGCGCGTGGTAGGTGAAGTCGGTGATGAGGCCGTTGGCGTCCTTCACCGACAGCACGCGGCCGGCGCCGTCGTAGGCCAGGTACTCCGTCACCTGGCCCAGGGCGTTGGTGACTTTCCACAGGTCGCCCTTGCGGTGCGGGCAGGTGGCTGGAGTGCTGGCACAGGTCGCATCATCGGATGGGTAATAACTGTAAAAGACGACATCAGAATAAGCTACAGACGGCCCATCAATACTTTTCAAGAGCCCAGCAAGAGGGCACGGATCGGTCGTGTTTGTGACATCCGACTCAGTGCAGTATCCGTAGCTCGTCTGCCGCACACCCGCAGGCGCAGAGGCTTGGGATCCGCACTGATACGAAAGCGATGAAGACTCGCCCGGAGCGTATTCACAATAAGAAGAAATCAATCCCGCCGAATTATATGCAAACCTCGTTAACGAAACGACACCCTGCGATGTGCCGACTTGCTTTTCCGTAACCTGATTTTTACCGTCGCGCGTAACCTTGACAGAACGCTCCTGCGGAGTTTGAACGGCTACGGTAGAAACCCTGACCGCATCGGAAGCGGATGTGACCGCATCGGAGTAGCTATAACTTGTGGCCACCCCTCGTCTATCAACCGAAGAAGTGAGCCTTCCATTCTGATCGTAGCCATCCACTTTTGTGCCCGCACTGCCGGAAATACCGGTAACCTGCTTGAAAGCGCCATTGGATAACGCATACGAAAGGGACTCTCCTAATGGTGTAGTGACTAGCGCACTTTCGTCATCGGCATAGCTAATTCTTGTCTCTGCGACCTTGGTGCCGGCCGCGTGTAGCGCACTACCTTCAACAAAGCCACGGGAATCATAAGAAAATGTCGCATAACGCTCAGCATCATCCGCAATACCTGTCAGCAGATGACGGATATTAGCCGGGCCAAATCCCTCCTCGTTGTAATAATAGGAACGAACTGATCCATCAGCATACCTGGCAGCAACCAGATTTCTTTCCGAATCGTAGTCGTAATCAACATAGCCACCATCGCCTTGGCTTACGCGCTTCAAGACGCCATTGACATAACTGAAACTCAGCGTGCGTCCTAACCCATCGGTTGCCAGAGCCAGCTGGCCGCGCTGGTATGTCAATGTCACATTGTAAGCGACGCCTTTTTCCGAAACAATACTGAGCAATCTTCCATCTGCAGAATAAGATCGCTTTTCGCCATTGGCTTTAGTTAGAAGATAGGATCCATCATCCAGAACAACCAAAATATCTCCGCTGTTCTGAGCCCCTCGATAAATGTGATAATCGGTCTGAATGAAAAATTGATAAAACCCATCTTCTGTCGTGATGGATGGTCTGGTAAGGCCAGTTACTTTCTCCAAAAATGTGTGCCCCCAGCCGACTCCAGTAGCCTCACCCTGCTGAATCTCTTGCAACGAGTGGTAATAGCGAGAAAATGGCCTTCCAGCGAACCAAAGGTCTGGCTCGTTACGCATTTTATCCCCTGTTGCGGGGAAGCATGGATTTTCATTAGCCGGACAAGAAGGCGTCTGGCTTGGGCCACCCACATCTCGTTTGACTATACGTTGCTCAGGTTTTCCGGCCGTACAAAGGTAAGGCCAAATCGCGATGTAATCCGGATTTCCAGTGTTATTATATGCCGGATTGTAGCCCCAAATTGGCCAAAACCCGGCAGGACAATCATAAGTCTGCACTTTTACAAGCTGAAACTGCCATGGGTCGGGATAGTCCTGCCCCCAGCCTGGGCACCAAGTATCATTCTTAAGCCACCTATCCTGTGGCGTCATGAAATCCAAATAACCAGCCCCGTAATAATCGCGACTATATACGAATGGCTCACCATACGACCCTTCAACACGTATATTAGAGAAAGTGCAATCCGGATAGACCCCTTGGAAATAGGCCATCATGTTATGGACTATCTCCGCCTCATCCGCACAACGCCCAGGAAAATTGGGATCCTCTGCCTGCTTGCAGAATCCTGGAATAGTTTCATAACCCCACCCACCAATCGAGTAGCTTGGGGGATTGAAGTGGGTCGGCGCTTGATCAGGAGCCACATAGACCAGACTCACTATTGGAGTCGCGCCCTGATCGCTGACTTCAGTCCTGGAACGAATCAGCTGATTACCATAGGCGAAATAGGTCCGCATTTCGGACTCAGCCTCCTGGAGGGAAGCAAAGCAAGCGCTCTCATAACAATACTGGCTGGACTGGGCGGCAGCTGCATTCCCACATAGAAACGTGGAAGCAAGAGCAAGCACAGCCGTACAAACACCTAAAAACAGTTTTGGCATACAAACTCCCTTTCATAGCCTTGTGAATTCACGCACGCATCAGCGCTACAGCGATATTTTCATTTAAGCCGCAGCCGAAAACCGCTCCGAAATCATCCCCTCGATCGCCTCCATGTCCGGCAGCAGCGCGCTCTGCTCGCCCAGCAGCACGCGCATGTGCACGCCGGCGGGCAAGGTTTCTTCGGAGGCGTCGGCAAGCAGGCCGTCGCGCGGGACCGAGATCAGTTGCGGGAAGGATTGGGTGATCAGGGCGAAATACGGCAGGTCGGGATTGCCGCCCAGGGCCTTGAGCACGACGATCTTGTTGTTGGAGGCGACGGTCTCGCTGCCCAGGCCGGTCAGCCGGGCGAACGACAGCAACGGGACCTTCCAGCCGTACCAGGCGATCTGGCCGAGCAGCCAGTGCGGGGCGTCGGCCAGCGGTTCGACCGGGACGCGCGACATCACTTCGGCGACGGTGGCGTTGGGCAGCAGCGCCCGCTCGCTGCCGGCCTGGATCAGGACACCGCGGATTTCGTCGTTGCTGGCGTAGCTGCTCATGGATTACGTCGTCCTGGAACCGGGGAAAACGCGCGGGCGGCGGCTCAGCCGCCCCATCGCGCGGACAGGGCCTGCGCCAGCTGCACGGGGTCGCCGCCGGGATGGCCGTGGCCGATCAGTTGCACGGCCGCGGCAGGGTCGTAGCAGCCGTCGCCGGTCTGGCCGGCGACCCAGGCGCCCTGCGCGGCCAGGGCCACGACATCGTCGACCTGCTGGATGTCGCTGCCGCTGAGCAGCAGCACGGCGCTGTGCGCGGCCGGCAGGCCGCCGACCACCGAAGCGCCGGCGTCGTGGGCGACGAAACGCAGGCCAGCGCCTTGGCCAGCGCGCACGCCGACGTCGTCGGGCAGGATGTAGACGTTGCCGACGGCGACCGGTTCGCCGGCTTCGGCCAGCAGCACCGGCAACGCGGAGACGCGCGCGATCTGCTTGACCAGGTTGCCGTAGCGGCCGCCGTCCAGGCGCAGCTGCACCAGCAGCGGTTGCGGGAAGTCCGGCGGCAATGCGGCGAGCAGGCGGCGGATGGCGTCGGGACCGCCGATGCCGGCCATCACCAGCACCGCGCCCTGCGCGGCGGCGCCAGCCGGGGTGGCCGCGTCCTCGGACTCCAGTGCGACCAGCGACAGGCCCTCGGTGGAAATCTGCATCTGGCTCAGCGGCGCGCGCGCCTGCACGACCAGCGGCGCGTCGTCGTCCACCAACGACCAGGCACTGGCCGGCAGCGGTGGCGGCAGGCTGGGCGGCGCATCGGTGGACGCCGCCGCGAGCGGTGCCGCCGCGTCCGGCGCCGGCGCCGGCGCGGCCACGTCGCCGGCAGCGGCCTGGTCGCGCGCGAACTGCAGGTCTTCGAAGCCGGGCGCGGCATCGGCCGGCGGCTGCCAGGCATAGAAGCTGTCGCCGGGCACGGTGCTGGCGAAGCTGGCCGCTTCCTCGACGTGGAAGCCGATCGGCGCGCCCTCGTGCAGTTGCGCCGGGGTCGCCGGCAGGCCCGGTTCGGGCTGCAGGCTGGCGTCGGTTTCGCGGCCCGGCGGCAGCACGTCCTGGTGGCCCTGCAGCTTGGCCGCCAGGTGCCGCGCCCAGCGCTGCGCTTCCCAGCCCTCGCGGCGCGCGGCCAGTTCGGCCTCGTCGAAGATCACGGTGACGCCGGGCAGGTCCAGCGCCGCATCCAGCCGCTCCAGCGCGTCCTCGATCGCCGGTTCCAGCGCGATCAGCACCGCGCCGGGGGCGGCGTCGGCCAGGGTCTGCGCGTCGATCGCGCCGGGGTCGTCCTCGAGCACGATCGACGCGCCGACCTGGTGCAGCGCCTCGCGCAGGCGCTCGCGCGCCTGGCCGGGGCGCGCCAGCAGCGCGACCGGGGTGCCGCTGCCTGCGCCGTCATTCGCGAACACGGGCGATCCCCAGCAGGTCGTACACGTTGCGCATCAGATCCAACTCTTGGTAAGGCTTGCCCAGGTAGCGCTGCACGCCGATCTCGAAGGCGCGCTGGCGGTGTTTCTCGCCGCTGCGCGAGGTGATCATCACGATCGGCACCGACTTGTAGCGGGGGTCGGCGCGCATCGCGGTCGCCAGTTCGTAGCCATCCATGCGCGGCATCTCGATATCCAGGAGCATCAGGTCGGGGACGCGTTCCTCGAGGCGCTCCAGCGCCTCGATGCCGTCGCGCGCGGCGATCACGTCGAAGTTGTGGCGTTCCAGCACGCGGCCGGTGACCTTGCGCATGGTCAGCGAATCGTCGACCACCATCACCAGCGGCACGCGCCGCTGTTCGGTCGGCGCCGCTTCCACCACCGGCCGCGCCGGCTGCGCCAGGTAGCGGCGCACCAGCGGGGCGACGTCCAGGATCACCACCACGCGGCCATCGCCGGTGATGGTGGCGCCGTAGATGCCGGGCACCGAGGCGATCTGCAGGCCGACCGGCTTGACCACGATTTCGCGGTTGCCGAGCACCTGGTCGATCGCCACCGCGGCGCGCAGGTCGCCGGCGCGCACCAGCAGCAGCGGCACCTGCATCTGCCCTTCGGCCCGCGCCGGCGCCTGGCCGACCAGCGAGCCGAGGTCGTGCAGCGCGAATTCCTCGCCGCTGTAGTGGTAGCCGCCGTCGGCCGCTTCGAAACGCTCGCGGCTGATGCGGCCGATGCCGCTGACCGAGGCCACCGGCACGGCGAAGGTGGTGTCGCCGATCTGCACGAACACCGCCTGGGTCACCGCCAGCGTCTGCGGCAGGCGCAGGGTGAAGGTGACGCCCTGGCCCCACACCGAGTGGATGTCCACCGAGCCGCCGAGCTGGCGCACTTCGTTGCGCACCACGTCCATGCCCACGCCGCGGCCGGCCAGCTGGCTGACCTGGTCGTAGGTGCTGAAGCCGGGGGCGAAGATCAGCGAATCCAGCTCTTCGTCGGACAGCGCGGCGCCGATCGCGATCAGCCCGCGCTGCTCGGCGCGGTGGCGGATCGCGTCGCGGTTGAGGCCGGCGCCGTCGTCGGCCACTTCCAGCACGATTTCCGAACCTTCGCGGCGCAGGCGGATGGCGATGCTGCCCTCCTCCGGCTTGCCGGCGGCGCGGCGCTGCTCCGGCGTTTCCAGGCCGTGCGCGACCGAATTGCGCAGCATGTGCTCCAGCGGCGCGATCATGCGGTCGAGCACGTTGCGGTCGAGTTCGCCGTGGGTGCCTTCCAGGGTCAGGTGCACCTGCTTGCCGGTTTCGCTGGCGGCCTGGCGCACCACGCGGCGCAGCCGCGGCACCAGGCCGTCGAACGGCACCATGCGCGCGCGCATCAGCCCGTCCTGCAGTTCCGAGCTCACCCGCGACTGCTGTTGCAGCAGGCCGTCGTACTGCCGCGCCAGGTCGTCGAGCACGCCCTGCAGGCCGCCCAGATCGGCCGCCGATTCGTTCAGCGCGCGGCTGAGCTGCTGCAGCGTGGAGAAGCGGTCCAGTTCCAGCGGATCGAAACTCTGCTCGGTCTGGTCCTGCTCGCGCTGGTAGCGGGCGACGATCTGCGCTTCGGTTTCCAGGTCCAGGCGCCGCAGCTGGTCGCGCAGACGCGCGTTGGTGCGGTCCAGTTCCGACATCGCGCCACGGAACGCGCCGAGCTGCTGTTCCAGCCGCGAGCGGTAGATCGCCACTTCGCCGGCGTGGTTGACCAGGCGGTCGAGCAGGTCGGCGCGCACGCGCACCTGTTCCTGCATCGGCCGCGCGATCATCGACTCCTCGTCGAGCGTGCCGTCCACCGGCAACGGCGCCGACAGCGGCGCCGGCGCCGGGGCGGGCACCGAGGCCGGATCGACCGCGGCCTGGATCATCGCCGCCACGTCGGCATCGGCATGGGCCTCGACGCCGGCATCGACATCGGCCGGCACGCTGCGGCCGTGGGTGCGCGCGTCGAAGCGGCCGATCAGGTCGACCGGCATCGCCACCGCGCGGTGGTTACCGGTGAGGGTGAGCAGCTGGTGCAGGCGGTCGAATCCGCGCTCGAGCAGTTGCACGTCGCCGCGGTCGAGTTCGGTGCGGTTGGCGGCCACCGCCTCCAGCAGCGATTCGATGCC
Organism: Xanthomonas sp. DAR 80977; assembly: GCF_041240605.1. Lineage (NCBI taxonomy): Bacteria > Pseudomonadati > Pseudomonadota > Gammaproteobacteria > Lysobacterales > Lysobacteraceae > Xanthomonas > Xanthomonas bundabergensis. The sequence goes on along the minus strand of NZ_CP162487.1, from coordinate 1,513,635 downwards.
GTGGCCAAGGTCGCCGATCGGGTTGACCCCGGCCATGCGCGCGCCGCCCTTGAGCGTGTGCAGGTCGCGCTGCAGGCCGCCGAGCACGTCGCGGTCCTGCGGTGCCGCGCGCAGTTCGGCGATCAGGCGGTCGCAATGGTCGAGCAGGTCCTTGCCTTCCTCGACGAAGATGTCGACCAGCTCGCGGTCCAGGTCGGCGAAGTCCAGCGGACCGAGATCGACCGCGGCCAGGTCGGCCGCTGCGGTGTCGTGCTGGGTGGATTCGGCGGAGGCCGGTTCGACGTCTGCGTCTGCAGGCTGTGCATCGCTGGTTGCGGCGTCGGCCGGCGTGGTGCTGTCGGCGGGCACGGACTCGGCATCCGAATCCGCGTGCGCATCGGCGTGGTGCCCGGCAGCGTCCGGTGCTGCATCGGCGAGGTCGTCGGCCTGCGTTTCGTCGGCGTACGTCCCGTGGTCATGCGGCGCGTCGACCGGTGCTGCGCCGGCATCTGCATCGCCTTCGGGCGCGGCATCGGGCGCGGTCGCTTCGACCGTGTCGTGCGGATGCGTGTGTCCGGCATCGACGGTCGCGGCCTGCGCTGCGTCGGGATCGGCGGATTCGGGCGCGGCATGCACGGCGTCTTCGGCGTGCGGCGTCGGCGCGTGGTCGTCAACCCCGGTCGCATCGGCGTCCGCCGGGTGCGCGTCGGCCTCGTCCTGTGCGGCGTGGCCGTCGCTGTCCCGATCCGCGGCATCGTGCGGCGATTCCGCTGTGGCGTCCACGTCGTGCGCTGCATGGTCGGCAGGCGCGGCAACGTCGTCCGCCGCCGACAGCGGCTCGGCATCGTCGTTCGCCGACACCGGCTCGTTGCCGTGCCAGTGCGCGGACGGCTGCACGGGTTCGGCCGTGAACGCATAGCCGTGCGGATCGCGCTCCTGGTCGTGTTCGCTGTGGTCCTGCTCGCCCTGATCGTGCCCGCTCTCGGCGTGCTCGTCCCCGTCGTGCGCGCTCTGATCGTGCGTGGTCTGGCGCGATTCTTCTCCGTGCTCGCCCCGATCCGGTGCGTCGTGCGCTTCACCATCGGCGGCAACCGCATCCGGCTCCTGCGTCTCGACCACCTCTTCGGCAGGCGGCGGCAGTTCGCTGTCCGTGGGCGCGCGCTCGTCGACCAGCGGCGCGTCGACGGTCAATTCGTCGAGCTTGCCGTCCTGGGCCAGCAGTGCCTGCCGGTCGGCATCGATCGCAGCAGTTTCGCTGTCGCCATCGGCCGGCGGCACGGCGAGCGCGCTCGCGTCGGCTGCATCGCCGTCGCCCTGCGCGACGCCGGCATCGGCGCCGCTGTCTTCCGCATTGAAGGATGCATCGCCGTCGTCGCGCGCATGCGTCGCCTCGGCGACGTCGTCGGCAGAGGTCTCGCTCGGCGCGGACACGTGCGCCTCATCGGCTACCGGCTGCTGCGCCAGCGGCGCATCGGCCGCCTGCGCCGCGGATGCGTCGATCTCGGCAGTGTCGGCAACAGATCCTGCCTCGGCATGGTCCGCATCGGCGCCGGCCGCGTCGAGATGCCTGGCATCGCCCAGGTACGCCGACAGGTCGTCGGCCGCGGTGAGTTCGACCGCCTGCAGCAACTGCGGGTCCAGCGCCGCATCGCCCTGCGCTTGCGGCGCATCCTCGTCGTCTTCGTCGTCGTGCACGACCGACGACCACTGCACTTCCGGCAGCGTGGCCACCAGCGCCTGCAGGCGCTGCGCCAGTTCGGTGAACGGCGGGATCACCGGCGACGGCGCCTGCAGTTCCTCGATGGTGCCGGCGATGGCGTGCACGGCATCGTCGAGCGCGCGCACGCCTTCGGCGCTGGGCACCACGGCGGCGGCCAGCAAGCGCTTGACGTAGCTCTCCGCCGGGCCGGTGACCTCGGTGATTTCCGGCACGTCGGTCATCGCGAACGCGCCGCTCATCGTGTGCACCGCGCGCAACAGCGCTTCGGTGGCCGGCTGCGGTGCCTGCTGCAGCCAGTCGCGGACGGTCTCCAGGTGGGTGCCGACCTCGGCTTCGAGGATCTCGCGCAGCACGCTGTCCACCGATGCCGGCGTGCCGGCACGCGGCGCGGCAGCGGCGGGCGCCGCGGCGGCGGCGAAGTAGTAGGCGTCCTCGCCAGCGGCGATGCGGTCGGCGACCGCCTGCATCGCGTCCAGGTCGGCATGGATGACGCCGTGCCCGCGCAAGGCGGCGTTGAGCTGCGGCAGCACCTCGTAGGCCAGTTCGACCATCGTCACCACCGCCGGACTGGCCGGACGGCTGCCGTCGAGCACGCGGTTGAGCATGCCCTCGATCTTCCAGCTGAACTCGCCGAGCACGCGCGCACCGACCAGCCGGCCGCTGCCCTTCAGGGTGTGGAACACGCGGCGGATCGGGCGCAGGCTTTCCAGGTGATTCGGCGCGGCGCGCCATGCCGGCAGCAGGTTGCCGAGGTTGACCAGTTCCTCGTCGAATTCCTCGAGGAACACGTCGCGGATGTCGGCGTCGATCTCGCCGCCGTCGTCGACGAAACCGCCGTCGATGGTGGCGGGCGCGGGCGTCACGGCGGCATCGACTGCGTCGCTTGCCGGTGGCGCGTGGTCGGCGGCGGCCTCGGTGGTGCCTGCGGCGTCGGCCGCGGCCGGTGCGGCGTCCACGTCGAACTGCGCGGCGGCGGCGTCGAGTTCGGCGAGGAACGCGGCCGAGGCGGCGTCCAGCTCGATCGGCTGGATGCTGGCCTTGTGCACGCCGGGCGCCGGCGCTTCCGGCTCCGGGGTCGGCTCCGGCCAGGCCAGGTCGACGAACGGGCTTTGCTCGGCGTCGGCGTCGGCATGCTCCGCGTCGCCGGCATGCGCACGCGGCGCTTGGTCGCTGTCGGCCTCGGTCGCGAACACGGTGTCGCTCGCCGACAGGTCGATGCTGGGCGTGGTGTGCGCGGCGGCGACATCGCTGTCGTCGTCGGCCAGTGTCGCCGGCGTGTCGCTCCAGACGATGCTGTGGACGTCGTCGACGCCGGCCAGCGGCGCGTCGGCGAAGGCCGGGGCATCCTCCAGCTCGATCACCAGCACGTCGTCGTGGTTGCCGTCGGCGGGCGCGGCGGCCGGCAGGTCGACGATGACCAGGGTCGCGTCGTCGTCGGTCGCGTCGCCGGCCACAGGTTCGGGCTCGGCGTATTCGGCGGCCACCGGATCGAAGCCGTAGGCGGCCGGCGCTGCGGCGTTGGCCGCAGCATCGGCATCGGCGTGTGACGCGGCCTGCTCCGGCGCCGTGTCGGCGTCCGGCGCGCGGAACGCATCGCCTTCCAATGCCAGCGTGTCCACGCTGATGTGCAGCGGCTCGGTAGCTGCCGACCATTCTTCCTGCTCGGCGGCGACCGGATCGAAACTGATCGGCGCCGGCGCGACGCTGGAGGCGGCGTCGTCCGGCGCGCTCACGACCGCATCGGATGGCGCGTCGGCGGCGGCGGGGTCGATATTCTCGGCAGCCGCGGTGTGAGCGGCGGCCTCGGTGTCTTCGTCCAGCGTCCACTGCGGCGCCTGCGGCGCGGCGCCCGGCAACGGCGGCGGCGTGCTGGCGGCGAGCGGCGCGTCCGCGACCGGCGCCAGATCCCAGGACGGCACCGGCGGCGGTGCGGCAACCGCGCTCGGCGCTTCGGCGACGTCGGCGGCCGGCACGGGCTCCGGCTCCGCCACGGAGGCAGGCAGCGACGCATCGGCGCCGCTCGGCACCACGTCTTGCGGCGCCGGCGCATCGCTGGGCAGCGGCCAGTAGCGCAGCGTTTCCAGGCTGCTGCGGGTGATGTCGAGGATTTCCTCGCGGCCCGGGCGGCGCTCGCGCAGCGCTTCCAGGTAGTACTCCAGGCTGGCCATCGCATCGGCCAGGGTGTCGAGCTGGCGCCCGCTGGGCACGCGGCGCTTGCCGATCAACTCGGTGGCGACATAGCGGCGCACGCCCTCCAGGTAATCGGCCGGCTGCGGCAGTTCCAGCATGCGCAGCGCACCGGCGACCTCGCCGAGCAGGCGCGGTACCTCGCCCAGGCGCTCGTGGTCCCAGTTGGTCTCGATGAAGGCGACGAAATGCTCGCGCGCCGCGGCGAAATTGGCGATCGCCTCGTGCGCCAGCACTTCCACCGTGCGCCGCGCCTCGGCGGCGCTGGCATCGTCCTGGATCCCGGCGCTGGCGCCGAGATAGGCGACCTGGTCGTCGAGCGAGGCATCCACGTACAGCAGCGCGCCGGCGATATCCAGCAACAGGCCTTCGTCGGCCTGGCGCTCGCCGTCGACGATGCTGCGCAGCGAATCGCGCTGCTGCACCACCACGCCGCGGGCCACGCCCAGGCCCATCACGCCGAGGGTGTCGGCGACGCTGCCGAGTTCGTCCACCTGGGTCTGCAGCGCGGCGACGTCGCCGCCGGTGCGCAGGTGCAGGTCGAGCGCGTCCTTGACCCGCAGCAGTTCTTCCTTGATCGCGGTGCCGACGGTGTCGAGCAGTTCGCGGTTGCGGCCGCTGAGGCTGCCGCGGGCATGGTCCAGTTCGGCCTCGGTGGCGGCGCCGGCATCGGGCGACAGCGCGAACAGCGCGCCTTCGCTCAGGCCCGGCTCGCCGCGCGCGGCGCGGATCTCGTTGAGCAGCGGCAGCAGCACGATCGGGATGTCGCGATGGCCGTCCTGCAGGCGCTCCAGGTAGTCGGGCAACAGCACCGTGCCGCGCATCAGCGTGGCGCAGGCCTCGTCGCGGTCGGGCACCTGGCCGTTCTGCACGGCGACGGCCAGCAGTTCCAGTTCCTCGGCGACCATCGCCGGCGCGTACAGCTCGACCATGCGCAAGGTGCCCTGCACCTGGTGCAGGTAGCCGGCGCAGAAACGCATGCGGCTGGTGTCGGCCGGCTCCTCGACGAAGTATTCGATCTCCCCGCGCACCTGGCGCAGGGTCTCGTCCAGCTCCGGCTTGACCCAGCCCAGGGCGGCGTGGCTCATCGCATCGCGCAGCGCGCTCATCGCCGCGTCTCCGCGGACGGCCGCGCGCCGTGCCGCGTCAGCGCGGCGGCGGGATGCAGGGAGTTTTCGCGGTACGTCATGTGCACTGTCCTTCCACCCTGTTCCGATCCGCTCACGCCGGCAGCTTGAAGTCGGCGACCGAGCGCCGCAGGTCCGCTGCCAGTTGCGCCAGCCGCCCGATCGAGTCGGCGGTCTGGCCGGCGCCTTGCGAGGTCTGTCCGGTGATGCGACGGATCACGTCCATCGTCTGGGTGATGTCCGTCGCCGCCGCGGACTGCTGGTGCGCGGCGATGGAGATGTTCTTGATGAGGTTGTTGAGCGCGTTGGAGACGCGTTCGATCTCGGTCAGCGCGGTGCCGGCGTCCTCGGCCAGGCGCGCGCCGGACACCACTTCGGAGGTGGTCTGCTCCATCGAGCTGACCGCTTCGTTGGTATCGGCCTGAATGGTCTGCACCAGGCCCTCGATCCGGCGCGTGGCGCCGGAGGTGCGTTCGGCCAGGCGCTGCACTTCGTCGGCGACCAGCGCGAAACCGCGGCCGGCCTCGCCCGCCGAGGCGGCCTGCACCGCGGCGTTGAGCGCCAGGATGTTGGTCTGCTCGGAAATGTCGTTGATCAGTTCGACGATCGAGCCGATCTCCTGGGTCGATTCGCCCAGGCGCTTGATGCGCTTGGAGGTTTCCTGGATCTGGTCGCGGATCTGGTCCATGCCCTGGATGGTCTCGCGGACCACGCCGGCGCCCTCGGCGGCGATCACCACCGAGCGCTGCGCCACCTCGGCCGACTCGCTGGAGTTGCGCGAGACCTGTTCGATGCTGGCGGCGATTTCGTTGATGCGCTCGGACGCCGAGCCGATCTGCTCGGCCTGGTGGCCGGCGGCCTCGGCCAGCTGCAGCGCGGTGGCCTGGGTCTCCTCGGTGGAGATGGCGACCTTGGCCGAGGTGTCGTTGATCGTGGTGACCAGGTGGCGCAGTTCGTCGACCGCGTAGTTGATCGCGTCGGCGATGGCGCCGGTCATGTCCTCGGTGACCGAGGCCTTGACGGTCAGGTCGCCTTCGCCGAGCGAGCTGATTTCGTCGAGCAGGCGCATGATCGCCTGCTGGTTGCGGCTGTTGTATTCGACCTGGGTCTGGTAGCGGATTTCCTGGTCGCGGGTGCGGCTGCGCACCGAGGTCCAGACGAAGCCGATGATCGACAGCAGCGCCAGCAGGCCGGACACCACGCCCAGCCAGAAGTTCGGGAACAGGCGGGTGTCGCGGGTGGAACCGAATGCGGAGAACGCGTCGAACAGCTTCTTGCTGTCGTCGAGCATCTGGTCCGAGCCGGCGGTCAGCGCCGCGGCCGAGGACTGCGCGGCGAACAGGCTGCGCGAGCTGGCCAGCAACGCGTCCAGGTCCTTCTTCATTTCCGCCCACTGCGCCTGCGACTGCTCCAGCGCGGCCAGCGCGGCGGCGTTGCGCACCGGCGCGATGCCCAGTTCCTCGTTGCCGTTGCGCAGGCCCTCGAGCATCTGCCCGAACACCACCGAGTCGCGCGCCAGCGCATCGCCGGCGCTGGCCGCGCCGCTGCCGCCGGCGCGCATCTCGGTGACGCGGCGGGCCATGGTGCCGGCCACCACCACCTGCTGCAGGGTGTTGTAGATCTGTGCGGCGGGGGCGCCGCCGACGGTCATCGCGCGCACCACCTCGTTGAGCTGCGCCTGCAGCTGCGGCACGCCGCCGACGAAGCGCTCGGCGTTGCCGGCCAGCGCCAGCACCGCCGGTTCGCTGTCCACCACCTGCTGCGCGTTCTTGCCCAGCGGGGTCCAGGTGCGGTTGAGCTGGGCCAGCGGGCCGGCGATGCCGGTCTCGTTGGCGTAGCGCGCGTTGAGTCCGGCGACGGTGGTCTCCACCCGCGCCTTGGTCTGCTTGAATTCCTTGTACGTGGCCGCGTTGCCGGAAACCGCGTCGCGCGCCTGGTTGGCGAGCTGCTGCGACAGCACCTGCAGGTCGGCCGCGCCGGTGCTGGCGCCGGCCAGGCGATTGCCCTGCCAGGTGGCCACGCCGGTGTTGGCGCCGAACACGATCAGCGACAGCGCCAGCAGGCCCAGCCAGAAACTCGTCCCCACACTGCCAAGCTTGCTCGCCTTGGGGGCGTCCGGTGCAGTACTCATGATTCGACCTCGATCTTCGATGCGAAGGCAGGCCGCGCGCTCAGGCGGCGGCTTGACGGAATTCGGGTGTGCGCGACAGCAGCGACAGCGAGAACACGCCCCAGTCGTGGGTGTCGCCGCGGAACGCGCGGTCCACGAAGTGCGCGTAGCGGCCCTGCGCCAGGTCGCCGGGTTCCACCGCCTGCGACTCGGTGAAGCTGCGCTGGCCGAACAGCTCGTCGATGGTCAGCGCCACGTCGCCGCCGCTCTGGCGCATGATCAGCACGCGCTGGCCTTCCAGCAGCGAGGTGCGCTGGCCTTCCATGAACTGTTTCAGGTCGACCACCGGGAACAGGTTGCCGCGCAGGTTGCCCACGCCCAGCAGCCACGGCTGCGCGCCCGGCACCGGGGTGATCGGCGGCATGCGCACGATTTCCACCACCTCGCGGAAGTCGGAGACCAGGTGGCGGTTGCCGACGCGGAAGCCGACCCCGCGCCAGATGTTCTCGTCGAACTCGCGCTCGGGCATCTGCACCGCGTGCGCCAGGCTGCGCCGCTCGTAGGCCTCGAGGATGTCGAAGGGCGAACGCACGTCAGCCGACCAATTGGTTGATGCGGGCGATCAGGTCGTCTTCGCGCGGCGGCTTGACGATGTAGTCGGTGGCGCCCTGGCGCATGCCCCAGACCTTGTCGGTCTCCATGCTCTTGGTGCTGATGATCAGCACCGGGATGTGCCGGGTGGCCTCGTCGCGCGACAGCGCGCGGGTGGCCTGGAAGCCGCTCATTCCCGGCAGCACCACGTCCATCAGCACCAGGCTGGGCGCCTGCTCGCGCACGAGCTTCAGCCCGTCCTCGGCGTTGTCGGTGGCGAGCACCTCGTGGCCGGCTTTTTCCAGCCACTGCGTGAACACCGCCCGGTCGGTCGGTGAGTCCTCGATCAACAAGATTCGAGCCATGGTGCCTTTCCCCCTGGTCAGGCGTTGACGTATGTACGGATCGCGCCCAGCAGTTCTTCGCGTGTGAAGGGTTTGGTGAGGTACTGCTCGGACCCGACGATGCGGCCGCGCGCCTTGTCGAACAGGCCGTCCTTGGAGGACAGCATGATCACCGGCGTCGCCTTGAACAGCTGGTTGCCCTTGATCAGCGCGCAGGTCTGATAGCCGTCCAGCCGCGGCATCATGATGTCCACGAAGATGATCTGCGGCTGCTGGTCGGCGATCTTGGCCAGGGCCTCGAAGCCGTCGGTGGCGGTGACCACCTCGCACCCCTCGCGCTTCAACAGCGTTTCGGCGGTGCGGCGGATCGTCTTCGAGTCATCGATCACCATGACCCTCAGTCCTGCGAGTTCCCCACCCGCAGTCGTGTTTTCACTCATTCACTTGCCCCCAGGCGCGCGACGCTTCATCGGATCCGACGTCGCTGCGAAACGACATGTATCCCAAGACCCGCTCAGACTGTCAAGGCCGTCGCCACGGCTCTGCTTCGGATCACTTTCTAGCGCTAACTATGTCACAGTTTGATTGCCGGCGCCGGGTGCCGCGCGGCCCCGTGCCGGCGCCGCTGCGCACCCCTGCCGCCGACCCGCTACCATCTTCCGCTCAGCCCCCCAGGTACCGCCATGTCGTTCGATGTCATCGTGGTGATGGATCCCATCGCCAGCATCAAGATTGCCAAAGACACTACCTTCGCCATGTTGCTGGAAGCGCAGCGTCGCGGGCACCGTTTGCACTATGTGCGGCCCGGCGGACTGTCGCTGCGCGACGGCGCCGCGCTGGCGCAGGTGGCGCCGCTGCAGGTACGCGACGACACCGCCGGCTGGTTCGAGCTGGGCGCGTTCGCCGAGCTGGCGTTCGGCCCCGGCCAGGTGGTGCTGATGCGCAAGGACCCGCCGTTCGATTCGGAGTTCCTGTACGACACCCACGTGCTGAGCGTGGCCCAGCGCGCCGGCGCGCAGGTGGTCAACGACCCGCAGGGCCTGCGCGACTTCAACGAGAAGCTGGCCGCGCTGCTGTTCCCGCAGTGCTGCCCGCCGACCCTGGTCGGCCGCGACGCGGCCGCACTGAAGGCGTTCGTGCTCGAGCACGGCCAGGCGGTGCTGAAACCGCTGGACGGGATGGGCGGGCGCTCGATCTTCCGCAGCGGCAACGGCGACCCCAACCTCAACGTGATCCTGGAGACGCTGACCGACGGCGGCCGCAAGCTGGCCCTGGCGCAGCGCTTCATTCCCGACATCAGCGCCGGCGACAAGCGCATCCTGCTGGTCGATGGCGTGCCGGTGGACTACTGCCTGGCGCGGATTCCGCAGGGCGACGAATTCCGCGGCAACCTGGCCGCCGGCGGCCGCGGCGAAGGCCGCCCGCTGAGCGAGCGCGACCGCTGGATCGCCGGCCAGGTCGGCCCGGAAATGAAACGGCGCGGCATGCGCTTCGTCGGCCTGGACGTGATCGGCGACTACCTGACCGAGGTCAACGTGACCAGCCCCACCTGCGTGCGCGAACTGGACGCGCAGTTCGGGCTGAACATCGCCGGGCTGCTGTTCGACGCGATCGAGGCCTACCCGGCACGATGAGCGCGGCCGCCGCGACGCCCGCGCCGCGCATCGGCGAGCGCGAACGGCTCAGCGCCACCCTGGTGCTGTCGCTGATCGTGCACGGCCTGCTGATCCTGGGGGTCGGCTTCGCGATCGACGACGACGCGCCGCTGGTGCCGACCCTGGACGTGATCTTCAGCCAGACCAGCACCCCGCTGACGCCGAAGCAGGCCGACTTCCTGGCCCAGGCCAACCAGCAGGGCGGCGGCGACCACGACAGACCGCAGCGCCCGCGCGACAGCCAGCCCGGGGTGGTGCCGCAGCAGCGCGACGGCCTGGCGCCGCAGGCGCTGCGCGCGCAGACCGCGGCGGCGGCGCCGGAGCCGACCCCGCGCGTGGTCAGCAGCGCGCGCGGCGAACAGCCGCAGCCGGCGCCGCAGACCCAGCCGCGCACCGACGCGCCCACCCAACCGGTGGACGCGCAGCGCGAGCAGCGCGACGCGGAGATGGCGCGCCTGGCCGCCGAGGTGCACCTGCGCTCGGAGCAGTACGCCAAGCGGCCGAACCGCAAGTTCGTCTCCGCCAGCACCCGCGAATACGCCTACGCCAATTATCTGCGCGCCTGGGTCGACCGCGCCGAGCGCGTCGGCAACCTCAACTACCCCGACGAGGCGCGCCGGCAGCGGCTGGGCGGCCAGGTGGTGATCAGCGTCGGCGTGCGCCGCGACGGCAGCGTCGAGAGCAGCCGCATCCTGCGCTCCAGCGGCGTGCCGATGCTCGACGCCGCGGCCATGCGGGTGGTGCAGCTGGCGCAGCCGTTCCCGCCGCTGCCGCATACCGACGACAACATCGACATCCTGCAGGTGACCCGCACCTGGGTGTTCCTGCCCGGCGGCACCCTGCGCGACGACCGCTGAGCCGCGCGCCGCGGCCGAAGCCTGGCAGCCCCTCTCCCACCGGGGAGAGGCTGGGGTGAGGGTGCGTCCAGCAAGGATCGCCTGACGGCACCGAACGTTCCGAGGCTTCGCCCGTCCCCTCATCCGCCCCTGCGGGGCACCTTCTCCCGATGGGAGAAGGAACTGCCGGCTAGCCCCTCTCCCACCGGGAAAGGGGTTGGGGCGAGGGTACGGCCGGCATGGATCGCCTGACGGCACCGAACGTTCCGAGACTTCGCCCGTCCCCTCCTCCGCGCCTTCGGGGCACCTTCTCCCGATGGGAGAAGGAACTGCCGGCTAGCCCCTCTCCCATCGGGAGAGGGGTTGGGGTGAGGGTACGGCCGGCACGGATCGCCTGACGGCACCGAACGTTCCGAGACTTCGCCCGTCCCCTCATCCGCCCCTTCAGGGCACCGTCTCCGGCAAGAAGAAGGATTTGCCGGCTTGCACCGCGTGGCGGCGCGTGCGCGCCCATGGCAACGACCGAGATAACGATTGGTGTCGCCGACATAACGATGCGGTATTTCTGAATAGGCGTCACATTAAGGTTAATGGGGGCGGGGAACGTTACCGCGCACCGCATCACCAAGGACGAGTGGATCGGAGGCCGGCGCGGCGTGTCCCTGCCCCCACCACCCGAGCCGTCTCCTCACATGAAAAAGAACCACCTTCTCCGCAGGCCCGCCTTGCTCGCGCTGGCGCTGAGCGCCGCACTCGCCGCGCCGTCCGCCCTGGCCCAGTCCACCACCGGCGCCGTCGCCGGCCAGGCGCCGCTCAACGCGCAACGCGTGCTGGTGCGCAGCGACAGCGGCCTCAGCCGCGAAGTCGCGGTCGATGCGCGCGGCCGCTTCAGCATCGGCCAACTGCCGCTGGGGACCTACACCATCATCGCCAAGGGCGCCGACGACAGCGTGCTCGGCAGCCGCGAGGGCGTGGGCCTCACCGTCGGCGCGGTCACCGACGTGTCCTTCGCCGCGGTCACCAGCCTGACCGGGGTCACCGTCAGCGCCGACCGCGCTGCCGCGGCGATCGACGTGAGCAGCGTGGACTCGCGCACCGTGATCGATGCCGAACAGCTGCAGCGCCTGCCGCTGGGACGCTCGGCGGAGGCGATCGCGCAGCTGGCGCCAGGCGTGGCCGGCAACAGCGGCAGCGGCACCTACATCGGTCCGACCGGCGCGCAGCTGCTCAGCTTCGGCGGCTCCTCGGCCGCGGAGAACGCCTATTACATCAACGGCTTCAACACCACCGACCCGTTGCGCGGACTGGGCGGACTGACCCTGCCCTACGGCAGCATCGACCAGTTGGAGGTCTACACCGGCGGCTACAGCGCCAAGTACGGCCGCTCCGATGGCGGCGTGATCAATGCGGTCGGCAAGCGCGGCAGCAACGAATGGCATTTCGGCGGCCAGGCCACATGGGAACCCGATGGCCTGCGCTCCTCGCAGAAGGACGTGTACGCGCCCGGCAACGGCGCGCTGTACCGGCCGGACAGCAAGAGCGGTTCGACGCTCAGCACCCAGAGCCTCTATGCGGGCGGCCCGCTCATCCAGGACAAGCTGTTCTTCTTCGGCTCCTACGAACTGCAGCGCCAGGATGGCGACAGGTTCTATGGTGCGCGCGAAACCACCCCGGGCGAGTACTACTACGACTACCACTACCGCCGGCCGAGCTGGTACGCCAAGCTCGACTGGAACATCAGCGACAACCAGCTGTTGGAGATCACCGGCGCCTCCAGCCGCTACATCACCCGTGGCAAGTACTACGACTACAGCGGCTACGACATCGGCGACCTGCGCGGCGACGCCAACACCACCAAGACCGGCGGCGACCTGTGGACCGCCAAGTACACCGGCTACCTCACCGACCGCCTGACCTTCAGCGCCCAGTACGGCAAGCAGCGCACCGACGACTACACCGGCAACCCCACCTACAACGGCGCGCTGACCTATCTCAGCGGCACCTCGTTCCAGAACCCGGCCTACACCGGCGGCACCCCGATCACCAACGCGCAGACCACCTCGCTGCTGGTCGATCCCGACCGCGGCAACCGCACGGACAACCTGCGGCTGGACCTGAACTACGTCATCGGCGAGCACAGCATCACCGTCGGCATCGACAACCAGAACGCACGCGCGCTCAACCGCGGCTCGGTGGCCTCGGGCGACGGCTATTACTGGATCTATGGCCAGTCCAACCCGAGCGTGCCGATCAACACCGGCCTCGGCGTGCCGGCCACCGGTGGCTACGCCAACGGCGAAGACGGCTACTACGTGCGCCGGTACGTCTACAGCGCGCTGGCCTCGGTGCGCGCGGCGCAGCGCGCACAGTACATCGAGGACAACTGGCAGATCAGCGACCGCTTCCTGCTCAGCCTCGGCCTGCGCCTGGACCAGTTCACCAACTACAACCGCGACGGCGACGCGTACATCAAGCAGACCAGCGGGCAGTGGGCGCCGCGCCTGGGCTTCAGCTGGGACGTCGACGGCGATGCGCGCTTCAAGGTCTACGGCAACGCCGGACGCTACTACCTGGCGCTGCCGCTGAATCCGGCCTTCAATGCCGCCGGCGCGACCCTGGCGACCTCGACCTACTACACCTACGGCGGCATCGACGCCAACGGCTACCCCACCGACCTGACCCAGATCTCCGGCGCAGTCTCCTCCAACAACAACTACGGCATCCTGCCCGACCCCAAGACCGTGGCCACGCAGGGCATCAAGCCCTCGTTCCAGGACGAGTTCATCCTCGGCTTCACCAAGGCCTGGGGCGACAGCTGGGTCTACGGCGCCAAGGGCACCTACCGCGTGCTGCGCAGCGGCGTGGACGACTACTGCGACAGCGACACGGTGTTCGCCGCGGCAGCCGCGCAAGGACATACGGTGACGCTGGACAGCAATCCGGTCAGCTGCTGGCTGATCAATCCGGGCAAGTCCAACACCTTCACCCTGGTGGATACCTCGGGCAACTACGTCAGCGTGCCGCTGACCAATGCCCAGCTCGGCTTCCCCAAGTTCAAGCGCAACTACTACGGGCTCAATCTGTCGCTGGAGCACCCGTTCGACCAGCGCTGGTACGGCCGCTTCGACTACACCTGGTCGCGCAGCTACGGCACCACCGAAGGCCAGCTGCTGTCGGGCATCGGCCAGACCGCGGTGTCCACCACCCAGGCCTGGGACTTCGCGCAGCTGATGGAACACACCAACGGCCCGCAGAGCAACGACCATACCCATCAGTTCAAGTTCTACGGCTACTACCAGTTCACCCCCGAATGGCTGGTGTCGGCCAATCTCAAGCTGGTGTCCGGCACGCCGTTCAGCGCGCTGGGTTCCTACGGCGCCGACCAGAGCGACCCGTCCGGCTACGGCATCGCCTACCACTACTACCAGGGCGAAGCGGCGCCTCCGGGCAGCCAGGGCCGGCTGCCGTGGCTGAAGCAGCTCGACCTGGGCGTGTCGTGGCGGCCGGCGTACGCCGACCACAAGCTGGCCTTCAACCTGGACGTGTTCAACGTCTTCAACGGCCAGGCCACACTGTGGAAGTACCCGTATTCGGAAACCGACCCGGGCAACAGCGACCCGGTGTATGGCGCGGCGTTCCTGAGCCAGGCGCCGCGCTCGCTGCGGCTGAGCGTCAGCTACGACTACTGACCGCCGCTGCGGTCTTCGCGGGCGCCGACCAGGGACGGTCGGCCGGCCTGCCCACCTTCACCCGGCGACGCTGGCCGCATGCAGGCGATCGGCCAGCGCGACGATGTCCGCCGCATCCTGCACCCGTGCACGCCAGGCGGCGGGAATGCCGTCGATGCCGTAGAAGGCACCGGCCAGCTGTCCGCAGATCGCCGCGGTGGTATCGGCATCGTCGCCGAGATTGGCCGCGCGCAGCACCGCGTCGGCGAAGCAATCGGTGCTGGCAAAACACCACAGCGCCGCCGACAGCGCATCGACCACGTAGCCGGTGCCGCGGATCTGCGTCGCCGGCACCGCAGCGTGGTCGCGGACGGCCAGCGCGCGCAGCGCCGGCGTGTCCAGGGCCAGGCCGGGCGCCTGCAGCACCTGCGCGCGATCGCCGCCGAGCAGGGCCGCGCGCAACTGCGACGCGAACAGCCGGCAGGCATCCAGCGCCTCGGCGGCGGCATGCGTGGTGCGCGAACTGTCCGCCGCGCGCTCGGCCAGCACGTCGGGGCGATGCGCGTAATACATCGCCACCGGCGCCAGCCGCATCAGCGAGCCGTTGCCGGCCGCGCGCGGATCGTCGCTGCCGCTGAAAGCCGGGCCGCCATCCAGATAGCGCTCCAGCGCCTGGCGCACGGTGTTGCCGATGTCGAAACACGTGCCCGTGCTGCTGAGGTAGCCGTGGCGATACCAGTTGCAGTAGCGGTTCATCTGGTCCGTGGCGTCGAAGCCCTCGCGGTACAGCAGGCTGTGCGCCAGGCACAAGGCCATCGAGGTGTCGTCGGTCCACTGCCCGGGGCGCAGGTCGAACGGACCGCCACCGACCATGTCGTCGATCGGGGCGAAGCTGCCGGGCGCCTTGAATTCCAGGGTTGTCCCGAGCGCATCGCCGACCGCCAGGCCCAGCAGGCAACCGCGGAAGCGTGCGCGCTCGGTCCCGGCCGCCGTCATCGTGCGGCCCGCTGCGCCTGCTGCTCGGCCAGGGTCAGGGCGACGTTGTCGCGCAGGTAGGCCGGTTCGGCGCGTTCCGGCGCGATCGCTTCGCCGCGCGCATGGGCCGCCAATGCCAGGGTCAGCACGTCGGCGGCATGCGGCAAGGCCTGCGCATCGACGCTGCGCAACTGCGCGCCCAGGCGCCGCTGCAGCGCGTTGTCGAGCGCCGCCAGCCCGGTGCCGACGCCATGCCAGGGCGCATCCGTCTGCGGCAGCACGAACGCGTCCGGGACCAGCACCTGCTCGGGCGTCAGCGCATGCAATCCCTCGGCATCGCGCACGAAGGCCGCCGCGTAGATCTCGCCCATGCGCGCATCGATGGTTGCCAGCACCTGCGGCGCCTCGGCCGGCGCGCGCAGGGCCAGCGCGTGCAGGGTGGAGACCGGCAGCACCGGCAGGTCCAGCGCCAGGGCGATGCCCTGCGCCAGCGCGATCGCCAGGCGCACGCCGGTGAACGCGCCGGGGCCGCGCCCGAACGCGATCGCATCGAGCTGGCTGCGGGCGATACCGGCCTCGGCCAGCAACTGCTCGGCCCACGGCAGCGCCAGCTCGGCATGCCGCCGCGGCGCGAGTTCGAACCGCTCGCGCACCGCGCCATCGACATGCACGGCGACGGACAGGGCTTCTGTGGCGGTTTCGAAGGCGAGAATTTTCATTGGGGGCCGGGACTGGGGACTCGGGACTGGGGACCCGGAAAGGCGCAAAGCCTAGCATCCATGGCTCAACGCCCGGGACAAGAAGCGCAGCGCCACGTGGCAGGCGGTCAGCGACCGAGATCGTCAGGCCACGCTTCGTGCGCCTGCGCTTCTTCGAGTCCCGAGTCCCCAGTCCCGGGTCCCGACGCAAAAAACGCCCGCACGTCCTCCACATCGCGGGTGCGCGCGAACGGCGGCAGCGACTCCAGGAAGGTGCGGCCGTAGGACTTGGACAGCAGGCGCGGATCGCACAGCACCAGCACGCCGCGGTCGCTCTCGCTGCGGATCAGCCGGCCCACGCCCTGCTTGAGTGCGATCACCGCCTGCGGCAGCTGTTCGTCGCGGAACGGGTTGCCGCCGTCGCGGCGGATCGCGTCCAGCCGCGCCTCGAACACCGGGTCGTCCGGCGCGGCGAACGGCAGCTTGTCGATCACCACCACGCTCAGCGCATCGCCGACCACGTCCACGCCCTCGCGGAAACTGGCCGAGCCGAGCAGCACGCCGTTGCCGGACTCGCGGAAGCGCTGCAGCAGGGTCGCGCGCGGCGCCTCGCCCTGCACGAACAGCGGCCACGGCCCGTCGCGCAGCGCCTCGGCCGCCTCGCGCAAGGCGCGGTGCGAGGCGAACAGCAGGAAGGCGCGGCCCTGCGAGGCCTGCAGCACCGGATGCAGCGCGGCGATCAGCGCGGTGCCGAAGCCGCGCGCGTTCGGGTCCGGCAACGCCGGCAGATAGCACAGCGCCTGCCGCGCCCAGTCGAACGGACTGGGCTGCAGCAGGGTCATCGGATCGCTCAGCCCCAGGCGGGTGGCGATGTGCTCGAAATCGCCCTTCACCGCCAGCGTCGCCGAGGTGAACACCCACGCCGCGTGCGACTTCTCGCGGTGCATGCGCAGCGGGCCGGACACGTCCAGCGGCGTGCGCTGGCAGCGGAAGCCGCGCGCGCTCAGTTCGTACCACAGCACGTCGTTGGACGGCGGCGCCGGCTCGGCGTCGAAATCGGGGATCGGCGCATCGTCGCCGAGCCAGTGGCCCAGGCGCGTGCGCATGTCCTGCGCGCGCGCGGCGCAGGCGTCGAAGCCGGGCGAGGCGTCGCGCAGCGCCGCCAGGCTGTCCTGCAGGCGCGCCAGTTCCGCCAGCAGCGCATCGAAGCCGTCGCGCACCTGCGGCTTGGCCAGCAGCCGCCATTGGGTGCCGCGGGTGGGCAACCCTTCCATGGCCGCGCGCAGTTCGCGCAAGGCCTGCTCCAGCGCCTGCACCGGCGCCTGCAGGCTGGCCAGCGCGCCGGCGACGTGGCGGCTCTCGGCCAGGCAATCGCGCGCCAGTTCCTGCAGCGGCCGCATGCCGAAGCTCTCGCCGAAGAAGTTCGCCGCCAGTTCCGGCAACTGGTGCGCCTCGTCGATGACGAAGGCCTGCGCACCGGGCAGGATCTCGCCGAAGCCCTCCTGCTTCAGCGCCAGGTCGGCCAGCAGCAGATGGTGGTTGACCACCACCACGTCGGCGGCCTGCGCGCGCTGCCGCGCCTGCACCACGAAGCACTCGCCCCAGAACGGGCACTCGGTACCGAGGCAGTTGTCCATGGTCGAGGTGACCATCGGCAGCAGCGGCGAATCGTCGGGCAGCGCGTCCAGCTCGGCGATGTCGCCGAAGCGGGTGCGTCCGCCCCAGGCGACGATGCGCTGGAACTGCGCGATCTGCTCGCGCGAGGTGAAGCGCGGCTCGCCCTTGGCCTGCTCCAGCCGGTACTTGCACAGGTAGTTGGCGCGGCCCTTCAGCAGTGCGCTGTTCAGGCCAACACCCAGCGCCGCGCGCACCCGCGGCAGGTCGCGGTGGTAGAGCTGGTCCTGCAGCGCGCGGGTGCCGGTGGAGACGATGGTCTTCAGCCCCGACAGCAGCGCCGGGACCAGGTACGCATAGGTCTTGCCGGTGCCGGTGCCGGCCTCGGCGAGCAGCACGTCGCGCTGCTCGAACGCCTCGGCGATCGCCGCGGTCAGCCGCAGCTGCGCCGCGCGCGGCACGAACGCATCGAGCTGGCGGGCAAGCGCACCGCCTTCGCTCAGGGCTTCGGTGCTGGCGTGGCTGAGGGACATGGAGGGCCGGGATTGGGGATTCGGGATTCGGGATTCGCAAAAGCGGCACGTCGGTTTCGCTATTTAGTGCGCCCACCGACGCGGCGATATCGGCCTGCCACAAACAACCGAACAACCGTCGCTTCTACCAATCCCGAATCCCCAATCTCCAATCCCGGCTCCCGATCAATACCGCTTGATCCCCGCCACCGTGCAGCCCTCGATATGCGCATGCGCGGACGCCGCGTTCTCCTTCTGCCCGCGCGCCAGCCGCGACTGCTCGATCGTCGCCCAGTGGCGCCGGCACAGCGGGCCGGTCTGCGAACCCAGGTCGATGGCGCGCTTGGCGAAGGCCTCGGCCTGCGCATCGTCCTTCAGCAGCAAGGCCACTTCGGCGCGGTCCTGCAGCAGCGCCGGGTCTTCCGGCACCAGTTGCAGGGCCTGGTCCAGCGCCGCCGCCGCGCCGGCCAGGTCGCCGGCCGCGCGCTTGCGCTTGGCGCTGTCGCGCAGATCCTCGACCTGCGGATCGCGCAGCGGCTGCACGCTCAGTTCGGTGTCGTCGGCGCCGCCGCTGGCCTCGATCGCGGCCAGCCGCTGCGCCGGGGTGGTGGTGTCCACCGGCGGCGGCGGGGGCGGCGGCGGCGCGCTGACGCAGGAGGCCAGCAGCAGGCTGAGCGCGGCGATGGCGAGGGCGGGGCTAGGTCGGGTCATGGCAGGCATCCGTGGATCATTGCGCCGGGGGAGTGGACGCCGCGTCGGCAGGCGGCGTTTCTTTCTTCTTGTCCAGGCCGAACCAGCTGCGCCAGCCGCCGCCCTGGCTCTCGCCCTCGGCAGGCTGCCCTTCCTCGGGCAGCGCCTGCGGCGGCGCGCACGGCGCGTACGCCGGGGCGAAACCGACCACGAACGGGAACTGCCGCGCGCCGGGACAGCTGGCGTCGGTGCTGTTGCTGCCGGCCGGGTCCATCCACTGCCAGTCGATGCCCTTGCCCTGCACCTTCAGCGGCGAACTCGGCAGCCGCGCGAAGATGCCCGACCACACCCGCATCGCGCCGGTGGCGCCGTACAGGCCGGTCTGCTTGTTCTGGTCGTTGCCGATCCAGATCACCGCCAGATGATCGCCGGTGTAGCCGGCATACCAGCTGTCCACGCCATCGTTGCTGGTGCCGGTCTTGCCGGCCGGGGACAGCCTGCCCAGGCCGTCGCCGAGCAGCTGCCGCGCGGTGCCGTTGCTGACCACCTGCTGCAGCGCCAGCCCGACCAGGTTGGCCGCGACCGAATCGCCTTCCTGCGCCGGCGCCGGGGCCTTGTCGTAGCGCTTGAGCAGCTTGCCCTGCGGGTCGAGCACGCCGCGCACCGCGTGCAGCGGCTGGATCTCGCCGCCGGAGGCGAGGAACTGGTACAGCTGGGTCATCGCGTACGGACTCTGGTCGGTCGCGCCCAGGATCAGCGAGGGATTGTTCTCGGCCTCGAGCCCGGCCAGCACCTTGATCAGCTGCGCCACCCGCTCCGGCCCGACCTGCATGCCGATCCGCACCGTGGCCTGGTTGTACGAATGCGCCAGCGCATCGACCAGGCGCACCGTGCCGTGGCTGCGGTTGTCGGAATTGCCCGGGGTCCAGCGCTTGCCGCGGCTGAGCTGCACCGTCACCGGCGAATCGTCGACCCAGCTGGCCAGCGAATAGTGGTCCGGCTGCGCCAGCGCCAGCAGGTACACGAACGGCTTGAGCAGCGAGCCGACCTGGCGCTGCGCCTCGATCGCGCGGTTGAAGCCGGGCTGCGACACGTCGCGACTGCCGACCACCGCCAGCACGTCGCCGTTGTGGGTGTCGGTCAGCACCAGCCCGGCCTGCAGCGGCGGCCGCTTCTTGTTGGTCTCCAGCGCGGTGAGGGTGCGGGTCACCGCGCCCTCGGCATAGGCCTGCGCCGACGGCGACATGCCGGTCAGCACGCTCAGCCCGGCGCCCTGCAGCGCGCTTTCCGGGTAGTCGCGCGCCAGCTGGCGGCGCACCAGGTCCACATAGGCCGGAAAGCGGTTGGCCGCGACCAGGCCCGGATTGGCCGGCACCCCCAACGGCGCGGACAGCGCCTTGCGGTAGGTGGGCTCGTCGATCAGCTCGCTCTCGCGCAGCTTGCCGAGCACGAAGTTGCGCCGGTCCAGCGCGCGCTCGGGGAAGCGTCGCGGATCGTAGTAGGACGGCCCCTTGACCAGGCCGATCAGCAGCGCCACCTGTTCCGGCGGCAGCGAATCCAGCTCGCGCCCGAACCAGAACTCCGCGCCCGAGGCCACGCCGTGGATCGCCTGGCTGCCGCGCTGGCCCAGGTACACCTGGTTCAGATAGGCCTCCAGGATGGTGCGCTTGTCGTAGCGCGCCTCCATGATCAGCGCGTAGAGGATCTCGTTGAACTTGCGGGTGAGGGTCTGTTCCTTGCCGATGCCGAGCAGGCCGCTGCGCGCCAGCTGCTGGGTCAGGGTGCTGGCGCCCTGCCGGCTCTTGCCGCCGGAACGCACCATCACCCACGCCGCGCGCACCATGCCGCTGAGGTCGATGCCGTGGTGGTAGTTGAAGTCGCGGTCTTCCACCGCCTGCAGGCCGGTGACCAGCAGCTCGGGCACTTCGTCCACCCGCACCAGCCGCCGCTCTTCCTGCTTCTGCCCGTACAAGGTGGCGATGCGCGCCGGATCCAGCCGTGCGGCATTCAGCGACTTGCGCGTCTGCGCATCGCGCAGCGCCGCCACGCGGCCGCCGGACAGGCTCACTTCCACCCGCCTGGGCGCGACCCGGCCATCCACGTCGACGTAGCCGCGGCTGGCGATGACGAAGCGGCTGCCGTCCTGCTGGTAGGTGCCGGGGCGTTGCGCGCCGGCGTCCTCGCGGTAGCTGGCCGCGTCCAGCTCGGTCTTCAGCGTCTGCGCGTCCATCGCCGTGTCCGGCGCCAGCCCCAGCGGGCGGGCGTAGACCCGGGTCGGAATCTGCCAGCGCAGCTCGCCGAAGCGCTGCGTCACCTGCTTGTTCAGATAGACCGTGTACGGGATCAGGAAGCCCAGGCCCAGCGCGGCCGCGGCCAGGCCCCAGGTGAGCAGGCGCCGGCGCCAGGGCGAGGCGCCGCTGTCGAGATCGTCGGTGTCCTGATCGTCGGTGTCGTTGTCGTCGTAGCGTCGTGGCACGGGGATGCGAGAATGTAAATTCCGGCGAGTCTAGCGCAGGCCAGCAGGCAGCGCGGCGCGGGAGCCCCTTTGTTTCAGCTGGAGTTGCAACGGATGTCGATGTCCTGGGCGAACGCACGCTACGCCCTGAACCGCTTGAGCGGCCTGCTCCGGCGCGGCCTGGCCAGCCTGCGCACGCGCGGCTGGCGCAGCACCTGGCAGCGGCTGCGCGTGCACGCGCAACCGCTGCCGCCGCCGCGGCGCACGCTGTTCGCGGTGGCGCCGCAGCCGTTCGCCGCCTTCGCCGTGCCGGCCAGCGACGCGCCACAGGCGAGCATCGTGATCCCGGTCTACAACCACGTCGCGCACACCCTCGCCTGCCTGCGCGCGCTGGCCGCGCACCCGCCGGCGACGGCCTGCGAGATCCTGGTGATCGACGACGGCAGCAGCGACCAGACCGCGCAATGGCTGCCGCAGATCCAGGGCCTGCATTACCACGTCCGGGCGCAGAACGGCGGCTTCATCGCCACCTGCAACGACGGCGCGGCGCGCGCGCGCGGACGCTACCTGGTGTTCCTCAACAACGACACGGTGCCGCAACCGGGCTGGCTGGACGCGCTGCTGGACACCTTCGCGCAGGTGCCGCAGGCCGGGCTGGTCACCGCCCAATTGCTGTATCCGGACGGGCGCCTGCAGGAAGCCGGCGGCGTGGTCTTCGCCGACGGCAGCGCCTGGAGCTACGGCCGCTTCGAATCGCCGGACGACCCGCGCTACGCCTACCTGCGCGACATCGACTACGGCGCCGGTGCGGCGCTGGCGATCGAGCGCGAACGTTTCCTGGCGCTGGGCGGCTTCGACACGCGCTACATGCCGGCCTACTACGAAGACACCGATCTGGCCTTCGCGGTGCGCAACGCCGGACTGCGCACGCTGCTGCAACCGGCCAGCCAGGTGGTGCACGACGAGGGCACCAGCAACGGCACCGACACCAGCACCGGCATCAAGGCCTACCAGGTGCGCAACCGCGGCGTGTTCGCGGCCAAGTGGGCCGGCGTGCTGGCGCGGCAGTTGCCGCCGGGCACCACGCCGACCCCGGCGCAGCTGCACCGGCAACAGCGCCAGGTGCTGATCGTCGACGAAGCGCTGCCGCAGCCGGACCGCGACTCGGCCTCGCTGCGCCAGCTCAACCTGATCCGCCTGCTGCTGCAGGAAGGCGCGCACGTGGTGTTCGTGCCAAGCGGCCGCGAGTACGCCAGCCGCCACAGCGAGGCGCTGCAGCGGCTCGGCGTGGAGGTGTGGTATGCGCCCTACCTGAAGAGCGTAAGCGGCTTCCTGCAGCAGCACGGCGCGCGCTTCCACGCGGTGCTGCTGGTGCGCCACCACGTCGCCCACGCCTGCCTGCCGCTGCTGCGCCGCTACGCGCCGCAGGCGCGGCGGCTGTTCGATACCGTGGACCTGCACTACCTGCGCGAGCGCCGCGGCGCCGAACTGGCCGGCGACGCGCGCCTGCTGCGCGAGGCCGAGCGCACCCGTGCGCGCGAGCTGGAGGTGATGGCCCAGGTCGATGTCACCGTGCTGGTCAGCGACGTCGAACGCGAGCAACTGCAACGCGAAGCGCCGCAGGTGCGCACCGCGCTGATCTCCAACCTGCACGAGGTCGCGGGGCCGGGCCGGCCATGGGCGCAGCGCCGCGACCTGGTGTTCGTCGGCGGCTTCCGCCACGCGCCCAACGTGGATGCGGTGCGCTGGTTCCTGCAGGAGGTGTTCCCGCCGCTGCGCGCGCTGCTGCCAACGCTGCGCTTCCACTGCATCGGCGCCGATCTGCCGGACGACATCCGCCGCCTCGGCGAGGCCACGCCCGGGGTGGAGTTGCTCGGGCACGTGCCGGACATCGTCGCCTACATGGAGGAGATGCGCATCGCGGTGGCGCCGCTGCGCTTCGGCGCCGGGGTCAAGGGCAAGGTCAACCTGAGCATGGCGCACGGCCAGCCGGTGGTGGCCACGCCGTGCGCGGTGGAAGGCATGCACCTGCGCCACGGCGAGGATGTGCTGATCGCCGACAGCGCGCCGCAGTTCGTCGCGGCGCTGGCGCAGCTGTACACCGACGAGGCGCTGTGGAACACCCTGGCCGGCAACGGCCTGCGCAACATCGCCACCCACTTCTCGCTGGACGCGGCGCGCGCCACGGTGCGCCAGGTGTTTCTGGATTAGGGCGGCTGCGACCCGTGGACGCCCGGCATGGGCGGACATAAGCGGCTCTGGCCGGCGTCGAGCCATCGACCCGATGCGCCACCGGTAAAGCGTCGCGGCTGAAGCCGCTCCTACAGTGCACCCGGCAAGCGCGCGGAAAGCTCCTGCAGGAACGGCTTCAGCCGCGACAAACGAAGTCGGACACCACGACGGTTTCGGCCATCGTCGGGGCTGTAGCCCCTCCCACAATGCATCCCGCAGGCGACCGACAAACCGCTGTGGGAGCGACTTCAGTCGCGACGAACGAAGCGGTGGACCCGACGGCTTCGGATCGCGCCGGAAGAAGCATCAGCAGTGCGCCGGCCAACCCTGCAGGAGCGGTTCCGTGCGGCCTCGGCCCATCGACCGCGACAGAAGCAGCGGCGAAACAGCAGGCTTAGGCAGCCACCGAGGCTGCAAACCTTCCTGCAAGGCCGGAATACCGCGCAGACACACTCAGCCCCCAGGCGACAAGCTGCGCAGGCGGCGCGCGAACGCCGCCAGTTCCGGCGTGGCCGGGTCGATCGCGCGGGCGCGGCGCAGCGCCTCGCGCGCGAAATCGGCATCGCCGGCGCTCAGGCGTTCGTCGCCGACCGCGAGCCAGCGCTGCGCCAGGCGCCGGCGTGCCGCGGCCACGCCGTTGCCGCCCGGCGCCAGCGCACGCCAGGCGTCGTAGCACGCGCTCGCCGCCAGCACCCGGTTGCCGCGTAGTTCGTCGTCGAAGCAGCGCCGCAGCGCCGCCAGCACGCGCTGTTCGGCGCTGCGCACCCGCGCATCGCGCGGCGCCAGCACCTGTGCCGCGAGCAAGGTGTCGTAGGCGCTGGCGCCGGGCGGGGTCAACCAGTCGCCGCGCGCCTCGGCCGCCTGCAACGCCGCCAGCAGGGCCTGCAGGCGCTGCCCGCGCTCGGCCGGCGACAGCCGCGAGTGCAGTGTGGCCTGGCTTTGCCGCGCACGCGCCAGCGCCTGCCGCGCGTCGGCCAGCGCACGGCTGTCCGCGGCCAGGGCCTGTCCGCGCTGCAGCGCACGCTCGGCCTCGGCGAAACGGAAATCCGCGGCCGCGCGCGTGGCCTGCGCCGCATACGCCGTGGCCACGCGCTCCTCGCCGTCGCGCGCAGCGGCCGCCTCCGGCGCAGCGGCGCGCAGCTTGGCGAAGGCGCGCGCCGCCGCGTCCAGCCGCTGCCGGCGCAACGCCGTCTCGGCCTCGCGCTGCAGGGCGTCCAGCGCGCGATTCAGCGCCGCCTGCGCCGCCGGCAGGTCGACGTGCCCGGGATCGTAGCCGCGCGCGCTGTCCACCAGCGCCGCGGCCGCCGCCACGTCGCCGCGCGCCAGCGCCGCCTGCGCGCGCTGCAGCAGTTCCGACAGCGCATCCTCGCGGCCTTCCAGCGCTTCGGTGCGTTCCGGGGCGAACTCCAGCACCTGCCGGTACAGCGGCAGCGCCGCATCGGGCGCGCCGTCCAGGCGGCCCTCCACGCGGGCCTGCGCCGCCCGTTGCAGCAGTTGGTCGAGCCCGGCGTGCGCCGCCTCGCGCTGGCGCAGGGCGGCGTCGATGCGGTCGGCCTCGGCGCGCGGCACCTGCAGCGCGCGCGCCAGCGCCAGCGCCGAACGCACCTGCGCATAGCGCCCGGCGGCCAGCGCCGCGCGCGCCTGGCCGAGCGCGGCGCGGCCGGTCGCGGCCAGCCCGGCCCGCGCCTGCACGCGGTCGCCATCCAGGGCCAGCGCCGCCTCGAAGCGCTCGCGCGCGCCGCTGCCGTCGGCGGCGCTGAGGCGGCCGGCACGCAATGCGGCATTGCCCTGGTCGAGCAGTTGCTGGATGCGCGTCTCCGGCCACAGCAGATCGGCCAGCGGGCGGCGGAACATCACCAGGGCCATCGCCGCCAACAGCAAGGCCGCCAACGCCCAGCGCCAGACACGGCGATCGCGCCACAGCGGCACCGGACGCGGCGTGCGCCGGCGTTCGTCCCTGACCTGATCTGGCGGCTTGCTCACCGCACAAGCTTAGCGCGCGTGCATGGCAAGACCATGCATGCGCCAGGCCCGCGCGGCCGGCGTTCAACCCAGGCGCCGCGCCTCGTCCACGCCGGGCAGCGCATCGAGCTTGCCTAGCAGGGTCGACAGCTGGCCGTAGTCGCCGACCTTCAGCCGCAGCCGCAGCTGGGTGCGGCCGCTGTCGCGCACGTTGTCGCTGTTGATCTCCAGCACGTGCGCGTCCTCCTGCGCGATCAGGTTGGTGATGTCCTTGAGCAGCCAGCGCCGGTCCATCGCCCGCACCAGCACGTCGACCTCGTAGCCGCCGCCGGCCTGGCCCCACTCCACCGGCAGCACCCGTTGCGGGTTGCCGGCGGCGAGCCGGGCGAAGGCGGCGCAGTCGCTGCGGTGCACGGTGACGCCGCGGGTGCGGGTCAGGTAGCCGGCGATCGGTTCGCCGGCGACCGGCTGGCAGCAGCGCGCCAGCTGCACCAGCAGGTTGCCCACGCCCTGCACGGTGAACTTGGACTTGGCCAGCCCGCCGCGGCGCGCGGTCGGCCGCGGCAGCGCCGGCGCGGCCGGCTGCGCCGCGGCGCGTTCGGCCTCGTGCAGGGCGCGCCCGACCTGGCTGGGGCCGACGTCGCCCAGCGCGACCTGGATGTACAGCTCCTCGATGCCGTCGGCATGGAACTTCTTCGCCGCCGGCAGCAGGTCGGCGTGCTGCAGGCCCAGGCGCTTGAGTTCGCGCTCGAGCAGGTCCTTGCCGGCCTGCACGTTGCGCGCGCGGTCGAGCTTGTGGAACCAGGCGCGCACCTTGTCGCGCGAGCGGCCGCTGGCCAGGTAGCCGTTGGCCGGCAGCAGCCAGTCGCGGCGCGGCTCGGCCTCCTTGCCGGTCAGGATCTCGACGCGGTCGCCGCTGCGCAGCTTGTGGGTCAGCGGCACGATGCGGTTGTTGACCTTGGCGCCGCGGCAGCGGTGCCCGACCATGGTGTGCACGTGGTAGGCGAAATCCAGCGGCGTGGCGCCCTGCGGCAGGTCGATCACCTCGCCCATCGGGGTCAGCGCATAGACCCGGTCCTCGACCAGCTCGGCGTCGAGCGCGCCGGCCAGCCCGCCCTGCTCGCCGTCCTGCGACTGCTCCAGCAGCTGCCGCATCCAGGTGATCTTGCGGTCGAACGCCTTCTCCGCGCCCTTGCCGCCTTCCTTGTACTTCCAGTGCGCGGCCACGCCCAGCTCGGCCTGCGCGTGCATCTCGTGGGTGCGGATCTGCACCTCGATCGTGCGCCCTTCCGGGCCGACCACCGCGGTGTGCAGCGAGCGGTAGTCGTTGGCCTTGGGCCGCGCGATGTAGTCGTCGAACTCGCTCGGCACCGGCGCCCACAGCGCATGCACCACGCCCAGCGCGGCATAGCAGGCGGCGACGTCGTCGACCATCACCCGCACCGCGCGCAGGTCGTACAGCTGGTCGAAGGCCAGCCGCTTCTTCTGCATCTTCCGCCAGATGCTGTAGATGTGCTTGGGCCGGCCGCTGATCTCCGCGCGCAGGCCCTGCTCGCCCAGCGCCTTGGACAGGATCTTCTTGACCGCCTCGATGTAGCGCTCGCGCGCCACCCGGCTCTCGTCCACCTCGCGCGCGATGCGCCGGTAGGTGTCCGGTTCCAGGTGGCGGAACGCCAGGTCCTCCAGTTCCCACTTCAGCTGCCAGATGCCCAGGCGGTTGGCCAGCGGCGCGTGGATGTCGCGGGTCAGCTGCGCCAGCGCGCGGCGCTGCGCCTCGGGCAGCTTGTCGGCCACCCGCATCTTCGCCAGTTGCCGCGCCAGCAGGATCGGCACCACGCGCAGGTCCTGCACGATCGACAGCAGCAGCCGGCGCAGGCCCTCGCTGTTGCGCC
Organism: Xanthomonas sp. DAR 80977; assembly: GCF_041240605.1. Lineage (NCBI taxonomy): Bacteria > Pseudomonadati > Pseudomonadota > Gammaproteobacteria > Lysobacterales > Lysobacteraceae > Xanthomonas > Xanthomonas bundabergensis. The sequence continues at coordinate 1,486,388 of NZ_CP162487.1, read as the reverse complement.
CGGCCTCGCGCCCGGCGTGCAGCGCCCAGACCTGGTCGGCCGCGTCCTGTCCGTCGAGCAGGCCGCCGACCGCCTGCGCCCGTGCCGGCGGCGCGACCGGCAGCTGCGCCAGCTGCGCGCGCAGGCCCGGCAGGTCGAACAGCAGCGCGGCCAGCAGCGCCGCTTCGTCGGCCGACAGCAGCGCCAGCGCGTCCAGCGTATCGGCCAGCACCGGCCACGGCGCGCGCGCGGCCTGTTCCGGCTGCGCGTGCCAGGCCTGCAGCAGCGCCTCGCGCAGCGCAGGCGCCAGCGCTGCCGCGGCCGGGCGCTGCAGCAGCGCCTCCAGGCCGGAATGGGAAGAGTGGGTCAAGGACGGACGGTCATGGCGAAACGGTGCCGCCTACACTAGCGCGCTTGCGCGCCTGCCCACAATTGCGCGGCGCGGCCGGCGCATGCGCCCGGTCGGCGGATACGCACCAGGACCTCATTGTGACCGGCTTGCGACTTGCCCCGGCTTCACCGGAATTTCACACCCCTGCCGGGGGGCAGGCCTATTCTCGAAACCGATGCCGTCGCGCTCCGCCGCACGCGGATGCCGCCGCCGTCGCCCCGTCGTCTCACTCGAAGAGGAACGCTCATGAAGAAGTGGAACAAGCCCGTGATCCGCGAGATCTGTGTCGGCGCGGAAATCAACTGCTACGCCTCCGGCGAGCTTTGACCGCGCGCAACACACCTTTCCCGAGACGATGCGTGACCGGCCAGGCGCCGTAGACGGAGACCGGATGCACCTCATCGTATTGGGATCGGCAGCCGGCGGGGGGCACCCGCAGTGGAACTGCCATACGCCCGCGAGCCAGCGGGCATGGCAACACCACCCGGGTGCCCAACGTCGGACCCAGGCCAGCATCGCAGTCAGCGCCGACAACCAGCGCTGGCTGCTCATCAACGCTTCCCCCGATTTCCGCCAGCAGCTGCTGGCCACCCCCGCGCTGTGGCCGCAACGCGACCTGCGCCATTCCCCGATCGAGGCGGTGCTGCTGACCAGCGGCGAGATCGACCATATCGCCGGCCTGCTGTCGATGCGCGAGAGCCAGCGCTTCGACCTGTACGCCAGCGGCCGGGTGCTCGACCTGTTGGCGCAGAATCCGGTGTTCGACGCGCTGCACCCGGCCTACGTGCATCGCCATGCCTTCGCCCTGGACACGCCGCTGTCGCTGCTCGGCCTGCAGGTCACGCCGTTCGCGGTGCCGGGCAAGGTGCCGCTGTTCATGGAGAGCCGCCACAGCGGCGACCTGGCCGGCGCCGACGACGAAACCCTGGGCCTGACCATCGACGACGGCCGCCATCGCCTCCACTACATCCCCGGCTGCGCGGCGATGACCGACGCGCTGCGCGCGCGCCTGCGCGGCGCCGAACTGGTGTTCTTCGACGGCACCCTGTGGCGCGACGACGAACTGGTGCAGCTCGGGGTCAGCGCCAAGACCGGCCAGCGCATGGGCCACCTGAGCATCGACGGCGACGCCGGCACCCTGCGCGCGTTCGCCGACCTGGACGTGGCGCGCAAGGTCTTCATCCACATCAACACCACCAACCCGATCCTCGACGCCGGCTCGGCCGAACGCGCGACGGTGAGCGCGCACGGCTGGGACGTCGCCCACGACGGCATGGACATCACCCTGTGAACAACCCGCCTGGGAACATCGACCCGTGAGCGCACTGCTGAGCCCCGACCAGCTGGAGGCGGAACTGCGCGCGATCGGCGCGCGCCTGTACCACGACCAGCATCCGTTCCACGCGCTGCTGCACAGCGGCCGGCTCGAGCGCGGCCAGGTCCAGGCCTGGGCGCTGAACCGCTACGAATACCAGCGCTGCATCCCGCTGAAGGACGCCGCGATCCTGGCGCGGATGGACGATCCGGCGCTGCGCCGGATCTGGCGCCAGCGCATCGTCGACCACGACGGCAGCGCCGACGGCGAAGGCGGCATCGCGCGCTGGCTGCACCTGACCGACGCGCTGGGCCTGGACCGCGAACTGGTGCAGTCCGGCCGCGCCCTGCTGCCCGGCACCCGCTTCGCGGTGCAGGCCTACCTGCACTTCGTGCGCGAGAAGAGCCTGCTGGAGGCGATCGCCTCGTCGCTGACCGAACTGTTCGCGCCGGGCATCATCGGCCGCCGCGTCGCCGGCATGCTGCAGCACTACGATTTCGTCTCGCGCGAGGCGCTGGCGTATTTCGAGCACCGCCTGCACGAGGCGCCGCGCGATTCGGACTTCGCCCTGGACTACGTCAAGCGCCACGCCGACACGGTGGAGAAGCAGCGACTGGTGCAGGACGCGCTGCGCTTCAAGTGCGGCGTGCTGTGGTCGCAGCTGGACGCGCTGCACTTCGCCTACGTGCAGCCCGGCGTGGCCTGGCCGGAGGCGTTCGCCGCCGGCGCGCCGGCGCCGGCGCAGGCCGTGGCATGAGCGCGATGGCGCCCGCCAGTTGCCCGCGTCTGGCCGCCGGCGTGCGCCTGCAGCACGACCGCACCCGCGCGCAATGGGTGCTGCTGGCGCCGGAACGGGTGATCGAACTGGACGAGATCGCGCATGCGATCGTGTCGCGCTGCGACGGCGTGCGCTCGCTGGCGGCCATCGCCGCGGACCTGGCCGCGCAGTTCGACGCCGACCCGGCCGAGGTCGAAGGCGACGTGCTCGAGCTGGCCGCGCAACTGCACGACAAGCGCCTGCTGCGCGCATGAACGCCAGCGTGCCGCCGCCGCTGTCGCTGCTGCTCGAGCTGACCCACCGCTGCCCGCTGGCCTGCCCGTACTGCTCCAACCCGATCGCCCTGGCCGGCCTGCGCGAGGAGATGGACACCGCCGGCTGGCGCTCGGCGCTGGATCAGGCCGCGGCGATGGGCGTGCTGCAGGCGCACTTCTCCGGCGGCGAACCGATGCTGCGCAAGGACCTGCCCGAGCTGGTCGCGCATGCGCGCGGGCTGGGCCTGTACAGCAACCTGATCACCTCCGGCGTGGCCGGCGGCGCAGCGATGCTGGCGCAGCTCGCCGAGGCCGGGCTGGAGCACGTGCAGCTGAGCGTGCAGGACGCCGATGCCGCCGGCGCCGACCGCATCGCCGGCTACCGCGGCAGCCTGGACAAGAAGCGCGCCTTCGCCGCGGCGGTGCGCGCACTCGAGCTGCCGCTGACGATCAACGCGGTGATCCACCGCCACAACGCCGAACGGGTGCCGGCGATGATCGAGCTGGCGCTGGAACTGGGCGCCGAGCGCCTGGAAGTGGCGCACACCCAGTACTACGGCTGGGGCCTGCGCAACCGCGCCGCGCTGATGCCCAGCCGCGCGCAGATCGACGCCACCGTGGTCGCGGTGACCGCGGCGCGCGAACGGCTGGGCGAGCGCCTGAGCATCGACTTCGTCACCCCCGACTACTACGCGCACCGGCCCAAGGCGTGCATGGGCGGCTGGGGCCAGCGCTTCGTCAACATCTCCCCGCGCGGCGACGTGCTGCCCTGCCATGCCGCCGAGACCTTGCCGGACATGGTGTTCGAGAACCTCCGTGACCGTCCGCTGGCGGCGATCTGGCGCGACGGCGAGGCGTTCGCCCGCTACCGCGGCACCGCGTGGATGCCGGAGGTCTGCCAGGGCTGCCCGAAACGCGAGATCGACTGGGGCGGCTGCCGCTGCCAGGCGCTGGCGCTGAGCGGCGACGCGGCCACGCTGGACCCGGTCTGCGAGCGCGCGCCCGAGCATGCGGACCTGCAGGCGCTGGCGCAGCGCGAGGCCGCCGACGCGGCGCCGGCGTTCGTGTACCGGCGCCCGCCACGCACGCCGTCGGCGACGGAACCCGGCGCCGGCTGAGCGGCCGCCGCGGCGCCGCCCGGCCCTGCCCCGGCGGCGTGCCGGTGCCATCCGCACAGCGCCGGCGCCGCGCGCTTGCGACTACACTACGCCGCATCCCACTGCCCGGATCCCGCCATGCTCCTTGCGCGCCTCACTCCCCTGGTCCTGTGCGCGGCGCTCGCCGTGTCCGCCGCCGCTCCCGCCGCCGCCCAGCGCGCCGTGTCCGGCGATCTGCAGACGCAGATGTCGGCGCAGGAGTTCAAGGCCGCCGGGCTGGACAAGCTGTCGCCGCAGGAGCTGAGCGCGCTCAACGACTGGCTGCAGGGCAAGGTCGCCAAGGAGACCGCGGTGGCGCTGGAGAAGGCCAAGGAGGAAGGCCGCCAGGAAGTGATCGTGAAGAACCGCGGCTTCTTCGACTTCGGCAGCCAGGAGCCGATCGAGAGCACCCTGGTCGGCGAGTTCACCGGTTTCTCCAAGGGCCGCCGCTACGTGCTGGCCAACGGCCAGGAATGGGAACAGACCGAATCGGCCAGCCTGAGCAGCGTGCACCGCAGCGCGCCCAAGGTGCGGATCAAGCCGGGCATCGCCGGCGTGTGGTACATGCAGGTCGACACCTACAACACCCAGGCCAAGGTCCGCCGCGTCAAGTAAGGCGCAGGCCGTGAACGTGCGCCAGCACCCGCGGCTGGGCCTGGCCGACGCCTCGCACAGCCTCGCCGACGCGCTGCGCCGGCGCTTCCGCGCCAGCGACGTCTGGTTCATCGCGCTGGCGCTGCTGGTCGGCCTGGTCGCCGGCCTGCTGACCCTGCTGCAGAGCGGCCTGGCGCATGGCGCGCAGGCCTGGCTGTACGGCCTGGACGTCGATGCCCGGCTCAGCGCGATGCCGGAACTGGGCCTGGGCCAGCTGTGGGTGCTGCCGCTGGGCGGGCTGCTGGTCGGCCTGCTCGGCATGGCTGCCCGCGCGCGCAAGCGCCAGCTGATCGATGCGGTGGAGGCCAATGCGCTGTACGGCGGGCGCATGTCGATGCGCGACAACCTCATCGTCTCCGCGCAGACCCTGCTGTCCAACGGCTGCGGCGCCTCGGTCGGGCTGGAGGCGGCGTACACGCAGATGGGCGCGGGCAGCGGCTCGCACCTGGGGCGGATCCTGCGCCTGCGCCGCGCCGACATCCGCACCCTGGTCGGCGCCGGCGCCGGCGCGGCCATCGCCGCCGCGTTCGGCGCGCCGCTGGCCGGCGCGTTCTACGCGTTCGAGATCGTGATCGGCGCGTACTCGCCCTCGGCGCTGGCGCCGGTGGCGGTGGCCTCGCTGGGCGCGGTGTTCGTGGCCCAGGCCGCCGGCGTGCAGCCGTACCTGTTGCCGGCCTCGGCGGCGTCCGCGCTGGAAGCGCGCGACTACCTGCTGTACGCCTTGCTGGGCGCGATCTGCGCGCTGTTGGCGGTGGCGGTGATGCGCCTGGTCGGTTCGATCGAGCAGGCGGTCAACCGCAGCCCGCTGCCGCGCTGGGCGCGGCCGGTGGCCGGCGGCCTGATGCTGATCCCGCTGGCGCTGATCACCCCGCAGGTGCTGTCCTCCGGGCACGGCGCGCTGCACCTGGACCTGACCAGCCCGACCTCGCTGCGCTGGCTGGGCGTGCTGTTGCTGCTCAAGTGCCTGGCCTCGGGCATCTCGCTGGGCTTCGGCTTCCGCGGCGGCCTGTTCTTCGCCTCGCTGTTCATGGGCTCGCTGGTCGGCGGCCTGTTCGCCGGGCTGTTGAACCTGGGTACCGGCATGGCCCTGGTCGACGGCACCGCCGCCTCGCTGGCCGGCATGGCCGCGCTGGCCGCGGCGGTGGTCGGCGCGCCGATGACGATGGCGATGCTGGTGCTCGAGGGCACCCACGATTTCGTGCTGGCCAGCGCGGTGATGGTGGCGGTGCTGGTGGCCAACACCATCGTGCGCCAGGTGTTCGGCTATTCGTTCTCGACCTGGCGCCTGCACCTGCGCGGCGAGACCATCAAGAGCGCGCGCGACGTGGGCTGGGTCAAGCACCTGAGCGCTGGGCGGATGATGCGCAAGGACGTGCAGCCGCTCGCCGCGGCCACCCCGGTGGCCGAGTTCCGCCGCCGTTTCCCGCTCGGCTCGGGCGTGCGCGTGGTGCTGGAGGACGAACACGGCCACTACGCCGGGCTGGTGACGCTGGCCGCGGCCTACGCCGACGGCGTCGATGCCGACGCGGCGATCGTCGCCTACGCCGGCAACCGCGACGTGGCGCTGCGTGCCGAGACCGACGTGGTCACCGCGATGCGCCAGTTCGACCTGACCCAGAGCGACGAACTGGCGGTGGTCGACGAACACGGCAAGGTGCTCGGCGTGCTGACCGAAGGCTTCGTGCGCAAGCGCTACGCCGAGGAACTGGACAAGCGCCAGCGCGAGCTGATGGGCGAGCGGGTGGACGATTGAGCGAGGGGCCGGGATTCGGGATTCGGGATTGGGGATTCGTAGAAGCCACTACGGATGCTTGATCGCACACTTTGCGCTTTTACGAATCCCCAATCCCGAATCCCGAATCACCGCACTCCAACCACCCGCTGCGCCAGTTTCTTGGCCGAGATGCCGGGCTTGGCGCCCAGCTCCTGCGCGAACAGGGATACGCGCAGTTCCTCCAGGTCCCAGCGCAGCGCCTGCCACTGCGGGTCGGCGCTGCGCCCGGCCGCGGCGGCGTCCGCAAGAGCATCGGCGAAGGGCTTGAGTTCCAGCATCCGCGCCTGGTCGCGCGCCGGATCGCGCTTGGCGCGTTCGGCGCGCAGGATCATCGCGCGCAGGTAGCGCGGGAACTGCGCCAGCGCCGTGGCCGGGGTTTCGCGCAGGAAGCCCGGATGCACCAGCGCCGCCAGCTGCGCGCGCAGATCGTCGAGGTTGCCGCTGGCCCAGCCCATCAGCGGCGACTCCAGCTGCGGCTTCAGTTCCGCCGCCGCGCCCATGATCGCCTCGGCCAGTTTCAGCCGCTCCATCGCCTCGCCGAACAGTTGCTTGCCGGCCGCGTCGCGGCGCTGGGCGAAGCTGCCCGGGTCGCGGATCGCGTCCAGCCCGTCCTCGAGCAGCGCGTTCAACGCCGCGTCCACCAGGTCGCCGCGCAGCCGCTCCTGCGACTCGATCGCCGCGTACAGCAGCCCGGTCTTCGGCGACACCGGCAATTGCTTGCGCGCCTGCTTGACCTTGTCGGCCAGCGCGATCTCCAGCAAGCGGCGCACGCCGCGCGGATGCGCGGCCTCGGCCTGCGCGCGGTCGGCGAAGATGCGCAGCGCCGCCGCCTCGCCTTCGTCGACCAGCGCCGGATACGCCGGCACCCCGGCCTCGCCCGGCACCTGCAGCGGGATCGGCACGGACGGGAACTCGCGCAGCCCGGCCGCGGCCATCTCGCGCCCGGCGCGCGCGGCGAAGGCCTGCCCGGCGCGATCGCCGAAACGCGCGCGCAGCGCGTCCAGGTCGCGCGACTCGGCCAGCACCTTGCCGGCGTCGTCGCGCACGCGCAGGTTCATGCGCAGGTGCGGCTCCAGCGCGCTGTCGTCGAAATCCAGCGCGGCCAGCGCCGCGCCGGTGGCGCGTTGCAGGAAGCGCGCCAGCTCGCCGCGGATGTCGTCGGCGCCGGGCTGCGGGAAGGCTTCATAGAACGCGCGGGCGAAGTCCGGCGCCGGCACGTAGTTGCGGCGCAGCGCCTTGGGCAGGCTGCGGATCAGCGCCGCCGCCTTGTCGGCGACGAAGCCCGGCGCCAGCCACGACAGCCGCGCCGGGTCCAGCGCGTTGAGCAGGTGCAGCGGCACCTCCAGGGTCACGCCGTCGTCGGCGGCGCCCGGCTCGAACCTGTAGTGCAGCGCCAGCCGTGCGTCGCCGAGCGCGAAATACTTCGGATAGCGGTCGGCCTCGCTGCCTTCGCCGGGCAGCAGGTCGGTCAGCGTCCACTGCAGCGTGCGCCGCTGCTCCGGCGGCAACGCCTTCCACCACGCGTCCAGGCCCGCCGCCGAATGGATCTCGCCGGGAATGCGGTCCAGGTACCAGCGCGCCTGCCAGTCCTCGTCGGCGACGATGCCGGCGCGGCGCAGCTTGGCCTCTTCCTCGTGCGCCTGCGCCAGCACCTTCTGGTTGTCGGCGACGAAGCTGGCGCGGGTGTTGATCTCGCCCGGCACCAGGCCCTGGCGCACGAACAGTTCATGCGCGCCGGGCGGGTCGATGCGGCCGTAGTGCACCGGCTTCTTCGGCGCCAGCACCAGCCCGAACAGGCTGATCTGCTCAGACGCCAGCACCTGGCCCTGCGCGCGCGACCAGTGCGGATCGAAGTGCTTGCGCGCCAGCAGGTGCGGCAGCTCGGCGATGACCCAGTCCGGCTCGACCGCGGCATTGGTCAGGCCCCACACCTTCTGCGTGTCCAGCAGCGTCGCCGGCAGCACCCACGGCGGCGGCTTGCGCGCCAGCGTCGAGCCGGGGAACAGCAGGAAGCGGCGCTGCCGCGGGGCCAGGAAATCGCCCTTCTCGGTGCGGTGGCCGACCTGCGTCGGCAGGCCGGCGAGCAGCGCGCGATGCAGCGCCTGGTAGGCCGCGGCGCGTTCGCGCTCGCTGGCGCGCGGCGCATCGTCGGCCGGGTCGGCCGGCGCTGCAGGCCTGGGTTCGGTGGGCGCTGGCGCCGACGCGGGTTCGCTGCGCCCTTCGCGCGCCAGCCGCGCGGCGCGGTGCAGTTGCCCGCGCGTGGCGCGCGCGCTGGTCTCGGCATCGCGCGCCGGCGGCGGCGACGCCGCACCGGCCAGCAGCGGCAACAGCGAGGCCGCTGCCGGCTCTTCGCTCCAGCCCAGCTCTTCGCACAGCAGGTGCAGCTGGCGGTGCAGTTCGCGCCACTCGCGCATGCGCAGGAAGCCGAGGAAGTGGCGCCCGCACCAGTCGCGCAGCTTGGACTGGGTCAGCTCCTCGTGCGCCTGCCGGTAGCCGTCCCACAGGCGCAGGATGCCGACGAATTCCGAGCGCGCATCGGCGAACTTGGCGTGCGCGTTGTCGGCCGCCTCGCGCGCCTCCGGCGGGCGTTCGCGCGGGTCCTGGATGCCCAGGAACGCGGCGATCACCAGCATCGGCCGCAGGCAGCCGTGCTGCTGCGCGGCCACCAGCATCCGCGCCAGCTTCACGTCCACCGGCAGCCGCGCCATCTTGCGGCCGATCTCGGTGAGCTTGCGCAGGCCGTGGCGGTCGGCCTCGCCGACCGCGCCCAGTTCCACCAGCTGCTGCCAGCCATCGGCGACCGCGCGCTCGTCCGGCGGCTCCAGGAACGGGAAGTCCTCGATCCGCCCCAGGCCCAGCTGCAGCATGCGCAGGATCACCCCGGCCAGGCTGGAGCGGCGGATCTCCGGATCGGTGAATTCCGGCCGCGCCTGGAAATCGGCCTCGGCGTACAGCCGGTAGCAGATGCCTTCGGCCACGCGCCCGCAGCGGCCCTTGCGCTGGTTGGCGCTGGCCTGCGAGATCGGCTCGATGTGCAGCCGGTCCAGCTTCTGCCGCGGGCTGTAGCGCTTGACCCGCGCATAGCCCGGATCGACCACGTAGCGGATCCGCGGCACCGTCAGCGAGGTCTCGGCGACGTTGGTGGCCAGCACCAGGCGCCGCCGCGGGCCGGGATTGAACACCCGGTCCTGGTCGCTGTTGGACAGCCGCGCGTACAGCGGCAGCACCTCGGTCTCGCGGTACTTGCGCCGCTCCAGCGCCTGGTGCGCGTCGCGGATCTCGCGCTCGCCGGGCAGGAACAGCAGCACGTCGCCGCGCGGGTCCAGCCGGGTGATCTCGTCCACCGCGGCCACGATCGCGTCGTTGACTGTGAGGCCGGGATTGGGGATTGGGGATTGGGGATTCGCAACGGCCGTTCGCGGCGAGCGCTGGCCTTCTCGCGCTTCTGCCAATCCCGAATCCCCACTCTCCAATCCCGGCTCTTCCAGCGGCCGGTAGCGCACTTCCACCGGATAGGTGCGGCCCTCGACGCTGATCACCGGCGCGCCGTCGAAATGCTCGGCGAAGCGCGCGGTGTCGATCGTCGCCGAGGTCACGATCACCTTCAGCTCCGGGCGCTTGCGCAGCAACTGCTTGAGGTAGCCGAGCAGGAAATCGATGTTGAGGCTGCGCTCGTGCGCCTCGTCGACGATGATCGTGTCGTAGCTGGACAGCCAGCGGTCGCTGGCGATCTCGGCCAGCAGGATGCCGTCGGTCATGAACTTGATCCGGGTCTCCTCGCCGACCCGGTCGTTGAAGCGCACCTGGAAGCCCACCGCGCCGCCCACCGGCGTGCGCAGTTCCTCGGCCACGCGTGCGGCCACCGCGCGCGCGGCCAGGCGCCGCGGCTGGGTGCAGCCGATCATGCCGGCGGCGCCGCGGCCGGCGGCCAGGCACAGCTTCGGCAGCTGCGTGGTCTTGCCCGAGCCGGTCTCGCCGGCGATGACCACCACCTGGTGCGCGCGGATCAGCGCCACGATGCGCTCGGCCTCGCGCGCGATCGGCAGCTGGTCGTCCAGGGTGATCGCCGGCTGCGCCGCCGCGCGCGCCTCGCAGCGCGCGCGCGACTGGCCCAGCGCCTGCTCGAACGCTGCCTCCAATGCGGGATTGCCGGGCGCGGCCTGCCAGCGCGACCATAGGCCCATCAGGCGGCCGCGGTCGCGGGTCAGCGCCCCGTCGATCGCGGCGCGGCGCTCGCGCAGCCGGGTGGCCAGGTGTTTTTCGATAGTGCTCATCAATCAGGGGCCGTTGAACTTTGAATAACAGCGCATGCTTTAGTCTGTCTATTGTGACGCCATATCGTTCCCAACCCCTCAAGAGGATTTCCTGATGGCCAAGAGCAAGACCCCCGGCAAGAGCAAGAGCCCCGCCAAGCAGGCCGCGTCCACCACGCCGCTGGCGGCGCTGGCGCCGTCCGCGCCCAACATCGATATCGGGATCAGCGGCAGCGACCGCAAGAAGATCGCCGACGGCCTGTCGCACTTCATGGCCGACGCGTTCACCCTGTACCTGAAGACCCACAACTTCCACTGGAACGTGACCGGGTCCATGTTCAACTCGCTGCACCTCATGTTCGAGACCCAGTACACCGAGCAGTGGGCGGCGCTGGACGACGTCGCCGAGCGTATCCGCGCGCTGGGCTTCAACGCGCCGGGCTCGTACAAGGAATACGCCGCGCTGACCTCGATCCCGGAAGAGCCGGGCCTGAGCGACAGCGCCGACTGGCGCGAGATGGTGCGCCAGCTGGTGGTCGGCAACGAGGCGCTGTGCCGCACCGCGCGCAAGGCGCTCAAGACCGCCGACGATGCCGGCGACGACCCGTCCGTGGACATGCTGACCCAGCGCCTGCAGACCCACGAGAAGTACGCGTGGATGCTGCGGTCGCTGCTGCAGTAAGGGTACGACCACGCCTGCGCAGCAGGCATGGCCTCCCAGAGTTTGCGTTGCAAACTCTGGGCCCCAGCTTCGCGGCTTCCAATCCCCGCGCCTTCGGCGCGCCCCCTTGCCAAGGGGGGCTTGCACGCTGGCGGCTTCACGCAAGGGACTGCGTGCTTCGCACGCGTCATGCATGCTGGCGGGTTGACGGCCATTCCGCCACATGGATGTTCGATGATTGCTCCGTTTGCGTCTCCCTCGCTGCGTCGCCCGCTGCTGGCCATCGTGCTGGGATGCGTCCTTGGCGTCGCGGCTGGCCTGGCTGCCGGCTTGCATGCGTGGTGGCAGCTGGGCGACTCGGGCGTGCCCAGCAATGGCGGGCATGGCCTGGTCGCGTTGCTGCTCGCGGTGCTGACCGCGATCGGCTACAGCGTCGGTTTTCTGGTGCCCGCGCTGAACTGGTTCGCCGGGGTATGGGCCGCGTGTCTCGCCCTGGCCCTGGCCGTGGACAGCTGCCAGCCACGCCAGCGCAGCGTGCCCAAGCTCGCCGCGTTGGCGGCATTGGTGCTGCTCAGCGGCCTGGGCCTGGCCGCGGTGTCGGCATGGGCGCGCGGCTACGACCCTGGCCATCCGGCGCACCTGGTGGCGTCGGTCGCACCGGCACTGGCGTGTTCGGCGGCGCTGCTGGTCGCGCTGCCGGTGCTGCTGATCGGCCACTTCGTCGGCAGGCGCCGCGCGCGTCGGGCAATGCCTACGCAGGTCGCAGCGCCCGCCTGACGCCACGCCGCGCGCCGGCGCGCCGCTGCCGCGCTTGACCTACGCGGTATCCTAGGCGCATGCAATCTCCCGCCCATTCCGTACTCGGCCGCGTGTTCGGCTACGACCAGTTCCGCGGCCCGCAGCAGGACATCGTCGAGCACGTCGCCGCCGGCCAGGACGCGCTGGTGCTGATGCCCACCGGCGGCGGCAAGTCGCTGTGCTACCAGATCCCCTCGCTGCTGCGCGACGGCACCGGCATCGTCATCTCGCCGCTGATCGCGCTGATGCAGGACCAGGTCGAAGCGCTGCGCCAGCTCGGCGTGCGCGCCGAATACCTCAATTCCACCCTGGACGGCGAGACCGCGCAGCGGGTCGAGCGCGAGCTGCTGGCCGGCGAGCTGGACCTGCTGTACGTGGCCCCCGAGCGCCTGTTGACGCCGCGCTTCCTGTCGCTGATCGAGCGCAGCCGCATCGCCCTGTTCGCGATCGACGAGGCGCACTGCGTGTCGCAATGGGGCCACGATTTCCGCCCCGAATACCGCCAGCTCACCGTGCTGCACGAGCGCTGGCCGCAGACCCCGCGCATCGCCCTGACCGCCACCGCCGATCCGCCGACCCAGCGCGAGATCGCCGAACGCCTGGACCTGACCCAGGCGCGCCACTTCGTCAGCTCCTTCGACCGCCCCAACATCCGCTACACCGTGGTGCAGAAGGACAACAGCCGCCGCCAGCTGCTGGAGTTCCTGCGCGCGCACCGCGGCAGCGCCGGCATCGTCTACTGCCTGTCGCGGCGCAAGGTCGAGGAAACCGCCGAGTTCCTGGCCAAGGAAGGGCTCAACGCCCTGCCCTACCACGCCGGCCTGCCGGCCGAGGTGCGCGCCGGCAACCAGCGCCGCTTCCTGCGCGAGGACGGCATCGTGATGTGCGCCACCATCGCCTTCGGCATGGGCATCGACAAGCCCGACGTGCGTTTCGTCGCGCATACCGACCTGCCCAAGTCGCTGGAAGGCTACTACCAGGAAACCGGCCGCGCCGGCCGCGACGGCGAAGCCGCCGAGGCCTGGCTGTGCTACGGCCTGGGCGACGTGGTGCTGCTCAAGCAGATGATCGAACAGGGCGAGGCCGGCGAGGACCGCAAGCGGGTGGAGCGGCGCAAGCTCGACCAGCTGCTCGGCTATTGCGAGTCCATGCAGTGCCGGCGCCAGGTGCTGCTGGCCGGCTTCGGCGAGACCTATCCGCAGCCCTGCGGCAACTGCGACAACTGCCTGACCCCGGCCGCGGCCTGGGATGCCACCGTGGCCGTGCAGAAGGCGCTGAGCTGCGTCTACCGCAGCGGCCAGCGCTTCGGCGTCGGCCACCTGATCGACATCCTGCGCGGCAGCGACGGCGAGAAGATCAAGCAGTTCGGCCACGACCGGCTCAGCACCTACGGCATCGGCAAGGACCTGGACGCGCGCGCCTGGCGCGGCGTGTTCCGCCAGCTGGTCGCCACCGGTCTGCTGGAGGTGGACAGCGACGCCTACGGCGGCCTGCGCCTGACCGACGCCAGCCGCCAGGTGCTCAAGGGCGAGCGCCAGATCATGATGCGCCGCGAGGCGCCCAGCCGCGGCCGCGAACGCGGCGACCGCAGCGGCAGCCCGCGCACCGGCGTGCCGGTGCAGCCGCAGGACCTGAACCTGTTCAACGCGCTGCGCGACCTGCGCGCCGGCCTGGCCAAGGAACAGAACGTGCCGGCGTTCGTGATCTTCCACGACAGCACCCTGCGCAACATCGCCGAACAGCGCCCGACCAGCCTGGACGAGCTGGCCCACGTCGGCGGCATCGGCGGCACCAAGCTGGCCCGCTACGGCCAGCAGTTGATCGATATCGTCCTGCAACAGGGCTAGCGGAACCGGCCCGGCGACGGCCGTTTGCCGCCACGTCGCGGTCCGTGCCCGGCACCGGCAAGAAAATCCCCGGCCGCCGACAGGCCGGGTTCAACGTGGTATTGATAGCGTCGCTGCATGGTGGCGCGCAGCTGCGGCTGCAGCCACCCAGCCCTTCTTTCCTTGGCGTACGTCCGATGAAACGATCCTTCCTGCTAGCCTGCGCCCTGCTCGCCGGCCCGGCCATGGCGCAAACCTCCGCCGACGGCGGCAACAGCGACAGCGAAGCGGCCAAGCGCGCGCTGGACCTGAGCGTGCCGCAGCAACCGATCACCTACGGCACCGACCCGGTGTACAAGGCCGACCCGCCCGGCGCCTATTACGGCGACACCAGCGGCACCTCGGCCTCGGCACAGAAGGCCGCGGCCACCCAGGCCCTGGCCGAGGCCGAACAGGCGCGCGCCGACCGCTGCAAGGGCGACGTGCACGGCAGCGTCTCCACCGGGTTCGGTTATTCCTCGCGCGGCGGCAACAGCAACTACCAGGCCGCCAACCTCAACCTGTGCAAGACCTACTACAACGACGACGGCAAGCCGCGCGAAGTCGGCATCAGCATCAGCGTCGGCCAGAGCGAAGGCCACGGCGGCTATTACGGCCGCGGCGGCTACGGCTATCCCTACGGCTGGTAACGGTCGCCAGCGCAGGCGGCAGCGTGCTTGCGCCGGCGCCGCGCAAGCAGGCAGCCGCAGCGTACAGGTCGTCCAGTTCGTTCGCGGCTAACGTCTAGGCATGCAGGTCGGGTAGGCACGCTGGTCGGGCGCAAGCCCGGCTCCAGCGGATGGCGCAGCCGTCACTCCCGCCACACTCGCCTCCATCGCCAAACGACACAGCGTGGCGACGCGTGCACGGCCGCGCACGGCCAGGACACGGACGCGCGCGCGTCACGCCCGCGCCGCGCCAGGCGGCGGCTCAGAAATCCAGGCTGTAGCCCACCGTCAGCGTGCGCCCGCGCCCGGCGAAGTAGCGGTCCGGTTCGACCAGCGCGCTCTGCGAGTAGTAGGTGATGTACTGGCGATCCAGCAGGTTGGCGACGGCCAGGCGCAGTTCGCCCTGGCGCAACCTGTAGTTCAGCGCCGCATCGACCAGCGCGTAGCCGCTGAACCGCTTCTGCGGATCGTCGAAGCTGCGGCTGAACGCGTATTGCGCCTGCACGAAACTCGACAGCCGCGGAGTCCACTGCGCCGACCAGGTGCCGATGACGCGGTTGGGCGCGATGTTCAGCCCGTCCAGATGGGCGTCCAGGCTGCCGTTGCCGTCGCTGTCGTAGCGCCCGCGCGTATACGCATAGGCCAGGCCGACGCGCTGCCGCTCGCTGATCCGGTACTTGGCGCTGGCATCCACGCCTTCGATGCGGGTCTTCTCCCGCGCCATCTGGAACGCGCCGTCCACCGCGATCACCCGGGTGCCGTAATCCGAGCGCGACTGGAACACGCCGACATCCACATCCCACGCCTCGCCGCGCATGCGCGTGCCCAGTTCGACGTTGCGGGTCAGCACCGGCTGCAGCGCGCTCAGGCTGGCGACCGTGGTCCCCGGAGTATTGATCGAGCGCAGCACGCGGCCCACGTCGGGCATGCCGAAGCCTTCGGAATAGCTGGCGAAGACGTTGAAGCGCTCGCTCGGCGCGAACACCGCGCCGGCGTTGTACAGCGTCTCGGCGAACGACAGCGTGCCGCCCTGCACCTGCACGCGGTTGTAGCGCGCCAGGGTCTGGTAGCTGTCGATGCGCAGCTTCGCGTCCTCGTGGCGCACGCCGCCATGCACGGTCAGCTGCGGCAGCAGCCGGTACTCGCCCTGCAGGAACGCCGCCAGGTCGCGGTACTGCGATTCGGGCACATAGGTGCGGCCGGTGCCGTACAGGTCCTGCTTGCCGCTGTCCCACAGGGTGTCGAAGCCGCCGGTGAGCTTGAGCCGGCCATCGAGCAGGCCGTCCTTGCCGAGGCTGGTCTTGGAGCCCCACTTCGACGCCACCGAGCGCGACTGGTCGTACAGCGTGCCGTTGGGCGCGATCCGCGGATCCTGGAAGGTGGCCGAATTGTCGGCGCCGAACAGGCCTTCGAACTCCTGGTTGAACACCATCGCCTTCAGTTCCATGCCGGCCAGATCGTGGTGGGCATAGGACAGGCCGGTGGTCCATACGTCGTTCCACGGCGGCGTGCCTTCGGGCCGCCCGCGCACCGAGGTGGTCGGGATGCCGAGCTCGCGATCGCCGGCCACGCCCAGGTACTCGGCCTTGGACTTGATGCGGTAGCGGTTGGAACTGAACTGCAGTTCCTGGCGGTCGTCGATCCAGTAGCCCAGCTTGGCATGCAGGTCGTAGGCGCGCGTGGCCATCAGGTCGCCCTGGGTCACGTCGGTGCCGATCGCGCGCCCATCGCCGTCCAGGTACAGGCCCTGGTCCTCGTAGCCGACGGCGAACAGGTAGTCGAGCTTGTCCTGGCGGCCGTCGACGCGGTAGCTGGTCTTGTAGCTCAGGGTCTCGGCATCGACGTCGGTGCTCGGCGCGGTGGCCTGCACCTCGAGGTGCTGGTTGAGCGCGCCCGGCTGCGGACGGCGCGTGACCAGGTTGATGGTGCCGCCGGTCGCGCCCAGGCCGTTCATCGCGTTGGCGCCCTGGATCACCTCGATGCGCTCGACCATCGCGTAGTCGATCGTATGCGCCTCGCGCCCGGTCGGGCGCAGCGGGTTGGACTGCGGGATGCCGTCGACCAGGATCAGCGGCGTGCGCCCGCGCAAGGTCTCGCCGCTGCCGTTCATCTTGCCGCGGCTGGGGGTATACGACGGCAGCAGGCTGGACAGCAGGTCCGACGAATTGCTGCTGATGGTCAGCTGCTGCGCGATCTCCTGCTGGTCGATCACCACCACCGTCTGCGGCGCGGTCTCCGCGGGCTGGTCGGTGCGCGAGGCGCTGACGACCACGGTATCCAAGGTTTGCGGGGAGGGCGACTGCGCCCGGGCGACAGTGACGGCAGCCGCCAGCGGAAGCACCGCGACGGACAGGGAACACAGCAAACGCATCAACGGATCCTTGTGACAGGGACGGCGCCAATCGCAGATATGCCGGCGCCGTCCGATAACGAGAATGATTATTATACGCACAAGCGCACGTTCGACCGCCGTCTCGCCGCAGCGCTCGTCCGTCTCCGCTTCGCGCCGCAAGCGAGTGGCGCGACCTGCACCGCGTTCGAGCGCAATCCCCCGTGCGGACGCGGCGTGGCAAAAACCCTGCGAAGCGCGGCGCAACCGCCGCAGATTCGCTGCCCGCAGGCCTGGCCTTGCGGCGGGAAGAGCGTCCTGGCGGGCCACCGTCTGCGTGCCCGGGAAGCAGCGCTCCATCGGCGATTGCGGATGAAACGGCGCGTTGAACATACCGCGCATGCGGCGCGTGCGCGTCGCCGGCTCGGAAACAGCCCGACCGAGGCAGTCAGCCGAGTGGCCGCAGCAGCAGCAACAGGCACAGCGCCAGCATGAAAACGGCGATGCAGGCATCCAGTACCCGCCATGCGCGGGGATTGCGGAACACCGGCTGCAGCAGCCGCGCGCCATACCCCAGGCCGCAGAACCACACCACGCTCGCCAGGCAGGCGCCGAATGCGAACGCCCAACGCAGCGTCCCCGGATAGCGGGTGGACAGGCTGCCGAGCAGGACCATCGTGTCGAGATACACGTGCGGATTGAGAAACGTGAAGGCCAGGCAGGTCAGCAACACGCGGCGCCAGCTCGCCGGCTGCTCGCCCTGCGCCTGCAGTGCGCCGGCACCGCGCCACGCGCGCCGTGCCGCCATCAGCCCATAGACGCCGAGGAAGGCCGCACCGGCGTAGCGCAGCACCTGCAGCAGTCCGGGCCACTGCTGCACCAGCGCGCCGATGCCGGCGACCCCGAGCACGATCAGGGCGATATCCCCGAATGCGCAGACCGCGACCACCAGCGCCACATGCTGCCGCTTCAAGCCCTGACGCAACACGAAGGCGTTCTGCGCGCCGATCGCGATGATCAGGCCGGCACTGGCGATGAAACCGGCAAGCGTCGCTTCGAGCAACATGGGGATGGCCAGGACTGCGGGATGCGCATCCTGGCCTTGGCCGCGCCATTAGCCAAGCTAAATATTCTGTAGGCTATGAAGCAAATCTAATCGCCTCCACGCCATGGATCTGCTTCATCCGCAACTGGCCGCGTTCTCCGCCGTGCTCGAAGAGGGCAGCTTCGAGGCGGCCGCGCGCCGCCTGGCGGTGACCGCCTCGGCGGTATCGCAGCGGATCAAGGCGCTGGAAGACCGGCTCGGGCAGGTGCTGGTCGTACGCCAGGCGCCGTGCCGGCCGACCTCGGCAGGCGAAAGGCTGCTGCGCCGGGTGCGGCCGATGCAGGCGCTGGAGGCCGAGGCGATGGCCGACTTCCTGCCGGGCGCGGCCGACGCCGGACGCGTCCGCAGCATCGCGATCGCGGTCAACGACGACTCGTTGCAGACCTGGTTCCTCGCCGCACTGTCGTCCCTGCACCATGCGCACGGCTTCCTGTTCGACGTGCACGTGGACGACCAGGACCACACCTTGGAACTGCTGCGCAACGGCACCGTGCTTGGCGCAGTCACATCCGCGAGCAAGCCGCTGCAGGGCTGCAACGTCCATCCCCTGGGCGCCATGCGCTACTACGCGATCGCCTCGCCGGCATTCGTCGCCCGCCACTTCGCCGCAGGATTCAGCGCGGCGGCGCTGGCGCATGCGCCGATGATGGTGTTCAACCGCAAGGACGATCTGCAGGCGCGCTTCGTGCGGCGCATCACCCGCACCTACCTCGCCCCTCCCATCCACTACCTGCCGACCTCCACCGGCTTCGTCGAAGCCGCCGCACGCGGTCTCGGATGGTGCCTCGCCCCCGAGCAACTGGTCATGCCGGCGTTGCGGGAGAAGAAGATCGTCATCGTCGACCCGCAACGCTGGCTGGACGTGCCGCTCTATTGGCAGCACGCGGCAGTGCGCTCAAGCGTCCTGCAGCAGATCGGCCAGGCGCTGAGAGACGCGGCGGCGGGCATGCAGGCTGCGCGGCAACGCGCGTAAGCCGGAGCGCCCGGCGCGATCGCGAATTGGTGCGGCGGCCAGGCAGCCACGCTGTCCTCGCCATGCCCACGGCAGCCATGTTCGACGCCATGCCGTCACCATCATTGCCGGAGGATGTCTCAGGCATTTGCGACGAAATCGCCTGAAGAAGCGAGTCGACGCAGCGACTCGAATGGTGGGCCGTGATGGATTCGAACCATCGACCAAAAGATTAAAAGTCTTCTGCTCTACCGACTGAGCTAACGGCCCAAAACAATGCCCCGGCCTTGCGCCGGGGTGCGTATTCTACCCCACCCCCGCGCCAACGCGAAATCAGGCGTAGCGGGTGGGGTCGGCCACGCCGGCGTCGGCGAAGCCGGCCGCGCGCAGGCGGCAGGCGTCGCAGTGGCCGCAGGCGCGGCCGTCGGCATCGGCGCGGTAGCAGGACACGGTCAAGCCGAAATCCACGCCCAGGCGCACGCCCTCGCGCACGATGTCGGCCTTGCTCATGCGCTGCAGCGGCGCGTGCACGCGCAGCCCGGCGCCTTCCACGCCGGCCTTGGTGGCCAGGTTGGCCAGCGTCTGGAACGCGTCGATGAACTCGGGGCGGCAGTCGGGGTAGCCGGAATAGTCCACGGCGTTGACCCCGCAGAAGATGTCCGCCGCGCCCAGCACTTCGGCCCAGCCCAGCGCCACCGACAGCATGATGGTGTTGCGCGCCGGCACATAGGTGACCGGGATGCCCTCGCCGCCGGCGTCCGGCACCTCGATGTCGTCGGTCAGCGCGGAGCCGCCGATGCTGCGCAGGTCGACGTTGACCGTCTTGTGCGCCACCGCGCCGAGCGCGCCGGCGACACGCGTGGCCGCGTCCAGTTCGGACGTATGCCGCTGCCCGTAGCTGACGCTCAGCGCATGCACGGCATAGCCCTGCTCGCGGGCGATGGCGACGACGACGGCGGAATCCATGCCACCGGAGAGTAGGACGACGGCGTTTTTCATTGAAGGGCCGGGATTTGGGATTGGAGATTGGGGATTCGCAAAAGCTACAGCACGCCATTGGACATCGGAGGGGAGCTTCTACGAATCCCCAATCCCGAATGCCCAATCCCGGCTTCTCACCGGCCCGGCTCGTCGTTCCACAGCAGCTTGTGCAGCTGCATCTGGAAGCGCACCGGCAGGCGGTCGGCGACGATCCAGTCGGCCAGGTCGCGCGGCGCCAGTTCGCTCTTGCTCGGCGAGAACCAGACGGTGCAGCGCTCGTGCAGGCGGTGTTCGGCGACGATCGCGCGCGCCCAGTCGTAGTCGGCGCGGCCGCACAGCACGAACTTGATCTGGTCGCGCGCGGTCAGCAGCGGCAGGTTTTCCCAGCGGTTGCGCGACGCTTCCTGCGAGGCCGGGGTCTTGATGTCGAGCACCCGCGACACGCGCGGGTCGACCTCGGCGATGTCGAGCGCGCCGGAGGTCTCCAGCGACACGTCGTAGCCGGCGTCGCACAGTTGCTCGAGCAGGCGCAGGCAGCGCTTCTGCGCCAGCGGCTCGCCGCCGGTCACGCAGACGTGGCGCACGCCGTGGCGCGCCACTTCGGCCAGGATCGCGTCGATGTCCCGCCACTGCCCGCCGTGGAAGGCGTAGGCGGTGTCGCAGTAGCTGCAGCGCAGCGGGCAGCCGGTCAGGCGCACGAACACGGTCGGCCAGCCGGCGCTGTCGGCCTCGCCCTGCAGCGACAGGAAGATCTCCGTCAGCTTCAGGCGCGGCAGCGGGCTTTGTACGATTTCGCTGGGAACGGCGGCCATGGCGGGAAAGTATGCCCCCGCGACGATGGCGGCAGCGTTCGGGGGCTCAGCGCAGCTGCTGGCCGATGCGGATCGACTGCAGGCGGTCCTGCGCGGTGCGCGCGGCATCCGATCCCGGATACTGGCTGATCACCTGCTGCAGGGTCTGCTCGGCGTCCTGGGTGCGGCCTTCGCCGTACTGGGACAGGCCCAGCTTGAGCAGGCCGCCGGATGCCTTGTCGTGGGTCGGGTAGCGGCCGATCAGGTCGCGGAACTGCGCCTCGGCCAACGGGAAATTCTTGGTGGCGTAATAGCTCTCGCCCAGCCAATACAGGGCATTCGGGGCGTAGACGCCGTTCGGGTACAGCTCGAGGAAGCTCTGGAACAGGTTGGCCGAGTCGGCGTACTTGCCGGCCTTCAGCGCATCGAAGGCGACGTTGTAGCTGGTGCGCTCGTCGCCGCTAGCGGCGAGCGTGCCGGCATCGCCATGCACCGACGGCGGCCGTTCGGAAACGGCGGCAGCCGGCTTGGCGGCAGATGCGGGCGCGGCGGCCGGTGCGGCAGCGCCAGCCGCCGGCAACGGCGGCGTGGCGCCACCCTCGATCCGGTTCAGGCGGCCGTCCAGGTCCAGGTACTGGTCCTTGGCGCGTTGCTTGAGCTGCTCGTTGTCGTGCTGCAACTGCTCGATCGTGGCCTCCAGCGACTGCATCTGCGTCCGCAGCTGGTTGAGCTGGTTCAGCATGTCGGTGTTGGCCTGGGTATTCATTGCCTGCTGCTCGAGCGCGGACACGCGGTCGGCCAGGCTTGCGCGCTGCGCATATGCCGGCGCGGCGGCCACCAGGGCCGCCGCGACGATCATCGATGTGAGGACACCGATACGCATCTATTACTGCGCCGTGTACACGATCTCGACGCGACGGTTCTGCGACCAGCAGGACTCGTTCGACTCGGTGCACACCGGACGCTCTTCGCCGTAGCTGACCACGGTCAGCTGCGCAGCCGAACCGCCGGCAGCCTGCAGCGCCGAAGACACGGCATTGCCACGACGCTCGCCCAGGCCCATGTTGTACTCGCGCGAACCGCGCTCGTCGGCATTGCCCTGCAGGGTGATGCGCGAGGACGGACGGTCACGCAGGTACTTGGCGTGGCAGGCCATGATCGCCTGGAACTCCGGCTTCAGCGAGTCCTGGTCCAGATCGAAGTAGACCACGCGCTGGCGCAGGCAGGCATCGGTATCCAGGTCGCCCGGGCCGTACAGGCCGGAGGTCGACGGGCCGGTCGGGGTGGTGGAGCCGGTGGTGCCGGTGGTGTCGGTCGGGGGAACTTCCTTGACCTTCTTGGAGCAGCCGGCCAGAGCTGCGACGGACAACAGCGAAACAAGCAGAACGCGGGTGGTCTTGTTCATGGGGATACCTTTGTGGCTCCTGAGCCGATGAGGGGTTCAACGCAGCGAAATATTAACATCAAACATTCATGTCAACGCGCAGTCCGATACGGCGACCACGACGGCTCGCGCACGTCGCCGTCGGCCAGGACCAGGCGCTGGCGGACCCGGGCGTCGGCCGACACCGCGTACAGCACCCCTCGCCCGCCCTCGCGGGCGGCATACAGGACCATGCTGGCGTTGGGCGCGAAGCTCGGCGACTCGTCCAACGACCCCGTAGACAATGTGCTCCAGCGCGGCGAACCCAGGCTGCGGTCCATCATCGCGATCTTGTAGGTATTGCCGCTGCCCTGGGCGACGGCGATCTTGTTGCCGTCGAAGGACACGCTGGCGGTGGCGTTGTAGTTGCCCTGGAAGGTCACCCGGCTGGCGCTGCCGCCGGTCGCCGCCACCTGGTAGATCTGCGGGCGGCCGCCGCGGTCGGAGGTGAAGTAGATGGTGCTGCCGTCCGGCGCCCAGGTCGGCTCGGTGTCGATGCCGAAGTGGTTGGTCAGCTGGGTCAGCTGCTTGCTGCCCAGGTCCATCACGTAGATCTCCGGGTTGCCGCTGCGCGACAGCGCCAGGGCCAGCTTGCGGCCGTCCGGCGAGAACGAGGGCGCGCCGTTGATGCCGCGGAAGCTGGACACCAGCTGGCGGGCGCCGGTGGCGATGTCCTGGATGTAGATCGAGGAGTTGCCGCGCTCGAAGCTCACGTAGGCGAGCTTCTTGCCGTCCGGGCTCCAGTTCGGCGACAGCAGCGGCTCGGCCGAGCGCACGATGGTCTGCGGGTTGTAGCCGTCGGAGTCGGCGACCATCAGCGCATAGCGCATCGCCCCGCCCTTGCCGCTGGCGGTGACGTAGGCGATGCGGGTCCAGAACGCGCCGCGCACGCCGGTGATCTTCTCGTAGATGGCATCGGCCATCTGGTGCGCCACGTCGCGCATCGCGCTGGCGCGGGCGGTCATCGCCAGGCCGAGCATGCGCTCGCCCTTGGCCACGTCGAACAGTTCGTACTCGACCCGGTAGGTGCCTTCGCCGGCGTCCATCACCCGGCCGGCGACCAGGTAGTCCTGCTTCAGCGCGCGCCAGGTGGCGTACTGGACTTCGCTGCCGCGGGTCGGGCGCTCGACGATCTGCGCCTCGGGCAGGTTGCGGAACTGGCCGGAACGGTCCAGGTCGGCGCGGACCACCGCGGCCACGTCGGTGGACGGCGCGGCGGCCGAACCCTGGTAGGGCATCGGCACCACGGTGATCGGGGTCGCCGACGCGTTGCCGCCGACGATGTCGATTTCCAGGCCCTTGTCCTGCGCGGACGCGGCCAAGGGGAGCAACAGGGCAGTCAGGACGGCAAGCCAGCGCGGCAGTTTCTTCATGGGTCGCTCAGCGGTACTCGGGAAGGCGCAAGAGATAGCAATGCGCGGGTGAACGTATTCGCAATCATGAACCATCGATATGTGAAGCCGATGGCAGGAAGCCCGGATTATCGCCTATCGCACCGCCGCCCGGGGCGTTCGCCGGGCCTCTTCAGGCCGGGAAGCAAGCTTTTTGGACCCTGGACAGGGAGCGTGCGCATCCCCAATCCCGAATCCCCAATCCCGGCCGCTCAGCGATCCTGCGCAGTGAAGTTGAAGGTCAGGTCGCGCGCGAACACCGATTCGAAGCCCCGGTACGGCAGCGGCTGCGCCCGCAGCACCGCGGCCTCGATCGAGCGCCGCCCGGCTTCGTCGTAGGGGCAATCGGGGCTGACCCGGGCCTCGATCACCTGCCCGCCGACGATCTGCTTGATCGCGATCTTGCACTTCTGCCCCAGCGGCACCGAATCCGGCCGCACCCACTGGCTCAGCACCGCCTGCTGGATCGCCGCGGCGTACTTGGCCGACAGGTCGGTATTGGTGCCGTTCTGCCCGGGCGCGGCCTGCGGCGTGGACGCGGCGGTGGCCGAGGCCTGCTTGGCGC
Source organism: Xanthomonas sp. DAR 80977 (assembly GCF_041240605.1). Classification (NCBI taxonomy): domain Bacteria; kingdom Pseudomonadati; phylum Pseudomonadota; class Gammaproteobacteria; order Lysobacterales; family Lysobacteraceae; genus Xanthomonas; species Xanthomonas bundabergensis. The sequence continues at coordinate 1,462,325 of NZ_CP162487.1, read as the reverse complement.
GCACGTCGGCCAGCTGGCGCAGCTTCTGCTCGGCCAGCTTGGCCTCGCGGTCGGCCTGCTCGCGCTGCTTGCGGATCTCGGCGATCTTCTTCTGCCGCTCCTCCTCCTGCTGCGCGGCCAGGCGCTGCTTCTGCTCGGCCTCCTGCTGGCGCTTCTGCTCGGTCAGGTCGATCTGCTCCTGGCGGCGCTTGGCTTCCTGCTCCTGCTTCTCCTTTTCCTGGGAGATGGCGGTGCGGCTGGCGCGGTCCTGGTCGGTCTTGTCCGGCACCGGGATGAAATCCTGCGCCTTCTGCTGCTGCTCGGTCGGCGCCTGCTGCGGCTTGGGCACCGGCACCGGTTGCGGCGGCGGCACCGTGTCGTCCTCGGCGACTTCCTTGACCGGTTCGGGCAGCGGCTCGGGCAGCGGCTTGGGCGCGTCCTGCACCGCCTTCTGCGCCGAACGCACGTCCGCGGCCGACACCACCAGCGAGGCCTCGACCATCGGCGAGCCGGCCGCCGGCTCCACCTCGCGCACCGGCGACCACCACCAGGCAAGGAAGAACAGCAGCCCGAGCAGCACGTGCACGGCCAGCGCGAGGAGCACGCCGACGATCAGGCCCTGGTCGCTGTCCTGTGCGCGGGGCGGACGGGAATCGGCTTCAGCGTGCATTGGTACCGGGCTGGCTCATCAGGCCCACCTTGGGAACGCCGGCCTGCTGCAGCATGACCATGGTGTCCATGACCAGCTGGTAGTTGGAACTGCCGGGCGCGGCGACGAACACCGGCACGTCCTTGTTCTGGCTGACGAAGGCCTGCATCTTCGCCTTCAGCTCGGGCGCGCCGATCTTCTCCGGCTTGCCGTCCTGCAGGGTCAGCGTGTAGCGGCCCTCGCCGTTGACGGTGACGATGACCGGATCCTTCTTGCTCTCCACCGAGCGCGCGGTGGAATCGGGCAGGTCCACGTCCACGCTCAGGCTGAGCAGCGGCGCGGTGACCATGAAGATGATCAGCAGCACCAGCATCACGTCGATGTACGGCACGACGTTGATCTCGGACTTGAGCTTGCGGCGCTTGCGGCGGGAAATGGCGGCAGTCATGCGGGAATCCTGGGGTCTTGGGCGGAGCGCGCGGCGGCGCTCAGTCGCCGCTGGCCTGGCGCTGCAGGATGGAGCTGAACTCTTCGGAGAAGGTCTCGAAGCGCACCGCGATCCGCTCGACCCGGGTGGTGAAGCGGTTGTACGCCCACACCGCCGGGATCGCCACGAACAGGCCGATGGCGGTGGCGAACAGCGCCTCGGAGATGCCCGGCGCGACCGCGGCGATGCCCGCCTGCTGGCCGCTGTTGAGCATGTCGTGCATGGTCACCATGATGCCGAACACGGTGCCGACCAGGCCCACGTAGGGCGCGGTGGAGCCGATGTTGGCGAGCAGTTCCAGGTTGCGCTCCAGGCGGTCCACTTCACGGGCGTAGGTCGCGCGCATCGCCCGCTGCGCGCCTTCCAGCTGGATGCGCGCGTCGAGCTTGCGCTTGTCGCGCAGGCGGGTGAACTCGCGGAAGCCGGCCTCGAAGATCGCCTCCAGCCCGCCGACCACGCGGTTGCGGTCGGCCGCGCCGGCGTAGAGCTTGGTCAGGTCGGTACCGGACCAGAAGCGGTTCTCGAAGTCGTCCGCCTCGCGGTTGGCCTGCTTGAACACCCGCGCCTTGCGGAAGATGATCACCCAGCTGATCAGCGAGCCGAGCAGCAGCAGCAGCACGATCACCTTGACCGGCAGGCTGGCCTTCATCAGCAGGTCCAGGTAGTTGATGCCGCCATGGGCGGCCGTGCTGGCGACGGCCTGCGCGGCGGTCTGGGTCACGTCCTGCGGTAGCGCCTCCGCCACCGTGTCCTGCAGGGCCAGGAGCAATGCGATCATCCGTCGTTCCTCAGTAATGCTGCTTCAGTGATTTCGAGAGCTTTCAATCGGTCGTACAGCGCGTCGTCCATGCCGCGCGGGCGGAAACTGCCGGCGCCCAGCGCCGCCACCTTCACCTGCGCGCGCAACAGCAGCTCGCCGTCGCGGTGGATCGACTGCGCGAACAGCAGGCTGGCGCGCTTGCACTGCGTCAGCGCGACGCCGACCTGCAACGTATCGTCCAGGTGTGCCGGGCGCAGGAAGTCGAGTTGCATCGCGCGCACCGCGAACACCAGATCGTGCTGCAGGCGCAGGCGCTCCTGTCCGTAGCCCAGCGCGCGCAGCCACTCCGTGCGCGCCCGCTCCAGAAAGGCGACGTAGCGTGCATGGTAGACCACGCCACCGGCGTCGGTATCTTCCCAGTAGATGCGTGTCGGCCAACTGAATAGCTGCCGGGATTGGGGATTCGGGATTGGGGATTCGCCGGGCGACGGCGTGTCCTGGTGGCTCGCGGTCAAAACAGCCCTCCCGAATCCCCAATCCCCATTCCCGAATCCCGCTTGGGCGGAAGGCCCAGGTGCAGATAGGCCTTGTTGGTCGCCATGCGCCCGCGCGCGGTGCGGATCAGGTAGCCCTGCTGGATCAGGTAGGGCTCGATCACGTCTTCCAGGGTGCCGCGCTCTTCCGACAGCGAGGCGGCCAGCGACTCGACCCCGACCGGGCCGCCGTCGAAGTAGTCGATGATGGTGCGCAGCAGGCGCCGGTCGAGCTCGTCGAAGCCTTCCGGGTCGACCTTGAGCATCTGCATCGCCGCCTGCGCCACGTCCAGGTCGATGTGCCCGCCGGCGCGGACCTGGGCGAAGTCGCGAACCCGCCGCAGCAGCCGGTTGGCGATGCGCGGGGTGCCGCGCGCGCGCCGCGCGATCTCCGCGCAGCCGTCGGCGTCGCAGGCGATGCCGAGGATGCCGGCGGAGCGGCGCACGATCTTGCCCAGTTCCTCGGGGGTGTAGAACGCCAGGCGCTGCACGATGCCGAAGCGGTCGCGCAGCGGCGCGGTCAGCAGGCCGGCGCGGGTGGTGGCGCCGATCAGGGTGAACGGCGGCAGGTCGATCTTGATCGAGCGCGCAGCCGGGCCCTCGCCGATCATGATGTCGATCTGGAAGTCTTCCATCGCCGGGTACAGCACTTCCTCGACCACCGGCGACAGGCGGTGGATCTCGTCCACGAACAGCACGTCGTGCGGCTGCAGGTTGGTCAGCAGCGCCGCCAGGTCGCCGGCCTTCTCGATCACCGGGCCGGAAGTGGTGCGCAGGTTGACCCCCAGCTCGTTGGCGATGACATGGCTGAGCGTGGTCTTGCCCAGGCCCGGCGGGCCGAAGATCAGCACATGGTCCATCGCCTCGCCGCGCGCCTTGGCCGCCTCGATATAGATCGACAGCTGCTCGCGCACCGGCTGCTGGCCGAGGTAGTCGGCCAGGCGCTTGGGGCGGATGCTGGCCTCGACCGCGTCGTCTTCGCGGGTGGCGCTGCTGGCGATGAGGCGGTCCATTTAGAGCAGGGATCGGGGAGTCGAGATTCGGGATTGGTAGCGCAATAGTATCGACTGCGGGACGGCTTCGGCGCTATGGCCTCGACCAATCCCGAATCCCCAATCCCCGATCCCGGCCCCCGCAGGCGGCTTCAGATCTCCACCTGCGCGCCCAGCTCCACCAGCCGGTTGCCGGGGATGCGGAAGAAGCCGGTGGCCGGCGCGGCGTTGCGGTGCATGACCGCGAACAGCTTGTCGCGCCAGATCGGCATGCCGCGGTTGGCGCTGGCGACGATGGTCTCGCGGCTGGCGAAATAGGTGGTGTCCATCGGGTCGAAGTAGATGCCGCCCTGGTCGCAGGAGCGCATCAGCGCCAGCGGCACGTCGGGGGTCTCCATGAAGCCGAAGCGCACGATCACCCGGTAGAACTCGTCGCCGATGGCGTCCATCTTCAGCCGCTGCTTGGCCGAAGCGTACGGCACCGGCAGGGTCTCCACGGTCAGGAACACGTTGCGCTCGTGCAGCACCTTGTTGTGCTTGAGGTTGTGCATCAGCGCATGCGGCACCACGGTCGCGTCGGCGGTCAGGAACACCGCGGTGCCGGGCACGCGCACCGGCGGCGCCAGCATCAGCCCGGGCAGGAAGCTGTCGATCTGGATGCCGTCCTTGCGGATCTCCTCGCGCAGCAGTTCGCGGCCGCGGCGCCAGGTGCGCATCATGGTGAACATCACGATGCCCAGCGCCACCGGGAACCAGGCGCCCTGCAGCAGCTTGGCGCCGTTGGCGACCAGGAACGCGGCGTCGATGACGAAGAACACCACGCACAGCGGCAGCACCCAGTTGCGCCAGCGCGGCCACAGCGCGCGCGCCACCAGCGCCAGCAGCAGGGTGTCGATCAGCATCGTCGCCGACACCGAGATGCCGTAGGCCACCGCCAGGTTGGTGGAACTGCGGAAGATCAGCACCAGCGCGATCACCATCACCATCAGCAGCCAGTTGATGCCCGGGATGTAGATCTGGCCGATGGTGTCGTGCGAGGTGTGCTTGATCAGCATGCGCGGGATGTAGCCCAGCTGCATCGCCTGGCGCGCGATCGAGAACGCGCCGGTGATCACCGCCTGCGAGGCGATCACCGCCGCCAGCGTGGCCAGCACGATCATCGGGTACAGCGCCCAGCCCGGCACCGCCTCGAAGAACGGGTTCTTCAGCGCCGAGGGATGCTTGAGCACCAGCGCGCCCTGCCCCAGGTAGTTCAGCACCAGGCACGGCAGCACGAAGAAGTACCAGGCGTGGCGGATCGGGCGCGCGCCGAAGTGGCCCATGTCCGCGTACAGCGCCTCGCCGCCGGTCACCGCCAGCACCACCGCGCCGAGGATCCACACCCCGTGCCAACCGTGGTCGAGGAAGAAGCGGATCGCCCACCACGGGTTGAACGCCTTCAGCACTTCCGGCGCATCGACGATGTTCCAGATGCCGATCGCCGCCAGCGACAGGAACCACAGGCAGGTGATCGGGCCGAACACCTTGCCGACCTTCTCGGTGCCGAAGCGCTGGCCCAGGAACAGGATCACCAGCACCACCACGGTGATCGGCACGATGAAGGCGTGCAGGCCCGGCGCGGCCACCTCCAGGCCCTCGACCGCGCCCAGCACCGAGATCGCCGGGGTGATCACGCCGTCGCCGAAGAACAGCGAGGCGCCGAAGATACCGAGGATGCCGACCACGTAGGCCGAGCGCGAGCCCTTGCGCATGGTGCGCTGGGTCAGCGCCATCAGCGCCATGATGCCGCCCTCGCCCTCGTTGTCGGCGCGCATGATGATGGTGACGTACTTCAGCGTGACCACGATCATCAGCGACCAGAACGCAAGCGACAGCACCCCGAGCACGGTGTCGTGGTCGCTGCTCAGGCCATAGTGCGGCGAGAACGCCTCCTTCAGCGTGTACAGCGGGCTGGTGCCGATGTCGCCGAACACCACGCCGATGGCGCCGATGATCAGCGCGAAGCCGGCCTTGCCATGCGAGGCGTCGGCCGAATGGCCGGAGCCGGGGGACGGAGCGGGAGTGGTGGACATGTGGGGATCAGGTTAGCGCCGCGAGGCGTGAAGAAGGAGCTACGGCGCGGGGTCAGCGCAACGCGGCCTGCAGGGCCTTGCGGATCACGGTGGCGACCTCGTCGCCGTCGGCGGCGGCATCGCGCGCCATCTTCGCCGCCTCGGCCGGCTTGTAGCCGAGCTGTTGCAGCGCCACGGTGGCCTCGGAAACCGCATCGGTGCCGAGCTGGCCGGTGACCGGCGCGCCGCCGCTGAAGTCCGCGGCGCGGTCGCGCAGTTCCACCACCATGCGCTCGGCGGTCTTCTTGCCGATGCCCGGGATGCGGGTCAGCGCGGTGACGTCGGCGGCGGTGACCATCCGCGCGAACTCGTCCACGCTGACCCCGGACAGCACCGCCAGCGCGATCTTGGCGCCGATCCCGGTGACCCGCTGCACGTCGCGGAACAGGCGCCGCTCGCCCTCGCGCAGGAAGCCGTACAGCGACACGCTGTCCTCCTTCTGCGCGTAGTGGGTGAACAGGATCACGTCGCGGCCGACGTCGGGCAGGTCGTAGAAGGTGCTCATCGGCGCCTCCAGCTCATAGCCGACCCCGCCCACGTCGATCACCAGCCACGGCGGCTGCTTGTAGGCGAGGATGCCGCGCAGACGGCCGATCATTGGGCGCCTCGTGCGAGGCGCCGGGATTGGGGATTGGGGATTGGGGATTGGCAACAGCCTCGCGCAAGCGCGCCGGCCCCGCTTTGACGAATCCCCAATCCCGAATCACGAATCCCGGCTCCACTCATTTCCTGCTCCAAGCCTGTTGCGTACTGACGCCCAGGCGCTGCGCGGTCGCGCGCACGTGGGCATGGGTGATGGCCACCGCCAGCGCGTCGGCGGCGTCGGCCTGCAGTTTGCCGGTCAGGCTCAGCATCAGACCGACCATATGTTGCACCTGCTGCTTCTCCGCCGCGCCCTTGCCGACGATGGCCAGCTTGATCTCCTTGGCCGCGTACTCGTGCACCGGCAACTCTCGCAACACCACCGCGCAGATCGCCGCGCCGCGCGCGTGGCCGAGCTTCAGCGCCGCGTCGGCGCTCTTGCCCATGAACACCCGCTCGATCGCCACTTCCTGCGGCTGGTAGGCGTCGATCAACGCGCCCAGCCCGTGCAGCAAACGCTTGAGCCGCTGCGAGAAGTCGCCCTCGCCGAGCAGCAGCAGCGGCGCATGGTGCACATGGGTGGTGCGGCCGCTGCCATCGACGTCGATGATGCCCACGCCGGTGCGCTGCGAGCCCGGATCGATGCCGAGGATGCGGACGTTGCCGGGACTCGGGACGCGGGACGCGGGACTCGAGGGGCCGGCCACTGGACTGGTTCGCGCGGGTACGGCCCGGGGCGACGGCGATCCGCCCGGCCCCGTCGACGCAACGTTCCGGGTCCCGGGTCCCGGGTCCCGGGTCCCGGCACCGTCCCGAGTCCCGGCCGTCGCCATCTCAGCCGCCACTCAACGCGGACTGATCGGCATTGGAATAGACCGCCTGCACGTCGTCCAGGTCTTCCAGCATGTCCAGCAGCTTGCGCACCTGCAGCGCGGTGTCGCCTTCCACGGCGATGTCGTTGTCGGCGCGGAAGCTGATTTCGGCATGGTCGGCGACCAGGCCGGCCGCCTGCATCGCGTCCTTTACCGCCTGGAACGCGTCCGGCGAGGTCAGCACGTCGATCGCGCCGTCTTCCGGGTAGACCACGATGTCGTCGGCGCCGGCGTCGATCGCGGCCTCGGTGATCTTCTCTTCGTCGGCGCCGGCAGCGAAGCTGAGCACGCCCAGGCGCTTGAACATGAACGCCACCGAGCCTTCGGTGCCCATGTTGCCGCCGCACTTGCTGAAGGCGTGGCGCACGTCGGCCACGGTACGCACGCGGTTGTCGGTCAGGCAATCGACGATCACCGCCACCCCGCCCGGGGCGTAGCCCTCGTAGCGGATTTCCTCGTACTCCACCCCTTCCAGCTCGCCGGTGGCCTTCTTGATCGCGCGCTCGATCACGTCCTTGGACATGTTCGAGGCCAGGCCCTTGTCCATGGCCACGCGCAGGCGCGGGTTGTTGGACGGGTCGCCGCCGCCGGCGCGCGCGGCGACGCCGATCTCGCGGATGATCTTGGTGAAAATCTTGCCGCGCTTCGCATCGGATGCGTTCTTGCGGGCTTCGATCGAGGGGCCTCTACCCATGGGGCGTTCCGGACATCAGTAAGGACAAGCGGCGGATTTTACTCGATTGCGCCGCCGCGCCCCATCGGCGATGCACGCGCTCAGCCGGCGAAGCGGCCATGGCGCAGGAACGCCGCGGTCTGGCGCGCGGCCAGCGGCGAGAACAACAGGCCGCTGTGGCTGGCGCGCACCAGGCAATGGTCGCGCAGCCCCGGCAGGCGGGTCTCGGCCAGGGCCACGGTGCCGTCCGATTCCGGCCCCAGTGCGGCGATGCGGCTGCCCAGCCCCAGCGCGACGCTGCCGGCCACCATGCCCACCGCGGCACGACCGTCCCACTGCCCGAGGCCGTGCTGCAGCAGGCCCGCGCTGCGCCCCAGGGCGACGCCGAGGCCGCGTCGCAGCAGCGCCTGCGCCACCGCACTGCCGGCCAGCGGGCTGCCCAGGCACACCACCCGGGTCACCGGCAGCTGCGGCGCATCGCGCAGGGCATGCAGGGCGATCAGCCCGCCCAGGCTGTGCCCGACCAGCGCCACCGGTCCTCGCTCCGCCAACTGCGCGATCCGCTGCTGCAGGCGCGGCAGCGCCGCCTCGGCGCCGCCGAACGCGGTCGAATAGCCGAAGGTGGCGACGCGGAAACCGTCGCGGCGCAACCGCCAGGCCAGCGGGCCGAGCCAGGCACGGGCGTTCCAGATCCCATGCAGCAGCAGGACCTGCGGCAGGGAGTCGGCAGTGGCGCCCGCCGCGGCCGGGCGCGCGGCCTCAGCCGCAGCTGACCCGGACGATGACATTGGACGCATCCAGGAACAGGTTCAGCCGGTCCGGGCGCAGGTCCCGGGTCACCGCCTGGCCCGGGGCGATCGGTCGCAGCTGGCCGGCGCCGCTGGCCTTGCGGGCCCGTTCCAGGGTCGCCTCGGTCGCGGCCTGGCCGACCGCCCACGCCACCGGCCCGGCCTGGCAACGGCCATCGCCCTGCAGCGCCGCCCCGTCGCCGGCCGTCGGCAACGGGGCCTGCGCCGCGCATGCGGCCAGCAGCGGCAACACGGCGGCGGCCCATCTCAGTGGTCGCGACATGGCGATGTCCTTGTCGAAAAGAAGTCACTCCCGAGTTTACGGCGTGCCGCTGCGCAGGACATGGGCAAGCTGGCGGACCATGGGTGTTCGCGACGAGAAGGGCCACCCGGAGCGGGACAGCTCCGCGCCTGCCGCCAGATTGCGTCCCGCGTCGGTTGGCGATGAAGCGGCAACCACATGCACCGAGGCGCCATGACAACCAGTCCCTTTGCAAACCATGGCTGGCGCTGGACAGGTGCAACTGATATGCCACCACGACATCAGGCACTCCGGGTCCAGACATCAGGTCCGGACAGCCTGAACATGAAGCTGTCACCCTCATGAACCGAACGAAGACGCTCGCGCCGCCATCTCAAGAAAGCTAGATTCAGGTCGATAAAAATCTGCAGCAGGACGCGCAGGTGTCCGGGGGGAAATTTGAAATGACCACCTGACATGCTGGCGATGAAGCACTCGCGGTTCTTGAAGCGGTGGAAGGCCGGGCTTGCTGCCAGGCAGATAGAACACTCTCCCTGCGGATCAGGTAACCGCTCGATCCAGGTCCTTGCCCGCGCACAAGGGCAATGACACAACACCATCGCGCAGATAAACGCAGCCAACCGGGAACCTCGTTGCATGCATAACAAAGGCATCATTTGGGCATCGTGCGTTGCCATTGCGGCCGGGATCTGGCTTGGCGGTTGCGTGTCCAAAGCCGGAGCGCCTCCGTCTTCGTCGACAGATGGCCAGGCCACCGCGCAGGGATCAGTGCCTGCCGCGACCCCACTCGTTCGCGGCCCCGCCCTTGGCGTATCGGCACCGGTTGCAGGCGTCTCGGCGAACTTCGATGCGCCAGACAACGGCACGCTGGTCACCTATGACAGCCACGCCGCGCCGCGCCGAGACGGGCCATTCGCACTCTATCCTGCACGCATCAGCGAACGTTATGCGTTGAGAGCCACGATGGAGGGCGCGATGACGATCATCGCGCCGGACGGCACCCGGCTGCAGATGGATTACGTCCGTCACACCGAAGGCAAGAACGGCAACTGGACCTGGGTAGGCCGCCTGCCGGGCTCCCAGGTAGGCGAGGAATCGGTCATCACCTTCGGCAAGAACGCGGTGTTCGGTTCGCTCGGCAGCAGCGGCGGCAAGGTCTACCGGATTTCCACCGTTGATGGCCAGCCCTATGTCATGGCCGCATCCGAAGTCGAATTGCGATCGGCGGCACCCAGCAGGCGCGGCGACGCACGGCAGATGCTGCCGACTGCCGACGCGACGCCGCTGGCGGCCGGAACCGGCGCCATCGCCGACTATGCGAGCCTGGCACAGGTGAATGCCGCAGCCGGCACCACCTCGACCAATACGATCGACGTCGTATTGGGTTACACGCCGGACTACAAAGCATATCGGGGCGGCGAGTCGGCCATAGAAACGGTGCTGACCAATCTCGTCGAGGTCGCCAACCAGGCCTTCGCCAATGCCAACGTGCAGGCGCGCTATCGCCTGGTCGGCATCATAGAAGTCGGCTACACCAACAACAACGACAATGGCCAGGCGCTGGACGAACTGACCTGGATCCAGGCGTCCAACGACGCATTCCGCCCGATTCGCCAGGTGCGCGAGAACTACGGCGCCGACCTGGTCGGCCTGGTCCGCCGCTTCAATAATGCCAGCCAAAATAATTGTGGCATCGCATGGGTGAACGGAGGAACCGATTCGCGTTACGCGTACGCGGTTGTTTCCGACGGCACCGATGGGAACTACTACTGTCCACCAACCACATTGGGGCATGAACTGGGACACCTGCTCGGATCGAATCACCAACGGGAAACCGGCCAAGAAACCGGATTCAACTACGGACATCGTAGCGACGTGGGCAGCTTCCATACGGTGATGGCATACGCCGTCAATGGTCAACGCGAGGTCAACATCTACTCGTCGCCGGTCATCCAGGGATGCTACGGACAGTCCTGCGGTATTGCCTCCCAAGCCGATAACGCGACGGCATTCCTAACCACCGTACCCAACATCGTTCAGTTCCGGGCAACTGTGGTGCCGTTCGACGACTCTAGTTCGCCCGGACAGATTGTCGGCCCTTCTGGCAAGTGCTTGGACGTGACGAATGGCCGGACCGATAATACCGCTCCAATCCAGGTCTGGGGATGCAATGGCTTACGGCAGCAAAAGTGGCATTGGCAGAGCCAGGGCCGATCGCTGCGCAGTTACGGCACCGACAAAGTCCTTGATATCGAGGGAGTGAATGCCAACGTTGGCGCGCGGATCCAGCTTTATCAGTTCCTCAACTCCCCCAACCAGCGCTGGAGTTTTCGGACCTCCTCGATTATCGCCAGCGGCGGCAAGGTATTGGACGTGACCAACAGGGGCACGGGCAACGGCGCGCACCTCCAGACCTGGGACAACCTGGGCGGCGCCAATCAGATATGGCAATTTGATCCTGCAACCGGGGCAATTCAGGTCTCCACCGGCAGGTGCCTGGACGTCGCCAACTACAGCGTTTACAGCGGCACCCCGGTGCAGTTATGGGACTGCTCAGGAACCAAGAACCAAAAATGGGCGTTGGGCCCGAATGGTTCGCTCATCGGCTATGGCGGAAACTGTCTTGAAGCCAGTGGCGGCTATGGCACGAACGGCAGCCCGATCGTCATGGCGACCTGCAATGGAAGCCAGGCGCAAACCTGGCGCATCCGTGGACAGATTCGCAGCGATTTGAACAACAGGTGCCTTGACGACTCTGCCGGCGGCACTGCCAATGGCGCGCGCGTACAGATGTGGGACTGCCTTGGCAATCCAAACCAGACGTGGGAAGTACAGTCCAACTAGCACCGTTGCCGAGACGGATACCTGCGTGTCTGCGTGAGAGAGAGTACAGCTGCATCTCCGAACAAATCGCTGCGTTCTTGCGTATGCATCCGATGGGGACAAAGCGAGTGAGGGATTAGGGAGCATCGCACTGCCTGCATGATCGGCCTGCAATCGGCGAGCAGGCCACGCAAATACTCTACAGCCCCGCCGATGCATCCCTTAACGGGCTATATCACGGCGCGCGGCGCAGGATGAACTCCAGGTCGCGGGTCTGCCCGACCGGGAACTCGTAGGTGCCGACCTGCTCGAAGCCGTAGCGCGCGTAGAAGCGCTGCGCGCCGAAGTTCTCCGACCACACGCCGATCCACAGCGTGCGCGGGCCTTCGCGCTCCAGCCAGGCCAGCGCGGTCTCGAACAGGCGGCTGCCCCAGCCGCTGTTCTGGTGCGAACGCAGCAGGTACAGCCGCTTCAGTTCGCCGTCGCCGGGGCGCACGTCCGCGTGCGGCAGGCCGCAGGGGCCGGCCGCGGCGTGGCCCACCGCCACGCCGTCGTCCTCCAGCAGCCAGACCGCGTAGTCCGGGTGCTGCAGGATGGTGCGCTGGCGCTCGGCGGTGTAGGTCTCGGCGAGGAAGCCATGCAGGTCCTGCGGCGAGTACAGGTGGCCGAAGGTCTCGGTGAAGGTGGCCGCGGCCAGCGCCGCCAGCGTGGCGGCGTCGTCCGGCGTGGCCTGGCGGATCGCCAATGCCATCGCTCAGCCCTGCACCGGCTTGGCGCGCACCTGCACGTGCACTTCGGCCAGCTGCGCGTCGGCGATCGGCGACGGCGCGTCGGTCATCAGGTCCTGCGCGCCGGTGGTCTTGGGGAACGGGATCACGTCGCGGATCGATTCGGTGCCGGCCATCAGCGCGGCGATGCGGTCGATGCCGAAGGCGATGCCGCCGTGCGGCGGCGCGCCGTAGTTCAGCGCGTCGAGCAGGAAGCCGAACTTGGCGCGCGCTTCCTCGGCGCCGATGCCGAGCAGTTCGAACACCGCGCTCTGCATCTCCGGGCGGTGGATACGGATCGAGCCGCCGCCGATCTCGTTGCCGTTGAGCACCATGTCGTAGCCGCGCGACACCGCGGTCCTGGCATGCGTGCGCAGCTCGCCGATGTCGTCCACCGCCGGCGCGGTGAAGGGGTGATGCAGGGCGACATAGCGCTGCGCTTCCTCGTCCCATTCGAACATCGGGAAGTCGGTGACCCACAGCGGCGCCCAGCCCTCGGCGACCAGGCCGAAGTCCTTGCCGGCCTTCAGCCGCAGCGCGCCCATGAAGTCGGAGACCTTGTTGTAGCCGCCGGCGCCGAAGAACACGATGTCGCCGTTGCCGGCGCCGATGTGCTTGACCAGCGCGGCGAAGGCGTCTTCGCCGAAGAACTTGGCGATCGGCGAACTGACCTCGCCGTTGTCGGCGATCTTAATGTAGGCCAGGCCCTTGGCGCCGTACTTGGCCGCGTGCGCGGCGTAGTCGTCGATCTGCTTGCGCGACAGGCTGGCGCCGCCGGGGATGCGCAGCGCGGCGACGCGGCCGTCGGCATCGGCGGAGGCATCGGCGAACACCTTGAATTCGCTGCCCTTGACCAGGTCGGCCACGTCGACCAGCTCCAGGCCGATGCGCAGGTCCGGCTTGTCCGAACCGAAGCGGCGCATTGCCTCGGCCCAGGTCATGCGCGGGAACTCGGCGGCCAGCTCCACGTCCACCACTTCCTTGAAGATGTGGCGGATCATCTGCTCGACCGCGTCCTGCACGTCGCGCTCGCGCACGAAGGCGAACTCCATGTCCAGCTGGGTGAACTCGAGCTGGCGGTCGGCGCGCAGCGCCTCGTCGCGGAAGCAGCGCGCGATCTGGTAGTAGCGGTCGAAGCCGGCCACCATCAGGATCTGCTTGAACAGCTGCGGCGACTGCGGCAGCGCGTAGAACTCGCCCGGATGCATGCGCGCCGGCACCAGGAAGTCGCGCGCGCCTTCCGGGGTGGCCTTGGTCAGGATCGGGGTCTCGATGTCCTGGAAGCCGCGCTCGTCCAGGTAGCGGCGCAGCGCCTGCACCAGCTTGATGCGGGTGCGCTGCATGCGCTGCATCTCCGGGCGGCGCAGGTCCAGGTAACGGTACTTCAGGCGGGTTTCCTCGCCCGGGTTCTCGTGCGCGTGGAACGGCAGCGGCGCGGCCTTGTTGAGCACGCTGATGCGGGTGGCGATCACCTCGACCTTGCCGCTGCGCAGCTTGTCGTTGACCGCGTGCCGCGCGCGCACCACGCCTTCGACCTGCAGCACGTCCTCGTAGCCCAGCGAGGCGGCGACCGCGAACACCTCCGCGCTCTCCGGCTCCACCGTCACCTGCACGATGCCCTCGTGGTCGCGCAGGTCGATGAAGCAGACGCCGCCGAGATTGCGGGCGACATCGGTCCAGCCGGCCAGGGTGACGGTTTGGCCGATCAGGGTCTCGTCGACCAGGCCGCAGAAGTGGGTACGCATCGCAAACTCCAAGGAGGGACCGCCGGCGCAGAACGCGCCGGCAAGCCGGATATTCTGCGGCGCGGCGCCGGCTCGGGCAAATCGCGCCCCGGCTCACCCGGCCTTAAGTGAGCGTGAGGCTATAGTCCGCCCACATTCACGGGCATCGGAGGGGACCCATGTTGAAGCGATTGAGCGGTTGGTTATTGGTGGCCGGGCTGGCCGTGGCCAGCGGGCCGGCGGCCGCGCAAAGCGCGCGCGCCTATGCGCCGGAGGACCTGCGGCAGCTGTCGGTGCCGAGCCGGGTGCGGGTGATCGAGCGCGAGTACGCCGACCAGACGCGCGGCCGGCAGATCCCCGACGACCAGCTGGAGTTCTACCTGGACCAGATCGACCGCGGCTGGGGCTTCGGCCGCATCCAGCAGGACATCTCCACCTCGCTGCGCGGCAGCAACGGCCAGTGGCGGCCGCAGCCGGGGTTCAACGCGCAGACCATCGCCTGCTCCAGCAACGACCGCAAGCGCCGCCAGTGCGCGACCCCGTTCCGCGGCCGCGCGCGGCTGGTCGGCGCGCTGTCGGATTCGCCGTGCATCGAGGGCCAGACCTGGGGTTCCGGCCCCGGCGTGGTGTGGGTGGACCGCGGCTGCCGCGGCCGCTTCGCCGAAGGCCGCGGCGGCTGGGGCGATGGCGGCGGCCCTGGTCCCGGCCCCGGCCCCGGTCCCGGCGGCAGCATCCGCTGCGAGAGCCAGGACCAGCGCCAGCGCGTCTGCAACACCGGCTGGCGCAATGCGGTGCTGGTGCGGCAGCTGTCCGATACCCGCTGCATCGAGGGCCGCACCTGGGGCCAGCGCGACGGCGCGGTGTGGGTGGACGATGGCTGCCGCGGCGAATTCGCCGAGGGCCGGGGCGGCGGCGGTGGCGGCTGGGGTCCGGGCCGTCCGCCGTCCGGCGGCGACTACTCGGTGACCTGCAGCAGCGACGACAAGCGCCTGCGCAGTTGCGCCTGGGACCGTGGCCAGGGCCGCCCGGCGGTGATCCAGCAGCTGTCCGGCACCGCCTGCATCGAAGGCCGCAACTGGGGCTACGAGGGCAATGCGGTGTGGGTCAAGGAAGGCTGCCGGGCACGCTTCGGCGCCCGCTGACCCTTCCTGGCCAGAAACGCGAACGGCCCGGAGGCGACTCCGGGCCGTTCGCGTTTTCGGGTAATGGGTTTCAGGTCGCCGCGGGCTTGGCCGCCGGCGCCGGCGTGGCCGCGGTGGCCGCGGCCGCAGGCTTGGCCGCGCTGTCGGTGGAGGCCGCCGCGGCGGCCGGCTTGGTCTCGCCGGTACTGGCGCTGCTGCCGGACTCGGCCAGGTTGCGCTTCTTGTCGCCGTCCTTCTTGAAGTCGGTCTCGTACCAGCCGCTGCCGGACAAGCGGAACGACGGCGCGGTCAGCTGCCGCTTGACCGCGGGCGCGCCGCAGGACGGGCAGGTTTCCGGATCGGGATCGGACAGCTTCTGCAGGCGGTCGAAGCTGTGACCGCACTCGGCACATTGGAAGGCATAGATCGGCATGGCGGCAAAAACGCGAGAAGAACGAGGCAGCCAGTATGGGGCCCGGGCGCAGGCTTTCAAGCGATGCGGTCGGCTTGGCCGCCAGGCCGGCGCCTGCCGAGGCCATGGCGACGACGATGGTAGCGCTGGCTGGCAGGGGGATTGGGCTGCGCACCTACCCTCATCCGGCACTACGGGCCACCTTCCCCCCAAAAAGGGGCCATGGTCCCGATGGGGAGAAGGAACAACCGCAGCGCGCATAGCCCCTCTCCCACCGGGAGAGGGGTTGGGGTGAGGGTAAGGCGCGAAGCGTCTCGTGATTCGGGTGCACGAGGCTGCACCCTTACCCTCATCCGCCCCTTCGGGGCACCTTCCCCCCCCCAAAAGGGGCCATGGTCCCGACGGGAGAAGGAACAGCCGCGGTGCGCATAGCCCCCTCTCCCCTCGGGCGAGGGGTTGGGGTGAGAGTACGGCGCGCAGCGTCTCGCTGATTCGGGTGCACGAGGCTGCGCACGTACCCTCATCTGCCCTTTCGGGGCACCTTCCCCCCAAAGGGGGCCATGGTCCCGACGGGAGAAGGAACATCCACAGCACGTATCGCGCCGGCAAGCCGACACACCGCGCCATCTTGCGGATGCATGCGCACAGAGCCGCAAGCCGGCAGTCACACCCACGCAACCATGTGTCGACACCATCACGGTCCCCCACATGCAAGCGTTCACCTTTGATGAATTTTTCGAAAAGTTTCCGTGCCCCGCGGCGCACCACGCTGGCCTTGGTGCTGTCGGCCATGGTCGCCCACGCCCAGGCCGCCGGCGCTGCCGGCGCTGACGCGGCGCCGGTCGATACCGGCGAGCAGGTCTCCACCCTGGACCAGGTCCAGGTCGTCGGCCAGGCCACCACCTACGCCAAGACCAGCGTCAGCAAGGAGATGCTGGACCGCCAGTTCGCGATGGGCAGCGTCAACGACGTGCTCAACGAGCTGCCCGGGGTGATCGTGACCGAGGCCGATGCGTTCGGCTCCTCCGACTGGGGCACGCAGATCAGCATGCGCGGCTTCGTCAGCAACCGCGACACGCAGCAGATCGGCACCACCATCGACGGCCTGCCCAACGGCGGCTCGGCCTACGGCGGCGGCTCCAAGGCCAACCGCTTCATCGACCCGCTGGACCTGGAAACGGTGGAAGTCAGCCAGGGCACCGCCGACATCGCCTCGCGCTCCAACGAAGCGCTGGGCGGCACGCTCAACTACCTGACCGGCGAACCGCTCGACGCGCAGCGCGTGCGCGTGGCCGCGGGCATCGGCGACAACGATGCGCGCAAGTACTACGCGCGCTACGACACCGGCCTGATCGGCAGCAGCAAGGCCTGGCTCAGCGCCTCGCACAGCAGCAACGACGACTGGATCGACGGCAGCGGCCACACCACCCGCGACCACCTGGCCGGCAAGTTCGACAGCGACCTGGGCGCGTGGAAGCTCAGCGGCTACCTGTCCTACGACGACGCCGACGAATCGGAATACAGCAGCGTCACCCCCGAGCAGTTCGCGCGCGATCCCGAGCACGACCTGCTGACCGGCACCCTGACCGGCATCCCCTACCTGGACCAGAACTACCGCTCCGGCTCGCGCGCGCTGCGCAAGAACACCTTCGGCTACCTGCGCGGCGCGTTCGACGGCGGCAACGGCTTCAAGGCCACGCTCGCCGGCTACGCGCACCGCATGGAAGGGCGCGGCGACTGGATCCCGCCATACCTGGTGGACGTGACCGACGACGGCAGCGGCAAGCCGGAATCCGAATACACCGGCGGGCGCACCGTGTACGGCGGCAGCGACCTGGGCAAGATCTACTTCGTCACCCCCAGCGGCGCGGCGGCGACGATGCTCGCGGGCTGCAGCGGCAGCGCCACGGTGCCGGCCGAGTCCGATCCGGCCTGCTACCCGGCCGGCTCGCAGGCGGTGCAGTCCTACCGCCACAGCCACTACGACAACGACCGCGCCGGCGTCACCGCCGACGCCGAATGGCGCGCCGACCTGGGCCCGATCGACAACACCGTGCGCGCCGGCGTGTGGCTGGAGAAGTACCAGCGCAGCGTCACCCGCGACTGGCACCGGCTGCTCAACGTCGGCACCAACATCGCCTTCGACCATACCCCGTACTGGGTGCAGTTCAAGGACCGCTACGACACCGACGAGCGCATGTACTACGTGGAAGACGTGATGCGCTACGGCGACTTCGCCTGGCGCGTGGGCGTCAAGCAGTTCTTCGTCGACCAGACCCGCGACCGCCGCATCGGCGACAGCGAACACGTCGAATCGGATTCGCATTCCGATCCGCTGTTCTCCGCCGGCCTGACCTGGACCACCCCGGTGAAGGGCCTGGAAGCCTTCGCCGGCTACTCGCAGAACTTCGCCGCGATTCCTTCCGGCGTGCTCGGCGAGACCGATCCGGTGGCGCTGAGCCGGGTCAAGCCGGAGACCGCCGACAACATCGAGCTGGGCCTGCGCATGAGCCGCTGGCCGCTGACCGGCAGCGTCACCGTGTACGACATCCGCTTCGACAACCGCATCGTCTACGTGCCGGCCAATTTCGTCGACGGCATCGACTACCTGGGCGAGACCGACGGCGTCTACGAGAACTTCGGCGGCGTGCATGCGCGCGGCGTGGAAGCGGCGCTGGGCTATGGCTGGGACAACGGCTGGCGGGTCAACGGCGCCTACACCTTCAACAAGGCGACCTACCTGGGCAGCGGCGACGCCGCGCGCGACACGGCGCTGGAGATCACCCCCGGCTCGCAGGTGATCGGGCAGCCGCGCAACACCCTGGTGGCCTCGGCCGACTGGCAGGGCCAGGCGTGGGCGTTCGGCATCTCCGGGCGCTACCTGGGCAAGCGCTACCTGGATGCGTCCAACAGCAACAGCCTGGACGGCGTCACCACCTTCGGCGCGCACATCGGCCTGAGCCTGTCGCAGCTGTCGGCGCAGCTGCAGGGCGTGAAGCTGGACCTCAACGTCAGCAACCTCACCGACAAGCGCTACCTGGAAGGCGTGGACGGCAGCGACAGCGCGTTCATCGCCGCGCCGCGCACGGTCGGGCTGACCCTGACCCTGGATCTGTAACCGCGCAGCAAGCATGCTGCGTCCTCGCCGGCGGCCTGGCGCCGCCGGCGAGCCCTCTCCTCATGTCCTGCCGGTACCCGCGCCATGACCGACCTTCCCCGCCGCCGCCTGCTCCAGGCCGGCGTCGCCGGCGCCGCCGCCGCGCTGCTGCCGCCCAGCATCGCCCGCGCCGCCGCGATCGCCCCGGACGTGCGCAGCGGCACCCTGCAGGACCTGCAGCACGTAGTGATCCTGATGCAGGAGAACCGCGCCTTCGACCACTACTTCGGCAGCTTCGCCGGCGCGCGCGGCTTCGGCGACCGCTTCCCGATCCCGGCACCGCCACTGCCCGGCAGCGCCCCGCGCACGGTCTGGCTGCAACCCAGCGAAGACGGCAGCCGGCTGCTGACCCCGTTCCCGCTGCATACCGCGCGCGACTTCCGCGGCATGCGCGTGCAGGGCACCCCGCACACCTGGCCGAACGCGCAGCAGGCCTGGGACCACGGCCGCATGGGCCGCTGGGCCGCGGCCAAGCACGACCACGCGCTGGCCCACTACCAACGCGAGGACCTGCCGTTCCAGTTCGCGCTGGCCGAGGCCTTCACCCTTTGCGACGCCTACCACTGCGCGATCCAGGCCGGCACCAACCCGAACCGCGTGTTCCTGTGGACCGGGCACAACGATGCGCAGGCGCGCGCCGGCGGACCGGTGATCGCCAACTCGCACGACAACTTCCCGGAGCTGGGCGGGCATGCGGACGACTACCGCTGGCCCAGCTACGTGGAGGCGCTGCAGCAGGCCGGCGTGTCCTGGCAGATCTACCAGGACATGGCCGACAACTTCACCGACAACCCGCTGGCCGGCTTCGCCCCGTTCCGCGCCGCCTGGCGCGGCGCGCCCGGCCACGACCCGCAACTGCGCGAACGCGGGGTCGGCACGCGCACGCTGGCGCAGCTGCGCGAGGACGTGCTCGGCGCGCGGCTGCCGGCGGTGAGCTTCGTCATCGCCGACGCGGCCGGCAGCGAGCATCCCGATCCGTCCAGCCCCGCGCAGGGCGCGGCCTACACCGCGCGCGTGCTGGATGCGCTGACCGCCGATCCGAAGGTGTGGTCGCGCACCGCGCTGCTGCTGATGTTCGACGAGAACGACGGCTTCTTCGACCACGCGCCGCCGCCGGCGCCGCCCTCGCCCGACCCCGCCGCGGCGGGCGGCTGGGCCGGCGCCTCGACGGTGGACACCGAGGGCGAATACCACCTGCACCCGGCGCCAGGCGACGAGAAGGCCGACCTGCCCGAGTTGCGCGGCCGGCCCTACGGGCTGGGTCCGCGGGTGCCGATGTACGTGATCTCGCCGTGGAGCCGCGGCGGCTGGATCGACTCGCAGGTCTACGACCACACCTCGGTGCTGCGCCTGCTGGAACGCCGCTTCGGTGTCGCCGCCAGCGGGCTGACGCCGTGGCGCCGCGCGGTCTGCGGCGACCTGCTGGATGCCTTCGATTTCCGCCAGGCCGATACGCGTCCGTTCTTCGCCTCCCTGCCCGACGTCGGCGCCACCGCGGCGCGCGCGGCCGCGCTGCACGAGCATGCGTTGCCGCCGCTGCCGGCCACCGTGCAGGCGCCGCAGCAGCCGTTCGGCGTGCGCCGCTCGCGGGCATTGCCGTACCGCCCGACGGTGCAGCTGCAGCACGTGGACGCGCGCGGCGAAGTGCTGCTGCGCATGGCCAATCCCGGCGCGGCCGCGGTACTGCACGTCTACGACCGCTACGACCTGGCGGCGATCCCGCGGCGCTACACGGTCGGCGCCGGCGCGACGCTGGACGCCACCTGGACCACCTACGACGGCAGTTACGACCTGTGGCTGCTCGGCCCCAACGGCTTCCACCGCCACTACCGCGGCGACCTCGACGCGCCGCCGCTGCACGCCGAGATCGCCCAGGACGCGCACGATCCGCAGGCGCTGTGCCTGCTGCTGCGCAATCCCGGCAGCAGCGCGTTGCGCGTGGAACTGCAGCCCGGCGCGTATGCGCGGGCGCAACCGCACGACAGCGTGCTGCTGGCGCCCGGCGCCGAACAACGGCGCAGTTGGAGCGCGTCGCCGACTGGCGGCTGGTACGACCTGTGGCTGGTCCAGGACGGCGCGCGCCAGCGCCTGGCCGGACGCGTGGAAACCGGCAGGCACGGGGTCAGCGATCCGGCCATGGGCGGGCCGGCGCGGCTGTACCAGGACGATCCGATCGTGATGGGCGCGCTCGGCCCGCTCGGCTGAGCGTTGCCGCGTTCGCCTGGCGCGATGGCTGCGCGACGGCCACCGCGATCCTCAGCGCGCGTCGGCCGCGCCCAGCATGCCGATGCTCCCCAGCCAGGTTTCCACCAGGTGCGGCCACTGCGCGACCGGCAGCTTGCCCGCGCGCAGGCCGAAGGCATGGCCGCCCTGCGCGTACAGGTGCATTTCCGTCGGCACGCCGGCCTCTTTCAGCGCGACGTAGTAGGCCAGCGACTGCGACACGCCATCCACCTCGTCGTTCTCGGCCTGCAGCAGGAAGGTCGGCGGCGTATCGGCGCCGACGGTGATGTCAGGGCGCAGGTCCAGGCGGGTCGGATCGCGCGTGGCGTGGTCCTCGTCCTCGTGCGCCCACAGGTGGCCCGGATAGACGGCGATGGCGAAGTCGGGACGGCAACTTTCCGCGTCCGCCGCGTCCACCACCGGATACGTGCGCTTGGCGAAATGCGTGCTGGTCGCGGCCACCAGATGCCCGCCGGCGGAAAAACCCATCACTCCGACCTTGTGCGGATCGATCCCCCACTGCGCCGCATGCTGGCGCAACAGCCCCAGCGTGCGCTGCGCATCCTGCAGCGCGGTCTGTACCTTCGGGTAGTAGCGGCCGCCGTTGGTCCAGGTCGGCCCCGAGTTCGGCACGCGGTATTTCAGCAGCACGCAGGTGATGCCGCGCGCGGTCAGCCAGTCGCAGATCTCGGTTCCCTCCAGATCCATCGCCAGGATCTGGTAGCCGCCGCCGGGAAACACCACCACCGCCGCACCGGTGTTGCGGCCGGCGGGCGCATACACCGTCATCGTCGGCCGGCTGACGTCGTTGGCCCTGCCCGGGCCGGGACCGACCGATTCCGGCTTCGGATGCGGCAACGCATCGGGTACCGCGCCGGGCCAGATCGGCACCTGCACGTGACCGGGCGCTGGTTGCCAGATCTCCGCCTGCGCCGGTGCATGGGCGAGCAGAAGCGCGATCGCGGCAAACGAACAACGGAGAAGCCTGTGCATGGTCGAACTCCTGGATGGCGAGACGGGAAACGAAGGGGATGCGCGAAACCACGCCGCGTCTGGTCTTCAGGGACGAGGCCGGCGGCAATTCACGGGCACGGCGCGCCGCGGCTGCGCGCGCCGCGGGCGAAGAACAGCGCGGAACCGGATCGATGCGCGCACAGGCGGCGACACGAGCGCATGGCACGCCGCGGCCCCTGCGGCCTCAACGCGCACGGCACGACACTCAGCCGGCGAGCGTCTCGTGGACCGCGACCGCCACCGCCTTCAGCGCCGCGTCGCGTGCGGCGCTGTCGACCTTGGCGCCGTTGAGATAGGCGGTCAGCAGCAACGGCGTGCGCCCGCCCGGCGGCCACACGATGGCGATGTCGTTGCGGGTGTCGGTGCCGTTGCTGCCGGTCTTGTCGCCGATCTTCCAGCCGCGCGGCAGGCCGGCACGCAGGCAATCGTCGCCGGTGCGGTTGTCGATCATCCATTCGGTCAGGCGTTGCCGCGAGGCCGGCCGCAAGGCGTCGCCGAGCAGCAGCGCGCGCAGGGTCGCGGCCATCGCCGCCGGCGTGGTGGTGTCGCGTGGATCGCCCGCGGCGAACTGGTTCATCTCCGGTTCGTGGCGGTCGCTGCGGGTCACCGGATCGCCGAGCGAGCGCAGGAACCGGGTCAGTCCCGGCGGGTCGCCGACCAGCGGGAACAGCAGGTTGGCCGCCGGGTTGTCGCTGTAGAGCATCGTCGCCCGGCACAGCTCGGCCACGCTGAGCGCGCCGCCGACATGGCGCTCGGTGACCGGCGCATGCGCCACCATGTCCGCGGCGCGGATGTCGACCCGCTGTTCCAGGCTCAGCTCGCCGCGATCGACCCGCTGCAGCACCGCGGCCGCCAATACAAATTTGAAGGTACTGCACATCGGGAAGCGCTCGTCCTGGCGCTGCCCGCCGAGCACCCTGCCGCCGCCGTCGAGCAGCGTCACCCCCAGCCGCCCGGCCGCGCGCCGCTCGATCCCGGCGAGCCGCTGCGCCAGCGATTGCGCTCTGCTCTGCGGCACTTTTGCCTCCACCGCCGGCACCGCCAGCGCGGCCGCCGCCAGCCCCATGCCCTGCAGGAATCGTCGTCTCGCCAGCATCGTCCACCTCCGTCGGAAGCCACGATCATGCGCAGCTTGACCACGGCCCACCAGCGAGGTTATTCAATCGCAATCATGAAAATAATTGATGCCTTGCGATGATCCGCCCGCAGTTGCCGCTGAACGCCCTGCGCGCCTTCGAGGCCGCCGCACGGCACCAGAACCTGACCCGCGCCGCCGACGAACTGTGCGTGACCCAGGCCGCGCTGAGCCACCAGATCAAGCGGCTGGAGGCGCGCCTGGGCGTGGTGCTGTTCCAGCGCCTGCCGCGCGGGGTGGCGCTGACCGACGAAGGCCAGCGCCTGCACCCGGTGCTGACCGAGGCCTTCGACCGCATCGCCGCCACCCTGCAACGCTTCGCCGGCGGCCGCTACCGCGAGACGCTGAGCGTCGGCGTGGTCGGCACCTTCGCGGTGGGCTGGCTGCTGCCGCGCCTGGACGCCTTCCACGCCGCGCACCCGGACATCGAGTTGCGCGTGCACACCCACAACAACCGGGTCGACCTGGCCGGCGAGGGCCTGGACCTGGCGATCCGCTTCGGCGACGGCGACTGGCAAGGCCAGTGCGCCACGCCGATCCTGGATGCGCCGTTCGCGCCGGTGTGCGCGCCGGCGCTGGCGCGCGCGCTGCGCACCCCGGCCGACCTCGGCGGCGTGCCGCTGCTGCGCTCCTATCGGCTGGACGAATGGCCGCGCTGGCTGCAGGCGGCCGCGGCGCCGGAGGTGGTCGCCAGCGGGCCGATCTGCGACTCGTCGCTGACCCTGGCCAGCGCCGCGGCGGCCGGCGCGGGCGTGGCCCTGCTGCCGCTGCCCATGTTCGCCCAGGACCTGGACGCCGGGCGCCTGCTGGCGCCGTTCCCGGTCCGCATCGACGCCGGGCGCTACTGGCTCACCCGCCTGCGCTCGCGCGCGGAAAGCGATGCCGGGCGGCGCCTGCGCGAATGGCTGCTGGCCGAGCGGCAGCGCGCGGCAAGCTGAGCGCAGCGCGCGCCGCGGCTCGGCCTTGCGCCAGCGTGCGATCACGCCACGGCGCGCACGAGCACGGTCGATGGCGCGCGCGCCGCCGGCTCACCGGCAGGCGTCGCCCTTGGCGAATTCCATGCCGACCAGGCCGCGGATGAAATAGGCGAACTTGGGATCCCAGATCGCGTTGTGCTCCTGGATCAGCGCCTTGTCCACGCGCACGTTCAACAACGGCACCCAGGGTTGCGGTTGCGGGGCTTGCGCCGTGCCGGGCGCCAATTCGATCCCGCCCAGCGCGAACGCGCCGGTGCCGGCCCTGAAGCCGCCCCAGGTGCGTGCCGCCGCGGAGAACGCCGCCGGGGTCAACGCGGTCTGCACGGTCGCTCCGGGCAGCACGCGCAGCCGATAGCGCGAAAATGGCGCATACAAGCCGTACGGCGTGGTGATCAGTTCGGCCTCGTCCGCGCTCGCCGCCGCCAGCCGCTGCGGATAGAACAAGCGCATGCCGCGCGGAAATTCCCTGGACAGCGCGGTATCGGCTTCGGAGGTGAAGCTGGCCATCGCCAGCGGCTCGCACGCCGCGAACGCGGTCTGCGCGACGGCCTGGTGCAGCGCGACGAACTGTTCGGCCTCGATCGCCGGATTGAGCAGGATCACCAGATCGCCATACGCCTTCTGCCGACGCGCCTGCGGATCGCCGACGGCGGCGACGATGCGGTCCTTGACCGCGGTGAACAACACGCCGCCGCCGAAGCTGTGCCCGATCAGCACCAGGCGGCTCTCCGGCGCGGCCCGGCGCAGCTCGGCCAGGCGCGCCAGCACGCCGCGTACCCCCTCCACGCCGGTGGTCAGCCCCAACTCCTTCTTGTCCCGGTACGAGAGCAGTTCGAGCAGGCTGTTGTCCGAGGCCTTGGCCTGCCACCCCAGGTAGACGCCGACCACCGCACGCCGCTTGCCCACCGCCAGCACCTGCTCCTGCGCCTGCAGCTGGCGCAGGAAGGCCTTGAAGGCGATGACGTTGCCGTCGCCCTGCGCCGCGTTGTGGTTCCAGCCGTGGATGAACACGACCAGCAGCAGGCGTTGCGGCGGCAGCGCAGCGCTCGCGGCGATCTTGCCCATGACATCGTCGATCGATGCCGGATCGTAGGGCGCGCCGTTCTGGTCGAACTCGACGAAGGCCAGTGCCGGCGCCGGCACCGTGCCATCGCCGTCCAGCACGATGAACTCCGCCGCCTTGCACCCGCTGGACAGGGACGAGGCCTCGCGGCAGATCGCCCGCTGCGTCCGCTGCTGGCCATAGCTGGCGCAGCCGGCCAGCAGGGCCAAAAGCATCACGGTTGCCATGACTCGGTTCATGCCGCTCTCCTTGAGGTCGTCTCCAGAGCGGCCGCCGCCCGCGCGCCCGCATGCGGCGCCGACGCCTGTCGCCACCACATTCCATGTCCAACGCAGAGCGGGGCCGGTTCCGGCCATCGCACGCGCAGCCAGCCGCGGCCGCCGCACCTGGCCAGGCAGGGCACCGGCAAGGCCATCGCGAGGCCCCATAAGCCAAGCCATGTGAAAAATTTGTGCACTGCCGCTTGGCTGCCTCCAGAAGTGGAACTATGATCAGCGTCGCAGTCGTAACGTGCGCCTGGGGAAGGCGATCCTGTTTCGGGGGGAACACGCAATGAACCGTACCGTCATGGCCGCTCGTCCGGCCCTGGTTTCGCGCGACGTCGTCCTGGCCGCAGTGCTGGCCTGCCTGTGCGTGCTGCATCTGGCCTATTTCCTGCGCAGCGGCGCGAGCGAATGGCATTGGGCGCTCAGCGCGGCCGGACTGGCGTTGATGGGGCTCAAGGCCGGTTTGCGGCCGACGCCGACGGCGCGCCCGTCGCTGCGCAGCCTGCGCTCGCGCACGCCGCTGGACTGGGCCGCCATCGCCGGCGGTCTGCTGGTCGTGGCCAGCGCCGCCGCCTGAGCGAGCCACAGCACCCCGGCGCCGGGCCGGCAAGCGCCAGGGCGCTGCCGCGGCCATCCGCCCTGCCACTGCCGCAGGCATGGACCAGGCGTCGGCCACGCTCCTTCAGCGGTGCGCACGGATGCCGCAGGCACCTGGCCGGCGGTTCGCTACACGGCGCGGGCGGAATCGCTTCCCACGCGCGATGCCAGTCGCCGGAACGCCTCGCGTTGGGCCGCATCGGCGAACCAGGAGGTGGGCACCAGGTCGAACAGCATGTCGTTGTGATACAGCAGCAGTACCTGCGGGCTCTCTCGATAACGGACGAAGTCGGTCCAGGGACGGCGCGCCTGCCCGCCCGACCAGGTGACCTCCAGGCCGTTCTCGTCCCAGGCATAGGTGATGGCATGCCGCAGCGCCGCCTGTTGCGCATGCAGCCGCCGCAGCTTGCGCGGCAGTATCCACCCGTGCTGCAGGGCCAGGCCGATCAGGCCGCCGCCGCCGGCGCCGATCAGAACGAAGCCGATCAGCGGGACGCCGTCGCTGCTGCCGAACACCGCAAGCGGCATCCCGACAAGCACCAGCACCGCCATCAGCGTCAGCGCGCGCCGCAGCGGGCGTCGCTGGTGCAGGCGCTGCGCGGCGAGATAGTCGTCCGGGCTGATGATGCCGCTGATCATGGTAGGCCGGTCCTGTTGGCTGCTGTCGTCGGCAAAAGCTTATTGGCGTGCGCATGAACAGGCGTCCGCACGCGGCACCGGAAAAGACTGCGGCGGCGCGCGCGCGCGATGCGAGCGCAACGCGCTAGGCGCCCTCGATCAACTCCATCCACGCCTGCTCGGCCTGCGCCAGCTGCTGCGCGGTGGCTTCGCGATCGCGGCCCAGCACCGCCATCTTCTCCACGTCGGCGTAGTGCCTGGGGTCGGCGAGCTGGCGGTCGAGCTCGGCCAGCCCCGCCTCCAGCTCGCCCACGCGCTTCTCGGCGGCGGCCAGCTTGTGCGGGTTCGGCGGCTTCTTCGCCGGCAGCGGCTTGACCGGCGGCGGCGGGGTCGGCGCGACCTCGGCCATCTTCTGCTTGGTGCCTTGCGCGGCCGGACGGCTGCGCAGCCATGCCGCGTACTCGTCCAGGTCGCCGGCGAACGGCTCGACCACGCCGTCGGCCACGCGCCAGAACGTGTCGCAGACCAGGCCGATCAGGTGGCGGTCGTGCGAGACCATCACGATCGCGCCCTCGAAGTCGCTCAACGCCTCGGCCAGCGCCTCGCGCATCTCCAGGTCCAGGTGGTTGGTCGGCTCGTCGAGCAGCAGCACGTTGGGCTGCTGCCAGGCGATCAGCGCCAGCGCCAGGCGCGCGCGCTCGCCGCCGGAGAAGCCGTCCACCACCTCGAACGCGCGGTCGCCGGGGAAATTCCACTTGCCGAGGAAGTCGCGGAACGCCTGGATCGAGGCGTCCGGCGAGATCTCGCGGAAATGGTCGATCGGCGACTGCCCTTCGTGCAGCGACTCCACCGTGTGCTGGGCGAAGTAGCCGATGCGCAGGTCCGGATGCGCGCTGCGCTCGCCGCTCAGCAGCGGGATCTCGCCGACCAGGCTCTTGACCAGGGTCGACTTGCCGGCGCCGTTGGGGCCGAGCAGGCCGATGCGGTCGCCCGCCTCCAGGCCGAAACCGGCCTGGCGCAGGATCACCTCGCTGCCGTAGCCGCAGTCGGCGTGGTTGAGCCGGATCAGCGAATGCGGCAAGCGGTTGGGCTGCGCGAACTCGATGCGGAACTCGCGCTCGGCGCGCACCGCCTCGGTGCCGGCCATCTTCGCCAGCCGCTTCATCCGGCTCTGCGCCTGGCTGGCCTTGCTGGCCTGGGCCTTGAAGCGGTCGATGAAGCTCTGCAGGTGGGCGCGCTCGGCCTGTTCCTTCTCGTGCGCGATCTGCTGCTGGCGCAACTGCTCGGTGCGCTGGCGCTCGAAATCGGTGTAGCCGCCGACGTACAGCTTGGCGCCGCCGCCGTGCAGGTGCAGGGTGTGGGTGGCGACGTTGTCGAGGAATTCGCGGTCGTGGCTGATCAGCAGCAGCGTGCCCGGGTACTTCAGCAGCCACTGCTCCAGCCACAGCACCGCGTCCATGTCCAGGTGGTTGGTCGGCTCGTCGAGCAGCAGCAGGTCCGAGGGCATCATCAGCGCCCGCGCCAGGTTCAGCCGCACCCGCCAGCCGCCGGAAAAGTCCTTGACCGGGCGCGAATGCGTCGCCGCCGGGAAGCCCAGGCCATGCAGCAGCTTGCCGGCGCGCGCGGTGCCGTCGTAGCCGCCGACCTCTTCCAGGCGCACGTGCGCGGCGGCGACCGCCTCCCAGTCCTCGGCGGCCAGCGCGTCGGCCTCGGCCTGCAGCGCCGCGGCCACCTCGGTGTCGCCGCCGAGCACGAAGTCCAGCGCCGGATCGGGCAGCGACGGGGTTTCCTGGGCGACGCTGGCGGTGCGCAGCTTGCCCGGCAGCTCCACGTCGCCCTTGTCGGCCTCCAGCTCGCCGCGGATCGCCGCGAACAGGCTCGACTTGCCGGTGCCGTTGCGCCCGACCACGCCGACGCGGTAGCCGGCATGCAGAGTCAGATCCACGTTGGACAACAGCAGCCGCTCGCCGCGGCGCATGGCGAAGTTTCTAAGGGAAATCACGGACAGGGGGGCACTCGACGATCGAGGCGGCAGTGTATCCGCTTCGTCCCGGATGGCCCACCCCGGATCCCGGCCAGAACCACGCGCGTGCGCCCAGCGCGCGGGCCGCGAGCCGAGGCTGCCCGTCGCCCCGCTCCTGGACCCACTCCCGTTTTTGTATACGCGCCTTGGTTAAAAAAACATTTCAATCGGGAGGATTCATCGCCGCACCGCAGCACGCCGCACTGCCTCCGGGCACTCAGACCCACGCCATCCCCCAGCCACTGGAGTCTCCGTACGATGAAGCCCCGCCCCCTCCCCCTGGCCAGCGCCCTCCTGCTCGCCCTCGCCTCCGGCACCAGCGTCGCCCAGCAGGACCAGGCCCCCAAGACCCTGGACAACATCATCGTCACCGGCACCCGCATCGCCGACCGCACGGTGGCCGAGTCGCAATCGCCGATCGACATCATCGGCCCCGAATCGCTGCAGGCGACCGGCGCCAGCGACCTGGGCAGTGCGCTGGGCAAGCTGCTGCCGTCGCTGAACTTCCCGCGCCCGGCGATCAACGACGGCAACGACGCGCTGCGCCCGGCGACCCTGCGCGGCCTGTCCCCGGACGCGGTGCTGGTGCTGGTGGACGGCAAGCGCTACCACACCACCTCGCTGGTCAACTACAACCCGTCGGTCGGCCGCGGCTCGGCGCCGGCCGATCTCAATTCGATCCCGATGTCGGCGATCGCGCGCATCGAGGTGCTGCGCGACGGCGCCTCGGCGCAGTACGGCTCCGATGCGATCGCCGGGGTGATCAACATCGTGCTCAAGCACGGCGCCAAACCCGGCAGCAACAGCGTCTCGGTCAACGGCGGCATCATGGACAAGGGCGATGGCGCGCAGAACGGCGTGGACGGCTCGTACGGGCTGGCCTTCGGCGGCGCGAACGACGGCGAAGCACCCGGCTGGGTGCGGCTGTCCTGGAACTACCAGAACGCGATGAACACCAACCGCGCCGAGAACGCCGACAAGGCCACCACGCTGGCCGGCGCGGACAACCCCAGCGGCATTCCGTACCAGCGCTACGGCGATCCCGCGGTCAAGACCTACCAAGGCCTGCTCGGCTTCAGCTACGCGCTGACCCCGCGCGTCGAGCTGTACGGCTACGCCAACTTCAGCCGCCGCGAGGTGGTGTCCAACGGCTACTACCGCGCCTGGGACAACAGCGACCGCAACGTGCAGGCGATCTATCCCAACGGCTTCCTGCCGCAGATCTACAACCCCTCCAACGACCGCGCCGCGGTGCTCGGCCTCAAGGGCAGCACCGACAGCGACTGGACCTGGGACGTCTCCGCCGACTACGGCGAGAACGACGTGACCTTCAACCTGCGCAACACCATCAACACCAATCTGTACTGGACCACCGGCGCCTCGCCCACCCGCTTCAATGCCGGCGGCTTCCGCAACAGGCAGGGCGTGCTCAATGCCGATGCCAGCAAAGCCTTCGACTGGGGCCTGGCCTATCCGGTCAACCTCGCCTTCGGCGCCGAATACCGGCAGGACAAGTACGCGGTCAACGCCGGCTCGCCGGACTCGTACTTCTTCGACCCGGCCACGATCAACCCGGACACCGGCAGCGCCTATCCGGGCGGCTCGCAGGTGTTCCCGGGCCTGTCGCCGGCGGTGGCCGGCAACTTCGAGCGGCACAGCAAGGCGGTCTATGCCGACCTGGAGGCCGACCTGACCGAAAGACTCTCCGGCGGCCTGGCCGCGCGCTACGAGGACTACAGCGACGCCGGCTCCACCCGCTCCGGCAAGCTGTCGGCGCGCTACCAGCTCAGCGACGCCTTCGCCCTGCGCGGCACCGTCTCCAACGGCTTCCGCGCGCCCTCGCTGGCGCAGCAGAACTACGCCTCGGTGGTGACCCTGCTGCAGAACGGGCAGCTGACCCAGATCGGCACCTACCGCACCTCCGACCCGGTGGCCATCGCGCTCGGCGCCAAGCCGCTGACCCCGGAAAAATCCAGCAACTACAGCGTCGGCGCGGTGTGGCAGGCCGGCACCGGCTTCAGCTCGACCCTGGACCTGTACCAGATCCGCATCTGGGACCAGATCCTGTATTCGGACCAGCTCTCGCTGGCCGAGCCGATCGGGCAGGTCACCGCGGTGCAGTTCTTCGTCAACGGCGCGACCACCCGCACCCGCGGCGTCGACTGGGTGAACAACTATCCGGTCGATCTGGAGCAGGCCGGCACGCTCAACCTGAGCCTCAGCGCCAACTACAACAAGACCGAGATCCTGGAGGTCTCCGATCCCAACTTCCGGCGCGCCAGCCAGGGCCTGCTGACCGACGCCACCCCGCGCACCAAGTACGTGCTCAGCGCCGAATGGAACCGCGCCGGCTGGAGCGTGCGCGGCGACGCCACCCGCTACGGCGCGGTCACCCGCCGCGGCGACAACGCCGACGGCAGCCAGGACCAGAGCTTCGCCGCACGCTGGCTGTTGAACCTGTCCACCAGCTACACCTGGCGCGACCTCACCTTCAGCGTGGGCGCGGACAACCTCACCAACCAGTACCCGACCCGGTCGGCGCCGAACAACATCTACGAGGATCGCCCCAGCGGCCTGCAGTACTCGTCGCTGTCCCCGTTCGGCTTCAACGGACGCTACTGGTTCGGCCGGGTGAACTACCGCTTCTAGGGCAGCCTCCAGGCCAGCCGCACTGCCGCATCCGGCACAGGTCGCTACGTCGCAGGGCGTGGGCGGCCTGAGCCGATGCGGCCGACGACCACTCGACTTAGAACCGGAAAGCATAAGGACATGCTGAGGCATGCTGCGCTGCGGCGCGTTTGTTAAATAATAATAACGATCCCTGGGGCAGGCTCGCTGGCCGGCGTCGCGCAGCGACCGCCCCCTTTGCCGTTTTGGCATCTGCTGGAGTTTCCATGAACCGTCCGTTGTCCCTGTTGGCGAGCGCCGTGCTCGCCGCCCTCTCCGCCCCTCCGGTCCTGGCCCAGTCCACCACCGACACCCCGAACACGCTCGACACCGTCATCGTCACCGGCACCCGGGTCAGCGACCGTACCGTGGCCGAGTCGCAGTCGCCGATCGACATCATCAGCAGCGAAGCGCTGCAGTCCACCGGCACCTCCGAGCTGGCCACCGCGCTGTCGCGCGTGCTGCCCTCGCTGAACTTCCCGCGCCCGGCGCTGACCGACGGCACCAGCGGCATCCGCCCGGCGCAGTTGCGCGGGCTGTCGCCGGACCAGGTGCTGGTGCTGGTCAACGGCAAGCGCCGCCACACCTCCGCGCAGATCAACGTCAACGGCAGCATCGGCCGCGGCGCCTCCGCGGTGGACATCAACGCGATCCCGATCGCGGCGATCGAGCGCGTGGAAGTGCTGCGCGACGGCGCCTCGGCGCAGTACGGCTCCGACGCCATCGCCGGCGTCATCAACATCGTGCTCAAGGGCTCGAGCGAAGGCGGCAGCCTGGCCGTCGACCACGGCCAGTATTCGGCCGGCGACGGCGCCAAGTCGCAGCTCTCCGGCGATACCGGGATCGGCTTCGGCGACGGCCGCGGCAGCCTGCACGTGGCCGGGCAGATCAGCCAGCAGGACGAGACCAACCGCGCCGGCCCCTACCAGGGCACCGCGCCGAACACCGGCAACTATCCGGGCATCGGCGAGACCACCTTCGTCTACGGCGACCCGCAGGTCGACGCGACCGCGGTCTCGGCCAACGGCGAGTTCCGCTTCAGCGACCACGTCACCGGCTACGCCACCGCCATCGCCAGCAACCGCGACATCACCTCGTTCGCGTTCTACCGCTCGCGCAACCACAACGGGCAGAGCGCGCTGCTGGCGCAGACCTACCCCGACGGCTACGTGCCGGAGATCAACCAGTACTCCAAGGACCGCTCGCTGGTGGCCGGGCTCAAGGGCACCACCGAGGGCGGCTTCGGCTGGGACGTGAGCTACAACTACGGCTACAACAAGATCGACTTCAACACCCGCAACAGCATCAACTACAGCCTCGGCACCGACAGCCCGAGCAGCTTCTACGACGGCGCGCTGGAGTACACCCAGAACATCGTCAACGCCGACTTCACCCAGCCGCTGGAATGGGGCCTGGCGTACCCGGTGACGCTGTCCTTCGGCGCCGAGTACCGCCAGGAGAAGTGGAACCAGTCGCCGGGCGAACTGGCCTCCTACACCGGCACCACCGGCGGCGCGCAGGGCTTCGCCGGCTTCTCGCCGGCCAACGCGGTGCATTCGGACCGCCACAACTACGCGGTCTACGCCGGGCTGGAAGCCGACTTCACCGACAAGTTCTCCGCCGGCCTCACCGGCCGCTACGAGGACTACTCGGACTTCGGCAGCAAGAGCTCGGGCAAGCTGTCGGCGCGCTACGCGTTCACCGACAAGGTGGCGCTGCGCGGCACCGTGGCCAGCGGTTTCCGCGCGCCGTCGCTGGCGCAGCAGCAGTACCAGGCGGTGACCAGCAGCTACATCAACGGCAGCTTCTTCGAATCGGGCACCTTCCCGGTGGACAGCGCCGTGGCCCAGGCGCTGGGCGCCGCGCCGCTGAAGGCGGAGACCTCGCTGTCCTACAGCCTGGGCCTGGTGCTGCAGCCGGTCGAGCGCCTGTACGTGACCCTGGACGCGTACCAGATCAAGATCGACGACCGCATCCTGCTGTCCTCCAACCTCAACGACGCCGCGGTGCTGGCGCAGCTGCGCGGCCTGGGCTATTCCAACGTCACCAGCGTGCGCTACTTCAGCAACGCGGCCGACACCCGCACCCGCGGCGTGGACCTGGTCGGCACCTACACGATCCCGTTCGCGGCCAGTTCGCTGGACCTCACCGCCAGCTACGGCTACAGCAAGACCGAGATCACCCATGCGGTGCAGCAGCCGCAGGCGCTGGTGGACATCGGCTCGACCCAGACCACGCTGGGCCGCGACGAGATCGGCCGCCTGGAGGACAGCTTCCCGAAGGACAAGATCATCCTCAGCGGCACCTGGAAGCTGCAGCACTGGGACTTCAACCTGGCCGCCACGCGCTACGGCGATTTCACCGTGCGCAACTCGGCCAGCGCGGCCCGCGACCAGACCTACGACGCGAGCTGGGTGGTGGACGCCTCGGCCAGCTTCAAGCCCAGCGACAACTGGACCCTGACCCTGGGCGCGGACAACCTGCTCGACCAGTACCCGGACAAGACCGTCAACCTGGTCAATTCCACCTACGGCATGCTGCCGTACAGCAACTACTCGCCGTACGGCTTCAACGGCGCCTACGTGTACGGGCGGATCAACTACCGCTGGTGATCGGCACGATCGCGTCGCCCAGTGCGGCGCGATACGTGAACTGGACCACACCCGAAAGGCCCCGCAATGCGGGGCCTTTCGTTTTTGTCTACGAACGCGAAGAACGGCCGCATCGCCGCTGCCGCAAGTGACGCAGCGGTGGTTGCAAATGCAACCACGCGCACGGGTTTAACAGAACATTGACACACCCGACATATGCCGGTAACCCATGGCCGCAGCCGCAACATTCGCCATGCGCGCAACACCCGGGAGGGGGTGATGGCGAATGCGGCGGCGCCGACTCTTCCCCCGCCCTGGAGCCGTCCCGCCAATGACCCGCACGTTCAGCCCTCTCGCGACTGCCATCGCCCTTGCCCTTGTTGCCACCGCCGCTGCGCCCGCGTCCGCGCAAAGCACGTCCTCCAGCGCGCAGACGCTGGATACCGTGATCGTCACCGGCACCCGCGTGGCCGACCGCACCGTCGCCGAATCGGCGTCGCCGATCGACATCATCTCGCCGGAGATGCTGCAGTCCACCGGCACCACCGAACTGGCCACCGCGCTGTCGCGCGCGGTGCCGTCGCTGAACTTCCCGCGCCCGGCGATCACCGACGGCTCCGACGCGGTGCGCCCGGCGCAGCTGCGCGGCCTGTCGCCCGACCAGGTGCTGGTGCTGGTCAACGGCAAGCGCTACCACACCACCGCGCTGGTCAACCTCAACGGCGCGCAGGGCCGCGGCTCGTCGCCGGCCGACCTCAACACCATCCCGATCGCCGCGGTCGAGCGCATCGAGGTGCTGCGCGACGGCGCCTCGGCGCAATACGGCTCCGACGCCATCGCCGGGGTCATCAACATCGTGCTCAAGGGCAGCGGCGAAGGCGGCAGCATCGCCGCGCGCTACGGCAAGTACAGCGCCGGCGACGGCGAGCAGTACCAGTTGTCCGGCGACGCCGGGGTCAAGTTCGGCGAGAACGGCAGCGTGCATTTCGCCGCGCAGGCCGGCCACCAGGACCAGACCGACCGCGCCAAGCCGTACCAGGGCGAAGTGCAGCAGCGCTACGGCGACCCGGACATCGACCAGGGCGCGTTCTCCTACAACGGCCAGTACAGCCCGGCCGAATACCTGACCTTCTATTCCTACGGCATGCTCAGCCGCCGCGAGGTGCTGTCCAACGGCTACTTCCGCTGGTCCGGCGACAACCGCAACCGCCCGGAGATCTATCCCGACGGCTTCCTGCCGCAGATCTACAACGTCAGCAAGGACGTGTCCTGGGTCGGCGGCTTCAAGGCCAGCACCGAGGGCGGGCTGGGCATCGACATCAGCTACAACTACGGCCGCAACAACCTCAGCTTCGAGGTCAAGAACAGCCTCAACAACAGCCTCGGCACGACCAGCCCGACCGATTTCTATGCCGGCACCCTGGAAGTCACCCAGAACCTGCTCAATGCCGACTTCACCAAGTCGCTGGACGTCGGCCTGGCCTACCCGGTCACGCTGGCCTTCGGCGGCGAGTGGCGCGGCGAGAAGTTCAACGAGTCGCCGGGCGACGTGGCCTCCTACGTCAACGGCGGCGTGCCCTCGGCCAACGGCAGCCTGTTGCCGGGCGCGCAGGTGTTCGCCGGCTTCAAGCCCAGCGATTCGGGCCACTACGACCGCAACAGCTACTCGGCCTACGTCGACCTGGAAGGCGACATCACCGACAAGTTCTCCGCCGGCCTGGCCGGGCGCTACGAGAACTACAGCGATTTCGGCGATACCAGCACCGGCAAGCTGTCGCTGCGCTACGCGTTCACCGACAAGATCGCGCTGCGCGCCACCGCCTCCACCGGTTTCCGCGCGCCGTCGCTGCAGCAGCAGTATTTCCAGTCCATCGCCACCAACTTCATCAACGTCACCCAGCCCGACGGCAGCGTCACCGCCACGCCGTTCGAGATCGGCACCTTCCGCACCGACAATCCGGCCGCGGTCGCGCTCGGCGCCGAGCCGCTGAAGGCGGAGAAGTCGAAGAACTACGGCCTGGGCCTGGTGCTGCAGCCGGTCGATGCGCTGTACGTCACCGTCGACGCCTACCGCATCGACATCGACGACCGCATCGTGCTGTCGGAGAACCTGACCTCCACCGCGGTGCGCGACTACCTGCAGGCCAACGGCTATGCGGGCATCGGCGGCGGCCGCTACTTCACCAACGCGATCGACACCAAGACCCAGGGCGTGGACGCGGTCGGCACCTACAAGATCGCGCTGAGCAACAGCAACCTGGACCTGACCGCCGGCTACAACTACAACAAGACCGAGATCGAGAAGATCGCCGAGAACCCGGCGGTGCTGGAAGCGATCGACCCGACCGCGGTGCGCATCGGCCGCGCCGAGATCGGCCGCATCACCAAGGGCGCGCCGCGCGACAAGTTCTTCCTGAGCAGCGTGTGGGCGCCGGGCGACTGGGCGTTCACCGCCACCGCCACGCGCTGGGGCGAGTTCACCGACTTCGGCACCACCGCCGCGGCCGACCAGACCTACGCGGCGAAGTGGACGCTGGACCTGGCCGCCAGCTACAAGCTGGGCAACTGGGACTTCACCATCGGCGGCGACAACGTGCTCAACGAATATCCCGACCAGTCGCGCGCCGGCGCCGGCACCCGCACCTACCTGCCGTACAGCACCTCCTCGCCGTTCGGCTTCAACGGCGCATTCGCCTACGCCAACGTCAACTACAAATGGTGAGGCGCGCCTGCACCGCGTAGGCGCTGCGGCGCCCGGCGCCGAGCAAACGGAAGCCCCGGTTCGCCGGGGCTTTTCTGTTGCGCGCGCGGCGCGCAGGTGGCGATCGCGGGTGAATCTTCAGCCGTTGATTTTCGATTGATTCGAGCGCGCTAGCACAGCTCCGAAATCAAAGGAAGTCACTTCCGTAGACATCCATGCAATCCACAGACTTATCAATGATCTATGGTGGAACGCCATCTGTTTACCGCATATTTGTCAACAGCTGGCCGCTGCGACTCGCGTAAGGTGGAATCGCCTGAACGGCAGGCGCTAGACCCTTAGCAGGGGAAGGAAAAAGCTATGGAATGGAACATGTCGAAAATCGCGGCGCTCGCGTCGGGCGCCTTGCTGTGCTCGGCGCTCAGCATGAGTGCGCACGCGCAGAGCTGCTGCCCCACCGGCGGCGGCAGCCAGATCGCCAGGCAAGGGCTGGGCGAAAGCGCACCGGCCGCCACCGATCTGTCGGCCAACGCGACCGTGAGCATCTACCAGTTCGAGCGCAGCGGGGTGACCTATCTGCAGATCAACGACGCGAATGGGCAGGTGCGTGGCGCGATCGGTCGCATCGAGAACACCGCCTGGGTGACCCCGATGGGCAAGGACGTGGATCGGGTCAGCATCGTCGAGACGCTGGACTACAGCCGCGGCACCGTGGTCTACGATGCGCGCTACTTCACCGTGCAAAGAGCCAGCACCAACAGCGGCGACGCGTGGACCGTCACCATCAAGAAGTGAGGGGACGCCGCTCCACCGGTTCGG
The DNA here is from genome assembly GCF_041240605.1 of Xanthomonas sp. DAR 80977. Taxonomy (NCBI): domain Bacteria; kingdom Pseudomonadati; phylum Pseudomonadota; class Gammaproteobacteria; order Lysobacterales; family Lysobacteraceae; genus Xanthomonas; species Xanthomonas bundabergensis. Next base: position 1,424,939 of record NZ_CP162487.1, on the reverse strand, counting down.
AGACGAGGAAGCTGATCTTCAGCTCATGGCGGCGCCGGCAGGTGCCGTCATGGGCTTTCAACCGGCTCGCCAGCTCCCACTCGATCTCGTCCAGGCGCTTGCCTGCTGCGCTCCTGGCGACCAGCAGCGCCGGATCGGCGGCGATCGTCACCACCAGGCCACGCCGGCCGCGCGCTTTCCACACGCGCGCCGTGATGCGATGGCGGCTGCCGCTGGGCAGCACCTCCATCGCGTTGAGCACGCAGCGGTACGCCGCCAGCTGCAGGCCGATCGACAGCTGCCGGGATTCGCCGCGCAGCCGCGTCTCCACCTCGGTGTCGCAGGCATTGGCGAAGGCGATCGAGTTCAGCGCGCCGTACAGGCCGTGGGTCTCGATGTCCAGCGGGTACAGCGCGGCGACGTAGTCGTCCAGCAGCTGCGCCTGGATCACCCCGGTACGGTTCATCTCCATGGCCGCTGCGTAGTGGCCGCGCTCCTTCAGCGAGGAGGCGATGTCGCGGCGCAGCTTGTTGAGATGGGTATGGATGTCGGTGTATTCGATCACCCGGTTGCGCAGCGTGCGCTCGGCGGACATGTAGCTGGCCTGCGCGACCTGCAGCGCCTGCTGCTCGGCATAGCCGAAGTGCCGCGCCTGGCGGAACGCGCTGGAAATCTTCACGCCGAGCACGAACAGCAGGGTCGCCGCGAACGCGACCAGCATCTGCACGTCGAACGTCTGCTGGTCGTAGGCGCCCGCATAGTTCGAGCGCGGCAGCGACATCGCGACCGCCAGGTTGGCCAGGACCACACCAACCGCCGAGCCGCGCCAGCCGTACGACAGCGTGAGCCAGGCGCCCGGCACCAGCAACATCAGCAGGACGAACTGGTGCAGCAAGCCCGGCGTGCGCATCGCCAGGGCGAAGATCCCGGCCACTGCCAGGACCGCGATCGCCGAGTCGCGCAGCAATTTCCTGGGCAAGAATTTGTCGGCCTTGCGATGCAGCCATAGCAAGGTCGGCAGGAAGAACATCAGGATGCCCAGGTAGCTACCGATCCAGTACCTGACGCTGGTTTCCAGGGTGATGAAGGCGGCAGGCCCGTCCAACATCGCGTTGACCGCTTTGTTGACCAGCAAACCCCACAGCGCCAAGGCCAAGGTGAGCAACGGCAACCAGCGCTGCACCACCGACGAACCGGGAAAGCGGCTGCGGAAAGCCCACGGCAGCAACGCGAACAGGGGCGCCACCACGAACGGGCTCAAGTAGGCCCACACCTCGCTGACCCCGTCGTGGTTGGCCATCGGCACGCGCATCGTCAGCAACGCGGCGGCATCGCCCAGCAACACATAGGGCCAGAGCCGGTACGGCAGGAACAGCAACGCCGCCGCGCGCACGCCGGCGGGCAGGAACCATTGGTCCATCGACCAGTGCCAGACGAACACGTAGAGCGCGCAATACGCCGCACTCAGGAGGATGCCGCCAGCGAATTTTTTCAGTGTAGCCATGCCACCTTGATCCTTGGCAGGACGCCTAATTGGCGCAAACATACATCACGGCGCGAACCCGCACAGTAGACAGTTTGCGGCGCGCAAGAAGGCGGCAACGCCTTGCGCGGCGCGGGTTTGCGGGGATCGCAGGGATGCTGGGACAGGCTTCTCATTCGGCATGGTCCTGGACCCGCCGCATTTTGACGGTTTCGCGTATCACGCACCCGTGAGAGTGGCGCCGATATTGGGCTGGCGGCGTGCCACACCATCTCTCCACGCCCGCGCGGCACCGCATGTCGGCGTTTTGTCGGGGTGGCGCGGCTTTACCGCAATCGGACGGCACCGCCGTCGCTCGGCGGAGTGCGCCAGCGCGGGGCGATGGGAACGCGACGCATGTCCTGCCGCAGCGCCTCCGTTTCGGGTCTGGCACCGCGTCGCCGTGCGGACCGCAGGCGCCCGTTGCGGCGCAGACAGCTGCCGCTTGGCGAGGCCATAGGCCGGCGGCCGCTATGCGACACGCACCGACGCGTCGACGCGCCGTCCGCGACACCTGCTATCCGATACCACGGCCGACGCGCCGGATTTGCCGATAAAAGCCGCATCGGCCACACTCCAGGCATTCTTGTTCTGCGAATCTGCATGCATCACGACACCAGTCTCATCGACATCATCGCGGTCGGGCTCGCCCTCGCCTTCGTCCTCGGCACCCTCGCCCATCGCGTCAAGCTCTCGCCGCTGGTCGGCTATCTGGTGGCCGGCATCTGCGTCGGCCCGTTCACGCCCGGCTTCGTCGCCGACCAGGCGCTGGCCAACCAGCTGTCGGAACTGGGGGTGATGCTGCTGATGTTCGGCGTAGGCCTGCATTTCTCGCTCGAAGACCTGATGGAAGTGAAGTGGATCGCGATCCCCGGCGCACTGGCGCAGATCGCGGTGGCCACCCTGCTCGGCTGGGGCCTGGCCTGGAGCATGGGCTGGCCGACCCTGCACGGGCTGGTGTTCGGCCTGGCGCTGTCGGTGGCCAGCACCGTGGTGCTGCTGCGCGCGATGGAGGAACGGCGGCTGCTGGAAACGCTGCGCGGGCGCATCGCGGTGGGCTGGCTGATCGTCGAGGACCTGGTGATGGTGCTGGCGCTGGTGCTGCTGCCGGCGCTGGCCGACGCGCTCGGCGGGAAGGGCGCCGACACCGGTTCGATCCTCGGCGCGCTGGGCATCACCCTGCTGAAGATGGCCGCGTTCGTGGTGGTGATGCTGGTGGTCGGGCGCCGCGCGATCCCGTGGGCGCTGGAGAAGGTCGCCGCGACCGGCTCGCGCGAGCTGTTCACCCTGTCGGTGCTGGCGATCGCGCTGGGCGTGGCGTTCGGCTCGGCCACCCTGTTCGGGGTGTCGTTCGCGCTGGGCGCGTTCTTCGCCGGCATGCTGCTGAAGGAATCGGAGCTCAGCCACAAGGCCGCCAGCGATTCGCTGCCGTTGCGCGACGCGTTCGCGGTGCTGTTCTTCGTCTCGGTCGGCATGCTGTTCGACCCGCACATCCTGCTCGAGCATCCGTGGCAGGTGCTGGCCACGTTCCTGACCATCACCGTGGGCAAGTCGCTGGCCGCGTTCGTGATCGTGCGCGCGTTCGGCCACCCCACCGGCATCGCCCTGACCATCTCCACCAGCCTGGCGCAGATCGGCGAGTTCTCCTTCATCCTGGCCGGGCTCGGGGTGAGCCTGGCGATCCTGCCCGAGACCGGGCGCGACCTGATCCTGGCCGGCGCGCTGCTGTCGATCATCGCCAACCCGCTGCTGTTCACCTGGCTGGACCGCTGGCAGGCCAGGCAGGCGGTGGAGGCGCCGGTGACGGTGGAGGCGGAACTGCCGCCGGGGCCGTCGCTTGACCTGGTCGACCACGCCATCGTGATCGGCTACGGCCGGGTCGGCAGCACCCTGGCCGCGGTGCTGCGCGAGCGCGGGGTGCCGGTGCTGGTGATCGACGACAACCGCGAGCACGTGGAGCGCGCGCACGCCGACGGCATTCCCGGCATCCGCGGCAGCGCCGCCGCCGACCGGGTGCTGGCCGAGGCGCATCCGGAAAAGGCCAAGATCGCGATCCTGGCGATCCCGCAGCCGCTGGAGGCCGGCGAGGCCCTGGCCAAGCTGCGCGCGCTGAATCCCGGACTGACCCTGCTGGCCCGCGCGCACAGCGATGCCGAGGTCAAGCACCTGCTCGAGCACGGCGCCGACGGCACGGTGATGGCCGAACGCGAGCTGGCCTATTCGCTGGCCGAGATGGTGATGGCGACGCCGCCGTACCGCGCCATGCGCATCGCGCCGGGCTGAAGCGGACTCCGCGACCATTCTCGGAAGGGCCTGCACGGCAGGCCCGGGGCGCTGCACGCCCGCATAGGTGCCGCCGCGCACAAAAAGCGTCTACACGAATGCAGCGGCCGCCGCCGAAACCTACTTGATAATCATTATCGTTAGGGCCAGGATTGCAGCCCCTACCCCAGCCACGCTCGCCCCTCCCCCATGGCTTGCAAGATCGGGTTGCTCAATTCGGTACCCAGCCCGTTGCTGTGCGAGATGTTCGGCCATCTCGGCTACGACTTCGCGGTGCTCGACCTGGAGCACGTGCTGCGCTCGCCGGCCGAACTGGAACACGCGATCCGCGCCTGCGAGCTCGGCGGCTGCGAAGCCTGGGTACGCGTGCCCGAGGTCGATGCCAAGCTGATCGGCCGGGTGCTCGACGCCGGCGCGCGCGGCGTGGTGCTGGCCGGACTGGAAAGCGCCGAGCAGGCCGAACGCGCGGTCGCCGCCGCGCATTTCCCGCCGCGCGGCCGGCGCGGCATCAGCGGCGGCCGCGTCACCGGCTTCGGCAGCGTCGCCCTGGCCGACTACATCGAGCGCACCCGGCACACCTTGCGCGTGGTGCCGATGATCGAAAGCGCGGCCGGCGTGCGGGCGCTGCCGCAGATCCTGCAGGTGCCGGGCGTGTCGCTGGTGATGGAAGGCGCGCTCGACCTGGCGCTGGATCTGGGCGTCGGCCCGCAGCCGACCCATCCGCAGGTGTGGGCGCAGTTGCTGGCCATCGCCGCGGCCTGCGCCGACGCCGGCATCCCGTTCTGTCCCAATCCGCGCGACGCGGCGCAACGCCGGCATTGGCTGGCGCAGGCGGACCTGCAGTGGCTGTTCGCCGGCGAAGACCGCGCGCTGCTGCAATCCGCGCTGCGCCAGCACGCCGCCGAGCTGCGCGCGCATTGATCCTTCGTTCCCCGGAGTCTTCGCCTTGACCGTTTCGCTTCCCCCTTCGTTGCTGGCCCTCGCCGTCGGCGTCGCCCTGCTCGCCCCGTCCGCGGCCATCGCCCAGCAGGCGCAGGACCCGCAGGACCCGCAGGACGCGGCGGCGCGGATCCGCCAGCTCGACACCGTGCAGGTGCAGGGCAGCCTGCTCGGCCGCTCCACCGTGCAGGACGTGCAGCATTACGCTGGCAGCCGCCAGGTGATCGACAGCGCGCAGTTGCGCAACGGCGCCAACCGCTCGCTGGACGACGCGCTGCAGCGCGTGCCGGGGATCAAGGTGTTCGACGAGACCGGCACCGGCGCGCTGCCGCAGATCATGCTGCGCGGCCTGTACGAGAGCCGCAGCGGCCGCGTGCAGGTGCTCGAGGACGGCATTCCGCTGGCGCTGGCGCCGTACGGGCAGACCAGCCTGTCGCTGTTCCCGGTCGGCCTGAACCAAGTCGACCGCATCGACATCGTGCGCGGCGGCGCGGCGGTGCAGTACGGCCCCAACAACGTCGGCGGCGTGATCAACCTGATCAGCCCGGACATCCCCACGGCCTGGACCACCACCCTGGGGCAGAAGGTCACCGCCGGTGGCGCGGGGCACTACCTGGGCGACACCGCGATCAGCACCGGCGGCTACGCCAGCGATACGTTCGGCCTGCAACTGGACGCGAACTGGACCAAGGGCGAGTACTGGCGCGAGCACAGCGACACCGACATCAAGAACCTGCGCCTGCGCGCCGAATGGTGGCTGGCGCCGGACAAGCTGCTCAAGGCCAGCGTGCAGCGCTACGTGGCCGACATGGACATGGCCGGCGCCCTGTCGACCGCCGACTATCTGCGCGACACGCGCCAGTCGACGCGGCCGCTCGACGCATTCACCGGCCGCACCACGCGCGCGTCGCTGGTCTACCAGCAGGAGTTCGGCGACCTCGGCCCGCTGCAGGACCTGCGCCTGGACTGGAGCAACTTCAGCGCGCGCAGCAGCCGCAACTTCGTCGTCGGCATGCGCTCGGCGTCCAGCGAGACCTGGCGCCCCGACCTGCCGCCGCAGTTGCGGCAGAGCGCCCCGCGCGACTTCAAGGTCTACGGCAGCGAACCGCGGCTGAGCTGGAAGATGGGCTCCGGTGCGGTAAGCCAGCAATGGACCGTCGGCGCGCGCGCGATCAACGAAGACATCGACTTCCTGGTCGGCAACACCCGCCTGAGCGACGGGGTGTACACCCTGGTGCGCGACTGGCGCTTCAAGGACCGCGGCGCCGCCGCCTACGTCAGCGATGCGATCGGGCTGGCCGGCGACCGCGTCACCATCACCCCCGGACTGCGCTACGAACGGGTGGATTCGCGCTATTACAACCTCGCCAGCGGCGCCAGCACGCGCAACAAGACCAGCGACGTGCTGCCCGGCCTGACCCTGGGTTTCCAGGCCACGCCGCAGTGGTACCTGTACGCCGACGGGCAGCGCTCGCTGCGCGCGCCGCAGGTCACGCAGATCATCTACGGCGACAACCTCGACGCCGAGCTGGCCTGGAACTACGAGGCCGGCGCGCGCTACCAGCCCAACGAACGCACCCGCGTGCAGTTCGGCGGCTACCTGATCGACTTCGACCAGCAGATCCAGCTCGACAACACCACCCGCACCTACCGCAACCTCGGCAAGACCCGTCACCAGGGCGGCGAGGTGGAACTGCAGTGGAGCCCGGCGCAGCTGCGTGCACTGACCTTCAACGCCGGTTACGCCTACCTGGACGCGCGCCAGGAATCGGGCGTCTACGACGGCAAGCGGGTGCCTTACACCTCGCGCAACCAGTTCAGCCTCGGCGCCGCCTACCAGCCCGGTCACACCACGGTCGCAGTGTCGGGCTATTACTTCAGCCGCGCCTTCAGCGATGCGGCCAATACCGTGCAGGAAAACGCGATCGGCTCGGTCGGCGAACTGCCGGCGTACTGGGTCTGGAACGCGCAGCTGAGCCAGGTGCTGAGCGAGCGCGACAGCGGCAAGCTCAGCGCGTCGCTGGCGGTGAACAACCTGTTCGATCGCAACTACTGGTACCGCGGCATCGACACCAGTCCCTGGGGCCGGCAGCCGGCCCCGGGCCGCAGCGTCACCGTCGGCCTGGAATACCGCTTCTGATCGCCGCTGCCGCCGGACGACGGCGCTAGCGTTTGCAGCACCGCGCGCCACCCGGCGCGCCGCCGCCCGCGGGAGACGCGGGCCTTTACGGCGAACGCGGCCGCGTTCGCCGCGCACCCAGCGCGCGCCCGATGCGTGCGCCAGGCAACTCCTGGATCCGCCGCAGCCGCGGCTTGCTCTCCCGTGTCCGCCCGATCGCGGCCGCGCGCGGCGTCGCGCGCGTCCGTCCCCGTCTTCCGAACGAGAACCGATCATGACCCCGCATGACGCTCCCCTGCTGATCCTGAGCCACGTCTGCCATCCGGCGGTGACCGATGGCTTCGTCCCCGCCGCGCAGCGCCTGGGCGTGCCGGTGCTGCTGCTGACCGACCACGGCCACGCGCACCTGGCGCACTTCCGCCGGCATCCGCCGGCGGTGCCGGTGCAGGTGCTGGAGTGCGACGTGTTCAATCCGCTCGGCGTGCTCGACCTGCTCAGCACCGCGCAAGTACAGCCGCGCGCGGTGTTCAGCAACAGCGACCATCTGCAGACCAGCGCCGCGCTGGTCGCCGCCGCATTGGGACTGCCGGGCAAGGACTGGCAGGTCTGCTATGCGGCCAAGAACAAGGCCGCGATGCGCCAGCGGCTGCGCGCGCGCGGCCTGCCGGCGCCGTGGTTCTGCAGCCTGGCGCCGGGCGCGCCGCTGCCGGCGCAGGCGCCATGGCCACTGATCGCCAAGCCGCGCGAAGGCGTGGCCAGCCTGGACGTGCGCCATTGCGCCGACGCCGCCGCGCTGCAGGCCTATCTCGAAGACTTCTGGCAACGCCATCCGCAGCGCAGCGTGTTGCTGGAGAGCGTGCTGCAAGGCCCCTTGTTCACCCTGGAAACGCTCGGCGACGGGCAGCGCCTGCAGGCGCTGGGCGGCTTCGACGTGCGCCTGTCGCCGCCGCCGCATTTCGTCGAATGCGAGGCCAGCTGGCGCGGCGATCCCGACACCCCGGCGCTGCGCCAGGCGCTGGCGCAGCTGCAGGCGTTCGGCATCGGCTTCGGCGCCTGCCACAGCGAATTCATCCTCACCGCGGACGGACCGGTGCTGGTGGAGATCAACTACCGCAGCATCGGCGACGGCCGCGAATTCCTGCTCGACCGCATGTTCGGCGGACGCTGGTTCGACAGCGTGCTCGGCCTGCACCTGGGGCAGCCGTTGCCGACGCTGCGCGCGCAGCGCGAACACGCGCTGGTGCGCTACTACGTCGCCGATGCCGAAGGCACCCTGGCCACGGCCAGCGACGACCAGGCCTGCACCGGCACGCACTGGGAGGCGCGCTACCGGCGCCTGCGGCAACCCGGCGACAGCATCCGCCTCAGCCACTCCAACAAGGACTACCTGGGCGCGCTGGACGTGCTCGCCGACGCCGCGCCCGACCTGCAACGCGCGCTGGCCGCGGCCGAGGCGCCGTTGCACTGGCGGATCGAGGCCGGCGCGGGAGTGCGGCCATGACCCTGGACGACCGCCGCTACATCGACCTGCGCATCATCGACGCCTGCCTGCGCGAAGACCTGCGCGGCATCGTCAGCCGCGGCGCCGCGGCCACGCCGCCGCCGGCGCTGCTCGCGGCCTGGCCGGCGCCGCTGCCCAGCGCGATCTGGTGGCGCATCGCGCACCTGCCCGACGGCGAGCTGTGGCTGCCGCTGCAACGCCGCGGCTACCTGCAGGAACTCAGCGCCTGCAGCGACGGCTGGCTGCTGCGCGATGGCGAACGCATCGCCTTCGAATCCGGCGCCGACACCTGGCTGGCACGGATGAGCGCGGGGTTGGACGCGGACACGCAGCATCTGCACCGCGCCTATGCCGACGAAGCGGACTGCGCGGTGCGCCAGCGTGGGCTGGCGCGGCAGGCCTACGCGCAACAGCGCCCGCTGCTGGCCGCCGCGCTGGACGCGGCCGATGCGCACGAACGCGCCTACCGCTGCGAACAGCTGGCCAGCCATCGCGACCATCCGTTCTACCCGACCGCGCGCGCCAAGGCCGGGCTGGACGACGCGCAGCTGCCGCACTACGCGCCCGAGTTCGCGCCACGCTTCGCGCTGCGCTGGCTGGCGCTGCCGGCGACCGAGGCCACGCAGACCACGCCGCCGCCGGCATTCTGGCCGCGCCCGAGCATGCTCGGGCTGGCGCCGGCGCTGGACGCCAGCCACGTCGCCTGGCCGCTGCACCCGCTGACCTTCACGCGCCTGGGCGAAGACGGCTTCGCGCTGCCCGACGGCGCGATCGCCGCGCCGCAGCCATGGCTGCAGGTGCGTCCGTCGCTGTCGGTGCGCACGGTGATCCCGCTGGAGCATCCCGACCACCACCTCAAGCTGCCGCTGCCGATGCGCACCCTGGGCGCGCTCAACCTGCGCCTGATCAAGCCGTCCACGCTGTACGACGGGCACTGGTTCGAACGCGTGCTGCGCGCCATCGCCAGCGACGATCCGGCCTTGGCCACGCGCTACCTGCACGTGGACGAATCCCACGCCGGCCAGGTCGGCGAGGCGCGCCACCTGGCCTATCTGTTGCGCCGCTATCCGCCGTTGCCGGAGGCGACGCTGGTGCCGGTGGCCGGCCTGTGCGCGGCGATGCCGGACGGCCGCGCGCTGGCGCTGCACCTGGCCGAGCGCTTCCACGGCGGCGACCTGCACGCATGGTGGGACGCCTACCTCGGGTTGATGTGCCAGGTGCACCTGCGGCTGTGGCTGCGCTACGGCATCGCGCTGGAGGCCAACCAGCAGAACAGCGTGCTGATCTACGCCCCCGGCCGCGCGCCGCGGCTGCTGCTGAAGGACAACGACGCGGCGCGGGTGAAGCTGTCGCGGCTGTATGCGCAGCGGCCGCAGCTGGCGCAACTGGGGCCGCCGCGCGACGCGCGCATCGCGGTGGACGACGAGGCCGCGCTGGCGCGGATGTTCTGCACCATCATCCTGCAGCTCGACCTGCAGGCGGTGCTGGAAGGCCTGGCCGCAACGCAGCCCGCACTGCGCGCGCCGCTGTACGCGCGCCTGCGCGCGCGCCTGCACGGCACCTTGCGCGAGCTGCAAGCCGAAGGCATCGACACCGCGCCGGCGCAGGCGCTGCTGGCGGCGCCGCGGCTGCCGGTGAAGTACCTGCTCAGTGCCGGCAGCCTGCTCGGCAAGCAGATCACCGGCGCCGCCGACATCAACAAGTTCTACGGCGACAGCGCGCCCAATCTGCTGCGCGAGGACTTTGCCGCGACGGCGTCGCCGCTTGCCCCGTTGCCAGCGCAGGCCGCGGTACTGGCGCACGGAGCATCGCGATGAGGCGGATCCTCGGCCCGGTGCTGGCCGCGCACTACCTGGCCGCGTTCACCGCGCTGGGCATGCCGCTGTTCCTGCCGCGCGTGCTGGAGCAGCTGGCGCCGGGCGCGGCGATCGGCTGGAGCGGCGTGCTGTACGTGCTGCCGACGCTGTGCACCGCGCTCACCGCCAGCGCCTGGGGCCGGCTGGCCGACCGCTACGGGCGCAAGCGCTCGCTGCTGCGCGCGCAGCTCGGCCTGGCGCTGGGCTTCGCGATGGCCGGCTTCGCCCCGGACCTGGGCTGGCTGGTGGCCGGACTGGTCGTGCAGGGCGCCTGCGGCGGCTCGCTGGCGGCGACCAACGCCTATCTGACCACGCAGGCGCGCACCGGGCCGCTGGCGCGCGCGCTGGACTGGACCCAGTTCTCGGCGCGGCTGGCGATGGTCACCGCGCCGGCGCTGCTCGGCCTGGCCAGCACCTTGGGTCCGGCGCAATCGCTGTACCGCTACCTGGCGCTGCTGCCGCTGCTCGCCTTCGCGCTGAGTTGGCGGCTGCCGGCCGACCCGCCGCGGCCACGCCATGCCGCCGCGGCGGCGCATGCCGACGCGCACGACGACGCCAGCCGGCGCCGGCAGCGCTGGGCGCTGTGGAGCACGCAGTTCCTGTTCTGCTTCGCGATGGTGGTGACCTTCCCGTATTTCCTGCCGTACGCGCAGGCGCAGGGCATCGGCAGCGCCGCCGCCGCGGGCCTGCTGTACAGCCTGCCGCACCTGGTCTACCTGGTGCTGCTGCCGTGCTGGCGCGGCAGCGAGCAGCGCGCCTCGCCGCTGCCGGCCGGGCTGGCGCTGTTCGCGCTGGCCTGCCTGCTGCAGGCCACGCTGCACGCGCCGGGCTGGCTGATCGGCGCGCGCCTGCTGTTCGGCGTGGGCATGTGGATGGCGCTGCGCGGGCTCAACCGCAGCCTCGCCGGCGTGGCCGGCACGCACGCCGCCGGGCAGCTGTTCGGCCGCTTCGACGCGTTCGGCAAATACGCTGGCGTGGCCGGCGGCGCGCTCGCCGGCGCCCTGGTGCAAGGCCACGGCCTGGCCGTGCCGTTCCTCGCCGCGACCGCCGCGGCCCTGCTGGCGCTGGCGCCGGCCCTCTCGCTCACTTCCGTCCGGAGAACCGCGCATGTCCCAGCTCGCGATGCATGAACCGCTGCACGACCCGTGGTACGACAGCCTGGCGCAGGCGCAGGCGATCACCTGCTGGCTCAACTGTTACCTGCGCGAAGTGGCGATCGGCCGCGGCCAGGCCGAGTTCGACTACCGCGGCCTGGACCGTCCCGGCATCGCCACGGCCGGCGAGCGCTGGCTGCGCCTGCGCCTGCCCTCGGGCGCCATGCTGTGCATCCGCCTGGCCCAGGCCGACACGCTGGGCCGCTGCCGTTTCGACTCGGCACCCTACCTCAAGGCCAACGGACAGCCGTGGCACTGCCTGGACGCGGCCGCGCTGGTGCGCCTGCTGTTGCAGGAACTGGCCGACGGCGAGGCGTTCAATGCCGAGTTGCTGGCGCAGAGCGACAACAGCATCGCGGTGACCGCACAGCTGCTGCGCTGCGCCGAGGCCGCCGCGCCCAGCGGCGAGGCGATGATCGATGCCGAACAATCGATGCTGTGGGGGCACGCGCTGCACCCGACGCCGAAGAGCCGCGAAGGCGTGCCGCTGGCGCAGGTGCTGGCCTGCGCGCCGGAAGCGCGCAGCCAGTTTCCGCTGTTCTGGTTCCGCATCGACCCGCGCCTGTACCGCGCACAGGGCCTGGACGTGCGCGCCACGCTGGCGCAGGCCGGCGCCGGGCCGGACCTGTATCCGTGCCACCCGTGGGAAGCCGAGCGCGTGCTGGCGCATCCGCTGTTGCGCCAGGCGCAGGCGCACGGCTGGATCGAACCGCTGGGCGAACGCGGCCTGGCGCTGCGCCCGACCTCCTCGGTGCGCACGCTCCACCACGCCGAGCTGGACTATTTCCTCAAGCTGTCGGTGCATGTGCGCCTGACCAACTGCGTGCGCAAGAACGCCTGGTACGAACTGGAAAGCGCGGTCGCGCTGACCCGCCTGCTGGCGCCGGCCTGGCGCGAACTGGCGCAGCGCGTGCCGGGCTTCCAGGTGTTGCTGGAGCCGGCCGCCACCGATCTGGATTTCTCCGCGCTGGGCGGCGACGCGCAGGCCTGCCGCGAACTCGGCGAAAGCTTCGGCATGCTCTACCGGCAGGCGATCCCGGCACCGCAACGGCTACGCTTCCAGCCGCAGGTGGCCGGCGCGCTGTTCACCCTCGATGCGCGCGGCGATGCCGCCTGCGCGGCGCCGCTGCGGGCGCTGGCGGGCCGCTACGGCAGCCTGGATGCGGCCACCGCGTCCTGGTTCCATGCCTACGCGCGGCTGCTGCTGGACGGCGTGTGGAGCGCCTGGTTCGACTACGGCATCGTGCTCGAGCCGCACCTGCAGAACACCGTGATCGGCTGCGTGGACGGCCTGCCGGCGCGGGTCTGGATCCGCGACCTGGAAGGCACCAAGCTGCTGCCGGCACGCTGGCCGGCCGCGCGCCTGCACGGCATGTCGGAGACCGCGCGGCAGTCGCTGTACTACAGCGCCGAACAGGGCTGGAACCGGATCGCCTACTGCGCCCTGGTCAACAACCTGGCCGAGGCGATCTTCCACTTGGCCGACGGCCACGACCGCCGCGAACGGCAACTGTGGCGGATCGTCGGCGAGATCGCCCAGGCCTGGCAGCGGCGCCACGGCGCGCAGCCGGCGCTGCAGGCGCTGCTCGACGGCGCGCCGCTGCCGGCCAAGAACAACCTGCGCCTGCGCCTGCTGCAGCGCGCCGACCGCCATGCCGACTACACCCTGCTGCCCAACCCGATCGCGCCGCCGGCGCAGCGGCAGGCCGCGGCATGAGCCTGCACATCGATCCGGCGCCGCTGGCGGCGGCGCTGGCGCAATTGCGCGAACGCGGCGACGCGCCGGTGTGCGCCTACGTCTACGACCTGGCGGCGCTGCGCCGCCATGCCGCGGCGATGCGCGCGCAGCTGCCCGCGGACTGCGAGCTCTACTACGCGGCCAAGGCCAATGCCGAGCCGCCGCTGTTGCGCACGCTGGCGCCGTGGGTGGACGGCTTCGAGGCGGCGTCCGGCGGCGAGCTGCAGTGGCTGCGCGAACACCAGCCGGGACGGCCGCTGCTGTTCGGCGGCCCCGGCAAGCTCGACAGCGAACTGCAGCTGGCCGTCTCGATCGCCGAGTGCACGCTGCACGTGGAGAGCCTGGGCGAACTGCAGCGGCTGGCGCGCATCGCCGCGCTCGGCGGGCGCCGCGTGCCGCTGTTCCTGCGCATGAACATCGCCGTGCCGGGCATGCAGGACACGCGCCTGATGATGGGCGGGCGGCCGTCGCCGTTCGGGCTGGACGCGCTCGACCTGGACGCGGCCCTGCAGTCGCTGCGCGAGGCCCCGGCGCTGCAGCTGGCCGGCTTCCACTTCCATCTGCTGTCGCACCAGTGCGACGCGCAGGCGCAGCTGCATCTGCTCGGCGGCTACCTGCAGGCCGTCCAGGGCTGGCGCCAGGCCCATGCGCTGGGGCCGCTGACGGTGAACGCCGGCGGCGGCTTCGGCGTGAACTACGCCGATGCGGCCGCCTCGTTCGACTGGGCGACGTTCTGCGCCGGCCTGCCGGCGCTGCTGCGCGCGCATGGCGACGGCCTGCGCCTGCGCCTGGAGCCGGGCCGCTACGTCAGCGCGAACTGCGGCTGGTACCTGATGGAGGTGCTCGACATCAAGCGCAGCCATGGCGAATGGTTCGCCATCGGCCGCGGCGGCACCCACCACTTCCGCACCCCGGCCGCGCAAGGCCACGACCATCCGTTCCTGGTGCTGCGCGGCACGCAGCCGCCGCTGCTGCGCGATGCGCGCGTCACCCTGGTCGGCCAGCTGTGCACGCCCAAGGACGTGCTGGCGCGGGCGCAGCCGGTGGCGGCGCTGGCGCCGGGCGACTGCCTGGCGTTCCCGCTCGCCGGCGCCTATGCCTGGAACATCTCGCACCAGCGGTTCCTGATGCACCCGCCACCGCAGATGCTGTTCGTGGAGGACACCAACTAGGCGCGCTGCACCGGCACGCAGACGTCGGCGCGCAGTTCGGCGTCGGCCACCGTGTCCGGATCGTCCAGGTACAGGTAATGCAGCGGCGCATCGCGCAGCGCGTAGCCGCTGCCCGGCAGCCACTCGCCCAGCACCCGGTCCAGCGCGTCCTCCAGCTGCGCATAGCTGCCGACCTGGCGCAGCACCGCGTAGGCGCCGCCGCCCAGCGTGCGCAGCGCGAACGGCGGCGGCGGCGTCACCACCGCATCGAAACCCATCGCGCACTCGAATACATGCTCGCGCGCGGGCACGTCGCGGTGGTCGCTGAGCGGAATGCCGACCAGGGCCTGCAACCGCTCGGCCACGCCGGCGCGCTGCGCCCAGGCGAACAGGCGGCCGAAGCCGGCATCCAGCGCGTCGAAGGCGCCGCGCCGGCGCAGCACCACCACCTCGAACGGCGCCAGGGTCTGCACCGCCACCTGCAACGGCGCCGGCGGCGCGTCCGCGGCCTGCCGCGGCGGCTGCGCCAGCGCCTGCGAGCGCGCGGCCAGCGCCGCCGGATCGGCGCGCAACTGGCTGGGGCTGGCGCCGAGCGCATGGCGGAAACTGCGGGCCAGCGCCTGCGGCGTCTCGTAGCCCACGGCCAGCGCGATCTCGGTGATCGATGCGCTGCCGGCGAGCAGCTGCAAGGCGTACAGCAGGCGCAGCCGGGTCACGGTGCGGCCCACGGTCTCGCCGGTCATGGCCCGGTACACGCGGTGGAAATGGAACGGCGACTGGTGCGCCACCGCGGCCAGCTCGGCCAGGTCGGGCAAGGCCGCGCGCGCCTGCAGCCGCTGCTGCAGGTGCGCGAGCGCACGTTCGATGCCGCGCTGCCGGGAAGACACAGGTGCTGGACTCATCGCCGCTCTCCGCAAGGTCGGCGCAGTGTGCCGCGCCCACCGCGCGCGCGCGGTCCCGATCTTGCGCTGCTATGCCCCGAAAGGACGCACCGCGCTCAATGCGCCGGCGCCGGACGCCGGCTCGGCAGCAGCGCCGCCACGATGCCCAGCAGCGGCAGGTAGGACATCGCCTGGTACACGAACACGATGCCCTCGCGGTCGGCGAGCAGGCCGAGCACGGCCGCGCCCAGCCCGCCCATGCCGAAGGCGAAGCCGAAGAACAGCCCGGAGATGGTGCCGATGCGGCCGGGCATCATTTCCTGCGCGTACACCAGGATCGCCGAGAACGCCGAGGACAGCACGAAGCCGATCAGCACGGTCAGCGCGGTCGCCGCGTGCAGGCCGACATACGGCAGCGCCAGCGCGAACGGCGCCACGCCCAGGATCGACACCCAGATCACCGGCTTGCGCCCGATCCGGTCGCCGACCGGGCCGCCGATCAGCGTGCCCAGCGCCGAGGCCAGCAGGAACGCGAACAGATGCAGCTGCGCGCTCTGCACCGACACGCCGAAGCGCTGGATCAGATAGAACGTGTAGTAGCTGCTCAGCCCGGCGATGTAGAAATACTTGGAGAAGATCAGCAGCAGCAGGATCGCCACGATCCGCGCCACGGTCCTGCGCGGCAGCGCCGGCGCCACCGCGGCGGGCCGCGGCGCGGCGCGCACCGCCTGCAGGTGCAGCGCGTACCAGCGGCCGACGTAGGACAGCAGGGCGATGCCGAGCAGCGCCGCGGCGCCGAACCAGGCCACGGCGTGGCGGCCATTGGGCACGATCACCGCCGCGGCGATCAGCGGCCCCAGCGCGGTGCCGGTATTGCCGCCGACCTGGAACACCGATTGCGCCAGCCCATGCCGCCCGCCCGAGGCCAGCCGCGCGATGCGCGAGGATTCCGGATGGAAGATCGCCGAGCCGATCCCGACCAGCGCCGCGGCCAGCAGCACCATCGCGAAGCTCGGCGCATACGCCAGCAACAGCAGGCCGCACAGGGTGGAGCTCATGCCCAGCGGCAGCGAGTACGGCGCCGGCCGCCGGTCGGTGCGCAGCCCGATCAGCGGCTGGAACAGCGACGCGGTGAGCTGGTAGGTCAGCGTGATCAGCCCGACCTGGGCGAAGCTGAGCTGGAACTGGCCCTTCAGCACCGGGTACAGGGCCAGGATCAGCGACTGCATCATGTCGTTGATCAGGTGCGAGGAGGTGATCGCGGCGAGCACGCCGGCCACCACCGGGCGGGGTGCGGCGGCGGCGGGAACGGCGGCGGCGGCGGGACGCAGGCTGGACATGACGGACCGGGCAATGGGCGACGGCGCGCATGGTAGGCTGAGCCGCTTCGGTCTTCCTGCGCAACATGCCCACCACTCGTCGAGAAAAGGACAGTGCCAGCGCCACGGCGCCGCACGCGTGGAGCGTGGACGACGCCCCCGCCGACGTGGTGTGCAAGGCCACCGACTATCCCAGCGAGACCGCCATCGCCCCGCACCGGCACGCGCGCCACCAGTTGGTCTACGCGCTGTACGGGCTGATGGTGGTGCGTTCCGGCCAGGGCCACTGGGTGGTGCCGAGCACGCGCGCGCTGTGGATGCCGGCCGGCACCGTGCACAGCGTGCGCTGCGTCGGCACGCTGGGCATGCGCAGCCTGTACATCCGCCCCGGCGCGATCGCCGGCATGCCGGCGCAGCCGTCGGTGATGGCGGTGGAGCCGCTGCTGGAAGCGCTGATCCGCAGCGCCGCCAGCGTGCCCTGGGACTACCCTGCCGACTCGCGCGACGGGCGCCTGATGCGGCTGATCCTGGACGAGCTGCACGCGCTGCCGGCGCTGCCGCTGCACCTGCCGCAAGCGCAGGATCCGCGCCTGCTGCGCATCGCCGCCGCGCTCGATGCCGACCCGGCCGACGCCACCACCCTGCACGCCTGGGCGGCGCGGCTGGGCGTGGACGTCAAGACCATCCAGCGCCTGTGCCGGCGCGAGCTGCAGATGAGCTTCGGCCAATGGCGGCAGCAGCTGCGCCTGCTGCGCGGGCTGGAACGCCTCGCCGCCGGCGACCGCATCATCGACGTGGCGATCGAGCTCGGCTACGACAGCCCCAGCGCGTTCACCGCGATGTTCAAGCGCCAGTTCGGTCAGCCGCCAAGCCAGTTCTTCCGGTAGCCGCGCCGAGAGCGAGGCGCCTGCCGCGCACCGGCGCCGCAGTCGGCGCCGACGCTGCCGCCCTGCACCACCGGCCCGCACGGCCAGGCGCGGACCTCAAGACCCTCCAGCGCCGATGCCGGTCGCCGCACTGGAGATCAGGCAGCGGACTCGGATTTGCGGAGGGCGGACGCGCGGCGTTCGCTGATGCGTTCGACCGTCTGCATGTGTTCCGTGCCCCACATGCACAGCCCTCCCAGCGCAGTCGCCAGGGATTGCCCGAACGGCGTCAGCGAATACTCGACCTTGGGCGGTATTTCCTGGAAGTCGATGCGCGCCACGATTTCGTCGCGCTCCAGCTCCTTGAGTTGCTGGATCAGCACCTTGTCGGTCACCCCGCCGATCGCGCGCCGCAACTCGCCGTAGCGGTGGACATCCTTGGCCAGGTTGTACAGGACCAGGGGTTTCCATTTGCCGCCAAGCATGGCCAGGGCGGCCTCGAGCCCGCAGCTGAAACGGGTGGTGTTGGCCATGATGTCGATCGCTCCGAAGGCACTTACCTAATGGTGCATACTATTCAAAATAATAGCCCGGATCTACAGTTGCGCCTCACCATTCTCTGGAGTGCGTCATGGGCAGGCTCAACGGCAAGATTGCAGTGGTTACCGGCGGCAACAGCGGGATCGGCCTGGCGAGCGCGATTCGCTTCGCGGCCGAAGGCGCGCAGGTCGTCATCGTCGGGCGCCGGCAGGAGGAACTGGACAAGGCGCTGCGCCTGATCGGTGCCGACGCCATCGCCATTCAGGGCGACATTGCGAAGCTGGACGATCTGGACCGCGTCTTCGCCCAGGTCGAAGCCGCCAAGGGCCGGATCGACGTGCTGTTCGCCAATGCGGGCCTGGGCGAGTTCCAGCCGCTCGGCGCGATCACCGAAGAGTCCTTCGATCGCACCTTCGGCGTCAACGTCAAGGGCACGCTGTTCACCGTGCAAAAGGCGTTGCCGCTGATGCGCGCCGGCGCTTCGGTGATCCTCACCGGCTCCACCACCGGCAGCATGGGCACACCGGCATTCAGCGTGTACAGCGCCACCAAGGCTGCGCTGCGCAATTTCGCCAGGAGCTGGGCGTTGGACCTGAAAGGCACCGGCATTCGCGTCAACGTGCTGTCGCCGGGGCCGATCTCGACGCCGGGCCTGGACCTGGCGCTGTCCGGCACCGGCCAGCAGGAGGCGATCATCGAGGGCATGACCGCGCAGCTGCCGTTGGGCC
This sequence comes from Xanthomonas sp. DAR 80977, assembly GCF_041240605.1. Classification (NCBI taxonomy): domain Bacteria; kingdom Pseudomonadati; phylum Pseudomonadota; class Gammaproteobacteria; order Lysobacterales; family Lysobacteraceae; genus Xanthomonas; species Xanthomonas bundabergensis. The sequence goes on along the minus strand of NZ_CP162487.1, from coordinate 1,406,363 downwards.
GCATCGGCCGGGCGGAAGAAGTCGCGGCGACCGCGCTGTTCCTGGCGTCGGACGAGAGCAGCTTCATGACCGGTAGCGAAGTGTTCGTGGACGGCGGGTTCGCTCAGGTCTGAGTGCGGTGCGAGGTGCGGATGCGCGTCGGCCAGTGGCGGCAGCCGCTGCGCCCGCGCGCGGGCTGGAGCGGCCGGCGGCCCGCCTGTCGGCATGATGGTCGAACTGGCCGATGCCGACCCGGCGCGCGCGCCGCGACGTTCCAACGCGGCCAGCCACCGGACCGATTCTCACGCCGGTGCGCCGGTCAGCGAACCGAGTCACAGTTCGGTCAGATCCGCGGGCGCAGGATGCGCGCACCACCCGACCGGACCACTGCCATGACCCGTTCCATCTCCCTCGCCATGTGCCTGCTGCTGAGCCTGGGCGCCGCCCCGCTGTTGGCCGATGCCGCGGCCAAGCCGCAGACCGCCCAGCAGTCGTTGATGGCCAAGTGCTCGGCCCAGAACAAGGGCAAGAAAGGCGACGACTACAAGGCCGCGCAGAAGGCCTGCCTCAGCGGCGACAGTGCGGCGCCGGCGTCCGGCAACGCCTCGCAGCAGCGGATGAAGGACTGCAATGCCAAGGCGGCCACGCAGAAGCTGCAGGGCGATGCGCGCAAGACCTTCATGAGCGGCTGCCTGAAGAAGCAGTGATCGGCCGGCGGCGCGGCGCCGCACTGCAGCGGCGCCGCGCCGCCAGGAGCGGTCATCCGCTCCCGAGCAGACCGCTGGGGACGCGGGAACCGCCCTGCACCGTGGCCTCGGCGGCCGCACCGGCCACTGCCGCGGATTCGCTCGCCGCCGCATGCTCGACCGGAACGTGCGCGACCGGGATCGGCACATAGTCCTCGCTGAAGGCGACCTCGCCCGGCCTCCATCCGGCACGGCGCCGCACCGCGCCCCAGAACCGCTTCAACCCCTCCAGTTGCAGCGCGACCAGCCCGAGCTCGTTGTCGCGGTCCACCATCGGGTCGCCGACCCCGGTGGGACGCAGCGGCTCGCCGTACAGCGCGGTGCCGAACAGCACGTCCCAGAACGCGAACACCTGGCCGAAATTGCAGTTGTGCAGGTTCGGCCGCTGCGGATCCACGCGCATGTGGTGCAGGCGATGGAAACGCGGATCGACCAGGATCTTGTCCAGCACCGGCCCGAACCCGAAGCGCACGTTGGCATGCGACAGGTTCTGCACCAGTTCGCCGAGCAGCATCAGCCAGGCGAACTCGTCGGCGGCGATGCCGAACGCCACGCCCACCGCGGCCAGCACGAAGGACTGCAGCGCGCCGTCCAGGTAGTTGCTGCGGTCGTTGGCCCAGCAACTGAGCTGGCGCTGGCTGTGGTGCATGCTGTGCATCGCCCACCACCACGGCAGCCAGTGCTGCACCCGGTGCATCCAGTAGTAGGTGAAGTCGTAGGCCAGGTAGTACAGCGCGAACAAGGCCAGCGGATGCCGGTCCAGCCACGGCCACGCATGGCGCAGGCCGAACTCGGGTGCCGCCGCCGCGCTGGCATCGGCACCGCCCAGCGCATTGGCCAGCGGGGTCAGGATCAGGAACGAGAACAGCGGGAACACCCCGACCAGCATCAGCCAGGTGTAGTGGAAGTCGATCCTGGCCAGGCGCCGGTGCTCCCAGCGCTCGGCCGGCCACAGGCTCTCCAGCGGGCGGAACAGCACGCCGATGATGCACAGCTGCAAGGCCGCGATCAGCAACGCCGCGGCGATCTCGCGCGGATCGTCGCTGAGCCCGGTCAGGTGCAGCGCCGCCAGCAATGGCGCCACCGCATGGTCGGCCACCGCGGCGACCACGACCGACCAGGCATGCGGGATGGACGACATGGCGAGCGCTCCTGGCCTGCGGACACGGCAATGCCGGCACGGCGGCCGGGCACACGGGCGTGCCGTCCATCCCGGAGCAGGTCGCGCCGACAGCGGCCTGGCGGGCCGTGCCTGGCAGGCCGTCCGCCGGCGGCACGCGGCTCGGCCTGACCGCCCAGCCTGACGCGACGCCACGCACCGCCAGCCGACGGCACGCCAGACCCGGCGCGGCCTGCTCGGGATGGATGACACGCCCTAGCGTGGCGCGCCATCCTTTCGCCGAGCTGTCCGCTGCCGCCGCGCGGCCGATGGCGTGTTTCGCGGCAGCGGCGCCCAGGCGGCCACCGCGCGCGCCCCGGGCCGGGTCAGGCCTGCGCCAGCGCCTGGCGCAGGTCGGCGAGCAGGTCGTCGATGTGCTCGATGCCGACCGACAGCCGCACCGTGTCCTCGCTGACCCCGCTGCGCTCCAGTTCCTGCGGCGACAGCTGGCGGTGCGTGGTCGAGGCCGGATGCGTGGCCAGCGACTTGGCGTCGCCGATGTTCACCAGCCGGGTGAACAGCTGCAGCGCGTCGAGGAAGCGCGCGCCGGCGGCGCGGCCGCCGCGCAGGCCGAAGGTGAGCACGCCCGAGCCGTGCCCGCGCAGGTACTTCTGCGCCAGCGCATGCTCCGGATGCCCGGGCAGCCCCGCGTAGTTGACCCATTCCACCTTGGCCTCGGTCTGCAGGTGCCTGGCCACCGCCAGCGTGTTCTGGTTGATCCGGTCCATCCGCAGCGGCAGCGTCTCGATGCCCTGCAGGAGTTGGAACGCATTGAACGGCGACAGCGCCGCGCCGGTGTTGCGCAGCGGCACCACCCGCGCGCGGCCGATGTAGGCGGCCTCGCCCAGCGCCTCGGTATAGACCACGCCGTGGTAGCTGACGTCCGGTTCGTTGAGCCGGCGGAAACGCTGCGCATGCGCGGCCCACGGGAACTTGCCCGAATCCACGATCGCCCCGCCCAGGCTGGTGCCGTGCCCGCCCAGGTACTTGGTCAGCGAATGCACCACGATGTCGGCGCCGAAGTCGATCGGCCGCAGCAGGTACGGCGTGGGCACGGTGTTGTCGACGATCAGCGGCACGCCGTGCGCATGCGCCACCTTGGCGACCGCTTCCAGGTCGGTGACGTTGCCGCGCGGATTGCCGATCGACTCGACGAAGATCGCCTTGGTGCGCTCGTCGATCAGCCCGGCGAACGCGTCGGGCTCGCGGTAGTCGGCGAAGCGGGTCTCGATGCCCGACAGCGGCAGGGTATGCGCGAACAGGTTGTAGGTGCCGCCGTACAACGCGCTGGAGGAGACGATGTTGTCGCCGGCCTCGGCGATGGTCTGGATCGCATAGGTCACCGCCGCCTGCCCGGAGGCCACCGCCAGCGCGCCGATGCCGCCTTCCAGCGCGGCGATGCGCTGTTCCAGCACGTCGGTGGTGGGATTCATGATGCGGCTGTAGATGTTGCCCTGCACCTTCAGGTCGAACAGGTCGGCGCCGTGCTGGGTGTCGTCGAAGGCATAGGCCACGGTCTGGTAGATCGGCACCGCCACCGCGCGCGTGGTCGGGTCGGGGCGGTAGCCGCCATGCACGGCGATGGTTTCCAGCTTCCAGTTCGGGTCGGACATGGGCGGGTCTCGGCAAGAGGAGCCGAGACGATAGCGCCCTGCGCGGCGGGGCATGCAAACCTGCGGTTATGAGGCCATGCCGCCGGGTTGTCAGCGCGTTCGCAGTCCGGGAGCTTGCGCGGCTGGCAGTCGCACCGATGCGGCAGTGCGCAGGCGCCTCGTATGATGGGCCGGACCGCATGCAGGACGCTCGCCCCGATGAAACACGCCGCCATCCGCTCGCTCTCGCTGCTGGTGCTCGCCCTGCCGGCGTTCGCGCGGGCCGCGTCGCCGCCGTCCTACGCCATGGAGCAATGGCGCCAGCCAGGCGATTGCGATGCGCGGCAGCAGCGACATGCCGCAGAGCGCACGTCCGCCGACAGCGTGTCGGCGACGGTGCTGACGCAACGCTATCTCGGCGTGCTCGACGCGGTGATCGCCGGCGACGAGGCGGCCTTGAAGTTTGCCCACCTATGCGATCGGTTCGACGTCGATTTCGTTCCTGGCATGCTGCCGCCGCCACGCGCCGAGCCGTGGAATCCCTCGCCGCCGCAACCGGTCGGCAGCGTCTTCGTCGCCTACGTCGATGCACCGGGCACGGCACTCCAGCAACGGATCGAAGCGACGTACACGCCGGAAGAGGCATCGCTCTCGCTCTCCATCAGTTCGCACGCGGATCCCGCGGCGTCCGCGGATGGCGAGCAGGGCTACCGCTATCGCGACATGGGCGGGACGTGCCCGCTGCGGCTCGGCCAATTGGCGGACAGGCTGGCCGCCGCCGGATTCTCCAAGCAGTACGACTCGCTGGAGCCGCCCAGCCGGCAGTTCGCGGACTCCGACGATGGCGTCAGCGCCAGCTTCCGGCGCGACAAGCTTGCCGTCGGAGCCACGCTGCAGGGCCTGTTCGTCGAACAACGCGCCCACCCCGAGGCGGCATGCGTGGCGGAAATCTCGCTTTCCCTGGCGAAATAGGCGCCACGCGCCGCCGCGTGGCAGGAAAGAAGCCGGCGCCGTTGCAACGGCGCCGGCTACCGATCGGGCAATGGAATCGACCGGCGCTTCGGCGCGCCTCAGGCCTTGTGGAAGGTGAGGTGCCCGCCCTCGGCATCCACGCGGATGGTGTCGCCGCCGAGGAACTGCCCGGACAGGATCTGCTGCGCCAGCGGATTCTCCAGCTGCGACTGGATCGCGCGCTTCAGCGGCCGCGCCCCGTACACCGGATCGAAGCCGACGTTGCCGAGCAGTTCCAGCGCGCGGTCGCTGAGTTCGATCTTCAGGCCGCGCTCGGCCAGGCGCTTGTCCAGGCCGCCCAGCTGGATCCGCGCGATCGACTTGATCTGCGCCTTGTCCAGCGGGTGGAACACCACGATGTCGTCCAGCCGGTTGACGAATTCCGGGCGGAAATGCGCCTGCACCACGCCCATCACCGCCGCCTTCATCTGCGTGTAGGCCTCGGCCGAGCCGTCGCCGCTCAGTTCCTGGATCTGGTGCGAGCCCAGGTTCGAGGTCATCACGATGACGGTGTTGCGGAAGTCCACGGTGCGGCCCTGGCCGTCGGTGAGGCGGCCGTCGTCGAGCACCTGCAGCAGGATGTTGAACACGTCGCTGTGCGCCTTCTCCACCTCGTCGAGCAGGATCAGCGAATACGGCCGGCGCCGCACCGCCTCGGTGAGATAGCCGCCTTCCTCGTAGCCGACGTAGCCCGGAGGCGCGCCGATCAGCCGCGCCACCGAATGCTTCTCCATGAACTCGCTCATGTCGATGCGGATCATGGCGTCGGTGCTGTCGAACAGGAAATCGGCCAGCGCCTTGCACAGCTCGGTCTTGCCGACGCCGGTGGGGCCCAGGAACAGGAACGAGCCGCTGGGCCGGTTCGGATCGGACAGGCCGGCGCGCGAGCGCCGCACCGCGTCGGATACCACCTTGATCGCCTCTTCCTGGCCGACCACGCGCCGGTGCAGTTCGTCCTCCATGCGCAGCAGCTTGTCGCGCTCGCCCTCGAGCATCTTGCTGACCGGGATGCCGGTCCAGCGCGACACCACCTCGGCGATCTCCTCGGCGGTGACGCGGTCCTGCACCAGGGTGAAGTCGTGATGCTCGGCATCGCCGGCCGCGGCCAGCTGCTTCTCCAGGTTCGGCAGCAGGCCGTACTGGATCTCGCTCATCTTGGCGTAGTCCTGGCGCCGCTGCGCCGCCTCCAGCTCGACCCGCGCCTGCTCGATCTGCTCCTTGATCCTGGTCGCGCCCTGCAGCGCGGCCTTCTCCGACTTCCACACCTCGTCGAGGTCGGAGAACTCGCGCTCGAGCTTGTCGATGTCGCTCTCCAGGTCGGCCAGGCGCTGCCGCGAGGCCTCGTCCTTCTCCTTCTTCAGCATCTCGCGCTGGATCTTCAGCTGGATCAGGCGCCGCTCCAGGCGGTCCAGTTCCTCCGGCTTGGAGTCGATCTCCATGCGGATGCGGCTGGCGGCCTCGTCCATCAGGTCGATGGCCTTGTCCGGCAGCTGGCGGTCGGTGATGTAGCGGTTGGACAGCGTGGCCGCGGCGACGATCGCCGGGTCGGTGATCTCCACGCCGTGGTGCACCGCGTAGCGCTCCTTGAGCCCGCGCAGGATCGCGATGGTGTCCTCCACGGTCGGTTCGCCGACGAACACCTTCTGGAAGCGCCGCTCCAGCGCGGCGTCCTTCTCGATGTACTTGCGGTACTCGTCCAGCGTGGTGGCGCCGATGCAGTGCAGCTCGCCGCGCGCCAGCGCCGGCTTGAGCATGTTGCCCGCATCCATCGCGCCGTCGGCCTTGCCGGCGCCGACCATGGTGTGCAGTTCGTCGATGAACAGGATGACCTGGCCTTCGGTCTTGGACAGGTCGTTGAGCACGCCCTTGAGCCGCTCCTCGAACTCGCCGCGGAACTTGGCGCCGGCGATCAGCGCGCCCATGTCCAGCGACAGCACGCGGCGGCCGCGCAGGCCTTCCGGCACCTCGCCGTTGACGATGCGCTGGGCCAGGCCCTCGACGATGGCGGTCTTGCCGACGCCGGGTTCGCCGATCAGCACCGGGTTGTTCTTGGTGCGCCGCTGCAACACCTGGATGGTGCGGCGGATTTCCTCGTCGCGGCCGATCACCGGATCGAGCTTGCCGCTCTCGGCGCGCGCGGTGAGGTCGACGGTGTACTTCTCCAGCGCCTGGCGCTGGTCTTCGGCGTTCTCCGACTGCACGGTGTCGCCGCCGCGCAGCTTGTCGATGGCCGCTTCGATCTTCTTCTTGTCGGCGCCGGCGGCGCGCAGCGCCAGGCCCAGCGCGCCGGCATCGTCGGCCGCGGCCAGCACGAACCACTCGCTGGCGATGAACTGGTCGTTGTGCTGCTGCGCCAGCTTGTCGGTCTGGTTGAGCAGCCGGCTCAGGTCGTTGCCGATCGACAGGTTGCCGGGCTGGCCGCTGACCTTGGGCAGCTTTTCCAGCGCCTCGCCCAGCCGCTCGCGCAGCACCGGCACGTTGACGCCGGCCTGCGCCAGCAGCGGCCGGGTGCTGCCGCCGGACTGGTCGAGCAGCGCGGTGAACACGTGCACCGGCTCGACGATGGTGTGATCGCGGCCCACGGCCAGCGACTGGGCGTCGGCCAGCGCCTGCTGGAAACGCGACGTGAGCTTGTCCATCCGCATCGGGAAGTTCCTCTGAAAAGGGAGGCCGGCCTTGCCGGCATGCTAGTCAAATGCGGTTGGCGCGGCATGTTTCAAGGCCGCGGGGCCGGCTGTATACGCCTGCGCCGCCCGGCCACCGGGTCCGCGACCCGTGTCGCGCGGCGGCAACCGCGCCATGCGTCGCCTGCCGCCGCTGCATCCTGCCCTGGCTCCGGCCCGCCGCGCGGCGCCCCTGCACGGGTCGCGGCATGGTCACACGCCGCTACCCGTACAGCGCCTACCCTCGCGCTTCCGAACATTCCCGCACAGGAGCCGCAATGCACTACGAACTCTATTACTGGACCGGCATCCAGGGCCGTGGCGAGTTCGTGCGGCTGGCGCTGGAGGATGCCGGCGCGGCCTACCGCGACGTCGCCCGCGAGGAAGGCGATGCGGCCATGCAGCCGTTCCTCGACGGCGCGCAGCCGGGCGTGCGGCCGTTCGCGCCGCCGTTCCTGAAGGCCGGGCGGCTGGTGATCGCGCAGGTCGCCAACATCCTGCACTACCTGGGGCCGTCGCTGGGCCTGGTGCCGGACAGCGAGTCGCGGCGCACGCAGGCGCTGCAGTTGCAGCTGACGATCGCCGACCTGGTGACCGAGATCCACGACAGCCACCATCCCGTCGCCAGCACGCTGTACTACGAAGACCAGAAGCCCGAAGCCAAGCGCCGCGCCGAGGACCTGCGCACGCAGCGGCTGCCGAAGTTCCTGGGCTACTTCGAGCAGGTGCTGGGCCAGGGCGGCGGGCGCCATGCGCTGCGCGAACATTCCTACGTGGACCTGTCGCTGTTCCAGCTGATGAGCGGGCTGGACTACGCCTTCCCCAACGCGATGAAGAAACTCTCGCCGAAGCTGCCGCAGCTGCGCACCCTGCAGCAGCGCGTGTCCGAACGCCCCGGCGTCGCGGCCTACCTGGCCTCGGCGCGGCGCCTGCCGTTCAACGACAACGGGATTTTCCGGCGGTATCCGGAGCTGGATGGGTGAGGCCGCGCGGCATGCGCTGCGCATGGCCGATCGCGGGAGTCCCTGCGCCAGCCTGACCCGATTGCGCTTGCAGGAGCGGCTTCAGCCGCGACAGGCACCACTTTCGGATGGTTTCTGTCGCGGCTGAAGCCGCTCCTGCAGAGGAAGCGCGCGCCACATTTGTGGGAGCGATTGCAGTCGCTCCCACATGAGCCCTGCAACGCTGCGCAAGACGCTTCATAACGCCGGTACGGCAGCCAACCAGGATCGCCCTCAGGTCCGCACCAACGCCGCACGGATCGCCTGCAATTGCTTGCGCACCGCCTCGGCCTGCGCCGGCCCCAGGCGCAGCAGCGCCTTCTGCCCGACCGACAGCGACTCCAGCGCCGGATCGACGAAGCGGTACTTGCCGGTGCGCGCATCGACGACCACCGCTGCAGGCGCCGCCGGCAGCGGCGCCTGCAGCAGGTGGTCGATCACCTGCACCAGGCGGTCGTTGAAATAGCCCTGGGGATAGCCCAGCTCCACATACGCCTGCTGGAACAAGGGATAGAAGCGCCGGTACGCGGCCACCATGGCGCCGGCATCGGCCCGGCTGAAGGCCTGCACGTACGGGGCGTAGCGCTGCGCGTTGGTCTCGGCGATGGTGCTGGCGCCGGCCGCATCGGTGGCGACCTGCAATTGCCCGGGGACCGGCGTCAGCGCCAGGGTCCGCGCGGCGACGCGGCGCTGCGGCAGGTTGTCGATCATCGTCACCGCACGCTGGATCAGATGGTCGCGGAGCAACAGCGCCAGCGGCGCCTCGCTGCCGGCCAGCGTCGCCAGTTCGGCCCACGCCGCCGCGTCGCTGTCGGCCAGCGCCGGGATCGCCGCATCGGCCGCGGCGGCAGGATCGATCGGATGCTGGATCGGCGCCGGCGCTGCGGCCGCTGCCGCCGCGGGCGCGGGCGGCGCCGCGCCGGAAGCGGGTGCCGGCGCCACCGCGGCAGGTGCAGGCTCGGCCCCGCGCAGCAGCGCGCTCAGGTTGTCGCGGAACAGCCACGACGCGGCGGCGGCCACCAGCACCGCGACCAGGATCCAGGGCCAGAACGAATGACGCGGCTGCATGGTGTCCGGTTCTCCGTTGAACAGTGGCAGGTGTGACCACCACGCCCGTCGCCGGTTCCAATGCGGGACGGCCGGCGTTCAGCCTCCACGCGCGGCATCGCCGCCGCGCAATGGATGAGCGACGCTAGCCAGAAGCGCCCTCCCGAAGGCGATGCGCGCATCCACCCACGTCGCGACGATGGCCGCGGCGACCTGCTCGGCCTGCTGCGCCGGCATCGCCTTGTGTTCGATCAGCCAGCGCGCCGTCGCCGCACGCGCCGGGGACAAGGCCGCCAGCGCCGCGTAGCGCCGGGCCAGCCATTCGTCCGCGGCGTCCAGTCGCTGGTCCGTGCACAACAGCCGCTCGACCGCGCCGGACGCCTTGGCGCAGTCGAACGACATCGCCCCGGCCGTGGGCATCCACGCCAGCGCCAACGCCAGCACGCTCGCGCGCAGGCCAGTGCTCTTGTCCATGCCACTCTCCGCTCGCGCGCCGGCGCGATGCCGGCGCCGATTGTCGCGCAGTCAGTCCACCAGCACCGCGCGTGGCTTCTGCAGCGACAGCAGGCCGAGCAGCGCGGCCAGGGCCACGTAGCCGCCGGCGAATTGCCAGGCGATCAGCTTGGGCAGCCCGCTCAGCGTCCACGGCAGGTAGATGCCGCCGCGCGGATCCACCGAGTGGATCAGGCCGAACAGGGTCAACCCGGCCGCCACCAGCAGGACCACCGCGGCACGGCGCAGGCGCCCGTCCACCATCGCCGCCACCGCCGCGATCCACAGCATCGCGGTGATGATGAAGCCGTTGCCCAGGGTGAAGATCACCGCCAGTTCGGGCAGCCCGTGGCCGTCCAGGGTGGTGGTCAGCGCGGCCAGCTTGTCCGGCGGGATCCAGCCCGGCGCCTTGATCGCCAGCAGGTAGGCCACCGACGGCAGGAAGCCCAGCACCATGGCGCCGGCGTGGCGCTTGGGCGTGGCCTGGAACGCCTGGGTGGTGATGTCGATGGCCACGTACACGATGATCGGCGCCAGCACCGCCAGCGGCAGCCACTGCACCAGCCCGGCGACCAGGCCGAGCATGCCGCCCAGGCCGATGAACAAGCCGGTCAGCAGCGTGTAGCCGCTGCGCGCGCCCATGTGCTTGTAGGCCGGCTGGCCGATGTAGGGCGTGGTCTGGGCGACGCCGCCGCAGACGCCGGCGACCAGCGTCGAGCAGGCTTCGACCAGCAGGATGTCGCGGGTGCGGTAGTCGTCGCCGGCGGCGCGCGCACTCTCGCTGACGTTGATGCCGCCGACCACCATCAGCAGGCCGAACGGCAGCAGCAGCGGCAACAGCGGCACCGCGTCGGCCAGGCCGGCGACGAAGCCCAGGCTCGGCCACGGCAGCACCAGCTGCGGCGCCACCCACTGCGGCGCCTGGTAGCCGGGGATGCCGAACCCGGCCGCGTTCGACCAGTAGTACAGGCCGGTGCCGAGCACCAGCGCCAGCGGCACGCCGGGCACGCCGTACGGCAGGCGGCCCTTGGCGATCAGCACGTACAGCAGCAGGCCCAGCACGAGCAGGCCGACCAGCGGCGAACGCAGCGTCTCCAGCAACGGCAAGAAGCCCATCAGCACCAGCGCGATGCCGGCGATCGAGCCGAGCAGCGCCGCCCGCGGCAACGCGCGGGTGACCGCGTCGCCGAAGAACGACAGCACCGTCTTCAGCACGCCCATCACCACCAGCGCGGCCATGCCCAGGTGCCAGGTGGCGATCGCCGCGGCCTGCGGGTCCAGGCCCTGCTGCTTGTAGCGCACGAACGCCGGGCCGAGCACCAGCAGCGCCATGCCGATGCTGGTCGGCGCGTCCAGGCCCAGCGGCATCGCGGTGACGTCGCTGCGCCCGCTGCGCGCGGCCAGCCGGCGCGCCATCCACGTGTACAGCAGATTGCCGATCAGCACGCCGAACGCGGTGCCGGGAATCATCCGCGTGTAGATGACCTCGGCCGGGAACTGGAACAGGCCGATCAGGGCCGCGGTGATGAAGCCGAGGATCGACAGGTTGTCGAGCACCAGGCCGAAGAAGCCGTTGAGGTCGCCGGCGACGAACCAGCGCGGGCGCGACGAAACAGGAGCGGTGCTGGGCATGCGGGCGATGGCTGCGTGAGGGATCGATGGATGGTAATGGAAGCGGCGCTTGCGGATTGGCGCGCGGACAGGGATGCAGCATCCCGGCCTGCGCATCTGCCGCGGCTACAGGTCCAGGTGCAGGAACTGGTTGAACGCACTCGGCACGTAGTCGGCGAACGCCGGCCCGTTGCGGAAGCCGCGGCGCCGGTACATCGCCAGCGCCGCGTCGAACGCGGGGCCGCTGCCGGTCTCCAGGCTCAGCCGGCGCAGGCCGGCGGCGCGCGCGCTGGCCACGATGTGTTCCAGCAGGGCCGCGGCCGCGCCCTGGCGCAGGAAGTCCGGATGGGTCCGCATCGACTTCAGCTCGCCGCCGCCGTCGTCCAGCACGCGCAATGCGCCGACCGCGGCCAGCGCGTCGCCGCGCCAGACGCTCCACACGCTCACGTCGTCGCGCTGCAATCCGGACAGGTCCAGCGCATAGACGCTGCCCGGCGGCGACTGCGCATGCATCTGCTGCAGGTGGTACGCGAGCAAGGCACGCACCGCTTCACCGGACAGATCGTCCTGGCGGATCGAAAACGTCACCGCCCGCTCTTCCGAATCCCCAATCCCCAATCCCGGCTTCAAAACGACACCTCCACCGGCTGCCGCGACCACAGCACCGACTGGTGCCCGGTGGCCTGCTTCCACGCCAGCCGGATCGCCTCGATGTCGGCGCGGCGCTGCGGCGTGTCCTCGTGCAGGATCACCAGCACCTTGGTGTTGAGCCGGTTCGGTTCCTTGGCGCCGCGGAACAGCCACTGCCCGTAGGCGTCGAACACGGTCAGGCCGTCGGGGAAGCGCGGCGTGACCTGCTTGTCCAGGAACGCGCGCCATTGCGCCTCGCTGATCGGCTCGGCCTGCGGGCGGTCGGCCGGACCGCTCTCCTCGCCGACCCCGAAATACAGTTCGCTGCGCACCCAGCCGCTGGCCTGCGCCGGCCGCGCGGCATCGCCCTGCAGCGCGGCGCCGACGGTGGCCGGCGCGGTGGAAGCGGACGGCGCCACGCTGGCGCAGGCGGTCAGGGCCAGGAACACGGCAAGCAGGGGGGCACGCAGCAACATCGGCAGGTCTCGGAAGCGGAACGGAAGGACGGAATGGTAGGCGAGCGCGGCAGCGCGCGCCCGATAACCGCAGGGAATCAGCTCATGCCGAACGCGGCGGACCGGGCGGCTCGCGGCCGCGTTAACGATAAGATAATATATCGCTCCATCCGGATGGATGTACCCGAAATTCATTCCGCCTGCGCGGCACGGACCACCGCCGCAGCCGGGTTTTGCGTCACTGCAGGAGAGAGCCCCCATGTCGTACCCGTTCGCCCGGCCGCTGAGCCTGGCCATCGCCCTGGCCCTGTCGGCCCCCGCCCTGGCGCAGCAGGCCGATTCCGGCACCGCGACCAACCTGGACACGGTGATCGTCACCGGTACCCGCGCCAGCGGCCGCACCGTGCTCGAGTCCACCGCCCCGGTCGACGTGCTCAGCGCCGAGGACATCCGCAAGGCCGGCGTGGTCAACGGCGAGCTGGGCAGCGCGCTGCAGGCGCTGCTGCCGTCGTTCAACTTCCCGCGCCAGTCCAACTCCGGCGGCGCCGACCACATCCGCGCCGCGCAGCTGCGCGGGCTCTCGCCCGACCAGGTGCTGGTGCTGGTCAACGGCAAGCGCCGCCACACCTCGGCGCTGGTCAACACCGACAGCAAGATCGGCAAGGGCACCACCCCGGTGGACTTCAACTCGATCCCGATCAGCGCGATCAAGCGCATCGAAGTGCTGCGCGACGGCGCCGGCGCGCAATACGGCTCGGACGCGGTGGCCGGGGTGATCAACGTGATCCTCGACGACGATCCGGACAGCGGCGCGCTGGAAGCCAGCTTCGGCGCCAACCACACCGATGTGAAGCCGATCGACCGCACCGTCACCGATGGCCAGACCAGCTACGCCAGCGCCAAGGTCGGCACCCGCCTGGGCGAGGACGGCGGCTTCTTCAAGGTCGGCCTGGAGCTGAAGAACCGCGAGGGCACCAACCGCGCCGGCTACGACCAGATCCCGTTCTTCGAGGCGCAGACCCCGGCCAACCTGGCCCTGGCCGGCAAGCGCAACTACGTGCTCGGCGACGGCGCCAGCAAGGACCTCAACGCCTGGATCAACGGCAAGCTGCCGTTCGGCCAGACCAGCGAGTTCTACTTCTTCGGCACCTACAACCAGCGCGACACGCAGGGCGCCAACTACTTCCGCTATCCCGACAGCGACGCCAACTGGACCCAGGTCTATCCGAACGGCTACCGGCCGGTGTCGCTGGGCGAGAACCGCGACCTGCAGGGCGTGGCCGGCGCGCGCGGGCAGTGGGGCGACTGGGCCTACGACGCCAGCCTGGACTACGGCCGCAACGACTTCACCTACCGGCTGAAGAACTCGCTCAACGCCTCGCTCGGCCCGGACAGCCCGACCCGCTTCAAGACCGGCGACTACGCCTTCGAGCAGAGCGTGGCCAACCTGGACCTGAGCCGCAGCTTCGACGCCGCCGGCGCCACCCACACCGTCGGCAGCGGCGTGGAGTTCCGCCGCGAGCACTACCGCACCCGTCCCGGCGACCCGGCCAGCTACGCCGCCGGCGCCTACACCGACCGTCCCACCGGCGCCCAGGCCGGCGGCGGGCTGACCCCGCAGGACGCGGCCGACCTGTCGCGCAACGTCGCCAGCGTCTACACCAGCCTGTCCAGCCAGTTCGGCGACAAGTTCTCCACCGACCTGGCCGCGCGCTACGAGCACTACCAGGATTTCGGCGGCGAACTGACCGGCAAGCTGGCCGCGCGCTACGAGTTCGTGCCGGCGTTCGCGCTGCGCGGCGCGATCTCCAACAACTTCCATGCGCCGTCGCTGAGCCAGATCGGCTACGAAGCCACCTCCACCGGCTACGACGCCTCCGGCCAGCTGCTGCAGGGCCGGCTGCTGTCGGTCAACAACCCGATCGCGCAGGCGCTGGGCGCGAAAGAACTGAAGCCGGAGAAGTCGGTCAACTACAGCCTCGGCTTCACCAGCCGCATCGGTTCCCACTTCGACCTGTCGCTGGACCTGTTCCAGATCGACATCGACGACCGCATCGCGCTGTCGGAGGACATCAGCGGCGACGCGCTGACCGCGTTCGTGGCGCAGAACTTCGGCGTCACCGGCCTGCAGAGCGCCAGCTTCTTCGTCAACGCCGCCGACACCCGCACCCGCGGCGCCGAACTGGTCAGCAACTGGCGGCAGGCGCTGGGCGACGGCCAGCTGCAGCTGACCGGCACCTGGAGCTACGCCAAGACCGAGCTGAAGAACCTGGTCGCCACGCCGGCGCAGCTGCTGCCGCTGAACCCGGACTACGTGCTGTTCGGCGTAGAGGAGAGCAACACCCTGACCGACGCCGCACCGCGCACCCGCGCCCAGTTCGCGGCGAACTGGAGCAACGACCGCTGGGCGCTGCAGACCCGCCTCAGCCGCTACGGCAGCGCCACCCGCGTGTTCGACTTCGGCGACGGCTACGTGCCGCGGCAGACCTACGGCGCCGAGTGGCAGCTCGACGCCGAGGTCGAGTACCGCATCACCCCGCAGTGGAGCGTGGCGCTGGGCGGGCAGAACCTCACCGACAACTACTCCGACCGCTCCAACACCGACATCTACTACTTCGGCAACCTGCCCTACGACGTGCTGTCGCCGATCGGCAGCAATGGCGCTTACTACTACGGGCGGGTGCGGTACACCTTCTGAGGAAGGTGCGGGATTGGGGATTTGGGATTGGGGATTCGCAACAGCGGGGTTTGCCAATCCCGACTCCCCACTCCCGAATCCCGGCCCCCAATCCACCTGACCCTAACGCCGTCTCGTTCATCATGAACGGATGGCTGACGCGCTCCCCCTCCGACCGCCGCCGCCGCGCCTGGACGATGCCTGCGCATTGTTCCTGGACGTGGACGGCACCCTCATCGCCTTCGCCGACCGTCCCGACGGCGTGCACCTGCTGCCCGAGGTGCGCGAGGCGATCGGCCGCCTCAGCGCGCGCCTGGGCGGTGCGCTGGCGCTGGTCAGCGGCCGGCCGCTGGCGCAGCTGGACGCGCTGTTCGCGCCCTTGCGCCTGCCCGCCGCGGGCCTGCACGGCCACGAACTGCGCAGCGACAGCAACGCCCGCGCGGCGATGCCGGCCGATACCTCGCAGTGGCTGCATGGCCTGCACCAGCGCGCCGCGCACCTGCGCCAGGCGCATCCGGGCGTGCTGGTCGAAGACAAGGGCGCCAGCCTGGCGCTGCACTGGCGCGCCGCACCGGACGCTGGCCCGCAGGTCATCGCCTTCGCCCAGCAACAGATCGACGCGCTGCCCGGCTATCGCCTGCAGCCCGGCGACCACGTGGTCGAGTTCGTGCCAGAGGGCAGCGACAAGGGCCAGGCGCTGACCACGCTGCTGCAGCATCCGCCGTTCCGGGGCCGGCGCCCGGTGTTCGTCGGCGACGACCTCACCGACGAATTCGGCTTCGCCGCGGCCAACCGCCACGGCGGCTGGAGCGTGCTGGTCGGCACCCGCGCCGACAGCGCGGCGACCTTCGCGCTGCCCGATACACACGGCGTACACGCATGGTTGCGCGACAACGCCGCATGAGCGCGGCGCGTGCGACAGCGCGCGTCACGCGCGCCGCGGCCGCGCCTTTCGCCCCCTCCCCGACCTCGCACAAGGACCTGCTTTCTCCATGAGTTCCCCCAACCTCGACCTCGGCGTGATCGGCAACGGCAGTTTCGGCGCACTGGTCGACAAGCAGGCGCGCGTGGTGTGGAGCTGCCTGCCCGCCTTCGACGGCGACCCGGCGTTCTGCGCGCTGCTGTCGCCGCGCGACCACGCCGGCGGCGACTTCAGCATCGAACTGGAGGATTTCGCCGACAGCGAGCAGCACTACCTGGCCAACACCGCGATCCTGCGCACCGTGCTGCGCGACGCGCATGGCGGCGCGGTGGAAGTGATCGACTTCGCGCCGCGCTGGCGCAACCACGGCCGCTTCTACCGGCCGGTCAGCATCATCCGCCAGGTGCGTCCGCTGTCCGGCAACCCGCGCATCCGCGTGCTGGCGCGGCCGCTGGCCGACTGGGGCGCGCGCCAGCCGGAAAGCACCTGGGGCAGCAACCACGTGCGCTGGCTGCTGCCGGACTTCACCCTGCGCCTGACCACCGACGTGCCGGTGCGCTTCATCCGCGACGAGCTGCCGTTCGTGCTCAACCACCCGGTCAACCTGATGCTCGGCGTGGACGAATCGCTGACCCGCTCGCTGACCGGCTACATCCAGGAAGCGCAGGAACGCACCGAGGAATACTGGCGCGAATGGGTGCGCTACCTGTCGGTGCCGCTGGACTGGCAGGACGCGGTGATCCGCAGCGCGATCACCCTGAAGCTGTGCCAGTACGAGGACAGCGGCGCGATCATCGCGGCGATGACCACCTCGATTCCCGAAGCGCCGGACACCCCGCGCAACTGGGACTACCGCTATTGCTGGCTGCGCGATGCCGCCTTCGTGGTGCGCGCGCTGAACCGGCTCGGCGCCACCCGCACCATGGAGCAGTTCCTCGGCTACATCTTCAACATCGCCACCACCGACGGCAGCCTGCAGCCGCTGTACGGCATCGGCTTCGAGGCGGCCCTGGAGGAGCACGAGGTCGAATCGCTGGCCGGCTACCGCGGCATGGGCCCGGTGCGGCGCGGCAACCTGGCCTGGATCCAGAAGCAGCACGACGTGTACGGCAGCGTGGTGCTGGCCTCCACCCAGCTGTTCTTCGACCTGCGCCTGAAGGATCCGGGCGATGCCGACACCTTCCTGCGCCTGGAGCCGCTGGGCGAGCGCGCGTTCGCGCTGCACGACGTGCCCGACGCCGGGCTGTGGGAATTCCGCGGCCGCGCCGAGGTGCACACCTATACCAGCGCGATGTGCTGGGCGGCCTGCGACCGCCTGGCCAAGATCGCCGCGCGGCTGGGCCTGGACGCGCGCGTGGCCTACTGGCGCGAACGCGCCGACAGCATCCATGCGCGGGTGCTGGCCGAATCCTGGAGCGCCGAGCGCGGCCATTTCACCGACACCTTCAACGGCCACCGCCTGGACGCCTCGCTGCTGTTGCTGGCCGACATCGGCTTCATCGCCCCGGACGATGCGCGCTTCGTCGCCACGGTCGAGGCGATCGGCCGCGACCTCAAGCACGGCGACGCGCTGTACCGCTACGTGGCCCCGGACGATTTCGGCGAGCCGGAGACCAGCTTCACCATCTGCACGTTCTGGTACATCGACGCGCTCGCCGCGATCGGGCGCAAGGACGAGGCGCGCGAGCTGTTCGAGCGCATCCTCGCGCGCCGCAACCACCTGGGCCTGCTGTCGGAGGATCTGGCCTTCGACGGCGGCGAAGCCTGGGGCAATTTCCCGCAAACCTATTCGCACGTCGGCCTGATCATCGCCGCGATGCGATTGTCGCGCAGCTGGCAGGAGGCGTCATGAGCAGATTGGTGGTGGTATCCAACCGCGTGGCCTTGCCCGGCGAGAACCGCGCCGGCGGCCTGGCGGTGGGCTTGCTCGCCGCGTTGAAGGAACGCGGCGGGGTCTGGTTCGGCTGGAGCGGCAAGACCGTGCGCGGCGACAGCGGCGCGATGCACGAGCAGACCCAGGGCGACATCCGCTTCGTCACCATGGACCTCAACCGCGCCGACCTGGACGCGTACTACAACGGCTTCGCCAACCGCACGCTGTGGCCGCTGCTGCACTTCCGCCTGGACTTGGTCGACTACGACCGCGCCACCCGCGAAGGCTACCGCCGGGTCAACGCGATGTTCGCCGAGAAGCTGGCGCCGCTGCTGCGCGAAGACGACACGGTGTGGATCCACGACTACCACCTGATCCCGCTGGCCTCGCTGCTGCGCGAGCGCGGCATCGGCTGCCGCATCGGCTTCTTCCTGCACGTGCCGTTCCCCTCGGCCGACCTGATCCAGGCCCTGCCCGACCATGCGCGGCTGTTCTCCGGCTTCTACGCCTACGACCTGGTCGGCTTCCAGACCCAGCGCGACGTGGACCGCTTCCAGGCCTACGTGCGCCTGTTCGGCGGCGGCAAGGTGATCAAGGACGGCGTGCTGGAAGCGCCCGGCGGGCGCCGCTTCCGCGCCGAGAAATTCCCGATCGGCATCGACACCGAACTGATCGCGCAGCAGGCGCGCGCGGCGGTGGGCAAGCCGGCGGTGCGCGACCTGCGCAGCAGCCTGCGCGATCGCCAGCTGGCGATCGGCGTGGACCGGCTGGACTACTCCAAGGGCCTGCCCGAACGCTTCCTCGGTTTCGAGCGCTACCTGGAGCGGCACCCGGACCAGCGCGGCAGCCTCACCTACCTGCAGATCGCGCCGGTCTCGCGCGGCGACGTCACCGAGTACAAGCAGTTGCGCAACCAGCTCGAGCAGATCGCCGGGCACATCAACGGCGGCCACGCCGAGCCGGACTGGACGCCGCTGCGCTACGTCAACCGCAACTTCACCCATGCCACCCTGACCGGCTTCTACCGCGCCGCCCAGGTCGGGCTGGTGACGCCGCTGCGCGACGGCATGAACCTGGTGGCCAAGGAATACGTGGCCGCGCAGGACCCGGAGAATCCCGGCGTGCTAGTGCTGTCGCTGCTGGCCGGCGCCGCCGACGAACTGAAGGAAGCGCTGCTGGTCAATCCGCACGACCTGGACGGCGTCGCCGATGCGATCGCCACCGCCGCCTCGCTGCCCAAGGCCAAGCGCATCGAGCGCTGGCAGACCATGATGGAACACCTGCGCAAGAACGACATCGGCGTGTGGCGGCAGCGCTACCTGCAGGCGCTGGAGCGCCGCTGAGCCACGCCTGCCGCGGCCAACGCCGGCGCCGCGATGCGTGCGCCCCGGCACAACGCTCTCCGCAGACCCGGGCCTTTCGCGAACGACCCGGCCACGCGTCCCGTCGATCGCCGGCGCCTCGCACGAGCCGCGGTTCGACGGCGAGTGGCCGTGGCGGATGCGGGGCGTGGAGATTGCGAATCAGGTTTCGAAGCGATCCGGACGGGCTTGCGCGACTACTGCCCGCCGCCATCCGGCATCAACAGCACGAACGGCTCGCACGCAGCTTGCGAGCATCCCAGCATCCGCGCCTGGTCGCCGTTGCGCCAGGTGCTGGTGCCCGCGGCATTGATCTCGAACTCCCAGACGCGTCCCTGCGCCTGCACGCGGCCCTTGATCGAGCAGGGCAACCAGTCGAAGTCGTGCAGTTCTCCCTCGCGCAGTTCCCTGCTCAGGCCGAAGAAGGATTGCGCCTGCGTCCGGTCCAGCGACCAGGCGCTGCACATCGCCTCCTCCTTGGCCAGCCTGGCGGCGCCTGGCGCAGGCCGGTAGACCGCCTTCGAGATCTCGATGACGCTCAGCTCCGGCCTGCGGCTATCGGCTCGGGCCTGCGGGTGACACCCCAGGAGCATCGGCAGCAGGAGCAGCAGGCACGGCAGGCGTATAAAGGCCTGCGCCTTCGCCGGGGGTTTTGCGCGAAATGACATCGTGCTGATACACGTCATGGTCGTTTAGCCCGAAGTTGTTCTGCAACGTTCCCACCAGCCGTTGAATGGACGCCCTCTGCGCGGCGGTCGGCGGGTCCCATGCCTGCGTTGCCGCGTTGTAGCGGCCGACGACCTCGATCCCGACGCTGTCGCCGTTGGTCGGATAGCGCTCGGGATACGGCCGCGTGGATTCGACGCCGCTGACCGCCCGCACCGCCGGCGCCTGCCACTCGGGCGTCGTGCCCCTGGCGGCATCGAGTTCGCGCTGGTCGCCCGGCGTGATCGTCCCCTCCACTTCGCCGCGCGAGCGCACCGGGCCCACGTGCCAGGCCTGCCGGTCGACGCTGACGGTCTGGTGGATGGTGCCGTCGGTGTCGATCAGGAAGTGGGCACCCGTCGCGTCCGCACGCGTCCGCCAGGTATTCAGCGTGCCCGCCGCGGTATTCGAGTCGGTCCGGTGCAGCACGATGCCGTTCACCTGCGGCATGGCGCCATGTTCGATTCTTGCGACCGGCGTGCGGGTGATGCCCGGATCGGTCAGGAAGCCGTCCTGGCCGATGGTGGTTGCGCGTCCGAACGGCGCCAGCGATTGCGGCGCGGGCCGCGAGGCGGCTTCCAGCGGCGCGCCGAATCGCAATGCCGCTGGATCGGGATCGTGCGTGTGGTAACCGGCCCTGGGCAGTGCGAGCACGGACGGGTGTCGCGCACCCGGATCGCTTGCCACCACCTGGCCGATATCGCGCGCCGCCATATGCGGTTGCCGCGTGCGGACATCGGCGTACAGGGCAGCCGCCAGGTTGGCATTCTGCTCGGGCGTGCCGCGATGCAGATCCTGGACGCCGCTCAGCAGGCGCTGGTACATCTCGTGGTCGGGATGCAGCGGATCGCTGGGGAGTCGAACGCTCGGCGGATTGGCCATCGAAGATCCTTCTCGGGTCGGCGCAACGTGGCTGGAGCATAGAGCATGGGCGCAGCCACGCTGTAAACAGCTTGATCGCCCGCCCCTGCGAGGCGACGCGCGCGCACTGAACCGGCTTGGCGCTGCCCGCGCATGGAGCATCCTCCGGCCTCGGGCAGGCCACGCGGACGACGCACCGCACGGCGTACCGTCACGGCCCGGGTGACGCCGATCCCACTCCGACCGCATGCACCGCATCGCGCCGATCAGGACGAACGGTTCGGTCCGACCTCACCGCCCGGCGCCCCTCAGGACCTTGAAACTGCGCCCATGCAGCGCGCTCGCCCCGCTCAGCGCCGCGCCGAGCGGAGCCCGCCTGCCCACGCAGCGCGGCAGGCACCACAGCGCAAGCGCAGGACGCAAGGTTCTGTCAGGTCACGGACTGCGCACGCGGCTTGCTTTAAAATTGCGCCCCAATACGCCGCGCGTCGATACCCTGGGAGGGGAGCGCGGCGTGGTCGTTGTGCGCCAGGTCGCCGCCGATGCGGCCGAACCAGCGCCCAGTTCCCCTCCACGATCCCCACGCGCCAGCGCGGCGCCGCCGGATCTCCTGCAGACCCGATTCCATGACCGCTCATTCCCCGCAACACGGACCCGGCACCTGGCTGTTCGTCGCCTATGCCGTGGTCATCGCCCTGATCGGCGCCGCCCTGGCCGCCATGGGCGCGCAACTCGTCGCCGTCGGCGGCTCCTGGTACTACCTGCTGGCCGGCCTCGCCCTGGCCGCGTCCGGCGTGCTGCTGGCCCTGGGCCGGCGCGCCGGGCTGTGGCTGTTCGGCCTGACCCTGGCCGCGACCATCGCCTGGGCGCTGGCCGAAGTCGGCCTCGACGGCTGGGCGCTGATCCCGCGCCTGGCGATGATCTCGGTGCTCGGCCTGCTGCTGTTGCCGTTCTGGAAGGTGGCACGCCGGCGCCTGGCGCCGCTGTCCGGGCTGGGCTACGCGCTGGTCGCCGGCGTGCTGCCGGTGCTCGGCGCACTGCTGGTGTTCGGTCCGCTGCTGTTCCCGCGCACGATCGAGCTGGCCGACCCCGCGCTGGCCGCGCAGCGGCCGCAGGCCGCGTTCAGCCGCGCCACGGTGAACAGCCCCGACGGCAACGTCGCCGCCAACCACGACGCCGGCAACTGGACCGCCTATGCCGGCTCCAACCTGTCCAACCACTACAGCCCCGGCGCGCAGATCACCCCGGCCAACGTCAAGGACCTGAAGATCGCCTGGGAATTCCATACCGGCGACCTCAAGCCGGCCGGCTCCAAGCTCGGCTATGCGTTCCAGAACACGCCGCTGAAGGTCGGCGACCTGGTCTACATCTGCACGCCCACGCAGAAGGTGATCGCGGTCGAGGCCACGACCGGCAAGGAGCGCTGGCGCTTCGACCCCAAGACCAACCCCAAGGCGATGGCCGGCGTCGCCGCCACCACCTGCCGCGGCGTGTCCTACTTCGAGGCCACCACCCCGGTCGCCGAATGCGCCAAGCGCATCTTCTGGCCGATGGTCGATGGCCGCCTGGGCGCGCTCGACGCGGCCACCGGCAAGCTGTGCGAGAGCTTCGGCGACCACGGCTACGTCGACCTGAACAAGGACACCGGCAACACCAAGCCCGGCTTCGTCGGCCCGACCTCGCCGCCGGTGGTGATGCGCGGGGTGGTGATCCAGCCCACCGGCCAGGTCCGCGACGGCCAGGAACGCGATGCGCCGTCGGGCGTGGTGCGCGCCTTCGACGCGGTCAGCGGCCAGCTGCGCTGGGCCTGGGACCTGGGCAACCCGGCGATCGACGCCGCGCCGCCGGCCGGGCAGACCTATACCCGTTCCACCCCGAACGTGTGGTCGCTGATGGCCGCCGACGACGAGCTGGGCCTGGTCTACCTGCCCACCGGCAACGCCTCCGGCGACTTCTTCGGCAAGGGCCGCACCCCGCAGGAAGAGGAATACACCGCCTCGCTGGTCGCCGTGGACGCGGCCACCGGCAAGGAGCGCTGGCACTTCCGCACGGTCAACCACGACCTGTGGGACTACGACATCGGCCCGCAGCCGAACCTGGTGGATTTCCCGGTCCCCGGCGGCGGCACGCGCCCGGCGGTGATCCAGGCCACCAAGTCCGGCCAGGTGTTCGTGCTCGACCGCGAGACCGGCAAGCCGATCATGCCGGTGCAGCAACTGCCGGTGCCGCAGGGCACCGACCACGGCGACTGGACCGCCAAGACCCAGCCGGTGTCGCCGGGCATGCCCAACACCGTCGGCGCGCCGAGCAAGGGCTACGAGACCATCGTCGAATCCGACGCCTGGGGCATCACCCCGTTCGACCAGCTGGCCTGCCGCATCCAGTTCAAGCAGCTGCGCTACCAGGGCATGTTCACCCCGCCCAGCCTGGGCGGCTCGCTGTCGTTCACCGGCAACCACGGCGGCATCAACTGGGGCGGCGTGTCGGTGGACCTGCAGCGCGGCATCATGGTGATGAACAGCAACCGCCTGCCGTACACCGAGAACGTGTACCCGCGGCAGAAGATGGACGAGCTGGGCGTGGTCTCGGTGTTCAACGGCAAGAGCAAGACCCCCGGCTACATGGCGCAGGAAGGCCTGGCCTACGGCGCGCGCAAGGAACCGTGGATGTCGCCGCTGAACACGCCGTGCATCGCCCCGCCGTGGGGCTACATCTCCGGCGTGGACCTGCGCACCCAGCAGGTGATCTGGCGGCGTCCGCTGGGCACCGGCTACGACCAGGGCCCGATGGGCATCCCGTCGAAGATGAAGTTCGAGCTGGGCACGCCGAACAACAGCGGCTCGCTGGCCACCGCCGGCGGCGTCACCTTCATCGGCGCCGCGCTGGACAACTTCCTGCGCGGCTACGACACCCAGACCGGCAAGCTGCTGTGGGAAGTGCGGGTGCCGGCCGGCCCGCAGGCCGCGCCGCTGAGCTACACGGTCGACGGCAAGCAGTACATCGTCGCCGCGATCGGCGGCCACGACCGCATGGAAACCAAGCCCGGCGACAGCGTGATCGCCTGGACCCTGCCGGACGCCGCGGCGGCGAAATAACCGCCCGCGTTGCTGCTCCGCTCGCCCCCGGCCGGCCGTCGCAAGACGGCCGGTCCTGTGTCCGCCGGAAGCTGCCGCCGCCAACGGCGACGGGCGCGCGCGACCGCGCCGCTGGCGACAGCGGCCGCGGCCGGTGCCGGTGCCGCGCGGCTTATTGCACCGCAACAAAAAAATCAGGATTTTCAGCGACCTAGCTCGCCTATTCAGCTGCCTTTCCGACGAACGGTCGGCGCCGAGGTCAAGCCGGCGAGGCTGCGGGCCGATACTGGAGAGCACATTCACGAAGCATCGCCGACGTGAATGGACTGCTCTGATGCTTCCCAGCCGGTAGCCGCCATGACCTTGCCAGACGCCCCACCTCTCCGCCCGGCCGGCAGCACGCGCCTGCATCCGCGCGCGCTGCTGTTCGCCCTGGCCTATGCGTTGGGCCTGCTGGCGATGGCGCTGTACGCGTTGCATCTCGGCCGCCAGCTCGGGCCGAACGGACCGGCGCTGGCGCGCCTGGCGCCGGCGCTGGTCGCCGCGGCGCTGCTGGCGGCGGCGCTGTACTGGGCCCTCGCGCGGCACGCGGCGCCATCGCTGCAACGCGCCGTGCAGGCGGTACAGGCGCTGGGCGAAGGCCGCTTCGAACAACGCCTCGAGCCGGCCGGCAACGATGCCGAAGGCGCGCTGCTGCGCGCGCTGCAGACCGCACAGGCGCGGCTGGCCGCACGCCAGGCCGAGACCGAGGCCGAACTGCGCCACGGCCGCTTCGTGATCCAGGCGCTGGACGACCTGGACACCATGGTCCGCATCGCCGACGACGACGGCCGCGTGCACTTCGCCAACCGCAAGCTGCTGCAGATGCTGCGCGCGATCGAGCCGGACGTGCAGCGCTTCCGCCCCGAGTTCCGCGCCGAGCAGTTCGTCGGCGGCAGCATCGGCGACATCTACCCGGACAGCCAGGCCGCGATCGAGCGCATGCGCGCGCTGACCGGCTCCAAGCGCGTGCGCGCGCCGTTCTTCGGCCGCCAGATCGACTTCGTCTACAGCCCGATCGACAGCGCCGACGGCGTGCGCCTCGGCACCATCGCGCAGTGGGAAGAGGTGACCGCGCAGGTCAATGCCGAGCAGGCGCTGACCACGGTGATCGAGGCCGCCGCGCACGGCGACTTCAGCCGCCGCATCGACACCGCGGCGATGGACGGCGTGCTCAAGGCGCTGGCCGAGGGCGTCAACCGCATCTCCGATTCGGTGGAGAGCAACCTGGCGGCGCTGGCCAGCGCGCTGGCCGCGCTGGCCGAAGGCGACCTCACCCATCGCGTCGACGGCGACGCGCAGGGCGTGTTCGCGCGGCTGCGCGAGGACACCAACCGCACCGTGGCCAAGCTCACCGAGATCATCGTCGGCATCCAGGGCGCGGTCGAGACGATCCGCCGCGCCTCGATGGAAATCGCCGCCGGCAACACCGACCTGTCCGACCGCACCGAGCAGCAGGCGGCGAGCCTGGAGGAGACCGCCAGCTCGATGGAGGAACTGACCTCGGCGGTGAAACAGAACGCCGACAACGCGCAGCAGGCCAACGGCCTGGTGCACAGCACCGGCGAGATCGCCCAGTCCGGCGGCAAGGTGATGGACGAGGTGGTCGCCACGATGAGCGCGATCAGCGCCTCGTCGCGGCGCATCGGCGAGATCATCGGGGTCATCGACGGCATCGCCTTCCAGACCAACATCCTCGCGCTCAATGCCGCGGTGGAAGCCGCGCGCGCCGGCGAGCAGGGCCGCGGTTTCGCCGTGGTCGCCTCGGAAGTGCGCTCGCTGGCGCAGCGTTCGGCGGATGCGGCCAAGGAGATCAAGAGCCTGATCGAGGACGCCACGGACAAGGTGACGCAAGGCTCGGGACTGGTGAACCGCGCCGGCGCCACCATGCACGAGATCGTCGGCGCGGTGCAGCGCGTGACCGGCCTGATCGGCGAGATCAGCGCCGCCAGCGCCGAGCAGTCCAGCGGCATCGAACAGGTCAACCGCACGGTGATGCAGCTGGACGAGGTGACCCAGCGCAACGCCGCGCTGGTCGAGGAAGCCACCGCCGCCGCGCGCAGCATGGAAGAACAGGCCGGCGGCCTGGCCACCGCGGTGGCGGTGTTCCGGATCGAGCCGGGCCGCGGGCAGCCGGGTGGCGGCAAGGTCGCCCGGTTGGTGCGCGGCGCCGGCTGAGCCGGCGCGCATGCGCTGCCGCGGAGCGGCGAGCGGGCCGCGGCGCGAAGCCTGGCGCGATCGTCGCGGTGCGGCTCAGACGAAGCTCATGTACAGGTTGCGCAGAAAATCGAGCTGCTCGTCGCGGCTCTCGAACATGTCCTGCGCGAAGTACTGCAGGTCGCTATGGACGACGACCGGCAAGCGCCGCCCTTTCGGCGCAAGGTCGATCGCGAAGGACTGTTGCGACTGCCCCAGCAACATCAGTTGGCCGAGCACGCCGGGATAGTGGTCGGCATAGAACTGTTGCACCGCGTCGCGCGTGGCGAACGGATGGCCCGTATGCGCGTTGGTGCCCGCATTGCGGGCATCGACCACCCTGAGCGGCGCATAGCGGTTGGCGGTCTTCTGCGCGTCGCCGCCCCAGATCGTGCCCGCCAGCGGGCCGGCGTCGACGAACACGACGGCATCGTTGAGGGCGGGAGGATTCTGCGCGGTGTTCTGGTTGATGATCTGCGCCGTGCTCAAGGTGACCTGCTGCAACTGCGCGAGATTGTTGGCGATGTCGCCCGCCGAAGTGCCCAGCTCCCGGTACAGGATGCCCGCATTGTTCTGCACGTTCTGACCGAAGTTCATTTGCGCGTTCCAGCGGCCGGCATACAGTCCGACGATGCGCGTGTCCTTCTCGAAGATGCCGAACCCGGACTTGTGCAACGGCCGCAGGCGGATGAAGGGTCCATTGCCGAGCATGTAGTAGGTGCTGGGCAGCTGCACCGCCGAGAACGCATAGGCGGCAGTATCGATATCGATGCTGGAGAACAGCCAATTGGCCGGCTTGATCAGCGGCAAGGGCGTGGCGTTGGGCATGGGAGCGTTCCTCTGCGGTGATGGTGGGCCGGGCGGCGTCTCCATGGCGCTGACCACCGCAGGCGGCCGGCGCCACTGCGTGAGCAACAACAACAGGAAAAGAAGATCCATGAGCTGATGGTTCCGCGCACTGCATGCGCGCCGCTCCGACAAGAACGCGGCAAGCATCGGCTTGTGAATCGGCGCAGTCGCGCCCCTGCATGCACCGGATGTGGAAGCCCAGCCACCTGCGTGCGGCCAGGCAAGCGGTCAGCGCGCGTTTGGACGCCTTGTTCGCGGCACGCCGGGCGATTCGACCGCGCGGCCATCGCCCGCCGCGCTCACTCCAGAAAGCGCGACCGCTGCTGCGGATCGGGCAGGAAGCACTGCGTGGAGGTGCCGAACCAGCGGTAGCGGTTGCGCGCCAGTACCCGGTAGCCGGCATCGCGCCAGCGCCGCGGCAGCAGGCGCAGCACGGCGGCGATGCGCCATGCGCCGCCGAGGCCGGCGATCACGCCGATCGCCGCGTCCGAATCGGTCAACGCACGCTGCGGCGTCAGCAACAGGAACGACAGCGGGTCGTCCGGATCCAGCCCATTGCGGACCAGCAAGGCGCGGCCGCTGGCCGATTGGATCGAGGCGAACCGGTAGCGGCCACGGCGGTCGAACCGCAGCAGGAAGCGCACCCAGCGGCTGCACAGCAGGCACACGCCGTCGAACACGACGATCGCGCTGTCGGCGTCCGCCGCCGGAGCGGCGGCATCAGGGCGATCAGGCCGGCTCAAGCCAGCCCTCGTAGCGGATGAACGGGCCGATCCACGGCAGCGCCACATCGACCAGGAACGCATAGCGGCCATCGCGTTCGCTTTCGCGGCACTGCACGCCGGCCAGCCAGCGCCGCGGCAACGGCAGCACGCCGAACGCCCAGGCGCGGGTGGCGCGCCAGACGATCGCCGCATCGTCCACGCGCAGCGCGAATTCGAACTCGAGCGCGCCCAGCCGCTCGCGCAGCCGCCCGTCCTGCAGCCACAGCCGCGACGGCATCGCATGCGCGCCGAAACGGCGCTGCCAGCGCTCGCCGCGCGCATCGGCGCTGAAGGTCACCTCGACCGGCAGGGTGGCGCTGGCCGGCGGCAGGCGCGCCAGCCATGCGCACAGCGGCAGCAGCGGATGCCGGCCGCGGCGGACCGCGGCCTGGCCGACGTAGCGCTGCCGCCGTGGTACCGAATGCAGCGTGCGCAGCGCCGGCGGCAGCCGCGCGAACGCCGGCCCCAGCAGTCGCGCGAACAGCGGTGCGCTCAGTCCTGGATCCACGCCAGCGTCGCCATGCGCCCGCTGCGGCGGTCGCGGCGATAGGAAAAGAAGCGCTGCGCATCCGTGATCGTGCACAGGCCGTCGCCGTGCACGTGCCGCGGGTCGATCCCCGCTGCGGCCAGGCGTTGCCGCGCCAGCGCATACAGGTCCACCCGCCAGTGCCCTGGGCGGGTGGCGGCGAAGGCGCTGGCCGCGGCCGGATCGTGACCGAGAAAGGCATCGCGCACGTTTGCGCCGATCTCGTAGGCCTGCGGCCCGGCCGCCGGCCCCAGCCAGGCCTGCAGCTGCGCCGGCGGCGTGCGCAAGGCGGCCACGGTGGCTTCCAGCACGCCGCCGGCCAGGCCCTGCCAGCCGGCATGCGCGGCGCCGACCTCGCTGCCGTCGCGGGCGGCGAACACCACCGGCAGGCAGTCGGCGGTCAGGATCGCCAGCACCACGCCGGGCACCGCGGTGACCGCGGCATCGGCGGTCGGCTCGGCGTCGATGCCGACCGCGACAGGCGGCCGCTCGAAGCGCAGCACCTGCACCCCGTGCACCTGCCGCAGCCAGTGCGGCGGCGACGGCAGCGCCAGGCGCGCGGCGAGTTCGTCGCGGTTGCGCTGCACCGTGGCCGGGTCGTCGCCGTCGGCGGCGCTGCGGTTGCCCAGGTTGAAGCGGTCGAACGGCGCCGCCGAGGCGCCGGCGCCGTGGCGCAGCGTGGTCAGCGCCTGCACCCGCGGCGGTGCCGGCCAGTCGGCGACGAGCGCGAAGTCGCTCATGCGCGTGCGCCCCGTGGCAATCCAGCGACGTCCGCGCAGGCGAACGGTGCCGCCGAACGCAGCGCAGCGCCACCGGCCGGGCGCGCTGCGCCCACCGCGCAAGTGGGATGGAATCCGGGCAGGCAGCGCGCGCGCGCCGCCGCCAAGGCGCCAGCCCTGCCGGCGCGCGTCGCGGTCTGGCCCGACAGCGCCGCCATGCTCAGCGCCGCGCCTGCTCGGCGGCCAGCCGCGAATCGGTGCGCAGCGCGGCCAGCAGGCGCTGCAGGTCGGCCGGCACCGCGGCGGTGGCGCGCACCGGCTCGCCATGGGTGGGGTGCTTGAACTCCAGGGTCTCGGCATGCAGCGCCTGGCGCTTGAAGCCGCGCAGTTCGGCGATCAGTTCCTCGGTCGCGCCCTTGGGCAGCTTGAGCGGGCCGCCGTACAGCGGGTCGCCGATGATCGGGTGCTTCAGGTGCGCCATGTGCACGCGGATCTGGTGGGTGCGCCCGGTCTCCAGCCGGCACTCCAGCGCGGTATGCGCGCGGAAGCGCTCGCGCAGCCGGTAGTGGGTGACCGCGTCGCGGCCGTCCTCGCGCACCGCCATGCGCAGGCGGTCGCGCGGGTGGCGGTCGATCGGCGCATTGGCGGTGCCGCCGGAGACCAGCGGCCCGGCCACCACCGCCAGGTACTGGCGGTGCACGTCGCGCGCCGACAGCTGCGCCACCAGCGAGGTGTGCGCCGGCAGGGTCCGCGCCACCACCATCGCGCCGCTGGTGTCCTTGTCCAGGCGGTGCACGATGCCGGCGCGCGGCAGCGCCGCCAGCGACGGATCGCGGTACAGCAGCGCGTTGACCAGGGTGCCGCTGGGGTTGCCGGCGCCCGGATGCACCACCAGCCCGGCCGGCTTGTTCAGCACGATGACCTGGTCGTCCTCGTACAGCACCTCCAGCGGGATGTCCTCCGGCAGCGCATGGGTCTGGGTCTCCAGCACCGCGTGCAGGCTGGCGATCTCGCCGCCGCGCAGGGCGTCGCGCGGCCGCGCCTGGGCCCCGTCCAGCAGCGCATCGCCGGACTTGATCCATTCGGCCAGGCGCGAACGCGAGAATTCGGGAAACAGCTCGGCCAGCACCGCGTCGAAGCGGCGGCCGGCGGCCTGGTCGGGCACGCGCGCCTGGCGCGGGCCGTCGGAAGCGTCGTCCTCGGGGGTGTCCGGGAGGGTATTGGGCATGGAAAAGGCACGGCTACGTCGGAAAGGGAGGGTCGCGGCGGCCGTAGTCAGTCGCCGGACAGGCCACTAGGCTATCATCGCCCCTTCGTATTCCTGACGTGTCCTGCCCGAACCCATGATCCGACGCTCCGTCCCGCTCTCCGCGCACGTCCGTTTCATCGCCCTGATGCTGGTCATGGTCGTCGTGGCAACGGGTTGCCACCGCCAGAAGAACAAGAATCCCGAGGAAGGGATGCCGGTGGAGCAGCTGTACCAGAAGGCGCACACGCAGATGGAGACCGGCAACTGGGCCGGCGCCGAGGGCAGCTTCAAGCGCCTGATCGCGCAGTACCCCTACGGCCAGTACACCGAGCAGGCGATGATCGAGAGCGCCTACGCCCAGTACAAGGCCGGCAAGCACGACGACGCGGTGTCCAGCATCGACCGCTTCATCCGCACCTACCCGACCCACCGCAACATCGCCTACATGTACTACCTGCGCGGGCTGTCCAACGGCAACCGCGACACGGTGTTCCTGCGCCGGGTGTGGTCGCTGGACCCGAGCCGCCGCGACCTGTCCACGCCGCAGCAGGCCTATGCCGACTTCAGCATCGTCGCCGAGCGCTATCCGAACAGCCGCTACGCCCCCGACGCGCGCCAGCGCATGATCGCGCTGCGCAACGTGTTCGCCCAGCACGAACTGGACAACGCGCTGTACTACCTGCGCCGCGACGCCTGGGTGTCGGCCGCCGGCCGCGCCACCTACCTGCTGGAGACCTACCCGCAGAGCGCCTACCAGTACGACGCGGTGGCGGTCCTGGCCGAGGCCTATACCCATCTGGGCAACAAGCCGCTGGCCGACGACGCGCGCCGGGTGCTGGAACTCAACGATCCCAAGCACCCGTGGCTGACCGGCCACTGGCCGAAGTACCCGTGGATGATCCGCAAGCTCAACCCGTTCGCCGGCGAGAAGTCCGCCTCCACCGGGCAGGCCAACTCGCAGATGGCGCGCTGAGCCACGCTGACGGATGCAAGCAGACAGGGGCCGCAAGGCCCCTGTTGCGTTTGGCGGCGACCGTCTCCGCACGCGGGTTCGCCTGGCTGGACCGGCGCCGCGCTCGCGCCCGGCCCGGTCGGCCTGCAGGCGACGCCGCGATCCGTTGCCATGCTGCGCTCCGCTTGCGATGGGCGGCCCCGCCGCCGGCGGCATGCGCCAGTTCCGCGATCTGTGGTGCAGCGCTCGGCCGGCATGCGCCTGCCGCAGCGGCCGCTTGCTAGGCTCGGCCGACCCGCCCCCG
This sequence comes from Xanthomonas sp. DAR 80977, assembly GCF_041240605.1. Taxonomy (NCBI): domain Bacteria; kingdom Pseudomonadati; phylum Pseudomonadota; class Gammaproteobacteria; order Lysobacterales; family Lysobacteraceae; genus Xanthomonas; species Xanthomonas bundabergensis. The sequence goes on along the minus strand of NZ_CP162487.1, from coordinate 1,374,906 downwards.
CGCTCCACGCGTGCCGGCCAGTCAGGAGACCTGCCATGCCGAAGCTCCCCCTGCTCCCGCTGTCCCGGCTCCTGGCCTGCGCCCTCGTCGCCGGCGCCCTGCCCGCCGGCGCCGCCGAGCGCAGCGCCGCGGCGCCGGCCATCGTGTTCGGCGTCAACGGCCACGACGACCGCCCTGCCTATCCGCTCAGCCAGGCCAAGGCCGTGTTCCGGCTGCTCGACCAGCGCAACCTGCGCAGCTACCGCTTCGACGTGGACCCGCGCAACTTCGCCGTGCTCGACCGGCTGGTGGCGCTGTCGCGCCAGTACCGCATCGCGCTGCGGCCGATGGTGTACCCGATGTCGCGCGAGATCGGCTACCAGCTGGCGCGGCGCTACGCCGCCGACATCAAGCTGTGGGAAATCGGCAACGAGCAGGACTACAGCCGCGATGGCGCGCAGGCGCGCATCGATGCGATGACCGCGATGTACCGCGGCATGAAGCAGGCCTCGGACGAACTCGGCGCCGGCCTGGAATTCACCATCAACATCACCGCCTGCAACAGCGACGACCAGTCGGCGAACGCGCGCTGCCCCGGCGATCGCCGCGGCTCGCTGTGGTTCCTGGACATGGCCAAGGCCTCCGGCTTCGATTTCGACCACATCAGCTTCCACTACTACCCGTTCCACCACGACCGCGGCTACTGGATGGACCTGTACCTGGGGCAGATGCGCGGCGCGGCGCAGAAATACGGCGGCAAGGTGTTCTTCAACGAGGTCAACTGCGCCGAGGTCTACGCCGGCAACACCGACGGCGGCCATGCCGGCGACGGCGCCTGCTACGACAGCGTGGCGCAGATCGTGCGCACGCTGCAGAGCGACTACGCCGACGTGGTCGCCGAGATCAACCTCTACGAGTTGCTCGACCAGACCGACCTGCAGGGCGTGGAAGGCCACTTCGGCCTGATGTACGACCTGGCGCGGCCGAAGCCGACGCTGGAGCTGCTGACCGGTTTCGCCGACTGAGCCGGCGACCGCGCCGACGCCTGCCTTCGCGCACCGCACGGCGCGGCCCGGCTATGCTGGCCGCATGTTCGAACTGCATCAGGTCACCCGCCGCTACGGCGACGCACTCGCACTGGACAGGGTCGATCTGCGCATCGCCCCCGGCCGCAGCACCGCGCTGATCGGCCCCAGCGGCGCCGGCAAGTCCAGCGTGCTGCGCATGCTGCTCGGGCTGGAATGGCCGGACGCCGGCGAGGTGCGCTTCCAGGGCGAACCGCTGCGTCGCGCCACCCTGCTGGCGCAGCGCCGCCGCATCGGCTACGTGATCCAGGAAGGCGGGCTGTTCCCGCACCTGAGCGCGCGCGACAACGCCGCCCTGCTGGCGCAGACCCTGGGCTGGGCGCAGCCGCGGATCGACGCGCGGCTGCACGAACTGGCCGCGCTGTGCCGCCTGCCCGACGCGCTGCTGGCGCGCTATCCGGCCGAACTGTCCGGCGGCCAGCGCCAGCGTGTCGGCCTGATCCGCGCGCTGCTGCTGGACCCGCCGGTGCTGCTGCTGGACGAACCGCTGGGCGCGCTCGACCCGGTCGTGCGCCACGAACTGCAGACGCAGATGCGCGAGCTGTTCGCGCTGCTCGGCAAGACCGTGGTGCTGGTGACCCACGACGTCGCCGAGGCCGCCTACCTGGGCGACACCCTGGTGCTGATGCGCAGCGGCCGCATCGTGCAGCAAGGCAGCGCGCGCGACCTGCTGGATGCGCCGGCCGAGCCGTTCGTCGGCCAGTTCCTGCACGCGCAGCGCACGCTGCAGGACGCGCGGTGATGGCCGCGACGCGCCGCCGCGCGGGCGCGCGCCTCGTGCTCGCGGCGTTGCTCGCCCTGCTCTGCGGCCTGGCGATGGCGGCGCCGGCGAAGGTGGTGGTCGGCTCGAAGAACTTCACCGAGGCGGTGGTGCTCGGCGAGATCGCCGCCGGCGCCGGGCGCCAGGCCGGCGTGCAGGTCGAACACCGGCGCCAGCTCGGCGGCACCCGCATCCTGTGGCGCGCGCTGCAGCAGGGTTCGATCGACGCCTACGCCGAATACACCGGCACCCTGGCCACGGAACTGCTGCAGCTGCCCGACGCCGACGATGCCGCGTTGCGCCGCGCCCTGGCCGCGCACGGCCTGGCGATGAGCGCACCGCTGGGCTTCGACAACACCTATGCGTTCGGCATGCGCCGGCAGCGCGCGCAGGCGCTGGGCATCGCCCGCATCTCCGACCTGGCCGCGCATCCGTCGCTGAAGCTCGGGCTCAGCAACGAGTTCGTGTCGCGCGCCGACGGCTGGCCCGGGGTGCGCGCGGCCTACCGGCTGCCGCAGACCCCGACCGGGCTGGACCACGACCTGGCCTATCGCGCGCTGGACAGCGGCACGATCGACATCACCGACCTGTACAGCACCGACGCCGAGATCCCGGCGCACGACCTGCTGGTGCTGCAGGACGACCGCCGCTACTTTCCGCGCTACGCCGCGGTGTTCCTGTATCGCAGCGACCTGGCGCAGCGCGCGCCGCGCTTCGTGCAGGCGCTGGATGGCCTGGGCGGGCGCATCGACGCGGCGACCATGCAACGGCTCAACGCCGAGGCGAAACTGGACAAGCGCGCCGAAAGCGCGATCGCCGCGCAGTGGCTGGGCGTCGCGGAACCGGCGCAGGACAGCCGGCTGGCGCGCCTGCTGCAACGCAGCCGCGAACACCTCGCGCTGGTCGGCCTGTCGCTGGGCCTGGCCCTGCTGGTGGCGCTGCCGCTGGGCATCGTCGCCGCCTACCGGCCGCGGCTCGGCCAGGTGGTGCTGTCGCTGACCGGCGTGCTGCAGACGCTGCCCTCGCTGGCGGTGTTCGTGTTCATGATCCCGCTGTTCGGCATCGGCGCCAAGCCGGCGATCGCCGCGCTGTTCCTGTACAGCCTGCTGCCGATCGTGCGCAACACCCATGCCGGCCTGACCGGCATCGCCCGCGAACTGCGCGAAACCGCCGCGGCGATCGGCCTGCCGCCCGGCACGCGGCTGTGGCGGATCGAACTGCCGCTGGCCTTGCGCACCATCCTGGCCGGGATCAAGACCGCGGCGGTGATCAACGTCGGCACCGCCACGCTGGGCGCGCTGATCGGCGCCGGCGGCTACGGCCAGCCGATCCTGACCGGCATCCGCCTGGACGACATCGGCCTGATCCTGGAAGGCGCGGTTCCGGCGGCGGCGCTCGCGCTGCTGGTGCAGGCGCTGTTCGAGGGACTGGAGCGCTGGCTGACCCCGCGCGGCCTGCGCCTGGCGGCGCGCCGCTGAGGCGGACGCGGCGCGGGCACCCGGAACGCCTGCCACTGTGGAAGCGTCTCAGGCTGGCTTCGGACCGTTGGCCGCAAGACGGCATCGATCGCCGAGCGGCTCGGATCCTGTCGGGGCTGAAGCCCCTCCTACAGTGCACCCAGCCGGCGTGCCGCAAGCCCTGTAGGAGCGGCTTCAGCCGCGACGAACGAAGCGGCCAACCTCCCAGGCTCCGGCCACAGTCGGGACTGAAGCCCCTCCCACAACGCACCCAGCAAGCTCCCCGCAAGCCCCTGTGGGAGCGACTTCAGTCGCGACGAACGAAGCGGCGGACCTCCCCCTCCAGTCACCGTCGGGGCTGACGGCCCGAGGCCACCCAGAGCCTCTCCTCCATGCAAGCACCGCGAACGCGTTTCGCGAATGCAGCGCTCACCCCCGCGCCGCTGCCACCATCTCCCGCGCCAGCCCGCGCATCGCCTCCGGCGTCAGCTGCAGGTATGGCGCGATGCGCAACGCGCCATGGCGATGCGTGCAGATCACCTGCGCGCGCTGCAGCCACGGCAGCAAGGCCTGCATGGCCGGTGCCGGCGGGCGCAGCGCGCTCAGGTGCGGCGCATGCCCGGGCACGGTCCAGTCGCCGGCGCCCTGCGCCTGCAGCTCATCCTCGAACGCCGCACCGAGCTCGCCCAGCCGCGCCGCGATCCGCGCCGGCTGCCAATGCTGCAGCTGACGCAGCGCCGCGGTGGCCATCGCCAGCCGCAGCGGCTCGGCGACACCGCCGGCATCGAAGCGGCGCGCGCCGGCGCGGAACGGCGGCGGTGCCTCGACCGGGAAATGCCAGTCGGCGCCGGGATCGCGGGCCTGCCAGTGATGCTCGATCGGCACGCCGTGCGCACGCCAATGCGGCGCCGCCCACAGCCAGGCCAGCCCCATCGGCCCGAGCAGCCACTTGTGCCCGACCGCGACCACGAAGTCCGGCCGCCACGCCGCCAGCCGCGCCGGCAGCACGCCCAGGCTCTGGCTCAGGTCCAGCACCAGCGCCGCGCCGGCCGCATGCACGCGCGCGGCGATGCGGTCCAGGTCCAGCAGCGCGCCGTCGCGCCAGTAGGCATTGGGCAGCGTCGCGATGCGCACCCGCGGCTGCGCGTCCAGCGCCGCCAGCACCGCCTCGGTCCAGTCCTGCCCGGGTCCGCGCCGCACCACCGCCAACTGCGCGCCGGTCTCGGCGCAGCGCTGCTGCCACAGCAACAGGTTCGACGGGAACTGGCCGTCGAGCAGCAACACCGCCTCGCCGGCCGCCAGCGGCAATTGCCGCGCCGCGGTGGCCAGGCCGTAGGCGGCCGACGGCAGCATCGCCACGCCGTCGACGTCGTCTTCGAACAGCGTCGCCGCGGCCAGGCCGCGCAAGGTCTCGATCTGCGCGCGCCAGGCGTCGAAGGACAGCGTCCATGGCGCGATCGAATCGGCCAGCGCCGCCTGTCCCGCGGCAAGCACGCTGGCCAGCCGCGGCCCCTTGCTGGCGGTGTCCAGATAGCGCACCCCGTCGGGCAGGACGAAGGCCTGCGCCGCCTCGGCGAGGTCGAGCGGGGCCGTCGCTCCCGCGGATGCTGACATGAATGCGTTGCGAGGGACTGCTGGAGACATGCGCGTTGCGGCCGGTTGGCGCGAGCGGGGCGAGGCCTGCCCCATTCGCATGAACAGGCACTAGCGTAACGCGACGTTCCATTGCGCATGACGGCATGTTCACGGTCTTCCCCTAAGCTTGCCGGATGCAAGCGACCTCTCCGGCGGCATCCCCCACGCCCGCAGCGTCCGCCGTGCCGCTGGCGGCGCGTTTCCGCAGCGTCCGCCAGCGCACCGGCCACCTCGCCGCGCCGCTGAGCGAGGAGGACGCGATGGTGCAGAGCATGGACGACGCCAGTCCTGCGAAATGGCACCTGGCGCATACCACCTGGTTCTTCGAACGCTTCGTGCTGGGCGCGGACGCCGGCTACCGCGCGGTCGATCCGCAGTGGGACTACCTGTTCAACAGCTACTACCAGAGCGTCGGCCCGATGCATGCGCGGCCGCGCCGCGGCCTGCTGTCGCGCCCGTCCATGGCGCAGGTGCGCGACTACCGCGCCGAGGTCGAGGCGCGGGTGCTGGCGCGGCTGCAGGCCGGCGACCTGTCGGCGCAGACGCTGCAGGTGCTGGAACTGGGCCTGCACCACGAGCAGCAGCACCAGGAACTGCTGCTGACCGACATCAAGCACGCGTTCTGGAGCAATCCGCTGGCCCCGGCCTATCGCCACGACCTGGCAATGGCGCATGCACCGGCCACCGCGCTGCGCTGGATCCACCGCGACGAGCAGCTGTGCGAGATCGGCGCCCCCGGCTGGCCGGCGCACGCCGGGTTCGCCTACGACAACGAATCGCCGCGGCACCGCGTGCTGGTGCCGGCGCATGCGCTGGCCAGCCGCCCGGTGAGCAATGCCGAGTACGCCGCGTTCGTCGCCGACGGCGGCTACCGCAACGTCGCCCTGTGGCTCAGCGACGGCTGGGCGCGGCGCAACGCCGAGGATTGGCAACGGCCGCTGTACTGGCATGCCGACGGCGCGCGCGAGTTCACCCTGGGCGGCTGGCGCGAGCGCGATCCGCATGCGCCGGTCTGCCACATCAGCCTGTTCGAGGCCGACGCCTATGCGCGCTGGGCCGGCGCGCGGCTGCCGACCGAAGCCGAATGGGAACAGGCCGCCACCGGCGTGGCCATCGCCGGCAACTTCGTCGACGCCGATGCGCTGCACCCGCAGTCCGCCGCGCCGGCCGAGGCCGGCCTGCAGCAGTTGTTCGGCGATGTCTGGGAATGGACCGGCAGCGCCTACCTGGCCTACCCCGGCTTCCGCCCGTGGGCGGGCGCGCTGGGCGAATACAACGGCAAGTTCATGAACGCGCAGTGGGTGTTGCGCGGCGGCAGCTGCGCCACGCCGCACGACCACATCCGCGCCAGCTACCGCAATTTCTTCCCCTCCGATGCGCGCTGGCAATTCGCCGGCGTGCGCCTGGCCAAGGATCCCGCATGAACGCCGCCACCGCCCGCGCCCTGACCGAAGCCGCGCTCACCGACCTGCATCCGCAGCCGGACGACATCGCCGCCGATGCGATCGCCGGCCTGTCGCGCAGCCCCAAGCAATTGCCGTCCAAGTATTTCTACGATGCCGAGGGCTCGCGCCTGTTCGAGGCGATCACCCGCCAGCCCGAGTACTACCTGACCCGCACCGAGCTGAGCCTGCTGGAAGCGCGGATGCCGTCGATCGCGCAGGCGGTGGGTCTCGGTGCGCACGTGGTGGAACTGGGCAGCGGCAGCGGACGCAAGACCGAACTGCTGCTGGAAGGCCTGCGCGAGCCGGTGGCCTACACCCCGATCGAGATCTCGCGCGACATGCTGATGTCCAGCACCGCGCGCCTGGCCGAACGCTTTCCGCGCATCCAGATGCTGCCGGTCTGCGCCGACTTCACCGCCCCGGTGGCGCTGCCGGCGCCGCAGCGCAGCGCGCGCCGCACCCTGGTGTTCTTCCCCGGCTCCACCCTGGGCAACTTCACCCGCGACGACGGCATCAGGCTGCTGGCGTCGATGCGCGAGACCATGCGCCACGACGGCTGCGCCCTGATCGGCATCGACCTGATCAAGGACGTGTCGGTGCTGGAAGCGGCCTACAACGACGCGGCCGGCATCACCGCCGAGTTCACCGTGAACCTGCTGCGCCGGCTCAATCGCGAGATCGGCAGCGACTTCGCCCTCGACCAGTTCCGCCATCGCGCGGTGTATTCGCGCGAACGCCAGCGCATCGAGACCTTCCTGGTCAGCCAGCGCGCGCAGCAGGTGCACGTGGCCGGGCAGCGCTTCGACTTCGCCGCCGGTGAAGCCATGCAGGTCGAATACAGCCACAAGTACAGCGACCAGAGTTTCGGCGAGATGGCCGCGGCCGCCGGGCTGCGGGTCAGCCACGGCTGGAATGCGCAGGGCGATGCGTTCGGGTTGCGGCTGCTGCAGCCGCTGTAACGGCGGGCGGACCGGAAACCGCTCCCTGTAGGAGCGGCTTCAGCCGCGACCTCCACCCGACAGAACACAACCAGAGGGCTCGCTACGCAGCGAACGCCGCGAGACCGCGACGCCGTGCTCCCGCCTACGCCTGATACCCGTTGGTGATCGGATAACGCCGCTCGCGGCCGAACGCGCGGCGCGACACCTTCGGTCCCGGCGCGGCCTGGTGCCGCTTCCATTCGGTGATGCGCACCAGCCGCACCACGTGATCGACCACCTCGGCGGCGTAGCCGGCGGCGACGATCTCGTCGCGCGATTCCTCCTGGTCGACGTAGCGGTACAGGATGCCGTCGAGCACGTCGTAGGGCGGCAGCGAATCCTGGTCGGTCTGGTTGGCGCGCAGCTCTGCCGACGGCGGCCGCGCGATCACCGCCGGCGGGATCACCGGCGCGCCGCCCACCGTGTTGCGCCACTTCGCCAGGCCGAACACCTCGGTCTTGTACAGGTCCTTCAGCGGCGCATAGCCGCCGCACATGTCGCCGTAGATGGTGGCGTAGCCGACCGCGTACTCGCTCTTGTTGCCGGTGGTCAGCAGCAGCCCGCCGAACTTGTTGGCCAGCGCCATCAGGATCACGCCACGGCTGCGCGACTGCAGGTTCTCTTCGGTGACGTCGGGCTGGGTGCCTTCGAACAGGGGGCTGAGCGCCTGCAGCAGGCCCTCGAACGCCGGCTCGATCGCCACCGTCTCCAGCTTCACCCCCAGCGCGCGGCACTGCTCGTCGGCCAGGTCGTTGGACATCTCGGCCGTGTAGCGCGACGGCAGCCGTACCGCGGTGACGTTGTCCGCGCCCAGCGCGTCCACCGCCATCGCCAGCACCAGCGCCGAGTCGATGCCGCCGGACAGGCCCAGCCATACCTTGGAAAAGCGGTTCTTGCCGCAATAGTCGCGCAGCCCGCGCACCACCGCGCGCCAGGCCAGCGCATCCATGCTCTCGTCGCCGTCGTCGATCCAGCGCAACGGGGTGAACGCACGCGCCTGCGTGGCGTAGTCCACCACCAGCCATTGGTCGGTGAATGCCGCCGCGGCCGGATGCACGCTGCCGTCGCCGTCGGCGACCACCGAGGCGCCGTCGAACACCAGCGCATCCTGGCCGCCGACCACGTTGAGATAGGCCAGCGCCACGCCGGTCTCGCGGGTGCGCTCGGCCAGCAGCGCATCGCGCTGCGCGTGCTTGCCGCGCTCGTACGGCGAGGCGTTAGGGACCAGCACCAGTTCGGCGCCATGGCGCGCGGTATCGGCCAGCGGCTCGGGGAACCACAGGTCCTCGCAGATCACCAGCCCGACCGGCGTGCCCTTGACCTCGAACACGCAGCTGCCGCCGTCCGGATCGACGTCGAAGTAGCGGCGCTCGTCGAACACCGCGTAGTTGGGCAGTTCGCGCTTGCGGTAGGTGGTTTCGATCTGCCCGCCGCGCAGCACGCTGGCCGCGTTGTAGACCACGCTGCCGGCGCTCTGCGGCCAGCCGACCACCGCGACGATGCCGTGCACGCGCACCGCGATGCGCTGCACCGCCAGTTCGCAATCGGCGAGGAAGCCGGGCCGCAGCAGCAGGTCCTCCGGCGGATAGCCGCTGACCGCCAGCTCCGGGAACAGCACGATGTCGGCGCCGTATTCGTCGCGCGCCTCCTCGATCATCGCGACGATCCGGTCGGTGTTCTGGGCGACGGCGCCGACCGGGAAATCGAACTGGGCCATGGCGATGCGAAGGGAAGAAGACGAAGACATGGACAACCTTGCAGGGGCGGGAGGAAGAAGCCGCGTCGCGGTCGCGCGGAGGCCCGGCCGCGCCGAGCAGACAGCGCCGGCAGCAACGGATCCGACGCATCAGTACACCGGCACTGCGCAGTGTAGCGCCGCACCGTACCGCGGCCGACGCCTGAGTCATGCTCGCGCCATGCCGCGCGAGGGGATGCACGGCGGCAAGGATTCCGGTCCCGACCCGAAGCCGGCGCGCTGACCGGCCCCGCGTCGCGACTGAAGTCGCTCCCACAACGCGCAGCGTGCCGGCTGGGTGCACCGCAGGAGGGACTTCATCTCGACAGTATCCGAAAGCGGCCGTCGGCCGGCTTCGTGTCGCGGCTGAAGCCGCTCCTACAACGGGTGGTGTGCCCGGGGCCGACTGGGTGCACTGTGGGAGGGACTTCAGTCCCGACGGTGTCCGAAGCCGGCCGCCGGCCGGCTCCGTGTCGCGGCTGAAGCCTCTCCTACAACGGGTGGTGTGCCGGGAGCCGGCGGGGTGCACTGTGGGAGGGACTTCAGTCCCGACTGGCTCCGAAGCCAGTCGCTGACAGACCGCGCGTCGCGACTGAAGTCGCTCCCACAAGAAAGGAGCGACCTGTCGCGCATCGCCTCATCCGTTGCCGCGACTCCCAGCCCCCGCACGACGCAGCCGATGCCAGCGCCGCCATAGCGCCACCACGCCCGCGAGCAGCACCAGCGCGACGAGGCCCAGCGTCGCCATGCGCGCGGCCACGCCGTGCTGGAACACCACCTCTTTGCCCTCGCCATCGAGCGTATAGGCGACCACGTAGTCGCCCATCGTGCCCATGCCCTCGCGGCCGCCGGCGGCGATCACCACGTATTGTTTCCCGCCGACCGCATAGACCGAGGGCGTGGCCTGGCCGCCGGCGGGCAGCTTGGCGTCCCACAGGGTCTTGCCGCTGGCGCTGTCGAGCGCGCGCAGGCGCGAATCGGCGGCCGCGGCGATGAACGTCAGGCCGCTGGCGGTGGTCACCGCGCCGCCGAGCAGCGGCGTGCCCACGTCCAGCGGCAGCCACGGCAGCCGCTCTTCCAGCGTGCCGAGCGGGCGTTCCCAGGCGATCTTGCGCGTGCGCAGGTCCACCGCCACCAGCCGTCCCCACGGCGGCTTGACGCAGGGAACGCCGCCGGACGAGCCCAGCATGCCGCGGCGCATGTAGTACGGCGTGCCCTGCATGTCGTTGAACTGCTGGTCGGGATAACGCGCGTGGTCGCTGTCGCGGAACTGCGCGCGCGGGATCAGCGCCACCTGCATCGGCAGGTCCGACACCGGCAGGATCGCCAGCTGGCGCTGCGGGTCCACCGCGATGCCGCCCCAGTTCACCCCGCCGGCCCAGCCCGGCAGCGCGATCGTGCCGCGCACGCTGGGTGGGGTGAACAGGCCTTCCGAACGCAACCCGGCGATCAGCGCGGCGCATTCGCGGCGCGCGCCCGGGGTCGCCCCCCAGGCATCGGCGGCGGTCAGCGGCGTATGCCGCGCCAGCCGCAGCGCCGGCTCGGGCATCGGCTGGGTCGGCGAGACGCGCTCGCCGGGTACGTCCGTCGCCGGCACCGGCACTTCGCTGATCGGGAACACCGGGCTGCCGTCGCGGCGGTCGAAGGCGAACAGGAAGCCGGTCTTGGTCGCCTGCAGCACCGCCTCGCGTGGACCCTGCGCGGTCTGCACCGTGGCCAGCACCGGCTGCGAGGCCAGGTCGTAGTCCCACAGGTCGTGATGCACAAGTTGCTGCGCCCACACCCGGCGCCCGCTGTGCAGGTCCAGCGCCACCAGCGAATTCGCGTCGCGGTTGTCGCCGAGCCGCTCGCCGCCGTAGTAGTCGGGACTGGCCGAGCCGGTCGGCACGTACACTAGCCCCAGCGCCGGATCCACCGCCAGCGGCGCCCAGGCGTTGCCGCCGCCGACCGTGGCGGCCTGCGCCGGTTGCCAGCCGGCCGCGGCCGTGGCGGCCGGGTCGCGCGGCACCGGGTCCCAGCGCCACAGCTCGCGGCCGCTGCGCGCGTCGTAGCCGCGCACCACACCCTGCTCCAGCGCATGCCCGCGGTTGTCGCCGATCGAACTGCCCACCACCAGCACGTCGCCGGCCACCAGCGGCGGCGAGGTCACCGCATAGTTGGCCCAGGCGTCGCCGGGCCTGTCCTGCACGTCGATCCCGGCCCGCAGGTCGATGCTGCCGGCAGTGCCGAACCCGGCGCAGGGCCGACCGTCGGCGGCGTCCAGCGCGACCAGTCGCGCGTCCAGGGTGCCGAACACGATGCGCTCGCGGCAGGCGCCGTCCACGGCCTGCGCGTCGCGCCAGAAACTCACCCCGCGCGAGGCCGGGTCGCTGTAGTGCTTGCCGCGCGCGACCTTGGCGTCGAACGACCACAGTTCGCGGCCGCTGGCCGCGTCCAGCGCGAAGGCGATGCCGGTGCCGGTGACCAGGTACATGCGCCCGCCCAGCACCAGCGGGTTGGCCTCGAAGCGGCGCCGCTCCGGATCGGGCAGGCCCGCGCCGAGTTCACCGGTGCGGAACGACCAGGCGATGCGCAGCCGTCCCACGTTGTCCGGGGTGATCTGGGTCAGCGGCGAATGCTGGCCGCCACCGGGCGCGCCGGCATAGCTGGACCAGTCGCCCGGGGCCGCCGCGCAGATCCCGCCGACGCCCAGCGCCAGTCCCGCACCGCATACCGCTGCCCGCCATCTGCTGCCCACCGGTGCCGCTCCTGTCATTGCCTGAAGTGGCGGCGAGTATGCGCAGCGCCCTCGCCGCCCACGTCGCCCAAGGGATGGCGGTGGCCGCGGCAGTGACCAGTGGCGGCGAGCCAGGGACGAATGGAACCCGGAAGGCATATCCGATCGGGCCTGCGACTGCGCCAGGGCGCATCGGAGCACCAGGAGCGATGTGGGAGCGACTTCAGTCGCGACGGGCTCTACCGGCAACGCCCGTCGCGACTGAAGTCGCTCCCACCTTCGGATACTGGCTGGCGTCGGCGCCCATGACGGTGCGCACGCCCGCTGCGCCGCCTGCCGAGCGGAGGCGATGGCGCCACGAAAAAGGCCCCGCTTGCGCGGGGCCCGATTCGACGCGCGTCGGCGGCAACCATCGCCGCCACCGGCGCACGGTCCCCGCATGCGGCACAGGCGCGCCGCACACCGGACCGCTGCGTTGCTTACTTCACCAGCGACGCGATCGCCGCGCCCAGGTCGCCCGGCGAGCGGACGGTCTTGACGCCGGCGGCTTCCATCGCCGCGAACTTGCCGGCCGCGGTGCCCGCACCGCCCGAGGCGATCGCACCGGCGTGGCCCATGCGCTTGCCCGGAGGGGCCGAGGCGCCGGCGATGAAGCCGACCACCGGCTTCTTGACGTGGGCCTTGATGTACTCGGCGCCGGCTTCCTCGGCGTCGCCGCCGATCTCGCCGACCATGATGATGCCCAGGGTCTGCGGGTCTTCGTTGAACAGCTTGAGGCAGTCGACGAAGTTCAGGCCGTTGATCGGGTCGCCGCCGATGCCGATGACGGTGGACTGGCCCAGGCCGGCCGCGGTGGTCTGCTTGACCGCTTCATAGGTCAGCGTGCCCGAACGCGACACGATGCCGATCTTGCCCGGCATGTGGATGTGGCCCGGCATGATGCCGATCTTGCACTCGCCCGGAGTGATCACGCCGGGGCAGTTCGGGCCGACCAGGGTCACGTCCGGGTGCGCCTTCAGCACGTTCTTGACGCGCAGCATGTCCAGCACCGGGATGCCCTCGGTGATGCAGATGATGACCTTGATGCCGGCCGCCGCCGCTTCCAGGATCGCATCGGCCGCGAACGGCGGCGGCACGTAGATCACCGACGCGTCGGCGCCGGTGGCGTCGACCGCTTCGCGCACGGTGTTGAACACCGGCAGGTCGATGTGCTTGGTGCCGCCCTTGCCCGGGGTCACGCCGCCGACCACCTGGGTGCCGTACTCGACCATCTGGGTCGCGTGGAAAGTCCCCTGCTGGCCGGTGAAGCCCTGCACGATGACTTTCGTATTCTTGTTGATCAAAACAGACATGAATTCTTCCTAGTCTCGTGGGTTCAGGCAGCGACGGCCGCGACGGCCTTCTTGGCGCCGTCGTTGATGTCGTCGGCGGGGGTGATGGCCAGGCCGGATTCGGCCAGCAGCTTCTTGCCCGCTTCGACGTTGGTGCCTTCCAGACGCACCACCACCGGCACCTTGACGTCCACTTCCTTGACCGCGGCGATGATGCCCTCGGCGATCATGTCGCAGCGGACGATGCCGCCGAAGATGTTGACGAAGATCGCCTTGACCTTGTCCGAGGACAGGATCAGCTTGAACGCCTCGGTCACGCGCTCCTTGGTGGCGCCGCCGCCGACGTCCAGGAAGTTGGCAGGCGACCCGCCGTTGAGCGCGATCACGTCCATGGTGGCCATGGCCAGGCCGGCGCCGTTGACCATGCAGCCGATGTTGCCGTCCATGGTCACGTAGTTCAGGTCGTACTCGCTGGCGCGCACTTCGGCCTCGTCTTCCTGGGTCTTGTCGCGCATGGCGGCCAGATCCTTGTGGCGGAAGGTGGCGTTGTCGTCGGAGTTGACCTTGCCGTCGAGCGCGTACAGGTCGCCGCTGTCCAGGATCGCCAGCGGGTTCAGTTCGACCAGCGCCAGGTCCTTCTCGTTGAACAGGGTGTACAGGCCGCCCATGATCTTGGCCAGCTGGTTGGCCTGCTTGGCGGTGAGGCCGAGCTTGAAGCCGATCTCGCGCGCCTGGTAGGGCTGCAGGCCTTCGACGAAGCTGACGTTGAGGGTCTGGATCTTCTCGGGGGTCTCGGCTGCGACCTGCTCGATGTCCACGCCGCCTTCCGACGAGGCGATGTAGGTGATGGACTGGGTGCCGCGGTCGACCAGCACCGACAGGTACAGCTCCTTGGCGATCTCGCCGGCCTCGGTGACCAGCACCAGGCTGATCGGCAGGGCCACGCCAGCGGACTGGTAGGTCTCCATCGAGGTACCGAGCATCTTGGCCGCAGCGGCCTTGACGTCGTCGGTGGTCTTGCAGAACTTCACGCCGCCGGCTTTGCCGCGGCCGCCCGCATGGATCTGGGCCTTGACCATCCAGGGGCCATTGCCCAGGGCATTGGCCGCTTCGACGGCTTCTTCGGGCGTGGACGCGACGCGTCCGGCCGGGACCGGGATGCCGTAGTCGGCAAACAGTTGTTTCGCCTGGTATTCGTGGAAATTCATGCGTCACCGTGGGAAGAGGAACGACCGTCCCGCAGCGATCCGGGCCCTTGGATGGCGGCCGGAATGGTACGGACGGGCCGCATATTGTCGCCGACCCTGGGCGGCGGCGCAAAAGCACCGGTCCGGCGCGAGCGGGAAGCCGGCCCGCGACCGGCCCGGCGCCTCGGATCGGGCCGCGGCGGGCCGCTTGCCGCGGCCATGCCGTGACCGTTCCGGCCCCACCCCGATCGCGCCCTGCCATCGCATTCCCCGGCACCACGCCTATACTCGCGCCGTCTGCCGCCTGGCTGGAGTTCGGCTTGCCCGCAAGCACCTCGCTCATCGACCGCTTCGAGTCCATCCCCCGCCGCGAGCTGTATTTCTTCGCGCTGTACCGCGTGCTGGTGGCCGGGCTGATCGCAGCGCTGGTGTTCAGCCCGTTGAGCACGCTGGTCGGCGAGCCGCGCTTCCCGCGCCTGGCGGTGGGACTGGCGAGCGCCTACCTGACCGTGGCGCTGCTGCTGCTGTTGTGGGGCCGCAACGAACGTCACCTGACCCCGATCGTGTTCTGCAGCGCGACGGCGGACATCGCCGCGGCCACCCTCGCCGCGCACGCGCTGCCCGCGGCCAGCGCCGGCATCGCGATGATGCTGCTGTTCAACGTCGCCGCCGCGGCGATGCTGCTGCCGCTGCGCTACGGCTTCGGCATCGCCCTGACCGCGGCGGCGGCGACCTTGCTGGAATACCTGTGGACCTCGCTGGACGGCGGCGAGAGCACCCGCAGCCTGGCCGAGCTGGCCATGTTCGCCACCAGCTACCTGGCGGTGGCCTACATCTGCTACCAGATCGGGCAACGCGCGCGCAGCAGCCAGACGCTGGCCGATCGGCGTGGCGCCGAAGTCGCGAATCTCTACGAAATCAACGAGTTGATCATCCGCCGCATGCGTACCGGGGTGCTGGTGGTGGACGCGCAGAACCGCGTCACCCTGGCCAACGAGGCGGCCTCGGCGCTGCTCGGCGACGCCGACGGCAACAGCGCCAGCGGCCGCCTGGAGCTGCTCAGCGCCGCGCCGGAGCTGTGCAAGCGGCTGCAACGCTGGCGCAACGGCTGGAACCAGGAGGAGACGCCGCTGCAGCTGTCGCCGGACCAGCCGGAGGTGCAACCGCGCTTCGCCCGGCTGCTGATGGAAGACGACCTGACCCTGGTGTTCCTGGACGATGCGACGGTGGTGTCGCGGCGCGCCGAGTCGCTGACCCTGTCGGCGCTGGGCCGCTTCTCGGCCAGCCTGGCGCACGAGATCCGCAACCCGCTGGCCGCGATCAGCTATGCCTCGCAGCTGCTCGAGGAGTCGCCGGCGATCGGCGATGCCGACCGCCGCCTGCTGCAGATCATCCATCTGCAGTGCCAGCGCACCAACGGCATCGTCGAGAGCGTGCTGGGCCTGGCCCGGCGCGAGCGCTCCAATCCGGAGAACCTGGACCTGGGCGTGTTCGTGCGCCGCTTCGTGCTGGAATACCGGCAGACCCTGTCGATCGAGACCGACAGCCTGGAGGCGATCCTCGCCCCGCAGCCGGTGCACGCGCTGGTCGATCCCAAGCACCTGCACCAGATCCTCAGCGCGCTGGTGCACAACGCGCTCAAGTACGGCCGGGTGATGGAGGAGCCGGCGCGGGTGCGGCTGCGCGTGGCGGTGCAGGAGCGCAACGCGATCGTCGACGTGATGGACCGCGGCCCCGGCATTCCCGAGGCGGTGGCCGCGCAGTTGTTCCGCCCGTTCTTCACCACCTCCGAGCACGGCACCGGGCTGGGCCTGTACATCGCCCGCGAACTGTGCCGGGCCAACCAGGCGCGGCTGGAGTACGTGCCGGTGCCGGCCGGCGGCGCCTGTTTCCGGGTGCTCCTGCCCGGCCCGCACACCATGCTCTCGGGTTGAGACGCGCATCACCAAAACCCTTGCCGCGTCGATAATTTGGCGCTCCCCCCGGACCTGGGCTATCTTTTCCGCACATGAACGAAACCCGAAGCGCCCTTGTCGTCGATGACGAGCGCGACATCCGCGAGCTGCTGGTGCTGACCCTGGGCAGGATGGGGCTGCGCATCAGCACCGCCGCCAACCTCGCCGAAGCCCGCGAACTGTTGGCGAGCAATCCCTACGACCTGTGCATCACCGACATGCGCCTGCCCGACGGCAACGGCATCGAGCTGGTCAGCGAGATCGCGCGCCACTACCCGCGCACGCCGGTGGCGATGATCACCGCGTTCGGCAGCATGGACCTGGCGGTGGAAGCGCTGAAGGCCGGCGCCTTCGACTTCGTCAGCAAGCCGGTGGACATCCACGTGCTGCGCGGCCTGGTCAAGCATGCGCTGGAACTCAACAACAGCGAGCGCGCCGCGCCGCCGCCGGCGCCGCCGGAACAGGCCAGCCGCCTGCTCGGCGCCTCGGCCACGATGGACGTGCTGCGCGCCACCATCGCCAAGGTCGCGCGCAGCCAGGCGCCGGTCTACATCCTCGGCGAGTCCGGCGTCGGCAAGGAACTGGTCGCGCGCACCATCCACGAGCAGGGCGCGCGCGCGGCCGGGCCGTTCGTGCCGGTCAACTGCGGCGCGATCCCGGCCGAGCTGATGGAAAGCGAGTTCTTCGGCCACAAGAAGGGCAGCTTCACCGGCGCCCACGCCGACCAGGCCGGCCTGTTCCAGGCCGCGCACGGCGGCACCCTGTTCCTGGACGAAGTCGCCGAACTGCCGCTGCCGATGCAGGTCAAGCTGCTGCGCGCGATCCAGGAAAAGTCGGTGCGCCCGGTCGGCGCCTCGACCGAAGTGCCGACCGACGTGCGCATCCTCTCGGCCACGCACAAGGACCTGGCCGACCTGGTCGCCGACGGCCGTTTCCGCCACGACCTGTACTACCGCATCAACGTGATCGAACTGCGCGTGCCGCCGCTGCGCGACCGCGGCGGCGACCTGCCGCAACTGGCCGCGGCGATCCTGGCGCGACTGGCCAAGAGCCATGGCCGGATCACCCCGCTGCTGTCGCCGTCGGCGCTGGACGCGCTGAACCGCTACGCCTTCCCCGGCAACGTGCGCGAACTGGAGAACATCCTCGAACGCGCCCTGGCGATGGCCGAAGACGACCAGATCAGCGCCGCCGACCTGCGCCTGCCGCAACCCGGCAACAGTGCGCGCGCCGCGGCCGAAGCCGCCCCCGCGCTGCCGCCCGGCGTGGTGGACATCGACCCGACCTCCGCCGCCCTGCCCTCCTACATCGAGCAGCTCGAGCGCGCCGCGATCCAGAAGGCGCTGGAAGAGAACCGCTGGAACAAGACCCGCACCGCCGCGCAGCTAGGCATCACCTTCCGCGCGCTGCGCTACAAGCTCAAGAAGTTGGGGATGGAGTAGAGGGGCCGGGAGTGGGGAATCGGGATTAGGGATTCGTAAAAGCAATGCGTTTCCCTGCCCTGCGCCTCGTTCGGCCCAGGCAGAAAAGCCGGATCCAGGCTTGAACGAAGAGCCGCTGCCCGGCTCTTACGAATCCCCAATCCCGACTGCCGAATCCCGGCCTTTCAGTCCTTGGTGACGCGATTGATCTCGGCCAGGCTGGTGATGCCGTTGCGCGCCTTGAGCAGCGCCGACTGGCGCAGGTCCTTGACCCCGATCTTCTGCGCCGCCTCGGCGATATCCATCGCGTTGCCGCCCTGCAGCACGATCGCTCCGATATCGTCGTTCATCGGCATCACCTGATAGATGCCGGTGCGGCCCTTGTAGCCCTCGGTGCACTCGTCGCAGCCAACCGCTTCGTACAGTTGGATGCCGGCGGCGACTTCGGCCTCGGTGAAGCCTTCGGCCAGCAGCGCATTGTTCGGCAGCTGGGTGGGGCGCTTGCAGTTGTTGCACAGCCGCCGAGCCAGGCGCTGCGCGATCACCAGCGTCACCGAGCTGGTGATGTTGTACGGCGCGATGCCCATGTTCATCAGGCGCGCGATGGTCTGCGGCGCATCGTTGGTATGCAGCGTGGACAGCACCATGTGGCCGGTCTGCGCCGCCTTGATCGCGATCTCGGCCGTCTCCAGGTCGCGGATTTCGCCGACCATGATGATGTCCGGATCCTGGCGCAGGAACGAGCGCAAGGCGGCGGCGAAGGTCATGCCGCGCTTGTTGTTCTGCTGCACCTGGTTGACGCCGGGCAAGCGGATTTCGACCGGGTCCTCGGCCGTGGAGATGTTGCGGGTATCGTCGTTGAGGATGCCCAGCGCGGTGTACAGCGACACCGTCTTGCCCGAGCCGGTCGGGCCGGTCACCAGCACCATGCCGTAGGGTTTGTGG
Source organism: Xanthomonas sp. DAR 80977 (assembly GCF_041240605.1). Lineage (NCBI taxonomy): Bacteria > Pseudomonadati > Pseudomonadota > Gammaproteobacteria > Lysobacterales > Lysobacteraceae > Xanthomonas > Xanthomonas bundabergensis. The sequence continues at coordinate 1,356,275 of NZ_CP162487.1, read as the reverse complement.
ATCGCGTCCAGGAACAGCTTCTGCTGCTCCGGCTCGTAGCCGAGCTTGTCGATGCCCAGCTTGGCCGCGCTGCCGTCGAGGATACGCAGCACGATCTTCTCGCCGAACAGCGTCGGCAGCGTGCTGACGCGGAAATCGATCTGCTTGCTCTTGGACAGGTTGAGCTTGATGCGCCCATCCTGCGGCACCCGCTTCTCGGCGATGTCCAGCTGCGACATCACCTTCAACCGCGCCGCGATGCGCTGGTTGAGCTTGACCGGCGCCTTGGCCACGCTCTTGAGTAGGCCGTCGATGCGCAGGCGCACCCGGTAGTCGTCCTCGTACGGCTCGAAATGGATGTCCGAGGCGCCGCGGCGGATCGCATCGACCAGCACCTTGTTCACGAACTTGACCACGGGCGTGTCGTCGCCCTTGGCATCGACACCGGTATCGCCGCCGCTGCCCATGTCCTCGTCGCCGGCCCCGACCTCGAGGTTGTCCATGCCCTCGTCGTCGCCGCCCAGGCTGTTGCCGATCGCATCGTTGCTGGCCTGCCACTGCTCCAGCGTGCGCCGGATCTGGTCCTCGTCGACCAGGATCGGCTCCACCGTCAGATTGGTATGGAACTTGATGTCGTCCAGCGCCCGGGTCTGGGTCGGATTGCTGACCCCCACGAACAGCCGGTTGCCGCGCTTGAACAACGGCAGCACCTGGTGCTTCTGCAGCAGCTCCTCGCTGACCAGCTTGATTGCGCTCTGGTTGGCATCGAACACCGACACGTCCAGCAGCGGCATCCCGAACTCCACCGCATTGGCGGCAGCCAGCTGCGCCGCGGTGACCAGCTTCTTCTCGGAAAACCATTGCGGCAGCGGGATCTTGGCCTCGGCGGCATGCGCCATGGCGGTGCGCGCGAGACTTTCGTCCAGCACGCCATCCTGAACCAGGCGGCGCGCGATGCCGGTGATGCCGACCAGGTTGGCGGATGTCAGAGCATTCATATGGCCCCCGTAGGCTAACCTAGAAAGAATAACGCATCTGTTGGCCGCGGCGGGCGGACCCTAGCGTTGTTGGAGAAGATATCCCGCAACGGGAACCAGCCTCTCCGAATGTAAAACGCCTCAAAAAATTAGTGTTACCCAAGCACAGACATCCAACATTTGGAAGCTGTGGTGTCGAAATGCGGAAGGCCAAATGGCAGAGGATCAATCGCTTGCCATCGCTCCAAGTCAAGCCTCTCGAGATGCCCGCCAAGGACGACCCGTGTCGCGCGCTCTGTACGCGCACTACAGCGGCTAGACCACGAGGACCACGTTCATGGAGAGAGCACCGCCTCAGCCGCAACGAAGCAGCATGTCAACCGGAGGCCGGACTCTGGTGTTACTGGTCTACAGGGAGATAACCGAGGGCAACGCAGAGCAGGCGGCAGCGGCGATCATCATCGGCAAGTACAAATCAAGGCGGGGTTCCGCAGATCCGAAATTGCATCGTTACGGCCAGAGCTTTCGAGGGCAGCCTGACGCAAGTTAGCGGATGGAGACTCTAGTACCGCTACACGCGTTTGCGATGCTCGATCATGACTGGCAGGCTTGCGGACTAAACGGTTGACGCAAAGTTGGAGTTCAATCTCTGCCCAGCCGAATGTCGCACTGCCTTACTACACAACACAACATCTGGCCTACCAGATGGCAGGCCAGATGTCGGTTGAAATGAAGCCGCTTGGATCGGGAGACATTCTTCAGTGAAGGCTTATCTCTTGAATAGATACCTAACCGAGACATCCAGATCCGAGCCCATTCCCTGCCGCCTTTACATCCAAAGGCTTAACGACAAGCCTGCGGACGGTACTTGGAGAGAGCGGTGCCGGTATTGCAGGTCCAGGTAGCGCCGCCATCCGGGGTTACAAACAGGATCGTAGTACCATTTGCGCGGCCGCTAGTCATAGTAGCGGTAATGGTTCCTGCCGGATACGTGCCAGTGATCGCATTGGAGATCGTGGCGTACTTGCCGGTGAGAGTAGCTGGAATCTGCGTCGACGTTGCGGTTGCCGTAGGCGCTACCAGAGTCGGCCAAGCATTGGCATTGGCACCATACTCGGCAAGCGGAGCCTTGAGTCCACCGGCAAGCGAAACTGCCTCAGACACTTGCGCCCTGGTTACATAGTCGTTGTACGCCGGAATAGCGATAGCGGCCAGAATGGCGATGATCGCGACCACGATCATAAGTTCAATCAGCGTGAAGCCCTGCTGCTTTTTCATAGCGAATCCCCTAGAGATGGCATGTAATGTGGTGGACACCCTGCTCACGGAGTGTTGCGGTCCGGTGAGCGCCGCGCGGCAGAGCGCCACGTGCAGGTGTTACAAGCATACTGCGTGCCAACTTCTTCGCGCGTATCCCGGGTCTTCAAGGACGCATGAGTTCCCATTGCATTCCAGCTTGCACAGGCATTGCAAAGAATTGCGATAGGATCTACCTAAGGCCGGACCGGGTCACAAAGTGACGCCAGGCGTCACTTTGGTGAGACCTTGGCCGACCACCCCTGGAGTGCCCCTGGCAAGACACGGATGCTAGATGTTGCGTAAACCGATACCATGCCAAGCATGTCCGCCTGGGGATGGCTGGACGGGGAGTCCACCTTATGTCCGCAACTCGTAGCGCAGTCAAGAAAGAGCCAATGACCCGCACTGTCGTCAGCCAGCAGGTCCCGTTTGTCTGGGAGGGGGTGGACAAACGCGGCGTCAAGATGAAGGGTGAGCAGACCGCCAAGAACGCCAACCTGTTGCGTGCGGAATTGCGCCGCCAGGGCATCACGCCGTCGGTGGTCAAGCCGAAACCCAAGCCCCTGTTCGGCTCTGCCGGCAGCAAGATCACCCCGAAGGACATCGCCTTTTTCAGCCGCCAGATGGCGACCATGATGAAATCGGGCGTTCCGATCGTGGGATCACTGGAGATCATCGCCAGCGGTCATAAGAACCCGCGCATGAAGAAAATGGTCGACCAGATCCGCACTGACATCGAGGGAGGCTCATCGCTCTATGAGGCAATAAGCAAGCATCCAGTCCAGTTCGATGAACTTTATCGCAACCTGGTCAAGGCCGGAGAAGGTGCCGGCGTGCTCGAAACCGTGCTTGAGACGGTCGCGACCTACAAGGAAAACATCGAAGCACTGAAGGGCAAGATCAAAAAGGCGTTGTTTTACCCGGCCATGGTTATGGCGGTCGCGTTGCTGGTCAGCTCGATCCTGCTGGTGTGGGTGGTGCCGCAGTTCGAGGATGTATTCAAGGGCTTTGGCGCCGAGTTGCCAGCCTTTACACAGATGATCGTATCCGCTTCACGCTTCATGGTTGCCTATTGGTGGATCGTGTTGTTCATCTTGATTGGCAGCATCGGCAGCTTGGTCTTCGCCTACAAGCGTTCCCCTTCGATGCAGCACGGCATGGACCGGCTGATACTGAAGGTCCCGATCATCGGCCAGATCATGCACAACAGCTCGGTGGCGCGCTTCTCGCGAACGCTAGGCGTGACCTTCCGTGCCGGCGTCCCGCTGGTAGAGGCCCTCGACATCGTCGCCGGCGCCACCGGCAACAGCGTCTACGAGAAAGCCGTGCTGCGCATGCGCGACGACGTCTCGGTGGGCTATCCGGTCAACGTGGCGATGAAGCAGGCCAACCTGTTTCCGCACATGGTCATCCAGATGACCGCCATCGGCGAAGAGGCCGGTGCGCTGGATGCGATGCTGTTCAAGGTGGCCGAGTACTTCGAGCAGGAAGTGAACAATGCGGTCGATGCGTTGAGCAGCCTGCTCGAGCCGCTGATCATGGTGTTCATCGGCACCATCGTCGGCGGCATGGTCATCGGCATGTACCTGCCCATCTTCAAGCTGGCAGCAGTCGTTGGATAAGCATTAATGGCATTTCTCGATCAACACCCCGGCCTCGGCTATCCCGCCGCGGCGGGGCTGGGCTTGCTGGTAGGCAGTTTCCTCAATGTGGTGATCCTGCGCCTGCCCAAGCGCATGGAGTGGCAGTGGAAGCGCGACTCGCGCGAGATCCTGGAGCTGCCGGACATCTACGATCCGCCGCCGCCCGGGATCGTGGTCGAACCGTCGCACTGCCCGCACTGCAAGCACAAGCTGTCCTGGTACGAAAACATCCCGCTGTTCAGCTGGCTGGCCCTGCGCGGCAAGTGCCGGCATTGCCATGCGCCGATCTCGATCCAGTACCCGCTGGTGGAGATGCTGACCAGCCTGCTGGTGGTCGCCAGCGTCTGGCGCTTCGGTTTCGGTTGGCAGGGGTTCGGCGCGATCGTGTTCAGCTGCTTCCTGGTCGCGATGTCGGGGATCGACCTGCGTACCCGGCTGCTGCCGGACCAGCTGACCTTGCCGCTGATGTGGCTGGGACTGGTCGGCAGCATGGACAACCTCTACATGCCAGCCAAGCCGGCGCTGCTCGGCGCGGCGGTCGGCTATGTGTCGCTGTGGTCGGTGTGGTGGCTGTTCAAGCAGATCACCGGCAAGGAAGGCATGGGCCATGGCGACTTCAAGCTGCTGGCGGCGATCGGCGCGTGGTGCGGGTTGAAAGGCATCCTGCCGACCATCCTGATTTCCTCGCTGGTCGGCGCGGTGCTCGGCTCGATCTGGCTGGCGGCCAAGGGCCGCGACCGGGCCACGCCCATCCCGTTCGGCCCGTATCTGGCCATCGCCGGCTGGATCACGTTTTTCTGGGGCACGGAAATCATCGACACCTATATGCGCTGGTCCGGGCTGCGCTAGCGGAGCGGCGCCTTGAGCGATTTCATCGTCGGCCTCACCGGCGGCGTCGCCTCCGGCAAGAGCGAACTGAGCCGCCGCTTCGAGGCCAAGAGCATCGTGGTGGCCGATGCCGACGTGGCCGCACGCGCGGTGGTCGCACCCGGGCATCCGGCGCTTGCGCAGATCGTGGCGCGTTTCGGAACGCAGATCCTGCGCGAGGACGGCAATCTGGACCGGGCCGCACTGCGCCAGCGCATCTTCGAGGACCCGGTGGCGCGCCGCGACCTGGAGGCGATCACCCATCCGGCGATCCGCGCCTTGCTGCAGCAGGCCTGCCGCGAGGCAGCCAGTCCCTATGCCGTCGCCGCGATCCCGTTGCTGACCGAAGTCGGCGCGCGCACGGCATATCCATGGCTGGACCGGATCCTTGTGGTCGACGCGCCCGAGGCGACGCAGCATGCCCGGCTGATGCAGCGCGACGGCATCACCGCCGAGCTGGCGCAGCGGATGATCGCGGCGCAGGCCACGCGCGCTGCGCGATTGGGCATCGCCGACGACGTCGTGGTCAACGATGGCGATGCGTCGCAGCTGCAGGACGCGGTGGATGCGCTGGATCGGCGGTACCGTGCATTGGCGGCGGCGAAGACCGCATAAGCCGTTCCGATCCGGCGGTGCGCTCTCCTGCAGGAGCGGCTTCAGCCGCGACCAGGTGACCGGTAAAGCCCGTCGCGGCTGAAGCCGCTCCTGCAACGGCCCATTGGAACCGTCACGCCGGCCTGAACCACAGCGTCGCCACCACGCCTTTGGTCGCGCCCGGGCGTACGTTGACCTGCCAGCCATACAGGTCGCACAGGCGACTGACGATCGACAGGCCGATGCCGCCGCCCTGCGAGTGTCCGGCGTGGGTGCCGCGGTAGCCGCGCTGGAACAGCTTGGCGGCGTCCTCCTCGCTGAGGCCGGGGCCGGAGTCGATCACCTGCACCGCATCGCTCAGCACCCGCACCACCACCTGGCCTTCCTGGGTGTACTTGACCGCGTTGCCGATCAGGTTGCCCAGCGCCACCGACAGCGCCGATTCCGGCGCGTCGATGGTCAGGTTGCGCTCGCCCTCCAGCAACAGCTTCAGCGGCTTGCCGCCCAGCTGCGCACGGTGCGATTCGATCAGTTGCTCGGCGACCTTGGCCACGTTGCTGTTGCCCTGCCCGCGCTCGTTGCGCGACAGCAGCAGCAACGAGCCGATCAGGTCGCTGCACTGCTGTTCGGCGCGCTGGATGCGCTGCAGGCGCTGCAGCACCTTCTCGTCCAGGTTGGGACGGGTCAGCAGCAGTTCGGTGGCGCCGCGGATCACCGCCAGCGGCGTGCGCAGCTCGTGGCTGACGTCGGCGTTGAACTCGCGGTCGCGCTGCACCACTTCGGTGAGCCGGGCCGAGTAGTCGTCCAGGGCCTCGGCCAACTGGCCGACTTCGTCGTCTGGGAAATGCGGCGCCAACGGCTTGGGGTCGCTGCTGCCGCGATAGGCGCGCAGCCGCGCGGCCAGATCGGAGACCGGGCGCATCACCCGCGACGCCGACCACCAGCCGATCACCAGCGACAACGCACTGAACACCAGCACCGACAGGATCAGGGTGCGATTGAGCTGCACCTCGCCCTGGATGGTCTGGGTCATGTCGTAGGCGAGGAAGAACCACACGTCCGGCGTCTTGCGCACCGCGACCTTGTAGGAGAACGGCTTGCCGGATTCATCGCTCCCGGACACGGTGTGGATGCCGTCGGAGAAGTTGTACCACTCCGGCTGCTCGCGCTTGAGCGCCTCGAAGCGGTCGCTCTTGACCACCCGGCCGACCATCTGCTGCACCGGCAGATCGGGATTCTTCGACGGCTCGGAAAAATATCGGCGCGAGTATTCGTCGATGTTGCGGTTCATCACCACTTCGACGAGCTGGTTTTCCACCCGCGCCCGCGCCCAATTGGTGGCGAACGCGAACAGTGCGGTCAGGCCGAAGCCCAACAGCACGAAGGACAGGATGATGCGGCTGCGCAGGCGGCGACGGTAGCGTCCGCGCCGCCGCACCGCCCGCGGCAACTCCCCAGCTTCAGGCATCGGGAGCGGCGATGCGGTAGCCGATGCCGTGGCGGGTCTGGATCATCGGCACGTCGAACGGCTTGTCCACCACCGCGCGCAGGCCATGGATGTGCACGCGCAGCGAGTCCGAGTCCGGCAGCTCCTCGCCCCAGACGCGGGTTTCCAGCTCCTGCCGGGTCACCACCGCCGGCGAGGCTTCCATCAGCGCCTGCAGGATCTTCAGCGCGGTCGGGTTGAGCTGCAGCAGCTTGCCCTGGCGCCGCACTTCCAGCGTGTCCAGGTTGTATTCCAGGTCGCCGGTCTCCAGCACCCGGGTATGCACGCCCTTGCCGCGGCGCGACAGCGCGTTGAGCCGCACTTCCACTTCCTGCAGCGCGAACGGCTTGATCAGGTAGTCGTCGGCGCCGGAATCGAAGCCCGCCAGCTTGTTGTCCAGCGAGTCGCGCGCGGTGAGCATCAGCACCGGGGTCTGCTTGCGCGCTTCGTTGCGCAGCTTGCGGCACACTTCGATGCCGTCCATGCCCGGCAGGTTGAGGTCGAGCACGATCGCATCGAATTCGTGCACGACCGCCAGGTGCAGGCCGGTGACGCCGTCGGCGGCGAAATCCACCGTGTGCCCGCGGTCCTCGAGGTAGTCGCCCAAGTTGGCAGCGATATCGCTATTGTCTTCGATCACTAGAATTCGCACCAACATTTACCCCGTCAGTCGTACTTGCCAGTTGGATTGCGCCGCATCAGTTCCTGCGCATCCTCGTTGTCGCGGCGGCGTTCCGCCACGGTCTTGCATTGCGTCGTGGTGCGCAGCGATCCGAGGATCGCTTCGCGCCTGCAGATCAGCCGGCTGTCCGCCGATGCCTTGGACAGCAGCGAGTTGACCGTTTCCTGATCGTTGAACAACGCGACCTTGTCTTCCTCGCGCAGCGTGTCGACGTCAGGGTGGGCATTGAGCACCGTCGCCATGCGCGACAGCGCCGCTTCCACCTTGCTGCGATTTTCTGCGCTCAGTTCGGAATAGGTCTTGCCGTCGTCCAACTGCTGGCGAATTGTACTGAGTTGCTGTGCGAACGATTTCTTCACGTTCATGGGCGCCTCACCTTTCGGCGCCGCCGCCGCGCTGCACGCCAGCGCCATCCCCAGCATCAAACCGATCACCTTCTTCATCCCTGCCCCCTACGCGATTGGTGGTGTAAATCACAATGTAGCCGTCCAGCGAACGGCGCCGCAAGCTGCGCACAGCGCCGGTTCTGGGCTGCACCGAGGCCAGCGCCGCGCGCAAACAAAAAGGCCCAAGCGGCAAGGCCGCTTGGGCCGAAAGATATATCCCGATTACCGTTCCTGCTGAGGAGGGCAGAGCTGCGGTCCGACGAAGCATACGCAGGCGGGAATTAAACCCTCGTTAAGCCAGAATGCAGGGGCGAACATCGCCCTAAGTGACTGATTTCTTTCGAATCAAGCTGGCTTCCAGGTGTTCGATGACCTTGCCGGCGATGTCCAGCCCGCACACCGCCTCGATTCCTTCCAGGCCGGGGGTGGAGTTGACCTCCAGCACCAGCGGACCGCGCCGCGAGCGGATCAGGTCGACCCCGGCCACACCCAGGCCCAGGGCCTTGGCCGAGCGCACCGCCACGTCCTGCTCGCTGCGGCTGGCGGTGGCCAACTGCGCACTGCCGCCGAGATGCAGATTGGAGCGGAAGTCGCCTTCCGGCGCCTGCCGGCGCATCGCCGCGACCACCTGGTTGCCGACCACGAAGCAGCGCAGGTCGGCGCCCTCGGCCTCGCCGATGAACTCCTGCACCAGGAAGTTGGCGTACAAGCCGCGCAGCGCCTCGACCACGCCGCGCGAGGCGCTGGTCTTCTCGGTCAGGATCACCCCGGTGCCCTGGGTGCCTTCGTTCAACTTCACTACGTGCGGCGGCGGCCCCAGCATCGACAGCAGATCGCCGGTGTCGTCGGGGTTGTCGCCGAACACGGTCATCGGCATGTCGATGCCCTTGGCCGCCAGCAACTGGTGGGCGCGCAGCTTGTCGCGCGCGCGCAGGATCGCATCGGACGGATTGGGCGTGCGCACGCCCATCATCTCCAGCTGGCGCAGCACCGCGGTGCCGTAGCGGGTGACGGAATTGCCGATGCGCGGGATCACCGCGTCGTAGCCGGTGATCGGCTTGCCCTTGTAGTGCATGGTGAAGGCGCCGGCCGCGATGCGCATGTAGCAGCGCAACGGATCCAGTACGCGCACCGTATGCCCGCGCTCGCGGCCGGCCTCGACCAGGCGCCGCGTCGAATACAGCTTGGTGTTGCGGGACAGGATGGCGAGCTTCATCGAGGCGCGACGGCGGTGGCTGGCCCGGCATCATACGTTGCGCCATCGGCGCTGCGTCACTGGCGCCGCGCCCGATCGCCCGTCCGCGTACGCGGCCGCGGCGCGTGACCGGTCCCGGCATGCCCACGCGGCGGCCGGCATCCGCAGACACGCTGTCCCACAGACGACACGGAACCGCCCCGAAACGTTCACAAAACCGTTGCATGGTGGCGAGCGGGCCGCCTTGGCCGTGTGCTGGCTGTCACGCACCACGCGGCAGGTCCCGACGCCTCCCCCATCTTATCCTGGTGAATTCCGATGACCCCCACCTCCCGATCCTTGCGCCTGCATGCGCTGGTGCTCGCCGTCGCGTCCGCGCTGCCGGCCTTCGCCGCGCTGGCCGAGACCGCGCCGGCCGACGCCGACGCCACGGCCGCCACCGGCAGCAGCGACGCGACGATGCTCGATGCGATCACCGTGGTGTCCACCGGCACCACCCGCCAGGTGCAGCGCATCACCCGCGAGGACATCGGCACCGCCGCCCCCGGCACCAGCGCCCTGAAGGTGCTGGACAAGCTGCCCGGCGTGCAGTTCCAGTCGGCCGATGCATGGGGCGCGTACGAGTGGTCGACCGCGATCAGCCTGCACGGCTTCGACCAGAGCCGCCTCGGCTTCACCCTGGACGGCGTGCCGCTGGGCAACATGAGCTACGGCGTCACCGACGGCCTGCAGGTGACCCGCGCGATCATCTCCGAGAACGTCGGCTCGGTGGAGCTGGCGCAGGGCGCCGGCGCGCTGGGCACCGCCTCGAGCAGCAACCTCGGCGGCACCGTGCGCTACTACTCCGACGATCCGGATTCCACCCCGGGCATCCGCTTCAGCCAGACCTTCGGCTCCGATTCCACCCGCCGCACCTACCTGCGCGGGGACACCGGCGACATCAACGGCTTCTCGATGTACACCTCGCTGGTGCACGGCGAGGCGGACAAGTGGAAAGGCTATGGCAACAACGAGTACAACCAGGCCAACGTCAAGGCGCTGTACCAGTGGGGCGATGGCAACCGGGTCAGCCTGTTCCTGGACAGCTCCAAGCGCAAGGAATACGACATCATGGACCTGTCGCTGACCTCGCAGAAAGTGCTGGGCTGGGACTGGGACTACCTGATGCCCGACTGGAACAGCGCGGTGCAGATCGCCAACGCGCTCAACGGCAACGGCAGCTACCCGGCCTCCCTGAACGGCCTGCCCGCCGACTACAGCAAGGCCGATGCCTCCTACTACTCCGGTGCCGGCCTGCGCCGCGACAACCTGGCCGCGCTCAGCGGCGCGTTCAACCTGGGCGGCAGCGCCACGCTGAACCTGACCGGCTATTACCACGACAACAACGGCGAAGGCCAATGGACCACGCCTTACGTGGCGTCCTCGGCCACGGTGCCGCTGTCGATGCGCACCACCGACTACCGCCTTAACCGGCACGGCGTCACCGCGTCGCTGAACTTCACCGTCGCCGGCAACGAGATCGAGATCGGCGGCTGGTACCAGAACGCCAAGACCGTGCAGGAGCGCAACTACTTCCTGCTCGACGGCCCGTTCACCGACCTGTACTACTTCAACAAGTCCGGCACCCTGTTCGCGCGCCAGTTCGACCAGCACTACGACACCGACACGCGCATGTTCTATGCGCAGGACACGCTGCGCCTGCTCGACGAACGCCTGACCGTGAACTTCGGCGCCAAGAAGCTGCAGGTGGACACCACCGCGCAGTCGCTGGTGCCGACCACCTCCAACGCGGCCGGCGAGATCAAGGCCGATTCGGATCTGCTGCCGCAGGTGGGCGTGAACTACAAGCTCGACGAGCACCAGGAAATCTACGCGTCCTACAACAAGAACATGGCCGGCTTCGGCTTCACCCCGTTCCAGGAATCGCAGGCGGCGTTCAACGCGATCAAGAACTCGCTGGAGCCGGAGACCGCGCAGACCTACGAACTGGGCTATCGCGTGCGCGGCGACGGCATCGAGGCGTCGCTGGCGCTGTACCACACCACCTTCGACGACCGCCTGCTGGTGACCTCGCCGTGCAGCGCGATCCAGACCTGCTCGGCCACGCTCAACAACGTCGGCTCGGTGCGTAGCCAGGGCGCCGACCTGGCGGTGATGTGGCGCCCGATCGCGCAGCTGCGCTGGCTGAACTCACTGTCCTACGACGACTCCACCTACCAGGACGACTACCTCAACGGCGGCGTGGTGGCCACCTCCGGCAAGCGCGTGGTCGGCATCCCGGAGTGGATGTTCTCCAGCAGCCTGGCCTACGAGAACGCCGGCTGGCACGCGGCGCTGGACGGCAAGTACACCGGCCGCCGCTACATCAGCTACCTCAACGACTCGTCGGTGCCGAGCTACTGGCGCTTCGACCTGAGCGCCGGCTACGACTTCGGCGAAGTCGGCATGTTCCAGAACCTGGGCCTGAGCGCGAACGTGACCAACCTGTTCGACAAGCGCTACTTCGCCACCGTCGGCACCAACGGCTACGTGGTCTCCGATCCGAACGGCTACAACCAGACGCTGATGGCCGGCGCGCCGCGGCAGTTCTTCGTCACCTTCAGCGGCAAGTTCTGACCTGAGGCAACGCCAGGGAAGGCGCCGGCGCCGTCGTTGCGGAAGCAGCGGCGGCGCCTTGCGTTTGAGGGGGGTGACGCCGCGCGGATGAAGCCGCCGCCTGGCGGCTTTTTCGGTGTGTGCCTGGCATTGCTGCAGGCCGGCTGGTCGCGGCTTCAGCCGCGACACACGGCTACGGATGCCGCCGCAAATGATCGACGGCTAACCGGCGACCGCACGACCGATCGCCGGATCGCTCATGCTCGGGCGGCCGGTCTCGACATGCCCTGCCAGGCGGCGCCGCCATTGCGGCATGGCCTCGCTCGCGATCTCCAGGTCGTACCAATGATGCTGCGCCGCCAACGGAAAGCGCAGCACCTCGCGTGCGCCCGCCGCGAGTTGAAGCTCCTGCTCGGCGCCGCCGCGGTAACCGTCGCGGATCCGCACCCGGTACGCCTGCACACCGGCATTGCGCAGCTCCAGCAGCAGGGATTGGCTGACCGCATCGTAGTCGGCCTCGGCCTGCAGCCCGGCGTCGGCCACACCGTCGCCGTGGAACTCGCGCAGGAAGCCATTGGGGCCATGCACGCGCAACGCATAGCCGGCATCGGCCGCAGCGCCGCGCCAGGCGCGCGCGTCGTGCAGTTCGCTGCCAGCCGCCAGCGTGTAGAACCACGGGCCGGCGCCGCCGCCATCGGCATAGGCGTTCAGCGCGACGCCGACCGTGCTGCGGTTGACCATGCGCAACGCAGCCCCCTGCGGCCCCGCCTGCAGGCGCACGTCGAAATCGTAGGGCAGCGCGCGCGCCGGGCGCTGGCCCGGCTCCTGCGCCGGCAATGCCTGCTGCGCGGGTCGTTGCGGCGGCGGCAAGGCGGCGGTCGCGTCGACGCGGGCAATGAAATCGCGCGTGTCCGGCAAGGCGACGCGGGCGTCGTCGTGGCCGGCGAAATCCAGCGCCGAGGTCAGGTCGCCGGCGATCGCGCGGCGCCATGGGCTGATGTTGGGTTCGGCGACGCCGAAGCGGCGCTCCAGGAAACGGATCACCGAGGTGTGGTCGAACACCTGCGAATCGACCCAGCCGCCGCGGCTCCACGGCGACACCACCAGCATCGGCACGCGCGGGCCGAGGCCGACTGGAACGCCGTGGTAGTCCTCCCCGCGCAGGTCGACGTTGCTGGCGCCGATGGCCGGATCGGTCGCCGGCAATGCCGGCGGCACGTGGTCGAAGAAACCGTCGTTCTCGTCGTAGTTGATCAGGAACACGGTCTTGGACCAGACCTCCGGCGAGGCCGCCAGCACCTCCAGCAGGCGTGCGCTCAGCGACTCGCCATAGGCCGGGGTCGCCTCGGGGTGCTCGCTGAGCAGGTACGGCGCCACGATCCACGACACCTGCGGCAGGGTGCCGCTGCGCACGTCGCGCTCGAACGCGGCGACCAGGTGCTCGCCGCGCGAGGCCTTGGCGTTGTCGGCGGTGGAACCCGGCACGATCGCGCGGCCGCGCCGGTACAGCGGCGAGGCGCGATCGAGATTGCGGAAATTGGCGAAATACGGATGGCTGTTGTCGCCGTAGTTGTCGAACTCCTGGTACACCTGCCAACTGACCCCGGCCTGCTGCAGGCGCTCGGAGTAGGTGGTCCACGCGTAGCCGGGGAACTTGGCGTTGTCGCGCGCCATGTCGGCGGTCCAGTTGCCGTCGTCGCGATTGTTCACCGCCTGCTCGCCGTCGTTGCCCACGCTCAGGCCGCTGGTGCCGGTGAACATGTACATGCGGTTGGGATTGGTCGGGCCGAACAGCGAGGCGTGGTAGCCGTCGCAGATGGTGAAGGCGTCGGCCAGCGCGTAGTAGAACGGCAGGTCCTCGCGCTGGAAGTGGCCCATGGTCATCGCGCTCTTCTGCGCGATCCAGGCATCGTGGTGCTTCCAGGTCTCGTGCGAGCCCTTCCAGTCGTGGTTGAGGTCCTTCATCCACTGCGCGCTGCTGGTCTGGCTGTTCAGGCGGAACGGCAACACGTAGCGATCGCCGTCGCCGGCTTCGGGCTGGTACCAGACCGGGCGGCCGCCGGGCAGGCGCAACGGCCGCGGGTCGCCGAAGCCGCGCACGCCGCGCAGGCAGCCGAAGTAGTGGTCGAACGAGCGGTTCTCCTGCATCAGGATCACCACGTGCTGCACGTCCTGCACGGTGCCGGTGACCCGCGCCGGCGGCACCGCCAGCGCGCTGCGGATGGCGCCCGGCAGCAGCGGCATGACCGCCCCGGCACCGAGGGCCAGGGACGCGCGGGCGAGAAAACGGCGACGACTGTGTTCGACCACGGGGAGAGACCGGCGACGAGCATGCGCTCACTGACCGGCCAGCGTAGGCGCCGCAGATGAAGCGGGTTTGACAGGCCGTGTCGCGGCGGGCGCGCAGGGCAACGACGCGCCACGGTCCGGTTATGCTCGTGCCCATCGGCGCAGCGTCGGCATCTTGCGCTGGACCGAGACCATACGAGGGGAACCGAATGGAAGTGGGTGTCCGTATTGCCATCATGTTTGGCACCATCGCCTGGCCGACAGCGCCGCTCGCAGCAGCGCGATTGGCACGCTGGACGCCAGCAACGGTCGCGTCCGGCGCCTCGCGCTTCGCCGGCGCGGATCATCCGGAGACAGCGCCATGATCGAAGCCCCCATCCCTGCGCCGATGTCGCGCCGATCGCTTCTGGCAGCGTTCGGCGCGACGCTGCTGCTGGCCGCGTTGCCTCGCCGCGCGTCGGCGGCCGCGCAGGAAGCGCCAGCCATCATCGACACCTGGGCGAAGGCGAACGCCTTCCAGGGCGTAGTCCTGCTCGCCCGCGACGGCAAGGTCGCCTACGCGCAGCCCTTCGGCATCGTGGACGTGGAAGCGCGGCGGCCGGCAAAGATCGACGACGTCTACGGGATCGCCTCGATCTCCAAATGGCTCACGACGCTGGCGGTGCTGCGCCTGGTCGAACGGCGCAGGCTCGACCTCGACCGGCCGATCACCGCCTGGCTACCGGACTATCGCGCCGACACCGGCGCCCGCATCACCCTGCGCCGCCTGCTGTCCAACAGCAGCGGCCTGACCGAGCAGTTCAGCCCGGCCGTCAAGGCCGATCCATCGCTGGCGACGCTCGACCTGCCGGCCGCCGAGGCGGTACGCCGATTCGCCAGCGCCGACCTCGCGTTCGAGCCGGGCGCGAAGTTCGACTACATCTTCGCCAACTGGATCATTGTCTACGCGATCGTCGAAGCGGTCGCCGACATGCGCTTCACGGACGCGATCCGCACCCTGGTCCTGGACCCGCTGGAGCTGCGCCATACCGGCACCGGCGCGGCGATCGCGACCGCCCCGACCACGGTTCCCTCCTACCGGACGCTGTCGCCGCCCGAGCGGCGCGCCTACGACCGCCCGGGCTTCATAGCCGCGGCCGGCGGGTACTTCAGCAATGCCCAGGACCTGATGCAGGCCGCGCACCGCGTCTACGACAAGGGCTTTCTGTCGCCAGCGTCGCTGCGGCAGCTCAACACGGTGGAAATGCCGGAAGAATATGCGCTCGGCGGCCGCGTGAAGACACTGACGCTGCACGGCAAGCGCCGCACCTACGCCTGGGAAACCGGCAACACCGCCGGCTATCGCTCGCTGCTCGCGCACCGCCTGGACACGCGCGAAACGGTGGTGATCCTCAACAACAGCAGCATGGCGCAACGCCAGCTGGACGAATTCGCGATCGCCACGCAGTCCTGAGCGACGACAACCGGTCATAAGCCTGGTTCTGCTGCAGGCTCGGAGAACACGTATTCCTCTACAAACCTGGAATTTTTTCTGATTCAACGGATGCAGCCATCCAACTTTGGCGCAAAGTCCCACTATCGCAAGGGAGCTGCGAGGGAAACGCAGAGCGATGCAGGGCTTCAAGATCATGCTTGAACGGCGCTTGTTCAGCGACGAAGTCGTCGCGCGGGCAGCACATCGCTGCACGCATTTTTTTGGCATCGAGTTGCTGAGCAGCGACATCGAAATCGGCATCGTGCTGACACCGCATGACGGCGTGCCGACCTGAAATCTCGCTTCCTCAACGATGCGCTCGACTTCGCGAATCGGCGCGTATCGAGACTGCCGACATCCATCGGAAACTCATCTATGACCTGATAGCCGACTTGAGTGTAGACACCAGCGACCTCTAAATTACCCCTCTACGCCGCCCGGAATGGTTCAAAGTTCTGATAACGTCAACAATCCTTCTTGGGCGGGCCACCGAAAAATCCCAGTTCGATCCATAACGCCAAAGCGCGCACAGCAACCTCTAACGAGTGACTGTCCTCGTATTTACCTAGACGCAGCGCTGCCAGTGACTGGACGTCGGGCGGCATCATGAACGCCGCCTTCTTCTCGCCCTTAACCCTCTTCTTGACGACGAAGCTAAACTGCATCAAAGGCCAGTATCGAATTGTCGGCCATGTATGAGTTACATATATTCTAGTGAGAGATGAAGGCTCCATCTGTGCTGAGATCTTAGCACCATCGTTTCCTACCCCAGAGAAGCGAAGTAACCCATCCTTTTCGCCTGCAACAGCTAGCCCAACTCTCGGAAAAGCGCCCCTCGCCACTTCATTGAATATTTGCTTCCGCGCAACAATCGATTCCGCTCCTTTCAAATCGATGGCGGATCCGCGTGTGACGACACAGAGATTCTCAATCTCTTGCTCGACGCTGTCTTGATAGCCCCGCAGATGCGCAGATAGCATCTGTCCGCATTGTTCAGGAAAGAACCGCACGAGCAAATTGCGCTTTCGCAAGAAATCGAGAATAGGATCATCCAAGATAAGCCCGACGGCCTTATTCACCTCATCCCGAGAGTTGGCTTTCCACTCCCCAAGTCGAACGCCAAGCTCATTATCCCGCTCCTTGGCGGCAACAAAAAGCTCCGGAGAAGACTGATTTTCAATAAACTTATGGTAACTATCAGGCCCAAAGACCGCCGTCGCGAGAGCCATCTCCCCTTTAATACTAGAAAATCCCCGATCGACGAAAGTCTCATCGATCGGGGCGAGGTTCAGCTTTTCGCTTGAAATTTGCAAATGAAGATCGCTCTTACTTTGCCGGAGATAACCGGTTTGCGAGTGTGGGCAAAACGTACCAAGGAGCGACGCCTTTCATGTCCCTTAAGACACGATCCACTTCTCGACCCACGGGGTAATCGACTAAGTCCACACTATAAAAAACCAAGCCAGTATTACCGGGGTGCGTGTCGTGATAGAGCGTTATGTCGTAGACTTGACGCAAAAAGCCTCCGCCAACCTGGATGGCTCCAAGATACTCGCCTTGGCTGAAAAGATTGTCAGTCGACTGACCGGCAGTCCAGCCTGTGCACATTTTACTCTGTTCGTCAGTGACAGGCCTGTTCGCAGATTTCAAGTAACGAGCTATCTGAGGCTTTGCTATCCGGAGGTACAGCTCTTCGTTATCGCGATTCGAGATTGGCTTCAACTCAAAGACAGTCTTCCTTGGCTTGGGCAAGCGCCACCACCTCCATGACAGCAAGGCGCTTGTAGGGCGCGCGCTTGGTCGCATTCGACGGCCACTACCTCACGACATCGAAAAATGCGCGCACATGGTCTGCCGTCAACTCGGACACCGCGAGGTCTTGTCCTACGGCACCATCAAACAAGCGCAGCGAATGGCAGCTTTCAAGCACTGTCTTGCTGTGGAGCTTGGCGCGACCCAAGTCCCCCAAGTGATCCGCAATCGCTTTGGACAACAGCGGGCCAGTCGCCTTCTTTCCGGTGCGCCAGCCACTTGGTTTGGCAGGCTCGGTATTTCCAGCGGCAGGTTCGCGCAACAACTCAGCAAATAGCGCTGCGTCTTCGGGCGTGTCGATCTGGGCCTTGCCCAGATGCGTGCCGTTGGGCAGCGTCACATCGGTCAATGTGAGTTCGCGCAGTCCTTGCTCTCGAATGCGGCGCAGCACTTCGTCCAGATCCACCAGCTTCCCCTGCCTCAATGCTTGGAACGCGTTCGATAGTGCCATCCCCATGTAGGCAGACACCAGACGCGCAGCATCGCCGGGGCGAAGATGAAGAGAACGAACCAGAAAACGCGAGCCGACTTGCCCCGCAAATCAGCAGGAACCAAGAAGCGCACGTAGAGGCCTGATGGCCGATGCAGCAAGAGGGCTTTTGACAAAAACGATACCTCAAACGATACCTTGGGAGGTCGTTCGAGACGGTCCTCAGTCGGTAGAAATAGCCAGCGCGGTCAACAACTTGGCACTGGAATTCGCGGGACTGGAGCGGGCGAAGGGAATCGAACCCTCGTCAGTAGCTTGGGAAGCTACAGCTCTACCATTGAGCTACGCCCGCGTTGCCGGTGTGCAGTCTATGCGGTGGGCCGGCGGTTGCGCAAGAAATCGGCGCGACCAGGCTGCAGCGACGGGGCGCCGGCACCCGAGCGATCGCCATGCCGACACTTGCAGTTGGGATGTCTGCGGGAGGGCTTCGGCGGCGCCCGTCCAGACACTCCCTCGTGCCCGGCGCGCGGCCGGGCACGAGGGACAACCTTGAGACCGCGCTTAGAAGCTGCCGCCGAAGTTCACGAACAGCGAGGTGTCGTGCGCGCGGCTCTGGCCGGTGGTGGCGGCGATGCCGACATTGCTTTCCAGGCCCCACAGCCTGGTCCGCGCGCCCAGCACCACCGAGGCGTAGTTGCGGTCGATGGCCAGGCCCGGCACCGCATAGGCGCCCAGGTCGGGCATGGTCTGCAGCCATGCGGTGGCCTGCTCGCCCTTCTTGAACTCGTGGTCGTAGGTCGCCTGCAGGTACGGCTTCACCGCGCCGAGATCCAGGCCGGCCTTCCAGCCGACGCGGCCGACCAGCGACTCGACGTCCTGGTCGTAATAGCCCAGCGCGCTGGAGTTCGGGTTGCTCTCGGTGTAGCCGTCGAGCTTGACCTTCTGCCAGATCGCCGCGGCCACCGGGCCGTGCTTGAACGTGCCCTCGCCGAACTCGTAGCCGCCCTGCAGCGCCGCGGTCAGGTTGCTGCCGTCCGGCGAGCCGTTGTGCTCGATGGTGGCCGGGCCGAGGTTGACCTTGCGCTTGACGTCGTAGCTCAGCCAGCTGTAGCTGACCTGGGCGTTGACCCAGGCGTGCTCGCCATACCAGCCGGCGAAGCCGCCCAGGGTGCTGTCGTCCTGGGTGTAGTCGCCGCCGCGGTTACCGAAGTCGGCATCCACGCGGCCGAAGCCGCCGAAGCCGCCGAACACCCACTCGCCGCGCGACCAGTCCACGCCGAACAGGCCGGCCGGGGCCAGGCCGTCGTACAGGTCGCCGTGCGAGTAGCGCTGCATGTCGCCGCGCAGGTTGCCCCACCAGCGCATGCCGTCCGCTTCCGGGCGGCCGTCGACGTGCCAGGCGACCTGGTCGGCGCGCGAGCGGCCGGTGACCTCGGCCGAGTGGCTCAGCACCTGCTGCAGGCGCGGGCCTTCCAGGATCGACAGCGCGTACTGCGCCAGGATTTCGTGGGTGCGGCCGGTGGGATGGATGCCGTCGGCGAACACGTAGCTGTCGGCGGCGTCGGCGCTGACGTAGCTGGTCGGGTTGCAGGTCAGCGACTGCGAGGTGATCTGCGGCTGGCAGGCGGTGCCGGTGTAGTTGCTGAAACCGTAGGTGGACGGGCTGGCGATCACTTCCTGCAGCAGGTGGAAGGTATCCACCGGGATCACCTGCAGCCCGGCGCTCTTGAGCCCGGCGAACAGCGCGCTGTTGTAGCTGCTGGCCAGCGCGGTGCCCTGCGCCATCGCCGTGGCGCCGCCGGCGCGGAAGCGCGGGGTGAGGCCGACATCGGGGATGGTGGTGACCATGACGTAGCGCGCGCCGGCGTTCTGCAGGCTGGCGACGATGCCCACTTCCGAGGTCACCGCGCTGGCGATGGTGCTCTGCGCCGGTGCGCCGCCCGCCACCGCGAGCAGGTCGTTGGCGCCGCCCCACACGCTGTACAGCGCGTTCGGGTCGGCCTTGCCGCCGTTGGCGGCCAGGTAGTTGCTGGCCTGCGTCGCCAGCGACGGCGCCACGCCCAGCGCGCTGGGGTTGGCCACGCCGACGCGGGCGTTGCCGGCGGCGTAGTTGTCGCCGATCTGGCCGTTGCCGTTGGCGTGGCCGTTGACGTGGTAGTAGTCGGCGATGTACTGCGCCCAGACCCAGTCCGGATTGGTCGTGAACTGGCCGGTCACCGCCTGCGCCGAGGCCGGCAGCAGCGGCCGGTAGTAGCCGGCGTCGGTCAGGCTGTCGCCGAAGAACACGGTGCGGCTATAGGTTTGCTGCGCGAACGCGGGCGCGGCGGCGAGCACGATCGCGGCAGCCAGCAACGAACGGAGTGGACGGATGGACGAAGTCATGGATGCCCTCCCGGGCGATAATGAAGGTGACTCGGGGCACGGCCAGAACATACGCAGCCGCATGGCGACATGATTTCACCTCTGCCCCTCACGCTCACGTTGCACTGCCGCAATAAATCGCGCACCCGGCGGCACGCATTGCACAATGATGACATGAACATCGAATTGAACGGCCAGGCCCGCCCCTTGCAACCCCACACCACCGTCGCCGCCCTGCTGCTCGAGGAAGGGCTGGCGCAGCGCCGCGTCGCGGTCGAGGTCAACGGCGCGATCGTGCCGCGCGGCGCGCACGCCGCGCACGCGCTGCACGACGGCGACCGGGTCGAGATCGTGCACGCGCTGGGCGGCGGCTGAATCCCGCGCGGCGCGATGCGCCTTTCCCGACTCGGCAGCGCCGGGTGCGATGGGCGATAATCCGGCGATGAACGCTCCCGCCCCCCACGACGCGCTGGTGATCGCCGGCAAGCCCTACCGTTCCCGCCTGCTCACCGGCACCGGCAAGTTCGCCGATCTCGCACAGACCCGGCAGGCCACCGAGGCCGCCGGCGCCGAAATCGTCACCGTCGCGATCCGCCGCTCCAACATCGGCCAGACCCCCGGCGAGCCCAACCTGCTCGACGTGCTGCCGCCGGAGCGCTACACCATCCTGCCCAACACCGCCGGCTGCTACAGCGCCGAGGACGCGGTGCGCACCTGCCGCCTGGCGCGCGAACTGCTCGACGGCCACAACCTGACCAAGCTGGAAGTGCTGGGCGACCAGCGCACCCTGTTCCCGGACGTGGTGCAGACCCTGAAGGCCGCCGAGATCCTGGTCGCCGACGGGTTCGAGGTGATGGTCTATACCAGCGACGACCCGATCCTGGCCAAGCGCCTGGAGGAGATCGGCTGCGTGGCGGTGATGCCGCTGGCCGCGCCGATCGGCTCCGGGCTGGGCATCCAGAACCGCTACAACCTGCTGGAGATCATCGACAACGCCAAGGTGCCGATCATCGTCGATGCCGGCGTCGGCACCGCCTCGGACGCGGCGATCGCGATGGAACTGGGCTGCGACGGCGTGCTGATGAACACCGCCATCGCCGGCGCGCGCAACCCGGTGCTGATGGCCAGCGCGATGCGCAAGGCGGTCGAGGCCGGACGCGAGGCGTTCCTGGCCGGGCGCATCCCGCGCAAGCGCTACGCCAGCGCCTCCTCGCCGGTCGACGGGCTGATCGGTTGAGGCCGCGCGCATGACCGATCCGTTCTCCAGCGCCGGCGCCAAGACCCCGCCCAAGCCCTTCACCGTCGAGGAAGGCCGCCGCCAGGTGCGCAGCTTCGTGCTGCGCCAGGGCCGCTTCACCCCCGCCCAACAGCGCGCGTTCGACGAGCTGTGGCCGCGCTTCGGCCTGGACTACAGCGGCCAGCCGCGCGATCTCGACGCCACCTTCGGCCGCACCGCGCCCAAGGTGCTGGAGATCGGCTTCGGCAACGGCGAGGCGCTGCGCTTCGCCGCGCGCCACGACCCGGCCCGCGACTACATCGGCATCGAGGTGCACGCGCCCGGCGTGGGCCGCGTGTTGAACGCGCTGGCCGCCGACGCCAGCGCACACGTGCGCCTGTACCACCACGACGCGGTGGAGGTGCTGGAACACGAGATCGCCGACGGCGCGCTCGACGAGGTCCGCATCTACTTCCCCGACCCGTGGCACAAGAAGCGCCACAACAAGCGCCGCCTGCTGCAGCCGGCGTTCGCCGCGCTGCTGGTGCGCAAGCTGCGCGCCGGCGGCCGCCTGCACGCGGCCACCGACTGGGCCGACTACGCCGAGCAGATGTGGGACGTGCTCGATGCCACCGAAGGCCTGGTCAACCGTGCCGGCCCGCGCGGCCACGTCCCGCGCCCGGACTGGCGCCCGCAGACCCATTTCGAGACCCGCGGCCAGAATCTGGGCCATGGGGTGTGGGATTTGCTGTACGACAAGCCGGGATTGGGGATTCGGGAGTAGGGATTGAACAGCCAATCTGCCACCATCCGGACGGGGCGTGTCCGCAGTGCGCCATTACCGCGGAGTGCCCTGCTTCGCGCTGTTAACTAATCCCGAATCCCCACTCCCCAATCCCGGCCCCCAATGGACACCGCGCTGACGCTGACCACCGATATGAAGCTCGTGCTCGGGCTGGTCGGCTTCACGATGGCGATGTTCGTGTTCGAGCGCATCCGCGCCGACGTGGTCGCGCTGGTGGTGCTGGTGGTGCTCGGGGTGACCGGCCTGATCGCGCCGGAAGAGCTGTTCAGCGGCTTCTCCGGCAACGCGGTGATGAGCATCATCGCCACCACCATCCTCGGCGCCGGGCTGGAGCGCACCGGCGCGCTGAACCGGCTGGCGTCGTGGCTGCTGCGCCGCGCGCACGGCGTGGAAGAGCGGCTGATGCTGCTGACCACCGGCATCGCCGGGCTCAATTCCTCGTTCATGCAGAACCCCTCGGTGATGGCGCTGTACCTGCCGGTGGCCTCGCGCCTGGCCGCGCGCACCGGGCTGACCCTGCAGCGGCTACTGCTGCCGATCGCCGCGGCGATCGTGATGGGCGGCGCACTGACCATGGTCGGCAACTCGCCGCTGATCCTGCTCAACGACCTGCTGCAGTCGGCCAACAACAACCTGCCCTCGGGCATGGCCACGATCGAGCCGCTGCGCATGTTCGCGCCGCTGCCGATCGGCGTGGCGCTGCTGCTGGCCTCGCTGGTCTACTTCCGCGTGCGTGGCGACCGCACGCTGATGGAAGAGGAACAGCTGATCAACAACGGGGTCACCCCGGCGCGCACGGAAAGCTATTTCGCGCGCACCTACGGCATCGAGGGCGACGTGTTCGAGCTGGTCGTCAGCGCCGACAGCCCGCTGGTCGGCATGACCCTGGGCGAAGCGGAGACGGTGCACGACGCGCCGCTGCTGCTGGCCCTGAAGACCGGCAACGACACCCGCCTGGCGCCGCCGGCGGACATGCGCATCTGGGTCGGCAGCGTGCTCGGGGTGATGGGCGCGCGGCAGCAGGTGGCCGATTTCGCGCAGAACCAGTTCCTGCGCCTGTCCTCGCGGCTGCGCAACCTCGGCGACCTGTTCAATCCCAGCCGCGCCGGCATCTCCGAGGCGGTGATCCCGCCCACCTCGCGCTTCATCGGCAAGAGCGCGGCCGAGCTGCGCCTGCGCAAGCAGGCCGGGATCAGCCTGCTGGCGATCAACCGCGACAAGCAGGTGATCCGCGAGGACGTGCGCAAGGTGCCGCTGCGCGCCGGCGACATGCTGGTGTTCCACAGCATCTGGCAGGACCTGGCGCAGGCCTCGGAGAGCCGCGACTTCGTCGTGGTCACCGACTATCCGAAGGGCGAGCACCGCCCGCACAAGTTCAAGATCGCGATGACCATCTTCGCGCTGACCATCCTGATCGCGCTGACCTCCAAGCTGCCGGTGGCGCTGACCCTGATGACCGGCGTGGCCGGCATGCTGCTGACCGGCGTGCTGCGCATGGACGAGGCCTACGCCTCGATCAACTGGAAGACCATCTTCATGATGGCCGGGCTGATCCCGCTGGGCTGGGCGATGGACAGCAGCGGCGCGGCGGCCTGGGTCGCCGGCCACACCATCGCGCGGCTGCCCGAAGGCGTGCCGGTGTGGGCGCTGGAGATCGCGCTGGCGCTGCTGACCACCGCGTTCTCGCTGGTGATCAGCCACGTCGGCGCCACCATCGTGATGGTGCCGATCGCGGTCAACCTGGCCCTGGCCGCCGGCGGCAACCCCACCGCGTTCGCATTGATCGTGGCGCTGTCGGCGTCCAACAACCTGATGACCGCCTCCAATCCGGTGATCTCGATGATCACCGGCCCGGCCAACTACCAGCCGCGCGAGCTGTGGCGCGTCGGCGCGCCGCTGTCGCTGATCTATACCGCGGTGGTGGTGCTGATGGTCAACCTGATGTCGATGGCGTGGTGGGGCGCGTTCTAGCGCTGCGGCCGCGCCGGCCTCAGGCCAGCACGACCAGGCCCTCGCGCACCGCCACCGGCACCGCGAGCAGGCGCTCGCCGCGGCACGGACCGGACACGCAGCTGCCGTGCTGCAGTTCGAACGCGGCGCCATGCGCGGCGCAGACCACGTGGCCCTCGCGGCTCTTCAGGAATTGCCCGGGCGCCCAGTCGAGCCGGCGTCCGGCATGCGGGCACACGTTCAACCAGGCGCGCACGCCATCGCCATCGCGGTACAGCAGCAGCGATTCGAGCGCGTCGCCGATGGTGGCCTCGGCTTCGACCAGGGCGCCGGGTTCGATCTGCTGCAGTTGCGCCAGCACGGCGGAAGATGACTCGGTCATGGAAGACGGCGGCAACGCGGAAAGGGCCGCCATTCTTGCATGTCCGCGCGTCGCACCCGCGCCGCGCTTCACCCGGCGACGACATGCAAGACCTTGAACGGACAAGTGTTAATTTTCCGCTTAACGAACTTTTCACTCCGTCACATAAAACAGCGTCGATACTGCGCCATCGGTTCCAACTGACACAGACTTCTGCCATGCGTGCACGCGTCTTCAATTTCGACCAGTTCCGGCATGTCTTCGCGCCGCGCAAGCCGCGCCATCCGCTGGTGAAGCTGGCGGTCGGGCTGCTCGGCCTGGCGATCCTCGCCGGGCTGGTGTTCGTCAGCGTCTTCGTCGGCGCGGCGATGATCCTTGGCGGCATCGCGGTGAAGCTGCTGAGCCAGCGCGGCAAGCGGCCGTCCACGGCGCGCCAGCATGTGGTCGATGGCGAGTACCGCGTGGTGCGCAAGCCGGCGTTGCCGTTGTAAGGCCGGGATTGGGGAGTCGGGATTGGGGATTCGTGAAAGCGGCGTCCGCATGCCTGACGGAGTCGGGTCGAACCTGACGCGCTAAACTGCCGCATCCCGTTCCTGCTGGATGCGTGCCCATGAAAGACCTGTTTGCTGCTGCCGAAGCGCCGCGCGTCCCCGTGCGCGGACTGGGACTGTTCCCGGTGCACCGCATCTACTGCGTGGGCCGCAACTTCGCCGACCATGCGCGCGAGATGGGCGCCAGCGCTCCCGCCTCCAGGGCCGAGCGCGGCCAGCCGACGTTCTTCATGAAGCCGGCCGATGCGCTGGTGATCGGCGACGACGCCATCCCCTACCCGAGTGCGACCCAGGACCTGCACCACGAAGTGGAACTGGTGGTGGCGCTCGGCCAGGATGCGCCGGCCGGCGTGCTCGGCGTCGAGGATGCCGCCGCCCTGGTGCTCGCCTACGGCGTCGGCCTGGACCTGACCCGTCGCGACCTGCAGGCCGCGGCCAAGGCCAAGGGCCTGCCGTGGGACATCGCCAAGGGCTTCGACCATTCCGCGCCGATCAGCGAACTGATCCCGGCCGGCGAAGTCGGCGCGCTGGAGGCGTTGAACCTGTCGCTGGAAGTCAACGGCCAGGTGCGCCAGCAATCGCTGCTCGACCAGATGATCTGGAACGTGCCGGAGATCCTGCACGAGCTGTCCAGGCTGTTCGCGTTGCGTGCCGGCGATCTGGTGTTCATGGGCACGCCGGCCGGCGTGGCCGCGCTGCAGCCCGGCGATCGCTTCAGCGCGCGCCTGGAGAACGTCGCCGAGCGCCACGGCACCATCGTCGGCTGAGCGCTGCCGCGTCGCCGCCGCCGCTCGTCGATGCGCGGCTTGATCCGCGGACGACGACGACTGCGCTAGGCTTGCGCAGCGGCGACAGGCCCGCGCAACCATGAAGGAACCCCCGATGGGCATGATCCGCGAGTTCAAGGAATTCGCCATGCGCGGCAACGTGCTGGACCTGGCGGTCGGCGTGGTGCTCGGCGCCGCGTTCGGCAAGATCGTCACCGCGCTGGTGGAGAAGATCATCATGCCGCCGATCGGCGTGCTCGCCGGCGGCGTGGATTTCTCGCGCTGGGCGTGGACGCTGAAGGCGGCGACGGTGGATGCGGCGGGCAAGGAAGTGCCGGCGGTGGTGATCGGCGTCGGCGACTTCCTCAACACCATCATCCAGTTCGTGATCGTGGCCTTCGCCATCTTCATGCTGGTCAAGGCGATCAACCGCATCGCGCGCAAGGAACCGCCGGCGCCCAAGGCCCCGAGCGAGGAAGTGCTGCTGCTGCGCGAGATCCGCGATGCGCTGAAGACCGACGCCGCGCCGACCAAGTAAACGCGAACCGCGGCGCGCGCAGGCGCGCCACGCGCTGCTAAGCTCGGGGCTTCCCTGTTCGCGGAGTCCCCCATGCGCCGTCTTGCCGTCGTCACCGCCGTCGTGCTCGCCACCTCGTCCGCCGCGGCGGCCGAGACCACCCGCATCCCGCAGGCGGCGCTGTCCACCGCCGCCACGCTGCGCGAGCAGGCGCTGGCCGACGACACCGGCTGGAAGGTGGTCGAATCGCTGACCACCGAAGTCGGCCCGCGCATGGCCGGCAGCGAGGCCGATGCGCGCGCGGTCGCGTGGGCCAAGGCCAAGTTCAAGGCGCTGGGCTTCGACAAGGTGTGGACCGAGCCGGTGACGTTTCCGAAATGGGAACGCCGCAGCGAGCACGCGCAGGTGCTCGGCGCGAACGCGCAGCCGCTGACCGTCACCGCGCTGGGCGGCAGCCCCGCCGGCACGGTCGAGGCCGAGGTGGTGCGTTTCGCCGACCTGGCCGCGCTGCAGGCCGCACCCGCCGATTCGCTGCGCGGCAAGATCGCCTTCGTCGATTACCAGATGCTCAGGGCGCGCGACGGCAAGGATTACGGCAACGGCGGCGCGGTGCGCAGCAAGGGGCCGTCGGAAGCGATCCGCAAGGGCGCGATCGGCTTCGTGATGCGCTCGGCCGGTACCGATTCGCACCGCGTGCCGCACACCGGCATCACCCGCTTCGACGAGGGCCTGACCCCGGTGCCGGCGGCGGCGCTGTCGGTGCCCGACGCCAACCAGCTGGCGCGGCTGGTCGCGCGCGGCCCGGTGCGGCTGCGCCTGGCGCTGGACTGCGGCTGGGACGGCCAGGCCACCTCGTACAACGTGATCGGCGAGATCACGGGGCGCAGCAAGCCCAAGGAAGTGGTGGTGATCGGCGGCCACCTGGATTCGTGGGACCTGGGCACCGGCGCGATCGACGATGGCGCCGGGGTCGGCATCAGCATGGCCGCCGGGCACCTGATCGGCCAGCTCAAGCGCGCGCCCAAGCGCAGCATCCGCGTGGTCGCCTTCGCCAACGAGGAGCAGGGGCTGTACGGCGGCAAGGCCTATGCGCAGGCGCATGCCAAGGACGTGGCGCTGCACCAGATCGCCGCCGAAAGCGACTTCGGCGCCGGCCGCGTCTATGCGTTCAACACCGGCTCCGGCAATGCCGCCGCCTCGCGCGACGCGACCAGGCAGATCGCCGAGGCGCTGGCGCCGCTGGGCATCGCCTACGCGCCGGACGCCGGCGGCCCCGGCCCGGACGTGGGCCCGCTCGCGGCCAAGGGCGGCGCCTGGGCCTGGCTGGCGCAGGATGGTACGGACTACTTCGACCTGCACCACACCGCCGACGACACCCTGGACAAGATCGACCCCAAGGCGCTGGCGCAGAACGTCGCCGCCTACGCGGTGTTCGCCTACCTGGCCGCGGAAGCCGACGGCGGCTTCGGCAGCCAGGCCAAGACAGTGCAACCGCCCAAGGAGTAAGCTGGCGGGCCTGCCGCGGGGATGCGTGCAGGCCCTTCCTTCTTCGCAACGCCAGGCCCCCTGATGGTCAAACGGCAAAGTCGTGCAGGCTCCGCGGTGACGCTACTGGATGTGGCGCGGCACGCAGGCGTCTCGCCGATGACCGCCTCGCGCGTGATCAACCGCCACCCGCGCGTGGGCGCGGCGATGCGCGAGCGCGTGGAGGCCTCGATCAAGGCGCTCGGCTACCGCCCCAACCTCGCCGGGCGCTCCCTGCGCACCGCCAGCCTGGCGCGGATCGGCGTGCTGTACAGCAATCCCAGTGCCGCATACCTCAACCAGTTCATGCTCGGCGTCCTCGAGCAGAGCAGCCTGGACGGCAGCCAGGTGCTGGTGGAAAAGAGCGACGACATGGGCAGCCAGCGCGCCGCCACCGAGCGCCTGCTCGACGCCGGCGTGGACGGGGTGATCCTGCCGCCGCCGCTGTGCGACTCGCGGCAGACCATCGAGGAACTGGACGCGCGCGGCATTCCGGTCGTCGCGGTGGCCACCGGCACGCCGATGCAGGGCGTCAGCTCGGTGCGCATCGACGACTACCAGGCCGCCTGCGCGATCACCCGCCACCTGATCGAACTCGGCCACCGCGACATCGGCTTCATCAGCGGTGATCCCAAGCACACCCCGAGCGCGCTGCGCAGCCGCGCGTTCTTCGACACGATGGCCGCCGCCGGGTTGCCGGTCGCCGAATCGCGCGTGGCCGAAGGCCTGTTCACCTACCGCTCCGGCCTGCTCGCCGCGACCGCGCTGCTGCACGCCGCGCCGCGCCCGAGCGCGATCCTGTGCAGCAACGACGACATGGCCGCCGCCGCGGTGGCGATCGCCCACGGCCTGCGCCTGCGCGTGCCCGAGGACCTGTCGATCGCCGGCTTCGACGACACGCCGGTGGCGACCACGATCTGGCCGGAACTGACCACCATCCACCAGCCGGTCACCGCGATGGGCCGCGCCGCGGTCGCGCTGTTGCTCGCCGAGATCCGCCAGCGCCGCGACGGCCTGCCCAGCCGCGGCGTGCACCAGGTGATGAAGTACACGCTGGTGACGCGCGGTTCGACCGCGCGGCCTGCGCCCGCGCAACCGCGGGCGACCGACGCGCCCTAGGTCCGAGAAGGTTGCCGCGCGCGACACTGCCAATCCGGACCAATCGAGCAGGCGCGCGATGCTCAGACCTGACCTGACCTGACTTGGCCAGGCTAGGCCTGCAGCAGTCAAAAAACGTTCTATTGCGCGCAAGCTGAATCTTGCAGCTCCACCCGCACGGACGCGGAAGCGGGGCGACCGTGGAATCGGGTCAAGCGAAATACAGGATGCTGTCCCGCACCCTTTGATGAAGGGACCTGAGGTCCACCGATTCGATCATCGCGTTGTTTCTGCGTATCACCTTGCTCGAGAAAGGAAGATTGCCGGTCTTGGCGAAGCGTACCGCTCCCCGACCGTCGCGGATGGGAATGACGTTGCCCTTCGCCTCGGGATTGGAAGGAAACGGGATATCGAGCAAGCCTCTTGAGAAGCGCTCGGGGATAAGGTCCGCCAGACGGTCGCTATCGATGATGTCGTCCAACAGTTCCCGCGTCTCGCGCTCGATCCAGTAAGCTTCCTCGTTCACGGCGGACTCGTCCAACGTAAGCGCCGAAAAATAACTGGACAGCGTCAATTGGGTCTGCTTTATGCCTGCCGCATTGGCTTGAGCCGTGGGAACTCCAATCGCTTCCTGATACGTCTTGGTAATGACCTTTGTCGCCCTCCCCAATCTCGCAGTGAGGCCGCCGAGAAAAATGATGGACTCGGCTTTTTGGCGGTCCCTCGGAAAAACCCCCATGAACTGATGCAGTGCCGGATAGGCTTTCGAAGACGCCGGAAGGTACCGCTCGGCCAGTTTCCGGATCACGGCCAATGCCGCGACATCCTGGACGATGCTGCCGCTCTGGGGGTAGGCCAGCGTCAGCACCGGACAGCCCGCATTGGCTGCCAGCCGCGCCTCCAGAAACAGCACGGAGAGAGATACGGCGGGAGGCACCAGCACCGCACTCAGCGTTCCGAAGAATTCCCTCTCGATCTCTATCCCGAACCGCTGGTACAGGCATCCTGCGAACTCATCCACCTCGCGCCATGCATCAAGCGAGGTCTTCAGCGGAACCCTTTTGCAGTACGGCAGGTTGTAGCCGATTCCAGCTCCCTCGTAGCTGGTGATGCCCCCTGCGACACTGACGGCAAAGAGCGCACGCCCATCCGGTGAGCCATGACGCACTTGGATCGGCTTCGGGAACATCTCATTGAGCTCCCTTATTCTGAGATAGCCATGTGCGATCACAGGATAGCCGTTGAGCCGCGTCGGCTGCTCTCTGAGCACGCGCTCCGCGTCCTGCAATTTGAGCAACCGCGTATAACTGTCGACGGTGAGCGTCAATATATCCGGCTCCGCCATCAGATCGATGCTGTTCAGAAGCTCGATCATCGCTGCGTGACCACCGACGCCACAGCGCGGCTGGGACAGGAATGCGCCCTTGCCTTCAGCATTCCGGAGCAAGGCCGAAGCCGTCACCTTGTTTTTTCCCTGAATGTACTCGACCGTTTCGTCCAGCCCTGGCAGTCCTGGTACCAACTGCAACAGAGACGTCACGATACGCCCTCAGCGGCGGAGACGTGTTGGTAGACCGTACTGAATCGACTCCGGGACTTGGTGAGTTCGCGGCTGGGCGCAGTGGAGTCGATGCGTTGGACCAATTCCGCGTGAACGGCGTTTGCGTGCTCTTCGAGATGCCGCTCCGGAACGAGATGAACGACCGTCTCTCCGGTTCTCTCGAACGCCAGGAGCAGTCGTTGATCGGGACCGTTCGCCTGGCCGGGCGCCTCCCAATCGAGCTGGGACAAAGCGTTGCCGGCGAGCACGATACGGTGGATGCCGCGGCTGTCCTCGAACCAGGTCACGCCCTGCCGCCTGCAAGCGCGCTTCCACGACTCGAAAAGCGTGCGATCTGGCGTTTCCCAAAGAACGTGGTCGTTCGGCAAGATGACCAGTTGGACGCTCTCTCCACCGTCCGCCGCGATCAGCGAGCCAAGATAGACACGATCGCTGCGCTGACAGTAGTGCGCGCACTCGATTTCGATCGAATGCGATTTCGCGAAAGCCAGGCAGCCTGGATGCAGAACCTTCGCACCGGCATTCGCGTATTTCCCTGCCAGATCGTAGCCCAACCGCGGAATGAGCCGTGCGCCGCTTACCTTGAATGGATCGGCGGTGTAGATGCCCTCCACATCGGAGTAGATCCTGACGGAGGAAACCTGGAGGATTTTCGCACACACCAGCGCGGTAAGATCCGAACTGTTGCGACCGAGCATGGTGATTTCGCCACGTGCAGTCATGGCCTGACCGCCTGGAACGACCACGACGTCAGCCTCTTCGAACGCGGACAACAAGGCGGACGAGGGATAGGCCAGCAATTCGGCCCGGGTGAAGTCCGCCGTACTCAACCAACCCAGTTGATAGGCATTCACTTGCCTCGACGATACCCCAGCTTTCGCCAGCGCGGCGCACAGCAACGCGGCAGACACCAATTCGCCGGTAGTCAAAACGGCATCCACGTCTTGCGGCCTAGCTGCCGGGCATATGGACTGCAGCAATTCGGCAAGCGCGCCGGTCGTCCCGGACATGGCGGACACGACAACACAGATTTTGCTCCCTGTGCGCGCATGTTGCTGAAGATGAGCAGCGATGCGCCGGTACGAATGATCCGTATTGAAGGAGGATCCACCAAATTTGAATACCAGAAATCCCGACATTATTCGCCTCTGCACAGTGTGGATTCCTGCTGGCGCGACGGGATTCCTGCACGCGAAGCGGCGTCACCGAACCCTTGGAATCCAGCCGAAGACCTGGAACGGCTACATGCCGGGAACAAACGCAACTGCCAGATCGGCATCCTCGCAAGCGGCGCGCCGCGCATTGCCCTCCACGATGTCCCTCAGCAGCGGGGCCAGTTCGTCGATCGCACAGAGCTGATGGTCGACCCCGCATTCCTTCACCTGATCGACGTAGGAATCCGACCTGTCGCATCCAATCCAATAGTGTCCGCCCAGAATGATAGGAACTCTTCGCGGCATCAGGGCCTTATACGCCCTCAATTCGCGCAGATCGTCCAGGGCCAGTCCATTCTGGTTGACGATGACGACAGCGAGCAGATCGTCACAATCCCGATCCAGCCCTAGCAGTTCTTCGACGGAGTTCTGGCAGGAGTTGTTTATCACGCGATATCCATGTTCTTTCAAGAAAAGCTCGGCGAGATAGATCGAGACCACGTGCGAATCGCTGCTCGTGCCGCCGATAAGAACAACGTTGCGACTCATGCTTGCGGCCCCTCCCTGAGATCGAGTCAACTTGCCGAAAAGCCATGCCAGGCCTGCGACCCGAATCGAAAAGCCCGAAGGGTCGCATTCCACGCTCCACCGACGATCATGCCCACCGCAGGCATGGCGGCTCGATTGATGGCCACTCCAAAGCAGGCAAGATCGGCGAGCCCGGCAAGTCCGCCCGCTTCCCGGTGATCGAAAGCAGATTCTTGCGGGAAACGAATCAGACCGGCCATGTGAGACGAGAGGAAGCGAACCGTCACCGGGCTCAGAATGCCAAGCGGCCTTGGCATTGCGCTCGCATGGAGAAATCCCGCAAGAATTCCCCGAACCTGGTTCGACTGCCGATACCCTGAGACCGATGCTAGTGGCGAAGTATTGACATGAGCAATAGGAAAAACCCTATAGGAAATTCGGAGTTTCCCTATAGCAGCATCCAATTTTTCCGTTGAATTGAGATACGCATTCTATTTTATTGGCGATAGTTTCCATCGCCTTGCAGCACGACCCGCTTACGCCTCTCATCGAAGCCACCATTGTCTACCGAAAGGACGCAGCAGTTGCACACGACCGAGGCGACTTGGTGCGTTCGCGGTCGGTTGCGATGGGCTGTGGAATCAATCCGGTCGCGGCGAGCACGGTCCATGACGCTGTCGCGGCCGAGGCCGCTCCTGCAGGTGAACCCCACTGTCCGCGCCGCCGACATGCGGGCGCCGACAGTGCCTGCAATGCGTGACGGCTACGGCAGATCGAGCAGCGCGCAAGCCTCGCGACGCAAGCCGCTCACCACCTGCGCACCATCCTGGTCGAAGCGCAGCGAGGTCTGGTCGGGCGCGAATGCCGGCCAACGCGGCATGCCGTCGCCATTGGGATCGCCGTTGCGCGCGAATGCCGCCCAGTAGCGCTGCAGGTTCAGCGGCGGCTGGCCGATCGGCAGGCCCTTGAACACGAACGGCAGTTCGGCGCTGTGGGTCACGCTGCCGCCGGGCGCGGCCAGATCGAATTCGTAGTGCCAGACCGGCACGCCCTGCCGCACCTGCGCGCGCGCCACCGCCAGCGCCGGGCAGCGGAAGGTCAGATCGGTGGCCAACTGCATCGGCTCGGCGCCGTAGCGCGGATCGGGCGTTGCCGCCGCGTCGCGATACGGCGCCAGCACCTGCGCGGCGCGGGCAGGATAATCGCGACGCAGGCGTGCCTCGGCGCCACCGGCGCCGCCATAGGTCAGTTCCTGCGCCACGCTGCCCAGCAGCAGCGGCACCCGCTGCTGCGCGCCGTCGGCGAGCAGCGCCGCCGGCGCGCGTGGCAACACCTCGCCATCGACGATCGCCTGCAGCCAGATGTAGCCGTCGTCGTCCAATGCCGGCACGTCGATGCCCTGCGCCGCCTTCAACAGCTGCGCCACCGGCAAGCGCCGCAATGCCGGCAAGCGCTGCGCCGCACCGATCCCGGCGCGTTGCGCGATCGCCGCGCCGAGCGCCTCGTTCTCGCCCAGGCTGCGCGCCGGCAAACCGAAACCGGCGGTGCCGCTCTGTTCGATCGCCGCGCGGAACAGCTCTTTCGCCAGCGGCGACAGTTGCAGCAGGCCGACATCCTGGGCGCCGGCCGATTGCCCGAAGATGGTCACCTGCGCCGGATCGCCGCCGAAACGGGCGATGTTGTCGCGCACCCAGCGCAGCGCCGCGATCTGGTCGAGCAAGGCGTAGTTGCCCGACGCGTGCCGCCCGGATTCGGCGCTCAGCTCGGGCAGCGACAGGAAGCCGAACACGCCCAGCCGGTACTGCACGGTGACCAGCACCACGCCCTGCTGGGCCAGCGACGACGGCAGCACGTCGGCGCCGCCGGCCACGTTGGCGCCGCCGTGGATCCACACCATCACCGGTTGCTTCGCCGCCGGATCCAGGCGCGGCGTCTGCACCTCCACGTACAGGCAGTCTTCGCTGGAGCGCTGCGCCAGCGCATCGTTCCAGCCGATCGCCGGCTGCGCGCAGGTGGGCGCCGGCTGGCTGGCGTCGCGCACGCCATGCCAGCGCGCCGGCGGCTGCGGCGCCCGCCAGCGCCTGGCGCCGGTCGGCGGCGCGGCGAACGGGATCGCCCGGAACAGCGCGCTGCCGTCGGCCTGCAATTGGCCGCGTACCGTGCCGGCGGCCAGCGTCACCTGCGGCGCAGGCGCGACCGCAGGCACCGCTGCCCCCGCCAGCGGCGCGCTCCCCAGCAGCAGGCACAGCAACGGCAGGCATCGGCGCAGTGCCGGCCTCATGACGCGGCCACGCGGCTGCGCCAGGCGCCGAGCAGCACCGCCGTGGCGGCGGCGACGTTGAGGCTTTCCACTGCGCCGCTGCCCGGAATCGACAGGCGCCGTTCGCAGGCCTGCGCGAATTCCCGGTCCATGCCCTCGCTCTCGGCGCCCATCACGTAGACCAGGCGCGGCGGCAGCGCGGCGGCGAACACGTCCTCGCCGCCGTCCACCAGCGTCGCCGCCAGCGCGAAGCCGGCCGCGCGCAATTGCGCCAGCGCGTGTCCGGTCGGCGGCAGCCGCACCAGCGGCACCGCCTCGGCGCCGCCTTCGGCCACCCGCGCCGCGGCGCCGGACAGGGCCAGCGTCGCCGTGTCCGGCAGCAGGATCGCCGCGGCGCCGAAATGCGCGGCCGAGCGCAGGATCGCGCCGAAGTTGTGCGGATTGCCGACCCCGTCCAGCCACAACGCCAGCGCCGGACCCGGCGCCAATCCCTGCAGCCACGCCGCCAGCGGCAACGGTTCGGCGCGCACCACGTCGGCGACCACGCCTTCGTGGTGCGCGCTGGCGGCGAGCTTGTTCAGATCGGCCTCCTCCACCACGCGGTAGCCGACGCGATTGGCCGCGCACCACTTCAGCAGGGGCTGCAGCGCCGGGATCCGCGCCTCGGCCAGGTACAGCTTGCGGATCGCCTCGGGCCGGCGCGCGAACACCGCGCGCACCGCGTTGAGTCCGTACAGGCGCAGTTCGCCGCGGTTGGCGTCGGCCGCGCGCGGTGCGGCGGCGGCGCGTTCGGGCGGCGCGGGCGGGCGCGGGCCGCGCGGGCGGTTGCCCCAGGGATTGTTCATCGCGGCACGCTCGGCAGCGCCGCGCGCGCGACGGCGGCAGCGCACGGGAAGGAAAGGACATGAGGCATGAGCAAGGTCTCCTGGACCGCAATGGCAACGCGCCGCACCGGCGCGACCCGGCGATTTTCGCTCATCCCCGCCCCGCAGGTGCGGCTGGCGTCGTTCCCGCGACAGAACCTGCGCACCTGCGCCAGGTCGGCGGGGCCGGCACCGGCATTTCCGCCCGCCGCGGCGGCGGCGTCCGGCGGCGGCGCACCGATTGTCTACCCAGCGCACCGGGAAGGCGAACCCCGGCCCGATTGCGAGCGTGAAGCAGTTCGCCATCCCTCGGCACCATGCCGCATTCGCGGCGACAGGCGACGAATTCTCACAATCGGGCCGCTGCGTGATCGCACATCGTCGCCGCTCCTCGGCACGGCAACGGACGACGCTATCGACGACAACCACGACCGCACCACCCGGCTTCGCGATGCGGGACCGCATCGCCTCGACACCGAGACGCCGCTCCAGTCGCAGCGGATGCGGCGTCGAGCCGAGCAGGTCCCACCGCAATCATCCCTGCCTCATCACCACAAGGCGATCCCAATGAAATCCTCTGTCTGCATCGCACGATCGACACTGCGTCGTTGTTCCAGCGCCGCATTGATGCTGCTCACCCTGCTCGGTACGGCCGGCGCCGCGTCGGCGGCGGCCCGGGATGGCGCGCCCGATGCCCGGCTCGCGCGGGTCGGCAGCCTGCACGCCGGGCACACGCCGGCCGGCGTCCCGGACGATTACGTGGTCACTCCGTTCGGCTACTTCGCGCCCGCCTGCGTGCAGCACATCGGCAACGGCGACCAGCTGCTGGCCGATGGCGCGATCCAGCGCGTCGACGGCAGGCGCGAACCGGCCCTGGCCTGCGCGCAGGACAATTTCACCGCCGACGGCACCCGGGTGCACCCGGATGGGCGCGGCAACGCAGGCCAACCGGTGCGCAGCGCCACCATGCCCTCGGCCGCGCGCGCGCACGCGGTCGCCAAGCCCATCGACTGGGGCTGGATCCAGGCCTCCGGCTACACCACCGGCGTGCCGATCGGACGCATCGTGGCCAGCTGGAAAGTCCCGCCCAGCCCGCGCAATGCGGCCGACCAGACCATCTACTTCTTCCCCGGCCTGCAAGGCGACACCATCCTGCAACCGGTTCTGGGCTATCGCGGCTACAACAACAGTTGGGACCTGAGCAGCTGGAACTGCTGCAAGGACGGCACCGTGCAGTACAGCGACTTCATTGCCGCCAAGCCCGGCGACCAGATCGTGGGAGACACTTACTCGACGTGCGCCGCAGGCGTGGCCTGCTCCAAATGGAACATCGACACCCGCAATGTCACCAGCGGGCAAAGCGTCAGGTTGACCAGCGTGCCCTACGGCAATCCGGACCTGGTGGTGGGAGGCGCGCTGGAGGTGTATTCGGTGGACAGCTGCGACCAGTATCCGAGCAGCGGCACGATCACCTTCAGCGGCATCGCGGTCTACGACCGCAACTTCAACCGGGTGACCTCGCCGCCGTGGGAGTCGATCAGCGACAGCTCCCAGGTCGACCCGCAATGCAACTACGCCCTGGACATCACCGCGACCTCGACGCGGATCTCGTACTGATCGCGCATTGCCGCACGGGACACGCCGCCACCGGCTTCCTGCCGGCGGCGGCATCGCGGCGTTTGCCCAGCGCAACGCGGCAGGGCGATCGTGCCGCCGTCAGTCGCCGCGCGGCGGCGCCTGCAACAACCGCTCGCGCCACAGATCGGCGTTCTTGATGCCCAGCGGCAGCGGATCGAACACCGGGTCCAGGCCGGCCTTCTTCTGCCGCTCGTAGTCGCGCAGCGCCAGCAGCGCCGGCTTCTGCAGGATCAGGATGGCGATGATGTTGAGCCAGGCCATCAGGCCCACGCCGATGTCGCCCAGCGACCACGCCAGCTTGGCGTCGTGGAACGCGCCGAACACCACCATGCCGAGGATGCCCAGGCGCAGCACCAGCACGCTGAGCGGGCGGCGACGGTTGCCGTTGACGTAGCTGAGGTTGGTCTCGGCCATGTAGTAATAGGCCATGATCGTGGTGAAGGCGAAGAAGAACAGCGCCAGCGCCACGAAGCCGGCGCCCCAGCCGGGCAGGATCGCGTCCACCGCGGCCTGCGCGTAGCCCGGGCCTTCCTGCACGCCGCGCAGGCCGGCGAACAGGTGCTCGCCGCCGTCCGGCGCATACACGTTGTACTTGCCGGTGGCCAGGATCAGGAACGCGGTCGCGGTGCACACCATCATCGTGTCGAAGTAGATCGCGAAGGCCTGCACGTAGCCCTGCTTGGCCGGATGCGAGACCTCGGCCGCGGCCGCGGCGTGCGGGCCGGTGCCCTGCCCGGCCTCGTTGGCGTAGATGCCGCGCTTGACCCCCCACTCCACCGCCAGGCCGAGCAGCGCGCCGAACGCGGCGTGCGCGCCGAACGCGCTGCGGAAGATGATCGCGAACATCTCCGGCACCCGTTCGGCGTTGAGCACCATCACCACCACCGCCATCAGGATGTAGCCCAGCGCCATGAACGGCACCACGATCTCGGCGAAGTTGGCGATGCGCTTGACCCCGCCGAAGATGATCACCGCCAGCAGCAGCGCCACCGCCACGCCGATGCCCAGCTTCAGCGCCTGCACCGCCGGCAGGCCCATCCACACCCCGTCGAGCGGGCCGCACAACGGGCCGCCGCGGCAAGCGTTGACCACGCTGTCGGCGATCGCATTGGCCTGCACGCCGGGCATCAGGAAGCCGGTGGCGACGATGGTGGCGATGGCGAACAGCAGCGCGTACCACTTCAGCCCCATCGCCTTTTCGATGTAGTAGGCCGGGCCGCCGCGGTAGCGGCCGTCGGCGTCCTTGACCTTGTAGATCTGCGCCAGGGTCGATTCGATGTACGAGGTGGAGGCGCCGAAGAAGCCCATCACCCACATCCAGAAGATCGCGCCCGGCCCGCCGAAGGCGATGGCGGTGGCCACGCCGGCGATGTTGCCGATGCCGATGCGCCCGGCCATCGACATCGCCAGCGCCTGGAACGAGGACACGCCGGCATCGGATTTCTGCCCGCCGATGGTCAGCCGCAGCATCTCGACGAAGCCGCGCACCTGCATGAAGCGGGTGCGGATGGTGAAGTACAGGCCGGCCGCCAGGCACATGAAGATCAGCGCCTTGCTCCAGATCAAGCCGTTCAATGCAGTGATGATCGATTCCACGCAGTTCCCCGAGACCCAAGAAGGAGGCCCCGCGAACGGGGGCTGGCTCGATTGTGCATGAATCGGCGCTGACTGCCGAACCCAGGTCTCACTCTGGCGCGTGCAGGCGCCCGAACAGGTGCAGGTCGTGCAGGCGCCCCTGCTTGCGCAGCGCGCCGCGGCGGATGCCCTCGCGCACGAAGCCGTTCTTCTCCAGCACCCGCGCCGAGGCCGGGTTGCTGTCCAGGACGCTGGTCTCGATGCGCAGCAGCCCGAGCGCAGGGATCGCCCAGTCCAGATAGGCGGCGACGATCCGCGTCATGCGGCCCTGGCCCCAGTAGCGGCGCCCCAGCCAATAGCCCAGTTCGGCCACATGCGCGCGCTCGCCGCGGCCGGGACGCAGGGCGATGCTGCCGCAGGCCTCGCCGTCGATCTCGATCGCCAGCACGGGATGCTGCAGGTCGACCACGCGCCCGCCCAGGAACGCCTCGCCGTCGGCGCGGGTGTAGGGATGCGGGAAGCGCTCGCTGAGGCCGCGCACCACCTGCGCATCGTCGGCATGGCGCAACAGCGCGTCGAGATCGTCGCCGCGCCAACGGCGCAGCTGCATCGCGTCGACGCGCAGGCGCAGGTCGCGCCACGCCGTGGCGCAGGGGTCATCGGGCATCGGCCGTCCTCGTGCAGGCGGGCATCGGAGCATAACCGCGGCGGCGCGCACCCGCAGCGCCGCCTGCCGCGTGCGTGCGCCGCGCAGCAACGCGCGGCGGCACGGCGGCGCCACGACATCCGTCACCGCGCCGCTGCGCGCGACAGGCCGCCGAAAGGTTTGCGCGCGCTAATGCAGCGCGCCCTCCCTTCCGCGACCGTCCCGAGCCGTCCCGATGCATTCCGCGACCTCCTCCGCTGCGGCACGTATTCCGATCTTCATGTACCACAACATCGCGCCGGCGCCGCGGCAACTGCAGGTGTACCGCAGCCTGTACGTCGCGCCGGCGCGCTTCGCGCGGCAGATGCGCCTGCTGCGGCGGCTGGGCTACCGCGGCGTGTCCATGACCGATGCCATGCCCTACCTGCGCGGCGAACGCCGCGGGCGGGTCGCGGTGGTGACCCTGGACGACGGCTACCTCGACAACCTGCACGCGGCGCTGCCGGTGCTGCAGGGCCTGGGCTTCAGCGCCACCGTGTACGCGGTCAGCGGCAGCATCGGCCGCCACAACACCTGGGATGCGCGCAAGCTCGGCATCGAGAAGCCGTTGATGAGCCTGGCCGAACTGCGCCAATGGCGCCGCGGCGGCATGGAGATCGGCGCGCACACCCGCTCGCATCCGCGCCTGACCGCGTGCAGCGATGCCGAGCTGCACGAAGAGATCGGCGGCTGCAAGCGCGAGCTGGAGGACCTGCTCGGCGAACCGGTCACCCAGTTCTGCTATCCGTACGGCGACGTGGACGCACGCGTCGCCGCGGCGGTGCGCGACGCCGGCTACGTCGCCGCCACCACCACCCGGCGCGGCCGCGCCGTGCCCGGCTCCGATCCGTGGCGCTATCCGCGCATCCAGGTGGCGCGTCACCACCTGCTGCCGCAGTTCGCGCTGCGCGCGCTGACCGGCTACGAGGATCGGCGCGCATGAAATTCCTGTTCGTCGGCACCAATCCCGAGAACACCGGCGCGGCGACCCACTTCGTGGCGCTGGCGCAGGCCCTGGCCGGCGCCGGCCATCGCGTCGAGGTGATCGCCTGCCAGGGCGGGCTGATCGCCGAGGAACTCGGCCGCAGCGGCATCACCGTGCATTTCGGCCATTTCCGCAACGCGCTGGATCCGGGCGGCTACGCGCCGCTGCTGCGCGTGGCGCGGCGCCTGCAGCCCGACTGGCTGGTCGGCAATTTCGGCAAGGAATACTGGCCGTTGCTGCTGGCCGGCCGCGCGCTCGGCATCCGCGTGGCCTTGTTCCGGCACCGCGCGCCGGCGATGCGCGCGTTCTCCGGCTACGCGATCCCGCGCCTGGCCTCGCGCTTCTTCGCCGTGTCGCGCTATGCGCGGCAGGCCTACCTGGACCGCGGCGTGCCGGAGGCGCTGGTGCAGGTGCTGTACAACCCGGTGAACATGGACAGCCTGCGTCCGGATCCGCGGCGCGGCCGCGAGATGCGCGCCCTGCTCGGCCTGCCCGAGGACGCGATCGTGGTCGGCTACAGCGGCCGCCTACAGACCGGCAAGGGCATCTTTCCGCTGCTGGAGGCGGTGTCCGCGGCGATGGCGATCGAACCGGCGCTGCACTGCCTGTGGCTGGGCGACGGCCCGGATGCGGCGCGCCTGCAGGCGCAGGCCAGCGCCCAGGCCACGGCCGCACGGCACCGCTTCGTCGGCTGGGTCAACGACACCACGCCGTACTACAACGCGATGTCGATGCTGGCGTTTCCCTCGCTGGCGCCGGAAACCTTCGGCCGGGTCTCGGTGGAAGCGCAGGCCAGCGAAGTGCCGGTGCTGGCCAGCCATGTCGGCGGCGTGGCGGAGACGCTGGATGCGGACGCCAGCGGCGAACTGCTGGCGCCGGGCGACGTGGCGGCCTGGCGCGATGCGATCCTGCGCCTGTGCGATGCGCCGCGGCGCCAGCGCATGGGCCAGGCCGGCCGCCAGTTCGTGCAGCGCCACTTCGGCGGCGCGGTGATCGCCGCACAGTTCGTGCAGGTGCTGGAGGCGCCACGCCGCGCGCCGCAGCGGCTGACCCAGGCGCAGCCCGGGGCGCATTGAGGCCGACCGGCGACCAGCGAGGTCACCGCGCCGGGCCGCACCTCAGCCGGCGTGCCCTGCCTTGCTACCCGCAGCGATAGCGACGCGCCGGCGCATGCGCGCCGCATGCCTCAGCCGGCGGTGGCCCCCCGGCGGCGAGTGAAATACGGGTACGCCACGATGAAGGCCAACGCAGAAGCGGTCCCGACCAGCGTGCGCAGCGCGCCGCCGACGGTGTGCGGGATCTTCCATGCATGCAGCGCAGCGTCGTACCAGACCAGCTGCAACAGCATCAGCCCGAACAGCGCCATCGGCACCCCGAACACCAGCCAGCCGAACGCCCGCACTGCCGGCTTGGTCGTGCGCTCCTGCAGCTTGCCGACGATTTCGGTCGTGGCCAGGTGGTATTGGAACGGATCGGCCGTGGAATACAGCGGCCGCTGCGCTGGCGGCGGCTCGGGCCGCACCGGCTGGTGAGTCACCTGTTCCACCGCCGCCGGCGCGACCAGCTCGGTGACATTGGTCTTGGCCAGCAAGGCCTGCATCTTCTGATCCACGCGTTCCCCCTGAACGTTGCCGCAAGGATCCGGCTCCGGGGTGCTCCTGGATCCACACCGCCTCCCTGCATGCACAGGATGCGCACCGGCGCGGCCGCCGGCAACTCGCGCTGCGCGCCGGCCAGCGTTGGGCAGCATGCATGGCCGGCGCCGCCGGGGGCAGCGCCACCGCTCAGTCGTGCGCGTCCAGCCAGGCCAGCACCTGCGCCGCCAGCGCCTCGGCGTTGTCGCCGTCGGCGCGCAGGTGCAGCTCCGGCTGCTCCGGCGCCTCGTACGGCGAATCGATGCCGGTGAAGTTGGGGATCTGCCCGGCGCGCGCCTTGGCGTACAACCCCTTCACGTCGCGCGCCTCGGCCACGTGCAGTGGCACGTCGACGAACACCTCGACGAAGTCGCCCTCGGCGAAGCGCTCGCGGGCCATGCGCCGCTCGGCGCGGAACGGCGAGATGAAGCTGACCAGCACGATCAGCCCGGCATCGGTCATCAGGCGCGCCACCTCGGCGACGCGGCGGATGTTCTCGACCCGGTCCTCGTCGGTGAAGCCCAGATCGCGGTTCAGCCCGTGGCGCACGTTGTCGCCATCGAGGATGAAGGTGTGGTAGCCGAGCGCATGCAGGCGCTTCTCCACCAGGTTGGCCACGGTGGACTTGCCGGCGCCGGACAGGCCAGTGAACCACAGCACCTTCGGCGCCTGGCCCTTGATCCGCGCGCGCGCCGCGCGGTCCACGTCCAGGTGCTGCCAGTGCACGTTGCCGGCGCGGCGCAGCGCGAAGTCCAGGGTGCCGGCGGCGACGGTGGCGTTGCTCTGCCGGTCGATCAGGATGAAGCCGCCGAGCGCGCGGTTGCGCGCGTACGGCTCGAACGCGATCGCCTCGTCCAGCGCCAGGTTGCAGTAGCCGACCTCGTTCAACTCCAGGCGCTTGGCCGCCAGCCGCTCCTGTGTGTTCACGTCGATGCGGTGCTTGATCTCGCTGACGCTGGCAGACACCGTGCGGGTGCCGATCTTCAGCCAGTACGGGCGCCCCGGCAGCAGCGCGGCATCGTCCATCCACAGCAGGTGCGCGGCGAACTGGTCGGCCACTTCCGGCGGGTCGCCGGCGGCGGCGATCACGTCGCCGCGGCTGATGTCGATCTCGTCGGCCAAGGTCAGCGTCACCGCCTGCCCGGCCACGGCCTGGTCCACGTCGCCGTTGCCGTCCAGCACCCGCGCCACGGTGGAACGGCGCGCCGACGGCAGCACCACCACCGCATCGCCGGGACGCACCTGGCCGGCCGCGAGCGTGCCGGCGAAGCCGCGGAACTGCTGGTTCGGGCGGTTGACCCACTGCACCGGCAGGCGCAGGCCGCTGTCGGCATCGCGCGCGGCCAGGTCCAGGCCTTCCAGGTGTTCGAGCAAGGCCGGGCCGGCGTACCACGGCGTGCGCGCGGAGCGCTGCGACAGGTTGTCGCCGTCCAGCGCCGACAGCGGGATGCACTGCACCTGGGCGATGCCCAGCTGCGCGGCCAGCGCCCCATAACTGGCGGCGATCGCATCGAAGGTGGCCTGGTCGAAGCCGACCAGGTCCATCTTGTTGACCGCCAGCACCACGTGGCGGATGCCGAGCAGCGAGACGATGTAGCTGTGGCGACGGGTCTGGGTCAGCAGGCCCTTGCGCGCATCGACCAGCACCACCGCCACGTC
The DNA here is from genome assembly GCF_041240605.1 of Xanthomonas sp. DAR 80977. Taxonomy (NCBI): domain Bacteria; kingdom Pseudomonadati; phylum Pseudomonadota; class Gammaproteobacteria; order Lysobacterales; family Lysobacteraceae; genus Xanthomonas; species Xanthomonas bundabergensis. The sequence goes on along the minus strand of NZ_CP162487.1, from coordinate 1,312,875 downwards.
GGCGGTGGACGCACCGGTGGCCATGTTGCGGGTGTACTGCTCGTGGCCCGGGCAGTCGGCGACGATGAACTTGCGCCGGTCGGTGTCGAAGTAGCGGTAGGCCACGTCGATGGTGATGCCCTGCTCGCGCTCGGCGGCCAGGCCGTCGAGCAGCAGCGCGTAGTCGATCTCGCCGCCGCGGGTGCCGTGGCGCTTGCTGTCGGCGCTGAGCGCGGCGAGCTGGTCGTCGAACAGGCGCTTGCTGTCGTACAGCAGGCGCCCGATCAGCGTGCTCTTGCCGTCGTCGACGCTGCCGCAGGTGATGAAGCGCAGCAGCGGCTTCTGTTCGTGTTGCTGCAGGTAGGCGGCGATGGCGTCGCCGCCGGGATTCGGGATTCGGGATTCGGGATTCGTAACAGCGTCCCCACCCCTTCCTGCGTCCACGGCGGAGAACTGCCTTTCCGAATCCCCAATCCCGAATCCCAAATCCCGGCTCATCAGAAATACCCTTCCAGCTTCTTCTTCTCCATCGACGCGCCCGGATCCTGGTCGATCACCCGCCCCTGCCGCTCCGAGGTGGTGGTCAGCAGCATCTCGGCGATGATCTTCTCCAGCGTGTCGGCCTGCGACTCGACCGCGCCGGTCAGCGGATAGCAGCCCAGGGTGCGGAAGCGCACCTGCCGCAGCTGCGGCACTTCGCCTGCGCGCAGCGGCAGCCGCGCGTCGTCCACCAGGATCAGCGCGCCGTCGCGCTCCACCACCGGGCGTTCGGCCGCGAAATACAGCGGCACCACCGGAATCGCTTCGCGGTAGATGTACAGCCAGATGTCCAGCTCGGTCCAGTTGGACAGCGGGAACACGCGTACGCTCTCGCCGGCATGGACGCGGGCGTTGTACAGATTCCACAGCTCCGGGCGCTGGTTCTTCGGGTCCCAGCGGTGCTTGTCGTTGCGGAACGAGAACACCCGCTCCTTGGCCCGTGCCTTCTCCTCGTCGCGGCGCGCGCCGCCGATCGCCGCGTCGAACCTGCCCTGGTCCAGCGCCTGCTTCAGGCCCTGGGTCTTCATCACGTCGGTGTGCACGGTGGCGCCGTGCGTGAACGGGCCGATGTCCTGGGCGATGCCGTCGGGGTTGATGTGCACGCGCAGGTCCACCCCGGTCTCGGAGGCGCGGCGGTCGCGGAACGCGATCATCTCGCGGAACTTCCAGCGCGTGTCCACGTGCAGCAGCGGGATCGGCGGCGGCGCCGGCGCGAACGCCTTCAGCAGCAGGTGCAGCAGCACCGAACTGTCCTTGCCCACCGAATACAGCAGCACCGGATTGCGGAACTCGGCGGCCACCTCGCGCAGGATGTGGATGCTTTCGGCCTCGAGCCGGTCGAGGTGGGACAGGGCGGAAGAACGCATCGGGGACAACGCAAGACTCGTCGGGAAGGGGGTGTGCCGAGGGTAGCAGCGCCCGCGGCGCCTGGGGCGACCGGGGGCCGGCAGTGTGTGATGCGCCTGGCAGGCACTGAAATAAGCGGGGGGCATAAGCCGATAACCCCTGCTCCTTTCTGCGCCGCGCAACGAATCCCTAACATCGGTCATCCCTATCTCCCACCCGGACCGGTCATGACCGCCGCCTCGCCCGCGTTGCCGCCCAGCCCCTTGCCCGACGAGCGCAAGGTGCTGCTGGCGCGGACGGTGGAGGGGCTGGATGCGGCCAGCCTGTGGTGGCTGTCCGGCTATGCCGCCGGCCTGGCCCAGGGCCAGGGCCATGCGCCGCCGTCGCTGGCGGTGCTGCCGGGCGGCGCCGCGGCCAGCCACAGCCCGCAGCGGCTGAGCGTGGTCTACGGCAGCCAGACCGGCAATGCCCGCCGCGCCGCCGAACAGCTGGCCGCCGAGGCCGAGGCCGCCGGGCTGAGCGTGCGCCTGCTGCGCGCCGATGCCTACCCGGCCCGCGAGTTGACCAGCGAGCGCCTGTTGTACGTGGTCATCAGCACCCAGGGCGAAGGCGATCCGCCGGACGATGCGATCGGCCTGGTCGAGTTCCTGCAGGGCCGGCGCGCACCCAAGCTGCCGGAACTGAAGTACGCGGTGCTCGGCCTGGGCGATTCCAGCTACGCCGACTTCTGCGGCATCGGCAAGCGCATCGACGCGCGCCTGGCCGAACTCGGCGCGCAGCGGGTGCTGCCGCCGGGCGAGGCCGACCTGGACATCGACACCGTGGCGGCGCCGTGGCGCGCGCAGGCGCTGGCGCAGGCACGCGAGCTGCTGAAGGGCCCGGCCGTGCCGTCGGCGACGGTGACCCCGTTGCGCGGCGCCGCCACCGCCAGCTGGAGCCACGAGCGCCCGTTCGCCGCCGAGGTGCTGGCCAACCAGCGCATCAGCGGCCGCGACTTCAAGGGTCCGCGCTATGCCGCGCATGGCGAGGCCGACAAGGACGTGCGCCACCTGGAGCTGTCGCTGGCCGGCAGCGGCCTGCACTACGAGCCCGGCGACGCGCTGGGCATCCGCCACCGCAATCCGCCGGCGCTGGTCGAGGCGGTGTTGACGGCGACGCGACTGGACGGTCATGCCGACGTCACCGTCGGCGCGGAGACTCTGCCCCTGCACGAGTGGCTCGCCACGCACCGCGAACTGACCCGGGCATCGCGGCCATTCCTGGCCGCGGTCGCCCGCCGCGCAGCCGCGCCGGCGCTGGAACAGCTGCTCGACCCCACCCAGACCGCCGGTCTGGCGGCGTTGCTGGCCGATCACCAGGTGATCGACGTGCTGCGCCGCTGGCCGGCGGATTGGGACCACAGCGCGCTGCTGGAGGCGCTGCGGCCCCTGGCCCCGCGCCTGTACTCGATCGCCTCCAGCCGCAAGCGGGTCGGCGACGAGGTCCACCTCACCGTCGACGTGCTGGCCTACCAGGCGCACGGCCACGCCCATGGCGGCGCGGCCAGCGGCCATCTGGCCGCCCTGGCCGAGGGCGACAGTGCCGCGGTCTACATCGAACCCAACGAACGCTTCCGGGTGCCGGCCGACGCCAGCCGCGACATCCTGATGATCGGCCCCGGCACCGGCGTGGCACCGTTCCGCGGCTTCGTCCAGGAACGCGCCGAGAGCGGCGCCAGCGGCCGCAACTGGCTGTTCTTCGGCGCCCGCCACTTCAACCAGGACTTCCTGTACCAGGCCGAGTGGCAGCAGGCGCTGCGCAGCGGCGAGCTGCAGCGGCTGGAGCTGGCGTTCTCGCGCGACGTGCAGCCGCTGCGCGACGGCAACGTGCCGGGCAAGGTGTACGTGCAGCAGCGCCTGCGCGAGCACGGCCGCGAGGTCTACGACTGGCTGCAGCACGGCGCGCACCTGTACGTGTGCGGCGCGATCGGCATGGGCAAGGACGTGCACGCCACGCTGCAGCAGATCGTGGCCGAGCACGGCGCGCACAGCGCCGAAGACGCGGCCGCCTACCTCACGGCGCTGCAGCGGGAGGGACGGTATGCGCGCGATGTCTATTGAGGCCGGGATTGGGGAGTCGGGATTGGGGATTCGCAAGCGCCGGCTCCCACGGTCTTCGTGTCGCCGGGCCGCCCTTTCCGTTCCTGCTTTGCCAATCCCCAATCCCGACTCCCGAATCCCGCGATGAGCAACGTCGAAGACATCAAGGCCGAAAGCCGCCGCCTGCGCGGGTCGTTGCTGCAGAGCCTGGCCGATCCGGTCACCGGCGCGCTGCGCGAGGACGACCAGACGCTGATCAAGTACCACGGCAGCTACCAGCAGGACGATCGCGACCTGCGCGACGAGCGGCGCCGGCAGAAGCTGGAGCCGGCCTACCAGTTCATGATCCGCACGCGCACGCCGGGCGGGGTGATCACGCCAGAGCAGTGGCTCAAGCTCGACGCCATCGCCACCACCTACGGCAACCACTCGCTGCGCGTCACCACCCGCCAGGCGTTCCAGTTCCATGGCGTGATCAAGCGCGAGCTGAAGACGACGATGCAGGCGATCAACGCCGCGCTGATCGATACCCTGGCCGCCTGCGGCGACGTCAACCGCAACGTGCAGGTCGCGGCCAACCCGCTGGCCTCGCGCGCGCATGCCACGCTGTACGCCGATGCCGCGCGCGTGTCCGAGCACCTGCTGCCCAATACCCGCGCCTACTACGAGATCTGGCTGGACGAGGAGCAGGTGGTCGGCAGCGGCCAGGAGCAGGAGCCGATCTACGGCGACACCTATCTGCCGCGCAAGTTCAAGATCGGCTTCGCGCTGCCGCCGGTCAACGACGTGGACGTGTTCGCCAACGACCTCGGCTTCATCGGCGTGCTCGATGCCGACGGCGCGCTGGCCGGCTACAACGTCAGCATCGGCGGCGGCATGGGCGCCACCCACGGCGACGCCGAGACCTACCCGCGCGTGGCCAACGTGATCGGCTTCATCGAACGCGATCAGCTGCTCGACGTCGCCACCGCGGTGGTCACCACCCAGCGCGATCTGGGCAACCGCACGCTGCGCAAGCGCGCACGCTTCAAGTACACCATCGACGACCATGGCCTGGACACCGTCGTCGCCGAGATCCAGCGCCGCGCCGGCATCGCGCTGCAGCCGACCCGCGCGTTCGCGTTCGAGCACAACGGCGACCGCTACGGCTGGAGCGAAGGCGAGGACGGCCGCGCGCACCTGACCCTGTCGCTGCCGGCCGGGCGCATCGCCGACCACGACGCTGGCGCGCGCCACCTCAGCGGGCTGCGCGAGATCGCCGAGCTGCTGCGGCGCGATGGCGATGGCGCGCACTTCCGCATGACCTCGAACCAGAACCTGGTCATCGCCGGCATTCCCGCCGCGCAGCGCGATGCGGTCGACACCCTGGTGCGCGCGCATGCGCTGGACACCGGCAACCAGGCGCGCACCGCGCTGGCGCGCGCGGCGATGGCCTGCGTGGCGCTGCCGACCTGCGGCCTGGCGATGGCCGAGGCCGAACGCTACCTGCCCGACTTCGCCGGCAAGCTGGAGCCGCTGCTGGACCGGCACGGACTGCGCGAGGCGCCGATCCTGCTGCGCATCTCCGGCTGCCCGAACGGCTGCTCGCGGCCGTACCTGGCCGAGATCGCCCTGGTCGGCAAGGCGCCCGGCCGCTACAACCTGATGCTCGGCGCCGATCACCGCGGCCAGCGCCTGAACACGCTGTACCGCGAGAACATCACCGAGCCGGAAATCCTCGACGCGCTGGACCCGCTGTTCGCGCGCTACGCCGGCGAGCGCGACAGCGGCGAAGGCTTCGGCGACTTCCTGCACCGCAGCGGCCTGGTCGACCTGCCCGCCTATCCCACCCACCGCCACCTCATTCCTTCGGAACTGCACGCATGAGCGCCCTGCCCGCCTCCGCCAACCACGACTCCGCCAACGCGCCGGTCGCCGCGCTGGACCTCGACGCGGTCAACGCGTTGCTGGCGCCGATGACCGCGCCGCAGCGCGTGGCCTGGGCGCTCGAACACGGACCGGCCGAGGCCGCGCTGTCGTCGAGCTTCGGCGCGCAATCGGCGGCGACGCTGCACCTGCTGACCCAGCAGCTGCCGGACATCCCGGTGATCCTGATCGACACCGGCTACCTGTTCGCCGAGACCTACCGCTTCGCCGACGCGCTCACCGACAAGCTCAAGCTCAACCTCAAGGTGTACCGGCCGCTGGTCAGCCGCGCCTGGATGGAAGCGCGCCATGGCCGCCTGTGGGAACAGGGCATGGTCGGCATCGAGCAGTACAACAACCTGCGCAAGGTCGAGCCGATGCGCCGCGCGCTGGACGAACTGAAGGTCGGCACCTGGTTCACCGGCCTGCGCCGCAGCCAGTCCGACAGCCGCGCGCAGACCCCGTTCGTGCAGAAGCGCGGCGAGCGCTACAAGATCAACCCGATCGCCGACTGGAGCGACCGCGACCTGTGGCAGTACATGCAGCAGCACGGCCTGCCCTACCACCCGCTGTGGGAAGAAGGCTACGTCTCGATCGGCGACTTCCACACCACCCGCCGCTGGGAACCGGGCATGCGCGAGGAAGACACCCGCTTCTTCGGCCTCAAGCGCGAGTGCGGGATCCACGACGACGTCTGAGGCAGGACGCTCCACCGCCGGATACCGTCGGGGCTGAAGCCCCTCCTACAGTGCACCCAGCAGGTACCTCGCACCGCCTCCTGTAGGAGCGGTTTCAACCGCGACGAGCGAAGTAGTAAACCTTCCGACTTCGGACACCGTCGGGACTGAAGTCCCTCCCACAGTGCACCCAGCAAGTGAGCCGCAAGTCCCTGTGGGAGCGACTTCAGTCGCGACGAGCGAAGCGATGAACCTTCCGGCATCGGATAACTGTCGGGGTTGAAGCCCCTCCTGCAGTGCATTCGGCAAGCTCAACGACGCCTGCCAGCCGCGCCACTTCACTCGCGCCGCAGCACCCACCACCAATCCAGCGCCAGCATCAGCAGCAGCGACACCCCGACCAGCGGGAACAGCATGCCGCCGACCGCCAACAGCGCCAGCACACCGCGCAAGGTACGCCGCTCCGCCGGCAACGGCGGCACGCCCAACCCGCCGGCCGGCCGGCGCTTCCACCACATCAGCGCGGCGCTGACGCACAGCAGCAGGATCCCCAGGCACGAGGCGATCAACAGCAGCTGGTTGAACATGCCGTACTGCTGTCCCAGGTGCACGTTGATGCCCCATTCCAATGCCTTCGCCATGGGTCCGTAGTCGGCGTAGCGCATGTCCAGCAGCACCTTGCCGCTGTACTGGTCGAGATGGATCACCCGCTGCTGCGCCAGGTCCGGCGGATACACCGACGCGGTGTACACGCCGCGCACCCCGCGCGGCAGCGCCACGCTGTAGCCGGCGGCGATGCCGCGCGCCTGGAACCGCGCCACCGCCGCGTCCAGGCCGATCGCGCCGGGTGCCGCAGGCGGCAGCGCCTCCATCGCCATGCCGCCATGCGCGGCGTGCACGTCGTCGCCACTGTCCGCCGCGCCTGCCGCAACAGGCGCGACTGTAGCCATCGGCATCGGCATCGGCATCGGCATCGGCATCGACACAGCCTGCGGCAGCTGCGACTGCGGCAAGCGCGCCTGGCGCAGCGACCAGGCCGGCACGTCCTCGTCGCGCAAGCGCTGCGTGGACATCGGCAGGTCCACGCGCAGGCCGGCCGGATAGCCGTAGTGATGGCCGTTGATCAGGCGGTTGACCTGCTCGCCCCAGAACCACGACCACGGCATCCCGGTCAGCGCCAGGAACAGCAGCATCGCGCCGACCACGCTGCCGGTCAGCGCATGCAGGTCGCGCCAGAACACGCGCTGCGGCGGCCGCCCGCGCACGCGACTGACGCCGCCGCCGCGGCCGCGCGGCCACCACAGGTAGACCCCGGTCAGCACCAGCAGGATCGCCCAGCCGGCGGCCACTTCGATCAGCGCGCTGGCCCACGGCCCGACCAGGGCCAGGCTGTGCAGGCGGCGGATCGTCCACGCCACCGTGCCGTGCTCGGGCAAGCGGCCCAGCACCCGCGCCCGGTACGGATCCACGTACACCACCACGCGGCGGCCATCGGCCGTGCCCACGGTCACTTCCGCGGATGCGTCGGGTCGCGCCGGCGTGGCATAGCGCAGCGCCTGCCCCGGCTGCGCCGCCAGCGCCGCGGCGACCAGCCGTTGCGGCGCAGCCGGCTGCGCCTGCGCCGGTACCGCGACCGTCTTCAGCGCGCGGTGGAAGTAGCCATCGATCGGCTGCTGGTAGACGAAGGCGGCGCCGGTCAACGCCAGCCAGGCCAGCAGCGGCAGCACCAGCAGGCCGGCGTAGAAATGCCAGCGCCACACCGCGCGGTAGAACCGCGCCGGCGCCGCGGCGGCCGCACTCGGCGCGGCCATCACCAGCCCCAGCTGAGGCTGGCGTACAGCGCGCGGCCGTCGCCCGGCGAGTAGCCGGACGAACCGCTGTCGTACCAGGCGTAGACGTAGTGGCGGTCGCTCAGGTTCTTCAGCTGCAGCGACAGCTCGCGCTGCGCGCGCCATGCCCAGGTCGCGCCGACGTTGGCCAGCGCATAGCCGCCATAGCGGCCCAGCGTGTTGCTGCGCTCCACGTAGTAGTCGCCCTGCGCATTGCCCCAGGCCGACAGCTTCAGCCGCGGCGTGGCCTGCCAGTCGATGCCGGCGCTGGCCAGGTAGTGCGGCACGTTCTCGATCTCCTTGCCGCGCGTGGCCGGCGCGCTCGGGTCGGGAGTGACGATGACCGCGCGCTGCCGCGAATACGCCAGCCACAGCGTCCAGCCCTCGTCCGGGCGCAGGTTCAACTGCGCATCCCAGCCGCGGCGCAAGGTCTTGCCGACGTTGCCGACCTCGCCGCTGCCGACAGTGCCGTTGACGCCGAGGATGGTCGCCACTTCGTCGGACGCGCGCTGCTCCCAGTAGGCGATGCGCGCATCCAGCCGCTTGGCGTCGGCGAACTTCAACCCGGCTTCCCAGCCGTCGTTGTACGACGGCGCCAGGTTGCCGGGCTGGCTGCGGTAGGCGCCGTTGCCGCTGCCGATCTGGAAGGTGCGGCCGATGTTGGCGTAGGCGCTGGCCTGCGCGGTCAGCGCGAACACCGCGCTGAGCTTGGGCTGCCGGATCGCGCCGTAGGCGTAGGCCGGGTAGCGCGCGCCGCCGAGCCGGTCGCGGAAGCTGCCGTCGACCCAGTCCACGCGGTACGCCGGCACCAGCTGCAGGCGCTCGACCGGGCGGATCACCGCCTGCACGTAGGCGCCGCGCGTGTCCAGGTCGAAATCCCAGTCGCGCAACGGCGCGGTGCGGACCCGCGCCACGGTGCGATAGCGTTGCGAGGTGTTGTCCTGCCATTGCCCGTCGATGCCGCCTTCCAGTGCGAACGACGCCGCCCAGTCCACCTCCGGACGCCAGCTGGCCTTGGCCAGGAAACCGCGCTGGGTCTCGTCGGTATCGCGCTCCTGCTGCGCGCCGGCGGCGGTGAAGCGCACCCAGCGCTGGTTCTGGTAGCGATTCCAGTACAGCTTGGCGCTGCCCTGCACGGCATCGGCCAGTTGCGCGTCCAGATGCAGGCTCACCTGCCCGGTCTGGCGCTCGCTGCGATCGTCGCGCGCATAGTCCGGCGAACTGCGCGGCGCGCGTTGCGCACTGGCGTAATCCAGATAGCCCGCTTCCAGCGCCGCGTTGCGGTAGTAGCGCGCACTCAGCCCGGCGCGCCAGCGCGCATCCGGCGCGGTGTAGAACCACTTGCCGGCGAAGGCGCGCTTGCGCGCGTCGGCATGGTCGCGATAGCCGTCGCTGTCGCGCCAGGCGGCGAAATAGTTCTGGCTCCAGCCGCCGCGTTCGATGCCCTGGCTGGCCTGTATCTCGCGGGTGCCGAAACTGCCGGCGGTGATGCTGGCGCGGCCGTCGTTGCCGCCGCTGCGGGTCAGCACATCGACGCTGCCGGCGATGGCGTCCAGCCCGTAGCGCGGATCGTTGGTGCCGCGCACGATCTCGATCGCGGCGATGTCCAGCGGAAACACCGCATCCAGGTACGGCATGCCGCCGGCGTTGTCGTTGCTGGGAATGCCGTCGATCAGCAGCTTGACCGCGTTGACCCGGCCTTCGCCGTTGAAGCCGCGGAACGAGAAGCGGCCGGCGTCGGTGCCCATCTTGAACTGGGTCACCTGCACGCCCGGCGCGCGCATCAGCAGCTCCCAGCTGTAGTCCACGTGCTGGTCCTGCAGCAGGTCGCCGCCGAGGATGTCCACGGAACTCAGCACGCTGCGCGCGGCCGGCGCCGCCAGGGGGTCGGCGTTGACCTGGACCTTGCCCAGGGTCAGGGCGGAATCGCCGGCGGGAGGTTGCACGCCGCTGTCGGCGGCATGCGCCGGCGCGGTCACGCTGGCCGCGAGACAGACGCAGCCGTACGCCGCCATGCGCGGCACGGAAAGGAAACGGATCATCGATGGCTCCATCAGCACGAAGACGTGCCGCGGCGACGCCGCGGCACGAGGGACCGCTCAATCGTGTTTCAGGAGAACGCGGGCGGCCCGCGTGCAGGATGCGCACGCCACAGGTCCGCGCCCACCGCCGGCAGGCGCGGCGCGGCCAGCGGCGCGCGCTGGCGCAACCAGGGCAACACCAGCAACACCAGCGCCAGCAACGGCAGCAGGCGCGCGGCCAGCAGGCAGTAGTCGCATGCCTGCTCGTGCGGCATGCCGCCATCGTCGTGGGCGCCGGCGTGGGCAGGCGACGACACGGCCGGCAACGCAAGGATCGATTGCAGGCCGCGGCTGGTGCACAGCGCGCCGGCGGCGGCAGCGGCCCAGTCGCCGGAGCGCGCCTGCCGCCAGCGGCTCAGCAACGGCGCAGCCAGCATCAGCACGATCGCCAGCATGGCGAGCGTTCCCCAGAGCGACATCGGGCGGCGGCGACGGATCACCGCCGCAGTCTAGTCGAGGCCCCGCGCCGCGCCAACGCGACATAAGCGCGCATCCCGGTCGCGCGCAACGGCCGCCGATCGCGGGCCGCCAAGGCCGACCGCGATCGCCATCCGCCGGCTCGCCCCCGCAACTGCGACGGCAGGCGACGCGGCGAGCGAATCGCACGGCACCTTCGGCAACGCAGCCCTGTCGGCCGCACGCCACGCGGTGTTCGGCGCGCATCGCCGGCCCGGGCACGCCTGGCCGCGTCGCATCCGACGGGACACTGCGCTGCCCATGTCGGCCGCAGCGGCTTGCCTCATTTCGTAATTTCTGGAATTATCGAAACGATGCACGCCGACCACACTGTCGCCGCCTTGCGCGCGCTGGCGCACACGCACCGCCTGGCCGCCTACCGCGCCCTGGTCCAGGCCGGGCCGGACGGGATGGCGGTGGGCGAACTGCGCGCCGCGCTGGGCTTGGCGCCGGCCACGCTGACCGCGCACCTGCACGCGCTGCGCGGCGCCGGCCTGATCGCCGACGAACGCCAGGGCCGGGTGATCCGGCTGCGCGCCGACTACGCACGCATGGAAGCGCTGATCGGGTTCCTGACCGAGAACTGCTGCGGCGGCGGCAGTTGCGCCCTCCCCGCCGCGGTGGCGCCCGCCGCCGCGCGAAAACCCGCGAAACGCCCGTAAGCCTCGCCTTCCCTAGCGCACCGAGTCCTCCGATGAGCCCCATCACGATCTACCACAACCCCGCCTGCGGCACCTCGCGCAATGTCCTGGGACTGATCCGCAACAGCGGCGCGGAACCGACCGTGGTCGAATACCTGAAGACCCCGCCGGACCGCGCCACCCTGCAGGCGCTGATCGCGGCGCTGGGCATCCCGCTGCGCGAGGCGATCCGGCAGAAGGGCACGCCCTACGCCGAACTGGGCCTGGACGACCCGGCGCTGGGCGACGACGCACTGCTCGACGCGATGCTGCAGCACCCGATCCTGATCAACCGGCCGATCGTGGTCACCGCGCTGGGCACGCGCCTGTGCCGGCCATCGGAGACGGTGCTGGAGATCCTGCCCTCGCCGCAGCGCGGCGCCTTCGCCAAGGAAGACGGCGAACCGCTGATCGATGCGGACGGCCGCCGTGTCGGTTGACCTGTCCGACCTGCCGAACCTGGACCCGGCCGCGTTCGTGCGCCCGGATCCGCTGGCCCTGACCGCCGTCCGCGCCGCGCATCCGCCGCGCATCCTGCTGCTGTACGGCTCCCTGCGCGAACGCTCCTACAGCAAGCTGCTGGCGCTGGAAGCGGCGCGGCTGCTGCAGGCGATGGGCGCGGAAACGCGCCTGTTCGATCCCGCCGGCCTGCCGCTGCCCGACGCCGCGCCCGACAGCGACGCGAAGGTGCAGGAACTGCGCGACCTGGCCCTGTGGAGCGAAGGCATGGTCTGGTCTTCGCCCGAACGGCATGGCGCGATGAGCGCGGTGCTCAAGGCGCAGATCGACTGGATCCCGCTCAGCCAGGGCGCGCTGCGCCCCACCCAGGGCAAGACCCTGGCGCTGATGCAGGTGTCCGGCGGCTCGCAGTCGTTCAACGCGCTCAACCAGATGCGCGTGCTCGGCCGCTGGATGCGCATGCTGACCATCCCCAACCAGTCGTCGGTGGCCAAGGCCTGGCAGGAATTCGACACGCCCGGGCGGATGCGCGCGTCGGCCTACTACGAACGGGTGGTGGACGTGATGGAGGAACTGGTCAAGTTCACCCTGCTCACCCGCGAGCTGGCGCCGTACCTGGTGGATCGCTACAGCGAGCGGCTGCCCGGGACCGGGACGCTGGCCGCGGCGTCCGGCGCCGCGCCGGCCGCGACCGTTGCGCCGGCGTGAACGCGGCGTCGTCAAAAACTGTGATCCGTACCCTAGACTGTGGCGCTGATTAATTGGGCCGTGCCGCATGCTTCCTGTCGAAACCGCCGCCAGCCCCGTTTATTGCGCCGCCAAGCCCCGCAACGAGGCGCTGCGCCTGGATGCGCTGCACAGCTACGCGGTCCTGGACACGCCGCGCGAGCCGGCGTTCGACGACATCACCCGCCTGGCGGCGATGATCTGCCAGACCCCGATCGCGGTGGTCAACCTGATCGACAGCGAGCGGCAGTGGTTCAAGAGCGAGATCGGCCTGGGCACCAGGGAAACCCCGCTGGCGACCTCGCTGTGCGCGCACGCGCTGCTCGAGGACGACCTGCTGCTGGTGCCGGATACGCGCGAGGACCCGCGCTTCGCCTCCAATCCCCTGGTCACCGGCGCAGAACGCCTGCATTTCTATGCCGGCGCCTTGCTCAAGACCTCCGACGGCCTGCCGCTGGGCACCGTGTGCGTGCTCGACCGACGCGCGCGGCAGCTGACCTACGAACAGATCGAAGCGCTGCGCGCGCTGGCGCGGCAGGCGATGGCGCAGCTGGAACTGCGCAAGGCGCTGGCCCTGGCGCAGGAATCCAACCATTACCGCAGCCGCCTGCTGGCCATCGCCGGCCACGACCTGAAGACCCCGCTGCGCACCGCCGCCTACGCCCTGGCCAAGGTCCAGCGCCAGCTCGACCCGTCCAGCGGCCTGCCGCTGGACGACGCGCGCAAGGCGCTGAACCAGGTCTCCGCCGGCCTGGACGATCTGGCCGCCAGCGCGGTCGCCGGCGGCGAGCACAGCCTGCCGGTACTGGCCGAAGTGGCCTTGGCCGACCTGCTCGGCCCGATCCTGGACACCTGGCGGCCGCAGGCCGCGGCCAAGGGACTGCGGCTGCGCCACGTGCCGACCACGCTGCGCGTGCGCAGCCACGCCACGCTGCTGGCCACGCTGATCGGCAACCTGCTCGGCAACGCGGTCAAGTACACCGAGCACGGCTCGGTGCTGATCGGCTGCCGGCGCCGGGGCGACCGGGTGGTGGTGGAGATCATCGACAGCGGCATCGGCATGGACGGCGACAGCCTGCGCACGCTGTTCCAGGCCTTCCGCCAGGCCGATCCGCGCAGCGAAGGGCTGGGCCTGGGGCTGTGGATCGTGCGCCGCACCGCCGAGACGCTGGGCTGCAGCGTCGAGGTGCGCAGCCGCCCGGGCCAGGGCAGCCGCTTCTCGGTGACGCTGCCGCTGGCGAGCCCGCCGAACGCCTGAGCGCGGCGGCACCGCGCGCCCGTCGCGGCGCGCGCGGCGATGCGGGTTATTCCTTCAGCACCATGTCGATGCACAGCACCGCGGCCATGATCAGGATGCGCACGTCGTCCTCGGCCGGCACCGCGTTCTCGATCGCGAGCATGTAGTTGTCGGCCGAGGTGAACAGCTCCTTGCCCAGCCCGGCCCACTTCTTGGCCACGCGCGCCAGTTCGCGCTCGCCCTGCACGAAGCGGAAGTCCCAGCTGGTCCACTTGCCGCGCAGCGTGCACACCAGCTTCTCGCGCGCATCGAGCACGTCGAACTTGCCGCCGATCGAGAAGAACTTCTGGCTGAAGGAGCCGACCAGGCGATCGTGCTCGTCCAGCACCTCGACCTTGGACAGGAACAGCGAGAAACCGCGCTTGACGGTCAGCACCTTCTGCCCGTTCGGGGTACGCACCTCGACCTGGAACGGGGTCATGCGCTTGTAGTCGGTGAAACGAAAGATCTTGGTGAACAGGCCCAGGTTCGGCTCGCGGCATTCGAGCACCTTCTGGTTGCTCTGCGGATCGAACACGTCGTAGTTGTTGGCGGCCTTGAACATGCCGACCTGCTCCTTGACGAAGAACAGGTTCTGCTGGAGGACGGGGTGCATGGACATCCTTGTAGTGGAGAAGAGGTCGCGCACCGTAACGGCCTGGCGCAGCGATGGCAAACGCCGCAGGCGATGCGCGGCGGCGGCACCCGCGCGCGGTCCGGTTGCGAGGCATGGCGGCGGGCGCGCCGACGGATCGGCCGCAGCGCGGCGGCAGCCGCGCCACGACCAGCGATGGCCGGCGCAGACGCAGTGGCGCGGCGGCTCGGCGGCAGTCGCGCGGCGGCTCAGCTGGTGATGGTCTGGGTCAGCTCTTCCCAGCTCGGCGGGGTCGGCCAGTCCGGTTCCTGGTTGCCTTCCATGACCCGGCGCAGGTCGCGGGTGTCGATCTGCGGCGCCAGCACGTGCACCAGCTCCAGCGCGTAGTCGCGCAGCACGCGGTCGCGCGGCAGCACCGCCCAGGCGATGCATTCGGGGATCTCCGGCGGCGCCGGCCAGGCGCGCAGGTCGGTGTCGCCGGCATGCACCGCCATTTCCGCGAGCAGGCCGACGCCGAGGCCGGCGCGCACGTAGGTCTTGATCAGGTCGGCGTCGAGCGCGGTCAGGGCGATGCTCGGCTCCAGCCCGAGCCGGCTGAAGGCGCGCTGCAGCGAGGAGCCGGAGCGGGTCGAGGATTCGTAGCTGATCAGCGGCTGCACCGCCAGCGCGGCCATGTCCGGCACCCGCTTCGGCACGTCCAGCGCATGCCCGCGCGGCACCAGCACCAGCCGCCGCCAGCGGTACAGCGGCACCGCGATGCCGGCGCCCGGCTCGCTGCCGGCGGTGCTGACGATGGCGATGTCGGCATCGCCCTGGCTGAGCAGGTCCAGCGCCGCGCTCTCGGCGGCCTGCTGCAGGTGCACGCTGACCTGCGGATACGCCAGCTTGATCTGCGCCACCGCCGGCGGCAGCACGAAGCGCGCCTGCGTGTGGGTGGTGGTCAGGGTCAGCTGGCCCTGGCTCTCGCGGCGCTGGTTGGCGGCGTAGGTGCGGATGTTGTTGGCCTCGGCCAGCACCGCGCGGGCGCGCTCGATCACTTCGCGGCCGGCCGGGGTCACCGTTTCCAGGCTGCGGCCCTTGCGCACGAACAGCAGGAAGCCGAGTTCGTCCTCCAGTTGCTTGAGCTGCTTGGACAGCCCCGGCTGGGTGGCGTGCACGCGCGCCGCGGCCAGGGTGATGTTGAGATCGGCGTCGGCAATGGCGACGAGGTAGCGGAGTTGGGTCAGCGTCATCGGAACGAGGGCGAGGCGCCGCCGAATGGAAGCAGCCACGACTGTAGTGGAAATGGGCCTTCCACCTTATAACCGAAAGCTATCTGGTAGAGGCATGAAGTCATTTCCGGAGGCTATAAGCCGGCGCTACGGTCACCCCTCCCACCTCCTTCCTGCGCTGCCGCCGCCGTGAGTCCTGCCCCGATTGCGTTGTACCCGGATCTGCGCGAGCGGCCCGTGCTGGTGGTCGGCGGTGGCGCCGCCGCCGAGCGCCAGGTGCAGGCGCTGCTCGCCGCCGGCGCCGCGCCGCGGCTGGGCGCGCCGGCGCTGAGCCCGGCGTTGCAGGCCTGGGCCGATGCCGGGCGCATCCAGTGGCTGCGCGGCAGCTTCGACGCTGCCTGGCTGGACGCGGTGTGGTACGTGATCGCCGCCAGCGATGCCGCCGCGGTGAACCGGCAGGCGCTGCAGGCCGCGGCCGAGCAGCGGGTACTGGCGCAGGCCGCGCCTGGCGCCGCCGATCCGCTGGCGGCCACCACGGCGGCCGACGCCGCCGGCGACGGCAACGGCGCGTCCGCCGGGGCGCCGCAGGCGCAGCCGATCCGCCCCGGCACGGTGACCCTGGTCGGCGCCGGCCCCGGCGATCCCGGGCTGCTGACGCTCAACGCGCTGCACGCGCTGCGCAGCGCCGACGTGGTCCTGCACGACCGCCTGGTCAGCGCCGCGATCCTGGACCTGCTGCCGGGCACGGCCGAGCGGATCGAAGTCGGCAAGTCGGCCAGCGGCCACAGCGTGCGCCAGGAGCAGATCCACGCGCTGATGCTGGAACATGCGCGGCGCGGGCGCCGCGTGGTGCGGCTGAAGGGCGGCGACCCGTTCGTGTTCGGCCGTGGCGGCGAAGAACTGGAATGCCTGCGCGCGCACGGCGTGCCCTACGCGGTGGTGCCGGGCATCACCGCGGCGCTGGCCTGCGCGGCCTATGCCGGCATCCCGCTCACCCACCGCGAGCATGCGCAGTCGCTGCGCCTGGTCACCGCGCACTGCAAGGAATCGTTCGACACGCTGGACTGGGCCGCGCTGGCGCAGGAACGGCAGACCCTGGCGGTGTACATGGGCGTGGCCGGGCTGGACACGGTGCGCGAGCGCCTGCTGCGCGCCGGGCGCGCCGCCGACACCCCGTTCGCGCTGGTGGAGAACGGCTCGCGCCCGGAACAGCGGGTGGTGGTCGGCACCCTGGCCGACCTGCCCGACACCGCCCGCGCGCACCAGGTGCGCTCGCCGGCACTGCTGATCCTGGGCGAAGTGGCCGCACTGGCGACCGGCCTGCACTGGTTCGGCGCCGCACCGCTGCCGGCGCCGCCCTCACCTTTCCCGAAGCCGGCCGTGCCTACCCTGGCCCACGCCGCCTGACCCGCACACCTTCCCGGAGACCCTGCGCATGGCCATCTACGACAACATCCTCGACACCATCGGCCACACCCCGATCGTCAAGCTGCACCGCCTGCCGCCCGCGCACGTGAGCCTGTACGTCAAGGTCGAGGCGTTCAACCCCGGCGGCTCGGTCAAGGACCGCCTGGCGCTGGCGATCGTGCTCGACGCCGAGGCCAAGGGCCTGCTCAAGCCCGGCGACACCATCGTCGAGGCCACCTCCGGCAACACCGGCGTGGCCCTGGCGATGGTCGCCGCCGCGCGCGGCTACAAGTTCGTGGCGACGATGGTGGAGACCTTCTCGATCGAGCGCCGCAAGCTGATGCGCGCGTTCGGCGCCAAGGTGATCCTGACCCCGGCCGCCGAGCGCGGCAGCGGCATGGTGCGCAAGGCCGAGGAACTGGCGCAGCAGCACGGCTGGTTCCTGGCCCGCCAGTTCGCCAATCCGGCCAACCCGGCCTACCACCGCAGCACCACCGCCGCGGAGATCCTGCGCGATTTCGCCGGGCGCCGGCTGGACCATTTCGTCAGCGGCTGGGGCACCGGCGGCACCCTCACCGGCGTCGGCGAAGTGCTGCGCGTGGCGCGCCCGGACGTGCGCATCACCGCCACCGAGCCGGCCGGCGCGGCCCTGCTGCAGGGCCAGGAGTGGAAGCCGCACAAGATCCAGGGCTGGACTCCGGACTTCGTGCCTGAAGTGCTCAACCGCGAGGTCTACGACGAAGTGCTGAGCGTGGAGGACACCGACGCCATCGCCGTGTCGCGCCGCCTCGCCGCCGAGGAAGGCATCTTCACCGGCATCTCCGGCGGCGGCACCGTGGCCACCGCACTGCGCGTGGCCGAGACCGCCACGCCCGGCTCGGTGATCCTGGCGATGCTGCCCGACACCGGCGAGCGCTACTTCTCCACGCCGCTGTTCGCCGACATCAACGAAGGCTCCGACGACGACTGGCTGGCCGGCCTGCCGTAACGGCGGGTGGTGTCGGCGCGGCCGCATCGTGCGGCTGCGCTGGCCTGGCAGGCAGTATTACAGCGGCGAGGCGTCGCGCAGGAGGGGCTTCCGGCCCCGGCCCCATTCCAGCCTTGGCACGGTGCACTGCGGGAGGACTTCGGTCACGGCGCTTTCCGGCATCGGAAAGAACACCGCCGCGCTCGTCGCGGCTGAAGCCGCTCCTGCATTCGCCTTAGGACAGCCGGCTGGTGCACTGCAGGAGGGGCTTCAGCCCCGACAGGCTGTGTCCGAAGTCGAGCCTCTCCCACTTCGCTTGTCGCGGCTGAAGCCGCTCCTACATGCGCCTTCGGACAGCCGGCTGGGTGCCCTGTGGGAGGGGCTTCAGCCCCGACAGGCTGTGTCCGAAGTCGAGCTTCCCCACTTCGCTCGTCGCGGCTGAAGCCGCTCCTACAAGGGCGAGGTCAGCGTGCGGCGAGCACGGCCCGGGGCAGCGGCAGCGCGTCGCCCTGCGCCTGATCCGCAATCGAACGCTGCGCCGCCAACGCCGATGTGCGCAGCAACAGCTGCGCGACCACGGCCACCGCGATCACCGCCGGGGCCTTGCCCTCGATCCCCGGCAGGCCGATCGGACAGGTCAGCCGTGCCTGCGCGGCCTCGCCCAGGCCGTCGTGGCGCAGCCGCGACAGGAACCGCGCGCGCTTGGAGGCCGAGCCGATCAGGCCGACGAAGCCGGCACGGCCGGCCAGCGCCGCGGCGGTGAGCCGGTAGTCCAGCGCATGATCGTGGGTCAGGATCAGCAGCAGCGCGTCGTCCGATGCGGCGCCGGCGCGCGCGAGCATCGCGGATTCGTGCAGATGCGCGGAGCCGGCGGCAGCAGCCAGCTCCGCGCGCGAATCGGACCAGTCCAGCGCGAACGGCAGGCCGTGCAGCGCACGCGCGATGGCGATGCCGACGTGGCCGGCGCCGAACAGGGACAGCGGCGTACGCCGCGGGCCGATCGCCTGCAGCAACAGCGCGCCGGCCGTGGGCGCCGGCGCACGCAGCGACAGCGCTTGCGGCGGCGCATCGCCGATGCGGTGCTCGATGCGGCCCTCCTGCAGCCGGGTCGACAGCGTGCGCCCCAGCGTCGCCTGCCGCAGCCAGTCGCTGCAGGCCGGATCCAGCCGTTCCAGCAACAGGCGCACGCGGCCGCCGCAGCACTGGCCGAGCAGGTCGTCGGCCTGGGCGTGTCCCGCGCAGTTCGCGCAGGCACCGCGGCAGCGCAGCGCGCGCGCCGGCGCGCCGAGCGTGTAGTCCTGCACCCGCCAGCTGCCCGGCGGCTGCGCCAGCAGTTCGCGCGCCAGCGCGCAGGCGCGCCACTCGAGCACGCCGCCGCCGATGGTGCCGATGCTGCCGTCGGCGCTCACCAGCATGCGCGTGCCGGCCTCGCGCGGGGTCGAACCGGCGGTGGCCAGCACCGTGACCAGCGCGGCCGCACCGCGCGCCAGCGCCGCTTCGGCGTGCAGGCTCCAGTCAGCGCGCATCGGCGTTGCCCGCCGCGATCGCGGCCAGGATCCGTTCCGGCGTGGCCGGCGCGTCCAGTGCCGGCACGCCGGCGCCCGGCACCGCCGCGGCCACGGCCTGGGTCAGCGCCGAGAACACCGAGATCGCCAGCATCAGCGGCGGTTCGCCGACCGCCTTGGAGCGATGGATGGTCGCCTCTTCGTTGCGGCCGGCCTGCCACAGGCGGATGTCCATCCGCGCCGGGCGATCGCTGGCGGTGGGAATCTTGTAGGTGGACGGCGCATGGGTCAGCAGCCGGCCGTGCGCGTCGTAGACCAGTTCCTCGGTGGTCAGCCAGCCCATGCCCTGGACGAAGCCGCCCTCGATCTGGCCCAGGTCGATCGCCGGGTTCAGCGAGCGGCCGACGTCGTGCAGCACGTCCACCGCCAGCACCCTGTGCTCGCCGGTCAGCGTGTCGATCACCACTTCGCTCAGCGCCGCGCCGTAGGCGAAGTAGTAGAACGGGCGGCCGCGGTGGCTGGCGCGGTCGTAGTGGATCTTCGGCGTGGCGTAGTAGCCGCTGGCCGCCAGCGAGATGCGCGCCATGTGCGCCTGCCGGCACAGCGCGCCGAAGTCCAGTTCCAGGCCGCCGGCGACGACCTTGCCGGCGGCGAAGCGCACCTGCTCCGGCGCCACCCCGCCGCGCTCGGCGGCCAGCGCCGCCAGGCGCGCGCGGATCTCGCTGGCCGCGTTGTAGGCGGCCATGCCGTTGAGGTCGGTGCCCGAGGACGCCGCGGTGGCCGAGGTGTTGGGCACCTTGTCGGTGCGCGTGGCGGTGATGCGCACGCGCTCGGTGTCGATGCCGAACACGTCGGCGACGATCTGCGCGACCTTGATCATCAGCCCCTGGCCCATCTCGGTGCCGCCATGGTTGAGCTGCACCGAGCCATCGGCATAGACCAGCACCAGCGCGCCGGCCTGGTTGAGATGGGTGGTGGTGAAGCTGATGCCGAACTTCACCGGGGTCAGCGCCAGGCCTTTCTTCAACACCCGGTGGCGCGCGTTGAAGGCCGCCACCGCCGCCTGTCGCGCGGCGTAATCGGTCCGCGCGGCCAGTTCCTCGATCAGCGCCGGCGCGACGTTGTCCTCCACGGTCATGCCGTAGGGGGTGACGTTGCGGTCAGGCGCCGCGTACAGGTTGGCCCGCCGCACCGCCAGCGCATCGCGGCCCAGCGCGGCGGCGACCGCGTCCAGCACCCGTTCGATCGCCAGCATGCCCTGCGGCCCGCCGAAGCCGCGAAACGCGGTGTTGGACACGGTGTGCGTGCGCAACCGGTGCGAGACGATCTCCACCACCGGCAGCCAGTAGCAGTTGTCGGCATGGAACATCGCGCGGTCGTTGATCGCCAGCGACAGGTCGGTGGTGGCGCCGCAGCGCGAGGCCAGTTCCAGGCGCAGCGCCAGGATGCGGCCGTCGTCGTCGAAGCCGACGCTGTAGTCGACCTGGAAGTCGTGGCGCTTGCCGGTGATGCGCATGTCGTCGTCGCGGTCGTAGCGCAACTTGGCCGGGCGGCCGGTCAGCGCGGCGACCAGCGCGCAGGCCGCCGCCGGCGCCGCCGCCTGGGTCTCCTTGCCGCCGAACGCGCCGCCCATGCGCCGCACTTCCACGGTCACGTCGGCGCTGCCCAGGCCGAGCAGCGTCGCGATCAGGTGCTGCACCTCGCTCGGGTGCTGGGTCGAGGACAGCACATGCAGCTGGCCCTGTTCGCCGGGCAGGGCCACGGCGATCTGCCCTTCCAGGTAGAAATGCTCCTGCCCGCCGATCTCCAGCGCGCCGCCGCAGCGCCGCGGCGCCGCGGCCAGGGCGGCATCGACGTCGCCGCCGCGCGCCATGCGCTGCGCCGGTTCCAGCACCGCGCCGGCGGCGCGCGCCTCGGCGATGCTCAACAGCGCGGGCAACGGCGCGTACTCGACCCGCGCCAGGCGTGCCGCGCGCCGCGCCGCGGCATGGCTGTCGGCGGCGACCACGAACAGCGGCTGGCCGTGATAGAGCACGTCCTCGCTGGCGAACAGCGGATCGTCGTGCGCGACCGGGCCGACATTGTTCTCGCCGGGAATGTCGGCGGCGGCGAACACCGCCACCACGCCCGGCGCCGCGCGCACCGGCGCCAGGTCCACGCGCAGCAGCCGCGCATGCGCGTGTTCGCTCAGGCCGAACGCCAGATGCAGCATGCCGGGCGGTTCGGGCAGGTCGTCGATGTAGCGCGCCTGGCCGCTGACGTGCGCCTGCGCGCTGTCGTGGCGCAGCGAACGATGCACCTGCGGCGGCGACGCGGCGGCGACCGGACCGTCAGCCATCGACCAGCTCCACTGCCAGCACCGACAGCGGCTCGTGCGGATGCGCGTGCCCGATCCACAGCCGCCGCAGCAGGTTCGCCGCGACCGCCAGGCGATACCCCGCCGAACCGCGCGCATCGCCGAGCGGGCTGAAGTCCTGCGCCAGCGTGGCCGCGGCGGCCTCGACCGTGGCCGCGTTCCATGGCTGGCCGAGCAAGGCCTGTTCGGCGCGGTGCGCGCGCTGCGGGATGCCGGCCATGCCGCCGAAGGCGATGCGCGCCTGGGTCACCGTGCCGTCGGCGAGGCGCAGCGCGAACGCGCCGCAGACCGCGGAGATGTCGCTGTCGAAACGCTTGCTGAGCTTGTCCACGCGGTACAGCGTGTCCGCCGGCGGACGCGGCACGTCCACGTGCTCGACGAACTCGCCGGGGAGCAGCGCCTGGCGGCCGTAGACCAGGAAGAAGTCCTCCAGCGGCAGCGTGCGCCGCGCATCGCCGCGGCGCAGGGTCAGGCTGGCGCCGAGCGCGATCAGCGCCGGCGGCATGTCGCCGATCGGCGAGCCGTTGGCGATGTTGCCGCCGATGGTGCCGGCATTGCGCACCTGGGTCCCGCCGATGCGCCGCAGCAGTTCGCCCAGCGCCGGGTGCAGCGCCGCCAGCGCGGCCTGCGCCTCGCTGTAGCGCACGCAGGCGCCGATGCGCAGTCCGTCGGGCGTGTCGTGCAACTGGCGCAGCTCGGGGATGTCGCCGATGAACACCACGTCGTCGAGCACGCGTTGTTGCTTGGTGACCCACAGGCCGACGTCGGTCGCGCCGGCGACCAGGCGCGCGTCGGGGCGTTCCAGCAGCAACGCCGCCAGCGCGTCGGCGCTGCGCGGCGCCGTGCTGCGGCGCACGCGGTCGGCGGCCGCATCGGCATGCGTTTGCGCCAGCGCGGTGTGGCGTCGCAGCGCGCGCAGGCCGGCGAGCGTGGCCGCGTCGTCGCGCGGCGCCAGCGGCACCGCCGCGCCGGCGTCAAGGATCGGGCCATAGCCGGTGCAGCGGCACAGGTTGCCGGCGATCACATCGGCCAGCGCTGCCTGCGCGGTGCCCAGCGCGCCGATGCTGCGCGCGTACAGCGACATCACGAAGCCCGGCGTGCAGAAGCCGCACTGCGAGCCGTGGCGTTGCACCAGTTCCTCCTGCACGGCATGCAGCGCACCCCCGGCCGACAGGCTCTCCACCGTCAGCAGCGCCTTGCCGTCGAGCATCGGCACGAACAGGATGCAGGCGTTGAGCGCGCGCCAACGCACCCGCTCTTCGCCATCGGCGCCGGCCAGTTCGCCGACCAGCACCGTGCACGCGCCGCAATCGCCTTCGGCGCAGCCTTCCTTGCTGCCGGTGCGGCCGAGCCGGTAGCGCAGCAGGTCGAGCACGCTGGCGGTCGGGTCCACCGCATCCAGTTCCAGCAGCTTTCCATCGAGCAGGAACCGCACCGCGTCCATCTCAGCTGCCCCGGTAGGTGGAATAGCCGAACGGCGAGACCAGCAGCGGCACGTGGCAGTGCGCGGCATCGGCCAGGCCGAACGCGATCGGCACCACGTCCAGGAACGGCGGCTCGGACAAGGCCACGCCATGGCCGCGGAAGTAGTCGGCCACATCGAATTCCAGCCGATAGCGCCCTGCCGCCAGCGTCAGCTCGCGCAGCGCCGGGCAGCGCCCGTCGGCATCGGTGACGCCGTCGTGCAGCAACGTCTCGCCGGCGAACAGGCGCAGCGCCACGCCGGCCGCGGGCATCCCGCGGCTCAGGTCCAGCACATGGGTCGACAGGCTGCTCATCCGACGGATTCCTCCACTTGCGGCAACGGCCATTGGCCGACGAATTCGGGTTCGGCGTAGTCCATGTAGGCGCCGACGATCGCCTCGCGCTCGTCCAGGAACAACTGGTCGGCGACCGCCTTCACCAGGCGCGGCAACGCATGCTTGAGCCCGGACAGCGCCGCCGCCGACAGGCCCAGGCTCAACAACGCCGAATAGTTGAATGCGAACAGGCCGTGCAGCGCCGGCGCATGCGCGGGCGTGCGCGGCAGCAGCTCGAAGCCCGGACCCAGGTAGGGATGCGCGTCGAGCAGCGGCACCTCGTGTCCTTGCGGCGGGCGGTAGCGGTCGCGCCAGCGCGCGATGCCGTCGGCCACCGCGGCCAGTTCCGGGCGCAGCGCCGGATCGGTGACCAGGCCGGTGGACAGCACCACGAAATCGAACGGCAGGCGCCCGTGCGGCGTGGTCACCAGCACGCCGCCGGGGTCCTCGGCCACGTCCTGCCACGGGCTGCCCAGATGCAGGCGGAAATTGGGCCAGGCCGCGGCGCGTTCGAAGGTGTCGTTGGTCGGCGGCTGGTTGTGGCGGAAGAACGTGGACATCATCGCGTACTTGTCGGCATCGGGCAGCGCGGCGAAGCGCGGGATGATGCCGCTGCGTTCCATGTGCCGGATCGGGTTGACCCGCGGCAGTTCGGCGCGGCGCAGGAACACGTGCACCTCGCCGGCGCCGGCGGCCAGCGCGTGCTGCGCGTTGTCGAAGGCCGACGCGCCGCCGCCGAGGATGCCGATGCGGCGCCCGGCCAGCGCCGCGTAGTCGATCGCCTCGGAGGTGTGCGCGTAGCGCGAACGCGGCAGCCTGCCCGCCACCAGCGGCGGCACGTGCCATTGCCCGCCGCCCTGGATGCCGGTCGCCAGGATCACCTTGCGCGCGAGCAGGCTGTCGCCGCCGGCCAGGTGCAGCCGCTGCAGGCGCTGCGCCGGCAGCGGTTCGATGCGCAGCAAGCGCGCCTGGTTGCGCACCGGCAGGCCGAGTACCTCGCGGTACCAGCGCAGGTAGTCCATCCAGTCCGCGCGCGGGATCTTGCCCAGCGCGTCCCAGCCCTGCGTGCCGTGCAGCGCTTCCCAGTAGGCGCGGAAGGTCAGCGACGGCATGCCGAAGTCCAGCGCGCTCAGTTCCTTCGGCGTGCGCAGGGTGACCATGCGCGCGTAGGTGACCCACGGGCCTTCCTGGCCGGCCGGGTTCTCGTCGATCACCAGCAGGTTGGAGATGCGCTCGCGCAGCAGGCCGAACGCCGCGCCCAGCCCGCTCTGCCCGCCGCCGACCACGACCACGTCGTAGACATGCTCCGCGCCGTGCCGCTGCGCGCAGGTCCAGTCCGGGCCGCCATGGCCGAGCCATTGCAGCTCGCGCGCGACCTGCGCCGACAGCGCCTGCAGGCCGACCGTCGGCGCGCTCATTGCACTGCCTCCAGCCGCAAGCGCACGATCTTGCCGATCTCGTCGATGGCGGTGGCGATCTCCGCGTCGCGCGCGTTCGCCAGCCGTGCCTGCATCGCGGCGAGGATCCCGGCCTTGTCGGTCAGCCGCACGCAGACGATGAACGGAAAATCGAAACGCGCGCGATAGGCCGCATTGAGCGCGTGGAACCGCGCGAACTCCTCTGCGCTGAGCCGGTCCAGCCCCGCATGCGCCTGCTCGGCGGCCGAGGCGGCGGTCAGGCTGCCGTCGATCGCGGCCTTGCCGGCCAGTTCCGGATGCGCGCGGATCAGCGCCAGCCGCTCGTCGGCGCTGGCCGCATGCAGCACCTGCAGCAGGCCGGCATGCAGATCGGCGAACGGGCGCCGCGCCGCCGCGCGTTCCACCACCCACGGCGAATGCTCGAACAGCGCGTGCAGGCGCGCGACGAACTCGGCCTCGGGCAGCGCATTCCAGTCGACGGCGTTCATGCGTGGTCGCCCTGCAGCGAGACGTGCGCCGACACCACCTTCCAGCCGTCGGCGAAGCGCACCCAGCTCTGGCTCTGGCGGCCGCGGCGGGTGGCGCCTTCGCGCAGGAATTCGGCATCGGCGGTGGCGAAGTCGCGCCCGTAGGCGACGATCTGCACGCGCAACAGCCGCCGCTGCGGCGAACCGCCGCGGCCCTGGCGGAACGCGCGGATCGCGTCGGCGCCGTACAGCGCTTCGCCGACGCCGTAGCGCACCGTGGTCGGCGCATCGTGGAACAGCCGGTCCAGCGCGGCGACGTCGTCGGCCATCAGCGCGCGCTCGTAGGCGGCGAACGCCGCCTGCACCTCGGCCAGCACCTCGGGCGCGTCGACGATCATGCCGGATGCACCTGCTGCCAGTGGCGGGCGATGTCGATGCGCCGCGCGATCCAGGCCTGGCCGCTGGCCAGCGCATGATCGACGAAGCGGGCCAGCGCCAGGGCGCGCGCCGGGCGCCCGGCGATGCGCCCGTGCAGGCCCACCGACATCATCCGCCCGCCTTCGTCGCGCAGCTGCTCGAAGCCGTCGCGCA
Organism: Xanthomonas sp. DAR 80977; assembly: GCF_041240605.1. NCBI lineage: Bacteria > Pseudomonadati > Pseudomonadota > Gammaproteobacteria > Lysobacterales > Lysobacteraceae > Xanthomonas > Xanthomonas bundabergensis. The sequence continues at coordinate 1,287,027 of NZ_CP162487.1, read as the reverse complement.
GGTAGCGGAAGAACGGCTCGCCGTCGGCGAAGCCGTTGTAGGCGACGAACTTCATGTCGTTGGCGTCCAGCGTGTACGGCACCACCAGCTGCGCGCGGCCGTGGCGGCGGTCGTAGTACGGCAGGTCGTCGGCGTAGCTGTCGGCGTCGTAGACGAAGCCGCCCTCCTCGGCCACCAGCCGCGCGGTGTTGGGGCTGGTGCGGCCCTGGTACCAGCCCAGCGGGCGCGCGCCGGTGACTTGCGTGTGCAGCGCGATCGCCGCGGCGATGTGCGCGCGCTCGGTCGCCTCCGGCACCTGCTGGTAGTCGATCCAGCGCAGGCCGTGGCTGGCGATCTCCCAGTCGGCCTCGCGCATCGCCTGCACCGCCTCGGGATTGGCGGCCAGCGCCTGCGCCACGCCGAACACCGTGACCGGCACGCCGCGCGCGGCGAACAGCCGCTGCAGCCGCCAGAAACCGGCGCGGCTGCCGTATTCGTACAGGCTCTCCATCGCCATCGCGCGCGCGCCCGGCTGGCTGTGCGCGCCGACCATCTCCGACAGGAAGGCCTCCGAGCCGGCATCGCCGTTGAGCACGCTGTTCTCGGCGCCCTCCTCGTAGTTGATCACGAACTGCAGCGCCACCCGCGCGCCGCCCGGCCACTGCGGATCCGGCGGTTGCGCGCCATAGCCGACCAGGTCGCGCGCCGCGCTCACCGCTGCGCTCCCTCGGCATGCCAGGCGGCCAGCGCCGCATCCACGCCGGCGCCCGGCGCGCAGGCGTAGCCTTCCGCGCGCAGCACCGCCTCCAGCGCGCCCAGGGTGATCAGCACCTTGTGCTTCATCGCGTTGTAGCCCATCGCGCCGATCCGCCACAGCTTGCCCTGCAGCGGTCCGAACGCGGTGCCGATCTCGATCTCGAAATCCTCGCGCAGGCGCCGCCGCACCGCCTCGCCGTCGATGCCCGCGGGAATCGCCACGCCGGTGACGTTGGCCATGCGGTAGCGGTCGTCGCCGAACACCTGCAGCCCCAGCGCGCGCGCGCCGGCGGCGACCGCGCGGCCGGCCGCGGCATGGCGCGCGAAACGCGCCGGCAGGCCTTCCTGCAGCGCCACGCGCGCGCACTCGCGCGCCGCGTACAGCATGCTGGTGGCCTCGGTGTGGTGGTTCAGGCGCTTGTCGGACCAGTAGTCCATCACCATCGCCAGGTCGAAATAGTTCGAGCCGATGCGCACGCCGCGGCCGTTGGCGATGTCGTCGCGGACGATGCCGCGCTCGACGTGGCGGCGCGCGAAAATCGCCTCGGCGGCCTGCGCGGACACGGTGATCGGCGCCGAACCGGACGGCCCGCCCAGGCACTTCTGCAAGCCGCCGGTGACCACGTCCACGTCCCAGGCGTCGCTGGCGATGCGCATGCCGCCGATGGTCGCGGTGGCATCGACGTAGGACAGCGCGCCGGCGGCGCGGCACAGCGCGCCGAGGCCGTCCAGCGGCTGCGCCATCGTGGTCGAGGTGTCGCCGTGCACGCACGCGACCAGCTTCGGCGCGAAGCGCTCGATCGCGTCGCCCACCGCGTCCATCGGCACCACCTCGCCCCACGGCGCCTCCACGTTCTCGACCACCGCGCCGATGCGGCCGAGGATCTCGCCCAGCAGCAGGCCGAAGCGGCCGAAGTTCAGCACCAGCACGCGATCGCCCGGCGCCACCAGCGAGACCAGCGCCGCCTCGATGCCGGCGCGCGCGGTGCCGTCGACCAGGAAGGTCCAGCGGTTCTCGGTCCCGAACAGCGGCCGGTACAGCGCCATCACCTGGTTCATGTAGCCGGTCATCTCCGGATCGAACTGGCCGAGCAGGTCGGCGGACATCGCGCGCAGCACGCGCGGATGCGCATTGACCGGGCCCGGGCCCATCAGCAGGCGTTGCGGCGGATCGATCTCGCCGAACAGGTCGGCAGGCAGCGGCTCAACGGACAAGGGTGTCTCCCAGGGATTCGATGAAGTGCAGCATCGCCGCCACCGCCAGATCGGCATCGGCGGGATCCACGTGTTCGGCCGGGTGGTGGCTGACGCCGCCGGCGCAGCGCAGGAACAGCATCGCGGTCGGGCACAGCGCCGCCATCACCATCGCGTCGTGGCCGGCGCCGGACACCAGCCGCCGCGGCGCGATGCCCTGCGCGGCGATCGCCGTTTCCAGCGCGGCGACCAGGCGCGGATCGCAGGGACTGGCCGGCAGGTCCTGCACGCACTGCAGCTGCAGCTGCACGCCGCGCGCGGCGGCGATGGCGTGCAGGCGCTGCGCGATCGCCTCGGCCGCCGCATCGCGCACGGCGTCGGCGCCGGCGCGCACGTCGATCGAGAACTCGACCCGCCCCGGCACCACGTTGACCGCCCCCGGCGCCACCTGCAGGCGCCCGACCGTGGCCACCAGGTCGGCCGGGCCGCTGCGCGCCACCTGCTCCACCGCCAGCACGCATTCGGCGGCGGCGGCCAGCGCATCGGCGCGCAGGTCCATGCGCGTGGTGCCGGCATGGCCGGCGCGGCCGACGAGTAGCGCGCGATAGCGCCGCTGCGCGGCGATGCCGGTCACCGCGCCCAGCGCCAGGCCCTCGGCCTCCAGCACCGGTCCCTGTTCGATATGCGCTTCCAGGTAGGCCAGCACGCCGTGCGGCGCACGCGCCGCGGTCGGCAGCGCGGCGATGTCCAGGCCCCAGGCGGCCAGCGCCTCGGCCAGCGCGATGCCGTCGCCGTCGTGTACCTGCAGCGCCGCCGGATCCAGCGTGCCGGCGACGGCGCGGCTGCTCAGCATCGAGGCCGGGAAGCGTGAACCCTCCTCGTCGCCGAACCCGATCACCTCGATCGCGAACGGCAGCCGGCGGCCCTGCGCGTGCAACGCGGCGACGCATTCGATGCCGAGCATGACCCCGAGCGGGCCGTCGTAGCGGCCGGCGTCGCGCACGCTGTCCAGGTGGCTGCCGATCAGCAGCGCCGGCGCCTGCGCCGCAGTGCCCTCGTAGCGGCCGAGCAGGTTGCCGGCCGGATCGAGACGGGTGTGCAGGCCGGCCTCGCCCATCCACTCCGCCACGGCCGCCACGCTGGCGCGATGCGCCGGGCTCAGCCAGCCGCGGAACAGGCCGTCCGCGCTGTCGCTGTAGGGCGCCACGCCGAGCGCATCGCAGCGCGCGACCGCGCGCAGGCCCGGAGTCGAAGCCGGCATCAGCATGGCCGCTGCCGGCTCAGCCGCGGCGGCCCTGGTGGCCGCGATGTCGTTGGGGGTCGCGCATTGGCGGTCTCGCTTCAAGACGGACGGAACGGGACGGGACCGGTCGGAAGCCCGTGCCTGGCGACGCCGCGCCGGCACATTGAATTCCTTTCGAATCAACAATTTGCTCGAAAAATCAAGGCTTCGACAGCGGTCCACTGCACTATACGAACCGCCCCGAACCGCGGCAAACACCGTTTTCGCGCGCGGCCATTGCAAAAAATGCAACGCGATGGGAGCGGGCGTGCCATTTCGTATGGGAGCGCTGCCGCGTTCCTCGCTCTTCAGGTAGGGGGAGACTGGGTGGCGGGGGTGGCGATCGGTCGCGGCTGAAGCCGCTCCTACAGGGGTGGCGCGCCGGCCGCGCCATGGGGAGTGGTCACGGAGGCGGCCCCGGGCCGGCACGCGACCGCATCCGGCCTGCCGCTAGCGCGGCTCCAGGATCGCTTCCACGCGCGGCGCCAGCGCCTTGAGCATGGTCTGCGCGGCCTTGGACAGTTGCCGCTGCGGGGCCACGCACAGCGACAGCGTCATCGGCCTGGCCAGGCCTTCGCGCAAGGGCACGAAGGCCAGCCGCCCGTCGGCCAGATCGGCGAGCACGTCCAGCTGCGACAGCAGGCCCACGCCCACGCCCTGGCGCACCAGCGCGCGCAGCGCGCGCACGTCGTTGCAGCGGATGCAGCGGCGCGTGTCGATGTGCTGGCGCTGGTACACCACCTTGGCGTGCTCGTTGACGATCAGCGGCGCGGCCGGCAGCAGCAGGCGATGCTCGCCGAGCACCTCGTTCAACTGCAGGCTGGCCCTGCCGCTGAGCGGATGCCCGACCGGCATGCAGATGCCCAGCGGAATCTCGGCGAAGGCGACCACCTCCAGATCGATGCCGCTGACCGGATCGAGCAGCAGGCCGAAGTCCACCTCGGCCGCGACGACCTTGTCGGCGACCTTCTGGTTGTCCTCGGTCTGCAGGCCGAAGGTCAGGCCCGGGTGCTCGTCGATCAGCTGCGCCAGCGCATCGACCACGATGCCCTCGCTCAAGGCATCGATCATCGCGATCTCGACATGGCCGCGGCGCAGCCCCTTCAGCTCGTCGAACAGCTCCAGCGTGCGCTGGTAGCCCTTCTCCCAGCGCCGCACGTCGACCAGCAGCAGCTCGCCGGCGCTGGTCAGGCGCAAGCCGCTGGGCAGGCGCTCGAACAACTGCACGCCCAACTCCTGCTCGGCCTTGAGGATCTGCCGGTCGATCGCCGACGCCGACACGTGCAGCGCCTCGGAGGCGCGGCGGATGCTGCGCCAATGCGCCACTTCCATGAAATAGCGGGTGAAGCGGGAGAAGGTCGGCATGGCGGCTTCGGTTCCTGTGGTGCCTGACGCTCGGCGCGGAAGCGGCTGCGTCGTCGCGCGACTGCCATAGTACGGAAGCGCCGCCGCCGGCGCGGCATGCGCCCGCCTTGTTCTTCGCCGGCATGGCGGACGGCATGGCGCACGTCGCGCTTCATTGCGCATGCGGATCGAAATAGGCTTCCCAGGTCGCCGCCGATCGCTGCAGCGTTGCCGCCTGCCGGAAGCGGTCCATGGCCTGGCGGCGCTTGCCGCTGTTGAGCAGTGCGACGCCGAGATTGAAGTGGGTATTGCGGTCGTCCGAGCGCAGCCGCACGGCGCGCTGCAACACCTCGACCGCATCGCCGTAGTTCCCCAGATCGCAACGCACCGCGCCGAGGCAGGTGAGCAGCGCGACATCGTCCGGCGCCGACGCCGCCGCGGCGATGAGCAGCGACTCGGCCTGCGCCAGGTGCGCGGACCAGCGCTGCGGATCGGTCATCGCCGCTTCCACCAGCGCCCTGGCGCGCGCGAGGGATTCGCTGTCGTGGTTCATGGCCATCGCATCCAAGCCACAGGCAGCGCGCTACCAGCCCGCCACCGCGCCATCGCTGCGCGGGTCGCTGGCGCCGCTCAAGGTGCCGTCGGCCTCGCGGACCAGCGCGCCGGCGTGGCCCATCACCGAACTGTAGGCGGGCAGCAACTCGACCGCATGGCCTGCATCGCGCAACGCCTGGACGACCTCCGGAGCGAACCGGTCCTCCAGCTTCAACGTGGTGCTGTCCTCGCCCCAGGTGCGGCCGAGCAGCCAGCGCGGCGCGCTGGCCGCCTGCTGCAAGGGCATGCCGAAGCGCGCGTAGCGGCTGAACAGCGCCGCCTGGGTCTGCGGCTGGCCTTCGCCGCCCATGGTCCCGTAGGCCATGAGCCGGCCGTCGTCGAAGCGCGCCAGCGCCGGATTGAGCGTGTGGAACGGCTTGCGCCCGGGGGCCAGCGCGTTCCAGCCGTCGGCGGCGAGACGGAAGCTGCAGCCGCGGTTCTGCCAGACGATGCCGCTGCGTGGCAGCACCAGCCCGGAACCGAATTCGAAATAGGTGGACTGGATGCAGCTGACCGCGCGGCCGGCGCCGTCGATCGCGCCGAACCAGACGGTGTCGCCGGCCTGCGAGGGCTGCGGCCACGGCAGCGCGCGCGCCGGATCGATGCGTGCGGCCATCGCGTCGAGCGCGGCGGCATCGTCGAGCAAGGCCTGCGCATCCAGCGTCATCCAGGCCGGGTCGCCGACGTGCGCGTCGCGCACCAGGAACGCCTGCTTGGTCGCTTCGACCAGGCCGTGCAGGTGCGCGTAGCCATCGGCCTGGTCGGCGGCCAGGCGGTCGAACAGCGCCAGGATCAGCAGCGAGGCCAGGCCCTGGGTCGGCGGCGCGTGGTTGTACAGGCGCGCGCCGGCGATCGCCACCGACAACGGCACGCTGGCCTCGGCGCGGTGCGCGGCCAGGTCGCTGGCGCGCAGCGGACTGCCCAGGGCCTGCAGGTCGGCCGCGATGTCCGACGCCAGCGCGCCGCGATAGAAATCGTCCAGGCCGGCCGCGGCCAGGCGCTGCAGGGTGGCGGCGAGTTGCGGCTGGCGCAGCAGCTCGCCCTCGCGCAACGGCCGCCCGGCGGCTTCGAAGATCGCCGCGTAGGCACCGGGCTGCTCGCGCAGTTCGGCGCTCTTGGCCGCGGCGATGGCGGCGCCGCCGAGGGTGACCGGCACGCCGGCCGCGGCATGCTGGATGGCGTCGTCGAGCAGGCGCGACAGCGGCAGCTGCGCGTCGCTCTGCTGCAATGCCAGCGCCCAGCCGGACACGGTACCGGCGACGGTGTTGGCCGCGCCCGGACCGCGCCAGGGAATCGCCGCCTGCCCGGCGTAGTGCTGCAGCGTGGCCGCCTGCGCGGCGCGGCCGCAGGCATCGATCGCATGCACGCGGCCGTCGGCTTCGGCGATCAGCCAGAAGCCGTCGCCGCCGATGCCGGTCATGTGCGGATAGACCACCGCCAGGCAGGCCGCGGTCGCCACCGCGGCCTCCACCGCGTTGCCGCCGTCGCGCAGCACATCGCGCCCGGCCTGCGCGGCGAGGTGATGCGGGGCAACCACCATGCCGCGCCGCGAACGCAAGGTATGCAGCATCAGCGCGGCTCCAGCGACGGCGGGGTCGAACCGATCAGGCCATCGCGTTCCAGTTGCGCGGCGAGCGCGAACAGGCGGTCCTCGCGTCCCGGTGCGGCGATCAGCTGCACGCCCATCGGCAGTTGTCCCGGGCGGTACAGCGGCGCGGCCAGCACCGGGCAGCGTGCCAGGCCCAGCGGCTGGGTGAACACGCCGAGGTTGGCGCGCGCCGACACCGCCACGCCGTCGAGCTGGATCGTCTCCTGGTCGATGCGCGGCGCCGCGCACGGCGTGGCCGGCGCCAGCAGCACGTCGACCTCGTCCCACAGGCGCTGCATCGCCTCGGCGAACCACGCGCCGAAACGCTGCGCGTCGGCGATGGCCGCCGCGGGCAGCTGCAGCCCGGCGAGCAGGCGCTCGCGGGTAGCCGGATCGAAATGCTCGCCGTGCGTGGCCAAGGACTGGCGATGGCGGTAGCCGCCCTCGGCCGCGGTCATCACGAACGCCGCCGCGCGCGCGCGTTCGGCCTGCGGCAGGTCGCGCCATGCGTCGCCGCCGAGCGCGGCATGCAGCGCGGCCAGGCCGGCCTCCAGCTGCGGATCGAGGTTGCGCTGGAACCAGCCGCCCAGGCGCGCCACGCGCAACGCGGCGCTGTCCACCGGCGCCAGCCGCTGCCCGCGCATGGCCTCGTACACCGTGCGCAGGTCGGCGACCGAGGTCGCGAAGGGGCCGACCACGTCGAAGGCCTCGACGAACGGGAACACGCCGTCCATCTCCAGGCTGCCATGGCTCGGGCGCAGGCCGTAGACGCCGCACAGCGCCGCCGGCACGCGGATCGAGCCGTTGGTGTCCGAGCCCAGCGCGAACGGTACCCAGCGCGCCGCCACCGCCGCCGCCGAACCGCCGGAGGAACCGCCGGCCAGGCGCTGCGGATCGTGCGGATTGGCGGTGGTGCCGTAGTGCGCGTTGACCGTGGCGAAGCCGTAGGCGAATTCGTCCATGTTGGCGGTGCCGACCAGCACCGCGCCGGCCTCGGCCAGGCGCCGCACCACCGCCGCATCGCGCGTGGCCGGCGCCGCGTCGGCGCGCAGCGCGGCGCCGGCGGTGGTCGCCAGGCCGGCGACATCGAACAGGTCCTTGACCACGAACGGCACCCCGGCCAGCGCACCGCCCTCGCCGCCGCCGGACAGCGCCGCCTGCACGCGGGCGGCATCGGCCTCCGCACGTGCAGGCAGTGGTCGCGTCACCGCACACAAAAGCGGATTCTCGCGATCGATCTGCGCCAGCGCCTGCCGCGCATGCCGTTGTGCGGCCGTGCCATCCGCGCGCGTGGCAGCGACCAGCGTAGCGATGGCGCCGCCCTCCTGCGCGTCTGGCGGTGGCGGCGGCGCAACGAATTCCTGCAGCAGTTGCGCATAGCCGCGCAGCAGCTCGGTATTGCGCTGGATGCCGGCTTGCCAGGTCTCTGGGATCTGCATGACGGGTTGTCTCGATGAGGGGGGACCGATGCACGCTGTCGATCGCCAGAGTCGCCTGCGGCGAGCGGTTCGCGCAACCGAACCGGCGCTAGCCAGGCAGCGGCACGCCCAGCGCCGGCGGCTGCGGCGCGGTCAGCCGTTCCACCAGCAGGCGTTCGATCGCGTCCACATCGACTTCGCGTACCACCTGCTGCGCCTGTTCGCCGAGGCCGGGCTGGTAGCCCGGCGCCCACGACAGGATGTCGCCGTAGCCGGGGCCGAACTCGGTATTGGTGTCGATGTACAGCGTCTCGCTGACCGTGGCCAGCTGCGGCTGCAGCCACAGCGCCGTGGCCAGTTCGTCCCACAGCGGGAACCCCGGTTCGCGCCGGCGCAGCGCATGGCCGATCGGCGTGTCGGCGGCGCTCATGCGCGCCAGCAACTGCGGGGTCAGTTCGGTGGTGGTGGACGGGTCCACCGGCACCATCACCATCCTGCGCCACGGCGAGCGCATCACGATGCTCGCCGCTTCCGGATCCCAGCGGATGTTGAACTCGCGCCGCGGCGAATTGACGAACTCGCGCGCGAACTGCCGCGCCGACACGCTGTCGCGCCGCTGCCGCGGGTTGAGGCTGCCGCCCATGTAGACCAGTTCCTTGGCCAGCGAGGCGAACTGCGGATCCAGCCGCTGCGCCAGCGCCAGGTTGGTCAGCGGGCCGGTGGCGACGATGCTGACTTCGCCGGGAAACTCGCGCACCTTGCGGATCATGAACAACGCCGCCGGCTCGCTGGCGGCCTGCACCACCGACGGATTGCCCAGCGCCAGGTCGGGCACCACGTCGTGCGCGTGGTAGCGCGGCGAACTCTGCACGGTGTCGTGCTCGATCCACTGCCTGGTCCACGCGCCCTTCCACAACAGCTTGCCGTACAGCGCTTCCCAGCGCTCGGTGGCCAGCTCGCTGTTGAGCAGCGGATGCACCGGCCCGGGCAGCACCGGCACCTCGCCGCGGCCGGCGATTTCCAGCAGGCGGCGCGTATGCGCCAGCGCCTCGTCGCGCCAGATGTTGCCGCTGACCACCGAGATGCCGAGCACCTCGACCTCGGGCGATTGCAACAGCAGCAACTGCGCGGGCGTGAAGCCGTCGATGTCGTCTTCGAGGATGACGCGGCGGCGCGGAACGGCAGAAGGATCGGAAGCGGAGGGGGTCGAGGGCATGGGATGAGCGTGGGAAGAAGAGGAAGGCATCGGGCCGATGCCGCGTGTGCACTGCAGCAAGTGAACACCATTGCGCCGGCGCTGCACAGCCCGGGCGCCGCTCGATCCTGCTTCCTACCGTTCGCGCAGCCCATCACCACCCTCCTGCCCGAGCGCGATCCGTCCAGACTGGTGCGGCGTGGCCCGTGCCGCTGCAGCCGCCACCCGAGGTACCTGAGCCTGGCGCTGAGCTACGCCAGCCTATGCGTGCAGATCGGCTGGCAATGGGCGCTCCCGCTGCTGCCGCTATCGGCGCTGCAACGCGTGGCGATCCCGTACGAGGAGGCGCGCTTGCGCGCGCGTCGGCAGCGCCTGCGACCGCTGTTGCACGCAGGTGAGGCGCTGGCCGCGGGCGGCGCTGCGCGAAACGGGAAGCATCGCGATGGCTCGGTACTGCACCCGCATTTCGCCGAGTCGTCGTCGCTGACGCGGCGAGCTTGCGGGAACGACTTCAGGCACGACTGGCTTCGCCGGCGACGCCCGTCGCGACTGACGTCGCTCCCACATTAGCCACGCAGCCACCAGAACGCCGCGGCGGCGGCCAGCAGCAGGAGCAACATGCCCCACAGCCATGCGCCGGGGCGATCGCCGCCGGCCACCGTCGGCCGCGTCCCGGCCCGCGGCGCGTTGCGGTCGCGGTAGCGCTCGACCAGTTCCTTGGCCTCGCGCAGGCGCATGCCCGGATGCTGCTGGCGGGTCAGTTTGATCGCCTGCAACAGCTGCCCCTGGCTCAGCGCCAGCAGCGCCGCCGGCGGCAGCGCATCGGCCTGCGCCCCTGCCGGTGCCGCGGCCGCAGGCGAGGCGGTGCCGGCATGCCGGTTCAGCATCTCCGCGACCGTCTGCGCCGCGCCGGCCTGCAGCCACGCGTCTACCTGCCGCTTGGCGCTGCCCAGGTCCATGCCGCTTTGCGCGCGCAACAGCTTGATGGCCTTGATGATCTCGCCACGCGCCAGGGCCTCGGCGATGTCGGGTGACGGCTGGATCCGGTTCATGTCGCAGGCGCTGAGATGGGGACACGGCAGTCTTGCCGTTCGCCAGTTAAGCCGCCGTTGCACCGGACCGGCGTGAACTCCGTCTTCATCACGTTTCCATCATTGGAATCCCATAAAGATCGCGTCATGAAGATCGAAATCTGGCAAGGCGACATCACCGAACTGGACGTGGACGCCATCGTCAACGCCGCCAACGAATCCCTGCTCGGCGGCGGCGGCGTGGACGGCGCGATCCACCGCGCCGCCGGCCCGCAGTTGCTGGAGGAATGCCTCGCCCTGCCGGAGTTGAAACCCGGCGTGCGCTGCCCGGTCGGCGAGGTCCGCGCCACCGCCGGTTACCGGCTCAAGGCGCGCCACGTGCTGCATACGGTGGGTCCGGTGTGGCGCGACGGCGCCCACGACGAGCCGGCGCTGCTCGCCAACTGCTACTGGCGCTCGCTGCGCCTGGCCGAACAGATGGGCCTGCACTCGGTGGCGTTCCCGGCGATCAGCTGCGGCGTCTACGGCTACCCGCTGCACCAGGCCGCGCGCATCGCCGTGGCCGAGACCGACGCCTGGCAGAAGGCGCACGCCGTGCCCAAGCGGATCATCCTGGTCGCCTACAACGACGCCACCGCCAAGGCCTACCAACAGGCGCTGCGCGACGTCCAGTACACCAGCGCCGCGGCCTGAGCGGTCCCGCGGACGCCGCGACCGGGCCACGCGCTCGGCGGCGAGCGCCTTCGATCCAGCGCTAGTTCGATCCTGCGTTCGCGCGGGACTTGCAGCTGCTTGCCGACAACCGCTCACGGGGCCACGAGCGCGCTGTCGGTGTTTTCCCGACACCGCGTCGGGGACCGCCGCGCGTATTCGCCGCAGCGCTCAGATTTGCTCAGATTGATCGATGGCGGGAAGGCTAAATTGCGCAGGCCTTCACAATAACGCCGCCTTAACATCATGACGATTTCCTGCCGTCCGCGTCCCAGCACGCTGGCGAATGCCCTGTTCGCGCTGCCCTGGGCCGCCAGCCTGGCCTTGACCCTGACCTGCGCGCCGGCGCTTGCGCAAGACGCCGCACCCGCGGCCGGCACCTCCACCGCCGCGGCGGCGCCGATCGCGGTGCAGGCGATCCGCGTGACCGGCGTCGGCGAGCATCCCCGGCAGCAGATCGGCGCGCAGCGCCTGCAGGCGCTGGCCGACGCACGCCTGCGCGAACTCGGCGGCGGCTCGGTCCCGGCCCAGCTCAGCTTCGCCCAGTTGCAGCAGATCGCCGATGCGCTGACCCAGGCCTATCGCCAGGCCGGCTTCCTGGTCGCCCGCGCCTACCTGCCGGTCCAGACCCTCGGTCCCGACCAGGTGGTCGAGATCCGCGTCGCCGAAGGCCGGGTCGGCAAGATCACCGTCGAGGGCGCGCGCCGCTACGACGACCGCCTCATCGCCAGCCCGGCGCTGGCCCTGCAGGGCCAGATCCTGCGCCAACAGGACCTGCAGTCGGCGCTGCTGTACGCACGCGACCTGCCGGGCGTCTCCGTCACCTCCGTGCTCAAGCCCGGCGCGCAGCCCGGCGAGACCGACGTGGTGATCCAGGCCAGCGAAGAGCGCCCGCTGCAGGTCAGCGTCGGCGCCAGCAACTACGGCACCGAGAGCATCGGCCGCTATCGCGCCCAGCTCGGCGTGGACTGGAACAACCCGCTCGGCCTGGGCGACCATTTCTCCGCCAGCTACGCCTATGCGCTCGATCCGGCCAACAACTGGCAGGGCAGCGTCGCCTACCAGGCGCCGATCGCCGACGTTCCGGGCCTGGGCGTCAGCGCCGCCTATACCCGCAGCCTGGTCGATCTGAACACCGGCGCGTTCGCCGCGCTGGACATCCAGGGGCCGACCGAGCAGACATCGCTGGGCCTGGACTGGAAATTCCGCAATACCGATGCCTGGCGCATGCAGGGCTGGCTGCACCTGGTGCAGGAAAGTTCGCGCATCCAGGGCCTGGGCGTGCTGCTGTCCAAGCAGAAGTTCGACGTGGTCGAACTCGGCGCCTCGTTCCGCCACGACGATCGCCAGCGGCATGCGATCGACATGCTGCAGCTCAGCGTGCGCAGCGCGCTGGACGACGACTCGCCGCGTACCGACTACCTGTATGCCCAGCACGACCGCCACTTCCTGGTCGCGCGCCTGGCCTACACCCGCCTGCAGGGCCTGACCGCCACCCAGCGCCTGCAGCTGCGCCTCAACGGCCAATACAGCGACGACACCCTGACCCCGCTGGAACAGTTCTCGCTCGGCGGCCCCACCAGCGTGCGCGCGTTCGCGCTCGGCAGCGCGCTGGGCGATCGCGGCTTCGACTCCAGCCTGGAATACCAGGTCGACGCCCCGGGCTTCGCCGGCGCCGCCTCGCCGTTCGGCGGCCGCCCCTGGAGCGAACTGCTGACCGCCAGCGTGTTCTACGACTATGGCCGGGTCTATCCCAATGGCGCCAACCGCGCCGTGTACGACGCCGTCACCACGTTCCAGGGCCCCGGCGTCGGCCTGAACTTCCGCCTTCCCCACTGGCATGGGCTGGCACTGGACCTGGCCGCGGCCAAGCCCACCGGCGGCACCGAGCCGGCCGACGGCAAGGACCTGCGCTACTGGGCCCGTTTCGGCCTGACCTTCTGACCTGGGGACCACCATGAACCGCATCTACCGCCTCGTCTTCAACCGCAATCTCGGCGTGCTCCAGGTCGCCTCCGAAGTCGCCACCGGCCATGCCGGCGGCGGCCCGCGCGGCGCCGCGCGCCTGTCGGCGCCGCTGCTGCCGCTGGCCCTGGCCTGGGCCCTGGCCGCGCCCGCGCATGCGGGCGGACTGCCATCGCTGTCCGCCGCCACCGGCGCCAACGTGTCGCAGAACGGCGCCACGCTGACCATCGACCAGAACGCGGCCAAGGCCGTGCTCAACTGGAACAGCTTCAATGTCGGCAAGGACGCCAGCGTGGTGTTCGTGCAGCCCTCCAGTTCGGCGGTCGCGCTGAACCTGATCGACGCGGCGCATGGCGCCAGCAGCATCGACGGCAGCCTGCGCGCCAACGGCAACGTGTTCCTGATCAACTCGGCCGGCATCCTGTTCGGCAGCAACGCCAAGGTCAACGTCGGCGGCCTGGTCGCCAGTTCGCTCGGCCTGGCCGAGGACGACGACAACGCCTATGTGCTCGCCCGCGGCGACCACGCCGCCGCCAGCGTGGTCAACCGCGGCAGCATCGCCGCCAGCGGCGGCGGCTCGGTCAACCTGGTCGGCAACCACGTCGCCAACAGCGGCGCGATCGCCGCCGAGAACGGCGCCATCCGCCTGCTCTCCGCCGACCAGGTCAAGGTGACCATGGACAGCGCCGGCGCGATCGGCCTGCAGCTGGTCGCCGCCGCCAGCCAATCCGTCGACGGCACGGAGGCGGCGGTGGAGAACAGCGGCAGCCTGCGCGCCGGCGGCGGCCAGATCCTGTTGCAGGCCGCCAGCAACGGCCTTTCCGACCTGCTGATCAACAACACCGGCACCATCGAGGCCTCCGCCATCGACACCTCCGGCGGCAGCGTCAGGTTCGTCGCCAACGGCGGCGCGATCGCCAGCAGCGGCAGCATCGACGTCTCCGGCAGCCGCGGCGGCAGCGTGCAGCTGCTTTCCGACGCCGCGGTGGACGTCGGCGGCCGCATCGATGCCACCGGCACCACCGCCGGCGGCAGCATCCGCATCGGCGGCGGCTACCAGGGCGGCGAGCATCTGCTGCAGGCCAGCTCGGCCACGGTCGCCAGCGACGCGGTCCTCGACGCCAGCGCCACCGGCGCCGGCAACGGCGGCTCGATCGTGGTCTGGTCCAATGGCCACACCGCGGTGCATGGGTCGCTGGCCGCCAACGGCGCCGGCAACGGCGACGGCGGCCTGCTCGAAACCAGCGGGCACACGGTGGACTTCTCGGGAATCGCGGTCGCCGCCAAGGCCGCCGGCACCGGCGCGGCCGGGACCTGGCTGGTCGACCCGGAAGACCTCAGCGTGGACAGCGCCGCCGCCAGCACGATCGGTAGCGCGCTGGACGGCGGCACCAACGTCACCCTGATCACCACCAGCACCACCGCCAGCGGCCCCGGCAGCGTGACCAGCGGCGGCAGCGGCGACATCAACGTGAACGCGGCGATCAGCTGGGGCGGCAACACCACGCTGACCCTGGATGCCTACCACGACATCAACCTCAATGCCGCGATCACCGCGACCGGCAGCAACGCCGGCCTGGTGCTGAACTACGGCGGCTACACCGCCAACGGCGCGGTCGCCAGCGGCACCGACTACACCGTCAACGCTCCCGTCAGCCTCGGCGGCAGCAATGCCCAGCTGAGCATCAATGGCGATGCCTACACCCTGCTGCACTCCCTGGACGACCTGCAGAACGTGGTGGGCAATACCGGCAACTATGCCTTGGCTGGAAACCTGGATGCCGGCGGAACCACGTATGGATCGCCGATCATGGCCCGCACGGCCTCCGGCGAGTTCAGCGGCACCTTCGCCGGCCTGGGTCACACGATCAGCAACCTGAGCATCAACTCGGGGAACAACTACGTCGGCCTGTTCGGCTATGTCGGCACCGCGACCATCCGCGACCTCGGCCTGGTCGACGCCACGGTCTCCGGCAGCAACTACGTGGGCGCCCTCGCCGGCACCAGCCGGGCCACGCTCAGCAACGTCTACGCCACGGGCAGCGTCAGCGGCGCCAACTACGTCGGCGGACTGGTCGGCTACAACGCCGACGGCACCATCACCGCCAGCCATTCCAGCAGCGCGGTCAGCGCGAGCGGGACCTATTTCGGCGGGCTGGTCGCCTACAACGGCGGCACCATCAGCGATTCGTACGCGACCGGCAACGTCAGCGGCACCTACCGCTACGCAGGCGGTTTGGTCGGGTCCAACACCGGCACGGTCAGCGCGTCCTATGCCACCGGCAATGTGACCGGCCAGGCCTATGTCGGCGGCCTGGTCGGCTATAGCTCCGGCGCTCTTACCAACGTCTACGCCTCCGGCAACGTGTCCGCCTCCGGCAACAACGCTGGCGGCCTGGTCGGGCAGATCGTCGGCAGCTCGATCAGCGGGGCCTATGCGACCGGAAACGTCAGCGCCACGTCGGAGGTCGGCGGCCTGGTGGGCTATACCTACGAGGCGGCCCTCGACCACGTCTACGCGACCGGCACGGTGACCGCCACCAATACGTCGGCGGCGTCGGTCGGCGGCCTGGTCGGCTACCACCGCTACAACTCGAGCCTCAGCAATGCCTATTGGGACGCGAGCAGTTCCGGACAGGCCAATGCGATCGGCTACAGCTTCGAGAATTCGACCTCGTCCAACGTTGCCAGCATCGGCAGCGGCAGCCGCTACGCCCATTCCAGCTACGGCGCGCTGGGCACTTGGTCGCTGGTCGGCGGCACCAGCGACGTCTACGCGGCCACCGACGGCAACGGCGCCGCAGCCTGGATCATGATCGAGGGGCAGACGCGCCCGTTCCTGGCCAGCGAGTACAGCACCCGCATCGCCAACGCCCACCAGTTGCAGTTGATGGCCTACAACCTGTCGGCCAGCTACAGCGTGTCCGCCGACATCGATGCCAGCCAGACCTCCGGCAGCAACGCCAGCGGCATGTGGAGCAGCGCCGGCTTCGATCCGATCGGCGACGCCACCCACGGCTTCAGCGGCAGCCTCGACGGACGCAACCACACGCTGAGCGGCCTGCGCATCGCCCGCAGCGCCGAGAACGACGTCGGCCTGTTCGGCGTGACCGGCAGCGGCAGCACGATCCGCGACCTTACGCTGACCGGCAGCAGCGTGTCCGGAACGGCGTATGTCGGCGGCCTGGTCGGCCAGAACGCCGGCAGCATCAGCGGCGTCTCCGCCTCCGGCAGCGTTGCCGGCACCGGCAACTTCATCGGCGGCCTGGTCGGCTACAACATCGGCGGGACGGTTTCCGGCGCGCGGACCGACGGCAGCGTCGTCGCCAGCGGTGGCGCGTACAGCGGCAACTACGTCGGCGGACTGATCGGCAGCAACAACGCCGGATCGATTTCCGCCTCGTCCTCGAGCAGCACGGTCTCCGGCGGCAGCAGCGTGGGCGGGCTGGTCGGCAACGACTATCAGGGCACCTACGACGACGCTCGCGCCAGCGGCAGCGTGACCAGCACCAGTTCGGCCACCGGCAACAACGTCGGCGGCCTGATCGGCAGCGCGACCCAGAGCACCATCCGCAACGTCCATGCCACCGGCGACGTCACCGCGACCACGGCCAGCGCAGGCGGCCTGGTCGGCCTCGCGGCGTCCAGCAGCATCCAGAACGCCTATGCCCGCGGCCATGTTTCCGGAACCAAGAGCGTCGGCGGACTGGTCGGCCGCAGTTCCAGCACCACGATCAGCAACGTGTATGCGACCGGTGCCGTGACCGGCAGTACCTACGACACCGGCGGACTGGTCGGCAGCCTGTCCGGCGGCAGCGTCGAATCGGCATACGCCGCCGGCAACGTGTCGGGCGGAAGCTATGTCGGCGGACTGGTCGGCTACAACGATTCGGCGACCGTCGGCAGGGTCTACGCCACGGGCAACGTCTCCGGCGACGACTACATCGGCGGGCTGGTCGGCTACAACGACGAGGGCAGCATCGCCAACGCCTACGCCACCGGCACCGCGAGCGGCGACATGTATGTCGCCGGACTGGCCGGCTACAACTACGACGGCACCATCGCCAACACCTATGCCAGCGGCAATGTCGCCGGCAATGCGTATGTCGGCGGCCTGGTCGGCGTCAACTACAGGAACAGCATCAGCGACTCCTACGCCACGGGCAGCGTATCCGGCACCAATGCGGTCGGCGGACTGGTCGGATCCAATTCCAACGGCACCATCGGCGCGAGCTTCTTCGCCACCACCGACGCCAGCGGCAATGCGATCAACACCGGCTTGAACGTGGCCGGCAATGCGGGCGGCAGCATCGACGGCTACAGCGGCGGCAAGACCTGGACCCAGCTGACCACCTTGTCCACCTTCACCGATGCCGGCTGGAACATCGACGACAGCGGCGGAACCGGCCTGGCCTGGCGCATCTACGACGGCGACACGACCCCGTTGCTGCGCACGTTCCTGAAGTCGCTCACGGTCAACACCAACGTCTCCGGCGCGAACAAGACCTACGACGGCACCGTCGCCAGCGGCTCGGCGTCCGGCTACACGACGTCGGGCAACGTCGACAGCAGCCTGCTGTTCGGTTCGTCGCTGAGCTACGCGACCACCGGCAAGAATGCGGGGACCTACTCCACCGGCAACGGCGGCCTCGCCATCGGCGGACTGTATTCCAGCCAGCAGGGCTACGACATCGGCTATTCGGCGAACGGCAGCGTCACCATCGCCCAGGCGTCGCTGACGGTGACGGCATCCGGCGGCCGCAAGACCTACGGCGACACCGCCAGCCTGAGCGGCTACAGCGTCTCCGGCCTGGTCAGCGGCGACGCGGTCTCCGGCGTCACCCTGAGCAGCGCCGGTGCAGCCGCCACCGCAGGCGTCGGCAGCTACGCCATCAACGCCTCCGGCGCTACTGGCACGGGCCTGTCCAACTACGTCATCAGCTATGTCGACGGCAGCCTCAGCGTCGATCCGGCGACGCTGCGCATCGTCGCCACCGACAGCAGCAAGACCTACGGCAGCGCGCTAGACCTGAGCGGCTACAGCGTCTCCGGCCTGGTCAATGGCGATACGGTCTCCGGCGTCACCCTGAGCAGCGGCGGTGCAGCTGCAAGCGCAGGCGTCGGCAGCTATGCCATCAACGCCTCCGGCGCCACTGGCGCGGGCCTGTCCAACTACGTCATCAGCTATGTCGACGGCAGCCTCAGCGTCGATCCGGCGACGCTGCGCATCGTCGCCACCGATAGCAGCAAGACCTACGGCAGCGCGCTCGACCTGAGCGGCTACAGCGTCTCCGGCCTGGTCAATGGCGATGCGGTGTCCACCGTTTCGCTGAGCAGCACCGGTGCGGGCGCCACCGCAGGCGTCGGCCGCTATGCCATCAACGCCTCCGGCGCCACTGGCACGGGCCTGTCCAACTACGTCATCAGCTATGTCGACGGCAGCCTCAGCGTCGATCCGGCGACGCTGCGCATCGTCGCCACCGATAGCAGCAAGACCTATGGCAGCGCGCTCGACCTGAGCGGCTACAGCGTCTCCGGTCTGGTCAATGGCGATGCGGTGTCCACCGTTTCGCTGAGCAGCACCGGTGCGGCCGCTGGCGCCGCGGTCGGCCGCTATGCCATCACCGCGTCCGGCGCCACCGGCAGCGGGTTGTCCAACTACGTCATCAACTATGTCGATGGCGTGCTGACCGTCCAGGCCGCGAGTGGCGGCGGGACCAACCCCGGCATCGAGCTGGGCAATGCGACGGTGCAGGCGATCAACAGCTCGGTGGCGGCAAGCGCATGGAGCGGCGATGCCGGTTCGGCACTGCCGAGCGCTCCGCAGGCCAGCGACGAGGTCGCCAGGGAGCTGGCGGCGAGCGCTCAGGCCCAGGGCGGCGGCGCCGTGTCCGGCAACGCGTCGATCATGATCGTCGACGGTGGCGTTCGCCCGCCGGCATTCGCCTGCAGCCAGGGCGCATCCAACCTGCCCGCGGAAGCCTGCATCATCCAGCAATAGCCGATGCCGGGCCCTGGACGCCTGCTTGCGGCGTCCAGGGCCCGGGCGCCACCATTGCGGCGTCTCGGATGGCCGCTGTGCGCCGAGCGCATGCAGCGTACCGTGCACGTGCGCCGTCTTCCGCAACAGAGTCCGCGCGCTGGATGCGCGCGGCCGCCCATGGCAGCCGGCGCGCGGCGACCCGGCATCAGGGATCGAACGCCGCCGCCGACGGCAACGCGATCCGCGCGCTCGCACGGCGCGGCAGCAGCAGCACGAAGCAGACCGACGTCCCGGATGCGTCACCAGCCAGCCCCACCCAGCCGCCGAGCCGTTCGGCGATCCTGCGTACCAGGTACAGGCCGAGTCCGGCGCCGGGCGTGTTGCTCGCGTTCTCCCCGCGGTAGTACTTCTGGAACAGGCGCTCGCGGTCGGCAGCGCCAATGCGCTCGCCAGGGTTGGCGATCTCCACCCGCAGCCCTTCGCCGCGCCCGCGCACCCGGATGCCGATCGATTCGCCCTGCGGGCAATGGCGGTCGGCATTGGCGATCAGATTGCGCAAGGCGACCCGCAACAGGCCGGCGTCGGTGAGCAGGCTGTCGTCGTCGGTCTGGTAGTCGCAGACCACGCGCTGCGGCGGAAAGTCCCGGCACAACTCGTCCAATAGCGTGCGTAGCGCGCAATGCTGCAGCCGCAATTGCGGACTGGCCTCGCCCATGCGGTCGTCGGCGAGGTACTCGTCCACCAGCGCCAGCAGCCGCTGCGCCGCGTTGCGGATGTTGCCGCAGCGCACACGGTTGCGTTCCGGCGGCGCCTCCAGCTTGCGCGCCAGTTGCTGGGCCGAGGTCATGATGACGGCCAACGGCGTGCGGAACTCGTGCGACACCATCGCCACGAAATCGCGTTGTTCCTGCATCACCCTGCGCTCGGTCTCCAGCGAGGCGCGCAGTTCGTCCTCCAGGGACTGCCGCCGGCGTATCTCGCTGCGCAGTTCGGCGGTACGCAGCGCCACCTCGCGCTCCAGCTTCATGCCGTGCCGGCGCGCCAGTTCCGCCGCGGCATTGGCATGCCGCCGCTCGCGGATCCGCCGCTGCCGCTCGTAGCGGCCGATGATGAAGAAACTCATCAGCGTCATGTGCAGCATGGTGCCGAGCGTGGTGGCGTACTGCGTCCACGCGTTGACCGGGACGATCCCCAGGTTGCGCAGAAATCCGAGCGTCACCCCCAGGTAGAACGGGAAGAAGGCCAGCACGAAGAACAGCGCAGGCGGGTAGCGCCGCCACAGCAGGCCGAGCGCCAGTGCCGCGACCACCAGGATCTCCAGCAGGGCCAGCGCCTGTACCGGTTGCATGCCCCAGGCGTAGTGGCCAGCGAGTACGCACGCCGCACAGAACAGCGCGACCGTCCACAGCAGCCGCGAACTCCAGCGCACGAATCGCGGACGGAAGGCGCGCAGGTTCAACTGCCGGCTCGCGACCTGGAACCCCACCGGCAGGCTGCAGGCGATGCTGATCCCCAGCAGGCTGTCGCTCCACGCCACCGGCAATCCCGAGACCTGCTGCACCAGGCCGATCGACATCGCTTCGTTGAGCACGCAGCCGCCCAGGTACACCACGAACAGCCCGCTCATGCGCGCGCGCGTGGCGATCCAGAACAGCAGATGCAGGCAGATCAGCAACAGATAGAAACCGAAATACAGCCCGAACTGCAGTCCCTCGCGCCGCGACTGGTTGTCGAACGGCAGCCGCTGCCAGACATCCAGGCGGGTGACCAGGGCGTTCTTGCTCTGCAAGCGCAGCAGCACCACGTAGTTGCCGGGACGCGACGGCGCGAACTGGAACACCGGGCTGCGGTAGTCCACCGGCCAGTCGCGCCGCCGCACGTTCTCGCCGCTGTGCCCCAGCGCGCGCCAGGCGCCGCCGTCGACGCTCGCATAGGCCTGCGCATCGTCGATCACGGCGTTGCTCAATCGCAACATCCAGCCTCCAGGCGGTACACTCTCGACCCGCAGCGGCAGACGCAGCCACACGGTGCCGGTGGTGAATCCCGCATTGAGGCCGGCAGGCAACCGGGTCCAGCCGGGCGCCGAAGCGGCCTGGCGGACATCCAGGCGGCCGTGCGGATCGTCCAGGCGCTGCAGATATCCGCTTGCATCGTGGTGCGCGGCGGCCAGCGGCAGCGCTGCAGCCGGCGACCGTGCCGGTTCCGCGGCCAGACACGCGCTCATCCCCAACACCAGCCATGCGCCCACAAGCCAGCGACGACATTCCGCCATCATTTGCCATACCGCACGGTTGCCAACCGATTAAGTTACAGCAAACCGCGATGCACGAGGATCCGCCGCGATGGGCGAGGTGATCTTGCTGGAAGACGAGCCGGTGCTGCGCGAGGAACTCGGCGAGTTCCTGCAGGATCTCGGCTACATCGCCACCTGCGTGGCCAGCGTCGCGGAGTTCCGGCAGCGCTTCGATCCGCTGCGCCAGGCCCTGGCGGTGATCGACGTGGGCCTGCCCGACGGCAGCGGCCTGGAGTTGATCGGCGAACTTCGCCGCGCCGGCCATTGCCTGGGCATCGTGGTGTTCAGCGCGCACAACACCGGCGGCGATCGCATCTCCGGCCTGGACATCGGGGCGGACCACTACCTGGGCAAGGGCACCGACCTGGACGAACTCGCCGCGACCCTGGCCTCGCTCGGCCGGCGCCTGGCGCTGCAGCCACCGGCGGCGCGCTGGATCCTGGAGATGGCCGCGGCACGCCTGAACGTGCCCGATGCGCCGCCGGTGCCGCTCTCGCACCAGGACCTGCTGGTGCTCGGCTGCCTGATGCGCCATGCCGGCGAAAGCGTGGGCCACCGCGAGATCGCCGAGACGCTGGGGGTGAATTTCCTCGACTACGATCGGCGCCGGCTGGACACGCAGATGTACCGGCTGCGACGGCGCGTGGAGGAGATCAGCGGGCGGCCGCTGCCGGTGAAGACGCTGCGCAACAGCGGGTACCGCTTTCATGCGCCTGCGGCGTTGAAGCCTTGAGCTGCGGTGCGAGGCGGTGTTGCATTAAAAGAGTTCGTTAGGGCTACGCCCCGTACCCGCATCCGCCCCTCGGGGCACCTTCCCCGAAAAGGGGGCATGGTCCGGCAGGGAGAAGGAGGGGCGGAAACAAAAAACGCCGGCGATGCCGGCGTTTTTCGTGCGTTCCCTGGCTGGAACTCAGTCCTGCCACTTGCCCAGTGCAGCCAGGCCGTTTTCCTTGGCGCGTTCGTAGACCACCTGCTGCGCCTTGGCGAAGTTGCCCTTCATGTCCTGCGACCACAGCTTCAGCGCGGCCTGCTGCATCGCACGGCCGTAGGAGAAGCTCAGCGGCCACGGCAGCGTGCCGAGCTGGTTCATCGCGTTCAGATGCGCGGTGGACTGCTCGTCGGTCTGCCCGCCGGACAGGAACACGATGCCCGGCAGGATCGCCGGCACGGTGCTCTTCAGGCACATCACGGTGGACTCGGCCACTTCCTCGACGCTGGCCTGCTCGTCGCAGTCCTTGCCGGCGATGACCATCGACGCCTTCAGGATGGTGCCTTCCAGCACCACGTTCTGCTCGTACAGCGCGCCGAACAGCGAACGCAGCGTGGCTTCGGTGACTTCGTAGCAGGTCTCGATGTCGTGGTTGCCGTCCATCAGCACTTCCGGCTCCACCATCGGCACCAGGCCCTGCTCCTGGCACAGCGCCGCGTAGCGCGCCAGCGCATGCGCGTTGGTCTCGATGCACACGCCCGACGGGGTGTCCTCGCCGATGGTGATCACCGCGCGCCACTTGGCGAAGCGAGCGCCGAGCTTGTAGTACTCCTCCAGGCGCGCGCGCAGGCCGTCCAGGCCTTCGGTGATCAGCTCGCCGGGCATGCCGGCCAGCGGATGCGTGCCCTTGTCGACCTTGATCCCGGGAATGATGCCGTGCTCGGCCATGTACTTCGGGAACGGCACGCCGTCCCTGGTCTTCTGGCGGATGGTCTCGTCGTACAGGATCGCGCCGGAGATGTGCTCGCTCAGCTTCGGCGTGGTCAACAGCAGCTCGCGATACGCGCGGCGGTTCTCTTCGACATTCTCGATGCCGACGCCGGCGAAGCGCTTGGCGATCGTGCTGGTGGATTCGTCGATCGCGATGATGCCCTTGCCCGGGGCGACCATCGCCTGTGCGGTTTCGGCAAGCTGTTCGATGCTCATGGAATTCCTGTGGCACGGGGGGAAACCCGAAGTATATCGCGGCAAACGCCGCCCATTCCTTCACGGAATGCCTGCAACCGTTTCCATCCGGTAGACGCAATGCGCGACGCCGCGCGCATTGCCGCACGACGACACGCGCCGCCGCGACGCGGCGCAGGCAAAAAAAAACCGCGCGCTGCCCAGGCAGCGCGCGGTCGTGGGCCGGCGTGGCGACGCCGGCTCGGTTACAGCTCGCCCAGGCCGCTGGCGCGGCCGTCGGGGCCGACCTCGAGCAGGCGCAGCGTGTTGGTCGCGCCGTGGGTTTCCATGTGCTCGCCGCTGGTGAACACCACGCGGTCGCCGGGGCCCATGCGCTCGGCCTCGACCAGCAGGCGGATCGCCGCGCGCGCCGCTTCGCGCGGGGTCAGGCCGCGGCTGTCGAAGTTGATCGGGAACACGCCGCGCATCATCGCCATGCCGCGGCGCGCGCCGTCGTGGCGGGTGAACGCGTAGATCGGCATCTTCGAGCGGAACCGCGACAGGAAGCGCGGGGTGCCGCCGGATTCGGTCAGGGTGACCACGCCGCTCAGGCCGATGTGCTCGGACAGGAACATCGTCGCCATCGCGATCGCCTGGTCGGCGCGCTCGAGGTTGCGCTGCGCGGCCTCGAAATCGGTGTCCATCTCGAACTGGCGCTCGGCGCCCAGGCAGATCCGCGCCATCGCCTGCACCGCCTTGACCGGGTAGGCGCCGGCGGCGGTCTCGGCCGACAGCATCACCGCGTCGGTGCCGTCGATCACCGCGTTGGCCACGTCCAGCACCTCGGCGCGGGTCGGGATCGGGTTCTCGACCATCGACTGCAGCATCTGCGTGGCGGTGATCACCACCTTGTTCTGCGCCAGCGACTCGCGAATGATCTTCTTCTGCAGGCCGGGCAGCTCGGCATCGCCGATCTCCACGCCCAGGTCGCCGCGCGCGACCATTACCACGTCGCTGGCCTCGACGATCTCGCTCAGGTTCTCGATCGCCTCGGTGCGCTCGATCTTGGACACCAGCGCGGCGTCGCAGCCGTGCTCGCGGGCGATGCGGCGCGCATCGTTCATGTCCTGCGCGTTGCGGCAGAACGACACCGCGATGAAATCCACGCCGATCTTGGCGACGATGCCGATCAGTTCCTTGTCGCGCTCGGTCAGCGCGCCCAGCGACAGGCCGCCGCCCTGCTTGTTCAGGCCCTTGCGGTCGGACAGCACGCCGTCGTTGAGCACGGTGTTGACGATGCGCGAACCGTCGACCTCGACCACCTGCAGCTGCAGCAGGCCGTCGTCGAGCAGCAGCACGTCGCCCGGCTTGACGTCGTTGGGCAGGCCCAGGTAGCTGACGCCGACCTCGTTCTCGTCGCCGGCCGGCGCGTTGGCGTCGGCGACCAGGTCGAAGCGCGCGCCGGCCTTCAGCGACACCTTGCCGGCGGCGAAGCGCTCGATGCGGATCTTCGGGCCCGGCAGGTCGGCGAGGATGCCCACTTCGCTGCCCACGCGCTGCGCGGCGGCGCGCACTTCGGCGGCGCGCTTGGCCTGGCCGGAGGGATCGCCGTGCGAGAAATTCAGGCGCACGACGTTGACGCCGGCGCGGAACAGGTCCTCGAGCACGCCGGGCGGATCCGTGGCCGGGCCGAGGGTGGCGAGAATCTTGGTGCGGCGCTGGCGTTCGATCATGAGACGTCGTTCCCTGGAAAAGCCGTCAAAACTAGCACAGGCACTGCGACGGCAGGATGGCGAATCGGCATAGACCACTGCGGATTCATGCATGTCTTGCAGACAGTGCGGGACAGTATGCGGACTCGGCGCCGCCCTTGCGCTGTCCCGGCCGCGCCCGGCCAGCGCCGCGAATCCATGCCGCACAGCCCTGCCTTGCCTCTCTTGCGCCGCTCGCTGCCAGGCCAATTACCTGGTGGCCCGGCGCGCCCAGCGGCGCAGGCAGGCCATCGCACGTGGAGCGAACCGGGAGATGCGGGAGTTCGGCAGCGGGCCGCTTCTACGAATCCCGGCTCTTCAACAGCCGAAGGCTGGTCATCCCCAATCCCGAATCCCGAATCCCAGCCTTCAACCAACCAACGCCGGCAACTGCGCCGGCTCCAGGGCCAACGCGCCGGCACCGGCCTGGCGCAGCTCCGCCTCGTCGCCGAAGCCCCACAGCACGCCGATGCTGCGCATGCCGTGGTGGTTGGCGCCCTCGATGTCCATGCGCCGGTCGCCGATCATCACGCACTGCGCCGGCTGCAGCGACAGCCGCCGCAGCGCCTCGGCGATCAGGTCCGGCTTGGCGCGGCGCTGGCCGTCGTCGCTGGCGCCGACGATCTCCTCGAAATGCGCGGCGAACGGCAGCGTCTCGACGATGCGCCGGGCGAAGCGCTCGTTCTTCGAGGTCACCACCGCCAGGCGATGCCCGGCCGCGGCCAGCGCGGCCACCGCCGCGCCGATCTCGGGGAACACGGTGTGCTCGCGCCAGCCCTGCACGTCGTAGCGCTGCCGGTACAGCGCCAGCGCCTGCTCGACCAGCGCCGGATCATCGAACTGTTCCTGGAAGCTGTCGCGCAGCGGCGGGCCGATCCAGGCGCGCAGCGTGCTTGGCGCCGGCAGCGGCTGCCGCAGCTGCTCGAAGGTGTGCACGATGCTGCCGACGATGCCGGCCTCCGAATCGACCAGGGTGCCGTCCAGGTCGAAGAACAGGGTGTCGGCGCTCACGCGCCGCGCGCCTGCAGCGCCGCCACCGCCGGCAGGGTCTTGCCTTCCAGGAATTCCAGGAACGCGCCGCCGCCGGTGGAGATGTAGCTCACCTGCCCGGCGATGCCGTACTTGTCGACCGCGGCCAGGGTGTCGCCGCCGCCGGCGATGGAGAACGCCGGCGAGGCGGCGATGGCGCGCGCCAGGGTCTCGGTGCCGTGGCCGAACGCATCGAACTCGAACACGCCGACCGGGCCGTTCCAGACCACGGTGCCGGCCTTGGCGATCAGCTCGGCGTAGTGCGCGGCGGTCTGCGGGCCGATGTCCAGGATCAGGTCGTCGTCGGCGACGTCGGCCAGCGCCTTCACCGTCGCTTCGGCGTCGGGCAGGAACTGCTTGGCCACCACTACGTCGGTGGGCAGCGGGATCGCCGCGCCGCGCGCATTGGCATCGGCGACGATCTTGCGCGCGGTGTCGAGCAGGTCCGGCTCGCACAGCGACTTGCCGACCGGGTGGCCGGCCGCGGCGATGAAGGTGTTGGCGATGCCGCCGCCGACGATCAGCTGCTCGACCTTGTTGACCAGGTTCGACAGCAGTTCCAGCTTGGTCGAGACCTTGCTGCCGGCGACGATCGCCAGCAGCGGCTTGGCCGGGTGCTCCAGCGCCTTGGCCAGCGCGTCCAGCTCGGCCATCAACAGCGGGCCGCCGGCCGCCACCGGGGCGAACCTGATCACGCCGTGGGTGGAGGCCTGGGCGCGGTGCGCGGTGCCGAACGCGTCCATCACGAACACGTCGCACAGCGCCGCGTACTTCTTCGACAACGCCTCGTCGTCCTTGCCCTCGCCGACGTTCATGCGGCAATTCTCCAGCAGCACGATCTTGCCCGGCTGCACGTCCACGCCGTCGACCCAGTCGCGCAGCAGCGGCACCTCGGTGCCGAGCAGCGCGGTCAGCCGCGCAGCGACCGGCGCCAGCGAATCGGCCTGCGTCCACACGCCTTCCTTGGGCCGGCCCAGGTGCGAGGTCACCATCACCGCCGCGCCCTGCTCCAGCGCGTGCCGCAGCGTCGGCACCGACGCCAGGATGCGCTGCTCGGAGGTGATCTGGCCGTTGTCGTCGATCGGCACGTTCAGGTCTTGCCGGATCAGCACGCGCTTGCCGGACAGGTCGAGATCGGTCATTCGCAGGATGGGCATTGTCGGTTGCTCGCTATCGTGGGGTTGCTGGGGGATGAACAGGCCGAGGGCGGCATGGGCGCCGCCGCTGCAACGCCCGATGGAGGCGCGCTCGGCCATCGCGCACGCGCGACGGAAGGGCTGCATTGTCCGGCGTCGGCCGCGCAGCGGCAAATCGCGACATCGCGCAACGCCCGGCCGCACCGCGCGACGCGGCCACGCGCCGCGGCAGGCGCGTGGCGCAGCAGCGCCGGCGACGGCTCAGTCCGCGCCGGGCGCGGCCGGTTTGCGCAACAGGCTGAAGGCGAAGCCGAGCACGATCAGCGCGCCGCCGACCAGCAGCGCCCACAACAGCCAGGTCTTCCAGTCGCGCGGCGGCGGTGGCGCCTGCAAGGCGGCGGCGCCGGCCAGCGGCACCGCCGCGCCGAGCGTGGCGGTGGCCGGCGTCCATTGCGGCCCGCGTTGCGTGCGCAAGGCCTGCAGCGTGGTGGCCAGCGGCGCGGCGGCGCGCTGGGTGCGGGCACTGCCGGCGGCCAGCGCGTAGGGCGGCGTGCCCTGGGCCAGGAAGATCAGCGTTTCCGGCTGGTAGCCCAGGCGCAGCGCTGGCCGCTGCCGGCCCGGATCCTGCGTGGCCAGCAGCCGCCAGTAGCGGTCGCGCACCGGCTGCGACAAGGCCTGCGGCGGCGAGCGGCTGGCGCCGGCACCGACCTGGTAGGCCACCCACGGTCCAGCCCGGTCCTGCCACGGCGCCTCGTCGCTGTCGCGGCTCTGCACGCGCCATTCGATCGCGCTGTTGCCGGGCAGCGCGATGTCCAGCTGCGCGACCGGATAGCGGCCGGGCGATGCGAACTCGAAGCTGTGCTGCGCCGGATCGGCATGCAGCGCGTCCAGTTGCTGCCAGCGCCAATCGGCGGCGGCGGGCGTCGGCGCCAGTTCGGCCTGCACCCCGGTCAGGCGCGGCAGCGGCGCCGACGACAGCGGCAGCAGCCGCAGGTAGCGCACCTGGCGATCGATGGCGATGCGCAACTGCTGCAGGCGATTGCCCTGGTTGGCCAGGTCGACCAGGGTCGCCTCCGGCACCAGCAGCTCCCAATCGCGCAGGTCGTCGCTGGCCTCGACCCGGTAGCGCGCCTGCCGCGGCTGCGTATCGGCGGCCCACTGCAGCGACAGCGCGCGCAACGGCTCGCGCAGCGCGCTGGCGTCGATCAGCCAGCCGGCCTCGGCGGCGTCGACCGTGCCGCTGGCGATCCGGGTGCGGATGCGGCGCACGCTGCCGTCGGCATCGCGCTCGGCGATCAGCTCCAGGTCGTCCGCGCCGCCACCGGCCACCGCCGGCAGCGGGAACCAAGGCAGCGGCTGCCGGCGCGGCGTGGTTTCGGCCTGCTCGGCGGCGAACAGGGCCGCCGGCAGCGCGTCGCCGGCGGCGTTGAACACCTCCACGTCGCCCAGCGAGGCCAGATGCGCGCTGCGGTACACCGCGTCGTCGAGCTGCACGCGGTAGGCGCCGGCGGCGGGGTCCTGCAGGGTCAACGGCCATTGCTGCGCATAGTCGTCGCGCTGGCTGGCGGCGGATGCCGCGAGCGGCGCCAATGCCAACAGCAGGACCGCAAGGATCGGGCGTTTCATGGATGGGCCTCCTCGGCCGGTTCGCTGGCGCGCGGCGGTGCCGGCGCGAAATAGCCGACCACGGTACACAACAGGCCGTAAGCGATGAACGAAGCGATGCCGGCGACATTGCCGAGGTTGCCGCGATCCACCAGCAGCAGCTTGCCCAGCACCACCGCCATCAGCAGCGCGCCGGCCAGCCACAGGCCGCGCTGGCGGCGGCGCGAGCCGAGCACCCAGCCGAGCACGCCGAGCACGCTCCACACCACGGTCAGGCTGGTCTGCGCCACGCCATCGGACAGCACCGCATGCCAGGGCACCGCGCTCCAGACATGCACCGCGTGCAGGGTCACGCTGGTGACCCACAGGAAACCGGCGCCGGCCAGCAGTTGCAGGCGCTGGCCGCGCAACGGCGCCGGCGCGTTCGGCGACCACAGCCAGCGCGCGGCCAGCGCCACCACCAGCAGCTGGGTCAGTTCCAGCGGATTGAGCACCGGCACCCACGGCAACGGCGCACTGGCGCCGGGCACGCACAGGGTCCACAGCCACGCCGCCCCGAGCAGGCCGAAATAACTGCCTTGCAGCGCGCCGCGGCAACGGTCGAAGTCCGCGCCCAGCGGCGCGGCCAGCCACGGCCAGCGCAGCAGCGACAGCGCCGCCGCCAGCAGCCAGGGCGCCAGCAGCAACGCCCACTGCCAGCCCTCGGCCAGGGCGAAGCGCCGCGCCAGCCACATGCCCAGCAGCGACAGGACCGACGGCCACACCAGCCACCACGCGAACTGCGCCGCGCGCGCCACCCAGCCGCCGCTGCCGCGCAGGCAGATCAGGCTGCGCACGCCGAGCACCGCGAACAGCGTCCACGCCCAGGCACCGTGCCCGGCGAACGGCTGGCCATGCGCATCGGCCTGCAACGCCGCCAACGGCAGCGCCAGCAACAGCCCGCCGAGCGTGGTCGCGGCCAGCGCGCGTGCCGGCCAACGGCGCTGCGCCTCGGCGGCGAGCCAGCCGCTGAGCGCGACGAAGGCCAGCAACAGGTCGGCTTGCGCGCTGGCGGCGACGAAGCGTTCGATCTCGGCGACGCCGA
This sequence comes from Xanthomonas sp. DAR 80977, assembly GCF_041240605.1. Lineage (NCBI taxonomy): Bacteria > Pseudomonadati > Pseudomonadota > Gammaproteobacteria > Lysobacterales > Lysobacteraceae > Xanthomonas > Xanthomonas bundabergensis. The sequence continues at coordinate 1,257,216 of NZ_CP162487.1, read as the reverse complement.
TCCCGCACCACCACGCCAGGCCCCACAGGTAATACACCAGGGCCGGCGTGTCGGCGCCGGCACGGCGGTAGCTCCAGGCGCTGGCGACACCGGCCAGGGCCAGCAGCGCGCCGCTCATGAAGGTCGCATTGGCCAACGCATGGACATCGTGCCAGGCCAGGTCCCAGCCCAGCACGAAGCCGATCGCCGCCGCCAGCTGCAGGCCGGCGCCGCTGACCTGCGGCAGCCAGCGCCGCTGCCGCAGCCCCAGCCACACCAGCGCCGCGCCCTCCAGCGCGAAGATGCTGGCGGTGGCGCGCGCGGACAGCGCCAACGGCACCGCCAGCGTGGCGAAGCCCACCGCCAGCAGCGCATAGGCCTGGCCCAGCACCGCGAAGCGCTCACGCCGGATCAGTGCCGCGGCCAGCAACGCGTACACCGCGGCCAGGCCCAGCGCGCACAGCGCCAACGGCAGGCCCTCGCCGCGCAACAGCCCGGCCTGCAGCGAGAACGCGACCAGCGGCGTGCCGAACACCAGGCTGCCGTCGACCAGGTTGCCGCGCGTGGCCGGCTGGCGCCGCGCGTACAGGATCGGGATCAGCAGGTAGAACGCGAAGAACAGCAGCAGGAACGGCTCGGTGCTGGCGAATTTCGCCGGCTGGTACTGCAGCACGCCCCACAGCGTGCCGATGCCGAAGGTGAAGCCGAAGCCGAGCAGGTTCAGCACCCGCCACGGCCGATACCAGGCGATCGCGAACACCGCCGCGTTGAGCACCGCGTAGTAGGAGAACAGGCCGACATGATTGCCGCTGCCGGTGGAGAGCCAGATCGGCGCCAGGAACCCGGCCAGCGTGGCCAGCACCGCCAGCGTGCGCGATTCCTGCACCACCGCCAGCACGCACATGCTGGCCACCAGCACGATGCTCAGCGCGAACGCCGCGCTGGCCGGAATCAGCGCGGACAGCTTGAACGCGGCGAACACGGTCAGCAGCAGCACGCCGATCGCGCCGCCCTGCAGCGCCAGCGCGAAGCTGCGCTTGCGTTCGCGCTGGTGCCAGCCGAAGCCCAGTCCGGCCAGCGCCGCGGCGGCGATGCCGGCATAGCGCAGTTCGATCGGCATGCGCAGCCAGCCCTGGTCGCCGGCGTATTTCAGCAGCGCGGCGACGCCGGCCAGCAGCACCAGCATGCCGATCTTGACCGGCACGTTGCCTTCGGTGAACCAGCGCTTGGCGCCGGCCAGCAGGCGCTCGATCGGGCCAGGGCCCTGCGGCGCATCAGCCTCGGGCGGTGGCGTCACCGGCGTGCCGCTGGCCTCGCCCGTCACCGATGGCCGGGCTGCGAACGGCGGCGGCAGCGGCGGCGGCACGGGCGCACTGGCGACAGGCGCCGGCGCTGCGAACGGCTGCGCTGCGGCTTCGTCCTCGTCCTCGAACCCGGCAGCGAATTCGGCATCGCGTCCGGTATCGGTATCGGTGGTATCGAAACCAGGGTCGACCTGCGCCGCCTGCGGCGCGGCGCGGCGCAGCCGCGCCAGTTGCAGTTCCAGTGCCGCCACGCGCCGGCGCACGCCCGCCAGCGCCACCAGCAACACGATCAGCAGCACCGGCACCGCCAGTACCGCCACCACCACCAGCACGATCAACCCTTCCATCCGGACTCCATCCCCAAGACGACACGCCGCCAGGCGGCGTGCCAATGGTCCGGCGACGCCGGTCCTGGCGCAGATGGTAGACGAGTTCGCCCTCGCCGCGGCCCGGCCGCCGGCGGCGCAACCCAGGCGCGGCAACGCATGCCGGCGACGGACGCTGCGCAAATGCGTCCTCAAGCCGGTGCATCGGCGGCCGTTAACTCCCTTATCCCGTGTTGCGCCTGCTGTTCCCTCCCCTCCCACCGACAGCGCCAATGAACCTGCCAGCCAAACCCACCGAAGCGGGCATCGACGACCACATCCGTTCCGTGGTCGGCCTGTCCGACCAACTGCTCGGACAGCTGCGCCGTTCGTTGCAACGCATCGACGAGATCAACCGCACCACCCACGTGATCTCGATGAACGCACGCATCGAGTCGGCGCGGATCGGCCATGCCGGACGCGGTTTCAGCGTCATCGCGCAGGAAATGGACGTGCTGTCGCGGCGCGTGGCCGACGCCACCCAGGATCTGGACAAGGTCGCCGCCAGCACCAGCACCGAGATGCGCCACACCCTGCAGCGGCTGGACGACGACGTGCGCCGCACGCGCCTGAGCGAACTGGCGCTGAGCAACATCGACCTGATCGACCGCAATCTCTACGAACGCAGCTGCGACGTGCGCTGGTGGGCCACCGACGCGGCCATCGTCGCCGCCGCGCGGCCTGGCCGCGACGACGACGAACTCGCCTACGCGTCGCGGCGCATGGGCCAGATCCTGGACTCGTACACCGTGTACTTCGACCTGGTGCTGGCCGGCACCGACGGCCGCATCCTCGCCAATGGCCGCCCGCAGCAGTACGCCTCGGCCGGCAGCGACGTGTCCGCGCAGGCCTGGTTCGAGGACGCCACGCGCACCCGCAGCGGCGAGGAATTCGGCTTCCAGGGCGTGCATGCCAGCACCCTGGCCGATGGCGAACGCGTGCTGGTGTATTCGTGCACGGTGCGCGACGGCGGCCGCGTCGACGGCCGCGTGCTGGGCGTGCTCGGCATCGTGTTCCGCTGGGACGCGCTGGCGCAGACGGTGGTGCAGCGCACGCCGCTGTCGGAGCAGGAATGGGGCCGCAGCCGGGTGTGCATCGTCGACCAGCGCGGCCAGGTGCTGGCCGATTCGGCCGGGCGCATGCTGCAGGAGCGGATCGACTTCGCCGGCCGCGAAGCGCTGTTCAAGCAGCCGCGCGGCGCGGTGCTGAGCGATCTCAACGGACGCCCGCACTGCATCGCGCATGCCGCCTCGCCCGGCTACGAGACCTACCGTACAGGCTGGCATTCGCTGATCCTGCAGGCGCTGTAGCGCTGAGCGCGCGGGACGGCCCGCGCGCTCGGTGCTGGCCGATCCCGATCGCCAACTTACCCATGGCGCGCCCGCTCTCGGCATAGCCCAGGGCCTGCGCGGTCGCCTCCAACGGGAATACCCGGTCGATCACCGGCCTGATGATGCCGGCCTCGAGCAGCGCACCGATCTCGCGCAGTTGGTTGCCGCTGGCGGTCATGAACAGGAAGGCGTAGCCGACTCAGCGCCGCCTGGCCTTCCTGCGAATGCGCCGCTCGGCAGGCGGATCGCCTGCCGCAGCGGCCAGGCCAGGCCTTGTTGCGCGGCGAAGTTGCGCGGCGAAGTCCGGGTCCGGCGGGCCGGAGATGGAAATGGGCCTGCCGCCGGAGCCGGCATGGATCAGCACCTTGCGTCCCTTCTGCAGCCGCGCCGTCTCGCGGCCCTCTTCGCGCCACCAGGCCGGCCGACGGCGAGGCACCGATGCTCCGGTGCGCGAGCACCTAACCCGGCGAGAACATCCACACGCAGGCGATCGCCAGGAACGGGATCGAGGCCAGGACCGACAACGCGCGCAAACCCCGGCGCATGGCGGTTACCGGTTGAGGATGCGGGAGAGCACGGCCTGGTGGATCCAGCGCGGCGTCGCCCACATGAAGACCGCGTTCAACTTGTTGAGCAGCCCGGGCACGACGCTGATGCGGCCGGCATCCAGCGCGCGCATGCCGGCACGCACCACCGGCGGGGTCTGCATCATCACGGCCTTCAACTGCGGCGTGATCCGCTGCTGGGCGACGCGCGCGAAGCCGGTATCGGTCAGTCCCGGGCACAGCGTGGTCACGCTGACGCCATCGCGCGCGAACTCGCGATGCAGCGCCTCGCCCAGGCGCAGCACGTAGGCCTTCGCCGCCGAATACACCGCGAAGTCCTCCACGCCCTGGTAGGCCAGCAGGCTGGCCACCTGCAGGATCTTCCCGTGCCGCCGGCGCCGCATGTCCTGGCCGAACAGGTGGGTCATCGCGGTCAGGCTGGCGATATCCAGCTGGATCATCGACAGCACCGGCTCCAGCTCACCGTCCAGGAACGGGCCCTGCAGCCCGTGCCCGGCATTGTTGATCAACACCTCGACCTCGATGCCCCGCGCCTGCAGGCCGGCGTGGAGCCCGCGCACGGCGGCGATCTGCGACAGATCCACCTGCTCGACGAGGATGTCGACGCCGTGCTGCTGCCGCAACGCCTGCGCCAGCGCATCGAGCCGGTCCAGGCGCCGCGCGACCAGGATCAGCTTGTGGCCGCGCGCCGCGTACTGCCTGGCGAATTCCTCGCCGAATCCACTCGATGCGCCGGTGATCAGCACCCAGCTATCGCGTTGCGTTTGCATGATGATGGCCTCGATGACGACAGATGCGGGACCGCGGCCTTCAGGCAGCCGGCCGGTAGCGTTCCGCGGCATTGGCCTGCCGGATGCTTCCCAGCAGCCCTTGCCTGGCGCCGTCGAGCGCGCCCCAGCGGTCGGCGTCGTGCAGCGGCGGGATGGTCACCAGCTCGCGGCGATCGAAGCCGATCAGCGCCGCATCGACCAGCTCTTCCACGTCCATCACCTCGGCCAGCGTGTTGACGTCGATGCCGGCGCGCTCCCAGATCTCGGTACGCGTGGCCGCCGGAAGCACCGCCTGCACGTACACGCCCTTGGGCGCCAGTTCCAGGCTCATGCCCTGCGACAGGAACAGCACGAAGGCCTTGGTCGCGCCATAGACGGTCATGCCGAATTCCGGCGCCAAGCCGACCACCGAGCCGATGTTGACGATCGCGCCGCTGCCGGACTGCGCCAGCCGCGGCGCGATCGCCACCGCCAGCCGCGTCAGCGCGGTGGTGTTGAGCGTCAGCAGGCGTTCGACGCCCTCCGCCGTCTGCTCGGTGAAGCCGCCGGACTGGGCCATGCCGGCGTTGTTGATGAGGATGCCGATGCTGGCGTCGTCGCGCAGGCGCGCTTCGACCGCGGCCAGGTCGGCCGGTGCGGTCAGGTCGGCCTGCAGCACGTCGACCGCGACCTTGTGTTCCTCGCGCAGGCGCGCGGCGAGCGCGTCCAGCCGGGATTTGTCGCGTGCGACCAGGACCAGGTCGTGGCCGCGCTGGGCGAAGCGCTGCGCATAGAGGGCGCCGATGCCGGTGGAGGCACCGGTGACGAGGACGGTGGGGGCGATGCTCATGGACGTGGTCTCTTCTGATCGGAGGGAAGGTGCGGCCACGCTGCGGTGGCCGTGATGGAGACGTGCGGTCAGCCGCCGGCGCTTTCGGCCAGCGTCGGATAGTCGGTGTAGCCCTTGGCGCCGCCGCCGTAGAGCGTGGCCGGATCCGGTGCGGCCAGCGGCGCGCCGGCCTGCAGCCGCTCGACCAGGTCGGGATTGCCGATGAACGCGCGGCCGAAGGCGAACAGGTCGGCGCTGCCGGCGGCGAGGCTGGCGCTGGCCAGCGCCGGGTCGTAGCCGTTGTTGGCGAGGTAGGTCTGCCTGAAGCGGCTGCGCAGCGCTGCGTAGTCGAACGGCGCCACGTCGCGCGGCCCGCCGGTGGCGCCCTCCACGACATGCAGGTAGACGATGCCCAGCGCGCTGAGCCGCTCGGCGATGTAGTCGTACTGCGGCTGCGGATCGCTGCAGGAGATGCCGTTGGCCGGCGACACCGGCGAGATGCGCACGCCGGTGCGTTCGGCGCCGATCTCCTGCGCCACCGCCGCGGCGACCTCGAGCAGCAGGCGCGCGCGGTTCTCGATGGAACCGCCGTAGGCGTCGGTGCGCTGGTTCGCGCCGTCCTTGATGAACTGCTCCAGCAGGTAGCCGTTGGCGCCATGCAGCTCCACGCCGTCGAAGCCGGCGGCGATGGCGTTGGCCGCGGCCTGGCGGAAGTCGTCCACGATGCGCGGCAGCTCGTCGCGCTCCAGCGCGCGCGGCGCGGAGACATCGGCAAAGCCGTTGTTGACGAAGGTCTTGGTGGCGGCGGGGATCGCCGAGGGCGCCACCGGCGCGGTCCCGCCGGGGCGCAGGTCCACGTGCGAGACGCGGCCGACGTGCCAGAGCTGCATGAAGATGCGCCCGCCCCTGGCGTGCACCGCATCGGTGACCGCACGCCATCCCTCGACCTGTGCCGGCGTGTAGATGCCCGGCGTGTCCTGGTAGCCCTGCGCGTCCGCCGAGATCTGCGTCGCCTCGGTGATCAGCAGGCCCGCGGACGCACGCTGCGCGTAGTAGGTGGCGGCCAGCGCGCTGGGCACCAGGCCCTTGCCGGCGCGGTTGCGGGTCAGCGGCGCCATGACGATGCGGTTGGCCAGCGTCAGCGGGCCCAGCGGGTACGGCGTGAACAGTGCGGTGTCGGACATGGTGGCGTTGGTTCTCGATGGAGGGAGGCGCGTCGGCGTCGCGACAGGTCGTGGCGGTGGGCCGGCGCCACCGGAAGCAGGCGGCTCGAAGAAAGCCACGCAATGATGATGGTCATAATCTTACCTGTCAAGGTTTTGATGATGAACAAAATCAATGCATCCTTGCGCCTGGAAAAGCACCGCTGGGGGCATCCGCGATGAAGGTCAGCAGGGCGCAGGCACAGGCGAACCGGGCGCACATCGTCGAAACCGCGTCTGCGCTGTTTCGCGAGCGCGGCTACGAGGGGATCGGCGTCGCCGACCTGATGGCCGCCGCCGGCTTCACCCACGGCGGCTTCTACAAGCACTTCCCGTCCAAGGCCGACCTGATGGCGGAGGCGACGGCATGCGGGATCGCGCAGACCGTGGCGCAGGTGGGCGGGCTCGATACGCCGGAATTCGTCCGCCGCTACGTGTCGCGCGCGCATCGCGATGCCCGCGCGGTGGGCTGCACCATGGCCGCGCTGGGCGGCGACGCCGCACGCGAGCCGGAGGCGATCCGGGCCGCGTTCGCGGACGGCGTCGAAAGCATGCTGGCAGCCCTGCAGCGCGAGGACGATGCAGCGAGCGGCGCCAGCCCTGGCGATGCGCGCGCCAAGCGCCTGGGCATGCTGGCGCACGCCCTCGGCGCGATCGTCATGTCGCGGGCCTGCCCGGACGATTCGCCGCTGGCGGACGAGATCCTCGCGGTGTGCCGCGCCACCATGCTCGCGTCGCTGGATGTGGCGCCGGCGGCAGGCAAGCACAGCGGAAGGTGAGCGCGGCAGCCCGACGTGGCGCCGTCGCCGGCTTGCCGCCAGCGGTCGCCCAAGGCGCGCCGCCGAGGCTGCGCAACGCCCGCGGCCGGCAAACGCGTCGCCACGCCCAGGCGCTGCGGGATGAGCACGGCGCCACGGCAGGCCTGCTCGGCGAAGCCCCTGCGCGAAGAGCGGCAGGCCAGGCACCTGCATCCGCATCGCCGGCGGCTGGCATGCACCCGCCACACCCGCGGCGGCGGCATCCAGTCGCGCGCGACCGCCGTTTCGCAGGCACAAAAAAAGCCCGGGCGCGCGACGCGGCCCGGGCTTGGAGGCAAGCGCTTATTCGCGGTAGCCGCTGTCGTTCTTGTTGTGGATGATCCAGATCAGGTTGCCGCCGCTGCCCATCGACTTGCCGGCGAACACCAGCCGGCCCTGGCCCTTGTAGGCCAGTTCGTAGCGGTAGCGGTCGCCGCCGTAGAAGAACGGGATGAAGGCCTTGCCGGTGACGTAGGAACCCTGGTCGGTGGGTTCGCCGATCAGGTCGGTCACCTGCTTCATCGGCATGCCGATCTTGAGCTGGGTGAACTTGCTGTCCGGCGCCGGCTTGCCGGTGATCTCGCCTTCGTAGTCGTTGACGCCCTTGACGGTCTCGCCGTAGCCGGCTTCGACCTCCGAGGAATTGGTGACCTCGCCGTCGGCGTTCATCCAGCTCGGCGTGCCACTGTGCTTCTTCGCCATCGCCTGCATCGGCACCGTGGCCGCCAGCGCCACGGCCAGCACCAGGGCGCCCGTCCACACACGGTTGATCTGCATTTTTTCGCTCCTTGAATCCATTGAGTGCCCCCTGTCCATTGCCTGCAACGCCAGCGCGGGAACATCCGCTGGCCAGCGGCGCATTAGTGCACGCGTCGCCGCGGATGTCCACGCCCGATCGGCATGGCGGCGCACCGGCGCCGACGCTTGCCGGCGCCGGGACGGCATGGTAAAAATCGCGCCAGCGCGATGCGAACACTCCACGCGTGGCCCATGGATCCGGCATCACCGCCCCAGCGCAAGGACGTCCCCGCAATGCCCACGCTCCGTCGCCCTCACGTGCTGCCCGCGCTGTGCGCCCTGGCGCTGCTTGGCGTGGCGCCGCTGGCCTCGGCCGACATGTTCGGCAGCCCCGAAGACATCGCCCGCAGCTGGCTCGGCCACGACGCCGCTGAGCTGATGATGCAGTGGCCGGTGGACCGCGGCCTGTACACCTCGGAGAACACCGAGACCCACGAAACCGCCTATACCTATAACTTCGGTGTGGAGGAGCATTACCGGACCGACTACTGGACCGAGCAGGGCGGGGTGATCGGCATGGCCCCCGGCGGCAACGGCGTGGCGCCCACGCCGATCTTCGAGCAGAACCAGCGCAGCCAGACCGTTTTCGTGCCGGCCGAACACCACTGCGAGATCACCTTCGTCGCCGATGCCGAGGGCATCATCACCCGCTACGATTTCGCGGGCAGCAAGTGCCAGCCGTATATCCGCAGCTGGGGCCGGCCGAAGAAAAAGAAATAGTCGCCGCGCGTGTTGCCGGCTTTCGATTCGCACACACAGGGGAACATCCGATGAGCGTAAAGAATTCACTCGCCCGTGTCGCCTGGTCGGCGATCGCATTGACGCTGCTGGCGCTGAGCGCCCCGGCGCTGGCCGCAGGTCCGCGCCACGGCGAGATCGTGGCGCTGGAGCCGATCGAGAACAAGAATACCGACGTGCCCGAGCGAACCAAGACCATCAAGAATGCCGCCGCCAACCTCGGCGGTCTGGCCGGCGGCTTCCTCGGCCTGAAGAGCAAGAGCTCGGTGGGCGTCGGCACCGGGCAGGCGGCCGGCGCCGCCGCCGGCGAAACCGTGGGCGCCAAGATCGCCGGCAACGGCCCGGCCGCGCACTACATGGTGAAGATCCGCTTCGACAACAAGTCGCAGACCGTGGTGTCCAAGCCCAGCGCCGAGGTTGCCGGGCTGACGGTCGGCAGCCGGGTCAAGGTCACCGGCAGCGGCGAGGACATGCGCATCGAGGCCGAGTGAGCAGCACCGGCGCGGCCACTGCGCCCGCGCCGCTTGGCAAGCACAAAAAAAGCGCCCTCGGGCGCTTTTTTTGTGGGCGGGGCGGCGGCTTACTTCGCCACCACCTTGACCATTTCCAGGCACTTGTTGGAATAGCCCCACTCGTTGTCGTACCAGGACACCAGCTTGACGAAGGTGCTGTCCAGGGCGATGCCGGCGTCGGCGTCGAAGATCGAGGTGCGCGCGTCGCCGCGGAAATCGGTGGCCACCACCTTGTCCTCGGTGTAGCCGAGGATGCCCTTCAGCGCGCCTTCGCTCTGCGCCTTCACCTCGGCGCAGATCTCGGCGTAGGTGGCCGGCTTGTCCAGCTCCACGGTCAGGTCGACCACCGACACGTCCGAGGTCGGCACGCGGAAGCTCATGCCGGTCAGCTTCTTGTTCAACTCCGGGATCACCACGCCCACGGCCTTGGCTGCGCCGGTGCTGGACGGGATGATGTTCTCGAGGATGCCGCGGCCGCCGCGCCAGTCCTTGTTGCTGGGGCCGTCCACGGTCTTCTGCGTGGCGGTGGCGGCGTGCACGGTGGTCATCAGGCCGCGCTTGATGCCCCACTTGTCGTTGATCACCTTGGCCAGCGGCGCCAGGCAGTTGGTGGTGCAACTGGCGTTGGAGACGATCGCCTGGCCGGCGTAGGTGGCATGGTTGACGCCGTACACGAACATCGGCGTGTCGTCCTTGGACGGGGCCGACAGGATCACCTTCTTGGCGCCGGCGTCGAGGTGCTTCTGCGCGGTCTCCTTGGTCAGGAACAGGCCGGTGGATTCGATCACCACCTCGGCGCCGACCTCGTCCCACTTCAGCGCCGCCGGATCGCGCTCCTGGGTCAGGCGGATCTTCTTGCCGTTGACCACCAGGTGATTGCCGTCGACCGACACCTCGCCGTCGAAGCGGCCGTGCACCGAGTCGTACTGCAGCATGTACGCCAGGTAGTCGGGCTCGAGCAGGTCGTTGATGGCGACGATCTCGATGTCGCTGCCGAAATTCTGTACCGCCGAGCGCAGCACATTGCGTCCGATGCGACCGAAACCGTTGATGCCAACCTTGATTGCCATTTCAGTAGCTCCTGCGGCCGCGCCTGACGCGGCGGATGGAAGGGGGCGAGCATTCTATCAGGCCGGCCGCATGGCGCCCGGCACGCGCAGTCGACGCGTTTGATCAGGATCAAGGCGGCGCCGCGGCGGCGGCAGGACACTGCGCCCACACCCAAACGAGACGCCCATCATGCGCAAGACCTCCCCTCTCCTGCTGTCCGGCCTGGCGGCCGCCCTCGCGCTGTGCGCCCTGCCGGCGCTGGCGCAGTCGCAGGGCGACTGGACCGTGGGCATCGGCGCCCACCAGGTCAATCCGAAGTCCGACAACGGCAAGCTGGCCGGCGGCACCCTGCCGCTGAGCATCGGCAGCGACATCAAGCCGACCGTCACCTTCGAATACTTCGTGCACCAGGACCTGGGCATCGAGGTGCTGGCCGCGCTGCCGTTCAAGCACGACATCGACGTCAAGGGCGTCGGCAAGGTCGGCAGCACCAAGCACCTGCCGCCGGTGGTCTCGCTGCAGTACCACTTCAACAGCGCCAGCAAGGTGTCCCCGTTCGTCGGCGCCGGCATCAACTACACCACCTTCTTCAGCGAGGACACCACCGGCGCGCTGGCCGGCAGCAAGCTCAAGCTGGAGGATTCCTGGGGCCTGGCCGCGCACGTCGGCGTGGACGTCGCGCTCACCGACAAATCGGCGCTGCGGGTGGACCTGCGCTGGATCGACATCGACAGCAAGGTCAAGGTCGACGGCGCCAGCATGGGCACGGCGAACATCGATCCGCTGGCATACGGGCTGGCCTACGTGATGAAGTTCTGAGCCCCGCACGGGCGCCGCGCTTCTCTGGCAGACTACGCTCCACAAGGATGTGGACCGGTCGCCGCCGGGCCGACACTGGGATTCGCATCCGCCCATTCGCCGCCACCGGGGGTCCCCAATGAAGCCACGCCTGTCGTTCCGCCGTTTCGCAGTCGCCGCCCTTGCCGCCATCGCCCTGCCCGCCGCGGCGCAGTCGGCCGGCCACTTCACCACCAGCTACGGCGTGCACGGCATGGTGCCTGGTTCCTCGAACGGCACCCTGAGCGGCAGCGACCAGCGTTTCAGCGCCGACACCGCGCCGGCGGTGTCGTTCAGCTACGAATACTTCTTCCGCGGCAACCTCGGCCTGGAAATCCAGACCCTGGTCGGGCAGCAGAAGATCGGCCTGGAACAGGGCGGCGATATCGGCAGCGCCTGGGCGCTGTCGCCGACGCTCTCGCTGCAGTACCACTTCAACGGCAACGGCGACATCTCCCCGTTCGTCGGCGTCGGCCTCAACTACACCACGTTCCTGGGCGCCGACGGCAAGGGCGCGTTCTCCAGCGACGACGTCAAGTTCAAGGACAGCGTCGGCCCGGCCGTGCATGCCGGCGTGGACTTCGCGATCGGCGAGCGCAGCGCGCTGCGCGTGGACGCGCGCTGGACCAGCATGCGCAGCGACGTGGAAGTGGACAGCGGCAAGCTCGGCAAGGCCAAGCTGGACCCGGTCACCTACGGCCTCGCCTACCTGCTGTACTTCTGATCCCACGCCGGTGTGCCTCGGCCGCACGGGCGAGGCTTAGCGGCAGCGCAACGGTGCGCCGCCGCGGCCATGGCAGCGTCATCGGCGCCGGCTAGAATCGGCGCATGAAATCCTCTCTCTTCGTTTCCGCCGCGCTCGCCGCGGCACTGGCCGCCGCGCCGTCCGCCGCCTTCGCCTGGGGTCCGCTGGGCCATCGCCTGGTCGCCGATCTGGCCGACACGCAACTCACCCCGCAGGCCCGCGCGCAAGTGCGGCAATTGCTGCAGGGCGAACCCGAGCCGACCCTGGCCGGCGTCGCCAACTGGGCCGACCAGTTGCGCGAAAGCGACCCGGACATGGGCAAGCGCACCGGCCCCTGGCACTACGTCAATCTCGGCGAAGAGCAGTGCCACTACGAGCAGACCCGCGATTGCCCCGACGGCAACTGCGCGGTCGAGGCGCTGCGCCGCCAGGCCGCGATCCTCGCCGACCGCAGCCAGCCGCAGGCAGCGCGGACCCAGGCGCTGAAATTCGTGGTGCATTTCGCCGGCGACATCCAGCAGCCGCTGCATGCCGGCTATGCCCACGACAAGGGCGCCAACACGTTCCAGATCCAGTTCGAGGGCAAGGGCAGCAACCTGCATTCGCTGTGGGACAGCGGCCTGCTGCGCAGCCGCGGCCTGGACGAGGCGCATTACCTGGCGCAGCTGCAGGCGCAACCGCTGCCGGCGCCGTCGCCGGCCGGCAGCGCGCTGCCGCCGCCGGCCGCGGCCTGGGCCGAAGCCTCGTGCCGGATCATGCTGCGCCCGGGCTTCTACCCGCCCGGCGCCAAGCTGCCGGCCGACTACGTGGCGACCTGGCGCCCGGTCGCCGAGGCGCAACTGCGCCAGGCCGGCGCGGACCTGGCGGCGACGTTGAACGCGGCGCTGGGCAAGTAGCGCGACGGGCGTACGCCTCACCGTGTCGGTGTGGATGTGTCCCCGCCCCCTGCAGGAGCGGCTTCAGCCGCGACAGGTTCCATCGGTAAGTCCTGTCGCGGCTGAAGCCGCTCCTACAGGAACGCAATGCGAATTCGGCGCCACGGACGCCTAGCCGGCGTGCGCCCGCGCCCAGCGCACGATGTCGGCGGCGCCGATCGCACCGCTCTGCCGCGCCAGTTCGCGGCCATGCCGCAATAGGGCCAGGGTCGGAATGCTGCGGATGCCGAAGCGCGCCGCCAGCGCCGGCTGCGCCTGCGTGTCCAGCTTGCCCAGGCGCATCTGCGGCTCCAGTTGCGCGGCGGCGGCTTCGAAGTGCGGCGCCATGGTCCGGCACGGGCCGCACCACGGCGCCCAGAAATCCACCAGCAGCGCAATGTCGCTGCGCTCGGCGTGCACCGCGAAGTTGTCCGCGTGCAACGCCACCGGCGCGCCGGCGAACAGCGCGCGATGGCAGCGCCCGCATTGCGGCGCCGCCGCCAGGCGCTCGCCCGGCACCCGGTTCAGCGCCTGGCAGTGCGGGCAGGCGATGTGCAGCGGATCGCTCACGCGCCGGCCTCGATGCTCTTGTCGCCGAGCAGGACGTTGCCGTGCGCATCCTTGACCGTGACCTGCACGTCGATGCCCTGGCGCACGCTCTGGGTGACCACGCAGAACTGCTCGAACTGGTCGAGGATGCGCTGCAGCTGCGCATAGTCCTGGTTGCCGTCGGGCAATTGCAGTTCCACCGATGCCTGCGGAATGCGCCAGAAGCCGTCCGCGTTGCGCATCGGCGTGGCGGTGATGTGCGCGACCACGCCGACCGGATCGTTCTTGAACTTGCGCATCGCGAACAGCAGGCTGGCGGCCAGGCAGTTGGCGATGCTGGCCAGCAGGATGCGCGAGGGGTTGGGTCCGCGCTCGTGGCCCAGCGGCGCGGTCTCGTCGCCCAGCCACGGCGCCAGATCGGTCTCGTCGAATTGGATGCGGAACGCGAAGTCCGCCTCCTGCTCGAGGGTGACGCGGATCGGATCGCCGATGGTCATGCAGAACTCCTCATGCAGGTCCGCAGTGACGCAGACAGTGAATGCCGACTCTACGCCGGCCCCGGAAAGACCGCGTGGACGCGCCTGCGCATTGCGCTCACGCGGCCCTGGCGGCGCGGCGCGCCAACGGGTAGTACAGCAGCGGGATCACCAGCAGGGTCAGCGCCGTGCTGATCAGGATGCCGAAGATCAGCGCCACCGCCAGGCCGTTGAAGATCGGATCGTCGAGGATGAACAGCGCGCCCAGCATCGCCGCCAGCCCGGTCAGCACGATCGGCGGCGCGCGCACCGCGCAGGCCTCCACCACCGCCTGCTCGGCGCTGCGGCCCTGCGCCAGCGCCTGGCCGATGAAGTCCACCAGCAGGATCGAGTTGCGCACGATGATGCCGGCCAGCGCGATCATGCCGATCATGCTGGTGGCGGTGAACTGGGCGCCGAGCAGCGCATGCCCCGGCAGCACCCCGATCACCGTCAGCGGGATCGGCGCCATGATCACCAGCGGCACCAGGTAGCTGCGGAACTGCGCCACCACCAGCAGGTAGATCAGCAGCAGGCCGACCGCGTAGGCGATGCCCATGTCGCGGAAGGTCTCGTAGGTGATCTGCCATTCGCCGTCCCACTTGACCGCGAAGTCGGCGCTGTCGGTCGGTTGCGCGATGAAGTGCTGCGCCAGCGCCTGCCCGCCGATGCGGTGTTGGCGCAACTGCCCGACCAGGTCGAACATGCCGTACAGCGGGCTGTCCAGGCGCCCGGCCTCGTCGCCGGTGACGTACACCACCGGCAGCAGGTCCTTGTGCCAGATCGCGCCGTCCCAGGGCAGACGCTGCACCGCGACCAGTTCCGACAGCGGCACCAGCTGGCCGTCGCCGCCGCGCACGCGCAAGGCCAGCATGCGCGCGACGCCGGCCTGGTCGGCCGCATCCAGCCGCAGCCGCACCGGCCGCGGATACTTGGAGGCGCCATCGTGCAGCCAGGTCGCATCCATGCCCTGCACGGACACGGCCAGCGCGTCGGCGATCGCCTCCTGCGTCACGCCCAGCCGCGCCGCGCGCACCCGGTCGACCACGATCAGCTCGCGCGTCGCGGCGCTTTCCACGCTGGTATCGACATCGACCACGTCCGGCATGCGCTGGAAGCGCCGCTGCAACGCCAGCGCCAGCTGGCGGCTGCGCGCATAGTCCGGGCCGTACACCTCGGCCACCAGCGGCGCCAGCACCGGCGGGCCCGGCGGCACCTCCACCACCTTCAGCGCCGCGCCGTGGCGGCGCGCGATCGCCGCCAGTTCCGGACGCAGCGCGCGCGCGATGGCGTGGCTGTGGCGCGTGCGCAGGCGCCTGTCGACCAGGTTCACCTGCAGGTCGCCGACGTTGTTGCCGCGGCGCAGGTCGTACTGGCGCACCAGCCCGTTGAAATTGACCGGCGCCGACGTGCCGGCATAGCCCTGGTAGTCGTGCACGTCAGGATTGCGGTCGAGCACCGCGGACAGGGCGACCAGCAGCGCGTCGGTGTCCTGCAGGGTGCTGCCTTCGGGCAGATCGACCACGATCTGCAATTCGGACTTGTCGTCGAACGGCAGCATCTTCAGCACCACCCACTGCAACCCGACCAGCGCGACCGCCAGCGCCAGCAACGCGGCGATGCCGGCGAACAGCCAGCCGCGCCGCCGCGCGCCGCGCGCGGGGGCGAGAAACGGCTGCAGCAAGCGCGAGAAGAAGCGCTGCAGGCGCGGCGAGGCGGATGCCGATTCGCCGCCGGCAGCGGGCGCCGCCGGCGCATGCCGCGCCAGCAGTTTCAGCGCCAGCCACGGCGTCACGACCAGCGCGATCGCCAGCGACAGCAGCATGCCGACCGAGGCGTTGATCGGGATCGGCCGCATGTACGGGCCCATCAGTCCGCTGACGAAGGCCATCGGCATCAGCGCCGCGATCACGCTGAAGGTGGCGAGGATGGTCGGTCCGCCGACCTCGTCCACCGCCGGCGGGATCGCCTCGCGCAGGGTCTTGCCGCCGGCGCGCATGTGCCGGTGGATGTTCTCCACCACCACGATGGCGTCGTCGACCAGGATGCCGATCGAGAAGATCAGCGCGAACAGCGACACCCGGTTGAGGGTGAAGCCCATCGCCCACGATGCGAACAGGGTCAGCGCCAGGGTCAGCACCACCGCGCTGCCGACCACCACGGCCTCGCGCCAGCCCAGCGCGAACAGCACCAGCAGCACCACCGAGCCGGTCGCGAACACCAGCTTGTGGATCAGCTTGGCGGCCTTGGCGTCGGCACTGGCGCCGTAGTCGCGGGTGACCTCGGCATGCACGCCCTGCGGGATCGTCTCGCCGCGCAGTTGCTGCAGGCGCGCGGCGACCGCGCGGGTGATCGCGGCGGCGTCGCTGCCGGGCTGCTTGGCGATGGCGATGGTCACCGCCGGCGCGCGGCCCTGCGCCGGCCCGCCACGGGCCGCGGGCGCGCCGTACCAGACATAGCTGCTGGGCAGGTCGGCGCCGGCGCGCACCTGCGCCACGTCGCGCAGATGCAGCGGCTGGCCGTCGTGCACGCCGATCACCAGCGCCGCCACCGCGTCGGCATCGGCCAGGAAGGTGCCGGCGGCGACCGGCACCGCGCGCCCGCCGCCGATGCGCTCGCCGAGCTGGCGCACCGCATTGGCCGCCTGCAGCGACTGGCTCAGGTCGGACACGGTCAGGCCGTAGGCGGCCAGCCGCGCCGGATCCAGGGTCAGCGTCAGCACCCGCTGCGGCGCGCCGATGCTGTCGATGTCGCGCGTGCCGGGGATGCGCTTGAGCTCGGTTTCCAGCGTGTGCGCGACCTCGCCCAGGTCCACCGCGCTGCGCTGCGGATCGTCGCTCCACAGGGTCACCGCCATCACCGGCACGTCGTCGATGCCCTTGGGCTTGATCAGCGGCGTGCCCACGCCCATGCCTTGCGGCAAGGCGTCCAGGTTCGAATAGACCTGGTTGTAGAGCCGCACCAGCGCCGCCTGGCGCGGCACCCCGACCTGGAACTCGACGGTCAGCAGCGCCTGCCCCGGGCGGCTGACCGAGGTCACGTGCCTGACCCCTTCGATCTCGGCCAGCGTCTGCTCCAGCGGCGTGCTCAGCAGCTGCTCCACCTCGCGCGCATCGGCGCCGGCGAAGGCCACCGACACGGTGGCCATGGTCACGTCGATCTGCGGCTCCTCCTCGCGCGGCGTGATCGCCACTGCGGCCAGGCCGAGCAGCAGGCCCAGCAGGGCCAGCAGCGGGGTCAGCGGATTGGCCTGGAACCGCGCCGCCAGGCGGCCGGACACGCCCAGTGGCGCCGCCATCTCAGCGCGCCGCCAACGCGCGGCGCTGCGCCGCCAGCGCCTGCCCGGCCGCGACCGGATCGCGCGCCACGCGCTCGCCCGCGCGCAACCCGGCCAGCACTTCGACCCGCTGCGCCTCCTGCCGGCCCACGCGCAACTGGCGCAGGCTCAGGCGGCCGCCGGCGAGCACATAGGCGGCACTGAGTTCGCCACGCTGCAGCAGCGCCGTGCGCGGCATCCACAACGTGGCCGTGGCGGCGTCGGCGCCGCTGTCGGGCAGCGCGAAGGCGACCTTGGCGGTGGTGCCGGGCGCCGGCGCGGGCGCCAGCACCGGCAGCGGGACGCGCACGGTCACGCTGTGGCTGTCCGCATCGGCGGTGGGAAACACCAGCACCTGCGGCACCGCCAGCACGCGGCCGTCGTCCAGCCGCACCTGCGCGCGCGGCGCGGCGCGGATCGCCTCCGCGTCGGACTGCGGCACCTGCACCTCGATCCGCTGCGCGCCGGGCGCATACAGCGACAGCAGCGCCTGCCCCGTCGCCACCGCTTCGCCCGGCTGCACCTGGCGCGCGCTGACCACGCCGGCGAACGGCGCGCGGATCACCGTGTAGTCGGCCGGCTGCCGCGCCTGCGCCAGCTGCGCGGCGGCGGACTGGCGCGCCGCGACCGCGGCATCGCGGGTGGCTCGCGCCTGGTCCAGCTGCGCCCTGGACACGTACTGCGCGCCGGCCAGCGCGGCGTAGCGGCGGTAACTGGCCTCGGCTTCGTCGGCACTGGCCGCGGCCGAACGCCACTGCGCCTGGGCGCTGTCCACGCCGGCGCGCTGCTCCACCGCGCTGAGCCGCAGCAGCACCTGGCCGGCGGCGACGCGGTCGCCGACGTCCACCGCCACCTCGCGCACGCGCCCGTCGGTCTGCGCCGACAGGTCGGCATGGTCCACCGCCGCGACCACGCCATCCCAGGCGCGGCCAGGGGACGCGGCGAACGCCACCGCATCGGTCTGCAACGCAGGCAACGGCGGCACCGCCGCCGAGGGCGATTCGTGGCCGCACGCGGCGAGCGACAGGCTCGCGGCCAGCGCGATCGGGAGGGCAAACGGCTTCACGCGGCGACTCCAGCACGAGGATTCGACCGAATCCGGTCGGTGCCAGCGAACCGTCGCTGGCTGCGAGATAAATTAGAATTTTCTTATATTAGAGTCAACTGATATTATGGCTGGCGTTCATCCACCGGAGCCCCCCATGCCCCATTCCTCCGCCCACGCCCTGGTCGAGCGGGCACGCCCGCAGATCCAGGAAGTCGCCACCGATGCCGCCGCCACGCCGCTGCCCGGCGAATGGATCATCGATGTGCGCGAACCCGGCGAATTCGCCGTCGGCCACCTGCCCAACGCGATCAACATCCCGCGCGGCATCCTCGAATTCCGCCTGGACGCCGATCCGGCGCTGGCCCGCCGCGACCAGCCGATCCTGCTGTACTGCGCCAGCGGCGGCCGCTCCACGCTGGCCGCGCTGAGCCTGCAGCAACTGGGCTACAGCCAGGTGCGCTCGCTGAGCGGCGGCTTCCTCGGCTGGACCGCCGCCGGCCTGCCGGTCGCCTTCTGAGCGCGATGGCCCGCCGCCTGCCGCCCGCGATGGACCCGGCCGCGATGCGCCTGCATGCCGGCGAGGCCGCGCGCCTGCTGAAGGCGCTCGGCAACGAAAAGCGGCTGCTGCTGCTGTGCCTGCTGGTGGATCGCGAGCAGTCGGTGGGCGAGCTCAACGCGCGCGTGGCGCTGAGCCAGTCGGCGCTGTCGCAGCACCTGGCGCTGCTGCGCGAGGACGGCCTGGTGCAGACCCGCCGCGACGGGCAGACCATCTACTATTCGCTGGTCCCGGGTCCGGCGCAGCGCATCCTCGACACCTTGCACGGCATCTACTGCAGCGTCGGCCCTTCCTCTCCCGCCAAGGCAGGCCCATGAGCCACGTCCCGCACGTCCACCCCTTCCACCACGCCGGTTCCGGCACCTGGAGCTATCTGGTCGACGACGGCCGCGAGGCCGCGGTGATCGACCCGGTGCTCGACTTCGATGCGGACACCGCCACGCTGCGCGATGCGCCGGCGCAAGGCCTGGCCGAGCTGTTGTCCGCGCGCGGCCTGCAACTGCGCTGGATCCTGGAAACCCACGCGCACGCCGACCATGTCTCCGCCGCGCAGTGGTTCAAGCGCCGCTGGCCGCAGGCGACGCTGGCGATCGGCGCCGGCATCCGCCAGGTGCGCGCGCGCTTCGCGCCGCAGTTCGGCCTGGCCGCGGACGCCGGCGACACCCGTTGCGGCTTCGACCACCTGTTCGCCGACGGCGAGCGCTTCGCGATCGGCGCGCTGCAGGCGCAGGTGATCGCCGTGCCCGGACATACCGACGACAGCATCGCCTACCTGGTCGGCGATGCGCTGTTCCCCGGCGATTCGCTGTTCATGCCCGACAGCGGCACGGCACGCTGCGATTTCCCCGGCGGCGACGCGGCGACGCTGTTCCGCTCGATCCAGCGGCTGTACGCGCTGCCCGAATCCACCCGCGTGTTCGTCTGCCACGACTACGGCGCCGGCGGCCGCGCGGTGGCCTGCGAAACCAGCATCGGCGCCCAGCGCCGCGGCAACATCCACGTGCGCGACGGCGTCGGCGAAGCCGAGTTCGTCGCGTTGCGCCAGGCGCGCGATGCGACGCTGGCGCCGCCGCGGCTGATGCAGCCGTCGGTGCGCGCCAACATCCAGGCCGGTCGCACCGACGATCTGCACGCCGCGCCACGGTGAAGGCGGTAGGATGCGGGCATGTCCCGATCCCGCCTTTTCGCTCTTCTCGGCCTGGCGCTGGCTGCGACGCAGGCGCAGGCCGCGCATGGCCCGGCCGCGCACACCGGCGCCGACGCAGCCGCGGCGGCCACCGGCGTGCTGCCGATCGCACTCGATGACGCCACGCTGGGCGCCTTGCCGCGCGAGCGGGTCAGCGCCCAGGCGCACGGCCAAGCGCTGGACTGCGAAGGCGTGGCGCTGCGCGCCGTGCTGCAGGCGCAGCGCGCGATGCCCACCGAGCCGCTGCGCGGCGCGCAGTTGCAACGGCGGGTCGAGGTCGCCGCGCGCGACGGCTATGCCTCCGTGTTCACCCTGGCCGAACTGGACCCGACGCTGGGCGCGCGCCGCGTGCTGCTGGTCGACCGCTGCGACGGCAAGCCGCTCGCGGCCGAGGACGGCCCGCTGCGCCTGATCGTGCCGCAGGACCAGCGCCCCGCGCGCTGGGTGCGCCAGGTGCAGTCGATCGCCGTCGTCACCCCCTGACTTCCTAGGAGCCTCGCCATGTCCCGTTTGCTACGCAGCCTGCTGTGCCTGTTCTCGCTCGCCATGGCCGTGGCCACGCCGGCAGCCTGGGCGCAACCGGCCTCCGCGCCGCTGACCGTGTTCGCCGCGGCCAGCCTGAAGGAATCGCTGGACGAGGCCGCCGCCGCCTACCAGCAGGCCAGCGGCACGCCGGTGCAGGTGTCGTACGCGGCCAGCTCGGCGCTGGCGCGACAGGTGGAACAGGGCGCGCCGGCGGATGTGTTCTTCTCCGCCGACCTGGAGTGGATGGACTATCTGCAGCAACGCCAGCTGGTCGATCCGGCGCAACGCCGCAACCTGCTCGGCAACACCCTGGTGCTGGTGGCGCCGGCGGCCAGCAAGGCCAGGGTGGACCTGCGCAAGCCCGGCGCGCTCGCCGCCGCGCTCGGCGCGCAGGGCCGCCTGGCGGTCGGCCAGACCGCCAGCGTGCCGGCCGGCAAGTACGCGCGCGCCGCGCTGCAGACGCTCGGCCAGTGGGACGGCGTGCAGGCGCGCCTGGCCGAATCGGAAAGCGTGCGCAGTGCGCTGATGCTGGTCGCGCGCGGCGAAGCGCCGCTGGGCATCGTCTACGGCTCCGACGCCAAGGCCGAGCCGAAGGTGCGGGTGGTGGCGGTGTTTCCGGCCGACAGCCATGCGCCGATCGTGTATCCGGTGGCGGCGCTGCGCGCGAGCAAGAACGCGGCCGCGGCCGATTTCGTGCGCTGGCTGGGCACCGCGCCGGCGCAGGCGATCTTCCAGCGCCGCGGTTTCTCGCTCGCGCACTGAGCCGTTGCCGTTGTTCGCATTCACCCCGCAGGAACTCACCGCGATCGCGCTCAGCGTCAAGGTCGCATTGGTCGCGGCCCTGGGCAGCCTGCCGTTGGGCGTGGCCTGCGGCTGGTTGCTGGCGCGACGCCGCTTCCCCGGCAAGTCGCTGCTGGATGCGTTGCTGCACCTGCCGTTGGTGATGCCGCCGGTGGTCACCGGCTATGCGCTGCTGATCGTGCTCGGCACGCAGGGACCGGTCGGCGCCTGGCTGCTCGAACACCTGGGCGTGCAGTTCGCGTTCCGCTGGACCGGCGCGGCGCTGGCCAGCGCGGTGATGGGCTTCCCGTTGATGGTGCGTGCGATCCGCCTGGCCCTGGAATCCACCGACCGGCGCCTGGAAGCGGCTGCGGCCACGCTCGGTGCCGCGCCGTGGCGGGTGTTCTTCACCATCACCCTGCCGCTGGCCTGGCCGGGCCTGGTCGCCGGCACCGCGCTCGCCTTTGCCAAGGCGCTGGGCGAATTCGGCGCCACCATCACCTTCGTGTCGAATATCCCCGGCGAAACCCAGACCCTGTCGTCGGCGATCTATGGCCTGTTGCAGGTGCCCGGCGGCGAATCCGGGATCTGGCGGCTGGCGGCGGTGGCCCTGGCGATCTCGCTGGCCGCGCTGCTGCTGTCCGAATGGCTGGTGCGGCGCCAGCGCGGCCCGGAGGCGGACGCATGAGCGGGCGCCTGTTCACCGCCCGCGCGCGGCCGGCAGCGCCCTTCCACGCCGCGCCGCGTTCGCCGCACGGGAGCGCGCGCCGATGTTGAGCATCGACATCGAGGTGCAGCGCGGCCGCTTCCAGCGCCGCCTGCGGGTCGAGGAGACCGCGCGCGTGGTCGCGCTGGTCGGCCCGTCCGGCGCCGGCAAGACCAGCATGCTCAACGCCATCGCCGGCGTGCTGCGGCCGCGCAGCGGACGCATCGTCATCGACGAGCGCGTGCTCTACGACAGCGACGCCGGCATCGACGTGCCGACCCACCGCCGCCGCATCGGCTACGTGTTCCAGGACGCGCGGCTGTTCCCGCACATGGACGTGCGCCGCAACCTCGGCTACGGCCGCCACGGCCGCGGCCGGGCCGAGCGCTTCGGCTTCGATGCGGTGGTGGAGCTGCTCGGCATCGCGCCGCTGCTGGCGCGGCGCCCGGGCAACCTGTCCGGCGGCGAGGCGCAGCGCGTGGCGATCGGCCGCGCGTTGCTGGCGCAGCCGGCGATCCTGCTGTTCGACGAGCCGCTGTCGGCGCTGGACGCGCAGCGCCGCGGCGAACTGATCCCGTACCTGCAGCGCGTGCGCGACGAAGTGCGCCTGCCGATGCTCTACGTCAGCCACCAGGCCGAGGAAGTGGAACGCATCGCCGATGCGATCCATCGGCTGGACTAGCGCGCGCCGACGCCGCGTTCACCGCCGATGGCCAGACTGTGCCATCGCCACCGCCGCGAGGATGCGCCCATGCGCCGCTACCGCAAGCACGATTTCCCGCCCGAGCAGGTGCGCCGGTTCCTGGAACCCGGCCCGGTGGTGCTGGTCGGTTCGGCGTGGAAGGGGCAGCGCGACATCATGACCATGGGCTGGCACATGGTGCTGGAATTCTCGCCATCGCTGATCGCCTGCTGCATCTCCAGCGCCAACCGCAGCTTCGAGCTGGTCCGGCGCAGCAGGCAATGCACGATCAACCTGCCGACCGCGGACCTGGTCGACACCGTGGTCGGCATCGGCAACAGCAGCGGCGCGCAGCTCGACAAGTTCGCCCACTTCGGCCTGACCGCGGTGGCCGGCGCGCAGGTCGATGCGCCGCTGATCGCCGAGTGCTACGCCAGCTTCGAATGCCGCCTGCACGATGGCAGCCGGATCGCCAGGCACAATCTCTTCATCTGGGAAGTGGTCAAGGCGCACGTCGCCACCTCGCCGAAACTGCCCAGGACCCTGCACTACCGCGGCGACGGCAAGTTCATGTTGTCCGGCGCGGAGATCTCGCGGCGGCGCCTGTTCAAGCCGGAAATGCTGTAGCCGTGATCGCCACGCATGTAGCGACGCTGCAGCCCGCACATGCGGCATCCATGTCCAGAAGCCGCCCTGCGTAGGAGCGACTTCAGTCGCGACAGAATCCATCCGCAGCGCCAGTCGCAACCGGGAGCATGCAGCCACCGCAACTGCCGCCGCAACCGCGAAAACGACCCCGCAGCGCTCACCGGCCGGCACCAACTCGCGCGCTCAACGCGCGCCGCGGCCGCCCACGCGCCCGGCCTGCACGCTGGCCTTGCCCTCGCGCACCTCGAAGGTGAACGCGTAGGCCAGCGTCACCGGCACCTCCTCCACCGACAGCGCATCGTCGCAGCGCCCCTCCACCGCCGGCCGCTGCGCGGGGTCGGCATAGATGCAGATCGCCGCCGGCACGAAGCGCCAGCGCGCGACGTCGCGCTGCACCGCCTGCAGCAGATCGGCATTGTCCGCCAGCGCACCGGCACTGCATTCCGCGCGGTCGTACAAGGGCTCGCTGCGCTGCACGGCGCCTTGCGCGGACAGGATCACGCGCACGCACACCGTGGTCGGCGGCAGCGTGCGCCGCGGCGAATCGGCCGGCAGTTGCGGCGTGGCCGCGTCCAGCGGCTGCGGCATGCGGAACACCTGCTGCGGCTGCATCGTATAGGCCGCGATGGCCCCACCTGCGGCGCCATCGCCGCGTGGCGCGAGCAGGCGCTGGTCCACCGAATCCAGTCGTTGCGTCTGCGCGCGCGGCGGCTGGCTGGCGCAGCTGGCCAGGCACAGGGATACGCCAGCCAGGCAGATGATGCGCATGCTCATCGCTTGGCCGTCTTTGCACCCAAGCCGCAATAAAAGCGCTGTGTCGGCCCTTGGTCATCGGCGACGAGGATATCGCAGCTGTATTGACGCGCATCGCCCTCGAAATCCAGCCGATACCAGAGGTAACTGGATGCGTTGGCGACCCTCGGCGGCGCCTCCACCGGCTCCATCCCGGATTCGAATTTGACAGGGATCTTCAGTCGCGAAGCAACCGCCCGCCCATGCTTGCGGGCCGGCTCGAAGCGCCACTGCCGGGACGCCGCAATCGCCGCCTGGTCCAACGCCGAATCGCCGGTGCCATGCCCGAGCAGCCGCACGTCGCTGACCGCACCGGCTTCATCCACGCTGACCAGCAGCATCACCTCTCCCGATGCGCCCTTGCGCAGCGATTCGCGCGGATAGGCGGGTGGCGCCATCGCAAGTGGCTTGGCAGGCGTATTCCCACGCTTGGCAGAGGCCGCCGCCGCATCGGCTGCCCAGGCGAACGTGGGCGAGGAGCGCATCGCGGTGCCGGTCGGCGTTACGCCCGACCCTGAACCAGTCCCCGCCTGCGCGCCTGCATCCGGCGCTTGCGCATCCGACAGCGCAGGCGCAATGCCGCTTCCCGCCAACGCGGACGCCTGCAGTGGCTGCAATGCCCATGCGGCCAGGCCGCCGCACATCGCCGTCATCGCGACCAGCGCAATGCCGGCACGCCGCCGCCAGCCGCGCACCGCCGGCCGCTGCAGCATCCCGATCCGCTGCCGCAAGGTCTGCCCGGCCTGCCAATGGCAGCCGACCGGCAAGGCGATCGCATCCAGCTGGGTCTGCAGCATCGCCTCGGCGTAGCTGCGGCGCGAACCCGGATGCCGCGCCAGCACCGCCGCATCGCAGGCCAGTTCCTGGTCGAAGCGGAACCGCGCCGCGGCCCAGTGCAGCAACGGGTTGAACCAGTACACGCAGCGCAACACCGCCAGCAGCAGGTTGTGGCGGGTGTCGCCGCGGGTGATATGCATGCGCTCGTGGGCCAGCACCAGTTGCGACTGCGCCGCCGGATAGCGCTGCGCGAAATCTATCGGCACCACCACGCGCGGGCGCCAGGCGCCCAGCACCAGCGGACCGTGCAACGCATGTTGCGCGTACAGCACGCCGTCGGCGCCCTGCGTCAGCCGCCCCAGGCTGCGCCGGTAGCGCCGCTGCTGCCGCCACAAGGCGGCGGCCATCGCCGCCGCGCCCAGCATCCACAGCGCGGCCATCCACGGCGCGACCGGGGTGTCGGCCATCGACATCGCAGCCGCCGCGCCACCCGTCCCCTGCGCCACCCCGACCCAGACCTGCGGCATCGCCAGCGCCAACCCCGCCGGGCGCACATCGCCAGGCAGCAGCACGGCCAGCATCGCCAAGGGCACCGCGCTCCACAGCGCATAGGCGATGCCGGCCCCGAACAGCCGCCGCGACGGCGCGCGCAACGCCAACACCGCCACGATCGCCGCGCTGCCGGACAGCGCCGTGGCCCACAGCCCCGCTAGCAAGGTTTCAACGCTCATCGTCCAGCTCCTGGATCAGTCGTTTGAGTTCGGCGATATCGGCGTCGCTGAGCTTGCCGCGCTCGCTGAAATGCGCCACCAACGGCGCCACCCGGCCGCCGAACAGGCGTTCGAGCAGGCCTTCGCTCTGTTGCTGCACCCACTGTTCGCGCTGCAGCAACGGCGCGTACAGATAGCGGCGACCCTGCTTGTCGGCGCGGATCGCGCCCTTGTTGAGCAGGCGATTGAGCAAGGTCTTGACCGTGGGTTCGGCCCAGCCGCCATGCCCGGACAGGGCGGCGAACACCTCTTCGGCGCTGAGCGGGTGCCGGTTCCACAGCACCTCCATCACCACGGCTTCGGCATCGCTGATCGACATTTCGTTTACGCCTGTAATTTTTAACGATTACACGAGTAAACGAACCGCTTGTCAAGCGCCCACGGACTGCGCGGAAGCATGGACCCGCGGCGCTCGCCTAAGCTATGCCGATGACCGACCACATCGAAGACCTCGACGCCGCTGCCGACCTCATCCTGCAGCGCATCCCCGGCGCGCTGCGCATCGGCGCGCCGCTGGGCATCGGCAAGCCGCACCGCCTGCTCAACGCGCTGTACGACCGGGTCGCGGCCGATCCGCAGCGGCCGCTGCAGCTCTACACCGCGCTGTCGCTGAACCCGCCGGCGCCCGGCGGCGGACTGGAAGGCCGCTTCGCGGGCCCGTTCGTGCAGCGCCATTTCGGCGAGGATTTCCCGACGCTCAAGTACGTGCAGGCCATGCAGCGCGATGCGTTGCCGGCGCACATCCAGGTCGAGGAGTTCTACATGCAGTCCGGCGCGCTGCTGCGCTCGACCCAGGCGCAGCGCAGCTACACCAGCCTCAACTACACCCATGCCGCCGATGCGGTGGCGCAGCGCGCGCCCAACCTGATCGTGCAGAAGGTGGCGCGCGAACCCGACGGCACGCGCCTGTCGTTCTCGTGCAACAACGACATCACCCAGGACACGCTGGACGCGGTGCGCCGGCGCGGGCTGCCGCGGCCGCTGCTGGTCGCCGAGGTCGATCCGCAGTTGCCGTGGATCGGCGGCAGCGCGGCGGTGGAGCCGGCGTTCTTCGACGTGGTGGTGGACCCGCCGGGGCCGTATCCGCGCCTGTTCGGGCTGCCGCGGCAGCCGGTGGCCGATGCCGACTACGCCATCGGCCTGTATGCGAGCGCGCTGGTGCGCGACGGCGGCACGCTGCAGATCGGCATCGGCACGCTGGCCGATGCGCTGTGCCACGCATTGGTGCTGCGGCACACCGACAACGCGCGCTACCGGCAGGTGCTGGCGGCGCTGGATCCGGCGCTGGAAACGCACCCGGCGGTGCGCGACTGCGGCGGGCTGGAACCGTTCTCGATCGGCCTGTTCGGCTGCAGCGAAATGCTCAACGAAGGCTTCCGCCAGTTGGTCCAGTGCGGCGTGATCCGGCGCAAGGTGCTGGACGATGCGGAGTTGATGCAGCGCGTGGCCGACGGCAGCGCCGACGCCGACGACCAGGCGCGGCTGCAGCGCGATGGCGAATACCTGCAGGGCGCGTTCTATCTCGGCTCGCCCGAGTTCTACGCCTGGCTGCGCGAGATGCCGGCGGAGGCGCGTGCGGCCATCGGCATGCACCGGATCAGCGCGATCAACCAGCTCTACGGCGACGAGCGCCTGCGCCGCCTGCAACGGCGCGAGGCGCGCTTCTTCAACTCGTGCATGATGGCCACCGTGCTGGGCGCGGCGGTGTCCGATGCGCTGGACGACGGCCGCGTGGTGTCCGGGGTCGGCGGCCAGTACAACTTCGTGGCGATGGCGCACGCCCTGGACGACGCGCGCAGCGTGCTGATGTTCCGCGCCACCCGCGGCGAGGCGCCCGCGCTGCACTCCAACCTGCGCTGGAACTACGGCCACACCACCATCCCGCGCCACCTGCGCGACATCTACCTCAACGAATACGGCATCGCCGACCTGCGCGGCATGACCGACGAGGACTGCGCGATCGAAATGATCGGCATCGCCGATGCGGCATTCCAGCCTGCGCTGCTGGCCGAGGCCAGGCAGGCTGGCAAGCTGCGCAGCGACGTCGCGCTGCCGCGATGGCAGCGCAACCGCGCCGAACGCGTGCGCGCGGCGCTGGCTCCGTTCCGCGCCGACGGCAGCCTGCCCGACTATCCGCTGGGCAGCGACTTCACCGAGATCGAACAGCGCCTGTTGCGCGCGCTGACCTGGCTCAAGCGCCATACCGCCGGCAGCGGTGCCAAGCTCGCCACCGTGGCGCGCGCGCTGCTGTCGCGGCAGGCTGGCGATGCGGCCTGCCTGCAGCGCATGGCGCTGGACGCGCCGCGCGGCATCGGCGAGCGCGTGCAGGCGCGCCTGCTGGCCTACGCACTGCGACAGACCCGCCAGCCCTGAGGACCGCGCCGCGGCGACGCGGCGACGCCTGCACCGCCCGCCTGCACCTCGGTCGTCGCCGAGGTCACCGCATCGCCACATCCGCTGCGTAAGCTGGCCTCGCCCGCCGCATCGGCACCCACGTCCATCCACCACGGCGGCCGTCCATCGGCCTGCCGGTCGCACTGCGCACGGTTGTTTTTGCATTGCGCCGTTCGCCCCGGCAATGGATGGCGGCCGGATGCAGGACGCTGGCGGCACGTCGCTCATTCCCCCAAGACCAAAGGCACGTCGTTCATGCGCGGATCCCGATCGCTCGCTGTGTTGCTTTCCCTGTTGTCGTGCGGCGGCCTGCCCGCCATCGCCGGCACGCATGCCGATGGCCCCGATGCCTACAGCGGCAGCTACGACCGGCCCGGGCGTCCGGCCATCGTCGGTCACCGCGGGGCCGCGGGAATCCGTCCCGAGAACACGCTGTCGTCGTTTCGCGAAGCGCTGGAACTGGGCGCCGACGCGCTGGAGACCGATGTGCACCTGACCCAGGACGGCGTGTGGGTCATCAACCACGATTTCTTCCTGAATGCCGATGTCGCGCGCGACAGCAGCGGGCAATGGAACGCACCCAGGACGCCGTTGTCGGCCATGACCTACGCGCAGATCGAAGGCTACGACATCGGCCGCGCGCGCCCGGATTCGGCGTATGCCAAGGAACACCCTGCGCTGGTGGCGGTCGACGGCGAGCGCGTGCCCACGCTGGACCAACTGATCGCGCTGATCCGCGGCCACGACGACAAAACGCAGCTGTTCCTGGAAATAAAATCCCTGCCGATCGTGCCCGGATTGAGCGCCGGCCCCGAGGTGCTGGCGCGCGGCGTGGTGCAGGCGCTGGACAAGAACGATTTCAAGCAGCGCACCTATGTGCTGTGCTTCGACTGGAACGTGCTGCGTGCGATCCATCGTCTCGACCCGGCGATCCGGCTGGTGTTCCTGACCCAGGACGTCAAGCGTGCACTGGCCCGCGACGACGCGCGTGCGCTGACCAACAAGGATGCGCACAGCGTCATGCAGCAGATGAGCGGCCTGGATGGACTGGGCGGACGTTCGGTCGGCCAGGCGGTCAGGGACGAAGGCGGCGCGGTCTGGGACATCAACTATGCCGACATCACCGCCGCCGACCTGGCGCAGGCCAGACGCGACCATCTGCCGCTCGGCGCATGGACCGTGGACGATGCCGACACCGCGCGCCTGCTGTACAACCTCGGCGTCGACTACATCACCACCAACCGCCCCGACGTGATGCTCAAGGCCTTCGGCAAGGACGCCGCGTTGAACACGCCATTGCCGGCGGGCGCTTCGCACTAGCCGGCAACGCATGCCGCCCGCTGCGCCACCCCGGCGCAGCGGGCCATGCCGATGGTGAACGTGGCAACGTGTGACGCGGCGCGGCAACAAGATGGAAAGCATTGCGTCAAGCTGAGTCGGGATGATCATCACACCTTGTGATCCGGCCTCGCTGCATGCGCTTCCCTTCATCTGCTCATCCGGCACTGGATCGGGCGAATCGCGCGGCAGTGCATGGTGCCCGCGTCGAACGTATCAACCGTATCAGGCACGCACTGTTCGCACTGTTGTCGCTCGTTCCGCTGGCGCTGCACGCCGCGCCGCGGCTCAACGAACTGCAGTACATCGGCAGCCACAACAGCTACCACGCCGGCTTCGCTCCCAGCGAAGCCGAACTGTGGAAACGCACCGATCCGGCCGCGTTCGCGACGCTGGATTACCGCCATCCGCCGCTGGCGCAGCAATTCGACGACGGCGTCAGGCAGGTCGAACTGGACATCTACGCCGATACGAAAGGCGGCCGCTATGCGCACCCGGCGATCGTCGGGCAGATCGCCAAGGCCGGACTGCCGCCGGCGCCGGCCATGGCGCCGCCCGGGGTGATGGAAAAGCCGGGCATCAAGGTCATGCATGTCCAGGACCTGGACCAGCGCAGCACCTGCCAGCCGCTGCGGGCATGCCTGCAGGAAGTGCGCGCATGGTCCAAGCGGCACCCGAACCATCTTCCGCTGTTCGTGCTGCTGGAGACCGAAGAATCGCCGTTGCAGCTGGCGTTCCCGACGGTTGTGCCCGAGCCGTTCGACAGCAAGGCGCTGGACGCGCTGGATGCGGAAATCCGCTCGGTGTTCCGGCGCGGCGAGTATCTGAGTCCCGACCAGGTGCGCGGCAGCGCGCCCACGCTCAATGCCGCGATCCTTGCGCACGGCTGGCCGCCCTTGGCCGAGGCGCGCGGCAAGGTGGTGTTCCTGCTCGACCAGCATTCGGTGGGCCGGCACTACCTGCCGGGCCATCCCTCGCTGCGCGGCCGCGTGTGCTTCACCAATGCCATTCCCGGCGAAGACGATGCGGCCTTCACCGAGCGCAACGACGGCAGCGCCGAAGAGATCGCGCGCCTGGTCAAGGCGGGATACCTGGTGCGCACCCGCACCGATGCGGACCTGAAGGAACCGGCGCGCAACGACACCGCGCGCCGCGACAGCATGCTGGCCAGCGGCGCGCAACTGCTCAGCACCGACTATCCGGACCACGAGCCGGCCGACTCCGGCTATGTGGTGCGCTTCGCAGGCGACGCGGCGGCCCGCTGCAATCCGCAATTCCCGTCCGTGAACTGCGCAGGCAGCGACCTGACCCGCTAGGCGCGCGGCCGTTGCGCCACGACTGAACCCGCCGCTGCGCAACGCACGTGCGATCGCGATCGCCGGCGGCGGCGTGTGCGCGATCGGGTCCGACCGATTCCTCCCAGCCCCCACCCGAGCCACCGACATGCAGCGCACCTACCCGATCGGCCGACTGGCCTGCTCCATCGTCCTGGCGCTGTCCGCGCCGGCATTCGCCGACACCCCGGAACAGGCGGCGCCCAAGACCCTGGCATCGGTCGACGTGGAGGCCGACCAGGCGCCCGCGCCGGGTTCGATCGCCGAGCAGCGCCTGTCCGCCGGCGTCAACAGCGTGCTGGACAAGCAGCAGATCGACGCGATCCCGTCGGCCGGCATCGCCGACGTGCTCGCGCACATGCCGGGGCTGTCCGCCTACAGCGACATGCACCTGGGCCAGGCCGCCACCGGCGAGAACGCCTACGTCAGCATCCGCGGCATGGACGCCAGCTACAACGCCTACACCCTCAACGGCTTCGGCCTGCCGGAAACCGACTCCTCGACCCGCGCGATCTCGTTGAACATGCTGGCCCCGTTCGGCATCCAGTCGGTGCAGGTCTCCAAGGCGCCGACCGCGGACATGCCGGGCGACTCCATCGGCGGCGCCATCGACATGCGCACCCCCAGCGCATTCGACTTCGACCGCGCCTTCTACGCCAAGACCACCGCGCAGGGCAGGCTCAGCGCACTGGCCTCGGACCTGGGGGTGAAGGACAAGGGCGGCACCGTGCAGCAGGAACTGGCCTGGAAATTCGGCGACAACCAGGCGTTCGGCCTCTACGCATCCGGCTACTACGGCAAGTCGCACACTTTGGCGCAGGCCACCTCGCCCAACACCAGCTACACCCCGGTCGATCCGGCGCAAGCCGCCGCCACCGACCTGCGCGATGTCGGCCCGCTGGCGAACACGCAGTACAAATACAGCCTGTACACCAACCAGATCGAACGCTACGGCGCCAACCTGGCGCTCGACTGGCAGGGCGAGAACAGCACGCTGTATGCCCGCGCGATCTACGGCGCCTACAAGGTCACCGGGCAGCAGGACCAGGCCGGCGCCGCGTCGGCCAGCAGCGGCGGCGCGCCGATCGCGGTGCGCGGCGAATACTTCAACACGCGCGACATCAAGGAAACACTGGCGACGCTGCAGCTTGGCGGCGCCACCACCGTGGACCGGCTGCGCTTCGACTACGGCGGCTCGGTCGGCCGCGGCACCCGCAACCGCCCGGACTACGTCGAAGCGAGCATGTATGCGCTCACCACCGGCAACTACGCGTTCGACCTCAGCGACCCGACCTATCCGAACCTGGCGCCCAGTTCCAGCGCGCTGAAGCGCTTCTTCTACAACCTGGACACCCCGCACTTCTGGAAAGTGCAGGGTCACGACGCCGGCAGCCACGACAACCGCATCAACGCGCATGCCGACATCGCCTACCGCGTCGATGGCGATGTGCTGGACAGCGTCAAGGTCGGCCTGTCGGCGGACCATTCCGAGCGCGGCGCCTACGATCACGCCTTCTTCCACAACGACAACAACTTCGTCTACGGCGGCCCCTACTTCGGCGGCCCCGACTATCCGTTCTATGCGGCAGGCGGCCCCGCCCTGTCGGCCTTGCCCGGCAAGATCGTCAACGGCGGCTTCGACGGCAGGTTCGCCGGTCCGCTCAAGATCGTGGACCGCAACTGGGTGCTGGCGCAGGCGGTGCCCTACAAGTACGTCGACGATCCCAATGGCGCCGGCGTGTATACCGCCAACGACTACAACGCCAACACCACCTCCAGCACCGAATCGATCTATTCGGGCTACGCCATGGCCACGCTGCACCTGGGCGCGGTGACCGTGCTGCCCGGCGTGCGCTACGAACTGACCCGCTACTCGGCCGATTCCTGGCAGTCCAATGGCGACGATGCCAGCGGCCGCTTCGTCGGCACCGGCCGCACCTACGGCGACGTGCTGCCCGGGATCAACCTCAACTATCGCCCGGACGCTCTCACCGTCTATCGTGCCTCGCTGCGGCGCAGCTTCAGCCGCCCGGCGTTCGGCCTGATTTCCGGCGAGACGGTCTATTCGATCGACGACACCAGCGGCAAGCTGCTGGGCATTTCCAAGCCCAATCCCGACCTGAATCCGAGCAAGGCCGACAACGCCGACCTGTCGGCGGAGTTCTACGACGCCCACGGCGGCGTGCTCAGCGCCTCGGCCTACTACAAGCGCATCACCGGCTTCGTCTACACCTCGCAGTCGTCCACCAGCAACGACAGTA
The DNA here is from genome assembly GCF_041240605.1 of Xanthomonas sp. DAR 80977. Taxonomy (NCBI): domain Bacteria; kingdom Pseudomonadati; phylum Pseudomonadota; class Gammaproteobacteria; order Lysobacterales; family Lysobacteraceae; genus Xanthomonas; species Xanthomonas bundabergensis. Next base: position 1,224,323 of record NZ_CP162487.1, on the reverse strand, counting down.
CCCTCGGCGGCCTGGTTCCCACCGGCACCACCCTGGAAAACGGCGTGCCGGTGACCATGCCGCAGAACGGCGGCACCGCCAGGCTGTACGGCGTGGAGCTGGCGCTGAGCAAGCGCCTGCAGGACCTGCCGGGCATCTGGGGCAATTTCGGCGCCACCGCCAACCTCACCCTGCAGCACAGCGCAGCCGACAGCAAGCGCGAGGATCACCCGCAGAAGACCTGGTTGCCGCGCGCGCCGGAGCGGATCTACAACCTCGGCCTGTTCTACGACGACACGAAGCTGCGCGCCGACCTGAGCTACAACTACACCGGCCTGCAACTGCTCGGCCTGACCAGCGACCGGCTCGACTACTACCTGCAGCCGGTGAAGTCGCTGGACTTGAACGCCACCTACCACCTGCCGCACGGCATCGACGTGGGCGTGTCGGTCAAGAACCTGCTCGACGAAGCCACGTTCTACGAAACCCAGGGCAAGTCCAGGCGCTACCTGGCCTACGATCCCGGCGCCGACGGCGCCTATGTCGAGACCGGGCGGGTGTACATGCTGACGCTGGGCTACACCTACTGAGCGCGGCCTGCCTTCGGCGCGGCGCGCCGGAGGCACTGCGCCGCCGCGGCGAGCGCATGAAGGCGCCGATGCACGGCCACGGGCGGCGACTTCGGCGCCATGCAGACAACGACGCGTGTGGGAGCGACTCCGGGCGGCTTCGGGTCATCGGTGACGACAGCAGGAACTACCGGGAACGCCCATCGCGACTGAAGCCGCTCCCACAGCGGCGCCAGCTGCGGTGTGCCCGAGCCGACAATGTCGGAGGCGCGACGGCACACGCACGGTTCTGGCCTCGCCACTTGCGGCGACGCAGCGACGATGGACGCTGCGCGATGCGTCGCACGAGCGCGTCCCGGCCGCGCTGACGCGCTTCTGGTCAGCGCGCAGCCAGCCATTTCACGCTGGCTAGTCGCCGCGCATGGGCATGGTGACGGCAATTCATGCCGGAGTCGCCGATGTCCCGTCTATCGCTTCCACTCGCCTGCCTCGCCGTGCTGTTGGGGAGCGCAGCCGGCAGCGCATCGGCGCAGCCGCCGGCCAAGGCCGCGACCTCCACTGCGGCAACGGACAGCGGCGAGCGTTCGCCGCTGCGCGCGCAGGTGCTGCTGGATCGCGCGCACTTCTCGCCGGGCGAGATCGACGGGCAGCCCGGTTCCAACCAGCGCCGCGCGGTGTCCGGCTTCCAGGCCGCACGCGGATTGACCGTCAACGGCGAACTCGACGACGCCACCTGGCAGGCCCTGGCGCAGGACGCCGCGCCCGCGCTGGTCGCCTACACGCTCACCGCCGAGGACGTCGCCGGCCCCTTCCCGAAGATTCCCGAGGACACCGCGGAGAAGGCCAAGCTGCCGGCGCTGGGCTACGAATCGGTGGAAGAGCGCCTGGGCGAACGCTTCCACGCCGCGCCCGCGCTGTTGCGCGCGCTGAACCCGTCGACCGACTTCGCCCAGGCCGGTGCCAGCGTGCAGGTGCCGAACGTGCTCGGCACCGCCGCGCTGCCGAAGGCGGCCAAGCTGGTGGTCGACAAATCCGACTCCACCGTGCGCCTGCTCGATGCCGGCGGCGCGATCCTGGCCCAGTTCCCCGCCTCCACCGGCAGCGAGCACGACCCGCTGCCGATCGGCGACTGGAAGATCAAGGGCGTGGTACGGCAGCCGACCTTCCACTACAACCCCAAGCTGTTCTGGGACGCCGACAAGTCGGACAAGAAGGCGACGCTGGCGGCAGGCCCGAACAATCCGGTCGGCGAGGTGTGGATCGATCTGTCCAAGGATCATTACGGGCTGCACGGCACGCCGGATCCGGCGCGGGTCGGCAAGGCGCAATCGCATGGCTGCGTGCGCCTGACCAACTGGGATGCGCTGACCGTTGCCGCCGCGGTCAACGCGTCGGTGCCGGTGACCATGCAGGAGTGAGCGGATGAAGACGCTGCTGAGCCTGGCGATGCTGATCGTGGCGCTGGCGCTGGGCTACTGGGTGCTGCGCGCCGGGGTGCAGGTGCGTCCCAGCGCGATGGCCGCGACAGCGTCCGCCAGCGACGCGGCAGCTGCCACGCCCACGATGCAGCCCGCTGCTGCGCCGGCAACGACGCAATCGCAAGCGGCCGCGCCCTCGCCTCCGCCCGTCGCGGCGGACATCGCGCCGACGCCGCCTGCCGCGACCGCGGAGGCGGCCGGAGCCGCGCCGGCGAATGGCTCGGCCGACCTGCTGATCCCGGTGCAAGGCGTGACCGGCGAGCAGTTGCAGGACACCTTCACCGACGCCCGCAGCCAGGGCCGCCGCCACGATGCGATCGACATCCTGGCGCCGGCCGGCACGCCGGTGCTGGCGGTGGCCGACGGCAGCGTGGAGAAGCTGTTCTACAGCGAGCGCGGCGGCCTCACCGTGTACCAGTTCGAACCCAGCGGCCGCTATGCCTACTACTACGCGCACCTGCAGCGTTATGCCGACGGGCTGGCGGAGAAGCAGGCGATCCGCCGCGGCCAGGTGATCGGCTACGTCGGCAGCACCGGCAACGCCGACCCCGGCGCGCCGCACCTGCATTTCGAGATCCACCGGCTGGGCCCGGAAAAGCAGTGGTGGAAAGGCGAATCGCTCAACCCGTATCCGCTGCTGCGCGGCGAACAGCGGCTGTAGCGGGCGCAGGGGCGCCCGCGACAGGATCCTTGCGGGCCGCGCCGCCACTGCGGCACAGCTCTCCGGGCGTGTGGCGCGAAGCGCAGCCAGCCGCCCGCTGGCGCTGGTTCTTGGCCCGCAATCCGTGCCCCCGCCAGGCTTGCGCATGCGGGGCGGGCAGCGGCCAGCAACCCACACCGGGTGTTTGAACCGCGCCGGACCGGCCTGACCGGTTTTCGGCATGCATCCGGGGTCTGCCCGGCCCACGCTGTCATTCGCGTGTAAAATTGCGCGTTTTACGCACAAGCATGGCGAAAGCTCCTCCACGGCCGCCTGTCCCGGGCCCGGCGTTCATTCGCCTCCTCGCACGTCTCACCGAGGCCGAGATCGCGCCGACCAGCCCTGCGCTGGCCGACCGGCTCGGCCAATGGATCGACTGGACGCGCGCCGTGGCCGTGTCCAGGGCGCTGGATGGCAAGCTGCCCGCGATCGACGCCGATGCGCCGTTCGAGGGCGTCGACGAAGCCGAATGCGCGCGGGTGCGCGGCACGCTGGAAGCCGCGATCGGCGCCGACAACGCCGCCGACGCAGGCAGGCCCGGAACCCGGCACGGCGCCGCCGCCGATGCGCAGGCGGCACCGGACTATGCGCCGTTCCAGCAGCGCTACCTATCGCTGCAACGGTCGATGCTGACCGCCACCGGCCGCCTGCGCGGCCAGCTGCGCGACACGCTGGCGCGGTCCTCGGCCGACATGGCGCGGCTGGCGGAGGTGGATGCGGTCATGGAGCTGACCCTGAGCCCGCGCGAGCAGACCCTGCTGGCCGCCGTGCCGAGGCTGCTGGGGCAGCATTTCGAACGCCTGCGCGAGGCCGGGCACACGCCGCCGGCCGATGCGCAAGCGGCGGACCTCCCGCAGCCGCCGAGCGCCGGCGCCTGGCTGGAGGTGTTCCGCCAGGACATGCAGCACGTGCTGCGCGCCGAGCTGGACGTCCGCTTCCATCCCATCGAAGGGCTGCTCGCAGCGCTTCGCACCCGCTGACCGAGACCTCATGTTCAAGAACCTGTTCAATTCCCTCGTGTTCCTGGCCGGCCTCGCCGCCGTGTGCTGGATCGGCGTGGGCTACCTCGGCTCCAACCCGCTGGGCGCCAGCTTCGCGCTGCTGATCGGCGCGTGCTACGTCGCCGGCGCGCTGGAGCTGTACCGCTACCGGCAGGCCACGGCCACGCTCGCCCACGCCGTGGCCGACGCGGACGCGGCGCAATCCGACCTGGGCGGCTGGCTGCAGCGCCTGGACCCGAGCCTGCGCAACGCGGTGCGCCTGCGCATCGAGGGCGAGCGCGTCGCCCTGCCGGGGCCGGGGCTGACCCCGTACCTGGTCGGCCTGCTGGTGCTGCTGGGCATGCTCGGTACCTTCCTGGGCATGATGGCGACCCTGCGCGGCACCGGCCTGGCGCTGGAAAGCGCGACCGACCTGCAGGCCATCCGCGACTCGCTGGCCGCACCGGTCAAGGGCCTGGGCTTCGCGTTCGGCACCTCGATCGCCGGCGTGGCCAGCTCGGCGATGCTCGGCCTGCTCGCCGCGCTGTGCCGGCGCGAGCGGCTGCAGGCGGTGCAAGGGCTCGACCTGGCCATCGCGACCACGCTGCACGTCCATTCGCAGGCGTTCCAGCGCAACGAAGCGTTCAAGCTGCTGCAGCGGCAGACCGAATTGATGCCGGCGCTGATCGACCGGCTGCAGGCGATGGCGGCGGGCATCGAGCAGCAGGGCGCCGCCAGCGGCGAACGCCTGGCCAGCAACCAGGACGCCTTCCACGCCAGGACCGAGGCCGCCTACACGCGCCTGGCCGGCGCGGTGGAGCACTCGCTGCAGGCCGGCGTCGCCGAAAACGCGCGTGCGCTCGGCGCCGCGCTGCAGCCGGTGGTGCAGGCCACGCTGGACGGCCTGGCGCGCGAAACCGCCACGCTGCACGAACGCGTCGGCCAGGCCGTGCAACGGCAACTGGACGGGCTGAGCAGCGGCTTCGAAAGCGCCGCTGCGCGCGCCGCGCAGACCTGGGACGCCGCGTTGGCCGGGCAACGCGATAGCAACGCGGCGCTGGTCCAGGACCTGCGCAGCGCGCTGCAAGGCTTCGGCGACAGCTTCGCCACGCGCTCGGGCGGCCTGCTGGACGCCGTGTCGGCGCGTCTGGACGCCACTGCCGATGGCGCCAGGCAGGCCTGGCACGAGGCGCTGTCGCGTCAGGAAGCGATCAACGCGCAGTTGGCGGCGCGCAACGCGCAGGCGCTGGACGCGGCCGCGACGACGCTGGAACAGCGCGCGGCGGCGCTGGTCGAGGCCATGCAGCGATCGCATGCGCAGTTGCAGGACGCGCTGCAGGCGCGCGACCAGGCGCGCCTGGCCACGTGGACGGACACGTTCGGCGCGATGGTCGCCGCCTTGAACGCGGACTGGGAGCGCAACGGCGAGCGCATCGCGCAGCGCCAGCAGGACATCTGCGACACGCTCGAACGCACCGCCGGTGCGATCGCGGCGCAGACCCAGGCGCATGCCAGCGACACCATCGCCGAGATCTCGCGCCTGGTGCAGACCGCCTCGGAAGCGCCGAAGGCCGCCGCCGACGTCGTCGCCGAGCTGCGCCAGAAACTCTCCGAGAGCATGGTCCGCGACACCGCCATGCTGGAGGAGCGCAGCCGCCTGCTGGACACGCTGCACACCTTGCTCGACGCGGTGAACCACGCCTCCACCGAGCAACGCAGCGCGGTGGACGCCCTGGTCACCACCTCGGCGGATCTGCTCGATCGCGTCGGCACGCGCTTCACCGACCACATCGAAGCCGAGACCGGCAAGCTCGAATCGGTGGCCGCGCAGGTCGCGGTCGGCGCCACCGAGGTGGCGAGCCTGGGCGATGCCTTCGGTGGCGCGGTGCAGGCCTTCGGCCAGTCCAACGACGCGTTGCTGGAGCGCCTGCAGGGCCTCGAGCAGGCGCTGGACAAGTCGCTCGCGCGCAGCGACGAGCAGTTGGCCTACTACGTCGCCCAGGCGCGCGAAGTCATCGACCTGAGCATGCTGTCGCAGAAGCAGATCATCGAGGAACTGCGCCAGCTGTCGGCCGGGCCTGCGCATGACGGAGCCGAAGCGGCATGAGCGACGAGCTCGAGATCGAAGCCGACGCCGGCGCGCCGATCTGGGCCGTGTTCGGCGACCTGATGTCGGTGCTGCTCGGCGCCTTCGTGCTGATCCTGATCGGCGTGATCGGCGTGCAACTGCAGCTGTCGCACAAGCTCGACGAGGAAGTCCGGCAGCGGCAGGCCGAGGCGCGACAACGCAAGACCCTGGAACAGGCGCTGGCCGCGCCGCTGGCGGCGGGCCGGGTGACCCTGGTCGACGGCCGCATCGGCATCCGCGGCAGCGTGCTGTTCGCGCTCAATTCCGACCAGCTGCAACCCGAAGGGCGCGACCTGTTGAACAGCCTGGCCGCGCCGCTGGCCGGCTACCTCAAGGCGCGCGGCGAAATCCTGATGGTGAGCGGCTTCACCGACGACCGCCAGGTCCGCGACAGCAACCGCCAGTTCGCCGACAACTGGGAACTGTCGGCGCAGCGCGCGCTGACCGTGACCCGTGCGCTGATCGACGAAGGCGTGCCGGCCGACGCGGTGTTCGCCGCCGCGTTCGGCGCGCAGCAGCCGGTGAGCCCGAACGTCGACGAAGCCGGACGCGCCAGCAACCGGCGCGTGGAGATGGCGCCGCTGCCGAAGCTGGCCAAGTCCGCCGCGATCCCGCATGCGCGCTGACCCGACACCCGCGAGCGAACGGCTCGGCGCCTGGCGGCAGCGGCAGGCCGATCGCCTGGATCCGCTGCGCTTCGGCTTCATCGAGGCGCTGGCGCGGCGCGCCGACGCCCACCACGGCGAAGCGCGGCGCCTGCTGGAGCAGAAGCTGTCCGCGTTGCTCGATGCCTATGCCGCGGACCTGGCCAGGATGCCGGCGACGACGAGCGATACCGATACCGACACCGATGCCAATGTCGGTGTCGATGTCGATGTCGGTGCCGGTGCCGGTGCCGGTGCCGGTGCCGATGATGCCGATACCGCGCCGGCCGCGACCGCGAGCGCACGCAGCCCGCTCGGCGAGCTGATGGACCGCTTCGCCAGCAACGCGGCGAACGACGCGGCGAACGCCATGCCGCCGCCGTCTGCGCCGCTGCCCGCACTCGACGACGCGCGCAGGCTGTGGACCGAATTGCGCGGCCGCAGCCAGCTGCGGCAATCGTTGCAGCAGGCGCCTTCCGATGCCGGCCCGCTGAATTCGGGCGTGCTGGTGCACCGCTCGCTGGCGCTGATGCGCACGCTGTCGCCGGGCTATCTGCAGCACTTCCTGGCCTACGTCGACGCGCTGTCGTGGCTGCAGCAACTGCACGACGGCGGCGCGCTGGCGGCGCAGCACACACCCGGCGCGGATATCGGCAAGAAGCCGACGCGCGGCAAGCCGCGCAAACGCAGCTGAGCGACGCGGCCATGCTGCTGACCACGATGCACTTTCGGCGCATCTTCAAATTTGGTGATGACGCATCTTGTGGGAGCGACTTCAGTCGCGACGGCGCAAGCACGCACGCAAAAAAAGGCCGGCTTGCGCCGGCCTTTTCCATTGCCGCGGGATAGCGCGGGTTACAGCGCCTTCGCCGCCGCGACCACGTGCTCGCTGGTGATCTGGAAGTACTTGTACAGCTCCTCAGCCGGTGCCGACGCGCCGAACGTGTCGATGCCGACCACCGCGCCGTCCAGGCCCACGTACTTGCGCCAGAAGCCGGTGACGCCGGCCTCCACCGCCACGCGCTTGCGCACCGCGTTCGGCAGCACCGATTCGCGGTAGGCCGCGTCCTGGCGGTCGAACACGTCGGTCGAGGGCATCGACACCACGCGGGTCTTCAGGCCCGCGGCATCCAGCACCTTCTTCGCCTCCACGGCCAGACCGACTTCCGAACCGGTGCCGATCAGGATCAGGTCCGGCGCGCCGCCCTCGGCATCGGCCAGCACATAGCCGCCGCGTTCGATCTGCTGGATCTGCGCGTCGCTGCGCGCCTGGAACGGCAGGTTCTGGCGGCTGAACACCAGGCAGCTCGGGCCATCCTGGCGGGTGATCGCGGCCTTCCAGCTCACCGCGGTCTCCACCGTGTCGCACGGGCGCCACACGTCGTTGTTGGGGATGTAGCGCAGCGAGGCCAGGTGCTCCACCGGCTGATGGGTCGGGCCGTCCTCGCCCAGGCCGATCGAGTCGTGGGTGTAGACGTGGATCGCATGCGCCGGGTTCAGCGCGCTCATGCGCACGCCGTTGCGCGCGTAGTCGCTGAACACCAGGAAGGTGGCGTCGAACGGGATGAAGCCGCCGTGCAGCGCCAGGCCATTGGCGATCGCAGTCATGCCGAACTCGCGCACGCCGTAGTACACGTAGTTGGCGTTCGGATCGTCGCTGGCGACCGACTTGCTGGCCTTCCACAGGGTCAGGTTGGAATGCGCCAGGTCGGCCGAACCGCCGACCAGTTCCGGCAGCAGCGGCGCGAACGCCTCGATCGCCATCTGCGAGGCCTTGCGCGAGGCGATGGTCTGCGCCTCGCTCGCCTGCTTGGCGATGTAGGCGTCGGCCTGGGCGATGAAGTCTTCCGGCAGCTCGCCGTGCGAACGGCGGGTCAGCTCCGCGGCCTCGGCCGGGTACTGCTTGGCGTACTTGTCGAACGCCTGCTCCCACTCCGCCTGGCGCAGCGTGCCGGCGCCGCCGGCGCGCCAGCCGTCGTAGATTTCCTGCGGGATCTCGAACGGGCCGTACGGCCAGTCCAGCGCCTTGCGCGCGCCTTCCAGCTCTTCCTTGCCCAGCGCCGCGCCGTGCGAGGATTCCTTGCCGGCCTTGGTCGGCGCGCCGAAGCCGATGGTGGTGCGGCAGCAGATCAGGGTCGGCTTGTCGCTCTCGCCGAGCGCGGCCTCGATCGCCGCCTTGACCGCGTCGGCATCCTGGCCGTCGACGTCGCGCAGCACGTGCCAGCCATAGGCCTCGAAGCGCGCCGGGGTGTTGTCGCTGAACCAGCCGGCGGTATTGCCGTCGATGGAGATATGGTTGTTGTCCCAGAACGCGACCAGCTTGCCCAGGCCCCAGGTGCCGGCCAGCGAGGCGGCCTCGTGCGAGATGCCCTCCATCATGCAGCCGTCGCCCATGAACACCCAGGTGCGGTGGTCGACAATCTGGTGCTCGGGGCGGTTGTAGCGCTGCGCCAGCAGCTTCTCGGCCAGCGCGAAACCGACCGCGTTGGCGAAGCCCTGGCCGAGCGGGCCGGTGGTGGTCTCCACCCCGGGGGTCTCGCTGTGCTCGGGGTGGCCGGCGGTCCTGCTGTGCAGCTGGCGGAAGCGCTTCAGCTCCTCGATGGGCAGGTCGTAGCCGGACAGGTGCAGCAGCGCGTACTGCAGCATCGAGCCGTGGCCATTGGACAGCACGAAGCGGTCGCGGTTGAACCACTGCGGATTGTTCGGATTGTGGCTGAGGAAGTCGTTCCACAGCACTTCGGCGATGTCGGCCATGCCCATCGGCATGCCGGGATGGCCGGACTTGGCGGCTTCGACCGCATCGGCGGCGAGGAAACGGATCGCGTTGGCGAGTTGGCGGCGGGTAGGCGTCGTCATGAGGGCTCTATTGGACCGGGAGCGGGCGCGGGGGCGTCGGGTCCACTATTGTCCCACAGGCCGGGGCGCAGGACAGTCACCGGACCTGGACGCGGTGCGGCGGCAGGCGCGAACGCCGCCGCCGCTGCGGCCAATCAAGCGGCGGCGGCCGTGCGCGGCGCCGTGTCGTCCGTCTCGCCCTTCGCCACCAGCGTGGTCAGCGCCAGATCGCCGGTCACGTTCAGCGCGGTGCGGCACATGTCCAGGAAATGGTTGACGCCCAGGATCATGCCGATGCCGACCGGGTCCACCCCGACCATCGCGCAGATCAGCGCCACCACCGGCAGCGAGCCGGACGGCACGCCGGCGGTGCCGATGCCGCCGAGGATGCACACCAGCATCACCATGAACTGCTGCGCGATGCTCAGCTCCACGCCGAAGAACTGGGCCAGGAAGATCACGGTGACGCCCTCGAACAGCGCGGTGCCGTTCTGGTTGGCGGTGGCGCCGACGGTCAGCACGAAGCGCGAGACCTTGTTCGGCAGGCCCATCTCGTCGGCCACGCGCAGCGCGGTGGGCAAGGTGGCATTGCTGGAGGCGGTGGAGAACGCCATCACCGTGGCCTCGCGGGTGGCGCGGAAGAACCACAGCGGCGAGCGCCCGGCGAAGCGCACCGCCAGCCCGTAGGTCACCAGCATGTGCAGGCCCAGCGCCAGCACCACCACGCCGACGTAGGCGCCGAGCCGGATCAGCAGTTCGAAGCCGAACAGCGCCGCCAGGTTGAACATGAAGCAGGCCACCGCATACGGCGCCAGGCGGATCACCAGCCCGATCAGGGTCATCGAGATCTCGAAGATGCCTTCGATGGCGCGCCGCAGCGTCGCCACCTTGGCGTCGTCGCTGAGCACCATGCCCACGCCGAACATCACCGCGAAGAACATCAGCGACAGGATCGCGCCGTTGCTGGAGGCGGCGGAGACCACGTTGTCGGGCACGATCGACAGCAGCATGTCCATGCCGCGCGGCTGGTTGCGGCTCTGGTCGACGATCTCGGCGGTGCGCTCCACGTTCTGCTGCAACAGCTGCTGCGCCAGTTCGCGGTCCACGCCCATGCCCGGCTTGAGCACGTTGACCAGGACCAGGCCGAGCAGCACCGCGATGCCCGACAGCACCACCGTATAGCCCAGCGTCTTCCAGCCGATCCGGCCCAGCGCGCGGATGTCGCCCATCTCGGAAATGCCCATCACCAGCGCCGAGAACAGCAGCGGCACGATCAGCATGAAGATCAGGTTGAGGAACAGCTTGGAGAACGGCGTGGTCAGGTACTTGGTCAGCGCCTGCACCCAGGCCGCATCGCCGCCCACGCTCATGTGCACGGCCAGGCCGAACACCAGCCCGAGGGCGAAGCCGATCGCCATCTTCCAGTGCAGAGGCATGCCGGTCTTGGCCTTCACGGGGGTGTCGGTCATGGTGTGCGCCTTGCCAGAGGAAACGCCGAGCTTAACAAACCCGTACTGGCGGGTCGCAAGCCTGGGTCACGCCGCGATTGCCCTGCAGGCGTCGTCGGTCGGGACCGCGAGCACGCCTCACGCGTCGCGCGGATATAGCGGCGGCAGGTCGTCGCTCGCCTTGTTGCGCTGGGTACCGACGCGCCAGCGTGGCCCGGCCCAGAACGCGGCGCGCAGCGCGGCACGCGCCCCGGGCACGTCGCCGGCGCCGCCCCAGCGCGCGCGCTGCAGGCGCAACACCGCCTCGCGTTGCGCCGGATCGTCCAGGCGGGTCAGCAGCCCGTCGAGGTCGGCGACACCGGCCCGTGCGCACAGGATCGCGGCGACCTCTTCCAGGCCGCCGCCGTCCAGCGCCTTGCGCAGGTCGGGCAGGCCGTAGCGCGCGCGCGGCGCAGTCGGCGCCGAGGCTGACGTGGCCTGCGCGATGGCCGGCGCACGCGAACCGCGGCCGCGGCGCCAGGCCCAGACCAGCGTCGCCAGCCACAACACCGCGAATCCCGCCGCCAGCGCCATCCACAGCGGCACCGAACCGAGCCATGCGGGCACCGCGTGGGTCGGCGTCACCGCATTGCCGGCCGGGGCCGCCGCGTCCACGCTCGGCGCCGGCGCGCTGGCCGGAGCCGCGGGCGCGGCGGGCACGCCGCGTCCGGGCAGCACCTGCAGGTTCAGATCGGGCAGCGTGGCCTCGCGCGCGGTGCCGGTGGCCACGTCCCACCACGGCACGCGCAGGCCGCTGACCCGCAACGGCCCGGCGCTCTGCGGCACGATCGAGTAGCGCCGGGTGATCTTCAGCTGCGGGCTGCCGTCGACGAATTTCTCGTCGAACTGCGGCGGCTCGGCGAACACCTGCGCGCCGTCGACGCTGGGCGTGGGCAGTTCCGGGAACTGCGCCTGGGTGGCGCCGCGCGCGCTGGCCTCGACCACGATGTCGGCCGCCTCGCCCACCGCCGCGCGCTGCGGCGTGGCGGTGTAGCGCAGGCGCAGGTCGTGCAGCGGCAGCCACGGCTGCGGCGCATTGGCCGGTTGCGCGCGCACCTGCAGCGTCTGCGTGGCACTGCGCGCGCTCAGGTCGCCGCCGCGGCCGAAATAGTCGTCGAAGAAGCCGCTGGGGCCGCGCCCGCGGAAGCGCGCGCCGGGCAGGGTCAACGGCCCGCTGCGCTCGGGCACCAGCAGGAAGCGACGCTCGACGATGGTGAACATGCGCCCGCCGATCTCGCGCCGGCTCTGGATATCGTCGCCGATGCGCTGCAACGCGGCACCGGCCGGCGGGTCCAGGTCCAGTTCGCCCGAGCTCAGCGGCACCCCCAGGTACAGCCGCACCACCACGCCGACGCTCTGCTGCACGTACGGCTGCGCGTCGTCGGCCACGGTCTGCACCAACACGTCGGCATTGCCGAGCTGCGCCGGATCGCCGGCGCTGGTGCTGCCGGCCGGCGCCGCCGCGGCCGCGGCGACCTGCAGCCGCAGCGGCGCGGTGCGCTCGTTGCCGACGCGCAGCGAGGGGATGTCGATCGTGCCGGTGCCGCGCGGCGTCAGCGCCACGCCGAACAGCGACTTCGCCGTGACCTGGCCGTTGACCATCTGCATCTGCCGGCTGTTGACCTCGTCGCTGAGCGCGAACTCCGCGCGCAGCGGCGCGTACTCCGGCGCCGCCAGGCCCTGGTCGGTCTCGATGTTGAGGGTGACGCTCTCGCCGGCGCCGATGTTGTCGCGGTCCAGCCACGCACGGGTGGCGGCCGACGCCGGCAGCGCCAGCGCGGCCAGCAGCGCCAGCGTCGCCAAACGCGCCAGCCTTGCCGACAGCCTCTGCGCGGCGGATACGCACCCGCGCCAGCGGCGTTGCTTGGGTTCGATCATGGTCCTTCCCGCTGCCTGCGTTCGTGTTCGAGCTTGAATTTGGCGCGCAGCAGGTTGCCCGGATCGTCCGGCACCCGCCGCAGCCAGGCCTCCACCGCCTGGCGCTGTTCCCGCTGTTGCGGAGTTTCCGCCGCGGCCGCGGCGGCGCGTGCGGCCGCCTGCTTGCCGGCCGCGCCCTGCTGCGCCATCGCCTGCTGCATCTGCTGGCGCTGCGCCGCGTCGGCCTGCTGCTGCGCCTGCGCATCGCCCGGCTTCGGCGGACCCGGCGGCTGTGCGTCCTTGGGCGCCGCCGGCGACTGCGACTGCGACTGCGCATTCTTCTGCCCCGGCTGGCCTTGCGCATCCGACGGCGACGGCGCCTTGGCCTGCGCCGGGTCCTGGTCCTTGGGCGCGCCGCCGTTCCCCGACTGCGACTGGCCGTTCTGGTTCTGCTTCGACTGGTCCTTGCCCTGTTGTCCCGGCTTGTTCTGCCCGGACTTGTTCTGCCCGGACTGGCGCTTGCGCGCGGCGTCGACCGCGGCGCGGTTGGCCACCGCATCGGCCATCTGCGGATGCCGCTGCAACGCCTTGTCGTAGGCGTCGATCGCCTCGTCGTAGCGGCCCTGGCGGGCCAGCGCATTGCCCAGGTTGTACCAGCCCTGGTCGCTGTCGACGCCTTCGAACTGCTGCTGCGCGGCAGCGAAATCGCCTTTGCGGTAGGCCTGCACGCCGGCATCCAGACGCTGCTGGCGTACCTGGTCCGGGCGCCGCCACCAGTCGCCGCCGACCGTCGCGCCGGCCGCGGCCTGCGCCGGCAACGGCATGGCCAGCGGCAGCAGCAACACCAGCAGCACTGCTCCGCCGCCACGACGGCGGAACGCGAACAGGGCCAGCAGCAACAGCGGCGGCAGCAGCCAGTACCCCTGATCCAGCCAGACCCGGCCGCTGTGCTCGCCGCTGGCCGCCGCGTCCTGCTGTTCCGTGGGCTGCAGCACGCCCAGCGCGTGCAGATCGGCATCGGTGGGCGCCAGCGTCGCATAGCGGCCGTTGCCGGCGGCCGCCAACGCGCGCAGCGAGGCGGCATCCAGCTGCGCGTGGCCGACCCCGCCCTGGCCGTCGCGATAGGCCGCACCCTGCGCGCTTCCCAGGCCCAGCACCGACACGCGGTAGCCCTGCCCGGCCGCGCGCGCCGCGGCCTGCCGCGCTTGCGCGTCGGCCTGGTCGCTGAGCAGCAGGATGTCGCCGCGGGTGAAACCGGCCTGGCGCAGCAACCGGGCCGCCCAATCGATGGCCAGGTCGCCGCGCTGTCCGGGCACCGGCATCACCTGCGGCGACAGCGCGTCCAGGAACAGGGCCACATTGGCCACGTCGTCGGTCAGCGGCGCCACGGTATAGGGTTCGCCGGCGTAGGCCAGCAGCGCCACTTCGCCGCCGGCGCGCTCGCGCAGCAGCGTCGCCAGCTTGGCGCGCGCCTGCAGCAGCCGCGACGGCGGCAGGTCGCCGGCCTCGATCCGCGGCGACAGGTCCAGCGCGATCACCAGCGGCGTGCGCGACTGCCACAGCGGCTGCTGTTCCTGGCGCCAGCTCGGCCCGGACAGCGCCACCACCGCCAGCGTGTAGCCGAGCGCGGCCAGCCACAGGCCGGACAGCGACTGCCGGCCATCCTTCGCCAGCAGGTGCGACAACAGATGCGCGTCCACCGCGCGCCGCCACACGTTGCTGCGCCGGCGCCGGCGCAGCCAGCTCCATCCCAGCAGCGGCAGCAACAGCAACGCCCACAGCCACTGCGGACGCAGCAGGTGCAACGCCTCCAGGAAACCGAGCACGGCGTTCATTGCCGCCTCCATGGCCACACGAAGGCGATCAGCCCCAGCCCCAGCGCAGCGCCCAGCGGCCACGCATAGCGCTCGATCCGCGGGCGCACCGCCGGGCCCGCCGAACGCACCGGTTCCAGGCGCTCCAGTTCGGCGTAGATCGAGACCAACTGGTCGGTGTCGCGGGCGCGGAAGAAGCGGCCGCCGGTGTCCTGCGCGATCTTGCGCAAGGTGTCCTCGTCGACCTGGTCGTCGCCGCCGCCACCGGGCATCGGCAAGCCGAACAGCGAATAGCCGCCGGTGCCGCCGAAGGCGATGGTGTAGACGCGCACGTGCTCGGCCTTGGCCAGTTCCGCCGCCTTGACCGGTTCCAGCACGCCGGCGGTGTTGACCCCGTCGGTCAGCACGATCAGCACCCGGTCGCCCTGCGGCTGCTCGCGCAGGCGCTTGACCGACAGCGCGATCGCGTCGCCGAGCGCGGTCTCGCGCCCGGCCAGGCCGACCACGCTGTCGCGCAGCTGGTCGCGCACCGTGGCCAGGTCGGCGGTCAGCGGGGTCAGCGCATACGCCTGCTGGCCGAACACCAGCAGGCCGATGCGGTCGCCGTCGCGGCGGTCCAGGAAGTCGGCCAGCACTGCCTTGGCCGCGGTCAGGCGGTCCACCACGCGCCCGCCCAGGGTCATGTCCGGCTCGCTCATGCTGCCGGACAGGTCCACCGCCAGCATCAGCTGCCGCGCCTGCTGCGGCGGCGAGATCGGCTCGCCCAGTTGCAGCGGCCGCGCCGCCGCGCCGCACAGGCAGAACCAGGCCAGCCATGTCAGCCACAGCCCGACCCGCCACAGGCCGCCGCGCGCGGGCGCGGCCGCCACCGCCTGCAGCTGCGCGCCGTACGGCACGCGCAGGGCCGGCGCGCTGCCGCGCTGCGCCGGCAGCAGCAGGCGCGCCAGCAGCGGCAGCGGCATCACCAGCCACATCCACGGCCAGGCGAAGCCGGCGAGCAGGTCGCTGAGGCTTTGCCAGTGCTGCGAGAGCGTGCTCATCGCGATCACGCCCGGCGCCCGCCCATCAGCTCGAGGAAACGGCGCCGCGCCAGCGGCAGCAACGCCTGCAGCTGCGCGCGATCCAGTTCGCGCCGATAGCCGCCGTCGAGCAGCACGCGGCCCGCGCCGGCGGAGAAGTCCTGGCGCTTGCCGCCGTCGAGGAAGCGCAGCCAGGCCTCGCCCTGCAACGCGGCGGCGGCCGGATCGCGGCGACGCGCCGCGCGGCGCAGCAGTTCCGACACCGCCGCCACCTGTGCCGGCGCGGCGCCGGCGCCGAGCGCGGCATCGAACTGGCGCTGCCAACGGCGCCGCCGCGCGCGCCGCCATGCCCACAGGCCCAACGCGATGACCAGCGCCAGCAGCAGCGCCGCGCCCAGCAGCAACCAGCCCGGCGCCGGCGGCCACCAGGCAGGCGCCGGCGGCAGGTGCACATCGCGCAGCGGCAGTTGTTGCGGCGTCATCGCGCCCCGCTCCCGCCGGATGCCGGCAGCAGCCAGGATTCGCTGGCCGCATCGCTGCGCAGCACCCGCACCTGCACGCCGCGGCCGGGCAGTTCGGCGGCCAGGGTGTCCAGCGGCACCACGAATTGCTCGTGCCAGCGCTGTTGCGCGCTGGCCGCCTGCAAGTCGACCTCCACCCGGCGGCCGCCGGCCCAGAACGGCAGCGCCGCGCGCGGCGGCTGCAATTCCAGGGCGTCGGCCAGCAACAGCAGCACCACGTCGTTGTGCAGCGCCAGTCCGGCCCAGCGCGCCGCGGGAATCGCCTGCGCGCTGGCCGGGTCGGCCAGCACCACCAGGCGCGAACCGGGCCGCAGCAGCTTGGCCGCGTGCTCCAGCGCCACGCCGAGGCCGGCATCGTCCTGCGGCGGCTGCGCATACCAGCGCGCCAACGCGTCGAGCACGCGCAAGGCGCCGCGCGGCCCAGCCGCCGGCGGCACCGGCGCTTCGCTGCGGCTGCCGCGCAACGCGGCCAGGCGATCGCCCTGGCGCTGCGCGGTCCACGCCGCCACCGCGCCGGCACGCGCGGCCTGCACCGACTTGAAACGTACGCGGGTGCCGAAATACAGCGCCGGCGCGGTATCGGCCACGATCAGGCTGAGCCGTTCGCGCTCGGCCTGGAACAGCTTGGTATGGGTGCGCCCGCTGCGCGCGGTGAGCCGCCAGTCGATATGGCGCACGTCGTCGCCGGCCACGTATTCGCGCGACTCGGCGTATTCCATGCCGCGCCCGCGCAGCGCCGCCGGCGCACTGCCGCTGAGGCCGTGGCGCCCGCGCCGCGGCGGCGGCACCCGCGCCACGCTCGCGCGCAGCGCCACCAGCTCGGCCAGGGTCGGACGCACGCCGTCGCCGCCGGCCGCGGCCTCGGCGCGTGGCGTCTGCGGCGGCATCGCCTGTCCTGCCATCGCCCGCTACCTCGCCTGCGATACGGTGCCGCAGGCGTTGCGCGCGCCGACGCGAAACGCCGTTGCCAGGCGCCGCGGCCATTGCTCCCGTCGGCACTGCCGCGCGTTCACGGCGGTGGCACCTTGTCCAGCAGCGCGGCGACCAGGCGATCGCCGTCCCAGCCTTCGGCGGTGGCCTCGTAGCTGGGCAGCACGCGGTGGCGCAACACGTCCGGCGCGACCGCACGCACGTCGTCCGGGGTCACGAAATCGCGCCCGGCCAGCCAGGCCCGGGCGCGCGCGCAGCGCTCCAGCGCGATCGAGCCGCGCGGGCTCGCGCCCCAGGCGATGCGCCGCGCCAGCGCCGGGTCGTAGCCGCTGGCATCGCGCGAGGCCAGCACCAGCTCGATCAGATAGCGCTCCAGCGGCGGCGCCATGTGCAGCGACAGCAGCGCACGCCGCGCGGCGAACACGTCCTCCAGCGGCATCCGCGGCGGCGCGGCCTCGCCATGGTCCAGGGTCTCGCGGGCGCGCTCGCGCGCCAGGCGCAGGATCTCGGCCTCGGCGGCAGCCTCCGGGTAGCCGATCCGCACATGCATCAGGAACCGGTCCAGCTGCGCTTCCGGCAACGGGAAGGTGCCTTCCTGCTCGATCGGGTTCTGCGTGGCCATCACCAGGAACAGCTTCGGCAGCGCATAGGTGTGCCGGCCGACCGTGACCTGGCGCTCGCCCATCGCCTCGAGCAATGCCGACTGCACCTTGGCCGGCGCGCGGTTGATCTCGTCGGCGAGCAGGATCGGATGGAAGATCGGCCCGGGCAGGAACTCGAAGCGGCTTTCCTGCGGCCGCCACACCTCGGTCCCGGTCAAATCGGCGGGCAATAGATCCGGAGTGAACTGGACACGGGCGAAATCCGCTTCCAGCCGCGACGCCAGCGCGCGGATCGCGGTGGTCTTGGCCAGGCCGGGCGCGCCTTCGACCAGCAGGTGGCCGTCGGCGAGCAGCGCGATCAGCAAGCGTTCCACCAGCGCGGACTGGCCGACGATGGTTTGCGACAGGCCGTCGCGCAAGGCTAGGAAGGCCGCGTGCAGGCGCTGCTGCTCGGACGCGGCCGGATGGGAGTCGAAGCTCGAGGGCGTGGTGTTCATGCGCCGAGTTTGACCTATCGGCGGTGAAATGGTTCTGCGGATCGTGCCATCGGCGCCGGGGAATTCAGATTTTCCTCATCGGCCGCCACAAAACATGAAGGCGGGAGAAGCGCATGCTTCTCCCGCCTTTGTCGCCACAACGGTCCTTCGGCAGCCCGGGATCAGCCAGCGGCCGGCGCGCGCTTGGCCACGCGCATCACCTTGGGGGTCACGAAGATCAACAGCTCGGCCTTGCTCTTGCTGCGGCCGCGCTTCTTGAACAGGTTGCCCAGGAACGGGATATCGCCCAGGAACGGCACCTTGGAAATGCTGTTGCGGTCGCTGAACTCATACACACCGCCGATCACCACGGTCTGGCCATCGTCCACCAGCACCGCGGTATTGATCTCGCGGCGGTTGATTTCCGGAATGGTGCCGTAGCCTTCGAGCACGCGGTACTGGTCGACTTCGTCCTTCTTCACGTTCATGTTCAGGAAGACGCGGTTGTCGTCGGTGATGGTCGGGGTGACCTTCAGCTCCAGCAGCACTTCCTTGAACTGCACGTTCGGCGTCGCCGCGGTGCCGGCGGTGCCGCCGGTGATGGTGACGTAGCCGATTTCCTTGCCCTGCTTGATCACCGCCTCGCGCTGGTTGGAGGTCACGATGCGCGGGTTGGAGATGACTTCGCCGCGGCCTTCCTCCTGCAGCGCCGACAACTCCAGATCCAGGTTGAAGTTCGAGCCGAGCAAGGTATAGGCCAGGCTCGGCAGCGACGACGCATTGGTGAAGGTGGTTCCGCTGAGATCGACGTTGAGTCCGCGCGTGGCCGCGGTGCCGCCGCCGGTCGCGCCGCTGCCGACGGTCGCGGTGTTGTCGCCGTAGGTATGGGTGCCGCCGATGCCGAACTTGGCGCCCAGGTCGCGGGCGAAGGTATCGGTGGCGATGACGATGCGGCCCTCGATCAGCACCTGGTCGACCGGTCGGTCGATCACGTTGATCAGCTCGCGCATCTGCGCGATCTTCTTCGGGATGTCGCTGATCATCAGCGTGTTGGTACGCTCGTCGGCGACGATGCGCCCGCGCGGCGACAGGAAGCCGTTGTCGTTCTGGTTATTGCCGCTGCCGCCGCTACCGCCGCCGCCACCGCCGCCACTGCCACCGATGCCCTTGGCCTCGGTCAGCGCCTTGAAGATGGTGGTGGCGCTGTGGTAGTTGATCTGGATGTAGTCGGTGGTCAGGTCCTCGCGGTTCTCGATCGCGATCCGCGCGTCTTCCTTGTCCTGCTCGAACTTGGCCAGCTCCTGCTGCGGCGCGACCCAGACCACGGCGCCGTCGCGGCGCTTGTCCAGGCCCTTGGCGCGCAGCACGATGTCCAGCGCCTGGTCCCACGGCACGTTGACCAGGCGCAGGGTGACGCTGCCCTGCACGGTGTCGGAGGCGACGATGTTGAGGTTGGATTCCTCGGCGATCAGCTGCAGCACCGTGCGCACCGGCACGTCCTGGAAGTTGAACGTCACCGGGCGGCCGCTGTAGCCGCGTGCGGCGACCTGCGCCGCCGCCTGGCTGACCGTGGCCGCGCTGACCGCGCCGACCGCCGGCGCCGAGGTCCGCGGAGAGATCTCCACCACGTATTCGTTGCCGGACTGGTAGGCCATCGACTCGAATGCGCCATTGGTGCTCAGCACCAGCTGCGCGCCGCCGGCGTACGGCTTGGCGTCGATGCGCTGGACCGGGGTGGCGAAGTCGGTGACGTTGAGCGGGCGCTGCAGTTCCGCCGGCAGCGACGCGTTGCCGACGTCCACCACCACGCTATTGCCCTGGGTGCGCAGGTCGGGACTGGCGCCGGCGCCGCTGAAGTGCAGGATCAGCCGCCCCGCATCGCCGGCGCCGCGCTTGAAGTCGATCTTCGACACCGTGAGCTTGGCCGCTGCCGGCGCTGACGCAGCCGCCGCGGGCGTCGCCGCCAGCGCGGTGCCCATCGCCGCCGAACTGCCCAGCAGCGTCGCCAACCCCAATGCGCATAGCCGTACCGTCGCGTGGCGCCGGATGGGACGCAGGCTCAGGGCTTTGGAAAAAGTCATCGTGCTATCCCCATAATCAATCATTGATCGTCCAGCGCCACGGCGGCCGGACGTTCCAGCCAACCGCCAGCGCCATCCGGCACCAGTTCAATCAAATCGATGCGATCCTCGTGCACCCCGGTCACGCGGCCATCGCTCTGCCCCATGTAGATGCCGGGGCGGACCCGGTAGGTCACCTTGTCCGGCGCCATCACCAGCGCCACCAGGCCCGCGCCGTTGCCCAGCGTGCCGACCATGTTCAGGCTGTCGAGCGGGAACTGCTCCAGCGGTTCCTTGCGCCGGTTCGGATCCGGACGCAGGCCGTTGTTGCCGTCCGGACTCGCCCAGGCATCGCTGAACGGATCGCGCAGGCCCTGCGCCGCATATTCGAAGGTCTCGAACTGCTGCATCACCGGCAGCGGCTCCAGCGGCTGCGCCGGCCGCGCGCGCACTTCCTTGACCCAGTTCTCCAGGTTGGGCGCATCGCCCGGGGTGCTGGTCACGCCGCGACCGCAACCGCCGAGCAGCGCCACCAGCGCCAGCCCTGCGAAGCACTGCAATGCCATGGTCCGCCGCTTCATGCGCCACCGCCTTGCTGGGAAGCCTTTTTCGCTGCGGCCGCCGCCTTTTCCTGGTCCGCCATCTCCTTGTCGTCCAGGTAGCGATAGGTCTTGACCGTGCCGGACAGCTCCAGCTCGCCGCGCGCGCTGATGCCCGTGGCTTTGTCGCGCGGCTTCAGGTTGATGTCGTGCATGGTCAGGATCACCACCCGCGGCAGCGACGCCACGCCGCTGACGAAGGCGCCGAACTGGTGGTAGCTGCCGACCATGCGCAGCGCGATCGGCTTCTCCGCGTAGAACTCCTTCGGCGACTCCGGACCCGGCTGGAACAGCTCGTTGGCCAGGCCGCTGGACAACGCGGTCTGCGAGATGTCGATGATCAGGTCCGGCATCTCGGTCTTGCTCGGCAACTGCCGCAGCATCTGCTGCAGCACCTGCTCCATCTGCGCCAGCTGCTGCTTCAACGGCTGCAGATTGACCGCGCGGCTCTGCTCCTTCTCGAACGAGGCGCGCAGTTCGGTTTCCTTCTGCTCCAGCGTCCCCAGTTCGTCGCGCTTGTCGCCGATCAGCAGGAACCAGGACAGGATCAGGATGAACAGCGCGAGCAGCACGCAGAAGCCGATCTTGGCCTGCTGCGGCCAGTTGCCGAGGTTGTTGAAGTCCAGGTCTTTCAGGTTGACTTTCTTGCTCATGACGCCGGTCCCTGTTGCGCTGGCGTGGCGGCAGGCGCGGCCGGCGCGGGGGCCGGCGGCGTCGCGGGTGCGGTCGGGGCAGCAGACGCGGGGGCGGCAGCGGGCGCCGGCGTTGCCGCGCCCGGCACTGGCGGCGCGGCCGGCTTGCCAGGCGCCGGCGCGGCAGCGCCAGGCACCGTTTCCGCAGCGTCGCCCGGCACCGGCAGCTTGACCTTGAGGGTGAACACGTAGGGCAAGGCCTTGGCGTCGACGATCGGTCCCTTGACCTCCTTGTCCTGGTCCTTGGCCTCGATCACCGACAGCTCCGGATTGGTCATCCAGCCCGAGCCCTCGAGGTTGCGCATGTAGGCGCTGACCCGCGCATTGGATTGCGAGCGTCCTTCCAGGGTCAGGATGTCGCCTTCCTGCTTGACCGCGGTCAGCACCACGCCGTCGGGGATGGTGCGCACCAGCGAGTCGAACAGGTGCACCATCTGCGAGCGCTTGGCCTGCAGTTCCTCGATGACCCGCTTGCGCGCCAGCAGGCGCCGCTTCTGCTCGTCGAGCTTGTCGATTTCCTGGTTCTGCGCCTTGACCTTCGCGATCTCGGCTTCCAGATAGGCGTTGCGCTCGTTCTGCCCGGTGATCTGACGGTCGTAGTAGAACCAGATCAGCAACGCCAGCAGCACGCCGGCCAGCGCGGCGAAGCCCAACATCGAGTAGAACTCGCGCTCACGCTGCTTGCGTCGCTCCGCCCGCCAGGGCAGCAGGTTGATTTTTGCCATCAGTCAAAGCTCCTCAGAGCCAGGCCGGTGGCGATCATCAGCGCCGGCGCGTCCTGGGCCAGCGCGTGCGCCTGGACCTTCGGCCCCAGGGTCATCTGCGCCAGCGGGTTGGCGACCACGGTCGCCACCCCCAATTGTTCCTCGACCATCTCCGGCAGCCCGGCCAGCGCCGCGCAACCGCCGGCCAGCACGATGTGGTCGACCCGGTTGAATTCGCTGCCGGCGTAGAAGAACTGCAGCAGGCGGCTGATCTGCTGAACCGTCGCCTCCTTGAACGGCTCCAGCACCTCGACCTCGTAGCTTTCCGGCAGCCCGCCCTGGCGCTTGGCCATGCCGGCTTCCTCGTAGGTGAGGCCGTAGCGGCGCATCACTTCGTCGGTCAGCTGCTTGCCGCCGAACACCTGTTCGCGGCTGTACAGGCTGCGGCCGCCGCGCAGCACGTTGAGCGTGGTCATGGTGGCGCCGATGTCGACCAGGGCGACCACGCCGTCGGCCGCCACCGGCAGCTCGCTGGCCACCAGCGCGAACGCGTTCTCGACCGCGAAGGCCTCCACGTCCATGACCCTGGCGACCAGGCCGCCGAGTTCCAGCGCCGACTGGCGCAGCTCGACGTTCTCCGAGCGCGACGCGGCCAGCAGCACCTGCACCATCTCCGGGTTGTTGGGGATGCTGCCGAGCACCTCGAAGTCCAGGTTCACTTCGTCGATCGGGTACGGGATGTAGTTGACCGCCTCCAGCTCGACCTGCGCTTCCAGCTCGTTCTCGTCGAGCTCGGCCGGCATCGGGATCACCTTGGTGATCACCGCCGAGCCGGCCACCGCCGCCGCGGCATGCTTGGCGCGGGTGCCGGAGCGGGTCACGGCGCGGCGGATCGCCTCGCCCACGGCTTCGACCTCGACGATGTTCTTCTCGACCACGGCGTTGGGCGGCAAGGGTTCCACGGCGTAGTGCTCTACGCGGAACCGATTGCCGCTACGCGACAGCTGCAACAGCTTGACCGCGGTCGAACTGATATCGACACCGATCAGCGGTTGCTGACTCTTTGGGATAAGCCCCACGGATTTTCCCCTGCCGACGGGCACTTGGACGCCGATCTTGCGTCCGCGCATTAATAACAAATTTTTTGCAATTGGCAACCGCCCCGGTACAGTCGTGACTTCCATCACGGCATGTCCTGCGGCAGCAAACCCTTCGCATCCCCGGAACCGGCCCCAGCCGTTCCCCGGCGTACTCTATACTCTGCGCCCAAGAAATCTGCAATCGGAATCTCTCTCGATGCCCCGTTTTCGTCGTTGGCTGCGCTGGGCGCTGGTCACGTTCGTCGTCCTCGCCCTGGTCGGAGCCGCCGCCGCTGGCGGGCTCTATTACGTCGTTTCCTCCAAGCTCCCCGACGTGCAGACGCTGCGCCAGGTCGAGCTGCAGGAGCCCATGTACGTCTATGCCAGCGACGGCAAGCTGATGGCCCTGTTCGGCGAGACCCGGCGCTACCCGATCACCATGAAGGACGTGCCGGAGCAGCTGAAGCAGGCGTTCCTGGCCACCGAGGACGCGCGCTTCTACCAGCACGGTGGGGTCGACTACAAAGGCATCGCCCGCGCCGTGTGGCTGCTGGCCACCACCAACGACAAGCGCGTGCCGGGCGGCTCGACCATTACCCAGCAGGTCGCCCGCCAGTTCTTCCTGAGCTCCGAATACAGCTATACGCGCAAGCTGGCCGAGATCCTGCTGGCGCGCAAGATCGAGGCCGAGCTGAGCAAGGACGAGATCTTCGAGCTGTATCTCAACAAGAGCTTCTTCGGCAACCGCGCCTACGGCATCGCCGCCGCGGCCGAGTACTACTACGGCAAGAAGCTCAACGAACTGAGCCTGGACGAGATGGCCTCGCTGGCCGGCATCCCCAAGTTCCCGTCCAGCGGCAACCCGATCAGCAACCCCGAGCGCGCCAAGCAGCGCCGCGACAACTATGTGCTCAGCCGCATGGCCGCGCTGGGTTTCGTCACCCAGGCCGAGGCCGACGCCGCCAAGGCGGTGCCGATGCATGCGACCCCGCACGAGCGCCCGGTCGAGGTCGAGTCGCCCTACGTGGCCGAGCTGGTGCGCCAGGAGATGATCGCCCGCTTCGGCGGCGACGTGCTCGACAAGGGCTACCACGTCACCACCACCATCGATACCGAACTGCAGGCCGCGGCCAACCATGCGGTGCGCCAGGGCCTGGTGATCTACGACCGCCGCCATGGCTGGCACGGCGTGGAGCAGCATTTCGAGGTGGCCGCCGACGCCGACGCGGCCGCGCTGGCCAGCCACCTGGCCGGCATCAATGCGCAGGGCGGCATGCTGCCGAGCATCGTCGCCGCCACCGGCAGCGACGGCAGCGCCACCGTGGTGCTGGCCAACAGGACCGAACTGGTGCTGCCGGTCGCGTCCAGCCGCTGGACCGGGCGCAGCCCCGCCACCCTGCTCAAGCGCGGCGACCTGGTGCGGATCCAGGCCGGCGACCAGCCGGGCGAGTGGGAAGTCACCCAGCTGCCGCGCGGGCAGTCGGCGCTGGTGTCGTTGGACGCCAGCAACGGCGGGCTGCGCGCCCTGGTCGGCGGCTTCAGCTATGCCGGCAACAAGTTCAACCGCGCCACCCAGGCGCGGCGCCAGCCGGGTTCCAGCTTCAAGCCGTTCCTGTACGCGGCCGCGTTCGAGAAGGGCTTCAACCCGGCCTCGATCGTGCTCGATGCGCCGGTGGTGTTCCGCGACCGCCGCGGCAAGACCTGGTCGCCGCAGAACGACGGCGGCGGCTTCAAGGGCCCGATGCGCCTGCGCGAGGCGCTGGTGCAGTCGCGCAACCTGGTCTCGGTGCGCCTGCTCGACAGCATCGGCGTGGACTTCGCGCGCAAGTACATCAGCCAGTTCGGTTTCCAGGAGGCCGAACTGCCGCCCAACCTGTCGATGTCGCTGGGTACCGCGTCGCTGACCCCGCTGTCGGTGGCGCGCGGCTATGCGGTGTTCGCCAACGGCGGCTCGCGGGTGGACACCTGGATCATCGACAAGGTCACCGACCGCGACGGCAACGTGCTGTTCCAGGAGCACCCGCCCACCGCCTGCCGCAGCTGCGGCAGCGTCGGCGGCAGCGCCACCCCGGCCAGCCAGGTCGTCGACGGCTTCAACTTCGGCAGCGCGGCGCCGCCAGCGCCGCCCAAGCCTGCGACAACCGCTGCCGTGACGCCGGCCCCGACCGAGACCGCGCCGGCGACCGATCCGGAAGCCAAGGTGGCGCCGCGCGCGATCGATGAGCGCACCGCCTACCAGCTGGTGTCGATGATGCGCGACGTGGTCCAGCGCGGCACCGGCACCGCGGCCAAGGTGCTGGGCCGCGAAGACGTCGGCGGCAAGACGGGTTCCACCAACGATCACCGCGACGCCTGGTTCTCCGGCTTCGGCGGCCCCTACGTGACCACGGTGTGGGTCGGCCGCGACGACTTCCGCTCGCTCGGCTACCGCGAATACGGCGGCAAGGCGGCGCTGCCGATCTGGATCGAGTACATGCGCGTGGCGCTGAAGGACAAGCCGATCGCCAGCAACGACCCGCCGGCCGGCATGGTCCAGGCCACGCTCAACGGCGCCACCGAGTGGGTCAAGGTCGAGGACATGGACCGCATCCAGGAGTTCGACTACGGCCTGCAGGACCAGAAGACCGACGACGCGGCGTTCGATATTTTCTGACGGCTGCGGGACTCGGGACCGGGGACTCGCGACTCGGCCGGTCCCGATGCCGAGGCGGCGATGGCCGGCGGGACCCGCCCCTGGGCGGACCCCGCGTCGCCGAGGCCGGCCGAGCGGACGGCAGCGTCCGTCCAGCGCGTTGGCCGCACTGCATGCCGGCGTCACCGCGCTGTTGTACAGTCGGGGCAGGCTTTGAGGGAGGCGGCCCCATGCACCACGCTCGGCAACATGCCCAGACCCGCACGCACGAACGCCGCCGGCGGCTGGCCCACGAAGCCGCCCGGCTGATGGCCGAAGGCGGCATCCGCGACTTCCACCAGGCCAAGCTCAAGGCCGCCGACCGGCTCGGCATCCACGACGATGCCTCGCTGCCGCGCAACCGCGAGATCGAGGATGCGCTGCGCGAATACCAGCGCCTGTTCGCCGGACCCGACCACGCCGGCGGCCTGCGCCTGCGCCGCGAGGCCGCGTTGCGCGCGATGGACTTCCTGCACGGCTTCGCGCCGCGCCTGGTCGGCCCGGTGCACGACGGCACCGCCGATGCCAACAGCCCGGTGCAACTGCACCTGCACAGCGACGATGCGGACGCGGTGGCGCGCTTCCTCGAGGAACACCGGATCCCGGCCGAGTCGCGCACGCGCCGGCTGCGCCTGGACCGCGAACGCAGCGAGGAGTTTCCGGTGTGGCTGTTCGCCGCCGAAGAGCTGACCTTCGACCTGACCGTGCTGCCCTACGATGCGCTGCGCCAGGCGCCGCTGTCGCAGGTCGACGAGAAACCGATGCGGCGCGCCTCGGAAAGCCAGCTGCGGCAGCTGCTGACCGAGCAGGACATCGCCGACTACCAGCAACGCCGCTGAACGCCTGCGTGCGCCGCGCGCGGCGCACCGATTGCCTGCCTGCCACCAACGGATCCGCTGCATGCCCGCCATTCCGCCCGATGCCATCGTCGTCTCGCGCAACAGCTTCGACAGCGACGACGCGTACGCACCGATCCAGTCCAACATCAGCTTCATCAACGCCCAGCTCGACCAGTGGCTGCGTCCGGACGAGATCGCCGCCGATGCGATGTGCAGCTACTACGTCGACTTCTACGTGGCGCAGGTGGAAAACGGCGGCTTCGCCCAGTTCGTCTACAACTGCAACGCCGACCCGGCGGTGCTCGATCAGGTCGGGCGCGGCCTGCAGGCGATGCAGGCGCCACGGCATGCCGCGCTGTACGCGGCCAGCCGCGCGCTGCTCGAACAGATGGACGACGACACGCTGCAGGCGTTCATGGACGGCGACTACTTCGGCGACAACCCGGCCCGCGATGCGCTCGACCGGCACAGCGAGGCCTTCTACGCGCTGGCGGAGGAGGAAGACCTGGTCGCGCTGAATTCGGCCTGGCTGCGCAGGCACCCGCACTTGGTGGTGCTGTCGATTCCGGAGATGCAGGCCGAGGTCGAGCGTCGCGCCGCCGCCCTGCCCGATCGCGCCGCGCGCGTCGCCGCGGCGCTGGAGGGCGAACCGCGCTACATGAAGCTGATCCGCCGCCTGTGCGCCGACAGCGGACACATGCTGGACCGTGTCACCGCCGGCGACCCCAGCCACGAACACAACGGCAGCCAGGTACTGGCCTGGCATTTCCTGACCGACCGCGGCCACTACTACCTGCTCGATCTCGACGGCGTGGCGCGCATGCACGACGCCGACAGCCATGCGCTGGTGGCGCAGGTCGAGGCGCCGGCGCAATTGTAGGTCGGCTCGCGCCGGGTCATGCCGCTCGCCGCTGCGCATTGCGGGAGCGGCATCCGCGGGAGCGGCGCCGGGTGGCTTCGGGTCATCCGTCGCGATAGGCACTCCTGGTAACGCCCGTCGCGACTGAAGTCGCTCCCACAAACCTGCATGCATTCACCGCACTGAAGCGCTTTTCATGTGGGAGCGACTTCAGTCGCGACGAGAAGCCTCCGGAAAAGCCGTCGCATCGCGGTACGCCAAAAAAAACGCCCCGCAAAGCGGGGCGTTCTCGCGACGAACCGACGGCAGCGCGATCAGCGCTGGCCGTCGCCCTTGTAGTCGCGCTTGTCGTAGCCGGTGTAGATCTGGCGCGGGCGGCCGATCTTCAGTTCCGGATCGACCTGCTGCTCCAGCCAATGCGACACCCAGCCGGCGGTGCGCGCGATGGCGAACATCACGGTGAACATCTCCACCGGAATGTTCAGCGCCTTGTAGATGATGCCCGAGTAGAAGTCGACGTTCGGGTACAGCTTGCGCTGCACGAAATAGTCGTCCTTCAGCGCGGCCTCTTCCAGCTTCAGCGCCACTTCCAGCAGCGGATCGTTGACGCCCAGCTCGCCCAGCACCTTGTGGGTCATCTCGCGGATGATCTTGGCGCGCGGGTCGAAGTTCTTGTACACGCGGTGGCCGAAGCCCATCAGGCGGAAGCTCGAGTTCTTGTCCTTGGCCTTGGCCACGGCGCTCTCGACGTTGTCGGCGGTGCCGATCTCTTCCAGCATCTTCAGCACGGCTTCGTTGGCGCCGCCGTGCGCCGGACCCCACAGCGCGGTGATGCCGGCGGCGACCGAGGCGTACGGATTGGCGCCGGTGGAACCGACCAGGCGCACGGTCGAGGTCGAGGCGTTCTGCTCGTGGTCGGCGTGCAGGATGAACAGCAGGTCCAGGGCCTTGGCCACGACCGGGTTCATCTCCAGCTGCTCGCTCGGCACCTCGAACATCATGTGCAGGAAGCGCTCGACGTAGCCGAGGTTGTTGCGCGGGTAGCGGATCGGCCAGCCGATCGAATAGCGGTGCGCCGCGGCGGCGATGGTCGGCACCTTGGCGATCAGGCGGATCGCGGCCAGGCGCCGCTGCTCCGGATCGTTGAGGTCCAGCGTGTCGTGGTAGAACGCCGACAGCGAGGCCACGGTGCCGGCCATCATCGCCATCGGGTGCGCGTCGTGGCGGAAGCCGCCGAGGAAGTTCTTCAGCGACTCGTGCATCATCGTGTGATGCGTCACTTCGTGGTCGAACTTCTTGAATTCGTCGGCGGTCGGCAGCTCGCCGTTCATCAGCAGGTAGGCCACTTCCAGGAAGTTGGACTTCTCGGCCAGCTGCTCGATCGGGTAGCCGCGGTACAGCAGCACGCCGTTGTCGCCATCGATGTAGGTGATCGCCGACTTGCAGCTGGCGGTCGCGGTGAAGCCCGAGTCGTAGGTGAACAGACCGGTTTCTTTGGTCAACTTGGAAATGTCGACGCAATCGTTGCCCAAGGTGGGTTTGAGTACCGGCAGAACGACCGACTTGTCGCCGGCATTCAGCGTGACCTGATCAAGATCGGACACAGTGTGCGCTCCTCAGTGGAAGGCGCCTGTCCGTGCTTTGCGAACAGACGCGTGAAGGAAGTCCACGGCAATTACCACGGATCGCGCCATTATCGCACAGCAACATTTGAGTAGTCGCTCGTACTGAAGTCGTAGAACCAGCGTCCGCCGGCGACACAGCGTTGCATCCTCGCCGCCGCCGGGACGGGAGAATCTACGCCGGCAACTGCATGCCGGGAATCGACGAATCGGGGACGCCAAAAAAGACGGCCGCGCAGGGCGCGGCCGTCTTCAACCACTTCGACCGTTCGATCAGCGCGCGTAGCGCTTCTGGAACTTGTCGATGCGGCCGCTGGTGTCGATGACCTTGTGCTTGCCCGTGTAGAACGGGTGCGAAGCCGAGGAGATTTCGACCTTGATCAGCGGATATTCTTCGCCGTCCTCCCACTTGACCTTGTCCTTCGAGGACATGGTCGAACGGGTCAGGATCTTGAAATCGGAGGTGACGTCGTGGAACACGACGTTGTGGTACTGAGGATGGATGTCGGCCTTCATGGGCTCGCACCGTAGGGGGCTGCTGGACAAGAGGGAAACTATAGCAAGCCACCCGGCCTGCGCGCAAGGACAACTTACGCGGAATTCACGCCGGCCGGTGCCGAGGTGCGGGCCTGGCTCGCGGGCGCCCGCGAGCCGCCCCGCCCGCCCCGCCCGCCCGGCTCAACCGGCGCCGACCGCCGCGCGCGCCAGCGCCTGGAAGCGGGCCTGGTCGTAGCGGATCAGCATGGCCGCGTTGTCGGCCAGGCCGAGTTGGCGGTTCCAGTCGACCAGGGTGGCGCCGCGGCTGTGCACCCCGGCCAGTTCGACCTGCAGCGGCCGCGACTGCACCTCCAGCGCGCCCTCGGGCTGCAGCGCCCAGGCCATCGCCAGCGCATCGGCGGCATACCAGTGCTCGCCGCGCGAATCCTCCGACCACAGCCGGGTCTTGCGCGAGATCGCGTCGTAGAAGCGCGCCTTGTCCGCGTCCGCCGCCAGCCACTGCTCGACCTCGCGGTGCGGCAGGCCATGCGCCACGGTCGCCTCCCAGTCGGCGACCTCGACGTGCGGGAACCCGGAAAACACGATGTGCGCCGCCTCCGGGTCGAAGGCGATGTTGAACTCGGCGGCCGGGGTGATGTTGCCGTGGCAGGTGATCGCCCCGCCCATGACCACGAAGCGGCGCACCCGCTGCGGCAGGGTCGGATCCAGCTTCAGCGCAAGGGCGATATTGGTCAGCGGGCCGAGCGCGACCAGCAGCAGCGAACCGGCGTACCGGTGCGACAGGCGCAGGATCGCCAGGGCCGCGTGCTCGCTCTCGGCGGCGCGCGCCGCCGGTGCCAGGCCGACGTCGCCGAAGCCGTCCAGGCCGTGCACGTGGGCGGCGTCCACCGCCGGGTGCAGCAGCGGATCGGCGCAGCCGGCGAACACCGGCACCTCCTCGCGCCCGGCCACTTCGCACAGCTTCAGCGCATTGCGCACGGTGTGCTGCAGGCCGACGTTGCCGGCGGCGATGGTCAGGCCGACGACGTCGTGGCGGTCGTCGGCGAAGGCCATCAGCAAGGCCAGGGCATCGTCCACGCCGGGATCGGTGTCGATCAGCAGGGGAATCTTGTCGCTCATGCGGGATTCTTCGTCAGTCCGTTCGGCCGCCGAGTCTGGCACCGCGACGCGGACCTGGGAAGCCGGGATTGGGGATTCGAGATTGGGGATTCGCAGGGCACGGCTGTTCACCAATCCCCAATCCCCAATCCCGGCTCCTAGGCCCCCGCGAACCGCGCTGCGCCTCCTACCCAGCGCGCGACGATGCGATCGGCCAGGCCCGGCGACTCGGCCAGCAGCCGCTCGGCCAGCGCGTGCACCCGCGGCAGCAGGCCGGCGTCGCGCGCCAGGTCGGCGACACGGAAGGCCGCCAGGCCGGTCTGGCGGGTACCGAGCAGTTCGCCGGGGCCGCGCAGTTCCAGGTCCTTCTCGGCGATGACGAAGCCGTCGTTGGTCTGGCGCATGGTCTGCAGCCGCTGCCGCGCCATCGCCGACAGCGGCGCCTGGTACATCAGCACGCAACTGGAGGCGGCCGCGCCGCGCCCGACCCGGCCGCGCAGCTGGTGCAACTGCGCCAGGCCCAGGCGCTCGGCGTTCTCGATGATCATCAGCGAGGCGTTGGGCACGTCGACGCCGACCTCGATCACCGTGGTGGCGACCAGCAGGTCGATCTCGCCCTGCTTGAACGCGCGCATCGCCGCCTGCTTCTCGGCGCCCTTCATGCGCCCATGCACCAGCCCCACCTTCAGCTCCGGCAGCTGCGCCGACAAGGCCTCGTAGATGGCCTGCGCGGCGCTGGCGTCGATGCGGTTGCCGGCAATGGCGCCCCGCCCCTGCGCGGGCTTGTCGCCCTCTTCGGCTTCGTCGATCAGGGTGCACACCCAGTACGCCTGGCGGCCCTCGGCGCAGGCCACGCGGATGCGCTGCACCAGCTCCGGGCGGCGCTCGGCGCTGAGCACGATGGTCTGCACCGGGGTGCGCCCGGGCGGCAGTTCGTCGATCGCCGACACGTCCAGGTCGGCGTAGGCGGCCATCGCCAGCGTGCGCGGGATCGGGGTGGCGGTCATCACCAACTGGTGCGGCACGCCGGCGCCGGTGGCGCCCTTGTCGCGCAAGGCCAGGCGCTGGTGCACGCCGAAGCGGTGCTGCTCGTCGACGATGGCCAGGGCCAGGTCGTGGAAGGCCACCGCGGCCTGCATCAGCGCATGCGTGCCGACCACCACCTGCGCCTCGCCCGAGGCGATCTGCGCCAGCACCGCGGCGCGCGCCTTGCCGGTGACCTTGCCGGCCAGCCAGGCGACGCGGATGCCCAGCGGCTCCAGCCAGGCGCGCAGGTTGGCCAGGTGCTGCTCGGCGAGCAGTTCGGTCGGCGCCGCCAGCGCGGCCTGCTTGCCCTTGTCCACCGCCAGCATCGCCGCCAGCGCCGCGACCACGGTCTTGCCGCTGCCGACGTCGCCCTGCACCAGGCGCAGCATCGGCGACGGCTTTTCCAGGTCGGCGCGGATCTGCGCGAACACCCGCTGCTGCGCGCCGGTCAGCCGGAACGGCAGCGACTGCTGCAGGCGCTTGGCCAGCAGGCCGCGCCCGCGCAGCGACGGCGAACGCTGGCGCTGCAGGGCGATGCGCTGGCGGCGCAGGCTCAGGTGATGCGCCAGCAGCTCTTCCAGCGCCAGCCGCTGCTGCGCCGGATGCAGGCCGGCGGCGAGCGCGGCCAGGTCGGCCTGCGGCGGCGGCCGGTGCGCGATCAGCAGCGCGCTGCGCAGCGACGGCAGGCCCAGTTCGGCCAGCATCGCCGCCGGCAGCAATTCCAGCGAGGCTTCGGCCGGCAGCCGGTCCAGCGCCTGCCCGATCAGCTTGCGCAGCGTCGCCGGGCCGATGCCTTCGACCGCCGGATACACCGGGTCCAGGCTGTCGTCCAGGCCGGCAGCGGCGGCGTCGCCGAGGATCTGGTAACTCGGGTGCACGATCTCCAGCCCGTGCTGGCCCGGCTTGGGCGTGCCGAACGCGCGCAGCCGCGCGCCCACCGCGAACTGCGCCACCTGCGCGGCGCGGAACTGGAAGAAGCGCAGCACCAGCGTGCCGCGCGAGTCGTCGGCCACCGCCACGCGCAGCATCGGCCGGTAGCGGAAACCGCGATCCACCGCCTCCACCCGCACTTCGACCTGGGCCGGGATGCCCGGCTGCAGCGCCGCCACCGGGGTCAGCCGGGTGCGGTCCTCATAGCGCAGCGGCAGGTGCAGCCACAGGTCCTGCAGGGTCAGCAGGCCGCGCGCGGCGAACTTCTCGGCGACCTTCGGGCCGACGCCCGGCAGCGCCGACAACGGCGCCTCGCCTGCCGCCGACAGCGCCGGCGCCGGAACCTGCACGCGCGGCACGGGCGAAGGTCAGTCGAGCACCATCACCGCATCGACCTCGAAACCGACGCCTTTCGGCAGGCCGGACACCTCGATGGTGGAACGCGCGGGGAACGGCGCCTGGAAATAGTCCTGCATCACCGCATTGACCTGGGCGAACTGCGACAGGTCGGTGAGGTACAGGCCCAGCCGCACGATCCGGTCGAGCGAACCGCCGGCCGCCTCGGCCACCGCCTTGAGATTGTCGAAGGCGCGGCGCGCCTGCGCGCCGATATCGCCGGGCACGACCTCGCCGGTGGCCGGATCCAGCGGGATCTGGCCGGAGAAGTACATCGTGTTGCCGGCGCGCACCGCCTGCGAATACGGACCGATCGCGGCCGGTGCCTGCTCGGTGTGGATGATCTGGCGGGACATGGCGTGCTCCGAACGGAAGAAATGGAGAGACATTTTACTCGGAGCGGGGATTGGGGATTGGGGATTGGGGATTGGGGATTCGAGCTTGGGGATTGGGGATGACCAGCCGGCCGATGCTGGAAGCCGGGATTGCGGATTTACGCAATCGCTGCAATTTTGTAGGAGCGGCTTCAGCCGCGACGCCTTCCGGTCGCGGCTGAAGCCGCTCCTACAAAAAGCGCCAGTCAGCCACTCAGGCGATGTCGTCTTGCGACGGCTGACGACAGTCCCAGTGGAATCGCTCGATAGCCACCGCACCGTGCCGCATCCCGATCCCGGCCTTCAACAGCGCAAGCCGGCCATCCCCAATCCCGAATCCCCAATCCCCAATCCCGGCCCCACTACTGCCGCCGCACACTCTGCACCGCCGTCAGCCGCCGCAAGCGGCGCATCACTTCGGCCAGGTGGTTGCGGTCGCGCACCTGGATGTTGAAGCGCAGCACCGCGGCATTGAAGTCGCGGTCCAGGTAGTCCACGCGCTCGATGTTGGACTGGCTCTGCGCGATCGC
Source organism: Xanthomonas sp. DAR 80977 (assembly GCF_041240605.1). NCBI lineage: Bacteria > Pseudomonadati > Pseudomonadota > Gammaproteobacteria > Lysobacterales > Lysobacteraceae > Xanthomonas > Xanthomonas bundabergensis. The sequence goes on along the minus strand of NZ_CP162487.1, from coordinate 1,190,327 downwards.
CGCGGCCAGCTGCGCCAGCACGCCGGTGCGGTTCTCCACGTCCACCACCAGCGCGGTGTCGTAGTCGCCGATGACGCTGGTGTCCCAGCCGATCGGCACCCAGCGTTCGGGCGACTTGCGCAGTTCGGCCAGGTTCGGGCAATCCAGCCGGTGCACGACGATGCCCTTGCCGGCGGTGTGGTAGCCCATGATCTCGTCGCCGGGGATCGGCTGGCAGCAGTTGGCGAAGCTGACCACGCCGCGCTCGGTGCCGTTGATCAGGATCTTTTCCTGCGAATGCTTGGAATGGCCGCCGCCGCGCAGTTCCGCATAGGCCATCAGCGCCTGCGCGGCCTGGTTCGGCATCCAGTTGCCCAGCGCGATGTCGGCCAGCAGCGCCTCCAGGCGCGGATAACGGTGCTCGCTGAGGAACGAGTCCAGGCGCCCCTTCGGCAGCCGCTCCAGCGCGCTGTCCATCGCCTCCAGCGCGCGGTCGAGCATGCGGTGGCCGAGCTGCACCGCGTCCTCGTGCTCGAGCTGCTTGAGCTGGTGGCGGATCGCGGTGCGCGCCTTGCTGCTGACCACGAACTCCAGCCACTGCGGCTTGGGCGTGGCCGAGCGCGCGGTGATCACTTCCACGGTCTGCCCGCTGACCAGCTTGGTGCGCAGCGGCACCAGCTTCTTGTCCACGCGCGAGGCCACCGCGCGGTTGCCGACGTCGGTATGCACCGCATAGGCGAAGTCCAGCGCGGTGGAGTTGCGCGGCAGCGCCAGGATCTTGCCCTTCGGCGTGAACAGGTAGACCTCGTCCGGGAACAGGTCGACCTTGACGTTGTCCAGGAATTCCAGCGACGAGCCGGCGGCGCGCTGCGATTCGATCAGCTCCACGATCCACGCGTGCGCGCGGCTCTGCGCGCTGTTGGGCGAATCGCCGCCGAACTTGTAGGTCCAGTGCGCGGCCACGCCGCGCTCGGCGATCAGGTCCATTTCCTCGGTACGGATCTGCACCTCGATCGGCGAGCCGTAGGGGCCGAACAGCACCGTGTGCAGCGACTGGTAGCCGTTGGCCTTGGGAATGGCGATGAAGTCGCGGAAGCGCGCATCCAGCGGCTTGAACGTGGCGTGCACCGCGCCCAGCGCGTGGTAGCAGTCCGGCACCCCGCGCACCACCAGGCGGAAGCCGAACACGTCCATCACCTGGTCGAAGGATTTGTTCTCGTCGCGCATCTTGTTGTAGATGCTCCACGGGGTCTTGATCCGGCTGACCAGGCGGTGCTCCAGCCCCTCCTTGGCCAGCCGCTGCGACAGCTGCACCTCCACCTGCGCCATCGATTCGCGGCGCACCACCGGCTGGCTGCGGATGTGCTTTTCGATGATCGCGTGGCGCCACGGGTGCAGCGCGCGGAAGCCGAGGTTCTGCAGCTCGGACTTCATCAGGCTCATGCCCAGGCGCTGGGCGATCGGCGCGTAGATCTCCAGCGTCTCGCGGGCGATGCGGCTGCGCGCCTCGGCGCTCTGCGCGCCGAGCGTGCGCATGTTGTGCAGGCGGTCGGCGAGCTTGATCATGATCACGCGCAGGTCGCGCGACATCGCCAGCAGCATCTTGCGGAAGCTCTCGGCGGCCGCTTCCTGGCGGTCGCGGAACTTCAGCTTGTCCAGCTTGGTGACCCCGTCCACCAGTTCGGCGACCGCCTCGCCGAATTCGGCGGCGAGCTCGGCGCGGGTCAGCGGCGTGTCCTCGATGGTGTCGTGCAGGATCGCCGCGATCAGCGCTTCCACGTCCAGGCCCAGTTCGGCCAGCACGCCGGCCACCGCCACCGGATGGGTGATGTAGGGCTCGCCCGACTTGCGGGTCTGCCCGGCGTGCGCGGCCGCGCCCACTTCCCACGCGCGCCGCAGCAACGGGATCTGCTCGGCCGGCAGATAGCTGGCGCTACGCTCGAGTTGCAGGACGTAATCGGGGATCGCTTCGCTGGCCGGCGACGGCGCGGCGGTGGCGACCTGGGCAGAAGGGCCTGGGTTCATGCGCGAAGACTATGCCAGCGGCGCAAGGACGGCAAACCCGCAAAACGAAACGGCCCGCGAATGCGGGCCGTTCGGCGAAGCATGGCCTTACGTGGACGAGATCAGTCGTCGTTCTTGGACATGTCCTCGTCGGCGACGACCTCGGCCGCAGCCCACTCCAGCGCTTCGCGCTCGGCACGCTCGCGCTCGGCCTTCTCGACTTCGTCGATCAGCGCGTTGTCGATCTTGCGCGCGGCGATCTCGCGCAGCGCCAGCACCGTGGGCTTGTCGGCCGATTCGGTGTTGTCGAGGGTGGCCTGCACGCCGTTGGCCAGCTGGCGGGCGCGCTTGGACGCCATCATGACCAGCTCGAAACGGTTGTTAACGACTTCCAGGCAATCTTCTACGGTGATGCGGGCCATGCGGGCTCCCGGCGGGCCGGTGGCGGCCACGCGCTCGAATGAGGGAAAGGGCAGCGATTGTAGGGTGCGGACCGGCCAAAATCAACCGACCCCTGTTCAGTTTCCTTTGGAATCAGCCAGTTGGCAGATCCTGGTCGAGCAGCGCGGCGATCAGGTCGGCGTGGCGCTGCTGCTGCGGCAGGCGCCGCAGGCGGCTGGCGACGAAGATCGCGCACATCTCGTCCACGGCGGTGTCGAACTCCTCGTTGACGATGACGTAGTCGAAGTCGGCGTAGTGCGACATCTCCTCGCGCGCCGCCGCCAGCCGCTGCGCGATCACCGCCTCGCTGTCCTGGCCGCGCTTGCGCATGCGCTGCTCCAGCGCCGCCCGCGACGGCGGCAGGATGAACACGCTGACCGCATCGGGCACCTTGGCGCGCACCTGGCGCGCGCCCTGCCAGTCGATCTCCAGCAGCACGTCGCGGCCGGCGGCCAGCTGCGGCTCCACCGATTGCCGCGCGGTGCCCTTCCAGTCGCCGTGGACACGGGCGTACTCGAAGAAGTCGCCGGCATCGATCATGCCCTGGAATTCGTCGGCGGACACGAAGTGGTAGTGCTCGGCATGGCGCTCGCCCGGCCGCGGCGCGCGCGAGGTGAACGAGATCGACAGGGCGATCTGCGGATCGCGCGCCAGGGTGGCGTTGACGATGCTGCTCTTGCCGGCGCCGGATGGCGCCGCAACGATATAGAGAGTGCCGCGCATCGCTCAGGTCTCGCCGTCGATTGAAGTCGGGGCGGCGCACGATACCAGCCCCAGCCGCGACCGCAAGCGACCGGGCGTCCCAGCGCCCGCCGCGCAGCGCCGCGCGCCCATGCCGCCCGCCCCCATTGGCCTGCTTAACATCATGATCCGCAAACGCTTTTCCCGCACCATCGGCGTACCTGGCGCAGCACCACCACATCGCCACGCCGCTGGCGGCGGCGCGAATCGGCGATCACTGGGTGGACCCGGCGCGGTGCCCGGCATCGGAAAGCGCAAGACTTCCACGCGCATGGCGACGCAGGACGGATCGCGCCGAACGCCCGGCTTAATTGAGAATAAATCTCATCCGCACTACACTCCGGTTCTTCTCCGTGGTCCTGGACGGATGCCATGTCCACTCCTCCCTCTCCCGCCACGCCTGGCTCGCTGGCGGACGAACTGGAAAGCAGCTACGCGGAACTGCACCGGTATGCCACGCGCAAGTACGCCGGCGCGGCGGGCGACATCGTGCACGATGCATGGATCCGCCTGGCGTCGCGCGAGCCAGGCCAGCACAGCGTCCGCGACCCGCTCACCTATCTGCGCCGCGTGGTCGACAACGTCGCGGTGGACCGGCATCGGCTGGCCGCCTCGCGCAGCCGCTTTGTCGCCGCCGCGGAGCCGCAGGACGACGCTCCCAGCCCGTGGCCGTCGCCCTACGAGGCGACCCTGGGCCAGCAGGAATACGCAGTGCTGCTGCAGGCGATCCGCGACCTGCCGGCGCAGGCGCGGCGGGTCTTCGTGCTGTTCCGCGGCCGCAACCTGAGCATGGCGCAGATCGCCGCACAGCTGGGCATTTCGCCGCGCACCGTGGAAAAGCACATCGCCGTCGCGCTCGCCCACTGCCGGCGGCGGCTGCGGGAGGCCGGCCGGGACATCTAGCGCGGCTACGGGATCGGCAGCGCTGGACCCGTCATGCTCATCAGTGACCCGCGGATTCCCTTCGCCGCGGACGACAACCCCATTCCTAGCGGATAGGCAGACGATGCCCGACACCCCCTCCGTCGACGACGACCTGTTCGACCAAGCCGTGCACTGGATCCTGCGCCTGGACGCAGCGCCCGGCGATGCGGACAGCGTGCGCCAGTACCGAGACTGGCTGGCCGTCGCCCCTGCCGCGCAGGCGGTGGCGGCGGCGCGCGCGCTGCTGGGCATGCTGCAGCGCCCCGCCGCCGAGGTCGGCGACGAACTCGGCATCGATCCGCTGCAGCCCGCGCCATCGCCCGCGACCGCGATCGCGGCAACCGCAGCGGCGGTCGCGCAGCGGCGTCCGCGCCGACAGCGGCGGCGATGGCAGGCGGTGGCCGCCGGGCTCGCCCTGGCGATCGGCGCCGGCACCTGGCTGGGCGCCGGCGGCCTGGACCGCTTGCGCAGCGATGCCTATACCGAGGTCGGCGCGATGCGGCGGCTGCAACTGCAGGACGGCAGCGTCGTCACCCTCAACACCGACAGCGCCATCGCCGTGCGCATGCACGACGGCGTCCGTTCGGTGCGGCTGCTGCGCGGCGAAGCCTTCTTCCAGGTCGCGCGCGACCCACGCCGCCCCTTCGTGGTGGACAGCGCCGGCGGCAGCGCGCGCGTGCTGGGCACCACGTTCAACGTCCACCTCGACGCCGCCGCGGCCCAGGTCAGCGTGGTCGAAGGCCGCGTCGCCGTGCGCCCGCCCGCCGGGGGAACAGGCACGGTGCTGGTCGCCGGGCAAAGCGCATGGCTGGCGGGGGAAAGCGTGCGCCGCGAGCCCGCCGTCGATCCGCTCGCGGTGGCCGCATGGCGACGGCGGCAGCTGGTCTTCTACAACACGCCGCTGTCGCAGGTGGTCCGCGAACTCTCGCGCTACCGCCACGGTTTCATCCAGCTGCGCGGCGACATCGGCGCACTGCCGGTCTCCGGCGCGTTCAACGTCGCCGACCCGGACGCCGGCCTGCAGGTGCTGCTGGACAGCCTGCAGCTCGACGCGGTGCGACTGGGATGGGCGACGTTCGTGTACCGGCCGGCGTCGGCTGCACACCCCAGCAAGGTGAACAAAACATAAACAAAAAGGGCGATGCAGCGCGTCGCCCACGCTTGGACTGGGTAGTCGGGCCGGACCGAACCCGTGTTGTCAGGAAGAACGTAATGATTTTCGTTCGCATCGCATACTTTCTTCCTCCCGATACCCGATTCCATGCCCATCGCCACCGCCGCCTTGCGCAAGGGCCGCTTCCCCGCCTGCCGCACCCTGCTCTCCAGCACCCTCGCCTCGCTTCTGTTCGGCCTCGCCACCATTGCGCATGCGCAGTCGCCGATCGCCGCGGCGGGCGCGCAGCAAGCGCGCTACGCCATCGACCTGGACGCGCAGCCGCTGCCCGACGCGCTGGTGAAGCTGTCCGCACAGACCGGATTGCAGGTGCTGTACAGCCGGCAGGAACCCTACGGCCTCGTCGCTCCCGCGGTGAAGGGCGACTACAGCGCCGAGCAGGCGCTGCAGCGACTGCTGCAGGGCAGCGGCCTGGTGCCACGGCGGACCGGCGCCAATGCGGTCACGCTGGAGACCGCGGCGCGCGCCCCGGCCCAGGCCGAACGCGAGCCTGCGATCGTCACCGACACCTTGAACGTGGCCGGTGCCGCCCGCGGCACCGCCACCGGCAGCGCGCGCGATGCGCAGGGCTACGACGACATCTACGACCTGGACCTGTCGACCGCCTACATCGGCCGCAGCGAAGTCGAACGCTACAAGGGCGCGACGCCGTCGGACCTGCTCAACGGCGTCGCCGGCGTGTTCAGCGGCGACGCCCGCAACAGCGGCGCGCTGGACATCAACATCCGCGGCATCCAGGGCCCCGGGCGCGTGCCGGTGACGATCGACGGTACCGAGCAGGCGCTGACCGTCTGGCGCGGCTACAACGGCGCCAGCAACCGCAACTACATCGACCCGTTCCTGATCGGCGGCATCCAGATCCTCAAGGGCCCTTCGCTGACCCGCAACGTCACCACCGGCGTCGGCGGCGCGATGGTCATCGACACCCTGGACGTGGACGACGTCGTCGCGCCAGGCCAGCGCTTCGGTGGCGAATTCAAGCTCGAAGGCAGCAGCAACGCGACCTCGCCGCGGTTGCCGACCCTGCACACCGGCGAGGACTACCGCACGGTCGCCGGCTTTCCGCAGGACACGCCGGCCATTCCCTATGCGGACCAGACGCTGCGGGTCACGCCCAGGACCGGTGGCGGCGGCTACAACGTCTTCGCCGGCGAGGACTACGCCTATCGTGTGGCCCTGGGCTGGCGCCCGAGCGACCGGCTCGACCTGCTGGCCGCCTATGCCTACCGCGAACGCGGCAACTACTATTCCGGCAGGCACGACACCGGCTACTACAGCGACGAACGCAGTTCCTATGCCGAGGACTACATCACCTCGATGGCGAACTACTGGAAACCCGGCAACGAGGTGACCAACACCTCCAGCCGGATGGAATCGTGGCTGTTCAAGGCCACCTGGCGCATCGACGACGCGCAGGCGCTGCAACTGGGCTACCGCGACAGCCTGTCCCACTACGGCGAGATCATGCCCTCGCGGATCATGAACTCGCAGGACCGCGGCGCGATCCAGTGGCCGCTGAGCCGGGTCGACGCCAAGGCCTACAACCTGGAATACAAGTGGCGGCCCGAGGACAGCCGCTGGATCGACCTGTACGCCAACCTGTGGCGTACCGACACGGCCAGCGACACCTACACCGCCGGCGGCTTCCCCAATTTCGCCCAGGGCGATCCGCAGTGGGGCTACGACCCGACGCTCAAGAACACCGCGCTGGCCAACGCCAGCAACGCGCGCAACGGCGTCACCCTCAGCAACAAGATCCGCTTCGGCGACGCGCTGGACCTGACCCTGGGCGGCAGTTTCCAACGCGAGACGCTGCGCTCGGACGACGCCTACTTCGGCACCAGCGACGGCTGGCGCATGTACCCGCGCGCCGGACGCCGCCAGGAGTGGCAGGCGAACTTCAATATCGAGTGGCGGCCGGTCGATTTCCTGACCTTCAGCGCAGGCGCGCGCTACACGTCCTATTGGGCCTACGACGATTTCCTCGCCGCCCACCCCGGACAGATACGGGCGAGCGCGACGACCGGCTACACCGTCGAGTACGCCACCACGCAGGCCTATACCCAGCAGGAACGCGAGGCGATGGCCGGCGAGAACCTGGAGGTCTACAGGATGCTGCTGGACCTGGGCGCGATCACCCAGGACATCTACGACCAGCTCGCCAACGAGCTGCTGGCCGCGGTGCCGACCAGCTACACGGTGAACCACAGCGTGCCCTGGGAAGCGGACGCCGACGGCAACTACAGCAAGGCCGGCAACGCCTGCCTCAACGGCACGCTGGACGGGGTCGCGAACGTCGTCGACGGGCTGTGCCGGGCCACCGCGGTCGGCACCAGCTACGTCGCGCAGGCCAGCAAGCGCAAGGACCACGGCTGGGTGCCGTTCTTCTCGGCCACGCTCGACTTCGGCGACTACAGCCGCGCCTATCTGCGCTACGGCGAGACGCTGCGCTTTCCGAGCATGTTCGAGAGCACGCTGGCCTTCTCCGCCTCGATCAATCCCTGGGGGCTGAAGCCGGAACACGCCTACAACTGGGAGCTGGCCTACGTGCACGACCTCGGCCACCTGCTGGCGTCCGATGCGACCGCCGACGTCAAGCTCGCCTACTACGTCAACAAGACCCGCGACGTGATCGAGCGCGATCCGCGCTTCAAGTTCGACAACGTCGACAAGCAGACCATCCGCGGCCTGGAATTGCAGGCACGCTACGACGGCGGCCGCCTGTTCACCGACCTGGGCGTGAACTACAGCCTGGAGAACCAGGTCTGCGACGAAAGCACCGCGGCCATCCTGAGCACCAGCAATGGCTATGCGCTCGGCAGCCAGGCCGTGCCGAACTGCGTGGACTACGGTTTCGTCGGCGGTTACCTGCTGACCCAGGCCGCGCCGGACCTGTCGGCGACCTGGTCGCTGGGCGGGCGTTTCCTCGACCGGCGCCTGGAGATCGGCGGGCGCGCCATCTATTTCAGGCAATACGAGAACCCCGACCTGGACTGGTACCGCGAGCACTCGATCCAAAGCGGCGGCGGGCGCCTGGTCTACAACTTCAACGTGCCGTTCTCCTGGGGCAAGACCCTGATCTTCGACGCCTACGCCAGCTACAGGCTGCGCGAGAACCTGAGCGTGGAACTGACCGGCACCAACCTGACCGACCAGTACTACGTCGACCCGGCCACGCGCTCGGCCGTGGCCGCACCCGGCAGGACCCTGAAACTCAGCCTGTCCGCGCGCTTCTGAGCGCGGCGGCAGCTGGCGAGCTTGGAGAAGTGACCGTAGAGGACAGGACGTCCGCACCAACGCAGTACCTCAATCCGCAAAAGGAGATTGGCAATATGAAGACGCAACGCACACTGTCCGTGTTCGCGCTGTCCGTGCTCGCCGTGGCCACCATCGGCGCCAGCCAGGCGGCGAATTTCAAGGGCGCCTCGAGCAATACCGGCAACGTCCAGGTCGGCGAATCCGACGTCAACGGCGGCCCGCACAGCAGCGGCAAGGCCGGCATTTCCGTCAACTCGACCGGCTTGGGCAACGAAGTCGATTTCCAGGGGCTCACCGCCTACAGCACCAAGACCAACAGCGCGGTGGACTGGAACAAGGACGGCACCAGCGACGGCACCAAGCTCGTGCACAAGCTCAACTTCCCGTACACCGGCGCGCCGGACAGCCACGACAACCTGGGCGTGTTCGTGTTCGCCCAGGTCGGCGCGCAGGACGTGTGGTTCGGCGAATGGTCCGCGTACGGCACCAGCGGCGACAGCACCCGCACCGTCTACTACATCGGCGACAACGGCGACACCACCGTTCCCACCACCGGCTCGGCCACCTACAACGTGGTCGGCATCAACAACTACAACGCCGCGGCCAACGGCGGCAACGGCAACCTGCTGTCGGGCGTGTTCACCGCCAACTTCGGCACCGGCACGCTGACCGGCAGCATCGCCAACAGCAGCAGCGGCTACACGGTGAACATCGGCTCGGCCACCATCAACAGCAATGCCAGCATTTCCGGCAGCACCGCGCTGGCGACGCAGTCGGGCAGCCTGGTGGCCTCCGGCGGCGCGGTGTCCGGCCAGTTCTACAGCGGGCAGACCGCCCTGGCCGGCATCGTCAACTTCAGCGGCACCCAGTACGACACCGCCTTCGGCGGTACCAAGAACTGAGCACGGCGCGCTGAGCATCCGCTCTGCGCCGTTCAGTCGATGATCCGGGCAGGACAAGCCAAGGCCAAGCCAGTCCTGCCCACCACCTGGCCTATCGATTCGATGCACCCCATTTCTCCTGCGTGGCCTGCGCTGCTCGCCGCCCTCCTCGTCCTGGCAGCGTCGCTGCCGGCGATCCCCGCCGCGGCACAGGAACGCGACGATACCCGCCGCATGCTCGACCAGGGCGTGGAGCGGCATGCGCTGCAGCGCGAACGCGAGCTGCTCAAGGACGAACTCGACGAGGATGCGCCGCGTCCGACGCTCGACATCGAGGGCAAGTCCTACACCGTCGAGCACAACGCCAGCGACGTCGGCCGCGCGCTGTACCTGTCGATCCAGCAAAAGCGGTGGGACGCGGTGCAACGCTTCCTGGACGAGTACCTGACCCTGGCCGACCGCGACCCATTGCTGGTGCACTACGCGCAGGGCGCACTGGCGCGGCGCGAGGACCGCTATGCGCAAGCCGAGCGCCACTACCGCACGCTGCTCGAACTCAAGCCGGATTTCCTGCCCGGCCGCCTGGAGCTGGCCCGCGTGCTGTTCGAGGACCAGCAGGACCGCGAGGCGGGCGAGCTGTTCGACGCCATCGCCGCCGCCGTCGATGCCGGCGATCCCAGGACCGCCGGGGTGCGCAAGAGCGTGCAAGCGTTCCAGCGCGCGCTGGCCGGCCGCCGCGCGTGGAGCGGCGCGTTCGCGTTCGGCCCGACCTGGAACGACAACCTCAACCGCAGCTCCGCCAGCCGTACCTGCCTGCTCGCCGACAGCAGCGGCGTGTGCTACATCGACCGGCAACTGCCGGCCGCGATCGGCGCCGGCGGGGTGGACTACGACGCCAGCCTCGACAAGCGCCTGCCGCTGCGCGGCCATCACGGCCTGTACCTGCGTTCGCTGCTGTTCGGCTACGGCTACCGCGGCCACAGCGCCTACAACGAACTGACCACGACCACCCAGGCCGGCTACAGCTACCGCAGCGGCCGCCACGGCATTTCGCTGGCGCCGTCGTTCGAGTACTACGCCTGGGGCAACGACGCGCTGTACGCGGCCTGGGGCGTGCACGGGGAATGGAACTGGACGCTGTCGCCCAGCTCGCTGCTGAAGCTGGAAGCCGACTACAAGGACATGCGCTACCGGCGCCAGGACTATGCGCGCAACTACGACGGCGGCCTGCGTTCGGCCTACGCCACCTATTTCCGCAGCCTGGGGCCGCGCTGGACCGTGTTCGGCGGCATCGACGTGGTGGCCAGCGATGCGCAGCAGGCCGCGAACGGCTACCTGCAGCGCGGCGCGCGGCTGGGCGCGTCGCTGCAATGGCCGGCCGGTGTCGTCGGCAGCGCGTTCGCCTCGTACCGGCGCCGCGACTACGACGCCTACAGCGCCGTGCTAGGCGCGCGCCGCCGCGACGACGAGCAGAACTACACCGTCGTGCTGAAGGCGCCGCGCCTGGCCTTCGCCGGTTTCACCCCGCTGCTCAGCCTGCGCCACAACCGCGTCCACAGCAACGTGGACTGGCTGTACGGCTACGACAAGAACGCGATCAGCCTGAAGCTGGAGCGCGTGTTCTGAACCCGGCACGGCGTGCCGACCCTGCCCCCTGCCCACCTGCGAAACCCGCCCTGCCGACCACGAGCCCGCGCCATGACCGAATGCTTCGCCGACACCACCCGCAGCCAGCGCCTGAAGGCCGCCACCCACGCCGCGCACGCGCGCCTGGACCAGCGCATCATGGCCGCGCAACCGTTCGCATCGCGCGCGAACTACGCGCGCTTCGTGCAGGTGCAGTATTGCTTCCACTGCGACATGGAGAGCGTGTACCGCAACCCGGTGCTGGCCAGCGTGATCCCCGAACTGGCGCAGCGGCGGCGCCTGCCGCAGTTGCTGGCCGACCTGGCCGACCTGGGCGTCGCGGTTCCTGCCACGCCCCCGGCGCCGGCGCCGGACGGCCGCTACTACGAAAAGCAGGTCAACGCGCTGGGCTGGCTGTACGTGGCCGAAGGGTCCAACCTGGGCGCGGCGATCCTGGCCAAGCTGGCCGCCAGGCTGGGACTGCACGAGCAGTTCGGTGCGCGCCACCTCGCCGGCCACCCGGACGGGCGCGCGCGGCATTGGCGCCAGTTCACCGCCGCGCTCGACAGCGTGCCGCTGGATCCCGCGCATGAGCAGGCCGTGGTCGCTGCGGCGTGCGCCGCGTTCGATCGCGTCTATGCCCATGTCGACACCTATCTTGCGGATGGCGCGCGATGACGCCGTGCCGCGCGGAGATGCGGCGATGGCGCTGAGCCGCGGCGCGTGGTTCTGCCTGGGCCTGCTGATGCTGGCGCTGGGCCTGATCGGCGCGTTGCTGCCGGTGATGCCGACCACGATCTTCCTGATCCTGGCGGCGTGGTGCTTCTCGCACTCCTCGCCGCGGCTGGAGGCGTGGCTGCTGCAGCATCCCCGCTACGGCGCCGCCTTGCGGCTGTGGCGCGAACAGGGCGCGATCACGCGCCGCGGCAAGTGCTTCGCCGGCGCCGGCATGGGCCTGGGCTACGTGCTGTTCTGCTGCGGCGCGCATCCGGGCTGGAAGCTGGCGCTGGGCGTGGGCCTGTTCTTCGCCGGCAGCGCCGCCTACGTGCTGTCGCGTCCCGCACCGCGCCGCGCCGCCGATGCGCAGGGAGCGCCGTGATGCCGGGCAAGATCCGCGCGCGGCGCCGGCATCGGCACGCGCGCCGCGCCGATCCGTGTTCGGCGCTGCTGCGCGGCGCCGGATTGAACGTCACCTACGCGCGCCTGGCCGCGGTGCGGCTGGCGCCGCAGGTGCTCAGCGCGCACGGCCAGCTGACGCCGCAGCACCTGCATGCCGCCGCGCGCGACGCCGGCTACGCGATCTCGGCATCGGCCTGGTACCGGGTGCTGGCCTGCCTGCAATCGGCCGGCCTGCTGCCGGACGCGCCGCACGCCCACGCCATGACGCGAACCCCCACCCCCGCCCTTCGTTCCGACCCGCAGGATGACGACCATGCAGGCTGATATCGCCCCTCCCCCCGTGCTGCCGCCCGACCTGGGGCCCTGGCAGATGTTCCTGCACGCCGACCTGGTGGTGCAGGCGGTGATGGTCGGCCTGGCCATCGCCTCGGTCGCCACCTGGACGGTGCTGGTGGCCAAGAGCTGGGAACTGGCGCGGCTCGGGCAGGCGCTGCAGGCCGCGCGCACGGCGCTGTCGCAAGCGCAGGACCTGGCCGATGCCGAGCGCCGCCCGCCGCTGGCGGTGCCTGCGGCGCAGCTGTTGCTGGGCGAGGCCCGCGCCGAGCTGCAGCACTCCAGCGGCCTGGAGGACACGGCCGGGATCAAGGAACGGCTGGCCTCGCGCCTGGAGCGGGTCGAACTGGGCCATGCGCGGCAACTGCGCAAGGGCACCGGCCTGCTCGCCACGATCGGCGCCACTGCGCCGTTCGTCGGCCTGTTCGGCACCGTGTGGGGCATCATGAACAGCTTCGTCGGCATCGCCCGTGCCAACACCACCAACCTGGCGGTGGTCGCGCCCGGCATCGCCGAGGCATTGCTCGCGACCGCGCTGGGCCTGGTCGCCGCGATCCCGGCGGTGGTGATCTACAACCATTTCGCGCGCACGCTGGGCGGCTTGCGCCAGCAGCTGGGCGATCTGTCGGCCGGCGTGCAGCAGTTGGTGTCGCGCGACCTGGACCGCCAGGCATCCAGGCCCGCTGCGCAAGGCGCGCCGATGGCCGGCATGGAGTGAGGAAACCGGCATGGCGATCCGTACCGACCGAGACGACGACGACGATGCGCTGGACGAGAACCACGCGATCAACGTCACTCCGCTGATCGACGTGATGCTGGTGCTGCTGATCATCTTCATGGTCGCCGCGCCGCTGGCCACGGTGGAGGTGCCGGTGGAACTGCCCGCCAGCACCGCGGCGCCGCAACCCAGGGACCGCGACCCGGTCTACCTGACCCTGGGCAAGGACCTGGGCCTGCGCCTGGGCGACACCCGGATCGAGCGCGATGCGCTGCAGCCGGCGCTGGACCGGCTGACCCGGGGCGACCGCGCGCAGCGCATCTTCCTGCGCGCCGACCGCGCGGTGGCCTACGGCGAGCTGATGCAGACCATGGACGCGCTGCGCGATGCAGGCTACCTGAAGGTCGCGCTGGTCGGGCTGGAGCCGGCCGACCGATGAGCGCGGGGCCGCAGGCGCTGCGTCGCTGGCTGCTCAGCCTCGGCGGCGTGCTGGCGGCGCATGCGGCGCTCGCCGCCGCGCTGCTGTGCTGGCCGGCGCGCGACCGGCCGCCACCGCCCGCCGCGCCGGCGCAGGCGCTGATGCTGGAGCTGGCGCCTGCCCCGACCGCGCCGCCGGCGCCACCGACCGATGTGCCGCCGGGTCCGCCGCAGCAGGAGCGACGCCAGGCCCCGCGCGTGCGCGCACCGCTGCCGGCGTCGCCGCCGCAACCGCGGCATGCCGACCTGGAAGAACCGCAGCCGTCGGCGCCGGCGCAAGACCAGCAGCAGGCGTCCAGCGCCGCGCAGGCCAGCGCCCCGCCCAGCGTGGCGGCGCCGCCGGCCAGCCGCCATGCCGCGGCGCAGTCGCTGTCCGGCGAAGCGCAACAGCGGCGTGCCACCTGGCAGGCGCAGGTGCTGGGCCATCTGCAGCGCTACAAGCGCTACCCGCGGCCGGCGCAGCGGCGCCGCCAGGAAGGCGTGGTGCAGGTCCAGTTCGCCGTGGATCGGCGCGGCCATGCCAGCGCGATCCGCATCGTCCAGGGCAGCGGCTACGACACGCTGGACGGCGAGACCTTGGCGACGGTGCAGCGGGCCAGCCCGTTGCCGGCGCCGCCGCCGGAGATCGAAGGCGACCCGGTGCAGGTGGTGGTGCCGGTGGACTTCTTCCTGCGCGAACGCTGACGCGCCCGCGCCACGCCAGGTCGAAGCGCGGCGGGTCGCAGCGCGCGGACCGCTACTCCAGGTTCTGCACCTGCTCGCGGATCTGGTCGATCAGCACCTTCAGTTCCACCGCCGCGTTGGAGGTGCGGCTGTCCACCGACTTGGAACCCAGGGTGTTGGCCTCGCGGTTGAATTCCTGCAGCAGGAAATCCAGGCGCCGGCCGGCCGGCTCGGGCTGGCGCAGCACGCGGCGGATCTCCTTGATGTGGCTGCCGAGCCGGTCCAGCTCTTCGTCCACGTCGAGCTTCTGCAGCCACAGCACCAGTTCCTGCTCGGCGCGGCCGGGATCGACCGGATGCGGCAGGTCGGCCAGGCGCGCGGCCAGCTTGGCGCGCTGGCCCTCGCGGATGGCCGGGATCAGTTCCTTCACCTCGCCGGCGATGCGCTCGACCGCATCGACCCGCTCGACGATGGCCGCCGCCAGCTTGCCGCCCTCGCGCTCGCGCGCGGCGACGAACTCGGCCACCACCTCGTCCAGCAGCTCCAGCGCCTGCGCCTGCAACGCGGCCGGATCGACCGCCTGTCCCTGCAGCACGCCGGGCAGCTGCAGCAGGTCGGCGAACTGCACCTGCAGTTGCGGGAAGCGCGCGCCGAGCCGCTGCGCCAGCACCGCCAGCTGTTCGACCAGCGGCTCGTTCACCGCCAGCGACTGCGCCGCGTCGGGCGCGCGCAGGCGCAGCATCAGGTCCAGCTTGCCGCGGCTGACCCGCGCGGCCAGGCGCTCGCGCAACTGCGGCTCCAGCGCGCGCAGCTCCTCCGGCAGGCGCACGCCCACTTCCAGGAAACGGTGGTTGACCGAGCGCAGTTCGCAGCCCAGCGTGCCCCAGGGAGTGATGCGCTCGGCGCCGGCGAAGGCGGTCATGCTGCGGATCATGCGGTGTTCCGGTGCGTGCAAAGCGCGAATGGTACCCTAGCGCCCCGCCGGCCCGGCCCGATGCCGCGCCCGGCCCCACGCCACCTCCGGATCGATCCCATGTCCTTTTCCCGTCCCAGTGGCCGCACGGCCGATCAGCTGCGCCCGGTGCGCATCGAACGCGCCTTCACCCGCCACGCCGAAGGCTCGGTGCTGGTCAGCTTCGGCGACACCCGCGTGCTGTGCAACGCCAGCGTCGAGAACCGCGTGCCGGGCTTCCTGCGCGGCAAGGGCGAAGGCTGGGTCACCGCCGAGTACGGCATGCTGCCGCGCGCCACCCATTCGCGCTCCGACCGCGAGGCCGCGCGCGGCAAGCAGGGCGGGCGCACGCTGGAAATCCAGCGCCTGATCGGCCGCGCGCTGCGCGCCTGCGTGGACCGCAACGCGCTGGGCGAGCGCACCATCACCCTGGACTGCGACGTGCTGCAGGCCGACGGCGGCACCCGCACCGCCGCCATCACCGGCGCCTACGTGGCGCTGATGGATGCGGTCAACTGGCTGCAGAAGCGCGGCGACCTGAAGAAGCCGGTGGTGCTCGGCGCGGTCGCCGCGGTCTCGGTCGGCGTCTACCGCGGCACCCCGGTGCTGGACCTGGACTACGCCGAGGACAGCGACTGCGACACCGACATGAACGTGGTGATGAACGACGGTGGCGGCTTCATCGAAATCCAGGGCACCGCCGAAGGCCACGCGTTCCGCCGCGACGAACTGGATGCGCTGCTCGGCCTGGCCGAGCGCGGCATCGCCGACCTGCTGGCGGCGCAGCGCGCCGCGCTGGCGCAATGAACCAGCGCATCGCCCTGGTCACCCTGGTGGTGCCGGACTACGACCAGGCCATCGCCTGGTACACCGGCGCACTCGGTTTCGCGCTGCTGGAAGACACCGCGCTGGGCGACGGCAAGCGCTGGGTGCGGGTCGGCCCGCCGGGCGATGCCGGCGCCGGCCTGCTGCTGGCCGTGGCCGCCGACGACGCGCAGCGCGCCTGCATCGGCCGCCAGAGTGGCGGCCGGGTCGGCTTCTTCCTGCACACCGACGACTTCCACCGCGACCACGCGGCGATGCTCGCCCGCGGCGTGCGGTTCCTGGAGCAGCCGCGCAACGAGTCTTATGCGATCGTCGCCGTGTTCCAGGATCCGTACGGCAACCAATGGGACCTGCTGGAGCCCAAACCATGAAACTGGTCCTGGCCAGCAGCAATGCCGGCAAGCTCGAGGAACTGCATGCGCTGCTCGACGGCGTCGGGATCGAATTGATCGCGCAGTCCACGCTGGGCGTGCGCGACGCCGACGAGACCGGCCTGACCTTCGTCGAGAACGCGCTGCTGAAGGCGCGCCACGCCGCCCAGGTCACCGGCCTGCCGGCGCTGGCCGACGACTCGGGGATCTGCGTGGACGCGCTGCGCGGCGCGCCCGGGCTGTACTCGGCGCGCTACGCCGGCGAACACGGCAATGCCGCGGCCAACATCGACAAGCTGCTGCACGCGCTGCGCGACGTGCCCGACGCGCAGCGCACCGCGCATTTCTATTGCGTGCTGGTGCTGCTGCGGCACGCCGAGGATCCGCAGCCGCTGCTGGTGGAAGGCAGCTGGCGCGGGCGCATCCTGCACGCCCGCGCCGGGACCGGCGGCCATGGCTACGACCCGGTGTTCTTCGATCCCGAACACGGCCAGAGCGCGGCACAGATGCCGTTGCCGCTGAAGAACCGGATCAGCCACCGCGGCCAGGCGCTGGCGCTGCTCAAGCAGCGGCTGGCGTCGCTGTAGCGGCCGCGCCACCGGCGGCACCGGCCTCTGCCAAGCCGCAGTCCCCGCCAGGGCCGCGCGCACGCGCCGCCGCTCCAGCCCCACGCCCTACACTGTCCGCATGCCGCCGCTGATCCCGCCCCCGCTGTCGCTGTACGTGCACCTGCCCTGGTGCGTGCGCAAATGCCCGTACTGCGATTTCAACTCGCATGCGGCCAAGGGCGCGCTGCCGTTCGACGACTACGTGGACGCGCTGATCCGCGACCTGGACCAGGACCTGCCGCTGGTCTGGGGCCGCACGGTGCAGACCGTGTTCTTCGGCGGCGGCACCCCCAGCCTGTTCCCGGCCGAGGCGATCGACCGCTTCCTGCAGGCGGCCAGCGCGCGCCTGCGTTTCGCGCCGAACCTGGAGATCACCCTGGAGACCAACCCGGGCACCGCCGAGCACGGCCGCTTCGACCGCTACCTGGCGGCCGGGGTCAACCGGCTCAGCTTCGGCATCCAGAGCTTCGACGACGCCGCGCTGCAGCGCCTGGGGCGGATCCACGACAGCGCCGACGCCGAGCGCGCGGTGAAGCTGGCGCAGGACGCCGGGTATTCCAACCTCAACCTGGACCTGATGTACGCGCTGCCGCAGCAGACCCTGGCCGGGGCGGAGACCGACATCGCCCGCGCGCTGGCGCTGCAGCCCACCCACATCAGCCACTACCAGCTGACCCTGGAACCGAACACCGTGTTCGCCGCGCGCCCGCCGCAGGGCATCCCCGAGGACGACGACGCCTGGGACATGCAGGAGCGCTGCCAGGCGCTGCTGGCCGCCGCCGGCTATGCCCAGTACGAGGTCAGCGCCTACGCCCGCGACGGCCACCAGTGCGCGCACAACCTCAACTACTGGAAGTTCGGCGACTACCTGGGCATCGGCGCCGGCGCCCACGGCAAGATCAGTTCCGGCGCCGAGCAGAGCATCCTGCGCCGCTGGAAGACCAGGCATCCGCAGGCGTTCCTGGCCGCGGCCGGCACCCCGGCGGCGATCGGCGGCGACGAGTGGATCGGCGCCGAACGGCGCCCGTTCGAGTACATGCTCAATGCGCTGCGCCTGAACCAGGGTTTCGCCCTGCGCGATTTCGCCGCGCGCACCGGCCTGGCGCCGGAGGCGATCGCGCCGGCGCTGGCGCAGGCGCAGGCGCGGGACTGGCTGCGGGTGGAATCCGGACAGGCGGTTCCCACCGAACTGGGACGGCGCTTCACCAACGACGTCGTCGCCCTGTTCATGCTCTGAAACACGGCGCCGCGCCGCGGGGTGGCGTGGTTGCGCCGCCAGAAACGTGCTACATACCGGACCCGGAAATCAAACGGCGATCACAGGATGTCATTGTCTGCCACACCGTCGGCCAGCCCGGCGACGCTCGCCGGCGCCGCCCTGCCCGCACGCGTGCGCGACATCCTGGAAGCGCTGCTGGCCCTGCTGTGGCAGGCGCTGGACGCCCCGCTGCAGTCGACCCTGACCGAGCTGGAGCGCGAGCTGTTCGAGCAGGCCCAGCGCGCGCGCCACGGCCAGCTGCAACAGGACATCTACCAGGAACTGCAGGGCCTGCGCGCGCGCCGCGAGCGCTTCGCGCCGTTCTGCAAGGCGCAGCTGGAAGCGGCCCTTGCCACGATCCGGCTGCCGCTGGCCCCGGTCGGCCTGCTGCGCCAGGACAAGGCCAACGCGGCGATGCAGATGCTGACCCTGGTCGCCGACGTGGACATCGACCGCGACATCGTGCTGCACGATATCGCCCGGCGCGAGGCGGCGCGGGCCAGCATCCCGCTGCAACTGCTCGGCCAGCGTTTCGGCGTGCTCGCCGCGCGGCCGGCGTTCGAGGCCGAGCACACCCCGCTGGGACCGCACCTGCTGTGCCGGATCCTGCGCGAGGCCGGCGAGGAGCTGCGGCTGGGGCTGGACGCGCAGCTGACCCTGTACCGCGCCTTCGAGCGCCAGGCGCTGGTCCGCTACGGCGAGACCGTGGAACGCGCCAACGTGTTGCTGGCGCATGCCGGGGTACTGCCCGGGCTGGTCTACCTGCCCTACGTGGCGCGCCCGGCGGCCGCACCCGACCCGGCCGCGGCCCACCGCGGCACGGCGCGGCCATCCCCCGCCACGCGCCCGGCCACCGGCTGGTCCGGACAGGCGGCGCCGACCGGCTGGTCCGGCGCCGCCCCCGGCAGCCCCGGCGCGGTGGGCAGCGACGCGGCGACAGCGCGCACCGCGCCCGCGCCGTCGCCACGGACCGCGGCCACGACGGCGACGGCAGCGGCCACGCAACCGAATGCCGCCAGCGACGCGCCCGACCTGGCCACGCTGCGCCAGCTGCTCGCGGCCGCGCGCACCCATGCGGCGGCCCCGGCGGGGACCGCCAGCGCCACGCCAGCCGGCGCCGTCTCCTCCTCCACGCCCGGCGCTGCCGCAGCGACGGCGGCGCCTGCCGGGGGCGGCCCTGGCATGCCGGCCGCGCCGCGCGGCGCTACGACTGCCGCCGCCCACGCAGGCGGCGCGGCGCTGCCGACCGCATCGCTGCTGCAGGCCCTGGGCGAACTGCAGGCGCAGCCGCCGGCGTACAGCACCCTGGCCGGCCTGCGCGGGCGCCGCCAGGTGCGCGACGTGCAGGCCGCCCTGCTGGCCACGCTGCGCACCGAGCACGGCCCGCAGGCGGCGCTGGCGCCGCAGGATGCCGACACCTTCGACCTGCTCGGCCTGCTGTACGCCGAAGTCGAGCGCGAAGTGCGCAGCGACGCGCCGGCCGCCCACCTGCTGGAACGCCTGCAGGTGCCGCTGGTCCGCGCCGCGCTGCAGGACGACGCGTTCTTCGTGCGCAGCCAGCATCCGGCGCGCGAGCTGCTCAATGCGGTCGCCGAATCCGGCGCCACCTGGCTCAGCGAAGAGGACACCGATCCGCAGCTGCTGCTCAAGCTCAACCAGACCGTGGACCGGGTGGTCGAGGAATACGAAGGCGACGAACAGGTCTTCGAGCAGGCCCACCAGGACATCCAGGCGCAGTACCGCGCGCTGGCGCACAAGGCCGAGATCGCCGAGCGCCGCCACATCGAGGCCGCGCGCGGCAAGGAACGGCTGGAGGTGGCCAAGGAACTGGCCGGCACCACGCTGGAGGCGCTGTGCCGGACCTGGGAGCCGCCGAAGTTCGTGCAGGCGCTGCTGAAACAGGCCTGGTCCGACGTGCTGACCTTGACCCTGCTGCGCCAGGGCGAGGAATCCGATGCCTGGCGCGAGCGCAAGCAGCTGAGCCAATGCATCGCCGAGATCACCTGCCGCGACGGCGGCGGCGAGTCCGATTCCGAGCTGGCCGGCGAAGTGCGCAGCGCCCTGCTGCAGGTGGGCTACCACCAGGACGAGGCCGACGCGATCGCGCGGCGCCTGTCCACGCCGGGCGGCGGCGACACGCTGACCTCGCGCACCGAGCTCAGCGCCAGGCTCAAGGCGCGCACCCGCCTCGGCGACCAGGGCGAGGACGCCGAGCGGCCGCTGCCGGCGCCGCGCAACGCGGCCGAGCAGGCGGCGTATGCGCGGCTGCGCAGCCTGCCGTTCGGCACCTGGTTCGAATTCGTGACCAACCAGCAGGGCGACCTGAAACGGCAGCGGCTGTCCTGGTACAGCCCGATCACCGACCGCGCCCTGTTCGTCAACCAGCGCGGCCACAAGACCGCCGAGTACTCGCTGGACGCGCTGTCGCGGCTGCTGGCGCAGAGCCAGGCGCGGATCGTCACCGAGGACCGCGCGCGCCTGATCGACCGCGCCTGGCACGCCACCGTGCGCGCGCTGCGCACCCTGGCCGGCGCGCCCGCCCCCGCCGGCCCACTGGAGGACGACGCATGATCGCCGAAGCCCGCCGCTCGCCGCGCCGCCAGGTTCCGGACATGGTGCCGGTGCTGGACATGATGGAAGACGCCGTGGTCGGCCGGCTCGGCAACGTCTCCGAGAACGGCATGCTGTTGCTGGCCTCGGCGCCGCTGCACGAGGATGCGCTGTACCAGTTGCGCTTCGCGATGCCGCAACTGGGCCGCGAGGTGCAGATCGATGTCGGCGTGCACCTGCTGTGGAGCGAACGCTCGCACGCGCCCGGCCAGGCCTGGGCCGGGTTCCGCTTCCTGACCATCTCGCCGGCGCATCGCGAACTGCTGCGGCAGTGGATCAACGCGGGACCGGCGGGATAGCGCAGCGGCGGCATCGCCGGCAGCCCTTGTAGGATGTTGCGCGCATGGAACAAACGTGCCTGGCAACGGCTGCCGCTTCCGGCTACGCCCACGCATGGCCGCATGCCATGCGCAGGCACGCGGCGCGCCAACACGCCCGCGCCGTTTGCGGCAAACTTGGCATCCACTTTTCCGCATCGCCGAACGAGCCGCCATGAGCCAGCACGACCCCAGCGCCCTGTACGCCGAGCACCTGCGCACGCTGGCGCAACGCGCCGACACGGCGCTGGCGCGCGGCGGCTTCGACCACCTGGTGGTGCCCAGCGGCACGCTGCACTACCAGCTGTTCGACGATCGCGACTATCCGTACGCGGTGAATCCGCAGTTCAAGGCCTGGCTGCCGCTGACCCGGGTGCCGAACAGCTGGCTGGTGTACACCCCCGGGCGCCGCCCGCAGCTGATCTTCCACCAGCCGCGCGACTACTGGCACGTGGTGCCGGCCGCACCGGACGGCTGGTGGGTGGAACATTGCGACATCCACGTGATCCGCACGCCGGAAGAGGCGCTCGCGCTGCTGCCGGGGCCGGCCGCGCGGTGCGCGATCCTCGGCGAGGCGCAGAGCGCGCTGGGCGACTACGTGCCGAACAATCCGGACGCGGTGGTCCAGTACCTGGAGTACCACCGCGCCTACAAGACCGCCTACGAACTGGCGCTGATGCGCCAGGCGCAGCAGCTGGCGGTGCGCGGCCACCGCGCCGCCGAGGCCGCGTTCCGCGACGGCCGCAGCGAGTTCGAGATCCACATGGCGTATTGCGGCGCGGTGGGCCAGGACGCCAACGAGCTGCCGTACGGCAACATCGTCGCGCTGAACGAGCATGGCGCGGTGCTGCACTACACCGAACTGCAGCGGCAGGCGCCGGCGCAACGGCGCAGCTTCCTGATCGATGCCGGCGCGTCCGCGCACGGCTACGCCAGCGACATCACCCGCAGCTACGCCGCCGACCGCGGCAGCGAGTTCCAGGCGCTGATCGACGCGGTGGACGCCGCGCAGCTCCGCATGGGCCAGAGCGTGCGCGCCGGCGTGGACTACAAGCAGTTGCACCTCGATGCGCACCTGGCGCTGATGGGCGTGCTCAAGGACTTCGGCGTGATCACCGTGTCGCCGGAAGCCGCGCTGGCCACCGGCGTCAGCGCCGCGTTCTTCCCGCACGGCCTCGGCCATCCGATCGGCCTGCAGGTGCACGACGTGGCCGGCTTCGCCGCCAGCGACCGCGGCGGCCGCATCGAGCGCCCCGCCGGCCACCCCTACCTGCGCATGACCCGCGTGCTCGAACCCGGCATGGTGGTGACGATCGAACCGGGCGTGTACTTCATCGACATGCTGCTGGACGAAGTGAAGCAGGCCGGCCACGCCGCCAGCGTGGACTGGGCCCGCGTGGCGCAGTTCAAGCCCTGCGGCGGCATCCGCATCGAGGACGAAGTGGCCTGCACCGACGGCGACCCGGAGAACCTGACCCGGCCGGCGTTTGCTGCTTTGGCGGCCTGATGGCCGCCGGGATTGGGGATTGGGGATTGGGGATTGGCAACAGCGCGCAATCCCATGCCGGCGAGAACAGGCAGGATCCGACTGGCCGGTTCTGGAGGTGATCGCCCCGCGCGCGCGCGGCGGCCGGTGCGCCATCCCTAATCCCCAATCCCCAATCCCGGCTCCCCGGCCATCAAGTCCTCGATCTCCTCGGCACTGCGCGCCAGCCCCGCGGTCAACACGCGGTGGCCGTCGGCGGTGATCAGCACGTCGTCCTCGGTGCGGATGCCGATGCCGCGCCAGCGCGGCTCCACGCTCTTGTCCTCGGCGCCGATGTACAGCCCCGGCTCGATGGTGAAGACCATGCCCGGCTCCAGCAGGCGCGAGGCGCCGGCCAGCTTGTAGTCGCCGACGTCGTGCACGTCCAGGCCCAGCCAGTGCCCGGTCTTGTGCCGGTAGAAGCGCCGGTAGTCGCCGTCGGCCAGGTTCTGTTCCAGCGAGCCCTTGAGCAGGCCCAGCCGCAGCAGGCCTTCGGTGAGGGTCTGCACCGCCGCCAGGTGCCCGGCCTCGTAGGCCACGCCCGGCCGTGCCTGCGCCAGCGCCGCGGCATGCGCGGCGCCGACCAGGTCGTGCAGCGCGCGCTGCTCGGCGCTGAAGCGGCCGCCGACCGGGAAGGTGCGGGTGATGTCGGCGGCATAGCCGCGGTACTCGGCGCCGGCGTCGATCAGCACCAGGTCGCCGTCGCGCAGGCGCGCGGCGTTGGCGCGGTAATGCAGCACGCAGGCGTTGCCGCCGCTGCCGACGATGCTGCCGTAGGCCGGCCAGGCGTCGCCGGCGCGGAACTCGCGTTCGATCTCCGCCTGCAACTGGTACTCGTGGAGGCCCGGCCGCGCCAGCCGCATCGCCGCGCGATGCGCGGCCACGCTGAGGTCGGCCGCCACCTGCATCAGCGCGATCTCGTCGCGCGACTTGAACAGGCGTTGCTCGTGCAGCAGGTGGCCCAGTTCCAGGAACTCGTGCGGCGGCTGCGCGCCGTGCCGCACCTGCTCGCGCACGCGCTTGACCCAGCCGATCAGCTTGAGGTCGAAATCGACGTCGCGGCCGAAGTGGTAGTACACCCGCGAGCGGCCTTCCAGCAGCCCGGGCAGGATCTCGTCGAGGTCCTCGATCGGATACGCATCGTCCATGCCGTAGCGTTCCACCGCGCCTTCCTGGCCTTCGCGCGGACCGTCCCAGGCCTCGCGCTCGGGATCGCGCTCGCGGCAGAACAGCAGCGCCTCGCCGTGCTTGCGGCC
Organism: Xanthomonas sp. DAR 80977; assembly: GCF_041240605.1. NCBI lineage: Bacteria > Pseudomonadati > Pseudomonadota > Gammaproteobacteria > Lysobacterales > Lysobacteraceae > Xanthomonas > Xanthomonas bundabergensis. The sequence continues at coordinate 1,166,267 of NZ_CP162487.1, read as the reverse complement.
CGGCACCAGCACCAGCACCGCCTCCGGCTCGGGGAAGCCGCACAGGTACCAGAAATCCGAATCCTGCCGGTACGGATAGTGCGTGTCGTGGCTGCGGACCCGCTCCGGCGCGCTGGGCAGCACCAGGATGGCGTGTTCGCCGGCCATGTCCATCAAGTGTTTGCGCCGGCGCGCGTATTCGCCCGCGCCGATGCCGGTGAGTCGCTTCATCGCGTCAGTTCAGGCGTTGCCGATGGCGCGGGCCGAGCACGCAGTCGCTGTGCAGCAGCAAGGCGGCCACGCGCACGAATTCCTCGATCTCGGCCAGCGCGTCCTCGTCCTCGTCGGCGCTGTCGAAATCGTCGGTGCTGGCCTGGGCCAGCCGCGCCAGGTCCTGCAGCGCCTCGGCGCCTTCCTCGGACAGCGGCGGCTTGGCGCCGGCGGCCAGGCCGAAACCGCCGAGAAAGCCGCGGCACCAGTCGAACAGCGCGTCGGCGCGCTCGGACAGCGGCGCGCCGGCATCGGCCAGCACCAGGTCGAAGGCGAAGTCGCGGTCCTCCAGCTGCGCGGCGGTGGCCTCGCGCAGCCGGTCCAGCGCATCGCCGCCGCGCGGCGTGGCGATGCCGGCATCGGCCAGCACCGCCGCCGGCCATGCGGCCAGGTCGGCGCCGCCGCCGGCCAGCCAGCCGCACAGCGCACCGTGGAGTTCGGCTGCCGACGCGGCCAGGCCCAGTTGCTGGCTGGCTTGGGTGACGTCGTCGGCGCTAGGAAGTTCGATCATGGACGCAAGGCCTGTTGTGCGCTGGCCGCCGAGAGTCGGGGCCTGCGGCGGAGCGGGACTGCGCAGTGTAGCAATCCGCATGCGCCGCGCTGCTTGTGAACGCTTCCGACGGGCGCCTACACTCCACCACCCTTTCCTGATTGAAGCCCCCTTCCCGCCATGTCGATCGAGCGCGTCGCTGCGGGAATTGCCGGCCATGCCGGCACGGACTGGCGTTGGGGCTGGGCCGCCGCGGCGGCGGTGCTGGCGGTGGCCACGGTGGTGTCCGCGCTGCAGGCGCTGCACTGGCGGCGGCGCATGCAGCAGCAGCAACAGCGCCAGCAGCAGCTGCAGCAGCGCGACCGCCACCTGAAGCTGGCGCTGTGGGCCTCCGGCGAGCACTTCTGGGACTACGACCTGCAGCAGCGCAAGCTGCGCCGGATGCGCGCCGACGAAGCGGCGCCGCATGCGCAGGAGATCACCATGGTGATCCGCGAGGACGACCCGCTGCGCATCCATCCCGACGACGTGCCGCAGGCCCAGCGCGCGCTGCGCGAGCACCTGCAGGGACTGACCCCGGTCTACGTCGCCGAGTACCGGGTGGACCTGGCCGGCGACGGCGTGTGGCTGTGGGCGCGGGTGCGCGGCCGGGTGGTCGACTACGGCGCCGACGGCAAGCCGCGCCGGCTCGCCGGCACCGCGCGCGACATCACCTCGCACCGCCAGGCCGACCTGGAGCGGCGCATCGCCAGCGAAGTGCTGCGCAGCATGAACGAGGCGGTCGCGGTGCTGGACGAAGACTCCCGCTTCATCTCGGTCAACCCGGCCTTCACCCGCATCACCGGCTACAGCGAGCGCGAAGTGCTGGGCCAGCCGATGGCCCTGCTCGACCACGCGCCGGACGTCCCCGCGCCGCCGCTCGACCAGGGCCGGCACTGGCGCGGCGATGCCTGGAAACGGCGCAAGGACGGCCAGGAGATCCTCTGCCATGTGCGCCGCAATACGGTCGGCGACGCCGACGGCCGCCACAGCTTCCACGTGGTGGTGCTGGAAGACATCACCGACCAGAAGCGCGCCGAGCAGGAACTGCGCTACCTGGCCAACTACGACACGCTGACCAGCCTGCCCAACCGGTCGCTGCTGTCCGAGCGGCTGGCGCGCGCGATCGTGCGGGCGCGGCGCCAGGGCAGTTCGGTGGCGGTGCTGTTCCTGGACCTGGACCGGTTCAAGGACATCAACGATTCGCTCGGCCATGCGGTGGGCGACAAGGTGTTGCGCGCGGTCGCCGAACGCCTGCAGCAGGCGGTGGGCCCGCAGCACACGGTGGCGCGCCTGGCCGGCGACGAATTCACCGTGGTGGTGGAGGACATCGCCGGCCAGGCCGAGGCCGAGGTCGTCGCCGCGCGCGTGCTGGCCGCCTTCGATGCGCCGCTGCAACTGGAGGACCGCCGCGAAGTGGCGATCTCCTCCTCGATCGGCATCTCGCTGTTCCCGCAGCACGCGTTGCTGCCCAGCGAGCTGCTCAAGCACGCCGACACGGCCATGTACCAGGCCAAGGCCGCCGGGCGCCGCAACATCCAGGCGTATTCGGCGCGCATGGACGAGGCCACCCGCCATCGCGCCACGCTGGCCAGCACCCTGCGCAAGATCCCGTTCGACCAGGAGCTGAAACTGGTCTACCAGCCGCGCTATTCGCTGCGCGAGCAGCGCGTGGTCGGCGTGGAAGCGCTGCTGCGCTGGCACAGCGCCGATTTCGGCGCGGTCTCGCCGAGCCAGTTCATCCCCCTGGCCGAGGAGACCGGACTGATCCTGGAGATCGGCGAATGGGTGCTGCGCCAGGCGTGCAGCACCCTGCGCGAGTGGCGCCAGCTCGGCCTGACCGAGCTGTGCATGTCGATCAACGTGTCGGCGATCCAGCTCGAACGCGGCGACCTGCCGGCGCTGATGGCGCGGATCCTGGCCGAGACCGGGGTCCCGGCCGCCAACGTCGAACTGGAACTCACCGAGAGCGTGGTGATGTCGCAGGTCGGCAAGAACGCCGCCACCCTGCACGCCTGCCGCGCGCTGGGCCTGGCCCTGGCGATCGACGACTTCGGCACCGGCTATTCGTCGCTGGCCTACCTGAAGCGCTTGCCGATCAACACCTTGAAGATCGATCAGGAATTCATCGGCGACCTGACCCGCGACCCGGACGACGAGGCGATCACCAGCACCATCATCGCGATGGGCCACTCGCTGACCCTGAAAGTGGTCGCCGAAGGCGTGGAACTGCCGGGCCAGCTGGCGTTCCTGCGCCAGCACGGCTGCGACGAGATCCAGGGCCACCTGGTCGCCCCGGCGCTGGAGCCGGACGCCTGCCTGCAGCTGCTGCGGCAGCCCTTGCTGCTGCCCGTCTGAGCGCCGGCCATCGCGGCGCCAAGCCGCGTCTTGACCGCCGCTCGGGCGCATGCCTATCGTGGGCGCCATGGACAGCCCCGACGCCCTCGCCCAGCTCCGCACCCTCGCCTCCCGCGTGGAAACGCTGGTCGAGCGCTGCCAGCGCCTCGCCGACGAGAACCGCAGCCTGCGCCAGCAGCAGGAGCAGTTGATCGGCGAGCGCTCGCAGCTGCTGACCAAGAACGAACAGGCGCGCTCGCGGGTCGAGGCGATGATCACCCGGCTCAAGTCGTTGGAGCAGCACACGTGAGCGAACCGGTCAGCGTCCGCATCCTCGATCGCGAATACACCGTCGGCGTCGAGGCCGAAGAGCGCGACAGCCTGCTCGCCGCCGCGCGCCTGCTCGACGCGAAGATGCGCGAGGTGCGCGGCAGCAACCGCATGGCCGCGGTGGACCGGGTCGCGGTGCTGGCCGCGTTGAACCTGGCGCACGAACTGCAGCAACTGCGCGACGAGCAGGCGCGGCGCGATGGCGAGATGGCGCGCACGCTCGCCGACCTCAATCGCCGTCTCGACGGCGTGGTCGATACGGCGCGTTGATACACGCCTCGCATTTCGATCATCAACGTGAATTGCGCCGTACCGCGCGACCGACGAACGGACTAGCCAAGCGCGGCGACGGCGCTATACTTCGGTTGCGTTCTCTGCTGTGAACGACAGCGTGTGCAAACATTCGCCTTGTCCCTTAATTACGACCACGGGATGGCGACGGAATCGGGTGTGCAGGTCCGCCTCGTAGCGGGAAGCCCGATGGTTCCCCAGCTATCCCACTTGAACCCCGGGTTCAAGGTCGTTTCGCACGCATCGTCATGGCGGAGAATGCAATATCCCGGAAACGGCGCCGCAAGGCGCCGTTTCCTTTTGCGCGTCTTTCTTTGCGTGTCGCCAGTCGCCGCATGCACTGGCACGGCTACTACTCATGCGCACGCCGAACCCGGGATACTGGCGCCCCGCCAAGGAGACGCCGCATGCCCTCGCTCGCCCAGATCATCGACCGCTTCGACCCGGCGGCCGGATTCGACGTTCCCGCCAGCTGGCGGCAGGGACGCACCGCCTTCGGCGGGCTGTCCGCGGCGCTGGCGCTGCAGGCCGCGCTGCGCACCGCGCCGGCGGCGCCGCCGCCGCTGAAGTCGGCGCACATCTGGTTCGTCGGCCCGGCCGACGCCACGCTGCGCTTCGAGGCACGGCTGCTGCGCCAGGGCAAGTCCGCCAGCTCGGTCGCGGTCGATTGCCTGGCCGGCGAGCAGGCCGCGCTGCGCGCGGCGCTGCTGTTCGCGCAACCGCGGCCCAGCCGCATCGCCCACGACTTCATGCCGGCGCGGCCCGCGGTGTGCGCACCCGAGGCCGCGGCGCCGATCGCCGACAGCGCGGTCACCCCGGCGTTCGTCGCCAATTTCGAGATGCGCCTGGCCGGCGGCGCGCTGCCGGTGTCCGCGGCCGCCACCCCGGAGCTGCTGGTCTGGGCGCGCCATCGCGACGCCAGCGGGGTGGATCCGAGCGTGGCCCTGGTCGCGCTCGGCGACTGCCTGCCGCCGGCGGCGATGGCCTGCTTCACCGAACCGGCGCCGGTCAGCTCGATGACCTGGACCCTGGATTTCCCGCAGCCGGCCAGCGCCGGCGACTGGTTCCTGCTGCGTTCGGCCAGCCGCCACGCCGCCGACGGCTACTCGCTGCAGGACATGCAGATCTGGGACGAGGCCGGGCGGCTGGTGCTGTCGGGCCGGCAGACGGTGGCGATCTACGCGTGAGGCCGCGCGGCGCCGACCGGCGCCAGTAGCCAGTGCGCGCGCCGGCACCGACAATAGCGCCGTCTCCGCCACGCCTGTCCGATGACTCCCGACGACCGCGACTCACTGCGCCAGCAACTGCGCGCGCGCCGCCGCGCGCTCTCCGCGGCCGAACGCCTGGCCGCCGCCGACGCGCTGGCGCAGCGGCTGCTGGACTTGCCGTTCGCGCCGCAGCACGGCCACGTCGCCGGCTATTGGGCGATGGACGGGGAGATCGCGCTGCACCGCTGGCAACTGAGCCTGCCGCCCGGCGTGCAGTACTGCCTGCCGGTGCTCAGCGGCAAGACCCTGCGTTTCGCGCCGTGGCGCCCGGGGCAGCCGCTGCGCGCCAACCGCTACGGCATTCCCGAGCCGGACGTCGCCGCCGACGCGACGCTGGCGCCGGAGCGGATGGCGCTGGTGGTGGCGCCGCTGGTCGGCTTCGACGCCGGCGGCGGCCGCCTGGGCATGGGCGGCGGCTGGTATGATCGCAGCTTCGCGTTTCGCCAGCGGCAAGCGCCCCCGCCCTGGCTGGTCGGCGCCGCGTTCGCGGTGCAGCAGCTCGCGGCGCTGCCCGTCGCCGCCTGGGACGTGGCGCTGGACGCGGTCTGCACCGATTCCCTCACCCTCCTGACCGCGACCGATTTCCCCGCATGACCGCACGCAAGCGCTACTGGCTGATGAAGTCCGAACCGGACGCCTTCTCGATCGACGACCTGCAGCGGGTCGGCAGCGAACCCTGGAACGGGGTGCGCAACTACCAGGCGCGCAACTTCATGCGCGACGGCATGAAGGTCGGCGACGGCATCCTGTTCTACCACTCCAACTGCAAGGTGCCGGGCATCGTCGGCACGGCCACGGTGGCCAGCGAGGCGTATCCGGACGTCACCCAGTTCGATCCCACCTCCGACTACCACGACCCCAAGGCCACCCGCGAACAACCGCGCTGGTATCTGGTGGACGTGGCGTTCGAGCGCAAGCTCGCGCGCACCATCGCGCTGGACGAGATCAAGCAGCACACCGACGCGCTCGGCGAAGGCTTCCCGCTGACCGCGCGCGGCAACCGCCTGTCGGTATTCCCGGTCAGCGCCGCGCAGTGGAAGCTGCTGTTGGCGCTCGAGTAGCCGGAATTGGGGATTGGGCATTGGGGATTCGTCCCTGCCCGGCCCCGCCTGCCGCTTTGACGAATCCCCAATCCCCAATCACGAATCCCGAGCCCCCCATGTCCGAAAGCAAACGCCTGGCCGCCGAGAAAGCCATCGAATACGTCGAGGACGGCATGATCGTCGGCGTCGGCACCGGCTCCACCGTGGCCTACTTCATCGACGCGCTCGGCCGCATCGGCCACCGCATCAAGGGCGCGGTGTCCAGCTCCGAGCAGAGCACCGCGCGCCTGCGCCAGCACGGCATCGAGGTGCTGGAACTGAACCACACCGGCAACCTGTCGCTGTACGTGGACGGCGCCGACGAGTGCGATCCGAACCGCTGCCTGATCAAGGGCGGCGGCGCCGCGCTGACCCGCGAGAAGATCATCGCCGAGGCCAGCGAGCGCTTCGTCTGCATCATCGACCCGAGCAAGCAGGTGCAGACGCTGGGCGCGTTCCCGCTGCCGATCGAGGTGATCCCGATGGCGCGCAGCCTGGTCGCGCGCGAGATCCTGGCGCGCACCGGCGGCCAGCCGGTGTGGCGCGACGGCGTGGTCACCGACAACGGCAACGTGGTGCTGGACGTGCACCACTTGTCGATCACCGACCCGGTGGCGCTGGAGCGCGAGCTCAACCAGATCCCCGGCGTGGTCTGCGTCGGCCTGTTCGCGCGCCGCCCGGCCGACGTGGTGATCGTCGGTGGCGAGCCGCCGCGCGTCCTGTAGGACGCGCGCGGGATTGGGGATTGGGGATTGGGGATTCGCAACAGCGGATCCGGAGGCCGGAGGGAGCTTCTGGCTTTTACGAATCCCCAATCCCCAATCCCGGCTCTCTTGACTGAACACGCACCATGCAACAAGGTGCGCGCTGATCCTCCCCGACCCGACACCGCCATGTCCCTGCTCCGCGCCCTGTTCGTCCTCGTCCTGCTGACCCTCAGCGGCTGCGCCAGCGCCGGCGACCATTGGGTGGAACTGGGCGGGCACCGCTACCAGGTCGAACTGGCCCAGGACGATGCCACCCGCGCGCGCGGGCTGATGTTCCGCGACCAGATGGACGCCGACCACGGCATGTTGTTCATCCATGACCGCGAGGAACCGCAGGCGTACTGGATGAAGAACACCAAGATCGCGCTGGACATCCTGTACTTCGACAGCCAGCGCAAGCTGGTGGCGCAGCAGCGCGACGTGCCGCCGTGCTCGGCCGGCAACGCCTGCCCGCCCTACCCCAGCAATGCGCCGGCGCGCTACGTGCTGGAACTCAACGCCGGCCAGGCCGCCCAGCTCAAGCTGCAGGACGGTGCCGAACTGAGCTTCGGCCCGGGCATCCCCAAGGCCCGCTGAGCCGCACCGGCGTCGGGAAAAGCGCCGCCGCCGTGGCGCTGAACCCGACACCGCTGTCGGGAACCCCCGGACTTGATCGCGTCGCAGTTTGCGGCCAGTCTTGGGCCATGGTGGACCGACTGACATTGCCGAGCTGGAATACCCTGGCCGCGCTGGACGACGACGCCCTGCCGCTGCTGGCCACCGCGCTGCTGATCGCCCGCGACGAGTATCCGGAACTGGATGCCGACCACTACGACACGCTGGCGCAGAACCATGCCGAGCACCTGCGTCACGAAGTGGCGATGATCGAGCCGTGGCCGCTGAAGATGGCCGCGATCAACCGCCACCTGTTCGAGGAACTCGGCTACAGCGGCAACCACGACGAGTATTACGACCCGCGCAACAGCTACATGAACGAGGTGTTCGAGCGCCGCCTGGGCAACCCGATCTCGCTGGCGCTGGTGCAGATGGAAGTGGCGCGGCGGCTGGACATTCCGCTCGACGGGGTGTCCTTCCCCGGGCATTTCCTGGTGCGCCTGCCGGTGGACGACGGCCTGCTGGTGATGGACCCGTTCAACGGCGGCCGCCCGCTGGCGGTGGAAGAGCTGCGCGAACGCGCGCGCCCGCATCTGGGCGGGGAGACCCCGGACGACCGCGCGCTGCTGCAGATCCTCGACCCGGCGCCGCACCGCGCGATCCTGACCCGGGTGCTGCGCAACCTGCACGGCGTCTACGCCGAACGCGACGAATGGGACCGCGCCGCGCGCAGCGCCGACCGAGTGCTCAAGCTGATGCCCGACCAGCCCGAGGCCCTGCGCGACCGCGGCCTGGCCTACCTGCAGATGGACTACGTCCCCGGCGCGCGCCGCGACCTGAGCCGCTACCTGCAACTGAACCCGGAAGCCAACGACGTGCTGCCGATCCGCGAACGCCTGGTGGAACTGAGCGCGCGCGCGCAGCGCATGCATTGAGGGCTGGGATTGGGGATTGGGGATTGGGGATTCGCAAAAGCGGACTCGGCGCTTGGCCAACGATTCGCTGCGACCTGTAGCAGGGTTTATCCGACCTGATTTATCCCCATCGCGTCGAGGTTAGGACTCCTCCTGGGAGGGGGCTTGGCGCGACCCGCTGGGTCCGCTGCAGCGATCCGCTCTTGCGAATCCCCACTCCCGACTCCCCAATCCCGGCCCTCAATCCATCTCCACCATCTCGAAATCGTCCTTGGTCACCCCGCAGTCCGGGCAGGTCCAGGTGTCGGGCACGTCTTCCCAGCGGGTGCCGGGGGCGATGCCTTCTTCCGGCAGGCCGTCGAGCTCCTTGTAGATGAAGCCGCAGACGACGCACATCCAGGTGCGGTAGGTGGTGGCAGTGGCGTCGCTCATTGGATAATCGCTGGTCTACAGGCCGGGCGGAGCGGCATTGTCCCACCCTCGCCTGCACACCGGAAGGCTCATCCATGAATGCATCATCGCCGCCCCGCGGCGTCTACCTGATCACCCCCGACGAAGGCGACGGCGAACGCCTGCTGGCGCGCGTGGCGCCGCTGCTCGCCGACGGCCCGATCTGGCTGCAGTACCGCAACAAGCGTGCCGACGCGGCGCAGCGCCTGGCCCAGGCGACGGCGCTGCAGGCGCTGTGCGCGCAGGCCGGGGTACCGCTGATCGTCAACGACGACGTGGCGCTGGCGCAGGCGGTCGGCGCCGCGGGCGTGCACCTGGGCGAGGACGACGGCGACCTGGCCGCCGCGCGCGCCGCGCTGGGTGCCGGTGCGCTGATCGGCGCCTCGTGCTACGACGACCTCGCCCTGGCCCGTGCCGCCGCCGCGGCCGGCGCCAGCTATGTGGCCTTCGGCGCGTTCTTCCCCACCCGCAGCAAAGTCACCACGCGCCGCGCCGAGCCCGGCCTGCTGCGCGACGCCGCGCCGTTGGGCCTGCCGCGGGTGGCGATCGGCGGGCTGACCCCGGACAACGGCCGCGCCCTGGTCGCTGCCGGAGCCGACCTGCTGGCGGTAATCAGCGGCGTGTTCGACGCCGCCGACCCGCGCGCCGCGCTGGCCGCCTATCGCGCCTGCTTCGACTGAGGCGCGCAGGAGGAGGCGCCCGGATTCTGGCGGCCCGCGTCGAGTCGCTGCGCGCCGTACCCTCACCCCAACCCCTCTCCCGAGGGGAGAGGGGCTAGGCTGTTTCTTCTCCCACCGGGAGAAGGTGCCCCGAAGGGGCGGATGAGGGTACGGGCGCAGCCTCGCGCACCCAAACTCCGCGAGTCGCTGCGCGCCGTACCCTCACCCCAACCCCTCTCCCGAGGGGAGAGGGGTTCAGCTGTTCCTTCTCCCCTCGGGAGAAGGTGCCCCGAAGGGGCGGATGAGAGTACGGGCGCAGCCTCGTGCCCCCAAACTCCGCGAGTCGCTGCGCGCCGGACCCTCACCCCAACCCCTCTCCCGGGGGGAGAGGGGCTAGGCTGTTCCTTCTCCCACCGGGAGAAGGTGCCCCGCAGGGGCGGATGAGGGTACGGGCGCAGCCTCGCGCACCAAACTCCACGAGATGCTTCGCGCCGGACCCTCACCCCAACCCATCTCCCGAGGGGAGAGGGGCTTGGCGCCATGGCTCGGTGGACACCCAGGCGTCACTCCCCTACGAAGCGGCCATCCTCGTGCCCGCTCAGAAGTCGTAGCTCAGCGTCACCCGTGCCGAGCGCGGTGCCTGGTACGCCACCGCCTGGTTCCACAGCGGGTTGACTTCGCCCGGGTTCAACTCGGAGAACGGATAGACGTTGGTCACCGTCTGCCGGTTGGTGACGTTGAACACGTCCAGGCTCAGCGCCAACTTGCCCTCGGCGAACCTCGGCTTGTAGCTCACGCCCAGGTCGAGCTGCGCCACCCAGCCCAGATTGCCGTGCGAGCCCGGCGGCGACGGCTCGCCGGTGCCGGTGGCCGGGTTGTAGCAGAAGTGGTACGTGCCGCCGGTGACGCTGGGATTGGCATAGCCGGCCGGGTCGCGATCGCCAGCGTCGTAGTTGGTGCCGTAGTAGTAGCCCAGGCATGGCCGCGGCGCGCCGGAAATCAGGCTGAGGTTGGCCGAGGCGCCCCACTCCTCGGTCAGCTGGTAGAAGCCGTACGCCTTGAGCTGGTGGCGGCGGTCGTTGGACTGGTTGCCGTTGAAGTTCTCCATCAGCGCCGCATGGTCCCAGCTCTGCGTGGTCGAGGTCGCCGCCTGGCCCCGGTAGCTGCCCAGCGCGCCGCCGGTGCGCCACAGGTCCGAACGCAACTGGCCTTCGGTGGTGCCGTAGCTGTGCGACCACACGTAGCTCATCTTGGTGTACCAGCGGCCGTCGAACGGACGCTCCAGGTTGAATTCCAGCGCTGAATAGCGGCGCTTGAATTCGGGGTAGCCGCCCTGCTCGCGGGTCACGGTCAAGGCGTGGATCTGGCCGTCGGTGCCGATCACCCGGTAGGTGTTGGTCTTGCCCGGATTGACCAGCGCCGCGCTGGCGTTCTTGGCCCAGTCGATGTCCACGCCCGCCGCCTCCGCCGCGGCCAGCAGGCCGGCGTTGGAGTTGTCCAGGTTGGTGTCGTCGATGCCGTCGTTGAGCCGGCGATGGGTGCCGCGCACGCCGAGCACCCAGTCGTTGGGCAGCAGCTTGGTGAAACCGAGGATCAGCTCGTCCTGGTTCTCGCCCTTGATGTCCTCGACCACCGCGGTGCGCACGTCGGCGAGCCGGCCGAAGCGCGAGTTGGCCGACACCGGCGGCGCCAGCTGGGTGGCCAGGATCGGCGTGCCGTCGGCGTTGATGCCGCTGTAGGTGTAGTAGGTGCTGGTGGACACCGCCGGGGTGAACAGGCCCGCGGGCGACAGCGGCAGGCCGAGGTAGTAGCGGCCGATGTTGCCGTACACCTTCAGGCTGGAGTCGCCGTTGACGTCCCAGCTGAAGCCCAGCCGCGGCGCCCACTGGTTCTTCAGCTCGATGTAGGCCTGGCCGAACGGGGTGTAGTTGGTGAAGCTGTCGTTGCGCACGCCCAGCGAGAGCAGCAGTTTGTCGGTGACCTGCCAGTGGTCTTCGAGGTAGTACGCGGTCTGCTTGGCGTCGTAGGAATACAGGTTGGTGGCGATGTCCTGGGTGACGTAGTAGCCGGTGCTGCCGTAGGTGGGATCGGCCAGGCCCGGGCTGGGCACGCCGATGCTGCCGTCCTCGGCCACCGAGCCGCTGACCTGGCCGCCGCTGTTCAATCCGTACGGGTCCGGGGTGTAGCCGTAGGTCCAGGCGTAGCCGGGGCCGGAACTGTAGGAGCCGATGTTGATCGCCTCGCTCTTCTGGTTGTCGATGCCGACATCGATGCTGTGCGCGCCGAGGCGCCAGTTGAGATTCAGGCGCAGGTTGTCCTTCTTGTACTCGCGGTCCGGATCGGTGATCGAGCTGACCGTCTGCGTGTTGCCGATCGCGGTGCCGCCGGTATAGGCCGGGTTCTGGTTGGCGACGCTGTTGAGGAACGGACCGTTGCCGGCGTCGTAGCCGATCGCGGTGAGCTTGTCGGGCAGGCTCTCCTTGCCGTACAGCGCGGTCAAGGTGACGTTGTCGCCGAAATAGCCGGTGTACTTGCCCAGGAACAGGGTCGGGCCGAACTCGTTCTTGGCTTCGCGGCCCTTGTAGCTGCCGACCTCGCGCTCGACGTAGTCGTAGCCGTAGATGTTGCCGTTGGTGCGCGCCTTGTCCTGCGCGCCGGTGAATTCCAGCGAGTGGTTGTCGCTGATCTGCCAGTCGATCTTGGCGTAGGCGCGGGTCTGCTTGTAGTCGTAGCGCGTCCACGGCGAACCGGAGATGCCGCCGGAGGTGACGCGCGCGTCGGCGACGCGGGTACCGCTGGAATCGACCTGCTCCAGGGCCAGGAAGAAGAACAGCCGGTCCTGCACCAGCGGGCCGCCGACATAGGCGCTGTAGGTGGTCTGGTCGGCGCTGGTCTCGCTCAGCGGCATGTAGTTGCCGGCGGTGTACTTGGCATTGCTCGGATCCCAGTACACGCTGTCCTTGCGGAAATACAGGTCGCTCTGCCTGGCGCTGAGGCTGTCCGGTTGCCAGATCACCGCCGCGCCGAAGTGCCATTCGTTGCTGCCGCGCTTGCCGACCTGGCTGATCACGCCGCCATTGGAGCGGCCGTACTGCGCGCCATAGCCGCCGGTGAAGATTTCCTGCTGGTCGATCGCGCCGTACGGCAGGGTCAGCCCGCCCAGGCTGCTGGCCGGGTCGGTGGTGTTGAAGCCATTGAGGTAATAGGCGTTCTCGCTTGCCGCCGAGCCGCCGAAGCTGGCCAGCGAACCGCCGAGCGGGCCGTTGTCGAAACCGCCGCTGTTGGCGACCACGCCCGGCGCCAGCAAGGCGATGGCCTCGGCGCTGCGGCCCAGCGGCAGCACCGCCAGTTGCTCGGCGGTGATCACGGTGCGGCTGTCGACGCTGGCCACGTCGATCCGGGCCACGTTGCCGGCCACCACGTTGACCGCATCCAGCGTCTGCGCCGGGCCGCCGAAGCCGACCTCGGTGCCGGCGCCGACCACCAGGCTGATGTTCTCGCGCGTCTCCACCACCTGGCCGTCGCGCTTGAGCGTGACCGTGTAGGTGCCCAGCGGCAGGTTGCCCTGCGCGTAGCGGCCGCGTTCGTCCACCTTGACCTCGCGGCTGAAGCCGCTGGTGTTGGTGATCAGCACGCTGCTCTCGCCCGCGCCCGGCGGCACGCTGCCGACGATGCTGCCGGTGGTGGACTGCGCATGGGCATGGCCGGCGGCAAGCGCCAACGCGAGCGCCAGGGCGCTCCTGCGGATCGTACGGTGCATGCTCTCTCCCCGAAGATGGAAATCGTTGGCAACCCAACGAAAAATGCAGGCGCAACGCCAATGGCGCTGCCCGCGAACACAGTGGAACTCCGCCCGTTGCACGGCCGGTCGCCGCTGGCGATCGGGCCGTGCGCCCCTGGACGCTTCGATAGTAGGCAGCGGATCACAGGGCGGAGCCGGCCACGGCGGGTAGGTGCGGCGTGGCCGGGTAGGCGCCATGGCACCTGCGGGCGGGAGCCGCGACAATAGGCGGCATCGCTCCGCGCCCGGCCATCCGGCCCGGCCAGCCTCGCCAAGGATTCCCCCGCTCATGAACCATTCCCGCTCGCAGGCCCTCTTCGACCAGGCGCAGGCGCTGATCCCCGGCGGCGTCAACTCGCCGGTCCGCGCCTTCAAGTCGGTGGGCGGCGAACCGTTCTTCGTGCAGCGCGCCGACGGCCCCTACCTGTACGACGTGGACGGCAACCGCTACATCGACTACGTCGGCTCGTGGGGCCCGATGATCGCCGGGCACAACCACCCGGCGGTGCGCGAGGCGGTGCAGCGCGCGATCGGCGACGGCCTGTCGTTCGGCGCGCCGTGCCCGGCCGAGGTGACGATGGCGCAGACCATCACCCGGCTGGTGCCCTCGTGCGAGATGGTGCGCATGGTCAACTCCGGGACCGAGGCCACGCTGTCGGCAGTGCGCCTGGCGCGCGGCGCCACCGGGCGCAGCCGCATCGTCAAGTTCGAAGGCTGCTACCACGGCCACGGCGACTCGTTCCTGGTCAAGGCCGGCAGCGGCATGCTGACCCTGGGCGTGCCGACCTCGCCGGGCGTGCCGGCCGGCCTGAGCGAACTCACCGCCACGCTCAGCTACAACGATGTCGAAGGCGCCACCGCGCTGTTCGAGCAGATCGGCGGCGAGATCGCCGCGGTCATCATCGAGCCGGTGGTCGGCAACGCCAACTGCATCCCGCCGCGCGACGGCTACCTGCAGCACCTGCGCGATCTGTGCACGCGGCACGGCGCGCTGCTGATCTTCGACGAGGTGATGACCGGCTTCCGCGTGGCCCTGGGCGGCGCGCAGGCGCACTACGGCGTGGTCCCGGACCTGACCACGTTCGGCAAGATCATCGGCGGCGGCATGCCGGTCGGCGCCTATGGCGGCCGCGCCGACCTGATGCGGCAGATCGCCCCGTCCGGGCCGATCTACCAGGCCGGCACGCTCAGCGGCAACCCGGTGGCGATGGCCGCCGGCCTGGCGATGCTGGAGCTGGTGCAGGCGCCGGGCTTCCACCAGCGCCTGGACGCGGCCACCGCCGCGCTGTGCGCCGGGCTGGAGCAGGCCGCCGCCGCCGCCGGCGTGGCGGTCACCACCAACCAGGTCGGGGCGATGTTCGGGCTGTTCTTCACCACCGAGAAGGTGGAGACCTACGCCCAGGCCACCGCCTGCGACACCGCCGCGTTCAACCGCTTCTTCCACGCCATGCTGGAGCGCGGCGTGTTCCTGGCGCCGTCGGCGTACGAGGCCGGCTTCCTGTCCAGCGCCCACGACGACGGCGTGCTGGAGGCCACCCTGGCCGCGGCGCGCGAGGCGTTCGCCGTGGTCGCCAGCAGCTGAACACAAACTGAGCACCCGGTCGCGACTTTGCTTTTGTCGCGGCCGTGTCATAAGTTCAACGTTCAAGGCCAACGGACGGCATCAGGGCGGGGGCCCGTGGAATCGGCGCGGCACACGGCTTTCCGCGATCTGCGCGGCGAGCCGGCATGCGTCGCTTCCGTCCCGTCACCCGAGCCGCCAGAGGGCGCGAGGGCGACCGCTGCAGACACTCATGGCGACATGCTCAAGCCTGTCACGCTGTTGAATCCGCGTTCCCTGCCGTCCGTGCACGACAGCCCTGCCGTGCCCGACTGGGTGCTGGCCGACAAACTGGCGCCGCCGCGCTCGCGCGTGGCCGCGGTGGCGCGCGAGGCCTTGCTGCAGCACCTGGACCGCGCCGCCGAGCTGCCGCTGACGCTGTTGCTGGCGCCGCCCGGTTTCGGCAAGACCACCTTGCTCGGGCAATGGCACCAGCGCCTGCGCGAGCGCGGCGACGCCGCGGTGGCGTGGCTGTCGCTGGACGAGGACGACGCCGATCCCGGGCGCTTCCTCGCCTACCTGGCGCTGGCCGCGCGCGGCGCCGGGATCGAACTCGGCGCGCCATTGCAGGCCGCGTTGCAGCAGCAGGGCCAGGACCTGGAGGTGGCGTCCACCCTGCCCGGCCTGATCCGCGCGATCCGCACCGCGCCGAAGCGCCTGCTGGTGATCCTCGACGACTACGACCGCGGCCACGCCAGCGCGCTCGACGAGGTGGTGACGCGACTGGTCGAACATGCCGGCGGCCAGTTGCACCTGCTGCTGGCGACGCGGCGCGCACCCGCGCTGCCGCTGGCGCGCTGGGCGTTGCAGGGCCAGCTGGAACGCATCGGCGCGCGCGAACTGGCGCTGGACGAGGCCGAGACGCTGGCGCTGCTGGGGCCGCAGGTGCCGGCGGCGATGGCCCGCCAGTTGCGCCGGCAGACCGAGGGCTGGGCGGTCGCGCTGCAGCTGGCCGGGCTATGGCTGGGCGGCGACGAACGCCGCCGCGACGACCTCGGCCGGTTCTCCGGACGCACCGCCGAGCTGGCGGCGTATCTGGCCGAACAGGTGCTCAACGACCTGGATCCGGCGTTGCGCGCGTTGCTGCTGCAGCTCTCGCCGCTGGAACGGTTCAACGCCGCGCTCGCCGACGCGGTGCGCGAGCGCGACGACAGCGGCCGCCTGCTGGAACGGCTGGCGCACTTCCAGGGCCTGCTGGTGGCGCTGGACGGCGAACACGAATGGTTCCGCTTCCATCCGCTGTTCGCCGACTACCTGCATCAGCAGCTGGAGCGCGACACGCCCGGGCTGGCGCCGCAGCTGCACCGGCGCGCCGCGCACTGGTTCGATGCGCACGGGCAATTGCCCGAAGCGGTGCGGCACGCGGTGCGCGGCGGCGCGATCGACAGCGCCGCCGACTGCATCGCCCGCGCCGGCACCTGGCAGTTGCTGCTGCGCCACGGCACCGCGCCGATCCGTGCGCTGCTGCGGCGCTTCCCGCGCAGCAGCATCGGCGAACGGCCGGCGTTGAACCTGACCCAGGCCTACCTGCACATGAAGCTGGGCGAGTTCGCGCACGCGCAGACCCTGCTGGAACGCTTCCGCGATTTCCCCGAACACGTGCGCGCGCCGTTCGAGCGCGACTACACGGTGGTCGTCGCGTTGCTGCGCGACCTGCTCGACCAGGTCTGCGCCAACCCGCGCGGACTGGCGCAGATCGCCGCGCAGGCGGCGGCGCTGGACGAGGACGACAGCCTGGGCCGCGGCACGCTGTGGTGCATCTGCGCCACCACCGCGCTGGGCCGCGCCGATTTCGCCGGCGCCGAGCGCTATGCGCGACTGGCCGGCAGCGCGATGCAGGCCAGCGGCAGCGAGGTCGGCGCCAGCTATGCGCTGATCCACCTGGCGCAGAGCCACTACTACCGCGGCCAGCTGGAACGGGCCGAAGCCACCTGCCGGCAGGCGCTGGCCATGGCCCAGCGCCAGCAGCAGCTCGATCCCACCTTGCAGGCAGTGGGCCAATGCCTGCTGGCGCAACTGCAATGCGAGCACGGCCGCTACGACGAGGCCGCCGATTGCCTGCAGCCGGCGCTGGGCTTCCTCGAACAGCACGACGGCTGGCTGGACGTGTATGCCGCCGGCTACGAGACCGCGCTGGTGCTGGCGCGGCAGCACGACCGCAGCGGCCGCGCCGCGCTGGACCTGCTCGACCATATCGACCGCATCGCGCATGCGCGGCATCTGGGCCGGCTCGCCGACCTGGCGCTGGCCTGGCGGCTGCACGTGCTGCTCGACCAGCCGCCCTCGGCGGCGATCGACGTGCTGGTCGCGCGCACCGGCGGCGAGGCGCGGTTCGCGCACGCGCTGGGCCAGCCGCAGGATTGGCGCTTCCTCGCCGCGCTCGGCTTCGCCCTGGCGCGCTGGCATCGCCTGGGCGGACGCACCCGCGCCGCGCTGGCGGTGCTGCAAGGCGTGGAAGCGGCCTGCATGGCCGCCGACAACCAGGTGCACCTGGCGCGGGTGCGCGCGCGCATCGCGCTGGTGCTGCACGACCGCGGCGAATCCGCCGCCGCGCTGCCGTATCTGCGCCACGCGCTGCAGCACGTGGCCAGTACCCAGGCCTGGCAATGCCTGCTGGAACTGGGGGTGCCGGGCAAGGCGCTGCTGCGCATGGCGCGCCAGCAGGATCCGCAGGCGGCACCGAACACCACGCTGGCGATGACCATCCAGGCGCTGCTCGACAAGCTGCGCCACGACCAGGACAGCGGCGCCGAGCTGTTCAGCGAGCGCGAACTGGAAGTGCTGGCGCTGCTGGCGCAGGGCGACGCGAACAAGCAGATCGCGCGGCGCCTGGCGCTGTCGGAGAACACGGTCAAGTTCCACCTGAAGAACCTGTACCGCAAGCTGGAAGCCGGCACCCGCGAGGCCGCGCTGGCCAGCGCGCTGCAGCGCGGGCTGCTGCAGCGCGCGGCGCCGCCGGATGCGGCATTGGACTGAGCGCGAAGGCGTCGCAATCGCGAAAGCCGTCGCTATTTTGTGGGAGCGACTTCAGTCGCGACAGGCGTTATCGGGAAAGCCCGTCGCGACTGAAGTCGCTCCCACAGGGTGAGTCGGCGCTGACGCAGGCCGACGCCTGCGGCGCCGTCCTGTTCGAAAGGCGCTGCGGATCGCTGGTCGCAACCTGCAGCGCAACCGCGGCGACTCAGCCGAAGACGAACTTGCCCTTCATCATCGCCCAGTGCCCCGGGAACGAGCAGAAGAAGGTGTAGTCGCCGCCCTTGGCGAGCTTGGCGGTGGAGAACTTGACCGTATCCGACTGCCCGGCGCCGATCACCTTGGTGTGCGCGATGATCCGCGCATCGCTCTTGGGCAGGTAGTTGTCGGCCAGGCTGGAACTGGTGCCGGCATTGGCCACCGCCTGGAAGTCCGGGGTCTTGGTCAGCACCCAGTTGTGGCCCATCACCGCGGCGGTGAGCTTGCCGCTGTGCTTGAGGGTCAGCGCCACTTCGGTGCAATCGGCGGCGACCTTGATCTGGGTCTGGTCGAAGGACATCTGGTCGGTGCCGGTGATGGTCACCGCACAGGTCTTGGCCCAGGCCGCCGGCGCGAACGCGAGCGCGGCGAGGACCAGCAGGGGAAACAGCGACTTCGCTTTCAAGACGGACTCCTTGGCAGTGGGAACGGCGCAGCGTCGCGCCACGCGCCGGCATGCGCTGCGCGCGCAGCGGCGTCCCACGACTGTCTGCCTTTGCGCAAATGTTTGTCAACGACGAACGCTCGTGCACTGCAGCATCGAGCGCAGGACGCGGCGCTAGGCGTTGCGGAAGAATCCATGCAACGGATCGTGCAGCGCCAGCGGCGGCGGCGGTACCGGCAGCGGCCCGCGCTTGCCGGCCGCCACCTGCGCGAACGCGCGCTTGAACCGCGCCATCTCCGCCGCGGTGCCGACGGTGATGCGCGAACGGTTCGGCCACAGCGCCCAGCTGCGGCCGACGAACACGCCATAGGTCGCCATCGCGTCCATGAATTCCTTGGCCGGGCGCTGCACGTCGACCATGAAGCAATTGCTTTCCGAGGCGGTGCAGGCATGGCCCTGCGCGGCGAGCCAGCGCACCACGTCGTTGCGGATGGCGCTGTTGAGCGCGCGCCGCTGCGGCACCAGCGCCGGGTCGCGCAGGCTGGCCAGACCGGCGGCGACCGCGGTCACCGGCAGGCTGTTGACGCTGTAGAACTTCAGCCTGGCCAGCAGCTCCGGCCGCGCCACCGCATAACCGAGGCGGATCCCGGCCATGCCGTAGAGCTTGGAGAAGGTGCGCAGCACGATCACGTCGTCGCCGGCGGCGACGCGATCGACCATGCTGCCGGCGCTGTCGGAAAAATGCAGGTACGCCTCGTCGACCACCAGCACGCTGCCCTTGGGCTTGTGCGCCAGCGCGTAGTCCAGGTCCTTGCGCGGGGTCACCGAGCCGGTGGGATTGTTCGGGTTGCAGATGTAGATCACCCCGGCGTTGGCGTCGGCGGCGCACATCGCCTGCACGTCGTGCGCGTCGTCCTTGCGCAACGGGATCTTGATCACCTTGGCGCCGTTGCGCGCGGCGGCGCGCCAGCCGGACTCGAAGGTGGGATCGGCGGTGACCAGCGACGCGCCGGGCGAGGTGAACGCCAGCATGGTGTAGTCCAGCGGCTCGGTGGAGCCGGCATAGGCCATCACGTGATCCAGGCCCACGCCGAGCTGGGCGGCGAGGGTCTGCAGCAATTCCAGCTGCAGTTCGCCCAGGTAGCGGCCGCCGCTGGACGCGATCGCGGCGATCGCGCGCTGCGCGGCCGGCGACGGGCCGCCGGGATACTCGTTGGCGTTGATCAACACCGGCGCCAGGTCGGCGCTGGCCGCCTGCGCCGCGCCGGACGCGGCCTGCGCCAGCCACGGCGTGCCGAGACCGGCCGCGGCGACCAGCGCCGACTCCTTGAGGAAGGTGCGGCGCGAACGCGACGGTTGCTGCATGACGGACTCCTTGGAAAACGTGGCGAAGAAACTACGGACGCACCGCGACCACTTCGATCTCGATGCGGTACAGCGGATTGCCCAGCGCGGCGATCTGGAACGCCGAGCGCGACGGCAGGTTGGGTTGCTCGGGCGTGCCGAAGAACTGCCGGTAGCCGTCCATGAAGCCGGCGAAATCCATCTTCCCGCCCAGCGCCGGGTCGCCGACCAGGAACGCCTGCATCTTGACCACGTCGCGCATGCCCAGGCCCATGCCTTCCAGCTGCGCCTTGATCTGCGACAGCACGCTGACGGTCTGCGCCTTGGTGTCGCCGTAGGCGGCGGGCGAATCCTTCGGCGCGTCCGGGTCGATCGGCCGCGGCACCGCGCCGCTGAGATAGACCGTGGTCTTGCCGGCCGGGATCTCCACCGCCGCGGAAATCGGAAAATCGCTGTTGGGAATCTTGTGGCGCACGATCTCGGCGGCGCCGGCCAGGGCGGGCAGCCACAGCGCGGCGCACAGGCCGGCACGGAACGAGCGGGAAACGAAGCAATGGCGCATGCGGAACTCCTGGCGGTCGAAAAGGGAATGAAGAACGTCGCGGCTCAATGCCGCAGCGTGCGCACCTCGTCGGCGCTGAGCCTGCCGGGATAGTCGTTGCCGAACTGGCTGCGCACGTAGTGCACCACCTCGGCGACCTGCTGGTCGTTGAGCATGGTGCCGAAGCCGGGCATGCCGCCGCGGCCGTCGAGCACCATCATCGCCACGTACGGCGCCGCGGCCACCTTGGGGTTGCCGGCCAGCGGCGGATACTCGCCGCCGCCGCGCGCGCCCTGCCCGCCGGGCATGTGGCAGCCCTGGCAGATCGCCGCGTACACGGTGGCGCCGGAAGCGGTGGCGAACGTAGCCTGCGGATACAGCGGGGTGGCATCGGAACTCTGCGCCGCGGCCGGGCCGATCGCCGGCGGCAGCATCAGCGCGAGCACGGCGGCGGCGACCGCCGCAGCGAGCATCCAGTGACGATCCAGCTTCATGCGCGGGCTCCGTTGACGACGCGGCGATGCAGGCGCTCGATCGCGTCCAGCGCCGAAGTGATGGCTCCTTCCTGCCAGGCCGGGATGTACGAGGCGTGCTCGCCGGCGAGCGCGATGCGGCCGTCGATCCGGCACAGGTTCTCGTAGTGCTCGGCGCGCGCGGCGTCGCTCCACACGCCGAAGCAGCCGTGGGTGAACGGCACCCGGTGCCAGCCCACGGCGATGCCGTTGTCGAATTCGCGCGGGTATTGCGGATGCAGCTGGGTGCCGTACTCCACCGCCTTGGCCACGCGCTGCTGCGGCGTCATCGAGGTGAACTCGAACGCTTCCAGCCCCCACACGTAGGCGCCGAGCAGCACGCCCTTGCCGGCGCTCTGGAACCCGGTGCTCGGATAGCTGATCAGGGTGATCGGCAGGTCGGTGTAGCTGATGCCGCCGTAGATCGCCTCGTCCTCTTCCCAGAAGCGGCGCTTGAACTGCAGCCCGACCTTCACCGAGGCCGCATACGGCACCTGGCCGATCGCCGCAGCCATCTTCTCGCCCACCGCCAGCGGGATGCGGCTGAGGATCGACAGCGGGATCGTGCACACGCACCAGTCGGCCTTGGCCAGCTGCTCGCCGCCGCCTGCGTCCTGGTAGGCGACGCTGACCCCGTGCGCGTCCTGGTCGATGCGGGTGACCCGCGCGTTGTAGCGGATCGCATCGCCGAGCTCGCGCGCGAACGCCTTGCCGATCTGGTCCATGCCGCCGACCGGCTGGAACATCGCGGTCTGCATCTCGTAGTTGTTGCCCGCCGCCAGCGTGGTCCACAGCCGCGAGCGCAGGATGTCCTGGGCGCTGAACGGCTCGGAGAACTGCGGCTTGCCGGACAGGCCGCCGCCGGGATACTTGGCGAAGCCGCGGCGTTCGCTGCTCTCGCGGCCCTTGACGTAGCCGAAGTCCTTGTCCAGCGCGCCCCAGTTGCGCAGCGACTCGAGCAGGATCTCCTGGTCCTCGCGCTGCACCTGCGCATCCAGCGCGCCCTGCCGGGTGCTCTTGGCCAGCAGTTCGGCCACGTGCCCCTTGTAGTCGGCGTCGATGTCGCGGAAGCGTTGCGGCTTGCCGCCGAAGCCGTCGCGGCTGTGCAGCAGCGCATTGAAGTTGACCTGCACGAACGGTTCCAGCGCCACCCCGAACTGCTTGCAGTAGGACAGCACCGCCTTGTGGTGGTGCGGGATGCGCCACGGCCCGGGATTGAGGTACATGCCCGCGTCGAACCCGCACTGCTGCTCGAAGCCGCCCAGTTCGGTGTAGCGGTCGCCGCCGCGCAGCGTCCAGTTGCGGCCGCCGGGACGCGCGTTGTACTCGAGCACCTGCACGCGGTAGCCGGCCTTGCGCAGTTCGTAGGCCGCGGTCAGCCCGGCCAGGCCGGCGCCGAGCACCAGCACCGAGGCGCCCTTGGCGTCGCCGTCCAGCCGCGGCACGCCGGCGAAGCGCGATTCGGCCGCCAGGCCCAGGCTGTGCATCGCCTGGTACATCATCGCGCCGCCGCCGGCCAGGCCGATCCTGGCGAGCAATTGGCGGCGGGTCATGGCTCCCCTGGGTGCTGCTTGCATCGTCGACATCGCCTCGCGGATTGCAGGTCGACCATAGCCGCCGCACCGGCGGCGCGGGCCGTGTGCGGCGGGTAGGTCGCGATGGAGCGGGTAGGACCGCGGCCGCTGCGGCGCGCGGTGCGATCGGCGGACGGTGGCCCTGCGCGACTCCGCCTGTGGACGGACCCTCAGCCCAACCCCTCTCCCGGGGGGAGAGGGGCTCGAGCGGGGCGCGTTGCTCAGAAGCGGTAAGTCAGCTTGGCGTAGTAGCGCGCGCCGAAATAGCCGATCGGGCTGCCGGTCAGGTACGGCGAGTTGTAGTAGCTGAGGTAGTTCTTCTCGAGATAGTCGTACGCCGCCGACGGGATCTTGTCGGGATAGGTGTTGAACACGTTGTCGCCGCCGACGCTGACGGTCAGCTGTTCGGTGGGCCGGAACGTCAGTTCGACATTGGTCAGCGCCATCGTGCCGATCTTCTGCTTGTAGTACGGCGCGCCGTTGACGTCGACCACGTCGAGCTGGCTCAGCACGCTGTCGGGGAAGATGTCGCCGTTCCACTCGTCGTAGGGCGCCACCAGCTGGTACTGCGGCCCGTACACCGCCTCGGTCACGCGCAGGCTGAACTTGCCGACGTTGAAGGTGGCGCCCAGGTTGACCCGGTACTTGGGCGCGTTGTTCTCCAGGTTGATCAGCGTCGCCGCGCTGTACATGGTGGCGCCGCCGAGCACCTCCGGCGCCGGCTTGGCGCTGAGCACCTCGGTCTTGTTGTAGTTGGCCGCCAGCATCCAGTCGATCGAGCCCCAGTCGAACTCGGTGATGTAGTTGGTCACCCAGTCCACGCCGCTGCTGCGGGTCTTGAGCGCGTTGTTGAAGATCGCCACCGAGATGTTCTGCCGCGCGGTGGCGTCGAGCGAGCCGCCCGGCGCCGCCGGATCGATGCCGCCGAGGTAGCCGAAGTCGACCAGCGCCTGGCCCAGCGCGGCGTTGTAGGCGGCATCGGGCGTGCCGTCGCCATTGGTGTCGCCCGGCTGGCCGGCCTTGGAATACTCGAAGGTGCCCACGCCGATGCGGTCGGAGATGGTGATGCGGTAGAAGTCGAGCGTGCTGTCGAAGTTCTGCATCGGCCGGAACACGAAGCCGAGGCTGTAGTTGGTGCTGGTCTCCGGCTTCAGGCTGCCGAAGCCCAGCGCCGCGGCGGCCGCGCTGTTGGGCTGCAGGGTCGGGGTGGCGCTGGTCGGGCCGACCTGCACCGCCGAGTAGTAGCCTTCCTGCAGGGTCGGCGCGCGGAAGCCGGTGCTGGCGGTGCCGCGCACCGCGAAGGTGTCGGTGAGGTCGAAGCGGGTGGTCAGCTTGCCGACCACCTTGCTGCCGAAGTCGCTGTAGTTCTCGTAGCGCCCGGCCACGTCGAGCAGCCACTTCTCGGTCGGGTTGAACACCACGTCGGCGTAGGCGGCGTAGCTGTGGCGGCTGTAGGAACCGGTGTTGAACAGCGGGTTGTAGCCGGGGAAGGAGGACGCGCCGGCGCCGTAGTACGAGGTCGGATCGCCCGGATCGATGCCGTACTGGTCGCGGCGGTATTCGATGCCGGCGTTGAAGGTCAGCGGCTGCGACAGGCCGACGTCGAAGTCGTGCGTGGCGTTGAGGTTGGTGGTCCACTGGCTGGCCCAGAACGAGCCGTCGTAGAAGTCCTCGGGCGAAGAGCCGTAGTCCTGCCACAGGCTGAAATTCATCGAGTTCAGCGTGTACACGTCCATCTCGTTCTTGCCGTAGCTGCTGGAGAAATCCCAGGACCAGTCGGCCAGCACGCCCTTCAGCCCGGCGGTGAGTTCGTAGTCGACCTCGTCGGAGGCCTCGGACGGATTGAAGCCCAACGCGTACTTGTGGCTGACCGCGCCGGTCGCCGGATCGACGTAGCCGCCGTCCTGGCTGGGGCGGCGGTAGTTCTCCTCCGACTGCGCGGTCTTCTTGCCGTAGCTGCCGAAGGCGTAGAACTCCAGGGTGTCGCTGAGCACCGCGCCGGAGTTGAAGAACAGCGCCTTGCGATGCACTTCCGGCGGATTGAGCCAGGCGTTGACGTTGGGGAAGCGCCCGTTGAGGGTCATGCCTTCGACATCGTCGGCCAGGAAGTCGGCCATGCTCGGATTGACCGCCGAGCAGTCGGCATAGTTGGCCACGCAGTCGGCGTAGCTGTACGAACCGAGCCGGTACACGGTCTTGCGGTTCTCGACCTCGGCGCTGAGGCTGAAATACGCCGCGTCGCTGCCGAAGCCGATGTTGGCGCCCCACGAATCGGTGCCGCCACCGCCGTCCTTGTAGCCCGCATAGCCGGCATCCACCTCGCCGCCCTCGTGGTTCTTCTTGAGGATGATGTTGATGACGCCGGCGATCGCGTCCGAGCCGTACAGCGCCGCGGCGCCGTCGGTCAGCACTTCGACGTGATCGATCGCGGCGGCCGGGATGAACGACAGGTCGGCCGAGGCCGCGCCGGTGGTGGTGTTGACGTTGGAGGTGATGTGGCGGCGCTTGCCGTTGACCAGCACCAGGGTGTGGTTGGGCGAGAGATTGCGCAGGCTGGCGGTCAGGGTCTGGCTCGCCATGTCGTTGCCGGTCTGGTTGGCGTTGTAGGACGGCACCTGGTTGGCGATGGCGTTGATCAGGTCCGGCGCGGCCGACTGCTTGAGCATCTCCGCGCTCACCAGCTGGATCGGCGCCGGGCTGTCGGTCACCGCCATGTTGGCCTTGCGCGTGCCGGTGGAGATGACGGTGATCGCGTCCAGTGTCTTGGCCTCGCCGGCCGGCTCCTCCGCCAGCGCCGGCAGTGCCGGCGCGCCGGCCAGCAGCAGCGTCAGCGTGGCCAGCGCGTGGCCGTGACGCGCAGTGCACAGTGCCGTGCACACCGATTGCGCCAGACGATCGGATTGCAAACGCTTGCTCATGTCCAAGACCCCCGAGATGACGTGGATGTGGCGTGGATGCGCACCGGTCCCCGACCGGCGGCGCCGCGATCGCGGCGTGCAGGGACCATAGCCAGCGCGCAGCGCCGGGCGAGCGGATCCGGCGGGTAGGTGCGCCGCGGGCGGGTGGGTGGGGGATGACCGGCATCGCGGCGCGGGTAGCGGCGTTCGCCGCCGCGGGTACTGGGTTACTCTCGGGCGCCGCTGCTTCGGACCCGCCCCATGTTCCAACCCTACCTTTCCTGCCTGCGCCAGGCGCCGTGGCCGCGCTGACCCATACGCGCCCCCGGCTGCTGCTGCTCGACTTCGACGGCGTGCTGGCGGCCTACTCGCGCACGGCGCGCATCGCGCACCTGGCCGCCCAGTGCGGCTGCGACCCGGTGCGGGTGCGGCAGGTGTTGTTCGCCTCCGGACTGGAAACGGCCTACGACGGTGGCGACCTCGCCACCGCCGACTATCTGCACCGGCTCGGCGCGGGCCTGGGCGCGCCGGTGAGCGAAGCCGACTGGATCGCCGCGCGCGTGGCCGGCAGCCGCGGCGATCCCGGCGTGGTCGACCGCGTGCTGGCGCTGGCCGGCAGCGTCGAGATCGGCGTGCTGACCAACAACGGCGCGCTGATGGCGCAGGCGATCGCGCAGATCGTGCCGGCGCTGTTCCCGCTGCTGCACGGACGCGTGCTGTGCAGCGGCGCACTCGGCGGACGCAAGCCGCAAGCCGAGGTCTACCGGCGCGCGCTCGACCATTTCGGCGTCGCCCCGCGGCACGCCCTGTTCATCGACGACCTGTTCGTCAACGTCCGCGGCGCCCGCGCCATCGGCATGCCCGCAGAAACCGCCAGCGGCACCCGCGCCCTGCGCCGCGCCCTGGCACGGCACGGCCTGACATAAGCACCTCGCATACGCCAACAGAACCGCCGCAGCTGAGCTGCCACGGCTGTGCCCACGACCATGGCTATAGCGGTTGCTGTTGCTGTTGCTGTTGCTGTTGCTGTTGCTCAGGATTTTGACGTTGCTCTTCGGGGCCCCCATAGAGCGCGGCGAGGTGGGCGGGTACAACCCCGCAGGGGCGCCACGCAGGATGCGTGGCGTTTTCCGCTGGCACATGGATGTGCCATCGGAAAATTCCCGTCCACCTCGCGCACCCGGAGCGCAGCGGAGGGCGCGCGTCTGGGGTGTGCTTTCTTTTGGTTACTTTTCTTTGCACAAGCAAAGAAAAGTGACTCGCGCAAAGCGCGAAAGCTTTGGCATTGGCTTTGGCCTTGGCTTCGGCCTTCGGCTTTGACTGTGGCTATTGCCGCCGTTGCATCACGTGCAAGCAAGCACTATCCGCATCCCGACTCACCGCTTACCGACATACTCCCGCAGCGCCACCCGCAACCGCTTCAACCCCTCCGCCAACTCCTGATCCGTGATATTCAAAGAAGGCACGAACCGCAACACATCCGGCCCAGCCTGCAACGTCAGCAACCCCTGCGCGGCAGCGTGATCGAGAATCGCCCCGGCCTGCCCCGCATGCGCCTGGTTCAGCACCGCACCCAGCATCAAGCCCCGCCCGCGCACCTGCGAAAACAGCTTGAATTCCTCGTTGAGCGCGGCCAGCCCCTGCCGCAGCGCCGCCGCCTGCCGCGACACGTTCGCCGCGATCGGCGCCGAGGCCAGCTTGCGCAGCGCCACCCGCGCCACCGCCGCGGCCAGCGGATTGCCGCCGAAGGTACTGCCGTGCGCGCCGAACTGCATGGTCTCGGCGACCTTCGGCCCGGCCAGCAGCGCGCCGATCGGGAAGCCGCCGCCGAGCGCCTTGGCCAGGGTCACGATGTCCGGCGTCACGCCGTCCTGCCAGTGCGCGAACAGGGTGCCGGTGCGGCCCATGCCGCACTGGATCTCGTCCAGCAGCAGCAGCGCGCCGTGGTGGTCGCACAGCGCGCGCACCTGCGCCAGGAAGCCCGGCGCGGCCGGCATCACCCCGCCCTCGCCCTGCACCGGCTCGAGCATCACCGCGGCCACGTCGCCGGCGGCCATCGCCGTCTCCAACTGCACGATGTCGTTGAAATCCACGTAGCGGAAGCCGCCGGGCAGCGGCTCGTAGCCTTCCTGGTACTTCGGCTGCGCGGTGGCGGTGACCGCGGCCAGGGTGCGGCCGTGGAAGCTGCCGCGGAAGGTGACGATGACCCGCCGGTCCGGCGCGCGGCCCTGGCTGCCGGCCCACTTGCGTACCAGCTTGATCGCCGCCTCGTTGGCCTCGCTGCCAGAGTTGCACAGGAACACCTTGCGCGCGAAGCGCGAGGCGGCGACCAGTTCCTCGGCCAGGCGCAGCGGCGGCTCGCTGTAGAACACGTTGCTGGTGTGCCACAGCTTGCCGGCCTGCTCGAGCAGCGCCGCGGTCAGGTCCGGATCGTTGTGGCCGAGTCCGCACACCGCGATGCCGGCGGACAGGTCGATGTAGTCGCGGCCTTCGCTGTCCCACACCTTGGCGCCCTGGCCGCGCTCCAGCACCAGTTGGCGCGGGCGGTAGATCGGCAGGTAGTAGTGCTGGCCGAGGGCGATCAGGTCCGCGGCGGAGGAAGCGGTCATCGAAGGGATTCCTGGGGAAGACAGCGCACGAGTATAAGACCGCGGTGCGGCGCGCCGCGCGCGGCGCGGCAACCGCCGCGAACCGCCCACGCCTGCAGACGCGGCCACGACCCGTCGCCGCGGTGCGGCCAGGCAGCGCGGTACGGCGTGCACAGCGCCACGAAGGATTCGCGCGGCGCGCCGCCGGCGGCCGGCAGTGCCGCAGCGCGTGGCCATCCGGCGCAGGCATCGACCGCAGCCCACCCGGATGGCGCGGCAACCAGCGCCACCTGGCGCTCGCCCAGCGCCGCTCGCCACACGGCGGCTGGCGCTAGGCGCTAGCCCGGGTCGGCCGGCGCCTGCCCGGCGCGCAGCGGCGGTGCGGCCAGGAACACGAATCCGTCGGCCACCTGATGCCAGCCCAGCCCGCGGCGCCGCCAGCGCAGCACCGGCTGCAGCACGACCCGGTTCGGGGCCACCCCCGGCAGCCGCGCCAGGTCCTGCGCCAGTTGCAGCGCCGTGGTCGGGTTGAGGTCGTGCACGCCCCAGGCCAGCAGCGCGCAGCCGCCGCCCGCGGCCGCCTGTGCGCGCGTCGCCAGCCGCGCGGCGAGCCCGTCCGCGGCAGCGCGCCCGGCGAGTTCGTCGGGCGTGTAGGCGCGCAGGCGATGGGCGCGCAGGTAGTGGCCGAAGAAGTCCTGCTCGGCCAGCGTCCGGTACGGCGCGGTGGAAGGGCCGAACTTGTACGGCAGCACCACCGGCAGCTCGACCTCGCCGCAGCCGGGCAAGCGCTGCACGACCTGCGCCGACCCGCGCCAGGCCTCGTTGCGCTGCAGCGGCCGGCCGCGCAGCAGCCACAGCTGCGCGCCCACCAGCACGATCAGCAAGGCCGCGGCGGCGCGTCCGCCCGCGCTGCGCGCGCCCGGCCCCGCCGCGTCGTACAGGCGCGCCAGCAAGGCCCAGGCGAACGGCGCGGCGGTGAGCAGGTTGCGCGCGGAGAACGACGGCGCGATGGCCAGGCTCACCGCGATTCCGCTCAGCACCATGCCGACCAGCACGCAGCCGCACAGCGCCGCGACCCAGTCGGCCTGCGCCCGCGTGCGCGCCGGGTCGTGCGGGAACCCGCGCAGGCGCCGCCACAGCCAGGCGCCCAGCAGCGCGAGGACCGCCAGCACGGTGCCGCCGGACAACAGGTCGCGGCTGGCGCTGCGCAACTGGCTGTAGAAGAACCCGGCGTCGTTGCGGAACCACAGCTGGTGCACGTCCTGCTGAGTGGAGTGCAGCAACAGCAGCACGAAGGCGACGTTGACTGCCAGGATCGCCACTCCGGATGCGACCAGCGCCGCGCGCAAGCGCATGTCGCGCAACGTTGCGAGCAGGAACAGCAGCAGCATGCCCACGCACAGCAGCAGGTAGGAATGGGTGAGGCTGGCGCACAGCCCCAGCCCGCTGAGCGCGGCCCAGTGCGCGAACGGGAACGCGGCGCCGGCCTGCGCGCGCCGCCGCAACGCGACCGCGATGGCGAGCAGCCCGGCCGACAGCAGCAGGCACAGCGCGTAGCTGCGCGCGTTCTGGCTCTGCTCGAACCAGAACACCGACACCGCGCCGGCGGCCATGGCGAAGGCCAGCGCCGTCGGCGAGAACACCCGCCGCAGGCCGACCCCGAACACGCCCAGCGCCAGCACCGCGGCCACCGCGCTGGGCAGGCGCAACGCCGCCTCGCCGGTGCCGGCCAGTTGGCTCCACGCATACAGCAGCACGTAGTACAGCGGCGGGTGGGTGTCGGTGAGCGCGCGCCGCCACAGTTCGTCCAGGCCCTGGCCGTGGCCCATCACGTGCACGGTGTACAGCTCGTCGATCCAGTAGTCGCTGGCATCCAGGCCGACGAAGGCGAAGCCGCAGGCGCAGGCCGCGATCGCGGCGAAGGCCAGGGCCGGCCAGCGCGGTGCGGCCATGGCGGCGTCGCGCACCTCGCTCATTCCTTCATCGCCAGCGGCGCCGGCGCAGCGGTCTCGTGGCCCGCCGCGGCATCCGCCGCCGCGGGCTCGGGGCGCCACGCGGTCCGCTTGGCGGCGTGGTAGTTCCAACCGCCCGCGGCCAGCGCACCGGCGGCGCCGGCCAGCCACCATGGCAGTTGCAGCGCGTGCAGGCCGCTGCCGATCAGCTCGCTGAGGATCGCGCCGCCGAAACAGGCCGCATAGAACATCGCCATGCCGCGCAGCAGGCGCATGCCGCTCAGGCGCCGGTCGCGGAAGGTCAACAGGTTGTTGCACAGGAAATTCCAGCCCATCGCCGCGCAGATCGCCAGCAACTGCGCCAGCCAGAACGCCACGCCGGACAGCAGCAGCGCGCCCAGCGACAGCAGATGCACGGCCATGCCGCTGAAGCCGACCGCGAAGAACAGGCTCATCCGCGCCGGCAGCCAGCCGCGCGTGCGCTTCTCCAGCAGCAGCGCGGCCAGTTCGGCGACCACCCGCGCGTCGAGCTTGGAGGCGCCGCCGCGGCGGCTGCGCAACCGCGTCGGCACCTGCACCGTGTACGGGCGCCGCCGTGCCGAGGCCAGCACGTCGACCAGGATCTTGAAGCCGACGCCCGACAGCTGCGGCCGCACCTGCCGATACCAGGCACGCCGCATCAGGAAACAGCCGCTCATCGGATCGGCCACGCCCAGCCCCAGCAGCGTCTGGCTCAGGCGCACGCCGACGCGGCTCAGCGCATGCCGGCAGCGGCCCAGCCCGGAATCGCCTGCGTCCAGGTAGCGGCTGGCGACCACCACCTCGGCTTCGCTCTCCTGCATGCGCCGCAACATGCGCGCGATCAGCGCCGGATCGTGCTGGCCGTCGCCGTCCATGAGCGCCAGGCAGCGGCCGCGGGCGCTGTCCCAGCCGGCGATCGCCGCCGAGGCCAGGCCGCGGCCGCCGCGCCGGCGCAGCAGGCGCACCGCCGGATTGCCGGCCGCATACGCGTCCACCACCTCCGCGGTGCGCTCGTCGTCGGAGTCGTCGACCACGATCGCTTCGTAATCGATGTGTTGCAGGTGCGCAGCGAGTTCGCGCAGCACCGGGCCGATGGCCTCGTGTTCGTTCAAGGTGCAGATGACGACGGAGACGGTCGGCGCGGCCTGCAGCGCGGTGGGCGAAGACGAGGACATGGGCAGTTCCAGGGGCGCAAGAGGCGAGCGCCGAAGGGTCTGCAGCGAATGTGGCGGCGGCTTGCCGCGGCATGGCGGTGGTGTGCACGCAAACGCACACGCCGCAACGCCGCGTCATGCACGGGCGCGGGCGCTGTCGAATGCCCGGAAAAACGGCGCATCGCACATCGCCGACCGGCTTGATCGATGATGAACGCAGGCCGCTCGGCGCCGTGGCGAGGGCGGTATTGCGGCCGGTCTGCGCCATGCCGGCAGCGCAACTGCGCGAGCGGCGCAGGTCGGCGGCTTGCTTCTGTGAGAGGTCGCCGGCAACCATGCGATGCGCAAGCGAGCGCACGTCCGCTCCGCAATCCGGGCGCGGCCAAGGCGCGTGCCGCACGTGTGCGGCGCGCGCCGCCGGATTCAGCGGGAAACAGGCCGCCGCGCGCAGCGCATCCCGCGCGCGCGGCGGCGGCGGCTCACCACACGCCGGTGTTGGGCATCGATGCCCACGGCTCGGCCGGGGCCAGCGCCTCGCCCTTCTGCAGCAGTTCGACCGAGATCAGGTCCGGGCTGCGCACGAAGGCCATGCGCCCGTCGCGCGGCGGACGGTTGATGACCACGCCCTGCGCCTGCAGGTGCGCGCAGATCGCATAGATGTCGTCGACCTCGAACGCCAGGTGGCCGAAATTGCGCGCGCTGCCGTAGTCCTCGTCCGAGCCCCAGTTGTAGGTCAGCTCGACTTCGGCCTCCGGGTTCTGCGGCGCGCCGAAGTACACCAGGGTGAACTTGCCGGCTTCGTTCTCGATGCGCCGGGTCTCGCTCAGGCCCAGGCCCTCGGTGAAGAACTTGCTGGTCTTCTCCAGGTCGTGGACGCGGATCATGGTGTGCAGGTATTTCATCGCAACGGCTCCAGTGATGGGGGAAACGGGCAGGACCGCCACGCGCCGCCAGCGGTGGCGCCGCCGCGCGCGGCAGTTGGGTCCTGGCACAGGCGCATAGGGTAGCGCCCGTGGCGTGCAGGCGCGGGCAAGCCGCAGCCCCGCTCAGCGGAAGTAGCAGGCCTTCAACGGCAGCGTGGCCGCGCCGACCGCGCTGGCGTCGGCCATCGCCGCCGCCGGCAGCAGCACCGGCAGCGGCCGCGCCTGGCCGCGGCGCGGCTGGTTGTCGATGCGCAACTGCGGGATCAGCCGCAGCGCCAGGTCGCGCGGCAGGCGCCCGCCGAACACCACCGCCTGCGGGTCGAAGACCGCGGTGATCGCCGACACGATCAGCGACAGGCCCGGCACCGCGCGCGCGATCCAGCGCTCGATGGTCGGCCAGGCCGGATCGTAGGCGGCCACCAGCGCGCTGACGTCGGCCAGCATCACCCCGTCCTCGATCAGCATCTGCCGCAGCAGCTCCAGCGTGCCGCGCTCCAGGCCCTGCCCCGGCAGCATGCCGGCGAACTCGCCGGCATTGCCGTGCGCGCCGCGCAGGCAGGCGCCGTCGATCACCACGCCGCCGCCGAGGCCGTAGCTGAAATACAGATAGGCGAAATCGCGGTACTGGCGGCCGACCCCGAGCAGGCTTTCGCCGACCGCGGCCACGCTGCCGTCGTTGTCCACCCACACCGGCAGGCCCAGCGCCTCGGCCAGCCAGTCGCCGATCGACAGCTCGCCCAGCGCGCGCAGCGGATCGGGCGGATTCATGCGCTCGGCGCCATCGACGAAGAAACCGGTCATCGCCACGCCGGCGCCCAGCCGCGGCCCGAGCCCGCGTCCGGCCGCGGCCAGCAGCGCCGCATCGGCCTCGCGCAACTGCGCCAGCAAGGCCGCCGGCTCGGTCGAGCGCAGCGGATGCTCGGCGGTGGCGCGGACCTGGCCGCCGAAGTCCAGCAGCGCCAGCGACAGCGCGTCGGTGGCGATCGAGTAGCCGACGGTATGGCCGTGCGCGGGATTGAGCGCGATCGCCGCGCCCGGCTTGCCGCGGCCGCCGTGCGCCAGCGAGGCGCCGATCTGCACCAGCCCGCGTTCGGCCAGGCCATCGATCAGGCGCACCGCCGATTGCACGGTCAGGCCGGTGATGCGGCTGAGGTCGGCACGGGTGACGGTGCCGAACAGCCGCAGGCTGTCGAGCATGCGCCGCTCGTTGTCGCTGAGATCGGCATGCGTGGCGTGGACGGGGCGGGAAGCGCGCGGCAGCGAGACGGCGACGGGAGCGGGCATGAGCGAGAACTGGCGGAAGGTCGGACAAGCATACCGGGCAATGGTGAAATATTTAATTCACGTTGAGTTAGTAAATTGCCAGCCTCACGCACCCCAGGGGGATTTCCGTATGCACCGCACTTCCAACCGCCGCCGCAGCGGCAGGCCGCTCCGCCTCTCCATGCTGGCGCTTGCGCTGGCCGCCGCGACCGGCGCCCATGCCGCGACCGCTCCTGCAGCCGCTACAGCACCGTCCAGCGAGCCGACCCAACTGGACACCATCACCGTCAGCGGCCAGCAGCTGTCGATCCGCCAGGCGATCGGCGCCAAGCGCGAAGCGGAGGTGATCTCCGACGGCGTCTCCGCCGACGACGTCGGCTCGATCCCCGACTTCGGCCTGGGCGAAGCGCTGCAGCGCGTGCCCGGCGTGTCGATGGTGATCAACAACGGCCGCGGCGAAGCGCAGTTCATGAGCCTGCGCGGACTCAACCCCGACTACAACGCGGTGCTGATCGACGGCGTCGCCCTGCCCTCGACCGAGACCAGCCGCCGCATCCAGTCGCTGGACGTGATCCCGGCCTCGCTGGCGCAGCAGGTCGACATCGCCAAGTCGTTCCGCGCCGACATGGACGCCAACGCGATCGGCGGCGTGGCGTCGCTGCATACGCGCAGCGCCTTCGACACGCCCGGCCCGTTCGCCGCGGTGCGCGCCAACCTGGCCGACTGGGAAAACCAGCGCTACCTGCACGACTCCGGCCCGTCCGGGCAGGTGCAGGGCACGCTGAGCAACACCTTCGGCGCCGATGGCCACTTCGGCGTCGTGCTGTCGGCCGACTATTTCCGCCGCGACTCCTCGTCGCTGGACACCGCGATCGACAGCTACAGCTACTACCGCAACGGCGTGCGCCAGACCCTGACCCCGGCCCTGGACACCACCGGCATGGCGCTGGCGCCGGACCGCTTCCGTCCGCTGACCTACGACAACATCCGCCAGCGCCGCAGCGTGTTCGGCAAACTGCAGTACGACGACGCCGACGCGCTGTCGCTGAACCTCAGCGCCGGGCGCTTCGAGCACAGCAACGACGAGCAGCGCCGCGCGCAGTTCATCAACCGCAGCGGCAACGCGACCGTCACCTCGGCCGACACCGGCAGCTATGCGCAGGGCAACGCGCAAGTGGATGCCGACAGGTACGAGCAGACCCGCGAATTGCGCTATGCGCAGTTCGACGGCCGCTACATCAGCAACCCCACCGGGCACCTGGACTTCCTGGTCAACCGCGCGCGCGGCAGCTACCGCCAGGACACGCGCGAGGACGTGTTCACCAGCGCCGCCTCGTCGCAGCTGGGCTTCGGCTACACGGTCCGCGCCGAGGCGCGCCCGTTGCTGACGCTGAACAATCCCGCTTACTACGGCAACGCCGCCAACTACCTGCAATCGTATTTCTTCACCCGCGTGGAGAACAGCAGCACCGACACCACCACGCTGAAGCTGGACTACAGCCAGAACGCCGACGCCGGCTCGCTCGGCTGGGGCCTGCGCACCGGCCTGCAGTACCGCAACCTGGACCAGCGCTACAACCTGGACGAACTGCGCTACAACCCGATCGGCAGGGTCAGCCTGGCGGAAGTCGGCAGCGATGCCACGCGCGTGTGCCCGTATGCCGACTTCAGCTGCATGCTGCTGAT
Source organism: Xanthomonas sp. DAR 80977 (assembly GCF_041240605.1). Taxonomy (NCBI): domain Bacteria; kingdom Pseudomonadati; phylum Pseudomonadota; class Gammaproteobacteria; order Lysobacterales; family Lysobacteraceae; genus Xanthomonas; species Xanthomonas bundabergensis. The sequence goes on along the minus strand of NZ_CP162487.1, from coordinate 1,131,345 downwards.
CGACCCGGCCAAGGTCGCCGCCTATTTCGCCGCCAATCCGAACCGTTATGCGCTTGCCTCCAGCAACCTGCGCAACAGCACGCTCAGCGACTTCTCCATCGCCGAGCGCGGCGGCGCCGCCTACCTGATGGGCACCTGGCACGGCAGCGCCACCCAGGCCGCGTTCGGCCTGCGCAACGAGACCCTGCAGCGCTCGGTGGTCAGCCCCGTGCCGCAGCCGCTGAACAGCACCAGCAACTATGTCGGCCAGCAGACCGACAGCAGCGAGCACTACCTGCTGCCATCGGCGGACGTCGGCTGGGACATCGCGCCGACGCTGAAACTGCGCCTGGCCGGCAGCCGCACGCTCGGCCAGCCGACCTATGCCGACCTGGGCCAGAACAGCACGCCCACGGTCAGCACCACCGCGTTCACCATCTCGCGCAGCATCGGCAATCCGCAGCTGCGCCCGCGCCGCGCCGACAATCTCGACCTGTCGCTGGAGTGGTATCCGGACCGCGACGCGCAGCTGTCGCTGGGCCTGTTCCAGAAGCGCATCCGCGACGAGATCGTGCGCCTGACCGCGACCGACACCCAGACCGATCCGGGCGGACTGACCGGCACCTACCAGGTCACCACCACCGAGGCGGTCAACGCCAGCGACGCGCGCGTGCGCGGCGTGGAGTTCACCGCGATCGACACCCACTTCGACTTCCTGCCCCAGGCGCTGGCGCACTTCGGCGGCATGTTCAACGTCACCGTGCTCGACGCGCGCACCGGCGACCTGCAGATGGCCGACGGCAGCCTGCGCTCGCTGCCGGCGCTGATGGAATCGCCCAAGCGCACCGCCAACGCCTCGCTGCTGTACGACCTGGGACCGTTCAGCGCGCGCCTGAGCGGCAACTACACCGACAGGCAGCTGATCGCCTTCGCCACCGACAATCCGGTGAACGACCGCTACTACGACGCGATCACCACCTACGACCTGCAGTTGGCCTACCGCATCGGCGAGCACCTGCGCGTCACCGTGCAGGGCAAGAACCTCAGCGACGCCAAGCTCTCGCGCATGATCGGCGTGGACCAGGCGCTGTTGCGCGAGCAACTGGACAACGGCCGCGCCTATTACGTCGGGGTGGACTATGCGTTCTGAACTGCGCTGGCTGCTGGCCCTCGGCGGCGTACTGCTCGCCGCGTCCGCCTGCGCTGCTGGACCGGTGCCTGCAGCACCGGCCTTCGTGCCGATCGAAACCGTGCTCGGCGCCGATTGCTGGGGCGAATTCGGCGACGATGTGCTGCAGGCGGTGCGCGACTGCCGCGCGGCCGATGGCGGGCGCATCGCCCTGCAGGTCGCCGATGCCGAGACCGGGCCGGCGCGCGCCGGCTTCGATGCGCGCTGCGACGGCGCGCGCTGCGCGGACCTGGCGCAGGTGCTGCAGGCTGCCCCGCAACGGCGCCTGCTGCTGCGCACGCCGCCGCGGCGCCTCGATGCGGTCCTGGCCGCGGTGCAGGCCGCCGACGCCGGTACGCGCGTGGCGATCGAACCGCAGCTGCAGCGTCCGCAAGGCGACAGCGCCCCGATCGCGCTGGCCCGGGGCGTGCGCTACTGGCGCAGCGCGCGCAGCACGCCGGCGCCGGCCATGCTGCATATCGCGCAGATCGACCTGCGCACGCCCGGGCTGGAACTGGTCGCCACGCCCGGCGACCGCAGCGGCGGCAAGGAATTCCTCGCCACGCCGACCAGCGCCTTCGTGCGCGAGCACGCGCTGGCGTTGGCGATCAACGCCGACTACTTCCTGCCGTTCGACGGCGGCCACCTGCTCGACAAGGCCTTCGTGCCGCTGGCCGGCAGCGGCGTCACCGCCGAAGGCCTGGCGATCGGCGACGGCCGTCTTGCCTCGGACGGCGCGACCGCGGATGCGCGCGTGGACGGCGCCTTCTGCGCCGGCCCGCGCGGCGCGCAGATTCTCCGCGGCCGCGGCGGCTGTCCACGCGGCAGCCGCGTCGGCATCGGCGCCGGCCCGGTGCTGCTGCTCGACGGCAAGCGCCAGCCGCGCGAGACCAGCCGCGCCGCGTACTACGACGGACGCGAGCCGCGCACCGCACTCGGCCTGGACGCCAAGCGGCAGACCCTGTGGCTGGTGGTGGTGGACGGCCGCCAGCCGCACTACAGCGAAGGCATGACCCTGGACGAACTGAGCGCGGTGTTCGAAGCGCTCGGCGCCAGCAGCGCGATCAATCTCGACGGCGGCGGCTCCAGCACCATGGCCGCGCGCGTGGACGGCCAGGCGCGCGTGCTCAACAGCAGCATCCACACCGGCATCCCCGGCCGCGAACGCCCGGTCGCCAATCATCTGGGCATCCGCGTGCAGCCGTGAAACGAAGCGGCGAGATGTCAGACTTCGGATTGCGTCGATGACTGATGACCAAAGCCACCCGCAACCCTATCCCAGTGCACCATCACATCGATCGCAAGCCCCTGTAGGAGCGGCTTCAGCCGCGACGAATGAAGCGGGAAGCTTCCAGGCCGCGGACAGCATCTGTCGGGGCTGAAGCCCCTCCTACAGGGCACCCGGCACGCTGCACCCGGCACGCTGCACACAAGCCCTTGCAGCAGCGGCTTCAGCCGCGACGAACGCAGCGGCGGATGTGCCGCGACCGGACAGCGTCGGGACTGAAGTCCCTCCCGCAGCGCACCCAGCGCAAGGCCACGAGTCCTTTCCGGAAACCCCTTGTGGGAGCGGCTTCAGTCGCGACGAACGCAGCGGGAAGCTTCCAGGTTGCGGACAGCATCTGTCGGGGCTGAAGCCCCTCCTACAGGGCATGCGGCAAGCTGCACCCAGCGCCGCTGCACGCAGCGCCATCGCACGGCCTCCATCAAGCCCATGTCGCCGCTCCGATGCGCCAGCGTGTCCGCCAGCGCAGCGCCGCTCAATCCAGGAACAGATCCGGCAGCAACGGCTGCGCCGGGTCCAGCGCATAGCCGGACAGGTCGATCACCCCGGCCGCGGCCAGCACCTCGTCGTCGATCAGGAACTGCCCGTGGAACCCGGCCGCGCTGCGCGTCAGCACCGCGTGCGCCGCGTCGGCCATGATCTCCGGTCGCCGGCCGTTGCCGGCGCTGACGCCCGGGATCATGTTCAGCGCCTCGGTGGCGATCAGCGTGCGCGGCCACAGCGCGTTGACCGCCACGCCCTGTGGACCGAATTCGCCGGCCAGGCCCAGGGTCACGAAGCTCATGCCCATCTTCGCCAGCGTGTAGCCGGTATGCGGCGCCCACCATTTCGGATCCAGCGACGGCGGCGGCGCCAGGGTCAGGATGTGCGGATTGGGCGACTGCAGCAGATGCGGCAAACAGGCCTGCGCGCACAGGAAGCTGCCGCGCGCATTGACCTGCTGCATCAGGTCGAAGCGCTTCATCGGCGTGTCCAGCGCGCCGCGCAGCCAGATCGCGCTGGCGTTGTTGACCAGGATGTCGATGCCGCCGAACGCATCCACCGTCGCCGCGACCGCGGCACGCACCTGCTCCTCCTCGCGGATGTCGCACTTCAGCGCCAGGCCGCGGCCGCCGGCCGCCTCGACCGCCGCCGCCGCGCTGTGGATGGTGCCGGGCAGCTTCGGATTGGGCACCGCCGACTTGGCCGCGATCGCCACGTTGGCGCCATCGCGCGCCGCCCGCAATGCGATCGCCAGGCCGATCCCGCGCGAAGCGCCGGTGATGAACAGGGTTTTGCCTTGCAACGTCATGGGATTGGGGATTCGGGATTGGGGATTCGCTCCAGCTTAGCGCCTTTGTTGTCCTCGCCAGGACAGCTCGCGACGCAGCCATGCGCTTCTACCAATCCCCAATCCCCAATCCCGGCCCCTCAGGGCTTCGGCCCCTGCCCCTCGTTGTCTTCCCACTTCAGGATGCGCCGGGTCACCAAGCGGTAGACCGGCTTGCCGGTGGCGAACCACAGTTCGCGCACCCAGGAGTGGCGCTTGAGCAGGCGCAGTTCGACCGGGGTCAGCGCCTGCCGGCAGTACATGCGCTTGTGCTTGAGCAGGTGGCGCAGGTCCTCGCGCGCCAATAGCCGCATCCAGCGCGAACGCGGCGCGCCGCGCACCGCCAGCTGGAAATCGATCAGCGCCGGACTGCCGTCCTCCAGCACCAGCCAGTTGGCTTCCTTGGCCAGGTCGTTGTGCGCCACGCCGCGCCGGTGCACCTGCTGCAGCAGGCGCCGGGCGGCGCGGAAGTAGGCCAGGTCGCCGCGCGGCGGGCGCTGGTACATCGCGTCCCCGGCCAGGTAGCTGCGGTCCAGGAAGGTGCCGTCCCAGCCGCGCAGCTGCGGGGTCGCCGCCATGCCGGCCAGCTGCCGCAACGCCCGCGCCTCGCGCCGCGCCAGCCACCAGGCCGGCAGGCGCAGCCACCACGGCGCGGCGGTCAGGTCGCGACGCACGAACACGCGCTCGCCGTGGCCGTCGGCCTCGCGTACCAGCAGGATGCGGCCGAAGCTGTCGGACTTGAGGATCTGGGTGGAAGCGGCCGGCGCGCGGGTCATCGCACCAGTTTAAGCGGAACGCCATCCTCGCCCACTTATAATGCCCCCATGAATGCATCATGGATCGACGCCACGCTGGAGTGGGTCGCAGCGCATCCCATCCTGGCCGGCGCGGTCATCTTCGCGATCGCGTTCTGCGATGCGGTCATCGTGCTGGGCACCATCGTGCCGGCGCTGCCGCTGCTGTTCGCGATCGGCGTGCTGATCGGCCTGGGCCAGATCTCCGGGCCGTATGCGGTGGTCAGCGCCGCGCTCGGCGCGCTGGCCGGCGATGCGCTCAGCTACTGGGTCGGCCACCGCTGGGGCCACCAACTGCGCAACTACTGGCCGTTCCGGCGCTATCCGCAGCTGCTGGACCGCGGCGAGGCGATGTTCCGCCGCAACGCCTTCAAGAGCATCCTGGTGGCGCGCTACGTCGGCGCGATCCGCCCGTTCGTGCCGGCCGTGGCCGGGATGATGAAGATGCCGCTGCGCCGCTATTTCATCGCCAGCAGCGTGGCGGCGGTGAGCTGGGCGCTGCTGTTCCTGGGCCCGGGCTGGCTGCTCGGCCAGGCCTACGACGCGGTCGCCGCGGTCGCCGGGCGCCTGTTCCTGGTGCTGGGCCTGCTGGTGCTGGCGCTGGGCCTGGTCTGGGCGATCGTGCTGTACGGCTACCGCTGGTCGGCCGGGCACATGGACGCGCTGCTGGCGCGCGGCCTGGACTGGTCGCGCCGGCATCCGGTACTGGGCCGCTATTCGATCGCGGTGTTCGACCCGCAGCGGCGCGAGTCGGTGCCGCTGGCGATGCTGGCGGTGATGCTGCTGACGCTGGGCTGGTGCTGGTTCGCGCTGCTGATGGTGGTGGTGGGCCATGGCGAACCGCTGCGGCTGGACCTGGCGGTGCACGACCTGATGCTGGCGTTGCGCAACCCGCTGGCCGACTACCCGATGACCGCGCTGGCCTCGCTCGGCGACTGGCAGGTGCTGGTGCCGGCCACCACGCTCGGCCTGGGCTACCTGATCTGGCGCCGGCGCTGGATGGCCGCGGCGCACTGGCTGGCCGCGCTGGCCTTCGGCCTGGCCCTGACCAAGCTGCTCGGCACCACCGTGCACGTGGTGCGCCCGCCGGCCGCCAGCAGCGGCTTCGGCTTCCCGTCGGTGGCGGTGACCATGGCCACGATCAGCTTCGGCTTCTTCGCCGTGCTGATCGCGCGCGAACTGCCCGGGCGCTCGCGGGTGTGGCCATACCTGCTGTCCGGCGTGGTGGTGACCCTGATCGGCTTCGCCCGCCTGTACCTGGGCGCGCATTGGCTCAGCGACGTGGTCGGCGGCATGCTGTTCGGCATCTTCTGGCTGCTGGTGCTGGGCATCGCCTACCGCCGCCGCTTCAACCGCGCGTTCTGGATGAAACCGCTGGCCTGGCTGTTCTATGGCGGCTTCGCCGCCGCGGCGCTGTGGTACGCGCCGCGCAACCTGGAGCAGAAGCTGGCCAAGTTCGAACCGCCGCCGCCGGTGCTGATGGATCTGGCGGCCACCACGTGGTGGCAGGACGAATGGCGGCTGCTGCCGTCGCGGCGCAACGAGTTCGACGACGACCAGCGCTGGCCGCTGGACCTGCAGGTGGCCGGGCCGCTGGCGCCGCTGCAGCGCCAGCTCGAAGCCGCCGGCTGGCGCGTGCAGACGCAGGCCGGCTGGCAGCAGGCGCTGCAACTGCTCGACTACAAGGCGCAGGCCGAACAGGTGCCGGTGCTGCCGGCGACGCTGGACACGCAGGTGGAATCGCTGCTGATGCTGCGCCCCGGCCCGCGCCCCGGCGAACTGTACGCACTGCGCCTGTGGCCGGCGCCGGCGCGGCTGCAGCCGGGCAACGTCCCGCTATGGCTGGGCAGCGCGCAGAGCCTGCGCTACGAACGCCACTTCAACCTGATCGGCCTGTGGCGCCCGCTGCGCGGCGCCGATCCCGCGCTCAACGCGGTCACCGACGCCTTGCACGCGCTGCCCACGCGCAAGGACATGCATCGCCCGTCGGATGTGCCGGTGCTGCTGGTGCGCAGCGAGGGCGAGGCCGTCGCCGAGGCTCGGTAGCGCATCCGATTCAGCGGTCTACCACGGCAGAATTGTGTGGCGAAGCGATGTAGGAGCGGCTTCAGCCGCGACAGGCTTTATCGGTCAAGCCTGTCGCGGCTGAAGCCGCTTCTGCAGGCGATGGATCGTGCAGTGAGGCATCCGAAATAGCAGCGTTGTCACGGACGCGCGGCCGTTAGCGACGGCCCCTGCGAATCCCGATCCTCAGGGGATCCAGCCCAGCAACTGCTCCAGCCGCTCGTGCGGATCGTCTTCCTGCAGCAGCGACAGGCGCTGGCGTTCGTCCAGCGGCAGCAGTTCGGCCAGGCGCCAGCCGACCCAGGCGGCCTGGTCGAGCAGGCGCGGGCCGGCCACCGGATACACGTCGGCGGCCTGGTCGAGGATGCTGTCGAGCACGGTCGACAGCAGCGCGTGCTGCGGCAGCAGTTCGTCGTCCTCGTCCGGCTCGCGCCAGTGCACGTCGCCGACCACCAGGCCGTTGTCGCGGACGCGGCTGCGCAGCACGTGGAAACGGCGCTCGCCGCGCAGACTCAGCACCAGCACGCCGTCGGCGCCGACGTCGAAGTCGACGATGCGCGCCTCGGTGCCGTAGGCGGCCGGCACCGCCGGCGCACCGGTCTCGGTGCCGTCCAGGATCAGGCACACGCCGAAACCGCCGCCGCTGCGACCGCAGTCGCGCACCATGTCCAGGTAGCGGCGTTCGAACACACGCAGCTTGATCGAGGCGCCCGGCAGCAGCACCGCGTGCAGCGGGAACAGCGGCAGGGTGCTGTGCGCTTCGCTCATGCGCTCGCTCCGCGGCGCGGCATGGCGCTCACTGCAGCGCCGCCAGGAAGCGCCGCGGCGCGCCGTCGAAGCCGCCGTTGGACATGAACACCACATGGTCGCCGGCACGCGCCTGCGCCTGCAGCGCCGCCAGCAGCGCGTCCACGTCCGCAGCGGCACAGGCCTGGCCGCGCACTGCGTCGATCACCTTGGCGGCGTCCCAGGCCAGTTCCGGGCGTTGCAGGAACACCACCGCATCGGCCGCCTCCAGCGCCGGCGCCAGCGCATCGGCGTGCGCGCCCAGGCGCATCGAATTGCTGCGCGGCTCCATCGCCACCACGATGCGCGCCGCGCCGACCTTGGCGCGCAGGCCTTCCAGGGTGGTGCGGATCGCGGTGGGATGGTGCGCGAAATCGTCGTACACGGTGATGCCCTGCGCCTGCCCGAGCACTTCCAGGCGCCGCTTGACGCTGCGGAACTGCGCCAGCGCCGGCATCACCTGCGCCGGCGCCACGCCGACCGCGTGCGCCGCGGCCAGCGCCGCCAGCGCATTCATCACGTTGTGCCGGCCAAGCAGCGGCCAGCGCACTTCGCCCAGTTCCCGGCCGTGGTGCAGCACCGCGAAATGGCTGCCGTCGGCGGCGAGCGGGCGCGCGCTCCATTCGAACGCCGGATCGAAGCCGAAGCGCTCCACCGGGGTCCAGCAGCCCATCGCCAGCACCTCGCGCAGGTGCGCGTCCTCGCCATTGACGATCAGCCGCCCACGCCGCGGCACGGTGCGCACCAGGTGATGGAACTGGCGCTGGATCGCGGCCACGTCGGGAAAGATGTCGGCGTGGTCGTACTCGAGGTTGTTGAGGATCGCCACCAGCGGCCGGTAGTGCACGAACTTGCTGCGCTTGTCGAAGAACGCGGTGTCGTACTCGTCGGCCTCGACCACGAACAGCGGCCGCTCCGCCACGACGGCGGCTTCGCCGTCGACTGCAGCAGAGCCGGTGGCGGCTGCCGCATGCCCGCTCGCGGCGGCGGCATCCGGCGCCGGAGCGCGATGCGCGCCGCCGGCCGAAACCGCCTTGCCGCCCAGCCGCGCGGACACGCCGAAATCCTCGGCCACGCCGCCGATCAGGAAGCCCGGCTCGCGGCCGGCCGCCTGCAGCAGCCAGGTGAGGATGCTGGTGGTGGTGGTCTTGCCGTGGGTGCCGGCCACCGCCAGCGTGTCGCGCCCGGGCAGCACCTGCTCGCTCAGCCACTGCGCGCCGGAGGTGTAGGCACGCCCGGCATCCAGCACCGCCTCGACCGCGGCATTGCCGCGCGACAGCGCGTTGCCGACGATCACCTGCTCGCAGTCGCTGCCGATGTGCTCGGGCAGGTAGCCCTGCTTCAGCGCGATGCCAAGGTGCTCCAGTTGCGTGGACATCGGCGGGTAGATCGCCTGGTCGCTGCCTTCGACCGCATGGCCGAGTTCGCGCGCCAGCGCGGCGACACCGCCCATGAACGTACCGGCGATGCCGAGAATATGGATCTTGCTCATGGGCCGATTGTCGCCGATCCCCCGACGCGCGCAAACCGGCACGATGGCCGCCCGGCGCCGCCCCGCGGCGCCATCGGACGGCGCCGGCGGCTTCGCGCTTGCCCGAAACGGCGGCCGCGTCAAGTAGGGAATCCCCCACACCCCCTGAAGAAAGTTCCCGATAGGCAAGTCGGGAGCCAACGTCGAAAATGAACGGGCCAGCCTCGACACCCTACGGTCCTACTCCCCAAGAGGCCATCCCCAAGGGAGCTCATGTTGTGGGGCCCTGAGCAAGCCCGTTCGCTGGCACCTAACCGTTTCCGGCCTCCCGCCCGCCTCCGCGCGCGGCGGGAGGCAGGGTTTCGCCCGCCCTGTCGCCGCGCGGCGAAGACGGCGGGTTCATGGTAGTTCATGGTAAGAGCGGCGCTCGACGCGCCCGCCACACCGAACGCACGGCAGTTGGAGTCCTCCGCCAGCGCCACTGCGGAGGCCGATGACGCATGGCCACCCAGAGCTTCACCCACAGTGCACCATCCAGCGCAGCGCGCGGCTCTTGCGGCGCGGCGGTTTCAACCAGGACGAACGCAGCGGCGAGACTTCCGGCTGCGGAAACGGTCGGGGCCGAAGCCCCTCCTACAGTGCACCCAGCCAGAGCGAAACGCGCGGCTCTTGCAGGAGCGGTTTCAACCGCGACGGGCGCAGCGGCGAGACTTCCGGCTGCGGACATGGTCGGGGCCGAAGCCCCTCCCAGTGCGCCCAACCAAGTTGCCGCGAGCCTGCGCAGAAACCGCAGCGTCGAACGGCTCGGGCAATCAATCGCGCCGAGCGCCGCATCGCCGCGGCCGCTCGGCACAGGGCCGGCTCAGCGGCCGATCGCCGCCAGGATGCGGGCCAGCACGTCTTCCAGCGAACCGACGCCGTCCACGCGCGCCAGGGTGCCGCGCTTGTCGTAGAAGCCGATCACCGGCGCGGTCGAATCGTTGTACACCTGCAGGCGCTTGCGCACCGACTCGGGGTTGTCGTCTTCGCGGCCTTCGGCCTTGGCGCGGCCGGCGATGCGCTCGACCAGCAGCTCGGTGGCCACGTCCAGCTGCACCACCGCGTCCAGCGGCTGGCCGATCTTGGCCAGCAGTTCGTCCAGCGCCGAAGCCTGGGCCAGGTTGCGCGGATAGCCGTCGAGGATGAAGCCATTGGCGACGTCGTCGCGGCCGAGCCGCGATTCGAGCATGCCGAGCAGGATGTCGTCGGAAACCAGGTCGCCGCGCGCCATCACTTCCTTGGCCTGCACGCCCAGCGGAGTGCCGGCGGCGACTTCGGCGCGCAGCAGATCGCCGGTGGAAATGTGCGGGATCTGCAGCTTGTCCTTCAGGCGGGCCGCCTGCGTGCCCTTGCCCGATCCGGGCGGTCCCAACAGAACCAATCGCATCAACCTGACTCCTCGAGGAAATTACCGTGCGCGGCCGGCGGCGTTAGACTCGGGGGCCACGCCTGCGCTGTACCGCAAGGTCCCCAGCTTACCGCATCCGGGCAATGTCCCGGCAATGTCCCCACCCCAGGAGCGAGCCCCGACCATGGCCCAAGGCACCCTGCTCTACGCCCAATCCGGCGGCGTCACCGCCGTCATCAACGCCAGCGCCGCCGCCGTGATCGGCGAGGCGCGCGCGCGCAAGGTCAAGGTCCTGGCCGCACGCAACGGCATCCTCGGCGCGCTGCGCGAAGAGCTGATCGACACCTCCAAGGAATCGGCCGCGGCGATCCGCGCGCTGGCGCACACGCCCGGCGGCGCGTTCGGCTCGTGCCGCTACAAGCTCAAGTCGCTGGAGGCCGATCGCGCCAAGTACGAGCGCCTGCTGCAGGTGTTGCAGGCGCACGACGTGCGCTACTTCCTCTACAACGGCGGCAACGACTCGGCCGATACCGCCTGGAAGGTGTCGCAGCTGGCCGACGCGTTCGGCTACCCGCTGCACTGCATCGGCGTGCCCAAGACCATCGACAACGACCTGGCGGTCACCGACACCTGTCCCGGCTTCGGCTCGGCGGCCAAGTACACCGCGGTGTCGGTGCGCGAGGCGGCGCTGGACGTGGCGGCGATGGCCGAGACCTCGACCAAGGTATTTGTCTACGAGGCGATGGGCCGCCACGCCGGCTGGCTGGCCGCCGCGGCCGGGCTGGCCGCGCAGTCGCCGGACGACGCGCCGCAGATCATCCTGTTCCCCGAGCGCGCCTACGACGAAGCCGCGTTCCTGGCGCAGGTGCGCAAGGTGGTGGACAAGGTCGGCTGGTGCGTGGTGGTGGCCAGCGAAGGCATCCAGACCGCCGACGGGCGCTTCGTCGCCGATGCCGGCGGCGGCACCGACGCGTTCGGCCACAGCCAGCTCGGTGGCGTGGCGTCTTACCTGGCCGGCAAGGTCAAGGCCGAACTCGGCTACAAGGTGCACTGGACCCTGCCCGACTACCTGCAGCGCTCGGCCCGCCACATCGCCTCAAAGACCGACTGGGAACAGGCGCAGGCGGCCGGCAAGGCCGCGGTGCAGTTCGCGCTGAAGGGCATGAACGCGGTGATGCCGGTGATCGTGCGCAGCAGCGATGCGCCATACCGCTGGAAGATCGAGGCCGCACCGCTGAGCAGGATCGCCAACCACGAGAAGAAGATGCCGCCGGCGTTCCTGCGCAAGGACGGCTTCGGCATCACCGAGAAGGCGCGCCGCTACCTGCAGCCGCTGATCCGCGGCGAGGCCTACCCGCCCTACGACCGCAGCGACGGCCTGCCCAGGTACGTGGCGCTGAAGAACGTGGCGGTGAAGAAGAAACTGCCGGCCTGGGAAGGGTGAGGCATGGCGCTGGTGTCGGGACTCGGGCCCCGGCGTCCAGCGCGCTTCGGTCATGGCTGCCGGGACAGCGCCGCTTTCGTCGCAGCCTGGTCCCCGACGCCACACATCCTGCGCCCGACGCGCTGTGCCGGTGAGCGCCGGGCGGATCACCCTGGCGGGCGCAGAAGCTTCTTCAGCCCGCTCTGGACGATCTCCGCGAACACCTTCGGTTCGCCATAGGCGCGCGCGGTGAGCATCGCGCCGTACACGATCGACATGAACGCTTCCGCCTCAAGACGGGCGGAGCCTTGCAGCTGGAACCGGCCCAGTTGCGCGCCCTTGGTCAGTACGATTTCCAGCCAGTTCGACAGGTCGCGGAAGTGCGCGCGCACATGCTCGGCCAGATCGTCGGGCAAGGTGGGCAATTCGCTGGCAAGCATGCCGGCGACGCAAAAAGGGGCGGACGCGTCGGCGATGCACCGCTCCCAGTAGCCGGTATAGAAGCCGAGTTGCTGCTCGGGATCGAAGGCGCCGCTCTCCAGCATCCGTGTCTGCGCAACGATCAGGGCGCGGGATTCCTCCACGACCGCACGCGCCAGATCGGCCTTGGCAGGAAAGTGGTGGTGGATGCTCGCCTTGCGCACCTGTACCTGTTCGGCGACGTCGGCGTAGCTGAAGCCGTTGTAGCCCCGGGTCTGGATCAGGTAACGGGCCGAATCGATGAGTTTCTGCTGGGTCGTCATGACTGGATTCTACCACTCGGTAGGTAGTCACTCGACCCATCGAGTCCTGTATGGCCTTGGATCAAGCCACTTCAGGAACGCATTGACTATTTATCTACCAACTAGTAGGTTGACACAACTTCCAAGGATGTCCCCATGAACGCACTTCGCAATTTCTACTTCCTGCGTGCCGGCGCCGCCTTTGCCTGGGTTGCCGCGGTCCTTCTTTCCTCGCCCGGACCCGCGGCGCTCGCCGGAACACTCATGGTGCTCTACCCGGCCTGGGACGCGATCGCGAACGTTCTGGATGCGCGGCGCAGCGGCGGACTCCATGCCAACCCGGGGCAGACGTTCAACGCGCTGGTCAGTGCCGTCATCGCCGTCGCCATGGCCATCGCGTTCGCGATGCACGGCAACGCGGGCGGTGTCCTGGTGTTCGGCGCATGGGCGCTGCTCGCCGGACTGTTCCAGCTCGCCGTCGGCATCCGTCGCCGCAAGCTCGGCGGCCAGGTCTTCATGATGCTCAGTGGCGCCCAATCGGCGCTCGCCGGCGTGTTCTTTGTCGTCCAGTCGTTCGGCGCCGCGCCGACCCTCGCCCAGCTCGCGCCCTACGCTGGATTCGGCGGCCTCTACTTCCTGCTTTCCGCCCTGTGGCTGAGCTTCCGGAAGCCGCGTCCGGCGCCCTCGATTTCCTGAGGCGCCTGGCGAGAACACGCTCCCCGCCTTGGGGAATTCCTGTCCAGGCGCAAAGGTGCGGCGGATTCACGGCGAAGGATGCGGTTACGCTATCGCATGCCAACCGGCATCCGCCCTGCAAACCGGCGACAAGGAACCAGAATGGACGTCGATTGGCACAACGGTCCGATCACGCGCGCAACGCCGGTGGACGAGACCTACCGCAATACCCAGGCCGTGCGCCGGTTCCTGACCGGCGCGTGCGGGGCCGGGTTCAAGTTCGATCGCGCCTTCATGGCATGGATCAGGGACGGGGCGCCCAAGAACATGGGCGACGTTGCCGACGCCTGGCTGCGCCGGCGGCGGGCAGGACTGTCGCCAGCTCGATAGCTGCGTGGGTTCGCCTGGCCTATATGTTCGACTACGCGTGCGTGGCCTGTGCGTTCGATTAAGAACTGGCGACAAAGAACGCAGTGGCATCAGTTCTCCAACCTGCTGCCAAGTGCGGCTGCGCAGCGCAGCCTCGCGACTGCCCAGGACCTGGCGACGCGATTGGGCCAGGCTGTGCCGATCGCGTTGCAGGCCTTAGCGCGCGTCGCGTTCCTGCACGGCATAGCGAACCGGCAGCGACGGCAGCATCAACGCGGGAGCTGCGGTTCCCGGCGCGACCAGCACCTGGTCCAGCGCGATCGCGTCGTCGCCCTCGCGCGCGACGAAGGCCTGGACCAGGCGGGTGCCGGCGGTCGGCAACAGCGCCTGCGGGATCGGACTCGGCGTGCGGCCCATGCCCGCCAGCCATTGCGGACGTCCGGCGACGAGCGTCGTGCGCGGGTGCACGACCTGCAGATCCACCGAACCGGCGAGCAGGCCCACCGTCAGCGGCTTGCCGTGCCGCATCAGGACCACGGACCGGCCGTGCGTCTTGGGTTCGGCGATGGCGTACAGGTCGGCGTCGGGCCGATTCATCGGGATCGGCGACAGGCCCGCCTGGTCGATCGTCAGCGGATCGATGCCCGTGGCGCGCTTGAGCCGCTGCGCCATCATCTCGACCTTTCCGCCCTCTGCGGCGATCGGCCGTTCGGCGGCATGGTGTTCGCCGGCATAGATCAGGATCTTGCTGGCGGGAGCGTGCTCGAGCGCGCGCCGGATGAGGTTGTCGGCCTGGTCCTGCTCCCGCTGCGCCTGGGCCTCCCCGGGATCGGCGGCGTAGTCCGTACGCGTGGTTTCGTACGACACCAGACGGTAGCCCAGCGCGAGAGACTGGCGCAGGAAATCGGCGAAGACCGGATCGTGCAGGTAGTAGCCGCTCGTCTGCCGTGGGTAGCCGTCCTTCGAGAGCGCCGCCATCTTGTCGCGCGAGACCGCATCGTCGGCATCGCGCTTCAACGCCTCGGCCGCCAGCACGGTGTAGCCGAGCGGGCGCAAGGAGCGCGCGACCTCCAGCCCGAACGCGCGGCCGCGCGGATCGAGATGGTTCTCGTCGAGGATCACGATGCTGGTGCGGCGCGCGCGGCGCACGATCTCCGCAAGCGCGGAAACGCCGTGCGCGGCGCGCAGGTCGGCGATCTGTTCCTCGGGCACGTGGAAATCCGCCGCCTTCGCCGGATTGAACGTCGGCATGCCGGTCATGCACGACATCACCTGCGCCCATTGGTCGAACACGTCCGCATCCTGGATATCGCCCGCCGAGGCGACGCCGAGATGCGCCAGCAGGCCGAACGAAGCATCCAGATAGCGGCCATGCATGGCGTCCTGGACGGACTGGTCGTTGGCGGCCTGGACGCGCGCCGCCGCATCCGGCGCGGGCGCATCCGGCACGGCCGGCAAGGCCGTGGCGGAAGGCATCGCGGCCGTACTCGCAACCGTCGCCGCCATCAGCCACAACAAGCCGCCGACAATCGATTGAAACCGCATGGATGCTCGGACCTTTTAGCGGGTGCAGGAGTATTGCCAGGAGCGCGACGAAAGACAAGACCGCGACCGGCGCGCACGATCGGCAAGGAACGAGATGAGCTTCGACTGGCAAAACGGCCCGATCACGCGCGCGACGCCGGTCGACAGGACCTATCGGAATACGCAGGCAGTGCGCCGCTTCCTCAACGGCGCATGCGGCGCCGAGTTCAAGTTCGATCGCGGCTTCATGGCGTGGATCAAGGACGGCGTGCCCAGGAGCATGGGCGAGGTTGCCGACGAATGGTTGCGGCGGCGGCGACAAGGGCCGGAAGCGGCGCGCTAGGCCTGCACCGGCTTGAATGCGCCCACGCGCCGAACTGCACACCTGAAACAACGACAGTGCGCATCGGCGGCGGGGCGCGACAGTCCGAGATAGCCGCCAGCGGCGCTGGACGCGATGGAGCTTGCGAGCATGCGATCGCACCAGGCGAGGACGCGCCGCACCCGCCGATGTCCATGCATGGCATCGGCGGCGACGCTTAAGCAGGCACGCAGCGGGCGACGTCCCGCAAATCTCGCCGGAACCAATTGGGGATGCCGCGCGCGGCGAAATGCCGCTACGCGCCCCGGCTCAGCGGCAGGCCTTGCCTTCCAGCGTCATCTGCGCGGCGAACTGCGGCACCTGCGCGATCGCGCCGGCCGCCGCCTGCTTCTTCGCCTCTTCCAGGTAGATCCGCGACTGGCCCTGGCCGTCGAGATCCGCCTTGGTCGCCACCGGCTTGCGCCACACCCGCACCACCGCCTGCTGCGACGGACAGGCCGCGCTGGGCACGCGGATCACGTCGTTGAACTTCCAGCCGGTGGCCTCGCTGGGCTTGGCCTGGTCGAACTCCACCAGCTTGGCGCGCGGTTGGCAGGTGGGGCTGCTGCGCACCGCGGAAAACTTGTAGGGCTGCGCCGCATCGCCGGTGTAGACGCCTTCGAAGCGCACGCAGGCCTCGGGGATCTGCCGGATCGTGTGCACCACGCCCACCGCCTGCGCCGCGCCGGGCTGGCGCTGCAGTTCCGGCACCGGGTCGGCGGCCAGCGCCGCCAGCGGCAAGCAGGCGCACACGCCCAGGGCCAGGGTCGAAGCGAGTGCGCGCACCCGCGACGGGATCGTCGATTGCATCGGCTTGCTCCTTGAAAGCGATGCGCAACGCTGCCACGCGCACACTGAACGCCGCGCCAAGACAGGGCCGGCGCGCGCTGCTGGCGATGCACAGGGCCGGGGCGCATACTCGGCGCGTTCAGGCCAGGTCGCACATGGCGATACGCACCACCGGCGCAGTGCGGCCGTGGAGTCGTTGCATGCCTCAGGCTCCTTCGGTGTGGTCCCGCCGTACGTCCCCGACGCTTGGGCGACATCCACATCCTTGGGAGGGGTCATGCTGGAACGATATGCGGTCACCGTGGCACTGGCGTGCGCGGCCTTGGCAATTCTCTACGGCGTCGTGTCCACGCGCTGGATCCTGGCGCAACCCGCCGGCAACGAACGCATGCGGCAGATCGCCGATGCGATCCAGGAAGGCGCCCGCGCCTACCTCAACCGCCAATACCAGACCATCGCCATCGCCGGCGTGGCGCTGTTGCTGCTGGTCGGCTTCTTCCTGAGCTGGTACACCGCCGGCGGCTTCGCGATCGGCGCGGTGCTGTCGGGCGCGGCCGGCTACATCGGCATGAACCTGTCGGTGCGCGCCAACGTGCGTACCGCCGAGGCGGCGCGGCGCGGGCTGGGTCCGGCGATGGACGTGGCGTTCCGCGGCGGCGCGATCACCGGCATGCTGGTGGTCGGGCTCGGCCTGATCGGCGTGGCCGGCTACTACGGCGTGCTGCAATGGCTGGGGCGCAGCGTCGAGGAAAGCCTGCACGCGCTGGTCGGCCTGGCCTTCGGCAGTTCGCTGATCTCGATCTTCGCGCGGCTGGGCGGCGGCATCTTCACCAAGGGCGCCGACGTCGGCGCGGACCTGGTCGGCAAGGTCGAGGCCGGCATTCCCGAGGACGACCCGCGCAACCCGGCGGTGATCGCCGACAACGTCGGCGACAACGTCGGCGACTGCGCGGGCATGGCCGCGGACCTGTTCGAGACCTACGCGGTCACCGTCATCGCCACCATGCTGCTCGGCGGGCTGATGGCGGCCGAGGCCGGGCGCAACGCGGTGCTGTATCCGCTGGTGCTCGGCGGGGTGTCGATCGTCGCCTCGATCGTCGGCACCCTGTTCGTGCGGGTGCGGCCCGGCGGCTCGATCATGGGCGCGCTGTACAAGGGCGTGATCGTGTCCGCGCTGCTCGCCGCGGCGGCGTTCTGGCCGGTGACCCAGCAGCTGATGGGCGACACCGCCGCCGGCGCGACCAAGCTCTACGGCTGCGCGCTGATCGGCCTGGTGCTGACCGGCCTGATCGTGTGGATCACCGAGTACTACACCGGCACCCAGTACAAGCCGGTGCAGCACGTGGCGCAGGCCTCGACCACCGGGCACGGCACCAACATCATCGCCGGGCTCGGCATCTCGATGAAATCGACCGCACTGCCGGTGATCGCGGTGTGCGCGGCGATCTGGGGCGCGTTCGCGCTGTCGGGCCTGTACGGCATCGCCATCGCCGCCACCGCGATGCTGTCGATGGCCGGCATGATCGTCGCGCTCGACGCCTACGGGCCGATCACCGACAACGCGGGCGGCATCGCCGAGATGGCCGAGCTGCCGCCGGACGTGCGCGCGGTGACCGACCCGCTGGACGCGGTCGGCAACACCACCAAGGCGGTGACCAAGGGCTATGCGATCGGTTCGGCCGCGCTGGCGGCGCTGGTGCTGTTCGCCGACTACACGCACAACCTGCGCGCCGCGCATCCGGGCGAAACCTTCGCCTTCGACCTGTCCGACCACACGGTGATCATCGGCCTGCTGCTCGGCGGCCTGATCCCCTACCTGTTCGGGGCGATGGCGATGGAAGCGGTGGGCCGCGCCGCCGGCGCGGTGGTCGAGGAGGTGCGCCGCCAATTCCGCGAGATCCCCGGGATCATGCAAGGCACCGGCAAGCCGCAGTACGACCGCGCGGTGGACATGCTGACCCGCTCGGCGATCCGCGAAATGATCGTGCCATCGCTGCTGCCGGTGGCGGTGCCGGTGGTGGTCGGGCTGCTGCTCGGCCCGCGCGCGCTCGGCGGCCTGCTGATCGGCACCATCGTCACCGGGCTGTTCGTGGCGATCTCGATGACCACCGGCGGCGGCGCCTGGGACAACGCCAAGAAGTACATCGAGGACGGCCACTTCGGCGGCAAGGGCAGCGAGGCGCACAAGGCCGCGGTCACCGGCGACACGGTCGGCGATCCGTACAAGGACACCGCCGGCCCGGCGATCAATCCGCTGATCAAGATCATCAACATCGTCGCGCTGCTGATGGTGCCGCTGCTGTAGCCATGCGAGACCGGTACCGGCGCCGGCACTGCCCGGCGCCGGTCCGCAGTGGCCTAGAGGCAATCGATCAGGCCGTCGTTGACGCTGCGCTGGCTGTGCGGCAACGGCGCGAACAGCGGATGCTCTCCCGCCAGCGCCTGGTACAGCGCCACCAGCCGGGTCTGCGGCAGCAACGGCGTGGGGCATTGCCACAGCTTGGCATCGACCTGCACCTGGCCGGTGGCCGGATCGATGCTGGCCTCGCTGGCGCCGAAGGTCCATACGCACTGGCCGATCGCCCCGTCGCGCTGGCGCACCGAGCAGCGGTAGCGCAGCGGCTGGTAGTCGCTGTACTCGCCCTCGCAGAAGGTGTCGCCGCAGCTCTGGTCGAAGTCCTCGGCCAGCCGCCGCTCCAAATCGTCGAACGCCTCCCAGCCCGCGCCGGCGCTGGGATAGTCGACCGCATCCACGTACACCTGCTGCTCCTGCGCCTGCGCCCGCGGCGCGCCGAGGACCAGCAACGCGCTCGCCAACAGCGTACCGACCGAGAACGGGATTCCTTTCATCGCCTTGCTCCTTGGGGTGGACAGTGCGCACAGCGTCGCGCGCCGCCGCGCCGGGCACCATCGGAAGCCTTCCCATGCGCAGCGGTATGGAGTCCGAAAGCCTTGTAGGAATAGGCTTAGCCGCCCGCGCTGCATTGCAGCAGCCAACCGACTAGAATGCAGACCTCTTTGAAGCCACTCCACTGGAGCTAGCGCATGGGTCTGGAACTGGTCACCTCCGGCAAGAACCTGCCGGACGAAATCAACGTCGTCATCGAAATCCCCAAGGATTCGGAGCCGGTCAAGTACGAAGTGGACAAGGCCAGCGGCGCGATCTTCGTCGACCGCATCCTGTCCACGCCGATGCGCTATCCCTGCAACTACGGCTACGTGCCCAACACCCTGTGCGGCGACGGCGACCCGGCCGACGTGCTGGTGGTGCTGCCGTTGCCGCTGGTGCCCGGCTGCGTGGTGCGTTGCCGCCCGGTCGGCGTGCTGAAGATGAGCGACGAAGCCGGCAGCGACGAGAAGATCCTGGCGGTGCCGGTGGCCAAGGTGTTCGAAGGCTACGGCCACATCGAGGACATCGCCCAGGTCTCCGGCCACTGGATGGAGCGCATCGGCCACTTCTTCGAGCACTACAAGGACCTGGAGAAGGGCAAGTGGGTCAAGCTGGACGGCTGGGGCAACGCCGCCGAAGCCAAGCAGATCCTGCTGGACGCGGTCGAGCGCTACAAGGCCGGCGCCTGACGATCGGCGCCGCGGCGGGGGGGAGAGACCCGCCGCGGGCTGACTCGCTTCACGTTTCGCGCACGCGAACGCTGCCGCATTGCGGGGTTTGGGGTACATTGCTGAACGAATATCCGGACCGGTCGAGCATGAACCGGTCCCTCTTGGGGGGTAGTCTCTTGCGTATCCTGTTCGTCGGCGACGAAGCGAGCCTGCCGGCCGAAGTCACCGAATACATCCGCGAATTGGGCGAGGACTGGCAGGTCCAGACCGTGGCCGACGGCAATGCCGCCATCGCCGCCGCCGCGACCGTGCACCTGGATGCGGTGATCGCGGCGCCGGCACTGCCGGACCTGACCACGGCCACCCTGCTCGGCCAGATCCGCACGCTGAGCCCGGAAACCATCCGCATCGCGCTGATCGACGCCGAGCAGAGCAACCGCGCCCCGCCGGCGCGGATCATCGGCGTGGCGCACCGCTTCCTGCCGCTGCCGCTGTCGCCGGAAATGCTGCTCGAGGCGGTCACCAGCATCGAGGAACTGCAGGAGCTGCTCGGCGATCCCCGGCTGCGCACCAGCATCGGCCGCATCGAGAAGCTGCCGTCGCCGCCGCATCTGTACCTGAGCCTGATGCATGCGCTGGAGCAGGACGACGGCAGCAACGCCGCCGACCTGGCCAAGCTGGTCTCGGCCGATCCGGCCATCGCGGCCAAGGTGCTGCAGCTGTGCAACTCGGCCTACTTCTCCAACGGCCGCACGATTTCCGACCTGCGCACCGCGGTGACCCGGCTGGGCATCGCCACCTTGCGCGACCTGGTCCTGGCCAGCGAAGTGTTCTCGGTGCAGGCCTTGTCCAACGCCGAACGCAACGCGCTGCAGCAGCGCTCGCTGCTGGCCTCGAAGCTGGCCTCGAAGATGCTGCCGTCCTCCAGCGCCGAACTGGGCGCGACCGCGGCGCTGCTGGCCGACATCGGCCTGCTGCTGCCGGGCATCCGCAACGAACGCGAGCCGGCCGCCGAGGGCGACGAGGAGCGTCCCGGCCACGCCGAGGCGGGCGCCTACCTGCTCGGCCTGTGGGGCCTGCCGATGCCGATCATCGAGGCGGTGGCGTTCCACCGCCAGCCGCAGCGTTCCAGCACCCGCAGCTTCTGGGTCACCGGCGCGGTGCACGTGGCGATGGCGCTGGCCAGCGGCTCGGAGATCGACGAGGACTACCTGGCCAAGACCGGCGTGTTGAACAAGCTGCCGAGCTGGCGCGAACAGGCGGAAAACCTGATGGGGCTGACCTCGGCCTAGCCGGGGCTGCGCTGCCGCGGCAGCGCAGCGGCCTTTCCAGGGAAACGGGTTTGCTTGACGGGCATGCCCATCGCGATCGCATCGAAAGCATGGGCGGCGTCCTGCGCGGCGCTACCGATGGCGGCGTGCTGGCGATTCCAGCGATTCCGGCGATGCGCGTCGTGCGCCAGCGTCGAAAGCGCACCGAGCGCCCAAAAGCAGGAATAAGCGACTGGGTTTCGCTGTTGTCCCCGGCCATGCCGTGCGCGAGACCCTCGCCCGCTCACCCGCTCACCCTCTCGCCGCAGCGGCGTTCGCCGCGAGCCGCAAACAAAAAAAGACGGGCCTTGCGGCCCGTCTTCTTCTGGCTCAGACGCCGGTGGATCAGAAGCGCTGGGTGTACTTCATGTAGAGCATGCGGCCGATATCGAAGCTTCCGTTGTAGGAGAAGTTCGAGTTGGGCTGGCTGTACATGATCGGGCCCTGGTGGTTGAACACGTTGTTGGCGCCCAGCGACACGGTGGCATCCCACGGTGCGTTGTAGCGGATCTGCACGTCGTGGAAGGTGTTGGAACCGACCGTGCGCGACGGCTGCTCCAGCGTGTACGCGGAGGTGAAGCCCGGCTCGTTGCACTCCGAACCGCCGCCCAGGTCGTACGCACATGCCTCGCGCAGACCGGAGTAGTAACGCACGCCCCAGTTGACGCCGAAGTCGCCGTAGCTCCAATCCACGTTCAGGTTGGAACGCAGGCGGAAGTTGGAACCCCAGTCGCTGCTGCCCCAGCCGTTGCGCTGCTCGACCGGCGTTTCCGATTCGTTGTCGCGCTTGTATTCCTGGTAGTCCACGTAGGTGGTCTTCCAGTCGAACACGAAGTTGCCGAAGCCGGTGTCGTTCAGGCGATAACGCACGCCCAGATCGTAGCCGGCGGTTTCCTGGTAGCCGCCGTTGATCAGGGTCCGGGTCACGTCGATGACCTGGCCGCTGGTGGCGTCACGCACGAAACGGTCGCAGGCCGCGCCGATGTTCTGCACGTAGCACTGGTTGAGGATGGAGGTGACCGACTCGGCTGCGATGACGTCGTCGATGCGGATCTTCCACCAGTCCAGGCTGATGTCCAGGCCGTTCACGTAGCTCGGGCTGTAGACCAGGCCCAGCGTGTAGGTCTTGGAGGTTTCCGGCAGCAGCTCCGGGTTGGAGCCGGACAGGTACGCGTAGTTCGACTGCGACCCGGGGCCGCTGGCGTCCACGCCGCCGGAGGCTTCCTGGCGGAAGTTCGCCGGCACCGCGGCGCCGCAGCGCCCGGCCACGCCCGCGTTGCGGGTGGCGGCACCGAACAGGGTGTCGCACGGATCGGTGTAGGAGTCGAAGGTCTGCGAGGTGCCGCCGTACAGGTCGGACACGGTCGGCGCACGGAAGCCGGTGGCGTAGGTGCCGCGCACCAGCAGGTCGTCGATCGGCTTCCACTTCAGGCCGAACTTGCTGTTGGTGGTGTCGCCGAAGGTGTCGTAGTCGGAATAGCGGCCGGCCACGTCGAACGACAGTTCCTTGGCGAACGGCAGGTCGGCCAGCACCGGGATGTTGAACTCCAGGTACACCTCGTCCAGCGAATAGCCGCCCTTGGTCGGCGCGCCGGCCAGGTCGGTGCTCAGGCCCGACTGCAGCAGCGCGTCGGGATCGTAGCGCGCGTCTTCGCTGCGGTGCTCGATACCGGCGGCCATCGCCAGGTCGCCGGCCGGCAGCGCCATGATGGTGCCGCTGAGGTTGGCGCTGTAGACCTTGGTGGTGGTCTCGGAGGTGTCGTGCGACGGCAGGAACAGGTAGGCCTGCAGGGCCGGATCGGCCAGCGAGCCGGCACCGGCGGCGCCGTACGGCAGCAGCGGGTTCCACGGCGTGCAACCGGCGATCACGTTGCCGGCCGAGCCGCACTTGACCACGCCGTCGCTGTCCAGGAACGACGGGCCGACCGCGTTCTTGACGTTCGGGATGAACAGGTTGCCGGTGCCGGTCTTGGTGCCCTTGTTGCGGTTGTAGACGTAGCCGACGTCCCAATCCCAGTAGTTGTCGCCCAGCTGGAACGAACCTTCGAGCCCGCCGCTGAAGCGGAAGGTGTTGAGTTCGGAACGGGTCTGGCGCGGCACTTCCCAGGTACGGCGCATGAAGTCGACGTCCTGGCCCGGCAGCGGGTTGAAGTAGCTCTGGCCCGACAGCGGGGTGTCGTAGGCGACCGAACGGTACGGATAGCCGGCGATCTGCTGCAGCGTCTCGCGCTCGGTGTACAGCACGCTGGCGGTACCGCGGACGTTGTCGGTGAAGTCGAAGTTGCCGTTGGCGAACACCGAGCGGCGCTCGATCCCGGTCTGCAGGAACATCTGCTGGCTCGGGTTGGACAGGTCGGCGTTGCTGAAATCGTGGTAGTCGGCGAAGTTGCGCGGGTTGCCGCCCGGATTCAGCGAATACATGTTGCCGGCGCCGTCGATCAGCACGCCCTTCTCGCTGATCGCGCTCCAGCCGTTGGAGGCGTCGGCGGTCGGGACCGGGTGGAAGGAGCCGTTCGGCGAGGCGCTGTAATCGCGGTCCTTGGCGTAGACCGGATCTTCCTTGCTGTACTCGGCGCCCAGGGTCAGCGAACCGCGGTCGTTGCTGGTGCCGTAGACGAAGTTGTAGGTTTCCTTGTGGCCGTCGCCCTGGCCGTACTGGCCGACGTAGGCGCTGGCTTCCAGGCCGTCGAAGTTCTTGCGGGTGATCACGTTGATCACGCCGGCGATGGCGTCGGAGCCGTACAGCGCCGAGGCGCCGTCGGTCAGCACTTCCACGCGCTCGACCATCGAGGTCGGGATCGAGGCCAGGTCGGTGTAGCCGCCGGAGCTGACGCCCATGCGCTTGCCGTCCAGCAGCACCAGGGTGCGCTGCGGGCCCAGGTTGCGCAGATCGACGTACTGGCCGCCGACTTCTTCGCCCGAGGACAGCGCATCGGCGCGGCTGATCGCCGGCGAACCGGTCGCCGACAGGTTCTGCACGATATCGGCGACGCTGGTGTAGCCCTGCTTCTCGATATCGGCGCGCTGCAGCGCGATCACCGGCTGCGCGGTCTCGGAACTGGCCTGACGGATGCGCGAACCGGTGACCTCGATGCGGTCGAGGTTGGTCGGGTTGCCGTCGGTGGCGGTGGACTCTTGCGCGCCGGCAAGGGCCGGCGTCAACGCGATCGCGATGCTGGCGGGCAACAGGCCCAGCCGCACTGCGGAAGTGCGAAGGTTCATCAATCTCTCCAGGGTAACGTTAGGGGCGTGTTAAGCGCCCTGGGCACGTTACGTTCCGGTGAGCACCGGCGCTTTGCTGCGGCCGTTCGCAGACTTTGCCGAATCTGGCGGGACCATCGCCGCCTGCCGATATTGCGAAGCCGACACGCCGAAGCGCGCGCGGAAGGCGCGGGCGAAGCTGCAGCAATTGTCGAAGCCGCTGGCCGCGGCGACCTCGCCGATCATCATCGCCGTGTCGCGCAGCAGGTCCGCGGCGCGCTCCAGGCGCAGCCGCGCCGACAGCGCCTGCGGGCTCTCCTCGTACAGGCTCTGGAAGGTCTTGGACAGATACCAGCTGGAGAAGTTGGTCAGCTCGGCCAGTTCGCTGATCCGCACCACGCGGTCGCGGTGCCCTTCCAGGTACAGATGCGCGCGCTGCATGCGTCCGAACACCTGGCGCTTGCGCACCCGCGAACGCCCCGGGCAGCGCTGCACGCGGCGCGACAGTTCGCCCTGCATCGAGGCCAGGTGCAGCAGCACCGGCCGCATCGCCAGCACGTCGCCCGGGCGCGCCGCCGCCTGCCGCCACAGGCGCAATGCGATGCGCGCCTCGCGCGGCGGCAATGCGCCGCGGCCGGCGTACAGCGTGGCATCGGCCATGCGCCCCAGCGCCTTCAACGCATCGGCATCCAGGCTCAGGCCGATGCACAGGCCGTCGCGATCGGCCTGCACCAGCGGCCGCGAATCGCGCTCGAACGCCAGCCACTGGCCGCGCTGCAGTTCGAAGCGGCCTTCCTTGGCGTCGATCCAGGCGCTGCCGCGCAGCTGGATCCAGACCGTGAACGCGGCGGCCGAGGCCTGCAGGCTGCCCAGGCGCGCGGCGCCCAGGCAGGCCGAGCCGACCGGCGCCTCCTCGTTGTCCAGCATCCGTTGTTGCCCACGATCGGCCACGAAGACTTGTCGCATCCGCTGCACCCGCTTTGCTCGAACCGGCGCGCAGTCTTGCCGGATGTGGCGGCAGGGTCAGGACGATGTGGCGATATTTGTCCGAAATCGGCACGACGCCGTCACGAACAACTTACGAAGCTCATTTTCCCTTGTGCAGCAGCCACTTGGAGGTGATCACCGAGAACCAGCCGGCGCTCTCGGGCATGCGCATGAAGCCGATGTCGCTGCCGTCCTCCACCGCCAGCGACGCATACACGTCGCCGCTGCGCCGGTCGATGCTGAAGCCGTTGACCGAACTGAGCCGGTCGCGGTCCAGGCACACGCTGTCGCCGAGCCCGCCGCCGATCCGCGCCAGCCGGCTGGCGCACTCGCCGGTCGGGAACAGGTAGCGCACCTCCCCGCCCGCGCCGAGCGCCCAGGTGCGGTAGCGCCACAGCGACGGCACCGCGTTGTCGACCACCGCCACGCTGGCCGGGTCCAGCGTCGCGTCGGCGCGCCACAGGCCGCTGCGCGCCAGGCGGGTGAACAGCACCTGGCCGCTGTCCGGATCCACGCGCAACTGCGACACGTCGTCCAGCGACGCCAGCCGCCGCCACGGCAGGCTGCGCCGGTCGTACAACTGCAGGCGGGTGTGCCCGTCCTCGCCGAGCAGCACCAGCAGCTGCGCCGGATCGGCGGTGTACAGCGCCTGCAGCGGCTCGCCGGACGGCACCGGCAAGGGCACGACGCTGCCCGACTGCGGCCGCACCTCGTAGATCATCGAGCGTCCCTGCGCATCGCGGCCGCTGACCAGCAGCGACTGGCTGTCGGCCGACCAGGCCGGCGGCTGCCGGGTTTCCGGGCGCAGGCCCTCGATCTGGCGCAGCGACTGCGGCCGGGTCACATCGCCCCACCACAAGGCATAGCTGCCGGAACGGTCGGAGGTGAAGGCCAACTGCTGGCCGTCGGGCGCGATCACCGGCTGGTTGTCGCGCCCGGTGGAGGCGAACAGGCGCTGGCTCTCGCGCTTGCCCTGGCGGTCCGCGGCGGCGATGCGATACAGCGCGAACTGCGGGCGCCGGTGCACGAAGGCGAGCCGCTCGCCGTCGCGCGACAGGGTCGGCGACTGCGCATCGCCCAGGTCCAGGTCGCGCAGGCGCTGCGAGGCGGTGTCCAGCCGGTACAGCCGGGTCTCGCTGTCGACCCGGCGCCCGAACACCAGGCCGCGCCCGTCCTGGGTCCAGTCCCAGCCGCGGATCTCGGCGAACTCGCGGGTCAGCGGCTCGGCGCGGCCGCCCGCGGCCGGCATCCGCCACAGGCCGCCCATCTGCGGATTGCGCACGAACGCGATCCACTGCCCGTCGGGCGAATAGCGCGGCGCGTAGTCGAAGTCGCCCGCGGCGACCGTGTAGGACAGCGCGCGCCAGTGACCGCTGGCCAGGTCGAGCACGCGGATGCCGCGGCTGGGCTGGCGCCCGGTCATGCTGCCGAACAGCAGCCCGCGCCCGTCCGGGGTCCAGTCGAAACTGAGCAATTCGGTGCCGTCGCAGCGCGTGGCCTCGCGCGCGGCGCCGCGCCCGTCCGCGGCCACCACCATCACCTGGCAGCGCCCGTCCGGCCCGAGCCGGGCGAAGGCGATGCGGCGGCCGTCCGGCGACCAGGCCGGCAGGCGATCGGAATCGCCCTTGCCCGGCACGCCGAGCGGCCGCGGCGGCGCGCTGCCGGCGGCACGGCCGGTCGCCTGCACCAGCAGCTGCGTGCCCTCGCGGCCCTCGATCCCCGCGGCATACGCCACCTGCGCGCCATCCGGCGACAAGGCCGGCTCCAGTTCGAAGCCCGGCATCGTGGTGATCAGCCGGTACGGCCGCTCCGGGCTGCCGACCACCCGCTCCTGCTCGCTGCCGAGCGTGTCCTGGTCGCCGCGCGGCAGCCACCAGACCAGCACCGCCAGCATCATCAGGCCGGCGCCGGCCACCGCGGCCAGCAACGCCTGCCAGCGGCGCGGCGGCGGCGCAGCTACAGCGGCGGCGGCGGACGGCGGCACTGCCCCGGCCGCCGACGACACGGCCGCGGCGGCATCGGCCTGCCTCTCCTGGGCCTCGGCCACCGCCGCGACCGCCGGTGCGCTCGCCTCCGCGTCCACTTCCGCCAGCGCCTGCACCGGCGCGACCAGGCGGTAGCCGGTCTTGGCCAGGGTTTCGATATAGGCCGGCGCATCGCCCTTCGCACCGGCGGCGAAGGCCTTGCGCAATTGGGTGATGGCCTGGGTCACCACATCGTTGGTCGGCTGCGTGTCCGGCCACACCTGGGCCAGCAGCGTCTCGCGCTCCACCACCTGCCCCGGCTGCGCCAGCAGCACGCGCAGCACGCCCATCGCCTTGGGCGTGAGCCGCTGCGGCCGCCGCGCGCGCGGCGCATGCACTTCGCGCAACGACAGCAGCACCAGGCAATCGCCGACCTGCAACCGTTCCGGAAGCAGCGGGGTGGCAGGAGATGGCGAGGACATGCGCGACTAAGGCAACGACGATCTGCGTTTGGGTGGGAGCCACGTCACGGCGCAAGTGGCACCGTGTGGCGTCAACGGGCAGATTCGGCAAACCAATGCGACGAATGCAGCCAGGCGTGGCGACGCCGACAAATTCTACCCTAGTCGTTGCCGCCGCCAACCGCGGCGAAGCAATGACAGGCTCTCTCTCCGCCGACGCAATTCACATAAACGTTGCAAGATTACGCGCCACTTGGCGCGTTTTTTTTGGCCGCAGTTCAGGCTTTGGATTTGCGTGTGACGCTGAGCCCAATCAGCCGCGACACCACCAGGGCGATGTACATCACCCCGGCGAACTGCTCGAGCATCACCAGCGAACGCGCCAGCGGCAGCACCGGCAGCACGTCGCTGAGGCCGACCCCGGACAGCACGCTGAAACTCAGGTACAGCAGTTCCATCCAGGTGCGCGGCGATTGCGTCATCTGCGCGGCGGTGAAGCTGCCGGGCAGCCATTGCTGGCACACCGAGAACGCGAAGGCGAACGCCCACGCCAGCAAGGTGAAGGTCGCGCCGGCCGCATACAGTTCGTCGCGGGTGACCTCGTGGTCCTGCAGCATGTAGGCGATCAGGCTGGCCGCGGTATAGAAATACAGCAGGCTTTCCAGCAGTTGCGCGAACGCGCCGAGCCCGGGGCTGTGGCGCAGCGCCGCGGCGATCGACAGCACCACCGACGGCACCGCCAGGCACCAGGCGATCCACAGCACCGACGGGCTGCGGTTGACCACCCACAGCGCCAGGCCCAGCACCACGATGCCGAACGCGCCGAACAGCGCGCGCCCGGCCGCGGTGTCCTCCATCAGCGGATACAGCAGCAGGCCCAGCAACTGCACGCCCAGCAGCAACGCGGACGGGTGGCGGCGCAGGGCGAGCGCGTAGCGGAGCATGCGGGATTCCGGAAGTGGCGTGCGCGCATCATAGACAAGCGCACGCCACGGCGGCGGCATGGCCCGGCTATTGCGCCCGGTAGACCTCGGCGCCGGCGTCCAGGAACTGCGCCGACTTCTCGGCCATGCCGGCCTGCAGCGCCGCGCCGGCGTCCACGCCGTGCTCGGCGGCGTAGTCGCGCACGTCCTGGGTGATCTTCATGGAACAGAAGTGCGGCCCGCACATCGAGCAGAAGTGCGCCAGCTTGTGCGCGTCCTTGGGCAGGGTCTCGTCGTGGAAGTCCTTGGCCTTCTCCGGATCCAGGCCGAGATGGAACTGGTCGTCCCAGCGGAATTCGAAGCGCGCCTTGGACAGCGCGTTGTCGCGCACCTGCGCGCCGGGATGGCCCTTGGCCAGGTCGGCCGCATGCGCGGCGATCTTGTAGGCCATGATGCCGTCGCGCACGTCCTGCCGGTTGGGCAGGCCCAGGTGTTCCTTGGGCGTCACGTAGCACAGCATCGCGGTGCCGAACCAGCCGATCATCGCCGCGCCGATCGCCGAGGTGATGTGGTCGTAGCCGGGCGCGATGTCGGTGGTCAGCGGGCCCAGCGTGTAGAACGGCGCCTCGCCGCATTCGCGCAGCTGCTTGTCCATGTTCTCCTTGATCAGCTGCATCGGCACGTGGCCGGGGCCTTCGATCATGGTCTGCACGTCGTGCTTCCACGCGATCCTGGTCAGCTCGCCGAGCGTCTCCAGTTCGCCGAACTGCGCCGCGTCGTTGGCATCGGCGATGCAGCCCGGGCGCAGCCCGTCGCCCAGCGAGAAGGCGACGTCGTAGGCCTTCATGATCTCGCAGATGTCCTCGAAGTGGGTGTAGAGGAAGTTCTCGCGGTGGTGCGCCAGGCACCACTTGGCCAGGATCGAGCCGCCGCGCGAGACGATGCCGGTGACGCGCCTGGCGGTCAGCGGCACGTAGCGCAACAGCACCCCGGCGTGGATGGTGAAGTAGTCCACGCCCTGCTCGGCCTGCTCGATCAGCGTGTCGCGGAAGATCTCCCAGGTCAGTTCCTCGGCACGCCCGTCGACCTTCTCCAGCGCCTGGTAGATCGGCACCGTGCCGATCGGCACCGGCGAATTGCGGATGATCCACTCGCGGGTCTCGTGGATGTGCTTGCCGGTGGACAGGTCCATCACCGTGTCGCCGCCCCAGCGGATCGACCACACCAGCTTCTCCACTTCCTCGGCGATGCCCGAGCTGAGCGCGCTGTTGCCGATGTTGGCGTTGATCTTGGTCAGGAAGTTGCGGCCGATGATCATCGGCTCGCTTTCCGGATGGTTGATGTTGTTGGGCAGGATGGCGCGGCCGCGGGCGATCTCGTCGCGCACGAACTCCGGCGTGATCACGTGCTGGATGCTGGCGCCGAACGCCTCGCCGGGATGCTGCTTGCGCAGCATCGCATCGCGCACCGCCTCCAGCCGCTGGTTCTCGCGGATCGCGACGAACTCCATCTCCGGAGTGACGATGCCGCGGCGCGCATAGTGCATCTGGGTGACGTTGGCGCCGGCCAGCGCGCGCCGCGGCAGGTGCCGGGCCGGGAAGCGCACCGCATCCAGCCGCGCGTTGCGCTCGCGGCCGCGGCCGAACTCGGAACTGGGCTGGTCCAGCGCCGCGGTGTCGCCACGCTCCTCGATCCAGCGCGCGCGCAACGGCGCCAGGCCGGCGCGCAGGTCGATGGCCGCATCCGGGTCGGTGTACGGGCCGGAGGTGTCGTAGACGGTGACCGGCGGATTGTCTTCGCCGCCGAACAGGGTCGGGGTGCGGGTCAGCCCGATCTCGCGCATCGGCACGCGCAGGTCGGGACGCGAGCCTGGCACGAAGATCTTGCGCGAACCGGGAATCGGCCGGGTCACCGACTCGGACAGGGTATCGGCTTGCTGCAGCAACGGGCTGGGTACGGCATTCATCGGCATTCGTCCTGGTTCTGGAAGCCCACAACGGGTGCGGGCGGTTGCGAGCGAACTCGCAGCACGGACGAAGCGGCGGCGCGGGCACGGCCCCGGCGCGAAGGGCGCACGGACCGGGCTTGCGAAGCTTCCCTACGCCGGTATCAACCGGATCAGGTTCGAAGGGACTGTCTCAACCGCGGCCTGCGCCGGCGGTACCCCCGCTTCTGCGCCCATTAGACCCGTTTCTGCGGCGGCAGCCAACCGCGCGCAGCTGAATCGGCGCACAACCGGGGCCGCTTCTTGTCAGCGCCGCCACGCGCGCACGGCCTTGCGGCAAACCCCGGCCACATGCCGCGCCTAGCCTGGGTCCCACAAGAACGACGTCTCTCTCTCCCTGCCGCCGGCTCAACACCGGTGGCGTTTTTTTGTGCGGCGTTCGCCGCGGCGCTCATTCCAGCACGTAGGCCACGCGCAACCCGCCCCAGTGGCGGCCGCGCACATGCACCGGCACCGACAGGTCGAACAGGATCTGCCCGGTATCGCGCCGATACACCTGCAACAGATAGGGCTGGGTGTGGCGGCCGACGCTGCGCCCGACCCGATCGGTGAACATGCGCTTGGTGCGGTTGCCGACCAGGTCGCGGGCGCGGTCGCCGCTCAGCGGCTGGCTGAAGCGCAGGTTGTGGGTCGGCACGTAACCGTCCGGGTTGGCGCAGATCGCGAACACGATCCACGGATGCGCGGCCAGCAGCGGTTCCTGCAAGGGCGGCAGCAGTTCGTCGCACAGCGCATCGAAGGCGGTGCGGTACTTGGGCGGATCGATGCCGGCGATCGGCGTGTAGTCGGTGGAGAACAGCGCATCCTCGCCGATGCGCCCGCGCGCGATCGCATCGGCCAAGGCACGCCCGATCCTGGCCGCGGTCGCCGTCGCCAGTTCGCGGACGCGCGCGTGGCGCGGCTGCTGCATCGGATCGGCCGGCAAGCGGAACAGGCCCACGCAGTCGTGCAGGGTGGCGCTGCCGGCGGCCAGCGCCGCGCTGCGTTCCACCACCCGCTCGACATGCTCCAGGTTGCTGCGGCTGAGCCCCACCGCGTGCTCGACCGCGCGATCGATGCCGCCGATCTCCTCGCCCTGCGCGGCGACGCGGGTGGCCACGGTCTCCATCGCCGCGCTGGCGCGGCCGAGCAGTTGGCCGATGCCGCCGAGCACCTGCTCGGTGCGCTGCGCCGAGGCGGCGCTGTCGTTCAGGGCGCTGCCGGTCTCGCCGAGGATGCCGCGCACGTCGCGCGCGGCGGCAGCGGCGCGCTCGGCCAGGCGCCGGATCTCGCTGGCGACCACGGCGAAGCCGCGCCCGGCCGCGCCGGCATGCACCGCCTCGATGCTGGCGTTGATCGACAGGATGTTGGTCTGGAAGGCGACCGCGTCGATCACCTCGATGACCTCGGTGGCGCGCGCCGAGCGTCGCTCCACCTCGCGCATCGCCTGGCCCAGCGCGCGCGCCGCCTCCACGCCCTGGCGCGCGCTGTCGTCGGCGCTGGCCGCCACCGCGATCACCGCGCGCAATTCCTGGTCCATCGCCTGCAAGCCCTGCAGCAACCGCCGGGTGGTGGCCACCACCGTCTGCAGCGCGTCCATCTGGGCCTGCGATTGCTGCGCCAGTTCGTCGTTCTCGGCGACCACCTGCGGCACGTCGGCGGCGATCTGCAGCGACAGCGCCACCGCCTGGCGGATCGCCTCGGCCAGGTTGCCGAACCCGGCCGACAGGCGCCGCCCGGCCATCGCCTCGGTCTCCTGCGCGGACAGCGGCGTGCTCAGGCCCAGGTCCAGGTCGCAGCCGGTCAGGCGCTCGCCGACCCGTTCCAGCAGCGCCTGCGCCGCCGCGCCGGCCTGCAGCTGCTGCGCCAGCGCCTGCAGCGCCGGGCTGGTGGCGCCCTGCGCCTGTCCGGCGCCGAGCAGGGCGACGTCGCGCAGCAGCGCGGCGGTTTCCGGATGCGGCAGCGACAGCAGCCAGCCCTCGCCATCGCGATCGCGCTGGTAGCGCACGCGCCGCGCCGGATCGTCCGGCGATGCCTGCCAGCTGCCCTCGACGCCGGCCAGCGCCGCCAGCGGCAGGCCCCACACCGCCTCGCTGGGCTCGCCGAGCAAGGCCTCCGCTTGCACCCCGAGCAGATCCAGCGCGGCACGGTTGACGGCGCGGATCCGGCCCTGCGGATCCAGCCGCAGCAGCGCCACCGGCGCGTCCGGCAAGGCCGCGGCGGGTCCGGCGTCGGCATCCGGATTGCGTGTGAACAACGACATGGCCTTCCCCTCCAGGACTCCTTCCGCCATGGTATCGGCCGCCACCGTGCAACCTGAGCGAATACGCGCGCAACCGGGACCGGCGTCATGCCCGCTGCCTGGCGGATTCAGGTGCGGGCCGCCTGGCCATCCATGCCATCGGGGCCGGCCACCGCGTCCGCGGCGACCGCCACGTGCGGCGAAGGTGGACGCTGCCGTAGACGCAGCCTCGCAATGCAGCGGCGCGGGCCGCACGGGCCAATGGCATGGCCGCCTGCGCTGGCGCATCGCGAGGCGTGCACGCCGCAAGCACCGGAACGCGCCATAACGGCGCCATGACGATCCGCTCGCTATCCTCGCCCGCTTCGTTCGCGCGTTGCCCCGCGCTGCCGCCGCAGCGCGTGCAGACCGGCAACCGCTGCGTGCCGCTCGCCTGCGCATGCCGCAGGGCCGGCGCGCTCCCTCTCGATTCCCTGATCGGAGACGCTCCTTCCATGGTGTTCCGTATTTCCATCGCGCTGGTGGCCTTGCTGGTGCTGATCGCGGGCGTCGCGCCCGGCCCGTTCGACGACGTGGTGCAGGCGGCGCTGGCCCAGGTCGTCCGCGGCGCCGGCTGGATGTACCTGCTGGTGGTGTTCCTGACCCTGGCCTTCATGCTGTATCTGGCGTTCGGCCGCTTCGGCCATCTGCGCATCGGCGGCGAGGACGCCGAGCCGGACTTCTCGCGCGCCAGCTGGCTGTCGATGCTGTTCGCCGCCGGCATGGGCATCGGCCTGGTGTTCTGGGGCGCGGCCGAGCCGGTCTCGCACTTCCTCAAGCCGCCGGAAGGCCTGCCGCCCGAAAGCATGGACGCCGCGCGCGCGGCGATGCGCTACGCGTTCTTCCACTGGGGCCTGCATCCGTGGGCGATCTATGCGCTGATCGGCCTGGCGATGGCCTGGTTCCAGTACAACCGCAACGGCCGCGGGCTGGTCAGCGACATGCTGCAGCCGGTGATCGGCCGCCACCACCGCGGCTGGATCGGTCGGGCGGTGAACATCGCCGCGGTGGTGGCCACCGCGATCGGCGTGGCCACCACGCTGGGCTTCGGCACCATCCAGATCGCCGCCGGCCTGCAGCGCGTGTTCGGCGTGCAGGCGAGCGTTCCGGTGCAGATGGCCATCATCGCGGTGGCGTTCGTGCTGTACATGGCCTCCACCGCCAGCGGCGTGGAACGCGGCATCAAGTGGCTGTCCAACTTCAACCTGGCGCTGGCCGCGCTGCTGCTGGCCGCGGTGCTGGTACTGGGCCCGACCGGCTTCATCTTCGACACCTTCACCACCACGCTGGGCTCCTATCTCAACCAGCTGGTGACGATGAGCCTGCGCATGTCGCCGTTCTCCGGCAGCAAGTGGGTGGCGGAGTGGACCATCTTCTACTGGGCGTGGTGGATCGCCTGGGCGCCGTTCGTCGGCGCGTTCATCGCCCGCGTCTCGCGCGGACGCAGCATCCGCGAGTTCGTGGTGGGGGTGGTGCTGGCCCCCACCTTGCTCGGCTTCGTGTGGTTCTCGGTGTTCGGCGGTACCGCGCTAT
This sequence comes from Xanthomonas sp. DAR 80977, assembly GCF_041240605.1. NCBI lineage: Bacteria > Pseudomonadati > Pseudomonadota > Gammaproteobacteria > Lysobacterales > Lysobacteraceae > Xanthomonas > Xanthomonas bundabergensis. The sequence continues at coordinate 1,097,034 of NZ_CP162487.1, read as the reverse complement.
GGTCGCAGCTGTTCGGCCACGTCGACATGTTGCAGGCGCTGGGCAACGGCTACGAAACGGTGCTGTTCACCCTGTTCGACAGCCTGCCCGGCTCGCTGCTGCTGTCGAGCGTGGCCTTGCTGTTGCTGATGATCTTCTTCGTCAGCTCGGCCGACTCGGCGGTGCTGGTACTGGCCAGCATGTCCACCGACGAGGCCGGCGATCCGCCGCTGGCGCGCAAGCTGCTATGGGGCGTGGCGGTGGCGCTGATCGCGGCGGTGCTGTTGCTGGCCGGCGGCCTGGACGCGCTGCAGGGCATGATCACCATCGCCGCCCTGCCGTTCGCGCTGCTGATGGTGCTGGTGATCGTCTCGCTGTACCGCGTGCTCGACGCCGAGCACACCCGCGAACGCCGCCGCGCACAACGCGCCCGGCACATGATCGAGGCGTGGATCGCGCGCGAGCAGGCGGCGCAGCAGCAGGCGCGTGGCACGGCGGAGCGCGCGCCAGCGCAGGAGTGAGCGCGCGGGCGGCGCCGGCGCGCGCAGCGGCGGCGCCGGCTCAGTAGCCGGCGGCCTGGCCGTCCTTGCGGCTTTCCGAGGCGCCGTAGTACACGCCGCTGGCCGGGTCGCGGGCGATCGCCTGGTAGCCGCCGTAGGGCCCGTCGGCGAAGATCACCCGGTGGCCCTTGCGCATGAGGTCGCGGATCGCATCGTAGGAGAAACCGGTCTCCAGGTTCAGTTCGCCGCCGTCGCGCATCGCCGTGGCCTGCCCGGTCGGCTCGGTGGAGCCTTCGTGCTGGATCCGCGGCGCGTCGCCGGCCTCCTGCAGGTTCATGTGGAAATCGACCAGGTTCATCACGATCTGCACGTGGCCCTGCGGCTGCATCGCCCCGCCCATCACGCCGAAGCTCAGCCACGGCTTGCCGTCCTTGGTCACGAACGCGGGGATGATGGTCTGGAACGGACGCTTGCCCGGCGCGTAGCCGTTGGGGTGGTCCTTGTTCAGCACGAACATCTCGCCGCGGTCCTGCAGGATGAAACCCAGGCCCGGCGGCGCCATGCCGCTGCCCATGCCGCGGTAGTTGGACTGGATCAGCGACACCATCATGCCGTCGGCATCGGCCACGGTCAGGTAGATGGTGTCGCCTTCCTCCAACTGCTTCGGCGTGCCCGGCTGCACTTCCTTCAGCGCCTTGTCCATCGAGATCAGCGCGCGGCGCTGCGCGGCGTAGTCCTTGGAGATCAGCTTGGCCAGCGGCGCCGGCTGGAACGCCGGGTCGGCATAGAAGCGCGCGCGGTCGGCGAAGGCCAGTTTCTTGGCCTCGGCGAACAGATGGATGTGCTCGGCCGAGCCGAACGGGATCTTCGAGAAGTCGTAGCCCTCCAGGATGTTGAGCATCTGCAGCGCGGCGATGCCCTGGCTGTTGGGCGGCAGCTCCCACACGTCGTAGCCGCGGTAATTGGTGCTGACCGGCTCGACCCATTCGCCGTGGTGGCTGGCCAGGTCGTCGTAGCTGAGGAAGCCTCCGTTGGCCTTGAAATAGGCGTCGATGGTGCGCGCGATCGGCCCCTTGTAGAACGCGTCGCGGCCGCCGTCGGCGATCTGCTGCAGGGTGTTGGCCAGGTTCGGGTTCTTCCACAGTTCGCCCTTGCGCGGCGCATGGCCGTCGATGGTGAACTGCTCCTTGAAGCCGGGGTACTGCGACAGCCGCGGCACCGAGCGGTCCCAGTAGTAGGCGATCGTCTCGGCCACCGGGTGGCCCTCGCGCGCGTAGCGGATCGCCGGGGCCAGGTTCTGCGCCATCGTGGTGCGCCCGAAGCGCTCATGCAGCGCGAACCAGCCATCCACCGCGCCCGGCACCGACACCGGCAACGGCCCGGTCGGCGGAATGTCCTTGAGCCCGCGGCGCTGGAACTCGGCCAGGGTCAGCGATCTGGGCGAACGGCCCGAGCCGTTGTAGCCGTAGAGCTTGTGCGTCTTCGGATCCCACACGATCGCGAACAGGTCGCCGCCGACGCCGTTGCCGGTCGGCTCCATCAAGCCGAGCGCGGCGTTGGCGGCGATCGCCGCGTCCACCGCCGAACCGCCCGCCTTCATCGTGTCCAGCGCGATCTGCGTGGCCAGCGGTTGCGAGGTGGCGGCCATCGCGTGCGGCGCGATCACTTCCGAACGCGTGGCGAACGGCTGGCCGGTGACGCGGTCGGCGGCGCCGGCCAGCGACGGCAGACCCAGCGCAAGCGCCAGGCAGGCGACGGAAAACTTCGAAACGGACATGCGCATTCCCCATATCGGATACCGCGCCACCCTACCCGAGCGCGGCCGCTGGCGCAGCTGCGGCGGCACCGGCGAGGCCTGTGCACTCGCTGTGGAGTGCTTGCGATAAGGCCTGTGTCGGTGCTGCGTGCGCTGCGCACCCGCTCAACGCAGCGCCAGCGTCTGTTGACCGGCATCCAGCCGCCGCAGCAGTTCGGCCTGCGGCGCCAGTTGCGCGACCAGCACCGGCCGCGCCTGTTGCAGTTGCGCACGCGCCTCGTCGCGCCGCTCCACGGCGAGCAGGGCTTCGGCCAGCGACACCCGCGCCATCGCCGTCGGCACCGCCGCGCTGCCCAGTTCGGCCTGGTTCGCCTGCACCACCCGTTCCCAGCCGCGCAGCGCGGCGGCGCTGTCGCCGGCGCGCTGCGCCAGTTCCGCGGCCAGCATGTCGCGGCGCCGCTGCAGCTGCGTCGATGGCCAGCCCGGCGCGGGCCGGATCGCGTCCAGCTCGCGTTGCGCGCGCGCCAGTTCGCCGCGGCGCATGCGCAGCTCCACCTGGCTCAGGCGCTGCACCAGTTGCCGCGGATGGTCGAGCGGATACAGCCGCGCCATGCCGTCGTAGGCATGCCGCAGCAGCGGCTCGGCCTCGCCCAGCCGGCCCTGGCGCATCAGCATGCGGCCAAGGTTGCCTTCGGCGTTGAGCGTCATCGGATTGTCCGCCTCCAGCCGCTGGCGGCGGATCTGCCAGGATTGCCGGTACAGGTCTTCGGCGGCCTGCAGGTCGCCACGCGATTCCTCCAGCGTGGCCAGGTTGTTGAGATAGCGCGCATGGTCGACGCTTTGCGACAGCCCCAGCGCCGGCAGCATCGCCAGCGCCTGCAGATAGTGCGCGCGTGCCGCGGCGAAATCGCCGGCATCCTGGTACACCGACGCCAGTTCGTTTTCCGCATCGGCCAGCAACGGGCTCTGCGCGCCGTACAGCGCGCGCGCCAGCTCCAGGTTGCGCTGCATCAGCGCGCTCGCCTCGGGCAAGGCGCCACGCGCGGCCAGCGCCTTCGCCAGGCCTTCGGCGCTGTGCAAGTAGTCGACGCTGCGCACGCCGAATTCGCGTTCCTTCAGCGCCAGCGCGCGCCGGTACCACTGCTCGGCCTGCGCCTGGTCGCCCTTGGCCTTGAACACCTGGCCCAGGTTGTGCATTGCCGTCGACGGGCCGCCGTCGGTCTTCACCCCCGGCTGCATGCGCAGCGCCAGCGAACGCTGCAGCATCGCCACCGCCTCGTCGGCGCGGCCGACACGGCTCAAGGCCAGGCCCAACGCATTGGTCGCCTTGGCCAGGGGGTCGCGCGCTTCGCTGCGTTCGGCCAGGCGCAGCGCCTCGGTCGCCGCCGCCAGCGCCGCATCGCCATGATCCTGGTTGTACAGCAGCACCGCCAGGTCGCTGAGCGCCTGCGAGGCCGACGCCGGTTCGTCCACCTGCGCGCTCTGCAGCTCGCGCGCGGCCTGGCGCAGCATCGCCTCGGCGCGCGCTTCCTGGCCCAGGTTCAGATAGGCGCGGCCGAGCGTGGCCCGCAGCCGCGCGCGCACCGCCGGCGATTGCGCCAGGCCCTGGTCGAGCTGCGCGGCGGAACGGTCCAGCACCTGCTGCGCGCTGATCGTCGCGGTGCCCTGGGCGCCGCGGCTGCGCGGGTCGGCGGCATCGAACGCATCGGTCATGAACTGGCTCACCTGCTGCGCGATCGCCGCCTCGCGCTGCGCCTGCGCGCGGGTCTCCAGCAGGCGCCACATGAAGCCGGCGCTGAGCAGCAGCACCGCGGCGGCCACCGCGCTCTCGCGCCAGCGCCGGCGCAGCAGGCGGGCCAGCGCATAGCGGCGGCCGCCGCGGCGCGCCTGCACCGGGCGGTGGCCGAGATGGCGCTGCAGATCGGCGGCGAGGTCGGCGACGTTGGCATAGCGCTGCGCCGGATCCGCGGCGCAGGCCTTGGCCGCGATCGCGTCGAGGTCGCCGCGCAGGCGCCGGCGCAGCGCCGCGCTCGGCGCCAGCGCGCTGGGGAGCGGACAGGCCGCGCCGGCCCCGGCATGCGCCGGCAGGCGCTGCTCGGCCAGCACTTCGACCAGCATCACGCCCAGGCTGTAGACATCGCCGGCCACCCCCACCGGCTGCCCGGCCAGCAGCTCCGGGCTGGCGTAGGGCGGCGTGCAGAAGCGGCCGCGCTCGGCGCCCTCGGCCGCGTCCTGCAGCCGCGCGATGCCGAAGTCCAGCAGCACCGGCTCGCCGTCGGCGCGCACCAGCACGTTGCCCGGCTTCAGGTCGCAGTGCAGCACCAGGCGCTGGTGCGCCGCCTGCACCGCGCGGCAGATGCGCAGGAACAGCTGCAGCCGCGCCGGCAGGTCCGGCGCCTGCGCCTGCAGGTAGTGGTCCAGGGCCACGCCATCGACGTACTCCATCACCAGGTACGGCTGCCCGCCCGGGGTCGCGCCGCCGTCGTACAGGCGCGCGATGTTGGGATGCTGCAGGCTGGCCAGGATCTGCCGTTCGGCGGCCAGCCGCTGCGCGGTCAGCGCATCGGGCAGCCCGCGCAACAGTTTCACCGCCACCTGCTGCCGGTACTGCTCGTCCGCGCGCTCGGCGACGAACACGCTGCCCATGCCGCCGCTGGCCAGGTAGCGGGTCAGCCGCCACGGGCCGAGCCGGTCGCCCACGCCCAGTTCCGGCGCGGCCATGCGCCCGGCCAGCGCCCGCAACGGCTCGGCCAGCTGCTGCAGCTGCACGGTCTGCGCGGCCAGCAGGGCCAGCGCCTCCTGGACCAGCGCCGGATCGTGGCTGAGCCGCTCCAGGGTGGGCTGCCACTGCGCCGGCGGCAGGTCGCAGACCGATTCGAACAGCTGGCGGACCTGTTGCCAGCGTTCCTCGCTCATGGCCGGCCCGGATCGGCGCTGAGCTCGCGCTTGAGCCAGGCGCGGGCGATGCGCAGGTCGCGCTCGACGGTCGGCACCGACACCTCGAGCAGGCAGGCGATCTCCTCGTGGGTCATGCCGCCGAAATAGGCCAGCTCCACCGCATGCGCCGCGCGCGGGTCGACACCGGCGAAGCGCTGCAGCGACTGGTGCAGCGACAGCACCTGGTATTCCTCGCTGGGCGCGGCGCCGTCGCGGTCGGCGTGCGACAGGGTCATCATCATCGCCCCGCCGCCGCGCTTGGCGGCCAGGCTGGCGCGCGCGTAGTCGACCAGCACCGCGCGCATCTTCAGCGAGGCCAGGGCGAAGAAATGCACCCGGTCGCGGTACTCCACGTCGGCGTCGAGCATGCGCAGCAAGGCCTCGTGGACCAGCGCGGTCGGCTGCAGCAAGGCGTCGCCATGGCGCGCCAGCATGCGCGCGGCGGCCATCTCGCGCAGCGCGGCATAGACCAGTTCCAGCAATTGCGCCTCGGCCTGCGCGTCGCCGCCGCGCCAGCGGCGGAGCAGGTGGGTGACCTGCTCGCTCTCGGCCACGGCCGCGGCGGAGGCCTTGCGCGGAGCGGCAGCCACGGGAAGGGGTTCGGAATGCATGCGCCGGGATTCGTCGAACGGGAGTGGAGGTGGCCGGCCAACCAACGGCCGGGCCGTGGCAGCCGCGCCAGATTACCGCAGGATCGCAGCCGCCTGTTGACGCCATGTGGCAGCCGCGCGGAGCGGCGATTTTCCGCGCAATCGGCCGCGCGCGCGCCGTGCCGGCGCACCGTTTCAGGCGTAACGATGCTGTGTTGGTGCGGCTTTCGGCACATTCGCGGTGCCGCGCCGGGCGCAGGGTTGACAGCCCCGCAAAGGCCATGTTTATCTCGCCGCATGTTGCATCGCCACACCAGCCCGAAGCCGACCCGCCTGCCCGCCGCGCCGCGCGCGGACGTCGCCGCGTCGCTCCTCGTACTCGTGCTTATTACCTCGCCCACAAGTGCGGGACGAACCGGCGTGTAAGCGACAAGCAGCCTGGATTCGATCAGACCCCGCACCGGCAACGGCGCGGGGTTTTTCATTTTAGTAACCGCGAAACGCAAGCTTCCCTTCCTACCCACACCGTCCCGAGGAAATCCGCACCATGACCAGTTCCGCCCAGCCCACCACCAAGATCGCCATCGTCGGTTACGGCAGCCAGGGCCGCGCCCACGCGCTGAACCTGCGCGAGTCCGGCTTCGACGTCACCGTCGGCCTGCGCGCGGGCGGTCCGACCGAAGCCAAGGCGCAGGCCGACGGCTTCGTGGTGAAGAGCCCCGCCGAGGCGGTCAAGGACGCCGACCTGGTCGCGGTGCTGACCCCGGACATGGTGCAGAAGAAGCTGTACGACGAGGTGCTGGCGCCGAACATGAAGCAGGGCGCCTGCCTGCTGTTCGCGCACGGGCTGAACGTGCATTTCGACATGATCAAGCCGCGCGCCGACCTGGACGTGGTGCTGGTCGCGCCGAAGGGCCCGGGCGCGCTGGTGCGCCGCGAGTACGAGATCGGCCGCGGCGTGCCGTGCATCTGGGCGGTGTACCAGGACAAGAGCGGCAAGGCCGAGCAGTTCGCGCTCGAGTACGCCGCCGGCCTGGGCGGCGCGCGCGCCAACCTGATCAAGACCACCTTCAAGGAAGAGACCGAGACCGACCTGTTCGGCGAGCAGGCGGTGCTGTGCGGCGGCGCCTCGTCGCTGGTCCAGGCCGGCTTCGAGGTGCTGGTGGAAGCCGGTTACCAGCCGGAAATCGCCTACTACGAAGTGCTGCACGAACTGAAGCTGATCGTGGACCTGTTCTACGAAGGCGGCATCACCCGCATGCTCGAGTTCGTCTCCGAGACCGCGCAGTACGGCGACTACGTCAGCGGCCCGCGGGTGATCGACGCGGCCACCAAGGAGCGCATGCGCGACGTGCTGACCGACATCCAGAACGGCACCTTCACCAAGAACTGGGTAGCCGAGTACGAAGCCGGTCTGCCGAACTACAACGCGTTCAAGCAGGCCGACCTGGAGCACCCGATCGAAGTGGTCGGCAAGCAGCTGCGCGCCAAGATGGTCTGGCTGAACGGCGACGCCGCCGCCGCGCCGGCCGCAACCGGCCAGCAAGCCGCGTAACCCGCGGCTCCCCCACCCGCTTCCACCGAAAGGTCGCCACCGTATGAACTCCTCCGCTCACGGCACGCCCCGCAATGGCGCGCGCTGGCTGACGCAGGCCCTGGAAGCCGAAGGCGTGGACACGCTGTTCGGCTATCCGGGCGGCACCATCATGCCGTTCTACGACGCGCTGGTAGACAGCCAGCTCAAGCACATCCTGGTCCGCCACGAGCAGGGCGCGGCGCTGGCCGCCAACGGCTACGCCCGTGCCAGCGGGCGGGTCGGGGTCTGCGTCGCCACGTCCGGCCCGGGCGCCTCCAACCTGGTCACCGGCATCGCCGACGCGATGCTGGACTCGGTGCCGATGATCTGCCTGACCGGACAGGTCGCCACGCCGCTGCTGGGCACCGACGCGTTCCAGGAACTGGACGTGTTCGGGCTGACCCTGCCGATCGTCAAGCACAGCTTCCTGGTGCGCCGCGTGGAAGACCTGCCGCAGGTGGTGCGCGACGCGTTCCGCATCGCCCGCGAGGGGCGTCCGGGGCCGGTGCTGATCGACCTGCCCAAGGACGTGCAGCTGGCCGACGCCTCGCAGCTGCCGGAGCACGTGCCGGCCGCGGTGCCGGTGCCGCCGGCGCCGTCCGCCGCGGCCCTGGCCGAGGCGCTGGCGGCGATCGCCGGCGCCGACAAGCCGGTGATCTACGGCGGCGGCGGCATCGCCCTGGCCAACGCGGTGGACGCGTTCCGCCAGTTCGTCGACACCACCCGCATTCCCACCGTGCTGACCCTGCGCGGGCTGGGCGCGTTGCCGCACGGGCATCCGCACTACCTGGGCATGCTCGGCATGCACGGCACCCGCGCCGCCAACATGGCGGTGCAGGAATCGGACCTGCTGGTCGTGGTCGGCGCGCGCTTCGACGACCGCGCCACCGGCAAGCTGGCCGAGTTCGCCCCGTTCGCGCGGGTCATCCACCTGGATGCCGACGCCTGCGAGATCTCCAAGCTGCGCCATGCCGACATCGCCGTGCCCGGCGACGTGGCCGAGGCGCTGCGCGCGCTGAGCGCGGCCACCAGCACCTGCGAGGCCTGGCACGCGCGCTGCATCGGCCATCGCGAGAAGTTCGGCGCCCGCTACGACGCGCCGGGCGAGGACATCTACGCGCCCGGCCTGCTGAAGCGGCTGAGCGAGCTGGCCCCGGCCGACACGGTGATCGCCTGCGACGTCGGCCAGCACCAGATGTGGGTGGCCCAGCATTGCCGCTTCAACCACCCGCGCAACCACCTGACCAGCGGCGCGCTGGGCACCATGGGCTTCGGCCTGCCGGCGGCGATGGGCGCGCAGTTCGCCTGCCCCGAGCGCACCGTGGTGCTGGTCAGCGGCGACGGCAGCTTCATGATGAACGTGCAGGAGCTGGTCACCATCGCGCGCTGCAAGCTGCCGGTGAAGATCGTGCTGCTGGACAACAGTTCGCTGGGCATGGTGCGGCAGTGGCAGGAGCTGTTCTTCGCCGAGCGCTACAGCGAGATCGACCTGTCCGACAACCCGGACTTCGCCGCGCTGGCGCAGGTGTTCGGCATCCCGGCCAAGCGCATCACCGCGCGCGGCCAGGTCGAGGACGGGCTGGCCGAACTGCTGGCGCAGCCGGGCCCGGCGCTGCTGCACGTGGCCATCGACGCGCGCGCCAACGTGTGGCCGCTGGTGCCGCCGAACACCGCCAACAGCACCATGCTGGAGAGCAACCCCGCGACCCAGCGCCAGGAGATCCCCCATGCGATACCAGCTTGACCTGGTGCTGAAGCCGGCCGAAGGCGCCTTGCTGCGCGCGATCGGCATGGCCGAGCGGCGCGGCTTCGCGCCGCTGTCGATCACCGGCGCGCCGGTGGCCGACGACGCCGGCCGCTGGCACCTGCAGATGGTGGTCGACGGCAACCGCCCCGGCGAGAGCCTGCGCCTACAGATGGAAAAGGTGTACGACTGCGAGTCGGTGCGGGTCACCGCGTTGGACGTGGTGCCATGATGAGGCCGGCAATGGGGATTCGGGATTCGGGATTCGGAGGCTGCGCTGGCAGTTCCATGGTCTCGGGCTTCATGCCGGCTGCGCGGCAGGGCGGGGCGACGATGCGGAGGAGTCTTCTTCCAGGGAGGTCGCTTCTTCGGGCACAGGATTCGCATGTCGAATCCCTACTCCCCAATCCCCAATCCCGGCATCTCCATGCCTGACGCCGGCCGCCCCGCCCCGCAGGAACCGGACGTAGGCGACGTAGCGGTCAGCGTCGCCGACGTGCTGGCCGCGCAGGCGCGGCTGCGCCGCTACCTGCCGCCGACGCCGGTGCACTACGCCGAGCGCTTCGGCGTGTGGCTGAAACTGGAGAACCTGCAGCGCACCGGCTCCTACAAGGTGCGCGGCGCGCTGAATGCGCTGCTGGCCGGGCTGGAGCGCGGCGACGAGCGCACCGTCATCTGCGCCTCGGCCGGCAACCATGCGCAGGGCGTGGCCTGGGCCGCGCACCGGCTGGGCGTGCAGGCGATCACGGTGATGCCGCACGGCGCGCCGCAGACCAAGATCGCCGGCGTCGCCCACTGGGGCGCCACTGTGCGCCAGCACGGCACCAGTTACGACGAGGCCTACGGCTTCGCCCGCGAACTGGCCGAACAGAACGGCTACCGCTTCCTGTCCGCGTTCGACGACCCGGACGTGATCGCCGGCCAGGGCACGGTCGGCATCGAGCTGGCCGCGCACGCCCCGGACGTGGTGATCGTGCCGATCGGCGGCGGCGGCCTGGCCGCCGGGGTGGCCCTGGCGCTGCGCTCGCAGGGCGTGCGCATCGTCGGCGCGCAGGTCGAGGGCGTGGATTCGATGGCGCGGGCGATCCGCGGCGATATCCGCGCGATCGACCCGGTGCCCACCCTGGCCGACGGCGTCAAGGTTAAAATCCCCGGGTTCATCACCCGCCGGCTGTGCGCCAGCCTGCTCGACGACGTGGTGATCGTGCGCGAGGCGGAACTGCGCGAAACGCTGGTCCGCCTGGCGCTGGAGGAGCACGTCATCGCCGAGGGCGCCGGCGCGCTGGCCCTGGCGGCCGGCCGCCGCGTCGCCGGCAAGCGCAAGTGCGCGGTGGTGTCCGGTGGCAACATCGACGCCGGCGTGCTGGCGACGCTGCTGTCGGAGGTGCGCCCGCGCGCGCCGCGCAAGCCGCGCCGCCGCAGTGCCGAGCGACTTCGCAACCAACGTGCCGCCGCCCCGCCCGCTCCCGCTCGCCCCGCCTCCCCGCTCCCCCATCCGCCAGCCACCGCCGCCGTAGAGGAAACCATCTGGTGAACACTTCTGCTTCTTCCCAGACCCCCCGCATCCGCATCTTCGACACCACCCTGCGCGACGGCGAGCAATCCCCCGGCTGCAGCATGACCCCGCCGCAGAAGCTGGTCATGGCGCGCGCCCTGGCCGAGCTGGGCGTGGACGTCATCGAGACCGGCTTCCCGGCCAGCTCGCAGTCCGACCGCGAGGCGATGGCGCTGATCGGCCGCGAACTGCGCGAGCCGACCCTGGCGGTGCTGTCGCGCTGCCTGGCCGCGGACATCGAGACCTCGGCGCGCGCGCTGGAGGCGGCGGCCAAGCCGCGCCTGCACGTGTTCCTGTCGACCAGCCCGCTGCACCGCGAGCACAAGCTGCGGATGAGCCGCGAGCAGGTGCTGGAATCGGTGCGCAAGCACGTGTCGCTGGCGCGCCAGTACGTGGACGACGTGGAGTTCTCGGCCGAGGACGCCACCCGCACCGAAGAGGATTTCCTGGCCGAGGTGACCGCGGTGGCGATCGCCGCCGGCGCCACCACCATCAACCTGCCCGACACGGTCGGCTTCACCACCCCGGAAGAGATCCGCGGCATGTTCGCGCGGCTGATCGCCAGCGTGCCCGGCGCCGAGCGGGTGATCTTCAGCACCCACTGCCACAACGACCTGGGCCTGGCCGTGGCCAACTCGCTGGCGGCGGTGGAAGGCGGCGCGCGGCAGGTGGAATGCACCATCAACGGCATCGGCGAGCGCGCCGGCAACTGCGCGCTGGAAGAGATCGCGATGGCGCTGAAGGTGCGCAACGCGTTCTACGAGATCGACACCGCGATCAACACCCAGCGCATCGTCGCCAGCTCGCAGCTGCTGCAGCGGCTGGTCGGCATGCCGGTGCAGCGCAACAAGGCGATCGTCGGCGGCAACGCCTTCGCCCACGAGTCGGGCATCCACCAGCACGGCATGCTGCGCCACCGCGGCACCTACGAGATCATGCGCCCGGAAGACGTGGGCTGGGAGTCCTCGCAGATGGTGCTGGGCCGCCACAGCGGCCGCGCCGCGGTCGAGCAGCGCCTGCGCGCGCTGGGCTACGTGCTGGACGAGGCCGAACTGAACCTGGCGTTCGACGCGTTCAAGGCGCTGTGCGAGCAGCAGCGCGTGGTCAACGACGCCGACCTGCAGGCGATGATGCAGGACGCGCCGGAAAGCCAGGGCTACCGGCTGTCGTCGATGACCGTCAGCGACCGCGGCCAGCGCGCCAGCGCGCAGGTCGAGCTGTCCGATCCGGACGGCCAGCGGGTCAGCGAGCGCGCCGAGGGCGACGGCCCGGTGGATGCGCTGTTCGCCGCGCTGGCCGCGGCCACCGGCGTGCAGCTGACCCTGGACAGCTACCAGGTGCACAGCGTCGGCATCGGCGCCGACGCGCGCGGCGAGGCCAACCTCAGCGTGCGCCACGGCGACACCGAATACGACGGCAGCGGCACCAGCCGCGACATCATCGAGGCCAGCGCGCTGGCCTGGCTGGACGTGGCCAACCGCGTGCTGCGCCAGCGCCAGGGCGCGCCGGCCGGCGCCGCGACGGCGGCGGCCTGAACGGCCACGCCACCGTCATCGCCGCGATGCACGCTTCCCACCGCTTCCCCTCCTTGCCCAGCGTTCCTGCCAGGTAGTCCCGCAATGTCTTCGACCCCCCGCACCCTGTACGACAAACTGTGGGACGCGCACGTCGTCGTCCCCGAAAGCAGCACCGCCCCGGCGGTGCTGTACATCGACCTGCACCTGATCCACGAGGTGACCTCACCGCAGGCGTTCACCGAACTGAAGTCGCGCGGCCTGGCGCCGCGCCGGCCCGACCGCACCAAGGCGACGATGGACCATTCCACGCCGACCCTGCCGCGCGGCGCCGACGGCAAGCTGCCGTACTACACCAAGGCCTCCGAGGCGCAGGTGGACATGCTCGCGCGCAACTGCGCCGACTACGGCATCGAGCTGTTCGACATGGCCTCGGACAACCGCGGCATCGTGCATGTGATCGCGCCCGAGCAGGGCTTCACCCAGCCCGGCATGACCATCGTCTGCGGCGACAGCCACACCTCCACGCATGGCGCGTTCGGGGCATTGGCGTTCGGCATCGGCACCAGCGAGGTCGGCCACGTGCTGGCCACGCAGTGCCTGCTGCAGCGCAAGGCCAAGACCATGTCGATCACCGTCGACGGGCCGCTGGCGCCGGGCGTCGGCGCCAAGGACGTGATCCTGCACATCATCGGCGTGATCGGGGTCAACGGCGGTACCGGCCACGTGCTCGAGTACCGCGGCTCCACCATCGAAGCGATGGACATGGAGCAGCGCATGACCCTGTGCAACATGTCGATCGAGGCCGGCGCGCGCGCCGGCATGGTCGCGCCGGACCAGGTCACCTTCGACTGGATGGCGAACACCCCGCGCGGGCCCAAGGGCACCGACTTCGACGCCGCGGTGCAACGCTGGTCGCAGCTGCGCAGCGATGCCGGCGCGCGCTTCGACGTGGAGGTGCGCATCGACGCGCGCGACATCCGCCCGACCCTGACCTGGGGCACCCACCCGGGCACCGCGATCGCGGTGGACCTGCCGATTCCGGCGGCGCAGGACGCGGCCGCGCAGAAGGGCCTGGACTACATGCACTTCGAATCCGGCCACGCGCTGATCGGCACGCCGGTGGACGTGGTGTTCGTCGGTTCCTGCACCAACGGCCGGCTCAGCGACATGCGCGAAGTGGCGCAGGTGCTGCGCGGCCGCCGCGTCGCACCGAACGTGCGCATGCTGGTGGTGCCGGGGTCGGAGATCGTCAAGCGCCAGGCCGAGGCCGAAGGCATCCACGAGGTGGTGCGCGCCGCCGGCGCCGAATGGCGCGAATCCGGCTGCTCGATGTGCATCGCGATGAACGGCGACCTGGTCGCGCCGGGGCAGCTGGCGGTGAGCACCAGCAACCGCAACTTCGAAGGCCGCCAGGGCCCCGGCTCGCGCACCCTGCTGGCCTCGCCGATGACCGCGGCCTGGGCCGCGGTGAACGGCAAGGTCAGCGACCCGCGCACGCTGTTCGCGGAGGTCGCGTGATGGCGCCGCACATCGCCGCGTTCGCGGCCACGCTGACCTTCGTCGCCGCCACCACCCGCGCCTTCGCCCATCGCGGCAAGCCGCTGCTGCCGCCGCACGTGCCCACCCCGGCGCTGCCGCCGGCCACGCCGCCCGCCGCGGCCGCCGCCGACCCCGCCACCGTTTCCCAGGAGGCCTGCTGATGGCCGGATTCGCCGCCCTCACCTCGGCCAGCGTGGTGCTGCGCCAGACCAACATCGACACCGACCAGATCATCCCGGCGCGGTTCCTGTCCACCACCGAGCGCGCCGGCCTCGGCCGCAACGCGTTCAACGACTGGCGCTGGCAAGCCGACGGCACGCCGAACCCGGAGTTCGCGTTCAACCAGCCGCACAACGCCGGCCGCCAGATCCTGCTGGCCGGGCGCAACTTCGGCTGCGGCTCCTCGCGCGAGCACGCGCCGTGGGCGCTGACCGACCTGGGCCTGCGCGCCATCGTCAGCAGCGAGATCGCCGACATCTTCCGCAACAACAGCCTCAAGAACGGGCTGCTGCCGATCGTGCTGGCCGAGGCCGACGTGCAGACCCTGATGCAGCGCCCGGACGACGCGCTGACCGTGGACGTGGCCGCGCGCGAGCTGCGCACGCCCGACGGCCGCGTCTACGCCTTCCCGCTGGACGAGTTCTCGCAGACCTGCCTGCTGGAAGGCGTCGACGAGCTCGGCTACCTGCTGCTGCGCCAACCCGCCATCGAACAGTACGAGGCCACCCATGCACGCTGACATCGTCGTCCTGCCCGGCGACGGCATCGGCCCCGAGGTCACCGCCGCCGCGGTCTCGGTGCTGCGCACCATCGCCCGCCGCTACCAGCACAGCTTCGAGTTCCACGAACACGACATCGGCGGCATCGCCATCGACCGCCACGGCGAGCCGCTGCCGGCGGCGACGCTGGCCGCCTGCCAGCAGGCCGATGCGGTGCTGCTGGGCGCGGTCGGCGGGCCGAAATGGTCCGATCCCAACGCCAGGATCCGTCCCGAGCAGGGCCTGCTGGCGATCCGCCGCGGCCTGGGCCTGTTCGCCAACCTGCGCCCGGTCAAGCCGCATCCGGCGGCGCTGGACGCCTCGCCGATCAAGCCGCACCTGCTCACCGGGGTGGACATCGTGGTGGTGCGCGAGCTGACCGGCGGCATCTACTTCGGCGACAAGACCCGCAGCGCCACCGACGCCAGCGACCTGTGCCGCTACAGCGTGGAGGAGATCGAGCGGGTGCTGCGCAGCGCGTTCCGCCTGGCGCAGCAGCGCCGCAACCACGTCACCTCGGTGGACAAGGCCAACGTGCTGGAGACCTCGCGGCTGTGGCGCGACGTCGCCGCGCGCATCGGCCGCGACGAATTCCCGGACGTGCGCCTGGAGCACCAGTTGGTCGATTCGATGGCCATGCACCTGCTGGCCAAGCCGCGCGAGTACGACGTGATCGTCACCGAGAACATGTTCGGCGACATCCTCACCGACGAGGCCTCGATGCTGGCCGGCTCGCTGGGCCTGCTGCCGTCGGCGTCGCTGGGCGAAGGCCGGATCGGCCTGTACGAACCGATCCACGGCTCGGCCCCGGACATCGCCGGCAAGGGCATCGCCAACCCCTACGCCACCATCCTCAGCGCCGCGCTGCTGCTGCGCCATTCGCTGGGGCTCAGCGCCGAAGCCGAGGCGATCGAGCAGGCGGTGGACGCCGCGCTCAACGCGCAGGCCTTCACCGCCGACCTGGCCGCCCCCGGCCACGGCATCTCCACCAATGCGGCCGCGCGCGCAGTGGTGGAGCAACTGCAGGCGAACGGCGTGGTCGTGGAGGCCGGGATTAGGGATTGAAGCCGGGATTGGGGGATTAGGGATTAGGGATTAGGGATTAGGGATTGGCGGCGGCGGTGCGGGCGCGCCTCGTGCGCGGGACTGCGCGGCGATCCCGCTGTCGTCGCGGCGCCGGCAGATGTTCCGCCTGGGCCGTTCGCGGCTGAAGCCGCTCCCGCACGGACGCCCGGCTTCACTGTAGGAGGGGCTTCAGCCCCGACGCCTTACCGATAAAGCGTCGGGGCTGAAGCCCCTCCCACAAGGGCATCGGCGCAATCGGTGCAAATGGCTTGCGACCGTGGCCGAGGCAGCGTCCGCGGCAGCGCAGCGTGCCGCCGATCCTTGCGCCTCGAACGCCGCCACTCCCCTACCCGACCACCCGGTCGCGGCCCTCGTGCTTGGCCTGGTACAGCTGGCGGTCGGCCATGACCAGCAGTTCGCGCCGGGTGCGCAGCGCCGGGCCCAGGCAGGCGAAGCCGATGCTGGCCGTGCACCGCACCGCCTGGCCATCGACGTCGTGGACCACCACCGCGGCCACGCGGCGGCGCAGTTCCTCCAGCCGCGCCCGCGCCGGCTCCCGGTCCAGCCCCGGCAACACCAGCAGGAATTCCTCGCCGCCGTGACGCGCGGCGAACGCATGTTCGCCGAGCGTGGCGCGCAACACCTCGCCGACCCGGCGCAGCACCTCGTCGCCGATCTCGTGGCCGTAGGTGTCGTTGATCCGCTTGAAGTTGTCGATGTCCAGCAACGCCACGCACAGCGGCGCCTGGGTGGCCAGCGCGCGCTCCAGCGCCGCGGTCAGGTGCGGATCGGCGGTGCGCCGGTTGGCCAGGCCGGTCAGCGCGTCGTGGCCGGCCTGGTAGGCGAGCTTGCGCACCAGTTCCTCGCGCTCCAGATCGGCCAGCTTCAGCGCCAGGTTCTTCGCGCGCAGCTCGTGGGTGCGCTCGGCGATGATGCGGTTGAGCCGGCGCTGGCGGCGCAGGTAGCGATGGCTGCGGCCGCGGTACCACCACAGCAGCAGGCCGCTGAACGCCATCGCCGCCACCACCACGAACGGGCCGCGCTGCCAGAACGGCGGCACCACGTGCAGCCGCAGCGAGGCGCGCCCGACCAGGTCCTCGCGCGACCAGTCCATCGCGCTGGTGGTCGCCTGTACTTCCAGGCGGTAGTCGCCCGGCGGCAGGTTGGTATAGACCGCCTCCTCGCCGCTGCCGGCGTCGATCCACTGCCGGTCGAAGCCGTGCAGGCGATAGCGGTAGCGCACCTTGTCCGGCGAACGGAAGCTCAGCCCGGCGTAGTCGACGGTGAGCCGGTCGACGCTGCCGGGCAGGCGGTAGTCGCCGCGCAGCGGCTGCTCGTGGCCGTCGACCTGCAGCCGCTCGATCACCACCGCCGGCGCGCGCAGCGCGTGCCGACTGGGCAGCGCCGGGTCGATCAGGGCCAGGCCGGCGGAGGTCGGGATCAGCAGGTTGCCGTCGCGGCTCAGCCAGCCGGCCGGCGCGCTGCTGCCGTTGCCCTGGCTGCCGGGCATGCCGTCGCTGCGATCGACCACGTCCACCGCCAGCTGCGTGCGGCGCCCGGCGTCGAGCTGCGCGATGCTGTCGCGGGCGATCCGGAACACGCCCTGGTTGCTGGTCACCCACAGCTGGCCGCGGCCGTCGTCGATGACCCGGAACAGCTTGTCGCGCGGCAGCCCGACACGATGGTCGTAGACGCGGAAGCGGCCGTCGCGCAGCCGCAGCAGGCCGCGGTCGCTGGCGATCCACAGCGCGCCGTCGGCATCGGCCAGGAAGTCGAACGCGTTGTGCGCCGGGAACCCGGCGCCGGCCGGCCAGCGCCGCAGCGCGCCGTTGGCCGAAATCGCCGCGATGCCGTCGCTGGTGCCGATCCACAGCACGCCGGCACGATCGCGGTACAGCGCCTGCACCTGCAGCGCCGGCAGGCCGTCGGCCAGGGTGTACAGGCGGGTGCGGCCGCGGTTGCGGTAGGCCAGGCCGGCATTGCTGCCGATCCACAGCCCGCCGTCCGCATCCTGCAGCAGCGCGCGCACCATCGCCCGCGGCACGCCGGCCTCGCTACCGAGGCGTTGCCGGACCGTGCCGTCGGGCGCCAGCAGCAGCACGCCCTGGTCGTAGGTGCCGGCCCACATGCCGCCGTCGTTGGCCGCGGCCAGCGCCAGCACCGACGGATCGCGGCCGCTGGCGGCGATGCGCAGCGCGGCGACGCGGCCGTGCTGCCAGCGGTCGAGCCCGGCGGCATGGCCGATCCAGATCGCGCCGTCGGCGCTCTGCTGCACCACGCGCACGTAGTCGCCGCCGAGGCCGTCGTGCCGGGTCAGGCCGCCGGCATCGCCGGCGGCGACGCGGAACAGACCGTCGGTGCTGCCGGCCCAGATCAGGCCTTCGCGGTCCTCGATCAGCGCCGGACTGACCACCCCGGAGATCGACAGCATTTCCTCGCTGGCGCCGCTGGGCGAACGCCGCAGCAACTGGCCGCTGGACAGGCTCGTCCACAGCTGGCCCTGGCGGTCCTGCAGCGCCGCGTCGACCCGCTGGCCCTGGCGCAACCACTGCAATTGGCCGTCGGCATGCAGCCAGAACACGCCGGCGTCGCCGGCGACCAGCAGCCCGCCGTCGCGGTCGTGGCTCAGGCGCCGCACCGCGGCCGTGCGCATCGCCGCGGTGCGGCCCCAGTGCCGCGCGCGCGCGCCGGCGCGGTCGAGGCGGAACAGGCCCTGCGCGGTGCCCACCAGCACGCCGCCGTCGGCCTGCTGCAGCAGCGCCGCGACCCGCGCCTTCGGCAGGCCGGCGGCGGCGCCCGCCGCGCTCAGGCGGCCATCGGCCTCGATCCGGAACAGCCCGTCCTCGGTGCCGACCCACAGCGCGCCGTCGCGGTCGCGCAGCAGCGAGGCCACCTGCAGCCGCTGCGCACGCGCATCGCCCAGGTGCTCCCAGCGGCCGCCGGCATAGCGGAACACCCCGTCGTAGGCGGTGCCGATCAGCACCCCGCCATCGCGTTCGGGCACGATCGCGAACACCCCGGACACCTCCATGCCTGGGGTGTTCTGCCGGTCGAACACGGTGAACGCGCGGCCATCGAAGCGCGCCACGCCTTCCCAGGTGCCGACCCAGAGCAGGCCGTCGCGGTCCTGCGCCAGCGCGTGCACCAGGTTGTGCGGCAGGCCTTCGTCCATGGTCCAGCGCACCAGCGTCGGCCGATCGGTGAGGCCGTGCTCGGACAAGGGCGTCGGCGCCGGCGCGGCGACGGCGGCCCAGCAGGCGCTCAGCAGCGCCAGCAGCAGGCCCACGCGCACGCGCAGGCGTCGGCGCAGCACCGGCGCGCCGTGGGTGGTGATCTGACGCTGGTCCCCCTGCTTCATTGCGTTCCGAATCGCGCCCCCAGCAGTGCGCGGCATTCAAATGGCACAAGAACCCAATTTATCACTACATGTTCGCCGCCGATGTCAGGACGTTCCTCACATCGCCTGTCGTAGGCAATGGCCCGTGGCGGCGCTATGGCAGCGGCAGGCGCAGGCCGACGCGCAAGCCGTCCAGGGTCGGCGAAGCATCGGGCGCGACGGTGCCGGCATGCGCGTTCACCGGCTCGCGCACGATCGCCAGGCCCGGCCCTCTGCCTTCCACGCCGCTGCCGAGTTCCGGTGGAAACGCGCGAACACGCGCTCGCGCGCCGCCTCGGCGATGCCGGGACCGGCCATGAGGCGAACGCCAGGGGCATGCGAGCCGCGCATACGCGAATCGTTGCGCGGGCGCCGCGCGGCGGCGAACCCTGCGCAGGCTCAACCGCCCGGCCGGTCACCGGGTCGATGACGGAAGCCAGGCTGACACATTAAATAATGGACCTGACGGTATAGTATAAATATCGAACCGACTGGTCTAGTATTGCGATCATGGTCAGCAAACCCTCCGTCGTCGCCTCGCCCAAATCCTCTTCCCGCACCGCCGGGCCTGGCCGTCCCAAGGACATGGGCAAGCGCGCTGCGATCCTGGAAGCGGCCAAGCAGATGTTCACCGAACTGGGCTTCGGCGGGGTCAGCATGGACGGCATCGCCGCGCGCGCCGGGGTCTCCAAGCTCACCGTCTACAGCCACTACGGCGACAAGGAGACCCTGTTCGCCGAGGCGGTGCGCGCGCAATGCCAGGCGCTGCTGCCCGACGACCTGTTCGGGCATGCGCTGAAAGGGCCGCTGCGCGCGCAACTGGTCGAGATCGGGCTGGCGTTCTTCGCGATGATCAGCAGCGAGGCGGCCATGGCCACCCACCGCATGATGCTCGCCCCCGGCACCGGCGACGAGCACGTGCGCGAGATGTTCTGGAATGCAGGTCCCAAACGTACCCAGCAGGACCTGGCGCAGCTGCTGCAGGCGCATGTCGCCGCCGGCGAGCTGGAGATCGCCGACCTGAACCTGGCCGCCTCCCAGTTCTTCTGCCTGATCAAGGGTGAACTGCACTCGCTGATGATGTGCGGGCTGTGCCGCGACCCCAGCCGGGCGCAGATCCAGGCCCATGTCCAGGCCAGCGTGGACTTCTTCCTGCGCGCCTATGCCGCGCGCTGAGTCCGCGCCGGCCGGCCGGCCCGATGACTTCCGGCACTGCGCGCGGCGCCGCCGCTGCGGCGATGCTGCAGCATACGCACGGCCCCGGCGCCGGCTAAAATGCGCGACCCACCGCGTTGGACACCCCAGATGACGATCGACTACTCCCAAGCCCGCGAAAAGATGGTTGAACAGCAGGTGCGTCCCTGGGACGTGCTCGACCTGCGCGTGCTCGACGTGCTGGCGCGGCTGCCGCGCGAGACCTTCGTGCCGGAAGGCCACCGCGCGGTGGCCTATGCCGACCTGGAGATCCCGCTGGGCCACGGCCAATCCATGATGAAGCCGGTGATCGAGGGCCGCATGCTGCAGGCGCTGGACCTGCAACCGGGCGAGGACGTGCTGGAGATCGGCACCGGCAGCGGTTTCATCAGCGCCTGCCTGGGCGAGCTCGGCCGCGAGGTGGTCAGCCTGGAGATCGAACCGGCCCTGGCCGCCGCCGCGCGCGCCAACCTGGACGCCGCCGGGCTGGGCAGCAACGTGCGCATCGACACCGCCGACGCGTTCGGCTGGCACAGCGAGCGCCGCTTCGACGTGGTCTGCGTCACCGCGGCCGTCACCGAGATCCCGGCGCAGTTCCTGGCCTGGTTGCGTCCGGGCGGGCGCCTGTTCGCGATCCGCGGCCGCGCCCCGGTCATGGACGCGGTGCTGGTCCACGCCGAAGCCGGCGCGCCGCGCGTGGAATCGCTGTTCGAAACCGACCTGGCGTATTACCTGCGTGGCGCAGCGCCGGTCCCCCAGTTCACATTCTGATCCATCAAGGAAGCCGCAATGATCCGCCGATCCCTCGTCCTGGCCCTGGCCGCCGCGCTGTTTCCGTTGGCCGCCAACGCCGCGGACCTGCTGCAAGTCTACGAAATGGCCCGCAATAGCGACCCGCAGCTGGCCAGCGCGGAATCGAATCGGCTGTACGAAAAGGAAGGCGCGGTGCAGGCGCGCGCGGCACTGCTGCCGCAACTGAACGGCTCCGCCTCGCTGCAGCGCAGCCACAGCGAGATCGACCGCGCCAGCGGCGAGCTGGCCGGCACCAGCAAGAGCCGCAGCTACGCGATCCAGGGCTCGCAGACGCTGGTCAACTTCGCCCAGTTCTCCACCCTGCGCGCGCAGAAGGCGCGCAGCCTGGCCGCCGACTACACGCTGGAATCGGCCAACGACGACCTGATCGTGCGCACCTCGGCGGCCTACTTCAACGTGCTGGTCGCGATCGAGTCGCTGGTCGCCGCGGAAACCAACGAAGCCGCCGCCAAGAAGCAGTTCGACTACGCCGACAAGCGCCTGGAAGTGGGCCTGGCGCCGATCACCGACGTGCACGAAGCGCGCGCCGAGTACGACCAGGCGCGTGCCGACACGATCACCTCGCGCAACTCGCTGCAGGACCTGTACCAGGCGCTGACCGAGATCACCGGGCAGCCGGTGCACGACCTGCGCGGCCTGCCGGAGGACTTCCGTCCGCAACTGCCCGCCAACGGCGGCAACATCGACAGCCTGATCGCCTCGGCGCTGGACAAGAACCCGTCGCTGCGCTCGTACCAGTACCAGGTGCAGCAGGCCGAGGACAACGTCACCACCGCGCGCGCCGGCCACCTGCCGACGCTGAACCTGTCGGCCAGCGTCGGCCGCGATGCCAGCTGGGGCGACGGCGTCTCCGGCAGCAACTCGCCGCGCACCGACAGCAATGTCATCGGCCTGACCCTGAACGTGCCGATCTTCGCCGGCGGCGCGACCCAGTCGGCGGTGCGTCAGGCGCTGGCGCAGCGCGACATCGCCCAGGACACCTTCGAGCAGCAGAAGCGCGCGCTCGACCGCAATACCCGCAACGCGTACCAGACCGTCGTCGCCGGCATCAGCGAGATCGAGGCGCGGCGCCTGGCGGTGGTGTCGGCGCAGGCCGCGTACGACGCCTCGCAGGTCGGCCTGGAAGTGGGCACGCGCACCGTGCTGGACGTGGTGCAGAACCAGCGCACGCTGTACCAGGCGCAGCTGGACTATGCGCAGGCGCGCTACAACTTCCTGCAGAACCGCCTGCTGCTGAGCCAGGCGCTGGGTTCGCTGGACGTGGCCGAGGTGCAGTCGATCAACGCGCTGCTGACGCAGAGCGCCGAGTCCAAGCTCAACTCCGGCAGCAGCACCCAGTAACGCCGGCGCCGGTATCCATGCGACACCGCGAACGGCGGGCCTTCGGGTCCGCCGTTTTTGCGTGGGAGCGATGCATTTGCGGGAAGAATGCTGGTGGCACCAGATACTTCCGATCAAGAGGATGCCACTTGCAGGAGCGACTCCGGGTGGCCTTGGGCCATCAGTCGCGACAGGCCTTACTGGTAAGGCCATCGCGACCGATATTCGGAGTCGCTTGTGTCTTCTACGGGTCTATCGTTGAGGTGAGAGCGGAGTGCGGCAGGCCGCTAAGTCGCAGTGCGTCGCAAGCACGGGTAGGAGTCAGGGCCGCCGCACTCCGTTTCTCCTGCCCCACAAGCCCGAACAGTTGCCTGAGCCGCGAGCTCGAACCGACAAGCATGGGCATCGGCAGGAGATCTCTCGTCCCTGAGTCTACTGCGGAGAACGTCCATGTCGCTGCAACGCTTTGTCGGGATTGATGTCGCCAAGGCCGAACTGGCCATTCATGTCTTGCCAGACGGGCTGGACTGGACCCAGGCCAATACGCCCGAGGAGCAGGCCCGCCTGGCCCTGCGGCTGGCGTCGCTGGGATGCGAGCGGATCGTGCTGGAAGCCAGCGGCGGCTACGAACGGGCGGTCCTGCAAGTGCTGTCACAGGCTGGCCTGCCCGTGGTCCGGCTGTCTGCCCAGCGCCCCCGGGCGCTGGCGCACGCGTTGGGGCTCAAGGCCAAGACCGACGCCCTGGATGCGCGGTTGCTGGCCGTGGCGGCCCAATGCCTCCCCGGTCAGCCCACTGCCGTGCTGCCTGCGCCAGTGCAAGCGCTGCGCGAACTGCTTCACCTGCGCAGCACCCTGGTCGCCCAGCGCGATGCGCAGCGCCGGTGCATGGAGCACGTGACCTGCGAGGCGGTGCGTGACCAGTGGCTCGAGGTGATCGCGCTGCTGCAACAGCGCATCAAGGAGATCTCCCGGCAAATCGCCCAGGTCGGTGCGGCCTGTTCACGCTTGCCGACCGTGCCTGGGCTTGGCCCGATCCTGCGCGCCACCCTGGCGGCCCGGCTTCCCGAGCTGGGCAGCGTGCCACCGCGCAAGATCGCCGCCTTGGTCGGGCTGGCGCCGTTCAATCGAGACAGCGGCCGCTGGCACGGCCAACGCCGCATCCAGGGCGGACGCGCCGACGTGCGGCGGGTGCTGTACATGGCCACCTGGGCCGCGATCCGTGCAGGCTCGCCGCTGTCACACACCTACGCACGCCTGACCAGCGCGGGCAAACCCGCCAAGGTCGCCATCGTCGCGTGCATGCACAAGTACCTGCGATGGCTCAACGCCATCGCACGCGATCAGGCACCTTACAGCCCCCCTGCGATCGCTTCTGCATGACAGTTGACTCCTACAACGGGCCACCGGCTCTGCAAGTACCCGGATCGAAACCGCCCTACTCGTCCGCCGGCACCTCGTGCGCCACCGGCGGCAGATGCTCGGCGATCAGCTGCAGCGTGCGCTGCAGCGCGCCGCGGCCATTGGCGACCAGGGCGCAGCCGGCTTCGGCCATGCGCGCGCGCGCGGCCGCATCGTCCAGCAACTCGCGCAGCGCCGCGCACACCGCCGCGGCGTCCTCGCAGATCGCGACCGCTCCGGCCTCGCGCATGCGCCGCGAGATCTCGGCGAAATTGTGCAGGTGCGGCCCGCTCACCGACGGCGTGCCGACCGCAGCCGGCTCCAGCAGGTTGTGCCCGCCGATCGGCTGCAGGCTGCCGCCGACGAAGGCGACCTGGGCGCAGGCGTAGAACATCATCAATTCGCCCAGCGTATCGATCACGAACACGCTGTCCTCGGCGCCGGGCCACTGCTGCTGGCGCCGGGTGGCCACGCGCCAGCCCTGGTCGCGACTCAGCGCCTCGACCTTGGCGAAGCGTTCGGGATGGCGCGGCGCCCACAGCAGCAACAGGTCCGGCGATTGCCGGCGCAGTTGCCGGTGCATCTCGATCACCGCCGCCTCCTCGCCCTCGTGGGTGCTGGCGGCGATCCACACCGGGCGCGACGACGCCACCCGCGCGGCGAACGCGGCGACGAACGCCGGCAGCTGCGCGGGCACGTCGATATCGAACTTCAGGTTGCCCAGCGCGCGCACCTGCTGCGGCTGCGCGCCGAGCTCGACGAAGCGTTCGGCGTCGGCCTGCGACTGCGCGGCCACGCAGGTCACCGTGCGCAGCGCGCGTCCGATCAGCGGCCGCAGCAGGCGGTAGCCGCGCAGCGAGCGCGCCGACAGCCGCGCATTGAGCACGTAGACCGGGATGTTGCGGTCGCGGCAGCCGAACAGCATGTTCGGCCACAGCTCGGTTTCCAGGATCAGCGCCAGGCTCGGGCGAAAATGCTGCAGGAAGCGGCCGACGCTGCCGGGCACGTCGTACGGCAGGTAGACGTGGTCCAGCGCATCGCCCCACAGCGCGCGCACCCGCTCCGACCCGGTCGGGGTGATGGTGGTGATCACCCAGCGGATGTCCGGGCGCTGCGCGCGCAGCGCATTGACCACCGGCGCGGCGACGTTGACCTCGCCCACCGACACCGCGTGCAGCCACACCCGCGGCCGCCCGCGCGCCTGCGGATACGAGGCATAGCGCTCGTCCCAGCGCTGGAAGTACTGGCGCACGCGGAACCCGCGCCAGACCAGGTGATAGACGGTGACCGGCAGCAGCATGTACAGCACGGCCGAGTACAGGCCGCGCAGCAGCCGCTCGATGAAATCGTTGCGCATCGCGAAAGCATAGCGGGTTGCGCCGCGCAGGCGGCAGACGATCGCCGGCGCCGACGCCGCCGTGCCCGCGCCCGGCTAAACTTGGCGCATGTCCGACCCATCCCCCGCTCTTCCGTCCGCCGCCACCACGGCCGCGCCGCCGCCGCGCTCGCCGCGGCACTGGCCGACCTGGCTGCTGCTCGGCATCGCCGTGGCCGCCGCGCGGCTGCCCTGGCTGCTGCAACGCGCGCTCGGCCGCGGCGTCGGCTGGCTCGCGCTGCGCCTAGCCGGGACCCGCCGCCATGCCGCCGAAACCAACCTGAAGCTGTGCTTCCCCGAACAGAGCCAGGCCTGGCGCACGCGCCTGCTGCACGACAGTTTCGACGCGCTGGGCGTGGGCGTGTTCGAGTTCGCGCGCGCCTGGTGGGGCAGCCTCGGCCCGATCCGCCGCCGCACCCGCATCGAAGGCCTGGAGCACCTGCACGCATTGCAGGCGCAGGGCCGCGGCGTGCTGCTGGTGTCGGGCCACTTCATGACCCTGGAGATGTGCGGCCGCCTGCTGTGCCAGTACGTGCCGCTGGCCGGCATGTACCGCCGCCACCGCAACCCGGTGTTCGAATGGGCGGTCAAGCGCGGCCGCCTGCGCTACGCCATCGCCATGTTCGCCAACGAGGACCTGCGCGGCAGCGTGCGCCACCTCAAGCGCGGCGGTTTCCTGTGGTACGCGCCGGACCAGGACATGCGCGGCAAGGACACGGTGTTCGTGCCGTTCTTCGGCATGCCCGCCTCCACCATCACCGCCACCCACCAGCTGGCGCGGCTGACCGGCTGCGCGGTGGTGCCGTATTTCCACCGCCGCGAAGGCGCCGACTACGTGCTGCGCATCGCCCCGCCGCTGGAAGATTTTCCATCGCAGGACATGGTCGCCGACACCGCGCGGGTCAATGCCGCGATCGAGGCCATGGTGCGCGAGGCGCCGGCGCAATACCTGTGGATCCACCGCCGCTTCAAGCGCCAGCCAGAGGGGCGCAGCGCGTTCTACGAGCGCGACTGAGCGAGATGTGGACCCGGACGTGGCTTTGCGCGCTCAACTCCACGAGGCGCTTCGCGCCGGACCCTCACCCCAACCCCTCTCCCGGCGGGAGAGGGGCTAAGGCACACCACGGCTGTTCCTTCTCCCGTCGGGAGAAGGTGCCCCGCAGGACCAGATAAGGGTACGGGCGAAGCCTCGTGCACCCAATTCCACGAGACGCTTCGCGCCGGACCCTCACCCCAACCCCTCTCCCGGCGGGAGAGGGGCTAAGGCACACCACGGCTGTTCCTTCTCCCGTCGGGAGAAGGTGCCCCGCAGGGGCGGATGAGGGTACGGGCGAAGCCTCGTGCACCCAATTCCACGAGGCGCTTCGCGCCGGACCCTCACCCCAACCCCTCTCCCGGCGGGAGAGGGGCTTGGGTTGCTCCTTCTCCCACCGGGACCATGGCCTCCTTTTCGGGGAAGGTGGCCCGCAGGGCCGGATGAGGGTACGGGTGCACGCTGCACGGCCTGGGGGTCAAGCCGACGTGGGCAGCACAGTCCGTGCGTCGCCCTCGGCAGCGCGCTCCTCGGCCAGCAGCGCGCCGACATACAGCCCGACCAGCATCAGCGTCAGCGAGCCCCAGAACGACGAATAGAACGCCAGGTGGGTGTTGAACGGGAATACCGTCACCAGCAGCGCCAGCATCGCCGGCCGCGCCCGCTCGCGCGCCTGCGGCGAGGCGTAGCGCCACGCGCGCCACGCCTGCGCGGCGCCGGCCAGCCACAGCAGCAGGCCGATCAGCCCGGTCTCGCTGAGCACCTCGAGCACGATCTGGTGGGCGTGGAAGGCCGGCTCGCGGCCCCAGGCGCCCTCGTGCGCGGGATCCGGGTCGCAGGCCACATAGGCCTCGCGGAAGCCGCGCACGCCGACGCCGTTGAGCGGATGCTGGCGGATCATGCACCAGGCCGCATCCCAGATCTGGGTGCGCCCGGCCAGGGCCGCATTGAGATCGGCCGGGCGCCCGCTCAGCGCCAGCGTGGTGCGCGCGAAACGTTCGCGCACCTGCGGCGAGAGCGCGCCGAGCGCGCCGGCCACCAGCACCGCGGCCACGCCCAGGGCCAGCATCCGGCGCGTGCCGAGCAGGCGCCAGCCCGACAGCAGCAGCACCAGCGCATAGGTGATCCACGAGGCGCGCGAGCCGGCCAGCACCAGCACCACGCCCACCGCCGCCGCGGCGAGCAGCCAGCCCCAGGCGCCGCCGCGGCGCCCGGCGACGAACAGCAGGAACGGCGACAGGCTGGCCAGGACCTGGCCGAACTTGAGGTTGCACGGCCCGAACACGCCGCTGAGGCGGTCGGCCAGGGCGATCTCCTGCGGCGTGCACAGGCCGTGGTGGTTGATCGCCCACTTCAGCTGGTCCATCGACCAGAACAGCGGGCTGGTGCCGCACAGCGCCTGCGCCAGCGCATCCACGGTCCACAGCCCGGCGATCAGCGCCAGGCCGTTGAAGGTGGTGCGGCGCGCGCGCGGGGTCGCCACCGCCATCGCCACCAGCCACAGGAACGGCAGGAAGCGCAGGTCCACCGCCGATTCGCGCAGCGCCAGCGGCACGTCCACCGCATCCAGCGCCGACAGCGGCTGCGGCAGCCAATAGGTCAGGAACAGCAGCGTGGTCAGCGCCCACGCCGGGCCGCTGAGCAGGCTGGCGCCGCCGCGGAAGCGGCTGTGCAGCAACTGCAGCAGGGTCGCCAGCGCGCCCAGCGCGAGCACGCCCGCGGCCAGGCCCGGGGCCGGCCACAGCGCCACGAACGCCAGCACCCAGACCGGCGCCCAGCGTTCGCTGCGCGCCGGCGACAGCGGCGCAGGCAGGGAGGAATCAGGACCGGAGTTCGTCATACACCGCCAAGGTCGCGTGCTGCATCGCCTGCAGCGTATAGGGGATCTGCGCCGGCGCCGCCGGCGGCTGCGCCAGCAGCCGTGCCGCCGCCGCATGCAGGGCCTGCGCATCGAACGCGGGCACCGCGCCGGCCGGCTGCAGCTGCGCCAGCAGTTCGCCGGCGCCGCCGTGCGCCCAGCCCAGCACCGGCCGCCCCACCGCCAGCGCCTCGACCACGGTGCGGCCGAACGCCTCCGGCTTGCGCGACAGCTGCAGTACCAGGTCGCTGGCGGCGTAGGCTTCGGCGATGCGCGCGGTCGGCGCGGTGAACGCGACCGCCTCGGCGATGCCCAGCGCGGCGGCCTCGGCCTCCAGCTCCTGCACGTAGGCCTCGCGCCCGGCCGCGCGCGCGCCGGGCAGCCACAGCCGCGCGTCGCTGCCGTCGGCGCGCAGCGCGGCGAGCAGGCGCAGCGCGTCGGCGTGGCCCTTGAGGCGGGTGCCGCGCCCGGGCAGCAGCAGCAGCGGGCCGCGGCCGGCCGCGGCCGGCGCCTGGGTCGCGGCCCAGGCGCGCGCGGCGGGATCGGGCTGCGCACGGCGCGGGAACTGCGCCGGGTCGATGCCGCGCGGGATCACCCGCAAGCGCGCCGGGTCGGTCCGTGGGTAGTGGCGCAGCACGTAGTCGCGCACCGTGGCGGACACGCAGATCACGCGCTCGCCGCGGGTCATGACCGCGCTGTAGCGGCTCGGCGAATTGAGCCCGTGCACGGTGGTGACGAAGCGCGGCCGCTGCGCCGCCGGCATCCCGCGCAGCGCGTGCCAGCCGAGCCAGGCCGGCAGCCGCGAGCGCGCGTGCACGATGTCCGCCCGCTCGCGCAGCAGCAGCCGGCGCAGCGCCGGCACGTGACGCAGGGTCAGCAGCGATTTGCGGCCGATGTCCAGGGCGATGTGCTCGGCGCCGGTGTCCAGCAGCGCCGGCAGCAGGCGGCCGCCGGCCGACACCACCAGCGCGCGATGCCCGGCGGCGACCAGCGCCGCGGCGATTTCCAGGGTGGAGCGTTCCACGCCGCCGGACTCTAGCGCCGGCAGCAGCTGCACCACGGTGAGGCGGTGCATCGAAGCGGCGGTCAGTCGACCAGCACGAAGACCGCGCCGCAGTACGGGCACTTGGCCTCGTGGCTGGGTTCTTCTTCCACCGGCAGATAGACCCGCGGGTGCGAGTTCCACAGCGCCATTTCCGGGGTCGGGCAGCTCAGCGGCAGGTCGGCGCGGTGCACGCTGTAGCGCTTCTCTGCATTGGCGGGCGCGGTGGCGGTATGGCTCATGGCGGTGGGACACAACGGGAGGAGACGGCGAATTCTAGCAGCCCGCCCCGCGCGCGCGCCGGGCCGGCGCATGGCCCGCCGGCATTGACCCGGTTTGTCCCCCTTCTGTCGGCTTGATGCCAAGCAATGACATCCACTATGCTCGGGGGACGCGGCGCAAACCTGCCGCTCTGAGGTGTCCCGTGGATATAGGTGTGCGATTGATGCAGGCGCGGCGCAATGCCGGTTTCACGCTGCGCGAACTGGCGGCCTTGCTGGGCGTGGCGCATAGCACCCTGGGTCACTGGGAGAACAATCGTTCCGTCCCCAATGCCCGGCATTTGCTGAAGATTGCCGAACTTACCGGCGTCGATGCCTATGTGCTGCTGACCGGCAAGCCATCCAAGCTGAACCAGGGCGACCACGAAAGCCTGCCGCTGCCCGTGGGCAAGCGTCTGGCCTGAAGGTCATGCGGCGCCGCCGGTGCCGCATCCGATCCTGCCCAGCCGCGCGGCGCGCGCCTGGTTGGCGGCGCGTGCGTGGCGGCGAGCAGCGGGCTGGCCTGCTGCGAACTCTAAATCGTTCATGCGATGCGTGCCCGATGGCGTGTGCCGCCGATGCGCATGCGGCGTTCCATCGCCATGCGCCGATTGCCATGCCCCTGGGGCGTGACATCAAGTCCCGAGCAGACCGCGCCGCTGCTGCGCGCGGATGAAGCGAAGAAGATGGCGTCGCGCTGACGCGGCAGCATGCTCGCGCAACAGCGGCCTGCGGGCTGGGCCTGCCGACAGTTCGAAGGAATAGAGCTTCGACGCGTCGAGCCGCGATCTGCGCCGCGCGTTCGGACCGGGCAATCCATCATCGCGCAGACCGGCGCGACCACGCCGATGCTCACAGGCGTGGAAAGACCGGCAGGCCCGATGCGATGGCATCCGGGCGTGCGCCGCAAACGCAGGCCACGCGAAACCGCCGGCATGGACCGCCGGCACGAGAACGCGCGGCCCCACGGCGGCGCGTACTCGAGCCGAAGGCGCCGCAGCGCGGCTTACGGCGCGCTCTTCTCCGCTTCCAGCTGCTTGCGGATCTGCGCATCGACCGCGGCGATCGCGGTCATGTTCATCACCCGGCGCGAGGTGGCGCTGGTGGTGAGGATGTGCACCGGCTTGGAGATGCCCATCAGGATCGGGCCGATCGCCACGCCGTCGGTGAACACGCGCACCAGGTTGTAGGCGATGTTGGCCGCTTCCAGGTTCGGCAGCACGAACAGGTTGGCGCGGCCCTTCAGGGTGCTGTTGGGCATGATCTGCTTGCGCAGCGCCTCGTCCCAGGCGGTGTCGCCCTGCATCTCGCCATCGATGTTGAGCTTGGGGTTGCGCTTGAGCAGCGCCTCGCGCACCTGGCGCATCTTCAGCGCATCGCGCGAGTCGTGGCTGCCGAAGTTGGAATGCGACAGCAGCGCGATGTTCGGCTCGATGCCGAACAGCTTCAGCCGGTACGCGGCCTGCAGCGTGGCCTCGACGATCTGCTCCACGCTCGGGTCTTCCTGCACGTGCGTGTCCAGGAAGAAGAACGCGCCCTGCTGGTTGATCACCCCGGTCATCGCCGAGGTCGAGCTGACCCGCGGCTCCAGCGGGATCACGCTGCGCACGTAGCCGAGCTTCTTGTGGAAGCGGCCGACCACGCCGGTGAGCAGCGCATCGGCTTCGCCGCGCGCGACCATCACCGCGGCGATCAGCGTCGGCCGCGAGCGCATCAGTTCCTTGGCCGCGGTGACGGTGACGCCGCGACGCTCGGTCAGCGCGTGGTAGTACTGCCAGTAGTCGTTGAAGCGCGGATCGTCGTGGATGTTGGTGATCTCGAAATCCACGCCGGCGGTGATGCGCAGGCCCAGGCGCTGGATGCGCGCCTCGATCACGTCCGGGCGGCCGATCAGGATCGGGAACGCCAGGCCTTCGTCGATCACGCTCTGCACCGCGCGCAGCACCACTTCCTCTTCGCCCTCGGCGTAGACCACGCGCTGCTTGTCGGCGCGGGCGCGGTCGTAGACCGGCTTCATCATCAGGCTGGTGCGGTAGACGAACTGGCCGAGCTTGTCGCGGTAGGCCTCCATGTCGGCGATCGGGCGCGTGGCCACGCCCGAATCCATCGCCGCCTGCGCCACCGCCGAGGACAGTTCGACCAGCAGGCGCGGATCCAGCGGCCGCGGGATCAGGTAGTCGGGGCCGAAACTCGGGGTCTCGCCGCCGTAGGCCGCGCCCAGGTCGGAGGCCTCGCGCCGCGCCATCGCCGCGATCGCCTTGACGCAGGCGATCTTCATCGCCTCGTTGATGCCGGTGGCGCCGACGTCGAGCGCGCCGCGGAACAGGTACGGAAAGCACAGCACGTTGTTGATCTGGTTCGGGTAGTCCGAACGGCCGGTGCCGATGATCGCGTCCGGGCGCACCGTCTTGGCCGCCTCCGGGGTGATTTCCGGATTGGGATTGGCCAGCGCGAAGATCACCGGCTGCGCCGCCATCGTCGCCACCATCTCCGGCTTGAGGATGCCGGCGGCCGACAGGCCGAGGAAGATGTCCGCGCCCTCGACGATCTCGGCCAGGGTGCGCTTGTCGGTATCGCGCGCGTAGCGCTGCTTGTCCGGGTCCAGGTCGGTGCGGCCGGTGTGGATCACCCCGTCGCGGTCCAGCGCCAGGATGTTCTCCGGCTTCAGGCCCAGCGACACCAGCATGTTGACGCAGGAGATGCCCGCCGCGCCCATGCCGGTGGTGGCCAGCTTGACGTCCTCGATCTTCTTGCCGGTCACCACCAGCGCGTTGAGCACCGCGGCGCCGACGATGATCGCGGTGCCGTGCTGGTCGTCGTGGAACACCGGGATGTTCATCCGCTCGCGCAGCTTGCGCTCGACGATGAAGCATTCCGGCGCCTTGATGTCTTCCAGGTTGATGCCGCCGAAGGTCGGCTCCAGGCTGGCGATGATGTCGACCAGCTTGTCCGGGTCGTTCTCGTCGATCTCGATGTCGAACACGTCGATGCCGGCGAACTTCTGGAACAGCACGCCCTTGCCTTCCATCACCGGCTTGGACGCCAGCGGGCCGATGTTGCCCAGGCCCAGCACCGCGGTGCCGTTGCTGATCACCGCGACCAGGTTGCCGCGCGCGGTCAGCTCGCTGGCCTGCTGCGGATCGGCGACGATCGCCTCGCAGGCGAAGGCCACGCCCGGCGAATAGGCCAGCGACAGGTCGCGCTGGGTCAGCATCGGCTTGGTCGCGGACACCTTGATCTTGCCCGGCGGCTGCTGGCGGTGATAGTCGAGGGCGGCCTGTTTGAAATCTTCGTTTGACATCGAGGCTTCTGTAGTCGAGAGGCGCGAGGACCCAGGATTCTACTCCCTGGGCCATGGCCGAGCCTGTCTTGCGGCTGTCGCCGCGCAGGCCAGGGGCCGAAAAACGCGACGCGCCGGCAAGGCCGGCGCGCGCGAGGTCATGGAATTCAGCGGATCGCGGCAGGCTCGGCCGCGACCTCCGGCAGCGCGTCTTCGCCGCCGTCCAGGGCGATGCGCAGGCGGTCGCGGTCCAGCGCGTTCTCCCAGCGCGAGACCACCACGGTGGCCACCGCGTTGCCGATGAAGTTGGTCAGCGAGCGACATTCGCTCATGAACCGGTCCACGCCCAGGATCAGCGCCATGCCCGCCACCGGCACTTCCGGCACCACCGCCAGCGTCGCCGCCAGGGTGATGAAGCCGGCGCCGGTCACGCCCGCGGCGCCCTTGGAGCTGAGCATCGCCACCAGCAGCAGCGCGATCTGGTGGCCCAGGGTCAGTTCGGTGTTGGTCGCCTGGGCGATGAACAGCGCGGCCAGGGTCATGTAGATGTTGGTGCCGTCCAGGTTGAACGAATAGCCGGTGGGCACCACCAGCCCGACCACCGACTTCTCGCAGCCGGCCTTTTCCATCTTCTCCATCAGCGACGGCAGCGCCGATTCGGACGAGGACGTGCCCAGCACCAGCAGCAGTTCCGCCTTGAGGTAGCGGATCAGCTTGAAGATCGAGAAGCCGCACAGGCGCGCCACCGCGCCCAGGATCACCAGCACGAACAGCAACGCGGTCACGTAGAACGAGCCCACCAGCCAGGCCAGGTTGATCAGCGACTCCACCCCGTACTTGCCGATGGTGAAGGCGATCGCGCCGAACGCGCCGATCGGCGCCGCGCGCATCAGGATGTGCACCAGCTTGAACACCGGCGCGACCAGCCCCTCGAGCAGGTTCAGCACCGGCCTGCCGCGCTCGCCGACCATCGCCAGCGACACGCCGAACAGCACCGCCACGAACAGCACCTGCAGGATGTTGTCGCCGACGAACGGGCTGATCAGGGTCTTGGGGATGATGTCCATCAGGAAGCCGACCAGGGTCAGCTCGTGCGACTTCTCCACGTAGCTGTGGACCGCGCTCTGGTCCAGGTCGGCCGCATTGATGTTCATGCCGGCGCCCGGCTGCACCACGTGCGCGACGATCATGCCGACCACCAGCGCCAGGGTGGAGAAGAACAGGAAGTACACCATCGCCTTGACGAACACCCGGCCCACCGTCTTCAGGTGGGTCATGCCGGCGATGCCGGTGACGATGGTCAGGAAGATCACCGGCGCGATGATCATCTTCACCAGCTTGATGAAGGCATCGCCCAGCGGCTTGAGCTTCTCGGCGAAGGCCGGCTCGAAGTGGCCGAGCAGCGCGCCGAGCACGATGGCGACCACCACCTGGAAATACAGCTGTCGGTAGAACGGCACGTGCCGATGCACGACGCCGCCGGCCGGGGAAGTTGGGATATGCATGAGCGCGCTCCGGAAGACAGGTATGGACCGGCAACCCGACGCAGGTCGCGGAATGCTGCCTTTGTACGCGGCGCCGGCTTCTAAGCAGATAACCTATTGGTACTAGTCCCCTGTTCGCGGTGCCGCCGACGCAGTTACAGTGTCCCGGCACGCTCACGGGAGGGAGGTGCGACGCGCAACGCCGGCCAGGGGCAACCGCCCGCCGATGCTGCGTCGCGTACCGCCCTGCCGCCGCGCTGCCGGCGGCGCATGCGCATTCAGGGGGAATGCGCCGTCGCAGGATCGCAATATCGCTGTAAAGAACCGCCGGATTCGCCCGCTATTGCTTGCGGGTGGCTCGTTGTTCCGGCGATGCGCCCCGCACCGCGGCCGAGGGACGGTCGCGGCCGGCACCACGCTGCACCGCCCGCGCAAGCCTTGCCGTCCCGTCAGTCGAGTGCCGGCGCGCTTTTTTCCTCATCAAGAAGACATCACAACCATGCGCCATACCCTTCTCTTCGCTGCGCTGTGCCTGACCGCCGCCGCTCCCGCCGCTGCCGCCAGCGGATTCGACGATTGGCCGACCAAGGTCGCCTTCAACGACGGCACCGAACTGGCCGTGACCGGCAACTACGCCTACGACTCGAACAACTTCTCCGACGACGACGCGCGCCTGGAGGACGACAACGCGTTCCGGCGCAAGGAATTCGGCGCCACGCTGAAGAAGAAGGGCGTGTACGACGCGATGGTGTACTTCGACTTCCAGTCCAAGCTGTGGCTGGACGTGTTCTTCCGCTTCGAGACCAAGGCGCTGTTCGGCAGCGACTACGGCAAGGTGCGGCTGGGCTACATCAAGGTGCCGGTCGGCCTGGAAGGCGTGACCAGCGCGCGTGCCGACAGCTTCCTGGAGACGGCGCTGCCGATCCAGGCGATCTACCAGGGCCGCCGCACCGGCGTGGAGTGGACCTTCGAGCGCCAGCAGTACCTGCTGCAGGCCGGCGCGTACGGCGGCAAGGACCTGCAGGGCGACAACCCCGGCACCACCCAGGCGGTGCGCGGCGTGTGGACCCCGTTCAAGGCCGAGGGCGACGTGCTGCATCTGGGCCTGGCCTATTCGCAGGAAAACCCGCGCGGCTACCACAACGGCCTGGACGTGAGCTTCAGCCCGCGCGTGCGCCTGCGCGCGCGCCCGGAAGCCGGCCTGACCGACGTGCGCCTGGTCGACTCGGGCACCCTGGTCGATGCCGACCAGGTGCGCCGCACCGGCCTGGAAGCGATCTGGATCAAGGGCCCGTTCTCGATGCAGGGCGAGGCGCTGCGCGCCGAGGTCACCCGCGACAACGGCCGCCCCGACTACACCGCCGACGGCCAGTACGCGTTCGCCAGCTACGTGCTGACCGGCGAGTCGCGCCCGTACAGCGCCGGCAACGTGGCCAACATCAAGCCGGCCAACGCCTACGGCGCGGTCGAGCTGCTGCTGCGCTACAGCCGCGTGGACCTGGACGACGGCAGCGTGCTCGGCGGCCGCCAGCACGACTGGACCGTGGGCGCCAACTGGTACCTGACCAGCCACTTCAAGTTCCAGGCCAACTACGTGCGCGCCGATGCCGAGCGCGCCGGCGTGCACACCAAGCCGAACTCGATCGACCTGCGCGCGCAGGTGCAGTTCTGAGTCGCACGGCCTGAGCGGCGCCCCGATCGGCCTTGCCCGATCGGGGCGCGTTCGCAAGAAATGCCAGAGCGGCCACGCCGTCCGCATGGGCCGGCGTGGCCGCTTTGCATCCGTCATCCCGGCCACGACGGCCGCCGTGCGCCCGCATCGGCCGCCTAGAGACCGCCTGCGCGACACCGCGACAGCAGCGCGCCCGCCGCTGCCGCTAAGCTGGCGGGCATCGCCCCGACCGCGCCCCACTCCGCATGTATCCCGCCTCGCGCTATCGCCACATCGCCCTGCTCCTGCTCGCCGTGCTCGGCGGCATGGCGCTGGCGATGCTGTCGGCCGGGCATTTCGCCGAACAGCGCGCGCTGCGCGCCGAGAGCCGGCAGCTGCGCCAGCAACTGGAGCTGTACGCGCAGACCCTGCAGCAGCGCATCGACCGCTACCGCACCCTGCCGCAGGTGCTGGCGCTGGATCCGGAACTGCGCGACGCCTTGACCCAGCCGCTGGACCCGGCCGCGCACCAGCGGCTGAACCTGAAGCTGGAACGCGCCAACGACGTCACCCGCTCCTCGACGCTGACCCTGATCGACGCCGACGGCGTCGCCGTGGCCGCCAGCAACTGGCGCCTGGCCAGCAGCAACGTCGGCGCCGACTACAGCTTCCGTCCCTACGTGAAGCAGGCGCTGGCACAGGGCAGCGGCCGTTTCTACGGCATCGGCATGACCACCGGCGTGCCCGGCTATTTCCTGTCGCAGGCGATCCGCGACGCCGACGGGCGCACCCTCGGCGTGATCGTGATCAAGATCGAACTGGCCGCGCTGGAGCGCGAATGGCTGCGCGTGCCGGACGTGGTGCTGGTCAGCGACCGCCACGGGGTGGTGTTCCTGTCCAGCCGCGACGCCTGGCGCTACCGCCAGCTGCAGCCGCTCAGCGCCCGCGAACGCGAGGAACTGCTCGCCACCCGCCAGTACGCGCGGCAGACCCTGCTGCCGGCGCAGCGGCGCCGCCTGGCCACGCTGGACGACGGTGGCCAGGTGATGCGCATCGACACGCCGGCGCAGCGCGAACCGCTGCTGTGGCAGAGCATGCCGCTGCCGGAGAGCGGCTGGCGCCTGCACCTGCTGCACGACATCGGCGACAGCCGCGCCGCCGGCCGCGCCGCCGCGCTGGCCGCGGCCGGCATCTGGCTGGCGCTGGTGTTCCTGGGCCTGCTGTTCCAGCAGCGCCAGCGCCTGGCACGCCTGCGCCAGCGCAGCCGGCGCGAACTGGAATCGCTGCTGCAACAGCACGCGCAGGAGCTGCGCACCGCGCAGGACGGCGTGGTGCAGGCGGCGCAGCAGGCCGATACCGGCCTCAGCCGCAGCCTGGAGCATCTGCCGCAGGGCGTGGTGATCATCGATGCGCAGCTGCGCCTGGTGGCGTGGAATTCGCGCTACCTGGAAATCTTCCGCTTCCCGCCGGAGCTGATCCGCATCGGCCGCCCGATCGAGGACGTGTTCCGCCACAACGCGCGCCGCGGCCTGCTCGGCCCCGGTCCGGTGGAAGCGGCGATCCAGCGCCGCCTCGACCATCTGCGCAGCGGCCGCCCGCACATGCGCGAGAGCGAGAAGGACGACGGCACGGTGCTGGAGATCCGCGGCAACCCGCTGCCCGACGGCGGTTTCGTCACCAGCTATGCCGACATCACCAGCTACAAGAACGCCGCGCGCGAACTGCGCTCGCTGGCCGACGCGCTCGAGCACCGCGTCGCCGAGCGCACCCGCGACCTGGCCGATGCCAAGCGCGAGGCCGAGAACGCCAACCGCTACAAGACCCGCTTCGTCGCCTCGGCGGTGCACGACCTGCTGCAGCCGCTCAACGCCGCGCGCATGTTCGTCTCGGCGCTGCGCGGCAAGCTGCACGACGCCGACGCGCGGCAGATCGCCGACCACGTCGACAACGCGCTGGTCGCGCAGGACGCGATCCTCAACAGCCTGCTGGACATCTCGCGGCTGGAGGCGGGCACGCTGAAGACGCAGGTGCGCGACTTCGCGCTGGGCCCGCTGCTGCAGACCCTGGCGCACGAGTTCGGCATCGTCGCCGAGGACCGAGGCCTGCGCCTGGACTACGTGCCCACCGCCGCCGCGGTGCGCAGCGACGAGACCCTGCTGCGGCGCATCCTGCAGAACTTCCTGTCCAACGCGGTGCGCTACACCCCGCGCGGACGCGTGCTGCTGGGCTGCCGCCGCGACGGCGACAGCCTGCGCATCGAGGTCCACGACCAGGGCCCGGGCATCCCCGAGGCGCTGCAGCAGGAGATCTTCGAGGAGTTCCGCCGCCTCGGCGACGGCGTCGCCCACGACCGCGGCGCCGGGCTGGGCCTGGCGATCGTGGAGCGCATCGGCCGCCTGCTCGGGCACCGCATCGGCCTGCGCTCGCAGCTCGGCCGCGGCAGCGTGTTCGCGGTCACCGTGGCGCTGGGCGACCGCGCCGCCGCGGCGCAGGCGCAGCCGCCGACCGCGGTGGCCAGCGACAACGGCGACGACCCGATCCTGCACGGCTGCCGGGTGTGGTGCATCGACGACGACCCGCGCGTGTGCGAGGCCAGCCGCGCGCTGCTGGAACGCTGGGCATGCCGGGTGGAGCTGGCCGCCGGCCCCGAGGACGCGCTGGCCGCGGCGCAGCCGGCGCAGGCGCCGGAACTGGTGCTGCTGGACGTGCGCATGGGCGAGCGCGACGGCCCGGCCTTGTTCGCCCAGCTGTGCGCGCGCTGGAACGCCGAACCGCGGGTGGTCCTGGTCACCGCCGAACCGGATCCGGCGCTGCGCACACTGGCCCAGGAACGCGGCTGGGGCTTCCTGGCCAAGCCGGTGCGCGCGCCGGCACTGCGCGCGCTGATGACGCAGATGCTGCTGCGCCGCGGCCAAGCCCCGCTCCCGCCGGCGCACTAGCCCCTCTCCCGTCCGCACGTACATAGCCCCTCTCCCCCCGGGAGAGGGGTTGGGGTGAGGGTAAGGCGCGAAGCGTCTCGCGGGGTTGGGTGCACGAGGCTCCGCCCGTACCCTCATCCGCCCCTGCGGGGCACCTTCCCCCCAAAAGGAGGCCATGGTCCCGAGGGGAGGAGGAACAGCCGCGGCGTGCCTAGCCCCTCTCCCCTCGGGAGAGGGGTTGGGGTAAGGGTCCGGCGCGAAGGGCCTCGCGGAGGTTGGGTGCACGAGGCTGCGCCCGTACCCTCATCCGCCCCTGCGGGGCACCTTCTCCCGACGGGAGAAGGAAAAGCGCTAGCCCCTCTCCCCGTCGGGAGAGGGGTTGGGGTGAGGGTCCGGCGCGAAGCGCCTCGCGGAGGTTGGGTGCACGAGGCTGCGCCCGTACCCTCATCCGCCCCTGCGGGCCATCTTCCCCCCAAAAAAAGGGGGGGGGGGGCCATGGTCCCGGTGGGAGAAGGGAACAGCCGCGTGCATAGCCCCCACCGACGCCCGATCCACCACCGCCTCGCTCACCACTCGCGCGGCGCGATCAGCTCCTCGGCATCGGCGGCGTCGAAGCCGTAGGTCTTGGCGATGTACAGGAAATCCACGCCGATGTTGTCGCGCGCGGCGGTCTCGATCTCGCTGTCGTGCGCCTCGAACTCCAGCGCCAGCGCGTTGAATTCCTCGGTGGCGGCGTGGGTGAGCCGGTACAGCGCCGGCAGGTCGGCCGGGGCCTGCGCCTCGATCGCCTCGCACAGCCGCAACAGGATCTTCTGGCCCTTGCCGACCAGGAAGGAAGGAAAGTAGTCGTCGTCCAGCATTTCCTGCAGGAACGGGTAGTAGGCGATCTGCTCGTTGCGGATGGGCATGGTCCGGGGGTCCTTTCCGCCCGCAGGAAGCGCGGGCGCCAGTGCATAGCATCGCGTATCCGGGCGCGGCGGAAAACGCTCCCGGCGCAGCGCACGGCCGACGGCCGCGCCGCGGTTCAGGCCTCGCCTTCCGGTTCCAGCGCCTTGACCAGCACCGCGGCCTGGGTCCGGCTGTGGCATTCGAGCTTCTTCAGGATCGCGGTCACATGCACCTTCACCGTGTTCTCGGCCAGGCCCAGCTCGTAGGCGATCTGCTTGTTGAGCAGGCCGTCGGCCAGGCACAGCAGCACCCGGAACTGCTGCGGGGTCAGCTGCGCCAGGCGCGCGGCCAGTTGCGCGTCGGCCTCCGAGCGCGCGGCGGTCAGCGGCGGGAACCAGGTGCCGCCGTCGAGCACCGCCGCCACCGCGATGCCGATGGTCTCGGCCGGCGACGACTTGGGGATGAAGCCGGCCGCGCCGAACTGCTGCGCGCGGCGGATCACCCGCGGATGGTCGTTGGAGGAGATCACCACCACCGGCACGTCCGGGCGTTCGCCGCGCACGTGCAGCAGCGCCGAAAACCCGCGCGCGCCGGGCATCGCCAGGTCCAGCAGGACCAGGTCGGCGTCGGCCTGCGCGGCCAGCGCGGCGTCCAGGGTGGCGGCGCTGGCCGCCTCGGTCACCCGCGCGCGCGGCAAGGCCTGGCGCAGCGCGTGCAGCACCGCGGCGCGGAACAGGGGATGGTCGTCGGCGACCAGAATCGTGGGCGCATCCATGCCTACAGTCTGGCATGCGCGGCCGCCGGCGTGCCGGTCGCGCGGCCAGGAAACGCACCGCCCCGGCAGCGGCGGCATTCAAGCCCTCGCGCCGCCGGCCGATAGGGTGACGTGATCCGGACCCTTTCGATCCTGCTGCGAGGCGTGCGCCCGGCCGCGTGCCGCTGCGTGCTGCTGGCGGTGCTGCTGGCGCCGGGCGCGGCCGTGGCCGCAACGCCGGCCAGCGCCAGCGACGACGCCGATCTGCCGAGCAGCCTGGAGCATTTCGGCCTGGACGATGGCCTGTCGCAGCTGACCGTCAACGCGCTGCAGAGCGACGACCAGGGCTTCCTGTGGCTGGCCACGCAGGAAGGCCTCAACCGCTTCGACGGCCATCTGTTCCGGGTCTACCGGCACGAACTCAACGCCAGCGACCGGCAAAGCCTGCTCAGCAGCAGCATCGACAGCCTCGCCTTCGAGGCGCGCGGCACCCGGCTGTGGCTGGGCACCAACGACGCCGGCCTGGAAGTGATCGAACTGGCCACCTGGCGGCGGCACCGGCTGAGCATGGCGCAGGGCCTGTCGCACAACCGGGTCATGACCATCCTGGTCGATCCGCAGGGCGGCGCCTGGCTCGGCACCGAGCACGGCATCGACCGCATCGACGCGGCGGTGAGCCGGGTGCTGCCGCTGGGCGGCGATGCGCCGGTGGTCGGCCTGACCTGGATGCCCGACGGCAAGCGCGCGGTGGCGCTGGACCGGCGCTGCCGGCTATGGCTGCTCAGCGCGACCGCGCGCCAGGCGCTGCCCGCGCCGCCGGGCATCGACGAATGCGTGGGCCTGCAATCCGGACCGGAAGGCCTGTGGCTGGCCTCGGCCAGCGCCGGACTGTTCAAGCTCGACGCGCAAGGCGGCACGCTCGCGCACTGGAGCACGCAGCAACTGCTGACCCGGCACAGCGATCTCAGCGCACTGATCCGCCTGGCCGACGGACGCGTGCTGGTGGGTTCCAACAACGCCACGGTGACGCAGCTGGACAAGGACACGGCGACGCCGCGGCTGCTGCGCTTCGACGCGCCGCCGCAAAGCGCCATCACCCGGTTCTACCAGGACGGCAACGGCACCTGGTGGATCGGCACCTACACCGGCGGCCTGTACCGGGTGCGGCCGATGTCGGCGGTGATCCGCAACGACGAGGAGGAGCTCCACGACATCGGCACCTGGCCCAGCCCCAGCGTGCGCAGCATCCGGCGCGACGGCGAACGCATGCTGATCGGCACCGACCAGGGCCTGATGCTGCGCGACCGCAACGGCGCGCCCTGGCGGGTGCCGGCCGCGCTGGCCGCGCGCATGGTGCGCGCCATCGAGGGCGACGGCCAGCACTGGTGGCTGGGCACCCGCCACGGCCTGTGGCGGCTGGACCGCGACGGCACGCTGGCGCAGGTGGAAGGATTGGCCGATGCGCACGTGAACGACCTGCTGCGCGAGGGCGACACGCTGTGGGTGGCCACGCGCCGCGGGCTGACCCGGGTGGTCGGCGGCCGCGTGCAGGACGACCCGCGCTGGGCGCCGCTGGCCGGGCGCACGCTGACCCGGCTGTACCGCGACAGCCAGGGCACGCTGTGGATCGGCTGCAACGACTGCGGCCTGTGGCGGATGCGCGGCGATCGCGCGGCCGAACCCTATCGCCCCGGTGGCGCCGGCCTGTACCCGTCGGTGTGGTCGATGTACGAACGCGACGGCGTGCTGTGGCTGGGCACGTTTTCCGGCGGCCTGTACCAGGTGGACCTGAAGCACGACCTCGCCGTGCGCTACACCGACCGCGAAGGCCTGAGCAGCAACGTCATCTACACCATCCTGCCGGATGCGCAGGGACGGCTGTGGCTGAGCACCAACAACGGCCTGAGCGTGCTCGATCCGGCGACCCGCATCGTGCAGAACCTGGGCAGCCGCGACGGCCTGGAGAACCAGGAATACAACAGCGGCCGCGGCTATCGCGACAGCCGCGGCCTGCTGTACTTCGGCGGCACCCAGGGCGTCGACGTGATCGACCCGGGCAAGCTGCCGCTGCGCAGCGCGCCGGCACGCGCGGTGCTGACCGACCTGCACGTGCTCGACGCCAGCGAAGGCCGCGACGGCGGCGAGCGGCAAAGCGAGACCGACGTGGTGTATGCCCACGACATCGCGCTGGACTACCGCGACAACGTGTTCACCCTGGGCATGACCGCGATCGACTTCACCGCGCCGGGCACCGCGCGGCTGCGCTACCGGGTCGATGGCCTGCACAAGGGCTGGGTCTATCCGCAGACGGCGCACAGCGAGTTCTCGGTCAGCCACCTGCCACCGGACCGCTACACGCTGGAGGTGCAGGCGGCCGGGCGCGACGGCCAGTTCGGCGCGGCGCGCACGCTGCGGATCCAGGTGCGGCCGCCGCCATGGCGGCATCCCTTGGCCTATGCCGGCTACGCACTGCTGGGCCTGTTGCTGCTCGGCCTGGCCGCGCAGCGCGTGCGCCGCACGGTCAACCGCGAGCGCGACATGGTGGAACTGCTGAACCTCACCGTCGCCGAGCGCACGCGGCAGCTGGAGCGCGCCAACCAGCAGCTGCTGCAGAGCAATGCGCAGCTGGAGGCGGCCACCCGCCTGGATCCGCTGACCCGGGTCTCCAACCGCCGCGAACTGCAGGACTGGCTGGCCCGCGAATGCCCGGCGCTGCTCGCCCAGCTCGACGCCGGCAGCAGCGCCGATGCGCTGTATTTCTTCATGATCGACATCGACAACTTCAAGCGCATCAACGACGACTATGGCCACCAGGCTGGCGACACCGCGCTGGTGCACTGCGCCGACAGCCTGCGCGCGCTGTGCGGCGAACGCGACCTGCTGGTGCGCTGGGGCGGCGAGGAATTCCTGCTGGTCACCCGCCTGCAGCGCAACGGCGCCGCCGAGGCGCTGGCCGAGCGCCTGCGCGCGGCGGTGGCCGAGCGGCGCTTCGTCCTGGAACAGCGCGACCTTGCACTGACCTGTTCGATCGGCTTCGCGCCGTGGCCGCTGGTGGCGGCGTGGCCGGCGCTGGGCGACTGGGAGCAGAGCGTGGGCCTGGCCGACCGCTGCCTGTATGCGGCCAAGGGCGCCGGCAAGAACGCCTGGGTCGGGCTGGGCGCAGGCGCGGCGCCGGACCGGCCGCGGGTGCAGGCGCTGCTGGCCGGCGGCGCGCCCGAGCAGCTCGGCGACAGCGTGCGCATCCTGCACTCCACCGCGCAGGCGCCGCGCTTCGCGCGCTGAGCGCCCGCCGCCGGCGCCTCAGCGCGGCGGCTTGCGGCGCATGCTGCTGCGCCAGGCATCCAGGAACTGGCGGCGCTTGAGCGCGTCCAGGTACACCAGCAGGCCCGGCCCCAGCGCGATCGGGCGCAACGCCGGCGACGCCGCCGGCACGGCGCCACCGGCAGCGGGCAGCTGCAGGATCGGCTTGAGCCGCGCCTCGCGCGACAGCACCTGCTGGCCGCGCGGCGACAGCAGGTAGTCGAGGAAGCGGCGCGCCTCGGCCGCATGCGGCGTATCGCGCGGGATGACCGCGGTGCGCAGCGCGACCAGGGTGTAGTCCTCCGGCTGCACGATCGCCAGCGGCGCGCCGGCGTCGATGCGCGCCTGCGCATAGGACCCGAGCACGTTGTAGGCCAGCAGCAGTTCGCCGCGGCTGACCCGGTCCAGCAGCACGCCGGTGCGCTCCTCCAGCACCACCTGGTTGTCGCCCATCGCCGCCAGCAACGCGCCGGCCATGCTGCCGATCTGCCCGTCCTGGGTCGCGAACAGATAGCCGACGCCGCTGCGCTCCACGTCGTAGGTGCCGATCCGGCCGCGCAGCGGCAGGCCCGGCGCGCGCAGCAGTTCCAGCAGCTGGCGGCGCGTGCGCGGCACCTGCGCCGCCGGCAGCCGCGTCCTGTTGTAGACGATCGCCACCGGCTCGTAGCTGATCCCGAACGCCTCGTGCCGCCATTGCGCCCACGCCGGCAACGCCTCGGTCTGCGGCGAGCGGTGCGC
The DNA here is from genome assembly GCF_041240605.1 of Xanthomonas sp. DAR 80977. Taxonomy (NCBI): domain Bacteria; kingdom Pseudomonadati; phylum Pseudomonadota; class Gammaproteobacteria; order Lysobacterales; family Lysobacteraceae; genus Xanthomonas; species Xanthomonas bundabergensis. The sequence goes on along the minus strand of NZ_CP162487.1, from coordinate 1,052,836 downwards.
GAGCGCGTGGCCATCGTTCACCAGCTTGGTCTGCAGGTCCATGCTGGCGCTGATCAACAGGTCGGCGCAGCGCGCCCCGGGCCGCGGATGCAGGTAGCGCTGGTACATGTCCCAGGCGATGACGTCCTGGTACACCACCTCGGTGCGCGGATGCAGCCGCTGGTAGTCGCCGATCACCGCGGCGAACACCTCGATGTCGGTCGAACCCTGGATGCACAGCTGCGCCGTGGCCGCGCCCTGCGCCGGGAAACGGCGGATGTCGCCGGGCGCGGCGGTGGCGTGGTGGAACAGCACGCAGCCCAGCAGCAGCAGCAGCGCGGCGCGAAGCGATCGAAACGCGGTCATGGATGCAGCCTGGGCAGGCGCAGGCTGGCGATCAGGCCGCCGCCGACGCGGTTGGACAGATCGATGCGCCCGCCGTGGCTGTCGACCACGCGCTTGACGATCGCCAGGCCGAGCCCGGCGCCGCCGGCGGCCGCGCCCTCGCCGCGCGCGAAGCGTTCGAACACGCGTTCGGCGTCGGCGGCGGCGATGCCGGGGCCGTGGTCGGCCACGGTCACCACGCAATCGCGCGCCTCGCAGGTCAGCGCCACCTGCAGCGCGCCGTCGCCGCCGTACTTGCAGGCGTTGTCGATCAGGTTCTTGATCGCCTCGCGCAGCAGCAGCGCATCGCCGCGCACCAGCGCCGCCTCGCTGGCGATGGCCAGCTGCACGCGCGGACGCGGCTGTGAGTGCGGCAGCGCCTCGTGCAGCGCCTGGTGCACCACCTCGGCCAGGTCGACGCTGGCATAGCGCTGCAGGTTGGCGCGGTGGATCACGCTGGCGTCGCTGAGCAGCTGGTTGAGCAGCCGGCTCATGTGCGTGGCGTTGCGCTCGATCGCCTCCAGGCTGCGGCGCATCTCGCGCGGATCGTCCTCGTCCAGCGCCAGTTGCGCCTGCGCGCGCAGCGCCGCCAGCGGCGTGCGCATCTGGTGCGCGGCCTCGGCCATGAACGCGCGCAGGGTCTCGTTGCTGCCGGCCAGGCGCGCCATGAAGCGGTTCAACGCCGCCACCATCTGGTGCATCTCCTGCGGCGCGGCCACCGCCAGCGGTTTCAGCTCCGACGGCTCGCGCCGCGACAGGTCGCGCTCGATCCGGTGCAGCGGGCGCAACGCGCGATACACGCCCAGCCACACCAGCGCCAGCGACAGCAGCGACAGCAGCGCGATGGCCACCAGCGCATGCAGCACCACGTCCTGCGCCAGCGCTTCGCGCGCGCGCCGGGTCTGCCCGACCTGCACCCACACCTCGTCCTGCGCCGCCGCCGACGACACCCGCCGCGCCACCACCGCGAAACGCACCCGCTCGCCGCTGTAGGGCGCGTCGAACAGCCGCGGCGGCGCGCTGGCGCGCGGCAACGATGGCGCCTTCGGCAGATCGCCGTAGCCGGTGATGGTGCGCCCGCGCGCATCGAACACGCGGTAGAACACCCGGTCTTCCGGCGCCATCGCCAACAGATCCAGCGCCGCGTACGGCAGGTCCACCTGCCATTGCCCGCCGGCCAGCGCCACCGAATCGACGATCGACAGCGCCGAGGACACCAGCAGGTGATCGTAGGAACGGTTGGCCGCGCGCTGGCCGTAATCGCGCGCGGCGAAGAACAGCGCCACCGCGCCGAGCAGCGACAGCACGCCCAGGTACAGCAGCAGCGTGCGCCGGATCGACGGCGCCGGCAGCGCGGCCTCAGCCATCGCCGCCGGCGTCCTGCGGTGGCGGCGACGCCTCGGCCTCGGCCGCCTCCAGCTTGTAGCCGACCCCGCGCACGGTGACGATGCGCAGCGGCGCGGCAGCCAGCTTCTTGCGCAGGCGCCCGACGTACAGCTCGATCGCATTCGGCCCGGCCTCGTCGTCGAAACCGAACAGGCCGTTGCCGATCTCGTCCTTGCCCACCACCTGGCCGAGCCGGCCGATCAGGATCTCCAGCAGGCGGTATTCGCGGTTGGGCAGCTCGATCGGCATACCGTCCAGGCTGACCCTGTGCGCGGCGTTGTCGAAGGCGAAGCCGCCCAGCTGCACCACTTCGCTGGCGTTGCCGCGGTTGCGCCGCAGCAGCACCCGGCAGCGCGCCTCGAACTCGCGGAAATCGAACGGCTTGCCCAGGTAGTCGTCGGCGCCCACGTCGAGCGCCTGCACGCGGTCCTCGATGCCGTCGCGCGCGGTCAGCATCAGCACCGGCGTGGTGTCGCCGCGCTCGCGCAAGCCGGCCAGCACGCGCAGGCCATCCAGTCCGGGCAGGCCGATGTCCAGCACCACCAGGTCGAAGCTCTGGTAGCGCAGCACGCTGGCCGCCCCCAGCCCGTCGCTCTGCCAATCCACCGCATGCCCGCTGCGGCGCATGCGCCGCACGATCGCATCGGCCAGATCGGCATTGTCCTCGACTAACAAGAGACGCATTGGGGATTCGGGATTGGGGATTGGAGAAGCGATCTCCGGCGAGCGGATGCTAACGCGCCTGCGCCAATGGAAACAGCGAAGCGCCGGGCTTTTGCCAATCCCGAATCCCCAATCCCCAATCCCGGCCCCACCGACAGGTCGATGACAGCTACGCCGCACTAGGCTGCAGCCACGCTGGCCTGCGGCTTCCGCTGCGGGCTACCGACTCATCGACGCGCTGCGCGCACCTGGGAGGGTACGTGGACCTGAAGAAATCGAGCCTGTGCGGCGCTTGCGCCTGCGCCTTGCTGTCCCTGCCCGCGCTGGCGCACGCCGCCGACGGCGACGACGACGGTCCGGTCACCGCCGAGATCGGCGGCCGCCTGCACTGGGATTTCGCCCAGTTCGACAACGACCACCGCGGCACGCCCAATCCCGACGACACCGAGATCCGCCGGCTGTGGATCGACGTGTCCGGCAAGTTCTTCGGCTTCGGCTACAAGGTCGAAGGCGATTTCGCCGGGTTGCAGGACGACTTCAACGGCAAGGGCATCGAGGCCAAGGACGTCTACCTGACCCGCACCTTCGACGCCGGCACGCTGAGCGTCGGCCAGTTCAAGCAGTACTTCTCGCTGGACGACCGCACCGGCTCCAACTTCGGCCAGTTCCTGGAGCGCAGCGGCGCGGCCAGCACGCTGGCGCCGCTGTACCGCAAGGCGGTGTCGTGGCAGGCCGCCGGCAAGGACTACACCTGGGCCGCCAGCGTCTACAGCCTGGAGAGCATCGACGTGTCCAACATCAAGGGCGATGCGTTCGGCGGCCGCGGCACCTGGGCGCCGGGCACGCGCGACGGCGACGTGCTGCACCTGGGTCTGTCGCTGGCGCACGAGCGCTACGACCATCCCGGCGCCAACGGCGCGCCGGCCTTGAGCATCCGCCCGCGTCCGGCCGGGCACCTGTCCGACGACAGCCGCATCACCCTGGCGCGCTTCGCCGACGGCCGCGATACCGACGTGGACAAGTGGTCGCTGGAATACGCGCAGGTGCGCGGCCCGCTGTCGTGGCAAGGCGAGTTCAGCGGCGGCCTGTTCGACGACGGCGCGCAGCGCGCGCAGGTGCTGTCCGCCTACGGCTTCGTCAGCTGGTTCGCGACCGGCGAATCGCGCCGCTACGACGGCAAGACCGGGCGCTTCACCCGCATCAAGCAGGTCAACAACCCGCGCGGCGCGTTCGAACTGGCGCTGCGCTACGACCGCATGTGGGGCACCCAGCACCTGGACGGCCAGGCGGACTTCCTCGACGCCTCCACCGCGTCGTGGACCCTGGCCGGCAACTGGTACCTGAAGCCGAACCTGCGCCTGATGCTGAACCTGATCGACAGCCGCAACCGCGACCATCTGGCCGGCACCACGCTGGACCATACACGGGCGATCACCGGGCGGTTTCAGTACGACTTCTGAAAGCCGGGATTGGGGAATGGGGATTCGGGAATCGCAACGGCGGGATTACGCGATTTGATGCGTTGTCGGCTTGCGGTCTGCGGCTGCCCTCTCCTGCTGCCGGGTTCGATTTTTTTCCACGCACCACCCTGAGGAACTCACATGCTGACCGCGCTCGGTTTCGGAATGGTCATCACCTTCATGTACCTGATCATGAGCAAGCGGCTGTCGCCGCTGGTCGCGCTCATCATCGTGCCGATCGTGTTCGCGCTGGCCGGCGGCTTCGGCACCGGCATCAACGAGATGATGCTGGAAGGGATCAAGAAGATCGCGCCGACCGGCGTCATGCTGATGTTCGCGATCCTGTACTTCGGGGTGATGATCGACGCCGGCCTGTTCGATCCGCTGGTGCGACGCATCCTGCGCCTGGTCAAGGGCGACCCGATGAAGATCGTGGTCGGCACCGCGGTGCTGGCGCTGCTGATCTCGCTCGACGGCGACGGCTCCACCACCTACATGATCACCGTGTCGGCGATGCTGCCGCTGTACCGGCGCATCGGCATGAACGCGCTGAACCTGACCTGCGTGACCATCCTCGCCGGCGGGGTGATGAACCTGACCCCGTGGGGCGGGCCGACCGCGCGCGCGGCCACCGCGCTGCACGTGGACCCGGCCGACGTGTTCGTGCCGCTGGTGCCGGCGATGGCGCTGGCGATCGCCGGCATCCTGCTGCTGGCCTGGTACCTGGGCATGCAGGAGCGGCGCCGGCTCGGCGTGGCCGCGCTGCCCGGCGACAGCTGGCTGGACAGCAGCGTGGCCGACGACGGCGATGCGCTGCCGACCGTGGAAGACGCCGAGGACATCAAGCGGCCGAAGCTGCTGTGGGTGAACCTGGCGCTGACCCTGGCGCTGATGGCGGCGCTGGTGGTCGGCGTGCTGCCGATGCCGGTGCTGTTCATGATCGGCTTCGCGCTGGCGCTGCTGATCAACTATCCGAACCTGGCCGAGCAGCGCCGGCGCCTGGTCAACCATGCCGGCAACGTGCTGTCGGTGGTGTCGCTGATCTTCGCCGCCGGCGTGTTCACCGGCATCCTCTCCAACACCGGCATGGTCGAGGCGATGTCGCGCAGCTTCCTGGCGGTGATCCCCGATGCCTGGGGTCCGTACCTGGCGGTGATCACCGCGCTGGCCAGCATGCCGTTCACCTTCTTCATGTCCAACGACGCGTTCTACTTCGGCGTGCTGCCGATCCTGTCCGAGGCCGCCAGCCACTACGGCATCACCCCGGTGGAAATGGCGCGCGCCTCGCTGGCCGGACAGCCGGTGCACCTGCTCAGCCCGCTGGTGCCCTCGACCTATCTGCTGGTCGGCCTGGCCAAGGTCGATTTCGCCGACCACCAGCGTTTCACCCTGAAGTGGGCGGTGCTGGTGTCGTTGTTGCTGATGGGCGGCGGATTGTTGTTCGGCCTCTTTCCGCTGGCACGTTGACCGCCGCCCGGGATTGGGAATTCGGGATTCGGGATTCGTAACAGCCCAGGCCCGCTCCGTTTGTCCAATCCCCAATCCCCAATCCCGAATCCCCACTCCCGAATCCCAACTCCGAAGGAGTTCTTGCATGACCCTACGCATCGCCTACGTCACCAGCGGCATGGGCAGCATCGGTACCGCGATCTGCCAGAAGCTGGCGCGCAACGGGCACACCGTGGTCGCCGGCTGCGGCCCCAATTCGCCGCGCAAGTCGGCGTGGCTGCGCGAGCAGCGCGAACTGGGCTTCGACTTCGTCGCCTCCGAAGGCAACGCCACCGACTGGGATTCCACCGTCGCCGCGTTCGCCAAGGTCAGGGCCGAGGTGGGCGAGATCGACGTGCTGGTCAACAACGCCGGCGGCAGCCGCGACACGCTGTTCCGGCAGATGAGCCGCGAGGACTGGCAGGCGGTGATCGCCAGCAACCTCAACTCGCTGTTCAACATCACCAAGCAGGTGGTGGACGGCATGACCACGCGCGGCTGGGGACGCATCGTCAACATCGGCGCGGTCAGCGCGCAGAAGGGCCAGATCGGGCAGATCAACTACGCCACCGCCAAGGCCGCGATGCAGGGCTTCAGCCGCGCGCTGGCGCAGGAAGTGGCCTCGCGCGGGGTCACCGTCAACACCGTCTCGCCCGGCTACATCGCCAGCGCGGCGATCAGCAGCTTCCCGCCGGACGTGCTCGACCGCCTGGCGACCTCGGTGCCGTTGCGCCGGCTCGGCAAGCCCGAGGAAGTGGCCGCGCTGTGCGGCTGGCTGACCTCCGACGAAGCCGCCTACGTCACCGGCGCCGATTACGCGGTCAACGGCGGCCTGCACATGGCCTAGCACCTGCCGCGCGCGCCGCCTGCGCGCGCAGGCGGTCGCGCCGCAGCGGGTGGCATACACTGCCGGTTCCGCTCCCTGCGCCACCCGCCGACACCGCATGCCCGACAAACCCGACCGCAGCGCGCCCAGCGCGCGCCTGCAGATGGCCGATATCGCGCGCATGGCCGGCGTGTCCGAGTCCACCGTCTCGCGCGCGCTGGCCGACAACCCGGTGGTCGCCGAGCGCACCCGCGCCTACATCAAGCAGCTGGCGCGGGAGGCCGGCTACAGCGTCGATCCGGTCGCGCGCAGCCTGCGCTCGCGGCGCTCCAACATCGTCTGCGTGGCGGTGCCGCTGATGCACGCGCACGAGCAACCGCTGTCGGACCCGTTCATGATGACCATGCTGGCGCTGCTCGCCGACGCCTTGACCGCGCGCGGCTACAGCATGCTGCTGTCCAAGCTGGACCGGCACCAGGACCACTGGGTCGAGGACCTGGCGCGCGGCAGCCGCGCCGACGGCGTGATCATGCTCGGGCAGAGTTCCGAACACGCCGCGCTGGATGCGGCCGCGCGCGGCGGCCTGCCGATGGTGGTGTGGGGCAGCCGCATCGACGGCCAGGCCTACGTCAGCGTCGGCAGCGACAACCTGCGCGGCGGCGAACTGGCCACCGCGCACCTGATCGAGATCGGCCGCCGCCGCATCGCCTTCCTCGGCGACGAGCAACTCCCGGAAGTGGCGCCGCGTTTCGCCGGCTACCGGCGCATGCTCGAGCGGCATGGCCTGGAATTCGATCCGCGGCTGCATGCGCGCAGCCACTTCCTCAGCGAAGACGCCTATCGCCTGACGCGGGCGATGCTGAAGAAGGCCGATCCGCCCGATGCGGTGTTCGCCGCCTCCGACGTGATCGCGCTGGGCGCGATCCGCGCGCTGACCGAAGCCGGCCACCGCGTCCCGCAGGACATCTCGCTGGTCGGCTTCGACGACATCCCGCTGGCCGCCTACAGCCAGCCGCCGCTGACCACGGTGCGCCAGGACCTGGCGCAGGCGGCGACGCTGCTGGTGGACGGCGTGCTGAGCCTGATCGCCGGCGAGCCGCTGCAGTCGGTGGAGCTGGCGGTGAGCCTGGTGGTGCGGGATTCGGCGTGAGGCCGGGATTGGGGATTCGGGATTGGGGATTCGCAAGAGCGGGACCTGCGAACTGAGGCCGCACTAGCCGACCTCGGCTTTTTTATCCCGGCTCGCACAACTTCAACGCGCAACGCTGCGCTTTTGCGAATCCCCAATCCCCACTCCCGACTCCCGGCCCTTCTTCACCAACAGCATCGCCAGCGCCGCCATCAGCATCAAGGCGCCGGCCAGGCGGATCACGTTGCGCGGGTCGCCATGCAGCACGGACTCGAAGTACAGCGGCAAGGTCACGATCTGGATCAGCATCGGCAGCACGATGAACAGGTTGAACAGGCCCATGTACACGCCGGTGCGCTCGGGCGGGATGCTGTCGGCCAGCATCAGGTAGGGATTGCCCATCATGCTCGCCCAGGCCAGGCCGATGCCGATCATCGGCAACAGCAGCAGCCAGCGGTCCTGGATCGCCGGCAGCAGGCACATGCCGATGCCGGCGGCGAGCAGGCAGGCCGCGTGCGTGGCCTTGGGGCCGACGCGCCGCGCCACCGGCACCATCGCGAACGCGGCGACGAAGGCGACGAAGTTGTAGAAGCCGCCGATCTGGCCGTTGACCAGCCCGGCTTCGCGGAAGCCGTGCGAATCGGGCTCGGTGGTGCCGAACAGGGTGGTCGACAGCGACAGCACGATGTATTGCCAGTAGCAGAACATCGCATACCACTGGAACAGCATCACCGGCGCCATCTGCTTCATCGTCGGCGGCATGTGCCGCACCGCATCGGCGATCTCGCGCAGCGTGGCCAACGGCCCGGCCGGCGCGCCGCGCAGGCGCTGCAGCTCCAGCGGCGGCAGCACCGGCTCGCGCACGCTGCGCGCGGTGAGCAGGATCGAGGCGGCGGAGAAGCCCGCGCCGATCGCGAACGCGGCGATGGTGACGTAGGGGATGCGGTGCGCATTGGCCGCGTCCTGGTTCATGCCGAACCACACCAGCAGCGGCGGGGTCACGTAGGCCAGGGTCTGGCCGAGGCCGGTGAAGGCGCTCTGGGTGAGGTAGCCCAGCGGGCGCTGGCGCGGCGCCAGCACGTCGCTGACCAGGGCGCGATACGGTTCCATCGCCACGTTGTTGGCCGCGTCCAGCATCCACAGCAGGCTCACCGCCATCCATAGCGCCACGCTGAAGGGCATCAGCAGCAGGCACAGGCTGCACACCAGCGCGCCGACCACCATGTACGGCATGCGCCGGCCCCAGCGGGTGACGGTGCGGTCGCTCAGCGCGCCGACCACCGGCTGCAGCACCAGGCCGGTGATCGGGCCGGCCAGCCACAGGTACGGCAGGCTGGCGTGATCGGCGCCCAGGTAGTTGTAGATCGGGCTCATGTTGCTCTGCTGCAGGCCGAAGCTGTACTGCACGCCGAAGAAGCCGGCGTTGAGCGCCAGCACGCGCGACAGCGGAAGCAAGGGGCGATCGGAGCGCATGGGCATCAGCCTGACAGGAAGCCAAGGACGCCGCGGGCGGCGCGCCGCGGCGGCGGAGCGGATGTTCGGAGCAATGCAATCGTTTGTAACGCTGCGTTGCACCATGACCGAATGGGCATTGCACAGGATCAGGTAGCCTTCATCGGCAGCTGCCCAGCTTTGCTGCAGCGCAAATTGCAATCGATTGCGGAAGGCCGTATCACTGCGCCACCCCACCGCCTGTCCGGCATGGGCGAGCGCCGGTCCCCGCCGTCGCGCGCCGCATGCAGGCCCTACCCGCGTCACCCTTCGCTTCGGGAGAGATAGCGATGCACCACCCTTCGATCCGCCTGCATACCCTGGCCTGGGCCGTCGCCGCGGCCCTGGCCGCCCCGGCCGCCTTCGCCCAGGACGCGGCCGCGCCGGCCGCCCAGCCCGCTCCCGCGCAAGGCGACGTGGTCAGCCTGGATTCGGTGTTCGTGACCGGCACCGCCACCGCCAAGAGCAAGCTCAAGTCCAGCGTGTCGGTCAGCACCGTCGGCGCCGAGGCGATCGAGCAATCCGCGCCGCGCTCGACCGCCGAGATCTTCCGCAACATCCCCGGCATCCGCTCCGAATCCAGCGGCGGCGAAGGCAACGCCAACATCGCGGTGCGCGGCCTGCCGGTGGCCTCCGGCGGCGCCAAGTTCCTGCAGTTGCAGGAAGACGGACTGCCGGTGCTGGAATTCGGCGACATCGCCTTCGGCAATGCCGACATCTTCCTGCGCGCCGACGACAGCCTGGAGCGCATCGAGGCGATCCGCGGCGGCTCGGCCTCGACCTTCGCCAGCAACTCGCCCGGCGGCATCATCAACTTCATCAGCAAGACCGGCGAGACCGCCGGCGGCAGCGTCGGCCTCAGCCGCGGCCTCGGCCGCTTCGACAACACACGCCTGGACTTCGACTACGGCGCGCCGTTCGCCGAGCACTGGCAGTTCAACGTCGGCGGCTTCTACCGCCGCGGCGACGGCGTGCGCGACGCCGGCTACGCCACCGACAAGGGCGGCCAGCTCAAGGCCAACCTGACCCGGCTGTTCGACAACGGCTACGTCCGCGTCTACGCCAAGTACCTCAACGACCGCGCCGCCGCCTACACCCCCGTGCCGACCCTGGTCAGCGGCAGCGACGGGTCGCCGCACTTCCACGACGTGGGCAGCTTCGACCCGGGCCGCGACACCCTGTACAGCCCGTATTTCCGCAGCAGCAACAGCCTGGACGGCAGCAACCGGCTCACCCGCGTCGCGCTCGGCGACGGCATGCACCCGGTGTCGCGCGCGATCGGCGCCGAGGCGCAGTTCGACATCGGCGGCGGCTGGACCCTGACCGACAAGTTCCGCATCGCCGACACCTCCGGCCGCTTCGTCTCGCCGTTCCCGGCCGAAGTGGCCGACGCCGCCAGCCTGGCGGCGCAGATCGGCGGCGCCGGCGCGACCCTGCGCGATGCCGACGGCCAAACCTACAGCGGCCAGGCGGTGCGCACCCACCTGTTCAACACCCGCATCAACGACCTCGGCAACGCGGTCAACGACCTGAGCCTGGCGCGCGACTTCGGCAACGGCGATGGCGGCAACGTCAACCTCAAGGCCGGCCTGTACAGCTCGCGCCAGGTCATCGACATGGACTGGACCTGGAATTCCTACGTGCAGTCGGTGTCCAGCCGTTCGCGCCTGCTCGACGTGGTCGCCGCCGACGGCAGCCTGCTCTCGCAGGACGGCCTGTACGCCTACGGCGTGCCCTACTGGGGCACCGACAACACCCGCCACTACGACGTGCGCTACACCATCAACGCGCCGTACGTGGCGCTGGGCTGGGACCAGGGCCCGCTGAGCGTGGACGCCAGCCTGCGCTACGACATGGGCAAGGCGCGCGGCGACACCGCCGACGGGCGGCTGGTCGACAATCTCGACGTCGATGGCGACGGCATCATCCAGGCGCCGGAGCGCCGCGTGGCGACGATCGACTACGCCAACCGCAAGCCGGTGGACTACGACTGGAACTACCTGTCGTACTCGGTCGGCGGCAACTACATGCTCAACGACGACCTGGCCGCCTTCGCCCGCTACAGCCGCGGCGCGCGCGCCAACGCCGACCGCCTGCTGTTCGGCGTGGTGCGCGACGACGGCTCGGTGTCCTCCGACGAAGCGGTGAACTTCGTCAAGCAGCTCGAGGGCGGCCTGAAGTGGCGCGCCGGCGGCCTGAGCGTGTTCGCCACCGTGTTCGCCGCACGCACCCAGGAACAGAACTACGAAGCCACCAGCCAGCGCTTCTTCAACCGCACCTACAAGGCGCACGGGCTGGAGCTGGAAGCGTCCTACCGCGCCGGCGGCTTCGGCCTCAACGGCGGCGCGACCTGGACCGATGCGACCATCGACAAGGACCAGATCACCCCGGCCAACGCCGGCAACACGCCGCGCCGCCAGGCCCGGTTCGTCTGGCAGCTGACCCCCAGCTATCGCGGCGAGCGCTACGAGGTGGGGGTCAATGCGATCGGCACCAGCTCGGCCTATACCCAGGACAACAACCAGTTGAAGATGCCCGGCTACACGCAGGTGAACCTGTTCGGCAATTACCGCGTCACCGATGCGCTGACCCTGTCGCTGAACGTCAACAACCTGTTCGACGCCTTCGGCCTGACCGAGGCCGAGGACGCGAGCATTCCGGACAATGCCATCATCCGCGCCCGCTCCATCCCCGGCCGTACCGCCAGCATCGGCGTGCGCTACGACTTCTGACCCCCAAGGAGCCCGCCGCGCCCGCCCCGGGCGCGGCCCATCATGAACGCTGTTGCCTCCCCCCTCCCCGATCACGCCGGCGTGCAGGCGGCCCTGGCCGCCCAGCCCGGCGCGCAGGCGCGCTACGGCGCCCATGGCCCCCGCCTGTTCGCCGCACTGCAGGCCCTGTACGGCGACCATCCGGACTACGCGCAGTGGCTGCCGCGCTGGCTCGATGCGGTCGCCGCCACCATCCGCGCGCGCCCGCCGGCATTGGCCGACCTGGATGCGGCGCGCGCGCCGGACTGGTTCGGCGACCCATCGATGCTCGGCTACAGCGCCTACGCCGACCGCTTCGCCGGCACCCTGGCCGGGGTCGGCGAACGCGTGCCCTACCTGCAGGAACTGGGCGTGCGCTACCTGCACCTGCTGCCGTTCCTGCGCATGCGCGAAGGCGACAACGACGGCGGCTTCGCGGTCAGCGACTACGGCCAGGTCGAGCCGCGGCTCGGCGACAACGCCGACCTGGTCGCCCTGACCACGCGCCTGCGCGGCGCCGGCATCAGCCTGTGCGCCGACTTCGTGCTCAACCACACCGCCGACGACCATCCCTGGGCGCTGGCCGCCAAACGGGGCGACGCGCGTTACCTGGACTACTACCACCACTTCGCCGACCGCCACCTGCCCGACCGCTACGAGCGCACCCTGAGCGAGGTGTTCCCGCACACCGCGCCGGGCAACTTCACCTGGGTCGAGGACGCCCAGGCCTGGCTGTGGACCACGTTCTATCCCTACCAGTGGGATCTGGACTGGAGCAATCCCGCGGTGTTCGGCGAGATGGCGCTGGCGCTGCTGCAGCTGGCCAACCTGGGCGTGGAAGTGTTCCGGCTGGATTCCACCGCCTACCTGTGGAAACGCGAAGGCAGCGACTGCATGAACCAGCCCGAGGCGCACACCATCCTGCAGGCGTTGCGCGCGCTCACCGACATCGCCGCGCCGGCGGTGCTGCTGAAGGCCGAGGCGATCGTGCCGATGGCGCAGCTGCCGCCCTACTTCGGCAACGGCCGCGCACGCGGCCACGAATGCCAGCTGGCCTACCACAGCACGCTGATGGCGGCCGGCTGGGTGGCGCTGGCCGCGCAGCGCGGCGACATCGTGCACGGCGTGATCGCGCAGACGCCGGCGTTGCCGCCGGCCTGCGCGTGGCTGAGCTACGTGCGCTGCCACGACGACATCGGCTGGAACGTGCTGCGCCACGAAGCGGCCGGCGGCGACGGCAGCGCGCCGTTCGACCTCGCCCAGGCCGCACGTTTCTTCGCCGGCGACGCGCCGGGCAGCTATGCGCGCGGCGCAGCGTTCCAGAGCAGCGGCGACGGCGTGCACGGCAGCAACGGCATGAGCGCCGCACTGGTCGGCATCGAAGCGGCGCTGGCCGACGGCGATGCCGACGCGCTGGAACTGGCAATCCGGCGCCTGCTGCTGCTGTATGCGCTGGCGCTGGCGATGCCCGGCATCCCGTTGCTGTACATGGGCGACGAACTGGCGCTGGGCAACGACGCGGGCTATCGCGACGACCCGCTGCGCCGCCACGAAGGCCGTTGGCTGCACCGTCCGGCGATGGACTGGGAGCGCGCGGCGCGGCGCGGCGACCGCGGCAGTCTTCCCGGCCAGGTGTACGCCCGTTTGCGGACCCTGATCGCCGCGCGCGCGGCCACTGCCGCCTTGGCCGCCGGGCAACCGCTGCGCGCGTTGCCGCTGGGCGATCCGGCCTTGCTCGGGATCGCCCGCGGCGTGGACTTCGTCGCGGCCTACAACTTCAGCGCGCAGCCGGTGGCGGTGGATCGCACCGCCTTGGGCGCTGGCCACTGGCAGGCCATCGCCGACGGCGGACTCGACGCGACCGCGCTGCAGGAATGGAATGGCATGTTGCCGGCCTATGGCATGCGCTGGTGGCGGCGCGGCTGAGCGCAGCGCGTAACATGCCGACGCGGCGGGCTGGAGAAAGGTCTGTAGAAATCCGCATGAGAGGGACTTTGCGAGCGCAGCGGGCTGGCGAAGATTCAGCCATGGCGCACAAGGCGCCGCCTGGATCCAGCTCCGCTGCAGTCAGGACTGAAGTCCCTCCCACAGAAAGCAGCAATACCTGCACGGCAAAGTCCCCTTGTGGGAGCGACTTCAGTCGCGACGAACGAAGTCCGGATGCCTGCGCGGCTCCGGACACAGTCGGGGCTGAAGCCCCTCCTACAGAAAGCGGGCACGGCCTGCATCACCAAGCACCCTGTAGGAGCGGCTTCAGCCGCGACGAACGAAGCCGCAGACTTCTGCGAGCCCGCACACAGTCGGGACTGAAATCCCTCCTACACAAGGCAGGCAGGCGCCTAGCCTCACCAGCCGCCTATAGAAGACCCTCGAGCCAGCATTGCGACGCGCGTCCAGCAATCCGCCGACAAACGCACGCCCCCAGCCGCTTACTTGCCCAACAACCCCAGCAAGGCCTTCGCCGCCTCCTCGGACGACGCCGGGTTCTGGCCGGTGACCAGGCGGCCGTCCACCACCACGTGCACGCCCCAGTCGGCGCCCTTCTCGTACAGGCCGCCCAGCCGCTGGAACTCGTCCTCGATCAGGAACGGCACCACGTCGGTCAAGCCGACCGCCGCTTCCTCACCGTTGGTGAAGCCGGTGACGCGGCGGCCCTTGACCAGCGGCGCGCCATCGGCGGCGGTGACCCGGCGCAACGCACCGGGCGCGTGGCAGACGAAGCCGATCGGCTTGCCGGCACGCTCGAACGCTTCGATCAGCGCGATCGAGGTCTGGTCTTCGGCAAGATCCCACAGCGGGCCGTGGCCGCCGGGATAGAACACGCTGTCGTAGTCGGCCATCCGCACCTCGGCCAGCGGCCGCGTGCTCGCCAGTTGCTGCTGCGCCGCCGGATCGGCCTTGAAGCGGTGCGTGGCGTCGGTCTGCGCATCGGCCGCGTCGCTCTTCGGGTCCAGCGGCGGCTGCCCGCCCTTGGGCGAGGCCAGGGTGACTTCGGCGCCGGCATCCTTGAACACGTAGTACGGTGCGGCGAATTCCTCCAGCCAGAAGCCGGTCTTGTGGCCGGTGTCGCCGAGGCGGTCGTGCGAGGTCAGCACCATCAGGATCTTCATGCGGATGTCCTTTTTTGCGTGGGGAACGGCGGCCATGCGCAGGCAGGCCGGGCGCGCAGTATCGGCACGCGGACATTCGCGACGGGTGAGCGCGGCGCGGCGGCGTTCAGGCGCCGCCGGCGCCGTCCAGCTGGTCCATGCGGATGCGGTTGGCGAACAGCGAGAACGCCAGCATGCCGGCCAGGCCGCTGGCGCGCGCCACCCAGGTCGGCAGCCAGCGCGGCGGCGCCAGCACCCCCGCCTCGAACAGCGGCGCGAACGCGGCCACGTCCTCCAGCGCCATCTTGCCGGCGAACAGCCAGCGGCACAGCGGCAGGCGATCGCGCTGCAGGGCCTGGCGGAAGAACGTGTGCACCGATACCAGCCCGCGCAGGTACACGGTGTCCTTGGTGAACGCGGCGCCGCCGCCGGTCGGCACGCCGCGGAACACGCGCTGCGCCGAGGAGAAGCTCTCCGCCGGCGACTGCCCGGCCGCGTCGAAATAGCGGAACACCTCGACGAAATCGGCGCCGCCGCGCGCCAGCGCGATCGCCTCGATGCGCAGGCTGATGCGCTTCATGCGCTCGATGTCGATGCTGCCGGTGATCTGTTCGGCGAAGGTCGCCAGCCCCTCCTGGGTCGCGGTGACCCGCGGCGAGGACAGCGCCAGGCTCGGCAGCTGCGCCTGCTCGCGGCCGTTGAGCGCGGTCAGCGAATGCACCAGCGCCTCGTGGTGGAACAGCTGCGCGCGGTCGTAGTCGCTGAACGAGGCGCCGGAACGCAGGCGGATGCGGTGCGCGCCGGCCGCGGCCTTGGCCAGCAGCTCCGGATCCAGTTCGACCGCGATCACCCGCGCGCCGAAGAAGTCGTCCAGGTCCTGCTGCAGCTGCAGGCGCAGCGCCGTCGCCGACACCGGCACCTGCTCCTCGGCCGACAGCAGTTCGCGGTCCAGCTCCTGCGCGATGTGGATGAAATGGCGCGCGGCGTCGCGGGTGGTCGGGCCATGCCCGGGCATCGGGTCCTCGGGCACGCCGAACAGCTGCGCCGAATACGTGCCGACCGCCGGCGTGCCCAGCGATTCGAGCAGGGCCGCGGCGAGGTCCCAGCTGTGCACCGAGGCCTGCAGATAGGCGCCGAGCGGATGCGCCGGATCGGCGGCCTGGGCGATCGCGGCCAGTTCGCGGCGCGTGTCGGCGAAATCCAGCCGCGGGTACTGCACCTGCGGCAACTGCGGCTGGCCGCGCGCCACGCTGTCCAGGAACGGCGCCTGCACCGCCGCCGGCCAGCTCGCCAGCGCCAGCAGGCGGATGCCGCGCACCGCCTTGACCAGGCGCGCGTCCAGCGCGGCGTGGTGGCGGATGTCGGCAGGCAGCGGGGTCATCGCGAGCGTGGCGGCGGCCGGTGGCCGGTCAGCGGCGCTGGTTGCGCGGCGGCGGGCGCTTGCCGCCCGGCTTGCCCGCGGCGGGCCGGCCGGACCTGCCGGCGGCCGCGTTCTGCGCCTGGCGCTGCGCCAGCTTGCCGGCGGCGCCGGCGACCTCGTCGCGCAGCTTCATGTAGTTGGCCAGCCGCGCCTCGTCGATCTCGCCGCGCTCGATCGCCGCCTGCACCGCGCAGCCAGGCTCGGCCTGGTGCGCGCAATCGTTGAAGCGGCACTGCGCCGCCAAGGCCTCGATGTCGGCGAAGCCGCCCTCGGCCAGGTCCTCCTCGCCGGTGGGCTTGAGCTCGCGCATGCCCGGCGTGTCGATCAGGCAGGCGCCGGACGGCAGCGGCAGCAGCGCGCGGTGGGTGGTGGTGTGGCGGCCGCGCGAGTCGTTCTCGCGCACCGCCGCGGTGCGCATCTTCTGCACCCCGAGCAAGGTGTTGGTGAGGGTGGACTTGCCGGCGCCGGACGAGCCGACCAGCACCGCGGTGCGCCCGGCCCCCAGCCACGGCCGCAGCGCCGCCACGCTGTCCACGTCCTTGGCGTTGACGGTCAGCAGGGGAATGTCCTGCGCGGCCAGTTCTTCCAGCACCGCCAGCGCGTCGGCCGCGTACTCGGTGAGGTCGGCCTTGGTCAGGATCACCACCGGCTCGGCCCCGCCGCCGCCGACCAGCAGCAGGTAGCGCTCGATGCGCCGCGGATTGAAGTCCGCATCCAGGCCGCAGACGATGAACACCGTATCGATGTTGGCCGCGATCACCTGCTGGTGGTAGTGCTCGCCGGCCGCGCCGCGCTTGATCGCGGTGCGCCGCGGCAGCAGCGCCACGATGCGCTTGTCGTCCTCCAGCAGCACCCAGTCGCCGACCGCGGCGCGCTCGTGGCTGGGGAAGCGCGGGCGCTGCCATTCCGGCAGCGACTCGACCTTGAACCCGGTGTCCACCGCATCGGCCACCACGTAGCCGGTGCGGTGCTGCTCGCTGACCCGTGCCGGCCGCGCCAGCGGGTGCGCGTCGAACAGCGCGCGCCAGGCCGGCTCCTCGGGCAGTCCGGGCCAGGGCCAGCCGATGGGGCGCAGCGCGTCGAAGTCGATCGGGGGGGAGCTCATGTGCGGATTCTAGACGGTGCGGGCCCCGGCCCGGCCGCCGTGTCACATTTCCGCTACCATGCCGGTTCCACGCCCCCACCGGCCAATGCGATGCCCACGCCCCCGATCAAGCCGCTCGCGATCCGCGAACGCCTGTCCGAAGTCCGCTACGAGATCCGGGGCGAACTGGCGCGGCGAGCCCGGGAGCTGGAGGCGCAGGGGCGCAAGCTGATCAAGCTCAACATCGGCAATCCCGGCGCGTTCGGGTTCCGTGCGCCGGAGCACCTGCAGCGCGCGATCGCCGACGACATGGGCCGCACCGACCCCTACACCCACCAGCAGGGCCTGCCGGAGGCGCGCGAGGCGATCGCCGCGGCCTATGCGCGGCGCCAGCACCCGGACGCGCATCCGGACCGGATCTTCGTCGGCAACGGCGTCAGCGAGTTGATCGACCTGTCGCTGCGCGCCCTGCTCAACCCCGGCGACGAAGTGCTGGTGCCCTCGCCCGACTATCCGTTGTGGTCGGCCGCCACCATCCTCAACGACGGCCGCCCGGTGTACTACCGCTGCGCGCCGGAGAACGGCTTCCAGCCCGACCCGGTGGAGATCGAGACGCTGGTGTCCTCGCGCACCCGCGCCATCGTGCTGATCAACCCGAACAATCCCAGCGGCGCCAGCTATTCGCGCGAGCTGCTGGAGAAGATCGTGGCGATCGCGGCCAAGCACAACCTGCTGCTGATGGTCGACGAGATCTACGACCAGGTGCTGTACGACGGCGCCGACTTCGTGCCGGTCGCGCCGCTGGCCGGCGACCACCCGTGCATCAGCTTCGGCGGCCTGAGCAAGGTGCACCGCGCCTGCGGCTGGCGGGTGGGCTGGGCGCTGCTGTCCGGCGCCGCCGAGCGCGTCACCGACTTCCGCAACGCCATGGACCTGCTCGGCGCGCTGCGCCTGTGCGCGAACGTCCCCGGCCAGTACGCGATCGACGCGGCGGTCAACGGCCCGGACACGATCTCGCCGCTGTGCGCGCCGGGCGGGCGCCTGTACGAGACCCGCCGCGCGGTGATCGAGGCCTGCGCGGCCAGCGAGCACCTGTCGCTGGTGCAGCCGGCCGGCGCGCTGTACGCGTTCCCGGCGGTGGTCGGCGCGGCCGCGCGCAACTTCGACGACCACGATTTCGCCCTGGAACTGATGAACGACGAGGGCGTGCTGGTGGTGCCCGGTTCCAGCTTCAACGTGCCCTACCGCCACCATTTCCGCGTGACCCTGTTGCCCGAAGCGGCGGTGATGCGCGAGGTGTTCGCGCGCATCGACCGGGTGCTGGCGCGCCGCGCCGAGGCGGCGACCAAGGTGGTGCCGCTGAAGCCGCGCAACGCGGTGGCCGGGGGGCGGTGAAGCGGGGATGGGGAATCGGGAATGGGCAAAGCGTGAACCGTTCCTGCGACTCCTGGTTCCGCTGATGGCGCCGCCGTCGGTGCTGCAAGGATGAGCCAGGCCAGCTTCGCCCCGCTCCAGCATGCTCCCCTGCGCTATCTGGCGCTGGGCGATTCCTACACCATCGGCGAGGGCGTGGCCGACCGCGGGCGCTGGCCGATGCAGCTGGCCGCGGCGCTGCGCCACGACGGCCTCGCCATCGCCGATCCGCAGATCGTGGCCACCACCGGCTGGACCACCGACGAACTCGACGCCGGCATCGATGCCGCCGCGCCGCAAGGGCCGTTCGCGCTGGTGACGCTGCTGATCGGGGTCAACAACCAGTACCGCGGGCGCGCGCTCGACGACTACCGCACGCAGTTCGCCGCGCTGCTGCAACGCGCGATCGGCTTTGCCGACGGCCAGCCGCGGCGGGTGCTGGCGGTGTCGATCCCGGACTGGGGCGTGACCGCGTTCGCGCGGCCGCCCGCGCACGATCCGGCGCGTATCGGCGCGCAGATCGATGCGTTCAATGCCGCCGCACAGGCCTGCTGCCAGGCGCAGGCGGTGCGCTTCGTCGACATCGCCGCGGCCAGCCGCGACGGCGGCGGCGATGCGGCGATGCTCGCCGCCGACGGCCTGCATCCGTCCGCGGCGATGTATGCGCGCTGGACCGCGTTGCTGTTACCTGCGGCGCGCGATGCGTTAGCCTAGCGGAGTACGACGCCCCGCTGCCAAGGACCGACATTGCGCGACGCCAGCACCATCCAGCCCATGAGCCGCCCGCAGGCATTGCGCATCGCCCGCGCCTTCCTGCCGGCGCATCCGCTCGGCAACCGCTACGACTACTACTACACCCGCACCAAGCTGCGTACCGATCCGCTCTACCCCGGCGTGCTCGCCGCGCTGCGCGGCACCGACGCGCCGGTGCTGGACCTGGGCTGCGGCCTGGGCCTGCTCGCGCATGCGCTGCGCGCCGACGGCCAGCGGCAGCGCTACCACGGCGTGGACATCGACGCGGCCAAGATCCGCCGCGCGATCCGCATCGCCGCGCGCAGCGACCTGCACGGCGCCCGCTTCGAGGTGGTCGACCTGGGCCAGGCCTGGCCCGAGCACAGCGGCAGCGTGGCGATCCTGGACGTGCTGCAGTACCTCGACGCCGCCATGCAGGCCAGCCTGATCCGCAGCGTGGCGAAGATGCTCACGCCCGGCGCCAAACTGGTGATCCGCAGCGGCCTGGGCGACGCCAGCGGCCGCGGCCGCACCAGCCGCATCACCGACGTGCTCGCGCACCTGGCCGGCTGGATGCAGGAAGTGCCCAAGTGCTATCCCACCCGCGACAGCCTGGAACGCCAGCTCGGCGACGCCGGGCTGCGCGCCACCTTCGCGCCGCTGTACGGCAACACCCCGCTCAACAACTGGCTGATCGTGGCCGAGCCGCGCTGACGCGGCCGGCCACGCGCCGCGCCCTTCAGAACTTCCAGGACAGGGTCAGTTCCACGTCGCGCGGATCGCCGTAGATCAGCTGGGTCTGGTAGACGATGTTGGCGTAGTAGGTGCGGTCGAACAGGTTGCGCACGTTGAGCTGCGCCGACCATGCCTGGTTGATGTCGTAGCGCGCCATCGCGTTGGCCAGCAGCACGCTGCCCTGGCGCAGGCGCAGCGCATTGCCCTGCGGGTCCACCGACTGGTCGTAGAACGCCGACTGCCAGCTCAGCCCGCCGCCGATGCGCCACGGCCCGCCCTGCCAGGTGGCGAACAGCGTGCCCTCGCGGCGCGGGCTGGTCGGGTTCACGTCCACGCCGCTGGCGTCGTTGGCGTCGAACTGGGCCCAGCCGGCGCTGATCCGCCACTGCTCGGACAGTTCGCCGTCGAGCTGGAACTCCACGCCCTGGCTGACCGTACCCTGGGCGGCACGGTAGGCCTGGTCGGTGGTGCCCGGCACCAGTTGCCCCACGTCGGCCACCGCGAGGTTGTCCTGCTCGATGCGGAACAGCGCCAGCGCGGCATTGAGCCGGCCGCCGAAGTATTCGCCCTTCGCGCCGACCTCGTAGCTGTTGCCTTCCAGCGGCGCCAGGTAGCGCCCGTTGCGGTCGCGGTTGTCCTGCGGCTTGAAGATGCCGGTGTAGCTGGCGTAGAGCGAGTGCGTGTCGCTCAGGTCGTAGATCAGTCCCGCGTAGGGCGTGGTGCGGCCGTGGCGCGCGTAGGAGTTGGACGGCGTCATCCGGTCGGTGTTCTTCCAGTCGCCCACGCGCGCGCCGACGATGGCGGTGAGGTCGTCGCCGAGGCGGAAGCGCCCGGCCGCATAGGCCGCCACCTGGCGCACCACGTTGTCGCTGCTCTTCGCCAGCGGCGTCCACTGCGGCTGCGCCAGATCGCCGGTCCAGGCGTAGACGCTCTCGGCGACCAGCGGCTGCAACGGGGAGTTGGCCCAGTTGCGCACGCTGCGGTCCATCCAGGTCGCGCCGGCGACCAGCTCGTGCTCGCGGCCCCACAGCGTCAGCGGCAGGTTGACGTAGGCGTCCAGGCTGTCCTGCGTGGTGAGCGCGGGATAGCGGCCGCCGTAGTTGCTGCTCAGGCCCAGCCCGGTGTCCTTGTCCGGATACTGGTAATAGCCGAACAGCACCGACTTCCAGTCGGTCTCGAAGCGCTGGTGCGAATACTCCACGTGCAGCTGCGCATCGTTGCCGAAACGGTGGGTGAGCCCGGCGAAGGCGTTGGTGGTGTCGGCCACGCCGCGCGCCCAGCGCGGGGTGAACGAAGCCGAGC
This sequence comes from Xanthomonas sp. DAR 80977, assembly GCF_041240605.1. Taxonomy (NCBI): domain Bacteria; kingdom Pseudomonadati; phylum Pseudomonadota; class Gammaproteobacteria; order Lysobacterales; family Lysobacteraceae; genus Xanthomonas; species Xanthomonas bundabergensis. The sequence goes on along the minus strand of NZ_CP162487.1, from coordinate 1,031,505 downwards.
GCGAGAAATCCGTGCGGCTGCCGTCGCTGAAGAAGGCCGGCACGCCGCCCCAGGTGGTGCCGCGGCCATCGTTGCGTTGCGTGTTGACGCCGACATAGCCATGCGTGGCGTTGCCGAAGTCCGCATCGACGATGCCGTACAGCAGCCCCGAGGTCTTGCTGTAGTAATCGCGGAAGGAATCCTTGTCCTCGTAGCTGGCGACCACGCGGCCGCGCACGCGGCCGTCGGCATTCAACGGCGACTGCACGTCGGCCGTGCCGCGGTAGCGGTCCCAGCGGCCGGCCGACAGGTCGACGCGACCTGTGAACGCGTCGCTGTCGGCGTGCTTGCGCACCAGGTCGATCGAGGCCGCCGGGCTGCCGGCGCCGGTGGTCAGGCCGTTGGCGCCGCGCACGATCTCGACCCGGTCGTAGATCGCCATGTTCTGCTGCACGTCGCCGCTGTAGTCGGTGGGGATGCCGTCGATGCGGTAGTAGTCCACCTCGAAGCCGCGCACCGTGATGTAGGTGCGCTCGGTGTCCCAGGTCGGCGAATTGAAGCCGGCGACGGTGTCGGTGACGTCCTGCAGCGACTGCAGGTTGCGGTCGGCGATCTGCTGGCGGGTCACCACCACCACCGACTGCGGGGTTTCCCGCAGCGACAGCTCCAGCTTGGCCGAACTGCGCGCCACGTCGGCGGTGTAGGAGTCGCTGCCTTCGGTGGCGCCGCCGCGGCGCGCCTGCACCTGCAGGCGGTCGAGGTCGACCGGATCGGCCGTGCCGGCGCTGGATTGCGCCGCGGCCAGCAGCGGCCAGGAACAGGCCAGCGCCAGCAGCGAGCGCGACAGACGGGAATCGGCACGCGCGAAGGCGCGCACGGCGATGGTGCGGTTGGACATGGGTGCAGCCTCGTGCAGCGGGGGAGGACGCCGTCGTCGACGGCCGATGAGGCTGGCGGCGGTCGTTCCCGCTGGAGGCGCACGGACCGGTGGCTTGCTAGGTCGCGCATGTTCGATCCGGCCCGGATCGCTGTCAATCCCTGCGCCGGCGCTGCAGGCCGGCGCCGGCATGGCCCGGCGCGGTCGCCGCTCCCTGCGGCCGCGGCCGCGAGGCCTGCACGGCGATGGCCGCTGTCCCTGCCGAATCGCGTTTGGGTTCAGGGCAGGGGGCAGCAGCGATGTTCGGAGGAGGGCGGCAGGGATGTTCAGGATATGGGTGTTTGGATCGGTCTCGATCGCCTACGGCGACGCGCGCGCGGTCGCGGTGCCTGGACGCTGCGGCAGCCTGCTCGCCTACCTGGCGCTGGGCCAGCGGCGCTATTTCAGCCGCAGCGAACTGCTCGCCAACCTGTGGCCCGAGCGCGATGCGAGCGCGTCCAGCGGCTCGTTCAACACCGCGTTGTGGCGCTTGCGGCGGATCGTGGAGACGCCGCCGCTGCGGCACGGCGACCTGATCGTCAGCGATCGCCGCGGCGCCATCGGCCTGGACGGGCCGATGCAGATCTGGCTGGACGTGGCCGAGTTCTCCAGCCTGATCGACCCGGCGCTGGGCAAGCCGCCGGAGCGGATGGGCGAGGCGGACGTCGAGGCGCTGCGCCGCGGCGTGGCCCTGTACCGCTCCGACATCCTGATGGACCTGGCCGACGACTGGGCGCTGCGCGAGCGCGAGCGGCATCGCCGCAGCTATCTCAACGCGCTGTGGCGGCTGATGCAGCTGGCGCGGCTGCGCCACGACTACGCCGACGGCATCCGCCACGCGCAGGCGATCCTCGACAGCGACACCCTGCGCGAGGACGTGCACCGGGAACTGATGCAGCTGTTCGAACTCAACGGGCAGCGCGCGCACGCGCTGCGCCAGTTCGAACGCTGCCGCGACCTGCTGCGCCGCGAGCTGGCGATCCAGCCGATGCGCGAAACCCTCAGCCTGTACCAGCGCATCGCCGACGGCGCGATCGGCGCGGCCGCCGAAGCGCACGCCGGCTCCCCCGCCTTCGCCGCGCCGGCGCCGATGCAGATGCCGGTGCAGCTGCCGGTCGCCGGCCTGCAGGCGCAGTTGCTGATCGAGGCCGCCCGCCGCGGCCTGGCCTCGGCCGATGCGCAGTTGCAGCTGAGCCTGCAATTCCTGGAGCACTGAGCGCGCCCGCCGCGTTCGCCCCGGCGGCGTGGGCCACTGCGGCCCGGCGCCGCGCTGCCGTGCCCGTTGCCACGCCTGCGCCCTCCCCTTTACCCATGCGCCCATGCGCCGCCACAGCGGCGAGCGCATGACCGCGCCCGTCCCGGCCCGAGCAGCGCTGCACGTGCGCGGCGCAAGCGCCGGCGCGCCCGCTGCGGCACGCCGCGCCGGCGCGCATCACCGCCGCATCACCGACCTTGCCGCTGCGGTGATCCCGCGGTGAGCCGCCGGTGACATCGCGGTGAGCGGCGCCGCCTAGGGTGGCTGCAACCCGATGGAAACGCGGCAATGGCATTGCTCGAGGACCGCACCGCCGTCTTCATCATCCGTATCTGGTGCGAGCGCGGCGATGCCGACAGCGCACTGGGCGAATGGCGCGGATCGGTGGAACACGTGCAGAGCGGCGAACGCCGCTTCTTCCGCCACCTCGACCATGCCCTCGCCTTCATGCAACCGCATCTGCAAGGCATCGGCATCGATGGGCGGCAACGGTTCTGGGAACGCATCGGCGCGGCGATCGACCCCGAACCGGGCGCCGGCGCCGCACTGGAATTGGCCGCCGTCCCCGTGACCGTCCCGCCGCCCCGTCCACGCAAACGCCGCTAGGAGTGCGTCATGGCCCTGATCCGCGCCACCCGCGATACCGTCAACGATCGCTTCAACGTGCTGAGCTTCAGCGTCCGCACCGAGAACCCGCTGTTCGAGATCGGCCTGGCGACCGATCCGCAGTTGCTCAAGCCGGAGAACCGCGCGCAGCGCACGGCGCGCAACTTCTTCTCCAGCCGCATCCAGTCGCGCAGCAGGGAACGCGAGGCGATGTACCTGGTGCCGCCGAGCGTGATGGCGCGCTTCGTCGGCCAGCCGCGGCTGTACTTCGGGCTGGTCACCTACAGCGACCGCAACCGCAGCCAGCCGATCGAAGTGAACCTGCCCGACCGCGGCAACATGTACGTCAGCCTGGCCGGACTCAGCGAACGCGGCCTGCGCCGCACCGCGCGGGCGAGCGACGGCAGCAGCTACGGCAGCGGCGGCGGCGACCTGGGCTGGGGCGGCGACGCGGCGGCGCCGGCCGCCGGCAACGGCGCACCTGCGGGCACGGCGCCTAGCACCGGGGGCAGCGGCGGCAGCGGCAGCGCACGCGGCGGCTACAGCGACGGCTATTCGGACGAGCTCTGGCAGCAGCACACCGCCGCGCAACCGGCCGCAGCGAACGGAGCCGGCACCGCGGCGGCACCAGCACCAACACCAGCAACAGCGCCTGCACCTACGCCTGCGCCCGCCGTTGCGCCCGCCGCGCCCGCCACACCCAGCCCCGCCGCGCCCGGCCCCGCCGCGCCGACCGCTTCGGCGCAGGCCTGGCGCGCCCACAGCCTGGCCCAGGACGCGGCGGCCGACCCCGATGCCGCCTACGGCATCGAGGGGCCGATTCCCGACGACACGCTCAGCGCCGGCAGCCTGGGCCTGCGCCGCCTGGCCTCGCCGCTGGACGCGCCCGCGCCGCAATATCCGCAGGCCAGCCGCTTCGTCGCCGCCGACGCCGGCAACTACCGCGCCTCGAGCGCGCCGCGCACGATCGACCGCATCGTCCTGCACATCACCGATGGCGGCGCCAGGATCGACGGCACCCTTGGCTGGTTCCAGAACCCGGCGGCCCGGGTCAGCGCGCACTACGTGATCGGCCAGGACGGCGAAGTGGTGCAGATGGTGCGCCACGAGGACGTCGCCTGGCATGCGCGCAGCGCCAACGCCGGCAGCATCGGCATCGAGCACGTGGCCAACACGCGCGGCCTGCGCCCCACCGACGCGCAGCTGTGCGCGTCGGCGGCGCTGGTGTTGTGGCTGTGCGAGCGCTACGGCATCGCCGCCGACCGCGCGCACATCCTCGGCCACGCCGAGGCCGATCCGCAGACCAGCCATCGCGGCTGCCCGGATGCGGTGTGGGACTGGCCCGCCTACATGCAGATGATCACCACGCGCAGCTGCCTGGCCGGGCCGGCGGCGGCCACCGCGCAAGCCCTGGCGTCGCGCAGCGCCGCACCGCGCAGGGCGGCCGCGCCGGCGCAGGCGCTGCGCGTGGTCGGGCCGTATTACCGGCCCAACGGCTGGCTGGAGGCGCTGCGCGCGCAACTGGAGTTCTTCGCCGGCAGCGCGCAGTGGCTGCTCGGCGTGGACGACACCACCTCGCCGCCGCACAGCGCGATCTGCCAGGCGCGGCGCGCGGACGGCAGCGACGCGGGCGCGGCGCACGGCAGCGCATTCTTCATCGGCCCGCGCCTGCTGCTCACCGCCGCGCACGTGGTCGACGGCCAGGACGAGCTGATCATCGTGCCGGGCAAGAACGGCGCCGGCAGCGACAGCGCCAGCGAACCGCGCGGGCGCTTCCGCGTCGGCGCCGCCGACATGCTGATGCACCCGGCCTACAGCGCCGGCAGCCGCGACTTCGACATGGCGCTGATCCGGGTGCCGGCCGGTGCCGCCGTGGCCGCGCCGCACTACTTCGACCTGGTCGAGGAACTGACCCAGTCGCGGCCCGAAGGCGTGGTGGTGTGCGGCTACTCGGCCTATTCGCCGGACAGCAGCGCGATCGGCGGGCTGGTCAACGCGGTCATCGACCCCGACAAGCAGCACCTGCACGGCGGCCATATCCGTTCGCTGCCCAGCGAAGAGACGTTCGACTACGACCTGCAGTCGCTCGGCGGCGCCAGCGGCTCGCCGGTGTACTACATCGAAGCCGGCGACGTGCCGCGCGCGCACATGGTCGGCGTGCACGTGGCGCCTGCCACCGCCACCACCAACCTGGGCTGCCGCATCACCGCCGGCAAGCTGGCCTGGATCCGCCAGCAGGCCGCGGCCTGGGGCCAGACCCTGGCGTTCTCGCTGGGCGCGCGCGCGCTGTCGCAGCAGGACGGCGCCGGCGAGGCCGAGACCGATCCGGACGCGTTCGGCATCCGCGAGGACGAACCCGCCGAATACCTCGGCGCGATGGCGCAGGCGCTGCGCGCGACCGCGCTGCAGGCGCCCGCGCCCGACTACCCCGGCGCCACCCGCTTCGCGCCGGCGCATGCGCGCAACTTCCGCCGCGGCCGCCGCGCCGGCACCGCCGTGGACCGCATCGTCATCCACATCACCGCCGGCGGGCCGCGCATCGACGGCACCATCGCCTGGTTCCAGAACGGCGAGCGGCCCAATGTCAGCAGCGCGCACTACATCGTCGGCCGCGACGGCGAAGTGGTGCAGATGGTGCGCGACGCCGACACCGCCTACCACGCCAGCGCCGCCAATTCGCGCAGCGTCGGCATCGAGCACTGCGCCAACAAGCCCAGCCGCGGCAACCCGCGCGACCTGCCGCCGACCGAGCCGCAATACCAGGCCTCGGCGCAGCTGGTGGCCTGGCTGTGCGCGCAATTCGGCATCCCCGCCGATCGCGAGCACATCGTCGGCCACCTCGAGATCTCCCCGCGCGACAACCACGACTGCCCGTCCTCGATCTGGGACTGGGAGCACTACATGGCCTGCGTGCAGCAGGCGCTGGCCGCACGCGGCGCGCCTGCGGCCACCGCGCAAGGCCTGGCGGCGACACGCGGCTATGCGCGCGCGCAGGAAATCATCACCCCGTTCTACGACCCGGCCGATCCGGCCACCGCGCTGACCTGCCAGGACGACGCCTTCAGCCAGGCGCGCGAGGAGTGGTTCGTCGGCGTCGAGGACACCCGCGCGTTCCCGCATTCGGCGATCTGCCAGCTGGTGTCGGACGACGGCACCGGCACCGGCTTCTACATCGGCCGCAACCGCATCCTCACCTGCGCGCACAACCTGCATGGCAGTTCGCAGGTCACCATCCTGCCCGGGCTCAACGGCGCCGGCAACGCGCCGTTCGGCAGCTGCACGGTGCCGGCGTCGTCGTGGCGGCTGGCGCCGGGCTATGCCTCGCCGCGCGACAGCGGGCGCGACCTGGCGGTGATCGAGAACGTGCCGATCGAGGCGCCCAACGGCCAGTGGTTCCGCTTCCTGCAGGCCACGCCGTCCGAGCACATGCCGCTGGTGGTGTGCGGCTACTCGCGGCGCTCGGACGCGGTGCCGGAACTGAGCGCGCTGATGAACGGCGACAAGCAGCACCTGCACGGCGGCTACGCGCGGGCGATGAGCAGCGCCGAGCTGATCGAGTACCCGATCCTGACCCTGCATCGCGCCAGCGGCGCGCCGGTGTACGCGCTGGACCGCAGCAGCGGCCAGCTCGAGGCGCGGGTCTGCGCGGTGCACATCTCCGGCGCGCCGGCCGCGCAGGGGCTGAACCGCGGGTGCTTCCTCACCCCCGCCAAGCTGGAATGGATCGAAGGCCGCAGCAGCGCGTTCGCGCTGCCGGGCACGGCGCGCACGCTGAGCGCCGAACCGCTGTACGACGTGGCGCTGATCCCGCAGCCGGACAAGAACGCGTGCTGGGCCGCGTCGATGGCGATGCTGCTGTCGTACCGGCGCCAGGCCTCGTTCGCGCCGGAGACGCTGGCCGCCGAAGTCGGGCAGTCGCTGAGCACGTCCTACGACTGGGCGCTGCTGGACGCGGTGAAGGCGCGCTACGGTTTCGTCGCCATCGAACAGCCGTCCAATGCCAGCCTGTACCACACGCCGCAGCAATGGGCCGACTGGCTCGGCGCGCACGGTCCGTTGTGGGTGGTGATCGTCGGCGCGCCGCACGCGGTGGTGCTGGCCGGGATCCGCGGCAACCTCGCCGATCCCGCGGACACGCAGGTGCTGCTGCTCAATCCCTGGGACACGCGGGTGGCCTTCGACAACGACCCGGTCGTGTTCAACCCGCCCAACGCCGGCTACGCCGACTGGCTGCCGTTCCAGGATTTCGCCTCGGACTTCGGCAACATGGCCGAGCCGGACTACGGCAATTGGCGCGTGCTGTACCTGCCCGAACGCACGGCCAGCGCCCAGGGCCTGGGCCTTGGCGCGATGCGCCTGGCCCCGCCGCCGGCACCGATCCGCGCGCTGGAAGCCGACCCCGCCGCAGGCCAGGGCGACGAGCCGCTGCAACCCAGCCGCATCGCCGGCACGCGCATGCGCCGCCTGCGCGGCAGCGCCGGCGCCTGCCGCTGGACGCTGGAGCAGGTGCAGGGCCGCAAGGCGCCGCTGTCGGGCAACAGCGGCCCCGGCAGCAGCGTGGGCGGCGACGTGCGCATCGCGCTGGACGACTGGCCGGCGATCGATGGCGCGGCCACGCCGCTGCCGCTGACGGTCCGCTTCTTCGCCGAGGCCGGCACGGTCGGCGAGGTGCGCATCGAGGCCGGCGTGCCGGCGCGGCTGGACTACGGCGTGGAGGTGAGCGCACGCATCGACGACGCCGAGGACGTGGGCAACGTCGCCGCGCTGAAGGTCAGCATCGAATACCGTTTCAGCGGCCTGGCCCAGGGCAATCCCGCCGCCAGCATCGAGCTGCGCCTGCTCGGCGACGGCCGCTACGAGCGCATCAACCGCTGGACCGCGCAACCGGCCGGCGCCGCGGTGGCGGCCTGAGGCCCGATGAACGCCAGCGCCCGCCCCGGCAGCCGCATCTTCCCGCCACGCGCCAGCGTGCCGGCGGCGCGTGCGCTGGCCGAGGCGGCGCCGGCGGCCGCGGCGCCGACGCAGGCACCGGCCCCGGCCACGGTCAAGCCGCAGGCCACCGAGAGCATCGCCCAGCGCACCGGTGCGATGGTCAACGAAGTGGATTTCCCCGGCTTCGTCGCGCAGCTGGTGCACGGCACCTTCGACGCCATCGTCGATGCCTCGATCCGGCAGATGGAAAGCTATTCGAGCATGGTCGCGGCGGTGGCCAAGACCGTGGACCAGTTCACCGAGGAGAACGTCACCCCGAACCAGGCCCGCGACTGGCTGGCCGCGCACTACCCCGGCGACGTGCAGCTGCTGCTGCCGGACGGCGGCGCGCGCACCCAGCCGCAGCTGCTGCCGCGCAGCGAGGGCCTGCGCCCGGCGTGGCTGGCGGCCTACGGCGTGGAGGACGAGGAGCTGACCGCCGAGCTGCTGGAGAACACCGTGCTGCCGCAGGTGCGGCTCAAGGTCGGCGGCGAGCGCCAGCAACTGTTGGCGACGATGGTGTTGCTGGGCATGAACCGGGTGGTGGTGCGCGACGGCAGCATCAGCAGCAAGGTGATGTTCCGCGCCGCCGCGCAGGACGCGGCCAAGGTCGGCTACGCGACCAGCAGCGATCCGGCGCAACTGGACAAATGGGGCGCGCGCGGCTCGGCCACGCAGACCGCGCAGGCCTCGACCATGGTCTCCACGGTGCAGGTCAACGCGCAGAACGAATCCAACGTGCGCGCCGACCTGTACGGCGAGGTCAAGCTCAATTTCGTCAGCGAGACCCTGCCGCTGGAGCGCCTGGCCGATGCCGCCAAGATCGCCCTGGTGCAGCGCCACTCGCCCACGCTCGGCCCGCCGGCCGCCGCCGCGGCCCCCGCCGCCCTGCCGCGTCCTGCCGCCGAAGGAGCACCGTGATGCTGCGCGAACTGTCGCAACTGCTGGGCGAACTGCACGACGGCCTGCTGGCGGTGGAAGCGCGCGCCGGGCTGCAGCTGACCCAGGTGGAGATGACCCTGCCGCTGGACCTTCGCCCGGTCCTGCGCGACGGCGGCTGCCGGTTGCTGGCCGACGTGGCGCGCAGCCGCACGGTCGACGCATGGCTGGCGGCGCCGTCGAAGCTGCGCCTGTGCTGGAGCATCGGAGACGCCGCATGAGCGCGCAACTGCCCCCACTGCTGCAGAACGCCGGCGTGCCGTTCGACCTGTTCATCCAGGCGCTGACCGAACAGCTGGACAAGGCGCAGGCGGCGATGACCATCAAGGCGCGGGTCGGCAAGCTGCCGCTGACCTTCGCGGTCAAGGACGTGGCCCTGGACATCCGCGCCTTCGTGCAGATGATCGACGACGACGTGTACCTGCGTCCGGCCGGCCCCGGCGAGAGCGAAGCCAGCACCATCCGCCTGTCGCTGACCACGATCACCAAGCCGATGATCGAGGAGAACGCGATGGATTTCCGCGCCGAGGATGCCGGCTTCGGGCTCAAGGCCGCGCTCGGCGACCAGATCTCCAGCGAGGAGCAACGCCAGCTCGAGCGCATCGGCGTGCGCACCATCACCCAGCTCAACGAACTGAAGGACAGCGCCGGCACCGACGTGATCGCGCGGCTGTCGCGGATGCCGATCAACCGCCTGCAGCAGGCGCTGCTGAAGGCGGCCGCGCCGCGCGTGACCCGCATCGACGACGGCGCCGCCGATGGCGAGACGCCGGCGCCGCGCGTGCACCTGAGCGCGCCGGGCCTGCGCGCGGCGCGGCTGCCGCGGGTGCATGCCGCGGGCCTGGCGGTGCCGGTGAGCGCCGCCGAGGACGGGCGCATGGTGCTGGCGCCGCTGGCCTCGCAACTGGGCTGCGAGGCCGAGCTCGACTTCGGCGACGGCGAGATCGCGCGGGTGCCGCTGCGCAGCGGCGAACTCGGGCAATGGGTGGCGCCATGAACGCAGCGCATCGGCCCCTGCTGGTGCCGCGCCGGCTGCTGCTGACGCTCAGGCTGGGCGAGATGCCCGAGCACCTGCCCGGGCTGCGCGCGGTGCGCGGCTACGGCGCGGCGATGGGCGAATACGTGGACCGCGGCGCCATCGACCGGCTGCTGCGCCACCACGGCGGCGCCTTCCGCGCCGCGCGCCTGCACAGCGCGCGCCTGCGCCGCAGCGACAGCCGCGCCAGCGGCGCGCGCCGCTTCGACGAGGCCGAGCAGCTCAGCGGCGTGGCGCGGGTGCTGCGCATCGACCTGCGCGACGGCGAGCGCCTGCCGGCGCTGCTGCGCGCGCTGGCGGAACTGCCGATGGTGGAACGGGTCGGCGCCGACCACCTGTGCGGCCTGCCGTTCGCTGCGCGCGAGGCCGGCGAGCGCGACGCCGCGCCCGCGCACGATGCCTGGGCGCGCGAGGCGATGCGGCTGCCGCAGGCGCTGCGCCTGGAACCGGGCGATCCGGCGGTGGTGATCGGCCTGGCCGACACCGGCGTCGCCCTGCAGCACCCGGAACTGGCCGGGCGCCTGCGCGCCGGCTTCGACAGCGTCGACCTGGATCCGGACAGCGTCGGCGGCCTGGCCCTGGTCGGCGACTTCCGCCGCAGCGGCGAGCGGCCGCAGGACGAGGTCGGCCACGGCAGCGGCTGCGCCGCGATCCTGGTCGCCAATGGCCGCCACCTGCCGGCCGGCAGCGCCGGCGCCTGCGGGCTGACCCCGGTGCGGGTGCTCGGCGCCGCGCTGGGCAGCGGCGACCGCCGCGTCGGCGTGGGCGCGCTGGACAACATCGATGCCGGCATGAAGCGGCTGATCGACCTGGGGGTCAAGGTCATCAACATGAGCTTCGGCACGCCGGAGTCGGCGTTGCTGGCCGACGCGCCCAGGCCGCACGAGGAAACCGTGCGCTACGCGCTGGCGCGCGGCGTGGTGCTGGTCGCGGCCAGCGGCAATTCCGGACTGAACGAACGCTTCTATCCGGCTGCGCACGACGGCGTGATCGCGGTGGGCGCGGTCGATCCCGGCCTGGTCCCGGCCGCGTTCAGCACCCGCGGCGCGCACGTGGCGCTGTGCGCGCCGGGCCGCGACATCCGCACCTGCGCGCTGGAAGGCTACCAGGTCGCCTCCGGCACCAGTTTCGCCGCGCCGTTCGTCGCCGCCGTGTGCGGCCTGATGGTGGCGCGCGCGCAACGCCGCGCCTGGCCGCTGGACAGCCACCTGGCGCGGCGCCTGCTGCACGCCAGCGCACGCCCGTTCGCCGCCGCCGGGGTCAGCGATTGCGGCAGCGGCGTGGTCGATGCGCAGGCCGCGCTGCATGCGCTCGACGCCAGCATCGATGCGCAGATGCGCGAGGCCGGCGAAGAGCTGGAACCCGAGATCGCTTCCCTTCCCTCCGCGCCTGTCGCGGCCTGATCCCCCAGACGCTGCCGAGGACACCCCGATGGCCACAGCACCCCGCAAGCCCGCCCCACGCAAACAGGCCGCCGCCGATGCGGCCGCCAAGGCCCTCGCCAGCAAGGCCCGAGCCGCCCAGCGGCGCGCCGCCAAACGCAACGCGCAGGCCGCCGCCGAACAGAAAGAGGCCGCGGCCTCGCAGCAAGACCCTCCTTCCGCAAACGGAGCAGCACCCATGAACCGAATCCTGCTGGTCGATCTTGGCGAACGCGAAACCAAGAAGCGCCAGGAACTGCGCGCCCGCCGCCAGGTCCTGGAAACCCTCGACAAGACCGCCGACACCAGCGGCGGCCTGAACGCGCGGCAGAGCGCCGAACTGGCGCAGATCAAGGCCAGCCTGGCCAGCGACGTGACCATCGACCCGTTCTACCGGCTGGTCGCCGCCACCCAGCAGCAAAAGCCCTGGGACGAGCTGGAAAAGAACCAAGAGAACGTGCACAAGTACGGCCTGGTCGGTTCGCAGCGCACGCCGGAGAAGCTGCGCGGGGCCCTGGGCGGCGACGAGCGCGAGATCCTCGGCATCTGCGGGCTGATGCAGCTGGACGGCTATACCGACGCCTCGCTGAAGGGCTTCGTGCAGCGGCTCAGCGTCGCCCAGGGCGAATACCGGCAGAACCGCGCGCTGTTCGATGCGGCCTACACGCTGCTGGCGCCGCTGTACAAGGTCACGCTGAAATCGCAGATCGCCGGCGGCGCGATCGATGCCGACATCGTCGGCTGCGAATGGCCCAACGACAACCCGGAAGACCGGCGCGACCGCTACAGCACCGACACCCAGTTCCGCCCGAGCGCCGACGACGAGGTCTGCGCGCTGAGCACGCGCAACCTCGCCGCCACCGTGCGGCGCCTGGCCAGCAACGGCATCGACGCCGACAACGCCTGGCTGGCCAGCCACCTGCACAACGGCTACGAGATGCAGACCGGGGTGGTCGCCGGCGCGCCGCCGTCGGCGATGGAGATCATCCTGCCGGACCTGGACGAAGCCACCGACGTGGAGATCGTGCGCGAGAACCTCAACGCGGTGCAGGCGATCTACTTCGCCTACATGCTCGAGGAGACGCGCATGCCGCAGGTGGTCGAGCGCATCGTCGAACTGTTCCGCAGCGGCCTGCTGCCGCTGGGCCGCGGCAAGGCCGGCGACTATTTGTTCCGCTACTACAAGACCGCCGCCGAGCGCATCACCGAAGGCGAGCGCCGCGACCTGTACATGCGCTGCTTCGGCGCGCCCGGCGGCGATCCCAACGGCAACGAGCCCAACCGCGAGTTCAACGAACTGTGGCTGCGCTTCATCTCGGCGGTGTCCGCGTTCGGGCGCCAGCTCAGCGTGGACCGCATGCTGCGCACCAACATCCCGGTCGCGGTGTCGCAGGAACAGGTGCGCAAGGCCGCGCGCGACCTCGGCGCCAGCATGTCGCGCAGCGGCTACGGCATCGCCTACTTCGCCGCCACCGAACTGCAGCAGATGATCCTGGAATACCGCGACCTGCTCAGCGACAGCGAAGTGCGCGGCTCGTTCGGCGCGCGCGACATGTGGCAGGTGATCGACCAGGTCAACGCCAACTACCTGGGCGGGGCGCGCAACACCAACCGCTTCCGCACCCAGGCCCGCGCCGGCGCGGTGATCATCCGCTGGATCGCCAACAACCACCAGCGCCTGGGCAGCCGCTACGGCGAGGTGATCTCGATCAACGCGCTGACCAATCCGCAGCTGCGCGGCAGCGACCAGCCCACCGTGGATCCCACCGACTGGGACCTGGTGCAGGCCTGCGAGCAGTGGCTGGCGGTCGGCGGGGTGCAGGACGCCAGCATCGAGCAGTACTCGCAGTCGGTGGAGTCGCCGGTGATCACCAGCCGCCCGATCGAGATCCCGCAGGCCGCGCGCGACCTGCTCAACCAGGCCGGCGTCAGCCTGCCGGGCATGTAGGAGCGCCGCCATGCCGATCCCCGACAACCGCCCGCAACCGGTCAAGAACCTGGTCAAGCATTCGCTGCGCGCCGCCGCCCACGCGCTGGGCACGCGCGATCCGATGCCCTACGTCGATGGCCTGATCGACCGCGCGTTCTACCTGCCCGACGACGACGTGTCGTACGCGCGCAACTCTCTGGCGCCGGGCGCGGTGCCGTACGAACCGTCGTTCTCCGAGACCGAGCCGAACACGCTGCGCTTCACCATCGAGCCGCTCGGCCCGGACGCGGCGCCGGTCGCGCGCCGCGACGAGGCCACCCGCGAGATGCGCCGGCTGGTCGCGCCGATCTTCGGCAACGACGCGCTGCGCTGGTTCGACGCGCGCAGCGAGGAATGGCGCGGCTTCGGCGGCATGAGCTGGATGAACTACGGCGCCTGGTTCGGCAGCGCCTTCGACCGCGACGGCCTGTACGCGACCAAGATCTACTACGAGCTGCTGCCCACCCAGATCGACGCGCTGGCGCCGGGGCTGGCGCGGCTGACCCGGCAGGTGGTCGCCGAGATGCCCGGACTGATGCCGATCTTCACCTCGATCGGCTGCAAGCGCGACACCGGCAGCCAGCGGGTGACCTTCCTGCACCGCGGCGCGCTGGCGGTGAACGCGCTGGGCCCGCTGATGAACCGGCTCGGCATCGGCCACCAGTTGCCGAGCCTGATGCGCATCGTCGGCGTGGCCCTGGGCGGGCGCTTCGAACTGCCGCCGGGGGCGGTGCTGGTCGGCATCCGCGACACCGGCGAGGGCGCGGAACTGAAACTGGAGATCCTGCTGGCGGCGATCCCCGACCTGCCCGCGCGCTTCCTCGACCTGCTCAAGCTCGGCCTGGCCGAACGGCCGCGGCAGCTGGCCGCGCTGTCGCGCTGGCTGGACGCGTTCGGCATGGACGACGCCGGCGAGCAAGGCCATTTCTCGGTGCTCAGCATCCGCGTCACCCCGGCCTCGCCGGCGCGCATCAGCCTGTACGTGCGCCCGATCGAATTCGAGATGCGCGAAGCCATCGAGGAGGCGCGCGCCCTGCAGTGACCGCCGCCCAGCCCACCCGCACAGCGGCAGCAGCGCCAGGCTGCCGCGCCCTGCACGCCCGCCCTTCCGACCCGAATCGCCTCGCCACCGGAGCGCTCCCATGTCCTCCATCTTTCCCCGATCCGTGCCCGCCGCCCGCGCCGCGGCCGCACCCGCCAGCCGCGAGACCCACGAGGCCGCGCGCCTGGCGGTGCGCGACCTGCTCGAGCGCAGCCAATCGTTCAACGAACTGCCGGCGGACAAGCGCGAGACCCTGGCCAAGGGGCTGGTGCAGATCGGCAGCTACCTGGCCGAGCCCGACGGCGTGCGCCTGAAGCGGCAGAGCCCGCAGGTGCGGGCGATGGCCGAAGGCGACGACACGCCGCTGGCGCAGGACAAGCAGCCCGAATTCGGCCAGGCGCTGCGCACCGGCGTGCAGCAGGCCGGCGCACTGATGGACGCGGTGAACTTCCCCACCTTCGTCAGCGGCCTGATCAACGGCGTGTTCCATTCGATCGTCACCTCCTCGATCGAGCAGATGGAGGCCTACGCCAAGCTGGTCGCCGACGTCTCCAAGAGCCTGAACCAGTTCCGCGACGACAACACCACGCAGAACCAGGGCCGCGACCATCTGGTGGAGCAGTTCCCGGACATCTTCCAGTTGCAGATGGGCGGCGACGGCTTCGGCGACATGGGCGGCTTCGGCGACGAAGGCGGCGGCGCGCAGCAGCCGCGGGTGGTGGTGCGCGACGACGTGGACGAACGCGCCGCGGTCAACCGCATCAACCAGTCGCTGCCGCTGGACAAGCCGATCACCTCGCTCAACGACGACCTGGTCGAAGCGCTGCTGGTGCCGGCCGCGCGCACCCAGATCGCCACCGGCCGCCAGCAGCTGCTGGCCACCCTGGTGATGCTGGGCATCAACCGCATCGTGGTCACCGACGGGCGCATCTCGGCCAAGGTGATGTACGACTTCCAGGCGCGCGACAACAGCCGCTACCGCTACAGCGCGACCAAGATGGACCACCAGAAGGACGCGGCCGGCAACGTGCAGAAAACCCGCGGCTACGAGGGCGAATACGACAACAAGAGCGAGGGCGGCAGCTACACCCGCGGCGCCGACGGCGCGGTCGACCGCCAGGACGGCAGCTACTACGCCAAGGGCAACTACAAGTATTCCGAGCAGCCGATCATCAAGATGATGAGCACCTCGCAACTGCAGAGCGATTCCTCGCTGCAAGCCAAGGCCAGCCTGGCCGGGCAGGTGGAGGTGAACTTCAAGAGCGACTACCTGCCGCTGGAGAAACTGGCCAACCCCGAATCGATCGCCGCCATCCAGATGAACGCGCAGCCGGGCATGGTCAAGTCGCTGGCGACCAACCGCCCCGCCGCCGCGGCGAGCGCGCCGGCGGCGCCGGCACCGGCGGCGACCCCGACGCCCGCCACCTGATCCGGAGCGCCGCCCATGTACGCCGCCACCTCCCGCACCTTCGCCGCGGCGCATGCGCCGGCCTGGCTCGACGACGACACCCTGGCCGCGGTGCGCCCGCAGGTGCGGCGCCTGCTCGAATCCTCGCCCGGCTTCCGCCAGCTGCCGATGGCCGAACAACAGGAACTGGCGCGCAACATGGTGCGCGTGGCCTCGTACATGTCCAATCCGGACGGCCTGGCCAGGCAGGAACTGGCGCCCGGCGGCGGCGTGCTGGCCAAGGCGCAGGACGCCACGCCGGCGCGCGCGCTGGCCGATCCGGTGCAGGACGCCAAGGCCAAGGCCTCGGAGAAGGTCGGCACCTTCGCCGGCAGCGACTTCAAGGCCGGCTCGGTGGAGCAAGGCGCCGACAACTTCAAGAAGTACGTCGGCTCGGTGGATTTTCCCGCCTTCGTCGGCGGCCTGATCCAGAACGTGTTCCAGGCCATCGTCGATGCCTCGATCCAGCAGATGAACGCCTACGGCGAACTGCTCAAGTCGGTGGCGCAGACGGTGGACCAGTTCGCCGCCGACAACATCAGCATGGACAGCGCGCGCGGCTGGCTGGCCGAGCGCTTTCCCGGCGACGTGGTGGTCAACAGCGGCGACGACGGCGCGCGCCTGGCGATCGGCAACGAGGACCGCGCCGACGCCGTGCTGGGCAGCATGAACCAGGAGATGCAGCTGGCCAAACCTGTCACCGACCTGTCCGACGAGGAACAGGAGACGCGGCTGGTGCAGGCCGCGCGGCTGCAGATGGCGCGCAGCCGGCAACAGCTGCTGTCGTCGATGGTGATGCTGGGCATCAACCGCATCGTGGTCACCGACGGCGCGATCAACGCCAAGGTGGTGTTCGACTTCCGCGCCAGCGACCAGGCCAGCCGCCAGGCCGGCGCCTCGCTGCGCGACAGCCAGTCCAGCTACAACCGCAACACCAGCGCCGCGGCGGTCGGCTTCGGCTGGGGCGCCGCCGGCACCGCCAACACCAACGTGCAGCGGCACATGACCACGGTGCAGTCCTCGGTCAACGAAGACTCCGAATCCAAGCAGGAAATGAAGGCCAAGCTGACCGGAGAGGTGCGGGTCAACTTCAAGTCCGACTACTTCCCGATGGAGAAACTGGCCTCGCCCGGCATGATCGCCAGCATCCAGGGCAATGCCCTGCCGTTCGATCCGAACACGCCGGCCACCGCGCGCGGCGGCACAGCCGGCGCCGCCGCGGCCGCACCCGCCGCGGCGGGCGGCTGAGCCGGCGGCCATGCGCCTGCATGCGCCACCGGCGGACCTGCGCCTGCCGCACTGCCACCCGCATGCGCCGCTGCTGCACGCGCTGGCCTTGGCGCGCGCGACCCTGGCGCAGCGCGAGCACGCCCTGGCGCAGGCGCTGGCCGAGCTGGGCGACATCGACCTGCCGCCCGGCGCGCCCAACGCGCTGGACCGCGCGCAGCTGCAGGCCGCCGCACCGCTGTATTTCGCCAGCGCGCTGGAAAGCGCCGGCGTGCTGCCCGCCGCCGAACAGATCGCCGGCCTGTTCGCCAGCGGCGCCGTCACCCAGCCGCTGGGGCCGGTCGCGCAGATGCTCAACGACTTCTGGCGCGGCCGCCGCGAACGCCTGCAGCGCGAGGAGCGCGAGGCCATCTTCCGGCGGGTATTCGAAGCGCCGCAGTTCGAGCGGCTGATGCGCAACTGCTGCACGGCGATCGTGGCCACCGCCGACGGCCGCGACCTGCGCGAAGACGTGGCGCTGGGCATCGGCGTGCAGGACCTGGGCGAATTCCTGGCGCTGCGCACCGACGCGATGGCCGCCATGGCCGCGCGCGAGATCGTCGACAACCTCAACGCCGCGCTCGGCTTCCTGCGCGACCGCCGCCTGCAGGCCGCGTTCGGCGTCGACGGCCTGTGGCCGCTGGTGGCCGCCGCCGCGCCGGCCGGCCGTGACGGCGGCCTGCAGGCGCAGGCCGAACGCGGCCGTGCCGGCCAGAGCGTGCTGCTGTGGCTGGCCGCGCAGCCGCCCGCGGCGCCGTTGCGGCTGGACCCGGCGCAAGCGCAGGACGTGGCGGTGATGACCGCCGCACAGCGCTGGCTGGCCGCTTCGCCGGCTGCCGACGCCAGCGGCGCTGCGCCGCCGGCGGTGTCGCTGCCGGCCGCGGCGTGAGCGATGAACGCCGTCGCCGCCCCGCCCGCGCCCACCGCCGGCTCCGCTGCCGCACCGCCGCCCTGGGTGCGCGCCGCGGTACGCGACGTGCTCGAACGCAGCCCGCACTACCAGGCGCTGGCGCCCAACGACCGGCAGGCGCTGGCGCGCTCGATGGTGAGCGTCTCGACACTGGCCGCCGACCTGATCCGCGAGGAGCACGAGGCCGAGCACCAGATCGCCGGCCGCGCCCCGGTGCTGGCGCACGCGCAGGCCGAGCCGTTCGGCGCCGCCGCCGACCGCATCGCCGGCACCACCCGCAACGTGCTCAACGCCGTCTCGTTCCCGCGCTTCGTCACCGACCTCATCAACGGCGTGTTCCGCGCCATGCTCGACTCCAACGCGCAGCAGATGCAGCAGTACGTCGAGCTGCTCGGCGCGGTCTCCGCGTCCGCGGCCGGCTTCGAGCGCACCCAGTTCGGCCTGCCGCAGGTGCGGCAATGGGTGGCCGACCACTTCCCCGAGGCGATCGAGTACGACACGCCCGACCCCGACGACGAGCCCGACCCGGACGAGGCCGCGGCGGTCCGCCTGCGCCTGCGCAGCGGCGCCGCCATGCCCAACGCAGAGGACGTGCGCGCCACCTTGGGCATGGCCCCGGAAGAACCGCTGGACGCTTCCTCGCCGGAGCAACTGGTGCCGCTGGCGCGGCGCTACCTGGCGCGGCAGCGCCAGCAGATGCTGGCGACGATGGTGGCCATGGGCATGCAGCGCATCGTCGTGGACAGCGGCCGCATCAACGCCGCGATGCGCTTCCACATCGATACCCACAGCGCCGCCAACGAAGACCGCGGCAGCCAGTTCAGCCTGCAGAACCGCATCCGCGCCTCCGGCAGCTTCGGCGCGGGCCCATGGGGCGCGAGCGCGGAGATCGAGAACAACATCGGCTACGTCTCCACCCAGCGCTCGCAGAGCAGCGAGGAAATGAACACCGACCTGGAACTCACCTCCTCGGTGGAACTGAACTTCCGCAGCGACTACTTGCCGCTCAACCAGATGGCCGCGCCCGCGCAGGCCGATCGCATCCGCAGCGCGACGCTCAATCCAAGCGCCGACATCCCCGATCCCGGCGCGGCCCGCGCCGCCCGCCTGCAGGCCCAACAGACCGCCGAACGCGAACGCCGCACCGCCCTGGACGCCAGCATCGCCAGCGCCGCGCGGCCGATCCCGCCTTCGCCGCCGCCGACGACGACCGCGCCCGCGCCCGCGCCCGCGTCCACGTCGGGCGCAGCCGCGCGCACGGCGCCAGCGGTCGCCACTGCGCCGAGCGCCAGTCCCGAGACGCATGCCAGCGGCACGGCCGCCACGCGCAGCTGATCCCTTTCGATCCAATTTCGTCGGCGGCCGTCGCATCGGATTCGGCTCCTGCCATGCACTGGCCGGTCGCGCCGCTGCGCGAACAATCACCGTCTCTGCGGCGCACAGCATGCGGATCGGCGCACCCTACGCCGTATACTGCCGCGCCCGCTCGTCGCACCAACGTTCGGACTCCATGGATGGAAACAGACCACGCCTGCATCGACAGCAGCCGTGCGCAGCGCGAGCGCGCGAACCTGCCTGGCATGATCCAAATGCCTGATCGCTGCCATGGCATCGCCTGCCGACGCGGCAGGCGCCGCGCCCACGAGCCGCACCCCGCTGTCCTGCACGCATCGGCGCCGGGACGATCCCGCCCCTCAACGGAACACCCATGACATCCCCAACGCTCCCACCCTATTCCGGCCTCGGCATCGCCTCGTTTGCGGTCAGCCTGATCGCCGCCGTGCTGACGCTCGCCCTGGTCGGCATCTCGGCGGCACTGGTCTATTCCCAGCCCGGCAGCCTGGACGACGACTCGCCGCTGGCGATGCTGGTCGGCATGGCGATGATGGTCGGCGTGTTCGCCGAATTGGCCGCTGCGGCGCTCGGCATCGGCAGCCTGTTCCAGCGCGACCGCAGGAAGCTGTACGGCGTGCTCGGCCTGATCTTCGCGATCGCGACCCTGGTCGGCATCGCCGCGCTGATCGTGTTCGGACTCATCCAGGGCGGCTGAGCCTGGCGCGGGCGCGAGCCGCCGGCCAGCGCCGACCGTCCACAGCTGCCGCGCCGCAGGCATCCCCGCGCGGTTGCCCAGCGCGGGCATTCCATCGCACCGGCTGCGCCGCTAGCCCGGCAATGCGCTGCCCAGGCCCCGTTCGCGCATCGCCTGCAACACTCCCTCCACGATCGCCGGGTTGTGCCCATGCGCCGCGCCTTCGTGCAGCAGCACGATCGCGCCGGGTTCCAGGTCGCGCGCGATGCGCTCCACGGTCGCGGCGGGATCGCAGTTCACGCCGTCGAAGCCGCGTGCGCTCCAGGCGACCCGGGTCAGGCCGTGGCGGCGCAGCGGCGCGGCGACGAAGGGGTTGGTCATGCCCACCACCGAGCGGTACCAGCGCGGCGCGGTGCCGGCGATGGCGGCCAGCGCCTGCTGCGCCTGGCCGATCTCGCGCGCCATGCGCCGCGGCCCCAGCGCCCAGAACCAGGCCTGCGGGTGGGTGTGGCTGTGGTTGCCGATGCCGTGGCCGCGGCGCAGGATCTCGCGCACCAGCTCCGGGCGCGCGGCGGCGCGTGCCCCGACCAGGAAGAAGGTGGCCTTGGCCTGGTGGCGGTCGAGCAGGTCCAGGATCGGCGCGGTGTCGCCGGAGGGGCCGTCGTCGATGGTCAGCCACACCTGCGGCGCGGTGCCGGGCAGGCGGCTGAGCACCGGCGCGTACAGCCAGGCCCGCGGCAGGAACACCGGCAACACCAGGGCCGCATGCGAGGCCAGCAGCGCCGGCAGCCCGATCCGCCAGCCCCAGGCCCACCAGACCGCCGCGACCAGCGCCTGCGAGGCCAGCGCCCAGGGCAGCCAGCGGTAGGGATGACGGGGGATGCGATGCAGCGTTTCCGGAACTGTCATGCCCCATGATGCCATGCGGCGTAGAATGACCGGTCCGACTCAGCGACCGAAATCACTGCCATGTCCCTCGATCCCGCCCTGCGTTCCCGCATCGAAACGCTGCTCAGCTCCAACCGCGTCGTGCTGTTCATGAAAGGCCAGCCGAGCATGCCGCAGTGCGGTTTCTCCGCCAAGGCGGTGGGCGCGCTGAACGAACTGGGCGTCGACTTCGCCCACGTCAACGTGCTCGCCGACCAGGACATCCGCGAAGGCATCAAGGCCTACGGCGACTGGCCGACGATCCCGCAGCTGTACGTGGACGGCGAACTGGTCGGCGGCAGCGACATCATCCTGCAGATGGCCGGCAGCGGCGAGCTGAGCGAACTGCTCGGGGTGGAAGCGCCGGACCGCACGCCGCCGTCGATCACCATCACCGATGCCGCCGCGGAGATGCTGCGCGGCGCGCTGGCCGATGCCCCGGGCGCGACCCTGGCGCTGGCGATCGACGCGCAGTTCCAGCCGAACTTCCAGCTGGCGCCGACCGACCCCAACGCCATCGCCGCCGAGTCCAACGGCCTGCGCGTGCAGTTCGACCTGGCCAGCGCGCGCCGCGCCGAAGGCATCACCATCGACTGGGTGGACGACCTGCGCGGCCGCGGCCTGGCGATCGACAATCCGAACGCGCCCAAGCCGGTGCAGGACCTGAGCCCGCGCGACGCCGACGACCAGGTGCGCGCCGGCGGCCTGATCCTGGTGGACGTGCGCCCGCCGGAAGAGCGCGCGATCGCCTCGGTGAACGTGCCGTTCCGCACCCTGGACGGCGACCAGCGCGCGCAGCTGGAAGCGTTGCCGAAGGACACCGCGCTGGCGTTCCTGTGCCACCACGGCGGGCGCAGCGCGCAGGCCGCCGAACAGTTCCGTGCGCTCGGCTTCACCCGCGTGCACAACGTGGTCGGCGGCATCGATGCCTGGGCCGACGACGTCGACAGCGGCGTGGCCAAGTACTGAGCCAGCGGCGTACGCCGCAGCGGCACCATGGCGGGCGATCCAGCGGGTCGCCCGCTTTTTTTGCGATAGGATTTTGCGCTTCCCGGGGGAAACGACGACATGGCACGCACGCTGCATTGCTGGGCCGCCGCACTCATCGGCCTCGCCGCCCTTCCTGCCGCGGCCGCGCCGGCCGCACTGCCGCCGGCGGTGATCTACGTCAGCCCGGTCTCGGACGAGGCGACGGTGATGAGCTACATTCCGGTGCGCAATGCGCCTTCCGACGAGACCGAGCTGGCGAAGTGGCGCGGGCTGAAGACGCCGCTGCGGGTGTTCGCCGATGGCGCGGAGCAAGGCGTGGCCACACCGCTGGCGTTCTCGGTCGACGACAACACCATGTGCGGCGGCGACCTGCGCGTGCGCCTGAAGACCGCGCACGGCCCCACCTTCGACCGCGACGCGCTGCTGGCCACGTTCGACCTCAATCCCGGCCAGCGCTTCGCCCGCCGCGACCCCGATGCCGCGCAGCGGCGCGCGCTGCTGCAGGTCGTCGGCGCCGATGCGGCGCTGCGCAAGCGCCTGCCGGCCGCGGCGCTGAAGCGGCTGCTGGCGCACCTGGCCGCCCCGCCCGCCGGCGAGGAACCGGCGCTGACCGTGATCGGCGATGCCAGGCGCCCGGGGCACGAGGTGGCGCTGGTGACCGCCAGCGTCTACGACCCGGCGCCGGCGACGAACGCGGACGGGGCCTCGCCCAAGCTGACCACCCTGCTGGCGGTGCTGGAACGCGGCGATGCCGGCTGGCGGCTGCGCAAGCAGATCGCCGACTACGGCTGCGACGACTGCGAAGGACGCAAGAACAGCTATGCGCTGCTGCAGTTCGCCGACATCGACGCCGACGGCACCGTCGATTTCCTGCTCCAGCACGGCGGCTACGAGACCTATGGGTTCTGGCTGCTGCGCCTGGTCGATGGCGAGTGGCGCACAGACGACCTGGTCGGCGGCTGCTGAGCGCCGCCGAATCTGTCGTCTGGCGACACATGGTGGGAGCGACTTCAGTCGCGACGGGCTTTCCCGGTAAAGCCTGTCGCGACTGAAGTCGCTCCCACAAGAGCGATCACGACCAACCCGCTGACGTTGACCCACCGGCGCGGGTCCGCGCGGGCCTTCACCCGGCGAAACCGCCCTCGTCCAGGAAGCGCTGTTCTTCCTGCGTGCTCTCCCGCCCCAGCGCCGCATTGCGATGCGGGAAGCGGCCGAAGCGCTGGATGATGTCCTCGTGCTGCGTGGCCCACTGCAGGCTGTCGGCATCGCCGAGCGCACTGAACAGCTCCACCGCCTCGCGCTGCAGGGCCGGATCCTCGGCGTGCTCGTACGGCAGATAGAAGAACATGCGCAGTTCCGGTTCCACCTGCTGGTCGTAGCCGGCCGCCAGCGCCCATTGCGCGTAGCGCCGGGCCAGGCCGTCGGTGGCGTAGGCATGCGCGCTGCCGCGGAAGGCGTTGCGCGGCACCTGGTCGAGCAACAGCAGCAGCGCCAGCGCGCCCTCGGCGCCGTCCATCCACGCCGCGTACTCGTCGCGCGCCGCGGCGTGGTGCGCGTCCAGGAAATGCTGGCGCACGTTCGCATCGAACGACTCGTTGGCGGCGAACCAGCGCTCGCGGCCGGCGCTGCGCCAGAACTCCACGACATCGCGCGGCAGGGTCTCGGTCATTGCAGTTCCATCGTTCGGCAATCGGCCTCTATACCCGATCCGGCGTCGGCATACGGTGTGCGGCGAACGACGAGCGGCCCGCGGGACTGTCGCCGCCTCGCGATCGGCCACGCCGACCGCGCCCGGGCCATCGCGCTGCCAATCCCCCCATGCCCAGCGCGGCGCATGCGGCGCGCGATCGCGTCGGCCGGATCGGTGCTGTCCTCCACCAACAACGGACGCATGGGGGATTGGGGATTGGGGATTGGGGATTGGGGATTGGGGATTGGGGATTGGGGATTGGGGATTGGCGAAAGCGTGACAGTTCGCTGTCACCTTGAGCCACGGGCGGGTGAGCATTCGCCTGCCGACGCGCTCTGCGAATCCCCAATCCCCAATCCCGCCCCACGCCACCCGCACTTGGCAAGCGCGCCGGCTCGGGCTAGCGTGCGCAGGCGGCGCCAACGCTGCAGCCAACATCCGGGGAAAATCTGATGCGTCATCTGTTGCTCGCCTGCCTGGGCGTGATGCTGTGCGGCCCTGCCGCGGCGGCCTCGCGCTTCGTCGAAGACCCCTACCCCAGCACCTACCGGGCGCTGGCGTCCACGCCGGTGCTGATCGAGCACGCCACCGTGCTCACCGGCACCGGCGAGCGCCTGGACGATGCCGACGTGCTGCTGCAGGACGGCCGCGTGCAGGCCGTGGGCCGCGCGCTCGCCGCCCCGGCCAACGTCACCCGCATCGACGGCCACGGCAAGTGGGTCACGCCCGGCATCATCGACGTGCACTCGCACCTGGGCGTGTACGCCAGCCCCGGCGTCAGCGCGCACAGCGACGGCAACGAGATGACCGCGCCGGTGACGCCCAACGTCTGGGCCGAACATTCGATCTGGCCGCAGGACCCGGGCTTCGGCACCGCCCTGGCCGGCGGCGTCACCGCGCTGCAGATCCTCCCCGGCTCGGCCAACCTGGTCGGCGGCCGCGGCGTGACCCTGAAGAACGTGCCGGCCACCACCTACCAGGCGATGAAGTTCCCCGGCGCGCCGTGGGGCCTGAAGATGGCCTGCGGCGAGAACCCCAAGCGCGTGTACGGCGAGAAGGGCGGCCCGGCCACGCGCATGGGCAACGTCGCCGGCTACCGCGCCGCGTTCATCGACGCCAGCGAATACCTGCGCAAGAACGCGCCGAAGAAGAAGGCGCCGGAAAAGCGCCATTGGTGGAGCCGCGGCGCCGGCGACAACGACAGTTCCGGCGACAGCGGCGGCAAGCGCGACCTGAAGCTGGACACCCTGGCCGGCGCGATCAACGGCGACATCCGCGTGCACATCCACTGCTACCGCGCCGACGAGATGACCACCATGCTCGACCTGGCCAAGGAATTCGGCTTCAAGATCGCCGCCTTCCACCACGGCGTGGAGGCCTACAAGATCGCCGACCGGCTGGCCCAGGAGAACGTCTGCGGCGCGCTGTGGGCGGACTGGTGGGGCTTCAAGATGGAAGCCTTCGACGGCATCCAGGAAAACATCGCGCTGGTCGACCGCCCCGCCAACGGCTGCGCGATCGTGCATTCGGATTCGGAGGAAGGCATCCAGCGGCTCAACCAGGAAGCGGCCAAGGCGATGGCCGCCGGCCGCCGCGCCGGCATCGCCATCGCGCCCGAGCGCGCGATCCGCTGGCTGACCAGCAACCCGGCCAAGGCGCTGGGCATCGACAAGCAGACCGGCACGCTGGAGCCGGGCAAGATGGCCGACGTGGTGCTGTGGAACGGCAGCCCGTTCAGTTCCTACGCGCTGGCCGAGAAGGTCTACATCGACGGCGCGCAGGTCTACGACCGCGCCGACCGCCGCCTGCAACCCACATCCGACTTCATGCTCGGCCAGGAGGCTGCCCCATGAGCCGCTCCGCTCCGCATCCGCGCCGCCGCCTGGCGCAACGCCTGGCCATCGCCGCCTGCCTGGCCCTGGGCAGCGCGCCCGGCTTCGCCCAGGACGTGCTGATCCGCGGCGCCACCGTGCATACCGCCAGCGCCCGCGGCACGCTGCCCAACGCCGACGTGCTGGTCCAGGGCGGCACCATCCGCGCGGTCGGCGCGGGCCTGGCGGCGCCGGCCGGCATCGCCGTGGTCGAGGCCAAGGGCCGCCCGCTGACCCCGGCGCTGTTCGGCGGCATCACCGAGATCGGCATCGAGGAAGTGTCCGGCGAGTCCTCCACCGTGGACAGCGCGCTGACCCTGCCGCACGACCAGCCGATGCGTCCGGAATTCGACGTGACCCTGGCCTACAACCCCGACTCGGTGCTGATCCCGGTCGCGCGCGTGGAGGGCATCGGCTTCACCGCGCTCGGCGCCAGCAGCGGCGGCGCCTTCATCGCCGGCCAGGGCGGGGTGATGCGCCTGGACGGCAGCGCCGACCCGATCGGCCCGCGCGCGCTGTACGTGCGCCTGGGCAGCGACGCGCTGGAACTGAGCGGCAAGTCGCGCGCCGCGCAGTGGATGCTGCTCGACCAGCTGGTGGCCGAAGCGCGCGGGCGCATGCCGGCGGACTCGCCGCACGCGCTGCTGACCCCGGCCGGCCGCGCCGTGCTGGCCCGGTACCTGGCCGGCCAGGGCCGCATCGTGGTGGCGGTGAACCGCGCCGCCGACATCCGCCAGCTACTGCGCTGGGCGCAGCGCGAGAAGGTGCGCATCGCCATCGCCGGCGGCGACGAGGCGTGGAAGCTGGCGCCGCTGCTGGCCGCGGTGAAGGTGCCGGTGTTCGTCAACGCACTGGACGACCTGCCCAGCAGCTTCGACCAGATCGGCGCGACCCTGGAGAACGCGGCGCGGCTGAACGCGGCCGGCGTCGCGGTGAGCTTCACCCAGGGCGGCGACGGCTCGCACAACGCGCGCAAGCAGCGCCAGCTGGCCGGCAACGCGGTCGCGCACGGCCTGCCCTGGGAAGACGGCCTGGCCGGCCTGACCCGGGTCCCGGCCGAGGCGCTGGGCGTGGACGACAAGCTGGGCAGCATCGCCCCAGGCAAGCTCGCCGACCTGGTGCTGTGGGAAGGCGATCCGCTGGACGTGGCGCACTACGCCGAGCAGGTCTGGCTGGGCGGCCGCCCGATCCCGATGCGCTCGCGCCAGACCGAACTGCGCGACCGCTACATGAAGCAGTCCGGCGCGCTGCCGCGGGCGTACACGCAGTAACCGCGCCCGCGCGCTGCGAGCGCTGCCGGTCGCGACACGCAGCGTCGCGACCGATAGCGTGGCCGGAGGCGGCCTTCCCGCAAGCGTCCGCGATCCGGTCGCGACCACGAGGCAGCGCGGCTGCCTAGCCGCCTGCCATGTCGGTGCCGGCCAATGCCGGCGCGCCGACACCGTTAGAGCGCCGGATCCCGCCATGGCGGCGACGGCCTGGCCTGGCCGTCGCTGCGGCGTGCAGCTCAATGCGCGTCGATGGTCGCGCTGACCTTGGCCCAGCCGTTGCCGCGCACCACCTCGAAGCCGGCCTCGACCACGTGCAGGTACAGCGCGTTGCTGTAGCGGCCGTCCTTGCTGCGGTTGGCCTGCAGCCAGTTCAGGAACGGCTTGACGTCGACGTTGAGGTTGCCGCTGGTGGGCAGGTTGGCCTGGCCGGCGGTGCCGTGCGGGATGAAGGTGTAGACGTAGTAGCCGGCGGCGCTGTTGTTGCCTTCCCACAGGTCGAAGGTATAGCCGCCGGCGCTGATCACGTTGCTGGCGGTGAGCGTGCCGATCGGCCAGGAATTGTGTCCGCCCCAGATCATCACTTCCAGCTGCGGCACGCCCTTGCTGGTATCGCGGCGGAAGAACAGGTCGTAGGCGAAATCGCCGCCCAGGTTGCTGCCGCCGGCGCTGTAGTTGAACTTGACCGGGATCGTGCTCAGCGACGACACCTGCCGCGGGAACAGGGTATCGCTGGTCGGGTTCCAGTCGTAGTGCCAGCCGCGCACGATCGCCGGATACCCGTACAGGCTGGAGTTGGGGAAATTGAAGGTGACCGTCAGCTCCGGCGTGCTGCCGGTGCCGAAGGTGCCCTGGATGACGTTGTTGGGATCGTTGAAGTTGTTGACCCACGCATAGTGGTTGCCGAAGATCTTGTAAGGCCCGGCCAGCGCCAGCGGCGCGGCGGCCAGGCACGACGCGGCGAACAACGCCTGCAGCAGGCGCCGGCGCAACGGCGCGCGATGCGCGGCTGCGCGCGCGGACGGCTTGGCGATCGGAGCGGTCTGGACATCGTGCATGGACTGTCTCTCCTGGAGGGTGCGGCGCACGGCAGCGGAAATGCTGCCGCGGCGGACGCTAGCAAAGCGCTTTCGCGGCGAGCTATGAAAAGAAGCGCGCGCGGCATGCGCTGGCGCAATAGCGCTACCCGATCGAGCGTGCGCACGTGCGCCGCTTCCCAGTTCCCGCGTGCGGGCGAGATCGGCGCGGCGGCATTGTCTACGCCGGCCGCCGCCGCAGCGCGCGAGCGATGCCTCCGCTTCGCACTGCAACATGCGGCAGCCGCGGCCGGCGCGGCGCGCGGCGCCGCGATAAGCTGGCGGCGTCCGCCCGGAGACGCACGATGATCCTGCGCTGGTATTTCGATTTCGTCTCGCCGTTTTCCTACCTGCACTGGCACAAGCTC
Source organism: Xanthomonas sp. DAR 80977 (assembly GCF_041240605.1). NCBI lineage: Bacteria > Pseudomonadati > Pseudomonadota > Gammaproteobacteria > Lysobacterales > Lysobacteraceae > Xanthomonas > Xanthomonas bundabergensis. The sequence continues at coordinate 1,003,529 of NZ_CP162487.1, read as the reverse complement.
AAGGCGCTGCCCGAGTTCGCGCGGATCGAGCCGGTGCCGATCGTGTTCGGTGCGGTGTTGCAGCATCTGCACACGCGCGGGCCGGCGGAGATCCCGCACAAGCGCAGCTTCACCTACCAGTTCGTGCAATGGCAGGCGCAGCACGAGGGCGTGCCGCTGCGCTTTCCGCCGGCGCATCCGTTCAACCCGCTGGCCGCGCTGCGGCTGTGCATCGCCGCCGGCAGCACGCCGCAGGCGATCGATGCGATCTTCGACTGGCTGTGGCGCGACGGCCGTGGCGGCGACGACGCGGCGGCGCTGGCACCGGTGGCGCAGGCCCTGGGCATCGCCGATGCGGCGGCCGCGGTGGGCGATCCGCAGGTCAAGGCGCAATTGCGCGGCAACACCGAGCAGGCCATCGCCGCCGGCGTGTTCGGCGTGCCGACGCTGCAGATCGGCGAGGCCCTGCTGTGGGGCAACGACGCGCACCCGCTGATGCAGGCGCTGCTGGCCGACCCGCAATTGCTGCAGCGCGGCGAGATGGCGCGGCTGGCGGCGCTGCCGATCGCCGTGCAGCGCGGCGCCTGACCCGGCCGCGCCATCGCCCGGCGTCTGCGCTAACCTAGCCGGTACTGACGAAGCGCAACGCCGGAGGGGGCCAGATGCGTATCGGGATCGTGGTGGATTCTGCCTGCGACTTGCCGCAGGACTACATCGCAGACCACAACATCGTGTTGCTGCCGATCAGCGTGCGCATCGGCGAGGCCGTGCTGGCCGACCATCGCGACGAGGAAGCCACGCTCAGCTTCCTGCATGCGCACGTGGCCGAGCACGGCGCCGAAGCGGAGACCATCCCGTTCAGCGTGGCGCAGATCCGCGAGCTGTTCCTGAGCCGGCTGGTGATCGACTACGACCACGTGTTCTGCATGACCATCACCAAGACCCGCAGCCCGATCCACCAGCATGCGCTGCAGGCCAGCTTCGCCATCCTCAACGACTACAAGCCGATCCGGCAGGCGGCCGGGCACACCTCGCCGTTCGCGCTGCGGGTGATCGACACGCAGAACCTGTTCGCCGCGCAGGCGGTGACCGCGGTGGAGGCGGTGCGGCTGCGCGCGGCCGGGGCCAGCGTGCAGGCGATCCGCGAACGGCTGGAGGAACTGGCCGGCAACGTGCACGGCTACATGATCACCCGCGACCTGTACTACATGCGCGCCCGCGCGCGCAGCAAGGGCGACCGCAGCGTCGGCCTGCTCAGCGCCGCGCTCGGCACCGCGCTGGACATCAAGCCGGTGCTGCACGGCTATCGCGGCGAAACCGCGCCGGTGGCCAAGATCAAGGGCTTCGACGCCGCGGTGCAGAAGCTGTTCGAGTTCGTCGGCAAGCGCGTCGCCGCGGGCCTGATGACGCCGACGCTGTGCCTGAGCTACGGCGGCGAACTGAGCGAACTGCGCGCCCTGCCCGGCTACGCGGCGCTGCGCGAGGCCTGCGAGACGCACGCGGTGCAAGTGCTGGAAAGCGTGATGAGCCTGACCGGCATGGTCAACGTCGGCAAGGGCGCGATCACCCTGGGCTTCGCCGACGCGCCGCACGCGTTCGCCTAGGCGTCGCGCGGCGCATTTGCGGATTGAGGCGGATGCCGCATCCCGCATTCCTGTAGGAGCGGCTTCAGCCGCGACCGTGCGTTACCGGTAACGCCCGGTTGCGGCTGAAGCCGCTCCTACACCATCGCCCGCGTAGACAGCCCACTCACGACGCCGCCTGCTAGGCTGCGCCGCACCGCTCCACACAGGAACCGCCATGGCCGTGACCTACTCGATCAGCCTGCCCGACCCCGCCCGCGCACGCGGCAGCGAACCCACGCTCAGCTTCAGCGCCAACGGCGCCGACGCCTTCGCCGAGCAGTTGCAGCAGGCCTTGAGCAGCCCCGCCTGGTTCGAGCGCTGGCGCGCGCTGCAGCCGGAGCCGGACGACGTGGATCCCTCGCTGGGCGTGGTCGATCCGGCCGCCAGCGTCAGCGGCAAGCAGGACGACCTGCGCATCGACCTGGTCGCCACCACCAGCATCCCCGGCGACATCCTCAAGCAGCGCATGCGCCTGCTCGCCGGCAGCGGCTGGGAACTGCGCAACGTGCGCTGAGCGCAGCGTCCGCGCAGCTGTTCCGGCGCCACGACGGCCGGAACAGCTGCGAATGCCTTCTGTAGGCGTTTCGCCGACCATGATGCGATGCGTGGACCGCGCACCTAGCGCGCCGCGCCGCCCGTCGCCACGCCCGGTGCGCGCCGCGGCCAGCGCCATTTCAGGTTCACCGCCAGCGTGCCGAGCACGATCAGGACCAGGCCCAGCCATTGCACCGCCACCAGCCGGTGGCCGTACAGCAGGTAATCCAGCAACAAGGTGACCAGCGGGTACACGAACGCCAGGATCGCGATCGTCGCCACGTGCAGATGCCGGTACGACGAATAGAACAGCACGTAGACGATGCCGCTGTGGATCACCCCCAGCCCCGCCAGCCACAGCCAGTGCATGCCCGGATGCAAGGCGCTGCCGCTGGAAAACCCGACCAGCAGCACGCTGCCCACCCAGCACTGCACCGTCACCACCGCCAGCGGCCGCTCGCGGCTGATGCGCCGCGACATCAGCAGCGATGCGCCGCACAGCAGCGCCGCCAGCAGGGTCAGCGCGATGCCGACCAGGTAGCCGCGATCGGCGGTGTGCCACAGCCGCGCCGGGTCGGCCGAACAGGCCACGCCGACGAAGGCCAGCAGGGTCCAGCCCAGGTCGCTGCGGCGCGTGCGCTCGCCTTGCAGCAGCGCCGCCAGGATCAGCATCACGAACGGGAACACGTGGTAGACCATCGTCGCCACGCCGATCGACGAGCGCGCCATGCCGGCGAACAGCGCCACCCAGTTGAGCACCAGCAACACGCCGCTGACCGCCGCGTCGCGCAGCAACCTGCGCTCGCGCCACAGCCCGCGCAGCTGGCCGCCGAGCAGGCCGCACACGGTGAGGAACAGCGCGCCGAACAGGCAGCGGTAGAACACCGCGGTCACCGGGTCCTGGCCGCTCTCGTGCACGAACACCCCGACCGAGCCGATCAGCACTTCGGCCAGCAGCAACTGCCACAGCGCGCGCCGCGCGGCGCCGGCGGGAACGGCGGCGGCCGCGCTCACGACGCGATCGTCCCGTGCAGGTACTGCACCGCGTTGCCGCGCACGTAGACATGCTGCGCCTCGACCCGGCAGCCGAGTTCGCCGCCGCGCGCCGAGGCCTGCCAGGCGGTCAGCCGCGGCTTGCCCAGCGCCTGCGCCCACAGCGGCGCCAGCGCGGCGTGGATGGAACCGGTGACCGGGTCCTCGGCGCCGCCGTTGGCCGGCCAGAAATAGCGTGACACGAAATCGTGCGTGCGGCCCGGCGCGGTGACCGCCACATCGCGCGGCGCCAGCGCCAGCATCCGCGCCAGGTCCGGCACCAGCTCGCGCACATGGCTTTCGTCCGCGTACACCGCGATATACGCCTGGGCGTTGACGTAGACCGCCTGCGGCGCGATCGACAAGGCGTCGTACAAGGCCTGCGGCACCGACGCCAGCGCTGCCGGCGCCTGGTTCGGGAAGCGCATCTCGAAGCTGCCGTCGGCGAGCCGCTCCACGCCGAGTTCGCCGACCGCGTCCGCGCGCAGGCGCAGCGGGAACGGCGCCAGCCGCTGGGTGGCGATCACGAACGCGCTGGCCAGCGTGGCGTGGCCGCAGAAGCCGACTTCCTTCAGCGGCGAGAACCAGCGGATGTCGAACACGCCGTCCGCGCCGCGCACGAAGAACGCGGTCTCCGACAGGTTGTTCTCGCTGGCGATGGCCTGCATCAGCGCATCCGGCAGCCAGGCCTGCAGCGGCACCACCGCGGCCGGATTGCCCTTGAAGCGGACCGTGGTGAAGGCATCGACGACGAACAGGGAGAGCGGCACGGCTGGCCTCGCGGCGGGAGGGGAACGCCGGCGCAACCGCCGGCACAGCAGCAGTGTGCGGCGCCGCGCACGACCGTTACAGATTCAGATACGCTGTAAATGCACCGATACAGATGAGGCGCCCGCATGCTCTTGTACGAATCGCTCGCCACCCAGCTGCGCCAGCAGATCGAGCGCGGCACGCTGCGCGCCGGCGAGCGCCTTCCCTCGATCCGGCAACTGGCCGCCAACCACGGCATCAGCACCGCCACCGCGGTGCAGGCCTGCCTGCAGCTGGAACGCGAAGGCCGGGTGCAGGCGCGGCCGCGCTCGGGCTACTTCGTGCGCGCCGCCACCGCGCCGCTGCCTGCGGCCGCTGCGCCGGCGCGGCGGCGCACCCCGGGCATGGTCGACAACCCGGCGCTGCAAGGCGTGCTCGACATGCTCGCGCGCTCGGACCTGGTACCGCTGCACACCGCCACCCCGGCCCCGTCGCTGCTGCCGGGCGCGCAACTGGCGGCCGCGCTGTCGCGGCAGTTGCGGCGCCAGCGCGGCGTCGCCCTCGACTACGCGCCGCCGCAAGGCCATGCCGCGCTGCGCCGGCAGATCGCGCAGCGCTACGCGCACTGCGCGACCACGGTGGCGGCCGACGAAGTGGTGGTGACCGCCGGCGCGATGGAGGCGATCAGCCTGGCGCTGCGCACGCTGACCGCGCCTGGCGACGTGGTGCTGGTGGAAACCCCGACCTACCACGGCATCCTGCAGGCGGTCGCGGCGCTGCGGCTGAAGGTGCTGGAAGTGCCCAACCGTGCCGGCCACGGCATCGACGCGGCGCGCCTGGACGCGCTGCTGCAGCGCACACCGGCGCGCGCGGCGGTGCTGATTCCCAACTTCAACAATCCGCTCGGCAGCCTCACCCCCGACAGCGCCAAGCGCGCCCTGCTCGACAGCTGCGCGCGCCACGGCACGGTGGTGATCGAGGACGACATCTACGGCGAGCTCGACTGGTCCGGGCAGCGCCCGCGCCCGCTGCGCCACTTCGACCGCCACGGCAACGTGATCACCTGCGGCTCGTTCTCCAAGGTGCTGGCGCCGGGCCTGCGCGTGGGCTGGCTGCTCGGCGGCGCGTGGACCGACGCGCTGGTCCGCGCCAAGTATTTTTCCACCGTCGGCGGCGCCAGCCTGCCGCAGCTGGCGCTGGCCGACTACCTGGCCCGGCACGACCTGGAACGGCATCTGCGCAAGTTGCGCCGCACCCTCGCCGACAACGGCCAACGCCTGCGCGAGGCGATCGTGCGGCACTGGCCGGCCGGCACCCGGGTCGGCGATCCCGCCGGCGGGCTGTCGCTGTGGCTGCAGCTGGCCGACGCCGGCAGCGGCCAGGCGCTGTTCGAGGCGGCGCTGGCCGAGGGCATCGGCACCTCGCCCGGGCACCTGTATTCCAGCCGCGGCGACTACGCCGACCACCTGCGCCTGACCTGCGGCCAGCTGTGGAGCGAGACCCTGGAACGGGCGATGCGGCGGCTGGGCACGCTCGCCGCGCGCTTGCCGCGCTGAGCGCGAGCGTCCACGCGCCACGTTTCCGCCGTGCGCGATGGCGCAGAACCCGGTCTGTCGCTCGCAGGACCTGCCTGTGCCGTCGCTGGTCCGTCGCCCAAGGACATGCCGCGTCCGCCTCCACGGCGGGACTGCTCGCAACGTCTACAGCGCGGCCCTGGCCTGCCATTGCCGCAGGTCGACGCCGCGGATCAACAGCCACAGGCAGAACGTCGTCTCGCCCACCAGTACCGGCAACAGGATGCCGGGGCTGAGCAGGTCGGCGAGCGCAGGCGCCAGCAGCGCCGCGAACGACGCCACCAGATAGCTGAGGCCGGCCAGCACCATCAAGGCGCCGACGAACCGCGGCAGGTAGCGCGAGCGCCAGATCAAGCTGCCGCTGACCAGGCAGGCGGCGCCGAAGAAGACCAGCGCGATGTTGAAACCGACCTCATGGCCCAGCAATGCCAGCGAGGCCAGCGCGACCGCCTGCTGCGGGTCCGCATCCGCCGCGCCAGCGGACGCCAACGGCAGCACCAGCAGCTGGAACAGCTTGCTGACCGCCTCCACCGCCAGCGACGCCATGTTCAACAGCACGAACAGCAGCGCCAGGCCCTTTCCGGCCGGCCGCAACAGCATGTATTCGATCCACAGCTGCACCACCGCGATCAGCGGCACCACCAGGTTCGCGGCCAGTCCCAGCTTCCACAGGTGCGCATGCTGCACGATGGCGTGGAGCGTGGCCGGGGCGTCGCCGGGCACGACCAGGGCGTTCGTCACATAGCCCTCGGCCAGGCCGCCCAGGACGATGACGGCAAGATAGAGCGCTCCCGCGAGCCGCGCGTAGAACTGCGGGCGGGTTTGGATGTCGTACGCCATGGGGTATCCAGCCGTTGTGGAGTTGCGGATGACGCGAGGCGGCCGCTAGCGCCAGCGGTCGCCGCCGGCGCGGAGGAAGGTCGCGGCGACGTAGCGCCACGGGATCACGATCGGGAACACCACGACCAGCAGGCAGGCCGAGAGCGTGGACCAGGTGCCTGCATCCATCTGTCCGTGCAGCAGGCGCGGCGCCGCGACGACGCCGAGCCACAGGAGCTTCCAGGCGATCTCGAACAGCAGCAGCGGCAGCATCTTGAGCGGGTAGCGCAGCCCGAGCACCGCCAGCAGCCCCATCGCCCCGAGCATGCACTGCACCACGCCCTCCATCAGTTCCCAGCCGTCGTGGCGCAGCACGATGCCCGGCCAGACCTGCGCGCCCAGGCCGATCACGAGCAGCAGATAGCCGGCGCGCAGCGCGTACAGCCGCCACAGCGGCACCGGGTCGCGCTCGCGCCCGGATGCGGCGCCAGCTGCGGCGCCGGCGGCAGCTGCATGGGCCGCCGTCATCCGACGTCCTTGAGGATCTTTTCGATGCCGTCGAGGCGGCCACGGATCTCGCTCAGCGCCGCTTGGTTCCTCTCGGCCAGCTCGCGATAGGCCTGGTTGTGATCGAGCTGCGCCTTGGCCTGCCGCACCGCGGCGAGATAGCGCATGCCGAAGATCAGCAGCACCGTGACCAGCGGCAGGCAGATCGTCAAAAGGTAAAGGTGCTCCGACAAGGCCGTCTCCTATTTTTCCGTCTTGTCGGTCAGCGACGCCGCTGCATCGGCAATGACCGAGGGTGAAAGTTCGAGAAGGAAGGCGCTGACCTCGAAGTAGTTGAGCGCCTTTCCGTCGTGCGACAGCTCCAGCTGGCTGGTCACCAGACCGGCCGCCTCGAGTTTGTTCAGATGCAAATGCAACAGCGGCCGGCTGATGCCGACGTCCCGCGCCAGGCGGCTGATGTAATTGCGGCCGCCGCTCTCCAGCGCCGCGATGATCCTCAGCCGGTGCGGGTTGTCGAGCGCCGACAGAATCGCCAGCAATCGATCTCCCGTCATCGCTCCCCTTTTCATGTGTAAGAAATATCTGACACGTGGCGGCATGTCAAGCCCTGCCGGAGGCGGCACGCGCGAGCACGATGCTCGGGCGGGAGTCCATGGAGGGCGGTTGCACACGCGCGCACTTGCCAGGCGAGGCAACGCAGCATGTCGGTGTCGATGCAGACGCGACGCTGCTGCGCTCGCGTTCCTGCCGCGTGCGCGCGCATGCCGCGACCCGCAGCGCGGAGTCGGCGCGCTCGCCGGCGCATCGGCGTCGCCGCTGGCCTTCCAGTCACGGCGGCGAACTCGGCCCGGCACGGCCACCAGCAGCGAACCGCGCAGCGCCCTCTCGTGGAAGCGACGCTGCGGCAGCGGGACGCCTGGCCGGCAGCGGCAGGTTGCATGGCATGGCCGTGCGCAGCTGGACCGAGTCGTCAGCGGCCATGCGGTAAAAACGCGTGTCGGACCTGCCTTCCAGGGTCGGCGAATCCAGGGCGACGTCGACCAGAAAGCCACTCCCATGCCCGCGACCCGAGCGGAATGGTGCGCAGGCATGCCCAAGGCTCCGGCCAGCGGCGGCCATCGCGCACGCCGTGCAGCGGCGCGGTCGCTGCAGCGTTGCACGACAGCGTGCGGACGCGGGCAGCGCCGTCCACCCGCGACCCGACCTAGGGCGTGACCGCCCCGATCGCCAGCGCCGCGCAGGCGCCGAAGAGGGTACAGGCGAGCATGGCCAGCGCGCTGAGCGGGCTGCGCCAGCGCTGCCGCGACAACGACGATGCGGGTTTGCGGCAAGCGAGCATGGCGCGACTCCAGTCCGGGAAGACACGATGGCGAAGGCCGAGGAATCTAGCGTCGCGCCGTCTCAGCCGACGCGACGGCAATCGCACAACCGCGCATTGGACGACGCACCGCGCATTTGTTTACGGGCGGCGCCGGTACGCGGGCGGTATCGGCATGCAACTGCCACTGCGCCGTCATCGTGCAGCGGCGACCGCGATGCCTCGGCGGCGGCGAGCGCCGGCCAGTGCCGCAATGCCAGCAGCACAGCAACACGGCGCCAGCGGGTTCTCTTTCTACAGACAACCTGGCATGCACCTCGCTATCGCCTCCAACGCGCAGTACGCGACACCGGTGCATGCAACCGCCGGCGCCCGACACGCCCGTTGCGCCGCCGCAGCGCTGCGGGGCTCAGCCCTGCAGCGCGCGCGCGTGGTGGGCGATGTGCTCGCCGATGAAGCTGCCGATGAAGTAGTAGCTGTGGTCGTAGCCGGGCTGCAGGCGCAGCGTCAGCGGATAGCCGGCGGCGTCGGCCGCGGCCTGCAGCAGCTGCGGCCGCAACTGCTTGTCGAGGAACTCGTCGCCGCCGCCCTGGTCGATCAGCAACGGCAGGCGCTCGCCCGCTTCGGCGATCAACGCGGTGGCGTCGTAGGCCAGCCAGCTGGCGCGATCCTCGCCCAGGTAGGCAGTGAATGCCTTCTCGCCCCACGGCACCTGCGACGGCGCCACGATCGGCGAGAACGCCGACACGCTGCGATAGCGGCCCGGATTCTTCAGCGCGATCACCAGCGCGCCGTGGCCGCCCATCGAATGGCCGCTGATCGCGCGCCGGCCGTTGTGCGGGAACTGCGCCTCGATCAGGCCGGGCAGCTCCTGCACCACGTAGTCGTACATGCGGTAGTGCTTCGCCCACGGCTCGCGGGTGGCGTTGACGTAGAAACCGGCGCCCTTGCCCAGGTCGTAGCCTTCGGCGTCGGCGACGTCGTCGCCGCGCGGGCTGGTGTCCGGCGCGACCAGGATCACCCCGTGCTCGGCGGCGTAGCGCTGCGCGCCGGCCTTGGTGATGAAGTTCTGCTCGGTGCAGGTGAGCCCGCTGAGCCAGTACAGCACCGGCAACGCGGTGTGCTCGGCCTGCGGCGGCAGGTACACGGCCACGTTCATCGTGCAGCCGAGCACGGCCGAGTCGTGGCGATAGACGTCCTGCCAGCCGCCGCAGCAGGCATGGTGTTCGATGCGTTCCATGGAAAGGATCCCGGATTAGGAAGATGCGGCCATGCAGAGGCCGGCCGCATCCGAAGACGCCGCCCGGCGCGCGCCGCCAGGCGACACGCGGCAGGCGGCGGGTTTCATTGCAGCACGCCGTTCTTGCGCGCGACGTGGGTGGAGAGCGCATCCATCAACGCCGGCGACAGGCAGTCGTAGGGCTCCAGCTTCAGCTCGCGCAACCGGCTGCGCACGCCGTCCATCGCTTCCGGGCGGGTGCCGCTCTCGATGATCGAGGACACGAACGCGGCGAAACCCGGCGCCGACCAGCCCTGCTGCGGCGACAGTTCGGTATGGACGAAGTCCAGCCCGTAGAACGCATGCTCGGTGTTCTCGATGCGGCCGTACAGGTGCACGCCGCAGCCGGTGCAGGCGTGGCGCCGGATCGTCGCGCTCTCGTCGACGACCTTGAGCTTCTCCTCGTGCGCGGTGACCTTGACCTTGTCGCGGCCCACCACCGCGATCACCGCGAACGTCGCGCCTTTCGGCTTCCAGCACTTGGTGCAGCCGCAGGCGTGGTTGTGCGCGGTCTGCGCTCCCACCTCCACGGTCACCTTGTCGCTGGCGCAGTGGCATTCCAGGGTGCCGCCCTGGAAATTCTCCGCGCCTGCGCGCACACCGCCGTCCACCGACGGATGAATCGTTACGGTACTCATCATGCCCCTCCCGGGTTCGTTGCGTACCTGCATGCGCGGAATCGGCCGCGCGCCGGACTGACCGTCAGGTCAGAAATGGATCACGGTGCGGATCGACTTGCCTTCGTGCATCAGGTGGAAGGCCTCGTTGATCTCTTCCAGCGGCAAGGTGTGGGTGATGAACGGATCCAGATCGATCTCGCCATGCATCGCCTGCTCCACCATGCCCGGCAATTGGGTGCGGCCCTTGACGCCGCCGAACGCGCTGCCGCGCCACACGCGGCCGGTGACCAGCTGGAACGGGCGCGTGCTGATCTCCTGGCCGGCGCCGGCCACGCCGATGATGACGCTCTCGCCCCAGCCCTTGTGGCAACACTCCAGCGCCGAGCGCATCACGTGCACGTTGCCGATGCACTCGAAACTGAAATCCACGCCGCCATCGGTCAGCTCGACGATGACTTCCTGGATCGGCTTGGCGTAGTCCTTCGGATTGATGCAATCGGTGGCGCCCATGCTGCGCGCCAGATCGAACTTGCCCGGGTTCGTGTCGATGGCCAGGATGCGCCCGGCCTTGGCCTGCACCGCGCCCTGGATCACCGCCAGGCCGATGCCGCCCAGGCCGAACACGGCCACCGAGTCGCCCGGCTTGACCTTGGCGGTGTTGTGCACCGCGCCGATGCCGGTGGTGACGCCGCAGCCGAGCAGGCACACCTTCTCCAGCGGCGCTTCCGGATTCACCACCGCCAGCGAGATCTCCGGCACCACGGTGTACTCGCTGAAGGTGCTGCAGCCCATGTAGTGGTAGATCGGCTGGCCGTTGTAGGAGAAGCGGCTGGTGCCGTCGGGCATCAGCCCCTTGCCCTGGGTGGCGCGCACGGCCTGGCACAGGTTGGTCTTGCCCGACAGGCAGAACTTGCACTTGCGGCATTCGGCCGTGTACAGCGGGATCACGTGGTCGCCGACCTTGACGCTGGTCACGCCCTCGCCGATCGCCTCGACGATGCCGCCGCCTTCATGGCCGAGCACGGCGGGAAAGATGCCTTCCGGATCGTCGCCGGACAGGGTGAACGCATCGGTGTGGCAGACGCCGGTGTGGGTGATCCGCACCAGCACCTCGCCCTGACGCGGCGGTTCGACGTCGATCTCCACGATCTGCAGCGGCTGGCCGGCTTCGAAAGCGACGGCGGCACGGGATTTCATGAGGTTTCTCCTGGAATGACGGGTTGGGTCGTGGGGTTCGGGATCACTTGAGATAGGAGCGGACCAGCATGCCCATCTCGCGCACGCGCGCGGCGCGCTGCGTGTCCGAGGCGGCGGCGTGGCCGAATTCTTCGCGGATATGCGCCTGCATCACTTCCGACATCAGGCCGTTGACCGCGCCGCGGATCGCGGCGATCTGCTGCAGCACCGCAGCGCAATCGGCACCGCCTTCCAGCGCGCGCTCCAGCGCCTCGGTCTGTCCGCGCACGCGGCGGATGCGGGCCAGGACGCGTTTCTTCTCGTGGGGCGTGTGCGGCATGCGGCGCGACCTTGGAACTATACTGGGGGACAGTATATTCCTCCGCCCGCAAAAGAAAACGCCCGCGCCATCCCGGATCGGGACGGCGCGGGCGGGCGGCAGCGGGCCGCAGGACTCAGCGCTGTGCGGGCGACGCTGCCGGGGCTGGCGCGCCGTCCTGCGGTGGACCGCGCCGCGGCGGCGGTGCGACGCCCTTGCCGCGCAGGCAGGCATCGAGCTTGGCGAAGTTGGCGCGCATCGCTGGATCCGGCTTGGCCGGGTCCGGCCTGGCGCCGGCCGGCCGCGCGCCACCATCGGCCGGGGCGCCCGCACCCGCATCGGCCGGCGGCGGACCCGGCGGCCGCCCATGCGGCGGCAGCGGCAGCCCCAACTCGCGCGCGCACTCCTGCACCGCGGCCTCGAAGGCCGGGTCGCGCGGCGGCGGCTGGTCGTGGTCCGGCCCCCTGCCCGCTCCCTGCCCGGGGCCGTGGTGCGGTCCACCCTCCGGCGGCGGCGGCGGCACGGCAGGGCCGCCGACACAGACGGTGACGCAGCCGCCGAGCGCGGCACTCAACACTAGGGCCAACGCCCCTTTGGCGAATCGATGCGATGTCATGTTAGGCATGCCTCCTCCTGATGGCGGGGTGGTGAAATGGGCAATGGACGCGGTGCGCCGACGGCGCCACGCCCGCTCCCCGCGATACGCTCGCCAATGCACCCACGGGCAGCATCGTTTCATACCGATCGCGCATGCCGTTGTCATCGCGCGACACGCACGGAAAACCGATCGCCGGACGCAGCGGCAACGACCGACCCGGTCACGCAGGCAGCACGCCGGCACCGCTGCTGCCGCGCCGCGGCAGCGACAGGCACGGCGACGCCGCCAGGCCGCTCACGGCGCGGGCGCCCCGATCGCCGCGATGCCGTCCACCGCGTCCGCCACCGCGGCCTGGAACCTGGCCGCGAAGGCCGCGTCGTTGTGGCAGAAATAGCGGCGCGCGGCGCGCGAGATCGAATCGCGCTGCAGCACCGACAGGGCCAGCGCGCGCTCCACGCCGGCTGCGATGCCGGCATGGTCGACATAGTGGTAAGAAGCCAGGCGCTGCATGCGCGAGCGCGCCGGCGCCAGCAGCAGCCCGCGTGCCGGCGTCACCAGTTCGTTCATCGGCTCGGCGTCGGTGGTCAGCGTCACCGCGCCGACGCTCATCGCCTCCATCAGCGAATGGCCGAAGCCTTCCACCTCGGACGGACACAGGTGGAACAGGTGCGCGTTCTGCAGCGTGCGCAGTTCGGCGTCGTCCAGGTAGGCGATGCGATGGTCGATGTTGCCGGCGCGGACCCGTTCGCCGGCGCTGCGCGGGTTCTGCACCACGGTCAGCTGCGGCCATTGCGGATGCCGCTGCCAGGTTTCCAGCAGCACCCGCGTGCCCTTGGCGGTGCTGCGCCCGGCCAGGTGGAAGAACGCGTAGCGGCGCGGGATCGCAGGATCGTAGCGGTCGCGGCTGGTGAAGCCGATGTAGCGGGTGCGGCAGCCGAGCCGGCGGAACGCCACCTCGGCATGCCGGGTCTTGCACAGCACCGCCTCGAAGCGCGGCAGCAGCGGCAACCACTGCGACAGGAACCATTCCGGATTGGGCACCAGCAGGTTGCGCTCGGCCAAGGCCAGGCAGCCGGGATAGATGCGCTCGGAAAACACCTGGGTATGCACGCGATGGCCGAATGCGGAGGCCAGCCGCGCGCCCACCTCCTGCACCTGCCGGGTGAGCTTGCCGCGGCTGAAACCCAGCTGCTGCACGCGCTGCCCGCCCAGCAGCAAGGCGTCGGCCATCAGCCCCAGATCCCGGCTCAGGCCGGTGCCGTTGTCGCAGCTGACGATGCGGAAAAGATCGGACGCCATGCGCGGGTACGTGGAGAAAGAACGCCAGCGTCGAGGCTGCAGATGTCGGCGTTTTGTCCGAACGTGGCAATGCGCGACACACTGCCCCGCTGGGACATCCGGTCTTCGCCGACGATGGGCGCCGCGCTGCCGGCGGTACCGACGCTCCGCACGCGCCGCGACGCCGATGACGGCAAGCGTGCGCAACACCCCGGACGCCAAGCCCCCGGCGGCTTGTCGGGTGCAGCGATATTTGCAACCATGCCTGGCGCATGCCGCGCCTGGAGCGACCCGCTCCCGGGGACCGCGCAGCAGCCGCGCACGATCAGGCAGACGGAGAGACGAATGCCCATGTCCAACGAGCGCGATGCGCGCTGTGCGCCCTTGGCGGCAATGCGCCTCTTCGCCATGGCCCCGCGGGTGCATGCGAACGCGAATGTCCCGAGCGTGCGCCACAGCTTGTTTCCAGTCCATTTCCTCAACGCGCCTGCATGACGCGTCCAGCCGCGGCCGGGCGCACCCAGCCGTCCCCGGCCGCCCAGGTCGCTGCGCGCTGCGGCGAACCCTTCCCAGGAACACGATCCGCATGAAGCACTCGATCGCCCGATTGGCCGGCCTTGCCCTGACGCTGACGTTCGGCGCCGTGCTCGCACTCATCGTTCCGCTGCACAGCGCGCACGCGCAAAGCGCCGACGGGCATCCGGACTGGCCGGGCAAGGGCCAGCTGTTCGTCGGCACCAACTATCAGCCGATCGACCGCTCGCCGGCGCAGATCCGGCAGGACATCGCGGTCATGAAGGCGGCCGGCTTCAGCATGGTGCGCATGGGCGACCTGTCGTGGGATGCGTTCGAACCGGAGGAAGGCCGTTTCACTTTCGACTGGTTCGACGACGTCGTCGCGCAGATGCATGCCGCCGGCATCAAGGTGGTGGTCGACATTCCCGGGCAGCCGGCGCCGATCTGGTTGCACAAGGCCTATCCCGGCGTCGACCTGGTCAACCAGGATGGCGTGCGCCTGCATGCGGCGACGCGCTACTGGGACAACATCGCCGACCCCGACTACCGGCGCCTGGCGCGGCGCCTGGCCGAGACCATGATGCAGCGCTACGCCCACAACCCGGCGGTGATCGCGCTCGGCTACGACAACGAGATCGGCAACGGCCAGCTGTCCTATTCCGAAGCGGACCGGCAACGCTTCATCGCCTGGCTGAAGCACAAGTACGGCTCGGTCGCCGCGCTCAACAAGGCCTGGGCCACGCAGCGCTGGTCGCGCCGGATCAACGACTGGGACCAGGTCGACCTGCCCTACGTCAGGGGACCCGGACCGAACGAGCGCTATCTCGACCTGCGCCGTTTCTGGTCCGACGACACCATCGCCGCGCTCGAGGACCTGGAAGCGGCGCGCAAGCGCTACGCGCCGAACCTGCCGGTCGCCTCCAACCTGTGGCCAACCGCGCCGACCAAGGGCTTCGATTACCTGCGCTCCTGGGATGCGATCTCCACCTACGGCGCGCAGGGCTTCTACCCCGGCGATCCGCTGACCGCCGCGCTCGACGTGATGATGACCCGCGCCGGACACCAAACGCCGATCTGGTTCAACGAGTTCACCGCCGGCGGCGGCGGCTACTACGGCACCCCGGGCCGCTCGCGGATGTGGGCCTACTTCGGCCTGCTGCATTACTCGCAGACCTTCCTCGCCTGGACCTTCAACTCGCATATCGGCGGCGAGGAGCAATCGCTGTTCGGCCTGCTCGACCACGACAGTCGCCCGTCCTGGAAGGTCGACGAATTCAAGCACATCGCCAGCGAGATGAAGACCCTGCGCGGCATGGGTTTCCCGCGCTATGGCAGGCCCGAAGTCGCCGTCCACTACTCCTTCGACACCAATTGGCTGACCACGCCGCCGCCCGGCCCCAACACCATGCAGGAGTACTTCAAGGGCAACTACGGCGAACAGGTCAAGGCCGCGTTCGCACCGCTGTTCGAGGACAACATCGACACCGCGGTGATCGACATCGGCCACGACGCGATCGACAGGTACAAGCTGGTGGTCCTGTCCAGCGCCTACCTCATGGACGAGCCAACCGCCGAGGCCGTGCGCAGCTACGTGGCCAAGGGCGGCACCGTGGTCATGACCGGCTATTCGGCGAAGGTGGACGAAACCGGCAAGTGGTTCGAAACCCCGCTGCCGGGCCGGCTGACCGACGTGTTCGGCTTGCGCACCAACGAATTCTACCGCTCGCAGAAACCGCTCGAGATCCGCTTCGACGGCGCCAAGCTGACCGGCACCGACGCCTACTACGAAGTGCTGGAACTGGGCACGGCCAGGCCGCTGGCCATGTTCGACAACACGCCGCAGAAGAGCCCGGCGATCGCGATCAACGACTACGGCAAGGGCCACGCGATCTATCTCGCCACCGCGGCGCAGGGCCCGTTCATCGCGCCATTGCTGCGCTCGCTGTATGCGTCCCTGGGCATCGCGCGCGGGCCGCAGACGCCGCCGGGCGTGGTGGCGCGGGTGGTCGACGGGCGCACCATGTACGTCAACACCAACGACGCCCCGGCGAGCGTGACCTTCCCCGGCAGCAAGACCGGGGTGCTCACACGCAAGACCTATTCCGGCCGGATCGATCTGGAGCCGTTCGGCGTGGAGATGGTGCAGTGATCCGCGACCGCCATGGCGCCACCCGGCGCCGTTCGCCCATCGCCGCGGCCGGCGCGTGCCTCGGCGCAGCGTGCGGGCGCGCCACGGCGATGAAGCGTCAGCGCTTTGTGTCAACGCGTGTCTGAATACGACACAAACCCGCCATGAGGCCACCGTCGCCGCTGCCTATCATGATCCCGCGATCACACGCCCGCCTTGCACCCAGCAGCGATGGCCTGCCCGCACCAGTTCCAGGCGGCAGCGGCTGCGTCTAGACTGGCTGAACCCCGTCGCGGCCGCCCTTCAAGATCATGGATATGCAATCCTTCATTCTGGTAGTCGACGACGACCCCGATCTGCGCCGGCTCATCAGCGAGTTCCTGCAAGAGCACGGCTACCAGGTGGAGGCCGCGGAGAACGTCGCCGACATGCGCCGGCTGATGGCCATCCGCCAACCCGACCTGGTGATCCTGGACGTGATGATGCCCGGCGAAGACGGCCTCAGCGCCGCCCGGCAACTGGCCAGCGAGCGCGGCGCGCCGGCGGTGATCATGCTCAGCGCGCTGGGCAGCGACACCGACCGCATCATCGGCCTGGAGGTGGGCGCCGACGACTATCTGGCCAAGCCGTGCAATCCGCGCGAGCTGCTGGCGCGGGTGCGCGCGCTGCTGCGCCGCAGCCAGGCGGCGACGCTGCCGCCGGAAGCGCGCGGCAATGTCTACGAGTTCGCCGGCTGGCGCCTGGACGTGATCCGCCGCGATCTGCGCGATCCCACCGGCATCTTCATCAACCTCTCCGACGGCGAGTTCGCCCTGCTGCGCACCTTCGTCGAACATCCGCAGCGGGTGCTCAGCCGCGACCAGCTGCTCGACTATGCGCGCGGCCGCGACACCGAGGTCTACGACCGCGCCATCGACAGCCAGATCAGCCGCCTGCGCCGCAAGATCAACGAACGCGTGCAGACCGAGCTGATCCGCACCGTGCGCAACGAAGGCTACATGCTGCTGCCGAGCGTCGCGCGCCTGTGAACGTGCAGCAGCGGGGGCGCCGCGGCATGTCGATCTTCGCCCGCACGTTCCTGCTGCTGCTGGCTGCGCTGCTGACCGCGCAGCTGATCGGCATCGCCCTGCTGGTGCTGCGCACGCCGGTGTACGAGATGCCGGTGCATCCGCCGGAAGTGATCGCGCTGCTGACCACCAAGATGCCGGCCGGCACACAGACGCTGAAGGTGCACGACACCGCGCAAGCACCGCTGCCTGCCGCCGGGCAGATCCGCGACCGTTTCGCGGAACGCATGATGACCATGTGGCTGGACGTCGCGCCGGACCGGGTGCGCTTCTATCGCAGCGGCAGCGAGAACATGCTCGCACCGGACTTCCCGCAGGACGAGCAGCGCCCGCCACCGCCGCCAGCCGGAGACGACCGCCCACCGGGAAGCGGACCACCGCCGTTCGCCGATCGCGGTCCGCCGCCGTTCGGCGACGCGGCGGCGCAGCGGCCGCCGCCGGAAGAGTCCGCCCCCGTCGCCAACGGCGCCGCAAGCACTACAATGCGCGCGATGCGATCGCACTGGCGCGAGCGCGGCTTCGCCCCCGAATCCCCGCTGCTGGGCGGCTTCACCGCCGCACTGCAGCAGCCCGACGGCCGCTGGCGCAGCGTGGTGTCGCCGCCGCGGCGCTTCTCCACCGCATTCAAGACCCAGGTCGCGCTGCTGTTCGTGGCCGGCCTGCTGGCGATGCTGCCGCTGGCCTGGTGGTTCTCGCGCGCCCTGGCCGCGCCGATCCGGCGCTTCGCCGAAGCCGCCGACCGGCTCGGCCGCAATCCCAATGCCGAGCCGTTGCAGCGCAGCGGCCCCAGCGAAATCGTGCAGGCGGCCGACTCGTTCAACGCCATGCAGGCGCGCCTGAACCGCCTGATCAACGAGCGCACGCACATGGTCGCGGCGATCGCCCACGACCTGCGCACCCCGCTGGCGCGCCTGGCGTTCCGCCTGGAAGGCCTGCAGCCGCCGCTGCGCGACAAGACCATCGCCGACATCGACGAGATGAAAGCGATGATCTCCGCGGCGCTGGACTTCATCCACAACGACAGCCGCCGCGGCACCCGCGCGCCGTTGGATTTCCGCCTGCTGGTGGAGAGCGTGGTCGACGACGCCAGCGACACCGGCGCCGACGTCAGCTTCGTCGCCGGCCAGGCCATCACCCTCGATGGCGACCCGCTGTCGCTGCGGCGGATGGTGATGAACCTGCTCGAGAACGCCCTGAAGTACGGCAAGCGCGCGCGCCTGCAACTGCAACGCGACGGCGCCGACTGCGTGCTGTGGATCGACGACGACGGCCCCGGCATCGATCCGGCCCAGCACGAACAGCTGTTCCTGCCGTTCTTCCGCGGCGAGAACTCGCGCAACCGCGACACCGGCGGCATCGGCCTGGGCCTGTCGGTCGCGCACAGCATCGTGCTCGCCCACGGCGGCGAGATCACCCTGACCAACCGCCCCGAAGGCGGCCTGCGGGTGTGCGTGGAGTTGCCGTGTCAGGCGGCTGTGGGCTGAGGGCGCGGCGGCGTCGCGCACGGAGCTGCAGTGATCGCAGAGAACTCGAACGCCGGGGCCGCAACGACATGCTGACGAAGCTCGGAGCGATCCAACGCCGAAGGAAATGGAATCAGCCCCCTAAGCCAGCCATCCAAACTGTGCGGAGCGGACCGAACAGGAAGTCGTAAAACCCTGATCCACCACGGTCTAGCCGTTCACCCAAGCGCGAGAGGGTTCAGCCCGACGAACTAGGCACCGTCCGGGTAATAACGGAAATGACCGGCAATCGGATAGGCGAAAAGGATATCGTCTTCGGCAGTACCAGCGCCGATGTTGTGGAGTATCAGCGGGCGATCGCTCCCTGGCGCATGGCGATCCGAGACGATGCCGATGTGGGGCAACCCGCCAGTCAGCCGCCACGTCACCAGATCTCCGGGGCGGTAGTCCACAGCACGATCGCCGATGGGCAGGGATGCGCCCTTGCGGGTCAGGAACGTCTCGATGTTGGGGACCCGCCGATGGTCGATGTTCCTGTCGGTTGATGCGTTCCCCCACAGTCGTGGATACGCAGAGAAATTCTGCCGCATGTCTTCATGAATCAGTTGCTGGAAATCGATCCCGAGATGCCTGTAGGCGCGAATGACGACGTCGGTGCAAACACCGCGATCGTTGGGAACATCGCCACCCGGATAGGCGATGGAGTAGTAGGTCGGGTCATAGGTCTCCCCCAGAGACGTTCGTGCGCGACTGGCCGCGATGACCGTACGGACGCTGGCAGGCAAATTGTCCCGAGCTGCAGGATGCGCAACCGCGTCATCGGAGTTGGATGACCGTGGAGCAGGGGTCGGCTCTTCCTGGTGCGGCTTGCATGAAGTGGCAGACAGCACAACACAGATGCCGATACCGAAAAGCACGCTAAATTTGGACATGGCATCCAATGCCTGAGTTAGACGATCCGCAAAGCCGGTTTGGCTTGCATGGATTGTATGACCCAAGGCGAGTAGAGGCGAACTAGTCGGAGCCAGCCCCATCGGCCGGTCGCAACGCGCGCCCGACCTTGAGCAGCCAAAGGCCCACCAACAACGCCAGACCACCTACAAGCAAAGGTACGAGCGGCTCGAACACGCCTTCTGGCGGATGAGCCATGGCCCAAAGAACACGACCCGTTTGGAACGCCCCCAGCAAAGCTGCGACAGTTCCCACCGCCAGGAGAAGAGCCGCCGCAAGCCTTCGAAGCGTTCCCATTGCGTTTGCGCCTGAACTAGGCCGAGCCGCGATGCGGCTCCGGCTGGAATGAGGGGTTGGGCGCGGTACTGAACCGCACGATGCACTTGCGTGTAACTGGAAGCACTACGGCTCCGACCGGAAGCTGGGATTGGGTGTGTAGCTCCCGGGA
Source organism: Xanthomonas sp. DAR 80977 (assembly GCF_041240605.1). Taxonomy (NCBI): domain Bacteria; kingdom Pseudomonadati; phylum Pseudomonadota; class Gammaproteobacteria; order Lysobacterales; family Lysobacteraceae; genus Xanthomonas; species Xanthomonas bundabergensis. The sequence goes on along the minus strand of NZ_CP162487.1, from coordinate 983,548 downwards.
ACGATTTGCCTCGGTCATCCACGCGCCAGGCGCCCTTGATTGCGTGAGGCGGAACAGCGCCATTGGGGTCGTACTGACTCAATATCTCGTACACCCATCCGCCCGGATTGGCTCTCGCTTCACGGAGCATGCCCTCCGGGAACTCGGGGCGCGGCGCCACTGTGCTTTTGGCGAATAAATTTCTGAAAATTTTTATGGAGGCAGGTATCCGAGCCATGCCGCGCCGCAAAGCGGCGCCGAATTGAGAATTGTCAGGCGCAACCATCGAATACCGGCTGGAGGGTTGCCTGTCGCCCGATTACGAGCTCGTCGGCACTAGGGACGTAGCTGGAGGGCCAAGGGCGATCCATCGCTGCCGGGTGGCAGAAAATGTGCGCTGGAGCACCGCTGGCCATGAGCGCCGCTTGAAACAGGCGTGCTCGGCGCAATGCAAGGTCCTGACATCCTGAACCAGTGCACTCTTTTCCATCCGCATAGCCAGCGACCTGATACTTGATATGCGGCACCCGTCGAATCAACTGGAGGTTGTGCGCTATTGCTTCCTTCAACAACGTCCGATCTTGAACAGCATCCGCAAGCGAATCGCTCAGCATCGGGCGACCGGGGGCGAATGCGATGCTGGAGAAGTCGATGCTCGTAGCGCCAAGTTGCTGAGGCAACGATAACGCGAGCAAGCAGATGCCGATACCGATACCGCGAATGTTCATGGTGCGTCCAATGCCTGAATTGATTCGACTCGTGGAGTGGCTCGGCTTGACGGGACTATTGGGCATCGGCGACGACAAGGCAACCGCTCCCCTCAAAGATGTCGGCAAGAGCCTCCAACAACGCCGAGTACTCGGAAGGCGTCAGCTCAAAGGAGATGCCGAGGAGCTCCAAGCCGCCCAGTGCACCCGCCCCGCCCGGAGCAAACGTGATCTCAGCGTGGTCGCGGAAAAGCAAGAACCGAGAGATGCCGCCGTAGCCCGAATTCTCTTGGCCGCACCACTCGACGTGATAGGTATCCATGCCAAGGGAAACTTCTTGCTCGTCGAATTCCAGGGCGCGCTGAAGCATGAAGTAGCATTCGACATCGGACTCGTGATTGGCGAATCCGACCAGATGGAACTCACCCTCGGGGTGGGCCACCGCGACGCTCTTTGCCTCAAGCGCGAATGACGTCATTCCGACACCTGAGGCCTGAGTTGAGTCGAACCGTGAACGGCGCCAGCTTGGGCGAACCGTTAGGCTCCATGCCTGGATTCTCGCTTTCCGAGCGCGTGAGCCGCGTCCCTCTCACCGGATTCCGAGGAATCATGCGTCTCGTACCACGTTTCAGAGTGCACATGCGCTTCGGCGAGATGCACCGCCTCGCGCACGAGCTCCAACGGGATCTGAACTGGCTGATCACCGACGTTAATCTCAACCCAAAGTGATTCATCCGCATCATCCGCAACGATCTTGGCCAGCGCGTGCGACATGTTGGAAAGGACTGTATTGAGCTCGAGTTGGCGCCCCTCGCTCACGGTAGAGAGGTGCAGAATCTCGATCCTGGGGCGAATCGCCGATTTTTTCATGGCACCCAACATATGAGTTGACGCTGGCTTGGACAAATGCCAGGGATCACTGCCGTGCGGCTTCATGCGCTGCGCTGGTGGCTTCCCCTAAAGCCTTGCGCATAGGCGCTCCTGCCGTGCGCAGACTCAGCCGCAACCTTCCGAACTTCGCTGAACCGCCAATTGCTTGTATCGCCTCGCGCCTCCAGTTGCCCAAGGGAAACCAACACTTGCACATGTTCAGCAACAAGCGATGCATCGTCATCGGCCTCTGGAAACTCAAAGTCCGAGTCTGCAAGTGCGCCAGCGATCACCATTGCGACCTTCTGCCAATGAAAGTCGACGGAAGCGAGGATGAATTTATCCAAGTCTCGGGTAGTCATAGGGCCGGCAAACTACTATCGATCGCCCCAAAGCGGTAGTGGAATGAGTATCCACCATCAGCTGAAGACTGGAAAGAGGCGAATTTTCAACGCTTTTCAGCGAATTTCCGGATCGCGGACTACAGCTCGCGAGGCCACTGCCAGTGTTATCCGATGTTTGCACCAACGTATGCGTTACATCCGTAACGATGAAGGCGTAACAACACATCATGCCCCGTCAGTGCGCGGAATGGCCAATGGCATGCGACCCATCGGATGCAATCGCGACCCGGCCTTGGCGATGGTTGTCGCTTCGCGTTGCGGCGCCGGAAACGAAGCCACTCTCTCGACCGAGGCTTCGCTCCGCATTACCGCCAGCCGCATCGAACACGGCCGGCGCATGCCGATCAGTAGGCGAACTCGGAAAACACCGGGTCGACGCTGCCCTGCCACGCACCGTGATACAGCGCCAGCTTGCGCTCGGCCGCGGTCTCGCCGGCGTGCAGTATCTCCACCAGCGGCTCCAGGAAGCGCGATTCGTCCTGGCCGTCGCCGTTCAGGCGCGCGCGGCGGCGCAGGCCGTCCAGGGCGATCTTCACCGACTCGGCGGCCAGATCCTGCACGGTGCCGTTGCGGAACGGCAGCTTCAGCGCCTGCTTCGGCACGCCGTCGCGCAGCGCATGGCGTTCGACCAGGCTGAAGTCCTTGACCAGGTCCCAGGCCGCGTCCAGCGCCGCATCGTCGTACAGCAGGCCGACCCAGTACGCCGACAGCGCGCACAGCCGGCCCCACGGGCCGGCGTCGGCGCCGCGCATCTCCAGGTATTTCTTCAGCCGCACTTCCGGGAACGCGGTGGTCATGTGGTCGGACCAGTCGCGCAGCGTCGGCAGCGCGCCCGGCAGCGCCGGCAGCTTGCCCTGCATGAAGTCGCGGAAGCTCTGCCCGCTGGCATCCACGTAGGTGCCGTCGCGGTAGGAGAAGTACATCGGCACGTCGAGCAGGTAGTCGACGTAGCGCTCGTAGCCGAAGCCGTCCTCGAACACGAAGTCGAGCATGCCGGTGCGGTCGCCGTCGGTATCGGTCCAGATGTGCGAGCGGTAGCTGAGGTAGCCGTTGGGCTTGCCCTCGGCGAACGGCGAGTCGGCGAACAGCGCGGTGGCGATCGGCTGCAGCGCCAGCGACACGCGGAACTTCTTGATCATGTCCGCTTCGCTGGCATAGTCCAGGTTGACCTGCACCGTGCAGGTGCGGGTCATCATGTCCAGGCCGAGCTTGCCGACCTTAGGCATGTAGTTCTTCATGATCTGGTAGCGGCCCTTGGGCATCCACGGCATCTCGTCGCGGCGCCACTTCGGCTGGAAGCCCATGCCGAGGAAACCCAGGCGCAGTTCGTCGGCGACCTGCTTGACCTCGTTGAGATGGCTGCCCACTTCCACGCAGGTGTCGTGGATGGTCTCCAGCGGCGCGCCCGACAGCTCCAGCTGACCGGCCGGCTCCAGGGTCACCGAGGCGCCGTCGCGCAGCAGCGCGATGGTGCGCCCGCCTTCGCGCACCGGCTCCCAGCCGAAGCGGGTCAGCCCGTTGAGCAAGGCCTCGATGCCTCGCTCGCCCTCGAAGGTCGGCGGGCGCAGGTCGTCCAGGCGGAAGCCGAACTTCTCGTGCTCGGTGCCGATGCGCCACTGCGCTTCGGGCTTTTCTCCGGAGGCCAACACCTCGACCAGTTCGGCACGGTCGGTGATCGGCGTCTCGGCAACGTGGCTGGGGCTCGACAAGGGCAGGCTCGCACGGAAGATGAGGCGATGTGGGGACGGCCCGCCGCCATCGCAAGGGCCGCACTATAGCGTGACCGGCGCGAAGCCCACATCGCTACCGGCGGTGCTGCAGCATTCCACAGATCCGCCCGGTTGGCACCGGCGAGAGTGAGACGCAGCACCGCCCGCCGTGCCGCGCTCGGCTAGGCTGCAGGCCTGTTCCCGCCATGCAGGCGTCCCATGCGCCCCACCCATTCCGAACTGCACCGTGCCGATCGCGCCGGTTGGCTGCGCGCCGCGGTGCTCGGCGCCAACGATGGCATCCTGTCGGTGGCCGGCCTGGTGGTCGGCGTGGCCAGCAGCGGCGCGCCGGCGCCGGTGGTGCTGGCGACCGGCATCGCCGGCCTGGTCGCCGGCGCGATGTCGATGGCGGCCGGCGAATACGTCTCGGTACAGTCGCAGGTGGACACCGAACGCGCCGACCTGGCGATCGAGCGCCGCGAGCTGCGCGAGGATCCGCAGAGCGAACTCGACGAACTCACCGCCATCTACCGGCAGCGCGGGCTGGATGCGGCGCTGGCGCGCCAGGTCGCCGAGCAGCTAACCGCGCACGATGCGCTGGGCGCGCATGCGCGCGACGAACTCGGCATCACCGAGACCCTGCGCGCGCGGCCGCTGCAGGCCGCGCTGGCGTCGGCGGCCGCGTTCTGCTGCGGCGCGGCACTGCCGATCCTGGCCGCGCTGCTGGCGCCGCCCGGCCGCCAGGTGTGGGTGACCGGCGCGGCGACGCTGCTCGGGCTGTCGCTGACCGGCGCATTGGCGGCGCGCGCCGGTGGCGCGTCCGGCGTGCGCGGCGCGGTGCGCGTGGTGTTCTGGGGCGCGGCGGCGATGCTGGCCACCGGCGCGGTCGGCCGCCTGTTCGGCGTGCAGGTCTGACGCGGCGCCGCGCAGCATGGGCGGCGCACCACAGTTTCCGCAGTCTTCAACCCCAACGAAAGCGACATCGGTCGCGACAGCTGCATCGAGCAATGCCCCGTCGCGACCGATGGCCCGAGACCACCCGCAGCCGCTCCCGCAGGCAATGGGAATGCTGCTGTAGCATCGCCACCGATGGCCGACACCCACGACCCCGAATTCCTGCTGCTGGCGCAACTGGCGACGCTGGCCGAGTGCGAACGCGCCGAAGGCTATGCCTGCATCACCGCACGCCGCGAGCACGGGGCGCGCTCGGTCGACATTCCGCGGCCGCAGCTGGCGATCCTGCTGCAGGGCCGCAAGCAGGTACGCACCGCGACGCAGGCGCTGGAGTTCGTGCCGGGCGATCTGTTCCTGGTGACCCGGCACTGCCGCATCGACGTCGTCAACATCCCCGACCCGCACGGCGGCCGCTACCTGAGCGCGGTGATCCCGCTGTGCGAGGAAGCGCTGACCGCCGCGCGCACGCTGTGGAACGAGCCGTTGCCGGCGGCCGGCGAGGAACTGGCGCAGCTGCGCGCGGTCGAGTTCGGCAGTGCCTTGCTGCAGTGGCGGCAGGCGCTGCAGGACGGCCACTACACCGAAGCCCGGCTGGCGCTGGCGGCGCTGGTGGTCGCGTTCTGCCGCCGCGGCCACGGCGGCTTGCTGCTGCCGCCGGCCCCCAGCATCGCCGCGCAGGTGCGCGAGCTGATCGCCGCGCAGCCGCAGCGCGCGTGGCGTTCGCGCGATCTCGAGGACAGCCTGGGACTGAGCGGCGCGACCTTGCGCCGGCATCTGGCCGGAGAAGGCACCACGCTGCGCGAGCTGCTCGTCGACGCGCGCCTGGCGCATGCGATGGAACTGCTCTACACCACGCGCTGGCCGCTGAAGACGGTGGCCGCGCGCGCCGGCTATCGCTCCACGCGCAGCTTCAGCCAGCGCTTCCAGCAGCGCTACGGCCTGGATCCGGCGAGTATCGGCAACTAGGACGCACCCGCGGCGCGTACGCAACGCACAAGCCGGCGAGCGCCGCACGCAGCCGAATGAGCGAATCGCGCAGCGCGCTCCGCGCAGCATGCAGGGACCGCGGCGACCGCCGCTTCCGCTGGAATCTCCCGATGCCCGTTTCCGTCTCGCGCCCGCTGGCCCTGCTGGCGCTGGCCACCGCCATGGCCTTGCCGCTGCCGCCCGCCGCCCATGCCGCCGCGCCGCTCACGCCCGTCCAGCAGGTCCCCGGCGTCTACCGCCAGGCGATCGGCACACTGCGCGTCACCGCGCTGTTCGACGGCACGGTGCCGTTGCCGCGCGCGCAGTTGTCCAATCTGGACAGCGACGCGATCGCGCGCCTGCTCGACCATCGCTACGTGCCGGAAACCGCGAAGGGCCTGCAGACCGCGGTCAACGCCTACCTGATCCAGGACGGCACGCACCTGACCCTGGTCGATACCGGCACCGCCACCTGCTTCGGCCCGGGGCTGGGCCAGGTGCTGGCGAACCTGCGCGCAGCCGGCTACGCGCCGGCGCAGGTCGACGACGTGCTGCTGACCCACGCCCACCCGGACCACATGTGCGGCCTGCTCGATGCGCAGGGACAGGCGGCCTATCCCAACGCCACGGTGTGGCTGAGCGCGGCCGATGCCGCGTACTGGCTGGATCCGGCCAGCGAGGCGAGCGCGCCGCAGATGCTGAAGTTCGCGTTCCCGCTGGCGCGCGCGGCGGCGGCGCCGTACCAGGCCAAGGACCGGCTGCGTCGCTTCCGCCCCGGCGATGCGCTGCCCGGCAGTGCGGTGGCGCTGGATACGCACGGACATACGCCCGGCCACGTGTCCTACCGCTTCGACGGCGGGGCTGGCCAGCAGTTGCTGGTGTGGGGCGACCTGGTGCACTACCACGCGGTGCAATTCGCGCAGCCGCAGGCCTCCTACGAGGCCGACAGCGACCGCACCGCGGCGATCGCCGCGCGCAAACGGACGATGGCACAGGCCGCCGACGGCGGCTGGTGGGTGGCCGGCGCGCACCTGCCGTTCCCGGGCCTGGGCCATGTGCGCCGCGACGGCGACGCGTTCGCCTGGGTGCCGGCCGAGTTCGCACCGTTGCCGGCCACGCCTTGAGTGCGGCGTTTTGAGTGCGGCGCTCTCCCGGTGGGAGAAGGAAACAGCCGCGGTGCGCCTTAGCCCCTCTCCCCTCGGGAGAGGGATTGGGGTGAGGGTCCGGCGCGAAGCGTCTCGCGGAGTTGGGGTGTACGAGACTGCGCCCGTACCCTCATCCGCCCCTGCGGGGCACCTTCTCCCGGCGGGAGAAGGAACAGCGCTAGCCCCTCTCCCACCGGGAGAGGGGTTGGGGTGAGGGTCCGGCGCGAAGCGTCTCGCGGAGTTGGGGTGTACGAGACTGCGCACGTACCCTCATCCGCCCCTGCGGGGCACCTTCTCCCGGTGGGAGAAGGAACAGCGCTAGCCCCTCTCCCACCGGGAGAGGGGTTGGGGTGAGGGTAAGGCGCGAAGCGTCTCGCGGAGTTGGGGTGCACGAGGCTGCGCACGTACCCTCATCCGCCCCTGCGGGGCACCTTCTCCCGGTGGGAGAAGGAACAGCGCTAGCCCCTCTCCCACCGGGAGAGGGGTTGGGGTGAGGGTCCGGCGCGAAGCGTCTCGCGGAGTTGGGGTGGACGCGCTACGCCCGTCGCCTCATCCACCCCTGCGGGCGCCCGGCATCGCGCATACGCAGCCCGAAGCAGACAGGACGGCCGCATCCGCCGCTAGCGATCGCTCGCAAGCAGCGTCGGCGCAGCGGATGCCGGAAATCCAGCGCCGCCACGCTCACTGCGCGGCAGCAGGCTCCGCGTCCAGGCCCAGCCAGCCGCCGACGATGGCCCGTGCCTCGTCCACCCCCTGGCGGGTCTCGCCGGAAAACAGCTGCACGCTGACCGTGTCGCCGAACGAGCTGGACAGTTCCTTGCGCACCTGCTGCAGCGCCTGCGCCTGCTGGCCGCGGCCGAGCTTGTCGGCCTTGGTCAGCAGCGCGTGCGCCGGCAAGCCGCGCTGCACGGCATAGCCGAGCATCTGCCGGTCGTAGTCCTTCAGCGGATGGCGGATGTCCATCACCACCACCAGCCCACGCAGGGCCTCGCGGGTGCGGAAATACTTGTCGATGAACGACTGCCAGTGCGCCTGCAGCTCCAGCGGCACCTTGGCGTAGCCGTAGCCGGGCAGGTCGACCAGATAGCGCTCGGGCTGGACCTGGAAGAACACCAGCTGCTGGGTGCGGCCGGGGGTCTTGGACACGCGGGCCAGCGCGTTCTGCCGGGTCAGCGCGTTCAGCGCGCTGGATTTGCCGGCGTTGGAGCGGCCGGCGAAGGCCACCTCCCAGCCCCCGTCCTCCGGCAGCTGCCGGGGATTGTGGGCGGAAAGCAGGTATTGGGCACGTTCGATGAGCAGCGACATGGCGCTAGGATCGCACGTCCGCCGGTCCGGGCGGGGTTCATTGACCGGCAGGGCGCGGCGCAGGGATAATCGCGCGAATGCGGTCGCCGGCCCGGCAACCGCGGGTTGGGTCATACGGAGCTTCAGCTAATGCGCCACGCTCGCGTTCTCGCCTTTGCCGGTCTCGCCATCTCCATCGCCGCCGCGGTCGCGTTCGCGCAGACCTCGGTGGTTCCGATTCCCGACAACGCGCCGGTCAGCACCGCGCCGCTGGAGGGCGACGTCGGCAAGGCCGCCTGGGGCGATCCCAAGGCCGGCCAGACCAAGGCCTCGGCCTGTGCCGCCTGCCACGGCGCCGACGGCAATCCGTCCCTGGCGATGTATCCGCGCATCGCCGGCCAGAGCGAACGCTACAGCGCGCGGCAGATGGCCTTGATCGCGCACGGCGAGCGCACCTCCGGCGCGGTCGCGGCGATGCTGCCGTTCGTGCAGCCGCTGAGCGCGCAGGACATGCGCGACATCGGCGCCTATTTCGCCACGCAGAAGGCCGGCGCCGGCATCGCCGACGACGCGGTGGTCAGCGACGGCCCGTACGCCGGCATGAAGTTCTACGAGGTCGGGCAGCAGCTGTACCGCGGCGGCGATGCGTCGCGCGGGATTCCGGCGTGCATGGCCTGCCACGGTCCCACCGGCGCCGGCAATCCCGGCCCGGCGTATCCGCACCTGGGCGGCCAGCACGCCGACTACGTGGCGCGGCGCCTGCAGGAATACCAGGCCGGCACCACCCAGGAACGCGACCCGACCCTGTTCAAGATCATGGCGCAGGTGGCCAAGCCCTTGACCGAGCAGGAGATGAAGGCGCTGGGCAGCTATCTGCAGGGCCTGCACGATCGCGCCGACGACGCGGCCGCGGCGCAGACCGCGCCGGCACAGGCGGCGCCACAACAGGCGGCGCCTGCGCAACAATCCTGAGCGTGCGCCGCCGCCGCGGCGCCCGACCGCTTCCCCCTCGCGCCGGTCGTCACGACCGGCGTTCGTTTTTTGCCATGGAGATCGCATGAACCGTCTGCCCCGCCTGCTGCTGTGCCTGCTCACCCTGTTGCCGTTGAGCGCCTGCGCGCAGCCCAAGACCGCCGCCCTGGTCGAAGGCCAGGACTACGCGCTGATCGCCAACCCGCAGCCGTTCGCGCCGCTGGCCGGCAAGATCGAGGTGGTGGAAGTGTTCGGCTACACCTGCCCGCACTGCGCGCACTTCGAGCCGATCCTGGAAGAGTGGACGCGCAAGCAGGGCAAGGACGTGCGGGTGACGCTGGTGCCGGCCGCGTTCGGCGGTTTCTGGGACAGCTTCGCCAGCGCCTTCTATGCCGCGCAGAAGCTGGGCGTGCAGACCCGCAGCCACCACGACCTGTTCGAGGCGATCCACGACAAGCACAGCGTGCCGGTGCAGAACGTGGCACCGGAAGAGCTGGCCGCGTTCTACGCCGCATACGGAGTCAAGCCGCAGGACTTCGTCGCCGCCTACAGCAGCCCGCAGGTGGCCGCGCAGGTCAAGGCCGCGCGCGACTTCGCCACGCGCAGCGATATCCCCGGCACCCCGGCACTGGTGATCAACGGCAAGTACCTGGTCAAGGGCAAGAATTTCCAGGACATGCTGCGCATCGCCGATGCGCTGGTCGCCCGCGAGCGCGCGGGCAAGTAGACCCGCAACACGGCGCTTCATCCGCGCCATGGCATCATGACGGGGTTGCCTGCCGCGCTTCTCGGCGCGGCCGGCGTTTGCCCCCTATCCTGCTGGAGATGCCGCCGATGAAGACCCGCTTCGCCCTGACCCTGATGGCCCTGCTGCCGATCCTGGTCGCATGCAAGGCCCAGGACGGCACCGCCGATACCGTCGCCCCGGCCGCCGACGCCCCCGCCGCGGCGCCGGCTGCGCCCGCCGCCAGCGACACCGCGCCCGCCGCCACTGCCGAAACCGCCTCCACTCCGGCGACCGATGCCGCTGCGCCGCCTGCCGCCGAGGCGCCCGCCGCGCCGGTCGCGGCGCGTACGCCGAGCGGCGCCGAACCGGTCGCCGGCACCGACTACAAGGAGATTCCGGGCGGCCAACCGTTCCAGCCGACCAATGGCAAGATCGAAGTGACCGAAGTGTTCGGCTACGTGTGCCCGGCCTGTGCCGCCTTCCAGCCGCTGATCGGCCCATGGAAGGCCGGCCTGCCGGCGGATGTGCATTTCGTGTACGTGCCGGCGATGTTCGGCGGCACCTGGGACGACTACGCGCGCGCGTTCTACGCCGCCGAGGCGCTGGGGGTGCAGGAGAAGACCCACGAGGCGCTGTACAAGGCGATCCACGTCGACCAGAGCCTCAAGGGCGAGCGCGGCCGCGATTCGGTGCAGGACATCGCCGGCTTCTACGCCAAGTACGGCGTGGATCCCAAGCAGTTCGCCGACACCATGGGCAGCTTCGCGGTCAGCAGCAAGACCAACCGCGCCAAGCAGTTCGCCATGCGCAGCGGCGTCGACGGCACGCCGTCGCTGATCGTCAACGGCAAGTATCTGATCAAGGGCAACAGCTACCCGGACAAATTGCGCATCGCCGATCACCTGATCGCGCGCGAGCGCGCGGCGCTGGCCAAGTAAGCTCCCGCTCCCACCAGGCCGCTCCGCAGTGACCGACCCCACCACCCGCACGCTGCGCGTGCTCACCGCCAATATCCAGGCCGGCTCGAGCACGCGCCGCTACAGCGATTACGTGACCCGCAGCTGGTCGCACGCGCTGCCGGCGGGAAGCAAGCGCAGCAGCCTGGACGCGATCGCGCAGCTGGCCCGCGGGCACGACATCGTCGGCCTGCAGGAAAGCGATCCGGGCAGCCTGCGCTCGGGCTTCACCAACCAGACCCATTACCTGGCCGAGCGCGCCGGCTTCAATTACTGGAGCCACCAGCCGAACCGGCGTATGGGCGGTGTGGCCTCCAGCGCCAACGGCCTGCTCAGCCGGCTGGAGCCGGTCGAGGTCCAGGACCATCCCCTGCCCGGCCGGCTCGGTGGGCGCGGCGTGCTGCTGGCCAAGTTCGGCGACGGCGCGGAAGGGCTGGCGATCGCGGTGGCGCACCTGTCGCTGGGCGCCAACTCGCGCGCATCGCAGCTGGCCTTCATCGCCGAACTGCTGTCCGACCATCCCAACGCGGTGCTGATGGGCGACTTCAACTGCGTCGCCGACCGGCCCGAGATGCAGGCCCTGTACAAGCGCACCCGGCTGCAACCGCCGGGCTGCGTGGTACCGACCTTCCCCAGCTGGCGCCCGCAGCGCGCGATCGACCACATCCTGGTCAGCGACGGCCTGCGCTGCAACGAACAACGCGCATTGCCCGCCGCGTTCTCCGACCACCTGGCGGTGGCGACCGAGATCGAAGTGCCGCAGGGGATGCTGCGCTAGGACTTGCGCGGCCCTGCCATTGGCTTTGCGCAATAGTGGCAAACCGCGTTACGACGTGCGGATGGGCTATAGCAACCAGCCTTTCGCTCAGCTCACGCCCCTCCATATGCCAACGGCCTCTCGTCGGCGATATCGAAATCTCATTCGCGCGAGTCGCCATGCGGCGAGAAATACCTTCGCACCGATGGCGAAACATACAAATACAGAAAAATAGAAATTGTCAGTGTAGAAATAAAAACAAACTCTGGGACTAGCATAGAGGCACCCATAACACCAGAAGGTTTCGCGACATAGAAACCAATACTCATGGCGATCCAGCCAGCAGCAAAAAGAAGCCTTCCAAGATTGAGTCTAAACATCATCAGTCCTGAGGATACACCCAGGATAAGAGCCGGCAAGACAAATGCGATCCAGTTACCAGCGTCCCGCCAGATTGGCGAATTGACAGCTCGCCCGGATGCATCAAGACCCAGAGATGGATATACGATCGCCATTGTCAGTGCCGCAAACCCTCCCAACGTCATCAGCAGCAGAAAGCGCGGCATCTCGTATAAATTCTTGAACACATCCAATCTCCCCAAGTAGCCTAATGGCCTATTACCTCAAGACCCATTGATCCACCAACACTAAGTCCATACTTCGGTGAAGGGTTCATTGTAGCCGCATCAGCAGCCTCTGGCCCCTCTTGATAGGTATCGCCTGATTCAATATCTACGCCCGCTGCACCTTGTATTGGATTCCACGACCATGGACCAAAAGTAATTCCAACACCTATGTATGTCCCCACAGTGGTCCCATGGCAAGGCGTCTTATCTCTCCCAGGACGCTTTCCGTAAGGATCAAAGCTTATACCATCTTCGACTCCAAACCCGAGTCGCCCCCCACCGAACCATTGGTCGGTCTCTGGATCCTGACCAAAAACAATAGCACCACCAAAACCATCGATAAGTGTGATCGTTACCGACCATAAACCAGATGGATCCCTGTATTTAGCCGGGTTAGCCCGTGCATACATGTAGGCATTAGGGCCTGCCCTCAGCTGGATCGGATCCTCACTAACAAATCGTCCCCACTCCGGTCGGTAGTACCTTGCCCTGTAGTAATACAACCCGCTCGCATCCCTCTCGCGCCCCGTGTACTGATACGGATTCATATAAGAAGTACTTGTCTGGGTAGTGTTGCCATACGGATCATAGTCATACCGCTGCACCGCGCTACCCGCCGCATTGGTCAGCAACCGCGTGCTACCTAGCAGATCGGTCAGGAAGTAGGTGCGCCCGCCATTGTCGTCGCGCGCGTAGCGCTGATCGATGCCAAGCCCGGTCAGGATCGGGTTGACCGTGCTGCCCTGCGTCTCCTGGTGATACCACGCTTAAAGCAGGAACAAAAAATTAATTTCACTGGCATTTATTTATAGAACCACCCACTCTAATACCAGCATTCTCGCCCCCAGAACAACCAATTTCATGCACCATTCTGTAACACACCCCTAACCCATGAGGCACCTTAATTTTACATAGACTTTTCAAGTCTAAATTTACAACATCCTCTCTACTTATCAACTCATCCTTCTTCATTGATGCGACAATCACAATAAGATGCAAGACGTCTTGCTCTAAGCCACGCTGCTTAATCATAGACTTTAGCGTGTAAATAAAATCCAACCCAGAATTTGCAAAACAATCATCCAGAGAATAATCACCATGATGCCTTCGCATGGTGAGAAAAAACAACGATGCCTTCTCTTCCGCTGGTAAATTTTCACAAATTTTCAATTTCCCCTGCTCATCCATGCTTCTTAATTTTTTATATAAATTACTATCTTCCAATCTATCATGGCCGCCACATGCAGAAACCAATAACATGATCAAGGTAATTAGCGCGCACATCCGCACGGCGCTCCCCCCATATTTTTCAATTTTTCTGCCACTAGTGCCTCCACATCCCTTGCATCAACTTCAAACGGATTATTTCTATATCCGTATTTGACATTATCATAGACATAGCCAAGCGCCATATCCAGCAAACCCAAATTAGCATACTGGGCGGAATGTCGCACCTCATGCGCAAGCAAAATTATAATTGATCGAGAGTTTGGCGCATCAGGCACGCCAAGATATACATTATTCATGAAAGTCCACGCATCTGCCCCACTAGCGCCAAAGGTTTGCGCCTCTACCGGAATGCCCTGAAGCACATTAATACCACTAAGATCCAAATTTGGAAAATATGGCGCCAAAATTTCCTTTTCGCAACCCGTAAGTAAGCGCGAAGGCCTAAGAACTGCACCTTTGCTACCCATAAGACCTAAAGGGTCTACAAAGACAATAGGACTCCCTCCTACATAGGCATAACCATTTAAGCCACCAGCCAATCCAATCGGATCCTCACTAACGAACCGTCCCCACTCTGGCCGATAGTATCTAGCTCTGTACTGATACAAGCCATTTGCATCCCTCTCCCGCCCCGTATATTGGTACGGGTTCGTGTAGCTGCTGCTGGTCTGGCTGGTATTGCCATACGGATCATAGTCATACCGCTGCACCGCACTACCGCTCGCATTGGTCAGCAACCGCGTGCTACCCAGCAGATCGGTCAGGAAGTACGTCCGCCCGCCATTGTCGTCGCGCGCGTAACGCTGATCGATGCCAAGCCCGGTCAGGATCGGGTTGACCGTGCTGCCCTGCGTTTCCTGCACCGCGTCCAGGCCGTCGTACAGGTATTGGGTGGTCGTGCCGTTCTCGGTCTTGGCCGTGCGCCGGCCCAAGGCGTCGTAGCTGAAGCTGGCGATCGCCGTGCCGCCCTGCTCGATCCGGATCAGCCGGTCGCGGTCGTCCCAGACGTAGCTGCGGCTGCCGTCGTTGAGCAGGTTGCCGTTGTCGTCGTAGCTCAGGGCGACGTTGTTGGCCTTGGTCTGCCGGTTGTTGTCGTCGAAGGCGTTGTTGCCGCTGGCTACCGGCAGAACCTGCGGCGCGTGCGTGCCGGTCTGCGCCACCAGTTGGCCGCTGCTGTCGTAGCCATAGCCCAGGCTGCCCAGCGCGGTCTGCCCCGCCTTGCCCCAGGCCAGGCCGGTCACCTGGTCGGCGTTGTTGTAGGTGTAGACCGTCTGCACCTGGTTGGGCAGGGTCTGGGTGGTGAGCCGGTTGGCATTGTCGTAGGCGAACCCCACCGACTCGCTGCCCTGGGTGATGCCGGTCAGCCGGTCGGCGTCGTCGTAGGCATAGGTCACCTCGGCCTGCGCCGCGGCCTGCATGCGGATGCGACGACCGACGGCATCGTAGCCGTAGGTGATCGTCCCCTGCGGGCCATTGGCTGCAGTGAGTTGGTCGAAGTTGTCGTAGCTCCAGCCCAGCGTCCCGGACAGGCTGTCGGCCAGCGCCACCATCCGGTTACCGGCGTCGTAGCTGGCCGTCAGCGTGCCGCCCATCCCCGGCAGCGTGGTCGTGGTCGGGCGGCCGAGCGCGTCGTAGGCGTAGGCGGTGACGCGGTTGCGCCGGTCGGTGTAGCTGGTGACCCGATCCATGGTGTCGTAGGCCCAGCGCTCCACCTGGCCCAGTGCGTCGGTGCGGGTCAGGCGCCGGTCGCGGCTGTCGTAGCTGTAGGTCACGCCATTGCCGTGCGGCAACAGCACCGCGGACACGTTGCCGTTGGCGTCGAAGCCGGTCTCCACCTTGTTGCCGAGCGGATCGATCGATTTCACCGCGCGGCCCAGCTTGTCGTACTCCACCCGCGATACGTTGCCTTGCGCATCCTCGGCCGCAATCATCCTGCCCAACACGTCGTAGCGGAACTTCACCTTGCGCCCCAGCGCATCGCTGACCTGGGTCAGGTCTTCCCCGCTCCAGGTGAAGGTGGTGGCGTGGCCAAGCGGGTCGGTCAGGGTCAGGCGCTGGCCCGCGGCATTGCAGGTCGCCTTGGTGACCTTGCCCAGCGGGTTGGTCACCGAGGTCAGGCAGCGCTCGGTGTAGCCGAAACTGGTCGTGCGGTTGAGCGGGTCGGTGATCGAGACCAGGTCGCCGTCGGCGGTGTAGGCCAGCTTGGTCGTGCGCGCTTGCGCGGTGCCGGCCAATGCCTTGATCTGGGTGGTGCGCCCGGCGCTGTCGTAGCTGTATTCGGTGCGACGGCCCAGGGCGTCGATGCGGGCCGTGGTCTGCCCGCCGGCGCTGCGCTCGTACGTGATCGTCTGCGCCAGCGAGGTGCCGTAGGCCAGGGTATCGCTCTTGGGATAGTGGCTGACCGGGTCGAACACCACCCGCCGCTTGCTTCCGTCGGGCTTGGTGACCAGCGTCCCCGTCGTGCTGCCGTCCACATGCGCATAGTCGATGCTCAGCACCCCGCCATCGGCTTGGGTCTGCTGGACTACCGGTACCCGCTGGTTCTAGCAATCGTAGATCGATTCCAGCAAGCCACCGGGAAGTCGCGTCTCCACGGACGTCCACGGTGGCCTTCGCGCTTGGCTAGAACTTCAGATCCGCACGCACATACAGGTAGCGGCCGCCCGGGATGTCGTAGGTGGACGCGTCGTAGCCGTTGAGCGAGCATGACAGGCAGATCGGCGGATCCTTGTCGAAGACGTTGTTGACGCCGCCGCTGACGGTCAGGCCCTTGAGCCAGTCGAAGCGGTAGCCCAGTTGCACGTCGTGGTAGGTGATCGCATCCAGCGTGTTGGTGCCGGCCGCCTGGTTGCTGCACACCGGGAACGCCACCGCGTCGCCGCACTGTTCGGTCAGTTCGGAAATGTGCCGCACCGTCCACGAGGCGTTCCAGCGGTTCAACGACCAGTCCAGGGTCAGGTTGCTGGTCCACTCCGGGATCGCGCTGTCCACCACTTCCACGCCCGGTTCCTGCGGCTGCACCTGGCCGGCGGCGCCGGTGGCGACGTAGCGGGTGACGAAGGTGTTCTGCCAGCCGATCTTGAAGCGCCCGGCCGCGGTCTCCGGCGAGGTCCAGAACAGATCCACGTCCCAGCCATCGGTCTTGATCGAGCCCAGGTTGGTCAGGCGGTTGTTGAAGCCGTTGATGCCGCCGGTGGAGGCGCGGGTGATGCCGTCGCAATAGGTCGCGTCCAGCGTGTCCACGCACAGGTCCAGCTGGGTCTGCGCGTTGATCGCCTGGATCGCGCCGTCGATGTCGTGGCGATAGAAGGTCACTTCGACATCGAAGCGGTCCGACCACGGCACGTTGCTGGCGAACCACGGGCTCCACACGAAGCCGGCGCTGAAGCTGCGCGCCTTCTCCGGTTCCAGCGCGCGGTTGCCGCCGGTGGTCACCGAGATCTGCGAGTTGGCCTGCTGGTAGCCGGCCGGCACGCCGAGCGTGGCGCAGTTGGCGGCGCTGCCGCGCGGCGCGGTGCCGCCGAGGCCGATCGAGCACGGATCGGACAGGGTCAGGTCGGCGCGCGCGGCCGAGCCGTACAGCTCGCCGATGGTCGGCGCGCGGAAGCCTTCGGCATAGCTGGTGCGCAGCACGAAGTCCGGCGACACCTGCCAGCGCAGGCCGTACTTGGGGGTGAACTCGCCGCCGAAGGTGGAGTAGTCGGAGTAGCGCCCGGCCAGGCTCAGGTCCAGTTTCTCGCCCAGCGGCGAGTCGGCGAAGATCGGCACGCTCAGTTCGAGGAAGGCCTCCTTGACGTTGTAGCTGCCTTCGGTCGGCAGCGACGGCACGCCGTTGTAGTGGCCGATCACGGTCAGCGGATCGGGTTGGTACCAGCCTTCGTACTTGCGGTACTCCACGCCGGTGGCGAAGGACACCGCGCCGGCCGGCAGGGTGAACAGGTCGCTGCTGAGGTTGGCGGTGAACTGGGTCAGCTCGTTCTGGCTGCGGTCGTGCACCACCGGCTGGATCCAGCGCAGCATCTCCGGGGTGATGCTGCCGGCGCCGCCGAAGATGTTCAGCGGCACGCAGCCGGCCACCGCGGCGCAGGCGGCCGGGTCGCCCAGCGCCAGGTTGATGTTGTAGATGTTGTAGCTGCCGTAGTTGGTCTGCTCGGCCTTGTTCTTGCTGTAGGCGCCGTTGACGTCCCAGAACCAGGTGCGGTCGGCGCTCTCGAAACTGCCGATGAAGCCGGTGCCGACGTACTGGGTGTCCACGCGCTGCTCGAACACGCGCGCGCCGCCTTCCACCGGCCGCCGCCCGATCATGATCAGGTTGCTGGACGAGTCCAGGTCGAAGCCGAACGGGTTGTACGGGTTGGCCGCGGAAATGACGATGTTGTCGGCCAGCGGATTGCCGGTGCCGGCATCGGGGCCGAGGAAGATCGGTTCCGGCGCGGCCTGGTTGGTCGACTCGCGGCGGTTGCCGAGCAGTTTCAGGTACCACTGCACGTCGTCGTTGAAGAAGTAGCGGAACTGGCCGAACACGCCCTTGCGCTCGGACGGGGTCAGCAGCAGGTTGGAGGCGGCGAAGTTGTAGCGGTCGGCAGTGCCGAAGCAGTGATAGTCGTCGCTGCGCGTGCAGCCGGCGCTGCCGTCGTAGCTCGGGGTGCTGGCGCCGCTGTTCGGGGTCAGGTCCTGCTCGGCGCCGGTGACCGGATCGACGAAGATGAAGCGGCCGTCCGGCGTGGCCGAGCTGCCGAAGCTGAGCCCGGTGCCGGGCACCGGATACAGCGACTGCTTGCGGTCGCGCGCGTAGATCGGATCCTGCTTGGTGTAGCTGGCGCCCAGGAACAGGCTGGTGCGCTCGGTGCTGTGGCCCCAGGCCAGGTCCACGCCCTTGCTGGCGCCGTCGCCCTTGTCGTACTGGCCGTAGTTCAGCGTGACCTGGCCGCCGTCGAACTTGCGCCGGGTGATGATGTTGACCACGCCGGCGATCGCGTCGGAGCCGTACAGCGAGGAGGCGCCGTCCTCCAGTACCTCGATGCGCTCGACGATGGCCAGCGGGATGGTGTTGAGGTCGGTGGCCGCGCCCACGCCGGACGCCGAGGACTCGTTGACCCAGCGCATGCCGTCGACCAGCACCAGCACGCGTTTGGCGCCGAGGTGGCGCAGGTCCACCTGCGCCGAGCCGGCGCCGACGCCGCTGCCGTCGGGCGGGAAGCCGAAGTTGCCGGAGGAGTTGAACTTGGTGTTCAACGCCGAACCGGACGCGGTCAGTTCCTGCAGCACGTCGCCGATCGAGGTCAGGCCGGTGCGTTCGATGTCGGCGCGGCTGAGCGTCTGCACCGGCACCTGGCCCTCCAGCTCGGCCTTGCGGATGCGCGTGCCGGTGACCTGGACGCTGTCCAGGGTGGTGGCGGACTCGGGGGCAGCGGGCGCGGCCTGCTGGGCGATGGCCAGCGCGGGCGAACCGGCCAGCAAGGACAACGAAACCGCGAAAACCAAAGGATGGCGGTGCAGGAAATTCATCCGTCTCTCTCTCCAGAAAGGATGTGGGTCGGCCGCTGCGACCCCCTGCACCGCGACGGCGTGGCCTACCTTGTAAACAAAACGTAAACCCTAAGCAAGCAATCGGACCGGGATTCGGACAGTCCCGGACCGACTGGACGATTTCGTAGACATAGTGGCAGTCCATCCGGACTCGCATCCCGGACAGCGCAGGACAGCGCGCGCCAGGCAGGCGATCGTCGGGACATGCGGAAGCCAGCGGCAGCGACACGCGACACGCGTGGTCCGGTTCGGCGACGTGCGGGAGACAGGGACGCGGCGCTCTCGTCGGCAAGGCCGTCGCCGGCGCCGGCGACACGCCGGCACCCAGCGCGGCAGTGCGCCGGGGCGCGCGCCGCAACACGTCCTCTCGCAATGTGTGGCGGGCACGGCTCGGTACAGCGCGCATCGGAGCGACACGCATGGCGTCGCTCCGATGCGCAGGCGACCGCCTGCAGCGCCGCGGCAAGCACGCTGGCGGCGGCCCTGCCGGGATCCAGCCAGCGCCCACAGCAGCGCCGACATCGCTGCGCGGAGCGCCGCGCGCCACTGCGCAAGCGCCCGCGCGGCGCTGCCTGCTGCGTTGCGCCGCAGCGCCCTTGCCGCGGCGATTCATCGGCGTTCGGTATAGTCCCGCGCATGAAATTGCGCACGTCCCTCCTGCTGCTCGCCGCCGCGCTGTGCGGCACCGCCCCTGCCCTCGCCCAGAATCTGGACGCCCAGCGTCCCGCGCTGCGGGCGGCGATCGACGCCGCCGAGCGCGGCCAGTTCGATCCCGCGCAGGCGGCCGCATTCAAGCAGCACCCGCTGTACGGCTGGCTCGAATACGCCAACCTGCGCCGCAACATCGACCGCGTCTCCGACGCGCAGGCGCAGGATTTCCTCAAGCGCTACGCCGGGCAACCGGTGGCCGAGAGCTTCCGCTCGCTGTGGCTGCCGGCGCTGGCGCGGCGCCAGGACTGGCCGGCGCTGCTGGCCAACTGGAAACCCACCGACAACACCGGCCTGCGCTGCGCCCAGCTCAACGCGCGCCAGGCCACCGGCCGTGCCGACGCGCAATGGATCGACGAGGCGCAGGCGCTGTGGCGCAGCAGCGGCAAGTCGCTGCCCGATGCCTGCGATGCAGTGTTCGCGGTGCTGCAGGCGCGCGGCGGCATGAACGACACGCTGCGCTGGACGCGGGTGGAAGCGGCGGCCGATGCGCAGCAACCGGCAGTGATGCGCAGTGCCGCGCGCGGCCTGCCCGCCGCCGAGCTGGCCCTGGCCAACGACTACGCGGCGTTCCTGGACGCGGTGCACACGCGGGCGCTGACCTGGCCGAAGACCGAGCGCAGCCGCAAGGTGGCGGTGGACGGCCTGGAGAAACTGGCCAAGACCGATCCGGACGCGGCCGAGCGGCAGCTGCCGCAGTTCGCGCAGGCGCTGCAGCTGAGCGAGGCGCAGCGCGGCGAGGTGCTGTACCAGATCGCGTTGTGGACGGTGGCCTCGTACGGGCCGGATTCGGCGCGGCGGCTCAACGCCGTGCCCGACAGCGCCTACGACGAACGCCTGCACGAATGGCGCACGCGCGAGGCGATGGCGCGCGGCGACTGGCCGGCGGCGCTGGCCGCGATCCGCAAGATGGCGCCGGCGCAGCGCAGCGACTCGCGCTGGCAGTATTTCGAGGCGCGGCTGGCGGAGAAGACCGGCAACGCCGGCGAGGCGCAGCGGCTGTACCGCGAGGCGGCCAAGTCCGCCACCTTCCACGGCTTCATGGCCGCCGACCGGCTCAAGCAGCCCTACGCGCTGTGCCCGTGGGAACCCAACGACAGCGCGCAGGCGCAGGCCGCGGTGGCGCGCGACCCGACGCTGGTGCGCGCGCTGGAACTGTTCAAGATCGACCGCGCGGCATGGGCGGTGGCCGAGTGGAACGACGCCCTGACCCGCTTCGACGACACCCAGCGGCGTATCGCGGTGGAAGTGGCGCGCGACAACGGCTGGTTCGACCGCGCGGTGTTCGCGCTGGGCAAGCTGCCCGACGAGCAGCGCCTGTATTCGCTGCGCTTCCCGCTGCACCACGACGCCACCATCCGCCGCGAGGCGGGCAAGAACGCGATCGACCCGGCCTGGGTCGCCGCCGAGATCCGCGCAGAGAGCATCTTCAATCCCAACGCGCGTTCGCCTGCCAATGCGATGGGCCTGATGCAGGTGCTGCCTGCCACCGGCGCCAGCGTGGCCAGGAACCTCGGCCTGGCCGGCTACGGCGGCGCCGCCAGCTTGTACGACCCGGACACCAACATCGCCATCGGCACCGCCTACCTGCGCCAGCTGTTGAACACCTACGGCCTGCCCTACCTGACCATCGCCGCCTACAACGCCGGCCCCGGCCCGGCGGCGCGCTGGCAGACCCAGCGCCCCGGCCACGACGCCGACTTCTGGATCGAGACGATCAGCTACAAGGAAACCCGCGAATACGTCGCGCGCATCCTCGCCTTCAGCGTGATCTACGACTGGCGCCTCAACGGCGACGCGCTGCCGGTCAGCGACCGCATGCTCGGCAAGCTGGACGCGCCGCGCAAGAAGTTTGTCTGTGGGGCGGGGATTCGGGATTAGGGATTTCGGGATTGGCAACAGCGCAGCGCGGCCGTATGCAGGTAGCATCGCCGGGATAGGCCAGGGCGGCATCCGTTTGCGCGACACCGCCCTTGCCAATCCCCATTCCCCATTCCCGAATCCCGGCCCATGAACACCTACCTCGTCGGCGGCGCCGTCCGCGACAGCCTGCTCGGGCAGCCGCCCGGCGACCGCGACTGGGTCGTGGTCGGCGCCACGCCGCAGCAGATGCTGGACCTGGGCTACAGGCAGGTCGGCCGCGATTTCCCGGTGTTCCTGCATCCGCACAGCGGCGAGGAATACGCGCTGGCGCGCACCGAGCGCAAGTCCGGTCGCGGCTATCACGGCTTCGTGGTCGATGCCGACTCGTCGGTGACCTTGGAAGAGGACCTGCAGCGGCGCGACTTCACCATCAACGCGATCGCCCGCGACGAGGACAGTGGCGCGCTGGTCGATCCCTACGGCGGCGTGCGCGACATCGAACGGCGCGTGCTGCGCCACATCGGCCCGGCCTTCGGCGAGGATCCGCTGCGCGTGCTGCGCGCGGCGCGCTTCATGGCGCGACTGGCGCCGCTGGGTTTCAGCGTCGCGCCGGAAACACTGGCGCTGATGCGCGAGATGGCGGCCAGCGGCGAACTGGACACGCTGGTGCCCGAACGCGTGTGGCAGGAGCTGCGCCGCAGCCTGGCCTCCGCACAGCCTTCGGCGTTCCTGCGCACCCTGCACGACGCCGACGCGCTGCGCAGCGTGCTGCCGGAACTGGAGGCGCTGTACGGCGTGCCGCAGCGCGCCGAATACCATCCCGAGATCGATACCGGCCGCCACCAGGAACTGGTCAGCGACATGGCAGCGCGGCTGGCGCCGGGCGATGCGCTGATCGGCTTCGCCGCGCTGACCCACGACCTGGGCAAGGCGCTGACGCCACCTGCGGAATGGCCGAAGCATGTGATGCACGAACAGCGCGGCGTCGCCCCGCTGCGTGCATTGTGCGAACGCCTGAAGTTGCCGCAGGAACACCGCCAGCTGGCCGAGATCGCCTGCCGCGAGCACCTGAACGTGCATCGCCTGGCCGAACTGCGCGACCGCACCGTGCACGAACTGCTGCAGCGCTGCGACGGCTTCCGCAAGCCCGAACGCATTGCGCAGCTGGCGCTGGTGTGCGAGGCCGACAAGCGCGGCCGCCTCGGCAGCGAAGACGCCGACTATCCGCAGGGCCGCGAGCTGCAGCGCCTGCACGCCGCGGCGCTGGCGGTCAACGCCCGCGACCTGGCCGCACAGGGCCTGAGCGGCCCGCAGATCGGCGAGGCCCTGGCGAAGGCGCGGATCCAGGCGATCGCCGCAGCGCGCAGCGTGTCTGCGGACTGACGCGGCCGCTTCCGCCGCGCCGCGCATCTCTCGCACGCTCCTCTTCCATCTGTTTCCGGGAAAACCCTGCAGGAGCGGCTTCAGCCGCGACGGGCTTTACCGCTAAAGCCCGTCGCGGCTGAAGCCGCTCCTACAACCCGCTGGCAACCGCAGATGCCGCGTCGACTACGCCAGCGGCACGCAGCCGATCGGCATCAATACCGTGCCAACACCGCACGCACCGCGTGCAGGTAGCCGCCGCCGAACAGGTTGAGGTGGTTGAGCAGGTGGTAGAGGTTGTACAGCGGCGCGCGTTCGCGCCAGTCGTTCGCCAGCGGCGCGTGCTCGGCATAGCTGCGCAGCAGGTGCGGGTCGGGTTCGCCGAACAGCGACAGCATCGCCAGTTCGGCCTCGGCCCAGCCGTAGTGCGCCGCGCCGGCATCGATCAGCGCCGGCAGGCCGTCGCCGGCGCAGTGCAGGTTGCCTTGCCACAGATCGCCGTGCAGCAGTACCGGCGGCTGTGCCGGGATCAGCTGCGGCAGGCGTGCGCACAACCGTTCCAGGCGCGCCATGTCGGCAGGAACCAGCGCGGCGGCGCGCAGCGCGCGCTCCGCCTGCGGCCGCAACCGTCGCTCGACGAAGAAGCGATGGCCATCGCGGTCGGTGCCGTTGTCCTGCGGGCTGTCGCCGATGTAGCCATCGTGGCCGAAACCGAAGCGCTCGCCGTGGGCGCGATGCTGGCGTGCCAGGCCTTCGCCGGCGAGCCGGGCGAAGCGGGGATGCGGCGGCGCCTCGCCCAGGTCTTCGAGCAGCAGCCAGTCCTCGCCTTGCGCATACACCTGCGGCACGCGCAGACCGCCGGCGGTGCGCAGCGCATCCAGGCCGCGCACTTCGGCGGCGAAGAAATCGGTGGGCATGGTCCGGCGGCGCTTGCAGATCGCGCGGCGGCCGTCGCGCAGCGTCAGCCGCTGCAGGCCATCGCGCGGCGGCAGGGCGAACAGGTCGGAACCGGCGGCATGCATCGGCTCAGGCTAGAGGGTTTTTCGTTCGGGTGCGACCGGCACTCTCGACCAGGCCGATCACGACGGATCGTCCACACCCACCACCGCCGCTCCCACGCGCGGCGACATCCGCATCAAAAAAAAGCTACCGCGACCTGCATGCAGGTCGCGCCGGCCTTACGCCAAGACGCTGACGACGCCGACCGATATGCCGGCGCGGGTGCGCACCTACGACCTGCTGGACTGGACGGCGTCGACACGCGCGTACAGCCGTTGACACCGCACCGCGCGCAATTGCATCGCCGCCTGCTGCAGGCGAATGCAGCAGGCCCCCGCGACAGGCGGGCGCGAGCCGCGTCGCGCGGCAATGCCGCCGGTTACTCCATCGCCCCGGCGATCCAGGTCCGCCGCACCTGCAGCGCGTCGTCGAGCAGCACCAGGTCGGCCTGGTAGCCCGGCGCGATGCGGCCGTAGCGCTCGTCCACGCCCAGGCATTGCGCCGGATACAGCGAGGCCATGCGCGCGGCTTCGTCCAGGCTCACGCCCAGCCACTGCACGCTGTTGCGCACCGCGCTGGCCATGTCCAGCGCCGAGCCGGCCAGCGCGCCGGCGGCATTGCGCACCACGCCGTCCACTTCGGTGATGGTTTCGCCGTACAGGTCGAAGCTGGGACTGTCGGCGCCGACCATCGGCATCGCGTCGGTGACCAGGAACAGCTTGCCGCGCGGCTTGGCCGCCAGCGCCACGCGCAGGCTGGCCGGGTGCACGTGCACGCCGTCGACGATCAGGCCGCACCACGCATCGCGGTCCTCCAGCGCGGCACCGACCGCGCCCGGATCGCGCCCCTGCAGCGGCGACATCGCGTTGTACAGATGGGTGAAACCGCACACGCCGGCATCCAGCCCGGCGCGGATCTCATCGTAGCTGCCGGCGGTGTGGCCGGCGAACACGCGCGCGCCGGCCGCGGCCAACGTGCGGATGCTCTCGGCCGGCAGCCGCTCCGGCGCCAGCGTGATCAGGGTGGCGCCGTTGTCCAGCGAAGTGGCCAGCGCCAGCTCGGCGGCATCGGGCACGCGGAACTTGTCCACGTTGTGGGTGCCCTTGCGCGCCGGCGCCAGGTACGGCCCTTCCAGGTGGATGCCGAGCACGCCCGGCACGCCGGCGGCGATGGCCTCGCGGGTCGCGGCGATCGCCGCGCGCATCACCTCGAGGTCGTCGCTGATCAGCGTCGGCAGGTAGCCGGTGGTGCCGTAGCGGCGGTGGGCCTGGCCGATGCGGCGCAGCGCGTCGATATCGGTGCGGTTGTTGAACAGCACGCCGCCGCCACCGTTGACCTGCAGGTCGATGAAGCCGGGCAGCAGCGTGCCGCCGCCCAGGTCCAGCTGCGCCGGCGCCGCGGCCAGGCGCGCGTCGCCGTCGTCGAGCACCGCGGCGATGCGCCCGCCTTCCAGCAGCACGCCCACGCCATCGAGGAATCCGTCCTCGCCGAGCACGCGCGCATTGCGCAGCGCCGTCGTCGTCATTACACCGTCTCCGTCACTTTGTTCAGATGCGGCGGCAGGTCCGGGTTGTAGCCGCGGCGCAGCGCCAGCGCGTTGATCGCGCGGTAGAAGCTCTGGATGGTCAGCAGCGGCGCGCACACCGGGTGCGGCGCGGCGACCAGCGGCAGGTCGCCGTCGGCGCTGGCCAGCCATACCTGCGCGCCGCGGCCGCGGAATTCCTCGGCCAGGCTGCGGGTGCCGGCGCCGGTCTCGTCCGGCTGGGCGAAGGCCAGCACCGGGAAGCCGGGGCCGACCAGCGCCATCGGCCCGTGCTTCACTTCCGCCGAGCTGTAGGCCTCGGCATGCAGGCCGCAGGTTTCCTTGAACTTCAGCGCCGCTTCCTGCGCGGCGGCCAGGCCCAGGCCGCGGCCGAGCACGAACAGGTTGTGCGCCTCGACCAGACCGTCGGTGAGCGGACGCCAGTCGGCCTGCCAGGCGGCGCGCAGCGCCTGCGGCAGCGCGTCCAGCGCGGCGAGCAACGCCGGGTCGTTCTTCCAGTGCGCGCCGAGCTGCAGGATCGCCGCCAGCGAGGCCAGGTAGCTCTTGGTCGCGGCCACGCTCTTCTCCGGGCCGGCGCCGAGCGCGATCACGGTGTCGGCCAGCTGCGCCAGCGGCGAATCCTCGACGTTGACCAGCGCCACCACGCGCGCGCCGGCGGCCTTGGCCGCCTCGGCGTTGCGCAGCAGGTCCGGGCTCTTGCCGGACTGGGAGATCACCACGTACAGCGCGCCGCGCAACTGCAGCGGCGATTCGTACACCGAGCCCACCGACGGCGAGGCCGAGGCGGTGACCACGCCGAGCTGGGTCTCGAACAGGTACTTGGCGTAGGTCGCGGCATGGTCGGAACTGCCGCGCGCGCAGGTGACCACGAACGGCGGCGGATCGGCGCGCAGCGCCGCGGCCAGCGCGCTCACCGCGGCCTGGTTGCGCGCGAACTGCGCGGCGACGACATCGGCGGTTTCCGCGGCTTCGCGGAACATCAGGGTTTCGGTTTCGGTGGGCAATGCCATGGGCAGGGTCATGTGGGATCGGGGGAGGGAGAACGGCGGGACTGCGGCTGCATCGGCGCGGTGGAGCCGCGCACCACCAGCTGCGGCACGAAGCCCTGGTTGTGCATCGGCGCCGGATGCTCTTCGTAGGCGTCGCTGCGCAGCTGGCTGATCAGCAGCCGCGCGGCATGCCGGGCGATGTCCTCGGTGGCCTGCTTGGCGGTGGTCAGCGCCGGCCACGACTGGCGCGAGAACGGGCTGTCCTCGAAGCCGGCGATGGACAGGTCGTAGGGCACGTTCATGCCCGCCGACTTGGCCGCGGCGAGCACGCCGGCGGCGATCTCGTCGTTGGAGCCGAAGATCGCGGTCGGCGGCTCGCGCAGCGCCAGCAGCCGCCGCGCGCCGCGGAAGCCGTCGTCGAAGGTGTAGTCGCCGGGCACCACCAGGTGCTTGTCCAGGGTGATGCCGTAGTCCTTCAGCGCCGCCTCGTAGCCGGCATAGCGCTCGCCGCTGGAGCGGTGCGAGGTGCCGCCCCACAGGAAGCCGATGCGCTGGTGGCCGAGCTGGATCAGGTGCTCGGTGACCTCGTAGGCGGCATCGCGGTCGTCGACGTAGACGCAGGGGCCGTCCTTGGGATCCTCGGTGGCGGCGATGATGCGCACGGTCTTGATCCCGCGCGCGGTCAGCGCCGCGACCAGTTCCGCGCGCTCGGACATCGGCGCGGTCAGCACCAGCCCGGCCAGGCGCGAGCGCTGGGTCCACTCGGCCAGTTCCTCGGCCAGCATCGGCGAGGTCGAATCGCAGGGATGGATCTGCAGGCCGAAGCCGGTCTCGCGGCACGCCGCCAGCACGCCGTTCTGCACGCCGATGATGTGGTACGGGTTGGGGTTGTCGTACACCAGCCCGATCACGAACGGGGTGCCGCTGCGCAGGTTGCGCGCCGACGGATCCGGTTCGTAGTCCAGCTCGGCGATGGCGTGCAGCACGCGCGCGCGCGTGGCCTGCATCACCGACGGTTCGTTGTTGATGACCCGCGACACGGTCTTCAGCGACACCCGCGCCCGCTCGGCGACATCTTTGATGGTGGGTCTACGCATGCTGCGGTCCTGCATGTCGGGAAGGACGCCCATGATGCGCGATCACGCGCGGGCCACGGCCTGGCCGGCGCGGTGGCCGACCAGGGAATAGAACAGGATGTACAGGTAGCAGGGCACCATCAGCAGCAGGAACACCAGCTGGAAATCGAAGTGCTGCTTCAGCACCGCGAACAGCTGCGGGATGATCGCGCCGCCGGCGATGCCCATCACCAGCAGGGCCGAGCCGATCTCGGTGTGGCGGCCCAGGCCCTTGATCGCCAGCGGGAAGATCGCCGGCCACATCATCGCGTTGGCGAAGCCCAGCGCGGCGACGAAACCCACCGACACGTAGCCATGGGTGAAGTAGGCGCCGGCCGAGAACAGCACGCCCAGCACCGCCGACACGCTCAGGTAGCGCGCCTGCGAGATCAGCGTCGGGATCAGCAACAGGCCGGCCACGTAGCCGGCCAGCATCGCCGCCAGGGTGTAGGAGGTGAACAGCTTGGTCTGGTCCAGCGGCAGGTGGAAGCCGTTGCCGTAGGTGCCGATCGCATCGCCGGCCATCACTTCCACGCCCACGTACACGAACAGGCACAGCACGCCCAGCCACAGGTGCGGGAACTGGAAGATGCTGGTCTTCTGCGCGGGGCTGCCGGCGCCGACCGGCGCGGCGTTGACTTCCGAGGCCTTCAGCTCCGGCAGCGGCGAGAACAGCACGCCGATCGCGACCAGCACCAGCACCCCGGCCATCACCAGGTACGGCACGTGGATCTTGGCGGCGAACGCGGTGAGCAGGGCTTCCTTGGCCACCGGATCGGCGGCCTGCACCTGCGTGGCCAGGTCGCCAACGCCGTGCAGCACCAGCGTGCCGATCAGGAACGGCGCCAGGATGCCGGCGATCTTGTTGCATATGCCCATCACCGCGATGCGCCGCGCCGCGCTCTCGATCGGGCCGAGGATGCTGATGTACGGGTTGATCGCGGTCTGCAGCAGGGCCAGGCCGCTGCCGATCACGAACAGGCCGGCCAGCGCGCCGGGATAGAAGCGCTGCGTGGCGAACTGGCCGAACGCCGCCGCGCCCGCCGCCATCACCACCAGGCTCAGCGCCAGGCCCTTCTTCATGCCGGTGCGCTTGAGGATCCACGACGACGGCAGCGCCAGGAAGAAGTACGACAGGTAGAACACCATCAGCACCAGGAACGCGTTGACCTCGTTGAGGTCGAACGCCAGCCGCACGAAGGTGATCAGCGGGCCGTTGATCCAGGTGAAGAAGCCGATGATGAAGAACAGCAACCCGACGATGGCGATCGAGGCGAAGGGACTGGCAGGCCGTGCGGTGGTCATGGGCGGGCGGGCTCCGGGAGGGCGCGTGGGTCGGACGATCAGCGTCGCAGCTCGGCGACGAAGTCGTAGTAGTCGTTGTGGCAATAGGTGTCGGTCAGCTCGATCGCGCTGCCGTCGCGGGTGTAGCCGACCCGCACCACGTGCAGGATCGCCTCGCCTTCCTTCATGCCCAGGTGCCCGGCCAGCCGCGCCGGCAGGTTGATCGCACGGAAGTACTGCAGCGCGCGCACCACCGGCGTGCCCTGCTCGTCCAGGTAGGCGTACAGCGAATCGCCGATGGCCAGCGGATCGGGCACGGTGCGCTGCGGCAGCACCGCCTTCTCGTAGGCCATGACCCGGCCGTCGGCGCTGCGCAGGCGGGTCAGCGACGCCACCACGGTGTCCGGCGACAGGCCCAGGCGCAGGATTTCCTCGCCGTGGGCCGGGCGCACGCGTCGCTCCAGCCAGCGTGTGCCCGGCTCCAGGCCCTTCATGCGCAGGGTTTCGCTGAAACTGGCCAGGCCGCTGAGCTGGTGCTGGATGTGCGAGGTGATGAAGGTGCCGGCGCCCTGCCGGCGCGAGACCAGGCCCTGTTCGACCAGCGCGTCCACCGCCTGGCGCAGGGTCACCCGCGACACCTGCAGTTGCTCGCACAGCTGGCGTTCGGCCGGCAAGGCCTCGCCCGGCTTCCACTGGCCGCCCTTGATCGCCTCCACCAGCTTGCTCGCCAGCTGCAGGTACAGCGGGGTCGGCGCGCTCGGGTCCACGGCCAGGCCCGCCAGTCTGGGATCGGCCTCCGGCTTGGGCTTGGTCATCGTGCTCCCTCCGGACCGTATGGATTCATTATGTCCAATATAGTACCAATTCGCGGTCCGTGCACGCCCAGGTCACAGCCGCAGGTATAGCCGCCGCCGGTCCATCCACCAGCCCACCGCCCAGCACAGCAGGGTGTAGGC
Source organism: Xanthomonas sp. DAR 80977 (assembly GCF_041240605.1). Classification (NCBI taxonomy): domain Bacteria; kingdom Pseudomonadati; phylum Pseudomonadota; class Gammaproteobacteria; order Lysobacterales; family Lysobacteraceae; genus Xanthomonas; species Xanthomonas bundabergensis. The sequence goes on along the minus strand of NZ_CP162487.1, from coordinate 953,914 downwards.
CAGCGCGCAGGCCAGGCTGCCCCAGGGACCGGGCAACAACCGCTGGAACACGTCGATCCCCACCCACTGGTAGAGGTCCATGCCGCTGTCGCCGGCCGGGACCAGCCGCAGGCTGATCACGAACAGTTCGGAGAACAGGTAGATCGCCAGCGGATTGCGCCCGAGCACGGTGAAGAAGCCGCTGCCGGCCTGCCAGCGGCGCACCTCGATCGCCCACAGCAGCGCGCCCAGCAGCAACAGGTCCAGGCCCACCGTCAGCAGCACGAACGAGCCGGTCCACAGCTTCTTGGCCAGCGGGAACCACGGTTGCCAGGCCAGCGCCAGCAGCGCCAGCGCGACGCCGGCCAGCAGCAGCCAGCGCACCGTGCGCGCCTGCTTGCCGGCGCGGCGCACGTACAGCCCGGTCAGGTAGCCGGCGACGACATTGACCGTGGCCGGCAGCGTGCCGAGCAGGCCTTCCGGATCGAAACCGCCGTCCTTGCGGTACAGCTGCGCCGGATCCAGCAGCCACAGGTCCAGGCGCGTGCCGGCGTTACCGAGCTTGCTCAGCTCCGCGCCCGGCTGGCCCCACAGGTACAGCGCGCCCCAGTAGCCGAGCAGCAGCGCGACGCAGGCGGCGAGCAACGCGCGCGGCGGCAGCCAGCGGCACAGCAGCGCGGCCAGCGCGTAGCACAGCGCGATACGCTGCAGCACGCCCGGCACCCGGGTCTGGTCGATCGCGGTGAAGCTCCAGCCGCCGTCGGCGCCGTGGTGCACGAACGGAAACCAGTACATCAGGAAGCCGAGCAGGAAGATCAGCGCGCTGCGCTTGCCAACCCGGCGCAGGAACGCGCCCAGCGGCTGGCCGCGGTCCAGCGCGAAGCTCATCGCGTTGCCGACCGCGAACAGGAACGACGGGAACACCAGGTCGGCGGCGGTAAAGCCGAACCATGGCGCGTGCCGCAGCTGCACGAACGTGTCGGCGCCGGCGCCCGGCGTGTTGACCAGGATCATCAGGAAGATGGTCAGGCCGCGGAACACGTCCAGCGACAGGAAGCGTTCGCGCGCCGGCGCCGCGGCGGGAAGGCCGACGGACGCGGCGCTCATCGGGCATCCACCTGTTGCAGCAGCGTGCGCACCGCGGCGACCGGATCGGCCGGCGCCTGCCGCGCGTAGGCCGTGTCGCGCGCGACCCAGTCCCGCTCCCACGCGCGCAATCGCTGCTGCAGCGCCGCCTCGTCCACGCTGCCACCGGCGACGGCCGCCTCGCGCAACGCCTGCATCGCCAGCGCCCAGCGCGGCAGGTAGTAGTCGGCATACATGCCCTGCCAGGCCTTTGACGCGTAGTCGCCGAGATTGCCCTCGCCACCCCACACGCTGACCTGCGCCTTGGCATCGCGCCGGTAGTAGGCCGCATCCTGCGGCGTCTTCGCCTGGCCGGCGGCGGCGTCGAGCCAGCTCGACAGGGTTTCCTGCTGGCCGCCGACCAGGCGGTCGAGCTGCTGCACCGCCGCCTGCACGCGGGCGAAGGCGGCATCGCCGGCGGCGACGTCGCCGCGCCTGTACGCGGCCAGCGCCTGCTGCAGCTGCGCATCCACGCGGCCGGTGGCGTAGTGGCGCGCGAAGTCGACCAGGTCGTAGCGGTACAGCGGCGCGTCGGCGTACTCCGGCGCCAGCGCCAGCAACTGGTCCAGCGCGCGGCGCAGGCGCGGCGGATCGCCGGGCGCGCCTTCGAATTCGCCGATGTCCAGCGTCGGCCGCTTGAACAGCAGGTAGGCGCCGGCACGGCTGCGCCACCAGCGCGGCGTCCAGTAGCGGGTCGACAGCACCGAGGCCTGCAGATCGTCCCAGGCCGCGCGCAACGCCGGCGAGGTATGCCCGTAGCGGGCGCGGGTGTAGTCGCCCAGCCAGTCCTGCAGCGGGCGCTCCTGCGCGCCCCAGGCCAGCGCGTACATGTATTCGTAGACCACCGAATTGTTGTGCAGGCCTTCCGGAAATGCGCCGAAGCCGACCAGTTGCTGCCTGTCCTTGTCGGCGAGCAGCGCGCGCAGGTCGTCGCGGTAGAACGCCAGGTCGCCGTACACCGGATTGCTGCCGCCGTAGTTGTGCACGTAGCCGTAGATCCACTGCTTGCCGTCGAACGCGTCGGACAGTTTCCAGGTGCCCGGGTAGCGGTCGTTGCCGATGTCCAGCACCAGCAGCTTGTCGTTGGGCACGTCGCGCAGGAACGCGGCGATCGCCTGCGGCGTCCAGAAATGGCGGTCGGCGCCGAACAGCCAGCCCTGCATCACCCACACCGCGTCGGGATTGGCGCGATGGATCGATGCGTAGAGCGCGCGGCCGTAGTCGGCCAGGCGCTTGTCGCGCTGCGCCGGCGGCACCTCGGGCGGCGTGGTCTTGGCGGTGTTGGCGGTGCTGTCGCCGTAGCTGGCCAGGCGCGCGTCGCTGCCGTCGGCGGCGATCGGCGGCAGCATCTCGTTGAACGCATCGGCCAGGTAGTAGGTGCCCTTGCCGTAGGTGCGGTCGTAGAGCTGGATGAAGCGCTGCGCGATCTGCGCGAACAGCGGATCGGCCGGATCCAGCCAATAGGTTTCGTGGAAGCCCTCCCAGGCGCGCATGCGGTAGATGCGCGCTTGCGGATGCGCCTGCGCGAACGCCTTCGGCACATAGCCGGCGAAGGCCGGCAGCACCGGCTTCATGCCCAGCGCGCGCATGCGCTGCAGGATGCGCAGCTGCAGGGCATGCTTGGCGTCGATCCACTGCTGCGGCAGCGGCGCGTCGTAGCCTTCGATATTGCCCATGCGCTGCCACGGCGCGAACGCCGGGCCGGAGAAATACTGCGCCAGGTCCGCGTCGGCGACGCCGAACTCGCGCCACAGCGCCTGCCACACGTAGTCCTGGCCTTCCATCGCCAGCGGCATGTCGATGCCGTGCAGCGCCATCCAGTCGATCTCGCGCTCCCAGCGCGCCCAGTCCCACCACGGCGTGGTGTAGCCGTAGGTGCAGACGTTGAGGTAGGCGCGGTAGGCGAACGGAGTGACCACGCGTTGCCCGCGGAAGTCGGCATAGGCCGCAGGCAACGCCACGCGGCTGCCCTCCCAGCTCACCGAGGCAGCGCCGATCGATTGCAGATAGCTGTACGCGCCATGCGCCAGCGCCACTTCCGAGGAACCGGACACGCGCAGGGTGCCGGCGTCGGCGGCGACCTGGTACCAGTCGTTGCCGCTGCCGCGCGGTTGACGCTGCAGGGCCAGCGCGGCGGCGCGCGGGCCGAGCGTGCGCAGCAGCACGTCGCGTGCGGCGTCGCCCGGCGTATCCTGCGCCGCCGCGGCGAACGCGCCCGGCGCCAGCAGCGCACATGCCAGCAGCAGTGCGACCTGCACGCGCAGCGGCAACGCGCACATGCGGCGCAGCCAGGCATGGCCGTGCGGGACGGCATGGCGGAAAGCTCGTTTCATTCGGTCAATACTCCACTGTCGCGACATCGTCGAAGCCGAACGGCCGTCCGGCCGTCACCTGCATCACCACCGCCAGCACCCGTTCGCCGGACGCAGGCGGCAAGCGCAGCTGCGCATGCTGCCCCGCGGCCACGCTGGCGACCAGGTGCCGGTCCAGATACACCTGCGCGGCACCGGTGGCGCGGCCGAGCCGCAGCACGCCACCGCGCTGCTGGATCCCGGCCCAGGGCGTGAACGCGGTGCGGTACAGCACGTAGCCGTCGCGCTCGGCGCGCGTCTCCAGGTTGCCCGGCTGGCAGAAGCTCCAGCTGTTGTTGTCGTTGGGCGCACGCGGCAGCGCCGGATTCGGCGGCGCGGCGAACGGCAGGGTGCGCCGCCAGCCGGGCACCACCATCGCCGCGGCGGCCGGCGGCAGCGACAGCGGCGGTGCCGCCGCCTCCAGTTCGATGCTCGCCTGCGCGGCACGCAGGCCCGGCGCGCGCGCCTCGATGCGCAGCCGGCGGCGGCCGCTGCCGGCCTCGACGATGGCCTGCGCCAGGCCGTTGAACAACTGCACCTGCGGCACGTTGTCGGCCGCGTGCCGGTTCGGGTCGCCGTTGCCGACGCCGAGCAGGCGCCCGCCTTCGACCTGCAGCGCGATCTGCGCATCGGCGAACGGCACGTGGCGGCCCCGCGCATCCACCGCCTCCAGGGTGATCGGCTGCGCGTCGCGGCCGTCGCCGCGCATCCGCGCGCGGTCCGGGGTCAGCCGCAGCGCGACCGGCGCGCCGACCGTCTGCACCCGCTGCCGCGCCACCTCGCGCCCGTCGCGATACGCCACCGCCTCCAGCATGCCCGGCGCGTACGCCACCTGCCAGGCATTCATCTCGATCCGGTCCACCGCCTGCCGCCCTTGCGAGCGGCCGTTGAGCCACAGCTCCACCTGCTGCGCGTTGCAGAACGCCATCACCTTGATCGGCGTGCCCTCGCGGCCGGGCCAGTTCCAGTGCGGCAGCAGCTGCAGCACCGGCGCAGCGTCGATCCACTGCGCCTGGCGCAGCCAGTAGGCGCCTTTCGGGAAGCCGCACAGGTCCATGATGCCGAAGAACGAGGATACCGACGGCCATTCGAACGGGGTCGGCTCGCCGCGGTAGTCGAAGCCGGTCCAGACGAAACCGCCGGCCAGGTAGGGGCGCTCGTCGATCAGTTGCCAGGACCTGCGATGGGTGTTGCCCCATGGCGCGGCGACCGAGTCGTCCTCGGCGACGACGTGCGCGTCCATGTCGGTGAACCAGGCGCCGCGGGTCTGGAACGCGCTGGTGTCCTCGCTGGACAGCAGCGGCTTGTGCGGCATCGCCGCGCGCACCCGGTCGTAGTTGAACTGGCGGTAGTTGAAGCCGACCACGTCCACCGCGTCGGCCGCGTTGCGCTGGGTCAGCATGCCGTCGTTCATCGCCGCGGTCACCGGCCGGCTGTCGTCCAGCTCGCGCACCAGCGCCACCGCGCGGCGCACCATCTCGTAGCCGGCGGCGGTACCCTGCATCGGTTCCTCGTTGAACACCGACCACAGGAACACACAGGCGCGGTTGCGGTCGCGGCGCACCAGCCAGCGCAGCTGCGCGGCGTAGTCGGGCGCGGGATTGAACACGCGGTTCTCGGCCATCACCAGCATGCCCAGGCGGTCGCAGACATCGAGCAGTTCGCTGGCCACCGCATGGTGCAGACGGATCGCATTGCAGCCCAGCGCCTTGAGCCGGCGGATGCGGAACTCCAGCAGGCTGTCGGGCACCGCCACGCCGACCCCGGCATGGTCCTGGTGCAGGCAGGCGCCCTTGATCTTCAGCGGCCGTTCGTTGAGGAAGAAGCCCTGCTGCGCATCGAAGCGCAAGGTGCGAAAGCCGATCGCGCACTCGCGGCGGTCGCGCTCGCGGCCGGCGCTGCGCAGCACCGCCGCGACCCGGTACAGATGCGGCGCGGCCACGTCCCAGCGCTGCGGCCGCCGTACCTGCAGATCGACCTGCGCCAGCGCCTGCGCCAGCGCGCCGACGTGCAACGCGGTACTGCCCTGCGCGACCACCGTGCCGTGCGCGTCGTACAGCGCCACCTCCAACAGCGCCGCGTCGGCCTGCTCGCCGGCATTGGCGACGGTGACCGCAACCGGCAGCGTCCAACGTTCGCCGTCGCCGATCCGCGGCACCGCATGCACGCCATCGCCGACGATATGCAGCGCATCGCGCACCACCAGCCAGGTGTGCCGGTAGATGCCCGCGCCTTCGTACCACCAGCCGTCCATCGCCTCGGCATCCACGCGTACCGCGATGCTGTTGAGGTCCTGGCCGTAGCGCGCGATCGCGCTCACATCGATGGCGAACCCGTCGTAGCCGCTCCAGCTGCGCGCCATCGGCAGGCCGTTGACCCAGACCGTGGCGCGGCTGGAAATGCCGTCGAACCGCAGCTCCAGCGCCTTGCCGCGCTGCGCCTCGTCCAGCCGCAGGCTGCGCCGGTACCAGGCGATGCCGCGGCGGCGATAGCCCTGCGCCACGTTGGCGCTGGCCTCGATCGGCTGCTCGATGGCGAAATCGTGCGGCAGCCGCAGCTGCCGCCATTGGCTGTCGTCGAAATCGCCCGCGGCCGCGCCCCAGGCCTTGCCGGCCTTGGCGTTGTCGTAGCTGGCGTCCTGGCCGACGATCGGCGGAAACGGAATGTCGCCTGCGTGGAAACGCCAGCCTTCATCCAGGCAGAACAGGCCGGGATCGGCCGCCAGCGTCAGCGCTGGCACCGCCGGTGCACTGGCGCCGATCGCGGTGCCGGCCATGCCGGCCTCGGCGGCCGCGCCCGCCCAACTCCAGCGCGGCGCCGCCAACAGCAGGCCGGCGCCGGCGCTGCCGGCCAGAAATTCTCTTCGTTGCATGCGCTTGCCCTCATCGGATCGACCGCCCGGCGCCACCGCGGCGCCGGGCCTGATGCGGACTACCCCGCAAGCGCCTGCGCCGCCCTCACAGGATGTCCCACTGCATCGACACGTAGAAGCTGCGGCCAGTGACGCCGGTCATCTGCCAGCGGCTGCTGATGTCCTTGTACGCCTCTTCCTTCTTGTCGGTCAGGTTGAGCCCGCCGAGCTGGAAGCTGAGCGTGTCGGTGGCCTGGTAGCCGAGCACCGCGTCGAGCTGGGTGCGCGCCTTCATGGTGTGGCCTTCGCGGGCGAAGAAGCTGTCGCTGCTGTCCTGCTCGTACTCGCTGCGGTGGTTCAGCGACAGGCGCGCGGAGAACATCGCGTTCTCCCAGTAGCCGGTGGCGTTCCAGGTCTTCTCCGACAGGTTGCGGATCTTGAAGTCGGTGTCGCGCTGCGGGATCACCCGGGTGAAGTTGGCGGTCAGGCCGAAGCCCTGGATCGGCAGCCACGCATCGAACGACTGCGTCCAGCCCAGCTCGTAACCCTTGATCTTGACCTTGCTCGGATCGTTGCGGGTGGCGGTGATCTCGTAGATGTTGCCGCCGCCGTCCACGCAGTCGCCGGCGCCGTTGCTGGACAGCGCCGTGCCGTTGAACGTGGTCGGGCAGACGATGCTGTTGAAGGTGCCGTTCTTGACGTTCTTCCAGAAGCCGGCCAGGGTCAGGCCGCCGCCCTGGCCGTAGTACCACTCCAGGCTGAGGTCGGCCTGGTCGGCGGTCAGCGCCTTCAGGTCGGTCTGGCCCAGCGACACGTCGTAGGTGGTGGTGCCGCCGGTGTTGCTGCCGGAGGAAATGGTGGTGGCGATGGCGGTGTTGCTGTCCAGGATCGGCCGCACCAGCACCTTGCCGGCGGCGAAGCGCAGCAACAGGTCCTCGCGCATGTCCAGCACCAGGTTCAGGCTCGGCAGCCAGTTGTGGTAGTCGTACGGCGCGCGCTCGGTGCCGACCACGTCGTTTGCGTCCTCGCTGTACTGCGAGGCGGCGGTCAGGTAGGTGTCGGTGGTGCGCTTGGTGCTCTCGTAGCGCACGCCGACGTTGCCGCGCAGGCGCATGCTGCCGAGGTCGGTGTCGATCTTGGCCAGCGCGTAGGCGGAGAAGATGTCGTTGCGGATGTGGTAGCTGGCCTGCGGCGCGAACAGCACCGGCACGGTGATGCCGGAGGCGGCCAGCGCCTGCGCGTAGGCGTACACGTCCGGCGCCACCCAGTCGCTCTGCGAGGCCAGGTTGCCGTCGAGGAAGTTGCTGACGTTGGAACTGGCCGCCGACAGCTCCGGGAACATGGCGTAGCCGGACACCGCGCCGGAGTTGATCAGGTACAGGAAGTCGCGGCGCCAGACGTTGCGGTCGAAGGTCTCGCGGCGGAACTTGGTGCCGACCTTCACCGAATCGAGGAAGCCGGCGCCGACATAGCGTTCGGCATCGAACTGCAGCGACCATTCCTTGTTGCTGAGCTTGGTGATGGCGCCGTTGGGATATTCGTCGCGGACCAGGTTGGCCTGGTCCCAGGCGCTGGCGTCGGTGGCGTCAGCGTCGGTGGTCAGCGAGATCGCGCCGGGGTTGGACATGTCGAACAGCGTCGCCGACGGCAGGCGGCCGAGGATCACCGCGCGCTCGTCCTCGTCGGTCTTGCCTTCGGTGTAGTTGGCCACGCCGCTGAAGGTCCACGCATCGCCCTTCCACTTGGCGTCCCAGGTCAGCAGCTGCGAGGTCAGGTCGTGGCGCTCGAGCTGGCGGTTGTTCTCCAGCCAGTAGTTGGACGCCGACACCTTGGTCGCGGTCAGGCCTTCGGTCTCCAGCACGGTCAGGTAGTTGCGGTCCAAGGAATAGACCAACTGGTTCATGTCGTTGTCGGTCTTGTCCTGCGAATACAGCGCGGTCAGGTTCATCTCCAGCCGGTCGTTAGGCTTCCACTGCAGGCCGGCGGTGAGCATCTTGCGGTCGGTCTCGCGCTCGATCGAGCGGTAGCGCGGGCGGCGCGGGATGTACAGGGTGCCGTCGTCGGTGTCCTGGGTGTACCAGCGGTCGATCCACAGGTAGTCGGCGCGGTCCTTGAGCTTCTGGTAGCCGGCGTTGACGAACACGCCCAGTTCGCCGCCGTCGGCCAGATGGAACTGGTCGATGTAGGTGAGCACCGCCTTCGGCGTCGGCGCGCCGCCGGCGAATTCGGAATACTGCTCCTTCGCCGACAGGATCAGCTTGCGCTGCTTGTAGTCCAGCGGCTTGGTGGTCTCGATGTTGACCGTGCCCGACAACCCGCCGGCGTCCATGTCCGCCGACGGCGACTTGATCACCTCGATCGCCGCGGCCACTTCCGGCTGGATGATGTCGTAGCGGAAGCCGTCGGTGAAATCGGCGCTCTTGATGGTCTGGCCGTTGATCGTGGTGGCCGAATACTGCGGGCCCAGGCCGCGGATGCTGATGGTCGAACCGCGGCCGTTGATGGTGGAGATCTGCACGCCGGGAATGCGCTGGATCGCCTCGGCGATGTTCTCGGCCGGGAACTTGCCGATGTCCTCCGAGGAGATGCCGTCGGTCATGCGCGCGTCTTCGCGCTTGTTGTCCAGCGCGGTGATCAGGCTCTTCTGGTAGGAGCTGGTGACGGTCACCGTATCGAGCTGGGAAATCGAATCGGATGCGGGCGCTTCCTGCGCCTGCGCGCCGGCACTGAGCAGGCCGAACGCGATGGCGGTGGCGAGGACGGACGGGGAACAACAGTGCGGACGGGAGCGGGCGGCATGTGGCATTGGGCTATCCTGGTTGATGGCTGATCGGCACGACGACGTCTGACACCCAGCGGCAGCGATCGGCAGGCAGCACCCTCCATTGCGCCCGACGCGACGCGCAGGGCGGTGCCGTCCGTGCGGGCACGGAGTCGATGGAGCGTTCTGTCTGTTTCCTGCGCCCCGTGTTGCGGGAGGCGCGTCCCCGTCCCTACCCCGGAGCGGGCGATTGCATGCTGCTGCTGGACTGATCGATCCCGAATTGGCAAAGACCAATTCCAGGCGCTTCGATTCTTATGGTCTTAGAAAGATTGTGTCAACGCCGCAACACCCGGAATGTCCGAATGACGCCTGGACTTGCGCCTCGATCTCAAAAAAGCTCTTACCAATCAATGCAGTGTGCGCGAAAAATATTTTCATGGCGGCGTTCTTCACGCATCGTTGTCAAGATACCTATGTCGCACCAATTCTACGAATGAGACCAATTTTGTGCGCCGCGACATAACTGCGCCACGTTCTCATTTGCACGGCCTCGCCATCGCTCCGGCTATCGGCGCAACTCATTGATGCACAGGCATTTCGAAGCATCCCTAAGGCCAACTCCCGGCGCAGGCGCGGGTTTCGGATGGCAAAACCAGCACCAGACGAATTTCCCGGCAAAGACTTGACATCGTTGTCATAGGCTCGTAAGAATCGGCGCACACGGGGGTGGAGCCGCGCATGCGCGGCGCGAAAGCGGGCCATGGGAGGCATGTGATCGCAATGATCCGTACGCGCGCATCGCGTGCCGCACCCGGCACTTCGTGGCAGCGCCTGAAGCGGCGGCGCGCCCTGCCCGGCAGACGGCCGTCGGTGCTTGCCGCGCCAGGCTCCCTCTCCGCGCTCCGGCGGCATCCCGCCGCATCCGCGGCGTTTCCCGATCCACCGCTGCGTGCGGCGACGCCTGCACCAGCAAACGCCGCGCGGCGCATCGCCCTGCCTTCGCTCAACGAGCCAGTCGGGCGCGCGCGGTTGCGCGGCGCCGGCACAGCCCGCCGCCCTGCACAGCGCAGGACCTCATCCAGCACCCCCCATCACCCCAGCAGGCACCAGCACAGCAGGCAGTAAGGCAACAGGCAGATCCGGCGCGCGGCCGAATGCCCGCGCAATCGCGTTGATCCATTGAATGATGAGGAGAGACATCATGCAATATCGCCATTCCGTCTTGTCGGCCGCCATCCTCGCCACCCTGGCCTGCGGCGCGCAGGCGCAGCAGGCGCCCACCGCCGCCACCGACCTGGATGCGGTCCAGGTCGTGGGCATCCGCGCCAGCCTGGAGAAGTCGCTGGACACCAAGCGCAACAACGTGACCGTGTCCGAGGCGATCACCGCCGAGGACATCGGCAAGTTCCCCAGCACCAACGTCGCCGAAGCCTTCGCGCAGATCCCCGGCGTCACCATCGACCGCCGCTTCGGCCAGGGCGAACGGGTCAGCATCGACGGCACCGATCCCAGCCTCAACCTGTCGTTCCTGGACGGCCACCCGGTGGCGCAGGCGATCTGGCTGTACGGCGAACAGCCCAACCGCGGCTTCGACTACACCCTGCTGTCGCCGCAGATCCTGGGCCGCGCGGAGATCGTCAAGTCCTCCGAGGCGCGGCTGGTCGAGGGCAGCCTCGGCGGCACCGTGCTGATGCACAGCCGGCAACCGCTGGACCTGAAGGCCAACGAGATCGCCGGCTCGGTCGGCTACAGCTACAGCCAGCAGGCCAGCGAGGGCAAGCCGAACGCCTCGCTGCTGTACAGCTGGAAGAACCCGCAGGAGACCTTCGGCGTCGCGGTGTCCGCGCAGCACTACGAGGAGCGCGTCGACCGCCAGGGCATGGAGGTGTTCGGCTACGCCAAGGCCGCGACCTTCGCCAACGCCGGCGGCGTACCCGCCGATGCCGACGTGCCGAATTCGGTCAACGCGGCCTGGTTCCAGCAGGACCGCAAGCGCGACAGCGCGGTGCTCAACCTGCAGCTCAAGCCCAGCGACGCGCTGGAGTTCAACCTCAGCGGCCTGTACATCAAGGAGAACTTCGACAACTACAACCAGTCGATGTACAGCTTCCTGACCTGGAACCAGGGCACCATCGACGCGGTGGATGCGCTCGGCAGCGTGCGCAACGGCGTGGTCGGCAGCGGCCACTCCGGCGCCAACGCCAATGCCGGCGGCGGCACGGTGATCTACGACAACAACGTGCGCCAATCGGAAGTCACCACCAAGGGCATCGACCTGCGCGGCGCCTTTCGCGGCGAAGGCTGGGGCGTGAGCGGCCAGCTCGGCCAGAGCAAGTCGGAGAACAAGGACCTGTCGCAGTACTTCATCGAGCCGTTCTACAACGGCGGCTTCAGCTGGGACCTGCAGCGCGGCATCCGCTTCGACGATCCGGCCGGCGCGCGCGACCCGGCCAACTGGGGCTCGGCCGGCGGCTGGTTCGGCAACAACGGCGTCTTCGCCACGCAGAGCAAGGACCGCTACGGCCAGCTCGATTTCAATGTGCAGTTCGACAGCGTGTTCAACCAGCTGCTGTTCGGGCTGCGCCAGGGCAAGCACGACGAAGACTTCACCTTGAACGTGTACGGCGGCGTCACCCCCGGCACCCTGGCCGACGTCGGCACGATCGGCCTGACCGACATCCAGGGCTTCTATCCGGATCAAGGCCAACACGTGCAGGCCGGGCGCGGCAACGTGATCGACTGGATCCGCAACAGCCCGGTCGACTACGCCAATCCCGACCCGGCCAGCTACCTCAACAACAGCTGGGCGCTGCAGCAGACCAACAACGCCGCCTACGCGCAGCTGAACTTCTCCAACGCCGGCCTGCGCGGCAACCTCGGCGTGCGCTACGTGGATTCCAAGACCGAAGGCAGCGGCTTCGTCTACAGCGGCACGCCGACGCTCGACGACCTGGACGGCAAGTGGCAGACCCGCACCCGCAAGGAACACTTCCTGCTGCCGTCGCTGAACCTGGCCTACGACACCGACGCCGATTGGGTGTTCCGCTTCGCCGCCGGCAAGGTGATCGCCTGGGCGCCGTACAACCAGATGGTCAACAACACCTTCTTGAACGACACCACGCTCACCGGCAGCGGCGGCAACGCGGCGCTGTCGCCGTACGAATCGTGGAACTTCAACCTGTCGGCCGAGTACTACTTCGCGCAGCAGGCGGTGGTGGCCTGGTCGCTGTTCTACAAGAAGATCGACAACTACATCGACACCTCGGCCACGATCGAGCGCCAGTACAACTCGATCCGCGACACCTCGCCGCAGACCTGGGCGCAGATGCTGGGCAGCAACGGCTGTACCGCCGACGGCTACTGCGACTACAGCATCCAGCGCCCGCGCAACGCCGGCGACGGCAAGGTCAAGGGCTTCACCCTCGCCTACCAGCAACCGTTCGGCGCCAGCGGTTTCGGCCTCACCGCCAACTACACCTACGCCAACGGCGAGAACAACACCGGCGACCGGCTGCCCTACCAGTCGCGCAACAGCGTGGCCTTCAGCCCGTACTACGAGAAGGGGCCGTGGAACGCGCGCATCGGCCTGAACTGGCGCGACAGCTATCTGGCCGGCGGCTACGTCGCCGGCGCCGCGCCGGCCAGCGTCGACGACTACACCGACCTGGGCGCCAGCATCGGCTATGCGATCAACGAACAGTGGTCGCTGCAGGTGGACGCGCAGAACCTGCTGGACGAGGAGTACTTCCAGTACCTGGGAGACAAGGACCACCCGGCCGGACGCTACAAGAACGGCCGCCGCTACATGGCGACGCTGCACTTCAAGTTCTGAGCGCGATCCGGCGCCCGGCCGCAACGGGAACCACGCTTTGTGTAGGAGCGGCTTCAGCCGCGACCGGCAGCATGGGGCATGCGGATGCCCCGCGCTGTCGGGGCCAAAGCCCCTCCCACAGTACATTCAGCAGGCTATCCGGCGCCGTTCCGTCAGGCGCCGTTGCCCATCGACAGCCGCAAGGGTCGCTCCGGCGACGGCGCAACGCGATCACGCGCCGCGCCATCGCCGCTCACTTGGCGAACTGCACATGGCCCTCGACGAAGTACACGCCCTTGTCGCCCTGGCTCGGCAACGCCGCCAGCGTATCGGTCACGACCTGGCCGCGGATGTCGGTGAGGCGGATCTCCAGCAATTGCGCGCCCATCTGCTCGCCGACGAAATGGTTGTAGGGCATCTTCGGCAGGCTGACCCAGGCGCCGTCCTTCTTGTATTCGAACTTGACCACCGGATACAGGTGATTGCGCACCTGGATGGCGGCCCAGTACTGCGAACTGCCTTCCTTGATCCGGTACACCACGTTGCCGTCGATCGGCGCCGCGACCACCTTCCAGCTGATCGGGATATGGCCGGCACTCATGTCGCCGATGGCGGCGAAGGCGTTGGGCGACAGGTCCAGGCCGCAATCGCCGCCCTCCGGATACAGGTCGGTGACGTAGACCGTGGCGCTGCCGAGCGGACCCTGCACCTGCAGGTAGGCGCCGGCCAGCGCGGCGGGGACGCCGCCGTAGTTCATCTGCGTCGGGTTCAGCGCGGTGATCATCGCATCGGCCGGAATCGGATCCAGCAGCACGGCGCCGCCGGAATAGCCGGAACCGGTATAGGTCGCGGTGCCATTGCAGATCCCGTCCCAGGCGGCGACGGCAGGGGCGGCGATGGCGGCCAGGCACAGCCCGGTGCACAGGGCGATGCTGCGCAAGGCGCGGGGGGCGTTGCATGCAGGCATGCGGATTCTCCTCGAAGGCGGCGCCGGCCGCAGGCGTGCCGCCGCCGGCCATGGCGCAGGGCGCGCGGTGCGCCGCGCGGCGGCCCGGGCACTGCACGGGCCGGCGCACTCTATGCCAGGCGCGATGCCCGCACCGGCACCGCCACCGGGGAAACCGCATCTTGGCCGATGGCGTAGACCGCGGCGCCGCGCCGGCAACGCCGCGCGCGCCGCCACGCACCCACCGTCAGCGGCGGTCGCGGCGCCGCGCGCCGGTTTCCAGCCGCCACAGCAGATCGCGCAGCGGGGTCAGCGCGGTGGCCATGCCCGCCGCCACGCCCAGCGCATCGGCCAGCGCATCGAAGGGATCGGCCGAGCGCGTGGTGGTCCAGGCGCCCTGCGCGAACTCGATGCCGATGCCGAGCAGCACCAGGCCCAACGCCGCCCGACGCCAGGCGCGCGGCCCGGCGTAGACCTGCACCGCGCCGGCCATCAGCAACAGGTAGGCGAGGAAATGCTCGGCCTTGTCGCTGTCCGGCAGGTCCGACAGCTGCGGCGGCTGCGGCATCAGGCACACGTAGATCAGCACCAGCACGCCCAGCCACCACAGCCCCAGCCACAGCCAGGGCCGGCGGAACCCACGCACCGCGGCCATCACAGCCGCCAGGTCAGGTCGCCGGCCAGGAACGCCGGCGCCAGCGACACGTCGCGCTCGAAGCCCATCACCTGGAAGCGCTCGCCCATCTCGCTGGGCAGGGTCAGCCGCTTCACCTGCTCGCGCAGGCGCAGGCGGCCGCGTTCGTCGCTGCGCGCCTCGGCCTCGGCCAGCAGCGCGTCCAGGCCGTTGCCGAGCAGGAAGCTGGCCTGGGTGCAGTAGCCGCCAAGCGCGAAGCCGGCGCCGGTGCCGGCCTCGGCCAGCGCGGTGAAGTCCACCGACGCGGTCAGGTCCTGCAGGCCCGGCCACAGGTAGGGATCGGCATGGGTGCGGTGCCGGTAGAACGCGCGCAGGGTGCCGTCGTCGCGCTGCGGCAGGTAGAACTCGCCGCGCGGATAGCCGTAGTCGACGAACAGCAACGCGCCGCTGCGCAGGCCGCCGGCCACCGCCTGGATCCAGTACGGCAGCTGCGGCAGCAGCTCGGAGCGGTAGCCGTCGGCGAACGGCGCCTCCAGGTAACGTTCGATGTGCCGCACCGCCGCCGCCAGCAGCGGATCGGCCGGCTGTTCGCCGCGGCAGAAACGGCCTTCGCCGTCCAGGGTCACGGTTTCCTCGAACACCTCGCCCTCGCGCAGCACGAAGCGCGGCGTCGGCAGCGCATCGATCACCTCGTTGGCGAACAGCACCCCGTTCCAGTCGTCCTCGAACGGCCGCTCCAGCCACTCCACCAGCTCGAACACCGGCGGGATCAAGGCGCGCTGCAGGCGTTCGCGCTGGCGCGCGCGCAGGTCGGCGCTGGGTTCCAGGATCGCGTAGCGCTCGGGCAACGCGTCCAGCGCCAGCAGGCGCTTGAGCATCACCTCGGCGAACGCGCCGCTGCCGCCGCCCACCTCCAGCATCCGCGCCTGCGGCCCGAGCTGCTGCAGCACCGGCGCCAGCGCGTTGGAGACGGTGGCGGCGAACAGCGGCCCCAGTTCCGGCGCGGTGACGAAGTCGCCCTCCTCGCCGAACTTGCTGCTGCCGGCGCTGTAGTAGCCCAGGCCCGGCGCGTACAGCGCCAGCTCCATGAAGCGCGAGAACGGGATCGCACCGCCGCCGGCGGCGATCTCGGCGCGCAGGTGGGCGGCCAAGCGCGCGCTGTGGGCGAGCGCGTCGGCGTCGGGCGTGGGAAAGTCGATAGGCATGCGGCGCTGGATTGCGTGGACAATGCACAGCATAGCCGAGCGTGGAATGCACACATGACCGAAAGCAAAGTCGCCCTGATCACCGGCAGCGCGCGCCGCATCGGCGCCGGCATCGCGCGGCGCCTGCACGCGGCCGGCTATCGCGTGGCGCTGCACGCGCATACCTCGCAGGCCGAGCTGCAGGCGCTGGCGCAGGAACTGGAAGGGGCGCGCGCCGGCAGCACCTTGACCCTGCACGCCGACCTGCGCGACGCCGCGCAATTGCCGGCGCTGGTGGAGCAATGCGTGCAGCGCTTCGGCCGGCTCGACGCGCTGGTCAACAACGCCTCCAACTTCTACCCCACCCCGCTGGCCGAGGCGACCCCGGCGCAGTGGGACGACCTGTTCGCGGTCAACGCGCGCGCGCCGCTGTTCCTGGCCCAGGCCGCGGCCGCGCAGCTGCGCGAACGCCAGGGCGCGATCGTCAACATCACCGACCTGCACGCCGAGCAGCCGCTGCGCGCGCACCCGCTGTACAGCGCGGCGAAGGCGGCGCTGGCGATGCTGACCCGTTCGCTGGCGCTGGAACTGGCGCCGCAGGTGCGGGTGAACGCCATCGCCCCCGGCGCGATCCTGTGGCCGGAGTCGGGCAAGGACAGCGCCGCGCAGCAGGCGCTGCTGGCGCGCACCCCGCTGGCGCGGATCGGCCGGGTCGAGGAGATCGCCGAGGCGGTGCGCTGGCTGCTCGACGACGCCGGCTTCGTCACCGGGCAGACGCTGCGGGTGGATGGGGGGCGGGGGCTTGCTTGAGGGCTGGGATTCGGGATTCGGGATTCGGGATTCGGGATTCGGAGACGTTGCACGCTGTCGGGGGATTGCACGCACTGGCCAATCGTTGCGCAGCTCTCCTCCTTACCGCGCCATGACAGCCGGAGGCCCCTGCGCGGCCTCCGGCTTTACCGATTCCCCATTCCCGATTCCCCATTCCCGGCTTCATCCAGCTCCACCACCTCGAACGCCTCCCCGAACTGCGCATGCGCCTGCCACAGCGCGCCCAGGCTGCGGCCGCTGACCGGGTCGACGAAGTCGGCGGCGATGTCGGCCAGCGGCTTGAGCACGAAGGCGTGGCGCAGTTCCGGGCGCGGGATGCGCAGGTGGCCCGGGCCTTCGACGATGCGGTCGCCATAGAACACCACGTCGATGTCCAGGGTCCGGTCGCTGAAGCGCGGGCCGCTGCGGTCGCGTCCATGCGCGTCTTCCAGCGCATGCAGCCACGCATCCAGCGGTCCCAGCTCCCAGTCGGTCTGCAGCGACACGGCATTGTTCAGGAACGGCGGACCGTCGAATCCGACCGCCGCGGTGCGGTAGGCCGGGGACACCGCGATCGGGCCGAAACGCTGTCGCAGCGCGGCGATCGCCGCATGCAGGTGGTGTTGCGGGCGCAGATTGCTGCCCAGGCTGAGGAGCACGGTGGTCATGCGATATTCGCGCACGCCGCGGCGGCGAGCGTCAACGGGTAGCCAAGCCCGTCCCCCCCGCATAGAATCGAAACGCACTGATTTCCGGCAGCGACATGACTTATTGCGTAGGCATCGAAGTGGACGAAGGCCTGGTCTTCGCCGCAGACACGCGCACCAACGCTTCGCTGGACGACGTCCGCGTGCATCGCAAGCTGCATGTGTTCGAGTATCCGGGGCAGGCGGTGTTCGTGCTGATGTCGGCCGGCAACCTGGCCACCACCCAGCTGGCGATCTCCAAGCTGCAGCGCGACGCCGACGACCCGGACGCGCCGCGCAGCCTGCGCTCCTTCAAGCACCTGTTCGAGGTCGCCGAATACGTTGGCGAGGTGCTGGTCTCCAGCCAGGTCAAGCTGTCCGACCAGTCCCAGCACAGCGGCGTCAGCGTGCAGTCCACCCTGATCCTGGGCGGGCAGATCGCCGGCGAGCGGCCCGGGCTGTACATGATCTACCCGCTGGGCAACGCCATCGCCACCTCGCCGGAGACGCCGTACCTGCAGATCGGCGAGTCCAAGTACGGCAAGCCGATCCTGGACCGCATCATCCGCCCGGAGATGCAGCTGGAGGACGCCGCGCGCACCGCGCTGGTGTCGCTGGACTCCACCATCCGCTCCAACCTGTCGGTCGGCATGCCGATCGACCTGGCGCTGATCCGCCGCAACGACCTGCGCGTGACCGAGCGCCTGCGCCTGGAAGCGGACACGCCGCTGTACTCGGAAATCCACGACACCTGGTCGCGCAAGCTGGAGAACGCGGTGCGCACGCTGCCGCGCTTCCCGTGGGAACCGGCGATGGCCACCGAGAGCGAAACCGACAATCGCGGCAGCCTGCCGCCGCTGCCGCCGCGCCGCGTCCCGGCCCGGCGCGACCCGGAAGACCAGTCGTCCCAGCAGTGAGGCGGGGATTGGGGAGTCGGGATTGGGGATTCGCAAAAGCGGCATCCAGGCGCCCGATCGTCCGCGCTGAAGCGCTTCACCTTCCGTGCGACTGTGGTGCCCTGGTCGTCGCTGTTGCCTGAAACGAATCCCGAATTCCGGCTCCTCAGCCACTCTCCAGCAGTGAGGCGGGGATTCGGGATTGGGGATTCGCAAGAGCGGCATCCAGGCGTCCGATCGTCCGCGCTGAAGCGCTCTACCTTCCGTGCGACTGTGGCTCCCTTGCCGCCGCTGTTGCCTGAAACGAATCCCGAATTCCCAATCCCGAATCCCGGCTCTCAGCCAGCGAGTGAGGCGGAGATTCGGGATTCGGGATTCGCAAAAGCGGCATCCAGGCGTCCGATCGTCCGCGCTGAAGCGCTTCACCTCCTGTGCGACTGTGGCGCCCTTGCCGCCGCTGTTGCCTGAAACGAATCCCCAATTCCCAATCCCGAATCCCGGCTCCTCAGCCATCGAGCGAGGCGGAGATTCGGGATTGGGGATTCGTAGAGGCAACGGCAACGGCTGGCCCCAAAAGCTCAGCGGCAGCATTGCCTTTGGCGCATGCGCCGGGTATCGCGATTCGCTTCTGCGAATCCCCAATCCCGAATCCCGAATCCCAGCCCCTCAGCCACTCTCCAACGCATGCGCCACCGCGCGGAACACGCGCTGCATTTCCAGCGGCTTGCGCAGCACGTGCACGGCGATGTCGCGCGGGAAGTGGTCGCGCTGCAGCGCGGTGCCGGCATCCTCGAGCACGATCGCCGGGCCGCGGTAGTCCAGGTCCTGCAGCGCCAGCAGCAGGCTCACCGCCGACAGCAGGATGATGTCGCTGTCCACGATGACCAGGTCGGGCATGCCGCGTTCGCGCACGTCGCGCAGCGCGGCGGCGCCGTCGGAGGCCAGCTGCGGCTGGTAGCCCTGGCTGGACAAGGCGTTGCCGAGCAGCGACAGGCGCGTGGCCTCGCCGTCGACCAGCAGCACGCGCTGGCCCTTGCCCATCGGGATCGCCGGCTCCGGCTCGGCCGAGGGCGCGTGGCCGCGCAGCGGGATCAGCAGTTCGAAGCAGGTGCCCTCGCCCGGGGTGCTGTCCACGCCGATGCTGCCGCCGTAGCTTTCGACGATGCGCTTGCACGAGATCAGGCCCAGGCCGGTACCGTCGGGCTTGGTGGTGAAGAACGGGCTGAACAGGTGCGACTGGGTGTCCGCGTCCATGCCCACGCCGTTGTCGCGGACCAGGATCCGCACCTGCTCGCTGCCGTCGGCGCCGAGCGCCGGTGCCGCGGAGATGGCCAGGGTGCCGCCATTGGGCATCGCCTGGATCGCGTTCAGGCCCAGGTTGAGCAGGCACTGCTGCAGCTCGGTGTAGTTGGCCTCGATCGACAGCTCGGCGTCGACCACTTCCACCTGCAGCCCGACCCCCTCGGGCAGGCTGCTCTTGAGCAGCATCTGCACCGCCTGGAACAGGCCGGCGATGGACACCCGCTCGCTGGGCGTGCGCGAGCCGCGCACGAACGACAGCATCGACTCGGCCATCTCGTGGCCGCGCCGGCCGCATTCGGCGATGACCTCGGCCAGATGCCGCAGCTGCGGGTCGTCGCTGCGTCCGACCATCAGCTCCGGCACGATCAGCAGCGGCTGCAGGATGTTGCGCAGGTCGTGGCTGAGGCCGGCGGCGAGCATCGCCAGGCTCTCCAGCCGCTGCGCGCGCATCAGTTCGCCCTCGACCCGCTGCCGCTCGCGCTCGGTGCGCGCCTCGCGGATCGCGCGCGCCACCGCCGACGGCAGCCGGGTCGGGTTGTGCTTGATGATGTAGTCGTTGGCGCCGTCGCGCAGCGCCTGCACCGCGGTCTCCTCGCCGATGGTGCCGGAGACGAAGATGAAGGGCACCGCGTTGCCGTGCTCGCGCAACACGCGCAAGGCCTCATGCCCGGAGAACTCCGGCATGCTCAGGTCCGACAGCACGATGTCCGGCGCGAACTCGCGCAGCGCCTCGCGCAGCGCGGCCTCGCCTTCCACGCGGCGGAACGTCGCTTCCAGGCCGGCATCCAGCAGTTGGTCGGATAGCAGCTCGGCGTCTTCCGGCGAATCCTCGACCATCAGGATCCGGATCGGTCCGAGCTTGGTGCCGGTCATGGGCATGCGCGCTTACTCTTTGTCCGGCGCCTGGTTGATCAGCGCCCAGAACGTACCCAGGGTCTTCACCGCGGTGAAGAACTGGTCCACGTCCACCGGCTTGACCACGTAGGCGTTGACGCCCAGATCCCAGCTGCGCGCCAGGTCGCTTTCCTCGCGCGAGGACGACAGGATCACCACCGGCAGGCGCTTGAGCGACTCGTCGGTACGTACCAGCTTCAGCACTTCCAGCCCGTCCATGCGCGGCATCTTGATGTCCAGCAGCAGCACCGCCGGCAGGCCGTCCTCGCGGTCGGCGTAGGCGCCGCGGCGCAGCAGGTAGTCCATCGCCTCCACGCCGTCTTCGACGTGCACGATGGGGTTGGCGAGGCGCGCGTCGCGCAGCGCATCGACCGCCATTTCGGCATCGGCGGGGCTGTCTTCGGCAAGCAGGATGGTGCGGATGGCGGTCATGCGGTCAACTCGTTGGTAGGCGCTTCGAGCGCGGGTGGTAACACGAAATGGAAGGTCGCGCCCTGGTCCGGCGCCGCATCGGCCCAGATATGGCCGCCGTGGCGGGCCAGCACCCGGCGCACGCTGGCCAGGCCGATGCCGGTGCCAGTGTATTCGCTGGCCTTGTGCAGGCGCTGGAACACGCCGAACAGCTTGGCCGCATACGCCATGTCGAAACCGGCGCCGTTGTCGCGCACGCTGAAGTGGTGGCTGCCGTCGGCTTCCAGCTTGTAGCCGATCTCGATCACCGCGACCTCGCGCTTGGCGCTGTACTTGACCGCGTTGCCGAGCAGGTTCAGCCACAGCTGGCGCATCATGTTCTCGTCGGCGACCAGGATCGGCAGCGGCGTCACGTTCCATTCGATGCGATGGCCGCTGCCGGCGTGGTCGGACTGGTGGTTGGCATCCAGCACCGAACGCGTCTCCGCCACCAGCGACTGCATGTCCACCGCCTGCAGGCGCAGCGCGCTGCGGCCCAGGCGCGAATAGACCAGCAGGTCGTCGATCAGCGAGGCCATGCGCCGCGCCGAGGTGCCGATCACTTCCAGGTAGTGGCGGCTCTTCTCGTCGGCGTCGTCGCCGAGATGGCGGACCAGCTTGTCGGCGAAACCGGCGACATGGCGCAGCGGCGCGCGCAGGTCGTGCGAGACCGAATAGCTGAAGGCTTCCAGTTCGCGATTGACCTCCGAGACCTGCTCCACCTTGCCCTCCAGCTGCCGGTTCAGCACCTGGATGCGCTGCTGCGACGCCTTCTGCAGGCTGATGTCGCTGACCGTCATCAGCACCACTTCGTCCTCGCTGTCGGGCAGCGGCATGCGCCGCGCGTTCAGCAGCATGGTGCGGGCGACGCCGTCGGCGCCGACCTGCTCGTGTTCGAAGTCCCACAGCTCGCGGCCGCGCAGCAGCACGTCGGCCAGGCGCTGGCGGATGATGGGGTCCTGCCAGGCGCCGTCGCCGACGTCGGCCAGCGTCTTCGGCGCCTGCTCCGGGTCCAGCCCGTACAGCTCGCCGAAGGCGGCGTTGTACATCAGCATGCGCTGGTCGTTGTCGAGCAGCACGATCGGCTCGCGCACCGTCTGCAGCACCGCGGCGGCGCGCCCATTGGCGCGCAGCATGTGCCGTTCCGCGTCCAGGCGCCGGCCGATCTGCCGCTGCAGCAGCCAGATCACCAGGCCCAGCAGCAGCAACTGCACCGCCAGCGAGATCCAGCTGATCGCCGAGGCCAGCATGCGCCGCTCGCCGGCATCGGCGGTGCGCTCGGCCAGCAGTACGTCTTCGCGCTTCTGCAGTTCGGCGACCAGGCCGCGGATCGGATTGTCCGCGGTCATCTCCTGGATCAGCGCGCGGATCCGCTGCGGGTCGCGGTTCTGCGCGATGCGCCCGGCGAGCAGGCTGCGGCGTTCCAGGGTGCTCTGCAGGCGGCCGATGCGCACCTGCTGGTCGGGGTTGTCGCTGGTCAGCTCGACCAGGCGCGCGATGGTCGGCGCGATCGAGCTGCGCGACTCGTCGAAGCGTGCGCGCAGGATCGGCGAGTCGACGTCGTGCGACATCGCCAGCGCCGCCGACTCCATGTCGCGCATGTTCGCTTCCAACTTGCTCAACTCGGCGGTGACTTCCTGGCTGTGGCTGACCCAGTCGGCCGCACGCAACGTGCTGTCGCTCATCTGCCGCAGCAGCAACGAGGGCAGGATCACGATCAGGACCACGGCCAACACCAGCAACGGCAGGCGCCAGCGGTCCCAGGCGTCATGTTTGGCGGTGATCTGCATACCTGTTCATGGAAGATGGAAACGGCAGCGAGACCGAGGGGCGGGCATTGTCGCCGATCCCTCGCCATCGCCAATGAATTGTTCAGGGTTTGCGCAACTCCCCAGCGCTCCACCTGAATACGACTCTATCCTAATGATCGCGAACAAAGAAACGGGCGGCTGCATGCCGCCCGTGGCCTTGACCGATTCGACCGCGATCAGGGTCGGCGTGCCGGCGCCGCAGCCGCGCGGGTCGCTGCGCCCTGCGCCGCAGCGATCAGCGTCCACGACGACATCCCCGCCCGGACCAGCAGGAAATCGGCATGGCTGCGCAGGCGCGCGCGCTCGGCAGCCGCCAGGCCGTCGTCCAGGTCCTGCATCAGCCTGGCGAAGGCCGGCCAGAAACCGGCATCGTCGTGGAAGGTCGCCAGCAGCATGCCCAGCTGCGACTCGAGCCGGCGCATCGCCAGTGGCAGGGAGGACGGTTGCAGCGGCGCCTGCGCCGCGGACTTCGCATCCCCGGCGCCGACGGACGCAGGGTGCATGGACGCGTCGCTGGACGCGGCCTTGGGGTAAGCATCCAACATGGCGATTCGCTTGGCAGCCAACATCGCTTGATGATCGCTGAACGCGCGTCAATGCAATGCGAAGCGCTGCCCGACGATGCCGGCCCGCACCCGCAAGCGGATGCACGGCGCAAAAAAAACGCACTCCGGGGAGTGCGTTCGCTGGTGCAGGAGGCGGGGCGCGCCTCGTCTCGCGCCCCGCCTCCGCCGCCAATGGCGATGGCTCAGTGCTTGGCGGCGCCGGCCACTTTCAGGCCGGACGCGTCGACCTTCTTGACCCCGTCGATCTTCTTGGCGACCGCGATGGCCTTGTCGTGCTGCGCCTTGCTCTCGACCGCGCCGGACAGCGTGACCGTGCCGTTGAGCGTCTCGACCTTGATGTCGGTACCGGAGACGTCCTTGGTCGCGAGCAGGTCGGCCTTCACCTTGGTGGTGATCCAGGTGTCGGTGACCGGCTCCTTGGACTCGTGCTTCATGCCGTCGTTGTGGGCCATGCCGGCATGGTCCTTGTCGGCGGTGGTCGGCGGATCGACGGCCAGCGCCTGGCCGGCGGCCAGGGTCAGACCGAAGGCGAGTGCGGTACCGAGCAGCGTGCGTGACGTGAACTTTTTCATGATGTCCTCCTCCCTTGAAGGTGTGTGGCGCAGTCTCTGCGCGGCGGCGTACAAGCGACGTGACCGGCGAATCGCGGCAGCGTGAAATGCGTGCACGCCGCGTGAGCGCGCCTGCGCGGATACTGGCGCTCCCTTCCCCGCCCCACCGATTCCATGGACCAGCCCTTCAACCTCGCCCTGCTCGGCTACGGCTTCGTCGGCCGCGTGTTCCATGCGCCGCTGATCGCGCACACCCCGGGCCTGCGCCTGCACACCATCGTGTCCAGCCGCCACGACGAAGCCGCCGCGGCCTATCCGCAGGCGCGCATCGTCGCCGACGCGCAGCAGGCCTTCGCCGACCCGCAGATCGATGCGGTGGTGGTGGCCACGCCGAACCAGACCCATGCGCTGCTGGCGCTGGCGGCGCTGGCGCAGGGCAAGCACGTGCTGGTGGACAAGCCGTTCACCCTCGACGTGGACGAGGCGCAGCAGGTGCTCGCGCAGGCGCAACGCAGCGGGCGCATCGTCAGCGTGTTCCAGAACCGGCGTTGGGATGGCGACTTCCTGACCGTGCGGCAGCTGCTCGACGAGGACAGGCTGGGCGCGATCGCCGAATTCCATTCGCATTTCGACCGCCACCGCCCGCAGGTCGGCGACCGCTGGCGCGAGCACGCGCTGCCCGGCTCCGGATTGTGGTTCGACCTGGGCCCGCACCTGCTCGACCAGGCCCTGCAACTGTTCGGCGCGCCCGAGGCGATCCAGGTCGACCTGGCGCTGCAGCGTGCCGGCGCGCAGGCGACCGACTACTTCCATGCGGTGTTGCGCTACCCGCGATTGCGCGCGGTGCTGCATGCCGGTTCGCTGGTCGCGGCGAACGGGCTGCGCTTCGCCGTGCATGGCGAACGCGGCAGCTACGTCAAGCATGGCCTGGACACGCAGGAGGCGCAGTTGCGCGCCGGGCTCACCCCGGCCGCGCCGCAGTGGGGCGAGGACCCGGTCGCCGGCGAGCTGACCCTGCTCGGCGCCGAGGGCAGCGCCGCCACGCACGCGCTGCCGACGCAGCGCGGCGACTACCGCCACTGCTATGCCGGCTTTCGCGAGGCCATGGCCGCGCGCGCGCCGGCGCCGGTGGACGCGGCGCAAGCGCTGGCGGTGATGCGGCTGCTCGAACTCGGCCAGCGCAGCGCCGCCGAAGGCCGCACGCTGGCGCTGGACTGAGACCCTGAGGGCTTATCCGGCCGCGGTGCCGGACGGCGGCGCGGCCGGCGTTTCGTGCTTGATGGCGTGCCCGCCGAACTGGTTGCGCATCGCCGACAACAGTTTGTCGGTGAACGAATCGTCGTCGCGCGAGCGCAGCCGTTCCAGCAGCGACAAGGTGATCACCGGCGCGGGGACGTTCAGGTCGATCGCCTCGGCGACGGTCCAGCGGCCCTCGCCGGAGTCCTCGACGTAGGGCGCGATCCCGGCCAGGGTGGGATTGTCGCCCAGCGCATCCGAGCACAGGTCCAGCAGCCACGAGCGCACCACGCTGCCCTGGCGCCAGACCTCGGCGATCTGGTGCAGGTCGAGCTCGAATTCCTGCTTGCGCGCCATCAGCGCGAAGCCCTCGGCATAGGCCTGCATCATCCCGTACTCGATGCCGTTGTGGACCATCTTGGTGAAGTGGCCGGCGCCGCTGGGGCCGACCCGGCCCCAGCCGGCATCGGCCGCTGGCGCCAGGGTCGCGAACAGCGGGTCGAGCCGGCTTACCGCCGCGGCGTCGCCGCCGATCATCAGGCTGTAGCCTTCCTGCAGCCCCCACACGCCGCCGCTGGTGCCGCAATCGACGTAGGCGATGCCGTGCGCGGCCAGTTCGCCGGCGCGGCGCACCGAATCCTTGTAGTACGAATTGCCGCCGTCCACCACCACGTCGCCTGCGGCCAGCAGCGGCAGCAGCGCGGCCAGGGTGTCGTCGACGATCTTGCCGGACGGCACCATCAGCCACACCGCACGCGGCGCCGGCAGCGCCGCGACCAGCGCCGCCATCGTGTCCGCGGTCTCCACGCCGCGCTGCTGCGCCGCGCTGCGCGCCGCCTCGCCCAGGTCGAAACCGACCACGCGGTGGCCGCCACGCACCAGCCGCTCGGCCATGTTCGCGCCCATGCGGCCCAAGCCTACAAGTCCCAGTTCCATGCGTCTGTCCTAGCTCGAAGTGAGGGACGCTAGGGTCGCACGAAGCGCCGCGCCGCGGCTGACGCGCAGCTAAGGCGATCGCGCCTGCGCGGCTTGCGCGCAGGCCTGCAACTGGTGGTCGCGCCAGCGCCGGTACAGGGTGGTGTGCAGGTTGTGCAGGGTCAGGTCGATCGCGAACGGCGTGCGCGGATTGCGGTCCAGCAGGCGCGCCACGTGGTAGCCGATCGGCTTGCTGCCCTTGGGGTGCACGTACACCTCGAAGCCGCGGTAGAAGGGGTCGTCGAGCAGCGCATCGATCTGCGCCAGGACACTGCGTTGCGCCGGCGACAACGTCGCGCGCAGGGTGGGATCGCGCTCGAACAGCAGCTTCTCGAAGCGCTCGCGCCCGCGCCCGCGCAAGGCCTGCGCCAGTTCCCAGATGCGCCGGTTGCTGGCGTCGTAGTAGGCGAAGCCGCCATGCCGGCGCAGCGCCGCCGCCGCCTCGGCGCTGACCGCGACCACCACGAAGTTCTCCGCCTGGTTGTTGATGTCGTCCAGGTAGCGGCGTTCGAACACGTGGGCGATGAAGCCGGGCGCGCCGAGGAAGGCGGCGCCGCCCAGTTGAGAGGTCTTGGCCGCCTTGCCGTCGGCGAAGAACTCGCCGGCATGCGCGCCGAGCAGGATGCTGTCGGTATCGTGCAGGGTGAGGAAGGTGCCGATCGACAGTTCCGCGGCGCTGAACTCGCGATCGAAGCCGGCATCGCCGTACAGCTCGCGCTGCGTGGCGAGCTGCGCGATCTGCCGGCCGACGCCGCATTCGGAGCGCACGCGGCCGCTGTAGAAGGCCTCGATCGCGCGCGCATTGCCCTGCACCGGACGATAGCCGCGGCCGAAGCTGCGGAAGCGCTGCCAGCCCTGCTGGCGCGCGCCGCCCGGGCCGAATCCGATCCAGCCCAGTTGCAGCGCGCTGAAGCGGTAGCCGGGGTTGCCCTGCAACTGCGTCACCGCGCGCTGGGTGGCCGCGCCGAGCAGCAGGAAATAGCCGCACTGCGTGGCCGGTGCTTCCAGCAACGCGCGCAGTGCGTCGCGCCGTTGCGCATCGTTCCACTGCGCCGGCAACGCCGCCTGCAGGTCGCCATGCGCCTGTGCATCGGTCAGCGAGGCGCGTTCGCACGGCGTGCCCGGCAGCAGCCGCGGCTGCGCGGCGGGCGTGCTGTCGATGCGCCAGCCGAGCTGGCGCAGCAACGCGGCAAGGCACTCGGCGCTGGCCTGGTCGGCCGCTTGCGGCGGCGCCGCGAGCGCGCCGCCCGTGGCCAGCGCCAACGCCAGCAGCCAGCGGGCGACGCGACGGTGGCGCGGCGGTCGCTGGAACCCGGTCGGGTCGGTCATGGCGCGAGCATGGCGGATGCGCAAGAGCGGAGACGCAAGGATAAGGGCGGCGCGGCGGGACGCAGAGCATGCCGCGCGCATCGTGCACGGGCCGCGAAGCCGCCGGCCGCGCGCGCGTGGCGATCACGACCGGCGCATTCACCCGGCTGCAATGCAGGCCAACCCACACTGCCGCTCCCGCTTGCGGAACTTTCGCCATGCATGTGCTCGTCACCGGCGGCACCGGATTCATCGGCCGCGCCCTTTGCCCCGCCCTGCTCCAGGCCGGGCACCGGGTCAGCGTGCTGACCCGCGACGCGGCGCGCGCGACGCGTGCGCTGCCCGGCGTGGAAGCGCTGCAAGACCTGCAGGGCGCGGCGCCGGCGGACGCGGTGATCAATCTCGCCGGAGAACCGCTGAGCGAGGGCCGCTGGAACGAGACCCGCAAGCGCCGCTTCCGCACCTCGCGCATCGGCACCACCCGCGCGCTGCTCGACTGGATCGCGCAACTGGACGCGGCGCAGCGTCCCGCCTGCCTGCT
This sequence comes from Xanthomonas sp. DAR 80977, assembly GCF_041240605.1. NCBI lineage: Bacteria > Pseudomonadati > Pseudomonadota > Gammaproteobacteria > Lysobacterales > Lysobacteraceae > Xanthomonas > Xanthomonas bundabergensis. The sequence goes on along the minus strand of NZ_CP162487.1, from coordinate 926,243 downwards.
CTCCGGCTCGGCGATCGGTTACTACGGCGATCGCGGCAACGACCTGCTCGACGAACGCAGCGCGGCCGGCAGCGATTTTGCCGCGCAGCTGTGCCGCGACTGGGAAGCCGAAGCGCTGCGCGCGCAGGCGCTGGGCGTGCGGACCAGCCTGGTGCGCACCGGAGTGGTGCTGGGCCGCGATGGCGGCGCGCTGGCGCGGATGCTGCCGCCGTTCCGGCTCGGCCTGGGCGGGCGCATGGGCGGCGGCCGGCAATGGATGAGCTGGATCCATCGCGACGATCATGTCGGCCTGCTGCTGTGGCTGCTGCAGCATGGCGGCGACGGCGCCTACAACGCCACCGCGCCGACGCCGGTGACCAATGCCGATTTCGCCCGGCAACTGGGCCAGGCGCTGCACCGGCCGGCGCTGCTGCCCGCGCCGGCGGCGGCGCTGCGCCTGGCCTTCGGCGAGATGGCCGATCTGCTGCTGGGCAGCCAGCGCGTGCTGCCGACGCGTGCGCAGCAGGAGGGTTACGTGTTCCGCTATCCGGAGCTGGGCGCTGCGCTGGGTGCGGTGATCAACTAGGCGCGACGGATGCGAATGTAGGAGCGGCTTCAGCCGCGACCGGGCATTACCGGTGATGCCCGGTCGCGGCTGAAGCCGCTCCTACAGGAAAGCGCGTGCCGCGGCCTGGCGCGCGCCTGCGCGCGGCGCGGCATCATCCCAGCGACCTGCATACGCGACCACAACGCAAAACGCCCCGGCGGATGCTGTCCGCCGGGGCGTTTGTTGTGCGACCACTGCGCCGCGATGGCCTGTCGCGGCGGCGACTCAGTAGCGCTTGCAGACGGTCTCGACCACGCGGTTGCCGTTGGCCTGCTGGCGCTGGCCCTGGATGTAGCGACCGGTGGCGCCGCCGGCGACCGCGCCGCCGACCGTGGCCAGCTTCTTGCCGTCGCCCTTGCCGATCTGGTTGCCGAGCAGGCCGCCGATCGCGGCGCCGGCCACGGTGCCGCCGATGCGGTCCGGGTCGGTATTGTTCTTCTGCACCGCGACCTTCTTGCAGTGCACGCGGGTGCCGTCGCTGAAGCGGCGCCCCGCATCCTCCGGCCCGTAGTGGCGCTGCGCCTGCGCCAGCGGCGCGGCAGCAGTGGCGACGGCGAGCACGGTGAGACACAACGCGGATTTGAGATTGTTCATGCTGATAGCTCCTGGGTGGCGGAGCCGATGCGTGCGGACGGGCATCGCGCTCTCGACGGGTGCCACCTTTGCACCGCGATTGCGAACGAATCGTGAAGCGAAACGCCCTCTATTCAGCTTCCGAAGCCGCGCCTGAACACGAAGTTCAATCCGGGGTGGTGCCATCGCTGGCAGCAGGCACGGCAGGCACCGGGGCGGGCTCCGCCGCGGATGCCGGCGTCTGCGGCGGTGCAGGTGCCGCTGCCGGAGCGGCGGCAGGCTCGGGCTTCGCGGCCGGCGGCGGCGGCTCGGCCGCGGCCGGCTTGGACTTCGGCAGGTACTGCGCCATGCGCTCGAAGAAGCGCTTGTAGAAATCGCCGTCCTGCACCGTGCTGCTGGCCACGCGCACCAGCGAGTCGTCGCTGCTGCCGACCGGCAGCGACACCGAGCCGAGCACGCCGACGCCGACGCTGGCCGAGGTCGCGTTCTTCTTCAGCGCATAGCGGTCCTGCAGCGCGCTGACGAACACCCAGGACTCGTCCTGGCCGTGCGCCACGCACGACACCCGCAGTTCCAACTGCTCGTGCGATTCCTGGTTGGGCTGGAAGTTCTTGGTGCCCTCGACCGCGTCGGCGGTGGCCTTGGAGACCACGTAGCCCTGGCTCAGCAGTGCGCGCCGCGCCGATTCGCAGGCCTGGCCCGGTTGCACCGGATAGCTGCGCGAATAGGTGTTGTCGGAGTTGAAGGTTTCCTTCACCAGGTTGTCCTGCTTGCGGTTGAAGCAGCCGCTCAGGCCGATCGCGACCAGCACGAGCGCAGGAAAGGCGAGGACGTTGGAGGAAGCGGACATGGCCATGGACCGGAAGGAAGGAACCGGCCAAGGATAGCCGCAAGCGTGTCGAGACGGCCTGATGCCGCCGCCGGCGCTCATCCCGCGGTTAGCGAGCCCGCTGCCGGCTGCAGCGACAGGTCCACCCGCAGTAGCCCGCCGCCGCGGTCGCGGCGTTCGGCGCGCAGGTAGTGATGGGCGTCGAGCAGGGCCAGCGTCGGCGGCGCGGCCAGCGGCTCGCCCCACAGGCTCAGCACGAAGCCGCGCGTGCGCAGCCAGTCCGCCAGCCGCTGCAGCTGGCCCGGATCGCGCGGCAGCAGCAGATCCACGTCGCCGGGCGCGCGCGTGGCGGCGTTCGGATCGGCGAGCCAGGCCGCATAGCTGCCGTACACGGCATGATCGAACCCGTCCGCACGCAACGCGGCGAGCAGCTGCGCACTGCCGGACAGGTCGATCGGCTCGCGCCGCTTCTGGAAGACCAGTGCGTATTCGTGGCTGCGGTCGCTGTGCGTGTCGCCGGGCGCCAATGCCTGCGCGCTGTCGCGCGGATAGCACAGCACGCGCTCGGTGCAGGGCACGAACAGGCTGCCGAGCACGCGCGCCAGATCCCAGGCCTGCGGCACGTACACGCCGTCGATCTCCACGTTCTCCACCATCGCGATGCAGAAGCCGTCGTCGCGCAGCACGCGGCGCACCGCGTGGAACACCGCGCGCAGGCCGCCCAGATAGGCCGCGTAATCGGCGCTGGCATAGAGCTGGCCCGGCGGCGTTGCGCCCGCCCAGTCGCAACCGAAATACGGCACGTTGGTCAGGCACAGGTCCACCGGCGCATCCAGCGCGAGCTGCGGCAGCGCGCCGACCCGCACCTCGGCGTTCAGCCCGAGCCGCTGCAGCCGCTCGCGTGCCAGCGCCGCGCGCGCCGCGTCGATCTCCAGCCCCAGCCCGCGCCGGCCTTCCAGCGCGGCGGCAAGCAGGGTGCTGCCGAAGCCGCAGAACGGATCCAGCACGCAGGCGTCCACCGCGCTGAACTGGCGCACGAACGGGCGCATCTGGCTGACCCAGCCGCAGTCGCGCGCCTGCAGCGGATCGCGCTGGCGCAGGTCCTCGGGCAGCCGGTGTTCGGGCGGATCCGGCGGCGGCGTCCACCAGCTGCGGCTATCCATGCCGGGCCTGCCACAGCAGGTCGCGGTCCGGCTGCCAGCCCGCGCACAGGCGGCCGTCGGCGAAGAACACCAGCTTGTAGATGTCGCCGCTGTCGTGGCGCGCCTGCATCGCGGCATAGTCGGAGGTCTCGAACACCACCTCCAGGCCGTCGGCGGTGGCCATGCGCAGGTTCCAGAAGTAATAGCCCTCGGTGATCTGCAGCGGCCGCAGGCTGCGCCACCACGGCGTGGCCATGCACGCGGCCAGCACCTGCTCCACGCCGACCCGCGCCTGCGCCAGGTAGCGTTGGGTGCCGCCGGCGCGGTAGCCGTCGCCGAGCCGCGAGAACTCGCGGAAGATCACCGTGCGCGCGCCGCACTCGCGCGCCCAGCGCAGATAGCCGGCGACACCGTCGGCATCGGCGATGCCGCCATGCTGCAGGATGCACACCAGGCGCAGCGGCAAGGCCGCGGCGATGCGCCGCGCGGTGGCGACGAACGCCTGCGCATCGGCGATCGCCTCGCCGTCGCGGAAGCGCATGATCGCGTCGTTGCCGGCCTGCTGCGGGTGGTGCCGCGACAGTTCCAGCCACGACAGCCCGAAGCGCTGCAAGGCGTCCAGCAGCGCGTCGCCGCGGCCGCGGGCGAAGCCGGCGCCGTTGCTGTACAGCACGCGCTGCTCGACCAGCAGGCCGTTGCGTTCGGCCTCGCCCAAGGTCTCCAGCAACTGCAGGAACCAGGCTTCGTCGTCGGTCATCTCCAGCCCCGACAGCGACTGCGACAACGGCAGCCCGGACAGCTGCGCCAGGCCCTGGCGCAGCATCGCGAAATAGTCCGGCGGCGGCCGCAGGCTGGCAGCGGCGGTGCCGCCAGCGTGTGGGCGCAGCGTCTCCGAACAGAAGCGGCAGCGCGCCGAACACGGCCGCACCGACGCATACGGGGTGAAGGTCACCGGCTGCGCGACGCGGTAATCGCGCCCGCCGATGCGCTGCACCCGCCAGCGCGCGGCGTCGCCGGCGGCCGGCACCCGCCATTCCAGGTGCGGCATGCCGGCGCGCAATGCGGCGAACAGCGGGGAAGCGCCGCTCAGCGGCGGGCGCGGCGGCGCGACTCTCGTGCTGGCGTCCATGCCGACACCTACAGGCGTGCGGCGTTCGCGCGCTCGCGCACCTGCGCCAGGCTCCAGTCGTGCAGCAGGCGGCCGTTCTCCCACACCGTGACCATCGCGTCGTCGTAGCCGGCGGGCCGCGCAAGTTCGTCCAGCGACGCCGCCGTGGCCGGCACCGGCTCGGTGCGGTAGCCGCCGTACTCGCGATGGCGCAGCAGGCTCATGCGGCCGCGCTTGCTGAGCTTGCCCTTGTCGGTGACCGGATCCTTGTAGACGTCGATCCAGTTGCCGTCCACGCGCGCGGCCGAGCACTTCAGCGCGAACTTCTGGGTGTCGCGGTCCAGCCGCTGCAGCAGCGCGCCGCCCATGCCGAAGGCGACGTTGTCGGTGGCGTAGCCGGCGCTGGTGACGCGCTCCAGGATGGCGCGGATGCTGGTCGGGTTGACCCCGTCGCCCTGGATCACGCGCACGTGGTTGAGCACCTTGTAGCCCTTGCCGTTGACGCTGTGGCCGAACGCCTCGTCGAGCAGTTCCAGGCACTGGTGCACCACCGCCACCGGGTCGCCGGAATCGGGACGGATCACCACCGTGGCGCCGGAGGCGATCACTTCCTCGTGCAGCGTGGTCCCCCAGTGTTCGCGGATCGCGTGGAAGATGTCGTAGCTGTCCGACACCACCGCGACGATGCCGCCGGGCTTGCCGAACTGCCGGAGCATGTTGCGGTACGCGTCCACTTCGCGCTCGCGGCCCCAGCTGGTGATGGTGCTGTGCTCGGCGGCGGGGATCGAGTAGCCGGCCATCGGCTCGTGGTAGTGCGCGCGCGCCAGCAGCAGCCCGGACACGGTGTCGGTGCCGAGGAAGTTGACCAGGTGCGCGGCGCCGCCGATCGCCGCCGACTCCAGGCTGGACACGCCGCGCGCGCCGAAGTCGTGCAGCTTGAACGGCAACTGCCCTTCCGGATCGTCGCTGGTGCGCTCCAGGAACTGGCGGATGGTCTGCTTGGCATGCCAGCTGACCGTGGCCACGGTGACCGGATACCAGATGCGCAGCAGCAGCGTTTCCAGGTACGACGGCACCCAGTAGGCCTGCGCGTCGGTGGACTCGATGGTCATCAGCGCGTTGTGGGTCGGCACCACGCTGCCCTCGGGCACGGCGCGGATGCGGATCGGCAGCTGCCCGCCGAGACGGTCGACGATGTCGCGCCAGCCGGACTCGTTGAACGGCTCGCCGTGCGCGGCGAACAGGTCGCGCGCCTCGTCGACGTCGGCATGGGTGATGGCGCGGCCCAGCGCCTCCTTGAGGATGGACTGCAGGCCGAAGAACACGGTGCGGTCGTAGACGCCGCCGCGCGATTCCACGTAGAAGAACGTGGCATCGGTGCCGGCCGGATATTGCAGCCAGTGGCTGGCCTTGTAGCTGTCGGTGTTGAGCAGCAGGTTGTTCAGGCATTGCATGACGGGAAGCTCCTTCGCGTCGGGGAAAGGCCAGCGGTCTGTCCGCCGGCCGGGAAAGCCGCGGTCAACCGCGGCCCAGGAAGAATTCGAGCAGGTGCAGGTGGTCTTCGAACAGTTTCGGGCCCATGCCCAGCACTTCGCTGACCGGGATCCAGCGCGCCTTGTCGGCGTCGTCGCCGCCGCGCACCTCGGGCAGTTCGCCGAAGGTGAACTCGAAGTGGAACGCATGGGTGATGGTGCGCCCGCGCAGGCTGCGCTCGGGATGGTCGAACACGTGGCGGTTCTTCAGCGAGCCCTTCAGCACCGGCACCGGGATCTTCAGCCGGGTTTCCTCGCGCAGCTCGCGCAGGCAGGCATCGAAGATGCTCTCGTGCTGGCCGACGAAACCGCCCGGCAGCGCCCACAGGCCCTTGCCCGGCGCCGCGCGCCGCCGCACCAGCAGCACGTGGCCCGAATGCACCACCACCGCATCGGCGGTGACGAAGGTCGGCGGATACGGCGCTTCCTTCCAGGCCGCGCGGTACTGCTCGATGAACTGGTATTCGGCGAGCAGCTCCGCATACGACGGCGAGTTCTTGCGGAACGCCTCGAGCATGTCGAACACCGGCGCCGGCACGTTGCCGCGCAGCATCAGCAGCGCGCCGTGGAAATCGATGCTGCCGGCCTCGAACAGGTAGCGGCGCAGTTCGGTGGCCGACAGCGTCTCGGTGTGCTGCACGTCGACCAGCGGCCACTGCGGGAATTCGCGCAGGTAGTAGCTGCTGGCGTCCTTGTCCATGCCGACCAGGCCGATCCGCGCCTCGGCGCCACCGCCGTCGGCACGTACCGCGTCGGCCACCGCGGACTGCACCGCGGCGATCCACTGGCTCTCGTTGTACAGGTGGTCGCGCAGCGGGCGCAGGATCAGGCGTTCGCCGGCGCCGTCGAGCGCGGCCTGGATCATCACGCTGCGCTCGGCCACGGTCCACGGATTGCGGATGGTGCGCGGGGTGTCGGCCGAGCCGATCAGGAAGATGAGTTTCTGCGCACGCGCCAGGGCGTGGCGGGCAACGGCGGCGTGGCCGTTGTGGAAGGGCTCGAAGCGCCCGATGAATACAAGATAGTCGAAATCCATGAGCATCCCTCACGGTGATTGGGGTCGCCGCGGGTCTGTCCCTTGGCGTGGCGCAAATGCTACGCCGATGCGCGAGGGCGTCAAGTGGCGCACGCGCCGGCACCGCTGTCGCCAGGCGTAGACACCTGCTGCGCCGCGGCGCGCGTTGCGCACGCGATCGCGCTAGCCTCCCGCTCGCCGCGGCCGGCGCCGCAGGCCGCGTTTTTCCGGCACTCCACCATTGCGAGGAACGTATGAACGGATCGAACAGGCGCATGTGCGCATGGCTGGCGCTGTTGCTGTTGGCCTGCCTGTGCGCACCGGCGGCGGCGCAGGGTTTCGCCAAGGGCGCGGACGTGAGCTGGATCGACCAGCAGGAGAACAGCGGCCGCGTGTTCCGCAATGCCGCGGGCGCGAACGCCGACTTCTTCGCGCTGCTGAAGGGCACCGGGGTCAACGCGATCCGCTTGCGGGTGTGGGTCAATCCCAAGGACGGCTGGTGCGACGGCGCCGACGTGCTGAACATGGCCAAGCGCGCCAAGGCGCAGGGCATGAGCATCATGATCGACTTCCACTACAGCGACAGCTGGGCCGACCCGGGTCAGCAGACCAAGCCCGCGGCGTGGAACGGCGATGCGTTCTCCAAGCTGGTCACCGACGTCTATGCGCACACCAGCGGCATCCTGTCGTACCTGAAGTCCAACGGCATCACCGTCAGCTGGGTGCAGGTCGGCAACGAGATCAACAGCGGCATGCTGTGGCCGGACGGCAAGACGCCCAACTTCGGCAATCTCGCCAAGCTGATCGGCAGCGGCTACGACGCCAGCAAGTCGGTCTATCCCAACGCCAAGGTGGTCGTGCATCTGGCCAACGGCTACGACAACGCGACCTTCCGCTGGTTCTTCGACGGGCTCAAGTCCGCCGGCGGCAAGTGGGACGCGATCGGCATGTCGCACTACCCCTCGAGCAGCGGCTGGCAGAGCGCCAATACCCAGATCGCCAGCAACATGCGCGACATGGTGTCGCGCTACGGCTCGGACGTGATCGTCAGCGAAGTGGGCATGGATTGGCAGCAGGACGCGGCGACCCGCTCGATGCTGGCCGACCTGATCAGCAAGACCCGCGCGGTCGGTGCGCACGGACTGGGCGTGTTCTATTGGGAACCCGATGCCTATCCGGGTTGGCAGGGATACACCAAGGGCGCGGTGAACAACAACGGACAGCTCACCCAGGCGCTGGCGGCGTTCCAGTAGCGCGCGCGACGCCTGTCGCGCCGATGCGCGGCGGGCGGGTTGCGCCGTATGCGGCGTGCGCCGATGCAGGCGTTGCGGCGTTGCCTGCGCGGCGCAGCCGGCGACTGGCTGGCGGTCATCTCGGCGTGCCACCATTGGCGCGATCCCTCGCCGCCAGACCTGTCGCCATGTCCAAATTTCCGTTGCTCCCGCGTTCGCTCGCGTTGTTGCTGTTGCTCGCACTGGGCGCGCTGTTCGCCCCGGCGCAGGCCCGCGCGCCAGCGCAGGACGCGCACGCCACGCTCAAGGTGATGAGCTTCAACGTGCGCGTGCCGGTCGATACCGACGGCGACAAGCGCTGGGAGATCCGCCGCAGCGCGATGGCGGCGCTGATCCGCGCGCAGCATCCGGACGTGTTCGGCACCCAGGAGCTGGTCAAGCTGCAGGCCGATTACCTGGCCGCGCAACTGCCCGACTACCGCTGGTTCGGGCGCAGCCGCGACGGCAGCGAGGACGGCGAGCGCATGGGCGTGTTCTACGACAGCCGCCGCCTGAAGCTGCTGGACTCCGGCGACTTCTGGCTGTCGGACACGCCGAGCGTGGTCGGCAGCATCAGCTGGGGCCACCCGCTGCCGCGGATGGTGAACTGGGGGCTGTTCGAACGCATCGCCGACGGCCGCCGCTTCTACCTGTTCGACACCCACCTGCCGTATCGCGACGAGGACGAGGCGGCGCGCGCCAAGGGCGCCGCGCTGATCCTCTCGCGCCTGCAGGCCTTGCCGGCCGACGTGCCGGTGGTGGTCACCGGCGACTTCAACACCGCGCCGGATTCGCCGACCTACCGCACCCTGGTCCCGGCATTGGCCGACGCGCGCGCGCAGGCGCCGCACGCGCAGGGGCCGGAAGCGACCTTCCACGATTTCACCGGCCATCCGGACCGGCGCATCGACTGGATCCTGTCGCGCGGGCTGCGCGCCACCCACTTCGCCACGCTCGATGCGCGGCCGCAGGGGCATTGGCCGTCGGACCACTTCCCGGTCGTGGCCGAGTTCGCCTGGCCGCAGTGAGCCGTGCAGGCGGCGCGCCAGACCTCATCCCGCGCCTGCCGCCGCTGCGCCGTCGGCGTGCGCGCACAGCCAGTCCAGCAACTGGCGCAGCGCCGGCGACGGCGCCGGCGACGGCCGCCACACGATCGACAGCTGGCGCGGCGCCCACGGTTCGTCCAGCGGCACCGCGACCAGGTGCTCGCGCACGCTGACCCGGGCCAGCGCGGCCTGCGGCAGGATCGCCACGCCGGCGCCGCGCGCCAGCATCCGGCACAGCGGTTCGATGCCGTGCACGTGGGCGCGGATGCGCAACTGGCCGCCGGCGCGCGCGGCCTGGGTGCGCAGGTGCCGCTGCAGCGCGCTGTCGTCGGCCAGGCCGAGGAATTCCGTCTGCCATAGCTGCGCCAGGCGCAACTGCGGCGCGCGCGCCAGCGGATGCGTGGCCGCCGCCACCAGCACCAGCCGGTCCTTGCGGAACGGCTGCGCGTGCAGCCCGGCCAGGTCGGCATGGCCGGCGATCACCGCTAGGTCGGCACGTTCCTCGCGCACCGCGTCGGCGGCCGCCATGCTGCCCTGCTCGCGCAAGGCCAGGTCGATGCGCGGATGCGCGACCAGGAACTCGGCCAGCAGCTCGGGCAACCACTCGTACAGCGCCGCGGTATTGGCCAGCAGCCGCACCGTGGCCTGACTGGCGCCGGCGTGTTCGCCCAGTTCGACGCGCATCGCCTCGGCCTGGCGCAGCAACTGCCGCGCGTGCCGCAACAGCGCGGCGCCGGCCGCGGTCAGGGTCACGCCGCGGCGGCCGCGCTCGAACAGCGCCGCCCCGGCCTGCAGTTCCAGCGCGCGGATGCGGGCGCTGGCCGCGGCCAGCGACAGCGCGGCGCGTTCGGCGCCGGCGGTGATGCTGCCGGCCTCGGCCACCGCCGCGAACAGCCGCAAGTCGATGAAATCCAGGTGCATCGCCGCTCCAGCCTTCGTCGTTGCCGAAGTCTGCCTGAAGCGATCGCGCATTGTCCGGTGCCGCGACACGGCCGATGCTGGAGGCATGCACTCGCTCATCCCGCATCTACTGCCGATCGCCGCGGTGTTCTGCCTGGCCGGCTTCGTCAAGGGCGTGGCCGGTACCGGCCTGCCGACCGTCGCAATGGGCTTGCTGGGGCTGTGGCTGGCGCCGCCCGAAGCGGCCGCGCTACTGGTGCTGCCGTCGCTGCTGACCAATCTGCAGCAGGCCTGGGGCGAAGGCGCGACGCCGCTGCTGCAACGGCTGTGGCCGCTGCTGGCGACGATCGCGATCGGCACCTGGCTCAGCGCCGGCATCCTGGTCGGCGCCGATCCGGCGCTGGCGCGCGGCGGACTCGGCGCCTTGCTGGCGCTGTACGCGCTGCTCGGCCTGAGCCGCTGGCAGGGCCGCTTGCCGCCGCGGCACGAGTCCTGGGCCGGTCCGGCGGCCGGGCTGGCGACCGGCCTGCTGACCGGCGCCACCGGCGTGTTCGTGTTGCCGTCGTTGCCCTACCTGGTCGCGCTGGACCTGCCGCGGGAGACGCTGATGCGCGCGCTGGGCTACTGCTTCTTCACCGCCACGCTGGCGCTGGCGGCGGCACTGGCCTGGCACGGCGCGTTCGCGCGCGGCGCGCTCGGGCCGTCGCTGCTGGCGCTGCTGCCGACCGCGATCGGCATGTGGCTGGGCGCGCGCCTGCGCCGGCGCATTTCCGCCGAGGCCTTCCGCCGCGTGTTCTTCCTGACCTTGCTGGCGTTGGGTGTGCATCAGCTGTGGCAAGCGCTGGGCTAGCGCCGCGTTCGATCCGACTGATATGCGCACTTGTAGGAGCGGCTTCAGCCGCGACCGGGCGTTACCGGTGAAGCGGTCGCGGCTGAAGCCGCTCCTACAGGGAGCCTGTCGGCCGCCTGTCGGGGCTGACACCCGAGCCCCTCCTGCAGTGCGAACCCCGGCACCGTACCCGCCGCACCGCCGTCGCACTCGACACCGGCAGCGCGGAGCGCAGGCGATGACGCGCCGCCACGCGAACGCCCAACGAAAAACGCGCCACCGCTGGGCGATGGCGCGTTCGGTTTCGCACGGCGGTGGCGAGCAGGCTCAGTCCGCCCAGCGCCCCGGGCCGGTGGACTGCGGCAGCACCTGCACCGACAGCGGGCGGTCCTTCTCCAGCAGGTTCAACGCGTCGGCCAGGATCGAGGCCGACTCGCGCAGCAGCGGGTCCGGGCGCTTGTCGACCAGCTTCTCGCGCGCGGCGTCCTTGACGATGTCGCGCTCGTTGCCGGTCAGGCCGTCGTCGCTGCTGTCGTCGGCGAGCGGGTCCAGCGGCAGGCCGAGCTGCTTGCGCGTCTCCTGGCGCTGCTTGCGCTGCACGTCCTGCTTCTCGCGCTCGGCGCGGCGCTCGGCCTCGTTGAGCACCACGTATTTCTTCGCCGCCTCGGTGCGGAACTGCTGCACGTCCTCTTCCCACCACTGGAATTCCTTGTCGCTGGCGATGCGGCCGGCATGCAGCGTCTCCAGCTTCGGCAGCAGCGGCGCGAAGTTGCCGTACTGGGTGTGCGGCACCGCGGCGATGCGGGTCCACGGCAACGCGTTGGGATAGGTGCTTTCGCCGAACTCGGTGGCATCGACGCTGGCCGGGAACGCGATGTCCGGCACCACGCCCTTGTGCTGGGTGCTGCTGCCGCTGACCCGGAAGAACTGGGCGATGGTCAGCTTGACCTGGCCGAAGCGGTCGGTCTCGTTGGCCGGCCAGCGGTCCAGGTCGACGATGTTCTGCACCGTGCCCTTGCCGAAGCTGGTCTCGCCGATGATCAGGCCGCGGCCGTAGTCCTGGATGGCGCCGGCGAAGATCTCCGAGGCCGAGGCCGAGCCGCGGTTGATCAGCACCGCCAGCGGGCCGTCCCAGGCCACGGCCGGGTTGTCGTCGCTGTTGACGGTGACGCGGCCGCCGGATTCGCGCACCTGCACCACCGGGCCCTGCTCGATGAACAGGCCGGTCAGTTCGATCGCCTCGTCCAGCGAGCCGCCGCCGTTGTTGCGCAGGTCCAGCACCACGCCGTCGACCTTGTCGGTCTTGAAGCCGGCCAGCAGCTTGGCCACGTCGCGGGTCGCCGAGGCGTAGTCGCTGGCGTTGCGGCGGCGGCCCTCGAAGTCCTGGTAGAACGCCGGCAGCTTGATCACGCCGACGCGCCGCGCCGGTTCGCCGTCCTTCGCCGGCAGGCTGATGGTCTCGCCCTTGGCGGCCTGCTCGGCCAGGCGCACCTTCTGCCGGGTCAGCAGCAACTGGCGGTGCTTGCCGTCCACGCCGGCCTCGGCCGGGATGTACTCCAGGCGCACCTGGGTGTCCTTGTCGCCGCGGATCTTGGCGACCACGTCGTCGATGCGCCAGCCGATCACGTCCTCGACCTGGCCGGACTTGCCCTGGCCGACGCCGACGATGCGGTCGCCCGGCTTCAGCGTGCCGTCCACCGCGGCCGGACCGCCGGGGATGACCTCGCGGATCACCACCATGTCGTCCTGCTTCTGCAGCTGCGCGCCGATGCCCTCCAGCGACAGCGACATCTGCTGGTTGAAGTTCTCGGCGGTGCGCGGGGTGAAGTAGTCGGTGTGCGGATCGACGGTGTTGGTGTAGGCGTTCATGAAGAACTGGAACACGTCCTCGCTCTTCAGTTCCTTCACCGAGTCGGCGAGGTTGGCGTAGCGCTTGTCCAGGGTCTTGCGGATGTCCTCGGGCTTCTTGCCGGCCAGCTTCAGCCGCAGCCAGTCGTTCATCACCGACTTGCGCCACAGATCGTCCAGCTCCTGGCTGTCCTTGGGCCACGGCACGTCCTTGCGGTCGTACTCGAACTTCTCCTGGCCGTCGAAGCTGAAATCCTGCTTCAGCAGCTTGCGCGCATAGCCGATGCGCTCGTCCACGCGCTGCCGGTACACGGCGAACACCTGGAACGCCGGCTCCAGCTGGCCGGAGGCGATATTGGCGCCGAGGTTGGCCTGGAACCCGGCGAACTTGTCGACGTCGGCCTGGGTGAAGAACTGCTTGCTGCCGTCCAGCGTCTCCAGGTACTTCTTGAAGACTTCCTTCGACGTCGCCTCGTCCAGCGCGCGCGGCCGGTAGGCATAGCGGCTGTCGGACAGCAGCCCGTACACCAGCTTGGCGGTGGTGGACTGGTCGGCGGTCGACGCGGCCGGCAGCGCGGGCGCGTCGGTGCGCGCGAACAGCGCCAGCGGCGCGGTCAGCGCGAACGCCAGCAGGAAGACGGAAGCTTTGAATTTCATCTACGTACTCTCGGCACCAGGCCGTCAGGGGGGCTGCAGAACGCGTGAGACAACACGACAGTGCCGCAAGTTGCAGGCCATGTCACCTGTTCCTGAACCAGACTAGCCGCGGCTCGGTAGCGAAATGTGAATGGTGCCGGTGCAGGCGCGGCGGGCGGGCGTGGCGGCCAGCACGGCGGGCGCCCCGGACCGACGCCAGGACGCCTCGATCGGATCCGGGATCAGCCCGGCACGGGCGCGCTCAGGCGGCGACGCCGGCGCCGGCGGCCTGGCGATCGGCGTGGTAGGACGAGCGCACCATCGGCCCGGAGGCGACATGGCTGAAGCCCAGCGCGTTGCCGTAGTCCTCCAGCGCCTTGTATTCCTCCGGCGTCCAGTAGCGCATCACCGGGTGGTGGTGCGCGGTCGGCTGCAGGTACTGGCCGATGGTGATCATGTCCACGTCGTGCGCGCGCAGGTCGCGCAGCGTGGCCTGCACCTGCTCCATGGTCTCGCCCAGGCCGAGCATGATCCCGGACTTGGTGGCGATGCGCGGATGCTGCGCCTTGAACTTCTGCAGCAGGGTCAGCGACCACTGGTAGTCGGCGCCGGGACGCACGTTCGGGTACAGGTCCGGCACCGTCTCGATGTTGTGGTTGAACACGTCCGGCGGATTGGTCGCCAGGATCTCCAGCGCGCGGTCCATGCGGCCCTTGCCGCGGAAGTCCGGGGTCAGGATCTCGATGCGGGTGGCCGGCGCGGCGGCGCGGATCGCGCCGATGCAGTCGGCGAAGTGCTGGGCGCCGCCGTCGCGCAGGTCGTCGCGGTCGACGCTGGTCACCACCACGTAGCGCAGGCCCATGTCGGCCACGGTCTGCGCCAGGCTGGCCGGCTCGCCGGCGTCAGGCGGCTTCGGCCGGCCGTGGGCGACGTCGCAGAACGAGCAGCGGCGGGTGCAGACCTCGCCCAGGATCATGAAGGTGGCGGTGCCGTGGCTGAAGCACTCGTGGATGTTCGGGCAGCTGGCTTCCTCGCAGACCGTGACCAGGCGGTTCTCGCGCAGCTTGGCCTTGAGGGTCTGCACCGCGTTGCCGGACGGGATCCGCACCCGGATCCACGACGGCTTGCGCAGCACCGGCGCGTCGGCGAACTGCACCGGCGAGCGGTTGATCTTGTCCCCGCCCAGCTGCTTGACGCCGGCCTGCAGCGGCGCGGGCGCGCTGTCGCCGGAAAGGACCTGCAAGGGAATGGTGCGTGCGCTGGGCTGGGTCATGGCGTCGTCGGCGGGCAGGCGGTCAGGCCGCGTGCGTGAGCGTGAGGTCGGGCAAGGCGTCGAGCGGCTGCAGGGTCAGCCCGAACTGGCGCGCCAGTTGGGCCAGCAGCACCGGTTTGACGGCCTGCATGCCGGAGGGACCGCCCAAGTCTAGCACCGAGGTCACCTGCAGGCCCTGGTAGCCGCAGGGGTTGATCCGGTGGAACGGCTCCAGGTCCATCGCCACATTGAACGACAGGCCGTGGAAGGTGCAGCCGCGGCGCACGCGGATGCCGAGCGCGGCGACCTTGGCCGCGCCGACGTAGACCCCGGGCGCGCCGTCACGGCGCTGGCCGAGGATGTTCCATTCGTCCAGCGTGTCGATGATCGCCTGCTCGATCCGGCATACGTAATCGCGCACGCCGATCCTGAGCCGGCGCAGGTCCAGCAGCGGGTACACCACCAGCTGGCCGGGGCCGTGGTAGGTGACCTGGCCGCCGCGGTCCACGTGCAGCACGGGGATGTCGCCCGGCGCCAGCACGTGCTCGGGCTTGCCGGCCTGGCCGAGGGTGAACACCGGTTCGTGCTCGACCACCCACAGCTCGTCGGCGCTGGCCTCGTCGCGCGCGTCGGTGAAGCGCTGCATCGCCCGCCACACCGGCGCGTAGGGCTGGCGGCCGAGATCGCGGACCCGGCACGCCGGCACTGCCGGCGCCGCTTGCGGCGGCAGTGCCGCGGCGTCGGCTACAGCGTCCACTTCACTTCCGGATGCTCGCGCAGCGCCAGGTGCGCGGCGTCGTACTGGCTGCGGTCGGCGGCGCGGAAGGCGATCCGCACCGACACGTACTTGCCGTTGGACGAATGCTTCCAGCTGATGCGCTCTTCCAGCACGTCCACGCCGGCCTGGGCGAGCAGGCGCGGCAGCTCGGTCTCCAGCCCGGTGTTGGCGGTGCCCATCGCGCTGAGCTCGAAGACGCCGGGGAACTGGAAGCCGTGTTCGGGGTTGTCCGAGGTGATATCCATGGCTGCATTATCGGGCCGGCGCCCGGCAAACCCAAGGCCGCGGCCCGCGCCGCGCAGGGGGCGGCCTGCGCCCGGGAGCGGCGCTTGCGCCGGGAACCCGCGCTGTCACCGGCCGAGCGGGGTTGGCAAGCGACGCCAATGGGACGAAGCGATACGGTCGCATGGCTTTCACCGTGCCGCGGTAGCGTCCTATGCTGGCCTTCGGCATCTCCTCGGCCGGCTTCACGGCGTGCGCGCAGCCGGCCCGTTAGCGTCGCTTCAGCTTCCCCTCCCCTACCCCGCACAGGGACGTCGCCCATGCCGTCATCGCGCCTGCCTCTCGCCTTCGCCGTCCTGCTCGCCCTCGCCGCATTGCCCGCCACCGCCGCCGAGCGCTGCACCGGCAGCACCTTGGACGAGACGCCGCCGACGGTGAATTTCCGCGTCGACAACGACCTGTTCGGCGGCGCCGGCCAGGACCAGGGCTATACCAACGGCTTCGGCATGACCCTGGTGTCGCCGAACCTGGTCGACTACACCGACGATCCCTGCCTGCCGCGGCTGGCGCGGGCGGTCAACCGCTACCTGGAACGCCTGCACCCGGGCGAGTTCGAACAGCAGAACATGGTCTTCAGCTTCGGCCAGGCCATCTTCACCCCGACCGACAAGACCCGCCGCGACCTGATCAAGGACGACCGTCCCTATGCCGGCATCCTGGCGGTGAACTTCGGCTACAACGCGCGCAACCACGACCGCCTGCGCACCACCCAGCTGACCCTGGGCATGGTCGGCCCGTCGGCGCAGGGCAAGCAGGTGCAGGACGCGGTGCACGATGCGCTCGGTGACGAGAAGTTCCTAGGCTGGGACAACCAGTTGCACGACGAACCGGTGTTCCGCCTGCTGCACGAGCGCATGCGCCGCTGGCCCGGCGACGCGGCGGTCAACGCCGACGGCTGGGGCTGGGACGCGATCAGCCACTGGGGCGGCGCGGTCGGCACCCTGCAGACCCACGCCAACGCCGGCGGCGAAGTGCGCTTCGGCTGGAAGCTGCCCGACGATTTCGGCAGCTCGCCGCTGCGCCCGGCCGGCGAGAACACCGCCCCGCCGCGCTACGGCCTGGGCCGCGGCTGGTCGGCGCACCTGTTCCTGACCACCGACGCGAGCTGGGTGCTGCGCGACATCACCCTGGACGGCAACACCTTCCGCGACAGCCACAGCGTGAAGAAGCGTCCCTTCGTCGGCGAAGCCGGCTTCGGCCTGGCGGTGATGCGCGGCAAGTGGAAGTTCGCGCTGGCGCGCTACTGGAGCACGCGCGAATTCGACCTGCAGAAACAGACGCCGGTGTTCGGCAGCTTCACGATCAGCAGGCGGCTCTGAAAGGCCGGGATTGGGGATTGGGGATTGGAAAAGCGCTCCCGCTTCGGCGAATCCCCAATCCCCAATCCCAAGAAAAAGCCGGCGCAAGCCGGCTTTTTTTCAACTCACTCGGCTTCCCACCACATCCAGAAGCTGTCCCACAGGCGCTTGAAGAAACCGGCCTCGTCGACCGCCTTCAGCGCCACCAGCGGCGCCTGCGCGATCACCTTGCCGTCCAGCGAGACCTTCACCGTGCCGATCGCCTGGCCCTGCTTGATCGGCGCTTCCAGGGTCTTGGGCACGTCGATCGACGGCTTCAGTTCGTTGTAGCGGCCGCGCGGCACGCCGACCAGCAGCGGCTGCGCCACGCCCAGCAGCACTTCCTTCTCGGTGCCCTTCCACACGCGCTGCTGCGCGACCTGCTTGCCCGGCTCGTACAGGCGGTGGGTCTCGAAGAAGCGGAAGCCCCAGTTCAGCAGCGCCAGGCTGTCCTCGGCGCGCTGCTTCTCGGAGCTGTCGCCCATCACCACCGCGATCAGGCGCTGGTCGCCGCGCTGCGCGGAGCTGAGCAGGCAATAGCCGGCCTCGGAGGTGTGGCCGGTCTTGATGCCGTCCACGCTGGGGTCGCGCCACAGCAGCAGGTTGCGGTTCTGCTGGGTGATGTCGCCGACCCGGAATTCCTTGATCTTGTTGTAGGCGTAGGTTTCCGGATAGTCGCGCACCATCGCCCGGCCCAGCAGCGCCAGGTCGTAGGCAGTGGTGTGGTGGCCTTCGGCGGACAGGCCGTGGGCATTGACGAAGTGCGAACCGGTCATGCCGAGCTTGGACGCATAGTTGTTCATCAGCGCGGCGAAGGCTTCCTCGCTGCCGGCGGTGTGCTCGGCCAGCGCGATCGCCGCGTCGTTGCCGGACTGGATCGCCATGCCCTTTTCCATGTCCTCCAGGCGCGCGGTCTGGTTGACCGGGAAACCGCTGTAGCTGCCGTCGGTGCCGGCGCCGCCCTCGCGCCAGGCGCGTTCGCTGAGCATGACCTGGTCGTCGCGCTTGATCTTGCCCAGCTTCAGCTCGGCGGCGACCACATAGGAGGTCATCACCTTGGTGATGCTGGCCGGGGCCACCTGCACGTGCTCGTTCTCGCCGGCCAGCACCTGGCCGGTGGCGTAGTCCATCAGCACCCAGGACTTGGACACGGCCGGCTTGGGCGCCGGCGGGATCGCCACGGCGGCGGGCGCGGCAGCGGCAGGCGGTGCCGGCACCGGGCCGGGGGTCTGCGCGGAAACCAGGCCGACGGCGAAGGTCGCCACGGCGGCGACGGCGAAGCGGAATTTCATCTAAAACGACTCCTGGCGGGCCCGAGGGCCGATGGTAAACGAGGCATTGTAGGGCCAGCCGGCGCCCGCCCGGCCGCCATCGCGGCGCAGGCGGAAGGCGGCGTTAAGCGGAAGGCACGGAAAACGCGATTGCGTCGAGCGCACGCTGGCGCCTGCCGCAGGCCGCGCTGCCGCCCGCGGGCTCAGTCCTTGACGATCTGCGGGCGGCCGAAGCCCAGGCCGGCGATGCGGCTGGCCAGTTCGGCGGCGCGGCCATGGTCCTCGGCCGCGACCCGCAGCCGCCACAGCGTGCGCCCGCCGGACACGATGTCGCTGACGCTGGCGCCGACGATGCCGGCCGAGGCCAGTTGCGACAGCGCGCGGTTGGCGTTCTCGCGGCTGGCGAAGCTGGCCACCTGCAGCAGGATGCCGAGCGGGCCGCGCGCCGCGGCGTTGTCGGCGGCGGCGCGGGCCGCCGACGCGACCGGCGCGGCGGGCACCACAGCCGCCGGCGCCGCGCTGGCGACAGCAGCCGGTGTGGCGGCGGGCGGCGTCGCGCCGCGCCTAGTCTGGACCGGGGCGGCGGCCACGGGTGCGGCGACCTTGGCCGGCTTGCCGGTGGCCACGCGCACGCCGCGCGATTTCATCCAGTCGTCGAAATGATCGGCATTGGCCGCGGTATCGGCATCGGCCTGCACCCGGTAGCGCCAGCGCTCGCCTTCCGGCAAGGCGGCGGCCGCGGCGGTCGCGGTGGCGGCGCTGGGCGCGGCAGCAGTGGACGTCGCGGTGCCGCGTGCCGGCACGCTGGCCGCGGCGACGGTGGTGGCCGGTTTGGCCGGCAAGGCCTTGACCAGGTTGTCCATGTCGGTGGCGCGGCGCGCCGCGGCGGACTGCGCGGCGGCGCCCGCGCCCGCTGCGCTGGCCAGCGCGGTGCCGGTCGCGACCTGCTTGCCGGTGCGGCGCGACGCGAGCAGGTTGCCGTTGTCGGCCGGGGTCAGCCCGCGCACCTCGACCCGGCCGGTGCCCTTGCCGGTGATGCCGAGCTTGACCGCCGCCGCGTAGCTCAGGTCGATGACCCGGTCGTCGTGGAACGGGCCGCGGTCGTTGACCCGCACCACCACCGATTCGCCGTTGTCCAGGTTGGTGACCAGGGCGAAGCTCGGCAGCGGCAGGGTCTTGTGCGCGGCGGTGAACGCGTACATGTCGTAGACCTCGCGGTTGGAGGTCAGGCGGCCATGGAACTTGCTGCCGTAGTACGAGGCGGTGCCGCGTTCGACGTAGCTGTGCGGGTCGTCGATGATCTTGTACTCGCGGCCCAGCACCATGTACGGCGAACGGTTGCCGATCGCCGAGCGCGGCTCGTCGGTGACCAGCGGCTCGGGAATGCAGGCTACGTTGGGCACGTAGTCCGGGGTGCTGTCGCTGACGCCGGGCGCGTACAGGCCGCCGGCGGTGTAGTTGCCGCGCGTGGACGGGTCCTCCTTGGCCGGTGCGTACGGCGAGGTGGACGGGCAGCCGGTGGCGACGTGCGCCGGTCCGCGGCCTTCCACCCGGACCCCGGGCGCTGCGGCGGCGCCGCCGGCGGTCTTCTTCGGGGCGCTGCTGCAGGCGGCCAGCGCCAGCAGTGCGACGACGGGGACGATCCGGAGCAGCGCGTTCGGGTTCATGCCGGGGGTAACTCCTTGCCGGCGATGGCCTGGGACAGTTGGTACACGGCCATCGCGTACATCTTGGAAATGTTGTAACGGGTGATCGCGTAGTAGTTCTGGAAGCCCAGCCAGTACTGCTTGCCGGCGCTGCCGTCGAGCGTGATCGGGGTGGCGGTGGCGCCGGCCGCGACCGGTGCGGCCGGCTGGTAGCCGCGCGCGGCCAGGTCGGCCAGCGAGTAGCTCGGGGTCCAGTCGGTGGGATTGAATTCCTCGGCGCCGGGACGCAGCGTGGCCGGCACCGCCACCGCGCCGTCGCGCACCCAGCCGCCCTTCTTGACGAAGTAGTTGGCGATCGAGGAGAACATGTCGTCGTAGTCGGTGAACAGGTTGCGCTTGCCGTCGCCATTGCCGTCCACCGCGAACTGGCGGTAGCTGGACGGCATGAACTGGCCCAGGCCCATCGCGCCGGCGTAGCTGCCGACCAGGCTGGCGATGTCCAGGTTCTCCTCGCGGCCGAGCGCGAACAGCTGGCCCAGTTCGTCGCGGAAGAACAGTTCGCGGCGCACCTCGCGCTCGAGCTTGGCCGGGTCGCCGCTGCGCGGGTAGCGGAAGGCCAGCGTGTACAGCGCGTCGAGCACGCGGTAGCTGCCCGCGTTCTTGCCGTAGCTGGTCTCCACGCCGATGATCGCGACGATGATCTCGGGCGGCACGCCGGTGCGCGCCTGCACCCGCATGAGTTCTTCGCGATGCGTGGCCAGGAACGCGCGGCCGCCGTCGATGCGCGCCTGGCTGATGAACATCGGCCGGTATTCGTTCCACGGCTTGACCCGCTCGGCCGGGCGCGACATCGCCGCCACGATCGCGTCCTTGAACTGCGCCTGCGCCAGGGTCGCCTCGATCTGCGCCGGGTCCAGGCCGTACTTGGCCGCGGTGTCGCGGACGAAGTTGGCGCGGGCGATCTCGAACGGCACCGGGGTCAGATCGACCGGCGGCGCGGGCACCGCCTCGGGCGCCGTCCCGGCAGGCAGCGCCGGGCGCGGCGCGGTCTGCGGCAGCGCATTGGCCTGCGGCGGCGGCGGCGGTGCCTTGGGCTGGGTCGCGCATGCGACCAGGCCAAGCGTGATCAGGCAAATCAGCGAGCGTCGAATCATGCCGGCAGGTTAACAGAGTCCAGATGAATTTCCACCAATAACGCCATGAAACAAAAGAACTTTGCCGCCAGTCAAGCGTGCCATCGCATTCATCCGGTCCAGGCGCGGTGGCAAGCCGCGGCCTGAAGCCGCCACCGGCGGCGCCATCGCCAGCCGCACAACGCAAAGGCCGCCGCTGGTTGCCCAGCGGCGGCCCGGGGTCGCGCGCGGCAGCGACGCTCAGAACGGCGCGTCGATGTCCACCACGTCGATCAGCTTGTGGTTGACGAACTCCTTGATGCCCAGCCCGATCAGCTCGCGGCCGTAGCCGGAGCGGCGCACGCCGCCGAACGGCAGGTCGGCCTTGACCATGGTCGGATGGTTGACGAACACCATGCCGGTGGAGATGCGCCTGGCCACCGCCACGCCGCGCGCGGTGTCGGCGGTGAACACCGAGCCGCCCAGCCCGAACGGCGAGTCGTTGGCGATGCGCACCGCATCGTCCTCGTCGGCGGCCTCGAACAGCATCGACACCGGGCCGAAGAACTCCTGGTGGTAGGCCGGGTTGTCCGGGGTCACATTGGTCAGGATGGTCGGCTGCACGAACGCGCCCTGCGTCGGCACCGGCGGCCCGACCTCGGTGGCGGTGGCGCCGTGTTCGACCGCCGCGGCGATCTGCAGCTTGAGTTCGTCGGCCGCGCCCTGCGAGGACAGCGGCGCCAGCGTGGTCGCCGGATCCATCGGATCGCCGGCCTTCAGCGCCGCCACGCCCGCGCGGTAGCGACGCAGGAATTCCGCGTACACCTCCCGCACCACGATCATGCGCTTGGACGACACGCACACTTGGCCGCCGTTCCAGTGGCGGCCGAACACCGCCCACTTCACCGTCTTGTCCAGTTCGGCGTCGGCCAGCACCACGAACGCGTCGGCGCCGCCCAGTTCCATGGTCGACTTCTTCAGCGCCTTGGCCGCCTGCGCGGCGACGATGGCGCCGGCGCCCTCCGAGCCGGTCAGCGCCACGCCGTGCACGCGCGGATCGTTGAGGATCGTCTCCACCTGGGTGCGGGTGGCGTAGAGGTTGGCGAACGCGCCGGCCGGCAGGCCCGCCTCGGCCATCAGCGCCTCGAACCTGGCCGCGCACTGCGGCACGTTGGAGGCGTGCTTGAGCAGCACCGTGTTGCCCGCCGACAGCTGCGGGGCGATGATCCGCGCGATCTGGTAGTACGGGAAATTCCACGGCTCGATCGCCAGCAGCACGCCCAGCGGGTCGTGCACCACGATCGCCTCGCCCTCGGCCGGATCGGCCACCGGCAGCGCTTCCGGCGCCAGCAGGCGCTCGGCGTTGACCGCGTAGTACTCGAAGATGTCGGCCGACAAGGTCACCTCGGCCTCGGCCTCGCCGATCAGCTTGCCCATTTCCAGGGTCAGCAACTGGGCATAGCCGCGCACATCGGCGCGCAACAGCTGCGCCGCCGCGTGCATGACCTTGGCGCGCTCGGCGAAGGAGGCGTGCCTCCACTGCTGGAAGGCGGCATCGGCGGCGCCGATCGCGGCGAGCACCTGCGCGTCGGTGGCCTCGGGAAAGCTGGCGAGCAGTTCGCCGGTGTAGGGATTGCGGGTCGCATAAGCCATGGTGATGTCCTCGTGGGATGTGTCGGGAAGCGCAGGCGCGTCGCGCCACGCCGGATCGGATGGTTCGGTCAGACGGCCAGTTCCTTGACCGCCTGCACCATGCGGTTGAGCACCGCGGCGGCATCGCCGTAGACCATGTCGCAGTTGTCGCCGTAGAACAGCAGGTTCTCCACGCCGGCGTAGCCCTTGCCCTGGCCGCGCTTGATCACGTAGACCTGGTGCGCCTGGTCGGCGTTGAGGATCGGCATGCCGTAGATCGGCGAGGCCTTGTCGGTGCGCGCGGCCGGGTTGACCACGTCGTTGGCGCCGATCACCAGCGCCACGTCGGTGCTGGCGAAGCTGTCGTTGATGTCTTCCATGTCGAAGATCAGGTCGTAGGGCACGCCGGCTTCGGCGAGCAGCACGTTCATGTGCCCGGGCATGCGCCCGGCGACCGGGTGGATCGCGAACTTCACGTCCACGTCGGCGGCCTGCAGCAGCTTGACCAGTTCGTACAGCCGCGCCTGCGCCTGCGCCACCGCCAGGCCGTAGCCGGGCACGATGATCACGCTGGAGGCATAGCGCATCGCCACCGCCGCATCGCCGGCATCGACCGCGGTCATGCGCCCCTGCACGTCGCCCTGCGCCACCGCCGCGCCGTCGCCGAAATTACTGAACAGCACATTGGCCAGCGAGCGGTTCATCGCCTTGGCCATCAGCACGGTCAGCAACGTGCCGGCCGAGCCGACCACCATGCCGGCGATCATCAGCGCCGGGTTCTGCAGCGCGAAGCCTTCCAGGCCCACCGCCAGGCCGGTGAAGGCGTTGTACAGCGAGATCACCACCGGCATGTCGGCGCCGCCGATCGGCAGCGTCATCAGCACGCCGAAGCCGAGCGCGGCGACGAAGAACGCCAGCGCCGCCCAGCCGCCGCCGACCTGCGCCACGACCAGCGCGCCGAGCGCCAGCGCGGCGACGAACACGCCCGCGTTGAACGCGCTCTGGCCCTTGAAGCGCCAGGCGCTGTCGATGCGGCCGTCGAGCTTGGCCCAGGCGATCACCGAACCGGACAGCGAGATCGATCCGATCAACGCGCCGAGCACGGTCACCGCCAGGTGCAGGCCGCCGTGCTGCGGCTGCCGCGAGGTCAGCGCGACCGCGGCGACCGCCGCCGCGGCGCCGCCGCCCATGCCGTTGTACAGCGCCACCATCTGCGGCATCGCGGTCACCGCGACCTTGCGCCCGCTGCGCCAGGCCCAGGCGCCGCCCAGCGCCAGCGCCAGCAACGCCAGGGCGAGATTGGTCAGCGCATGCGGCCGCGCGCCCGGCTGCAGGTCGGCCAGATAGCCGAACGCGGCGGCGACCGCGACCAGCATGCCGATGCCGGCCAGCACGATGCCGCGCAGCGCGGTCACCGGCGAGGACATGCGCTTGAGGCCGAGGATGAACAACAGGGCGGCGGCGAACCCGCTCAGTTCCACCAGTAACTGCAGCATGGCGCTATTCCTTCGGGGTGGCGGAGGCGGAGGCGGAGGCGGGCTTGGCGCTGGGCTTGAACATCGCCAGCATGCGGTCGGTGACCACGTAGCCGCCGGCGGCGTTGCCGGCGCCGAGCAGCACGCCGACGAAGCCGATCGCCTGGCCGGCGACGCTGTCGGCGTTGAACAGCGCGTGCATCGCGCCGACCACGACGATGCCGTGGATGAAGTTGGAACCGGACATCAGCGGCGTGTGCAGGATCGACGGCACCTTGCCGATCACTTCGTAGCCGGTGAACGCGGCGAGCATGAACACGTACAACGCGATCATCCAGCTCATCGACAGGTCGAGATTCATCGCTCAGGACTCCTTGGCGGCGGGTGCAGGCGCGACGGCCTGCACGCTGGGGTGGCAGACGCGGCCGTCGCGGGTCAGCAAGGTGCCGGCCACGACCTCGTCGTCGAAATCCGGCGCCAGCGCGCCGTCGCGCACCAGCAGCTCGAGCAGGTTCAGCAGGTTCTTCGCGTACAGCTCGCTGGCGTGCTGGGCCAGCGCCGAGGGCACGTTGAACGGCGCGACGATGGTCACCGGCCCCACCTCGACGGTCTGCCCGGGCACGCCGCCCTCGCAGTTGCCGCCGCTGTCGGCGGCCAGGTCCACGATCACCGCGCCGGGCTTCATGCCGGCGATCTGCGCGCGGTCGATCAGGATCGGCGCGGTGCGGCCGGGCACGTTGGCGGTGGTGACGATCAGGTCGGCCTGCTGGATGTGCTGGGTCAGCACCGCGGCGGCCTTGGCGCGTTCGTCGGCGGTGAGTTCGCGCGCATAGCCGCCCTCGCCGCGCGCGTCGATGCCGGTGTCGACGAATCTGGCGCCGACCGATTGCGCCTGCTCGCGCGTCTCCGGACGCACGTCGTAGCCTTCGGTGACCGCGCCGAGCCGGTGCGCGGTGGCCAGCGCCTGCAGGCCGGCCACGCCCAGGCCCATCACCAGCACGCGCGCGGCGCGCAGCGAGCCGACCGCGGTGGTCATCATCGGCAGGATCCGCGGCAGGTGCACCGCGCCCAGCAGCGGCGCGTAGTAGCCGGCCAGCGCGGCCTGGCTGGACAGCACGTCCAGCGCCTGCGCGCGGCTGATCCGCGGCACGGTCTCCATCGCGAACGCGGTGATGCGGCGTTCGCACAACACGTCCAGCAAGCCCGGCACCTTGGCCGGATACAGCATCGCCACCAGCATGCTGCCCGGCCGCATCGCCGCCAGCGTCCGCAGCGAGGGCGCCTGCACCGCCAGCACCAGGTCGGCGCCGGCGACGACCTCCTGCGCGTCGTCGAGCACGGTGGCGCCGGCATAGGCCGCGTCGGCCAGGCGCGAGGCCATGCCGGCACCGGACTGCAGGCGCAGCTGCGCGCCCAGTTTCGCCAGCTTCGGCAGCACCGCGGGCACCATCGCCACGCGGCGCTCGCCGGCCTGCTCTTCCTTCACTACCGCTACGGTGAACGCCATGGATCGGTGCCTGTGGGGAACTGCAGGCACGGTGCGCTCGCGGCCAGGCGCGAACATTGATTGCGATCAATTGCGGCCGCCGCATTGGCCTGCGGTACAGGCGCTGGACGACGCCGGCGGCGACCAGGCCGGCCGGGGCCGGGGCCGGGGCGGCGCCGGCGTCGCGGCAACGGACCCTACAGCGCGGGAAACACCGGCTTGGCGCTGCACGCCGGCACCGCGCCGGACACCGAGGTCGCATAGGTGCTGGCCGTGCTGTCGGCGGTCAGTTGCAGGTTGGAGCGGTCCACGCCGATGCGCGCGTTGCTGGCCTTCAATGCGGTGACGTCCGCGGACACGTTGGCCAGCACCAGGTCCAGCGGCGCCGACGCGTTGTAGCCCTGCACCGCATTGCCCTTGCCCTTCGGCGAGCCCTGCGCCTTCAGGCCGTTGACCACGATCTTGGTGAAGGTCGGCACGGTGCCGCTGCTGCCGCCGCTGTACAGCGGGTTGATCACCAATGCATTGGCCACGCCGAACAGGCAGGTGTTGCGGTAGGTCACGTCGTTGACCGCGCCGCCCTTGGCCAGGCCGGTCTTGATCCGCAGGCCGTTGTTGTCGGTGCTGGGCGTGCCGTTGGCATCGCTGCCGACCACGCTGTTGCCGTCGACCAGGACATTGTCCACGCCGTACATCACCTCGCTGCCGATGGAGAGGCCGTGGGTGCCGTAGAAGCGCGAATTGCGCACGCTGATGTTGGCCGACCTGGAGGCGATGGTCTTGATCGCCACGCCGTCGTCGCCGCCCATCACGTCGTTGTCGTACAGGGTGGCGTTGCTGACGCTGTCCAGGTCCAGGCCGTCGGTGTTCGGGCTGCTGGCCGGCGCCTTGACCCGCACGCCCCAGATGGTGAGACCGTCGGCGATGTGCGCGAACAGGTGGAAGTACGGCGCGTTGATCAGATTGACGTGGTAGAAGCTCACGTCGCTGGAATTCTGCACCTTGATCAGGTCGGGGCTGTTCTGGGTCAGGTTGCTCGCCTTGGCCTTCTCGCCGAACTGCCACCAGCTGTCGCTGCCGCCGAGCATCGGCAGGTCGCCGCGGCCATCGATGGTGCCCTGGCGGCCGGCGCTGTTGCGCAGGCCCATCACCCCCAGCGACTTGCCCTTGAGGTTGATCAGCGCGCGGCAGCCGCCGCTGGAACCGGCGGCCTTGCCGCAGGCGTTGGCGCCGGCGACCTGGTAGTCCGACGGCTTGCGCGAGCCGAACAGGGTGACGCCGGCGTCGATCACCAGGGTCACGTTGCTGCCGATGGTCAGCGGCCCGCTGAGGAAGGCGTTGCCGGCGCCGGCACGCAACAGCACCGCCGTGCGGCCGCCGGCGGCCGCGCAGGTGTCCAACGCGGCCTGGATGCGCGCGGTATCCGGCGGGCTCTGTTCCTGTGCGGCGCTGAAGGTGCGATCGCCCGTCTGCAGCGCGGCGACGAGCGGCTGCCCGCAGACGCTGGGGACGGTCGGCTCGGCGACCATGCGCGTATCGCCGGTGGCGGCGGATGCGTCGAGCGTCGCCAGCGCCAGCAGGCAGCCGAGGACCGGGAAAGTTGTACGGGACGTCATTGCAGGGCTCCAGGTGGGGTACGCAGCGGCACGGGCTGTACCGCGGCTGCGCGAGAGTGCCTGAAATCGATTGCAGCAACAGGACGACCGGCGTCTTCCGCGAGTCGCCGCCAGCGATCGTCTACGATCGTCGCCAAGCCGGCCGGATGCTGGTCGAAATGGTGGCCGCCATGCAGCGCGACGATCTGCGCGCCGCTGTCGCGCAGCTCCGGGCACACCGTGTCCTTCTCCTTGTCGCCGTACACGCACAGCAGCTGCGACGGCGCGATGCGCGCGATCTCCGGCAGCACCGGCCTGGCGTCGTCGGCATCGCCCAGGTCCAGCCAGTTGCGCACGCGGATCTGGAAATCGGCCTTGTGGTCCACGCCGAACAAGGCCAGCAGGCCGACCTGCGCGCGCTGCGCCGGCGGCAGGCGGTTGTACATGAACGGCATCGCGGTGGCGCCGAAGGAATAGCCCACCAGCAGCACGCGTTGCGGGTGCCAGCGCTGCTGGTAGTGGTCGATGACCCGCGCCAGGTCGGCGCTGGCCTGCGCCGGCGGCTTGCTGCGCCAGAAGTAGCGCAGGCTGTCCCAGCCGACCACCGCGATGCCGCGCCGCTGCAAGGCCTCGGCCATGCCCTTGTCGATATCGCGCCAGCCGCCGTCGCCGGACAGCACGATCGCCAGCGGCGCGCCCGGCACGCGCACCGGCAGTTCGGTCAACGGCAGGTCGTCGAGCGCACCGCCGCTGCCCGGCACGTGCAGGTGCGCGGCCACGCGTGCGGCCAGCGCCGCCTCCGCCGCCGCTGCCGCAGAGGCCCCCGGTGCCGCCGGTGCCGCGGCGACATCGACGAAGCCCTGCGCGGCGTTGGGGTGTGCGGTGCCGGCGCAGACCCCGGTCGGCGCCGGCGCGACGCCGATCGCGCCGCCCAGGGTGGCCGCCGGCGCGGCGCCGACGATGCGCTCGGCCAGGGTCGCGCTGGCGCCGGTCCCGGCCAGCATCGGCAGGAAGTAGCGGTCGCCGCGCAGGTCGCGCTGCAGGTGCCGGCTCAGTTGCTCGGCATCGTGCCAGGCATGGCCGCATCCGCTGCCGGCGCGCTGCAGGCGCGCCAGGTAGCGGTCGCCATCGACCGTCGCCACCACCGCGCCGGTCGCGGCGATGCGCGCTGCCGCCGCCTGGCGCTGCGCGCGGTTGCCGCTGGCGAACAGGATCACCATGCCCTGCGGCGGCCCGGCCGGCTGGGTCAGCGCGACCCGTCCGTAGCCGTGGCTGTGCATGGCGCCCTTGGGAAAGTAGTAACGGATCAGCGCGTAGCCGCCCAGGCCCAGCACCACGCTCAGCAGCAACAGGTATCGCAGGAATTTCATCAACGCACATCCATGTCGGCAGGGCCGAGCGGACAGGAACCACAGGGGAGACGAGAGAGGGAATGACGCAGACGGACGCGGGGGAGCGAAACGGGCCGGGCCCGGATCGACGATGCGCTGCGTTGGCTCCCCTCGATGGACGCGGGCCGGCTGGGCGGCATCGACGCCGCGCATGGCTCACCCGGAACAGATCCTGCGCTCGCAGCGGGCCGGCACCAGCGGCGCCGCGACGTGGCATCGACGCGAATTGTGCGCAGCGCCGACACACGCCGCAATCGTTTGCCACATCACCGCATACTTGCGGTTAAGCCTGCGCGCGCCGGCCGCCGCCGCGGCTCAGTAGCCGTGCACCGGGCGGTGCGCCTTGACCGCCATGACCAGGCCCAGCCCCGCCAGCAGCGACACCGCGGAGGTGCCGCCATAGCTCATCAGCGGCATCGGCACCCCGACCACCGGCAGCAGCCCGGAGATCATGCCGCCGTTGACCAGCACGTAGACGAAGAACGCCAGGCCGGTGGCGCCGGCGAGCAGGCGCGAGAAGGTGTCGCGCGCCTGCGCGGCGATCCACAGGCAGCGCCCGATCACCACCAGGTACAGGGTCAGCACCGTGGCCACGCCGATCCAGCCGAATTCCTCGCTGAGCACCGAGAACGCGAAGTCGGTGGTCTGTTCGGGAATGAAGTTCAGGTGCGACTGCGAGCCCAGGCCCCAGCCCTTGCCGTGCAGGCCGCCGGAGCCGATCGCGATCTTGGACTGGATGATGTTCCAGCCCGCGCCCAGCGCGTCGTTCTCCGGATTGAGGAACATCATGATCCGGTCCTTCTGGTAAGGCCGCAGCAGCCACAGCCAGGCCACCGGCGCGGCCGCGGCGACGCCGCCCACCGCGATGCCCACCCACCACCACGGCAACCCGGCCAGCAGCAGCACGAAACCGCCGCTGGCGGCGATCAGCACGCCGGTGCCGAAGTCCGGCTGCAGCATGATCAGCGCGGTGGGAATGCCGATGATGACCGCGCTGACCAGCACCGTGGGCACGCGCGGCGGCAGTGGCACGCGGTGCAGGTACCAGGCCACCATCATCGGCATGCTGATCTTCAGCAGCTCGGCCGGCTGCAGGTAGAACACCTTCAGGTCCAGCCACTGCCGGCCGTACTTGCCGGTGCCCAGCGCGAACACCGCCAGCAGCGGCAGCATCGACAGCGCATAGATCAGCGGCGTCCAGGCGCGCAGGCGCAGCGCCGAGACCCGCGACAGGCCCCACATCGCCGCCGCGCCGATCGCGAAGCGGATCGCCTGCGCCAGCATCAGGTGGTTGCCGCCGGCCTGGCCGCCGGCGCTCTTGAGCACCGCCAGGCCGATCACCATCAGCGCGCCCAGGGCCAGGCACATCGGCCAGTCCAGGGTGCGGGCGAAGCGGCCGCCGAGATCGGCCAGCCAGCGCAGGAAATCCTTCATCGCTCGTCCGGGATCTCGTCGGGAATCGGTGGCGGCGCCGCCGGCAGCGGCACCGCGGCGGCCTCCACTTCGACCGGGCCGATCAGCACCGGGCGCTCGCCGGCGGCCAGCGCCACCGCGTCGGCGGCGCCGCGCGAGCCCGGGTCCTCGGCGTAGTACAGCTGGCTGCCGAACGCGGTGGCGCCGCGCAGGCTGTCCAGCGGCTCGATGCCGGCGGGCAGGCGCCCGAGCAGCCAGGCATCGAAGATCTTGCGCGCGATCGGCGCGGCGGTGCTGGCGCCGTAGCCGCCGCCCTCCACCGCCACCGCCAGCGCGATGGTCGGCTGCGCGGCCGGGGCGAAGCCTTCGAACAGCGAGCGGTGGCGCAGGTGCATCGGCAGGCTGCGCGGGTCCACCGCGGCCAGGCCCTTGCGGCTGACCACCTGCGCGGTGCCGGTCTTGCCGCCCATCTCGTACGGCGCACCGACGGCGATCGCATGCCCGCTGCCGCCCGGACGCATGGTGTCCATCATGCCCTCGCGCACCGCCATCAGGTTGCCGGGATTGTCGCTGATCGGCTTGCCCGGGCCGAGCGCGACCGGCGCCCACGGCTGGTCGAACGCGGCGCGCTGGGCCATCACCAGGTGCGGCGTGCGCAGCTGGCCATCGGCGATGCCGGCCACCGCGCGCACCAGCTGCAGCGGCGTCACCTTCCAGTCGCCCTGGCCGATGGCGATGTTGACCGTGTCGCCGGGATACCACGCTTCCTTGCGGCTTTTCGCCTTGTAGGCCGGCGACGGCACGATGCCGCCGATCTCGCCCATCAGGTCGATGCCGGTGGGCGCGCCGAAGCCGTAGCGGTTCATGTACTGGTCGACCTTGCCGATGCCCATGTCGACGGCCAGCTTGTAGTAGTACGTGTTGACCGACTGCGCGATCGACTTGCGCAGGTCGGTCCAGCCGTGCCCGCCGCGGTGCGAGTCGCCCCAGCCGCGGCTGACCCCGGGCAGGTAGAACATGCCGGTGGACAGGATCTTGTCCTCCGGCCGGCGCGTGCCGCTGTCCAGCCCGGCCAGGCCCATGAACGGCTTGATGGTCGAGCCGGGCGCCACCCCGCCCAGCACCAGGCGGTTGAACTGCGGCCGCGACGGATCGCTGTTGAGCGCCTGGAAGTCGGCATGGGAGATGCCGTTGACGAACAGGTTGGGGTCGTAGGACGGCAGGCTGACCATCGCCAGGATCTCGCCGGTGCGCGGATCGATTGCGATCGCCGCGCCCTGGTAGTCGCCGAACGCGGCGACCATCGCGCGCTGCAGGTCGGCGTCGATGGACAGGCGCAGGTCGGCGCCGGACTGCGCCGGGACCCGGCCGACGGTGCGGATCGCGCGGCCCTGCACGTTGGTCTCGACCTGCTCGTAGCCGACCTTGCCGCGCAATTCCTCTTCGTAATAGCGCTCCAGCCCGGACTTGCCGATGTGGGTCAGCGCGGCGTTGCCCTCGCCGAGCATCTCCAGGTCCTTCTCGTCGATGCGGCCGACGTAGCCGATGATGTGCGCGAACAGGTCGCCGTAGGGATAGTGGCGGGTCAGGTACGGCTCCAGCTCCACGCCCGGGAAGCGCCAGCGGTCCACCGCGAAGCGCGCGCGCTCCTCCTCGCTGACCCGCAGCTTCAGGGTCACCGGGCGGAAGCTGCGGCTGGCCTTGCGCGCGGCCTGGAAGCGTTCGATGTCCTCGGCCGACAGCGCGATGACCTTGCCCAGCTCGGCCAGCAGCGCGTCCATGTCGGCGACCTTGTCCGGGGTCACGTCGAGCCGGAACGCGGGCACGTTCTCGGCCAGCAGGCGGCCGTTGCGGTCGTAGATCATGCCGCGCCCCGGCACCACCGGCCGCGGCTTGATGCGGTTGGCGTCCGAGCGCGTGGCGTAGACGTCGTGGTCCAGCACCTGCAGCTTGAAGTACCAGGCGCCCAGGCCGATCAGCGCCACCAGCACGCCGAAGAAGCCCAGCGCCGCGCGGCGCCGGAACTGCTCGGCCTCGGCGTGCGGGTTCTTCTGCGTGCGGCGGGCGGTGAAGGCCACGCTACTTGCTCCGCCGGCCCAGCCGCAGCGCGTCCAGCAGCACGAACAGCGGCGGCCACAGCGCCATGCCCAGCAGCGGCGCCCACCAGTAGTTCCACGGCAGGGTCGGCTCGCCCACCGCCAGGTGCACGGCCGCGGCGACGATGCGGTCGTTGAGCAGCAGCCCGCCGATCGCCAGCGCCTGCTGCGACATCGGGAAGAAGCGGATGCGCGCGCGGAAGCGTTGCAGGATGAAGCTCAGGATCACCAGCCGCAGCGCCTGTTCGCCGAGCACCCCGCCGTACAGCAGGTCGGCGACCACGCCGATGGCGAAGGCGAAGCCCAGCCCGACCTTGTCCGGGGTCTCGATCACCCAGTACGCCACCACCAGCGCCAGCCAGTACGGGCGCAGCGGCTGCAGCACCAGCGGCAACGGCAGCAGGCCCAGCAACAGCGCCAGGATCACGCTGACCGGGAGCACCCAGCCTTTGCTGCGGGGGCGGCTCATTGGGTGGGCTCCTTCGGAGCCGGGATTGGGGATTGGGGATTGGGGATTGGGGAAGGCACTGGCTGCCTGGGGGCTGCGGACGTGGCCGCAGGCCGTGGACGCTGCTGGTCGCTGGTGGCCCGCGAAGGCGTCGCCTGCTGAGGGGAGGACACAGGCTGCGTGGTCGCCGCTGGCATTCCATGACCATCACCGACGCCATTGGCGCCGCTTTTCACCAATCCCGACTCCCGAATCCCCAATCCCGCTGCGGCGACCGAAGGTCGCAGCAGCAGCACATCCCGCCCCCGGTCCAGCTTCGCCGCCGGCTTCAGTGCGCCGACCAGGAAGGCGTGGGTGTCGTCCGGGCGCAGCGTGGCCACCGTGCCGACCGGGAAGCCGGCCGGGAAGCGCCCGCCCAGGCCGGAGGTGACGATCTCGTCGCCCACCTCGACCCCGGCGCTGAGCGGCACGTCGCGCAGTTCCAGGGTGTCGCCGCGGCCGTAGACGATCAGGCGCACGCCGTTGCGCGCCACGGTCACCGGCACCGCGTGGTCCGGGTCGGTCAGCAGCAGCACGGTGGAATGCAGCGGGGTCACCTCGATCACCTGGCCCATCAGGCCGCCGGCGTCGATCACCGCCTGGCCGACGTGCACCCCGTCGCGGCCGCCGGCGTCGAGCACCAGGCGCTGCCGGGTCGGGTCCAGGTCGATGTCCAGGATCGGCGCCAGCTGCACGTCCAGGCCGCGGCGCTCGGCCACGCCCAGCAGCTCGCGCAGCTGCGCGTTGTCCAGCGCCGCGGTCTGCAGCCGGGTCAGCCGCGCCTTGGCGATCAGCAGCTCGTTGCGCAGCGCGCGGTTGTCCTTGACCAGCTGCGCATGGCTGGCCGCGTTCTCCTGCACCTGCGAGCCGAGCCGGCCGGGCAACCCGGCCAGCGCCCACAGCGGCTGCACCAGCAGGTTGGTCTGGCTGCGCACCTGGGCCAGCCAGCCGGCCTGCGCGTCGAGCACGATCAGCACCACCGCCAGGGCCAGGTACGCCAGCAGGCGCGGCGTGCTGGCGGCTTCGCCCGGGCGGGCAGTGACGGGAGGACCGGCGTAGGGAGGCACAGTTAAAGCCGGGATTGGGGAATCGGGAATGGGGAATCGGAAAGCAACAGCGCATCCCCGGCTTGATCAGGCCGGGCCGCAGGCAAGGTAGCGGCGGCGGAGCCGGCAATGTCGGTGCGGAGGGGCCGTTCGATTCCCCATTCCCCACTCCCCATTCCCGGCTTCACGATCACTCCGGCGCGAAGAACTCGTTGCCGTGCATGTCCACCAGCTCCAGCGCACGGCCGCCGCCGCGGGCCACGCAGGTCAGCGGGTCGTCGGCGACCTGCACGTGCAGGCCGGTCTCCTCGGAGATCAGCCGGTCCAGGTCGCGCAGCAGCGCGCCGCCGCCGGTCAGCACGATGCCGCGCTCGGCCACGTCGGCGCACAGCTCCGGCGGGGTCTGCTCCAGCGCCAGCTTGACCGCCGAGACGATGCCCGACAGCGGCTCGTGCAGGGCCTCGAGCACCTCGTTGGAGTTGATCTTGATCATCTTCGGCACGCCCTCGGCGAGGTTGCGGCCGGAGATCTCCATTTCCTGCACCTCCGCCTGCGGATAGGCGCAGCCGATCTCCAGCTTGATCCGCTCGGCGGTGGCCTCGCCGATCAGCATGCCGTGGTTGCGGCGCACGTAGTTGGTGATCGACTCGTCGAAGCGGTCGCCGCCGATGCGCACCGACTGCGAGTAGACGATGCCGTTCAGCGAGATCACCGCCACCTCGGTGGTGCCGCCGCCGATGTCGATGACCATCGAGCCGCGCGCCTCGGTGACCGGCATGCCGGCGCCGATCGCCGCGGCCATCGGCTCCTCGATCAGGTACACGTCGCGCGCGCCGGCCTCCTCGGCCGATTCCTTGATCGCGCGGCGCTCGACCTGGGTCGAGCCGGCCGGCACGCACACCAGCACGCGCGGGCTCGGGCGCAGGAAGCGCGACTTGTGCACCTTCTTGATGAAGTGCTTCAGCATCGCCTCGGTGTAGGTGAAGTCGGCGATGACGCCGTCCTTCATCGGGCGGATGGTGGTGATGTGGCCCGGGGTGCGGCCGAGCATCTGCTTGGCCTCGGCGCCGACCGCGGCCACCGACCGGGTACCGCCGATCGCCCGGTCCTGGCGCACCGCGACCACCGACGGTTCGTTCAGCACGATGCCCTGGCCACGCACGTAGATGAGGGTGTTGGCCGTGCCCAGATCGATGGACAGGTCGTTGGAGAACATGCCGCGGAGTTTCTTGAACATCGGGGGATTGGGTCCTGGGGAGTCGCGTGCCGTCGCCGAATGGCGAAAAAATGGGCAGAAAACGAAGTCTGCTAGCGTAACAACCCACCTGGGTGCGAGCAAGGAAAATTCTCGCTAAAACCGCGCGTTGCGCGCCGCGCGCGACCGCCGCGCGTCGTGCGTCTGGCCCTGTCCGGCCGCAGCCGTTACCCTTTGCGCCGCGGCGACCCCGCACGCTGCCCGCCTGAATGCGGGCTCATCCCTCCGCCAAGGCCTGCCCGATGTCCGCACTGATCTGTGGTTCCCTCGCTTTCGACACCATCATGGTGTTCCCGGACCAGTTCAAGAACCACATCCTGCCGGACAAGGTGCACATCCTGAACGTGTCGTTCCTGGTGCCGCGGATGCGCCGCGAGTTCGGCGGCTGCGCCGGCAACATCGCCTACAACCTGCACCTGCTGGGCGGCGACCCGATCCCGATGGGCACGGTGGGCCAGGACTTCGGCCCGTACCGCGAGCATTTCGAGACGCTGGGCATCGACCTGTCGCGGGTCAAGGTGATCGAGGAGCTGTTCACCCCGCAGGCGTTCATCACCACCGACCACGACAACAACCAGATCACCGCGTTCCACCCGGGCGCGATGATGCGCAGCTACGAGAACCACGTGAAGGACGTGCCGGGCGTGACCCTGGGCCTGGTCGGCCCGGACGGGCGCGAGGGCATGATCCAGAACGCGGAGGAATTCGCCGCCGGCGGCATCCCCTTCATCTTCGACCCCGGCCAGGCGATGCCGCTGTTCAACGGGCCGGAACTGCGCACCTTCATCGAACAGGCCGACTACGTGGTGGTCAACGACTACGAGTCCAACCTGCTGCAGGAGCGCACCGGCTGGAACGAGCAGGACATCGTCTCGCGGGTGCAGGCCTACATCACCACCCAGGGCCCGAAGGGCGCGCTGGTGTACACCCCGGAGAAGACCTACGACATCCCGCCGGCGCACGAGCGCCGCGTGGTCGACCCGACCGGCTGCGGCGACGCGTTCCGCGCCGGCCTGATCTTCGGCATCCAGCGCGGCTGCGACTGGCTGACGATCGGGCGGATGGGCAACCTGATGGGCGCCTTGAAGGTGGAACACCCGGGCACGCAGAACCAGCGCTTCGACTTCGAAGAGTTCAACGACCAGTTCAAGCAGCAGTTCGGCTATGCGCTGTAAGGCCGGGATTGGGGATTGGGGATTGGGGATTCGTTGAAGGGCCGGGATTCGGGAGTCGGGATTGGGGATTCGTAAAAGCGGGGATCTGGTGCTTTGAGGCCACGGCTAACCGCGCGATCGCGCGGTTTTTTCGTTTTGGACCCAGCGCGGAAAGGGATCCGCCGCAGGCAAGCCGCTCTTGCCAATCCCCAATCCCGACTCCCCAATCCCGACTTTTGCTGCACTGCGGTTTGAGCCAAGGCCCGGTTTGTGCGTCACTGGCCGCCTGGTCCCGGGTGGGACCGAGGATGCGCACGTGTCGGAGTTGACTGTCGCCAACCTCTCCCAGGCCACGACCGGAGCGTCGTCCGCCGCCGAGGCCGAATCCGCGTTGCTGGCGCGGATGCGCCATTTCCGCCAGATCGAACCGCTGCCGCCGGCGCTGGCGCGCTCGTGGCAGCGCTGCCTGAACGAGTACGGGCTGACCCCGGAGACCACGCCGTCGCCGATGGTCCACGACGGCAGCGGCCTGCGCGAGCGCCAGCAGCGGCTGGAAGAGGTGCTGCGCATCGCCAAGGTGGAGATGGAGAACCTCTACGAGCAGATCGCCGGCGGCGGCTATGCGGTGGTGTTCGCCGACGCCGAGGCGACCTTGCTGCACAGCGTGCAGGACCCGGCGCTGCTGCGCGAGTTCCGCGAGACCGGGCTGTTCTGCGGCGCCAGCTGGGCCGAGCGCTACCAGGGCACCAACGGCATCGGCACCTGCGCGGTGGAGCGCAGCGCGCTCGGCGTGCACCGCGGCGAGCACTACCTGGTCCGGCACCTGCCGCTGTCGTGCAGCGGCGCGCCGATCCTGGACCCGCACGGGCAACTGCTGGCGGTGCTGGACGCCTCCACCCCGGACGCGCGCGACACCAAGCTGGTGCAGCGCCACACCAGCGCGCTGGTGCGCATGTCGGCGGCGCAGATCGCGCGTTCGTATTTCCTGGAGCAGTACCGGCACGCATGGATCCTGCGTTTCCACAGCCGCCCCGAGTTCGCCGGCCTGCTGCACGAGGCGCTGATGGCGATCGGCGGCGACGGCCGCGTGCTCGCGGTCAACGAGGCGGCGCTGGAACAGCTCGGCAAGGCCGACCGCAGCCTGCTGGTCGGGCGCGACATCTCGCAGGTGATGCAGCTGGACTTCGACACGGTGGAGCAGCGCGCGCGCAACGACGCCAGCACGCTGTGGTCGATCCGCTGCGCCTGCCACGGGCGCCGTTTCTTCGCCCTGGCGCAGCCGCCGCGGCACAGCGGCGCCGACGGCCGCGCGCGCGCCGCCAGCGCTGACAGCGGCGAAGCCGCGTACGCGCGCGAACACGTCGGTTCCGATCCGCGCATGCGCCACAACCTGGACAACGCGCTGAAGCTGGCCGCGCACCGCGTGTCGATCCTGCTGTGCGGCGCCACCGGCACCGGCAAGGAGGAATTCGCCAAGGCGGTGCACCGCGGCTCGCCGTGGGCGGCGCGGCCGTTCGTGGCGGTGAACTGCGCGGCGATCCCGGAAGCCTTGATCGAGAGCGAGCTGTTCGGCTACGCCCGCGGCGCCTTCACCGATGCCGCGCGCGAGGGCCGCCACGGCAAGCTGCTGCAGGCCAGCGGCGGCACCCTGTTCCTGGACGAGATCGGCGACATGCCGCTGCCGTTGCAGACGCGCCTGCTGCGCGTGCTGGAGGAACAGAGCGTGACCCCGCTGGGCAGCGACCGGGCGATGCCGCTGGAACTGCACGTGATCAGCGCCAGCCACCGCGACCTGGGGCAGATGGTGGCCGCCGGCGAATTCCGCGAGGACCTGTACTACCGCCTCAACGGCGTGGTGCTGCACCTGCCGCCGCTGCGCGAGCGCAGCGACAAGGCCGAACTGATCCGCACCCTGCTGCGCGAGGAGAGCGGCGAGCAGCACGTGCGCATCAGCGAGGACGCGCTGCACAAGCTGCTCAGCTACGCCTGGCCGGGCAACCTGCGGCAGCTGCGCAACGTGCTGCGCACCGCCGCGGTGCTGTGCGCCGACGGCACGATCCGCATCTCCAACCTGCCGCAGGAGATCGTCGATGCCGACAGCGGCCCGTGCCTGGTCAACGGCGACGCGGTCGCCGCCGACGACATGCCCGGGCGCGTGGCCCTGGACAGCGCGGAGCGCAGCGTGCTGCAGCAGCAGCTCGAACGCCACCGCTGGAACGTCAGCCGCACCGCCGACGCGCTCGGCATCAGCCGCAACACCCTGTACCGCAAGCTGCGCAAGCATGGGTTGGCGACGGCCTGAGCGCGGACGCGGCGCCGGTCGATCGCGCCCTCTCCCTGTACGCCCTCTCCCTGTACGCCCTTTCCTGGCATACGCCATCTCCTGGCATACGCCACCTCCCTGTAGGAGCGGCTTCAGCCGCGACACCGAAGCCGGAGACATCTCGGCTTCGGCGTCGCGACTGAAGTCGCTTCCACAACACGCCTTGGCCCGGCATGCCACTGCCTGAGCGGCGGATCCGCTCTCGTGTTCGACACAACGGCCACGTCGACGGCGATCTGCACGGCTTTTGTGGGAGGGACTTCAGTCCCGACTGCCGCCGAAGCCTGACACCCTGCCGCTTCGATGTCGCGGCTGAAGCCTCCTGCAAAAAGCATCCGCCTGGAATTGGTGGCGCGGCGCCGCGCACGATCGCCGGCCCGGCTAGAAGCGCCAGCGCAAACCGACCTGGTACTGCCGTGGCGCGCCGGGGGCGACGAAGCGCGAGGGGCCGTCCTCGACCGCGGCGTCCTGCGGGCGCGCCAGCGCGCCGTCGGGGAACAGGTCCTCGGCGATCGCCGCATAGGTCTCGTAGCGGCGGTCGAACAGGTTGTTGATGCGCAGGTACAGCGACAGGCCCTCGGCGATCTGCCAGGTGCCGTGCACGTCGATCAGCGCGTAGCCGCCGGTGGACAGGTCGTGGCGCTGCGGCTCCTCGCCTGCTTCCGGATCCTCGACCAGGCCGTCCTCGTTGCCGCTGGCCACGCGCCGCGAGAACGCGCGCAGGTCCGCGCCCAGCGCCAGCTGCGCCAGCGCCTGCCACTCCAGGCCCAGCTTCAGCGTGTTGCGCGGCAGGCCGGCGATGCGCATGCCCGGATGCAGGGCGATGGTGCGTTCGCCGGACAGCAGTTCGCCGTCGCTGCGGTAGGTGGCGTCCAGGTAGCTGTAGCCGGCGAACCAGCGCAGCGCGCCGTGGCTGGCGCGCCAGCTCAGGTCCGCGCCCTGGTAGCGGGTGCGGTCGACGTTGTCGAAGTAGCCCAATTGGGTGTTGGGCGCGCGTAGGAACAGGATGTCGTCGCGGTTGTCGGCCCGGTACAGCGAGGCGTTGAAGGCCTGCTCCGGCGACGGGTTCCAGCGCACCCCGACCTCGTAGGTGCGCGAGACGATCTGCTCCAGGCGCGGGTCGGCCTGCAGCCCGGTCGGCAGCCGGCACGGCTGCTCCGGATCGGCGCAGCCCAGTTCGATCGCGGTCGGCGCGCGGCTGTTCTGCGAGGCCGAGGCGAAGGCGGTGAAGCCGCCGCCCAGGCGCTGGGTGATGCCCAGCGACGGGTTGGCCTTGGCGAACACGAAGCGCTCGCGCGGCAGCGCGCCGTCCTCGGCGGTGGACAGCACGTTGCTGACCTCGACCCGGTTCCAGCGCAGCGCGCCGGTCACGTGGGTGGCCTCGCTCACCTCCCAGGTATCGGCGGCGAACACGCCCAGCGTGCTGCTGCGGCCGCTGACCCCGGAAAAGAATTCGCGCTCCTCGTCGGGATCGGCCACGACGGAACGGTCGCCCTCCACGAAGCCCTCCTGTTCGTACTGCCGGTAGCGCACCCGGTTGCGGTCGTAGGTGGCGCCCAGGCTGAGCGCATGCGCGCCGGCCTGGTGGCTGAGGTTCAGCGCCACGCCGGCGGCGGACTGGCGCATCTGCGTGGTATTGAGCACGCCGCTGTGCAGCGCGTCGGCGTCGGCGCGCGACACCGTGCACTCGTCGTCCAGCGGCGTGCCGTCGGCGGCATAGCCGTCGGCGCAATCGTCGACGAATGCCTCGTAGTCCTCGTTGATGTCGCCGTTGACCGTGTCGCGGCGGCCTTCGCGGTAATAGGCCAGCAGGTGCAATGCGGTGTCGGCGTCGAAGCGATGGTCCAGTTGCCCGGTCAGCAGGGTGTTGCGGTTGCGGGTCAGGTCCGGTGAGGTATAGACCGCGTCGCGGTCGGCCTCGTACAGGCCGGGTTCGATGCCGTCGTCGGTGTAGCGGGCGCCGGGCAGCAGGCCGTTGCCGATCAGGCGGCTGCGCCCGTGCAGCAGCGACACGTCCCAGTCGGTGCTGTCGCCCTGCCGCCCGGCCTTCGCGAACACGGTGCCGAGGCGGCCCTCGGACGCGTCGCGCCAGCCGTCCTCGTCGAAGCCGGTGACCGCGACGAAGGCATGCAGGCCGTCGCGCCCGGCATAGCCGTAGGACGCGTCCAGGCGCTTGCGCGCGCCGCTGCCGAACGACAGGTCGGCGCGCAGGCCCGGCGCGGTCAGGCCCGACTGGGTGGTGAACGCCAGCGCGCCGCCGAGCGTGTTGGGGCCGAACAAGGGGTTGGAGCCGGGCATCAGCGCGACGCTGCGGATCGCCGCCTCCGGCATCATGTCCCAGCTGACGATGTCGGCGAACGGCTCGTTCATGCGCACCCCGTCCAGGTACACCGACACGCCCTGCGAGGCGCCGGGCAGCGCCGAGGCGCGGAAGCCGCGGAAGGTGAGATCGGTCTGGAACGGGCTGCCCTGCACTTCGTTGGTGTCCACGCCGTTCATCTGCCGCAGCAGGAAATCGGTGAGGTTGCCGGCCTGGCTGCGCGCGATGTCGTCGGCGTTGGCGATCTGCACCGTGTACGGCAGGTGGTCGGCATCGATCAGGGTGCCGGGAATCGGCGTGGCGGTGACCTCGACCCGGTCCAGCGCGGTGATCTGCGCATCGCCGGCATTGACCGTGGTCTGCGCGGCGGCCGGCGCGGCGGCCAGGCCCACGACGCCGGCGATGGCCAGCGCCAGCGCGCTCGCCTGCGGGGAAACGCGTCCTTTGTTACTCGGCATGCCTGCTCCTTCCGTTCAATACAGTACGACCGACTTGATGCCCCGACCCGCGCGGATCGCATCGAAGGCGCGGTTGATGTCCTGCAGCGGCAGCGTCTCGCTGATCAGTTCGTCGATGCGGATCTCGCCGGCGAGGTAGCGCTCGGCGTAGGCCGGCAGTTCGCTGCGGCCCTTGACCCCGCCGAACGCGCTGCCGCGCCAGGCGCGGCCGGTGACCAGTTGCAGCGGCCGCGTGCTGATCTCCTGCGCGCTCGGCGCCACGCCGAGGATGATGCTCTCGCCCCAGCCCTTGTGGCAGCACTCCAGCGCCGCGCGCATCGCGCGCACGTCGCCGACGCATTCGAAGCTGTGGTCGGCGCCGCCGTCGGTGAGATCGACGATCACCTGCTGCACCGGCGCGCCGAAGTCCTTCGGGTCCAGGCAATCGGTGGCGCCCAGCGCGCGCGCCAGTTCGAACTTGTCGCGGTTGATGTCGACCACGATGATGCGCCCGGCGCGCGCCATCACCGCGCCCTGCACCACCGACAGGCCGATGCCGCCGAGCCCGAACACCGCCACGCTGTCGCCGGGCCGCACCCGCGCGGTGTTGAGCACCGCACCGATGCCGGTGGTGACCGTGCAGCCGAGCAGGCAGACCTTGTCCAGCGGCGCGGACGGATGGATCTTGGCCACCGCGATCTCCGGCAGCACCGTGTACTCGGCGAAGGTGCTGGTGCCCATGTAGTGCAGGATCGGCCGCCCGCGCAGCGAGAAGCGGCTGCTGCCGTCGGGCATCAGCCCGCGGTCCTGGCTGGCGCGGATCGCCTGGCACAGGTTGGTGCGCCCGGAGCGGCAGAACTTGCACACGCCGCATTCGGGCATGTACAGCGGGATCACGTGGTCGCCGGGGCGCACGCTGCTCACGCCGATGCCGACCTCCTCGACCACGCCGGCGCCTTCCTGGCCCAGGATCACCGGGAACGCGGCATCGGGATCGGCGCCGGACAGGGTGCTGGCGTCGCTGTGGCAGACGCCGCTGGCGACCAGGCGCACCAGCACCTCGCCGGCCTTGGGCGGTTGCAGGTCCACTTCCTCGATGGCCAGCGGTTGGTTCGCCGCCCAGGCCACCGCGGCTCGCGTCTTCATTCACCTCTCCCCGCATCGTGTCGCCGTGCCGCATGCGTTCCTCGCCTCATTGCGCGATGAC
Source organism: Xanthomonas sp. DAR 80977 (assembly GCF_041240605.1). Classification (NCBI taxonomy): domain Bacteria; kingdom Pseudomonadati; phylum Pseudomonadota; class Gammaproteobacteria; order Lysobacterales; family Lysobacteraceae; genus Xanthomonas; species Xanthomonas bundabergensis. The sequence continues at coordinate 883,933 of NZ_CP162487.1, read as the reverse complement.
CACACCCCAGGGCATGTCGCCCACTGCGATCTGCTTGACCTCCTTCATCGTCGTCGTGTCGATGACGCTCACGCTGTTGGAGCGGCCGTTGGCCACGTACAGCTTCTTGCCGTCGGCGCTGAGCGCCGGATTCCACGGGCGCTGCCCGACCGCGATCTCGGCCAGCGTGCTGCGCGCCGCAGGATCGATCACGCTGACCGTGCCGGCGCCGCCGTTGGAGGCGTAGACGCGGCTGCCGTCGCGCGAGATGGCGATGCCGGCGGTGCGCTGCCCGGCCGGGATGCTGGCCACGCGCCGGCGCGCGACCAGGTCGATCACGTCGACCACGCTGGCCGCCTCCTGCGCCACGTACACGGTGTTGCCGTCCGGGGCGAAGGCCATGCCGCGCGGATGGCCGCTGGTGGCGATGACGCCGCTGGATTTGCCCGCCTTCAGGTCGATCACGTCCAGGTCGTCGGAGCCTTCGTTGCTGGTCAGCAGCAGCGCGCCGTCGGGGCTGTACACGCAATGCTCCGGCGCCTGCCCCTGGGTGGCGATGCGCGCGCCGATCGCGAAGCTGGCCGGATCGATCAGCATCACCTGGTTCTGCCCTTCCACGCACACCGCGAACTGGCGGCCATCGGGCGAGGCGGCGACGCCCTCGGCGTTCTCGCCGATGTCCACGCTGCGCAGCACCTTGTCCTGCACCGTATCCAGTTCCAGCAGCCGGTGGCCCTGCGCGTCGATCACGTACAGATGCCCGGACGGTCCGGGCAGGATCTGCTGCAGGCGCTTGCCGAGCTGGCCCTGCGCGGACAGCGTGCGCAGCACCGCGTCGGTGCCGGTGTCGATCACCGAGATGGTGCCGTCGCGCTGGTTGGGAACATAGGCCAACTGCGCCGGCGCGGCGGGCGGCTTGGCGAGCGCCGCCGTGTCCGCGCTGCCGGCAGGCGCCGGCGCGCGCTGGCAGGCCGCGGCGGCCAGCAGCAGCGCCAGCGCGGCGACTCCCAGCATGCGCCGTGCCGCTTGTGTCATGGAGCCGCACCCGCGGTCTTGTTGATCGAATGGATGAAGGCCAGCAGCTTCTCGGTGTCGCCGTCCTTGAGCACCGGCGCGAACGGCGGCATCTGCCCCACCACCTTCTCGTGGCCGATGCGGACCTTGCCGTGCGCGGTCATGCCGGCGGTGCCTTCGCTGATCAAGGCGCGCAGCGTGTCGTCGTCGTGGCCGTAGACCCAGATGTCGTTGGTCAGCGGCGGGCACATGCCGCCGCCGCCGGTGCCGCCGTGGCAGGCGCTGCAGCCGGCCGACAGGAAGATCTTCTTGCCTTCGGCGGCGAGCTCCGGGGTCACCTTCACCGGCGGGCCTTTCGGAATCGGAGTGACCGCGGCCGGCGGCGGGGTCGCGGCAGCGGCGGCCGGTGCAGCCGCCGGCGCGGCGCCGGGTGCGGGTGCGGGTGCGGGTGCGGCGGGTGCGGCCGCAGCGGGCGCTGGAGCGGCAGCGGGCGCGGCAGGCGGCGCCTCCTTGCCGCAGGCGGCCAGGGCCAGGGTCAACGCGAGCAGGGACAGGTGCAGCAGTTTCGGGACGACGCAGGAACGGACGACGGCATTGCGCATGGAGAAGAACCTTTACGGGACGGTCTGTGGGGACATGCATGCCGCGGACGCGGCATGCGCAGGACGGGAACGGCGGTCATTGCGTGCGTCGGCGTTCGGCCTCCGTCAGCAGTTGCGCCAGCGGCGCATCGCCGCGCTGCCGCGCCAGCGCCGCCGGGGTCTTGCCGTCGGCGTCGCGGGTGCCGGCGTTGGCGCCGGCGGCGAGCAGGCGGCGGGTGGCGTCCTCGCGGCCGGCGGCGGCGGCCAGCATCAGCGGGGTCACGCCGGCGCGGTTGGGCCGGTCGGCCTCGGCGCCGCGCGCCAGCAGCGCGTCGAGCATCTTCGGATCGTTGCGCGCCACCGCGAACATCACCGGGGTGAAGCCGGCCGGATTGCTGCGGCGCACGTCGGCGCCGGCGCCGAGCAACGCCTGCACCAGATCGACATCGGCGTAGGAGATCGCCAGGTCCAGCGCGGTCCAGCCGTCCTTGGACACCGTGTCGACCTTGGCCCGGCGCGCCAGCAGTTGCTTGAGGCTCTGCGCGTCGTTGCCCCAGGCCGCCTTCATCAGCGGCGTCCAGCCGTTGCCGTCGCGGCTGTCGGCGTTGGCGCCGGCCGCCAGCAACTCGCCGACCAGCAGCGGCGCCTGGTTGCGGATCGCCTGGTGCAGCGGCGGTTCGCCGAGCAGGTTGGGCCGGTCGGCGCTGGCGCCGTGGCGCAGCAGCCAGGCCACGCGCACGCCGTCGCCGGCATCCAGCGCATGCGCCAGCTCCTGGTTGGGATCGGCGCCGCCGGCGATGCGCAGCTGCAGTTGCGCCAGCATCTCCGACGACGCCTGCGCGCTCGGCGTGGTGGCATCGTCGGCCGGCGCGGCGTAGCTGCCGTGCGAACGCAGATCGCCGTCGACGATGCAGTCGGCGCAGGCCACCAGCGGCACGTGGTACTCGCGCAGGATCGCGCCGATCTTGCCGGCATTGCGCTGCATCGCCGCGTCCAGCGCATCGCGCAGCGCGGCGTTCTTGCGCGACACCGCCCATGCCATCGAATACTCCAGCACTTCGTCGTCGATGACGTTCAGCGGCACCACGCCCAGGCCGCCGCGCGCGGCGTAGTAGCCGGCGACCGGGCCCCAGGATTCGGCGGCATCGAGCTGGCCGCCGGCGACGCGTTCGGCCAGCTTGCCCGGGTGGTCCTGCGGCGAGGTCGCCGAGTCGTAGAACAGGTACTGCACGTCGCCGGACACGCCGTGGTCGAACAGCGCCTGCCGCGCCGGCGAACTCTGGAACACGCCGATCTTCAGTTTCTTCAGCGCCGGATCGTCCAGCGACGCCGGCCGCAGCGCCAGGCCCTTGCGGGTCACCAGCACATAGGTGGAGCGGTACAGCGGGCGGGTGGGCAGGCCCATCTCGAAATCGCTGTTCATGTCCATCAGCACGTCGCAGCGCCCGGCGTTGATCGTGCTGCGCGCCAACCCACGTTGGTAGTAGGTGCGCCATTCGTATTCCAGGCGCCGGCCCATCGCCTCGGCGAGGACCTGCGCGATCTTGTTCTGGAAGCCTTCGCCGGCGCGATTGGACAACGGCATGTTGCCCGGATCGGCGCAGACCCGCAGCACCGCCGCATCGGCGGCGAGTGCGGGAGCGGGCGTGCCCGCAACTGGCTTGGCGGCCGCGGTGGAAGCGGCCTCAGGAGCGCGAGCCGTCGCGGACGACGGCTCGCGCGTGCAACCTGCGGCGACGAGTCCGAGGCTGCAAAGCAGCAACACGGCGCGCGCGCCCAGGTACAGGCGCCGCGAAACGCGCGTCTGCCGACGCGCGTCCGCAACCTGGGCGCGGCGCCGCCGGCTCATCGCGCGGTCTTGGCCGCGGCGGCCGGTGCGCCACCCGCCGCCGCCGTGGCGGTCGCGCTGGCGGTGACGGTCTTGCCGGTGCCGTCGATGCGGAAGGTATGCACCATGCCGCCCAACGGGATCTTGTCGAAGCCGTTGCTGAAGGCCAGCCCGGCCGCACCCAACGCGCCGTACGGATCGCCCGGATCCAGGCCGCCGGCGACCGGCAGGCCGATCCAGCCGCCGATGCCGGAGAACACCGCCACGTACTGGTGGCCGTTGGCCTTGTAGGCGATCGGGTTGCCGATGATGCCCGACGGCAGCTTGGTCTCCCACAGCTTCTTGCCGGTGTCCTTGTCGACCGCGCGGAACCAGCCGTCGAGCGTGCCGTAGAACACCAGCCCGCCGTCGGTGACCAGGGTGCCGCTCCACACCGGGAACTTCTCCTTGATCTCCCACTTGGACTTGCCTTCGACCACGTCGAACGCCTTGACGATGCCCAGCGCACCGGGTTCGTTCGGCTTCATCATCACGTTGGCGAACACGTACGGCAGGCCCATCATGGTGTTGCCGCGCTCCTGCGGTTCCAGCTCCATGTGCCAGTTGTTGGTGCCGCAGAAGAACACCGCCGAATTGGCCGGATCCACCGAGCACGGCTGCTGGTCCTTGCCGCCCATCGCCGACGGGAACGCCTCGACCTTCTTGCCGCGCTCCAGCGGCGAATGCGCGGCGACCTTGATCGGGCGGCCGGTCTTCATGTCGATGCTCTCGGCCCAGTTGGCCGGCACGAACTTGTGCGCGCGCAGCAGGGTACCGTCGCGGCGGTCGAGCACGTAGGCGAAGCCGTTGCGGTCGAACTGCACCACCGACGGCACCTGCTTGCCGTCGATGGTCAGGTCGACCAGGATCGGCTCGTTGATGCCGTCGTAGTCCCACTGGTCGAACGGCGTCTTCTGGTAGCCCCACACTGCTTCGCCGGTATCGATCTTGCGCGCGAACAGGGTCATCGACCACTTGTTGTCGTATTCGCCGGTATCGCATTCCTTCTGCGTGGTCTTGCCGCAGCGGTACGACGGGCTCCACAGGCCGGGATTGCCGGTGCCGTAGTAGACCAGCTTCAGTTTCGGGTCGTAGCTGTACCAGCCCCACGCCGCGCCGCCGCCGCGCTTCCAGCCTTCCTCCGGGAAGGTCTTCACGCCCAGGTCGCCGAGCTGGCCGTGCTGCGGATTGGCCTTGTTGAAATCCGGACCCAGGCAGATGTCCTTGTCGGTGCCGGTGGCTTCGCACGACCAGGCCTGCTTGCCGTCGGCCAGCGCATACGCGGCGACGCGGCCGCGCACGCCGAACTCGTTGCCGCTGATGCCGGCCACGACCTTGCCGTCGGCGATGATCGGCGCCATGGTGATGGTCTCGCCCTTCTCGGGATAGGCGAGCTTCTGCTTCCACACTTCCTTGCCGGTCTTGGCATCGAGCGCGATCACGTCGCCGCTGAGGCTGCCGAACACCAGCTTGCCGTCGGCATAGGAGGCGCCGCGGTTGACCGTGTCGCAGCACGCCACCGCCACCGAGCGCTCGTCCTGCTGCGGGGTGTATTTCCACAGCACCTTGCCGCCGTCTTCCTGCGCCAGGTCGATCGCGAACACGTTGTTCGGATACGCGCTGACCATGTACATGATGCTGCCGATCACCAGCGGCTGGCCTTCGTGGCCGCGGGTGGCGTCGGTCTTCATTTCCCACGACATCTTCAGGTTCTTGACGTTGTCGCGGTTGATCTCGGCCAGCGGGCTGTGCCGGGTCAGGCCGAAGTCGCGGCCGATGCCGCCCCAGTTGTCGGGGTTGCTGGCGGTGGTGGTGAACTCGCTGTCGGTGTCGGCCACCGCGGCCGGCGCGGCCGGGGCCGGCTGTTGCGCGGCGGCAGGCGCGGCCGGCGCGGCGGTTTCTTCCTGCTTCTTGCAACCTGCCAGCACCAGCGCGGTAGCCAGCGCGAGCAGCGTCCAGGCACGGGTACGACATGGATGACTGTGCATCGTTCTACTCCCCTCGTTGAAGAGCCGTGGCGCTCGCCGTCGGACGGCCCGCGCGGCGGGATGTGGAAACATCGGGGAATAGAGAGCAACCCACGTGCCAGCGCGCTGCTGCAGTGCGCCATCGCAGGCGCAGCAGGCATCTGATGTCGCGCCAGAACCCGCGCGGCCGTCCGTGACGATGGCGCTGTATCGACAACGCGACACTTTGTGCCACTCGCTTGTATCGCGGTTGGCGCAACCGGGAGTGAAGGGGTTGCCAGGCGGACGCGACCGGCGTGCCTTGCGCAAGCCAGCACGGGCACCCGATCGATCCCTCGCCGCGCTGCCTGCACGCCTCTGGCGGCACGCGCCCAGGCTTCTTGCGGCAGGAACTCAAGTCTCGACACTGTCACACCGCGCAGCCGTTGCTGGAGATGCGGCGCCGTAGATCGCCGGTGCGGGGCGGCAAACCGCTGCACCCGAGGCATGAAGCTCTCCAGCGCAAGCTCTTGCTTCTGCTCTTGCTTCTGCGGCTGCGGCTGCTGTTGCTTTGGACTTTCCGGGTTCCCTTGCGTAGCGGCGAGTAGGCCGGGAAAAACCCCGAAGGGGCGGCGCACAGGGATGTGCGCCGTTCGCGGCAGGGGCAGGGCTCGCCGGAAAAAGGCGAAGCACTGCTTCGCCCGGCGGGCGGGCTGGCGCCGCGAGGCGAGGCGACTGCCCCGGACTTGGCCGCGAAGCGGACAAGCCCCTTCCGCGAATCCCCGTCATGGACGCGGACCCGGAGCGCGCAGCGCGGAGGGCGCGTAGGCAGGGCGCGCTTGACCAGCCTTCGGCTGCGGTGAAGCGCTTCTTTTGGTTACTTTTCTTTGCGCAAGCAAAGAAAAGTGACTCGCCCCAAGGCGAAAGCTCTTGCTCTTGCTCTTGCCTCCCCTGTTGCGACGGCGATAACAGGGCGAATGCGAAGGATGCAAAGATTGGCAATCCGCCAAGCGACACCTGGGCACCGGAAGCCGGATCTACATGGCGGTGGCAACGACCGCGCCTGGCACGCTTTTCGCTCTTTGTGGAAGGGACGCCAGTCCCGACGAGGCTTCACCGAAAAAGCGTCGGGACTGAAGTCCCTCCCACAAAGAAGCCGCCCTATTCGGCCGCGTGCTGCCACCACGCCAGCAGCGCGGCGCAATCGGCGAAGTGCAGGTCGGCCAGCCCCGGCCACGGATTGTCCGCATGCAGCAGCACCGTCGTGGCGCCGGCGTGGCGCCCGCACTGCAGGTCGTATTCGTGGTCGCCGATCATCGCCAGCGACTGCGGCGCCACGCCCCAGTGCGCGGCCAGCTGCTGCAGCCCGCCGGGATGCGGCTTGGGCGGCGCCTCGTCGCGGCCAAGGATGGCGACGTCCTCGAACAGGTCCTCGACCCCGATCTCGCGCAGGGTCAGCCGCGCCAGTTCCTGCGCATTGCGGGTCAGCAGCGCCAGCCGGCAACCGGCCGCGTGCAGCGCGCGCAGCAGCGCCGGCGCGCCGGGTGCGGCGACGGCGTCCAGGGCCAGCGCGCGTTCGTGCTCGAGCAGCCAGGCGTGCTTGGCCGCGCCCTGCGCGGCCGGCAGCGCGGCCAGGTGCTGCAGGATGTCGGCCTGTTCCGGAATCTGCAGCTCGCGGCGGATCAGCGCGAAATCGTGCACGGCGCGGGTCAGCGTGCCGTCCATGTCGAACACCCAGTGCCGCACCTGGCGCAGGCGCGCGCCGGGTGCCGCCACGTTCAATCCCATCCCGGCATCTTTGATCCGTCCAGGCCGCCGGTCTCGAACACCGCGGTACGGGTGCCGCCGGCCTTCACCGGGAATTCGATCTGCAGCACGGTGGTCTTGCGCGCCAGCTTCCACAACGCCTTGTCGTCGCTGATGAACATCGCGATCGCCTCGTCGGTGTTCGGGCGCCAGGCCGCGGCCGCGCGCGGCGCGGCATCGTCGGCCTTGAGCTGCACCTTGCAGCCGGCGGCGCAACGGAAATCGCCGGCCTGCAGCACCAGGTAGGCGCTGCGCTTCCACTCCGGGTGGTCGCGGAACACCAGCTGCACCGGCTTGGGACCGCTGCCGTCCACGTCGACCTTGTCGCGGCTGTACAGCATCGCCGAGCGCTGCATGCCCTTGCCGGCCGGCACCTGCGAATACTCCCAGGCGGCCTGCATGCGCCGCAGCTCGCGCGCCGCCTCGCCCTTGGCCTTGACCTCGCCATAGCCGGGCTCGATGCGCGCCGCCGCGTCCGAGCCGGGGTACTGCTGCAGCAGCGCCGCGCCATGGATGCGCGCCAGGTCCCAGTTGCCGGACTTCGCCGCGGCGTCGTATTGCTTGGCCAGGTCGTCGGCGGCCTGCGCCTTGGCCTGCGCCTCGGCCGCGGCCTGCGCCTTGCGCTCGGCCTCGTGATCGCCGCAACCGGCCAGGGCGACGGCGCACAGCGCGCCGAGCAGAATGCGTTTCATCGGGGAACTCCTCGTTGGATCAGATGCTCGATCGCCTGCGCGACCTCGTCGGGTTTCTCGACGATGGACATGTGGCCGCTGCCGTCGAGCAGCACCTGCAGCGCCTGCGGCACGCGCTCGGCATACAGCGCCAGCGCGCTGGCATCGATCACCATGTCCTGCAGGCAGTTCAGCAGCAGCGCCGGCTGGCGGATGCGCGCGGCCTCTTCGAACGGCAGGAAGGCCTCCTCGCTGCGTCCGATCCGCGCCAGCACCTGCTGCTCGAAACCGGCCTCGCTGCGGCGCCAGGCGACGACCGACGGCACCGCCCAGGACGGGATGCGCGGCTTGCTCGGCTCCAGCAGGAACACGGTGTCGATGTAGCGGCGCAGCGAGTCGGCGTCGTGCACCGCGAACGGGTTGTCGCCGTCCAGCACCGCCTGGCCGAAGGCGTTGTCGGCGAAGCGCACGCCGGCGGCGTTGAGCAGGCCGACCCGGTCGAACAGCTCGGGATGGCGCGCGGCGGCGAGCGCGGCGATGCCGCCGCCCATCGAATGCCCGACCAGCACGCATTCGCCGCCGGCACCGCGCACGCACTGCGCGGCGAACGCGGCCACGCGCTCGGCCTGCGCGACGAAGCCGTAGTCCTGCCCGTCGATGCGCTGGCTCTCGGCCCAGCCGGGCAGATCGGGAATGAACAGGTGGTAGCGATCGCCGAGCGCGCGCGCCAGCGGCAGCCAGTTCTCCTTGCTGCCGGTGAAGCCGTGCACCAGCAGCAGACTCGGCGCGGCGGGATCGGCCGCGGCGCGGTGCAGGTAGGTCCAGCGATGCCCGGCGACCTGCGCGTGGCGGCGTTGCAGGCCGCTGCCCCGGCGCAGGCGCTGGCCTTCCAGGCGCACCAGCAGGAACGGCTTGCTGCGCAGCAGCCACAGGCCGCCCAGCAGCAGTACCAGCACCACGGCCAGCACGGTGAACGCCACCAGCAGCAACAACGTCAGCAGCAACATGAAAGGGCCGGGAAGCGGAAACGTGCCATGCGCCTACCTTCGCATGCGGCCCGGCTTGCGCCAAGTCCTGCACGCCAGCGCATTGCGCCCGGGCAGGCATGCCGCAGGCGTTGCGCGGCGGCAGTCGCCATTGCGCAAAAGACAACGGCGCCGGGACTGCTCCCGGCGCCGCGATCCAACGCCTGCGTTTGCGCGCAGCGCCGCCTCAGTGCGCGGCGGCGCCCTTGTCGGCCTTGGCCAGCATGTCTTCCACCGACACCGTGGTGATCGGGTGGTAGCCGGGCTTGGCCTGGGCGAAGACCTGCCTGGCGAAGGCCAGGCCGTCCGGGGTCTTCACCAGCTCGGCGTAGATCGGCAGGATCAGCTTGCGCCGGCCGACGCGGGCGATGAACTCGCCGGCGGCCGGGCGCGCCTCGACATAGCCGCTGCGGATCGCCAGCGGATACCAGCGCATGGCGATCTCGCCGTTGGCGGTGCCGGTGAAATGGTAGGCGGCATCGAGCTGCTTGAGCTGCTCGGGCTTCAGCGTGGCGCCCAGGCCGCTGAGGAAGCGCGTCCACTCCTGCGTGCTCCAGGCGTCGGTGACCTGCTTGCCCGGCAGGGTACCGCTGCCGGCCCAGGCGATGCGCGCGGTATCGACCATCGCGAAGTTGCGCGAACGCGCCTTCTGCGCGAAGGCCGGGATGCCCGGCTCGTCCAGCCATGCGTGCAGTTCCTGCTCGCTGACCGCATCGGGCTTCTTGGCCAGCAGGTTCTTCTTCAGGTAGGCGACGAACTGGTCGGTGTTGGCGCTCTGGAACGCATGGTCGTCGAACCAGCCGCGCAGGAACGGATCGAAGGTGGCGCGGCCGAAGCGCTGCTCCAGGAACTGCAGGAACCAGGCGCCCTTGACGTAGGCGACCTGGCTCAGCGCGTCGTCCGGATCGCGCTCGGTCAGCGCCGGCAGCGCCAGCGCCTGGTCGGCCGGGCTCATGTCCTTGACCTCGGCGAGCAGGTCGGTCTGGTCGATCTCGCGCTCCATCTCCGCCGCTTCGGCGCCGTACAGCGCCTCGGTGATGCGCGCCTGCACGTAGGTGGTGAAGCCTTCGTTGAGCCAGATGTCCTTCCAGCTGGCATTGGTCACCAGGTTGCCGGACCAGCTGTGCGCCAGCTCGTGCGCGATCAGCGACACCAGCGACTTGTCGCCGACGATCACGGTCGGGGTGGCGAAGGTCAGGCGCGGGTTCTCCATGCCGCCGAACGGGAACGACGGCGGCAGCACCAGCATGTCGTAGCGGCCCCAGCGGTACGGGCCGTACAGCGTCTCGGCGGCGACGATCATCTTCTCGGTGTCCTCGAACTCCTTGGCCGCCTTGTCGGCCATGGCCGGCTCGGCCCACACGCCGGAGCGCTCGGAGATCGGCTTGAACACCAGGTCGCCGGCGGCGATGGCCAGCAGGTAGGACGGAATCGGCTGCGGCATCTTGAACGTGTAGTCGCCGTCGCGCGGCGCCTTCGGATCGTTGTCGGCGCTCATCAGCACCATCACGTCCGGACGCGAGGTCACGTGCGCGCTGTAGGTGAAGCGCACGCTCGGCGTGTCCTGCAGCGGCACCCAGCTGCGCGCGTGGATCGCCTGCGACTGGCTGAACATGAAGGGCAGTTGCTTGCCCTCGGTCATCGACGGCTCCAGCCACTGCAGGCCCGAGGCGGTCGGCGCGGTGTGGTAGGCGATGGTGACCTTCTGCGGCTGGTTCGGCGCCTCGATGGTCAGCTTGCTGCCGTAGATCTTGTCGGCCGGGGCCAGCGCGTACTGCAGCGGCGCCAGGTTGCCCTTGCCGTCGTCGCCCTGCACCTGCTCGATGGTCAGCTCGCGCGTGTCCAGCAGCAGCTGCTTGGCGTTCTTGTCCTTCCAGTCCAGCGTATAGGTGGCGGTGCCGCCGATCTGCTTGCTGTCGAAATCCAGCTTCAGGTCCAGCGCCAGGTCCTTGATCACGACCTTGCCCGGCTCGGCGTAGGAGCTTTCGTCGTGGCTGCGGTCGGCGGGTTTCACGGCGGCGGCGGGCGCGGGCTTGGCGGCGGGAGCGGCGGCCTCGGTGGGCGCTTCGCGGGAACAACCGGTCGCGATGACCGCGGCCAGGGACAGCAACAGGAACGGGGAACGCATGGCGGACAGCACCGGTTCGGGGAAACCGGAAGTTTACCTTGAAGGCTGGGATTGGGGATTCGGGATTGGGGATTCGTAAAAGCGTGTGCTGCGCTGCTGTTGCGAATCCCGAATCCCCAATCCCGGCACTTCGACTAGATTTTGTAGCCCGAATGGATCGCCACGATGCCGCCGGTCAGGTTCTTGTAGTGGCTGCGGGCGAAGCCGGCCTCGGCCATCATGCCCTTCAGCGCCTCCTGCGGCGGATGCTTGCGGATGCTCTCGGCCAGGTACTGGTAGCTGTCGGCGTCCTTGGCGAACAGCTGGCCCAGCCGCGGCAGGATCTTGAACGAATGGAAATCGTAGATCGGCTTGAACCAGTCGGCGGTGACCTCGGAGAACTCCAGCACCCGCGCCTGCCCGCCGACCTTCAGCACCCGGTACATCTCGCGCAGCGCCGCGTCCTTGTCGGTGACGTTGCGCAGGCCGAAGGCGATGGTGACCAGGTCGAAGCTCTGGTCCGGGAACGGCAGCGCCTCGGCGTTGCACTGCACGTAGTCCAGGCCCGCGACCAGGCCGCGGTTGGTCAGCCGGTCGCGGCCCACCGACAGCATGCCGGCGTTGATGTCGCCCAGCACCACCGCGCCCTCGTCGCCGACCCGCTCCTTCAGCAGCGCGGCGATGTCGCCGGTGCCGCCGGCCAGGTCGAGCACGCGGTCGCCCGGCTTGACCTGCGCGGTGGCCACGAAATAGCGCTTCCAGGCCCGGTGGATGCCCAGGCTCATCAGGTCGTTCATCAGGTCGTAGTTGCCGGCGACCGAGGTGAAGACCTCGCCGACCAGCTTCTGCTTGTCCTTGGCGGCGACGTCGCGGAAGCCGAAATGGGTGGTGCCTGACTTGTAGGGGGATTCGCTCATGGCGGGATTATCGCACTGCCGGCGCCGTCGTGGTCTGCCGCCGGCGTCGCAGCCGCCGCTGAGCCGCCGGCCGGCGCCCAGGCCGGCGCATGCCGCGACCCGGCCGCCGATGCGACCCGCCGGCGGCCGGGCACGGCGCCAGGCGCTGCGTGCCGGACAGCGCTCAGAACTTCAGCACCAGGCCGACATCCAGGCCCTCGATGCCGTAGCCACCCGCATCGCCCTGGCCGAGGTCGGCCGAGGTCTGTTCGTTGCTGTAGGCGATCGTGCAGGTGCCGCCGGCGCCGTTGTCGATCCGCGCGTAGTCGGCGTAGAGATAGGCCTTGGGCGACAGCGCGTGCTGGTAGCCCACGCCCCACTTGTTGCAGGTGTTGTCCACGTAGGACGAATCGCGCCGGCTCCAGGCCGCCTTCCACAGGCCGTTGGCGCCCATCGGCGCGGTGAAGCCCAGCAGATAGCCCTTGTGCTCGTGGTAGAAGCCGAGCGCGGCGACGTCGAACGGCTGCTGGATGTCGATGCGTTCGTAGAACCCGTACAGCTTGAACGGGCCGACGTCGTAGCTGGCCCCGAACAGATTGATCTTGAGCCGGGTCAGCCCGGGCACGTCCTCCCACCATTCCTCTTCGTGGTCGTAGCCGAGGCTCAGCGGTCCGTTGCTGTAGCCCAGGATCACCGCGTACAGCGGACTGCGGCTGTCGCGGTCGCTCACGCCGAGCAGGTTGGGCGTATAGGCGAAGGTGGCGTTGAGTCCGCGCCAGGTGGGCGTGACGTAGACGATCGCGTCCTTGGCCCGGGAGACCACCACCTGCAGGGAACCGGCGCTGGCGACCGAGCGACCCTTGAACGGATCGTACTGCTTGAGTACCGCGGCGCGCCCGCCGTCGACGGTGCCGCCGAGCAGCGTCCCCCAGCCGCCGGTCGCGCCCAGCCAGGCATGCCGGGTGTAGAACGTGTCGCCGCCGCTGCCGGCCTCCTCGTCCCCGGTCAGATTGACGCCGACCTCGACTTCGCCGATCAAGCGGGTACCGTTGCCCAGGTCGTAGCCGAGCTTGAGGCCGACATTGCTGCCGTCGGAGCCGGCGGCGCTCTGCAGGTCGTTCTGGGTGCCCATATCGGCGACCGCGCCGTTGCCGCCGCGGCGGCCGACGTAGCCGATGTCCAGCGTGCCGTAGAGCGAGGCGCTGGCCGCGCCGTCGCTCCATTGCAGTCCCTGCGCCTTTTCCTGGTCCTGGGCCTGCGCCTGCGCGCCGGTCGCCACCCCTGCCGCGGCCACGGCCAGCCCGCCGAGCCCTTTCCACATCGTGGTGCGCATCGCGTGTCTCCTGCAATCGGACAACAGCGTCTCTGCGGCAAGGCCTGCGCCTAGCCGGTGATGCGGGGGATGGGGGTAGAGCGTTCATAGCCCCATTTGCGCGGCAAGTAAAGCCGCATGCGCGCGCCGTCGGGAACGCTGATGCGGCGCGCCCGGGCCGGCGCGCGCAAAGACGCCGCCGCGGGCGCCCTGCGCCGCGCCCGGCTTGCGGTGGTGACAGCCCGCGCCGCCATGCGCACTATGGCGCTCTCCCGCTACGGAACGCATCCGATGATCGCCACGCCCGACTACCGCGCCCTGCTCGACACCGCCATCGCCGAGGCCCGCCAGGGCCTGGCCGAGGGCGGCATCCCGATCGGCGCGGCGCTGTACCACAACGACGGCCGCCTGCTCGGCTGCGGCCACAACCGCCGCGTGCAGGAAGGCGACCCGTCGGTGCACGGCGAGACCGATGCGTTCCGCAAGGCCGGCCGCCAGCGCCGCTACCAGGACACCATCATGGTCACCACGCTGGCGCCGTGCTGGTACTGCAGCGGCCTGGTGCGGCAGTTCAACATCGGCACCGTGGTGGTCGGCGAGTCGGTGACCTTCCAGGGCGGCATCGACTGGCTGCGCGAGCATGGCGTCGAGGTGATCGACCTGCACAGCCAGGAATGCATCGACCTGCTCGGCGGCTACATCGCCGCCAACCCGGACGTGTGGAACGAGGACATCGGCGAGGACTGACGCGGCGCCGCGCGGCCGGCTCAGAACCGGTACTGCACGCCGGCGGTGACCGTGCGCGCCGCGCCCACCGCCACCCACGGCGTGGCCGCGACCGAGCTGGTGTAGTAGCTGCGGTCGAACACGTTGTCCACGTCCAGCGACACGCGCAGGCGCTCGTCGATGCGCCAGTACGCCAGCAGCTTGGCCACGGTATAGGCCGGCAGCCGCGCCGGCGCGATGCCGGCGTCGGCCTGCGCCTGGGTGTAGGCCTCGGCCAGCCGCGCGCCGGTATGGGTGATGCCGCCGCCGAGGCCGAGCAGGCCGCCGCCGCGCAGCGGCGTCTCGTGCACCGCCAGCACGCTGCCGTTGAGCTTCGGCACGTTGATCAGGCTGCCGCCGACCTGCAGCGTGTTGTCGCGCAGCACCTGCACCCGGTTCCACGAGGCGCTGGCGTTGAGCCGCCAGTGCGCGCTCAACTGGCCGGAAACGTCGGCCTCGGCGCCGCGGCTGCGCACGCGGCCGGCGGCGATCTGGTTGCCCGGATCGAGCGGATCGCCGGTGAGCACGTTGTCCTTGACGATCTCGTACAGCGCCAGGGTGCCGCCGAGGCGGCCGTCGCTGGCCTGCCACTTGCCGCCCAGCTCCAGCGCGCGGCCGCTCTCCGGCGCCGGCGTGGTGCTGGTGCCGGTGCCGTACCAGACGTCGGAGCCGTTGTTGGGGCGGAACGAGCGCCCGGCATTGAGGTACCACGACCAATGCTCGCCCGGCGCATAGCTCAACCCGATCCGCGGCGTGGTCCTGGCCGGGGTCTGCGCGTAGCGGCCGCCGCTGCGCGCGTCGTGCAGCGTCTGCCGGTAGCGGTCGTGGCGCAGGCCGAGCAGCAGCGTCCACTGCGCGTTCAGCGCCACCGCGTCCTGCAGGTACAGCGCCAGGTTGCGCTGGCGTTCGTGGGTATCGACGAACGGCAGCGGCGTCGGCGGCGCCTGCCCGTAGACCGGCGCGAACAGGTCCAGCGCGTACGGCGCGGCCGCGCTGGGGCGGACCCGCAGCATGCGCTGGTCGAGCACGAAGTCGTAGCCTTCCGCGCCGACCAGCAGATCGTGGCGCCAGGCGCCGCTGTGCGCCTGGCCGCGCAGCTCGGCCTGCAGCGCGCTGTCGTGCGAGGCGAAGTCGCGCCAGCGCCGCTGCCGCCACAGCGTGCGCGCATCGGCCTGCACCGCGCCGGGTTCGGTGGAATAGCCGCGCAGCGTGCCGTCGCGGCGCGAGGCGGCGAGCAGCCCGCTCCATGCCGCGGAGAAGTCGTGCTGCAGCAGCAGCTGGTGATTGCGGTTCTCGACCTGCACGTCGCCGTCGCCCGGTTCGCCGAGGAAGCGCGAACGCGGCAGCGCGCGCAGGTCGCCGCGCACCGCGACCACGCCGCGGTCCAGCGGCGCGCGATGGCGCAGCCATTCGCCGTTGTACTGCAGCGTGGTGGCCTCGCCCAGGCGCCAGGTCAGCGCCGGCGCGAGGAACCGGCGCCGGGTGTGCACGAAATCGCGGAAGCTGCGCCGGTCCTCGGCGGCGAGGTTGAGCCGGTAGGCGACGCTGTCGCCCAGCGGGCCGGTGCTGTCGGCCGCGACGCGGTAGGCGTCGTGGCTGCCGGCGGACAGTTCCAGCGCGGTCGCCGGCCGCCACTGCGGCAGCTTGGTGACGATGTTGAGGGTGCCGCCGGGTTCGCTGCTGCCGTACAGCGCGGCGGCAGGTCCTTTCAGGAACTCGATCGCCTCGATGTTGGCGGTGTCGCGCGGCGCGTTGTAGCCGCGGTTGCCGGACAGGCCGTTGAGCAGGGTCGCGCTGCCGGTGTTCTCGTTGCCGGGCAGGCCGCGCACCGCGAAGTTGTCCCACAGCCCGCCGAAGCCGTTCTGCCGCGAGATGCCGCCGACGTAGTCCAGCGTGCCGTCCAGGCGCGTCGCGCCGAGGTCGTCGATCGCCTGCCGCGGCAGCACCCGCACCGATTGCGGCAACTGGCGCAGGCTCAGGCCGGTCTTGCTGCCCTGGGTGGCGTCGGCGTAGTAGGTGCCCGAGTCGCGGCGCCCGACCACGCGCACCGTGTCCAGTTCGGCCGGTTCGGACCCGGCGGCAGGATCGGACGTCGCATCGAGGACGGGGTCGGCATCGGCCGGACCGGCGCTCAGGCCGGCCAGCAAGGCGGCGACGAAGGACAGGGACTGCGGCGAACGTGACGGCATGGAGCGAAGCACCCAAAAAGAAATGTTATATTATTTCAATATTGGCACGAACCGCTGCGCATGTCTTCCGCGTCCCTCGCTTCTCCCCCGCCCTCCTCGCGCCTGGCCTCGATCGACCTGCTGCGCGGCACCGTGATGTCGCTGATGCTGCTCGACCACGTGCGCGAGACGTTCTATCTGCAGCACCAGATCGGCGATCCGGTGGACGTGGAAACCACCGCGCCGGCGCTGTTCGCGGCGCGCCTGCTGGCGCATCTGTGCGCGCCGGTGTTCGTGTTCCTGACCGGCCTGTCGGCGTGGCTGTACGCGGCGCGGCAACCGCATGGCCGCAAGGCCGCGGCGGCGTTCCTGCTCAAGCGCGGGCTGTTCCTGATCGTGCTGGAACTGACCCTGGTCAACTTCGCCTGGACCTTCGCCTTCCCGCCGCAGGTGCTGTACCTGCAGGTGATCTGGGCGATCGGGTTGAGCATGCTCGCGCTGGCCGCCTTGCTGTGGCTGCCGCGGCCGCTGCTGGCGCTGCTCGGCGCGGCGCTGGTGGCCGGGCACAACCTGCTCGACGGCGTGCACGTGCCCGGCGACGGTCCGCTGGCCGCGGCCTGGGCGGTGCTGCACGACCGTGGTTGGCTGCAACTGGGCGAACTGCGCCTGCGCACCTCGTATCCGCTGCTGCCGTGGATCGGGGTGATCGCGCTGGGCTATGCGGCCGGCCCCTGGTACGGCGCCGGCACCGCGCCGGCGCAACGGCAGCAGCGTCTGCTGGCCAGCGGGTTCGGCGCGCTGGCGCTGTTCCATCTGCTGCGCTGGCACAACGGCTACGGCGACGCGCCATGGCGCGAGCAGGCCGACGTGGCGCACACCGCGATGAGCTTCTTCAACCTGACCAAGTACCCGCCGTCGCTGCTGTTCCTGCTGCTGACCCTGGGCGTGGGCCTGTTGCTGCTGCGCCTGTACGAGCAGCCGCGGCTGGCACGGGCGCTGGCGCCGCTGGCCGCGATCGGCGCGGCGCCGATGTTCTTCTACCTGCTGCACCTGTACGTGCTGAAGCTGCTGTACCTGGCGGCGCTGGCGTACTGGGGCGCCAACCACGGCGCGCTGTTCGGCGTGGACCGCGTGGCGACGCTGTGGGCGATCGCCGTGGTGCTGGGCGTGGCGCTGTACTGGCCGGTGGCGGCGTTCGCGCGGCTGAAGGCACGGCGCCGCGACCTGGCCTGGCTGCGCTATCTCTAGAAGATCCATCGCCTGGGGATTCATCGCCGTGCAATGCCGGCATGCTCGACTGGTCGCCCTGTCCGCGCCTGGAGACCTGCGATGCCCACCCGCCTGCCGCGCCTGTTGCTGATCGGCCTGATCCTCGCCGCCACCGCCGGCTGCGCCACCGCCGCGAGCCAGCGCGACGCCTGGGTGGTGCAGCAGATCCGCGACTACAACCATCCCTACGCGGCGCAGCAGGCCGAGCTGGACACCAAGATGGCGACGATGGCCGGCAGCGCCTACGCGTTCTACCGCGGCACCGACCATCTGTTCTACCAGGACATGAAGACCCTGCCGGCCTCGCTGTGGACCAGCCCGCAGACCGGCTACACCTGGCTCGGCGGCGACACCCACCTCGGCAACTTCGACGCCGCGCGCGACAGCAGCGGCAAGGCGGTGTTCAAGGTCGCCGACTTCGACGAGAGCCATCTCGGACAGTACGTGTGGGACCTGCGCCGGCTGGCGGCGAGCATGGTCCTGGCCGGGCGCGACAACGGCCTGTCCGACAGCGACATCGGCAGCGCGATCGAGACCATGGTCGGCGCCTACCTGGACAAGATCGGCGACTTCAAGGGCAGCGATGCCGAGAAGAGTTTCCAGCTCGGCAAGAGCAACACCAGCGGCGTGGTGGCCAAGGCCATCGACAGCGCCGACGGCAAGAGCCGCAGTAGCCTGCTGGGCAAATACACCGCGGTCAGCGGCGGCAAGCGCACGTTCCAGAATCTGGACAACCTGGTCGCGGTGGACAGCGCCACCTATGCGGCGGTCGCCAACGCGATGAACGGCTATGTGGCGTCGATCGCGGCATCCAAGCGCTATGCGTCGAGTTACTACACGATCAAGGACGTGCGCCAGAAGCTCGGCTCCGGCACCGGCAGCCTCGGCCGCCAGCGCCTGTACGTGCTGGTCGAAGGCGCGAGCAGCGCGACCGGCGACGACGTGATCCTGGAATGGAAGCAGGAAGCGGCCAGCGTGGTCGCCGTCGCCGCGCCGTCGCAGATGCCTGCTTCCAGCTACGACAACCACGAAGGCGAGCGCGTGGCGCGCACCGCCAAGGCGCAGACCCTGGATGCCGACGTGCTGATCGGCTACGCCAGCGTCGCCGGCGTGCCGTTCTACGTGCACGAGAAATCGCCGTTCCAGGAAGACCTGGACCCGACCGCGCTGAGCAGCGCCGGCAAGCTGGCCACCGCCGCCACCTACCTGGGCCAGGCGCTGGCCTCGGCGCATGCGCTGTCCGACCAGGACTACGACCCGGCGGTGGTGAGCTACAGCATCGACAAGCAGATCGACGCGGCGGCCAGCAGCAAGAGCGGGCTGAAGTCGGAACTGCGCCAGTTCGCGTTCGACTACGCCGCGCAGGTGCAGCTGGACTGGCAGGGATTCGTGGCCGCGTACCAGGCGGGGACGCCGCTCTACTGAGCAGGGTTCACCACTGGCGAACCCTGTAGGAGCGGCTTCAGCCGCGACCGGGCTCCACCGGTAATGCCAGGTCGCGGCCGAAGCCGCTCCTACAGGTTCCATGGAAGTTCTGTGGGAGCGAGTTCAGTCGCGACGGGCTTTCCCGGTAACGCCTCGTCGCGACTGAAGTCGCTCCCACAAGGATATCGGCGCGCCTGCTGCGCATCGGCATGCAAGCCGGCGCAGCAGGCACAGCGGCTACAGGATGTAGCGGCTCAGGTCCGGATCCTGCACCAGCTCGCCCAGGTGCGTGTTCACGTACGCGGCATCGACGACGACGCTCTGCCCGTCGCGGTCCGGCGCCTCGAAGCTCAGCGTGTCGAGCAGGCGCTCGAGCACCGTGTGCAGGCGCCGCGCGCCGATGTTCTCCTGGCGCTCGTTGACCAGGAACGCGATCTCGGCGAGGCGGTCGATCGCATCGTCGGTGAAGCTCAGGGTCACCCCCTCGGTCAGCAACAGCGCTTCGTACTGCTTGCTCAGCGCCGCCTTCGGCTCGGTGAGGATGCGGATGAAATCGTCCTTGGACAGCGCCGACAGCTCGACCCGGATCGGGAAACGGCCCTGCAACTCGGGGATCAGGTCGCTGGGCTTGGCCAGGTGGAACGCGCCGGAAGCGATGAACAGGATGTGGTCGGTCTTGACCGTGCCGTACTTGGTGCTGACGTTGGAGCCTTCGACCAGCGGCAGCAGGTCGCGCTGCACGCCTTCGCGCGACACGTCGCCGCCGGACGAGCCGGCCTCGCCGCGCTTGGCGACCTTGTCGATCTCGTCGATGAACACGATGCCGTGCTGCTCGCAGGCCTCGATCGCCGCGGCGCGCACGTCTTCCTCGTTGACCAGCTTGCCGGCCTCTTCCTCGATCAGCAGCGGCCGCGCCGCCCTGATCGTCAGCTTGCGCGACTGCGACTTGCTGCCGCCCAGGTTGGAGAACATCTGCCGCAGCTGCTGGCCCATTTCCTCCATGCCCGGCGGGGTCATGATGTCCATGCTGACGTTGACCGCCACGTCCAGCTCGATCTCGCGCTCGTCCAGTTCGCCGGCGCGCAGCATGCGCCGGAACTTGCTGCGGGTGTCGTTGTCCTGCGCCGAGGGTTCGTTGCGCGCGGCTTCCGGATCGAAGCCGATGCCGGCGCTGCGCCGCGGCAGCAGCGCGTCGAGGATGCGGTCCTCGGCGCGCTCCTCGGCCTGGGTGCGCACGCGCACCTTGGCCTGCTCGCGGTACAGCTTGACCGCGGTGTCGGCCAGGTCGCGCACGATCTGCTCCACGTCCTTGCCGACGTAGCCGACCTCGGTGAAGCGCGTGGCCTCGACCTTGACGAACGGCGCGTTGGCCAGCGTCGCCAGGCGCCGCGCGATCTCGGTCTTGCCGACGCCGGTGGGGCCGATCATCAGGATGTTCTTGGGCATCACTTCGTTGCGCAGCGCATCGGGCAGCTGCATGCGCCGCCAACGGTTGCGCAGCGCGATCGCCACCGCGCGCTTGGCGTCGTGCTGGCCGACGATGTGGCGGTCCAGCTCCTGCACGATCTCGCGCGGGGTCATGGTTGAGGTGTCGGGATTGGGCATTGGGGATTCGGGATTCGTAAGAGCGGAGTAGGAACGATCGAGGCGTGTCCGGGCACAGGGAAAGGAGCGCTTTTGCGAATCCCCAATCCCGACTCCCGAATCACAGCTCCTCGACCACCACGTTGCGATTGGTGTAGATGCAGATGTCGCCGGCGATGTTCAGCGCCTCGACCGCGATGGTCTTGGCGTCCAGCTCGGTGTGGCCGAGCAGCGCGCGCGCCGCCGACAGCGCGTAGGAACCGCCGGAGCCGATCGCGATGATGCCGTCCTCCGGCTCGATCACGTCGCCGGTGCCGCTGATGATCAGCGAGGTTTCCTTGTCGGCCACCGCCAGCAGCGCCTCGAGCTTGCCCAGGCGGCGCTCGGTGCGCCAATCCTTGGCCAGTTCCACCGCCGCGCGGGTCAGCTGGCCGTGCTTCTCCAGCTTGGCCTCGAACAGTTCGAACAGGGTGAACGCATCGGCGGCGGCGCCGGCGAAGCCGGCCAGCACCTGGCCGTCGCGGCCGAGCCGGCGCACCTTGCGCGCATTGCCCTTCATCACGGTATGGCCCAGCGTCACCTGGCCATCGCCGGCCACGGCGACATGGCCGTTGCGGCGCACCGACAGGATCGTGGTGGCGTGGAAAACGTTGGGGTTCTGACTGGGGTCCATGCGGCCTCCTGAGCGATGCTTCAGGTGTGGGGGCAGGCCGCGGCCGGTTCAAGCATCGGCTTGCCGATCGCCGCCGATCTTCGCGCGGCCCGGGTGCGCGGAGTCGGGCTCCACGCCCCACAGCAGGTACCAGTCCTCGCCCTGCAGCTCCAGCGGGTGCATGACGCGTCCGCTGCCGTTGCCGCAGGCCAGATCCTCCGCCGCGCAGTAGCGGTCGCAGCCCCAGCAGATCCGCTCGGGATGCGCGGGTTGCAACGGAAAGGGTTTTGCCATCGACCTGCCTCGCTTCGCGCTCCGGCGGACAGTGTCCGCGCCCGCGGCGGCGCGCGCCTTGATCCAGAACAAGCGCGCGAACGTGCGGACGCAGCGCGCCCGTTCAGCCGGTCACGACTTGCGCTTGGCGCGCGGATGCGCGGCGTCGTAGACCTTGGCCAGGTGCTGGAAATCCAGGTGGGTGTAGATCTGCGTGGTGGCGATGTCGGCGTGGCCGAGCAATTCCTGCACGCCGCGCAGGTCGCCGGAGGATTCGAGGATGTGGCTGGCGAAGCTGTGCCGCAGCATGTGCGGATGCACGTGCTTGAACAGGCCCTGGCGCCCGGCCAGCTGCTTGATCCGGATCTGCACCGCGCGCGCGCCGATCGGCGCACCGCCGCGGCCCGGGAACACCGGCGCCTCGGCGGCGGCCCTGGTCTCCGCCTGCCATTCCAGCAGCGCCTTGCGCGCGTGCGAGCCGACCGGCACCAGCCGCTGCTTGTTGCCCTTGCCGAGCACGCGGACCAGGCCGCTGGCGAAATCCAGATCGCGCCAGCGCAGCGCGCACAGCTCGCTCAGGCGCAGGCCGGAGGAATAGAACAGTTCCAGCAGCGCGCGGTCGCGCAGGCCCAGCGGCACGTCGGTCGGCACCTCGACCAGGCGCACCGCCTCATCCGCGTCCAGCACCTGCGGCAGCTTGCGCGGCGCCTTCGGCGCACGCAACGCCGCGGCCGGGCTGGCGGCGATCTGGCCGTGCTTGAGCAACCAGGCATAGAAACTGCGGCACGCCGACAGGCGCCGCTGCAGGCTCTTCGGCGACAGCCCGCGGCGGTGCTCGGCGGCGATGAAATGGCGCAGCTGGTCGGCGCCGAGCGCCGCCACCTCGCCGCCGGCATTGTCCGCCGCCCACGCCGCCAGCGCGGCCAGGTCGCGGCGGTACGCGTCCAGGGTATGCGCGGACATGCGGCGTTCGACGTGCAGGTAGCTGAGGAACCGGGATTGGGGATTCGGGATTGGGGATTCGGCATCGACAGCCGACGCATCGGCGCGCGCGTCGGCCCGCTTTTTTCGGGTCCCGAGTCCCGCGTCCCGCGTCCCGGCCTTCATGCGAAGCGTTGCAACGCCACCACCAGCGACTCGCCCATCATGCGCAGGAACAAGGTGCCCATGCCGGGATAGAAGCGGTTCGGATCGTGGCTGCCGACCGCGATCAGGCCCACGCCCGGCAGCGGCAGCAGCGCGGTGGACTGCACTTCCTCGATGCGCGCGGCGTACAGCAGCGCCTGCTTCTCCGGCTGCAGGCGGCCGCAGATCGGCTCGCCGTCCTTCAGGCAGTCGCGGAACGGCGCCAGCCGCGGATCGTCCTGCGCCAGGATCTGCAGCCACGGCGCCTGCTCCAGCCCGGGCAGCGGCCGCAGCAGCACGATGCTGACCAGGTCGCCCTGGAAGTCTTCCTGCAGCGAGGCGGCCATCGCGCGCACGCTGTCGGCGGCGCTGGTCTGGCGCATCAGCGCCAGGGTCAGCTGGTGGGTGCGCACCGCCAGGCGTTCGTTGACCTGGGCATTGGCGGCCAGCTCGGACAGGCGCCGCGACAGTTCGCGGTTCTTGTCGCGCAGCACTTCCAGCTGGTAGCTGGCCAGCGACGCGGTCGGGCCGTCGTCGCGCGGCACCACCAGGGTCAGCGCCAGGTCGGGGAACTGTTTCAGGAAGGTCGGGTGGCGGCGCAGCCATGCGGCGATTTCGTGCGCGCCGATCTTTTCCTGGGTCTCGCTCATCGGATCCACTCCCCATCGAAGACGAAGGCCGCCGGCCCGGACATCACCACCTGCTCCGCGTCGTGCAGCCAGCGGATGCGCAGCTCGCCGCCGGGCAGGACCACGCGCACGTCGCGCTCCACGCGGCCGCGCTGGATCAGCACCGCCGCGGCCGCGCAGGCGCCGCTGCCGCAGGCCAGGGTCTCGCCGACGCCGCGCTCGTACACGCGCAGGCGCACGTGGCCGCGGTCGATCACCTGGGCGAAGCCGACGTTGACCGAATCGGGGAAGGACGCATGCTGCTGCAGCAACGGCCCCAGCCGCTCGACCGGCGCCGCGTCGACCAGGCCCACTTCCAGCACCGCGTGCGGGTTGCCCATCGACACCGCGCCGAAGCGCACGCTGCCGCCCTGCAGCGGCAGCACGTATTCCTCGCGCGCGCGCGGGAAACCGACCAGCGGCACGTCCTCCGGCGCGAAGCGCGGCACGCCCATCGCCACCGCGAACTGGCCGTCGGCGCCGCGCTCGATGCGGTGCGAGGCGAACGGACTGTCGATGACGAACGGATCGCTGCCGGCGGCGCCGTCGCGCACCAGCCAGGCGGCCACGCAGCGCGCGCCGTTGCCGCACTGCCCGGCCAGGCTGCCATCGGTGTTCCAGATGCGGTAGCTGGCCACCGCCTCCGCGGTGCGCGGCGCCTCGATGGTCAGCAGTTGATCGCAACCGACGCCGAAATGGCGATCGGCCATGCGCACCGCCAGCTCGGCGTCCGGTGGCGGCGTGCCGTCGCGCAGGTCGAGCACCACGAAATCGTTGCCCGCGCCCTGCATCTTGGAAAAGCGCAGGCGCGCCGCGGCGCTGGCCTCACTCATTCCCATCGGTGGGCGTGGTGGTGCTGTCGTCGACCGGCTGCTGCTGGCCATCGACCGGCTGCGCCTGGCCGGCGGGATCGGTGGTTGCCGGCGGCGTCGCGTCGGGCGCGGTGGCCGGCGCGGCCTCCACCGGGACCGGCTTCTGCGGCATCACCAGCGGGCCTTTGTTGCCGCACCCGGACAGCGCCAGCAAAGCGGCGCCGAACAGGGCGATACGGATCGGATGACGGGACGATGTGCTCATGCGCCGAGTATAGCCAGAAGGGCATGAACCGGCTGTGCCGCATGCGGCGTTGCGGCCCGGCGCGATGGCGGCCGGGCAAAGGCCTCAATCGCGCGGCGGCGGCTCCGGGCGCAGCCACAGCCACAGCGCCACGCAGCTCATGCAGCCGATCGCCAGCACCTGCACCCACGGTTTGTGCACGAACAGCAGCAGCACCAGCGCGCATACCGCCATGGTCAGCGTGGCCATCCACTTGCCGCGGCGGCTGACCGCGCCGTGCGCTTCCCAGTCGCGGATGCTGGGACCGAAACGCGGATCCTCCAGCAACCGGCGGCGCAGGCGCTCGGAGCCGCGCGAGGCGGCGTAGGCCGAGATCAGCACGAACACCGTGGTCGGCAAGCCCGGCACGAAGATGCCGACGATGCCCGTGGCCAGGCTGACGTAGGCCAGCAGCCACCAGGCCCAGCGGAAACGGGAAGGGGGTTCCATCGGCGCATGATAAAGCCGCGGCCGGATGCCGATGCGGACCTCGCGTCGCCGGGCGCCCTCGCTTCGTGCGCAGCGACTCCGCAACGACGCAGCGCGCTGGCCGAAGCTGGATGCAGTCGGGACTGAAGTCCCTCCCACAGTGCGCCCAGCCAGCCGAGCGCTCGCCTTGTAGGAGCGGCTTCAGCCGCGACGAACGAAGCCGGAAACCTCGCCGGCTCCGGAACCCGTCGGTCGGGGCTCAAGCCCCTCCCACAGTGCACCCAGCCAGCCGAGCGCACGCCTTTGTAGGAGCGGCTTCAGCCGCGACGAACGAAGCCGGAAACCTCGCCGGCTCCGGAACCCGTCGGTCGGGGCTCAAGCCCCTCCTACAGTGCACCCAGCCAACCGAGCGCACGCCTTTGTAGGAGCGGCTCCAGCCGCGACGAACGAAGCTGGAAACCTCGCCGGCTCCGGAACCCGTCGGTCGGGGCTGAAGCCCTCCCACAGTGCACCCAGCCAGCCGAGCGCATGCCACTGTGGGAGCGGCTTCAGCCGCGACGAGCGAAGCCGGAAACCGGGCCGATTTCGGAACCTGTCGCGGCTGAAGCCGCGACAGGATGCCAGGCCAGCCGGCGCTACTGCGCCGCGTGCTCCACGCCCAGCTGGTCGAGCATGAACGCGTACGACTCGGCCTGCTCGCGGTAGCGGCGGAAACGCCCGGACTTGCCGCCGTGGCCGGCTTCCATGTTGACCCGGAACACGATCGGCCGCGTGCCGGTGTTGTCCTCGCGCAGCTTGGCCACCCACTTCGCCGGCTCCCAGTACTGCACCTGCGAATCCCACAGGCCGGTGCCGACGAACAGCGCCGGATACGCCTGGCGCGTGACGTTGTCGTAGGGCGAGTAGCCGAGCATGTAGTCGTAGTAGGTCTTCTGCTCGGGATTGCCCCACTCGTCGTATTCGTTGGTGGTCAGCGGAATGCTCGGGTCGAGCATGGTGGTGACCACGTCGACGAACGGCACCTGCGCCACCAGCACCCGGTAGTCCTGCGGCGCCATGTTCGCCACCGCGCCCATCAGCAGCCCGCCGGCGCTGCCGCCGGCCGCGGCGACGCGGTCCGGCGCCGCGTAGCCCAGCTTGACCAGGCCGCGGGTCACGTCGATGAAGTCGGTGAAGGTGTTCTTCTTGTTGAGCAGCTTGCCCTGGTCGTACCAGTCGCGGCCCATCTCCTGGCCGCCGCGGATGTGCGCGATGGCGTAGACCACGCCGCGGTCGAGCAGGCTGACCACCGGCAGGTTGAAATTGGGATCGGTGGACATGCCGTAGCTGCCGTAGGCGTACTGGTACAGCGCCGCGGTGCCGTCCTTCTTGAAGCCCTTCTTGTACACCAGCGACACCGGCACCTTGACCCCGTCGCGCGCGGTCACCCACACGCGCTCGGTCTGGTACTTGCTCGCGTCGTAGCCGATCACCGGCTGCTGCTTGAGCAGCTTGCGCTCGCCGGTGCGGGTATTGAGTTCGTAGGTGGTGCCCGGCGTGGTCAGCGAGGTGTAGCTGTAGCGCAGCCACGGCGTATCCGGTTCGGGATTGACCGACAGGCCCATCGAGTACGCCGGCTCGTCGGCCTTGACGTAGTCCTCCCTGCCGTCGGCGAAGTGCAGGCGGATCCGCTCCAGGCCGTCGGAACGCTCGGCGATCGCGGTGAAGCCGTCGAACAGCTCGAAGCCGTCGATGAACACCTTCTCGTCGTAGGGCAGCCAGGCCTGCCATTGCGCGCGCCTGGTGGCGCCGTCGGGCGCGGTCATCAGCGCGTAGTTCTTGGCCTTCCAGTTGGTGCGGATCACCCAGCGCCCGTCGAAATGGTCGGCGCTGTACTCGACGTCGCGCTCGCGCGGCGCCAGCACGGTGAAGCGCTGCGGATCGGCGGCCGGCGCATAGCGCTGCTCGGAGGACACCGTGCTCTCCACGCCGATGACGATGTACTTGTCGTCGCGGGTACGGCCCACGCCCATGTAGAAGCTGTCGTCCTTCTCCTCGTAGACCAGCGCGTCCTGCGCGGCCGGCGTGCCCAGCACGTGCTTCTTGACGCGCACGGTGAGCAGCGTTTCCGGATCGTTCTCGACGTAGAACAGGGTCTTGTTGTCGTCGGCCCAGACCACCTCCGGCGACACGCCGGGCACGCGGTCGGCGTAGACCTCGCCGGTGCCCAGGTTCTTGAAGCGCACCACGTACTGGCGGCGGCCGACGTCGTCCTCGGTCCAGGCCAGGATGCGGTTGTCCTGGCTGACCACCGCATCGCCCAGGCTGAAATAGCCCTTGCCGGCGGCCATCGCGTTGACGTCGAGCAGGATTTCCTCGGCCGCGTCCATGCTGCCCTTGCGCCGCGCGTGCACCGGGTAGTCCTTGCCGCTCTCGAAGCGGGTGTAGTACCAGTAGCCGCGCTCGCGGTACGGCACGCTGCTGTCGTCCTGCTTGATGCGGCCGACGATCTCCTTGTACAGCGTGTCCTCCAGCGGCTTGAGCGGCTTCAGCACCTGGTCGGCATAGGCGTTCTCGGCGTTGAGATAGGCCAGCATCTGCGGGTTTTCGCGCTTGTCGTCGCGCAGCCAGTAATAGTCGTCCTGGCGGGCGGCGCCGAACGGCGCGGTGACCGTGTGCGGCTGCTTGGCCGGGTGCGGCGGGGTGGCGTCGGTGGCGAGGGCGGAAGCGAAGGGCGAAGTCATGAGCAGGAGGAAGCTCGCTAGCAAGGGACGGTGATGCATCTAATGGGGCTCCGGCGGCGGCAACGCAACGAAGGATGCGCCACCCGGACCGGGAGGCGGCAGGCGTGCGGCGCGGCGCCGCACGGTGCCGGCCGAGTCTCCGCGCAACGCCGCATCCTGGCAAGCGCGCGCAACGTTTTTGTGCGCCGCGCTCCTCTATGATCGGCCCCATGAACCCGCTTCCGCTCCAATCCCCCGCCGCGCCGCACGCACAGCCCGCCTACAGCCAACGCAGCCGCGACATCGAGCCGTTCCATGTGATGGCGCTGCTGGCCCGCGCCAACGAGCTGCAACAGGCCGGCCACGACGTGATCCACCTGGAGATCGGCGAGCCGGACTTCACCACCGCCGCGCCGATCGTCGCCGCCGGCCAGGCCGCATTGGCGGCCGGGCATACCCGCTACACCGCCGCGCGCGGGCTGCCGGCGCTGCGCGAGGCCTTGGCCGGCTTCTACCGGCAGCGCCACGACGTGGACCTGGACCCGGCGCGGATCCTGATCACCCCCGGCGGTTCCGGTGCGCTGCTGCTGGCCAGCGCGCTACTGGTCGATCCGGGCAAGCGCTGGCTGCTGGCCGACCCCGGCTATCCGTGCAACCGCCACTTCCTGCGCCTGGTCGAAGGCGGCGCGCAGCTGGTGCCGGTCGGCCCGGACAGCCGCTACCAGCTGACCCCGGCCCTGTTGGACGCGCACTGGAACGCCGACAGCGTCGGCGCGCTGGTGGCCTCGCCGGCCAACCCGACCGGCACCCTGCTCGACCGCGCCGAACTGGCCGCGCTGGCGCAGGCGCTGCGCGCGCGCGGCGGCCACCTGGTGGTCGACGAGATCTACCACGGCCTCAGCTACGGCATCGACGCGCCCAGCGTGCTCGAGGTCGACGACGACGCCTACGTGCTCAACAGCTTCTCCAAGTATTTCGGCATGACCGGCTGGCGCCTGGGCTGGCTGGTGGCGCCGCGCGCGGCGGTGGCGTCGCTGGAGAAGCTGGCGCAGAACCTGTACATCAGCGCCTCCAGCATCGCCCAGCATGCGGCGCTGGCCTGTTTCCTGCCGGAAACCCTGCAGATCCTGGAAGCGCGCCGCGCCGAATTCGGCCAGCGCCGCGACTACCTGCTGCCGGCGCTGCGCGCGCTCGGCCTGCGCATCGAAGTCGAGCCGCAAGGCGCGTTCTACCTGTACGCCGACGTGAGCGCGTTCACCGACGACGCGCAGGCGTTCTGCGCGCACTTCCTGGAAACCGAGCACGTGGCGTTCACCCCCGGCGTGGATTTCGGCCAGCACCGCGCGCGCCAGCACGTGCGCATCGCCTACACGCAGAGCCTGCCGCGGCTGCAGGAAGCGGTGGCGCGGATCGCGCGCGGGCTGGCGCGCTGGGATCGCCACGCCCAACCGTAAGCGCCTTCAGGCGCTGCCGATCGCAATGACCTTGCAGACCGAAACCAAGCCCAAGATCGCCAGCGGCCACATCGCGTGACCAACGCTGCCATGGCTTTCTTTGGCTTTGGCTTTGGCTTTTGATTGTCTTCGCCTTAAAGCGAGCCGAGCACCGCAGGCGCAAGCGGCCGAAGAGGCGCCCTTGTTTGAGCGAAGCGAGTTTGGGCGCCGTCCCGAAAAAGGGATAAATGCCGCTTGCGCCGAGGAGCGCAGGGAACCGATGCGGCTTTATCGCATCGGCTCGCGTCGGCGACAGCGGTTTTGGTTACTTTTGCCAAGACAAAAGTAACTCGCGCCAAGGGCGCGAAAGCCTTTGCAGTTGCTCCGGCCTTTGCAGTTGCTCCGGCCTTTGCAGTTGCTCCGGCCTTTGCAGTTGCTCCGGCCTTTGCAGTTGCTCCGGCCCTGGGGTTACCCCGCCCTGCCAGACCTGCAAACGCCCGCACCAGAGCGCACGGGCATCCGCTGCGACTGGCCGCTACCGGGCCTTCAATCCTTCAGCCGTTCCCACAGGAAGCCATACGCCAGCGCCTGCATGTGCGCGGCCTGCGCGTTGTTGGCCGCGCCGCCGTGGCCGCCTTCGGTGTTCTCGTAGTAGCTCACGTCCTTGCCGGCGTCGATCATCTTCGCCGCCATCTTGCGCGCGTGGCCCGGGTGCACGCGGTCGTCGCGGGTGGAGGTCAGGAAGATCACCGGCGGATAGGTCTTCTTCGGGTCGAACAGGTGGTACGGGGAGAAGGACTGGATGTATTTCCAGTCGTCGGTGTCCGGGTTGCCGTACTCGGCCATCCACGAGGCGCCGGCCAGCAGGTGGCTGTAGCGCTTCATGTCCAGCAACGGCACCTGCACCACCACCGCGCCGAACAGCTGCGGGTACTGCACCAGCATGTTGCCGGCCATCAGTCCGCCATTGCTGCCGCCCTGCACGCCCAGGTGCTTGGCCGAGGTGATCTTGCGCGCGGCCAGGTCCTGCGCCACCGCGGCCATGTCCTCGTAGGCCTTGTGCCGGTTCTGCTTCAGCGCCGCCTGGTGCCAGCGCGGGCCGTACTCGCCGCCGCCGCGGATGTTGGCCAGCGCGTACACGCCGCCCTGGTCGAGCCAGGCGCGGCCGAGGCCGCCGGAATAGAACGGGGTCATCGAGATCTCGAAGCCGCCGTAGGCGTACAGCAGGGTCGGATGGCTGCCATCCAGCTTCAGTTGTTTCGGCCGGACCAGGAAGTACGGCACCTTGGTGCCGTCCTTGGACACGGCGAAGTGCTGCTCGATCTCGTCCTTGGACGCATCGAAGAAGCTCGGCATCGCCTTCAGCGCCTCGATGCTCTGCGGGCCGCGCTGCACGTCGGCCAGCATCAGCGTGGTCGGGGTCAGGAAGTCGGTGGAGGTCAGCCACACCTGCTCGCTGTCGTCGGCGTCGACCGCATCGACGCTGATGCTGCCGAAGGCCAGGTCGCCGACCGGGAACGGCGCGCGCGCCCACTCGCCCTCGCCCGGGGTCAGCACCCACAGCCGGCTCTTGACGTCGTCGAGCACGTTCAGCACCAGGTGCGACTTGGTCCACGCGAACGCCTCCAGCGAGGTGCTGTCGGTCGGCGCGAACAGCACCTGGAACGCCGGCTTGCCGGCCATGAAGTCGTCGAACCTGGCGGCCAGCAGCGCGCCGGCGGGATAGGTGGTGCCGCCCACGGTCCACGGGTCGCGCAGCTGCACGGTCAGCCATTCGCGGTGCACGCGCTTGCTGGCCGAGTTGGGCACGTCGACCTTGCGCAGGCTGCCGTCGGCGCCACGCAGGTACAGCTCGTCGTTGTAGAAGGCCAGCGTGCGGCTGACGAAATCGCGCTCGTAGCCGGGCGTGTCGTCGTGCATCGCGGCGATGTACATGTCCTCCGGCTTGCCTTCGTAGACCGGCGTGGCGCTCTGCAGCGCGGTGCCGCGCTTCCACTGCTTGACCACGCGCGGGTAGCCGGAGCTGGTCAGCGAGCCGGCGCCGAAATCGGTGTAGAGGTAGACGGTGTCGGCGTCGATCCAGCCCAGGCCGCCCTTGGCCTCGGGGCGGAAGAAGCCGTCCTTGACCCACTGCTTGCTGCCCAGGTCGAACTCGCGGGTGACGTCGGCATCGGCGCCGCCGCGCGACAGCGCGATCAGGCAGCGGCGGTAGTCCGGGCGCAGGCAGTCGGCGCCGTGCCACACCCAGTTCTCGCCCTCGGCCTTGTTCAGCGCGTCCAGGTCCAGCACCGTCTCCCACTTCGGCTCGGGCTTGCGGTACTCCTCCAGGGTGGTGCGCCGCCACAGCCCGCGCTCGTGCTCGCGGTCCTTCCACAGGTTGTAGTAGTACGGGCCGATCTTCTGCACCGCCGGGATCTTCGCGTCCGAGTCCAGCACCTCGCGGATGCCGGCCTCGCGCGCCTGGAAGCCCGGTTCCGCGGTCAGCCGCGCCTCGGTCTTGGCGTTCTGCGCCTTGACCCACTCCAGCGGCTTGGCGCCGGTGACGTCTTCGAGCCAGGCGTAGGGATCTTGGGGCATCGCGGTTTCCTTCGCCGCGGCGGTGCCGGAGACGATCAGTCCGGCGAGCAGGCAGGCATGGGCAAGAGAGGGCATGGGGCAGGTCCAGGAGAACAGCCTGGAACCGTAGCACGCAGGGCTGCGGCCCTCCCCTGCCGAAGGTCAGGCCGCGCGGCTGACCCGCCACGCCGGCGCACGCCGCCGCCGCGCCTGCACCCGGGGCCGCACCCGCGCCAGGATCCGGCGCAACGGCCGCAGCGGCAACGGGAAGCGGTGCAGCGCCCACCACGCGCTCAGCGGCATGCCCAGCAGCCACAGCGGCCGCCAGCCCAGCCATTCGCTGTGGCCGCGCGCGGCCGGCCAGACCAGGACCAGGGCCAGGCCGGCGAGCAGCGCCTGCCGCACCAGGCGGCGCAGGCCGGGGTGCGGCGCAGGGGCGGGGCGGGACGAACGGGCGATCGGCATGGCGGCGACTCCGGAGCAGGGCTGAGGCGTGCAGCCTGCCGCGCGCCCATCTCAACGGCTGCGACCCACTATTGACATCACTTTCGCCCGATACTGAGTAGCGTGTCTCTTCGAGCCTCCGGATCCTGCCATATGCGCCTGCTTTCCCTGTTCGCCTCCGTGATGTTGCTCGGCATGGCCGTTCCCCTGCCGGCGGCGCGGGCGAAATCCCCGGAGCAAGAACCCTCGCAGCAACCGCCGATCGACCTGCAGCGCTTCATGGGCCGCTGGTACGTGATCGCGCACGTGCCCTACTTCGCCGAGCGCGGCCATGTCGCCAGCAGCGACGAGTACACGCTCAAGGAGGACGGCAAGATCGCCGTGCGCTACCAGTACCGCGAGGGCTTCGACGAACCGGTCAAGGAGGTCACCTCGCGCGCCACGGTCAAGGACGGCACCGGCGACCGCCGCTGGACCACCTGGTTCTTCGCCGTGGTCCCGACCAAGTACCGCATCCTCGAGGTGGCGCCGGACTATTCCTGGGCGCTGATCGACTATCCCGGCCGCGACCTGGCCTGGGTGTTCGCGCGCAGCCCGGACATGGACCACAAGCAGTACCGCGAACTGGTCGGCAAGCTGGACCGCGACTACGGCGTCAACGTGGACAAGCTCAAGCGCGTGGCGCAGCGCCGCGATCAGGTCGGCAAGCTCGGCTTCGAAGTGCCGAGCAAGCCCTAGGGCCTGCCACTGATTCCAGAGCGGCTCGCGCCGCTCCTGCGCATGCGTCCCCACGTCGGCGCGAACACGGCAGCATGCACGTGCAGGCGTGGCCCTGCGGGTTGGGCCTGTCGGGCCGCCAGCCGGCACCGCGCGGCTCGACCCGACCGCCGGTCAGGCGCTGCGCCACACCGCGCCGGCTGGCGGCCTGGCAGACCCGACGCGACCCGCCCGGGAATCGAGGACACGGCCTGGCCGCAGCGCCGATCACCTTCCGCTCAGGGAAGCGCCGGCCGCTCCACGTATGATCGGGCCGGTCCGTCCCCCAGACAGGTGCACCGCTTGGCCAGCGTTCCTTCCGACATTCTCTGCACGGCGCCGCACGTTGCCGCCGCCGACATCCCGCGCGGCCAGGTGTTCGCGCAGAACTGCCCCTCGCGCGCCGTCCTCAGCCATGTGACCAGCCGCTGGGGCGTGCTGGTGCTGGTGGCGCTGCGCAAGGGCACGCACCGCTTCGGCGACCTGCGCCGGCGCCTGGAAGGGGTCAGCGAGAAGATGCTGTCGCAGACCCTGCAGGCGCTGGAGGCCGACGGCCTGGTGCAGCGCACCGCCTACCCCGTGGTGCCGCCGCACGTGGAATACGCGCTGACCCCGCTGGGCGAGGACGCGGCCGTGCATGTGCAGGCGCTGGTGGACTGGATCGAGACCAACATCGGCGCCATCCTGAGCGGCGGCGGCGTGCCGCTGGACCCGTTGTAGGAGCGGCTTCAGCCGCGACGGGCCATACCGATGGCGTCTGTCGCGGCTGAAGCCGCTCCTACAACGGCAGCATCGCGCCCGATGCGGGCGCGTCAGTCGTCGCTGTAGTTGCTCAGCGCCAGCGACAGCAGCGCCTTGGCCTGTTCGCGCAGCGAGCGCGGCTCGACGATTTCCGCATCCGAGCCGTAGTGCAGCACGTCCATCAGCAGCTCGCGCGAGACGCTGTACGGCACCTTCAGTTCGTAGCGGCCGTCGGCCAGGAAGCGCCCCTGCTGCTTGGAATGCCAGTGCTCGTCGGCGACCCAGCGCGCCGCCTTGGGGCTGAACACGATCGTCGCCCAGCCCTTGGGCGCGCCGGAGAAGATGCCGTAGCTGGCCGCCAGCTGCGAATCCAGTTCCTCGTCGGCCACGTCCTGCGCCGGCTGGTCGAGCAGCCGCGCCTGGTTGATGCGGTCCACCGCGAAGCTGCGCACCGCGTCGCGGCCGTGGTCCCAGGCGTCCAGGTACCAGTTGTCGCGGTAGTGGGTGATGCGCTGCGGCGACACCGTGCGCTTGGTCGACTCGTCGGTGGAGCGCGCGCGGTAATCGAACGACAGCCGCTTGCGCTCCAGCACCGCCGAGGCGACGGTGCGGAAGCTGGCCTCGTCGAGCTTGCGCCCGCGGTGCGGGATCACCCGCACCCGCTCCACCGGCCAGTGGGTGGCCCCGGCCTGCGCCGCCAGCAGGCTCTCGATGCGCTGCTGCAGCGGCGCCAGCACCGAGGACAGCACCCCGCCGCCGGTGCGCGCCAGCAATTGCTGCGAGGCCAGCAGCGCGTGCAGTTCCTCGGAACTGAGCCACAGCCCGGGCAGTTCGAAGCGGTCGCTCTCGCCGGACTCGTAGCGGAACCCGGCCTCGCCGTCGCCCTCGACCGGGGCCATCAGCGCATCGCGCAGGAACGCCAGGTCGCGGTAGACGGTGGCGCGGGAGCAGCTCAATTCGTCCTGCAGGCGCGCCACCGTGACCGGGTAGCGGGCGGACTTGAGCAGCCGGTGCAAGGCGTTGATGCGTTCGTAGCGGTCCATGGTCCCGATTATGTCCGAAGTCCGTGGCGGAAACGCGCCGCGGCCGGGCATGCGGCCGCGGCCGCGGCCGCGCGCCCGAACCGGCGATGAAGCCGGGGTCGGCGTGCGGCCGGGGCGTCATGTAGATCCGGTATGATGAAATCGTTTCCATTTCGTTAGCCGAAGGCTGCGTCCTCAACCGGAGAGAAAGCCATGCCCCGCCGCGCCACCGTAGTATCCGCCATCACCTCGTTGCTGCTGTGCACGTCTGCGGCCTGGGCCGCCGACGCGCCCGCCCCGCCGGCGGAACCGGGCAGTTCACCGTGGAGCGGCTCCGGCGAGCTGGGCTTCGCCTCTTCGCGCGGCAACAGTTCCAACGAGAGCTTCAACGGCCGGCTCAAGGGCCAGTACCTGGACGGCGACTGGATCCACAGCCTGGACCTGTTCGCGTTGCGCGCCAGCGCCGAGTACACCAACACCAACGACGACGGCAGCACCGAGCGCGTGCGCCAGACCACCTCCAACCGCTACACCGGCAGCGCCGGCAGCGCGCTGCAGCTGGGCGAACACCGCCAGCTGACCGCCTCGCTGCGCTACGAGCGCGACGATTTCGCCACCTACGACCGGCTGGCCACGATCGGCATCGGCTACGGCACGCGGATCATGGACGGCGATCACAAGAGCCTGGACGTACAGATCGGCCCCGGCGTGCGCCGCGCCCACGACGTTGAAGAGGACCGCACCGAGACCGGG
This sequence comes from Xanthomonas sp. DAR 80977, assembly GCF_041240605.1. Classification (NCBI taxonomy): domain Bacteria; kingdom Pseudomonadati; phylum Pseudomonadota; class Gammaproteobacteria; order Lysobacterales; family Lysobacteraceae; genus Xanthomonas; species Xanthomonas bundabergensis. The sequence continues at coordinate 848,869 of NZ_CP162487.1, read as the reverse complement.
CTGATCGGCCGCGGCCTGGTCGACTTCAAGTACGGCCTGACCGCCAACACCGAGCTGGCCAACACCCTGCTGGTCGAATCGGGCTCGTACAACACCTTCGCGCAGAACGACCTGGGCATCTCGGTCAGCATGAACTCGCGGCTGGCGCTGAAGGCCGGCTGGCAGGCGCGCCACAACAGCGATGTCAGCGACGACAAGAAGAAGACCGATACGCTGACCACGATGAACGTGGTCTACAAGTTCAAGTAGCCGGGATTGGGGATTCGGGATTGGGGATTCGCCACGGCGCTGCCGCTCGGGGCCGGGATTGGATTCGACCCGCGCGTTTCGGATGACCGCGTTTTGTAGGAGCGGCTTCAGCCGCGACAGGCCTTACCGATAGGTTCTGTCGCGGCTGAAGCCGCTCCTACAGGTTTGCTGCCTGCGGATTTGTCCGAAGGCAACGGCCGCCCGGGCCGGGCCGCTCACGCCGGCAGGTGCAGCTCCAGCAGTTCGCGCGCGCCGGCGCCCAGCAGCGCGTCGGCCACCTCCTGGCCCAGCGCCTGCGGGTCCTGCGCGCTGCGCTGCAGGTCGGCGCGCACCAGGCGGCCGTCGGCGACCCCGCCGACCATGCCCTGCAGCAGCAGGTCGTCGCCCTGCCATTGCGCGAACGCGGCCACCGGCACGTGGCAGCTGCCGTGCAGCGCGCGGTTCATCGCCCGCTCGGCTTCCACGCAGCGGCGGGTCGGCGCATCGTCGAGCGCGGCGAACAGGCCCAGCGCCGCCGCGTCGTCGCCACGGCACTCCACCGCGATGGCGCCCTGCGCCGGCGCCGGCAGCCAGTCCGGGGCGTGCAGGCGCTGGGTGATGCGCGCCTCCAGGCCCAGCCGCTGCAGCCCGGCGCAGGCCAGCACGATGCCGTCGTAGCCGCCGTTGTCGAGCTTGGCCAGGCGCGTGTTGACGTTGCCGCGCAGGTCCAGCAGCTGCAGGTCCGGGCGCCGCGCGCGCAGTTGCGCCTGCCGGCGCAGCGACGAGGTGCCGACCCGCGCGCCCAGCGGCAGCGCCTCCAGCGACGCATACAGATTGGACACCAGCGCGTCGGCCGGGTCGGCACGGGCCAGGATCGCCGGCAGCACGAACGGCGGGTCCAGCTCCATCGGCACGTCCTTGAGCGAATGCACCGCGCAGTCGGCCTCGCCGCGCAGCATCGCCAGCTCCAGTTCCTTCAGGAACAGGCCCTTGCCGCCGATCGCCGCCAGCGAGCGGTCCAGCACCTCGTCGCCGCGGGTGCTCATCGGCACCAGCACCACGTCCAGCTGCGGATGCGCCTGGCGCAGGCGTTCGGCGACATGCTCGCTCTGCCACAGGGCGAGCGGACTCTTGCGGGTAGCGATGCGCAGGATCTTCATGCGCCCATTATCGCGGAAAGCGCCGCCACCGGCCGCTGCCGCGAAGGCCTACGGCCGCGGCCAGTCGCCCCGCTTCCACAGGCGCACGCCCATGCACTCCACATCCCAAAGCCGAACGGCGACGCATCCCCAATCCCGAATCCCGAATCCCGGCCCCTCAGAGATGACGGATCTCCTGCCGCAACTGCGCCACGCAGCGCCGGCTCACTTCCAGCGGCTGCTTGGCATGGCGCAGGACCGCATGCACCTGGCCCTCGCCGAGGCGCCGCAGCTCGACCAGTTCGTGGCGCGCGACCAGGCAGTTGCGGTGGATGCGCACGAAGCGTTCGGCGAATTCCTCTTCCAGCGACTTCAGCGACTCCTCGATCAGGTCCTCGCCGCGCGCATGGTGCACCACCACGTACTTTTCCTCGGCCTGCAGGTAGTGGATGTCGTCGACCGGGATCAGGCGCAGGCTGCCGCGCAGCCGCGCGCACAGATGGCTGCGGCGCTGCGCCGGCGGCAGCGCCGCGGCGCTGCCGCGGCCGGCCATGAAGGTGCGCGCGCGTTCCAGCGCCGCCGCCAGCCGCTCGGCGCGCACCGGTTTCATCAGGTAGTCGATCGCCGCGGCCTCGAACGCGGACAGCGCGTGCGCATCGTAGGCGGTGCAGAACACCACCGCCGGCCGCGGCTCGAAGCTGGCCAGGTGGCGCGCGGTCTCCAGGCCGTCGACGCCGGGCATGGCGATGTCCAGCAGCACCAGATCCGGGCGCAATTCGGCGCAGGCGCGCAGCGTCTCCAGGCCGTTGCCGGCCTCGGCCACCACCTCGACGCCGGCATGCTCGGCCAGCAGCGCGCGCAGGCGCTCGCGTGCCAAGGGTTCGTCGTCGGCGATCACCACCTTCACGTACGTCACCTCAGTGGGCTGGAGCGCGGTCTCGCCGCATAGTAGCCCCGCTGCCGGCGGGCCGTCATCCGCGCCGCCGCGTGGACCGCCCCGGACCCGGCACGCGCGGCGAAGCGCCGCGGCTCAGCCGGCGGCGAAGCGCGCGCTCATCCACTCGCGCAGATCGGCGATCTCCTCGGCGCAGACCTGGTGCGCCATCGGATAGCGCCGCCACTGCACCGGCATGCCCAATGCCTGCAGCGCCTGCGCGGTCTGCTCGGCGTACGGCTGCGGGATCACCGGATCGCCCTGGCCATGGGCCATGAACAGCGGCTGCGACAGCGCCGCCGGCGCATGCCAGCGGGCGACGTCGGCCACCTCCGGCAGGTAGGTGGACAGGGCGATCAACCCGGCCAGCGGCCGTTCGCGGCGCAGGCCGGTGGCCAGGGCGATGGCGCCGCCCTGCGAGAAACCGGCCAGCAGCAGGCGCTCGGCGGGCACGCCGCGCGCGTGCTCGCGCGCGATCAGTTCCTCGATCTGCGCGACCGAGGCGGCGACGCCGGCGCTGTCGGCGCGGTTGGCGAAATCCGGGCTGACGATGTCGTACCAGGCACGCATGCGCACGCCGTTGTTGATCGTCACCGCGCGCACCGGCGCATGCGGGAACACGAAACGCAACGCCGGCCAGTCCGGCCGCGCCAGTTCCGGCACCAGCGGCGCGAAGTCGTGGCCGTCGGCGCCGAGCCCGTGCAGCCACAGGACGGTCCAGGCCGGCGAGGCGGCGGTTTCGTGTTCTACGGTTTCCAGCATGCGCGGCGTCCCCATCGAGATGGGGCGCATTATGCCTGCCGCGTCCGCCGCCGGGTCAGCTCGCGGCGCGGCGCGCAGCGGCGGCGCGGCGCAATTCGCCCGCACGCAGCAACACCGCCGGCGGCTTCTGTTCTTCGGGGATGGCCAGGATGCGCAGCTGGCGCAGCCACAACCCGGCCGCGCGCGAGGAACTCACCGCGACCACCGGGATCGCCAGCGCCATGCCGATCACCACCGGCGCCATCCACGCCGCCAGCGACGGCGACACCACATACGCCATCGCGCCCATCATCAGCCCGAACGCGCTGAGTCCGCCGTAGCTGCGCGCCAACGCCAGCCACGACAGGCGGCCGTCGTCGCGCTGCTGCGCATCCCAGCCCGAATCCTTGCCGGCCAGCACTTCGGCCACGCCGCGCGACTGCACGTACATCACCACCGGCGCCATCAGCGCCGCCAGCACGGTTTCCAGCAGCATGCTCAGCAGCGCGCGCAGCGCACCGCCGCAGCCGCGCCGCTCCTCCGGCTTCAGCAACATGGCGAAGTAGCCCAGCACCTTCGGCGCCAGCAGCACGAACATGGTCACCGCGAACACCCAGAACACCCGGGTCGAGTCCTGCTGGTGCCAGTAGCGCGCCGGCGAGAACGGGGACACCACCGAGGCGACCAGGTCGAAGCCATCGCCCTGCAGCGGGATCGCGATGCCGATCAGCATCAGCAAGCCCCACATCGGCGCGGTGAAGTAATGGCCGATGCCGATCATCATGTGCATGCGGCTGATCCAGTGCAGGCCGCGCGCGAAGACCACCTTGGAATGCTGCAGGTTGCCCTGGCACCAGCGGCGGTCGCGCACCAGCAGGTCGGTCAGCGTCGGCGGGCCTTCTTCGTAGCTGCCCTGCAGGTACGGCACCATGTGCGTGGCCCAGCCGCCGCGGCGCATCAGCGCGGCCTCGACGAAATCGTGGCTGAGCACGTGGCCGCCGAACGGCTTGCGCCCGCGCAACGCCGGCAGGCCGGCCTGTTCGGCGAAGGCCTGGGTGCGGATCACCGCGTTGTGGCCCCAGTAGTTGCTTTCCGCGCCATGCCACCAGGCCACGCCGTAGGCGATCACCGGGCCGTAGACGCGGCCGCCGAACTGCTGCATGCGCGCGAACACGCTGTTGCCGTTGACCACTTCCGGCAAGGTCTGGATCAGGCCGACATCGGGATTGGCTTCCATCCCCGCGACCAGGCGCACGATGGTCTCGCCGGTCATCAGGCTGTCGGCGTCCAGGATCAGCATCTGCGGGTAGGCGCCGCCGAACCGGCGCACCCAGTCGGCGATGTTGCCGGCCTTGCGCTCGGCGTTGTCGGCACGGCGCCGGTAGTAGATGCGGCCGTGGCCGCCGGTGCGCGCGACCAGGTCGGCGTAGACCTGTTCCTCCTCGGCGCCGACCGCGGCGCGGGTGGTGTCGCTGAGGATGAAGAAATCGAAGTGCTCGAGCTGGCCGGTGGCCTCGACCGATTCGTAGATCGCCTGCAGGCCGGCCATCAGTCGGTGCGGGTCCTCGTTGTAGGTGGGCATCAGCAACGCGGTGCGGCTGCGCACGTTCGGCAGCGGCGCGTCCGGATCGATGCCGAGCTTGCGCCCGCCGCCGAACACCAGGGTCACGAATCCGGCCAGCGCGCTGACGAACGAAAACGCGATCCACGCGAACAGCGGAATGAACAAGGCCATCAGGCAGCCTTCGAGCACGCTGACGCCGCCGATCAGCAACACCTTGCCGATCAGCACGCTGGCGTAGGCGGTCATCAGCGCGGTGCTGCCGAACACGTACAGCCGCCGCCAGAACATGCCGGGCGGCGTGGTGGGCAGGCGCTTGTTGCGCAGCCTGCCTTCGCGCAGCGACTGCACCGGCATCGGCAATGGCGCCTCGGGCGGCAGCACCGCGTGACCGGCATCGAGGGAAGCGGATTCGGGCAGGGCCGGTGTGGGGGCGACCATGCTCATGCGTTCCGCCAGCCTCGTCGGACAGCGCACCGCCGCGACCTGGACTGTCCGCACGGGCGCGCCAGCGCGCGCCCTGGCGCCATTGCCGGCGCCGTGTTGCTGTGATTGCCACTCGTACCCACGTTCTCTCCTGTCGGGCGGGCAAAATACGGCCGCCACTGTAAACCCTAAATAGTAAGCTTTCGCGAAGATCGCCGAGCGCGCGACGGCGACCGCGGCGGCAGGTTCGTTCAGTCATTCGGCAACGCCGATCCGCGTGCGCGGCGCACGGCAAACATGCATTGCGCTCCGCAACGAGGCGGAGCGACGGCGCGCATCGCCCCGGCTGCCGGCGATGCGCCGCCCATCCAGCGGCCCTCGCGCACCGAAGGTCGCGTTACCTCACCGCTGCGGGCGCCATGCCTGCACCGACGTCCCGATACCGACGCGAGACCGCGATGGAGGACGGTGAAGCCCTGGCCCGGTCCATTGCCCGGGAACGCCGGTTGCCGGTTTCGACGCGCCGCCGCCGCGGATGGCCGACCGCATGCAGCGCGCAGCGCCCTGCGCGATTGCAGCCGTTGCGACGGCTACGCCATGCGTGCGCGGTCAGCCCGCGCGGGCTGTGCTGCCGACACGCCAGGCCGCCGGCTCAGGCCGGCGACGGCAGCGCCGCGCTGTCGCCGGACTCGCCCGGCGGCGCCTCGGCGACATAGGGGAACGCCAGGGTGATGGTGGTGCCGCGCCCCAGCTCGGAGTCCACGTCGACGAAGCCGCCAGCCTGGCGCACCAGGCCATAGACCTGGGCCAGGCCCAGGCCGGTGCCCTTGCCCTCGGGCTTGGTGGTGAAGTACGCCTCGAACAGCCGCGACTTGGTGTCCTCGGACATGCCCTCGCCCTGATCGCTGACCGACAGGGTCACGTAGCGGCCCGGCTGGCGCATCGCCACGGCCTGCGCCGGCGGCACCTGCAGGTTGCCGCAGCGGATCGAGACCAGGTCGCCGGGGCGGCAGGCGTCGCGCGCGTTCAAGGCCAGGTTGAGCACCGCCTGCTCGACCGAGCTGCGGTCGGCATAGGTGGTGGCGCCGCCGGCGAGGTTGGTCAGCTGCAGCTTCATTTCTCCGCCCAGCGCCTGCGCCAGCAACGGCTGCATCTGCGCGACCACCTCGCACAGGTCCAGCCACTGCGGCTTGACCGGATGCGCGCGGGCGAAGCCGAGCAGGCGCCGGGTCATCCGCGCGCCATGCTGCAGGGCATCGCCGGCGATGCCGAGCAGCTTGCGCTGGTCCGGCTGCAGCCGCTGCGGATGCTCGGCCACCATGCTCACCGAGGTCATCGCGGTCTGCAGCATGTTGTTGAAGTCGTGGACGATGCCGGCCAGCATCTGCCCGATCGCCTCGCCTTTCTGCGCCTGGGTCATCGCCCGCTCGGCGACGCGTTGCGCGGCCAGGGCGATGTCCAGTTGCCCGCGCAGCTGGGTATGTTCGGCCTGCAATTGCTGCCGTCCCAGCGCCTCGCTGGCGGCCGGCGGCGAGACGGCGACGGCGGCTTGCGGCAAGTCGCCCAGGGTGCGCAGGGCTTCCTCGATCTGGCGGTGCTGGGTGACGTCGCGGCTGATCACCAGCACGCTTTCCACTTCGGCCTCGGCGTTGGTCAGCGGGCTGGCCAGCACGTGCCACCAGCGCGGCCGGCCATCGAGGGTGGCGCAATGCGCCCAGAATTCGTACTGCTCGTTGCGCAGCGCGGTGGCCAGCGCCATTTCCGCCAGCGGCCGCGTGTCCTCCGGCCACAGCGCCACCCACTCGCGGCCGACGATGCACTTGGGCTCGGTCACGCCCAGCAGGCCCAGGCCGCGGGTGTTGATCGAACGCACGACGCCGTCGCGGCCGATCTCCTTGATGCAGTCGTGCGAGAGTTCGACGACCTGTCGATAGCGGGCGTGGGTGGACAAGCTGCGTCTCGCGATGGGTAGGCTCAGCATATCGGCATCACTGCAGCGTCACCAGCGCTTCACTGCCGAATCGTGAAGCTGCAGGCACTGGAAACAAGGCGGTATCAGCATTATGCGTCGCAGTTGCGATTTCACCACCATTCTTCTGGTGGAGGACGACCAGACGATCCGCGAACTGGCCAGAATGATGCTCGACGCCGACGGCTACCGCGTGCTGTCCGCCGGCAACGCACAGGAAGCACTGGCCGTGCTCGAGCGGCATCCCGATGTGGACCTGATCTTCAGCGACGTGCAGATGCCCGGCGGCGACGGCATGACCATGGTGCGCGAACTGCGCCGCCGCGCGGTCACCATCCCCGCCCTGCTCACCTCCGGCATGAAGAACCCCGACACCGGGACGCTGCCGGCGCACACCGACTTCCTGTCCAAACCCTACAGCCATGCCGGCCTGCTGGCGGCGCTGCAACGCCTGCAGCCAACGCACTAGCGCGCCCGGCCACGCGGCTCGGCGCACCGCCTGCACGCGCGGGCGTGCGGCAGCACGTGGCGGCTCAGCCGAACACCAATTTTCCGTACTGCACCGAACGGATCGCCGCCAGGCGCGTGGCGACGAAGTGTTCGCCGGCGCGGACATCGCCGAAGTACACCCCGTCGAACGCATGCCGGCCCAGCACCGCGCCATCGCCGTCGGAGATGCGGATCTGCGGCAGCAGCATGCCGTCCGCGGCCGCGGCCAGGACCGCGTCCAGCACGAAGCCGTCCAGTTCGCGTCGCATCCGTTGTGCCGATTGATCCATGCCGGCATTGCAGCACAGGCCCGATGAAGACAGCACAACCTGCGCATTCACGCGGTCGGGCGCGGCGGACGGCGGGATCGGAAACGAAGCTAAACGGTTCATGGGCGCCTGCGGCGTGATGCCGCCTGGATTGCGGCCAAATCACTATGCGGTAACCGTCGCGGCGCAACGTAGACAAGGCATCCGCTTCACGCCCCTTTTATTGCCTCGTTCGTACATTATTGAACAGGCGCTGACCCGCCGGTTCAGCTTCACTTCTTCGCATTTGGTTTCACGTCGCGCGCCCGTTACGGATGCGCGACGGCAATCGCTTTCCGTGTGCCCCGTCCCCCCCTCCCCGACGGAACCGCCATGTCGCCCCCAACGCTCGCCGATCTGCCCGATAGACAACGCGATACCCACCCGGTCCTGCTGCGCGCGCCCCGGCGCCGCCACCGCGACGCGCGCGGACGCTTCATCCGCAGCGCCGAGGTCACCGTCAAGCTGCAACCGGCGCCGCGCCGCGCCAGCCTGTTCGTGACCTCGGAGATGGCCGACTTCATCAAGGCCGGCGGCCTCGGCGACGTGGCCGCGGCGCTGCCGCGCGCGCTGCGCGACAGCTGCGACATCCGCGTGCTGATCCCCGGCTACCCGGCGGTGCTGCGCAAGACCGGCCCGCTGCAGATCGTCGGCCAGATCGCCGCGCATGCCGGCCTGCCGGCCTGCGCGCTGGGCCGCGCCGACCGCCCCGACGGCCTGTGCGTGTACGTGCTGCTGTGCCCGCAGCTGTTCGAGCGCCAGGGTTCGCCGTACGTGTCCAGCGAAGGCCGCGACTGGGAAGACAACGCGCTGCGCTTCGCCACGCTGTCGCACGCCGCCGCGCAGATCGCCGGCGGCCGCGCCGGGCTGGACTGGAATCCGGACCTGCTGCACCTCAACGACTGGCCGTGCGCGCTGGCCGCCGCCTACGTGCGCTGGTCGGGTGGCCGCACGCCGTGCCTGCTGACCATCCACAACCTGGCCTACCAGGGCTTGTTCCCGTATGCGATGGCGGGCGCGCTGGGCATCCCGGGCGAAGGCCTGCAGGACCTGGAGTTCTACGGGCAGATGTCGTTCCTGCGCGCCGGCATCGTCCACGCCGACCACATCAACACGGTCAGCGTCAGCTACGCCGCGCAGATCACCGGCCCGGCGCAGGGCTGCGGCCTGGACGCGCTGCTCGCCCGGCATGCCGCCAGCGGCCGCCTCAGCGGCATCGTCAACGGCATCGACGCCAGCTGGGATCCGCGCACCGACGATCACCTGCATACCCATTTCGGCATCGACCAGGTCCAGGGCAAGCGCGACAACGCCGCCCAGGTGCGCCGCGCGTTCGGCCTGATCGACAGCGACGGCCCGCTGTTCGCGGTGGTGTCGCGGCTGGTGCACCAGAAAGGCCTGGACATGATCTGCGAGGTGGCGCCGCAGATCGTCGCCGCCGGCGGCCAGATCGTGGTGATCGGCGGCGGCGAGCCGCAGATCGAGCAGGCGGTGGCGGCGCTGGCGCGGCGCTTCCCCGGCCACGTCGGCGCCTACATCGGCTTCGAGGAGCGGCTGGCGCGGCGCATGTTCGCCGGCTCGGACTTCCTGCTGATGCCCTCGCGCTTCGAGCCCTGCGGGCTGAGCCAGATGTACGCGCAGCGCTTCGGCAGCCTGCCGATCGCGCACGCCACCGGCGGCCTGATCGACACCGTGGACGACGGCGTGACCGGCTTCCTGTTCGAGGAGCCGTCCGCCGACGGCCTGCGCCGCTGCCTGCAGCGGGTGTTCCGCACCTTCCGCCTGCCCGGCCTGCTGCAGGCGATGCGCCGCGCGGCGATGCTGCGGCCCAGCGGCTGGGATCTGGCCGGGCGCAAGTACATGGCCCTGTACGACCGCACTGCGACCCCGTCTCCGGCGGTGGCATGAGCGAACGGGAACAGGCGCCGGACGCGATCCCGGTGTGGGACGCGCCGCTGGAAGCGGCGAACGACGAACGCGAGCGGCTGGCGCTGCAGGCGCTGGCCCGCGGCGAGGCGGTGGACGCCTTCGCCTGGCTGGGTCCGCATGCCGATGCGCACGGCGCGGTCCGGGTGCGCGCGCTGGTGCCGGGCGCCGACGCGCTGGGCCTGCTCGACGGCAACGGCAAGCTGGTGGCGCGGATGCGCCCCCACGCGCAGGCCGAGGGCCTGTTCGAAGGCGAACTGAAGACAGACACCGGGTACCGGCTGCGCATCGTGTGGCCGGATTCCGTGCAGGAAATCGACGATCCCTACGCGTTCGGCCCGGTGCTGGACGAGGCCTGGCTGCAAGGCATGGCCGAGGGCGACGGCGCCGCATTGCGCACCGCGCTGGGCGCGCACCACGCGCGCGTCGGCAACGTCGACGGGGTGCGCTTCGCGGTGTGGGCGCCGCATGCGCGGCGGGTCGCGCTGGTCGGCGATTTCAACGGCTGGGACGGCCGCCGCCATCCGCTGCGCCTGCATCGCGAGGCCGGCGTGTGGGAACTGTTCGTGCCCGGGCTGCGCGGCGGCGAGCACTACCAGTACGAGATCCTCGACGCCGACGGCACGCCGCTGCCGCGCAAGGCCGACCCGGTCGCGCGGCACAGCACGCGCGCGCCGGACACCGCCTCGGTGGTGCCCGGCGCCGCCGACGTCGCCTGGCACGATTCAGAATGGCTGGCGCAGCGCGAGGCGCGCGCCGGCGCCGCGCAGCCGATGAGCATCTACGAGCTGCACGCAGGTTCCTGGCGCCACGACGCGCACGGCCAGCCGCTGCAGTGGGATGCGCTGGCCGCGCAGCTGATTCCCTACGTGCAGGAACTGGGCTTCACCCATATCGAGCTGTTGCCGATCACCGAGTACCCGTTCGGCGGCTCCTGGGGCTACCAGCCGCTGGGCCTGTACGCGCCGACCGCGCGGCATGGCGACGCGGACGGGTTCGCGCGCTTCGTCGATGCCTGCCACCAGGCCGGGATCGGGGTGATCCTGGACTGGGTCAGCGCGCACTTCCCCGACGACGCGCACGGCCTGCAGCGCTTCGACGGCACCGCGCTGTACGAGCATGCCGATCCGCGCGAAGGCGTGCACCGCGAGTGGAACACGCTGATCTACAACTACGGCCGCGCCGAAGTGGTCGCCTACCTGATCGGCAGCGCGCTGGAATGGATCGAGCGCTTCCACGTCGACGGCCTGCGCGTGGATGCGGTGGCCTCGATGCTGTACCGCGACTACGGCCGCAACGAAGGCGAGTGGGTGCCCAACGCGCAGGGCGGGCGCGAGAACCTGGAGGCGATCGCGTTCCTGCGCCGGCTCAACGCCGAGATCGCGCAGCGCTTTCCCGGGGTGCGGGTGATCGCCGAGGAATCCACCGCCTGGCCGGGCGTGACCGCGCCGCCGGAACAGGGCGGACTGGGCTTCAGCCACAAGTGGAACATGGGCTGGATGCACGACACGCTGAGCTACATGCGGCGCGACCCGATCCACCGCCAGCACCACCACAGCGAGATGAGCTTCGGCCTGGTGTACGCGTTCTCCGAGCACTTCGTGCTGCCGCTGTCGCACGACGAGGTCGTGCACGGCAAGGGTTCGCTGCTGGCGAAGATGCCCGGCGACACCTGGCAGCGCTTCGCCAACCTGCGCGCCTACCTGGCCTTCATGTGGGCGCACCCGGGACGCAAGCTGCTGTTCATGGGCGGCGAATTCGCGCAGTGGCAGGAATGGGACCACGACCGCGCGCTGGACTGGGCGCAGGCGCAACGCCCGGAGCACCGCGGCGTGGCGCGGCTGGTCGGCGACCTCAACCGCCAGCTGCGCGCGCTGCCGGCGCTGTACCGCGGCGACCGCGCCGCGGACGGCTTCGAATGGAGCGTGGCCGACGACCATCGCAACAGCGTGTTCGCCTTCGTGCGCCACGACCGCGCCGGCGGCGCGCCGCCACTGCTGGCGGTGAGCAACTTCACCCCGACCGTGCACCACGACTACCGCCTCGGCGTACCACGGGGCGGACAGTGGCGCGAGATCCTCAACACCGACAGCGGCCATTACGGCGGCTCCAACCAGGGCAACGGCGGCGCCTTGCGCAGCATTGCGCAGCCGATGCACGGGCATGCGCAATCGCTGGCGCTGACCCTGCCGCCGCTGTCCACCCTCTGGTTGCAAGCGGAGCATTGAATTGAACATCGCCACGACCGCCACACCGACCGGCACCGCGACAGCGACGCCGCCCGCAGCGCTGCGCCAGGGGGCCTGGCCGACCGCCAACGGCGAGGTCGCCTTCGCGTTGTGGGCGCCGGACGCGACCCGCGTGGACCTCGTGTTCGACGACGGCAGCCGGCAGCCGCTGGCCGCGGCGGCGGACGGCCATTTCGCCGCGACCCTCGCCTGCGCCGCCGGCACCCGCTACCGCTACGCGATCGACGGCGGCGAGCCGGTGCCCGATCCCGCTTCGCGCTGGCAGCCCGACGGCGTGCACGGCGCCAGCGCGGTGCTGGCCAGCGACGGCTACCACTGGAAGCACGACGCCTGGCGCGGCCGGCCGTGGTCCGAGACGGTGTTCTACGAACTGCACGTGGGCGCCTGCGGCGGCTACGCCGGGCTGCGCGCGCAGTTGCAGACGCTGGCGGCGCTGGGCGTCACCGCGATCGAGCTGATGCCGCTTGCCGCCTTCCCCGGCCGCCACAACTGGGGCTACGACGGCGTGCTGCCGTACGCGCCGGCCGCCGCCTACGGCCATCCGGACGAACTCAAGGCGCTGATCGACGAGGCCCACGGCCTGGGCCTGAGCGTGTTCCTGGACGTGGTCTACAACCACTTCGGCCCGGACGGCAACTACATCGGCCAGTACGCCTCGGCCTTCTTCCGCGAGGACGCGCCGACGCCGTGGGGCGCGGCGATCGACTTCCGGCTGGCGCCGGTGCAGCGCTACTTCATCGACAACGCGCTGATGTGGCTGCACGAATACCGCTTCGACGGCCTGCGCCTGGACGCGGTGCACGCGATCGTGCCGAACGCGTTCCTGGACACCTTGCGCGAGGCGATCATGGCCAGCGTGCAAGACGGGCGCCACGTGCACCTGGTGCTGGAGAACGAGGCCAACCAGGCCGGCGTGCTGGAGCGCGGCTACAGCGCGCAATGGGACGACGACTTCCACAACAGCCTGCACGTGCTGCTGACCGGCGAGCACGAGGGCTATTACGCCGGCTTCGCCGATGCGCCGGCGCAGCACCTGGCGCGGGTGCTGGGCGAAGGCTTCGCCTACCAGGGCCAGGCCGACCACCGCGGGCATGCGCGCGGCGAGCCGAGCGCGCAGCTGCCGCCGCACAAGTTCGTGATCTTCGCGCAGAACCACGACCAGATCGGCAACCGCGCGCGCGGCGACCGGCTCATCACCCAGGTGGCCGAGCCGGCGCTGCGCGCGGCGCTGGCGCTGACCGCGCTGACCCCGATGATCCCGCTGTTCTTCATGGGCGAACCGTGGGGCAGCCGCACCCCGTTCCTGTTCTTCACCGACTTCGCGCCGCCGCTGGACGAGGCGGTGCGCGAGGGCCGGCGCCGCGAGTTCGCGCATTTCGCCGCGTTCGCCGATCCGCAGCAGCGCGCGACCATTCCCGACCCGAACGCGCCGAGCACGTTCCAGGCGTCCATCGCCGACATCAGCGATGCCACCCACGACGACGGCGCGCGCTGGCGCGACTGGTTCGCGGCGCTGATGGCGCTGCGCCGCGAGCGGCTGGTGCCTGCGCTGATCCAGGCGCGCGCGCTGGGCGCACGCACGCTCGGGCCGAAGGCGGTGGCTGCCGGCTGGCAGCTGGGCGACGGCGAATGGCACGTGGCCGCCAACTTCGGCGATGCGCCGGTGGCGCTGGACCTGCCCGGCGCCACCGCGCACGCCGAGAACGCCGGCGACGACCCGGCGCAGCTGCCGCCGAACGCCTTCGTCGCCCGCTACCGGCCCGGTTCCGCCGCGTGAGCGCACGCTGTCGCGACGCCATCGCGACAGCGCCTCCGGCAAGCTGGCCATTCCGTTCGTCGCCCGCGACCGCGTGCCTGCCCCTCCGGCGCGCGGCCAGCGCGGCGGCGGCCGGGTGTGCTCCTTCCCTCACTGCCGCGGCCCCGACTCGTCCATGACCGATACCCCCCTGCACACCCTGGCGTCGGCCGCCGGCCTGCTGGTCGACTGGATCGACGCGTCCGACACGCCGCGCACGGTCGGCGACGACTCCCTGCGCAGCGCGCTCGGCGCGCTCGGCCTGGACGCGCACGACGCCGCCGCCTGCCGCGACAGCCTGCGCCAGCTGCAGGCCAGCAGCACCGCCGCACCGTTGCTGACCGCCGACCTCGGCACCCCGATCGACGCCGCCGGCACGCCCGGCGCGGCGTACCGGCTCGAGCACGAGGACGGCCGCCGCCGCGACGGCCGCTTCGATGCGCAGGGCCGCGTCGCCGCGCTCGACGCGCACGGCTACTGGACGCTGCAACACGGCGACCGCCATACCACGCTGGCGCTGGCGCCGGCGCGCTGCTACGGCGTCGCCGAGGTGGTCGGCGAATCTGCGCCGCGGCGCTGGGGCCTGTCGCTGCAGGTGTATTCGGCGCAAGGCCCGCGCGACGCCGGCATCGGCGATGCGGATGGCGTGGCCGCCTGGGCCGATCGCATCGCCGCGGCCGGGGGCGATGCGATCGCGCTGAGCCCGGTGCACGCGGCGCGGCCGATCGGCGCGCACTACAGCCCGTATTCGCCCGGCGATCGCCGCTTCCTGGATCCGCTGCAGGCCGCACCGGCGCGCGTGCTCGGCGCCGCCGCGGCGCAACGCGCCATGCACGCGGCCGGGCTGGAACAGGCCTTCGCCGAGGCGCAAACGCGGCCGTTGATCGACTGGCCGGCCTCGGCCGCGGCGAAGTGGCAGTGGCTGCGCCAGCTGCACGCCGACTTCGCCCAGGCCGACGCCGCGCTGCATGCCGATTTGGCCGCGTTCCAGCACGAGCGCGGCGCCGCGCTGCGCGACTACGCCGCGTTCGCCGCGCGCGATTTCGGCGATGCCGATCCGGCCCTGCACAGCTTCGCGCAATGGCTGGCCGCGCGCAGCTGGGCCGGCGTGCAGCAACAGGCGCGCGCTGCCGGCATGGGCATCGGCCTGATCGCCGACCTGGCGGTGGGTTTCGATCCCGGCGGCGCCGAAGCCGCGGCCTGGCCGCAGGCGGTGCTGGCCGGGCTGGAGCTCGGCGCGCCGCCGGATGCGTTCAACGGCGACGGCCAGGCCTGGGGCATCGGCGGCTATTCGCCGAACGGCCTGCGCGCCAGCGGCTTCGCGCCGTTCATCGACCTGCTGCGCGCGGTGCTGCGCGACCGCGGCGGCGTGCGCATCGACCATATCCTCGGCCTGCTGCGGCTGTGGACGATCCCGCGCGGCGCCAGCTCCGCCGACGGCGTGTACCTGCGCTATCCGCTGCACGACCTGCTGCGCCTGCTGGCGCTGGAATCGTGGCGGCATCGCGCGATCGTGATCGGCGAAGACCTGGGCGTGGTGCCGGACGGCATCCGCGCCGAGCTGTCGCAGCGCGGGGTCATGGGCATCGACGTGCTGCTGTTCACCCGCGACGCACAGGGCGCGTTCCTGGCGCCGTCGCGCTGGCGCGGCGATGCGATCGCCACCACCACCACCCACGACCTGCCGACGCTGCGCGGCTGGCGCCGCGGCGAGGACATCGACTGGCGCCGCCGCCTGCAGCTGTCCGACGCCGCGCAGCAACGCGCCGATCACCTGACCCGCGCCGCCGACGTGGCGCGCATGGACGCCGCTGTCGCCGCGGCGCTGCCGCAGGCGCACGACCCCGAACTGGACGCGCTGCGCTTCGTCGCCGCCACGCCTTCGCCGCTGGCGCTGCTGCCGGCCGAGGACGCGCTGGGCCTGGAACAGCAACCCAATCTGCCCGGCACCGTCGACGGCCACCCGAACTGGCGCCGGCGCCTGCCGGCGCCGGACGCGGCGGCCGCCAGCGCGCCGCTCGCCACCCGCCTGGACGCGTTCGCGCATGCGCGCCGCACCGCCACCACTGCGCAAGGAACCGACGCATGAGCTTCACTCCGCTGCGCGCCACCGCCCGCCTGCAACTGCACGCCGGATTCACCCTGCTCGACGCCGCCGCGCAGGTGCCGTACTACGCCGGCCTGGGCATCAGCCACCTGTACCTGTCGCCGATCGGCACCGCCGTGCCCGGCTCCACCCACGGCTACGACGTCACCGATCCGCGCCAGGTCAATCCCGAACTCGGTGGCGAGCCGGCGCTGCTGCACCTGTCCGAGCGCGTGCGCGCCCACGGCATGGGCCTGATCCTGGACATCGTGCCCAACCACATGGCCGCGCACGCCGCCAATCCGTGGTGGTGGGACGTGCTCAAGCATGGCCGGCGCAGCCGCCACGCCGGCTGGTTCGACATCGACTGGCGCGCCCCTGGGCGCGACGGCAAGCTGTGGCTGCCGGTGCTGGACCGCGCGTACGCGCAGGCGCTGAGCGAGGGCGTGCTGCAGTTGCAGGTGGCCGAGGACGGCGAGGTGCAACTGGAGCACCACGACCAGCGTTTCCCGATCCGCCTGGAAGGCGCCATCGCCCAGGATCCGCCGGCCGCGCGCCGCGCCTGGGCGGCACGGCTCAACGAGGCCGCGCGGCTGGGCGACGACGCCCTGCACCGGCTGATCGAGCGCCAGTGCTACCGGCTGGCCTGGTGGCGGGTCGGCAACGACATGCTCAACTACCGCCGCTTCTTCGACATCACCTCGCTGGCGGCGTTGCGCGTGGAACAGAACGAGGTCTTCGCCGCGGTGCACGAGCTGCCGCTGCGGCTGGTCGCCGACGGCCACCTCGACGGCGTGCGCGTGGACCATGTCGACGGCCTGGCCGATCCCACCGGCTACGTGCAGCGGCTGCGCGCGCAGCTGGACCGCGCCGGGCGCCGCCGCGGCATCGCCGCCGGCGGCATCGCGCTGTACATCGAGAAGATCCTGGCGCCGCAGGAAACCCTGCGCGGCGACTGGCCCTGCGACGGCAGCACCGGCTACGACTTCATGGACCAGGTCGCCGGCGTGCTGCACGACCCGGCCGGTCTCGCGCCGCTGACCGCGCTGTGGCGCCGCGAGACCGGCCGCAGCGGCGACTTCGGCCAGGAGCAGCGCGCCGCGCGCGACGAGATCCTGCAAGGCTCGCTGCAGACCGAGTTCGTCCGCACCGTGCAGGCGCTGGCGGCCGCCGCGCACCTGGACCCGGCCACCCGCGAATTCAGCCCGCAGATGCTGGCGCACGGCCTGATGGCGCTGTTGCGGCAGTTCGAGGTGTACCGCACCTACGCCGGGCCGGATGGCCTGGACGAGACCGATGCCGCGCGCCTGGCGCATGCCGCGCAGCGCGCGCGCGACGGCGCCGAGCCGCGGGTGTGCGCGGCGATCGACGCGATCGAGCGCTGGAGCCGCGACGGCCGCGGCACCGGCAACGCGCAGGTGGCGCTGCGGCGCATCGTGCGCCGGCGCATCGAGCAACTGTCTGCACCGCTCAACGCCAAGTCGGTCGAGGACACCGCGTTCTACCGCCACGGCGTGCTGCTGTCGCGCAACGAGGTGGGCAGCGACCCGGACGTGTTCGCGCTGGCGCCGGACGCCTTCCACGCCGCCAACGCCGCGCGCGCGCAACACCACCCGCGGGCGCTGCTGGCCACCGCCACCCACGACCACAAGCGCGGCGAAGACCTGCGCATGCGCCTGACCGCGCTCAGCGCGCAGGCGCCGTGGTGGGGCGAGCAGGTGGCGCGCTTCCAGGCCTTGTCCGCCGACCTGCTGCCGGCCGGCAGCGCCGCGCCGCTGCCCGGCGACGTGCTGATGCTGTGGCAGATGCTGGTCGCCGCCTGGCCGCTGGAACTGGCCAGCGACGACGCCGCCGGCCTGGCCGACTACGCCGAGCGCATCGGTGCCTGGCAGCTGAAAGCGGCCCGCGAGGCCAAGCTGCGCACCTACTGGACCTGGCCGGACGAGGCCTACGAACGCGGCGCGCGCGCCCTGCTGGACGCGGCGCTGCTGGCACCGGCCGGCGTGCCGCTGCGCGAGGCGCTGGCGCAGACCGCGGCCGCCGTGGCGCCGGCCGGCGCGCTCAACAGCCTGGTGCAGACCACGCTGCGCCTGAGCGTGCCCGGCGTCCCCGACCTGTACCAGGGCAGCGAAGGCTGGGATCTGTCGCTGGTCGATCCGGACAACCGCCGCCCGGTGGACTACGCGCTGCGCCAGGCCTGGCTGCACGACGACACGGCGCCGTCCGCGCTGCTGCGCGACTGGCACAGCGGCCACATCAAGGCCTGGTTGACCGCGCAGCTGCTGCGACTGCGCGGCGCGCATCCGGCGCTGTTCGCGCACGGCAGCTACCGGCCGCTGCAGGCGCAGGGCGCGCATGCGCAGCACGTGCTCGGCTTCGTGCGCGAACACGAGGGCAAGACCCTGCTGGTGGTGGTACCGCGCCTGAGCGCCGCGGCGCAGCCGCTGGATGCAGCGGCGCCGCTGCGCGCGCAACTGGATTGGCGTAACACCTTTCTGACGCTGCCCGCGGCACAGTACCGTCATGTGCTGAGCGGGCGCGACCTCGCGGCATCGGCCTCGATGCCGGTCGCGGACCTGCTCGCCGACTTCCCGGTGGCCATACTGGTCGCCGTTCCCTGACCCGCCGGTGGCCGTGCCCGCCGCCATCCCCTGACAAGACCGCCATGGACGCAGAAACGCGCAAGCGCCGCATCGAACAACTCGCACACGAAATCTGGGAAGCCGAAGGCCGGCCCGACGGCCGCGCCGCCCGCCACTGGGCCATGGCCGAACGCCTGGTCGACGCCGAAGCCCGCGCCGATCCGCAAGACCACCCGCTTTCCCCGGCCGGCAACGGCCCCGCCACGTCGTAAGGATTCCGCATGCCGCTTCGCAAGCTCGCCCGCCGCTCCCGCATCCGCGAAGGCCGCTCGTTTCCGCTCGGCGCCACCTGGGACGGCCTTGGGGTCAATTTCGCGCTGTACTCGAGCAACGCCACCAAGGTGGAGCTGTGCCTGTTCGACGAGCGCGGCCGCGAAGTCGAGCGCATCGCGCTGCCCGAGTACACCGACGAGATCTGGCACGGCTACCTGCCCGATGCGCGTCCCGGCCAGCTGTACGGCTACCGCGTGTACGGCCCGTACGCGCCCGACGCCGGGCACCGCTTCAATCCCAACAAGCTGCTGCTCGATCCCTACGCCAAGCAGCTGGTCGGCGAACTGAAATGGGCGCCCGCCCTGTTCGGCTACACCATCGGCCACAAGGACGCCGACCTGAGCTTCGATCGCCGCGACAGCGCCGCCTACGTGCCCAAGTGCGCGGTGATCGATCCGGCCTTCACCTGGGGCAAGGACCAGCGCCTGCAGACGCCGTGGGACCGCACGGTGATCTACGAGACCCACGTGCGCGGCACCACCATGCGCCATCCGTCGGTGCCCGAGGCCTGGCGCGGCACCTTCTCCGGGCTGAAGGTGGACGAGGTGGTGGAGCACATCAAGCGGCTCGGCATGACCGCGGTGGAACTGCTGCCGGTGCATGCCTTCGTCGACGACGAATACCTGCTCAAGCAGGGCCTGCGCAACTACTGGGGCTACAACACCATCGGCTTCTTCGCGCCGCAGCCGCGCTACATGGCCACGCGCACCGTGGCCGAGTTCAAGCAGATGGTGGCGCGGCTGCACCACGCCGGGCTGGAGGTGATCCTGGACGTGGTCTACAACCACACCGCCGAAGGCAACGAACTGGGGCCGACGCTGTCGTTCAAGGGCATCGACAACGCCAGCTACTACCGGCTCGCCGAGGATCGCCGTTTCTACGTCAACGACACCGGCACCGGCAACACCTTCGACCTGACCAACGCCGGCGCGCTGCGCATGGTCAACGACTCGCTGCGCTACTGGGTGTCGGAGATGCACGTGGACGGGTTCCGCTTCGACCTGGCCACCATCCTCGGCCGCGAGCACCACGGTTTCGATCCGAAGGGCGGCTTCCTCGACGCCTGCCGCCAGGATCCGCTGCTGAGCCAGGTCAAGCTGATCGCCGAACCATGGGACGTGGGCCCCGGCGGCTACCAGGTCGGCGGCTTCCCGCCCGGCTGGTCGGAATGGAACGACAAGTTCCGCGACAACGTGCGCGCGTTCTGGCGCGGCGACGAGGGCCAGCTGGCGGAACTGGCCACGCGCCTGACCGGCTCGGCCGACCTGTTCAACCACCGCGGCCGCCGCCCCACCGCCTCGGTCAACTTCGTCACCGCCCACGACGGCTTCACCCTGCACGACCTGGTCAGCTACGAGCACAAGCACAACGAGGCCAACGGCGAAGACAACCGCGACGGCTCGGACAACAACATCTCGGCCAACTACGGGGTGGAAGGCGAGAGCGACGACGAGCAGATCAACGCGCTGCGCCTGCGGCAGATGCGCAACATGCTGGCCACGCTGCTGCTGTCGCAGGGCACGCCGATGCTGCTGGCCGGCGACGAGTTCGGGCGCAGCAAGGGCGGCAACAACAACACCTACTGCCAGGACAACGAACTGACCTGGCTGAACTGGGAAAGCGGCGAGCGCGCGCAGCGGCTGACCGCGTTCGTGGCGCGCCTGACCCATCTGCGCGCGCACTATCCGCTGCTGCACCGCGCACGCTTCTTCGACGGCGTCTACGACGAAGAGCTGGGCATCAAGGACGTGAGCTGGCTGGCGCCGGACGGCGAGGAGATGACCGAAGCGTCCTGGCACGACCCGCACGCGCGGGCGCTGATGATGCGCCTGGACGGCAAGGCGCCGTCCAGCGGCCTGCGCCAGGCGGCCTCGAACGTGACCTTGCTGATGATCGTCAACGGCGCCGCCGAGGACGTGGGCTTCACCCTGCCGATGGTCGAGGGCGAGCACTGGCGCGTGCTGATCGACACCGCCGAACGCGACCACGAACACGGCCTGCCGGGCGGCTCGCAATGGCACGGCATCGGCCGCTCGCTGACCCTGCTGGCGGCGGAACGCGACGGCAAGGTGGCCGCGTCCCAGCACCAGAATGCGGCGCCGCCGCCGGCACCGGTGGCGTGAGCGTGGTGCCAGCGAGAGCGCTGTAGCGGCAGTCGATGATCCGGGTAGGGGCTAGGGCCTCTCCGCAAGGAAAGCCCGCCCGTGTAGGAGCGGCTTCAGCCGCGACCGTGTCCGCAGCCAGCGGCCTGTCCAGGCTCAGGATGCCGCGATGGCTCGGGATCATCGGCTTCGAAGCGTCATGCGATGCCGCGATATTTCGACTTCGCTCGTCGCGGCTGAAGCCGCTCCTGCACAGGAGCGCGGCGCATTGCATGCGTGCAATGTAGGAGCGGCTTCAGCCGCGACCGTATCCGCAGCCAGCGGCCTGTCCAGGCTCAAGATGCCGCGATGGCTCGGGATCATCGGCTTCGAAGCATCATGCGATGCCGCGACATTACGACCTCGCCTGTCGCGGCTGAAGCCGCTCCTACACCGGATCGCGTCATGCTGGATGCCCTCCCTGTAGGAGCGGCTTCAGCCGCGACCGTATCCGCAGCCAGCGGCGCATCCAGGTTCAAGATGCCGCGATGGCTCGGGATCATCGGCTTCGAAGCGTCATGCGATGCCGCGATATTTCGACTTCGCTCGTCGCGGCTGAAGCCGTTCCTACAGGAAGCGCTGGCGCGCTTTCGATGCCGATGCTGTCACTTGTGGGAGCGACTTCAGTCGCGACGGGCTTTACCGGTGAGGCCCGTCGCGACTGAACTCGCTCCCACAGGAGATCATGCCGTCGCCTGCATTGCGTGCGACTGCGCGAACTGCTGCACCTGCGCTTCGCCCACCGCGCCGCCGATCAGGATCACCCCTGGCGCACCGAGGCCCAGGCCCTCCACATCGATCGACAGGCGCCCGAGCGTGGTCAACAGCTGCGCCTGCTGCGGCAGGCTCGCCGACTGCACCACCGCCGCCGGCGTGTCGCCTGGCAGGTGGCGCAGCAGGGCGCCGCTCAGCGCGGCGATGCGGCCCATGCCCATATAGATGGCCAGCGTGGTGCGGGTGGCGCACAACGCCGCCCAGTCCGGCTCGCCATGGTCCTGGGTGTGCGCGGTGATGAAAGTGATGCCATGGCAGTGGTCGCGATGGGTCAGCGACATGCCCAGCCCCGCCGCCGCGGCGAACCCGGCGCTGACGCCATTGACGATGCGCACCGCCACGCCGGAGGCGCGCAGGAACGCGATCTCCTCGCCGGCGCGGCCGAACAGCAGCGCCTCGCCGCCCTTGGCCCGCACCACGTTGGCGCCCTGCAGCGCATAGCGCCGCATCAGCCGGCAGATGAAATCCTGCGGCGTGGAGCGGCAGCCACCACGCTTGCCGACGCGGATCACCCGCGCCCGCGGCGCGAACCGCGCGATGTCGGGATTGACCAGATCGTCGAGCAGCAGCACCTGCGCCGCGGCCAAGGCCTTGACCGCCTTCAGCGTCAACAGCTCCAGGTCGCCGGGACCGGCCGACAGCAACACCACTTCGCCGCCACTGCGGCGCATGCCGGACACGTGTGCATCGTTCATCGCAGACTCCGCAGGGGAAGAAGGAACAGGGAGGACACCGCGCTCATGCGCGCATCGCCGTGACGCACACACGCGACAGCGGCGGCACGCGCGCGCCGCAAACGCGGCCGCACCACTTCGCCAGCGCCGCCACAGCCACCGCAGATGCGGACGTGGATGCCGCGCTCGCCGCAACAGCAACGCAGCGACGGTACGGAGGACCACAGCGCCGTCATGCGCTTGCCGCCGTGGCGCACAGCCGCAGCACCTGCGGCATGCACGAGCCGCACACGCTGCCGCAGCCCAACCGGGTGCGGATCTCGGCCGGCGCGGTGCCGCGCGCGGCTTCGGCGCGGATCGCCGACTCGCGCACCTGGGTGCACTGGCACACCACCGGATCGCGCGCAGCGCCGCCGGCCTGCGCGAACGCGGCCAGGCGCGCGCCGTGCCAGGCCTCGCCGCGCAGCGCGCGCTCCAGCAGCGCCTCGCCGCCGGCATCGCGCTGCGCGCCGGCCAGCAGCAGGCCATCGAGATGGCTGATCGGCGCGGCGCCGCGCCAGGCCACGCGCTTGAGCAGGCCGCGGCGCGCATCGCGGTATTCGAGGGTGTCGGCATCGCCGCCGGCCAGCGCCAGCGCCGCGGCCAGCGCGTCCAGCTGCGCGGGCGCCGGCGCCTGCTCGGCGGCGGCGCGCAGCACCAGCCAGGCCTGATCCTGCTCGCCGGCCTCGGCCTGAAGGCTCAACGCGGCATAGCCGAAGTCGCGCAGCCACGGTTGCGCCGCGGCCTGCAGCGCGAGCGCATCGCCGCGCCGGGCCAGCAGCAGGTGCCAGCCGAACTCAGCCTTCTCCACACGCACTGCCGCGTGCTTGAGCTCGGGCTGCTGCGAACGCGCGTCCACCGTCCCCAGGCTGAGTTCGTTGATGCCGCCGCTGTGCAGGAACTGCGCGTTCCAGTGCATCGCCGCGAACACGTCGCCCGAACGCGTTTCCTCGCACGCTTCCAGCGGCAACACCAGGCTGCCGCGCTTGCTGACGATGCGCACCAGGTCGCCGGCGCGCAGTCCGCGCCGCGCCGCGTCCTGCGGATGCATGCGCAGGCCCGGCTGCGGGCTGTGCGCGAACAGGCCCGGCACCCTGCCGCTGCGCGACATGCCATGCCACTGGTCGCGCAGGCGCCCGGTCAGCAGGCGCAGCGGAAAGCGCGCCGAGGTCGGCTCGGCGACCGGCCGGTACGGCGTGGGATGGAAGCGCGCACGGCCGTCGGCGGTGGCGAACACGCCGTCGGCGTAGCGCCGCGCCTGGCCGTGCGCGGCGCCGGCCGGCAGCGGCCACTGCTGCGGGCCTTGCGCGTCCAGCCGCGCGTAGTCGAGCCCGCCGATGTCCAAGTCGCGGCCGACGCTCAACGCGCGATGCTCGTCGAACACCGCCGCGGTATCGGCAAAGCCGAAGCGCGAGCCGGCGGCCGGCGCATCCAGCCGCGCTTCCAGCCGCCGCGCCACCTCGTTGGCGATCCACCAGTCCGGCCTGGCCGCGCCCGGTGCCGGCAGCGCCTGCCGCACGCGCGAGATGCGGCGCTCGGAATTGGTCACCGTGCCGTCCTTTTCGCCCCAGCTCGCCGCCGGCAGCAGCACGTCGGCATAGGGCACCGTGTCGGTGTGCACGAAGGCTTCCTGCACGATCACCAACTCGGCCTGGCGCAGTGCGTCGCGCACGTTCGCGATGTCCGGCATCGAGTGCACGGGATTGGTGCAGGCGATCCACACCGCCTTGACCTCGCCGCGGCGCAGCGCGTCGAACAGCGCCACCGCCGGCAGGCCCGGACGCGCCGACAGCCGCTCGGCCGGCAATCGCCACAGCCCTTCCAACTCGGCGCGATCGCTGGCGCTGCCGATCTCGCGGTGCGCGGCCAGCATCGTCGCCATGCCGCCGACCTCGCGCCCGCCCATCGCGTTCGGTTGCCCGGTCAGCGAGAACGGACCGGCACCGGGCTTGCCGATCTGCGCGGTAGCCAGATGCAGGTGGATCAGCGCGAGGTTCTTGTCGGTGCCGTGCGCGGACTGGTTCAGGCCCATGCAGTACAGCGACAGCGCCGGCGCATCGCGGCCGAACCATTCCGCCGCCTGCACCAGGTCGGCGACCGGGATGCCGCAGATGTCCGCGGCCATCGCCGGGGTGTATTCGCGCAAGGTCTGCCGCAGTTCGGCGAAGCCGTCGGTGTGCGCGGCGATGAATGCGCGGTCGATACGGTCTTCCCAGATCAGGTGGTGCAGCATGCCGTTGAACAGCGCCACGTCGGTGCCGGGCTGGATCGGCAGATGCAGGTCGGCCATCGCCGCGGTGTCGGTGCGGCGCGGATCGACCACGATCCAGCGCACCTGCGGATCGCGTGCGCGCGCCTCCTCGAGCCGGCGGAACAGCACCGGATGCGCGTAGGCCATGTTGCTGCCGGCCAGCAACACGGTCCTGGCCAGTTCCAGGTCCTCGTAGCAGGTCGGCGGGCCGTCCGCGCCCAGCGCCAGCTTGTAGCCGCTGACCGCGCTGGACATGCACAGCCGCGAATTGGTGTCGATGTTGTTGGTGCCGAGCAGGCCCTTGGCCAGTTTGTTGAAGACGTAGTAGTCCTCGGTCAGCAGCTGCCCGGACAGGTAGAACGCCACCGCGTCCGGCCCGTGCCGTTCGACGATGCCGGCCAGGCGCTCGGCCACGCTGTCCAGCGCCACCGCCCAGTCCACCGGGCGCCGCGGGGCGTCGCGGTGGGTGCGCAGTTCCGGCTGCAGCGCGCGGCCGTGCAGGCTGCGCATCGTCTCCGGCAAGGTGCGACCCTTGCTGCACAGGCGGCCGTAGTTGGCCGGATGGTCTGGATCGCCTTCGATGCCGACGATGCGCGCGGCGCCGTCGGCGGCAAGCTCGGTCTCGATCAGCACGCCGCAACCGACCCCGCAATAGCAGCAGGTGGAACGGGTCAGCGTGCGCCGCGCCGCGGTGTCCGCGGCCGCGCTCGCGCCGGGCACGTGGGCGCCGTCCATCACGCGGCGCCCTGCAGCGACAGCCACACGTCGCCGTCGTCCACCCGCACCGGATAGCGGCGCGCGCAACCCACGTCCGGCGCGCAGGCCTGGCCGCTGTCCAGGGCGATGTTCCAGTTGTGCAGCGGGCAGGTGACGCTGTCGCCGGCGACGATGCCCTGCGACAGCGGCCCGCCTTTGTGCGGGCAACGGTCGACCAGCGCGAACACGCGGTCGCCGGCGGTGCGGAACAGCGCGATCGGGTCGGTGCCGGCGATCTCCAGCACGCGCGCGCCGAGCGTGGGGATGTCGTCGAGCCGGCAGATGCGGATCCAGTGGCGGGCGCCGCTGTCGGCGGCGCTGCTGTTGGCGGCGATGAGGTCGGAAGCGGCTGCGTTCATCGCTCAGTCCTCCACCAGCGCCAGCGGCGCGGCCACGCGCAACGGCTGGAATTCGCGCTGCCTGGCCCCGGCGATACGCTCGGCCCACGGATCGGGCAGGCCTTCCAGCGCGTACAGCAGCCGCTCGTACAGCGCGCGCCGGTTGGCCGCGTCCTCGATCACGCGCTGGCGGATGTAGTCCATGCCCACCCGCTCGATGTAGTGCACGGTGCGGTCCAGGTAGTAGGCCTCCTCGCGGTACAGCTGCAGGAACGCGCCGGTGTACTCCTTCACTTCCTCGGCGCTCTTGACCTTGACCAGGAACTTGGCGACCTCGGTCTTCATGCCGCCGTTGCCGCCGATATGCAGTTCCCAACCCGACTCCACCGCGATGATGCCCACGTCCTTGATCCCGGACTCGGCGCAGTTGCGCGGGCAGCCGGACACCGCCAGCTTCACCTTGTGCGGGCTCCACATGTTGGCCAGCATGGTCTCCAGGTCGATGCCCATCTGCGTGCTGTTCTGCGTGCCGAAGCGGCAGAACTCGCTGCCCACGCAGGTCTTCACCGTGCGGATCGACTTGCCGTAGGCATGCCCGGAGTTCATTCCCAGGTCCTTCCACACCCCGACCAGATCTTCCTTGCGGATGCCGAGCAGGTCGATGCGCTGGCCGCCGGTGACCTTGACCATCGGCACCGCGTACTTGTCGGCCACGTCGGCGATGCGGCGCAGTTCAGAGGCATTGGTCACCCCGCCCTTCATCTGCGGGATCACCGAGAAGGTGCCGTCCTTCTGGATGTTGGCGTGGGCGCGCTCGTTGATGAAGCGCGACTGCGGATCGTCCACCGCCTCGCGCGGCCAGGTCGACAGCAGGTAGTAGTTGATCGCCGGGCGGCAGCTCGCGCAGCCGTTCGGGCTGCGCCATTGCAGTTGCGCGTACACCGCGGCGTGGGTGAACAGGCGGCCCTCGCGGATCGCCTGGCGCACCTCGCCGTGGCTGAGGTCGGTGCAGCCGCACACCGCCTTGGTCTTCGGCGTCTGCTGGAAGTTGGAGCCCAGGCAGTTCATCAGGATCTGCTCGACCAGGCCGGTGCACGAGCCGCAGGAACTGGCCGCCTTGGTCTGCTTCTTGACCTCGTCGACGGTGAACAGGCCCTGCGCGTTGATCGCCTTGACGATGGTGCCCTTGCACACGCCGTTGCAGCCGCACACCTCGTCGCTGTCGCGCATCGCGCTGGCGCGGTCCTGGCCGGCGGTGCCGGCGTCGCCGAGCGCGCTCTCGCCGAACATCAGCCGCTCGCGGCGCTCGCCGATCGGGCTGGCATCCTTGAGCAACTGGAAATACCAGGCGCCGTCGTTGGTGTCGCCGTACAGGCAGGCGCCGACCAGCCTGTCGTCCTTCAGCACCAGCTTCTTGTAGACGCCGCCGGCCGGATCGGACAGCACGATCTCCTCGCTGCCCTCCCCGCCCATGAAATCGCCGGCCGAGAACAGGTCGATGCCGGTGACCTTGAGCTTGGTCGAGGCCACCGAACCGCGGTAGATGCCGATGCCGAACCCGGCCAGGTGGTTGGCGCAGATCTTGGCCTGCTCGAACAGCGGCGCGACCAGGCCGTAGGCGATCCCGCGGTGGCTGGCGCATTCGCCGACCGCATACACGCGCGGATCGAAGGTCTGCAGCGTGTCGTTGACCACGATGCCGCGCGTGCAATGGATGCCGGCGGCCTGCGCCAGCGCGATGTTGGGGCGGATGCCGGCGGCCATCACCACCAGGTCGGCCGGCACTTCGCTGCCGTCGGAGAACTTCACCGCCACCACCTCGCCATCGGTGTTGCCGACCAGTTCGGTGGTGGAGGTGCCGAGGCGGAAGTCCAGGCCGCGTTCGCTGAGCGAGCGCTGCAGCAGCTGCCCGGCGACCGGATCGAGCTGGCGCTCCAGCAGCCAGTCGGCCAGGTGCACCACGGTCACCTGCATGCCACGCTGCTTCAGCCCGTTGGCCGCCTCCAGGCCGAGCAGGCCGCCGCCGATCACCACCGCGTGGCGCTTGCGCGTGGCGGTGTCGATCATCGTCTGCGTGTCGTGCATGTCGCGGTAGCCGATCACGCCCTTCAGCTCCTTGCCCGGCACCGGCAGCACGATCGGCAGCGAACCGGTGGCCAGCAGCAGGCGGTCGTAGGGCGCCTCGGTGCCATCGGCGGCGATCACCTTGCGCCTGATCCGGTCGATGCGGGTCACTTCCTTGCCCACGTGCAGGCGGATGCCGTGCTCGGCGTACCACGCCAGCGGATTGAGCACGATCTCGTCGAACTGCTGTTCGCCGGCCAGCACCGGCGAGAGCAGGATGCGGTTGTAGTTCGGATGCGGCTCGGCGCCGAACACGGTGATGTCGTACATCCCCGGCATCAGCTTGAGCAGTTCTTCCACGGTGCGGATGCCGGCCATGCCGTTGCCCACCACCACCAGTCTTGGCTTGTTCATGCGCGTCTCGCTTCGGTGGAGGGGATCAGACGCGCGCCGCGCCGGCCGCGGCCCATTGGCTGCGCCAGTGCTGCTTGACGTTGGACAGCAGGCCCCAGGCCAGCAGCGCGCAGCCGGCGAACAGCCACAGCCCCAGCGCATAGCTGCCGGTGTGCTGCTTGACGATGCCCAGCCCCGCGGCGAGCAGGAAGCCGCCGATGCCGCCGGCCATGCCGATCAGCCCGGTCATCAGCCCGATGTCGCGGCCGAAGCGCTGCGGCACCAGCTGGAACACCGCACCGTTGCCGGTGCCAAGGCACAGCAGGGTCAGCACGAACAGCGCCACCGTCGCCGCCGGGCCGCCGACGCCGACCGCCGCGGCGGCGACCAGCAGCGCCACCAGCAGATAGATCGACAGCAGCGTGCGGGTGCCGCCGATGCGGTCGGCCAGCGCGCCGCCCAGCGGCCGCATCACCGAGCCGGCCAGCACGCAGGCCGCGGTGGCCCAGCCGGCGAGCTTGGGCGAGAAGTCGAATTGATCGTGGAAGTAGCCCGGCAAGGCGCTGGCGAACCCGGCGAAGCCGCCGAAGGTGATCGCGTAGAACAGCATGAACCACCACGAATCGCGATTGCCAACCAGCACCCGCGCGTAGTCGCCCAGGTACTTGCGCGGCACCTCCACCGGCGCGTCCTTGGCGCACAGCGCGAACACCAGCAAGGTCAGCGCCAGCGGAATGCAGGCCAGCCCGAACACCGCCTGGTAGCCAAACGCGGTGGCCAACACCGGCGCGAACAGCGCCGCGAACACCGTGCCGGAATTGCCGGCGCCGGCGATGCCCATTGCCGTGCCCTGGTGCTGCGGCGGATACCAGCGCGAGGCCAGCGGCAGCGCCACCGCGAACGAGGCCCCGGCCACGCCCAGCATCAGCCCCAGCAGCAGCACCTGCGCAAAACTGTGCACGCCCAGTTGCCACGCCACCGCCAGCGCCACGATCACCAGCACCTGCGCCAGCACGCCCGCGCGCTTTGCGCCGATCACGTCGGCAAGCATGCCCAGGAACAACCGCAGCACCGCCCCGCACAGGATCGGCACCGCCACCATCAGCGCGCGCTGCTGCGTGTCCAGCTGCAGCGCCGCGGCGATCTGCACCTGCAGCGGGCCGAGCAGGTACCAGACCATGAAGCTCAGGTCGAAGTACAGGAACGCCGACAACAGCGTGGGCGTATGCCCGGCTTGCCAGAACGATCGATTCATCCGCGCCATCTCCGAGAAACGTTGGGCCGCAGCGCTGCAAACCACCCGCAGCGCGCGGTAGTCGAGGGGAGGGAAAAACGAAAACGGCGCCGTCCGGTTCGCACCGGAAGACGCCGTTGTCTGGGCAGGCGGACCGCCGTTGGCCCGCCTGCCGAATCGAGTTGGTGCGGACACCCCGTTGCATCCGCGCTGGAGCTATCGCAATCGGCGTGCCAAGTGTTCGCGGTGGCGGCGGCGAAGCCGAATCATCCGAAAATTCAAGGCGTTGGCTAGTTCATCAGCAAGTTGCGGCGCTGCAGACCGCTGACCGCGTCGCGCGCCGACGAACACAAGTGGTGCGCAGCGCACCTTTATCGTGCGTCGCGGCAAGCGTGAGGAGATCGATTGCAATTGCTTAGGCCACTGTCGCCCCTCAG
Organism: Xanthomonas sp. DAR 80977; assembly: GCF_041240605.1. Lineage (NCBI taxonomy): Bacteria > Pseudomonadati > Pseudomonadota > Gammaproteobacteria > Lysobacterales > Lysobacteraceae > Xanthomonas > Xanthomonas bundabergensis. The sequence continues at coordinate 819,002 of NZ_CP162487.1, read as the reverse complement.
CCGTCGGTTGATCGCGTCAGGTGCTCCCACTGCACAAGTTCTTCCTGAAGGCGGGTCACCTTCTCGCGAACCAAGGTCAATGCATCGCTTCCCAGCAGCAGATGGGCAGGGGGTGCGTCACTTTCGATGATCTGGAGCATGGCCCGCGCCGCCTTGTCCGGATCGCCCAGTTGCTTTCCGCTGATCTCTCGCCGCCGCTCGCGGATGGGATCGAACAGCGTGTCGTAATCGCGAATGGAGCGCGGGGTGCGCACCATGGAGCGGCCCGCCCAGTCGGTGCGGAAAGAACCCGGCGCCACAGCGGTCACATGGATGCCCAGTTCACGGACTTCCTTGCCCATTGCCTCGCTGATGCCCTCCAGCGCGAATTTGCTGCCGCAGTAGTAAGCGATGCCCGGCATCGTGATGAATCCTCCCATCGAGGTGATGTTGAGGATCCTGCCGACACGGCGCGCACGCATGCCGGGAAGCACCGCTTTCATCATCGCCACCGCGCCGAACACGTTGACGTCGAACTGCCGCCTCAGCTCCGCCAGTGGCGACTCCTCCATCACGCCCTCATGGCCATAGCCGGCGTTGTTCACCAGGACGTCGATCGGCCCGAGGGTGGCCTCGACCTCGCCCACCACCGCATCGATCGCCTCGACGTCGGTGACATCGAGAAGGCGCGCATGGGCTCGCGCCGGGGCCAGTGTCTGGAAGGCGTCCGCGGCTTCGGCGTTGCGCACCGTGCCGACGACCCGGTGTCCTGCCGCCAGCGCCTCCCGTGCGAGCGCCCGGCCGAAGCCGCTGCCGACGCCCGTGATTAGGATCAGTTTCGAGTGGTCCATTTCGCGCTCCGGGAGACTTGAGGGAGGTGCACAATACGCAAGCCATCTCCACCAGATAAGGCGTGAACCCCTCCCAGAGTTGCCTATTCCTATGCACTCGTCGGTTACCCCGCCTCACCCGCAGGCCGCGGAGCCCGCGCCGCTGGCCGCCCTTGTCCTGCCGTTGGCGCCGCAGGAGGGCTATAACCTGACCGCCCTCCCCAGTGTCCGGCTGCTGAGGTCGAACCGCCCGTTGGCCCGTACCCCGGTGCTCTACGATCCGGGCATCGTGATCGTCTGCCAGGGGCAAAAACGCGGCTACTTCGGCCGGCGCACCTACATCTACGACGCGAACCAGTATCTGGCAGTCTCGGTGCCGGTGCCGTTCACCATGGAAACGGATGCCTCGGCGAAAGCGCCGCTTCTGGCGCTGTATCTGCACCTGGAACTCCCGCTGGCCGCCGAGCTCATGCTGGAGATCAACCGCCATGGGAGCGTTGCAAACGACACCGAGCCGCAGAGCATGATGTCCAGCCCGATGGACACCGCCATGCACCTGTCCGTGCAGCGCCTGCTGCAGGCACTTGCGGATCCGATGGAGGCCGCGATTCTCGGCCCCCACCTTTTGCGCGAACTGTACTACCGGATCCTGACAGGTCCGCAGGGCGCCACCCTGCGCGCCGCCCTGTCCATGCAGGGCCGGTTTGGAAGGATCGGCAAGGCACTGCGGCTCATCCACGCGTCATACGCCCAGGCGCTGGATGTGGCACGGCTGGCAGAAGAAGCCGGCATGAGTGCGCCTTCCTTCCATAGCCACTTCAAGGCCGTGACCTGTACCTCGCCCATGCAGTACCTCAAGTCGACGCGGCTGCATCAGGCGCGCCTGCTCATGGTCCAGGAGGGGATGACGGCGGTGCGGGCCTGCCATGCCGTGGGATTCGAAAGCACGTCGCAGTTCAGTCGCGAATTCAAGCGCCTCTTCGGGCTCACCCCAGCCAAGGAAGTGCAGCGCATGCGCGAGAGCTTCGCACTACCGCAGAGGCAGCCGGAGGCCGTGTACGTTTCCTCTCACTAGCAAACGCATCCTGCCTGCAGTTCGGTATCCGCCGTGGGCCGAAAGCTACCGTTGCCTGCTCCCTTCCTGCTCCCGATGAGCGCTTTCGGCCGGAAGCGGACCTTGGCATGCGGCAGGCGACCGCCAAGGGCACGGCAACGGCCCGCTATCGCGCGCTTCTGTCCACATACGGCCGCGACTGCAGGATCACCACCTCGTCGCCGACCACGGCCCACTCGATGTCCTGGTCCGCGCCACCCAGCGCCTGCTTGGTCGCGGCGCCCACCTTCGCCAGCCGCGCGATGAGCGCGTCGGTCAGCACCTGGCGCGAGCCGGTGATGGGCACCTCGCGGACGCCGCCGCTTGCATCGGCCACGAGCTGCGTGTCCTCGGCCGAGCGGCTCAGGACCTGCACCGCCTTGGACCAGCTCGAGTACATCACCTGTTCGGCCTGGCGCTTGCCCTCCACCACGCGGATGCCGAGCCCGCGCTTGGCCGAGATGTAGGTGATGTGGCGGCGGGCCGCATCGAACGGATCGCGGGTGATCATCACGCCCGAACTGTCGGAGGGCGCGGCGAGTTGCACCAGCACCGCCATGGCCACCGCATCCTGTTGCAGCGCTGCCGCCGTGCGCGCCTCGTACGCCTCGAAGTTGTAGACCGACGCCCACACCGTCTGCACGGCCTTGGCCAGGGCATCGGCACGGGTCACGTTGGGGACGGTGGTGTACAGGCCGGCACCGCTGAAACCCGGCAGGTCCTCGGAGTTGGACGAACTGCGCACGAACACCGCGCCAGCGTGCAACTGGCCCTGCCATTGCGCGTCGAGGGCGCGAACGAAGGCGGGATCGGGCGCGGCATCGGCGATCTCGGCACGCAATGCCGCCAACGCGTCGCGGCGGACGTTCGGGTCGGTCGCGAAGCCCGGGCGACGCTGCAGCGCGCGCAGACGCTCGGCGACCTGTAGCCGCTGCATCGTCGCCTGATAGTAGGAGAACGGGATGCAGAAGCCGTCCGGCACGCGCGCGGCAGGCGGCAGCGCCGCCTTCAGCGTGCCGAGGTTGGCCGCCTTCACCCCGCAGTGGCCGCTGTCGCGCGCGCGCAGCGCCGTCAGGGGCTTGAGCGCGACCACCGTCAGGTCCGGGCGCGGCAGAGCGCCGGTCGCTGCGCGGGACGCCTTGGAGGACGGCGCTCGTGCCGGGCGCGCCAGCAGCGTCACCCGGTAGTCGTTGTGGGTGACGTCCAGCGCCACCCACTGTCCGTCGTACTGGCGCAGCGCATCCTGGGCGTCGCGCACATAGACATTCGGAATGCCCCAACCCTTGGCCAGCAGGTTGACGTGGGACAGCAGGGTGGACGGACGCTGGGTCACCAGGCCTGCGACCGGCGACAGCGCGATGGGTACCTCGTCCAGCACCGGGATGTCGCGCGGCGACAGCGTGCGCAGCTGCTCCTCGGAGCGCACGATGCGCAGCCGCCCCTCGGCGCGGCCGGTGTTCAACGGCAGGAAGCGCTGCTCGCGCAGCAGCGCTTCCTGGCTGACGTAAGCCAGCCCCATGGAGCTGGCCAGCTGCTCGTGCTGGGTGGAATTGGTCTTGAAGCGGATCGGCTCGCGGAACGAGGCGCGCACCACGTCGTCGGTCTGCCGCAGCAAGGGCACGGTGAGCTTGTCGCCCTCCCAGAACTCGTAGGTGTAGCCGGGCAGGTCCTGCTGCCAGCTGATGGTGCCGAACAGGAACCGCCGCTGCGGGTCGCGGTACTGCGCGTTGCGCGCCGCCTTGTCCATGCCGCGCAGCAGCCGCTGGCGCTGCACGAACTGCTCGTGCAACGGATAGCGCGGCGTATTGATGTAGTAGATGCGTGCGGCATCCTGCCGGTCGATCACGAAGATCAGATGCGGCATCTCCAGCGCGGTGCCGGCGTTGTAGACGCGGGCGAGCTGCATGAACTGCGCGCGGCTGTCGATGCGGGGCAGGAAATCCGGTCCCTTGGTCGGCTGGAGCGCAGGATTGCTGCCTGGCCGGTATTCGTAGGAGGACGGCTTGCGTGCGGTCTGTGCCATCGCTGGCGCGATGTACCACAGCAGCGCGAGTGCGGCGAGCCACGCCGACACGCGCGATCGCCAGGCAGGGTGCATGCGGGCTCGGTCCATGATGCCGGTGCTGGATTTGAGAAGGCGGATCATAAGCCAGTCCGGACGGCGTTGGATCACCTGACCGCGCTGCCGGACACGCCGCCGCGGCACCGGCATCACCGGGCTTGGAGCCTCGCGATCGCCAGCGCGAGCGTTCGCATCCAGTGATCACCCATCGATCCGCCGCTCCGGCTTGCAGTGCATCATCAGCCTGCGCACCGCCGAATCGACGGCCACGAACCTGTGCCGTTGCACGAGATAGTTCCCACCGAGCAGCACTGCGACGATCGGCACCGCGGCGGGCTTCTCCGCGAGCGCCAGGACCAGCGTGGCGACGACAAACAGCACCGCCCAGCTACACAAGCCGACCACGCGGATCTCGCTGCGTTGCCGGTCGATCACGATCAGCCCGCGCATGATCGGCGGATAGCGCCAGCCGAAGTGGATCCCGAAGCTTTCGCGGAACGCCCAGGTGCGTTTGCACAGCGGGCGGAACACCAGTGCGGGCCATTTCTCGGCCGCGACTTCGCCTTCCAACCGCTCGAAAGGAAAGTGCAGCAGTGCGGAGGTCGGCACCGCGATGCGCCGGCTGAACAATGGCAGCCCCCACGACCAATAGGTGCGGCTCCATAAAACCAGCAGGGCAGCTTCGATCAGCGCCAGAGCAACGAGTGCATTGGCCATTCGTCATCCATTGGCGAGCGTTTGCGTCAAGCCGCACTGCAAGGCGACGTCGAATGCAGCGAGTGTTCCGTCCAGCCCTGCTCCCATGCGACCTGGACAAGAGTCTGGACAAGAGTATCGAGCATCACCTAAGCGGCAACATCACCGTCAAGTCGTGGATGGGCGAGACGATGAAACCGTGTTTGAGATAGAACGCCTTCGCCGCTTCATCGAAGGCGTGACACAGCAGCGCACGCGCACCCACCTGCTCGCACACCTGCAGCGTTCGTTGTACGGCGTCCTTGAGCAACCCCTTGCCGATTCCTTGGCCAACCCAGTCGACGTGCACGGCCAGACGCCCCAGCACGATGACTGGAACCGGGTTGGGCATGTTGCGACGGATGCGGCCAGGCGCATCTTCATGCGCCACCACACCGGCCGCCAGCGCGTAGTAGCCCACGACGCGCTGCTGCTCGTCGCAGACGACGAAGCACCTCGATGCGCCAGACACCTGATTCTGACGCGCGCGCTGCAACAACCACCTGGTCAGTTCCGGCGCACTGCATGCGAAGTCGTCCAGCCGATGCCCATCGTTGAGCGGGCCGGGCGCAGTGAGCGGCAAGACTCAGCGCTCCCAAGGCGCTGGAGTACTCAATAGGCGCCGGATCGCCGCATTGCTCTCCAGCGGGGCATCGAGCAGCGCATTGAAACGCCGCAGGTTCTGCTCGCTCAGGGCGAATCGGGTCTGGTCGGCCAGCATCTCGCGCGCCTTCTCGCAGGCGGCCTCCAGAATGAACTCGGTGCGATTCATGCCGCTGACTTCCACGGCATGGTCGATCAGGGCCTGTTTGGCGGCAGGCGCCCGAAAATTGATGACTTTGCTGGTAGGGGCGCCCATCGCAGATTCTCCTGTCTGTACACACAATGTACATACACAGGCAGAATTACTCAACCGCCCCCCGGATGGCATTCATGGTGGGCACGTCCCCACACTCGACTGCCTGTTCGAGGTCGACAATAGTCGACGCGACCCCATCCAACAGCGCGTCGTCGAAGCGCTTCATCGCTGTCCAGCGCTCCAATCCGGCAACCCATCCTCGCGCCCGTCGCGTGCCGGCACCGCAACCCCCACCTGCGCCGCCGCCGCACGATACGTCTCCAACCGATGCACCCGCGCCACGATCTGCGCATCGTGCGCCGCATCCTGTCCGGCGCCCGCCCCGCTCGCCGGCAACCATCCCCAGCGCCGGAACTGCTGCAGGAACCAACGCCCGTCCGACAGCCACGGCATGTTCGCCAGGCCGCCGGCGTGGAAACGCAGATCCTGCGGATCGGCGCCAGCGTCGGCGGCGCCGCCCGGCAGCAGGCACGCCGCGATGCGTTCGGCCGGCAAGCCGATCACGTCCGGATCGGCCAGCCACGCCACCGCCTCGCGACGATGCGCTGCATCGTCGAGCCAGCGGCAGGCCTCGAGCAGCGTGGCGGTCAGCGCGGTCGCCAGTTCCGGCTGCAGCGCGGCCCAGGCGCGGCGGCAGGCCAGCACTTTCTCCGGATGGCCGGGCCACAGTTCGCCGCTGCGGATCACCCGCCGGCCCGTGCCCATCGCTTCGGCCTGCGCCGCCCACGGTTCGCCGGCGCAGTAGCCGTCCAGTTCGCCGCGCGCCAGCGCGTCGGGCATCTGCGGCGGCGGCAGGGTCACCGCCTGGATGGCACCGATCGGGTCCACGCCCTGCGCCGCCAGCCAGTAGTACAGCCACATCGCGTGGGTACCGGTGGGGAAGGTCTGCGCGAACACCGGCGCGCGGCCGAGCGCGGCCAGCGCGCTGCGCAGCGGCGTGCCTTGCGCCAGCGCATCGGCCAGCGCCGGCGCCAGGGTGATGGCCTGGCCGTTCTGGTTGAGGGTCAACAGGATCGCCAGGTCGGCCTGCGGTCCGCCGATGCCGCATTCCACGCCGTAGACCAGGCCGGCCAGGGCGTGCGCCGCGTCCAGTTCGCCGGACAGCAGCTTGTCGCGTACCGCCGCCCACGAGGCCTGCCGTTGCAGCTCCAGGCGCAGGCCGTGGCGGCGGTCCAGGCCCAGCCGCACCGCCACGATCAACGGCGCGCAGTCGATCAGCGGCAGGTAGCCCAGGCGCAGCGTGCGCGGTTCGGGGTGCAGTGGTGCGCTCATCGCTTCCTCATCCCAGCAGATCGGCCATCGCGAGGATGCGCTGGGCGACCTCGGCCAGCTTCAGTCCCTGCTTCATCGCCTGCTGCCGCAATGCGGCGTAGGCCTCGTTCTCGCTCATGCCGCGCTTGTCCATCAGCAGGCGCTTGGCGCGGTCGATCCGTTCGCGGTCGCGCAGCTTGCCCTGCACTTCGTCCAGTTGCCGGCGCATGCCCGCTTCCTGCTCGAAGCGCGCCAGCGCCACCTGCACGATCGGCGCCAGCCGCGCCGGCGCCAGGCCGTCGACCACGTAGGTGGTGACGCCGGCGCCCACCGCGGCGCGGATCAGCTGGTCGTCGCCGTCGGCGGAGAACATCACCACCGGGCGCGGCGCCTGGCGGTGGATCAGCGCCAGTTGCTCGAGGGTGTCGCGCGAGGGCGAATCGACATCGATGATGACCACATCCGGCTGCTGCGTGGACACCGCCTTGAGCAGCGCCGGCGCCGCGGCGACCTCGTCCAACACCTCGTACCCTGCATCGAGCAGTGCCTGGCGCAGCTGCCCGATCGGCTTTTCGGTATCGTTGACCAGCAGGACGCGCAGCATTCGGTCGTGGCTAACGGAAGTTGGCTGAGCCGCATGGTGCCATGCAACACGCGTCCGCCGCGAGCCGTCCCCCACCCCGCAGGAGTCCGCATGCCGCTGTATCCCTTGTTCGCCGATCTGGCCGGGCGCCGCGTGCTGGTGGTCGGCGGCGGCGAGGTGGCGATGCGCAAGATCGAGGCGTTGCTGCACGCCGGCGCGCAGGTGCTGGTGTACGCGCACGCGCTCAACCCCACGGTGGCGCAGTGGCTGGCGCAGGGCCGCCTGCAGCGGGTCGACGGCGAGTTCGATGCGCAGTGGCTGGACGCCGCCTGGCTGGTGGTCGCGGCCACCGACGACAACGCCTTCAACCGCGAACTGGCCGCACAGGCCGGGCAGCGCCGCAAGCTGGTCAACGTGGTCGACGATGCCGAGCTGTCCACGTTCCAGGTGCCGGCGATCATCGACCGCGATCCGCTGCTGGTGGCGATCTCCTCCAGCGGCGCGGCGCCGATGCTGGCGCGGCGCCTGCGCGAGCGCTGGGAGACCGAGCTGGACCATTCCTATGCGCAGCTGGCGCAGCTGTTCGCGCGCCACCGCGAGGCGATCCGCGCGCGCCTGCCGCAGCTGGCGCAGCGCCGGCGCTGGTTCGAACAGGTGCTGGAAGGCCCGGTGCAGGCGCTGCTGCAGAGCGGGCAGGCGCAGGCCGCCGAGCAGGCCTTCCACGACGCCCTGCAGCGCAGCGACGAGGACGTGCCGCGCCGCGGCAGCGTGTGGCTGGTCGGCACCGGCAACGGCGATCCCGGCGCGTTGACGCTGAAGGCATTGCGCGCGTTGAACCAGGCCGACCTGTTGCTGTGCGATCCGGCAGTGGGCACGGTGGTACTGAGCCTGGCGCGACGCGATGCGGCGCGGCAGCCGCTGCCGGCCGACGACGCCGCGCACTTCGCGCTGCTGGTCGAACAGGTGCAGGCCGGGCAGCGCGTGGTCAGCCTGAAGCCGGGCGATGCGTTCCGGCGGGCGCCGCACGCGCAACTGGCCGCGCAGTTGGCCGCCGCCGGCATCGCCTGCGACGTGGTGGCGGGCGTGGCGCCGGACTGATCCAGCGCGACGCGGCGCGACCACGGCGGCCGATCAAGCCGGCGCCGGCGCCACCGCCGCGTCCGCCGCCGGCACCCCGGCCACCTGCAGCAACTGCTTGCGGAAACCCACCCACAGCGCCAGCGACAGCAGCGACACGCCGCCCAGCAGCAGGAACGCGGTGCGGTATCCGAAGTCCTGCGCGATCCAGCCGCCCAGCGCCGGGCTCAGCGCCGCGCCGATGCCCTGCACCGTCATCACCGCGCCCTGGCCGACGTTGACCCGGCCGGTGCCCTGCAGCAGCCGCGCCACCAGCGCCGGCACCACCACGCTCTGCAGGCCGGCGCCGACGCCGTCGAGGATCTGCACCGGGAACACGCCCCAGCTGTGGATCAGGCTGGCCGCGATCAGGCCGCGCAACGGCAGCGCCAGGAAGGTCAGCAGCATCACCCACCAGTGCCCGCGCACGCGGATCAGGCGCATCGCCAGCAGCGAGGCCACCACCATGGTCGCCTGCGCGACGATGATCGTGGTGGCGGTCAGCGCGCTGGGATCGCTCTGGTGCGCGGCGACCACGGCCATGCCGTACAGCGGCAGCATCGCCGCATTGCCCAGGTGGAACAGCGCCAGCGCCAATGCCAGCACCAGCAGCGGCTTGCAGGTCAGCAACACCGACCAGCCGCTGGCGTGATCGGCGCCGTGCGCGCCGGCGTCGGCCAGGCCGCGCGCGGCGCGATGGTCGATCGCATCGCGCGGAATCAGCAGCACCGAGACGATCGCCAGGATGCCGAAGCCTGCGGTCAGCGCGAACACCGCGCCGAAACCGAATTTCCAGCCGAGCAGGCCGGCCAGCGCCGCCGCGACCACGTTGCCGGCGTGGCTGCCGACCTGGTTGCGCGCGATCTGGTGATCGAACCCGGCCTGCCGCACCAGGCCCAGGGTGATGCCCGACAGCGCCGGTCCCAGCGCCGCGGCGGCGAGCGCGGTCATCACCTGCGCGGTGACCACGCCGGCGAAGCTCGGCGCCCACCACAGCAGCGCCGAGGCCAGCAGGATCAGGCTGCAACCGACCACCACGATGCTGCGCTTGCGTTTGGTCGCATCGACCAGCGCACCGCCCGGGGTGGTCGCGAGCATGCCGGCGATGCCGCCGACGCTCATCACCGAGCCGATCGCCGCCACCGACCAGCCCTTGGATTGCAGGAACACGCTCAGGAACGGGCCGAGCCCGTCCTGCACGTCGGCCATGGTGAAGTTCAGCGCCTCCAGCGCCCGCGTGCCGCGCGGGCGTGCGCCGGGCGCGGCGGCCGCCGGCGCGCTCATCGCCGCACCATGGCGCGGGCGGAAAGGAACCGACAAACGTCTCGATGCGCACAGCGGAAAAGCGACATGGCGAGGTCCTGGAAGCGCCGCCGCGAACACCGCGGCGAACTCGAAAACGAGATGCGGTGCAGGGATGGCCGCGTCGCCGCGGCCATCCCCGCCCTGCCCGGTTCAGTGCTTGGGTTTGGGTTTGGGCTTGCCGGCGGCGTGCGGCTTGGGCGGATGCGGCTTGGGCGCGATCGGCTGCAGGCTCGACGCCTTCGCGCCCAGTGCCTGCGCGTGGATCACCGTGCCGTGCGGCGATGCCAGCGCGTGGCCTTCCACCGCCAGCGGCTTGCCCACCGCCAGCCATTTCGCCAAGGGCGCGGCGGCGTGCGGCGGGAAGCGCACGGTGCTGTCGTCCTCGAGCAGCGCACCGTGCACCTGCCCGTGCGGGCCGTGCAGCAGCCGCGCGACGACGCCGCTGTGCTGGGTCCTGGCCGGCTTTTCGTGCTTCTCGGGTTTCGCGGATGTCTCGGGCTTCTTGGCCGGCTTGTGCTCGGCGTGCGGCCCATGCGGCCCGCGGTCGGCGATGCGCTTGCCGCCGTCGGGATCGATCGCCAGCGCGACCAGCATGTCCACGCCGTAGGGCTTGAGCCCGCGCACGCCGAGCGCGATGCCCGGCTTGAGCGTCTTCAACAACTGCGCCGACAGGTGCGGCGCGGTGTGCACCTCGGTACCGTCGTCGAGCAGCAGGCCATCGACCTCGGCCTTGGGGTTGAGCAGGAAACGGGCGAGCGTGCCGCGGGTTTCCGGCAGGTAATCGGGATCGACCCAATGCATGGCGTTACTCCAAATAAATAAAAAGTGGGGGCCGGCGTGGTGCCGGTGGCGGCGCCCGCCGCGGCAGGCAGCGGGCGCCGCAATCACAGGACCGCGTGCAGGCGATCAGCGCGGCGCGGGCGGCGGCACCGGCGGTGCGGCAGGCGCGGCGGGACCGGCCGGCGCCGGCGGTGCGGCAGGCGCGGCGGGACCGGCCGGCGCCGGCGGTGCGGCAGGCGCGGCGGGACCGGCCGGCGGCGGCGGCGCGGCCGGCGGCACCGGCGGTGCGGGCGGCGCGAACAGGGTGCGCAGCGAGGCACGGTCGCGGCCGAGCTGGGTCGCTTCCAGCGAGCGGCCGGCCGCGGTGGCCACGCCGAAACCGCTGACGCTCAGCGGCGCGCCGACGCGCAACAGCGCGCCGTTCTGCACGGCCACGTGCGGCGGCATCCGCACGACGGTGCCGTCGCTGAGCAGCACGCCGGCGGTGTCGCCGCCCGGGCCGTAGACCAGGCGTTCGATGCGGCCGTCGGCCTGCATCGGATTCAGTGCCGGCGGGGTCGGCGGCGCAGGCGGGCCGGCCAGCGGGTTCGGCGGGCGGTCCACCACCTGCTTGCCGCTGCGCCGCGCGCTGATCGCGCTGGCCTGCAGCAACGGCAGCGTGCCCAGGCGATAGCCCTGCACGGTCACCGCGTCGCCGCGGCGCACCGCGGCCTGCAGTTCGGCCGACAGATGCGGCGGGAACCCGACCTGGGTGCCGTCGCGCAGCCACAGCCCATCGACGTCGCCGTTGGGATTGAGCATGAAGCGTTCGACCGTGCCCTCGACGCTGACCGGTGCGGCCGCGATCGGCGCAGGAGGCGCGGGCGGCGCCGGCGGCGCGGGCGGCGGCGGCGCGATACCGGCCGCGGCGGCGGGGACGGCCGCGGGGGGAGCCGGCACCTGCGCGGCGGCGGTGGCGGTGGCGATGGCCAGCGAGAAGGCGAGTGCGCTGCGACGGATCATCGGAAGTTCTCCAGGGCGGCGAGGGAGGCCGCCTGTGTGGATGTCATCGCAGTATCCATGCCAAGTTCCAAGCCATTGATTCCAAACGACATGGCCCGTGCGAACGGCCACGATGGGTGTCTGCGTTTCATCCACCGTCGTCCGCTTTGCGGACAGCCATGGTGTCTGCGATCGGTCGCTTGGGGCGGTTGCTTCATTCGCTGCTAGTGGCCGTTGGGGAGAGCTTGTCTGGCGGTCGGGGTTGTTCGGTTTGAAAGGCGCGTTGCGGTGGGGTGTCTGTCGCGGCTGAAGCCGCTCCTACAAGGGCGTCGCAGCTGCGATTGCGCCTGGTGCCTTGGACTCGCATCCAGCCGCGTTGTAGTCGGCCGGTGGCGATCCGCCTAGCCCAGCCCGTACTCGTCGAGCTTGCGATACAGCAGCTGGCGATGGATGCCGAGCCGGCGCGCGGCCTCGGCGCGGTTGCCCTGGGCCTGCGCCAGCGCCGCCTGGATCATCCGCTTCTCCAGTTGCGCGACCGCATCGGGCAGGGTCAGCGCGGGCGTGTCGGCCGCCGCCGCGTCGCCCTCGCCGACCAGCACCTCGTCCAGGTCGTGCGCCTCGATCGCCGGCGTGCGCACCAGCACCTGGCAGCGCTGCATCGCGTTGCGCAGTTCGCGCACGTTGCCCGGCCACGCGTAGGCGAGCAGCCGCGCCTGCGCCGCCGCGGACAGCGTCCGTGCCGCGCTGGCGCCGTCCTCGAGGAAATGCCGGGCCAGCAGCACGATGTCGTCGCCGCGCTCGCGCAGCGGCGGCAATTCGATCGGCACCACGTTGAGCCGGTAGCGCAGGTCGCTGCGGAAGCGGCCGTCGGCGACCAGCTGCGCCAGTTCGCGATGGGTGGCGGCGACCACGCGCACGTCCACCTTCTGCGCGCCGCGTCCGCCCAGCGGCGAGACCTCGCCCTCCTGCAGGAAACGCAGCAGCTTGGCCTGCATCGGCAGCGGCATGTCGCCGATCTCGTCCAGGAACAAGGTGCCGCCGTCGGCCTCGCGGATCAGCCCGGCGCGATCGGCGCTGGCGCCGGAGAACGCGCCCTTGCGGTAGCCGAACAGCTCGCTCTCCATCAGCTCGGTCGGGATCGCCGCACAATTGACCGCGACGAACGCCGCCCCCGCGCGGGCGCTGGCGCGATGCAGCGCGCGCGCCACCAGTTCCTTGCCGGTGCCGGTCTCGCCACTGATCAGCACCGGCAGGTCCGAGGCGGCGGCCAGGCCGATGCGCTTGTGCACGGTGCGCATCGCCGCGCTGTGGCCGAGCAGCGCGCCGGCGTCCTCGGCCGGTGCCGGCGGCGGCGCCGCGCTGTCGGCGCCGGCATGCGCCTGCAGCGCGCGCTCCACCACCGCGACGATGTCGGCGCGGCCCACCGGCTTGACCAGGTGGTCGAACGCGCCGAGCTTCATCGCCTCGATGGTGTTGCCGCTGGACGCATGCGCGGTAAGCATCACCAGCGGCACCGCGGCGGCCTGCGCATGGGCCTGGCGCGCGCGCATCAGCGCGATGCCGTCCATGCCGGGCATGCGGAAATCGACGAAGGCCAGGTCGATGCCGCCTTCGCGCAATCGCGCCAGGCCCGCCTCGCCATCGGCGGCGGCGACCACCTCGTGGCCGAACGAACGCAGCGTGGCCTGCAGCGTACTCGAGAAGGCGGTGTCGTCGTCGACGATCAGGATGCGCGCCATGGCAGTTCCAGGATGAAGGAGGTGACGCCGTCGCGGTGCGCGTAGCGCACGTCGCCGCCATGCGCGCGGGCGATCTCGCGCACCAGCGCCAGGCCCAGGCCGTTGCCGTCGCTGCGGCCGCTGGCGAAGGGTTCGAACAGGTGCGCGGCCACCGGCGCCGGCACCGGTGGGCCCTGATTGGCCACGGTCAGCCGCAGCAGGTCGGCGTCGGCCTGGACGGTCAACATCACCGCGGTGCCGGGCGTGGCGTGCTGCAACGCGTTGCGCAGCAGGTTGTGCAGTGCCCGCGCGGCCTGCTGCGGATCCAGCATCCACTCGTTCGGCGCGTCCGCCAGCTGCAGCGCGATCGGCGCGGCCAGGGGCCCCCATTCGGCCGGATCCAGCAACGCCTGCAGCCACGGCTGCAGCGCCACCGTCTGCCGTTGCAGGCGGATCGGCTGGACCATGCCGAGCAGGCTTTCGACCACGCCGTCCAGGCGCTGGATCTGCGCCAGCATCAGTTGCGCCTGGGCCTCGTCGAAGCCGCCCTCGCCGGCGGCGATCTGGTTTTCCAGGGCCAGGCGCAGGGTCGCGATCGGGTTGCGGATCTCGTGGGCCACGGTGGCGGTCATGCGCCCGAGCGCGGCCAGCCGCTCGTGCCGCGACAGTTCCTGGCCGAGCCGGCGCGCCTCGGCCAGGGCCAGCGCGCTGCGCTGCGCATACTCGGTGACCGCGGCGCCGAGGCGGTCCAGCTCCAGCGCGCCGGTCGCCGGAATCGACGGCACCTCCGCCGGCGTCGCCAGGGCCTGCTGGATGCGCTGCAGGCGCTGGCTCCAGCGCCGCACCACCCAGCCCAGCGCCACCGCCGACACCACCACCAGCGCCAGGATCAGCGCCACGCCCACCGCCAGCGGACGGCTGGCCGAGGCCTCGCCGGTGGCGGCGACTCGGGCCATCGTCCACGCCGCGGTCGTGCGATCCAGCGGGCAGGCGGCGATCAGCAGCGTCTCGCGCTGGCCGTCGCGGCGGTAGTGCACCGGCTGCTGCCTGGCGACGCCGCGCTGCGCGGTGGCGACGATGGCGTTCTGCTCGGCGGTGGGCACGTCGGTCTTGTGCTCGCTGCCGTCGTAGGTGGGATAGGCATAGGCGACGAAGCCGCGCTGCCGTTCCCACACCCCGCCTTCCACGCCCGCGGCGTCGGCCAGCACCAGCTGCACCACCACCGCGGCCAGGCCGGCGCCGTCGCTGCCGCGCGCGGCGGCGCTGGCGCCGTTGTAGCGCTGCACGATGCGCGCGCATTCGCCCTGCAGCCGCACCTGCGCCTCGCTCACGCGCACGCCTTCGCTGTGCCGGTACAGGCCGAACAGCACCACCGCCATGCCCAGGCATGCGGCGAGGATCACGATCCAGATCAGCAGCAGTTGCCGCAACAGCGAACGAGGCATGATCCACCGGGGACGCGGAAGATGGAAATGTAGCAGCGCGCCGCGCCGCAACCGCGATGCGCGCCGCCGCCGCCGTTGATCGCTCAGCGCAGGTTGGTCTTGACCAGTTCGACGACCTCGTCGCCACGCCCGCTCATCACCGCGCGCAGCAGGTACAGGCCCATGCCCTTGGCCTGTTCCAGCTTGATCGCCGGCGGAATCACCAGCTCCTGGGTGGCCACGCGCACGTCCACCAGGGCCGGCCCGGGATGCGCGAACGCCTCGCGCAAGGCCGGTTCCAGCTGCGCCGATTCGTCCACGCGCAGGCCGAGGATGCCCATCGCGTTGCTCATCGCCGCGAAGTCCGGGTTGCTCAGGTCGGTACCGGTGTCCAGGTACCCGGCCGACTTCATCTCCATCGCCACGAAACCGAGCGAGGCGTTGTTGTAGACCACCACCTTCACCGGCAGGCCGAGCTGCGCCAGGGAGATGAAATCGCCCATCAGCATGCTGAAGCCGCCGTCGCCGGACAGCGAGATCACCTGCCGGCGCGGGAACTGCGCCTGCGCGCCCAGCGCCTGCGGCATGGCGTTGGCCATCGAGCCGTGGTTGAACGAGCCCAGCAGGCGGCGCTTGCCGTTCATGCTCAGGTAGCGCGCCGCCCACACCGTGGGCGTGCCGACGTCGCAGCTGAAGATCGCGTCCTCGTCGGCCAGCATGTCGATCAGCCGGGTCACGAACTGCGGGTGCAGCGGCTCGCCGGGCGCGGCGGCCACGGCCAGGTCGTCGAGCCCGGCGCGGGCCTTGCGGTAGTGCGCCAGCGACTTGTCCAGGAAGCCGCGCTGATCGCGCCGCTGCAGCTTCGGCAGCAGCGCGGCGAGGGTCTCGCGCACGTCGGCGGCGATGCCCAGTTGCAGCGGCGTGCGCCGGCCCAGCGCGGCCGGGTCGCGATCCACCTGCACGATCGCCGCGTCTTTCGGATAGAACTGGCGGTACGGGAAATCGGTGCCGAGCATCAGCAACGTGTCGCAGTTGAGCATGGCCTGGTAGCCGGAACTGAAACCGATCAGCCCGGTCATGCCGACGTCGAACGGGTTGTCCCACTCCACGTGCTCCTTGCCGCGCAGCGCGTGCACGATCGGCGCGCCGAGCAGGTCGGCCAGCGCCACCAGTTCGTCGTGTGCGCCGGCGCAGCCGCTGCCGCACAGCAGCGTGGTCGCCTCGCTGGCCTGCAGCAACTCGGCCAGGCGCGCCACGTCCGCATCGGCCGGCAGGATCCGCGGCGGCGCCAGCGCCGGCCAGGCGGTCGGCGTGCCCTTGGGCAGCTCCTGCAGCGCCACGTCGCCGGGAATCACCACCACCGCCACGCCCTGCCTGAGGATCGCGGTGCGCATCGCCCGGTGCAGCACCTCCGGCATCTGCGCCGGGTTGGTGACCAGCTCGACGTAGTGGCTGCACTCGCGGAACAGTTCCTGCGGATGGGTTTCCTGGAAATAGCCCAGGCCGATCTCGGAGGAGGGGATGTGCGCGGCGATCGCCAGCACCGGCTGGTGGCTGCGGTGGCAGTCGAACAGGCCGTTGATCAGGTGTAGGTTGCCCGGGCCGCAGCTGCCGGCGCAGACCGCGAGCTTGCCGCTCAGCGCGGCCTCGGCGCCGGCGGCGAACGCGGCCACTTCCTCGTGGCGCACGTGCATCCACTCGATGCTGTCCATCTGCCGCAGCGCGTCGGTGAGCCCGTTGAGGCTGTCGCCGGTCACTCCCCAGATGCGTTCGACGCCGGCGCTGTGCAGGGTTTCGGCCAGATGCCGGGCGATGCTGAGGTTCGACACGTGCGCTGCTCCGCGGGAGGGGGAGCGGCAGCGTCCCACGCGAGGCGTAAGTCCGGCGTCACGGCGCCGCCGCGCGGCGCCCGGTCGCGACGCGCCGCGCCAGGCCGTTCACTCGGTGTTGTCGACATCCGGCGCGGCCGTCGCCGCCTGCGGTCCGCCCTTGCCGGCGCGCGCCCGCTGTTCGCGGCCGGCCGCGCGCGCCAGCGCTTCGTACTGCCTGCGGATCTGTTCCAGGCGCTTCTCGTCCAGCTCCTCCAGGCTCAGCAGTTCGTTGTTGGCCTCGCCGGTGGCGCGGATCAGTTCGTCGAGCTTGATCTGCATCGCCGCGGTGTCGGCGTTCTGGGTGTGCTGGATCAGGAACACCATCAGGAAGGTGATGATAGTGGTGCCGGTGTTGATCACCAGCTGCCAGGTGTCGTTGAAGCCGAACACCGGGCCGCTGGCGCCCCATATCGCCACGATGCCGAGCGCGATGCAGAACGTCCACGGCGTGCCGGCCGCGTACGACGCCTTCTTGGCGACGGCATTGAACAGGTTTGCAGGTTTCATCGCAGACCTCGTGCAGTCGAATGGACCGAGCACCAGGCACGATGCGCGGGCAGCGCGGATGATCGGCGCCGCGGCGTGAGCGATGCGTGGATGGCGCGGCACCCCACCCCGTTTCCGGCGCATAAAAAAAGACAGGCGGGAAACCCGCCTGTCCGCTGTATCGCGTCGTTGCCGCTGCAGCGAGCGTGCGCCGCTGGCGCTCAGCCCGCCTGCTGCGCCGCCTGCGCCCGGACCTGCCGCACCGGCCGAGGCCGGCTCGGGAAGGCGTGGCGCACGATCCGCCACATCACCTGGCCGAACTGGCGCGGCAGCGAGCCGGTGTTGTAGTGCTGGCCGTAGCGCGCGCAGATCTGCTTCACCTCCACCGCCAGCGCCGCGTAGCGGTTGGCCGGGATGTCCGGGTAGAAGTGGTGCTCGATCTGGTGGCTCAGGTTGCCCGACAGCACGTTCAGCAGCTTGCCGCCGGCCAGGTTGGAGGAACCGCGCAGCTGGCGCAGGTACCAGTGGCCGCGCGACTCGCCCTTGATCGACTCCTTCGGGAACGTCTCCGCATCGGCGGTGAAGTGGCCGCAGAAGATGATCACGAAGGTCCAGATGCTGCGCAGCACGTTGGCGGCCAGGTTGCCCAGCAGCACGGTCAGGAAGAACGGGCCGGCCAGCGCCGGGAAGATCACGTAGTCCTTGAGGATCTGCCGGCCCATCTTGCGCCCGACCGGGGCGAAGCTGCGGCGCAGCTCGCCGCGCTTCATCTTGCCGGCGAACCAGCGGCCCAGGCGCAGGTCCTGGATCGCCACGCCCCATTCGAACAGCAGCGCGAACACCACCGCGATGAACGGCTGCGCCAGGTAGAACGGGCGCCAGCGCTGCTCGGGGAAGATCCGCAGCAGGCCGTAGCCGATGTCGTCGTCCATGCCCCGCACGTTGGTGTAGGTGTGGTGCTTGAAGTTGTGCGTCTTGCGCCAGTTGTCGCCGGTGGCGACGATGTCCCATTCGTAGGTGTTGCCGTTGAGCTGCGCATCGCCCATCCAGTCGTACTGGCCGTGCATCACGTTGTGGCCCAGCTCCATGTTCTCCAGGATCTTGGACAGGGTCAGCAGCGCCACGCCGGCGATCCACGCCGGCCACAGCACGCTGTGCACGAACGCGCCCAGGAACAGCAGCGCGCGCCCGGCCAGGCCGGTGTAGCGCACCGCGGCGACGATGCGGCGGATGTAGCGCGCGTCGGCCTCGCCCAGGGTGGCGACGGTGCGCACGCGCAGCGCGTCGAGTTCGTCGCCGAAGGCCTGCAGTTCGGCCGGGGTCAGTGCGCGGTTGCGGGGAGCAGCCATGGGGAAGTCCTTCAAAGGTCCAGGATCAGGTCGCTGCTGGCGCTGTTGATGCACAGCTTCAGCATCGACCCCGGTTCGGTGGCGTGCGCGCCGGTGAGCAGGTCGCGGGTGGCGCCGGATTGCTTGCCGCAGGCGCAACTGTTGCAGATGCCCATGCGGCAGCCGTGCTTCGGGCGCAGGCCTTCGGCTTCCAGCGCGGTGAGCAGCGACTGCCCGCGCGGCAGCTGCAGCACACGGCCGCTGCGCGCCAGCGTCACCGCGACCGTGCCGTGCTCGGCATCGGCCAGCGGCGGCGCGCTGAACGCCTCGGCCTGGAAGCGCGCGACGCGGCCTTCCAGGCGCGCGCGCGCGGCCTGCACGAAACCGCCGGGGCCGCAGGCCAGCACCTGCGCCTGTTCCAGCCCGGCCAGGTGCGCCAGCGGCAGGGTGTCCACGCGCGATGCCGGCGCGGCGCCTTCGCCGGTGACCGCCAGTTGCAGGCGGAAACGCGGATGCGCGGCGGCCAGCGCCTGCAGTTCGTCGACGAAGCACAGTTGCTCGTGGCGCCGCGCCCAATAGATCAGGTCCACGTCGGCCGGCATGCCGGCGTCGGCCAGCTGCCGCAGCAGCGCGCGCATCGGGGTGATGCCGCTGCCGGCGGCCAGCAGCAGCCAGCGCCCCTGCGGCGCGGCCGGCAGCACCATGTCGCCGAACGCCTGGCCCAGTTCGAAGGTTTCGCCGATCCGCGCCGCGCTGGCCAGGTACTGGCTGACGCGGCCGCCGTCGATCGCCTTGACCGTGATCGCCAGGCGCCCGCCCGGCAGCGGCGTGGGGCTGTAGCTGCGGCTCAGGCGGCGCCCGTCGATCTCCACGCCCAGCTGCACGTGCTGGCCGGCGCGCAGGCCGCGCCAGTGGCGGTTGGCCTTGAGGATCAGGGTCACCGCGTCGCTGCTGGCGCGCTCGCGCTGCAGCAGCCGCGCGCGCGGGCGCTGCCAGGTCCACAGCGGATGGATGCGCGTGGACCAGAAATCGAACACCTCCGGCTGCACCCAGGCGCGCAGGGCGCGGGTGGTGGAGCGGGTGGAGGCGGGACGGCGGGCAGCGTTCATGGCTGCCACTATACAGGTGCAGATACAGATGTCTATACAGTTGTA
This sequence comes from Xanthomonas sp. DAR 80977, assembly GCF_041240605.1. Taxonomy (NCBI): domain Bacteria; kingdom Pseudomonadati; phylum Pseudomonadota; class Gammaproteobacteria; order Lysobacterales; family Lysobacteraceae; genus Xanthomonas; species Xanthomonas bundabergensis. Next base: position 799,447 of record NZ_CP162487.1, on the reverse strand, counting down.
TAGTCATCGAAGGAGGGTATGATCCGCCTCTTGCCTGGCCCGCGTCGCCCATGACCTCCACTCCCCTGCCCCTGCCCGAGGACGCGCTGCCCGCGCGCAAGAGCGCGATCTCGCGCGAAGACCTGCTGGCGGCGGCGCTGAAGCTGATCGGGCCGCACCGCAGCGTGTCCACCCTGAGCCTGCGCGAAGTGACCCGCGAGGCCGGCATCGCCCCGAACAGTTTCTACCGCCAGTTCCGCGACATGGACGAACTGGCGGTGGCGCTGATCGACCTGGCCGGCAGCTCGCTGCGCACCATCATCGGCCAGGCCCGGCAGCGCGCGGCCGGCAGCAACCGCAGCGTGATCCTCAGCTCGGTGGAAACCTTCATGGAGCAGCTGCGCGCCGACGACAAGCTGCTGCACGTGCTGCTGCGCGAGGGCACGGTCGGTTCGGACGCGTTCAAGCGCGCGGTGGACCGCGAGCTGAACTATTTCGAGGAAGAGCTGCGCGTGGACCTGATCCGCCTGGCCGCGATCGACGAGGCGCCGCTGCACGAGCCGGCGCTGGTGTCCAAGGCGATCACCCGGCTGGTGTTCGCGATGGGCGCCACCGCGATGGACCTGCCGCCGGAGAAGGATCCGGAACTGATCCGGCAGATCAGCGCGATGCTGCGCATGATCATCCTCGGCTCGCGCACGATCGCCGCCTCGGCTTGAGCGCCTGCCGCCGCGCCCGGGTTGTGCCCGCGCCGGCACAAGCGCCGAACGCGCCCGCGGCCTGAACTGGTTTATCCCTATACCGCCATGCCGCGTCCGGATCGCCACCGCGCGGATCGACGCGGATCGGCATGGCATGGCGCCCGGGACTGCCGCGCGATCTCCCTGCCGAGCCTGGCCGGCGACAGCGCCATAGCGTGCGTGCGATCCCATGCCGGACGCGTGAGCAAAGCAGCACACGCTTTGCCGGCGGAGGGTATACAGTGGAAACACATATTTCGCAGGTAAGCGCAAGGCAATGGAGAACCCCGCGCTATCTGCGACGGTCGCCGCGCTCGCACGACAGGCAGCCAACGGCGCGGAAGCATCGGCGATCGCGGCGTCCATCACCTCGACATGGCGTCAGATCGAACAGGCGCTGACGCCGATCCTCGGCGCGCGCGGCGTCGCCGCCCTGTTCAAGCGCGCCCTGTTCCTGACCAAGGACCGCTTCCCATGGCTGGAAGCGGCCTTTGCCGCGGTCGAGGCGTCCGGCGAACACGGCGCGCTCGACAGCTTTGGCCTGGTGCTGAGCCGGCAAAGCGCCGCCGCCGCGGCCGCAGGCGGCGGCGCATTCCTTTCGACCTTTCATGGCGTGCTGGTCAGCATGATCGGCGCAACCCTCACCGAGCGGCTGTTGCAGTCGGTGTGGGGCACCTTTTCCAGCGGACCTCCCGCGCAGGACACCACTTCATGAGCAGCAAAGTCGCCATTCACTGCCTGCAGACCGGCGTTCCCGGACTCGACGCGGTCTTGGGTGGAGGATTGCCCGAATTCTCGTTCAACCTGATCGCCGGACCGCCCGGCTGCGGCAAGACCACGCTGGCGCACCAGATGATGTTCGCGCTGGCCACGCCCGAGCGGCCGGCGCTGTACTTCACCGTGCTCGGCGAGCCGTCGCTGAAGATGCTGCGCTACCAGCAGCAGTTCGATTTCTTCGATGCCGCCGCGATCAACGCCACCATCCACTTCGTCAACCTCTCCGAGGAAACCCTGGCCGGCGATCTGGACCGGGTGCTGGCGCGCATCGTCGCCGAGGTGGAGGCGCACGGCCCGTCGCTGGTGTTCGTCGATTCGTTCCGCTCGGTGTCCCTGGCCAGCACCGCCGACGGCAACCTGCACAACAACCTGCAGCGCTTCATCCAGCAGCTGGGCATGTTGATGACCAGTTGGCAGGCGACCACGTTCCTGATCGGCGAATACTTCGTGGACTCCGATCCCAACCCGGTGTTCACCGTGGCCGATGGGCTGATCTGGTTGCGGCAGAGCGTGCAGCGCAACTCGATGGTGCGCAAGATGGAGATCATGAAGATGCGCGGCAAGCCGTCGCTGCCGGGACTGCATACGTTCCGCATCGACGGTTCCGGCGTACGCGTGTTCGCGCCGGTGCCGGCGCTGCCGACGGGCACGCCGGAACCGCGTCGCGGCGCGCGCCTGCCGATGGGCGTACCGGAACTGGACGCGATGCTCGGCGGCGGCCTGCCGCAAGGCTATTCGCTGCTGGTCGCAGGCCCCTCCGGCTCCGGCAAGAGCCTGCTCGCCGCCGCGTTCCTGGCCGAAGGCGCGCGCCTTGGCGACAACGGCGTGCTGGTCGCGTTCGAGCGACAGCCGCAGCGTTCGCGCATCCCGGCGCTGGCGTCGCTGATCGCCAGCGGCCAGGTCGGCGTGGTCGACAGCCGTGCGCCGGACCTGTCGATCGACGAGATCCTGCTGTTGCTGGTCGCGGAGATCGAACGGCTCGGCGCCACCCGCGTGGTGATCGATTCGCTGTCGGCGTTCGAGCTGGCGCTGGCGCCGACGTTCCGCGAAGACTTCCGCGAATCGCTGTCGCGCATGGTGGTGGCGTTGGCCGCGACCGGCGTCACCGTGCTGATGACCTCCGAACTGGAGGACCGCTACACCGACCTGCGCTTCAGTCCCTACGGCACCGCGTTCATGACCGATGCGATCATCGTGCAGCGCTACATCGAGGTGGGCAGCCGCCTGCGCCGGGTCATGGCGGTGGTCAAGGTCCGCGCCAGCGCGCACTCGGACGCGCTGCGGGAATTCCGCATCGACGACGGCGGCATCCGCATCGGCGCGGCGCTGCCGCAACAGGAAGGCCTGCTCGGCGGCCGGCCGACGCGCAAGTCCGGCGTGCACGACGCCCTCGACACGGGCTGACCGCGATGCACACGCCCTCCGATCAGCCCGCGATCGACGCGGCCCGGCTCGAACTCTCGCACCTGCGCCGCCAGTCGCTGGTGGCGCGGCTCGAACTGGACCGGTTGCAGGCGGACCTGAGCACGCTGAAGGAGCATGCGCCGCTCGGCCTTGCGACCGACCTGCAGGCGGCCAACGAACGCCTGGTGTTGTCCACGCTGCGCGCCCAGGCGCAAGTGGCGAGCTACGAAACGGCGCTGCAGGACGCCACGCGCCAGGCCAAGCGCGACGCGTTGACCGGCCTGCCGAACCGCGAACTGTTGTTCGAACGGCTCAACCTGGCCATCACCACCGCGCACACCCAGCACAGCCGGATCGCGGTGCTGTTCCTGGATCTGAACGATTTCAAGCAGGTCAACGACCTGCTCGGACACGCCACCGGCGACCAGTTCCTGCGCCTGGCGGCGGAACGCATCAGCAGCATCGTCGATGCGCGGGTCACGGTGGCGCGCTACGGCGGCGACGAGTTCGTCGTGGTGCTGACCGGATTGAGCGCCAATGCCTATGCCGCGGCGACGGCGACGGCGCTGGTCGAGGCCTTCGAGCGGCCGGCGGTCGCCGGCGAGGACGCGCTGCGGCTGGGCGTGAGCATCGGCATCAGTTTGTACCCGGACGATGCCGACAGCGCCGAGGCCTTGCTGTCGCATGCCGACGATGCCATGTATTGCGCCAAGCGCCTGTCGACCGCGCGCGTGACGTTCTACGATCCGCGCCTGGTCGGCGAATTGCATGCGCATCGCAACGCCCTGGGCGCGAAGGCGCGGGCGATGGGCGCTGCGGCGGCGGAGGCCGCGCAGGAGAGCGAGCAGCATGCGCAACTGCGCCAGGCCAACGAACATCTGGTGCTGGCCGCGCTGAGCGCGCAGGAGCTGCAGGCCGGCGCCGAGAAGGCCTATCGGCGGCAGAGCGAATTCCTGGCCTTCGTGGCCCACGAACTGCGCAATCCGCTGACCCCGATCCGCATCGCCGGATCGATGCTGCCCACCCTGTCGCCAGAGGATCTGCTGCGCATGCAGCAGATCATCGAGCATGAGGTCGTGCACATGACCCGCCTGATCGGCGACCTGCTGGACCTGTCGCGGGTCCGCACCGGCAAGCTGCGCCTGATCCAGCAAGCGATGGATCTGTGCGACATCATCCAGGAAGCGGTCAATGCCTGCCGCCCGGCGATCGACGCGCGCCAGCAGACGCTGGCGTTGACCGTGCCGGAGCACGCGCTGTGGATGCACGGCGACCGCGTCCGCCTGTCGCAGGTGGTGCGCAACCTGCTCGACAACGCCTCCAAGTACACCCCCGAGCACGGCCGCGTGGTGCTGGAGTTGCAACGGGTCGAGGGCCAGGCGCGGCTGACCGTCTCCGACACCGGCATCGGCATCACCGCGCAGGCCTTGCCGCTGGTGTTCGAGCCGTTCGTGCAGGACACGCATGCGATCGGCTTCCACAGCGGCGGCATGGGCATCGGGCTGACCGTGGTGCGCGAGATCGTGACCGCGCACGGCGGCACCGTGGTCGCCAGCAGCGCCGGACTGAACGGCGGCAGCACGTTCAGCGTGTCGCTGCCGCTGTAGCGCCGCGCGGCGAGGCCCGCAGCGGCAGGCGCTGGCGCCGCCGCACACGCGACGACGACGCGATCTTGGCCGATCCTTTACCCGCGCATGCGCAAGGTGGTGCTTCCCCCGAAGCAGGACCTCGTCATGCCAGTCCCGAACTATCCCTATCCGCCGTTCAAGCCGCAGCAGCAGTCGTTCCCGGGCCTGACCGACAAGATGGATCCGAAACCCGACCACGGCGAGGACAGCTACGTCGGCCACGGCCTGCTGCAGGGCAAGCGCACGCTGATCACCGGCGGCGACAGCGGCATCGGCGCGGCGGTGGCGATCGCCTATGCACGCGAAGGCGCGGATGTGGCCATCGCCTATCTGCCCAGCGAACAGCACGATGCCGAGCGCATCGGCAAACTCATCGAGGCCGCCGGCGTGCGCGTGCTGCTGCAGCCCTGCGACGTCAGCGACCGCGCGCAGGCGCAGGCGCTGGTCGCCAGCGTCGTCGAGCGCTTCGGCGGACTCGACGTGCTGGTCAACAACGCCGCCTACCAGCGCTATTTCCACAGCTTCGAGGAGATCACCCTCGACGAGTGGGAGAAGACCTTCGCCACCAACGTGCACGCGCCGTTCCACCTGATGCAGCTGGCGGTGCCGCACATGCCCGAGGGCGGTTCGATCATCAACACCGCCTCGGTCAACTCGAAGAAACCGACCCCGAACATCCTGCCCTACTCCAGCACCAAGGGCGCGGTGGCCAACCTGACCATCGGCCTGGCCGGGCTGCTGGCGGACAAGAAGATCCGGGTCAACGCGGTGTTGCCCGGCCCGATCTGGACCCCGTTCATTCCCGCCGGCATGGACGAAGAATCGGTGAAGGAGTTCGGCTCGCAGACCCCGTTCGGCCGGCCCGGGCAACCGGCGGAACTGGCCTCGGCCTACGTGCTGCTCGCCGCCGATACGTCCAGCTACACCTCCGGCACGCTGCTCACCATCGCCGGTGGCGCGGTCACGCTGTAGTACCCGCCACACGCGGCCGCGCGGCGGCGTATTGCGCGGCGACGTATTCAGCGTGTGCGCATGCGCAGCGCTCCTCGCAAGGCGTTCACCGTTCATTGCATCCGCACTAACGGGGAGCGGTCTAGCTTGGGTTGCACAGGGGAAAGACAACCGCACGCGCGGCGCAGCAGAAGCCGCCGCGCTCGCATTTTGGAGCGACATACATGACCCGAAGCAACCCCGAGCGTTTGCTGAAATGGCTGCAGGACGCCTATGCGATGGAGCAGGAGGCGAACACGATGCTCACCGCCACCGCCGGCCGCCTGGAACACTACCCGGAGCTAAAAGCACGCATCGAGGAGCATATCGCCGAGACCCGCGACCAGTCCGAGCAGGTGAAGCGCTGCATCGAACTGCTGGACGGTTCGGTGCCGACGCTCAAGGGCGCCGTGGCCAGCGTGATGGCGACGGTGCACGCCGCCGGCAACGCGATGATGAGCGACGAAGTGGCGAAAAGCCTGGGCATCAGCTACGCATTCGAACACATGGAGGTGGCCAGCTACCGCGCGCTGGTCATCGCCGCCAAGGAAGCCGGGCAAACCCAGATCGCCCAGATCTGCGCTGCCATCCTCGACCAGGAAATCGCCATGGCCGAGTGGCTGATCGAACACCAGGAAGCCACGATCCTGGCTTTCCTGAAACGCGAACGGACCGAAGGCCAGACCGCCAAGCGTTAGTCCGTTTGCTCGCCTGCACCACCACTACCCAACTACGGAGATCCATCGACATGGCTATCAAGACCATCGACGACCTGTTCCTGCACGAGCTGTCCGACATCTACAGCGCGGAGAAGCAGTTGACCAAGGCGCTGCCGAAACTGGCCCGCGCCGCCACCAATCCGGCCTTGCGCGCGGCCTTCGAAGCGCACCTGGAAGAGACCCAGGGCCAGATCGAACGGATCGACCAGATCGCGGAAAAACTCGACCTGCGCCTGAAGCGGATCAAATGCGCGGCCATGGAAGGCCTGGTGGAAGAAGGCAAGGAAGTGATCGAGTCGATCGAGGCCGGCCCGGTGCGCGATGCGGCGCTGACCGGCGGCGCGCAGAAGGTCGAACACTACGAGATCGCCTCCTACGGCACGCTCGCCGCGATGGCAAAGCAGCTGGGCAAGACCGACGCGCTGAAGCTGCTGCTGGAAACGCTGGAAGAAGAGAAATCCACCGACGAAAAACTGACCCTGCTCGCCGAGCAGGGCGGCAACCAAGAGGCCGCGCAGAAGCGCAAGGCGGCCTGATCCGTTCCACCGCGGCGCCACCCCTCGGCGCCGCGGCTTTCCCCCAGACGCCTCCTCCCTGCCACGACGCGCTGTCGTCGTGGCATTGCCGTGGGCGGCACTCCAGGAGCTTTTCATGTTCATGCACAACAAACGGCTGATGTACACGGTTCGCGTGGCCCGGCCCAATCCCGCCCTGGCCTCGCTGATGCTCGAGCAGTTCGGCGGGCCGCAAGGCGAACTGGCCGCGGCCATGCGCTATTTCACCCAGGCCATCGGCGAGGTCGATCCGGGCCGCAAGGACCTGCTCTACGACATCGCCACCGAGGAACTGAGCCACCTGGAGATCATCGGTTCGATCATCGCCATGCTCAACCAGGGACCGAAGGCGGTGTTATCCGAGGGCATGGCCGAGGTCGAGGACATGCGCGACCTGACCATGAACAACAACACCAGCCAGACCCAGCAGATCCTGTATGGCGGCGGCCCGGCGCTGGTCAATTCCAGTGGCGTTCCCTGGAATGCCGCCTATGTGGATTCCATCGGCGAACCCACTGCCGACCTGCGCTCCAACATCGCCGCCGAGGCGCGCGCGAAGATCGTCTACGAGCGCCTGATCAACGTCACCGACGATCCGGGCATCGTCGATGCGCTGACCTTCCTGATGACGCGCGAAGTGGCGCACCAGAAGTCGTTCGAGAAGGCGCTGTACGCGATCGAGCCGAACTTCCCGTCGGGCAAGCTGCCGGGCGATCCGGCGTTCACCGACACGTTCTACGACATGTCGCAGGGCGACGGCGACGTCAACGGCCCATGGAACAGCGGCAGCCAGTGGCAGAAGGTCTCCGACCGCAACCGCCAGGTGGCGGTGGACGGCGGCAGCGGCATGGCCAGCGTCGGCCTCAGCGAGACCGAGGAAAGCGCGTTGCTGGCGCTGGCGGCACGCACGCTGTCGCAACCGGACAGCGACCCGACCACCGGCGCCGACCTGGGCGCGGGTCCGGGCGCCGGCTCGACCAAGGGCAACATCACGCTGTGATCGCACGGTCCGCAGCGGCGAGTCCTTCGCCGCTGCAGATTCGCCAGGACCCGACCGGGACACGCCCGCGGTGTGGGCACTTGTAGGAGCGACTTCAGTCGCGACAGGCACTTCGATAGCGTCCTGTCGCGACTGCAGTCGCTCCTGCAATATCTAACATCATCGGAATCGAAGCTGTTTCCAACTCGATACGCCAGCTCGCTCGTGTCGGCTATGCGCGTGTGGCGCACTCCAGCAGCGCACGGATACGCCGTCGCCTCGGAACGCAGCAGGCTCGGCAGCCACGCCCGCTCAATCGCCGGTCTGCGTGTGCGGTGCATGCACCGGTTTGGATTGCGGCGAATCCTTCTGCCGCAGCCAGATGGTCAGCACCACCAGCGCGAACACGGCCAGGAACTCGCTCTGCCAGTTCTGCATCGACTCGAACCAGAACTGCGCGCCGGTCGCGTGCTCGAAAAGCGAGATCCCCGGCAGCCGTTGCATCGCCCGCTCGGCCAGTTCGTGCCGCCAGCTGCCCAGCGCATGCAGCACGAAGCTGGTCAGGAACAGCAGGCCGAACGCCAGGGCCAGCGAGCGTTCGTACAGCCACAGCCAGATGCCGCCGGCACGCACCGGCCACGGCGGCGTGCCAGGCGCGACGCTGTCGTCTTCCTGCTCGGGCGACAGCGGCCGCGATTCGGCCGAGCCCCACTGCCGCAGCTTCACCGTCAGCACCACATACATGCCCATCTGCAGGAATTCGCTTTCCCAGTTCTCGAACAGCGCACCGACGAAATGGCCGCTGTGCAGGTAGTCCCAGAACATCAGCGGCGCCAGTCCCTGCTGGCGCAGTTCGTCGTTGTAGGCGAGATGGCCGCTGAGCGCCTGGCCGGCCATGAACAGCAGGGTCAGCCCCAACAGCACCAGCGACAGGCCATTGCGTTTCCAGAACATGAGCGATTGCCTCCCTCCTGCGCTACGCACGATCGTGCGATCGCGGATATCGGGCGAGGAATATGCGAGCGCGCGCGGGAAGAACGGATGAAGAAACCGTCAGCGGCGACGACGCCGTCGCCAAGCGCATGCGCGCGCATCGCGGCGCGCCCACACTTCTTCACCCGCGCTTGCCCGCCGTGCGCCCTAAGCTGCAAACACGCAACGCGAGAGACCGATGAGACGTTTCGTACAGGCCTTCGGCATCGAGGACGCCCTGCCCGCGCAGTTGGACGCGTCGCTGCGTGCGACACTTGCGGCGTACCCGGACCACTACAACCTGGGCAAGGGCGACATCGCCACGGCGATCCTGTGCCGCGACGGCGCCGCGCAGGTGGAGCGCCTGCAATGGGGCATCGTGCCGCGCTGGTCGAAGACCGCGGACACGCCCTACACCACCGTCACCGCGCGGCTGGAACGCGCCGCGCGCAGCCGCATCTTCGCCGCGCCGTGGAAGAGCCAGCACTGCGTGATCCCGCTGTCCGGCTACTACAAGTGGGACCGCAGCCGCAAACCGGCGCAGCCCTATTACATCCACCATGCAGAGGGCGAGGTGCTGCTGGCGGCGGGGCTGTGGGAACGCTGGGAACGCGGCGAACCGGCGCTGCTCAGCTTCAGCGTGCTGACCCATGCCAACCCGGCGATTCCCGCGCCGCTGACCGCGGACGGACCGATCTTCCTCGGCGGCGACCGCTGGCGCAGCTGGCTGCGCGGGCCGCGCCTGTTCCCCACCGCGTTCCTGGCACGCGCGCCGCAGCCGACGCTGGCGGCCTATCCGGTGTCGCCGGCCTACCAGCGCCGCGAGCGCAACGACTACACCTTGCTGGAGCCGGTGAATGCCGCCGCCGCATGGCAAGGCGATGGCGCCGATGCGGAAGAAGACGAGGACGACGACGGCGCGTGACCGGCACGCCGGCGCGAGCGCGCCGCGTGCCACGCCGTCACCAACGGAACCCGGCGACGAACATCTTCTGGTCGGTGGGACCGCGATCGCAGCCGGCCGAACCGATCACGCTGCCGGCCTCCAACACGCCGCCGATGTCGCGCACCGCTTGCGCTTCGCGAATACAGGCCGGGCCGCTGGCGCCATGCAGCGCCTGTTGCGGATCCGGACGTATGTGCTCGATCAGCACGATGCGGCTGCCGCGATTGAACGGCTCGATGCGCACCCCGCCGTGGCGGTCGGGGCTGAACCCGCACGGCGCCGGAATCGCCAGCGCCAGCAGTTCGATCCCGCCGCGCAACAGGGCACAGCGGCCGCCGCGCTCGCCCAACTGCACCGCGCCACCGGCGAACTCGGCATGGGTCAGCGGCGGGGCGACCTCAGGTGCGGGGGCAGGCGGGTCCTGCGCAGCGGCGACGGAACCGGATACGGCGAGCATGGCAGCGAGGACACGAAGAGGCATCAGGCAAGTCCTTCCTTGAGCGGGGCCGCGCAGTGTGGCAGATGCGAGCGCGGAGCAGCCACGTGGCGCCTCGCAGCTGGATCGCACGACGCAACGCCTAGGCCGCATGAGGACCGTTGCGGTGCTTCCAGCAGACACACGGCCGGCCTGACGCAAACTAATGTGGGAGCGCCTTGATCGGGCGCGCTGGATCGCCTCGCGTCGCGCGCGGCGCGACATGACACCGCGGCCGCCAACAGCGGCCAACACGGAAACGGAGACGCCGATGCGTTGCCGCATCGGCGTCGTTGCCAGCCCAAGGTCGTTTGCCGCCGTGGCGCAGGCTCAGAACTCTTCCCACTCCGCGCTTTCCGCCAGCGCGCCGGACTTGCCGCGCGCGAGCGGCCGCGCGGCCGGCGTCGGCGCCTTCTTGGCCGGCGCACGTGCGGCGGCGACCGGGCGCACCGCGGCCTTGGCCAGCAGCGGCCGCGACACGGCCGCCGCGACCGGCTGCGCACCGCCGGCGAGGCGGAACACCGCCACCGCGCGGGTCAGGTCCGAGGCCTGGTCTTCCATGCTCTTCGCCGCCGCGGTGGCTTCCTCCACCAGCGCCGCGTTCTGCTGCGTGGTCTCGTCCAGCTGCATCACCGTCTTGCTGACCTGCTCGATGCCCGAACTCTGCTCGGCGCTGGCCGCGGAGATCTCGGCCATGATGTCGGTGACCCGCTTCACCGAGGTCACCACCTCGGCCATGGTGGTGCCGGCGCGCGCGACCAGCGCCGAGCCCTGCTCCACTTCCTGCACCGAGTCGGAGATCAGCGTCTTGATCTCCTTGGCCGCCGCCGCCGAACGCTGCGCCAGCGAGCGCACTTCCGAGGCGACCACGGCGAAACCGCGGCCCTGCTCGCCGGCGCGCGCGGCTTCCACCGCGGCGTTGAGCGCGAGGATGTTGGTCTGGAACGCGATGCCGTCGATCACGCCGATGATGTCGGCGATGCGCGCCGACGCGGCGCTGATCGAGGCCATCGTGGTGACCACGTCCTCGACCACGCGGCCGCCGCTCTCGGCCACTTCGCCGGCGCCCAGCACCAGCTGGTTGGCCTGGCGCGCGCTGTCGGCGTTCTGCTTGACCGTGGAGGTCAGTTCTTCCATCGACGCGGCGGTCTCTTCCAGGCTCGCCGCCTGCTGCTCGGTGCGCACGGACAAATCGCTGTTGCCGCTGGCGATCTCGCCGGCGGCGGTGTTGATCGACTCGGCCGAACGCTGGATGCCCTGCACGATCGTGGTCAGCTGCGCGGCGGTGCGGTTGGCGGCGTCGGCCAGCTGGCCGAAGGCGCCCTCGTAGCTTGCGTCCACGCGCTGCGACAGGTCGCCGTCGGCGATCGCGCCCATGATCCGGCCCACGTCGGCCAGGCCGCTGTCGGCCTGCCGCATCAGCCGGTTCAGCGCTTCCACCATTTCCTTGAACGCGAACTGGTAGCGCGCCTCTTCGCCGCGCGCGGAGAAATCGCCGCGCGCCGCCGCATCGGCCAGGCGCGCGATGTCGCTGTTGATCGCCGACAGGTTGGCCTTCACCGCATCCAGCGCCTCGTGCAGCGCGGCGCGCTGCCCGGGCAGGCGGCGCATGTCGCGGCGCAGGTCGCCGCGGCCGTATTCGCCCATGATCGCCATCGCCTCGATGATCGCGTCCAGGTGCTCGAACAGCGCGGTGTTCATGCCGCGCGCCAGGGTGCCGTAATCGCCCGGGAAATCCTCCGGCATGCGGTGGCTGATGTCGTCGCCCTGCTGCAGCCGCACCAGCGTCTGCATCTCGCCGTTGAAGCGCTGCAACTGGGTCTGCATCTGCTGCATGCTGGTCATCAGCTGCCCGGTCTCGTCGCGCGACTCCACCTTGATGGCGTTGTCGAAGCGGCCCGAGGCGATCGCCTCGGCGGTGCGCGTGGCCGCGCGCAGCGGGGTGACGATGGCGCTGGCGATCAGCCAGCACAGCCCGACCACCAGGCCGACCAGGGCCGCGCCGATCAGGGTCAGGATCTTGGTGAAGCCCAGCGCCTCGACCTGGATGTCCTCGGCGTACACGCCCATCACCAGCACCCAGTTCCACTGCGGGTACAGCTTGGCGTAGCTGATCTTCGGCAGCTGTTCCTTCTTGCCCGGCTTGGGCGCGCTGTAGTAGCTGAAGCCGTCGCCGCTGGTCACCGCGGTGCGGATGTCGCGGTACACGTATTCGCCGGCATCGCTCTTGTAGTCGCTCATGTCGGTGCCGACCTTGCGCTTGGGATGCATCACGATGCGCATCTGCGGGTCGAGCATGAAGAAGTAATCCACGCCGCCGTTGGTCTTCATGTCGGCCAGCGCCGACTTGGCCGCTTCCTGGGCTTGCGCCTCGGTGAGCTCGCCGCGCTTGGCCATGGCGGCATAGTGTTCGATGACGCTCATGCCCATGTCGATCTGGGTCTTCACGGTCTGCTTGCGCGCAGCCACCAGGTCCAGGTATTGCAGGCGCGCGGCGGCGACCGCGAGCAGGATCACGCCGATGGCCAGCAAGGTGCACAGCACGACGAACTTGCGTGCCATCGGCAGGTTGGCGACGCGGCGGCGCAGGAAATGGACGGGATTCATGGCGATCCTGATGGCGATATCGATGGGGTATATCCGTTCATATCGGCCGCGGCGGTTTCAAACTTGACGCCTCGGCTGCGCCAAATGCTGAAGTCGTTGTGATCGAAGACGCACTTTGCCGCCGCATCGGCGGTCGGCTGCGGCATCCGCCGCGGACGGCGCGCAGCTGCAACCGTTTTCAGGCGACCTGGGCCACGTGCTGGCGCTCCGCGCTCGCTGCGCCGGCATCGCCGTGCCACACCAGCCGGTGGAAATCGAACCCGGACTGCAGGCGCGGCTTGACCACGTTGAAAAACGGCGAGACGTCGAAGTCGCGCGGCAGGTACAGGCTGTGATGGCGGTTGTGCAGGATCTCCGCATCCTGCGCGTCGGGCACCGGCACGCTGCCGATCTCCGGCAGGATCGGATAGCGGATGGCGCCGAAGGCCTGCGCCAGCAGGGTCGAGCAGATCGCCTTGGTCGGCTCGCCGCTGCCCAGTTCCAGGAAACGGCGCTTCACCGACGACGGCAGCGGCGGGGTGCGGATCAGGTAGCGCGCCAGGTCGAAGATGTTCTTCAGGTCGTAGCTATTGCCTACGCGGCTGACCATGTAGTCGACCACCGCCTCGATCTCGTCGGCGCCCAGCCCCACCGGACGGCAGATGCGCGTGTGCAGGCCGGCGAATTCGCTCAGCCCGACCAGGCGCACGCCGACGTTGATGTCCACGTCGCAGAAGGTCGGCGCGTCCGCGTCGCCGGCCGGCCCCAGGTGGTCGCCGATGTACAGCGCCGCGTGCGACCAGGTGGATTGGCTCAGGTACTTGATCGCGGTGGAGAAGCGGCTGTTGCCTTCCACCAGCAGCACGTCGCCCTTGCGCAGGGCCGCCTGCAGCAGCTGCGGCGGGCTGGTCGGCAGTTCCGAGCGGTGCCGCCGCGGCTTGGACAGGAACTTGGCCAGGTGACGACCCAGCAGGCGTGGCAAGGACAACATGCGCGTGACCTCATGGACGGCCCGATCCGGGCGGCGAAAGCGACTTCGCTTATCCATGATGGCGGCGCTGCCGGGGAATTCTTGAGCGCTGCCGCCGGCGTGTTTCCTTCTCCCACCGGGACCATGGTCGCTTTTCCCGGGAAGGTGCCCCGAAGGGGCGGATGAGGGTACGGGGCGAAGCCTCGTGCGCCCAAACTCCGCGAGTCGCTGCGCGCCTTACCCTCACCCCAACCCCTCTCCCGGTGGGAGAGGGGCTAGCGGCTGTGCCCTTCTCCCGTCGGGACCATGGCCCCCTTTTCGGGGGAAGGTGCCTCGAAGGGGCGGATGAGGGTGCGGGCGCAGCCTTGTGCACCCGAACTCCGCGAGTCGCTGCGCGCCTTACCCTCACCCCAACCCCTCTCCCGGGGGGAGAGGGACTCGAGGCGCCGTCGCGGCGCAGACGACCCGTCAGTCGCCGCGGCCGACCACCAGCCGCACTTCCACGCGGCGGTTCGGCAGCAGGCATTCCAGCAGCGCCGCGCGCGGGGTCACGCCGGCGCACTGCTGCACCTGCTGGCTGTCGCCGCGGTACGCGTAGCGGATGCGGTCGGCGGGAACGCCGCGGCCGATCAGCAGCTCGCGCACGGTGCGCGCGCGGCGCTCGGACAGGCGCTGGTTGTCGTCGTGGCCGCGGCCGTCCATGCGGTCGGCATGGCCGACCAGCTCCACCTGCTGCAGGGTCAGCTTCTCCTCGGCGATGCGCGCCAGCGCGCGGTCCAGGCTTTCCAGCGAATGGGTGCGGATGTCCTGGTAGCGGTCGCGGTCGAACTCGAACAGCACGTTGGCCACCAGCGGGATCGGCGCCGCGGCCGGCGTGTCCGGCCGCTCCGGCCCGCCGCACTGCCGCGCCAGCGCCTCGGCGTCGTTGACCAGGTCCTCGGCGATCTGGATGTACGGCTTGGCGTGGCGCCACTGCTGCTGGTTGAACTCGTTGCCGGCGTGCACCAGTTCCACCTCGCCGCAGGCCGCCGCCTGCTGCGCGCAGCTGAAACCGGCGTTGCCGTGCAGCGCGCGCAGGCGCTGCCACAGGTCGTCGCGCAGGTACTTGGCGTCGTTGACCAGCGGCGTCTCGGTCGGGATCGTCGCGGCGCGCTGTTCCATCAGTTGCACCAGTTTTTCCGACTCGCTCAGCGCGCCCTGCGGGAACGCGCTGCGGTCGTTGCGGGTGTACTCGTGGAAGGACACGTCGAGCCAGCACTGCGCCTTGGACAGCGCGTAGTCGCGTACCGGGCGGCCACCATCGTTGAGCGCCTGGATGCGGTCCTGCACCGACTGGTAGCCGTGCAGGTCGGCGGCGATGGCCTCGTCGCTGATGCGCTGCTGCTGCGGCAGCAGGCGGGTCTGCGCGTTGCCGCCGACACAGGCGCCGAACAGCAAGGCGGCAACGACGGCGCGGGACAGGAGGAAGCGGGATTGGGTCGTGGTCATCATGGATTCCTCAGCGCGCCGGGTCGCGGTAACGGACCGGATCCCGGCGGAACAGGTCTTCGTCGAATTTGAAGCGCAGACGCAGGAACACGCCCTGCTGGGTGTACTCGTAGCCGGACAGGTCGCGGTCGCCGGCATAGCCGGACCAGTTGTAGCCGGCCGACAGCCACAGGTTCTGGCGCAGCAGCCGGCCCACTTCCAGGCCGTAGGCGTACTGGTTGGAACCGCTCTGGCCGCGGAAGGTGGAGCCGAGCACGCCGATGTCCCAGTTCTCGGTGATGTCGTAGACCACGCGCGCGGACACCAGCACCGCATGGAAGCGGCTGTCCACGCGGCCGCCGTCGGCATAGGCGAAGCGGTCCTGCTGCCACTTGCCGGCCACGCGCCCGGTCAGCCACCACGGCCGCGACGGATGCCAGTCGGCATGGGTGGAGACGATGTGCGCGCGGCTGCTGATGTCCTGGCTGGTGCCGTCCACCGCCTGCCCGTCGAGCAGGGTCAGCCCGCTCTCGTCGCGCTCCAGCTTGTACTCGTAGCGGGCCAGCGCGTTGATCCGGTTGGTGTCGGTATCGCGGTAGGCCACGCCCAGCTGGAAGCGGTTCTGCAGCACGTCGCCGCGCGCGGCGTAGTTGGTCTGCAGCAGGTAGTTGCGGCCGAGCAGGGTCCAGTCGCGGCTGAGCTTGCGCGCCAGCATGAACTGCACCAGGGTGGTGTCGAAGGCCTCGTCGGTTTCGGTCTGGGCGACGTCGCCGCTGATGCGGTGTTCCACCCGCACCGAGCCGCGCCACAGCGGGTTGGCGCTGTAGTCCAGCGCCAGCGCCAGGCCGGTGGCGTCGCCGGTGTTGCCGTCGTACACCTTGACGTGTTCGGCCGAGCTGCTCAGGCGCAGGCCCTCGCGCACGTCCCAGGTGTTGCGGATGCCGGAGGCGGCCTGCACGTCGCGGCCGCTGATCGCATCGCGCATGCGGTACTCGGAGAACGCCTGGGTGTCGCGCACGTAGCTGCTGTCGATGCCGAACACCAGCGCATCGGCCTCGCGGTCGGCGGTGGTGATGCCGTAGGCGCTGGTCAGGCCGGTCTGCTTCTCGTAGCGGCCGTACACGCGGCTGCGTTCCAGCACCTGGTAGTCGACGCCGGCGGCGATGCGGTTGCGGTCCTCGCCGGACACGCTCTGCTCGTACTCCGCGCCCAGCGACAGCTTGGCGCCGACGCGGTAGCCGGCGCCGATGCGTGCGCTGTCCGATTCCAGGCGGGTGCCGATCGGCAGGTCGCTGGCGGTGCCGGTGATGGCGCTGCTGGAGCCGATCACCGGCAGGCCGGTCAGCGGATCCAGCGGCTGCTGGCCATAGCCGAGCGCGCCGCCGCCGGAGCCGGTGGCGAAGCCGCCGGTGAGGCCGCCGCTGTTGCCGTAGCCCAGGCCCGAGGACCACGGCGAGTACGCGCCGACGGTCTCGCGGATCGAACGCAGGCCGACGTCCAGGGTGAGCTTCTCGGTGGCGCCCACGCGCACGCCGGCACCGCCGGCATCGCGCTTGCCGCCGTCCGGATTGCGGTCCTCGCTGCGCAGGCCTTCGGCATACAGGTCCACGCGCTCGCTGAGGTGGTATTCGACCTTGGCGTTGTACTCGCCGCGCCCGCCGTACAGCGGCGAGGCCGCGTTGTTGAACGCCGGATCGGTGCGCGCGGCGAACAGGCTGGCGTCGAGCTTGTCGCCGTCGTGGCCGAACTCCACGCGCCAGGCGTCGCCTTCGACGCGGCCGCTGAGATCCTGCAGACCCGGGGTGGCGACCTGGTTGATCGAGTTGGTGTTGATCTCGCTCTGGGTGCGCGCGAACTCCGCCACCAGCGCGGTGTTGGGGCCGAAGCGGTAGCCGGCGTTGACGCTGCCCATGCGGAACTGCGCGAACGGGTTGCGGTCGTCCACCGCCGACGCGCCCACTTCCAGCGCGTCGCTCAGCCGCAGCTGGCCGTCGGCGCCGTACACCCAGAAGGTCTCGGTGCCCTGGTCCAGTTCGTAGGTGATGCGCAGCGAGACCGGGTTGAGGTTGCTGTCGAACGTGGGCAGGAACTGGTTGAGCAGGATGCGCCCCGAGAACGGCTCGAAGCTGTAGTCCACCAACCGCGCCAGCGGCTGCACCGAGACGATCCGCGAGGGCTGGTTGCGGTCGCGCACGATCACTTCCACCCGCTCGCTGCCTTCCAGCACCGCGTTGTTGCGCAGTGCGTACGGGCCGCTGCCCTGGCTGGCGAATTCTTCGATCACCTGGCGCAGCGAGTCCTGCATGGCGAACACGTTGGAGCGCACGCGTGCGTTCTCGTAGTGCCAGCCCAGGCCGGTGGCGGTGCGGTTGTAGGTGCCGAGGCTGCGCTGCGGCATGCTGCTGCGCGCGCCCACGCCGGTCGCGGTGGCCAGCGTGTCGCCGGTCTGGAAATCGCCGTACAGCAGGTAGCTGCGGCGGTTGTCCACACGCACGTACAGGCGCTCGGCCGAGCGCGCGTCGAAGCCGCGCAGCGAGGAGTCGCCGTACACCGGGTAGAACTCCTCCGGCTGGATGTCGCGCAGCAGGCGGCCGCGCACCTCCTTGTCCGAGTCGTAGGCGGCGGTGAGCAGGTACTCGCCCTTGATCCGGCCCTTGACGAAGAACGCGGTGCGCGCGGAGGCGTTGGCCTTGCCGTTGTTGAACTGCTTCTCCCAGCGGCGGATGTCGCGCTCGAACACGTCGTCGTGGTCGACCGGGGCGATCAGCCCGCTGTTGTCGCGGCGGCGGAAGTTGACCACGCCCTCGATCAGGCCGGTGGCGATCATCTCGCGCATTTCCGGCACGAAGCCGATCGTGCCCTCGGCGCTGTGGCCGCCGGCGCTGACCCGCAGCACCACTTCCTGCGGCTGGTCCGGCGCCAGCAGGTCGAACTCGGCCACGCCGTCGCGCACCGGCAGCTGCACGCCGGGGGTGGCCTTGTCGGCGTCGGCCGCGCCCGGCCCCAGTTCGTCGGTGCGCGAGCCCGGCAGCAGGATGCGCCCGCCGGTGTGCTCGATGGTGGCGAAGTGTTCGCCCGGCAACGGCTTGCCGGCGGCGTCGAGCAGGCGCACGGTGACGTGCACCGGGCTCTGGCCGTCGGCCGGCGCGCCGTCGCGATCCACCTCCACCAGCACCTGGTCCATGCCCTGCGCGGCGCGCGCATCGAGCATGCCCGCGCGCGGCGCCAGCGTCTGCGCGGCGGCATCGGCGCTGCCCGGCGTGCGCGGGTACAGGGTGCCGGCCTCGCCAAGCACCGGGGTGAAGCGGCTGCTGCCGACCGTCTGCTGGGCCAGCGCCGGCAGCGCGGCCAGGGCGCAGGCGAGCAGGGTCAGCCGCGGCAGGCGGCGCGTCGTGACGGGCCGGCTCATGGCTGCACCTCCGCAGGAACGGATGCATCGGGCGGTGGCGTGCCGCGCGGTTTGACGATCGGCGCTTGCGCCGCGCTATCGGTGGCCTGCTGCGGCGCACGCACCGGCTTGCTGCTGAAGCGCAGCGGCGCGTGGCCGGTCTCGGTCTCCGGTGCGCGCACCTCGCCCTGCGTGCGGCGTGCCTTGACCTGCTCGAGCACCGGGTTGGAACAGCTGCCCTCGATGAAGTCGGCGCGATGCAGCTCGCCGTTCTTGAGATCGATGAACAGGCTGTCGGCGTCGCCGAGGTTGCGGTTGCTGCTGGTGGTCAGGCGCGAGCCGACCGGCAGCGTGGACGCATCGACCTTCAGCGTGTGGCTCTGCGGCGGCAGGCCGCAGTAGCTGTACTTGCCTTCCGAATCGCTGATCACCCAGGTGCCGTCCTCGAAGTACAGGCGCACGCCGGGAATGCCGATCTCCTCGCGGTCCTGCACGTGGTTGACGTTGCAGTCCACGAACACCTTGCCGAGCACGCAGCCCTCCTCGGTGAACACGCCGCCGGTGACGCGCACGCGGTACTGCGCCTGGTTGGACGGCAGCGAACCGGGGCGCGGCTGCAGCGAGACCGGGTCGATGCAGCCGCCGGCGATCGAACAGCCGTGCGCCTGCGCGCGGTTGATGCCGTCGCCCTGCTGCGCGCCGACGCCGACCCGCACCCGGTAGGTCAACGCGATCTGCTGGCCGACCTGCAGCGGACCAGTGCTGAAGCCCAGCGTCGGGCCGGGCTTGCCCAGCGGCTCGGCCACGGCCGCGCCGTTGGCGCGCGCGGTGCCTTCGATGTAGGTGAAGCCGCGCGGCAGGCGATCGACCACGTTCACCGTCTGCAGCGGGCTGCCGGCGGTCTGGCGGATGGTGATGGTGTATTGCACGGTATCGCCCACTTCAGCGGTCTGGCGGTCGCCGGTCTTGGTGATGGCCAGGCCGGTGGCGACCGCGGTATCGAGCGGAATGTGGTTGTGCACGATGTTGGCGGTGCCGGAACCGGCGAACAGGGTCAGGAAGTACTGGGTGGCCGGACCGACCGGACCGGTCGGCGCGCGCGCATCGGGCTGCACGCTGTAGCGCGAACCGGCGTCGCCCGGCGGCGACAGCGCCTGCGGTTCGGCCGGGATCAGCGTGGACACGAACACGTAGCCGCCCG
Organism: Xanthomonas sp. DAR 80977; assembly: GCF_041240605.1. Taxonomy (NCBI): domain Bacteria; kingdom Pseudomonadati; phylum Pseudomonadota; class Gammaproteobacteria; order Lysobacterales; family Lysobacteraceae; genus Xanthomonas; species Xanthomonas bundabergensis. The sequence goes on along the minus strand of NZ_CP162487.1, from coordinate 779,672 downwards.
GCGGGGTCACCGTCAGCTGGAACTCGCAGCGCGCCGGCGCCGCCGGGCCGAACAGGAACTGGTAGGCGCCGTCGCTGCCGACGGTCATCGACACCGCGTTGCCGTCGATGCGGTAGCCGCCGCTGCCGGTGTTGAGCAGGCTGGTGGCCGGGTCGTAGCCGGCGCACACGCCGACCGGGGCCAGGGTCACGATCGCGCCCGGCACCGGATCGCGGGTCACCGCGTCGTAGACCACGCCCGAGGGATCCACCGGCAGGCTCTGCTGCGGCAGGTTCTCGCCGGCCTTGAGCACCACTTGCAGTTCGCTGCTGCCGCCGTCGCTGACCCGGCACGAGCTGGTGCCGCCGTTGGCGATGGCGGTGTCGGCCGCGCACGGCGCGACCGCGGAGGCGCTCTCCGTGCTCACCGGCCAGCCCCATACCGCGCCGGACACCGGGTGGCGGAAGCGCAGCTTCCACTTCTGCCCGGGGATCACGTCGCCGATGCGGTAGCTGCCGTCGGCGGCGCTGATGGTGCTGCGCACGACCTGGCCGCTGACCGGATCGACCAGTTCCACGGTCCAGCCCTGCAGGCGCTGGTCGCCGCCGTCGAGCAGGCGCTCCTCGCTGCCGCCGTCGAACCACACCGTGCCCGACACCGAGGCCGCCAGCTGCACCTGCGTCGGCAGGCGGCAGGCGTTCTGGGTGATCGCCGGATCGCACACCGGCAGCTGGGTCACGTCGCCGTCGAAGGCGCCGCGTTCGGCCGCGCTCGGGCTGTGCGTGGCGTCTTCGCCGCCGCCCTGCACCAGCACCGCGTTGTTGACCGGACTGCCGGTCGCCGCCGCCGCGCCGACCGCGACCTGCACCACGATGCGCGCGCTGGCGGTCTGCGCCGGCGCGATCGTCGCGCTGGCGTCGCAGCTGAAGCGGTCGGCGCCGACCGCGCCGCTGCAGGTCCAGCCGCTGCCGGTGGGCAGCGCCGCCAGGGTCACGCCCGGCGGCAGGCGGTCCTGCACCTGGTACGTGCCCACGGTCGGGCGCGGGCCGATGTTGCGCACGCTGATGGTGTAGCTGGCGGTGTTGTTGACGGTGAACTTGACCGGGTCGGCGACCTTGCTGACGACCAGGTCCGGGGTGTTGGCGATCTCGCCGAAGTTGTTGTCGATCGACTGCGCGCCCGGCGCCAGCACCACCGCGGAAATCGCCGACGGCACGGTCTCGCGCGGGGTCGCCACGCCACGCGTGGCGCCGCCGACGGTGCCGGCGCTGGTGACGCCGTTGCGGGTGTCGGCCGGCTGCTCCGGTTCGGTCACGGTGTAGGTGCCCGGACGCAGGTTCTCGAAGCGGTAGTTGCCCTGCGCGTCGGTCTGCACCGTCAGCTGCACCGCGGCGCCGAGGTCGTCGGTACCGCTCAGCACCACGCGCACGTTGGCGATGCCGGTTTCGTCGCTGCCGACCACGCCGTTGTCGTCGTTGTCGTAGTACACGCGGCCGGACAGCGACGCCGCCGCCACTTCGCCGAAGTCGTAGTGCTGGCCCTGCTGGTTCGCGCCGAGCACGATGCTGGCGATCGCCGACGGCGTGGTGGCCACGCCGGTGGCGGTGCCGCCCTTGTCGCCGGGCACGGTCTTGCCGTTGAGGGTGCCGCTGGGCTGGGTGGGTTCGGTCACCGTGTAGGTGCCCGGCAGCAGGCCGAGGAAGCTGTAGTTGCCGCTGGCATCGGTCTTGGTGGTCAGGTTCACCGGCTGGCCGTTCTGGTCGGTGCCGGTCAGCACCACGTCCACGTCGGCCAGGCCGGTCTCGGCCGGGTCGATCACGCCGTCGTTGTCGTCGTCGCGCCACACCCGGCCCTGGATCGCGCTGCCGCTGGGGTTCTCGCCGAAGTTGAACTCGGTGCCGTCCAGGCCCGCGCCCAGCTGGATCTGCGAGATGCGGTCGGTGGTCGCCGCATCCGGGCCGCCGGGCGCGGCCACCGCGGTGCCGGGCACGCAGCTGCCGGCCGGGCACGCCGCGCCGCCGATCTGGCCGGGATTGATCGCGCTGGGACGGTTGCTGTACTGCCCGCTCGGCAGCGGCTCGCGCACGCTGTAGGTGAGCGTCGGATCCAGGTCGTCGAAGCGGTAGGCGCCGTTGCCGTCGGTACTGGTGGTGGCGAGCACGGCGCCGGTCGTGGCATCGAGCAGTTCCACGGTGGCGCCGGCGATCGCCGGATCGCCGCCGTCGCGTACGTTGTTGAAGTTCAGGTCCACGTAGACCCGGCCGGTCAGGCTGGGCCGGCGCACTTCCGGGAAGTCGTAGCGCACTGCCGCGTCGGCCGCGTCGACCGGGATCGCGGTGTAGCTCGAGTTGGGGCTGCCGGCGGCATAGGTGCCGCCCAGCGACGGCGCGCTGGCGCCGGCCGCCGGCGGATCCACCGGGCCGTTGCGATAGCCGGCGGGCTGGGTCTGGGTCAGCGTGTAGCCGCCCGCGCCGGCCGCGGCCAGGTCGCCGAAGCTGTAGCTGCCGTCGGCCGCGGTGGTGGTGCTGCGGTTGACCGCATTGCCGTAGGCATCGGTGCCGGTCAGCACGATGGTGACGCCGGCGATGGCCGGTTCGCCGCCCTGGCGGACGCCGCCGTTGGCGCCGGCACGGTCGCGGTCCTCGAACACGGTGCCGGCCAGCGACGCCCGCGTGACCAGGATCGGCACGGTGGACGTGTTGTTGGCGGGGACGCGATCGACCTGTTCGGTGGCGATGGTCGCGGTGTTGTTGATCCCCGCCGCGCCCGGATAGGTATCCCAGCGCACCGGCACCACGATGCGCAGCTTGCCGCCGACGGTGACGTCGCCGAGGGTGCAGTTCAAGGTGGCCGAGGCCTGGGTGCAGGTGCCGGTGCCGTTGGGCACCTCGCCGCCGCCGCCGGCCGGGATCGGGCCCTTCTTCTGCCAGGTCACCTGGCCGACCACCACCAGCCCGGCGGGCAGCGTGTCGGCGACCACGGTGCCGGTGCCGTTGAGCGGGCTGCTGCCGCTGCGGTCGCGCGACAGGCTCGCGCCGGGACCGTTGTTGATGCCGTCGATCACGTAGAAGAACGGCTGGCGCAGGCCCACCGAGGTGGCGTTGGCGGGCAGCGCCGCATCCGGATCGGCATCGGGCGCGGTGGTGACCACGTGCTTGCTCACGCCCACGTCGGCGGAGGCGCGGATCGTGGTTTCCTGGCTGGCGCCGTTGTTGGCGGTGTTGCTGTCGGTCTCGGCCGACGTGGCCTGGGCCAGGTTGCTGACCGTGTCGCCGGCCGCGCCGGGCGGGGTGTCGTAGCGGTAGCGCAGGTACAGCGTGCTGGTCTGGCCGGAGGCGACCACGCCGGCGACATTGGTGCTGAAACCGATGCCGGGCATCAGGCAGTCCAGCACCTGCACCGCGCCCACGGTGGGATTGCTGCCGGAGGTCACCGAACAGGCGCTGGGATCGTAGGTGCCGGTGGGCGTGGCCGCGGCGCCGATGAAGGTGACGGTGCGCCCGGACGGCGGGGTGAAGGTGTCGGTCAGGTGCACGTCGGTGGCGACCGACGGGCCGTTGTTGCGGATGGTGATGCGGTAGGTGATCAGGTTCGCCGCGGCATTGGTCGCGTCGTAGCCGAGCGGATCCACGCCGCCGGTGAAGCCGGTGTCCACCTTGTTGGTGATCAGGTCGACCTGGCCGCTCTCGAACGGCAGCTGCGCGCTCTTGCTGTCGTCGCTGGTGATGGTGTTGAAGTCGTAGGTGTTGCCGTCGCTGTCGGTGCCCGCGGTGGCGTCGCCGTTGCCGTCGCCATTGAGGTCCACCACGAAGTCGGCGATGTTGTCGAACTGGCGGCCGGTGTTGCCGCTGTTGACGTTGGGCCGGATCACCACCTGCAGGCTCTCGGTCTGCTGGTTGGTGAACGACGGCAACGCCGGGCACTGGATGCTGACCTGCGCCGGCGCGCCGGTCGGGTTGGCATAGGAGGTGCCGCCGGCGTCGGCGGTGACGGTCACCCCGGCACCGGCAGTGGCGGTACAGGCCTGGGTACCGGCGCCGGTACGCTGCGCGGACACCAGCACGAAGCCGGAATCGTTGGCCGGCAGGGTGAACACGTCGCGGAAGATCACCCCGGGCACCGCCGACGGGCCGTCGTTGATGTAGGACATCACGTAGGTGGTGTTGACGCCGGCGCGGCCGGGCGTGCCCGAGGAAATGGTCTTGGCGCTGGTGATCACGTTGGCCACCCGCGCGATGCGGATCCAGTCCGAGGCCTGGTTGTTGTTGCCGTTGAGTTCGCCCACCGAGCCGGCCACGGCCGCATCGATGCCGACCCCGGCGGTGTTGCAGAACGCGCCGCTGATCGCGGTGCCGCCGCAGGTGCCGGCGGCCTGGTTGTAGCTGTCGAACAGCGCGCGCTGGACCTGGATGACGATCTGCGCGCTGGCGCCGTTGCCCAGCGCGGTGCTGCCGGAGCGGCAGATCACCGAGGCGCCGCTGATGGCGCAGGTCCAGCCGGCCGGGGTGGTGGTCACGCTGACCTGGGTGCGGCCGCTGACGAAGCCGGGCACGGTGTCGTTGACCACCACGCCGGTGGTGCTGTCCGGGCCGTTGTTGGTCACGGTCAGGGTGTAGCTGAGCGTGTCCTGGTTGGCGGCCAGCACGTTGTCGGCGGCGCCGGGGCCGTTGGTCTGCTTGGCGATGGACAGGTCGGCACGCTCGTCGGTGGTGCGCGTGCCGGCGCCGGAGCAGTCGTTGCCGGTTTCCGGAGCGCGGTCGATGCCGTTGCCGGTCAGCGGCTCGATCGAGCCGCCGGAACCGCCGGTGCAGGCGTTGTTGAGCAGGTTGGCCGAGGAACTGCGCGCGCGCGTCAGCAGCTGCAGCGTCGGCGCCTGCGCGCCCACCGCCAGCGGCAGCGAACCGGCGCCGAGGTCGCAGCTCACGTGCTGCACGCTGGAGCCGCTGTAGGCCTGGTCCACGGTGCAGGTCCACGCGCCGCTGGCGAAGGCCACGCCCGGCTGCGCCACGCTGCCGTCCGGCTGCAGCAGCTCTTCGCCGCTGGCCAGCGTATCCACCGCCTGCACCTGGCCGGTCGCCGCGCGCGGGCCGAGGTTGCGCACCACGATGCTGCTGGTCATGCGGCTGTCCAGGTCGCTGCCGACGCCGCTCCACACCGGCACCAGCGCCGGCGTCTTGGTCTTCTGCAGCGACAGGTCGGCGCCGTCGGCGAGCACGGTGAAGGTGGTGCTGCCGGTGTTGTCGACGTTGTTCGCATCGGGCGTGTCGGCGCTGACGGTGGCGCTGTTGGTGACGTCGCCGCTGCTGTTGGTGCCCGACGCCGGCACCGTGCTCTCGATGGTGAAATCGACCACCGCGCCGACCGCCAGGCTGCCGTTCAACGCGCAGGTGCGGGTGGCGTTGCCGTTGCTGTCGGTGCAGGTCCAGCCGGCCGCGGCGGTGCCGCCGGTGACCACGAACCCGGTCGGCAGGTTGTCGACGAAACGCGGGTTGACCGCCGCGCTGGGGCCCTGGTTGCGGACCTGGATGTTGAAGGTGACCGGCTGGCCGGAGATCGCCGGCGACGGGGTGACGCTCTTGCTCAGCGCCAGGTCGGCGCCGGCGGTGACCGTGGTGGTGACGCTGCCGGTGTTGTTGTCGGGCAGCGGATCGGGCGTGCTGCCGGCCTGCACCCGCGCGCTGTTGACGATGTTGCCGCTGGCGGCGGTGACCCGCGCGCGGAACGTGAAACTGCTGCTGCCGCCGTTGGCCAGCGCGCCGGCGTGGGTGGCGGTCATGCTGCCGCTGTTGAAGGTCCAGCCGCTGCCGCTGAAGCTGTTGGCCACGTACTGCACCGCGGCCGGCAAGGTGTCGACCACGCTGAAGCCGGCCGAGGCGCTGGGCCCGGCGTTGCGCACGGTGACGGTATAGGTGACCTCGGCGCCGGCGACGACCGGGTTCGGCGTGGCGGTCTTCTCCACGCTCAGGTCGCCCGCCGATTCCAGCGTGGTCGCTTCCAGGCGGCGGTTGTTGGCCGCGTTGCTGTCGCCGGCGAAGAACGCATCGGCATCGGCCAGCGACGCGATCGGCGTGCTCGCCGCCGGCAGGCCGGGCTCCACGCCGATCGCACCGCGGATCTCGATCGTGCCCGGAGCCAGGCCGACCGTGCTCACCGGCAACTGGAAGGTCACCGGCGCGCCGTTGGAAGAGAAGGTACCGACCAGGGTGCCGACCCGGCACTCCACGCGCTGCGCGTTGCCGGCGGCCACGCTGCAGTAGGACGGCAGCGGCGTGCCGGCCTGCGCACCGGCGGGCAGGTCGAAGATCACCACCGCGTCGTTGACCGTATCGGCGGCGCTGTTCTCGACGGTGACGCTGTAGACCACGCTGCCCCCGGCCGGCGTGGGATCGTAGCCGGTGTCGGACAGGTTGGTGATCTGCAGGTCCGCGGCGGCGGCCAGCGCAGGCGCGGCCAGCAGCAGCACGGCCATCAGCAACCGCAAGCGTCGCCCCGACGACGCCGTGGTCCGGTGGTGTCCGCAGGCAGCACGCGCCCACGCCCGCAACGCAGCCGCACGGCTGCCGCGCATCAGATGATCCATGTGCCTCTCTCTCCCCAAACATCCAAGCCGGACCCACGAACCGGCGCCCCGGGCCTGGGCCGTGCGGGGCGCGCTGACGATCTGGATCGGAACCCACTCCGAACGCGCAGGCGAGACCTGCCGGTGTGGTGGCGCGGATTCTGCGCAGGCGGGCGCAGGCAGTCAGTAGCAGCGGTTCGCGCTTGCTCTCACTTGCTCACAGGCGCAACGAGACGCCATGGCGCAGCGGCAATGGCAGCGGGCCACGGCGCGCCGCGGCAGGGCCATGGCAGCGGGCAGGGCCCGCGAAACACGGCGAGATGTCTACGAATCGGCGGCGCGATGGGCGGCATCGCCCTGGGCCGCGTGCGGCCTGGAAGCCGGCCGCATGCGGCTCCCGCCGCGGATGCGGATGCCGGACAGCTAGGCGGTATCGCCCAGCAGGTAGCCCTGCCCGCGCACCGCGCGCAGCGGCAGCGCCGCATCGGTGGCGGCGGTCACGCGTGCGCGCAACCGATGCACCAGCACTTCCAGGCGATGCGGATCGAAATCCCACGGCGCATCGGTGACCGCCGCGATCAGCGTGTCGCGATCCACCGGTGCGCCGCGCTGCGCGAACAGCGCCCTGAGCAGGCCGCGCTCGGCCTCGGTCAGCGCCAGCGCGCGCTGCGCCGGCGAGCACAGCGTCCAACCGTCGTCGCTCAGCCGCCAGTCCTGCACGGGCGGCGCCTGTGGCGGCGCGGCAGGCTGCAGGCGCCGGCGCAGGTTGGCCAGTGCTGCGATCAGCAGTTCCACGTCCAGCGGCTTGACCAGGTACATGTCCGCGCCCTGCAGCAGGCCGCGGGTCATGTCGGTGTTCGCGCCGCGGCCGGTGAGCATCACGATGCCCGCCTGCGGAGCGATCTGCCGCAGATAGCGCGCCACCGAATAGCCGTCTTCGCCCGGCAGCCCGACATCCAGCACCACCAGATCGCAGGTATCGCCGAGCAGGTGCCGGTACAGCGCCTCGGCGCTGCCGAACCCGAGCACCTGCGCGCCCTCATGGCCCAGTTCCTCGACGATGATCGCGCGCAGTTCGGCGTCGTCCTCGACCACCGCGATCCGCACTCCGGCCAGCACCAGGCCCTGCGACGCGGTCATCGCCGGCGGGTCCTGGATGGCGGCGGCGATGGACGCGCTGCGCGTTGCAAGCGGCGAACGCATGCCACGCGGCTAGTCCTGCCCACCATTCGCGCCCGCCAGCGCAGGCGGCTGCGCATGCTCGTGCGGAAAGCTCAGCACGAACGCGGCGCCGGCACCGGTCTCGGCGTCGATCCAGATGCGCGCGCCATGCCGCTGCATCAGCCCGTTCGCCATCGCCAGGCCGAGCCCGGTGCCCTGGCCGGCCGGCTTGGTGGTGAAGAACGGCTCGAAGATCCTGTCGTGCAGCTCCGTGGGAATGCCCGGGCCGGTATCGCGGCACTGCAGCCAGGCTTCGCCGCCCACGCGCCGGCCGTGCAAGGTCACCGTCCCGCCGTGCTCCATCGCGTCGTCGGCGTTGGCGACCAGGTTGAGCAGGATCAGCTCCAGCTGGTGCCGGTCGAAATGCACCTGCAGCCCGGTCGGCACCTGGACGTCGAGCGCGATGCCCGGCTTGAGCGCCTGCTTCAGCAGCGGCTGCAGCGTCGCCACCAGTTCGCCGAGATCCAGCGCCTCGGCCTGGGTCTCGTCCTGGCGGCTGAAGCTGAGCAATTTCCCGCTGACCGCGGTGGCGCGCCTGGCCGCCGACTCGACGCCATCGAACGCGGCACCGATCGCCTGCGCATCGCTGGCGCGGCGCCCCTGCCGCGCATAGCCCAGCACCAGGCTCAGCAGATGGTTGAAATCGTGGTTGAGGCCGGCGGCCAACCGCGCCACGGCCTCCACCTTCTTGGCGTTCACCAGTTGCTCTTCGACCCGCTGCCGCTCCGCCACTTCGCGCTGCAGCGTGTCGTGCGCGACGCCGAGCTGCTCGGCGCGCGCCTGCGCATCGCGCAGGCTCTGCCGCAACGCGGCCGACGTGCGGTCCAGCACCACCGCGATCAGCAGGAAGATGACGCCGCTGATCACGGCATCGCCGATGAAGTCGTTCGGCTCGCCGTTGCCGATGTCCACATAGGTTCCGAGCGCGAACGACAGCGCGACGACGGCGAACATCATCCACAACGCCGGCCGCCCCACCGCCAGCGCGGCGATCGCCATCGGCACCACCAGCACCGGCTGCTCGAAACGCTGCCCACCGAAACCGCTGGCGGCATAACTCGCCAGGACCGAGATCGCGAACACGCACAGCGTCTGGTAGGCGGCCCAGCGGAACCGGCCAAAACGGATCAAGACCACGCCCAGCAGCGCGACCGCGCTGAACAGCATGCTCAACGCCAGGCTGGTCAGTTCGCCGGGACGCCATGCATCCGCCACCGCGATCGCGCGGTACAGCCACGCAGCGACGGGCAAGGTCCCGAACAGCAGCAACACCACCTGGAACATCGGCGCATTGCGCAGATCCACCGGATCGGCGACCGGCACCGCGCGCAGCCACCTGGCCGGGCCATGCAGCAACCGGTTGAACGTCCCATCGCCCCGTTTCAGCACCGCCGACCGCTCCCGCTCGCTTCCCCTGCGTGGGAACCAGTATGCGACGATTGCGACTCATACGCATCCTTCACGCGTTCGCGAACGCGGGGAGCGAGCGAGCCGTGCCGGCCCATTCGTGCGCATGACGTACCGCACGCGCGGCGGGCGCGGAAGTGCGCTGCAATCGCGGCCCGGTTCCAGGAGTTCGCCATGCGCCTTCGCCATCTCGTGCTGTTCGCGCTGCTGGGCCTGGGCGGTACCGCCGCCGCGGCCGACGACGAAGCGGCGGTGCGCGCCGCCGAAGCGCGCTACTGGCAGGCCTACAACGCCTGCGACATGCACGCGATGGGCGAACTGCTCACCGACGACGTGGAGTTCTACCACGACAGGACCGGCCTGACCGCGTCCAGGCCGGCGGTCCTGCAATCCTTGCGTGACGGGCCCTGCGCCGACCCGGCGATGCACCTGCGCCGCGAAGCGGTCGCCGACAGCCTGCAGTTCCATCCGCTGGCGGGCGGCTTCGCGCTGCTGTCGGGCACGCATCGCTTCCACGTGCAGCGGGACGGCAAGCCCGAACGCCTGGACGGCCAGGCCGAGTTCACCACTCTGTGGCAGGCGGTCGACGGCCAGTGGCGCATGCGCCGCATCTACAGCTATGCGCACGGCGCGGTGGCGTACGTGGCGCCCGCCACGCACCTGACCCTGGCGCCCGGCATCCTGGCCAGCTACGCCGGCCACTACCTCGGCAAGCGCGTCGGCGACATCCGCGTCGCCGTGCAAGGCGACCACCTGACGCTCAGCGCCGGCGCGCTCGTCGTGACCCTGCGCGCCGAAGCGCCGACGCGCTTCTTCGCCGAGGAACGCGACCTGCGCTTCGTGTTCGCGCCGGCGGCGGCTGGACGCGTGCGCGAGCTGACCGTGTACGAGAACGGTGCCGTCGTCGAGACCGCGACCGCACAGTGAGCGACAGCGGCGACACCGCGACGCCGCTGCGCGCGGCGCCATCGCGGACGGCACTCACGGACGATGCAGCACAGACCCTTCGATGAAGTCGGCCGTGCTGCGTTTCAGGTAGATCCGATAGGTGCCCTGTCCAGAGACCGGCACGTCGAAGCTGTCGCCCGGCGACAGCCCTGCGCGCTCGACCGGCGCACCTTCGCGCGGCGTCGCCCGCAGCCGCGTCTTCGTGCCATCCGTGCCGCGCGTCGCATTGGTCACCGTCAGCGCGCCATCCCAGAGCACGCGGCTGTCGCCCGGCAACAGGCCGAACTCGACCAATGGCGAACTGGACGCCGGCTTGCATGCGGCGGCCTGCGCTTCGGCCAGGCGCCGCTCCAGCGGCTTGACCTCCACGTATTGCACGAAGCCGTAGGTGCCGCCGACCAGCACCAGCACCGCCGACACCTCGGCGGCGGCACGCTTGAACGACAGCGTCTGCCACCACTTCTGCGCGGGGAGTTGCGGCTGCTGACGGTTCGCTCGGCTCATGCAACACGCTAATCGCCGCCGCGCGCCGTTGTCTGCCAGCAATGCTTGCGCTGCAAATCGCGGCAACGTTCGTCTACATGACGATCCGGAATCAGTGGCGTCGCGATCGAGGGATTGGAGGCCGCGCGCTGGACGAGGCGCCGCCACGGCACTGGGAAGCTAGCGATCGGCCATGCCGCTGGTCGCCATTGCGATGGTCCTGGCCACCATGGTCGAACGCCGAGCAATCGTATCGACGCCGCCACCGCACCCGCGGCGACACCGCGCCCAGCACGCATGTTGCGCCGCAACTTGACGCAGCAAGCGCGCCTGGAAGAATCTTGGCACGTAGTTTCGAAATAATTTTCGCAATCCGAAACACGCTTGTCAAGCGACACCCACCAGCCGGTTCGGCAAGCTGGCGACGCACGACAGCCACCAGGAAAATGCAGATGACCAAGACCATCTCCACAGGCGCGTTGGACGCCGCCGCCGAGGACAGCGGCGACGCGGCGGACAAGAAGCTGCGCAGCACCGTGCAATCGCTGGCCAAGGGCTTCCGGGTGCTCGAAGCGTTTTCCTCCGAGCACGAGGAACTGTCGCTGAGCCAGATCGCGGCGCTGGCCAGGCTCGACCCGGGAACCACCTTCCGCATGCTCAACACGCTGGTCGAGCTGGGCTACGTGAACCGCCTCCCCGAAAGCCGCCGCTTCCGCCTGACCCTGAAAGTGCTCGACCTCGGCTTCCATGCCATCGCCCGCCGCGACCTGCGCAGCGTGGTGCGACCGTTGCTGCGCGCGCTGGTGAGCGACGTCAACGAGGCGGCCAGCTTCGCGGTGCTGCAAGGGCCCGACGTGCTCTACATCGAACGGGTCCGCGCCGGCATCACCCGGCTGGGCGTGGACATCCGCATCGGCACCACCGTGTCCAGCACCCGCACCGCGATCGGCCTGGCCATGCTCGCGCACCTGTCGCCGGCCGAAGTGACGCGGGTGACGGGGGTGGACGTGGAGGCCCCGCACGCGCCGGAGATCGCCGCCATGCTCCGCACCTTCGAGCGCATCCGCCGCGACAACCACGTGATCCTCGACTCGATGCTGACCGAGGGACTGCGCGTGCTGGCGGTGCCGGTGCTGGATGCGGACGACTACCCGCTCGGCGCGATCAGCGTCGCCGCGCCGTCGGTGCGCACCAGCCACGACGAACTGCTGGGCACCGCCCTGCAACCCACTCTGCTGGCGGCCAAGGACATCGCGTTCGCGATCCAGGCCAGCGGGAGCGTCGCCGTGACCGCGCCCAGCACCTGATCCGTCCGGGCATCCGCCCGGTTCCCCGTGTTTCGACCGCTTCGTGGACGCTCCGGCGCCTGCGCCGGGTTCTCCTTGTCCTGTGAGAGGCAGCAACGATGCTCATGCCCACCACCACCGCCAACGCCGCCACCGCCCGTACGCTGCCGCCCGCCGAGGCGCAGGCGGAGATCGGCGCCCGGCTCGAACGCCTGCCCATCACCCGCCAGGTGTGGTGGGCGCGCAACATCGTCGGCGCGGCCACCTTCTTCGACGGCTATACGGTGATCGCCATCGCCTACGCGATGCCGGTGCTGGCCAAGGAGTGGAGCCTGTCGCCGGCGCAGATCGGCATGATCCTGTCGGCCGGCTACCTGGGCCAGTTGCTCGGCTCGGTGTTCTTCGGCTGGCTGGCCGAGCGCGTCGGCCGCCTGCACGTGCTGCTGTTCACCATCCTGCTGTTCGTGTCGATGGACGTCGCCTGCCTGTTCGCCGGCGGCGCCGCGGCGATGATGGCGTTCCGCTTCGTCCAGGGCATCGGCACCGGCGGCGAAGTGCCGGTGGCCAGCGCCTACATCAACGAGCTGATCGGATCGAAGAAGCGCGGCCGCTTCTTCCTGCTGTACGAGGTGATGTTCCTGCTCGGCCTGGTCGCCGCCGGCGGCATCGGCTACTTCCTGGTGCCGGCCTACGGCTGGAAGGCGATGTTCATGGTCGGGCTGATCCCCGCCGCGATCATGATCCCGCTGCGCTTCTTCATGTTCGAATCGCCGCGCTGGCTGGCCTCCAAGGGCCGCTACGCCCAGGCCGACGCGATCGTGTCCGAACTGGAGCGCAGCGCCGAGCGCCGCCACGGCCCGTTGCCGGCGCCGGCGTTCGACCGCAATGCGCTGCCCAAGGCGCAAGCCTCGGACTGGCGCGAACTGTTCGGCAGCCTCTATCTCAAGCGCACCCTGGTGATCTGGTGCCTGTGGTTCTGCTCCTACCTGGTGGCCAACGGCCTCATCACCTGGCTGCCGACGCTGTACCGCCAGCATTTCGGGCTGTCGCTGCAGCAGAGCATCGCCTACGGCTTCCTCACCTCGCTGGCCGGGGTCGCCGCCGCGGTGGTGTGCGCGCTGTCGATCGACAAGGTCGGACGCAAGCGCTGGTACGTCCTCGCCTTCGCCGCCGGCAGCATCCCGCTGCTGGCGCTGGCGATGCTGGGCGGCACCTCGGCACTGCAGGTGCTGGTGTTCGCGGCGCTGGGCTATGCCGCGGTGCAGACCATCACCTTCTCGCTGTACCTGTATTCGGCCGAGCTCTATCCCACCCGCATCCGCGCCATCGGCACCGGACTGGGCAGCGCCTGGCTGCGCCTGGGCTCGGCCAGCGGCCCGCTGGTGGTCGGCGCGGTCATCGCCGGCATCGGCCTGCGCTACGTGTTCGTCGCCTTCGCCGCGGTGCTGCTGGCCGGCGCGGCGGTGACGCTGCTGTGCGCGCTGGAAACCAAGGGCAGATCGCTGGAAGAACTCTCGCCCTGAGTCCAGGGCCTGCCAACGCCGCGGCCACGCAGGCCAGCGCGCGTCGTCCATTCGCACCACCCCACGTCGGACCCCGCGTTCGACTCCATCCCCGGTTGATCCGAAGAAGAGGAAACACAGCATGAGCAACATCGACCTGAAAGGCCTGGTCCCCGCGCCGGTCACCCCGTTCACCCGCGACGGCGCCGTCGACTATCCCGCGATCAAGCGCATCGGCAAGTGGCTGGGAGGCATCGAGGGCGTCAAGGGCCTGACCGTGCTCGGCCACGCCGGCGAAGGCACTTTCCTGGAGCGCGACGAGCAGGCCAAGGTGATCGAGGCGTTCCGCGATGCCGTCGACGCGCGCATCCCGATCATCGCCGGCATCACCCTGGAAGGCACCCGGGTGGCCGCCGACGAAGCCAAGCGCGCCGTCGCCGCCGGCGCCTCGGCGGGGCTGATCTATCCCTCGCACGGCTGGCTGCGCTTCGGCTACCAGAAGGGCGCGCCGCAGGACCGCTACAAGGCCATCCACGAGGCCAGCGGCCTGCCGATGATCCTGTTCCAGTACCCGGACGTGACCAAGGCCACCTACAACCTGGAAACGCTGCTGGAGATCGCCGCGCTGCCGGGCGTGATCGCGATGAAGAACGGCGTGCGCAACATGAAGCGCTGGGACACCGAGATCCCGGTGTTCCGCAAGGAACGCCCGCACGTGCCGGTGCTGACCTGCCACGACGAATACCTGCTGCACACCATGTTCGACGTGGACGGTGCGTTGGTGGGCTACGGCTGCATCGCGCCGGAACCGTTGATCGAGATGATCGCCGCCGGCAAGGCCAAGGACTACGCCAAGGCGCGCGCGCTGCACGACCGCCTGCTGCCGGTGACCAGGAACGTCTACCACCGCGGCTCGCACATGGAAGGCTCGGTGGCGCTGAAGTGGGCGCTGGCCGCGCGCGGCCTGCTCGATCACGCCACGGTGCGTTCGCCGCTGCTGCCGCTGGCCGAAGGCGCCGACAAGGAAATCGCCGACGCGATGGCCGCCGCCGGCCTCGGCAAGGTGGCCTGACCGACGTGGTCTGATCCCGCTGGTCCGATCCAGTTCGATGGGCCGCGCCGCGGCGCGGCCCATCCGCTGCGGCGATGGCTCGCGCATCGGCGCCGCGGAACGCGGTTGTCCTGCCACCGTTTCTTCTGCCGGTCCCCCCACAGGCCTGCGCACATGCCGTGTCCGTCGCCGACGGACGCGACGCTGTCCTGCGGCTCCACGACCGGAAGGTGTCTTCCCTTCGCGCACTGCCGCGACGCCGCGCACCCGCCGCGCACGTCCGCCGAGTGCATCGCCTCGTCCGTGGAGCCTGCGTCCCATGTCCCGATCCGTGTCCTTCGTCCCGTTCCTCGCACTGGCCGCTTCGGCCACGCTTTCCGGCAGCGCCATCGCCGCCGACACCGAACAATGGCTGGACGACCACGGCATCGCGCCGCGTTTCGTCTGGTCCAACGACTATGCGCGCAACGCCGCCGGCGGCCTGTCGCGCGGCGATCGCAATGCCGGCGGCGTGGTCGCCGGCGCCGACCTGGATCTGCAGCGCCTGTTCGGCATCCCCGGCGCCACGCTGCACGCGACCGGCGCCTGGTACTACGGCAACAGCCTGTCGCAGCGCCAGATCGGCAACAACGTCAAGGTGCAGGGCTACTGGTACCAGCAGCAGCAGGCGCAACTGGCGCAGCTGACCTGGGAACAGGCGTTCGCCGATGGCCGCTGGCAGCTCGTCGCCGGGCGCATGAACACCACCTGGCAATTCGCGCGCAGCCGCTACGGCTGCCGCTTCGTCGGCGCATCCGATTGCCCGTTCCAGCTGAGCCAGGCCGACGGCGGCTTCGTCGGCTTTCCGTACGTCAACTGGGGCGCGAAGCTGCGCTACAAACCCGCCGCGACCTATGTGTCGGTGGGCGCGTTCGAACTCAATCCGCAACGCAAGAACAACGATGGCCTGGACTGGAGCACCGCCGACAGCAGCGGCGTGCTCGGCACCCTGGAGGTCGGCTACGAGCCCGACCCCGCGCTCGGCCGCGGCGCACCGCGCTACGTGGCCGGCGTCTGGTACAACTCGGCCGACTACAGCGCCCTGCGCCACAACCGGAGCGGCGGATTGCGCGGCCTGGTGGGCGGGCCGGCGCGCATGTACGACGGCGGTCGCTGGGGCACCTATGTGATGGGCGAACGCGCGCTCTACCGGCCGCAGGGCATGGCCGGCAAGCGCATGCTGGTCGCGTTCGGCAACATCGCCGCGCCGCTGGATGCGCGCCAGGTGTACGACCTGCAGGTCACCGCCGGCCTGTACTACAGCGGCCCGTTCGCATCGCGACCGGGCGACGGCTTCGGCGCCGTCGCGAACTACTACCGTTTCAGCGCCGACCAGCAGGGCTACATGAACGACCTGTTGCGCAAGCGCGGCGCGGCGCCGGACATCTCGCGCAACGAGACCCTGTTCGAGCTCAACTACAGCTACCGCGTCGCGCAGTTGCCGCTGTCCCTGGTCCCGAACGTCCAGTACATCGTCAATCCCGACATCCTGGGCAATCCCGCCGCGCGCCGCGCGCCGGACAATGCGCTGGTGATCGGCTTGCGGGCGATGGTCAACATCGGCGGGCTCGGCACGCCGAAGTGAAGCGCCTGCACGCCGCACCGCGATAGCGGCCGCGCGCCCCTGCCCGAGCTGCATGCCGATCGGACAAAGCCCGCGGCGTGGACGGGCGCCTGCGCTCCCGCCGCACGCGCAGGCGAAGCATGTGGCGCCGCGCAACGTTCGCTCCTCGGGCGGCAACGCAGCGATGCCCTGCCAGCGCCAGCGGCCGCGCAAACGCTCTGCCTGCTGAACGATCGATTTGCAAAAACCGCCGGCTGCCATTAAATGTACAAATGAACATTTATGCAGGGATACCGACCATGGCGGCAAGGCCACCCCCGCGACCCCGCGGCCGCCCACCAGGCAAGGACCAGGCCGACGGCCGCCAGGCGCTGCTGTCGGCGGCCACCGGCGGCTTCGCCCGCTACGGCTTCGAGCGGGCCGATATCCGCACCATCGCCGCCGCCGCAGGGGTAAGCCCGAACCTGGTGCGCGTGCATTTCGGCAGCAAGGCCGAACTGTGGAATGCCTGCGTGAACCAGCTTGCGCAGGACGCGACCCCGCGGCTCGCGGCCATGGCGCACCTGACCCACCACGACCAGCGCCCGCTGCACGAACGGCTGACGGACGCCATCCTGATCATGGCCGCGTTCTACGAGGCCAACCCAGCGGTACGCGACTTCGTCGCGCGCGTGATGTCGGAACGTCCCGAGCGCGCCGCCGTCGTCGCCGAGCAGTTGCTGCGACCGGCCTATGAGGCCGGCCATGCGCTGATCCTTGCCGGGATCGAGGCCGGCATCGTGAAGGCGACGCATCCGGCGCTGTTCTTCGTGCTGCTGAACAGCATGCTGAGCCAGCCGCCGGAATTCCCGCAATTGCTGGCGCGGCTGGCGCCGGAGATCGCGCCGAGCCAGGCCCGCGCGCGGCTGGTCGACACCGTCCTCGCCACCCTGCTGCATCCCCCGCACCGCGACGCCGGTCCCGCGCCGGTCGCCACGCCGCGCACTTCCCAGGAAGGCACCCCATGACGCAGACAATCCCGCAACCGCGTTCGCTGCCGCTGCTCGGCAATTTCCACCATCTCGATGGCGATGCGCCGGTGCAGAGCCTGATGCGGCTCGCCAAGGCGCACGGCCCGATCTTTCGCCTGAACAGCGGCCCGCTGTCGCTGACCGTGCTGAGCGGACAGGAACTGGTGGACGAGGTCTGCGACGAGACCCGCTTCGAGAAGAAGCTGCACCGGCCGCTGCAATCGCTGCGCGACCTCGGCGGCGACGGCCTGTTCACCGCCTACAACGACGAACCCAACTGGGCCAAGGCGCACCGGCTGCTGATGCCCGCGTTCGGTCCGATCGGCGTGCGCGCGATGTTCGGGCGCATGGAGGACATCGCCGAACAGATGCTGCAGCGCTGGGAACGGTTCGGACCGGACGCGGTCATCGACGTGGCCGACAACATGACCCGGCTGACGCTGGACACGATCGCGCTGTGCGCCTTCGACTACCGCTTCAACAGCTTCTACCAGAACGAGATGCATCCCTTCGTCGCGGCGATGGTGGGCGCGTTGGCCGAGGCCGGATCGCGCGCGCGCCGGCCCGACATCGCCAATCGCCTGCTGGCGCCCGGCCGGCGCCGCTACGAGGCCGACCTGGCGATGATCCGCAGCGTCGCCGACACCTTGATCGCCGAACGCAGGGCCGACCCGGAGGCGGCCTCGCGCGACGACCTGCTCAACCTGATGCTGTACGGACGCGACCAGGCGACCGGCGAGGCGCTGTCGGACGAGAACATCCGCTACCAGATGGTGACCTTCCTGATCGCCGGCCACGAGACGACCAGCGGCCTGCTGTCGTTCGCGCTGTATCTGCTGCTGCGCAATCCAGCGGCGATGGCGCGCGCGCCAGGCGGTGGACGCAGCGCTGGGCACGCGGCCGCCGCAGGTCGAGGACCTGGCCAAGCTGCGCTACATCGAGCAGGTCCTGCAGGAAACCCTGCGGCTGTGGCCCACCGCCCCGGCCTTCGCGGTCGCCGCGCGCGAAACCACGACACTGGCCGGCCGCTATGCGATCACGCCGCAGGACACGCTGCTGGTGCTGATTCCCGGCCTGCACCGCGACCCGGGCGTATGGGCGGATCCGGAAACGTTCCGGCCGGAGCGCTTCGCGCCCGAAGCGGCCGAACGGCTCCCGCCCAACGCCTGGAAACCGTTCGGCAACGGCGCGCGCGCCTGCATCGGGCGCGGCTTCGCAATGCAGGAGGCGCAACTGGTGCTGACGATGATCCTGCAACGGTTCGAACTGGAACAGGTCGATCCGAACTATCAACTCGAGGTGGCGGAAACGCTGACCTTGAAGCCGGAGGGCTTGCGCATCCGTGCGCGCCGGCGCGGCGACGTCGCACTGCGCCGGCGCAGCGCAGTGCCGTCCGCCCCGCAGAAAGCCCTGGCGCCGGCCACGACCCCGGCCGCGGGCAGCACGCCGCCGGGCACGCCGCTGCTGGTGCTGTACGGCGGCAATTCCGGCTCGTGCGAAGCGTTCGCGCAGCGGATCGGCGCCGACGCGGCGGCACAGGGCTATGCGCCGCTCGTGGCGCCGCTGGACGACTACGCCGGCCGCTTGCCGCGCGACGGCGCCGTGGTCGTGGCCGCCTCCTCCTACGAAGGCCAGCCGCCGGACAATGCGCGCCGCTTCCTCGACTGGATCGAAGGACTGGCCGCCGGCGATCTGGCCGGCGTGCGCTACGCCGTGTTCGGTTCCGGCAACCGGCAGTGGGCGCGCACCTACCAGGCGATCCCGAAGCGGCTGGATGCCGCATTCGCGGCGGCGGGCGCCGCACGTTTCAAGGCGCGCGGCGAAACCGACGCAGGCGGCGATTTCTTCGGCGGTTTCGATGCCTGGTACGCCGGACTGTGGCCCGCGCTCGGCCAGGCGCTGGGAAAAGCGACGACGGAGCAGGCCGCGCAGACGCTGGAGGTGGACATCGTCCCCTCCGCGCGGCTCGGCGCGCTGCGGCTGACCGAACTGGACCAGGGGCGCATCGTCGAAAATCGCGAGCTGGTCGACATGTCGGCGCCGTTCGCACGCTCCAAGCGCCACATCGAGATCGCCCTGCCCGAGGGCATGCGCTACCGCACCGGCGACTATCTCGCCGTGCTGCCGCGCAACTCCGCCGCGCAGGTCGAACGCGTGCTGCGGCGATTCGGCCTGGCCAGCGACACCCACGTGGTCATCGGCAAGCGGCCCGGCGCCGCATCCGGCCTGCCCAGCGGCTATCCGGTCGCCCTGGCCGACGTGCTGACCGACTACGTGGAACTGGCGCAACCGGCGACCCGCACGCAGGTGGCGCAACTGGCCGCGGCCACGCGCTGCCCGCCCGACCGCGACGCGCTGCAGGCGCTGGCGGCCGAACCGGCCTATGCCGGCGAGGTGCTCGCCAGGAAAACCAGCCTGCTCGACCTGCTGGAACGGTTCCCGGCCTGCGAACTGTCGCTGGGTGCCTTTCTCGGCGCGCTTCCCGCCATGCGCGCGCGGCAATACTCCATTTCCTCCTCGCCGTTGCGCGACCCGACGCAGTGTTCGCTGACCGTGGCCGTGCTCGATGCGCCGGCGCTATCGGGGATCGGGCGGCGGCGCGGCGTGGCCTCCACCCATTTGGCCAGCCTTGGCGAAGGCGCGCCGGTCGCGGTGGCGGTGCGGCCTTCGCAGGCGAGCTTCCACCCGCCGGAGGATCCGGCCACGCCGATCATCCTGGTCTGCGCCGGCAGCGGCATCGCGCCGTTCCATGGCTTCCTGCAGGAACGCGCGATCCAGAAGGCGGGCGGACGCGAGGTCGGCGAAGCCTTGTTGTTCTTCGGCATCGACCATCCCGACGTCGACTGCCTGTACAAGGAGGAATTGCAGCGCTGGCAGAACATGGGCGTGGTCGACGTCCGCTTCGCCTTCTCGCAAGCGCCACAGGACGGCGTGACCTACGTCCAGCACCGCATGTGGGAGGACCGCGAGCGGGTGTCGGCGCTGTTCCAGCAAGGCGCCACCGTGTTCGTGTGCGGCGACGGTGAGCACATGGCGCCCGCGGTATGCGACACCTTCGTGCGCATCTACCGCGACAGCATGGGCGTCAGCGCCGAGGACGCCAACGCCTGGGCCGACCGCATCGAACGCGAGCACGGCCGCTACGTCGCGGACATCTTCTCGTGACAACCGGCATCGCCATCGCCAACGCGCGCGGCAGGAACCGATGCGCGCCGCGTTGCAAGCGACCGTCCCGGGCGAAGGCGGCAGCCCAGGCCGCCGCCCTGCCGCTATTTCTTCGACGCCGCGTCGACGTCGCTCTTGGTCGCGGCCGCATCCTGGGCCGGGCGGTTGCGGTTCTTCTTGGCCCGGGTCACCAGGTAGAAGGCCGAGCCGATGAACAGGATGAACAGCCCGGCGACCCAAGGCATCAATGTGGTGTCCATATGACACTCCGTCAGTGTGTGCAGCCGCTAACACACCACATGCGAGGTGAAGGGGGCGCTTAGCGCAGGCCTGGCATCCCCATACCGGCCGTGGCGGGCACACGTTCCCGACCGGCTGCTGCGGTAGGCTTGCGACGGCATCGGTTGCGGAGCCGTGCGCCCGCCACGGTCGCACGCCCTGCCGGGTTGTCCAGCGGCGCTCCGCCCGACTGCATATCCCTGTCCATCCAGGAGAGCCGAGATGACCAGCAAGAACACGATCTGCCTGTGGTTCGACGGCACCGCGCTCGACGCCGCGACGTTCTATGCCGAAACCTTTCCCGACAGCGCGGTGACGGCCGTGTACCGCGCACCCGGCGACTATCCCGCCGGCAAGCAGGGCGACGTGCTGACGGTCGAGTTCACTGTGGCAGGCATCCCCTGCCTCGGCCTCAACGGCGGCCCGTCGGTCAAGCACAGCGAGGCCTTCTCGTTCCAGGTGGCGACCGACGACCAGGCCGAGACCGACCGCCTGTGGCACGCGATCGTCGGCAACGGCGGCCAGGAAAACGCCTGCGGCTGGTGCAAGGACAGGTGGGGGCTGTCGTGGCAGATCACCCCGCGCGCGCTGACCGAGGCGATCGCCGATCCCGATCCGGCAGCGGCCAAACGCGCGTTCGACGCGATGATGGGCATGACCAGGATCGACATCGCCGCGATCGAGGCCGCGCGCCGCGGCTGAAGCCTGCCGGTGTGCGGTGGTTCGGTCCGCCGCTGCCGGCGACGCTCCACACGCTCGCGACCTCAGGCGTCTGCCGAAGCGCTCTCGTCGCTGGTGTTGCGTCCGCCGGCCGCGGATCTGCGTCGCACGCCGCGTGGCACCGGTTCCGCGATGTCACGCAGCGCGGTATCGCCGAACACGTGGCCAGGGTCGCCCAGTTGCTGGTGATCACCCCGCCCTCGAAGCCGCCGAGCAGGCGGTTGAGCAGCGCGATCGGGCGCTCGTTCAGGGCTACAGGCTGTCTCGCCAGGCAGGCCAATCCGCGCCGCCAGCTGCGGAATGTTCGCCGCTCACGATGCGTCGACGATGGGACCGCGCACGAATCTGCGCATTTCTTGCGGGTATTGGCCGCAATCGCCGCACAACAAAAAATCCTTGCCCTTCATCGTGTCTGCCAACGGACCAAGCGGCCGCAGCAATCGATGCGTGTGGAAATCGGCCGTGCCGCTTGACGGCCAGGCCTCGGCCTGAGATAAATGACCCACGGGTCATTTATTGAGGGCAACACGTCATGGCCGACATTCTGATCGTGGGCGCCGGCCCCACCGGGCTCAATCTGGCGTTGTGGCTGACCAGGCAGGGCGTGAGCGTGCGCATCGTCGACAAGAGCACCGGTCCGGGCGAGACCTCGCGCGCCATGGCGGTGCAGGCACGCACCCTCGAGCTGTACCGCCAGGTAGGCATCGCGGACGCGGTCGTCGCCGCCGGCCATCGCACCCCGGCGATGAATCTGTGGGCACGCGGCAAACACCGCGCGCGGATCGCGCTGCTGGATTCCGCGGCGGGCATCTCGCCCTACCCGTTCGTGCTGGTGTACCCACAGGACCAGCACGAGCGCCTGCTGATCGCACAGCTGCAAGCACTGGGCGTGGCCGTCGAGCGCGAGACCGAACTGCTCTCCTTCGAGGACCACGGCGATCGCGTCGCCGCGCGCCTGCGCCTGCCCGACGGCAGCGAACAGGCCGCAGACATCCGCTATCTGGCGGCCTGCGACGGTGCACGCTCGCCGGTGCGCCATCAGCTCGGCATCGGCTTCGAAGGCGGCACCTACAAGCAGGTGTTCTATGTCGCCGATGTCGAACTCGGCGGCCTGCAGTCGATGGACGAAGCGCATATCGCGCTGGGCGATGGCGACTTCATCCTCGTGCTGGCCTACAGCAACACCGGGCACTATCGGCTGATCGGCACCGTGCGCGACGCGCGCGCCGACCGGGCCGAGAGCCTGAGCTTCGCCGACGTCAGCCAGGACGCCATCCGCAATCTCGGCGTGCGCATCGACAAGGTCAACTGGTTCTCGACCTACCGCGTGCACCACCGCGTCGCCGACGCGTTCCGCCGCGGTCGCGTGTTCCTGCTCGGCGATGCCGCGCACGTCCACAGTCCGGTCGGCGGCCAGGGCATGAACACCGGCATCCTCGACGCCATCAACCTGTCCTGGAAGCTCGCCGACGTGCTCAAGGGCCGCGCGCCCGACGCCGTGCTCGACAGCTACGCCGCCGAGCGGCAGGCATTCGCGCGCACCCTGGTCAACACCACCGACCGCGCCTTCACCCTGGTCACCGCCGAAGGCAGCGTCGCCGGTTTCATCAGGACCTACGTCGCCCCGACCCTGGCCAGCCTGGCCTACCGGCTGCGCAACGTCAGCGAGCTGATGTTCCGCACCGTGTCGCAGACGATGCTGCACTACCGCGACAGCCCGCTGAGCGCCGGCAAGGCCGGCGACGTCGCCGGCGGCGATCGCCTGCCGTGGGTGCAAACCGCCGACGCCGACAACTACGCACCGTTGACGCAGATCGGCTGGCAGCTGCACATCTACGGCAGCGCGCCGCCCGGGCTGCAGGCATGGTGCGACGCCCGTGGCATCGCCCTGCGCGTCTTCGCCTGGTGCCCCGAACACCGCGCTGCCGGCTTTGCGCAGGACGCGGCCTATCTCGTGCGTCCCGACGGCTATGTCGCCCTCGCCGCTGCCGATGCGTCGCTCACGGCGCTGGATGCGTATCGTGTGGCCCACGGATACAGCCTGCACTGAGCCTCGAGACCGCATGACGCAACCGACACCCAAATGGAAACGCCGCAAGGACGACCGCCCTGCGGAGATCCTCAGCGCCGCGCTCGACGCATTCGCCGAGAACGGCTTTGCCGAGACCAAACTTGCGGACGTGGCAAAACGCGCGGGCGTGGCGAAAGGCACGCTGTACCTGTATTTCGACAACAAGCAGGACCTGTTCGCCGCGGCCGTGCGCCACGGACTGTTGACCAACCTCGCGCCGATCGAACAGGCCGCCGCCAGCTTCGACGGCGGGCTCGCCGAGCTCACGACCATGCTGCTGTCGCGCGCCGCCGACCGCATGGGCGACCCGCGCCTGCCGGCGATCGTGCGCATGGTGATCGGCGAGAGCCGCGCGTTTCCGGAACTGGCCCGCATCTGGCACGCCGAGGCCATCGACCGGGTCATGTCCACCGTCGCCGGTATCATCGAGAAGGCCCAGGCGCGCGGCACGGCTCCCCCCGGCGATCCCAAGCTCTACGTGCTGTCGATCATGGGCCCGATGATGATGGCGATGCTGTTCCACCAGGTCTTCGGCAGCGACAGCGCGCACGCGCCAGACCTCGGCGCATTGGCCGAACAGCATGGGCGGCTGTTGCTGCACGGGATCGAGCCCAGAGCCGGCGAGGGATGAACCAAGATCAATGCTCGCCGCATCCATCGCCGCTGCGTAATCTCCATGGCCCCACCCTCGCATTGTCTGGAGCACACGCCCGATGGCCAACCCCTACTACGCCGGCCCCGTCAGCGACCACTTCGATGGAGTGCGCTTCTTCAATCCGGGCCAGCCGACCATCGACAACGGCCTGGGCAAGGTGCTGCGCTGGAAAGCGGCCATGGGCACGGTGCCGTGGCCCAAGCACGTGCCGGTGCACCCCGCCATTCCCGCGCCGCGGCACGATCGCCTGCGCGTCACCATGGTCGGCCATGCCAGCTTGCTGATCCAGGTGGCCGGCATCAACCTGCTCACCGACCCGGTCTGGTCGCAACGCGCCAGTCCCTCGCAGATCGCCGGTCCGAAGCGGGTCACGGCTCCAGGCGTGAGCTTCGCGGACCTGCCGCCGATCGATGCGGTGCTGCTGAGCCACAACCACTACGACCACTTCGACATCGCCACCTTGCGCAGGCTGCACGAAGCGCATCGCCCGCTGTTCGTGATGCCGCTGGGCAACGACATCCTGCTGCGCAACAGCGTTCCCGATGCACGGATCGCCACCGGCGACTGGCACGATCGGCTGCCGATCGGCGACGCCGCGACGGCGACCCTCACCCGCGCCAACCATTGGTCCAGCCGCGGCGTGCGCGACCGCAGGATGGCGCTGTGGTGCGGCTTCTTCGTCGAGACCGCGCGCGGTTCGATCTGGTTCGCCGGCGATACCGGCTACGGCGATGGCGCCATCTTTCGCGAGATCCGCGCCAGGCACGGCGCGCCCGATGTGGCGTTGATCCCCATCGGCGCCTACGCGCCGCGCTGGTTCATGGCGCCGCAGCACGTCGATCCCGCCGAGGCCGTGCGCATCTTCCAGGACACCGGCGCCCGGCATGCCCTGGGCATCCACTGGGGCACCTTCCAACTCACCGACGAAGGCCGCGAAGCGCCGCGCGAGGAGCTGGCGCACGCGCTGCGCCTGGCGGGCATCGCCGATGCCAGGTTCGTCGCCGCCGAGCCCGGACAGGTGTTCGACTTCGCCGATCCCGCGGCGTAGCGCTGCGCGCCTGTCGTTCCCCGTCAATCGATCCGGCAGAGCGGCTTCTCGCCGGGCCGCAACGTCAACACCCGCACGCCGCTGCGCGTCACCGCCACCGTGTGCTCGAACTGCGCCGACAGCTTGCCGTCGCGCGTCTGCACCGGCCATTGGTCCGGCAGCGCGCGGATCGCCGCGCGGCCCTGGTTGAGCATCGGCTCGATGGTGAACACCATGCCCTCCTGCAGTTCCAGCCCGGTGCCGGCATGGCCGTAGTGCAGGACCTGGTGGGCGGCGCGGGTCTGCGCTCGGTCAGAAACTCACGCGCCAGATGCTGTTGCCGACGTCGTCGGCGACCAGCAGCGCGCCGTCCCTGTC
Source organism: Xanthomonas sp. DAR 80977 (assembly GCF_041240605.1). Classification (NCBI taxonomy): domain Bacteria; kingdom Pseudomonadati; phylum Pseudomonadota; class Gammaproteobacteria; order Lysobacterales; family Lysobacteraceae; genus Xanthomonas; species Xanthomonas bundabergensis. The sequence goes on along the minus strand of NZ_CP162487.1, from coordinate 754,328 downwards.
CTGCGCCAGGCCGACCGGGGCGCCGAACAGCTGCGACTGGTCCTGCGAGTGGAAGCCGCTGACCACGGTCTGCGGCGGGCCGGCCGGCCGCCCCTGCCGGAACGGCACGTAGACCACCTGGTAGCCGCTGAGCGGCGAGCGGTTCCAGCTGCCGTGCTCGGCCACGAACGCGCCTTCGCGGTACTTCGCCGGCAGCGTCTCGCCGCGGGAGAACCACAGGCCCAGCGCGGCCACATGCGAGCCCAGCGCGTAGTCCGGCTTGATCGCCTTGGCCACCAGGTCCGGCCGCTGATCCTTGACCTGCACATCCACGTTCTGCCCGTAATAGCTGTACGGCCAGCCGTAGAATCCGCCGTCCTGCACCGAGGTCAGGTAGTCGGGCACCAGATCGGCGCCGATCTCGTCGCGCTCGTTGGCGATCGCCCACAGCGCGCCGGTGTGCGGCTCCCACTGCAGTCCGGTCGGATTGCGGATGCCGGAAGCGAAGATGCGGCTGCTGGCCGAGGCGACATCCACTTCCAGCACGGCCGCGCGGCGGTACTCCACGTCCAGCCCGTTCTCGCCGATGTTGCTGTTGGAGCCCACGCCGACGTACAGCTTGCGTCCGTCGGGGCTGGCCAGCAGCGCCTTGGTCCAATGGTGCTCGATCGTGCCGGGGAGATCGACGAACAGCGTGCCGGCCGCGGTGATCTCGGTCTGGCCCGCGACGTAGGGAAACTTCATGATGCTGTCGGTGTTGGCGACGTACAGCGCATCGCCGATCAGCTGCACGCCGAACGGCGAGTGCAGGCCCTTCAGGAACGCATGCTGCTCCCACTTGCCGTCCGCGGTCCTGCGCAGCAGGGTGATGCGGTTGCCGCCCTTGGCGCTCTTGCCGGAACGGCCCTGGATCAGGCCGGCGATCAGCTGCTTGGGCGTGGTGACCGGCTCCATGCCCGGCGAGTTGGCCTCCACCACCAGCACGTCGTCGTTGGGCAGCACGTACAGCTGGCGCGGATGCTTCAGGCCGCCGGCGATCTTCTCGATCTTCAGGCCCGCCGCCACCGTGGGCGCCTGCCCCTCCTTCCAGCCCACGCCCTCGGGAACCTGCATCGGCGGCAGCAGGAAGTTGCGGGCCTGCGGCAACGGCGGCGCGTTGCCCGCCTGCTGGGTCGGTTCGAGCGAGGCCTTGCCGCTGCAGGCGGCCAGGGCCAGCGCGCAGCTCAGGGCGAAGGCGGACGTGCAAAGGCGCTCAGCCATGGACGTAACCCTCGCGTGGCGTGGTGCGGATGGCGATGAGCACGTGCCCGATCGCCAGCAGCGCGACCGTGGCGATCGAGAGCCAGAGGCCCGCGGGGACCACCGCATACGCATCGCGGCTGTGCACGAAGGAATTGAAGATGGCGGCGACGATGGCGAGCAGGTTCAACCAGAAGTCGAGCCGTTCCGCCGGCAGCGCGGAACGCCGCGCGGTGATCCAGACCTGGGTCAGATTGATCAGGCGCGGCACGATGGCGATGACCAGGCCGATCGCGATCAGCCAGGCCGCCGCCTTGGTCCACAGGATCACCCCGCTGCGGGCGTAGACGATGTCGAAGATCAGCGCGGCGACGAAGCAGCCGAACGGGATGGGGTTGAGCAGGCCGTAGAGGGCGTTGGCCACCACGGAACGGCGCGCTGCAGTCTGCAGATGCATGAGACGGCTCTCGACGAAGGGAGGAATGGGGCGAATCGCCCGCTCACCACGAAACCGCGGAACGCTCCGCTGTGGTGGTGCGACCCACTATCTGCCCGTCTCTGTCTAGAGGGTGTCGCGATGGCACGGCGTGCTCCGTCGTGTCGTCCGGACTCGCCCCTTCGGCCACACCCGCGAGCGCAGCGCTACGCGAGCGCGGGAACGATCGGCGCTCCGCTGCTCTCGCGCACCGACAGGCGCACCGGCGCGATCGTCCTGCGCGGCGCGGCGCGGTCGTCCAGTTGCGCGAGCACCAGCTGCGCCGCTTGCCGGCCGCGCGCGCGCGGCTGCGCGGCGAGCGTGGTCAGCGCCGGCGTGCTCACCGCGGCTTCGGGGATGTCGTCGAAGCCGGTGACGGCGAAGTCCTGGCCGGGTCGGATGCCGCGCGCCAGCAGGCCCAGCATCAGGCCCAGCGCGACCGTGTCGTTGTAGCAGACCGCCGCGCTCGGCGGCGCCGCGACGGCGAACAGTTCGCCGTGGCGCGCGGCCGCTTCCAGGCGGTTGGGCGCCGACTCGATCAACCAGGCCGGGTCGACCGGCAACCCGGCGTTGCGCATCGCCTGCGCGTGGCCGGCGCGGCGCTGCCGGCACGAACTGGACGCGGCATGACCGCCGTAGAAGGCGATACGGCGGTGGCCCAACGCGATCAGGTGCTCGGTCGCCAGTTGCGCGCCGCGCTGGTTGTCCAGGCCCAGGAAGCCCCAGTCGTCGGCGCCGGCGAGTTCGCGGTTGAACAGCAGCACGTTCGCGCGCGCGTCCAGCACCGTGTGCAGCTCGGCGGCATCGCTGCCCTCGGCCGGCGACAGGATCACGCCCGCCGGCGTGTGCTCCATCAGCGAGCCCAGCACCGCCTGCTGCCGTGCGGGCGACTCGCCGGTGCTGCCGAGCAGGGTCACGTAGCCTTTCTCGCCCAGCGCCTCGTCCACGCCGGCCGCGAACTCGGCGAAGAACGGATTGGCCAGGTCGTTGATGACCAGCGCCACGCTGGTCGAGGTGCGCCGGCGCAGATTGGCCGCGCCGCGGTTGTAGACGTAGCGCTGCCGCTTCAGCTCCGCTTCCACCCGCGCGCGCGTGTCGGCATGGACCAGCGGGCTGCCGCGCAGCACCAGCGACACGGTCGCGCGCGAGACGCCGACCGCATCGGCGATGTCGGTGACGGTCACCACGCGCTGGCGATCGCGCCCCGCGGCGGCAGGCGCGGCCTGCCCTGCGCCATCCACCGCGTCAGGCGCCGGTGCCGCCTTGGGCGGGGCGGCCTTGGCCGCACGCGCGGATCCGGCACCGGGTGGACGCTTCTGGCGCATCGGATCGGTTCCCCTTGTGACGAGAGACGCGCAGCGTAAACCATCGGCTGTGCGGGACTGCCCGCGTGGTGCGCGGACTCAGCGCCAGCTCACCCCCGCCGCAGCGGGATCGGCGGCGCAGGGCGACAGCGGCAGGTCCTGCGGGCGCGTGCCCCAGCCCTGCGGCTGCGGCGCCTCGCTCAGCTCGAAGCGCAAGCGGCCGCCCTGGCGCAGCTGCGCCCAGTCCAGCCAGACCGGCGCCTGCGCGCGGCCGTCCAGGGTCACGCCGCGGATGTAGCGCAGCGCGCCGTCGCCGGCCTGCGGCGCGTCGATGCGCAGCGTGCGGCCCGGCCCGACGTCCAGCTCGATGCGCGAGAAGCGCGGCGCATGCAGCAGGAACTGCCCCGTGCCGGGCACCGCCGGATACAGGCCCATGGCGCTGAACAGATACCACGCCGACATCGTGCCCAGATCGTCGTTGCCGGTGACGCCGTTCGGCGCATTGGTGAACAGCGTCTGCGCCGCATGCAGCACGGTGCTGGTCTTCCATGGCTGGCCGATCAGCGTATACATCCACGGCGCGTGCAGATCGGGTTCGTTGTTGGGGTTGTAGCGGAACTGGCTGTAGTAGCTGTACGGCCCCACCACCCATTGCTTGCGCGCGGCGCCGGCCGGATCGGCCAGCAGCGCGTCGTAGGCGAAGAACGCGTCCAGGCGCCGCGCGGCCTGCTCCGGTCCGTGCATCGCCTGCACCAGGCCCGGCACGTCCTGCTGCGCCAGCCACTGGTACTGCCAGGCCGTGCCTTCATGGAAGCCGTGCTGCGAGCGCGGGTCGTAATGGCCCTCCGCCGGCGTGTACCACGCACCGTCCTCGGTGCGCGGCCGCGGGAAGCCGCTGAAGCCGGTCTCCGCATCGCGCGCCGACGGATCCCACACGGTGCGCCAGTTGCGCCCGCGGCGGTTCAGCACCGCAGCATCTTCGGCATGCCCGAGCGCGCCGGCCATCGTCGACAGTGCGCAATCGGCCAGCGCGTACTCCAGCGTCGCCGAGCCGCCGTGGTGCGGATCGACATCCATGCCCTTGGACGGGACCGCGCGGTCGTACTGCACGAAACTCTGCGCGAGGTAGTTGGCATTGCCGGACCGGCCGGCGTGCCGCGAGTTCAACGGCGGCATCTCGAAGGCGTTGCGGCGCAGCGCCGCATAGGCCTCGGCCTCGCGCCCCTGCAGCGCGCCGAAGCGCCACAGATCGACCAGGAACGGCGTGACCGGATCGCCGGTCATGACGTTGCTCTCGAAGTTGGCATAGCCCCAGCGCGGCAGCCAACCGCCTTGCGCGTCGATCGCCAGGAGCGAACGCGCGATGTCGGCGGCGCGCTGCGGCCGCAGCAGGGCCAGCAACTGGTTCTGCGAGCGGTAGGTGTCCCACAGCGAGAAATACTCGTGGTAGGTCCAGCCGTCGGCGCGGTGGATGAGGTCGTCGTAGCCGCGGTAACGGCCATCGGCATCGCTGCCGGTCAGCGGCTGCAGCAGCGCGTGGTACAGCGCCGTGTAGAACACCACGCGGTCGTCGCGGCTGCCGCCGTGCACGCGCACGCTGGCAAGCTCCCGATCCCACGCCTGCTGCGCGCGGGCGCGCATGGCGTCGAAGCCGAGCAGCCGGCCGTTGGCCATGCCCTCGCGGCGCAGGTTGTCGCGCGCACCCTCGGCATCCACGTGCGAGATCGCCGAGATCGCGGTGACCGCGCGGTCCTTGCCCAGGTCGAAACTGAGCCAGGCGCCGCTGGGCTTGCCCTCGCCCTCCATGCCATGGCGCGATCCCGGCACGCCGCCGGCCTCGCCCCAGGTGCCGAAGGCCTTGAACGGACGATCGAACTCCAGGCGGAACCAGGTGGTGTACTGATGGCCGCCGCAGAAGCTCTGGGTCACCAGCTTGCCTTCCACCACGCGGTCGCCAACCACGCTCAGGGTGCTGCCGGTGACGACATGGCGGGCGTTGGCCTGGCCGATGTTGACCAGCACATGGCCCTCGCCCGACGTCGCAAAGGTGTAGCGCTCGGCCGCCGCGCGGGTCAGCGCGGTGGCTTCGGCATCGATGCCGCCGTAATCGGTCAACCGCACCTTGTAGTAGCCGGCCTGGCCATGCTCGCCGTCGTGCTGGTAGCGCGCACCGTAGCGCGCGTGGTCGAACGCCTTCGGGTCGGCCGTATCGAACTCGCCGCCCGGGCCGATGCGCCCGGTCACCGGCAGCACCGAGACCTGCCCGCCCTGTTCCCAACAGCCGGCACCGGAGAGGAAGGAATGGCCGAAGCCGCGGATCTGCGGATCGTCGTAGCGCCAGCCCGCGTAGTGCGCGCCGATCGGGCTGACCTGGATCATCCCGAACGGTGCGGACGCGCCGGGAAAGGTGTTGCCGTCGTCCTTGCTGCCGATGAAGGTGTTGACCTCGGCGCTGGGCCGTGGCGCGGCCGCCAGCGCCGGCGCGGCCAGCAACAAGGAAACGGCAAGCGTGCGGAGCAGGGAGGGCAGCGGGGGAAGCGTCATGCGGTGTGGTCCTGTGGTGAGCGACCGCCCCTGGCGACGGGAACGGTCGTGGCCTGCAATGAAAAACGGCGTCAGGCCCGCGCGGCCTCCCGCCGAACGGGAGTGCCGCATGGGCCCGGACACCAGGGGCGCGCCTAGAACTTGTAGGTCAGCCCCAGATACGCCAGCCGGCCGGCGTAGCCGCCGGTATAGAAACGATCGCGGGTGTCATCGCCCAGGTGCTGGCGCGTCTCCTGCTTGGTCAGGTTCAGCACCGACGCGGAGAGGCTGAGCGCCGGCGTGATGTTGTAGGCCGCGTTCAGATCGATCTGGTAGTACGGTTCCTCGTAGATGTTCAGCCCGTTGACCAGGCCCTGCACCAGTTCGCCGCGACGGTTGTACGAGGCGCGCAGCAGCAGGCGGTCGGTCTCGTAGAACACGGTGAGGTTGGTCTGGTTCTTGGCGCTGCCGGGCATGGAGGTCTTGCCGACCTCGGTCCCGTCCTCCAGCCGCACCGCCGCCTTGCTGGCATCGTTGTAGGTGTAGTTGAACTGCACCCCGAGGCCGGATGCCAGCGTGTGCTGCGCGTACAGCTCCACGCCCTGCGAGACCGCATCCTGGCCGCCGGCCTGGGTGCTGTAGTTCTGCACGGTGACCATCTGCCCGTCGACCATCATGCTCACGTCGCTGATCACGCCGACGGCGAAGTTCTCCACGTTCTTGCGGAACAGCCCCACGCCCGCCACCGAGCCCGGCTGGAAGTACCACTCCAGCCCCAGGTCGAACTGGGTGGCCTTGTAGGGCTCCAGGTTCTTGTTGCTGCCCGAGCCGTACCAGCCCTGCTCGCTGGCACCGCCGGTCAGGCGCCGGTCGGCCACGTACTCGGGGCTGTAGTACTCCAGGCTGCCGGGGGCGGCGATGTCGGTGTAGCTGGGGCGTGCGATCACCTTCGACGCCGCCGCGCGCAACAGCAGGTTCTCGGTCAGGTCGTAGGCCAGGTTGAAGCTCGGCAGCACGTCGGTGTAGTTGCGGTCCAGGCCGCTGATGACGAACGACTCGTTGCGTTGCTCGCTGTCCGACAACCGCCAGTAGCCTTCGGTGCCGCAGTAGGTGTCGGCCGGGGCGCCGGTGGGCATGGCGGCGCCCTGCTGGCAGGCCAGCGGATTGCCGTCGGCGCCGTCGAAGAAGTAGTCGTTGTAGGCGGTCACCTTGTCGGTGGAATCGGCGTGCTGGCCGGTGCGCGCCACCCGCACGCCCACGTTGCCGCGCAGGCGCTCGGTGTGGAAGTTGAGTTGCAGGTAGGTGGAATAGATCTTCTCGTCGACGTTGTAGACGAAGTTGTCTTCGCTGCGGGTCTGCATCGCGCCGTAGGTGTTGTTCAAGTAGCCGATGTAGCCCGGGAAGTTGATCGCCGGAAACGCACTGGCCTTCACCCCGCCGGGGAAGTTGTCCATCGCATACAGCAGGTCCGGCGAGAACTGCGTGGCGATGGCGTTGCAGCGCCCGTTCCAGTAGCGGTTGTCGTAGTCGCCCGGGTCGGTGCCCGGACACACCCAGTAGTTGTTGCCGGTGTTGCGGTGGATGCCGCCGTCGCGACGCTTGAGCCCGAACTGCAGCGAATCGAAGACCTCGCCGTCGATATGCCAGGTGGTGTCGATCTGCGCGTACTTCTGCTGATTCGTGTTGCGGGTCCAGGACGAGCCGGTCGAACCCAGATCCACCTGCAGGATGCCGTCGCGCAGGTTCTGCATCAGTTCCGGCGAGAACGTCATGGTCGGGGTGCCGGTCAGGTCCCAGGCGCTGGCGAAGTTGCCGTTGGTCCAGCTGCCGTCGGGGTTCTGCAGGCGCGGCTTGATCGGCAGCGAGAACTGCAGCTCCGGCCCACCCTTGGCCCAGGTGCGGCCGGCCTTGAAGGACACGTCCACGGTCTCGCCACGCCACTCGCCGCCCAGGTCCACCGTCTGCGACAACGATTTTTCGATGTTGTAGCTGCCCGTGATCTGCGGCGTGGGTACGGTGCAATCGTCCGAGCCCCAGCCGCCCGGCGGCAGGCCGGCCGCCGCGGCCTGGGCCTCGCTGCAGTAGTACGCCTTGCCCGGATGCAGGCTGTAGTCGGCGCCGGTGACGATGGTGCCGCTGGGATCGAAGTGCAGCCCGTCGAGCAGGCGACCGCCGCGCCAGTTGCCGTCGCCGTAGTAGCGCGCGATGTTCCACTCGGGAATCTTGACGGTGTTGGTCTGCGAGTTCTGCGAGAGATCGAAGCGGAAGTAGTTCGCGGTCAGGGTCAGGTCGTCGGTCGGCTTGAACTGGAAGGTCAGCTGGCCGCCCTTGCGCTCGCGCTCCTCCTGCTTGACGTCCAGGCTGACCGCGGTCGGCATCATGAAGCCTGTGCGGTAATTGCCGTTCTGGTCCCAGAAGCCGGTGCCGCCCCACCAGTTGGAGTTGAACGCCGACGGATTGCCGTTCACGTCCACGGCCGGGCCGACTTCGTCGCGGCCGTACCACTGCCAGCTCTCGGTGCTGGCGTCCAGGGTACGCGCCGTGCGCTTCTGCTGCGTATAACCGACGAACACGCCGAAGCGGTTGTCCTTGTCGTGCCAGGAGTACGAACCGGAGAACTGGCCATCGGTCTTCTTGCTGGTATCGGCCCAGGTGCCCTCGACCGAGACGAAGCCGGAATTGGGCTCCAGTTCCAGCGGGCGCCGCGTGTGCAGGATCACCGTGCCGCCGATGCCGCCTTCGTCCAGGCGCGCTTCCGGCGTCTTGTACAGTTCCGCGCTGCCCAGCAGGTTGGCCGGCAGCAGCGTGTAGTTGAACGAACGCGTGGGGTCGCCGTTGGACTCGGCAGTGGCGATGTAGTTGCCGTTCAACTCGGTCAGCACCAGCTCCGAGGACAGGCCGCGCACGCTGACGTTCTTGCCCTCGCCGCCGTCGCGGCTGATCACCACGCCCGGCACGCGCTGCAGCGCATCGGCCACGTTCTTGTCGGGGAACTTGCCGACGTCCTCGGCGGTGATCACGTCCACCACGGCATTGGCGTTGCGCTTCTGGTCCAGGCTCTTCTCGATCGCGTAGCGGTAGCCGGTGACCGTCACCGCGTCCAGGTCCTTGGCCTGCAGTTCGGCCTGGCCCGAGGGCGCTGGCGTGCTGTCGGCCTGCTGAGCGAAGGCGGTGGTGGAGGCGGCGCTCGCGCACAAGGCGATGGCGATCCCCACAGACAAGGTGCTGCGGTGGCGTACATGTGGCATGCGGTTCATTTCAATCATCCTCTCCCAAAGATTGATCGGCTGCGGCGACGGGTTTCAATCGATCCAAAGACCGAACGGAACGTGTGCGCGTCGCGGCAGGAAAACATCCGGCGTCACTGCGGCGAGCCGGCCTTGCGTTTCTTTCCTCCTGTCCTGCACAAACCGGATTGGATCGTCCCAATCACGTGAAAAACCAGCTACCTCGGCACTTTCCGGCGAGCCCGCTATCGCGCCACCGGTCTAGCGGATTGCGTTCTCCTGCAGCGGGCGACGGACGTCGCACGCGCTGCGCTGTCGCCGCTTCATGGCGCGGCCTGCCGGGCCACCGGCTGCAACAGTTCGATCTCGGCCAGCGCCACGCCCTCGCCCGCCTCCAAGCGCAAGCGATACGCAGCGTAGGCGCCGGGTCGGGCGATGCGGAACGGCCGCAATTGCCGCGCCCAGGCGAACGCCTGCGCGCGCCGCTGGTCCAGCATGGTCCAGACGCCGTCGCCGTTGCGCCCTTCCAGCGTCCAGGCCAGGCCGGACAATGCGCTGTCGGCGTTGGTCAGCGTGTAGTGCGTGGCGCGCGTCGGTGTCGCCAAGCGCAGGTCGACGCTGGCGCCGGCCGGCAGCGACAGCGCCGTCGTCGCGTCGTCGTCGATCAATGCGGCGGCCTTGGCTTGTCCATTCACCGACACTGCCACCGCCTGCGACGCCACGTCCTGCAGGCTGCGCGGCGCGCTGCCCGGCGGCGTCAGCGACGGCGGCAGCGCAGCGGCGCCGCTGCCCCAGCGCGACGGGGTGTCGCCCATGACGAACTCCAGCGTGCCGCCGCCGGCGATGTCCCGATGGCGCAGCCAGGCCTTGTCCCACGGCTTGCCGTTGAGCGTGAGCGACTGCACGTACACGTTGCGCGCACTGTTGTTGCGCGCGATCACCACCAGCTTGCGGCCTGCGCCCAGCGCGACCTCGGCCCGCGGAAACGCCGGCGAGCCGATCACGTACTCCGGCGCGCCCATGCGCAGCGGATACAACCCGAGCATGGCGAACAGATACCACGCCGACATCTCGCCGTTGTCCTCGTCGCCAGGATAGCCTTGGCCGATCTCGCTGCCCAGGTACAGCCGGCGCAGCACCTCGCGGGTGAGGCGCTGCGTCTTCCACGGCTGCCCCGCCGCCACGTACATCCACGGAATGTGGTGCGAGGGCTGGTTGCTGTGCGCGTACATGCCCATGCGCACGTCGCGCGCTTCGGTCATCTCGTGGATGACGCCGCCGTAGCTGCCGGCGAACTGCGGGTCCGCCGTCTCTGGCGTGGCGAAGAAGGCGTCCAGCCGCGTCGCCAACGCGTCTTCGCCGCCCAGCAGCCCGGCCAGGCCGGCGGCGTCGTGCGGCGTGGTGAAGGCGAAGGTCCAGGCATTGGCCTCGGTGTAGTCGCCGCCCCACACGCGCGGATCGAACCCGGACGCCGGCACGCCCCACTGGCCGCTGGGCGTGCGCCCGCGGAAGAAGCCGGTGGCGGGATCGAACAGGGACACGTAGTCGGTGGCGCGCGCCTGGAAATACTCGGCCTCCTCGCGATAGCGCTGTGCGCGCTGCGGATCCGTGTCTTCCGCCGCCAGCGCCTGCGCCATCTGCGCCAGCCCGAAATCGTTGAGCGCGCTCTCCAGCGTCCACGACAGCCCTTCGTGCACGTCGTTGGCGGCGTAGCCGCGGTACATCGACCGGGCCAGCCCCTTGCGGCCGACGTTCGCCACCGGCGGCACCACCGTGGCATTGCGCAGCGCCGCGGCATAGGCCTCGTGCGCGTCGAAACCGCGCACGCCCTTCAGCCAGGCGTCGGCGAAGGCCACGTCGGAACTGGTGCCGACCATCAGGTCCGCATACCCCGGCGAGGACCAGCGCGCCACCCAGCCGCCATCGCGGTACTGCTGCAGGAAGCCATCGATCATCGCCCCGGCCTGCTCCGGCGCGAACAGCGCATAGGCCGGCCAACTGGTGCGGAAGGTGTCCCAGAAGCCGTTGTTGACGTAGACCTTGCCCGGCGCCACCGGCGCGGAGCTGCGCTCGGCGTCGCCGCCGGCGCTGTCCTTGGACCACGTGTTCTGGTCGGCATGCCGCCAATCCGGATGCGCCGCATCGCCGACGTTCTCGTGGGCGATGTTCGGATAGAGGAACAGCCGGTACAGATTGGAGTACAGCGTGACCCGCTGATCGTGGCTGGCGCCTTGCACCTGCACCCGTCCCAGCACCGCCTCCCACGCGTCCTGCGCGCGCGCCCGCACCACGTCGAACCCGGCGTCGCCGATCTCCTGCTGCAGATTGCGCTGCGCCTGCTCCACCGAGATCAGCGAGGTGGCGATGCGCATCACCACCTCGCGGTCGGCGCCCGGCGCGAACTTCACATAGCCGGTGGGCCGTCCCGTGGCGATCTTGCCGCTGGCGATCCACGGACGGTCGAAGCGCGCATACACGAACAGGCGCGTGGCGCCGTTGGACAGGCCGCTGCGCGTGTCGGAATAGCCGCGCAGCGTCTGCGTCGCCGCGTCCAGGGTCAGGCCGCCGCGCGCATCGACGTTGTCGAACAGCAGATTGGCGTCGCCGCCGCGCGGAAAGCGGAAACGGAAGATCGCCGCCCGCTCGCTCGGCGCCAGTTCGGCACGGATGCCGTTGTCGAAGTCCACCCGGTACAGATGCGGGCGCGCCTCTTCGTGGTCGTGGCCGAACGCCAGCGCGCGCTTGCCGCGGTCCGCCTCCGGCACCCCGCGCGTGGACGAGGGCATCACCTGGAAGGTCTGCCGATCGCCCATCCACGGACTGGGCTCGTGGCTGATCGACAGCGCCTGCAGACGCGGCCGGTTGTCGTCCCCGTTCTGCTCGTTCCAGCGGTACAGCCAGCCGAGCGAACCGGCATCGGTCGCCGGCACCCAGAAATTGAAGCCATGCGGCATCGCCGTGGCGGGAAGGTTGTTGCCGCGCGAGAACGTGCCGTTCGACTGCGTGCCGCGCGTGGTCACCACCTCGTCGCTCGGCCGTCGCGCCGCCTGCGGCGCTGCCTCGCGGCGCAGCGCGACATCGTCGATCCAGCCCGATGCCAGCTTGCCGGCGCCAGGCTGCACCTGCAACTCGATGGCGCGGATGCGCCTGCCGCGCAGGGCCGCCACCTCACCCAGCCGCACCTGCTTGAGCGCCCACTGCTGCGGATACAGCGTTTGCGACGCCGCCTGCCCCTGTGCGCTGACCAGCGCACCGTGCTGATCCTCCACGCCCAGCTCCGACAACCGGCGCCCATCGTCGAACAGCAGATCCACCGCCACACCGGTCGAGGCCACCGTGTCGCCGTCCACGATCTCCGGCAGCACCATCCACGACAGCACCGTGTCCGGCTCCACCGCCACATCGACCGCAAACAGCGACGCGCGCCCGGCCGCAGCGGCGCGATAGCGCAACGCGTGCAACCCGGTGTAGCCCATGCCGGCCTTGGCCGCGTAGGGATGCGCGGGGCCGTTGCCGACAGCGACCTGCACGCCCTGCTGGCCAGGCTGCGCGGCCGGCGCAGGCGCGGGTTCGCCGCGCTCGAACGATGAAGCGAAGCCGCTGTCGTCCGCGCACGCCGCGCCGGTGCCTGCCAGCAGCAACGCCGCCGCAACGACGGACGCCAGCCACCGGCGCGAAGCATCAGGCAGGTGCGCGAAGGGCGGGCGGAACGTCATGGCAGGCTCCCAGGAAGTGGCGGTCGGTGGCACTCCGCGGCGCGCATGTCTGCGCGTAACGGCAGCGGCAACGGCGCGCGATGCAAAAGCGCAACGTGGACCGGATCGACCCGATGGACCGCGAGCAACATCGGCGCCGACGCATCGCCGCGGCCGCATGTGCATGCGGATCCGTCAGCGACCATCAGCAGACGCGTGGCACGCGATCCCCCACTCGCCGTCTTCCCCAGGATGCAATGCATCGACGGCTTTGGATCGATCCAACGCGCTTAGATGTAACACGCTCGTTTCGGCGTTGCATGTTGCTGCGCAACAGTCATGGCCTCCTCTGTGGCCCAACGCCACGTCCAACGCGCGACGACGCGCTGCGCTCTCGCGCCGCTCGCGACATGTCCTCGCGCTCGCTACGCAGCCATCCCTTCGAGCACCGCGGCCGCCGCCGTGATGGCGTCGGCAACGCGCGGCGAAGCGGTGATGCGCAACTCGGCAGCGTTGATGTGCACCTCGGCGATCGTGGCCGGTATGCGCGCCGGAAGCGCTTGGCTCGCACACCATGCCGATCCCGATCCCGATCCAGAAGCTGACCTGCGCATCGATCGAGCAGTTGGTCATCGTGCAGGCGCGGTGCAGTTGGCCATGCCGCGCGTCGTCGATGTTGGCGGTGCCCATCGGATCTTCGGGAAGTGCGTGCACATGAATCATTTACGTTGATATCCGGTGGTAACGGCCTCCATTGCCCCAGACGCCGCCCCCAAGCCGCAGCGGGAAGCGAAGCACCACGCCGCGCGGCGCCGGCGGCGTTCGCCCCGACCACGTACGCGCCCATGGCGGCCAGTCGCGTGGCGGCACGCGTGCCCGTCGCGCGTCCCCGGCGGTTCAGCGCGGGGCTTCTCCGCCGATAACCGACTGGGGAGTGGAGAAACGCGCCGCGCGGAGGCGGCGGGCATGAGCAAGGGCAAGCGCCGCAGAAACCTGGCCCAGCGCGTGGCGCTGTACCTGTTCGTCACCGCCGCGTGGGCGGTGCTGGCCGGGTCGGAGTACTCGTCGCTGCGCGACGCCAGGAACACCGCGTTGCAGACCGCACGGACCAACACGCTGAACCTGGCCAGCTCCCTCGCCCAGCACACCAGCGATTCGTTCGCCATCGCCGAGACGGTGCTGTCGGGCGTCGTCGCCGGTGTCGAGAGCGGCCAACTGACGCCGCAGACCCTGCACGACGCCCTGCGCGACGAGGTCGACCGCTCCGACCGGGTGCATGTCATCGTCGTCTACGACGCGCACGGGCACGCGGTGAACTCGTCGCTCCCGGCAGGCGCGCAGCACCGCGACGTTTCCGACCCGGCCTCCTTCGCGCACCACCGGCACCACGACGACCGCCTGGCGCTGCTGAGCGGCCCGATCCGCAGCCCGGCCGACGGCGCGTGGATCGTTCCGCTGACCCGGCGCCTCAACAAGCCCGACGGTTCCTTCGACGGCGTGGTGCTGGTCGGCATCCCGCTCGCGTACTTCGTGCGCTTCCACCGCATGTTCGACACCGGCCATGGCGGATCGATCGCCATCGTCGACGACGACGGCATCGTCGTCTCCCGCTACCCCGGCGACGCCGGCGGCAGCGGCGGGAGCATCGCCGGCACGCCATTCCATCGGACCATGCTGCGCTTGCGCCGCGGCTGGATCTCCGCCGTATCGCCCATCGACGGGGTGGAGCGGATTTCCGGATTCGCCCATGCCCAGCGCTATCCGTTCTGGGTGGTGATCGGCATGTCCACCGACGAAGTGCTCGCGCCCTGGCGGGCGGTTGCCCTGCGCCGCTCGTGCGTCGCCCTCCTCGCCTGCGCGCTGTTCATCGGACTGGGCATGTGGCTGGACCAGCAGCTGCGGCGCATGCAGGCCAGCGAGACCAGGTTGAGCACGGAAGCCTGGAACGACCCGCTCACCGGCCTCTACAACCGGCGCGGCTTCGACTACAAGCTGCACAGCGCGCTGCAGCAGAGCGCGGCCGTGCACGCCAGCGTCGCGCTGCTGATGATCGATGTGGACCACTTCAAGCGCTACAACGACACCTACGGACACGTGAATGGCGACGCCTGCCTGCGGCAAGTGGGACAGGCGCTGGCGGCCTGCGCACAGCGGCCGCACGATGTCGCCGCCCGCTACGGCGGCGAGGAATTCGCGATCGTGCTGCCCTTCACCGACCAGGCGGGCGCGCAGACGCTGGCGCAGCAGGTACGCGTGGCGGTGCGCGACCTGGACCTGCCGCACGCCTCCAGCCCGACCGACGCCCGGGTGACAGTGAGCATCGGCATTGCAAGCGTGGGCGCGCAGGACCAGCACCGGTCGGCCGCGGGCCTGATCGGCATGGCCGATGCCGCGCTGTACCGGGCCAAGCAGGCGGGCCGGGACCGGTTTTCCACGTAGCCGCGCAAAAAACCCCGCCGAAGCGGGGTCATGCGGTACGGCCGGCACGCCTCAGACGCTGGACATCACGCCGATGCTGAAGCCGGAGACCTGGCTGATCCGTCCCCGCCACAGGCAACCGTTGACCGGAAACTCGCCGCCCGTCGCCACGACCCGCGCATCGGCCAGGTGCACGAAGGTGGCCGGCTTCAGCTCGCTCTGCTCGTAGATGTCGCGGTACGGCTGGAAGCGCTCCTGCAGCGGCGCGACCAGTTCGTCGGGCGCCACCTCGGTGATCGACTCGGTCAGCCTCTGCATGAACTCCTTGCCGCCGATCAGCATGCCGGAGATGGTGCTGCCGCCCACCGTCAGCGTCAGCCCGATCTGCACGCCCAGGTTCGCGATCGCCACCAGGTCCTGCAGCAGGTAGTCGGGATGGTGCGCCGCGGCGAGCAACGCATCGGTATCCAGTGCCGCGGCCGCTTGGTCTTCGTGTTGTGACATGTGTCTTCTCCCTTCCAGTCGCCACGGCGATCCCATGGTGGCATGAGGGTATACAGATTCGTCGGCGGGCGCAGCGACAGGGGTCATGGCCATGCTATCGGCACATGATTGGCTTGATGCCTCTGCCCCCAATGACGTGCTGCGGCGATGCGAGCGGCGCCCCATGTCACCAATCCGTTTGTGCGCCATGGCTGCCACGGATGCCAATGGTCAACTCAAGTCCCAGGGTCGCGCACCACGCCAGTAGTTGCTCCACGCTCAATGCGTGGGCGTTCAACTCCAGATGGGAGACCCGCGACTGGCTTAGGCCGATATGGCCGGCCAGCGCCGACTGGGTCAGCCCCTGGGCCTTGCGCGTGGCCTGAAGCGCCGCGCCAAGCTGCGTAGCTGTAAGCAAAACGTAGGACGTAGGCATCATGCGGCACCCGAAATTCAACTAAATGCGAAATACCCGCAAAGCAGCTAAACGCAAGATAGCTGGAATCCAGCTATCGAGGGTGTTCTACACACACACGATCACCGCTTTTTGATGATCGTGCGCAGTAGTGGCTGCAAGCGGGCGTCAACAACGATTTCCCTGAAGCCAGGAGAACGCAGCCGGCCGGCGGGGCCGGCTCGCGCGACGACCGGCTCGGCAACGCCACCAAAGCCCGGCGGCTACGGCGCCACTTTAAATCTGCGTCGTGTCTTCGCCGCAGGCCGCGGCGCCACCGGCACGGCCGTGATCAGCAGGGCGCCATTGGCCATCGTGATGCGCACCTTGCCGCCCACCGCAAAGCCGAGGCCTTCCAGCCACAGGCCATGCAAGCGCAGGCTGGGCACCTGCCGCCCGACCCGCATGCCATTGCGTTCCACATCGTAGTAGCGATAGCCGATGGTGCATTGCGTGGGCCGGCGCGGGATCGAGCGCCTGGGCACGGGGTCCTTGACGGCGTCGGGGTGCAACGGCGGCGCCGACGCGCCAGGCAGCGGCTCGGCGACGATCGCATCCAAGGGGTCGGGGGATTCGAGCTTGAGCCAGCAGGGCGGCGCCTTGGTGGCGCGCCGGGTGGATGCGGTCTTCGAACGAACGGAAGCGTTACGGGGCATGACGTTCTCCTTGTGTAATGGAGTCCGCCATCCCCGAGACCAATCAAAGGTGGCGGACGGTGCGGGTTGGTCTACCGGCCACAAGGCAACCGGCGGGCCCTAAGGCCCCCGCGCACCGCCCGCCATAAAGCTGCAAGCCCTGCCCCGCCTCGAATCCGGGCAACAAAAAAGCGCCGGACATCGATGATGGGCGCTGGTGCGCCTTGTAAATTTCGGGAGACCAATCCCGGCTGCGGAATTTGCCGCAACGGGCGGATAATGACTGAACCTAGATCAAGTGTCAACACGCAAGGCCATGTGTTCGTAGACATCCACATCGCATGAAGATAGCTACAGACCGCCTCCCCTACTTGAAGTAACGAATCGAAGTCAGCAAGTTCGATCTAACGCGTCATCACCCACCAAGCCAATCTTGGGCCTTGACAATTTTTTCACTCACCTCAAGAATCAACGAACTCTTTACGCGTTTGACATGGAGTCAAGAGGTTACGTCTGGCGATGCGCCAGACGGCTATGGATTGTCTGGGTTTATCGCCCCGCACAGCCGGCACGGTCTCACCGCTCCGGTCCGCGGGTCCTCGCGGTAAGCCCGTACCGGCTGTGCGGGGCGTTTTCTTGGTGAAGAGCGAATGGATGACCCGCGTTTGCAGTTTCTATCTCAGATAGATCTTACAAAAACCCGAATAAAGGCATTTGAGGGATTTGTACTTCTATGTGGCGGGCAAAGTGATCAGGAGGCCCACCCTGTAAGATCCGTCAGGCATCTCATACAATCGGAGCTTACAAGCGGCCGCCACGGCGAACTAGCTCAACGAGTACGTCTAGCAGAAGAAACAAAAGATTGGTTCCACGGCGGCGTTTATTCCGATTTAGTGACTTTCGAAGAACACCTCGCCGGACTTTCTGCTGTTGTAGTTCTTGTCGTTGAGAGCCCAGGGGCAATTGCAGAGCTTGGTGCTTTCTCAGTCAGCGAACCATTTCTTGATCGCCTTCTGATAGTGGTATCGCAACATCACTATGATGAAAGCTCTTTCATCAGACTCGGCCCTATCCAGAAAGTCGAGAATAACTCAAAGAATTCGGTCATGGTCTACGACTGGCATGAATATAGTGCTGGCGGCAGAAGAACCGAAAATTTCGAATTGCTCCGCGGAGATGTTAGCGAGATAGTTTCAGCAATTAGGAAGTATGTCTCTCCGTCCGGGCGCGAACATGTATTCCGCAAATCAGAACCATCCAACATAATGAGTCTAATATGTGAGCTATGCGATATATTTGGAGCACTCAACGAGAAAGATATTATTGATTTTCTCGGATTGCTCGACATACCAGTAAGCTCAATAGAAATTTCACGGTATTTATTTTTATTGCAGAAATGCCAGTTGCTATTTGTAAAATCTAAAGGCCATGGTCGGTATTTCTATGCAGATGATTGGGTTTCACGCATATCCTTCGGATACGTCCCGGGGACCAAGTTCAATCGAGAACGCGTGAAAATTGATACCATTTCATTTTATGAAAACAAGATTCCAACCAGAGCCCAAGTCGTAAAGTCAATACGGAGGGCCAAATGACCGGCCTTGTATCCAAAATTTCCTCCCTGATTGGAATATCCACTTCAAGTTGCCGTGTAATAGCCAGGGGTGCATATCGCAGATACAAAATATTTAACATTCCCAAAAAAAATGGTGATAGACGGGTCGTTGCGCAACCGGCCCGAGAAGTAAAAGCTGTACAGCGTGCAATCTGTCACCTACTCAGTAAAGAAATAGAAATCCACCAAGCAGCCACTGCCTACAAGCCCGGAAGTTCAATATTACGCAATGCGGATATCCATAAGGGCGCAAAATATCTAACAAAACTTGATTTTTCTGATTTTTTTAGCAGCATAGATGAAGAGTCCATTGTCCATCTGTTGCAAGAAAAATGCACCCATTTAAGTGTTTCTGAGCTTAAGTTCATTGTAGACGCTTGTACTTGGAGGCCAACGGGGAAGCCGGTACTTTGTATCGGCGCGCCGAGTTCACCATTTTTTGCGAACGCTGTAATGTTTGAATTTGACGAAAAAGTCTCCGTTCTCGCACGTTTCCTTAATGCGCGATACACTCGCTATTCGGACGACATTGCGATTTCTTCGTCAGATCCTGACGTACTCAGTGAACTTGAAAATGGGATTCGCCAGTTGGTGGAAAAATCTCGCCTGCCTACAGTAAAATTTAATGAAAAAAAACGCATAGCGGTTTCTCGCTCGACATCAATGACGGTTACAGGCCTAACTCTCACCAACCAAGGTGGCGTCAGTGTAGGGCGAGAACGAAAAAGAGGAGTTCGTGCAGGAGTTTTTCGTTTTTTAAGTGGCCAGCTAAACGATATCGAAGCAGAAAGGCTAAAAGGCGAAATAGCTTTTGTTCTGAGTATAGAACCAAGCTTCAGGGGAGTACTTATCAACACATATGGTATGCGCGCTTGGAGCCTGCTTCCAAAAATCCGCCAAGATTAATATCTGCGACAGTGGTTAAGCACAGCTTGGCGGAGAGCAAAAGCCAAACAACCTACCGCTGAAGTAAACCTATCCGAGGCTATCTTGAGCCCGATAGGTGACTATGGAAGGGCTCTCATGGGTTAACAGTGTCACTTAGCTACATGACGTGTGACCAATACCCCTGCCATGCGCGAGCGCCGTTATCGCGATACATTACGAGAGATCAGCGGGGCGGGCTCCAATCGCCACACGCTGCGGATCGAGCCCAACCTCTGCAACGTCCGGCATCGCCAGCGCATCGGCAATGCGCCGCTGCCTTGTCAGCCGTTGATAGTCCTCGAAGCTCAGCAGCACGTGCGCAGGCTTGCCGCGATCCGTGATAAACACCGGACCGCTCTTGGTGGCCTTCTTTGCTCGCATCATATCCAGGTTAAGTTCGCGGCTGGACAGGATTGTGATGGTCATAGGTGCACCTCCTACATCAGTTGCATGTAATTACGTTACTACAATGACGATTGGCCGGAGGGGAGGGATTAAGCGGCAAGCGCGAAGTCCAGGTTGATCGCCCCGCCTTGGTAGATCACTGTTGCTGCTGTGTCAGCGAAGAAACCACTGGCACGATCTGCGTCGCGGGAAGCCTCCAGCACAGCGATGATCGGAGCATCTTGGCGTGCCGAGCGGAGGTCCTTGAACTTTCCGCCGGCCTCATAGACTGCCTTCCACTGGATCACATTTCCGTCAGCAGCGATGGGCTGCACATAGGCGCGCCGGTCACGGCCCATGTCTAAGGCGAAGGGAAAACGAATTTGGTGGCCACTGAGCCCTGTCACTTCTACCCGCTTCCGGAGGCGTTCGCCGTACTTATTCGCGAGGGCGTCGCCAACGATCCTCGTGAACCGCTCTTCATCGCGCGGCCGATGTTTCAACCCCTTCGTCGCGATAGCGGAAGCAGCTTGCAGGTATTGACTAAGAACGCTGGTCAGCTCTGTGTCCCCGCAGGTCACGCTGATGACACCCTCATCGTTCAGCGATAGGCCGTGCTCTTCCGCAATCGATCGGTAAGCCTTGATACGGGACGGAGTGATCTCAGCGCCGGCTGCCGCAACGTGAAACGCAACGTCGCCGTCGTCTGTAACGACAAAGCGCCCTGGACCAGCCTCGAGCACGTACGCGCCAATGAGCGTTCCATCGACAGGGAACGCTAAGGGCGACTCGATGTAGCCCGAGCCGTCGCTGATGGCGGTGTAATGTCCGCAGATGGCATGTGCTAGCGCGTCGTGGTTCATCGTAGTGGTAGTTCGCGCTGACCTGGCGGAAGGCTGAAGTTAGGACCGTTCTGGATACCGGCGAGGAAGAGAAAGCTATCTATCCCAGTGTTCAGAAAACTCGGCTGGTTCTAGGGGCTCAGCATAGCCGTATATTGCATCGTCGCTGATGGTGTGCAAATGCGGGTGGTGGATAGATTTTAGGAAATGCGGGCGGCCTTCACCAACACTGTTCCTGTGACGACTTGGACCGTCCTCATCGAGACCTAGGATTCGTTGATCACGATAGAACAGGCTAAGTGAGAGCTTGTCAGGTACGCCTTCAATGCTTGACGGCTTGTAGTATCCGTCGACGTAGAGGCTTCCTGGCGTGTGACCTTGAACAGACAGTGCTGCCCGGAACTTGTAGCCTTTCGGCTTGCCACCAGCATCCACCCAGGCTATCTCGCCAGCTGAGATCCAAGCCTTTGGCGTTGCCAGCACCTGCCGTAGATCGCGGACAAATTCTCGGTCTGGCGGCGTCCTGCGTGCCATGCGTTACCCTCAGTCTACCCGTCCGCCAATCCAGTAGACGCAGCTGATCACTTGGATCGATGACCGTTGAGCATTCACGTTCACTCCTCGCCTCAGCTTTCATCAGATTAGCAAGCATAGCAACGGCCTGAGCGAGGCGCGCAGACAGATGCAGAGCGCGGTGTAGCTGCTGAGGCCGGCATAGGCAAACGGGCACCGACAGGAGTTCACGGGCAACGCCAATGGCTACAAATCAATGTAAGTCATTGAATTCCCTGGTGGGCCCACCAGGATTCGAACCTGGAACCAAAGGATTATGAGTCCTCTGCTCTAACCGTTGAGCTATAGGCCCGGACGCGTCCGGAGCGGGCGGGCGAGGCGTCGGCCGCCGGCTTGGCGCCTCTGGCGTGCATGCAGAGGAAGGCGCCGAGGCGGGCGTGAGTTTAGCGTCCGGGGTGGTGTCGTGTCTTCCTGGGCTGTCGATGCGCGTGCAGCCGCTGACTCGCATGCGTGTTGGCTACCCAGGGCAAAAGGCAGGGCTGCGCCTGATTGGGACGACGCCCCGGGCAATCCGCAATGGAAGAGCATCAGCTCTGATGGTGAGCCGGGAAAGCCCGTCGGGACTGAAGTCCCTCCCACAACAGCCTGCTTTTCCACAACAGCGCCGCATCGACGGCCGATGCGACGCCGCTAAGCGCGCAAGCGCCCTCCCCTCAATCCTCCAACCCCAACACCAGCACCCCCAGCGGCGGGATGGTCAGTGACAGCGAGGCCGGATGCCCATGGGCGCCGATTGCCTCGGTGCGCACGCTGCCGCCGTTGCCGGTGTTGCTGCCGCCGTAGATCTCGGCGTCGGAGTTCAGCAGTTCGCGCCAGCGGCCGCCGCGGGGCACGCCGATGCGGTAGCCGTGGTGCACCAGCGGGGTGAGGTTGGCCACCACCAGCAGCGGGGCGTCGCTGCCCTGGGCGGTGCGCAGGTAGGCGAACAGGCTGTTGCCGGCGTCGTCGCCGATGACCCAGGCGAAGCCGTCGGGGGTGTCGTCGCGGGCGTGCAGCGCGGGGTGTTCGGCGTACAGGCGGTTGAGGTCGCGGACCAGGCGCTGGATGCCGCGGTGGCGCGGGTCGTCGAGCAGGTGCCAGGGCAGCGCGGCGTCGTGGTTCCACTCGGTGGGCTGGGCGATTTCGCAGCCCATGAACAGCAACTTGCGCCCGGGGTGGGTGTACATGTAGCCGAGGTAGGCGCGCAGGTTGGCGAAGCGCTGCCAGTCGTCGCCGGGCATGCGCCCGAGCAGGGAGCGCTTGCCGTGCACCACTTCATCGTGCGAGATCGGCAGCATGAAGCGCTCGGAATACGCGTAGACCATGCTGAAGGTCAGTTCGCCGTGGTGGTAGCGGCGGTAGATGGGGTCCAGTTCGATGTAGTGCAGGCTGTCGTGCATCCAGCCCATGTTCCACTTGTAGTTGAAACCCAGGCCGCCGTGCGCCAGGTCTGCAGTGACGCCGGGCCAGGCGGTGGATTCCTCGGCGATGGTGATGGCGCCCGGGGCGTGTTCGGCGACCACTTGGTTGAGCCGGCGCAGGAAGGCGATGGTCTCGTAGTTCTCGCGGCCGCCGTGGATGTTGGGCACCCACTCGCCGGCGTTGCGGCTGTAGTCGCGGTAGAGCATGGAGGCCACCGCGTCCACGCGCAGGCCGTCGACGTGGTAGCGCTGCAGGAATTCCAGGGCGCTGGCGATCAGGAAGCCGGAGACTTCGCGCCGGCCGTGGTTGTAGATGAGCGTGTTCCAGTCGCGGTGGAAGCCTTCGCGCGGGTCGGCGTGTTCGTACAGCGAGGTGCCGTCGAAATGGGCCAGGCCGTGCGCGTCGGTGGGGAAATGCGCCGGCACCCAATCGACGATGACGCCGATGTCCTCGCGGTGGCAGCGGTCGACGAAGCGGGCGAAGCCGTCGGGCGAGCCGAAGCGCGCAGTGGGCGCGAACAGGCCCAGCGGCTGGTAGCCCCAGGAGCCGCCGAACGGGTGTTCGGTGACCGGCATCAGTTCGATATGGGTGAAGCCCATGTCGGCCACGTAGGGAATCAGGCGGTCGGCCAGGGCATCCCAGTCGAGCATGCTGCCGTCGGCGGCATGCATCCACGAGCCGGCGTGGATCTCGTACACGCTCAGCGGCGCGCTGGGGCCGTGGCGGCGCGCGCGCGACGCCATCCAGGCGTCGTCGCGCCACTGGAACGGGGTGGGATCGGCCACGATCGAGGCGGTGCCGGGCGCCAGTTCGGCGCGGCGCGCGACCGGGTCGGCCTTGGCCGGCAGGTCTTCGCCGCGCGGGCCGCGCAGGGCGTACTTGTAGTGCGCGCCCACGTCGACGCCAGGCACGAACAGTTCCCACACGCCGGCCTGGTGGCGCAGGCGCATCGGGTGGCGGCGCGCGTCCCAGGTGTTGAAGTCGCCGATCACCGCCACGCGGGTGGCGTTGGGTGCCCACACCGCGAAGCGGGTGCCGCGCGCGCCGTCCACCTCGACCACGTTCGCGCCCAGCGCATCGGCCAGTTGCAGGTGGTGGCCTTCGGCAATCAGGTGCAGGTCGAAATCGCTGAGCTGCGGGCCGAAGGCATAGGGGTCCTCGGTGACCTGCTCGCCGCCGGGCCAGCGGATGCGCAGCCGGTAGCGGCCGTCGTCGGGCAGCGTGGCGGCGAAGAAGCCGGGGCTGGGGCCTTCCTGCAGCGGAACCTCGCGGCCGTCGTCGAGCACCGCGATCACCGCTTCGGCGCCGGGCAGGTAGTTGCGCAGCACGCGCGCGTCGCCGATGCGGTGCGCGCCGAGCACGGCGAACGGATCGCCGTGGCGGGCGTTGGCGAAGGCACGCAGCGTCGCCTCGTCCCAGGCGTGGCCGGCATCACTCATCGAATCGCCTCCTCGGGCGCGGGAAAGCGCTCGAGTATGCGCAACAGTCCCTGTATCGGCACCATGATCCAGGCCGGGCGGTTGGCGGCCTCGTAGCGAATTTCATAACTGGCCTTCTCGATCAGGAACAACAGGGTGGTGGTCTCGAAGGCGGCCGGCGCCACCCACGGATGCGGGCTGGCGTCGAGCACCTGGCGGTAGGCGGCCAGGAAGGTGGCGCTGGCGCGGCTGCGGAACGCGGACAGGAAGGCGTCCAGCGCGGTGTCCAGGCCGACCCCGGCGCGCGCGGCGGTACCCTCCTCGCCGCGTGCGGACACTTCGCTGGCGTAGTCCAGCGAGCGCAGGAAGCCGGCCACGTCGTGCAGCGGGCTGGCCTTGGCGCGGCGTTCTTCCAGCGACTTGGCCGGCTCGCCTTCGAAGTCGATCAGCACCACGTCGTCGAACGCAACCAGGATCTGGCCGAGGTGGAAATCGCCATGCACGCGGGTCAGCAGCGCGCCGGCGAGCAGGGCCGGCGCCTGCCGCAGCCAGGCGTCCAGGCGCGGGCGCTGCGCGAGCAAGGCGTCCACCGCGGCGCGCTCGGCGCCGTCCTCGCTGCCGTCGCGATGCGAGGACAAGGTGTCCCACATCGCCTGCACTTCGTGCTCCACGCCGGCGACCACCTGCCGCGCGGCCGCATCGTCCACCGGCTGCGGCGCGAACGCGGCGGCGTCGGTGGGCTGGGCCAGCGCGTCGTGCAATTCGGCCAGGCGCCGGCCGACCACGGCGGCGAAGGCGTCGTAGCCGGCGACGCTCTCCTCGCGTGCGGCCTCGTCCTGCGCGGCGGCGTATTCCTCGGCGCCGCGCGCCAGGTGGTCCAGGGTCCAGCGCCAGGCATCGCCCTGGTTGCGCACGAAGCCCTGCAGCAGCGCCAGCGTGGTTTCCCCGCCCTGCGCATCGACCCGGGTGACGTGGCCGAACAAGGGCGCGGCGTTGGCATAGCCGATCTCGGTCAGGCGCGCGCCGAGTTCGATCTCGGGATTGGCGCCGGCGGAGACGCGGCGCAGCAGCTTGAATACGGCCTTGTCGCCGACGATCAGCGAGCTGTTGCTCTGCTCGGCCGACAGCCAGCGGATCTCGGCATCATCGGCGATCTGCACCGCGGCCAGCGCCGGTGTGGGGCAGAAGCGGATCTGTTCGGGCGCGGCATCGGCGCCGGCATGGGTTTCGCCATCCACCGAGATCACCGCGCCCTCGCGCAAGGCGGCGAGCGTGCTGCGGGTCAGCGCTTTCAGCGCGAAGCCGTCGGTGAGGTAGCCGACTTCGCGGCCATGCCGCACCCGCGCCAGCGCCAGCTGCTCGGCCAGCACGCTGGGCTGTTCGCGGTCCCAGACGATGCCCAGCGGCAGGATGTAGCGCTCGCGTTCGCCATGCTCCAGTTCCGCTTCGATCTCCAGCAGGGTGAGCCCGTCGCTGCCGGGCAGCGGCGTGCGCCGGGCGATGCGCACGCCGCGCAGCGCGCGGTCCTTGGCCGCGAACCAGCGCCGCGTGGACAGCCAGGCCGGCAGGATGTCGCGCTCCAGCGTGCCCAGGTGCGGCAGCAGCGGGTCGGCATCGACCGCGCCGCGCAGCACCAGGGTCTGGTAGTCGGGCAGCGGCATCGGCGCGGGCACGTGCCAGTCCGGCAGGGTGGCGTTGCCGACCAGCTGGAACGCGTAGAAGCCGAACGCCGGCACGGTGAGCAGGTAGGTCAGGCGCCCGATCGGCGGGAAGCTGCCGCCGCCGATGATGTCCACCGGCACGCGGCCTTCGAACTCGGACAGGTCCAGTTCCACCGCCTGCAGCGTGTGCGAGAGGTTGGCCACGCACAGCACGGTCTCGTCCTCGTGGCAGCGCAGGTAGGCAAGCAGGCGGCGGTTGCCGGGGTACAGGAAGCGCAACTGGCCGCGGCCGAAGGCGCGGTAGCGCTTGCGCACCGACAGGATGCGCCGGGTCCAGGTGAGCAGCGAATGCTGGTCGCGCTGCTGCGCCTCGACGTTGACCGCCTGGAAGCCGTACAGCGGGTCCATGATGGGCGGCAGCACCAGCGCGGCCGGGTCGGCGCGCGAGAAGCCGCCGTTGCGGTCGATCGACCACTGCATCGGGGTGCGCACGCCGTCGCGGTCGCCGAGGTGGATGTTGTCGCCCATGCCGATCTCGTCGCCGTAGTACAGCACCGGCGTGCCGGGCATGGTCAGCAGCAGCGAGGTCATCAGTTCGATGCGGCGGCGGTCGCGCTCGAGCAGCGGCGCCAGGCGCCGGCGAATGCCCAGGTTGATGCGCGCGCGGCGGTCGGCGGCGTAGGTCTGCCACAGGTAGTCGCGCTCCGAGTCGGTGACCATTTCCAGGGTCAGCTCGTCGTGGTTGCGCAGGAAGATCGCCCACTGGCAGCTCTCCGGGATTTCCGGGGTCTGGCGCATGATGTCGGTGATCGGGAAGCGGTCCTCGCGCGCGATGGCCATGTACATGCGCGGCATCAGCGGGAAGTGGAACGCCATGTGGCATTCGTCGGCGTTCTCGCCGAAGTACTGCTGGGTGTCTTCCGGCCACATGTTGGCCTCGGCCAGCAGCATGCGGTCGGGGTACTCGGCGTCCAGCGTGGCGCGGATGCGGCGCAGGATCGCGTGGGTCTCGGGCAGGTTCTCGTTGGAGGTGCCGTCGCGCTCGATCAGGTACGGCACCGCGTCCAGGCGCAGCCCGTCCACGCCCAGGTCGAGCCAGAAGCGCATCACTTCCAGCACCGCCTCCAGCACCGCCGGGTTGTCGAAGTTCAGGTCCGGCTGGTGCGAGTAGAAGCGATGCCAGAAGTACTGCCCGGCGACCGGATCCCAGGTCCAGTTGGAGTTCTCGGTGTCGCAGAAGATGATGCGGGTGCCGGCGTAGTCCTGGTCGCTGTCGGACCACACGTAGAAGTCGCGCTCCGGCGAGCCGGCCGGCGCGTTTCGCGCGCGCTGGAACCAGGCATGCTGGTCGGAGGTGTGGTTGATCACCAGTTCGGTGACGATGCGGATGCCGCGCGCGTGCGCCTGCGCCACCAGCCGTTCGAAGTCGGCGATGCTGCCGTAGTCCGGATGCACCGCCATGTACTCGGCGATGTCGTAGCCGTCGTCGCGGCGCGGGCTGGGATAGAACGGCAGCAGCCAGATGGTGTCCACGCCGAGGTCGGCGATGTAGTCCAGCTTGGAGATCAGGCCGGGAAAATCGCCGATGCCGTCGTCGTTGGAATCGAAGAACGATTTGACGTGCACCTGGTAGATGATCGCGTCCTTGTACCAGAGCGCATCGCGCGCCAGCGGGCGCGCCTCGCTGTCGGCGGGCAGTGCGAGTGCAACATTCATGGCGTGGCTCCGGCGCGGATACGCCATAGGGAAAACGGCCGCGAGGGATCGAGGCGAATGGTTTGCGGCTTGCCGTGCCAGGCGAATTCATGGCCGTCCCACAGGTCCTGCACGGCGACGCTGGCGTGGTCGGGCAGGCCCAGTTCCCACAGCGGCACTTCGATCTGCGCCTCCTGCGCGGCGTGCGGATCCAGGCTGATCGCCACCAGCACCAGGCTGCGGCTGCGCGCCAGGTGCGCCTCGTCCAGGAACTTGCCGAAGTACAGCACCTGGTCGTTTTGCGCGAGATAGAAACGCGTGCCCAGGTGCGACTGCAGTTCCGGATGCTGGCGGCGCAGCAGGTTGAGGCGGGTGATCTCGTCGACGATGTCGCCGGGCGCACGCTCGGGCCAGGCGCGCAGCTGGTATTTCTCCGAATCCAGGTACTCCTCCTTGCCCGGCGCCAGCGGCGTGGCCTCGCACAGTTCGAAGCCCTGGTACATGCCCCACAGGCCCGACAGCGTGGTCGCCAGTGCGGCGCGGATCAGGTGCCCGCCGCGGCCGCTCTGCTGCAGGAACACCGGGTTGATGTCCGGCGTGTTGACGAAGAAATGCGGGCGGAAGCATTCGCGCGGCGTGCCGGTGTTGAGCTCTTCGATGTAGGCCTGCAGCTCGGCCTTGTGCTGGCGCCAGGTGAAGTAGGTGTAGGA
The DNA here is from genome assembly GCF_041240605.1 of Xanthomonas sp. DAR 80977. Taxonomy (NCBI): domain Bacteria; kingdom Pseudomonadati; phylum Pseudomonadota; class Gammaproteobacteria; order Lysobacterales; family Lysobacteraceae; genus Xanthomonas; species Xanthomonas bundabergensis. The sequence goes on along the minus strand of NZ_CP162487.1, from coordinate 726,670 downwards.
CTGCGAGAAGCCGACCTTGGCCAGCCGGTACATCGGCTTCGGCCGGGTGAAGGCTTCGGACAGGAACACCACCTGCGGATGGCGACCGCGCACTTCGGCGATCAGCCATTCCCAGAACGGGAACGGCTTGGTGTGCGGGTTGTCGACGCGGAACAGGTTGACGCCTTCGTTGACCCAGAACAGCACCGCGTCGCGCAGCGCATTCCACAGCTCGGGCACCGCGCCGCTGGCGTAGAAATCGACGTTGACGATGTCCTGGTATTTCTTCGGCGGATTCTCCGCGTACGGGATCGAGCCGTCGGCGCGCCAGGTGAACCAGTCCGGATGCTCGCGCAGCCAGGGATGGTCCGGCGCGCACTGGATCGCGAAATCCAGTGCCAGTTCCAGGCCCTGCTCGGCCGCGGCGGCACGCAGCCGACGAAAGCCCTCCAGACCGCCGAGTTCGGCGTGCACTTCGGTATGCCCCCCCTCGGACGAGCCGATCGCATATGGGCTACCAGGCTCGCCGGGTTGCGCGGTCACGGCGTTGTTGCGGCCCTTGCGGTTCTTCTCGCCGATCGGGTGGATCGGCGGCATGTACAGCACGTCGAAGCCCATCGCGCGGATATGCGGCAGGCGCGCGATCACGTCGTCGAAGGTGCCGTGGCGCGCCGGGTCGCCGCTCTGCGAACGCGGAAACAACTCGTACCAGCTGGAGAAATGCGCGCCGCGGCGCTCGGCCTCGACGCGGAAGGTCATCGGGTATTCGGTACGGAACGGCTTGTCGTCGGCGCGCGCCATCGCGTCGGCGGTGCCGGGTTCCAGCAGGATCTCCGCGCGGGCGGCGGGATCCTCGCTGCGGGTGATGCGGGCGAGGATCGCCTTCAGCCGTGAGTTCAAGGCGCCGCGGCTGCGCGCGCGCGCGGCCTCGACCTGGGCCAGCGCTTCCTGCACGTCCACCGGCAGCAGCGTGCCGGCGGCGCGTTTCTTCTCCAGGTCGGCGTGGGTGGTGGCGAAGATGTCGCGCCAGGCTTCGATGCGGAACTCGTAGCGGCCCAGCCGTTCCAGCGGGAACTCGCCGCGCCAGCGGTCGTTGCCCAGCGCGCGCATCGGCGCGCTGGACCAGCTGCGCGCATCGGCGGCGCGCCACAGCAGCGCCACCGCGATGCGGTCGTGGCCATCGCAGAACGCGTCGGCTTCCACGCAGATGCGGTCGCCGACGGTGCGCTTGACCGGGAAGCGGCCGTCGTCCACCGACGGCGTCACCGCCTCGATGCACACACGTGCCGCGCCGGCGGCGACGTCGGCCGGCGTGCGCGCACGCGCGGCGGCCAGCACCGGGCGCGCCGGCACGCTGCGGTAGATCCGCACTTCGCCCGCCTCCAGGGTGCCGCCCTGGTCGCCCTGGATCGGCTCGCCCTGGTCGCTGAGCAGCGATTCGCTGTCGCCGAGCAGGCGCAACAGCGCCGACCCCGGCACCGGCAGCAGGTGGTCGCGGTCGCTGTTGAGCAGCACCAGCCACGGCGCGGCGCCCAGCGGTTCCACCGCGACCGCGGTCAACGCGCCGTCGCGCAGCAAGGGGCGCAGGCGCAGGCCGTGCGTGGCATCGACCGGGATGGCCGGCGCTGCGTCGGCATCGGTGTCGGCCGGCACCGGCACTGCGGCGGGTTCGGCGATCGCCCAGGCATCGCCGAACGCGGCGGCCAGCCGCGCGCGCTGCGTGCGCTGCAGCGGCGGCTGCGCATCCGAAGGCGCGTCGGGATCGATGGTGGCCACGACCCGGCGCGCCAGGCTGCGCAGCGCCACGTCCTCGTCGAAGAACCAGCTGCCGCGTCCGTCCCACCACGCCAGCGACGAGAACGCCGCGTCGAAATTGGCGCCGTGCAGGCCGCGCAAGGCCTCCAGGCCCAGGCCCGGGGTCCAGGCCACGAACTTGGCGTTGGGCACCTCCGCCTGCACGCCGGCGATCAGGCTGCGCCACAGCGAGGCCGGCACGCGCTGCGGCTGCAGCACGCGGAAGCCGGCCAGGCCGCCGCGCAGCCAATCGCGCAGGCGCACGCTCCACCACTGCGCCAAGCCTGCGCCTTCCTCGGCGTAGGCGAAGCGGCCCTGGGCGATGTCCGGCGTGCCGCGCTGCGTGCGCGGATCCGGCAGCGCCGAGCTGCGCGCGCGGAACCAGTGAGGATGTTCCTGCAGCAGGCGGCTGCCGCCGCCGATCTCGTCGATGCGCAGATCGACCAGCAGTTTCAGTCCGTGCTTCTGCGCCAGCGCCAGCCACTGCTGCAGCTGCGCGTCGCCCGCGGCATCGTCGGCCGCCGGATCCGCCAGCCGCCCCTGCGGGTCCTGCGCGAATGGGTTGGGCAGCACCACGTGGTCGCAGCCATTGGCCTGCGCGGCGGCCATGGCCGCCTCCAGCGCGGCCGTGTCGTGGTGGCTCGGGGGGGACAGCAGGCAGACATGCATTCGGATATCCCGTTCGGCGTGATGAGGGGTGCGCGACCAGACCGCAGCGATCGCCATCGGCAGCCCGGATCGGCCATCTCACGGGACGGAAACGGAATGCACCTGCGCGATGTGCCGCATCGGCAATCGGATTGGGCGCCGGGGCGACCATGCCGCTCGATGCGATGCGACAGCGCCACAAGACCACAGGCGATGCCAATGAAATGTGTTCATGGCATTAAGCAGGCGCATACGGCGGCTAACCACGGACGCGGGCCGATCAGATGTTGCAGCGCCGCCGCATGGGCGTTTGCGAAGCACTGCGCACTGCCACGCAGCAGTGGCGACGCCTTAACGTCATCTTCCGTTCACGCGCCTGCGACGGCTTGCGCGCGTGGGCGGGCAGTGGCGCCCGAAGGAAAGGACACGGCGTGCGGTGTGGGTCGCCGCGACGGCCCCGCACAGGTCCATCGCGGCAACCGGAGCGGCGATCGTGCGTCGTGCGTCTATTCGCTCATCGAATAAGCGCGCTCGGCCCCGCCCGCCGCCCAGGCGGTGTTCGGCTCGGCCTGCAGGGTGAAGCGCAGTTCGCCGCCGGCCATGATCTCCTCGTGGCGCAGGAAGGCGCGCTCCAGCGGGCGGCCGTTGAGGGTGACGCTGCCGATGTAGGGATGCGCGTCGTCCAGGCCGTCGGCGACGATGCTGAAACGCTTGCCGTTGGGCAGCGCCAGCGTGGCATGCGGCAGGAACGGACGGCCGATGATGTACTGGTTGCTGGCCGGCGCCACCGGATAGAAACCCAGTGCGGTGAACACGTACCAGGCCGACATCTGCCCCAGGTCGTCGTTGCCGGCCAGGCCGTCGGGACGCGCCGCGTACTGGCTGCGCATGATCTGCTGCAACCGCGCCTGGGTGCGCCACGGCTGCCCGGCGTACGCATACAGATAGGCAACGTGGTGGCTGGGTTCGTTGCCGTGCGCGTACCAGCCGATCAGCCCGGTGATGTCTTCCATGTGTTCGAACACCTTGGGATCGACCTTGGCCTCGAACACCTGGTCCAGCCGTGACAGCAGTTTGTCTTCGCCGCCGTGCGCGCGGGCCAGGCCGGCCACGTCCTGCGGCACGTACCAGGAATACTGCCAGGCGTTGCCTTCGGTGTAGTCGCTGCCGTAGCCGCTGGCGCTGGGGTCGAACGGTTCGCGGAAGCTGCCGTCGCGCTTGCGCGCGCGCATGAAGCCGGTGCCGGCGTCGAAGGCGTGCCGCCAGTTGCCGGCGCGCTTGCCGAATTCGCTGGCCACCTCGCTGCGGCCCATCGCCTGCGCCATGCGCGCGATGGTCCAGTCGTCGAACGCGTACTCCAGGGTCTTGGACGCGGCCTCGCCTTCCTCGTCGATCGGCACGTAGCCCAGTTCGCGGTACTGGGCGATGCCGTCGTAGGGGCCGTAGTTCGCACTGGCCACCATCGCCTCGAGCGCGGCGTTGGTGTCGTAGCCGCGGATGCCCTTCATGTAGGCGTCGGCGATCACCGGCACGGCGTGGTAGCCGATCATGCACCAGGTCTCCAGGCCCTGGAACGACCACACCGGCAGCACGCCGTACGGACTGTTCTTGCGGTGCGCGAGCAGCGAATTGACGATGTCGTTGGTGCGCTGCGGCGGCTGTACCAGGGTCAGCAGCGGATGCAGCGCGCGGTAGGTGTCCCACAGCGAGAACGTCGAGTAATTGGTGTAGCCCTGCGCCTGGTGCACGGCGTTGTCCGGCCCGCGATAGCGGCCGTCGCTGTCCATGAACAGCGTGGGGCCGAGCAGGCTGTGGTACAGCGCGGTGTAGAACTGGGTGCGCTGCTGCGGCGGCGCTTGCACTTCCACCGCACCCAAGGCCTGCGCCCACTGCGCGCGCGCGGCGCGGCGCGCGCCGTCGAAGTCCCAGCCCGGCACTTCGGCGTCGAGGTTGGCGATGGCGTTGTCCTCGCTGACCGGCGAGATCGACACCTTCACCAGCAGCGGCTCGCGCGTGGCCTGGCCGAAGTCGAAGCTGGCCACCAGCTGGCGGCCTTCGATCTGCGCGCGCTGCGCCGGGTCGCTGTCGCCCGGCGGCGGGAAGCCCTTGTAGGGAATGTCCTGCTCGGTGTTGTGCAGGGCATGGCCGCGCAGCGGCTGCGAGAAGCGCAGCGCGAAGTACAGCTGCCGCCCCGGCGCCCAGCCACGGGTTTCGCGGAAGCCGGTGACGGTGCCGTCGGCACGCACGCGCAGCCGCGACCAGCTGATCTTGCCCGGGTAGTCGTACATGCTTGTGCGCAGGTCCAGCAGCACGTGCGCCGGCTGGCCCTTGGGGAAGGTGTAGCGGTGCACGCCGGCACGCGCGCTGGCGGTGAGCTCGGCGCGCACCTGGTAGTCGTCCAGGGTCACCGCGTAGTAGCCGGGCTCGGCGCGTTCGTCGTCGTGGCGGAAGCGCGAGCTGTAGCCGCTGCCGGGTTTGTCCGGATCGCCGCGCTCCAGCCGCACCGCGCCGCTGATCGGCATCAGCAGCACGTCGCCCAGGTCGGAATGGCCGGTGCCGGAGAAGTGCGTGTGCGAGAACCCGACCAGGCTGCGGTCGTCGTAGCGGTAGCCGGCGGCCCAGCCGTAGGCGTCCTTGCGCGGCTGGATGCGCGTGTCCGGGCTCAGCTGGACCATGCCGAAGGGCACCGTGGCGCCGGGATAGGTATGGCCTTCGCCGCCGGTGCCGATGAACGGGTCCACCGCGGCGACGGCGCGCTCGCCCGGACTGGCCGCACTGGCCGCGGCCTGTTCGGTGGCGGCATGTGCCGCCGGCCACACGGCGGCCAGCAACAGCGCCGCGGCGGCGCGCTTGGTCCAGGTATGACGCATGGAGAACTCCCCGGCCGAATCGGTCCAAACGGATACCACAAAAGCCGCCTGCATTTTGCTGCACTGCAAAATGCGCAGCGGATCACGACGGCGCAGGATGGGCGGCCTTTTGAACCGGTCTAATCGCCGTGCCGTCGTCCCCCGCCGACAAACGCGTCACCGTGTCCGACATCGCCGCCGCCTGCGGCGTGTCGCGGGCGACCGTGTCGCTGGTGCTGCGCAACAGCCCGCTGGTGCATGCGGACACGCGCGCGCGGGTGGCGGCGGAGATCGCGCGGCAGGGCTACGTCTACCACCGCGGCGCGGCCAGCCTGCGCGGGCGCGCCTCCAATGCGGTGGCGCTGGTGGTCAACGACCTGGCCAATCCGTTCTTCGCCGAATTCGCCGGCGGCGTGGACGCGGCGCTGGCCGAGGCCGGCTACGTGATGCTGATGGGCAGCACCGGCGAATCGCCGGAGCGCCAGCACAGCGTGCTGGCCTCGCTGATCGAACACCAGCCGGCGGCGCTGATCCTGTCGCCGACCGAGAACACCGACGCGGCACGGCTGCGCCAGTTGCTGGGCACGCGGCTGCCGGTGCTGCTGTTCAACCGCGCGCTGGACGGCGACTGGCCGCTGCTGGCGCTGGACAACCGCCGCGGCGCGCGCCTGGCCACCGAGCACCTGCTGGCGCTCGGGCACCGTGCGATCGCGTTCTTCGGCGGCCACCGCCAGTCCAGTTCCTGCGCCGAACGCCGCGCCGGCTACCGCGACGCGCTGGCCGCCGCCGGCATCGCCGCCGACCCGGCCTGGCTGATCGAATGCGCGCCGACCCGGCTGGAAGCCGCGCGCCAGGCCGGCGCGCTGTGCGCGCGCGATCCCTTGCCGACCGCGTTGGTCTGCTACAACGACGTGGTGGCGCTGGGCCTGGCCAGCGGCCTGGCCGAACGCGGCCGCCACGCCGGCCACGACTACGCGCTGGTCGGTTTCGACGACATCGCCGAAGCCGCCGTCGCCACCCCGCCGCTGTCCACCGTCGCCGTCGCCCCGCGCGAACGCGGCATGCAGGCCGCGCAGCTGGTGCTGGACGCGCTGCGCCAGCAACAGTCACTGCCTGCCCTTACCATCGCCCCGTCCCGGCTGTGCCTGCGTGCCAGCAGCCGGGTCGCCCTATCGCCCGTCCCCGGAGTCGCTGCATGAGCCGTCGTCCGCTGTCCAACACTGCCGCCATCGCGGTGGTCAGCATGATCTTCTTCACCTGGGGCGGCCTGACCAGCCTCAACGATGTGCTGATCCCGCATCTGAAAGCCGTGTTCCAGATGAACTACGCGCAGTCGATGCTGATCCAGTTCACCTTCTTCGGCGCGTACTTCCTGATGTCGCTGCCGGCCGGTGCGGTGGTGGCGCGGGTCGGCTACAAGGCCAGCATCGTCATCGGCCTGGTGGTCGCGGCGATCGGCGCGGCGATGTTCTACCCGGCCGCGCGGCTGCCGTCGTATCCGCTGTTCCTGACCGCGCTGTTCGTGCTGGCCAGCGGCATCACCCTGCTGCAGGTGGCGGCCAACCCGTACATCAGCCTGATCGGCGAACCGAGCAAGGCGCCGAGCCGGCTGAACTTCGCGCAGGCGCTGAATTCGCTGGGCACCACGGTGTTCCCGCTGCTGATCGGCCCGCTGATCCTGGCCACCGCGGTGCTGTCGGCCGACAAGATCGCGGCGATGAGCGCGCTCGAGCAGGCGGCCTATCGCGGCGCGCAGGCGCAATCGGTACAGGTGCCGTACCTGTTGCTGGCCGGCGGCCTGTTGCTGCTGGCGGTGTTCGTGCTGGTGATGCGCATTCCGTCGCTGCGCGAGGACGATGCCGGCAGCACCGAGTCGCATCACAGCTTCGGCGATGCGCTGCGCCAGTCGCACCTGCTGTGGGGCGTGGTGGCGATCTTCATGTACGTGGGCGCGGAAGTGTCGATCGGCAGCTTCCTGATCAACTACATCTCCGGCCCGACCACCGGCGGCCTGACCGAAGCCACCGCCAGCCGCTACCTGGCGTTCTACTGGGGCGGCGCGATGGTCGGCCGCTTCGCCGGCGCCGCGCTGCTGCAGGTGATCCCGGCGCGCAAGCTGCTGGCCGCCTTCGCCGGCGTCGCCTCGCTGCTGCTGATCGTGACCATGATCAGCACCGGCCACGTGGCGATGTGGAGCGTGATCGCGATCGGCCTGTTCAACTCGATCATGTTCCCGACCATCTTCACCGTGGCCATCGAGCGCCTGGGTCCGCTGACCAGCAAGGCCTCGAGCCTGCTGATCATGGGCATCGTCGGCGGCGCGCTGGTGCCGCTGGCGCAGGGCGCGCTGGCCGACGTGGTCGGCATCCAGCACGCCTTCGTGATCCCGCTGCTGTGCTACGCCTACATCCTCTGGTACGGCCTGCGCGGCTCGCGACTGTCGGCCAACCTGCCAGCCGAGGTGCCCGGCGCCACGCCGGTGGCGCGCGCGATGCATTGATCCGCGGCACGGGCGCGGCGGCACGTTGCCGCCGCGCCTGCGCCTGGCCGTTCTTTTCCCTTCCCCCACCCACCTGGCTCCCAGCGACCGCATGAACCTGCCTGCCACGCCCCTGCCCGACTTCGCCGATGCCGCCGTGCTGCGCGCGCACATCGCCGACACCATGGCCTTCTACCATCCGCGCGCGATCGATCCGGATGGCGGCTTCTTCCACTATTTCCGCGACGACGGCAGCGTGTACGACGCCGGCCACCGCCACCTGGTCAGCAGCACCCGCTTCGTCTTCAACTACGCGATGGCGGCGAACGAATTCGCCGATTCGCCGCTGGCCGCCGAGTACCTGGAGGCCGTGCGCCACGGCCTGCGCTACCTGCGCGAGGTGCACCGCGATGCCGCCAGCGGCGGCTACGTGTGGACCCTGCGCGACGGCGTCGCCGAGGACCGCACCCAGCACGCCTACGGCGCCGCGTTCGTGCTGCTGGCCTACGCCACCGCGAAGAAGGCCGGCATCGACACCGACGCGTGGATGGACGAGACCTGGCAGCTGCTGGAAACCCGCTACTGGGACGCCGCCGCCGGCCTGTACCGCGACGAGGCCACGCCGGAGTGGCAGTTCTCCAGCTACCGCGGGCAGAACGCCAACATGCACCTGTGCGAGGCGCTGATCGCCGCCTACGAGGCCAGCGCCGAATCGCGCTACCTGCAGCGCGCGCTGCTGCTCGCCGACCACATCACCCGCCGCCAGGCGGCGCTGGCCGGCGGCCTGGTGTGGGAGCACTACGATGCGAACTGGCAGGTGGACTGGGACTACAACCGCGACAATCCCAAGCACCTGTTCCGGCCATGGGGCTTCCAGCCCGGCCACCAGGTGGAGTGGTCGAAGCTGCTGGTGCTGCTGCACGGGCACCTGCAGGCCGCTTCCGGCACCGCGCCGGCGTGGCTGCTGCCGACCGCGCGGCACCTGTTCGACACCGCGCTGGCGCACGGCTGGGACGCGCAATACGGCGGCATCGTCTACGGCTTCGCCTCCGGCAGCGAGGCCGAACCGGTGGTCGGCGTGCCCGACGTGGCGCAACACCCGACCTACTTCTGCGACGACGACAAGTATTTCTGGGTGCAGGCCGAAGCGATCGCCGCCGCCGCGAGGCTGCTGGCCGCCAGCGGCGATGCGTCCTACCGCAGCGCCTACGACAAATTGTGGGCGTATTCGTGGGAGCACCTGGTCGACCACCGCTACGGCGCCTGGTTCCGCATCCTCAGCCGCGACAACCGCAGCTACAGCGACGAGAAGAGCCCGGCCGGCAAGACCGACTACCACACCATGGGCGCCTGCCACGACGTGCTGGCGGTGATGCGCGGCAGCAAGGCGTTCGCGTAGGCGGATAGCGCGGAGATGCACTGTGGGAGCGACTTCAGTCGCGACGAGGCTCTACCAGGAATGCCCGTCGCGACCGAAGTCGCTCCCACACGGGTTGGCTAGCCGCTGACATGACAGCGCATGGCGGCGGCATGCACCGCCACCATGCGCAACACCACCAACGCCACGCCCACAAAAAAGCCCCGCACATGGCGGGGCTCTTCGTTGCCGCGAACCGCGCTCGATCAGTCGATGTCGAGGAAGCTGCGCAGCTGCTCGGAGCGGCTGGGATGACGCAGCTTGCGCAGCGCCTTGGCCTCTATCTGGCGGATGCGCTCGCGGGTGACGTCGAACTGCTTGCCGACTTCCTCGAGGGTGTGGTCGGTGTTCATGTCGATGCCGAAGCGCATGCGCAGCACCTTGGCCTCGCGCGGGGTCAGCCCGGCGAGCACGTCGCGCACGGTCTCGGACAGGTTGATGTTGGTGGTGTTCTCGATCGGGGACTCCACGTTGGTGTCCTCGATGAAGTCGCCCAGATGCGAATCCTCGTCGTCGCCGATCGGGGTTTCCATCGAGATCGGCTCCTTGGCGATCTTCATCACCTTGCGGATCTTGTCCTCCGGCATGTCCATTTCCTTGGCCAGCTCCTCCGGCGTGGCCTCGCGGCCGTACTGCTGGAGCATCTGCCGGGAAATGCGGTTCAACTTGTTGATCGTCTCGATCATGTGCACCGGGATGCGGATGGTGCGCGCCTGGTCGGCGATCGAACGGGTGATGGCCTGGCGGATCCACCAGGTCGCATACGTGGAGAACTTGTAGCCGCGGCGGTACTCGAACTTGTCCACCGCCTTCATCAGGCCGATGTTGCCTTCCTGGATCAGGTCGAGGAACTGCAGGCCGCGGTTGGTGTACTTCTTGGCGATGGAGATCACCAGGCGCAGGTTGGCCTCGACCATTTCCTTCTTGGCCTTGCGCGCCTTGGCTTCGCCGTAGGCCATCGCCCGGCTGATTTCCTTCAGCTCGGTCAGGCTCAGGTAGGTCGCCTGCTCCACCGCCACGGTGGCTTCCTGCTCGGCGACGATCTGGTCCTTGACGTCGCGCAGCGCCGAGGACCACTTCTGCTTGCGCTTCAGTGCATCGTCGACCCAGGCCACGTTGGTCTGGTTGCCTTCCCAGGAGCGGATGAAATCCTTGCGCGGCATCCGCGCCACGTGCGTGGCCAGGTGCAGCACGCGACGCTCGTGGTCCTTGACCTGGGCCATGGTGTCGCGCAGCTTGCGCACCAGCACGTCGGTCAGCGGCAGCGGCAGCTTCAAGGTGACGAACACCTCGGCGATGTCGGTGCGCAGCTTGGTGACCAGCTTGTGCTCGGCGCCGTTCTTGGCGTGCGCCTTCTTGAACTTGGCGTATTCGGTGGCCAGCACCTCCATGCGCCGCGCGACCTCGGCCGGGTCCGGACCGGTCGGGCCGGCCTCTTCCTCGGCGGCTTCGACTTCCTCGTCGTCGTCGTCGCTGTCGGCATCGGCGGCGCTGTCGTCGTCGCTGGCGACCACGACCGGCGCCGGCTCTTCCTCGATCAGGTCGTTGAAGCCGACCACGATCTCGGCCAGGCGCTTCTTGCCTTCCTTGTGCTGTTCGTAGTCCTCGAGCAGGGTCTCCACCGCCAGCGGGAACGCGCCCAGCGCGGCCTGGACCTGGCTGAGGCCTTCCTCGATGCGCTTGGCGATGGCGATTTCGCCCTCGCGGGTCAGCAGCTCGACCGTGCCCATCTCGCGCATGTACATGCGCACCGGGTCGGTGGTACGGCCACCTTCGGTGTCGAGCGCGGTCAGCGCCGCGGCGGCTTCCTCGGCCGCGGTGTCGTCGACTTCGCGGTTGCCGGTGTTGCCGTCGTTGAGCAGCAGGGTCTCGGCGTCGGGGGCGACTTCATGGACATCGATGCCCATGCCGTTGATCATGCCGATGATGTCTTCGATCTGTTCGGGATCGACCAGGTCGTCGGGGAGGTGGTCGTTGACTTCCGCGTAGGTCAGATAGCCCTGTTCCAGGCCCTTGCTGATCAGTTGCTTGATGTCGGATTGCTGGGCAGGACGTTCGTTGGCCATGAGTGCTCGCGCCACCGGCAGGTAGATGAATGAGTGAACCTAGCATTATAACAGCCCGGACCGCCGCTTGCCGGACGAGGAGCATGAATCGCTCCGCCAGGAGCGCCCCGGCCTAGGGCCGGAGCAGGAAAGTGACCGGGCCGTCGTTGACCAGGCTGACGATCATATGGGCACCGAAGCGCCCGCTTTCCACCCCTGGCGGGTGCCGTTCCCGGCAGATGTCCAGCAATCGGTTGAAGCCGCGTTCAGCCTCGGCCGGCGGCGCCGCGGTGGTGAAGCTGGGCCGCATCCCGGAGCCGGTGTCCGCGGCCAGGGTGAACTGGCTGACCAGCAGCAGGCCGCCGCCGGTGTCGCGCAGCGAGCGGTTCATGCGCCCGCTGGCGTCGGCGAACACGCGGTAGCCGAGCAGGCGCTCGGCCATGCGCTGCAACCTGGCCTCGGTGTCGCCCGGTTCCACCGCCACCAGCGCCAGCAGGCCGGGGCCGATACGGCCGACCACCGCGTCGTCGACACGGACTTCGGCCTGGCTGACGCGCTGGATCAGGGAGAGCATGGGCGGGATTGGGGATTGGGGATTGGGGATTCGCAAGCATCCGGGTTCGGCCGGGCGCCGTCATCCCGCCGCGATCATCGCCGAATCGCGGCGGTTGGCGGAAGTTGCGCCGGCGCGCAAGCGGGCCGATTCCGTGATGCCGATCGGGTCATGCGGCCGCACCCGGCCTGGCGCGGCCGGCGCAGCGGATAAACTGGGGCGATGAAACCTGCAACGCTCGCGACCCTGCTGTACCGCTGCGCCGCCGCCGTGGCGCGCCTGCCCTGGCCATGGCTGCGCCGCCTGGCCGATGGCCTGGCCGGGCTGTGGCTGCGCCTGGACGCGCGCGAGAGCCGGGTCACCCGCCGCAACCTGGAGCTGGCCTATCCGGAGCTGCTGCCCAGCGAGCGCATCGCGCTGCATCGCGACGTGCTGCGCTCCACCGCGCGGCAGGCGTTCGAGACCCTGGTGCTGTGGACCCGGCCGCCGGCGCAGAACCTGGCGCGGCTGCGCCAGCGCCACGGCCAGGCGCTGTACGACGCCGCGCTGGCCTCCGGCCGCGGGGTGATCGTGGCCGCGCCGCACTTCGGCAACTGGGAGCTGCTCAACCAGTGGCTGGCCTCGCGCGGCGACATCGCCATCGTCTACCGCGCGCCGGCATCCGACGTCGGCGACGCCTTCCTGCAGCTGGTGCGCAGCGGCGACAACGTGCGCCAGGTGCGCGCCGAAGGCCCGGCGGTGCGGCAGCTGTTCAAGGTGCTCAAGGACGGCGGCGCGGTCGGCATCCTGCCGGACCAGCAGCCCAAGGCCGGCGACGGCGTGTTCGCGCCGTTCTTCGGCGTGCCGGCGCTGACCATGACCCTGGTCAACCGGCTGGCCGAACGCACCGGCGCGATCGTGCTGTTCGCCTGGTGCGAGCGCGTCGGCAACGAACTGGAATTCGCGCTGCAGGTGCAGCCGGCGCCGGAGGCGATCGCCGACCCGGACCCGCTGCGCGCCGCGACCGCGCTCAACCAGGGCGTGGAGCGGGTGGCGCGCCGCGACCCGGCGCAATACCAGTGGACCTACAAGCGCTACACGCTGCGCCCGGACCCGGCCGAACCCAACCCCTACGCCACCGCCCGGCATCCGCACTAGGCCGGCACGCCGCGCAGGGGACGTGCGGCGGCCCGCGCCGGCGGCTAGTCGTCGTGCGGGTCCGCCGGGGTGGCGAGGATGCGCTGGTAGAAGGCCAGGTCCAGCCAGCGCCCGAACTTGAAGCCGGCCTCGCGCACGGTGCCGGCATGCACGAAGCCCAGTTGCTCGTGCAGCGCGATGCTGCCGGCGTTGCTGGCGTCGATGCCGCCCACCAGCACGTGCACGCCGCGCGCCTGCGCCGCCTCGACCAGCGCCAGCAGCAGGCGTCGTCCCAGGCCCTTGCCGCGGTGGTCGCGGTGCACGTACACCGAATGCTCGACGCTGTACTTGAACGCCGGCCAGGCGCGGAACGTGCCGTAGCTGGCGAAGCCGAGCAGGGTGCCGGCCGCGTCCTCGACCCCGATCACCGGGAAGCCGCCGGCGCGCTTGGCCGCGAACCAGCCGACCATGCTCTCCGGCGGGCGCGGCCGGTAGTCGTACAGGGCGGTGGAATGGACGATGGCCTCGTTGAAGATCTCCAGGATCGCGCCGGCATGGCGGTGCTCGGTGCATTCGACGAGGTGCATGCGCGGGTCCTGGAAACGATGGCGGCCTAGATTAGAAATGAATCGGCCGCGCTTGAACATGCCCGCCGCACTTGCCGGCGCGTCGCGGTCGCAACCGGGTGGGTGACCATGCGGGCGTAGGCGGTTGCATGCGGCGCATGCCGAACGGCGCACAGTGCGTTCCACCGCGCGGATGCTGGCGGCGCGGCCAAACCACGCGACAATGGCCGACCGGAACCGCGGCCGCGCCCGCCCACGCGCGACGCGACCCGGCCGTGCCGCCGCCGCCCAGCCTTGAAGCGGCGCCGGAGATCCCCATTTGGAGTCGTGCATGACCAGCCCCGCCCCCACCTCCGTGCACGCCTTCGGCGATCCCGCCGCGATCCGCAGCGAACGCGCGGCCTCGGAGCTGCGGGCCGGCCGCCCGGTGGTCATCGAGGACCGCCATGGCCATGCGCGCGCGGTCATGGCGCTGGACAGCAGCACCGCGCAGTCCTACCTGAGCTTCGCCCAGGCGGCGGCGCAGCGGCATTACCTGTTCCTGACCCCGACCCGCGCGCAGGTGCTGGGCCTGGCCGCGCCGCAAGGCGCGCGCATCGCCCTGGCCGGCCAGTCCTACGACGCGCTGGCGGCGCTGGCCTACCTGCGCGACGGCACGCTGCCGGCGCACTGGCTGCCGGGCGACGCGCTGGATGCCGGCGCGGTCGAGATCGCGCGCCTGGGCCTGCTGTTGCCGGCGATGATCGCGGTGGACCTGGGCGCGGACAGCAGCGCCTTCCAGGGCTGCCAGTCGCTGCAGCTGGACGACCTGGAACACGGCTGCGCGACCACCACGGCCGGCAGCTACGAACTGGTGACCCGCACCCAGGTGCCGCTGCGCGAGCTGGGCAGCAGCGAGTTCGTGGTGTTCCGCGGCGGCGTGGCGCAGCGCGACCAGGTCGCGATCGTGATCGGCCAGCCCGACCTGTCCGCGCCGGTGCCGGTGCGGGTGCATTCCTCCTGCCTCACCGGCGACCTGTTCGGCTCGCTGAAGTGCGATTGCGGCGACCAGTTGCGGCATGGCCTGGCCAAGCTCAAGGAGCTCGGCGGCGGCGTGCTGCTGTACCTGGACCAGGAAGGCCGCGGCACCGGCATCGCCACCAAGATGCGCGCCTACGGCTACCAGCACGACGGCCTGGACACCATCGACGCCGACGCGCAGCTGGGCTTCGGCGCCGACGAGCGCCGCTACGGCAGCGCGGTGGCGATGCTGCGCGGGCTCGGCATCCAGCGCGTGCGCCTGCTGACCAACAACCCGTCCAAGGCCGAGCGCCTGCGCGCGGCCGGCATCGACGTGGTCGAACGCATCCCGGTCACCGGCGCGATCACCGCCGAGAACGAAGGCTATCTGCGCACCAAGGCGGCCCGCGCCGGCCATGCGCTGGACGTGGACGCGCTGCTCCACGCCACGCGCTGATCCGCGGCGGCGGCCGCTGCCGCGACCGCACCGGCGCCGGTTCGCGCCGCGCACACACCGCCCAGGCCGGCGTCCGCGCCGCACGCCGCAACCGCCGTCGCGTTAGGATCGCAGGCCATGCGGCGCAGGCAGTGCGCCCGACCGCCCGCTCGAGAGCCCGCCGTGACCGCACCGCCGCCCATGGACGATCCCCCCGCCGCGCCCGGCGCAGACGCGGCCGCCATTGCGCCCGCGCCCGATGCCGGCTGGCAGCCGCTGCCGCTGCGCGGCGCCTGGCTGGCCGCGCTCGGCGGCGGCGGCATGCTGGGCCTCAGCGTGCTGATCGGCGCGGCGATCTTCGGTCTCTCCACGCACAGCCGCCAGGTGTTGCTGATCGGTGCCGGCGCGGCCGCGCTGGGCGCGCTGTTCGGCGCCTGCATCGCCTTCGTGCGCCATCGCCGGATCCGCTGGCGGCTGGACGCGCAGGGCCTGGACCTGCGCCGCGGGCGGATGTGGCAGAGCGAGGTGCACGTGCCGATCTCGCGCGTGCAGCACCTGGACCTGCGCCGCGGCCCGCTGGAGCGCCTGGCGCGCCTGGCCACCCTGGTGGTGCATACCGCGGGCACCCGGCACACCGCGGTGGCCGTGCCCGGCCTGGACCAGGCCGACGCCGAGCGCCTGCGCGAACGCCTGGCGCACCAGCTCGACCACGACGACGACGCGCTGTGAGCACCTCCCCGGACGCCGAGGACACCGCGGTCCGGCGCCTGCACCCGTGGTCGTGGCTGTTCGTGCTGCTGCAGCACCTGCGGCATTTCCTGCTGCCGCTGCTGGCGCTGGCGGTGTTCGGCGGGCGCGACGGCCGCAACGACCATGCCGACCAGCTGATGATGCTGCTGGTGGGCAGCGCGCTGATCGCCGTGTCGCTGCTGCGCTACCTCACCTACCAATACCGGATCGGCCGCGACAGCCTGAGCATCCGCAGCGGCTGGCTGGAACGCAGCCTGCGCGAGATCCCGTTCGCGCGCATCCACAACGTGGTCGTGCACCAGTCGTTGCTGCACCGGCTGTTCGGCGTGGCCGAAGTGCGGCTGGAGTCGGCCGGCGGGACCAAGCCGGAAGCGCAGATGCGGGTGCTGCGGCTGGACCAGGCGCTGGCGTTGGAGCGGCAGATCCGCCACCGCGCAGGCGACGACACCGCCGCCACCCACGTGGACGCCGCACCGGCCAGCGACGTGCTGCTGGCGCTGCCGACCGCGGAGGTGCTGCGCCAGGGACTGATCTCCAACCGCGGCATGGTGGTGGTGATGACCGCGTTCGGCGCCACCTATCACCTGTTCCCCGAGCGCATGGTCTCCAACGCGATCGAACGCTACGGGCAGCAGCTGTTCGGTTACGCCAGCAATCTGCACCTGGGCTGGATGGCCGGCGCCGTCACCGTGACGCTGATGCTGGCCACGCTGCTGCTGATCATGCGCGTGCTGTCGATGGCGCTGGCCTTGCTGCAATACCACGGTTTCCGGCTCAGCGAGAGCGAGCGCCGGCTGACCGTGGAGCGCGGCCTGCTGGCGCGGCTGCGCAGCAGCGTGGCGCGGCGCCGGATCCAGGCCTGGACCCTGCACGAGGGCGTGCTGCAACGCCTGCTGCGGCGGCGCAGCCTGCACATCGACACCGCGGTGATGGAATCGCACCACGAGCACGGGCAGGCGCTGAAGGAACTGGCGCCGCTGGCGACCCCGGCCGCCTGCGATGCCCTGCTGCACCGGCTGCTGCCGCAGATCGTGTGGCCGCCGCCGCGCTGGCAGGCGATCGCCACGCGCTGCTGGTGGCGGCTATGCCTGCCGGCGCTGTGCCTGGTGCCGCTGGCCTGTGCCGGGCTGTGGCGCGCGTTCGGCGCCTGGGCCGCGCTGGCGCTGCTGTGGCTGCCGTGGTCGGCGTTCAAGGCCTGGCGCCAGGCGCAACGGATGGGCTATGCGCTGGACGACCGCTACGTGGCGGTGCGCGGCGGCTGGTGGACGCGCTGGTGGCGGCTGGCCGAGATCGACAAGCTGCAGGCGCTGCAGCTGACCCGTTCGCCGCTGGACCGCTGCTGCGGCACCGCGACGCTGTGGCTGGATACCGCCGGCGCCCGCCATGGCGAGCCGCCGTTGCGGGTGCGGCTGCTGCCGGAGCCCGAAGCGCGGGCGGTCTACCTGCAGTTGAGCCGGGCGCTGGCGCGGCGCCGGCTGCGCTGGTAGCGGCAAGCGCAGCGCCCGGCCGCGCGCCCGGTCAACGCGCGCCGCGGCCCCAATAGCCGATGCGCCGGCGGATCTTCAGCTTGCGCCAGAAGTTCCAGGGCTTGCGCCGGGGATTGCGTCCGCCCTCGGCGACGAAGTCGTCGATCGCGCGCAGCACGCGTTCGCTGGAGCGGCCGTCGCGATAGGGATGCAGGCCGTCGGCGAAGTCGCGGATCGCCGCCATCAGTTCCGGCGGCCGCGCCAGCGCGCGGCGGATCGCCGGTTCGAACTGCGCCGGGTCGTCGATGTCGATCAGCTGCGGACCCGGACGCCGGTTCTTGAACGTCACCACCGGCTTGTAGGTGAGCAGGAACTCGTTGAGCGCCGAGGAGGTGTCCGAGCACATCAGGTCCACCTGCGGGAACAGCTCCAGGATGTTGTCGTTGTCGGCGAAGCGCAGGTAGTCGTTCTCCAGCGCGCGGTAGCGCGCCACCATCTGCGGGTCCATCTTCGGATGGAAGGTCACGATCCAGCGCCATTCGCCCGTGCGCGACAGCCGCGCGACCTCGTCGTGGAGGATGCCGGCCGCGCTCCACGACGGCGAGAACGTGGAGTGGTACAGGATCACCGGCGGCTGCCGCACCGGCGCCAGCTCGGCGCCGATCTCGCGCATGAACGGGTCGATCTTGGGGAAGCCGGTTTCCTTGACCGCGAAGTGGCCGAGCCTGCGCGCCAGCGCGCCGAACGCGGCGGTGTCGCGCGGGCCGGTGGTGCAGTACAGGTCGAAGAAGCCGCGCACGTAGATGTGCCGCGGCTTGCCGGCGTCGAAGCCGTGGAAGGTCTCGACCTTCACCCCGGGGAAGAAATGCGGCACGGCGTTGCTGGAGGTGATCACCGCGTACGGATCCCAGGCCAGCACTTCCTCGACCGTGGCCAGGTGGCGTTCGTCGGCGCTCAGGTCCGCCGCGCCGGGGCCGTCGAAGAACCACGCCACCTGGTCGCCGCGCGCGCGGATCGCCGCCTGCAGCGGGCGCAGGATCGCCAGCGCATAGCGTTCGGATCCGTACAGCAGGTAATGCTTGCTCATCAGTGCTCCAGATCGTGCCGTTGCAGCTGCGCCCGCGCCTGTTCCACCGAGGCCGGGTTGACCTGCATCTCGTAGTAACGCATGCGCTTGTACAGCGCGTAGCTGGCCGCGGTCTGCGCCACCACGAAGCCGCGCCAGCCATCGAGCATCGCCAGGCGCAGCACGTAGTCCTTGAGGAAGGCGCCGGCGAACACGAACGGGCTCTGCCACATTCTCACCGGCTTGCGCTTGTCGCGCCAGCCGAGCGCCTTCAGTTCGGCGTAGCGCAGCACCTTGAGCTGCTTGTGCACCAGGGTCGGGTTGTGCAGGTGGTTGAACGGCGGCGCGAACTCGGCGCTGGCGCCGTCGAAGCGCAGCGATTCGTGCACCCGCGCATCGCTCCAGCGCGCGCGGCCGCGGTGGTACAGCCGCGCCAGGCGTTCGCCGACCATCGGCCGGTACCAGCGCATCGGCGCCCCCATGTACCAGGTGCTGCGGCGCAGCCACACCGCGTCCAGCCGGTCCTCGGCCAGGAGTTGCGGCAACCGCGCCAGGCATTCGGCACGCAGCGCGTCGGACAGGAATTCGTCCGCGTCCAGCACCAGGATCCAGTCGTGCGCGGCCTGGGTGGAGGCGAAGTTGCGCTGCGCGCCGAAGCCCAGCCAGGCCTGCTCGACCACGCGCGCGCCGTGCGCGCGGGCGATCTCCGCGGTGGCGTCGCTGCTGCCGCAGTCCACCACCAGCTTGTCGGCGGCGAACGGCACGCTGTCCAGGCAGCGCGCGATGTTGGCGGCTTCGTTGTAGGTCATCACCACCAGGCTGAGCGGCAGGGTGGTCGCGGCGGCGTCGGCCATGGCGCTCGGTATCCGGGGCAGCGGTGCACCCTGCGGTCGCGGCGCGGACGGCGCCGCGCCGGTCGGCGGTGCGGGATCGGCAGTCTACCGGCTTCCGGCAGCGCCTTCAGCGGCGCCGGCGCGCGCGCGCGGCGTCTCCGCATCCCAGGCCGCCAGCCCGATCAGCACGCCGACCAGCGACACGTAGAAGCCGGTGGTGACCTGGTGCGCGAACATCGACTGGGTCATGCCGCACAGGATGTAGGCGGCCACCACCATGATCCCGGTCGCGGCCGGGCCGTGGAACTGCGGACACGGCCGCCGCCGGTACAGGCGCAGCAGCAGCCACAGCGGCACGCCGTAGACCAGCACGATCAGCAGTGTGCCGGGCAGGCCCTGGGTCGCGCTCCATTCGGCCAGGTCGTTGTGCGCGTGGCCCAGGTGGCAACGCTCCACCCAGGTCTTGCCGCGGCAATCGGGCAGGCGCAGCATCGCGTTGTCGAAGCGGCCCACGCCGACCCCGACCAGCGGATGCTCGAGGAAGGTCGCGGCCGCCACCTGCAGGCGCTCGATGCGCGCGCCGGCCGAGGAATCGCTGTCGCCGCGCTCGTAGCGCTGCACGTCGTGATGCAGTTCGACCAGGCGGGTCTGCCGGGTCAGCGCCGGCACGCTCAGCACCAGCACCGCCGCCAGCGCCGCGATCGCGCCCAGGATCGCCAGGCGCATGGCGCCGCTGCGCCAGCGCACGCACAGCGCGGTGGCGACCAGCAGCAGCAACATGCCCAGCCACACGCCGCGGCTGCCGCTGAGCAGGATGGTGGCGCAGCCGGCGGCGAGCGCCAGCAGCGTCCATGGCCAGCGCCCGGGCGGGCGGCAGAACACCGCCACCACCATCAGCACCAGCACCACGTCGGCGAGCACGATCGCGTTGGTCCAGCCCTCGGCGCGCGGCTGGCCCTGCAGCACCTGCACGATCGCCAGCACCAGGGTGGCGAAGATGCCCAGCAACGCGCCCCACCACAGCCCCTGCCGCGGCGGGCGCAGCGCGTAGACCCACAGCGCGGTCCACGGCAGCACCAGGAAGCGGGTGCGGTTGTCGATGTCCTTCAGCGCCTGGCCGAAGTACAGCAGGGAGAACACCGACAACCCGATCACCAGCAGCGCCAGCACCGTCAGCCAGCGCAGCGACGGCTGCAGGCCGGATGCGGCGCGGCGCATGCGGCCCAGCGCCAGCACGCTGGTCGCCAGCAACAGCAGCCCGAACGGCAGCAGCCCGCCCGGCATGCTGACCACCAGCGCCGGCAGGCACAGCAGGCCGAACGCGGCGCCCCACTCGGCCACGCTGTGGCGATGGGACGCGGCCGGCGGCCGCGCAGCATGGTGCGACGGGGCTTCTTCGGTCATCTAGGAAGGGAACGGACGCAAAGGCGGTGGGGGGCGATGATCCAAGTACGACCCCTAACCCGACCTGACCTGCACGCGGCCATCGCCGGCCGGCGCAGACGCGGCAGGCGGCGGCGCATCGCCGAGCAGATCGGCCACCACCGCCTGCAGGCGTTCGCCGAACTCGCGCTGGCGCGATTCGAAGAACGTGCGCGCGGCGGTGCCCAGCGCATCGCATTGCATCGGCGCCAGCGCCAGCGCCTGCGCCATCGCCCGCTCGATGCCGGCCGCGTCGATCTGGTAGCGCACGCCGAAGTTGTCCCCGCGTTCGCCGACCGGCGCGATCAGCACGCCGCGTTCGGCGCTGACCAGTTCGTTCATCGGCGCGCCGTCGGTGGTGATCACCACCGCGCCGACGCTCAGCGCTTCCATGATGTAGTGGCCGAAGCCCTCGACCTCGGACGGGCACAGGTGGAAGCGGTGCGCGTTCTGCAGCCGGCGCAGCTCGCGCTGGTCCAGGTAGCCGGTCAGGTAGTCGATGTTCTCGGCGTCGATCGGGCGCGATTTCTTGGCGCTCTGCACCACCGTCAGCCGCGGCCATTCCGGGTGCCGCGCCCAGGTCTGCAGCAGCACCGCGGTGCCCTTGGCCGAGCTGCGCCCGGCCACGTGCAGGCAGGCGCGCTCGCGCGGCACCTCCGGGCGGTAGCAGTCGTCGCTGCAGAACCCGATGAACGCAGTCTCCGGACCCAGCGCGGAAAAAAGCTGCTCGGCCTGCCAGGTCTTGCACAGCACCCGCTGGAAGCGCGGCAGCCAGCGCAGCCACTTGCGGCGGAACCATTCCGGATTGGGCACCAGCACGTTGCGCCGGCCGGCGCCCAGGCAGCGCGGATAGACCCGTTCCAGGAAGATCTGCAGGTCGGCGCGGCCGCGCAGCAGGCTGCGCAGGCCCAGGCGCACTTCGCGCAGATGGTTGGCGAAGCGCACGGTGCCGAAGCCGAGCACCTCCACCCGGTAGCGGCCGCTGCTGCGCAGCGCCTCGGCGACCACCTGCAGGTCGCGGCTCAGGCCGCCGCCGTTGTCGCGGCTGATGACCCGGATCAAACGCATCGGCACGCCCCTCCTCCTGCCGGCACCCGCACGGCGCCGGTGTCGCGACCGAAGCGGGCGCGGCCGCGGCTCACTCGAAGCGGTCCTTGTCCTGCTCGCGCAACTGGTCGCGGTCGTGCGCGGTGACCAGGCACTGGCCGTGCACGGCGGCGGCCGGCACCAGCCACCAGTTGCGGCGGTTGGACACGCCGGCCAGGGTACTGGCGCGGCGATCGATGCAACCGAGCATCGCCGCCTCCTGCACCAGCAGCCAGCGCCGCTGCGGCGCCTGCGCCTGCCAGGCCACGCCGCGGCGCAACTGCTCGTCCCACGGCACCACGAAGCCGAAGGTGGTCGCGGCGCGGTCGGCCATCAACAGGTTCTGTTCCTTCCATGCGACCAGGCCCAGTTCCGCGTCCGGGCCGATGCGGCGGCCCACCGCCTCCATCACCCCGCGGGCGGAACTGGACAGGTTGATCAGCGGATACACCAGCAGCCCGGCCAGCACCCACAGCATGGTCAGCAACGAGGCCAGCGCCAGTTCCGGACGCCGCCGCGCGAACACCGCCAGGCTGGCCACGCCCCACAGGCCGATCGCCAGCAGGATCCAGGCCAGGGTCTGGATGGTGTGCAGGTCGACCCCGCGTTCTTCCATCATCCGCACGCGGAAGCCGTGCCCGGCCAGGATCGCCGCGCCCACGCCGCCCAGCGCCACGGTCACCACCACGGTGAACGCCAGCAGCAGCCGCTTGACCCCGGTCTTGCGCAGCAGCCCCGGGATCAGCGGCGCCATCGCCAGGCACAGCATCGGCAGCGCCGGCAGGATGTAGACGTCGCGCTTGCCGGTGGGAATCGAGAAGAACAGCAGGATCAGCGCCCACCACGCCAGCGGCAGCAGGTAGCGCGGATCGCGCCGGCGCAGGCGCCGCGCCCAGGCCGGGATCGCCCACGGCAGCGCCAGCAGCAGCGGCAGCCACATGCTTGGCATCACCCCGAAGAAATACAGGGGCCCGTGCGGATGGTCCCAGGATTTGGTGTAGCGCCCGGCGGTCTGCCGGAACAGGATGTCGTTGAGGTAGGCGCGGTATTCCGGCTCGTTCGCCGACAGCGCCGTGCTCACCATCGGCACCAGCCAGATCGACACCGCGGCCAGGAACGCCAGCGGCCCCAGCCAGAAGCGCGGATTGCGCACGCCGACCTTGACCCCGCGCCACTGCGCCAACGCTACCGCCGCGGCCGGCAGCAGCATCAGCAAGGCCAGCGCGCCCACGCCCTTGGTGATCGTGCCCAGGCCGGCGGCGAACCAGCCCAGCGCCCACATGCGCCAGTCCGGTCCGCGCAGCAGGTGGCGCAGCAGGCCGTAGTTGGCCAGGGTGATGTAGAACACCACCAGCGGATCGATCTGCGCTTTCTTCGCCTGGTAGGTGAAGTGGAACGCGAACAGCAGCGCATACGCCGCATACATGCCGACCCGGCGCGTCCACAGGCGCCGGCCCAGGTCGTAGACGCAGGCCAGCGTGCCGAGCCCGGCCAGCAGCGACGGCAGCAGGAACGCCACCCGCCAGTTGCCGAACACCTCGTAGAACGATGCCTGCAGCCACATCAGCATCGGCGGCTTGTCCGAGTACAGCTCGGTGCCGCGGTGCGGGAACAGCCAGTTGCCGCTGTCCACCATCTGCTTGGCGACCAGCGCGAAGCGCGGCTCGTCGGCCGGGTGCGGATCGCGCAGGCCGAGGCCGGCGCCGAGCACCAGCAGCGCAAGGATGGCCAGCAACCAGAACTCTCGGGACGCGCGGGTCTTCAGCATGGGACGGGATGATACCGGGGCCGCTTCACGCCGTCTTGCGCAGCCGCGCATAGAAGAAACCGTCGCGGTCCTGCTCGCCGGGCAGGCGCTGGCGGCCGGCGCCGGATGCATGGCCGCAGGCGGCGCCGGGATCCTCGGCCGCGGCGTCGGCGGTGCGCGCCAGGAAAGCGTGCAGCTGGCGCGCGTTCTCGTCCTTGAGCAGCGAGCAGGTGGCGTAGACCAGCACCCCGCCCGGCCGCAGCACCTGCCAGCCGGCGTCCAGCAGCCGCGCCTGCAGCGCCTGCAGCGCGACCACGTCCTCGCGCCGCCGGTGCAGCAGCACGTCCGGCTGGCGGCGCACGATGCCGGTGGCCGAGCACGGCGCGTCCAGCAGCACCGCATCGAACGCCTCGCCGTCCCACCACGTGTCGGGCTGCGCCGCATCGGCGACCTGCAACAGCGCCTGCGCGCCGGCGCCGGTGCGGTCGAAGGTCTCGCGTACCCGCGCCAGGCGGCGCGCGTCCACGTCCAGCGCGGTCAGGCGCAGCGTCGGGTCGCGCTCGAGCAGGTGCGCGGACTTGCCGCCGGGCGCGGCGCAGGCGTCCAGCACGCGCGCGCCGGGCGCCGGCGCCAGCACGTCGGCGACCTGCTGCGCCGAGCCGTCCTGCACCGAGATCCAGCCCTCGGCGAAACCGGGCAAGGCGCTCATCGCCACCGATTCGGCCAGGCGGATCGCATCGGCCAGGTCCGGCGCCGCCTGCGCGGCGATGCCGGCCTCGGCCAGCCGCTGCAGGTAGGCATCGCGGGTGCCGCGCTGGCGGTTCACCCGCAGCCACAGCGGCGCCGCCTGCTGGCTGGCGGCGAAGATCGCCGCGGCCTGTTCGGGCCAGTCGGCGTGCAGCGCATCGCGCAGCCACAGCGGCCAGCCGGCGTCGGCCGCCACCGCCGGCAGCCCGTCGCGCAGCGCGCGGCGCAGCAAGGCGTTGACCATGCCGGCCTGGCGCGGCCGTTGCAATGCCCGCGCCGCCTCCACCGTCGCCGACAGCGCCGCATGCGGCGCCAGGCCCAGCACGTCGAGCTGGGCGAAGCCGGCCATCAGCAGCGTGCGCAGTTCGGCGTCGCGCTGCGGCAGCTGCTTCTGCAGCCACAGCCGCAGCGCGGCCTCGTAGGCCGGGCGCCGGCGCAGCACGGCGAAGCAGATCGCCTCGACCAGGGCGCGGTCGCGCGGATCGGGCAGCGTCGGCAGCGCCATGGCCAGTTCGGCCTTCAGCGAACGGCCGCGGTCGATCACCGCGCTCAGCACGCGCGCGGCGACGACGCGGGGCGCGACGCCCGGCGGCGGCGGCACGGCGGCAGGCGGCGCGACGGGCGTCTGGGTCATGGCCGGTCGCGCCGGTTCAGGCCAGCACCGGCAGATCGCGCCGGGCGTTGAGGTAGTCGGCGGCGGTGATCGCCTTGCCGCCTTCGCGCTGCAGCACGCGCAGGCGCAGCGCGCCCTGGCCGCAGGCGATGTCGATGCCCTGCCTGGACGCGGCCAGCACCGTGCCCGGCGGCTGCGCATGCGCCAGCTCCAGCGCCACCGCGCCGTGGATGCGCACGCGCTCGCCGGCCAACACCGCCTCGGTGATCGGCCACGGATTGAACGCGCGCACCCGCAGCGCCAGCTGCGCCGCCGGCTGCTGCCAGTCCAGCCGCGCCTGCGCCTTGTCCAGCTTGTGCGCGTAGGTGACGCCGGCGTCCGGCTGCGGCTGCGGCACCGGGCGGATGCCGGCGCGCAGCAGGCCCAGGCCGTCGGCCAGCACCTGCGCGCCGAGCGCGGCCAGCCGGTCGTGCAGTTGCCCGCCGGTCTCGCTGTCGCCGATCGGCGTGCGCTGCGACATCAGCACCGGCCCGGTGTCCAGCCCCGCTTCCATCTGCATCAGGCACACGCCGGTCTCGCTGTCGCCGGCCTCGATCGCGCGCTGGATCGGCGCGGCGCCGCGCCAGCGCGGCAGCAGCGAGGCGTGCACGTTCCAGCAGCCATGGGTGGGGATCGCCAGGACCGCCTTGGGCAGGATCAGGCCGTAGGCCACCACCACCATCAGGTCCGGCTGCAGCGCGCGCAGGGTCTGCAGCGCCTCCGGCGAGCGCAGGGTCTCCGGCTGCAGCACCGGAATGCCGCGCGCGATCGCCTCCAGCTTCACCGGCGACGGGGTCAGCCCGCGGCCACGCCCGGCGGGCCGGTCCGGCTGGGTATAGACCGCGACCACTTCATGGCGCTGCGCGGCCGCGCGCAACGACGGCACGGCGAAGTCCGGCGTACCGGCGAAGACGATTTTCATTGGGCGGGGATTCGGGAGTGGGGAGTGGGGATTCGCAACGGCGGGGTTCGGCGACCGGAAGGGAATCCGACTCGCGCTTACGAATCCCCAATCCCGAATCCCGACTCCCGGCCTTCAGGCCTTCAGGCCACGTGCTTGCGCGCCTTGGCCAGCTTCTTGCGCACCATCTCGCGCTTGAGCGGGGACAGGTAGTCGACGAACAGCTTGCCGTCCAGGTGGTCCATCTCGTGCTGCACGCAGACCGCCAGCAGGCCGTCGGCGGACAGTTCCTGCGGCTGGCCCTGGCGGTCCAGGTAGCGCACGACGATGGCGTCGGCGCGGGTCACGTCGGCATAGATGCCCGGCACCGACAGGCAGCCTTCCTGGTACACCTGCTCGCCGTCGCGCTGCACGATCTGCGGATTGATGAACACCTGCGGGGTGTTCTTCTCCTCGCTGACGTCGATGACCATGAAGCGCTGGTGCACGTCCACCTGACTGGCCGCCAGGCCGATGCCGGGGGCCTCGTACATGGTCTCGAACATGTCGTCGAGCAGGCGCTGGAACGCCGGCGTGGTCACGTCGGCAGGGTCGACCTGCACCGCCTTGGTGCGCAGGCGGGGATCGGGGAATTCGAGGATGGGAAGCAGGGCCATAGCGGTACCCAGATGGGGGCGCCGGAAAATTCGGCAAGACCGGACAATTCTACCGCGTTCTCGCCGGCGCTTGCGCCGCGCCCTGGGTTCTGGACTATAGTGCGCGGACCTGTTGGGGAATCAGGCTCCGCACTCATGTTCAATCGACTCCGTACGGTCGTCGCCGTCGCGATGCTCACCGTGGCGACCTATGCCGCTTCCGCGAGCATGGCCGCCGAACACCCTGACACCTACGTGGTGCGCAAGGGCGACACGCTGTGGGACATCGCCGGGCGCTTCCTCGGCAAGCCGTGGCTGTGGCCGGAAATCTGGCAGGCCAACCCGCAGGTGCAGAACCCGCACCTGATCTACCCCGGCGACGTGCTCAGCCTGGCCTACCTGGACCGCGTGGCGCGCGCCACGGTCAAGCCCGGCCCGCGCCAGGACGAGCCGATCGACGCGATCCCGCTGTCCGACGTCGAACCGTTCCTGAAGAACCTGCGCGTGGCCGACAGCATCGACGGCCTGCCCTACGTGGTCGGCGTCGAGGACAACCGGCTGCGCGCCACCGCCGGGCAGCTGGTCTACGCGACCGGGCTGAGCAACGCCCAGGCCGGGCAGCGCTACGCGGTGGTGCGCCCGACCGTGCGCTACGAGCTGCCCAGGCTCAGCGACGACCTGAACAACGAGGGCCGCAGCACCCCGGGCACCGGCAACCTGTGGCAGAGCTTCGTCGCGCCGGACAACAAGCGCCGCGAGACGCTGGGCTACGAACTGGCCCAGGTCAATATCGGCACGGTCACCCGCGTCTCCGCCGACGGCAGCCAGGCCACCACCCTGCTGCTGCAGGACAGCGCCCGCGAAGTGCGTGCCGGCGATCGCCTGATCGCGGTCGAGGCGCAGCCCTACGACCTGCAGTTCATCCCGCACCCGCCCGCGGCGCAGGCGCTCGACGCCGGGCTGCGCGTGCTGGCGGTGGCCGACGCGTTCAGCGCCGCCGGCCCGCACGACGTGATCGCCATCTCCGGCGGCCGCCGCGAAGGCATCGACAACGGCACCGTGGTCTCGCTGTGGCGGCACGGCACCCGGGTCAACGACCGCGTGCGCCATCCGAACACCTCGCGCGCCGACGACGGCTTCACCGGCGGCGCCGGCACGGTCGCCCTGCCCGACGAATACGCCGCGCACGCGATGGTGTTCCGCACCTTCGACAAGGTCAGCTACGCGCTGGTGATGGACGGCATCAAGCCGACCCGGATCGGCTACGACGTGAAGCACCCGGACGCACGCTGACCCGCGCACGCGGGCAAGTCCTACATCCACAGCAGACGGCGCCCGAGGGCGCCGTCCGCGTTTGTGGCCCAGCCTGGGGCGCATGTCCGCCCTGACCGACCACGCGCGCCCCGATCCCGCCGACCCCGCCTTGCTGGCGCTGGCGCTGGCCGGCGGCGCCAGCGCCCCGCGCAGGCGCCTGCTCGAACACTGCGGCAGCCCCGCCGCCGCGCTGGCCGCCGGCGACGCCGCCTGGCGCGCGGCCGGGCTGGACCCGGCGCAGATCGCGGCGCTGCGGCAGCCGGACCGCGCCGCGGTGGACGCCGCACTGGCCTGGCTGGCGCAGCCGCGCCGGTACCTGCTCGGCTGCCACGATCCCGACTATCCGGCGCTGCTGCTGCGCAGCCCCAACCCGCCGCTGGCGCTGTACCTGGAAGGCGACCCGGCGGCGCTGTGGCATCCGGCGGTGGCGGTGGTCGGCAGCCGCTCGCCCAGCGCCGGCGGCCGCGACAACGCGCATCGCTTCGCCCTGGCGCTGGCCACGGCCGGGCTGGCGGTGACCAGCGGCATGGCCGCCGGGGTCGATGCCGCCGCGCACGCCGCGGCGTTGTCGCGCCAGGACGGGCTCACCGTGGCGGTGGTCGGCACCGGCGCGGACCTGGCCTACCCGCGCCAGCATGCGGCCCTGCGCGAGCGCATCGCCGCGCGCGGCGCGGTGGTCAGCGAGCATCCGCCCGGCACCCCGGCGCGGCCCGGCCATTTCCCGGCGCGCAACCGGATCATCGCCGGGCTGGCGCTGGCCACCCTGGTGATCGAGGCCGCCACCCGCTCCGGCGCGCTGATCACCGCGCGCCTGGCCGCCGAGGCCGGGCGCGAGGTGTTCGCGCTGCCCGGCTCGATCCACAACCCCATGGCGCGCGGCTGCCACCGCCTGATCCGCGACGGCGCCGGGCTGGTGGAGAGCGCCGAGGAAGTCCTGGCCGGCGTCGCGCCGCTGGCCGCCGAACTGGCCGACGCCTTGCGCGGGCGCCTGCGCGCCCCCACTGAGAGGATCGCCGACGACCCCGGCGCCACGCCGTCCTTCCCCCATCCCGACTACCAGCGCTTGTGGCAGGCGCTGGGCCACGACCCCACCTGTATGGATTCAGTGATCGCGCGCACCGGATTGACGACCGCGGCGGCGTCCTCCATGCTGCTGGCCATGGAACTGGATGGCTACGTGGCGGTCGAACGAGGTCGTTACACCCGCAAACCCTAGTTTCTTCACCTCCACAGCGTCTAGCGACGCAGGCCGAGGGGCAATGAAAGAGAGCATTCTGGATGTCCTGCTGTACCTGTTCGAACATTATTTTAGCGAGGATGCGGACCCGGTCCGCGATCGCGACTCCCTCCAGAATGGCCTGATCCAGGCCGGCTTCAGCCCCACCGAGATCAGCAAGGCGTTCGATTGGCTCGATGCCCTGGCCGACCAGCGGCCGGCCGTGGCGCAACCGCGCATCGACGGCCCGATCCGCATCTACCACGGCCCGGAGCTGGACAAGCTCGACGTGGAATGCCGCGGTTTCCTGCTGTTCCTGGAACAACACGGCATCCTCGACAGCGACCAGCGCGAGCTGGTGCTGGACCGGGCGATGGCGCTGGACCAGGACGAACTGGACCTGGACGACCTGAAATGGGTGGTGCTGATGGTGCTGTTCAACCAGCCCGGCGCCGAGGCGGCCTACGCGTGGATGGAAACGCAGATGTTCGTCGACGAGCCGGAGCCGGTGCACTGACGCACTGACGGGCCCTGTCCGCATGCACGAGGAACCCGCCCACAGCGCCTGGTACTACGCCGACGCGGCACGCCAGCGGCACGGCCCGCTGAGCACCGCGGTGCTGCTGCAACGCCTGCGCGACGGGCTGCTGGAGCGCAGCACCCTGATCTGGCGCGAAGGCATGCCGGAGTGGCGGCCGCTGCACGCGCTCGCCGACGAACTGGGCCTGTCGGAGCCGCCGCCACCGCCACCGCCGCTGCCCCCGCCGGCGAGCGCCGCCCCGGCCGTGCCCGCTGCGGCCCCGCGCAACGGCCTGTCCGGCTGCGGCGTCGGCGCGATCGTGGCGGTCGTGGTGGGCGCGGTGTTGCTGTCGATGCTCGGCATCCTCGCCGCCATCGCCTTGCCCGCGTACCAGGACTACACGCTGCGCACCAAGGCCACGCTGGCGATCGGCAGCATCACCCCGCTGAAGGCGCAGATCTCCGGTTTCGCCATGCAGCACGGGCGCTGCCCGGTGAACGGCGACGACGGCTTCGGCACCGCGCAGAGCTACGCCAGCGAGTTCGTCGCGCAGGTGCGGGTCGGCCGTTTCGACAACGGCCACTGCGGCCTGGAAGCCACCTTGCACGCGCCCGGGAAGGACAAGCTGGATGGCAAGGCGCTGTGGCTGGACTACGATGAGCGGAGCTCGGCCTGGAAGTGCAGTTCCGAGCTGGACGACCGCTACCTGCCCGCGCCCTGCCGCGGCGGCTGAGCGGAAACGGATTTTCGATCGCAACCCTGGGGGACAGGAATGAGTGAGTGGTACTACGCCGACGCGGCGCAACAGCGTCACGGACCGATGCCGGCCGACGCGCTGCAGCAATGCTTTCAGCGCGGCGAGGTCGGCCTGACCACGCTGGTCTGGCGCGACGGCCTCAGCGAATGGCATCCGCTGGCCGACTTCGTCGACGAACTGGGCCTGACCCAGGCAGCGCCGGCGTTGGTGCCGGCCGACGCCGCCGAGGCGCCGCCCGCCGCGCCCGCGCAGGCATTGCCGGCAGCCTGGACCACGCCCGTGGCCGATGCCGCGGTGCACTCGCCCTACGCCGCGCCCAGTGCCTCGACCGCCGAGACCTCGCACTTCGTCGCCGGCGGCGAGGTGGTGCAGGCCGGCTTCTGGAAGCGCACCGCCGCCTACCTGATCGACGGCATGCTGGTCGGCATGGTCGCCCAGGTGATCCAGTTCGCGATCATGCTGGGCTTCTTCGGCTTCAGCGGCCTCGGCGGCGGCAGCACGCCCAATTTCAATACCGCCAGCGGCATCGTCATGCTGGTGCTGGTGTACCTGGTGCCGCTGGCGATGTCGGCGCTGTACTTCGGCCTGTTCCACGCCTCGACCAAGCAGGCCACGCTGGGCAAGATGGCGGTCGGCATCAAGGTGGTGCGCGGCGACGGCAGCCGGATCAGCGTCGCCCGCGGCATCGGCCGCTACTTCGGCTTCCTGCTGAGCAGCCTGACCATCTTCATCGGCTTCCTGATGGCCGCCTTCACCGAGCGCAAGCAGGCCCTGCACGACATGCTCTGCGACACCCTGGTGGTGGACAAGTGGGCCTATACCGACCACCCGGAGTGGCAGCAGCGCAAGCTGGGCACGGTCACCGTGGTGATCCTGTCGCTGTTCGGGGTGCTGATGGTCGTGGTGCTGCTGGTGATGCTGCTGCTGATCGGCGTGGCGGCCAGCGGCAACTGGCACTGAAGGCCGGGATTCGGGACCGGGGACCCGGGACCCGAAGAACGGAAGTCGGCAGGGCCTCGCAAGCGTGCGCATTTTCCGGCATCGCCGGCGGCGGCGCTTGACAGCCGCCGCCGGACATGTCCACTAATAAAAAGAGACGCAGCTGAACGCCCGGGGTGCCTGCCCCGGGCGTCGGCCTCTCTGAACACCGCAACGCTTCACTAACCGGAGCAATTGCGCCACCCTACCGCCCCCAGGGCGCCCGCCCCGCCCATCGAAGCCCAGTCCGCCATGTCCAAGCACCTGCTCATCGTCGAATCGCCCGCCAAGGCCAAGACGATCAACAAATACCTCGGCAAGGACTTCCACGTCCTGGCCTCGTATGGGCACGTGCGCGACCTGATCCCGAAAGAGGGCGCGGTGGACCCGGACGACGGCTTCGCGATGCGCTACGCGCTGATCGAGAAGAACGAGAAGCACGTCGAGGCCATCGCCAAGGCCGCCAAGGCCGCCGACGACATCTATCTGGCGACCGACCCGGACCGCGAGGGCGAGGCGATCAGCTGGCACATCGCCGAGATCCTGAAGGAGCGCGGGCTGCTCAAGGACAAGCCGCTGCACCGGGTGGTGTTCACCGAAATCACCCCGCGCGCGATCAAGGAGGCGATGGCCAACCCGCGCCAGATCGCCGTGGACCTGGTCGATGCGCAGCAGGCGCGGCGCGCGCTGGACTACCTGGTCGGCTTCAACCTGTCGCCGGTGCTGTGGCGCAAGGTGCAGCGCGGCCTGTCCGCCGGCCGCGTGCAGTCGCCGGCGCTGCGCATGATCGTCGAGCGCGAGGAGGAGATCGAAGCCTTCATCGCCCGCGAATACTGGAGCATCGGCGCCGACTGCCTGCACCCCTCGCAGCCGTTCGCGGCCAAGCTGGTCAAGCTCGACGGACAGAAGTTCGAGCAGTTCACCATCACCGACGGCGACACCGCCGAAGCGGCGCGGATGCGCCTGCAGAAGGCCGCGCAAGGCGCGCTGCACGTCACCGACGTGGCCAGCAAGGAGCGCAAGCGGCGCCCGGCGCCGCCGTTCACCACCTCCACGCTGCAGCAGGAGGCCTCGCGCAAGCTCGGCTTCACCACCAGCCGCACCATGCGCGTGGCGCAGAAGCTGTACGAAGGCGTGACCCTGGGCGACGAAGGCACGGTCGGCCTGATCAGCTACATGCGTACCGACTCGGTGAACCTGTCGCAGGACGCGCTGGCCGAGATCCGCGACGTGATCGCGCGCGACTTCGGCACCGGCGCGCTGCCGGACAAGCCGAACATGTACCAGACCAAGTCCAAGAACGCGCAGGAAGCGCACGAGGCGATCCGCCCGACCAGCGCGCTGCGCACCCCGGCGCAGATGGCCAAGTACCTGGACGACGACGGCCGCCGCCTGTACGAGCTGATCTGGAAGCGCGCGGTGGCCTGCCAGATGGTGCCGGCGACGATGAACACCGTCACCGTGGAGCTGGCCGCCGGCAACGAGCACAGCTTCCGCGCCAGCGGCACCACGGTGATCGACCCGGGCTTCCTGGCCGTGTACGAGGAAGGCAAGGACCAGAAGGCCGCCGAGGACGAGGACGAGGGCCGCAAGCTGCCGCCGATGAAGCCCGGCGACCGCATCCCGCTCGACCGCATCCACGCCGACCAGCATTTCACCGAGCCGCCGCCGCGCTACTCGGAAGCCTCGCTGGTCAAGACCCTCGAGGAATACGGCATCGGCCGCCCGTCGACCTATGCCTCGATCATCCAGACCCTGCTGTTCCGCAAGTACGTGGAGCTGGACGCGCGCCGATTCCGCCCGTCGGACGTGGGCCGCGCGGTCAGCAAGTTCCTGTCCGGCCACTTCACCCGCTATGTCGACTACGACTTCACCGCCAAGCTCGAGGACGAGCTGGACGCGGTGTCGCGCGGCGAGGAGGAATGGCGGCCGCTGATGGAGAAGTTCTGGGGCCCGTTCAAGGAACTGGTCGAGGAGAAGAAGGAATCGGTGGACCGCTCCGAGGCCACCGGCGCGCGCGAACTCGGCACCGACCCCAAGACCGGCAAGCCGGTCAGCGTGCGCCTGGGCCGGTTCGGGCCGTACGCGGCGATCGGCAGCACCGCCGAGGACGCCGAGGACAAGCCCAAGTTCGCCTCGCTGCGGCCGGGCCAGAGCATGCACACCATCACCCTGGACGACGCGCTGGAACTGTTCCTGATGCCGCGCGCGCTGGGCGAGGACAAGGGCGAGGACGTCAGCGTCGGCATCGGCCGCTTCGGCCCGTTCGCCAAGCGCGGCAGCGTCTATGCCTCGCTGAAGAAGGAAGACGACCCGTACACCATCGACCTGGCGCGCGCGGTGTTCCTGATCGAAGAGAAGGAAGAGATCGCGCGCAACCGCATCATCAAGGAATTCGCCGGCAGCGACATCCAGGTGCTCAACGGCCGCTTCGGCCCGTACATCAGCGACGGCAAGCTCAACGGCAAGATCCCCAAGGACCGCGAGCCGGCCACGCTGACCCTGGAAGAAGTGCAGAAGCTGCTGGAAGAGACCGGCAAGCCGGCACGGCGCGGCTTCGGCGCCAAGAAGGCCGCGGCCAAGAAGGAAGCCGCGCCGAAGAAGAGCGCGGCCAAGAAGGCCGCCGCCGACGCCCCGGCCAAGCCCGCGGCGAAGAAGGCGGTCAAGAAGGCGGTCAAGAAGACCGCGAAGAAAGCCGCCAAGAAAGTGGTCAAGAAGGCCGCGGCCAAGCGCGCCTGAGCCACCCCGCTGCTGCGGATGCGACATCCGCACCGCAGCAGCGACGCCGGATGGCCGATGGCCATCCCTCGCGCCACGCGGTCCGACAACGCCCGCCGCGATCGCAGGCCCACCGGACCTGCTTCGGCCGCAGCGCCGCAGCGACTGAAACAATCGAGATGGCCGCAGCCTGCCCACCAAGCCCGCCCTCGCGCCGCCCGCGCCGCCCGCAAGCGATCGAACCCGGAACCGCAGGAAGGCGCGCTTCGCTCTTGCCAATCCCGAATCCCGAATCCCCACTCCCAGCCCCCCGCCATTGCCGCAAAGCGACGGCCTGCCGCATCATGCGCGGATGACCGACCTGTCGCTCAACCAAGCCGTCGCCGCCCTGCAGCAGGGCGGCGTCATCGCCTACCCGACCGAGGCGGTCTGGGGCCTGGGCTGCGATCCGCACGACGAGGCGGCGGTGACCCGGTTGTTGCGGATCAAGCAGCGGCCGGTGGAAAAAGGCCTGATCGTGGTCGCCGCCGAACTGGAGCCGCTGCGCCCGCTGCTCGAGCTGTCGGCGCTGCCGCCGGCACGCCTGGCCGCCGTGCTGGCCAGCTGGCCCGGGGCGCATACCTGGGTGCTGCCGGCCGCGGCGCAGGCACCGCCCTGGATCACCGGCGCGCACCGCAGCATCGCGGTGCGGATCAGCGCGCATCCGCAGGTGGCCGCCCTGTGCCGCGCCTGGGGCGGCGCGCTGGTGTCGACCAGCGCCAACCGCGGCGGCGAGCCGCCGGCGCGGCAGCGCGGCGAACTGGACCCGCAACTGCTGGCCCTGCTCGACGGCGTGGTCGATGGGCAGACCGGCGGCCTGGCCCAGCCCACCCCGATCCGCGACGCGGTCAGCGGCGAGGTCCTGCGCGCCTGAGCGCGTTGCCGATCCCTGCCCGGCCCCGGCTTTTCATGGCCGGCGAAGGCGCGCAAGATGCGCGCATGACCGTCCTCGTCCACCCGGCCCTGCTCCTGTTCGCGCTGCTGCCGCTGGCCGGCGCCGCCTGGGCGCAGAGCACGCAGAGCGTCAGCAGCGACGGCGCGCAGGGGTCGGTGCGCATCTACCGCTGCATCGGCCACTCCGGCACGGTCAGCCTGCAGAACGCGCCCTGCGAGAACGCACGCCAGCAGCAGGTGCTGGACATGCAGCGCCCGCGCGATCCGCCGCCGCGCCCGACCACCACGCTCAGCACCGACCCGGCGCGCGCCGCGGCCTCGCCGGCGCCGCTGCCGCAGCGCGAGATCCGCATCGTCAGCGTGCAGCCGCCGCAGCCGATGTACGAATGCGTCACCAGCGAGGGCCAGCGCTATACCAGCGACGACAACGAAGGCAATCCGCGCTGGGTGCCGCTGTGGACCATCGGCTATGCCGGCGGCTACGGCGACGGCTATCGCCACGGCAATGGGGGCGGCCGCCCGCGTCCGCCGCCGGTGTATCCCGGCGTCGGCGTGGTGGTCCCGGCCGGCAGCACCCTGATCCGCGACACCTGCAACGCCCTGCCGCCGCAGGAAGTGTGCGCACGCCTGACCGACCGCCGCTGGGAACTGATCCGCCGCTACAACAGCGCGCTGCAGGGCGAGCGCCGCGCGCTGGAGACCGAACAGCGCGGCATCGACGCGCGCCTGGACCGCGATTGCGGCGGCAGCTGATGCGCCGCGGCGCCTGCCTGGCGGCGCTGCTGGCCTGCGCCGGCGCCGCGCGGGCCGAGGACGTGGTGTTCTATCGCTGCACCGACGCGCACGACCATCTGACCGTGCAGAACCAGCCGTGTCCCAAGGGCATGCGCCAGGAAAAGAAGGTCATGCAGGGCGTCGGACGCGCGCCCGCGCAGATGCCGGGTGTCGTGCCGGCTGCCCCAGCCATCCCAGCCGCGCCTGCGCCGCCGACAGCGCCTGCCCCCGTACCCGTACCCGCCCCTGCGCCCGTCGCCACCGCGCCCGATCCGCCGCCGGCACCGGTGGAGACCACGCCGCGCCTGCCGCCGCCCACGCTGTATGCCTGCACCACCTACGAGCAGCAACGCTACGTCGGCGAAGTCGCCGAGCCCGCGCCGCGCTGCGTTCCCTTGCGCACCATGGGCCTGGACGGCAGCCCCGACAAGACCGGCGGCAGCGCCTGCGAAGTGCTGCGCGACCGCTGCGACGCGCTGCCCGAGGCCGGCGCCTGCGACGCGTGGAAGAGCTACGTGGCCGAAGCCGAGACGCACTGGCGCTTCGCCGTGCCCGAGCACGCGGAGCAATTGCGGCAGGAATTCCTGCGCCGCCAGCAGGTGCTCGAGGCGAGCAGCTGCGGCGCGCCGGACCAGAAGGTGCCTTGACGCATTTTCGATTTCGATCCTGACGATGCCACCTGTAGGAGCGGCTTCAGCCGCGACCGGGCGTTACCAGGAAAGCCCCGGTCGCGGCTGAAGCCGCTCGTACAGGGTTTGCGGTGCGCGGCCAGGACCAGGTGAGGCGCGCCTGCAGCAACGAGCAGGCAAGAAAGCGCGCTAGAACCCGTAACGCAGAAACCCGCCATCCACCGCGATGCATTCGCCGGTGATGTAGCTGGCCGCCGGCAGGCACAGGAAGCCGACCGCGGCCGCCACTTCCTCCGGCTCGCCGATCCGGCGCATCGGCGTGCGCTCGATCACCTGCTCGTAGTAGTCCGGGTCCGACAACGGTCCCGAGGTGCGGCGGGTGCGGATGTACCACGGCGCCACCGCATTGACCCGGATGCCGTCCTCGGCCCATTCGGCGGCGAGGTTGCGGGTCAGCTGGTGTAGCGCGGCCTTGGTCATGCCGTACGGCGCGCCGCTGCGCACGTGGGTCAACCCGGACACGCTGCCGACGTTGACGATCGCCGAGGCCGCGTGCTGCGCCAGCAGCGGGTGCGCATAGCGCGACAGTTCGAACGCCGAGAACAGGTTGGTCTCGAAGATGCCGCGCCACTCGTCCTCGGTATAGTCCACCGCGGCCTTGCTGACGTTGCCGCCGGCGTTGTTGATCAGCAGGTGCAGGCCGTCGGCGTGGTCCTCGACCCAATCCAGGATCTCGCGCCGGTCCTCGTCGTCGGCCACGTCGGCGGCGAGCGCCAGGATGCGGCGCTCCGGGTAGGCGTCGGCCAGTTCGTCGCGCGCCGTTTCCAGCGCATCGATGTCGCGCGCCACCAGCAGCAGCTCGGCGCCGAAGCCGAGCAACTCGCGCGCGATCGCCAGGCCGATGCCGGCGCTGGCGCCGGTGATCAATGCGGTCTGTCCGTCCAGCCGCCAACGTTGCTGCATCGCCTTGCCTGTCTGCACCGGGGTGGGCGTAGGATAACGCCCACGCTCAACGAGGTCGCTGCCATGCCGGGTTCACTGCGCTTGATGACGTTGGCACTGTCGCTGCTGGCCGTGCTGGCCGCCTGCAAGCCGGCACCGCCGAAACCGCCGGACACACCGCCCGAACCGCAGGCCGGCGCGCTGCGCGCGGCGATCGCGCAACCGCTGGATCGCGCCAAGCAGGCGCAGGCCGACACCGAGCAGGCCGCGGCCGCACAGAAGGCGGCGATCGACACCGCCACCGGGCAATGAAAAACGCCGGCATCGGCCGGCGTTTTTCCTGGTTGCTTGCAGCGCGCCCGCCGGGTGGCGGACGCGCCTCGGGCCTGCGTCAGAAGCCGCAGAAGCAGTAGGCCAGCGCCTTGACCGGCGTGCCGTCGCGCTTGTCGGTCGCGTCCTTCACGAAGCGCAGCTGGGTATCCAGCTCCGGCATGCTGCGCGCCAGCAGCGCGTGCGCCAGCGCCGAGTCGCCCAGCATCCACGCGCCCATGCGGCTGCCGGCGAAGCCGCCGAGGAACTGCGCGAACGGCGTGGCCGGCTTCTCGATGTAGCGCACGCGGTACTTGTCGCGATCGCCGAGCTTGGCCCGCGCGGCGGCATCGGCCACCGCGTCCTTGAAGCCGCCGAACGCGTCCACCAGGCCGCGTTCCTTGGCCTGCGCACCGCTCCACACGCGGCCGCGCGCGACCTGGTCGATCGCCTCCACCGGCTTGCCGCGCGCCTGCGCGACCTTGCCGGTGAAATCGGCGTAGCCCTTGTTGATCACCGACTGGATCACCTGCCCCACCACCGGGTCCATCGGCCGGGTGACGTCGAACGCGCCGGCGAACCGGGTGGTGCCGACGCCGTCGGTATGCACGCCGATCTTGTCCAGGCTGCGGGTCAGGTTGGGGATCATGCCGAAGATGCCGATCGAGCCGGTGATCGTCGACGGATCGGCGTAGATGCGATCGGCGTTCATGCTGATCCAGTAGCCGCCGGACGCGGCCAGGTCGCCCATCGACACCACCACCGGCTTGCCGGCCGCCTTCAGCGCCACCACCTCGCGGCGGATCTGCTCGGAGGCGAACACTTCGCCGCCCGGCGAGTCCACGCGCAGCACCACCGCCTTGACCGCCTCGTCGTCGCGCGCCTCGCGCAGCAGCGCCGCGGTCGACTCGCCGCCGATGCGCCCGGCCGGCTGCTCGCCGCCGCTGATCTCGCCCGCGGCGACCACCACCGCCACCTGCGGCCGCGAATCCACCGGCGACCGGCGCAGGTCCAGCTGCTGCAGGTAGGCGTCCAGGTTGACGTTGCGGAAACCGCTGTCGGCATCGTCGTCGGCCACGCCGCGCTTGGTCAGCAGTTCCTCGACCTCCTCGCGGGTCTTCAGGCCGTCGACCAGCTTCTGCTGCAGCGCGAACTTGGCCATGTCGCCGCCGGCCGCGGCGATGCCCTCGGGCATCGTGTCGATGCCGGCGGAGATCTGCTCGGGCGCCAGCTTGCGCGCCTTGGCGATGTCGGCCACGTAGCGCTGCCACACGTCGTTCATCCAGAACAGGTCGGCTTCCTTGGACGCCGGCGACGCCGCGTCGAGCACGTACGGCTCGGCCGCGGACTTGAACTCGCCGACCTTGAACAGGTGCACGTCCACGCCGAGCTTGTCCTGCAGGCCTTCGCGGAAGTACTGGCGATAGCGGCCCAGGCCTTCCAGCACCACCGAGCCCATCGGGTCCAGGTAGACCTCGTTGGCCTGCGCGGCCAGCAGATACTGCGCCTGGCTCAGGCTGTCGCTGTAGGCCACGACCTGCTTGCCGGACGAGCGCAGGTCCTGCAGCGCCGCGACCACTTCGCGCATCGAGGCGAAGCCGCTGGGCTGCAGCTTGTCCAGCCGCAGAGCCACGCGCTCGATCTTCGGATCGGTCTTGGCCGCTTCCAGCGCGCGGATCAGGTCGCGCAGCTGGATCTCCTCGGCGCCCTTGTCGCCCATCGCCTTGGTCAGCGCGCGGCTGACCGGGTCGGCGCTGAACTGCTCGACCAGGGTGCCCTCCGGCGCGATCAGCAGCGTGGTGCGGTCGCGCAGCGTCTTGGCGCCGTCGCCGCGCGCCATCGCGAACACGATCGCCAGCAGGACCAGCAACAGGAAGCCGAAGAACACCAGGTTCAGGATCAGCCGGCGGGTGAAGTTCATCACATCCCATAGGCCAACGAAGAAGCTGGCGATGGGGCTGCGACGCACGGGTTGGTTCATGGAAAACTCCGGAAGGAAGGCGTCTTGCGCGCGTGCAGCATACCGGCTGCGCCGGCGCCGCACATGCGCCTGAAG
Source organism: Xanthomonas sp. DAR 80977 (assembly GCF_041240605.1). Taxonomy (NCBI): domain Bacteria; kingdom Pseudomonadati; phylum Pseudomonadota; class Gammaproteobacteria; order Lysobacterales; family Lysobacteraceae; genus Xanthomonas; species Xanthomonas bundabergensis. The sequence continues at coordinate 687,338 of NZ_CP162487.1, read as the reverse complement.
TCAGGGGTCAGGCGGACGCGGCGGCGAGCAGGCGCCCGCTGCTGAGGCGGAAGCGCGCGGCCATCATCACCGCGGCCGCGGTCAGGCCCAGGATCAGCCCGATCCACATGCCCTGCGGCCCCCAGCCCAGCCACAGGCCGAGCCCGGCGCCCAGCGGCATGCCCAGGCCCCAGTAGGAACACAGGGCAAGCAGCATCGGCACGCGGGTGTCCTTGAGCCCGCGCAGCGCGCCGGCCGACAGCACCTGCACCCCGTCCGGGAACTGGAACGCGGCCGCGTACAGCAGCAGCGTGGAGGCCAGCCCGGCCACCGCGATGTCGCGGGTGTAGACGCCGACGATGGCGTCGTGGCCGAACAGCAGCACCAGCGCCGACAGCGCCTGGGTGCCGAGCACGATCGTGTAGCCGGCCCAGGCCGCGCCGCGCACCCCGACCGCATCGCCGGCGCCGGCAGCGCGCCCGACCCGCACCGTGGTCGCCTCGGCCACGCCCATCGGCACCATGAAGCACAGCTGCGCCACGTTGATCGCGATCTGGTGCGCGGCCGCCGGCACTTCGCCCAGCCGCGCGATCAGCAGCGCGGTGACGATGAACAGCCCGCCTTCCATCAGGATGGTGATGCCGATCGGCAGCCCGGTCCTGAGCAGCCCGCCGATCGCGCGCAGGTCCGGCGCCTCGAAGCGGGCGAACAGGCGCAGCGGCGCGAAGCGCCTGGAGCGCGCCAGGTAGATCGCGAAACACAGCGCCTGCAGCCACATCATGATCGCCGAGGCCATGCCCAGCCCACCGGCGCCGCGCTCGCGCAGCCCGAACAGGCCGAAGGTCAGCACATAGCCCAGCGGCGCCAGCACCAGCAGCCCGCCGAAGCCGAGCAGCATGGTCGGCAGCGTCCAGTGCATGCCCTCGCTGAGATAGCGCATGCAGAAGTACAGCACCATGGCCGGTACGCCCCAGCGGATCGCATGCAGGAAATCGCGCGCGCCGGGCACGATCTCCGCGGCGATGCCCAGTTGCGGCAGCGCCATCGGCATCACGCTCAGGAACGCGAACATCAGCGCGCCCAGGCCCAGCGACAGCCACAGCGCCTGGCGGAACATCGGCCCGATCAGCGCATGGCGCTTGCCGCCGTCGAGCTGCGACACCGACGCGGTCAACGCGATCAGGGTGCCGATCGGGATCATCATCGGCAGCCACAGCAGCGCGGTGCCGACCGTCACCGAGGCCAGCGTGCGGGTGCCGTGGTGCCCGGCGATCACGTTGTCGACGAAGCTGATCAGGCCGGCGGAGATGTGCCCCAGGACCAGCGGCAGGGCGAGCTGCGCGGTGGTGCGCAGTTCGCGGCCCCGGACCGACGCCGGGGGGGAAGACGAAGACATTGCAAGACTCTGGCGATCCCGCCGACTGCGGCCGCGCGGGAAGCGCCGGCGCCGGGTGGCGGAGGGGCCGCAGTTTACCCTGTGCGGGGGATTTTTCGGGACTCGGGACTCGGGACTCGGGACTCGGGACTCGGAGAGCGGAGAACGGAGAGCGGAGAGCGGAGAGCGGAGAGCGGCGGATGCTGCGCTCAGCGCGCGGCGCGCTGGCGCAGCCAGGCCGCGCGCGTGTCCGCGCCCTGCGCCAGCAGTTCGCGGCGCAGCGCCGCGCGCTCCTGCGGCGGGGTGCGCTGCGACAACAGCGCCAGGTGCTCGCGTTGCTCGGCCGGCAGCGTGCGCAGCAGGCCCAGCAGCGCCGCACGCTGCGCGTCGGGCACGTAGCCGAACAGCGGCTGCAGCGCCCAGTATTCGCTGCCCAGTTCCGGGCCCAGCAACCAGCCGTGGCGTTCCAGCGCATCCAGCGCCGCGAATTGCGCGCGCAGCGTGTGCTGCTGCTCCACCGGCAGGCCGGCGAAGGCGCTGGCGACCTGGCGCAGGCGCGCCTGCACCGCCGCGTCCAGCGCATCCCAGGCGGCCTGGCGCGCGCGCAACTGTGCCGGGGTCAGCGCCGGCGGCGTGTCGCCCGCGGTGGACGCTGCCGGCGCCGCGGCGAGGCCGCTGGCCGGCGGCGCCGCCGCGGCTTCGGCCGCCTCCTCCGCGCTCGGGGCGCTGCGCTCGATCCGCGCCGGCGGCGCGCCCGCCGCGTACCAGGCGAAGAAGTCCAGGTCGTAGACCGCCGGTTCCGGCAGCGGTACCGGCGCGGCGGCCGGAACCGGCGGCGCGGTGGACGCATCCGACTCGGCCGGCAGTTCCTCCACCTGCACCGGCCCGGTATCGCCCAGCGCCAGGCCCGAACCGGCGCCCGCCGCGGCGGGCCGCGACGGCGCCCGCCCCCACCACACGGTGCCGAGCAGGGCCAGGACCACGACCACGCTGACCGCCGCCGCCAGCCGCGCGCGGGTCAGGCCGCGCCCGCCGCGGCGGCGCGGGCGCATCGCCGCCGGTGCCGCCGGCGCCGACGTGGGCGCCGTGCCGGCGATGGCGGCGTCGCGCAGCTGGGCCAGCGCCTGCAGCCGCGCCGGCGGCAGTTCGCGCAGATGCTGCTGCGCGGCGTCGGCCAGCGCCCGCCAGCCGGCCGCATCCGGGCGCCCGCCGGCATCGCGCGGGCAGGCCCGCGCCAGCGCCTGCTGGTAGTCCTGGGTGGATTGGTTCAGCACCTGCGCCGCGGTCGGCTCGTCCAGCCCGGCCACGATCCGCAGCAGCAGCGCCAGGCGGTCGGCCGCCTCCACCTCGCCCAGGTGCGCCAGCGGCGCCGGCCAGCCGCTGCCGGCCGCGGTCGCGACCTGGCGCAGCGACGGCACCGCGGCGAGCAGCTTCCAGAAGCGCAGCGGCCAGTCGGCCATCGGCAGGGTCGCGGCATGGCTGCGGAACGCGCGCATCGCCGCGGCCAGCGCCGGCACGCCGCGCTCGACGCTGCCGCTCTGCAGCTCGGCCAGCACCGCGGCGCGGCGTTCGATGCCGCGCAGGAAGGCGGCCAGGGCAGGCGGTGCGGCCGCGCCGTCGGAGGGGGGCGCGGCGGTCATCGGAACTCCATCATCGGCGCGATGATAGCGAGGCCGCCGCCGCGCCGCGCGCTTGACAAGCGCGCGCCGATCGGCTGCTTCAGGCGCCAGCGGGGCGCGCCGCGGCGGCGGGTTGTGCACAGCGCCCGGGGGACGCCGCCGGCGCCACCTGTCAAGCCCCCGGAAAATCACATTGCAGCCATGTTTCACGGCTAAGTTGTTGTTATTTATTGAAATTATTCGATTGGCGCTTTTTTGTCCAACTTGTGGCAGACGCTTGTGAATCCGTCTTCACGGCGTGGAGCATCCCCTTCATGCACAGCTTTATCCACAGCAGGTGTGGATAAATTCGATTCTCCAAGCGCGGCAGCTATTTACGACCTGTTTATCACTTTGCGAGCAGCTATCGCGTGCAACTCGCGCTGCCGCCGGCGGCCGATCGCCCAGCCGCTGGCGCCGGCGCGGCGGCCGCTAGACTAGTGCCGATGCCGTCCCCTGCCGCCACCCTCCGCGTCGCCCTGCCGCTGCCGCTGCCGCAGCTGTTCGACTACCTGCCGCCGCCCGGCAGTGCCGCCGCCGCCGGCGACATCGGCCGCCGCCTGCGGGTGCCGTTCGGCAACCGCGAACTGAGCGGGGTGGTCGCCGCGCTCGGCCAGCTCGAGGACAGCGACGGCCTGCGCGAGGCGCTGGCCTGGCTGGACCCGGTGCCGCTGCTGCATGGCGAACTGGCCGACTCGCTGCACTGGCTGGCGCGCTACAGCCATGCGCCGCTGGGCGAGGTGCTGGCGACCGCGCTGCCGGTGACCCTGCGCCGCGGCGAGGCGCTGCCCGACACCCATGCCTGGGCCTGGCGCCTGACCGAGGCCGGCGCCAGCCATCGCGCCCGCCCCGGCACCCGCCCGCACCGCTTCGCCGCGCTGCTGGCGGACGGCCCCGTGGACGAGGACCGGCTCGACCAGGCGATGGACGACTGGCGCAGCGCCGCGCGCAGCCTGGCCAAGCGCGACTACGCCGAACGCATCGCGGTCCCGGCCAGCAACGCCGCGCCGCAGCCGCAGCCCGGCCCCACCCCGAACCCGGAACAGCAGGCCGCGATCGACGCCGTCGTCGCCGCGCCCGGCTTCGCCCCGTTCCTGCTCGACGGGGTCACCGGCAGCGGCAAGACCGAGGTCTACCTGCAGGCCATCGCCGCCTGCCTGGCGCGCGGCCGCCAGGCGCTGGTGCTGGTGCCGGAGATCGGCCTGACCCCGCAGACCCTGGCGCGGTTCCGCGCGCGCCTGGGCGTGCCGGTGCACGCGCTGCATTCCGGCCTCACCGACAACGAACGCGCGCGGGTCTGGGCCGCGGCCTGGCGCGGCGAGGCGCGGGTGGTGGTCGGCACCCGTTCGGCGGTGTTCGTGCCGCTGCCGCAGGCCGGGCTGATCGTGGTCGACGAGGAGCACGACGGCAGCTACAAGCAGCAGGACGGGATCCGCTACCACGCCCGCGACTTCGCCCTGGTGCGCGGCAAGGCGCTGGACGTGCCGGTGCTGCTGGGCAGCGCCACGCCCTCGCTGGAAAGCCTGCACAACGCCGCCGGCGGCCGCTACGCGCACCTGCGCCTGACCCGCCGCGCCGGCGACGCGCGGCCGCCGACCGTGCGCGTGCTCGACGTGCGCAAGCGGCCGCTGCAGGACGGCCTGTCGCCGGAGGTGCTGGCCGGCATCGGCAGCGCGCTGGCCGACGGCGGCCAGGTGCTGGTGTTCAAGAACCGCCGCGGCTACGCGCCGGTGCTGCTGTGCCACGACTGCGGCTGGACCGCGCCGTGCCAGCGCTGCAGCACGCCGCTGCACGCCACGCCGATGACCGTGCATGCCGGCGGCCGGCGCCTGCAATGCCACCATTGCGGCGCGCGGCAGCCGGCGCCGCTGGCCTGCCCGGACTGCGGCAGCCTGGCGCTGCAGCCGCAGGGCATCGGCACCGAGCGCCTGGAAGAGCGCCTGCTGCAGGCCTTCCCCGACGTGCCGGTGCTGCGCATCGACCGCGGCACCACCCAGCGCCGCGACGCGCTGGAGACGCAGCTGGCCACGCTCGGCACCGCGCCGGGGATCCTGGTCGGCACGCAGATCCTGGCCAAGGGCCACGACCTGCCGCAGCTGACCCGGGTGGTGGTGGTGGGCATCGACGAAGGCCTGTTCTCGGCCGACTTCCGCGCCAGCGAGAAACTGGCGCAGCAGCTGATCCAGGTCGCCGGCCGCGCCGGCCGCGCCGCGCGGCCGGGCGAGGTCTGGCTGCAGACCCACCATCCCGGCCACGCGCTGCTGGAGACCCTGGTGCACGGCGGCTACCACGCCTTCGCCGCGGCCGAACTGGCGCAGCGCGAGGCGGCTGGCTTCCCGCCGTTCGCGCACCTGGCGCTGCTGCGCGCCGAGGCCAAGCAGGTCGAACACGCCAACGCCTTCCTCGCCGCGGTGCGCGCCTCGTTGCCGGAGCAGGTCGAGGTGCAACGCTTCGGGCCGATGCCGGCGCCGATGCCGCGCCGCGCCGGTTTCCAGCGCACCCAGTTGCTGCTGTCGGCGTCGACCCGGCGCGCGCTGCATGCGGTGCTGGACGCGGCGGTGCCGGCGATCCATGCGCTGCCGCAGGCGCGGCGGGTGCGCTGGTCGCTGGACGTGGATCCGCAGGACCTGTACTGAGCGCGGCCGCCTGCGCGGCGGCGCCAGCGCTCAACTGCGTGCGGCCAGCGCCTGCAGCAACCGCGCGCGCAAGGCGGCCGCGTCGCCGGCCTCCACGCACTGCCATGCGCACGCGCCGAGGCCGCAGGCGGCGGTGGCGATCACCGGCTTGCCCAGCGCCAACGCCATCAGCGCGCCGCGCGGTTGCTGCTCGATCCAGGCCGGCAGCACCACCACCGCGGCCGCCTGCACACCCTCCGCCATCGACGCGACCCGGCGCACGTCGAAGCCGCTCCAGAACTGCGGCGTCTCCTGCGCGCCCGGCGGCAACAGCAGTCGCACCGGCAAGCCCTGCAGCGCCTCGCGCAGTTCGAACGCGCCCTTGCGCGCCAGCGCCGACGCCGCCAGCAGGACCTGCGGCGCGCCGCGGTTGCCGCTGGATGGCGCCGGGTCGGGCAGCGGTGGCTGCCGCCATTCCAGGCCGATCCCGCGGCCGCCGGCCAGGGCCAGCAATTCGCGATGCGGGGTGATCCAGTGCCGCGCCTGCGCCAGCGCCGCGCGTTCGGCCTCGACCAGCAGCGGATCGGCGCGGAAATCGCGCAGCGTGGCGCTGTCGGGATGGCGCTGCGCGGCCGCGTCCAGGCGCGCCTGCAGCAGGTGCATCGGCAGGGCGGTCATGCACACGTCCCAGCGCCGGCCCTGCAGTTCGCCGGCCAGCCACAGGCCCGGCAACAGGCTCTGCGGCAGCACCAGCTCGACATCCGCCGCGCCGAGCCGCCGTCGCAGCGCGCGCAGGCGGATGCGCTGCGCGCGCTGCCGCAGCTGCGGCAATGGCAGCCCGCGCCACAGCCACCAGCGTTGCAGCACTGCCGCCTGCACGGCGGCGAGGCTGCTGCGGCGCAGCGCCAGCACCCGGTCGCCCGGCTGCATGCGGCGCCGGCGGTCCTCGGCGAATTCCGGCCAGTCCTCGTCCACCAGCCAGGTGCGGCGGATGCCGTGGGCGCCGGCAGGCACGTGCCGATGGCAAGCCTCGCGGCCGCAGTGCGTGCAGTCGTTGGCCGCGTTCGCCGCCGGCGTGCGCCGCAGCGGCAACAGCGGCAGCGCGGCAGTGGCCGGCGCACCGCCGAGGATGCGCACGTGCAAGGCCTCCCCGTCCAGCCACACCTCCAGGCGCCACGCCGAAGCCGCGCGCAGGCGCAGGTCCACGTAGTTCCAGAACACCACCGCATCGCGATCGCGTTCGGCCAGCGAACCGGCGATCACCTGCGTATGCCGATGCCGCTCGACGATCTCCAGGCCCTGGCGCAACGCCGCGTCGTAGATCGCATTGGACAGCTGGCACAGTCCGCCGCCGATCGACGGCACCAGGCAGCCCTCGCGCAGTTCGCGCCCGGCGGCGAAGCCGCGCCGGCGCGTGGCCCGTCCCAGCTGCCGCCAGAAACTGAAGGTCGCGCCGGCCGGCACCTCGATCCCGTGCAGCACGCGTGCGGCCACGCGCAGGTTGTGGATCTTGCCGGCGACCAGCAGCGGCGCGGTCTCCTCCGACTCGGGCCACAGCGCGGTGACCGATTCGGAGACCGCCGCCGCGGCGATCGGCAACCCCGCGTCGCGGCGATGCCGGCGCGGTCCGCCGCGCAGATCGCGCAGCGCGCGGCGCAGCTGCAGCGCGCGGGTCTTCAGCGCGAACAGCAGGCCACCCAGGCGCGACGGCGTCGCCGCGACGGGCGAAACCAGAGGCCGATCAGTTGCTGTCGCTCGCCTTACCACGCGCCCTCCGCGCATCCCTGCCTGCGCCTGCCATCGCGCTACTATAGGCGCATGCCGTTACAGCCCCCATCTGCACGGCGCCGCGACCATCGCGTGCATCACGACGCTGCACCCCGCGGCGTGCGTGCAGCGTCCGCGCCCATCGCCCGCGCCCCGATCGCCGCTTGCGCCTCGCCTTTCCGTTCCTCTGGAGTCCTGCATGGCTAACCCACCCGTGCCGCACCTGATCGTGGTCGGCGGCGGTTTCGCCGGGCTGTGGGCCACGCGTGCGCTGGCCAGGGCGCCGCTGCGCATCACCCTGATCGACCGCCGCAACCACCACCTGTTCCAGCCGCTGCTGTACCAGGTCGCCACCGCCGGGCTGTCGTCGCCGGACATCGCCGCGCCGCTGCGGCAGATCCTGCGCCAGCAGGACAACGTGGAAGTGCGCCTGGGCGAAGTGCTGCGCGTGGACAAGCAGGCGCGGCAGGTGCAGCTGGCCGGCGGCGAGACGCTGGACTACGACTACCTGCTGGTCGCCACCGGCGCCACCCATGCCTACTTCGGCCACGACGAATGGGCCAGGCACGCGCCCGGCCTGAAGACCCTGGACGACGCGCTGCACCTGCGCCGCCACCTGCTGCTGGCGTTCGAGCGCGCCGAAGCGGAAACCGACCCCGCCGCGCGCGCGGCCTGGCTCAGCTTCGCCATCGTCGGCGGCGGCCCGACCGGGGTGGAACTGGCCGGCACCCTGGCCGAGATCGCGCGGCATACGCTCAAGCACGAATTCCGCCGCATCGACCCGGCGCAGGCCAGGGTGCGGCTGATCGAAGCCGGCCCGCGCGTGCTGGCCTCGTTCCCGGAACGGCTCTCGGCCAAGGCGCAGAAGCAACTGGAAAAGCTCGGCGTGGAAGTGCTGACCGGCGTGCCGGTGGCGGAGATCGACGCCAGCGGCTACCGGCTGGGCAGCACCTTCGTGCCCGCGCGCACCGTGGTGTGGGCCGCCGGCGTGGCCGCATCGCCGCTGGCACGGACCCTGGAGGTGCCGCTGGACCGCAGCGGGCGCGTGCAGGTGCAACCGGACCTGAGCGTGCCCGGGCATCCGGAGGTGTTCGTCGCCGGCGACCTGGCCGCGCTGCAGCAGGCCGACGGCAAGCCGGTGCCCGGGGTGGCGCCGGCGGCCAAGCAGATGGGCCGGCACGTCGCCGAAAATCTGCTGCGACGGCTGCGCGGCGAACGCGGCGACGCGCCGTTCCGCTACGCCGACTACGGCAACCTGGCCACCATCGGGCGCATGGCCGCGATCGTGCACCTGGGCCGCCTGCAGCTGTCGGGCCTGCTGGCCTGGTGGTTCTGGCTGGCCGCGCACGTGTTCTTCCTGATCGGCTTCCGCAACCGCCTGGTGGTGCTGCTCAACTGGGCCTGGGCGTACTGGAGCTACCAGCGCGCGGCACGCATCATCCTCGGCGACGACACGCGCGCTGCCGGGCCCGCGCCGGCCGAGCCGGAGCCGCCGCCGACCGCGTGACACCCCGCGGCGGGGCTGCGATCCTAGCCGCCCTTTGCCGCTGTGCAGCGCTGTCTTGGCGACCTTCCTGTTCCTGCTCGACCTGCTCGGCACCTTCGTGTTCGCGATCAGCGGCGCCACCGTCGGCGTGCGCCACCGCCTGGACCTGTTCGGCGTGCTGGTGCTGTCGTGCGCGGCCGCGGTGTCCGGCGGCATCGCCCGCGACGTGCTGATCGGCGCCATCCCGCCGGCCGCGCTCGGCGACGCGCGCTATCTCGGCGTCGCCTGCCTGGCCGGGTTGCTGACCTTCTACAGCCACAACACGGTCGAGCGCCTGCGCAACCCGGTGCAGATCTTCGACGCGCTCGGCCTGGCGCTGTTCGCGGTATACGGCACCAGCAAGGCGCTGGCGTTCGGCCTGGGTCCGCTCAGCGCGACCCTGCTCGGCATGCTCAGCGGCATCGGCGGCGGCATCGTCCGCGACCTGCTGGTGGCGCGCACGCCGGTGGTGCTGCAGGCCGAGCTGTACGCGGTGGCGGCCTTGCTCGGCGGCGGCGTGGTCGCCGCGGCGCATGCGCTGCACCTGCCGCAGCCGTGGGGATTGGCGATCGGCGCCACGCTGTGCTTCGGCCTGCGCTTCATGGCGATCCGCTACGGCTGGCATCTGCCGGTGGCGCGCCCGCCGGAGCCGTGAACCGGTCCGGCGCAGCGCCGCCTTAGTCGGCTGCCGCTGCGGCTCGGGCAAGCCGGCTGCGGACGCGGCGCGTCGCCCTGCGCCGCCTGCAGAGTCACCCCCGGCCGATGCGCCGGGGCGCCTGCGCGCTTCAGCCGTAGTTGAGTTCGCCGGCGTAGCGCATCACCAGATACAGCACGGCCGGCGTGTCGCCGGGATTGCGGTAGGCGTGCGCCTGATCGGCGCGGAAATGGATCGCGTCGCCGGCCTGCAGCGCATGGGTCTGTCCGCCGACCTCGATCTCCACGCTGCCGGCGTTGACCACCAGGTTCTCCACGGTGCCGGCGGCATGCGCGGCCGCGCGCTCGACCGCGCCGGGCAGCAGGCGGATCTCGTAGAACTCCACCGCATGCGCGCCGAGGAACGGGAACAGCGCGCGCTAGACATAGCCGCCGTCGGCCGAGACCAGTTGTTTGGCATCGCAGGCACGCAGCACCGTCACCTGCCGCACGGGCTCGCCGTGCAGCAGTTCGGTCAGCGGCACGTCCAGCGAATCGGCGATCCGCAGCAGCAGCTTCAACGTCGGTGCGCTGCGGCCCTGCTCGATCTGCCAGAGCATCGCGCGGCTGACGCCGGACGCCTTGGCCAGCACCTCCAGCGACAGCTGCCGCTGCTTGCGCAATTGCGCCAGGCGCTGGGCGACCAGCGCGCCAAGGTCGGCCGGGTCGGCAGGACTGCCGTCATCGACCGCCGCCATGGCGCGCTCCGGCATCCGCGGTCAGCCGTGGCGCCCCGCGGCGCGCGCGTAGCGCAGGACTGCGGCGGCGGTCGGCTGGGCCGGGCGGAACACCGCCACCTGCGCCGCGCCGCTGCCCGGATGCACCCACAGGAACTCGCGGCGCCGGCTGCCCTGCCCGCAATCGCGCAAGGCCTTGCGGCGGCGGTAGTCCGCGACGTCGTGGAGGTCGGCGATGGTGTGGGTGCTCATGGGACGAACCGGCGTATCCGAAGGAGGCCTGACTGTGCCGCCGCGCGCGCCGGCACGGAAACAACCGCTGCGCATAGCCATATAACCGTGTCCAATAAAACGCACGCCCGTTCAGGATAACGGAAATTTTCCTTTAATAATCAATGCGTTGAAATGCTCATGACTTGTTGGCATGATGGTATAGCCAAAGACGATCAAGCCCCTTCCCACCCTGACCGGAGCCTGTCATGAACACCGCGATGAACATGATGCCGATGAACACCATGCCGATGCCGGGCATGTCCTCCATGCCGATGGCGACCATGATGCCGATGATGTGCCACATGGATTGCTCCATGACCGCCGACGGCATGATGTGCGTGATGAAGCCGGCCGAAGGCAGCTCGATGGAGATGCTCAAGGACTGCTGCGACATGATGATGGCGATGATGGCGTGCGGCACCCCGTGCGGCATGATGTGCGGCAACATGCCGATGATGGCCTGCTGCGGCATGCCGATGATGCCGAAGATGACCTGCACGATGGAGTCGCAGGGCATGGTCTGCATGATGATGCCGACCGGCATGATGAGCATGGACATGCTCAAGATGTGCTGCGAGAACATGAACCGCATGATGGGCTGCGGCATGCCGATGACCATGATGTGCGGCAACATGCCGATGATGGTCTGCATGCACTGACCCGTATCGCGAGCTATAAAAAACGGCCCTTTCGGGCCGTTTTTTTTACCCCACGGCCCGATCGTCCGGGCGCTTGCGGAAGGGAGCCGGCATCACGCCACGAACAACGCCTTCATCTTCTTCAGCGCGTTGGCCTCGATCTGGCGGATGCGCTCGGCCGACACGCCGTACTCGTCGGCCAGCTCCTGCAGCGTGATCTTGCTGTCCGCGTCCAGCCAGCGGCGCTTGATGATGTCGCGCGAACGCGCATCCAGCTCGGCCAGGCCTTCGCGCAGCAGCTGCAGCTGGTTGTCCTCGCTGTCGGCGCGCTCGTAGGCCTGCGAGGGGTCTTCCTCGGCGGCCATCAGGTAGGCGGCCGGCGACGGCGGCGCGTGATCGTCATCGTCGTCGGACGGCGCGTCGAAGCCGATGTCGCGACCGGACAGGCGCGACTCCATCTCCAGCACCTCGCGCTCGGACACGTTGAGGTCCTTGGCGACCGCGGTCACTTCCGCGGCGTTCATCCAGCCCAGGCGGGTCTTGGACTTGCGCAGGTTGAAGAACAGCTTGCGCTGCGCCTTGGTCGTGGCGACCTTGACGATGCGCCAGTTCTTCAGGATGTACTCGTGCATCTCGGCACGGATCCAGTGCACCGCGAAGCTGACCAGGCGCACGCCCATTTCCGGGTCGAAGCGCTTGACCGCCTTCATCAGGCCGATGTTGCCTTCCTGGATCAGGTCGCCCAGCGGCAGGCCGTAGCCGTTGTAGCCGCGGGCCACGTGGACCACGAAGCGCAGGTGGGAGTGGACCAGTTCGCGCGCCGCATCCAGGTCTTCCTGGTCGCGGTAACGCACCGCCAGCGCGCGTTCCTCTTCGGACGTCAGCACCGGGATCTGGTGCACGGCGCCGATATAGGCATCCAGCGAACCGAGCGGACTGGGGATCGGGAGATTGTTGGCCACCAGCGCGGTGGCAGGTATGGTCTGGCTCATAGGGCTCATCTTAGCAGTCAACTAACTAGACTGCTGGGTACAGTAAAAAGTTCCTGCGTTCCGTTTATGGAACATTCGAATCAGGAAACGGACTGTGACGGAAGCCACTGGAACGCTGGGAGAGGGAAGGCGGCACTGCTTGCGAGCGTCGAACCTAGCACCCGCCTTGCGAAATTTGCGTACATGCGGCGCGCGCCAGGCGCCGCCGTCGAACCACGGTTCAGCCGCCGCCCGCCGCCGCGTCCAGCACCGCCCGCGGCGGCAGGCTCCAGTCGATCGGCGCGGCGCCGCGGCGCCGCAGGTACTCGTTGGCCGCGGAGAAATGCTTGCAGCCCAGGAAGCCGCGGTGCGCCGACAGCGGCGAGGGATGCGGCGCCTTCAGCACGCGGTGGCGGCGGGTATCGATGACCTTGCCCTTGGCCTGGGCGTAGCTGCCCCACAGCAGGAACACCAGGCCTTCGCGCTCGCGGTTCAGGGTCTCCACGACGTGGTCGGTGAAGCCTTCCCAGCCCTTGCCCTGGTGCGCGCCGGCGCGGCCTTCCTCGACCGTCAGCACCGCATTGAGCAGCAGCACGCCGCGCTGCGCCCAGGGCAGCAGGCAGCCGTGGTCGGGACGGCGGATGCCCAGGTCGTCCTCGATCTCCTTGTAGATGTTCAGCAGCGACGGCGGCACCGGCACCCCGGGCAGCACCGAGAAGCACAGCCCGTGCGCCTGGCCGTAGCCGTGGTACGGATCCTGGCCGAGGATCACCACCTCGACCTTGTCGAACGGAGTCGCCTCGAACGCGGCGAAGATCTGCCGCCCGGGCGGGAAGATGCGCGCGCCGGCGGCCTTGCGCTGGCGCAGGAACGCAGACAGCTCGCGCATCTCCGGACGCAGCAGCCAGTCGCCGACCTGCGCCTTCCACGAGGGTTCCAGCTGGATCCGGGTGTCGTCTTCGTTGCTCATGCAGGGTCGGCGGGTCGATCGGTCAGAAGGTCACGGCATTGTCGTTGAGCTTGGCCAGGCGCAACTGGAACAGCACCTTGGTGACCAGCAGGCGCTCCTCGATCGGCTTCTGCACCAGGTCGTTGGCGCCGGCGCGCAGCAGCTCGGACTGGTTGTGCGGATTGCTGTCGCCGGTCATCACCAGCACCGGCATGCGCCGCTTGCCGTAGGCGAAATCGATGCGGATGCGCTGCACCACGTCGCGGCCGTTGAGCTCGCCCTTCAGGGTGACGTCGGTCAGCACCAGGTCGATGCGGCGGGTGGTGCGGCCCAGCGATTCGGCGGTGAGCAGCGCGAACGCGTCCTCGGCGGTCAGCACGTGCACCACGTGCAGTTCCTGGCGCTCGAGCATGCGCTTGGTCGCCTCGGCCACCACGCGGCTGTCCTCGACGTAGAGGATGGTGGCGCCGGCCACCGGCTGCGGCTGCACGTAGCCGCGGATGAAGGTCGCCAGCGCCTCGTGGCCCAGCGCCTTGTCGAAGTAGTCGGTGACGTATTCGGTGAAGCGGCGTTCGACCAGGTGCTGCTGGGCGTCGCCGGAGACCACGATCACCGGCACGTAGGCCTGGCCGGCGGCCTCGCGCACGCTGCGCGCCAGGGCCAGGCCATCGCCGTCGGGCAGCGCCAGCGAGGTGGTGACCAGGTTCACCGGGCCGGCCTCCAGCGCGGCGCGCGCCTCGGCGATGCTGGCGCACCCCACCACTTCCACGTCCGGCAGTTCGCGGTGCAGCACATCGGCGATCAGCTTGCGCACCAGCTTGGAGCCATCCACGACCATCACCCGCGGGGCGTCGCTGATCAGGTGCTTGAGCTCGTGCCGGGACATGCGCGCCTCAGGTGTCGGTGGGACGCGTCTGGCGCAGGAAGTGGCCGGTCACCAGCCAGGCGCCGAGCCAGCCCAGCAGCAGGGTGCCGAGCAGCACCAGCGACGCGTGCAGCGCGTCCAGCCCGTGCAGCGCGAAATGGCTGCCGTAGCTGTCGGCCAGTTCCGCCAGCGGCGGCCCCAGCGCCAGCCCGGAGGCGGCGATCAGGCCCAGCGCCAGCACCCCGGCACCGAAGCCGTACCAGGCGCCCAGGTACAGGAACGGGCGGCGGATGAAGCCGTCGCTGGCGCCGAGCAATTGCAGCACGCCGATTTCCTCGCGCCGCGACTGGATGTCCAGGCGCACGGTATTGCCGACCACCAGCGCCGCGCCGGCGCCGAGCAGCACCGACAGCACCTGCACCAGGCGTTCGCCGAAGCGCAGCCAGCCGTCCAGGCGCTTGCGCCACAGCGCGTCGTGCTGCACCAGGTCGGCCTGCGGCAGCGCGCTCAGCGAGGCCGCCAGCTGCGCGTCGTCGGCCGCGGCCGGGGTGACGATCAGCAGCGTCGGCAACGGATTGTCGTCGAGCGCGTCCAGCGCCTCGCCCAGCCCCGCGCTGTCGCGCAGTTCGGCCATGCCCTGCTCGGGCGTGCGCAGCGCCACGGCGGCGACGTCGGCGCGGCCGCGCAAGCTCGTGGCCAGCGCGTTGGCCGCGGCGGCATCGACCCCGGTCTTCAGGAACACGTTGATGTCGCGCGACTGCTGCACGCTGCCGGCGAACTGCTTGAGGTTGTCCAGCGCGATCGACAGTCCCAGCGGCAGTGCCAGGGCCAGCGCCATCACCGCCATGGTCAGCAGCGTCGCCCACGGCTTGCGCATGGCCCGGCCGAGGCTGTAGACGATGCTGTGCAGGTGATGGTCCCACCACACGCCCAGCCGCGAGGGCCCGGCGCTGCCGGCATTGCGTGCGCTCATTCGGCCAGGTCCTGTGGGGAGATGTCGTCGACCAGGCGGCCATGGTCGAGGATCAGCACGCGCTTGCGCATCTGCTTGAGCAGGGCCAGGTCGTGGCTGACCACCAGCACGCTGGTGCCGCGCGCCGGCAGTTCCGCGAACAGTTGCATGATCTCGGCGGCCAGGGTCGGGTCGAGGTTGCCGGTCGGTTCGTCGGCGACCAGCAGGCGCGGTTCGGCGACCATCGCCCGGGCGATGCCGACGCGTTGCTGCTCGCCGGCCGACAGCTGCGACGGCAGCGCCTTCTCGCGGTGGCCCAGGCCCATCCGCTCCAGCACCGAGCGCACGCGCTTGCCGATCTCGGCGCGGCGCGTGCCGCGCAGGATCAGCGGCAACGCCACGTTCTCGGCGATGCTGCGGTCCATCAGCAGGCGGTGGTCCTGGTACACGGCGCCGACCTCGCGCCGGTGCAGCGGCACGCGCCGCCCGCGCACCTTCAGCAGGTTGCGCTCGCCGAACAGCACCGCGCCGCGCGATGGACGCTCGCTGAGATGGATCAACTTGAGCAGGGTGCTCTTGCCCGCCCCCGAGTGGCCGGTGACGAACAGCATCTCGCCCTCCTCCACCTGGAAGCTGACGTCCACCAGCGCCTCGTGGCCACCGGCGTATTGTTTGCTGACATTGTCGAACCGCAGGACGCTCATCCGGCGATTATGCCGGAGCGGCCCGGGTTTTCGTCCACCGTGCGCACGCCGCGAACGGTGGAACGCCGGTTCATCAGGAGCTGGAGACCAGCGAACGCAGCTTGCGGCCGAGGCGGGTCAGGAACGAATCGTTCGCTGCCGCGACCGGCGCCGCGGCGCGCTCGCCCTGGCGCGCGGCCCTGACCTGCACCGGCTTGGCCGGCGCATCGCTGGTCGCAACGGCGGCCGCACCCTCGGCGCCGTCCAGCGGACGGCCGCCACGACGACGCCGACGCTTGCGCGGCGCGCGCTCGCCCTCCGCCGCAGGCGCGCCTTCGGCCGCCACGCGGGCCGGCTTGGGCGTGGGCGCCGCGACCGCTGCCGCTGCCGCCTCGGTGGCGACCGCAACCGGCGCCTCGGCGACGGCCGCGACCGCTGCGCCGGCCTCGGCCGGGCGCGGGGTACGCGGACGCCGCGGCTTGCCGTCGGCACCGCGCGCTTCGCCGCTGCGGCCGGCACCGCCGCCCGGGCCGCCGCGGCCGGCGCCGGGCTTGCCGCGGCTGCTGCCGCCGCCGCGGCGCTGTTCGTCGGCCTCGCGCTGCGCGCGCGCCTCGCGGAAGATGTCGCCGATGCTCTCGTCGGCATCCGCGTCGACCTCGCCCGCCTCGCCCTCGACCGGCGCGCGCGGGGTGCGCGGCAGCGCCACCAGCAGTTCGGCGGTGACCGGCTCGACCGGGATCTTCTGTTCGATGTAGGCCTCGATGTCCGGCAGGCTCATCGCGTAGCGCTCGCAGGCGAAGCTGATCGCGTCGCCTTCCTCGCCCAGCCGCGCGGTGCGGCCGATGCGGTGCACGTAGTCCTCGGCGTCGAACGGCAGGTCGTAGTTGTAGACG
The DNA here is from genome assembly GCF_041240605.1 of Xanthomonas sp. DAR 80977. Lineage (NCBI taxonomy): Bacteria > Pseudomonadati > Pseudomonadota > Gammaproteobacteria > Lysobacterales > Lysobacteraceae > Xanthomonas > Xanthomonas bundabergensis. The sequence continues at coordinate 670,825 of NZ_CP162487.1, read as the reverse complement.
TACTTGACCCCGTCGATGTGCAGGCCGCGCGCGGCCACGTCGGTGGCGACCAGGATCTCCAGCTGGCCCTTCTGGAAGCGGTTGAGCAGGGTCTCGCGCTTCTTCTGCGGCACGTCGCCGGACAGCACGCCGACCCGGTAGCCGTTGCGCTCCAGCGAGCGCGCCACGCGTTCGACGAAGGCCTTGGTGTTGACGAACACCATGGTCCGCGCGCCCTCGCTGCGCGACAGCAGGCCCAGCAGCAGGGTCAGCTTCTCTTCGTCGGAGGGGAAGTAGATGCGCTGGCGCACGCGCGCGGCGGTGATGCTCTCGGTCTCGACCACGAGCTTTTCCGGCTCGTTCATGTGCTCGTAGGCCAGCTCCAGCACGCGGTGGCTGAGGGTGGCCGAGAACAGCAGGGTCTGGCGGGTGCCGCGCTCGGGCATGCGCCGCAGCAGGAAGCGGATGTCCTTGATGAAGCCCAGGTCGAACATGCGGTCGGCTTCGTCGAGCACGCAGATCTCGCAGGCGTGCAGCGACACCACTTTATGTTGCTTGACGTAGTCGATCAGCCGGCCCGGGGTGGCGATGATCACGTCCACGCCCTGCTGCAGCAGTTCGCGCTGCTTGTCGTAGTCCACCCCGCCGTAGACCAGCGCGAAGCGCAGGCCGAGGTCGGCGCCGAACTTGACCGCGTCCTTGTGGATCTGGATCGCCAGTTCGCGGGTCGGAGCCAGGATCAGCGCGCGCGGATCCTCGGGTTTGCGGTCGGCCAGCGCCGGGCGGCTGAGCAGGCGGTTCATCACCGTCACCAGGAACGCCAGGGTCTTGCCGGTCCCGGTCTGGGCCTGGCCGGCCACGTCGCGGCCCGGCAGGGCCACCGGCAGGGTCAGCGCCTGGATCGGCGTGCAGCGGGTGAAGCCGGCGCCTTCGAGCCCGGCCAGCAGCGCCGGTTGCAGCTCGAACGCGGAAAAAGTCACATCGGTCAGCGGTTTGTCGCTCATCATTCCATCTTCGTCAGGCCACCCCGCCCGAAGCGTAAGGTCGCGGCTTGCATCGGCCCCGGCAGCGTCGCACACTGGCTACTTCCATGCCGGGTCGCGCGACAGGGGGAATCCCTTGATTTCGCCGCGCAATGCCCCAGTTTACCGCAATGCGGCGGCCACCCGGTCCGGCCGGTCGCATTGGCCCAGGAGATACCCCAAGTGAGCGATAAGGTCCTACACGTCGGCGACGCCGATTTCGATACCGCGGTGCTGCAGTCCGGCGAACCGGTCCTGGTGGACTTCTGGGCGGAATGGTGCGGCCCGTGCAAGATGATCGCCCCGGTCCTGGACGACCTGGCCGACACCTACGACGGCAAGCTCAAGGTGGCCAAGGTCAACGTGGACGAGAACCGCGCCACCGCGATCAAGTACCACGTGCGCTCGATCCCGATGCTGCTGCTGTTCAAGGACGGCAAGGTCCAGGCCACCCAGATCGGTGCGGTCGGCAAGGGCCAGCTGACCCAGATGATCGACAAGAGCCTGGGCGGCGCCGCCGCCTGACGCCGCGGGCCGCTCCGGGTCGGAGCGGCCGCTGTGGTACCGGCCCGCGGCGCCGCTGCCGGCCGGCTGAATCGCCCGGTAACGCCTGCTTGCCGTGGTTGCGCGGCGATGATAGTGTCGGCGTATCCGGTGGCATTCGCGCACCGCACCCCCTCTGGAAGATTCTCTTCTAGACCCCTTCCCAACCCGTTTGCCCCCACGCTGGGCGCTCGCACTCATAGCGAGGAATCACCACTTGTCCGATAACACCATCACCGAACCCGGGAGCGTCGACGCCCCCGCCGAGAAGCGCGCGCGCAAGCCGCGTGTCAGCAAGGCCGTTGCCGGCGCTGAAGGCGGAGCCGAGCACGGCGCGCCGGCGCAGCCGAACCTGCCGCTGAACCCGGCGCCGGCCCAGGCCGACGCGCCGCGCGCCGCGCAACCCGAACGCCAGGAACGCGCCGCGCCGCAGGAACACGCGCAGGCCCCGTCGCAGCAGCCCCAGTCCCAGCCCGCTCCCGCCTCCGGCGGCGACGCCCAGGGCCAGGGCGGCCAGGGCGGCGGCAACCAGGGCAACCAGAACGACGGCGGCGAAGCCCGCGAGCCGCGCGAAGGCGGCAACCCGCGCTTCAACAACCAGAATCCGCAGAACCAGAACAACCAGAACCAGAACAACCAGCAGGGCAATCGCCGCGACCGCTTCCGCAATCGCCGCGATCGTGGCGGCGGCGGTGGTGGCAATGGCGGCGGCCGCGAGCGCTACCCGGACAACGGCCTGCCCAACGACAACGGCGCCAACGAGGTGTTCGTGCCGCGCCCGCACGCCAACGTGCCGGAAGGCTTCCCGATCTACTCGCTGAGCGACCTGAAGCGGATGCCGGCGCAGAAGCTGCTGGACATCGCCGAGCAGCTCAACATCCAGGACGGCGTGGCCCGCGCGCGCAAGCAGGACGTGATCTTCGCGCTGCTGAAGGTGCTGACCCGCCACGGCGAAGGCGTCGCCGCCGACGGCGTGCTGGAGATCCTGCCGGACGGCTTCGGCTTCCTGCGCGCGGCCGAGGCCAGCTACCTGGCCGGCCCGGACGACACCTACATCTCGCCCAGCCAGATCCGCCGCTTCAACCTGCGCACCGGCGACCACCTGTCCGGCCGCATCCGCTTCCCGAAGGACGGCGAACGCTACTTCGCGCTGTCGATCGTCGACACGATCAACGGCGAGCCGCTGGAAGCGAGCAAGAACAAGGTGCTGTTCGAGAACCTGACCGCGCTGTTCCCGCGCAAGCGCTTCACCCTGGAACGCGGCAACGGCTCCTCGGAAGACATCTCCGGGCGCATCCTCGACCTGATGGCGCCGCAGGGCAAGGGCCAGCGCGCGCTGATCGTGTCCCCGCCCAAGGCCGGCAAGACCATGCTGATGCAGCAGGTGGCCACGGCGATCACCACCAACCATCCCGACGTGCACATGATCGTGCTGCTGATCGACGAGCGGCCGGAAGAAGTGACCGAAATGCAGCGCACCGTGCGCGGCGAGGTCATCTCCTCCACCTTCGACGAGCCGGCCGCGCGCCACGTGCAGGTCGCCGAGATGGTGATCGAGCGCGCCAAGCGCCTGGTCGAGCACAAGAAGGACGTGGTGATCCTGCTCGACTCGATCACCCGCCTGGCCCGCGCCTACAACAACGTGGTGCCGTCCTCCGGCAAGGTGCTCAGCGGCGGCGTGGACGCCAACGCGCTGCACCGCCCGAAGCGCTTCTTCGGCGCAGCGCGCAACGTCGAGGAAGGCGGCTCGCTGACCATCATCGCCACCGCGCTGGTCGAGACCGGCAGCAAGATGGACGAGGTGATCTACGAGGAGTTCAAGGGCACCGGCAACAGCGAAGTGCACCTGAACCGCCGTATCGCCGAGAAGCGCGTGTACCCGGCGATCGACATCAACCGTTCCGGCACCCGCCGCGAAGACCTGCTGATCGAGCCGGAGCTGCTGCAGAAGATCTGGATCCTGCGCAAGCTGCTGCATCCGATGGACGAGATCGCGGCGATGGAATTCCTGCTGGACAAGATGAAGAACACCAAGTCCAACGACGAGTTCTTCGGTTCGATGAAGCGCTGAGTCCAGCGCCGGTTCGACCGCGAACGCCCCGCCTCGGCGGGGCGTTCTGCGTTTGCGCGGAGCCGAATGCGCGGGCGGCGGCCGCAATGTTCCGGCATCGCGCGATCCGACCGGTTTTCGACATGCCGCTGGCGATGCTGGTCCGGTCCCGTCACCCGTGCCGCATCGATGAACGCCACTGCCGCCACTGTTGCCAAGGTCGCACCGGTCACCCTGGGATTCTGGGTGATGAAGATCTGCGCCACCACGCTGGGCGAGACCGGCGGCGACCTGCTGTCGATGACCCTGGACGTCGGCTATGCGCTGAGCAGCGCGCTGCTGTTCGGCGTGTTCCTGGTCTCGCTGTGGGCGCAGCTGCGCGCGCGCCGTTTCCGGCCATGGCTGTACTGGTGGGTGATCCTGAGCACCAGCACCGCCGGCACCACGCTGTCGGACTACATGGACCGCAGCCTGGGCCTGGGCTACGCGCAGGGCGCGCTGATCCTGAGCAGCTGCCTGGCGTTGACCCTGGGCGCATGGTGGCTGAGCGAACGCAGCCTGTCGGTCAAGCAGATCGACGGCGGCCGCGCAGAAGTCTTCTACTGGGTGGCGATCCTGTTCTCCAACACGCTCGGCACCGCGCTGGGCGACTACCTCGCCGACGATTCGGGGCTGGGTTTCCTCGGCGGCGCGGCGCTGATCGGGGCGACGCTGGCCGCGATCGCCCTGGCCTACGCGTTCACCCGCATCGACCGCATCGTGCTGTTCTGGGCCGCCTTCGTGCTGACCCGGCCGTTCGGCGCCACGCTCGGCGACCTGCTGACCAAGCCGGTCGCCAAGGGCGGACTGGACCTGGGCACCGTCGGCGCCTCGCTGGTGCTGGCCGGGATCCTGGTTGGGGTGCTGTATGCGACCACGCGCGATCGTGCGACCGCGCCGACGACCACGTGACGTCGCCCTGCAGGAAAGCGCCCGCGGCGCGCAGCACTTCCCGGCGGAACCGCGCGCAACGGCCGCAACAGCGGCGCGCCAACGCGCTCAACCGCCGTGCAGCGGCGTCAGCAGGCGCGGACCGCTGTTGTCGACCATGTACACGCCGCCGGCCGACAGCGCGTCGGGCGAGAAACCCGCCGCGTCTTCGCCGGTGACCCACGGCGCACGCTCGCGCGGGCCGGGAACGTAGCTGATCCAGCGCCCGTAGCCGCCGGGCGTGTCTTCGTTGGGTTGCTCGCCGAGCGAATAGTTCACCGGCACGCGCACCGCCCAGTACGGCGCCGACGCGTCATCGCCCTCGGTCGGCGCGCGGAAGGTCCAATTGCGCGCTGCGGCCAACGCGCTCCTGGCGAAGATCGCGCGCAGCTTCTTCATCTCGCTTTCGGACGCGACGATGCGCAGGTTGACCTGCTCGACCGCGGCATCGGCGACGCTGCCGTCGCGCGCCACCTTGAGCAGCAGGTAGGCCGAACCCGAGGCGCCCACGCGGAACGCCGATTCCGGATAGGCCGGCGGCGCCAGGTTCACCGACGTCACCACGCTGCGGTCGTTGCGATCGTAGGCGATGAAGCTGGCATGGCGGATCTCCACCCGGTAGGCGTCGCCCTCCTGGCGCTTGGCCACGATGCGCAACGTCATCGGCGCGCGCGCCGGCACCGGCTTGCCGTCGCGCAGCGCCGGCTCGAACTTCCACTGCATCGCCGCGCTGCGCACGAAGGCGACCACGCCGCCGGGCAGCTTGTCCTCGTGGTCGATCGCCAGCGCCGACACCGCGCCGTCGGCCTCGATGTCGATCCTGCCGGTCACCAGCATGCTGCTCTCGACCTGCTTGCGCACCGCGCCTGGCCCGGTGCCGGTGGCGAACGCGGCAGCGGCCAGCAGCGCCAACAGCAGAGCGCACCAACGCCACGTCGAGAGTCCTGATGTGCGGTGCATCGCGCGTTCCTTGCATGGATGAGGTGCCGATTACAGCGCAGCCGGCCGACGCGGGCAAGTCAGGCCAGGCGCAGCGACTCCGGGTACGGCGGCGCGTCCGGATAGTCGTCCTCGCGCAGCCGCGCCTGCAGGTCGCGCCACCACTGCGGGTCGAACAGTTCGCCATGGGCGCGCCTGACCGCTTCCAGCGAGGCGGCGGGCAAGCCCATGAACAGCGCGAAGCGCTCCGGGAACACGTCGCGCGCGGCGACGTGGAACCAGGGTTCGGCGGACATGGCTTCCTCGTCGTTGCGCGGCTGCGGCCAGTCGCGGAAGGTGCAGTCGGTGACCAGGCACAGCTCGTCGTAGTCGTAGAACACCGCGCGTCCCTGCCGCGACACGCCGAAGTTCTTCAGCAGCATGTCGCCGGGGAAGATGTTGTTGCGCGCCATGTCCTTGATCGCCTGCGCGTAGTCCAGCGCCGCCTCGCGCGCCGCCTCGGCGGCCTGCTCGCGCAGGTACAGGTTCAGCGGGCGCAGGCGCCGCTGCACGTAGCACAGCTCGAAGATCAGGTCCTCGCCGTCCTCGCGCAGGCTGCGCGCGCAGCCCTGCAGCAGTTCGGCGAGCAGCGCAGGGGCGAAGCGCGCGCGCGGGAAGCGCAGCGAACGGTACGGCTGCGCGTCGAGCAGGCGGCCGACCCGGTCCAGGTTGAACACCAGCGCGTACTTGTCCTCGACCTGCTCGCGGCTCATCGTCTTCGGATAGGCGAAGCGGTCGCGGATCAGCTTGAACACCAGCGGGTAGCTGGGCAGGGTGAACACCGCCATGACCATGCCGGGCGTGCCGTCGGCATGCACCAGTTGCTCGTTTGGCTGGGCCTGGAAGTGGCGGAAGAAGGTGCGGAAGCGCTCGGTCTTGCCCTGCTTGGCGCGGCCGAGCATCGTGTACAGCTCGTCGATCGGCTTGTGCGGCAGCAGGCTGCGCAGGAACACCACCGCATCGCCGACGGTGGCCAGGTCGGCCTGGAAATAGCTGCGCGAGATGCCGAACAGCTGCGCCACGTCGTTGCGCCTGGTCAGCACCGCCTCGGCACGCAGGCCGTCGGCGTCGTTGACCAGCGCGATCACGCACGGCGAGAAGCGGTGTTCGCCGAACACGCGGCCGACCAGGTAGGCGCGGCGCTCGCGGTAGAACACCGTTTCCAGCAGCTCGATGCCGCGCACCGGTTGCTCGCCCCAGTGCGCCAGGTCGTCCTGCAGGCGCACCGCGATGGCCGCGGCGCAGCGGGTGCGGTGCGCGTACGGCACGTCGAACGGGTAGTCGCCGAGCACGCGCACGAACGCATCCACCGGCCGCGTCTCGGAGACCACGTAGTTGTGCCGCGCCACCGGATGGGTGATCGCGTCGGTGGGTTCGATATCCAGCGCCACGAACTCGATCCGCGCATCCACGCCCTGGGTCCGGAAGAAGCGCCGGGTCAGCGTGTTGTAGAAGGTCTTGTACAGTTCCTGGTCGATCAGCCCGTGCAGTTGCGCGGCGAAGCTGTCGCGGACCTGCGCCCACAGCGTGCGGTCGTGGGTCTGGCCGAGCAGCAGCGTGCGCAGGCGCAGCATGCACTCGCCGATGCACTGGTCGTACAGCGCGATGCGCTCGACCGCGTCGTTGCGCGCGGCGTTCCAGTCGCGGCGCTCGAAGCGGCGGCGGGCGCGGCGGCTGATCTGCGCGAAGCGCGCGTGGTAGTCCTCGAACGCATCGCGGATGCTGCGCGCCACGGCGTCGGCGCGGGGTTCTGCGGGCACGGGCGGAGCGGGCGTGTCGGTCATGGCCGCAGTCTACCCGCGCGCGCGGCGGCGCTTGCGCGCGGCCGGCGCCGCGGTGGCCTGCCCGTGCTGCAGATGTTCGTCGGCCTGCGCGCGCAACCAGCGGCGGAACGCCAGGAAACCGCCGTGCTCGGCCGAGCGCGACGGATACACCAGATAGTGCGACCACGCCGCCTTCAGCCGCTGCGGCGACAGCGGCAGCAGCTGGCCGGCGTCGAGCATCAGACGGGCGCGGGTGATGCGGCCCAGGGCCACGCCGACGCCGTCCAGGGCCGCGCGATGGTGCGACTCGGAATCGTCGAACACCGCCACGTAGCGCTCAGGCGGGGTTTCGCCGGCGGCGGCGAACCAACGTTCCCATTCCCCATCCGGATCGCCGATCAAGGGCCACTGCGCCAGCGGCGCGCGCTTGCGCGCGCCCATCCTCGCGATCAGCGCCGGGCTGGCCATCGGCACCAGCCACTCGTCGAACAGCGCCTCGACCGCCAGGCCCGGCCACTGTCCGCTGCCGATGCGCAGCGACGCATCGATCTGCGGCTGGCGCTCGAAATCGACCAGGCGCTGGTCGGACAGCAGATTGATCTCGATCTGCGGATGCCGCGCCAGGAAATCGCCCAGGCGCGGTACCAGCCATGCCGACGCCATCGACGGGGTCAGGCTGATCGTCAGCACGTTGTCGCGGCGCGCGGCGAACGGCTGCAGCGCCTCGCCGATCGCATCCAGGTGCGGGCCGATGCGTTCGAGCAGGCGCCGCCCGTCGGCGGTCAGCGTGACCCCGCGCGCGTGCCGGTCGAGCAAGCGATAACCCAGGCGCTGCTCCAGCGCGCGCATCTGATGGCTCAGCGCGCTGACGGTGAGATGCAGCGCGGCCGCCGCGCGCGACAGGTTGCCGAGCCGGGCGACGCTGACGAAACCTTGCAGGGCATGCAGCGGAGGACGCGCCATGTTGAATCCTGTTCAAGCCTGACTTGCAGAATGGTCGCTTTTTCAGGCATCAGCTTGCGCCTATCGTCGATTCCACTCAAGACAGGAGGATCACGATGAGCATCTACAGCGATCTGTTGTTCCACCATGGGCATATCGCCGACGTGGCGCTGGCGCAGTCGCTGGCGGCCACGGCGAAGGCACAGGCGGTGCCAGCCGATATGCCCGCCGCAGCGCCAGCGGAGTCGCCCGATGCCGCGGCCGGCGCTGCCACGAAGCGCGCGCGGGCGGCGGCCAAGAATCATCGCGCGCGTGCGCTGCTGCGCCGCACGATGACCGTACTGTCGCCATTCCGCTGAGGCCGGCGGCATCGGCACCGCCGCGAGTGGCGGCGCGTCGGCCAGCTGCGCTGCCGCCGCGACGGATCGGCCACGCGCGGGCGACGCCGGCAGTGGACCCGATCAGGATGACGCTGCATGCAGCCCACCGGCGTTCGCGTGCGACGGCGCAGGCGTGCGGCGCGCGCAAAAAAACCCGGCCGACGCATCCGCGTCGGCCGGGTTCGGTCGGCAGCGCCGTCGCAGCGAACTGCTACGCCGTCAGCGTCGCCAGCGCGGCGTTGAACGTCGCGCTCGGCCGCATCGCCTGGCTGACCAGCTCCAGGTTCGGGCGGTAATAGCCCTGGATGTCGACCGGCTTGCCCTGCGCGCCGTTGAGCTCGGCGACGATGGCGGCCTCATGCTCGGCCAGTTGCTTGGCCAGCGGCGCGAAGCGCGCCTGCAGCGCCGCGTCCTCGTCCTGCGCGGCCAGCGCCTGCGCCCAGTACAGGGCCAGGTAGAAATGGCTGCCGCGGTTGTCGAGTTCGCCGACCTTGCGCGAGGGCGACTTGTCGTTGTCCAGGAACTGGCCGTTGGCCTGGTCCAGGGTCTTGGCCAGCACACCGATGCGCGCGCTGCCTTCGCGCTGGCCCAGATGCTCCAGCGACGCGGCCAGGGCCAGGAACTCGCCCAGCGAATCCCAGCGCAGATAGTTCTCTTCGACGAACTGCTGCACGTGCTTGGGCGCCGAACCGCCGGCGCCGGTCTCGAACAGGCCGCCGCCGGCCATCAGCGGCACGATCGACAGCATCTTGGCGCTGGTGCCCAGCTCCATGATCGGGAACAGGTCGGTGAGGTAGTCGCGCAGCACGTTGCCGGTGACCGAGATGGTGTCCTCGCCGTTGCGGATGCGCTGCAGCGAGAACGCGGTCGCCTCCACCGGCGGCAGGATGCGGATGTCCAGGCCCTGGGTGTCGTGGTCCTGCAGGTAGCGCTCCACCTTCTGGATCATCAGCGCATCGTGCGCGCGCTGCGGGTCCAGCCAGAACACCGCCGGGGTGTCGCTCAGGCGCGCGCGGCTGACCGCCAGCTTGACCCAGTCCTGGATCGGCGCGTCCTTGACCTGGCACATGCGCCAGATGTCGCCGGCCTCGACCGCATGCTCGAGCAGCACTTTACCGTCGCTGTCGCTGACCCGCACCGTGCCGTCGGCGGCGATCTGGAAGGTCTTGTCGTGCGAACCGTATTCCTCGGCCTTCTGCGCCATCAGGCCGACGTTGGGCACGCTGCCCATCGTCGCCGGATCGAACGCGCCATGCTGTTTGCAGTCCTCGATCACCGCCTGGTACACGCCGGCGTAGCAGCGGTCCGGGATCAGCGCCTTGGTGTCCTGCAGCTTGCCGTCGGCATTCCACATCTTGCCCGAGTCGCGGATCATCGCCGGCATCGACGCATCGACGATCACGTCGCTGGGCACGTGCAGGTTGGTGATGCCCTTGTCGGAATTAACCATCGCCAGCGCCGGGCGCTGCGCGTACACCGCCTGCAGGTCGGCCTCGATCTGCGCGCGCTGCGCGTCGGGCAAGCCGGCGATGCGCGCGTACAGGTCGCCGATGCCGTTGTTCGGATCGAAGCCGACCTGCTTCAGCGCCTCGGCATGCTTGTCCAGCACGTCCTGGTAGAACGCGCCGACCACCACGCCGAACATGATCGGGTCGGAGACCTTCATCATCGTCGCCTTCAGGTGCAGCGAGAACAGCACGCCCTGCTGCTTGGCATCGGCGATCTGCGCCTGCACGAAGCTGGCCAGCGCGCGCTTGCTCATCACTGCCGCGTCGATGATCTCGCCGGCCTGCACCGCGGTCTTTTCCTTCAGTACGGTGACCGCGCCATCCTTGCCGACCAGTTCGATCCTGACGCTGCCGGCCTGCGCGATCAGCGCCGAGCGCTCGCTGCCGTAGAAATCGCCGTCCTGCATATGCGCCACGTGCGAGGTGGAGTCGGCGCTCCACGCGCCCATGCGGTGCGGGTGCTTGCGCGCGTAGTTCTTCACCGACAGCGGCGCGCGGCGATCGGAATTGCCTTCGCGCAGCACCGGATTGACCGCACTGCCCTTGACCCGGTCGTAGCGCGCCTTGGCCTCTTTCTGCTTGTCGTCCTGCGGCTCGTCCAGGTAGTCCGGCAGCGCGTAGCCCTGCTGCTGCAGTTCCTTGATCGCGGCCTTGAGCTGCGGCACCGAGGCGCTGATGTTGGGCAGCTTGATGATGTTGGCTTCCGGCGTGGTCGCCAGCTGGCCCAGCTCGGCCAGGTCGTCGGCGATGCGCTGGTCCTCGCGCAGGTATTCGGGGAACTGCGAGATCAGCCGGCCGGCCAGCGAGATGTCGCGGGTTTCCACGGCGATGCCGGCGGTGCCGGCGAAGGCGGCGACGATCGGCAGCAGCGACTGCGTCGCCAGGTACGGGGCTTCGTCGGTGAGCGTGTACAGGATCTTGGGCGTATTCGACATGAGTGACGTGGGCTCTCTTGCGATTCGGGAAGGACGCGCTGCCGCGGGAAAGGCCGCCGATGGCACGGCGCGGACGGCGTGCGGACGGTGGCGCTTTCGACAAGGGAAACCCCGCGACGGCAATGGCATTACGGCCGCCGATTGTCGCGTTTTCTGCGGGCCGGAGAAAGCGCTTGCATGGAACGGTGGAGGCTGTCGATGCCGAAAACGCGCATGCCGTCGGCGACGCGCGGCGGCGCGCGGCCTCAATGACTTGTGTTGGCTCGCAGGACAAATTCCGTCATCGCTTGCGGCGCAAGGCGGTGCGTCCACCCTGCGCATGCGTATGGAATGCGCTGCCGCCGCGCGTGCCGACGGTATCGGTGGCGAGCGACGCATGCGTGCATGCGCCCGCGCATGGCGGACGTCGGCGCATGCGGCGCGCTTGCGCAGTGCGGCGTGCGCGGCGCGCGCGTGCACTGCGCGACCTGCGCGGCGACAGGCACACGCGGCCAAAAAAAAGGCGCAGCCTCGCGGCTGCGCCCAGCGTCCCGCGCCGGCCGGGAGAGAGTCGGCAGGCGCGATCCGTGACTGCGGCGCATCGCCTCAGCGATGCGCGGGAGGCGTCACTTGACTTCGAATTCCTGCGGCGTCCCGGCCGGCTGGCCGTTGACGGTGACCTCGGCCTTGTATTTGCCGGCCGGCCAGCCCTTGGCGTTGGTGAAGGAGATATTGGTGGTCTCGGCACCGGCGGTGGTCAGCGTCGCGCTCTGCTCGCCGGCGGTCTGGCCGTCCTGGAACAGCAGCTTGGCGCCGACGCTGGTGTTGGTCGAGGAACCCTCGGTCTTCACCGAGACGATGATGGTGTCCTTGCTGCCCAGGGTGGTCAGCGGCGCCACCGCCTTGTCGGCCGCGGCCGTGTTGCCCACGGTCACGGCCGACACCGTCACCGCGCCAGCATTGGCCGCGGCAGGCGCGGTCTGGGCGGCATCGGCCGGTCCCGGCATCGCCTCGGTCGGCGCGGACGAGGTCGGATCGGGCGTGGCGCTCTGGCTCTGCTCCTGCTTCTTGCAGCCGGCCAGCGCGAGCGCGCCGACCAGGGCCAGCAGCAGTGGCGAGGTCAGTGTCTTCGAATGGATCTTCATGAGGTGATGCTCCTTGGTGGAATGACGGGATCGCGAAGGCGTGCGGCGCGGTCCGCGCTAGGCGCGGGCAGGCAGTTTCAGCGTCTGCCCCGGATAGATCTTGTCGGGGTCGTCGAGCACGTCGCGGTTGGCTTCGAAGATGCGGGTCCAGGCGTTGCCGTCGCCGTAGTGGAGCTTGGCGATCTTGGACAGGGAGTCGCCCTGCTTGACCACGTAGACCTGCTGCACCTGTTCGGCGGTGCTGTCCACGTGCGACTGCATGGCGGAGAAATCCGCCTTCGGCGTGACCTCGGCCGTGGTGTCCACCTTGGCGGTGACTGCCGAGAAATCGGCGCGCTTGTCGCTGTTCATCGCATGTGGCTCCGTGCGTGGATGGGATGCGGCCACGGTTGCACATGATTTGTTAAAAGCGGATCGCGCAGCCGTGAACGGCGCCGACCCGATTCAGCCTTGCGCTACTGGCGCGGATCGCGGTGGAAGGCGATCGGCTCGGCCACGTCGGGCGTGGCGCGCCAGGGATTGATGTCCAGGCCGCCACGGCGGGTGTAGCGCGCCTCCACCTGCAAGGACTGCGGGCGGCAGTGGGTCAGCAGGTCGTGGAAGATCTGCTCCACGCACTGCTCGTGGAAGCCGGCATGCTCGCGGAAGCTGATCAAATAGCGCAGCAGGCCTTCGCGGTCGATGCGGCCGCCGCGGTAGCGCACGCACAGCGTGGCCCAGTCCGGCTGGCCGGTGACCGGGCAGTTGGACTTGAGCAGCGCGCTGCTCAGCGTCTCCTCGACGATGTCGTCGGCCGCGGCGAGCAGGAACTGCGGACGCGGCGGGCCATAGCAGTCGATGGCGATGTCCAGCGCGTCCAGCGACTCGCCTTCGCCGAGCGGGTCCACCGGCGGCAGGCCGAACTCCATGACGACGTCGGCGCCGGCGCGCGCCGACAGGTCGGTGACGATGCAGGCGCGCACCGCTTCGGCGCTGTTGAAGCGCATCGCGTTGAGCGAGTTGAGGTAGAGCTTGAGCGACTTGGATTCGATCAGCTGCGGCGAGGTGCACGGCACCTGCAAGGTGGCGGTGGCCACGCAGGGCTTGCCCTGCGCATCCAGCCAGCCCAGTTCGTAGGCGTGCCAGCGGTCGAGGCCGAAGAACGGCAGCGGCGCGGCGTCCAGGCCGATCTCGGCACGGCCGCCGGCGCGGGGGATCGGGAACAGCAGCGCGGGGTCGTACTGCGAGGGATACGCGACCTCGCGGCCGAGACTGGAATCCTGGGGGGTGTTCATGCCGGCCAGTTTAGCGGGGGCGGTCTGGCTGGAAGGTGTATGGGGGGCCGGGATTGGGGAGTCGGGATTGGGGATTGGCAAAGCGGCGCCGCGCGAGCTGCGGCTTGAGCTGCGGCTTGGCCAATCCATCCGGATCCAGAAGTGCGAGGGAGTGCGGCGCTATCTCCGCACCGGGCAACCGCTTTGACGAATCCCCAATCCCCAATCCCCAATCACCGCTTCATACCCAGATAGTCCAAAGACACCTGCAGCAGCGCGCGCAGGCCCACGTCCAGCGCCGATTCGTCGAGCAGGAACTGCGGCGAGTGGTTGCTCGGCGCGGTCGCCGGGTCGATGCCGGTGCCGGTGGCGCCGACGAAGAAGAACATCGACGGCACCTGCTGCGCGTAGAACGAGAAGTCCTCCGCGCCCATCTGCAACGGCGGCTCGTAGACGTTGTCGGCGCCGACCACCGCCTGCAGGCTGGGCAGCATCTTCGCGGTCAGCGCCGGGTCGTTGACCGTGGCCGGGTTGCCGTCCTGGTCGGGCACGTGCGCCTCGGCCTTGGCGCCATGCGCGGCGGCGGTGTGCTCGGCGACCGTCTTCAGGTCGGCGAAGATCTGCTGACGCATGCCCTCGTCGAAGGTGCGGATGGTGCCGACCATCTCCACGTCGTCGGGAATGATGTTGTAGCGGATGCCGCCCTTGATCGCGCCGAAGCTGACCACCGCCGGCTGCCGGGAAATGTTGGCGCGGCGGCTGACCACGGTCTGCGCCGCGCCGATCAGGTCGGCGCTGGCCACGATCGGGTCGATCCCGTTCCACGGCGCCGAGCCGTGGGTCTGGCGGCCGATCACCTTGATGCTGAAACGGTCCGAGGCGGCCATCAGCGGGCCGCCGCGCACCGCGATCTTGCCCGCCTGCACGCTGGAGAACACATGCAGGCCGAACATCGCGTCGGGCTTGAAGTCGCGGAACAGGCCTTCCTTCAGCATCAGCGAGGCGCCGCCCTCCTCGTTGCCCGGCGCGCCCTCCTCGGAGGGCTGAAACACCAGCATCACCTCGCCCGGCAGCTGCGCGCGCATCGCCACCAGCGCCTCGGCCACGCCCAGCAGGATGCTGGTGTGGGCGTCGTGGCCGCAGGCGTGCATGACCCCGACCGTCTCGCCGCGGTACTCGCCGGTGGCCTTGGAGGCGAATGCCAGGCCGGTCTGCTCGGTCACCGGCAGCGCGTCCATGTCCGCGCGCAGGGCGATCTTCGGCCCCGGCAGCGCGCCCTTGATGATCGCCACCACGCCATGGTGGGCGATCCCGGTCTGCGGCTTCAGGCCCAGCGCGCGCAGCCGCTCGGCGACCTTGGCCGCGGTGCGCTCCTCGCGGTTGGACAGCTCCGGGTGCTGATGGAAGTCGCGCCGCCAGTCCACCACCTTGGCCTGCAGCTTGGCCGCTGCGGCCGCCACCTCCGGGCGTTCGGCGGACTGGGCGCAGGCCAGCGCGGGGACGGCGAGCAGCATCGCGGACAGCAGACGGGACAGGCGCGGCATGGGGGTCTCCGATGGGATTTTTCGTGGGGCGTTCAGTCAATGTATTGCATTCGCGGCGGGCAGGCACCGGC
The DNA here is from genome assembly GCF_041240605.1 of Xanthomonas sp. DAR 80977. NCBI lineage: Bacteria > Pseudomonadati > Pseudomonadota > Gammaproteobacteria > Lysobacterales > Lysobacteraceae > Xanthomonas > Xanthomonas bundabergensis. Next base: position 655,764 of record NZ_CP162487.1, on the reverse strand, counting down.
CGCGACCGCGCCACGGCGGAAAAACCCTTAGGAATCCGTGTCAACCGATCCGCCACTGGCGCGTTGCCGCTGCCAGCGACGCCGCCGCAGGCGTGCGCGTCCTATCCCTTCAGTCATGGTCCAATCGCAGCACGCCGGCGATATGCTTCACCGCTTGTCGCACCAGCCACTGCGGGAGGGTCCCCCACCCCGCCTCGCCACAGGAGTTACCCCCGGATGTCGCGTTTCTGGAAGATTGCGCTGCTGATCGTCGCAGCGGTGGTGGTGGTGCTCGTGGGCGCGCACTTCCTGCGCAGTGGCAATGGCCACGGCCGTGGCGGCGCGGGGGCGAGCGGCGATGCCGACGACAGCGCGCCGGTTCCGGTCACCGTGGTCGCCGCCGGCAGCCAGGCGGTGCCGATCTACGCCACCGCCACCGGCACCGTGACCGCGCTCAGCACGGTCACCGTCAACCCGCAGGTCGGCGGCCAGCTGATGAGCCTGAACTTCCGCGAGGGCCAGGAAGTGAAGAAGGGCGATGTGCTGGCGCAGATCGACCCGCGCTCGCTGCAGGCCAGCTACGACGAGGCGGCGGCGAGCAAGCGCCAGAACCAGGCGCTGCTGGCCACCGCCCGCTCCACCTTCCAGCGCTCCGATTCGCCGGCCTACCGCCAGTACGTGGCCAAGACCGACCTGGACACGCAGCGCAACCAGGTGGCGCAGTACGAGGCCGCGGTCGCCGCCAACGACGCGTCGATGCGCGCGGCGCAGGTGCAGCTGCAGTACACCCGCATCATCGCCCCGACCGACGGCATCACCGGCATCCGCGGCGTGGACGTGGGCAATATCGTCAGCACCAGCAGCAGCATCGTCACCATCACCCAGATCCATCCGATCTACGTGGTCTTCAACCTGGCCGAACGCGAGCTGCAGGGCCTGCGCGAGGCGCAGGCGGCCGGGCCGCTGACCGTGGCGGCGCTGGACCGTACCGATGCGCACGTGATCGCCGGCGACGGCCGGGTCGACGTGATCGACAACCAGATCAGCAGCGACACCGGCACCTTCAAGGTCCGCGCCGAGTTCCCCAACCCGGGCAACGCGCTGTGGCCGGGCCAGTTCGTCAACGTGCGGCTGACCCTGCGCACGCTGGCCAGCGGCGTGGTGGTGCCGACCCAGGCGGTGCAGCGCGGCCCCGACGGCGACTACGTGTACGTGGTGCAGGGCGACAACACGGTCAAGATGCAGACGGTGGTGCAGGGCGTGGAGGTGGGCGACAGCCAGGTGCAGCTGGCGCAGGGCCTGAAGGCCGGCGAGCGGGTGGTCACCGAAGGCCAGTTCCGGCTCAAGCCCGGCGCCAAGGTCACCCCGCTGAAGCCGGGCGAGGCGCCGCCGCAACCCACCGAGGCCGAACTGAAGGCGGCGGAAAGCAAGCAGCAGCGCAAGGACGGCGCTGGCGGCGGCCGGCGCGGCGGCGGCCCGCGCTAAGGCCCGGCGCGCGGCCCGGCGCCCTGCGTCCGGCCGCGCCGGCGCGCACGGCCCAGGGCCGAACGCCGCACGCCCCCAGGCGGCGCGCGCGCCATCGGCGCCGCCGCAGATCGATCCGCTCCATCCCGACTTCCGAGCAAGGACACCCCCGTGGGCTTTTCGACGATCTTCATCCGCCGCCCGATCGCCACCACCTTGCTGATGGCCGGCGTGCTGCTGCTCGGCATCCTCGGCTACCGGCAGCTGCCGGTGTCGGCGCTGCCGGAGATCGACGCGCCCAGCCTGGTGGTGACCACCCAGTACCCCGGCGCCAACGCCAGCACCATGGCCTCGCTGGTGACCACGCCGCTGGAGCGGCAGCTGGGGCAGATCTCCGGCCTGCAGATGATGACCTCCGACTCGTCGGCGGGCCTGTCCACGATCATCCTGCAGTTCGCGATGGACCGCGACATCGACATCGCCGCGCAGGACGTGCAGGCGGCGATCCGCCAGTCCACCCTGCCCTCGTCGCTGCCCTACCAGCCGGTCTACAACCGGGTGAACCCGGCCGACGCGGCGATCCTGACCCTCAAGCTCAGCTCCGACACGCTGCCGCTGCGCGACGTCAACAACTACGCCGACTCGATCCTGGCGCAGCGCCTGTCGCAGGTGCCCGGCGTGGGCCTGGTGTCGATCGCCGGCAACGTGCGCCCGGCCGTGCGCATCCAGGTCAACCCGGCGCAGCTGTCGAACATGGACCTGACCATGGAGGCGCTGCGCAGCGCGCTGACCGAGACCAACGTCAACGCGCCGAAGGGCTCGCTCAACGGCAAGACCCAGTCCTACAGCATCGGCACCAACGACCAGCTGGCCAGCGCCGCCGACTACCGCGACACCGTCATCAGCTACAAGAACGGCGCGCCGGTGCGGCTGTCGGACGTGGCGCAGGTGGTGGACGGGGTGGAGAACGACCAGCTCGCGGCCTGGGCCGACGGCAAGCCGGCGGTGCTGCTGGAGGTGCGCCGCCAGCCCGGCGCCAACATCGTGCAGACGGTGGAGCAGATCCGCGCGATCCTGCCGCAGCTGCAGGCGGTGCTGCCCAGCGGCGTGCACCTGGACGTGTTCTCCGACCGCACCGAGACCATCCGCGCCTCGGTGCACGAGGTCAAGTTCACCCTGATCCTGACCATCGGCCTGGTGGTGGCGGTGATCTTCGTGTTCCTGCGCCGGCTGTGGGCCACGATCATCCCGTCGGTGGCGGTGCCGCTGTCGCTGGCCGGCACCTTCGCGGTGATGGCCTTCGCCGGCATGTCGCTGGACAACCTGTCGCTGATGGCGCTGGTGGTGGCCACCGGCTTCGTGGTCGACGATGCGATCGTGATGATCGAGAACATCGTGCGCTACATCGAGCAGGGCAAGAGCGGGCGCGAGGCGGCGGAGATCGGCGCCAAGCAGATCGGCTTCACCGTGCTGTCGCTGACCGTGTCGCTGGTGGCGGTGTTCCTGCCGCTGCTGCTGATGCCGGGCGTCACCGGGCGGCTGTTCCACGAGTTCGCCTGGGTGCTGTCGATCGCGGTGGTGATCTCGATGCTGGTGTCGCTGACGCTGACGCCGATGATGTGCGCCTACCTGCTCAAGCCCGACGCGCTGCCCGAGGGCGAGGACGCGCACGAGCGCGCGGCCGCGGCCGGCAAGACCACCGTGTGGACGCGCACCGTGGCGCTGTACGAGCGCACCCTGGACTGGGTGCTCGGGCACCAGCCGCTGACCCTGGCGATCGCGCTGGCGACGATGGTGCTGACCGTGGTGCTGTACGTGGTGATCCCCAAGGGCCTGCTGCCCGAGCAGGACACCGGGCTGATCACCGGCGTGGTCCAGGCCGACCAGAACGTGGCGTTCCCGCAGATGCAGCAGCGCACCCAGGCGGTGGCCGAGGCGCTGCGCCGGGATCCGGCGGTGACCGGGGTCGCCGCGTTCATCGGCGCCGGCTCGATGAATCCGACCCTCAACCAGGGCCAGCTGAGCATCGTGCTGAAGACCCGCGCCGACCGCGACAGCCTGGACGAGGTGCTGCCGCGACTGCAGAAGGCGGTGGCCGGGCTGCCGGGCGTGGCGCTGTACCTGAAGCCGGTGCAGGACGTGACCCTGGACACGCGCGTGGCCGCCACCGAATACCAGTACTCGCTGTCGGACGTGGACAGCGCCGAGCTGGCGGTGCAGGGCGCGCGCCTGACCGAGGCGCTGCGCAAGCTCCCGGAACTGGCCGACGTGGACAACAACCTGGCCAACCAGGGCCGCGCGCTGGAACTGACCGTGGACCGCGACAAGGCCAGCGCGCTCGGCGTGCCGATGCAGACCATCGACGACACCCTGTACGACGCGTTCGGCCAGCGCCAGATCTCCACCATCTTCACCCAGCTCAACCAGTACCGCGTGGTGCTGGAAGTGGCGCCGGAGTTCCGCAACAGCACCGCGCTGCTGAACCAGCTGGCGGTGGCCAGCAACGGCAGCGGCGCGCTGACCGCCAGCAACGCCACCAGCTTCGGCCAGACCACCTCCAGCAACTCGTCCACCGCCACCGGCATCGGCAACCAGAACACCGGCATCGCCGTCGGCGGCGGCGGCACCGTGCCGCTGGCCGCGCTGGCCGAGGCCAGGGTCACCACCACCCCGCTGGTGGTCAGCCACCAGCAGCAGCTGCCGGCGGTGACGGTGTCGTTCAACCTGGCGCCGGGCTATTCGCTGTCGCAGGCGGTGGCGGCGATCGAGCGGACCAGCGAGCAGTTGCAGCTGCCGCCGCAGCTGCATGCCGAATTCATCGGCAAGGCCGCCGAATTCACCGGCAGCCAGACCGACATCGTGTGGCTGCTGCTGGCCTCGGTGGTGCTGATCTACATCGTGCTGGGCGTGCTCTACGAGAGCTACATCCATCCGCTGACGATCATCTCCACGCTGCCGCCGGCCGGCGTCGGCGCGCTGCTGGCGCTGATGCTGTGCGGGCTGAGCCTGTCGGTGGACGGCATCGTCGGCATCGTGCTGCTGATCGGCATCGTCAAGAAGAACGCGATCATGATGATCGACTTCGCGATCGACGCGCGCCGCGAAGGCGCCAACGCGCACGACGCGATCCGCCGCGCCTGCCTGCTGCGCTTCCGCCCGATCATGATGACCACCGCCGCGGCGATGCTCGGCGCGCTGCCGCTGGCGCTGGGCGACGGCATCGGCTCGGAACTGCGGCGCCCGCTGGGCATCGCCATCGTCGGCGGCCTGCTGCTGTCGCAGCTGGTCACGCTGTACACCACGCCGGTGATCTACCTGTACATGGAGCGCTTCTCCGAGCGCTTGCGCGCCTACCGCGAGCGCCGCGCGGCGCGGCACGCGGCGGCGGCGGAGCGTCCGGCGTGAGGGGCCGGGAATCGGGATTGGGGAATGGGGAATCGCCGGGCGTCTGCAGCCTGCGGTCGCCCCGAACGCCTGACGACTTGCGCGAGCAAGGAGCGTGCAAGTGCGCCGCTTCGCGAATCCCGAATCCCCAATCCCCACTCCCGGCCCCATGAACATCTCCGGCCCCTTCATCCGCCGCCCGATCGGCACCACGCTGCTGGCCATCGGCCTGTTCGTGATCGGCATGATGTGCTACCTGCGCCTGGGCGTGGCGGCGCTGCCGAACATCTCCATCCCGGTGATCTTCGTGCAGGCCAGCCAGGCCGGCGCCGACGCCTCGACGATGGCGTCCACGGTCACCGCGCCGCTGGAACGGCACCTGGGCCAGATCCCCGGCATCGACACCATGCGCTCCTCCAGTTCGGAGGGGAACAGCCAGGTGTTCATGATGTTCCAGAGCGACCGCAACATCGATTCGGCCGCGCAGGACGTGCAGACCGCGATCAATGCCGCGCAGGCGGACCTGCCCTCGGGCCTGTCCACGCCGCGCTATCAGAAGGCCAATCCCAACGACGACCCGGTCATCGCCATCGCGCTGACCTCGGACACGCAATCGGCCGACGAGCTGTACAACGTCGCCGACTCGCTGCTGGCGCAGCGCCTGCGCCAGATCACCGGCGTGGCCTCGGTCGACATCGGCGGCGCCTCCACCCCGGCGGTGCGGGTGGACGTGAACCTGCGCGCGCTCAACGCGATGGGCCTGACCCCGGACGACCTGCGCAATTCGGTGCGCGCGGCCAACGTGACCTCGCCCACCGGCTTCCTCAGCGACGGCAGCTCCACCACCGCGATCGTGGCCAACGATTCGGTGGCCAAGGCCGCCGACTTCGCCCAGTTGGTGATCTCGCAGCAGGACGGCCGCACCGTGCGCCTGCGCGACGTGGCCAACGTCTACGACGGCCAGCAGGACGCCTACCAGGCGGCCTGGTTCGGCGGCAAGCCGGCGGTGGTGATGTATGTGTTCACCCGCGCCGGCGCCAACATCGTGGAGACGGTGGACCGGGTCAAGGCGCAGATCCCGATGCTGCGCGGCTACCTGCAGCCTGGCACCAGGATGTCCGCCTACTTCGACCGCACCCCGACCATCCGCGCCTCGTTGAACGAGGTGCAGGCCACGCTGTTGATCAGCCTGGCGATGGTGGTGCTGACCATGGCGCTGTTCCTGCGCCGGCTGGCGCCGACGCTGATCGCCGCGGCCACCGTGCCGCTGTCGCTGGCCGGCGCGGCGCTGGCGATGTACGTGATGGGCTTCACCCTGAACAACCTGAGCCTGCTGGCGCTGGTGATCGCGATCGGCTTCGTCGTCGACGATGCGATCGTGGTGATCGAGAACATCATGCGCCACCTCGACGAAGGCATGTCGCGCCTGGACGCTGCACTGGCCGGCGCGCGCGAGATCGGCTTCACCATCGTCTCGATCACCGCGTCGCTGGTGGCGGTGTTCATCCCGATCCTGTTCGCCAGCGGCATGATCGGTGCGTTCTTCCGCGAGTTCACCGTGACCCTGGTCGCGGCGATCTGCGTCTCGGCGGTGGTCTCGCTGACCCTGACCCCGGCGCTGTGCAGCCGCTTCCTGTCCGCGCATGCCGAACCGGAGCGGCCCGGCCGTTTCGGCGCATGGCTGGAGCGCGTGCACGCCGGCATGCTGCGCGTGTACACGGTGGCGCTGGATTTCTCGCTGCGGCACGCGCTGCTGCTGGCGCTGACTCCGCTGCTGCTGATCGCCGCCACCGTGTTCCTGGCCGGCGCGGTGAAGAAGGGTTCGTTCCCGGCGCAGGACACCGGCCTGATCTGGGGCCGCGCCAGTTCCAGCGCCACCGTGTCCTTCGCCGACATGGTCAACCGCCAGCGCCGCATCACCGACATGCTGATGTCCGACCCGGCGGTGAAGATCGTCGGCGCGCGCCTGGGCAGCAGTCGCCAGGGCTCCAGCGCCAGCTTCAACATCGAGCTCAAGCGCCGCGACGAGGGCCGCACCGAGACCACCGCGCAGGTGCTGTCGCGGCTCAGCGCCAAGGCCGACCGCTACCCGGACCTGCAACTGCGCCTGCGCGCGATCCAGGACCTTCCCAGCGACGGCGGCGGCGGCACCAGCCAGGGCGCGCAGTACCGCGTCTCGCTGCAGGGCAACGACAACGCGCAGCTGCAGGAATGGCTGCCCAAGCTGCAGGCGGCGCTGAAGCAGAACCCGAAGCTGCGCGACGTCGGCACCGACGTGGACACCGCCGGCCTGCGCCAGAACATCGTCATCAACCGCGCCCAGGCCGCGCGCCTGGGCGTGTCGATCGGCTCGATCGACGGCGCGCTGTACGGCGCGTTCGGCCAGCGCCAGATCTCCACGATCTATTCGGACCTCAACCAGTACAGCGTGGTGGTCAACGCATTGCCCGAGCAGACCGCCACGCCGGCGGCGCTGGACCGGATCTACGTGCCCACGCGCAGCGGCGCGATGGTGCCGCTCACCGCCGTGGCACACCAGGTGCCGGGGCTGGCGCCGCCGCAGATCACCCATCAGAACCAGTACACGACGATGGACCTGAGCTACAACCTGGCACCCGGGGTGAGCACCGGCGAAGGCGATGCGATCATCGCCGCCACCGTCGCCGGCCTGCGCATGCCCGGCGACATCCGCATCGCCGACGGCGGCGGCTTCGGCGTGGCACTGCAGCCGAATTCGATGCTGATCCTGGTGCTGGCGGCGATCGTGGTGGTCTACATCGTGCTGGGCATGCTGTACGAAAGCCTGGTGCACCCGGTGACGATCCTGTCCACGCTGCCGGCCGCCGGCATGGGCGCGCTGCTGGCGCTGTGGGTCACCAACACCGAGCTGTCGGTGATCTCGATGATCGCGCTGGTGCTGCTGATCGGCATCGTCAAGAAGAACGCGATCATGATGATCGACTTCGCCCTGGTCGCCGAACGCCAGCACGGCAAGTCGCCGCTGGACGCGGTGCGCGAGGCCTGCGTGGTGCGCTTCCGCCCGATCATGATGACCACGATGGTGGCGATCCTGGCCGCGGTGCCGCTGGCGGTGGGCCTGGGCGAAGGTTCGGAGCTGCGCCGCCCGCTGGGCATCGCGATGATCGGCGGCCTGCTGATCTCGCAGAGCCTGACCCTGCTCAGCACCCCGGCGCTGTACGTGATCTTCTCCTGCCTGCGCGAGCGCTGGCGCGCGCGGCGGGCACGGGCACGCGAGCGGCGCCAGGCGCGTCGCGCGCCGCAACAGCCGGCCGCATCGCACTAGTCGGTCTGCATTTACTCAAAGCGCAGCGCTTGGTGCCGGACCCTCACCCCAACCCCTCTCCCGGTGGGAGAGGGGCTATGCACCGCGGCTGTTCCTTCTCCCACCGGGACCATGGCCCCCTTTTCGGGGGAAGGTGCCCCGAAGGGGCGGATGAGGGTACGGGCGCAGCCTCGCGCACCCAAACTCCACGAGACGCTTCGCGCCGGACCCTCACCCCGACCCCTCTCCCGGTGGGAGAGGGGCTTTGTGGGTCAGGCCTTCAGGGCTTCCAGCGAGGCGCGCTCGATGTCCGCGTAGATCGCGAACTCGTCGTGCACCGGCGCGCCCAGCGCCTGTTCGAACGCAGCGCGGTTGGCGTGCGCGGCATAGGCGCGCTGTTCGCCGCCGCCGAGGTTGGACTGGAAGATGCCGGCGGCGCTGACCGGCAGGAAATCCTCGTAGACGATCGGGTCGGCGCTGGCCAGGCCGTCGGCGATCAAGGCCTCGGCAGGCTTGCCGGCCAGCGCCGCGGCGCCCGCCGCGCGGCCGGCATCGGTCAACGCGTAACGGAAATAGCCCAGGCCTTCGCGGCGCAGCGTGGCGTGGTCGTCGGGGAAATCGGCGAAGGCGGCCTGCAGGCGCGCCGCGTAGTCGCCGCCGGCGCTGCCCTCGGCGGCGCGCGCGCGCTCGAGCAGGGCGTCGTACAGCGCGCGGCCCTTCGCGGTCAGGGCCAGCCCGCGCTGCTCGATCTCGCCGAAGCGCGCGGTGTGGGTGCCGGCCTCGGCGGCGCCATCGCCGGCCGGGAAGCGCACCGTTTCCTCCAGCGCCTTGAAACTGGTCTGGCGCAGCAGGATCGGGCAGCGCCGGCGCGGCGGACCTTCGATCACCGCCTTGGCGTCGATGCCCCGGCGCAACATCTCCGCCTGCGCCGCATCGATGTCCAGCGTGCGCGGGGTCAGGTGGTTGATGTGCGGGCCGTGGAAGCTGACCACGTCGGCGATCAGCTTGTGCGCATCGCTCAGCGCGCGGTAGGTCGGCAACGTCACGGTCGCGTCGCTGTGCCAGCGGAAGGTCTCCAGCGCCTCGGCGACGAAGCGCTGCGCGTCGGCCTCGACCAGGCCGCCGTCGCGCTCGCAGCGTTCGATCAGCTGCAGCGCGCCGTCGGTGAAGATGCGCCGCTGCGCGAGGATCTGTGCGGCCTGCGCGCGCAGCGCCGGATCCTCGATCAGTTCCAGCCGCAGCAGCGAGGTGAACACGCGGAACGGATTGCGCGCCAGCGCCGCCGCATCGAGCGGGCGGAACGCGGTGGAATGCACCGGCACGCCGGCCACCGACAGGTCGTAGTAACCGACCGGATGCATGCCCATCACCGCGAACAGCCGACGCAGCGTGGCCAGTTCCTCGGCGCTGCCGACACGGATCGCGCCATGCCGCTCCTGGTCCAGCCGCGCGCGCTCGTCGTTGCGCTGCAATTGCGCGTCCAGCGCCGGATCGGCGGCCAGGGTCGCCGCGTTGACCTGCGCCACCAGCTCCATCAGCGTGCCGTACAACGGCACCTCGGTGCGGTACATGTCGGACATGGCCTGCGCGAACAGGCTGCGGATGGCATCGGGCGAAACGAAAGCAGTGGTCATCGGGCGGTCCGGAGCGGCGGTGGCGCCGGGCATCGGGTCCGGCAGAACGCCTATTCTCGCGCCGCGGCGGCGGCGCGGCCAGTCGTGCGGCAGATGGCAGCCATGGCGAGCGTCCGGGATGGGCGCGATGGGAGCGCGGCAGCCGCGGAAGCCATGGCGGGAGATAGACAGACCGAACCGAAAATCGCGCTGGAAGTGGTATCGGGACTAAGGCGCTAGCCTCCCGGCGGCCGGCTGGCCGCAAGCCGCTGTGGGAGCGGCTTCAGTCGCGACGCGCCGATCTCGTCGTAGACGCACCGAGGCTACGCCAATATCGGGGACCGGCAGGCATCGCTGCTGCGCGCGTCGCGACTGAAGTCGCTCCCACACAAGCACCACGGGGACGGCTGGACGCCTCGCGCATCAAGCCGGGTTCCAGCACCCGCGGCCTGCCGACCGGCCCGCTGTACGCCGCCGACCGCCCCTACTGCGCAGCCGCCCGGTCGCGCTGGGCGCGATCGCCGAGCTGGCGGCGCAACAGCGCGTCCAGCTCGATCGGCCGGTCCCAGTGGTCGTAGCTGGCGACGATGGCGTGGCGCAGCGCGCGGTAGGTCAGCGACCCGGGCTCGACCTGCAGCGCGTTCGCCACGTCGGCCCAGCTGGCGTCCGGGCCGGCGCTGGCCCGCGCACGCACCACCTCGCGGTACGGCAGCCCCGCGGCCCTGGCCAGGAAGCAGGCGAAGTAGATATCGCGCGGCGGCCAGCGGCGCTCGCGCAGCAGCGCCTCGGCATAGCCGCGCGGCAGCTGCGCGTAGCGCGCCACTTCATCGAGGAAGCTGTCCGGATAGCGCGCGGCGTAGCGGTCGATGTCCAGCAGCTGGCGGTCGACCCAGGCATCGCCGCTGCCGGGCTCGGCCGCATCCGCCGCTGCAGCGATCGGCGCCGCCGCCTCCTGGGCCATTGCGGCGCTCGCCGTGCATAGCGCCAGCGGCAGGATCAGACAGGCGGAGCGCAGGCGGGACGGCATGCGTCGATTCTGCCGGATGCCGGCATCGCTGTCAGGGTGGCGCGGTCGGCACGGTCGTCAAGGAAGGCACGCAAGGCGCCGCATCCGCCCGGCATGGCGGATACGCTCGGCTTACGCCCCGCACAGGAGCGCTGCTGATGGAGAAGCGCCGGCACCGATGGTACGCGGCCATCCCGCTCGGGGCGCTCCCGCGGCGCGGCGGCCAAGGCGAGGCGCGCGCGCGTGCTTGCCGCTATCAGCGCCTGCTTTCGTACTCGCTGCACGCACTGGCGGCGCGGCGATCGAGGCCTCGGGGACAGGCGCCGCGAGCGTCCTCACGCCGGCGGCAAGACACCTTGCGCCGCCGCATGCCGGTTCAGGTCGGCCACCGCCTGCGGCCACTCGGCCGCCGTGGCCACCTCGCGCAGGCGCGGTTCGTCGGCGGACAGGCCATGCTCGGCCTCGTGCGCCCAGGTGGTGGCATACGGCGTGTGGATGCCCCAGCCGCCGAGCGCGATCACCGGCTCCACGTCCGAGCGCAGCGAATTGCCGATCATCACGAAACGCTCGGCGCCGATGCCGAATTCGGCCAGCACCCTGGCGTAGGTGGTCGGATCCTTCTCCGACACGATCTCGATGCGCGGAAACAGTTCGCCGAGCCCGGATTGCGCGATCTTGGCTTCCTGGTGGAACAGGTCGCCCTTGGTGATCAGCACCACCTCGAACTCCGCGGCGATCGCGGCCACCGCCTCGCGCACGCCGGCGATCACCTCCACCGGATGCTGCAGCGTGGCGCGGCCGATCTCGACGATGCGTTGCAGGTCGCGCGCGGAGATGCGCGCCTCGGTCAGCTCGATCGCCGCCTCGATCATCGACAGGGTCATGCCCTTGGCGCCGTAGCCGAACACCTTGAGGTTGCGCCGCTCCACCGTCAGCAAGTGCTGCAGCGTGCCGGCATCGCGCAGGTCCAGGTACTGGCCGAGGATGGCTTCGAACGCCGCTTCGGCGTCGCGGTAGTAGTCCTCGCTCTTCCACAAGGTGTCGTCGCCGTCGAAGCCGACCAGGGCGATGGCGGAGGAGCGCTGAGCGGTAGGCGTAGGCATCGCACAAGCATAGCAGCGCGGCTTATTGCGCTGCAGGGTCGCCGGGGCCGGGCTGGTAGTGCGCGTACTCCTCGCGCGACAGCGCGCCGTCGGCATCGGCGTCGAACGTGTCGAAGGTTTCGCGCAGGACCGGGTCCGCGGCGGCTTCGGCGCGGCCGATACGGCCGTCGCGGTCCAGGTCCAGCGCGGCGAAACTGCGCGCGCCTGCCGCCGCGCCGGCATCGCTGGCAGGCGCCGCCGGCACCGGCAAGGTCGATGCCGGCGGCGTGGGCAACGGCGGCAGCGTCGCCGGCGCCGGGGTAGGCGCGGGCATCGGCACGGGTTGAGGCAACGTGGGTGCGGCCGGATCCTGCTGCGCGGCGGCCAGGCCGGACGCGGCGAAACCGGTCAGCAGCGGCACCAGGCACAGGCGTAGCGAGCGGCGGGAAAGGGCCATGGCAGCCTCGTCGATCGGCGGACCGCTACCCTACACCGTGCATGTCGCGTTTCCTGGTGAAGCGCACACGGCAGAAGGGCGGCACCAGGCCGCCCTTCCTTGCGCACGTGTCGCATTCGAGTCGGTGCGGGACTGCTCGCGGCAGTCCTGCGCGGGAGCCGGCGCGCCATCGTCTAGGCGCGCCGGCCGTCGAATCAGCCAGCGTCTGCGTTACTGGCCGTTGCTGCCGGCCGCGCCGCCCTGCTGCTTGGCCACATAGGCCTTGTATTCGTCCGGCGTCAGCTTGCCGTTGTGGTCCGCATCGGCCTGCGCAAAGATCTGGCTGAGGCCTGCGTTGACCTGCGCCTCCTGCTTGCTGATCGCGCCGTCGCTGTCGGTATCGACGTCCGCCCAGGTCTGGCCGCCGCCCGAAGCGCCGGACTGCGCGGGCTGGCCGGTCGCGCTGGTGGGCGACTGCGCCTGGGTGGCGGCATCGCTCTGCGCGTCCTGGGCGAAGGCCGGCAGGGCCAGCGCGGCGGCGAGAATGGCGGCGGTCCCGATCAGCGGCGTGCGGTTACGAATGTTCATGGGTGGTCTCCTTGTGCTCTCTCGGTGTGTGGCATGCCCGGTCGAATCCGGTGCATGGCCACACCGTGCCGGTGCCAGGCTGAATCCATTCCCTTGCGAAAAAGCCTGCGCAACGCTTCGTTAACCACCGCGGCGGAAACACGCGCTACCGGCTTGGTTAGTGCCTGGTGAGCGTGCGGTAAGGCCTTCGTTCGAGACGTTCGCAACCCGCAAAGAAAGCGTGTGTTTCACCCGATTTCGCGCTCGCCGTCGCCGGATTTTTCGCTTGAACGCGAACTGAACGCGACCCACGCGATCGCCACGCCGGCGAGCGCGCCGGACACTTCCAGCACCACCCGGCTGCCCAGTTCGTTCGGATCGTGGATGCTGGCCAGCGCCAGGCGCGCGTACAACGGCGACTCCAGGCGCACGATGCCGGTGTAGAACAGGTTCCAGCAATCGATCCCGGCGGACACCGCGACCGCGATCAGGCACGACCAGCCCAGCGCATGGCCCTCGGACCACTGCAGCCAGCGGCACAGGCGATGCCACAGCGCATAGATCAGGAACCCGACCGCGAGCGCGATCAGCCCGGCTTCGAGCGAGCCCAGCAGGCCGAAGTACAGCGGCAGGTTCATTGCGGTGTTTCCGGTGACGAGGACAGCGCCAGTCTAGGGGGTGCAGTCGGTCGTGTGCGGGTCTCGCGCTGCGGATTCCGGCAGCGCATGGATGCATCGCCGCGACAGGTTGCAGGGAGCGCCTATCGCGACCGATTGCCCAAGGCCAGCCGGCGTCGCCCGCCAAGTGTCCGTCGCCGTCGTCCCGCCGATGGGAAACGCGCTAGCCGTCGTTCTCGGCACTGGCGCTCACCACTGGCGCGCCGTCCTCGTCCCAGCCCACCGTCACCAGCATCGGCCGGCAACAGACCTGGCAATCCTCCACGTACTGCTGCGCTTCGACCGACGGGTCCAGCGCCAGGTCGATCCATTCGCCGCAATACGGGCACTGCAGGTCGATGAAGCTTTGCATGCCGGACATGAGCTTGGCCTATGAAGCGAGACGGGACGCCCTAGCGTACCGGTACGTCGTAGGCGGTGCCGGGACTCGGCTCGGGCTGGAAGGTGTAGTGCCACCATTCCAGCGGGTAGTTGGCGAAGCCCTGCGCCGCCATCGCGCGCAACAGGCGCTGGCGGTTCGCGCGTTGCGCGGGGCCGATTCCCGGCGCATCGGTGTGCGCGGACGGATCGAAGAAGTCGAAGCCCGTGCCCATGTCCAGCGGCGTGCAATGGCCGCCGCGGCAGTCGAGCAGGCCCAGGTCGACGGTGGCGCCGCGGCTGTGGCCGGAGGTCTCGGCGATGTAGTCGCCGAGCAGCACGCGCTTGTCCAGGTGCGGGTAGTAGCGCGCCTTGGCGATCTGGTCGTGCAGGTCGCCCGCCCAGTTCACGAACGCGCGCACCGAGCGCTGCGGCCGGTAGCAATCGAATACCTGCAGGCTGTAGCCCTCTTCGCGCAGCGCATGCTGCACGCGTGCCAGCGCCTGCGCGACCGGGGCCAGCAGGTAGCACGTCGGTGCGTCGTAGCCCGGCACCGGGCGGCCGGTGAAGTTGTCGTGGCCGGCATAGCGGATGTCCATCGCGATGTCCGGCGCGACCTCGTGCACGTCCACCAATCCGGCTTGCGCAGGCGTGGTCGCCGGCGACAGGACCGGAGCGGGCGCCGCGCTCAGCGCGCGGCCCGGCCCGACGATGGCACATGCAGCGAACAGCGCGAGCGCGGCCCGGCGTGCGCGCCATGCCTGACGCAGGCGACGCGGCACGGGAGACGGCGCAACGGAGGCGAAATGCGGCATGGACGCAGCATAGGCCATCGCAGCGCACGACGGCCTGCCCGCGCCATTGGATTCGACCGCGAGGCACGCATGGCGGCGACCGCCTGCGTGCCGCTCAGGCGTTGTGCTTCGCGGTGCTCGCCGCCATCCGCCCGCGGCACGGCGCCGGCTCGCGCATGGCCGTGCGCGCGGGCGACGGCGCAGGATCGCCGCTCGCCGCCGCGTCGGGCGGGGGCGGCGGCACATGGACTTGCGCGTCCTCCTTGGCCGGGCGATGCGTCAGGAAACCGAACACCATGCCGCTCGACAGCACCGTGATGGCGCTGAGGATGTAGAGCAGGAGGCGAAAGGCATCGCCGTAGCCGTGCACCAGCAAGGCCCGATCGATCCAGGGCAACACGCTCCCGGCATGCGCCAGGTCGCCCATCGCCAGGCGCTGCGCGGCCTCGGGCAAGGCCTGCGCCAGATCCGCCAGTCCCGCGTCGCGCAAGCGGGACTGCACCAAGGCGGCGAGCATGGCGGCCACCACCGCCAGCGCCACGCCTTCGCCGGCCACGCGCGTGGTGCTGAAGATGCCCATCGCCATGCCGGCGCGCTCCTTGGGCACCACGCTGACCGCCAAGCCATCCATCAGGCCCCAGGGCAGGCTGGTGCCCAGGCCGATCACCAGCAGCGGCCCCAGCCACTGCGCGGAAGGCTGTCCCGGCGTGCACTGCGCCAGCCACGCCAGGCCGCCGGCAGCGGTCAGCAAGCCGATCCCGGAGATCAGGCCGGCCGACAGCCAGCGCGTCAGCATGCCCGCCAGGATCGGCACGATCAGCATCGGCGCGGACAGGGCGATCATCATGCGTCCGGCCGCCATCGCGCTGTAACCCTCGATGCCGATGAAGCGCGCCGGCAACAGCACCTGCAGCACGACGTAGCAATAGGCGGGCGCCGCCGCCAGGAACTGCACGCCGATGAAGCGCGGGTAGCGGAACAGGGACAGGTCCAGCATCGGCCGCTTCACCATGCGCTCGATCAGCACGAAGGCCGCCAGCAACACGGCCGCGACGGCCAGCGGGCCGGCCACCATGCGATCGCCCCAACCGTGCTCCGGCGCCTGCAGCAGCGCATAGGTGAACAGCGTCAACGCCGCCGTGAAGCTGAGGGCGCCGAGCCAGTCCAGGCCTTGCGCCTCCGGGTCGCGCGATTCGGGCATGCAACGCCAGCCGCAGAGCAGGGCCAGCGAACCGAGCGCGGCGACGCCGAGAAAGACCGAGCGCCATCCCAGGTGTTCGATCAGGAAACCGGCGAGCACCGGCCCGAACGCCAGGCCGACGCCGAAGGTGGTGCCCAGCAGGCTGAAGGCCCGCGTGCGCGCATGGCCGTCGAATTGCTGGGCCAGGGCCGCCGCGCCGCCGGCGAAGGCCGCCGCGCCGGCCACGCCCTGCACGGCGCGCAGCGCATCCAGCCAGACGATGTCCGGCACGAAGGCCAGGGCCAGCGACGCGGCGGCGAAACCGCCCATGCCCAGAACGAACAGGCGGCGGCGGCCGAACTGGTCGGCGAGCGCGCCGGCCGCCATCAGGCAACCGCCGAAGCCCAGCATGAAGGCATTGGTCACCCAATTCAGGGCGATGGGACTGCCGCCCAGGCCTTGCCCGATGGCGGGCAGCGCCACCGCCGGGCCGGTGAAGCTCAGCGGCATGGACGACGCAGCCAGCAATACCGCACCGAGAAGCAGCCATTGCCGCGCTTTGGGGTCATGCGTGGGGTCGGGGAACTGCATGTCCGGTCCTTGTCAAGCGCATCCACAAACGGATGGACACAAGATAGGATGGCTGCAATCGGCTTGAAACAAGCCACGATTTCGGACAGAAAAGACAAATAGTCCTCAATCCACGTCCCGCGAGGCCGAGAAAATGGACCATGTGAGCGGGCTGACCGCGTTCGTCCGCGCAGCCGAAACCCGCAGCTACGTCGCCGCATCCAGGCTGCTGGGGCTGTCGCCCTCGGCCATCGGCAAGAGCATCGCGCGGCTCGAGGCCAGGCTCGGCGTGCGGCTGTTCCATCGCAGCACGCGCAGCATCGCCCTCACCGAGGAAGGCATGCAGTTCTTCGAGCGCTGCCGCCGGATCCTGGAAGACCTGGAAGATGCGCAGGCCGCGCTCGGCAGGAACGCGACCGTGCCCCGCGGACGCCTGCGCATCAGCGTGCCCGCCGCGGGGCATCGGCTGCTGATGCCGGTGTTGCCGGCCTTCGCCCAGGCGTATCCGGAGGTGGAGCTCGATATCGATTTCAGCGACCGGCTGGTCGACGTCGTCGACGAAGGCTTCGACATGGCGATCCGCAGCGGCGCACTGGCGGACTCGCGGCTTTCGGCACGCGGCCTGTGCCCGTTCCGCTTCAGGCTGTGCGGCTCGCCGCTGTACTTCGCCAACCACGGCATGCCCTCGCACCCGCAGGAGCTGGCGGCCCATCGCTGCCTGCGCTTCAAGTTTCCATCGAGCGGCAAGCTGCAGGAGTGGCGCCTGGGCGAAGCGGACGCAGCGGCGACCGAACTGCGCGTGCCCACCAGCATGACCCTGGGCAGCATCGAAGCCACGCTGAGCGCGGCCATCGGCGGCATGGGCATCGCCTACCTGCCCGATTTCGCGGTGGAAGATGCCGTGCGGCAGGGCCTGCTGCAGACGGCGCTGGAGCGCTACAACGTGGTCGAAGGCACGTTCTGGATGCTGTGGCCTTCCCACCGCCACGTGCTGCCCAAACTGCGCGTATGGATCGACCATCTCTCGGCCAGCCTGGGCACGCGCGGCGAACAGGCGCGGTGAGCAAGAGCATCGTTGCGCCGTGCGTCGGCAGTGCCGCCGCGGCGTTATATCTTTGCGAGCGCCAGGCGGACGATGGCGCCGCTCGCGCAGCGCTGCTGCAAACGCCTCGAACATGCGGCCGCGCCCGATGCGCAGCGCGGCGCTGCATGGCAGCACAGGTGCAATCCCATACCGCGGCGAGCCACGAACGACTGCGCCGTGGCTGTTCCGTCTGCACTCGAGACGATTGGCCGCCAGCCCGGTGAAACCAGGCCGGCGCCTGTTGCAACGCGATGGCGCCGGCGGCGGCCGCCGGCGCCGCAGCGGTCAACGCCCTTGCGACGGCGCCGCTTGCGTCTGGGTGCGCTGCTGGTCCTGGCTCTGCTCCTGCGCCTGGCGCTGGGTTTCGGCCGTCAGCTGCTGCTGGCTCTGCTCCAGCGGCACCGTCGCCGCCTGCTGGCGATCGACGTAGGCGCGGTTCACGTCGTGCGGGTTGTTCGGGTTGCGCTCCACCGCGATCATGCCCTTGCCGTCGGTGCTGTTCACCAGGTCGTCGATGCGCGACATGCCGTTGACCTTGGCTTCGAACGCCACCTGCCCGGCCGCGCGCTGCATCTCCTCGCGGCTGCCGAAACCGCCGTTCGGTCCCTGCTTCTCCAGCTGCTTGACCGCCTGGTCGAACATCGGATTGTCGTGGCGCAACTGGTCGACGCCCTGCTGCCGTTGCAGGTTTTTGTCGATGGAAGCGAGCGTCTCCGGACCGGCCTTGCCGTCCACGCCCTTGAGCCGGTTGTCCTGCTGGAATTTCTCCACCGCCGCCTCGGTCTTCGGACCGTAGGTGCCGATGGCGTCCTTCGCGTCCAGGTAGCCGAGCTTGGACAGCTTCTCCTGCAGGTCCTTCACCGCCGCGCCCTGCTCGTTGCGCTTGAGCACGCCGTCGCCGTTCTCCGCGTGCGGGCCGTTGCCGCCGTGCGACTTGCCCGGCTGCGACGCGCGCTCGCGGCTGTCGTGCTGCTCGCCGGTCTTGGCGACCGTCTTGTCCAGGTCGGCCAGCTTGAACAGGTCCGCCTTCTCGTTCTCGGCACGGTTCTTTAGCGAGTCGAGGGTCTTCTGCTTCTCCACCCGCGGGAACAGCTCCTTGACGTGCTCGGCCTTGTAGTCCTGCACCGCGCCGACGATGTCCTTGTCGGAGAGCTTGGACAGGTCGTAGTCCTTGCCGAACTTCGCCTCCATCCCCTTCAGGAACACGCCCGAACCGCCCGGCTTCTTGTCGCTGCCGGGGCCGTACTGGACCGCGGTGCTCCACAGCGCGTCCTGCACCGCCGGACCGCGGTCGGACAGGTCCAGGCCCTTGTCATGCAACCGGTCGACCAGCTTGTCGTAGTGCGTGCGCTTGATGTAGTCGTGCTGTTCCTGCGCGAAGCTGCCGTCGGTCTTGGCCAGTTCCTTCCACTTCGCGCTGAAGTCGGCCGAGCCGGGCTTCAGGCCGGCGAAGTCGTCGGCGTACTTGCTGTCCTTCACGAAGGCCGCCACGGTCCCGCCCACGATGACCGTGCCTTCCTTGGTCTTGACCTGCGAGGTCATCTGGTAGGAACCGTAGGACACGCCGCCCGGATCGTCGATGCCGGAGGACACCGTGCTCGCGCCGCGCCCGCCGGTCTCGTAATGCTTGGAGGTCTGACCCAGTTCCCAGTCCTTGTCGCTCATCGTCCATCTCCTTGTCTGAAAAGTTGCATCGCAAACATCACTGCTGGAATCAGCGCGCTTCCAGTTCGTCCGCGCGCTTGGCCGTCATGTCCAGACGGCATTCGGCGGCGTCCACGCGTCCTGCCTGCCCGCTGTCGGGATCGTAGAAACACTTTTCGTCGCGCTCGGCGATCCACTTGCGTTGCTGGTCGCGCAACGCGTTCTTTTCCTCGTCGCCCAGCTTGGCCATCAACGCCTTGTAGACCGTGTTGAGGCGCCCATCCTGGTAGGTGTATTCGGTCTCGATGCAGTCCTGCATCGTCGGCGTCACGCCTGCGGCGGCGCTGATGCATGCGTCATAGGACGGTCGCAGCACGGGAGTCTCTCCTGAAGTGGGTGAGGGCGCGGCCGCAGCCGGCGCCTGGGGGGATGGCGCACTCGCCGCAGACGCATCGCCCGCAGCTGGCGCCGCGGCCGGCGTGGCCGCAGGCGCAGCGGCGGCGGATGCCGACGGCGACGCGGATGCCGCCGTCGGCGCCGGGGCGGAAGATCCGCCGTTGCACGCGGCGGTCAGCCCGCACAGCGCCAGCAGGCAGGAAACGGGAAGAAGCTTGACGATGGCCACTGTCGGAATTCGCCTTGTGGTGATGCGGATGAGGGAGGGCAGTTCTAAACGATCGTCGAAACCATGTCCAACCGAGCGACGCGTTGCGCCGATGCCGCTGCAGCACTGTGCGAACGACGCAG
This sequence comes from Xanthomonas sp. DAR 80977, assembly GCF_041240605.1. Classification (NCBI taxonomy): domain Bacteria; kingdom Pseudomonadati; phylum Pseudomonadota; class Gammaproteobacteria; order Lysobacterales; family Lysobacteraceae; genus Xanthomonas; species Xanthomonas bundabergensis. Next base: position 635,897 of record NZ_CP162487.1, on the reverse strand, counting down.
CCATGCTGCCGATATTGTCCCGAACAGACCCGTGAAGCGATTGCATCCAACACGGACATCGGACGCAACGCGGAAGCCCAACGGCCACGACGGAGCCGCCCATCGATGCGAACAGCCCCTGCCGCAAGCCACGCGGCTTCCGCCACGCGACATGCCGTCGGCGGCCGGCACGATCGACGACCGGCCGGCATCGGCTGCCGTTCGACATTGCTGTCGGCGGCAGCCGATGCCAACCGCGCCGATCAGCGCGTCGGCGACTGCGTGGACTGCGCCTGGGTGCGCTGCTGGTCCTGGGTCTGCTGCTCCTGCGCCTGGCGCTGGGTTTCCGCCGCCAGCTGCTGCTGGCTCTGCTCCAGCGGCACGGTCGCGGCATGCTGCTTGTCCACGTAGGCGCGGTTCACGTCGTGCGGATTGTTCGGATTGCGCTCCACCGCGATCAGGCCCTTGCCGTCGGTGCTGTGCACCACGTCGTCGATGCGCGACATGCCGCCCACCTTGGCCTCGAACGCCACCTGCCCGGCCGCGCGCTGCATTTCCTCGCGGCTGTTGAAGCCGCCGTTCGGCCCATGCTTCTGCAGCTGCTCCACCGCCTGCTTGAACAGCGGATTGTCGGCCCGCTGCGCCTCGGCCACGGCCGGATTGGCGGCCTTGGCCTCGGCACCGGTCTTGCTCTGCGCCTGCAGCTTGCTCAGCGCGTCGAGGGTGACCTTGTCGGCGACGCCGGTCGGCTCGATGCCCTTCTCGCGCTGCAGGTTGGCCACCACTTCCTTGGTCTTGTCGCCGTAGTAGCCGGTGCCGGTCAGCAGCTTGCCGCTGTTGTCCTTGATGCCGAGCTCGATCAGGCTCTGCTGCATCGCCTTCACGTCGGCGCCCTGCTCGCCCGGCTTCAGCGACGTGCGTGCGTCGTGGCCTTGGCTGCGGTCCTGCGACTGGGTCTGCTGCTTGTCCTGCAGCAGGTCGCGCGCTTTGGCCAGCGGGTCGGACGCGAACAGCTTGGCGTTCTTGTGGCTCGCCAGGTAGTCGTCCAGCGGCATGGTGTTCACGCCCTTGCTGCCGCTGGACTGGCTGACCTGCAGCTCGCCGCTCTTGGGGTCGCGCACCACCATCAGGATGTGGTCGATGCCTTTCCAATGCTCGTGCTTGGTGTTGCCGGCGTCCACGCCGATGACCATGCCTTCCTTCAGCGCGCCGGGCTTGAACACGTCCTGGCCCTGCAGCAGCACGCCGGAACTGTCGAAGGCCTTCTTGACGATGCCGCCGGAGCCGTTCTGGCCTTGCGCCAGCATGTCCTGGCGGCCGAACACGGTGTGCCCGGCCTTCTGGTTGATCTCGCGCATGGTGGCGTTCTGCAACTCCGACACCCAGCCGGAGCAGTCGATGTAGCCCTGCTCCAGGTGCTTGCCGTCCACGCCCGGGTGGTAGAGCTTGTGGCCCTTGATGTTGATCGCGTACTGCACGTCGTCGTACTTGACGCCCATGGCGTGCGCGGCGGTGAGCTGGATGCCGGCGTGCTCGCCCTGCTGCTTGGCGGCGGCGGGCGTGGCCTGCGCGGCAGCCTGGGGCGCCTGCGTACGCTGCTCGGCGTGCTGGCCCGGCGTGGCCTGGGCCTGGCCCTCGGCGACCGGCTTGATGCCCTTTTCCGGGATCGCGATATGGTCGAACTTGGTGTCCCAGTACTTCAGGAAGGTCTTGGCCATGTCCTGGTCGGACATCTTCTTGAACTCGGCCAGCGAGGAACCGGTATAGGCCTCGAACTGCTTGGCGCCGGCAGGATCCTTTTCGCGCGGCACGTTGTTGAGGATGTTCGACCGCGTGTCCTCGCGCGCGAAGCTGCCGGTGGCGACCGCGGCCTGGATCGACCGGTAGCCGCCGGCGCCCTGCTGGTGCGCCATGTACATGTCCAGGCCATCGGGCTGCGGCTTGCCGGACAGGTACGGACGGTGGTCCTTGTCGTGCTGCCGGGTCAGCGAATGCTGGTTGTCCTGGTACAGCCGCGCCGCGGCGTCGGTATTGGCCACCGCATCCAGTTCGCGGCCGCTGATGCCGTAGGCCGCTGCGGTGCCGGGGGTGAACTGGAACAGGCCCTTGGCGCTGTTCGGGCCGCGGCTGGCCTGCTCGTCGAACTTGCCGCCGGTCTCGATATAGGCGAAGCGCATGAAATCGTCGACCGGAATGTGGCGTTCCTTGGCCTCACGCTCGATGATGTCGAGGTTCTCGGCCTTCGTATAATCGCGTGCCATCTCGTGTTACTCCTTGAGGTTGATATACGGCGGCCTGCGCCGCCAAGGTCAACCGAGCTCGTCCGTGAGCTTGTTAGTGCGCGGTCAACAAAACTGTTCGAGTACTGCGGGTGCTGCGGTCTTGCTGCTGCCGGTACGCCGATCCGCGGATCGGCGTACCGGCGGATTCATGCGCCGTCTTTCGGCAGGTACTGTCCGCTCGCCTGGTCGAACGCATAGACCACCGCGTCGGATGCATCGAGCAGCCGCGCCCGGCCGGGACCGGCGATCGCGGTGCCGCTCAGCGCCAAGTGCACGAGCGGCATCGCTTGGCCCGGCACCGTCTCCAGGCGCAGCGTGCCGACGCTGGAAACGTGCGGGACGACGCCTTCCTCGTCGCTGCTGGCTTCGTTGTCCTCGCCGGCCGCGACCGTTCCGCGGTACACCCAGCCCTGGTAGTCGCCCAGGTCGCTCTTGGCCGGATCGAAGGTGAACAGCGCGAAGCCGGCGCTGGCGACGCCGTTGCCGAAACTGGAGGTCGGCACCGCCAGCAGCAGCTGGCCGTTGTCCAGGACGTAGTGCTGCGGCTTGCGCGTCTCGTCGACCGCGTCGGCACGCTCGTAGCCGCCAAAGCTGCCGACGTACTGCTGCGCGTGGAACAGCATCCACGGCCGCTCGCTGCCGGGCGCGGTCAGCAGGAACGTGGCCTGGCTGATGGACACGCCCTCGCCCGGGTCCGCGAAGGTCTCTTCCTCGTCGTTGCCGTACTTGTTCGGCGTGGCGTAGGCGAAGCCGGTGTAGTAGTGCTTGCCGCCCAGATCGAAATGCTGGCCGTGCCAGAAGCTGGCCACGCTGCCGTTGTCGATCTCGTACGAGGTCGCGCCGTCCCCGTCGATGCCGTAGATCAGATAGAGCACGCTGCCCGGATAGGGCGGCGCTTCGGTCGCGACGGCAAGCTTGTTGTCATTGGACATGTGCAGAACATCCTGTATTCGTTGAAGAAGCCGGAAAACATTCCTGAAAATCCCGACACGCCACGCCGTCGTGTGCAGATGCCGCCCTCTTGCGCATCGCGGACACGACGCGACCCACGCGGAAACGGATCTCCTCGCAGGCGCGGCTTCGGACAGAGAACGGTGGATTGCAATCCGGCCCCAAAGCAGGGGCGGTGATGGCGTTCGCGCATGGCGAACCGCAAGCCGGCGATCCACTCCGGCATTTCGGGCGAGTGCAGCATCCATTGCCGCTCGCGAATGACTCGCCTGATCATCAGGCCCCGTGCCGGCATCTTACCCAGTTCCATCGCCGGCGACCAGCCGGCCGCGCCTCGCCGCGCCTGCCTCCGGCCGGCCCTGGCGCGGGCCGGTCGGCGGCTGTTCAGCGATCCAGCGGCGGCACGTACTTGCCCTTGGCCTGGTCGTAGGCGTAGGTGGCCACGTCGCTGGCGCCCAGGGTGCGGACCTTGCCCGGACCGGCGATGGCGGTGCCGCGCATGGCCACGCGCAGGCCCGGCATCGGCCCGTTGCCCGGCTCGAAGCTCAGCGTGCCGGTGCTGGACGCGCACTTCAGGGTGCCCTCGTCGTCGCAGGCCGCGCCGTTGTCCTCGCCGGTGGCCACGGTGCCCAGGTAGACCCAGCCCTTGTAGTCGCCCAGGTCGTTCTTGTTCGGGTCGAACGTGAACACGGCGAAGCCCGAGCTGGTGATGCCGTCGGCGAAGTGCGTGGTCGGCAGCGCCAGCAGCAGGTGGCCGTCCTTGGTCTGGGTGCTCTGCGGCGTGCGCTTCTGGTCCAGCGTGTCGGCCTTCTCGTTGCCGCCGAAATCGCCCGCCCATTGCTGCGCATGGAACAGCGTCCAGGCCGGCTTGCCGTCCGCGCTGTCGAGCACGTAGGTGGCCTGGCTGATGCTGACGCCGACGGCGGGGTCCGGCGTGGTCTCTTCTTCCGATTTGCCGTATTTCTCCGGCGTGGCATTGGCGAAGCCGGTGTAATAGTGCTTGCCGTCCAGGTCGAAGCGGTAGCCGTACCAGAAGCTGGCCACGGCGCCGTTGTCGATGGCGTAGGACGCCGATCCGTCGCCCTTCTGCCCATAGATGTCGTCGAGCACGCGCCCTGGCGCCGGCACCTCGGCCGCGACCGGCTCGGCTTGCGTGGCCGCGGGGGCCGGGGCGGCCGCTGCGTTCGCTGCAGGCGCCGCCGGCGCGGACGCGGGGGCGGCGTCGGGCTGCTTGTCCGTGCAACCACCGAGCAACAGGAGCGTTGCCGCCCACAGGGTCGTCTTTGCGAGCCTCATCACTGCGTCCTTTGGAGTTCTTGGCGCGCCAATGCTACCAAGAACGGGTTCGGATCCAGTGCATGCCGCGCGCCGGGCACGCATTGCGGCACGGGCGCCGGCCGCAGCCGCGCAACGCGGGGAGACGCGCCGCTACGGCGCGTCCGGCTCCTGCGCCGGAACCGGCGGCGGCCGCGCCAGCGCCGGCCGGGTCAATGCGTAGAGGATGCGCAGGTCCTCGGCGTCGAACGCGGTGGCGTCGTTGCCGCGGTAATGGTGGTGGAAGGCGCGCAGCGTGGCCGCGCGGTCGTCGACCGGATAGCCGATCAGTGCCAGCGCCTGCCATGGGTCGAAGCCGGGCGGCACCGGCGGCGTGTCCGCGGCGGGCCAGCGGCCGAAACCGGCCTCGGCCAGGCGCTTCCACGGAAACAGCGGGCCCGGGTCGACCTTGCGCGTGGGCGCGAAGTCCTCGTGCCCGACCACCTGCGTGCGCGGGATGCGCAGCCGCGTGCACAGGTCCTCCAGCAACAGCAGCAGACTGTCGATCTGCGCCTGCGCGAACGGAGTCTTGCCGTCGTTGTCCAGTTCGATGCCGATCGAGGCGGAGTTGATGTCGGTGATCGTGCCCCAGCGCCCGGCACCGCCGTGCCAGGCGCGGCGCTCGTCGCTGACCAGCTGGTAGCGCTTGCCGTCGCGGCCGATCAGGTAGTGCGCGCTGACCTTGCCCTTGCTGTTGTGCGAGCGCAGCGTGTCCAGGCTGCGCTGCACCGAGTCCTGGTCGGTGTAGTGGATCACGATCAGGATCGGCCGGCGCAGGTCCTGGTTCGGCGACGGCACCCATTCGGCCAGCGGATTGCGCTGCGGCGCGTGCGCGCAGGCGCCGAGCAGGGCGGCGAGCGCCAGCGGTGCCAGCCAGCGGGTGCGGGGCGATGCGGGTGCGGGAAAGAGTCGGGTCATGGGGGAAGATTCCGGGGGATCTGACAGTGAGCGACGAGCGCAAGCAACAGCAGTATCTGGAAACGCGGTGAACGGGATGGTTGTTGTGGGAGGGACTTCAGTCCCGACGGCCTCCACCTTCAAGGCGTCGGGACTGAAGTCCCTCCCACACGATCGGGACAAGCCCCCACCCGCACGAATTCCAGGTCGGCATAGTCGTAGCTGAAATCCGCGTTCGGATCGACATGCGCGAGCCGCATGCGCGGCGCGCCATCGGCGGCAACGGCGAACTCCAGCCACGGCTCGGCATCGACGCTGGCCTCGTCCCAGTCCACCAGCCAGCGCGCGCCGACCTGCATGACCCGGCCGCGCAGCAGCGGCGACTTGCGCGCCTGGAAGCGCAGCGCGCCCTGTTGCGGGCACAGCGCGACCTCGCCGAACCACGGATCGCGCCAGATGCCTTGCCTAGCGCGCGATGCGGCGACGGCCACCGGCACGCGCGCGGAGGTGTCGGTGCCAGTGTCAGCGTGTGCGGCACTGGCGGCATGCGCACGCGCCTGCTCGAGCAGCGTGGCGTAGTGCGCCACATCCAGCGCCGACTCGCCGGGACGGGTGAAACGCTTGAGCAACGCTTCGCCCAGGGTGGTGCGCATCTCGCCGCCCTCGCCGTTGCTGAGGATGACGAAGCCGCTGCGCCGGTCGGGCAGCAGCACCAGCGACGAATACATGCCCATCAAGGTGCCGGTATGCGCGACCTGCCACTGCCCGTCCACGTCGGCGATGCGCCAGCCGTAGCCATAGCCGTACATGCGCGTGCCGTCCCAGTCGCGCATCTGCGCGGAGATCGGCATCGGCGTGTGCAGCGTCCACAACGCCTGGCGCTGCGCCGGCGACAGCCACGCCGCGGTGTCGCTGTCGGGCGCCAGCCACGCACGCATCCACGCCAGCATGTCGTCGAGGCTGCAGCGCACGCCGCCGGCCGCCATCGAGGGCGAATCCGGGATCCGCTCCGCATCGGCGCGCACCACCACGTTGGCCTCGCCCTGGCGCATGTGCGGCTGGGCGACGTTGCCGACCGCATCGCGCTCCCAGGCGCCGGCCTGGCAGCGATGCATCCCCAACGGCACGAACACCTGTTCGTGCAGCAACTGTTCATAGGGCCTGCCGCCGGCACGCGCCGCCACTTCGCCGGCGACCACGTACAGCAGGTTGTCGTAGGCGTAGTGCGAACGGAAGCTGTGCGTCGGCTTGAGATGGGCAAGCCCGGCGAGGATGTCGTCACGGCTGAAGGCGTTGGGCTCCGGCCACAGCATCAGGTCGCCCGCACCCAGGCCCAGGCCGCTGTTGTGGATCAGCAGGTCGCGCACCTGGAGGTTGCGCGTGACCCACGGGTCGTACATGCGGAACTGCGGCAGATACCTGGTCACCGGATCGTCCCAGCGCAGCTTGCCGGCATCGACCAGGCGCGCCAGCAAGGCCGTGGTCATCGCCTTGCTGTTGGAAGCGATCTTGAACAGCGTTTGCCCGTCGATGCGTTCGCCGCTGCCGGCGCGCAGCTCGCCGGCGCTGCGCGCATAGACCACCTCGCCGTTCTCGATCACGCCGACCGCCAGCCCCGGCAGCCGGTAGCGCGCCATCGCCTGCCCGAACAGGCGGTCGAGTTCGGCGCGCCGCGGCGCAGCGACGGCGCCGGGCGCAGGCAATGCGGCCGGAGCAGCGACCGCGAGCGCCGGCAACGCCAGGCACACGGCGAGCAGCCGACAACAGGCGCGACCTGCGGCGGCGCTGCGCCGTCCCGCGCGTGCGCGCAGCGCCTGCCGCGTGACCGCATCGCCTTGCACGCGCACGCTCAAAAGCTGTAGGTGAAGTTGGCGTACAGCTGCCGCCCGATCGCGCTGTAGACGCGCGGGAAGTACGGCCAGGCGGTGTAGGTGTCGTCGCGCGGATGGATCTTGTCGAACACGTTGAGCACGCTGATTCCGAGCGTGGCCTTGTCGGTGATCTGCTTGGCGATGTCCGCGTTCCAGACCACGTACGGCGCCACGCGACCGCTCTCGGCGTAGTTGGGGCGCGAGCCGTAGCGGTAGCCGTACAGACTGGTCGACCAGTCGCCGATGTTCCAGTTCAAACGCCAATTGGTGCGGGTGCGGAACGCCAGGTAGTCGACATCGTTCATCACGTCCACCGGCTTGGCTCCGGCGAACTGCGCCACGTCCATCTTCAGTACGCGGGTATAGCCGGCCTGCAGGCCGAACGCGCCCCAGTCGCCGAGGTCGAGGCTGTAGCGCAGGTTGGCGTCCACGCCGTCGGTGCGCATCAGCGACTGGTTGATCGGGAAGGTCTCGAACGCGGTGATCTGGCCTTCGGCGGTGAGGTCGGTGCCGGGGCTGCGGGTCACCGACTGGATGTAGAACTGGCAGGCGGCCGAGGCGCTGTCGACCGGATTGCCGGCGCGGTCGCGGCCGAGCAGGCAGTTGGCGTTGTTCTCCAGCAGGGTCTCGCTGGAGATCGATTCGACCCGGCCTTCCAGCTCGATGCGGTAGTAGTCCGCGCTCAGCGACAGCGTCGGCAGCACGTCCCAGACGAAGCCCAGCGTGGTCGACTTGCCCTTCTCCTCCTCCAGCAGCGGATTGGACGACTGGGTGGAGAAGGTCTGGTACTCGTGCGCGGCCGAACACGCATCGGACAGCGGATCCAGGCCGTCGCGGCGGCACAGGTATTCGTCGGTGACGGTGGGATTGTTGGCGCTGGTGCCGGCGTAGATCCACAGCAGGTCCGGCGCGCGGAAGCTGGTGGCGTGGCTGCCGCGCAGCAGCAGGCTGTCGAACGGCCGCCATTCCAGCCCGGCCTGCCACGTGGCGGCGTCGTCGACCGAGGTGATGTCGTCGTACTTGTCGTAGCGCCCGGCCAGCGTCGCGCTGAGCCGGCTGAAGATCGGCACGCGCAGCTCCACGCCGGCGGCGTAGCGGTCGCGCGGGCCGCCGCCCGGGGTCTGGGTCAGGTTGTAGATGCGCTCGCTGCCGGTGTAGTCCACGGTGGTGCGCGGATCCGGCTGCAGGTCGTACTTCTGCCGCGCCGCCTCCAGCACGGTGGCGATCTGCACCATGCCGGCCGGCAACGCGAACAGGTCGCCGCTGAACACGAACTGGGCCTGGTCGGTGCTGGATTCGCCGCGGCTCACCACCTCGGTGGTGAGCTGGTCGTACAGCGCCGCGCTGCCCGGCGCGAACAGCCTGTCGGCGTAGAACTCGCGGATCTCGGTGCCGTCGGGCCGATGGCCCAGCAGCGGCCCCATGTAGTAGTCGCGCACCGCGTTGGTGAGGAAGCGCGGGCGCCGCGTGGTGATGTCGTAGCGCGACAGCGACACGCTCGCGTCCCAGTCGAAGCGGCCGTCGAACAGCTTGCCGCGCACGCCGGCATTGAGGTTCCAGGACTTCTCGTCGTATTCGATGTTCTTGATCCCGCCCACTTCCGAGGGCAGGAAGATGCGCTGCGCGGTGACCAGGCCCAGGTCCGGATCGTAGACGGTGAACGCACCCTCGCCGATGTAGTAGTGGGTCTGGCTGGAGCTTTCGTCCTTGGAGCGATTGGCCAGCACCTGCGCATAGGCGGTGACCGCGTCGCTGACATCGAAACTGCCGGACAGGTAGGCGGAGGTCTTGCCGTAGCCGTTCTGCACCGAGCGGCCCTGGTAATAGCCGAACGCGCCGCAGCGGTTGGGCGCGGCCAGGCTGTCGGCGGTCTTGTACGGCACGAATGCCGGGTTGGTCGCCGCGCAGGCGGCGTCCAGCGCGCTGGCCGACGTCGACAGCGTACCGCCGCTCGGCCACAGATAGGTGTTGCCGCGGCGCAGGTAGACCCCGGAGATCGAGGCGTTGGGGCTGGACGGATCGGCCTTGTTGCCGGGATGGTCGTAGTACGAATCCAGGAAGTCGCGCTGGCTGGCGACGATCGCCTCGCGGTCCAGCCGTTCGAACGCGTAGGTCAGGCTCCAGCGGTCGCCGGTGCGTCCGCCGCTCCATTGCAGCTGGCCGCTGTCGCCGCCGCCGCGCGTGGTGGTGCCGCCGCGCAGGCGCAGCGTGTCGCCGCTGAAATCGCGCTTGGTGATGATGTTGACCACGCCGGCCACCGCATCGGAGCCGTAGATCGCCGAGGCGCCGCCGCTCATCACCTCGATGCGCTCCACCGCCGCGGCGGGAATGCTGCCCAGGCTCACCGCGGTGCCGTTGGCGTTGTAGGACTGCGGGTAATCGGCCATGCGCTTGCCGTTGAGCAGGATCAGCTGGTAGCCCGGTCCCAATCCGCGCAGGTTGAGGTATTGGCCGTTGGGCGAACTGCCGGTCTGGTCGCTTTCGTTGAAGGCGCTGCCGCTGAACTGGGTCAGCGTGCCGAGCGATTCCCACACCGTGCTGAAGCCCTGCTTCTGGATCTCCTGCGCGGTGATGACGGTGACCGGCGCCGGACCTTCCACCTGCGAGCGCGCGATGCGCGAGCCGGTCACGGTGACCTTGTCCAGATCGCGCGTGGCGGTGGCCGCGTCCTGCGCGACGGCAAGCGATGGCACTGCGAACCCGGCCAGCAACGCGAGCGCGAGGCGAGACGGTCGGACGTGGAAACGGGAACGCTGGACTCGGCTGGGCACGCGGCTCTCTCCTGCAATCGACGACGCTGACGACGGTGACCCGAGCCGACGCAGGCCAACAGCCGGCCGCCTTCCCTTGGCACCCACGCGGACAACATGGCGCACGGCCGCAGCGCGGCGCGCCCTCATGCAATCGCTACTTTCCCCAGATGCGCGTGCCGAACGACGCCCCCTGCGACATGCGCCCATCACCCCAGGCCATCGCCGCGCCGCCCGCCGAACCGGTGCATGTCGCCATCGGTCCATCGCACCTGCATTTTTGGTGTAGCACGGTGCGAAACGGCGTGTCAATCGACGCTTCTTGACAAGCCGGACCGGGGAAAACAGTATTCCGAGACCGGCGCGCAGCGGTCCGGTGCTCTCTACAACCGCCCCGGGGTCCGATGAACACGATGCGTGGCCTGTGCCTGCTCCTGGCCGCAGCGCTGAGCGTGCCCATCGCCGCGGCCAGCGCCGCCGGCGAGGTGCCGTTCCACCTGCAAGCCAGCCAACTGCAGGCCGACTACTGGATCGCGCGCCTGCCCGCTGCATCGCGTCCATTGCTCGACGCGGCGCAAGTGCAGGCCTTCAACGCACACCTGCTGCGCCACGATGCGTCGATGCACGACCTGCAGGCGCTGCCCGAGCGCTACAGCGCCGAGCAGGTGCGCGCGCAGGTGCTGGCGCTGTCGGCGCCGCCGACGCGCACGCTCTACGACGCACGCGGCGCCACGCTCGACGCCACGCGACTGGCGGCGTTGCACGCCGCGCTCGCCCTGGACGCGATTCCCGCGCAGCCGACGCCGCGCTACGCGCTGGTGGTGCGCCGCGCCGACCTGCGCACCTTTCCCACCCGGCAACGCGCGTTCAGCGGCCGCGACGACCACGACATCGACCGCTTCCAGGAATCGGCGCTGTATCCCGGCACCGCGGTGGCGATCCTGCACGCCAGCGGCGATGGCCAATGGCTGTTCGTGCTGGCGCCGAACTACGCGGCCTGGATCGAACGCGACCGCGTGGCCGAAGGCGAGCGCGACATCGTGCTGGGCTACGCGCAACGCACGCCGCGGCTGCTGGTCACCGGCGCGCGCGCGCTGACCGCGTTCACGCCTGAACTGCCGGCGGCTTCGCAGCTGCCGCTGGACATGGGCAGCGCCCTGCCGCTGCTGGAGGACTGGCCGCCGCAACAGGCGGTCAACGGCCAGTCGCCGCTGGCCGCCCACGTGGTGCAATTGCCGTTGCGCGACGCCGACGGCCGGCTGCGGCTGGCGCCCGCGCTGGTGCCGCGCGGCGCCGACGTGGCCACCGCGCCGCTGCCGGCCACGCCACGCAACCTGCTGCTGCAGGCGTTCAAGTTCCTCGGCGAACGCTACGGCTGGGGCAACGACTACGACGCGCGCGACTGCAGCGGCTTCGTCTCCGATGTCTACCGCAGCCTGGGCATCGCCTTGCCGCGCAATACCGGCGACCAGGCACGCAGCCCCAGCCTGGCCAGCGTGCCCTACGGCGCTGCCGCAGCGCCGGCGCAACGGCAACAGGCGCTGGCGCGGCTGCAGGTCGGCGACCTGGTGTACATCCCCGGCCACGTGATGATGGTGATCGGCCACGACCGCGGCCACACCTGGGTGATCCACGACGTGGCCGGCGCCAGCTACCGCGACACGTCCGGCCAATTGCAGCGCGCGCGCCTCAACGGCGTCTCGGTGACCCCGCTGGAGCCGCTGCTGCTGAGCGACGGCACGCCCTTCATCGACCGCATCACCCGCATCCAACGCGTCCGCCCGGTCGCCGCCGAATGAAGATCACCGATATCCAGCTGGGCATGCTGCGCGTGCCGCTGAAGACCCCGTTCAAGACCGCGCTGCGCACCGTGGAGACGGTCGAGGACGTGGTGGTGCTGGTGCATACCGACAGCGGCCATATCGGCTATGGCGAAGCGCCGGCGACCGCGCCGATCACCGGCGACACCCACGGCTCGATCGTCGCGGCGATCGACGGCTTCATCGCGCCGCGCCTGATCGGCGAGGACGTCGCAGACCTCAACCGGCTCACCGGGCTGATCCAGGGCGCGCTGGAGCGCAACAGCAGCGCCAAGGCGGCGGTAGAGATCGCGGTCTACGACCTGTGGGCGCAACTATACGGCGCGCCGCTGTACAGGATGCTCGGCGGCGGCGATCCGGCGATCAGCACCGACATCACCATCAGCGTGGACACGATCGACAAGATGGTGGCCGACGCGCTGTCAGCGCTCGGCCGCGGCTTCACTGCGCTGAAGATCAAGGTCGGCAAGGACATCGACGTGGACATCGCGCGGGTCGAGGCGATCCACGCCGCGGTCGCGGGCCGCGCCGTGCTGCGCCTGGACGCCAACCAGGGCTGGACGCCGAAGCAGGCGGTGTACGCGATGCGCACGCTGGAAGACGCCGGCGTGGCGTTGGAGCTGCTGGAGCAGCCGGTCAAGGCCTGGGACATCGACGGGCTGAAGTACGTGACCGAACGCGTGAACACGCCGGTGATGGCGGACGAAAGCGTGTTCGCGCCGGCGCAGGTGTTCGACCTGATCCAGCGCCGCGCCGCGGACATCGTCAACATCAAACTGATGAAGACCGGCGGGCTGTCCAACGCGATCCGCATCGCCGACATCGCGGCGCTGTACGGGGTGCCCTGCATGATCGGCTGCATGCTCGAGTCGAGCATCAGCGTGGCGGCGGCGGTGCACCTGGCGGTGGCCAAGGCCGACATCATCACCAAGGTGGACCTGGACGGCCCGTCACTGGGCCTGTTCGATCCGGTGCAGGGCGGGGTGATCTTCAACGATTCGAAGATCACCATCACCGATGCGCCGGGGCTGGGCATCCGCGAGATCCGCGGCCTGGAGTTGCTGCCGCCGCGCGGGTGATCCATCTGTGCGCAGCTACGTGGCAGACCACCGCAGCGCGATCATTTCCGTCGCAATCGCAATCGTCGTTGCCGCTTAGACGCGTCACCACAGAGATGACTGCTGTTGCTGCTGTTGCTGTTGCTGTTGCTGTTGCTGCTGTTGCTGTTGCTGGTGCTGTTGCTGGTGCTGGTGCTTTTGCTGGTGTTGGTGCTCTGCTGTTGCCCTTGCTTTTGACTTACTGGGTTCCCTTCCGCAGCGGCGGATGGACCGGGGAAAAACCCGAAGGGCGGCGCACATGGATGTGCGCCGTTCGCGGCAGGGGCAGGATGCCCCTTCCGCGAATCCCCGGTGCATCCGCGGACCCGTAGCGCGCAGCGCGGAGGGCGCAAGGCAGGGCGTGCTTTCTTTTGGTTACTTTTCTTTGCACGAGCAAAGAAAAGTGACCCGCCCCAAGGGCGGAAGCCTTTGCTCCGGCATTTTGTTCGGCGCTTGTGCTTTCTGTAGGAGCGGCTTCAGCCGCGACCAGCCCTGGCAGAAAAGCGTCGCGGCTGAAGCCGCTCCTACAATGATTCGATCATTGCGTGTGCCTGTGCCTGTGCCTGTGCCGGTTCCGGTTCCGGTTCCGGTTCCGGTGCAACAGCAACAGCTTTCGCCTGCGGCGAGTTACTTTTCTTTGCTTGTGCAAAGAAAAGTAACCAAAAGAAAGCACACCCCGCAGCGCGCCCTCCGCGCTACGCGCTCCGGGTCCGCGGCCATGACGGGGATTCGCGGAAGGGGCATCCTGCCCCTGCCGCGAACGGCGCACATCCATGTGCGCCGCCCCTTCGGGGTTTTTCCCCGCCATGGCCGCCGCGCCGAGGGGGCCCGGTAGATCAAAAGCAAAGCAACAGCAGAGTCAGCAGCAACAGCAAAGGCAAAGACAGTGACAGCGACAGCGACAGCAACGGCAACGGCAACGGCAACGGAAGATTCATGGAGGTCGGTAGCAACCGCCACGTAGAGGCCACGGCGCTCGCTAGATCAAATCGCAACCAGCCAGCTTGCTGCACCACTCGCAGCCGCCATGCCGGCCGGCAATCGCACCACCACCCGTGCGTGCCGACACCGCGCCAGCGGCCTGCGCACGACCGGCGCCACGTGCCGGACAACTGCTGTAACGTTGCAACATTGCGGCACCCGCTCGACATCGTGCGGGTGCCGCCGTCCGCACCACCCCTGCCGCCGCCAACAACGGGCGGCGAACCTGGAGCAGGTCCAACCCCGCTCCATGCCCGATCGCGACCGGAGATGCGCATGCCGAAGTTCCCGTGGTTGTCCGCCCTGAGCCAGACCGGCGCCATCCGCCGCCCCTGGCTGGCGACGCTGGCACTGCTGTGCGCCACGGTCGCCGGCACCTGCTTGGCCGGAAACGACACCACCACGCCGCCGGCACTGCAGCAGGCAAGGCAGCTGATCCTGGTGCTGGCACCGGACTGGGACAGCCCGCGCGGCCAACTGCAGGCCTTCGAACGCACGGCAGATGGCTGGCGCGCGCACGGCCAGCGCTTCGACGTGGCGCTCGGCCGCAACGGCAGCGCCTGGGGCCTGGGCCTGCACCCGGCGCAGGCCGACGGCCCGCAGAAGCGCGAAGGCGACGGCCGCAGCCCGGCCGGCATCTTCACCGTCGGCGAGGCCTTCGGCTACGCCCAGCGCATCGACAGCGCGCTGCCGTACCAGCCGATGCAACAGAGCAGCTATTGCATCGACGTGCCCGATTCGCCGCTGTACAACCGCATCGTCGACGCCGAACGGGTCGGCGCGGACGCGGTGGCCGGCTCCACCGAACCGATGCGCCTGGACCTGCACCACGACGGCGACCGCCGCTACGAAGAGGGCTTCGTGATCGGCCACAACCCGCAGGCGCGGCCCGGCGCCGGCAGCTGCATCTTCGCCCACCTGTGGCGCGCGCCCGGCGAGGCCACCGCCGGCTGCACCGCGATGGAGCCGGCCGACATGCAGCGCCTGCTGGCCTGGCTGCAACCGGAGGCCGCACCGCTGTTCGTGCTGCTGCCGCGCAAGGACTACGCGCGCCTGCGCACCGCCTGGGCGCTGCCCGCCGTGGCGCCGGCGCCATGAGCAGCGCACCCGAACCGAGCCTGGTCCGCGCGGTCAGCCGCTGGCAGATCGTCGGCCTGTCGATCAACGATGTGATCGGCAGCGGCATCTACCTGCTGCCCGCCGCCACCGCCGCGCTGCTAGGACCGATGAGCCTGTGGGCGGTGCTGCTGGCCGGGCTGGCGGTGGGCTTGCTGGTGCTGTGCTACGCGCAGGCGGCCAGCTATTTCGACGAGCCCGGCGGCAGCTACCTGTATGCGCGCGAGGCGTTCGGCCGCTTCGCCGGCTTCGAGATCGGCTGGATGATCTGGCTGACCCGGATCAGCTCGGCGGCCGCGCTCGGCAACGGACTGGCCGATGCGGTGGTGCGCTTCTGGCCGGCCGCGGCCGGCGGCGGCGCGCGCCTGGCGATCGTGGTCGGCTCGCTCGGCCTGCTCACCGCGATCAACGTGATCGGGGTGAAGTCGGCCGCGCGCACCGGCGTGGCGCTGGTGATCGGCAAGCTGGTGCCGTTGCTGCTGTTCGTGGCCATCGGCCTGTTCTACGTGGACTGGTCGTGGGCGTTCTCGGGCAAGGCGCCGGATCCGCGCGACTTCGGCAACATGGGCGAAGCGGCGCTGCTGTTGCTGTTCGCCTACGCCGGCTTCGAGAACATTCCCGCCGCCGCCGGCGAATACCGCAATCCGCGCCGCGACGTGCCGTTCGCGCTGATCACGATGATCGTCACCGTCACCCTGATCTATGCCGCGGTGCAGGTGGTCGCGCAGGGCACGCTGGCGAACGTGGCGCAGTCGGCGACGCCGCTGGCCGACGCCGCCAGCGGCTTCGGCGGCGAGGCGCTGGCGCTGCTGCTCACCGTCGGCGCCACCATCTCCATCCTCGGCACCACCAGCAACACGGTGATGCTGGGGCCGCGCTTCCTGTTCGCGCTCGCACAGGACGGCTACGGCCCGGCGTTCCTGGCGCGGGTGCATCCGCGCTTCCGCACCCCGGCCGCGGCCATCCTGCTGCAGGGCGTGCTGTCCCTGGCCCTGGCGCTGTCCGGCTCGTTCGTGCAGTTGGCGCTGCTGTCGATGGTCACCCGCCTGTTCGCCTACATCGGCACCGCCGCGGCGGTGCTGGTGCTGGCGCGGCGCTATCGCGACCGACCCGGCGCGTTGCGCCTGCCGGGCGGCCCGCTGATCCCGCTGGCGGCGCTGCTGCTGGCGCTGGCGCTGCTGCTCAGCGCCAGCTGGCAGAACCTGGCCGCGGCCGGCGTGGCGCTGCTGGTCGGCGCGCTGTTCTACCGCTTCCCGCGCAAGGCGCCGGCCTAGGCCTTCACGCGGCGTTGCGCCGCTGTCACGCCTGGGTAACCGCGTCGCTTCGACCCTGGACGCCCGCCTCAGCGACGGAGTCCGCGATGAAACTGCGCCATGTCTACAGCGCCCCCGACTTGGCCACCGCCACCCGCGCCCTGCAAGCCGCGCGCAGCGCCGGCATCGACAACGACGACCTGTCGCTGATCGCGCGCGGCGACATCGAACTGGAGGCGATCCCCGACGACCGCAAGGACGTCAAGACCGATACCTTGCCGGCGGCCGCGCGCGGCGCGCTGGGCGGCGGCGCGGCCGGCCTGCTCGCCGGGCTGGCGGCGATCGCGGTGCCGCCGCTGGGCATCACCCTGGCCGGCGCGGGAGTGATGGCGATCGCCGGCGCGCTGGTCGGCAGCTGGTCTTCGGCCCTGGTCGGCGCCACCGTGCCGGACCCGGTGCGGCGCAACTTCGAGGAAGAGATCGAGGCCGGCCGGATCCTGCTGGTGGTCGAAGGCGACGCCGCGCAACTGGACGCCGCCGACGCGGCACTGCGCGCGGCCGGCACGACCGCGCTGCCCTACGAGTCCGCCGCGGCCGCGCAATGACGCGGCCCTGCGTGTCGTAGGCCGGCGACGATCGCCCAGCTAGGACACCTGCGCCGGCGCCAGCGCGCGCATGCGCAGCAGCAGGCCGCCGCTGTGCACCAGCGAGTAGGAGATCAGCGCCGCGGCGATGGCCAGGGTCAGCGGGCTGGCATTCTGCAGCGATTGCGCGCTGCCGCCGGAAAACGCGCCGCTGGCCCAGCGCCAGGCCAGGCGCCCGATCAGCAGCACGCTGAGTCCGGCGCCGATCCACGGATTGGGCGTGTAGTAGCGGCGGCCATCGAGCAATTCGATGCGGGTGTGATGCAGGGCGAAGGCGCCCAGCGCCGCACCGGCCAGCACCCCCAACCCCATGCCCAGCCGCACCGGCGGCAACACCGCCGCCAGATAGCTCAAGCCTGCCGTCGCCAGCGCCAGCAGCAGCAATCGCGCCACGGTGCGCCGCGGCTGCCACGGCTGGCGGCCGAAATAGCGGCGGATGCGCCGGTAGTACAGCCAGCCGATGCCGGCGGTGGCCAGGTACGGGGTGAGCAAGGCGATACCGTTAGCGGCCATGGGAACCTGCGGAGGGGGACGAGCGGCGTTGCCGGATCGTAATCCATTCGCGGCTGCCCGCGTAGCGGCGCTGGGGGCTGCGGAACGTGAACCGCCGCCGCACGCTTCATGCCCCGATCACGCAGCGCTGGACCCGCATTAACGGCGCCATCGCTAACGTCGGACGCCACATTCCCGCAGGAGACACCGATGAGCGTCCCTTATCAGATTCCCGGCCGCGAACCCAACGACGACGACCGCAGCCTCGTCTCGCAATACTGGCGCGAGCGCTTCGCCGAGGAGCCCTACTACAGCGAGGGCGAGCGCTTCGAGGACTACGAGCCGGCCTACCACGCCGGGCACGAGGCGCGCATCCGCAACCTGACCCGCGCCTACGAGCAGGTCGAGGCGGAACTGCACCGCGACTGGGACAGCACCAAGGGCTCGCAGACCCTGAGCTGGAGCAAGGCGCGGCATGCGGTGCGCCGCGCGTGGGAGCGCGCCGGTCAGGATTGAGGCAGGAACGCGATCGCGGGTTGCCGTCGCCGTTGCGTCGGCGTGCCCTGCGGGCCGGCGCGGATGCCGTGGCGCATTGGATCCGCGCTTGGCTTGCAGGAGATTTCAGGCATCTCGCGGGATGGCAGCATCCATCTCGTACGGATGCGTTAGGTCGGGGCTGAAGCCCCTCCTACACAAGAGCGTTAGCGTTCCGGCCACTCCCATCGGCCTGCGACCGCCACCTGTAGGAGCGGCTTCAGCCGCGACGAACGGAGCCTGAAACCTCGACGGCTCGGGAATCCATCGGAGCCGTGACTACTCCCAACTGCGCAGTCAGGTAAAGCGCCGCCCCAAGGTCTCACAAGACAAGCGCCCCCATCGGCGCACCAACCCCACACGGTGCGCCGACAGAAAATCCACCCGCTCGCTCAGCTCTCCACCGGCTGCAATTTCAGCAGGCGTCCGCCGCTGCCGTCCTCCAGCAGCCATAGCGCGCCATCCGGGCCCTGTTCCACCTCGCGGATGCGCTTGCCCATGTCGTAGCGGGCCGCTTCGCTGGCGCTCTCGCCGTTGAACTCGATCCGCACCAGCGACTGCGAGGACAGCCCGCCGATGAAGCCGTTGCCGCGCCATTGCGGGAACGTGCTGCCGCTGTAGATGACGAATCCGGCCGGCGAGATCACCGGCGTCCAGCTGACCTTGGGCGCGGCGAATTCCGGGCGCGTGGAGTGGTCGGGAATCGGCCGGCCGTCGTAGTGGTCGCCGTTGGACACGATCGGATAGCCGTAGTTGGCGCCACGCTGGATCAGGTTCAGTTCGTCGCCGCCGGCCGGACCCATCTCGTGTTCCCACAGCTGGCCGTTGGCGTCGAAGGCCAGGCCGAGCACGTTGCGGTGGCCCAGCGACCACACCTGCGCGGCCACGCCGCCACGGCGCGCGAACGGATTGTCGGCCGGCACGCTGCCGTCGTCGTTGAGGCGCACGATCTTGCCCAGGTTGCCGCTCATGTCCTGCGCCGGATCGAACTTCTGCCGTTCGCTGGAACTGATCCACAGCTTGCGGTCGGGCCCGAACGCCAGGCGATGGCCGTAATGGCCGTTGCCGGAGACCTTGGGCTGCTGGCGCCAGATCACCTTCATCTGCGACAACGTGCCGCCGCCATCGCCGTCCAGGGTCAGCTTGGCGCGCGCCACCGCGCCGCCGCGGGTATCGCCGCTGCCGGCCTCGGCATAGCTCAGGTAGACCAGGCCGTTCTGGGCGAAGCCCGGATGCGGCAGCACGTCGCCGAAACCGCCCTGGCCGCCGTAGGCGACCGCGGGCACGCCGCTGACCGTGCCGGTGCGGCCGCTGGCCGGATCGAAGCGCTTGAGCGTGCCGCCCTTTTCGCTGATCAGCGCGCTGCCGTCGGGCAGGAAGCTCATCGCCCAGGGTTCGTTGAAGGTGGCGAACGGCGTCGCCGAGAACGGCCAATCGCCGCGCCGTTCGGCGCTCTTGGCGGCCGGCGCCGCCTGCGCGGCGGAGATCGCCAGGCTCACTATCACTGCACAGGCCAAACCCAGGGGAGTACGTTGCATGACGTGCACCTATCGGATGGGGTCGAAGGGCGAACCTAGCAAACCCGGCGTTGACGGCAAGCATGCAGCGGCCAAGCCGTGGTCGCGGTCACGCGCGGCGTTCGCGCAACGTAGACGGGTCTGCCGCACGCAATGCGATGCAGCGGCGGCGCCGGCAGGCGCCGCCCGGACGCCCGTGCCCTGGGCGCCCGCATGCAGGTCTCAGGCCGGCGGCAGCAGCTCGAAGCCGACCGATTCGCCGCTGGCCGAGGACGCGCAGACCCACAGGTCGAACTGCCCCGGCTCGGCCTCGAAGCGGCCATCGCGGCCGCTGAAGGCCAGCGTGCGGCGGTCCAGGGTGAACACCACGTCCAGGCCCTGCCCCGGCGCCAGCCGCACCTTGCGGAAGCCCTTCAGTTCGCGCACCGGGCGCACCCGGCTGGCGACGCGGTCGTGCACGTACAGCTGCACCACCTCCTCGCCCTCGCGCTCGCCGACGTTGTCGATGCGGGTGGTCACGGTCAGCGTCTCGTCCCAGCCCAGGCGGGTGCGATCCAGCTGCGGCGCGCCGTAGGCGAAACGGGTGTAGCCGATGCCGTGGCCGAACGGGTACAGCGGCGCGTTCGGGATCTCGCGCCAGCGCGCCTTGAACTCGCTCATCGTCGGCAGTTCCGGGCGGCCGGTGCGCGCGTGGTTGTAGAAGTAGGGCTGCTGGCCCGGATCGAGCGGGAAGCTGACCGGCAACCGCGCCGACGGGTTGTAGTCGCCGAACAGCACGTCGGCCACCGCCGGGCCGGTCTGCGTGCCCAGGTACCAGGTCACCGCGATCGCCGCCGCGTCGCGCACCGCGCCCTGCAGCGCCAGCGCGCGGCCGTTGCGCAGCAGCACCACCAGCGGCGTGCCGGTGGCGGCGACCGCCTCGGCCAGCGCCTGCTGCGCCGGCGGCAGCACGATCTGCGTGCGCGACTGCGCCTCGCCGCTGTAGCGCTGCGGCTCGCCCAGCGCCAGCACCGCCACGTCGGCGGCGCGCGCGGCCGCCACCGCGGCCTCGATGCCGCCGTCCAGCGGCGCTTCCAGCTCGCAGCCCGGCACCACGCTCAGCGCGTCGCCATCCTCCAGCGCCGCGCGCACGCCCGCTTCCAGGGTCACGTAGCGGGTCTTGTCGCCGAACAGCGTCCAGCAGCCCTCGATGTTCTCGCGGTCCTGCACGAACGGCCCGATCAGCGCGATGGCCTGCCCGCGCTTGCGCAGCGGCAGCACCTCGCCGTCGTTCTTCAGCAGCACGATCGAGCGCCGCGCGGCATCGCGCGACAGCGCGTCGTGCGCGGCGATGTGCGACTGGTCGGCCTCGCGCTGCGGGTCCAGCGAACGGTACGGATCGTCGAACAGGCCGATGGTTTCCTTCAGCGCCAGCACCCGCCGCACCGCCTCGTCCAGCGCGGCCATCGGCACTTCGCCGTCGGCCACCAGCGACGGCAGGTGCGCGGCGTAGAAGCCGCTCTGCATGCTCATGTCCATGCCGGCCAGGAACGCCTTCTTGGTCGCGTCGCGCTCGTCGGCCGCATAGCCGTGCGCGATCAGCTCCATGTCGGCGGTGTAGTCGGAGATCACCACGCCGGGGAACTTCCATTCGCCGCGCAGGATCTCGGTCAGCAGTTCGTGGTTGGCGCTGGCCGGCACGCCGTTGATGTCGTTGAACGAGGTCATCACGCTCAATGCGCCGGCGCCGAACGCGGCCTGGAACGGCGGCAGGTGCACGTCGCGCAGGGTCTGCGGGGCGATGTCCACGCTGTTGTATTCCATGCCCGCGGCGACCGCGCCATACGCGGCGAAGTGCTTGGGCGTGGCCAGCAGCGCGTCGTGCGCGCGCAGGTCCGGGCCCTGGAAGCCGCGCACGCGCGCGGCGGCGAACGCGCAGCCCAGCACCACGTCCTCGCCGGCGCCCTCGGCGCCGCGGCCCCAGCGCTGGTCGCGGGCGATGTCCACCGCCGGCGCATAGGTCCAGTGGATGCCGGCGGCGGTGGCTTCGATCGCGGTGGCGCGCGCGGTGCGCTCGGCCAGTTCCGGCTCGAAGCTGGCGGCCTCGCCCAGCGGGATCGGGAACACGGTGCGCATGCCGTGGATCACGTCCGCGGCCAGGATCACCGGAATGCCCAGGCGGCTCTCTTCCAGCGCGGTCTGCTGGATCCGCCGCCCCAGGTCGGCGCCCACGCCGTTGAACAGCGAGCCGACCAGGCCGGCGCGCACCTGCTGCAGCACCTCGTCGGCATTGCTGACGTTCGCTTCCGGATTCACGTCCGGCGCGAACGGGCGCACCATGTCGGCGAAGACGCCGAGCTGGCCGACCTTCTCTTCGACGGTCATGCGGGCGATGAGCGATTCGATACGATCCGAAGCCATGGGGTCCTTTGAGAAAACGTTTACATAGCCGTCAATTCTAGCTCTCCGGCCAGACGAAAGAGCAAATGCCGGCGCCGGATCCGCCTATTCAGGAACAGTGTCTACGGCCGCCAGCCGGCGCTGCCGATCGTCCCATACGCCCCCGAATCCCGTCGCCCAATCGTTTGCGGCGCATGCAGGGCAGCCCCGCGCCAGCCGCCGCGGGCAGGTCGCACCGACAGACGCGGCCGCGCTCGCGGCAGTGCCGCGCCCTCGACCGATGCCGGATTGCGTCTCAACCACCCTGCGACACCCCGCCTCCATACACCCGGCCGGCCGCCGCCCCGACCGGCGGCGCGCCGGCCGTGCCCCGCTCACGAACTGAAATAGGCCTCGGCGATCGCGCTGTGCAGATAGCCCAGGTGGGTCTGGATCTCGTCCATGAACTCCGCCGGGTTGTGCCGCGCCAGGTAGGCCGGGTCGGCGTTGCGCACCAGCCCGTTGATCCGCATCAGCGCGCGCTCCACGTTCGGCCGCGGCGGCATGGTCGGCAGGATGTGCTGGGCGCGGGTCAGGCAGAAATGCACGCTGCGCGGGAAATCGTTGTTCTGCAGCAGGAAGCGCAGCGCGTGCTCGCCGGTGACGCGCTGGCGCACGTGGCGCCGGTACATCTGGTAGGCGGCCAGCGAGCGCAGCACGCTCATCCACTGCATGTTCTGGTAGGCCTCCAGGTCGTCGGCCTTGCGCGGGGTGATCAGGCCCGAGGCGCCGGCGTCGATGATGCGCGTGGTCATGTCGGCCTGTTCGATCGCCGTGCCCAGGCGCAGGAACTGGAAGCCGATGTCGCGGCTGACGTTGGCGGTCAGCAGCCCGGACACCTTCAGGCAGGCGTCGGTGACGTGGCCGAGGAACTCCATCCGGTAGCGGCGGCCGACGCTGCGCTCGCCGTTGGCGTCGATGTACAGGTGCAGGTCGTTGACCGCCTCCCACACTTCCTGCGGCAGCGTGTCGCGGATGCCGCGCAGCAGTTCGCGCGCCTGCCGCGCCGAACTGCGCAGCGAGGACGGATTGCGCTCGTCCAGCAGCAGGAAACGCACCACGTCGGCGTCGCCGACGTCGTCGCCGGCGTTCGGGAACCAGATGTTGAAGATCTCGCCGGCGCCGACCGTGTCGATCATCGGCCGCCAGGCGAAACGCACCGAGCGCGGCAGGTCCAGCTGCAGCAGGCTGCCCACGCCGACCAGCCGCGCGGTGGTCTCGGCGCGGCGCACGTAGCGGCTGAACCAGTAGAGGTTGTCGGCGACGCGCGAGAGCATCAGTCGAGCTCCTCGTCCAGGTCCACCACCCAGGTGTCCTTGGCGCCGCCGCCCTGCGAGGAATTGACCACCAGCGAGCCCTCTTCCATCGCCACCCGGGTCAGCCCGCCGGTGGTGACGTAGACGTCCTCGCGCGACAGGATGAACGGGCGCAGGTCCAGATGCCGCGCCGACGGGCCGACCTCGGTCACGATCGGCGCGGTGGACAGGCCCAGCGTCGGCTGCGCCATGTAGTTGCGCGGATCGGCCTGGATCAGCTTGCGGAACTCCTCGCGCTGGCGCTTGGTCGAGCGCGGCCCGATCAGCATGCCGTAGCCGCCGGATTCGTTGGCCGGCTTCACCACCAGCTGGTCGAGGTGCTCGAGCACGTACTGGCGGTCCTTGTCGTCGTGGCACAGGTAGCTGGGCACGTTGGGCAGGATCGGCTCCTCGTCCAGGTAGTAGCGGATCATCTTCGGCACGTAGGCGAACACCACCTTGTCGTCGGCCACGCCGGCGCCCGGCGCGTTGGCCAGCGCCACCTTGCCGGCGCGCCAGCTGCGGATCAGCCCGGGCACGCCGAGCACCGAATCGGGGTGGAACACCTCCGGGTCGATGAACAGGTCGTCGACCCGGCGGTAGATCACGTCGACCCGGCGCGGCCCGTAGATGGTGCGCATGTAGGTGCAGTCGTCGTCGGCCACGAACAGGTCGTCGCCCTCGACCAGCTCGATGCCCATCGCCTGCGCCAGGTAGGCGTGCTCGAAATAGGCGCTGTTGAAGATGCCCGGGGTCAGCAGCGCGATCACCGGCTGGTCGCCGGGGCGCGGCGACAGCGCGGCCAGGGTGTCGTACAGCTGCGCCGGATACTCGTCCACCGGCAGGATCGCGCTGGTCTCGAACAGCTCGGGAAACACGCGCTTGGCGACCATGCGGTTTTCCAGCATGTACGACACGCCGCTGGGAATGCGCAGGTTGTCCTCCAGCGCGTACAGCGTGCCGTCGGCGTCGCGCACCAGGTCCGAGCCGCAGATATGCGCCCACACCCCCAGCGCCGGGGTGATGCCCACGCATTGCGGGCGGAAGTTCACCGAATGCTCCAGCAGCATCGCCGGGAACACCTTGTCCTTGACGATGCGCTGCGCGCCGTAGACGTCGCCGATGAACAGGTTGAGCGCGCGCATGCGCTGCTTCAGCCCGGCCTCGGTGCGCTGCCATTCGCGCAGCGGGATCACCCGCGGGATCAGGTCGAACGGCAGCGTGCGGTCGACGTTGCGGCCGTCGGAATAGACGGTGAAGGTGATGCCCATGACCCGTGCGGCGACATCGGCGGCGAGCTGGCGCTCGGACAGTTCGCGGCCGGACAGGCTGGACAGGTATTCGATGACCCGGCGGGCGGCGGGACGCGGCTGACCATCTGCCTGGATCAGCTCGTCGTAGGTGGCCGTGCGGTACTTGCTCCAGTCCATCGTGCCCCGTCGTCGTACGCCACCGAGCGCGAGCGGCCAAGTGTTGCGTTGCACAGCAACATGCCCGGAACCGGAATGAGCGTCAAGCGGCTGCGACGCCGCGGCGGAACGCGCTCAGCCGGCGTCGCGGCTGCGTTCGATGATCACGCCCACCGCCTGCGCGCCGCGCACCGCACCCGGCTTGCTCAGCTTCAGGCGCAGCCAGCGCACGTCGAACTCGGCCAGCACCGCGGCCGCGCAGCGCTCGGCCAGCGTCTCCACCAGGCCGAAATCGGACTGCTCGACCAGTTCCACCAGGCGCTTGCTGACCGCCTTGTAGTTGAGCGTATCGGCGATGTCGTCGCTGGCCGCCGGCACGCGGTTGTCGAAGCCCATCTCCAGATCGAAGCGCAGCGTCTGCCGAATGCGCCGCTCCCAATCGTAGATGCCGATCAGCGCGTCGATCTCTAGACCTTCTATGAAGACTTTATCCATTGGGGGCCGGGATTCGGGATTGGGGATTCGGGAATGGTAAGAGCAAAGGCAAAAGCAGGGGCGAAAGCAGAGGCCGGCGCCGCATGGAGCCGCTGCTACGAATCCCCAATCCCCAATCCCGAATCCCGCGCTGCCGCCAACGGCGGCAGCGCCGCCATGTCCCAGCGCGGCGTCACCCGCACCGCCGCGTCGCTGGACTGGCCGGCCTGCAGGCGCAGCGCGCCGGCGAAGGCGATCATCGCGCCGTTGTCGGTGCACAGCGCCGGGCGCGGGAAGCAGGCGCGGCCGCCGCGCGCCTGCGCCATCGCCTGCAGCCTGGTGCGCAGGCGCAGGTTGGCGCCGACGCCGCCGGCGACCACGATGGTGTCGCTGCCCGCCGCCTGCAGCGCGCGCTCGCACTTGATCGCCAGCGTCTCCACCACCGCGTCCTCGAAACCGCGGGCGATGTCGGCGCGCGTGCCCTCGCTCTGGTCGCTGCCGCGCCAGGCCAGCAGCACCTGGGTCTTGAGCCCGGAAAAACTGAAGTCCAGCCCGGGGCGGTCGGTCATCGGCCGCGCGAAGCGGAACCGCCCCGGCGTGCCCTGCGCGGCCAGCGCCGCCAGCTGCGGGCCGCCCGGGTACGGCAGGCCCATCATCTTGGCGGTCTTGTCGAAGGCCTCGCCGGCGGCGTCGTCCAGGGTCTCGCCGAGCAGCCGGTACTGGCCGATCGCCTCCACCGCGATCAGCTGGGTATGCCCGCCGGACACCAGCAGCGCCACGAACGGCGGCGCCGGCACGCCGTGCACCGGATCCGGATCCTCCATCAGCGGCACCAGCAGGTGGCCTTCCATGTGGTGGACGCCGATCGCCGGCACCTCCAGCGCCCAGGCCAGCGCGCGGGCGACGCCGGCGCCGACCAGCAAGGCGCCGACCAGGCCCGGGCCGGCCGTATAGGCCACCCCGTCCAGGTCGCGCACGCCCAGCCCGGCCTCGGCCAGGGTCTGGCGGATCAGCGGCAACAGCTTGCGCACGTGGTCGCGGCTGGCCAGTTCCGGCACCACCCCGCCGTATTCGGCGTGCAGCGCGATCTGGCTGTACAGCCCGTGCGCGCGCAGCGCGGCCGCGCCGGACAGGGCGGTGTCGTAGACGGCGACGCCGGTTTCGTCGCAGCTGGATTCGATGCCGAGGACTCTCATGGCTGCCATTGTGGGGCCGAATCGGCGGCAGGCAAACGCCCCGCTTGCAGCCAGGAAATCAGTCGCTATAATGTGCGGCTCGCCGGGCGTGACCCGGTCACCATTGTGTCCCGGAGATTCCATGCCCAGCGTCAAAGTCCGCGAGAACGAGCCCTTCGAGTTTGCGCTCCGTCGCTTCAAGCGCACCTGCGAAAAGGCCGGCGTGCTGGCCGAAACCCGCAAGCGCGAGTTCTACGAAAAGCCGACCCAGGAACGCAAGCGCAAGGCCGCAGCCGCGGTGAAGCGCCAGCTGCGCCGGACGTCTCGCGACGTCACCAAGCGCCAGCGTCTGTACTGAGGATCGCGGTTTGCGGTAGCGGGTTGTGCCGGTTTCGGCATCCGCTACGGTAAGCCCACGAAGCCGGCACGCGCAAGCGTCGCCGGCTTTTTGTGTGGCCGCGGGTCAGGCCCTGGCCAGCTGCGCGTCGCCGCGCACCCGCCCCATCCGCAGCGGGCCGGCGGCCGCCCCGGCACCCCCGCCACCTGTCCCCAGGCCGGCCTCGGCGCGCCGCCGCCCGCGTCCCACCCGGACCGCCGCGGCGCGGCGCCTAGAATGACCACCCCTTTCTTCCCTTTCCCCTGGAGCCCCTCATGACCCTCAAGCAGCAGCTCACCGACGACATGAAGGCCGCGATGAAGGCCCGCGACACGCACAACCTGGGCGTGATCCGGCTGATCAACGCCGCGATCAAGCAGAAGGAAGTGGACGAGCGCGTGGAACTGGACGACGCCGCGGTGCTGGCGGTGATGGACAAGATGGTCAAGCAGCGCAAGGACTCGGTGAGCCAGTACGAAGCCGCCAACCGCGAGGACCTGGCGGCGATCGAGCGCGAGGAGATCGTGGTGATCGAGCGCTACCTGCCGGCCAAGCTCGGCGAGGCCGAGATCGTCGCCGCGATCCAGGCCGCGATCGCGCAGACCGGCGCCAGCGGCCCGGCCGACATGGGCAAGCTGATGGGCGCGCTGAAGCCGGCGCTGGCCGGCAAGGCCGACATGGGCCTGGTCTCGACGCTGGTCAAGCAGCAGCTGGCCGGCTGATCCGCGCGGCGGGTTTTTCACCCGCCTTTCGGCCGCCGGCTGCTACAACGCCGGCGAGCCTGCGGCACCTTTCGCGCACACGCAGGCCCGGCATCGCGATGCCGCGCCCGTCGGAAGGCCATTGCCGCCCCATGTCCCTGCCGTTGTCGAGTGCACGCCTGCACAAACACCTGGACCGCCTGCAGCAGAGCCTGCCGGCGGCGCTGCTGCGGCGCTTCGTCGAGATCGACGTGATGACCCAGGCCGCCTCGCTGTCGTTCTACGCGCTGCTGTCGCTGGCGCCGCTGCTGGTGCTGCTGCTGTGGCTGACCGCCTCGCTGTACCCGCAGGCGCAGCAGGCCTTCATCGAGCAGATCGGGCAACTGGCGGGACACGGCGCGCGCGAAGTGGCGCAGACCATCATCGACAACGCCAAGAACCAGCCCAACGTCGGCTCGCTGGCCGGGCTGTGGAGCACGCTGCTGCTGTTCGTCGGCGCCACCGCGGTGTTCGCGCAGCTGCAGAACGCGCTGAACCTGATCTTCCGCACCGACAAGCAGCGCCTGGAAGGCATCGTGGCGTGGCTGAAGAAGCGCGTGTTCTCGTTCGGCGTGGTGTTCGCGCTGGGCTTCCTGCTGCTGATCTCGATGATCCTGACCACGGTGCTGCAGGTCGCCTTCGCGCGCCTGCCGTCGCTGCTGCCGGCGGTGGGCTACGCCTCCACGCTGGCGATCTACATCCTGGCCTTCGCCGTGCTCTACCACTACCTGCCGGACCGGCGCGTGGAGTGGCGCCAGGCGGTGATCGGCGGCGCCATCACCGCCTGCCTGTTCGTGGCCGGGCGCTATGCGATCGGCCTGTACATCGCCACCGCCGCGCCGGGCAGCGCCTACGGCTCGATGGGCGCGCTGGTGATCCTGCTGGTGTGGATCTACTACGCCACGGTGGTGTTCTTCGTCGGCGCGCTGATCACCGCGGTGATCGACGAACGCCTGCGCTCGCGGCGCAAGCTGGCCGCGGCCGGGATCGACGCCAGCGCGATCGCCGCGGTTCCGCCGCAGCCCTAGCGCGCTCGACAACGCAACAACGGGTTTCGCGACGCGACCCGTGGCGGCGGCGCGGGCGCATGGCATCCTATCGCCCATGGCCCGCATCCCCGACGCATTCATCGACGACCTGCTCGCCCGCACCGACATCGTCGAGGTGGTCGGCACGCGCGTGCCGCTGAAGCGCCAGGGCAAGGAGTACGCGGCGCGCTGCCCGTTCCACGACGAGCGCTCGGCGTCGTTCACGGTGTCCCCGACCAAGCAGTTCTACCACTGCTTCGGCTGCGGCGCGCACGGCACCGCGATCAGCTTCCTGATGAACTACGACCGCCTGGAGTTCCTCGACGCGGTCGACGAACTGGCCAAGCGCGCCGGCATGGAAGTGCCGCGCGACGCGCAGCAGCGCGGCGCCGCGCAGGCCGCCGGCGACGACCATCGCGACCTGTACTCGGCGCTGGACGCGGCGACCAAGTTCTTCCAGCGCCAGCTCGAGTCCAGCGACAAGGCGCGCAGCTACCTCGACGGCCGCGGCGTGGACGCGGACAACCGCGCGCGCTTCCAGATCGGCTACGCGCCGGACGGCTACAGCGCGCTGAAGGACGCGCTGGGCACCGACGAGCGCCGCCACAAGCTGCTCGAGCGCGCCGGGCTGTTCTCCAAGAACGAGCGCGGCCACGTCTACGACAAGTTCCGCGACCGGGTCATGTTCCCGATCTTCGACCGCCGCGGCCGGGTCATTGCCTTCGGCGGCCGGGTCATGGACAAGGACGACGGCCCCAAGTACCTGAACTCGCCGGAGACCGCGCTGTTCCACAAGGGCCGCGAGCTGTACGGCCTGTGGCAGGTGCGCCAGGCCAACCAGAAGATCGAGCGACTGATCGTGGTCGAGGGCTACATGGACGTGGTCTCGCTGTTCCAGTTCGGCGTCACCCAGGCGGTGGCGACGCTGGGCACCGCGACCACCTCCGAACACGCCGAGCTGCTGTTCCGCAACGCGCCGGACGTGTTCTTCTGCTTCGACGGCGACGCCGCCGGCCGCCGCGCCGGCTGGAAGGCGCTGGAATCGGTGCTGCCGCGGATGAAGGACGGGCGCCAGGCGTTCTTCCTGTTCCTGCCCGACGGCGAGGACCCGGACAGCATCGTGCGCAAGGAAGGCGCCGACGGGTTCGCCGCGCGCCTGCAGCAGGCCACGCCGCTGTCGCAGTTCTTCTTCGACGAACTCTCGCGCGAGGTCAACCTGGCCACGCTCGACGGCAAGGCGCGGCTGGCCGAGCGCGCGCGGCCGATGCTGGCGCAGATCCCCGACGGCGCCTTCGGCGACCTGATGCGCCAGCGCCTGGCCGAGATCACCGGCATCGGCGGCCCCGCGCCCGCCGCCGCGCAGCCGGCCAAGCCGCCGCCGCGCGCGGCGCGGCCGACGCAGAAGCGCAGCCTGGTGCGCGAGGCGATCGTGCGCCTGCTGCACACGCCCGCGCTGGCGCTGGACCTGCCCCCGCCCTACCCGTTCGCCGGCCTGCGCCTGCCCGGCATCGAACTGATGATCGAGCTGCTGGAGATCGTGCACACGCGCCCGGACATCTCCACCGGCGCGCTGCTCGAGCACTTCCACGAACGCGAGGAACTGGCCGCGCTGCAGAAACTGGCGGTGCAGGAGATTCCCGGCGAAACCGCCAGCTGGCGCCAGGAGCTGCACGACGTGGTGGTGCAGCTGGAGCGGCAGACCCTGCAGCAGCGGCTGGAGGAACTGCAGGCCAAGCAGCGCGCGCAGGGCCTGGACGAGACCGACAAGTACGAACTGCGCGAGCTGTTGCGGCTGCGCCCCGGTGCGCGCTGACCCGATGCGTCGATGTGCGGCCAAGCTGCGTGCTGCGCTTGCGCGACCTGCGCGACCTGCGCGCCTACACGGCCGAGGCTGGTCGCGATTCGCGGTGCGCGCGTCCCGCCGTGCGATCGCGCGATGCACCGTTAGCGCGGATCGTGGCCTACGATGGCCTGTGCGCGACGCAACCGCATGCTCCCCTCACGCGATGAGCGCAGGCAATGCCGGCAACGGTGCAGCCGCGCGCGCACTGTCGCCATCGCTTTCGTGCCGCCGCTGCCGACGGCCCCCTTCGCCGAGATTCCATCCCCGATGAGCCTGCTGAAGAAACTCCGCATCGAACCCTTCACCCTGGCCCTGCTCGCGACCGTGCTGCTGGCCTCGCTGCTGCCGGTGCAAGGACAGGCGGCGGCGATCATGGACAACGTCACCGACATCGCCATCGCCGCACTGTTCTTCCTGCACGGCGCGCGCCTGTCGCGCGAGGCGATCGTCGCCGGCGCGCTGCACTGGCGCCTGCACCTGACCATCCTCGCCGCCACCTTCGTGCTGTTCCCGCTGCTGGGGCTGCTGCTCAAGCCGCTGTCGCACTGGCTGCTGACCCCGGAGCTGTACATCGGCGTGCTGTTCCTGTGCGCGCTGCCGTCCACGGTGCAGTCGTCGATCGCGTTCACCTCGATGGCCGGCGGCAACGTGCCGGCGGCGGTGTGCAGCGCATCGCTGTCGAGCCTGCTCGGGGTGTTCCTGACGCCGCTGCTGATGGGCCTGCTGGCCGGCGCGCAGAGCGCGATGGCCAACCCGCTGGAGGCGATGGGCAAGATCATGCTGCAGCTGCTGGTGCCGTTCGTCGCCGGCCACCTGCTGCGGCCCTGGGTCGGCGCCTGGGTCGAGCGGCGCCGCGCGGTGCTGCGCTACACCGACCAGGGCGTGATCCTGCTGGTGGTATACACCGCCTTCAGCGCCGCGGTGATCGAGGGCCTGTGGCGCAAGACGCCGTTGCCGGCGCTGCTCGGCGTGGCGGTGGTGGCCGCGCTGCTGCTGGCGCTGGCGATGGGGCTGATCACCTTCGCCGCGCGGCGGCTGGGCTTCGGCCGCCAGGACGAGATCCCGATCGTGTTCTGCGGCTCCAAGAAGAGCCTGGCCACCGGCGTGCCGATGGCCAAGGTGCTGTTCGCCAGCGGCAGCCTGGGCGCGATCGTGCTGCCGGTGATGATCTACCACCAGATCCAGCTGATCGTCTGCGCCTTCGTCGCGCAGCGCTATGCGCGCGATGCGAAGACCGCGCAGCGCGGCTAGCGCATTCCGCCTCGGGTCCTTGCCGCCGGCGAGGTCCGCCGCCAATGCCGGCTGTCGCGATGGCGCTCCCGGCAAGGCCCGTCGCGGCTGCGGTCCTCCCCCCGACAGGCTGCCTGTGACGAAAAAGCTCAAGCACTCAGTGGGCGCCTCGCGGCGACACGGCATGCCGGCGCGATGGCCCGCCGCGCAGCCGCAGCCCCGCCCCGGCCGCCGCCGCTGAATCGCGGCATATGCAGATGCGCAACCGGCATGTCCGCCGGATACCCGCAGCGGCCGCCGCTAGGTAGAGTGCGCGATTGGCGCCGTGGCCTGCACGGCATGCGCCGCCTCCCCTCCCCGCCCGGTGACCGACGCATGAGCCGCACGCTCCGCCTTTCCGTGATGACGTCCGCCAGCCTTGCCGCCCTGCTGGCACTGGGCGGCTGCGACAAGCCGCCCGCTCCGGCCAAGCCGCAGGCCGCCGCACCGGCCAAGGCGCCGGACAGCGCCGGCATCGCCTGGCGCGAGGGCGACGTCGACGACGCCTTCGCCGAAGCGCGCGAGCAGAACAAGCCGGTGCTGCTGTACTGGGGCGCGGCCTGGTGCCCGCCGTGCAACCGGCTCAAGGCCACCCTGTTCAAGGACCCGGCCTTCATCGCCCGCACCCGCGCCTTCGTCGCGGTGCACCTGGACGGCGATTCGCAGGGCGCGCAGGCCTGGGGCGAACGCTTCGGCATCAAGGGCTATCCGACCATCATCGTGCTGCGCCCGGACCGCAGCGAGGTCACCCGCCTGGCCGGCGACAGCGACACCACGCGCCTGGCCGAGGCGCTGCGCGTGGCCGCGACCCGCACCACCACCTCGGCGCAGTTGCTGCAGAAGGCGCTGCAGGCGCCGGCCACGCTCGACGCCGACGATTGGACCCTGCTCGGCGAGTACGGCTGGGCGGTGGACGCCAGCCAGCTGGTCAAGCCGGGAGAGGCCGCCGGCGTGCTCGCGCAACTGGCCGCCGCCGCGCCGCAACCGGCGCTGCAGCGCCGCTTCGCGCTGCAGGCGCTGGCCGCGCAGGATCCAGGCAAGGCCGGCGCCGCCGACGCCAAGCGCCGCGCCGCCAATCGCAGCCTGCTGCAGGCGGTGCTCGCCGATCCGGCCGAGGTGCGCGCCAACCGCAGCACGCTGACCTACGCAGCGCGCGAGCTGGTGCAGGCCGCGGCCGCCGACGCCGCCGAGCGCGGTACGCTGTCCGGCGCGTTGACCCATGCGCTGGACCAGGTCTACGCCGACAGCAGCCTGCCGATCAGCGATCGCCTGGACACCGCCGCCGCGGACATCGCGCTGGCGCGGCTGGCGCAAGGCCAGCCGGCCGATGCCGGCGACGGGCCGCATCCGCCGCTGCCGGCCGCGGTGGTCGCCAAGGTGCAGCAGCGCGTGCAGTGGGCCGAGCAGGCCGCCAAGACCGACTACGAACGCCAGTCCACGATCAGCACCGCCGCCGGCCTGCTCGACGACGCCGGCGACAGCGCCGGCGCCGAACAGTTGCTGCTGGCCGAGCTGGGGCGCAGCAAGACGCCGTACTACTACATGCCGGACCTGGCCGGCCTGGCCGAGGCGCGCGGCGACAAGCAGACCGCGCTGTACTGGCTGAAGAAGGCCTACGAGAGCGCCGAAGGCCCCGCCACCCGGGTGCAGTGGGGCGTGCTCTACGTCGACGGCCTGATCCGGCTGCAGCCGGACAACGCGGCCGCGATCGAGGCCGCCGCCGGCCAGGTCATCGGCGAGCTGGCCGGACAGCCCGGCGGCTACCACCAGCGCACACGGCAGCGCTTCGACACGCTGGCCAAGACCCTGCAGGGCTGGAGCAAGGGCCACGACGGCAACGCGGTGCTGGCGCGCCTGCAGCGCAAGATGCAGGAAAGCTGCGGCAGCCAGGACCGCGACAGCTGCCAGCATTGGCTGGGGTGAGGGCGCCAGCGCACGCGAGCGGCCGCGACAGGGCCAGGCTCGACCGCGCCGCTGCGCCCGCCGCAGTCCCGGCACGGGGCCTGCGCCGTCGCTGCGGCGCGCTTGTCCCGCGCCGCGCGTACGCGATCTGCCGCGCCTTTCGCTGGCGGCGCGCAAGACGCGCCGCGCCGTCGAGCGATTCCGGTCAGGCCGCCACGCGTGCCGGCGAAACCGGCTGACCGGCGTCGCTGCTGCCGGGGCGGCGTCCGCTGCCGGTATGCGCATTCAGGCCTTGCGCCTGGCCCTCCAGTCCGCGCGCGGCGTCGGCCATCTTCTCGACCAGCGCGGCGTTCTGCTGCGTGGCCGTGTCCATCTGCATCACGATCTGGTTGACCTGCCCGATCCCGGCGCTCTGTTCGCGGCTGGCGGCGGCGATCTCGGCCATGATCCGCTGCACTTCGCGCACCGCGCCGAGCAGTTCGTCCATCGTGGCGCCGGCCCGCGCCACCAGCGCCGAACCGCGCCCGACCTGTTCGTTGGAACTGGCGATCAGGCCGCGCACTTCCCTGGCGGCATCGGCGCAACGCTGGGCCAGGCTGCGCACCTCGGTGGCGACCACCGCGAAACCGCGGCCCTGTTCGCCGGCGCGGGCCGCTTCCACCGCCGCGTTCAGCGCCAGGATGTTGGTCTGGAAGGCGATGCCGTCGATGACGCTGATGATGTCGGCGATCTTGCGCGACGCGGTTTCGATGCCGGACATCGTGTCGACCACGTCGCTCACCACGGTACCGCCGCGTTGGGCCACGTCGCTGGCGCCGTCCACCAGTTGGTTGGCGTGGCCCACGTGGTCCACGTTGCGCTGCACGGTGCTGGTGATTTCCTCCATCGAGCTGGCGGCTTCCTCGAGTGCCGCCGCCTGCTGTTCGGTGCGCCGGGCCAGGTCGGTGTTGTCCTCCACCATCTCCGCCGCCGCCACCTGCAGCGCCCGCGCGGCCTCGCCGAGCTGGCGCGCAGCGTGGATGTCCAGCAGCGCGCCGACCGCGCGCAGCGGCGTGCCGTCGGCCGCGCGCTTGGTCAGCCCGCGCGCGCGGAACCAGCGGTACTGGCCGCTCTTCTGCTGCAGCCGGTACTCCACGTCGAAAGCGGTGCGGCCGCTGCGGTCGTTGAGATGGGCAGCGAAGGCGTTCAGCGCGTCCTGCTTGTCGTCCGGATGCAGGCGCGAGGCCCAGCTGTCGAGCACGTTCGGGAATTCCGCCTCGGAGGCGAAGCCGAGCAGCGTGCGGAACTGCGGCGACCACCAGAACTCGTTGGACGGGTTGATCGGATCGCCGGCGATCACGCTCATGTCCCACAGCCCGTCGTTGAGCATTTCCGCGCCGAGTTCGAAGCGGGTCAGGACCACGTCCAGGAACGCGGCGCGTTCGCGCCGTTCGGAGATGTCGGTGAGCGCGCCGGCCACCCGCAGCGGCGCGCCGTGGGCGTCGCGCTGGGTGGTGCCGAGCGCGCGGAACCAACGGTACTGCCCGTTCTTCAGCAGCAGCCGGTATTCCACGTCGTACGGGGTCAGGCCGCTGCGGTCGGCCAAGTGCGCGGCGAACGCCTCGAGCGTGGCCTGCTTGTCCTCCGGGTGCAGACGCGAGGCCCAGCTGTCGAGCACGTTCGGGAATTCCGCCTCGGAGGCGAAGCCGAGCAAGGCGCGGAACTGCGCCGACCACCAGAATTCGTTGGCCGGGTTGATCGGATCGCCGGCGATCACGCTCATGTCCCACAGCCCGTCGGTGGTGCCGGCGGTCACCAGGTCGAAACGGCCGCGCAGATAGTCCAGCCCGGCGCGCGCGCGCTCGGCCTCGGCGCGGGCGAGATCGCGCTCGGCCTCGGCCTGGCGCACGCGCTCGACCATGCCCTGAACTGCAGCCGCATCACGCTTGTTCCTTCCCCACATACACCCTCCAACGGCCGCGCCGCCAATAGTCGATCGGGTGGTAGCGACACGCGGAAGGGTTTCTTTAGCGGGGCGAACGGGGACGGTTCAGCTGATCCAGTGATCGACCAGCAGGAACGCGAACAGCGCCATCAGGTACACGATCGAGTAGCCGAACATGCGCATCGAGAACATCTCGTCCGGCGGGTCGAGCATGCGCCAGGCGTACCAGACGAACACCGCGTTCAGCACCAGCGCGCCGCCGAGGTAGAACACGCCGCTCATGCCCACCGCCGCCGGCAGCAGCGTCGCCACCACCAGCAGCAGCGTGTACACCAGGATCTGCTTGCGCGTATGCGCCACGCCGTGGGTGACCGGCAGCATCGGCACCGACGCCTTGGCGTAGTCGGCGCGGCGGAAGATCGCCAGCGCCCAGAAGTGCGGCGGCGTCCACACGAAGATGATCAGCACCAGCAGCGACGCGTAGGCCCAGTCCCACTGGCCCTGCATGCCGGTGATCGCGGCCCAGCCCAGCAGCGGCGGCGCCGCGCCGGCCAGGCCGCCGATGACGATGTTCTGCGGCGTGGTGCGCTTCAGGAACACGGTGTAGATCACCGCATAGCCGATCAGCGAGGCGAAGGTCAGCACCGCGGTGATGGTGTTGACCCAGATCACCAGGATCGCCATCGACAGCGCAGTCAGCGCCGTGGCGAACAGCAGCACCTGCCACGGCAGCACCTTGCCCACCACCAGCGGCCGCCACGAGGTGCGCGCCATCTGCGCGTCGATGCGCGCGTCCAGCAACTGGTTGATCGCCGCCGCGGCCGAGGCCGCCAGCCAGATGCCGAAGAAGCCGATCAGCCCGGTGCGCACCTGCAGCCAGGTCGGCGCACCGGGAATCGCCAGGCACATGCCGACCAGCGCGGTGAACACGATCAGCGCCACCACCTTGGGCTTGGTCAGGTCCCAGTAGTCGCGCCAGTGGATGCCCTTGGCGCTCATTGCGGCGCCCGCAGCCGCGCCAGCAACGACACCAGCACGAACAGCAGCGCCACCGCGCCGGCGTTGTGCAGCACCGCCACCGGCAACGGCAGCGCCAGCTTGACGTTGAGGATGCCGAGGCTGACCTGCGCGACCAGCAGCAGCACCAGCGCCGCCGCCCAGCCGCGCATACCCGGCGAGCGGCTCAACCGCCAGCCCAGCCACAGCAGGTAGGCCGCCACCAGCAGCGCCATCATCCGGTGCGCCATCTGGATCGCGATGCGCGCCGCGCCGTCGAGCACTCCGCCTTCGTAGTCCACGCCGATGCCGCGCCACAGGGTGAAGCCTTCGCGGAAATCGTGCGGCGGCCACCACTGGCTGACGCAGCGCGGGAAGTTGTCGGCCGACCAGCTGCCGCCGCCGCAGGCCAGCGCCGCGTAGTTGGCGCTGACCCAGCCGCCGAGCGCGATCTGCAGCGCCAGCACCGCCACGCCGATGCGCAGCAGCCACTTCAGCCGCGCCGCATCGGCCAGGGTGATCGGCAGGTGGGTGGCGCGCCAGGCCATCCAGACCAGCAGCGAGAACATCAGCAGGCCGCCGAGCAGATGCCCCATCACCACGATCGGCTTGAGCAGCAGGGTCACCGTCCACATGCCCAGCAACGCCTGGAAGATCACCACCGCCAGGGTCAGCACCGCCGCGCGCGCCAGGTCGGCATTGGACCAGCGCAGCGCCGCCAGCAGCAGGATCGCTTCCCCGGCGCCCGCCAGCGCCATCGCCAGCGTCGGCCAACCGGACATGTACAGCGGGATCGA
Organism: Xanthomonas sp. DAR 80977; assembly: GCF_041240605.1. NCBI lineage: Bacteria > Pseudomonadati > Pseudomonadota > Gammaproteobacteria > Lysobacterales > Lysobacteraceae > Xanthomonas > Xanthomonas bundabergensis. Next base: position 598,753 of record NZ_CP162487.1, on the reverse strand, counting down.
CAGCGCCACCAGCAGCGCGGCGCCGACGATCTGCGCGATGCCGAGCCGGCGCCGGCGCGCGGCCAGCAGCGACAGCACCAGCACTTCCACGCCCAGCGCCCCGGCCAGGAAGCGGTGCACCTGCTCGCGCCAGGCCTTGTGCGTCTCCAGCGGGCGGATCTTGCTGGCCGCGTGCGCGTTGGCCTCGGCGCTGCTCTGCGGCCAGGTCACCCGGCCGTAGCAGGTCGGCCAGTCCGGACAGCTCATCCCCGCGTCGGACAGGCGCACGAACGAACCGAACATGATCGTGCTGGCGGTGAACAGCGCCGCCAGCCAGGCCATGCGGTGGAAGTGCCGAAACAGCGCCGGTGGCGCGAACAGGTTCATAGGGGGACGGCTCACAGGAGTTTCAGCAGCTTCGACAGGTCGGCGCGCAGCCCGGCCGGGTCGAAGCCCGGCGCGTAGCGCAGCACCACGAAGCCGTTAGGATCGATCACGTAGACCGGCACCCCCGCCGCATCGTGCACGCGCGGCAGGCCGGCCAGCAGCGCCGCGTCGGCGCGCAGCACGCGCACCTGCGGCAGCGCGCGCGCCGCTGCCGGCGGCGTGCCGATCCACAGGATCTGCACGTGGTCGGCGTCGTGGCCGAACAGTTGCCAGACCTTGTCCAGGTCGCGCGCCAGCGCCTCGCAGGCGCTGGCGCAGTCGCTCGGCGGCGCCAGCGCGATGCGCCACAGCCGCTGCTGCGGTTGCCAGGCATAGACCTTGCCATCGTCCAGCCGCGGCTGCAGCGCGCGCAGGTCGGCCGGCGGCTGCAGCAGCTCGCCGTGGTTGCGGTTGCCCGGCGGCTGCCAGCCGGAGAAGCGCAAGGCGCCGGCGACCAGCATCGAGCCGAAGAACAGGGCGAACAGGGCGATCAACGTCCAGCGGCCGCGCGGGGCCGCCTGGCGCGGGGCCGGGGGGGAGGCATTCATGCCGGGGATTTTCTCATGCGCGCGCGCTCAGCGCCCGCCTCGTCCCTTGCGCGCGCGCCAGCTGAGCAGCCCCGCGGTGATCAGCACCGCCAGCGCCAGGCCGAACCATTGCACCGCGTAACCCAGGTGGCGCTCGGGTGGCAGCGTGTTCGGCAGCATGTCCAGGTCGCGCGGATAGCCCAGCGGCAGGGCCGGATCCAGGCGCAGCACCTGCGACAAAATGTCGCGGCGTCCGAGCGCCTGGCCGATCGCCGCCGGCTCGATGCGCATCGCCAGCCACAGCTGCGGCGCCGGCGCGGCGACCAGCGCCGGCCCCAGGGTCAGCCCGTGCGACGGCGCCGGCCCGAGCAGGCCGACCAGCGTGTACTGCCCCTGCAACGGCAGCGGCGTCGGCAGCGCGCGATCGGCCGGCAGCGGCAGCCAGCCCAGTTCCACCAGCAGCGGCGCGCGCGCGCCATCGGCCAGGAACGGCTGATACACCTTGACCCCGCTGCGGCCCTCGCGCAGCTGGTTGTCGAGCAGGACCTGCCCAGGCAGGAAACGGCCGCTGCCGTGCACCCAGGCCAGTTCCGCCGGCCGCGCGGCACGCAACGCATCCGCCAGCGCCTGCGGGCGATCGCGGATATGCGCGGCCTGCGCGAGCAGCGCCTGTTTCTCGTGCATGCGCAGCAATTGCCAGCGGCCGAGCGCGCAGAATCCCAGCGCCACCGCCAGCGCGACGCTCCAGCCCAGCCACAGCGGCATGCGCGCGCGCGCGGCGACGCGCGAGGACGCGGTCAGGGTCATAATGCGCCGATACCGTGCACCGAGACGCCCATGAACGACTCGCTGAAAACCCTGCTGATCGTCGCGTTCCTGCTGGTCATTCTGTGGAACCTCGGCGCCGGCCTGTACTACCTGTTGGTGGACCGCGGCCAGAGCAAGCGCACGGTGAACGCATTGACCTGGCGCATCGGCCTATCGGTGTGCCTGATCCTGCTGGTGATCCTGGGCATCTACACCGGCGTGATCAAGCCGCATGGGCTAGGCCGCTGACGCGGCCTAGCCGGGAATGGAGAATCGGGAATAGGGAATCGCAAGAGCAGCACCCCTGCTTTGCCGAATCCCCAATCCCGAATCCCTAATCCCAGCTCTCAAAGTACATAGACGAACAGGAACAACGCCAACCACACCACGTCGACGAAGTGCCAGTACCACGCCGCCGCTTCGAAGGCGAAGTGGTTGTCGCGGCTGAAATGCCCGCGCGCCGAGCGCAGCCACATCACCAGCAGCATGATCGTGCCCAGCAGCACGTGCGCGCCGTGGAAGCCGGTGAGCATGAAGAAGGTCGAGCCGTAGATGCCCGAGCCCAGGGTCAGGTTGAGTTCCTTGTAGGCGTGGATGTATTCCTCGGCCTGGAAGTACAGGAAGGTGCAGCCCAGCAGCACGGTCAGCCCCTGGAACACCAGCAGCCGCGTGCGCTGCCCGGCCTTCAGCGCGTGGTGGGCGATGGTCAGGGTCACGCCGGAGCTGAGCAGGATCAGCGTGTTGATCAGCGGCAGGCCCCATGCCGGGATGGTCTGGAACTGGCCGCCGATCGCGGCCGGGCCGTTGGTCGGCCAGGCCGCCGAATAGCCGTCCCACAGCAGCGCGTTGGTCATCACTCCGTCGCCGTCGCCGCCCAGCCACGGCAGGATGAAGGTGCGGGTGTAGAACAGCGCGCCGAAGAACGCGCCGAAGAACATCACCTCGGAAAAGATGAACCAGACCATGCCCATGCGGAACGACACGTCGACCTGGCGGTTGTAGTGCCCGGCGATCGACTCGCGGATCACGTCGCCGAACCACATGAACAAGGTCGCCACCAGCATTGCGATGCCGGTGAAGAAGGTCCACTTGCCCCAGGCCGCGTCGTTGAGCCAACTGGCCACGCCGATCATGGTCACGAACATCGCGATCGAGCCGATGAACGGCCAGCGGCTGTGGCTGGGCACGTAATAGGCGGTGGCGTCGGTGCTGGGCTGGGCCATGGCGGGCGTTCCGGGTCGGGTCAGGGGGCCGCGCGCGCGGAACCGGCCAGTTTCGGCGATCCCAGTTCCGCGCTCAGCGCATCGTTCTTGAAGAAGGTGTACGACAGGGTGATGGTGGTGATGTCGCCGGGCAGGTTCGGATCGACGATGAAGCGCACCGGCATGTCGCGCTTCTCGCCGGCCTGCAGGGTCTGCGCGGTGAAGCAGAAACACTCGGTCTTGGTGAAGTAGCCCGAAGCGCGCGCCGGCGCCACCGACGGCACCGCGCTACCGACGATCGCGCGTTCGCTGTCGTTGCGCGCGTAGTACAGCGCTTCGTTGAGTTCGCCGGGCACCACCTGCATGGTCATCTGCTCGGGATGGAACGACCACGGCAGCTTGGAATTCACGCCGCCGTCGAACTCGACCTTGACCGTGCGCTTGCCGAGCAGCGGCTTGCCCGCCTGCGGGCCTTCGCCAGGGCCGCGCTCCAGGCGCACGCCGAACACCTTCTCGCAGGCGATGCGGTACAGCGGCACCAGCGAGAAGGTCAGCACGAACACCGCCAGCGCCACGCCGACCAGCTTGAACAGCCCGGCGCTGTTGTGCACCTGCGGCGCCGGCGCGCTCATCGGCCGATCACCCCGGACAGGATGAAGCCGGCATAGATCAGCACCGCGACCGCGCCCACCACCAGCGCGGTGCGCACGGCGCGCTTGCGGCGCAGGGCCAGATCGTCGAGCGGGGGCTGCGCGGTCATCAGTGGCTGATGTCGTCGTGGGCCAGGTCGCCGGGCTTGAGCACCGGCGGCAGGGTGAAGGTATGCGCCGGCGCCGGCGACGGCACGGTCCACTCCAGGCCGCGCGCGCCTTCCCAGGCCCGCGCCTCGGCGCGCGCGCCGTTGCGCAGCGACGCCAGCAGGATGCCGGCCATCAGGAACGGGGTGACGAACATGCCGAACGCGCCGATCGAGCTGACCAGGTTCCAGTCGGCGAACACCACGTTGTAGTCGGGGATGCGCCGCGGCATGCCGGCCAGGCCGAGGAAGTGCTGCGGGAAGAACAGCAGGTTGACGAACAGCATCGTCCACCAGAAATGGAACTTGCCCCAGGCCTCGCTGTACATGCGCCCGGTCCACTTCGGCCACCAGTAGTACACCGCGGCGATCAGCCCGAACACCGCGCCGGTGACCAGCACGTAGTGGAAGTGCGCGACCACGAAATAGGTGTCGTGGTACTGGAAGTCGGCCGGCACGATCGCCAGCATCAGCCCGGAGAAGCCGCCGATGGTGAACAGGATGACGAACGACACCGCCCACAGCATCGGCGCCTCGAAGGTCAACGAGCCCTGCCACATGGTGCTGACCCAGTTGAACACCTTCACCCCGGTGGGAATGGAGATCAGCATGGTGGCGAACATGAAGTAGATCTCGCCGCCCAGCGGCATGCCCACGGTGAACATGTGGTGGGCCCAGACGATGAAGCTCAGGAACGCGATCGCGGCGATCGCGTACACCATCGCCTGGTAGCCGAACAGCGGCTTGCGGCTGAAGGTCGGGATGATCTCGCTGACCACGCCGAACGCCGGCAGGATCATGATGTAGACCTCGGGATGGCCGAAGAACCAGAAGATGTGCTGGTACATCACCGGGTCGCCGCCGCCGGCGGCGTTGAAGAAGCTGGTGCCGAAGAACTTGTCGGTCAGCAGCATGGTCACCGCGCCGGCCAGCACCGGCATCACCGCGATCAGCAGGAACGCGGTGATCAGCCAGGCCCAGCAGAAGATCGGCATCTTCAGCAGGTCGATGCCGGGCGCGCGCATGTTCAGCACGGTGGCGATGATGTTGATCGCGCCCATGATCGAACTGATGCCGGCGACGTGGATCGCGAACACGCTGAAGGCCACGTTGTAGCCGCCCTGCAGCGACAGCGGCGGATACAGCGTCCAGCCGCCGGCCGGCGCGCCGCCGGGCAGGAACAGGGTCAGCAGCAGCAGGGTGAAGGCCACCGGCAGCAGCCAGAACGACCAGTTGTTCATGCGCGGCAGGGCCATGTCCGGCGCGCCGATCTGCAGCGGGATCATCCAGTTGGCCAGGCCGACGAAGGCCGGCATCACCCCGCCGAAGATCATCACCAGCGCGTGCACGGTGGTCATCTGGTTGAAGAACTCGGGCTTGACGAACTGCAGGCCCGGTTGCGCCAGCTCCGCACGGATCACCACGCTCATCGCCGCGCCGATGATGAACATCGTGAAGCTGAAAAGCAGGTACAGCGTGCCGATGTCCTTGTGGTTGGTGGAGAAGAACCACCGTTCCACGAAGCTCTGCTGATGCCCGTGCTCGTCGTGGTGATCGACTGCGGAATGGGCCATGGCGGCTACCTCAAAAAGGAATGCAGGAGATCAGGCGGCTTGCACGGTCGGGTGCGAGCCGGAACGAAGACGGGGCAGCGCGGCCTGCGGCGGCGCGGCCGGCGCAGTCGCCTCGGGCGCGGGCGCGGGCGCAGGCTCGGCGGCCGGTGCGGCAGCCGCAGGCGCGGCCGGGGCCGCCGCCGGGGCCGGCTTGCGCGACGCCAGCCATTTCTGGAAGTCCTGCTTGGACACCGCCTCGACCACGATCGGCATGAAGCCGTGGTCCTTGCCGCACAGTTCCGCGCACTGGCCGCGGTACACGCCGGGCGTGTCGATGTCGGTCCAGGCTTCGTTGATGATTCCGGGGATCGCGTCCTGCTTCCAGCCCAGCGCCGGCACCCACCAGGCGTGGATCACGTCGTCGGAGGTGATCACGAAGCGCACCTTGGTGTTCACCGGCAGCACCAGCCGGTTGTCCACGTCGAGCAGGTAGTGCGGATTGCTCGCCAGGGTCGGCACCTGGCCGCTCTGGCGCATGCGGTCCGAGTCGCGCGCCAGGCGGCTGGTGAAGGACACGTTCTCGCCCAGGTATTCGTAGCGCCACATCCACTGGTAGCCGGTGACCTTGACCGTCAGCTCGGCGTCGCGGGTGTCGTACATGGCGATCAGCTTGGCCGTGGCCGGCCAGGCCATCGCGATCAGGATCAGCACCGGGATCACCGTCCAGATCACCTCGGCCTTGGTGTTGTGGCTGAACTGCGCCGCGACCGCGCCCTTGGACTTGCGGAACTTGAACATCGCATAGCCCATCGCGCCGAACACCAGCACGCCGATGACCGCGCAGATCCACAGCGACAGCATGTTCGAATCGTAGGCGTTGCGCGCGCTCTGGGTGACGCCGCGGCCCATGTTCAACTGCCAGGGTTTCGGATCGGCCGATTGTGCCCACGCCATCGGTGCGGCCAGCGCCGCCGCCAATGCCATTCCGCCCCTGACCGCCTGTTGCTTCCACATGCCGCATTGCTTCATTGCCTAGACCCCTTGGAGCGTCATCGGTTGCGGCCGGTCGCGGCCGCCAGCAAGCCTTCCAGGGTCTGCGCCAGCGCGCGGCGCTCGTCCGGGCCGAGGAACTCGCCGACCCGGACCTGCTTGCCGCTGCACGCCAGCACCACCCTGTCGTCGCCTTCGATCCGCAGCCGCACCCAATGCGGGTGGGCGCGGAACGCCGGCGTTCCTGCATTCGTGCGGGTCACTTCCACGCAGCCCGGACCCACCCGGATGTCCTCTTCGCGATCGCCGCTGCGCCATGACCAGCGCAGCGCGAGCGCCACCACGATGCTGTGCAACAAGGCGAACGCCGGCGCGAACACGTTGCCGGCGAACCACCCCAACACCGCCACTGCCCACATCGCCCCGGCCAGCGCCGCGAACAACATCACGAATTGCCGGGCACTGAGCGCCCGTGGCGGCCGCAGCCGCAGCTGCGTCCCCGCTCCCTCCGCAGAAAACGGAAACATTTCGATCATGTCGAACCGCGCTTCCGAGCCGCCGCGCTGTGCCAGCCGCGAGCAACGATTCGATGGTAGCCCCGGGCCTGCGCGCCGGCAAGCGCGGGTTCATCATAAAAAATGCTGCATTGCAACCAGATTCTCGCCGCGGGCGTTCAGGCATCCAGGCGCGGCGTTGTCCAGCGGACGCGTCGCCGCCGCACTGCGCGAGCGGGCGCTGGCATAAAATGCGCGCATCTTTCCTGGTCCTTCCTGCATGAACGCTCTGTCTGGCGCCGGTTCCGCACCGGCGATGCCGTCCGCGTCTCCCTCGCCGTTGCTTGCCCCCGAACTGCCCCCCGCCTCCCACGCGCTGCGCGCCGCGATCACCGCCGCGTGGCTGAAGGACGAGGCCGACCACGTGCGCGAACTGCTCGAGCAGGCGCGCCTGCCCGCCGCCGACCAGGCCAAGGTGCAGGCGCTGGCCGCCGACCTGGTCACCCGCGTGCGCGCCCGCGCCCAGGACCAGGGCGCGATCGAGGCCTTCATGCGCCAGTACGACCTGGGCAGCGAGGAAGGCGTGCTGCTGATGTGCGTGGCCGAGGCGCTGCTGCGCATCCCCGACCAGGAGACCGCCGACAAGCTGATCCGCGACAAGCTCGGCGACGCGGACTGGAAGAAGCACATGGGCGAGAGCGACTCGGTGCTGGTCAACGCCTCCACCTGGGGCCTGATGCTCACCGGCAAGCTGGTGCAGATCAACGACCTGACCCGCGCCGACGTGGCCGGCGCGTTCAAGCGCCTGATCGGCCGCGTCGGCGAGCCGGTGATCCGCCTGGCGGTGCGCCAGGCGATGAAGATCATGGGCCACCAGTTCGTGATGGGCCGCACCATCGGCGAGGCCTTGTCGCGCTCGAAGAAGGGCGACAACGCGCACTACCGCTATTCGTTCGACATGCTCGGCGAAGGCGCGCTGACGATGCAGGACGCGCGCCGCTACCTCGACGCCTACCGCCAGGCGATCCACGCGATCGGGCGCAGCGGCCCCAACGGCTCGTACACGGGCAGCGACGTGTTCGCCGCGCCCAGCATCTCGATCAAGCTGTCGGCGCTGTACCCGCGCTACGAGCACGCCAAGCGCGCGCGGGTGATGGCCGAGCTGGTGCCGGGCGTGCTGGAGCTGGCGCAACTGGCCAGGTCCTACGGCATCGGCTACACGGTGGACGCCGAGGAAGCCGACCGCCTGGAGCTGTCGCTGGACATCATCGAGGCCACCTTCTCCGATCCGTCGCTGGACGGCTGGGAAGGCTACGGCCTGGCGGTGCAGGCGTACCAGAAGCGCACCCCGTACACGATCGACTTCCTCGCCGACCTGGCGCGCCGCGTCGGCCGCCGCATCCCGGTGCGCCTGGTCAAGGGCGCGTACTGGGACGCGGAGATCAAGCGCGCGCAGGTCGAGGGCCATCCGGGCTACCCGGTGTTCACCCGCAAGCAGAACACCGACGTGTCCTACCTGGCCTGCGCCAAGCGCATGTTCGCGCACAGCGACGCGCTGTACCCGATGTTCGCCACCCACAACGCGCAGACCATCGCCGCGGTGCGCGCCATCGCCGGCAGCAAGGACTACGAACACCAGAAGCTGCACGGCATGGGCGACGACCTCTACGCCGAGGTGATTCCCGCCGACCGCCTGTGCGTGCCGTGCCGCGTGTACGCGCCGGTCGGATCGCACGAGGACCTGCTGCCGTACCTGGTGCGGCGCCTGCTCGAGAACGGTGCCAACTCCAGCTTCGTCAACCGCATCACCGACGAGGACGTGGCCATCGAGGACCTGATCCGCGACCCGGTCGAAGCCGTGTCCGCGTTCGCCTCCATCCCGCATCCGAAGATCCCGCTGCCGGCCGACCTGCTGCGCAGCCAGAACCAGAACAGGAAGAATTCCATGGGCGCCAACCTCGCCAACGACAACGACCTGCGCGCGCTGGCCGACCAGCTCAACGCCGCGATCAAGCCCTGGCAGGCCGCGCCGCTGGTGCCGGGCGCGGTGATCGCCAGCGAGCCGCTGCCGGTGACCAACCCCGCCGACCGCCGCCAGGTGGTGGGCCGCTGGCAGCCGGCCGACGCCGCCACCGTGGAGAAGGCGCTGGCCAACGCAGTGGCCGCGCAGCCGGGCTGGAACCGCACCCCGGCCGCCAGCCGCGCCACCATCCTCGAGCACGCCGCCGACCTGCTGGAAGCGCGCATGCCCGAGTTCATCGCGCTGTGCGTCAAGGAAGCCGGCAAGACCCTGCCCGACGGCGTCGCCGAAGTGCGCGAGGCGGTGGATTTCCTGCGCTACTACGCCGGCCAGGCGCGCGCCCAGTTCGGCGCGCCCGAGCGCCTGCCCGGGCCCACCGGCGAATCCAACGAGCTGCAGCTGCACGGGCGCGGCGTGTTCGTGTGCATCAGCCCGTGGAACTTCCCGCTGGCGATCTTCCTCGGCCAGGTCGCCGCGGCGCTGGCCGCCGGCAACAGCGTCATCGCCAAGCCGGCCGAGCAGACCAACCTGGTCGGCCATGCCGCGGTGAAGCTGCTGCACGAGGCCGGCGTGCCGGAGGCGGCGGTGCAGTTCCTGCCCGGCGACGGCGCCACCGTCGGCGCCGCGCTGACCCGCGATGCGCGCGTGTCCGGCGTCGCCTTCACCGGCTCCACCGAGACCGCGCGCGCGATCAACCGCGCGCTGGCCGCGCGCGATGCCGCGATCGGCGTGCTGATCGCCGAGACCGGCGGCCAGAACGCGTTCATCGCCGACTCCTCGTCGCTGCCCGAGGCGGTGGTCAAGGACGCGATCTCCAGCGCCTTCATCTCCGCCGGCCAGCGCTGCTCGGCCGCGCGCGTGCTGTTCGTGCAGGACGACATCGCCGACAAGGTGATGACCATGCTCGCCGGCGCGATGGCCGAACTGAAGATCGGCGACCCGGGCCTGCTGTCCACCGACGTCGGCCCGGTGATCGATGCCGACGCACTGCAGATCCTCAGCGACCACGCCGCGCGCATGGACCGCGAAGCGCGCCTGATCGCGGTGGCCGCCAGCGACGACGGCACCGCGCACGGCAGCTTCTTCGCCCCGCGCGCCTACGAACTGCAGTCGCTGGCGCAGCTGCAGCGCGAGGTGTTCGGCCCGGTGCTGCACGTGATCCGCTGGAAGGCCGACCAGCTCGACGCGGTGATCGAGCAGATCAACGCCACCGGCTACGGCCTGACCCTGGGCGTGCATTCGCGCATCGACGAGACCATCGAGCGCATCGCCGCGCGCGTGCAGGTCGGCAACGTCTACGTCAACCGCAACCAGATCGGCGCGGTGGTCGGGGTGCAGCCGTTCGGCGGCCAGGGCCTGTCCGGCACCGGCCCCAAGGCCGGCGGCCCGCACTACCTGCTGCGCTTCGCCACCGAGAAGGTGGTCACGGTCAACACCACCGCGGCCGGCGGCAACGCCTCGCTGCTGACGCTGGGCGACTGATCGCGGCCTCGCCAGCGCGTTTTTTCCGTTTTACGGATAGTGTGGTTGTTGTGGGAGCGACTTCAGTCGCGACGGGCATTCCCGGTAACGCCTGTCGCGACTGAAGTCGCTCCCACAGGGATGCTTGGCGACAATCAGCATGGCCGCCTTTGCGGGAGCGATGCGGCGGCGGATTTACGTCCGTCGCCGCACACTCGTTTTACTCAGCCATGCCAATGCATCGGCCCCTGGCACAGGCACTGGCCGTCGTCGCTGAGGTGCCCGAACAGGCTCTCCAGCAAGTCGTGCGACGGCGTCCATTCGCCGATCGCCGGATGGATCAGCATCGCCTTGCGCGCGGTCAGGCGGCTGCCCGACAGCACCGCCTCGATCGCCGCGCGCTCGTAGGCCTTCACCGCGCGGATCAGGCCATGCACCGCGTCCGGCAGCGGCGCGGTCGGGCACGGCACGATGCGGTCGCGGTCGATGTGCGAGGAAATCTCCACGATGTCGTCGTCGGGCAGATCGGCGATCGCGCCCTGGTTGCGCACGTTGACCACGATCTTCGCCGGCACCGCGCCGGTCAGCGCGCTCATCACGTCGATGGCGATGCGGTGGTAGCCGGTGCTGACCCGGAACGGATCGGCCTGCAGGCTGACTCCGGCATCGAACGCCGACCCGCCTTCGGCCTCGAGCTTCATGTACGAGCCCGAGCGCTGGTTCAGATACGCCGCATAGGTCTGCACCGCGCCGTGGCCGTCGCCGGCCTGCAGGCGGCTGCCGAGCGCGGCGATCAGGGCATGGTTCAAGGTCTCGATCTCGGCGCCGCGGCTCGCGCCCTGGGTGCGCTGGTTGGCCAGCGCGCGGCGCCGCTCGTAGTAGAAGAACAGGTATTCGGTGGGGATCAGCCGCAATGCGCGGATCATGTCGAAATCGAACAGCGGCGCCAGGTACAGCTGGCGCAGCAGCGCGTCGTCGCCCAGCAAGCGGTCGATGACCTCCTCGCCGTGCAGGCGCACGCCGCGCACCCAGCCCAGGTGGTTGAGGCCGACGTAATCGCATTCCACCGCGTCGTGGTGCGCGCCCAGCGCATGCGCGATGTTGTGGAACAGCTCGGTCGGGGTATCGCAGATGCCGACGATCTTGGCGCGGGTATGCGTGGTCACCGCCTGGGTGATCAAGCCGGCCGGATTGGTGAAGTTGACCAGCCATGCGTCCGGGCTCAACCGCTCCACCAGCCGCGCCTGCGCGATCGACACCGGCACGGTGCGCAAGGCCATGGCCACGCCGGCCGGGCCGGTGGTCTCCTGCCCCGGATAGCCCTGGTCGATGCTCACCCGCTCGTCGGCGGCGCGCTGCGCGATGCCGCCGATGCGGATGCTGTTGAGCACGAAGTCCGCGCCTTCGATCGCGTCTTCCAGCGAATCGGCGGCGCGCAGCTGCAACTCGCCGCCGAACTCGGCCACCACCGCGCGGCCCAGCGCGACCATCAGCCGTACCCGCTCCGGATCCGGGTCGTACAGCACCATCTCCCGCACGCCCAGTGCCGCGGCCGCCTCGTTGACCCCGTACACGACCAGCGGCGAGCGTACCCCGCCGCCGCCGATCAAGGCGATCTTACGATTCATTGCTGTCATTACGGTTCCTCAGTTGGTCGAAATCGGGGAGGCCGTCCAGCGCGCCGAGCGCGGCGCAGCAGGACGCGCCGCAGAAGCAGGCGCGGCGCAGGCATTCGTCGAGTCCTGCGCCGTCGAGCAGCGCATCGATGAAGCCCGCGTCGAAGGCGTCGCCGGCGCCGGTGGTGTCGCGCACCTGCACCGCGGGCGCGGCCACCAGGCGCGCGCCGGCCGCATCGACCGCCATCGCGCCGGCGCCGCCGAGCTTGATCGCCGCATGGCGCAAGCCCAGCGATGCGGCCCAGTGGCGGCAGGCCTCGGCGCCGTCGCCGCAGCCGAGCAGCGCGGCCTCTTTCTGGTTGGGCAGGAAATAGTCCACCTCGCGGCAGGTGGCGAGGTTGTGTGGCGCAGTCAGCCATTCCAGGCTGAAGCCCACGTCCAGCGAGGTCGTGCAGCCGGCCGCGGCCAGCGCCGGCAGCAGCGTCTGCGCCAGCGCGCGCGACAGCGGCATCGCGAAATGCACGTGGCGCGCCGCGCACAGTTCGTCCAGCACCTCGGCGCGCGCGAGCAGCGCGTCGAGTTGGGTGTTGGCGCCCAGGTAGGTGAAGAACGCCCGGTCGTCGGGCATCGACACGCTGACCGTGATCCCGGTGCCGGCCGGGTCGCTGCGCAGCCCGTCGCTGCGCACCTGGAACTGGCCCAGCCGCTGTTCGAACCACGGCCGGTCGCTCTCGCCGATCAGGCCGATCAGGCGCGTGCTGCGTCCCAGCCGCGCCAGCCCGCAGGCGGTGTTGACGGTGCCGCCGCCGAGTTCGCGCAGATAGGCGCTGGCCAGGGCTTCCTCGCCCGGCTGCGGCCAGCGCTGGAAGCCACTGAGGATGTGATCGGCGTAGATCTCGCCGACCACCGCCACGTCGTACGCGGTCATTTCGGTTCGCAAGGCCATGTGCCCTGTCTCCTGGCCTGGATGAAGAACAGCGCCGTGCCCAGGCACAGCGCCACGACCGCGGCGAGCAGGTGGCGGCCCTGGCTGGTGGCCAGGATGTACAGCCAGCCGGCCACGCTCACCCACAGCGGCCACGGGTACAACGGCATCGAGAACGCGTCGGGCGGGCGCTGCGGTTGCCGCCGCAGCAGCACCACCGCCAGGCACTGCGCCATGAACTGGAACATGATCTGGATGACCATGAGCGTGGCGATCAGGTCGTCCAGCGACAGCAGGCAGGCCAGCGCCGAGGTCGCGCCGACGAACAGCAGCGACACGGTGGGAAAGCGGCCGCGCGGATGCAGCCGCGCGAACACGCGGAAGAACTGGCCTTCGGCCGCCGCCGCGTACGGCACCCGCGAATAGCCCAGCAGCACCACCAGCGCCGATCCCCAGCTGGCGAGCATGATCAGCGCGACCGCGACGGTGCTGCCGACATGCCCGTAGATCGCCTGCATGAAGTCGGCCACCACCGCCTTGGACTGCGCCGCCTGCTGCCACGGCAGCACGCCGAGGATGGCCACGTTCAGGCCCAGGTACAGCGCCGCCACGATCGGAATCGAACACAGCACCGCCAGCGGGATGTTGCGCCGCGGCTGGCGGATCTCGCCGCCGAGCATGCACACGTTGTTGTAGCCGCCGTAGTCGTACACCGCGATCAGCGCCACCGCGCCGAAGCCGAGCCAGAACCCATGCGGCGAGTCGGTCCCCGCGTGCAGGAAGCGCCGCGCGAGCGCCATGTCGAAATGCAGCATGCCGCTGGCCACGATCCACACCACCGCGGCCACCACCGCCGCGGTGACCAGCAGCGACAGCAACTGCACCGAGCGCACCTCGCGGTACAGCAAGGCGGTGTTGAACAGGCACAAGGTCGCAGCGATCGCGGTCAGTTGCCACGACGCCAGGCCGGGGACCAGAAAGGCCAGGTACTGGGTGAAACCGACCGCCGCCGCGCCGATCGACAACGGCGCGGTCAACAGCGTCTGCCACAGGTACAGAAAGCCGAACAGGCTGCCCAGGCGGTCGCGGCCATAGGCCTCGCGCAGATAGTGGTACGGCCCGCCGGACTTGGGGATCGCCGACCCCAGTTCCGCCCAGACCAGGCCGTCGCACAGGCACAGCAGCGCGCCGGCCACCCAGCCCAGCAACACCATCGGCCCGGCCAGCGCCGACAGCGCCAGCGGGATGGTGATGAACGGGCCGATGCCAATCATGTTCAGCAGGTTCGCGGACAGACCGCCCCAGAATCCGATCGCGCGCGGCGGCGCGCGGTCGGCATCGTGGCGCGCGGAGGCATCGGGCGTGGTCAGCAGCATGCGGGCTTCCTCGTCGCCGGGGCGACGCAGTGGATCGGATGGGGGCGGTCGGTACGTCCGCGGCGCAGGCTCATGCGCGCGCGCCTCGCAACGAGTCCGCACAGCGGATCGCCGCGGCGCGGGTGCGGTGCAGATCGAGCACCAGCACCTCGTTGCGGCCCTGCCGCAGCCACGGTCCCGGGCAGTACAGGCATTGCTGCGGCCCGATGCGCCAATAGCGGCCGAGCAACTGGCCGTTGACCCACAGATAGCCCTTGTCCCACTCGCGCATGTCCAGGTAGGCGTCGCCGGGCGTCTCGACCACGACCTCCGCGCGGAAGAACAACCCCGGCCGCGACGACGCAGTTCGCAGCGGCCGCAGCGACTGGATCCAGGCATCGTCCAGCGCGATCGGATACGCCTGCCAATCCTGCAGCGGCGCGCCTTGCAACTGCACGGCGCCGACCAGGCCCTTGGCATCGCCCAGCGCCGGACCGAAATTGATGTGGCCGAAGCTGTCGACCAGGATCTCCAGCGCGCGCTCCGCCGCCTGCGCCCGCGGCAGCATCAGCTGCGCCGAGGAGTGCAGCGCGGGGTGCCGCACCCGCGACACGTGCCCCACTTCCGCGCCATCCACATGCACCACGGCGTAGTCGTGCACGCCGTCCACGCGCAGCTGCGCGCCGGGACCGATGCGGCGGCGATACAGCACCAGCCCCTGGTCCTGGCCGAACAGCACCTCGTTGCCGGTCGGCGCCACGGTCGCGACCGGCGCCGCCGGCAGGTTGTCCCACAAGGACGCATACGGCAGCGCCAGCGTCGGCGCGAAGTGCGTGCGTGGCGGCGCCGGCGGCAGCGCCGGCAATGGCCGCGGCAGATGCGCGGCGATCGCCTCGCGCAGCGCGAAGTACGCCGGCGTCGCCGCGCCGCGCTCGTCGATCGGCGCGCTGTAGTCGTAGCTGGTCAACGCCGGCTGGAAATTGGAGCCGTCGTCGTCGGCATTGGCGCCGGCGCTCAGGCCGAAGTTGCTGCCGCCATGCACCACGTACAGGTTGAACGAATGTCCGTGCGCCAGCAGCCGGCGCAGCGTCGGCAGGTAGTCGCGGCGCGCGAAGTCGGCCTCGCCCCAATGCGTCAGCCAGCCCGGATAGCCTTCGGCCACCCACACCGGCGCGGTGCCGGCGAAGGCGCGGCCGTGCTGCAGGTCGGCCAGGTCGGCGCCGTCCAGGCCCAGCGCCGCGCCGGGCAGGTAGGCCTTGCGCCGGCGCAGGTCCTTCATGCCGTCGGCGACCGCGAACGGCCCATCGATGCCGTGTTCCTGCCACAGCGCGCGCAACGCCTGCAGGTAGCCGACGTCGGCGCCGAACATCGAATACTCGTTCTCGATCTGCAGCATCAGCACCGGCCCGCCGGCCGACGCCAGCAACGGCGCGATGCGCGGCGCCACCGCGGCGATGTAGCGCCGCACCGCCGCCATGTAGCGCGCATCGCCGGCATCGCGCAGGCGCATGCCCGGTTCGCGCAACAGATACGCGGGCAGGCCGCCCAGCGTCCACTCGGCGCAGACGTAGGGGCCGGGCCGCAGATAGACCCACATGCCTTCCTGCGCGCACAGGCGGACGAAGGCGACGAAATCGCGGCGCCCGCCGTCCAGGTCGAACACGCCGGGTTCGGCTTCCAATGCGTTCCACATCAGGTACAGGGCGATGGTGTTCAGGCCCATCGCCTTGGCCATGCGGATCCGGTGCAACCAGTCCTCGCGCGGGATGCGCAGCGGATGCATCTCGCCGCTGCGGATCTGCCACGGCTGGCCGTCCAGCACGAACTGCCCCTGGGCGAAACCGAACGCGTGCGGGCGTCCATCCGGTTCGGGCGCGGCGGCCACGGCGGCCGCGCCCGCCGGCACGGCCGCCATTCCCAGCGGCGCGAGCAGGCCGATGACACAGAACGTGCGACGTTTCATCAAGATCTCCGGGGTGGGGCGCGACACGGGGAGCGGTGCTTGCCGGCACCGCCCCCGATCCCGCGGAGAGCGGACTAGAACGCGTACTTGGCGGTGAGCAACGTGGTCATGCCGGCATCGACGATGTCCGAGACCGCCAGATCGCTGCGGCCCACGTGCGCCCAGTAGCTGTACTCCTTGGTCAGGTTGGAGATCGACAGGTCCAGGCTCAGGCCGTTGTCGAAGTGGTAGCCGGCATGCAGGTCCACGCGCCGGGTCGGGCGCGCCCACAGGTCGTCCCACGTCGCGCCCTGGCGCAGGTAGTCGTAGCTGAGCAGGTACGAGCTGCTGAAGTGGTAGCTCAGGTTCACCGAGAAGCGCTCGCGTTCGTAGAACAGCTCGACGTTGGCCATGGCGTTGGGCGCCGACTGCATGTGCTCGTTCTCGAAGCCGTCCATGCCCAGGTCGGCGCGCGCATGCTGGCGGGTGGCGTTGAAGCTCACGCCCAGCCCGTTCAGCGGTTCGGGCAGGTCCTGGAAACGCTGCCGCGCGCTGACTTCCAGGCCGTAGACGCGGCCGTCGCCGCCGTTGGTCGGCATCGTGTAGAGCACCGTGCCGCTGCCGCTGCCGCTGGAATTGGCCTGGCTGGCGCCTGCGTCGTAGATGTAGTTGCGCAGGCGCTTGTAGAAGCCGGCGACCGAGAAGAAGCCGCCGTGTTCGGTGGACCATTCGCCGGACAGGTCCAGGTTGGTCGATTCGATCGGCTTCAGGTCCGGATTGCCCTGGGTGATCGTGGTGATCCCGTTGGAGATGCTGATATTGCTGCCGCCGCCCAGCTGCACGAACGCGGGCCGGGTATAGCTGGTCCACAGCGAGGCGCGGTAGGCGGTGCGCGGGTCGGGACGCCAGGTCAGGAACACGCTCGGCAGCGGCTCGTCGTAGGTGGTGTGGTTGCTGTCGAAATAGCCGACCGTCTGGTTGCCGTCGGCGTCGGACGGCGTCACCCAGAACGTGTTGTGGATGCTGCTGTGCTCGAAGCGCACGCCCGGCACGACTTCCAGGTTGCCGAGCGAGAAGGTGGCCATGGCGTAGGCCGCGGCCACCGCCTCGGTGCCGCGCATCGTGTTGCAGTTCCAGTTGTTGACGTAGTACGCGCTGCCGCAGCTGTCCAGGTCGTCGTCGCGCAGATGGCTGTAGATGACGTTGCTGACCGCGGTCTCGCTGACCTTGGGCGTGACCCAGGAATACTTGCCGGGGAAGATCGCGCTGTAGTTGCCGTTGAAGATGCCCAGATCGCCGAGCGTGCTGGTGTCGTCGACGCCGCCGGTCCACCAGTCGCGGTTGCTGAAATTGCGCGAGCTCTTGCTGTACTTCACCCCGAACTGCAGCGCCGACAGCGCGCCGTCCTCGAAGTCGTAGCGGACGTCGAACTTGGCGCCGCCCTTCTTCTGCCCGGAATAGATCTTGGTCAGTTCGCCGTAGCTGCTGGCGTACAGCGAGGGGATGTCGTTGACCTGCGCCAGCAGCGCCGGGGTCAGCTGCGGATACGGGAACGCGCCGCTGCCGTAGCGCACCAGCGAGCTGCCGGAATAGGCGTAGTTGGTCTGCGAGAACTTGTCCTCGCGACCATCGATCTCGACGTGGTCGGGACGGTCGTTGTCGCCGAAGCTGTAGAAAAGGTTGGGCATGAAGGTCCAGCCGCCGGAGGTCTTGCGCGCGCCGATCTGGAACGTCGCCAGGTCGGCGATCTCCGGGTTGGTTTCGTACCAGAAGCGCGAGGCGATGCGGCCGATGTTGGGCGTGTAGACGCCTGCGGTCGCGCTCGGCACGTAGGTCACGTCCTGCGGCAGCAGCTGCACGAAGGTGGTGCCCTGGTCGGTCTTGGCGTAGGCGTAGGTGGCGCGCGCGTACAGCGACAGGCTGTCGTCGACCTGCCAGTCGAACGAGGCATTGCCGCCGTAGCGGCGTTCCCAGCCGGCGACCACGCCGACGTTCATGCCGGTGCTGGTCAGGTTGTGCTGCGGATCGTAGCCGGCCGCGTTGCCGCCGTCGGCATCGGCATGCAGGAACGCCCACGAATGGTCGTTGAGCGCGCTGGTCGCCGCGGCGACCTCGCTGTTGGTCGAGGTGCGGTAGTCGTAATAGGCGCTGGCGTAGAAGCCGAACTGCTGTTCGTCGCCGAACTTGTGCTGGAACTCGCCGGCCAGGCCGCCGCCCAGGCCGTCGCCGCCGTAGTCGCGCGCGCGGCTCTCCAGGCGGCCGCTGCCGGTCACGCTGCCGCTGGTGGTCTGCTTGAAGTCGAACGCGGTCGGCGTGCGGAAATCGATGGTGCCGCCGATCGCGTCGCCGTCCATGTCGGCGGTGGAGGTCTTGTTGACCACGATGGTCTGCAATCCCGACGGCGGCAGCAGGCTGAGCTGCACGCTGCGGCTGTAGGGCATGCCCTGCGCGACGGTGACGCCGTCGATCAGGTTGACGTTGTACTCCGAGGGCAGGCCGCGCACCGAGGCGAACATGCCCTCGCCGCGCGCCGCGCCGTCCACGCCGCCGAAATAGCCCGAACCGGTGGTGGTGATGTTGATGCCCGAGATCAGCCCCAGCGCCTCGGCGACGTTGTGCACCGCGGTGTGCTGCAGGTCGTTGGCGGACAGCACGTCCACCGTGTTCACCGCGTTCATCTTCAGGTTGCTGGCGTCGTAGCGATTGGCGACGACGGTGATGTTCTTCAGCTGCTTGACCTCGTCCAGCGCGATGTTGAGCGCGGTGGTGCCGGTGTCGCTCACCTCGAAGCTGGTCTGCGCGGCGCTGAAACCCGGGTAGCTCGACTCCAGCGCGTACTGCCCCGCCGGCACGTCGGCGATGACGAAATGCCCATTGGCATCGGTCACCGCCGTATACGCGGTCCCGGCGATGCCGACCCGCGCGTTCGCGGCAGGTTTGCCGCTGCCTTGCACGCTGACCTCGCCGGTCACCGTCCCCGCCACCGCCGTCAATGCGGCGCTCGCCCCCAGTACCGCCAGAATCGCCTCAACCAGGACCTTGCCGTTCGAACGCTTGCCAATGCACATGATGCTTCCCCTCGCCAAAAGTGCCATGCACCGGGCGCGACGCATGTCGGCAACCCGGATGTCGTTGGGACCGACCGGACGCACGGCGGATGCATGGCGCGCACGCTGCGGCGCTGCGCGCAAGACGAGCGCGCACGGGCAACGGGACACGGGAAACAAACGCGACGGCGTCGGTCAGGTCAGACCGCGATGCACGATTAGCGTCGAGGCGGCGAGTAGCCGGCGACGCACTTGTCGCGTGAGCGCAGGGCACTCAGTTTGTGGCGAACGGTCATGCCGGCCCGCCTTGGGAAACGCGGACGGCAGCCAGTGCCGACGGCGCGGTACGGGAAAGCAGCGGCGCTGCAACGCACGACAAATGGTTGTACTCACGATGGTGCATTACCAACGTCCCCCATTCGACGCCCGCAGGCCGGATGGCGACGGCATCGGAGCCGTGGCCGCATGCCGATGTCATCCCCATCGGCTTCACAAGCCTTCTACGCCCGGGTGGGATGTCTGTCAAGCATTCGCAGCGATATGCGCGAAGCCGCGTCAACAGAAGGGAAAGACGCACAAAAAAGCCCCGCCGAAGCGGGGCTTTGGTGGCTCGTGGCCTGCGCCGCGAGACTGTCGCGCAAGCGATCGATCAGAACTTGTAGTTGACCGACGCCGCCAGCACGTTGCCGCTGACGTCGTAGCTGCCGACCAGGGTGTTGCCGGTGGCGGTGGTCGAGTTGATGCTCGGATCGCTGGTGAACAGGTGGGTATAGCCGAAGCTGTACTCGGCCTGCTCGGACGGACGCCAGCTCAGACCCAGCGAGACCCACTTGCGGCTCGCGTCGGGCACGCGCACGTCGCGGTGCTCGTTGCTGGTCGGGGTTTCGTCGTAGGCCAGGCCGCCGCGCAGGGTCAGCGTGTCGCTCATGCGGTAGTCGGCACCGATCGAGACGAAGGTGGTGTCGTGGTAGGCGAAGTTCAGCACGCTGTCCGGCTGGTTCGACGCGAAGTCCACCGTCACCTGGTCGAACTTGCTCCAGGCGGTGCGGCTGACGTCGGCCATCACCGTCCACTGCTCGTTGATGTTGTGGGTGAAGCTGGCGGTCGCGCTGGCCGGCAGGGTGACCGTGGCGCGGCCCTTGGTGTCGACGAAGGTGCCCGGCGCGGCGACGGCCAGCACCGTGGCGGCGTTGGCCGGGGTGGTGAAGTCGGCCGTGCCGTTGGTGATCTTGTGCTCGACCTTCGAGCGGTAGCTGAAGCCGATGTGGGTGTTCTCGTCGATGCTGAACAGGCCGCCCAGGGTGTAGCCGATATCGGTGCTGTCGCCCTTGATGCGCGAGAAGCCGTCGGCGCTGCCCGGCGCGAAGCCCGGCACCCGGCGCGCGGCCAGGACGCTGCCGAGATCGATGGCGTTGGACAGATCGATGTCCAGGCGCTCGGCGAACACCGACGCGCCGAACGACACGTACGGGTTCACGTCGTAGGAGAAGGCCAGGTTGAGGTCGATCGCCTGCAGTTCGGTCTTGACGCCGTTGTAGCGGCCGACCCAGTCGCGGTCGTATTCGGTCTTGAAGCCGTACGGCACGGTCAGCGAGGTGCCGAAGTGCATGTTGTTGTTCTCGCCGAACGGCAGGTGGAAGTAGACCGCCGGGACCGGCGCGATCGTACCGGCATCGCCGCCGTTGCCGCCGGAGATCGCCGAGCCGGTGGCGTAGGTGCCGGTGCCATCGTACTTGGCGGCGAACTGGATGGCGCTGACGTCGGCCTGGAACACCTTGCCGTCGAGCTGGCGCATGCCGGCCGGGTTGTTGGCGATGATCGAGGCGTCGCCGGGGGCGCTGCCGGAGCCGGCGAAGGCGCGGCCCAGGCCCTTGGCGCTGTTTTCCTTGAGCTGGAACGCGGCGCCGTGCGCCTGACCGATGGTCAGGGCGCCGACGATGCCGACGGCCAGGGCGGTGAAACGGACGAACTGGGTTGCGTTTTGCATGGCTTGTAACTCTCCGGAAGACGAAAATGTCTGTGTTCGCGCCTGCGCATCCCCCGCTGAGCAAGCGGAGGAATGCGCGCCGGAGTCCCCTCCCGACATACGACGCCGTATGCAGTATAACCATCTGCGTTAACCCAACAATAACAATATCGCCCGTTCAGCTTCGCGCGGAGTGGGCGTGCGTTCAGCCGAATGAAGCCGGTATCGTTACAGGCCGAGTTCCCCGGTATTGGCATGTTCGTCTCCATCCCCTCCCGCGACCGGACCACGCTGCGCTGGGCCACGCCGTTGCTGTTCGCGGCCATGTGGCTGGCGTTCCTGTGGTCGATCAGCCGCCCCAACCAGGCCCGCGCCACGCTGTGGCTGGACTGGGGCGCGCTCTCGGCCGGCGTCGCCAGCCCGCGCGACTGGCTGGCGACGGTGCAGGACGGCAGCGTGCTGCGCCTGTTCACCGCGCTGTTCCTGCATGCGGACTGGTCGCACCTGCTCGGCAACCTGGTGTTCCTGCTGATCTTCGGCCTGCCGGCCGAGCGCGTGCTCGGGCCGTGGCGCTTCCTGCTGCTGTTCCTGGGCGGCGGCGCCATTTCCAACCTGGCCGCGGTGTTCGCGATCGGCACCCCGGACCGGGTCATCATCGGCGCCAGCGGCGCGGTCTCGGCGCTGATCGGCACCTACCTGGCGCTGTTCCCGCGCGCCAAGCTCGGCGTGGTGCTGCCGCTGGGGCTGTTCCTGGAATTCGTGCGCGCGCCGGCCTCGCTGCTGATCGGCACCTGGGCGGCGCTGCAGGTGGTGTTCGCCTACATCGGCCCGGCGTTCGGCATGGTCGCCTGGTCGGCGCACCTGACCGGCTTCGC
Organism: Xanthomonas sp. DAR 80977; assembly: GCF_041240605.1. Taxonomy (NCBI): domain Bacteria; kingdom Pseudomonadati; phylum Pseudomonadota; class Gammaproteobacteria; order Lysobacterales; family Lysobacteraceae; genus Xanthomonas; species Xanthomonas bundabergensis. The sequence continues at coordinate 576,772 of NZ_CP162487.1, read as the reverse complement.
CTTCGGCATGGCCTACGGGCTGTACGTGCGCGCGGCGATCGCGCGGCGCCTGCGCAAGCGCAAGGGCTTCTGAGCCGAAACGCCGGCACGGCGCTCTATACTTCGCGCATGGCCAAGCCCCTGTACAAAGTGACATTCCTCAACCACGGCAAGGTGTACGAGCTGTACGCGCAGCACGTGGGCAGCAGCCACCTGTGGGGCTTCAGCGAGATCGGCGCGCTGGTGTTCGACCTGCACGACGGCCTGGTCATCGATCCCACCGAAGAACGCCTGCGCGAGGAATTCGGTGATACCAAGATGCTGCACCTGCCGATGCAGAGCATCGTGCGCATCGAGGAAGTGGAGAAGAAGGGCCAGTCGGCGATCCGCGACGCGGCCACCGGCGAAAAGGTCATCACGCCGTTCCCGATGCCGGCCAAGCCGCGCTGAGCCGAGGCGGCGCCCGATCGCGGGCGGATGGCGCGTGCGGCTATCGGCGCTGTGCGATTTTTTTGCAGGAGCGGCTTCAGCCGCGACCTGGCATTACCGATAACTCGAGGTCGCGGCCGAAGCCGCTCCTGCACGTTTCGGTGGCAGCGTCCGATCCGCAAATGCGCGGCGGCGTCCGTCCACCACGCCGAGACGCATGCCGTCGCGGCGTGCTGCGACCATCGCGATCGCGGCCTCAGTCGCCCGAAGGCGGCGGCGCCGTCGTGTCGGTCTTGGGCACGTCGCCCTTGGCCGGCTCGGCCTTCGGCGCGTCGCTCTTCGGTGCCACGTTCCTGGGCGCGAGCGTCGCCGGCTTGGCGGCGCTCGGCGCGGCGGCTTTCGGCTTCGCCTTGGCCTGCTTGGCGGCAGCGGCCCTGGCCACCGCGCCGGGCTGCTTCAGTTCGGCCAGCGCCTGCGCGATCGGCGCATCGCCGGGCAGCACGTCGCCGGCGCTATAGCCCTCGGCGCCTTCGTCGTCGCCATGCAGGTGGCCGGGCAGCGTGGCTTCGCTGTAGTCGGCCAGCACCGCCGGCTTGTCCGCGTCCTCCTTGCTCTCCTCCGGGCGCAGCACCACGTCCGGCACGATGCCGCTGGCCTGGATCGACTTGCCGCTGGGCGTGTAGTAGCGCGCCGTGGTCAGCTTGACCGAATCGCCGTTGTCCAGCGGCAGCACGGTCTGCACCGAGCCCTTGCCGAAGGTGCGGCTGCCGACGATGCGCGCGCGCTTGTTGTCGCGCAGCGCGCCGGCCAGCACTTCCGAGGCGCTGGCCGAGCCGGCGTCGACCAGGGCGACCATCGGCGCGCCGTTGAGCAGGTCGCCGGGGGTGGCGTCGAACTTGGAATCGCTGACCGAGATGCGCCCGCGCGTGGTCACGATGGTGCCCTTGTCGAGCACGTCGTCGGCCACCTGCACCGCCGCGGTGAGCAGCCCGCCGGGATTGCTGCGCAGGTCCAGCACCAGGCCGCGCAGCTTGCCGCCGGACTGCGCCTGCAGCTGCTGCAGCTGCTTGTGGAAATCCGCGCCGGTATCGGCCTGGAAGGTGCTGATGCGGATGTAGCCATAGCCCGGCTCGAGCATGCGGCTGCGCACGCTGGCCACGCGGATGGTCTGCCGGGTCAGGGTCACGTCGAACGGCTTGTCCACTTTCTCGCGGACGATGGTCAGCACCACCTTGCTGCCCGACTCGCCGCGCAACGGCTCCATCGCCTTGACCGCGCTGATCGGCTTGCCGTCGATGGCGACGATGATGTCGCCCGAGCGCACGCCGGCGCGCGCGGCCGGGGTGTCGTCGATCGGCGAGACCACCTTGAGCGTGTTGTCCGGCAGCTGCAGCAACTCCACGCCGATGCCGTCGTAGGCGCCGGTGGCCTGTTCGTCGAAGGCCTCGGCGTCTTCCTTGCTGAAGTAGGTGCTGTGCGGATCCAGGTCCAGCAGCAGGCCGCGGATCGCCGACTGCATCAGTTTCTTGTCGTCGACCGGATCGACGTAGGCTTCCTTCACCGCGTTGTACACCGCCACGTAGCGGCGGATCTCGTCCAGCGGCACGCGCGAGGTGGCCGATTCGGTGGCGTCCGGATCGTCGGCGCTGGCCGTCGGGGCCGTGGGCGTCTGTTCGCCGGCGCTCTGCGCCATCGACGGCAGCGGCGCCAGGGCAAGCAACAAGGCAGCGGACAGGACTACGCGCATGAAGCACTCCGATTGGGGGATGGCCTGCGCCGTGCACGGCGCAACTGTCCGGATTATGCGCGAAAGCAGGCTAAATTCGCGTTGAATGCCGCGCCGCGGCGGCGCTCAGCGGCGCTGCAGCCACGATGAGGGATCCACCGGCTGGCCGTTGCGGCGCAATTCGAAATACAGCGCCGGGCGCCCCTGGCCGCCGGAATTGCCGACCTTGGCCACCGCATCGCCGCGCTTGACCCGGTCGCCGGGATCGCGCAGCAACGCATCGTTGTGGGCGTACAGGCTCATGTAGCCGTTGCCGTGGTCCACGATCAGGATCATGCCGTAGCCGGTCATCCAGTCGGAGAACACCACCGTGCCGTCGGCCACGGCGGTGATGGTGCTGCCGGCCGGCGCGGCGATCAGCACCCCGTTGCTGGTGCGCCCGTCCGGCAGCTTGCCGCCGTAGCGCGCGATCAGATCGCCGGACAGCGGCCAGCCCAGGCCGCCGACCTTCAGCGCCGGCGCCGAGGCCACCACCTTGGGCGGCACCTTGCTGCCGCCGCGCGAAGGATTCTTCGCCGCGGCCTTGGCCTGCGCGGCCTGTTCGGCCGCGGCGCGCTTGGCCGCCGCGCGGCGCTCGGCCTCGGCACGCGCGGCGGCCGCGCGCAGATTGGCCAACAGCGTTTCCAGCGCCTTGGCGTCCTGGCCCAGCGCCTTCTCGCGCTCGCTGCGGTCCTGGTAGCGCTGGTCCAGTTCGGACACCAGGCTGGCGCGCTGCTTGCGGTCGCGCTGCAGGGCTGCCGCCTGTTCCTGCTGCTGGCGCTGCGCTGCGCTCAGTTGCTGCTGCTTGGCCGTCACCTCGTGCTGTACCTGTTCCAATGCCTGCAGCTCATGGGTCAGTGTGGCGATGCGCTGCGCGCGCTCGCGCTGCAGATAGCGGTGATAGGCCAGCAGGCGGTTGGCGTCGGCCACCCGGTCCTGCGCCAGCAGCAGCTTCAGCGGCGCGTTGCCGCCGATCGCGTAGGCCGCGCGCAGCAGCTGCGCCAGTTCGGCGCGCTGCCGCACCAGGCCGTTGCGCAGCGTGTCGCGCTTGCGCTCCAGTTCGGCCAGGGTCTGCTGGTGCTGGCGCAGCGCCTGCTGGGTCTGCGCCAGGCTGCGCCCGGTCGTGGCCACCTTCTCGTCGGCCTCGCGCAGCTGCCGCGCGGCGTCGCCACGCTTGCCTTCCAGCTGGCGCCGCTCCTCGGCCACGCTCTTCAGCTCGCCGCGCACTTTCTCCAGGCGCCGCTCGGCCTCGCGCGGGTTCTGCGCCGGCGCCAGGCTCGCGGCCAGCAGCAACAGCGTCGCCATCAGCAGCTGCGTCGCCGCGCGCCGACAGGCGGACAGGCGCCGCCCCGCCCCGGGGGGCAACGCGGGACGCAACGGAGCGGAGACGGTTGCGGGCAAGGGCGGGTCCAATGACTTCAGGCAGGTGCGGATTGTAGCGAAGCGTGTTGTGATCGCCCCCACGATTGCTGCCGCGACTGGCCGGCGTTCTGGAGGTGGATGATGAAGCGTACGCATTTATCGGTCCTGTTGGCGCTGGCCCTGATCGCCGGACCCGCCCTGGCCGCGGAAGGCATCAGCAAGGTCAACGGCAGCATCACCGCCGAGGCCGGCAAGCAGTATGGCGACCTGGAAACGGTGAACGGCGGGATCAGCGTCGAATCCGGCGCCAGCGTCGGCGATGTGGAAACCGTCAACGGCAGCCTCAAGATCGCCGACAACGCGCAGGCCAAGGGCCTGTCCACGGTCAACGGCGGCATCCGCGTGGGCCAGCAGGTGCAGATCGCCGATTCCATCGAGACGGTCAACGGCGGCATCTTCGTCGACCGCGGCGGCCGCGTCGGCGGCAGCGTGGAGAGCGTCAACGGCAGCATCGGCCTGGTCGCCACGCAGCTGCAGGGCGGCATCGAGACGGTCAACGGCGACATCACCGTCGGCCACGACTCGCACGTCGGCGGCGGCATCGAAATCAAGAAGCCCAGCTTCAGCATGTCGTTCAAGCCGGCGCGCAAGCCGCGCATCATCATCGGCCCGCGCGCGGTGATCGACGGGCCGCTGCATTTCGAGCGCGAAGTGAGCCTGTACGTGCACCGCAGCGCCAAGACCGGTCCGATCAGCGGCGCCACCGCGCAGCCGTTCGACGGCGACACAGCGCCGGACAACTGATCCGGCGTTGCCTGCGCCGGCGACAACGCCTGCGCGGAACTTGCCTATAGAATCGGGATTCCTCAGACCCCAGGAGCCCCCATGTCCCGCAAGCTTGTGCTGTGCCTGGCCGCCGCGGCCGCGCTGACCGCGTGCAAGCGCGAGGCGCCCGCCCCGGCCGCCGATACCGCGCCGCCGCCGCCCGCTCCTGTGGCCGCCGCGGCCCACGCCTTCTCTCCCGAGATCACGCCGGCCGACTTCGGCGAGTTGGTCAAGACCCTGTCCTCGGACGCGTTCGAAGGCCGCGGCCCCGGCACCGCCGGCGAGGAAAAGACCGTCTCCTACATCCGCGACCAGATGCAGCGCATCGGCCTGCAGCCCGGCAACGGCGACAGCTGGTTCCAGGACGTGGCGATGACCGAGACCACGGCCGATCCGAACACCACGCTGAAGCTGGAACAGAACGGCAAGCCGCGCGAACTGAAGTTCGGCACCGACATGGTGATCGGCACCCGCACCGGCCAGACCGAGGTCAAGATCGACGCCAGCGACATGGTGTTCGTCGGCTACGGCGTGGACGCCCCCGAGCAGAAGTGGAACGACTACGCGGACCAGGACTGGAAGGGCAAGACGGTGGTGATGTTCGTCAACGACCCCGGCTTCCACACCGAGGACGGCGCGTTGTTCGAAGGCAAGCGCATGACCTACTACGGGCGCTGGACCTACAAGTTCGAGGAAGCCGCGCGCAAGGGCGCGGCGGCCGCGCTGATCGTGCACGACACCCCCGGCGCCAGCTACGGTTGGGACGTGGTGAAGAATTCCTGGTCCGGCGCGCAGTACGACCTGCCGGCCAAGGACGATCCGGAACCGCGCATCCCGGCACAGGGCTGGATCACCGCGCAGGCCGCCAAGCAGCTGTTCGCCGACGCCGGGCTGGATCTCGACCAGGCCTACAAGGACGCGAGCAAGCGCGGCTTCAAGCCGGTGCCGCTGAAGGCCAAGCTGTCGGTGGACCTGAAGAGCACCATCTCCGAGAAGAAGTCGCGCAACGTGGTCGGCGTGCTGCCCGGCGGCAGCCGCGCCGACGAAGCGGTGCTGTACATGGCGCACTGGGATCACCTGGGCAAGCACGAGGGCGAAGCCGGCGACAACATCTACAACGGCGCGGTCGACAACGCGACCGGCGTCGCCGGCATCCTCGAGGTCGCCGACGCGTTCGTGCACCAGCAGCCCAAACCGGAGCGCTCGGTGGTGTTCCTGGCGGTGACCCTGGAGGAATCGGGCCTGCTCGGTTCCAAGTACTACGTCGCCCACCCGACCTTCCCGCTGAACAAGATCGCCGGCGTCATCAACCTCGACGCCATGCCGGTCGCCGGCCGCGCCAAGGATCTGGTGGTCAACGGGTTCGGCAGCTCGGAGCTGGAAGACCTGCTCAAGCCGATCGCCGCCGCGCAGGGTCGCGTGCTGCATGCCGAGTCGTCGCCGCAGAGCGGCTTCTACTTCCGTTCCGATCACTTCAACTTCGCCAAGGCCGGCGTGCCGGCGCTGTACATCGATGGCGGCGAAGACCTGATCGACGGCGGCATCGATGCCGGCAAGCGTGCCTCCGAGGACTACGGCAAGCACCGCTACCACACCCCCGCCGACCAGTACGATCCGGCCACCTGGAAGCTCGACGGGGTGATGGACGACCTGCAGGCCGTCTATGGCGTCGGCAAGGAACTGGCGGCAGGCGACACGTGGCCGAACTGGTACCAGGACAATCCGTTCAAGGCGGCCCGCGACAGCATGATGGGCGGCGCCAAGCCGGCGACGCCGGCACCGGGCAAATGATCGGCTGACGCGCTGCTTGGCGACGGTCACGACAACGGCGCTGCGGCGCCGTTGTCGTTTCGAACCGTTGTGCACGGCATCGACAGCGCCGCTGGCGCTCGAGCCAGCGCTTCCCTGTAGGAGCGGCTTTAGCCGCGACAGGCGCTCCCGATAAGGCCTGGTGCAATAAACCGTCCTGGGTCACGGTCCCCAGAGCCGCTCCTACAAGTTTCGTTGCCTATCACCACGGGGACGCAAACCGCTCAACGTAAGGTCATGACGCATAACCCGCATAAAAAACGCCTGGGCACTCGCGTGTCCAGGCGTCTGGTCGAACATTGCGCAGCGAGAGCGCATGGCCGACCGCGCGGTTGCGCGGCCGGCTATGCCACCGCATCAAGCGGCCTGCTTGGCGTTCTTCAGGCTGGCCATGTCGATGACGAAGCGGTACTTCACGTCGCCCTTGAGCATGCGCTCGTAGGCCTCGTTGATCTGCCCCATCTCGATCGTCTCGATGTCCGACACGATGCCGTGCTTGGCGCAGAAATCGAGCATCTCCTGGGTCTCGCGGATGCCGCCGATCAACGAGCCGGCCAGCTGCCGGCGCTTCATGATCAGGTTGAACACGGTCGGCGAGGGATGCGGTTCGGCCGGTGCACCGACCAGTGTCATCGTGCCATCGCGCTTGAGCAGGGTCAGGAACGCGTCCAGGTCGTGCGAGGCGGCGACGGTATTGAGGATGAAGTCGAAGCTGTTGGTATGCGCCGCCATCTCTTCCGGCGACTTGGACACCACCACTTCGTCGGCGCCCAGGCGCAGCGCGTCGGCCTTCTTGTTGGCCGACGTCGTGAACAGCACCACATGCGCGCCCATCGCGTGCGCGATCTTCACGCCCATGTGGCCCAGACCGCCCAGGCCGACGATGCCGACCTTCTTGCCCGGTCCCACCTTCCAGTGGTTCAGCGGCGAATAGGTGGTGATGCCGGCGCACAGCAGCGGCGCCACCGCGGCGAGGTCCTGTTCGGCATGGCGGATATGCAGCACGTACTTCTGATCGACCACGATATGGTCGGAGTAGCCGCCATAGGTGTTCTCGCCGCCGAACATCGGGCCGTTGTAGGTACCGACGAAGCCGCTCTCGCAGTACTGCTCCTCGCCGTCGGCGCAGGAGGCGCAATGCCGGCAGCTGTCGACCATGCAACCGACGCCGGCCAGATCGCCGACCTTGAAGGCAGCGACCTGGTCGCCGACGGCCGTCACGCGCCCGACGATTTCATGCCCGGGGACCGACGGGTACTGGGTGTTGTGCCACTCGTTGCGCGCCGTATGCAGATCGGAGTGGCAGACGCCGCAGTAGAGGATCTCGATGCTGACGTCGTGCGGCCCGGTCGCGCGGCGCTCGAAGGCGTAAGGGGTCAGCGGCTGATCGGACGCCAGTGCGGCGTATCCATTGGCTTGGCTCATGGGAGAGTTCTCTGGTGACGGGGGAAGGGGCTGCGGCTTTGCGAGGCCGATGTCGTCGGCACCGACAAGGCACGTCAAAGCTGGCATGGCAGGCAAAAAGTCTAAGCCCCCATGCATTAAAAGCACGCATCGTCGATGGAACGGAGCGAACCATCCCGCCCAGTCGCAAGTGAAAGCGCCATCCCATGGCGGCGCAGCGCTGACCCAGTCGCAGGTGAAGGCGCTGCTGAGCGAACAAGGCTATACCAAGCTGGACAGGCTCAAATTCGAAGACGGTCTCTGGAAGACCGAAGCCACCAGCGGGGACGGCAAGCGCGGGGAGGTGCGAGTGGGCCCGCGCGGAGGCCGTGTGTACGCGGAAGGGGTGCCGTCGAAGCTGAGCGCTTCAGAGGTCGACGTCCCCCCGCTTTCAGTAGCGGGGCTCTTTAGAGTCAGGGTTTCATCGTAGCGGCTTTGGCCGCTAGATGTTGGGCATAGGCGGCCGGGGTCAGGCCGCCCAAGATCTTCTTCGGTCGCTCCTCGTTATATTCCCGTCGCCAGGTCTCGATCTCGGTGCGGGCGTGCAGCAGCGTCGGGAACCAGTGCTCGTTGAGGCATTCGTCGCGCAGGCGGCCGTTGAAGCTCTCGATGTAGGCGTTCTGGTTCGGCTTGCCTGGCTGGATCAAGCGCAGCTGCACACCGCGCTCGTGGGCCCACGTCACCATCGACTTGCCGCAGAACTCCTTGCCGTTGTCGGTGCGGATCACCTGCGGCAGACCCCGTGTCAGCGCCAGCCGATCCAGCACCCGGGCCACGCCGTGGCCGGAGATGGCCCGCTCCACCTCGATCGCCACCGCCTCGCGCGTGGCATCGTCGACGATGGTCAGGGCCTTGAGCACCCGGCCCTCGGCTGTGCGGTCGAACACGAAGTCCATCGATCAGACCTGGTTGGCGGCTTCAGGCCGAAGCAACGGTTGGCGCTCGCCCTGCAGCACCTTCTTCCGCTTGCGCCGGCGCACCTGCAACCTGGCCTGCTGATACAGCCGTTCCACCCGCTTGTAGTTCACCTGCCACTGCTCCTGCCGCAGCTTCAGATAGATCATCCCGACGCCGTAGCGCTTGTGCCGCTGCGCCAGCGCCAGGATCCGCTCGCGCAGCTCGACGTTGCGATCCGGACGCGGGACGTAGCGCAGCGCGCTGGCGCTCATCCGCACCACGGCCAGCGCCCGGCGCTCAGTGAGCCCGCGCTCCATCAGGTGCCGCACCAGCATCCTGCGCGCCGGTGCGGTCACCACTTTTTTCGCAGGGCGTCCTTGATGACGTCGTTCTCGAACAGCTGCTCGGCCAGCAGCTTCTTCAGCCGCGTGTTCTCTGCCTCCAGCTCCTTGAGCCGCTTGGCCTCCGGCACGCTCATGCCGCCGAACTTGCTGCGCCACAGGTAGTAGGACGCCTCGCTGAACCCGTGACGCCGGCACAGGTCCTTCACCGCCACGCCGGCTTCGGCCTCACGCAGGAAGCCGATGATCTGCTCTTCGGAAAAGCGCTTCTTCACGTCCAATCTCCGTCTCGTTGGGGATTGGACTCCAAATCGCCGTGCTACTCAAAACCGGGGGGACGTCGAGGTGACGGCGGCACTGACGGCGGCGGGGTACACGCAGGTGCACGACGTGCACTACGACGAGGGACTGTGGGAAGCGCAGGCGCGCACGTCGACGGGCCAGCGGGTGGAACTGCGTGCGGATCCGGGCGACGGCAGCGTGGTGAGCGCGCAGGAGGATTGAGGTGGTGGTGTGTTGCGTTTGTCGGGCGCAATAAAAAATCCCCGTCCTTGCGGACGGGGATTTGGGGTAAAGCCCCTGGCGATGACCTACTCTCGCATGGCTTGAGCCACACTACCATCGGCGCAGCTGCGTTTCACTTCCGAGTTCGGGATGGGATCGGGTGGTTCCACAGCGCTAATTTCACCAGGGAGACGGTTGGAGTGTCGCCGCGATGCGTCTTCGAACAGCGCACGGAGGTGCGGTGTGGGAAGGACGGCATTGGGCGCCAGCCTCTCATAGGGTGTGACGTAGCGAGCGTTTGGATAGCTATCGACGTGTGTCGTGCTAAGGGATGCTTGGAAGCACCTTGAGGTTATATGGTCAAGCCGCACGGATCATTAGTATCAGTTAGCTCAATGCATTGCTGCACTTACACACCTGACCTATCAACCACGTAGTCTACATGGTTCCTTAAGGGGGCTTGTGCCCCGGGAAGTCTCATCTTGAGGCGCGCTTCCCGCTTAGATGCTTTCAGCGGTTATCGCTTCCGAACATAGCTACCCGGCAATGCCACTGGCGTGACAACCGGAACACCAGAGGTTCGTCCACTCCGGTCCTCTCGTACTAGGAGCAGCCCCTCTCAAACTTCCAACGCCCATGGCAGATAGGGACCGAACTGTCTCACGACGTTCTGAACCCAGCTCGCGTACCACTTTAAATGGCGAACAGCCATACCCTTGGGACCGACTACAGCCCCAGGATGTGATGAGCCGACATCGAGGTGCCAAACACCGCCGTCGATATGAACTCTTGGGCGGTATCAGCCTGTTATCCCCGGAGTACCTTTTATCCGTTGAGCGATGGCCCTTCCATACAGAACCACCGGATCACTAAGACCTACTTTCGTACCTGCTTGATCCGTCGATCTTGCAGTCAAGCACGCTTATGCCTTTGCACACAGTGCGCGATGTCCGACCGCGCTGAGCGTACCTTCGTGCTCCTCCGTTACTCTTTAGGAGGAGACCGCCCCAGTCAAACTACCCACCATACACGGTCCCCGATCCGGATTACGGACCTAGGTTAGAACGTCAAGCACGACAGGGTGGTATTTCAAGGATGGCTCCACTGCAGCTAGCGCCACAGTTTCATAGCCTCCCACCTATCCTACACAGACGAACTCAACGTTCAGTGTAAAGCTATAGTAAAGGTTCACGGGGTCTTTCCGTCTTGCCACGGGAACGCTGCATCTTCACAGCGATTTCAATTTCACTGAGTCTCGGGTGGAGACAGCGCCGCTGTCGTTACGCCATTCGTGCAGGTCGGAACTTACCCGACAAGGAATTTCGCTACCTTAGGACCGTTATAGTTACGGCCGCCGTTTACTGGGGCTTCGATCAAGAGCTTCGCCTTGCGGCTGACCCCATCAATTAACCTTCCAGCACCGGGCAGGCGTCACACCCTATACGTCCACTTTCGTGTTTGCAGAGTGCTGTGTTTTTGATAAACAGTCGCAGCGGCCTGGTTTCTGCGACCCTCTTCAGCTATAGCTCGCATGAGCCACCAAAAAGGGTGCACCTTCTCCCGAAGTTACGGTGCCATGTTGCCTAGTTCCTTCACCCGAGTTCTCTCAAGCGCCTGAGAATTCTCATCCTACCCACCTGTGTCGGTTTACGGTACGGTCTGCGTAAGCTGAAGCTTAGGAGCTTTTCCTGGAAGCGTGGTATCAGTGACTTCGTCTAAAAGACTCGTCTCGGTGCTCGGTCTTAAAGGATCCCGGATTTGCCAAAGATCCAAACCTACCGCCTTTCCCCGGGACAACCAACGCCCGGTACACCTAACCTTCTCCGTCCCTCCATCGCACTTACGCGAGGTGCAGGAATATTAACCTGCTTCCCATCGACTACGGCTTTCGCCCTCGCCTTAGGGGCCGACTCACCCTGCGCCGATTAACGTTGCGCAAGGAAACCTTGGGCTTTCGGCGTGCGGGTTTTTCACCCGCATTATCGTTACTCATGTCAGCATTCGCACTTCCGATACCTCCAGCGGACTTCTCAATCCACCTTCGCAGGCTTACGGAACGCTCCTCTACCGCGCATCGCTTATCGCGATGCACCCCAAGCTTCGGTTCACTGCTTAGCCCCGTTAAATCTTCCGCGCAGACCGACTCGACCAGTGAGCTATTACGCTTTCTTTAAAGGGTGGCTGCTTCTAAGCCAACCTCCTGGCTGTCTGTGCCTTTCCACATCGTTTTCCACTTAGCAGTGAATTTGGGACCTTAGCTGTGGGTCTGGGTTGTTTCCCTTTTCACGACGGACGTTAGCACCCGCCGTGTGTCTCCCGGATAGTACGTACTGGTATTCGGAGTTTGCAATGGTTTGGTAAGTCGCGATGACCCCCTAGCCATAACAGTGCTCTACCCCCAGCAGTATTCGTCCGAGG